>OZ240244.1:0-4800000 GCA_965198165.1 Candidatus Poribacteria bacterium | reverse complement strand
CCCAAGTGGCCCGATGCTACTGCCTTAACGCAACGGGGACGTAGGTTTTACTCATTTTTTCAAATAGTGCAGGGCGCGGGATTTGGCAAGGCGCATCAGGTGTTCAAGTTGAAAACAGTGATTGAGTTCCGCCGTTTCTTCAGTAGTCAACCCGGTTGTTTTCTCGCGATGAATCAGATCTGTGATTCGTTCTCTCGCCTCTTGAGAGGGACAAAAATCTACCAAATTTTGAGGTGTCATCCCTGCGGCGATAAAATCAACGATTTCCTTATAAGCAGGTGATATGTGCATCAAATTTTCCTCCTTAATGTCCTCTTAAAGCAGGGGGGTATAAGCCCTGTGGCTCTGTCTTACTTCCGAATCAGCATCTTCCATGCCGCCGTGAAATCGCCAGCTATTAACGTATAGAAATCGAGGTGGTTATCGGGAGTGCGAACCGTGAGCCTCTCTACCAAAACTACACGATATTATTGTACCAAATTCAGACCGCAAACACAAGTTTTTTGCTACTGTTCTGATATCTGCATTTGGTTGTTATTTGGTGAATCAAGTGACCATCCTCGTGAAATGCTTACTTGATTGTACGATGCGGGCCCGGTGTTTTTTGTTGAACTTCAATCTGAGGCCGTGATAAAATGAAACTGGCCCTGCATAAAATAGGGGTTTTCTACAGCCATCCACACACAACGGGAGACAACAAAATGGCAAGTATTGATAAGTCAACCACTATTCCTAGTATGCTCAAACTCGTTCTAACTGCCTGTCCTGAAGGCGGCTACACTGTTACCTCACCTACAGTGCCAGAGTTGATAACCGAAGGTGACTCAATAGATGAGGCATGTTCAAACGCTAGAGATGCACTCAGTGCCATTGTTGAACTCGAGCCTGAGGTAGATACTGAACAGATTCAGGCACAGATTCAGAAGGTAAAACTATCCATTGAAATGGATATGCCTCACTTAAAATGACCCGAAGGGAAGTGATAATTGCGCTATCTTTTGGAGATATGATATAATAAAGGTTGATTAACAGTAGTGAAAATTAACCCAAGTTGTGGGTTACTCGATTAAAACCAACTCGTGTAAGGAGGATAAATCATGAAACGGTGTGTGTATATTTCAATTATGCTTCTGGTAGCAAGCTTTTTGGCAGCAGGCACAGCCGAAGGCGTTGGAGGTGCCGATGACTCGTTGGTTATGTATCTTCCACTGGATAAAGCAGATGGAAAGAAGGTCGCAGATTTCTCCCAATTTAATCATAAAGCTGAAATTCGGGGCGGGGGTAAAATTGTCCCGGGCGGGGTGCATGGCAATTGTGTGGAACTGAACGGGACAGATGCCATCATTTATGTGCCTGACCATGACGCTTTTGAGGGTAGCGCGGCGACGATAGAGATCTGGTTTAAGCATAAAACGGCGAGCAACTTTCCGATTATGTGGAAAGAGAGAGGGGGGAGCGGCGGTGATTGGTGGGTGCGAATTGAACCGGGGAGTAACCGCATCCGATATCTATTTCGGGATACCGCCGACAGTGTTCACATTAACTTCACGAAATCTGCATACGGTGATAATAGCTGGCACCACATGGCGGCAACAATTGATGCGAAGAAGAAGGTTTCTCACATCTATGTTGATGGCGAGATCGATGAGGCGGGGAAGACGACTATCGAAGGGAATTTCGGGGAAATGAAATCCATAGAAAGTGTCACCCTCGGTTCTCGATTCGCTGATGCGCCGGACTCTTTTGGATTGGGCTTTCTCGACGAGGCACGTGTTTGGTCGAGAGCGTTATCTGAAAAGGAGATACAGGCTAACATGGAGTTAGACCAAGACAGTTTTCTGGCGGTTTCTCCGAAAGGCAAATTAGCCACGTCGTGGGGATATATCAAAAAAACGCGGTGATGGTCGCGCAGATGCAAGGAAGATAAGAATTTAACGCAAAGGCGCGAAGATGCAAGGACGCAAGGAGGAATGGAAGCTGTAGGGGTAGGTACAAGACCTACCCCTACATTCGTTCTGAAATTTGCTTATGAAGTTTTAGCATTAAAGCTTATCTTCTGATGCGTATCGGTAGAGGGCGGGGCAAGATGCCCCGTCTACGCTACGGTATATGGGTTTATTCTTGAAAGTTGCTTAAGGAGGCAGATGATGTATAAATGTGCATTTTTGGGTTGTGGCGGGCGGGCGCGTGGACATGCTCACGCCTATCAGTATGTCAAAGGTGGTGAGATTATCGCGCTATGTGATATGAATGAGGAACTGCTCAATGCGTTTGGTGATGACTTTGGTATTGAGAAACGTTACACTGATATCCACGAGATGTTGGATACTGAACGCCCTGACTTGCTACATATTGTCACTGCCCCACTAGCGCGTGACACACATAAGCCGCTTCGTTATCCGTTGATGAACATTGCATCGGAACATGAGGTGCCAGCGGCAATTGTTGAAAAGCCGATCGCGGTTCAGGCGGAGGATTGGAAACAGTTAAGTGGTTTGTCCCAACAGACTAAGACGAAATTCGTGGTCAATACGCAGCTTAACTTTCATCCGCGCAATTTGGAATTAAAGCGGGATGTCGCCGCTGGACGGATTGGGGATATTAAATTTATTGATGCCAGCGCACGTTCAACGCCGATCGACCAGGGGCCGCATGTCCTTCAACTGGTGTCTTCGTATATTGACAATTCGCGCCCGGTTAGCGTTTTCGGTCAGGTCTCTGGTGCGGAACCGCTTGATTCGATTCAGCCTTCGCCAAGACATGCTGCTGCGTCGGTCACTTACGCAAATGGGGTTCGAGCAAATGTCAATTTTGGTCCGGCATCGGCTCCATCGATTAGTGATAATGAGGCGGGGCATCGGCACAAACGGATTGCTGTTTTTGGGACACGCGGATTTATCCATTGGAATATGGATGGCTGGGAGCGGGGAACGCCTAACGGTGGCTATGAAAGTGGCAGTCATGGGTACGGCGAACAGGATGTCTTGGGGCAGGCGGGGATGACGGAGGCGGTGTTTGACTGGCTCGACGATGAGACGAATGTGCATCCGACGCATTTGGCGCAGTCGCTGGCAGAGTTTAACTTGATTCTTGGAATTTATCAGAGTGCGTTGATTCATGGCCCGGTTGACCTTCCGTTTGAACCGCCGGATGGGTTGATTGATTCTATTAAAGCGAGATTGGGGTAGGGATTGGAAGGGTGGAAGAGGGGAAGGATGGAAGATGGAGGAGGGCAGGTACAAGACCTGCCCCTACGGGTTCTGATCTGAGGGAAAAATGCAAGATTCAAATCGTTTTTCAATATTACGCATTTTCAAATACATCGGGCCTGGGGTGCTTGTTGCGGCGACGGGTGTTGGGGCGGGGGATTTGGCGACAGCAACTTTTACTGGCAACACGCTCGGTGTGGCGGTTCTATGGGCGGTGTTGCTCGGTGCGTTTCTGAAGTTTGTGTTGAATGAAGGGCTCGCCCGTTGGCAACTTGCCACTGGAGAGACGTTGCTGGAGGGCGCGATTGACAGACTCAGTCGAGTTGCGCGATATATCTTCTTGCCTTACCTCTTGCTGTGGAGTTTCTTCGTCGGGTCGGCATTGATTTCGGCGTGTGGTGTAGCGATGCACGCGATTGTACCTGTCTTTGATAGCGCGGTGCATGGGAAAATCGTCTTTGGCATCGCACATAGTCTGCTAGGTGTGCTGTTGGTGTTACTCGGCGGGTTCGCACTGTTTGAGATAGTGATGAGTGTCTGTATCGGCATCATGTTCTTGGTCGTATTAATAACCGCCTCGCTAATCTGTGAGAATTGGGGCGGTGTTGTACAGGGCATGTTCATTCCCGCCATTCCTCAATTGGAGGGTGGGGGACTCGGTTGGACAGTTGCGCTAATGGGCGGCGTTGGCGGAACGCTTACCGTACTTTGCTACGGATATTGGATACGGGAAACCGCACGGGAAGGCGAGGGCGCACTGAAGATCTGTCGAATCGACTTGGGTTTTGCTTATGCGGCAACCGCTATTTTCGGCGTGGCAATGGTTATTATCGGGAGCGCAATACCGGAACTTGAAGGCAAAGGGGCAAAATTGGTTGTGAACCTAGCGAACGCGCTTCAAGCAGAACTCGGGACTGTCGGTAAATGGGCATTTCTGGTCGGGGCATGGGCGGCGATCTTCAGCAGTTTATTTGGCGTATGGCAGTCAGTGCCGTACATCTTTGCCGATTTCCTGAGACTTGTGCGTCAATCGAACGGTAGCGGAGAATCCATCGTCAACACAAGCAGTTGGGCGTACCGCGGCTACTTAATAGCCATCGCAACGGTGCCGATGGTGGGGCTCTTTGTGAATTTTGTGACCATCCAGAAAGTGTACGCTATCTTCGGAGCACTGTTTATGCCGATGCTGGCATTTGTTCTGCTTATCCTCAACGGCAGAAGGAAATGGGTGGGGGATTTCCGCAATCGACCCATCACCGTTGTCGTCCTTATCGCCACCCTAGCCGGTTTTCTCTTTTTCGGATATCTCAAAATTCAAAAAACGTTGGGATTTTAAGTGTGTTGTAGGTAGGCTTGTTTAATGGATTCCAGAAATGTTTTCTGGTCGCCCTGCCACAGACGGTTGGAGAAGATTTCGACCTCGTTAAATCCGGTGAACCCGGCGGCTTCTACCCATGACCGAATTTCCCGAATCCTGATTACCCCCTCACCCATCAAGCCTCGGTCATTGAGCATGTCTTCCATGTCCAGCTTCCAGTCGCAGATATGAAAGGCGAATAGGTTGCGGTTCCGTCCGCACCGTTTGAGCTCTGTCTCCAAGTCGGGGTCCCACCAGAGGTGAAAGACATCAACGACCACGCCGACGTAGAGGGAGTCAAATTTCTCGGCAAGGTCATTGGCGGTCTTAATGGTGCAGACCGCAGAACGGCAGTCTGCGTACATGGGGTGTAGCGGCTCAATTGCGAGCTTGACCCCATTTTTTTCGGCATACGGAAGAACGGTTTCGATGCCCGCCTCGATCTGTGCCAGTGATGTCTGAATGGCTTGCCCAGGCACCGCACCGCAGACCAGCACAACCATTGACGCGTTCACGGCGGCGGCTTCATCAATTGCACGTCTGTTGTCGTCCATCGATGCCTCGATTTCAGCGTCGGTTTTGCCTGTGAAAAAGCCACCGCGGACCAGCGAAACGACCTCCATCCCAGCACCCTGAATCGCTTCGCCCACCTTGACAGGCACTCGGTCGTTCAGCACATCTCGCCATATAGATATGCCCTTTACACCAGCCTGATGGTAGTTCTCAATAATCTGTTCAATCGACCACGGCTTTGTGGTGATGGTGTGAATGCAAAGCCGATTGTAGTCTTCTAGTCTCTCAGCAGACATGTGGTATTTCTCCTGATCGGAACATTTAGTTTTCCCTAGTACGCTGTGGGAGGGATTGTGGTAGGACAGGAGCCGGTAATGCCTCAACGGAGATGTTAGCATCCAGATATTGTTCGATGCTCTCGTAGCTTTCGTTTATGTTGATGAAGCACGTCTCGCACACATCACGGAAGCGCGCCAACACTTTGTGAGTCGTCGCCTTTTCATCCTTGACGATACCTAGAGAACTGAAGGGGACTTCCCACTCCTTGAACTGGTGCAACGCGATCGTAGCATCGCGGGTCTTACTATCATTGGCAAGGGCATATACTAACAGGGGTTGAGGCATCCCATTAATTAGACAATCTACTGTGTAGTTTCCCTTGGGATCACGAACTCGATCGCGCCAGTTAAAAGCCATGCGCGTTGCTGGCACTACCTTTTCATGCAACAATGCACGAAAATCGTCCATAAATGTGGATTTAACTCGCTCCTTCGACAAGTATGTCACGTCAATTATCTTGAGAAGGGCCTGGACAAAGTCATAGAGTGCATCACCGTAACGCGCATCCGACACATCAAGTATTAATTCGCCATTGTGCTCTTCAACGTCAAACATCGAAAGTGCGTTCGAGATAAGCTTCCGGCGGGTACCACTATGAAGAAGCTTTTCATCAATATCGTAGGTTAGGTGCATGTAGGTATGCGCCTCGTCAGAGAGTATCCACCGCTCACCCACCTTTTTCAGGACGATGACCAGCTGATCGCCATCCTCAAACTGGAAGGGAGTTAACACACGGAAACGCTCTTTGCCATCCGCTAAAAGCCTAACCTTTGCCGAAATCTTATCAATGAAGTCTTGTTCTATGGTATTGATGGACATTGCTTACGCCTCCTAAAAAAGCTGCGCCTGTAACTGTGGTGGTTCTTCAAAATTTGCATCGTCGATCAGACACTGAAGTGCTCCATCAAAGTCGCTATAGCGTTCGGTTTGTTCTGCGTAGGCCTCCTCCTTTTGCCCTCTCTGCTGATACCGTTCTGTAGCGAAGTGAATGTGAAATCCAGAAACTTCTTCGCTTTCGATCCGGTTGGTGTGCGGGTTGGTTGACCCGTTGTAGCGGAGGAGTCGGAAATTTCGGTTTGACAAAGGAACAAGAACTGTCAAGATGACTGAAAAATCCAATGGTCTAGAGTTATTTTGTCTGGCAATAATGCGGAATTCGTTTCCGTTATCACCGGTGACAAACAATTCCTGTTTCTTGTTCTTTGGACTAAGTAGTTTGTTACGCCAGTCATCTGGTAAAACTTTGCGTTCCTGTATCAACTCTGCGATTTCCTGATCTGAATACGTAATTGCCATAAATTATTCCGATTTGACCTGCCTAACATGACTGGTGAGAAGATGCTACATTATCAAAGTCCTGCTGTCAAATAAATAAAAAGTCGGTTTCTTCCCTTATTTTTATTAAGGTGGCAACTCGGGTTAAGATAGGAGAACATTACGAAGTTAGCGTTAAATGATACTATAGGTTGTTTTTTTTATCAAGTTTTTCCATGATTTATGGTAAAATCTAAACATAAGTAAACACGCGCTTGGAGTTGGGTTTCACTCTAGCTACGAGAAACGGACATTAAACCGCAGAACCGATATCCATGCACCGTTGATAGCGATTCGCGTGGTTCATAATTCGAGGTAACTACGAATTTGAGCGAAGGGGTATGAAAGGAGGAGCAGGTCATGACTGAAGATTGGATTGCCGTTTTGCCTATTATGGCTGTAATTTGTTGGGGCATGGCACTTAAGGTTCTCACTGCACGGCGGCCGTTTCTTTATAATGGAAATTGGTCATTGGGATTTGTGGCACTGGCATTCTCACCCTGGGTAATTGCGATTATCACGTTGGACATGCTTTCTGACTTTGTGGGGATGGTCGCTGCCCTTGTTAGTCTTCTCATGTACGCGGCTGTTCTCGTCGTTTTTGCAAAAATGGCGAAGGGATATGTCGCTATAGGCGTTACCGATGATTCGATTCGCGCCGCAATTCACGCGGCGTTGCAAGAGTTGGAGATTCCGTTTGAAGAAACGTTAACTCACATTAAACTGACTTCACTAGAGCTCGACCTACAGGTTTCGGTCCACTCGTGGATGGGAACCGCCCAGCTCAGGGTGAAACCATCCAAGGGGAAGTCCGTCTTGAAAGAAATTACAAAGGCAATCGTCAATTATTATCAGACTCATGAAACGAAAATGAATAACACCGCCGCGATTGTTTTTTTCGTTGGCGGGTTAGCTGTGTTGGCTTGTACAATCATACTTATCCAGTTGTGATGACGCTACAGGTTTAACAGCAGATTCGTCAATGGAAATTTGCTGATTGGCAGAATTGATACGGGCTTGTAAACCTAAAGGGATTACAAACATCGGGTCGGTATGCCCGAAGTCCATGTTTGTGACAATTGCCAATTCGTCCAATCCGTATTCCCCTCTGATGGTGTTGCAGAGTGCGTCGTCGTACTCCTGAAATGTCTCGGGTGGGATCTGCCCACCGGGTCGCCCGAGCAAAATGCCACCGAGGCTTTCGAGAACGCCCATCGCCGCAAGTGCTCTAATGAACTCTGTGAGGCGTGAGGGGGGCGGACCGTCTTCGGAGGTTTCGAGGAACAGGATAGCCCCGCGAAGCGATTCTGCCGAAGGCCAGTAGGGCGTACCGCGGAGCCAATCTAACACTTCAAGGCATCCCCCAAATAGGGTGCCTGTGACTTCGCCACGCTCTTGGTGGAATACCCAACCTGTACACGGATTCAGCTTGCGCTTTATCGACTGATTTGCTGGGTCCCCCCACTCCAGATATTCGACCGTCCACCCCGTTTGGTTCGGTGCTATTCGTCCAATCGGTTCGGCGGAAAACAGGGTTTTGCGGACCGAATTGACGGTGTACGGAAACATCCCGCCATTTTCGGCAAACCCGGTCATAAATGCGGGCCCGTAGAATGAAACGAGCCCCGCCTTAAAACAGGCGGCGTGTGATATGGTCGTATCGGAATAGCCCATGAATACCTTTGGGTTATCGCGAATGATGTCCAGATCGAGATATGGGAGGATGCGGATAGAATCCTCGCCGCCGATGGTGGAGCAGATTCCGTGAATTGTATCATCGGCAAAGGCCTCCATCAGATCTTCGGCGCGGGCTTTCGGATGCTTGGCAAGCCAGTCCGCGTCACGTAAGGCGTGTTCGGTTTCGACAACGGTTACGCCAAATTCTTCCTCAAATTGCCGTTTCCCGACTTCATAGCGATATCGAATTGTGCCCGGCCCGCCCCAGGACAGTGAAATCGCGGCGATGCGGTCACCGGGGCGTAACATTTGGGGCTTGAGCATACTCATCTCTTTACTCTCTGGCGTGTGTCTGAAGGTGGCTCATAACCGCTAAGGACAAGTATCTTTAGTCAGTAGATGGGTATGTGCTTTTCTTTGATACACTTTTCCCCCAACTAAATCGCGATTCTTAAAATCTCTGATCAATTCTTTGTCCTTGGAGACCAACACTTTTACTCCGGCTATGATGGCTAATGCAATAATATACTCGTCGTCTGATTCTATTTTTCCTTTTAGTTCATCCCCTTTTTCTTTCACACTTTGAAGTTTCAATTTGAGTTTGCCAGCTCGGTTTAGTTCCTCTACCAAGGAGTCCCTCCCGCCTCCTGTCCACCACTCATTTTCAAATTCTTTCGCATTGGAATAAACGATTTTGCCATCTCTGTTCTCCAACCACTTCCACACAGGTTCCATATCTTCATTGTCTGGGTCCTTGAATTCACCCAAAATATTCGTATCCAAAATAATACACATCGCTTAATCCTTAAATCCCATGAGTCGCTTGGACTCCTTTAGAAAGAAATCCCTGTAGTGCGTCGGGACTCCGATTAGATTTGCCATTTTATCAAAACCGATATTGTGCACCTGAACAGTACGCCCTTTTGGTTCCAGATATATCAATGACACATCTTCGGGCCGGATGTTTCCGTCCCTGATTTCGATGCGGGCGCGGTCAAGTATATTGTCGCTATGCGTTTCAACGATAAACGATTGGTTCCCTTTGGCTGCCAACTGAGTAAGTAAGGAGGAGAGTTCAGCCTGTGCCTTGGGGTGCAAGTGGACTTCCGGCTGTTGTAATAAGAAAAAGGACGTATGACCTTTAAGAACATAAGGATTTAAGATACGCACCAAAATTGGCAAAATTTGGCTGACACCGTAGCCGACATCAACGATGTTGGAGCTCGGGCCCCTTACCTTGACTTTCAGTTGGAATGGGGCACCTAGAGATTGTCCAAGGTTTTTCATTTCTATGTTCTCAAACAACCCCGAACTGACCCCAAATTCGACCAACTGCGTTCTCAAGGCTTCCCATGCCTTTTTTTGATTCGCTCCTGTTCGCATTAACTGCATCGGGAGATCGCCTCCCTCTGGATCGTAAAATTCCCTCATCGGATCATAAGTCCCTTTTGGGCGTGAGCGAATTGGAGACGTACTAAATGCGGATATGGTGTGCCAAATATTCCACGGTCCGAATATACTGCTTTCAGAATTTTCACGCGATCTCAAATATTTCGCTAAGGCATTTGCCCCTTCAGATTGCCCTTCTATGTTACTAAGCTGATGGAACAGGACAAGAGAGGGAACAAGATTCAAAAAATCAGTATCACAATCTATATGATAGTGATTCCGTTTTTTATCAAAGAAGGCTAAACTTAGGTCGCCTTCCACTTCATCTTTCGTTTCTAAGACAATTTCGCCATCAGTTAATTTCACTGTTATTGAACTCACAATGGGTTCAACGCTTCCCTTTTTCTGGATATATTTGACTGTCCATTCAACATCTTCATTATTGCCCCTAAAAGTAAACCCTAGCTTAAAAGCTTTCTCCTTTTTTTTGCTGTTTCTAACGATATCCTTAAAGTTGCCCATTGAATAGGGGGGGCGATTAAAATCTATTGCCTTACCTCTCAAGTAATCTGCCAATACTTGGAAACACCCCAACGCCGTTGTTTTGCCTGTACTGTTTTCTCCGACCAAAAAGGTGAGAGGCCGAATTTGGAACTCTTGGCGTTCGCCAAAACAGCGGACCTCTTCTATTGTAAATTGAGTAATGCTCATGTTGTCACCTCCGCAATATCGGGAAAAAGATGGGCTCGGGTGGGTTTTGAGGTGTGAGTATTTGGAAAACTTTTCACTTGGCAAACGATTCCAAACGTGATATAATCAGTTGCCTTAGCAAGCTAAGCGTTTTGGGAATCCAATTGGATAAAGCGAAGTCTGTGTTATATTTTATGCGTTAACAAGCAGAAAAGCATATTAACCTTAAGTTCAAACTCACGCATGTCCGAGAAAAATCTTGAAAGAGAAGATTCACCGCTTCCTTAAACTGTTAGTCTACCTCATTCTGAATGCCACGCTTACTGGGGTCTTTATTCTGTTGACGTATGGGCTATCCTTACTCCTCAAGCATACTGTTGGAGAAAAATGGCCTGAGGTTAGTGATACAATTACACATGGCGCCGTCGTTATTGCCAGCGTTATTGGGGCACTCCAATTCATTGGTATAACCATGTTCCGGGCTTACAAAATACTGAGAGAGGAGATAAGAAATGAAGCTAACGGAAATGAAGCTAACGGAAATGATTAAACAGAGTTGCATTCGGCTAGTTGGGTTGATTTTAATCACAATCCCTTTGATGGCGTGTTATCCCATAATGTTCTTTCTCGGTTTTTCTGATAGGATTTCGACGATCTCCACGGTGTGCTTATCCATCGTCGCGTATTTTTTGATGATTCGCCACGTTGAACCGTTTTTGTGCCGTGTTCTGCCGCTTGAATTGGTTCCGTTGATATTGTTGGGCGTAATATTTGTGCTCCGAATTTTGCCTTTCACGACCTCCAAAACCCAAGAAAGACTTGAGGAAAATAGACTCAAACGAATCGAACTCAAGAAGGTGATTAGTTAAGATAGTCTATTTCTAGTCGAAATGGGCTGGAGTGCGTTGTTCGCCTCGAAATCACCTAAAGCTTTCTCACTCGTTGCTATGCTCCTCTAGCCGGGCGGATATCTCTGAGAACTCTTGCTCGCTGAACACCAATTGAAAGATGCTTGTACCCCAAGGTTTCTCACGCATCCTCATCGTACCCGTAGCATTGAACGCGCCCTCAAGCACTTTCAACACTTTTTGCTTGTACATGAAGTTTAAAAAATAAATAGGGTAATTTGATCGGGGTGCGGTAACAAACCGCACCTACCGAGGTGGGCCGCTCCTGCCGGGGTTATCCGATTAAATTCTTAAACTTCATCTTGCCCCGACGGATACCCAAAACTCGGTTTCTTATTATTACTGCCCAATGGTTCCTGCTGACGTGTACTTGGTATCCGTCGCCGTGATAAAGATTTTACGGACGATACTATGTTTTGGTACGGGAATAACCGTCTCAATGCGGTACCCCAAATCAACGAGTTGTTCGCCGAGATTTCTTACATCCACAAATACGGCTTTCGGTGCGAGTTGGTGGACGTTTCGTAGAATTTCTCGGTCACGCTGCATATCTCCTTCTAGGTGGATTCCGTAAGGGAGATCTGTCACCACAACGTCGAAGTCCCCCTGAATGTGACGTGCATCGCCGAGGTAAGTTTCGGCATTTAAGCCGTAGTGGGCGAGGTTTTTCTGCGTCGCCCCAACCATGCGCGGGTTGATATCAGAACCGACGACAGTCATTCCCATTTGCGCCGCCTCTAACACAATTGTCCCTGTGCCACAACACGGGTCTAGGACCCGGTCCGGTGGGGAAGCAATCAGATTGACCATAGCCCTTGCGAGGCGCGTCGGCAAGGAACTTGATGTTGTATGAGGCCGTTTGCTGTGGACAACCCATCTGCCATCCGACTCAGATAAAAGCCGACCCAGCCAAATCCTTTCGTCCGTCACAACGGTTAAGAAGACCACACGCGATTGCGTCAGATTTGGGGTGCCGCATATCGCGTTCCCGATTAGGGCGGCTGTCTGTAGGGGGTTCACTTTCAGGTTGCGCGGTCGCTTAACCACGGATACCCGAAAGTCGTCTGCATGTAACGTTGCCGATTTAATCTGGGCACAAAGTTCCGATACACTTTCGCTCTCGAACAGAACCTCCATACTGCTTTTGACAAAGGCACCACGCCTGATATCAACACACCGCTCCGAAATAGCGATGCCATAGGCGTTTGGCACAACGCCGGTCAGCGCACTACATTCGGCGCGGATTAATTCGGCCTGTAGGGCGGGGATGTTTGTCAAATAGAGGTATTTGAGGGTGGACATATTTACACCTCGCATTTTTAAGCTTCGCACAGGCGCAGATAATCCTCAAACGTCTCCGCACGGCGAATCCGAATCAGGCGATTGCCATCAACAAGGTATTCAGGGGGACGCATCTTGATGTTGTAATTTGAACTCATCGCGTAACAGTACGCTCCGGCATCGTGAACGATAAGCCCCGCGCCTTCGTGGGGTGTCGGTAACGGGCGGTCTTTGCCTAGAAAGTCTGCCGATTCACAAACCGGACCGACCACATCGTAGGTCTTCACTTCGCCATCAACAGGTTCAATAAAATCAATGTGTTGATAAGCGTCATATAAACTCGGTCGGATTAACTCTGCCATGCTCCCATCGGTGACGATAAAATGCTTGTTGCCGTTCGTCTTCACACCGACGACGCGATTGACGAACACCGCTGTATTTCCGATAATCGACCGCCCCGGTTCAATAATTATCCCGATGTCGTCAGTCAGCACGTCCCGAATCGAATCGATCAGGTGAGAGGGTGTCGGGATGTCTTCCCCCGTTTTTTCGTAATCAATTCCCAACCCACCGCCGATATTGAGATATTTCAGCTCGAATCCATCCGCTCGAATCTTCTCAATCAATTCCATCATCAGGACAGTCGCATCGCGGAAAATTCGTACCTTCTTAATCGTTGAACCTAAGTGACAGTGGACACCGGCGAGGTTGAGTAGCGGTTCGGCTCTGATCGCTTCAAGGAACCAATCAAGCCGTTCATTCCGAATGCCAAACTTGGAATCTTTTATCCCTGTTGACACGTAGGGATGCACTTCGGGGTCTACATCAGGATTGATTCGGATGAGCACATCAACCGTTTTCCCCACTGTTCTCGCAACGTGTTGAATGTGTTGGAGGTCAAATTCGCTGTCGATGTTGATTATCACCTCGTGCTCGGCGGCGAAGGTCAGTTCGCTCAATGTCTTACCGTTTCCGTTAAATACGGTACGTGTTGGGAGGAATCCCGCGGCTAACGCCATCCTGAGTTCATTGCCGCTCACAAGCACTGCCCCGCTGCCGAGTTCGCACAAATGTTTGAGAATGGTCAGATTGTTATTCGCTTTGACCGCATATCCGATGATTGATTCCATCCCTTCAAGCGCAGATTCATACGCCTTATAATTTGCTGTGACCTGGGCGAGGCTATAGAGGTAGAACGGACTCTCTGGAACCTGCTCCTGAATGTCTTTGATTCTCAAACCCTCGCAATAGAGATAACCATCTTTGAACGCAAAGCTCATATTTCCTTATTCCTTTCTATGCTGTGATGATTGTGACATAAAGACTCTGAAGAAAAATGATATCATCCGAATCGTAGGAAAACCAGAGAAATGGAAGTTTGGAAGAAAACGATGCGCTTATTCGTTCCACCCTTCCACTCTTTCTGGCCTTCAGATTTTGAACAGGACTGTTCAAAAAATGAACAATCTTAAAGCGTCAATGGGGCAAAACCGTGAGAAATTCGCGTATAGACGCTATTGCCGCTTTGAATTGGTTGGCATACCGTTTGCTTTTATTACTATAGTTTGGACAATTTGTGTGCTATTTAGATATTCTTATCAATAGATGCTACCTGCTGTAGGGCGAAACCGGTTTCATATTCTGCGATTTTGTTTGCTCAGTTCCCCCCGCGGAAAAAGGCGTTGCGTTAGGATGGCGCGGGGATACGCCCTCTGTCGGTTTCCGTGCGTCAGTGGTATAAAGCCCGTTTCAATATAAAAATTAAGCCAATTTTAGCATAAAGGGGCACGACTGGAAAGCCAGGTCACGGCTAGGAAGCCGTTCCTACGGGGTTTGTGGTTATAACCCGTGTCACGGCTAGGAAGCCGTTCCTACAAGTTTATTCTTTAAGGTTGCTTATTCTTAAAAATTGTCCAAAGCTTAGTAGTTTTATTAGGATAGTATTCGATAAACCGACTCGTGTTCATCTTTTGTACATCTAATTTTGGAGGTAAGACTTATGAATTGGGCACATGTCCATATTTTTTTGAATCACATCCCGGTTTGGGGGACGCTGTTTGGTGCTTTGTTGCTGGCTTTCGGGCTGGTGAGGAAGAGTGAAGAGATCAAGCGCGTGAGTTTGGGCATATTCGTCATCATTGCCGTGATGACGACCCCGGTGTATTTCACAGGTGAACCTGCGGAAGAAATCGTCGAACATCTACAGGGTGTGTCTGAGCCGATTATTGAGGAACATGAGAAATTGGCACTGGTCTCCTTTATAGCCGTTCTCATCTTGGGGGTTATCGCCTTAATCGCCCTGTGGCGTTATCGTCACGCCGATGGTATTCCAAAAGGATTTGTCACGGGGGTGCTGATACTTTCAATTATCGTCTGGGGCTTGATGATATGGACAGCAAATCTGGGTGGGAAGATACGTCATTCGGAGATTCGATCAGAAGCGAATTCGCACTCTCAATGAAAAAAGAAATAACGCGCCGGATGACCGTTGTGCGATCAACCATCCTTCAAATTATCATTACCAAGCATATCAAACACGAAAAGGGGGTGAGAAGTGTGTTTCGACAACTTTGGAAGTTCACATTTTTGACCTGCGTACTTGGCGGGTGTGCGGTGTTTGGCAATGTACAACCGAGCGGTGACTATGTCCCGATTGCTGGGCTTGTCTGCAATTCCCCGGAGATGGTGGATGGTGACATGGCTACCAGGGACTTTGTTTACATTGAAGGTAGCATAGGTGTTGGAGAACGCAATCAGGGAATCGGCGCGATGCGATTGGATTCTCCGGTAGCCCATCTGGTCGCGCCAACGACTGTCCAGTTGCCTAAGCGGTCTGAAGTGGGGATGATTGTCCTTTACGGAGAACATTTGGTGGACTTTAACGTCCTTGCAAAAGAAGGCGAAAAATGGAAGGAATTACGGCGATTCCGCAAAAACAGCCGGAAGCGTATTGTGATGACCACTTCGGTTGTGACAGACACGATACGCATCATTGCGATTAAAGGTGTTCGCGGTTCCAAAAACCCACGTTCAACAATTCAGGAGATTGAGGTGTATGTTAAATCCTCAATACCTCCGCAATAACCGAGAAACATCCATACCGATTAAACAATTGACCTTCACAATCCTATTTCTACTCAACCTACAAGGAAATGAATACAAAGAGGAACATTTATGTTCAATCAACGTTTTGGTTTAGTTGTGCTTGCCGTAGTGTGCATCATCAATCCGTTTTCGCCGGTTTTCCTCGGCCGTGCCGTAGCGGATAATCACTCCGATCAGATTTATCAACTTGAGGAAACAGTTGTCACCGCGGAGCGGATAGTAAACCCGCTTTTTGAATCTACCGCGGCTGTGTCCGTGCGTACCGCCTCTGAAATAGCAGTGTTGCCCCTGAAGAACCTCTCCGATGTGTTGGGAACGTTGCCCGGGGTTGCCTTTTTGAACAGGGATGGGCTCGGACGTGACCCACTAGCCACGCTACGCGGTTTTTACGGGGGCGGTGAAGCAGAGTATCTGCTCGTTATGATAGACGGAAAACCGATCAACGAGGTCGAAAAAGGGCTGATGAACTGGAGTGCCGTTCCGCTATCCAGTATTAAGTCAATTGAATTTCTGCGCGGGGGCGCGTCTTCGCTGTACGGCGGTGCCGCGATTGGCGGCGTTGTCAATGTGGTTACATCAGGCGCACAGACACCCTCAACACAGCTTTCAGTAACTGGCGGGACGTTTGGTTCACTCGGCGCACAAGCGCGAGCAAGCGGGGCTTGGAATGGGCGGCAGTATATGGTATTTGCGTCGGGAGAAAGAGACACAGGGTATCGGGAACATTCCGACCGTGCGGTAGAAAATATTGGAGGTTCCATCACGCTACTTCAAACACCGAACGCCGCACTCTCCCTTTCTACGAGTCATCACTTCCAGCAATTTGATGAACCGGGTCCGTTGACCGGTGGGGAATTGGTGGAGTCTCGTACTCAATCCTCACCGTTCTTTAAGTTTGACCATACTACTGACCGAACGCATCGAGGTGGGCTCGCAGGTGAGTATAAACTGCATGAAAAGATTCAATTTTCGGGTACGGTTTCCGGTGAGATTCGCGATTCTGATTCGATCAGGACACTTCCGCTGAGCCCCGATTTTTCCGATACGAAGAATCGCTTACTGAGGACATCACGGCTCACGAGCGCACTTCAACTGACGTTTGACCAACTTGGCCTTCCCTTTAAGAATCGGCTCAGCCTTGGGGTTGACGCGGGATTGCACGCGCTCTCGTCCGAGTATTATCAATTCATCCTCGGTGGGAGGAAAGACTATAGGAATGCAGGCTCTGTCACTCCGGGAGAGTTAGACGAACAGGGCGACGGCTCACGCCGTGTGGTGGCTGGATACCTTCAGTACGAACTCATGCCGATTCAAAGACTGCGTATCGTCCTTGGGGGACGCGCCGATATGCTTAGGGATGAATTTACTCCGAAAGCACCGAGCAAGGGAGGGGAGGAATCAAAAACCCATTTGGAGTTCAGTCCGAAAGCGGGGGCAAATTTCCGTTATCTTGACACGGCGCGGCATGTCGGTAATTTGTACACCAACGTTTCTCGGTCGTTCAAGGCACCAACCCTCGATCAGCTCTATGACCAGCGTTCGGTTATCTTTCAAATTCCACCGAATCCGCCGTTCAAACTCCTGCTCTCAACCAGCGACCTGAACCCACAATTTGGGACATCTATGGAGGTGGGCGGGTATCATCGGGCGGTACTGTCCCCAAACCTGTTGTTCGGTGAATTTTCGCTGGCGGCGTATACGATGGATATGAAAGATGAGTTGGATTTTGACCTTAAGCAACTCAAATACGTGAACATCGGTAAAAGCCGCCACCAGGGGATTGAGGCGGGACTCAAATTTACCGTCAAGTCGAATCTGAGCCTTTTCCTCAATTACACACATCAGGCCGCAAAATCTCAAATTGGCGAGTATGACGGAAAGTTCCTAAAGGCAATTCCACGCGATGTCATTGTTGGGGGCATTAACGCCAGCCACAAATCGGGGGTTGGTGGGAGCATCATCGTCAAATCTGTAAACCGTATTTTTCTCGATGACGCGAATACGATTCCGCTTGACAACTATACGACTGTGGATGCTCGGCTTGGATATCAATACGGTCTGGTTTCTGCTACGGTTGACGTATTCAATATCTTGAATAAATCCTACAGTACAACGGGGCACCCAGATGCGGCAGGGAGTGGACTGGTCTACTACTATCCCGCCGCTGGGCGACATGTACGCTTTAGTCTCACCGTTCAGCGGTGATTGGATTGACCGGGGTTCAAGGAATCTGGGGATTGAAGGGGATAGGGAAGCGGGCACCGAACTCAATCCGATTGACATCGACTGGCTCAACCTAAATGTTTAGCCAGAAGCGCACGAACGGCAGGAAGCAATTCGTGGGGGATTTCTATAACCGTATGGGATGCCGCATCCCCGAAGACAGTCTCATCTTCATCGGTGGCTTCATCCTCTGTCTGGTTCTCGTAGTAATCGATGACTTGTTGGACCCGTTTGTCATCCCAATTGTGGGGAAATTTGCTCTGTTTCATCGTCTACCTATCCTTCGTTGCTGTCGTTGATACGCCGTTAAGGGTTCCCTTTACAGAATCAACCTTTCATAGACAACCGAAGTTATAGCCCCCTCGGATAAACTCGCCAGTGACTGCGTCGAAGTCCGCGCCGAAATTCCACCGACCATCCGGATCCGGAAGGGCATCCTGAAGGATGAAGTGGTAGATGACGCGAATCTCGATAACGGGGCGAACTTCGCGCTCGTAAGAGTCTCTCGGAAGGTATAATCGAATTTCATTGAACCGAATTGGCGTGTCTTGGGTCACATACAACCTGCCACAGTGTCCGCTCCCCAAGGTCCGTGTGAGCAGTAGATCTCGGACTCTGTTCAGCGTCCTTGAAGAAGGTGAATCCTTAACGCGGGGCAGAGGAACATTCGGAAGGAACCGAGTGTCAAGAAACCAAATAAAACCGTCATCACTGACACCGGCCCAACTGGTAAAGGGAGCGGGTAGATAGTTGTCGATACGCTGCTTGAAGTGGATATCATAATAACCTGTTTTAGAGCTTGTCTGCGGTATGTCTTCGGATAGTCTGCCCCTGTAGGAAATTTTCTGATCTGCGAGGGTTGTTGGGTCTAATCCGAAAAGTTCATGCCACTTGATGAGAAACTGACGCACCCCTTCAAGCAACTCCGCTTCGCTCCATTTTTCGCGTGTCGGTTCCAGAGGAATTGGACTGGCGGACGCATTGGAATTCACCTGGCCAAATTGAGTGAAGCCTGTCAAAGTCCCTAGTACTGGGTGCCGCCTCGCTTGACGAATAAATCCATAAGTCGCTGTGAACTCCGCAAAGCACTCATCCAAGCGATCTCGGTTCGTATCCTCTTCGGTAATAGTGATGGGATATTCGTCAGTCGCCTTCAACAGGTCGGGGGATGAATCACATCCCGTACTCAAGAGTGCAATCGTCAGCCATATCGCGGTGGCGGTTGCCTGAACGTTAGAGATGGCATTCATTAGGGAACTCCTGTTATGGCTGGTCGCTTAGTGTGACTATACGAGATCGAGAACCTACCTCTGGGCCTGCCTCTGAACTTCTTGAGTTATGGCCGCTCTCAAATCTGCCAGAGGTCGCTCTTCACGCTTTTCCGGTCTATTTGGGCCCACGAACGCAATGTTTTCCAGATTGCGTTTGGCAACACCATTTTCCACTCGGTGTTTAACTCCCCAATTCGGGTAGCGGCTGGTCTCATAATGTTTTTGAAGCGTCAACAGGTTTACTCTTAATCCTCTTCATCCACAATTCAGACAATCTCCGAGATCCGTTATTCTTCGTCTTTCTCCTTTGAGACTGGGTTTTCCTTTACGTTGTGATATGCAAGGTGATCGATATAGTTTTGATTTTGCCGGTTGATTTCTGAGTGAATGTTGTTTCGTTCATCTCGTGCTTCCGCTCTGATTCTCTCCCGGTCTGCTGCTGCCTCATCTCTGATTTTCTCCCGGTCTGCTGCTGCCTCATCTCTGATTTTCTCCCGGTTCGCTGCTGCCTCATCTTCAATTCTTTTCCGGTCTGCTGCTGCCGTGTCTTCAATTCTTTTCCGGTCCGCTTCCGCTTCAGCAAACCGTCTATCCATCTCACTCCTAAGCTGTTCAAAGTTTGACTCCATCTTAGCAAACATTCTAAGCATCTCTGAACGGAGTGATTCAATGCTATTGTTCAAATCATCTTTGGTAACGGTATTGCGACCTAATTTCAACACGGTAATTATCACCGTCACCAAAGTCACCAAAACACCAATGATAGCAATCAAAATCGTCACAAACTGCCACATAACCGGCATAATAGATGTCTCCTTTAAGTTGGTATTCCGTACAATGTTCGCAGATTAGATCTGCTGGATTTGGCAATCCAGCAGGAGCAGTCTGGGACCATGCCTATCCTTCACCCGGTAATATAGTACCATGCTAAACAAAACTATTCAACATTAAAGAAGGGAAGATTGATTCGGGCAATGGCTGGTCTCATCATGTTTTTAAAGCGTCAACTGTTTTACTCTTAAACCTTTTCTCATCGTTTGCTTTCGCCTAAATTTGTCAAAGTTTTTCATCTTTGGGTCTTTCCGTTCCTTTTTTATTATTGCACAACCGTTTCAACTCTGCTATGATGGTTACCAATCTCTACACTTCTAGCCAACTTGGGAGGGAGACATGAACACCTATCGTATTGCGATTGTTGGGCTCGGCGGCATGGGGGGGCATCATGCGGCGGCGGCACAGTTAGAACCGAACTGTGAATTGGTCGCTGGAGCAGAGATTAATCCGGACCGGGCGGCGGCATGGGCGAAGCGGTTCGGTGTCAACGCCATCTATGACGACTATGAGCGGATGTATGATGAACAACAGCCGGACATTGTTATCGTCCCAACTCAAGCACCGATGCACCACCTGCCAACAGTTGCGGCGGCGAAGCGTGGCATTCACGTCTTCTGTGAAAAACCGATTGCCCTGAATCTCATCGAAGCGGACGAGATGGTTGAAACGTGTGACCAGAATGGGGTTAAGTTTGCCATTAACCACATCAAACGTGCGAGTCCGTACAATCGTCATGTCCTGTCGCTGATTGAGGAGGGCGAGCTCGGCGAAGTCGTGTTGCTGAAGGCAACGGACAAAGGGGGACGGAAGGTAGGCAACTCGCTGATGGAGATGGGCACACACCTGTACGATTGGGTGAGGCTCTTCGGCGGCGATGTCGAGTGGACGCACGCTCACCTCGTTCAGATGGATGGCCGCGAGTCAACGGTGCATGACATCAAACACACGCAAGAGGTTCATCCGAGGGACCGTGATGCGGGGATTGTGCTCGGCGAGCGTGGGCACACGGCGTTTCGCTTTAAGAACGGCATCCATGCGGATGTGCAGTTCCTCGCCCAGCCGCAGACCAACGATAACGGCTACGGGATTGATATCATCGGTACTGAGGGCCGCATCGCTGTTCGGGAGAGCGTCGGCACGACGATGTTTATCCATAAAGGACAGCATAAGACACCGGCAGAGGCGTGGGAGCAGGTGCATCTGCCAGCCGAAGACCTCGATGAGCAGGGAAATCCGCGAGATAAGGCATCAATACGGTTGCTATTGCAACGCCTCATGCTCCGTGACCTGATTGAGGCGATTGAGGAAGACCGTGACCCGTTCGCAAGCGGCAGGGATGGGCGGGATTGCCTTGAGATGATTCATGCAACGTGGGAATCACATCGGCAGAAAGCGCGGGTGTGTATGCCGCTAACGCCCCGCGAACACCCGCTTGAGCGATGGCGGAGAGATGAGGGCTGATAGTATGAACGTTCTCATCCAATTCTCTTACGGCCTTATCGGTGCTGTTGTCGTATCCCTCATTTTTAGCTTCCAATCCAGTTTCGGCGAGGCACGTCATACACTTAGCATTATCGGTGCGATAGCCATCTTGATTGCGAGTGGCTATATTCTTAGGACTCGCTTGATTCGGTGGGGCAGACGGCAGACTTGGCTGAAGTGTCACCAGAGCATTGCGTCTTTTGGGTTGTGTCTGGTGCTTATTCACTCCGCCGTTCAGCCGGAAACGTGGCACTCTTGGCTGACGTTCACGCTTGCCTTGCTCAATTTCGGGACCGGCATCGCAGTGAGTTTAACCGCTCGTTCGATACGGCGCATTTTGCTTCAATGTCATCTGATTCTCGCGCCTATCCTGTTGGTCAGCATCGTTGTGCATGGGCGGGAAAAACTTGACCACGATGAATTCTTCCCGCTGACAGAAGTACATGACGTTCCGTGTGCACGCTGTCATACGAGCCCTCCGCTCCTGTTCGATTCTGATTCGGGGTTCGAGATAGGGGTTGACAAAGACGGTAAGATACCCTACGACGTGGAATTGCTTTTTGACAGCAAGGGCGTTTCGCTGTCTCAAAACGTCACGGTCAGAATCAAAAAACCGGGCAGTTCGTGGGTTGTTATTGACTCGCAGAAGAAGGCGCGCTATTCGGTGCGGCAGACGGAAGCGCAGTTCAGTGTTTACGCGGATTCAACGTACAAGTCGTATACATGTCTGACATGTCACGTACACAATACGCAGGAAATCCAGTTTACTCACAAGATTCACGGTGTAGAGCCCTACGATAGATGCTTCATCTGTCATCAGACGGTGATTGACGGTAAGAAGTATGGCAATCAGAAAGCGAATTGGGAATACGACTTGGAGTGGTAGAGAGGGAAGACTGGAAGAGGGGAAGGGTGGAAGGATGGAAGGGGGAAGGGTGGAAGGATGGAAGGAGGGGTGAAAGTTTCTCCCCCCAATCTTTCAATCTTCCATTCTTCCAATCCCCTTCTTCCAATCTTCCAAGTTGTTTAAGCTTCTTGGTCTGATGCCGATGGGTCGCTTGTTGTGTCGTTCTCTGGCTCTTCTTCGACCACTGCATTGATGACCTGAACGAGATGATGGATGAAATCATTCAGTTGTTTGCGTTCTCCGTGCAATTGAAAAGCGATGTTGAGTGCCGCGAGAATGGTCGCGTTATGTCTGTCATAACCCATCTCACTGGTCTGGCGCATCATATGGTCGACATAATTCGCTAACTTGCGAATATCATCTTCGGTCAAATTGTCAGTTGGTCTTATTTGGTATTGGCCGCCAAAAATTTCGACGATAATCGGCGGGGGTGTTGAATCTTTCATAGTTCACGTTAATCAAGAGTTGGAAATAGTGCATAAAGCGTGATGAGCTGATTGTGATACCTGTAGATTACGTTTGATTTAATGCTTTTTGGAGTGCTTGTCGCATGGTTTCAATTGGTGGTAAAACCTTGGTCCATTTTTCAAACGCAATCGCGCCCTGATGAATGAGCATCCCAAGACCGCCGATCGTAGCACATCCGTTCTCGGCGGCGGCTTGCATCAAACGGGTTTCAGGTGGTGTATAAACGATGTCGTAAACGATGGATTGTGAGTTTAACCATTCGGGGCGAATCAGTAACGGGTGTGAAATATCCATACTTGCCGACGCGGTGTTGACAATCAGGGAGCTTTTTGCGACGATATCCGGCAAGCGGGTATCATCAAGCCCCATGCCGTGCATCCCCACACTTGTCTTGTCCGAAAGATCGGTTGCGAGTGCGACCGCTTTGGATGTGGTACGGTTCACAATGTAAATGGATTGGAGTCCGTTGAGTGCCAACGCCACAACAATTGCGCGTGCGGACCCGCCTGCACCAATCACAACTGCGGATTCTCCCTGTGGCGGATGGGACCCCGCTTCCTGCATTGCTTGTAGAAAGCCTGGGGCATCGGTGTTATCGCCTGCGATTTTCCCATCTTCAAAGGTTAGCGTATTGACGGCACCGATTAACGCTGCCTCTCGCGAGATCTCATCAAGGAACGGGATGACCGCTTGCTTGTGGGGAATCGTGACGTTAATCCCAACGACGTTAATCGCTTTGAACCCGTTGATAGCGGCGGGCAGGTCTGCCTCCCGGATGTGGAATGGCACGTAAACGTAGTCGAGACCGAGCTCTGCCAACGCCGCATTGTGCATTTGTGGGGAGCGACTGTGTTCAATGGGGTCTCCGATGACCCCGACGATTTTGGTTTTACCTGTAATTTGCATTTCAGTTGATAATATGATATATTTGAAGTGCTGTGCGAGAACCAAGCACAGTACACGTAGGGGCAACCTACCCGTTGGGGTTGCCCCTACGTGTTTATGGGGTGTTATGACGTAACAGTTCTGATACCTTTTCCCGAGCGGCTTCCATTTTGGGATGGCGTACTTCTCGATAGCCGCGCACCTCTTCAGGCACTTCTATCGCCCGGACGTGATTTTCGTAACTTTCCGCATCAGTTGGGGCGAAGGTGTCGATAACTTGGGTCGTGTACCAATCGCGGAACTCCTTTTCCTTCGCGTGCCATTGCGAAAGCCAACGCCTGAGAAACTTCATCTTTTTCATCAGACCCAGTTGCCAATTCCGAGGGCTAATATCTCGCTCAAAATTGAAGCCCATGATTGTAAAACGGGGACGATTGAGATGAACATACTTGAGCTTATCCCCGTTTGACTCGTCAACATTATAGCGTTGCTTATCGCGCTTTAGTTTTTCCTCGCTCGTGAGGAGGTGCGCGACGTAGATTTCATCTTTGATGAGCATGACTTTGTGTAGATACTTGATCGTCGCTTTCGTCGCTCGATAGTTTTCTTGGGGGGAATCTTGTGCATAGACCCTCTTGATCTTTTCGACGTAGAAACGGGCGTAGTCTATATCCTCAAACTCAATCAGGTCATATACGCGCAACGCCAACCCGCGATTTGCCTCATCGTCGAGGCCCATCGCCGTTACAGCCTGTTGAACAAGCGATTCATATTCCCGCGCTAAGGCTTGACCGCGCCACTTTTTCGCGAGGATTGCACGTTTCTCCTGAAGTGTGTGTTCGTAGGTCGGTGTTTCCGTTTTTTCTAAAACGTGGTCGGGCTGAACCGCAAGCCATCTGCCGATTTCAAAAGCGCGCTGGTTCGTTTCCAAGTCAGCGGGTCTTACCATTTCCTGTATCCCCAACTGAATCGTGTCAAATTCAAGTGGAAGTAGCCCGCGTTGGAATGCTACCCCAAGCAACATGATGTTTGCGTAGAGTTTGTTGCCCAACAGTCGCTCTGAGACAGCGAACACATCCACGCCTAAGTATTCTTCTGGCTTCGTGTAGGCCTGTAGCCAGTTCTCAAGGTCTGCGACTTCAAAACCTTCTTTCCCAATTAGGGTGGTTACTGTCTCCGTTTTCCCGGTGTTGACGACCGTGGCGGTTTTGTCCGGTGCCCCAACCCGTGCGGTGGTCTTTGAATCAATGCCGCGAACCGCTTCGAGAATGTCTAAGCCCAGCAGGAGGTCTGCTTTGCCGTAAGGAATGATTGGAGAAATTTCCCCTTCCGTTTTCGAGTAAATGATATGACTGTAAACCGCTCCGTTGCGGATGGCAATCCCTTTTTTATCAGCGAACCGTATATGATACCCTTGATGTCGCCCGGCAACCACGAGAATTTTCGAGAGGGTTCCAATCCCCATTCCACCGACACCAGCGACATACGCGCTCCACGTCTTATCGAAATCGGGCGTTGGCGGGGTAGGTAGCGGTTCTGTGCGGAGTTGACCGATTAGGTTATAGACATCCGTTTGAGCGCGTGGCGGCCGTTTGCGAATGACTGTAACTTCCTCAAAAGCCGGACATGCCCACTTAATTCTGGCACAAGCACCGTCGGATACACAGTTGGATTGGTCAATTCCGATCTTTGGGCCATAATCCGTCTCAATCGTTTTCAGAGCGGGGCATCCGGTGGCTTTGGTGCATTCGAGACAAAATTCGCAGACCTCTGGGGTGATGTTGATATGCTTTTCGACCTTCAGAAATCCGTGCGCTTTGATGGTCTGCTGGTGCTCCTGACGTAGGCGGCGATGGTAGGTAATCCCACACTCCTTATCGGCGATGACGACTTTTACGCCCGGCTTGAGAATCGTCTCTTCGAGAAGTTCCTTGTATTCAAACCGATTCTCCGGGTTTGTGCGGACGATAAAGAGGTCGTTATCTGCGGCAAGCCCTTCGACAACTTTCTCAATGTCCTGTGCAAAGGTCGGGTTGCCGAGGATGTCTTCCTCCATTGCCGGCGTGGGTTGATGCCCTGTCATCGCGGTCGCCTGATTATCGAGGATGACGTAGGTGAGGTCTTGGTTGTTCTTTATCGAGTCGGAGATTGCTGGCATACCGCCGTGGAAAAAGGTTGAATCGCCCATAAAGACAATCTGTTTGTTTTTGATGAACGGGTCAATGCCCGCGCCGGTGCCACCGCCCATTGCCATTGCGGAGAGGTTGTGCATTAAGCGAGGGAACGGTTCATACTTTAACATGGAATAGCAACCGATGTCTCCGTGGCAGACCAGATCGACGGGAGGCGATGCGTGGTGCTGTTCCATATACGCAGCGTCCATAAAATGCTTGGTAATCTCCATGAAAACGCTCGCAGAATCACGGTGCGGACACCCTGGACAGAAGGTCGGTGTTCGAGCGGGGATGTCAACGTGATGGGAATCAACCGCTTTAATCCGTTTTTCCTCTTGCAAAAGCAGGTCTTCATTGAGTATCGACGTTGCGTCGAACTTGTACCTGAACAGGGGAATGAGTCGCTCAATGAGGATGGATGGGTTCAGTCCAAGTTTCACTGGGATGCCTTCCAGCGGTTCCGGGAATTGCTTTCCCCATACCTGTACAAACCGATCCGTTTGATTGCTCTGATACCACCTTGTCAGGATGGCTTTGACGTCATTTTCGAGGAGCGGGCGTTTCTCTTCAATGACGTAAATTTCGCCCACCTGCTCCGTAAATTCACGAAGAATTTCTTCATCAACAGGATGGGTTAAGCCGAATTTGAGGATTGGGATTTGCCCCTGCATCCCGAGTTCATGGAGCGCGTGTTCGAGATATACATACGCCAGCCCTGACGTGACAAATCCGAGCTCGTGGGTTTTTCCATTTGCGTTGTAGAGCTGGTTCAGTTTCCGGTCGCGGGCGGTTTGGATGGCGGAGGGAAGCCGTTTTTCCAGCGTTTCAATTTCGATTCGGGACGTATCCGGGGGCAGGATAACGCGGTTTGGCACATCAATGAGCGCGGTATCCAGAACGAGTTGATTTTCCGGTGTCACCTTCGGGTAACGGTTGGGACGCAGTTCGACATCTCCACCGCCATCCGCATGGTTTAGCGCGACAATGTAGGTTGTATAAAGATTCGACTTGACAGAGATTTCAAACGCCGCGTCCAACCAATCCTTTACCTCCTGAAAGGTGCCCGGCTCTAAAACAGGCGTGTGGACATGACGTGCCAAAAATCGCGAATCGGCAGGCACCTGTGTACTCCCTGACCACGCATCATCTCCGACAACGACAACAGCCCCGCCCGTCGTCCCCGCCAAATTGCTAATCGCTAGGGCATCAGACGCGACCTGAAATCCGAGGCTTTTCATAAACGTGACCGCTCGCAGGTTTGCCATTTGACATCCGTTGAGCCTGGCAACACTGAGGGCTTCGTTGTTCGCAATCTGAGCGACGATGCCGTGTTCTTTGAACAGCTCCGCATTGCGTCGAATCACGTCGAACACCTCAGCGAGTGGAGAGCCGGGATACCCTGTGATGAGGTTCACTTCGCTTTCAAGAGCCCCTTTAACCAGTAGCTCGCAACCTGTATAAACGTTTGTGTCACATTCCTGCATGAATTTATCGTCCATATCGCTTGTCCATTCCCGATACCGTAGGCAGGGCATCCTGTCCTACCCTCTCTCGATACCGTGGGCGGGGCATCTTGCCCCATACTTTACTGATATGCTTCGGAAAATAATCCTTATTCTGTTGATATTTGACGGATTGAACCCATCCTGATGCCCCTTGAGACGATTTCAGACAACCCTCTCAATGATTACAGCGTTGCCCAAATTCACGACAGAGAGATATCAACACGCCTAGGAGTTTACGACTGCCGCAGTTTTTCGACTTCTGCCTCTGAGAGCCCTGTTGTTGTTGTGATGACCTCAGTGCTTAGCCCTTGGCTCATCAGTGAACGTGCAATCGTCTCCTTTTCCCGCTGCTGGCCCTCTTGGAGACCCTCTTCGCGGCCCCTTTCGTGGCCCTCTTGGAGACCCTCTTCGCGGCCCCCTGCGTGTCCTATTTCGTGGCCCTCTTCAAATCCCTCTACCCGCCCTTCAGAACGTTCTTCAATCAGAGTCTCTTCCCAAGACTCTTCATCCTTAAGAATCCGGAATTCCTCTGGGGAGAGGTTGCTACGTTTAATCGCATCAATCACCTGCTCGAAAATTGGGGAGCGATAGCGGGTTTCATCAATCTCTTCATCCAGCGAATCCAAGATGATATCCAACCACGTTCTGATGCGCGGCGGTGTGTGCTCATTGATCATACGCGGCACCAAGAACACCAGTTGATGGGGATAGACCTCAACTTTTCGACTGAATTCGTTGATAGGGTTGAAATCCGAGATAGCAACACTGAAGTCAATTTCACTCTTGAGAGGAGGACTCGTTAAGACAACAATAGTGTAAACCTTATGGTCAAACTTATACGCTTTGCTACTCTTCACCTGTTCGACTAGGCCGATGAGATGATAGTACAGGAACCGATCGTAGAAGTTCTGTTCTTTGATATGCTGTATCTCAACAACGATTCGAGATTCCGGATCTTCGGCAAACAGGTCGTATTCAATATCAACCTGATTCACAGGTTCGAGGTATTTATAACCTCGCTGCACTTCATTGGTATAAAATTCGATACCTAAAACATCTTCGGCGAACTGACAGAAGGTAGCCGGTTGGCCGAACGCTTTCTTAAAAGCGGTGTCATATCGTAATGGGATGACTCGAGCCATATTCTTGCGCCTCATATTCGTGCTCCTTTTTTAAGGAATAAACCCATGAGAAAACTCCATTCGGAATATACAGCAGGCGAATCCGGTAGGAAGAGAAAAAGCCGTTCAATTCCATTCTTGAGGCAACTAATTTCCTCAAGTGGTCTCCTACCATCAGGCTTAAAAGCCAGGTCTGTTGCGAACTGTACATTATGGGCCGGTCCCGTACCGATGTTCTCTATGCGGAGCATCACAATATTAATGTGTGCATCGTGGGGGTGTATGGAGACCACAATTTCGGGTTGGTTGGTGGCTCTGAGTAGATGCCCTGTCAGGCGGACGGAATATTATGACCACCAGCACAACGGCGGAAATTGCTGTTATCAAGGTACTTAGCGAGTTTATGACTTCCATGACTTTCTCCTTAGATGTGTTTTCTATTCTAACCCCAACCCCGATAACCCCTCCACAAGCACCATCGTCTCCAAACTGACCGTGAGCACCGTTCCGATGAGTTTGACGATGTACATCGGGTCATCCTCGCGGTTTGGGTCATTAACAATACCGCTCCGTTTATCCGTTTTGACGCAATACTGATCAATTACCCACTCCAACGCCGACCGAGTCCCAAGCCGATATTCAAAAGCCTTCGCCGGTATCCCGTCAAGGGTGAGGTACTCGTTGTACAAAATCTGCGTTTTATCTTTAGAGAACCGCATCTTCTCCACACGCCAATCTAGCCGCACACCCGGTGTTTCAACGAAATCTAGCGGATATTCCTCCGCATCCTCATAGCCGAGGTGAATTTCGCCCAACCGTTGACCCGCTTTCGCAAACGCCCAAAAGTCAGGTGTGTATGGAAGGCGCGGCAGGTCTCGCTTGAGGTTCACCTGATACCGCTCCCGATAGTCGGGGTGATGGAGGAGGGCATAGGTATAATGGAAGATGTCCCATTTTTCGATGGTGTCATCTCGGTAATGTGCCCGATATTGTGCCAACGCCCAATCGGTGATGTTCTCGCGGCGGTTTGTGCCATCCTCATCGTAAATGTAGAAGGGGAAGCATTGTGAACCGCCTTGCGGCAGTGCCTCAGGAATTTTGTTGACCATTAGTGCGAACATCGGCCATTCCTGCCCCACCTTGAGCCATATCACCCGATTTTCCGTTTCTGTCTCAGGTGTAGGAAAAATTCTATATTGTTGATAACGTTCTTCATTCCAGAAGTTGTCGAAGTAGAGATATTTCTGAGTGAATGGACGATACAACGAGGTGCGAAAATGCGACTCTTCATAGTTGCTTAACTCCAGTTTTTTGAGTGATGCCTTAACCTGACGACTCCATTTGATGCGTGGGTCAGTCGTATCAATGAAATTTTCAACGGGGTCGTTGGGCTCATGCCTTCTCTTGCGGTCAACGGTGCTGTTGTATATTTCGATGAATGTGCGAACTCGCTCTTGCAGCAACTTGAGGTCAAATGAGTAGGCCAAAATATCCCTGCTGGTAACGACACCGTAAGAGTAGAGACTAAAAATCGCTTCTCCGCTTCCATCCTTCTCCGCCTTCGCTTCCTTAGTTCCCATTGGAATGAAGGTCTCAAATTCGGCATGGAGCCCTTCGGTGAGCCATGTGTATCGTGCATCCGGTTGAAGGGTTTGCCACGCGATATTGCCGATATGTTCGCGTTCCTTCAGAAACTCGAATTTCTGTTCTTTGTTCCATAGTTCATCTGTCCGATGGTAAAAGATGCGGGCACTCTCTGATGGATTCCGTTTTGTCTTCACAAACAGGTTGATGCTCACGCCGACCCGAATATCGAACACATTGGCATCGGAGACCTTCAAGCCCTTCCGCGCATTTCCGCCCAAGTCGAGAATGTAAATCGCATCGCAATCGTCGGCGAGGTGTTTCCGCATCCCATCAAACGCCACGCCATCGAGAAAACTGTTGTTCGTCACAAAGGCGACAACCCCTTCATCCCCAATCCGGTCCAACCCCCACCGAATCGCCTTGATATACGGGTCGTAGAGTTTACTTCTGAGCGTTGCTTTGGAGTCTTTCACATACGTGTCCGTAACCCGCTTATCGATCGTCTTATACTTACGGTTTTTGTTATTGTCATTCTCGTTGACCTGGCCGACATTATAGGGCGGATTCCCGATAATCACGAACATATCGGTCTCCTTCTGTTTTTCAACGCGCTGGATGTTCTCAGGCGGGAACAACCGCCCCTGTTGGTCTTCCGCCAGTTCAAAAGTATCCGCAAGACAGATCCACTTAAACGGCCGATACTTGCCGGTCCGCACGTAGTATTCATGTTCAATGTTCATTGCCGCGATATAGTATGGGAGGAGTAGTATCTCGTTGCAATGGAGTTCGTTAGTGTACTTGTGCTCAAGCGCGATTTCGCGAATCTCGCGCATTATCCGCACAATGAAATTGCCGGTTCCAACAAACGGGTCAATGATGTGAACACCGAGATCGGAGAGCGACCGATTAAATTCGGTCTTTAATATATACTCCACGCTTTTCACCATGAAATCAACAATCGGCTGAGGCGTGTAGACAATCCCGTGCGTGTCGGCAGTCTTGACGGAAAAGCCTTGAAAAAACTGCTCGTAAACGGTGTTGAGGAAACGCTGTTTTTGGGAGTAGTCGCTGATTTTCATGGCAACTTCTTCGATGGCGACATAAAAATGATTAAGCGGTTTGAGAAAATCATCTCGACTGAGAGAGTGAGATGTGAGGGCGTTGATGACGGTCTCGATTTCGCGGGCGATGACGTTACGGTGGATGAAGTCGGGGTTGCTAAAGACGGTTCGGAAAATCCGATCGGTCAAGAGGTGTTGGATGAGCATCTCCTCAACTGCGGCTTCGGAGAGGTTGGGGTTGATCGCTTGACAGCATTTCTCGTAGAAGTCGGCAAATGTGGTAGTAAACTCACGGTTCGTTTTCCGTGCCTCTTTAATGATTTCCGCCAGGTCCTCCCCAAACGCGGGCACTTCGTCTTTGAACTGTGCGACCGCCCGCTCCCATTTGGCGAGTTCTGGCGGCTGGTAGGCAAAGAAGGTTTGGAGCACCTTGACCAATTGCGTTGGTTTGATCAGGTCAACATCAAGTACCTGCCGAGCGTTCTGCCAAAGGATAGCGCGTTGCGGGGTTTGGAAGAGAATATTATCACTCGGATAGCCCTGTTCAAACTTGCGTTTCACCTCGGCGGCCAGGTCGTCGTGGATATCCTTCGCCTCCCAAAAGCCGAACCGCCTGTCAAAATCGTCAAACAACGCGGCATCAACTTTAATCCGATTTCCTTGATGCCCATCCATTGGATACTCAGTAAAGAGCGTCCAGTTCAATTGCTGTACGCACTGTTTGAGCACGGTTTGGAATGCCGAGCGGACAGTGGTTTCATTCGTAGCCCCGAGCCGATCCAACCGCTTAAGTTCGGCGTAGTAGGTTTTGATTGGTTTGTGTGTGGGTTTTAGATTAAGTATTGGCATGTGTGTATCAAGGCATGGATGTCTCTCCTACGCTTGTAAGTTTTAGTATTAAAGTTTATGTTCTGAAAATGGAAGGTTGGGGGAGAAATTTTCACCCATCCTTCCACCCTTCCATCCAAGAACCCTCCAGCCTTATCCCTTCCATTCTTGTCCCTTCAATAGCTCCCTCGCATGTGCGAGGGTAGTTTTTGTCGCAACGCCACCGTGCATCCGGGCGATTTCCTCCACCCGTTCATCCGGTGTGAGTTCGTGCGCTGTGATTGTTGTCTGGTTGCCTTCTACCCGCTTTTCTACCCGAAAATGTTGGTCTGCAAAACGCGCAATCTGCGGCAGGTGTGTGATACATATTACCTGACGGAACCGCGCAAGTTCTTTCAATTTTTGCCCAACGACATCTGCTGTTCGTCCCCCGATGCCAGCATCAATTTCGTCAAAGACCATCGTCGGAATATTGTCGATTCGTGCAAGAACGGTTTTCAGCGCAAGCATCACGCGAGAAATCTCGCCGCCGGACGCGATTTTCGTTAACGGTTTTGGTTCGGATCCGACATTCGGCGAGATTAGAAACTCAATCTCGTCCATACCGTTAGAGCGGAGTTCGTAACGGGTTCCGTCGAGCTCTAAAATACCGTCGGGGGATTTGATCGGGAGTATTAGCACTCGAAAAACGGCTTTATCCATGCCGAGTGTATGGAGCTCATCTTCGATTAAGGATTCCAGCTTGGCGGCGGCAACTTTGCGCTTCTCAGAGAGTTCAATTGCGAGCTCTTGCGCTTGGGCTGTTTCGCGGTTAATCTGTGCCTTCAAATCTTCGATGCGTTCTGAACCGACTTCGAGGTCTTTCAGTTTTTGCGCGATTTCCGCCTGATAAGCCAAGATGTCAGCGATAGAATCTCCGTATTTTCGCTTGAGGCGATAGATTAGGTCTAAACGCTCTTCAATTTCGGCGAGGCGGTGTGGGTTAAATTCAACGGTGTCCCGATAATTGAGAATCTGATGGGCGATATCCTCAAGTTCGTACAGGGCAGATTCTAAACGCCCATTCAACTCTTCTAGGTTTTCGTCTATCGCGCACAGTTTTGTGGTTGTGCTACTCGCCTTTTTCAGCGTATCTAATACTGAAAACTCGACTTGACTGCCACCGTAAAGCTGGTCGTAGACTAGGGATGCCGAATCAAAAAGGGATTCGGCATTGCTCAAGATACTTCGCTCATTTGTCAGTTCTTCTTCCTCTCCCGCTTCCAATTGCGCTTCCTCGAGTTCATCAATCTGAAATTCCAAGAAGTCTTTCTCACGTTGCGCTTCACGTAAGGTCTGAGTATGCTCGGACACTTGTTGACGCAGGGCGTGAATTTCATTGTACTTTTTGTTGACACATAACCGCAGGTCTTCAAGTTCACCAAATGCGTCAACCAGATTGAGATGCGTCTCAGATCGGAACAGGGATTGATGCTCGTGTTGGCCGTGAATGTCAATGATTAGGTCACCGATTTCCTGTAGCAGGGTTAGGTTGACCATCTGGTCGTTAACGTGACAGCGATTTCGCCCGGACGCGCTAATTTGACGGGCTAGGAGCAGTGCCTCTTCGGCATCCAATTCGTCAACAAGTGCGGCCTCCGTGCAATATGTCCACACTGAATCCGCTGACGAGGGACTAATCGCAATCTGCACTTTGGCGGTGCGCTGTTCTGCTCTAACGATGCTGGGGCTCCCCCGCTCGCCCAACGCCAACCCTAGCGATTGCAGGATGACCGATTTCCCCGCACCGGTTTCGCCTGTCAACACATTGAGACCGGGCGAGAATTCTAATTGGAGTTCATCAATGAGTGCTACGTTGCGGATATAGAGTCCCTCAATCATGGCTATAACAAGTTTTCGTATTAAGATTTATGTTCTGAAGTCCCCAATCGATCGGGCGTATCGGGAGTAGGAACTCCCTCCCACAGGTTTATTCTTTAAGGTTGCAACAAGTTTAAATATAAAAGTTAAACAAATTTCAGCATAAAGGGTCACGGCTGGGAAGCCGTTCCTACAGGGGTCGAGGTTATAAACAGGGTCACGGCTGGGAAGCCGTTCCTACAGGGGTCAAGGTTATAAACAGGGTCACGGCTGGGAAGCCGTTCCTACAAGTTTATTCTTTAAGGTTGCTTACTTTGGGTTTTGCGTTTCGTTCCCTCTCCCAGCATCAATTTTGCTCGTAAGACTTCGTAGTAACTCCGCTGCTGGGAGCGGATGAGTTTGATGGTTTTTTTCGCCTTCCGAACACGGATTAAGTGGTCTGGAGCCAGACCGTGCGTTTCACGCGGCCCATCGACAAACAAGCTGACGCTTTTGCAGTCAGATGGGAGGGTAACCGTAATTTCTGAATCGCCGTGTGCAATGTAGGGTCGAATCGTCAGAGAATGCGGGGCAATCGGTGTCAAAAGAATCGCGTCGAGATGTGGATGGACAATTGTTCCGTCGCACGCAAGAGAATAGCCGGTTGAACCGCTCGGTGTGGCAATAATTAAACCGTCTGCATTGTAAGTAATGAATGGTTTCTGATCAATGTACGTTTCCAACTCAATGAGCCGTGGATAGTCGTCTCGAATCACGACATCGTTAAGGGCAAAAGAGTTGGAATGCGTCCCGTTCTGATTGTCTTCACTCACAACCTCTAACATCATCCGTTGGTCAATGTCGTATTCACCTTTACAGATATTGGTGAGGGCCGGGTAAAGTTCAATCCGCGAAACATCGGTGAGAAAACCGAGGTGACCGAGATTGATGGCGAGGATTGGCACATTCTCAATCAAGGGCGTATGCGCCGCAGATAACAGCGTCCCATCACCGCCGAGCACTAACAGCACATCTGACCGTTCGACGACTTCGTTCTGCTCATATCCACAGCCCGCAACGCCCAAAGCTTCTGCCTGCTCGTCCGGAATTAACGGGACGATGCCGTTGTTTTGGAGCCATTCAGCGGCATCGCTCACAACTTTAGATGCTTCGGGTTTGGAAGTATTAACAAAAAAACCGATGGTTTTCATTTTTACCGATGAATAAGCAAATTTCTATATGCTTAGGCCTTTGCTCCTTTTCTCTCGAATTGATAAAACAGTAAAATTAGCCCACTACCGAAAAGGAATGCGAGCAGTGTAATTAGTAGATTCATATCCGCTTGAGGCAGGATATGAGCCAAGTCGATGCGTTCCTCGCTGATGGTGTCAAACGTTCGGAAGGGCCAGAGTCCGTATAGAGATCCGACCATCAGGCCGATTAAGAAGGATACTGTCAAATCGCGATGGTGTTCAAAAACGTAATTGAGCAAGCGTGTGAATGCCAAAAGTCCAAGACCGCAACCGATAGCGAAAATCGCTAACACCAGAACGTCCCGACTGTTTACTGCCGCCAATATGTCAAAATAGACACCCAAGAGCAGAAGGATAAACGACCCACTGACTCCCGGGAGAATCATCGCAGAGATGGCGAGTGCCCCGCACAGAAACAGATACAGTAGCCTGACAATGGAGTGGTCGGTGGTTAATGGCGGTGTCTCAGAGTCATTTGTCGCCGAAGTTTGAACAGCGTGGAGCACTGCCTTGCGCTCCGCCTTTTCCAAATTCTTCTCGCCCATGCCCACCGCCAGCCCTACAGTCAGCGCAGCGGCGATGAGCAGTGCGATGAGTTCTTTTACCTTAAAGCGTCTCAGCATCTTTGCAGGGACGATGATGGAGGTTAGAATAAGACCGCAGAAAAAGCCGTAAGTTGGGTCGTGTTGTTGGTTGAGCAGGTAAATTATCAGCTTGGACGTTGCGAGAATGGCAATGGCCGCACCTATGCCAAGGAGCATCAAGAACCCGAAATCAATACGGCGTAACTCGGCTTTTGCCTCAGATATGGCACTCTTTTTTAATGTTACCACCACCAAGAGCTTGTGTACTGTCGAGTATCCGATGTTATGCAGAGCGGCAATCAGTCTTTCATAGATGCCGAGAACCAGCGCAATCGTGCCGCCGCTCATGCCCGGAATAATGTTGGCGATGCCAATCAAAAATCCTTTAACGATCAGATTGAGATACATCAACTAGCAACTTTCAGTATTAAAGTTTATCTTTGAACCTAAGATGAATGGCAGATGAGGGTATACCAAATTGCTTTAAATATTATTGCGTTATATCGGTTTTCAATGGATTCGCAAAACCGAAAAACAATACCAATCAGGTTAATTTGGTATTATTCCCCTCTATTCTTATCCCCTTCCATTCTTATTGTTTCATGGTCAAGCCACCGTTTCAATGGCTCAATTTGGTCGTGTGCTGTGAAATCAAGCTGAACCGGCGTTATGGAAACCCGCCGGTTGTTAATCGCATTCAGGTCCGTATCTTCCCCCTGGTCAATTTCAGCACGCTCGCCCCCTATCCAGTAGTATGGATTCCCATAACGGTCTAAGCGTGTAATCGCGTTTGCGCTGTACGTCCCCAGGTCCTGCCGGGTAATCTGCATCCCTGTAATCTCCGAAATCGGACAATTCGGGACATTAATATTCAACAGTATGCCATCTGGCATTCCGTTTGCCAAGACATGTTTCGCAAAACGACGCGCAACCGAGGTAGCTGTCTCGTAGTGATACTCTGAAGCGGAAGTCAACGAAATCGCCAGCGATGGAATGCCCAAAAATGTCCCTTTTTTCGCGGCGGCGATTGTGCCTGAAAAATGGATATCGTTGCCCAAATTTTGGCCGTGATTGATGCCTGAGACCAGTAGTGCCGGGCGTTCAGGTAGCAACGCACTAATGGCGAGGTCTACGCAATCGACCGGTGTACCATCACTTGCGTAAGTGTTGGATGCGATCCACTTCGCCCGCAACGGGTGGTAGAGCGTAATCGCCATTCCAATCGCGCTCCGCTCCCGGTCAGGCGCGACAATATAGACAGTGTCAAGGCTTTTGAGCGATTCCGCAAGTGCTTTCAGCCCGGGTGATTCAATTCCGTCATCATTGGTCACTAAAATCATCAGTCAATCCAATTTCTTCCGTTTGCCGTCCTCTTCCAGTCTATTCCCTTCCACACCACTCTCAAAATGTTCGGTTTATTCTTAGAACTTGCTTATTTATCTCTCAAACTTTTGATGAGTAACTTCGTGAACAACCACATTTCGCGCAACGGCTTGACATGACTTATTTCATCCCCATAGATGGCTCGAATTGGTAAACTTTCAATCCGGAAACCGATCCGTCCTGCTTTGATTAGGAGTTCCGATTCCGTTTCATATCGCTCCGTTTCCAGATGAATCGCCTTCAAAACCTCTGCTGTGATGAGCCGATAGCCGGACTGAAAATCCGGGACGTTTTGCCCGCAAAGTGCTGAACCCACCGTCGAAACCAGCCAGTTATTCAAACGCCGATGCAACGGCATTGCCGAGTGCTCTTCATTTCGCCTACCGATGAGAATATCCGGGCAGGTGCGTTGGAACTGCTCAAAGAAACGTGGCAGGTCTGAAGGATCGTGTTGACCATCGCTGTCCATCGTGGCGATGCGTTGATAACCGTTTTGGAGCGCGTAATCAAATCCTGTCCGCAATGCCATGCCCTTGCCGCGATTCCGCGTATGTCGTAATACTGTTGCACTATTTGCCGCCGCGATTTCTGCTGTATTATCCGATGAACCGTCATCAATGACAACAACATCAAGGGCAACACTCTTGGCGAAGCAGTTTGCTTCTTGGATAATTTGCCCGATAGTTTTGGATTCATTATAGGCAGGAAAAAGGAGACAAGTTTTCATGATTTCGCCATCACGAAAATTATTATACTACATAAGCACAACGGAGTCAACGGTTGATTTCATTTTAGAGTGTGTTTGAAAAGCCATCATGACGTATGGTGAGCAGGCGGGGCAAGATGCCCCGCCTACGGGTTCGGGAGTGCTTTCAGCCGGATTTTGTATGGTGGATAGGCAATCCCTTTTTCGGTGATGATTGCCGTGATTAGGTGCGCTGGGGTTACATCGAAAGCGGGACTGTAGACTTTGACCCCTTCGGGTGCGGTTCGTTTGCCAAAGCCTTCGGTGACTTCCTCTGCGCCACGTTGCTCAATTGGAATCTGTTCCCCGGTTTCCAGCGAAAGGTCGAGGGTTGAAGTCGGCGCAGCGACATAGAAGGGGATGTCGTGCTCTTTTGCCAATATCGCGACCCCATAAGTACCGATTTTGTTGGCAGTATCGCCATTTGCCGCGATGCGGTCTGCCCCAACGACGACCCGCTGAATTTTCCCCTCTTTCATGACTTGCGCCGCCATGTTATCACAGATTAACGTCACGTCAATGCCTGCCTGCATCAGTTCCCAAGTTGTCAATCTTGCACCCTGCAACAGCGGGCGGGTTTCATCGGCGTAGACGGTAATGTTTCTGCCAGCATCGTAGGCGGCGAACATGACCGCGAGTGCCGTGCCGTAATCGGATGTGGCTAATCCGCCTGCGTTGCAGTGTGTCAAAATGGTGTCGCCGTTCTGAACCAGTTCTAGCCCGTGCTGACCAATTGCACGGCACATCGCTTGGTCTTCTTCGATGATTTGCAACGCCTCAGAAAGTAAAGCATCCTTGAGTTTTGGAATATCAAGCTGTTTGTGCTGTTCTGCTGTCGTCTTTATGCGGTCAAGTGCCCAAAACAGATTTACGGCGGTCGGGCGTGAGGTTGCAAGGTAATCGGTCACCTTTTTCAGTTCAGATACAAAATCATCGTAGTTTGTCGCCTCTGATTCCCAGATACCGAGAACGGCTCCTAATGCCCCTGCGATTCCGATTGCTGGTGCCCCACGAACCCGTAATGACTTAATCGCTTCCCAAACGGCCTCTACATCATCACAATAGATCTGCTTAAATTCGTTGGGGAGCAGGGTCTGATCGATTAAACGAACTCTGCCATCCGTCCATTCAATTGTCGAAATCGGCATATTTTTTATTCTCCTTGTGAGTGAGTTGCTACATTATAGCACGTCCAAACAAGACTGAACAACGGAAAAACAGTGGCAGTAGACATGCCTATTGGTATTATTTTTTAATCTTCATGTAACCGCACCGGTATCCAATCAGTATGGTAGCAAATCGGGCGTGATGAATCGTCGGAAGCGATAACACCGACACCAAAGCGAAAGCGCAGCCCCCTAAGCAGGTTTAAATATAAAATTTGTAGTATTGCAAGCTACGGCCACTCTAGTTATCGGAGAGAAACCGAGTTTTGAAGAAAAAACTCGGTTTCTAAACTTGTGGAAAGGGATTTTCCACCTGTGAGAGGGAGTTCCTACTCCCGATACGCCCAATCAATAAGGGACTTCAGAACATACTCTCGGAAGGTGGGTGCGCTATATCGTAAAGTATGATACTGCGGTGCGTGTAAGAAAGATGACACCTTCATCCGACTACTATCGTTGATCAAGTAGAAAGGAGGTGAGAACCATGAAAACCTTGATCCAACGAGTAATAGTAGTAGTAGTGCTTAGTTGTGTGCTTATAGTGGGAAAAACGTGAAGACCTCAAAGCCAAGAATAGTATAATCGAAGATACCACCACGAATAAACTATTCCATAACCAAAAAGGGAAATGTGCACATTGTAATAGCAATATTACGCAAAACGATATCGTTAAATGCAAACTGCACAAACACCACGTCATACCCAAGACACAAGGCGGCAAAAACAATATAGGAAATTTACAACTCCTACATAGTGAATGCCACCTCGAATTACACTCATAACCCTCATTTACTTTCTGGAAAGCCGTATGCGGTGAAAGTCGCACGTACGGTTTGGAGCGGGGGAAAGTTACAGGACAAAATCTATCAATACCGACAGAATCCAGTTGACAGAATCCCAGAGAAAAGGTATAATTGGCACACAATAGGGTCAAAATAGGGCCAATGAAACAATAACCTTAACCAACGGGAGCAAAAAGATGAACTCAGAAACAGTAAGAGATTGGATAAAAGTCGGAGGCGTTATCATAGTCACCCTAATGACAATCGCAGGTTTCCTTCTCGGATCTTTTGCTACCAAGTCAGATATAACACGGCTAGAAGAAGCAATGAGAAAAGGATTCGAAATAGTTAACTTAAAACTGGAAACAATGGATGCGAAATTCGATAGCGCACAAGTGGATAGATCGCTGATTAGAGAAGATATTCAACGGGTTGAGAATAATATACAAATTCTTAATCAGAACCATATCAAACACCTAAATCAGCATAAGTAACGCCCCATCGCTACAGTACTCCAGAGTGAAATCATCGCCCCTGACGGCTCTCCTGAGTCGGAATTAAACGAACGTTTTTATCCATCACCAAGCACAACGTTAGCTCTCAACGGTGTTTTTGGCGATTCTCACACGCTCTTCCCCAAAACTGTCCAAACTTCGTTGCCAAACTTCGTTAGAAGAGTGCAAACGGGAGTTATAACTACGTCGCGTCAATATCCCGAGCACAGCGAAATCCGAAATTCCCAAGACTTCTGCCGGGGTCGGAAGTGTCTATGTTTCCGTAACCCCGCCGCGCACAGCGTTGGTGAAATATGGAACCTGCCCAATCGCCGCCACGCACCGCACGTGTGCCTTCCGTCAACGAACCAATTGGATTGCGCACTGAAGCTCTTGTATAGATACGGCAGCCGTCGAAGCACCACTCCCAGACGTTGCCAACCATGTCGTACAGACCATACCCATTCGGCGGATAAGCACCGACAGGCGACGTATAGGCGTAGCCATCATCAATCTCCGGGTGCCGAGAATCTTTGGGCACATTCTTATCGGCGAAATTACACTGTGTCCCATCGATTGGCGCATCACCCCACGGATAGCGTTTCCCCTCAAGCCCCCCGCGTGCAGCTTTTTCCCATTCCGCTTCAGTCGGAAGACGTTTGCCAGTCCATTGTGCGTATGCCGTTGCATCTGACCAGCCGATGCCGACCACTGGATGGGATGGCGGGTTCAAATTCGGGTCGTTCCAACAGTCGGGCGCTCTGTGTCAGGTAGCGTCCATGAACTGCTTGTACCGATGATTGGTGACCAGATACACATCAATGTACAAAGAGTCAAGATAGACCGTGTGAACAGGCCGTTCGTCGTCGCCTGTGTTCCTCCCTCCATTCCTCTCACCCATTTGAAATGAACCTTCTGGAACCAACGCCATCGGCGCGCCGTCGTTGCCAATGATTTGTGACTTAGGCATTGAAGTTCTCCTTTGCTTTAATATAGCTTAAATCCCATGTTGCCACTTCAACTTGTGAGCAAAAACTGGAAACAAACGCATCAGATGCCAACTCATTTTTTTTGATGACTTTTGCGAGAGACTTTAAGTTTTGCGCCCCATTTATCGTGAACAAGCGCATAAACCGCCTTATAGCTCATCTCAACCCCAAAGGTTTCTGAAATATACTGCGTTATCTGCCTATAACTACTAAACCCATTCGGCTTTTCGAGTTCCGCCCGTAAGGTGTTGCGGTCTTCTTCACTGAGCAATGGGACGCGACCGGGCGGATACCGCCTCACTAACAACGCCTCAAGACCTCCGGCTTCATACGCGGCTAACCACTGCCCGATGGTGATGCGATGGACACCTAGCAACTCGGCGACTTGCGTTCGGTTCTTCGCTTGTCCACTTAGGAGTAGATACAGCATAGAAAGCCTTTGCGTTTGATATCCTTCGGAGGCGTTGCACAATAGCGATTTGAGCGCATCTACACTCTCTGTAATCTCCGGAACTGTTCTGTTCATTGGAACCTCATTTCTTATGGTATCTTATATTATACCATTTCTGAAAATTTATATCGCGTTAGCGGTTTTGATGAAATATGAAACGCCTGTAATCCCGGCTACGGGGGTGCGGTTGATGACGCTTTCTTTGAAAGTGGCAACATGAGTTGACGCATATCGTGATCCGATGGGGCAAGATGCCCTGGCTACGGGGGTCTGATGCGTTTTTGCTTATGACTTTCTTTGAAAGTGGCAACATGAGTTGACGCAAATCGGACTTCCATTAACGAGTGATTTATTATCGGAATTGGTATTACTACGCATAGTAACATACTTTATGATAATTTATCAATCAGAAATGGTATTCCTTACGTCTTTGCGTTCCATTTTTCTTACAAGGTACACAAATAGGGAAAACGAAATGACCCAATTTTCGGCTTGCCACAATTTCACTTCAGCAGTATAATGGGAGTTAGGGAGGACTAAACCATGAAAATTACACGGATTGAATTGTTTGCCGTTCAAACACCACGCGAGACAGGGTCGATTTCACCGCACATAATTGTGAAGATGTACACCGATGAGGGGATTGTGGGAATCGGTGAGATGTCCGACCTCGGGCACCTCTCAACGTTGCCGGACGTGGCTCAGCTCGAAAGTGAGCTCAACGCGGAAATCCAAGGGGTTCAGATTTGGGATACGCCGACGGTTGACGCACAGGTGGCGAAGATGGGTGGAATCTTCGGTGCTGGTATCGAATTGGCAGTGCTCGACATCAGAGGCAAGGCACTTGATGTTCCTGTTTACAAACTTTTGGGTGGGGCGTATCGAAAGAAGATTCGCGTCTGCTACCCGATCTTCGGGTGCCCTGACCAGAAGGCGGCGGAAGAAAATGTCGAACGGGTGGGACGGATTATGGAGGCACACGGCTTTGATCTGTTCCGCTTTTACCCAGGACGCCATGTTGAAGGCGCGGCGATTTTCCTCAAAGGTGTGCGAGATACCTACGGAGATCGTGTCAAGTTTAAGTCTCTCGATTTAAGCGGTGGATATGAGCCGGACGACGCGATTGCGGTCATTGACCGATTTAAGGAGTACGGATTCATGCTTGTCGAAAGCCCGTGTCAAAGCATTGAAGGGAAAGCGAAGGTGCGCCAAGCGGTCTCGCTTCCAATTAGTGAACATACCGGTGGATTCAGTCACGCGCTTGAGTTGGCGAACAAGGGTGCTGTCGATATCTTCAACATCGCTGTTGTGTCCAGAGGGATACGCCATGCGATGAAGATTTTCGCACTCGCTGAGGCGGTGGGCGTTAAGATGCTCATCGGTACAACGCAGGAGTTAAGCATCGGTACGGCGGCGCAAGCGCACCTTGGTGCAGCGGTTCCGAATCTTGAATTTCCTTCCGACCCAGCCGGCGCACGGTTGTACCTCAAGGATGTCGTCAAAGAGCGGATTCGGTACGAGAATGGGTATCTGATTGTGCCGGAGGGGCCGGGGCTCGGCATGGAGATTGATGAAGATAAATTGAACGAAGTTCGTGTAGACAGTTGGTAAAGAGGTTTTGGGCAAAGAAGAAAAGAACGCGCAATGAATCGCGCGACTCCAAACCGAAAGATAAGGAGGCCATACGCATGAAACATAGACGGTTGTTATTTGCTCTATTTGCACTGCTTGTATTGGGATTGGCGGGTTATTGTATTGCTACTGAACTTGGCTTTGAAGCCGAGGATGCCGAAGAAATTGTAGCAATCATGGAAATCTATGAAGATAAGGAAGCTTCAGGAGGCAAGTACATATCAGCGGGAAAGGGCGGTGGTGGACGGCACCCCGGTAAAGCCGATTTCGTGATTAACGTCAGAACGCCCGGTCTGTACACCATGTGGGGGCGGGTGATTGCCCAAGATACGGCGAAGGACTCTTTTCATGTCACAATCGATCAGAAGAAAAGCCCGCAACCGGGCGATGCCGACATGATCTGGGATACAGGTCAACATCCGGAATGGGCATGGTCAAAAGTAAAATGGCGCGAAAAGAATCCGTTGACCTTTGACCTTAAACCGGGAAGACATACCGTTACATTCTGGTGCAGGGAAGGTGATACCCGTTTGGATGCTGTCTACATGTCCATAGATGCGAACGCTGCCCCCAAATTGCCGAATGAAATTGAAGGCTTTGCTGTCCATCCCCGGAATCGTTTAACGACAACTTGGGCAGAGCTAAAAAAGCGGTAGGACTGGGCTGAAGCAATGTGGAATTAGATCTGCTGACCCTAACGGGTGGCGACATGCCCTTGCAGGTGGCGAGATGACTCGACGCAAGTCAACGCAATTTGGCAATCCAGCAGGTGGGGCCTCGGGGCTTAGGCATTGGGCTTTGAGACCTTCGTGTTGTGATTCTGAAAGAGCAGGTATTCCATATCCAGTTTTTGACAGATCCGTTTCGCTCCAGCCATCCGCGGGTGGAGTTCAAATGCCATTTTCAACATCTTTTTCGCGTTGCCAACTCGGTTAATTTCAAGATAAAACTCTGCTAACTTTTTATAAACCGTTGCGATGTCCGGCTTTGACAAATTTAGCGCACGAATCTTTTCCAAATCGTTGGGAATATCCTCAGGGTGTCGCGGGTGCATTAGATAGTGAAAGTAGATTTTTTTCAACCGATTCTTGATTTCACCGGTAAAATGGCGGAAAAATGGACGTCGCGTTTCGTATAAGATTAGCGACTCATAAATCGGCATCGCAGTCTGGTAGTCCCCAAGTTTTTGATACGCTTCAGCGATAAGAAATTCGCAGTCCCTGCTATCTGCATAGCTTAAAAAATCATCAATGCGGAACTTAGGATTGTTGTGTTGCAACTGCTCATAAATTCGGATACCATATCCATAGTTTCGATTCAACAACTCATGAAACATCAGTTCATACTTTTGTCGGATGTGTTGAGATCTTCTAAGTCGTTGAAGGTAGGCATCGTGAAACTGTTTCGTTTCCTCTATTCGCTTTAGTGTGAGGTCATATCTCAACTTTCGCTTAGTGTCTTTAAGTGTTTCGTAGGCAATACAGACTTGGCGAAACATCTGTTCGGCAAACCCCTCGCTTCCAGGGTTTTTGTCAGGGTGGTACCGTTTCGCAAGCCGACGGAATGCTTGTTTAATCTCTTCAGGCATTGCCTGTTGGTCTATTTCTAATATGTCATAGTAGTTCAAGTTCTGCATATAAACCAAACGCTTTTTGAAGTTTTGCGGCGATAAGACCAGTTGATACTTCTTCTATAATCTCACACGATGTCGATTTTGTCAAGTTAAACTTTGGGAAAAGCGACGAATTAGGAGGTTGCGATGATTTTCATGAGTCCACCGTTGCGCGTGGGAAAGACAGCAGAGGAGCGGGATACATTTCTCCGCAAAGTTGGAATAATGGAAGCGAGCACTGTCTCAATGGCGACACCCGCTGATTGGAGCGATGCGGATGTCGCCGAAGCGAAGGCATTTCTCGATGCACACGACATTCGGGTGGGTGAGTTTAGCGCGTTCCACAGTGAGTTCGGCTCAGCGGATGCGGAGGGACACCAATCGGCCCTCCAACACTATCGCCATCAACTCCATCACGCAGGCATTATCGGGGCACACTGCGTTGGGTTCTCTATCGTCTGCGATAGAGAGACCCCCCAAATGTGGTCTCAGGAGACGTGGCATCGGTGTATCGCTGGAGTCAAAGAACTAGCCGCCGCTGCGGAACAGTTTCAGATGGATATTGCGGCACACCCACATATTATGAGTCCACTCTGCTCTGTGGAGCGGTATAAGGAATTGCTTGAGGCGGTGGGCTCAGAGCGTCTGAAGATACTGATAGACCCCGTTAATCTCACATGGCCGCAGATGTTTTACAGAACGACGGAATTGGTGAACGAGATTTTCGATGAATTGGGCGATCATATCACGGCGTTGCACGCAAAAGATGTGACGATATCAGCCGTAAAACGGAATGGCGAACAGTTTTTATCCGTCGTTCACTTGGACGAAGCGGTGCCGGGTACGGGTGTTATGGATTATGCCACCATCCTTCGGCGGCTGGATGCGTTACCGCACGATGTAACCGTTCATGTGGAGCACTTCTCGGAGGAGAATACGATTGTTGGGCAACAGTATATCCGATATGTGGCGCGAGAGATTGGAGTGACGTTACATTGAGGGTGCAGGGTAAATTTAACGCAAAGACGCAAAAGCGCAAAGAAGAAAAGAACGCGATATAAGGAGAAGAACTAACTATGGCAGGGCAACCTATTAAACTCGGTGTCGTTGGTTGTGGTTGGGCGGGACAGCAGGCTGTCCACGCGGGCACGGCTGGCCCACTGACCACTGTTGTTGCTGTAGCTGACCTTGACACCGCTCGTCGTGAGCGCGTTGCGGAGGAGTTTTCGGTGCCTCGCACGTATGGTGATTGCCATGAACTGCTCAAAGATTCGGAAGTCGAGGCGGTATACCTTGCGACCTCTCCCGATGGTCGCCTACAGACGGTGCTTGATACGCTTAAAGCGGAACGACATGTATTGGTTCAGAAGCCTCACGCGATTCGGGCACCGGAGATCCTTGAGATGGACGCGGCGGCAAAGGACGCGGGGCGGACGTTGCAATTTTGCTATTTCATGCGGCACTTTCCGAACAATCGTAAGATTCGTCGGGCGGTGCTCGATGGCAAGATTGGTGAACCGTATCATGCCCGTATTTTTGGGAAATACAATACGATTCCACCGCTGAACGACAACACGCTGTGGTTACACGTATACGGCAGAAAAGGCGGCGCGTTGGGGCAACACTATTCCCACGAACTCGACCTTGCCTGGTGGTGGATGGGGTGTCCACAACCGCAATGGGCTTATGCGGCAAAGCACACAGTTTATCCGCCGATGTACGAGGGGCCCGAAGGACCCGCAGAGGATTACTTCACCGGGCTCCTCGGTTTTGAAGGGGGTAAGACCATTCAGATCGATTGCTCGCGAATGAATCACTCCCACTCTCCGACCATCGTTGAACTTTACGGTAGCACTGGAGCAATTACGGGTGGCGCAATCTCACGGTTTAAGGATTCAGAGTTTATCCGCGAAGATATCGATGAACCGTTAGAGATAAAGCACACCGAACCGCCTGAACCGTCTCCTGTTTTCTTTTATGAGGTTGAGCATTTCGCGATGGCAATCGCCGGAGAGGTTGAACCAGATGTCTCTGCAACAGATGCCTATACCTTCATGAAAATCTTGGATGCCCTCTACGACAGTGCCAAAGCAGAAGAAAAGGTTCACATTGAAAATAGCGACTAAGCTTTCAACGTCGAAACCGAGTTTTTTTGCGTCAAGTTGCGTCAAGTCATCTTGTGCGCTCGCTCACGCGATGCGCTCGCTCACGCGACCATCCGTCCTCGGACCACCCGCAAGGGCATTCTTGCCACCCGTAAGGGAGACCTCAAAACTCGATTTCGCTTCTCTAAGAAAAAAGATAGTCGCTTTGGTTGTTGTTTTCTCGAATACCTGTGTGAAATAATATGACAGCAACACACCGCAAATACACAGATGAAGCATGGGACTTCACCAAAGCCGATACGAAAGCGTATACACACTGTCTCCACAATTATCCTGCGATGATGATTCCCCAGATTGCGAGGGAACTTTTGAATCGGTATGGTACTCCGAATGGGTGGGTACTCGATCCGTATTGTGGGACTGGCACATCACTCGTTGAGGCTTCGATGTTCGGTATGAATAGCGTGGGGTGTGATATTAACCCCCTTGTGCGGTTGATAGCCACTGCCAAGACGACCCCGATGGCTCTGCAAGTGCTTGAGGGCTATCTGAACGACTTGAACAACTTGATTTTTCAGGTTGGTTTCTTTGGAACTGTCCCTCCCACACCGATTCCCGATGTCCTGAATCTGGATTACTGGTTCTCCAAAGACGTTACAGAACGCCTATCTTTTCTGCGGGCTTCCATTAACGCGGTAGAAGATGAGGCGGTTCGTAATTTCTGCTGGGTTGCGTTTTCAGAGACAGTTCGGGAGTGTTCCTATACAAGGAATGGCGAGTTTAAGTTGCACCGAATGCCAACTCAGAAAATGGAGGCTTTTCAGCCGGATGTTTTTGGCATCTTTCAGCGCAAGCTAATCAGGAATCGGCGCGGTTTTGAGGCGTATCTTAGAAAAAGGAAGGATGTTGACGTATTTATTTCGAGTAAGAATACAGCGAACCGTGAAGTACCTGAAAATCGACCGTCAAAAGGATTCGATCTGATTATTACCTCTCCTCCGTATGGGGATTCACAAACAACCGTGGCTTATGGACAGTTTTCACGTCTGTCGGCGGATTGGATCGGCTTGCCTAATTCACGAAAAGTTGACCGTATGTCAATGGGCGGAAATAAGAAAGCGAGCAGATTGTGCCATTCCCCCGTCGATTCGGCAATAGAAGCAATCCGTGCTGTGGATGAAAAACGGGCGCGTCAGGTTGAAGCATTCTATATTGACCTGGAGAGTAGCATCAATGCTGTTGCCCCACTGCTTGCAAAACGTTCGACGATTTGCTATGTTGTTGGCAATCGTAGGGTTAAAGGCGTTACACTCCCGACCGATGAGTTTATTAGCTTCGCTTTTGGCAAGCACGGATTTTTGCATGAGGAAACCATCGTTAGAAATATACCGAATAAACGTATGCCTAAGAAGAACAGCCCTTCCAACATAGTTGGTCAGACGGATGTAACGATGCACGAGGAAAACATCGTTATTTGCCAACGCCCGTGTCCGAATTGATAGACCAAATCATTCGCTGAACTAAGGAAAATAGAAAATGCCCAAAGAAAAATATCGTGTCGGAATCATCGGTTGTGGCAACATTGGTGGAAATTACGCAGCGGCGTTTGGGAAGCTGCACAATCGGGTTGAGCTGGTCGCCGCCTGCGACATTATCGAAGAGAAGGCGAAGGGGTTCGTTGAGCAGTGGGGAATCCGCGCCGCTTACACGGACATGGGCGAGATGTTAGCCAATGAAGCCCTCGATATCGTTGGGGTCACAACCCACAACCGCGAACACGTTACCCCCACGCTGGCGGCGGCGGAGGCGGGCGTTAAAGGGATTCTCTGCGAAAAACCGATGGCACTGAGCATGGCTGATGCTGACCGTGTGATTGAAGCGTGTGAGCAATCCGGGACCAAACTGGCAATTGACCATACGATGCGCTTTGAACCAAACTGGTGTCGTGCGAAACAGATGATTGACGATGGCGTTATCGGTGAACTGTTGCACATTGAAGTCCAAAACTACGGGGATACCAGTACGCTCTTACACAACGGCACACACAGTTGTGATGCGATTCGATTTTTCGGCGGGGAGGTGGAATGGGTAACTGCAACTGTTGACCGATCAGAGGGGCGTGAACGGGTCGTCAGTTTTTTCGGTCTTGAAGGCGGTGTCACTGCGCTGTTTCTGACGGGTGGTCACTGGAATTACCGATTGGACGGATGCTTTATCCTTGAGGGGAGCGAAGGAAAGCTAGAGATTCGGCCGCATCGTGGCTGGCAACCCCTTATCCGTCTCTGGAAGCAGGACGCGGGGGTGGGAGATTTTCGAGAAGGCGAAATAATCGAATCGGTAGAGAGTGAGATCCTCGGCGCAGCTGTAACGAGTCCACCGGGGGAAGGGGCTTGGGAGCTGATTGCCTGTCTTGACGAGGGGAGAGAGTGCATCTCCAGCGGCTACGACGGTCGAGCGGCCTTGGAGATGTGTCTGGGAGCCTACGAGTCGGAGCGGCAAGGACGGGTTAAAGTGACGTTTCCGTTGACCATCAAGGAATCGCCGCTTGAGCTGATGCTAAAGAGCGGACAGGTGCCGTACATCCCTGCGAGAGAGTATGGCGGAGAATTGGCTTAATCTGCAAAAATTAACGCAAAGAATTTTAACGCAAAGACGCAAAGGTGCAAGGGCGCAAAGAAGAGCCTAGGAAAAGAAATTATGATTCGTGTGATTGTTGCTGGGGCGTGTGGGCGCATGGGTAGGATGATTGTCGAAGGGATTGCTGAACAGGGGGATATGGAACTCGTCGGTGCTATCGCACGTCCGGGTCGGCCGCAAATTGGTAGCGACATCGGAGAAGTGGTTGGCGTTGGCCCGCTGGGCGTGTCGGTGAGCGGTGACCTACCTACCATCCTCCCTCAAGGGGATGTCGTCATCGAATTTACAAGGCCGAGCGTGACGATTGAACACCTTCGTCATACTGTTGAAATGAATAAGCCGATGGCCATCGGAACGACGGGATTCACAAAGGATGAACTCGCCGAAGTGCGTGAATTGGCGGTTCAGATTCCTTGTGTGATGGCATCCAATATGAGTATGGGGGTCAATATCCTGTCACAAGCCATCGCGCTTGCTGCAAATATGCTCGGAGATGATTATGATGTCGAGGTCATTGAAACGCATCATAACCAGAAAGTGGACTCGCCAAGTGGCACAGCGTTGCGGCTCGCCGAGGGCACCGCTGAAGTCCTTGGTCGGCAACTCCCGGAGGTCAGCGTTTACGGTAGGCACGGTATTATTGGCCATCGCAGTGAAAAAGAGATTGGCGTACACGCCATCCGTGGTGGGGATATGGCCGGAAATCACACCGTACTATTCGCAAACGCAGATGAGCGAATCGAAATAACGCATCATTCGCACAGTCGTGAGGCGTATGCCAACGGTGCCATCCGGGCGGCGAAATGGGTCGTGAACGCGCCAAAGGGACTTCACGATATCAACGAAGTTTTTGTGTAAAGGGTCGTATCCGGCGACGGAGGCTTCAACTTGTTAAGGGCACCCTAAACTGCTCCAAACAGGATGGTCGCCCGCTTTACGGGTTAGGTGCCATCTCTGCAATCCACTCCCGAAATAGTTTCACGGCTTGGTCATCAACCATTGAAGTCGCTAGAGGTGGCATTTGGTCAGGACCGCGGCGTAATAGACGCTGGTAAACAATCGACTGGTCGGGGTTACCGGGCGCGATGAGCATGGCCTCGGCGATTCCGAAGGTGGTGTGTTGTGGCGCGACCCTAAAGATGTTTGTGCTGTCTGGTGCTGTTGTGAACTCCAACTCCATGAGCGCATTCCCACCCCCGGCGCCGATGTGACATTGGGCACAGTTGGCGTGTAGATAGGACCTCGCCCGTGCGTCAAGGGGGGCTTGGGGGTTGTATGGATTAACCAATTTCCCGTATTCTTCCGGCGGATTCGGTAGCGGTTCGGTAAAGGCACCGATATGAGAAAGTGTCCGCAACTGGTTATCCGATACCTCTCCGTAATCGTGTACTTTGTTCATCTGTAGGGCGGTGAGCCCGAGCACAAAATTTGCGGCACGACTGTGGCAGACCATGCACTCCGCCCGGCTGGGATAGTGCCAAGTCTGTTGCCGTTTCCCATCGGGTGCCCGGGAATCTTGAAGCGTAAAAGTGCGGTCTACCCCCGTTTTCTGCACGAGCGTTGCTTCGGTCTGCGCTTCATTCCACGCATAAGAGTACCCAACCCACTCGCCTTGTTGTCGAGTCAGCAGTCGCGTTTCAATGCGATGCCTTGAGGCGGGGTTTCCATCCTCTAGGTCAAGCGAAAATGTCTTGACGAGTACGGTCCCGTCAGGGAAGTTCCACCCGCGGTTGGGTGCAAATGCAATTTTGGAATCACCGGGCAGTGCGATGAATCGTTCCTTGTGGGCGGCATCAGACCATAAGGGCGAATTGACCGAATACGGAATCAGTGCGGGGACGGTTTGATGCCCTTCGACCAAAGTGAACAGACCGGTTTCACTCAACAGAGTCGGGAACTTCGCGGTCGGTCGGTTTTTGGATTCCCATTCCAATCGGTAAATTGCGTTCTGGTGGTCAACGATGAGGATATTGTCATCCGTGTCAACGCCGAACCCGACAATCTGAAGCGTTGTGTCAGCGAGTTCCTTGTGTAAGGTTATCTTTGTGCCATCGTGGCGCAGCCCCCAGATTTTTCCCGTTGAATAGTCGCCGTAGATGTAGGCACCCCGCAGTTCGGGAAATTCCCAGCCGTAGTAGACGACCCCTCCTGTGATGGAGCGGGCTTCGGAATGGGGGTGTTCGACTGTCGGCTTGACAATTGGCGTTGGGCCCCGTTGCCGTTTCAGATAGAACGGGTAACTCCCTTCGTAGACGCTCCACCCGTAATTTTCTCCACGTCGCGCGAGGTGTACGGTCTCCCACTGGTCTTGCCCCACATTACCGACCCAAATATGCCCCAACCGCTCGTCAACAGTTACCCGCCACGGATTGCGAAAACCGTAAGCCCAGATTTCGGGGCGCGCCGTTTCGAGGTCGCGGAAGGGATTGTCTGCCGGTATCGAATACGCCCGTCTTTCATCTTGACGGTCAACGTCAATCCGGATGAGCGTTCCATTCAGATTGCTTAAATCCTGACCGGAAAGCCAACCGTCAGAGTCGGAGGTGCCATCGCCTGCGGTAATGTAGAGAAATCCGTCAAGCCCGAATGCGAGGTCGCCGCCGTTATGACCGTTCGATTTCCATTCGATGATAATCGTTTCGGATTCCGGAACGTAACCGTAGGGCGGTTGACGCTCAACCGTAAAGCGCGAAACCCGGTTGCTTCTCTCTCCTGCTGCATCGGTGCCGTTGGTGACAATGTAGAGGTAGCCGTTCTGTGTGTAATCGGGGTGGAACGTCAAGCCGTAGGTCTCTCTGCCTGTTTCGAGCAACAGTTCAGTCGTCTCCACATCCGGTTGACTCTCGAAGCGGAAAACCTGTCCGTTTTGCTGCACCACCAGAAGGGAGTTGGTGCCCGGCTCACCCTCAATATATACCGGATTTGTCAATTGCAGTTTGGAGAACGTCTTTTGGACGCGATACGGTAGGGGCGGGTCTGGTGTGCCCACAACGCGGGAGGTAGTCCAAGGGATGCGTTCCTCGATTCCGTATGGCTTGCTATTCTCTGCCTCTTCGTTCGTTGATGCGACTCCGCAGAGCAAAACACCGACGATAATTACGCTCAAGATGATTGATGGACGCATGGTTTGACCTAATTTGAGGGATGATTTATTTTGTGCTATTCTATCACGGATGCGCTGATATGGTCAACTTCAAATACTGTATATTGAGGAGACAATGCGGCGTTACAGTGACTCATCCACCGAACTGTGAGCGATTAGCAACCGAGGGGGCAACTCACACCACTTATTCCTTGTTGTGATGTGTCAAGTGGTCAATGTAATTCTGATTAAGACGAACTATTTCTCCCTTAATCTCTTGCCTGTCAGCAGCCGCCTCATCAAGCTTCTTACTCGTTTCCACTCTAATCGTTTGCCTGTCAGCAGCCTCCTCATTTTTAATCTCTTTCCGCTCAGTAGCCGCCTCATCAAGCTTCTTATACGTTTCCACCCTAATCGTTTGCCGGTCAGCAGCCGCCTCATTTTTGATCTCTTTCCGCTCAGCAGCCGCCTCCTCTTTAATCTCTCGCCGCTCAGCGGCCGCCTCCTCTTTAATCTCTTGCCGCTCAGCGGCCGCCTCATCAAGCCTCCTGTCTACTTCGTCAAACCTCCTGCCTACTTCATCAAACTTTTTACTGATTTCTAAACGAAATGCTTCAATACTATTATTCAAACTTAATCTCAAATCTTCCTTAGTAATTGTATCTCTACCAAATTTCAATAGCATCACAACAAGGGCTACAAGAACGCCAAGAATAGACGCAAATATGGCCCAAAACTGAAGAGCATTTGTTGCCATGGTTGACTCTCCTTTTCCATTTGAGGGTGGCACAGAAACCGAGTTTTTTTTGCAAAACTCGGTTTCTGCCCCTTTGGCGTGAGCGGATGTAAAACTTACTTAATTATGCCATGGAAAACAAAAATTTTCAACCTTTTCAATCAAATACTGGCATTTTCTTCGGCACAACTGCGTTAATTTAACCGACTCATAGCGTAGTGCAGGAGGTTTTCGATCAGTTTTCCATTTCCTGTCACCGCCGCTTGGCTATTATTTTGCAGACTGGTGATGATGTAGAGCCCCTTTCCGTGTTTCCGTGTACCAAGAACCAGTTTTTCACCATCATCGGTGGTTGCAAGAACTTCAAAGTTTTTGTCCCAATCCGTCCAAGTATCACCGATATGGATTTGCTCCAGTTCAATTGGGTTAGGGGTCGTAAACAGTTTTTCGCCTTGCTTGGTCGCCTTGACCGTCGGCAGTTCTGGACGTTTCACGCTTTTGAGTTTGCCCTCTAGCCAACCCATTTTAAGCGTGTCACTCTTCTGATCACTGACGATGACAATCCCACCATCTTTCACAAACTTCTTGATTTTTTTCTCCGCTGCGCTGTTGAGCAGATACTCGTCCGTCGTTGCGATTTCGTCTTGACCGAGCCACAAGATATCTACGCCGTCGCTGTCGGGGAGCGCGCGGTCTGCGGTTGCCTCGTAAGCGAGAGGTCGTTTTGTCCCCTTGTGGACAGACCGTATCGCACGATATTCATAAGTAACTGTTGTCTGAACAGGCACGGGACTGTGAACGGGGATAGAGCTGGTGCTGTTTCCTGTCAATACGAGCACCTTCACGGCGTTTTTGGGAATCGCGACCCACTTTTCACCCGCAAGGATGGCGCGGACAACCTTTTGAAATTCGACGGTCTTCCCCGTAAATGTGCGTAGCATGTATGGGCATATATGGGTATACGTCCACCATCCGGTTGGGTCGGTTGTACGGGTTCGGAACCATGTGCCGTTTACATATCCGAGACTTTCGATTCGGTCGGTATGCTGGTAGAACATAATGACAGGCATATTGGCTTTGATAAGTTTCATCATTATCTCCGGCGAACTCCCTTCCATATACCGCCCGATGCCGATATTGATTTTGATCTCGTCAAGAGTGGTTTTGCCTTTGATATTCTCTTCAAAGTCAATAACCGCTGTCATCCGATTGGGGTCAACGCTTTTGACTTTTCCAAAGACGATGTTTGTGCAAGCGTCCAGAATTTCATGGGTTGTAAATTCCCGATGAATGAACGCTTGTGCATGTGAACAGAACATCCCGATGATGAAAATCAGGAATAGGGTGTGTAGAAATTGATTTTTGGTACGCATTGCCTAATCTCCTTTCAAGATTCACAAGAGGTTGCGGTTGAATTCGTTGATCGATTGCATAAATTCTATCATACAGCAGATTCAGAATAAAGTCAAGAAAATCTGAATGTGAATTTGGTTGATCGGGCTTTTAATTTGTGCTATAATAAACGTTGGTATTCAAATCGAAAATTGACGATTTGAATATTCCGAAATACCGATTGGAAAATGTGGTGTTATTACCCAAAACACCCACGATTTACCTGCACCTTAAACAAACAGACTGGGAAGGAGTTAATGATGAATAGATTTCACTTGAGCATCGTTACAGTTATGCTGCTTTTTCTTATCGCATTTGCTTCTCTGGGACACGCCCAAAAAACCTTAACGATTGCATGGGCACAATGGCCACCTGCGGATTATCTACAGACGTTATCAAAAGATTTCACGGCGGAAACGGGAATCGAAGTTGATGTGGTTCAGATTCCGTGGGATAGTTTTCAGAATCAGGTTGACCTCGCTTTTGTCGGAAAGAGCGATCGGTACGATATCGTGATCGGCGATAGCCAGTGGCTTGGCGTGAATTCCCTCGGAGGCCATTATGTTAAGTTGACGGACTGGATTAACAAAAATATCGCAGTTGACGAGATCTATGGGCCTGCCATGACAGCGTTCGCGGAATATCCAAAAGGGAGTGGCGAATACTGGGCACTTCCAGCGGAAGTAGATGCCAACGGTTACGTCTATCGTACAGATCTCTTTGAAGACCCGAAAGAAATGAAAGCGTTTAAGGCTAAATACGGCTACGAGCTGGCACCGCCTAAGACGTACAAGGAGTTGCGCGATATTGCGGCGTTCTTCACGCGCCCCCCAGAGCTCTACGGCATCGCCACCTACTTCAGCAAACAATATGATGGCATCACAATGGGCTTTCAGCAGGTGATGTGGTCGTATGGTGGGTCTTATGGGGACCCTAAGACTTACAAAGTTAAGGGCTATATCAACAGCCCAGATTCCGTAAAAGCACTGGAGTATTATAAGGAATTGGTTAAGTATTCACCGCCTGACGCGCCGAACTACTATTGGCAGGAAACACTTGCGGCCTATAACGCTGGGAAAGTGGCGATGGCGATGGACTATTTCGCCTTTCTCCCCGGTGCAATCGATCCCGAGCAAAACCCAAACTATCATGATAAATCCGGGTTCTTCATCGCGCCTGCCGGGCCAAAAGGGCACTACATCAGCATCGGTGGGCAGGGGATGTCAATCTCCGCTTACTCGAAGAACATGGATATCGCCAAACAGTACATGAAGTGGTTTATGCAGAAACCGGTTCAGGAAAAATGGGCGATACTCGGTGGCTTCACGCCGCATAAAGAGGTTTTGGAATCGGATCTCTTCCTGAATGCAACGCCGTATAATAGAGCCTTTGCAGCGAGTTTCCCCTATCTGCGCGATTTCTGGGCGGTGCCTGAGTACGGGGAACTTCTGGACGCGTGCCAAACAAACTGGAACGCCGTTATCGTCGGATCCAAATCGGCGAAAGCGGCACTCGATGAAATTGCCAGAAAGCACGAGCAGATCTTTGAAGCGAACGGATACTACGACAAGTGATGGCTCTGATTGTTCGCAAACGGAAGGGCAGGGCAGTTTGCTCTGCCCTTCTTTCGCGGTAGGCGCAACCCGCTCTGGTAGGCGCGGATTACTGTTTAGGAAGGAAACATCGGAATCTTTAGCATTAGACCATAATGTTTGACATTAGACGAGAAATGAGGTAAAATAGGACAATCTAACCTACGAAGGAGATTTGCAATGCCTACGCAACCTAAGATAACCCTTGAGAAGTTGATAGAACTCAACACAGAGGCTTTCGTTGAAATGAAAGAGGCTTTTAATCACAATACTGAAGCCTTTGGGCGGAATACGAAAACTCTTGAAAGGGTTGACAGTACATTGGGAAGCGTTGACAGTACGCTAGAACGCAACATTGAGACTCTTAATAGGGTTGACAGTACGCTAGAACGCAACATTGAGACTCTTAATAGGGTTGACAGTACGCTAGAACGCAACATTGAGACTCTTAATAGGGTTGACAGTACGCTAGAACGCAACATTGAGACTCTTAATAGGGTTGATAGAGCATTAGAACAGAATACCTTTGCCCTTCCACAGTTGATAGAAACGCTCAAAGAAACTAGCAGAACTTTAGCCAAATCTAGCCAGTAAACCATCATTGATTTGGAAAGCCGTATGCGGTGAAAGTCGCATGTACGGTTTGGATTGGGGGAAACCTTATCCGTTTATTCGATGCGGTTTTTCCTATCACTACAAAAGTTATCATGACCTAATCCGGAGCAGGCGGGGCAGGGATGCCCCGCCTACAGTAGGAGGGCGTGAGAGTTCTCACAGACATTCTCACGCTTATCTTCTGCAAGATGCCCCGCCTACAGTAGGAGGGCGTGAGAGGGCAGGGCAATTGGCTCTGCCCTTCTTTTATTATTGATTGAGGAGTAGATGCGAGCCGCTCGTTTTTCACGAGGCTTTAGCGACTACCAGATCAAGATGGCATTCATCATACCGACGATGGTTTTGCTCATCGTGATGAATATCTTTCCGCTGCTCTGGTCGTTATATCTCAGTTTTCATCGCTATAAAGCTTCAATGCCAAATATTCCCGCTAAGTTTATTGGGGTTCGGAATTATGTCCGGTTACTCGAAGACCCGGAGGTTTGGGGATACTTCCAGACAACGGCCTATTTTGTCATCGTCGCCGTTGTCGCGCAGTTTCTCATCGGTTTTGGACTGGCGTTGCTGCTCAACCGCGAGTTCCGGTATAAGGGACTCATCACAACTCTGATTTTGTTGCCGATGATGCTCTCGCCTGTCGTTGTTGGACTGTTCTGGCGATTCCTCTTTGCTTCTGACGCTTCTGGGCTCGTCAACTATTTTCTGATGCCGCTGTTGAAGCTATTCAATGCCGAGCCCATCCCCTGGACCACAAATCCGAAGATCGCTATGCTGGCTGTCGTGATCGTCGATACTTGGATGTGGTCTCCCTTTATGATGCTCATCTCTTTGGCGGGGTTGTCCGCGATTCCCAAATACCTCTACGAAGCCGCCGATGTAGACCGGGCATCGAGTTGGTTCAAATTCCGTCGCATCACCCTGCCGCTGGTTTCGCCACTCCTGCTCATTGCCCTCCTGTTTCGCACGATGGATGCGTTCAAAATGTTTGACATCGTCTATGTGCTCACCCGCGAAGGGGGACCGGGTACAGCGACAGAAACGGTTTCAATGAATCTCTTTAAGTTGGCGTTTCGGAATTTCAACACCGGCAAGGCGTGTGCGATGGCGTACATTCTGCTTGTCATTATCGTTGCACTCAGTAGCATTTATGTCAAATATCTCAATAAAGTGAAGGAGGGCACGTAAGGTGGCCAAAGCAGGACAAAAAGGATTCGGACACTACATTGCACTGGTTGTGATTGTGATTGCTGTCCTCGTTTATCTCATCCCGATCTATTGGATTGTGGCAACCTCTCTGAAATCCCCCGGTGACCTTGCGACAAAAGTTCCCAAATTCATCTTTCGCATCACGTATGAGAATTATCGAAAACTGATGCCACAGGAAATTCCGGCACTCAGCTATCTCTTTTTGGCGCAAGGGGGCATCGGGCTACTGCTCTCCCTCGCTCCGCATCGCCTGGATCGCCTCTCGCTCGTGTGGAACGGGCTTTTCTGCCTCACCTGCCTCTACGCGGTTATAACCACACGGAATTTCAACTTTCTGTTGTTTGCCCTCTATGCGATTGCGGTGTATTGGGTCATTTTGAGGATGACGACCCCTCCACGACGGATTCGATACGCCTTCATCAACGCGGGAATCTTCGCCATCGTCACGCTTGCGTTAACGTTCGCAGATGCGGGCTCTAAGTATTTCCATCAACTCCTAAACAGCATCATTATTGGTGTCAGTAGCACCATTCTCGCTGTTGGTCTCGGCACCATTTCGGCGTATGCGTTTTCGCGCTTCAAGATAGCGGGTAAGGAAGACCTGCTCTTTTTTATTCTCAGCACACGAATGCTTCCGCCCATCGTCGTGGTCATCCCAATTTATCTGATGTATAGCGCGATTGGGTTGCGGGATACACACTTTGGGCTCATCCTCCTTTACACCACCTTCAACGTGTCATTCGCTGTCTGGTTGATGAAAGGCTTCATTGATGAAATTCCAAAAGAGTATGAGGACGCGGCACTCGTGGATGGATACACCCGGTTCCAAACGTTCCTCAAAGTTGTCCTACCACAGTCGGTGACGGGCATCGCGGCGACCGCCGTGTTCTGTTTGATTACGGCGTGGAACGAGTTCGCTTTCGCACTGGTTTTGACAGAGGTTGGGGGGAAAGCGGTAACCGCGCCCCCGTCGATTCCCAGCGCGACAGGTTCCGGCGGCATCGAATGGGGGAAGATCGCCGCCTCAACGTTTGTGTTTCTACTCCCTGTCGCGATTTTTACGTTCTTAATGCGGGGACATCTCCTGCGTGGAGTGACGTTTGGGGCAGTGAAAAAGTAAGCAAGTTTCAGCATTAACGTATCGCGGCTGGGAAGTCGCTCATACAGAGTCGCGGCTGGGAAGTCGCTCATACAGGGCTCGGGTCGTGGCTGGGAAGCCGCTCATACAGGGCTCGGGTCGCGGCTGGGAAGTCGCTCATACAGGGCTCGGGTCGCGGTTGGGAAGTCGCTCATACAGAGTCGCGGCTGGGAAGCCGCTCCTACAGGGCTCGGGTCGTGGCTGGGAAGCTGCTCATACAGAGTCGCGGCTGGGAAGCCGCTCCTACAGGGCTCGGGTCGCGGCTGGGAAGCCGCTCCTACAGGGCTCGGGTCGTGGCTGGGAAGCCGCTCATACAGAGTCGCGGCTGGGAAGCCGCTCCTACAGGGCTCGGGTCGCGGCTGGGAAGCCGATCCTACAGGGCTCGGGTCGTGGCTGGGAAGCTGCTCATACAGAGTCGCGGCTGGGAAGCCGCTCCTACGGGTTTATTCTTTAAAGTTGCTTAGAGGGTTTCGAGGATGCGACGGTTCCCTTCCGTGGCGAGTTGTTTGACCGCCTCCCATTCGTCTCGCTTGCTGTCCCCGATGGTCAGCGAAAAAACACAGTTGTTGTGCAAAAGCGGGTCTGAGTCCGGGTCGAACCCGTAGACCGCGCTCGCCCGCTCCCATTCGGAGGTGCCGGGAATCGGCGTGAACTCAGCGATTTTCACCTGCACACCGCGCTCGTGCACAAAACGGATGCTTTCGACAACCTCTTCCAACGGTTGGTCGGGAAGCCCCATGAGCAGATAGACTCCGATATCTTCCGCTGTAAATCCGGCAGCTTTGAGGTTCTCAACGGCTCTGGTAAAGCCGTTGTTCGTGACTTTGGGGCCTGTCAACTTTTGACGCATAACATCGCTCGTTTCAAGGCTGATGCGAATCGTCTTGAACCCCGCCGCGTACATTTTATGTGTGAGTTCTGCATCGATGACTTGGGCGTGTAGCGAGTTGGGGGTATGGAAATAGAAATCGAGTTCACGCGCTATGAGCAGATCTAGGATTTTGTGGATGTGCTTCTTCGCATTGAGCAGGAGCGCGTCGTCGTAGAATGCGAAGTTTTGTGTGCCGAACGCATCATGGCACCACTGGAGCTCGTCGAGCACCTGATACGGGTCGCGCTGACGGAATCCGGGGCTGACCAAACGCACGGCACAGTAGGAACAGGTCATCGGACAACCGCGGGCGGTTAGCACCGCAGCAAAATCGAGCTTGCGGATGAGGTCGTGGGCAGGGAAGGGCAGGTCGTTAACGTGCGTCGGGAATTGGGAATAATCGGATGTGTTTCCTGTCAACTCATCAACCTGCTTTAAGGCGGAAAACTCTCCTTCACCTTTGATCACGAAGTCTGCCCCCGAGTGCGCCACAGCGTGGTTGTGGCAGAGCGATGCGTATGTGCCGCCAAGTATCACCGGCACATCGGGAAACCGTTGCTTGACCCGTTGGATAACCTCATGCGGTCCTGGATACCAATAGGTCATTTTTGATGTGACCAAGACGACATCGGGCTTCGCGCGTCTGTCCAATTCCGCCTCAAAGATATCGGGTGTGATACCGTACCGGCAGAAGTAGCGCGAGATATGCTTGACAACCTCTGGCTTTTCAACCCGTTGCCGGTGATATTTTCCGGTCCCATAGGCGTTGCCTTTTGGCTCCGATAACCCTTGCAGTTTCAGGAGTTCCGGGTTGTAACGGTCTAAACAGTCGATAAAATCGAGTTCGTACCCGTGCTCCCGTAAAATGCTGGCAATCGAGAGCAAGCCAATCGGTTCAACCCATAAGTTGAAGGCGGCGAAATCGTAAATCCACGGGTTGATGAGTAGCAGACGACCTTTTGGCATGGTGGGGAAAATCCTTTCTGTTTAAGAGTGGTTGTTGAATCCATAGTCCGTGAGACCCAATGCTTTAGCCTTGGGATATAAGAGCAACCAACTCTTAGGGAAACCAATGATTAGACAAGATTTAATCGACTAGTGCCATGATGCCGATGACAACGGTAATAGTAACAGGGACTACAATAATAGCTAGTGGTGCAGGTCCCTGCGGTGGTGGCGGCGGTGACGATGGGGGTGGCGGCGGCGGTGGCGGTGGCTTGGCAAAGACTACACCTTCTTCGACCTTTAAGCCTTGTAAGATGACAGTAATTGTATCCGTTGTGCCGGGGTAATACGCCATCCATGCCGTTGAAACGCCTGGGGGTAGAGAAGTTGGCGTAAAACTCCTATAGTACAGGTTGTAGGGCAGGGCTTCCTTTTTATGAAGTTCGGTGATGATTGCGCCGCGTTCATAGCTACGATACACATTTATCACGCCCACGAGTACATCCAAAAACGAGTCCCCAGAACTGGTTAATGGCTTTTGGGCGAGTCGTGATAATTGTGCATCCTCGCGCAAATCCCCGCCGTATAGCCTGTACATCACATGTCTGATTGATAAGGGCTTCGTTATCGTCAAAGAACCATCAATGACCTGAATCGGGTTATATTGGAGTGCGAGTGTTTCGTTGGTATCATTCCTGCACGAGATACCGATGCCGATAAGGGCATTACTCGGATTACCAACCTGACGAAACTCGGTGCAAATCAGCGAAAAGGTGTTTCCCTCCGTCTTTAACTGACCCAACTCTGCCAGTTCTGCCTCGTTTGTTTCTGGCGCTTTCCAAAGTTGTGACTGCCAAGTGCGGGCGTAGGGGGTTGCACAACCAGTAGCGAGCAGCACAAACGGAATCAGAAGTAGAATGATACTCCCTATCCTTCTTTTTTGTATTGTTAAGCAATTGCACATAACGATACCTCCTTTTTCTTCTATTCAAGCGTGGTTGTTAAATCCGAATTTATCTTAAATAGCCCGTGAGACTCAATGCTTTCGCTTTGGGAACTCTTAGGGAAACCAATGGTTAGACAAGATTTAATTGACTCGTGAGTGGATGAAGCGGAAGTAAATAAAAAGGATAGCAGCACTAACATGTCCAATAACTGCTAACCGATTTATGACCTTTTCATTGGCTGTAGGTCGTGGCGGTGGTGGTGAAGGTGGCGGTGGTGGTGGCTTGGAAAAGATTACACCTTCTTCGACCTTTGAACCCTGTAAGATAACAGTAATTGTATCCGTTGTGCCGGGGTAATACGCCATCCATGCCGTTGAAACGCTTGGGGGTAGGGAAGTTGGTGTAAAACTCCTATAGTACAAGTTGTAGGGCAAGGCTTCCTTTTTATGAAGTTCGGTGATGATTGCGCCGCGTTCGTATGCACGATACACATTTATCACGCCCACGAGTACATCCAAAAACGAGTCCCCAGAACTGGTTAATGGCTTTTGGGCGAGTCGTGATAATTGTGCATCCTCGCGCAAATCCCCGCCGTATAGCCTGTACATCACATGTCTGATTGATAAGGGCTGCGTTATCGTCAAAGAACCATCAATGACCTGAATCGGGTTATATTGGAGTGCGAGTGTTTCATTGGTATCATTCCTGCATGAGATACCGATGCCGATAAGGGCATTACTCGGATTGCCAACCTGACGAAACTCGGTGCAAATCAGCGAAAAGGTGTTTTCTGCTGTCTCTAACTGACCCAGTTCTGCCATCTCGGTATCCTTTGTTTCTGAAGCTTGCCAAAGTTGTGACTGCCAAGTGCGGGCGTAGGGTGTTGCACAGCCAGCAACGGGCAGCACAAACGGAATCAGAAGTAGAATGATACCCCTTATCCTTCTTTTTTGTATTGTTAAGCAATTGCACATAACGATACCTCCTTTTTCTTCTATTCAAGCGTGGCTGTTAAATCTGAATTTATCTCTAAGCGACCTCAACATCGTCCAACGACACCGTCATCTGCATTACCCCCAACTGCACGACAGCCTTCCGGGTTTGTGAATCAAGCTGGCTCAGTGTTCCGACCTGGTCGAGGCTTCGCACGTAGACTTTATCGCCCGTCTCTAATTCCTCAATAGATGCCTGTCGCTGTTGCTCCGCTGGAGATTCGTTGAGCGTATCTGCTATATACACGCTGATTTCATGCAATGATTTGAGCAGAGAGTTCCGGGAGGCTTGATTGTTGTCCAAACGGTCAAGCCTGTCCCTTACGGTTCGGAGTGTTGTGGTAGCTTCTCTGTCGAGCTGTTCCTCCATGGTCGCTTCCTGTGCCGTGAGGATTTCCAGTTTATTGCGATATTCAGCTTCTAGGTGACGGGCCGCTTCTTCTGCCTGCGCTACCGCACGTCTATTTTCTTCTGCGTTCCCCTTGGCGGCCTGCAATTGATTGATGAGTTCGGCAGAACGGTCATCCTGTTGCGTTGCCCCTTTTTCGGCATCCTCAATCACTTCATTCGGCAAGCCCAATCGCTTGGCAATCGCTAGGGCGTTACTGCTACCGGGGGTGCCGATTAACAACTTATACGTTGGTTGCAATGTCTCTATGTCAAACTCAACCGAGGCGTTTTCGATGCCTGGGACGGTGTAGCCGAGTTCTTTGAGTTGGGTAATATGCGTTGTCACGGCTGTCCGTGCCTTGCGGGAGTGCAGGTATTCGATGATAGACCTGCCCAATGCCCCACCTTCTGCCGGATCCGTGCCACCGCCTAACTCGTCAAGTAGCACCAAACTCCTGTCGTCTGCGAGCGAGAGAATCTCTGCGATATTGCGGAGATGGCTGGAGAACGTGCTTAAGCTCTGCTCAATGCTTTGCTCATCGCCGATGTCCGCCGCAACGTGCGAGAATATCGCTAGTGTGGAATCCGCTCCCGCCGGTACGGGCATTCCGGACTGTGCCATCAGGGTCAACAGACCGACGGTTTTCAACGCCAGCGTTTTGCCGCCGGTATTTGGCCCTGTGATGATTAGTGTATTGAAGTCGTTGTTCAGACGAAAATCTATCGGGACAACTTCAGTGGCGGATTCGGCATTGTCAGAACGGTGTAAGGCTAAGAGCAACGGGTGTCTGGCGTTCTTGAGATTGATTGTCCCATCCGTATTCAGCGTAGGGGGATTCATCTCGTAGTCTCGGCTGAAACGGACTTTCGCGTAGGTTAGGTCGATATGGGCGAGTTGCTTCACCGTTTTGCCGAGCGGTTCAACTTTCTCGGCAATCATCGCCGTGATTTCTCGTAGAATCCTGACCATCTCCGTCTTTTCAGCATTAATAGCGGCTTCAAGTGCATCGCCCATCTCTCGAACCCCTTCCGGTTCGATAAAAATGGTGTTGCCGCTGTCCGACTTATCCCTTTTCGCACCGGGGATGCGGCTTGCATGTCGCTCTTGGACAGCGATAACGGGACGGCCTTTGCGTTCGTGTACAACCGCGGACTGTAGATATGGGTTGACGCTTTTTGAGCGGAGTATCCCTTGTAACTTGTTACGGATACGCCCGCGTAGCACTTGAATCTCCCTGCGGATTGACTTGAGCTCGGGGCTGGCACTGTTGAGCATTTCGCCGCTACCCCCGAATGTCCTGTCAATTTTGGCTTCAATTTCCGGGTAGCAACGGATATCTCGTGCGAGTTGATGAAGATGGGCATAGCTGCCCTCCTGCTCTTGAAGGTATTCCTTGAGCACCCTACCCGCTCGAAGGGTTTCTTTGATCAGGATAATTTCCGTTTCTGGAAGACTCTGCTCGCCCTGCTTCAACTTTTCTAAAAACGGGGAGAGGTCGTGTAATCCACCCATGGGCAACCAACCGTCGGGCGCCAAGGCGTACTTCAACTCTGTCGTTTCGGAGATTAGTTGCTCGATTCGATCCAAATCCGTCAACGGTCGGATTCGCATCGCCAAACACTTGCCCAAACCTGAAGTTGCGTAGCTTTCCAATATCTCTCTGATTTTGTCGTATTCCAGAACATCTAGCGTGTGTTGGTTCATCTGGTTTTCTCTTTCTGATTTTGGAGAAACCGAGTTTTTTCGGCAAAACTCGGTTTCTGTTGTTCCTTTCACCCACAATTTCTACGTTCTCAAAGCATCTTTCAATGCGTTCACAAACCGCTCGGTTTCCTCTGGCAGACCGATGGTCACACGAACCGAATTGGGGAATCCGTAACCGGCGACGGGGCGAACAATTACGCCCTTTTGTAGCAGGACATCGGCGGTCTCTTGGCCCGATTGCCCCAAATGCACCAAGATGAAATTCCCATCCGATTCGACGTACCCCAACCCCATTTTATCTAGGGCATCATACAGATACGTTTTGCCAGAAGCGTTTATCTCTCGACTGCGCCTGACATGCTCAACATCCTTCAACGCGGCACACGCCCCCGCTTGCGCCACCGAATTGCAATTGAAGGGTTGACGGACACGGTTCATCGTTTCAATAATTTCCGGTTTGGCGATACCGTATCCAATTCGCAAACCCGCAAGCCCATAGATTTTGGAGAATGTCCGTGTGATTATTACGTTCCGTCCGTCGTGAACATACGGTAGCGTCTGCGGATAATCGGGTCTATTGACATACTCATAATAGGCTTCGTCAAAGACAACAAGCATATCCTCAGGAACCCGTTCCATGAATCGTTCGGTTTGTTCTTTAGTGACTATTGTTCCGGTGGGATTGTTCGGGTTCGCGATAAAGACCGCTTTCGTCCTATCCGTGATTGCGTCGCCCATTGCATCAAGGTCTTGGTCGTGGTCGCGCATCGGGGTCACAACCGATTTGGCACCGAAGATCTTGGAGACGAGCATGTAGACGATAAACGCGCTTTCGGAATAGACTACTTCATCATCGGGTGCGATGTAGGTCTCGCCGATAATTTGCAAGACCTCATTAGAACCGTTGCCGAAGAGCAAGTTTTCCGGTGCAACCTGCAAGTGATTCGCCACATCCGCTTTGAGATAGTACGCATTTCCATCCGGATATAAGTTCACCTGCGCGGCGGCCTGTTGAATTGCTTCCATCGCCAACGGCGAAGGCCCAAGCGGATTCTCGTTAGATGCCAGTTTGATAATATCGGTAATCCCCAACTCGCGCTGAACTTCTTCAATCGGTTTACCGCCCTGATAGGGGTGGATGGTTTCAATGCCAGCTTTCGGTTTCATGATATAACCTCGTTTGTGCTTAGAACCACATTAATCTCTATATCGCCATTCAACTCTGTCCGATTCCGTATTCTAGAGTGAAAAAGTATCATTTTAGATGTCCTATGTCAAGTTCAAACACAAATAACAAGCATTTCATACGCACAGAAAATTTTGATGTTGCATTCTGAGACTCACTGATATATCATACTATAGTTTGGACAATTTGTGTGCTATTTAGATATTCTTATCAATAGATGCTACCTGCTGTAGGGCGAAACCGGTTTCATATTCTGCGATTTTGTTTGCTCAGTTCACCCCGCGGAAAAAGGCGTTGCGTTAGGATGGCGCGGGGATCCGCCCTCTGTCGGTTTCCGTGCGTCAGTGGTATAAATCCCGTTTCAATATAAAAATTAAGCCAATTTTAGCATAAAGGGGCACGACTGTGAAGCCAAGTCACGGCTAGGAAGCCGTTCCTACAAGTTTATTCTTTAACGTTGCTTATTCTTAAAAATTGTCCAAAGCTTAGTATAGTTAATTTAGGAGTTGTTTATGAAAATAACCGTTCTTGGTTCTGGCACTTCAACGGGGGTTCCCGAATATAAATGTGATTGTGATACGTGTGAAGATGCCCGACAGTATGGGTCGAAAAATTACCGTACCCGCCCCTCGGTCCACATTGAGCAGGACGGAAAACACTTGCAATTTGATCTCGGGCCAAACTTTATGGACCAGATTGACCGGAATAAAATTGACCGGATTGATGCCGTTGTGTTTACCCACTGCCATGCTGACCATGTGAGTGGGACCAATGATATCGTAATGCCGTGCCGTAAACAGCAGATGGACATGCCGATCTACGGTCCTGAGGAGACGTTACGCATTCTCCAGCGCAATTTTGATTATATGTTCAGCAAAGAGACATTTCAAGGTGGCGGTGTCGGACATCTACTGCCTCATATCGTCACCGATAAATTTGAGGTGTGCGGATTCGAGCTTACGCCCATCCCCGTTGAACATGGCGCGGTCCAGACGTATGGCTATCGGATCGGGAACTTCGGTTATCTCCCTGATGTCAAACGTCTGCCCGATTCGTCTAAAGCGTTACTGCACGGGATTGAGGCACTGGTCATTGACGCACTCAGTTTCAATCCGCGCCATCCGACCCACCTCTCTGTGGGCGAGTCGATAGAAATTAGCAATGACCTAAAACCGAAAGAGACCTATTTTACGCATATCATGCACCGACTCGATCATCGGCATTTCCCAGACCAGTGTCAAGAGCAGGGTATCGAGTTGCCTGAGAATGTCTATCTCGCGCATGATGGACAGGTGATTGAGATTGAGTAGCCCGTCGCATCGAGTTTGACCCCGTTCAAACTATTTTTTTTCATGGCAGTGGTTCGCTTCTATCCACCGCCTTATCTGAAAGCGAGGAGCATCTAATGTTTTTTCGATATTTACTTTTATTCTCTTTGTTCTTATCGGTATCGGTTGGTGTATCGGCAGCTGAAGGCCAATCTAAAGCGGAAGTGCAACAACCTATCCCTCCGACTTCCACAGCACCGACCTGAAGTGCTTGACCTGGCGAAGGCGCACCGCTTCGGGGAAGCGGAATTGACACAAAATGGATTGCTTCTTGGCGTTATGTGGATACGGATCCGGATGGGGATACAGATATAGATTCGGAACGCCCCCGCTGGCGTTTAACGTTGAATTATCGGTTGCACCGCAGATTTCAATTCGGCCTCGAATATAACCCCGTCGTTCAGGAGGTTAACCCACTTTTTAACCTATTCCTGTTTACGGAAACATCTCTGCGACCTGCGCTATTTCTGGGAACAAGCTCAGACCGTATCGGCTCGCCCGCAGGGGAACACGCCTACTTTTTGACAGCCACAAAACGTCTGCCGCGGCTACCCATTTCAGCATACGCGACGATTAACTATTCCGAATGGGACGACAATGTCAATTTCCCCTTCGGCGTTAGCGTAGACTTTGGCAAAGGATTTTCTGTGCGTCCAATGTATGATGGTGACCGCTTTCATTTGATGTTCAACTATTTTCGGAGTCAGGTCGGTGTTAGTCTAATGTACATCTGGTTTGAAAGATTCGGGATTGCGATGTCAACCGCGTTTTAACGGATAGATAGAACGCAAGGGCGCGAAGCGGAAGAAATAGAAATGGCTTGGATTTGGGGTTCCAAGCCGAGCAGGGGTAATCCAAGCCGAGCAGGGCGGGTAGGTAGAACGCAAGGACGCAAAGCAGACTATTATTCTTCTGGAGAGGGCATATTCAAACGCAAGGGGCGTTTCGGATAATTGATCGAGACCATTTCAATCGGAATAATGGTAAATTCATCCTCCTGTGATTTGGTTAAGACCTGCGTTTCCTCTGATGAAGTGGGCGAATTGAGCGGTGGGTAGAGCATTGTAACACCGGCAACCGTTATCATCAACGCAAGCGCAATACCAACGGCGTAAGTGGGGGTGTGCATACGAACGCTGTATACTGCCCAATCCAGCGATGACTTGAATTTCCGCAGTGTGCGTTGCAACAGTGGAATCCGCTGCTTCTCAGTCACCGAGGCGGCAGACACACGAAGCATCAGGTCTGGGAGGAAATTGTCCGATGTTTTAACCGGCGCAAGTGAGCGAATGATTTTATCGGTCTGTTGCAACCGCATCGTTTCATGGGCGCAAGCCGGACATCGCTTGAGGTGCCACCGAATCAGTTGCACCCGCCACGCTGGCAGCTCACGGTCTAAATAAGCAGAGATTTGTGGTTGAATATTTTCACATTTTAGCATAAGAACTCTCTCCAATCCCAACTTCTGCTAGGAGTTTTTTCATATTTTGGCGTGCTCGGTGAATCAACGATTTCACCGCACTGACGGAACAGTCAAGCACTTCAGCAATTTCGTCGTATCTAAGATTCTGATAGGTCACGAGGGTTAATGCCACTCGTTGATTTTCGGGGAGACGATTGAGGGTTTGTTGAATAATGTGTTGTTGCTCTTTTTTTTCGTAGAGTTCGTCTGGTAGATGGCTCACATCTTTCATCAAGTCTAAATGGTCGAGGTCTCCATCTTCCGGCACAAGGTCTTCAAGGAATGACGTTTTCCTTCGATTGCGATTGCGAATTTCGTTCCGACAGAGATTTTTCGCAATCAGATAGATGAAGTTCTTAAACTTACATTTCGGTTCGTAGCGATTTTTATAATTGAAGACCCGAATGAAGGTTTCCTGCGTCAGGTCTTCGGCACGGTGGTAGTCGCCAATAGAGCGATAGGCAAAATTCAGGATGGGGTCTTTGTAGCGCATCACCAAAAGCTCAAAGGCACTCATATCACCGTTCCTGCATCTCATCATCAATTCTTCATCTGATGTCAGCACAACGTACCATCCTTTTCGATTGCCAATTGGCACCGTTTAGTTTAATTGCCGCACTATGGCCGATTAACCGAAAGTATACCATCACCTATTAAACCCCGCAACTCCCGATAAGTTTCGGATCGAAGGGGAGAAGCCGTGTAAAAACATCTTTTTCAGTCGCCGCCTTCGGCGATTGTGATATAATGCTACTTACGACAAGAGGAGGTCTTAAAATGTCTCAAAGAGAAAATGCAGGCTTGACACCTCAGCAGAAAAAGCAGTTTCACGATGATGGGCTATTGATTATCCGAAATTTGTTACCAATAGAAGACATGCAGCCGTTGATTGACGAACTGGCTCAACGGGTGAATGAGGGCGCGAAAGAAGCGGTTAAACAGGGGGGGCTTGCGCCGTCAGACACCTTTGAAGGCGCGCCTTTTGAAACACGACTGGCACTTCTGTCCGATGCCTGTTCGGATGCACACTGGATCTGGCGGAACTATTTTCGAGAACAGAAACCTCGAAGTGCCGGGATGTTCGCGCTTAGGAGCTCTACCGCGTTGCTTGATGCGGTCGAATCTGTGATTGGATGCGAAATCCTCGCCCATCCGCAATTTAACTTCCGTGCTAAATTGCCAGACCATGAGGCGACGGTTATACCGTGGCATCAGGATTTGGCGTATCTCATCCCGGAGGAAGCGGGGGATACGCTGGTGGTCAATATTTGGCTACCGCTGGTTAAAGCGACCGCTGAAAATGGTTGTATGCAGGTCATCCGTGGCTCTCACCGTTTCAATCTCATTCCGCACAACTATCGTGTTCAAAGCCCAGGTCATACTGGTGGCACCGGCATTGCCGAGGACGAACTGCCGCCCGGCGAGGTCGTTACCGCCGAGTTGGATGTAGGGGATGTCTTGATGACAACGGAGCGATTGGTACATCGCGGGATTCCGAATACATCGAATACGGTTCGGTGGAGCGTTGATACACGCTATAGCCAGCTCGGGCTTCCGACAGGACGAGAACGTGTCCCCGGCTTCATCGCCCGCAGTCGAAAAAATCCGGACAGCGTCGCACAATCTCATGACGACTGGAACAGCCTCTTTGCAAGCGGATGACCGATGTGTGAAATGTGAGATTTGTTTCTTGCGAATCCGATCCGTGGTCAATGCTCAGAAGCCCACTCCTTGCCTTTCATTAGTCATCACGCCAAGTGTCGCTAGAGTATTGCTCATACGGGGTTAAATCTGTCCAACCGATGCCCCACTTTCTAGCCGTACCATCCGGTTTTTCTATCGAGCGAACCAAATCCCCATTTCGGCGGCGGTAGTAAATGAGGGCCGTGCCATCCGGGAGCCTCCGCTTTTTATATGGCATTGTATTCCAAGAGGTGGTGGGACCTTCTACCAATTTTCGATCCGTATCCTGTAGCGCACTGATTGCCTCTCGGACAACCGATTCAATTTCACGCTTCAGCGCAATTTCCTCAGGCGATGGCGCAGTTTTCGTGAAATCGGCATCATTCACCGCCTCAAAGTCGATTGTCGAATCGCTTCGATGGCGCAACCAATCTTTACAAGCGTTATGTGCAATCTGTTGAATCCACGGTAAAAAGTGATCCAACTGACGCAAAGTTGCCAACTGCTCGTAAGCCTGAATAAATATCCGTTGGGTGAGGTCTTCGGCATCTCCCGGGTTCTTGATGTACGAAAAGACTAACACATAGATTGTTCTGCGATGGGTGTTGACCAACTGATCAAACGCCGATGTATTCCCAGTCAGCGTTTGGCGGATAAGCTCAATTTCATTGGAATGTTGAATCTGCATGATGGCCTCCTTTCACTTTAATTCTAAAGCGTAGGACGTAATAGCCTCTGTTTTTTATCACGAAATTTAGGGTAGAAACCGAGTTTTGCCGAAAAAACTCGGTTTCTACCGAAATTGAACGGCAAAACTCATCAGAGGCAACTATAGCAGTCTCTGAAACTACTGTCAAGAAACTTTCATTTACCCCCAATTCGGCTATTAGCATCCACAAAAACGTAAACCTACATTCCTGCTTTCCCGTTTATCTCCAAACCATTGAGGCATAGTGTGTATGATGCACTACGCAATTCTCGTTATTTTTCATACGGAGACCGGCATTGCAGTCTATTATCACAAGCAACCTTTCTCGCGCCAACCTTTTTACCTTCGCCATCCTCTTGCTCATTTCATCCATCCTTGACATCCACGCGGAGCCGGTCAAAAAGAACGCGCCTCTGACGCAACACTACTCAAAGGTCAAAGACGGGTCAAAGGTCAAAGACGGGAAGCTAGACCCCACCCAATCAGAGGATGAAGCAGAAGCTGACAAAGCGGTGCGGGATTGGGAGTCCAAATTTTCCCGACCAACGAAACCGATTGACAAAACCCATCCGCTGTCGTGGAAAGCCGCTATTTTGGAATCAACGCGCCCCGCACTTGTAGCACCTGACCCCGACGCGCTTTCTCCCCGATTGCAAAGCCTGATGCCGTACTTTGAGACATTGCGTCGGTGGAAAGATGCCCCGACCTATGTAAAACCTCGCGACCTATACAAATGGAGCGAGGAGGCACAGGCAAAGAAAAAAGGCATCGACCTTCCACTTGAATCTAACCTTCAGATTACGGGACACAAATCGGTTACTGTTGAACTCAACAAAACAATCTACTTTGGTCAAGGCGATGTGAATCGATTTGGCGGAGGCGGTGGCTTTTATCAAGGCGGCTACGGCTCCGGGCTTGACCTTGGGCTAAATTCCTCTTACAGATACGATAGTTTCGACAGCGGATTCGGGGGTGGATTCGGAGGCGGATATGGAGGCGGTTATGGAAGCGGATATGGTAGTGGAGGGTTAGGAGGTGGGGTTGGAGGTGGATACGACAACTTTCGGATAACGAGCTACGGCGGAGTGCCGCGTGCGACAGGGCCAAATATTCGCCAGACCCTTCAGCTCGGCTTGCACGGTCGCGTCGGTGAACGGACACACGTTGAAATTGATTATAGTGATTCCGACAATTCGTTCGGTGGAGGCTACGGTGGCTACGGTGGCTACAGCGGTGGTCTCGGTGGGGCGAAGGCGCAGAAAATCAGGGTCTGGTACGAAGGTCCAGAGGATAGTATACTCAAAGAGGTCTCCTTCGGTGACATTACGCTAGATCTTCCGAACACCCGTTTTTTGAACATTAATCGAAACCTGTTTGGGATTCAAACAAAAACGGAATTAGGGGGTGTGCGGATGACCGCTTTCGGCTCTCGCAGCAAAGGTGAGTCTGTCACCCGCCGGTTCCGGGGCGAATCGAGACGGGCGGGTTATGGTCGAGGTCAGCAGATTCCCGATGCAAACTACGTCAAGGAGCGGTTCTATTTTATCCAGCTTGACACGGATGGACTGCTTCACGATGCCTACCTACCGCTCAAGCAGGGGAGCGAAGAGATTTATATCGACGACGGTGTTGCGGGCAACAATCAGGGCGGTCAACGGACAGGTCGTGGGTATTTCAACCTTCAGTTTCCCGGGCAGGATTATAACATCAATTACGAGACCGGTGAGATTGAGTTTCTCACACCGATTTCCGCGAATTACACCATCGTCGTCGCTTACGAGTACCTCGGCGAAGGAGGCGGACAGGTCGGCAAACCGGGAAACGTCTTTGAGGATGACAACGGTGATGGGACCATTGATGAGGAGGGGGAAGAGGTTGGCTACGTCGTGATTAAGGAAAAGGCAGTTCGCGGGACAGAAGCGCGTCGCGTTTATCACCTTGGCAACCGGAATATCAATCCGCGAGACTTTCATATTGCGATTTTCAGGCAGGGCGGAGGCGAGACATTTCAAACGGAGGATGGGGCTGTGCCTTTCCTCCAAATCTTCGGACTAGACCCGAACAGCGATGGCATCGTCGATCCGGAGTTCATCGACTTTGACCGGGGATTACTCATCTTCCCAGGCTTGCGGCCGTTCGAGATTACAGATGAGCAAAGCCCTTATTACAGGTATCGCGACCAGGTGAACAACTCAGCCATCTACCTCGAAAACCCGCGCACTACCGACCATGTCTATACCATTGTCGCTGACTACGCTTATCAATCTGAGAACTATAACGTCGGACTGTTCGTTATCCCGGGCAGCGAGACGGTGCGATTGAACGGGCGAAAGCTACAACGCGATATTGATTACATGATGACTTACGAGGTCGGGCAGCTCACGTTCTTCACGCAACTTGATGAATTTGACGAGATCGAGGTGGAATTTGAGCGTTCATCTTTCGGGGGAGCGTTGCAACAAACCGTTGCTGGGGTCTTTTTCGATTACGCTTATGTCCCGAAACAGAAGACACCAGAAGAACAAGATCGGTCAAATCGGTTTGACCGGCTCAACGGTGGAGGGCGCCAGTCTCGGGTGGACAGGAGCAGTGGATACGGGGGTGGATACGGGGGCGGATATGGTGGGTTCGGCGGTGGATACGGGGGTGGATACGGGGGCGGATATGGTGGGCGCAGCTATTCAAGTTTGGGCGGACGAGCGAGGGGCGGGCTCTATGGCGGCAGTAGCAGTTACTTCACCCCAACTTTCCAAAAAGGGTTCAGTGTCACAACAGGCTACATTCTGAACACCGGACAGCGACAAGACAGCCGGATTCCCGACGTGAACAGCGTACCGAGCCGCTTGCAGGCGTTCAACATCAACACGACGTTTGGACGCAACATCAACCTCGCATGGCTTGTCAATCCGCTGCCGCTTATCACTGTGGCGCATTTTCCGCTCTCGCTCGAGTTTAGCGGTGAGGCCGCATTTTCCCACAACAACCCGAACAGTGTCGGTGTCGCCTTAATCGACAGCATGGACGGGGCACGGGAAGCCTCAAATATCCCCACTTTCAAATACAATTGGCGTGTGGCGAGCGTCCCGTGGACGAGAGAAAACGGTCAGAATACCGCCTCCACTGTTCCCACAGTTGAAAATCGCGCCCTCTTCCGCGTCCTGCTCAAAGATGACGACGACTCCAAAGCCTTCGGGAATTACATGCGAAACCGTGAAGTTCCCGCGACAGTCATCAACCCACTCGCGAGATCGACGGAAGAACGACTCATCATGGAAGTCGGCTATGAGTTCACCGATGTCATCGAAGAATGGGGCGGATTTTCGTACGGTATCTCCGCTTCAGGTGCAGATTTCTTAGATCGAGAATTTATGGAGGTTTGGCTACGTGTCCGCGAAGGGAGCGATGATGATGTGACGTTGCACATTAACCTCGGACTCGTCAGCGAAGACACAGACAGCGACGACCGGCTGGATAGCGAAGATTTACCGCTTGCGCTGGCAGATAGCAACGGAGATGGGACCATTGATACCTTAGACCTCGATTTGGAGAATCTACCGCCCTCTCAGAAATATAGCGCGAACGGTTCTCTTGAGACCGGTGAGGATGACGGTTGGGTCTACAACGGTTTGCTCGAGCCATCACGGTTTGGGGCGGACAACAAGGTTCTCGACACAGAAGACCTCAATGGAGATGGGGTCTTAGATACGGTTGATGCCTACTTTGAGATTACCATACCGTTAAACGCCATTCCCGAGCAGTGGGTCAAACGCCGTAACGAGAACGGCTGGATGTTTCTGAGCATTCCCCTGCGTGAGGCGGCACTTCGAGGCGACCGCCTGCCAAATCTCGGCTTTATTCAGCATCTCCGTTTCTGGTTGGTAAAGAACAGACCCGGCAAGGTGAACGGGCAGTTTCAATGGGCATCAATTGAGATTGTCGGCAACCAATGGGAACGCGGCGTGGTAACACAGCAAGGAAACGTTGTGGGCGATACGAATGAGAAGTTCACCGTCGCCACAAAGGACAACTTCAACTTCGAGGATTATCAAGATGCCTACGACGAGATTAAGGATAACAAGGTATTCAAGAAACTCCACCCTTCCACAGAGGGCACTTTCGGATTTCAGGGTCAGCAACAGCGCGAGCAAACCCTGACGCTCAAATATACACTCCTGCCGAACTCGTTTGGAGTTACCTCAAGGCAATTGCGCGGTGTTCAACAGGGCGCAGGTCAGGACTTCTCAAAGCACGACAAAATCAAGTTTTGGCTTTACGGAGATAAGAGTCATTCGACATTCGTGATGCGTCTTGCACCAAGCATTCGCACCGGGTATCGCTCATATTACTATTCATCAGACCCGTTTGCCGACCCGCGTTCACAGCAAGAGCAGGATGTCAACGTTTTTGAGAATCTGACAGATTTTTACGAGTATACGCGAGAAATTGACTTTGAAGGTTGGAAACTGATCGAAATCAACCTAAACGACGGAAAGGCAAATGAATCTCCCGATGTGAAGCCGGCCGCTCCTCCAACCCCTCTCCTCCCAGGGCAGCAGAGTCAGACCTCCCCTGACCTCCAGGACACCAACTCATCTACGCAACAGACCAACGGCGACCAATCAGACGGTCATCCGGATGGCCTTGTCATTCGCGGGACAAACAGCTCCCAACTCTCGATTAAGAATATCGGCGGGATTTTGCTTGGCATCCGCAATGAAACCGACCGGGAAATCGGCGGAGAAGTCTGGGTCAACGAAATCCATCTCAGCGACCCGTTGGTGCGCTCCGGTTGGGCAAGACGCGGGAACGTATCAATTTCACTCGGAAGTCTGCTAAGGGTACGGGGTGGATACTCAAACCAAGATAAAGACTTTGAAAGTTCTGCTGGAGAGACCGGGCGTCAGCGCAGACTGGATTTAGGGTATAGCACAACAAATAACGATTTCAATATTGACACAGACATCATGCTCTTTCCATGGCTCCCGATCAGCTATAAAATCCGGGATCAGGAGTCTGAAACAGAGAGCCGTCGGGGTTCATTTTCTTCGTTTCAGAGTGGGAAAAGCAAAACCGAAAACCGCGACCTATCCGTACAATTCAATCTTTCGCCTCTCCCAGCATTGGGGGCGGCATACAACCATCAAAATTTCTGGAATGAACGTCAAGGTACGCAGATTAGTGACCTATACACCTCTACCTTCAGGTACGCACTCGGTTCAAAGTTGAACCTTGACCTGCAATATCGGCACGAAGATGTTGAAGCAGACTCGTCAACGGCGACCAGTACATCTTCGAGCGGTGGTTTCTCAAGTTACGGTTATGGGTACGGTCGCAATCAAGATGAAAAGGTTGACAGCGGGTCAATTTCGATTAACATCAGCCCGGTGGCAAGCTTCAGCCTGAATCCAACATACGATGTTCGCCGGATACTCGAGCGGCGCGATGAACGCCGACAGAGTTTTGGCGGTGGCTACTCCCAATTTGGAGGGGTTGGAACATATCAGCCGGGCGGGATTGGTTACGGCACGTCAGGGACAACGCCATCAACAACAACGCCGGAACCGGAATCAAAGTCGCCGTTCGATATCGCGGCGCGTGAGCATCGTTTCTCAATGAACCCGCGGCTCAATCGCGAATTTCTAGGTATGCGCCCAACCATTACCAACCGCGTCAGCTTGCGCGAAAACTGGTTCCGTGACCAGAAGAACGCCTCAATCAGCGCAAATATCCAGCTCGGTCTGAGCCTGCGGCTCAGGACATGGCTCGGATGGCTCTTCCGCGAACCCCCAGAACTAGTGGATGAACAACCATTAGAACCGGAGGACGGAGAATCATCAGAACCAGGGACAGAAACCGAGCAGGATGCACAACCGCCCCCACCACCAAAGCAAACATCCGAAGCCCCCGATGCTTTTGAGGAAGAACTGGAGATGGAAGAAAGACGGCAGCGACAACTCGAACGCCTTGAGCGAATGGGCGTTGATGGGGAAGCTTTGGACAAGATGGAGGATGAACGTGGAGACTGGATTAGTAGAGACCGTGCGGAGCTTGAGCGTAAACTCAAAGAGCGGCAAGGCAGAGAGGACAAAGGCCAACACGGCATACTTCGCAGAAGCGTTGATAGCCTCTCAATGAACGGAAGTGTCCGTTTTAACACCCAAGATTCGCTTCGGGGGCTTGATCCGGGAATGCCCATCACAGAAATCTTGCGCCTTCCCGACGAGGCTACGGAACGCTCACAGGCGCGTAAGGGAACCGGTTACAGTTTCCGGGCTTCAGCTGACCCATGGGGATGGGCATCGCTCAGTACGAACATATCCTTCAACAACAGCTTCAGCAAGTCCCTAAGCACCGCTTACCGTTCTCAATCGAAAAACTACGAAGCAGATATGAAAATGTTCAATTCGGGGCAGAGCGCAAGTTTCCAATTGCGGTACAGCTTTACACAACGCGACCAAGCCAACCTCAACACACGCCTCGGCGAAAGTGTTGCCCATGAACCCTCGGTAAGCTGGAATCAATCATGGGGAAAAGAGACGAAGACCACTTTCGGCGTACGACTCAGTTTACGCGAGCAGCAACGGAGCGGCATTGACAGTTTCTCGTTTATCATTACCCCGAACCTTCGCATTGATTATCGCCTCAGCATGGAAGGTGGAATAAGGGTGCCCGGTTTAAGACGATTTTCCCTCAAGCACGACCTCAACGTCGCCAATACCTTCTCAACCGTCATCCGGCGCGAGCGGTTCGGAGCAAATCGGGAAGAGAAATCAGAACGATATGAGACATCCCTACGCACCGCCTACAATCTGAGCACACGCCTGACCGCCAACCTGAACCTAGGCATCAGCTACAACAACGACCGCGTTGAAGAAGGGCGAGATTTCCTCTCAATTGTCAGTTCGTTTACGGTGCGAGGCGAGTTTCAATAATTTTACCCAACCCACTCCTTCACCCGAAGATGCGAACTCAACGGCAAATGCGAACCCACCCGCTCCAGCTGGATTGACAAATCCAGCAGATCCTCACCGCAAATGCGAAATCACCCACCCCCCGAATAATCTTTATTCACACTTTCCGAATTTCTCTTGCAGATAACTAGGAAATCGTTTATACTTACCCAAAATCACGCCATACCTTACTCGAAAGGAAACCTCAATGAACGATCTCCTTGAATCCCTGAACCCTATTCAACGCCAAGCGGTTCAGCACACTGAAGGTGCCCTGTTGCTACTATCAGGCGCAGGCAGCGGAAAGACCCGCGTCATTACCCATCGCATCGCCTATCTCATTCGCCACCACGGCGTTTCACCATTTAATATCCTCGCCGTGACATTTACCAACAAAGCCGCAGGCGAGATGAAAACCCGTCTTGAATCCCTCGTCGGGGACACAAGCCGTCAACTTTGGGTATCAACCTTCCATTCAAGTTGCGCCCGCATCCTACGGCGGGACATTGAGCGGCTCGGATACTCACGCTCCTTCACAATTTATGACACCACCGACCAGCTCACGCTAATCAAAGAGATTCTCAAAACCCTCCAACTTCGAGAAGAACAGAACAATCCGAGAGCCATTCTTGGTGCGATCAGTAACGCGAAAAACGAGCTCATGACCCCCGAAATGTATGCGGAAACAGTCGAAGGTTTTTTCGAGCAACGGGTCGCGCAGATCTACCGGATTTATCAGGACTACCTTCGCGAGAATGAAGCCCTTGATTTCGACGACCTCATCATGCTGACCGTTGAGCTATTTGACTCGTGCGCCGATGTGTTAGAATATTATCAGGACAAGTTCAAGTATATCCTGATTGACGAGTATCAGGACACCAATCATAGCCAGTACCGGCTTGTGCACGCATTGGCGCAAAAGCATCAGAACTTATGCGTAGTGGGAGACGATGACCAGAGTATCTACTCATGGCGTGGCGCGGACATCACCAACATCCTCGATTTCGAGCGGGATTACCCGAACACGACCACTCTTCGCTTAGAGCAGAATTACCGTTCCACGCAAAACATCCTTTCAGCCGCATACGAAGTCGTCCGAAACAACCTCAGACGGAAAGAGAAGAAACTGTGGACAGAGAACGAAACAGGAGATGGACTTATCTGTTACGAGGCAACCGACGAAATCGACGAAGCCGGTTATGTCATTCAGGAGATTCAGAACTGGAAATCCCGCGGCATGAAGTACGGGGACTGCGTGATTTTCTATCGGATTAACGCCCAATCCCGTACCTTTGAAGATGCCCTCCGCGGTGCAAATATCCCGTACCAGATCGTCGGCGGCCTCCGATTTTACGAGCGGATGGAGGTCAAAGATGTGCTGGCGTATCTGCGAGTGATTGTCAACCGCGCTGACACGATAAGCCTCAAGCGCATCATCAATACGCCGCGCCGGGGCATCGGAGCGACAACGATTCAACATTTAGAGAATTTTGCGAATGCGGAAGATATCTCCCTGTTTGAGGCAGTCATGCGGGTCCGCGAGATTTCAGCGATTCGCTCCGGGGCTCAGGAAAAGGTCAGGGCATTCGCCGACCTGATTCTGTCGCTCAGTCCAGACGAGCCGCCGGTGCAGACGATAGAGACGACCCTTGAGCGGACTGGCTACCTCGATTACCTCAAGGGAGACCGTACCATTGAGGCACAAAGCCGAATAGAGAACGTTGGCGAATTGGTCACCGCAGCGACTGAATACGCGCAGAATGAACTCGAACCCACACTGTTCGGGTTTCTGGAGATGGTCACCTTGACCGCCGACATTGACAGCATGGACGACAAGAGCGATGTTGTGACATTGATGACGCTACATAGCGCAAAAGGATTGGAATTTCCCGTCGTTTTTATGGTAGGCGTTGAGGAAGGGTCGCTCCCTCACCAGCGGGCGACTTCTAGCGAAGAGGAAGTTGAGGAGGAGCGCCGACTCTGCTATGTGGGCATCACCCGCGCAAAGGAACGGGTGTATCTGACCCACGCCAATTCACGGCGACTGTATGGACGGGAAGAGTATCGCGTCCCGTCCCGTTTTATCAAGGAGATTCCCGATGAACTGTTAGAGCAGGTAGAACGCTATCAACCCTCTCGCCGTGCGTCTGTTTCGTCGTATGACCCTGATGAACCTGACCATGACCGAGAGGTGCCATTCAGCTATCAAATGGGGGATATCGTCTATCACACAAAGTTTGGTCGTGGGAAAGTCACTTCGATTAGCGGATCTGGTCAGGATATGCGGGTGACTGTGCTGTTTGGGCGAGGCGTTGAGAAAACCATGATGGCGGCGTTTGCACCGTTGCAAAAGATTGAATAGTGTGGTAAAATGGTTTCTATCGAAAATGTGCAATTTGTGAAATTAATGTGCAAAAATCGAGAGAAAACTATAGCAAAATATATGAACTTGGGTTATAATTTATCCTACACTCCGCACTTCTGATTTCCGATTTGGGAATTTATTTCTCAAACCCGCGTGGCACCTACATTGAGCAGGTGAGCCGGAGCAAAAGACGAGTGGAAATTGGGACCTTATCTGTAGCTCCGGATTTCCGTTATCCTGTGCGGATGCTTTTGTGACGCGGGTTTGTCCCCAAAATACCGGAATGTGTCAAAACAAGTGCGGAACATGGGATTTATACAAGTACCAGTTAAACTAAGTTTTTGCCCAAAACGCCGTCCCTCCTAACAAAATAGACGCAACTTAAGTTGGCAAACAAACGACCCATTAATTCAATGGTTTGGTGAGCCAATTGTGCTTATCACAGTTGTAAACACAATACTACGAAATGGAGATGAATTATGGGAACGATAACGAAAGTGATTCAAGAGCAGGTCCCCCTTGGAACCCATGTTAATTTTACGCTAAGAACCGGCGAGGAAATTTCTGGGTCCCTTACGAAGATTACACAAGAGCATGTCAAGGTAAATACCCATACCCAAGATGTCCCTACTGAAAATATTGTTGGTTGGAAAATCTTGGGAAATAAAGGTCTGGAATCAGACGATGTGAAGTCTAACTCGATTCAACAAGAGATCCCTCTTGGAACCCATGTCAAATTCTCGCAAGAAAACGGTGGAGAAGCTTCCGGTACTCTTACGGAAATCGGACAAGAGTATGTTACGGTGGATACCCAAAATGGCCGCGAAACCGTCTTTACTGAAATGATCGATTCCTGGACAATCGTAGACAATGAAGGCCCAGAAGAAGATGAATCAGGGGATACTCGCGAGACACCGAGAGATTCTTTGAGTCCAGAAGGTCCGGAGAAGTCCTTAGAGGAACCCGGGGATACTACGGTGCTAGAAAAACTGGCCCCAGCACCAACAAATTTATTGAATCAGGAAGTCATCGAGGCACTCAACGATATTCAAGCGCGGTTCAATGCACAACAACAGAACGCCGAAATTGAGTTATATCCTCTTAACTTTACCTATCCAAAAGACGAACTTATTGGTTGGGAAAATACTGATGTTCCCGGTGCATGGGTAGCAATCAAGAATCAGTATGACAACGCTAAAAAAATGAATGAACTAGTAAATCCTAAATTTGGCAGAATTCAACGGATTATTAGTGAACTTAAATCTTTAACTGAACGCATCCCAGAGTCACCATCTCTGAAGCAGACTCTCGCCTACTTCTACTCAATTTCAAATAATTGGGATGAGGCACTTCAGAACTACCAAAAGGCAGCTATTCAATCAGAAGATGCTAATGATTGGTTTGATGTAGCAGTATCCGCATTGAAGCTAAATAAAAAAGAGCTCGCTTGCTATAGGCTGGAGAAATTTTTCTATAAAGCTTCTATCAGTGATGAGCCAAAGGCATGGTACGTTTATGTCAATCTCCTTGAAAAATTCAACAACCTTCCCGCCTTCTGTAAACTGTGTAAAACAGACGAATATAGTATTGCAGATGAGGGAATTGAGGTTTTATTGGATACTGCCATTTATCTGTTACAGAAAAAAGGCGAAGAAGCGTTAGCGACAGGAATTACACAAAAACGACTAACAAACGAATCCGCAAAATCTCTGCTTGGAGAAGTGTGTCAAAAATTTGACGGTGAAGAACCTGCTGAATCTTATCGTCAATTTCTTACTGTCATGGAAGACAGGATTAGAGAGGAGAAAAAACAGGCTTCAATAACTCCTCAACCGCATAAACACAATCCTCCAAAACGGAAAAAGCGTACCAGCTCTGGAAAGAAGCGAAAGACACAAAGGCAGGTTGGCCCTGAAAATCCTCTTTATACAAGAGCGAAACGAGCATCCGATTCTAACGATCTGGATCAAGCGGAACGTCTGTATCAAGAAGTCATTGACCAAGGGAAAGGGAACAGAATTGAACCTGCGATTAAGGACCTGGCCTCGGTGCTCGTTAGGTTAGAACGTGTTGAGGAAGCTATAAGACTCCTCGAAGAGAATCGCCATCGGGCGACGGATAAACAGGCTTGGGATAACTTACAAATCAGCGTATACCAGAAAGATGGCCAGCACGAGAACGCGATTCGGCTTCTCAACAATATCCTCAAAGATACTAAAGACCAAGAAAGAAAGGCGAACATCCTCTTGCAAATTGCGATTGCCAATATGAAGTTGGAAAACGATGAGACGGCCGAAGACCAATTCCGTAAGGTACTAAAGTTACGTCCATTCAATATCACTGTGAAACGGAACCTAGCACTTTGTCTTTCACGACAAGGTCGTTATAATGAAGCAGAACAAATCTTGAACGAAATTCAGAATACATCTCCTGATGCGAAAACTGTAGAGTTATTAGAAGCGATACGGGCACGGGGAACGGGAGCATTTGTTCTTGATGAGGACAGCATCATTGAAATTGAAACGGAATTTTCAGATTTTTCAAGTGACTTAAGTGGATTTGCACGGTTCTTTTTGGATCGTTGTACGTTTGAGGGTATCCCGGACCGGCATAAAAACGATGGAAAATATACGGGGGACCAAGAAGCCGTTAAGTCTGATATAAAAAATCTCAACGAGCTCATAAATAACAGTCAAACCGCACAAGAGCGTAGTAACTACTGTCTTGCAGCTGCTCGGATTTACTCTGATGTGGGAAATGATCCGAACTCCTTTTATCAATACCTCTACCGTAGCTTTGTCTTTAAGGGCGATGCGGCGGCGAGTGCAAACAATAACTTAGACACCGTTAGAGAGTGGTATCGTGAGGCACTAACTGTTTATGACAGAATTTATAAAGGAAGACTCAGCCCTGAGCTTGAGAATGAGGAGGATGCGGGTAAGGAGGCCCTCGTAAAGTGTCTCTATTCAATATTGAGTCATGGCGATATTCCGCTTAATCCCAATGGCCAAACCACGCTCATTGGTACAGCAGTCGACGCTGTAGCTAAGCATACTCGAAATTTTGATGCAATTGCTTATCTTGTTTTATACAGTCGATATGCTGCCAACATGGTTCTGGGTCGTCTAAATAATTTTGAAAGCCTACGGCCGAAAGCTCTTAATTATCTAAACAATATGAGTATTACCAATTCACCTACTATAGAAGTAGGACCTCACCAGTTCATGAAACTGTGGGATAAGTTACGGAGTACGCTGTTCGATAACGCACTCACCATATCAAGTGATTTGGCAAACTTAAAGAATTTTGAGTTCTCAAAGTCCTGGTTGGAGCGCAACATCAAAAACACCGAAGACATTCGCTCGAATCTGTTCATTGAGCTAGATAAGCAAAGAGTTACAACGTTAGGGAGAATCCTCAAAGGCGCATTGGAATTTTACGAAGCAACTCAGTTTGAGAAAAGGGTAGATACAGGCCAAGGTCTTAAGAATTCTTGTCAGACATTACTCAGTGAAATTGAAGGAAGCCCAACAAAATTATCTGTCGAAGATGTTTACCGTATTATTGAATCCATTCAGGAGAAAGTCAACGCGGAGTTTGAAAAACTTTTCACGAGCTCAAAACCGGACTTAACTCTTAGACTAGCGAAAGGTAATCAAGAATCTTATGTACCGGACGACAGAGAAATTATTGAGGTGCAGATCGTGGTAGAGAATCGTGAAGGGCGGATGCCTGCTGAGTCACTAGAGTTAGTAATTACGGAGAATACAGCGTATTTCGAGGTCGAGGGAGGAGATATTAAACGAAATGAGTTACGTGGCGGTGAGAAGCCAATACTGTCGGCATCCTTACGCCTAACCCCTGGTGCTTTGCAACCCCAAGAATTCTTTTTAACCGTTTCTGCTCAGTATGAGTATCGTACCCACTCAAGAGAAAAAATCCGAACCGCTACTGATATTGAAAATTTCTCTATTCGTCTATCTTCAAAAGAAAAGTTTAAAAACATTGATAATCGGTATGCTCCATATGCTGAGGGTACTGTCGTTGGTGATGATATGTTCTTTGGGCGTGACGAGGAAATACAAAACGTTGCACATGCCATTGAAACATCTAGCGAGCAAAGCAAGTGTGTCCTGATATTTGGGCAATTCCGATCTGGCAAATCTTCAGTTTTGCATCACCTAAAAAAGAGAAGACTTGAAAAAAATAAGGATCTACTTATTCTTGATTTGGGCGACATAAGGACTCATATGGATGCAAACAGTAAGGTCTCACTCCAGTACCAAATTCTCAGGAGCATTTTACATCAACTGGAAAGTGCGATCAAGAACCGGGTTGAACAATTCAATAAAGATGGTTTTAATTTATTAGATCTTCCTATTCCCAATGCTGAAGAATTCTATGCCCATCCCACCCCACTTCAATACTTTGGAGAAATAATTGAGAAATTAAATGACTTAGTTTTTAACCAAGCAGATTGGCATGGTGTACGGGTTGTGCTCTTGATAGATGAATTCCAGGATATTTACAATAAAATCGTTGCTGGCCAGCTTCCAGAAACGTTTATGCAAACCTGGAGGGGTTTATTACACACAAATCGCTTCAATGCCGTGTTAGTAGGTCAGGATGTGATGTCAAAGTTTAAAGATCGCTTTCCTGATGCGTTTAACGCAATGCAAGATGTGCGCGTCACCTATCTCAAGGATTCGGAGGCTATTGATCTTATTCAAAACCCCATCCGTATCGGTGGAGATTATGGAGAAAGCCGTTACCGAGAGCAAGCCATTCAACGGATTTTAGATCTAACCGCAGGCAGTCCATTCTACATTCAAATCATTTGCAGTCGTCTAGTTAACTACATGAACCTAAAATCTATTTCACGAGTGACACAAGCGGATGTGGAACAGGTCAAAAACGGGTTAATAAAAGGTTCAACTGCGTTTGGAAGGGATAAATTTGATAATCTTCTCCAGTCGGGAGATACCTCGGGTAAGGCTATCCCACGGGAAGATGCACGAAAAGTCCTGAAAGTTATTGCAGATTATAGCAGCGTAGATCCGTGCCCTCGCAATCATATTGACTGCGAAACCTCTTTAACGACTGACGGGTTAACGACTGACGAGATTCTAGAAGATCTCGTGACACGAGAGGTTGTTGGACGCGATCAAGTTGGACGCGATCAAGACGCGTACTACATTCGGGTCGGCCTTTACAAAGAGTGGCTTGTTGTTAATGGTTGAAAGGAGAACGAAATGAATTCTGAGTTTCAAAATCCATTTGCCGGTTACGGTCAAATGGTTTATGCGGAACGTTTCATCGGTCGTCAGGGAATTCGAGAGGATATTGAAAGGCTAATCATTACGCCCCAGTATCCGGGGAACCTCGCTATTATTGGTATACATCGCATTGGCAAAAGCAGTTTCGTGAACAAAACAATTATTGAACGGAGAGATGAGTTAATCAATAAAAGAATTCTTCCGATTTGGATTAGTCTTGCTTCATATCAAAACTCATCGGACTTCTTCCTCGCACTTGTAACGCAATGTGTTAGCGAAATGAAGAAAGTGAAATGGCTCTCAGACGAGATCCAAAATTTAAACAACCTTGTATTGAATGCCCAGGATCCATGGAACGAAATTACAGACTTTTTTCAAGGAGTCAATGAAGCTGAATATGGTACGCTTTTTATTCTGGATGAATTTGATGACGCTCGGCGTCTCTTCAAAGGGGATACGGCCTTTATGCGTCTACGACAATTGGCATCTAACAAGGCAAATTTTGGGCTATCTCTTGTTCTAACGTCTCGGCGGGAGATTCGAGAGATTGAGCTTCAAGCTGAATCAGGCTCCCCATTTCATAACATTTTCAACAATCCATATCGCTTAGGAATGTTTAGTAACGAAGACTTAGAAACCTACTTTTCCCGATTTTCAGATATTAAAATATCAATATCTGATGAGGCCAAGAAACGTATGTTGTTCTATTGTGGGAACCATCCCTATCTACTTGAAATGTTAGGTAACGAAATTGTTGAGAGCTATCATCGAAGTAAAAAAATTGATGTTGATCAAGCAGCCGATGCCATCATTAGGTCTATTCACGAGTATTATCAAAGCGTGATTGATTTACTTCGTAATGTAAGAACGTTTGATAAGTTACTCCAAATTTTGTTTTCTGACTCTAAGCCTGATGTGGATGATGGACTTGAAGGTTACGGTTTGATTAAACCTGACCCAAACAAAGAAGGAGCTTACGTTGCCTATTCAGAACACTTTGAGAAATATCTTCGTGATAACCTGAACGCCCTGCAGAAGCACTCAGTTAATCAGGCTTCAGATATTAGTGATCAGAAGGATAAATCAGCGGATATCCGGAATGAGACTGAGACAGTATCTCAAGAAGTGATTGAAGAGACCAAGGCTATTTGGGACAAAACTGAGATAGCACTTCGCCAAGTTATAACAACCACCATGGCTGACCATCAGGATGGGTGGATTGAAATCCTCCAGGAAAAATTTCCGTCAATGATCAAATCTGCTCAAACACTCCAAGCCAAAGGTGAAAACGATCCTGGAGTTGATGCACCACAGAATCCGATTTCTTTTACCCAGACCGCAGACTTATTTCAAATTATTTTGGACGACCAATTGTGGGAAAATTACTTTCAGTGTATCTTTAAGGGCGATCAGGATTACTGGAAGCCTCACCAAGAATTTCTTGCAATGCGCAGAAATTACATATCTCATAGCAATAGTCAATCACTCCAACCTGAGCAGTTTAAGCGCTTTCAAGCACATTGCGAGGAAATTCTAAGGGTACTGTCTAATAGCCATGAGGTTAAAGTCTCTGTGTCACTAGAGCCAAGTCAGCACACAGAAAGCAATCGCCCCGGCCCTGATGCGATAAACGAAGATGAGAACCAAGACGATCAAAAGGGATTACATCAATCCGGAGATGAAGCGGAGGTGTATCAAGGTACAGTAAATTGGGTTCCCCAAGGTGATTCCAATAATTTGCACATAAAACCTAACCAAAATGCACAACAGTCTATTAAAAATCAAGAGCACCTAAAGGGTCTAAAAATTCACGATGACGGGATTTTGGTGCCTCGCACTACTGTTGTCAAGGATTCCCTTGATTCACTAGAAAAAAATCAGAAGGTAAAATTTAAAGTAGTAAGAGGGAAATCGGGAAAACGCACTTGGCGTTTAGAAGCCACCGATGTGGTTTTGGAAACGGACAGCAAGAAGGTTGAACCCCTCCTACCGGATCCAAGTCAGTACGCAGAGAGAGATCACTCCGCCCATGTGATAAACGAAGATGAGAACCAAGACAATCAAGAAGACTTCCTCCAAGATGCAGACGAACCGGAGGTGCATCAAGGTATAGTAACGCAGGTTAACCAAGAATTGTTTTACGGTTTCATACAACCTATCACATCTGAAGGGGGTGAGGCAAACTTGATTCGTGTGCACAAAAATAATTTTTCCAATGACACAGACTTTAATTCACTGAGAAAAGACGATCGGGTAGAATTTACAATAGAAAATGATTCGCTGAAAAACGTTGTCAAAACGAAGAGTAAAGGATAACAATCCCACCGTCGCAAATGATGGGTTGGGTGAATTTTAGTATAATCTAATTCTTTCAACGAATGACAGGAGAACGCAATGAATCATGAAGATGAATTTGAGAATATTGAAAATCCCTATGCTCAGTATGCTTACGGTGCTGTTGTTGGCGATCCAAATATGTTCTTTGGACGTGACGAGCTCATCCAAAATATCGCACAGACCATCCAAGAATCTCACACACAGAGCAAGTGTATCTTATTATTTGGGCAATTCCGATCAGGTAAGTCGTCAATTTTGTATCATCTAAAGAGAACACTTGAAAGAAATAAGGATCTACTTATTCTTGATTTGGGAAACATTGCAACTTATATGATGGATGAGGATAGTAAGGCATTACTCCAGCACCAAATTCTCATGAGCATTTTAAGAAAGTTGGAATATGCGATTGAAGATCGAATTGAGGAGGATTTTACCTCATTAGATCTTTCTATTCCGAGTTATGAGGAATTCTATACCCATCCCGCCCCACTGCAATGCTTTGAAGACACTTTTAAGAGTTTCCAACGCCAAACTTCTAACCAAGAGGATTGGCTCGGTGTAAGGGTTGTACTACTGATAGATGAATTCCAGTACATTTACGATCTAATCGTTGCGGGCAAGATTCCCCCATCGTTTATGCAAAATTGGCGGGTTTTGTTGCAGACAAACCATTTCAGTGCCGTTTTGGTCGGTCAGGATGTGATGCCAAAGTTTAAGGCTCGCTTTCCAAACGAGTTTGGGGCAACGCAGGATGAACGCGTCACCTATCTCAAGCCAGATGATGCCAGGTGCCTTATTGACGAACCAATACGCATCGGTGGAAGGCACGGCGAAAGTCGTTACCGAGAACAAGCAATCGAACGGATTTTAGACCTAACCGCCGGCAGTCCATTCTACATTCAAATCCTATGCAACCGTCTCGTCCAATACATGAATATGAGACATGCTACACTGGTAACAGAGACAGATGTGGAACAAGTCAAAAATGAACTGATACGCGGCGTAAATGCGCTTGACTTAGATAAGTTTCATTGTTTTACCCACTCGGGAGATACATCAGAAGATGCCATCTCAGATGATGATGCCCTCAAAGTCCTGAAAGTTATTGCTGACAATAGTAGCAAAACAGATCCCTGCCATCGTGATAGAATTGTCTGCGAGACCAATTCATCAGTTAATACGATTCTAGACGATCTTGTGAGACGGGATGTCGTTGAACGGCGTGAGCAATTTTATCAAATTCAGGTTGGGCTTTTCAAAGAGTGGCTTATTGCTAATGGGTGAAACACCCGATCGGTGTACGCTCGGATTTTGGACTATATCGGCAAATTGAACGAATTGGATACAACGTCCGTCCCCCCGACATCGCACGTCTTACCCATCCACAACGTCGTCAAAGCAGACACCCCCAAACCCTCCTACGCCCGAGAACATGCTATGGCAAACGCTCCGGTCATCGAATCAGGATACTTTGAGGTGCCGAAAGTCATGGAGTAAAATACAAAATTACTGCTGTCGAACTGACACAGGCGATATACGACCGTATTGACGCTGTTGAGGGTCAGATAAAAGGATACATTACGCTAACGAAAGCACTTACGCTTGAGAGTGCTGAAGTTGCCGATGTTTACTCGCTAAGTTTTTAGGATTAGCGTATCGGGAGTAGGAACTCCCTCCTACAGGTTGGGAACGCTCTCCCATATCATTTCAGTTTCTGTTGAAGATAAATTTACCATATTACTTGCCGAGTAGACCCCTTAAAGGAGACATCTATTATGCAGAGTATGTGGCAATTTGTGACAATTTTAGTTGCTATGTTTAGTATTTTGGTGACGGTGATAATCGCGCTCATTAAATCCAGTAGGAACAACGTTACCAAAGGTGAGTTGAATAATACCAAAAATGAGTTGAACAGTAGCATTGAATCACTCCGTTCAGAGATGCTTAGACTGTTTGCTAAGATGGAGGCGAACTTTGAACAGCTTAGAAGTGACATAGATAGACGGTTTGCTGAAGCGGAAGCAGACCGGAACAGAATTGAGGAAACCGCATCCGCAGACCGGGAGAAAATCAGGGATGAGGTGAATAGACGGTTTGCTGAGATGACAACAAACCTACAAGAAACCAGAGTGGAAGCACGAGATGAGCGAAAAGCCATTCACTCAGAAATCAACAGGCAAAATCAAAACTATATCGAGCACCTCGCATATCACAACGTAAAGGAGCCCCCAGCCTCAAAGGAGAAAGACGAAGAATAGCGAATTGCTCCACTTCCAATCGTTAATGAAGAAGGCAATCGTTAATGAAGAAGGACAATCGTGTCCCCGTAAGCGCATTTTCATTCCGCTATACCGTCTTAGTGCATATCGTTATTGGGATCTGGACGGTTCTGATAAATGTCAGATGAAATTCAATAACCACAAACAAGGAGAACTACATGGCAACAATCACGACAGATGAAGTCAAACAGATCGCATCCCTTGCACGTCTTGAATTTAATGAGGAAGAAACAGAGCAATTCACCTATCATCTCGCTCGGATTTTGGATTACATCGGCAAATTGAACGAATTGGATACAACGGATGTCCCACCGACATCGCACGTTCTGCCCATCCACAACGTTGTCAAAGCAGATGACCCCAAACCGTCCTACGCCCGAGAACATGCTATGGCAAACGCTCCGGTCATTGAATCAGGATACTTTGAGGTGCCGAAAGTAATTGAGTAAAACGCGCTAACCTCTGCGGTGCAGGGGACCGCCTTATCTAGGGAGCAACCGATTGATGCAGTTATACGAATTAACCGCCCACGAACTTCACGAAAAACTGAAAGCACGCGAAACTACCGCTGTTGAACTGACACAGTCGATCTATGACCGTATTGATGCTGTTGAGGCGCAGACAAAAGGCTATATTACTCTGACGAAAGAGATTGCGCTTGGACAGGCCGAAGCCGCCGACGCGGGTTTCCAACGTGGCGATGAGATGCCTCCGCTCGCTGGCATCCCGACCGCTATCAAGGATGTGGTATGCACCAAAGGCATCTTAACCACCTGTGGCTCACAAATCTTAGGCGACTTCATTTCGCCCTACGATGCGACCGTGATGACCAAACTCCATCAGGAAGGCATCGTGATGGTCGGCAAGACGAACATGGATGAGTTCGCGATGGGGTCATCAACCGAAAACTCCGCGTACCAGACCACGCGTAATCCGTGGGATGTGGAGACCATCCCCGGCGGCTCGAGCGGAGGTTCCGCCGCTGTCGTTGCTGCTGGCGAAGCGATCTGCTCAATCGGTTCGGACACAGGCGGTTCAATTCGTCAACCTGCAGCACTGTGCGGCGTTGTCGGGATGAGGCCGACCTACGGTCGGATCTCACGGTTCGGGTTAGTTGCGTTCGCATCGTCCCTAGACCAAATTGGCCCCTTCTCAAAAGATGTAACCGATTGTGCCATAATGCTCAACGCATTATGCGGACACGACCCGATGGACTCAACTTCAGTGAATCTGCCCGTGCCAGATTTTACAAAGTCCCTAATCAACGATGTCCAAGGCGTTAAACTCGGCATCCCTAAGGAATATTTTATAGCAGGAATGGATGAAGAAGTCGAAGCCAGCGTATGGAACGCCATTGAGAGTCTTCAGAGCTGCGGAGCGATTGTGGAGGAAATCTCTTTGCCCCATACCGATTACGCGATTGCGGCGTACTATATCATCGCTCCCGCTGAGGCGAGCGCGAATTTGGCACGATACGACGGTGTACGCTACGGCTTCCGTGCCGCAGATACCGAAGAACTAATTGATATGTACAAACAGACACGGAGTCAAGGGTTCGGGGATGAGGTCAAACGTCGCATCATGCTCGGCACCTACGCCCTAAGCTCAGGATACTACGATGCCTACTACCTGAAGGCACAAAAAGTCCGAACACTGATTAAAGCCGATTTCGACAAAGCCTTTGAGAAAGTGGATGTGGTTGTTACGCCCACCTCACCAACGCCAGCGTTCAAGCTCGGTGAGCGAACAGCAGACCCGTTGCAGATGTACCTTTCAGATGTCATGAACACACCATCAAGCCTCGCAGGCTTACCCGGAATCTCCATACCGTGTGGATTTACGAAAAGCGGTTTACCCATCGGTCTACAACTCCTCGCGCCTCCATTCGAGGAAGAGAAAATCATGCGCGTTGCATACACCTTTGAGCAGAACAGTGACCACCACCGAAAGCAGCCGAATCTGTGATGACGTGGGAAAGACATCCCCGCTCCAACGCGAAGGACTAATTTTCAAGACGAAGAAGCCTGATCAATTCCATGATAAACTTCTATGTCGCTGCCCGATTTAGCGGGCTTCGTTAAATGAAAAGATCATTAAGCAACTTTCAAGAATAACCCTGTAGGAACGGATTCCCAGCCGTGACACCTGTTTATAACCGAGAAACCTGTAGGAATGGATTCCCAGCCGTGACACGGTTTATAACCGAGAAACCTGTAGGAACGGATTCCCAGCCGTGACTCTTTATGCTGAAATTTGCTAACTTTTATATTGAAACCTGGTTAAGCAATTCACGAAAGGTACCCCTACAATGAACAGTAACAAACAGAACTGGATACATCTCGCGCTTGCACCAACAGGTGGATTGTTCGGTGCAGTCATCGGTGGCGTACTGTGGGCGAAATACATCCAATGGACAAACTATACCAGCGGTGCGGTTTCAATTGTGATTGGAATTCTCGTGGGGCTCAGCGTTATCCTGACAAGCAGGTCGCCCCGAACCAGTGTTGGCTTGATTGCCGCACTATTCGCAGTTTTCGGGATACTTGTCGGGAAATACCTTGATGTAAAATGGAACGCACCCAAAGACAGAATCGTTGGAATTATTCAAAAACACGAAGATATACCACCGGAATACGCTGAAAACATTGCGAAGATGTACGAGGCAAGCGAGTCCGAGGGGTCAACATGGAAACTTATGAAGATTCGTATGCAGAAGGTTGACCTGCTCTTTGCTTTCGCTGCAGCAACCTTCGCGTTCTACGTCGCACGCAGTCGGTTCCTGCATCAATTCTTTTTCAGAATTGCGCCAAGTCATCTTGCCACCCGCAAGGGCAAGAAGGGAACCGATTGACATAAACCCTCAAGTTCTTAATTCTCAAAACACAAAAAGGAAAGGTTATGAAGAAAAAACCGTATCAACAATTGAACCGAACCACCCAGATAACACCGATAGCTTTAGCGATGTGCCTCCTGCTGATGCTAGGCTTGACAAATGCGCTAACCTTTGCGGAGCAGGCACTGACACCTTCCCGTGCTGAACCAATCAACATCGAGAAGGAACCGCTAAATGACGAACTGTTGGAAAACATCGCGCTGTTAAGCGAAGTGTTAGCACGTATACAACAACAACACCTAGACCAACCCGATGCAAAGGAGCTAATGTACGGTGCCATCCGTGGCATGTTACGCACCTTAGATGCTTATAGCCAATTTCTTGAACCGAAAAATTATGCAGACTTTAGAACAGAAAGCAGAGGCACTTACGGTGGGCTCGGTATGGTAATCGGTTTCCGGGAAGATCGATTGACCGTCATCTCGCCATTCAAAGGGACCCCCGCCGACAAGGCCGGCATTCAGAGCGGCGACGTGATTAGTCAAATCGAAGGTGAATCAACTGTAAGGATGACCGTTGATGATGCCGTCGAACGCCTACGCGGTGAACCCGGTGCGCCCGTGACCATCATGATTGTCCGCGAAGGTGAAAGTGAACCGCTGGAGATCACGCTCAAGCGGGATGTCATCCGTTTTCCGAGCGTTGAATCCAAAATCATCAAAGGCGATATCGGATACATTCGGATTAACCAATTTCGCAACACCACCGCCGATGATGTTGACAAAGCTTTTGAGACCTTCAACCAACAGGAAATCGTCGGGATTATTTTAGACCTGCGGTCAAACCCGGGCGGCTTACTTTCATCCGCCGTTGAAGTCGCCAGTGATTTTTTGGAGGCAGACCAGTTAATCGTCTATACCCAAGGGAAAACGCAGGCTGATCATTTTGAAAGTTTCACAGTCAAGCCCGGTAAAGCACAGAAACGCTATCCCCTCGTAGTGCTTGTCAACGGCGGAAGTGCAAGCGGTTCAGAAATTGTTGCCGCCGCGATTAAAGACCATGGGCGTGGATTGATTATGGGGGGTAAAACCTTCGGAAAAGCGAGTGTGCAGAAGATCTTTCCACTCGGCGGCGGAGCAGCTGTCAAGCTGACCGTTGCCCACTACTACAGCCCGAAAGGCGTTGACATCCACAAAATCGGCATCACGCCCGATATCGAGTCACCCACATTCAGCCAATCTGAAATTAAGATGCTCACCAAACTCCGTAATCACGTAAAGATCAAAGCGTTCATTGCAGAAAATGGCGACGATGTCCTAGTGAAACTAGAGCAATCGGCGTACGCCTCAAGAGATGACCGCGATGCCGCGATGCTTTTGAGGAAATACCAACGACTCGCTGAGTCATTCGCTGAAGAACAGATTATTATCAGAGATGCTGGCTTAAAACTCGCAATCGCCCGCGAGACGAAAACCGACTTTGATGAATACGAATACGACCCGCAGATTTTTGCGGCGATTCAACAATTGAGAGTAATCAAGTTCTTTTGACAGGTAAAAAGACTATGACGATAGAAAACCCCCTACGGAACTATGTGAACAACGAGTGGCAGCGTTCAACTGCCAGCGAACTCCTAGATGTCACCAATCCAGCCACTGCCGAAGCGATAGTCCAAGTGCCGCTCTCACCAGCGACCGAAGTTGACCTAGCCGTGCAAGCGGCAGATGAAGCACTCGATGAGTGGCGAAGGACTCCCCCGACAGACCGGGTGCAATACTTATTCAAGCTGAAAGACCTGCTTGAAGCAAATTTTGAAGATATCGCCCGCACAATCACGCTGGAATGCGGCAAAACGCTTGATGAATCGAAAGGGGAAATGCGTCGAGCGATAGAGAACGTCGAAGTCGCCTGCGGTATTCCAACGCTGATGCAAGGCACCAACCTTGAAGACATCGCTACCGGCATTGATGAATTTATGATTCGTCAACCCGTCGGTGTCTGCGCAGCGATAGCCCCCTTCAATTTCCCCGGCATGATCACTTTTTGGTTTATGCCCTACGCAATCGCCTGCGGAAATACCTACATCGTCAAACCCTCCGAGAAAGTGCCGATAACCATGCAGAAGGTCTTTCAGCTTCTCGAAGAGACAGGGTTGCCCAAAGGCGTGGCCAATCTGATTAACGGCGGTAAGGAAACCGTTGATGCCATCCTCGACCACCCAACAATCAAAGCGATTAGCTTCGTCGGTTCGACAACCACTGCCAAGTATGTCTATAGCCGTGCCGCCGCCAACGGCAAGCGCGTACAGTGCCAGGGCGGGGCGAAGAACCCGATGATTATTTTGCCCGATGCCGACCCCGCACTGACCCCCAATGCCATCGGTGACAGTGCCTTCGGATGTGCAGGACAGCGATGTTTAGCCGCATCGCTTGCGCTCACAGTTGGTGAATCACGCGATTGGTTCGCCGAATCCATTGCCGACGTTGCCACCTCACGGGTTGTGGGATCCGGACTGGAACCGGAGGTTCAAATGGGTCCTGTGATTACCTCCGAAAGCAAATCCCGGATCGAAGGACTCATCCAAAAAGGCACCGACGAAGGCGCAAAAGTGCTTGTCGATGGACGGCACCCGAAAATTTCAGGTTATGAAGCGGGCCACTTTCTGCGCCCGACCATATTGGATGACCTCAACGCCAGTGGCGACATCGCCCAGACCGAAATTTTCGGGCCCGTGTTGGGGCTTATCCATGTGGACACGCTCGACGATGCAATAGCCCTGATTAACAGAGGCCGGCACGGCAACATGGCGTGTCTGTTCACCAGTAGCGGGGCTTCCGCACGCAAATTCCGCTACGAAGCGCAAATTGGCAATATCGGGGTCAACATCGGGGTCGCTGCACCGATGGCGTTTTTCCCGTTCAGCGGCTGGAAAGACAGCTTCTTCGGCGACCTACACGGGCAGAGTCATGATGCCGTTGATTTCTTCACCCAGAAAAAGGTAGTCGTTGAGCGGTGGTTCTAACACCGATTTTACGTCCGTTGTGAGATTTTCGGAAAGGAAACAGCCTCATGCAAATTGCCAATGCCCCCTGCTCTTGGGGTATCCTTGAATTTGATTTGAAAGGCGAGGCAGTTCACTACGCCCAGGTCCTAGACGAGATGCAGGAAACCGGCTACCTCGGCACAGAACTCGGCGATTGGGGATTTATGCCGACGGATTCAACACAACTCCGAAAGGAACTACAAGCCCGCGAACTCAGTTTGCTCGGGGCATTCGTTGCCGTTGCTCTCGCAGCCTCAGAGGCACATCGAGATGGTGAAATGGCCGCCCTACGCACAGCACGATTACTCGCCGATGTCGCCCAAGCCACCCCATTCATCATCCTTGCTGATGATAACGGTACAGTTGATGCTCGGACGAAATACGCCGGACGCATCCAACCGAAATGCGTCAAGTCATCTTGCCACCCTTTAGGGCACGGACTAAACCCGGATGAGTGGAACGTGTTTGCCGATGGGGTCAATCGTATCGCACAAGCGGTTGAAGAGCAGACGCGGTTGCGGACCGTCTTCCACCCGCATTGCGCCGGCTACGTCGAAACCCCCGACGAAATTGATACCCTGATGCGCTTGACCGACCCGACACTCGTTGGGCTCTGCTTTGATACAGGGCATTACACTTTTGGCGGTGGAGATGCGGTGGAAGGATTCAAGCAACACGCCGCCCGAATCCAGCACGTTCACTTCAAGGATTGCAACCCAAATGTGGCGAAGCAATCACAGACGCAGGGATGGGATTACTTCGAGTCGATGGAGAATGGTATCTTTTGTGAACTTGGCAGAGGTGCAGTTGATTTCCCCGCAGTTATCGCCGCATTGCAACAGCACGACTATGATGGGTGGATTGTTGTTGAACAGGATGTGCTCCCGGGCATGGGAAGCCCCAAGGAAAGCGCGCAACGAAATCGAGAGTATTTGCGAAGTATCGGGATTTGAAAAAATGATATCAACAGATGCGAAACCCAACAGACCGATATACTTTGAAGCCTCTTTCTCTCAAGCAGAATTGATTCTCACTGCTGTTCAGAGTTGGGCCATATCCGTTTTCCTTATTCTCCATGTTTTCACTCAACCACAGATTGCTTCTGCTCAGATTCCCTCAAGTCAACGGTCTAAGAAAGCGATTCAAAAAGTAAAACCAGAGTTGGAAAAAGCACTCCACGCGCAATCCTTGAAGTTCGGTTCGCCTATATTTATCCGCATTTTTAAAGCATCAAAGGAACTCGAAATCTGGGTTCAAGCACAGAAAACGTATCGGCAGTTCCGCACCTACAAAATCTGCTATTTCTCCGGCGAGCCCGGTCCAAAATTAAAGCGAGGCGATAACCAGAGCCCTGAAGGGTTCTATTTCGTAAAACCGAACCAACTCAATCCGTGGAGCCAATTTCACCTATCCTTCAACATCGGCTACCCGAATACGTATGACCGATTTCACAAAAGAACAGGTAGTGCGATAATGATTCACGGTAGTTGTGTTTCGGTAGGATGCTACGCAATGACCGATGAAAAGGTTGAAGAAATCTACACGCTCGCTGATGCCGCATTACGGAATGGACAACGATTTTTTAGGGTACACATCTTCCCTTTTCGGATGACAAAAGAAAACATTAAAGCCCATCAGCGGTCGAAATGGATCGGGTTTTGGCAAAATCTCAAGGTGGGTTATGACTACTTTGAAAAGAATAAGCGACCACCAAACGTCGTTGTAAGAAGCGGTCAGTACGTATTTGAAGATGATTTCCGTCGTGTTGACAAATAGCGACGGAAGCACCAATAGGGGTTGGGTTCCCTAACCTACAAGTCAAAAGGAAAAACAAAATGAACCAATTTGTCGCCGATTTTGAAGCCTACATGCCCGACGAATTTAACGGAGAACTGTATGGCAAAGCAGGTCTGCTTGCCACGATGGATGAGGCAGGAATTGATGCCGCCGTTGTATTTATGGGCGGTGTGCCGCCAGACCCGCGGGAAGGCAATGCAGAACTGTTGCAAGCAGTGAAAGGTGAATCGCGTATTCTTCCCGGCTGCCTTATCAATCCCACAATGGGGCGTGATGCGGTAAACGACCTCAAAAAGTGCTTCGATGCAGGTGCCCGGACGGTCAAGCTGATGGCAGCGGCGCATCGCTATCGTATTGATTCACCCTGCGTGGATGCGATTATGGAACTCGCGAAGTCCCTTGAAATCCCCGCAACGATTCACTCCGGCTCGCCACTGAGCGGATGTTCGCCAGAATACATCGGCACACTCGCACAACGACACCCGGACGTTACCATCATTATGGATCACATGGGATATCGCGAGTGGATTGGACTCGCGGTACAAGCGGCAGTCGAAAATCCCCAGCTCTATCTTGGCACAACGCTAATTGCTGCCGCCGAACCGATTTCGATCAAAAAAGTTGTGGAGGATGGACAGGTCGGTGCTGACCGAATCGTCTTCGGATCGAACTCGCCGAGTGGTGTTGCGACACACGGCGTTAACGGTATCCGAGATGTTAATTTTACGACTGAAGACGAGGCACTCATTCTCGGGGAAAATTTCAAGAAAATCTACCGTCTCACAACACCGTAGGGGCAGGTCTTGTACCTGCCCGATTGTTGGCGAAAACATTATACTCAAGTTTAATTTTTCAGAGCGCAATACCGTAGGGGCAGGTCTCGTGCCTGCCCGATTGTTGAGGGAAACATTATGCTCAAGTTTAATTTTTCAGAGCGCAATACCGTAGGGGCAGGTCTCGTGCCTGCCCGATTGTTGGCGAAAACATTATACTCAAGTTTAATTTTTCAGAGCGCAATACCGTAGGGGCAGGTCTCGTGCCTGCCCGATTGTTGAGGGAAACATTATGCTCAAGTTTAATTTTTCAGAGCGCAATACCGTAGGGGCAGGTCTCGTGCCTGCCCGATTGTTGAGGGAAACATTATGCTCAAGTTTAATTTTTCAGAGCTATCCCAAGAGAACCTACAATCAATTGTGAAATTACACGAAAAAGGCATCGTGTCCGATAAATGGGACCGAATGATGTTGGCATGTACCGACCAAGAACGCCAGCAACTTCAGTTTTTCACACTAAATCTTATCAATCGTCGAGTCGTAGCGATGAATGAAGCCACAATTTGGTCGCGGGCTATTTATCCCCTGCTCATGCTGGCAGAAAAAGAGCATATCCAAGCGTGGTCACAAGTTTCACTCAAGGCGCAATATCCACGCTTCGAGCTGGAGGGCATCGTGGATGGTGTTTTGGCGAACAGTATTGCCGGACGGGTAGAAGCTCCCTATTTGGTCGTGCTTGAAGCAAAACGAGGAATCGAGGCGACGGATCCGCAATTTCAATTGTACGGAGAACTGCTCGCCGCCGCATGGCTCAATTGGCAGGAGACCGCTGAAACGCCTCAAGAAATCTTCGGTTGCTACACGGTCAGCGATAGCTGGACGTTTGCTCGCGGTATTGTTGAAGAACTGGAAGCCGAACAACCTGTGATGACCGTCGAATTTTCGAGGGAGTACGTCGAAAAAATTGAAGCCGAAACCATCCTCCAGATCCTGAAGTTTATTGTCGCCAAGAGAAGGGAATAATCCCTGTCAGTCAAGATTCATATCTCGTGCTGTCCGGCAGCCCGAGCACAGAAAATCAACCGGGAGAAAACACAATGAAAACCTTTGGTAATGGTGATTACAGGTACGAAGTCGTCGAAGGCTGGGGACAGATTCCGCAACTAGGTCTTGTCTCCGGTGTCGCCTGCGACTCAGAAGACCGCGTCTACGTGTTCAATCGGAGTCCCCAACCTGCCATGCTCGTTTTCGAGCGGGATGGCACATTCCTCAGCTCGTGGGGCGAGAACCTTTTCAAGAAACCGCACGGCATCTGGATGGGGCCGGACGACACCCTTTACACAACCGATACAGAAGACCACACTGTTCGGCAATTCTCCTGCTCTGGAGAACTTCTGATGACGTTAGGGACAGTTGACCAACCCGGCCCATCGGGACAACCTTTTAATCAGCCGACCCGCGCTGTCCGCTCCCAATCCGGCGAACTCTACGTTTCCGATGGCTACGGGCAGTCTCGCGTTCATCGCCTCACATCCGACGGTGATGTGATTGTGTCGTGGGGCGCATCAGGCACAGGCCCCGGCGAGTTCAATCTTCCCCACGATGTCACGGTGGACAAAAATGACCGGGTCTACATCTTAGACCGTGGCAACCTGCGCTGTCAGATTTTCAATGCCAACGGAGAATATCTCACAGAATGGGGCGACCTCCGCTCGCCAAATGATCTATTTATTGATAACGACGATGTCATCCACATCGCCGAAGGTGGACAACGAATTACCGTCATGAGTCTCGACGGAGCAATCATCACACGTTGGGGCGAGAACGGCACGGCCCCCGGACAGTTCAGCGATTCACCCCACGGTATCTGGATCGATTCGCACGGAGCTCTCTACGTTAGCGAAGTTATTTCGGAGAAGCGATTCCAGAAGTTTGCGCGGGTATAGCATGACGAACCTCACAACCAAGACTCGAATATCCTCGATTCTCGCTCCACTCTTGGAAAGGAGAAAAATGCGACTACGCCAATTCTGTTACCCCCTACTGATTCAAACCGTTACGGTCTGGTTTGTCCTCCTGAACGTCACGACATCCTTCGCCCACGTCGCCCCAGAATCGGAATTTGGGCATCATATCCAACTTCACATCGGCAAAGACCAAGTTATCGTTGATTATGCGATTGTACTTTCAGACCTTGCACTTGAGAGTGCGCGGCTTCAAATGGAAACGGATGGCGTACCGGGCATATCGGATGCGGAGCGAAGAGCTTATGACACCCGACAGCGCGAGGTGCTACAGAGTTATATGGAACTCAAGGTCGATGGCCAAGACCGTCAACTGGCAGATTACTTTGGGGACGTTCAAGAGACACCGGAGCGGGTTTTCGTCTACAAATTCAGTGCGCCCGCTCAAGCCCCCGTAGGAGGGGCATCCCTGCCCCGACGGGAGGTTTCCCTCTATAACCGTATCCCGCTGGGTCACGACAAATGGTTCGTCTACCATGCTACGGCGTTAGACCCTGGTATCCGCAAGGTCGAAGAGCAGCGATGGCATAAACTGGAGGACGAGGGTAAAATTACCAAAAGACAGGCTGAACGCGGCATTGAATTGGCGTATCAACTGGGACCCAGTACCGCGGGGGACGCGCCGCAGGATATGTTAGGGAAAGTATCCAAAACGACGGGAGACACCGAGGGCGACAAACTCAAGGATTTCATTCGCCGTCCCCTGAGTCTCAAACTGGTGGTCGTTGCGCTGGTTATCTCCGCGGTGCTCGGGGGGTTGCACGCGCTAACACCGGGGCACGGCAAAGCGGTTGTAGCGGCATACCTTGTGGCATCCAAAGGACGTGTTATCGATGCCGTTTTTCTTGGCTTGGTTGTCACCTTCACGCACACTGCCAGCGTGATTGCGTTGGGGTTGGTGGCACTGTTCGGCTCACAGTATTTCCTGCCCGAAGACATCGCTCCATGGTTGAGCGTTGCTTCCGGTTTGCTGATCGCGATTCTTGGGTTGTGGCTATTTACACGGAATTTCAGACAGTACAAGCAGAGACAATCGGTTTCCCATAGCCATGGCGCAACCCCTCACACCCACGACCATCCTCACGACCATGGACACCACCATCATCACAACGACCATCACCATCACGACCACCCGCATGACCACTCCCACGGCCCCCATCATCACCATCACGGAGACGACGGTCACTCCCATTCGCACGTCCCAGACCGTGCTGGATTCTGGGGGCTGTTATCGCTCGGCATATCTGGCGGGATTGTGCCGTGCATCGATGCACTGGTCGGATTGCTGTTCGCCATCTCCATAAATCGCATTGTTTGGGGATTGGTCATTTTATGCGCGTTCTCGGTTGGGTTAGCCGCTGTGCTCGTGGCAATCGGCGTGTTGATGGTTTTAGCGAAGCCGTTAATTGATCGGTTCACCGGTGAGGGAATCTGGCTTCAACGCCTTCCGATTTTTAGTGCCATCGTCGTAGTCGCTCTCGGCACGGTCTTGATGGTTAAGGCATTGATGATATTGGGATTGTGACGATTTACTTATAGTTGGTTCTAAGAGCAACACATGCCCCTGCCAGCCCTTGCAGGTGGCAAGATGACTTGACGCATCGCGACGAAAATCAACAGGGGCAATAGACTTGACCCCTTTGGCAGGGTCAATTATCGTCAACTGACCTTTGTGAACGGAGACCACTACGACGAAGTGCCCCCCATTGAGATGGGCAATCAGCGGGGTTTTGGCACCCTTTAACTCTTCAAGGGAGAGCTCCATACCGGTCGCCTTCAGACCCAAAGAATCCGCTGCCTGCGCCAAACCGTGTAGACTCGTACCGGTTGGCGTTGTTCCTGCTAACGTTGCAATCTCCTGTTCTGTGGTCTTGATGCCGTAGAACTCGCAGATCGAGAGTAATGCCGCGGGGCCGCAGGTGTTGGGGGCGGTCTGAAAGTGAACGCGGATTTTACGAGTTTGAGGGGGTTCCGGTTTTGCATAAGGTCGGTCTGGGTTTGAGCAGCAAACCAGAAAAACGGAGCAAAACAACAGAACGCCAATAAAAAATGCTTTCATGGTCTGGCAAACCTGATGCCGATGAAAATCTCTCTGCAACAATTGCTGTTTCGACCTCATCGGCACAGATCTAAGCACTGATTCATTGAACACCGTCAATTCTGCGACGGGGATCCTTCGCTAGGTGCTTGAGATTCGGCCTTTGCCGCCTCGCGCTTGGCTTTTGCCTCGGTAAGCCGCTTCTCAAGTTCGGTTAGTCGGTGATTCATGCCCCACACTTCCAAGATTTGCTGTCTCCAACTCGTCGCACCAGGGGGTAGAGATTGATTGGACAATTCCTTTTCCGCAATGGTTTCCTCAACAAACTCACGATACGCATTCACCGCAAGTTGATATTGCTCTGCTGCCTTCGCCCAACGTCCGTTTTTGGCAAGTAAATCACCAACCAATCGGTTCATTGACCAATATCGCCCATCAGGACTCGCGACATTTGCCAGTTCAAGCCCAATAGCAATCGCTTTCTTTACCTCGCTCTGCGATTGATAAAGGGGCATCAGGTAACGATAGGCAGAATACTGAGGCCGAGTCACCTCTTGGCGGAATCCATATGAAGTATAGCTTTTTACTAAGTGAGCGTTCGGACGCTTTGCGAGTTGGTTATCGGCAACAACTATCGTCCTTAGATCCGCCTCTCGATCGATTATTGCCTCAAGTTCAGCGATTGCGCCTTTGACATTCCGCTGACTGTAAAGCATCTGAGCAATCATTAATTGGGCAACGTCAACTGTGCGTCTCGGATATTTCTCTAGGTGCTCGAAATATGCGATGATTTCAAGCCACTGATCCCCACGATGACCAGAACGCGAGCGAGATAAAAGTGGAACCGTCGACATCAGCCAGAAATGATCGAGTCTGCATCCCTGATCTCGACTCCAACCAGCGACAATTGTATCTTCTAAAGGATAGCTCTCCATTACTTGCCTCAGTGCCGCAATTGCGCTTTCTGTGTTCCCATCTATGACCGCTTGTTCTCCCACAAGTATCAAGATTGCATCATCTGCCCATTGACTTGTGGGAAACTGGTTAATAACTTTTTCCAGTTGGCTTTTTCTTTCTGGCCAGTTCGCGGAATTGACGGAGGAATAGAGGCGAATATTCTTCCAAATTTCTCTCTCCGCCTCCATGTGCAAGTCCCACCGTTGAGACCGGATCTCTTGGCCATGCGCGAAGTTGAACATGCCGGTAAACTCAACCACAAAAATGAGAAGGATGGAATATACAAAAACGATTGGCTTCATTGTTTTTTCCTTTCGTTTTTATTAAAACCCTTTGTTGGGCGAAACTCAATTTTCAACGCTTTACGACTGTAGATTAAACGACTTAGAAAGGGTTCACACCAGGACCAAGCCAAGGGAGTGGCAATGGGTTACTATAACGTGCGGTTACCTCACATCCTGAACTTTGACCGGAGATATTTTCGTCCCAGTCACCCTCAGCGGTTCCAGAAACTGTGCATCTTTTATATTCATCAAATACTCGATCCTCATGATTCCCCCAATCACCTGTATAAGTTTTGCCAGTACTCGGATCTCTTATCTTGTTATTAGCTTCACACCACTGGTGAAACCTCCAACGTTCATATACTTTCGGAGTTAAGTGACCTACTGTAGGTAGTGGATTTGATTTCTGTAATATCATATTATCCTCGATGTATCTAGCAGCCACTGCCCACTCGTGTAGTATACACGTTATGCCAAGGCTTTCAACCATGCGACAGAAATCGCTTGAGAAAAAAGCGCAAGGGCCGTCATCGTAATACTTATAGCGCGCCTTAAATCCATTGTTGAGTATGTCCACGCAGACAGAATCTTCTGTCGTTTTGTTCTCTGCCCATCCGCAAGCATGGTTCAGGACTTTATCCGATGGCACTGATTCAGAACCTGTCGGCGTTGATAGGGTCAGATAGACCACATGGTCAGTATCGTTCATAGTGTCCATCCAAACATCGTCACCATCAATGCGATACTTCCACTGTAACAGGTATTTTGAGTTACTCGGAGTCCCATGCCCTACACCCGGCCCATACTTATAGACGAAGTTTTTGAATTGATCATTGCCGCCATTGCTGGAAGGAAGGGTAAAGTAAGCGGATATCCCATTTTGGATGCTTCCACCATCAGCATCAAAATCCATTGAATGCGGCCCAAGCGTATCAAGATGGATCGGAGTGGATTGAGAGAGATTATTCTCACACCATACCTTCCCTTTCACTGTGGGTGTGCTATTCCTTGTATAAACGGCGGGTTTGTCTTTATCTCCCGCTGTGTGAGCGGAGTAGGGCTCAATAACGGTGGAATCCCAGATGGGGTCGGTAATTGCTATGTGTTGGGCACCTATTAACGCCGCGGGGCCGCAGGTGTTGGGGGCGGTCTGAAAGTGAACGCGGATTTTACGAGTTTGAGAGGGTTCTAGTTTTGCATAAGGTCGGTCTGGGTTTGAGCAGTCAACCAGAAAAACCGAGCAAAACAACAGACCGCCGATAAAAAATGCTTTCATGGTCTAGCAATGATTAATTGAACACCGTCAATTGCGCGACGGGGATATTTCGCTAGGTGCTTGAGGTTCGGCCTTTGCCGCCTCGCGCTTGGCTTTTGCCTCGGTAAGTAACTTCTCAAGTACGGTTAGCTGATGACCAATACTCGTCTTCATGATTTGCTGCCTCCAACTCGTCGCGCTAGAGGGTAGAGATTGATTGGCCAATTCCTTTTCCACAATGGTTTCCTCAACAAACTCACGATACGCATTTACCGCAAGTTGATATTGCTCTTCTGCCTTCGCCCAACGTCCGTTTTGGGCAAGTAAATCACCAACCGGTCGGTTAATTGACCAACGGCTCCCATCAGGACTCGCGGTATTTGCCAGTTCAAGCCCAATAGCAACCGCTTTCTCGACCTCGGACTGCGACTGATAGAGGAGCATCAGGTCAATATAGGCAGCATACTGAGGGCGAGCAACCCGCCGGAAGGCGTATGGAGTATGACTTTTTACTAAGTGAGCGTTCGGGCGTTTTGCGAGTTGGTTATCAGCCGCAACTATCGTCCTTAAATCGCCTGTTCGGTCAATTATTGTCTCAAGTTCAGCGATTGCGCCTTTGACATCCCCCTGGCTAGAAAGCATTTGAGCAATCATTAACTGGGCAACGTCAACTGTGCGTCTCGGATATTTCTCCAAGTGCTCGAAATATGCGAGTATTTCACGCATCTGGCCCGAAGGCGGGACATCCACACGGATGGGACGCGAACGCGGACGAGATAAAAGCGGCACCGTCTCCAGCATCCACATATAATCGAGCTTGCATCCCATATAAGTCCTCCAACCAACGACAATCGTATGTTCCGAAGGATAGCTCTCCATCACTTGCCTCAGTGCCGCGATTGCGCTTTCTGTGTTTCCATCTACGGCCGCTTGCCCCCCTGCAAGCATCAAGGCGGCATCATCTGCCCATTGACTTGTGGGAAACTGGTTGATAATTTTTTGCAACCGGTTTTTTCTTTCTGGCCAACGTTCAGCGGGATTACGAGAGTAATAGAGGCGAATCTCCTTCCAAATTTTTCTCTCTGCCATCATACGTAAGTCCCACCGTTGAGAATGGATCTCTTGGCTGTGAGCGAAGTTGGCCATGTAGGTAAACCCGCCTACAAAGGTGAGGATAAAGGAATATACAAAAACTGTTGATTTCATTGTTTTTTCCTTTCGTTTTCATTAAAATTCTTTGTTGAACGAAACTGATTTTTAACGCTTTACCACTATAGATTAAACGGCTTACTCCTCGAAAGGGTTCACACCGGGACCAGTCCAACGCAATGGTGGTGGGTTCTCATAAACCCGATACGAGGTTGCCTCACGTCCAAACCTTTGACCGGGTTGATTATTTTCCCATACACCACCAGGATTTATGCCAGGGTCTATGCATTTGAAATATTCATCAAATACTCGATCTTCATGATCGCCCCAATCGCCTGTATAAGTTTTACCGGTACTCGGATCCCTTATTGCATCCCCAGCTTTACACCACTGGTGAAATCCCCATGTATATACCTGGGTCTTGAAGTTTACCGTACTTATATCTTCTTTCGTTTTCTGTGCTATCATATCCGTCACTTGATACACATACTCATCATTAAAGATCCCCGCCTCTGCCCATCGGTGTAGTGTGCACACTATGCCAAGACTTTCAACCATGCGACAGAAATCGCTTGAGAAATAAGCGCAAGGCCCGTCATCATTATATGTATAGTGAACCTTGAATCCATTTTCGAGTATATCTTCGCAGACAGAATCTGCAGTCGTTTTGTTTTCTGCCCATCCGCAGGCATGGTTCAGGACTTTATCCGATGGCACCGATTCTGAACCTGTCGGCGTTGATAGGGTCAGATAGACCACATGGTTCGTATTGTTCATAGTGTCCATCCAAACGTCGTCACCATCAATGCGATACTTCCACTGTAACAGGTATTTTGAGTTACTCGGAGTCCCATACCCTACACCCGGCCCATACTTATAGACGAAGTTTTTGAACTGATCATTGCCGCCATTGCTGGAAGGAAGGGTAAAGTAAGCGGATATCCCATTTTGGATGCTTCCACCATCAGCATCAAAATCCATTGAATGCGGCCCAAGCGTATCAATATGGATCGGAGTGGATTGAGAGAGATTATTCTCACACCACACTTTCCCTTTCACTGTGGGCGTGCTATGCCTTGTATAAACGGCGGGTTTGTCTTTATCTCCCGCTGTGTGAGCGGAGTAGGGCTCAATAACGGTGGAATCCCAGATGGGGTCGGTAATTGCTATGTGTTGGGCACCTATTAACGCCGCGGGGCCGCAGGTGTTGGGGGCGGTCTGAAAGTGAACGCGGATTTTACGAGTTTGAGAGGGTTCTAGTTTTGCATAAGGTCGGTCTGGGTTTGAGCAGTCAACCAGAAAAACCGAGCAAAACAACAGACCGCCGATAAAAAATGCTTTCATGGTCTAGCACTGATTAATTGAACAACGTCAATTGCGCGACGGGGATATTTCGCTAGGTACTTGAGGTTTGGCTCTTGCTTCTTCGCGATTGGCTTTTGCCTCGGTAAGCCGCTTCTCAAGTTCGGCCAGAGTGCGATCCATACCCCACCCCTCCCAGATTTGCTGGCTCCAACTCGTCGCACCAGGGGGCAGGGACTCATTGGACAATTCCTTTTCCACAATGAGGGCCTCAACCTCCGCACGAAACCCATTCACCGCAAACTGGTATTGCTCTTCCGCCTGCGCCCAACGGCCGTTTTGGGCAAGTAAATTACCAACCACTCGATTAATAAACCACTCTTTCCCGTCAGGACTTGCGATATTTGCCAGTTCAAGCCCAACAGCCATCGCTTTTGTGACATCCTTCTGCAACGGATAGAAGTTCATCAGGAAACGATAGGCAGAATACTGAGGCCGGGCAAACCCGCGTATAACAAACGGGGCAAATATAGGAGCAGCCAGAGGATTCAAAGTAATATTGGGGTGGGTTGCTTGTTCGTCAATAGTGACTAGCGTCCCGAGTTCAGTCGACCGGTCAATTATTGCCTCAAGTTCGGCAATTGCACCCTTAAAGTTGCCCCCCTCGGCACGTATCTGTGCACTGATTAATTGAGCAACCTCAGTCGTGCGTCGGGGATATCTTTCGAGGTGCTCAAAATATGCGAGTATTTCAAGGTTATCTTTTGTGATTCCTCCAAACCTATCAAAAGGGCGAAGATGACTTGAACTGATTAGCCAGATCGGATCGAGATGGCACCCGTCGTCAGATGTCCAACCAACTATAGATGTGTTTCCATCTGGATAGTCATCCATCACCTGCCTGAGCGCTATCAGTGCCCCCGTTCTATCTCCCTCAATGCTCGCCTGGCCTCCGGCAAGCATCAGGGCGGCATCATCCGCCCACCGACTTGCCGGGAATTGGGTGATGACAGTCTGAAGTGCGGCTTTTCTCTTGGGCCAATATTCTTTGACGGGATTATTGAAATAGTGTGTTTTCAGAAGATGCCAAATGGGAGCTTCCTCAATCATCTGTAGATCCCATCTTTTGGAACTCATCTCTTGTCCATGAGATCTCGAATTGGAACTCGTGTTTCGCTCATCTGCTGTCGAAACGCCATTAGCAAGCCATGTCTGAAAAATAAAGATGAGAACAAATAGGGAGGCTCCTCGTTTGATTGTTCCTGATTTCATTGTTTTTCTCCTTCGCTTTTTGGTCTTCCATCCCGTACGATTTTAAGATTGAAAGGAGGCAATTGATAAATTCGCCGATGCCTCAAGGACCCTCACGCGTGATTTTTTCTATAATTCCTCGTCGCCGACTTTCCTTCAACCTTTGCAACTCCCGGTTATAGTATGCAGCGGCATCTTCTCCGGTTTTTTCCTTCAAAAGCAGGTAGTCTACTGTTTCGGCAAGGCGGCGAGCTTCTCTTTCAAATTTTTCACCCTCGGCACTAATCTCAACCAAGATATTGTTGCGAATAAAACGTATACTTACAAACCGATTTTCAGTTTTGTATCCATTTGCAAAACAGACGTGACCAATCCGCAGCTCCCGAGTTGGTGTTGCATCCTTCACACGCAGGGCGTATGGCAGAGAATTGAAGACAAATCGCCAAATGGTATACTCGTGCTGAGCTTTTGATTTCAAAGAAACCGGGTTTTTCAAATTGCGGGCGGGGAGACCCCGCCCCTACGGGTTTGTGAAATGTGAAAGTTTATTTTTAAAACATGCTTTAAGCAAGTTTAAATATAAAAGTTGCAGTTTTGAAATCAATGTCCGTTGTAGTTATCCATGAGAAACCGAGTTTTCAAGAAAAAACTCGGTTTCAAGAATGTCAAATTTACTACTAAAAGTTGCTTAGAAGGTGTGTGAAAAGTTAATTTCGGTTCACAAGTGTTATAATACACGATAAATTACCGTTTGTAAATCGGAAGTTATCGTGTATTATGTTGGGTTATGAATAACGAAATATACCCAACAGACTTAACAGATGAACAATGGGAATACCTTCGACCTTTTATCCCGCCGCCAAAGACCGGCGGACGACCCCGAACCGCTGACATGCGGGCTGTCATTAATGCCATTCTCTACTTCCTACGCAGTGGCTGCCAATGGCGTATGCTACCCAAACACTTCCCACCGTGGGGCACCGTTTGGTATTATTTTAGAAAATGGCGTATTGATGGGAGAAGGCAGAAAATTCATGCTCAACTCTACCGCAAAATGAGGGCGAATGAAAACCGAGCCCCCACCCCCACTGGTGCGATAATTGATTCTCAGAGTGTGAAAACCACGGAACAAGGGGGTGAAAGGGGATATGACGCGGGCAAAAAGGTCAATGGTCGCAAACGGCATCTGATAGTAGATACGCTTGGATTGTTGCTTGAGGTTTCGGTTCATAGCGCATCGATTCAAGATAGAGATGGCGCGCAAGGCGTTATTGAGAAATTATTCACAGAATTCAGTTCTGTGAAACGAATTTGGGCAGATTGGGGGTACAGTGGTTCGCTGGCTGACTGGGTGAAGGAGTCTTCGGGTTGTGTGCTTGAGATTGTTTCTCGTCCCCCGGACGCGGAGGGGTTCGTTGTTCTTCCTCGTCGGTGGGTTGTAGAACGTACATTTGCGTGGTTAGGTCGTTCCCGCCGTCTGAGCAAAGATTATGAGCGGCTTCCCTCAACGAGCGAAAGCCTAATTGAGATTTCGATGAGTCACCTGATGCTCAAGCGGTTGGTTCCCGCTAACGGCTGATGTCCGTAAGAGCCAAGTCGTTAGTGTAACTTTTCACACACGCTCTTAGCATGTTTAAGAATAAAAGTTTCGCTTCGGATGCCCCAGAAACCGAGCTTGGTCTCCGCAGTGCGGGCGGGGAGACCCCGCCCCTACGGTTTCAAAAATGTAAAATTACTATTAAAACTTGCTTTAGCATGTTTTAGCATGTTTTAATAGAAAATATACACATCCACCGATCTGCTGGATTTGTCAATCCACCAGGAGCAGCCTGGGGTCGGGTGCCCCGTGAGTTTTGTCAAAATGTGGAGGTTATTCTTTAAAGTTGCTTACCAAATTACCTTCATCAGTCACATTGCGCTCCGCTGGAGCGCGGGCACTTGGGGCTATCGTGTGCTATAGACATTGCGATCCTCTGGATCGGAAAAATCCATAAGCAGGACGGAAAACAATACGAATCTGGTTAACCTGGTATAAGACTAGGATGGAGAGTTGTCAAACACCTGTAAACGCCTTGGGTTTATCTTCAGAGTGGGAGGGAGTTTCCTCGACCGATACTTCATCACGCGTCACTTTCAGGTCACCGGCAATGCCGATGCCGATGCCGCAGAGGATAACGGCCCCACCGATGATTTGAGCGAGCATCGGCACTTCGCCGAGGATGAGGAATGCGAAGATAACCCCGGCGACAGGCGAGAATGCGGAGGCTAACGCAATGTCGGCGGGTTTAACGCGCTTAATTCCCGAAAACCAGCAGAACTGAGCTCCCACGACAATAACACTACCGTACAACACCATCCACCCCCAGAGGACTGGGGCGAACAGGTCAATAAAGTGTTTTGGGCCAAACATAACCATGATAATGGCGAGGTAGACCAGTGAGCCAACGAGATTTCGGAACACACTGAACACGCCGAGCGGAATTGCCTGGAGTTGCTTTCGACCAAATTCCGCGCCGAGTACAAAGAGAAAGGTGCCCACCCCCGCGAAGATTTCGCCCCGCCCGATACCGCCGCGCATCCGTCCCTGCTGCATCAGTTCCGTTGGCATATCTGTTTGAAGTGCAAGGGTTGTCGCAACGCCGACCAAAGCCAGCACGGCACCGATCACTGCACCCCAACTCGATTTCTCGCGGTATATCATCCAAGCGAAAAACAACCCTAGCGGAATCTCGATCGTCTCCATGAGGACGATGTTCGTGACCGACGTGCGCTCAACGGCAAGGAACATCAGAGACGGTGCTATCGCGCCCGATGTCGCCGCGAGCACGAACTGCACCACCCACTGTTTCCGGCTCAGTTTTATCAGCTCGGATGGTCGCCACTCTTTGTAAGAATAGATGAGAAGCGTTAGACCCGCAACCACATTGCCCACAAACAGCAGATTGCAGAACGATATCGGGTTTCGTCCATCAATTGGCGCGCCTGCTCCGATTTGCACCAGCTTGGCGACCACAGACGCGGCGGCACCAAATATGAAAATCGCAATCCACAGATAGATTTTCCCTTTCCGGGCTTCGATTGGATTGATTTCAATTTCATAAGTTGTACTCATAATAGGCACTCCACGCTCACTCCAAAGCCTGCCAGAACGCCCTGCCTTGCGACTGCGTATCGGAATACGTCGTCTGCCATCCCCGCAACGCATTCCGCAACTCGGCAAGCGCATCTGCATGTTGCGGGGTGTTCGCCAGATTCACCGTCTCGTGTGGGTCGTTGATAAGGTCGAAGAGTTGCGTTTGGACATGTTCTCCGCCCACAACATATTCGATTAATTTGTACTGATGACGGTCACGGATGCCGCGCTGGAAGCCTTCGTAGGCGAAATGCAGATATTCGCGGATGGGTTCAGACGCATCGGTAAGTGCGGGCACGAGGCTTTTGCCTTCAACGCTATCGGGTATCTGGGTGCCGACGAGGTCGCAGAGGGTCGGGAAAATATCCAGCAGATAAACGAACGCCTCGCGGTTTTCGTTCTGCGGAATCCCAGGTCCGGCGAAGATGAGCGGCACATGTACGCTATGGTCGTACACGTTCTGCTTACCCATCAGACCGTGCTGACCGACCGCAAGCCCATTATCTCCAGCGAAGACGATTATCGTGTTCTCCAGAATCCCTTGCTCCGCAAGTTTGTCGACCACTCGCCCCACTGCCGCATCCAGATGAGTAATCATTGCGTAATATTCGGCGATATGCCGCCGGATTTCTGCCTCGGTTCGGGGAAATCCTGCCAACACTTCGTCCCTGCCCCGCATCCAACCGTTATCAAACGGATGCTCTGGCATGAAATTATCCGGTAACCGGATGGCTTCCGGGTCATACATCTTCAGAAACTCCTCCGGCATACTGCGGGGGTCGTGTGGGGCCATGAATGAGACGTAGGCGAAAAATGGGTTGCCAGTCGCATGGGTGTCAATGAAATTGATGGTAGCGTCAGCGAAGAGGTCTGTAGAGTGCTTGCCCGCCGTGATGTGATTACACCGATGCCAACTGACCGCATTACTGTTCCCCGGATTATCGATCTTCGGCATCATCGGATACTCGCCAGTGGGGTCATAGTCGTAGGCAGGGACATTCCAGTGGTCGCTCATGCCGCCGAAGAAGACCTCGGATCCTGCATTGAAGCTACGCGCATAAGAATCAACACCGTTGTGCCATTTCCCGGTCCCGAATGACGTGTACCCCGCTTTTTGCAAGGTCTCGCCCAAGAGCGTATGTGCGGCTGGAATGCGCTGTCCCTGCCCCTCAATGTGATACAGCGTACGCCCTGTGTGGAGCATACCCCGGCTCGGCATACATACTGCCCCACACGAACCGCCCATGATGTAGCCGTTGACAAAGGTTGTTCCGCGTGCAACAATCTGGTCAAGGTTTGGAGTCGAGATTTCAGGGTTGTTAACCGAACCGATTGTATCGAACCGCTGGTCGTCCGTAAAAAAGAAAAGGATATTGGGTTGAGTCATAGTGTTGTCCTTCAATAGTAGGGAACAATGATCGTTGTTCCGTACAGGGTTCAACAATCGTTGACCCCTACAGCGATGCCCGCGCTCGATACGCCTGTTCGATGAGTCGTCGTTCCCTCTGACTCTGCCTGACTTCCTCCTCAATCGCAACCGCATCCCAACGAGACAAGAGCCGCTCCTGTAAATCCGCAACAACCGATTCGTAGACAGGGTCTTGGGCAAGGTCGTGGAATTCGTTTGGATCTTGAACGAGGTCGTAGAGTTGCGGTGGGTCGCCGAGACTGTAATTGAGTTTATACTGCCCCCTGCGAAGCATCGCCGTGGGTCTTGCCACACCGTGGGCGAGGTATTCGGAGAAGACTTCATCTTTCCACGCTTCGTCCGTGCGATTATCTTTGTCCGTATGATTAATGAGTGGCAGCAGGCTTTCGCCATCCAGTGGCGCGACCTGCGGTGCATCTGCAATTTTGACAAGCGTCGCAATCAGGTCAACGAGAGACACCACTTCACGAATTCTTCGTCCGGCAGGGAGGTGACCGGGCCATGCAATCTGCAACGGAACGCGCACGGAGGCTTCATAGAAACTCGATTTACGCCACATGCCGTGCTCACCATTCATTTCGCCGTGGTCGCTACAGTAGACAACCACCGTGTTCTCATATTGGTCGGTCTCTCTGAGCACATCCAGGAGCCGACCAATCTTTTCATCGAGATAAGTGATTAGCCCATAGTAGCCTGCTCGCCCGCGGCGGACCAGTTCCTCCGGGAACTCAACGCAACCAAACATCTGGCGCATCCGTTTATGGACGGGATGCTGGCCTTCCAAATGACCGGGCGGAATTTCTGGCATGTCAATCTGGTCTAACGGATAGAGGTCCCAGAATCGTTGCGGGACAACGAGCGGGAAGTGCGGCGCGATGAAGGAGACATTGAGTGCCCACGGACGTTCTTTACGCCCCGGCTCACGCAAATACGCTAACGCTCTCTCCTCGACCAAATCATCAACTTCAATCTCCAACGTCGTTCCGGGGCCCGCCGCTTCCAGTCCACCCCAAGGCCGTGCGGCAGGGGGCGTTCCCCCCTCCCAATCCGGCGCACCGCGTGGCACACCGTCCTGCATCCACAATTCAGCATGAAGGTCACGCGCAAGTTGCGTACGGAAACCGTGAAGTTGGTCTTCCCCACAGAAATGCTGTTTCCCCGAAAGAACGACATCATATCCCACTGCGCCCAGAACATGCGCCCACGTCACCGCGTCCGATGCCAACGGGCTCGCGTTGTCCCAAGCACGGATTTGATGAACATAGCGACCTGTCATAAACGACATACGCGACGGGCAACAGAGCGGCGAATTACAGTAGGCGTTGTCGAAAGTAACTCCTTCCGCAGCAAGCCTATCCATGTTCGGTGTCTGCACCAGCGGATGTCCGTATGTGCCACTGTACATCGGGGCGTGCTCATCGGACATAATCAGCAGGATGTTCGGAAGTTCTCGTTTGTTGGTCATTCGTTACCTTCAAGTACCTCTCGGATGCCGGGCCACTCCCGCCAAATATCGGTGTAGGCCTCCAAACCGTTCTGTTCGCACTCCACATGCCTCAAGCGGAAAATCGTCGCATAGCGAATGTTGGCTGACGCATTGGGGGCGGCCGAGTGGACCATCTGGTGATGGGCAATCACGACATCTCCAGCCTCACCGGTCACCTGTGCCGGTCCTTCCGGCAAATCCACCTGTGGCATACCATTGGACAGTACCTCATGTCCCTCTTTTTTGAAATAGTCCTCAAAAAAGCGGTGAGACCGAGGCCAGACCGTGAAATTGCCACTGTACGGTTCAGGTACATCGGCAAGATACACGACAGCAAAACCGGTGAAGCCACGCCTATATACCCCTTTGGGCATACCGTTTGTACCGCTACCTAGACCGTCAAGATGCCCTCTCGGTTCGGCAGGGTCGTTGCCCGGCGCACCGGGAAAGCGTATGGCAATTTGTGCCCCACCTGCTTGCTGCACTTTCCCCTCCCCGAGTAACGATTCGGCTATCTGGAACAGTGGGGTTCTGTTGAACAGATTGGTAAGGACCGGGGCGTTTCTTAGTTCATCACAAAATGCGCCGGTGCGAAAGTTGTCAAGGTCATCGTCGTGTACGCCAACGGAGCCGATTGAATGATTGATCGCTTTTTTCGCGGCATCAACCATCAGCCGTGGCACAACGCCGGGTATTTTTAAGAATCCGTTTTCGTAGAAGTGCTCCTTCTGTTTTCGCGTTAACATAAATATACTGCTCCCAAGCATTACTGTAGGGTTCAACGGTCATTGAACTCTACTTTGTTGAATCAAGAAATGGGACTGGCAATAAAAAATGCAGGAGACAGTTTTCGGTCTACCTGTATTCCTGCTTTTGTATTTTGCGTCAAGTCATCTTGCCACCCGTAGGGTTTGTGTACAATTGACCAAGATTCACAGAATTAAAGGATTAGCAGGATTAAACACTCTTGCAAGAGAGTATAGCCACTCTTAGATTCTTTATCCTGAAAATCCTAAAATCCTGAAAATCCTGATTCAGACTTTTTACGGTGCTATCGCCATCGCCCGAACTTCACCAAACTCCCGTTCGAGCTTTGTCCATGAATCCCCGTCGTCAGTGCTGCGGAACAACTGCCCGCTCACACTGTAAGCGAAAACCCAACCGCTTATGGCGGGGTGATGTTCAATGTACCAGATTGTACTGTTTGCGTTTCCGCCTAAATCCGCCTGTGCCCATGACCTCCCCAAATCAGTGGTATAGAAAATGCCCCCCTCGTTGCCGGGTGGGCCATTTCCTGCGCCGACATAAACACGGTCTGAGCCATTCGACAGATATGTGACGGCGCGACAATAGGGCCAAGGATAATGTTCCTTGACATTGAGCGGTGTCCAATTGGCCATATCTGTTGTCAAGCAGACATCGTTGTTCGTTGCCGCAACCAGCGTTTTGGGGTCGCCGGGCACAACAGTGAGTCCGTGAATGTCAAGACTGCTCAACCCCTCGCTCCCCTCTGTCCACGTTTCACCACCATCTCGGCTGATACGCATACCGTCAATCTCAATCCCGGCGTAGATGGTCTTGTCATCCTCCGGGTCAATGACAATCGACGTGACTCGCGGGATAATCGGCACACCCTCACACTCTTCCGCGAGTTCAGCATCCAGCTTTCTCCACGTATCTCCGCCATCATCCGATTTGAAAAGGGCGGACGGACAGGTGCCCACATAAAGGGTCTGCGGGCTTTTGTTGCTCATTGCAATCGCCCAGATTTGCAGATTGTTCATCGGGGTATCGAGGTGTTCCCACCCATCCCCACCGTTTTTGCTCCTGTAGATGCCAGATTCTGTGCCAGCAAAGAGAATCGACGAATCGCTTGGATTCACGGCGATAGCACGAATGTCCGCTTCGGGGAACATACCTGCGCTCTTACGCTGCCATGAATCGCCGCCATCTTCGCTACACCAGACGCTCTGGCCGATTGTTCCTGCGTAAACTGTCGGTATCCCTGCCATGATTAACCTCCTGAAATGTGAAATACTTTATCTGATTGTAACCCGTATCCGAGAAAAAGTCAAGCAAACCCTAACGGGTGGTGACTTGACGCAAATCAACACATAGAATCGCTTCAGTCAAACATATTGATGCTCCTGTTGGTCAGACCGACGATAATCGAAGCACTCGGATGCGGTGAACCACAGTGCAATCTCCGTCTCGGCTTCCTCAATAGAGGCGGATGCATGTATAACGTTGCGAATTGCCTGCTCCGCCGCACGACTGAACGCAAACCCATGATGACAATAATCACCCCGTATGGTGCCCGGTGCCGACGCTGTCGGTTCTGTGGCACCACATAACTTTCGTACGGTTTCAACCGCCTTGATACCCTCTACAACTGCCGCAACGACCGGGTCTTCCGTGATATAATCCAGAAGTTGATTGCGAACCGTCTCCCCATGCCGCACGGCAATATCCTCATAAGTGTAATGTTTCTCTGCAAATGCACGGTCAACTTGAACCATTTTCAGGCCAACAATTTTCAATCCTGCCCGCTCAAACCGTGCAAGCACCTCCATAGCAATCCCACGGCGAACCGCATCCGGCTTAATGAGCAGAAGTGTTCTTTCGAGATGCTCAGCAACAAACTGTGAATTAATCGTCTGCAAATTGAACCTCCAATTTCGTTAGCAATGCCGAATCTGCACACCCCAAAGCACGAGCAGTGCGAAAGGTCTATCGCAACCGCAAACCAACAAGTCCTAATCCAACTCCCCTTCACCAACCAATTCATCGTAGAAGAGAACCCGCCATCGCACCTCTTCAACGTTCACATCTGGGCTAAGATAGAGCGAATAGGTGTAAATCGCGCCCTCCTGTACACGCTTCATCGGTTGCTTCGACGTTATGACACTATTTCCCACTGTTATCGTAATCGTGGGGGGTGTTACTCCGATCTGGTCGTTGGGAATGGCGATGATGTCCTGATATCTCGGGTGAACAGGATTCGGCAACACCGATGTGCGGAATGTCACCTTATTGCCTAATTTTGCGCGATAATCGTAAGTTGAAGGGGTTTGAGGAGGAAAAAAGGCATCCTCTTTCGGTTGAGTGCTCGGAACAAGAACCACCTTTTCGACTAATGAACCGAACTTGGAGATAATCAGGTGCCCTTGGCCAACATCGGTCAACGGCATCTCCTCTATAGCTGTCGGCTGCCCCCCTTGAAATACGATGGCTTTGACATCATAAGGTATTCTATCCGTCGCCGAAAAACTGACACTCAGCCCACTCTCACCGCTACTCGCGTTAAACACAATATAATGTGACGCATACGGATGCAACGCATTGCCATCCACAGCAGCCGGGTATGAGCGATGCGTCCGTCGGATGCGAGTGTTTAGCCGCTGATTTCGGTACCCGTACTGTCCGAGCGCAAATTCAGTGTCATCCAAGAAATTCGCAATTTTCCAATCGGCGAAAATGCTTGAGAAGGTCTTCAGCACCCCACGAGAACGCAGGGCATTATTGATGCCGATAATACCGTTCCCTCGATTTTTAACAATCGCTACAATTGTCCCCGAATCGCCGTAATGTTCGTGCAGATAGAGCATCCAGAGATACGCCGCACCGTAATGGGCGAGTTGACTCAGGGTTCCCTTAGGCCAACTGGTCAATGACACATACGGGGTTGTTTCAAATCCCGCGATATGGCTTTGGGGAGAGTAGCCGCAGATAAACATCGCATAATCTGAACATCCTTCGTTAACCCAAGTCTCTTCGTCCCTATCGTGCCTCCAATGAATCAGGTGCTGAAATTCGTGTGCAAGCACACCATGCCCCTCTCGCCCCCCCACATCAAGTGGGTGTGTGTCTATGTAAATCATATCCCTTTCGTTGCTGCGAATCGGCACACCCAACTCAGGGTGCTGGAGCACCCCGCGCTGTTGGTCTATCGGGCTAAAAAATCCGGCAATAAACCCACTGCCCGCATTCGCCCCATCGCGGATGTCCAGCAGGAGCAGATAAATCCTTGGGTCGCCATCAATGTCCGGGGGTGGTCCAAAAAGTGCTGTCTCGGTCTGATAAATGCCTTGTGCCGGATTCGCCGGTACGGCATCATCAAATGCGCGACGCATGGATTCGACATGCGCGGCTGTCACCGTGCGCCGCCATTGCGAATCTTCAACAAATAGATAACAGAATTTGCCCACGGCTCGCAATGTTGCTTTGACGGTATACTGTTCGTGCGTCTTAAAATCAATTGCGAAGAAGGAACGTGCGTCTCCGAGGGCGAGTTGCGCCACATTCTGACCCGGGGCGGATGGAACAGCTGGGGCACTCATCAGGTTCGGAAAGCGATCAAAAAAATAGGGAGTGCCATCCACCCACGCGCTCGCACTTGTAGACACTCCCAACAGAACAGTGAGAAAAAAAAATGAAATGCCGCGCAGATTGCGTATTCGGTTTCGCCTGAATAACCTCATTTTTTTCTCTCCTCTGCTGACTTGCCAACTTAGCCTGGTGTATCGGGAGTAGGAACTCCCACCTACAGGTTTATCACTCTTGTTGATGTTTTTGTAGTTTCGCCCGGATTTCCATATTATTCGGCTCCAGTTGAACCGCTTTCTGCCACACCGCAATCGCTTTCTCCTTTAGCCCTTTTTCGAGATAGACCTCCCCTAAGTGATCCTGAATTTCGACACTATCGGGCATATAGCGAACCGCCTTCTCTAATTCCGTCAAGGCTTCGTCCAGCTTTCCCTGTTTATAGTACACCCAACCGAGGCTATCTAAATAAGCCCCATTTTGAGGGGATTTTCGCAAGGCAATTTTAACCAATTCAAGTGCCTCCTCAAGATTATCACCCAGCTCAGCGAAAAGGTATCCGAGTGCATTATGGGCATCCTGATTCCCCGGATCGATCCGGATTACCTCTCGGAGGTGACGCTCCGATTTTGCAAAGTTCGATATCTCCTGATACGCAAGTCCGAGCGCATAGTGTGCATCTGTATCGTTTACATCTTTCTCTAAAACCTGCAGAAATACTGCAATGCTCTCTTCCATCCTTTGAACGGAAAGGTAAAAAAATCCAAGCGCCCTATACGCTTTTTTGTTATTCGGGTCAAGCACAATGGTTCTTCGGAGATAGTGCTCTGCCTGTTCAAAGTCCCCAGCCTCTTGATAAGCGAGTCCGATTCCGTAGTTGGCATCAATATGCTCGGTATCCTCATCTAAAATCCCTTGAAAAACGGCGATGGCTTCATCCGTTTTCTCAGTGTTGAGATGAAGACTTCCCAGCCGGGCGCGAGAATTTCTGAGTACGATATCATAAGCCTGTTTGTCCTTCGGACGCACAAGGCGGCGTATATCCGTATGTGCCTGAATAGTTTTCTTCAGGTTCTCTTCGGCACCCTTCAATATTTCCGGGGTGGGTTCTACATCTAGATTATAAATCTGCTCTTCAAATTTCTGATATTTATCAGCGTACAATTGCGACAACTCTCTATGCACCTGCAATCTATCCCGATCGATTTTGATGACCCGCTCGTATGCCTCAATCGCCTCGTCTCTATTCCCCAATCGACTATAGAGACTTCCAAGCCCCATGTGGAATTGAAGCTGATACGGCATAATACGGGTCAACTCCTTGAGGGAGTGAATTGCTAAGTTGTACTCCTTCGTTTGAAGCGCGAGATTCGCCAGCTCGCGGTGTCCCTCAACATGGTTCGGGTCAAGTTCAACCACCTTTTGAAATGCGGCAATCGCATTTTTCAAATCGCCGCCAGCATGGCGCCATCGGCGATACTCAATCTGACCCAGCAGAAAATAGGCCCTCGGTTTTTGTGGGTCAATCTCAATAGCCCTGTTACACGCCTCTTGAGCCATCTTAATGTCTTGTAGCGCGAGGTTCAGATTCGCAAATTGCGTATAAACAAAGGCTGATGATTCGTGTACATCCAAAACCTTGCGATAAGCCTCCTTCGCATCAGAAAATCGCCCCGATGCCTGAAGATAGGTTGCCCAAGCTAGGTCTGTATAAATCTGTTTTGCGCGTTCATATTCGGGACGCAACGCACTATTTTCCTCCTGAACTACCTCTTCCGCGGCATCCCCAATCGTATCATCACCATCAGCGAAGGGAACAACCAACGAGAGTAGCAGTATCACTATCAATAAATGTTTCATAAGTATTGCACCAGCTACCGAGAGGGATTATCACAATCGGGAGGTCGCTCGCAGACCACATATCACCAAAGGCACGTCCATTTCGGCAACTTGACGCTTACTCCTTTCTTGAAAATCAGCGAATTGGGTTGGGGAATCAATCAACACTTGATTTCCCGTTTACGCATTACATTTTACCACAAAGGTACTATTCTTCCGCTTGCAATTCGGTGTTCGATGAATCAGTCGCGATCTTCCCGACATCAACAATGCTTTCATCGGGTCTCAGGGACATCAAACGGACACCTTGGGTGTTTCTTCCAATAACCCGAATGTCGTTCACGGCCATGCGAGTAACCATGCCGTTTGAGCTAATGATAATCAGTTCGTCTCCATCCACAACCGGTTTCGTGGCGACAACATTCCCATTCCGGGTGCTTGTCTTGATCGTAATAACTCCTTTGCCACCCCGTCTCTGCCGATTATACTCTTCGAGCGAAGTTCGCTTGCCGTAGCCGTTTTCGGTCACAACCAACAGGGCCTCGCTTTCTTCAGTCGCAGCGACCATGCCAACCACACAATCATCATCGGCTAATTGGACACCGCGAACCCCCGCAGCGGTTCGTCCCATGCTCCGCACATCCGCCTCGCTGAAACGGATGGATATTCCCTTTTTCGTCACCAAGATAATGTGGTGTTCACCTGCTGTCAACTGAACGCCAATCAACTCATCATCTTCGTCAAGGTTAATCGCAATAATCCCCGTTGAGTACGGTTTGCCGAAGGCGGCGAGACGACATTTTTTGACAACACCTTTTTTCGTCGCCATGAACAGGAACCGTTCATCATCAAACTCCCTCACAGAAACAAAAGCGGTAATTTTTTCGGTCCCTTCGAGCCGAAGCAGATTCACAATCGCACGTCCGGCGGCTGTCCGCCCACCTTCAGGTATCTCGAACACTTTGAGCCAATAGCACTTCCCGCAGTCGGTGAAAAACAGGATATATTGATGCGCTGTGGCAATAAAGGTGTGTTCAAGGAAATCCCCATCCTTGGTCCCCATGCCTATCACACCAACCCCTCCTCGATTCTGACGGCGATAATGGGTGATCGGCATCCGTTTGATGTACCCAGTGTGAGAAATCATCACGACCATCTCTTCATCGGCAATGAGGTCTTCGATCTCAAAATCACTGACAGCATCGACAATTTGTGTGCGGCGTTCATCGTTGTATTTCGCCTTCAATTCTAACAGCTCATTCTTGATAATGTCAGTAACCAGCATCTCACTTTCGAGGATTGCCCGAAATTCCTCGATCTGCTCTAAGAGGTTTGCGTACTCATCATTAATCTTTTGGCGTTCTAGCCCGGTCAATTGGCGGAGCGTCATGGTGAGAATTTCACTCGCTTGAACCTCTGAGAGCTCAAAGTTCTCCATCAACCTCTCGTGGGCCTCTTGAGGGGATTCGGCTGTCTGAACAATCTCGATCACGTCCTCAATATTGTTCATCGCAATCCGATAGCCTTCAAGGATATGCGCCCGTCGCTCGCCCCGCTCAAGGTCAAACTGTGTTCGCCGCCGAATAACCTCTCGGCGGTGCTCAAGATAGTATCTCAAAATCTCCGTAAGCGGAAGCACCTTTGGCAGACCTTCGACCAAGCACAACATATTCGCACTGTAGTTTGTCTGCATCTGCGTATGCTTGTAGAGTTGGTTCAAGATTACCTGTGCAATCTCGCCCCGCTTGAGTTCAATAACAACCCGAATCTCCTTATCCGATTCATCGCGAATGTCCGTAATTCCCGTAATCGTTTTATTGGTGACCAGCGTGTACATCTTCTCCAGCAACTGATTTTTCTTCACTTGATAAGGGATTTCGGTAATGATAATCTGCTCTCGCGCCCCTTGTGTTGGCTCGATTATGGCTTTCGCCCTGACCCGTATGCTCCCTTTGCCGGTGGTGTACAGCTCCTCAATACCAGAGCGTCCGACGATTAAACCCGCCGTTGGAAAATCAGGTCCAGGAATGTACTGCATGAGCTCTTCAACCGTTACCTCCGGATTCTCAAGCCGAGCGATGAGTGCATCAACAACCTCGCCCAAATTATGCGGCGGGATGCGTGTCAAATACCCGACCCCGATTCCAGTGGTTCCATTGAGAAGCAGGTTGGGGAGCAGTGCCGGTAGTACCGTCGGCTCATTAATCGAATCCTTGTAATTTGGCTGAAAATCAACGGTGTCTTTATGGATATCCGCCAACATCTCATTAGCAATTTCCATCAGGCGACATTCCGTATAACGGAACGCCCCGGCAGGGTCATCATCAATGGATCCGAAATTCCCCTGCCCGTCAATCAAGGGATAACGCATGGCGAACTCCTGCACCAACCCGACCAACGCATCGTAAATCGGGCCGTCACCATGCGGGTGATAGTTCTTCATCACCTCACCAACTACGGAGGCGCACTTATCATACGGGCGATTTGATGTCAGGTTAATCTCACCCATCGCATAAATAATCCGCCGTGTGCTCGGCTTCATCCCATCTCGCACATCAGGAATCGCACGATTGGTGTTGACACTCATCGCGTATGTTAGATAGGACTCCTTTAACTCGTCCTCAATGTATCTGGTGATGATGTTTTGGTTTTCATTAGGTTCTGTTCTCACTTTGTGTTTAATCTCCTCTCACTGGTAATATGCGTCAAGTCATCCTGCCACCCGTAAGGGTTTGACCCCAATTTTGGGTCTATCGTCCGTCGATATCTAATAAATCAATTCGCCCCTCACGGAGTAGGTTTTCACGGGCGCGTTCTGCATTCTGAATCACACTTTCATCGCTGCTTCCGAGCCCCGCTTTCAGGATGGTATTGGCTTCCGCCCTATGAATGTAGATGTTGTCCTCTCCGATCCTGTCGGTCAGCTTGGTGAAGCATTCAACCACCTTCGCGGTGTGCTCTGGGAGCAGTTCGCACAACGCTTCTAACGGAATGGACTCTCCTTCCACCCTACAGACATCCAAAATCTTGGAGTATGCGTCCAATCGCCATTCAGCCGCTAGGCACTTGGCTCGCATCCAGAAGGCAAACTGTCCAAGCTCCGTCGGCTCTTTAACCTCAAAACGCCAATCAAAGAAGGCAATGATTCTGTCTTTCTGGCTTTTATCTAGGTGCTTTCTGCTTCCCCGCACGACATCGCCGACATAGCGAAACAAATTCGCCCACTGCTCTCGTTCTTCGGCTGTCCCTTGGTAATATCGTTCAAGCAGGCTATCCTCTCCTCTGAGCGGATACATCTCCCACAAATAGTAGATGAATAGGCGTTGACCGAGGATATCAATCCGTTTTTCCTCGGAGCAATCTTGCGCTTTGAAGTCAGCCAGATGTTGCAACGCGAAATCGAAATCATCCCGCAAGACTTCAAAAATGGATGCGAGCGGGCGATTATGGCGCACGAAACTGCCATAAGCCGCCAGCCATGCAGAGAACTCGCCCTGTGGGAAAAAGTCTGATTTGTGCTCGGCCGCCCATGCGTTATTGAAGTTGAAAATCGAACGGTAGTTTTTGCCTAAAATGGCATACTCCGACAGCGTCAAAGGACACTCCGTTTTCAGGGCAAACCGTTTTTCAAGAATCGTTGTTACCTCGGAAACTTGGGATTCCGAATCACGCTTCTGTAACCAGACACCGAATTTGACCAGGGACTCTAGCGCACGGCCCCGTGTATTGTTGATGCCCTCATCAATTGGGTCGTTTCGGTTCAAATCCAGCTCTAAGTGCCAATCAAATTGTGTGCACAGCAGTTCCAGCAGCTTGGCCAATTGTGCTCGAGCAGAAACCGGCACGTCCACATCCTCATCCAGACAGACTTCGACGAAGTCACCGACTGTCCGCCGTAAACAGTATCTTTCACGATTCTCCTGGGACGCGCCTCCTTGTCCAGCGTCCATCTCACGCTGGCGGTCTGTGTGTAAAAGTGCCCGCCCGCTGAACCTCAACCATTCATTGAGGTTGTCGAAGTTCTCCGCCTCGACGCGCTTCTGCATCATATTAATCATCGCCCGCACATAAATAGACCGCTTGATCTTTTCGGGGTTTTCCATCCAGAACCTGAGTCTGTTGGCATCGGGGATGATTAATTCCTTGAAGACAGTCTGAACCGCTTCGGCGAGCCCTTCAATATTAATCTCGACAAACCGGTTATCTTCGTATAGGCGTTCCTCTCTATCCCATCTGTTTATGTAGGTGAGCAATTCCTCATCCGTGAGATTTGCAAGGTCTTTGGATGAGCGCGGGCTACGCTTAGACATCAATGCGTTTCTGGTTGTTATCTTAAATGGAGGATAGTCCTCATCGGAAACCGGGGCGCTGGCGGCAACCTCTAACTCTTGATAGTAGGTTGCATATTCGCCAAATAGCACCGCCGCAAAAGGCCTCAACTGCATCCGATGAAAATAACGTCGGCGGTTCTGAAACCGTTCCTCGGTGAATTCCTCCCCCAACCACTCACGGAAATTTGCTTCCGATGGAGCGTCGAGGATGGCATCGAAGATTCGTTTGCGTTCCGCTTTGGTGAGTAACGCCGCTCCGAAGTGCTCACAGGCACTCCGTATCATCTGCTGGAATTCATAATAATGCTCTCCCCAATCATAATTTTTACACGCCAGAATCAGTTCCCGAATCCACGGTTTGGTTTCCTCATTCGGGTATTGGGCATAAAGGTGATGTCGCAGGCGTTTGAAAACGCTCCACTGTTGATTCCGCAGTACCGCATCCAAATCCACAACTAAGTCGGGTGATTTTTCGTAAATCCGCTCGCACGCAAAGGTTAGCGTATGAACCAGCATTTCCGCGGGCGACTCGTGGTCATTCTCCGACCTAGTAAGTCGTTTACACCATGTCTCGGAATGGTCTTCTGCTTTGTCGAGGGCATCCTGATGGGTCTGCAAACGAATCATATTCGCCGTGGCATCGACAAGGATACGGGCAACTGGGTGCGGTTCACTTTCGGCAAGAGGACGAACACCTTTGGACATGAGCCGATCGTATTCCCAGAAGTGCATTCGAGGTGACGGTTCAAGTAACGTCTCCGAGTCCGCCGGATTCTTTTTTTGACGGCGCCGCTTGTACTCTGATCGGGGGTCGGGCACAAACGCAACGAGCACCTCTGTAAGTTCCAATGCCGCCGATATTTGACGCTCCGCTGTCCAATGGATTAACAAATCCACAGCTCTATCCGCCCAAGATTCGTGCTCCATACCCACAGACTCAAGTATTTTCGGTTTTAGCTTGGCGGACTGCGTTCCGGGCAGCTGCAATGCAATTTTCAAAATCCCATCATAGACACTTGGGTTATTGACTTTTGGGAGCCCCAACACCAAATTAACGACTTCATCAGGTACCTCACGAGCCACGTTGCTCAGGTATTGAAGCACTGGCCAGGAAGGCAATTGAACATAACCATCATCAAAACGCCTGAGTCTTGGAGGGGACTTAAAATAGCCACGCTCGACAAGCGGTTGTATCCACAAAGGGTTTTTCAGTCGCGAAAAAAAATACCGGCGGTCAATTTCCTTTTTGAGCGATCCAAGGGCTCTATCTATCAGTTCATCCGTCGGTTTCTTCCAAGTTTTCATTGGTTATCCTCATTCGTCAAATTTTCTGGTTGCGCTTGCTCAGGTAAAAATTGCCTCTCTCGATTACCAATTGCTTGCATTGCGATTCGCCATAGAATTCCGCCCTTTAATGCATCGTCGTCAATCGTCCATATCCGATAAATCAAATCTGCCCTCACGAAGCAGGTTTTCACGGGCGTGTTCTGCATTCCGGCGTATACTTTCGTCACCACTTTCGAGGCCCGTTTTCATAATAATTTTTGCTTCCTCTACAGGAATGTAGACGTTATTATCGCCAATACAATCGGTTAGCTTGGCGAAGCACTCAACCACCTTCGCTGTATAATTTGGGAGCAACTCACACAACGCTTTCAACCGAATATGGATTGACACATCTTTCGTCTTGCAGGCATCCAGAATCTTGGAAAATGCCTCCAATCGCCATTCAGCCTCTAGACACTTGGCTTCCAACCAGAAGGTAAACTGTTCAAACTCCGTCGGCTCTTGAACTTCCAAACGCCAATCAAAGAAGGCAATGATTCTATCTTTCAAGCTTTTATCCAATTGCTCACTCGTATTCTGCAAGATACGGCCAACATAGTCGAACAAACTCGCCCACTGCCTTCGATTCTTGTCGGTCCCTTGGTAATATCGCTCAAGCAGACTTTCTTCGCCTCTGAGCGGATACATCCCCCACAAATAGTAGTAGAACAAGTGTCGCCCAAGGCTTTCGATCAGTTTTGCCTCGGGGCTATTTTGCTGTAGAGGCCAACCAGAACTGTCCTTCTGTTTTTCCTCGGGGCGATCTCGCTTTTTGAAGTCAGCCAGATGTCGCAACGCAAAATCAAAGTCGTCCTGAAAGATTTCAAAGGTGCGTTCACACGGGCGATTATAGCGCACGAAACTACCAAATGCCGCCCGCCATTCAGGCAGATTACTCTGTGGAAAAAAGTCTGATTTATGCTCTGTCGCCCACGCCCCATTGAGATCGTAAATCCGATTATAGATCTTGCCCAGAATGGCATACTCAGGCAGCGTCAAAGGACACTTCGTTTCCAGGGCAAACCGCTTTTCAAGAATTGTCGTGACCTCAGAAACTTCTGACTCCAAATTACGATCCCGTAACCAGAAACCGAATTTAATCAGGTTTTGTAACGCACGACTCCGTAGATTGTTGAGGGCCTCATTAATTGGATCGTTTCGATCCGAATCCCAATCCAAGTGCCAATCAAATTGTGTGCAAAGCATATCCAGTAACTTGGCCAGTTGTCCCCAAACAGAAACAGGTATGTCCATATTCTCTTCCAGACACGCTTCAATAAAATCACTGACTGCCCACCGTGAATCGTACCACTTAGGCCTTTCTTGGGATTCGCCACCTTGTTTATCATGATCTTCAGGTCCACAGTCTATGTGTGAAAGCACCCACTCGCAGAATCTTAACCACTCATTGAGGTTGTCGAAGTTCTTCGCTGTTACCAGCTCACACATTACATTAACCATCGCCTGCACATAGGTAGGGTTCTCGATCTTCTCGTGGTTTTTCATCCAGAACCTGAGCCTATTGGCATCGGGGATGATTGATTCTTTGAAAACGGTCCGAAATGCCCCGGGTCCCTTTTCAATCCCGATTCCTATGGGCCCTCTATTTTTGTACAGGTAATCCTTTTTATCCCATTCGTTTATGTAGGTAAGCAACTCCTCATCCGTGAGATTAGCAAGGGCTTCGGGTGATAGCTGATTGTCCTCATCTGAAATCGGGGTGTTGGCAACCCCTTTCAACTCTTGGAAGTAGGCTTCATATTTGCCAAATAGCACAGAACCAAAAGGCTTCAACTGCTTCCAATGGAAATAGCGTTGGCGTTGCTGAAATCGCTCTTCGGTGAATTCCTTCCCCATCCCCTTTCGGAAATCCGTTTTGGATGGGCCGCCAAGGATGGCATCAAAAATTCGTGTGCGCTCTGCTTCAGTGAGTAACGTCTCACCGAAGTGATCACAGCCACGTTGTATCATCTGCTCAAATTCATAATGATGATTCCGCCGATTATAAACTTCATGTACCAAAATTATTTCCCGAATCCACGGTTTGGTTTCCTCATTCGGATATTTGGCATAAAGGTGCTGGCGCAAGCGTTTGAAAATCCACCACTGTTGATTCCGTAGCACAGCGTCCAAAGCCACAACGGAGTCAGGAGATTTTTCGTAAACCTGCTCGCAGGCAAAGGTCAAGGTATGAACAAGCGTTTTCTTGGAGTCTTCGTAGTCATTATCCGATCCATCAAGCCGTTCACACCATGCTTCGGAGGAGTCTGCCTCTCCATCAAGGTTTTCCGGATGCGTTTGCAAACGAATCATATTCGCTGTGGCATCAATAAGGAGGCGGGCAACTTGATATGGTTCACGCTTGGCAAGTGGACGAACTCCTTTGGACATTATCTCAGAGTATTCCAAGGTTTCAAAACGAGGTGATGGCTCAAGTGATGTCTCCCACAACGTACCCGGGTCCGTCGGATTCTTTCTTCTACGTTGCTGCTTGGCCTCTAATTCAGGGTCAGGCGCAAACTGAACAAGTACTTTTGAAAGTTCTAATGCCGCCGATATTTGATGCTCTGCAATCCAATGGACAAACAAATCTGCGTATCTAGGTATCCAGTACCGGGCATCTATACCCACAGATTCAAGTATTTTCGGCTTTAGTCTGGCCGATTGCTCTCCGGGGAGTTGCAATGCAATTTCCAAAATTTCATTATACACCATCGGATTATCAACTTTGGGGAGCTGTAACACAAGTTCAATGACTTCATCAGGCGCACGATCTGCCATTTTTACCAGATAATGAATTGGCCACCAAAAAGGAGCATACACTCTGCCATCACCGATTGGTTCCACACGCGGTGGATGGGCGAAATAGCCTCTTTCTTTCAGAAGGGGTAACCACGAAACATCTGTAGTTTCGGCCGCGTGCTTAAAAAAGAAAACAAAGTTCGCTCCTCTGCGTTCAATTAGTGAGAACATACGTTCTACATCACCCTCAGACCTGTCGGAATGTCTCAAAATCGCTTGAATTTCCTCCTGATCTTGTGCAGTTATGGGAGCGAGAAGGTCAAACACAGTTCTTTCCAGTTCCTCCAAGCACTTTCTAAACTCTTCAACGTCCGGTTTACTGTTATGGTGAGCAAAACCTTCCAATTTTCGCCATAACTTGTGCAATTCATCCCGCTTCGCTTCTTGAATCCTACTGTCCAATCGATCAGCCATCGGATCCATAGTTACCACTGCCCTCTGTATCTGTTCCCTTCGATCTGGCTGCTTATTAAGTTCAAGATAATCTTCGACTGTCTGGATGGCTTCGGCAAGACAGTTATCAATTTTTTGATTTTTCCAGTCTCCAGGATAGCGTTTTTTGTATTCCAAAATGTGTTTCTCTATATCGTTCCGCATTTTCCGGAAGCTACGGCCCAGATGGCCAGATCCCCCTCCTTGTGCATCAATTCCCTGAACAACTAAAGGGAGTTTTTCGATAAGTTCTCGTAGCGAATGCGCTGCCTGTGAGACGCGATCAGGATTATAAGGGTTATCCAATGCGTAGAGTGCACCAAGATACCACTCGCTCACTGGATATTTTTCTGTTTCTTTACTTTTTAATGCCTCCAATACTGCCCGCTGTCGGGAGGTTAGCACCAACGGCTCGAAAACATTGTGATTTTCAATTGCTTGCATTATGATTCTCCATAGAATTGCTTGTTCAACGCCTTATCCTCCGCACTGACACCAAAATCCTCATCCTCTATCTCTGAAAAGTTGACGTACAATTGGTTCTTATCCAGTAGTTCTGCCAGCAGTTTCTTCTGCTTATCTAGCCCATTTTCGCCTTTGCCGATTTCGATAAAATCCTCTACCGCCTCCGTTGGGAGTTTCGGGTTCACATACCAGTTCAGGAACGAGTTTTCGGTGATATCCCGCCAGAGCCCCACAAGTTCTTCAGATGATTGTGTTGCTTGAATTTTGTCCATATAGGCTTGGTTGTATTGCATCAGTGCGCAATAGATGAAATCGCCACCACCATGCCAGTTGACAGATTTGGAGATGCCGCCCTGCTCGCCTGCAATCACTTTTTTTAGCCGTTCAACGGAGATGTTTTCGGCGTAATCCATCTGTTCAACACCGATGTATTGCCTGCCCATTTTGTGGGCAACGGCAGCGGTGGTGCCTGAGCCGAGGTGAAAATCTAAAACAATATCCCCTTCTTCTGTTGTGTATTCAATGATGCGCTGAATAAGTAGCTCATTCTTAGGATATGAGAACGCCTTGCTGCCAAACAGTTCGACAATCTCATCCGTGCCTTTCCTGTTGACCATGCTTTTCAGTAATTCATCCATCACTTGATTGAGAAAGTCCGATGATACATAAGCCTTTTTTCCCATATCCTCGGACTTAAAAACCCGCATGGAAGGCCGTTTCAGGTCGTGAAAATCATAGTCGCCGGGAAAAACGATTTTCCCTTTTCTCAGATATTCATCTACTGAATCCTTAGTAACACCCCAGCAACGATTGGGGTTAACGGGGAATTCCTCCCCATTTCTGGGATTTACCAATGTGAAATTGCAATTGGGGCGTTCATGAATTGTAGCCTGCACTGTAAGGTCGCTTAATCTCCATTCATCTTTAGGAAAATCGGGTGTCTTGTAATATTTTCTCGCAATAGTGCGCTCGAACAGATCGTCTGTTTTTGATGCTCCCTTTGTGTACATCAGCATCCAGTCAAAATCCTGCGACAGATTGTGAGGCACGTTGCTTCTTCCGCTCCGTGTCTTTCGGGGAACGGTTGCGATAAAGTTATCTCTACCGAATATATCATCCGCCACAAGTTTCAAATAGTGCATTTCTTGGTCATCAATGTGAATAAAGATAATCCCGTCATCCTTCAACAACTCCCGCGCCACTTCCAACCGATTCCTCATAAAAGTCAGCCATGTCGAATGATTAAAGCTATCGTTATAACCAAATGAATCATTCCCCGTGTTATACGGAGGGTCAATGTAACTCAGCTTCACCTGTCCGCGAAACTGAGTTTTTAGCGTGTGCAATGCCAGCAGATTGTTCCCCTTGATAATCAGGTTGTCCCGTATCGTGCCGTTCTCATCCCGCTTGAGCTCTATCACCTTCTGCTCGCCATCCCCCGTATACCGTTTCCAATCGGTCAACACCTTCGGGTCAAACAAGCGGTTAATCTCATCGTGCGCCAGCATTTCATTGAAAAATATCTCCTTACGCTTCTCCTCCTCCTTCGTCTGTCCACCTTCCAACACGCAATCCTTATACGGCCAAGCCAGAGCCACCTCGCCCCGCTCCCGCAGAAATTTATCGTCAACCGTCAAACCGATCCTGTTTCGGAAGCGGGTGTAGGAGTCATCAAGGAAGTTTTTGTCGGAGATGTATTCGATGAAGGTATTGTAGTTAAAGATCCAGTGTCCTTCGATTTCATCAAAGAATTTTGCCTTTATCTCCGCATCACCGAGCAGCAACCTCACAAGGTCATGGTCAATTTGCCACGCCCAATGGACAACCGCCTCCCTGACCAATTCGTCTTCCTCGTCAACGAAGCGAAAGTCGGTTTTGAGTAGACTGATTAGTTTTTCGTGAAAGATTTTTGGCATGTTTGGATCCTTGAGGATACTCAGCATTCTCAACAAGCGTCATTATTCGGTCTGCCCCCTCGGAGTATAGCTCCCGAAACTTTTGCATAGATTTCTTAGTTTGCTCAAGCCCTATGCCATCACGTTCAAGTTGCGCGTCGGTCAAATCAAAAATCGGCACCTTGTGTTCTTGTGAGAGGGCGATGAGACTATTGAAGTCAGGCATCTGAAGGAGCGGCTCTCCGAGAACCGTTGCGTATGCGTCTGCTTCATCCAGAAACAGGTGTTTTTTTCTGCTGAACTCGATAATTCTGAATGATTGTCCCGAGAAACTTGGGAGTCTTCTCAGGGAAAGGATAAGTTGCCTCTCTTAGAATCGGTATTGCTCTGCCCTTCTTTCCCCAAGCGGACCACTTAGACACAATTGAAGCGAGACTCTCCGTTGCCATGACCGAGAAGTAGTCCGGAAACATCGGAACGATGAAATAGTCGATCGTCATCAGCAAATTCCGGTTTATCGGACCCAAGCTGGACCCCATATCTACCAAGATGAAATCAGCATCGTACTTCTCAGCAGTTTTAGAAAAGAGATCGGGAAAGGAACCCGGCAAGTTCTAGAGGTCTATTGAACCAGACAGTTCTTGAGCCATCCCCAAGACAACCTCATATTCAGCGAACCTAATGTGCCCCGGTAATAGATACATGTTAGGTTGTCCCTTGATTGGTTCACAGACCACAGGCTCAAGAAGCACCGGCCGACATTCAAAAGCGGGGGCGAGGCCATCACGGATATTCCTTACCTCTTTTGACTCATAAATTGATGCAAAATTCCCGGCATCCTTGAATCCAAGCACCATGCCCGTGAGATTACACTGAGGGTCGCAGTCAACGATGATTACCCGCTTCCCCTTATTTGCCAGCATCCATCCGAGGTTGAAGGTCGTTGTGGTTTTGCTAACGCCACCCTTGTGATTGAAAAGTGCAATTTGTTTCACCATGTGATAGATCCTTTGACGAATCGGCTCTCATAAAATGAGCAGACATATTCAAAGTTAAAATTTTCTTGATAACGGGTTAAATCGCCTATTCGCCATAAAACGCCCGATTCAACGCCTTATCCTCCGCACTGACTCCAAAATCTTCATCCTCTATTTCCGAAAGATTCACATACAACTGGTTCTTATCCAGCAGTTCTGCCAGCAGTTTCTTCTGCTTATCCAACCCATCTTCACCTTTGCCGATTTCGATAAAATCCTCCACCGCCTCCGTTGGGAGTTCCGGGTTCACATACCAATTCAGGAATGCGTTTTCGGCGATGGCGCGCCAGAGCCCCACAAGTTCTTCGGATGATTGTACGACCTGGATTTTGTCAATATAGGCTTGGTTGTACTGCATCAGTTCGCAATAGATAAAATCACCGCCGCCCTGCCAGTTGACGGATTTGGAGATGCCTAAGGTATCTCCTTCCATGACCTTCTTCATCCGATCAATTGCCGTTTTAATCTGTTGTGAGTCCATCTGTTCAATAAGTATGTATTGACGATTCATCTTATGTGCAGTTGCACCAGTTGTACCACTCCCTGCAGTAAAATCAAGGATAATATCGCCCTCATTTGTTGCAGAGTAAATTATACGTCGTAACAATTCTTCATTTTTTTGAGTTAGAAATCCTGTTTTTTCTGTATCAAAGCTTTTAATCTGAATTGAGTCTAGCTTGTCCACATCACTACAATTCCAAGTATCTTCTATGGCATATCCTTGCCCTTTCGGAGCATTCCCATCTCGGCGAACATAGTTTTCAGGGTATGGAATGTATTCCTTGTTAAAGAACAATTCTCCCTTTGTGTAGAACAAAATAGTGTCGTGATTTCTGATCCAGTTTTTAGCTACTGTTTTGTAACCTGAAACCCAACCGATGCGCCATACAACTTCTCGCTGAAAATTTTCTCTTCCAAAAATTTCATCCATCAACACTTTGCAGTAATGAACTTCGTTGGAATCAAGATGCACATAGATTGAACCGTCATCCCTCAACAACTCTCTCGCCACTTCCAACCGATTCCTCATAAACGTTAGCCATGTCGAATGATTGAAGCTATCGTTATAGCCAAAACTATCGCTCCCCGTGTTATACGGTGGGTCAATGTAAATCAGTTTGACCTGTCCGCGAAACTGAGTTTTTAGCGTGTGCAATGCCAGCAGATTATTCCCTTTGATAATCAGGTTTTCTCGAATTACGCCGTTTTCATCCCGATTGAGCTCTGTCACCTTTTGTTCACCTTCAACCGTGTGGTGTTTCCAATTGGTCAATACTTTGGGGTCAAACAGCCGGTCAATTTCATCCTGCGCCAACACCTCATTGAAAAATATCTCCTGGCGTTTTTCCTCCTCCTTCGTCTGTCCACCCTCTAATACGCAATCCTTATACGGCCAGACCAGAGCGACCTCACCTCGCTCCCGCAGAAACTTGTCGTCAATGTTCAAACCTATCTGGTTGCGGAATCGGGTATAGGAATTGGCAAGGAAGTTTTTGTCGCCGATGTAGTCAATGAAGGTGTTGGTATTGAAAATCCAGTGTCCTTCGATTTCATCAAAAAATTTGGCTTTTATCTCCACATCACCAAGTAGCAGCCTCACAAGGGCATGGTCGATTTGCCACGCCCGATGGGTAATCGCCGCCTTGACCAATTCGCCTTCGTCGTCAACGAAGCGAGGGTCGGTTTTGAGGAGGTTGATTAGTTTTTGGTCGAAGTTTTCTGGCATGTTGGGCTCCTTGTGGTGTTGTTTTTGTTTTGCTGTAACGCTTCGCATTACCGGTTTCAAAAATGTTGGTTTTTCGATTGTACTTTACTTCAATTGCGCGGCGATTGGAGCTATGTCTTCATCTGGTATTAAACGAAGTTTCATGAGATTGAAAAGATCTTCACCCATTCCTTGGACAGTCATACTTATTGGTTTTACATCCGTAGGGCTAAACACGACTTCACCTCCGAAGTTTATATATCCCCTGTGATAAAGATCTAGGCATTCGTAAAGCACTTGATAGAGGTCTTTTGTGAAAGTTTCCTGCTCTCGGTAGTCTTCATCGCGCAATCCAAAATCATCTTTCACTACAGGGAGCCTCAGTATACACAGTTGTCGGTAAGTCAGTTGTTCAGCGGCCTTCGTGAGTTGATGGGCCATGTGCACGCTGATTTGCGGATCGAAAGCTATGCTTGAAAGCAAGTATCCCATATACTGGATTTTCTTTTCCTCTGGTTCTCTCTGAACCTTCAATAACACGCTCTCCGCAACCTCTTCTGCATCCGATCGACCTGTTTGTTTTTCATCGAAAAAGCCATCCGTGCGGATACTTTCACCGTTTTCTATCCGTTGGCGAATGTCCGCAGTCGCAATTGCAAACGCAGCACCTACCCGTACTTTTTCTCGTGGACCCAACTGTCGCTCTAAAATTTCCTGCCCAATACTTCTTAACGTAATTGCAACCATGGGACCACCGGCTCCTCCGACCACTGCTCCGACAGGGCCTCCGACCAGAAATCCCAACACTCCACCAACAGCACCCCCGGCAATTTCTGTACCGTAGTTAATAAGTTGTCGGATACCTTTGTTCTTCTCTACATCCTGTTCAGATTTCTCAGACACGATCTAATTTCCTTTTCCACTTGCGAGTAAGTTTTACCGAAAAACCGTCCGACACCCTACCCCACCCGCCATTTTACTATTTTTTATAATACTGACTCAAGGCTTTCCCTAAATCGCGTTTCATCTTCGTTGTTATAGAACGGTACGCCTATCAACCGATATGTTTGTGTTCGGCTTTGCGTCTTAAACTCAAGCGTTTTTCCTGAGAATTTTTCTTTAATCTGCTCCAAAAAATCGGCCTTCCATTTGTCATACTCCTTCAGATGCTTTCCTTTCGGTTCAATGAATATCTGATAGGTAAGCATGTTTCCGTTTTTCTCACGCAGGAACAGAACAAAATCTGGCTCAAACGCTTGTCCGTCGTCAAAACTATAAATTTTGAAATGCCTTTCGTTTCTGACCAGATATATTCCGTCGTACTTTTCTTTTATCCTATCCATCTGGGCATCAAGCATACGGACAAAGTTTTTTTCCTCGCTGGTGCCGTAGTTGGCATTGAATACATACCACTCCCTATCAACAAACTGCTGGTGGTTATTGTACCTTTCGCTGCCTTCAACCAATTTCAGGATTTTATCCGTGAATACTGAATTGATAGCGTTTGGCTTAAACGTTTCTGTGCCCTTGTACTCCGTGACGTTTTTACGCAATTCAGATGCAACTTGATCAAGCAGTTCCGTCATCGCATCAAGCCAAATTTTATTGGATAAAGGGTATCGTTCATCGCCCTGAAAGGTGATTGATAGGCCCCCCAAGTACTCATCCGCTTCGATGAACTGACGGATGGATTTAATGTGGGGGAAATATGTTCTCAGGGATTCAAAAGTAAAAAAGGGATTTCGTGCAATGGCTTTTCTGACGATATGAATAGGTATATCTTTCACCAGAACATTCTTCTGGTCCGGTTCTACGAGCTGTTTAACATCACTGTTGTCATTCAGAAGGGCCTCAGAAACGCCTCTGCCGGTGGCATGTGAATAGCGAAAGCCCTTTAACGATGCGCTGAGCCCGGCAAATGAACGGATGTTTTCATACCTATTCTTAACCCGTTCATTCACATAGATTAGCCCACGCTGGTAAAAATCGGTTTTCTTAAACGAATTTTTTAGTTTAAGCGTTTTCTCAACCGTCCGCTCGTCGATCATTCCTTCTTCGATCAGGGCGGTGCGAAGTTCGGAGATATAGGGAGGATCATTCAGACTGTGATAGTGCAACTCTTCCAACACCCGTAGTTCCGCCGTAAGATTTTTATCGAATTTCCTCCGGTATGGGTCGTTATTATCCTTTGTAATAAAGGGGAAATAACGCGCGCCGCGCCCGATTAACTGCGCCTCGGCAATTGTTGTTTTGCCGGGTTTCCCTGCCTTTGCATCACGGGCGGTATAGCAGCGGACAATGTCAAACAGATTCAGGACATCCCAACCCTCATTCAGTTTTTGCACTGCGAAGATGGCACGGATGCGGTTGTCGCTGTCTTCCAGGGTGTTGAGCAGTATCTGCTGATTTTCTTTTTCTGTCTCTTCATTCACGGAAATACAACGGCTCTCGTCAAATTCCCTGCGTAGTCTTTCCACCAGTTGACTGGGAGAGATCTGGTTTTCGTCAAAAAAAGTGAACGCGTTTTTTACCAGGGTCAAGTCCGACTTATCCCGAATCCGCTGAATATCTCCCTCTGAAAGGTTCTCAACAGTATCGTGAAAACGGGCCTTGTTCTCTGTGGAGTCGTTAATTGTCTTTTGGGCTTTGAACAAAATCACCGGTTTCAGGTTAATGCGGTGTTTGGCAGCAACTTCCTGTTTATACTGGTTGAGGATAAGTGCCTGTATGATACGGTCCTTTTCCTCAAAATCCGCCTGAACGATATAGACATCCTTAGAATAGCCATCATTGCGGAACTCCTTCAAGTCATACCGATATAATATCTTGTTGCGATATTTATCAACAATATTGCTATCGGTGTAATCCAAAGTCGCTGTAAATTCCAGAAGCAGATTGTCTTTATTTTGATCAAAGATGCGCTTTACCGTATTTTCCCAGCTTTCAAGCAATTCCCGTCCGGCTTTGGTATTGGTATTGATATGATGCGCTTCATCAGCCAGAAGCACAATCTTTTTGTCCTTGAAATCTTCGTACGTTAAGGCATTTTCCTTCCGTGCATTTAGATCGGTATGTAGCCCTTGAATGGTGGTAAAACAGATATTGATGTCGTTTTCGTTGACTCCTTCAAAATTATCTACCTGTCTCATGGGAACGTGAACCGCCCCGAACTGGATAGTTTCACTGAATAGGTATTTGGATGACAGCGGATTGAGGAAATTCCCCTTTGTCTTCTCAATGATATTGGTGGCATTGACGAAGAAGAGAAAGTTTCGATAGCCCTTTTCATACAGGTAGAGTATCAGACCTGCCATAATGAGTGTCTTGCCACTGCCAGTCGCCATATTGAATAGAAGATGCAGAGAGGAGGGATCCTTGCCCGGAAAATCATTATTGAGGCAGTGAAAGAAACGGGCGAAGGCTTCCTCCTGATAGGGACGCAGTTCAAACGCAGGGTTCAAGTTATCCGTGAGATAAGTGGGTATTTCTTTTTGTAAACCGCCCAATTTAGAGAAGGAATCTAGATCTTCATACAAAAATTTATCAGCCATCATACATCTCCCTGTAAATCCTGTTCATATATCGGCATCCCAATACGCTCAATGACATACTTCTAAACACTCTCAACCACTGGTTAGCATAATCGCATTTCTATCTCTTGTATCAATCTATCCATCAACCTGTGAGAAGGTGTCATCTTAAATGCCGTTTCGTGCAAACTGTCAACGCTATGCTTGGCACTACGGTTGGGGGCACTCAGAAACCGGACCAGCATTTGGAAAAGCAATTTCCCTCTCAATTGAAGCTGATATGCGTCTTTTATTTGTTGAATGAGTTTAGCATTCGGAAATCGAAATCCGCGACGTGTGCAGAAGACAGGATCCCTTTTGGTCTGGCCAGACGGAACAACTTGGTTGCAGTGCCGAGCGACCTCTGCATCCCTTCCTGCTAAATACTCTTCGACTTCAAATGCAAACCATTCGATGATTGAATCCAGTACTTGTTGATGCTCCTTCGCTTCATCGGGATTTAGCAATTTTTCCAGTTCGGCACCTAAGTACAGGTCATTCTCAATGCTATACCCTTCTGTCCAAATAATATCATCATAGCCCGGTGGAATCCCTGAGAACAACCACAGATCCCTATCGGCTACGAACGCTACAGGCAGATGAGCGTATTCAGTTCTTCTCTTATAAACCGATAGAAGAGTCTTTCTGCCGCCCGCAGGCAACACATTTGCGTTTTGGCTGCCCACACGCGCTTCTACCCACCGATAGATCTGCATATCATTTTTACCTTCAACAATAACCGTTGGGAGTCGAGAGCGACGTAGCATCTCCACCAACTCATCTACCGTCGGATGCGGCACTGGCATTAGTCTCCTCCGCGCTCTTCCCCTAACAGAATCTCTTTGTCAGGATACTTGGCATAGATGAAGGGCGAGTGTGTGGCAATGAAAAACTGGTTCCCTGTCTCCTGTTCAAGCAAAGTTGGTATTAGGAGCCTTTGCCAGTCTACGTGGAGGCTTAACTCCGGCTCGTCAATGAAAATAGCGGTGTTTTCGCTAAATGTATTATAGCACAAAAAACTGAGCATCTGTTTCTCTCCGGAAGAGAGTTTGTCAGATTCGATAGCCTCACTTACCTCTCCCAGAGTAATTCCCGATGTGACACGAATCCCCTTGTTCTGGAAAATCTCACGAATCCGTTCACTTAGCACTGAAAATGGTTTAAGTAACAAATCTCGCTCCTCATTCACCTGCTCAACACGCTTCTGAATGCCCTTCAATACGGGACTCGCATCGTCAAGTTGATTTCTTTCAGAAATTTGCTGCGTAATTTCCTTTGATAACTTCACATGGAGCTGGTTTGTCTTTTCAGAAATATCGGCGTACTTCTCCGTGAGCAGTTCGACGATATCGTGAGTTGAAATTGAAGCAATAAACTTATGGTCATAGACCGATACCTCAGTTGACAATCGTGACATCGCCTCTTGAAGATGTTCTGTCGTCCTATCCCCAAATCTCCCCCCAAGTCGATCTCGATACGTTACCGAATCATCATCAACAATGTATCTGGAACGGGCAAATCCTCCTTCAATCCTTCTAAACGTTGGAAAGAATAAACTGCTATCCACTGCACGTGCGATTTGTTGGTTAAGTTGATGTATATCTTCATGATCTGCTCTTCGCAATGGTATCCCAAAATCTACAATTGCACCACCTCCATCATGAAACTCACATTCAAGTTCACCCATGTCAGGTTCAACTTGCCTAATAAACAACGAAAACGAGTCGGTTTCAATTGAAGCTGACTGAAACAGAATTTCAGGAATAATCCGCTCAAGGTTTCCACTGACTAAGTACCAGATTAGTTTCAGCAACGTTGTTTTGCCTGAACCGTTTCTGCCCGTAATAATGTTCAGGTCTTCATTGAACTCCAAGGAGGCATCAACTCGGTTGTTCAGTCCCTTTACTTCAAGCTTTTGTATCATGTGTTTGCCTCTTCTTTTTCCGAACACCCCAGTTCAGTCGCAAAACCGAAGACAACCCAAAACCCGCCGTCAACTGCAACGGCGGGTCAGCGGTCAATTTATGATGATGCTTCACGTATTATGCCCCGTATAGGTCGAGATTCACCTGACTCCCATATTTCTCGATAAATTCGCGGCGGGGGTCAACGGCATCGCCCATGAGTAGTGTGAAGATTCGATCGGACTCAACAGCGTCTTCTAGCTTGACCTGAAGCAGGATACGCGATTCCGGATGCATCGTGGTTTCGCGTAGCTGTTCGGCGTTCATCTCGGCAAGCCCTTTGTATCGGGTGATTGTCAGCCCACGACGCCCCACCTCCAATACCTCTTGCAACAGTTCCCAAACGGTGTTCGCCCGCCGGAGTTGATCTTCGCCCTCTCGAACTGTAAAAATTGAATTACCGTTGTCGCTCACGTTCCCGTTGGCGTGGTCAAAGTCATGAGGGAGAACATCGTACCCCTTTAGTTTCTCAGTGTGTTTGCCCAACTCGCGGAGTTCGGACATATCAGACACATCTTCAATCACGGCCTCGGTTGTCGCGCCGAGGTCGGTGAGTTCGAGTTGAGATTTCATATTCTGAGCAACCAGCTGATCGATTTCCTCATCTTCAAAGCGATAAAATTCGCCTTGGTCAGTCTGAATCAGGAACAGCCGTGTCCGCTCCTCACCGCGAAAATGCTGGTCGAAAATTCGATCGGTATCAATCCCCTTCCGCCCCAGCTCGCTGAGTAAATTCTGAATCTCACGGATGGACTCAATAACAGAATGATACTGAAGAGACGTATAGGGCGTACCGCGTCGAATGTTCGTCACTTCGGTATTCTCCATCGCGAGTTGCAAGAGGTGATCATTCATCTCCTCATCGTTTTGCAGATATTGTGAGCGTCTGCCCTTCCGAACCTGATACAGAGGCGGTTGAGCGATGTACAGGTGCCCATCCAAAACCAACTGGGGCATCTGACGGAAAAAGAACGTCAGCAGAAGTGTGCGGATATGTGCGCCATCAACATCAGCATCCGCCATGATGATGATCTTATGATAGCGCAACTTCTCAGCCTTGAAATCCTCTTGACCGATTCCCGTGCCCAACATCGTCACAATGTCGATAATCTGATCATTTTTGAGGATTTTATCCAAACGCGCCTTGGCAACGTTGATGCCCTTACCCTTCAACGGGAGTATCGCCTGAATGCGTCGGTCTCGCCCCTGCTTCGCTGTCCCCCCGGCAGAATCTCCCTCAACGAGAAAGGCTTCGCAGAGTTTCGGGTCGCGCTCCGAACAATCGGCGAGCTTTCCGGGCATTGACGCGGAATCGAGGACACCTTTCCGGATAGTCTCCCTTGCCCTTCGCGCAGCGTCTCTGGCTCGTGCCGCATCAATGCTCTTCTGAATCACCCTTTTCGCAATTGTCGGATTCTCTTCGAGATAGATTTTCAGTTTTTCATTGACGAAGGTTTGCACAATGCCCTCAACTTCGGTATTACCGAGTTTGTCCTTCGTTTGTCCTTCAAATTGCGGGTCGGGCACTTTGACGCTGAGCACCGTCGTCAACCCTTCGCGAATATCATCGCCCGATAGTGAAACCTTTACATTTTTTAACAGGTCGCCATCTTTGGCGTAGGCATTGAAGGTTCGCGTCACTGCGCTCTTAAAACCGCTTTCGTGAAATCCACCGCCCGGTGTACGGATGTTATTGGCGTAAGAAAAGATATTCTCCGAATAGGTCGTGTTAAACTGCAACGCGATCTCGACCCAAATACCACCTTTATCCCCTTCGATATAAATCGGTTCGTTGTGGAGGACCTCTTTATTTTGGTTATGATACTGCACAAACGATGCGATACCACCGTCGTACTGAAAAAAACGGTCTTCTCGCTCTTTACCGTCTTCAGTAAGTCGCTCGTCCTTAAAGACAATTTTAATTCCACGATTGAGGAACGCCAATTCACGCAGACGTTCTGCGAGGACATCATGCGAAAAAACAGTGGTTTCAAAAATCTCTCCATCTGGCATGAAGGTCGTGGTTGTTCCAGACTTTTTGCTCACCCCAATCACTTCCACTTGGGAACTCGGGGTGCCGCGTTCATATTTCTGCTGGTAGACCTGCCCATCGCGCCGGACCTGAACATTGAGCCATTCCGATAAGGCATTCACACAAGAAGCACCGACACCGTGCAAACCGCCTGCTGTTTTGTAGCCCACATTTTCACGCCCATCAAATTTCCCACCGGCATGTAACGTCGTCATCACAACCTGTAGTGCTGAAACCCCACTGTGTGCACCAACGGGGATACCGCGTCCTTCATCCCGCACCGTCGTACTCCCATCTGCGTGAATAACCACCTCGATCTCTGAGCCGTAACCTGCGGCAATCTCGTCAATTGAATTATCAACCAACTCGGTGATTAGCTGATGCAATCCCGTTGGTCCTGTGCTACCGATGTACATGCTTGGACGTTTACGAACTGCCTCTAATCCTTCAAGAACCTGTATATCTTCTGCCGTGTAAGAAACTTCCATGATATCTTCTCTCCTTTATCGTAATTTTATCCATTGGAAACTTAAAAAACCCTCTTTTTATTAAAACGTGAAAATTGCTGTTACGTTTACATAAACAAAAAAATAAACCGCAGAAACCGAGTTTTTTGCGTAGCGTTCGTCGCGCCACCCGTAGGGTCGGCAAAACTCGGTTTCTCTCAAGCGGTACAAGCAATATGTCTGAAAGTTGCTCCCAAATCACTCCTCGGTTTCAGCGTATTGGCTCTGGGTGATAAAAAGCCGTCTTAAACACGCCTTTAATTCCTCGTCTGCAACATCGGCGACAGTTTGTTCCACCCTTTCGACAACCTCGGGTGCAGGGGCATCCCTTTCTAACTTTAGACGACTCGGGCGTTGCGGACGTTGAATTTCCTCATCATTTGAACGTTCAAAAGGTTTCACCACTATCCGCCAATCTTTAACAACCTGTTGCCCGACCGCGGCATTAATCTTAGAAATCACTTGCGGCTTCAGAAGCGACAGCTCCGTAACCCAAACCGAGTTTGACGCATAAACCGTCAACCGCCCATCGACCAGCGACACCGGCCGAGTATAGCGAGCAATCAGCGCACCAACGGCATCCTTCCAACCCGCCAGTGCCTTCTGTTCAAGAAGCTTAGGGTCTAATCCACGTTCTTGAATGAGTCGCTCAAGAATAGAATCTATTTTTTTGACTCCGTCCTTGTTATCAATAATCATTTTTCAATGCCATTCTTTTGGGTCTGAATCCCAAGCCTTGTGAAATTTGACAATCAAACTCGGTAATGTCATCATAACTTTGGGTGTACCAATACGTTTGAAGGGAATTGAAACGGCAAGAAACCGAGTTTTGCCGCCCTAACGGGTGGCAAGAATGCCCTTGCGGGTGGTCAGAAGACGGATGGTCGTCCGGGGACGGCTGGTCCGAGGACGGATGGTCCGGGGACGGATGGTCGCGTGAGCGAGCGCATCGCGTGAGCGAGCGCACAAGATGCGCGCAGTCATCTGCCCATCTGTCTTCAGATGACTTGACGCAACCGAAATTGAACGTCAAAATAAGGAGGGAAGGGATAAACTCTCCCACTCTTCCCAATTCTTCCCCTTCCATCCTTCCCCTCTTCCATTCTTCCCCCTCTTCCACCAACAGATCAGAATAACTGCCCATCCTTCACTGTCAAGACCCGGTAATCTTCTAGTTTCTCCCTCCAAACTTCCAAACGTGTCGAAGTAATAAATGTTTGGGCTTTCAAATCCCGGAGCAACTCAAAAAGGAATGTTGCACGCGCCTCGTCCAGTTCAGAAATGACATCATCAAGCAACACAATTGGCGTTTTGTGTGTCGTTTGGTGTATCACTTCCAACTCGGCGAATTTCAGTGCCAATGCGATTGTCCGATGCTGTCCTTGTGAACCAAACGGTTTCGCGTCCTCCCGTAAGACGGTGCCATCTCCCTCCGTCTGCAACACCAATCCCAAGTCATCGCGGTGCGGCCCCACCGATGTCGTTCCCCGCAGAATATCGCCTTGACGGGACGCATCTAAGGCTTTACCAAACTGCTCAATAGCCTCCGACCGAGCAACGAAATCAATCCCGGTCAGAGCCGCAGGGGGCTGATATATCAACTCAAGTTTTTCGCCGCCGTGGGTTAATTCTGTATGCTTAGCTTGTGCATATTCACTGAGTTGCTCAAGGGTGTCTCTGCGCGTTTGGATGATGGAAACGCCATCTTCAATAAGCATCGAATCCCAAGATTCCAACAACCCCGCGTTGGCGCGTTTCGAGCGAATCTGCTTGAGTAACTCGTTTCGTTGCCTGAGCACGAATTGATACTGTTGCAAATGGCTTAAATAGGTTGAACTGATCTGAGAAATGAGGATATCGATAAAGCGGCGACGGTCAGCAGGCGCACCCTTGACTAAGGTGAGAGATTCCGGCGAAAAAAAGACAATCTTAAATTGCCCAATCCAATACGACAGTTTTTTCTGCAGATTGCTATTCAGCTTGAACCGTTTCTTGCCGTGTAACTGATTCGACACCTCAAGGGTCATCAGATTGCTGGAGGCATTGCTGTCTTCAACGGTGGGAGCAATCACACCTTTGAGGTAAAACCAGTCCTCGCTATGCCGGATGAGGTCATCATCTGGATATACGCGGTGCGATTTGGCCGTGCTGAGGAAATAGATTGCCTCCAACAGGCTGGTTTTTCCCTGAGCGTTCCCGCCGACAATCAGATTGACTCGGTCAGGGAAATCAACCTCGCAATCCACATAGTTCCGAAAATTGCGTAGCACAAGGTGATTAAGTCGCATTTTTACCAGATTTCGGATGGGTGTAAATACTGGAAGGGAACAAGATTGGAAGGGAACAGACTGGAAGGATAGAAGAGCGGAAGACTGGAAGGGGGGAAGGGAATAGACTGGAAGGGGGGGAGGCTTGAAGGATGGAAGGGATAAACTCTTCCATTCTTCCGTGCTTCCATCCTTCTAATCCTATTCTTCCATTCTTCCGTGCTTCCATCCTTCCAAGCCTATTCCTCCAACCTTCCATTTTCAGAGTAGCGCAGAAATCGAGTTTTTTGCGTCGCGTTCTGCGTCGCGTTCGTCGCGCCACCCATAGGGGTCGCGCCACCCGTAGAGTCAGCAAAACTCGGTTTCTTACCCTTTGGGGTAAGCGCACGTCAGTTGTAGGTTGGGTTGAACGGTTAAAAGCAAAGGGTTATCAATACCCATACAGATTCTGCTTTGCCACAACACCAATACTATCAACTCTGTCGAAGTACACCTTAGCCATTACAACAAGAGAGTTGATAGTACTATATAATACAGAGATAGAGTGAAACCCAACAGCTCAACTAAAACTTGCTTAGGGTATGGCTTGCTAAGATTCCAGTCGCATCGGCATAACCAAGCAGAGATAGTTATCATCCTCGATAGGCCTCAAGACCGCCGCATTATTGCCATCTTTGGACTCTATAACGACATCTTCGGTTTCAATGTGCCGTAGAACATCAATAAGGAAACGCGCATTAAGTCCGATTTCTATAGTACCGCTACCGCTTTTGACACCCACCGTTTCGTCAGCCTCTCCGAGCTCAGGGGTTCTTGAAGACACGCGGATAGTGTCCTCTTGAATATCCAAGCGGATAGCATACGTTTTCTGATTCGCCAGCAGAGCGACCCGTGTTACGGCATTGCGGATTTTCTCGGTCTCAACAACCGTGCGATTTTCGTTATCCTCGGGAATAATCTGCTCGTACTGCGGATATTCCCCTTCCACCAATCGCGAAGTAAGCGTTATGTCATCATCGGCAAAAATAACCTGATTGTCTAACAAACAGATCTTTACCTCCGCCGATTCAGCAAATGTTTTGGCAATCTCCTTGACCGCTTTCAGCGGAAGAATAACGCCTGTTGGTTCTTCAGGAGGCGGTGTCAGCACTTCACTTGATACCACTGCAAGCCGCCGGCCGTCAGTGGCAACAACCTTCGTCTGCTCCGGTGTCAGGTGGAAATAGATTCCGTTCAGAAAATACCGAGCCTCCTCGTCCGTTGAAGCCGCAAACTCTGTCTTATGGATGGTTGAACACAGAAGTGGCCCGTCCATTGTGAAGAAATCGCTCTCGATGGATGGCAAGTCTGGAAATTCATCATCAGGCAAACCGATAATTTTATAAACACCCTCACCACAGGTAATTTCAACCCGGTCATTTGCCGTTGTTGCGAGCTTAATAGATTCGGGCGGAAGCTCCCGTACGATATCGGAAAGAATTTTAGCAGAAACAGTGATGCCCCCTTCCTCAACCACTTCACCGGAAACATTCATTCTAATCCCGACCTCAAGGTCAGTTGCCGAAATCTCAATCTGTCCATCCGATGCACGGATGAGAACATTCGAGAGTATCGGCAATGTATTTCTGCCTGCGGCCACACCTTGTAGCATTTGCATGGCTCTCAACAATTCTTCCTTATTAAAAACCAATTCCATTTTTGTTCTCCTTTTCAAAATGTGTGAAAACGCCTCTTTCTTCCTCTTATACTTAAATATATATATATATTAGTAATAGTAGTAGGGCCTGTGGATATGTGGATAACTGCCCAAAACCCTTATACCCATTGACTATACACCTGTGGAAAAAATGTGCATAACTTTGCGACTTATCCACAATCTATCCACAAGGCTAAAGTTATCCACATTTGTCCACACGTAAACCACAAGTTATCCACAGAGTTATCCACAAATTATCCACATAACCAATTGAGACAATTTTGCGAAAATCAGACCAGCCTAGGAACGTTGCGTTAGCTGATACTTTCGGTCAAAGAACTAATAATTTGATTGAGTTCAGGGTCTTGTTCAATTGCCTGTTCAACACGGTCACAAGCGTGCATGACTGTTGTGTGGTCTCGTCTACCGAATGCACTTGCAACCTCCGTAAGAGAAAGATTCGTCAGTTCCCTGCAGAGATACATTGCGACTTGCCGGGGAAAGACTAAGAGCTTCGTTCGCTTCGATGATTTGAGCTCTGAGACCCTAATTCCATAATACCTTGCTACGGTCTTTTGAATATCATCGGCTGTAATTGCTTTATGCTGGTACGTCACAGAAGCAGGCTGAATATGACTTATCGTGCGCCGTGCAAAATCAACGGTCAGCTCCTCGCCGAAAATGCTGGCGTTTGCGACAAGATGAGTCAGAGCGCCTTCCAGTTTCCGAATGTTTCCCTCAACAACCTCAGCGATATAGTTCAGTACGCTGTCGGAAACGAAGTCAATTTTGTGGTCTCTGCATTTTTGGTGCAGGATTGCGACTCGCGTTTCAAATAATGGGGCACTGATATCCGCTAACATTCCCCACTCGAAGCGAGAGCGGAGCCGTTCTTCGACATTCTCAAGGTTCTTTGGGGGCCGGTCACTGGTCATGACAATGTGATTTGAGTTCAGATGCAATTCGTTAAAAGTATTAAAAAATTCCTCTTGTGTTCCCTCCTTTCGCTGTAAAAACTGAATATCATCGATCAGTAGCACATCGGCAGTGCGATATTTATCTCGAAAATCCCGAGAGGTTGTACTGCTTCTAATAATGGACTCAATATACTCGTTCATGAAAGTTTCAGAACTCACATAAACCACTTTGAGGTCAGTTTGGTTCTCTTGAATATGATTTCCAATGGCATGAAGTAGATGAGTTTTGCCCAAACCGACTCCACCGTAGAAGAACAACGGGTTATAGATTTTTCCGGGATTCTCAGAAACAGCTACCGCTGCCGCGTGACTCAAGCGATTGCTCGAACCAACAATGAACCGATCAAACGTATACTGCGGATTCAGACCGGTCTCAGTCTGAGTGGCTTCTTCGTCAGAGGGGGTGTCTGAAGCCGGCAGCGAAGGTGTTGAATCGGTCATTGGATCGGTTGTTGGAGCAGTCGAGCGTTTTGGGGTATTCGGCTTTACGATGATATTGAGTGTCTTGTCTTGACCCAATCGCTGTGTTAAGAGGCGATTGATATCTGGGAGAAAACGCTTCTCAATTTCGTCCCGCGTGATTGGCGTGGATACTGAAATCGTTAGTTCATCTTCCGTAATCTTAGTGGGCTTGGCTTGCCTTAGATAAGGGTCTTCACGAGCCACGTCGCCGAGTTCAGATAGTATTTCTGACCAAATGTCGTCAGGGGTATACCGCATTGTAGTGATTCCTAAGCCGTTTGTTTGGGGTTATGAAGGTGAAAAAGAACATGGTCGTTTTGACAATTTGCACCGAGTCGTCGAATCCATTCAACGACCTTAAAAATGGTTAGACGAACCGAGATAGATTCAAAATATATAACACTGGCGTATTGGAAATAGGTTGGCCAATCAAGAAGGGAACTTCATGATATCCACAATTTCATCATACCCCCGAATTTCACCGATTTACGGCGATGGAATCGGTGTCAAATTCGGTCAAGTCGTGTATCTGAGCGTAAGAAGGCATCAGGACAAATAAAAGAGACCATAGCTAAAAAATCAAACTTACCCACAAGTTATCCACAAGTTATCCACAAATTGCCCACAATTTCTTCACGCCATATAGGTGTCAAAGTGCTTTTAGTATATCATAAAACAAGCTTTTACGCCAGTTGAAAATGATGACCAGACTCCCGATACGCCAGATCAATTAGTAATGAGTCCGTGGGTTGGGTTGAACGGTCCCTAAAGGGTGGCAAGATGACTTGACGCAAAAAAGCATAAGGTTATCAATACCCATACAGATTCTGCTTTTCCACAACACTGTCATATACAGATATAGAGTGAAACCCAACCTTTAGACCCGAGCGAACTTTTGCAGTCGCTGTCCTCGGTTGCCGTCACCGATTTCTGCCACGTAAATACTTCCCTCGTCATCAACGCAGATACCGTGCGGTGCTTCAAGGACACCGCCCTCATCGCCGGAAAACCGACTAATTCGCTCACCTTCAGGTGTCCAGACCCCGACGCGCCCACTCGCCCCCTGCTCCACGATGTAAATCATGTTATCATCCGTTACCCAGACATCTCCCGGTGAAACCACGTCCGTCCACGTTTCTATATGCGCTCCATCCGGGTCGAACAGTTGGACACGGTTGTTCTCCCGGTCACAGACGATAACGCGGCCATCTTTATCACAGCCGATGTTATGCACAACAGCGAACTCACCATGACCAGTGCCTGGCTCGCCCCACGTCAACAGATGTTGCCCCTCTTTGGAGTATTTGTGGATGCAACGATTTCCATACCCATCCGAGACGTAGATGCATCCATCAGGGGCGATTGCAACGCCCGTGGGCATGTTAAATTCACGCCGATAATGCGTCACCCCGGGTACCCCCGGTGTGCCCCACTCGTTTTCCATATCGCCTAGCAACGTGTATCGGCGCACAACGTGCTGATAGGCATCAGTCAGGTAGACCTCATCGTCAGGACCGATGAAGATGCCGTGCGATTGGCTTACGAGGTGCGGCGAAATACCGAATTCCCCATACCCCCATGAGGTGATGAAGTTGCCTTCCTTGTCAAAAACAATGATTGGATGTTTGCCGCGCGTAAAGGCGTAGATGCGGCCCTTGGAATCAATTGCGGCATCCGATACCAACGAAAAAACCCACCCCTCTGGCAGTTTTGCCCATCCTTCAACCAGTTCGTACTTATAATCTCCCTCTCCTAATGGCATGTTCTCCTCCTTGTGCGATGTAGATTCCGAAAGTTCATTCCAATAATGCGAAAGGTTAAGCAAATGGCAGAAACCGAGTTTTTTGCGTCGCGTTCGTCGCGCCACCCGTAGGGTCGGCAAAACTCGGTTTCTCTGGAATAGGTAGAACGGGCATAGTACATAATTGATTGCGCGTTCTGTTCTTCCTTGCGTCTTGGCACCTTTGCGTTCCATTTTTCTTACAAGGTGGCAACTCAGGTTTGAATACTAAAACTTGCTTAATCTGGGGTCTATTTTACCATGTTCGCAAACTTTTGGATGAAAAAATATTCCGTTCCCTTAAATTTTCTGCGCTCTCGGTTTATTGACGTTCTTTCAAAAAATATTAATCACAGTATAGCAAAGGATTTAATTTCATGTCAACCACAAAATTGTCATGAGCGATTCGTAAAATCGTTGCAAAAGTAAGGTGCAAAAGTGTTGCAAAAATGGTAAACTCCTATGCGTAAACATCATCAGGCTAAAAAACGCACGAATCGAAAGGAGAAATAAAAATGACAACACCGGATTTGCCCCTCAAAGGTGCGATGGTCGGTCTCCGTATTCACGCTGGAAGTATACATCCCGATAAAGGGGATGGTCTGCTCAAATCGTTTCTGGGCCAAGAAGCCGTGAAAGTTGTGGCGTACTGCGAATGGGCACCTGACCAAGCCGCGGCACTTGATGAAATTCGTCAGGATGCCGGAGATGCGCGTATCTACACCGACCTCGACGACCTGATTGCGAATGAAGATTTGGACTTTGCCGCGATTATGTTGCCCCCAAACGAAGCGACCCCGACCGCCATCCGGTTGGCTGAGAACGGAGTACATCTCTTCATTGAGAAGCAAGCCGCTCGAACTGCCGAAGATCTGAAGCCCCTCCGGGAAATTGTGCATCGCAACGGAGTCGTGACTCAGGTGGGCTATCCGTGGCCGTATCACCCCGTGGCAATTGAACTCAAACGGCTGATTGATGCGGGTGTTCTTGGACGGTTGTTGGACATCGAAGCGCGGCTGGTCACAGTTGCTGTTCGACCCGGTCTCCGTGACCCCGAACACTGGATGTATCGCCACGAGACCGAAGGCGGCGGCATCCTTCACATGGAAGGCGGGCACTGGCTGACCCTTTTCCGATTCTTCAGTCAGGCAGAGGTAAAGTCGGTTACAGCACTCTGCGGCAGGGTAGACCGAACAATCGAAGCGGGTTTAGAAGATGTCGCAACAGTCGCCCTTGAGTTCAACAACGGTGTCCACGCCTGCCTACACATGGGGTATCTACTGCCCGGCGTTGGGTCGAGAAATGACACCTATTTTGGGCTACGTGGCACACTCGGAACCGCCACATGGGAACCGACCGGCGACGCTGAATTTGCTGTCGCCAGTATCGCACCCGATTGGCAATCTGCACCGGAACGGCAGTTCCGCATGGAAATCAAAAAACGTTCGGTTTATGCCGACCAGTGGGGCTTTGATTTCGTTGCCGCCTTTATCCGGTCAATCCGGCACGGAACCCCATCGTCAGTCAGCATTGACGATGCCCATCGGATAATGCAGATTATCGACGCATGTTATGAATCATCCCGTAGTGGACGAAGGATAGAACTTGATTCATCCTATTGAGGGTGGCGCAGAAACCGGGTTTTTTGTGTCGCGTTCTGCGTCGCGTTCGTCGCGCCACCCATAGGGGTCGCGCCACCCGTAGGGTCTGCAAAACTCGGTTTCTTCCTCTTTAGGGGAGCAGCAACTCGGGTTTTAATACTAAAACTTGCCTAAACTCCTGCTTTTCACAGTAGGATTTATTTATAACGACCAAGCCAGCACATCAACGTTTTTGCTAAAACCGAAACGTTTTTGCTAAAACCGAACCTTTTATCGTATCATTTGTCTCATCTGATGATTAAATCAAGACCAACCAAGTGGTTATGGAGGGCATATAATGAAGACCTACCGGGTAGGGATTATCGGGCTAGGACGCATGGGCAGTACACTTGAGCAGTCAATTGCGTCAGCCTGCCATGTAAGTGAACGACTGGAAGTAGTCGCTGCGGCGGAGACCATCGCAGAGCGACGGGTAGCGTTCCAAGAGAAGTGGGGCGTTGAAGCAGTCTACGAAGACTACCGGGCGATGCTTGAGAAAGAGCAACTAGACCTCGTGGCGGTATGTACAACTGCGACTGGCCTGCCCAAACCGGGCAATCGCGCACCGTCACTAGACTTTCGGGAAGATGCACACGCAGATATGGCGGTCGATGCCGCAAACGCTGGGGTGCCCATGCTCTTCGTTGAGAAGGCGATGTCCTGTTCCGTGCAGAAAGCTGATGAAGTGCTTGAAGCCTGCCGAAAACACGGAACCGTGTTCAATACCGGCGTGTTAAGGCGGTTTAGCAGACAGTACAAGCGAATACGTGATATAATTGCGCGAGGGGATATAGGTGAACTCCAAGCCGCGGTCGTTTATGGGGCAGCCAGCTTGATGCACGTACACATTCACTGGATGGATACCCTTTCCTATCTGCTCGGAGACCCACAGATAGCGGCAGTACGCGGAGACCTGCTCCCCCGAGAACTGAAGGTCGAGAAAAACCGACTTGAGGCTGACCCCCAAGCAATATTTCAGCTTGCCTTTGCCAACGGCATAGAGGCATGGTCAGTGCCAGCGGGCGGACGAGAGTATGAAGTAGTCGGCACAAAAGGAACCGTCCGCTCGATGCGCGATGGCGCAGCCGTAACCTTTCGGAAGGAAGGTTCAAGCGAAGGGTGGCCGTTGCAATGGGATGGCGAATCGTTTCCAGAGTCCACCTCAGTGAGCACAGTAGTCGCTTGCCTTGAAGACCTAGTAAGCTCGTATGAATCGGGACGACCATCACTAGGGAATATTGAAGTCACACACCACATCACAGAGGCGTGTATCACAGTAGCAGAGAGTCATCGGCAGGGAGGTCAATGGGTGAACCTGCCAATGGAGAATCGTGACCTGTACGTCTTTCATGTTTAACTTTGGGGCATGTTTAACTTTGGGGTGAGCGCACGTAAATGCTTCATTTACCAAGCGAACCCCTTATCTTATTTTCTTACTATAGTTTGGACAATTTGTGGGCTATTCAGACATTCCTATCAAAGGTACTGCCTGCTGTCGGGCAAAACCTGCTTAAATTCTGCGATTTTGTTTCCTCAGGTTAACTCGCAGAAAAAAGCGTTGCGTTCGCATCAAGCGGAGATACGCCCTGTGTCGGTTTGCGTCCGTCAGTGCTCTTATTTTAAAAATTGTCCAAATCTTAGTATTTTCTTAAATCCAAACTCAAAAAGAGGAAAAACAGATGCAACTAAAACACAACATCACAGCCATTTTCGCGTTACTGATGATATCCGGATTATTCTTTACTGTAAACGCATTGGCACAGCAGACGCTCTCAGAAGAAGAAAAGCGATTTGACCGCGACCGTAACGGTCAATTGAGCGCAGAAGAAAAAGAGGATATGATTGAAGCCATCGCCCGCGAAGTCTTTTTCGGTCAAGAAGGTCCCTCTCCTGACCGCAGAGATATGCAACGCGGACGACGCGGCGGTTTTCGCGGACCACGGCGGCCAGAAGCACTGGTGAATCGGTTCGATACCAATAAGGACGGAAAACTCAACGCAACTGAGCGAAAAACCGCCCGCGAGTATAGAGCGGCTCAGGGGGTAAGCGGCCCATCGCGCCTATCAGAGCGCACTCCCTCCAATACGACTGTCAAAGCTGATCTGCAAGCCAGCACAGCCGCGAAACCGAGGGGTAAAAAGGGACTCTACAATGCCAAAACACTCCGAACAATCTACCTTCGATTCCATGATACGGACTGGTACGAACAACTCGGCGACTTTTATCGCACCGATGTTTATGTGCCCGCCGATTTAATCGTTGATGGCAAGAGCTATTCATCAGTTGGTGTCGGTTTTCGCGGCAGTTCATCCTATTTCGGACTTAGAGATGCCGAGAAAAAGTCGTTCAACATCGCCGTTGACTTCGCGGATGACAAACAACGTTTCTTAGGTTACAAGACGCTGAACCTGCTGAACGGTCATTCCGATGCCTCTTTCCTGCGGGAAGTGCTCTATTCAAGGATTGCGCGCAACTATATCCCCGCTCCAAAGGCAAACTTCGTCAAGTTGGTTATCAATGGCGAAAGCTGGGGAATTTACATCAACAGCCAGCAGTTCAACAAGGATTTTCTCGACGAATGGTTCGGCACGAAAAAAGGTGCCCGCTTCAAAGTTCCGCCCGGACGCCTTAGTGGATTGGTCTACATGGGAGATGTCCTAACGAGTTATCGGGGTGCCTATCAACTCAAAACCAACGAGGCCGAAGCCCCCGATGCGTGGCGAGATTTGATGAATCTGTGCAAAACGCTTGAGAAAACGCCGGATGACCAACTTGAAGCAAAGCTTTCGACGATATTCAACATTGACCGGGCATTGTGGTTTCTCGCGTTAGAAAATGCCTTCATTGACAGCGATGGCTACTTCAGTCGTGCGAGCGATTACGCCATCTATCAGGATACAAATGGTCGCTTCCACCTCTTGCCACACGACAGCAACGAGACATTTCGCTTTGCCGGGCGCGGCGGTCCAAACTCTTGGGTTGCCGATGGTGGGATGTTATCTCCCTTTGCCCAAGCGGATGATGCAACGCGCCCCGTTATCAGGCGGTTGTTCGCCATTCCACACCTGCGTGCCCGTTATCTCGCGCACCTCCGCACAATTGCCCACGAATGGCTTGATTGGGATGTGCTACGTCCAATGATAGTGGAATACCGTTCGCTGATTGACGCTGAAGTGAAGGCAGACGACAAAAAACTCTATTCCTACGAAGCATTTGCGACCAGCCATATCAATGACCAGAGCCGTGAGGCGCGTCAGGGCGGCAGAGAGCGGCGCGGCACACCAAGTTTCAAGCAGTTTGTAGAACAGCGACGCGAATATCTGTTCAGCCACGCCGAAATTGATAAACCCGTACCCACAATCGAATCCGTCTCCAAGCCGAAAAAGCCACTCACCAATCAACCCGTGAAAATTAACGCAAAGATTGGCGAGGATGTGAGCGTTGAAGCGGTGTTGCTCTATTACGCCGTGGGTCGATTGTCACCCTTCGAGCGTGTGCCGATGTCGAAAAACGGGAATGAATACGTGGGCGAAATTCCCGCGTTCCCCGCTGGAAAGAAGGTGCGTTACTACGTCGAAGCGCGTTCACTGAAATCGCACGGCACCACAGCGTTTTTCCCTGCCAAAACCGAATTTGAGCCGTTGGCTTACCGTGTGGGCGCACCCATCGCCCAAACTTCTCCCGTCGTCATCAACGAACTGATGGCAGACAATACTGCCAGCTACACCGACCCGCAGGGCGAACATGATGACTGGATTGAGCTGTACAACCACAGCGAAAATGAAATCAACTTGTTTGGAATGTATCTCAGCGACAATCCTAAGAACCCGCGCAAGTGGCAATTTCCCAAAAATACGAAAATCCGCCCTGGCGGTTACCTGATTGTTTGGGCAGACGAGGACGGAAACGACCAACCGGGCCTTCATGCCAACTTTAAGCTCGCAAAAAGTGGAGAATCGCTCATGCTGGTTGATACCGATGCAAATGGGAATCGAGTGCTTTCCTCGGTTAAGTTCAACAAACAGCGGAAAGATGTCGCGCTTGGTCGAATGCCGAATGGTACGGGCACGTTCAAGGCGTTGGAGATGACCCCAGGTAAACAAAACAACTGAGCACTGGAAACCTGCCAATGAGCGGCGGCTGGCTAGTGGGGATGTTGACCAGAACTTCGTTTGCAGACTGTTCGCCTATGCCCCTCTTCAACTTTGAACTTGACTTATGTCCCAAGTTGTAATAGGCTAGGCATTGTAGACAAACCAAGCATCCGAACCTGTATAAGGAGAATAAAGCTTATGTTCGTTATCATTGCACCCATTCAGATTCAGGAAGAACACAGAGAGGCATTCATCGAAGCGATGTTGGACGACGCAAAAGGCTCTGTGAACGATGAACCCGGTTGCCTCAGATTTGATGTGATTCAGGATGGTGCGGACCCGAATCGCATCTGGCTTTATGAGGTTTATGTAGACGAAGCGGCATTCCAAGCGCACCTGGAGGCACCTCACTTCATTAAGTGGCGGGATACCGTCAAGGACTGGTTTGATCGGGGAGAGGGCGATGGCGAGCGACCGAAAGGGGCTGGAGGCGGAAGTGCCAACATTTGGCCCCCAGACGACGATTGGAAGTAGGTCAGCTATGACGCGTTTATCTCGCCCGGTTGGAACTCTTGTAAAACCTCTGGCTCATGTTGACTTGCCTCGACGGACAGACTATGAAGGTGAGTTCATTGTGCTATCGCCCGTCAACCCGCAAGCGGATGCTGAGGAACTCTACCAGTGCGCTCACGGCTCAGATATAAAAGCACAGATATGGACTTACATGAGTTACGGTCCCTTTGACAGCGTACACAGTATGCGACAGTGGCTTGAAGCTAGAGCCAAGTCGAATGATCCGCTCTGCTTTACTGTCCACCATCACAAATCGAATCGCCGAGTCGGGATGGTGAGTTTTCTAAACATCGCCTCAGATATGCGGCGACTGGAACTCGGACATATATGGTATTCGCCAGATGCTCAGAGGTCAAACGTAAACACAGAGGCGGTCTATCTAATGCTCTGCGAGGCGTTTGATAGGCTGAAATACCGTCGCGTTGAGTGGAAGTGTGATTCCCTGAATGAGCGGTCTCGGTTGGCGGCTATGCGGCTCGGTTTTCGATTTGAGGGTGTCTTCAGACAGCACATGGTGGTAAAAGGTCGAAATCGCGACACTGCCTGGTATTCAATGTTGGACAGTGAGTGGGCAACAGTTAAGCAGAACATGGAGAGGTGGTTGTATCAGAACCCAGACCGGCAGTTATCTTTAACCGCACTTAATAAGTAAGTCATGAACCGAAATCAGATTCCTTAATTCATTAGAAGGAGTGAGCCATGCGATGGACAAAAAATAAATATAATGCTATTCTAAGAGAAGGGAACAGCAGACAGTTTCACTTGATACTCATCGGCTGCATGTTGCTCCTCACTTTCGCTTCGGTCGGGTTCACGGATGAACTGAGACTGGTCTCTGAGGTGGAATTTCAACCTTTCGCGTCAGCGACCCAGCGACTCATTGAGGCTTTGGATTATCTCGGTTCGCCCCTCTCTGAAGACGACCTCTCAGCAATCAGGGAAGCGTTGGTCTCCGATGACCACAAACAGGCGGTTGATGACATTCAAAAATCTCTTGACTCCTACTGTCTGGTCGGTGTTACCATCAACCCTGAAAGTCGTGTCAAGGTTAAGGAAGGTTCAGCCAATAAGGAATTGATGCAACACGGCTGGCGTACCTTTTTGGTAAAGATACACAACGAGGCTGGCGTGACGGCACCGCTCGCAGCAGAGAGCGCAAATGCTGCCCCACTTTATAAGCGTTCTGGCGGAAGTCCTGAACCTCAGATGACCGTGCCCAAAAGCGACATTCCGCATCGGTTTCTCGATATTGAAGTCTATTCCAATCCACCGTTGAAGGCGAATCTTTCGGGGTTGGAATTGGAGTATCGTATTATTCAACTCTACAGCCGCGATTCAGGAAAACGAGAGGCAATGTTGGGTTTCAACGTCGGCCAGGGTACACAGGACATCGGCTTCCGCAATGCAGTCCCTATCTTGTTCCACTGTATACCGGCGGTGAAAGTGACCCTGGAAGTGTTAGACTTTGACGGAAAGCCAACGACCGCCGCTTTTACCATTCGGGACGAATTGAGGCGGGTGTATCCATCGCGCGGGCGCCGGTTGGCACCAGATTTCTTCTTTCATAACCAAATTTATCGGCACAACGGCGAATCGGTTCTCCTGCCGTCCGGCAAGTATACTGTTCAGTACACACGTGGCCCGGAGTATCAGGTGAAGACCCAAACCATCACCGTTCCCAGTACCGAAAGCCATCAAGAGACATTTCGTCTGGAACGGTGGATTCATGTCGCGGCAGAAGGATGGCGTTCCGGCGACCATCATGTCCACGCTGCCGGTTGTTCCCACTATGAGAGCCCCACCGAGGGGGTTACGCCCGAAGACATGATGCGGCACATTCTCGGAGAAGACCTCAATGTCGGCTGTGTGCTCTCGTGGGGGCCTTGTTGGTATTTCCAGAAGCAGTTTTTCGAGGGCGAGACCCACAAACTCTCAACCGATGACTACATAATGCGCTACGATGTGGAGGTTTCTGGTTTTCCTTCCTCGCACGCTGGACATCTCTCGTTACTACGGCTCACTGAGGACGACTATAGGGGTGTCGAACGCATTGAGGAGTGGCCCAGTTGGGACCTACCTGTCCTCCAGTGGGCGAAAGAACAGGGCGCGGTGACGGGCTTCAGCCACAGCGGTTGGGGCTTGAAAGTGCCTGGAGACGAACTTCCCAATTATAACATGCCTCCCTTCGACAGCATCGGTGCTAACGAGTACATCGTGGACGTGGTCCATGATGCCGTTGATTTCATCTCTACGGTAGACACGCCCGCTATTTGGGAATTGAATATCTGGTATCACACCTTGAATTGTGGCTTCCGCACTCGAATCAGTGGAGAGACGGATTTCCCCTGCATTTACGGAGAGCGGGTCGGGATGGGCCGCGTCTATGTGAAAACTTCCGCGGGGCCCCTCGACTTCGATACGTGGGTCGCAGGATTGCGAGATGGGCGTTCCTACGTCGGAGATGGCAAAAGCCACCTGCTGGACTTCACCGTGGGGAGCGTACCTGTTGGAGAAAAGATGCCAAACGGACAGATTAGCCAGTTGGATTTGGAAAAGCCGAGCACAGTGACCATTACCGCTCGCGTGGCTGCGCGGCTCGACGAAAAACCTAATCCTGAGATACGGAATCGTTCTTTAGATCAGCAACCGTATTGGGACATCGAACGCGCTCGCATTGAGGAAGACCGAACGGTACCTGTTGAACTCATCGTCAACGGTCAAGCCGTTGACCGGTACGAGATTGTAGCTGATGGGCAAATCGTACCCGTTCAGTTCGAGGCATCCATCGACAGATCGAGTTGGGTTGCGCTACGCATCTTCCCATCGTCTCATACGAATCCGGTTTTCGTCATTGTAGGCGGTAAGCCGATCCGAGCAAGTCGCAGAAGTGCCCAATGGTGCTTAGAGGCTGTGGAGGTCTGCTGGAACCAAAAAGTTGACCGCATCCGCGAGGAAGAACGTGAGACAGCTCGCAAAGCATACGATGTGGCGGCACAGATGTACCAGAAGATTCTCGAAGAATCCGATGTGGACTGAAACCGTTGTGTTGGGTTCGTTGCGCCCAACCCAGCCTACTCTCTATAGTTGGGTTTCATTGTATTCAACCCAACCTACTCTCTGCTGCCCTGAATAGTGCTCAACATCAGTCGGCCCTAAGTTGGCAACGTCGGCGAACACAGCCTCCCTGGCTTCGGCGCGTTCGCGCAACCGTTGTGCAGTTCGGGAAGCACAAAAACGTTAGGTAAAATGTCGGTCCAAAATCAGAACTGGCGTTGCTCTGGCACCGAAAGTGAAATGAACGCAACAAGTTCTTACAGCGGACGACAGAATCTACAAGGAGTCTATTGATGAGCAAATTCAGACTCGCATGTCACCTCATCCAGTTTGGCGGGGAGCAGCGAGATAACCCGGAAAAAGTGTTGCGCGAAGTTGTAGACGCAGGCTGGGATGGTGTCGAAGGCTTAGGGATTGAGCGTCCTGATGAACTCGTTGAGATGGCGACACTGGCACGCTATTTGGGACTCCATATCGTCAACGCGGGCGGTCCCGGGCTTGACAGGGTCAAGTTCAACATCACCCTCGGCAATGATGCGGCAGAGGTCCCATCATTAAGGCGTTCGGAGTGGGGTGGAGAGAATCCAAGCGATGCAGATTTCGAGAATGCAGCACGGACGCTAGACGACGTGTTAGCGTTCTGCGACGAGCACCAAATCAAAGGCTTTCATCACGCCCATCTTGGCACATTGCTTGAAACAGTTGATGATGCGGAACGGCTCTTGGCAGCGGCACCGAGCCTGTGGTTGCTATTCGACACAGGGCACATGCTCGCCGCGGGGAGCGACCCGATGCAGGTCTTCAAAAGCGAACGCTTGCGTGGACGGATAGGGCATGTCCATCTCAAAGACTGCCATGCGGATGACCCCGCGACCTGGAACTATCGGACGCAACGTTTTGGGGAGAAGGCGCGTTTCGCTGAACTGGGTGCAGGAAATCTAGGGCTTGATGTCAAAGCGGCTCTCGAAGCACTCGAAGCGGTGGGTTATGACGGATGGATTTCTGTCGAGCTTGACCGGCCCTATCCCCCGCGCCCACCGGCTGAAGCGGCGAAAGTGAATCGGGAGTACCTGCGGAGTTTGGGATATTGACGGAGGCACGCTACGATGCTGAAGCGAATTAAGATTCAAGGCTACAAATCCCTGGTGGATGTCGAAGTCAGCCTCGAACCGCTTTCTGTTCTTTTCGGCCCCAACGCTTCGGGAAAGAGCAATTTCCTTGATGCGTTGCAGCTTCTATCAGGGATTGCGACCAGCCGGACGTTGAAAGAAGCGTTTGAAAGTTGAGGGTTGCGATTTTCTTAGTTAATTGAAGAGAACTCAGGGGTTTAAGGTCGTTGATTTCTCTCAAATTCCTGCCCATAGATTCGGAAGCCTGAAGAGGGTCATACGAGGGTTTCCCTAATGCTCCCGAGGCCTTCTAAAGTGCACACAGTCCATAACACCCTGCCTTCGGCTCCGGGATACACGGGCCTTCGCTCAACCGCTTTGTCGTCGGGATGATAAGCATCGTTACACGAAAGGCTTACAGGATGAAGACCAACGGACCGTCACTCGATGAAACCTACTTTCAAGCCAATCGCGAGAATTGGAACGAAAGGGTTGAACACCACTTCGGGACGAAGCACTACGACGTTCAAGGATTTCTCGCAGGTCGATGCACGTTGGGACTGGTCGATTTTGAAGCACTTGGTGATGTCGCCGGAAAGCGGATTCTCCATCTGCAATGCCACTTCGGCCTCGATTCCCTTTCTCTCAGCAGAATGGGCGGGCTGGTGACAGGTGTGGACTTTTCTGACACAGCAATTCAGAAAGCACGCGAACTTGCCGAAGTGAGTGGACTGAGTGCCGAGTTCCACTGTGCTGAAGTTTACGCTGTGTGCGATATTTTGGATTGCCAATCATTCGATCTGGTCTTTGCCTCTTACGGCGTGTTCTGCTGGATACCGGATCTCTATCGATGGTTTTCGGTTGCGAGCGCAATGTTGAAATCTCATGGTCGGGTTTTCATCGTCGATGGGCATCCAGTGCTCGATATGCTTTCCTATGATGCCGCGAGTGGCACCTTTTCATTGAACGAGCACTATTTCCACGAGAAGACACCCGAACTGTGCACTGTCGAGCAATCTTACACAGGTGAAGGTGGTCGCCTGGTGAATTCTACTACCTACCAGTGGTCTCACCACATGGGTGAGTTTGCCACAGCGGTTGCATCCGCTGGTCTCACGCTCCACACCTTAGAGGAGTTTTCCTACTGCCATTTTCGTAAGTTCTTGTGTATGGTTCAACGTTCTGATGGCTATTGGGAGATTCCAGCTCACAGTTGGCCTCTCATGTTTTCCATGGATTGCAGCAAGGTGCCCATCGTGTAACAGCACGGTTTTCGCTACGGTGGTGGTGCCGCCTTGGCCTTCGGCAACCCCTCGACAAGCTTGGGGTTCGCAAACCGGCGGAACGTTAGCCGACATGGCCCCACGAGTCAAAGCCCTTGGAACAAAGGTCCTCATCGCACTACAACCTACACAACTAGGAATTGATATCGGACAGTTGTCTCTCCCTCTTGGAACTGTTGTAAAACCGCTGGCTCATGTTGACTTGCCTCGACGCACGGACTACGAAGGTGAGTTCATTGTGCTGTCGCCGGTCAACCCACAAGCGGATGCTGAGGAACTCTACCAGTGCGCTCACGGCTCAGAGGTGAAGGAGCAGATATGGACCTACATGAGTTACGGCCCCTTTGAGGGCATACACAGTATGCGACGGTGGCTTGAGGATAGAGCCGAGTCAAATGATCCGCTCTTCTTCACCGTCCACCATCGCGAATCCCACCATCGCGAATTGAAATGCCGAGTGGGAATGGTGAGTTTTCTAAACATCGCTTCAGATATGCGACGACTGGAACTCGGACATATATGGTATTCGCCGGATGCTCAGAGGTCAAACGTAAACACGGAGGCGGTATATTTAATGCTCTGCGAGGCCTTCGATAGACTGAAATACCGTCGGGTTGAGTGGAAGTGTGATTCTCTGAATGAGCGGTCTCGCTTAGCTGCCATGCGGCTCGGTTTTCGGTTTGAAGGTATCTTCAGACAGCACATGGTCGTAAAAGGTCGAAATCGCGACACTGCTTGGTATTCAATGTTGGACAGTGAGTGGGCAACAGTTAAGCAGAACATGGAGAGGTGGTTGTATCAGAACCCAGACCGGCAGTTATCTTTAACCGCACTCAACAATAGTAAACCCTAAGTGGCCCACGTCGGCAAACACGACCCCTCGGTCGATAACGAACCAGCCCTTGAAACCCTCTCTTTGCAAACACCACAGTCTCCATTAACTTTGATGTGTTTCATCTTTCCTCCAACCTCGCATTTTTAATGGTTGCCCATGTTGTTAGGGTTGTCCCCGAGGGGCCCAGGCGTTTGACGAATCCCAGGCGTTTGACAGCCACCCGGATGTAATCTATTTCCATCCGGATTTTACCAGCAGGCTCACCGTTCCACCATTTGAAAGTGTGTCCAGTTGATATACGAACCGTGCCGGGTAAAGTTCCTCTATCCTTGAAGGATAAAAGTTCTTGCTCATCTATGAACAAGGTAAAGCGATTATCAATTATCTCAATGGCGAGGTGATACCACTTGCTCCTTTTAAAGTTGTACTCGGCACTTGCAGGCATTTTTGCCTTTTCACGCGGCTGTTTCTCCGGTCTAACCGTATAGACCTGAATTTCCCCTTTATGAGGCGAAAATACGAATTGTTGATTCGTCCAGAAGTTAAAGCGCCCCAGACTATGTCGAACAACAATCCGGAAAGTACATCCCTGTTGTGTCTCCAAAAATCGGAGTCGTAAGGTGGTTGTGTAATCCAGCCATGTATCAGATTTTCGCACATCAATTTGTAGACGGCCATTATTCCCAAGGATGAGTTTGCCATCTTTTACCTTAACATCACCGGGGGGGATGGTATCACTGACATCCCAACCGGGTAACTTCTCATTATCGAATTCATCAACAAAAAGCACATTATTTGAAACGCCTGAAACTTGTACGGTAAGAAATAGTAGCACGGTTGTAAGCATAACGTATCCTCCTAATTGTTGTAGCTGATGGGTGTGAAAATGAAAAAGCCGTTTGTCATTTCAATCAATTCAGTGTCGGGCGGTGGAAAGACGGCACTGTCAACTGCGCTCCACAAGTCGTTGCCGGATTCGTCTCTGTTCCAATTCGACGATTTCGATGATTCAAATGTTTATCCTGTTAGTTTCTACGATTGGAGCCGACGTGGCGGTGACATCGAAGAATTCGACTGCCCTGGAATGAAAGCGGCGGTCATGGCTGAAATCCACCGGGGAACAATAAGGCAGATTATTTTGGATTTCCCACTGGGTCGCCGCCACTCGTGCTTTTGTGATACCATCGATCTTGCTGTTTTTATTGACACCCCGCTTGATGTCGCCATGGCGCGACGAATTTTGAGAGACTATACAATCAACCCCGACGAATCCCCAGAAGAAACGCTGAATCGCCTCCATAACGATATGTCGAGCTATTTGACAAGGGCGCGGTATCCATATTTGGATACGTACAAAGACAAAGCGCATAGTGATCTCGTTTTGGACGGGTGGCGCAGTCTGGATGATTTGAAGAACGACGTGATAGCGGTGCTAAAATCGAGGAATCTGGTAACCCACGTCACTTAACAATACGGGAGATCGCTAACACAGCGCATCCGATCGTGTCATTGACCGACCAGATGACTTACATCAATGCTCCAGCACTGCGTTCCTGAATCAATCTGTCGAAACAGAATCGTTTCACCGTCGGGCGACATTGAGAGTGGACGAGCGTCCGGAGGGACTTGAACCTGAACAGGCCGTTCCGACGTGAATATCGGGGATACCTTGCTGGAAGGTATCTGTGATGCCCGATCCTTCTGTGATGTTAACGGAGAAAATGGCGAACTCATCCGGAATTGGTCGTATCTAGAAATTGGCGATACCCGTTGCAGTTCTCCGTGATGTCCGAATGCGAGATAAGACTTCCCATCCGATGCCCAACTCGACGGGATATACCCCCTTTCCAACTTTTGGGGGTTCCCACCGTCAATTGACACAACCCACGTCTCTCCGTGTATTTTGAACGTAAGTTGCTTACCATCGGGTATCCAAGAGATTTCCATCTCTTTTTCAGGGGTGTTGGTGATTCGCTTCGATTCCCCACCCGTTGCCGGTACAATGTAGAGGTCGCCTTCCATCTTATCCAAATTGAAGAGCTTTCCCTGCTCCTTCAAGCGGAGATACGCCAGCATCGTCCCATCGGGCGACCAAGCTGGCTCCATGCACAGCTCCGAATCTATGAGGGTTTTCACCTGACCGTCGGGTACAGAACCGACACAGAGTTGGGACTTGGGCCCTTCCGGTGCTAGGATTTGCATGTTGATGAACGCGATTTTTTGGCTATCGGGCGACCAGCGGGGGTTGATGGCAAAAAATTTAGTGCGCGCCACCTGTTTGGACGTTCCACCTGTCACCGGCATGATGTGAAGATAAACACTCATTTCAGGGAATTCGCCTGCTGTCTCTTGGGTCGTTTGGGGCTGGATCTGCACGAATGCAACCTGCCTTTCATCAGGAGAAAGGGTTGATTCACCTAACGGCATCCCCTCGCGAAGTTCAATGGGTAGCTTGGTAAACTGACCTGTTTCGATGTCGAAAAACCCGGGGGGGCGGTCTTCCCCAGACACCAAAAACAGGCGTTTCCCGTCGGATAGCCATTGTGCACCTTCAAACTGAAACTTCGGATCCGAACTCACAGGGCGTTGTTCGCCGTTTTTTATGCTGAGCGTATAGGCCATTTCTCTATAATCCTCTTGTAGAACGACGATTTTTCCTTCCGGTGTCCACCGCAAAGGTTTTGCTCCGACCTGGAGTCTCGCCTCTTTGAGCAGAATTGGTTCTCCTGTCAACTCGCCCTGTTCGTTGATGCGAGTTGCGATAAAACCACTCTTTCCATCAGGGAGCCAACTTGTGTACGCCACCCACTTTCCATCGGGTGAATGAATTAGCGGGTCGTCAAGACGTTTATTTACTATCGCTTTACCACCATCAACGGGTTGTCTCCATACGCGCCGGCTATCGCCGAACCAGATACCTCGCCGAGACGAATAGAAGATCCATTTTCCATCAGGCGACCAAGATGGCCGGGTATTCTCTTTTCCATCCGTCGTGAAGGGACGCACCGCGCCTGTGTCAATTGAGACGATGTAAATGTCCGCCTTTTTCCCATTCCATTTGACAAACGCGAGTTCCTTGCTGTCGGGTGACCAACTCAGTCCATCCGGATGCTCTTGAGAATCGGTTTTCGCGAGAAAGCGCATCTCGCCGCCTGCCGCAGGAATCAGATACACATCGATATCCTTTTCAGGGGAATATTCCCGACGATAAAAGGCGATCCGCTTTCCGTCAGGCGACCATTTAGGTTGGATGTATTGTGCTCCAGCCTCTCCTTGCAGTAAAATCTTCGGTTCCGTAGACATATTGGTTGATACGTCTACTAAGAGCTGTACAATAAGAGATCCTGATGGAATTGCAGTCTCCCTCCAGCTCTCGTATACCATTTGCGTCCCATCAGGTGAAATATCAACATTCCAAGAAAGGAGGATATCATAAGGGAATTGTATGCTTGTTACGGCTATTTCCTTCTCGTTTGTTTCCTCACCCTCCCCAATCGCAGCGGGTACCTGAAGGGGCTTAGGTTTCTGCCCGAAATCGCCATCGTCCTGGGCATCTGCGAGAAGTGCAACTTGAGTCACTTCCGCATCCACGGGGAGCGCACCGTCTTCGACCACTTGTGTTTTCAATGGCAGCGGTGAACCGATCCATTCCCCGATTGGATAAAGTGGGCTATGCGGAATGCTCAAACTCAGGAGCAGAATAATGACCCCACCAGCGGCAGCAAGCCCCCACGGCAGTGGAGTCTTGTGCGGTGGCGTTTGGATTTTGGTGTCTTTGATTAACTCTACCACGCGGGATGTAAATCCCGGCTGTAATTTTCTATCGGCAAAAGCGTTGGGCATCATTGGAATCATCTCCTCATTTAAGACCGTTTTCAGTTTTTCTCTGGCTCGCATGAGTCTCTGGTTGATGGTATTGGGAGACACCCGCAACGTCTGGGCAATCTCCTTGCTCTTCATGCCAGCCATGTAACGTAAGACTAAAACTTGACGATACATCTCGGGGAGCGTAGCCAGTGCGTCATGGAGTTGTTCGTTTTTCAGTTTCTCGGAGTGTGCCTCCATATCTGCGCGGTGATTTTCAGATGGGTCGGCGAGGGGAACCGTGTCAATCCGTCGTTTTCTATCGCGGTGGAAATCTTTGCATCGGTTTACGGCAATGGAATAGATCCACGGATAGAACTGGTCCCACCGTCGGAGCGTAGATAGCTTCTTATAGGCGTTGAGAAAAACCTCCTGAGTTAGATCCTCAGCGTCTTGAAACTGCCCGACTTTGGCGTACACAAGCGCGAAGATACGCGCCTGATATTTGTCAACCAATAGTGCAAATGCCTCAGTGTTTCCTGAAAGACATTGATGAACGATACGGCCATCTCCAGTGTGCATAGGCGTTCCCTCGTATAAGATCTGTGTTGCTGTGTATATAGAAGCCTCCCGCCCCCAAATTATTACATTGGGTTGTTTTTTTTTGAAGAAAAAAATCAGGGGTGGGTCTTACGCCTTGATGACCAGGGCGGATAGTTGGGGCAGTAGCGAGTGGGATTATTGACCGACCAGATGACTCACATCAATCTTCCAGCACTGCGTTCCTGAATCGATCTGTCGAAACAGAATCGTTTCACCGTCGGGCGACATTGAGAGTGGCCGAGCGTTTGTCGGCACTTGAATCTGAACCGGATGTCCCGACGTGAATATCGGGGTTGTCACACCGTCAAGCGATACCTGTTGCAGTCCGCCGTTCGGTCCGAATGCAAGATAAGACCTCCCATCCGATGCCCAACTTGACGAGATATAACCCCTTTGCAGCTTCTTTGGTTCCCCACCGTCGGTTGAGACCATCCACGTCTCTCCGCCAATCTCAAATGTCAGTCGCTTCTCTCCGGGCATCCATGAAATTTTCATCTCTTGTTCAGGGGTGTTGGTGATTCGCTTCGGTTCCCCGCCCGCTGCCGGCACGATGTAGAGGTCACCATCCATCTCATCTGGATTGAAAATCTTTCCCTTTGCCTTCAATTGGAGATACGCCAGCATCGTCCCATCGGGCGACCAAGTTGGCTCCATGCCCAGCTCCGAATCTGTTACTGTGCTTACCTGACCGTCGGATACAGAAACGACACAGAGTTGGAACTTGGGCCCTTCCGGTGCTACGATTTTTGCGTTGAAGAACGCGATTTTTTGACCGTCGGGCGACCAACGAGGGTTGAAAACAAAAAATTCGGTGCGCGTTACCTGTTTGGGTGTTCCGCCAGTCACTGGCATGATGTAAAGATAAGTACTGGCTTCCAACTGCTCCGGAAATGCCTCTTGAGGTGTCTTGAGATGAGTTTGCACGAATGCAACCCACTTTTCATCTCGGGAAAGGGTGAACTCACCGAACCGTCTTCCCTCTGGACGCTCGATGGGGAACTCGGTAAACTGCCCCGTCTCGATATCAAAAAATCCAGGGCGTTGGTCTTTCCCAGACACCACAAACAGATGTTTCCCGTCGGATAGCCACTGCGCGTATTCAAACGCGAGCACCGGATCCGAACTCACGCGACGTTGTTCGCCGTTTTTGATATTGAGGGCATAAGTCATCTCTCTATAGTCCTCTTGCAAAACGATGAGTTGACCGTCCGGTGTCCACCGCAAAGGTTTTGCTCCGACCTGTAGTCTCGCTTCTTTGAGCAGAATCGGTTCTCCTGTCAACTCGCCCTGTTCGTTGATGCGAGTTGCGATAAAACCACTCTTTCCATCAGGGAGCCAACTTGTGTACGCCACCCACTTTCCATCGGGTGAATGAATTAGCGGGTCGTCAAGACGTTTATTTACTATCGCTTTACCACCATCAACGGGTTGTCTCCATACGCGCCGGCTATCGCCGAACCAGATACCTCGCCGAGACGAATAGAAGATCCATTTTCCATCAGGCGACCAAGATGGCCGGGTATTCTCTTTTCCATCCGTCGTGAAGGGACGCACCGCGCCTGTGTCAATTGAGACGATGTAAATGTCCGCCTTTTTCCCATTCCATTTGACAAACGCGAGTTCCTTGCTGTCGGGTGACCAACTCAGTCCATCCGGATGCTCTTGAGAATCGGTTTTCGCGAGAAAGCGCATCTCGCCGCCTGCCGCAGGAATCAGATACACATTGATGATATTAGGGTTTTCTGGTTTCAGAGAATATTCGTGACGATAAAAGGCGATCCACTTTCCGTCGGGCGACCACTTGGGATTGACGTGGCTTGCTGTCATCTCTTGAAGTAAAACCGTCCGTTCAGAAGATACATCGGTTGATGCGTCTACTAAGAGCCGTACAGTAAGCTGGTACCCGGAGTCTGTCCGAGCATCGTATACCATTTTCGTGCCATCAGGCGAAATATCAACATTCCAGGTACGACGGAGATCATCGGGAATGTGTATACGTGTTAGTGTGAGCTCCGCATTAGGTTGTTCTGATTCTTCGCCCTCCCCAATGGCGGCGGGTGTCTGGCGTGGCTTAGGTTTCTGCCCGAAATCGCCATCGTCCTGGGTATCTGCGAGAAGTGCCACCTGAGTCACTTCCGCATCCACGGGGAGCGCACCGTTTTCGACCACCTGCGTTTTCAAGGGGAGCGGTGAACCCATCCACTCACCCAGCGGATAAAGTGGATTGTGTAGGAGGCTCAAACTCAGGAGCAGAATAATGACCCCACCAGCGGCAGCAAGCCCCCACGGCAGTGGAGTCTTGTGCGGTGGCGTTTGGATTTTGGTGTCTTTGATTAACTCTACCACGCGGGATGTAAATCCCGGCTGTAATTTTCTATCGGCAAAAGCGTTGGGCATCATTGGAATCATCTCCTCATTTAAGACCGTTTTCAGTTTTTCTCTGGCTCGCATGAGTCTCTGGTTGATGGTATTGGGAGACACCCGCAACGTCTGGGCAATCTCCTTGCTCTTCATGCCAGCCATGTAACGTAAGACTAAAACTTGACGATACATCTCGGGGAGCGTAGCCAGTGCGTCGTGGAGTTGTTCATTTTTGAGTTTCTCAGACTCTGAGTGATTAATGTCTGCTTGGTGATGCTCAGCTAGGTCGGCAAGGGGAACCGTGTCGACCTGCCGTTTTTTGTCTCGGTGAAAATTTTTGCATCGGTTGATGGCAATGGAATAGATCCACGGATAGAAATTGTCCCATCGTCGGAGTGTAGAGAGTTTCTTATAGGCGTTGAGAAAGACCTCCTGAGTGATATCCTCAGCGTCTTGAAACTGGCCGACTTTGGCGTACACGAGCGCGAAGATACGCGCCTGATATTTATCAACCAACAGTGCAAAAGCGTCAGTGTTTCCAGAAAGACATTGATGAACGATGTGGCCATCTCCAGTGTACATGGGCGTTCCCTCGTATGAGATCTGTGTTGTTGCCTATATAGAAACCATCACGCCCAAATTATTACATCAGATTGTGTTTTTTTGAAGAAAAAAATCAGGGAGGCATTACACCTTGATGGCCGGAGCGGATAATTGAGGTAGGGCACCAGCGAGTGGAGTCATTGACCAACGAGATGACTTACATCAATCCGCCAGCACTGTGTTCCTGACTCAATCTGTTGAAACAGAATCGTTTCACCGTCGGGCGACGTTGAGAGTGCACGAGCGTTCGTTGAAAATTGAACCTGAACCGGCCGTTCCGACGCTAGTATCGGGGATGTCGCGCCATCGAGGGATACTCGTTCTAGTTTACCGTTCGGTCCGAATGCAAGATAAGAGGCCCCATCCGATCCCCAACTTGACGGGATATAACCCTTTTGCAACTTCTTTGGTGCCCCACCGTTGGTTGAGACGACCCACGTTGCTCCGTCTATCTCAAACGTTATCCATTTCCCGTCGGAGGTCCATGAAATTTGCATCTCTGGTTTAGGTTCAGGGATGTTGGCGATTCGCTTTGATTTCCCACCCGTTGCCGGCACAATGTAGAGGGTGGCCTCCATCGTATCTGGGTTGAAAATCTGTCTCTTGGGCTTGAGTCGGAGATACGCCAGCATCGTTCCATCGGGGGACCAAGTTGGCATCATGCACAGTCCCGAATCGAGTGTTTTCACCTGACCGTCGGATACAGAACCGACACAGAGGTGTGACTCGGGACTTCTTGAGGTCCCGATTTTCACGTTGATGAACGCAATTTTTTGACCATCAGGGGACCAGCGCGGATTCCGAGTATTAAGCTCGCCGTGCATCACCTGTTTAGACGGTCCACCCTGCACTGGCATGATGTGAGTACGACCAACTTCCAAAGAGCCTGCTGGCTCTTGAATCTGTATCTCCGTAGAATGAATCAGCACGTATGCGACCCACTTTTCATCGGACGAAAGGGTTGATTCACCGAACCGCATCCCCTCTGGCAATTCAATGGGTAGTGGTGTAAACTGACTCGTTTCAATGTCGAAAAACCCGGGGCGTTGATCTTTGCTATACGGCAGAAACAAACGTTTCCCGTTGGATAGCCACTGCGCCTCTTTAAGCGAAAACTCCGGCTCTATACCCACTCGGCGTTGGGTGCCGTTTTTGACGTTGAGGGCATAAGTCATGTCTCTATAATCCTGTTGCAGAACGATAAGTTTGCCATCTGGTGTCCACCGCACCGGTTTTGTCCTCTCATTTATTGACGCTTTGAGTAGAATCGGTTCCCCGACCAGCTCACCTTGTTCGTTGACGCGGGCAACGACAACACCACCTTTTCTATCAGGGAACAAGTCTGCGGGTGCATTAGGGGACAAGGCTGTGAAAGCAATGTTTGTGTAGGCAATCCATCTTCCATCAGGTGAATGAATGAAAGGGTGGCGGCTAACAGCGTTTATCGGCACCGCTTTATCACCATCAACAGGCTGTTTCCACACAGGGGTGCCAAGATATTTAGAATTACTGGTTTGCTTTGGTGAATAGCGTTGCGATAAATAGAAGAGCCATTTTCCATCAGGCGACCAAGATGGCTCGGTATTCATTTTCCCATCGGTTGTGAGGGGACGCACTTTATCTGTGTCAAGCGAAACGACGTAAATATCCGTGTTTTCTCCGATCCATCTGACAAACGCGAGTGCTCTGCTGTCAGGTGCCCAGCTCAGTCCAGCCGCATACGTTCTAGGACCAGTTTGTGCGAGAAAGCGCATCTCGCCTCCTGCCGCAGGAATCAGATATACGCCAGCACTCCTTCTACGACCTTCCACTTCTTCCAGACGATAAAAGGCGACCCATTTCCCGTCAGGCGACCACTTGGGATTGAAATAGTTTACTTTATGATGATGAGGTTCTTGCAGTAAAACTGTCGGTTCGGGCGACACATTGGTTGATACGTCTACTAAAGACAACACAAGAAGCTTGAACTCAAGTCCTAATTCTGATGGAATAAGCTGTCTGTTAGCGTATACCATTTTCGTGCCATCAGGCGAAATATCAACTCCAGTAGAAATGAAATTATCGGGGATATGTATGCCCGTTATTGCTATTTCCTTTTCGTCTGTTTCCTCACCCTCCCCAATCGCAGCGGGTGTCTGGAGCGGCTTACGGTTCTGCCCGAAATCGCCATCGCCCTGTTCAGCCGCGAGAAGTGCAACTTGAGTCACTTCCGCATCCACGGGGAGCGCACCGTCTTCGACCACTTGTGTTTTCAATGGCAGCGGTGAACCGATCCATTCCCCGATTGGATAAAGCGGGCTATGTGGGATGCTTAAACTCAAGAGCAGGATAATGACCCCACCAGCGGCAGCAAGCCCCCACGGCAGTGGAGTCTTGTGCGGTGGCGTTTGAATTTTGGTGTCTTGGATTAACTCTACCACACGGGATGTAAATCCCGGCTGTAATTTTCTATCGGCAAAAGCGTTGGGCATCATTGGAATCATCTCCTCATTTAAGACCGTTTTCAGTTTTTCTCTGGCTCGCATGAGTCTCTGATTGATGGTATTGGGAGATACCCGTAGTGTCTCGGCAATCTCCTTACTCTTCATGCCAGCCATGTAACGTAAGACTAAAACTTGACGATACATCTCGGGGAGCGTAGCCAATGCGTCGTGGAGTTGTTCGTTTTTGAGTTTCTCAGACTCTGAGTGATTAATGTCTGCTTGGTGATGCTCAGCTAGGTCGGCAAGGGGAACCGTGTCGACCTGCCGTTTTTTGTCTCGGTGAAAATTTTTGCATCGGTTGATGGCAATGGAATAGATCCACGGATAGAAATTGTCCCATCGTCGGAGTGTAGAGAGTTTCTTATAGGCGTTGAGAAAGACCTCCTGAGTGATATCCTCAGCGTCTTGAAACTGGCCGACTTTAGCGTACACGAGCGCGAAGATACGCGCCTGATATTTATCAACCAACAGTGCAAAAGCGTCAGTGTTTCCAGAAAGACATTGATGAACGATGTGGCCATCTCCAGTGTACATGGGCGTTCCCTCGTATGAGATCTGTGTTGTTGCCTATATAGAAACCATCACGCCCAAATTATTACATCAGATTGTGTTTTTTTGAAGAAAAAAATGAGGGAGGCATTACGCCTTGATGACCGGAGCGGATAGCTGAGGTAGGATAAACTGTTTAAGAAACCGAGTTTTTTTGCGTCCTAAGAAGGATGGGGAGACGAACTCCGCGCATCAAGTCATCTTGTGCGCTCGCTCACGCGATGCGCTCGCTCACGCGACCATCCGTCCCCGGACCATCCGTCTTCGGACCACCCGTTAGGGCGGCAAAACTCGGTTTCTGTTGTTCCATTTTACACACAATTTAACGATTGACAAAGCACTAGTAGTGAATAACGATCGTTATTCACTACTAACCTAAGGTAGGACATTAGGGAGTGGGATTATTGACCGACGAGATGACTCACATCAATCTTCCAGCACTGCGTTCCTGACTCAATCTGTCGAAACAGAATCGTTTCACCGTCGGGCGACATTGAGAGTGGACGAGCGTCCGGCGGGACTTGAACCTGAACAGGCCGTTCCGACGTGAATATCGGGGATACCTTGCTGGGAGGTATCTGTGATGCCCGATCCTTCTGTGATGTTAACGGAGAAAATGGCGAACTCATCCGGAATTGGTCGTATCTAGAAATTGGCGATACCCGTTGCAGTTCTCCGCGATGTCCGAATGCGAGATAAGACTTCCCATCCGATGCCCAACTCGACGGGATATATCCCCTTTCCAACTTTTGGGGGTTCCCACCGTCAATTGACACAACCCACGTCTCTCCGTGTATTTTGAACGTAAGTTGCTTGCCATCGGGTATCCAAGAGATTTCCATCTCTTTTTCAGGGGTGTTGGTGATTCGCTTCGATTCCCCACCCGTTGCCGGCACGATGTAGAGGTCGCCATCCATCTTATCCACATCGAAGAGGTTTCCCTTCGGCTTCAATTGAAGATACGCCAACATCGTCCCATCGGGCGACCAAGCTGATTCCATGCACAGTTCCGAATCTATGACTACGCTCACCTGACCGTCGGAGACAAAAACGACACAGAGTTGGGACTTGAGGCCTGATACCCCGAATTGGGTGTTAAGGAACGTGATTTTTTGACCATCGGGTGACCAGCGGGGGGTGAGGATAAAAGATTCAGTGCTACTCACCACGGGTTTGGACGTTCCCTCGTTCATTGGCATGATGTAAAGATAAGCCCTGGCTTCAAACTGCTCCGGAAATGTCTCTTGAGGTGTCTTGACATGAGTTTGCACGAATGCCACCCACTTTTCATCTGGGGAAAGGGTTGACTGGCCGAACCGGCTGCCTTCTGGAAGTTCGATGGGTAGTGCGGTAAACTGACCCGTTTCGATATCAAAAAATCCAGGGGGTTGGTTTTCCCGAGACATCAGAAACAGACGTTTCCCGTCGGATAGCCACTGCGCGTGTTCAAACGCGAACGCCGGATCCGAACTCACGCGACGTTGTTCGCCGTTTTTTATATTGAGGGCGTATATCATCTTTCTGTGCTCTTCTTGTAGAATGATGAGTTTTCCGTCTGGTGTCCACCGCAAAGCTTTGTTGCTCGCATTAAGTTTCGCCTCTTTGAGCAGAATCGGTTTTCCTGCCAATTCGCCCTGTTCGTTGATGCGAGTTGCGATAAAACCACTCTTTCCATCGGGTAGGTCGCCTGTGTAGGCCAGCCACTTCCTGTCGGGCGAATGAATCGGAGGGCCTGAACCAACTGGATCGAACCCCTTTATCCCTATCGCTTTACCACCATCAACAGGTTGCCTCCGTAGTCTAGGACTAAACCAACCGCCTTGGTCCGATGAATAGTAGAACCATTTTCCATCAGGCGACCAAAATTCAGGGTTTTTTTCTTTCCCATCGGTCGTGAGAGGGCGCACCTCCCCTGTGTCGAGAGCAACGATGTAAATATCCCTCTTCTCCTTTCCATTCCACCTGAGAAATGCAAGTTGCCTGCTGTCAGGCGACCAGCTCAGGCCATCACTCGTAGTAACTCCGTCCGGATATCTTCCAATATGAGTTTGTGCAAAGAAACGCATCTCTCCGCCTGCCGCAGAAATTAGATACAAGCCGGTATCCTTCCCAAGCTCTTCCGTTTCTGGAATTTTGTGTCCTAGACGATAAAAGGCGATCCACTTCCCGTCAGGCGACCACTTGGGATACATATAGACTGCGGTCTCTCTCCGTTCCTCTAATATCACTCTCCGTTTTGTAGGTGTGCTTGCGTCTAACGTGACGAGTGGATATAGGACGATTTGGGTCAAATTTGATTCGTTCCTTATGCTGAGAGTATAGACAAGGTGTGTGCCATCAGGCGAAATATCAACATCACCAGAAAAATCATCGGGGAGGTGTATGCCCGTTATTGCGATTTCCTTTTCGTCTATTTCCTCACCCTCCCCAATCGCAGCGGGTGTCTGGAGTGGCTTAGGTTTCTGCCCGAAATCGCCATCGTCCTGGGTATCTGCGAGAAGTGCCACCTGAGTCACTTCCGCATCCACGGGGAGCTCACCGTTTTCGGCCACCTGCGTTCTCAAGGGCAGGGGTGAACCGATCCATTCACCGATTGGATAAAGCGGGCTATGCGGGATGCTTAAACTCAAGAGCAGGATGATTAACCCGCCCACGGCAGAAAGTCCCCACGGCAGTGGGGTTTTGTGGGGTGGGGTTTGGATTTTGGTGTCTTGGATTAACTCGACCACACGGGATGTAAATCCCGGCTGTAATTTCTTTTCGGCAAAGGCGTTCGACATCATTGGAATCATCTCCTCATTTAAGACCGTTTTCAGTTTTTCTCTGGCTCGCATGAGTCTCTGGTTGATGGTATTTGGGGATACCCGCAGCGTCTGGGCAATCTCCTTGCTTTTCATGCCAGCCATATAACGTAGGACTAAAACTTGACGATACATCTCAGGGAGCGTCGCCAATGCGTCGTGGAGTTGTTCGTTTTTGAGTTTCTCGGCGTGTGCCTCCATATCTGCGCGGTGATTCTCAGATGGGTCGGCAAGGGAGACCGTGTCAATCCGTCGTTTCTTATCGCGATGAAAATTCTTACATCTATTCGCGGCAATGGAATAGATCCACGGATAGAACTGGTCCCATCGTCGGAGAGTGGATAGCTTCTTATAGGCGTGGAGAAAAACCTCCTGAGTGATATCCTCGGCATCTTCAAACTGCCCGACTTTCGCGTACACGAGCGCGAAGATACGCGCCTTATATTTGTCAACCAACAGCGCAAATGCCTCAGTGTTTCCTGAAAGACATTGATGAACGATATGGCCATCACCGGTGTGCATAGGCGTTCCCTCGTATGAGATCTGTGTTACTGGCTATATAGAAACCGCCCGCCCCCGAATTATTACATCCAGTTATTTTTTTGAGAAGAAAAATTAGGTTGGTCTCACGCCTTCATGACCCTGTGCTGTGATAGCGTCGTAGTCCACTGGACCAGAATAGATAGCTGAGGCAGAGCATTACCAGCGCAACAACCGGTGCGCCGAATTGAAAGAGGGCGGGCATACCGAGAAATTCACCCTTCTGGAGGAGCCGCTGGGCGGGATAATATGTCACAAAAGCGACGGGGAGAATAAACGTCAAAAGGAGCCGCACGGCGAGCGGATAGATGGAGATGGGAAACGCCGCCGCCTCTTTGGTCGCGGTAATGAGCAGATCGGTCAATTTGCCCGATTTGGTCGTCCACAGCGCGACGGTGGCGCAGATTAGCATCAGTGTAAACATAATCACCGTACCACTCAGAAGCGTTGTGAGGGTGAACAGCGCAACGCTCAGCGTCCAACGGATATGGGTCAAATGGAGCGCGACAACGAAGATGGCACCACTTGTCAATGCCCGCGAGACGTGGATAAGTTCCACCCGACTCGCAAGAATGTAGAATAGCGATGGCACAGGTTTGGTTAGGACAGTGTCCAACTCGCCGCGAACGATGTACCGGTCAAAATCGTCCAACTGACTACCGACTATTCGCATGAGTGAGTACGCCAAGTTCCCTAAGCCGTACAGGAATACGACTTCTGCCCATGTCCATCCGTTAACGGTACGGAACTTGGCAAACACCGCGCCCAACAAGCCGAGCAAACAGGCTTCACTCGCAACAATGCCGAGACACATGAGCCCAAACGAAAGCCGATATTGAAGTCGAGAGCGCACATACGCGCCCGCGAGAATAAAGTAGAGTTTAAGATAACGTCGCATGAAAGAATTGGAAGGTTGGAAGGCTGGAAGATTGGAAGTGTTTATCCCTTCGCACCTTCTAGGCTGTTCCCTTTTTACTCTGGAAGAATGGAAGATTGGAAGGCTGGAAGGTTGGAAGCGTTTATCCCTTCGCACCTTCTAGGCTGTTCCCTTTTACTCGAGCAGAAGCAATTTGTCCACGGCACGGTTTTCGGATGCGCTTATTTTATCCGCCTTGAACCACCAGTTTGCGGAAGGCCGCGCGGTATCCGAACCGTCCAAGGCCCATCAACACAACTACCCAAGTCAATTGTATCAACAGTGCCGTGATCAGGGCTCCCCCTGTTGCTTGGCCGGTATAAATGGCCGTTGGAAAATAGATAATCGCACGAAACGGCAAGACCGCCGCGATCTTAGCTAGCAACGCCGGATAAAACTCCAAAGGCAAAAAATAGCCGGAAAACAACAGAGATAGCCCCCAGATAATAATAAAGTAAATGCCTCGAATCTCGACAAGCCAGAAGGCGAAAATACCGATTATAAATTCGAGACTAAATAGGATGACATATCCTAAAACCACGCTGATGATAAAGAGCAGTACAGTCAAAGGCTCACCTGGTAGGGATAGCTCAAAAACGCCGTAAAACAGCAGGAATTTGGGGAGCATATTGAACAGTGCCGTATGGGTTGAAGTCCCCGCCGCCGTTGCGAGCGTCATCAACTGAAAATCAACAGGCTTCATTAAGTCGGTGACCACCTCGCCCGTGCGTACCTTATCTTCAATAATACGCGCCACCCGGAGGGTAAAGGTGAAAGTCAGTAAGGTCTGTGAGACAACGATGTACGTCAGAATCCCGTTCAGGTCGTATCCTTCTACCGATGTCTGCCCCGTGTATAATGCCTTCCAGAGATAGACGTAGACCAGCATGAACAGCACGTTGATAAACAGTTCCATCCACAACTCGAACCGATAGGTCAGCGTCCGCTGAAAGGCTTTCGCCGTAAATGCGAGATATTTCTTCATCCCGGTTCCCCCTCGGTAGGCGCGTGCCCTTACGGGTGGCAATATGACTCGACGCATTTCCAACCGCGCCGTTCGTGCGTCTGAGATTACCCCATTTTGCCCGACTCGTATATGCGCCGAACAATCTCCTCAATTTCCTGCTCCGATATCGTTAAATCTTGAATCTCATAACGCTCCGTCAACTGCGTGATGACTTCGGAAGCAGAAACCGTATCGCGGTCAAAGGCAAGCCAGATACGATTGCCATCGCGTCGGGTCAGATCCACGCCCTCAAGTTGAATATCGGGATATGTCTGTGCAAGGTCAACAATGAGCATCCGCGTTTTGCCGTAGTCTTTTTTCAGTGCATCAATCCCACCGTCATAGATGATTTTGCCGCTGTCAATGATGATAAGTCGTTGGCAGACTTTCTCGACATCGTTGAGGTCATGCGTCGTCAGGATAACCGTCACTTGGCGTTCCGCGTTAACCTGCCTCAGAAACTGACGAACCTGCGCTTTGGCAACCACATCCAAGCCGATGGTCGGCTCATCCAAGTACAAGATCTCCGGGTTATGGAGCAGTGCCGCGGTCAGGTCGCACCGCATCCGCTGTCCGAGACTCAGTTTCCGCACCGGCGTAGACAGAACGGGCTCCAACTGCAACAGCTCGCTGAAAAATTCGAGATTCTGTTTGTACAGGTTCTGCGGAATTTCGTAGATGTGCTTGAGCAATTCAAAGGAGTCGATAACGGGCAGATCCCACCAGAGTTGGGTGCGTTGGCCAAACACCACGCCAATCCGGCGCGCATTTTCCTTCCGGCGGTGATACGGTGTCAACCCCATCACGTCAATGTGTCCCGAAGTTGGCACCAGAATCCCCGTCAGCATTTTGATGGTTGTTGATTTCCCCGCCCCGTTCGCACCGATGTATCCCACCAATTCGCCCCGCTCAAGGGTGAAGTTCACATTATCAACGGCTTTGATAATATCATGCTTGCGCGAAATCGTGCTGCTGAGACTGCCCCAAAACCCCGTGCGGCGTTTATAAACTTTGAAATTTTTGCTCAGATGTTCGACTGTGATAATTGGCATTTTTGTCAGCGTCAACGTATCAATAGGTTAATTTGAATAAAAAAACAGAATCACTTGCATCAATAGGGGATTACATTATAACATATTGGGGAGCGTTAATGAAATGTCCACTTTAATCTATGCCATCTTTCCCTTTGAAAACAGTAGCGGAGTTTCACGACTTGATGCAATTCACTGACACGCTAATTGAATCTTACGAAAAATACGCTCATCACAGAGCGTCTAGTTCGCCCGCCGCATTTAAGGAACGAGAGCGGTCGGAGTTTCTAAAATTCTTGAAGGATGAACGTCGAGAGACCATCCTTGAAATTGGATGCGGTACGGGTCAGGATGCCCAGTTTTTTCAAAATCAAGGGTTCCGCGTGCTTGCAGTGGACAATACACCAACGATGGTGAAGCTCACCGCAGAGCAGGGAGTCACGGCTCAGGTCTTGGATTGCTACAATCTCGATCAGATTGACAAGACCTTTGACGCGGTGTACACGATGAATTGTCTCCTGCACATACCTAAGAAGGATATAGGTCAGATTTTCAACCTGATCTCGGCTCGACTGAACGAAGGAGGCTTAATGTACCTTGGCCTTTGGGGAGATGAGGATTTTGAAGGCATCTTAGAACGAGATATTTATGAGCCCAAGCGATTTTTCTCTTTCTGGAACCCCGAAACACTCCTTGAAGTCGTGCAACGATCATTCAGGTTGGAGTACTACCGTAGGTTAGAGCCGGGTGAAAACAGGGTCTTTAATTCTCTCATCGTCCGCAAACGGTAACACAATTACAGAAACCGAGTGTTTTGCGTCGCGTTCGTCGCTCCACCCGTAGGAACGGCTTCCCAGCCGTGACTCTGTATGCTGAAATTTGCTTAACTTTTATATTTAAACCTGCTTAAGAGCGTGTGTGAAAAGTTACACTAACGACTTGGCTCCTAGGCACATCAACCGTTAGGGGGAACTAAACGCTTGAGCATCAGGTGACTCATCGCTATCTCAATTAGCGATTCACTTGTTGAACCCAGACGCTCGTAATCTTTGCTCAGCCTCCGAGATCTGCCTAACCACGCAAATGTACGTTCTACAACCCACCGACGAGGAAGAACAACGAACCCCTCCGCGTCCGGGGGACGAGAAACAATCTCAAGCACACAACCTGCAGACGCCTTCACCCAGTCAGCCAGCGAACCACTGTACCCCCAATCTGCCCAAATTCGTTTCACAGAACTGAATTCTGTGAATAATTTCTCAATAACGCCTTGCGCGCCATCTCTATCTTGAATCGATGCGCTATGAACCGAAACCTCAAGCAACAATCCAAGCGTATCTACTATCAGATGCCGTTTGCGACCATTGACCTTTTTGCCCGCGTCATATCCCCTTTCACCCCCTTGTTCCGTGGTTTTCACACTCTGAGAATCAATTATCGCACCAGTGGGAGTGGGGGCTCGGTTTTCATTCGCCCTCATTTTGCGGTAGAGTTGAGCATGAATTTTCTGCCAGGTCCCATCAATACGCCATTTTCTAAAATAATACCAAACGGTGCCCCACGGTGGGAAGTGTTTGGGTAGCATACGCCATTGGCAGCCACTGCGTAGGAAGTAGAGAATGGCATTAATGACGGCCCGCATGGCCACGGTTCGGGGTCGTCCGCCGGTCTTTGGCGGCGGGATAAAAGGTCGAAGGTATTCCCATTGTTCATCTGTTAAGTCTGTTGGGTATATTTCGTTATTCATAACCCAACATAATACACGATAAATTCTGATTTATAAAGCGAATTATATCGTGTATTGTAACACTCGTTAACTAGAATTAACTTTTCACACAACCTCTAAGCAACTTTAAAAAATGAACTTGTAGGAACGGCTTCCCAGCCGTGAGACGCACTATAACCGTGAGCCTTGTAGGAACGGCTTCCCAGCCGTGACTCTGTATGCTGAAATTTGCTTAACTTTTATATTTAAACCTGCAGTTTTGAAATCAATGTCCGTTGTAGTTATCCATGAGAAACCGAGTTTTCAAGAAAAAACTCGGTTTCAAGAATGTCAAATTTACTACTAAAAGTTGCTTAATCTGATAGTGATTTGACACAACTGCATATCGACGACGAAAACAAGCAGACCGTATTTTTTGGTTGCATTGTTTCCGAAATCTGGCATAATTAACACCGATTTTTCCACCTCCTTCAATCGAACCAGTGTGGAATTGAAACAGAAACAGCATGACGTATTTGGACATGCTCTCATACGGATGCTTTTAATCGAACCAGTGTGGAATTTACATATCCTCAATGTAGTCAGTATGCCTTCCTGAAGCTGAAAAAGCCCGTGGTGAACACCCCCATCACGGGCTTCTGTTTTTTTTACCTCCACGTTGTTTTCGATTCTGGCTTGCTGAAATTGTGCAGATAAGGTATCATAGAGTAGAATTAAGGAAGGTACGGCATTAAGAAGGAGTTGTCAAATTAATGTACGCACGACGCGCTCGACATATAACACGAGTGTTCGGAACGCGCCGGACAAAGGGGCGGAATGTGAATCGAGTGAAGGAACCGGGGGCGAATAAGGAGTTGCCGGACGGAAACGTGATGCAGCTTCAACAACAATCTACAACCTATTCTCGCGAGAAACCGTCCCGCAATCGAATCACTCTCACTTCATCGGTTTTTTCGCTGTTGCTCAACGTGCTGATTCTATTCCTGTTGACTCTGCTTCCCCAACGATTTCCGTTGCCGTTAGAACTCGGGCTACAGGTTGAACTCGTTGATGTGCCCGACAAGGAGGCATCCAAACCCCGCGTTGCCCCTCGGCCGCGGCGACAGCGTGTCAGCGAACCAAAGCGGTTTTCTTCGCCACAAGTCATGTCGCCGAACCCTATCGTACCACTGACCACACACACGCGTCAAATTGTGCATACGCCGAATGAACCGATGTTCGCTCCGCCTGACCAGACCGAGTTGGCGGATAAGAGAGACCTACCCACTGGTCTGGTGGCAAGCAACAACCTATCCATCCAAAACAGCCCGATGACTGCCGGCCGAAGTACCGCAACCGGTAGAGGTTCATCCGTTCATGCGCCCCGTCGCTCAGATGGTGGGTTTGATAAAATTCGTGGAGAAGCTGGAGAAGGCCCGCAAGCCGAAGTCCGTGGGTCGGGTCAGGGGATTAGCGGCTACTATAATATCGCAACTGTGCAATACGAGGACAGTGCGGATGCAATGCGGGGCCAAGCATTGAGCGAACTCGTGAAAGGGATGAATCGATGGACGAATGTTCGGACACAACTCCTTGATGATAGCAGACAACTTGACGACCCAACCATCCAAGACATTCCGTTGGTTTACATCGTTGCCAAAAGCGCGTTTGCTTTCTCCGAAAAGGAACGCGCAAACCTGCGGGCGTATCTGCAAAATGGGGGCGCCCTGCTTTTCTCTGACATCTCTGACGAATGGGGAACTCAGGGGGCCGTCGCAAACTCCGTCCGCTTTGAACTCTGGAAAATCCTCAACGATAGCGCGGAATTCCGTCCCATCAAACGGGAAGATCCGGTCTGTGCCAGTTTCTTCCAATTCAAAAAGGGCGTACCTCGCGTGGACAAAAAGCGGGGCGAATTCTACACGCTCGAACTCAATGGGCGTATCGCCGTATTCTACGATGCTGCGGGGCTCGGCTTGAAATGGATGGATGGGGACAGAGATGAAAAATGGCTCAAATGGGGGGTGAATCTGATCGTTTATACACTCACTTCAACCCAACCATCTCAATGAGATGTTTCAACACTTCAAAACCCAAATGGAGGTAAACACCAATGCGAATGCACATCGGTGGCGAATGGATTGACAAATCAGAGAAGATTGATGTTCTGCACCCCTTTGATGGCTCGGTGGTTGATACCATCCCCAAAGGCGATGCGAATGATGTGGAAACGGCACTTCAGACTGCCGAGCGTGGTGCCAAGACGATAGCAAAAATGACCGGCTACGAGCGATACGAGATTCTTCGCAAAGTAGCAGACCTGATGGTGGAGCACACGGAAGACCTCGCCCGCACCATCACATTAGAGGAAGGGAAGATACTTGCAGAGGCGCGAATTGAAGCAGCCCGGGCAGCAGAGATTATTGCCCTTTCTTCCGAGGAAGCCAAACGACTTTACGGCGAGGTGATACCGCTCGAAGGCGCGCCAGGTGTGCAAGGTAAATTTGGCTTTACGGTGCGTGTCCCGTGCGGCATCGTTGTGGGAATCAGCCCATTCAACTTCCCGTTGCACCTCGTTTGCCACAAAGCTGGCCCGGCAATCGCAGCCGGTAACGCTGTTATCCTTAAACCTGCGACAGATACGCCCCTATCGGCACTGAAACTGGTCGAACTCTTCCTCGAAGCAGGTACGCCGCCCGAAGCCATCCAATGCTTGACTGGGTCGGGTGGGGAGATTGGCGATGCCCTCTGTTCAGATTCGCGTGTCCGAAAAATCACCTTCACCGGCAGTCGTGATGTTGGCGAACACATCTGTCATGTCGCCGGGCTGAAGCGGGTGACGATGGAGCTCGGTTCAAATTCGCCGCTCATCATCATGCCCGATGCCGACCCGGAAAAGGTCGCGCAAGCCGCCGCCGCATCAGGCTATTCTAACGCTGGGCAGGTCTGCATTTCAACGCAACGTGTCTACGCCCACGATAAAATTTACGGTGACTTCCTTGACGCTTTCAAAGCGCGAGTTGAAGACATTACCACCGGGAACCCGCTTGAAGAACCGACCAAGATGGGCCCAATGATCCGGGAAAATGACGCTGTTCGGGTCAGCGAATGGATTCAGGAAGCTGTCAGTAACGGTGCCGAGTTACTTACAGGTGGTGAACGGAGCGGGCAGATTGTCAAACCTGCGATTCTCGCAAATGTCAAGCCGGAAATGAAGGTTTCCTGCGACGAAATCTTCGGCCCCGCTGTTGGTGTGACCCGCGTTGAGGACATCGACCAAGCCATCGCCTATGCGAATGACACCAACTACGGACTCAGTGCCGCAATCTTCACGCAGAACATTGATTGGGCGATGAAGTTCGTGCGCGAAGTCGAATCCGGCAATCTGATGGTGAATTGGGGAACGCAGTGGCGAGCGGATCTGATGCCCTACGGCGGCGTTAAGGAGAGCGGGATGGGCAAAGAGGGGCCGAAGTACGCTGTTGAAGAGATGACCGAACTTAAGATGGCAATCTTCCACCTTGATGCCTAAAACATGAAATTTGACACTCAAAATCAGTAATGTCATCACGTTTGAAAGAACTTGAAATGGAAAGAAACCGAGTTTTGAAGAAAAAACTCGGTTTCAACTCAAATTGAACGTCAAAACTCATTAGGAGACACGGAAATGAAAGTCTGTTTATTTATCGTTATTTTGTTTGCTATGCTCTGGACGGTGATACCCGCAACCGCGAAGGACGAGACCTTAGTTTTGTATCTCACTTTTGATGCAAACAGCGGGAATAAGGCAGAAGACCATTCTGGAAACGGAAATGATGGTGAGATAATGGGCGCGAAGTGGGTCAAAGGAAAGTACGGAAGTGCTTTGGAATTTGATGCGGGAGGGAAAACGGTTGTTCAGGTGAGCGACAGCCCGACGCTGAATCCTGACAAGGAGATTACCTACATGGCCTGGTTCTTCTCCGATGCCTTCGATATCACACGCGGCATTATCTCCAAATACACGGGTGCCGGCAACCAGCGGAGTTACAATTTGCGTCTGCATCACTCCACGAAGGGTGCGCTCTCCACAGAAGCATCGGCGAACGGTGCGTTTCAACTCGGAGTGAGCACGACGGATGTCCACTCTGGGCCTGTTCTCAAAAACGGACAGTGGCATCACGCCGCAATCACCTTCAAGGGCGGAGAGTTTTTACGAATGTACGTTGATGGCAAACTCGAAAAAGAGTCAAAGGCAACGGCAACCAAGACACTATTTGACAACAACATTCCGCTGTCGATCGGTGCGGATTTCAACATTGGTGAGGCAAGAAGACATTTCAACGGTCTCATTGACGAGGTCGCTATTTTCAGTAGGGCTTTAACCGAAGCAGAAATCCAAAAAGCGATGGAAGGCGAGGTTCAGGCAGTTGATGCGGTTGGTAAGCTCACGACAACTTGGGGGGCAATAAAAATGAAGAGGTAATATGTCAATTTCAACAAGTACAATACTCGGTCTTGTTTTTCTCGTGTTGGGAAATGCGGCGGTTTTCTTGATGTTTAAGCTATGGGGGTATCCGTTCGACAAGGAAACCCGCACGAGCTCAGCCCCTCGTTGGTTGATGCTGATACACCGACTCATCGGTTTTGCGTATGCAATACTGTACGTCTTCATGATGTGGCACATGGTGCCGCGCTTGTGGAACTATCAGGTTGAACTCCCACCGCGCACCGTTGCCCATCTGATGCTTGCTATCACCATTGGGGTGCTACTCCTCGTCAAAATCTCCATTCTCCGCTTCTTCCGGCACTTTGAGGAGACAATGCCGTACATCGGGACAGCGTTGCTGATATGTACCTACCTGCTCATTGGGCTGTCTGTGCCATTTACACTCAGGGAACGGGCGTTGCGGACGAGCGGGGATGTCTTCAGTGAGGCGGGGATAGCACGTACACGTACACTGTTGGATGGCGCAGGATTGCCCCCCGAAGCCCCGCTCGATCAGCTCGCCTCCAAACGGAAAATGCGCGATGGACAGAAAGTGTTGCTAAAAGAATGCGTCCAGTGCCACGACCTGCGAACCATCTTGATTCGTCCACGCACTCCACCAGATTGGGTGAAGGTGGTCAACCGGATGGCGATTAAACCGGTGATCGGGGAGCCGATTTCCGAAGAGGAACAGTGGGTAGTGTCAACATATCTAATTGCCATCACCCCTGACATACAGAATTCGGTGAAGCAGCAGAGAAAGCAGAAAATGCAGGCAAACATTGCACAGGTCGCCCTAAAATCCGCTACCATCTCGGCTCCTGATGTCACCCAAACCCCAATGGAGGACGCACCCAAAACAGAGTCCGACACGGTTGTTATCCAGATACCTGATGCCGCAAGCTACGACCCCGTTGCGGCACAAGAGCTTTATGAAGATGCTTGTTCGCAGTGTCATCCACTCACTGATGTTGATGACGCTCCGCCAACATCAGCGGAGGAAACCAGCGAAATCATCTCTCGCATGATTGAAAATGGGCTCTTCCTCTTGGAGGAAGAGATTGAGGCCATCGCACGGTATATGAATGAAACCTACGTGAAACAGTGAGCGGTAGGCACACTCCACTAAACACGCAAAGATTTCTCTGCTATCTGCCCACGGAGGATTGGATTTTCCATCAGGCTTTGGACCTCGTAAATTGACCCGCCGCGCTCCGCGTAAGGGCGTGGTATGCGAACCGGTGCAGCAGTCACACGAATATCGTGAGTCGGTTCGCCGCGGAGGATGTAATCGTTAAAGACATCCCAATCCGCACCCGTCAGCGGCCAAGCGTCAAGCGCACAGTATTGGAACAGCAAAAGGCGACGTGGATTCGGAGATGTGTTCGGATAAGAACCGTGTAGTGTGCGGACATGGTGAATCGAGATGCCACCTGCCGGGACTTCGACTTGGACAGCGTTATCCGTTTTGAAGTTTGGGTCAGTTACTGCGCCGATAAAGGCACCGTTTTGATGATGGTCGTATGTTGGTCCCTTATGCGACCCCGGGATAACCATCAAGCAACCGTTTTCGACCGTCATATCGTCAATGGCAACACCGACTGCCAACAGGTCATCATTCGTATGCGGATAGAACGCCCAATCCTGATGCCATTCGACGGGACTGCCAAATTCCGGGTACTTCATGTTGAGTTTGTGTCCGTTGTAGCGCAGCCCAGGCCCGATGAGTTGCTCAACGATATCAAGGATGCCCTCGTGGCGTAGCGTCTGGTCGTAGACGGTGTGATGTGCCGCAGGGCTTTTGATGCGACGCACACGAGGGGTTTCGGGGGTATGTCCCGGTTCAAGGTCAAAGATATTGGTGTGTTCAGTGACCTCGCGGGATTTCTCAACGAATTCAGCCGTAACTCGACGCAAGTCCGAAATCTCCTCATCCGAAAGCACATTTTCAACGCCGAGATAGCCATTTTCATGGTAAAAATCGATCTGTTCTTGAATGAGCATATAGGTGATTCCTTTCATGACGTGGTAATGCGTGAAATTCGATGCAATTAATTATAACCGATATTTGAGAAAACTACAACAATTTCAATCCGATTTTTCAGCCAGCAGTTGGTCATAGAGCACCTCTGTCCGTCGAGTCATTTGGTGGTGGCTAAACTCCTCCTCAGCCCACCTGCGACCCGCCTGCCCCATCCGCTTCCTAAGTTCCGAATTGTCAATGAGCCGAATCATCGCCTCAACGAGCGGTTCGCTTTCTTCCTCCCGAATTAGGAATCCTGTTTTTCCATCCTTAACAATCTCCCAACTCAGGTTGGATGGCGGCATATTCCGCACCAAAATTACGGGAAGACTGCACGCCATCGCCTCGAAAACGATTGAACCTCCCGAAAGTGTAACAAGGATGTCTAAATCCGTCAACACATCTGGCATATCATCCCGCGCCCCGATGTAGAGGACATAATCTCCAAGCCCTCTATCACTGATAATCCTTTTGACCTGCTGGAAGTAGTTGTCCGATTGGATGCCGCCGATGAGAAAAAAACGCACGTCCTGCCGCGATTTGAGGAGAATCTCTGCCGCCTTGAGGAATTCAACCTGCTTTTTGAACGGTTCAATCCGCCCCACAAGCCCAATCAGCACTGCGCCATCACCCCCGAACTCCCGCTTGAGCACGTTAGGGGTTGCCGATTCAGCGTTGAAATCGTCTAAATTGACAGCGTCGTGGATGAATGTCAATCGCTCCGGTGGAACCCCCGCCTCAAGCAACGGCGGTTTGAACCGCTCTGAGATTGTGATGATGGATGAGATTTCTTTGAAATGGTATTTTCTGACTTGGTCTCGACGAATTGGTGTGCGGACGTGAGACACGGATGGCATCCCTAACGCGTTGCTGACCCGAAGGGCGTAAGGGTTGAACCATGAGTCGGAGGTGTGGATAAGTCCGATGCGGTGTTGTTTGGCAAATTGGATGAGTTGACGGGCGGCGGTGGAACGGGAACCGAAAGAGCTCGCCTTCCGCCACGCGGGAAGTGGAAGGATAGTCGTCGGGATGTCGACATGACGGAGCTGGTCTGCAAAAAGACCGTCATCGGGGCACACGACGAGCGGTTGGTAGCGACTTCGCTCTAAGGCAGTAACCAGCAGATAAAGCTGCCGCTCACCGCCACCGATGCTTGAACCGCAGTGACTTAGGTATAGAATAGGTGTCATTAAATTCTAGAAATTTGACAATCAAAACCAGTAATTTTATCATAACTTTGGGTGTACCAATACGTTTGAAGGGAATTGAAAGTTGAACGTCAAAACTCATCAAGGGAACCACAGCATATAAAAAAAGCCTAAGCGAATCGCTTAGGCTTAGAACAGTGTTCTATAATTTTATTTACCCCGATAAGCAGTTGCTAGGGCGAGCACGGAATAGGCGGTCACGAGCACCGGGTCTCGTTCAAACCAACGACTCTCCCCATTTTGCCAGAAGCCCTCACTGGACTGTTCAGAGATCAGTTTCATTGCCAGTTCTCTGTACCAATCGTGTGAAACTCCCTTGGCATCTACAATAATAGGTTCGCCGTAGGCAGTTAGGGCTTTCGCCATGGTGTGGTAATTGTAGTAGAGCCCCTGTTTTTCCATGCCGTAATTCTCTTCGACCGTAAAATGCTTCTTGATCCAGTCCACAGCCGCTGCCACACGCGGGTCGTCTTTGTCCACGTTGGCATAGATAAAGGTTAATAGCCCCGCGTAAGTCATGCTTGCGTAAGACCTATGCTCTCCTGATTTACTTTCGCCATCAGGGGCGTAGATAAATCCGCCATCGTTGCCAGCCCAACTCTGGTCGTTGCTCTCACTACGGTTTTGACATCGCTCAAGAAATTTGATCGCTTTGTCCCAAACTTCCTTCTCATTGGAGCCACTCTCTTTGAGGGCTTGGATGGCAAAACTCATATTGGAGAGATCGTTGACGCTCTCCCGACTTCCATAGCCGATTCCGCCAAAGTAAACGCTACTCTCATCTGTTATCTGAAGTCCTTTGATAAACGCCTGAGCTTTCGCGATTGCATCTTTGTATTTCGGATTTTGGGTTGATGAAAGTGCCATGAGCGAAACAGAAGTATTGTAGTTCGGCATGGCCGGTGGCTTGTTGATGTCAAAGATTGCGCCACTCGGCTGTTGTAACTTTAACAATACTTTGATTGATTTCTGAATGAACGGAGTTTTTGCCTCTGCGTATTTATTGTGTGGATGTTTTAAGAACGCCGTCAGTGCCAAACCCGCTACCCCCGGATGGTCGTGAAAGGCACCATCTTCTTTCTGTTGCGTTTTCAACCATTCGAGCCCTCGGTCAATGGCGGCTAGAACCTCTTTATCAAGTTCTTCGTAGGATTCATGTTCGTTGGCATACGCGGTTAAGGCCAGAACAAGGATGACCCCCATCGCTATGCAGGGCAAAGAGTGAAACCAGTTTTTGATTCTCATTGTACAAACCTCCATAACTTAGCAGTTAAGTTGATATCAATTCGGACTGTGGGATGCGTTCAGTCCGATGCGTCTGTAGTCTCACTAAGCGCAAATGCTGTGCCAACCCCAAAGTCCCTTTATCCATCGTGATAAACGGTTTTCATTGCCGCAGAACCGTACAGAAAATGAACAACGGTGCCCACAAATTGAGCAGGATGATTAGAACTGAACCGCTTCCCCTGTTTCTGAGGAACGCATCGCGGCATCGTAGACCTCCATCAGTTGTCTAGTTTCCTCCGGTTTGACGATAATCTCTGCACCTTTGTTCAGGACATCAGAGATATTCTGATAGTACGATTTCCAAGAGCCTCTGACACTCTCGATAACGAGTTCATGGTTTTCGCCACCCGCTTCTGTCCAGACTTTGGCATAGTTGGCGGGGTCTTCCTCTGCGGCATCAATGTTGCCAGCGACCATCGGTCCTTCTTGCGGGTCTAGCCCGTACTTAATCAACCCTCCGCTATCGCCGATAACATACCAACGCGGCTTTTCCACCTTGGCAAGATTGCTAATTTCAATCTGATAGCGAGTGCCATTCTCAAATTTAATGGTGAGGTGCGCGTAATTGCCGATGTCTATGTCCCACCGCGTCCCGTAGTGAACATCACAGAAGACCGTTTTCACCGGCGAATTGACGAACTGTAGGGCTTGGTCAACAAAATGTGCGGGCCAATCAAATAGAATGCCCCCGCTCTGTTTTTTCACCCCACGCCACCCACGCGGTTGACCGTACCGCATAATGCCAGCTTGGAAGAGATACGGCTCTCCGAGCAACCCCTCCTCAATTACCTTCTTAACCGTCAGATAATCCCAATCCCAACGGCGATTGTGAAAGACACTCAACACGACATTATTTCGCTGGCTCGCCTCAATCATGGCATCCGCTTCAGCCACGTTCATGCACATAATTTTGTCCGTGACGAGATGTTTTCCAGCATCCATCGCCTTGATTGCGAGTTCAGCGTGTGTGTCATGCGGTGTCGCAAGCACGACGAGGTCTACGTCCCTGTCAGCAACAACTTGGTCAATGGTTTCATAAGTCTTGACATTCGGATGGTCGCTTGCTGCCGCTTGGCGTCGTTCTGGGCTACGCGTAGCAATCGCGTAGAGCTCCAATCCGTCTGCAAGTCCGACGAGATAGGAGTGAAACGCTTTGCCAGCGTAACCGTATCCGACAACCGCTGTGCGAATCATACAGTGCTCCTTATATTCATGCGATTCTCCTTTGGCCCATCTCTGTTTGAGCCGTTCCTGATGTATTGCGTTGTCTGTCTAATTGTACAATACCGTTGAGCACTTTGTCAACCATCCTCGCCCTTTTCCTCTTCCTTCGATTTTACGGCATAGGAATCGCGAATCCAACGTTCAAGCACAACATCAGGGTCATCTAAAACCGCTTTGGTGAACGTAAACTCATCTCTTCCTGTGTTCTGTTTAATGAGATTCAATCCGTGTTGATAACTTTGAAGCATCTCATCGCAAATCTCTTTGGGTCTGCGCTCTTGGTCAATCGCCATTTGACAGATGCGGTCTGTTGCTTCATCATCAAACCGAATCCGCGTCTGATGGTCGTTTAAGAAGTCCTCCTCGTATCGGCGGATATGTTCACGCATCACGATGTGACGGTTGTAGCTTGCATCCTCGACAATCCGCTTTAATTCATCGGCTGTCTCCTCAATCACCTGTTCCGTCACCACGAATTCGGAAGTGCCTGAAGACGGCAACTCGAACTTGTAGTCCCGCAATGTTTTTTCGCAGACGGTCATCAATGCGCGTGCTCCTGTTTTGTGCAGGTGGGCTTGCTCTGCGATTTTGTGCAACGCGACATCCGAGAACATCACATCAATGCCGTAAGCGCGAAATGCCTGTTCATACTGGCGGATAATCGATCCGGCCGAGTGTCTCAAGATGTGGTACAGACTATCGGCAGTCAGATTTTGACAGACGACGTGAATCGGTAAACGACCAATGAACTCTGGCTCAAAACCGAACTCAATGAAGTCCTGTGGCGTGACATGCTCCAGATGGTCATCCTCCGCTTGCTCGCCTTGGACTGTTGCATTGAAACCGATGCTGCTTTGATTCCTTCGCTTCTTAATAATGTCCGCCAACCCATTAAATGCGCCGCTGATAATAAAAAGAATATGGCGTGTGTTGAGAATCAGCTTTTCGACTTTGCCCTTCTGCTGGAATTCCATGACCGCTTTCATCTGAGATGCCACGTCGTAACCGCCGCGAAGATCGACTTCCGTTTCCTCCATCAGCTTGAGCAGACCGATCTGCACACCGCGTCCGCTGACATCTCTCCCGATAATGTTTGGCGGGGTTGCGAGCTTGTCCGCCTCGTCGAGATAAACGATGCCGTACTGGGCGAGTTCCACATCGTCATCTGCCTGCGTCACCAGATCTCGCACGAGGTCTTCGACATTTGCGCCGACATAACCCGTTTCACTAAATCGGGTTGCATCCGCCTTGACGAACGGCACACCGATGAGATTGGCGATATGCCGAATCATGTACGTTTTGCCCACACCTGTCGGCCCGAGAATAATGACGTTCTGCTTGGAATAATCCTCGTCTACCCGTTTTGGGTCTTCAACACATTCTCTCACATGGTTGTAGTGGTCACACACGGCGATGGAAAGTGCTTTCTTTGCCTCATCCTGTTCGATTACATAACGGTCTAAATACTGCTTAACCTCCTTAGGTTTGAGGTCAAATTTCAGATTTAATCGTTTCTTTTCTGGGCTGGGTGTATTTTCGTCATCTGCTTCGTTTTCAGACGTTTTCGCCTCTGACATATTGAAATGGACATGAGCTCCATATTTGTCTTTCATGAATTTGTCAAAGTCGTCCCGAATTTCTTCGAGCGTCGGTATTTTCTTGTTCATCGGTCTGTTTGACATAATTTTCTCCAAATGGATTAGGGATGGAAGAATGGAAGGTTGGAAGAGAACAAGGAAGGGGTTTGTCCTTGTGCGGTCTTTGTCCTTTGCGTCCACTCCTTTCAGTGTGGTTATCCCATCAATTCACGGCGGACAATTTCTGTCCCCGCGACCATCGTTTTCAATTTTGCGAATGCCGCCCAGCGGGCGGTCTGGCTGAAGCCACAATCCGGCGTAATTGATAATTTATCCGGTTCAACGTGCGCCAGCACAGTTCGCAACCGTGTGGCGACATCTTCCGGGGTCTCAACGTAGTAGTTTTTGACATCAATCAACCCCGCCGCAAGTTCCTTATCACTTGGAAATTCGCTCCATAGCTCAATTTCAACCATTTCACGATTCGCAAACTCAAGGGCAAGTTGGTCAAAATTTGCGTCCAAGATATGCGGAAACAGAGGGCGATATTGACGTTTGCCAACGGCTCTGCCTCGATAGTTCCCGAAGCAGATGTGTAGCCCAATTTTTGCATTCACATCTTCGACAACCTTGTTAAACAGTTGAACAAATTCCTGCGGTCGGTCAGGATATACAGCGTAGGATGGCTCGTCAAGTTGAATGAAGGGTACACCGGCATCAACCAAGCTCTTCAACTCGGTATTGACAATCTCTGACAGCACGTAGGCAACCTCAATGCGGTCTTTGTAAACATCACCCGTTTGAATCCGCCCTGAAAGGGTAAACGGCCCCGGACACGTTACCTTAATCGGCTTGGTTGTCTGCGTTTGAGCGAACACAAACTCCTTGATGATTCCAAGCCCTTGAGGTGCCTTAATCGGTTCAAGCGCAAGCCACTTTCCCCGCTGGTCATGGCCGTCGGGGCCCTTCGTCCGTGGAGCGGGTTGTTCCGCAATACCGGTAAGCAGGTCATAGAACCCGAGCACAAAATCTTGTCGTCGCATTTCGCCTTCGGTAACAATGTCAATGCCCGCCTGCTCTTGGTCGGTTATGGCGATTCGCACGGCATCATTAAGGGTCTCCTCAACATCGGTTTCACCAAATTCACCGCGTGCGATGCTGTCTAATGCGACACAGAGCCAACTCGGCGGTGCATAACTTCCAATAGTGCTTGTTGGAATCAGGGTATTATTGGTTGCCATCTATTTCCTTTCGGTTGAGTTCGCAGGCAACGTAGCCATCGGATTTATCTGATCATTTGCGAACAACACTCTGAACGCAACGAAATCCGATGCTACTCTCAGTACTCAAATGATACCAACGGTCTGCCACGCGAAATTCGGTCGGATTGCCGCCCCAACCGCCGCCTCGCAGGGTACGAAATGTATCAACGCCTGCTGGAATAGTCTGTTTACCGAACACCGGATTTTCACGCGGGCTTTTGGCATAGAAATCCTTGTCGTATTCATCAATGCACCATTCCCAGACGTTCCCCAGTATGTCATAGAGCCCAAAGCCGTTGGGAGCGAACCAACCCACCGGCGAAGTATACTTCCATTTATCCTGACCGCCTGTGCCTCCATAATTCGCGTCATCACGGGTGATGGTATCCCCCCACGGGTATCTCTTGCCAACCAATCCACCCCGCGCCGCATATTCCCACTGCGCTTCTGTTGGCAGACTTTTGCCTGCCCAACGGGCGTATGCAATGGCATCGTGCCAACTGACCTGCACAACGGGATGGTCTGGTTTATTGAATCTCGGGTCGTCGAAAAACGCGGGCGGCTCGCGATCGGTGGCATCCAAGAATTTCTTGTATCGAGCATTCGTTACTTCATATATATCCATGTAAAACGCATCGTGATAAACCGTGTGAGCGGGATGTTCATCATCCTCACCGATATTAAGGTGGTCTCCCATCTCAAACTCCCCCGCGGGTATGAGACGCATCTTTGCACCATCAATTTCAGAGATGATCTCTTGCGGGTCTTTACCGTTCAAATCCGCTTCATCACTGTTACAAGCACACAGACCGAGTGAAAGCATAATGATGCAGACCAGCGGTTTGAGGTCGGTCATTATGGCATTCCTCTTTTCAACTTCAGCGGACAGGACAAGCATGACTACATTGTGTCATACAATCATCCAAAAATCAAGGAATTTTGGTGCTTTTTCTTGTCATCGGCATCAAATACAAAAAAGCAGAAAATATTTGGGTTGAATAATTTTGTCTTTCATGATATTATAAAATTCAAGCAAGCTATCACCTTAATAAGAATAAGGTCTGGAATCGGTAACAACTAGGCTTATGAAGCAAAGGAGAGTCAACCATGGCAGAGACAATTCAGTTGTGGGCTATATTGATAGCTGTTCTTGGTGTTTTTGTAACGCTAATTATTGCGCTATTGAAATTCAATAGGAATAGCGTTACTAAAGAAGACTTGAGATCTCTTAAAGAAGATTTGACATCAGCTGTCGATAGGGCCATTGAAGCACTTCGTTTAGAAATGAATAGGAGATTTGAGGAAGCGGAAGCTGATCGGAAAGAGATTAAAGAAGAGGGAGCGGCTGATCGGAAAGCGATTAGGGAGGAAATGAGCAAAGGATTTGATGACGCGGCGGCTGATCGGCAATTGATTAGGGAGGAAATGAGCAAAGGATTTGATGACGCGGCGGCTGATCGGCAATTGATTAGGGAGGAAATGAGCAAAGGATTTGATGACGCGGCGGCTGATCGGCAATTGATTAGGGAGGAAATGAGCAAAGGGTTTGATGACGCGGAGGCTGATCGGCAATTGATTAGGGTGGAAATGAACAAGGGGTTTGATGACGCGCGTGATGAACGAAAAGCGATTGAAGATGGGGCGCGTTTTGATCGGAAAGCGATTAGAGATGAGGCGCGTGTTGAACGGACAAAGATTGAGGGGGAAATAGTTCGTCAAAATCAGAATTACATTGAACACTTAGCGCACCACAACACAAAAAAAGCCAATCCTGATTCGGAAGAGGACGACAGCACTTGATTGTGGGCGGGAAGGCTCTTGCATACCTGAGTCGCTCCCACAGTATCATTTCTGTGAACTGATAACTTTACACACTCTTCGCCTATTTAATGAAGATTCCATCTACCTACAACAACTAATGGCTTGCGAATGGGAAAACCATTAAGGTAAAATACAGTGGAAATTGGTGCATCTCACCCACCTTCGGAGCCGTACAGATTTGAAACTATTAACCAGATACACGCTCAAAGAATTCTTCCCCCCCTTTTTTTTAGCACTACTCTGTTTCACTTCCATTCTTCTCCTAGACGAGATTTTTCGGTTGACTAAGCTATTTGTGCAAAAAGGGATTAGCCCCCGTTATCTCATCGAGTTACTGGTCTATGTTTTGCCAGCGACGATTGTTGTGACGCTACCGATGTCAGTGCTCGTGGGTATTTTGCTCGCCCTTGGGCGTTTTTCGACGGATAACGAGATTACCGCAATGAAAGCCCACGGGGTCGGTTTTCATCAGATTCTGATTCCACTGTTGTTGATGGCTATTTTACTCAGTCTGGTTGACCTCGGCTTTATGGACTATGCCCTACCGCGTGGCAATGTCGCTTATCTCGCTTTGAAGCGGGACATTAGTAGGCGAAATCCTGCGTTTGTTTTTGAAGAGGGCGTAATCATGAAGGAGTTGGAACGTGAAGGCAAACTTTGGATGTACGAAGACATTGATGAGAAAACCAAACACCTACAGAATGTTAAGGTCTGGGATTCGATATGGTCGGGGAGGCCTCGTTTAATCAGGGCCGATGAGGCAATAATTGACTTTGAAGCAGGCCAGGCTTGGTTAAAACTGAATAACGGGGTCACTTACGAATCGGTGCAAGGAGATGCCGAGGGGTTCCGTGTGACCACCTTTGAGAAGCAGAAAATTGCACTCAATTTTACCGAAACGCTGGAACGCACAGAATTTGAGTCTAAAAGACCGAGAAGCATGAAAATCTCTCGCCTCAAAGCTCACATTGAGGACTTAGAAGGGCGTGTTAATCTCTCACCAGACGACACTTTCCTCCCGGGCCAGTTGCGACGTGCCAAGGTTGAATATCACAAAAAATTCGCCCTCCCTTTTGCGTGTTTGGCGTTTGGCCTGATTGGTGTGCCGCTTGGATTGATGGTGAAACGGAGTGGAAAAATGGTCGGTGCTGGCATCGGGTTGATGCTGATTCTGATATACTACCTGCTACTCCAGTTTGGACAGGAGGCGGGCCGCAACGAGGCACTACCCCCTAGCTTCGCGATGTGGATTCCTAACATTGTTATCGGTTTGTTAGGTTTGGGATTCAATGCACACACAATGTTGTCAGGCAGATTAAAGGCGCGCCGGTTTCGGCACAAGCAATCGCGACTTGAGTCTGATACTGCCGCATCTTCGGTAGAAATCGAAGACGGCTCCTCGTTGGTCAAATCGGAATCCGCTCAAGCGTCCGGTAAAAGTCCATCAAGAGGGGTAACGAAGGGGGTAGACCTGAGCCAAGTCGGATTTCGGATTTTAGACCGGTACATCTTAGTAGAATATCTGAGAACATTCGTGCTGGTGCTTGTTTTCCTTATGGCCCTTGTCGTTATCGTTCGTTTTTTGGACAAGGATGTCAAGCGATTCGATGACGATATCGCTTACTGGACAGCCGTTCAAATTGTTCTGTATCAGGCCCCTCGGCGAATCATGGAGGTTGTTCCTATTGCCGGATTTATTGCCGTCTTTTTTCTCCTTGGCCGGATGGTGAGAAATAATGAACTAGCGGCAATGAAGGCAGCGGGTGTGAGCGTTTATCGTGTGGTGACCCCCATCCTGATTGCGACGCTACTGATTTGTGGGCTCTTCGCTGGCTTTTACGACCAAGTTGCCGCCCCCGCCTACCATCGGGCGGCTCAACTGAAAAGAAAAGTGCCGTTCCGAAGATACCGAAATGTGGTTTTCAAGGGGCAAGACAATCGGTTATTTTATATCCAGAATCTTAATCTGAAGGACAATACAATTCAGCGGATGACAATTTACGAATTTGACGCGGTGGACAATCTGCGCCACTTAATTTTCGCAGATTCGGCGACGTGGACTTCAAATCAGTGGGACCTTGTCAACGGCTCGGTTCGCCGTTTTGACCACGGTACAGAAGTTTATTTTGAACCATTTGAGACCAAACAGTTTGAACGGGCGGAAGACCCGGAACAGATTGCTGGGAGCGATAAAGACCTACGCAGCATGACGATTAAGGAACTCCGCGAGCAGATTGCGTACAAGCGAAGGGCTGGGCAGGCAACCCGACGGGAACAGGTGAAGATGCACCATCAGATGGCTTATCCGTTTGCGGCGTTTGTCGTTGTGCTCATCGGGGCATCGATTGCCATTCGGTTTGGCAAAGCGGGCTTTTTCGCCGGATTGGTCATCGCATTTTTGCTCAGTTTTATCTATTGGGGACTTTCATTTGCAACCCTTGAAGGACTTAGTGAAAATGGAAAACTTCATCCTTTTATCGCTTGCTGGGGGGCCAATGTGTTGTATGGGATTGTCGGGGGAATACTCCTCTGGAGAACGCCCAAGTGAGCAGGAGGGAATTGGAGCATCCAAATGGAAGACCGCCTTACCGTTAACGCCTCACGTTTCACACACCGAGTAGGCCAACTGCTCTTTCGACTTCGGAGCCTTACCCCCATTCCGTTTATTCTCATTCTGATATACTTTTCCCATTCCACACCGATTTCGATAGCAATCGGCACACCGTTCCTGCTTTTCGGTGAATGGATTCGCGTCTGGGCTGTGGGATACGCAGGTGCGTCAACGCGAGGGCGGACGTTGGGGGCCGCCCGTTCGCTTGTGACAGCAGGACCTTATCAGCACGTCAGAAATCCGCTTTATTTGGGGAATCTGTTCCTCAGTCTCGGTATGTGTTGGGTTGCCAATGTGTATTGGATGAGCGCAGTTCTCGGCGTCGGTTATTTTGCCCAATACATACCGATTATCCGCTCTGAAGAGACCTATCTGTCTCAAACCTGCGGTGCCGCATTCCAACACTACTACAACGCTGTTCCGCGCTTCCTGCCTCGCCTTCGCGCTTATCCCAACCCGTCCGCACACGATTTCTCCCTCTCTCGCGCGCTGAAAAGTGAAAAGCGCACCCTAACAACCGTTGTATGTGTGCTTGCGTTAATCGTGGGGCGGTCTCTGCTTCGTGGCTAGTGCTGTAGGAGAGGCATCCTTGCCTCGATGTGAAATCGGGAGAAGGATCTCCCGCCCACTGTGGGAGAGGCATCCTTGCCTCGATGTGCTACTACGAACCAAGGATGGAAATGAGCGTTTCCCTGTCTAGATTCGCGCCACTCATTATCATCACAACCTTCTGACCTGCGAGTTCTGCTTTCAGTTTGCGAGCAGCGGCAATTGTGGCGGCGGCGGCACCTTCTGCGAGGTTGTGTGTATACCGCAACGCCATCCGAATCCCATCGCAGATTTCTTCCTCACTCACCAGAATAATTTGGCTGATTCCATCCTTGAGAATCGAAAACGGCAGATCGAAGGTCACTCGCGTCGCCAAACCGTCTGCCATGGTATCTGATGAATCCGTCTCAATCTTTCGCCCTGCCTTCCATGAGCGATAAACCGCAGGGGCATTTTCTGCCTGCACACCAATCACTTTCGCATTCGGGTTAATCGCTTGCGCGACAGTAATTGCCCCACACGAACCGCTCCCTCCGCCAATCGGGACGATAATCGCATCCACGTCCGGCAGTGCTTCAAAGATTTCAAATGAGTAGGTCCCTACACCGTGGAGCAACGCAGGTTCGTTGCACGGATGGATGTAATAAAGCCCACGTTCACGTTCCAGTTTTTCGCATAGCTCACGCGCTTCATCAAAATCCTTGCCGTGTTCGATTAACTCTGCCCTGTAAGCGCGCATCGCACTGTTTTTTTCTGGATTGTTACCGTGTGGCACAACGATGGTCGCCCGGACACCGAATTGTTGCGCCGCATAAGCAATGGACTGACCGTGATTTCCGCGGGTGGCGGTTGTCACACCGCGCTGTCGCTGTTCGTAGGGAAGTTGGTTGATGAAATTTAAGCCTCCGCGCACCTTAAAACTCCCAGTCGGTTGATGATTTTCGTGCTTTATCCAAGCATCGAAACCGAGGGTTTCGGATAACTCTGGATAGTGTATTAACGGCGTCGGTTTCAGAAAACGGTAAACGACGCGACTTGCGGCAAGAACGCCCTGAAAAGTGACAGGTTGCAAAGTTTCCTCCTGAGTCGGATGCCTAGACTTGTTCGGCGTTTTCCGCAATCAAGCCGAGGCTATCGGTTATTTGAATCTATGAACTGTGATTGCCCACCGTGCCAGCCATCAACGCCCCAAGTTTCGCTTCGTTCATCTCAGCGCGCGGCACAACACCTACGATACGCCCATTGTACATCACTGCGATTCGATCGCTCAAGCTCGAAAGTTCGTCAAGGTCAGCGGAGACCAGCAGAACAGCCTTGGAGCGGTTGTGTGCGTTAAGAAGTTGCTGATGGACGAATGCTGTCGCGTTGATGTCGAGCCCTCGCGTGGGATGGGCGGCGATGATTAGGTCTGGCTGACTTTCCAATTCCCGTGCGACGACCACCTTCTGCTGGTTGCCACCGGACAGCGTCGAAATCGGGGCGTACAGACCGCTCAGGCGGATTTCGTACTTCTCAACCGCCTCGCTCGCGAAATTCCGGATGGCTTTCCGCCTAAGTAGTCCGTGCTGACAAAATGGGGAGCGGTTGTGCTGTCCAATGATTAGGTTTTCATCAATTGAATCGAGAAGGCTGATACCGTGCCGGTGCCGATTGGCGGGGAGATGTGCCACGGACAATTGACGAATTTCTGCCGATGAACAGTTCGCGATTGACCTGCCGTTGAGGATGATGTCGCCGCCATCAATTTTCCGCATCCCCGTTAACGCTTCAATGAGTTCGCTCTGCCCATTTCCCGATACCCCGGCTATCCCAACAATCTCCCCGCTGAAGATTTCGAGTTCAATTTCATCAAGTAGCTTGCGTCCGTTTTTTGCCCGTAGGGTCACATTTTTTAGGGACAACATCGGCGGAACTGACTCCCCTGCTCCATGCGCTACGGAAGCAGGGGGAGCGGTTTGCTCGAAGTGTTCCCCAATCATCAACTCGGACAATTGGGCAATATCGGTCTCTGCCGTCGGAAACGACGCAATTGACTTCCCATTACGCATCACCGTAATTGAATCCGCAATTTCCATCACCTCACGAAGTTTGTGCGTAATCAGGATGATGCTTTTGCCATCGCGCTTCAAACCATGCAGGCAATTGAATAGCCCAGCGACCTCTTGTGGAGCGAGCAGTGCTGTCGGTTCGTCGAGGATTAGGAGTTCCGCCCCGTGATAGAGTGCCTTTAGAATTTCCGTGTACTGCTGATGGCCAATCGGGAGAGACTCAACCGTGGCGTTGGGATCAAGGTCGAATCCGAGTTGCGTACTGAGCGCGTCAATTTCGCGGTGCGATTTTGGGTAATCGAGAAAGAGCTTGTATCTGTGCGGCTCTTTTGCGAGGACGATATTCTCAAGCACTGTTAAGGCGGGGATGAGGGTAAAGTGCTGTTGCACCATACCGATGCCGAGTTGGATGGCTGTGCGTGGGGTGTCAATCTCAATGCGCTTGCCACGGAAGCGAATCTCTCCGTCGTCCGGCCGATGAAGCCCGTAGAGAATCTTCATCAGCGTCGATTTTCCCGCACCGTTTTCACCGACAATAGCGTGAATTTCACCGCTCTGAAGCGAAAAGTCTACTTGATCGTTTGCAAGGATATTCCCGAATCGTTTGACAATGTTGTGCATCGTGATTAGGGGGTGTGATGTCATCGGGAATCTATCCTTAGCTTCAAAGTGCTTTCGGAGACGGAGGGGGCGCACCTCAAACCGTCCAAACGGTCACTTCACATCTTCCCTTTTCGAGGGCACGACAATCTCCCCGGCGATGATTTTGCGCTTTAGTTCTTCAACTCGCTCCAAAATCTGGTCGGATAGCAGGTCACGATTGTGCTCGTCAACGGTGTATTCAATTCCGCCCTCTTTGACACCGTAAACCTTCGTTCCGCCTGTGAAACTTCCCGCAACGATGTGCTGAATCGTTTGGTAGATGGCGAGTTCTACCCCCTTAATCATGCTGGTCAGTACCAGTCCAGGGGCGAGATGGTTTCCATTTGCATCAACCCAGATAATATACTTCTGCTTCTCTTTGGCGGCTTCAAGGATTCCCAAGCCGGTCGCACCCGCCGCCGCAATGATGATGTCTGCGCCTTTATTGTATTGTGCGAGCGCGAGTTCCTTCCCCTTCGCGGGGTCGCTGAAAGCGTCTGGCGTAACACCTGCATAATCAACCAGCACTTCAATCTCTGGGTTGATTGCCGCGGCACCTGCCCGATATCCCACCTCGAAACGATGGAGCAGCGGAACGTTCATCCCACCGATGAACCCGATTTTATTGGTCTCTGTTTTCATTGCGGCGATAGCCCCGACGAGGTAAGTGCCTTCACGCGCTTTGAAGACCAGCGAGGCAACATTTGGTCTATCTACTTCGATATCAACAATCGCAAAATTCACCTCTGGAAATTCAGCCGCCACACGCATCATTGGGTCGTAAAAAAGAAAACCGACCCCGATAATCAGTTCATATTTCAATCGAGCGAGTTCCCTAAGCACAAGTTCGATGTCAGTGCTCTGCCTGGGCGTAATCTCTTTGAGCTTGAGGCCCCATTTATCGGTTGCCTTTTTCGCACCGGTGTAGGAGGCATCACAGAACGACAGATCTCCGCGCCCGCCTGTATCATAAATAAGCCCGATCTTTTTCGGCGTAGCTTGGGCAAAATTCCAGTGTAGCAACATGAGCACACTGATAGAAACGCATACAACCGATAATCTGATTCGCATGTTATTGCTCTCCTTCGTGAAAAATAAACGCAAAGACACAAGGGCGCAAAGCAGAACATCTCTGCGCCCCTCGCACCCTTGCGTCAAATTTTTCTTCTACGAACCGGACCGGCGTGACCCACGACGCGATTTCGGTGCTCCGAGAATCTCATATAGGATGATTCCCTGACGATACGTCTGGGGTGAGAGGGGGATGCCTGCAATTGTCGCAACTAGCGTTGTATCGCGTTGAGGGCCCATTGCGGCGGAATTGGGTCGGGATGCCGCATCAGCCGCTACACTGGGCCGTGGCGTTTCACCTTGCGATGGTGCCTCAGAAGCCGACTCTACCGATTGGGATGTTGATGCTGTTTCAGGTTCGGCCGGACGGGATGGCAATTCTTCTTCCATGCCGAGTTGGCTAGCCGGGTTGTCAGTAGGCAGGAGGTTGCCCCAGGGCGGCAAGGCAACTTCCTGTTCATCTTCCAAAGAAACCTGCGGTTCCTGCTGTTTCCGCATCGTCTTTCGCACGAAGTTCAGCAGTGCAAGAAGTACAATGACAACTATAGGGATAATTTGAATCCAGTCTTCCATGGAGGGTTACCTCGTGTAAGTTAATTTTTTATAGCCTGTTTGAAAAGTCATTATGACGTTTGATCCGAAGGGTGGGAAAGGGATTTCCCACCCACGGGCCTGGGGATTTCCCACCCACGGGCCTGGGGATTTGCCACCCACGGGGGCTGGGTTTTGGGTTCGCTCTGTGTTCGGTATTATGAAGTGTTGGGCATTATGAAAGCCCAAGCGAGTGCGATGAACGGGTCGTCTCTTGTTCACCGCCAGGGGAAGCGATGGCTTGGCGCATTTCCGTGTCCGCAACGATGTTTCGGAAGTCATAGTATTCTAGGACGCTCATCTGGGCTGAGTTAAAGGCATCTGCAACAGCAAGGGGAACTTCGGCATCCGCTTCCACCAGTTTGACGGTCATCTCTTCAACGAGTGCTTTATTTTCTTCCTCCTCTGCCTCTGCTCTGGCGCGTCGCTCTTCCGCTTTCGCCCGGGCAATTTTCAACTCTGCCTGCGCCTGATCGGTTTGTAGTTTCGCACCGATATTCTCACCGACGTTGATGTCAGCAATGTCAATTGACAAAATTTCAAAGGCGGTGCCGGCAGCAAGTCCTTTCTCAAGAACCGTCTCCGAAATCCGAACTGGACTTTCCAAGACCTCCTTGTGACTCACCGCAGAGCCGATTGTGGTGATAATTCCCTCGCCGACGCGAGCGCGAATCGTCTCCTCAGTGGCACCTCCAACGAGACGGTCAATATCTGCCCGTACCGTCACCCGTGCCTTGACGATGAGTTGGATACCGTCCCTTGCAACGGCAGTGATTCCAGGGCTGGCATCCTCTCTTGTGGGGATGTCGATAATCTCCGGGGTGACACTTACCTGCACAGCATTTAGGACATCCCTTCCTGCCAAATCGATTGCCGCCGCCTGAGTGAACTGGAGTTCAATATTCGCTTTATCCGCTGCGATGAGTGCTGAAACGACACTTCCGACCTTCCCGCCAGCCAGGTAGTGCGCTTCGAGATTATCGATCGACAAATTAAGCCCCGCTTTTGTAGCGTTGATTTGTGGTTCGACAATCGCTTTCGGCGGAACGCGCCTAAGCCGCATGGCAACGAGATCGAAAATGCCAACCTTAACGTTTGCGGCAAGCGCAGTGATCCAGAGGCCAATCGGGATAAACGATGTTATAAAAACAAAAAAAACGATGACTACCACAGCTAGGATGATAATCGGTAAAGAAATCATTTGAGGTGTCCTCCTTAAAATTCCATTTGGTGACTTTGTGATTCTATGTGCGATCTATTGTTAAATTCCCTGCTCGAAACGCGCCGGCGACAGCACGAGGCACTGTGGCTTCTGCTTTAACTACTTCGGCGCGCATCTCTTGAACTTGCGCTGTCATCTCCTGCTTGCGGGCGACTGCGAGGGCGCGCCGCTCCTCCGCCTTCGCTTGGGCAACGACGAGGTCAGCTTCAGCCTGCTCGGCTTGGAGTTCGGCACCGATGTTTCTGCCAACGTTCACGTCAGCAATGTCGATTGAAAGAATCTCGAAGGCTGTTCCTGCGTCGAGCCCGCGGTCAAGTACGGTTTTCGAGATAATATCCGGGTTTTCGAGGACATCCTCGTAAGTTTCCGCCGCACCGATTCCGCTAATGATGCCTTCGCCAACTCGGGCGAGAATCGTCTCCTCGCCGGCACCACCGACGAGTCGGTTAATATTGGTCCGAACGGTGATGCGGACCGTGGCGATGAGTTCAACCCCATCAAGTGCAACCGCACTGATCTTTGGTGTCGTGATGACACGCGGATTGACGCTCACCTGTACCGCTTCAAACACCTCCCGCCCGGCGAGGTCAATGGCGGCGGCACGTTGAAAATTGAGTTCGATCTTCGCCTTATCCGCGGCAATTAAGGCGTTCACGACGTTTCTGACATTGCCGCCTGCAAGGTAATGCGCCTCTAAGTCTGCCGTTTGGGTTTGCAAGCCAGCTTTGTGGGCACTGATCATGGCGTTTACAATCGTGTTTGGGCTGACGCGACGAAGTCGCATCCCAACAAGGTCGCCGACGATGCGAATTCGCACACCTGCGGCTTGAGCGGCAATCCATAGCCCAATAGGCACGAAGTAAAAAAACATAAACAGAAAAATGAATATCACTATTGCCAAAATAGCTATCGTTAAATTTCCGAATTCAGCCATAGTTACATCTCCTTATATTGATGGTTTTTAAAGACTACGCACGACAACACGCCGACCTTCGACAGAAATCACTTCAACTTCGGTGTCCGGTTCGACAAACTCTCCACGAGTGACAACATCAACCCGCTGTCCCTCAATTGATGCAATACCCGCCGGGCGAAGCGGGCTGACACACTGTCCCGATTTCCCGACAAGGTTCGCTAAATCTGGCGGCTGGGCTTGGAACCCGTCGCTGCTGCTGATATCGGTATCAAGAATGACCATCCGCCCCAGTTTCGTTCTGGGAGCGTACCATAAACCGAAACCCCCCAGCGGGATGATAATCACAAGCGTTCCACCAGCGCAAAGTAGGGCGAGCTCCCAACCCGACGTTATCCAGAGCCAGCCTATTCCGGTGCCGATAAGGATAACCCCCGGAATCCCCGCCGCCCCAAAGCCGGGTAGGAGGATAATCTCAATGAACAGTAGCAAAATTCCGAATCCGATGAGAAAAAAAGGGAGCCATGTCATGATAAGCAACTTTCAGTACTCGGTGCGGGTTCTGTTTATTTTTTCAAATTTGCTAAGCAAGTTTGAATATAAAATAGATACATTGCGCTCCGCTGGAGCGCGGGAATTGGGGCATATCAGGTTCTATAAACATTGCGATCCGCTGGATCGAAAGCGTGGAAGCTGTGCTGGTTCTGGCTATTCAAGAGAAACTGAGTTTTGCCGATCCTTGCGGATGGCTCGATGACGAGACGCAAAAAACTCGGTTTCTAAAATGTGAATGACCGCTTTCAACTTTTCCGTAGAGAGTTTTCAATTTCACCCTTGCTTCATGCCGTTTTTTCTGAGCCTCCAAACCCCGCCTTTTTAAGCTCCAACCGCACCTGGAAACCTAATCCCGAAAGAATACTAAGCAGGTTGTCTAGTCGAGGGTTGTCCTTGTTCTCCAGCACATGAGTTCCTAACTCCCGATACACCCTCTACTCCTCTGTTGATTCTACGACAATTTTTGAGCCTTCGACCTCAATAACACGGATGGGGCTCTCAGACGCGATGAAATCACCTGCGGTCAGTGCGTCAATGCGTTTGTTGCCGATACGAACCACCCCCGCAGGACGTAAAGGAGTAAGCGCAGTACCGGTCTGCCCTAGATAACTTTGGAAATCTTCATCGCCCGCGGAGTGATAGCCCTGTGCCGCTTCCATCTCTGTTGCCAAAACGAACTTATTCCATGCTCGCGTTTTCGGAAGGAAGTAGGCAGAAATAATCGCCAAAGTCACAGTCATAATAACTGAACTGGAGAGCCAGAAAACAGAGGTTTCAAGTTCATAAGTGGTTCCGAAAATATAAAAGACGCTCCCGAGCATCAGTGTCAATCCCGCGATACCCGCAATTCCGAAGCCGGGAATGACGAACACCTCCAAAAGCAGGAACGCAATGCCAAGCACAAACGCGATTAATGCCCATTTCGCGCTAATCTGGTTCAACATGTGCCCACCGAAAAAGAGTCCAATACAGAGCAGGCCCATAATACCGGGGACTCCGAAGCCGGGTGTCCGAATTTCGATAAACAGCCCAAGTACGCCAAGTGCTAGGAGCATTGCACTGATCATCGGGTCTGTGATGAAAAATACAATTTTATCTGCCACTGTGGTAGCGACTTCTTGAACTCGTGCATTTTCAAGGGATTTGATGATTTTTATCCGGGTAGAACCCAATTCTGTTTCCTTCTGTAGTGCCGATTCTTCCGTTAAAGCCTTCCGTATTTCATTAATCTCCACAATCTGATACATTTCCAACAAATCCGACAGGGTCTCTGCTGAGCCATCTGCCAAATGATATTGTGTCGCCTCCTCTGCCGTTAGGGTCAGCAGTTCGCCCTCCGCGACAATCACTTCCATCTCCTCACCGGCATCTTTGAGTTCCAGGTACGCATCGGGACGCAACGCAACGATTTCGCCATCGGTCATTCTGACAAGCACGAGCCGTTGGTCTACCATTGAGGCGGCGATATCCGGATTTTTCCCTTGACGTTCCGCCGTTGCCTTAATCTTCCCACGAACATAAGAGATAATTTTTTCTGACTGAACTTCTTGCGCTGACCCTCCGGGTGTGATTGAGACGGGGGCGGCATCCCCAATTGCGCCCCCCGGTTTCATAACAATCTGATCGCAGGAGAGCGAAATCATCGCGCCAGCGGAAATCGCATCCGCATTCACATAGGCGATTGTTGGGATATTTGTGCGGTGAATCGAATCAATTATCTCGACTGCGGCAACAACCAGACCGCCCGGCGTATTAACGTCGAAGATAATGGCATCCGCGTTCGCTTCTTCGGCTTCCTGAATCCCTCTCTGGATATACACCCGCAACCCTTTACCGATTCCTTCACGAATGTTGATCATATACACAAGCGCATCATCTTCTAAGGGAGCCGCACTAAAAATAGCCAGTAGCCCGCCACATAACACTAACGTACAACCGATGAGATGTTTTATGCTTTTCATTTTCATGATGATTTCTCCACTGTTTTCACAATCGAAGAGATGCCCTGAATCTCTTCTGACTCAAGTCTTACCTTACACCTTATATGATGCACACTATTTTTCTAGCATTATTATATCTTTGATGTTGTATGGTGTCAAGCGTTTTGCGATCGAGATCCAGAATTTTAACGCAAAGGCGCAGAGACGCAAAGACGCGAAGAAGAGGAAAAACGGCGCAGAGATGGGAATAAAGATGTAATAATCGGAAGCGGTGGGGAATATTCGGAGGCCTGGAGTTGGCAATCCAATTTTCGAGAATTTTAAGTGACCCGACTCGGTTTCTAAATTTACTTGACAATCTACGGCAAGCGATATAGAATCGTAGGCGATAATTTCCATATCTGTCCGTGAGCATTTGTTGACAAACACTTTGCATCCCAGATGGTAACCACGAACTTCCAAAAAAGGAGAATTCCATCATGAAAACCACCGTGACGTTACTTCTGCTTTTAAGCCTATTTTCAGTCAATACCTTCGCTCAAGAGTCTCCACAATGGCATCTGCCCGCAGGTGCCAAAGCGCGCCTCGGTAAAGGGGAGATAAATCAAATCACATATTCGCCGGACGGAAATCGGTTGGCAGTGGCAAGTGGTACCGGAATTTGGATATATGATGCCCACACCGGTAAAGCCCTTGACCTCCTTGCGGGGCATACGGGGGTTGTCAACAGTGTGGCGTTCAGTCCGGATGGCACGACGCTCGCAAGTGGGAGTAGGGACTTTACTATCCGGCTGTGGGATGGGGTGACGGGGGCGCATAAAACTACTCTCACGGGGCATACGCACTCGGTCGAGAGAGTGGTGTTCAGTCCGGATGGTCGGATGTTGGCAAGTGGGCATTATAAGGATGTGCAGCTATGGGATGCAGTTACGGGGCAACACAAAGCCACCTTCACGGGGCATGCGTACTGGGTCAACGGTATCGCGTTCAGCCCCGATCCGCATGGCACCTTACTGGCAACTGGAGATGAGGCAGGCGCGGTGTTGCTGTGGGGAAGCGTACCGTCTCCCACCACGAACGCAGTGGTGAGCGTCTCGCCTGCCTCGGTGCAATCACCTGCTATCGGTGAACAACTTACGGTTGCCATCAAAATTGCGGACGGGGAAAATGTCTCGCACTATCAGGCAACCGTGGGGTTTGACCCCTCTGCCCTCCGCTATGTTTCAAGTGCCAACGGGGACTACCTGCCATCGGGCGCGTCCTTTGCGCGACCGGTCCTCAAGGAGAACCGTGTGACACTGGCATCAACCGTACGCATGTCGCTGACATCAGCCGCACTCGCGAAGATGGGCAAAGGGGATGGTACGCTTGCCACCCTCACCTTTGAGGTCGTCGCGGTCAAACCATCCACGTTGGCTTTATCCCAAGTTAAGCTTGTCAATCTGGCTGGGGAGCGTTCTGACCCGCTCGTTAAAAATGGGCAAGTGGTTGAACCGTGATAAATCTTTGGGGTTTATCTTGACGAAACATGCCAACTCATATATCATTAAGTGCCTGTACAATTCGAGGTCAGATAGGCGGTCTGTTCCGGTGCAACACGTCAGTTATTCATTTTATGGGAGCAGTGGCAATGAACTCAAATGGTAATGAAGATTTCAGGATACTTGCCTTGGATGGTGGAGGCTCTAAAGGAGTCTATTCTCTCGGTTTCCTACGGGAGCTTGAAAGACTCACAGATGTAGAATTATACAAATGTTTCGACCTCATATATGGCACAAGCACAGGTGCTATCATTGCCGCCCTTATATCTCTTGGCAAAAAGATAGAGGAGATTATTGCGCTTTATCTTTCGGCAATTCCTGACATAATGGAGACGTATCGCAAATCTAGTCGTAGTCGTAAACTGGAAAAACATGCTCGGGATATTTTCGGGGATGCTAAATTTGATGCCTGCCGAGTAAACATTGGTATTGTCGCTATGCACTACGGCTATGCAAAGCCAATGATTTTTAAGTCTTCAATAATGCAACAAGCACACGGGAGACATAGCACATTTGAACCCGGATTCGGGTGTAAAATTGCTGACGCTATTTTGGCTTCTTGTGCCGCATTTCCCTATTTTGAGAAAGTCACTGTGAAGACAGTCAATCAAGGAAATCCGGAGCTAATAGATGGCGGATTTGTGGGTAATAACCCAGCTCTCTTTGCTTTGGCAGATGCGGTTAAGGCATTTGAAATTCCATTAGATGCAATTAAGATGCTTAGTGTTGGTGTTGGAGAATACCCCCAAGCTCCGAGAGGGTTCTACGATAGAATTTTACGAAATAGGTGGCCATACAATTTATTTGAAAAAATGTTGTCGGCAAATACCAATACTGTTGAGCAGCTTAGGCAGGTGTTGTTTCCTAATGTCCAAGTCATTCGGGTTAATGATTCTTTCACTGACGTTCAGTATGCGACGAATCTATTGGAATCCCATCCCGATAAGCTGTCTAAGATGATGGAGCTTGGCAGAGCGTCTTTTGGGAAATATGAGGATGATGTAAAGAGATTGTTTAATTTTTAAGCAAGTTTTAGTATTAAAACCCGAGTTGCCACCTTGATGAAAGTTGCTTATGATATCTGAAAACCAAGCTATTCTTGATGCAGTAAGAAAAGCCGCAAGGCTCTGTCAGCAGGTGCAAGCGGATAGCATAGATTCATCAATGGAGAAAGCGGATAGAAGTCCGGTGACGGTGGCGGACTTTGGGGCGCAGGCGTTAATCTGTCGGGCACTTGGTGATGCGTTTCCAAGCGATGTCATTGTCGCTGAGGAGGATTCTGAGGCGTTACGGGAAAATGGGGACGTTCTGGAGCGGGTGGTTGATTATGTCAACCGATTTTCTGGTCGGTCCCCGGTTCAAGCGGAAACGGTCTGCAATTGGATTGACCGAGGACGAGGAGAAGTCAGGGAGCGGTTCTGGACGTTAGACCCGATTGATGGCACCAAGGGGTTTTTGCGTAAGGGGCAGTACGCCATCGCGTTGGCGTTGGTGGTTGGTGGCGCGGTGGAATTTGGGGTGCTGGGATGCCCGAACTTGCCCCAGAGCTTGGATGCCCCTGATGCGAAACGGGGATGGCTCTTTGTCGCTGTTCGGGGTGAAGGGGCGCGGACGCACCCACTGGATGGCGAAGGTTCGGAGGCCATCCACGTCAAAGAGGAGCCGCATCGTTTCGCGGAGAGCTTTGAGTCTACGCATAGCGACCAGAACGCGCAGATTGACATTGCCCGTCGGCTTCAGATAACGGAGCCGCCAATTCGGATGGATAGTCAGGTGAAATACGGTTTGGTCGCCCGCGGCGATGCGTCGGTGTATCTGCGTCTGCCGCATCCAGATCATCTGGATTATCGTGAATGTATCTGGGATCACGCGGCGGGTATGCTGATTGTGGAGGAGGCGGGCGGCAGGGTGACGGATGCTGGGGGTCGTAGACTTGATTTCTTGCAAGGGCGGCGGATGACCGCGAATCGGGGGATTGTGGCGACGAATGGGACGTGGCATCAGCGTGTGCTGGATAGTATCGCCGAATGAAGGCGTAAAAACAGCGTTTCGCGATGGAAGGGTGGAAGATTGGAAGGGTGGAAGATTGGAAGGTTCTGGCTATGTTAGAGAAACCGAGTTTTGCCGGAAAAACTCGGTTTCTACTACAGAATTTTAACGCAAAGGCGCAAAGAGGCAGAGACACAGAGAGGAAAAGCTGGCGAGAACATGCGATCGCAGTAGGGAATAACGATCGTTATTCCCTAATCAGTTTTGACGTTCAACTTCGGTAACCCCACCCCGGTAGGTCCGTGTTTGTAACCGCACCGATGCCACAAAACATTACCGATTTTGATTGTCAAATTTCACCAGGAGGCAATTCAGGAGGCGGTTCAGCCTTGAACGTTTATAGGGGGAGTTCGACAATTCGTCCTTCGCGGCTTGACTGGTAGATGGCGAGGATGATTTCAACTGCTTTGCGTCCCTCGCGTCCATCGACAAGGTGGGATGTGTCTCCTTCGATGCCGTTAATCAGGTTTTCCATCTGGCGACGATGATTGTCGTAGCTAATTGCACGAGGGTCTGAAGCACCACCGCCGGTGGTCGTCTTTGCGGCAAATCGCTCACGGATTTCGGCATCTTCGGAAAGTTCAGGGTCAAACTCCCACTTGTCGATATTTTCCTCTTCAAGCACGACTGTGCCTTTGGTACCGCAGATTTCGGTTTTTTTGAACATACCGGGATAGGCGGATGTTGTGCCTTCGACAACGCCCAATGCGCCGTTTTCAAAGCGGAGTATTGCTACGGCGACATCCTCGACTTCGATGCGTTCATGCGCCATCGTATCGGTGAACGCCTGTACCGCCTTGACGGGGCCCATGAAGTATTGAAGCAGGTCAATCGCATGGATGGACTGGTTCATCAGTGCACCACCTCCGTCAAGATTCCAAGTGCCGCGCCAACCGCCGCTGTCGTAGTATTCCTGTGAGCGATACCATTTGATATAGGCATCGCCGAGGGTCAATTTGCCGAACCGCCCGCTGTCAATGGTCTGCTTCACGAGTTGGCTGCTTTCGCTAAATCGTGAGTTGAAGATCGCGCATAGACGGACACCTGTTGTGTCGCACGCCTCAATAATCTCATCGCACCGTTCCAGAGTGATTTCGAGAGGTTTTTCGACAACAACGTGTTTACCCGCTTTGGCGGCGGCGACCGCTGGCTCTGCATGGGCACCGCTGGGTGTGCAAACGCATACAATGTCGAGGTCGTCGCGCTGAAGCATTTCGTTGTAGTCTGAGTAGCCTGCGACCTGATAGCGGTCGGTCAGGCGTTTTGCGTTGTCACTGTTTCGAGAACTGACGGCGACTAATTTTCCGTGTTCAAGCTCTGCAATCGCCGCCGAGTGAAAATCAGAAATCAACCCACAACCGATAATTCCGAAGCCGTAAGTTTTCATAAATAAGTAATTTCGCCCCCTCATCTTAGGAATTGATTAAATCATGAAAAACGTAATGATGACCTTTTGCATCATCGTAACGCTTGTGTTCATCTGGGTTTGGCATCATCAGACGCAATTTAATGACCATTCACGACAAGCCTTCTTTCATATAAAAAATGATAAATTGGACGACGCGATTGAAGCGTATACCAAAGCGATTCGGTACAAAAAGCGTGCGGTTCTGCTCCCTGAGGAGCCATCCGCATATAATAACCTCGCTCTAGCCTATCTGAGAAACGCTGATTATGACCAAGCCATTGAGACCTTCAAGACGGTGATTGAAATGAAGCCAGACGCTGTGCAGGCTTACGTGAATTTGGCGACCGTCTACCTCAAGCAAAATCGAGCCGACCTCGCGATAGCTACTTGTCAGGATGCGCTCCGCATCGCACCCAATTCTGCACTTGCACGTTATAACTTAGCGTGTGCTTATGCACTTACGGGGCAGAACGAACAAGCGATTGATTCCCTCAAACGTGCCATTGAAGGCAACGCCGGGGTGAAAGCACTGATACACGAGGAAAACGCCTTTGATAAACTGAGAACCCACCCGCAGTTTCCTTCAGAGTAAGAAAAAAGGAACGCAAAGACGCAGAGTTTGGTGTTAGATCTGCTGGATTTGTCAATCTAGCAGGAGCGGCCTGGGCCAGGAGCGACATGCGTTAAATTAAGCGTCTTTGCATCACGGGATTACGGCGGCATAGACTTGTGAATGCCCAGAAACATCTGACGTGTAGACCACCATTTTCTCATCAGGACTGAAGGAGGGATGCGGGTGCGTCCACTGTGGCCCGTAGACCGTATCCACCTTCATCTCCATCCAACTTAACGCCTGCTCCCGGTCCGTCGCCTGCTGCGCCGCCCAATCCTCTGCGACAGCATAACGACTTTTCGTCCACTGGCTGCCTTGACACGAACTCTGCGGATAGCAGACTACCTCATGCTCGCCTGTTTCGACATCAACCAACCGCAACCCGATATCTGGGTGAACGGTGTCGCATAGCACCTTGGTCCCATCCCGATTGCTGGCGATGTGCCATGCGTTGAATTGGGCAATGGTCTGCATCTCCAGCGCGTCAAGTGAAATGCGCCGTAGCGAATAGGGCCAATGCGTGACGATTAACTCCGCTTTGCTCCCCAAGAACGTTTCATGCACAAGAAACTCGTTATTGTCGTGCATATAGAGGCTCCGATTCTCCGTACCATCGCGGTTAATCGTCCACATGCGCGGTGCGGGGTCACCGGAGTAGGCGATGAGGTCGGGGTCTTTGGGATGGAATTGCGGATGAATGATGGTCTGATCCGGGGACGTGTAAATCACGCTGCCACCCGCCCCGTCCGTCGCTGTGACGGTGACGTGCGATTTGTCATCGCGTTTCATCGCAGTAACGATGTATTTGCTGTCACAACTTAGGCTACACTCGCCAAGGCTCCCGCCCTCGAATTTTTCTAGGAGACGCTCCTCTAGCGACTCAAGATTAATGGCTTTGATCTCGTCTGCTTCCGTGTAGAACAGTTCGCTCCCGTCATTTGATATAATCCCCGAATATCCGTGAATCTCATCGGCATCGGTCAATTGGACGGTTTCGCCATTGGGAAATTTCAGCTTGTAAAAGTTCGGTTTCCCGGAACGGTATGAGGTATAGATGAGATACTCCTGATTGGGGGTGAAGGAAGAAGTGAGGAAATAGAGGTTGTGGTTAATTGATGGGTCGTTGGTGAGTTGATAGATATGTGCGCCGGTTTGGCTGTCTTCAAATTCCCGCAGTTCCGAAGGAAAGGTAGATGATTTCGCGTGTTGTGGCATCGTTTGCTCCTTGAATGATGATTTGATGGCGGGTGCTATTTTAGCAGATTCGCGAAATGACTGCAAGGGATTTGTAGGCTCATTAGGGATATTTCTTTCGGCTTGTTGGCCATTTGGGGCGAAGGTCGGGGCAGGGATGCCCCTCCTACAGCGGAGTGTTGGCCGGGGCGAAGGTCGGGGCAGGGATGCCCTCCTACAGCGGAGTGTTGGCCGGGGCGAAGGTCGGGGCAGGGATGCCCCTCCTACGGCGGAGTGTTGGCCGGGGCGAAGGTCGGGGCAGGGATGCCCCTCCTACGGCGGAGTGTTGGCCGGGGCGCAGGTCGGGGCAGGGATGCCCCTCCTACAGCGGCTTACTATTACCCACAAGTCTGCAAAGTCTTGTAGGGCGTGGGTTCTATTCCCCTCTCGTTCAAACATCTAAATCAAAGCAGGCAGAATGGCCGAATTGAGAATCCGTTTTTGATGGATTCGCAAACGTAAATACGGTACAATCCAGAAGATTGGTTCACCAAATAAACATTATCCTATCAATAACTTGGCGGCACTTATGGCGCAAAATAATAATGAGCCGACTCCGTCTTGGAGTCGGACAGAATTTCAAACCATAGATTTGGGAGATAAACGACTCACGGCGCGCCTGATTCAGGTCGCTGATGAATTGGAAGCGTACCCGCAATCGAGTATCAATGCGGCTTGCGGCGACTGGGCAGCGACCAAAGCCGCGTATCGCTTATTTGATAATCCGAAGGCCACAGCGGCGAAAATCCTAGCCCCTCATTTTCAGCAAACGGTTGCCCGAATGAGTGAATATCAGCGGGTGTTTGCGGTACAGGATACCACCTATCTAGATTATACGCATCACCCATCAACCGAAGGCGTAGGGCCAATCGGAACAAAGAAGCAGAACATCTATGGGTTTGTCAAACACACCACCGTAGTATTCACCGAGTCCGGCGTACCGTTAGGGTGTCTCACCGATAAAGTTTGGGTTCGTGAAGACGGGGCACAGAAACCGAGACAATCGAACCCACCGATTACGGAAAAAGAGAGCTACAAATGGATTGAGGCATTAAACCAAACTAAAGCCCAAACGCCCGAAGGTGTTGAGGTGATTTGCATCTGTGACCGTGAGGCAGATATTTATCAATTTTTCGTTGAAGCAGGCAACACCCCCTTCGTGATTCGCGCCGCTCAGAATCGACGCGTTGATAATGAGATTGGCAAACTCAACGATTTGGTAAAAAGTCAGCCGTGTGCCGGTGAGCTAGGGGTCAAGGTGCCGAAGCGGGACGGTCACCCTGCCCGGACAGCGACTCTCAGCGTTCACTTTGTGAAAACGAGGTTGCTTCCGCCTCATCGGACTCCGGCGGAATCTGCCCAAAAGTTACCGCCGGTTGATGTGCATATCGTCTGCGTGACGGAACCAAATCCGCCGGTTGGAACGCCGCCGCTCCAATGGCTGTTAATCACCAATGTGGAAGTGAGGGATTTCGCGGATGCGGTCGAAAGAATCCGCTGGTACAGTTTGCGGTGGCATATTGAAGTGTATTTCAAAGTGCTTAAATCCGGTACCAAAATTGAGGGATGCCGTTTGGCAACCCAAGCCCGGCTTTTCCCCTATTGCGCGCTAATGAGTGTGATTGGGTGGCGGTTGTATTGGGTGACGATGTACAATCGCTACGCCCCGAGTGCGGCTTGTACGTGTGTATTGACCGATGAAGAGTGGAAAGCCCTTTACTGTGTGACTCATAAGACAATGACTTTACCCAAGAAATTACCAACGGTTTCTGAAGTGGTGATTTGGATTGCCAAACTCGGTGGTTTTTTAGCGCGTAAGTCGGATGGTGTGCCGGGTGTGACGGTCATCTGGCGCGGGTGGCAGAGATTAAGTGATATTTCCGCCACGTTTTCTCTGATTCACACTGCCGAATTCAACGATAGTTCTTAGCTCCAACATAGATTACCCCTGTCCCCGGAGACTTATGGGTAATAGTAAGCCTACAGCGGAGTGTTGGCCGGGGCGAAGGTCGGGGCAGGGATGCCCCTCCTACGGCGGAGTGTTGGCCGGGGCGAAGGTCGGGGCAGGGATGCCCCTCCTACGGCAGGTAAATGAGTCTAATCGCTGTGGGATTATTTCCAATTTTCGGGGTTTAAGCCTTCTAAATCGGGATGGACAAACTGCCCATCCTTCCGAATTAGGTTTCCGTCGAAATAGATTTCACCGCCGCCGTGTTCGGGGGTCTGAATCATCACCATATCCCAGTGGACATTCGAGTTGACCCCATTATCCGTTTCCTCATAAGCTTGTCCAGGAGTGAAGTGGAATGACCCAGCGATTTTTTCATCGAACAGAATATCGAGCATCGGGTTGTTGATGTACGGATTGAACGCGATGGCAAACTCGCCGATGTACCGTGCGCCGTCGTCCGTGTCCAAGATTTCATTCAACCGCTCGCTATTATTCGCTGATGCCTCGATAATCTTTCCGTTTTCAAAGCGGAGGCGAATGTCCGTAAATGTTGTTCCCTGATAGATTGTGGGTGTGTTAAAATGGATAACGCCGTTGACCGATTCTCGAACGGGTGCGGTGAAACATTCGCCATCAGGGATGTTACGTGCGCCGGAACACGGAATAACCGCAATATCCTTGATGCTAAATTTCAGCTCCGTTCCTTGCCCGACGATATGAACAGCGTCCGTTGCTTCCATCAGGGCTTGGAGTGGCTTGATCGCCTCTGCCATTCGGCCGTAGTCGAGGGTGCAAACGTCGAAGTAGAAATCCTCAAATGCTTCGGTGCTCATGTTTGCTTGCTGTGCCATTGAAGGTGTCGGCCAGCGAAGGACGACCCATTTGGTCTTCCGCACACGGATATCGAAGTGAACTGGGGTGAACCACAGTTTTTCATAACGCTGCATTGCTTCAGGCGGCACATCGGACATCTCGGTGATATTGTGACTACCGCGGATGCCGATGTACGCCTGAACCTGTTTCATCCGATACGCTTCATATTCACCGATCAGCTTTATGCCTTCGTCGTTGCCATCACGAACGAGTTCGCGTTGGATACGGTTCTGTTTGATTTCGACGAGCGGATTTCCTCCGGCGTTCCGAACGGCACGGATGAGTGCAACAATCATCTCCTGTGGAATGTCAAACCCTTCAATGAGAACGAATTCACCGGGTTGTACTTTGGTAGAATGCGTTACGAGTACGTCTGCAAGTTTATCTAATCGTGGGTCGTGCATATTTGCCTCCGAATTTATTGGAAATTTGGTGTTATGTTACGCTATTTGCGGTTACACCTTTCGCACTGCTGGTGTTTGGGGATGTAGGGGTTTGGTTTTATAACGTGCGTTCAACCTATACGAGTCGGCGGGGCTCTATGGCAACCTCCGAGTTTAAGATGTCTTCTTCACTGTAGGTGGGACAGCAAGGCGTTGGGATTGCGTATCTGCAAATCTGGCTTGAAGCGTCATTTAAGGAGTACAATTATGTTTTGCACGGCGGGCTTTCTAGCGATGTTTCTCACGGAGATACCTGTTAATCTTCTTAATCATCGTGTTCCAAGCGAGAAAGGGATTCGATTGGCTCCCGTACTTCGGCAATATCGTAGTATTGATCAACCTAATTTTAGGAAAAGTTTAGGGGTGTTAGGGTGTTAGATAACAATTTTAACCACATTATAGATGAAATTTGCTAAAACTGCTATGACTAGAGTCGCCAAGATAGCTCTATGCTTTTGGGCGGTATCGGTAGATTTCTTATACTCTACAATCGGAAAAATCCATCTAGCATAGTCAAAAAGTATTCTAAATAAAAGCAATGAAATGTAGAACACATATACATACGCCGCACTTTTCAGAATTCCTGAGTGCTCACCAAACAGACTGTTTATTAACCCAGATAACTTAGATGCAATCGAAAACGCAAATGGGAAACCTCCAAAGACAAGTAGCAAATCGTAAATACTGTGTCTATGAAAAAATTTACGGCGTGTTTTTCTGTTTTTCACGAACTCCATAACCGCATGATATACTCCATTAACCCAAGTTTCATTCCGACCAGAAACAAGAATATTGCTTGCATTTGGGGTAGAGCTGGAGGGCGACAGTGATAAATTGAAAAGTTCAGGTTTGGTGAAATCTAAAAACAATTCAAAACGATTTCTCGGAAACCAATTGTATAGATTTCTTAAATCCAGCTCACTGTTGATGTAAAGACTTTTAACTTTATCCGGAAAACGAGGAGAGTTAAACACCACCAATCATTGTTCAGATCTCCTTGTTAAGAATTAGGATTATCAGGTTGGGCTTTGGGTGGTGCTCAACGCAGGTAATTTTCATTTCACCCTGTCCACTCTTGTGAAATTGTCCAAACTATAGTAATGATAGCATACTCACGCAATAAACACAAACAAATACGAATTGCGTTTGCGTTTTGCGTTCTGCTTGATAGGGTGACGATTCAACCATTTCCCTTTCGCAGTGATTCTTTAAGAATCCCTTGGGGAGTATGTCAAATACGCACGTCAAGAAGGGTGGGAAAAGGATTTCCCACCCACGGCGGCCCGGTTGCTGTGTTTTTACAGAGTCTTAGAAACCGAGCCCTGGTCCAACCCCAAATTCTGCCTCAAAATCGCGCCAGATTTCTGGTGGAATATCGGCGGTGGCGGCTTCGTAGCCCTCCTCGACCTGTTGTGTGTTGGCGGGGCCGAACATCACAACACCGTCTACGGGAGCGGCTAAGCAGAACTGCATGGCGAGGTGGCGGATATTGACGTTGCGTTCCTGACACCACTGCCACATTGCGTGTGCGCTCGGCTCGGTGCCAGGGTGCCGCCGTTGCTCCGTCTCCGCATCCGGTTCTACGCCTGTCAACATGCCCATTCCAAGCGGGCTGGCGAGGATAAGTCCAACATCGTGCTGACGTGCGAGTGGGAACGTGGTCTGGGCGACTGACTGGTTGAGTAGGGTGTAATCCAGAAAGGTTAGGACGATGTCAAAATGCCCTGTCTCAATCGCCCGTCGGTGAAATTCGTGGGAGCGCACACCGAGCCCAATGTGGCGGAGCTTCCCCTCCTCCTTCATTTTCAAGAGTTCATCAAGCGCGCGGCCTGGGACAATCGGGTCTTCGATATCGTCAGGGTCGTGGATGAGCAGCGAGTCAACGTAGTCGGTTTGTAGGGACCGCAGGCTATTTTCGACACTCCACCGCGCGCCCTCTGCGGAGAAATCCTTTCGTCGGTCAGGATGTGTGCCGAGTTTGGCTTGCAGGTAAATTTTCTCCCGTAATCCACCTTTCAGAGCCTCACCCCAGCGTTCCTCCGCATGACCGGGATATGTATCCAGATAATCAACCCCGAGTTCAATTGCGCGGTGGATGGCTTCGATGGCATCTTCGCTCTGCCATAACCATGCCGCGCCCAATGCCAGTGCTTTTGTTCGTATCTCAGTACGACCCATTCGTCGTGTTTGAAGTTCTGCCATAATTGCTCCTGTGAAATATGGTGTGTTACCAATTGGTGTATGACCCGTCCCGTCGGCGCAGGTGCGGGGCTTCCCAGAACTTGAACGTCTGCTCTGCTACCAAATCCTCATTGAACTCAACCCCCAGCCCGGGGCCATCCGGTACGGGAATACGGTCGCCTGCCAGTTTGAGTTGGTCGGGAAATAGGTCGTCATCATAGCGTCCTGCGTTCTCTGTGGGCGATACCCGCATCTCGAGCCAAGCGAAGTTGGGGATTGCCGCTGCGAGATGAACTGTCGCCGCGGTGCATATAGGCCCCAATGGGTTGTGCGGCATCAGGTCGATATAATGCGATTCGGCTAAGCTGGCAACCTTCATTGATTCTGTCAAACCACCGACGTTGCATACGTCAAGACGGGCAAAGTTGGTGATTCCTCGCTCCAGATACGGAAGAAACGCCCACTTGCTGGAGAATTCTTCTCCGATGGCGAAGGGAACATCCACCATGGTTCGCAAGGATTCATACGCTTCTGGAGTTTCATCTCGAATCGGCTCCTCCAAAAAGTCGAGGGTGCCAGATGGCATACGTTGGCAGAAGGACGCGGCTTCGGCGACGCTCAGCCGGTGGTGATAGTCAATGCCGAGAACGGGGTCTGGCCCGACAGCTTCTCGAAGTGCGGTCAGCCACTCCGCCGTGATGCCGATCGATTCTCGCGGCTCGAAGATGTCTTTCTCATCCGTATTCCCACGCTGTGCGGCACCTGTCCGGATAACGCTCCACCCTTTCGCAAGCAGTAATTTCGCGTTATCAATCAAGCCTTTGACCGTCGCCGCGCCCGTGGTGGCAAAGCAGGGAATCGCCTCTCGTTGCTTTCCGCCGAGCAGTTGGTATACCGGCACGTTCAATGCCTTGCCGACGATATCGTGTAGTGCGATGTCAATTGCGGAGATTGCTCCCGTCAAGGCACGACCGCCCTCGAAATACTGACTCCGATACATCTCCTGCCATAACGCACCGATACGCATCGGGTCGCGCCCAATCAGAAATTCGCGGTAGTGCTTAACCGCACCGACGACAGCCAATTCTCGACTCGAAAGCCCAGATTCGCCCCAACCGTAAATGCCCTCATCCGTCTCAACTTTGACAACGAGTTGGTTCCTGCTACCTACCCAAACCGGGAACGGTTTGATGTCCGTTATTTTCATGATTAATCCTTTCACCTATACTCCGCAGTTGTGGATGCGAATTGAGAGAATTGATGGTATCCTTTTCGTAATCCCATTCTTTAGGGGAAGATTTAATGACACAACTCGTTTTCGCCATAAAATGACGGGGTGGGTTTGCCAATATCCCCTCCGATTTGAGTTTTACAACTTATTTTTTAATAACAAGGTTGACAGCGGTTAAAAATGCGATAAATTGATGTCGGCGTCAACCTCTGGTGCTTCACTTGACTTTTGAGATATTATCCCCTGACAATAAGAAGTGGCCTATCTTCAAGGGGATATCTAATTGATTTGGGTTCATGCCGAAAGGTTGACAAAGGTTGACAGAAAAAAAAAGTAATCAGTCGCGCGTTTTACTGTTAAAGTTTAGCTACTGAAGTTTGAAATTTATCGGGTGTATCGGGAGTCGGAACTCCCTCCCACAAGTGAAACGCCATCCACAGGTGAAACTCCATCCACAGGTGAAACACTTTCACATAGATGGAAATTTGTTTTTATTTCTTCTTAGCTGGCGTAAACGTTGCTGAAATTATTCCCCCTTTTTACATTCTGCTCGCAAACGTGAGTCATGTTAACATACGGTCTAATTGTTTAGCAAGCACATAAAACTCGAGAAAACGGGAGTTTCACACACACGTAATTATTTCTGGTTATAAGCGCACGGTAGGACAGCAGGCCTGCCGGGGCGCGGTCTTTTTGCGTCAAGTCAGATTATCGGATATTCAGGAATTGAATAAATGCAGGAACCGCTCAAAATAGATGCGGAATATCGGCTTTCAGGTTTTAATGTGCAATTTTAACGCAAAGGCGCGGAATTTTTGCGTCAAGTCATCTTGCCACCCGTAAGGGAACGCAAAGACGCATAGAACGCGCAATCACAGCGGCGTAAGGAGCGGTTTGGTATTAGATCTGCTGGTTTTGCCTATTCCAGAGAAACCGAGTTTTGCCGAAAAAACTTAGTTTCTACATGGACGTAGATTTGATTGTATATGACGATAATTTTACATTGACGTTTAGTGCGGTATCGCAACCGCGTCTCAACGAATATCGCTTGCCTAACTTTCGTTGTTGTGGTAAGCTAATCTTTCTCCAAAGCGAAGGTCAACGATACTGGACTCTAGAAACAGGAGAGAACAATTTACTCTGCGAGAATAAATCATTATGAGCGCTAAGACCCTTACCCCTTCTGATAGCCGAGAATCCAAACACCGGCGCGAACGGTTTTTCGCCCTTTCACTTGATATGCTGTGTGTCACTGGTTTCGACGGTTACTTCAAGGATTTGAATCCGGTCTGGGAACAAACGCTCGGCTTTACGGTTGATGAACTGATGGCAAGGCCAGTGATCGAATTTGTTCACCCCGAAGACCGGGAGGCAACGTGCGCCGCCATACAGAAACTTATGACCGGTGTGAACGTTATCTCTTTTGAAAATCGTTGCGTATGTAAAGACGGTTCGTATAAGTGGATATTATGGCGTACCACTGCGTCTCCTGAAGAGCAGTTGTATTATGCGGTTGCACGAGACATCACCGAGCGCAAGCAGATGGAGGCGACGCTGACTCAAGACCAAGACTTGCTCCACACACTGATGGATAATGTTCCCGACCATGTCTACTTTAAGGATGCTGAGAGTCGGTTTATAAGAATCAACAAGGCACTCGCCGATTGGTTTGAACTCAACGACCCCGATGAAGCGGTCGGCAAGAGCGATATTGACTTCTTCGCGCCGGAACATGCCCAGCAGGCATACATTGATGAGCAGAAGGTCATGCAATCCGGGCAGCCTTTGGCGGGAAAGGAGGAGCGGGAAATATGGCAGGATGGGCGCGAAACATGGGTGTCAACAACCAAAGCCCCGTTCTATGATAGAGCTGGGCAGATCATTGGCACGTTCGGCATCTCCAGAGACATCACCCAACGCAAACACTTGGAGCAGATGCTACAAAAGGCACATGCGGATTTGGAGAAACAGGTTGCGGAACGGACCTCAGACCTGAGGGCAACCAACGAGTCGCTGCAACACGAAATTGCGGAACGGAAGCGGGCAGAGGAACTCGCAAAGGTACAGCAACAGCAGTTGATTCAGGCGGATAAAATGGCATCACTTGGCATTTTGGTCTCCGGCGTGGCACATGAGATTAATAATCCCGATAATTTCATCATGCTCAACGCGAAAATCCTCTCGCGAGTCTGGAATGATGCGATGCCGATTCTTCAGAAATACTACGAAGAGAAGGGCGACTTCGTTTTGGCGGGAGTACCCTACACGAGCGCGTATCAGAAAATCGTGCAGTTGATTTCGGGCATCTCCGAAGGCGCAGACCGCATTCAGAAAATTGTGCAGAGTCTCCGAGATTTTGCCCGTCAGGATACAGGCGACTTGAATCAACAGGTCGATATCAATCTTGCCGTCGAATCCGCAGTTGTCATTGTGAACAACCTGATTCAGAAATCAACCGACCACTTTTCGGTTGCACTCGGTAGCGACTTGCCAACAATACAGGGAAACGCCCAACAGCTTGAACAGGTGCTTATCAATTTAATCACCAACTCCTGTCAGGCACTCGGTGACAAAGCGAAAAGCCTGCTGGTTTCAACATCGTATGACCCGCATTTAGACCGTGTTATCATCCGAGTTCATGATGCGGGAAAGGGAATCTACCCTGATGACCTGAAACACATCATTGAACCTTTTTTCACCACCAAACGGGACATCGGGGGTACGGGCTTGGGGCTATCGGTCTCTTATAATATCGTTAAGAACCATGCTGGGGCTCTGAATTTCGCATCAGAACCGGGAAAAGGAACGACGGCCACAGTGACATTGCCAGTCAGAAAAAATTGATAGACGCAAGGAAGAAATTTTAACGCAAAGGCGCAGAGAGGCAAAGGCGCAGGGAAGATAAGACGCAGGATTTTAACCCAAAGGCACCGAGAAGATGCAGAATTTTAACGCAAAGGCGCAGAGAGGCAAAGGCGCAGGGAAGATAAGACGCAGGATTTTAACCCAAAGGCGCAAAGATGCAAAGGCGCAAAGAAGAGAAGAAGAAAAGGCGCGATGAAAAACAGCAAGAGGCGCAATGAAATCCGCTACTACGAACCCAATAGGTAGCAACTTAGGTCAACGTACACGTACAAATTGGTCTGAGATGGGAGAGCGTTACATGAATTCAGTTCCGTTTGATTCGCTTCCAATTTTACTGGTCGATGATGAGGAACATTTTCTGTTCAGTGCCAGTTTTACCCTAAATTCGGCGGGTATAAATAACGTCGTCCAGTGTCAAGATAGCCGCGATGTGATGCCGACCCTTTCCAGTCGCGACTTTGCCGTGGTCCTTCTGGATATGTTGATGCCGAATATCAGCGGTGAGGAACTGCTTCCAATGATCGCCAGCGACTTTCCGGAACTCCCGGTATTGGTCATCACAGCGATTAACGAGGTTGAGCGGGCGGTTGAAAGTATGAAATCTGGGGCATTCGATTATCTTGTCAAACCCGTCAATGACCAGCGTCTCGTAACAACGGTGAAACGTGCGCTAGAAATTAGCGCGTTGCGGAGTGAAAATGCCCTACTCCGGCAGTATCTGCTTTCGGGCAAGCTAGACCATCCGGAGGCGTTCTCCGAAATTGTCGCCCAAAACCGTACAATGCAATCTATTTTCCAATACATTGAGGCTATTGCTGGCACCGCGCTACCTGTGTTGATTACAGGGGAAACTGGCACTGGGAAGGAATTGGTCGCTAAAGTCATCCACAGGCTCAGCGGTAGAGCAGGCGCGTTGACACCCGTTAATGTTGCAGGGGTAGATGACATGCTGTTCTCAGATACGCTTTTTGGGCATGAGAAAGGGGCATTTACCGGGGCAGACCGACCGCGCAGAGGTATCATTGAACACACTTCAAATGGTACGCTGTTTCTCGATGAAATCGGAGATCTCCGCACGGAATCGCAGGTAAAGCTATTGCGACTTTTGCAAGACGGGATGTATTATCCGCTCGGCGCAGATACGCCGAAATTAACCGATGCCAGAATTATCGTTGCGACAAATCGCGAGGTCGCCCCAATGTTGGAAGCGGGACACTTTCGCAAAGACCTTTACTATCGTCTCCAAACGCATCATATCCACCTGCCACCGCTCCGTGACCGACGAGATGACATCCCACTGTTGATTGAACACTTTCTCAAAAAATCCGCAAAAACACTCGGCAAAAAGAAACCTACGCCCCCCGATGCACTCCTCACCCTGCTTGATAACTATCATTTCCCCGGAAACATCAGAGAGCTTGAGAGTATGATTTTTGATAGTGTCAGTAGACATCGGGGCGGTGTTCTCTCTGCAGCATCTTTTCGGGACAAAATTGGTCATGAACCCGCTGTCGAAAATCTCGCCCAGACCAATGTCATCAGAGAATCGGAACTGCGCCTAGATGCTGAAAGTGAGCGCATTTTGTTCACAGACCAACTGCCGACTCTGAAAGAAGCCGAGCAGATACTAATCGCTGAGGCTCTGAACCGTTCAAAGGGAAACCAAACCATTGCCTCTCAGCTTTTGGGATTGTCAAGAAGGGCACTGAACAATCGCTTGAGGCGCAAAGAGACAGAATTTTAACGCAAAGGCGTAGAAATTTAACGCAAAGACGCAAGGATGCAAAGGCGCAGAGATGAGAGGAAGAAAAAACGCAAGGAAGCACAGAACGTGCAATCACGGTGGGGTTGGGCTCTGCTGGCCCTAACGGGTGGCGACATGCCCTAACGGGTGGCGACATGAGTCGACGCAAGTCGACGCAAGTCAACACAATTTGGCAATCCAGTAGGAGCGGTGGGATGATCTTTTCACCGTTTAATGTGACGTTAGTCGTACGTCGGACGAAATCGCCGTATCCCAGTCTGCGGTAAACACCCACCAATTTGTCATGTCCTTGTTGCCGTATTGAATTTGGTTTTCATGCCCCGGCATATTCTGCATCCAGTAGATATACCATTGTGACTCTACCCGTTGCGGAATCTCGGCTGGATCTTTGTCCGGCCATTGGTACGTCAAATTTCCGTATGTATCAACGTTGAATAATTTTTTTGAACCTCTATGATTCGGGGTCCAATTTTCAATATCGCTTTCGACGAGTGTTCTGTTTTGCGTATAATCATAGTGTTTCGTTGTATTCGGCGGCATGTGTGTCCAGCCTGCGTGTCCTGTAATAAAGTTCCCGTTCTCGTCTTGCCCGACCAATTTTTTCCAAAAGAGGTCGGTATTGCCGTATTGCAAATGATTGACATGGCTTAATATCGCCTCCAATTGATGGCCATGGTTATGAACCGCTTCCGCTTGGCTGCGCCTAAAATTTTGTCCATAAACGGTGTAGGTTGAATTGTATACAGGTAAATCGGTGTTATCCCTATTACTGTTGGAAATATCTCCAGTCAGCGGACTTGACATGTTTGATTCCCACCAGTTTCTGAAATTTTCAGGTTTATGAAGGTCCGGATCATAAGCTGGAAAACTAGGGGCAACGCCACCCTGCCATATCCAAATCTCCTTGACACCGAGGTCGTTGACATAATGTTCCATATTAAATCTCTCAAATATCTGATGGTAATCCGGCGCGTAGATGGGATGTTCATTATCGTGTTGAATAACGGGGCCGGGCGGTGTTTGTTCATAGACCGTGATGTATTTTACTACCCGATAGCCTAGCGAAGGGGAAACGGAAGGATTTTTATAGCCTCTGAATCGGCTCCCTTCTTCAAGCATAAACTTAATCCGTTTATCGAAAGCATCAATTCTTGCCTTAAGTTCTTCCAAGGAAATTTCACCCAGTTCCCAATAATTGGATGCTTTGGATACATCCAAATTTTTTCCGTCTGAAGTCGGTAAAAACCGCATAATGACGACGGGGATTTCGTGGATGTGACCGGCGGCAGGGGTAGCCAAATATGAATGGATTGGTTCGTACACCGGGGGAATCTCCTTATTATCCTGTGCGGCGGCAAAGTTCAGCCAACTGCTGAGCGTAAGTAAAATCACCAAAAATATGTAAAATCCTTTCACAGTTTGTCTGTTCCTTTCATCTAAATCGTCGTCGTGGAGACCGCATCCCTTGTAGGGAATAACGATTGTTATTCCCTACTCTGGCTCACTTTTGGATGAGCATTTTGCGGGTTGCGGAGAAGTCCTCCGCGTTGATGGTGTAGAGATAGGGGCCGCTGCTCACCGACTCGCCCATCTGGTTGCGGCCATCCCAATAGGCGGCTTTCGATTCGGCGGAATAGTCCCCTGCTGGCACTGTATCCAATGGCAGGGTGCGAATCAACTGACCGGTTGGGGTGTAGATGCGAATCGTGACACTGCTCTCGGTCGCGAGGCGGAAGGGAATCCACGTCTCCGGGTTGAAGGGGTTGGGGTAGTTTTGGAGCAGTTGATTCCGCTTGATTGCACCGAATGTGACAATCTGCTTACCTCGCGGCTCAACGGCAACAGGCTCCGGCGGCGGTAACAGTGTTGTCGCATCCCAAACTTGGATTCGACTTGCGTTATCAAACGAAATGAGCACAGACCCATCACCACTGATGTCATAGTATTCTGGAACGGGCGGATGGTCAATGACGGTATTTGCTTGCCAATCCCAGATTTGGAGGCGGTCATCTTTATTGACAAAGAGATATCGACCATCGGGACTAAAGTGTGTGGGATGGTCTACATCATCCAACGTCAATACAAGTTGAGGACTGTGGGGTGTGAGTTTCCAAATTTGAAGATGTTTACGTCCGGGCAATGCGAGCACGGTTGAACCATCGCTATCCAAGGCGAAGGTAGGCCTTGAATTGGTGCTTCTAGAGAGTTCCGTCGTCTTCCACGTATATTGAAATGTGAAGGTGTCACCATCGCGCCGCCACAACCGATTTAGCCCTCTATTACCCGAAGCGACCAAATACTGATCATTTTCGCTGAACGCAAACCGGTCCCAGCCCGGTGAATGCGGTCCATCATCGAGCACAGTCCTCTGAACCTGCCCCGATTTTTCGATATCAAAGAGGTAAACCCGCGAACCTCCAGTCGCCGCGATCCACTTACCAGATAGACTGAAGGCAATGTCAGAAGGCCCATAGCCATACGAAATTTGGGTTTCAACTTCGCCGGTCCTAATATTTCGCACCTGAACCCAGGGATCTCTGCCAACAGCGAATTTTTTGCTGTCGGGAGAAATTGCAAACTCTCGGAACATCTCCCCTTCAGCAGAAATGAGTTGGCGCAATTGCCGTGAAGGAACATCCCAGATTTTAATAAAGTGGTAAGATACGGAGACCACTGTTTGACCGTCAGGACTGAGTGCGGTGGGGCCGCTTACAAAATCAGCGAACACGTTGCGTTTTTGTTTGGCTTCGATGTCCCAGAGTACAACGGCATCTGGATAGTGGAGCAGCGCGGTTTTCCCATCTGGGGAGAGTTTTATCGTTTCCAAGCTCCGAAATTCGGTGTCAAACGCATCGATCTGCTTCCCCGATTTGACATCCAATACGCGCACCCGATCGTCCCAACCTACCCAAATGCCGCCGCCCGACGATGAGAGGGCTCTTGTTGCAGTTGAGACATACAAGCGTTGGCTGTCCGGACTGAAGACGAAGCCTGAAACCCTACCAATGCCGATTCGCTCTCGCCACAACAATTGTCGCGTCTCCACATCCCAGAGGTGAACTGAGTTTGATTCGATTTCAATCGTTGCGAGGGTCGTGCCATCTGGACTGATAACTACGGTATCGGTTCCGGTATTGTAAGGCTTCTCAAAGTGGCCTTCCAAGCGGCGTGTTTCAACATTCCACAACTCGACCTCCGGATGTCTTGAGGCGGCGATGAGATAGCGACCATCTGGGCTAAAAACCATCCGATTACCCCGTCGGGAGACCCCACAGCATGAGCTCACTGGCCGACGCTCATCCGCCATGGTGTCAATGAGCCCCCCAGTTTTCCAGTTCCATAGCTGAATCTCATCGTTAAAAGGGATGGCAAACTGAACCCTCTTTGGATTGAATGCCCCGATACGGATGCGGGCTGGCACTTCCCACTTGGATAGCTGCTGGCGTACATTGACATCCCATATAGTTACGGTGGTCGTCTTTGAATCGGGAATATAGTCCAGAATTGCCAGATGTTCAGCGGTCGGGCTAAACACCACATCGCTGAGATCCGCTCGCTCGCCAAATTCATCAATAACCGCACCGGTATCGGGATGCACAATCTGAATGTGTGTCCTAACAGCCCGCAGGATGAATCCATTGGGAAGGAAGGCGTGTTCATCCGGCCATGGTTGTCCAATTGTGCCAATGGGTTCAAGCGCAAACACAACACACGGAATACATAAAATAGTGAGAAATAGGATGCTAAGCGTTTTCATGGGATACCTCCAATTGCTCTGAGATGAGTATTTTCAAAAAGTGGTAGCTGATTGAAGTCAGTTTCGATTAACACCGCATCCCAAAATTACGCAATTTTAATGCCAAAAGCGATTCAAGCGCAGAACCGTTGTTAAAGGCAGATTTCTCACCGATTCTGTTCAACAAAGTGCGTCCCGTTGGCAAATTTCTGCACCGTTTTGTTCACTTTCGGATGAGCATTTTGCGCGTTGCGGAGAAGTCGTCCGCGTTGATGGTGTAGAGATAGGTGCCACTGCTCACCACCTCCCCTATCTCGTTGCGGCCATCCCAGTAGGCGGCTTTGGATTGGGTGGAATAGTCCCCTGCCTGCACTGTATCTAATGGTAGGGTGCGAATCAACTGACCGGTTGGGGTGTAGATGCGAATCGTGACACGGCTCTCGGTTGCGAGTCGGAATGGAATCCATGTTTCCGGGTTGAAGGGGTTGGGGTAGTTTTGGAGCAGTTGATTCCGCTTAATCTCACCGAATGTGACAATCTGCTTACCCCGTGGCTCAACGGCAACAGGCTCCGGCGGCGGTAACAGCCTTGTCGCATCCCAAACTTGGATTCGACTTGCGTTATCAAACGAAATGAGAACAGACCCATCTCGACTGATGCCATGATACTCTGGAATGGCTGGATGGTCAATGACGGTATTTGCTTGCCAATCCCAGATTTGGAGGTGGTTATCTTTATTGACAAAGAGATAACGACCGTCGGGACTAAAGTATTCGGGATGGTCTACATCATCCAACGTCAATACAAGTTGGGGACTGTGTGGTGTGAGCTCCCAAATTTGAAGATGCCTACGTCCAGGCACTACCAGCACGGCTGAACCAGCCGTACCCAAGGCGAAGGAAAACCTTGAACGGGAGCTTGTAGAAAGTTCCGTCGCCTGCCACGCATATTGGAAGGCAAAAGTGTCACCATTGCGCTTCCACAACAGAATTCGCTTATCATCGCCCGCCGCCGCCAAATACTGATCATTTTCGCTGAACGCGAACCGTTCAAAGAATGGCGGATTCGGTCCATCATCGAGCACAGTTCTCTGAACCTGCCCCGGTTTTTCGACCTCAAAGAGGTAAACTGTCCTAACTCCAGTCGCCGCAATCCATTTGCCAGATCGACTGAAGGCAATGTCGGAATGTCCATGGCCATACGAAATTTGGGTTTCAACTTCGCCGGTCCTAACATTTCGGACCTGAATCCAAGGATCTCTGCCAACAGCGAATTTCTTGCTGTCGGCAGAGATTGCAAACTCTCGGAACATCCCCCCTTCAGCAGAAATGAGTTGGCGCAATTGCCGTGAAGGAACATCCCAGATTTTAATAAAGTGGTAAGATACGGAGACCACTGTTTGACCGTCAGGACTGAGTGCGGTGGGGCCGCTTACAAAATCAGCGAACACGTTGCGTTTTTGTTTGGCTTCAATGTCCCACAGTACAACGGCATCTCGATAGTGCAACAGCGCGGTTTTCCCGTCCGGGGAGAGTTTTATCGTTTCCAATCCGCGAAATTCGGTTTCAAACGCATCGATCTGTTTCCCCGATTTGACATCCAATACGCGCACCCGATCGTCCCAACCTACCCAAATGCCACCGCCCGACGATGAGAGGGCTCTTGTTGCAGTTGAGACATACAAGCGTTGGCTGTCCGGACTGAAAACAAAGCCTGAAACCCTACCAAGGCCGATTCGCTCTCGCCATAATAATTGTCGCGTCTCCACATCCCAGAAGTGAATTGAATTGAAGTCGATCTCAATCGCCGCAATGGTCGTGCCATCTGGACTGATAACTACGGTATCGATCCCGGGATCGTAGGGCTTCTCAAAGTATCCTTCCAAACGGCGTGTTTCGACATTCCATAACTCGATCTCCGGATGTCTTGAGGCGGCGATGAGATAGCGACCATCTGGGCTAAAAACCATCCGATTACCCCGTCGGGAGACCCCACAGCATGAGCTCACTGGCCGACGCTCATCCGCCATGGTGTCAATGAGTGTCCCGGTTTGCCGGTTCCACAGATGAATTTTACTGTTAAAAGGGATGGCAAACTGAACACCCTTTGGATTGAATGCCCCGGTATCAATGCGGGCAGGCATCTCCCATTTGGATAGCTGCTGGCGTGCATTGACATCCCATATAGTGACAGTAGTCGTCCTTGAATCGGTCAAAAAATCGAGAATTGCCAGATGCTCAGCCGTTGGGCTGAACACCACATCGCTGATATCGGCTCGCTCGCCAAATTCGTCGACAACCTCACCGGTATCTGGATGAACAATCTGAATGTGTGTCCTAACAGCCCGCAGGATGAATCCGTTGGGAAGGAAGGCGTGTTCATCCGGCCACGGCTGTCCAATTGTGCCAACGGGTTCAAGTGCAAGGACAAGGCACGGAATACATAAAATAGTGAGAAATAGGATGCTAAGCGTTTTCATGGGATCCCTCCAATTCCTTCCGGATGCGTATGTTCAAAAAGTGTTGGCTGATTTGAAGTCAGTTTTGGTTAAAGCCGCGTGTTGATATTATAGCAATTTTAATGCCAAAAGCGATTCAAGCGGGGAACCGTTGTTGAAGGCAGATTTCTCGCCCATCCTGTCCAACAAAATGCTTCCCGTTGGTCAATTTCTGCACAGTCCTGAAGTATTTTGGGCACCCTAATGCTGAAAAAACGCCCGGATTTTTGTTGTTTGGAAAATTGAATCTGTGATAAAATGGCGAGCGATGGATAGGAACGAGGCAGCTGTATGGCCACGCATCACACATTTAACTCATAGATGCTGGCACGAATTCTCAATTTACACCCGTGTTGTATCATGAAAGGAGATAATGACAGATGAAAATCGTAATGGCGAATTTAATTCTTGGAGGTGTCAGTTTAATTGTCTTCAGCCTAATATTGGTTGGCATTAGCAATGCCGACTTGGATCCGAAAACCGTCGTGGGGATGTGGCTCTTTAATGATGGGAAAGGTAATACGGCGATGGATTCCTCTGAAAATGGGAATGATGGGGAACTTGTGAATGGTCCGAACTGGGTAAAGAACGGTAAGTTCGGCCCCGCACTCGAATTTGATGGAAATAAGAGTAAGGGCCATGTCGCTGTCGGGGATTTGGGGTTGTCTGGAACGGTGACATTAATTTTGTGGGCAAAGCCGAATAGTATAGCTAATGATGATCGGTTGATATCGAATATAAGTGGGCCGACCAATCCAGCGTTCACAACTCGGTTCCAAAATGGCGGGGTTGAAATCTGGAGCACGGCTTGGAAACCGGTTATCCCAGAAGTTAAGAATAATCAATGGGGGCACTATGCGTTCGTATTTGATGGTGCTGGAAATGTGACGGGCTATTACAATGGCAAAGAAGGAAGCACAGTTGCGGATGCGTATGTTTTTACGGAGATCGGTATTGGTGCGAATTTTTTAGATCAATGGGGCCAATATTTTTTGGGGGTCTTTGATGAGATCGCGTTTTTCAATGTCGCTCTGAGTGAGGCTGACATTAACGTTCTGATGACAAAAGGGTTTGAATCCGCGCTAGTGGTTTACCCGGCCAGCAAGTTAACCACAACATGGGGAAATATAAAAGCCGGCCGATAGGAATCAAGTTAAGTGCAAAGCCTGCCCTCATTTCCGGATGAGCATTTTGCGTGTTGCCGAGAAGTTGTCTGCGTTGATGGTGTAGAGATAGGTGCCGTTGCTCACCGACTCGCCCATCTCCCGCACTGTCAGAGAGAATGACATCAGATAAGCGTAACGTTGATGTTTTGAGGGCAACTATCTCAAAGGTGAGGGTAGCAAGTGTGCCCTCCCCGTTGCCTTTATATCTCCCCACTGCGTGGGCAACTTCCCTTGCGGTGAAACGGACAACGAACCTTCTATCCAGTCTGGTTGCTTCTCATTGCTCGCATCCTGTGTCAAACGTCTGAGATGCCGCGTCTCAAAGACATACCGGTAGAGGTCATAATTTGGGTTCGGTTTATCCTTTACCTTCATTGAGAAAATAATGGCACGGCCATTCTCCATCCAACCTGCGCCCGAGATAAGCCAATTGTTGTCGTCGCCGAGTCTCTGCTTAATCGCCTTGATTTCCGTTTTCAAGCCCCCGAGTCGCTGAACGACGAGGTAACGCTTTCGTTCATCGGCACGCCGGTGGACTTCATAAAATAGAATGCGTTTTCCGTCCCCTGACCAGCGGGGGATGAACCGCATAATGACGGTGGCTACGCCTTCTTGCGGATCGGGAAGGAGGGGCCGCTGTTTATCGCCATTCGCTCTCATCAAGTAGATGTTTTTATGGGCGAACCCGCCACCGTTGCTTAGGAACTTCTCGTAAACAATCTCTCTACCGTCGGGCGACCAGTCGGGTGCCGTGGAACCTGCCTTACCTTCAATCCCTGTTAACCGTTTGGTTGTCGTACTCGCCAGTTCTATGACATACACCTCATATTCTCTATTATGCTTACTCGTAAAGGTAAGGTATTGTCCATCGGGGGACCAGGACGGATAGCCGTCGGCAACGGTGTTATGGGTGAGTCGCTTTTGGTGCGTTCCGTCTGCGTTCATGATGAACAGCTCAGACGAGGTTTGTGTCCGCTCCTTGTCCATGAATCGGGTAAAAGCAATTCGTTTTCCATCGGGCGACCAGCGCGGATCACGGTCTTTCGACAGCGTATTGGTTGTGAGCCTGCGTCTGCCGCTGCCATCATCGTTCATCACGTAAATATCACTTCCTAGACAAAAGACGATTTTCGCATCGGCGACAGTAGCAAGAGAGAAAAAGAGCGACCAGCAGGCTAAGAAAAGGATTTCAGAGCAGAGAAAGGAAGGGCGCAAAGTCTCTTTTCTTAATCTTTTTAATCCTTTAATCGTGTGAATCCTGATTAACTTTGGACGTTTCATCTGTGGACACCTCCTGTATAGGTGATTCTTTGGGGGCAAGCAACGATACGGAGAGCAATTTTAATGCCAAACGCAATTTAGGCGAGGAATTGCCTCTAAAGGCAGATTTCTCACCGATTCTGTACAACAAGGTGCTTCCCACTGGTCAATTTCTGCACAGTCCTGTTCAGCAAGAAAGAAATTTTAACGCAAAGACGCAAAGGGCATCCGATCCGCTGGCCCTAACGGGTGGCGATCCTTGCGGATGGCGATCCTTGCGGATGGCGACATGAGTCGACGCACATGAGTCGACGCATAGAGTCTACGCAATTTGCCAATCCAGGGGGAGCGGCCGGGGGGCCGTGGTCTTTGCCAAAATGTAAAATTTATTATTGAGAGCCGGTCAGGGTAGGCACAAGACCTACCCCTACAACACAGATTCGCCGGTCAGGGTATACTTGTGATTCTGATTCATAGATATACGATAGTACGTGCACATTGACAAATAAAAAATTTTTTAGTATACTTTTCCCAATACCACAAGATAGGAGTCCACGAATGGCAATCAAGAAATCACAACTCTACGCATCCCTATGGCAAAGCTGCGACGAACTGCGCGGCGGTATGGATGCCTCACAGTACAAAGACTACATCCTCACGCTGCTGTTCATGAAATATGTCTCCGATAAGGCAACAAACAATCCTTACACTGTCATCCGAGTACCGGAAGGCGGCAGCTTCACCGATATGGTGGAATTGAGAGGCGACAAGGAGATCGGAGACAAGATCAACAAGATTATCGGCACACTCGCCGAAGCGAACGGGCTCAAAGGTGTCATCGATCAGGCGGATTTCAACGACGACAGCAAACTCGGCAGAGGCAAGGAGATGGTGGATCGCCTCTCAACACTGGTAGCTATCTTTAACGAGCTTGACCTCAGCGCGAACCGAGCAGAAGGCGATGACCTGCTCGGTGATGCCTACGAATATTTGATGCGCCATTTCGCCACCGAATCCGGCAAAAGCAAGGGGCAGTTCTACACGCCTGCCGAAGTCTCCCGCATTATGGCGAAGGTGATCGGTATTAGCGCAGAGACGCGTCAGGATGTGACGATCTATGACCCGACCTGCGGCTCAGGGTCGCTCCTGCTACGGGCCACAGACGAGACGCAGAGCGGCCTCAGTGTGTATGGGCAGGAGAAGGACAACGCGACCTACGCACTGGCGCGGATGAATATGATTCTCCACGACAACGCGACTGCGGATCTCCGACACGGCAATACACTCGCCTCCCCGGAGTTCACAAACGATGGCAGACTCAAAACTTTCGACTTTGCTGTGGCAAATCCACCGTTTTCCGACAAAGCGTGGACTACGGGACTCAACCCTGCTCACGACGAATACGCCCGTTTTGATGGATACGGTATCCCGCCCGCCAAAAATGGCGATTATGCGTTCCTGCTCCACTTCATCGCATCGCTCAAGAGCAAAGGCAAGGGAGCGATTATCCTGCCGCACGGTGTGCTGTTCCGCGGCAACAAGGAGGGGGACATCCGCAGAAACCTCATCAAACGCGGTTATATCAAGGGCATCATCGGCTTACCCGCCAACCTCTTTTACGGCACCGGCATCCCTGCCTGTATTATCGTGATTGACAAGGAGAACGCCGATCACCGTCACGGCATCTTTATGATTGATGCCAGCAACGGTTTCCTCAAGGACGGCAACAAAAACCGCCTCCGCGCACAGGACATCCATAAAATCGTGTCGGTTTTCAATGCACAAACCGAGATAGACCGCTATTCCCGTATGGTGCCGACCTCCGAAATTGCCGACCCCGCAAACGACTATAACCTCAATATCCCGCGCTACATTGATGCCAGCGAGCCGGAAGACCTGCACGACCTTGACGCACACTTCAACGGCGGTATCCCCGACACCGATATTAACGCACTTAATGACTATTGGCGGGTGTTTCCAACGCTCCGCTACGAGTTGTTCACAGAAAACCGCAGACCCGGTTATAGCGACCCGCAGGTCCCAACGCCGCAGGTGAAAACCGCTATTCTGACGCACAAGGAATTCAACGCCTACCAACAATGTGTTACCGCTATCTTTGAGACGTGGCGTGAGACGCACGAGTCGCTTCTGCACAGTATTGAGGTTAGCACCCCGCCACGGACGATTATTGATACCTTGTCTGAAGATCTGCTGAACCAGTTTGGTGGTCTGCCGCTGCTTGACGCTTATGACGTTTACCAGAAACTGATGGATTATTGGGACGAAGTGATGCAGGACGATGTCTATCTGATTGCTGCGGAAGGGTGGGTGCTGGCATCGGTCCCGCGCGACCTCATTCAGGATAAAAAAGTGAAAGAGACCCCCGACCTCACTATCAAGCAAAAGAAGTATAAGATGGACCTGATTCCGCCGGCGTTGATTGTTGCGCGCTATTTTGCCAAGGAGCCAGCCATCATTGACGCACTACAAACCGCGCAAGAGACTGCCACGCAAACATTAGAAGACTTCATTGAGGAGCACACCGGCGAGGACGGATTACTCGCGGAGGCTATGAACGACAAGGGCAACGTTACCAAAAGTAGTGTGAACGAACGGCTCAAGGCACTCACACCCGATCTGATGATGCTCCATGAGACGCAGGACAACGACGACGAACGGGACGCGCTTGATACTTGCTTACGACTGATTGAGGATCAGACTAAAAAGAGCAGAGACGTGAAGCAGGCACAGGAAACACTCGATCGACAGGTGCTACTCCGGTACGCAATACTGAACGAATACGATGTCAAAACTCTCGTCGTTGAAGACAAGTGGTTTGCGACTATCCAAGCGGCAATTGAAGGTGAGGTGCAGAGGTTGACACAGGCACTCGCGGAACGCGTGAAGGAATTGGAGGAACGCTATGCACAACCGTTGCCGGACCTGGAAAGTGAGGTAGGACATTTTAACCTGAAAGTTAATGAGCATTTATTGAAGATGGGGGTGGATTGGGAATGAGCGAAACCTCCTCTCATCAAAAGTTTCCAATAGGCTACAAACAGACCGTTATCGGTCCCATTCCTAATTCTTGGGAAGCCGTGCTTCTCGGCGATCTCTTTGTATTCAAAAACGGTCTAAACAAAGCCAAGAGTTACTTTGGTAGTGGAACGCCTATCGTCAACTATATGGACGTTTATGAACGTCCGGGGCTCAGACCTGGTGACCTATTAGGACGGGTAAGCTTAACTCCGGAGGAAATCAGGAACTTCAAGGTCCGAATGGGTGATGTGTTCTTTACCCGTACATCGGAAACAGTTGAAGATATTGGTGTTGCATCCGTTATACTCTATGAGCCTTACGATACCGTGTTTAGTGGCTTTGTTCTTCGTGCTCGGCCTCGTGATGGGCGACTCAATAATCGCTACAAGCAGTATTGTTTTGCGTCCCGAGTGGTCAGATCCCAGATCATATCAAATGCAACATACACGACGCGTGCTCTGACCAATGGTCGAGCACTGTCTACTGTGTGGATCGCTGTACCCCCAAAACCCGAACAACACGCCATCGCCGAGGTATTGTCAGATGTAGATGGGTTAATCAACGCGTTGGACGCACTCATCGCTAAGAAACGTGCCATCAAGCAAGCCACCATGCAGCAACTGCTTACCAGTAAGACGCGCCTGCCGGGGTTCAGCGGGGCGTGGGAAACAAAGCGGTTGGGGGAATTGGGAAACTGCCTACGCGGGGTTAGTTACGATCCAACAACAGACCTATCAAGTTACGATAAAGATAGCACGGTGAGACTTCTTCGCGCAAACAATATCCAAGATGCTGTTGTGATATTAACTGATATACAATACGTAGAGGAACGAAAAGTTTCCGGGTCTCAGATCATGCAATCTGATGATATTCTCGTCTGTATGGCGAATGGTAGCAAGGAATTAGTTGGAAAAGCAGGACTATTTTGCATCAAAGATGGATATACTTATACTTTCGGCGCATTTATGGGCTGCTTTCGTGTTGAACCCACTATTGCAAATCCGAGATTTGTATTTTATCTGTTTCAGACACACAAATTTCGCAATTTTATAAACTTAATCTTGGCAGGGTCAAGCATCAACAATTTAAAACCAAGTGATATTGAATTAGCTGAATTCCAAATTCCAGACAAGGATGAACAGAACGCTATTGATCGTGTCCTCTCTGATATGGATGCCGAGATCTCCGCATTGGAACAGCGCAGAGACAAAACCATCGCCATCAAGCAGGGGATGATGCAGCAGTTGCTTACGGGTCGGGTGCGGTTGGTGAAGCCTGGGGCAGGCACCAGCGGTGCGGAAGGTGTATAAATACTCCACGGAACAACACTGTGGCTAACACATATGGGGGTGTAAAGATTTAGAATTCAAATATACATATATCCGACAATCCTTATCCAAAATATTATTTGACCAATAAAATAACTTGTGTTATAATAATAATCACATAGTAGTGATATTTGAACCCGTTTTTTCACTTAATGACCACAGTGAAGACAAAGAGGTCAAATAAAAAATCCAAAAACACATCCCATTCCTTGTCCTGCTTGACATTAGCACGTCCGTGGGACGTGCCAAACGTCCTACTTAACACATAATTTTGAGATGGGAACCATTTCGGGCTTTGGATATTTGATACAATGCTGCTATACACCTGTCGCACCCACCAAGTGCGCGTGTAGTACTTGACGTTGATTCCTAGTGCTTCAGAGATGTAATATAATGATGCAGCTACTCACAGGTAGGATGCCGTTGGTCAAACCAAAACATGATTCGGAGATTAGAACATGAATTTATTGGCAAAATCTCTTTTAGCATCAACAGCTTTAAGCCCTCTGTTATTAATCGTCGGTGTGAATCAGATTGAACGTTACAAATCACTTACATTCTGGATTGGGGTGACAAGTGCTGTTATTTTAGCGGTTGTTTGTAAAGGATTGTTAATGTATGCATCGAAGCACCTGCAAAAACACCTAATTCATATTAAAGAATTTGAAAGCAAAGACCAAGAGATGTTAACGTTCTTACTCATCTACCTGCTACCGTTCATCCGATCCGGAAGCTCAGTATTTGCCAGTGAGTGGAAGGTCACAATTTTAATTTTAGTAACGATTGTGGGGGCTATTGCACATGCTGGAGCTCTTCACTTTAATCCAGTAATGGGTTTAGTATTTGGTTATCATTTCTACGCCATAAAGAATTCTCACGGAGTATCCACTCTTCTAATCAGCAGGACAGATTTGATACAGCCTGATAAAGAAGTCCAAACCGTCCAACTAGCTAGTAATGTTTATCTTCAAACGGAGGACGTGAATGTTTGATAACTTCCATCTTGCAGCGATTACTCGCAAACTAGATTTGCTACAAATACCTTTATCTAATAAATTACAAAGAAAACTCTCGGAAATTTTGTGGTCACAGTACAATACGTTTGTCGATAACATACAGGAAATTGGTTTTGACCCTGGCTATCAACCAGAAGAACACGAACGCTTTTGCTTGTGTGAGTATGAACTACCTAACTGGCTGGAGGGAAAAGACAGTCTAGCTATCTCAAATCTTGGGAAGATTCGCAATAACGAAACGCAGATGAATCTCATCAAGGGGCTCGCAGCTTTTGCACGAAATGAACACAACGAAGAGTTAATCTTGTTTCAGAACTTCACGCCTTCTCAAATAATCCAAACAGGCTTCTCTCTAATCCGAGACGGTGACACTTACACAAACATAAGGGATCCCGGTTTGATGCTTGGCAAGAAATTAAGTGCTGTCTATTATACCGAAGAAAGGAAACTTCTATTCCATAGTTTTTATAATGTCAATATCTTTCTATCTCTATCTGATTATTTTAAGGATGCATCAGAACAAGATATCCGAGAGGTTCTGAGTCACGAAAGACTTATATCCGAAAACCCAGACGCATTGGCGGTTGACGCAAACCAATGGTTTAGGAAACGATTTGCCATACTCAAACGTTCAAATGTGCTTGATAAGTTTACGGCACTTGATATGCGATGGCGTTCTAAAGAGTACGATGTCCCAATTCAGCTATCAGAAGACAAGCAAAAGATAGTCTTTCCCTCAGATAAGTCTGCCGCCAAGAGGCTCTTGCAATTCCTTAACGAGGAAATTTTCCGAGGCCCCGTCACAGGGGACCTTTATGAAACCAACTCAAAAAAGAAAGTGGATCAGTAAATTCAATTTAAAAGGTATCTATACTTTGTTCGAGACCTTCTGGATGATCAGATGATTGAATATACACTGCCAGAGAAACCCAGGAGTCCACGGCAGAAGTACCAGTTGACAGACAAGGGAAGGAGCGAACTATCGAATCTGAAATCAGGAAATGCAGTATAAGATGCAGTATAAGATGCAGTAACCGTAGGTTGGGTAGAGCGCAAGCGAAACCCAACAAAAATCCTCCATGCTTGACAGCAGAAGTGTGAAAGGTATAATATAGCAAAGGAGGTGTAATCCATGATTGAGAGACGCTTAGAAGAACTCTGGAGAGATTTGCAAGGTAAAAAACCGCATCTACCGCATTTTCTATCGGAAATTCGCTTGGATGGTATCCGTGGATTTAATAATCTGCGAGTAGTGTTCGATTATCCAGTTAGCGTCATCGCAGGCGGTAATACTACCGGTAAGTCAACGGTGCTTTTCGCTGCCGCATGTGCATATAAGGTGCCAGGTGCTGGCGTTAAGGACTACGTGCCATCTACGCTGTTTCCCGATTACCGCCCTAAGTTTGGTGAACGCACGGATATACGCCAAGAGATTACGATAGAGTTCAATTACCTGACGCTTGACGGACCGCTTTCCATGCGATGGCGACGGGCTAAGGGATGGAACCGCAGCTTCTTAGGTCGTAAAAACGCTGCCCAGCCAGAGCGACAGCTCTATCTTAGAACGCTCAGCAATCTGAGTAACCCGTCTGAGGTGCGCGGTGTCCTCAGCATGTCGCGTCTGAAGTCTGAACCGGAAGAAACACCACTAACAGCCGCACAGATTGAGTTCGCACACCAGATGCTCCCCTTCAGATATTCGGAGGTCGTCAATCTGTCCAGCAACAAGAAAAATCTCTTGTTTGCTGCCCAAGAAGATGGTGCGACTTACTCCGAATTACACATGGCTGCTGGTGAGCGCGCGCTCCTGCGTTTGTCAAAAGAAATCGCGCAGCTTGAAGGTGCACTTGTTCTGATTGATCAAGTGGAGGCAGGTTTGCACCCGTGGGTACAGCAACTGCTCATGCTGCATTTACAGCAACTCGCACTGCGTAACGCTCTTCAGATCATCGTCACCTCCCACAGTCCCGTCGTTCTCGACTCAGTCCCTCTCAACGGTAAGATTTTTTTGGACCGGGATGAGTCATCTGGTGAGGTTGTGGTGCGTCCGGCATACCGCGACTTAATTCAGAACGCGCTCTATGGACGCTCCAATGAGATGCTTAAACTGCTCTGTGAGGACGAAATTGCTGAAGGTATATTGGAAGGCGTTTTTGATTTCCTGTTACCGCAAGAGAGAATCAAGTGGGAGTCGGTTTACATCGGGCACGACACGGGAGCGAGCGAGTTCCCAATGTACGCTACCTCTTTGGCAAAATTCGGTCAGATTCAAGACACCGTCTTCATTCTTGATGGCGACCAACGCGGTGGTGAAATAGAGGGAAAAATAATGGACGCAGCGGGACGTGGTGTCAACATTTCAATATTATTCCTTCCCGGAAACGATGTGCCGGAGAGTTGGGTGTTGGAGAGACTACGGTCTATTCCTGACGTTGATGCATCACAACTGGGAACCAATACGGGAGATTTGTCCGAAATAATGAACCGGGTGGATGCTATTTATGATAAGGCATCCGATAGTTCCTCAAATATTGCGAAAAACAAATTCCGGAGTCTGTCTGAGGAGCTTCGTAGGGATGCATCGGAAATCTGTCGGATCGTCGCACGACTGGAGGCAGATCGAGAAGATAGCGACATTCAGCCCCTCGTGAATGAGTTGCGGGGAATTTTAAGGCAGTGGCGTGGGTAATCCGATAAATCCGCGATTCAGACAATTAGGAACCACAAACATGAGCACAGTAGGCGAAAGGGAGAAACGCACACAAGAACGCGCCATAGAATTTTTCAGGGCTGCCCTGGGTTATACCTACCTCGGCAACTGGAAAGAACGCGCAAACAACAGCAACATTGATAAAAAACGACTCACCGATTGGCTGAAAACCCAAGGACACGACGACAATATTATCAACAAAACGCTGTATCAACTGGACAGGGCAGCTAAAATCGGTGGCAACAGAACGCTCTACGATGCAAACCGTGAGGTTTATGAACTCTTGAGATACGGCGTAAAGGTTCGCCCAGATGTCGGTGAGCCACACATCACCGTCTGGCTAATAGACTGGAAAAATCCGCATAACAACGATTTCGGCATCGCTGAGGAAGTAACCCTCAAAGGGGAACACTCCAACAAGCGTCCCGATCTTGTGCTTTATATCAACGGCATCGCAATCGGTGTGTTGGAGCTGAAACGTTCCACGGTTTCTGTATCGGAAGGCATTCGGCAGAATCTGACGAACCAAAAAGAGGAGTTTATCGGCTGGTTCTTCACCACTGTGCAGCTTGTGATGGCGGGGAACGAGACACAAGGGTTGCGCTACAGCGTAATTAAGACACCAGAGAAATACTGGCTGCGGTGGAAAGAAACGGATGCCCATCCAGATGCCGGGTACAATTTGTTGCACCGGGAACTGAGTCAAACCTGTAGTAAAGAGCGAATGCTCGAAATCTTGCACGATTTTATCGTATTTGACACTGGGACCAAGAAGATCTGTCGCCACAACCAATTCTTCGGCGTGAAAGCAGCACAAGGAAACGTAAAACGCAGAGAAGGCGGCATTATCTGGCACACGCAAGGCAGCGGTAAGAGCCTCACAATGGTCTGGTTAGCGAAATGGATTCTCGAACACAACCCTAACGCACGCGTGCTCATCATCACCGACCGGATTGAACTTGACGAGCAGATTGAAAAGGTCTTTAATGGGGTTAACGAGGACATTAAGCGAACGCAGAAGGGTGCACATCTTCTGCAAGTGCTCAATAATTCATCGGAAAGGTTAGTATGTTCGCTTGTCCACAAGTTCGGCAGGTCGGGAGAGACTGACGGATCCGATATTGACGAGTACATTGCGGATATTGAGAAGCACCTGCCGAAAGATTTTCGTGTGAAAGGAGAATTCTTCGTCTTTGTTGATGAATGCCACCGTACGCAGTCCGGTAAACTTCACAGGGCGATGCAGAAACTGCTGCCCAATGCAATGCTGATTGGCTTTACAGGTACACCGCTACTCAAAAGCGACAAACAGCGGAGCATTGAGACTTTCGGTCCCTATATCCACACCTATAAGTATGACGAGGCGGTTCAGGATGAAGTTGTCTTAGACCTGCGTTATGAGGCGCGCGATATTGACCAGAATATAACCTCGCATGAACGGATTGACCAATTTTTTGATAGCAGAACGAGGGGTTTAAACGACGTGTCCAGGGCACAACTCAGGCAACGTTGGGGGACAATGTTGAATGTCGAAAGTTCAAGGGATCGGTTAATAAAGATTGTTGCTGATATTATTTTAGATATGGACACGCGCGATCGACTGAAAAGCGGTAGCGGGAACGCGATGCTCGTCGCTAATAGTATCTTCTCTGCTTGTCGCTTTTATAATCTGTTTCAGGAGACACCATTGCGGGGGAGATGTGCCATCGTGACCTCCTATAGACCAACCACAGAATCTATCAGATTGGAAGAAACGGGGGAAGGGCTTACCGACAGACAGCAGGAATACAACACCTATCGAGAAATGCTGGCGGCACACTTCAACGAATCGGAAGACACTGCTAGGCACAAAGCGGACCAGTTTGAACAGGAAGTAAAAAAGCAATTCATTGAGGCACCCGCGGAAATGAAACTCCTCATCGTCGTCGATAAGCTGCTCACCGGTTTTGATGCACCGCCTGCGACCTATCTCTACATTGACAAGAACATGCAAGACCACGGTCTGTTTCAAGCAATTTGCCGAGTCAATCGCCTCGATGGTGATGACAAGGAATACGGCTATATCGTTGACTACAAAGACCTGTTCCGATCTCTGGAGCAGGCAATTACAGATTACACCGGCGAGGCGTTTGAAAACTACGATACTGAAGATGTGGCGGGGTTATTGAAGGATAGACTTGATAAAGGTAAGGAACGTTTAGAGGAGACACGCGAGGCAATTAAGGCGTTGTGTGAACCTGTTGAACCGCCCAAAGATACCGCCGCTTACATCCGTTATTTCTGTAGTGAAGAGAGTGGAAATATCGATCAACTCAAGGCAAATGAGCAGAAACGTGTAAACCTCTATAAGTTGACAGCGGCATTCGTGCGGGCTTATGCAAACCTCGCAAACGAGATGCGCGAGGCGGGTTATACTGATACCGAGATACAAGAAATCAAAGCCGAAGTGACACACTATGAAAATATCCGTCAAGTGGTCAAACTGGCAAGTGGTGATTATGTTGACCTGAAGGTGTATGAACCTGATATGCGACATCTGCTTGACACCTATATCCTGGCTGAGGAGAGTGAGACGCTCTCAACATTTGACGATATACCCCTTGTGCAACTGATTGTTCAGGACAGAGAGGCAGCGATTGAACTGCTACCAGTGGGCATTCGCAATGACGAAGCGGCGATTGCAGCAACAATAGAAAATAACATCCGGCGGCTCATCGTTGACAGGAAAGAGATCAATCCGATGTATTATGAAGAGATGTCGCGACTGCTTGAGGATCTAATTTGCCAGCGCAAACAAGGCGCAATGGATTATCGCGCATACCTATCCGAGATTGAAGGATTAAGCACACAGGTTAGAGAACCAAATACACATACTGACTACTCCGACACTATTAACACCGGCGCATTACGGGCACTTTTTGATAACTTAGGGGACGCGCCTGCTGATCGTAGAGAAGATATCGCACTTGCGTTAAATGATGCTATCCTCAACGCGAGAAGAGACGATTGGAGAGGGAATAGATTCAAAGAAATTGAGGTGCGCAATGCCATTGTGAGAGTTATCTCGGAAGAATTTGGGGACGATACTATTGACATTGACACTATCTTTGAGCTTGTGAAGAATCAGAATGAATACTAAGACAGAGCGGTATCATATTGAGGTGAGCGGACTTTCCGTAGAGGTCGTTCGCAAGGACATCAAGCATTTCTATATCGGTGTCCATCCGCCGAGCGGACGGGTTCGGGTGTCTGCGCCTTCGCGCTTTGATGACGATGCTGTACGGATGGCGATCATTTCACGCTTGGGATGGATTCGGCGGAAGCGGGCAGTATTCGCTAAGCAGGAACGGCAATCACAACGAGAGTTTGTGACGGGGGAAAGCCACTTTTTTGCGGGTAGACGCTATCGACTTGACGTAACCGAGCGCAACTGTCCCCCGAAGGTTCATCTGCTCAACAATACGAAGATCGGGTTAAGCGTTCGGCCCGGAACAGATCGGGACAAACGGGAGGCGATTTTTCATCGGTGGTATCGTGAACATCTCCGATTACAGGTGCCACCGCTTCTTGCCAAGTGGGAACCGAAGATGGGGGTGTCTGTGAACGAAGTGCGCATCAAGAAAATGAAAACCCTGTGGGGTTCTTGCAACATTCGGGCAAAACGGGTCTGGCTTAATCTTGAGTTAGCGAAGAAACCGCATTCATGTCTGGTGTATGTGTTGGTCCACGAGATGGTTCATCTGCTGGAGCGCGATCATAGCGATCGGTTTCGTGAGTTGATGGACGGGTTTTTACCGCAGTGGCGTACCTATCGGGATGAACTGAACACGGCACCGCTTGCACATGAAGATTGGCGGTATTGAGTGGGTGTGGATGGTTGTTCGTAAAGAATGGAAGATTCAGAGAAAAATCGCGCCAAACAACGCGCAAAAGTGCATCCGAAAATTACTAGGCACGAGGTGTTTGATCTGAAGGGTAGGAAAGGGATTTCCTACCCACGGACCGATTGTTCACTCTCGGGAACGGGTAATACGTCGCGTCCGACTTCATAGACCTTGTCGGGGAAGGTCTCGCCGCGAATCCACATGACGGGTTGGCCTCTACCAGCCGACGCAGGACGTGCCCATTCTGCGTGGGCACTGAGATAATGGGAGACGTAGCTGCGGCGGAACCGCAGGCTGTGGTTGTCCATGCTCTTATGCAGGAGGTGGCTGTGGAACCAGATTACCGCACCGGGCGGTACTTCTACCGCAACACCGTCTTCGTCGCGTACACCGCGTGCCAGCTTGAACTCCTGTTGTTGTGAGCCGTCGAGGTCGTCATGCTGAAAAATATCGCCCTTGTGGCTACCGGGGATAACGTAGAGACAGCCGTTCTCCCGCTCAGCCGCGTCAATAGCGGTCCACGTCCCGATGGTCGTATCGGTCTTAAACTGATTGCGGAAGTAAAACTTGTCTTGATGCCACGGGAAGCCGAGGCCAATCTTAGGGGCTTTCCAGATAAACAGATTGTTGATGCCGAGGATATCTGGACCGAGCAGATCGACGAGTGGGTCCGTTAGACGCGGGTCACGCACACGGGCAAGGAATTCTGGACAGTAACAGCTCGGATGATAAATCTTGTGCATCGCATAGATGCCTAACTCTTCCACTTTCCCGTCTCTAACAAGTGCGTTCCGATCAATATGTGCGAACGGAAACGAGCGTTTTCCGTCGACAATGTCTTCAGCGACTCGACGGAGTGCATCGTTCTCTTTAGGGGTAAATACGTCCAAGCGGACCAGGTAACCGTTCTGGTTCCACTGTGAAAGCTCGTCCGTGTTCAACCCAAAACGCCGCGCCTGTGGCGTTGATTTTGTGTTCATCGCAATCTGTTCCTTTCAACCTGTAAATATAGTATAGAGTCTCTCCGCTGCTCCTTTCTCCGAGGATGGTTAAAGACTTCCTCCCCTGCTTCTGCGGGATTGCCAAATCCAGCAGATTCTTTCCCCGGAGATTGTAGGTAGCCACTCGGGTTATTATAACACAAAAATAGAAATTGCGTAAGTCCTAACCAAATTGTATTGACATACTCCCCAACCAATGGCATAATAACTGCCAAATCATTTGTTTCTTTTAGGCCAAAGGAGAATTCATCTTAATGTTTTCAGACTCCTCACAACAGTCCGGGGCTGGTGGTAACGCCTCGCAGTCCCAAGGACACGGTTTCGGCACTGCGCCTGTGTTCCTGACCTCGGTCTGCACGATTCTTGGCGCAATTCTCTTCCTGAAGTTCGGTTACGCTGTCGGAAACATCGGGCTCTGGAGTACCCTCATGATAATCATCCTCGGGCATCTCGTGACCATTCCCACGGTTCTAGCGGTGTCCGAAATCGCGACGAACCGCCGCGTAGCAGGTGGAGGTGCGTACTACATTGTCAGCCGATCCTTCGGCATGAGTATCGGAGGCTCAATCGGCATCGCCCTCTATCTTTCCCAAGCCATCTCGATCGCCTTCTATATGGTAGCGTTCGCTGAAGCTTTTGAACCGCTCTATGAGTGGATCGCGGCACAGGTCGCATGGATAAAAACTCCTCCTGATGCCCGCTGGGTGAGCCTGCCTTGCACACTGTTGCTCATAGTGCTCATGCTGACTAAAGGAGCCGACCTGGGCGTGTGGGCCCTGTGGGGTGTCAGCATCATCCTAGGGTTGTCAATCGCGGCTTTCCTCTTGGGCAATGGTCCTGCGGAGACAGAGTTACAGGCAAAGGGGATGGATATCGCGGCAAGTATCCCAGATGGCGACAATTTCAGCAAGGTTTTCGCGATCTGTTTCCCTGCCTTCACTGGCATGATTGCGGGTCTCGGTCTATCCGGTGACCTGAAGAACCCTCAGAAGAGTATACCGCTCGGCACAATCGGAGCGACGCTGGTGGGCATGACTATATACGCAATCGTTGCTGTCAAGCTGGCCCAGAGTGCTACGCCCGCGGCACTCAACGAGCACAAATTCATAATGGCTCAGATCTCCTTGTGGGGCCCTGCAATCTACATTGGGTTGGGCGGAGCCGCCTTATCCTCCGCCCTCGGCTCCATCCTAGTTGCCCCCAGAACGCTACAGATGCTCGGCCGCGACAACGTGTTGCCCATCCCGCATCTAAACCGTCTGATGGCAAGAGGCGTAGGATCGGCACAGGAACCGGTGTTCGCAACGAGCGTGTCGGGCGCGATCTCGATCGTGTTCGTAGTGTTGGGCGATGTGGACTCTATCGCCCAGATTCTCACCATGTTCTTCTTGGTGACTTATGGTGTCCTCTGTGCGGTCTCATTTCTGGAACACTTCGCAGGCAATCCGTCCTATCGCCCCACGTTCCATTCTCGCTGGTACTTGTCGCTGTTGGGCACCGTGATGTGTGGGGTAATGATGGTCGTGATAAACCCGCTGTACGCATTCATCTCGATCTTTTTCATGGTGGCGATCTACCTTGGACTCCGCCGCACCCACCGCGGCCAGCGGGACTTAACAGCGATTTTCCAAGGGACGATGTTCCAGCTCACCCGGCGGCTCCAGATAGCCCTACAGAAAAACCGTGTCATCTCATCCGAGGGCGGATGGCGTCCATCTATCGTCGCGGTGACCCGATTTGGGCAACGTCGGCTCGGGCAGTTCGACCTGCTCCGCTGGATCTCCCATAGGCACGGGTTCGGCCACTTCGTCCAGTTCTTCGATGGCGATTACTCGTATCCTGGCGAGATTCAGGCACGTAACCACGTTGATGGGTTAATCCAACGCACCGAGATCAGCAGAGCAGGCATCTTTGTTGATTCCTTAATCTGCCCGACATTCCAACTCGCTCTGGCGCAGACGCTACAGATGCCAGGGATTTCCGGATTGCCGAACAACTGTCTCCTACTCGAGTTCGATGGCGAGAATCCCGGCGAGATCGACGAGGTCGAGCAAGGTGCCCGCCTCGCGGCAAATTCAATGTTCAACGTCCTGATTCTTCGCTCGACGAAGTTCCGATTCGGCTACCGCTCCTCCATCCATGTGTGGGTGACAGAGGAGAACCTGACAAACGCTCCGATGATGCTGTTGCTTGCGTATATCATCGTGGGACACCCGGAGTGGAGACGTGCCCGGATCCGGTTCTTCGCGTGTTTCGACTCCATGGACGCGGAGCTAGAGGCAGACAAGCTCGCAACGCTGATGAAGGAAGGGCGACTCCCAATCTCAATGCAGAACGTGACTTCCGTTGCGTGCGGCACTGGGGAGGAATTACAGCAGGAAGTGTCTCGCCGCTCCTCTCAAGCTGACTTGGTTATCGCAGGCTTAGTAGCAGAAGACCTCAAGCAGGACAAAATGGCTCAAGCACTACAGTATTACGACGGGGCTAACGATGTGCTGTTCGTCCATTCAATTGAGCAGATCTCGATTGATTAGCTGTCAGGCTCTTAAAAGAGTTGGCTTTTCCAGTTCCTTAGTAACTAGCATAAGGCCCTAATAATAAACTTGCTATGTAGCGTGGTTAGGAAAGTTTTCCGCGCATTTTATGCAAAACCCTTGGAAAATTGACAATAAGAAGATCACCCGATGACAATTAGAAAAATATTTCGCAAATCGTTATGGATTCAGTTGCTCCTCGTATCTGTTGTTGGGATACTTGTCAACATTGATTTCGCCTACGCAGAAGATGCCGAGGACTGGATGCCGGATGCGAACCTGCGGGCAGCAATCATAGAAGAAATAGGATTACCGGAAGGTGTGCCGCTGACCAAAGAACATCTCAAGGGGTTGACCCGACTGATTGCATGGGACAGTGAAATAAGCGACTTGAGTGGCATGGAACATGCAACTAATTTGATAGAGTTAGGTATTTGTAAAAACCAGATAAGTGATTTGTCTCCGTTAGCAGATCTGGTTCACCTTGAGGGGCTATCGCTATGTGTAAATCAGATTTCCGATATTTCACCACTCTCTGAACTGACTAATCTAACACATCTTGATTTAGGAGCAAATCAGATTTCCGATATTACGCCGCTTGCTAATCTGATACAATTGGAAAGACTAAATATCGGTTATAATTTAGTTGAAGATATTACGCCACTCACCAATTTGAAACAACTTAAATATCTCAGAGCAGATTCAAATAAGATTGATAACATCGGTTTACTCGCAGGTCTCTCAAACCTAAAGGAACTGATTCTTACAAACAATCGCATTTCAGACTTTAGTCCACTATTAAATTTAGCGAATTTGGAAAAACTCTATATTAGAGGGAATTTAGAAGATGATATCAATTCATTGTTGGACTTGGATCTTATTGAATTTGAATATGATGAAGTCTGTGAGATTCAACCGCTTGCTCCCGCTATTGAAGAGCGTATCTCGACGCGAACAGTTCCGTCTGTCTTTCAAGCATGGGATCAACTTTTAATAGAAGTTGAATCAGAAGATGAACGTATCGCTTACCATGACCTTCATTTTAGCCCATATTTTACACTACAGTGGTATATTTCAGCAAATGAACCTACCTACGGACTGGCGACCCGGCTCGGTGGAAATTTGGAACAAGCAAAAGCCATACGTCAACAACGCCTTGAGCTTAATCCTAATATGGTTTTCCTTGTAGAAATCCGTATTCATAACCATTTTTCGTTATCAGCGTTTCCGCCCGACTCCGATTTTTGGCTTAAAGATGACAAAGGTCAGATGGTTGACAACAAGGCTGGCGAGGTAATGATGAACCTTATGAACCCGGAGTTACAGGATTTACTAATTAACCGGATTGTGGGTATTGCCGAGTGTGGACTTTATGATGGCGTTATGATTGACGGATTTAATGAAAATGCCACAGGTTTTGTTGGACGCCACCACTATGCTCACACCGATGAAGAAATTATCGCTGCAACAACCCATATATTGCGTAGTGTTCGGAACCGGGTTCGGAAAGATTTTCTGATACTTGTCAATGCTAACCGATCGAAACCAACTGCCTATGTAGAATATGTGAACGGCAGTTTCATGGAAACTGGACAAGACCATCCTAAGGGGTATACCTATCGAGGGCTTTCCGATATAGAGGATACTTTGTTATGGAACGAAGAAAATCTAAGAGAACCACAAATAAACTGTCTGGAAGGATGGGGTATAGGAAATGAACCTCCAAATAGTCCTGATAATCAACAGTGGATGCGTGTCTTCACAGCAATGAGTCTTACACATTCGGATGGCTATGTCCTTTACAATACAGGGGAAGGTAATTATGGGGGCCCCGACCACGAACATATTTGGTTTGACTTTTGGGATGCGGAGCTCGGCAAGCCTGTCGGTGAAAAAGGGGAGTTGTATGATGAAGATATTGAGGGTTTATTCATCCGTGAGTTCACCAATGGGTGGACAGTCTATAACCGCAGTGGCAATGCACAAGAGATTGAATTCCCAGAGTTTGTCAGCGGTGTTTCGAGCGAAGCGATTGCCAATCGTCACGTTATCCCCGATTTAGATGGCGAGATGTATCTGAAAGGTGCGTCCCACCCAGCAGACCTGAACGGTGATGGCGTTGTCAACATTCTGGATCTGGTTGTTATTGCGAATGCGTTTGGTAAAGCGGCACCGGATTTGAATGGTGATGGTGTTGTTAATATTCTGGATTTGGTGATTGTGGCGAATGCGTTTTGAAGTCTGAGTTTGTTCATAATCCCTGCCAACAGAGCGTTTAGTTCCATCAATCCTGCAATAGTAGCGTTTGGACCAGGACAATTTAGTTTTGGTTTTTTGTCCATTTTCAGCGCAAAGTCGGGGCAGGGATGCCCCTCCTACGGTGGAGGATTGGGGATGTCGGTTCGCGCTTATCGGAGAATTAAATGACCCTACGTTTGGACCAAAACCGTTGACAACAAAGCTGAATTTGAGTAAAATGGTGCGTACAGCAGAATAAATACAGGAGGACAACTGATGAAAGTGTTGGTCACCGGTGCCGCAGGGCAGGTCGGTTGTCGGCTAGTCCGTCAACTGCTTGAGCGAAACCACGAAGTTCGGGGGACGCTCCTGCCGGATGACCCGTGTTCCGATCGGGTTGAGGGGTTGGACATTGAGCTCGTTGAAGGCGATCTTACCGACGAAGCATACGTAAAACGTATCGTAGATGACGTTGATGCCGTAATACATACTGCGAACTATGTCGGCCCGCAATTTGACAACAATCTCCAAACCAACCGTCTGGTATCTCGCGCTTGCGGGGAACGGGCGGATTCGCTTGACCGCTACATTTACGTCAGTTCGTCGTCGGTCTTTCCGAACAACGGTGAATCGGTGGCGTGTTCCTATCACCCGGTTGACGAACTGCATCCGATGAAGCCGGATGGTGAGTACGGCCTCGGAAAGCTGTTCGGAGAGCAATTTGCCGAAATGGAATCGCGCTGTTCAGGGCTCAGAACCGTGATTGTTAGACCGAGCCACGTTCTATCCGGGAGCGCGATTCTCAAACGCTTCTCCGTTGGTGTTGTGTGCGGTGTGCTACGCTCAGGGCAGTCGAAACCCGACGGCGAAATGTGTATGCCCGATGGCACCGAACTCTGGCACGACGTAGAAGCCGCCGCGAACAGCAGTGACCAACTGTGTAGTGCCCGAGACTTAGAGGACCGCCCGTGGTACTATCAACCGAATGATGCCCGCGATATCGCGCACCTGCTCGTGTGTGCGCTAGAGCATCCCGCGGCAATTGGTGAATCGTTCAACTGCGGCGCACCTGCGGTATTCACATTTCCCGAAGCCACTGAAATTCTGGCAGAGGGCACAGGCGAAGATGTCCTAGAAGTCCGGTTGCCTGTGCGATGGCAATATGACCACGACATGACGAAAGCAAAAAGTTGGATCGATTACCAACCCCGAGGCGACCTGCGGACGATGATTAAAGCTGCGAGACTATTCGAGGCAGGCGAGCATGATGGCTACACATGGGCTGGCATCTAGGTAACGAAAAATCAGAGAGCTCTGAAGTACGTTTCACGAATCACATTGATCAAGACAGGAAAGGGGACCGAAAATGTCTCTTACACCACAACAGGTCAAGGCATACAAACAGGATGGATTTGTCACCGGAATTCCGACAGAGGATGAGGCGGAAGCGAACCGCTATCGGACTCTGTTTGACGAGCTGGAGGCGAACGAGGGGCGTGAAAAATGCCAAATTGGATTGCTTGACCGGCACACCGACCAAGAATTCATCTGGGAGTTGGCGACCCATCCAAAAATCTTGGATTACATTGAAGACCTCATTGGACCGGACATTTTGCTCTTGGCGACGCACTTTTTCTGTAAGTATGGCCCGCAAGAGAAGTTCGTTGCATGGCATCAGGATGTGACTTATTGGGGGCTTGAACCGCCCGAAGCGATTACCGCATGGTACGCCATTGACGACAGCGATGTCGGAAATGGATGTATGCGCGTCATCCCCGGTACGCACCGCGGCATCCGTGAACACGGGAAATCCGACAAAGAAGGGAATTTACTGAGCATCAATCAGGAAGTACCGGTCAGTGCGGATGAGGAGAATAGTGCTGTGGATTTCATCCTGAAAGCCGGTCAAATCTCAATTCATCACGGACAGCTCATCCACGGTAGCCTGCCGAATCGCTCAACACGACGGCGGTGCGGCTTGACGGTTCGCTATGTTCCGCCGTGGGTTAAACAGGTTGAGAAAAATTCGTTGCGGCGGTCATGGAATGCAATTTTGTTGCGCGGTGAAGACCGAGAGAAGAATTTCGGCGAACTGCCAGAGCCGTTTCCGATGAACTCCCAGAGATAAGGAAATTAACAAATGTATGACGTAATTATCATCGGTGCTGGGGCGATGGGAAGCGCGGCGGCATATCACCTTGCCAAATCCGGTGCCAAAACGCTTCTTCTGGAACAATTCTCCCGTGGGCATACTTTCGGCAGCTCTCACGGTGAGACGCGGATTATTCGCCTTATTTACCACAAGCAATTCTACACGGAATTGATGAAATCTGCCTACGCTGAATGGCGCGACTTGGAACAGGCATCGGGCAAAGCACTACTGTTTGTTACCGGTAGCGTGTTGATTACCCCCGATGGACACGAATATGCCACCAATATCCGTGCGAGTTTGGAAGCCGCCGGTGTCGAATCGGAGTGGTGGACCCCAGGGCAACTGACTTCACGTTTTCCGCAATTCCGTATTGATCAGGAGGGGACGAGCGTCCTCTGGCAGAAGGATACCGGGTTTCTACACGCCTCAGCGTGTGTCCAAACCCATCTGCAACTCGCTGAACAACACGGAGCGGAGGTTAGAGAGGAAACGCCCGTCACAGGCATCAACTGGCAGGAGGATATCCCTGAAGTCATGGTGGAAGGGGAACGCTATCGGGGAAAGAAGATTGTCGTGGCGGCGGGCGCGTGGGCGGGACATATCCTCGGTGAGCTCAATTTACCCTTGACAGTGACACGGCAACAGGTCGTCTACTATCGCCCAACGGATGCGACACAGTTTCATCCAGCTCGCTTTCCCATTTTCATTGACGTGATGTGGGACGAATTCTTCTACGGATTTCCCGTGTTTGGTCGTGAGGGGGTCAAAGTCGCACGGAACGGCATGGGACAACCCGTTTCCCCCGATACATGCAACCGAACGCCCGACCCCGAATATGTCAATCACCTACGTGCCTTTATGAAGGAACGCCTCCCTGATGCCGCCGGTGAACCTCTGCACGCCCACGTCTGTCTGTATACAGAGACACCAGATGCGGACTTTATCATTGACACCCATCCGGAGTGCCCCAATCTGCTCATCGCCGCGGGGTTCTCTGGACACGGATTCAAGTTCGCCAGCCTCGTTGGGCGGATACTTTCGGAGGTCGCGTTGACCGGTCAAACCGGTTTTGACATCACCCCGTTCCGCATCAATCGGTTCTAAGCAACTTTAAAGAATAAACCTGTAGGAGCGGCTTCCTAGCCGCGACCCAGTTTATAACCGCAAACCCTGTAGGAACGGAGACCTCCCGGTCACCGCGACCCAGTTTATAACCGCAAATCCTGTAGGAACGGCTTCCTAGCCGTGACTCTGTATGCTCAAATTTGCTTAACTTTTATATTGAAACTTACTTAGAATCTTTCCTAGTGCTTTCCAAGTTGCTCCTACTGGATTGCCCAATCCAGCAGATCCTTGTAGGGGTTGGGTTACCCACCCCCTACAGAAGATAAACTTTAATGCTAAAACTTGCTTATGGAGAAAAAGATGAACGAAAATAGCGTCTATCTCTGGCACACCGACGAACCGAACCCTCAATTTGAAGATTATTACGAAACGGCGGCATCTGCACTCGCCGCAATTGACTTAGACCTTCCGCGGGCGGGCACTATTCTACTCAAGCCAAACGCGACAGTGCTCTATCCTCCCGAAAAGCGCGTGATAACCCATCCACAGTTTTTGGAGGGAATGATTGATATACTCGTCAAGGGTGGTGTTGCGTCAGAGCGCATACTGGTCGCTGACGGGCAATCCGGTGAGAATATAGACAGCGGATTGACATGGGAAAGTTGCGGCTATAAGGGGACGTTATCGGATGCAAATGTACGCTTGCTTGAAATGAACGATGTCGAAGCGAAACAGGTTGAAGTCCCTGACGGTGTCATCTTCAGTCAGTATTCCATGCCGGCAGTCGTCGTAGATTGTGCGTTCTTTTTCAATGTTCCGATTGCGAAGTGCCACAATCTAGGGTGTACTACGCTTTCAATCAAAAACCTGATGGGAATTGTGACACGCCCCCAACGGCACCTTTGCACAACCCAGCCCGTCGATCAGCCGTTCGGTGAAGAACTCTGGAGGCTATCAGAAACCGGATTGAGCCACTTTGAGGACCGGTTCTACCACAAACTTTGCGACCTGTTGGTTGCATTTCGGAATCTTGGCATTCCGAGATTGTGTATAATTGACGGTTTGGTTGGACGGGATGGAACGGGTTTTAACGAAGGAAACAATTACACACTCGGTTGGACGCTGCTTGGAGAGAACGAAGTGTTGGTGGATACGGTTGGAACGTACCTGATGGGGCTGGATGCGTTGGAAACACCTTACCTACGGGTCGCAACTGAACGCGGTCTGGGCACGAATCGGGTTGAGGAGATTCCAGTCATCAACCTGCGTACCGGAGAACAGATTCCGTCTCAAGAATTGCAACAGCTTGTGCCCCCGATGCCATTGATGCCCATCGCCCCGAATGCAGGCGAGTATTATCCCCGATTCCGTGCGGATGGTTCCGTCGTGCCCTGGAACATTCAAGCGGTGAATAAACAGCGTCTGGCCGATAATCTGACCGAGATTTCGGTATAGTCACCTAAGTTGCTACCTATTCCAGAAAACCGAGTTTTTGGTATCCGTTGGGGCAAGATGCCCCAGCTACGGGGTTGAGGCGGCAACTCGGGTTATAGCAGCAAATTCATCATCAGCGGGCTTATTCTTTTACACCTGCAGCTAACTCCGCCGAAAATTCACCCACACTCGACAAAATCGCTGATTCGTCGCCGAGGTGTTCGTCAATGACGTTGACGATGGCACTCCCCACAATGACACCGTCCGCGATTTGGGCGACGGCATTCGCTTGCGCTCTCGTTGAGACACCGAACCCGACGCAAACCGGCTTTGCTGTGTATTGCCGCAATTGAGAGACCATCGGGCGAATTTCGTCGGAAAGTGTGTGGCGTGCTCCCGTCACGCCGGTAACTGATACAACGTAGACGAATCCAGTGCTCGCTGACGAAATGAGACTCAGCCTCTGTGGTGGGCTTGTCGGTGCAACAAGGAGGGGGATAGCCAAGTTGTGTTCTGGAGCCAGTTTGAACAACTGCCCCGCTTCCTCCGGTGGCAGGTCGGGAATAATTATCCCGTCCACACCCGCCTCCCGTGCATTCGCACAGAATACCGCCTCCCCCATCCGGAAGATTGGGTTGTAGTAGGTCATCAAGGCGATCGGAATCTCTGTTTCTTGCCTAAGCGAGCGTACCACCCCTAGAATCTGCTCAAGCGAGATTCGGTGTGCCAACGCTCGCTCGCTTGCCTTTTGGATGGTCGGCCCATCGGCGATTGGATCGGAAAACGGTACGCCAAACTCAATGAGATCTGCACCCGCTTTTTCAAGCGTCAAAACCAATTTCCGACTGATTTCTAGCGTCGGGTCACCGGCGCAGATGTAGGGCATAAAAGCACTTTCGCCCTTGCTGTGTAATTCTTGAAACTTTGCTTCAATTCGGTTCAATACAATACCCCTCTATAATTGTGAAATGAAAACGTGTCGGCAAGCGATTTGCCACATCGGTCTGTGCGTTCCCTGTTTCACGCATCCCGTTCATCAATCTGATGCAATGTTTCGCTGATATAGCGACGAATCCACTCGCTCGTTGTGGTGTGTTCTAACACATTCAGTGGCTCAATGGCTCGCGGGTCACCAATTCGTCCCAACGCGACTACGGCTGCCGCGCACACAGCTCTGTCGCCGTCCTCTAGTGTCGCAATCAGCGCATCAACAGAGCGCGGGTCGCCGATTGCGCCCAGCGCGACGACCGCCGTACAGCGCATGTCCGGTTCCTTATCAGCCAAGAATGGGATAAGTACATCAATCGCACGTAAGGCGCGAAGATGCCCCAGTGACGAAATGGCGAAACGGCGAACGGTGCTATCGACATCTTCAAGTGCTTTGATAAGGGGTTGGATGGCCTGCGCGTCTCCGACCTCGCCAAGCGCCTCCGCTGCGTATGAGCGCATTTCAGTGGATTCGGATTTGAGCTTGGGCAGAAAAATCCACCGGGTCAGCGTATAGTTCAGTTTGGGACGAACCCACTGCCCAAGTTTTTTCAACGGTTTTCCAAAAGGTAAAACGTCGTTTATTGCCATGGCTCAGATTCCATGTATCAATCGGAAAGTTAAAGTTCAACGCCAAGCATCTTTGCAATTGTGTAGACATCCTTATCGCCCCGCCCGGAAAGGCAAACGACAATAACCTCGTCTTTATCCATGGTCGGGGCCAGCTTGCTGACATAGGCGATGGCATGGGCGGATTCAAGTGCAGGGATAATGCCTTCCAATTCCGAGAGCAGTTTGAATCCTTCGATCGACTCTTCATCGGTAATTGGAAAATATTCAGCCCGTCCAGTGGCTTTATAGTAGCTATGTTCAGGTCCAACACCCGGATAATCGAGCCCCGCTGAAATGGAGTGGGCAGGCGTTATCTGCCCATCGTCCTCCTGTAACAGGTAGCATTTGGCACCGTGAAATACGCCGATGCTCCCCGCACTCAGTGGTGCAGCGTGCTTGCCGCTGGGTATGCTTTCGCCTGCCGCCTCGACACCTACCAGCTTCACGGTTGCATCTGCATAAAACGGGTAAAACATGCCGAGCGAGTTACTACCGCCCCCAACACTCGCGACGACGCAATCGGGGAGTCGCCCCTCTTTTTCGAGAATCTGCGCTCGTGCCTCTTTGCCAATCACAGCTTGAAAATCTCGCACAAGCATCGGATACGGGTGCGGGCCAACAACGGAGCCAATCAGCAGGTAGGTGGTCCGGACGTTGGTCGCCCAATCGCGGAATGAGGCGTTGATCGCGTCTTTGAGAGTCCGTGAACCGGAATTTACGGGTGTCACTGTTGTGCCCATTAACCGCATCCGGAACACGTTGAGTGCCTGCCGTTCTATATCTTCTTCGCCCATGTAAACTTCACACGGCATCTGGAATTTCGCCGTGACAGTGGCTGTGGCAACGCCGTGTTGCCCCGCCCCGGTCTCGGCGATAATCCGTTTTTTGCCCATTCGTCGTGCAAGCAGAATCTGTCCGATGGTGTTGTTAATTTTGTGGGCACCGGTATGATTGAGGTCTTCGCGTTTGAGGTAAATTTTCGCACCACCGAGTTCTTCGGTCAAGCGTTCTGCATAGTAAAGTGGGTTCGGTCGCCCGACATATTCGCGCAAGTAGTATTCAAACTCGTTCTTGAAGTCGGGGTCTGTCTTAATTTTGAGGTAAGCCTCTTCAAGTTCTAATAAGGCCGACATCAAGATTTCGGGGGCATATCTCCCACCAAATTCGCCAAAATGTCCGGTTGCATCGGGTAATTCTTGCATGGTTTCATAACTCCTGAGGTTTAAGTTGCGGCTACGAGGTTGCAGTTCTATTTTGGGGGTCGTAGATATAAAAAAGGCACAGTTAATCACTGAACTGTGCCTAAATCGCCTTGTATGTCGTGTTAAGCGGTAGCGAGTTGATTGAGCTTTTGGGCAAGACGCGCTTTTTTACGATTCGCCGTACCCTTTTTAATAACGCCCTTTTGTGCCGCTTTGTCTAGAGAACTAGTAGCCTGACGGTATAATTCCTGTGCCTCTTCAACGTTTGCTTCGGCGATTTGCTCTTCAGCTTTTCGCAGTATTGTTCGCAGTTGAGATTTTCGTTGCCGATTCCTATCATGCTTCCTTTGGTCAGCACGGATATGCTTCATCGCAGATTTTCTGTGGGGCAAAATCACTTACCTCCTTTCTTACTTGTGTTTCCAATGGCGTGTAAAGGCATTTCCACGTTTAGGTGGCGTTTCCTCTACTGTCTGCTTCTCTGCTAACTCCTCAGGAGAAAGCAGTTCATCAAAGTCAACGTCAATTGCGTCGTCTTCATCCGATGGTTTTTCATCTGTTTCCGGGTCGCTAGGCGTGATGGTCGAAAGCGGAATCTCAACCTCATTTATATGCAACAGTTCAGCCTCAGAGGCCTCATCTTCTTCCGCTTCGTCGTGCGTTAGTTCATCGAAATCAACGTCAATTGCACCCGTGGGCATCTGGTCATCGGAATGGTCTGGGTCGAATAGCTGTTTTACGTTCCCCGTTTCATCCAAAGTTTTGGGCAAAGTTTGGGGTTGTGGCGTAGATTCTGCTATCTCATTGTCCGAATCCTCGGAAGGAGTCTCCACAAACTCAATCTCTTCCGCTGCCAAATTCGCATCAATATTAGCTGTTTCTGGTATGGTGTCAGGTTGTGGCGTAATTTCTGCATGAGAATCCGCCGCTTCCAAATTCACGTCAATATTATTAACTATTTCCGGTATGCTCTCTGATCGCTCCGGCGCATCTTCCACTTCATTTTTCGCATCATCAGGAGTCAGGTCCGCAGACAGAGGGCTTGCGTTGTTCGCAAGGATAGGTTCTTCGTCCGGAATCGGCGAAACCGCTATAGCAGGTCCTGATTCCACGATGGACGCTGGAGATTCAGTCTCTCCGATGTCAATCACCGTTTGCTCTAGTCCGGTGACGACTTCATCAACACTTTCAATCACACTTTCGCCAAACTGTGCGCGCATCTGAGCGAGTTGTTTATGCTTAGCACGTTTTTCGTTTTCAGCGTTATCAACCCTTGTTTCTGTTTCTTGGCGGTTATCCTTTAAGTGTGCCAATGTGTTCGCGGTCTGCTGGATTTCGGCATCTAGTTCCTCTTTTTTCTTTATCTCTGCCTCATACTGTTCGTCGGCCGCACGGATTCCCTCAGTTAAATTCTCAACTTGTGGGCGCAAATCGGTCAGCAGTTCGCGTCTCCGGCCCAGTGCCATTTTCTTTTCAGTCAGCTGGCGAATCTGGTTCTCAAGCGCGGCTTCTTCCTGCTCAATCTCCGCGATTGCTTTATCAAAAACAACGTCGAATTGTTCCGTAATTGACTGCATCGGATTATTGTTGTCCATTGTTCACCTCAATTCTCTAATAATGATAGCACAACACAGGTGATTCTGTCCATTGCTTTTTGGTTTTTAGTCCCACGGCAACGTGACAGCAACTTCTTGTCCCAGTCGCGAGGATTCATAGAGTCCATCAAAGATGACGTTGGTGTATAGGAAAGTGTCCCCCGGAATGGGCGAAGGAAGCCCTTCTCGGACAGCTTGCACGAATTGCCTGATTTCGTAAGTGATGTCTATACTCCCTTCCGGCAGTTCAGTGGGTGTGACATCTTGTAAATCGCTATATCCGCCGTGTGTCAGACGGAGTTTCCCCGATGGGTTGATGGGAAAGACTTCAACAGCACCGCGATTGCCCGCTATACGCATCTGCCACTGCTCAGGAAAGTTAATCGCCCATGTATGCGCGAAGAACAAGGTTATCCCCTCCTCAAACCGAACGTATCCCGTTCCGAAATCCTCTACGGAAAATTCGTTAGCATCCCAGTTCCCATCAGGGGAATGCCCAAAGATATTCGCGGTAGTCCCGGAAACTGTAATCGGTTTGGGGTGCCCCATCAGATAGAGCACAGCGTCGAGCGTGTATACACCGTTGTCCATGAACGCTCCCCCACCTGCTGTCTCTTTTTTGATGAATGTACCCCCGGGAATGCCGCGGTGTTGCCAACCAATCGCTTCCGCGTAGTAGGTCTCTCCAAGCTTCCCACTTTCGATAAACGCTTTTGCCGCACGAATCTCCGGCATGAACCGCCATTTCATGCCGACCATCAAAATTTTTCCGCTGGCTTCAGCCGCCTGCACCATCTGATACGCTTCAGCGGTCGTTGTAGCCATCGGCTTTTCCACAATCACATGCTTACCGGCTTCAAGTGCAGCGACTGTCGGTTCGCAGTGCGCCCTGCTATAAGTGCATACACTCACTGCGTCCACTTCTTCGAGATCTAACAACTTATGATAGTCTGCGAATGCGTACTCTGCGCCCCAGTTCTCTGCCGCCGTGTGCGCCTTTTCTTCAATAATATCAGCGACGGCTACAATACGCGCCTCATCGGGAATTTGCAGATACCCGCCCGCGTGCGCGTTGGAAATTCCGCCCGCACCAATGATACCAATACCGAGTTTCATAATTAAACACCCAAAATAAGGAGATTGTGGCAATTTCTGTTTTGATAAGATGCTTCAGAAAATGTAACAGATTCTATGCCGTATGTCAAATAAAATCACACTTCACCTATTTTTCTCCTAGACGTATAATGATCGAATTGATATACTTATACCAAATTAATTTCACGAGTCACATTGCGCGCCGCATGAAGATTAAAAAATAAATTGGGTAATTTCATACGGATGGCCGGTGCGGTTACCCCTAACGGGTGGTCCGAAGACGGATGGTCGTCCGAGGACGGATGGTCCGGGGACGGATGGTCGCGTGAGCGAGCGCATCGCGTGAGCGAGCGCATCGCGTGAGCGAGCGCACAAGATGCGCGCAGTCATCTGCCCATCTGTCCGAGGACGGATGGCAACATGAGTTGACGCATCTTCAGATGACTTGACGCAAAACCGCACCTACCTTGGTTGGGAAAACCGGAGTTACCCGTTTAAGTTCTTAAACTTCATCTGGAGCGCGGGAATTGGGGTATATCGGGTTCTATAAACATTGTGCTTGCTTCGGCGGAAGAGTGGAGATGCAAGACGGTAAAACAACACTAATTAGGTTAATTTGGTATTACTTATGTCCGCCGATCGAAAATTACGAATTAAATTGCAGGAGAACGTTGAATGGCTGCTACATACCGTATCCTAATCCTAATGCTGGTCACGGCTACGATTCTAGGCACTTCGTCTGCAAACGAAGAAGAATTAAACGCCATCGTTGAAGGCGTAGCGTACCACGACCAGTTAATCCGCACATTTAGCGTTTCCTATACCCTAAAAAAGGGTGATGGTGCCGGTCTAGAACGTCTACGGCACGGAGAATGTATCTTTGCCGACGGGCTGATACTCGTCACTGAAGTGATACCTGCCGAACCGATTGGAGACGATGGAGAAAAAGGGACCAAAACGCTTCGTAAGCTGGTTTACAATAAAGAGGAATTTATGGAACTCACCGAATACCAGCCGGAAAACGGAGCGGGTTGGAAAGAGTTTTTCTATTTCCCCTTGAAAGATTTTCAGAATATATTTCCCCATCGGCGTTCTCCGCTATTTTCAACAACCGTAGATTTAATGCCCCTCAGTCAATTCTTGAAAAGCCCGTCAGTCTCATCAGTGTCCCCTAACGGTTATAAGAAAGTCGCGAGTGATACCTGTTTTCGGATTTTGTATCTCACCAGCGAGAACCAGAAATCGGAAATCCTGATCAATCTTGACAAAGGGTACCGCATCCAAGGGGTACGCAGTCTTGATTCAGAGAACCAGAATACATCGCAGGAAGGCGACACGCCAGGTTCAATTCGCAGAATCGACTGGGCACACTACAAAGACCAGCTCTGGTATCCCAAGAAAGCCTATTACGAGAATTATCGGATTGATAGAACCACAAACGAAAAGAAAACCGAATACTGGGAAGAGATTGTGTTTACCGATTTTGAGGCAAATATAGAAATCCCAGCAGATGCCTTTCTTATGGCCCCCCCCGATGATGCAGTATTCGTAAAGCGGCCTAAGGCGTACCCACTGACTTTAACAGGTACAGTCGTTGATGCCCTAGAGGTGACCCCGATAAATATATTTTTCAGAAGGATTAGCGTCAACGATACGATTTACCGTACAGTTCGGCTGAAAGCCGCAGTCGCCCGTCCGTTAGAAATCATCAAGTTTACTCCACCCCCTGGAATCAGAATCCATCAGTTCCGCTCTACCGTGCCAGATGAAGTGGTATTTGAGGCGATTATTGGGCCAAACCTGCCCGCCGGCACCATATCTGCGAACATCATTATTCAACTCAAAAATCTCTACCTTGAGGGGGAGAACAGCACAGCACCTGAAATTGCTATTCCCGTCGAAGGGTTTGTCGAAGGCGAGTTGTCGCTTTTCCCGGAACGTTTCTTCTTTGGCTTTATCTCAACTGGAACAGAGAAGACGAGTGTGATTGAATTAAAAAACAGCACAAAATCACCCCTGCTCATCACGAGAGTCAGTGAACACCCCTCTATCCAAACAACGGTCGAGATGATAAAGCCAGGTTACGCCTATACCATTCGGGCAACGGTCAAGTCAGACGCGTCTCCCGGAAAACTTGAAGACCCCATCCGTATCCATACGGAGCAACAGGGGGTTGAGAGTGTGCTAGAAATCCCGCTGTCTGGAATCGTTCGATGAAAATAATCCCTGCGAAGTTGGGATTGACATGCGGAGTGTTAATCATGAATCAACTGTACTATGGCGATTGCCTAACAGTTATCGAAAAGGATATAGACCCAGAGAGCGTGGATCTGATTTATCTTGACCCACCATTTAACTCCAATCGGTCTTACAACGCCATTTACAAAGACGAAACTGGTCGTCCGTTGCCCGATCAGATAGAGGCGTTTTGTGATTTGTGGGCACTAGACGAAGAACGGGAACGCGCTATCCGTAATCTCCCCGATTTGATGATAGACAAGGGTATAGACCACAGGGTCGTCAAGTTTTGGGAAAGCTGGATGGATGCCTTGCGAAATACCGATCCGAAATTGTTGGCATATCTATCCTACATGGTTGAACGCTTGGTTTGGATGAAGGATATCCTTAAACCGACAGGTTCAATCTACCTTCACTGTGACCCAACTGCCAGCCATTACATCAAGGTTATGATGGATGGCGTGTTCGGACATGAGAACTTCAGGAATGAGATTATTTGGTGTTATGAAAGAGGCGGACGGAGCAAAAGCCAATTCGGACGAAAACATGACACCCTACTATTTTATTCAAAAACCCAAAAATACGTGTTTTACGCGGATGCAGTGAGAATAAATCGCAGGAAAACACACATGAAGATTGAAACGGATTCAGAAGGCGGTGAATGGCAAGTCAAGAAGGATGCGAAGTCAGGTAAAATCTATCGGTATCCAGCAGATATGGGGGTACTTTGTCCGGATTGGTGGACTGGTATTCAACAGTTGAATCGCAATGAAAAAGAACGCCTGGGCTATCCTACCCAGAAGCCCCTCACCTTATTAGAACGTATCATCAGAGCGAGTAGCAACGAGGGCGACGTAGTGTTAGACCCGTTCTGCGGTTGCGCTACAACCCTTGAAGCCGCAGAGAAACTCAACCGAAACTGGATGGGCATTGACATAGCCATCCACGCTATCAAACGGGTGGCAGCCGTCCGTCTCAAAGACCGGTGTGGACTGGTTGAGGGTAAACACTACCAAATCACCGGCATCCCCCAAACCCTTGAAGGCGCGATTGACCTATGGGAACGCGATAGATATCACTTCCAGAAATGGGCAGTTGAGGAAGTTGAAGGCTTTGTAACCAACAGACGCTCTGCCGATGGCGGTATTGACGGGAGGCTTTACTTCTCGATACCTGATGAGCGTAAACTCCAAAGTATGATACTGGAAGTCAAAGGGGGTGGGAGCGTGAGTATCAACGACCTAAGGGCACTACGCGGTGTGCTGACCGGCGATGACGCGCTTCTAGCAGGCCTGATTGTGATGAAACCTTTAGGGGACAGACAAGCGAGGAATTTCCATCAGCTCATGGCAGAAGAAGGCGACCTGACCGTCGGAGACGCTGTATACCCCCGAATGCAGATGCTGTCAATACCTGAGATTTTGGATGGCAAACGGTTTAAGACCCCCGCTGTCAAAGCCCGCGGTTCCGGTCAAAAACTCCTTGAACTTTGAACCGAAAAGCCGTAAAGAGACCAGCGTTTTGTGCGCTTTCATGCGGAGGTATTTCTATGGAAATGAATCAACTGTACTATGGCGATTGCCTAACAGTTATCGAAAAGGATATAGACCCAGAGAGCGTGGATCTGATTTATCTTGACCCACCATTTAACTCCAATCGTGCCTATAACGCCATCTACAAGGACGAAACTGGTCGTCCGTTGCCCGATCAGATAGAGGCGTTTTGTGATTTGTGGACACTGGACGAAGAACGGGAACGCGCTATCCGTAATCTCCCCGATTTGATGATAGACAAAGGTATAGACCACAGGGTCGTCAAGTTTTGGGAAAGCTGGATGGATGCCTTGCGAAATACCGATCCGAAATTGTTGGCATATCTATCCTACATGGTTGAACGCTTGGTTTGGATGAAGGATATCCTTAAACCGACAGGTTCAATCTACCTTCACTGTGACCCAACTGCCAGCCATTATATCAAAATTATGATGGATGGCGTATTTGGACGCAAAAACTTCAGGAATGAGATTATTTGGTCTTATTCGGGATGGAATGCTCGATTAAACAGATCATTTTCCAGTCGGCATGATATTATCTTGTTCTATGGAAAATCTGTTAATCAAAGGTTTAATTCCTATGCTTTGGAGTGGGAATCGGAGGAAGAGTACATTCGTGTTAGAAGGCAGAAAGTGTATGTTGATGATGAAGGAAAAAAGTATGTTTTATCTGATGGTGGTGGTGGGAAAAGGGTGAGACGGTATCTTGTAGAAGCAATGGCATACGGTAAGCCCGTTGATGATGTGTGGGAAATCCCTAAAATTAACAACTCGTCAAAAGAACGACTTGGCTATCCTACCCAAAAGCCCCTCGCCTTATTAGAACGTATCATCAGAGCGAGTAGCAACGAGGGCGACGTAGTGTTAGACCCGTTCTGCGGTTGCGCTACAACCCTTGAAGCCGCAGAGAAACTCAACCGAAACTGGATGGGCATTGACATAGCCATCCACGCCATCAACCGAGTAACCGCCATCCGTCTCAAAGACAGGTGCGGACTTATTGAAGGTGAACACTACCAAATTACCGGCATCCCCCAAACCCTTGAAGGTGCGATTGACCTATGGGAGCGCGATAGATATCACTTCCAGAAATGGGCAGTTGAGGAAGTTGAAGGCTTTGTAACCAACAGACGCTCTGCCGATGGCGGTATTGACGGGAGGCTTTACTTCTCGATACCTGATGAGCGTAAACTCCAAAGTATGATACTGGAAGTCAAAGGGGGTGGGAGCGTGAGTATCAACGACCTAAGGGCACTACGCGGTGTGCTGACCGGCGATGACGCGCTTCTAGCAGGCCTGATTGTGATGAAACCTTTAGGGGATAGACAAGCGAGGAATTTCCATCAGCTCATGGCAGAAGAAGGCGACCTGACCGTCGGAGACGCTGTATACCCCCGAATGCAGATGCTGTCAATACCTGAGATTTTGGATGGCAAACGGTTTAAGACCCCCGCTGTCAAAGCCCGCGGTTCCGGTCAAAAACTCCTTGAACTTTAAGCATTAAAATAACCTAAGTTGCTACCTATTTCAGGAACCCGGGTTTTGTATATCCATCGGGGCAAGATGCCCCGGCTACGGGGGTGAGGTGGCAACTCGGGTTAAAATAGTATGTCAACCAATCCCTAACTCGTCATTAATTTCTTTTTGATAGCCCTCCAACTCACAGCTTTCAATCTCTGCAAGCGTCACCGGACGGCCCCAATAACCGGATTCATAAACCGCCATACAAATCGCTTCAGACTTCATCCCTTCGATGCCATCAACTTCAGGCTTACCGTCGGTGTTTATCGCGTCTGCGAAATATTTGAGTTCAATCGCCACCGTATTCTCGATACCGTTTGGGAAGTAGTAGTCGCGTTCTTCATCGCTGATGCTGTCCATGAACGCGTTGACTAGTTCTTCGTTGTTGAGCGGCTCACCTGTTCGAGGCACAAGTCCCGTACCGAAATCAATACACCCTTCGCTACCGTAAAGCGTCCGGCGATTGAATCCGTGCCCAGGCGCAGACCCAACCCATGTCCACTGTGCAGAGACCCCTTCCGCAAACTTAATCGTTGAGAGCATCGCATCCTCAACGTCAACCTCGTATCCCCCTGCTCTTTCCGCAGGGTTGTCATATCGGTGCGGTTCATAAGCCTTGTTGATCGCGTAAACCTCCTCCGCCTCTAAGCCGAGAATGAAGCGCATCAGATCTGTGAAATGAACGCCGCCATCAAGTGCCCAGCCGCCGCCAGCGTCCATCTTGAAATTTCGCCATCCCCACTTGCCTAAACCTTCGCCGACCTCGACCCAGAAGAACATCCGCGGTGTCCCGATAAGTCCCTGACGGACTGCCCAACGGCGAGCGCGTTGCGTCTTATCGAGACGATAGTTTTCGGCTACCGACAAAATCTTTCCGTTCTTGTCTGCCGCATCCATGATGAGTTTGCACGCCCGCATGGTGATGCCGAGCGGTTTTTCAATAATGACATGCTTCCCTGCCTCCAACGCCGGCACCGCCAATATATGGTGCGCGCGATGGAGTGCACAAATGTCTACACAATCCAACTCGGGGTGTTTTGACAACATCTCAGCGAGTTCGGTGTAGACCGCCGGCTTTGTGCCACCTTGAAATTCGTGTGCTTGATTCGCTCTTGTTTCCGCCCGTTCCCTATCAATATCACACGCCGCGATAATGTCATAGCACCTCAAGTCGTTTGACCAAAGTTCTCGGTAACTGTCCATGTGGGCACCAGACATGCCCCCACAACCTACCAAACCCATTTTAAGTCGATCTGACATCACAAATTTTCCTTATATATATCGTTGATTAAATTTCAGTTTCAACCTCTTAACGCAAAGTCGCAAAGTTGCAAAGGCGCAAAGCAGAAAAAGGGACTTTTGTCTTTGTTCTTATCTTCCTTGCGTCTTAGCGTTTATCAATACAAGACCATGTTCAAAATTGCCAATGCCGTGTTTTTGTCAGGGAGTGCCCCGCCCGCAGCTGAGGTGTGCATCGGGCAGACGCACGAGGGGCACCCCTCACGACAATCGCACTCGGAAATTAGCTTGAAGGCATGGTGCATCATGCTATCAAGCAGTTGATAGCCTTTATCAACATAGCCCAACCCACCGGGATAGGCATCGTAGAGAAAAATGGCGAGACTGCTATCCGAACCGATCGGTTGCACTTTGCCACGACTGTTCTGCCGTTCTGCCATGGCGTGCAACGGTAGGATAGATTCCAGCACGTTTTTGAGCCCTTCGAGCCCATCGGAATATTTGAGCCCCTCCATATCATCAATCGCATCGACGACGCTCGCAGGAAACGTGAACCAAAGTGCCACTGTTTCCAACTGCTGTTCAGGAAGCGTTAAGTAAATGGTCCCCATATTTTCAAGTGTATAAAATTGGGTTCGTGTGAACCCCGTAAGCTGGCGTGTCACCAAGACCTTGCCGATTTGGATGACACCCTTGACGCTATCTCCGCTTTGCGGGATTGAATCCCTCGGCCAAACTTTTTCAGCTTGTTTCTCCGTAATGGTAATCTCTTCTATGCACCGGGGTTGCGTATAGAAGTTCACCTGCGTCCGTTCGACGTAAGCAACCTGCTCCTGCATGTCCAACCGCTCCACCTGATATGTTTCCGCTTCGTGCATATAGATTGCCCCCGGATAGACCGTCATCAACGCATTTGCCGAATCCACGCTGCCGAGTACGCGATTGCTTTCCAATTCGCGGATGTGGAACGGATGGCTGGAAATAACGCGCACATCGACATCAGCCGCCGGATATTCCTGACTGCCCCAATAGTAATTTTCGCCCACACGGGTGACCTCGCCCGCTTCACACAGTTCGTCGAGTAGAGGAGTGGTCAGCTCTCCGAAGTACGCCGTATCGCTCGCAGTCAACGTTAGTTCAGAAGCCGCACAGCGCAGGTGGGCTGTGAGGATGTGGGGATTCTCCGGCGCAATGATGGCGTGTTCTGGCGACTGATTAAACAGATACTGCGGATGCCGCATCAGATACTGTTCTATGGGATGGTTGTGCGCGATGAGGACGACCATCGCCGCCGCCGAGCGACGGCCTGCGCGTCCGGCTTGTTGCCAGAGGCTGGCAATCGTACCGGGGAACCCGACAATGAGACACGCATCCAATCCCCCCACGTCAATGCCGAGTTCAAGTGCATTCGTCGTTGTCACGCCGAGCAGTTTACCAGAAAATAGCAGTGCCTCAATCTGCCGTCGGTCTTCGGGCAGGTAGCCGCCGCGGTAGGCACGCACTCGGTCAACGTAAGCCGCGTCAATCTGCCGCAATTGGTCGCAAACATAACGGTGGATAAGCTCCGCTGTGACGCGGGCACGGGTAAATGTAATGGTTCGGCATTCAGCAGCGACGAGCAGTGCCATCAGCGTCTGCGCTTCTATATTTGGACTGCGACGTGCCCGACCTTCTGCATCAACGTGGGGTGGATTCCATAGCACAAAATGGCGTTCTCCACGCGGAGAGCCGTCGTTGTCAATCCGCTCAACGGGTTGATTTATCAGGAGCGTCGCCAGCTCAAGCGGATTGGCGATTGTGGCTGAACAGCAGACAAATTGAGGCTCAGCACCGTAATACCGACATAAGCGTGTGAACCGCCGAATGACATTGGCGATGTGCGACCCAAAGGCACCGCGATAGGTGTGCATTTCGTCAATGACCACAAAACGGAGATTGGTGAAGAACCGGCTCCAGCGCGAATGATGGGGCAGGATACCGATGTGGAGCATGTCAGGATTGGTGATGAGCAGATTGACAGTTTCACGGATGTGTCGGCGTTGGGATTGCGGCGTATCGCCATCGTAGGAATGCACATTCAGGGCAGATTGCAGTGCGGGATGTCCATCCGTCAGTTCGGTAATCATGCGCGCCTGGTCTTGTGCCAGGGCTTTTGTCGGGAAGAGGTACAAGGCACATGCTTCGGGAGTTTCCAGATGCGTCTCTAGAACAGGGAGATTGTAACAGAGTGTCTTACCACTCGCTGTCCCCGTTTCAATCACGATATTTTTCCCCTCCCGCACCCGTTGGATGGCTTCTGCCTGATGTGTGTAAAGACGTTCTACACCAATGCGTTTGAGCGCGTCCTGCAATGGCGGTTGAAGTGGCACCGAGAGGTCGGCGTATTGTCCATCCCGCTGCTCAATCTTTTCCACATGCACAATCTGGCTCTGATACATCGGCCCATTTCGGATGGTGTTTAGAAAGGCTAAAACGTCCATAACGTGTCAATTCGTCTACTATTTTACTTCAAGTTAATCAAAACCAACGCCAGCACCGAAATCACAATGCCCACAACGACAGGGCGACGCAACCGCTCGCGCCATATCATCACAGCGAGGGTGGTGTTTAGAACGACACCGACTGAACTCGCCACCGGGAAAACGATGATTCCGGGCAACTTGTGGAGGGCATCTAGCAGAAAATAGTTACTCAAGATATTGCATAAACCTAGCATAATCCCCGGTAAAAGTTCTTTAAGCGTTGGGGCGGCTCGGAAGACGATAAGTGAAACGACATTAATCACCGCCGCAGAACAGAATAGAAAGACCAGAAAAATCTCGTGGGAATCTTGTGGGCTCACTTGAACGAACATTTTGGGAGCCAAGCCACACCACCCCCCTACGAGAAAGAGGAGGAATAGGACGATAAAATCTGCTTTACGGTGATGATGCTCTCCAGAGGGCCTATTTTGGCTCAGCAGCGGCAAGGATACGCATACGAAAATTATACCGATAATCTGGTACGTGTTCGGTTTTTCGTGCCAGACGAAGACCGAAAGGATAACGGGGATGGCGATAGACAACCGAATAACCGCCATCGTAATGGAGATGCCCTCGCGCTTCACTGCCGCAAGCAAAACGAAATAACCGACAACGTAACCCAAACCGGCGAGCACACCGACGATTAGCGTCAATGGCGAAAATTGTAAGGAATAACGATCGTTATTCCCTACAAAACCTGGTTCCTCGCCCGCCAGTAGCAACAGAAAAATCCACGCTCCGATGGCGGCGGTGATGTAATTAATCGCGCCAAGTGCCAATAGCTTCTGTCCACGGACTTGGGAATCTTTTACAATCAGCCCGAATGCGGTGGAAAGAACGATGTAGACAGTGAGTGCAAGCATCCATTTTTACTCAGTTTTCAGTGCAGGCAGGAGTGGCATCCGTAGGGCGAAGAAGACCGTCACAACGCTGGCGATAATTCCAACCAGAAATACCAGTATCAGCGTCATCAACAGGGACAGCCACGGAACCGTGGTATCGGGGGAGATGATGTGCGGCCCCACCGCGATAAGTGCCGATATACTACCGACCAGCATACCGATGACAAGTAAGAACCCATTTTCAGCCAAAAGCATAACCACCAAAGTTATGCGGCGGAACCCGAACGCCCGCAACGTTGCGAGTTCCCGACTCCGTTCAATAACGTTTCGAAGTAGCAGAATCGCTAAGCCAAATGTGCCGAGCAGCAGACCGAGGCCACCCAGCGTCTGAAACGTGGATAGGTAGGTATTCTGAACCGCTTGATAGTTGGCTAACTTTTCGATTGTTGAAGTGACATCAAAGCCGTAATCATCCAATCCATCCTCTAAAACCCCTTTGAGCGCATCTGTCTGCGTGGGTGGAGATTCAATCAAGAAATACTGATACCCGCTCTGGTCTGGGAAGTGTTTGGTGAAATTTGCCTCTGAAATCAGCAGTTCGCTCCGAAAGATACTGTCCCTAAGCAGTCCCACCAAGCGCAGTTTGACCCCTCCAATGATTAGCTCTTCACCGAGTCCCAGATGCAAAATCCACTGTGTGGAGTTGTAATCACCGATTGCTGGAATCACACCCGGTTCGAGCTCCTGCTCAAGTCGTTGCCACGGATTTTCCGCCGTACCGGTCTGCGCTTTGAAGTCAAACCCGCCCCGCTCAATGAAATGGCGTGTAACGCCCAGAACCCGCGGCTGTTCAGGCCGGTAGAGGTTGAGGCAACTTGCATCTTCGCCCGGAAGCAGTCGGAACGGGATAATTTTTGCATCACCGACAGTTTCATCCAACCCCAACTCAAATTGACCCGCCTCAGAATTTAAGTCGTGGTGAAGTGGGATGTCCGATTCCGCCACCAGAGCGAATCCACCGGTAGCAGAAGCCTTGTGCAACGGTTTCCCATACTCTGGCTTAGTATAAAAAGCTCCCATCGCGATGATGACAAAACAGGCGCAACCGACCAACGCGACACAGAGCATACTACGGTTCGGACGACGTGTGCTATTTCTAGCCCCCATTCCCCATAAGGAAGAGAAGAGTGGAAGGGTGGAAGGATGGAAGGATGGAAGGGTTAAAAAGACTGAGAAGAATGCCAACCCTGAAATTAGCAAAAACGCTCCGCTCCCAAAAAACAGTCCCGCCGATGTCCCTGTCCCAGAACCCAGTCCGAATATCGTCAACCCAGTAGCCAACCCCACACTCACGAAGGCACAGGCAAGTTGCCATCCCTTTGAGCGTGATGACGGCTTTTCATCGGTGACACCTGCCAGCAAGGAACGGATTGGCACTTTCCCGAATTGCCGAACCGTCCATCCGATGGAAAACAGCGCAATAGCGATGGAGATAAAATACCCGATGCACAGGCTCAACGGGTTAATGTGTAGATTGAGGGTTGCCGTGCCAACAGCGGCCACCCACCACGTCCGCAAACCCGTCATCATCAGCCATGCGTAGACCACGGCACCGCCCAAACCGATGATGCCGCCGATCCCAGCAAGCAAGAGACCCTCCTTGATGAATCGGAGACGCACAGCCGCGACTGTATACCCCGCAGCGAGCAGGATGCCGATTTCGCTCGCCCGCTGTTCTATACCGAGCCTGAAAAGCAGTCCCACTAGCAGGGCCGCCGATACAATGAGAAACATGCTGAACCCGACAAACAGCATACTAAAATCTGTCGCACCGGAAGCCGCTTTTAAGCCACGCGCCTTGACCGGATTCCACACCAATCCCACCTGTGCGGGGTCAATTTCTGCCAACAGTGCCTTCTCAAAATCCTCTTTCCCGTGTGGGAGGGAAATCCCTTTCCCGATACGAACCGCAGTGAGTTCCCCGAATCGGCTACGCCACAACCGTTGTCCCGTGCTTGCAGAGACAAACGCTTTGGGGGTCGCACCGTATTCATCCCAATACGCCTCGTCTTTGGAACGAACTCGGTTGAGCTCAACGGGAAACGGCGCGTTCCATTCCGCCATGTCCCCCGCGTCATGAACCCCCGGAAACTTAGGTGTCAGCGTTGGGTCAGCGCCCAATCCCTCTAAGGCGAGGACACCAGCAAGCCGGAATCTGGCGCGTTGCGTGATATATTCCTCCTTTGGTGTCACGACGAAATAACTGACCTCAACCGCATCGCCGACGGCCGCTTCTAAGTCTTCCGCCGCCCATTGGTTGAGCAAGATTTCGTCATCAGCCAGCGAAGGGGCAGCTGAACCACCAATCAGCTTGAGTGTAGGAGGGAAATCCTTTTCCCGATACGTCTCCACGGCTGTGATGGTCGAATACGGCGTATTGCGACCATTTGCCGCTATGTCGTTGGCCAAATAGGTCATGACCGTCAGCAACTGTAGCCCCTGCTCCGTCGCAACTCGTTTCGCCGCTTCGACGATACTCGGTTGGAGCAAAAATCGTGTACTTTCGAGGGAGAAGTGGTCCGCACCTTCGCGAAGGGTCAAATCGAGGTCTTCCAACGTCACAGCACCCTTGAGCGCGTTCTGCAACTTTTTCTCATCTTCCGCCCCTGTCTCATCACCGCTCGCCACGCCCTTACGGGTGGCAAGATGACTTAACACAAAAATGGCGTTTACCTTCGCATCCTGTCCAAGGGCGTTTTGCAACACAGGAAGCGAGATATAGGCATTCAGCGGGAGACTTTGACGCGCCTGTAGACCAAATCTGCCGATGCCTCTCGATTCCACCACCTTCGTTAATGTGAGTCGGAGCGTCTGTACGACATCCGAGCGGTCTCGACTACCCAGCAGAAATTCACGATGAATATCGCTCTGTTTTGCCAGCGAGATGAGAATAGGGTCGCCAATTCCTGCGTTTAATTCTCTTTGGAGCGCGGTGTTAATGACAAGCGATGGAAAGGGCGTTTCGTTTTCCCCATCGAGAAAACTATCCGTCGAGTTGCCGGCCGTTGAGTTGCCGGGGGGCCACAGCGCAACGAAGCGTTCATCAATCCCGTGAATCTGGATTCGGGAAGCCCTAGCATTGGTGTTCGCACTAATCGACGTACCGCTTAGCAGAATCGCAGGCGCAGGTTCACCAACGTAGGAGGGAAATCCCTTTCCCGATTTCGGCAGCCGCTCTGTTGCCAACGCCTCTGGAAAAAAGCGATCCGATACGAGCGCGTAGTCAATCTGTCCCAACCGATCCACGGTCAGTTCCCGCAGGCTATTGCGAACCGAATTGCCAACCAGAAGCGCGCCTGTGAGGACCGCTGTCGCCACGGCGACACCGAGTGACACCGCAAGATGGATTCGCCAGAAATGGATTAAACTTCGGCGCAAGTGCCTCCCTCCAATTCAAACCGACGGGCAAACTTTCCCGCCAACTCAAGGCTATGGGTTACGACGATTAAGATGTTCTGTTCCGATTGATGCAGTTCAAGCAACAGCGAGGCGACTGACTCTGCTGTAGCACGGTCGAGATTGCCCGTCGGCTCGTCGCAGAGCAGAAGACTCGGCTGATTAATTAACGCCCGCGCCACCGCCACCCGCTGACGCTCGCCCCCAGAAAGCTCGGCAGGTCGATGGCTCAGCCGATCCGCGAGACCGACCCGTTCCAGCAGGTCGTGTGCTTTTCTGTGCGAGGGAAATCCCTTTCCCGATTTGTCCTTAAAGGCAAGTGTAGGCATCAGTACATTTTCGAGGACGGAATAGTGCGGCAACAGGTGATGGTCTTGAAAAATAAATCCGATGACACGATTCCGAAATCTCGCCAGTTGCGGTTCCGGTAGTCCAAACGGGTCCACTTCGTTAATTTCAATCTGTCCCGATGACGGGATGTCTAACGTACCAATCAGATGCAATAGTGTGCTCTTTCCAGACCCAGAAGGCCCAGTGATGGCGAGCGATTGGCCCTGCGCCATTTCAAATGAAACGTCCCTAAGCACCTCTATGTGGGAGGGCAATCCCTTTCCCGATACGCTCCCGAAGTTTTTGTGAACGTTTTTGACTTTAAGTGATGTCGGCATCTTCACTCCTAAAAAGGAACGCAAAGGCGCAGAGTAAGAATTTAACGCAAAGGCGCAGAAAAAAACCTTTAACGCAGAGACGCAAAGGGCGCAGAGGGGCGCAGAGAGAAGAGAAAGAGCGGAGCAGAAAGAAAAAGAGAAAAGTTTTTTTCTTTCTTTTCTCTACGTTCTCCGTGTCTCTGCGTGAAAATTCTGCCTCGGTGCCCCTGCGTTCCCTGCGTTAAAGATCTGAAGCGTCTCTGCGTGAAATTTCTGTCTCTGCGTTAAAAATTCGGTGCCTGTTGAACTGCATCCGCAATGAAATCCGGGATTGGAATGGCTTTTAAGGGCTCACCAGGGTTGCAAATACAGCATACCGCCGTGACCTGACCTCGCGCCACCTCAATTTTATCTTTCGTGAAAACGAACTGGTAGGTGATGGATTTCGTGCCCTTCCTCACAACTGTCAGGTGTATGTCCAGTACATCTTCAAATTTGACCGGGTGCAAATATTCACACGACGCTGACAGCCGAGGCCAACCGATTTTGTTCCCATCCCATTCCGTGGATACACTGGTTCCCAGTGAACGCAGAAATTGGTGTTCCGCTGTTTCCATAAAAACAAAAAACCGGGAAAAATGAACAATGCCCGCCAGGTCGGTGTCGGAAAATTCAATTTGTCGTTTTGTGTGATATTCGTATGGCATGAGATTTTGTGTAGGGAAGAACTTTTGGGGTGGCGAGCCGGTTCACCGCCCAAAAGCCACGAGCGTTATTCCCCACTCATGGTCGGAACAGTGACACAAGGCAGCCACCGACTGCCGCTAACACGATGCCTAAAACAAACCGCCAATCCAATGTGCTAAATCCACCTTTAGGGGGGTGCATCCCGAACGCCACAATAGCATTGACAATCGGCGCACCGGCGAAGATGATGGACATCACCACAGCGGGCCGCCCACCTGCTCCGAATGCCAATAGGACGCAGAACGCCCCTGTCGCCCCGACGAGCCCCGCGAGTGTTGACCACCTCACACCCTTTCCAACAAATTGCCATTCCGCACCGTTGACCACCAACATAATCGCCGACCCAATGACGGCTGTTAGTAGATAAGCGAGCCCGACAAACAGAAACGCCTTGTAACGTGCGTCGGGGTCTATTTCAGAGACTTTCATAGTGTCTTGTCCTTTGTGCAGAAACACGCCGTAAAGCCCCCACGATGCCACCGTCATTAAAGCAAATACCAGCCAAGTCATACGCATCTAAAATTTCTCTCTTTCTTTAAGAGTCATTTATGAAAATATTTTCATAATACTTCTTTTTTCAAGGGCGATAGAATATTGCCCGAAAAGAAACTTCACCCAATTTTCCACCCTTCCAATCTTCACAGATACTGCCGATAAACCGCCAAAGTCGCCTCTGCCATCACGTCATCGCTAAACGATCGGTGTACGGCATCCTTCCCCTGTCGCCCCAATGCTTCGCGTTCGTGCGGGTCATTGATTAACCTGAGTATTCCTTCCGCAATGGCATCTGAAGATTCGGTGTCAATCAGAATGCCGCCGCCGGTCTCGGCTATCAATTCGGGGAACCCACCGTGTCTTGGCTGAACAACTGGCACACCATTGGCGAGGGCTTCCAATACGAAACGTCCTTTCGGTTCCTTGTATGTTGTCGGCACGGATAAGAGATGAAGCCCGTTGAGGAAATCAATTTTTTGTGACCTGTTGACTTCTCCCCAATATTCAAATGCCTCCATCAACCCCCATGTATCAATCTGATTTCTGATCTCGTCAAAATACGGTTGGTCGCCTTTGCCGAGATAACCGGCGACCTTCAATCGAATTTTATCAGAACCGATCTCTTTGGTCAACCGGTAAAACGCATCGACAAGCAGATGAAGCCCTTTTTCCGGGCAGATACGGGCTAAATACCCCACCACGAATGGAGCTTCGTCGCTGATATCGCTGTTCCCTGCTCCGTGACCTTCGAGATTCAGGCCCAGTTTCACGACGTGAATGCGGTCAGCGGGGACGTTTAGGTAGGCCTGCATAAAGTCTGCATAATACTGGCACGGTGCAATGAAACCGTCAAGGTCACCCGCCCGCTCCTGTAGCAGCTTTAAGGCCTCCGATTTATACGGTTCAACCAAGCCTTCGAGGAAAATATCCTCACCCTGAAGGGCGCATACAACCGGCACCCCCAACATGTTTTTCAGCTCTTTGGCAAACCCGACGAACATGGAATTGGTCAATTGCACCAGTTCAGGCTTATAGGAATCCTTCAACCACTTGACCAGTTTCGTCAATTCCTTTTTCTGCTTTCCCTCTTCCCCTTGAAGGACGGAAACCGTCAGGGTACCGAGGTCTTTTGCACTCGTAGACGCACTGAACCGAGACAATCCGTTCAACAGCGTTGTGTTGTCGAAAAGCCTGTCCAACATCCACGGCGTATGCCGAAATAAAGCAGATTTCTGCTGGAGATACACGTTAATCCCGCCATAAAACACACGGTCAATACTGACATCGGTTTCGTCGGTACGGATAGGCGTGTAGGTGGGGATGAGGATGACCTCGTGCCCCTTCCTAAGCAACGCGGCGGCGAGGGTGTTGTCATGGATGCAGGTGCCGCAGTACATGCCCGCGGCACCGGCGGCGATGTAAGCGATTTTCATAAGAAAAATTTTTCGATAACTGATGAGTTGGGTGGCTTGGTTATGAGGGAGACGATCACCATCGTTACGGCAGATACAACCAGGATCACTGCGACCGGCATAATTCCGGTGCCGCCCACAGTGTAGTCGGAGGTTTGCCAGCCTCTGATGAAAAAGTAGCCCCACAACACAACAACGCTAATGATTGAAGCAAACGCGCCGTATTTTGTACTCCGCTTCCAGAAGAGTGCCGCAACGACAATCGGTAGCAGTGATGCGAATCCGGTAAAAGACCAGACCGCGAGTTTGAAAATACTCCTATTTGATACGAGAGACAGGAGATAAGTCACGGCGAGAACGGCAATGACAAACAAGCGTCCCGCCAAGACCTGCTGTTTTTCGCTCATCTTATCGTGAAATCCGTAGTGGCGGACGATGTCGTGCGTAAACATACTTCCAATCGCTAGTGATTGTGAGTCGAGCGAAGACATAATTGCGGCAAATACACCAGCCGCTAAAAGCCCCGCAAGTAGACCGGGAGCGTGACTCTCAATCATCATGACGAGAACTGAATTGGCTTGGGGGCCCTCCAGACCAGGAACAGCCACGGTTCCTAAAACACCGAGCAATACACTCGGAATCCACACAATCGCAACACATAAGGGGTAGAGTATCACCGGATAGCGGAATGTCGCTGCATCTTTGGCTGTGAGCCAATGTGAGAAGATATGCGGGAACATTCCCACAGATAGCGGAATACAGGTGTATGTCAGCAGTTTTAGCGGATTGACGCGCGCGCCGTGTATCAACAGGTCTTTGTTTACCTTGGCGATAGCGTTTGAAAAACCGCCCATCCGATTTGTGATGACAACAAACGTCACGGCACCGAGAGTCATGAAGACGAGCGTCTGAAAGGTATTTGCCCAAGCGGTGCCGCGCATTCCACCGTAGCACACATAGACCAACACGACCGCGCAAACCAGGAGCCCCCCCACCCACTGTGGAATTTTTCCGTTCGTAATTTGATTCAACGTGATACCGCCGCCCATCACCCCGATGAGCAGATACGGCACAATGAGCCCGACGAGAACGACGAACAGCAGAAGCCCTAAGCCGTTGGAGTCCCATCTGTCCCGAAAATATTGGACCTGTGTGAGGTATTGATGTTTTTTCCCGAGTGCCCATATCCGCGTACCGATAAAAAAGAAAAGACACGGAACAACCAAAGCCGTTGAGGAAGCCATCAACGAAAAAACGCCAATACCCTTATGGTATGCCTCGCCAGAAGCACCCAGAATTGAGAAGGCGGTCATATTGGTTCCAAAGAGACTCATCAGAAGCACAAACGGCCCGATAGATCGACTTGCGACGAAATAGTCCTCGCCCGTACCACGGAACAACCTATGGCTTAACGTGCCAACCATCAGCACCAATGCAAGATAGGTAAAAATAACGGCAATGGTCATTCTTCTTTTCCATTTGAGTCAAGATGACGAGGCCAGCTATATTTAACAAGGGCCATCATAAGTATTGACGTGACAATGCAGAACCCAATATGATACAGCAAGCCGACTGGTATTCCGAGTATGAATGTCGGTTGGTCCCACAACCAGAAATCGTTATGAAGCAGATACAATACGATAATCGCCAAACGAAACGACCATCGGGTAAAAGTCTTTTTCATGTTATTTTCCTAACGCAGGAACGCAGAGAAACGCGGGGACGCAGAAAACGCTAAGACTTTTAACGCAGAGACGCGGAGAACGCAGAGGTAAGACAAAAATTTTTATTTCTTTTCCCTGCGCCTCTGCTCTCCCTGCGCCCTCTGCTCTTAATCTTCTCTTCCTTCTGCGTCTCTGCGCCCCCTGCGCCTCTGCGTTAAATTCTTATCTTCCCTGCGTCTCTGCCTCTCTGCACCCTTGCGTTAAGTTCTTATTGTGCCAGTTAAAGATACCCAAACCCAAAACAGTAATCGCTGCCGCCACTAGCAACCAAACCGATTGCGCCAAAAACAGTACCATTGCCGCGGTAAGCAGTATCAACCGATACCAAATATTTAGTGGTCTAAGTGCATAACCCGATACGCTGGCAGCCAGTGCGACGATTCCGAAGACAGTGACCAAGACGTTTGTCCCTACAGCGAGCAAACCGGCACTTCCCCCATCTGGGGTTAAAAGCAACAATTCGGGTCGCAACACAAAGGCGTAAGGCAGGGCGAACCCAACCCACGCAAAACGAAATGCCGCGAATCCGGTCTGCATGATGCCTGCCTCGGCGATGGCACCAGCCGTGTATGCCGCTAACGCCACAGGTGGTGTGACCATTGACATCATGCCAAAATAGAAGATAAAGAGATGTGCGGCAAGCGGAACTATCCCCAAATCTGCGAGGACAGGGCCGACTAACGTCGCCATCAGCAGGTAACAGACTGACGATGGCAATCCCATCCCGAGGATGATTGTTGAGACCATCAAGAGCAGAAGGGCTAGAATTAGATTGCTCTTGGCAAGCGGTAGAAGCATTCCCGGTAATTTCGTGCCGATACCTGTTAACGTGACGACTCCGAGAATCAGACCGACGCAGGAGGCCGCTGCAATGAGTGAAATACCGCCGTGCGCAGCTTTTTCCATCGCCTCGAAAATACCACGCACACCGACCCGGGTGCTCTTGTTGAAGAATCCCAAGACTAAGATCAGAACCAGACTCAGGCTGACTGCCCGGAACGGGGTGCGGCCCATCAACAGGAACAGTATGAGGCTAACGAACGCGGCGAAAAAAAGGAAGCCCTGAAACTTTGGTAAAGTTTGGTCTTCCGACAGTTCCTCTGACGCTGTTCCTGCGGTCAAACGCCCAGCGTGGAAATGGACAATTAACAGGAGCGCGGTGTAATAGAGGATAGCAGGAATAATCGCCGCCTTGATGATTTGAAGATAGGTCACCGCAGGCTCAACGATTTCAAGCATCATGTACGCGCCCGCTCCCATGATGGGTGGAACCAACGCACCACCGGAACTGGCGGCGGCCTCAATGCCACCAGCGACATGCGGCTTGAACCCCGAGCCCTTCATCATCGGGATAGTAAAGGTGCCGGTAGTTGCAGTGTTGGCGACCGCACTCCCTGAAAGTGAACCCATCATACCGCTACTGATGACAGCCACCTTGGCAGGGCCGCCCGCACTCGCACGGAATATCCGTCTTGCAAAACGGATAATATAGCCCGTCGCGCCTGTTTTTTCCAGCAACGTCCCGAACAGCACAAAGAGAAATACATAGGTGAACATCACCTTTAGTGCGACCCCAAATACGCCTTGACTTTGCAGAAAAGTTTGGCTCACAATCCGTTCCCAAGAGTGACCTCTGTGCGGAAATAACCAGTCAGGCATTGACTGTCCAAATGCCGCATAAACCAAAAAGGCTATGGCAAGCAACGGCAGAGTCGAGCCGATGGACCGGCGGGTTGCCTCTAAAACCAGTAACACCCCGAGCAATCCGATGACGTAATCCATCTTCACCTCTACGCCCGCTCGGTCTCCAAGGGACATCCCGTCAGTCCAAAACCTTTGGAATATCGGCTCCGTTTGAATCAGAACATAGCCGAAGCATAAGACGACAGCAATGATGAGAACGCAGTCTACGATTCTGAATGCGATTCTGAATAAGTGCTTACCGATGCTCGTGTCTGTGCCCCCCGACTGTTCATCCGAGCTTGCGCCACGGTGAAGCGGGTGTTTGAGGAAAACCAGAATCAGGCCCAGCATTGCGAAAATTGCCAACCGGGATTGGGGCGAAAGCAGAGAGCGGTTGACCTCGACGAGAATAAACAGACTCAGGAGGGCGGCAAGTATCCCAAAAATGCGTCTCGTCATCGGGTCTCCACCCGCTAGGGACGGAATCCGTTGGAAAATGTTCATCGGTTTAAGCCATTCCAGAACAGTGACTTAGGCTGAAGGTCATCTACTCCTCCGGCCAAATCCCAATCTCCTTGTAGTACCGAATCGCACCGGGGTGGAATGGTGTTCCGGTATCCTTGACGATATTTTTGGGGTTGATTGCCTTGCCTGCCGCGTGTATCTTCACCACTTGCGCCCGATTTTCGTAAAGGATTTTGGTGAATTGGTAAACCGTTTCCTCAGCCAAACTTGCGGAAGTGACGAGGTGCATTGCTCCAACATTCATGCCATCGAAAGGCTTATCATGTCCCCGGTAAGTTCCGGCGGGAATGGTTTTCGCGTTGAAAAACGGATAGGTTTTGAACAAGTGCTGTTTTGCTTCTTCTTCAAACGGGATAAAAAAGATGTTCTGCGACGTGCAGGCTTGCACTATTGAGCCCGTAGGCACCGCACCGCCTAGAAACGCCGCCGCCGCAGAACCATCTGCAAGCATATCCACCGCCCCCATCTGCGTGTTGTAGCGCGGCGTGAAATCTTTGTAGGTTACACCGTGGGCTTTCAGAATCGGTTCCAAAAAATACTTAAACCCCGCGCCCGCTGGGCCAACAACCACCCGTTTGCCTTTTAGGTCTGCGATTGTCTTCACTCCCGAAGACTTACGCGTGATAAAAAAGGCGACATTAGGGGCGAGCGTCATGACGGTATTAATCTCGTGTTTCTTTTTCCACGCCCCTTCGCCTCTGACCGCAAAATACGAGATGGCGGCATTGGCGAGCGCAAACTCCAATTCACCTCTGACCAACCGCCGGATATTCTCTTGTGTCCCCTTGGTGGCTTCGGCAGAAACTTTCCAGTTGAGTGTGCCAGCGTTTTTGTTGACCACCTCTGCAATCCCACCGCCCACAACGAAAAACGCACCGCCGGGCGGCGCAGTACCAACGCTCAGGAACTGACGCTTCTTCAAATGACCATCGGCATTCGCTATTTGACCAGCTACATTCAAAGTGAATGCGGTGATAACCGCTAGAATAAATACAGATTTCACGGTTTTCCAATTCGTACTTTTGCACTTTGTTCTTAAACGCATTGATCGTTCCTTTCTTCAGTTAGAAGTTTAGCAAGTTTTGAGCAAGGTCTGGCTTGCTCCTGCCATCTACCGTAGGCGGTGCATCCCTGCTCCGCCCTCTCCCGATCTCAGTTTGCTGATACATATCTAATCCAAGTAGCTACCTATTGGGTTCGTAGCATTGGCTAGTAGTCGTGCAATTAATGGCACATTCTTTTTTTGTGACTTTGCGTTAAATTTTCACGCGCCTTCGTCTTGACGGTTCGCGAGTTGAGCACGGAGCCGTTCTAACTCGGCTTCTGCCTCCCGTCGCTGCCGGGTTTCTTCCCGTCGCCGTTCTGCTTCTGCTGCGGCCCTCGCCTCCGCTTCCACGGCCATCGCTTGCGCTTCCACGGCCATCGCTTGCGCTTCCACGGCCATCGCTTGCGCTTCCAACCTTAGGTGTTTCTCTTCGGTAGAAGTGGTTATCGGTGTACCGTCAGGAAGATACGGGCGTAACAGCCGGACCTGTCTACGCCGGTCTATTTCCCATCGAAGCCACAGATTTAACGATTCGCTGAACAAACCGCCCTGGTCGTCGGGCACCATTTCGACTATGTCACCCGAAGCACTACGCCGCCACCCACGAAATTCCGGGGGGGTATCCAGTACCGGTTGATGGATGAAGTACTCTTCAACGCCGATATCAATGAAATACCGTTCCATTTTTTCAGTCCGATCATGCGCAGCTGTGGACTCGGACAGAAATTCAAACACGGCAGCAGGTACGGCACCTTCTGCCCACGTATAAAAACTGCTTCGAGGCATTTTCGCGACCCCAAACACCACGTAAACATCGGGGGCGAGGCGTTTTGAGATGTTCCCTTCAGAATAGTAGATGAACGAATCAATGCCAATGTGGATGTGTTCATCAATTTCAAAATACTGCCAGAGTTGCTCGTAAAATAGTGCAAGCTGTCTACCGTGTGAGTCTGCTGCGGGCATCGGGTCATCTTCCTCAGAGGGATATCCCTCTATGTAAGTCGTCGGTGTTCCGGTCGCTTTTGGAAAGACGGGAATATATTTTCTCTGTTTGAATTCAAATTCTTTTACAGTATCCATAATGTGCTCCCTTCGCGTGTTGGGGTAGGGATGCCCTTCATCCGCCCTAAGCGGGTTAAAGCAGGTCTTGCCCTGGCCAGTGGCTCGATGACGAGACGCAAAAATATGCGATGCGTTTCTGGGTTACTTTGCGCTCTTTATCGTTGTGAATCTAATGCCGCTACGAGTCCCTTTCAGAGTTTTCCGAGGAAACGCGAGAACCTGATGGTGACGGAAAATGGTGCAAACATAAGCAGTGACTGAGTTCCGGGTGATTTGCTCAGAATCGTCATCGGAAGTTCCCATCTGGATTATTGCGCGTTCTAAGCAGTTGATAATAATAATTGTTAATTTCCGTTTTTACAAATTATTTTGGGTTTGAAAACACCGTACAGTGCCGTTGGTGTCCGCCTCTGGGGCTTCACTTGACTTTTTGGATATTACTCCTGACTATACAGTATTGGCATAAGTTTGGAGAGATATCTGGTCAACTTCGGCTTGGGTCGAAAGGCGGACAAAACCAGACGGTAAAAAAAAGATTATTAAGCCTATTTTACTATTAAAGTTTAGTTTTAGCGCGTATCCACCGAGGGCGGGTACAGTGGATTAAGCACTAGTCCTAGCTTTCCCCTCCCTATCATTATGGGATGAAAATTCCTCTCCCGATACATCGTGATGACTTTTCAAACAGACTCTTAACCAACTTTGATAGGCTTAACTGTTTCACAACTCAGTTCGGCTTGACCATTAGTTCTGCTCAATCACCATCTCTTCCGGTAGCCGACACATTTGACGCATCGGGGGGAAGATTTGGCTGACATCCTTTGTAAAGACGTTGCCGCTCAATATATCAATGATTCCCTGCTCGCACTCCGGGAATCGGTTTAGGAATTTCCCGAAACTGAACTCTTTTGTGTAGAACGCATACACCAACTTCCGAAACGCTTCCATCCCTTCCACAAACTCAGGGCCGAATTGCCCCAACCGCTCGCCTGAGAAGTCGTTTGCTTCAAGTGCGTCGTTGATTGCATCCGCTGCCATCTCCCCCGATTTGAGGGCTAAAAACAATCCGGTTGAATAAACCGGATCTAGAAAACAGAACGCATCTCCCACCAACACCCATCCATCTCCAGCGATTTGACTGGCACGATATGAGAAATCTTTCGTTACCTTGACATCAAAGCATTGCTTTGCATTTTCGAGGCGCGATTTTACGGCGGGACACTTTTCAAGTTCTTCATCAAAGATTGCCTGATGATTTAATTTACCGTCACTTGACCGGCGGTTCTGTAGCAGATAATCAATTCCGCCAACAACGCCCACACTCACACGGTCATAAGGCAGTGGGATATACCAAAACCACGAGTCCTTGTTTTCGGTATGGAGAATCAAGGTCGCGCCTGCGTCAATGCCCGGGTCGCGAACTGCCCCCTCGAAATGGGTGAAAATTGAGGCGTTCTTCAGTTCCTGCTCGGTTGTATTGATTTTCAATTGTCGAGAGATGAGTGCGCTCTGTCCCGTCGAATCCACAGTGACTTTTGCCGTGTATTCCTCCATTCTCCCGTCAGGGAGTTTTACGCGCACACCGACCGCCCGGTTCTGTTGAAATAAAACCTCATGCACACTCGCACCTCGCTGAACAATCGCCCCTTTTTCTTCTGCATGGTCGAGCAGTAGTTCGTCAAATTCGCACCGCAGTACCTGCCAAGTGGTTGAACTTTCGTGAGGGTCGTTTTCAAAGAAGTAGAACGGCTTGGAGGCTTTTCCTGTTTGTGAATAGAACTGTACACTGTACTTTTTCGGAAAATGGCTTGCCTTTAGTTTGTCAAGAATACCGAGCCGCTCAAACGTCCAATAGGTGGCGGGGATGAGCGATTCACCGACCTTAAAGCGGGGCGATTTATCTCGTTCCAGAAGCAGGACGCGATGGTTCTGAGCCGCCACCAATGCGGCGGTAGTGCTTCCCCCGGGGCCGCCACCGATAACGATTACATCATAATTTTTGTCTTGCGTAGAGCGAATCATCGTTGAATCCTGTAAAACCTTTAACGTAGAGACGCGGAGAACGCAGGGACGCAGAGCAGAAAAAAGGGAAATGACATTTCTTTACTTGTTCTTCTTCTCTTCTCTCTGCGTCTTTGCGCCCTCTGCGCCTTTGCGTTAAAATTCTTCTCTTCCCTGCGCCTTTGCGTTCCCTCTTCTTTTCTTGGCGCCTTTGCGTTAACGTTGATTAAACACAGTGTACGGGTTCAGCGGTGGTCAGTCAACCGGTTCGCCTTGAGTTCAAAGCGCGGGAGTGTGCGATGCGGGGCCAACTCCACATTGACCCGCAAGCCCAAGGCCTCCCGAATGGCTACGGTAACTGCATCCGCAATGGCATCCGGTTCAGTCCCGATAACTTCCAGCCGTATCTTCATCTCATCAAGTGTGCCTCGGCGATAAACGTCCACTGCAAACTCGCTTACTTCAGGAAAACGGCGGACAATGTTTTCGAGTGTGCTTGGATAGACGTTTACACCGCGTATAATGAGCAGGTCATCCATCCGCCCGATAACGCCTCCCTCAAGCCGATGGAACGTGCGGCCGCATTCGCACAGCTCGGTATTCCGTTTCACATGGTCACCCGTCCGGTAGCGGATAACCGGCATCCCCACCCGGTCCAGATTCGTAATGACCAATTCACCTTCCGTAGCAGGTTCACCGCTGTTTGGGTCAATAACTTCGCATAAGAATTCGCCTTCATTCAGATGGACACCCGCCTGTGCCTGACACTCAAACCCCCAAGCCCCCACCTCCGTGGCACCGGCATGGTCGTAGCAATTCGCCTGCCACGCATCCTCTATTCTGCCTTTGGTCGCTGGAAGAGATGCCCCGGGCTCGCCCGCGTGTATTGTGATGCGAACGCTTGAATTTGCAATATCAATACCTTCTTCGTCAGCAACTTCGGCGAGGCGTAGGGCATAAGTCGGTGTACAGATTAATACCGAAATGTCATTAAACGCGATTGCCCTGACCCGCTGAAGCGAAGTCATACCGCCGCCCGGAATCGACAGCGCGCCGATGCGCCGTGCGCCTTCGTACGCGCTCCAGAAACCGATGAACGGGCCAAACGAAAAAGCGAAGAAAATCCGGTCATTGGACGTTACGCCAGCACCGTTGTAAACCGCCTCCCAACAGCGCGCCCACCAATCCCAACTCTGTTCGGTATCCAGCCAGCGCAACGGGTTTCCCGTCGTCCCCGAAGTTTGATGGATACGGATGTACTGCTCACACGGAAAAGTGAGATTTGTACCGTATGGTGGATGAGTGACTTGGTCGGTGGAAAGTTCTTCCTTGGTGGTAAAAGGTAAATTTCGGTAATCTTCGACAGTCTGAACGTCGTCGGGGTACTTTATCCCCGCTCCCCTCAACTTTTGGCGATAGAACGCATTGGTTTTTAACACCGAAGCGAGCATGGTCTGCAATTTCCTAAATTGGATTTGCGTCAATGTTTCCCGTTCCGCTGTTTCGATGAAAGGATGGGAGGCGTTTGCTACCTTGTGTCTTTGCACTCTATTTCTGTTCTTTCTTGCGTGCTTGCGCTTTGCGTTAAATTTAAGCGTCTTTGCGTTCCATTTAAGGGGGCAACTCGCGTTATTTCAGAACTATCGCCTTTCGCACTGCGCTGAAGTCCGGTGTAAGCATTTGGTAAAAGTAGACACCGCTTGAGACCCGTTCGCCAGCATCGTTGTGCCCATCCCAATACGCGGCCTGCGCTCGGTTTAGGTGGAGCCCCACAGGCTTCTCGCCAATGTCAAGTTGTCGAACCTGTTTTCCATTCTTGTCGTAAATGCGAATAGTGACCACACACCGAGATGCCAACTGATACGGTATCCACGTTTCTGGATTGAACGGATTGGGATAGTTGTCCAATAACTTCGTTTCCGTGACAGTTTGGGGCGTATCCGCATTTCTAAGCCACGCATTGAGCCATCGGATGGCAACCAGTGTGTTGTGGGACGGGTTTTCGACCGCCTGCAACGCACCGAGGGCGCGCTGAATCTGTTCCAAAGTAGCGGTATCCATCGTCCGGTTGAGGGTGGTGGCATACGGCGCGGCCGCGAGGGTGCTCTCCCCGAAATGCGATGCGACGAGAACAAGGTCTAATATATCCACGCTTCCGTCCGAATTGACATCTCCTTTCAGACCGACACCGACTGCCCCAAATTGCAGAGCGACAGTGACCAAATCAAATATATTCACTGTTCCGTCCAAATTGACATCCCACTCTGGTGTGAGCGAGGGCATAAATCCGGTGTCATATTCCTCAACTTTTGCAAGGCCTGCAGGCCCTACCCCCGTCGGTACACCTCCAATGGCATAAATAGACCCATTCACGGAGCTGGTAGAGAAAAACAACCTTGCTGTTCGCATACGCTGTTTTTCGGTCCAAGTGTCCGTCACCACATCATATTCTTCTACCCGTTGAAGCCCGTCTCCAACAACGGGGCCAATAATTATTTCAGTGCCTCCGATGGCATAGATTTTTTCGCCTACAGCACTGGTGGATAAACCGGTCCGAGCGGTGGGCATATCCGCTTTCGGCCTCCAAGTACCCGTTTCTGGATGGTATGCTTCGACTGTCGAAACTGGAGGCCCCTGTATCGCGGCAACCCCACCGATGACATAGATATGTCCATTCACGACACTGGTAAAAGTACCTGCTCTTGGTGTTGGCATATTCCCTTGCAACATCCAAGTATCCGTTTCAGGGTCATACACATCTACTGTTGCAAGCACAGGACCGAACCGTGTTGGTGTGCCCCCGATGGCATAGATCTTCCCATTAACAATGCTGGTTGAGAAAAACGCCCGTGTGGTGGGCATAGGTGCCTTCGACTCCCAGGTGTCCGTTACCGGGTCATACATCTCCACGGCTGAAAGGATTGTGTCCTCGCTCCAGCCGCCCATAACGTAAATTTTTCCGTTGACGACACTTGTGGCTATCCCCGCCCTTGGGAAGGGCAGGTCTGCTTTTTTCGTCCAGGTGTTAGAGCCCGGGTCATATACTTCCACCGCCGAAAGCGTAGGCCCAACGACTGTTGCGCTTCCTCCGATGGCATAAACCTGTCCATCTACGACACTGGTTGAGAGCCACAGTCGGGCGGTTGGCATTGCCTTTTTATTCGTCCATTTGTCAGCGGCAAAACCGCCCTGCGCCAACGCCAATAGCCCAATCATTATTATGCCATGTATCCAAATAGAATATCGTTTCATAATGAACCTTTCTTGTTTTGAACTACGAGGGAGGCGGGGCATCATGAAGATTAAAAAATAAATTGGGTAATTTCATACGGGTGCCCGGTGCGGTTACCCCTAACGGGTGGTCCGAAGACGGATGGTCCGAGGACGGATGGTCCGGGGACGGATGGTCCGGGGACGGATGGTCGCGTGAGCGAGCGCATCGCGTGAGCGAGCGCATCGCGTGAGCGAGCGCACAAGATGCGCGCAGTCATCTGCCCATCTGTCCGAGGACGGATGGCAACATGAGTTGACGCATCTTCAGATGACTTGACGCAAAACCGCACCTACCGGGGGTTGGGAAAACCGGAGTTACCCGTTTAAATTCTTAAACTTCATCCTGCTCTGCCCGCTTCTGATACAGCGTGACAACGGGGGATAGTACATTACGGCTTCTCGTCAGTTGTGCTGGTACGCGTCATCTCAAACGTCCCCGTATATTTTCGGCTCGTGTAGAAACCTACGAATTTATCCGCACTGGCTTGCCCAATCCAATCATAGACACCGCCATCCGCTTCGCCGAGGTCTGCACTGCCTTTGAAGAGCACAACATCACCCGCTTGCCTGCCAAGCATCTCAATCGTGTATTTATATGGACGACCACACTCGCCCTCAAATGTCGCTTGCCACTGGTCTGAGCTTACTGCCACAACACGGCAATCAAGTCGCTGTTGGTATTCCTTCGGCGCGCCTGAGACCCCCCAAGTCCCGACCCAATCTCCAACCACGTATGGAGGTGGCGTGTAACGCTTGAGCTCTACGCAGACAATCTCCTTCTGATTTCGGACGTAAAGTTTACCATCGGCAAGCGTTGGAGCCGTCCAGCATTTCCCTTCCAGAATTTGAATTTGCGCTTTCTCTTTATAGGCTTCGGGCGTTGCCTCAGCTAACGCCAATTTTCCGTTCTCACCGAGGATAATCAGATGCCCATCGGCAAGGATGAGTGTTCCTTTTGCAAATCCGCGTGTCTTCCACTGTTCGACGCTTGTGTCCACTGTGATACATTTTAATATCGCGTTGTCAAAACCGTAGAGGTAATCGCCCGAAAGCACCGACGAGTTGAAATGGTTCTTCATCACCTTGTTTTCCCAGACCATCTCGGCGAAGGGCTCTTCGTCACCAGTTCCCATCTGGATTAGTACCGACCCTTTGTCATAAGCACATGAAAGAAAAATTTTGTCCGGCGGAATAAAAATGGGCGTGGCAATGTTGATTCCGCCTGGCCACGGATACTCCCAGTAAATCTCACCATCCGTTGGTGAAACAGAAACGAGGGAACTTGAGGTTAGGAACAGCAACTGCCGTTGTTCGTTGAAAGTGATGGCAATCGGCGATGAATAGCCAGCCCCACCCTTGTGTGTTTCCCATACGACCTCCCCATTATTTTTATCAAAAGCGACAATTGAACTCTCTTTGCCTCCCACTTCAGCGATGAGCAGGTCGCCCTCGATAATCGGAGATGACGAGAACCCCCAACCGGGTCTGTTGCTTCCGAACTCCTCCATAAAGTCACGTTTCCATAATTCCGTGCCGGTTTTGGCATTTAAGGCATAGAGCTTACCCGATGCGCTCAGCACAAATACACGGTCACCATCAACGATCGGTGTAGACCGGGGCCCGTCACCGGTGCCATTGTGGAATTTAGCATCTGTCCGAAACGCCCAAATCCTCTTTCCACTGGAAATGAGTCGGCAGGTCGCCAATTCACTCTCCCATTCGGTTTCCATTGTATAGAGCCGTCCCTGCGAAATAACAATACCAGAATAGCCATTCGTAGCTGGGCTACGCCATAGGACGTTCGGCCCGCTCTCCGGCCAGCTTTTGAGGAGCCCAGTTTCATGAGAGACTCCGTCCCGATTTGGACCGCGCCACTGGTTCCACTCTGCGTTAAGTTGAGGGTTTTCCTCGGCACCTAGGTGCCCTATTACCACTGCTAAAAACAGGATGATACAACAAATTTTTTTCATTGAAACCTCCTTAGGTTTTCTAATCTTTTCTAAGAGCCAAATGAAGGCGGCAAGTGCCTTATTGGTCGTGGTTTTCCAGATGGATTCCATCAAGTGTCTGGGCGGTCAAGGCGTTCTCAAAGAGCGAGTCGAGATGGGAGAGACTCTGTATTGAGGTAATCCTGTTGATAACGGATTTGCGTCGAGTCATCTCGCCACCCGTTAGGGCAGGAACGGAATCAAATCGGCGCAGCAGCAGTTTGAGGACTGCATCCTGTTTCGCTCTTCTTTCACCTTCTTCTCGCCCTCTTTCGAGTGATTCTTCTTCGACTGTCTTGTAGACCGCATAGCTATCTCGTGAACTTTTGAGACTCTGCTCATAGGCATATTTCTCCCACGGACTCAAACTCTTGGGGGAGGAATTTTACCTCCTCAATGCGGGAGGGCGTTTCTAAAACATCGGAGAGGAAGTTAGCGGTCACATACTCGCATCCCTCTTGGCCGAAGATTCGCTTGATTCCATAATCTGTAGTTGCGGAAATAAATGTACTAAATGGATTCATTATGCTTCCTCCGCTTACAGCTATTTATAACTCGCGGCCCGGTCTGTTCTCTTTCTAACTGTTGCGAGTTGATGGGTGAAACGCAGTATGACTGTCTTCTGCTGTAGTCCTATGTGGATGAGTTCACCAATTGCATTAATTGTACAACCTCCTCCTCAGACAATCCGGTATATTTCACAATCGTATCAATCGGTTGATTGTCGTTCAGCATCGCAAGGGCAATTGTCGTACGCTCTTCTTCACGACCACGTACAAGCCCTTGTTCAAGCCCTCTTTCGAGTGATTCTTCTTCGACTGTCTTGTAGACCGCATAGCTATCTCGTGCGCTTTTGAGACTCTGCTCATAGGCATATCGCTCCCACGGACTTAAGGCCGCATAACTTGCGATTTCACACGCTTGGATTAGATACGGCTCCGTAAACTCGGCGGGTATCTCATCTAACTCCGCCAGATGCTTGAAGAAATACATCCATTTGTCACGCGGCGTTAACAGCTCGGAGAGCGATAGATTGAATTTGGGCAACTCTAGGAAGATGTAGGTTAACTTGTCAAAAAACACTTCATTGGTCTTCTCGTTTTGGAGTTGAATGCGACTGAAATAGTCTCCATTCTCTGAAAACGAGAAATCAACAATACCGATGCAGTAAACCGCATCCAAATGAAATTGCCACGCCTCACCTTTCTGTGCCTGCTGGACAATCGGAAAAGTGCTGTAGTAGACCGTTCGGTCTTTGAAATATCTCTGTCGGTTTCTCTGCATTTCGACAATGAAATGTTCACCGGCTCCGGTAACACATCGGACATCAACGATTGCCAATCGTTCGCCGGGACTTCCGGGCAGTAGCTCTTGGGGGAGGAATTTTACCTCCTCAATGCGGGAGGGCGTTTCTAAAACATCGGAGAGGAAGTTAGCGGTCACATACTCGCATCCCTCTTGGCCGAAGATTCGCTTGATTCCATAATCTGTAGTTGCGGAAATAAATGTACTAAATGGATTCATTATGCTTCCTCCGCTTACAACGGTTTATAACTCGCGGCCCGGTCTGTTCTTTCCCAGTAGCAGACCTCTATGTGTACCTTGCCCCTTGATATTTTGCGTCGTAGAACTCCGGCAACAACTGGTCAACCTGAAGCAGACCCTTTCGTGTCAATTGTACGCCGTTCTTGTCAACGGTCAGCATCCCCTCATCTTGTAGTTTTTTATACGTCGCACCAAACCGAGAGAGGATATCCTCACCGAATTTCTCTTTGAAGTCCGCCGCCGCGATTTTACCCAGTTTTAATTGGAGTATCATCTCCCGCGTGAACCGCTCTTCAGGGGTTGTGCGGAAGGCGCGATTGAGCGGCAACTTATCTGCACCGAGCGAACCCAGATATTCGCCCCACGATGCTGTATTCTGGTAATGAACACCACTTATATGCGAGAAAGAGGCGACCCCGGCACCAATCATATCGCTGCCGTGCCAAACCGCGTCCCGGTATACAAACTTGCACGGTCGGTCTTTTTTCACTGCTGTATACGCGCTGGAGGTCTCGTATCCCGCCGCCGCAAATTGCTCAAACGCATAGTGATGCCACTCCCGTTTTGTTTTCCAATCCGCGACAAATAGCGTTTTCCCTCCAAGGATGTCCTTTGAATAAACCGCGTTAAACGGCAATTCCATCTGGTAAACTGTGATACTATCTCCATCCAGAGCGATTGTTTTTTCAACCGTTTCCCGCCAACTCTCCCACGTTTCCCCAACCATGCCCGCAATTAAATCCACATTCACTTGGTCAAATTCAAGGGCATCAATCCAAGGCATCACGCGATAGACCTCTTTGGAAAGATGCGCCCGACCATTTTCTGCCAAAATCTCGTCATTGAGATTCTCAACGCCGAGGCTCAAACGGGTCACGCCAATGGCTTTTACGGCTTCCAACTTCGATTGCGTCAGGGTACCCGGTTCGCATTCAAACGCGATCTCCTCTGCCTCATCCCACGGCATATCTGCCTTAATCCGCTCGACGAGTGCTTCCAAATGTCGCGCACTAATGTAGGAAGGTGTTCCGCCCCCGAAATAAACGAAATCCAAAGCCCGCCCTTCGATTGCTGGCAGTTTGCTATAGATTGAAACCTCTTTGGTTAGCGCGTCAAGATAGGTCTGGATATCAGCACTGTTTTTATCTGTGTAAACCCGGAAATAGCAAAACTTGCACCGTTTCCGGCAGAAGGGAATGTGCAGGTACAGTCCCAAAGTTGCCCCCGGCAGTGGTGGCGCGTTCAACGCTTCTGTCGCTTGGGGGACATCTTCCTGTTTCCAGAATGAATAGGGTGGGTAGTTTGATACGAAAACGCTTCCAACTTCCGTCTCCCCTGAATCCTTCCGTGTTGTCGCCGGTTCAGATTTGACGATTTGTGTCAAGTCATCTTGCCACCCGTTAGGGTTTGACTGGTCACTCATATCTTTTTTCTCCATATCGGACGCTATTCTCCGAAGCAGTATAGGATGCCATCCTCTGAGCCAATCACAAGTTTCTGGGACGCGACGCTTGGGGATGCACTGAAAGCTGACCCCGTAGCAAATTCCCAAGCCACCTTCCCCGAATTGAGGTTTAGCGCGTATATCTCTCCCGCCTTTGTCCCGAAGAACACCCGTTCCCCAACAATAACGGGCGAAGAATCTACCCGAGATTTGGCTGGAAAAGTCCAGCGAGATTCTCCCGTTTGCGGGTTGAGCGCGTGAACCATTTTATCCCTGCCGCCGACAATGACGACATCCGTTGTTACAGCCGCCGAAGCGTAAAATGGGAAATTTCGTTTCGGATGCTCATAACGCCAGAGGACATCCGCGTTTTCCAGACCGAGGCACAAGACTTGGCTACCATACGTTCCCACGTAAGCACGATGGTTTAAAACAGCGGGACTGGCACCGACGTAATCTCCCAATGCAATCTGTTTCTGTTCCACCCCATCGTTGACCCCGATGAGGCGCAAATAACTATCGCACCCTGAGATAATCACCGTGTTATCGACAATTGTCGGGGTGCCGTGAAGATACCCTTCCGTCTCGAATTTCCAAACCAGCGAACCGTCTTTTGTGGAAAGACAGTAAAGAAATTGGTCATAAGACCCAAACAAAACCCGGTCGGGGATGAAATTCGCCGATGAAATTATACCCGCATCCGCGTTAAAAGTCCATCTTTTCTTACCGTTCCGAGCATCAACGGCATGGAATACCCCCATCTCATCGCCGAAGTACACCGTATTTTCAAAGAATGAGGGCGAGGATTTAATCTCATCCGCTGCCTGATACTTCCACTTTAAGGTCCCGTCTTCAATGTCAACGGCATACAGATAGCCATCCCAAGACCCCACATAAACCGTATCCCCAGAAATTGCCGCCGTTGACTCAATGCCATCCTCCGCTTTGAATGTCCAGTGCAATTGCAGGTTTATCGGCAGCTTACCGCTCGCAACGCCGGTGAGTTGCGGATTGCCGCGAAAGATGTTCCAATCGTCCTGTCCGTGACCGACCTGGGAAAACACTAGGAGCACAATCATCCAGATTAGACAAGAAAACGTTAATTGTGTTCGGTTCATCTTAGTAGGCCGCGTTGTAAAGTGCTAGTAGTTCCGTTTCGCCGACTGGTCGCGGGTTGAATTTCCCGGTCCACTCGCTTGCGGCATCCTTTCCCAATTGGGTTAAATCCGTTTTATCCATCCCGAAATCCCTCAGTCGTATCGGTAGATTGGCCGCTACTTTCAATTCAATGATTCGCTCATGTAGCGGTTTTGACGGGTGTAGCTCTTGATACAGGGTACGCACCGCTTGATTGTTAAATTCAATTACATGAGGGAGCATTAGCGCGACGGCAACCCCGTGAGTGATTCCGTATCTAGCGGTCAGCGGATTCGCGCAGGCGTGTGCCGCACCGAGCATCGCGTTCTCTATTGCCATCCCCGCGAGATGAGCACCCAAAAGCATCTGGCTACGGGCTTCCATATCCTCCGGTTCGCTTAACACACGCTCAAAACTCCCCTCCAACAAGCCCCATGCGGTTTGGGCAAACAGCTTTGAAATCGGATTGCGCCGGGTCGTGACGTAGCTCTCTACGGCGTGGGAGATTGCATCAATGCCTGTTGCGGCGGCGACATGTTTCGGCACACTTCTCGTTAGGACCGGGTCAAGAATGACGGTTCGGAATCTCGCTTTTTTGTCGCCACACGCCATCTTCTGCTCGGTTTTCTCATTTGCGATTAAGGCGAAAGACTGCGCCTCGCTTCCTGTCCCCGCTGTCGTCGGGATGCCGATGGAGGGGAGCATCGGTTTGGCCGCTTTGTCCGTGCCCCAGTAATCTTGCATCCGCCCGCCGTTTGTCAAAATGAAATTTACTCCTTTCGCGCAATCCATCGCGCTGCCACCCCCCAAACCGATTATGAAATCAATTGGTCGCGTTGCTGACGCAATTTCGAGGGCAAATGCTACGCCTGCTTCTACGTGTCGGGTTGTCGGGTTTTCCGCAACCTCACTAAACACAAACGCAGCTAATGATGCCGTTTTGAGGGTGTCCAATGCCCTATCTACGATGCCAGCCTTGACAATTCCAGGGTCGGTGATAACCAGAATACGACTGCCCCCTTCTGCCTTCACCAAACTCGCCAATTGGTTTAGCGTATTTTCACCGAAAACGGTACGGGTACTCGGTTGGAAATCGAACGCTTGCATTTTGGTTAACCGAATGGCTTTAGTGCCCGAATCTCTGCGACATGGGCGGCAACTTCGTCTGCGGAGGCATCTAGCATCCGCTCTCCGTTTTCTGCTGTCGCTGGTCGTGGGTCGCCGACACCGCCGTGTCGGGTTCGCTGGTCGAAGCGATAGTAGGAAGCGAGCCCAGGGATTCGCATTCCTTCGCGCTCGCCATCAGGGTCGAGCTGGTCTGTGCGAACAAGGTCGGGACGCATCGCCATAACCATGCAGGTTTCGGTCTCTCCTGCGTGGCCTGAACCGCCACCGCCCAATTCGCGAAACTTATCCAATTCACCACCGCTTGCCCACGCCCAACGGGAATAGAATTCGACACCGTCATCTCCAAAACGCTCCATCAGACGCTGGAGGAGCACAGAAATATTTGCTCCATTCCCGCCGTGACTGTTCATGATCAGAATCTTCTTGAAGCCGTGCCCAACCATACAGGCAACGATGTCCATCATGAGCAGTAGGTGGGTTTCGGAGCCAGCAGTTATGGTGCCGGCGTATCGGATATGATGTTGTGAGTATCCCAACCACTGCATCGGTAGCACGAGGACATCATCTGGACACCGCTCGTGAACGCGACGCGCAACCTCTGCGCCAATCATGCTATCGGTAAATACGGGAAGATGGAGACTGTGTTGCTCACACGATGCCACCGGCATCAGGACAACGATATCGCGGGGTAGTGCATCAATTTCGGGGGAAGTCATCTCCGCTAAAATCATGGGGTTCCTCCAGTCGGAAATTGGTTGGTCGTTGGTTTCACTCCGGTTCTGCTCTGCTTCAAGCGGGTTAATTATCACACACTTTCACCCAAATTTCAAGGAATAACTGAATTGCGTTGAATGGCGCAGGCGATTTAGATTGAGGTGTTTTTATAACTCAAGGTGCGTCATTGCTGAATTTGGGTGTAGGTGCCTTGGTTCATCGTTGGGCGAAGTCCTCCTCGCCGACGGGTTGGGGGAGCCAACCCCCACCAATTGAGACAATATTTATGTGAGGATGGTTCGCAATAAATCCATACGTCTTGAATTCCCTGCCGAAATAAATCGATTTAATCCCTCTGATCCTCACCGCTCTCACCCTCAATGCATACGCACAAGAAAACGCACGAAAAGCCTCTTTTTCGCTATTTTAGATACAGGAGAGTTATTCTATACTTTCGCAGAATTTGTAGCATGATTTTAACAGAATGAGAAATTGAATTTGCCGGTGGTTCCTGGGCACAAATCACGCTTCATATCGTCAAAACCACCGAGTATTTCTGTGAATGTGGTGAATCATCACACCCCCTACGCGGCAATACGCAGGATGCAGGCCTCCAATTCCGCCGCGCTTTTTTCACAGTCCGCGCCCGGTACGGACTGCACGGAAATCAACCGAGACAACACAAAATGCCTCAAGCACCGACGCCGCTTCCGAAAACTCATCGCCGATTCCGACACCGAGTCCGACGACGCTTCCGATATCCCCGGCACCGATGAGGGCTTTAACAGTATCATCCGACCCAGACTCAACGCACATCAACACAGTTGCGTAAAACATATAAACGATACCGTTTTCGTGGACTGGTAATCCCCAAAACCCACCTGCTGTTTCAACTCGCGTATCGCCACCTCTATTGAGAACCGCCCCCCATAGATTTCAATGATCTCTTAGGGGGTCAATGAGCGTAGCTAACTTCCATTGCTGTCCCCGCTTCGGCGGACCGCCTCTCCCACAGTATACCGGGTCGTCGAACCCCACCGCGTCCCAACGCAAGCACGTCACCAATCTGATATGACGCTCAATGAGCGCATTAAAAAATGGGGAAACTTTGGCAAAACACGCATCAGCGACAACGCATACCGGCGCAGAAGTAATAGTGCTAGTTAACGTTTTGTAAAGCAGACGAGTTGCGGCGGTTCGATCACCGCTTCATTGCTTGATAGCCTACAACGTTTTCTCCGCCAAGAATAATTTCGCTAATGGAGTATGAGTTCCCACAGGAGCACTGTGCCATCCCTACTCCCACTAGCGATTGTACGCCCATCGGGACTGAACGAGACGCTACTGACAAACCTCGTATGCCCCGTGAGGGTACGCTTATGCACCCCGCTCACCGCATCCCACAGGCGCACCGTAGTGTCGCCACTCCCACTAGCGAGTGTGCGGCTATCGGGACTGAACGAGACGCTACTGACAGCCCCTGTATGCCCCGTGAGGGTACGCTTATGCACCCCGCTCACCGCATCCCACAGCCGCACCGTGTCGCCACTCCCACTAGCGATTGTGCGGCTATCGGGACTGAACGAGACGCTACTGACAGCCCCCGTACCCGTGAGGGTACGCTTAGGCGCCCCGCTGACCGCATCCCACAGCCTCACCGTACGGTCGTAACTCCCACTAGCGATTGTGCGCCCATCGGGACTGAACGATACGCTACTGACAGCCCCCGTATGCCCCGTGAGGGTACGCTTAGGCGTCCCGCTGACCGCATCCCACAGGAGCACTGTGCCATCCCGACTCGCGCTAGCGATTGTACGCCCATCCGGACTGAACGCTACGCTTCTGACATAAGACGTATGCCCGGTGAGTGTGCGTTTGGGTGCGCCACTCCCCGCATCCCACAGACGCACCGTATTATCCCAACCCCCACTAGCGATTGTACGCCCATCCGGACTGAACGATACGCTATTGACAAACCCCGTGTGCCCCGTGAGGGTACGCTTATGCGCGCCGCTGACCGCATCCCACAGACGGATGGTAGCATTCAAACTCCCCGATGCGAGTGTGTGGCCATCCGGACTGAACGCTACGCTTCTGACATAAGACGTATGCCCGGTGAGTGTGCGTTTGGGAGTGCCACTCTCCGCATCCCACAGACGGATGGTAGCATCGACACTCCCCGATGCGAGGGTGCGACCATCAGGACTGAACGCTACGCTTCTGACATAAGACGTATGCCCGGTGAGTGTGCGTTTGGGGGCACCACTCCCCGCATCCCACAGCCTCACCGTACGGTCGTAACTCCCACTAGCGATTGTACGCCCATCCGGACTGAACGATACGCTATTGACAAACCCCGTGTGCCCCGTGAGGGTACGCTTATGCGCGCCGCTGACCGCGTCCCACAGACGGATGGTATCCTCCAAACTCCCCGATGCGAGGGTGCGACCATCAGGACTGAACGCTACGCTTCTGACCTCATCAGTATGCCCGGTGAGTGTGCGTTTGGGCGCGCCACTCCCCGCATCCCACAGACGGATGGTATAATCAAAACTCCCCGATGCGAGGGTGCGACCATCCGGACTGAACGCTACGCTATAGACATCATCAGTATGCCCGGTGAGTGTGCGTTTGAGCGCGCCACTCCCCGCATCCCACAGGCGCACTGTATCGTCGCGATTCCCACCAGCGATTGTACGCCCATCCGGACTGAACGCTACGCAATAGACACGAGAAATATGCCCGGTGAGTGTACGTTTGTAGGCGCCACTCCCCGCATCCCACAGACGGATTTCTTGCCTACTCCCCGATGCGAGGGTGCGACCATCCGGACTGAATGCTACGATATAGACATAAGACGTATGCCCGGTGAGCAGGGCGACCTCTTGATGGGTGTTCGTATCATAGAGCCAAATACCGATACCACTCGCTACGGCAAGTCGAGCCCCATCGGGGGAATACGCGATTTCAGATATGCTCCCTTTACCGAGGCGCATTTTGGCACCACCGGGTAGACCCCATTGCGTGTAGTCTTGGGCGAAGGTGTTGAGTGAAAACAGGGTGAAAAGAATCAGTAAGCTGGTGGTTGTTTTCATAATGCAGTGCTCCTTTTTTAAGGTTGATTGTGCTTCTGGACGGTGAAGTGTTTGTCAAAAAATGGACGCAGGCAGACCTGAAAATGTGAATTGAAACGGCAACGCGCTCAAAATAATTTTCTTTGTGGCGTAACCTCTAATCTATTTATTAGACATTATAATGATTTAATCAATAGGTGTCTGATAACACCAAGGACGAAAGTTGTGCAAACCGCAACACGTTTCCATCACTTTATCGCTGAACCCTTTTTTCCAATTCCACAATTTATCTTTTACGATGCGATATCTTTTCACACCCCCAATCGCATGTTCTACTCTTATCCGTATTGACGAAATGACTCGATTCCGTGCGGTTTCCGAAACCGTCAGCACCCCGCCCTTCGGTTTCTTTTTCGGTTGAATCGCAGTTATGACCGACGGACAAAACCCTTGAAAACCGGTATCTTGATACAACACGCTCCCCCTTGGTAAGAAATCGTATCCCGTTGAATCCGCAATCCGTTTGTCGTGGATTCTGCCTTCAAACGAAGCCGTCAATAACACCACTTTACACCCATCATTGATAATCAATAGGTTCTTGACGGTATGCTGTTTCTTTTTACCGCTGTAGTACGCTTGTTGAGCTTCGGGTGCTTTGGGACGTTGAATCGGACGCTCGGTGCCATCATGAAAAAAAGGGCGCCGAAACCGGATTCTCCGCCGGGGTCTCCGCAGGCTTCTCAACCGGTGATGGGGGGGATTCCCGCAAGGGCACCCCCCCCGCAACCGCCAAAGCGGAATTCAATATCGGTAAAAGCCGGTGAATCCATTTATTGGCAACCGGTTGAGAGATACCAAAGAGTTCGCCAAGCACATCTTGGGTCATGGCTTTTCGCAGATAAATCAAAATAAAGAGCAACTTATCTTCAACAGTTGGTAAGCAGCTATTGCTGTAAGAGGTATACTTGCGTTTTTGGCGTGGTTTTCCCTCAAGTGTGTTTGTTTCAACAAACGCTAAAAAACGGTTAGAAAAATAAGGGAGCAATGCCAAAAATTCTTCGGGGGTATAGCCTGTAAGTGCGAGGACTCTTTTCGGCTTATCCTTGAGATTGTGATAGTTGGTCATAGGTGCCCCTCCAAAATGGTGAATGTTACCAGTTTACCATAACTATAGTGACATTTTGAATTATTGATACATTTTTTCTGTTTTATGTTAGAATATGTCTATTATGGCATATTCACCCGATTTACGCAAACGCATCTTAGATTTTATTCAAGCAGGCGGGAAAAAATCCGAAGCCGCCCGCCTATTTACCGTCGCACGTTCAACCATTGATAGATGGTTAGCCGCTGAAGACCCACTTGCCATCAAAAAACCGGGCCCAAAAAAAATGAGAGTGATTGATGAGGAGGCACTCCGAAAACATGTTGCTGATTTCCCGGACTTCACGCAAAAAGAGCGGGCTACACATTTCGGTGTTTCAGAGTTTTGTATCGGCTATGGACTGCGAAAACTCGGCATCACGCGAAAAAAAAACACTCGGGTATAAACAACGCTGTGATGAGAAACGGGCAACCTATTGCCAAGACCGCGCTGTCAAAGAAGCGGCTGGCAAGTCTGCTGTTTATATCGATGAATGCGGTTTTTGTGCGGAGAGTTTTAGAGCTTATGCGTATGCCCCGCAGGGTGCCCCTGTTTTGGGGCTCATATCAAGTCAAAGAACTCGGAAAACCACAATGGTAGCTGCGCGTATAACTATTAACTCTGGCGAAGTACACGATGAGGCTAACAACAGGAGAGTTAATAGTTATGAAGATACTTTTACAGCGTTCTGCTTGTTTGATGGCAGTTGCAATGCGGAGCGTTTCAACAAGTGGCTTCAAGAAGCACTGTGTCCCCTGCTATCTTCGGAGCATTTAGTGATAATGGACAACGCCCGGATCCATAAAACGGAACGCACTCGTGAGCAGATAGAAGCCGTTGGCGCAGAGCTATTGTTTTTGCCTCCTTATTCACCCGACTACAATCCGATTGAACACGATTTTGCAAACATCAAACGACTGCGTGAATACAATGCCGATATACCACTAGATGAAGTGATAAACATGTATCATTAACTCTAAAGTTTACTATAACTATGAATCACAACTAAATCGTTATAATGTCTATTAACCGTGCTAAGACACCGCCTAAAGGCGATATACCTGTTAAGTCAATTGCTGAGGTTGAGTGGCTTGTTGATGAGCTTGAGGTTGGGTTGATGGGCCAGAGTGTTCACGCTGAGCATGGTTCTCATGCGGCGGGGGCTCATCAGCATGACCCGAATGTGTATTTGTTTCATGTGAACCATGACTTGGCGACTTGGAAGGCGAAGTTTGATGAGAATCAGGTCTGGCTTGCGGATGCGGATGCGAATCCGTCTGAGTTGGTGTATGATATAAAGGCTGAGAATACCGATGATCAGGGCACTGTGGATAATACGGCGTTGTACTCTGAAGAGTCGGATATTTTTACCGCCAACCGAGAACCGCATTGATACCTTCTTCGCTCCATTTCATCGAGGCACCTTTAAGACACTATCCGGAACAACTTCACTTGATGGCCCTTCGGAAACGTTTTGAGATGCACCTGTTTACCCAGTGTCGTTTCTGGGGGCGCCCAAGATAACGTTTTGACTTGCTGGTGCGGTTTGACACCATCCGTATCATTGACAAGCCGGTTTCGTTTCAGGGGCGCATAGTAGAACTTGGAAAGTGCCTCAATCGATTTCATCACTTTCATCGTCACATACCAAGTATCCATTAGCACTGTCCGAAAGGGTATCTGCTTCTTGAAGTAAGCAGTGTGCAACATATCGAGTAGATGATTGATTTTGGTTTTCCCATCATGGTCTTTGTCAAAAAGGCGGTAATCAATAATCCAAAACTCGTGTGTCTTTGAGTTGACATAAACACATGTGACAATACCGATGCCTTGAACCACTTTTTTGTCGCTACCACTCCATTGCGGACGAACCGCTTCAATCTGTTCTGCATATTTTTTAGGTAGCACCACATCGTCAAAAATGATGTATCCGTTTTTATCAAACTCAATGTCGTCTTTGAGAGATTCGCAGAGTTGGCTTGAGGGAATGTTTTCGTTTCTAAGAAAGCGATTGAGTTGATCGTGGCTCCACTTGTCGGTATGATCCGCAAAATAGGTTTGTGTAAAATTAGCGATACTCGCTAACAGAAATTGGCAATAATCGGAAAATAAGTTTTGTTGCTTTTCAGCAAATGTGAATGTAGTCATAATGGAATAGTATAACACAATTTGAGATTATTGCGTAAGTCCTGATGATATACTATTTGGGCCTTATGCTAGTTTCACTCTAAGCCCGATGGTGCCTAGCTAGTGTTTATGCGAATCTTCCTTAACCTTAGCCTCAGATCCAGTCTTTATCGGGGTTGCTAAAAAGAACTAGCATAACTCCTTATTTGTAATGATATACTAAACATTGGTATCTTCTCCTCATAAATCTGAGATATAAAACTTTTGGGAAAGGATACCATTTTTCGCAATACCTTGCAATCTGCCTCTTCCGTTCTATTTTGACAAAAACTTTACACACCCACTTACAGGATCGAATTTTTGAATCCATTATGATATAATCAAAGTACACAGCATCTAGGAACGGAGCTCAGGGACTCACAGTTATCACTCCCGATAATTGCTTTTACCACATCCTGATCTGCCAAATCACTGTGAAACCGCGTAACCCGAACCCACAAGCAACAACCTGTATGCTATCCTCAAGACGGTTTCCTGTAATTCCAAAGTGGAATTTAACTACAGCAGAAATTCGCACCCTGTTGCGTGAAATAAGTTGGGATTCAGACCATGATGGACATTAAAATATTATTCGCCAAGATTCGCCAAACGAAATGCGTTCTGTGCCAACTGATTATCTTTACACTGCTTATCGGTTGTGCTCTTCGCCCACAAAGTCCACAAGTATCATTGACTGTAGATATGCTTGATGTATTCAATCCACCGCAGATAGATAACGGGAGCACACGCTACTATTTCTCACCGTGGCATCCGGGCTGTAAAGTTCTCACAATTCGTTATGATTCAATGGACGGGATTCTATCTATTAAATCAGAGTATATACACCATCTGGATTCCTATATGCCAATGCTAATTGAGTCATTAAAGGATACAGGAAATCCAGAGGATAGAGGAATCCGTGCGAGTGCTCTCAGATTTCTGTGGCATGGTATGGCAGTTGAGTTTCCAGATAGTCGTGATAGCGATCTACCTTGGATAACCGAATCCCCTTTAACCCGAGCTTATTATCCCAAGTGGAATAAAACAACTTACGATAAATGGAAGCAGTGGTGGGAGAATACCCCTTATGGTAAGTCTCAATCCAGGTTCTGAAGATAAAAGTTCTTTGACAGAAAGCACCATGCTTATGGCAGGATTTTTTATCCTATCGTTGATTCACCCCTGCAAGCGATAGGTGAATATTCCAAATTGAGATCTGACAGCATCCGAGATTCGTACACTCTTACACGATCTATACTTTCGCAGAATTTTGAGCGTTATTTTAACAGAATGAGAAATTGAATTTGCCGGTGGTTCCTGGGCACAAATCACGCTTCATATCGTCAAAACCACCGAGTATTTCTGTGAATGTGGTGAATCATCACACCCCCTACGCGGCAATACGCAGGATGCAGGCCTCCAATTCCGCCGCGCTTTTTTCACAGTCCGCGCCCGGTACGGACTGCACGGAAATCAACCGAGACAACACAAAATGCCTCAAGCACCGACGCCGCTTCCGAAAACTCATCGCCGATTCCGACACCGAGTCCGACGACGCTTCCGATATCCCCGGCACCGATGAGGGCTTTAACAGTATCTGATATTTCTCAGGATGCTTCAGATGGCAATAACTATCAGCGTTCTCACGCGTTGCGCTCATGAAAATGTGCACGGAGTTCAAACCGTTTTGTTCTTTCACCCCACAACACACCCCCTTATTGGCAATTGAAACCGCACAGACCCCAGACCAGATTTTTAACCCAGGGGCCCACAGCACGTAGCCACGCACAGAAGATTCTTTTCTGACTCTTCCCTGCGACTCTCTTTCTATCCATCAAGCCGTAACGTTTCAATCCGTGCCAAAACCCGCTTTTGCGTCAAGTTGCGTCAACTCATGTTGTGCGCTCACTCTATGACCATCCGTCTTCGGATGCGTCAAGTCATCTTGCCATCCGTCCTCGGACCACCCGTTAGGGCATTCTTGCCCCCCGTCAGGGTCGGATCTCATCTTCTTCTGCTCTGCATCTCTGCCGCCCTGCGTCGCAAGTCTGAATCATTCAGCCTTGCTTGCGTTAAATTCTTAAAACTCTGCGTCTCTGCAACTCTGCGTCTCTGCGTTAAGTGCTTGCTCTGCGTTGGGGATATTTTCAATTCGGGTGGTCTCTGAGGTGCGAACAATCCAGGATAATCGGGCAAACGTGTGTGCATTTTCATTCGGTGATGCCGTCTTTGCATTGATAGTTACTAGGCTCCGAGCGGTTTTAATAAATGTCAGAGTATCAGCCGACCCAGACTCAACGCACAGCAACACAGTTGCGTAAAGCGTATAAACGATACCCTTTTCGTGGACTGGTAATCCCCAAAACCCACCTGCTGTTTCAACTCGCGTATCGCCACCTCTATTGAGAACCGACCCCCATAGATTTCAATGATCTCTTAGGGGGTCAATTCCAAAGCCGTAATTGCTTGATAGCCTACAACGTTTTCCCCGCCAAGAATAATTTCGCTAATGGAGTATGAGTTCCCACAGGAGCACTGTGCCATCCCCACTCCCACTAGCGATTGTACGCCCATCGGGACTGAACGAGACGCTACTGACATCAGACGTATGCCCCGTGAGGGTACGCTTATGCACCCCGCTGACCGCATCCCACAGCCGCACCGTACCGTCGCCACTCCCACTAGCGAGTGTGCGGCTATCGGGACTGAACGAGACGCTACTGACAAACCCTGTATGCCCCGTGAGGGTACGCTTATGCACCCCGCTCACCGCATCCCACAGCCGCACCGTGTCGCCACTCCCACTAGCGAGTGTGCGGCTATCGGGACTGAACGAGACGCTCTTGACAGACCCTGTATGCCCCGTGAGGGTACGCTTAGGCGCCCCGCTGACCGCATCCCACAGCCTCACCGTACGGTCGTAACTCCCACTAGCGATTGTGCGCCCATCGGGACTGAACGAGACGCTACTGACAGCCCCCGTATGCCCCGTGAGGGTACGCTTAGGCATCCCGCTCACCGCATCCCACAGCCTCACCGTACGGTCGTAACTCCCACTAGCGATTGTGCGCCCATCGGGACTGAACGAGACGCTACTGACAGCCCCCGTATGCCCCGTGAGGGTACGCTTAGGCATCCCGCTCACCGCATCCCACAGGCGCACCGTACGGTCGTGACTCCAACTAGCGATTGTGTGGCCATCGGGACTGAACGAGACGCTATTGACAAACCCCGTACGCCCCGTGAGGGTACGCTTAGGCGCCCCGCTGACCGCATCCCACAGACGCATTGTCTTATAGCTCCCTGATGCGAGGGTGCGACCATCAGGACTGAACGCTACGCTAGTGACACGAGCAGTATGCCCGGTGAGTGTGCGTTTGGGTCCGCCACTCCCCGCATCCCACAGGCGCACTGTATTATCGCCCCCTGATGCGAGGGTGCGGCCATCCGGACTGAACGCTACGCTAGTGACACGAGAAGTATGCCCGGTGAGTGTGCGTTTGGGGGCGCCACTCCCCGCATCCCACAGACGGATGGTAGCATCCCAACTCCCCGATGCGAGGGTGCGGCCATCCGGACTGAACGCTACGCTTCTGACCAAATAAGTATGCCCGGTGAGTGTGCGTTTGGGGGCACCACTCCCCGCATCCCACAGGCGCACCGTATTATCCCAACTCCCACTAGCGATTGTACGCCCATCCGGACTGAACGCTACGCTATCAACTGAATCCGTATGCCCGGTGAGTGTGCGTTTGGGGATGCCGCTGACCGCGTCCCACAGACGGATGGTATCCTCCAAACTCCCCGATGCGAGGGTGCGACCATCAGGACTGAACGCTACGCTTCTGACCTCATCAGTATGCCCGGTGAGTGTGCGTTTGGGCGCGCCACTCCCCGCATCCCACAGACGGATGGTATAATCAAAACTCCCCGATGCGAGGGTGCGACCATCCGGACTGAACGCTACGCTATAGACATCATCAGTATGCCCGGTGAGTGTGCGTTTGAGCGCGCCACTCCCCGCATCCCACAGGCGCACTGTATCGTCGCGATTCCCACCAGCGATTGTACGCCCATCCGGACTGAACGCTACGCTATAGACACGAGAAATATGCCCGGTGAGTGTACGTTTGTAGGCGCCACTCCCCGCATCCCACAGACGGATTTCTTGCCTACTCCCCGATGCGAGGGTGCGGCCATCCGGACTGAATGCTACGATATAGACATAAGACGTATGCCCGGTGAGCAGGGCGACCTCTTGATGGGTGTTCGTATCATAGAGCCAAATACCGATACCACTCGCTACGGCAAGTCGAGCCCCATCGGGGGAATACGCGATTTCAGATATGCTCCCTTTACCGAGGCGCATTTTGGCACCACCGGGTAGACTCCATTGCGTGTAGTCTTGGGCGAAGGTGTTGAGTGAAAACAGGGTGAAAAGAATCAGTAAGCTGGTGGTTGTTTTCATAATGCAGTGCTCCTTTTTTAAGGTTGATTGTGCTTCTGGGCGGTGAAGTGTTTGCCAAAAAATGGACGCAGGCAGACCTGAAAATGTGAATTGAAACGGCAACGCGCTCAAAATAATTTTCTTTGTGGCGTAACCTCTAATCTATTTATTAGACATTAGACATTATAATGATTTAATCAATAGGTGTTTGATAACACCAAGGACGAAAGTTGTGCAAACCGCAACACGTTTCCATCACTTTATCGCTGAACCCTTTTTTCCAATTCCACAATTTATCTTTTACGATGCGATATCTTTTCACACCCCCAATCGCATGTTCTACTCTTATCCGTATTGACGAAATGACTCGATTCCGTGCGGTTTCCGAAACCGTCAGCACCCCGCCCTTCGGTTTCTTTTTCGGTTGAATCGCAGTTATGACCGACGGACAAAACCCTTGAAAACCGGTATCTTGATACAACACGCTCCCCCTTGGTAAGAAATCGTATCCCGTTGAATCCGCAATCCGTTTGTCGTGGATTCTGCCTTCAAACGAAGCCGTCAATAACACCACTTTACACCCATCATTGATAATCAATAGGTTCTTGACGGTATGCTGTTTCTTTTTACCGCTGTAGTACGCTTGTTGAGCTTCGGGTGCTTTGGGACGTTGAATCGGACGCTCGGTGCCATCATGAAAAAAAGAGAGCTGAAACCGGATGCGCCGGTTGGGGGCCCTCAGCACCCCCAACCGGTGCAGGGGGTGAATCCCGCAAGGGCAACTCACCCAAATCCGCCAAAGCCTGATTTAATATCGGTAAAAGCCGGTGAATCCATTTATTGGCGACAGGTTGAGACATACCGAAGAGTTCGCCAAGCACATCTTGGGTCATGGTTTCCTTTCGCAGATAAATCAAAAGAGCAGCTTATCCTCAACAGTTGGTAAGCAGCTATTGCTGTAAGAGGTATACTTCCGTTTTTGGCGTGGTTTTCCCTCAAGTGTGTTTGTTTGAACAAACGCTAAAAAACGGTTAGAAAAATAAGGGAGCAATGCCAAAAATTCTTCGAGCGTATAGCCTGTGAGTGACAGAAATCTGTTCGGTTTATCCTTGAGATTGTCATAGTTGGTCATCGGTGAACCGCCAAAATGGTGAATGTTACCAATTTACCATAAACTCACTATGACTCACAACTAAATCGTTATAATGTCCAGGGCTATTTAGTTTTCGGTTTTTTGTCCATTTTCAGCGAAAGGTCGGGGCAGGGATGCCCCTCCTACGGGCTGAGATGTCGGTGCGAGCTTATCGGAGAATTAAATGACCCTGTTACAATCCCGATAAATGGCTTGAAAGTTACGTAAAAAGCAAAAAAAATTTTAACCCTACCCAACCTTTTGCCCTTAAATTACGATTTGGTAGGGTGAGAGATAATGCTCCAGAAAACAGTATCGCAGTCTATCACAAAGATTACTATACGCAACATCTTCTGGAGGTTCATAAATGAATCCGTAACAGGATTACCGAAACCAGCGAAGGAGACCTGACATCACACGGTGGGATAAGGCGGCTCGTATCGCTCGTGAGGCTGAAGAGGCCGCGAAGAAAGAGGCGGAAACGCAAACGCCGCCGGCGTAACCGTGAGTACAGTTTGATGAAAAAACGCGTAAGCGTAAGGAGGATAAGAAAATGGGTGGATCAGGAAGTGAAGAACAAAGCCGAAGCATCAAGGTTATTTTAACCTTTGATGACGGTCCGCATCATGCAAGAGGAAGCGGCAACCGTACCCGTCGAGTACTCGCCACGTTGGCAACGAACTCGATACACAATGGCATCAATGCAGTATTCTTTATTGAAAGCGATACACTTGATAGCAATGATCGGTGGATGCGGGGCAAATCAACAGAGGGCAAGAAAATCTGTGACGGTATGATTGACGATGGACATCTTGTTCAAGCTCACGCAGGTTTCAAACATCGTAATTCACATCTTTATGACCATATCCAGCGGCTCACACAACCAGCGGGCGACAATTTTCAGGACGGCTTGCCGGGTGATTTACTTAGGTTGAAATCGCTGATTAACGGTTGGAGTGCTGGTCATTGTGAATTTGTGCGACCTATTGAGGGGAACCATAACCGAGCGGTTCGTGATGTGTACAGCCGTAACGACATATCATTGCGGATGGTTATGTGGGATGTGGATAGCAAGGATTCCAAAATAAATGGGACCCTTGAGGATGTTGAGGACGCACTTGATACTCAGATACCACAGAAGTTACAGGCAGGCTTGACAACGCTCGTGATTCTGTTCCACGACCTCGACGAACATACCTATCCGCACCTCGCTGATCACATCGCTCGGATTGACAGCGTTATTCGTGGGTTTGTCTTGGCAGAGGAACAGGACGCGGACGAGCAGACGCAATTCGTCCCTGATTGGTCACTGGATGCCGGTGACATCCGTGCTGAACTGCGTGCTAAGGATTGGGTTGCCGATGACGACCGCCACTAGATACAGTTTCATGAGACTGAGGAACAGTCTCATAGAACTGGATCTAAGGTTTCCCACTAAGGTTTCTACGGAATTTCTGAAGGCTATGGATGGTTCGTCGGAGATATATTTTGAAATAGTTAGGGGGCGGGGAGGTGAAGAAATCTTCTCCCTCCCGTTCCCACCACGATTTCCATTCGTCGTATCCAGCATCGGGGTACTTGCCTTTTTCAAAAGGTGTGCCTTTGTGGTCATCGCCCCTTGCGTGATAGCCGTCTGGCCATGCCAATCTGAAAACGGTTGTTAAGAACCGGCGTGCCCTATGGACTCTCCCCTCGTCATCGCTTCTGAGCGACTCAATTAGCTTGGGTATGTAGGTCGTTACCTCATCCTCTTCATAATAATGGCTTTCGACTTGTGTAATTGTGTCGCCGTCAACTCGGAATTTGTGTAGGGTTGCTCCCGGTCCCCAAGCACCGAGATAATAGAGGTCATTTCCTTCTATGAAGTGGGGGTCGCCAAAGGTTTCATAGAAGGCTGTTTTTGAGAGTATCAGCGTTGGTTTTGGAAATGCGATTATAATTATGAGCAATGCGATTAGTATGAGGTTAAGAGCAATACTGACTTTTGTAATGATATTCATTGCTTTCCTCGCTTTTCATCGTGGGTGGGTTAACCGTAACCGTTTCAGCCCGTGTGAATGGGTGGACGAGGCATCAGCAGGGATGCTGATGTTCACACCCTCGCCCAAACGGTTGCGAATAGTATAGCAGGTATCCAAATTGGTGTCAATAAAAAGATGAAAAGGAGTTTATTATCATGCACTGGACGCAGAAGCTAAAGGCGCGGAACGCGTACTTGGAGCGTCAAAACGAGGCACTGAGAAATCAGAAAGGCACGAAACCGCCTGCGGAAGTGTGTCAGCGATTAGTCCATATTGTAGAGAAAACGGGGATTAACCGTCACCGTTTCAACCTACACAGTGCCCTAGAAAGTGTTATTAACTAACAATACCTTCGCCAAAATAAAGGTTGAATTTATAGGGCGAATGTCCTAAAGAATGCTACAAATCCATAACTGAGAAAGGACCATCGCCCATGCCTGAAATTATAACACTTTTGACTTGTTTTAATCCACTTTTATCTACCACCACAATCGCACAGTTCTGCCGCATTGTCTGTGCCCTACTTGCGATGACCGGACGCGTCACAATGCTTAATATCTCCCGGTGGACCGATAAAGGGGGCAGTTATCGCACTATACAACGCTTTTTCAATACCCTTCTGCCTTGGGGGTCAATCTGCTGGCTCTTTTTTAAGACCCATTTACTTCAACACGACAGCGAGTATCTAATCGCCGTTGACGAGACAGTGGTTAGTAAATCGGGAAAACAACCCCATGGCTTAAATCGATTCTTTTCCTCTCTATTTGGGACAACGATTCCCGATGTGGCGTTCTTAGCCATCTCATTACTGAGTGTCAAACAGCCGCGCTCCTACCCAATGGGGATGGAACAAATCATAAGGGAGACGGTTTCCCCGCAAAAAAAACACCCAAATGACTCGGTGTCCCCGCTCCCAAAGCGAAAGCGGGACCGCCCTAAGGGCAGCCGCAACCGGAACAAAACCGATGTAGTTCTCAGCGCAGAATTAAAGCAAATTCAATGTATGATAACCCAACTACAGAAGTATCTCGGCGACATAATACCCCTAAAACACCTCGTCGTTGATGGTCATTTTGGTCACAATAATGCGGTACAGATGGCAAAACAATGTGGGGTATATCTCATCTCAAAGTTGCGAACCGATGCAGCCCTCTATTTTCCGTGTACAACGCCTTACTCCGGACGGGGCAGACCTCGTGTGTATGGAGACCGATTCCATCCGCAGCAAATTGCGCCTCAATGGCGAAGTTCTCAGACCACTGAAAGCGGAATTCAAACCGAGGTGTATCAAGCCAAACTGCTCAATAAACAGTTCGCTTCCCCATTGAATGTGGTTTGTATTCTCAAGACGAATCTGCTAACCGATAAGCGCGCGCATGTGTTGTTGTTCAGTTCGGACTTAGCGTTAGAAGCAGAGCAAATGATTGATTATTACCGTCTCCGTTTTCAACTAGAGTTTAATTTTCGGGATGCGAAGCAGTATTGGGGGTTAGAAGATTTTATGAATGTGAAGCCAACGCCGGTGTCGAATGCGGCAAATTTATCAATGTTCATGGTGAATTTGAGTACCAAGCTATCTGATTTATTCCGTGTGCAACACGATGAGTTTAGCGTCATAGATCTCAAAGCGCGCTATCGTGGACGGAAGTATTTATTTGAGATATTAAAATTACTTAAGCAAAAGGTGAACCCAATTGTTTTTGACGAAATCGCTTCTCACGTGGGCTCAATAGGTTCTATTCATTGCACTCGAAATAAAAGCACCCCCAGATAATTGGCGAAGGTATTGTTAAGCGGAAGCCATTTTTAATTTCAAGGAGAAACATCCATGGCTCAATTGAAACGCATTGGATTGATTTTCGTCTGTCTTCAAATTTTCGTGGGGTTCATCGGTTGTGCCTTACCCTTACGGGTAGAGCAAGCACAACCAGAGCCCAAAGCGATTGATGCTTATATCATGCAGTTGGGAGATGTAGATGTATTGGCGCGTCGTGAGGCGGCGAAAGATTTGGAGGCGACAGGAAAATCGCTCTCAACAGCGGTAGTGGCATTGATAGAAGTGTTAGATGATGCGGATAGCCGCGTTCGCAATGCGTCAGCGTATGCACTGTTGGAGATTGGTGCCTCAGCAGTTCCGGATTTGATACCGGCCTTAAACCATAAAAACGCACGAGTTCGTTTTTCTGTTATAGACGTTCTGGGAAAAATCGGTGGAGATATAACGAATATTGATCGGCATCCGTACCAGAAGCGGGTCCATTGTACACTTTCTGAGAATGTGATTGTTCCTGCTTTGATTCCGTTATTACAAGATGAATCCTCTAGCATTCGTTCCAGCGTAGCTGGTGCTTTATCCCAAATTGGCCCTGCGGCAAAAGGTGCTGTGCCAATATTGACAACTGCATTAGCTGACGAAAATAAATCTGTCCGGGCATCTGCGGCGAATGCACTCGGAAATATTGGGCCACCCGCAGAGCCCAAAGATAACTGGACACTGACTAAAAGCATGGTTGATGTATTTGGTCCCCCGCATGTAGATGATTGTAGTGTCTGCTACTATTTTGAACCTTGGGGTCCGGCTTGCACGTTTCTTAAAATACATTATGATGGCGATAAGATACTGTCCATTGAGTCAAAGTTTATAGAGCACTTGGGGCCCTACATACCGATGTTAATTGAGTCAATAAAGGATAGGAGAAAGAATGCCGGAGGCACCGCCTACAAGGCGCACAAATTTCTGGTCTATGCTCTGCGGATGACGTATCCTAATGGGTTCTACTATTATATGCACCCAACAATCGATCCTTTTGAAGGAACACCTTTTAAGAGCGTGGAGTTGACCGAAACGACTTACGACGAATGGGTAAGGTTCTGGGAAAAGGAAGGACATCGACTTGATGTTCATGATAGGGAGTGAGGGGACAAGATGCCCCCTCACGGTTGGGTTTAAGAGCGTTCTGAAGTACAATAACAGGAACATCTTTTGGAAGTTTATCAATGGCGTGTTCAAGTAGGTGTTTCCCGTAACTGCGCTCCTCGTGAAACGTTAGCTATGGTAAATTTTATCCTCGCAGGTAGAAAGGAGATTTACCAATGAATAAGACTGAAAGAGTGATGGCTTTGATAGGGTTTATAGGCTTGCTAATTCCGATTCTAATTTTCCTTATCAGTGTGTTCGGAGTAATCGGTTGCTCGCAACACGCAGTCTATCACAAAGATTACTATAAGGAATGGACGCACGAGGAGTTCATGGAACTTCGCTCATACGCTAACAACATGCACTTTCCCTCTGAGCTCGCTGATTCCGACATCACTGATTCAGAATTGGTGGCACTTGTTGAAGCATTGAAATTGATGATGAGTGCAAAAACAGGTGATGAAGACAATGTTGCTTCCATAGCGAGAAAGGAAGCACTAGAATCTGTCTTAGCACATCTGGAATCAGGAGATAAAAGAAGTAAATATTTAAGGCGACACATTTGTTTTTACGCTGAATATTATACTCCTTTCAAGTTACTGCGGCTTGAAGCCTCAATCAAGTTGGCAATTAATTTTAGAAGATAATACTATGCGGCCAGGAGCCGCGGGAGATTGAAAATGCCAGAAGAAAATGGAGGCAGCGGATCAGGAAGCGAAGATGTCTACGTCATTTTAACTTTTGACGATGGACCCGACACCCGAGTAGGTACAGATAATGGGACAGCGATGGTTTTGGACAAACTTGATGCACGAACAGGAAGCGAACCAAAATATGTCCGTCCTCCCTTGTAAATATTGTGCTTGACAATGAGGTGTATACACATTGCGATCCTCTGGAGCGCGGTCTATGGGCATATCGTGTGCTATAGACATGGCGATCCGCTGGATCGGAAGAGGGGGAGGCCAAATTCCCCATCCCTAGCGTGTAAAAGTTATTTTTTCAAACACGCGCCTATCGGAGTTTGGGGGTTCGGCGCGGTTGACCCTAATGGGTGGCAAGATGACTTGACGCAAAACACGCGCCTACGGCTTTTTTAGCTCGGTTGGACCTATCTACGGGATTCATCATCGGAACCGGTATTATAATGGAATGCCCTAGAATTTTGCTTGACAAATGTAAGTGCGGTGATGTACACTGTAAAAGCCTTCCAAAAATAGTTGCTACTGTGCCGGGGTGTTGGAAATGGTAGACAAGCTAGATTCAGGTTCTAGTGGGCTCTTTTGCCCGTAGGGGTTCAAATCCCCTCTCCGGCATCTAATATGTGGACATTTGCTGGCAGGCGCGGTTGACCCTTACGGGTGGCTCGATGACGAGACGCAAAACACGCGCCTACCGCAGTGTGTAAATACAATGGCGACGCGCATCAGATGCGATGTCGCTATTTTTCTTGCCGTAACGTTTCTGGCACAAGGCCTCCAAAAATGAGGACCGCTAGGTAGCCAATCCCACCAAGCGCGAAGCCAGAAATCCCCAAGCTCCAGATGTCCGCAATATTCCCGACGACCAAAGGGCCCACTGCGCCACCGAAATCTCCTGCCAACCGCCATAGTCCCAAAAACTCCGCTGTCCCCTCTCTCGGCGCGAAGTCGGCTCCTAGCGTCATCATTGTCCCAGAACCGAGCCCATTCCCTAAGCCCATCATGATGACCGCCACCAACAGTGTCCACAAGTTACCCGTCAACGGCATCAATCCCATCCCGGTGGCAAAAATAAAGAAGCCCGGAATCGTGGCATATCTTCTGCCGAATCTATCCATCATAAACCCAGCGATGGGGAACATTGACATATCAACCGCCGAAGATATCATGACCACCAATCTCACGTCCTGTGGGCCTAGCCCAACGACGTCGCTGGCGTAAAGCGGAACGATGGTTGCCCTCCCCCGCCGGAGTGTTTGGACGCAGACCTGCGCGAGGCCTGCCGTTGCTAATATACGATAATGGGATTTCAACGATGTGAGAAAATGTGTCAAATAGGAGGGCGTATTACCGGGGTCAACAGAGCGTTTCGGTTCAGTAACGAAAAGGAGGCAGAGTAGCGCAGTCAAGCCTGCGAATGCTGCATACACAAAGAACGGAATACGCAAATCCTCGCCAAGAACCGTCCATGCAATAAACTGTCCCCCGAAATTGCCGATGCGGTTCACGCCACCAAAGACCGCGATTGACCGTCCCCGCTCAGTGACCGGGATAATATCCGTCATGTAGGCGTGTCGAGAGAGATACCACAACGCCTCGCCGATGCCACCGATCAGTCGATACATAATCAGTTCAAAAAGGGAGCCAGCGAATCCGATGCCGAGCGTTGATAGCCCAACCATAAACACGCCGATGACCATTGACAGCTTGCGCCCCATCCGGCCGACCAAAATACCAGCAGGCACATTGCCGACAACCGACATAGCGATAACGAACGTCGTCACGGTGTAGGAGAGATTGAACGATTTGATATAGATCGGGAGGGTTGGCGCGATCGCGCCTTGACCAAAGGAGAGCAGAATGGCAGGAAGGTAGACGGGCAGGATGAGCGACCGGCGGGTAAACTTCGTTTGTTCTAGTTCTTGCATTAGACCTCTGACCAACTGTGCCAAACCGAATCAACGGAAAACAGCAATTACCGTTTGAACCTACCCACCATACTTATCGCGCAGAATTTCTGCTGCACGAACTTCATTCTTGAGTTTCTGATACGCCTCATCAATTGGAATGTCTGCGGCACTGCCCGGTGCAAAGCCGCAATCTGGATTCAAGGTTATCTGTTCGGGACGGATGTGGCGAAGAGCACGTTCCACACGCGCAATGATCTCGTCAGGGGTGTCAATATGCTCACCTCGGCAATCAACGCATCCGAGTCCCACCAGCTTATCTTCCGGTATTTCCTTTAACACGGCGACATCCCCGGCGACCGGGATGGTAAACTCCATTAAATATTGGTGCACTTTAAGTCGTTTCAGATACGGGAGAATTGGCTCATATCCGCCCTCACCCCCCCAGCCATCGCGCCCCTTGTTTCGTCGGCACAGATGAATCGCAATCTGAATGCCATCAACCCTATCAATAACCTGATTCAGCAGGTCAACACACAGGTCTAGTTCCCGCTCTGGATGCTCATACTGGGCCCGAACCGATTCATCGACAAAGAGGCAGAGGTGCGGGGCATCAAATTGCGCCACGGTCGCGCCAGCATCCCGAACAGCAATTAGTTCGGCCCGTAGCACATCAACGACTGCGTACATGAACGCTTCGCGGGTTGGATACGCATCCCGCGACTTGTCGGGGTTCCACATCCGCTGTCCAAGCAGATAAGGGGTGGGCAAACAAACTTTCGTCAGTCGGGTCGTATTCTGCTTCAGAAATTCTGCCTCAGCGGCGATAACCCCTTGCCGCTTGATACCGATTTTGTCAACAACGGTCGTCCAGTGTCTGCCATCCTGTATGCTCAATTCAAAACCGCTTGCAATGTCAGCAATCACGCCAATGTAGGAGCGACGGCGCCATTCGCCATCAGAGATGATGTCAACGCCAGCCGCTTCCTGAAGCGCGATAATATAGTGCACCGCCGCATCCATCTGGCTCTCGTATTCAGGGGTTGTGCGGTACAACTCATTTTCGAGTGAGAGCAGGTCACGGACGAAATCCGACCTCGGCATACTACCGACGACGGTGGTTGGAAATAGGGGAAATTGCTGTTCTGCCATGAATTTCTATCCTTTAAGCTCCAAAAGTGCGGTCTCATAAACCGCATAGGTGGTGTCATCGAAGAGCACGAAACGCACCTCCACAATCCCATCGTTCTGTTCAACGAATACCTTGACGGTATTGAGAGCGGTCGCCGCCGCCGCTTCAACCGGGTAGCCGTAAATGCCTGTGCTGATTGAAGGGAACGCGATTGTGTTAATTCCATTTTCGAGTGCCAAAGATAGGCTCTGGCGGTAGCAACTCGCCAAGAGTTCAGGTTCACCTGCATCCCCACCGCTCCAAATTGGCCCCACGGTATGGATAACACGCTTGGCATGAAGATTCCCGCCCGTGGTGATGACTGCCTGCCCTGTCGGACAACCGCCCTGTTGAGCGCGTATCTCGTTACACGCTCTGTTGATTTCTGATCCGCCAGCCCGACGAATCGCACCATCAACACCCGCCCCACCGACGAGTTGAGCATTGGCAGCGTTGACGATGGCATCCACCTGCTCTTGGGTAATATCGCCTTGAACCAGTCTCAGTTGTGTTTGGTTAATTTCTGTTTGCATAAATCCCTCCTGCGGCTACCAACTCTCGTTGGCAAGCTGATAGTCCTGCGTGGTGTCGATTTCGTAATATCCACCCTCAACATCCACTTTGTGGATTTCCACGCCCTGCTCAATCATCTCTTGAAAAAGCTGAATCAGATATGCGTTCTGTACTGAAGCCGCGCCTTGAAAGGGCATACCATCGTATTCACTGTACGCCCGATGATAGTGGGACCTAAGCATCTCCGCCCCGCGTCTACTGAACTTTGCGACACCGATATACTCCCCGTGTGCCGCTTCCGAATTGATATCACGGCGGATGCGCGTAATTTGCTCGCCATCTACCAGCACCTTTTCGGCATCGGCTTCAGGGTGATGGGTGCGTGAAGCGTATCGTTTCCGCCAAGCGGTGTCAATCACAAGGGTGATGTCGTATTGACTCTTGAGCAGTTTTTGCGTCACCCACGGGCGATAAATGATGTCCGCATAAGTACATGCAAACGGCGCATCCATTTCAGCCTCAGCGCAAAAGAGCGATGCCAAAATGTTATTGTTCTGCCAGTTCTCGTTATGGTAAAAGCGGAAAGATGGATACTCGCCCTGAATCTTCTGAATCTGATACCCGCCAACGAAGACAATATCGGTTACGGTTGCGGTATGCCACGACTCAAGAATCCAATTCAGGATACGCTTTCCCTTAATTTTTGCGAAGCATTTTGGCGTGTCCGCTGTCAACGGCATCAGTCGCCTGCCCCGTCCCGCACCGATGATAATCGTTTTCATGAGTATCGTTACTCCTAGCCCAAATGTCGTAATTGATGATGAAGTCTAAGTCCTAGGGTCTGACAATGCGTTCTTTCTTGCGGGTTTCCATATCCTGTAGCAAGGCTTCAATCTGTTTTTGTTGCGCTTCAAATTTTTCGTCTTGTGCGCGTATGTCTTTTTGCTGCATTGCGACGATGATCTGTGGTATTCCGATGACCACGGCAATGAAAGCGACCAAAGCCAAGACCAGCAGAAAAATGTGGTCTAACCGTTTGCCTAACATTTCGATGGCCCCAGTCTGGCGTTTGTCCATCTCTTCAATTTTGACGTTGACGGTTGCGATTTCTTGTGAGACGTATTCTTTCATTCTCGCCTCGGATGCGGCGACGTATTCTTTCATTCTCGCCTCGGATTTGGCGATTTCTTCTTTAACTGGGTCAACTTCCTCTTTGACAATTGAGCGAATCTTCTCAAGGTCTTCTACGGTGAGTTCGCTGAACGCAGAGGCGGTAAAGAGCAAAAGCCCTGCGCTCAAAATCAGGATTAACTTCATTTTAGTCTCCTTTGGTTGAGTCAGTTTCCCAATCCCATCCGATATTTGATGTCGTAGTTGATGATGAAGTCTAATTCCTCGTTTGTCAAGCCGTAGTGTTGAGCAAGCACACTGTCAATTTCGTCAATAATGGGTTTGGACTTTGCTGGAAAAAATTGCTTTTCTATGACTATTTGACGGTTTCTAGCTTTCTTTTTTTGAAGTATAGAATTTGCTTCGTATGATTTTAGAAGTAATTCTGCTAACTTAGTATAAAGCGGTAAATCTGGTTTGAGGGGCATCGAAATATTGAGAGCATCGGTCTTCGTAAATCTATAACAGTCTGAAGATATAATCCAATACCAATAGGACAACTGACTATTCAATAAGCACAAAACACACGAGGAGTATTTTTCATTTATATCGAATACTTGGTAGTTATCAGACAATTTTTCGTAAATACATTTCCGCCAATAACGTCCAAAACTATGGAAAGCCAATTGCGTTTGTAAATCCATTTTATCTGCGGCCAAGATAGAAGCTATTGGATTAATTCCAGCAGATAGCTTTGACCAAATAGAAATTTCTAAATCATTGCCAAATTTTGCGAAGCCTAAAATTTTAATAGCTTCTTCATTTTTAACGTATGAAAGATTCGGGAAGAGGAAAGGTCGAAAACTTGAAGGCCATCTCAAAAATGACGTGGTATAATAATTCTGCATTTCATTTGAATCACAAGTTCCGCAAATGATGGTTAGGTTCATATCTACTCCGACGAACAATTTACTTGGTCTCACTGCAAAATGGGAAATGTGAAGTGTAGAAAACGCCCGTAGCTTTGATTGTAAGGAGAAGTTTCCATCAGCATTGGTACTACTTAATGGTAATATGATTCCAAAACGCCCCTGTCTTATAGCTAAATCAAAAACTTTTTCTGTAACCAAGGTATAGAGATTTCCACATTTAATGGTCTCAAAATTGCTCTCAATTACGCGGTATTCTTTTTGTGCTTTTGAATAGCTTACATACGGCGGATTTCCAATAATCACATCAAAGCCACCGTCCTTGAGAATCCCGTAAAATTCAATGAACCAGTGGAACGGCTTGTGCGAAGATAGCCAATTTTGATAAGCGTGTTTGTCGTTCCGCTTTATCCCATATCCTCCAGATAGGTATTGGTTAAGTTCATCTTCCAACACCTGAAGTTTATCCCGCAACGCCTGTTTGTCAGCTAGTGTCACCACACCGCCCAATTCCGTCTGTTGCTGGCGAAACTTCTCAAACAACTGCTCAACGTCCTCCGCTTTTCCTTCAATGCGCTTCATGGTGTTGTCGAAGTCTAGCTTACCGGTGATTGCTTTTTCTACCTCGTCGTATGTTGCATATCCGACGAGCGTATTCCCTGCCTGTATGTTAAAGTCGATGTCGGGCAACGGTTCAATCTGTTCTACGTCCTCAATCTGTGCCACCATCTTGAGGAAGAGCCGTAACTTGCAAATCTCTATTGCCTCCTCCATAATATCTACGCCGTAAAGGTTGTTGATAATAATTGACTTGAGAATGAAATAACGGTGGTTCGGGTGTTGCTCAATGCGCTCAAGGATGTCGCGGAAGTCTCTGAATCTTTCTGCCCGCGGCGTTTTGATGGCGTACTGTAGTTCGTCAACAAAGACCTGCATCCGCTCCAGACACGCTTCGTAGAGCGGTTCAAGGATATTAAGCGCGGCAAACAGGAACGCACCGGAACCGCAGGTCGGGTCGAGGATTGTTACCCCGGTGATGGCGTTCCAGAAGGTCCGGAGCAGTTCGGGCCCTTCACAATTTTCGATTACGTCGTGTGCGAATTGACGGATGTTGAGGTTATCCGTAATGAGCGCGTTGACCTGGTCTATTTCGCCGTTTGAGAGCTTGGCACAAATTGATTCGTATCGCTCCCGCCGTGCGACGACTTCTCGCCATATCTCCGTCGGCAGGGCGTATTCATCGGGCGCGGGCGTGTTCCATGCCGTGCGTTTGGATACATCGTTAATTCCTGCGGCAATCTCTGGCGGAAGAGCTCGTTTGACACCCTTTTTGACCGCATCGTAGATGTAACGGTCTGGGTCGGCTTTGAGCAGTTGCCAGACACTTGATTCCCCCTCGAAAGCGATTTTATGCGTCAAGTCATCTTGCCACCCGCAAGGGCACGCTTTTCGTGCAGAATCAAAGAGAAACGGAATTATCGTATTTTTGCCGATGTACTCTGTGATGTCCTCTTTGGTGTAGTACGCGCCCATCTGCTTCTGGTTGATGTGTTTTTCAAAGATATAGCCGAGAACATCTGGGTTAATCTCGTTATCGTTTTGCAGTGTACGGTCGTCGAGGTGCCATTGGTACTGATCAAAGAAATTAAAAAGCCCCTCAAATGCAACGTCAGCAATCTCAATTTTTTCGCCATGAAGCCCCTCAATTTGGTGTTGCTGAAAGATGCCGCCGTTCAGGTAAGGCACTGCTCCGAGCAGACGCTTCGCCCCTGCGCTCCGTTCGTCTTCCGGTTTCGCAAACCCCTCAAAGAATAACTGACAGAGGAACGCCGTATAGTATTGGTCAGTGCAGTCGGCTTGGCTCTCCGTCAGTTTGGTTCGTAAATAGTCTGTGTCGTTGTTCAAGAATCCCTTCTTCTGAATAAAGTAGATGAACATCAGGCGATTCAGCATCACCGAGGCGTACCAACGTTGCATCTCTAAATCGGGAATGCCTTTAAGGAATTTGAGAAATTGGGCATGTTCCGTTTTGAAATGGTCATAAAATCGTTTGGTAACACGTTCCACGTCAAAGGCCGCCCGGACGTGCCCTGTTACTTCCACCAGTGTGAGCTTTTCTTCCTCGTCAATGCTAACCGAAATCGTTTGAAGTTTTTGAATCAGGGCATCACCGGACTGTCCACGATGATAACGATGTTCACGCCGTGCGAGGGGTTTCCCCGGCTCCCGTTTGACCCACTGCCAGATTTGGGTGGTGTTCTCAGCGTCGGTGTAAATGATGAGGTGTTCATGGACGGATTTGGTAGCCTGTTGCTCAATTTTACATCGGGTGGTATAATTTGGAATCCCCCCATCGGATGTTGCTGAACACAGAAAGACAACCACCCCACGTTTTTGGGCAATTGCGGTCAATAGATATTCGCTTTCATCCCCATCCTTTTCCCGGATTTGAGTGTTCAATTCTGGGTTGTGCTGAGCCCAACCGAGCCCTTCTATCAGGAGTGTTTCAAAGTCAAAGTCTCTAAGGAGTTGGCAGGCCCAGTGGACATTAATTTGCATGGGTGTTCTTCTCGCCCCCTAAGCAAATTTCAGCATTAAAGTTTATCTTCTGAAGCGACTTGGAAGAAGGGGGATGGAAGGATGGAAGATTGGAAGAAAACGATGCGCTTTCTCCTTCCTCCCTTCCACCCTTTTTCCTTCCATCCTTCCCTTCTTCCACCCTTCCAGTCTTTTCCCTTTACGTCCCACGTTTTAATGCACTCGCTAGAATTTCCAAAACCAATTCTTCATACGAGATTCCAGCCTCCTCCGCTTGTGCCGGGAGATCGCTCAATTCAGTCATACCGGGTAGCGTATTCAGTTCAATCGCATAAGCACCTCTGTCAGCATTAACCAGCATGTCAACCCGCGAAACGCCCCAACATCCGAGCGCATTGTGCGTGTTGAGGGCGATCTCTTGAACGCGCTGGGTCAGATGGTCTGATAATCTGGCAGGGAGGATAAATTCCGTCATCCCTTCTGTGTACTTCGCTTCGTAATCATAAAATTCGCGTTTGGGAACCAACTCAAGTACCGGCAGTGCTCGGAGGTCTCTTTTCATACCAAGCAACCCGACCGTGACCTCTTTCCCTTGAATGTACTGCTCAAAAAAAATGTCACCAAATTCATGTTGCGTCTTACGGGCAACCCGTTTCAGCTCCAATAGCTCTCTGATAATTGAAACACCGATGCTTGAGCCTTCGGATGTCGGTTTTATGACAACCGGAAATCCCAACCGCTCTGCCGCTTCTTCACATTGAGGGTGGAGGTCTTCCTCTGGGTTCACAGGGAGATAATTCGGGATAGGCACATCTATCGTTGCCAAGACGCGCTTTGTCATCACTTTGTTCATAGCGAGAGCACTGGCGAGAACGCCGGAGCCAGTGTAGGCAAATCCGAAAGATTCCAAGACCCCTTGAATCGTGCCATCCTCACACCCCTGCCCGTGAAGCGCGAGAAATGCAATCTCAACTGATGCCTCACGCATCTGATTAACCCAATCATCCTCAATCGGATCAATGATAATGGGGGTAGCACCGAGATTTTGAAAGGCTGACATCACTCGTGCGCCTGACCTGAGCGAGACCTGTCTTTCCGCCGATTTTCCGCCCATCAAAACGGCAATCCGCTTTTCCAATAACGGTTCCTGTTCGGGTATGTCAATTCTGAAATTATCTGTTTTTACAGCTTGAAGTGGCATCCTTTGCCTCCTAATAATCGCCCAAGTGTCATTAACAACTGTAGAAGCCGAACTACCCACAGGTGACAACTTGGGTATTGGCTTTCAACATATTAATCCATTATATGTGATAACTGTTTTCGGACCGGGAGGGTTTCAGATAAAGCGTCCTAGCGTTGTATTTATCCTCCTGCGTTGTATCTATTTTCTCTCTGTGCTTCTTATGTTACCACATTCTGTGGGCGACCCTCCAGAAAAGCGATGACGTTATCAACGGCACCTTCGTTAAGCAACTCAACCCCCTCCGGTGTCATATCGGCACAATGGGGGGTCAGCACAACATGCTCGCAATTGAGGAGCGGATGATTTGCCGAAGGTGGTTCTTCGTCATACACATCAATTCCTGCACCGCCGAGGTGTCCAGAATTTAGGGCTTCGACGAGGGCATCTGTATCGACAACCTCGCCCCGGGCGCAATTAATCAGTAGCGCGTTCTGTTTCATCTGTCCAAATTCCGCTCTTCCGATGAGATGTCGGCTGTCGTCGGTCAACTTGACGTGGATGCTGATAACATCCGCTGTTTTCAGGAGTTCATCGCGCTTCACATACCGCACCCCAAGTTCTGCCGCCCGTTCTGGAGACGGGTTAAACGTCCACGCAATCACGTTCATTCCAACGCCTCGACCAAGCCGCGCCATCTCGGCTCCAATGTTCCCTGTTCCGACAATGCCGAGTGTCTTACCTTGCAGATAAAAACTGTCCAACCGGGGCCACTCGCCCGCTTTCACCGATGCTGTCATAAAAGAAGCCCGTTTGGCAACCGCAAACATCAGCCCGAAAGCGTGTTCTGCAACGACAGGAGCGGTGCGGCCGGGTTGGTTGGAGACAACAATACCCAATTCCCTTGCGACCCCCAAGTCGATCATGTCTGTTCCGATTGAACAGGTTGTAATCATTCGTAGTTTGGGGAGTTTGCGGAGGGCTTCGGCGGGCCATGTCACGATGCCGCGTGTGTTCATTAAAATATCGGCATCTGCGGCGCGATTAATCTTCTGTTCAAGGGTTTCTGGTCGGTCAGTGTGCAACGTCACATCGCCATACGGCTCAAGACGTTTCAAGTGCCCCGAGCCCTGTATCTGCGGCGGATTGTCGCCCGGCACAACAATTTTCAGTCGGTCTGCGGTGTTCATGCGGGTGCTCCTTTTTTCAAACGGTGGGATGGGCGAGTTGCTCCGCGTCGGCCATCAACTCCTCCGCTGTCAGTTCAAGGTCTATCGGCTCTGAGTGCGGTTGCGGCACTTTATATTGCGTTTTGGCGTACACCTCAATCACGTTGTCATCCGGGTCATAGAAGTAGATGGCAAAGGCGATGCCGTGAGTGACCACGCTTCGGATACGGACTTCGTTTTGCTTCAGGTGGGTATAAAATTGCTTCAGCGTCGCCAAGTCTTCTACGATGAAGGAAACCTGTTGGATGACCTTTGCACCGGGGGTGACATCTCTGCCTGGGCAGAGGGCAACTTCATGGTGCTCTTCGTCGGGTTGGGCACTGAGAAAGATGATTCGACCATCCGGGTCTTCGTCGGTAACTGTTAAGCCGAGGATGTCCGTATAAAACGCCTTGGATTTTTGCACATCGGTGCAGTAGATTCCGACATGGCCGAGCTCTTTAACGGATAGCATATCGACCTCCTTGTACAATTCTGCGAAGTCAAGTTAAGTTTTTCAATGTTGGGTTGTAGTGGTCCCTGACCCCCGTGATGGGGGTCAGGGACCGGTTTTGTTAAAATCCAAATGCGACGTTAGAAAAGCTATCGTACCAGTGAACAAAGGTTACGCCGTCGATAACAATTTGCACGTCCTTATCAACAACGACGTTTTTCATGTTCCCTTGATTATCGCGCATTGTCATCTCTGGGTGACAGAAATGGCGTACCAACACGGTGCGGCCTGCCTCAGTGACATAGCTTTCGGTTTGGTTTATTGCGGGCGATGGTGGCATCTCCACCTCAAAAACACGGAGGCAGGTAAAGTTCCTTTCACCGACCATGACGGAAAAGAGACCCGCCCCGCTGGCTTCCATGTCATCAACGCTATGTACCTGCTTGAGCGAACCATCCGCTTGAGTCACGAAACGTCCCTGGTCCTCCAACGTGCGGGGCATCTGCCCCCAGTCGAACTCGAAGTCTTTGTCAAGGAAGGTGTACAAAAATCGTTTGCCATCGTCAAATTGTGACACCGCCAAATACTCCGCGTTCTCTTCGGTCAACCGTCCGTACATCTGCCACGCCGACTGCCCCCATCCGGTTTCAGGGAGCCATGTGCGAACGTCAATCTCAACTCCGTCCGAATCATGGATGTTAGCGGGTCTCACCACATCCATCTCATGAACCTCGGTGAGTTTCCATGAGTTCGGGGAGTAGTCCGCATACAGCGCACGTTCGCCGATTTTCGGCACGATGAACCACCATCGAAGTTCGGGACAATCCACTGAGAATGGCTCTGCATCGGTTTGGGTGATAACAACCTCCGGCCGACGAAGCGGGAATGGTTGTTTCTTGGTTCCTGGTTTGTGCGTATTCATCTGACTTATCCTCCTATGATCTGAAATACCGAAAGATTCACGGAGATAAGCCCGTGCGTGAAACAAGCGTCGCTTGACCGTACCTTCAGGGCAACGGTGACGTGCGGCAATTTCGGCAATCGTAAAGCCTTCAAGGTAAAAAAGTTGGGCGACTTCACGCTCGCCTTCCGGTGCCTCCGCCAGCACTTCAACCGCATCATCGAGAAGCTGTCGTTGCCGAATCTGCCTGTGACCGAATCGGTCAGCAAACTGGGTTAATTGCTCTGCTTCTGTCGGCTCGTCTCTCCGTTGCGCGGATTTGAGAAAGTCGTAGCACCGATTCTGAGCAATCCTAAGGAGCCACCGACCAACCGTCTTCGGCTCACGCAGAGCTCGAATCCCGACCCACGCCTGCAAAAGTGTCTCCTGCAATACATCTTCGGCGTGGTCGCGGCTCCCAAGTCGATACCGGATTAGAGCCACTAATTGCTGCTCATGCCGTCGAATGAGCTCGGTGAATGCACGTTCATCCCCCTGCGTACTTAAGCGAGCCAATGTTTCATTGTCTAAATTTTCCACTGTGCTCACCTCCTTCTATGGTTAAAAGGCGAGACACAAAGGGAAAAGGTTCTCACGATACGACCTTTTTTAGGAAAAAAATGTCAGACATAGTTCCCACCGTAGAAGATGAGGGGTTGTCCGTCGTGCGTTTCCCCGGTGATTGGTTCACCGATGAACATGTCATGGTCGCCGCCGGGGAGCACCTCAACCAGCCGACAGTCTATAAATGCCAATGCGTCAACGAGAATCGGGGCACCGGTTTCAGCCTCCGACAGTGCTAAATCTGAAAAGTCTTTTGGACCAGAGGAGGCAAACCGCCGAGAAATCGCTTCCTGATCCTTTTTCAGTACATTCACGGCAAAACATTTGCCGAGTGTTAGGTGTTTATGCATCCGATTCTTCCGGTCAATCGAAACGAGAATGCGCGGCGGATGTAGCGAGAGCGACATGACCGCATTCGCTGTCATGCCCCAAATATGTTCCCCATGCCGTGTTGTTACCAGCGTAACTCCTGTTGCGAACCGTCCCATAATTTGCCGTTGTAGGTTGGAATCAAACGCCATCACCTTGTTCTCCTTGTAAAATGTTTAGCTCATAGCGTTACCTCTTATAACGTTGCCTCTTATAATGTTGCCTCTTATAACGTTGGCAACGCTGGGACAACCTCTTTCGCCAACAACTCCATTGAGCGTAACCACTTGCCTTTATCGTCCCAGTCTTGGGAGATCATCAGCAAGGTTCCAAAACCGCCAGTCGTCTCCCACATCTCTTCGAGTTGACGGGTGCATTCATCCACATCACCGATAATGCTCACATGCTTCAGCAAGTATTCTGGGGTCACCTCAGCATCGGGCACATCCGGGTCGTGCTTTGCGATATACAACATATTCGCTGCCTTGAGCATTACAAGCAGATACTCAAACGAACGCGCAAATTCCCCATTCAACGCATGTTCCCATGCTTCTTCGTTTGATTCACCGACGTAGATGTTTCTCGATATACTCCAGATTGAACGGTCAGGTGCGTCGCGCCCAGCTTCTTCCGCACCGGCGCAGTACGTTTCCCAATGCTGGACCGCTGTCGCAGCAGGAACCAAGTTTGTGCTTATTGGCCGGTAACCGCGCTGTCCAGCCATACGCGCCGCCATTGATGTCGGCTTGACGATGCTCATCGCAATCGGTGGATGAGGCTTTTGATAAGGCTTGAGCATCGTGCCAATACCGAACTCCGGATTGGTATGGTCAATTTTGACATGCCAAAACTCACCTTTGATATCGAAAGGTGCCTCAATCTGCCATAACTTGAGGATGAGATCGATGGCTTCAACTGTCATCAGCCCCTGCGTCCTTGGGTCTGGTAACTCAAATAATCCCCAGTCAGTCGGAACACCGCCCTGCCCAAATCCACAATTCAAACGCCCCCGCGATAGGTGGTCTAGAAACGCGAGGCGCACGGCGATGTTGGCAGGGTGATGCTGGGGAACAATTGTTACGCCAGTGCCCAGCCTGACGTTCTTCGTGCGCGGTAACACATTGGAGATAAACACGTCGTTAGATGGAATTGGCTCCCAAGCGACTGTGTGATGTTGCCCGACCCAGATGTCCGTAAATCCAAGCTGGTCAGCGTGAACAACCAGTTCGATGTCCTCTTCAAAACATTGTGTCCGGTCCTTTTTCGGCGGATGCAGTGGCATCATGAATACGCCTAATTTCATCGGGTTCCCTCCTGGTGGGTTATTTAGATTTGTCAACAACAAGACACCGGTGGCAATATGTATTACCTATTGCGCTTCTTGAGCCACATCTCAGGAATTGCTCATTACTGATTATATCATAGAATCGGTACAGCGAAAACCTTTATTTTTAGAACCTGTTTAAAAAAACGTAGGCGGGGCATCTTGCCCCGCCTCTCTTCCAAAACAGAAAAAGCCCCAACAAACGTGGGGCTTTTGAAAAGGGCGAATTGATTTTGGTGCTGATATCACACAGCCTTCACTTCTTCTGCTTGTAAACCTTTCGGGCTTTGTACAACGTTGAATTCGACTTCTTGCCCCTCTTCAAGGGTTTTGAAGCCTTCTCCCGTGATGGCGGAATAATGTACGAAGACATCTTCCCCCTCGTCGGTCGTTATAAAGCCGAAACCTTTCCGATCGCTAAACCACTTAACTCGACCTGTTGCCATCGTTTGGTATCTCCTTTCGCTTACGAATTTCTAAACTGCAAATGTCTCATTGAGCCTGAAGCGCGGAAGCACAAAACGCTGATAATTTCGGGGAAGATACTTCAGTTTTGCCTCTCGTACTGCTACAAAACTTCCTTTGATACATTTTAACAGTCGCACCTATATTATACTGCATCCGCAATGTTAATGCAAGTACTTGTGATTCTTTATTGCTCCTCAATTTCTACTTGTTCCCAATCCAACTGCCCCTCGTTCCACTCGAACACCTGCAACGGCCCGAATTTTGGATTCACCGTTACACTTTTCGGGGTCGGCGAACTGTCAAACAGATTGAAATCGCGGATAACCATGTAAGTATGTTGTCCCGCCGAAATCGCCATACACGCATCAATAAAATCGTCTAGGTGCTTGATCTGTCTCCCATTAATCTCCAAAATGACCACTTTTGAATTACCGCTACCGCGGTCACGCGCCCCAACTCGGGCAAAGCTACTCCCCGCATCCGCATGGGGCAGATAAACACCATTCCCCTCAAAATGAAGCAACCGTCTCAGTTTCGGCGTGATATCGTGAAAAACCGAGCCCGCAAAACGGATGAACCGACGCACCTTCTTCAACTCCAGATCTTCAACCGGTACTTTAACCGTCATCGGCTCTCCGTTGCGATAAATGTCCAGCATGACCTCCTGCTCCACATTCTGATTGAGTGTGGCATCGAAAGTGTACAACTCATCACGGATAAGCGTTCCGTTGATTCGGTAGATAATGTCGGAAGCGCGCAGGTACATGCCCCCTGTCGTTTGAGGAATCATTGATTCAATCTGAATCACTTTGGGGATTCCCGTCGCCGAAGTCCCAATCTCCGCCCGCGACGCTTGCGGCAGTCTGAAATGCTTAATCGCCTCCCCAATCGAAATCAACTTCAGGTCAACGCCAATTTCCCCGCGCTTGATGGGAGTCATACTTTGGATGAGCTTCAAAGCATCGGTGAGGTAATCAATCGGGAGCTCAAAACTCGACGTGTCTGTGCCCCGTGCGTGAATCGCGATTACTTGTCCCTTCGTATTCCAAACCGGGCTACCGCTTGAACCGCCCGTCCGGTCAAACGTCGTGTGGATGTAGCTCGAATGCCGATCACCTTTGTTCACATTAAGGTTAGCCACCGTACCGAATTTAATCGAATACTCCTCTTTATCGTTATTACCGATTAGCAGGAGCTCATCTCCCAAACCGAGTTCGTTCCACATACCGAGTTGCACCGCTTGAAGTTCAAACTGAACCTCGGCAGGGTCAATTTTGTAAAACCCAAAATCGTGCGTCGGGTCATGGTAGAGCATCTTCGCTTCCGTAAAACTGCCTTCGTAAAAGTTAATTTTCACATAGGACGGACTGCTCCCCATGACATGCTGGTTGGTTGCGATGATACCGCGTTCCGCATCAACGATGAACCCCGTTGCGAAACTGACCCCTTTCGATTCGGTTTCAAAAACAATCTGCGAAGCGGTTTCGATGTTCACAACCATCTGCTTAAAGGCGGAGATATCTTCTGACCAATCGTAAGCTGCGTTGGTCTCTAAGACAATTCCGTGACTGACCAAAATCACGAAAAAGAACCAAAGTAAACGTTCTCCAACTCGTCTGAATCGACGGAATTCTTGTCTAAAACACATTTCCTTCATTCCTCCAAATTTATTAATGAGAACTCTCGTCCCACCAGTCAGCAGTATAGCATACGATATCACGCCTGTCAAGTTGGTTGAGCGAGACCATACCGCTCGCGGATGACCTGAATCAGATCGGTGGTTGATTTTCCCGGCACATTTAGCCCGACGATGACCTTTCCCCCGTGCGCTTCGACCACCTCTCGTTCTGGAAGTTGGTCAATTGTGTAGTCGCCCCCTTTAACATGGATGTCCGGTTTGAGTTGAGATAATAAAGGGCCCGGCTCTAACTCAGAAAATATGGTGACATAATCAACACACCCTAAACCCGCCAACAGTTCTGCCCGTTCATCTTCAGGGACCAGCGGGCGATTTTCTCCCTTAAGCGCTCGAACAGATGCATCACTGTTGAGACCGACAACGAGCAGGTCTCCAAGCTCTTGTGCCGCTTGCAGATAGCGCAAATGACCGACGTGGAGTACGTCGAAACAGCCGTTGGTCGTAACGATAACCTTACCCCGGTCTTTTTCACATTGAAGAATTTCAGCCAGTTGATTGCGAGAGTAGATTTTCCTTTTTGACATTTTTGATTTTCCTCACAAATTCAATATCAATATAATTCTACAAAAAACAGAAAAACAAGTCCACAAAAAAGTGACGCTTTCTATTCTTCTTATCTTCTTTGCACCTTTGCGTTAAATTTAATCTTCTTTGGTTAAAATATTGGAATCTATTTTGCCTCCCGTATTTATCAATTGGGCCGATTCAAATCCGTAGGTCTTGGTAAAATAACCCGAGTTGTCATCTTGATAAAAAAAGTCCAGGGGGTTCTCTGGAATAGATAGTAATACCAATTCTGAAAAATCAAATCTGTTTTGCAGCATCAATGAAAAATGGAAAGGAAGTCATTTTAGAGATGGCAGCCTCACTCGTCTCTTTCAGTATCGCCGTTATACCGGCTTGCAGGGTTTCTAAACTTGAATAAGTGTCCCGGAAAAGACGCTGTTTGAAGTATTGCCACACCCGCTCAATCGGATTCAACTCCGGGCTGTACGGCGGCAAAAACAGTAGCTCCACATTCTCAGGAACCTCTAACGCATCGGACAGATGAAACCGCCCATTGTCAAGAACTAGTACATTCAGACTGTCCGGGAACGCCTCGGAAAATGCCTCTAAAAAATACTGGAAACAATCGCTAGTTAGGCCCGGAAACTCCAAGTAAAAGTGGGCACCGGTGCGGGGTTCCACCGCACCATAGAGGTCAATTGATTCATACTTAGGACAAACGCTTGCTATCGGTTTCGTCCCGCGCACAGTGATGCGTCTTTGAACACAACCCAATAACCCGAATCGAGATTCATCTTGACTGAAAAGACGGGTGCTTTTGAACTTTGAGACCGGTTTTTGCGCGCAGGCTGCCTTCACTTTCGCGCCAAGGGTTGCGGCGAAGTCCTCCGCATCAGATACATTTTTTTTTTCGTGCGTTTTGCGGGGCACTTTTGGTTTTGCTTTCCATCGGTCGTGCACGAGGGAATAAACGCCTTTATAGCTCATTTTGACCCCTAAGGTGTGTTGAATATACTCCTGGATAGCTGTATAGCTAGCGAACCCTTCGATCTCTTGGAGTTTGCTCCGTAGCGTATCGGCTTGTGCGGGTGTCAGTAAGGGCGGTCTGCCTGTGGGGGTGCCTCGGTGGAGCATCGCTTCAAGTCCATCGGTTTCGTAGACGGTAAGCCAAGTGCCGACGGTTTTGGGGTGAACCCCGATTAGAGAGGCTGCCTCCCGCCGCGTTTTGGCATACCCGCTTTTGAGGTGATAGAGCATCATCAGTTTTTGGTTCCGATGGACATCAGAAGTTTTGTGCATCTCTGCCTTGAGTGTCTCGATTCCTTCACTAATGTTGGGAAGTTTTTTTCGCATAGTTTCTCCTTTAATAGGTTAGATGCAAAACAGTTTACCACGTTTACGAAAAAATTCAACAAAAAAAACGGAAAATTTTAAACAGAAATGGTATAATTTGGGTTAAAATAAAAAAAAACCTTGCTCAATTGGTTAAAATTGCATATACTTTATATCAGGCACGTAGCACACTTCTAGAAGCGTTAGAGGAGGGAATTATAATGGCATTTCGGGTTGGTGTCATCGGCTGTGGCCGTATGGCAAGCACGATTGAAGACGAAGTACAGGGAACACGACGTGGCGGCTTGGTCTTGCCGTACTGCCACGCAGGTGGCTATGCTGTTGTCGAGGAAACAGAGATGGTAGCGGCGTGTGACATTGTGGAAGAGAAACTTCAGACATTTCAAGAACGCTGGAATGTCCCGCGAGGCTATACTGATGTCAGAGAGTTGATTGATAAAGAGCAACCGGATATCTTGAGTATCACCACTCGCCCGGAGCAACACGCCGAAGCGATGGTCTACGGTGCTGAGCACGGTGTAAAAGGGATGTATGCCGAAAAACCGCTCTGCTGTTCGCTCGCCGAAGCGGATGCCATCAAAGATGCCTTTGAACGAAACGGTGTCTTCCTAGAATTTGGCCCCATGCGGCGGAATTGGGCGGTCTACCGGCAGGCTCGCGAGCTTGCAACCAGCGGCGAGTTGGGGAACGTCAGGGCAGTTCTAGGTTTTTCAGGCAACAGCATCGGCGGACATTTCCTTGACACGCTACTCTACCTTTTGGGCGACCCTGAACCTGTGGTATCAATTCGCGGAACATTGGGCGAACTCCACCCGCCCGAAGGGGATACCTCCAATATGCGGTTCGTTAGCGACACACCCATTCTCAGCGCGTTCGTCGAATTTGAAAACGGCACAACGCTACACGCCGCAGCGACAGGAGCCAGCGGCGAATACGAACTCATCTGCGCGGGCGGTATTATTCGCCTACAGAACGATGGCGAGTCGCTCTATGTCCGCAAAACAGACGGTGAGGCATACGACCCAATCGAAATTGAGCCGGTAACGCCGTGGAGTGGTACGGAGCGCAAAGTGCGTGAATTGGTCGAGGCGATTAAGGCGGGTGAACCCGGGGTCAGCAATCTCCGCGCAACGATGCTCGGTACAGAAATCGGATTCGGCATCTATGAATCACACCTACAGGGCGGTGTTGCGGTTCGTCCACCCGTTCCGAATCGAGAACGTTGGGTATCAAGTTGGTAAAATTGTTAAACAAATACCAGTTTGTGGACAATACACGCCATATTTCACGGATAATCTGATGATTTTTGACTTCAAAACCGAAGAGGTTGCGTTAATTATTGTAGATATGCAGGAAGGGTTCCTCAATGAAGGAGCGGCGATGGAAGTGCCAAACGGCAGAGCAATCATCCCGAATATTCAGCGGCTCATCAATTGCTGTCGAAACGCCGATGTGCCAGTTATTTACACGCGATTCGTCTATTCCCCGCAAGTGCCAAATCTAATCGGTGAGCTCCATACGCAACACAAGCCACCGACTTGTTGCTGTATGCTCGGCGACCAGAGCGTCGAAATTGTCCCGGCGTTACAGCCGGTTGCAAATGACCTCATCGTTGATAAACACGGCTACGATGCCTTCCACAACACGAATTTGGATTATGCGCTTCGCAGTCTCAAGCGACGACAGCTAATCGTGACAGGGGTAATGACGGACATCTGTGTGCTTGCAACCGTGACCAGTGCGCTCCATCACGAATATCAGGTCTGGGTTGTCAGCGATGGGACAGCGACACTTTGGGATAATGTGCAGGAAACGACGTTAGACCTCTGCCGCAGGGCGTATGGAACCGTTGAAACCACTGATATTATCGCAACTTGGCTAACAGAATAGAGAATTAGAAAAGGTGGGAGCGAAAAATGTCCGGTATTGAAAGTATTCCCGTCATTGGGTATATCATCGAATTGATAAAGTCCTATTGGTTGTGGATACTCATTTCATCTGTTATTGCAACGGTTGGTAGCCTTGCGGTGGGATTTGCGTTAATTATCTCCCTACCACCAGATTATTTCACGCAAAAGAAACGGATAAGCCGCATAAGGAACCCTGTTTTGCGGGTACCGTTGCGAGTGGTGAAAAACATATTCGGCGTACTTGCTTTACTTGCCGGATGCATCATGTCGATTGGCCCCGGACCAGGTCTCCTGACCCTCTTGGTCGGTGCCATTCTTTGCGATTTTCCCGGTAAGCGAACTTTAGAACGCAAACTGGTTTCACGCCCGTTTATACTTTCGATGATTAATCGCATCCGTATACGCCACAAACACCCGCCAATTTTCCTTGACGATATCAAGCAAATTGACGACGATATCAAGCAAATTGACGAAGAAGAAAATTATTCGTGACAAACTTCGGAACTGGTTGCTACAAGTCTTTCAAATCAATTGCAGATCGCGTATGCGTCGCACGGCGTGCCCCTTCAATAATCGCAAGATTATGCCTCGCCGGTTCTCCTGTGATTGGCATCTCTGAACCGTTTGCCAATGCTTCAAATACGGCGGCAAAAAATCCGATGTGTCCGGTGGTATGTTTCGTTTCGCGGTTCCCGAACCCGGGGATGTCCAAATTCTTCCAGCCATCGGCCCTGCTGAAACGCATCAGCGAATCTGGGCCATCCCTACGATGCCTTACCCTAAGAGACCCGTTGGTCGTATGTACTTCGCACCACCCCCAATCTACGGCAGGCGCGCACCATGCCCCGGAGACTGTGGAAATAGCCCCGTTTTCGTGTTCACACAATAGCATCGCGATATCATCGACATCAATGTTGAGGTGCAACGTCTTAACCCGTGCCTCAACATATCGAACAGGCGAGCCCATCAATGCGCCCACCGAATAGATTTCGTGATAAGAGGTATCAATAATACACCCTCCGCCCTTTGCCTTGCTTGCACGCCAAGCCAGAGCAGGGTTTGCATGTTCCGCTGAAAAATCGGCAGGTTTGAGCCCCATACCCTGACTATGACCGAAGATCGGATCCCCAAGTTGCCCCAGTTGTGCAACTCCTTCCTTCATCGCCGCCGTAAAAAGGTAGTTATGGACAACCGTGTAAGGTACCCTATTTCGCTTTACCGCGTCAAGGATGGCATCGGCTTCCGATAAGCAGGTTGCCATCGGTTTTTCCGAAATGACCGCCACACCGGCTACTGCCGCCTCGACAGCTTGTTCAGCGTGCAAGACGTGTGGTGTCGCGATGGTGACAGCATTGATTTCGGCTTTTGCCAGCATGTCACGGTAATCTGTGTACCGTTGCGACTTTGGCACATCAAAACGGTCGCCCGCCTGCTCAAGATTTTTGAGTACCACGTCCGCCAGTGCAACGACTTTGACAGCGTCTGGAAGGGACAGATAGACGCGAGCGTGAACTTTTTCGACTATTCCGCCGCACCCAATTAGACCCAGGCGAATTGGTTTTGTCACGATTCAATCCCTTTTGTTGGTCAGAATGGACGAGAATATTGGGGAGGCCAAACTACACCTAGCAACTGCTTGTCAGTGGAAAACTCCGTTTGAAAATCACTCGGATCCGAGTAATTCCCGGAGTCTTTCGCTTCGGGCAGGGAGACGTAGGCGATTCAATGCTCTCGCTTCAATTTGACGAATCCGCTCTCTCGAAAGATTCAACATTGCTCCAACCTTCTGTAAACTCCGCTCTTCGCCATCCGCCAGTCCATATCTGAGACACACAATCTGTTTCTCTTTCGGCGGTAATTCGGCGAGTGCTTCGTTTATCTCTTCAATCAGGTTCTGCTGAGTCGTTTCCATAAGCGGGTTCTGCGTCTGTTCACACGGAAGGACATCTTCAATTGTGCCATTCGTTTCTTCGTTGATGCAAGTTTCCAGAGACATCGTGTCCACCGCAAGCCCATCTAGTTTCAGGACTTTTTGGAGCGGCATACTGGCGGCTTCGGCAATCTCTACGGGGCTTGGGTCAGTGATGCCCTTCTGCTGGAGCTCTGCTTTGACACGGTCAACCTTCCTAAGTCCATCAAGCAGATAAGCGGGAATCCGAATTGTTCGCCCGTGGTTAGCAATCCCACAGCCGATGGCCTGCTGGATCCACCACGAAGCATACGCGCTGAATTTGACACCCCGTTGCCAATCGAAGTGGTCAACCGCATTAAACAGGCCGATATTCGCTTCCTGAACGAGATCGAGTAAATCGAGGCCACGCTCTTGGTATTTTTTCGCAATGCAGACCGCCAACCTCAGATTTGCCTCAACGATATGATTCTTAACGGCGTGGATTTCATCTTGGAGAAACTGAATTTGGCACACCACTTCTGAAAGGTAGTTCTGGTCAGTGGCGGTAAGATTCGCCGCACCCACACGCTGTTGCAAGGCATCAGGAGCGGGTGGAGTTTCCAAATCAATGTCGGATAGGTGGGTTGCTAGTTCCTGATAACATTCGTCGCTCTGTTTGCGATACTTCTCAATTTTGATAAATAGGCTTGTCTCCTCTTCTTGGGTCAAGCGACGAATTTTTCCAATTTGGCGGAGATAGATACTGATGGTGCCGTTCTCTCGGTCAGAGTGGAACGGTTTAAGTGACTCAACATTATCCTCTATAATGGGGGGTGATGACCGTTCCGTTGATTCGGGCACCCTCAGTTCCGCCGGTGCGGAAAGAAATTCAGGGAAATCTGTATTTTCGGTGGGATTTTTCGTGGATGTTTCTGTCTGAACGCCTTTTCTTGAGGGTAGAACCATTATTTCCTCCGGAGGATCGAATCTTCTTGCGAACAGTAAGGCAAGATATGTGCCAGAAAGGAGAAGGGAGAGAAATTCGTGGCGAAACGCAGAGCCAACGAAGTCATTTATTAATCAACACGCCTGCAGAATTTTGGAAACGCTGTAGTGGTGCGACTTTCGGCGATTTCTGTTTTTTTAAGAGCACCAGATATTTGTCCTGCATCGTCACTGTTTCGCTCAAGAGCACGAAAATTCACGTCATCCTAGAAAATCTACAGTGCTATAAATGTTACTAGTGGGTGTCACTTTTTTCAGCATCATCACTTAGATGCGACACTGTCACCCAAAATTGACATATCGCATCCGCCCATCCTAATCCTCATCGAGGCTTCGGTGCAACCCAAGCTCATTGAGTTTACGATGCAATGATTGACGCCTGATTCCAATCTGTTTTGCTGTCTTCTGGATGTTCCACCCATTCTGTTCCAGTTTGTTTTCTAGGAAGATTCTTTCAAAGCGTTGCGAGGCGGTTCTAATCATTTCGATATCAAGCAGGCTTTTGAGTTCCGTTCCGAATGAATCGGTATCAGCAAGCGGTTGTTTGGTCGAGGGGCTTTTGTCGAAGATTTCGGGAGGTAAATCTGACTGTCGAATAAGGACGTTTGGACAGATGATAACCGCTCTCTCAATTGCCTTTTCGAGTTCACGGACGTTGCCGGGCCAATGGTACTGTTCAAAGGCTTCTAGCACGTTTTTGTCGAATCCGCGAATCCGCTTCTGCTCAAGGGTACGGGCGTACTTCTGGAGGAAGTGTTCAGCGAGTAAAGAGATGTCTTCTAACCGTTCACGCAGCGGCGGGAGGGTAATCATAAATTTCAGCCGATAATAGAGGTCTGCACGAAATTCGTGCGCTTCAACAGCTTCCCGAAGGTCACGATTGGTGGCGGCGATGATTCGGACATCAACACGTTGCACATCAACACCGACCCCTTGAATCTCTTTGTAGTCCAGTACTCGTAGCAATTTCGGTTGCATATCAAGGTTCAGATGCCCAATTTCGTCGAGGAAAATTGTTCCACTGTGCGCTTGTAAAAATCTTCCCGGACGCTGGTCAACAGCGGTCGCCACTCGTTTTCCAATTCCAAACAATTCAGCTTCTATTAGCTCTGAAGGCACCGCACTACAATTGTACGGGATAAAAGGCGCGTTGCGGCGATGGCTCAGTTTGTGGATGGCACGCGCAACCAATTCCTTCCCCGTTCCACTTTCACCGTAGACGAGGACATCGGCATCGGATAAGGCGGTGCGTCCGACCTCCTTCATCACTTCAATCATCGCATTGCTATTGCCGATGATTGTGTATTGGTCGTCTTCACCGATACTCGCGACAGTTGATGGCAGAGCGTCGTCGGAATCTTGGGAGTGCTGACTTAAAACCAACTTAATTTTCTCGATGAGGCTGGTATAATCGATCGGTTTCCTGATGTAGTCGTAAACCCCCAACCCACTTGCCTCAAGTGCCGTCTCGGCTGAACTATTCGCCGTAATCATGATGGCCTGCGTGGCCCTCTGTTGTTTATTGAGTTGTTTACTGCGTTGTTTATTGCACTGTTTGAGAATCTTGATACCCGCTTCCCTGTCCAAAATACCTTGTGCGTCCGGCATCCAGAGGTCAACCAAAATCAGGTCATAAGCGGTAGTCTGTAGTAGCGCGATTGCCGCGTCCCGGTCATGGGCGAACTCAACCTGTGCAGGGATGGATGGCTCTATCTTGATGTGCTGGTCAATGTACTTACAGGTCGCTTGCTCGTCGTCTGCGATTAAAATCCGTGCTTGTCTCATAGTTATGACTCTTCTTATCTTCTTTGCGTCTGGCAATAGACTCTGTTGAAACAGCCGCTGTTTCAACAGAGTCTGACTCAAACGAAGTCTATAGTTTCCTTACGTCATTGATACGGAAGTTCGATGAAAAATGTTGTACCAACGCCCAGTTCGCTCTCTACGTGTACCCACCCCCCATGTTCCTCTACGATATTCTTGACATTGACCAAGCCAAGCCCCAATCCACGCGGCTTAGTCGTGTGGAACGGTTCAAAGATTCGTTTCAGTTCATCCGCTGAAATACCGCTACCCGTATCGGTGATGATGACCATAATCGCCTTCGACATATTCGAGGAACGATTCGTCGTCGGGCTAAACTTGACATCCACCGCTAACGTGCCGCCCTTTGGCATTGCCTGACACGCATTCTTCATCAAGTTCGTAAAGACAACCCGCATCTTATCTGCATCAAGAGGAATAGAGGGCATTTTGGACGGCCAATTTAGTGTCACCTGAATTTGGTTTTCATCAATCAAAGGTTGTATCATATTCTGGGCGGCGAACAGAATAGGTTCAAGGGCTTGGGATTGGAGGTTGAGCTCACTGTTTTGGAAGAAGCGAAATTCATTCTCGATCATTTCGTCAAGCTTCATCACCCATCCGATAATCTCGTCCATCCTGTCCACGATTTCCTTAGGCCGGTCGCGTAAATTCATCGGATCTTGACGCAGGAAATTGGTACGAATTATCTCCGCTGGGCCACGGATGACATTGAGCGCGTTCCGCACTTCATGTCGAACTCGCGCAGACATAACCCCGAACATCGCTTGTTTTTCAGACTGCACGAGTTGATTTTGCGTCGTTTGCAATTGAAAGTAGAAATCTCGGAGTCGAAGGTGTGCCAGAAACAGAGTGTTCATCACGCCCGCCAAGATGATAGCCAGCCCTGAAGCCGTGGCTTCGAGCCAGGCATTAAAGCGCACAAACATCGCGATAACAAAGACGACGTGGAGTAAAAACAGCCCGCTGGCGGTAAGTAGCATCCATCGGGAGTCGCATCTGAACCGGTGGATTAGAATTGCCGCGATGGTCGAAAAAATTGCGAGGCAGAAGAGATAAAGCAGATTTGCGGCACCGCTCAACTGCCAGATGAAATTTCGATTCAGCAGTGTATTGAGCAGATTCGCACGGAGCGCAAGGGCGGGCATTTCACCGAGTGGGGTCGAAGCAGTCGGAATGTTCGCCGTTGTCACCCCGACCAGCACAATCCGCCCATCAAAATCTCGCCGAAATTGAGCAGGGTCGGTGTCAATTGCCTCAAGCGCATCAACATAGGAGGTGGATTTAAACGCCGATGCATCCCGAACAAACCGAACGGAAAGTCTGCCGTGCGGGTCAATAGGGATACGGAGTGGCATCCCGGTGGGCAATGGTAGCTCTAAAAATTGCCCCCGCCAGAACCCTTCTCGTATCTTTATGGACGCAGAAGAAATCCCGTAGGTTTGGCACAGCATTAAAATTTCAATTGAATACAGATAATCCGTTGATGCGGAGTCTTTCACGCCGTTTTCGGCCCCGTGTAACGGTGACACGGGGCCGAAAACGGAAACGAGTTGGGCTAAGCGATGAATGCCATCGGAAGGACTCAACGGAAACCAGCTAAAACTGCTCTGTGCCGCTTGCAGGCTGTGTGGTAGACGGCTCCAAGACTTGGCTTCAGGCAATGAATTATGCGTTGCCGGGTCAGGAAAAGAGTAGGGTTGGATGACAAACAGTTTGCTACTCGGAAGGAACTGCTCACCCTGCCACTCCCGATTAAACCACATCACCAAACCAATCGCCTCGGTATCCGCCGTTTGAAGAGGACCGAGCAGTGCGGCGTAAAGGTCAGGAGGCCACGATGAAAGCAACCCAAGCCCCTCATCTCCTTCGGTTTTGTCGTCGATTGCGATTAACGCGATCTGGTCTGAGACCTGTTGCGCGTCATGGGCAAGCAACTGTCGTCCATCCAACGTCTTTAGCTCGATGAACTTCAATAGATTGAAATGGCGAGAAATTCCCATAACCACAAACGGGGCCAAACTGATGACGCAGATAAAAATATACGCCTTAGGTCCGAAATTTTTTCTCGCTGTAGCCATAAAGAAAATCCTAAAGGTTCGGCTGGATTTGCCAATCCAGCAGGAGCGACCCGGACCTTCCTTCCATTTGGGTTAGTAGTAGTACGTTGATTGAGTGCTCTGTTCTTCTTTGCGCCTTTGCACCTTTGCGTCCTTGCGTTCTATTTTTCTTTTCGTGGAATTAATGCCGAACCAACTGCATTCGACTGCCTTCATACCATGCTGTAGTAAAGTTCTGTTTTCGAGGTTGTACCAGAATCGAAATCCAGACGGTGCCTTTGGTTTCCTGCTTCTCATGAATCAAATTCTGGTTTGCCGTGATGCGTTTTGCTTGGTCTAACGGAACCTCACTGTCAAAAATGACCAGTAACTCGTTCGCTTCATTCACGGCGAGGTCTGCACGGATATTAAGGTAACGAAGCAATTGTGCGTATAGCAACGGCCCCTTACGGGTAGCAACATGAACCGCCGTTTTTGTTTCAAAGCGATTCAGGTCATCGTAAACTGCTTTCGCTAATTCAAGCGTCGGATAAGGATACCCATCCGTTACAACCTTATTCCTGCCCTTACGGGTGGCAACATAAGTTGCGTGATGAGCGAGCTTGCGGGCAATCTCTTCGGGCAGAGCATCAAGTTGACCTCGGAGTTGAGCAAGTTCACTTGGCTTAACCTTAATGCGATGCGTCATTTCAGGGGTCTGGGGAGTCTCGTCATCTTCCGGTCGGTTGCCGAGTGGTAGCACATCAGTCGCAGGTCGGTTGTCAGAATTGCCATTAATCCGTTTTGATTTGCTGGCTTGTTTCCGTTGATGTCCCTCACGGATAAGGTCTCTGACACGCAGTTCACGACTCCCCGGCAACGTGTCCAATATGTTGCCGTGTGCATCCTTGAGGCGAATGAACGAACGCGGAGGCATACGAACCAGATCTGTCTCTGCGAGTTCTGAGTCCTTTCCGAGAAAAGTCCACTCTACTGCCCCAGTTTTGAGCGTTTCAATTTTCCCGAAAGTGAATGTGGTGGTTATCTTATCTCCGATGGCAGGTAAGCTTACCATGACCATGCTGAATAAGCAGATTACAAAACATCCGTATCTGTGTTTCATCGTATTTCCCTCCCTCTTAGTAGGTTAGTAGTCGTACAATTGATTGCACGTTCTTTTCTTCTTTGCGTCTGGCTTTTGCCCCGACAAGTCGACGTGTCGGGGCAAAAGTCCGAATCTTTGCGCCACTTTTGCGTTAAATTCAAGGGGCTTCTTCTCTCAAGAAGTCCAAAAGTTCTTGTAACCATTTGTCTGTTAAATCAACTCCCATTCGCTCTTGAATCGGTGCTTTTGAGATGGAAAAGTTCGTTTTTCTGCCTCGCGGGTAGCCCCAGCCGTATTTGTTCCACGCATCTTCTGTGGTCACTGAACCCAGAACTTGTTTTTGAAGTTGTTCAACGGCTTTTTTCCATGCAGCGGTGAATCCGTCTTTAATGTGTGTTGTCTCAACGGGAATCCAAACTTGTCCGTTGATGGTTTGGTAGAACGCATCGGGTATGCCGATTTCTTGCGCTTTGGCAACGGATAACCCGCCTAAATCAAAGGCCATCAGGACGTGACGGGGCAGTTGGATAAGCGCGGTCTTAATCCCTACGGATTCTAGTAGCGCGCAATACAGCGCGGTGCTGTCGTCACAGTCGCCCATATTCTGAACTGGGTCTCCACTCGCAATCGTTAGGTTTTCGAGCATTTCATGGGGATGTTTGATGGTATCCACGGTGCCGCTCTCAAATGGTATATTGGCATCTGTTTTATAGGAGATGCCGTACAGGGCGTTAAAAAGTAGCATTGCGAGATAGAACTGACGCTGTGTGCTCGGAACTTGTTCAAGGGTTTCCTCAAATTGGGCGCTGACAGCATCGGTGAAAGCGTGTACGGTTTTATCTTCTGAAGGAATGAATGATGCAAGTTTGGCGACTTCATCAAGCCGGGTTGTATTGTTCCCGTGCAAATAAAGGGTTGTTGTCGCATAGCGTGTCGCCGAACCTCCACTCTCTGTGACTTTCACTCGGGCTTCAACGGGTTGGGCGTGTGCCAATTGAAGTGCCTGCTGGGATAATACCAATTTACGCATCGGCACAGAAACCCTTTTTCGTGGCGGCAATTCGATATCTTCTAAAGCAACTTCCGTGCCATCTTTACTGACGAACTGGCTGATAAAGAGTTGAATCCGAACGGTTATGGGGGTGTCGCTTGTATTTTTGAGCCAGATTCTCCCGATGGAATCGGAACGCATCAGCGGATAATATCGCTGGCGGTCGGCATTGGTATACGCGGGCGGGGCTATCGGGTCGTCTAAAATAATGGTTTCTGCGTCATTGGGGTTGGCATAGTAGTAGTAATGAACCGGATAGAGGTCGGCAAAGCGAATATGCTCAATTTGTACGGGCAGTTTCCGAAAATCGAAGTTGAGGGAGAGGCTGACGTAGGTTGTGGGTGGTAGCGTGGGTGGTAGCTGGTAAGCGAGGTTGAAATTTAGCCATTTGTATTTGATACCTCCTCCGAATGAATAGGTGGGTGGTTCTTTGGTGTGGCGGTCTTTCTGAAGGCCGGCTCGAAGTGCAAAACTGGGATTGGGGGTGAATTCGGTGCCGATGTGCAGTCGGTCTGTGATATCTGCTGCGATGCGCCACTGCGGAATGGGATGGTAGGCGATGCCAAATTTGTAGAGGGTTGGGAATACCTGCTCTCTACGCCCTGTATCGTGGCGGAGCCATGTGCCGGAACTGACTCTTTTGTCTGATGAAAACCCGATAAAATCTTGGGCGAACACGCCGACTCGCCACCGCCCTCCGAGTTGTAGGAGCGCGCCGACATCGGTGCCCCATCCAATCATCGCGCCTCTGGATTGCCCATCAAGTGCGCTTGACCGGGTTAAATACTTTAGATTGACACCGAGGGACAGGGGCTGAAACAGGCGTTTGCATAAAGCGAAGTTGAGGTTGTGGGCTCGTGCGTGGAGTTCGTCATCGTCTATTCCAATCTGCACCCAGTCGAGCCCATAAGCGGTTTTTTCGGAGGCTGGAATGGCTAGGCAGAGATAATTCGTCTCTAGTGCCCCGAACAGTTGGTGGGGGGTGCGTTGAAACTCAAGGATGTATCTGTCTAACAGCGATAGTCCGGCGGGATTTCGGCGGACGCTGTTAGAATCATCTGCGAGTGCTGTGAATGCTTCGCCCATACCGATTGGACGTGTGCCTGTCGGGACGTGTTCTTCGGTCGTGCTGCCGCCTAGAGCTTCAAAGCTTTGAAGCTCTAGGCAGGCGATTGAAGCGGATAGTAGAAAGCAGATTGAGAGTATGTGTCGGGTTCTGTTTCGCATTTGTCTGAATGAAGAAAAATAGAACGCAAGGGCACTTTCGGAATTTAACGCGGACTTTTGCCCCGACAAGTCGACGTGTCGGGGCAAAAGCCAGGCGCAAAGGCGGAAGAGAAGACGGGGGGAAGCCCGTTATGAAATTCAGCCGCTGAATTTCATACGAGCCTTCCCCGATGAGAATACAGAAAGAAATCTAATTGTTTTGGATAACTATCGTTTTTCTCTGGTTTACGCCTTGTGCTGTGACTGTGATAATGTAAAAATTGCTGGCGACGATGTGGCCGTCATGGTCGCGGCCGTCCCACCATATCACTTGTGTGCCTGATGAAAGTTGCCTCTCTTCAATTAGGGTGCGTCGCAGGCGGCCGGCGGCATTGTAGACTTTTACGGTGACGGCAGAGCTCTGACTGAGTTGGAATGAGATTGCGGCTTCTCTGTCGCTTTTGGGGGTGAAGAACCGGGGGTGGCAGGTCAGCTTGGCGATTTTTAGGTCTCCTTGATTTCCTGCATTGGGGGGTATTTCCAGAACAGCGTAGCGCCCGAGCTGGAAGACCGCTGCGGAAATTGTGCCGCGCTGTTGGTTGACGGTGCCACCGATGTATTGCCATTCTTTTTGGAATCGCCCGTCTCCGGATGCGGGGGATTGAATCCCATTCAACGGGTTCTGGCGAAAGACTGCCAATGGTTCTGGTCGGTTTTGTATTGGAAGCTCGATGGTGGCGGGCTTTTTGGGATGGATTTTCACTTCTGCATCGAAGGCAAAGTGGTAGCCGATGCCTGTATATTGAAGGGGGTTTCCCTCCCACTTATCGGGAAGGGGATTTCCCTCCCACAGGGGATTTATCGTGACGACGGTACGGTTATTGAAGCTGTTGGGCGGGAATGTGACTTTTGCGCGTCGGTCTTCGCTTTCGGCAACGCCGCCACTTCTGCCTTCGAGGGAGGCTTTGAAGTGGACTGTGACGCGATGTCGGCTGAAATGGCCGCCGGTGTCTTCTACGGTTAGACGGAGTGTGTATTTGCCAAAGCGGTTGGGCACAGCCCATACGGCTAGGGTGTCTCGATTGACGGGTTTGAGGAAGCTGGTTTTGAAAATTTTTAGCCAGTCGTCTTCGTCGGAGGCTTCACCGGGGGCGTATTCGATAAGGTACTGCTTAAAGTTGTGGTCATTTGCGGTGCCACGAATCTCAATCTGCTGTGGCAACTGCTCATTCGCTCTGGGGGAGAGTATCTGGGCTTGAGGGTTAAGCCTGTCCACGATGATTCTGACACGCGACTCCACCGCTGGTCGCCCCGAGCGGTCTTTTACGGTCAGTCGAATCTCATACTCGCCCTCCACTTTGGGCGCAGTCCATTCGGTCAGGATGGCATCCCGTTTCGGCTCAGTAAACGTTCCGATCTCTTGCCAGGGGTCAGGGCGGGGGGACCCTGCCCCTACGGGTCGGAAGTCCAACCGATAGGATTGCAGATAGGCATCATTCGCTGTCCCGATAATTTCAAGGGCAGATAGTACCAGCTCCCCGTTACGGGGCTGCGTAATTTCGGCCTGCGGTTGTTCGTTGTCAATAACGACGGGCACAATGTCTTGGCTGGGCGCACTGCGGGAGGCATCGGTAACGCTGAGTCGGATTTCGTATTCGCCTTCAATTTGGGGGGTTTCCCAAACGGCGAGCGTGGTGTCACGGTGGGGTTGTGTCGAGTTCTCGACGGGAATTTGCTTCCACCCTCCTCCGCCACCGCTTCTGATGGGTCGAAAGTCTAAGCGATATTCCTGAAAATGGGTGTCGTCTGCTGTCCCGATGATTTCAAGGTTGCCGGACAACACTTCTCCGGAGCCAAGAGCTTCAAAGCTTTGAAGCTCTTGGCGGGTCTGACTTAGGATTTGGGAGATTTGTGCCTCTGGTGGTCGGTTATCGAGTCGAACTCGCACGGTGGCATCGCTCTGTTTGCCTGATGAATCGAACGCGGATAGGGCAATTTCGTAAGCCCCGTCTTGTGGTGGGGTGTCCCATAGCCCCAACTCGGCGTTGTCTTTCGGCTGGTTGGGAAAGGGGATGTCAATCGTGCCGGATTCAGCGTTAACGTCAACTTCTAAATCGCGGGGTTGATGGATTGAAAGCGAATATCTGTCAAAGTTTCCATCAACATCTTTTGCTGTCCCTACGATTTGCACTCGACCGCTCACGAATTGATCGGGTTGGGGTGAGGTAATGGTTGCGATGACATCGGCATCGTCAAGGGTGACGTGGGCAATGACAGTGCTGTCATTGCCGGCGGTGTCAAAAACGGTGAGTTGAATGGTATACTCACCACCGGGTAGTGTCGGATGACTCCCTAACTGACCTGTGACAACGGGGCCGTTTCTTACGATTTTCGGCGAGGGAACGCCTCCGCTGCTGATAAACTGTAATTCATAATGGGAGAAATGGGGGTCTGTTGCGGTGCCACTGACTACGATATTTTCATTCTTCAGCACGGTGCGGTCTTGTGGTGCGGAAATTACGGCTTCGGGAGGTGTGTTGTCTAAGGTGGTTTGCATTAAGTATGTGGATTTGTAATCGTTGTTATCGGTAGCGGTTAGACGGAGCAGATAGATTCCGTCGGGTATCGCTTCGGTTTCCCAGCGGGCGATGGTGGCATTAGGTATGGAAAATCGCCCGGTTTGAATCGTTGTCCAGTTGTCATTTTCTAGCCCCGTCGCCGGTGACGGGGCTAGAAAAGCATCGGCTGGCCGAAATTCAAGTGTGAAGTGTTCAATTCTGGCATTGGGTGCGGTGCCTACATTCACTGTCCCAATGATGGACACTGCGCCGCTGATGGGGCGGTTGCCACTCGGTTGCCGAATCTCGACAATCGGTTTGGCGGCTTCATTGCTCAAGGTGAGGGGGATGATGGCGGTGCTGTCGTTGCCGGCGGCATCTGTGACGGTCGCACGGAGTTGCACGGCGCCATCTACTGTTGAGGTATCCCAATTGACTTGAAGGGTGACGGTTGAGGATTGCGGGCTGAAAATTTGCCCGGAATGGATAACCTGTGGGATTAACCCATCCCCGCCCACATGTTCTAACTGATAGGCTAACCGATAGCTCGCTAGGTGTGGGTCGGTCAGTTCAATCTCAACTTGGGTTGTGCCTGAAATCTCAGCATTGGGGGAGGGGGTTTTGATTATCGCTTGAGGCGGCGTATTATCGACTGTAACATTTACACTGGTGTGAACGGTATGACTCCGATCAGAATCGCCGTTTTTGGTATCTTGTGCGCCTAACTGAATCGTGTATTTCCCATCGGATGTGGTGCGGGTATCCCATTCAAACAACGTATCGTCCTGTATGGGTTTTCCGGAGGTATGTGTGGGGAGGGTTTGTTCTTGCGTTCCGTCACCGGGTAGAATCTGGACGGTATACTCCAAAAAGTCTGTCTCGTCGGTGGCGTGTCCTTCAATTGGGAATACCCCGCCAATAACTGCGCCTCGTTCGGGCGAGGTGATGCGAACGATGGGGGGGAGTGCGTCTACGATAAATGTCGCCTGTGCGCCCACTGGGTCGCTGTTGCCTTCTCGGTCGATTGCCTTGACTATAAAGCGGTGTTCGCCTTCGGCAAGCCCTGACAGTAGGACGCGGTCTTCGGAACCGTTCTTATCGGTGAACTTGGCTTCGGAATCGTCAAGTTGGTATTGATAGTGGAGGCTTTGTGTGGGTGTACTGGCATCGCCGCCTTCAAACCGATAGAACACGCTGGTATCTCCGATGATTGCACGGTTGGTTGGGCCTGCGATAATGCGGGTTGCGGGCAGGTTGGTTTCCGGATTAAAGCGACTGATTCCACCTCCACCTGCATCGCCAAACCAGAGGGTGCCATCAACGGCTTCTGTGATAGCGGTGACGTTGTTACTGTTCAGCCCGTCATTTGCTGTGAGGGTTCGCACAAAACCTCTTTGATAGGTGCTCACGCCGTCCGTGGTGCCAATCCAGATTGCGCCTTGTAAACTGCGATAAAGGGTCTTCACGCGGTTGTCTACTAAGCCGTCGTTGGTGGTGATGCGGGTGGTCGGTTGGAGGGTTTCTCTGTCGAGGAGCTGAATGCCGTCTTGCGTTCCCACCCATAAGTCTGCGTTTGGGGCTTCTATGATGGCAGAAATGGCGGGGGCATCGATGCCTTGAAGTTGACGCAACACGGTGCCGTCGTAAACCCACAAGTCGCTAGGGATGGTGGCATCACCGACTGTGGCTAGGTATATCCGCCCGCGTGAATCGGCGAACATGGTAACAACGGTCTTTCTGATTTCGGGGAAAACTGCGCCTTCCCATGATATGCCGTCGTATCGGTTTATCGTGAAGGGGGGAAATACGGTTGACTCGCCGGGGAGGACGAGTCCTGTTGCCGCCCAAATATTCCCTGATGAATCGGCGACAATGGATTGGATATCGTTGCCTCCTTTTTCAAACCGAAAGATTGCCACAGGTGCGGTGGCAGGAGCGGTTTGCCCGCCTTCTGTGTGGTATACTGCAATCCCTGAGTTTGTGCCCACCCAAATCTGTCCTTGGGGGTCTTGGGTTAGCGCGCGAATGTCGGGTGCGGGTAGGCCATTAACGGTTTCTACTCCGTTGTGTGTGTATCGAATCAATCCGTGCTGCGTTCCCACCCAGATGGCACCGGTTCTGTCGGTCAGCATCGCGGTCACACGGTTATCGGTTAACCCGTCTGCTGTTGTGAAAGACCCCCAGGAACGGTCGGAAAAACTGATGCCGTCTCGGGTGCCTACCCAGATTTCGCCGTCTCGCGATTCAAATAGTGCCTGAACGGTGTTGCTGACTAATCCGTTGGCTTTCGTCAGTTGGGTTGTCTTCTTAAAGGTGGGGTGGAATAGGTTGATTCCTGATGTCGTTGCAACCCACATGGTCCCGGTGCGGTCTCGCATGATTGCGCTTACTCGGTTGTCACTGAGCCCAACGCCAGAAGAGTATGTGCTGGTGTGTGTCGTAATAATTTCCCACGTTGACCCGTTGTAGATGCCGATGCCTTCACTGGTCCCCACCCAGAGTTGACCTACTTGGTCTGTCGCCAGGGTCTGAACGGTCCCGTTGGGCAAACCGTCGTTGACCCCAAAGGCTTGCCAGTGCCTTCTATCGAAACGGGTGCCATCGAAGCGGATGAGTCGATTGGGGGTACTGTTGGGCGATAGTCCAAACCAGAGGGCACCGGTCTGGTCTTCGTAAATGACTTGTACGCCGTGCTGGAGCAGTCCTTCTGCTGGGACGGGGTGCCAGGCTTCGCCGTCAAATCGACTGACACCGCGGGGCGTACTGACCCAGATTTCTCCTATGTTTCCGTGTTCTGGGCTGAACCGCCGTTCTATCATGGCTGTGATGCGGTTATCGGTTAACCCGTCTCGTGCGGCGGTATGGTGTCGTTGCCAATGGATAGTACTATTAACAATGCCTTGATGGACACCGGTGGTTGTCGCAACCCAGATGAAAGTACTATTAACTCTACTGTTTGTAATGAGAACGCTTCGGATATCGGTATTTGATTCGTCGCTTGCAAGGGGTACTTCGTGCCAGAAGCCGTCAAAACGGCTTAACCCGGTGCTGGTTGCCAGCCAGATTTGTCCTTGTGGGTCTTGGGTGATGTGTCGGATATTGTTGCCGCTGAGTCCGTGAATGAATCGTGTGAAGTTTCGCCACTGTTGGGCGAGTGTGTCGGTAGCAGGGGAGAGGAAAATCAGGCAGAGCAGGAGTTGGAGGAGGCGCGATCGGGGTGCACTATTCATAGGTTTCGCCAAAATGGGAACTAACAAGGGTGATATCTAGGGAATCCACAACACCGTCGCCGTTGATGTCTGGGTTTATGCCAATATCGGTCGTGATTTTAGTATCAAAGTAATTTGCCACTATTCTGAGGTCAAATATGTCGACGACACGGTCTCGATTGATATCCCACGGTCTCGCCTCTTGCTCAACGATGATTGTGGCACTGTGGATGTCGCAGTGAATCGCTTGTAATTCGGAATCGGCGAGGCGTAGTTGTTGCAATTCTATCGCACTGGTTCCGATGGCTTCTGTTTTGAAGAGTACTTTGAGTAGCGTACCGCTACCGCTGATGCCTCCTTCGCCAAACCGAGTGGCGACGACGTTGGAGAAGGTTCCGTTTTCTTGGTCTATTTGAAAGAAGCGGTCGTCTTGGTTGGGAAGGCGTGGGGGGTTGGGCTCGTCTGCGTTGAAGATGGTCTTAAATTCGGTCACGGTGACGAAGGAGAGTACTTCTGGATTTGTCCAGTGTAGGTTGAATTGGAATCCAGCGAGGTCGGTGACGTCTTCGATGATAATTTCAACGATGAATTCTTCGCCATCGCTTATCCACCGGCGGGGGGGGAGGATTTTAAGGGCACAGGCGGTGGCATCTTGATAGAGGGTAGTCAGCACCCCACCTGTTGACCATTCGCTGACGTTCCCAAACCCACCTGTACGGACGCGCCACCAGTATTTTTTGACCCCTTCTTCAATTTGAAAGCGGTGTTGGGTTTCTGTCTGTGTAATAAAACTTGTCGGGGTCTGCACAAATTGGGGGTCTCGTGCGATTTGGAGGTCGTAGTAGATGGCACTTGGAATGGCTTCCCATTGAAATAGGATTGTCGGGGTTTGGATTTGGGTGTTTGGTTGTGGGGCAAGTGGGCGGGGGGTTAAGGGGGTTGATTCCCACATAATAATTCCGCCATCGGATGCGCCTGTGGTGGCAAGTCGAATGCCGTCGGGGCTAAAGGCGAGGTCGTGCCTCGATTTTTTGTCAAATGCCCTAAGTTCACGGCGGGTTAGTGTATCCCATAGTCTGACGGTCTCGTCGTTTGGAGCGTCTGCTAAACCGATTGCCAGCAGACGACCATCGGGGTTGTAGGCGACGGATAGGACTTCGCGTTCGTAGCGGGCGAATGGTGCGGTTGTCTTTAAGTTGTTGGTATCTTCGGGGATTTGTGCAGGCTTGGGCCGCTGGACGGGCTGGTCGGGGAACGGGATGTTTGTGGCGGTTTCCCATGTCCGAACGGTCCCATCCCAGGAGCCGGAGGCGAGTTGGGTGCCGTCGGGATGGAATGCCACTGACCAAATCCGATCGGTGTGGCCAACAAGGGTGTCGGTCAGGGTCCCGTCTGTGACGTTCCACAGGCGCACGGTGCGGTCTTCTGAACCAGAGGCAATGGTAGTCCCGTCTGGACTGAATGTGACGGCCCAAACGAGGTCTTCGTGCCCTTCAAGGGTCCTGAGCAGTTGCGCGGTGTCTATCTCCCATAGTTTGAGGGTATCATCGCTTTTGCCCGTGACTAACAGCCGGTCGTCTGGGCTCACGGAGAGGGAGGTTATCTGACCACCGCCTCCGTTGAACTGATGGATTTGCCGGGATTCGGGGATGTTCCACAAGCGCACGGTGCCGTCGTCGGAACCGGAAATGAGTTCTCCGTTCTTTCGGAACGCTAGAGCGTTTATTTTTCCTTCGTGTCCAACGAGCGTGTGAATCTCACCTTCCGATGATACGCTTTGAACCCGAATTTCGTTGTCCCCACTGCCGCCGGAGGCAAGCCAGTTCCCGTCGTGGCTGAAGGTGAGGGCAAAAACGCGGCCTGTGTGTCCCAGTAGGATTTTTTTGGATATTTCGTCCGCCTGACTTTTTAAGCTCGCAACGATGGGGGAAATGACTATCAATATTAAAAGGACAAAGGGTTTCATCTCGCTCTCTCCGTTGACGTAATAATGTACATGAATTAAGGTTTAGCGAAAAAACTCGCCTAGAGAGTTCTGTGATGTATAGCACATTTTGTGCCAATATATAAATTGCACGTTCCTTTCTGCTCTGCGTCTTTGCGTTAAATTTAATCGTCCTAGCGTTTTTGTTGATGTCCCTGATTATATCACACCACCCTAAAAAATGCACCTCTTTTCGGTGTGAATTTAATACTTCTGTAGATTATTCTAGACAATTTGATAGACACAAGGTATAATTGCGCTTTGCAAACAGACCTAAAGCAACCATGAATCTGTCGATAAAATACTGACCACTGCCAAAATGTAGTTAGGATGTTAAGATGCAAACCGAGACCAAAATACCGAACTTTGAAATTCGACCCGCAACCGAAGGTGATGTTGGGTTGATTTTAGCCTTCGTCAAGGAACTTGCCGAGTACGAGCGGCTTTCACACGAAGTGGTTGCCACTGAAGACCTGTTGCGCGAATCGCTTTTTGGGGAACGTCAATACGCCGAAGCGGTCATCGGATATTATGAGGAGACACCAGTCGGTTTCGCCCTATATTTCCACAACTTTTCGACTTTCCTTGGCAGATGCGGTCTTTATCTCGAAGACCTCTATGTAAAGCCCGAATTTCGTAACAGAGGATTTGGTGGCGCGCTGTTGATGTATGTGGCAAGATTGGCAAAAGAACGCAATTGCGGCCGTTTTGAATGGTCGGTTCTGGATTGGAATGAACCGGCTATCCAGTTTTATAAGCGTCTCGGTGCTGTTCCGCTTGACGAGTGGAGCATTTATCGCGTAACTGGCGAAGCACTTGATAACTTGGCAACCAAAGACTGATTGTTCACCCATCACTTTGGCCTGTTCTTTCGATTGAGGACGATACTTGACCGTGCGTCAACATGCACGAGGCACCGAATAGGATTGAAATCGCAAAAAATCTAGCAAAGCCTCCATGGCTGAACACTACAATAACCCGTTAAAAATATTAGAAAGGATTTAACGACTGATGGACGAATGGAAAAGTCTGGTTCGAGATACGGTCAATACCCCCGAAAAACTCGCAGCGGCACTCAATGTGGATGTCGAAGAAATGAGGAAGATTCACGAAGAGTTCCCAATTCGTATCAACCCTTACTATCTCAGCTTAATTGAGGAAGTAGGCGACCCGATTTGGAAGCAAGTCGTGCCGGATTCAAGGGAATTGGTCGCCACCGGTGTCGAAGACCCGCTTCATGAAGACGAGGACAGCCCGGTTCCCAATATCACACACCGCTATCCTGACCGTGTGCTTTTTTATGTCAACTACATGTGCCCGATTTACTGCCGATTCTGTACCAGAAAGCGAAAGGTCGGCGACCCACACTCCATTCCGGATGACAATGTCGAAACAGGATTGGCTTATATCCGTGAGCATCCCGAAATCCGCGACGTAATCATCTCCGGCGGTGACCCACTGATGCTGACCGATAAAAGGATTGATTACGTTGTCGGCGGCCTTCGTGAGATTAAGCATCTGGAAATCATCCGAATCGGTTCGCGTGTCCCAGTGACGCTGCCACAGCGGATTACGCCGGAACTCTGTGCAATTCTCAAGAAGTATCATCCGTTCTATATTAACACCCATTTCAACCATCCACGAGAGGTTACGCCAGAATCGTCAAAAGCTTGTGAAATGTTGGCTGATGCGGGGATTCCAATGGGCAATCAAACCGTACTCCTTAAAGGTGTCAACGACCAACCGGAGGTCATGGTGGAGTTAATGAAAAAACTCCTCGCCATCCGTGTGAAGCCGTATTACATCTACCAAGCTGATCTGGTTTACGGCACCGATCATTTCCGTACTTCCGTCAAGAAAGGTTTAGAGATTATCGCCGCGTTGCGTGGACACATCTCCGGTCTCGGTGTGCCACACTACGTGGTTGATGCGCCGGGTGGCGGTGGTAAAATTGCCCTTATCCCGAACCCGGTTGTATCGTTTGATGATGGGGAGATAAAGGTGAAAAACTACGAGGGTAATGTTTACAGTTATCCCAGTCTACCCTTCTACGATGAAGATTGGTAGGAGACCCGATGATTCAATGAACAAAAACGAGGAGGCAGATGAGCAATGGAAGACGTAAGTAGCTTGAGGCAACAACGGTTACAAAAGTTGGAACAGTTGCGGCGATTGGGAATAGACCCATATCCATACAAATACACCCCAGATACTTTCGCGGCAGATATTCACAAGAAGTATGAAGGCGTTACTGACATTCCGGAGGGAACGCATCATGTGCGGATGGCAGGGCGGCTTATGACCAAGCGCGACCATGGGAAGAGTGGCTTTGCACATCTTCAAGACACCACTGACCAGATCCAGATCTATGTGTTGCGGGATAAAGTGGGGGAAGAGAAATACAATGTGTATCGGAAATTTATTGATATGGGCGATATTATCGGTGTTGCTGGAACGGTGTTCCGAACCCGTAAGGGTGAAGTCACGGTGATGGTAGAAACCTTTGAGCTACTTTGCAAGACCTTGCGCAACTTACCAGAGAAATGGCACGGCCTGACAGATATTGAGATTCGGTATCGCCAGCGTTATGTTGACCTGATGGTGAATCCGCCGGTGCGAGAGGTCTTTCGCGCGAGGACGCAGCTCATCAATTCCATCCGCCAGACCTTGAATAGCGAGGATTTCTTAGAGGTCGAAACACCGGTTCTTCAACCGCTCTACGGCGGAGCGAGCGCACAACCCTTCACGACCCATCATAACGCTTTGGACAGAACCCTTTATCTTAGGATTTCCAATGAGCTTTACCTCAAACGGTTGGTTGCCGGTGGCTTTGATCGGGTATATGAATTTTCAAGAGATTTTCGCAACGAGGGAATTGACAGAGACCATAGCCCTGAATTTACCATGATGGAGGTCTATCAAGCCTATGCCGACTACCACGACATGATGAATCTTGCCGAGAATCTCATTGTCTCAGCCTCTACCGCAGTGCAAGGCACCACTCAGATTAATTATCAAGGCAATCCGATTGACTTAACGCCACCCTGGAAACGGTTGAAGATGGTCAAGTCTATTAAGGCGTACACGGATATCGATACAGAAGCCCTCACTGATTCCGAGTTGCGAGAGCTGGCAGCTCAAAAAGGGCTTGAGCTAGAGAATGCCACGTCAAGGGGGAAACTGATTGCCCTGTTCTTTGATCAGTTTGTTGAACCCCAGTTGATTGAACCGACATTCATTATCGACTATCCGATCGAAATCTCTCCCCTAGCAAAGAAGAAACGTGAGGACGATGCGTTTGTGGAACGTTTTGAGATATTCATCGGTGGGATGGAGCTCGGCAACGCCTTTAGCGAGTTGAATGACCCACTCGATCAACAAGAGCGTTTCCTTGACCAGATGAAACAGCGTGAATCCGGGGATGAAGAAGCCCAAATGCTTGACGAGGATTATGTCCGCGCTTTGGAGTATGGTATGCCGCCAACAGGTGGGCTGGGAATAGGCATTGACCGCCTGACAATGTTGCTGACCGACCAAAGTTCGATTCGGGATGTCATCCTGTTCCCCCAGATGCGGCCTGAAAGCTAGCGGTCTATTTTTTAATTCGGCTCAGGCAAGCAAGTTTTAAGAAACTTTACATTCTGAGGGTGGTATGGAAGGGAAAAGACTGGAAAGGAAAGGACTGGAAGGGTGGAAGGCAAAAGACTGGAAGGATGGAAGGTTGGAAGGATGGGGGAAGAAACTTCTCTTCCACTCTTCCATATCTTTACACTCCCATCCTTCCAATCCCACTCTTCCATTCCCTGCGTCTTATGTCTGATCGCTTTGTCCAACGAACTCACCGATTTATCTTACAACACGAGATGATTCTGCCTCAAGAAACGGTGCTCGTGGGCGTCTCTGGTGGTCACGATTCGCTTACCCTGCTCTACGCCCTGAATGCCTTACGCGATGAACTCGATTGTTCGCTTCATGTGGCCCACCTCAACCACTGCCTCCGTCCCGATTCCGCTGAAGATGCCGCGTTCGTCAAGACCCACGCAGAGCGGTTAAACCTGCCAATCTCAATCGGCGAAATTGATGTCCCTCAACTGACGCGCCAACAGCAGATGTCAGTTGAAACAGCCGCTCGGCAGGCACGGTATCAGTTTTATGAGGATATCTCCGAGCAGATCGGGGCCACAAAAATTGCGCTAGGACATCATCGCGGAGATCAGGCGGAGAGCATCTTGATGAACCTATTACGCGGGGCAGGCGCGACGGGTCTAAAAGGGATGCTTCCGGTGCGGGATGGAAAGTTCATTCGGCCACTGCTTGATTTTTCACGGCGAGAAATCGAAGCATTTATCGCACGGCTCGGACTACAACCGCGCCAAGATGCGACAAATCTCGAATCAAACGTCCTCCGCAACCGTATCCGCCTAGAGCTAATTCCTCTTTTAGAACAAGCCTATAATCCCAATCTACAGAATGGATTGGTGCAAACGGCTAAGTTGTTGCGAGCCGAATCCGATTATTTGGAGACAGTCGCGAGCGAGGCGTTTGAGGTGTGTCGGATAAAGGACAGTTCGCCAGATACGGTTGTACTTGACCGCCTGCGATTCTGCGAACATCATCTGGCTGTGCAACGCCGCATTCTGCGCCTCGCTATCCGAGAATTATCGGATGGCCTCGGAGAATCCTATTTTAGCCACATTGAATCAATGCTCAAATTGATTGAAGGGCAATCGCCCAATACTGCGTTGAATTTGCCCAACGATTTGCAGTTTCGGCGGACATACGAGCAGCTCCACTTCCAAAAGTCAGGCACATCATCTACCGATGACTTTGCGTATGAGCTGACAGTACCAGGGTGTACCGAGTTCCCACTACTGAACGCTAGGATGGTTGCTTCCATTGAAACACGGTGCTCGGGCACCCTCCCGGATGGGAAATTTGCGGCCGTCTTTGATTACGACCACATCCAATCCCCCCTGACACTTAGGAATCGACAGGCGGGGGACCGGTTTCAACCCTTCGGGATGCAGGGCAACAAGAAGGTCAAAGATTTCTTAATCGACACCAAAGTACCGCGACAGGAGCGGGAACGTATTCCGATTCTCGTGAGTCAAGATGAAATTCTATGGGTCGTTGGACACCGAACGAGCGAACAATTCAAGGTTAAAAAAGAAACGAAGCGTTGCCTCTACCTAACCTATCTGCTTTAGAGTCTGCTCGCGTCCTTGCGCCTTTGCGTTGTATTTATCCTCCTGTTCGGCTTGGAGACATGTCAAAGCTGTTGCGGTTGGCCTGTTTTAATTGCCTCAATCGCCTTGATGCCTAACTTCGTTGCACGTAGGCCATCTTCAACCTTGGCCGCATTGACAGGGTCAATCCCCTTCCCAACCCAGTCAATGAGTGCCTTCATCTCATCAATATATCCGTGAGCGGCACTGCTATTTTGGAATTCCGGTGGCAGGTCTTCCATCGTAAATTCAGCGGGTTCAACCCCCCAGAACTTAATCGCGGGCAAGCCGTAGTAGCCGTAGAGGGTCGCGGTTTTTGACCCACCAAACAGTTCATAGAACGCCTTACCCGCCAACGCTGGTGCGCCGAAATCCCCATTGATTGCGCTGGCAATGCACCCATTTGCGAAACGGATTGTCGCAACCACACTGTCGGTAATCTCCGGGATTTTCGGGTGAGTCAAATTGCCACCTTCGGCGTAAATCGTAACAGGTTCAGCCCCTGCAAGCCAACACATCGCATCGAACATGTGGCACCCCTGTGAAAGGACATTGCCGCCACCCTCAATCGGGTCGTTTGCCCAACTCTCATCGCCCCAACGCGGGTCTACAAGCTGACCAACAACCACCAACGGTTCTGGAATCGTCTCCTTGAGTTTGGCGATAAATGGCGAAAATCGCGCTTGAAATCCCGCCATCAACTTCACGCCTGCACGTTCAACGGCATCCTGGATTTGCTCACACGCCTCAATGGTCAGGGCAAGCGGTTTTTCGACGAAAATCTGCTTACCCGCCTCCGCCGCTTGGATTGAGAGTGGAACGTGCAAATCGTGATGGGTACAGATGAGCACGACATCAATCTGGTCATCATTGAAAAAATCTTGTGCGTCTGTTGTGCAGTAATCGCCCCCAAATTCGTTCTGCAATTTCTGGGCGGCTTCTAATCGAACATCGGCAAACCCGCGAAGGTGTGCGTCTTCAATTTGGGAGAGGTTCTGTCCATGATGTGACCCCATCCCACCGCAACCGATAATACCAACGCCTACTTTGTCTAACATGATGTTTTCCTCTCTTTTTTGCCCCTGCTCTGAAGGCCGTCGGGTTGGGATGCCCGACTGACCGTTTAACGGCGGAGCGTGTTGCTATCGATTTCTAGTTCGGTCTAAATAGTCTAAAGCGCGAACAATCTGCCCTTTTTCACTCGGCATTTGATGGCCGAGACCGGGAATTTCAAGATACAAAGTCTCAAAACCCATGTAGCGCATTGAGAAATAAGCACGGGCAGTCATCTGATAGAAAAAATCGTTACGCCCGATGATGATGACAAACCGATTTTTTGCACGTAACCTTTTGATTACACGGCGGCTCAATATATTGTACCGTCCCGACGTGTATAATCCAGACACACTCGCCTGTGATTCATTCTTAAAACTCATTTTATGACCCTCAAACTCACGATAACCGATGCCAAACCCCCCCGCACCGGCAATTTGGATCGAGCCGTTGAACGCTTCCGGGAATCGCGCCACAATCGTTGAACATGCGATACCACCGCCGGATACACCGCTAATATAGATACGTTTGGGGTCAATATTGTAGTTAAGGATGGCAGACTTTCGTGCTTCCAAAGCCAATCCGATTCGGCGAAAGGTCGGTTGTTGGTCGCCCGCATCAAACGCGGAAATCCAGATTATCTGCTTCTGATCAAAAACCTCAAACCATGAAGGCGGAATCTCAGGTTCAGGTGCTCCTCCGATAAACACCAATAAACCGAACGGCTTGCCATCCGTATAACCGCTCGGCACGTAGACTCTGAACCGTTCGCTGTTGATGTCAAAATTGATCTGCCCTTCTTTGATACTCAGTTTGATACCCGGTGTCGCTGCCGCGCCGATTCTGTTCCCCAAACGAGGCGGTTCGCCGCCGCTCACCTCATGTACGCCATAAATGACCGGTGCTCGGACGATGGGTTCTATGTCTGTAGGCGCGGCAGGGATGAAGCCATCTTTCTGCTCCAACGCATCGAGGTACGATTTGGATTTGGCAGAACACCCAATGAGCAGACAAATAGACAAGACATAAATCGCTGTTTTCAACATTTTGGCAGGCATCTGTTTTCTCTCCGTATCGGGGATTGATAGGTGCTAAGCATGTTTAAGTATAAAAACCTAAGCTGTCACCTTGTAAGAAAAATGGAACGCAAAGACGCAAAGTAGGAGCGGATTCCCAGCCGCGACCCTTGTAGGAGCGGATTCCCAGCCGCCACCCTTGTAGGAGCGGATTCCCAGCCGCCACCCTTGTAGGAGCGGCTTCCCAGCCGCGATACGTTAACGCTGAAATTTGTTTAACTTTTAATTTAAACTTGCTTACCAGTATGTATACAATGTGACCTCAAACAGAATCAATTGCAGGCACAATAATCCGGCGACCCAGTAGAAATCTGCCATGTGCTGGCGTTGCTCGCATCGCTCATGGAGGTATTTCGCGACAGGGATGACGATAAAGGGTACCATAAAAATCCAAATGCGTTCAACCTCCATTGTAAAAAGAGTCGAAAAGGTGATTACGAGTAGGGCGATGAGGTAACCGATCACGTAGGTGTCGAGGGCCGCGCAGGTTCGCGCCCGACGGATGGTGGCAACGATTTGCCGTATCCACACTGCCGTGAGTGGAATCCCAATGCCAATTAGAAAGGCAAACAGGTTCGCAAAACTCAGGTGGAAGTAGCGTCCAATCGTTTCATAGCCTGTGCCCATGCCCGTTTCGTCCTTTTTCACAGATGCCCACATAGCCTCAAGAAGGTTGAAACCCGTAATCAAAAACATCAGCAGGTAGAATACGGCAAATGCCCCCGCCGCAATCAATACGACCTTCAGCAAATCTTTGAATTGCTGGCGTACGGTAATCAAGGTCAGTAAGCCGACACTGCCCATAAAGAGGCCGATGAACACTGTTGAATATGTCATCAACATACCGAGTGCAAGCGCGATTCCTGTCAGGATTGCATAAAACAGAGTGCGGTCTGAACGAATCGCTTTGTAGAATAGGTAGACACCCACAATCGGGAACACGCCGAAAGGACCATCCATTGATGTCGTGGTGAACATGACGAAGTTGGGCGTGATTAGAAATAGGGCGAGCGCGTACCGACTCACCGATTCGCCGTACAGGTCTCTGGCAAGTAGCGTAATGGGGATCACCGTTAGGCTTGTGAAGACGATTGTTACCAGCGAGGCGGATAGCAGATTGTATCCGAAGATTTGGCTGAAAATCCATAGAAACAGCGCACCGCCCGGCGGGTGTGTGCGTCCGTGTCCGGATATCTTGTCGAATACCTCTGGCTTGGCGTAATCCCCCAAAAAAGTCCAGAACCCGAACTCATTAACCTTTGCGGCATCGCCGTAGTATTCCATATTGGTCCGAGTATACGATTCGAGGTACGCTGGCAACGATTTATCATCAATCTCCCGATAGCCGTCAATCTGCGCGACGCTGATTCCGATGGCGATAAAGCAGGCAATTGCGATGAGCAAGCTCCAGCGGAGCTTTACGCTACCCTGAAGAAAGAGCTTTCGGCAGAGCAACAGAAAGCCGACCAGAATAACCACAGCAGGCAATATCCACCAACTCAGATAAGTCTCCTCCGGCATAGCGTAGAGCGGAACCGCATGACGGCTGTAGTTTACGGCACCAAGGTCAATCGAAAAATTTCTCATCGAATAGATCAGAAATTTGTGATATAGCCAGAAGAAGAGGGCCAAACCTACGCATTGAATCGGCACGGATCGGAGCAGATTGATGAATCGGTTCTGCGGGTGGGATTCGGCTATTGGTTGTGTCATTGTTATTGAAACCTCACAGTAGCAAGCTTCAGTATTAAAGTTTATCTTCTGAAGCGACAAGGATCTGCTGGATTTGTCAATCCAGCAGGAGCGTTCGGGGGCAACAGGACCAGTCTGGGCTTAGATTCCGCAGGATTTGTCAATCCATCAGGAGCCACCTTGACCATCCATCCCCCTCTTCCCCTCTTTCCTTCCTATTCTTCCATTTTCTCATTCTGCACTTGCATTGCTGCCGCTAACAGGGCATTCGCGAGAAATTGTGGATTCACCTCATCCTTGCCGCGAAACGTCCGTACCCGCTCCCCGCGAATCTTCAGCACTGCGAGTTCCTTTCCGCCGAGGTGGATGCCGACCTCCGCGTTTCGGGTTTCGCCGGGGCCATTCACCTCGCACCCCATGACAGCGACGGGAATCTTGACACCGTGCTGTTCCAACAAGGCTTCTGCCGCGGTGACAATCCCTTCATAATCCGCCTCCGGGTCACCTCGACCACAAAACGGACACGATACGACATCCAGCAGATTATCCGCCAAGCCCAATGTGCGAAGCAACTCTTTCGCTGTCAAGACCTCCTCAACAGGGTCGCCGGTAATCGAGATGCGGATTGTATCCCCGATGCCCTCCATCAACAGCGTACCGATGCCGACCGTGGATTTGACATGCGCCCGGCGCGGTGTTCCCGCTTCTGTGACGCCGAGGTGGAGCGGATAACGAACCTTCGTGGAGAGCAAGCGATTTGCCTCAATCATCCGCAACGGATCGCTCGACTTGACCGAAATTGCGATGTCCGTAAAATCGTGTGCCTCGCAGATTTTGACATGACGCATCGCACTTTCGACAAGGGCTTCGGCGGTCGGTGACGGGTACTTTTCTAACAGATCGGCTTCCAACGAGCCCTCGTTAACGCCGATGCGAATCGGAATGCGAGCCGCTTTTGCCGCTGAAAGCACTTGAGCGATTCGCTGCTCATTCCCGATGTTGCCCGGATTGATTCGCACCTTCGCAACACCCGCGTCAACCGCCGCGAGTGCGAACCGATAGTTAAAATGAATGTCCGCAACGATTGGCACAGCGGCACGTTTGACAATTGTGGGAAGTGCCGTTGCATCCCGTTCTTCAGGCACAGCAACGCGAACAATCTGCGCCCCCGCTTCGACACATCGCTCAATCTGACCTAGGGTCGCATCCGCATCGTGCGTGAGCGTTGTCGTCATCGTCTGTATCGAAATCGGATTTCTGTTCCCGATGGGGACAGTGCCAACGTTAATCTGTTGTGTCGGCTTTCGGTGATTAATCTGTATCAAATTTTGCATATTCTTCGGCTCGTAGTAGCGCAATGGATTGCGCGGTGCTGGTAATGATGGCTTCGACTACCATCAATTCAATGCTCATAATCAAAGACCAAAACATCATCCACAATAGGCCTCAGGTATTCGGTGGCAACCTGACGATGCACAGGGTGAGGCAGATACGCATCACGCGCTTCCGCATCCTGAAAGCGCACGATGAAGCCGTAGCCAAAGCCGTGTTCTTTGCCCTCAGGGCTGTTGTTCATCCCAGCAGAAACCTCTGCAATCCCAGGTATCTCGTCCCCCATTTTTAGCAAAGCGTCAGTCAGCGTTTGAACTTGCTCTTCTGTCGTATTGGACTTGAGCTTCAGTAAGACAATATGTTCAACCATAATTCTTCCTTGCCAATTCCCTTTCGTTCGCTGTATATTGTATATCAAAAATCACGGAAACGTAAGAGTAAGATGTAGGTATCGCACTCAGCGTAATGAGTATATCATATCCATCACATTTTCACAATAGCTTCTGCTGGATTTGTCAATCCAGCAGTAGCGACATGGGCGGCACCGATGAGAGGAGCGGTCAATGAGGCAACTTTACAGATTGTTGTTATTCTATATGCTGACTGCCGTGGTCGGGTTGGCTGGATGTGGCGATAATCCGGTGAATGACGCAGCGGCAGAATCGCCGGAGGTGCAGACGGACTTAGGAGCCGGTGCCGAGCTCACGGGGCGTGTGTTGCCATCGGGAGTGAGTCCCTTGATTGTCGTGATACGAAACGGCGTTGACTTCAGGTCAACCGTCGCCGACGAAGAGGGCTACTTTACAATATCAGGTCTGCCAGGGGGCGAATATAGCCTACAGATTATCGCCACCGGTTTCTTCACTGACATTTCGGTAGCACGCATCGAATTGGAAAAAGGGGAATCGCATGAGGTAGCGCCAATTGTTTTGCGCCAGCAATCTGCCGGTGCGACACTGCTCGGGCAGGTCATCAATAAATCTGACGGCCAACCGCTGGCAGGAGCGGCAGTGCAGGTTGAATGCGCCCCAAGGGTTTGCGCGGCACTCGGTGGGACATCCGGCCCAGATGGAACCTTCTCGGTTAAAATTTGGTCCGGCTTAGGGGCAAATGTCAATGTGCGAAAGCTCGGTTATCGAAGTGTCCTCGTTAGAGTGAAAGCCTTAAATCCAGAGCAGGAATTTGATGTGGGGAAAATTGAGTTGGTGCGTATCCCACAATAAAGCCTAAAGTGTCCGCTTGCAATTCGCTCAAAGTGGACAAACGAATACATCAACCCCGGGCCATCAACCCGGAGGTAAGGAGAATACCAAATGATTGACGCAATCAAGTCTCATTTAATTCGCGAAGTTGAGGAAATACAAGAGGGTGGACTGTTTAAGACGGAACGCATTATCACCAGCCCCCAACGGGCAATGATTGATGTGAAAGCCGGTCAGAGCGTCCTGAACATGTGTGCCAACAATTACCTCGGACTTGCGAACCACCCTGAAATTATTGAGGCGGCTAAGGCAGGCATGGACAAATGGGGATATGGGATGTCGTCTGTCCGATTTATATGTGGGACGCAGGAAATCCACAGAACACTGGAGGAAAAACTCTCCGAATTTCTCGGCACCGATGATACCATTCTGTATACCTCATGTTTTGACGCGAATGGTGGGCTTTTTGAAGCGTTGCTGTCCGAAGCCGATGCCGTGCTCAGTGATTCGCTAAACCATGCCAGCATCATTGATGGCATACGGCTATGCAAAGCACAACGCTTTCGTTTCAATAATTCGGACATGGCCGACCTTGAGGCAAAACTCAAAGAAGCCGCCACCTGCCGTTTTCGCCTGATTGCGACTGATGGCGTGTTTTCTATGGACGGCACCTTCGCGAACCTGCACGATATCTGTGACCTCGCTGACAAATACGAGGCACTGGTCATGGTTGACGATTCCCATGCGACAGGATTTGTTGGAAAGACGGGAAGAGGGACGCATGAATACTGCGATGTTATGGGGCGAATCGATATAATCACCAGTACACTTGGAAAGGCACTCGGCGGAGCAAGCGGTGGATTCACGACTGGCAGACAAGAGATCATTGACATGTTACGCCAACGCTCACGCCCCTACCTGTTTTCCAACACTTTAGCCCCTAGCATCGTGAGTGCCTCCATAAAAGCCCTTGAGCTCGTTTCCGCATCAACAGCATTGCGGGACCGGCTTGAGGAAAATACCCGCTATTTCAACGAAAATATGTCCGAAAAAGGGTTCACGCTGAATCCCAGCCCGCACCCGATTGTACCGATTATGCTTGGCGATGCGGTACTCGCTCAAAAAGTGGCAGAACGGCTTCTCGAAAAGGGGGTGTACGTGATCGGTTTCTTCTATCCGGTGGTCCCCAGAGGAACTGCAAGAATCCGGACACAGCTCTCCGCCGCCCATTCCATCGAAGACCTTGATTTCGCCGTAAAGATGTTTGCGGAGGTGAAGGAAGAGTTCGGATTTTAGGTAGCATCCCCCTGCTCGACTTGGAACCCCAAATCCGAGCCGTGTTCATTCTCCCTCGTCGGATTCTGGCGCATTATGCGCCCCAGACCTGATTAAGCCAATCGTCCAGCAAATCCATATTACCGAGCGTATCCGCCCAAGGCATTGCCGGGGCTTGTCTCTCCTCAATATGGTTGGCTACCATATCCGCTTCGTAACTGAACAGGTCGCGGTCTACATCGACCGTAATCTCAGATGATTCCCGGGTCTGATAACGTTCAACGATAATCTTTGTTGGAGGGAAGGTCGTATCAGGTGGCAACGGTTCTCGCGCATGACGGCAAGGCGATGAGGGCACCCAAGGCGTTGGAATCGTAATTATCCCTTCTGAACCGTAAATATATACACTGCTGCCAAAGTTGCACTCAATAGCACAAGCTATCTCTGCGACGATACCATTTTCAAATTTGAGGTTTGCCACTGCGATCTGGTCAACGCCCGTGGAACCAATCCGCCCATTACCTTTCATCTCAACCGGGTTCAGAAACGGCTCACCATCAGCCGCACCCGCCAGCTTCCGAGCCATTGAGGCGGTATAACATCCAATATCAAGGATACCGCCTCCTCCCATCCTACGGTTGTAAAGCCGACTTTCGGGGTTGAAACTGGAGTGGAAGCCAAACGTAGCTCGAATCGCCCGTATTTCGCCAATCGCGCCATCCTGTATGAGTTGAACCACCCGCTCAATTTGCGGATGGCAACGGTACATGAAGGCTTCCATCAGAAACACATCATTTACGCGGGCCGCTGCGACCATCGCCCCGGCTTCGTGGCGATTCATAGCGATCGGTTTTTCGACCAAAATGTGCTTTTTTGCCTCCGCCGCCCTTATAGTCCACTCCATATGACGAGGGTGAATTGTTGAAATATAGACAGCATCGACCTCATCATCTGCCAACAGGTCTGCGTAGTTGCTGTATTGGCGCGGGATACCGAAATCGTTGACAAATTTATCTGCGCGTGATTCGGTGTTGCTGGCAATGGCAACAATCTGCCCTGTGTTTGTAAAACGCATCGCGTTGCAGAACACATACGCGATGCCACCTGCACTTATGACTCCCCAGTTTAACATCTGCTGTTTCCTCCTTCTGCGTATTTTACGCGTTCGCGGCTTCTGCGCGTTTACTTGCAAGCGGATGCATAATACCAGCACCTGCTGGCCAAACACCCGGCTCTGCCTTAATCCAGTCGCACAATTTCTGGGCAAACGGTGTTAAGGTTTCCCAGATCTCGTGGGGCATTACTACATTAAATCCGTGACGTGTACGCCAAGGGGCGGCATACTCGACATTTGGCAGTGCTCTAACCTCCTTGGAAAGATTCGGAGTCGCACCATGCCACGCCCGATTATCTCGGAACACCCCTGCACCCGCAGGCGCACCGACGAGCGTCGAATGCCGCATCCATTCGGGTTCATCGGCGGACGATGGGGGTGGCTGTTGCGCCGTATGCGTCCCCGGAATCTGACGGATAGGACCGTTCTCCCAAGTGAGGTCGCACATCAAAAAGTTGATGGTCACCGTTGGCGGTGTCATCTCCATAATCAGTTTTTGCGTGGGCACATCGAAGTTTCCAGAGTTGTCCGTATTGAGCGGAACGCCGAGTCGCTTGGCTTGCTCAAGACGCGCTCCCGAAAGGTGCTGGGCATCCCGGCCATCCGAGTGTAAGTGTTGATATTCAATTGCCCCCGGAAGGCACAAGTCACCACCAGAGCCCCAAACAAGGTAATCGGAAGAGCCGAAGATCTCCGTAACGATGGGGGTTGTTGTCGGCAGGTCAATCATGCTCGCCCAAGCGGGATAGTGTAGCATCTGCCTTGAAGCGGAAGATGTGCCGTAGCTGTATCGGTGTGGCAGGCGACCGGTTTCCGTCACATATTTCCTCTTTCCTGAACCAGGGATAGAAAGGATATCCCTCAGTGCTTCGGCGCAACCCGCTCTCCAACGTGCCAGTTGCTCAGGGTTGAGCAGGTCGCGCACCACAACGAACCCATCACGATGGAAAATCCTAGCAGCCCTCTTGATTTCCGACGGGTCACAGATTTCGAGACCGCGAATCCCATTGTACTCTCGTAGATGTTGCCGTAACGATTCAACGCTAGGGTCATCGTAAACCCGACGACTCGGCGAACGCGGGTCAGCCACTCCAAACCCTCGCTCTTTCGGGAAGATGTTGCCATCGGCATCTACCGTTTCATTGGGCGGCGTATTTTCATCCCAGCCAACGAGGGTATCGCCATAGACTTCAAGTGTTTCCAGCTCAGATTGCAATTGATCTGTTTCCGCCATTGCGAATACCTCCTTATCCATCACTCAATGCGAGTGATGCTGAAAATGTTGGGTTTTCGTTGTTTATACCTAGTGTTAGCATATTAAGACGTAATCACTGACTTTCTGGGTTATCCAAAATGTTAGTAGTGAAGAATGGAAGAGGGGAAGAGGGGAAGCTGTGTGCGTGCTTCTGTTTTCAGTTGACATCCTCACGGTTTTTTGCTATCATCCCAATCACATCCCTAAGTGAAAACCCTACGCTCGCCATTTTCTGGGAGGAATTTATGAGATTTTCATCAGTTATATCCACACTACTCGCGCTTTTTCTAGTTGTGAGTTTTGTTGCATCACAGGAGGAAAGAAAAGCGATGTCCATGAAAGAGCAGTGGAACGAGCGATATGACCGCGATATGTATATCTACGGCAAGGCTCCCACCGAGTTCCTCAGAGCAAAAATTAAGGCCCTCAAGAAGGGTAAAGCCCTTGTGTTAGCGATGGGCGAAGGGCGCAACGCTGTCTATCTCGCCGAGAACGGATTTGATGTCACCGGCGTAGATATCTCGGAGGTCGCTATCGAGAAATGCAAAAAACTTGCTGAGGAAAGAAACACAACCGTAAACACCGTCGTCGCGGATTTGACCAACTACGACATGGGCAAAGCGCAGTACAACCTGGTCACGAATTTCTACTACTACGACCCGTCAATCTTCCCGCAGGTCATTGAGGCACTCAAGCCGGGGGGCATGTTTATCTTGGAACAGTTCTCCGTTGACCACCTCAAATACAGGGAAACCAGCAGATTTGGTCCGAGAAATCCAAACTATCTCGTAAAACCGAACGAACTCTTGACGTATTTTAAGTCATTGCGAATTTTATACTACGAAGATACCGTCGTTGCGCTTGACGAGGGGATGCACAAGGGAACGGCGGCTGTGATTCGGCTTATCGCGCAGAAATCGGATTGAAGACATATTCAATAACGACTCGCGCTTTCCTGTTTGTGAGTTTTGTTATCTTACGCCGATTCCGATTCGACTCCGATCCGCGCCTCGTCCTCGACCCCTTCTTCAGGGTGCGCTGAAACCGCTTATCCTTCGGAAACCGATTTCTTGCCTGACGGTAGACTTCCGCGGCTTTCTTATCTTCGCCCGCTTTCTCGTAAGCCCGCCCCAACTCAAGGTAGCTATCGGAACGATTGGGACTCGATTCAATAGACCGCTTCAAATCCGAAATCTGTTGATTCACAGCATCCGCTGGGGAAGATTCACCTCGAATCATTCGCTCATATTCGGCGATCAGTTTTTCAAACTCTGCTTCCATCGCCTGCCGTGCTTCTGCCCTGCGATTGTCATCGCGGGCGGCAGGAGGAGAGATGGTAGGACTTTCATCAGCGGTGGTTTTATCAACGGGGGATTCGGTTTTTTCCGGTGAAGGTGACGAACCGTCTAAAACCGGGGCCACAGAGGATTTGGTTGCTTCTGCTTGCACATCAGGGGGTTGATTTTTTCTCTTTATCTATATTCCGTTTAATGGCTTGAATGTGCAGCTTCGTTGTAAAATGAGGATTGATTTCGTACGACTTCTCGGCCGCAGCTAATGCCTTATCTAATTGTCCTATTAACTCATAACTTGCACTTAACTGAAATAGTGCGCTAGAGTGTTTTGGGGAAAGCGAGATCGCCTTTTGAAGATGTACTATAGACTCTTCGGGATGATTGTAATTTAGCACCTCTCCCAATCTATACAACACCTCAACCGAATCTGGGTCCATCTCAAGTAAATTACGGTACCCGGCTTCTTTCTCGGTATCGTCCTTAGTCCAATAGGTTTTGAGAAGCAGTGCCTCAAAATTGCCAGGATTTTCAGCCACTGCACGCTCCATATATTCATAAGCCGCTCCCTCATGCCCAACTTCAACAAGATATTTGGCGGCACTCAGCACATCCATTCCCTCTACGAGAATTGCTGCCTCCTTGGGATGCAGAATCCCATCAACACTTTCCCAGTCCGCCTCCGTCAAAGTCATCCGTATCGCGTGCATCCGTTCCTCTTTGCTTGCGTTTTCCCTTAGTGTTGGGGTATTCTCACGCTTAGCCTCTACCTGGCCGGTGAGGCTATTGACCTCCTTTTTATTTCCATCGGCAGTATCAGAAGGTTGCTGTCTCTCGGCCTCGCTCATACTGTCTCGCGCCAAACTCTGTTTCAATGCCTCAGAATCCGGCCGATCATTGCGTTGACACCAGGAAAGTATCACACAGAAATTCACTAAAACAATCAGTATTAGCACTAGGCTAATATGTCCAAAACCGCTTGTCCTTTTCATTATGTACCTCCTATGGGTTGGCGAGCCGGAGCTTGTAGTCGTCGTAATGAAGATTACTGAACTTGTGAGCCACATCGGGACCTTCTCCATTGATCCAATCAATTCCTGCCTCCATGATACATACACCTTTGTATGCCTTCTCCTCAGTTTTGGGGTCAACCTGCCGCTCGTCGTGTAGGTCATGTCCAAGTCCAATCCCGTGCCCGATTTCGTGTGCGATGCTGCTGATGATAACTTCGTAGATTGCATTGGAGATTGTAGTGGACGCTGAATTCGCCCCTTCAAATGTTACCGGTACAAACTCTTTAATGCGTTTCTCATACACTTTTATTTCCAGAATACGATACGGGACCCAATCAACAAATTTTTGACCTAGGCCAAACGTCACGCCCATTCGGCCTTGCACTCCACCCACCACGGTGTCCTTTTTAACCCACAATGCGTTTTGCGGGAATTCATTACAAAGTAACCCGCCCTTTCCATGGTTGCCTGAGGGTACTGTTGTATCCCAATTATCGGGAGTTATGATCTCAGCCGGGTATGTCACCCCAAAGCTGATCGAAATCCCAAATAAACTGAAAACTGTTAAACACATCACGAGCAAAAGTGATTGAATCCGACTTTGCGTGAAAACGTTCTTATTCATTTTACCCCTCCTTACGGATTCAAGTCAAATTGAATTTTAGCCAATCAAGATTGCATTCGGGATAGTCAAGTACAATACGCACGAAGTTTTTTCCGTCCCTCGTGCAACCGCCACTTGACCGTGCCTTCTGGCACGTCTTTCGCCTCTGCGATTTCGGCGATTGACCATTCCTGTATGTCATGCAACTCAATGACTTCTCTGTAAATCGGCGAAAGTTCTGCCATAGCCTCATCCAGTTTCACATAAAGTTCATCCCGATCGAAATGATTCAAGCTTCAGCCAGATGGGAATCCCCCAAAATGGAGTAGGCCTAACCCTTTCCCATGTCCTGGTACAGTTCAACAATTGCACCGTGTAGGCATCCGAGTCACCGGCTTGTGCACGAATGAAAAGTGATTCTAGTGTTTCCATATCAGCCCTTATTTATTGGTGGCTGTCACTTTATAATCCCAACTCGCAATCCGTGTAAAAAATAGGGGTTATCTTATCTTTTGCCTTTTTGGAAGAGTTTTTAGAACCTATCTCATAAATACGATTTTGTAGGACGCGATTCCCGTATCTTAGTCCTATAACCTGTTTATGAGATGACTTGTAAGCAAGTTGAAATAAGAAACTTTACATTTTGACAAAGACCATGGTCTCATGCCGCTCCTGCTGGATTGCCAAAACCAGCAATCCCCCCGCAGTGATAACACATTCTGCCCTTCCCCTCTTCCATTCTTCCCTCCTTCTTTAGATTTTCAGTTGACAATCTCACGGCAGTTTGCTATCATTCAAATCGTATCTCTTAGGTAAAAACTCTACAGTTACCGGGTCAGGGCAAGATGCCCTGCCCACAGGTAGTTAAGAAATTTAATTGTGCTAAAGAGCACAATAGTCCAAAATGGAGGACTAAATGATTCGCACAACGCTAAGGCAAATGTTTATTCTAGCGGTTATGGCAACTGTTTTAACCGCTACAAATGTGGCACAAGCCCGCCAAGCGATTACGGATGGGCTGATCAGCTACTGGTCTTTTAATAAGGCGGATGGCGACGGTAAGACGGTTAAAGACATTTTTGGAGACAACGATGGAACGATGGATGGGAATGTCGAAGTCGTCAATAACGGTAAGGTCGGTGAGGCACTCCAGTTTAGTGGCGGGCATGTTGATTGTGGCGCAGATAAGAGTCTAACTGAAATGGGCGATCAGCTTACGTTGGAGATGTGGATAAAGCCTGAAAAAGCGGGTTGGGCGATTCTCGCGGGCATATCTAGATCGGGGAATAACTCTTATGTAGTCGCGTGGTCGGACCAAACTCGGATTGATTTTAATCTCTGGAACGGTGCCAAGGAGACTTGGCCATTCCACAGCGTGGCACAGCCTGCCTTAAAGAAATGGCATCACGTCGCTGGCGTTTACGACGGTTCGGAAGCCATTATCTATATTGACGGAGAAGTGGATAAAAAGCTGAAATTCGATGGCAAGATCAAACACAATGGAGAGAATTTTTGGATGGGTGCCAGAAAATCGGATGGGCTCCCGTACCACGGACTCCTTGACGAACTGCGCCTCTATGACCGGGGCCTAAGTCAAGCGGAGGTTGAGAAGAACCTTAATGCAACAGGGCTTTCGGTCGAACCCACAGGGAAATTGGCACTCACTTGGGGGACCATAAAGGGGTCAAAGTAGGGATAAACAATGGGGGGATAAACGGCCCCGGTTGCTCCTGCTGGATTGCCAAATTGCGTCAAGTCATCTTGCCATCCGTAAGGGCCAGCAGATCCCTACGCCGCTGTAATTGCGGGTTCTTCGATTTTCAGTTGACAACCTTACGACGGTTTGCTATCATCTGAACGGAACAACGGCGATAATTCAGCTTATCGCACAGAAACCGGATGGAGAACATGGTACCGTGGGCGGAGCAAGCTGTCCTGCCTACGGGTAGTTAGGAAATTTAATCGTGCCATAAAGGCACTCAAACATTCTAATGGAGGCTAAATGATTAATAAAACCTTGAGGCATATATTTATTTTGACAGTTATGGCAACGGTTTTAACGGCTACAAATGTGGCGCAAGCCCGAGTGATTACGGATGGACTGGTCAGCTACTGGTCTTTTGATAAGGGCGGTGTCGCGGGTAATACCGTTAAAGACGATTTTGGGAACAACGATGGAACCATAGATGGGAGTGTCGAAGCCGCCAATGACGGTAAAGTCGGTGAGGCACTCAAGTTTAGTGGTGGGCATATTGATTGTGGCGCGGATAAGAGTCTAACCGACATAAGCGATCAGCTCACGTTAGAGGTGTGGATAAAGCCTGAAAAAGCGGGTTGGGCGATTCTCGCAGGCATGTCAAGGTCAGGCGGGAATACTTATGTGATCGCGTGGTCAGACCAAACTCGGATTGATTTTAATATCTGGAACGGTTCCTTGGAGACTTGGCCCTTACACAGCGACGCACAGCCTGCTTTGAATGAGTGGCATCACGTCGCTGGCGTTTACGACGGTTCGGCAGCCACCATTTATATTAACGGGAAAGCTGACAAGAAGAAGGATTTCAGTGGTAGCCTCAAGCATAATGGAGAGAATTTTTGGATAGGTGCCAGAAAATCGGATGGGCTCCCGTTCCACGGTCTCCTTGACGAACTGCGCGTCTACAATCGGGCACTCAGTCAAGCGGAGGTTGAAATGAACATGACTGCAGAAGGGCTTACCGCTGTTGAACCCACCGAGAAATTGGCACTCACTTGGGGGACCATAAAGGTTTCACGGTAGATGCGGTTTCCGAACCGCACTGTTCGTCCGTATGCCCCCTCCCGGTAGGTGCGGTTTCCGAACCGCACCGGTCGCCCGTATAAAATTACGGGTTGTGCTAGTTGGAAACAAAGATCCAGTTATAGTAGCGATCTATTCTTTGCGAGGGCGAATATGTAAATTCTGCAACCCTTATGGCAACTACATCCTCACTAACTAGCACCAGGCGTTAAATTCTCCTTACCAACGGGGATATGGTTCCTCAAATATGTGTTCAAGGCCAAATTCTCTGAAAAGTGCTCTCATAGCTTTTGTGGTTTCTTGCAATCGTTCTTCTGCAGTGTGTTGGTTACCACTATAGAGGGTATGTATCTTGTCAGGAATTTCACCTTGGGTACTATCAACGAGTTGTTGGATGTCATTCCGAATCCGTTTTCTTTCCTCGGAATCTCCTGTTTTACGGAGTTGTGCTTTCAAGTCTTTATAGTATTCATACTCAGCAAGTGTGGGTGCGAATCCGATGCGGATTTCGTATGCCTGAACAGATGCAGAGTTCACGTAATGCCGTCGGACTTTACCGTGGTTATCCCTGTAGTGCTCCCAGCCATCTCCTACATAAGGAGGGTCTTCGCCCCATTCAGCGCGGTACGCGGCTCGTCGTTGTCGGGCCTGCTGCACACCCGGTAGAACTAATTTGGCAGCTTGGGCGACGGTGAGAGTTGAGAAGTACTTAATTTGTTCCTCGGAAAGACTTGCTAATTCTGCTGGAGTAAACAACGCCTTATAATCAAACGGCAGGGTACCATCACTGGAGAGTTCATGTTGAGTCTCCTCGGATGTCTGTAGGGAGTGCGGTGTTGTGTGCCCCACATCGGTGTGCGAGTGTTCCTCTGCCGTGGGTGGTTGGTTCTACTCGATGATAGGCGTGGTTGGTTGCTCGGTGGATGGGGTTGGGGTATAGTCGAGTCTCCCCTGCGATAGATAGTAGCTTCCGCCAAAGTAGACAGCGGCGACGAAGGCAATTGCACAACAGGTGGAGATGAGTATTGGTTTGGGATTCACGGTAAAAACCTCCTATCTGTTTTTGTGCCCTCCCGACCAAATCCAAAATACGGAGAACCGTGTTAGGGATGGGGTAAAGGATGTTTATTGTGGGTTCGGGTGACACCATGCAGGTAACCGTTCCGCTTGACTCGTAATACGCAAAAGACGTGCCAAACTCGAATCGTCAGTCCGTTTTCCTGGTCGTAAATGGTTGCTGTTCTGGATCTGCCGATAGACAGAGCCGCTCGAAACGCAAGCCTGATAACGGATTTACCAAAAACCTGAATTCCTTTTTAAGCATGAAGATTTCAGCCAGATTCACGGATTTCAAGCGTTAATGAAACCCGGCGAAGGGACTGAAAGGGGTGACACAGTTTGTTGCACCCCTTTCAGAGATAGAGAATACCCGGTCAAAGGAGTGCGGAATGCAGTGGGCGGGGGGCTAAAATCAGCCGTTCGTCCACCCTGCCACTCCTGCTGTATTGCCAAATCCAGCACCCCCCCCACCGCAGTGATTGCGCGTTCTGTTCTTCCATCCTTCCAATCTTCCACCCTTCCTCTCCGTTGCGTCTTTGCGTTCCTTTTTTCTTTCAAGACCACTCCTGCTGGTCATGCAACTCGGTGCAGAAACGCCTTCGCCTCGGCGGTAAATACTCGCGCTGCATCTGGAGTAAACGGCGGCAAATCAACAATTTTCGGGACGACGATAGCCGCATATTCTGCTGCTGCATGGGCAGCCGGGTCGGTAAGGTATCCAATGAAATCGTCCGCGTACCCAACGACCAAGGTGTGCTTGAACGGTGCGCTATGCCGAATTTCCAATCCGTAGTAGCTATAGAGCTCTGAAGGGTGGAACAGCAATCCCACGTCACCGAGCTGTATCGCCGAAATTGGGGTGGTACAGCTTGTTTGCTGTAGGTTCCAGTTCTTCGCGCCTTCAAACCAGTCCTGTGCGAATCCTGCATCAACCCATTCACCGCCAGTGCATTGCCCCGGGTCTTCACTGTACTGCGCCAACTGCGCTTTCAACAACTCGATGTTGAGCGGCACCTCGATCTCGGCGTTGCTTATTTTCAATTCGGAAACTTCGACCCGCTTGGCAGAGTTGAGCGCGTGATGCAAGGCGTTGTGGATGGGTATGGCGACCTCTTCAGCCACTCCGAGCCACGACGGCCCTCCATCCCCTGGGTTGACATCACCACAGTGTCCCTGTAGAAACGCTGGAGCGAGTCCATCTCCTGAGCGAGTCCGCTCCGCAACGATGCCCACCCAATCTGGTCCGGCTTCTCCGTCCGTATAGCAAACAGGATGCGCGGAAAAGTGATACCACAGGAGGTCCTGTTTCTCTGCGCTCCGTTGGAAGTGCAGGACATGCAACATAGTGTCCAGCCACCGCTCCGCGTCGCTAGACTCCGTTGTGAACAGTTCATCCGTTTTCCATGTTTCTGAAGTCCGATTGAAATTCCCGCCATCCACTCGCGCTTTACCGACGGACAGCACTGCTGGCGTGAGGTCGCTCTTCGCGAGTGCCACCGCTTGAACGACACTGTGCTCCACATGCTCCACGTATGCCTGTGGCGGTATCGCGCCCCATTGCCGAAAATAGCACAATGCCGGCATTGAGTGCGTATGGGTGACGCAGATACGCACATGTTCCGCCGGGATTTGAACCTGCTTCGCAATTCGGGCTTGCACACGCTGAACAAAGTCGCGCGAAACACCGGGAACCTCTATGGAAACAATCGCCGTTTCAACCGCGTTGCACCGCAAAACAAGTGCCCGCGTTGAGGTAGGTTGCCGAATCCCGGTAATGAGTCGCTCATTCCCCGGTGCGCGGTGGAAACCAGCCAATTCAATCCCAAGCGGTGGCGTGATATCCACAACCCCTTCACCCGCTTCAAGCGTACCGTTTCGCAGTTTTTGTGTTGTATTCATCTGTATTTTCCTTTCGTAAGCAAGTTTAGTATTGAAACCCAAGTTGCCACTTTAACCCCATAGCCGGGGCATCTCGCCCCGACGGATATCCAAACTCGGTTTCTATATGCCCATCTTGGCTATTCGAGAGAAACCGAGTTTTGCCGAAAAAACTCGGTTTCTAATCTGGATGGTTTTCACCACGGGGGTTGAAATGACGGGGTGTTGGCGAAAAGTTGTACCCCTAATGTCAATTTGAGTGCTGTGCTGGGCGGTAGGTGTACTTGTAGGTATTTGTCATTGACCGATACGGTCTGATTGTCGTGACCGTTCGGTAGTTCTACTGATGTGAAACTGTGTTCGCCCATCGCGCCAGCTTGGATGAGCACATCCCGTGGCGCTTTGGGATTGAGGTTGACCAGTTGCAGTTCGGTCTGGTCGGTTGTCATTTTGGAGACCAGCGCGGCGACATCTGCTGGTAGCCCGGGACGTTTGCGCTCCGGATCAAAATGCCGTAACCGCGTCACGAACAGACCGCCGTTATAGTGAGGAAGTGGCCCACCGCACGTTAATTGCACCAGTCCCTCGCAGGTGACGGGGTTGCGACGCTGGAAATAGGCATCGCCGTATTGGGCGGGGTCTTCGTCGTCGGATGCCATGAAATCGAGTCGTCCCTCGACTTGGGAGATGTTGTGCCTCAGAATTGTTTCGGGATACTCCGGATATTCGCCCCGCATATACGCCAGCCAACCGCCATCGTGGCCGCCGCTGTCTTTGGTGTGATGCCAAGCGTTGATATCGAATTTCGATCCGCTTTTTTTCGCAATCTGTTCTGAACGGTGGAGGTCAGCAGGTTCCATAGTCATCCCCCACAGATGCGCGACATCTGACGGATGCATCGGCATGAACTCAAACCACCCATCCACTTCCAGAGCGGTGCCGTCCGGGTTCGTGATTGGATACTGGAGCCACGCGCCCGGCACGTAGTTGACTTTCCCTGGGTCACCGTACTTTTGCGGGACATAGAGTTGGTCGTTCTGCTCAATCCCCTGCGCGATTAAAATGTCAATCTGTGACCGCGGGAAGTCCATATATTTCAGGTCTCTAAAAAGCAGTGTTGCATTCTGGGCGGCGATGCCGATTGCCTGCCCGACGCTGTGCCACCCGTGCGGCCAACTCCATCCATAATTCGATCCGTACCACTTACCATTGATATGCTCGCCGATTTTCCCCATCAGTCCCACGTTGTCGGGGACTATTCCCCCGTTTTGTTCCGTCCGCGTTATCCACGCCTCAACGTATTCGGCAACCCACGCCGGGTACTGTTCCTCTCCTGTCAGCAGATACGCATTGGCCGCAAGGGTGGTGGCGGCGAGGTTGACCACCGTATCCCCTCTGCCGTGTCGCTCCGCGATGACCTGTCCCATACGCGTGGACAACTCAGGATGCTCTCTGACCGCTTCATGACTGGTGCACCCCGGTACATCGTAAAACGGCATGTTGTACCCATCCCAAGGCCAGTAAGGCCCGTCGGTAAAGGTCCAGAATGCTGGCCCTCTGCTCCCATTCCTCGCACACTTAATGATTTTGTGCTGTGGGTCGTAGTTTGGGGCATCGGGGTCTTCGTCCATGAAAAACCCTGCAAACCGTTTCGCCCGCGCAATGTTGTGTTGATTTGATGGGTCAGCCATGCAGAGCATGTAAAATAGGTAGTTCCCCTCACCCTGATGGAACCAGTCGTAGCTGGGTTGGTATTCCTTAATGACCATCGGATAACCGTGTCCGGTGTTGTATCGGGCCATGTCTCTTGTGATGCCATCGAATTGTGTGTGCGCGTCGGTGAGGAATTGCGCGTCGCCGCCGAGCATGTAAAACAGAGGCCAGTTGTGAAAACTTTCGTAGGCATCGTCGAGCCCGTCAATACTCGTAAAGTCGGGATTTGGCGGCCACATGAGGGTGCCATTGGATCGGGTGTATTTTTTTAGGACTTGCGGTGCAGCACGGTTGATTTTCTCAATCAGTTGGCGTTGGAGCGTAGCCCATTCGGGTGGCGTTTCGATTCGCTGTTCCGCGGCAATTGTTACGAACATGTTTTGTTTTCCTCCGAAAAATGCCCATCACTGCTAGCTGTTGAGTCCCCAATATTGTAACAGCTTACACCCTTTGTGCCGATCTTTTAATTCAAGTCGTAGGGGCAGTTTTCCATAGTATTCGCCTAGGTGTACAGACCAACACACTAGCTGCATGGAAAATTGAAGAATAGCACAATAGGCAAATTGGAAACAGAACCCACTCAAAATAAATTTCCTTGCCACATAACTTCCAATCCATTTAAACAGTCTATTTAGTATAGGTTTTAATATTGCTTTTGTGTTTTTCTCAAGCCCAATAGGGCCATTTTGTTTTCTATTGTGCCCTCCCAGGTGAATAGGTAAATGCACGGGGCCACATGGCAAAAGTAGGTAGTATCTGGCTTCATAGATTTCCAAATTCCGAGAATTAGATGACCCGATTCAAGTTGGACATCTTGACCCTCCGATTTGGACTAGCAGATCTACTGCCCCTGGAACCATGAATAACCCCAAAATAAACGCGGTTTGAAAAAAAATCCGAAAAAGTGCATTTTTTCCTTGACAAATACCCAGCATACACGCGATCATTAATGTGTATAATTTAGTTGTTTTTTTTGGGTTTCAGGCACATTTGAAGTCCGTATAAAGTTCCCTAAATGAAACTAAGCTTTGGACAATTTTTAAAATAAGAGCACTGACGGACGCAAACCGACACAGGGCGCATCTCCGCTTGATGCGAACACAACGCTTTTTTCTGCGAGTTAACCTGAGGCAACAAAATCGCAGAATTTAAGCAGGTTTTGCCCGACAGTAGGCAGTACCTTTGATAGGAATGTCTGAATAGCCCACAAATTGTCCTATAGTAAATGAAAGGAAACCTGTTGACTATGAAACGCTTTTACACACTTTTTGCGATTTTATTGATACTTGGTATTTCAATTCACGTTGGACACGTCCAGAATGCAGTCGCCAATGAAGCCGACTGGATGCCGGATGTAAACCTCAGAACCGCAGTGCGAGAAGATCTTGGACTCGCTGATAATGAAGCGCTTACCCAAGCAAAAATGGCGGACTTAACATCGCTGCATGCTCCCCGAGCGGGGATCAGTAACCTCACCGGCTTGGAACATGCAACCAATCTCACATCGTTAGTTGCTTTTAAGAATCAAGTCAGTAGTCTCACACCGCTTGAAAACTTAACGAGTCTGACAGAGATTCGTATGGGTAGCAATGACATTAGTGATGTGACCCCTCTTGATGATTTGACCTCACTGACAAAGTTGGGGTTGCAAAAAAATGACATAAGCAACGTCACGCCTCTCGCAGGGTTAGTAAACCTGACATGGCTACGGCTCGCTGGTAATTCGATTACGGATTTATTGCCGTTAGTAACCCTTGTGAATGTGACAAATAGCGATGTCGATTTGCCGGAACCGGATACAACGGTGCCGGGGGTCAGCATTTCTGTGCCATCGGGTGTGCAGAATAGTGCATTTAATGTCACCATAACGTTTACGGAAACCGTATCGGACTTTGTTCAATCGGAAGTATCTCTGAGTGGTAGTGCGGCGAGTATCACGTCGTGGAGTGCGAATAGTGATGACACCGTCTACACAGCGACGATAACCCCGACAGCCAGTGGTACTGTGACGATTGGCGTGGCTGCCAATGTCGCAACCGATGCGGCAAACAACCAAAACACCGCTGCAACGTCCCAAACGGTCACTGTAGATGTTGACAAGCCGACGGTTACCATCGGTGTGCCATCGGGTACGCAGACAGGTGCATTTGATGCGACCATAACGTTTACGGAAACGGTATCCGACTTTGTGCAATCGGAAGTATCTCTGACCGGTAGTGTGGCGAGTATCACATCGTGGAGTGCTAACAGTGATAGCACTGTTTACACAGCGACGATAACTCCTACAGCTAGTGGCACCGTGACAATAGGTGTTGCTGCGAATGTCGCTACCGATGCTGCTAACAATCAAAACACCGCCGCAACGTCAAAAACGGTGACCGTAGATATTGACAAACCGACGGTTACTATCGGTGTACCGTCAGCTACACAGACAGGCGCATTTGATGCGACCATAACATTCTCGGAAACCGTATCCGGCTTTGTGCAATCGGAAGTATCTCTGAGCGGTAGTGCGGCAAGTATCACATCATGGAGTGCGAATAGTGCTAACACCGTCTACACTGCGACGATAACCCCAACGGCAAGTGGTACGGTGACGATTGGCGTCGCTGCGAATGTTGCAACCGACGCGGCAAATAATCAAAACACTGCCGCAACATCAAAAACTGTTACAGTTAATATCCCCGACCCGATACCGGATCCCTCCACGTGGATGCCGGATGCGAACCTCAGAACTGCTGTCCGATCCGCACTTAACCTCAACAATAATGACACGCTCACACAAGCAGGCATGGCAAACTTAACCAGGCTTACTGCGAGAAACGCACAAATCAGCAGCCTTACCGGGCTGGAACACGCAACGAACCTCACAAGTTTAGATCTTAGGGATAACACGATCAGTAATATCAGCGCGCTTTCGGGCTTAACGGATCTTGAGAGTTTGAAGCTCAAGGGCAATAACATTAGTAGTGTGAGTGCGTTTTCGAGATTGACGAACCTGACTCTTCTAAACCTCAAAGAGAATAATATTAGTAGTATTAGTACACTTTCGGGATTGACAAACCTCGAACACTTACGGGTTGATGCGAACAGCATCACAGATGTCCAACCCCTCACGAGTCTTGTGAATCTTGAAAAGTTGTGGATTGCAGGGAACTCGCTAACCAACGCACATCTACTCTCAAGTTTAACAGGGCTGACTTACATTGACATCCCAATCCCCGACCCTCCTGATACAACGGCACCGAGTGTCACTGTTTCTGTGCCATCGGGCGTGCAGAATGGTGCATTTGATGCGACCATAACATTCTCGGAAACAGTATCAGGGTTTGTGCAATCAGAAGTTTCCCTGAGCGGTAGTACGGCCAGTATCACGTCATGGAGTGTAGACAGTGATAACACTGTCTACACAGCGACGATAACCCCGACAGCCAGTGGCACTGTGACGATTGGCGGGGCTGCCAATGTCGCAACTGATGCGGCGAACAACCAAAATACCGCCGCCACATCGCAAAGTGTTACAGTTACAATACTGGATACAACCCAACCGAGAGTGAGTATTTCTGCGGATACGAGGCATGAGACTGCTACATCTCCATCGTATGTTACGAACGGTCCGTTCAAAATAACGATTACATTCACGGAGTCGGTATCCAACTTTGAACAGTCGGACATCGTGTTAGAACACGGTAGAGCTACAATTGCCGATTTCAACACGAGTGATAACAAAACTTATACTGCTGAAGTCACTCCGGATCTTGATGAAGCTAACAGGTATGTGAGGTTTGTGATTCCCCCGGGTGCCGCAACCGATGCCGCAGGCAACCCAAACATTGAATCAGAAACCAATGTTTCGGTTGATATGGAGCGTCCTAACACATATATTACTGTACCAGATTCAGATGTCACGACGGAGACGTTTACAGTAGAAATCAAGTTTGCCAAGTACGATACTTGGTATGCAAATGAACCGATTGGCTTCGCTCAGTCCGACCTGTCTCTTACTAATAACACAGCAGGGGCAACGGTCACGGGTTGGAGTTCAAGCGAACACATCTACACAGCAACGATTACAGTGACGCAGAGCGGTAGTGTGACGTTTGGTGTTGCCGAGGGGGTTGCAACTGATAGGGCAGACAATGAGAACACCGCTGCAGTCCCAAAAACAGTGACCGTTACACGCCCGGGTTCCGACCCGTCTGAGACGCCCGATGCGGATACAACTCAACCGAGTGTAAGTATCTCTGCGGATACGAGGCATGAGACTGCTACATCTCCATCGTATGTTACGAACGGTCCGTTCAAAATAACGATTACATTCACGGAGTCGGTATCCAACTTTGAACAGTCGGACATCGTGTTAGAACACGGTAGAGCTACAATTGCCGATTTCAACACGAGTGATAACAAAACTTATACTGCTGAAGTCACTCCGGATCTTGATGAAGCTAACAGGTATGTGAGGTTTGTGATTCCCCCGGGTGCCGCAACCGATGCCGCAGGCAACCCAAACATTGAATCAGAAACCAATGTTTCGGTTGATATGGAGCGTCCTAACACATATATTACTGTACCAGATTCAGATGTCACGACGGAGACGTTTACAGTAGAAATCAAGTTTGCCAAGTACGATACTTGGTATGCAAATGAACCGATTGGCTTCGCTCAATCCGACCTGTCTCTTACCAATAACACAGCAAGGGCAACGGTCACAGGTTGGAGTTCAAGCGATCACATCTACACAGCAACGATTACAGTGACGCAGAGCGGTAGTGTGACGTTTGGTGTTGCCGAGGGGGTTGCAACGGACAGGGCAAACAATAGCAATACTGCTTCACTCCTAAAAACAGTGACCGTTACACGCCCGGGTTCCGACCCGCCTGAGACGCCCGATACGGATACAACCCAACCGAGAGTGAGTATTTCTGCGGATACGAGGCATGAGACTGCTACATCTCCATCGTATGTTACGAACGGTCCGTTCAAAATAACGATTACATTCACGGAGTCGGTATCCAACTTTGAACAGTCGGACATCGTGTTAGAATACGGTAGAGCTACAATTGCCGATTTCAACACGAGTGATAACAAAACTTATACTGCTGAAGTCACTCCGGATCTTGATGAAGCTAACAGGTATGTGAGGTTTGTGATTCCCCCGGGTGCCGCAACCGATGCCGCAGGCAACCCAAACATTGAATCAGAAACCAATGTTTCGGTTGATATGGAGCGTCCTAACACATATATTACTGTACCAGATTCAGATGTCACGACGGAGACGTTTACAGTAGAAATCAAGTTTGCCAAGTACGATACTTGGTATGCAAATGAACCGATTGGCTTCGCTCAGTCCGACCTGTCTCTTACCAATAACACAGCAGGGGCAACGGTTACGGGTTGGAGTTCAAGCGAACACATCTACACAGCAACGATTACAGTGACGCAGAGCGGTAGTGTGACGTTTGGTGTTGCTGAGGGGGTTGCAACGGACAGGGCAAACAATAGCAACACTGCTTCACTCCTAAAAACAGTGACCGTTACACTACCCAATGCCGCGCCACTTGCGAGTGGGAGCATACCAGACGAAACACTTTTGCTGGCTAACTATCCCAATCCGTTTAACCCGGAGACATGGATACCGTATCATTTGGCGAACGCCAGCGATGTGCAGATTACCATTTATGATACGCGCGGCACCGTCGTCCGCCGACTGCATCTCGGTCATCAGCGGGAGGGCTACTACACCCACCGAAGCCACGCTGCCTATTGGGACGGCCGCAACGGAATCGGCGAGCGTGTCGCCAGCGGTATCTACTTCTACCAACTACGTGCAGATGAGGTTTCACCATTGCGAAAAATGGTTATCCTCAAATAACCCCGTTCCCAAGAATTGGATTGAAAGGATGGAAGAAGGGGATTGGAAGAACAACTTCCCCTCACCCTTCCATCCTTCCAATCTTCCACCCTTCCCTCCTTCCATTCTTTTCCCTAATTTTCTATTGACAGCAAATCGCCCTCATGCTATGTTTTGAGTATGGACGCAATGTCGCAACAAAAGCAGGGGATTCGGAAAAGGGTGATATGCCTCGGTCTGGTTCTGATTCCGATTAATGGCTGGTGGCTCATCCAGATGGAAGAGTTCCGCTATTCAGGACATCCGACCACAGCATCGCTCCTGTTCAACGTGGTTTTCGTTTTGCTGGTGTTGACACTGCTCAACCTTCTGGTCAAACGGTTTGTGCCTTCTGCCGCCTTGTCTCAAGCCGAACTGCTTACACTTTATGTGATGCTGTCAATCTCCTCGGCAATATCCGGGCATGACCAACTGATCGGGTTGCCCCCAGCACTTGGACATCCGTTCTGGTTCGCTACCCCGGAAAATGAATGGGAGGTGCTCTTTTTCAGGCATATCCCACGATGGTTATCCGTCTCCGACAAAAGCGTTCTACGAGGCTACTATCACGGCGAATCCAGTTTCTATTTCGCGGCGAACCTACGCGCATGGCTTGGTCCATTCGTTTGGTGGTCTCTGTTCTATTTCACCGCCTTTTTCATTATTCTGTGCATTAACTCAATTCTCAGGAGACAGTGGATTGAAGGTGAGAAGCTAAGTTATCCGATTATTCAGTTACCGCTTGCAATGACAGAGGGCGGACGTTTTTGGCGCAACCGCCTGATGTGGGGCGGGTTCGCGCTCGCCGGTTTCATTGATTTGGTGAACGGGTTACACTTTCTTTTTCCCACAATTCCTGAAATCCCGGTTCGGCAACGGAATATCGCCCATCTATTCACAGAGAAACCACTAAATGCGATCGGTTGGTTGCCGATCGCTTTCTATCCTTTTGCGATTGGGCTCTGCTTTTTCGCGCCGTTAGATCTCACCTTCTCCGTCTGGTTTTTTTACTTGCTCGGCAAGGCACAAAGGGTCGTTGGTGGCATGACCGGTTGGCAGAAGATTGCTGGGTTCCCCTATTACGATGAGCAGATGTTCGGTGCGGTGTTGGTCATCTTCTTTTTCGCACTCTGGGGTGGGAGAGAACATCTCAAAAACGTCCTTAAAACGGCTTGGACAATTGGTCGCTCGAAAGGAAACCGGGACGTGGTCATCCCCTCCGCTACAAGCGATGCGGATGAACCGATCAGCTACCAGAACGCGCTCTTGGGAATCGTGGGAGGGATGACGTTTCTCGTTTTCTTCTGCATGAGAGCGGGGATGGATTTTTGGGTCATCCCGCTCTATTTCTCGGTCTATTTTATCCTCTGGACGACGATTACCAGAATCCGTGCACAGCTTGGGCCTCCAGTCCACGACTTCTGGTCGTACAATGCGGCGAAAACGTTCGGGCATCCCGACATGATGCTTGTGCCATTTTTCGGTACACGCCGGCTCGGCGCAAATAACTTGACGATGTTTTCATTTTTCTGGGGCTTGCACAAAGCGTATCGCGGGGGCCCCGCACCGCATCAGCTTGAGGGGTTCAAACTGGCGGAACAGTCAAACATGAACAATCGCCGACTTTTCGGGGCGATTCTACTCGCATCTGTGGTCGGAATCATCTCATGTATATGGATATTGATGCACTTCTCCTATCAAGTTGGCGCGCCCGGTGTCCACTATTACGGTGGCATCTATTTTGACAGATATCTCCCGCGCTGGCTCAGCTACCCTGAGATGACAGATTATGCGACCGTCATAGCGTCCGGCGCGGGCGGGCTTTTTACCACCTTCCTGATGGTGATGCAGCGACGGTTTGTCGGTTGGCCGTTGCACCCAGTTGGGTATGTACTGTCAGGAAGTTGGACGATAAATCTAGTCTGGTTCGTCTTTTTCATCGGTTGGCTATTGAAATTCACCATTCTCAGGCAAGGAGGATTTCGGGCGTATCGCAACGCCAGACCATTCTTTTTAGGACTGATCTTAGGAGAGTTCACCATAGGAACGGTTTGGACGATTATCGGTGTTATTTTTGACCAACCCTCGTATGCGTTCTGGTATTGATTTGACACTGTCATAGGAGGTTGGTCAAATCATGTGCCAAAGGAGTTACTTATGCTGAATGTAGACGAACGGGCCGTTGTTTCGCAGGCAGACCTAATCTATCAGAGTCCCGTAGAACAGCCCGTTGAAGGGCAACCGATTGGCAACGGAAGGATGGGTACGCTGGTCTGGACAACCCCAACACAGCTCCACTTCCAGATCAATCATTGCGATGTCTTTGCCGTGAACAGGAACCATCGGGAACGTCAGATGGGCGAGACCGACTACTGCGGTGGATGTGCAGGTATCACCGTTGACCTCGGCGGGAAGGTGTTCGTCAGCGATGCATTCCAACAACGGCTCTCCCTGTACGATGCGGAAGTCTCAATTGCGGGGGAAGGGGTTCAGATCCGGTGTTTCATCTCCGCTGTCTCCGATCTACTCGTATTGGAGGTAGATGACCAAAGGGAGGTACCACAACCGATCTGCTTGACGGTTTCAATGTGGCGTGAACCTGTTGTAAAGACAGGAGAGCACGTTGCACACTACCAGTTTAGCGAATTTGAAGCTGGCGTGTGCATTTCACAGCAATTCGACGAAGGAGACTATCACTGTGCATCCGCGGTGGCAGCTCAAGTAGGGAATAACAATCGTTATTCCGTGAGGCCACACGGAATCAGCGATAGGGCGTATGTCCTCGTCGCGCCCGCCACCAATGGAAAGACGACGATGCTCATCTCCAGCGCGGCATCGTTCTCCCGCGAGGCAGATGTAGGTGCAGCGGCGGTCAGTATGCTGAAGGAAACTGCCGATCTGTCATACAATACCCACCGCGAGGCGCATACCGAGTGGTGGCACAATTTCTGGTCCCGGACCTTCGTGCATATCGAAGATCAGAACGAGGGCAGTCGCGAAGGGCAAAACGGCGAGAGCCACGAAGGTATCGCCCATTTTATGGCTCGTGTCCGCAACTTACACCTCTACAACATGGCAGCAACTTCCCGCGGATCCTTGCCTCCAAAATGGAACGGGTCGCTCTTCATCACGGATGGGGATAAACGGCAATGGGGGACACAATTCTGGGTCTGGACGACCGAAATGCTGTACTTCCCGCTGTTCGCCGCCGATGCGATTGACCTCACCGAGCCCTATTTTTCAATGTATCGCGCACACCTGCCGGATTGTAAGCGGGCGGCACAGCAACGATGGGGTGTCGCAGCGGGTGCGTTCTTCCCCGAAACAAGCCCTTTCGACGGCCCCACGATATTGCCCGAAGATGTCGCAGCAGAGTTCCAAGACGTTCTGCTCGGCAGGAAACCGCATACAGAACTCTCTGAACACGCCTATTCACAGTGTCAGTTCGATAGCCATCTGCGCGCGGCGACAAATCCGAACATCGGTCGATATACGTGGATTAGCCACGTTGTATCATCCGGTTCCGAAATCGCGCTTCAAGCGTGGTGGCGTTATCGCACCACCGGTGATAGTGAATGGCTCCGTACTACCGCATATCCACTACTCCGAGAGACGGTGGAGTTCTACCGACACTTTGTTGAGCAGGGCAGCGATGGCCTCTATCATATTTCGGGTACGAATGTGCACGAGGACTTCTGGGGTGTGAAGGACAGCATTGTTGACCTCGGAGCGATTCGTGGCACAGCACCGCTGGCGATACGCGGTGCGGAAATCTTGGGGGTTGATATCGAACTGCGAGCAAAATGGCAGGAGCTGGTCGACCATCTCGCCCCTTATCCGATGGGAAGCGACCCAGGCGCAAAGGGGCTCGCAGGCGGTGTCTTGGCAGACGATGCCTGGGCGGCGGGGCATCTAGGCGATGTGGACGGCCAACACAACCCCGCGGATGTGTGGCTCTACCCTATCTTCCCCTTTGAAACCTGGACATTGGAGACGCGCCACCCGACGACGGATAAAATCGTGGAGAAGACAATCGCGCTCGCCCACTGGATGCCCTCAATCCTCAACGGCGCGAAACTCGGCACAGCCATCCGCACCCCTATCGTATGGGCAAGAGCCGGGCGCAGCGACCAGCTCCCCGCGCTCCTAGGCGCATACTACACCGCATTTTCGCCATTGCCCAACGGATTGAGTCTTTTTGAGGGCGAGCAGGCGCACTCTGCCGAACATTTGGGGTGTATCACCACTGCCCTCCAAGAGGCGTTACTGCAAAGCGTTGCTCCGTCTCCCGGCGCAGCAGAGGTCATCACCGTTTTCCCCGCGTGGCCAAAGGAGTGGAATGCATCTTTCCGTTTGTTAGCACGGGGTGGATTCCAGGTAACGAGCACTGTTACCGATGGTGAAGTGCAGTTTATCAACATCGAATCGCGGCTCGGAGAAACCTGTCAGGTGCGTAATCCCTGGCAAGAGCCATGCGTAGTCAGCGAAGTCACGGCGGATACACAGACACAAACCTACGGTGACGACCTCCTACGTTTTGACACAGTGCAAGGCGGACGTTACCGAATACGACCAGAAGGTAAACCCATTCCCACGCCGCTGCACATTTCACCGAGCCCCGCCCTCATGCCGAGCTCCTACTCACTCGAATTGCCAAACGGAGTAACGCATCAAGGCACACTTGGCCGCCACTGATTTTGTCAGATTATTGGACTTGACAAGGGACAAAGTTCTCATTATAATATGATAATAGGGAAAAATCATGCCGAACAGCGAGTAAGCGACACGCGCACCGGTGACCGTCCGCACGGGTACTTTTACAGCTTTCAAAGCAGGAGAATATGAAATGAATGGCTTAAATTCTGAACAGATTACGTTTTTCAAGGAGCAGGGTTATCTCTTAGTCGAGGATGTACTGCCTGTCGAAGACCTGCACCCCTTGATTGCTGAGTTGAATGAAACGGTTGATCGGAACGCCCGCAAAGCTTATGAGCAGGGCATCCTAGACAACCTCTTTGAGGATGAACCCTTTGAGCGGCGGCTGGCTCGAATTGTCGAATCGGTCACCCATCCGTCGCACACTTCATTTGAGGACATCCTCTTCGACGGGTTGCACGGCAAATTGAAGACGGATGGTATGTTCGCGGTTGTCACGCACCCGGCGATTCTGGACATCGTTGAATCGTTGATTGGTCTAGAGATTCTCGCGCATCCCCAGTTTAATATCCGGCCGAAACTGCCCAATCAGGATACGTCGGTGGTGCCTTGGCATCAGGATTTAGGGTATCTAGAACCTGATGCGACGGATACCTTTATGGTGAACTTCTGGATTCCACTCGTGGATGCGACGGTGGAGAATGGCTGTATGGAAATTATCGCGGGGAGCCACAGGGCTCCATTAATCGAGCATGTCCATGGGCTTGGGCCGGGGCGCAATTTTAAGGGCGTTGTCGATGCAACATTGCCAGATGGCGAGCAGGTACAATGTCCGGTCCCGTTGGGCGGGGTACTGCTGACCCAACACAAAACTATCCACCGTTCGGTACCGAATCATTCTGACCACATCCGCTGGAGCCTTGACCTGCGCTACAGCGACCCTAAAATGCCCACCGGGCGTGACAGTGTGCCGGGGTTCATTGCGAGAAGTGCGGCACAGAAGGAGTCTGTGGCAAGGAACCTTGAAGATTGGTTGAAGTTGTTCGGCCATAGCGGCTGAGAAATCGGTTAAGCAAGTTTAAGTAAATGGCAGAAATCGAGTTTTTTGCGTCGCGTTCTTCGCGCCACCCGTAAGGGGCGTACTACCCGTAGGGTCGGCAAAACTCGGTTTCTCTGAAATAGCCAGAACCAGCATAGCTCCCATTCTTCCCAGTCGCTTCAGAAGATAAATTTTAATACTAAAACTTGCTTAGGTACGTTAAAAAGGAGAATTTTGTGAGGCTTAAAGATAAAGTTGCGATTATCACAGGAGCAGGCAGAGGCATCGGCCGTGGAACAGCACTCCGATTTGGCGAAGAGGGCGCGAAGGTCGTGGTTGATGATGTGAATCCAGAACTCGGAAATGCCACAGTTGACCAGATTCGCACAGCGGGTGGAGAGGCAATTTTTGTCAACGCCGACGTGTCATCCCAAGAAGCGGTAAAAATGCTTATCGAAAAGACAATTCAGGTGTATAATAGTGTCAATATACTCGTCAACAACGCCATCTGCTCAACAGCCGATGTCGTAGATAACAATTGGGAACCGAACCTAGAAGTTGCCTTAAAAGGGACCAATCTCTGTTCGCAAGCCGTCATTCCAGAGATGCAGCAGCTAGGCGGAGGTGCTATTGTTAATATCGCCTCAGTGAACGGCTTGATCGGTTTGCAAGGCATCCACGCCTACTCAGCTGCCAAAGGAGGCGTGATCGCTTTGACCCGGTCACTGGCAGTGTGGCATGGTAAAGACAACATCCGCGTGAACTGCATCTGTCCAGGCACCGTTCAAACGGAAGTATGGGAACCGATGATTGAGAGGAATCCCCAAATCTTTGACGAAATTACGCCATGGTACCCGCTTGGACGGATTGGACAACCGATTGACATCGCGAATGCCGCCCTGTTTCTTGCGTCCGATGAATCCGCGTTCGCAACAGGCGCGACCTTCGTGATTGATGGTGGACTAACGGCAGGATTACACCAATTCCCACTGTAATCTCAACCGTGTGAATCCCTACGCAGATTAAAGGGAGGCAAAATTGATCAGAGCAGAACAAGTTGAGTTTTTTGAAGAAAATGGCTATCTAAAATTTGGCAAGGTCTTGGAGCCAGAAGCTATCGAAGCCCTGCGGACCGGACTAGACCGCGTGGCCCAGTTAGAACTTGAAGAAGGAGACGACACATCGCCCGAATTCAAATACGGCCACGATCGGAACGGCGAGCGATTCGGAATCGAAAGACAGCAACCGCGGGCTATCCACCAATACGTCAACATGTGGAAGCGGGACAAGGGCTACGAAGACACCATCCACCATCCCGTAATCGCCGGCCCAGCATGTGCCCTTTTGAGAACGTCCGAGGTCAGGTTGTGGCACGACCAGATTATATCCAAGCCTCCGAAAGACAACGGCCACTTCGCTTTTCACCACGACTTCTTTTTCTGGCCCTTGAGCCCACCTGAAATCGTGACCTGCTGGCTTGCTGTTGACGATGCCACCGTCGAGAGTGGGTGTATGCACGTTATACCGAAAAGCCACCGAGATGCACGGTTTTCGTCCGAGGCACGGCGTACTGTCAACGAAGCCGCAGAACAGGCGAGAGCAGAAGGGCGAACACCAGAGAAAAACCAGTGGGACCAGATGAGAGAACTTGATATCAGCCACGGGCACCCCATAGAACTCAAAGCAGGCGAGTGCATGTTCCACCACTGCCTAAACTTTCACGCCACGCCACCAAATACCACCGCGTTCCAACGGCGCGGCTTTGTAATGATCTTCATGGCGCAAGGTGTCCGATACAACAATGCTCAAGCTCCAAATCACGTCCTCGTTCCCACAATTGAAGTTGAAGATGGACAACCACTCGTCGGAAGCGGATTCCCAGTCGCCTAGCGCTGTCAATTCCCGTATCCCGATTCCGTTTAATCCGCGATTCAGACAGTGTAATCCAATAATCCGTCTAATCCGCGATTCAGACAATTTAATCCGAGATCAACAATTGAGGCACACATGGAACAACTGACACGGTCAACACCGAGCCATCTTCCAATAAAAATTCTCGCCATCGGTGCAGGAGGCTTGCACAGGGCCCTAACCCATGAATTGGTTGATGAACTCAATCAGCGCGGACTTTATAGCGGTGGCATTTTCGTCGGCCAACCCCGAGGAACCGAAAAAGCCGACATCCTCAACCGACAGGGCGGGCTATATCACGTTGTCTCCTTTGAGCTAGAAGGCGTTAAGGAGATCAAGCAAGTTTCCAGCGTTGTCGGTGCGACCACGTTATCCACCCAAGAAGGCAGAGGAGCGTTCTACGCGCATACCGAGCATCCGCTAGACCTCATCCTCGTTGGAGTGACAGAGGCAGGTATCGCCAAAGGACAAATTGCGATGGATGTCCTAGACGAAACGCTCTACCGCTACTTCTCCCATCACGGTGCGGATAGTACGCTCTGCGTGATTAATACCGATAACATCCGAAACAACGGGGATGTGATTCAGCGCATGTTGGGTGACGAATATCCCCAACGCACCGACGCATACACGAAGTGGCTTACCGATAACGTCAGCTTCCTCAACGAGATGGGCGACCGACTCGTACCGCAAGTTTACGCAGTTCCCGACACGATTAAAGACGACGCACTTCAAAAAATCGGCAAACAAGACGACCTAGTCACCTACGCCGAAAAATCACCAGCAATCTCCCTAATCCTTCAAGATGCGAAAGACCAGTTGCGAGTCCCCTTCAAATTGCTCACAGACCTAGGCGTGATTGTCACACCCGATAGCATCGAGCCACACCACGATTGGAAACTCCTGTTAATCAATTCCGTGCACGTCCCCGGTATCACTCACAAAGCGATGCTTTCAGGAATCGAATACGTCAACGAAGCCGTCACACACCCGACGTTTGGCCCCTACCTTGCGCGGTTAATGGCGGGATACGCGAAGATTGTTGAGGCGGACATCCCGCTCGAGGGGCGAAGTGCCCACGCTTATACGATGGAGTTTATTGACCGCGTCCAGCGAGTCAAAGACGATAATGCACGAATCAACATCATTGAAACTGTCAAACTCAGGGAGCGGGCGGCTGACATTATTCGCTCTCCGAACTATGGCACGGCGACGGAGGCGTTCAAGGAAGCGTTTGCCTATGCTGTTGCGACCGTTCTCCGTTTCTTGACACCTCACGAAATTCGCAATGGCTTATACACTGGCATCACCGACGTTGGGGCAACCTACGAAATTCGAGACCCGGATCGGACGATTCAGGATGTTTTGTGGGGAGCGTTTGGGACAAGTCTGGAGAATGTACGAAATCGGATGGAACAGGTTTTCTCAGACGGAACGCTCTGGACACCGCCCGGCGCATCGGAACAGGTAGACCTCAGTTTGAACAGAGATTTCATGAGACGCGTTGAGCAATTTTATCACCAACTCGTCAATGGCGACAGCTGTCTTGAAGTGTTGATGAAGATTGATATTTGAACGTAGGAGAGGCATCCTAGCCTCGATGCTGTAGGAGGGGTGAACTTAAACATTAAAAACAAGGAGATTTATATGACACGAGACCAAGTCAAATCTTTAGCCGAAGAGGGAGGCATTGAGTTTTTCCTCTGCTCCTTCGTGGAGATGAGCGGCGCACCGAAGGCAAAGGTTATCCCGGAGACGAACCTTGATGATATGGCAGAAGAGGGCGCAGGGTTCGCTGGATTCGGTGCAGGGGACATGGGGCAAGGCCCGCACGACCCCGATATGGCGTGTATCCCCGACTTTAATTCGCTCACAATCGTGCCGTGGCGGAAAAACTTAGCGTGGGTGGCGGGGGATATATATGTCGAAGGCGAAGCGTGGCACTACTGCCCCCGAACCATCCTGCGGCAGCAATTAGAAAAAGCCAGAGAGAAAGGTTACATCTTCAACGTCGGCGTTGAGGCGGAATTCATGCTGTTGAAGCAGGATGAGGATGGTCACTACGCCCCATGGGACGCACTCGACACTTTGAAGAAGCCATGCTACGACCTAAGAGCGTTACATCGCAATCTGGATATGATGACCACCCTGATTAAACACATGCAAGAATTGGGGTGGAGCCCATACGCAAACGACCACGAAGATGCGAGTTGCCAGTTTGAGGCGAACTGGACATATTCCGACGCGCTCACGACAGCAGACCGCCACACCTTCTTCAAGTGGATGGTCAAAACACTCGCCGAGGAACGCGGGTTGATGGCAACGTTTATGCCCAAGCCATTTGCCAATCTGACCGGCAACGGCGCACACTTCCACATGAGCCTCTGGGATGAGGAAAATCAGACCAACCTCTTCCTCGATGAGAGTGATGAAAACGGCTTGTCTCAGCTAGCTTACTGGTTTACCGGCGGGGTGCTCAAACATGCCAAAGCGGTCGCTGCGGTGGCAAACCCACTCGTCAACAGTTACAAACGTTTGGTGCGTGTTGCACCGCGTTCCGGGGCATCGTGGGCACCAGTGTATGTCACCTACGGCGGGAACAATCGGACGCAGATGATTCGCATTCCCGCACCAGGACGCATTGAGAACCGCTCAGGCGACGGGTCAGCGAATCCCTACCTCGCCGCCACAGCCCTGCTTGCCGCCGGCCTCGATGGCATCGAAAACCAGACCGACCCCGGAATGCGAAACGACGACAACCTTTATGAGGTACCAGAAGCCGAACTGCGAGAGCGAGGCATTGATTTTCTGCCCACGACACTCAGCGAATCCGCCGACCATCTCGAAACAGATCAAGTCATCAGGGACGCACTTGGAACAGAATATACCGACTACTACATCCAGCTCAAACGCGAGGAATGGGGCGACTACCATCGAAGCGTCAGCCAATGGGAGACCGACAACTACTTGGGGCTCTATTAAGTTGACTCACAGGCATACAAAAATTTCTCCTTGACCACAGGGAAATTTTGTGTCATTATTAAGAGGCGGAGAAGATTTTACTGAATAAGCGAGTAAAATCGAACGTCTTTAGAACCTGTTTGAAAATCTAAGAGAACTATGGCAAACGCAACAGAAATAATCAAATTTTTCGACACGCCGATTGGACACTTCCCAGACCGGATTGCCCGATGGTTGTTTCAAAACAGGGAGTACGTCCGAGGATTGTTTGAAATCCTCGCCGGACACCTGGTGCCCCGAATTGATTTTAGCCAACTCAAACTCATCGAGCGGAGTTTCCTTGCCGACACCCTTGAAGAACTGGTCGCGGATCTCGTATATAGAGTGCCATTTCGTAGCGAATCGGGAACCAATGAACTGTTCATCTATATCCTCGTTGAACACCAATCCACGGTGGATACGAAAATGGCCGTTCGAGTGCTGTCTTACATGATATCCAGATTTTGGCTTTGCAACGCAGGGAATGGAAAGCGAACGACGTTCCCGAAAGTCAGCAACGTTATTGTCCGGTTATTCCGATTGTGTTTTACACCGGCGAGCAGAGATGGAATGCCCCGCTGACCCTTGATGCAATAATGGATGTGCCCGATGAACTCTCTCAGTTTATCCCAAAATTTGAAATACTGCTTCTGGACGTAAAGGGAACAGAGCCCGCTACTCTAACGCAAACCGGGCATCCGTTGGGGTGGTTGCTGACCGTCTTGCAAAAGGAACATGCGAGCGTGGAAGAAATAAAGAGTGCCTTGATTGAAGCGATGTCCCACATCAACACCCTTGGTGAAGAACAAATGCAGCAATGGGAACTGGCGATTTCCTATCTGCTATTGCTAATCCTGCATCGCTGTCCGGAGGAACAACAAGACGACTTGAAAACAGTCGTTCAGGAACAAATCCCACCTTCACGTAGAAAGGATGTGACAGACATGGTATACACAATGGCGGATCGCCTTCTTGACGAAGGCGAAAAACGCGGTATTAAACGCGGTCGTGAAGAAGGTCGTACGACAATTGCGACTGCGATGTTGAACGATAATCAACCGATTGATACGATTGCGAAATACACAGGATTGTCTGAGGCGGAGATTGAACAGTTGACGGAATCGGTTCGCTCATCTACATAAGCCTAGAGCCGAAACCAGTCATACTGCGGCTCACCCCAGAACTCGTAGCGGCCAGCTATAATGATTGTAGACTTGAGCGAACGTCAATTTTTCTTAGATTTTCACCCTTCACACAGCAGAGTCCAAATTCGATTTTTGTGAGGAAAACAGATGCCAATTACCACACCACGTCTTATTGTCGAGCTCTTCCAACACACCAACTTTCGTGGTAGAAGTGGATTCGTCATTGAACCGGTGCCACACACAAGAGAACTGGGGTTTCAGGATAATATCTCCTCTCTGAGGGTATATAAAGGACCGGGGTTTGCCTCAAATCCAAGTTATAAAGTCATCCTGCATCAGCATGTGGACTACAAAGGACGACAGTTGGCACTTGGACCGGGACTTTATCCGAATCTCCATGATATGATTTACAATTTTGGAGATGTTGTCTCCTCAATCAGCTTCGGTTCACCAATGTTGCAAAGTGTTGGCCCGGAGTGGGGCACGATTCCGCTGATTGTCGAGTGCTATCAGCATCCCGAATACAAGGGACGCAAAGTCACGGTTCTGCGTGACATTGCCCACACAGGGGAGCTCGGTATCCATGACCGGATCTCCTCGGTCCGTATTTACAAAGGCCCCCACTTCCCGCGAGAGGGCGTAGAGGTTGTCTTCTTTGAACATGTCGATTTTGAAGGGGCGAGATTGCCCATTCGCATGGACCCTGAGGATTTCAAAAAAGAGATTCCTAACCTCCACATGCTCCCCCAAAACTTTGGCGACACAATTTCGTCAATCAAAATCGAAGGTTGGGCATCATCGGGTGAATTCAACGAGATGGTCTTTGAAGACGAATTTATCGGTAATGAGATGAACCCAGTATGGCAGTGGATCGATCCGAAGGGCGGTTCCGAATGGGAAGAACGCCAAGGGTATTTAGAGCTGCGCGCCGAGCCGGGACAAGACCTCTGGCACGGCAATCCTCCCGGTCAGGGTGCGGATATGGACGCGCCACGCCTATTGATGCAGGTATCTGGTGATTTTTCGATTGAGTGCCGCATCCGTGTTTCCCCGCGGATGGGGGAACACGGCGGTCTACTCGTTTGGAAGAATAGTCGCCGTTTTCTCAGACTTGAGAAGACATCTGGCCCACACGCCTTCAGAGGAGATGTCCGTTTTGAACGCCATCTGAATCGCCGATACCGTCTCATTGGGCGTGGAGGCGGATTGCGGCGAGCACGAGAACTCTACCTGCGAATTGAGCGGCGAGGTAATCTCTTTTCCGCATTTGCAAGCGGAGACGGGACACAGTGGAGGGGATGTGGGCAAACCCATGTCGGCATGGGTGACCCTGTTGAGGTCGGGCTACACGCACTTTGCCCGGGCAATATCCCGCCGACATTGACGCGATTCGAGTATTTTCGCTTGTTTAAACGGAAACATGAAGCCGGGGAGTTCATTGAAGTGCATAGACCATCCCCATCAATGAGAGACAGACGAACAGCAGAAGAACGCCGATATGACAACCTACAGTATCGGGAACAGCAGCAACAAGGCGGTGTTGCGGAACCTGTGGAACAACCGACTGACGAACAAGCAGAACAGCAGCAGGAAGACGAACGTCGTCGTGCCGCACGGGATGTGTTTTAGCCGTGCCTAAGAAGAAATCAGCGACGATCTAGTGTCCTCTGACGAGAGCGGCTGTGCTTTGGGGCGCAATCAACGCTTTTTCTGTTGGACAGATGCTCGAAAAGTGATAAAATATCACCAAACAACAAAATCGGAGGATTGAATGAAAATCGGCATTACCCAAATCATTCTCGGAGGCATGTCACTTGACGACACACTCGCGCTTTGCCAAGATGCGGGCTATGAGGCGGTCGAGTTGACTTTCCAAGAAGGCAAAGACACCGACATCAACATGAGCGATTCGGAAATCAAGGGCGTGAGTCAAAAATGTGCGGCGGCGGGCATTGACATCAGTAGCATTACCGCTGGCTACAGTGACCGCGGGAACCTGCTCAGCACAGACGCAGGTGAGCGGGAAAAAGGCGTTAAATCGCTTGCGCGCGGTTTAGAAGTTGGGGGGCTACTCGGTGTCGGAGGGATTTTACTGCACCCGGGACAACTCAGCGTTGACGGGACGTACCAACAGGTGTGGGATAATCTGGTAGGCATCCTCAAAGACCTGGCTCCGGCCGCTGCATCAAACAGAGTCGCAATTGGAATCGAAAATGTATGGAATAAGTTCCTACTCAGTCCGAAAGAAATGCGCGATATTGTTGATGCGGTCAATTCCGAATGGGTCGGCACTTATCTCGACACCGCGAATATGATGGCTTACGGTTACCCAGAACACTGGATTCGTGAACTCGGGCCCCGAATCAAGCGCGTTCACTTTAAGGATTTCAATCGCAGCGAGCATCGTTTTGTCAACCTCCTCGATGGCGATACGGATTGGCCAACCGTCATGCGTGAATTTAGAGCAATCGGCTATGATGAATATGTCATCCACGAGGTCGGTGGCGACCGTGAGGCGCAGATCGATATTGCCAAGCGCATGAAGCAAATTGTTGCGATGTAAGCCATGTTTTTGCATGTCGGAAGCCATCCGAGAGGTTAGACCATCGGTTCATTTTTTCTCCCGTCTCCGTATCCTCCTGTTGAAGTGTTTTCCACTCCGCTCAGCCACTTGTTGTGCTAGTCAATTGATGAACTGAGCGGTTTCTCCACATTTATCCGACGAGCAAGATCGAGAAACTTAACAAGTTAATGTTGTTTATCGGATATGTGGTTTTAAGGAAGATTTTTGATGAACTACAAAATACCACTTGTCCTGACACCACAGCCTGAAGGGGGATATACAGTGACTTCCCCTCTGTTGCCTGAGTTGGTAACCGAAGGTGATTCGTTATACGAAGTATTAGAAAACGTCAAAGATGCTCTTGCGGCGGTTATTGAGCTGTATCAAGATCTGGGACGTTCATTACCTAAGAACACCCAGATTCCTGACGCGAATAGTCCTGTGTGGCTAGAAACAGTGGTATCTACCGCATGAACTATCGAGAAGTTGCTCGAAAATTAACAGCTCTTGGTTGTCAAGAACGAAAGAGAAGGGGTGGTGGATATCACATCGCAAATGGTTTAATCCCAATACCCAGTAAGGCACTGTCGTTCCAGATTGGGGTAGACGTGACCTGAGGTTGGGAACGGTTCGTGTTGCTGTTCGCCAATTGGGAATTGATTGGCAAGATTTCCAAACACTTAAAATCGCCAAATTAACTGTTGCAGTTGACGGTGGACGCTCTAGTTTTATTATGTTTTCGGGGTTGTGGTCGGTTTTGGTTTGTTTGACGCTTTCGGTAAACCACGGAATTGTGAAGTACACAGAAATGTCTGAGGAGAAAATTGAACAGCTAACGGAATCGGTTAGCGCATCCACATAAAGGTAGATTATGTATTACATTTCACGCATCATTCTCCTGAGTATCGGTTTCTTTGCGCTCGCTTGGCTTGGTGTGCCGGCAGGTGCCGCTGAAAACCCTCACTCACAGGAGAGCCAACTCAAGAACCCAGATGGCACGTGGCGATGGACAAACAAACTCAGTGGCGAGACAAGCCCGTATCTGCTGCTACACGCTCACAACCCAGTGGATTGGTATCCGTGGGGCCCCGAAGCATTGGAACGCGCAAAAGCGGAGCATAAACCAATTTTTCTCTCTGTCGGTTACTCAACCTGCTATTGGTGCCACGTCATGGAACGGAAGGTTTTCTCGAACCCGGACATCGCCAATCAGATGAATGAGATGTTTATCAACATCAAAGTTGACCGGGAGGAACGCCCAGACCTTGACGAAATCTACATGACAGCGACTCAGCTTATGACCGGTTCCGGGGGCTGGCCCAACTCCGTCTTTCTGACACCGGATCTGTTGCCTTTTTACGCAGGCACCTATTTCCCGCCAGAGGATTCAATTGGAGGGCGTCCTGGCTTTCCAAGAGTCCTGGACGCGATTCATGATGCGTGGCTGAATCGAGAAGAAGAGGTCATCGCACAAGCGAAGAAGGTTACAGAAGTCATCCGGCGCGCAACAGGTGGGGGCATAAGTTCAGATAATGACACCCCACTAGATGGGAAATTGATTGCATCTGCTGAAAAATACCTTCGGGATAGATATAACGCCGCCTATGGAGGATTCGACAGCGCGCCCAAATTTCCCAGTCCCACGAACCTCGAATTTTTAATCAGTGCAAATGATAATTCCCTGCTCAAAATGGTCACACATACCCTCGACATGATGGCATACGGTGGGATATATGACCAGATCGGTGGCGGATTCCATCGCTACTCCGTTGATGCGAAATGGCTAGTCCCGCACTTTGAAAAGATGCTTTACGACAACGGGCAGTTGGCGAAAGTTTACCTGCAAATGTATCAACTGACAAAAGACCCGCTCTACCAACGAATCGCCGACGAAATCTTCGCGTTTGTCTTCCGAGAGATGACATCGCCAGAGGGTGGGTTCTATTCTGCACTCGATGCCGAAACCGATGCGGAAGAGGGAAAATACTACGTGTGGACAGAAACGGAAATTCGCGAGAGCATCGGAGAGAAGGGGACTGAGTTGTTCATGAAGGTTTACGGTGTGGATAAGGGGGCTAACTTTGAAGGAGGAACAAATGTCCTATATCTGCCCGTCTCGATTGCGAGTGTGGCTATCGACGAAAAGAGCTCCGAAGCGAAGATACTCCGCGAACTTGAACCGCTCAAGACCAAGTTGTTGGAGGTTCGTGAAAAACGGGAGCGTCCCTTGCTGGACACGAAAATTATCGTCAGTTGGAATGGGTTGATGATTGACGCGCTTGCCCGCGGCTATGAAATCCTCGCTGATAGCCGCTATCGTGATGCCGCAGAACAGGCAGCCGACTTTATACTGACAGAGCTAAAAAAGCCCGATGGTCGGTTGATGCACACCTACAGGGACGGTGTCGTGAAATATGATGGCTTCCTTGACGATTACGCCTTTTTCGTCCGTGGCTTGCTCTCGCTACATCAGGCAACTGGTGAAGAACGCTGGCTCCGCGAAGCAAAAGCACTGACGGATACAATGCTGGAGTTATTTCGAGACGATAGCGGCGGCGGATTCTTCTTTACACTCGCCGACCAAGAACATTTACTCGTCCGCACCAAAAAACCGTATGACTCCGCAATTCCGTCGGGGAATTCGGTGGCGGTGAACAATCTGCTCAGCCTTGTCCAATTGACCGGCGATAAAAACTATCTTGACCAAGCGAAAGGCACACTCCAAAGCTTTGCCAGTATGATGGCACAATCCCCCGGTGGGTTCATGCACATGCTCCTCGCCTTGAATCGTTATCTCTCAACAGACTGGACGAAAGTTGGACAGACGAATAAACCACAATCTGCTCAATTCGGTCTGAATACAAAAAAAGAAAATGGGGTTGACCTGTTCACGTTGCCTAAAGACTTCAATAATCCACTGAGCCCACCTTCGGGAGAGCGTCTGGTGGACTGTTCTGCGTCTGTCGCATTGGGCAACCCTTTTGATGTTACGGTGGAACTGAAGATTGCCCAAGGGTGGCACATTAACGCCAATCCACCCGGTCAAGAAGGACTAATTCCGACCACCGTCTCGGTCAGTCCCGATGCCCTTGTTGAAATTGTATCCGTGAATTATCCCAAAGGAGAATCCGTACACTTTGACTTTAGTGACGAGTCGCTTGCTGTTTACACAGGGGATATCACGATTCGGATGAAACTCAAACCGAAATCGGAGGTCTCGCGTGAGGAAGCGTTTCCGGTTAATATAGAACTCCGCTATCAGGCTTGTAATGACAACCAGTGTCTGCCGCCATCAACGAATACGATTCAGCTCAACGGAAAATGAGTTGGGTTGATGCCATTCATCCGTTGGTGGGAGGAGGATGCCGCTCCCGATACATAAAGTTGAAACTTTTTTTTAGACTGACGTTAAATATTATTAGAAAAAGCTTGACGTTTAGCAAATGCTAATGTATAATATAAAAGCCATGATTAAAGTTCCCACCGGCAATCATCCAGAGCAAAGGTTCGCTTCATTTAGCCACCTCCAAATTCTGATTTAAAGCCTTTCTATATATTACCCAACCTGGTAATACTTTTAACCCAAGGACTGACAGGCTACAATTGTGAACAAGCCGCAGGAGACACATTTCTAGGCCCTCCTTGAGAATGTACCGAAAGTATCCACAAAATAATCAGAGAAATATGGGAGAGAGTTCCTTGCACTCAAGTCAATAAAAGTGTTGATTGTTTGATCGATTGGACTGTGACTGTCTGGTTCATAGGAACAAGGCACGAACAGAGCGACATCTAAATTCAGAAAAATTCGCACGAGTCGTTATATTCAGACGTATGTATGCCACTATATTATGCTTGATGGGTTTTCGGAAAATGCTTTTCCGAACTGTTGTGATCGGTTATTGGCAATCCCTCATGATGTTTCGTTTTGCTCAATCCGTCGAGATTTGAATTCAACCTTCCTGTCAAAAAAATTCTGAGTCAAAAGAGAATCTCATCAAATCTAAAAATCTGCCCTCGAATCTCATTTTTATTTTGATTCCCCGACTTTTAGTCGATTTGTCCAGTGCTTAGTCGATTTGGTAGAGTGACACCTAAGCGGAATGCTTTAAGCTGTACACCGTCGTCACCCAATCTTTACCGCTCTTGCACACAATGCCCCAGCCCTTTACGGTGGGGAGTACGTCAAAGGAATCCCTTTCAATCACTTTCTAAGCGAGAAACTTTAGGGCGAGGTCGCCGAGAACCAAGATACAATCTCCGGCGAACAGTTAATTCACCGAAGTTAAGTTAGGTTATAATGAGGAGCAACAAAAACTATGGAAAATCTGGACATTGGCAAACTCCAAGAAATGAAAATCTCCGAACTGAGCGACATGGCCCGAAAGCTCAACATCACTGGCTATAGTGGGCTCCGAAAGCAAGCATTGATTGCCAGGATCCTTGAAGCGAAAGCAGAAAACAGTGACTTGCTTTTTGGAGAAGGTGTCCTTGAAATTTTGCCTGAAGGATACGGTTTTCTCAGGTCGTCTCGGTATAATTATTTACAAAGTAACGACGATATCTATGTGTCCCCTTCTCAGATTCGTCGGTTCGATCTCCGCACCGGTCACCTCGTAGAGGGGCACATCCGGCCCCCTAAGAAAGGGGACGAGAAAGAGGAATACTCCTTTGCACTGCTACGGATTGAGAAAGTTAATGATGGTGATCCGGAATCTGCAAAGGATAAAATTCTTTTTGACAATCTCACACCTGTCTCCCCCTATGAACAGTTGGCACTCGAACACGATCCGAAAGGGTTTTCACAGCGTATTATTGACCTAATGGCCCCGATTGGTAAAGGCCAGCGGGGACTGATTGTCGGACCGCCCTATAGTGGCAAAACGACGCTCTTGAAAAACATTGCGAGCGGTATTACTGCCAATCATCCAGAAGTTCACCTCATCGCGCTTCTAATTGACGAACGCCCGGAAGAAGTGACCGATTTTGAACGAACGGTCAAGGGAGAGGTGGTCAGTTCAACGTTCGATGAACCCGCGGAACGACACGTTCAGGTCGCAGAGATGGTTATTGAAAAGGCGAAACGATGGGTGGAGTACGGCAAAGATGTGGTCATTCTGTTGGATAGCATGACCCGCCTCGCACGCGCATGTAACATCGTTACGCCATCAAGCGGTAAAACGTTGACGGGTGGCTTGGATGTAATGGCTTTCGTGAAGCCACGCAAGTTTTTCGGTGCCGCACGGAAGATTGAGGAAGGCGGAAGCCTAACAATTATCGCTACCGTGTTGATTGATACCGAAAGCAGGGGTGATGAGCATATCTTTGAGGAATTCAAAGGTACAGCCAACATGGAAATCTGGTTCGAGCGGTCTCTGTTAGATCAGCGAATCTTCCCATCAATTAACATCGACCGATCCAAGACACGCCGTGAAGAACTACTGCTCAAGCCGGAAGTCCTTCGCAAAGCGTGGGTTTTGCGTAAGTATATGAGGCAGATGAGCACAGGTGAATCAATGGAGCTCTTCGTGGAACAGTTAGAGAAAACGAAGAATAATGAGGAATTCCTCGAAATGATGGTTGACGGCCCCAAAAAAGAGCCCGTAAGGAATTTTGGATAAAGCATCGCTTATAAGCGGTCAATTTTGAATTGACACAAAACGTGATATTGACTCGAAGAAATGTGACAGAGTCAAAGTATATTCAGGAGGTCATATTACTATGAAAACTGATATTCATCCGGAAAACATGGATTGCGATATCACCTGTGCATGTGGGGTGACATACAAAACCGTTTCCACGAAGTCTAAAATGCGTGTGGATATTTGTGCGGCGTGTCACCCATTTTACACCGGACAGCAATCAACGATTATTGACACAGCAGGTCGTGTCGAAAGCTTCCGGCGCCGGTATGGGCTTACGGCCGAAGACCAAGAAGAACAAGCGTGAAACTACGCGATTAATACGGTGCACATTTTACTCATTACATTAAAAAATCGCGCTCACTTTACGCTCCTTGCCACCCATCCATCCGCAAGGATGCGTAGAGGCGGTTCATGCCTGCCATTGCAAACGGAGGTGGTGCCCTAAGATGTTTGATAAGGTCAAAGATATTGAAGCGACATATTTAGAAATTGAAAAATCATTAGCCGATACGGCGCAGATTTCAAATTACCAGCGATTACAACAGCTTGCTAAGCGTCATGCAGAATTAGCACCGATTGTTTCGGCATATCGAGAACACCAAAAGACGGAATCAGAAATCGAAGAAACCCGAGCTCTAATTGAGGGTGAAACCGATGAGGAATTTATTGAATTCGCCAAGGAGGAACTCAGATTTCTCAATGCAAAAAAAGACCAGTTGCAAGAAGACCTGAAGATGCTGATGCTTCCCAAAGACCCGAACGATGAGAAAAATGTCATCATGGAAATTCGAGCGGGCACTGGTGGGGAAGAAGCGAGCCTTTTTGCCGCTGAACTGTTCCGGCTGTATTCGAGGTATGCAGAGAGACAGAATTGGAAAATCGAGATGCTTAATTCGCATTCAACGGGTTTGAAAGGCTTTAAGGAGGTCGTTTTTTCCATCATCGGGGAAGGTGCATACAGCAAACTCAAGTACGAGGGCGGTATCCATCGCGTTCAACGGGTGCCTGCTACAGAGACAAACGGTAGGATTCATACGTCTGCTGTGAGCGTTGCGGTATTGCCTGAAGCAGAAGAGGTTGACCTCGTCATTGACCCATCCGATTTACGGATTGACACGATGCGTTCCTCCGGGCCCGGCGGACAGAGTGTAAATACCACCGATTCAGCGGTACGAATCATACACCTACCGACCGAGCTTGTTGTGACCTGCCAAGATGAAAAATCACAGCATAAGAATCGGGCTCGGGCGATGAAGATCTTACGCTCACGTCTGCTTGAACAGATGGAAGCGGAGCAAAATGAAGAACGCGCAAAAATCCGCCGCTCGATGGTGGGCAGTGGGGACCGGAGTGAAAAGATTCGGACATACAACTTCCCGCAAAGCCGAGTGACCGACCATCGCATCGGGTTGAGCATCCATGAGCCGAATAGTGTCCTAGATGGAGACCTCTCTCGTTTCATTGACGCTTTGATAGCCGCTGATCAGGCGGAGAAATTGAATACTCTATAGCTGTGAAAACTTGGCGTATTATCGATCTCATCCACTGGACGACGCAATACTTTGAGCGTCACGGTATCCCTACCCCTCGCCTTGATGTTGAGTTACTGCTCGGGCATGTCCTACAGAAGAGCCGATTACAGATTTACCTGAGTTTCGATATGCCTGTTTTCCAAGAGCAGCTTTCGGCTTTTCGAGAACTGGTCAAGAAGCGCGTGGCGCGTGCCCCTGTGAGTTACCTCACGAACCACAAAGAGTTTATGTCCCTCGATTTCTATGTTGATTCGCGGGTCCTGATTCCGAGACCAGAAACCGAGATGCTCGTCGAAACGGTGCTCAAACATCAGGAACCGTGCTGTTTAATCGACATCGGGACCGGTAGCGGAGCGATTGCAGTCAGTCTAGCTGTCAACCGCCCCGATTGGAAGATCGTCGCTACAGATATTTCCGAAGAAGCCCTCGAAGTCGCAAAACAGAACGCGGATTTGCATAATGTTGCGAATCGGATCACTTTTCTGCAAGGCGACCTTTTTGAATCCGTGAAGGAATTGGACAATCACCGTTTTGATTGGATTGTCTGCAATCCCCCTTATGTGAGCGCAGATAATCGCTCGACACTTGAACCGGATGTGCGCGATTATGAGCCGGCAATCGCCCTCTTTGCCGATGCGGATGGGCAAGACGTGATTCGCCGCCTCATTGCCGATGCACCTCAATTCCTGAAGCCTGACGGGAAACTCGCTCTGGAGATTGGACACGAGCAGAGCAATCACGTTCAAGAACTGATCAAAGCTCATTCAACGTATAACACGCATCGGGTTATAAAAGATTATGCAGGAATCGAGCGCATTGTCGTCGCCAGTATCGCATCGTAAAATCCGCGAGTGTCCGTAGGTTCTCCATATTCTGCTCAGTTTTGTCAAATCAGTCCTTCCTTTTCAAATAGACCGGAATATACGCAACGGGCTGCCAGGCTGACAATGCTCATTCGCTCTACCTCAAATCCACAGATTAAATACATCCGCCAGCTATTCCATAAACGCAAGGCGCGCAAAGCGTATCGCGAATTTTTCGTCGAAGGCGTACAAGCGATTTCTGAAGCGTATCAACACGGTTGGCATATAAAGAAGTTGATCTATTCGCCAACGCTGGTGCGTTCGGATTGGGGCAAGAAAACGGTGGCAGAATCCGATGCTTTGACACATCTGCAAGTGACCGAAGACCTGATGTACAAGCTCAGCGAGAGAGGTTATCCTGAGTTATTGGCGATTGTCACGCAGGCAGAAGATGACCTCAAGCGGATACCCCTTCGACCCGACTTGGTCGCTGTCTTACTAGACCGCCCACAGAATACCGGAAACTTGGGTACAATTATCCGCTCCGGTGATGCGATGGGGGGCGATGGGGTGTTAATTATGGAACCAGCGGTTGACCTCTATGACCCAAACACTGTCCGGGCGACGATGGGGTCGCTGTTCGCGCTACCTGTGATTCGCATCAGCACCCCTCAAATTCTAGCGGACTGGCTCGATGAAATTCGCACACAGCTTCCAAAACTACAGCTCGTTGGAACAGACCCCCGTGCCACAAAACCGATAGACCAGTACGACTTCACCGGACCAACGATTCTCGTCGTCGGCAAGGAGCAGTCCGGGATGAGCGACGATTTTAATAGTATATGTGATGCGCTGGTTACTATCCCGATGTTCGGTGCAGCGGACTCCTTGAACAGTGCTGTTGCAACCTCGGTCGTGCTTTACGAGGTGAATCGCCAACGATTGAATTTGCAAAATACTAACGGATACACGGAGAATAGTGATGCCCTCTGACCAAGAATGGATACCCCTTGGACCCGATCTGAAAACAATCATGGCAAAATCCCCACGTCCACTAAACGCTCTGGGGGACGGTCATATCCCTGCTGTCATCATGCGCCGCGCTTTTCAGCCAGACCACTGTGTTGGGTTGGTCAAGCGGTTTTATGAGCGAGGTTTGCTCTACGACCCACGAACAACCGACGGTGACACCGCAGTGCCGCGTGTGGATATCGGTACGAGTCTCGGTAGGCATTCAAAAGAGCCCGACCAATTCTTCCAACACGCAACACAAACCCACGACCTCTTTGCAACCTTGTTCGATGGTTATGATAACCCGGTCGAGTTTATCTATACCACGCTGTCTAAACTCGCTCCCGATAAGCGCGTGATGGTCGCTCACGAACCGGATGGACGACGCTATGGTCCGGCAATCTTCCGCACCTACTATGAATCGGTCGGGCACAGCCCTCACTTCGATTCAGTGTCGAAACGCTCCAAATTGTTCAACTACGAAGTATCTCGTTTCGAGAAACAGTTCGCAGCTGTGCTCTGCTTCCAGAACGCAGAAGATGACGGAGAAACCGGACAAGCCTATCTCTACCGTCGCCAATGGACACCTGACCTGCAAGCAGAGCTACAGAATCACACCTTCCGCCAGTACGCCGCTGAACAAGGCATTGAGCGTATTCGCGTTGAACTCGAACCGGGTGATTTTTACGTCTTCTGTTCCGAGACCATCCACGAAGTTCCACCCGTTCGGGGGGATACACCGCGTATCGTACTAGCGGCTTTTTTCGCCATGTCCAGTGATGACGAAGAAATCTTTGTATGGTCGTGATAGCGGCTTATGCGAATTTGGCTAGTCCTTAAACGTGCCTCATTTCGTTTTTTCTGCCTTTTTCTGAAAGGCAGGGTCAATGAAAGATGCCCTCCCAAAGAACAGCTTTACGCCAAGCCCCGGTTCTATTGTGTGCTCCATGTACTCGAAGCCTCCATTGAGCTTTTGGATGGTAGGGTCATCCTTCCAGAGTGGATTGAGCATCCGGATATAAGTTGGGCTATCTCCGACAGATTTGAATAGGATATAGGGAGGGGCCGTATCAATTCTAATCACTCCGCATTCTTTCTGAAGTTTCCACAAATTGGCTTTCAAGTAATACTTTTCACCCCTCTTGATGAGCTCGCAAATGTACCGAGCAGAGTTTTCTTCAGGTAACTTTCCGTGCTGCTGATAAATTCCTGTTGGGAAATTTGTATCTTCCTTCACAGAGCGGGCCTCAAGTATTGATGTCGGAACCCCAATAAATACTGTATGCTCATTCTGTGTGGAAACGAATGGAACGAAAGTTAAACTGAGTATTAACACAAGTCCAACGATATTGGCACAACGCATTGGAATGTCTCTCCTTTCACTGAAAACTAAATAGGGCCTTATGCCTGAGCGTTTGCCTCCATTTTTTCAATTGATGGTGTTACAGGTTTTCCGCCTACGGCATTGGCGCAAGTTATGTGCCATGATCGGCAATGGGTGAAAAGGTGCGTAGAATAACGGTTTCGTGGCTTAGGTTGTCTGTCAAATGCACAGAAACGGTGAATTAAAATTTTCAAATCGCACGAGATTGGGCAATGATGTGTCTGGAAATTGGTGTTGCAAAATTCCAAACAGTGTGAGATTATAAGAGGGAACGCTAGATTTCAACGTATGCTAAAACGACTTCCTTGACGATTCCACAGAATTATGGTATTGTATTCTATGCCAACTCAGAAGAAAGGAAACCGATGAATCAAAACAACCTCCTTCAAGAAATTACAGCCTTCTGTCGCCTGCTCAAGCGGATGGATGTGAACGTCACTACGACCAATCAGATTAGCTTTTGTCGAAGTGTTGAGTTGATTGATATTGGACAACGTGAGGAATTTTACCACGCCGCGAGAACCAATCTGATTGCGAATGAATCGGATCGGGCGGTATTCGATATTGCCTTCAATCTCTTTTGGCGGCATCCCCGACCAGAACTGGACGTATTTGGGCTTAATACCGACGAACTGGATGAAACATCGCTTCAAGCCCTCTCTGACGCTGAAGACGAGCAATTAGAGGTTGAAGGCTGGACGAACCTCGACGAAGAGGGCGACCAATCGTCGGATTCGTCAATCTCCTATAGCCCCGACGACGTATTCACGAAAAAGGACTTTAGCCGCTTCACAGAGGAAGATGTCGAAAAAGCGCGTGAAGTTATCGCCAAATTTGCCGCACTACTCGCAACGAAGTTAAGCCGACGAAAAGAGTTCGGGGTAAAAGGAAAGACGATCGATTTTAGGCGAAGTTGGCGTAAAAATATCGCTTATGGGGGTGAACCGTTAAAAATTGTCCGCAAACGTCCGAAAATTAAGAAGAACAAGATTCTGTTGCTTTGTGATGTGAGCGGTTCTATGGATTGCTACTCGAAATTTCTCATCCAGTTTATCTGCGGGATGCAGAAAGAGATTCGGGAGATTGAGGTCGCTGTCTTTAGCACCAGTCTGACCAACGTTACCGGGCTTATCCGTCGGAAAGGTGTAGAAGCAGGCATCCGCGAAATGGCCGAGACCGTACCCGATTGGTCGGGTGGAACAAAGATTGGCGAGAGTATCATCTCTTTTTATCGTGAATTTGCGCGGTCTTTTTCGTCATACAAGACTGTTGTGATACTCATCAGTGACGGCTGGGATCGAGGCGATGCAAAATTATTACAGCACGCTATGGAGATGCTACATCGTCAAGCATACCGATTGATGTGGCTGAATCCGCTACTCGGTAGCGAAGGATATCAACCGATTTGCCGCGGCATCCGCACCGCGTTACCGTATGTTGATTACTTCCTACCCGCACACAATCTGGAAAGTCTCTTCAAACTCACAAAAATTTTACCTCCGATTTGGTCGCACTAGGTGCCGTTGACGAACACCCATATCCTGAACCCGGCATCTATAGCTTGTCTCTTGCATCCGTGTCGTTTCACGTTGATAACAGGGTGTCTCATCCTTGCGCTATCCGCGTGTGGCACCCTACAGATTGTACTGACTCCCGGGACCATCGCGCCGGATTTTACCCTCAAAGACCAGTATGATACCGAATTTCGCCTGACTCAGTTTCGCGGGGAAAATGTGTTGCTCTTGGGGTGTGATAAGGAGGGCGTGGACGGAAGCGGGGAGTGGCTTCGCCTATTCAATGAACGGTATACTGATAGGTTGCGGGTACTTCCGCTCTTCAACGCCTCCAGTTTACCCCTGTTTGCCCGACTGCTCCTGAAAGGCAAAATCAAGGCTGAACTTCAGCGAAGCCCGGATAAACCTGAGGTACCGAACATCCTTTTGGATTGGGATGGGAAAGTTTCCAAACAATACGGAATGGGGCAAAAAAACTGTACGGTTGTGCTCATTAATCAGGCTGGTCGAATCCAATTGATTGCGCCGTTGGAACAGATTGACTCGGCAGAAGCATCGGCAATGCTAAGCCGAATCGATCAGCTGATTAAACAGTAGGTCGTAGCACAGCAGAAATCTCATATTGTAAGGAGTATTGACCATGGCAGTACACGCCGCAGTAATGGTAGAACCGGGCCAGATCGAGATTCGAGAGTTCTCAAAACCGACACCCGCAGACGATGCCTTGTTGCTTAAAGTCGATGCGGTTGGTATTTGCGGTAGCGATAAACACATGTATCTCGGTCATACAGCGTTGAAATTTCCGGTCATCCCCGGCCATGAAGTCGTCGGTACAGTTGCGGACATCGGTAAAGATGCGAATCGCGCAATGAATGTGATGGGCGGCCCTATCAAAGAAGGCGATCAGGTGACAGTCGTTCCGGGGTCGAAAAACTGTGGCACATGTTACTACTGTTTGCGGTTCCCAAGCCGTCCAACATTGTGTACAAACCGAACCATCTACGGGTTTAGCAACTGTGAAAGCCCGCCGCACTTGACAGGTGAGTTTTCAGAATATACCTACATCCACGGCAATTCTTGGGTCTATAAAATGCCCGATGAGATACCCGAAAACATCCGCGTCCTAACAGAGCCAGTCGCTGTTGCGACCCGCGCAGTCGAACGTGCTTGCGCGCCGGGGGTACCGCAAGTAGGGGAAGGGTACGGGATAGGGAATAGTGTTGCTGTCCTCGGTTGCGGCCCAATTGGCCTTTTGGTTGTTGCGGTACTACGACACACAGGTGCCGGTACAATAGTTGCTACAGATATTGTAAACAGCCGGTTGGAGATGGCAAAACAGATGGGGGCAGACGTTGCAATTAACGTTGGCCAAAGCACGCCAGAAGAACGAATTGCACAAGTTCAGGAACTAACCAACGGTGTCGGGGTTGATATAGTTATCGAATGCGCGGGCCTGCCCGGCGTGTTTGCTGAAGCATTAGACCTTGTCAGACGTGGGGGCACAGTTATCGAGGTCGGCCATTATACAGATTCAGGTTCGGTTGAGGTGCGCCCCCATCAGATCTGCAATAAAGACCTAGACATTTGTGGCGTGTGGGCATATCCGCAGATCCAATTCCAGACCGCCTTGGATTTCTTGCAGACCACAACTGCGCCGCTCAACGTGCTCATCACCCAGCATCTTCCTTTGGTGCAACTTGAAGCGGGAATTCAGATGCTAGGCCAAGAAGGGGTGTACAAAGTCGTTATTGAACCGCATCGCTAAATGACCCGTTCTGATGACGAAATTCATGGAGGCTAAAATGAAAAGAAATCGCTCGATATCCACGCTGTGCCAATGTTTTCTATTTATCGCGTTAAGTCTCTACGCAATAGAGGCAAACGCCGCTCCATCGCTATACGAGACCATTGAGCTGACGACATCATACATCGTCAAACAGCAAAACGCTGATGGCGGTTGGCCGCTCGTCGCCGGGCAGGCGAGTGACGTTGAAATCACTGCCCTTGCAATACAGGCATTGATTGCCAAAGGTTGGGGGACCGGCTCAAAGGTTATCCGCAGAGGGGTCGCGTATCTGAGGCATCGCCAGAGACCCGATGGCAGTTGGAACGGCAATACCGCGCATACCATTTTCGTGTTGCTCGCGCTCTCCTACGCCGAGACCGATCCGGAAGCGCGACTTAAAGGGGGCAACTGGCTCAAAGAAGCCCAAAACGAAGATGGAAGTTGGGGGGCGAAGATGCTTCAGCCCGGAGATCTGGTCTATACAGGTGCTGTTCTCGCTGGACTCAGACGGTTGAACTACAAGCAAAGTTACACTCCCGCATCCAAAGCTGCCGATTGGTTGGCAAACCCCCACCGAATTAATCCGGATGGCGGCTGGTCACGGTTGCGCGGCCAAAGTTCAGACCTATTTGTGACATCGTGGGTTTTACAGGGGTTATCGCTCGCTTACGATATCGATGCACAGATTGCGTGGTTAAAACAGGCGCAGAATGAGGACGGCGGATTTGGCAAACGGAAAGGGGGAGCAAGCGACCCTGAGATTACCGCTTACGCGATTATGGCCCTCGCCGCCGGACAAGACCCGCTGAATGCGGACAAGATTGCGATTGGATACCTGAGAGAAGTTCAGCAGGAGGATGGCAGTTTTATCAGCGCAACACCCATAGAACTCAAAGAACCGACAGCAAATTTGCAAACAACCTGCTTCGCACTGCTGGCGATACATGCACGGAAAATCGAAGGAAAGTTGGACAAATAGAAATTTCGGTTGACAGTCTCACCCGTTTTCTGATATAATTACAATTACTTAGATTTCAAACGAGGAGAATCCTTTGATATCATACCCATCAACCCACACCATCTCGACAAGCAAGACGACTCGCCTTCTGTTTATTGCGATTACCATTTTGATAGGCATTATTATTGCCTCGTCCTGCGATGGTGGGCTGGTGCGGAAGCCGTGAACTGCACTTCATAATCCATCAGAAATATATTAACGCCCATCATCGAAACGGTTCGGTGGTGGGCGTTTTTGTTTGTATTGACCATGAGCCAATTCTTTCAAAGAGGAGCAGAAGATGTTTAAAGACGTACCGAATACAATTGATTTTATCGCCCAAGAACTCACTATGTTGGAGTTCTGGGATAAGCGTGATGTATTTGGGGAACTCAAAAAACGCCGCGAAAATGCCCCACGCTGGAGTTTCGTTGATGGCCCAATCACCGCCAATAACCCGATGGGTGTCCATCACGCATGGGGGCGAACTTACAAAGACCTCTATCATCGCTTCAAGGCAATGCAGGGCTATCAGACGCGCTACCAGAACGGGTTTGACTGTCAGGGGCTTTGGGTTGAGGTGAATGTTGAGCGCGAAATGGGTTTCAAGAGTAAGAAAGACATTGAAACATACGGGATGGACAAATTTGTCAACGCCTGCAAGCAAACGGTACTCAAGTATGCAGCGACAATGACTGAGCAATCCATCCGATTGGGTTACTGGATGGAGTGGGATAACCCCGATAAGTTGCGAATGCTCGAAGCGAAGATGGCTGAAGACCCGACCCAGACCATCACCATTGAAGGCCCGAACGGCCCCGTGACCGATACCGTTGAGCAGATGGTCGGGCGATTGGGATTGGCTGAGTTGGGCGGTTCGTACTTTACTTTTTCAAATGAGAACAACTACACCATCTGGGCAATGCTGAAACAGTGCTTTGACCGAGGGTGGATTTACAAAGGTAGAGACGTGATGCCGTGGTGTGCCCGATGCGATACAGGTATCAGCCAGCACGAAATCGTTACCGACGGATACCGCGAATTAACGCACACCAGTATCTTCCTGCGTTTCCCGCTCCGCAATCGCCCCGACGAGAGCCTGCTGGTCTGGACAACAACGCCGTGGACATTGACCAGTAATGTCGCCGCTGCGGTACATCCAGAACTGACCTACGTGCTCATTGAACATGATGGACATCGCCTCTGGTTGAGCGAAGGGGCGTTGGAGAATGCCATCCGTGGGTCGTATCAGGTGCTTTCGGAGAAATTGGGGAGTGAGTTGGAGGGGTGGACTTATGATGGGCCCTTTGACGAACTGCCCGCCCAGCAAACCTCTGGTGCCGCCGAGCAACATCGCATTGTGCTGTGGGAAGAAGTAGGAGAGGCAGAGGGGACAGGAATCGTCCACACCGCTCCCGGTTGCGGGGCGGAGGACTTTGAGTTGAGCAAAGAACATGGGCTGGTGGTCATCGCTCCATTGGAGGCGGAGGGCATCTATGGTGAGGGATTTGATTGGATGACGGGACGCTATGTGCATACCGTCGCCGACGAAATTTTTGAGAATCTGAAGGGTAAAGAGGTCGTGTACCGCCTTGAAGACTACACCCACCGCTATCCTGTCTGTTGGCGATGTGAAGAAGAATTGGTCTTCCGTCTCGTGGACGAGTGGTTTATCTCAATGGGTGAGCAGCTTGACAAACCTTATGAAGCGGTCACAGCGGAAGAGAAGGAGTCCAATCTCCGCTATCAGATTATGGAGGTTGTCCGCAACGAGACGACGTGGTATCCGAGTTTCGGCCTCGCCCGCGAGCTCGACTGGCTCCGCAACATGCACGACTGGATGATTTCCAAGAAGCGCTACTGGGGATTGGCACTGCCCATCTATGAGTGCCGAGAATGCGACCACTTCCATGTCGTCGGGAGTCGGGAGGAATTGAAGGAACGTGCTGTCGAAGGTTGGGAGGAATTTGAAGGCCATACACCGCACCGACCATGGATTGATGCGGTGAAAATTGCCTGCCCGGACTGTGGTGCAAAAATTTCGCGCATCCCGGATGTCGGGAATCCGTGGCTGGACGCGGGTATTGTCAGCTTTAGCACGATGGGGTACCGCACAGACCGTGACTACTGGGAGAAATGGTTTCCCGCAGATCTCATCAGCGAAAGCTTTCCCGGTCAGTTTCGCAACTGGTTCTATGTCCTGCTCACGATGAGTACCGTTTTGGAACGCCGCTCGCCTTTCAAGAACATCTTTACCTACGCAATGGTATGTGCCGAAGATGGACGCGAAATGCACAAATCTTGGGGCAACGCCATCTGGTTCGATGACGCTGCCGAGGAGATGGGCGTAGACGTGATGCGCTGGATGTATTGCGCCGCAAAACCGGAGCAGAATCTGCTCTTCGGCTACAAACGCGCCGATGAGGTCAGACGCCAATTCCTCATCCCGTTCTGGAATGTGTACAGTTTCCTGACAACCTATGCAAACGTTGATGGCTGGAAGCCGGAAGCCGGATTTTGGGAACACGGCACACAAGAACCCGTCGAAAATATCTTAGACCATTGGATACTGGCACGACTCCAAGATACGGTCAGGGGTGTAACCGATGGGTTGGAGGCATTTGAGACGGATAGGGCCTGCCGTATCATTGAGCGTTTCCTTGACGACCTCTCAAATTGGTATGTGCGGCGGAGTCGGCGACGGTTCTGGAAATCGGAAGCGGACACAGACAAAGCATCCGCATACCGTACCTTGTACAACGTCGTCGTGACCTTCGCTCGCCTGTTGGCACCGTTTGTGCCTTTTGTTACTGAAGCGGTTTATCGGAATCTTGTCCGTTCGGTAGAGCCGGACGCACCGGAATCCATTCATCACACCGACTGGCCGCAACCGCAGGAAGCCCTGATGGACGAAGGATTGGTCGAAAGTATGGGTACCACCCGCACCCTCGTAAAAGCTGGGCTTGCCGCTCGCGCTTCTGCCAATTTGAAGGTTCGACAGCCATTAAGTCGTGCCGTAATTCATCTCCCCGACCGAATGACCATAGATGCGGAAATGGTCGCCCTTATCACTGACGAGTTGAATGTCAAGACGGTAACGTTTGTCGAAAGTGCCGACCAACTGACCAGTTACAGGCTGTTGCCGGATAATCGAAAGCTGGGGCCCCGAATGGGGAAACATCTCAGGGCCATCCGCGAGCTGTTTGCCGAAATGGATGCCGAGCAGACCGCAACAATTCTACAACAGATCGAACACGGTGAATCATTCTCGCTTGAATTAGAGAACGAAATGGTCGAAATCGCATCGGACGAGGTGCATGTTCAACAGAAACAGCCGGAAGGGTTGGTTGTTGTCACGGAAAGCGGGCTGACCGTTGCTGTGGATACACAACTGACACCAGAACTGGAGTCGGAGGGGTTGGCGCGAGAGGTGGTTCGACGTATCCAGAATCTTCGGAAGGACGCGGATTTCAATCTTGATGACCGCATCACTACCACGTATGAAGCGGACGAAACGTTAGCGCAGGTGTTCAGCGATTGGAGGGAGTTTATCGCCGACGAAACCCTTAGTCATGAACTCCATGCCGCACCACCGGAAGCGGATGCCGTGCAGGATGAAGATAACATCGATGGGCATTCGGTACGATTGAGTGTACGACGCGTCGATGCCTCGACGGAGTAGCAATGACTGAGCGCATCAACTCATCCTCTAAGACCCTGTTTATAGTGAAATCTAAAGTGCGCTGTTGGGTAACTCAATATATTGGGGTTCAATTCCACATCAGAAACTCACATCTGATAACCTAACCTTAATTGCGTCGCTGCAAACGGTGAGGTGAGAAGCAAAGGGACAAGGCGAATACCCAATAGAGAATATAGACTCTAGGAGGGGATGTCTGGTTAGGATAGCAAGGCGAGACAACGAACTCGTGGATAAAGCATCGTAATCACTGAATAGGTGAATCTATGATCAAGAGCCTGTAACTAAAAAGTACATGGTCCAGACCCCAAAACCGAGCCGGATGCTTCTGATTTTTCATGTCCGTTCAATCCAACCTACTCGCTGACACGGATGTATCTATTTTTGAAAATGAGGTTGACTGATAGGCTTATCAATTGTATAATTTACTGGAGGGATTCAAGTTTTGGGTTGAAAAATTGTCTGAAAAACTTCGGTTTCTGACATGCTGCCTGTCAAGGCGGCAACCAACAAAAAAAGGAGATAATCTAATGAAGCAACTGAATCTACACAGTGTCTTGTTATTAGCCTTATTCGCTGTTTTGGCTGTAGCGGCGGTGTCAGTTCAAGCCGCAACCCTGAACGTCATGGTGACAGATGCCCAAACTGGCGATAAACTGAACGGTATTTCGATTACCGTCACGCCCGAGTCCGGCGAGACTGCTACAGGCGTTAGCGATGCAACCGGTGCGTTTATGACAGATTTGGCTGCCGGTGTCTACACGATTACCGCATCTTCCCCCGGTTATGTCGAGGCGGTTATGGCAAACGTTGGGCTGACCGCCGACGAAACCAAATCGGTAGCAATTGCACTTTCCTCAACAATCATTCAACTCAACCAAGTTTCCGTTACGGCATCGCGCCGCCGGGAGAAGGTGCTTGAGGCTCCTGCGTCAGTCGCCCTTATTGACTCTTCGCAACTCAAAGACCGTGTCGCATCGAATGTTGCCGAACACTTAAAATCGGTGCGTGCGGTGGATGTTGTGACCTCTGGACTGAACTCATCGCATATTGTCGTCCGCGGTTTCAACAACGTCTTTTCGGGGTCGCTTCTGTCGCTCGTTGACAATCGTATTGCTCGTGTTCCCTCTCTGCGTGTCAACTCTTACAGTCTCATCCCAACCACAAGTGAAGATATTGAACAGATTGAAGTCGTCTCAGGCCCTGGCGCGGCGTTGTACGGTCCAAACAGTGCCAACGGTGTCATGCACATCCTCACCCGCTCGCCGTTCAATTCTCAAGGAACAACCGTCAGCCTTGGTGGAGGTGAGCGGAGCGTACTCATGGGTTCGCTTCGACATGCAGGCGTTTTCAATGAGCAGATCGGCTATAAGCTTTCAGGCGGTTATTTTCGAGGGAACGATTGGGAGGAAGGACGAGCATTAGCCGATCTCGAAGGCGAAGGAGCACCTGACTTTGATACGTACAAAGCCAGTGGCGAATTCCGCGTTGATTATCGTCCCAGCGATGAGATGACAGCGATTCTCGCGAGTGGTTTCACGCAAACCACTGGTACCGAACTAACTGGTATTGGTGCCGGTCAAACCAAAAACTGGACTTACGGTTATGTCCAAGGACGGTTCATTTACAAAGATCTCTTTGCACAAGCCTTTTGGAATCGTAGCGATGCGGCGGATACCTATCTCTTGCGGACCGGTCAACCAATCATCGACAATTCCGACCTGTATGTTGGGCAGATTCAACACGGCTACAGCCTTGGAGGGCGTCAACGCTTTACTTACGGGCTAGACCTGTTGCTGACCCGCCCCGATACCGAAGGGTCGATTAATGGTAGCAATGAGGATAATGACAACATCAACGAGATAGGTACTTATTTACAGTCAGAAACCAAAATCCTGCCGGAGTTAAAGTTCATTGCTGCCGCTCGGCTTGATGACCACAACCGTATCAACGATCTGGTCTTTTCACCGCGTGTCGGGCTTGTCCTCCAACCAAACAACGACCATAACTTGAGAGTAACCTATAACCGTGCCTTCAGTACCCCAGGAACCTCGAATCTGTTCCTCGACGTTCTGTCAGCCGAAGACGCGTTTGGGTTAGGTCCCAAGCTTCAACCCGCATTAGGCTTCAGTCCCAGTATCGACGTTCGGGCACAGGGTGTCCCCGCCGAAACAGGATTCACTTTCAAAAGAAGTCCGGATGGACGCCCACAGTTTCGCTCACCCTTCTCACCGTTGGCAAAGCTACCAGACGACGCTCACATTCCCCTTGATGACCCCGTTTTTACCAACGTCATGTGGAGCGTCGGGCGAGGTGCCGTCATGAGCCAGGCCCGGCCAGTTTTTGAAGCAGGTCTGAAGCAAACCTTCACCGTTGAAGCACTGCCAAAACTCCTCCAAGCACAGTCCCCAGCGGCAATCCAAGCAATAGTGTCAGGGCTACCGCCGCAAGTGGTTCAATTACTACCACCAGCATTGCAGCAACCGGGTGCGATTGCCGCACTGCCTCCCGCAACGGTTCAACAGTTGATCCCGGCAGTGATTCAAGGACTGCCAGCACCAGTGGTAGAAGGACTTGTAACATCCATAGTGACAGACCTCTCTAATGGGTTTGCCAACGTCATCCCACAGCAGGTAACTGGGGTAAAAAACGTCTTACGCACACTTAATCCAGAAACAAGAGAATTTACTGAGGTTGGAGATGTAGCTGACGTTGACCCGATGAAGCCAACGATTACACAAACGTATGAGTTGGGTTACAAAGGGATTCTCATGAACAAATTTGCTTTTTCCACCGATGTCTATCACACAAAAATTAACGATTTCGTCGGCCCCTTGGTCGTTGAAACCCCGAATGTGTTCTTGGACGCGAAAACGTTAGGGGACTCCATCGGGCAGCAGCTCACGGTGGCGTTAAACGACCCCAAAAACGCTGTACTTAAGCAGGCACTGCTTGCGTTTGACACTCCCGCTCAAGGCGGTAACGGGAACGGTTCCCCTGTTGATGAGTTGGTAAAGTTGTTCGTGGCTGGTACGGATAGCAACGGTCCCGCTTTCATACCCTTTGGCACAGTAACACCTAACGAGGTGGGAGACCCAAACGCAGTCATGCTGACTTATCGCAACTACGGCGACATCTCGCTCAACGGGCTAGATTGCAACTTTACCTATTACCTCAATCCGAATTGGAGTTTCGGAGGAAATTATTCGTTCGTCAGCAAGGACTTATTCGAGAACGAGCTCAGGGATATCGCCCTCAACGCGCCTACGAATAAATTCGGGGGAAATGTTCAATACCTCAACCCCACTCTAGGATTGGGGGCGGGGCTCCGGATGCGTTTTGTGGCTGGATTCCCTGTGAATTCGGGGGTTTACATTGGCGATATCGAATCGTATTACACGGTTGATTTAAGCGCGGGCTACGATTTGCCATTCGGTCCCCAGCCGCGCCTTTCGGTGACGGTACAAAATCTCCTGAACCGTAAGCATCAGGAATTTATTGGAACCCCGGAAATTGGTCGTTTGTCATTGGTGCGTTTGACCCAAACATTCTAATGAACTGAACGCGCAATCAATTGCGTATTGCGGACGGGGAGACCCCGCCCCTACGTCCCAACTGTCAACAAGCGGGCGGGGAGACCCCGCCCCTACGAGCCGCGGATAAAAAAGTCCTGTTTATGAAAACGGGGCTTTTTTATTGGCCTCAGATATTTGCATTTTCACACTTGAGACGATATGATATAATAACGCAAAGAAGAAAAGAACGCGCAATCAATTGCACTATTATGAGAAGTTTGTTGATGTTTATGTGTTGTCCTGATTTTTTGAACCCTTCACCAATCCAAATTTTGCAAAGGAGAATCCCATGTTTGCCCCTATGTTTAACTATAGAAACCGACCGATAGCTCTTGTGCTATGTCTTTTGTATCTCGTGACTGTTTTCGCGTTAATTGCGCGGGGTCAGGACGAAACAGCCGCGGACGAAAAAATCATCGAACGCTACAAACTGATGCTTGAGCGCAAACCGAAAGAGGGAAGTACCTTTGACCGCCTCTACCAATTTTACCTCGAAGGTGCAGGTTTGGAGCAAATGGTTGCCGATTATCAAGCAGACGCAGCAACGCAACCGAACAACTCCAATTTGCAACTCATCCTTGGACACATCCACAAACGGCTCGGCAAAGACGCGGAGACGCTCGCCGCTTACCAACGCGCTGTCGAACTCGCACCAAACGATTACTATCCGCACGTTGCACTTGGAGGGGCGTATGCGATGCTCCGTCGGCATGAGGACGCGATTGCGGCATTGACACAGGCGGCTGAACTCTCAACTGCATCACAAGCCGCCACGCTCGATGACCTGACCGCACTCTACAAAGCCCTCGGACGCGCCTATTTCAGCCGTGACCGGGTGGATGAAGCGATTTCGGCGTGGGGTAAAATTGCCGAAATTGACCCACAAAACATCTTCGCCCGGATTGAACTTGCTGACCTATTTCGTGAGCAGGAACTGTACGACCAAGCCATCGCACAACATCAGGCGATTGCGGAGATAAAGAAAGATGACCCGTACCGCGTCTGCCTGAGTCATCGGGAGATTGGAAAGCTTCAGGAGCAGAAGGGCGATTATCAGGATGCCCTCGCCAGCTACGATGCGGCCCTGGCGTTGACGGCACCGGGCAATTGGCTACGGAAAGACCTTCAACACCGCATCGTTGGGATGTATGCCGCCGACGGGAATTGGGAAGGCTTAATCACACACTATCAAGGAAAACTTGAGGCAACGCCGAATGACCCCGAGTTAATCGGGTTGTTGGCATCGGCGTACATCGAAAATCAGCAACTCGACGAAGGCATCGCCGCATATCGAAAGGGATTGGAACTTGCTCCGACGGATGCCGACCTGCGCCTCAACCTCATCGCGGTCTTTCGCAACGCGGAGAGATTTGAAGAAGCGGCGGCAGAATACGAGACCCTCAGTGAGCAGGAACCGGACGATTTCGGCATCTACCGCGAGCTGGGCGAGTTGTATCTGCAACTTGATGACGAAACCCGGGCGCGGGGGGCATACCAGCGGATGATTGACCGTGACCCAGAGAACGCCGGAACGCACCTCATTCTCGCTGAAATTTACGCGGGGCATGAATGGTTCGATGATGCGGTCGTCGCATTTGAAAAGGCTATCTCGCTCGCGCCCGATAATCTTGATTACATTGAGTATTTCGGCGAATTTTATCTCCGTCAGGGGAATCGTGAGCAGACTGTCGAGACGTGGAATCGCATGGTTGAAGGCAATTTGGGGAACGCGGCGAACCATGACCGACTCGCACAGTTGCTCGACACCAAGGGCTTCCATACGGAAGCGATTACTGCCCGTCGTGAAGCGGTGACATTGGAGCCGGGTGAATATCGATATCGTGAGGCGTTGGCGGAGCAACTGATGGAGAACAAGGAGTACGACGAAGCGTTGACGCAATATACGGAAGCCGCGAAACTCGCACCCAATGAATTTTTTGCCGAGCAGATGGGAGACCAGCAGATTGAAATCTACCGGCGGCAGGGGACGCTTGGCGAGAAACTTGAAGCGTTGGAGGCACAACCTGAAACGTTCGACCAGCAGAAGCAACTCGCGAAGATGTATCTGAAGTTGGGGAATGTCAGTTACGCGGTTGAAGTATTGACAAAAGCGAAAGTCCTCCAACCCGACGATGTGCGCGTGAACCGTTGGCTTGCAGAAATCTACGCCCAACAGAGTCGCCGTGATGACGCTGTCGCCATCTACACCCATCTCATCGAGATTGACCCCGAAAATGCGCGGGAATACTATGCGGCGATTTCGCGCTCCCATCTGAACGTGATGGATTTTGATGCGGCAACAGACGCGGCGAAGCAGGCAGTCGCACATAGCCCACGCAATCCCGAAGGGCACCAGATGCTGGCGGAAATTGCCAAGCAGGTCGGGGATTATGAAACTGCGACCGACAGTCTCAAGCAGGCGACTCGCCTGCGCCCGGAGGCAACCGACACTCGTGCGGAACTTGCCGAGATTTACAAACTTGCAGGCAACGCCCGACAGGCCATCGAGCAGTACTGGCGGTGCTGGGAGTTGAGCGATAGCGTCGGGGCCAAACTCGACTTTGTCAAATCGCTCTCCGAGTCGTATTACGACCTGGGACGGGGTAGCGAATTTGAAGAGAAACTAAAGCAGATGTCGAAAGCCAAGCCATCCGATATGGGCCCCATCTTGGCGTTGGCGCACGTCTACCGCATGGCGAGCGACCTACCGAGTGCCCGATTCCAACTGGTGCAGGCGTTAGAACGGGAGCGAGACAATCCAGAGCTGTTGGGCCAACTGGTAAAAATCAGCCTCGACCTTGGCGATATGCAGGACGCGCTGGGCTATCAACAGCGACTCGTCAAGGCACAACCCGACCCCATCCATCAGCAACGCCTCGGTGAGTTGTTGTTTGACGCTGGCCGGGAGCAGGAGGCGATTCAGGCATGGACGAAACTGCTGCACGCGAAAAACCAGACCCTTGAGGCAGAGGTCAAACTCGCGACATTGCTGATTCGGCACGGCTTGTTGGATGAGGCCCTTTCCGCCCTCGACCGTGCGGGCGAAAAGGTGAAAGATGCAAAAGCGATTTATCAGGTCGGTGCAGCGTTGGCTGGGATGAACGAATACGACCGCGCTCGACCACACTTCGAGCGGATTCTTCAGATGCCCAAACCGCCGGAAAACGTGACGAAGAACGTTAAAGCACTAGCCCCTCGCCCGACCTCTGGACCACCAGGAATCAGCACGCGCAAATTCAATCTTGCACAAAGTCTCGCCCGGCGGATTCAGCAACAACCATTTAGGGGCGGCAGTGGGCAATCGTGGTGGCCGAACAGTTTTGAGGAGGCTCAAGCCGGCGCGCTCGTCCAATTGACGACCATCGCACAACAGCAAGGGAAACTCGATACATTGAGACAACAATTGGAGGCGGATGCCGACGCGAATCCCAAAGACATCCAAAGCCTCGAACGGTTGGCGCAGATTTACACGCTGACCGGGAACACTGACAAGGTTGAGGAAATTACCAATCGGCTGATTGTTGCGTCACCGAACGAACTGACGTATCAAGGCATCCGATTGAGTCAGTTAATGCGGAAGAATCCCGATTATGAAACCTTGAGAAAACAGCTCGACGAAATGACAGGGTTGACACCTGAAGCACGGCTCTGGTATGTCGCACAATACGCCAGCAGCTTCTATCGTCAGGGAAAAAGGGCAGATGCCACAAAACTGTTGGATGAACTTGACGTTGCAAAAGTGACCGACTTCAACACCGGTGCAATGCTGGTTAATACACTCTTGTTGATGGGCAAGATTGAGGCAGCAGAGAAAGTTATCACCCAACTTCCGATTCCGACGATGTTGGCGAGAACCCAAACTTCGGTGCGGGGTACCCCATCGCTCGCATCACAACAGTGGATTCGATATAACCGCATCTATCAGACCCTCGCCACGGCTTATATCCGTGAAGGACAGACCGACAAAGGGATTGAGCTATTCTGGACACACTTTGACCAGACCAAGCCGAACGTTACAAATGCCCGACGCGTGGCAACCCTCGCACCCTCGTTGTACTCCTACAGCGGATACCGACCGATTCAGTCCAGCTATCCATCACCGACAATTTACTACAACCAAGACCGTTTGCGGTATCTCCAGCAGATTTTCATCCAGTTTTGGACGAAGAATCAGCAGGAAGCGTTGCACATCAAACTCCAGAACGAGTTGGAGGCCGCTGAAGGCAGAAACCGTATCTATCCCGGTTTGGCACTCAGTTACTGCTATTGGTGGGAAGGGAAGCGCGACGAAGCGCGGGAAATCCTCGCGGCGTTGCAGAATGAACTCCCGGATGACCTCACGCTCAAACTCAACACCACTTTTGTTTCTATCCAAACTGGGCAACACGAGATGGCACTAGACCTGCTTGATGAACTCGCCGGGCTTGACCCCCGAAATAGCCGTCAGTATCATGACCTCACGCTACAACTTGCCATACATACCGGCAACACCGTCAAGGTGCGCGAGTTGATGACGAAGGTGCTCAATTCGCCGAGTGGGGCTCCCGAACTGTATCAGTTTTCGCAAAAACTCCAGCGAAGCGGTCTCACGCAATACGCCATCGCTGTCGCCAAGAAAGCGGTGCCATTGGCAATGGGGCAGCGCGACCCGAACTTTCTGATGGAATTGAGTCAGCATTTAGAGGAGCTGGGGCGAGGACTGGATGCGGCGCGCATCGCGGAACGTGCCCTCCGTTTCGCCAACCAACGCGACCGGTACGGTCAGACATTGCACTCGTGGAATTTCCAACGGGGGATGAATCTGGTCGGTCGCTCCAAAACCGTGCGAGAGCGAGAACCGCAGTTGGTCGACGCGGCTGAAAAGAATCCGGATTCATTCCAAGCACAGATGCAGTTGGCGACGTTCTACGAAAGTACAAGGCAGGTCAAAAAGGCAAGTGCGGCATTCGATGCCGCACTTGCCCTACGGCCCAAGGACAGCATAACCCGCCAGCGGTACGCTCAAATGTTGCAGCGGAGCGGGCAGACCGCAGATGCTGTAACCCAATACATAATGCTCCTCAAGGAGAATCCCAACGCGCTCGGCTACAACTATTGGGAGGTGATGGAAACCTTCTTCCAAGCAGGCAAAGCCGATGAACTGGTTTCACTCGCGAAGGGGATGATTGCCCCTACTATCGGCCAGTCGTTCACGCGCAATCTTGTGCAAGAGGTTGCACGGCAGTGCACACAGCGCAATTTACCCAAAGCGGCGGCCGAAATCTACGAAAAGCTTATCGAAGTCCAGCCGAATTCGTACAATATGTATGCTGAATTAGCGTCCGCCTACGCTGCTACCGGCGAGCGTGAGAAGGCGATTCAGTTCCTCCGCGAAAAACTCGAAACTGAGGTGGGGCAGATTTCGCAAAACGCCCGCATACAAGTGATGATTGTATCAAAACTCACCGAGCTCTACAAGGCATCTGAGGGGATAGAAGGCTTGGTAACGGAATATGAAGCCAAACTCGCCGAAGAGCCGGAGGACCAGTCTTTGCTCTATCTTGTTGCATCAATGAAGATCGCGGCGAATGACCTCGAAGGCGCAGACCCGCTCGTTAATCAACTGATTGATGAGGGAAGAATGAATACAGATTGGTTGACCAGTCTAGCGGATGCTTACCGAGGTGCAAATGACCGCAAACGTGAACTCCGCCTGCTTGAGACCGCAACTGAGAAACTCGACATGCAGAATACGTGGCAACTCCCGGATGTTTACCAGAAACTCGGTGCCGCCTACGCACAGAGCGGCGAGAAAGAGAAAGCACAGAGTATATTTCGCAAGATGGGGGCTATCCGCATTCTGGTAAGGGGTGGAGGCAATTACTGGGAGAAATCGCAGGTCGCGAGTATATATATGCAGCACCAAATGTGGGACGATGCTGAGGCGATCTATACTGAAGTCCTTAACGACCCAGCCACCGACCAGCACTTTCGGGAACTAACGCAACGGCAATTGATGGCGGTGACGCAACAGAGAAGTGGATCGAAAAGTGGGATGCGGCAGACAACCCGACCAACCGAAAAGACGAAAGAGATGAACCCCGGGATGCAGCGAGCGTTGGCACAGCAGTACATGCAGCAGGGTGAACTCAGCAAAGCGGCAGAACTGTACAAGCAGATTATCGAGGCGGTGCCCGAAGACTTGGAATCGCGCGCACAACTGGCTACGGTCTATTCGCGCCAAAACAAGCACGATGCCGCCCTCGCCGAGTGGCAGGCGTTGCTCGAAGCCGACCCCGAAAACACGAAGTATCGGAGCGGACTCGTGACCGCCTATCAAGCTGCCGGCAAAATTGACACGGCGATCGAACTCGCACAGCAGTACATTGAAGCGGATGAGAGCGGTGTCCACTACGCCCTCCTCGCCAAAGTCTACGCCGCCGGCGACCGGGTCGATGATGCCATTGCAACGTATAAAAAAGCGATTGAACTCACGCCCGGTAATGCACAAGTCTATCGTGAATTGGCGCGACTTTATCTCCGTAAAAAGGATTTTGATGCCGCCGAAAAGGCATTCGAGGAAGCCATTCAATACACCGGAGAGGAGTGGGAGCGGCACAATATCCAACGGGAGATAATGGAGCTCTACCGCCGGCAAGGCAAGCTGGAGGAGATGCTTCAACAGGCGGAGGAGAAAGGCACACTCACTTTTGAAATGCAACAGGAGCGGGCGCAGAAGTATCGCGCTGAAGGCGAATTGGAAAAAGCCGCCGAAGCCTATAAGAAGGCTCTCAACATGACAACGCAACACTGGCAGAAAAGCCGTGCCTCCACAGAGTTGATTTTGGTTTACGCACAACTTGGACAAACTGAAGTCGCCATCGAACTTTACGAGACGCTCTCCCAAACCAGTTCCCAAGGGGGCCTATCTATCACAGGATTCAATGCATCCGGTTCCGGTTTCCAGATTCAGTTCGGCAGCGATCAAGCCCGTCAAAACCTCATCAAAGCCTATGAGGGCGAGGGCAAGTTGGATGACCTGCTCGCCCACTTGGAGCAACGCCTTGAAACAGAGGCCGACAATCCGGCGACCCTCGAAATCATCGCTGAAATCCACCGCACTCGTGGAGATGACGCAAAAGCCGCCGAGAGCTATCAGTTGCTCTGCAAAGCACAGCAAGGAAACGTACGGAGTTTCTACCACGCCGCCGCCGCTTTGAATAAAAGCGGTCAACCGGAACTCGCACAAAAGCTGTTGAATGAGGGCGAGGTCGCCCGATCCGCAAGCGGTCAGTTGAATCAAGACATGTGGCACCTGATCGCGCTCGGAGACATCTGTGTTAAAGGTGAATTGTACGATGCGGCGATTCCGTTGCTTGAATCCGCAACCATGACTAACAGAGGAGGTTTTATGGGTAATGGCTTTGAGCAACAGATGCTGAATCACACGCTCGCTCAAGCGTATCTCGGCGCGAAACGCTACGCAGATGCAGTCCAAGCCTATCAACAGCTAGAGAATAGTGCTGCGGGTGGCTATATGAGTGGTGAGATGAAAAAAATCGCGCAGGAGGGGATACGCACGGCATACAGAGAGGGAAATCTGTCTGAGCAACTCATTGCGGAGGGGGCTCAAGCGGTTGCGGAGCGTCCTGATGACCCGGACACCCACTTCGCTCTCGGGCAAGCCTACGAATTGAAAGATATGCCCGATGAGGCGATTGCCGCCTATGAACGTGCACGAACGTTAAATCCCGATAGTACAGTCATCTTGGAACCGTTGGCAAAACTGTACGCTGATGCCGACCCCGAAAAGGCGAAACCGCTTTACAAGCAACTCATCAAACTGGCAGATACCGCGGATGCGCGCATCCAAAAACGGCGTGCGCTGATTGATTTGTATAAACGCCAAGGCGAATTCGATGCCGCCATCGCCGAATTGCTGGAGACGATACGTTCTACCGAGGAGGAGATGGAACGCAATGTGGCACTGCCTTCGCTTTGGAAGCTCTACGTGACTCAGGAGCGCACAGCGGAAGGGATTGCGACCTTTGAAGGGCTTGCCTCGGAGATGGCAGATAATCCAACCGTGTACGAGGTGCTCGGCGATGCTTACAAAGAGACCGGCAATTCCGAAAAGGCAGAGACTGCATACACCCAATGGATTGAACGCCGCCAAAAAGAGATTGAGGGGCAGGGGCAGTTGTGGCAGTCTTTCACACTTCTGTCAAAATTGCTGGTAAAACGGGTGATGCCCGAAAAGGCACTTGAATTGGCAGAACGTGTGTCGGAAATGGAGACCCACCCGTACATAGCACCGATGTTGGGAGAGGCGTACCTCGTCAACGGACGGTATGAGGAAGCGGAGGCGGAGTTCAAACGTGCACTCGCCAATCGTGAATTTGCCAACATCGCCACGCCTATCGGAGGAGTATGGTCTGGTCTCATGCGGGCAGTGGAGGTTGTGGAGGACACAGAACGTTTCATACAGTTGGTGGAGGCCTTAATGGAAAACATGCCCGCTAATGCCACCGGACGGGTATTCGCAAATCTGGTCTTGTCTGCGTTCCACCACAAACACAATCGCCTCGAAGATGCGGAACAGTATATGCAGAAATCTGGCGTTGTTCCTGAAAGTGCGTGGTGGATTATCGGTCCGTTTGAGAAAACAGATGGCATGGATGCCCATAAAAAGCACAGCCTAGTGCTTTGTCACGTCAAAGTTGATGGGTATAGAAGTCGCGAGCACAGCTCGCTCCTACAAGAAGATAAGCGCAACGCGGAATCCAGACGCGCTCTAAATACTTTTCACCCATCATTTTAATGTGGACAGAACAGTAGTGCCATTTAACCCCGATTTCCCTTGCCATTCCAAGCCTGCTCTGATATAGTTACGGTTAATCCCCTTCCTTTTCTGCTCTGCACCTCTGCTCTTTCTCTTCTCTACATTTTTTTGTCTGTTTCTTTTTCACAGAATGTGATATAATTACCTGTCTTTTGCAGAGTAGAGCACTTCACCAAGGAGTTTGTCATGCATCCTGAACAGAGTCCATTCAAACCGGGTCAAATTGTACCCTTCGAGTTTTTTGTCGGGCGTATCGAAGAAATTGAACGTTTGCTGAGCATGGTCAAAGCCAGCACACAGGGCCAATTCAAAATCGGATTCATCAGTGGAGAACGAGGGATTGGTAAGAGTTCCCTTGCGTCTTTAGTCAGGCACGTTTCAGACTCTAACCATAACACTGCAGGCTGTCATGTCCATCTCGGCGGTGTCGGAGAGTTGAATGAGATGGTAAGGACGACATTTGATAGGCTTCTTAATGAGAGTATAGACAAATCGTGGCATCAGCAAATGAAGGATTTCTTTGGCAGTCGTGTTCAGAAAGTCGGCTTATTTGGGATTTCTCTTGAATTGAATCTCACAGATAAAGACCTACCTGTACTCTCTCGAAATTTTGTCCCGTCCATGAAGAACCTCTTAGATAAACTCAACGAACAGAAGGACGCACTCCTTTTGATTTTGGATGATATCAACGGGCTTGCAACCTCAACAGACTTTGCCAATTGGTTGAAAAGCACGGTCGACGAAATCTCCACATCAGGACATAAAATGCCACTTTGCATTCTTGTTGTTGGACTGGAGGAACGACGTCAAGAGTTAATAAATTGCCAACCGTCACTAGCTCGTGTTTTTGACCTCATTAATATCTCGCCATGGGCAGACAGCGAAGCGACAGATTTTTATCAACGCTATTTCCAATCCGCGGGCGCAAAGATAGAAGATACAGAACTGGAAAAACTTGTGTCTTTCACTGGTGGGCTGCCAGTCTTGGCGCATGAAATCGGCGATGCCGTTTGGCGGGCCGCTAAAAATTTGGAGATTACTCCAAAAGAAGTGAATGAGGGCATTGCTACCGCTGCTGAGATTATCGGACGGAAGTTCTTGGAACCTCAGATTTTTAGAGCGATTCAGAGTGAAAAATATCGCTCTATTCTCCGGAAAATCGCAAGTGAATTTGACACCGTTTTTCTGAGATCGGAGCTCGTGGCGAGTCTCACGGGGCAGGAAGCAAAAGTGATCGATAGTTTCCTTAGAAGGATGAAACATCTCGGAGCGATAGAGTCAGTGGAAGGTGTAAAAGGTGGATACAAATTTCCGAATCGGCTCCATGAGCTCTATTTCTGGATGGAATCACAAATGCAAAAGACACCTTAGAACCTGTTTCAATATTCCAAATCCGTCTTTGAGAGCAATCATTTTAGGGTAAATGCCTTGAAAATTCGATGATTTCCCCCCTCAAATGTCCCCAAATGACTGTGCATCCTATTTTTAAAACAGGTTCTTAGAAGTTCCGAGCGACCTGAACCAAATCCAAAATATTAACGATGCCGTCACCATTCGTAGACTTCAGCGGAAGTCGGAACCCCACAATCCACACAGAAAAGCAACAGATTCGCTAAGAATACCAATGCTTTAATTGAATAAGCGCAGTTGGCGTTCCCAGTTAAGGGTTTGGATCTGTGTTGGCGTGTCGAAACCGATACCGTTTAGGAGCTGGTCAATCGTCCGTATCTGCAATCGGTCATACTGCTTTCCTTCATACTCATACTGCCCTGCGTTCGCGGCTTCGGTAATCATGCCTCTTGTCGGGTTGGTCAGGCATATAAAGCCCGCCATGATGCTATCTTCCCGCGCCAACACGCCCCGTAACTCTCGGATATGGCTCGGTTGTATGGATTTCCCACCTTTGACGGAGATGACCATGTTTCTGTATTCTGCCCCCACCTCAAAGTGGATGCGACCATCAACGCCCCTATCACCACTTTTTTTAGTGGCTTACCACAATAAAGGCGATTATCAGCGAGCTATCAACGATTATAACAAAGCGATAGAGCTGGAACCTAATTATGCCGCCTATAGCAATCGCGGTGCATCTCACGGCAAACAAGGCAATTTTGATTGTGCTATCGAAGACTTTAATGAAGCGATACGACTCAATCCCAATGAGGCCCGTGCGTATAACAACCTGGCGGTAGCTTACGACAAACAAGGCAATTTTAGTCGTGCTATTGAAGACTTTATCAAAGCGATAGAGCTCAACTCCGATTATCCCAATGCCTATAACAATCGTGGTATAACGTGGTTACATTTGAGAGAATGGGAAAAAGCCAGATTAGACCTGACGACTGCCCGATACATGGGGATGGATATTATCGCTGCATTTCATAACATCTACGAAAGCGTCTTGAACTTCGAGCAGAGATACGATGTTCAACTACCGCCAGACATCGCGGCAATGCTCACTGAACAATCGTGAAAATCCTAAGCGAGTTTAAGAATAAAATCTACACATTGCGCTCCGCTGGAGCGCGGGCATTTCGGCTTATGGTGTGCTATAGACATTGCGATCCTCTGGATCGGAAGAGGGGATACGCAAAATCGTCCCCTCTCAAAATGTCCATTTATTTTTTGAAAGTTGCTTAAGCAACTTTCAAAAATAATGTTTCGATTTTCATCAGGCGCAAAGACTGTAGGGGCGGGGTTCCCCCGCCCTCCATCTGACGTACAATGTGCATATTTTATATTGGAAGTTGCTTAAGCAGGTTTTAGTATTAAAATTTCGCTTTCAAATCGTATCGGTAGAAGGCAGGAAAGGGATTTCCTGCCTACGGGGTATACGCCTGCTGAAAAATCGAAAGATTATTTTTTAAACTTGCTCTGAAAATCCTGATTCAGACAAGTGCTGAAGGAATAACCATTGTGGCAAACAAATTATGAATACACTAGTGCTATGTCAATCTTTAATTGACGGGTAGAGTTTCTTGAGTTTGATACGGGCACCGTTTGTAGTAAACTGCCATTTTACAATGGCACGTTGCGCATTTCTTCGGTTTTGCCACGCCTGAACCTCGCCCTTTAGCGTCTCTTGGTCAGGTATACGCCTTGAAAGACATTGCCGGCTTAGCACCGAAAATTCAATCTCAGCCATATTCAACCAACTCCCATGTTTCGGTGTATAGTGGAACTGAAGTTTTTCGGCAATACGCCTCGCCTCATGCGGTGGAAACGCTTTATATAGCGAAGCCGGTTTATGCGTATTGAGGTTGTCGCAGACGAGAGTAATCTTTTCAGCATCTCGAAAATGAATATCAACCAAATCTCGACAGATATGAGCAAAATCAATGCTCGTGCGTCTGTCCGTTACTTCAACATGCCGAAATCCTTGAAGCGGGGCAAAAATCATGAACAGATTGCTAACGCCATTGCGGACGTATTCATAATCATATCGACTTGGCATACCTTCAGCAATAGGGAGAGGTAGCCGCGTTTCTTTGATGTGTTGTTTACTCGTTTCATCAACACACACCACAGGATTTTTCGCATCCTCGGGACGATGGTAGATTTCTAAGATGTCTTCCATCGCAGAGACGAACTCCGCCGAGGCTTCTGGTGGAATACACCATTGCTTTTTGAGCCAAGGTCTCAGTTCGTTTTTTTTAACACCTGTCGTATGCTTTCATGAGAAATACTTGAAAAATGGGTGAGTTCTACCATTTTCTCGGCTAACAGACGAAGCGTCCATCTTGAGACCCCTTCCGGGGCTTGTGAACAAGCTAAAGCAATCAGATGTGCTTCTTTTTGACCATCAAACTTTTTCGGTCTTGAGGCGTTTGAACGCTTTTTAGTATTCACTGCGGCTGTGAGTCCTTCAAGCACAAAGGCTTTACGCACTCTCTCAATGGTAGATATTGAGACCTCAACGGCTTTTTTTATCTCTTTATCAGAGTAGGCGGGGCCAAACTCGCCTTCGTCGGCTTTCAGCAAGATCCTGGCACGGGTGAGCTTTCGTGCCGATTCAGTGCCAGAAGATATCAGATCAATCAGAAAGTCGCGTTGACAACGACTCATCAGGACTGGGTATCGTTTCGCTGCCATAAGAGCCTCCAAATTATAGGATTTATTACGTTGGCCCTAAGAATACCATTTTTCAGATTAACTATCAAACTAAATTTGACAAAGCACTAGAGGAAGCGGTGGCGATTGACCCAACGGTGACATACGAGGGGATAACCGGACCGGTCAGTTGGAAACAGACGACAGACGAGACCCTCGATGGCTTCGTCGATTTTGGGAATCTCTTCGGTTTCGGGGGGCTCGCGGAGCTAATGGGACGGTTGAGTGCAGGGCGGTCAAATCCTGAACTCGAAAGCGGGCTTGGCTACGCTTGGGTGTCAGTCAACTCGCCCGATGAGCGGCAGGCTCAGATTCGCATCTCCACCCTCAACACCACGAAAATCTGGCTCAACGGGAAACCGGTTCTCACAATCAACCCAGACCAGGGAACGATGCCTGTTGAGCATCACACGGCTTCCGTAACACTGAAGGCCGGGGAAAACAGCATCTTGGTCAAAGTCAGCGGGAACCAGTGGAATTGTAGGTTCGGTCTATGGCTAACCGACACTGACGGCAAGCCTCTTGAAGATGTGACATTCCCCGAATCAAACAGATGATAATTTGACGTAAAGACGCAAAGCAGAAAAGAGTGGAAGAATGGAAGCTTCCATCCTTTCTCTTTTCTGGTCTTTCTTTGCGTCTTTGTGTCCTTGCGTCCTTGTGTTGCGTTTAATGAAGGGTGTTGGTTGTTGAACACGGTTCGGTATTTCTGAACCACAATATCGAAAGTGGGAACTCTCTCCCACAATAAAACTGAACAAAAAGGAGAATTTTATGAAACATCAGGAAACACGGAAAATTGTCAACCGTCGGAACAGGATTGTAACACTGCTTTCTTATTCTGTTCTGCTTTTAATTGTGGGAAGCTTGCTCCTGTTTAGCGGATGTGACCGATTCCAACAGGTGCTCACGCCATTACCAGAACCTGACGAAAACGCTCCGATCAGAATTGGCGTGATATACAGTAGCCCAACCCGAAGCCATACGCTGAATGGTGCAGAATTAGCGGCACTGCAACTGAACGGAGCGGGCGGTGTGCATGGTCGGGAGATTGCGATTGTCGCCCGTGGCAATATAAGTGACTCCGAACATGCGGCCGCGATAGCAGAGGAATTGATTATCCAAGAAGCGGTATCGGCAATTGTCGGGCCCAATCTTTCGAGTTATGCTATCCCCATCGGGAAAATTGCTCAACGCCACGGGACACCTATCGTGACCACCACAGCCACCAACCCTACCGTTACCGCTGCGGGTGATTTTGTGTTTATGGCGGCGTTCACAGACGATTTTCAGGGCAAAGTGATGGCGCAATTCGCGGTCAAAGAGTTAGAAGCAAAGACCGCCGCGGTCTTCACGCGCAGAAATTCGCTCTATTCGGAAGGCTTATCGCAAACCTTCATTGACAACTTTACCGCTATTGGGGGCGAAGTTACACACGCTCAATTCTACATGAGGGGAGATACCGATTTCACCGCGCAATTGACCGAAGTCGCTGAATCGGGGCCGGATGTCTTTTTCCTGCCAGGGTTCTCAGCCGAAATCCCATTAGTGGTGGAACAGGCAAAAACGCTCGGCATTACAGGGATTCTCCTCGGCGGCGACAGTTGGGATAACGCACCGTTGATTGCCGATAATGCAACACTGCTTGAGGGGAGTTTCTTTTCCACCTACTTTTCGGCCAAAGTCACATCGGGCGATGTGAGTGAAGAAGCCCATCAATTTATTACCGCCTACACCGCAATTTTTGGTGACCCGCCCGACGGCGGTGCGGCACTGGGATATGACGCGCTCAGGGTTGTGGTTCAAGCGATGCAGCGCGCAGACGAATTGACACCAACGGCGATTCGTGACCAGATTGCGGCGACCAAGAACTATAGCGGGGCAACCTTTATTGCCGCCTATGATGAGAACCGACACGCAACCAAGAGCGCGGTCATCAACCGCATCGTCAATGGCGAGGCACAGTTTCATAAACTGATTAAACCGTGAGCAACGTGGAAGATTGAAAGACATGGAAGCTGGGCCGGTTCTGCCTATTCGAGAGAAACCGAGTTTTGCCGAAAAAACTCGGTTTCTGTCACAGCTCCATTAAGCCGTAACGAAAAGGAGAATTTCAATGACAGATCAACGTAGCCGACTGACTGGACGCAGATTCATCAGTTGGCTTTGGATGCCACTATTCCTAATGAGCACCCTATTTTGGGGGTGCGACCAAGTCCAACAATTGCTCACACCATTACCAGATGGGGACGATAATTCCACCATTAAAATCGGCTTTCTCCATACCAGCCCGGACCGAAACAACAGTCGGTACGGTGCAGAATTGGCGACGCTACAACTGAACAAAGCGGGTGGTGTGCGGGGCAGGTCGATACAACTCATCCCGCGTGGTATACCGACACAACGCCTCATTAGCGAGAACATAAACGACATCGAATACGTCACCGCACTCGCAGAGGAATTGATTGCTGAAGAGCAGGTATCGGCAATCGTCGGTCCCAACCGCTCACGCTACGCCGTGGTCGTCGGGGAACTCGCGCAACGCCACGGGATACCGATGATGGCAACGTCTGCAACCAATCCGTCTGTTACCGCTGCGGGCGATTTTGTGTTTATGGCGGCTTTCACGGACGATTTTCAGGGTAAGGTGATGGCTCAGTTTGCCACTCAAGATTTAGAGGCTAAGACCGCCGCAGTCCTCACGCACAAGGGAGATGTCTATTCGGAGGGCTTATCGCAAACCTTTATTGATAACTTTCCGGGCGAGGTCGTGGCTAATGAATTTTACACGGCAGGGACTACCGATTTCACCGCGCAACTGACCGCAATCGCCGAAGCTACACCGGACGTGGTCTTTAGTACCGGCTTCATCCCCGAAGTCCCGTTAGCGGTTCGGCAGGCGAAGGAGGAGATCGGGATAACAGCAACCTTCATCGGCGGCGATAGTTGGGATAACACCGCGCTGATTCCCACCGCTGGCACGGCTGTTGATGGGAGTTTCTTTAGTAGCGGCTTTTCAGCTGAGGCGAAACCGAGCGATTTGGGCGAAGATGCCTATCAATTTGTTACCGCCTACACCCTAATGTTTGATGAAGTGCCCGATGGAGGTGCGGCACTGGGATACGACGCGCTCAAGCTCGTGGTTCTGGCGATGCGTCGCACGGAGCACTTGACACCAACAGCCATCCGCGACCAGCTTGCGGCAACCATGAACTATAGCGGGGCAACGTCTATCTCTGGCTATGACCGCAACCGGCATACCTCTAAGAGCGTGGTCATTAAACGCATCACCAATGGCGAAGTACAATTCCATAAATTGATTGAACCGTAAAAGAGAAGAGGAAGATTGGGATTGGAAGATTGGAAGATTAGGATTCGAAGAATCGTAGATCTGGTCTTTCCCTTCCAACCTTCCATCCCTTCCATCCTTCCATCCAAGAACCTTCCAGTCTTTACTATTAAGAAGGAGGATAGATTAATATGAACAAGCAGGATACAGATAGAACATACACGATGGGACGCAGCGCGGAGGAGACAGAGCGGTTGATTCAGCAGTCAGGGCTGTATGAAGACATAACGCGACGTTTTCTCACGGAGGCCGGACTCTTTCCCGGGATGAAGGTGCTTGATATCGGCAGTGGTGCTGGGGATGTCGCATTCACTGCCGCTGAGTTGGTTGGCAGTGAAGGGCAGGTCGTCGGCGTAGATATGAACGCGGAGATTCTCGAAACTGCCCGAGCACGGGCGCAGGACGCAGGCTACGCAAACGTCCAATTCTTGGCGGGGGATGCCCAAACGCTCGACCTAGCAAACGACTTTGATGCCCTAATCGGACGCTTGGTCTTGATATATCTGCCCGACCCCGCCGCGACCTTGAAACAGCTCGCAACGCATCTGCGCCCGGGGGGAATCGTCGCTTTTCAGGAGGTTGATTTCACGCTCTACTCATCAACTTCTCACCCGGATACCCCCATGATGAACCAGTTAGCCAATTGGGGCATCGAGGTGTTTCGATGTTCAGGGGCGCATGTTGCAATGGGTCTTGACCTGTACGGTACTTTTGTTGATGCCGGCTTGCCCGACCCCACTTTACAGTTTGTGGCACCGGTGGGCGGTCCAGAAACGTGGGCGGGTTACCAATTCATAGCGAACAGCATTCAAAGCATACTCCCGCTCATGGAAGCATACGGGATTGCGACTGCTGAAGAGGTCGATGTGGAAACGCTTGCCGCACGGCTTAGGGCGGAGGTTGTTGCATCAAAACGCCCACTCATCCTGCCGCCGCATATTACGGCATGGGCACAGCTTCCAACATGATCAATCACTCGACTACAAACACCCGAGTCTCCACCGTGGTAAGAAAAAGAGCAGAAACCGAGTTTTTTCGGAAAAACTCGGTTTCTCTACAGTAGATGGCAACTCGGGATACAAACTTGACTTCATGAGGTACCCCAACGCCATTACACCCCAACTTCCCCGAATCGCCGCACGAAATTCTTGACCCCTCAGTGCGCTGGTTTCCCACCGATGAAGCAGTGCTAGCAGGTGAAACTGGCAAGCCGTTATTAAAGGAGGACGGTACTGAGCTACCAAAAAGTACCGTCCACGGGAAACTACTTCCCCCATTTGTCCACCAGATTCGCGAGGCAGTCAAAACGTGGCGCGACGATGGCTACAGAGACGCTTCCGAAACAAGCAAGGCACTGCTCAATTGGTGGTTCAATACGCCCCACCTGCTGGAAGGGGCAGATGCCACGATGAGCGAGTTTCAGTATTACTTCGCCCAGCGTGAGGCACTGGAAACCATCATCTACCTGTATGAGGTGGTCGGCGTAAAAGACAAATTTGATCTGATGCGCTACGACAGTTCCGGTGCCGTTTCGGCGGGTATGTTTGACGAAAGCTGGCAACGGTTTGTGGTGAAGCTGGCGACAGGGACCGGTAAAACAAAGGTGATGAGCCTTGCCGTCGCTTGGAGTTTGTTTCATAAACTGCTTAAGGGGTTCAGCGAATACAAAACCTGATGTTGTGGTTGATAAAGTTTTTCTCTCTTAATTTCCTGTGAATCTTGGAGATTTTTGTTTTATAATAACGTGAGTGTTTCTCATGCCAAAATCCACGCACTCCAGATGAAGATTAAGAATTTGATCGGGTAATATCGGTTTCCATTGTCTCAATCGCGGATGACGCGGATTAAGAACCGCCGAACCCCCACACGACAAAGCCCCAGCGGGGCGATAGGTGTATACAAATTACCCAACTTATTTTTACCAGACAAGGATGGTAAGAATTAGGCATTGGTAAAATTGGTAAATTTTCACAACTGAAAACCCGCACAGTTACTGCTTTCTTCGATCTAAAAATTTACCAATGCGGAGGCGTTGGAAGGGATTCGGCATACTTACGCCGAACTCACGTTAATAACAACTTGAAAGAGGAGTTGCGCGAACAGATACGGTCCGTAGAGGTTGTTATCATTCTCGGTGGTATGTATGTAGCACATAGTGATTGGATTCAATTTGAGATCGACTTTGCAAAAGACTTGAATAAACCCATCCTGGGAGTTAGACCATGGGGGGCAGCGAAAATCCCGAAAGCGGTTCAAGATGCCGCAGATGAAATCGTTGGCTGGAATGCTCCAACAATCGTGAGTGCAATTCAAAGGCTTGCATAAAATAGAAGCAGAAAAATTTGAAGCCGCTATTCCGCTTCCGCGTTGCACGACAATTTGAAAGACGATATAAACAATGGAAAAACCGATGACTCATACAAAAATTCCACAGACCGATTCAATTGAAGAACTCGCTCAGTTCTGCGACACACACGACTCAACCGATTTTGAGGACGAACTTGAGGAAGTGAGTGAACCTGTTTTTGAACTTCAAAAGGAGACAGCTTAAATGCAATCGTTCAAGATTATCGTTGAAAAATACACGGATGGTTATGTCGCCTATCCACTCGGTTTGAAAGGCGTTATCGTGGGGGAAGGGGATACCTACGAGGAGGCCTTAGCTGACGCGACTTCTGCGATTGAATTTCACATTGAGACGTTTGGGGTCGAAGTGCTTGAGACTGAAGACCCCGTCTTAGATGTATTCATAACAGAAACGGGAATTGCCATCTGATGCGCCGCTTTCCAGTCGATGTGCCCAAAACCGAAGTGATTAGAACATTAGAAAAATTGGGATTTCGTGTAGTTCGTGAGAGGAATCATATTTCGATGATACGATAAAATCCAGACGGAAGCCGAACCCCGTTGACTATGCCGAATCATCGTCATATCAAAGGTTCAACTTTACGTAGGATCTGTACCCAGTCGGGGATTTCCAGAGCGGATTTCTTGGAAGCTTATAGACAAACGTGATGGGACCCGTCGCTACATCGTGGAGATAAGAGAATAATTCACAATGATAAAGAACTCAAAGCGACCCAGCAACGCATAGCATATTTTCAAGACCTGCTCTTACAACTGCGGGTTAAAGCAACTCCTGAAGAATTTCCGCTTATTTCAAGTGGTTATCGGACGGAGCTACAGAAGATGCAAGACGAAGTGCTTGAATATCTATCCCGGCATCCGTATGAGCCGATACAGACGCAAAACACTTCAACAGAGGTATCAGCGAAAAACCGATGACTCATACAAAAATTCCACAGACCGATTCGATTGAAGAACTCGCTCAGTTCGGGGATACACACGACTCAACCGATTTTGAGGACGAACTTGAAGAAGTGAGTAAACCTATTTTTGCCTTTGCAAGGAGGGTACATTATGACAGCTTACGCATTCTGGAATAACAAGGGCGGGGTTGGCAAGAGTTTTTTAAGTTTCGTTGCCGCCACCGAGTACGCCCACGCTTACCCTGACACGGATGTTTATGTTATCGATCTCTGTCCACAAGCCAATATCTCCGAAACGTTACTCGTCAATCCCGATGCACTTCATAAACTGATAGGGCAGAGACCACGCGCTACTGTCGCAGGCTACCTCCAAGCACGTCTGAATTCTCCATTCCGTGTCATTGAAAATGTGTCTCCCTACGTTTGTCGCCCTCACGACTTCAACGCAAAACTTCCAGCAAATTTACTTTTGGTTTGTGGGGATAACCTGCTTGAAATCCTATCCGAAGCGATTCGCCAGACATCTCAGTTCACGCTTCCAGCAGATGCGTGGAAACAGGTGCTCAGTTGGATTAAAGATCTAACAATGGCGTTGGGTAAGCGGAGTGGTGACAGAGATACGCTCTTTATCCTCGACTGTAATCCAAGCTTTGCGATTTACACCCAATTGGCTCTCGCCGCCGCAGACAATATTATTGTGCCTTTTACCGCCGATGATAGCTCGCGCCGCGCTGTGGAGAATGTCGTCGCGCTGCTTTATGGCAAAGGTATGGAGGACTCAAAGATAGAAACTTATACGAAAATCAACTTTGCCAAAAGAGCACAGGAAGAAGGTTTAGATATTCCGAAACTTCACACCTTCGTCAGTAATCGCATAACGCACTGTGAAGGCAAAGCGAGCAAAGCTTTCAAGGTTGTGAGTGAGTCTATCAAAGAAACGTTGGATACACTTCACAAAAAACATCGCCAAATCTACGCAACCCCAAGAGAAAAACCAAGCGAACGGTTCATAGAAATACCTGACTACCACAGCGTATGCGAGATTATGACAACCACAGGAGTCCCCTTATACAAACTGCAACCGGGACAGAACAAGTTCCGCGGTGTGCAGGTCAAACTCAATCCTGAGCCATTGGGGCAGTATCAAGAAGCACTCGCCAGATTTGTGGACTGTCTTTAGAGGTTTTCTGTGCCTTCGGCTTTGCTATACACCTTTCGCACCGATGGGGCTTTCTGGAGCGAAAGAGTGGAGATGCAGGACGAAAAAACAATACGAATCTTGTTAATCCGGTATAATGAGCAAAGCCATTCAATTTTCAAAGAAAGATCAACGAAAGACGCTCGCTGTGGATTGACAAATCCACAGCACAGTTTCAAAGCACCATCGCAGACTGTAAAAATCTACGCGGGAGATTTCCATAAATGTTAAGCAAAACTTATGCCCACACCCGTGCGCGGTCAGTGATTGCTGTCGTGATACTCGGACAGGTTGCGCCATTGTTGCTATGGTTGCTTTGGCCCGGGACGCATATTTCCGATCTTGACGAACGAAGCCTTGGACTCACAGTATTAGAATTGATATCATCATGCGTGCTCCCCTGCCTCCTGATATGGTGCTTTTGGGGACAGAACCGCGGCATCAAAGAAATCTTCGGGCAGTGGCCGAATCGGAGAGAGATGTGGATTTATCTGACCCTCGGCATTCCAATGATAGGTATCAGTGCTTTGGGAACGTATCTGTTGTTTTGGCCGTTGTCTTACGGGGCCCCGAGGTTCGTTTCTTGGTGGTTACTGGACAAATCGACCCCTGACTTGATTTGGGTTCCGTCGCTTGAAGCGATATGCGTAAACAGTTTAGTGATTTTGCAGATAACACTGCTGGTGCCGATTGTAGAGGAAATTGTCTTTCGGGGGTTTATCCTCCATCGGTGGTGTGGGTTGTACGGCGAGAAGGGCGGAATTGTGATGTCGTCTGTACTGTTCGGTATACTCCACCCGGAAATACTCGGAACTATCGTCTTGGCGATGATAGTTAGTGTGCTCTGTCTCCGTACAAAGTCGCTGGTCGGTCCCATTCTCGTCCATATTGGCAACAACTTTGGGATAATGCTATATATACTGGTGTATGGGTTCATGGGCGGAGACGTTGAGCGAATCTGGGAGGCTTCAACAATTGAGGAGTTTCGATCGGAGTGGTGGCTCGCGCCAATCGGGGCGGTCATCGGCATTCCATGGTTGTTCTGGTTTGTGAAAACCCGATTATCGAACTCGAATGTTTCATGTTAGACAACAGCTAATGCCGCTCGCCGTGGATTAATGCCGCTCGCTGTGGATTAACAAATCCACAGCACGTTTTCAAATAACGCTTGGATTTGACAATACAAGCAATTATAAGGGACAATATAGACCAATGATTACACCGATCCGCGGAAAAGTCGCACACATACTTAACACACGAGAAATCGCAATAAACGTAGGAACTGAAAATGGCGTAACTGTTGGCATGTACTTCGATGTGATGGATGCCCACTATGAAAATATAACAGACCCCGATACGAACGAAGTGTTAGGCTCTCTTGAGCGTCCGAAAGTCAGAGTAAAAATTATTCATGTGCAAGAAAAATTGTCTCTAGCAACGACGTACCGAAAAGAGCGAGTGAATACTGGTGGCACCGGGCGGGGGATCCCCCTTGGACCATTCGCTCGCGCTCTTATGCCACCCACTTGGGTAGAGAAGTATGAGACATAAAGAGGACGATGAGAATTATGCCACGACTCACCGAACAGGAACAACAAGAAATCATCCGCTTTATTGAGGCGGACAAGCCACTGCCGGACAAATACCGCTTTCTGCTGTTTGAAGACAAACGCGAGGTGGAGCTGGTCTGGAACGGCAAGACCAACGAAATCTGCAACATCGTCCTGCCCTTTCAGGCGATTGAGCTGGTAGATGAACCCCGCGCCGAAAAACCGGACGAAACGGGACTGCAACTCGAGCTGTTTGACGAGCGCGGCCGCCAACGCAAGGGCTGGACCAACAAGCTTATCTGGGGCGACAACAAGCTGATTCTGTCATCGCTCAAGAATGGGCCACTGCGCGAGGAGATTGAAGCACAAGGCGGTCTAAAGCTAATCTATATCGACCCGCCCTTTGATATAGGCGCGGATTTTTCGATGAATATCGAAATTGGGGGCAATACCTTTACCAAAAAGCCGAACATCCTAGAAGAGATTGCCTACCGCGACACCTGGGGCAAAGGGGCGGATTCCTTTATCGCCATGATCTATGAGCGACTGATTCTGATGCGGGGTTTACTGGCGGAGGATGGGAGTATTTATGTGCATTGTGATTGGAGGCTCAATTCACTAATCCGTCTTGTTCTTGATGAAGTGTTTGGGTCCGAGTGCTTTCAGAATGAGATTGTCTGGCGAAAAGGCAGTTTCTTTGGCCCATCCAATAAACTCCGTCAGTTTCCGAAAAACCATGACACTCTATTCTATTATTCAAAATCCCTTGATACACGAACATTTCATCTGCCAAGAGAGGACTATCAAGAATCTACCCTCAAACAGTATAAATATGAGGATGATGGCGGTAAATACCGTCTACAAGAACTCCGGGACTACACCCCCGAAAGTATCGCAAATTTTCGGGCAAAAGGACGAATTGAAGACACCGATAATGGCGAAAAACTTAAGCAGTATCTGGACGATAAAAGCGGAAAGGTTGTTGAAACGGTTTGGACTGATGTCAACAGACTATCAAAACTGATTTACCCAACAGAAAAGCCACCAAAGATCCTTGAACGTATCATCAAAGCTGCCTCAAACGAAGGCGACCTTGTCGCCGACTTCTTTGTTGGCTCCGGCACCACCGCTGCCGTTGCTGAAAAACTGGGGCGCAAGTGGATCGCCACAGACCTCGGCAAGTTCGCCATCCACACCACCCGCAAACGGATGATTAGCGTACAGCGTCAACTCAAGGCGGACGGCGAAGACTACCGCGCCTTTGAAATTCTCAACCTCGGCAAGTACGAGCGGCAGCACTTCATCGGCCTCAATCCAAACTTACGCGAGGCACAACAGCAATTGGAAGAAAAGGTGAAGGCGTTTATCAACCTCATTTTACGCGCTTACTCTGCCGAAAAAACCGACAGTTTCACCGCGTTTCAAGGTGTGCGAGCCGGGCGACTTGTGGCGGTGGGCCCCGTCAATCTGCCCGTAACACGCCTCTTTATTGAGGAAATCATCCTCGAATGCCGTAAGAATCGGATCACTCGTGTGGACATTCTCGGCTTTGAGTTTGAGATGGGGCTATTCCCCAACGCCCTAGATGAGGCGCGCAGCAAAGGCATTGACCTCGCGCCGAAATACATCCCCGCCGAGGTGTTCGACAAGCGGGCTATGGAGCAGAATCAGGTGGTGTTCCACGACGTGGCATTTATTGAAGTCAAGCCACTGGTTCAGAGCGGCAAGAAAGATACACCCCCTACCGTAGCGGTAGAATTGACCAATTTTTCCGTATTCTACTCACAGGACTCCATCGTCGACGCGGAGCAGAAACTCCAAAACAGGGGGAGCCGCATCGCGGTGGATAAAGGCCAGGTCGTGAAAGTGAGCAGAGACGCAAACGGGGTTTTCAGCCGCGAAGTATTGACGCAACACTGGACAGACTGGATCGACTACTGGTCAGTCGATTTCGATTTTGAGAGCAAACGCGAAATTATCCGCGTCCAACACCCTGAGACAGACGAGTGGGAAGAGCAGTGGACCGGCGATTACATCTTTGAAAACGAGTGGCAAAGCTTCCGCACCAAAAAAGACCGCTCACTAGAGTTGACCAGCGTCGCCCACGAATGCGAACCCGGGCGGCGTAAACTGGCTGTCAAAGTAGTTGACATTTTCGGAAATGATACGATGACTATTGTGGAGGTGACAATATGAGCATTACCCAATTTACAATGGAAGAGGTACGCTGTTTTGCGGAACGCCAGCAGTTTGAGATTCGGCCCCTGACCTTTTTGGTCGGCGAAAACAGTACTGGCAAAACCACAGTACTGGGGTGTTTCCAAGTGTTAGCAGATTATTTAACCGAGAGGAAAGTTGATTTTAATCAACCACCCTATTCAATGGGAAATTTTAAGGATATTGTCAGAAACAGCAAAAAAAAGGAGAAAGCTTTTAAGCTTGGATTTACTTTCAAATATGGCAATGAAGATGTTGAATGTACCGTTGAATTTTTTGAAAAAAAGGGAAGCATTGAACCAGCTATCAAGTCAATAACGATGAAATTCACTGACGGTGAAATCGTTTTCAAAGCAGACGATGAAATGAAGATGAGTAGGCGTTTGGCCTCCTTTGATGAAAAACGGAATCATTACCGTATAGATTTGGATTCTAATTTTGTGATTTCCGCTCCTTTATCCTTCTATTTAGAGCCTTTTGTTCAGAAATGGGACAATCAACCTGAAAGCAGAACTGCCTTAGGGAACTATATAAATAAAAAGGAGAAACATGCTGGAATCGGATGGTGGAGTATCGGGAAGGGCCTATCCACATTTAGTATCTCACCGATTCGCTCGCAACCGCAACGGACGTATGACCCGACAAGTGAATTTGATGCCCCTGAGGCGAGAGATATGTCGATGGAGTTAATGCGGGCAAAAGCGAGTGGAAAAAAGGAATGGGAAGCCTTGAAACATCGGTTGGTCGAATTTGGTAAGCGTTCGGGACTGTTCCAGAACATAGATGTTAAAAACCCCGGAAGGTCTAAGGGCAAAGCATTCCAACTGAAAGCCAAGGTGAGGGGGCCAAACGCCAATCTCATGGACGTAGGCTCCGGTGTCAGTCAAATTTTGCCGATTCTGGTGAATATTGTAAGTGAGCCTATTGCCCACCCGTATGATTATAAATTATTACAACAGCCTGAAGTCAATCTGCATCCGAGGGCACAGGCGGAACTCGCTTCTTTACTGGTTATGGCGAGCCAGAATGGGGAGTCGTTCATCGTTGAAACACACAGCGACTATATGATCGACAGGGCGCGCATTGAAATCAGGAAAGGCAACATCGATGCCGAAGATGTATCGTTGATATATCTGGAGCCAAAGGGACGTGTTGTCAAGGTGCATAATATCCGTTTTGATAAGATGGGTAATATGGTTGGAGTGCCGCCGAATTACAGAAAATTTTTCATGAAAGAAACCGACCAGCTCATGGGTTTTGAGGATTAAGCGATGTGTATTGTTCTCTGTTGAAGGCGGTGGACGTGGATCCAGATGATCTGGCGTTGTTGAAACGTCAATTTTGGAAATGATCCGATAACGATTGTGGAGGTATCAGTATGAGTTTAGAAATACGGCTAAGAAACCTTGGTATCATAAAGCAGGCGGAATTTTCGCTGGGCGATTTGACCATCATCTGTGGCGAAAATAACACCGGCAAAACCTATGTGGTGGACACTTTGTACGATTTCTTGGGCTCTTGGCGTGAACTTATCAGTTTTTCGGTGAGCAAGGCTCAGATTCAACGCCTGTTTAAGGATGGTACCCTCAAAATTGAGTTAGGAGAATATGCTGAAAAAGCCAATCAGGTGCTTACGGAGGCGTGCGAGTGGTATTGTAATCGGTTAAACGTTGAGTGGGGATTTCATAACGAGTCTAATAAGTTTGACTTTCACGTACAGACGGGAGCGATTGATATACGTGCCAAAGAATTGACCCACATCACCGAACTCACCGAAGGTGACTTTTTTACCTATTCAAAGGAAAAAGGGAGTGAGGAGCTGGTCGTTGTCTGTAAGGTGGACGAGGTGAACAGAGAGCAATTCGCCATTGATTCAATGTTTGCAGAAGGGGTCGTATGCTTCCTTATCGGCGAAGCTGTTTTTTCCGATGTTTTGCCACGCCCCTTTCACGTCTCCTCCGAGCGCGACGAGATCGATAATTTGCGAGAGAAACTCAATCTCGATCCGAACGAATTGCTTGAGTCAATACTGGAGCTGGGGCAAGAAATAGATCCTGAGAATTCGCTATTCCAATTCGCTAATCCACAAGAGTTCCTAAGCCAAGCACATGAAAGTGGTGTTCTGCCACTAATAGACGGGGCGAATCTTATACCTAAACTCGCCGATTTTGCAAAGCAAAAAAGTGTGATCGCAGAAGAACATCCTGAAGTATTGGAAGAATTCGCAGACATTATCGGTGGCAAATACACTCTCGAATACGGTAACGAACTCTTATATAGCCCACACAAAGGGAAGTGGAATTTACTCGCCATGGAGCACAGTTCCGGTGCTGTGCGTTCACTTGCGGATATCGGTTTTTACCTGCACCATATCGCCCAAAAGGGTGACCTCCTTATGATAGATGAGCCAGAATTAGGCTTGCATCCAGAAAACCAGTGCCGCATCGCCAGACTGCTTGCGCGTTTGGTGAACGCAGGTATTAAGGTCTTTATAACCACCCACAGCGATTACATCGTCAAAGAGCTGAATACCTTAATCATGCTCAATGGCGATAAGCCACATCTGAAAAGAATTGCCAAAGAAAACGACTATCGGGATGCCGAGTTGATCACAGCCGCCCAAGTCAAGGTCTATACGGCTCAAGAAGAGTTATTGCCATTAAAGGAGGGGCAAAAGAGACGTAGGAGGGGACACACTCTCGTAGCGGCTGATATTGATTCAGAGTTTGGCATTAAAGCCCCCAGCTTTGACAAGACCATTGATAGGATGAACGACATTCTGGAAGACATTATCTGGGGGGCGGAGTGAAATCGTAAATGATATTGAAATATTAAGATGCTCAACTCTAAGTCCAAGTTCCGTTCCAACAAGGGGTAATTGGCCCCTTGTTGGACTTAGGGAATGACCCAATAACGATTGTGGAGGTGTTGATATAACCATGAAAATACGGCTAAAAAACCTTGGCATCCTAAAGCAGGCGGAATTTTCGCTAGGAGATTTGACCATCATCTGCGGTGAAAATAACACCGGCAAAACATACGCTGCTTACGCCCTATACGGTTTCCTGAACTCTTGGCGTGAATTTATCGATTTCGGGGTGAGCGATGCCCAAATCCAAAGCTTCGTTAGAGATGGTGCGCTGAAAATCGAGTTGACACAATATATCGAAAAAACTGATCAGATGCTTGCGAAGGTGTGCAGGCGGTATGCCGATCAACTGGACACTGTTTTTGCCGCACATGAAGGCATGTTTGATCAGAGCGAATTTCACGTCGAGATAGGATGCCCCAATCTTGATAAAGAATATGAAGGAACAATACGACCTTACGGATTGCCGGTGACCTACTCAAAGCGAAAAGGAGGTGAAGAGCTAACAATTGCCTTCGTGTTGGAAAAAGAGCGCGAAAAAGAAATTAATCCGCTTTTTGCAGAGAGAGCCATTAACGTCATTATCGGCAACGCGATTTTTCCCGATTTTTTGCCCCGTCCATTTATCTCTTCAGCCGAGCGCACGGGAGTCATTACTTTTCGGAGGGAACTTGATTCTGCTCGAGACGGTCTGCTTGATGAAATGTCGCGAGAGGGCAAAAATAGTGACCCCCGGAAACTGCTAGCCAAACGGTACACGCGCTACTCTTCGCCGATACAATACAATTTGGATTTTATACGCGAACTTGCAGATAGTACACGTGGGAACAGTTTCATCGCCAAAGAACATCCTGAAATATTGAAAGCCTTCGCGGACATTATTGGTGGCGAGTACACCATCACACCAAATGACCAACTCTACTACACCCCCAAAGGGACGCAGCTCAAATTGACGATGGGTGAAAGTTCAAGCACTGTGCGTTCACTTGTGGATATCGGTTTTTACCTCCACCATATCGCCCAAAAGGGTGACCTGCTTATGGTAGATGAACCGGAATTAGGCCTGCATCCAGAAAACCAACGCCGCATTGCCAGACTTTTTGCGCGTTTGGTGAATGTCGGTATTAAGGTCTTTATAACCACCCACAGCGATTACATCGTCAAAGAGCTAAACACCCTCATCATGCTCAATGACGAGGACCCACGCCTGAAAAAGCTTGCCAAAGAAAACGGTTATCGGAATGTCGAGTTAATCACAGTCGACCAAATCAAAGTCTATACGGCGACAAAAGCGTTGGTGCCCTTAGAGGAGGGACAAAAGAGACGTAGAAAGGAACCCACTCTTGTGGAGGCTGATGTTGATTCAGAGCTTGGCATTGAAGCCTCCAGTTTTGACAAGACCATTAATAAGATGAACAGGATTCAGAGAGATATCGTGTGGGGTGGGGAGTACGACTTTGAATGATATTGAGATATTACAGGAAATGCTTAGCTCTAAGACCCAAGTCCCCTTACAACAAGAGGGAAATTGGACCTCTGTTGAACTAACAGACACGCAATCCAACACAAATGTAAAAATAACAGGGGTGCCTCATAACTCAATTGTTATTAGAGCGGACGCTTTTGAATTCAAATCGCCTGTCTTTGCGGGTTCAAAGGACGAACGCAGGCGGGCTGATTTCGTGATTGTATCCAACGAAGATACAACAAAGTGGATTATCTGTATTGAAATTAAAAAAGGCAATATACGAAAAAGTGAAGTTATTCCACAATTACGAGGCGCACGATGTGTTGTGGATTACTGCACATCTGTAGGGAGAGAATTCTGGGGGACAAAGGCGTTTCTCCAAGGCTACGAGTACCGATTTGTAGGCATAGCAAACCTTAATATTCCAAACCAACCAACACATTCCTACACTTTCGGCATTCGATCTCAAGGCGCATTGCATAACCGTCCCGATGTTTTTCTGGAAATTTTAGGGAGTTCGGATCTCTCTTTTCGTCACTTAATTTCAGAAGTATCCTGATGGCACTGCACCCCAACTTCCTCCAATCGCCGCACGAAATTCTTGACCGGCATTATACAATAAACCCAGACAATCAACCAGCCACTCATGCTGGATTGCACCCGCTCCTGCTGGATTGACAAATCCAGTATTCCGTTTACGAGGTGATTTATGCTTCCTACCTTTACATTTCCACTCGGTTTTCTCTCACTTTTGGCGATACCGGGGCTTATCGCAATCTATTGGCTACGCACCCGCTCGCGGCGTTACCCCGTATCCAGCCTAATGCTCTGGGTGAACCAGCGACAGGCGCGGGAAGGTGGCTTGCGCGTAGATCGGTTACAAACACCACTCCTATTCTTTCTGGAGTTGCTCACCATTATATTGCTCGCCCTCGCAGTTGCCGCCCCAATCATTCGGACAGCGCGGGGTGCGATACCGCTGATGGTGGTGCTTGACGATTCCTTCTCAATGTTGGCAGGCGGTAACGATACCCCTAGGAGCCGTGCGATTGAGGCACTTGAGAAGGAACTTGCACCCCAAGGGTTCAATCCATTCACCAACCGCCGTTATGCGGTACGCTACGTCCTCGCAGGCACAGAGCCGCAGATGCTGAACGAGGTGGCGAGCACAGCGCGTGAGGCAGTGACGCAACTTGAAGGCTGGAAATGTCTTTCGCCATTTGCAAACTTAGAGGCGGCGATAGGGCTTGCCTCCGAAATTGGGGGTGCGAAAGCCCTCATGCTTGTCCTGACGGATGAATCGCCCCCGCAAACCCTGGAGACAGACCGTATGCAGTGGTGGGGGTTCGGCATACGCTACCCCAACGTCGCGTTTGTTAATGCCACCCGAACCGCCGCCGATTCCGGTGAGCGAGGTCTGTTGGAGATTAGCAATCTCTCACCGCGTACGCGCAATACAGAGCTGGTGGTAGAACCCAGTGACGCAACCGCGCAACAATCTGCGTCACCGCTGCACCGTTCAACCCTCGAAATCGCTCCGAAGGCGACACGCCGGATTTTCCTTAACCTCCCGCCTGACACGCCACCGTTGCGAGCGCGGATTGACGATGATGCCTTGGCAATTGATAACGAGGTTGTGCTTCTGCCCCAACTCCGCAAGCCGGTGCGCGTGTATGTCAGTATTCAAGACCCTCAACTCCGGGCGCAGGTTGAGAACGCGCTGGCATCAACCGATAGAAGCCTGTCAACAACAATACAACCCGATTTGGTGTTTATTGATCATAACACAATGGCACCATACAGTCACGCGGAGACATGGTACATGCGCGTTATCACCGAACCAGAGGCATCGGCCTATCTCGGTCCCTTCGTCATCGATCGGACGCATCCGTTGACCGAGGGGCTTGCGCTCAGCGGGGTCGTGTGGGGGGCCGGTGAGACGGAGTCGTTTATGGGCACACCGATTGTTACCGCCGGAAACATTCCCCTATTGACCGACACCGAGCGTTTCACTGGTGGACATGAAATCCGATTGCGTCTTCGGCCAGACCTGTCAACCCTTCAAAATTCTCCCAACTGGCCCGTCCTGATATGGAATCTCCTTGAGTGGCGCGCCTCCCAAACGCCCGGCTTGAATCGCAATAACCTTCGGTTGGGTGAAACGACGACACTGATAACCAAGCAGGAAACGGAAGTTGTGCAGATTGTTTCACCCGATGGCACGACGCGGGAACAACCTGTGCCAGACAGGACGATAACCCTCAAAGCTGAGACGGTCGGCATCTATGAAGTGCTTACAGAGGCGGACAAATACGCTTTTGCCTCAAACGCACTTTACCAAGCGGAATCAGACCTCACGACCAAAGCCGAGGGGCGGTGGGGCGATTGGGGAGGGACAACATTGCGATGGTGGGGCTACCAAAGTTTTGCATGGTGCTTCCTGCTGCTCGCCATCGGCGTTCTAACGCTCCACCTGATTTTTATGAAACGTGAAACGTAGCCAGATCAAACATTGTCCCCAAAACATGGCATCATACAAAAAAATGAAAATCTTCCACCTGACAACCGAGCAGAAAATCGAAAAGTCGCAGGACGAGTTATTCAGCTTCTTTTCAGATGCACACAACCTCGCAAAAATTACGCCGCCCTGGCTTGAGTTCCGTGTGCTGACACCCGCTCCAATTGAGATGAAAGTTGGGACACGCATCGACTATCGCTTGAAACTACGCGGTATTCCGGTCCGTTGGCAGAGCGAGATAACAGCCTGGAACCCACCCCACCACTTCGTTGATGAGCAACGTAGTGGACCCTACCGTCGCTGGATTCATACACATACCTTTGTTGCGGTACCCGATGGTACGCTGGTTCGGGATGAGGTTGAGTACGCTGTATTTGGCAGCTGGCTTGTGCAAAAGCTGTTCGTCGCCCCTGACCTAGAGAAAATTTTTGCCTACCGGTCCGAGAAATTGAAAGCACTCATAGGTCTGCCTGCTCAAACGGTATGAATCTGCCGAAAGACCTCACACCAATGCTACCGCCGTGGGCATAATAGATAATACGGTTTGATTCATCCGATATTCCGCATCTATTTTGAGCGGTTCCTGCATTTATTCAATTCCTGAATATCCGATAATCTGACTTGACGCAAAAAGGCCGCTCCCTGGCAGGCCTGCTGTCCTACCGTGTGCTTCTAACCAGAAATAATTACGTGTGTATGAAACTCCCGTTTTCTCGAGTTTTATGTGCTTGCTAAACAATTAGACCGTATGTTAACATGACTCACGTTTGCGAGCAGAATGTAAAAAGGGGGCATAATTTCAGGACTGTTTACGCCAGCTAAGAAGAAATAAAAACAAATTTCCATCTATGTGAAGGGGGTTCACCTGTGGATGGAGTTTCACTTGTGGGAAGGAGTTCCGACTCCCGATACACCCGATAAATTTCAAACTTCAGTAGCTAAACTTTAACAGTAAAACGCGCTACTGATTACTTTTTTTTTCTGTCAACCTTTGTCAACCTTTCGGCATGAACCCAAATCAATTAGATATCCCCTTGAAGATAGGCCACTTCTTATTGTCAGGGGATAATATCTCAAAAGTCAAGTGAAGCACCAGAGGTTGACGCCGACATCAATTTATCGCATTTTTAACCGCTGTCAACCCGGTTATTAAAAAATAAGTTGTAAAACTCAAATTGGAGGGGATATTGGCAAACCCACCCCGTCATTTTATGGCGCAAACGAGTTGTGTCATTAAATCTTCCCCTAAAGAATGGGATTACGAAAAGGATACCATCAATTCTCTCAATTCGCATCCACAACTGCGGAGTATAGGATTCATCTATCACTTATTCGGAGTACCCTTTATGATTATCACTCGTCTGATTGTAAAAAACTGGCGTAATTTTCAACAGATTGATGTTGAACTTAGCCCACGCCAGTTCATTGTGGGCGCGAATGCGTCCGGTAAATCCAACCTTCTCGACATTTTCCGCTTCCTTCGTGATATTGTAAAAGCAGAAGGAGGTGGATTTCAGAAAGCGGTCAAAGATCGAGGCGGTGTATCCAAAATCCGATGCTTGGCAGCGAGGCAAGACCCGGAAATCACAATCGAAGTTCACCTCGCGGACAACTCAAAATCCCAGACAACTTGGCGATATGCACTCGGGTTTGGTCAAGAAAATCGGGGGTATCGCCGAACCCTGCTCACCTATGAACGGGTGTGGAAAGATGACCAGCTAATCCTCAATAGGCCAAATAAAGCCGACAAAAACGACGAATATCGACTCACACAAACCTTCCTTGAGCAGATCAATGCCAATGCAGCGTTTCGAGAGATCGCCCGCTTCTTCCAAGCCATCACCTACCTGCATCTGGTGCCGCAACTGTTACGGTTTGCCGATTTAATTCAGGGTCGAGTCGTTGAAGATGACCCGTTTGGGCAAGGGTTTCTGGAGCGGATTGCCAAAACTCCCGAAAGAACCCGCCGTTCACGCCTCAGAAAAATCGAGGGAGCCCTTAAAATTGCTGTGCCTCAACTAGAGCAGTTGGAATTTATTCGCGACGAAACCACCGGTCGTCCGCATTTACAGGTTCGTTGTTCCCACTGGCGGCCAAAGGCAGGTTTACAGCGCGAAGATCAATTTTCCGATGGGACGCTCCGTCTGCTCGGCTTCTTATGGTCGCTACTTGAAAGCGATTCCCTTCTGCTCCTAGAAGAGCCTGAACTCTCACTACACACAGAAATTGTATCCAAACTCGCGGCTCTTATTGCCAGAATGCAAAGAAGCCAGCGACGACAGATCTTTGTAAGCACACACAGCGATGCCCTCCTGCGAGACCGCGGCATTGATGGGGGGGAAGTCCTTCTGCTCATGCCAGCAAAAGAGGGCACGGAGGTCAAAATCGCCTTGGATCTTGCTCCAGTGCGTGTGCTCCTTGAAAATGGGCTAACACCCGGGGAAGTTGTACTTTCAACAACCCGACCAAAATATGCTGAACAATTTAGTCTTTTATGTTAGAATGAGATTATGGAACTTAACCACAGTAAAAACAGAATCCAAACCCTTTTTGCAATTTAGGAGTTTAGAAAATGTATTTCAAAAAGCCGAATAACCTACTGGCGATAGCACTACTATTTTGGGGCGTAGTCCTAGCAGGTTGTGCCTCTCAAATTTCTCAATTTGTTGTCCTCCGTGATGTACCAGAATCTCCGTCTTTCGTTGTTATTCCAGCGAATAACTATCTGCACGAGGTTGAGTTTGCAAACAAAGTAGAGAACGCCATTATTAGTGCAGGTGTTAAGGTTGTTCTGCGTCCAGTAACTAAGGATATCACAATAGAAAAAACAGTTCAGGGCACAGAAGGCAAAAAGACCGATGACAGAGCATTGATACAATCCGCAGATGCAAAATTGATTGAAAGATACTCCGCGTTTGACGATATTGATGCCGATTACATTGTGCAAACCTACGTTACTTCTAAGCAAGTTAAAATTTCAAAAAGGGAAACGGAGGAAATTTTAGCGGTTTTGGTAGCCAAAGAGTATATTGAAGGGGGAACGATATACAGATGGGAGATAATGCTACAGAAGGCTTTGGCAAGGATGGGAATTCCTGTGGTGAAAAAGTAACCCATACCAAGATTTTGCCTCGAAAAACCAATAGGAGTCAATTATGCCAAGTCCAGCAGATTTGTCAAACCTAACGCAAAATCTTTCTTGACAAATTCCGGTTCTCAATATATATCTATTGTATCTACGATTGAAGGATGAAGAATATAGAAACCCGATATGGAGGTATAACCTATGAAAGCAAATGAAGCGAATTTGTTGAAATTCTTACAAGGTCCTAAGCAGTTTCGGATACCAAATTTTCAACGTCGGTACAGTTGGGAAAGGCATCATTGCGAACAACTGTGGCGTGACGTGTTGCGTGTAGGACAAGATAAAAGTACCCATTCTCATTTTCTCGGATCAATCGTCTGCATGGAGCACGGTATTTATAGTGCTTCAACGGTGCCTGAATTGCTCGTTATTGACGGTCAACAGCGGTTGACAACCCTTTCTCTGCTGCTCCTTGCACTCGGTAGAGCTATTGAAGCCCAGAATAGTGAAATTGATATAACCCGAAGAAAGCTGGAAAACTACTATCTTTTTAATGCCGATGAAGATGATGAGTATCGCTACAAGCAACGGCTCACCCTGCACGATAACGATACCCTGATGCAGTTGTTAGATAACAAAGAATTTCCTGCGGATATCTCCCACCGCTTGGAGGAAAACTACCGCTTTTTTGAAGCAAAACTCAAAGATACCGACCTTAAAGTGGTGTATGAAGGAATTCAAAAGCTAACGATTGTAGACATCTCTCTGAATCGCGATCACGATAATCCACAGTTGATTTTTGATAGCCTCAATTCCACTGGACTTGACCTTTCGCAAGCAGATCGCATACGCAACTATGTGCTTATGGGACAGGATTCCGATTTTCAGGACAGACTGTATGAGATGTACTGGTATCCGATGGAGCAACGTTTTGGGACTGAGTATACCAAGCGATTTGATCGCTTTATAAGAGACTATTTGACCTTAAAGACGGGGGAGCTTCCGAATAAAGGACGGGTTTACGAGAGTTTCAAAGAGCATGTCAAAAAGCATGTCCCTGACACAGAGCAACCGGAAGCGTTAGAAGCAATTATTAAGGAGATAGATCACTACTCGAAACACTATGTCCGCATCGCCTTGCCTAAACAGGAAACAGACCAAGAGCTTCGTGCCTGCCTTGATAGTATCCACGATCTGAGCGTTGAAGTCACCTTTCCGTTTTTGCTTGGTGCCTACGAAAAGTATACGCAAGCACGACTCAAAAAGAAGGAGGTCATCGAAATCTGTCGGTTAATAGAGAGCTACGTCTTCCGCCGTGCAATTTGTGGAATTCCAACACACGGCTTGAACAGGATCTTTGTGGACCTGACAGGGCAGATTGACAGAGAGCAAATTGACACAGACGATTATGTCCAAAGTCTGAAGGTCGTCTTCGCGCGGATGACCGGGGGCAGACATTTTCCTTCAGATCGCGAGTTCAAGGATGAATTTCTTACTAAAGATGTTTATAATTCACGCATTTGCAATTATCTGCTACACAGATTGGAAAACTACGAACACAAAGAACCGATTCGTATTGATGAAAAGTACACGATTGAGCATGTGATGCCGCAAACACTGTCTGAAGAATGGCAAGAGGAGTTAGGCGATGACTGGATAGAGACGCATGAAAAATACCTCCACACGATTGGCAATCTCACCCTTACCGGGTACAATTCGGAATTAAGCAATCATTCCTTTAAGGAAAAACGTGATCTTCCCGGAGGATATAGTGATAGCCGGTTACGCTTGAGTCGAAGTCTCGCCCAAGCAGAGCAGTGGAATAAGTCTGCTATCGAAAAACGGGCAGAGATACTCTTGGAAAAAGCATGCAAAGTCTGGCCGCACCACGGCATTCCTCAACAAATGCCATCCATACAGAATTGGACATTAGCCGACCACCATCATCTCACAGGTGAAATGATGGTATTATTCCAACAGTTATGGGAGCGTATTCAGAGATTAGATGCTTCAGTACGCGAACAGATCAATCAAGACTACATGACTTACAGGACCAACAGGATCTTTGTAAGCATCATACCGCAGGCAAGACGCCTCCTTTTAACCTTAAACCTACGTTTTCCCGATATCGATGATCCGCAAGAGACGTGCAGAGATATGACAAATATCGGACATTTTGGTGTCGGAGATGTAGAAGTCGGTATCTCTTCTGCGGATGAACTTGACTACATCGTGTTCCTGATAAAGCAGGCGTTTGACAGACAGATGGAGGATAGGTCGTGATGGACTATTCTAAAGAGCATGGGCATAGACATTGAGCGATCAAAAACCTATTGGCGGAAATTGAGGAGATAACAGTGCCCATTCCCATTTTAACATTCTTCAACAACAAAAGTGGAGTTGGAAAGACATCCCTTGTCTATCATCTGGCGTGGATGCTATCCGACATCGGTCATCAAGTGCTTGCCTGTGACCTTGACCCGCAGGCAAACCTCACCAGTATGTTTATTAATGAGGAACGCTTAGAAGTACTGTGGCCTGACAGTGGACCGCGAAAAACTGTCTACAGTGCGCTTGAACCGCTTTTGGACGGAACTGGGGATGTTGAGAAAGCTTATTTGGAACGGATAGCGCAGAAGCTGAGTCTCATCGTAGGCGACCTCATGTTATCTGCCACCGAAGACGAACTGTCAAGCCAATGGCCGGAGTGTCTTGACCGTCGCCAACGCGCCTTCCGTGTGATTTCGGCACTCTGGCGGATTTTGCAAAACGGAGCGGCAGATAATCAGGCAGATATTGTTTTGGTAGATGTTGGGCCCAATCTCGGTGCTTTGAATAGGGCAGTGCTCGTGGCGACGGATTACGTTATCGTTCCGCTTGGTGCTGACATGCTCTCGTTCCAAGGACTGCGAAACCTCGGTGCGGCATTACAAGCTTGGCGAACTGGGTGGCAGGATAGATATGACCGCAACCCTATCCCTGACTTATCCATACCTGATGGGGCAATTCAACCGATTGGCTATACGGTGCAGCAACACGGCTTTCGCTTGATGCGTCCCATTCAGCCGTATGACAAATGGTTTAATCGGATGCCGATGGAATACGCTCGGAACCTGCGAGGCGATAAGGAAGGGCCTTACGCCGAAACACCGGAACAGGACGAAGAGCACGCCCTCGCCACCGTTAAGCACTACCGAAGCCTAGTGCCAATGGCCCAGGAAGCGCGCAAACCCATCTTTGATCTTACCACGGCCGACGGAGCTATCGGTAGCCACGCTGCCGCCGCCAAGGTAGCCCGTCAAGATTTCAAGAAGTTGGCTCAGAAGATAGTAGCACGAATTGAACTTGGGTAGGTTTATAGTCGTGGTTTGACAGTCTCTTCAACCTTACCCCTGAAGAACTTACCATTGTGGAGGACAAACCGTGAACATGCAAAACGCTCTAAGCCAAATTAGAGAGAAAATCAGCGAGATAGAGGAAGAATCAGCAGACGGTAACTACATTTTCCGCGGCGAACCGAAATACTATCCGAAAGTGTCCTCACTCCTCTACCGTGAATATGAGGTTGATATTGAGATGGAGCACTTGGATATAGAGGTTGCCCAAGCGCAAATGGTGGAGGAGGCGAAAGACTATATCATCCACGATACGGACAAAGCGTTTGAAATCCTAATCCAAGTCCAACACCACGGTGGCAAAACCAACCTGATAGACTTTACCACCGACTATCTGATAGCCCTCTTCTTCGCCTGCGATGGCTTCTTTGACGAGCCCGGCAGGGTTATCTTGTTGGGAGAACGCGCACAGAGGGCAAACCGAGTTCTGAGACCTCGACATGCAATCAATCGCGTCATAGGCCATAAGAGCGTATCCGCTCAACCACCCAAGGGGTTTATTGACCCAGAACATTACCAGAAAATCGAGGTCTCCACATCCCTCAAACAGTCGATGTTAGACTACTTGGAAAAGTATCACGGCATATCTACCAAAACCATCTACAACGATCTCCACAGATTTATTAGCAACAAAGGCATTCACGGACGTGCCTACACGCAGTTTTATAGAGGTTTGACATATCATCACAATCGAAAGCAGTACGATAAAGCCATTGAGCATTACAGTGACGCTTTGAAACTCAATCCGCAACTGGCTGCTGCCTATTACAATCGTGGGGTGGCTTACAACGATAAGGGCGAATATGACAGTGCCATCGCAGACTTTACCAAAGCGATACAACTCAAGGTTGACGATGCTGTAGCCTATAGCAATCGCAGTATTGCTTACGAAAACACAGGTGAACATGCGCGGGCCATCGAAGACCAGAACACGGCAACGCAATTGGAGCCAAACCTCGCTCAGCCCGATAACAATCGCACTTTTACTGATGACAAACAGGAAGACGTTGACCCTGTTCTTGAGGCGTATAACACAGCCATACAACCCTCTCCCAATGATGCCGAGGCCGATACCAATCCGGAGGTGACTTACAGTGAGGGCGGCGACCATGACCACGCCATTGAAGCCCCTAGCACAGCACCACAATTGGAACCAAGCCCACCCCCGCCCGATGCCAATCCGGAGGTGGCTTACAGTGAGGGCGGCGACCATGACCACACCATTGAAGCCCCTAGCACAGCAATACAATTGGAACCAAGCCCACCCCCGCCCGATGCCAATCCGGAGGTGGTTTATAGTGAGAGCGGCGACCATGACCACGCCATTGAAGCCCCTAGCACAGCAATACAATTGGAACCAAGCCTGCCTCCGCCCGATAACAGTCACACTTTTGCTGACAGCGAACAAGAAGACGTTGACCCTGTCATTGCGGAGTATAACAGAGCCATACAACTGAACCCCAATGATGTCGAAGCGTATACCAATCGGGGGGTGGCTTACAGTGAGAGCGGCGACCATGACCGCGCCATTGAAGACTTTGGCACAGCGATACAACTGAATCCCGATTATGCTGAAGCTTATTGTGGTCGTGGTATAGGTTACGGCAAAATGGGCGATTTTGACCGGGCTATCGCAAACTTTACCAAAGCGATACAACTCAATCCCAATTATGCCGAGGCGTATAGCAGACGTGCTATTGACTACTACTATCAAGCGGAGTAAGATCAGGCCATCGCCGACTTTACCAAAGCGATACAACTGAACCCCAGTGATGCCGAGGCATATAGCAATCGCGGTGAGGTTTACCGTGATCAAAGTGATTATTACCGGGCCATCGCCGACTTTGCCAAAGCGATACAACTCAAACCTGACCTTGCCAAGCCCTATTACAATCGCGGTGAGGCGTTGTTGCACCTGAAAGAATGGAGTAAAGCGAAACGAGACCTGGCGACTGCCAAGGAGAGGGGTGTAGATATCGCGAGTGGGTTTCGTAACAACTACGAAAGTGTGTCGGACTTCGAGCGGCAACATCGTATTAAGCTACCGAGAGACATCGCCGCCCTGCTGAGACACTAAGTACCCTTCAACCGACGTTGCGTGTCCTGTTTTTCGGTATCCTCGCAGACGCTAACTGACAACAAAAGCATGTTAATGAAAACAAACGTATCAGCCTGCGGGGTTCTACACCGCTCGGGGACAGGCGGTGTATTGGAACGGTCGTAACGAAAGCGAGGAATCGGTAGCGAGCGGGGTGTATTTCTATCAACTCCATGCAGGCGATTATTCCGCATTGCGGCGGATGGTTATCGTCAAGTAGTGCCACAATTGGAAGGGGGAAGGAGGCAGATGGCTGAATTGTGGATTATTTTGTCTGCTCTTATGAGTGAAAACTATTGATTTCTGATTGGATTTTCGATATACTTCTTTTGTCCGAGAGGTAGGAAAGGGAGTGTCTACCCACGGGGTGGTGTTTGATCCGAAGGGTAGGAAAGGGATTTCCTACCCACGGGAGGTATCTGTATCAAAACCACGCGATATTATTAAAACTTGCTTAAGTGAGGTGTCGTGTTATGCAATTGAAAAGATGCTCTATTTTTTTTGTCCTTACATTGACAGTCGTTGCTTTTATAATAGCACAGGTAACCGCACAGAACACCACCGATAATGGAACGGTGGCCTCCGCTCCGGGAGATTATTTCGATCAGGTTACGCTGTTTGCGGGTGGCAGAATCACGCGCTTTACACAGATGCCGATTCGGGTGCACATTTCGCCTACCCTCAAAGCACTCCCCTATCTAGCCGAGATACGCTACGCTATGGAAACTTGGGAAACCGCCAGCGACGGGAAAATCCGTTTTCAAGAAACCGAAACTTGGGAACAGGCAGACATCCACGTCACCTCAACCTACAGCGGGCGATTAAGATTCTTAGATACACGACTCGGTAGTGCGAAGTTAACGCGGCGGCATCCAGGGAGATACACAGTTTCCGGTCCTGATGCCGAAGTAAAAAGTAACACCGCCGGTCAATCTTCAAACACAGCAGTTGATTTCACAGTGGAGGTTGTCCTTGTGTTAGAAGGTGATAACACCACCGGCGAACTGTCACAGGAAGAGATGCGGACAGTGTGCCTGCATGAATTTGGGCACGCTATCGGGTTGTGGGGCCACAGTCCGGACACCCTTGATGTTTGTCATGCGACAGCAACCGCGCAACACCCAACCCGCCGCGATGTCAGGACATTGCTGAAGCTTTACAACACGCCGCTCCATACGCCGCAACACGAGATTGCTATTGACTTCCTAAAAAAGGAGATCCAAACGAATTCAAGACATCCGCGTCCGCATTACCTCCTCGGCGCAGTCTACTTTGACAAAGACAATATGGCACTGGCAATCGCTAGTTTTCAGAATTGCCTCAATATTGATGCTAATTTTGAACCGGCAAGGGAGAAGCTGATTCAAGCTTACGAAAGGACAGGAAAGTCAGACCAAGCGATTCGCCTCGTTGAACAAAGCGTGAAAAGCCATCAAGGACACCGTTCCTTGCATGAGAGTGCTGACTCCTATAACGTTCTCGGCACACTCTATTACCGGGACGGCGATGTGAACCAGGCGATACAGGCGTTTGAGAAGGCACTTGAACACTCACCGCATCACAAAGCTGCAAAACGTAACCTACACCAACTCTTGCGTAAAAAAGCATTCAATGCTTTGAAGATGAACGCTTTTGACGAGGCTACCGCATATTTTGAGAAAGCCATCGGTCTCGACCCGCTGAATGCGACCACCTATCGACTCATGGGGGACGGATATGCCCACGTCTCTCAGTTCTCCAAAGCGATAACATATTACCAAAAGGCATTAGGAATCGCCCCCGGCGATTCGGTAACGCAGCAACACCTCGTACACTGCTATAATAACTATGGCGTGGCACTCAGGAATAATGGGGAATGGGATGAAGCGATTCGCGCCTATCGTAATGCTTTGGAATTACAGCCGACCTATCAAGTTGCCAGAACAAACTTGAACGATGCCCTTTGGCAGAAGGCGAACGCGCATCGAGAATCGGGTCGGGCCGCCGATGCAATTGCTACGTATCTTGAATTGCAAAAGCTGTCCCCGGACGATACGGATATACTAAATCTACTAGGTGAGTTATATCTTAAAGTGCGTGATTATCCAGCCGCGGTCGCTGCGTTTCATAAGGTTTACGCGGCATTGCCGACCGACCAACAGGCACAACATAACCTCATCGCTGCGTATCAGCACTATGCACAAGCTTTGAGAAACCAAAAAGATTATCGTGCTGCCGTGGTGCAGCTGCAAAAGGCGGTAGACCTTTTCCCCACCGCCATCAATCTCCGTTTGAACCTATCGCAGGCGTATCAGCATATCGGCAAATATGAACTGGCACGCGGTCAATTGGAGCAGATTTTGCTACACGCTCCCAATAATGCAAAGGCAAAAACAGAACTCGTAAACCTCCAGATCCGACGTGGAAATGCCCTGATGAACCGGAAGAAATACGCAGCAGCAGTGGCTGTCTTTGAAGCGATTCCAGCCTCTAAAAAAACCATAGATATGCACAACATAATCGGCTATCTCTATCTTGTGCAGGGAGAACATCTGAAAGCGTTGGGGGCATTTGAGACCGTTCTCGCGAGACAACCTAAGAATGCGGTCGCGTATCAAAATTTGCTCTCGCTGGAATCGCAACTTGATCTGGTGCTTGATAAAGCGAGAGAGGCAACCGCAACAGCACCCGGTACCGGCGAGGTTGCGCCAAACCCCGATACGACAACAGGCACCTTGGCTCCGACTGCGGCGAAGTTGTCTCGCGTCCAATGTGCGCTCGCGCGCTGTTTAATGAAGCGCAAACAGCCTAAAAATGCGATGGAGAAATACCGACAGGCGTTAAGCGCGAAACCCTACACGTCAGAATTGCGAGCCCTGCTTATTGACACCGGTAGAGAACTTGCCAACCAGTTTCAGAAGCAAAAGGATGCTGACAGCTATAATACAATTATTCGTTGGGCGACGGAGTTGGATAGCAATTTTAAGGAGTCACTTGACTCCGACTAAAGTTGAAACCGTACCGATACCACCCCGGTAGGCGCGGTTTGATGAATGTCATCAGAAGGAAAAAATTACCAATCCTGCACTGACCCATCCTCTCGGCGCAGATGCGGTGGCTCACCGTCTCTTGACGGATGGGCGGCTGCCGCCTCCTCATCCAGTTCGACCCCCAACCCCGGTGCATCGGAGGGGAAGAGATAACCGTCCGCTGTTCGCATGTCGTGCTGAATCACCGGGTCGTTGTCGATGGGGCCGAATTCTTGTACAGCGCAGTTCGGGACGGAGAGGTTGAGGTGCAACATCGCGGCGGTACTGACAGGGCTCCCCGTATAGTGGAGGGCGAGTTCCTGATAGTGGACTTCGCCCATCACGGCGATTTTCTTTCCTTCGGTGATACCCCCGCTGTGGCAGATATCGACGCGCAGGTAGTCGATTAATTCCCCCTCGATCAGTTCGCGGAACGCCCATTTTGTGGTGAGCTGTTCGCCTGTGCCGATTGGGACATTGGTATGCGCCCGTAGGGTGGCAAAGGATGCGGGATTTTCAGAACGGATGGGGTCTTCAACGAAGAAGGGGCGATATTCCTCAATTGCGGTGCACAATTCGATGGCGCGGGTCGGGGTTAGGCGCGTATGGACTTCAAGAATGACTTCGACTTCGGGGCCAACCGCCTCACGTAAGGCACCGAACTGTTTAACGGTGTGCAGGATAGCACGCTTGGAATTGAAGCCGCTTTCATCGCCGACGACGGGTGAGATTCGGAGCACACGCCAGCCTTCGTCGAGGAGGCGTTGTGAACTCTCGACCAGTTGTTCAGGGGTTCCACCGCCGACGTGACGATAAACGAGCACCTTGTCCCGCGTTTTACCGCCGAGCAGTCGATAGGTCGGCACATTGAGTGCTTTTCCTGCCAAGTCCCAGAGAGCGATATCGACACCTGCCAGCGCAGATTGTAACACAGGCCCTCCACGCCAGAAGGTCCCCCGAAAGATGTCCTGCCATATATGTTCAATTCGGGTGGGGTCTTGACCGATGAGCAGTGGCTTGATGTGCCCTAACGCTTCAACGACGGCCATTGACCGCCCACTCAGTGAGGCTTCTCCGACCCCGTAAATTCCTTGGTCGGTAAGAATTTTGACGTAGACAAATTGGTTGACTGGAAATACTTTTAAATCTGTGATTTTCATTGTTTCCTCCGCTAAGGTGAGTGACGCAAAACGCACCCGGGTAACTGTTGTGTTGGCTCCCCCGCTTCAATGACGGGGACACCGTTGACGAGCACGGACTCAACACCGACGGCTGGCTGGAGTGGTTGCTGCCATGTCGAAGCATCGGCGACGGTCTCGGCATCGAAGACGACGAGGTCAGCGGCGAACCCTTCGGCAATTCTGCCGCGGTCTTTTAGACCGAACCGCTGTGCTGGGAATCCGCTCATTTTGTAGACCGCATCCTTGAGGGAGACCAACCCTTTCTCTCGGACAAAACGGCGGAGAAATTGGACAAAGCAACCGTGTCCTCTGGGATGCGGATGGGGAACATTGTAAACCCCGTCGCTTGCAATCATCATCCGGGGGTGAGGGGCGGTGCGGTCAAGGGTTATTTCATTTTCTTCGGGCGGGGTTTGCCATGGGAAGACGAATGCCTCCACGGTTTCCTCCACTACCACGAGGTCATAAGCAAACACCTCCCACGATTTGCGCTCCTGCGCCGCAGCTTCTGCGAGTGTCATGCCGATAAACCGACCAGAGCGGGTATTGCCAACGATCTGGTCGCCGCGCCCGAACTTTTCGCGAAGATGAGCGAGCGACTTTTCGCGGACATCCGGGCGTTGCAGTTTTGCGAGCATCTCTTTTGGGCTTCCTGTCTGAAATTCCATGGGGAGCATCATCGCGACATGGGTCATCCCAGCGGGGTAGAGGTAGGACTCGAAGGTCAAATCAACTCCTTCCCGGTCTATTGTATCAAGAAGCGCGGCGGTCTCGTCGTCCACCCGTTCATGGGAGATGTGGACAGGGATTTCGGCTTGGCGGGCAATTTCTATCGTCTCCTCCCACGCTTTTTGCCGGCCGAGGAGCTGGTAACGGATATGTGCGGCGTAAATCGCGCCGTAGGAGGCGGCGACTTTTGAGAGGGCAACAAGTTCGCGGAGGTCAGCATTGGCACTCGGTTGATAATCGAGCCCCAAGCAGAGGCACCCAGCACCGGCTTCGAGCCATTCGCGGGTGAGTGTTTCCATCACCTTGAGTTCCGCATCGGTTGCGGGTCGCGCATCCCAACCCATAGCGTGTAAGCGGACAGCGCAGTGGGGCACTTGCGGGTATACATTGGATGGTGTGCGGCCGGGGAAGATGCTGAGGTAATCCTCCACACTGGCCCAGTTGAGGGGTAGGTCTGCCTCCTCGTAAGCGAATTGTGTATAGTGCCACATCTCACGGGCGCGTTGGGAGGTGAGTGGTGCCCAGCCGAAGCCGTCGGGTGCGAGTAGCTGTGTGGTGACACCTTGCCGTACCCCTGCGAACTGGTCTCGGCCGCCGAGCAATGCAATTTCGGAATGGACGTGGACATCAATGAATCCGGGGCTGACAATCTTCCCGCGGGCATCAATACGTTGATTTGTGGAGGAGGTGTCTAATTCTCCGATGGCAGTGATTTTACCGGCAGTAACTCCGATGTCAGCGGGAAATGGGGCGCGTTGCCCAGTGCCATCAACAACAGTTCCGCCGTGAATAATCGTATCAAATTGCATTGTTTTGTTCTCTCACTTTTTTGGGTTGACGGAAATCGCTCAACCAGGTATTATTAACGAAATTTCTTTGAAAGGATTTATCGTGAATAAAGGAATCATAATCGTTTGTTTGGTCAGTATCATTTTGAGCGGGTGTGACGGAACAGACGGTGCAGATGGCGGTGCCAGTTCGCGCAACGTGCTGAGAGATGAGGCTACGATTCTGGACTCTGTGCTGGCAATTAGCGTTGCGGAAGACCGTCCGGACGGCATCACAACCACATTTTTTGCGGAGCTGGATGACCAGATCTATTTGTGGGTGCTTTGGACCCATGTCAGAGGCCGGCATGTCGTTGAAGTGAACTGGTTTTCACCCGACGAAGCAGAGGATGACCCGCCGTTTCGGACAGATAAAGAGGTATTTACTTCTGAAACCGGAGATCAGATTACGTGGTTTTTTATTGAGAGCCCTGATGATGGGTTTTCTACGGGTTCATGGTCTGTCGAAATCCTCTTAGATGGGCTTTTTGAGCGACGACATCTGTTCTCTGTGGATTGATGCACCGCTCTTGCCCATCCTTCACCCTTACTTTTGCAGTTCATGCCCAACGATGAGCCGATATGCCTCAAGGTATTTCTCGCTGGTTCTGTGAATGACCTCGTCCGGTAGTTCTGGCGCGGGTGGATCCTTGTCCCAACCGATTTGAAGCAGGTAGTCACGGACGTATTGCTTATCGAAACTGCTTTGCGGTCTGCCCGGCTCATATTCATCTTTCGGCCAGAACCGGGAGGAATCAGGGGTGAACACCTCATCAATGAGGATGAGTTCATCATCAATCAGTCCGAACTCAAATTTTGTATCGCAAAGGATGAGCCCCACTTTTTCGGCATGGGCAGTTGCGGATTCAAATAGGTTGAAACTGGTTTGAATGATTCGGTCTGTGAGCACTTTCCCAATCGTCTCCTCCATTTGGGCAATTGAGATATTCTCGTCGTGCTCTCCATGCTCTGCTTTGGTGGCGGGGGTGAAGATGGGTTGCGGCAGTCGCTCTGACTCCCGGAGCCCTTGGGGTAGTGGCTCGCCACAGACGGTGCCGGAGGCTTGATACTCTGCCCACGCTGAGCCTGCGATATACCCGCGGACAACGCACTCGACATCAATTCGATTGGTTCTTCGCACAAGCATGGAACGCCCTTTGAGGAGTTGGGCATCGGGTTGGACGGTATCTGGATATCCTGCGATGTCTGTGGTAATGAGATGATTTTCGACAACTGAGTGGGTGTGGTTAAACCAGAACTCGGAGAGCCCTGTCAAGACCCTCCCTTTGTGAGGGACTCCGTTTGGAAGGACGGAATCGAATGCGGAGATACGGTCGGTTGAGATGATTATGAGTTGGTCGTCGTAGGCGTAGAGGTCGCGGACTTTACCTCTGTGGAACGGATTTAGGTTTGTCAGATTTGTCTCTGTGATAACTTCTGGTGTCATTGGATTCCTCCTTGGTTTGGTGTTAACGTTTCACGAACTGGGACTTCAAGCTCTCGTGCAACTTCGAGCAGATTTCCCCAAGTTGCATCATCAAGCGGGATGCCGTTTTGGAGTCGCTCTTGGCGGGTATGCGCGGAACGCTCACCGGGGATGGTAATTTCATCAAAACCGGGAGCGGTTGCGGATGTCTTTACAAAATCGACCAACTGGGTCACACGCCCTTCAAAATCAGCAATGGGGGTGAAGGCTTCGATGTTAATCACCAGAGCGAGAAAGGCATTCCCCAACTTCGCGGATTGCGGGCGACTGCAACCGGCTTCACACATCGCACCTGCGAGGATTTCGACGAGCATACTGAGAGCGTACCCTTTGTGCCCAGCGATGCCACCAAAAGGGAGCAGCGCGCCTTTCGGCTCATCAAGATAGACAGCAGGCTTGGTGCTGGAATTGCCTTCTGCATCAATAATCCATCCTTCAGGCAGAGACTCACCGCGATTCCGATAGGCCCGAATCTTGCCGCCAGCGACAGTGCTGGTTGTGAGGTCAATTAGGATGGGGTCTTCCTGTTGTGTTGGAAGGGCGCAGGCAAAGGGATTGGTGCCGAGTCGCCGGGCGATGCCACCCCACGGCGCAACGCCTTGGTCTGCTCCGTGACCATTGAGGAATAACAACCCGACCATACCCGCTTGCGCGGCGGTCAACACATAGTCGGCAAGTCTACCGATATGGTTGCTGTTATAGACGTTCACGGCAGTAATGGCGTGTGCCCGCGCCTTTTCGATTGCGATTTCCATAGCTTGAGTGGCGATAACTTGCCCGAATCCCCAATGTCCATCAATGAGAGCAGTGGAGGCGGTTTGGCTGACTATCTCGATTTCGGTGTGTGGGTCGATGGTTTTTGCTTGGACAGCGAGGACATATTGGGGCAGACGTAGAAGACCGTGAGAGTCGTGGCCGGCGAGGTTCGCCTCAATGATAAGGGTTGCAACGGTCTCTGCTTTGGCATCAGGGATACCGATGGCTTTGAAGATGTTGATACTGATTGATTTCAGCTTGTCCGCAGGAATTTGTGGCATGGCTTGATTATAGTGAAATCTAAAAATATGGTGACATTTACCGGTAGGCGCGCTTTGATGAAGTTTCAAAAAATAATTCGGTAATTCCATAACCATGCCCGGTGCGGTTCGGAAACCGCCCCTACTGGGCATGGGGGAAATCGGGATTACCGATTTAAATACTTAAACGTCATGTAAGCGCGCTGGTCGACGGTGTATCAATATGGGCTTTACTATAATACCGAACCCTTAGTCAATGACCTCGTAAAAGAAGTTGCGTTGCTTGGGCGTATATCCCAGCTCGGTTATCGTCCGTTCAATTTCCTCAATTGGCATACAGTAGACAGTGCCCGCTTTGCTGACGACGTTCTCCTCAATCATGGTACCTCCCATGTCGTTTGCACCGAACTTGAGGGAGAGTTGTCCAATTTTCGGACCTTGGGTGACCCAAGAGGATTGGAAATTATCGAAGTTATCGAGCATGAGTCGAGAGATTGCCAATGTCTTGAGATACTCGAAACTTCCGGCGGGCGGGATGTGTTCGAGTCCGGTGTTTTGGGGTTGAAGCGACCAACAGATAAAGGCGGTGAAGCCGCCCGTCTCGTCCTGAAGTTCTCGGAGGCGGAGCAGGTGTTCGACGCGCTCCCCGTAGCTTTCAACGTGTCCGTACATCATTGTGGCACTCGATTTGAGCCCTACATAGTGGCCTTGGCGCATCACTTCCAACCATTCATCAGCGGTGCATTTTTTCTTGCTGATTTCGGTGCGGGCATGGTCGGTCAAAATCTCCGCGCCGCCGCCGGGGATGGAATCTAAGCCAGCATCGCGTAAGCGGGTGAGGGTCTCTTTGAGCGAAAGACGATTAATTTTGGCAAACCAGTCCAGCTCGGGCGGTGAGAACCCGTGAATGTGAATTGTGTAATTGGCTTTTATCCATCTGAGGAGCTCCTCATACCAGTCAAGTTTGAGCTTGGGGTGTAAGCCCCCCTGCATCAGGATAAGTACGCCGCCGAGGTCAAGGGTTTCCTGAATTTTATGCCCCAATTCTTCGCGAGACATCACGTAAGCATCAGGGTCTCTTCTGTGACGATAGAAGGCGCAAAAGTCGCAATCCACATAGCACCAATTTGTGTAGTTGATATTGCGGTCAACGATGTAGGTGATGTATCCTTCGGGATGTTTGCGTTGACGAATTGCATCGGCTGCGCCCCCAAGGGAGAGCAGGTCGTCGCTTTTGAAAAGTGTCAAACCGTCGTCAAAGTCCAAGCGTTCACCGGCTAACGCTTTTTGGAGAATCGGTTGAATGGTTGTATCCATGTGATGGCCTCTCTTGAGTCTATTTTTTAGATAACATGCCGTATTTTACCACTTCTGCAAAGCATCGTCAACAGAAGTTTTATCCATACCCAAAACCTGCCCCAACCTTTTGGGAACATTTTGGGCGTATGCGTGTTAAACTAAAGTAAATGCACATTATCAATCTCCAACATCCGGAAAGGACTTATCATGACATTCATCAAGGTTCGCAAAAATTGGGAAATTCCTGAACGCCTAGCCACCGCTGAATCCGCGTATCTAAATCGCCGTGAGTTCCTGAAGAAAATGGGCCTCACAGGGGTCGGTACACTTGCACTGACCAGCGGATGCACATGGGCAAAAGGGGAAGGTGTTAAAGAACAGCTCAAAGCCGTACAGTCGCACCCTATTGACGCACCCCGAAATGAAAAGTTCGTTGTGGACACCACGACGACCGATGAGGTTATTGCCGCTACTTATAACAATTTTTATGAATTCAGTGCCCGCAAAGACCGTGTCTGGAGGTCAGTTGAGCGATTTCAAACCCGTCCGTGGGAGATAGAGGTCTCCGGATTGGTGGAGCATCCGAAGGTATATGACGTTGATGACCTCATAAAAAAAATGCCGATTGAGCAGAGGCTATACCGATTTCGGTGTGTGGAAGCGTGGGCGATGGTAGTACCTTGGATAGGTTTTCCAATGAAAGCATTAATTGATGAGGTTCAACCGAAATCATCTGCAAAGTACATAAGAATGCTGACATTTTTCCGACCCGATGAGGCACCGCAACAGCAAAGGTCAGGCTATCCTTGGCCCTATTTCGAGGGGTTGCGGATAGAGGAGGCGATGAACGAACTGACGCTCCTGGTCGTCGGTATCTATGGTCACGTTCTTCCGAAACAGCACGGAGCACCACTGCGTCTGATTGTGCCTTGGAAGTACGGGTTCAAGAGCATCAAGTCAATCGTGAGCATCGAATTTACGAATCGAAAGCCACGTACCTTCTGGAATACCTTAGCACCAAGAGAGTACGATTTTGAGGCGAATGTCAATCCGAATGTACCGCATCCCCGTTGGTCACAAGCGTCAGAACGACTGATCGGTACGGGTGAGAGACGCAAAACCGACCTTTATAACGGCTACGGCGAGTATGTCGCCGACCTTTACAAAGGATGATTTTACTGGTATCGACTGTAAATCTGGGCTTTTTGATCAGTGTCGGAAAATGGACCCTGTTTATCCGTCTGTACGGTTACGGTGATAAATCCTCTCTCCGAATCCGCTTCAGGGTCTTTGGCAATGAGCCGAAGAGGAATCTCTGCGCGCAACAGCCGGATAGAACTTCCGATAACCCGCGTCCAGTGCAAATCAATAAGCCGTCCATCATAAACCTTTATGCCTTTTTTCCCTTGACGAGTTGAGTAAATTTGAACATTCGTTGTAAATTTGGATTCATTCACCGCATTTACGCCAATTTCAGGGCTCAAAATACTGGCATTCCAAATCAGGGGGCTCCCTCTTTTATCGAGCAGAAAGATTTCGACATAAATGCGGTCTGAATGATAATCCGTCACAATTTGAATACCGGCTAAGTTCTCTATCTCGCCAGAGCCACACCCTAAAATAGCGACCAAAAATGCTATCCCGAGCCAGCCCAAAAGAGAATACGCCTTTCTATTTTTGAAAGCAGACACTTTCTATCTCCTAGCAATTTTCAGTATTAAAGTTTATCTTCTGAAGCGACTGGGAAGAATATTCCAGGGAAACCGAGTTTTGCCGAAAAAACTCGGTTTCTTTAGAGATAATAACACTTTTACGGCATCATCGTCAACCCATCTTCATTCGGCACCATCAAGCCGCCCGGTTGAAGTCAGAAAGTCTGTCATCGTCTGATGTCCAATTTTCGAGTAATGCCCATCATACTCCCATGAGAAATAGGGATATTCAAGCGTCGGTTTTTTCTCAAGGAAGAACGGTAGAGCATCAAGGCAGACGATGTCGTGTTGCTCACAGAACTCCCTAAGCCGCTTATTCGGGTATTCAAAATCATACGCGGCAGCGATGTCTGGGTTCAGCAGTGCGGCATCAGTAATCTGTAAGGAATCCGCGACGATGAGCAGTGTAAACCGTCCATTTTTTGCCTTCACGGCCTTTGCAAAACGCAACAGTACCGCTTCAGTGAGTTCCCACGCACCCCGCCAATCCGCATTCAAGGGTTTTCCGTAAACCCTCAACCAACTGCTTCTCATTTTCCAAACGTTCGCTTTCCGTTTTCTCCCGTCTGTTATCAGCCGCTTTCCCAATCTGTATACGCCCGTTGCAACGAAGCTTGTGCCGACTGTCGCTCGAAGCAGGCCCACGCGTCGATTAATGTTTGTCGTATCAAGCACGGGACGTTTTTGCGTCAAGTCATCTTGCCACCCGTCAGGGTCTGTGAAAACCCCATCTTGAATCACAAAGTAAGGGGCGTTTGGGAGTTCAAAGGGTTTTCCCAATCGCTCGTGGTTATTCAGCACATCGTTTTGCGGGAGGAAACAGAGCACAACATCGTCAAGGCGAGTTTGTTCCGAGACGGTTAGATACCGTAGATAGTGATGATAGGTGCCAGTCCCGCCGACTCCAAAGTTGAAACAAGCAACGTTTTTCCCTTCCTGTTTCAAATGTGCCTCAATTAAACGGGGAAACGTCTCTGAATCGTGAACCTGAAGCCCTTCCACATAAGAATCGCCGAAAAAGCCAATCTTATGGTCGGAAGAACCAAATCTTTTCGCATCGGTCGGTCGATACCCGTTTGAATCCAATAGAACTGGTCGGGCAGGGATGCCCCACTGTTGATACACTTTATAACCATCGACAAAGATGGGACAACCGTATTTATCCATCTTGTACTTCACGGTTTCTCCTGTGTAGAGCGATGGTGTTAGGTTTGGAATATAAGGCAGAATCCCGAAATAGGTTGACGTGTGCAAGATGGCTTCTACGCACAACCATACAAGCAGAATGGCAACGCAGGCGAACAGGATGGTTTTCTTCAGTGAGAATCGGGTTGGCGTGGCTCCGTTTTCGGCAGTCATCAAAAACTCCTTTGCTTGCTTTAGTGTGACGCGATTGCTGGATGCCGCTTGTTCGCCATCTGCACAACGGCGGGGAGCAACCCGTAGATGAGCCAGAACGGAACAGCAAGTTCATCCCCAGTTGGCAGACTGAAAACGATGAAGAGTACAAGCATTGAAAATTCCGCTGCCATTAGCCCAACAATCAGTGAACGGTAAAACGGATCGGCAATCTGTCGCAGCGCACGCAGACCATAGCGAAAGAAACTGATAATCACCCACATCCAAGCGACGAGACCAACAATCCCCAACTCGGCCAAGACCTGTAGATATTGGCTATGTGCGTCTAACTGAAACTGCGCCGTATATTCTCCCACCAAGGCGCTGTCCTCTTCATACGACATGGCAAAAGTGCCGTATCCGTTTCCGATGATTGGGTGTCTGAGAAACATCAGAAACGCCTGGCCCCAACGCAGTAATCGTGACCTGTTCGACGCAAACTGAAAGTCAAATATCGTCGAAATCCGCTCGCGTATGAGCTCAGATACGCCAGGGACAGTGAAAAGCACTAAACCGAATACCCCCACGGCACCGACAAAAAGAATCTTCTTATGTTGCTCGCCGCCACCGAGTTGCATGAACAGAAACCCAACCCCCATAATCATCGCAATCCACACACCGCGCGAAAAACAGAGGATGAACCCGACACCAAAGATGAGTAACAGACCTGTCCACAGTACACGGTCGTACGATGTCCGACCTGATAATAGACAACTCAATATGATTAACAGAAAAACGGCGGTGAACGCCCCGTAGGAGGTATAATTGGTGAATGGCGAGCCGTAATAGGCACTCGTCCATTGCCACTGGTCAATCCGATAAATGAGTACAATACTTGTCCATACAACAGCGGCTGCCGCAGAAGGAAACGTCGCAACAAACAGATAGCGCAAATCTCGACGGTTTCTAATCACTTCATAGGTCACAAAACTCAACATTATATAAATGACCGTGCGAAATACGCCTTTGGCAGAGACATAGAGTTGCGGAGCGTTAAACGTCGGCAGTATTATCGCGAAGGCATAAAAGAGCACCGGCAAGCCAAGTGGAAAGCGCGTTCGGTTCTGGGCATCGTCTCTGAAAACCGATTTCCTTCCCATAAGGACGCTGTCGAGCAGTTGTTTAAAAGCGAAGGTCAAAACAAGCATTCCCAACAACGGCTCTGTCGGGGTTTGGACCTCTGTCTGGGCGGGGAGAATGTAGCGGAATGAGAAAGGCCAACACACCAACATAGCGTAGAATGCGAACGGCGTTGCGATGAAAACTAGAAAACCTGTCACCACTAAGGCAATCAGGGTCGGAACGACGGATTCTGAATGAAACCCTAACAGCGTGCCAATTATCAGGCAGAAGCCCACACACACACTCAGAAACAGTATGGGTTGAATGAACGAATCAGATTTATACATAGGCGTGTGATAACTAAAATTTCAACCCAACGCTAATACCGAGTGCCGTGCCATCAAAATCGAGTTCGAGGGGCGGCGTTTCACTCACCACGAAGGTCTTGAGGATGTGTTTCGCTTCAAAATTCAGCGATAACCGGTCTTCATGTAGCCGGTGTTCGTAACCAATGAGTAGGTAGCCTGTCAATCCAGAGTTTTTTCCATCCACCGTAATGCCCTGCGCCTCAAGCAGCGTCAGTGCACTGCCCCCAGTGCTCAGATGCGAATAACCGACCCCACCGCCCACATAAATCGGAATAAAGTCATGAAGTAAAACCGGGCGGTAGAGCAGATGCCACGCCACCGGTATGAAGGTTGCCCAAAGGTCTGCCGAATTTGGTGGCGGCAATTCTGTGCTGATTGACCCATAACCGATTTCCAACCGCGACGACAGCTCCGGCGTATGTTTAAGGGTTATCGAAGCAAACGGCATGAGCACTGCGCCAATTTCTGGTGCACCCAGTCCATTTAGTAAGTCCGTAAACTGCTCTAGCTGCGGTTTGTAGACATAGAGCGAGATATCAAACGACGCAGATTCGATACGGTCTTTCAGAAAGTCGGATAGAAAACTCGGTTGCTCGGTCGCGTCTGCGGGCACCAACACAGTGCAGAACAGTAAAACACAGAAGAGTAGACAGCACCGATAACTTGTGATATTTGAATCAAAGCCAGAATATTTTTTCATCTTATATTTACTCAAAAGCTTGTTGTTCAGCGTCGGTTGAGCCGGTGGGGCGTTGGGACTGCGGTTCACCGTGTGGTTCATCAAAACCACTTTCACGCTTCTCTTTGATATGGTCGGGAGGCAACGGAGAGTCACCTTGCCCATTCATCGTCGCCGCTGAGGGATTCTTCCAGCCTTTGGGTACAGATATAGATAATCCCGGGTACAGTTCAATCCCGAGTTCAGCCACTGTGTCGAAGACAGCAAATTTCCCCTCCCATTGATCTAAGGCATCATAAGCACGGACCAGTGATCTATATGCCTCTGCATTTTTAGGGTCTATCTGAATAACCCTTTTGAGATACCCGATCGCCTCTTCAGGTTCACTCTTTGCTAACCAGTATCCCAACTCGCTGAGTGCTTCAAACGAATCGGGATTCTCCTCAAGCTCTTGACGATACGCGGCAATCTGTTCTTCATCAGGTCTGACTCTAAATACAATATCCGCCGTAGAGTGAGAGATATCATAATTATCCAAAACAGAGTGAGAATGAGAAGAATCTCCTGGGCTTTCAGCCATTGCCCCCTCTACTTGAGGAGATGGAAGCTGGTGGTGCCCCTGCTCCTGTGAATCCTTACCCATCTCAACTACCTGCGTTCCCGATTCACTGGGAGTCGGTGGCTTTCTGAGTACCGCCGTATAAACAATCAGACCTAATAAACAACCAATACCAAGTCCTATCCAAAACAATATTAATCGGCGTGTCACAAGGTCCCTCCTTTACTTGAGGTTATTCATCAAAGCTACTTTCACGTCCCTGTTCATCAGTATGGTCGGGTGTTGGCAGAGAATTCTCATGAGGGCCCCAAAGAGAAACATTCGACAGATCCAAATACACCCCTCCATACCCAGTGCCGAGTCCAAGTTCGTCCCTTTTCTTCCGAATAGCCTCTGCATCTTCTAATTGTCCTAACTTCAAATAAATATTCGCAAGGTCAGTGTATACGTAAGCTGCTTTCTTATCTATCTGAATCGCTCTTTTGAGATACCCAATCGCCTCTTCAGGATAATGGTCTGCTAGAACAGATCCCAAAGCGACGAGTGCTATAAATGAATCGGGATTCTCCTCTAGCTCTTGTCGATATCTTGCGATATCTTCCTCATCGTTGCCGGTCAAAATTGTTGTTTTCGACCAATCAATCTCGAAATCGCTATGAGAAGCAGAAGTGGAAGCCTCCTCTTGACTTTTAGCCAATGCCCATTCGACATCTTCACGGTTTGGGAGCTGGCGGAATACCCGCCTCTGCAAATCCTTACCCGTGTCAACTGCCTGTGTTCCCGATTCACTGGGAGTCGGTGGCTTTCTGAGTACCGCCGTATAAACAATCAGACCTAATAAACAACCAATACCAAGTCCTATCCAAAACAATATTAATCGGCGTGTCACAAGGTCCCTCCTTTACTTCGTATACCTATTACCCTTTATTTTTATAAAGGTGGTAACTCGGGTTAGTATCACAATTCATTACGCGTCTTTGTGGTCTTCTTTGCGCCTTTGCATCTTCGCGCCTTTGCGTTACCCTTACGGGTGGAAACCCGATGACGAGACGCAAAATTCAGCACCTTTGTGTTCGTTCTATTTTCGGTGACATTGGTAAATTGCCCTCCCTTTTGTCCCCGGCAGCGGGGTTACGACGAAATACTGCTCCAACAGCGGCGAGATAGAGAGCCCATCCGCTCGATAACAGACCAGTAGCGAAGAGACATTGGGTGCCGTTCCGACCTGCTGAAGAAATGGTTCAAGCGGTCCGAAATCCGCCGCTTCAATTCCCAACTTAGGATTCCAATGGTCATTTCGCGAATACGGCGGATCGGTAACCAGCGCGACGGCTCCGTTGGTCGCCGCGAGAATTTCACCAATTTGGGTCGCATCGTGCACAAACAATTCAACCTCAAGGTCTCGCTCTTGGGCATGGTTGAACATCAATCGACACCGTCCCTGATAGGTTGCCTTCAACACATCGTCCTGCGTCTTATACGCCTGAATGGCTCGCAACCGTTCCTCAAGGGCGTATGGGTCTCGCAACCACTGAAAATTCTTCCGGGCGGTATCAAGGACAATCGGGTTGATGTCTGAGCCCATCACCTTTTTTATTCGCTCTGAAAAAAGTAAGTATGCTGTAACCAAGAGAACACCGTGCCCACAAAACGGGTCGTAGAGCGTTATCTGTTCCTCTACACTTTCAAACAGGGCATTGAGCATAAAATACGCAACACGCGCAGGGAATCGAGGTGTCCGTGTTGAACCTGCCTGATAGAGTGTCTTGCCGACTTCGATATATTTGTAGGTGACAGGGCCTTGTGGGAGTTTCATTGAAATTTAAGGTTTACCAAAATCAGAAGTGTTATCTTGAGCTGTCAAATTATATCCAATTTTCTTTTCAATTGCTAGAAGATTTTGATGTGCCCATCTCGGCAAAACGGACCGAATCTACCTACTTTTCAGATGGCGTATTTTCGGTCTCTATGCCCACACGATTACGTGCCTCTGCCTCTTTTCTCATCTCATTGACCACTTCAATAGCGTCGTCAGTAATCCACCTGACCCCCGGTTCAAGTTCTCCTGCTTTTTCATAGGCTGCCACCGCTTCATCCCATTGCCCCAACTCACGGTAACTTGCTCCCAGAGCCCGATAAGCAGACACATGAATTGCATGAGATGGATTCATAGCCACTATCTTCTCAAGATGTACAACTGCTTCATCAGGTTTCCTCGCTATTGATAATACTTCTCCCAATCCGTATAACACATCAATCGAATCGGGTGCCATCTCATACAGTTGGCGATACGTTGCTTCTCTTTCATCTATTTTGTCAGAGCCAAGGGTTTTAGCATAAAACAGCAAAATCTCAAAATTGCCCGGATTTTCAGCCACTGCCCGCTTGGCATATTCAGAGGCATAATGCTGATATAATCCGTGTGATTGGAGATACTTAGCGGCAGTGAAAGCGTCCATTCCTTCAACGCGAATCTCAACATCTTTGGGATGCGGCACAAAGCGGTCAAGTCCTTCCCAATCCGCCTCCGTCAAGCTATCATAAAGATCACGTATTCTCTCTTCTTTTGTTGATTCTCGGGATTCTACGGGCGAGGGCGGTTGGGGAGGGGATGGGAACTCTCCAACAAACGTTTTACTACAACCAACAATTAAAATCCCACTTCCGACACAGAGCAACAAATAGAGCAAAGTTCGACGTATCATAATGGACCTCCGTTCTGTTGACCTGTCAGAATTATATCCAATTTTCGTTCCAATTGCTAGAAGATTTTGATATGCCCATGTAAGAAAGATGGAACGCAAAGCCCCAAGGATGCAAAGGCGCAAAGAAGAACAGATGTCCAGGTTTCACCATAAATGCCCTTAGAATGTGAGTTTCAACATTGACATTGATTTTGAATAGTGCTACACTGTAGCATAACAGACCCAATGGGTATTTTCAACAGGGTGCTACGGCATTGAGTCCGTTTAGATTTCGATTTCAACAAATCCTCACGATTCGAGGAGGTTAAAGATGAATCCCCAACAGAACGAGAGAAAGAAAGATTTGGTCCAATATCCGATACAGGATAATGTCTTATTGGAAATGTATTGGAGAGACGATGCTGGAGGGCACGGCCCGGCAGCATCGCTATACATCCACGATGACGAGGTGTTTCGCTTCGACTGCTTTGGTGGCGACCAAGGACATTGCCATTTCAATCTGAGGCAGACGCGAGGGCAACGGTGGTACTACGCGGAAGGCACGGTTCAAGAGAACATTGACAGGTCGGTGTTCGAGTTGACAAAGAACCTTCCGTTCTGCCTGATGAACAATCAGAACGAAGCCGTTCAAGCGACAAAAATCGAGCAGGATAAGCTACAACAGGCTGCCTCACAGATGCGAACAAAACTGCTTGAATTTGCTGACCATCTCGGTTTCTAAGCAACTTTCAAGAATAAACTTTACATTTTGAGGGTGGCGCAGAAACCGAGTTTTTTGCGTCTCGTCATCGGGTCTCCATTCACAAGGATCGGAAAAACTCGGTTTCTCTGGAACTTGCTTAGCGTTTACCCAAGTGATAAATTCGTCCAGATTTTTCACTGCGGGTGCAATGATTCCGTTGTGCCAATCCCCTTTTTGCACGGCAAATCGGGTATTATGAAAGTCGTCACAGCAAACCAAATGCGTCGAATTGACCAGCAGACGATTGAAGATATCGGCATTCCCGGCATGGTCTTGATGGAACATGCCGGGAATGCCGTTGTCAGAACCATCCAAAGCCAGTTCCCCAACTGCAAGCATATTGGGATTTTCGTTGGCAAAGGCAACAACGGTGGGGATGGCTTGGTTATCGCCAGACAACTGTCGCATGTCGGCCAATCCGTTCAGATTTTCCTTGTTTCACCGCCAGACCGTTTCACAGGAGATGCCTTAACCAACCTACAGATTGTACAGAATCTGCAGCTCCCCATCGAACACATTTTCTCCGAAACAGCTCTGGAGGCGATGGAAGGCAAAATTGCGGTGTGCGACCTCATCGTTGATGCTATTTTCGGGACAGGGTTACGCGGCGGGGTTCGTGGAGATATCGCAGCGGTTATTGAGCGTATTAACGCGATACAACGCCCGGTCATTGCAATCGATCTTCCGTCTGGGTTAGCGGCGGACACCGGGCAGGCGGAAGGTGCCTGTATTCACGCCGATTACACTGTCACAATCGGATTGCCCAAGCGGGGATTGCTACTCTATCCCGGTGCAGAGCTGACAGGTCAACTTGAAGTCGCAGACATCGGTTTTCCAGAGCGCGTTATCAATGCCCAAAATATCCGGGTGAATTGGACGCAACCGATTGGGAAAACACGGGCTTCACACGCTGAAGTGTCCGAATGGATTCCCCCGCGCCCTCGGCACTCCCACAAAGGGACGTATGGGCGCGTATTTATGGTCGCGGGGGCAACGGGTATGACAGGCGCGGCGGCTTTGGGATGCGAAGCGGCGTTGCGCGTTGGGGCAGGCTTGGTGACACTCGGCATTCCGAAAAGCCTTAACCCTATCCTAGAAGTGAAGCTTAGCGAAGTCATGACTTTGCCTCTGCCCGAAACCGCCGAAGGATCCCTGGCGTTTGCGGCGAAATCACAGATTCTTGAGTTCGTTGAACAGACCTCGTCTATACTCGCCATTGGCCCCGGGCTTTCACAGCACCCCGAAACGGTCAAACTGATTCACAGTTTAATCCGCGAAAATCGTAATCCCGTGGTCATTGATGCCGATGGACTAAACGCGCTCTCACAAGGGGAAATGACCGCCGAATCTCCCCGTGCTACGGTCAAAGCGTTGCTGTCATCATTGACCGCACCGGCTGTGTTGACACCGCATCCTGGCGAGATGTCGCGGCTCATCGGTAGCAGTGTCCGAGAACTGGAACAGGACCGGATTGGAATAGCGCAGCAATTCGCACCAGAACTCAGTAACACCTCAGAACAAGATATCACCCTTGTCCTTAAGGGTGCGCCGACGGTCATTGCGGGTGCGGATGGAGAGGTATGGCTCAACTCAACAGGAAACCCGGGCATGGCAACCGCAGGCATGGGCGATGTACTCACTGGCGTTATTGCCGGACTGATTGCCCAAGGCGTGTCAAGTTTCAATGCGGCGGTGCTTGGGGTCTATTTGCACGGGCTTGCCGGCGACATCGTAGCGCAATCGCTCGGGATGCACGGATTGATGGCGGGAGATGTGCTGAATGCTATCCCTAAAGCGATTCAGGCATGTAGAGATTCCGGTAAATTGTCATAAAAAAGGAGAATCCGAACTATGAAAATCATAATTCCCAATCTCAATGAAGAAGACCTTAATACAGTTCGCGCAATTGCCCCCGATGTCAATTTTGTCGTGTCTGCGTCGGCAGAGGAGACGCAACGGGAAATCGAAGATGCGGATGCCATCTTTGAACACGGCGTATCACCCGAAATGATTCGTCGTGCGAAAAAACTCCGTTGGATTCAGCGTGGCGGTGTTGGCGTTGAAGGACTGATGTTTCCTGAACTGGTCAACAGTGACATCGTTCTCGCAAACGCACGAGGCACAACCGGAATCAACATCGCCGAGCATGTCATGGCACTGATTCTCGCGTTCTCTCGCACAATCAATATCCTCGTTAAGCGTCAGATGGACAAAGTATGGGAAAGCCGTGCGAATCTCCCCGTAATTGAGATTGCCGGGGAAACGCTCGGCATTATCGGTCTAGGAAGTATCGGTTTACAGGTAGCGAAGCGGGCACACGCCTTCGATATGCGTCTGCTCGCTGTGGATGCAACCCAGACGGAGAAGCCGGATTACGTCGAATCGCTCTGGAGGCTAGACCGGTTGCATGAAATGTTGGAGCAAGCCGATTTCGTCTCCATCTGTTGCCCGTTGACACCGGAAACCGAAGGCATGATGAGCACCGCTGAATTCCGGGTGATGAAGCCGACAGCGTTTCTGATTAACATCGCTCGAGGGAAGATTGTCGACCAACCCGCGTTGATCGAGGCATTGCGAGCGGGAAAACTTGCCGGCGCAGGACTTGATGTCACCAACCCGGAACCACTTCCGGAGGAGAGTCCACTGTGGGAGATGGACAACGTGATTATCACGCCGCATCACGCTGGACAATCCCCAAAAGCACCGAGACGGGTGTTTGAGCTCTTCTGCGAAAACCTCAAGCGGTTTGTTGCAGGCGAGCCGTTGATTAATGTAGTGGATAAAACGAGAGGATATTGAAGGTAAAAGGAATGAAAATAGCGAGCATACCAGCAAACAGCGATGAAGCCACCGACTCCCAAAGCCGTGAGCCTGCATACCAGTTTGAGTCTGGTGATATCAGCGGTCTCAAGAAAAAAGACCCGTACCCCTACGGGTGGCGCGAGATTCCGCGACTCTTGCCCGATGGCAAAGAGATACACGAACGAGTGCCGCTGACGCTTGAGGACATCCTTCACCCGGAGGTCGGAGATTTCAGAATGCACACCGAAGAACATGAGCGATTTTGCGCCTACCTTTACAACGTATTGAGAGCGCAGGTTGCTGATGACCCAACCGCTATCGTCCTTCACGACCTGCGCGTGGCTTGGGCGCACCCCGAGTTCAGAGCTCATGGGCCGGACATTTCGGTCATTTTTAACGTTCAGCAATGGCAGAATTGGAGCACCTTTGACGAGGTGGTGGAAGGGACGAAACCGAGCTTGATCATTGAAATTACGTCGCCGGGCACCCATTCGGTTGACCTTGAGAAAAAGGTTGACCACTATGCACAAGTGGGGGTAGAGTTGTACGTGATTGCGGACATCGCTATCCGGCGCGATATGCCCGCGAAGCGTTTACTCGGCTATCGACTTAGCTCGGATGGCTACGAACGGCTTGTCCCCAATGCGGAGGGCTGGTTGTGGTTAGCACCTGTGAACCTATGGCTCGGGTGGCACGGAGAAGATATCGCCTGTTATCATAGAGATGGCAACTTGATAGAAGACTATATCGCTGTTATGGTCGCACGCGCTGAGGCAGAAGGACGCGCTGCTGAGGCAGAGGGACGTGCCGCTGAGGCAGAAGAACGTGCCACTGAAGAAGCAGAAGCGCGCGCCCAGGCGGAATCCGATGTTGCCACAAGGGAGGAACGCATACGCAAACTTGAGGAAGAGTTGCGTCGTTTGCGGGGTAATCGGAACCATCAGTAGATGGGAGAGGAGGGGGCGCAAGGTTTCTATTACGCCGCCTCAGACAACCACCCATCACATCTGTTCCCGTATCAATAGACCCCACCTCAAATATTGTGCGTTAGAGAAGTGTGAGCGTTGAAGCTTTCTATTGAAACCGCAGTTGATTGGACAAGACGGCCTACGCAAACCGAAGTGTATGAAAAAATCTGAAATTGCTAACGAGCAACCGGATGCCAAAATCATCGCATTGGTTATGCTTTTGGCCCTGCTCTGGGGCGGAAATTCGGTCTCGATTAAAATTGGGTTACAGGATATTCCGCCCATGGCACTTGCTGTCCTTCGCTTTCTGTTGGGGCTTTCGGCAATTACAGTCTGGGCGAGAATCCAGCGTATTCAGATTCGCATGAATCGAGGCGAGCTGCTTCCCCTGATATTCCTGTCCGTTATTTTTCTCGCACAGATTATCACACTCAACGTTGGTACTGAATTCACATCCGCCTCTCATTCCACGATTTTTATCAGCACCTATCCATTTTTTACCGCACTGTTCGCCCACTTCTTTGTGCCCGGAGATCGGTTATCCATCCTGAAAACTATCGGAATTGTTCTCGCGTTCAGCGGCGTTTCGTTGACCTTCGCCGGAGACTCGCGAACAGGTGTCCACGATCTGCTTGGAGACCTAATTGTTCTGGCAAGTGGGTGTCTATTGGGGCTTAGGATAGTCGTAACCAAACGCATCGTGCAGTCCATCCATCCGTATCGCTTGTTGATATGGTTGATGATTATTAGTCTCCCGTGTTTTCTTGGATTGAACTTGCTTTTTGAGCGCGGGCAAAGTTATCATATCTCAATACCGGGGACGTTGGCTATCCTGTATCAAGGGCTTATCGTAGCGGGATTCTGTTTTGTGTCTTGGACTTCGATACTTAAAAAGTACAGTCCGAGCAAAGTGGTCGTTCTGTTCTTTACAACCCCGCTGTTCGGTGTACTGTTTAGCCACCTGCTTTTGGGGGACCCTTTGGATATATACCTGCTCGTTGGGGCGGGGCTTGTCGCTTGTGGGATTTATCTGGTCAATAGAGGTGTGAGACGAACAGATGGCTGAATCTACTCCCTGAGGCGTATCGTCGATTCAGGAGAAAACTGAAAGAGCAGTTTATTATGATGTTCACTGACCGATACCGTTTGAAAACGCTATATGCGATTGGCCTAATGTTATTTAATCTTTTAATAGGATTTTCGGTCAATGCCGGGATTTGGCGGGATAACTTCAACGAAGAGAAACTTTCAATCAACGGAGAGAAACTTTCCGACGCTTGGAAGCCGTTGAACGATCTGGCGTATTGGAAGGTTGCCGACGGGTTGTTGTGGGGTAAAGAGGTTCTAAACCAGTGGCGAACCGATACGGTCACCGGACTTGAGATGACGCGCTTTGTTGACCACCGTGAGCATTTTACGATAACCGTGCCGAACTTGCAAGTTCGGCATCCTGGTCCACCACCAATTGGGGTCGCTTTGGGGAACAGGGTTCCTGCGAAAGCCGAATCGCTTCATGTGTATGGGTTCATGACTTCAATCATCGCTGCATACAAAATCAATTGGCGTGAGAAACCCAAACCATTGTTCGGTGGAACCAAACCGTTCGACTGGGTTCCGCAACATCCAGGGACGATATGGAAGGATACCAGAATGGAATTAGGTAAGATGACCATCCACTTTAATCGGGGTCAATTTCAGCTTTTCGCCGCCGGTGAAATGAGAGCCGATTTCGTTGATGAGCATTTCGACCAGATTGAGCAGATTGCTATTGTAACCACTGTGAGCGAAGGACTCAGCGGCTCAGTTTCAATAGATTCGTTCTCATTTTCCTCTTCCTCGCTCGCTGTTTCCCCGCAACAGAAGTTGGCCACCTCCTGGGCGAAGGTGAAAGGCGGTTTTTCGGGTCGGTGAACCAGTCGCTATCGAAGAAATCCTGCCTGTATCTGAACTGTTTATCAAGTTCTTGTCCTGAACTTCAAATCAAATAAAAAAGAGGCTTATGATGTTCATTGACCACTACCGCTTGAAAAATCTCTATGCGATTGGTGCTTTGTGCGCCACCCTTTTGGTGGCACCTTCTGCCAATACAGAGGTTTGGCGGGAGGACTTCAACGGCGAGAAACTCTCCGATGCTTGGAAGCCGTTGAACGACCAAGGAATTTGGTACATTATCCACGGGTTTTTAATAGTCATCGGCGAAAACGATTGGCGGGTTCCTCCGTACATTGGACTTGAGATGACGCGCTTTGCCCACCTGCGTGAGCATTTTACGATAACCATGATAGACTTGCAAGTTGACGATTCCGGTCCAGAAATTGGGTTTGCTTTGGGTAAAAGGGTTCCTGCGAACGCCGAAGCGTTTCATGTGTATCGGTTCTTGACTTCGGAGATTACTGCGAGCAAAATCAACTGGCGTGAAAAACCCCAACAGCTACTCCCGCCAAACGACAATTGGGATCCGACCCCGTTCGACTGGGTTCCGAAGCATCCGAAGACGGTGTGGCCGGATACCAAACAGTGGCTATATGAGATGACCATCCGTTTTAATCGGGGACGCTTTCAGTATTTCGCTAACGGTGAATTGAGAGCCGATTTCGCTGATGAACACTTTGACCGGATCGAGCTGATTGCCATCACAAGCAGTATTGGATGGCACGGTGGTGCTTCAGTGGAATTGTTCTCATTTTCCTCTCCTCCACTCGCTATTTCCCCGCAAGGAAAATTGGCGACCTCTTGGGCGAAGGTGAAAGGTGGTTTCTTAGATCTATGAACCATTCATCGCTACCGAAGAAATCCTTCCTGTATCTGAACTGTTTATCTGGATTTTGTCCAGAACGTCTCATCTGATATCGAATGAAAGAGAGGTTTATGATGCTCACTGACCGATACCATTTGAAAACGCTCTATGCAATTGGCCTAATGTGCTTCACTCTTTTGGTGGGATTTTCGGTCAATGCTAATGCTGGGGTTTGGCAGGATGACTTCAACGAAGAGAAACTTTCAATCAACGGAGAGAAACTTTCCGACGCTTGGAAGCCGTTGAACAATCTGGCGTATTGGAAGGTTGCCGATGGGTTGTTGTGGGGTAAAGAGATTCTAAACCAGTGGCGGACTTATACGCGCACCGGACTTGAGCTGACGCGCTTTGTTGGCCATCGCAAGCATTTTACGATAACCGTGACGAATTTGCAAGTTCGGCATCCTGGCCCACCACTGATTGGGATTGCTTTGGGGAACAGGGTTCCTGCCAACGCCGAATCGTTTCACGTGTATGAGTTCATGACTTCATTCATCAGGGCTTACAAAGTCAACTGGCATAAGAAACCCAAACCGTCCGATGTCGCCAAACCGTTCGACTGGATTCCGCAACATCCGGGGACGATATGGCAGGATACCAGAATGGAACTAGGTCAGATGACCATTCGGTTTAATCGGGGCAGATTTCAGCTTTTCGCCGATGGTGAAATGCGAGCCGATTTCGTCGATGAGCATTTCGACCAGATTGAGCAGATTGCTATTGTAACCAGTGTGAGTGACTCACTAAGTGGTTCAGTTTCAATAGATTCGTTTTCATTTTCCTCGCCCTCACTTGCTGTTTCCCCGCAACGAAAATTGGCGACCTCTTGGGCAAAGGTGAAAGACAGTTTCTCAGACCGATGAACCGTTCATCGCTACCGAAGAAATCCTTACTGTATCTAAACTGTTTATCGAGCTTTTGCTCTAAACTTCACATCAAATGAAAGCGAACCTTATGATGTTCACCAACCGACACCGTTTGAAAAATCTCTATGCGATTGGTGTTCTGTGCGCCACCCTTTTGGTGGACCCTTCGGTCAACGCCGGGGTGTGGCAAGATGACTTCAACGGAGCGAGACTTTCTGACGCTTGGAAACCGTTGAATAACCGGGGGGGTGGGGAAGTTTGGCACGGTTTTTTGTTACTTAGAGGCGAAGAAATTTGGCGAGTACCCCCGTACATCGGACTTGAGCTGACGCGCTTTACTGACCAGCGTGAGCATTTTGCGATAACCATGATAGACTTGCAAGTTGGAGTGTTCGCTCTACCAGTGATTGGATTTGCTTTGGGGAAAAGGGTTCCTGCGAACGCCGAATCGTTTCATGTATATCAGTTTTTGACTTCAGAGATCACTGCGAGCAAAATCAACTGGCGTGAGAAACCCAAGGAGCAGATCCCGCCAAACGACAATTGGGCTCCGACACCGTTCGACTGGATTCCGAAACATCCGAAGACTGTGTGGCCGGATACCAAACGGTGGCTATATGAGATGACGATTAGTTTTAATCGGGGTCGATTTCAGTTTTTCGCCAACGGTGAATTGAGAGCCGATTTCGTTGATGAACACTTTGACCGGATTGAGCTGATTGCCATCACAAGCAGGGTTGGACTGCCCGGTAGCGTTTCAGTGGAATCCTTCTCATTTTCCTCTCCTCCACTCGCTGTCTCCCCACAACGGAAATTAGCGACCTCTTGGGCGAAGGTGAAAGGCGGTTTCTTAGACTGATGAATCCCTCATCGCTACTGAAGGAATTCTTCTTTATTGGCCTATGGATTATTGTAGGTGCACTGGTAATTTGGAGCATGGATAGCCGAGGTTTGCTTGCACAAGACGCTCACCTCACCAATGATGCTTCATTTCGCGTTGATTTTCCGGAAGTGTACGATATATGGGAGGGTAAAAAAGAGATATGAAAAAATACCTCATTTGTGTGACATTGATGCTCTCGTATGTTTCGCCCGGCGATGCGGGTACCTGGCGGGAGACATTTGATGGTCAAAAACTCACGGGGTGGACAAGCATTTCAAAAAAGGCGGATAAGGATTGGAAATCCGAATGGACTTTGGAAAATGGACGGCTAAAATCAGAAATTCGTGAGATCGCTCGTCGGGGGCAAGTTGTTGATTTTCTGCACTGGTCAGAAAACCGAATCAATGCTCGGCATCTGAGCGTTGTTGCGAACGGTTCGGGTGGCCCGGGGCGCGGAGAAGGCGGACTATGTCTTTTTTTAGGCAAGCCAGGGGTTGAACCCGATTTCGCATTTGGCTATAGGTTCTGTACCGGGGGTGTCAGTTTTGTCAGGTTTCGTGCGGATGGGCAGAACAAGATTGAGAAAAAGGGACGGGGTTTAGCAAGCTTCGGAGATCGGCTTGTAATAACACGGTCAGAGCTGCGGATTATCTTCGTCATGGAACGCTTCCAGGTTTTCAGCCGTGGTGTGTTGCTAACGGACTTTAAAGACCCTGAATTCAATCGGATTAAAGTTATTGGTCTGATAGCATCCGGATATGGACCGGCGGCAAGTCGCACAGGATACCTTGATACCTTATCAATTTCAGGCCCGGATATTCCCAACCACAACTTGAGTGTTAGCCCCCAGCGAAAACTTGCCACGATGTGGGGGCAATTAAAACAGTTCTAAATGCAGATATTCCGCACAGCTATCCATCGTCATTCATTAACTCTTGCTATTGTCGTATGTGTAAGCCTCTCTCTTTTTTTATGCGTGGCAATCCGCACGGCAAATCGCTCGCAATTAGACGGTAAATACCTAGTTGGTACTGATGCCTATCAATTTTTGCGATAAGCGGACATGATTGCCAATGAAAGTACCTACTCCTTGGGGCGGGGCTTGTCGCTTGTGGGATTTATCTGGTCAATAGAGGTGTGAGACGAACAGGTGGCTGAATCTGCGCTCCGGGGATTATCGTTGGTTCGAGAGAAGTGTCTCATTTTTGCACCAGTCTGTAAAATCTGTTGCAAATGCGATACACATATCAGACGATGTTGTGGCACATCCGCCAACCTGTTTGGGAACGCTCCCTTCTTCAGATGCCATTCGGACTCCGCTCAGAGACCATTCGCACAACCAAACTTACTTTGTTCTGGAACTTTTCGGTAATCTTAGGGTATAATTTAGCGTTATTAGGATATAATTCAGCGTTAATGGTATGCAAATTGCTCAAACTCCGGTGAACAACAAACCATTGACTGATCGAAATCATCGACAGTACAATGCCAATTGCACTTCAAATAGCAGAGAGGAAAAAGGAGAAATTCATCATGAAACCCACCCAGTGCCTTTTAACCACACTTCTGGCGGTCTTCTTGATTGCCGGGTTCACCCATTCAAGTCTTGCAGAGGTTGAAACCGTAAAAATTGAGATGTTCGGTTTCGTCACCAACGAGGATGCGCGACAGATTCGACGGCTGTTAGAGCCGTGGGCGAAACCGCAAGATGTGAAATTTTATCCGGCTAAGGATAAAAAAGGTCGCGAACGCCCCTTTGCGATGGTCGTTGAGATTATCCCACGCCGTGACAATAAATACCGAGAATCCCATACTCTTGATATTTATCGCATCATGCGGCAACTGAAAGACAACCGCTTCCGGGGACGACAGTCCTCTGGTGCCAACGGTCGGTCTCGGGTGCTCAAAACCGAAGCGACAGTGTCCGGCAATCTGTTCGCACACGTCGGTTGGTCACGGAGTTATATCCGAAACGTACCATTTTGGCGACGGTGGCGCGCTGACACATCGGCGGTCAATCATGCGATGGTCGCAGGGGGTTGGGATGAGAAAATCGTTTTCGCGGACAGTGATGAGTTCGACGATTTGCGGCGAGAAGCAGGGCAGGATGGTCGGAGGGTAAAGGTGAGAGGCACGATTGTTGGCTTTGATGGACCCTATCCGATTATGTCTGTTCGGGACCACCGCCTTGAATACGTTATCGAACCGAAAGAAAAGAAGGATGAAGGCGAAAAAGAGCCGCAGTCGGGAAAAGAAGCACAAAAGAAACCGACTTACGACTACTTAAAAAAGTCACCCAAAGACAAGAAATAAAGGATGATTGGAAAATTGGGAGGCTGGGTGAAATTTTTTCCCCATCCTTCCAATCTTCCACCCTTCCATCCTTCCAATCTTCCATCCTTCCAGTTTTTTCCCCTTCCCCCCCTCAAAATGTAAAGTTTATCGGGCACAAAGGAGAATTTTATGGCACGTTTCAAAGCAGGTATTATCGGCTGTGGTGGGCGAGGCCGAGGCCATGCCGAAGGGTATGCGGCATCGCCTGATGTGGAAATCGTCGCTTGCGCGGACCCGGTCGAAGCATCCCGAAAGGGGTTCGCAGAGCGATTCGATGTCCCGAAAACCTATGCAGACTACCCGCAGATGCTTGAGCAGGAGAAACTCGATTTTGTCAGTGTCTGCACATGGCCCGCCTTCCATACGAATATGGTCGTTGCCGCCGCGAATAGTGGCATCAAAGGCATTCACTGCGAAAAACCGATGGCACCGACGTGGGGAGAATCGAAGCAACTTTATCAGGCCTGCGTTGATAATGACGTGATAATCACATTCTGCCATCAACGCCGGTTCGGGGCACAATTCGTGATTGCCAAAAAATTAGCGAATGATGGAACAATTGGCGAACTCCGCCGCGTTGAAGGGGCGTGCCCTAACATGTTCGATTGGGGCACCCATTGGTTCGATATGTTTTTCTTCTACAATAACGACGAGCCAGCGGAGTGGGTACTCGGTCAAATTGATGTTTCTGGAGACAGCAAGGCGTTCGGGGTGCCGTTGGACACCAGTGGTGTGTCGTGGGTGCGCTGGAAGAACGGCGTGGAAGGCTTGCTGACGACCGGTGGCGCATCATTAAGCGGTTTCGCGAACCGTCTAATTGGCACGGATGGGGTTATCGAAGTTGGCGGGAGCAATAAACCGCCTGTCCGTGTCCTGCGTCAAGGTGCCTCAGATTGGGAAGTCCCTGACCGCGAGGGGGTTGTCCCCCCAGGTGGCGACACGGTGCTTTCCGTACTAGACCTGATCGCCTGCGTCAAGACAGGGCGTGAACCCGAACTCAGCGGGCGGAAGGCACTCCAAGCAACCGAACTCATTTTTGCGACATACGAGTCCAGCCGTCGCCGTGCGAAGATTGTTTTACCGCTTAATGTCGATGATTCCGCGCTGTTGACCATGCTTGAGCAGGGCGACATTGGACAAGGTATCACTAGCTAAACCTTCCCCGTGGGTGGGAAATCCCTAGTACTTAGGAGTTACGCACTTGACTGAAGCGTATAAAGCGGTTTCGCCAAATAATCACGTACCGCATCTCTGACAATTGAGAGTTTTGCCTCAAACCAACTCACTTTGTTCTGATAACGTTTCATATTCTGCGATTTTGTTTTCTCAGTTCCCCCCGCGGAAAAGGCGTTGCGTTAGGATGGCGCGGCGGATACACCCTCTGTCGGTTTCCGTGCGTCAGTGCTAAGCAGGTTTAATATAAAAGTTAAGCCAATTTCAGCATAAAGAGTCACGGCTGGGAAGCCGTGCCTACAAGTTTATTCTTTAAGGTTGCTTATTCTTAAAAATTGTCCAAAGCTTAGTAAGACGTACTACGCCAGAGTTAATAGTACTCCACCCTTCGGAACTCAACCCAAACTATGGGCGAGAAATCTCTTTTCCTTCCTACCATTTTGAATCAGTACTATTAACTCTCCTGTTGTATGCCTCAGCGTTTACTGCGACAGAAGTTAATAGTACTCCATCCCAATATCTCAACCAAACAGACATTTTTGCGTCTAACACAGATCGAGCGTAATAGAAAGCGTTCTTTCTAAAGTCCTTCCGAACTTTAGCTGTGGAAGTTTGTCAGAAGATAATAACTTAAAATAGTAAGTCTGTGATGCAATCACCACCCGAAGCTCCCAATCTTGTCCGTTGTGAGCACCTGCGGTGTACTGATTGTGGTAAGAATCTGTTCATTGATAGCATGTTTATAGGGGGAAGCGCGTGTTAGCAGCAAATCGAAAAATAAGGCAATGCCCCGCTCCGCAGGGGAATACTATTAACTCTGTCGTAGTCAGTCTGAGGGCTTACAGCAGGAGAGTTAATAGTATTTGCCAACTGTTTCGTCAGAAAATTGTGAGTGCCTTAAAGGGATTCATTGAAACCGATGCGGTTTCAATGAACCCTTATATAGTCCAGAAGTTGCAGATTGGGGGCTGTAGGCAAACATTGAATGGCTGCCATTCAATAAATGCCTTCAGCTTTCGTTTATCAATTCTTTTCCTTTTATTATTTCAATTCGCTTCATTCGTTGCGCCTGTCCCTGTATGGGGGCAAGGTTTTGAAGGGCCACCGCGGGTGATTGACGATGCCGACGAAGATGCCGTCTTCAGTCCAAACGGAGATGGTGTCCAAGACAATCTGATTATCAGTTTCGTCACCGATGGATTCCATGGCGACTTTCGGATTACCATTGATGTTCACGGCCCCGGCGCAAGCGGCCCGCCCGACGGAAAATTCAGTCTTGATGATGATTGGGTGTTTCCAAAATTAAACCCCGATACGAAAGGGCGTCTTGGCCCTGCCCGACCCGGTGTCCAGCCACCCGATGACCCCAAAGTGATACGTCAAGAGTGGGACGGTAAAGACCGCTCGCCAGACCAAGGCGAACAGCCTGCGGCGCGTACTGTGGCAGATGGGACATACCAAATCCGTGTCGAGGTCGATGCGTTCCAAGACGATACTGTGCTAGTCGGCACTTTGGGCTACCAGTCCGTCATCCTCTCCGCCACAATCGACAGAAAGCCACCCAAGATGTCCGGGAACATCCTCCGAGGCGACTTCTCGCCCAATGCGGATGGCATTTTTGACACCACAGTAATCGCCTATACCCTCTCTGAAGACCTCAAAGACCTCCAGTTGGAATTTACCGAGTCCTCAAACCAACCCGCAGTGACACTAACCGGCTTAAACAACGGCTCCAACATCTTCATCTGGAATGGGGACGATGGACTCGGCACCCCGCTCCGTGACGGCCTGTATACCCTTCAACTCCGGGGTCAGGATAAAGCAGGTAACGCCGGGAACTTTACCGTAGGGTCAGTACGAATTGATACCGAACCGCCCGTCATCGCGCAGGTGACACGCTCCGGTGATACGGCCGAAGACCCAAACATCACCGGGCTCGCCGCGACTTTCGAGCCCGGGGATGGTAGCCCAATCTACTTCAATTCAACCCTTATGAACATGACCCTAAAAGATGCCAGCGATAAAACGATAGCAGAGGCGAGCGGCCCCGAGCTCAGCAGCGACACAGCGACCAACACCGCCGCCCTACTGCTCGACGACCCCCTTGATACCGCCCAAGAAAATGGGGTCTATACCCTCACCATAGCCGGTGCTGACCGTGCCGGCAACCGAGTTCAGAGTGCCTATAGCCTTACCTTCGATACCGTCGCACCCACGGTCACAAAGGTCAGCACCGATGCAGTCGAGTTGAAGGGTGTAGACGACAGCACCCCCATTATATTGAACCAACAACTCATCTACGTCGAAGCAACGCTATCCGACAATATTAGCGAAGGGTCAGACCTAGGAGCGTCAACGATTCGTTTAAACCGCCCTCAAGGCGAAGTCTTGGGACGCCAAATCGTGGGAAACACAGCCTCGCCCCAATTCAGCATCCGCTGGGTACTCCAAGTTCCCACCGCAGTCGACGGCTCAGAAGATGGCCCGTACACGATTACTGTCAACGCCGTAGACCGATTGGGCAATGAATCCACCCGCGAGATTCTCTTTGTTTACGACACCCAAGCCCCTAAGTTGCTGTCCCTCTCCACCAGTACAACCGACCCACAGCTTTCCTCAACCATCAACCACTCGCTGTCCCAAGTGGTCGCAACCTTCGACGATACCATCGGTGAGAACACCGGAAGCGGTATCGACTTCGAGGCCACCCAGCTCCGAATGGTCAAGTTGGGGGAAACCCCCGATGCCGATGCCGTGCCAGTGGAAGGCACATCGACCATCGACCATGCCGCAGGTACGTTGACCTTCAAGTTGACAACCCCGATTCAGAGTCGTGACGGAAGTCAGGATGCCCTTTATCGTATTGAAATTCCCCTCACAGACCGGGCGGGCAATGCTGAGCTTTTTGAGTTCGAGTTTATCTACGACACCCAAGTGCCAGCTCTCGTTAAGACAACACCGAACGAAAACGAAACCGTTTCAACCCTCTCCCAAGTGACCGTTCTGCTCAGCGACCCCATTAGTGGGGTCAATTTCACAACCACCACCGTGCGACTTCTGCGGGACGGGGTCGAAGTTGCTGCAAACATCCGCGATGACGGCGAATCCCTCATAACCCTCACACTCGCAACGCCACTCCCAAGCAATGGCTCAACCGATGGCACCTACACCCTTGAAATCACCCCCGCAGACCGTGCAGGGAATACCGGCGTTACCGTTCAACGCACCTTCTTTCTCGCAACCCAAATCCCCGAAATCCGCCTCAACACACCCGCCGATACACCGACCAATACCCTCATAACCGTCGATGCCCAGCTCACAGACTACATCGGTCTAGGGATTGACCTCTCAGCCGCCAACTCAACGATTGAAGTACTAGACCCAAACGGAGCCCCTGTCCCACCCAAATCCGTTGAGGCCAATGAAGCCGAAAGCCGACTCCTATGGACAATTGATAAACCCCTCCCCCGCGACGGCTCCGCAGATGGCGAGTACACCGCCCGCGTCGTGTTCACCGACCGCGGGGGTCAACTGTTTTCGCGCGATTTTTCCTTCACCTTCGATACCGTACTCCCAGAGATTGTCAGCACCACCCCGACAGCCGAGGCGCGTGTCTCTGAACTCGATGAAGTTATCGTCAAATTCGGAAGCGACCTCAGCGGCGTAGACCTCACCGCCTCCGCTGTCCGTCTGCTCAATCCCAGTGGCGCACCCGTCGGGGCGAATCGCGTAGATAACGGGATTGATACCGTTACCCTTCGCGTCGGTGCCCTATCATCCGCTGTCGCTGGCGTTTGGACCGTTGAAGTCAGCCCCGCTGACCGTGCTGGTAACCGCGCCGAAAGTCCGTTTCGGATTGAATTTACCCTCACACCCCGTCGGGCGACCGTCGCGGTGATATCTCCTGCCCTCCCCGTTGTCAATCGGCTCCACGAGATTACCGCCCAACTTCAGAACTACGTAGGTCCCGGGGTCAACTTCAATGCGCCAAACACCACCATCTCTGTGACAGACCCCCAAGGAACCCCCATCGCGGCGCAATCCGTCCAACCCGTTGGGGATGACGCTCTCAAATGGAACGCCCTCCTTACCCTCCCACGCGACGGCTCCGCCGATGGAAAATATACCGTATCCGTTAGCTTTGAGGACACTGTCGGTGTACTGTTCCGCGAAACCGGAACAATCATCCTCGATACCGTATCCCCGACGATTGTCAAGCCCGTAATCCTATCATCCCCGCAGTTGGAGTACCTTAAATTAGGGACAGGTGTGGATTTGGAGGCCGGGACACAGGTCCAAGAAGATAACCGCCTCACCATCGCCCTAGAGGATAATCTAAGCGGAATCGATTTTGAGACCACTGCTATCCAACTCCTCGACTTCGCGGTTAATCCCGTCCCGACCACCCGTTGGAACGATGGTGTGGGACGAATCTTCCTCTCCTTTGAGGCGTTCAAAACCGACGGCTCCGTCGACGGGATTTATCGTATCGAAATCACCCCTGTCGACCTCGCTGGAAATGCTGGAGGGCTTCAAACGCTAGAGTTCCGCTATGCAACGCAAGTACCCCCCCCCCGTGTCGGGTCAATTACCCCCGCCAACAAGACCCAGACCAACAGCCTCACCCAGATTAACGTGAAACTTGAAGACGTGAGCGGTGCAGGTATCGACTTCTCACTAAACGGTTCAAGCGTCGAGGTTCGCGACCCAAATAACCTCCTCGTCGAAGGAGTCATAACCCACAATGCCGTAGATGAGCTGACCTGGACAGTCAAAATCCCATTCCGAACCGACGGTGCCGATGACGGTGCCTATACCATCACTGTCAATCCCATTGACCTCCTCGGAAACAGAGGGCTCACACGCCAGTTTACCGTCACCTACGACACCCAAGACCCCGTTATCCAGTCCGTGACCGGCGTGGATATGACCGCGAATGTATCCAACTTCGGCGAACTGATAATGCGAGTTGAAGCGTTAATGACCGACAGCGGTGTCGGGATTGATTTCGATGCCTCCTCCGTGCAACTCTTCAAAGTAGGAGGGGCATCCCTGCCCCGACCCGTAGGAGAGGCATCCCTGCCCCGACTCCTCGTCGCTGGCGGAAAAGACCACGACAATACCGCCAAAGTATGGTGGCAACTCCAGACACCCCTGAAGCGGAGCGGCGAAGATGATGGACTATACACAATTGTCGTCAACGCCGTAGATAAAGCGGGTAACGCAAGGGACATGACCTTCCAAGTTCGATACGACACCCAAGCCCCCACTGTTCGCACGATTCAAGCCGTCGCCGTTGCGATAGCCCTCGGTAACGATGCGGGGCAGGGACGTGGTGAGCCAGCAGAGAATGAGGAAGACGGGGGTGGTGATGGTACCACAATTGATATTTCCACCGGCCCCGTGCCCTCTCTGATTGGGAGACCCATTCATCAACTCCGTATCGCCCTCTCCGATGAAGCCGGTAGCGGCGTTGATTTGACCAATACAACCGTAGCACTCATTGGCCCCAACGGCGCGCCCGTCGGTACCACCCCACAAGACGACGGCGTTCAAACCGTTTTTCTCTCCTTCAATCCGCTACGCGCAGATGGCACAGACGACGGCCGCTACACAATTCGCGTCACACCCACCGACCTAGCCGGCAACACATTTACAAGCCCGATCGAATTCCAGTTCTTCTACGGGACACAGAACCCTGAAGTCCTCAGTGTCACTCCCGCCGAGTTTGCTTACGTATCTGAACTGACCACTGTAAGTGCCTCCCTTTTAGACCATAGCGGGGAAGGGATTGACCTTGACCGCTCCACGATTCGGTTGTACGCTCCCGATGGAGGACTCGTCAACGGACGCCAACACCGAGCTGCCCAACAGGGAGATGAAAACACCGGGGCAATCGTGTGGGAACTCAACTCACCCCCGCCACGAGATGGAAGCGCGGATGGAAGATACACGATTCGGCTCTCTATTTTCGACCGAGTGGGCAACCAGCTACAGACCGAGAAGTCGTTTGTTTACGATACTCAGATTCCGAAAGTCGCAAGAGTCATAGCCAATACAACCCCCGTGACCGTCCTCCCGACCGATGGATTCGTTCAAGTGGATGAACCGTTTACACAGCTAACGATTACACTCGGAGATGCGGACGGAAGCGGCGTTGATTTTAGCGGAACAACGGTCCAACTGCTTGCCCCAGACGGTGAGGCGTTGGGGTTTAATTCAAGGGACGACGGCGATAAGCTTATGACCGTCAATTTCGCGCCCCTTCGCACAACCGGCACCTACACCCTCGAAATCACACCCCGTGACCTCGCTGGAAATGCTTCCGGACACCCAATCGCCTACAAATTCAACCTGATTCTCTCCCGTCCACGCGTCGCAGAAGTAATTATCGGCGGCCACACGGCACCCGTCGCCTTCATCAATAAACTCGACGAAATCAAAGCCACCCTTGTTGATGCCAACGGTGCTGGAGACCTCGATTTGACCCCCGACGGTTCCACGATTACCATAACCGGTCCAAGCGGCCCCGTTGACGGGGAACAGCAGGCCCACGGAACATCCGAAATCATTTGGCATCCCATTCAAATTCCCACAGATGGCACAGCCGACGGCGAATATACCGTAACCGTCACACCCCGCGACCTGGTCGGTGGGACAGGCGTGGTCGCTCGACACCAATTCACCCTCGATACGCAAGCACCTGAGGTCGTCGCCCTATCACCGAGCCCGCTCACCGCACCCGTTGCCTATATCGGCGAAGGTCTAACGCAGATTACCGCACACGTCGCAGACCCCACTCCAGCAAGTGCACAAAGCCCGTCAGGCTTAAAGATTGCCGAGGGTAAGATTGAACTGCGGGATAGCGAAGGAACCCTTGTCCCAGCTAACGTGACGGACGACAATAACGAGACCCTCTTCCTAACCCTAACCCAACCGCTGTCCACCGACGGCGGAGCTGATGGCGAGTATACCGTTACCCTCTATTTAACCGATCAGGCCGGCAACCAGTTGGAGCTGGCGAAGTCCTTTGTTTACGACACCCAAATTCCGAAAGTCGTCTCTGTTGAGGCCGATACGGCACCGGTGACCGTCCTTCCTCCCGATGGACTTGTTCAGATAGCTGAATCTTTTACACAGATAACCGCTACCCTCGATGATGCCAAATCTGAAATTCCAAAGAGCGGCGTTGATTTTGGCGGTACAACCCTCCAACTGCTCGCCCCCGGCGGCGATGCGTTAGGGCTCAATTCCAGCGACGACGGTGATACCGTGTTGACCGTCAGCTTCGCCCCCCTGCGCGAAATCGGCACCTACACCCTCGAAATCACACCCCGTGACCTCGCTGGAAACACCTCCGGACACCCTATCGCCTACAAATTCAATCTGAATCTACCCCGCCCACGCGTCGTAGCAGTGAGTATCGGCGGCCACACGGCACCCGTCGCCTTCATCAATAAACTCGACGAAATCAAAGCGACCCTTGTTGATGCCAACGGTGCTGGAGACCTCGATTTGACCCCCGACGGTTCCACCGTTACCATAACCGGTCCAAGCGGCCCCGTTGACGGGGAAGCTGAAGCATCGGGAACGTCCGAAATCGTCTGGCGTCCCATCCAGATACCTACCGACGGCAGTGCAGACGGGAAGTATACCGTAACCGTCACACCCCGCGACTTGACAGGCCAAACCGGCGAAATCACCCGATATCAGTTCACCTTAGATACACAAGTGCCCCAAGTCGTCGCGCTATCGCCAAGCGCGCTCACCGCACCCGTTGCCTATATCGGCGAACAGCTAACCCAGGTTACCGCACAAGTCACCGACCCAATCCCCGCCAGCGCACAAAGTCCCGCAGGCTTACAGCTTGCCGAGCAGAAGATTGAACTGCGAAATAGTCAAGCCGCCCTTGTCCCAGCAACCGCTACACACGACAAAGACGGGAATCTATTCCTAACACTGACCCAGCCACTCTCCACCGATGGTAGTGCAGATGGCGAGTATACCCTTACCGTCCAGTTGACCGACCAAGCAGACAACCAGTTCGAGCTGTCCAAGTCCTTTGTTTACGACACCCAGATTCCCAAAGTGGTCTCTGTTGAGGCATCTACTACCCCAGCGACCGTCCTCCCCCCCGATGGACTCGTTCAAGTCGATGAAACCTTTACACAGCTAACGATTACCCTCCAAGATGCCCTCCCCCAAGATATTACTAAAAACATCCCAACAAGCGGCGTTGATTTTGGTGGTACAACCCTCCAATTGCTCGCCCCCGGCGGCGATACGTTAGGCTTCAACCCACGCGATGACGGCGATAAGCACATCACGGTCAGCTTCGCCCCCTTGCGCGAAATCGGTACATACACCCTCGAAATCACACCCCGGGATCGCGCCGGTAATACCTCCGGACACCCAATCGCCTACAAATTTAATCTAAATCTACCCCGCCCACGCGTCGCAGAAGTGATTATCGGTGGACAACCGGCACCCGTCGATTTTGTCAATCAACTCCATGAAATCAGCGCGAAGCTCGTTGATGAGAGCGGTGCGGGGCTAGACCTGACCCCTGACGGTTCAACCATAACCGTGACCGGCCCAAGCGGCCCCGTTGACGGCGAGAGTGAAGCCACCGGTGCCCTTGAAATCGTCTTCCGACCCACAAGGATACCCGCCGACGGCACAGCCGATGGGCTATATACAATAACCGTCACACCCCGTGATTTCGTCGGACGAACTGGAGTGCTCGCGCGGCACCAAGTCACCCTCGATACACAGACACCCCAAGTGACTGCCGTATCACCCATTACGCTCTCGCAACCCGTCTCCTACATCGGCGAACAGATTACACTCATTACCGCGCACGTCGCAGACCCAACTCCAGCAAGTTCACAAGGTCTCCCAGCAGGGCTACAGCTCGCCGACCAGAGCATCGAACTGCGAAACAATAGCGGAACCCTCGTCCCCGCCGACCTGACCTACGACAATAGCGGGACCCTCTTCCTAACACTGGTCCAGCCACTCGCAACCGATGGAGGATCCGATGGCCAGTACACCGTTATTATCAATTTGACCGACCGGGCGAACAACCGCGACCGGATTGAACACCCCATCGTGTACGACACCCAAGCCCCAACCCTTGTCAGCACCACCCCTACTGATGGCGCGCAGATTCGCGACGACCTCACATCCGTAACCGCAACCCTCAACGACCAAGGCGGTAGCGGAATCGACTTTACCGTTTCCCAGTTGATTCTGTTCGACCCAGCGGGGGCAACAATCAGTGGCGTACTAAGCAACGACGGACGGAACAGGTTCACCCTTAGAACAGATGTCCTAGAAACAGATGGGAGATATACCATCCGCGTCGTCGCAATCGACCGCGCCGGGAATGGTGCCAATTCACCCTTCGAGCGCAGTTTCCTGTTCTCAACCAGTTTCCCAGCAGTTGTAAAGACCGTTCCCACAACCACACCCGCAGAGGAAGCCTTCACCAACGTGCGCGTAGACCAAGTCGAAGTAGAATTTGAGTCCAATCCAAACCTCTCAACCGTGACCCTGCTCGGGCCCAACAACACCACAGTCACCGGACGACAGGACCGGAGCGGGAATCGGTTGACCTACATCCTCGCCCGGCCCCTCTCCCAAGACGGCGTGTATATGATTCAAGTGATACCCACCAACAGTGCCGGACGACGAGGCGAACCCGAACTGTTTACCTTTACCTACGATAGCGTACCGCCCGAGGTGAACCTAGAGGCGATTAAACTCACTGTGCAAGAGCCCGATGTCAATAATGCCCTAATCGCCGTTGAAGTCACAGTGACCGACCCCCAACCCGGCTCAGGGTTGGATTGGGAAGGCCTTGATGATACATGGCTCACACTCGATCGCGTCAGCACAAAACGCCAGATCCGTGGCACACTGTCCAGCGACGGTGGGGAAACCCTCACCCTCCGCCTAAGAACACCGCTCGCCAGCGATGGGGGTCAAGATGGAAAATACAAAGTGACCATAACCCCCAAAGACCGTGCGGGGAACGTTGCAGAAGAAACCGTTTACCAGTTTATCTACGACACCCGTCCCCCAGTCATCGCCGTTGATTCGTTACGAATTGACGACCAACCGCTGATTGTAGATACCAACCACGTCGATTATCCGTCCGCCGGCGGAATTGGTGACGGTGTTGTCATTGGTGCGCGGCTCTCCGACATCGGCCTCGACGACGGGATACCTGTACTCGGCGTAGACCTCGCCCGCTCCCTAATCTCCGTCAGGGGACCAGACGGGGGGCCGATCAGTGGCATCCTGACCCAAGACGGAACCGATGGGATTCTCTTCAAATCCGGCCCCCTGACCCTTGAAGGACTTTATCAAGTGACGATTACCAGTGTCGGCCTCGATTCCGAGAACCTTGGATTCACCCCAGCCGCTACCGTAACAACCCAGTTTCTTTACGAAACCACCAAACCCACAGCACAGTTGACCGACTTCGGCGGAGAGACAAACCTCACCGATAAAGCCATGCCCCTGTTCGGCACAGCCGACGACCCGGAGAGCGGTGAGAGCCCAGAAGGAGGTAGGATTCCCTCCTCAGGCGTTGCACTCGTTGAAATCGTCGGAACCGGTCCAGGCGGTACGCCCATTGAGCCACTGCCCGCTACAGACGAGAGCACTGCCGATACCCAACCCTGGAGCCGGTGGTCACTCGATTTTCTGCCCTCCCGTTCCGGTGAATACGACCTCGATATCCGCGTCACCGACCGTGCGGGCAATATAACCATCGTTGACGGAGTCACTGCCACCTTCTCAGTGTCCCTCGTTTTCAAAGGGCCGACATACATCTGGCCCAATCCGCTGCGAAGTTCAAATGGCGACCTCGCCCACTTCTCCTTCGACCTCAACGTACCCGGTGAAGTCAGTGTCAAGATAACACTCTCCATTTACGATTTCGCAGGCGACCTCGTCTTCCAGAAAATCTTCCCCAATGTGCGACCCGGCCGCGATAGCGACCAACTCGTCACATGGAATCTGAAGAACGGGGACGGGACCGGGGCCAAAGTTGCCCGTGGGGTCTATATCTTCCGACTTGAAGCACTCGACACCGCCTCCAACAATCTGACAAATGCAGTCGGGAAAATCCTGGTTGTTGAGTAAAATAAGAAATCCTCGAAAGGAACTTAATTCCATAAAATGAAGACAATATACTTCGCCATAATTTTGACCCTCATCGCCGCCCCCGGATTTGCCGGTGAGGTTCATGACGATGCCGGCACGACAGGCGCAGCCTTTCTAAAAATTGAAGGCGGCAACCGACCCGTTGCCATGGGCGGGGCATTTGCCGGACTCGCCAACGACATCAACACCCTCTTCTGGAATCCTGCGGGCTTGACAGCCATTTCCAACCGCGAACTAACCGCAACGCAAAACTTCTTCATTGCCGAGATTAGCAACCAATCCATCGGCTATGCCCAACGGGTGGGAAGGGGCGTTTGGGGCGCGAGTTTTTTAGGAGCATTTACCGAAATTGAGCGTCGCATCGGCCCCTCAGATGAGCCAGACAGCCTTGCCACCGTCGGTGGGTTTGCATTAGGGGCATCTTACGCCTACGCGCTCTCAACAGAACTCTCAATCGGCGGCACCGCAAAAGCCATTTCCCAACAACTCGACGTTGAAGACTCCTTGGGGGCAGCCGTCGATGTCGGCGCGCTTTACCGCCTGAGTGACAATCGGCTTGGAATCGGGGTCGCCGTGCAAAATCTCGGTTTCCTTAATACCGACGAAAATCTCCCGCTGAACATTCGCGGCGGAATCTCCTACCACCTTCGCACACAATCTACAGCTCCCACCAGCCCGATGCTCCCTCGAGAGCTGTTCACGATTGTGGCAGATGTGGATTTCCCCGTCGTTGGCGGTTTCCCGACCCTCCACATCGGCGCGGAAAATTGGTTTTACGATATACTTGCGGTGCGAGCCGGATACAGCGTCAGCACGGGCGAAAACCCAAAGAACGGTCTCACCGCGGGCCTCGGACTGCGGCGTAAGGGTGAAGGATCACTCGCAGATGTCAATTTTCAGTTCGATTACGCCTTCATTCCTGATGCTGATGTGGGAGACGCGCATCGCATCTCCTTCATCACACGGTTCTAATCTTTCATAGGGGCGGGGTCATCTCGCCTTCATCAAATGTCTGAAATCGCCGAGAAAATGAACGCACTCAAGGCAAAGGCAATCGAATGCACTGCCTGTGCGCTATCAGAAAGCCGAAAAAACGTCGTCTTCGGCAACGGTGACCCGACCTCCAAATTGGTAATCGTTGCTGAAGGTCCATCTGCGACCGATGACATCACCACACATCCCTTCTCCGGCCCATCTGGCGACCTGCTCGATGACGTGCTAGAAGCAAATGAGCTGATACGCGACCAATTGTGGCTCACCAACGTCATCAAGTGTCGCGCCGCCGAACAGAGAGGCAGAGTCATCAAAAACCGCCCACCGAAAACATCAGAAATCAGAGCGTGTTCAAAATGGCTTGACGGTGAACTAACACTGATTACCCCATCCGTGATTTTGTGCATGGGGTCGCCCGCCGCAAAAACGCTAATTCACAAAGGGTTTCACATCACCCAAGAACGAGGCGTGTGGTTTACCGATACCCGCTACGCCCCGTTGACAATGGCCACATTTAACCCCGCCTACGTCCTCAGAATGGAAGGCGAGGATTTCATACGCGGAAGGCAAACCTTGATTGATGACATCGCCGAGGCGAAACGGAAATCGGAAGAGGTCTCCCCGCAACCGCCTCAACTCACGCTGTTTTGAGGGAAACAAGTAGGAAACAGCGACCGCTGTTCCCTACGTTATCCCCTATTCTGCATCTCCCAACGCCTGGATGCCATCCCAATCCCGCCACATATCCTCACACGGCGGTTCCTCCATTGTCTGCTCTAGGTCTTTCTTCCTAAAGTCATAGAGTACCGCCTGTCGAATCTGCTTAGAACGATTGTGCCCCGCCGCATGTCCCATCCGGTGATGCCAGAAGACGATATCCCCCGCGCCACCGTGACATTCCACATACGGAAACTGTTGGTTGATATAGGCAACGCTCTCCTCATGTTTCCCTTCGATAGGTTCCTTCTTGTACTGCGAATGGAAGTCGTAATAAAACCGCCGATGGCTCCTGGGCCAAACCGTAAATCCGCCCCCGCCTGCTGGCACATGGTCAATATACCCCACAACCCCCAAATGAAACGGGTGGGCATCAACATGACAGGTCGTCGGGCGTTCCGGCGCATCGCCGTATGGTAAGGTACAATAAATCCCTCGAATCCGCTCAGGCGTTCCCACCTTACCTTCGCCCAAAAACTGCTCTGCCATTCCCCACACATTCGGGTCAGTAGCGAGTAACTCTACCATCCAATCCTCGCCTCCCGGTTCGCGGAAATTCCATCGAAATCCACCCCTGCGATTCCCCTGGTCTTCATTTTCATCTTCTTTTAAAAAGGCACCGACCCAAGTATCAGGTTCATCCCGTTTGAGAGAAGGGGGCGCGCCGTCCCAGAGTCTGTCTCTTGCCCGGGCCATCAGATCTGGCTGTAAAACACCTCGTTTTATCAAGTAACCTTCCCGTTTAAAAAAAAGCATCTCTTCGTCGGAAAGTCGAATCATAACTACTCCTCATTCATGAAAATTTGGTTGTTGTGTAGAAAGCGTGGGCAGAAACCGAGCTTTTTCGGAAGAACTCGGTTTCTCTGGAATCGGTACAACTTAGGCTATTGTACCATTTTTTTCAGTAGATAGCAAAAAAGTGCGTCAAATGGTTATACTTATTGTCGGTTTTCCCGTCTAAAATGTCTAAATCTAGATCTGAGACCAACCGGATTTCATGAGACATACACCAAGGGAGAATCGATCGGAGCAATAATGAAAACACAATATCTATTTGTTGATGAATTGGCATCTATCTCTGAGCGGTTGAGACAAGTCTTTGAACAGAACGCAGACGGGGTTGCGGCGGATATCTCTTTCAGAGCAGTTCAGCAGTTCCAGGCGCAAATTCAGAGCTGGAATCGAAGCTTTCTAAAACCGCCGATGGCTCTTGTTACAGCTTGCCGCTTGGAACTGCTGGAAGAGTTTTATCGCCATCGACTGGATTTCTCAATCTTTCAACGCTTTGACTCGGCAGATTTTGACACCATCCAAGAAGAAATTTCTGCCTACGCCGCCCGCGAAGCACTCGATGCCCTACTCGGGTATCGGCTCCGAAATTGGGCGGCTATCGGCTTGCAAAACCGGAAATGGGAAGTTTATCAGGAATTGGTTTCGAGATACTATCAGCGGACAGTGTCTCAAGAGACACAGGCGCGAATTGCCGAATTTAAACAGACGTTAGCTGGGACAACAGATTTGAGCCCAGAAGAGATTCATGCGAAATGTGTGGGGGAGCTATTTTTTGAAATAGACCGCATCCGACTGATGCCTTTGCATACGCTAGAGCGGTATTTAGAACGTTTACACCTCCAAGCAACCGGCCAGGGAGGCCAACCGAGAGAAGAGGCACAATTACCTAATCTGCCTGAAGCACTTCAAGAGAGTTTTCAACTTTTCGGCTTTACCTATCGTATTGACTTTAACACACTCAAAGACCGCTACCGCCAACTCGCGCTCGAATACCACCCAGATAAAGGAGGAAACGTCGAGATGATGCAACGATTAAACGCTGCGTATCTCCAAATCTCCGATTATCTGAGAGCTGAGCGGTGATTTGCCATTCAGATTCCGATTGCGTTTTGGGTTTAGATCTGCTGGATTTTCCAATCCAGCAGGAGCGCGAACTAAATGCCCCTAGCTTCCGATAAAAAAGGATGCCGTATAAGCCGAAATATGCTATAATTTGTAACGTTCGTCGCCGAGAAGCCCATCAACTTCTAATCGTGGGATGAATCGGCGTTTTTTTGTTAAGTCAACGCACCAATTATGTTATACTAAAGGTACGGATGGTATAGCAACGTAAGGAGGATGCCAATGGCGAAAGGCCAAACCTATTCTTCAGAAACCAAACGATTTCGGGATACACAGACAAACGCAGAGCTAACTCAAATTACAGACCATCCTTCGATGAACCATAGCTTCTACTTCCTCAATCCCTCATGCACTTATGATGGTCAAACCTACATCTTTGTGTCAGACCGTTCGGGGCAGGAGAATCTTTACGCCGCGGATGCGGCGAATGATGTGATTACCCAATTGACAGACATAGACAACTTGGGCACCTTTTCCCCAACTCCAGCGGCAAATCAGCGGGAAATTTATTTCACCGCGGGCAACGAAGTGCGTACAGTTGATGTGGATACACTCGAAGAACGCGTATTGGCAACGTGCGACGGGAGCTTCGGGAACTTGCACTTGAGCAAAGATGGCGATTTTCTCGTCACCGGTGCGAGTAACGGTTCGGGACGTACCATTACGGTGGTCAGCACCGATGGCTCTGGTAGCGAACCGGTTTATATGCCCCCACGGTCTGTCGGGCATATCCAGTTCTGTCCAACTGACAGTGGACTCATCCTATATTCGAGTGATATTGACCAGCGTATGTGGCTCGTCACACGAGATGGGAATGGCGACAGACCGCTGTACCGTCATGATGCAAGCGAGTGGATTACCCATGAATCTTGGCTTGGCGAGACAGATGAAGTGATTTTTAGCCAGTGGCCCAATGCGCTAAAGAAAATTCACAAGGACGCAGAAGAAGCATCGGTGGTTGCACCATTTAACGCATGGCACGCTTCATCGCGGAGAGATGGTTCGTTGATTGTCTGTGACACGACATGCCCAGATATCGGCTTGCAACTCATTGAACCCGAGACTGGTGAACATCGTCCCCTCTGTTATCCGAATAGCTCAAACGGCGGTACGCGATGGGCATACAACACACCGGAGGCAGGCACTGTAACGGAATCAACCTACGGCCCTCAGTCATCGCATCCGCACCCCTGCTTTACGCATGATGGGTCGAAAGTTATCTATACTTCCGATTGCACAGGCAACTCGCAGGTCTATGTTGTTGAGGTGGATGTATAGCATCACGAGAAAAAGAAACCAAGTTTTTTTGCGTCAAGTTGCGTCGAGTCATCCGAAGACGGATGGGTAGACGAATCCGAAGACGGATGGGTAGACGAATCCGAAGACGGATGGGAAGATGAACTTCGCGCCCTGCGCGCATCTCGCTACCCGTAAGGGCATCTTGTGCGCTCGCTCACGCGACCATCCGTCCCCGGACCATCCGTCCTCGGACCACCCGTTAGGGAGGCAAAACTCGGTTTCTCTGGAATAGGTATTAACTTCGGTTATAGCATCCATTGGTTCATCGGTTCGTCAGCAGAAAGTCGCTCAACTGAACAATGAAAAAACTTGCGCTACTATTCATCCTGTTTATTGCTGTTTTTGGGGTTTTAATCTGCCTTGCGCTGTTGCAAACAGCGAGTTCGCCTGACTCGTCGCAGATTACCCGATACGTTCCGTCAGCGGTTCCATCACAACCCGTAGACCGTGAAACACACTTCGATTTCGTCGCTTACGGGGATACGCGGGACGGGCATAGCGAACATCGTCAGCTAGTCAAAAATATGATTGCCCTGAATCCAGAGCTGGTAATCAACACAGGCGACCTTGTGCATCATGGACGCAAAGACCAAGAGTGGGGTATCTTTATGAAAATTATCGAACCGTTAGCGGAAAAAATTCCGTACTATACGGTTCGAGGCAATCACGATACAGGCCGAAACAATTATGAAAAACGCTTCGCACCCCCCAACGACTCCGGCACAGACCGCTATTACACCTTCAATTACAAAAATGTCCACTTCATCGGGCTAGATACCAATGAATCTACCGGGGTGTGGAGGGAACAGCGTCGCTGGCTTGAGGAAGCCCTTGCAACAACGGATAAATCGCATATCGTCGTCTTTTTTCATCATCCCCCTTTTAGCATTACGAACAAGCGCGGGGATAACAACCGCATCATAAAAGCGTTCCACAATCTATTTGTTGAGCATGAGGTCAACCTTGTGATTGCAGGTCATGACCATCTCTATTATCGTACAAATCGTGACGGTGTGACATACGTAACAACAGGCGGGGGCGGCGCGCCACTCTACGATGTTGACCGAAAATTGCCGCACCTCCCCGACGATGTGTGGGGCAAATATCACCATATTGTCCATTTCACAGTTACTGGTCGATTAATCAAAGGTGTTGTCATTGACGTTGATCGGAAAATCAGAGATTCATTTGCCATTACAAGTCGGCGACGTATTGATTCCGCAAAGCGGGCGGAGCAGTGGGGAGATGTGAAAGCCGCGAAGAAAGCACCTCTGGCAGATGACAAGCAGAACCCTGAGTGAAAGGGTGATGCCTCACGATTCTTTTTGACGTTTGTATCTATACATTCGGATGCAGGTGAACCTTCCGAAAGTTTCCTGACAACCGATTTTCAATTTTTATCGTTTTAATTTGCGAACACGCTCAATACGGATTGGCAAATCCGGATTTTCTTCGTTGGATTTGGTAATCCCACCGGAGCAATTGCTAAATTCAGTCGCTCACAATTCTGGTGAATGTGAAAGGCTGAAATTTCTCAATTTTAAGGAGGTCTATCAAATATGGCTGGTGAAGCTTTAGGAATGATTGAAACACGCGGGTTGATCGGCGCAATTGAAGCCGCTGATGCAATGGTGAAAGCGGCAAACGTTACACTGATTGGCAAAGAGCAAATTGGCGGCGGGTTTGTCACAGTTCTGGTCAGAGGCGATGTCGGGGCCGTGCAAGCCGCGACATCTGCGGGTGCCGAAGCCGCGAAATCTGTTGGTGAACTGGTCTCTGAACACGTTATTCCACGTCCTCACGCTGAAGTGGATAATATGCTCAGTAGTCAGAAATAACTGTCAATTGATAATTGACAATTCTGTACTGCCAGAGGAGGGATAAATGGCAGAAGTGAACCAACAACAGATTGAAGAAATCGTTGCACAGGTCATAAGAAATCTTCAGAGCGACGGGCAGATTCCATCATCCGCGCCCGCGAGTGCATCAAGCGGGTCACGGTCAGGCATCTACCCCACCGTAGACGCAGCGGTTGCCGCCGCAAAAGATGCCCAAGCGGCGTTTGTAAAACTCGGATTTACCAAGCGGAAAGAGATTATCGAAGCGATTCGACAGGTCTCCCGTGAAAATGCAAAACGCCTCGCGGATTTAGCGGTTGAAGATACAAAGATGGGAAACGCTGCCCATAAACTCATGAAAAATGAGGGGGGAGCGAACCTGTCGCCCGGTGTAGAAGACCTACAGTCCGAAGCGACAACAGGGGATACGGGAACACTGATTGTCGAGTATATCCCCTTTGGTGTCATTAACTCAATAACTCCCACCACCAATCCTACATCTACGGTGATTAATCACGCGATTATCATGCTCGCTGCCGGCAATTCGGTTGTATTCAGTCCACACCCGAATGCTGAAGAATGCACACAAGAAACGATGCATGTGATTAATGAAGCCATCGTAAAAGCGGGCGGGCCACCCAATCTGCTCACCGCAGTTGCCAACGCAACATTACGCACAGCAACGGAACTCATGAAACACCCTGATATTGCGATGCTCGTGGCGACAGGGGGCGGTAGCGTTGTCAGAGCCGCACTCTCCAATGGGAAAAAGGCGATTGCCGCTGGACCAGGCAACCCACCGGCAATTATCGACGAAACAGCGGACGTAAACAAAGCAGCGAAAGACGTTATCGAAGGGACCAGTTTTGATAACAACCTGCTCTGCATCGGAGAAAAGGCACTGTTCGTTGTCGAATCCGTTGCAAACGAAGCGGTTAGCACACTGGAAAATAACGGAGGCTATCTGGTCGGTGCAAGTGAACTCAAGGCTTTGGAAGACGTTGTCATCAAAGATGGCGATGTCAATCGTGATTACATCGGCAAAGATGCAACTGCTATCTTGGAAGCCGCAGAGATCCGCGCACCGGCGAATACAGTTGCCGTTGTCGCAGAAGTTGCCGCCGACCACATATTCGTTATTGACGAATTTCTCATGCCACTTCTTCCGGTTGTGCGAGTCCGTGATTTCGACGAAGCCGTTAAAGGCGCGATTGCGGCAGATGGTGGGCGTGGACACACCGCGATGTTGCACACCAACAACACCGCACGAATCACGCAGTACGTACAGGCGATTAACTGCAATGTCGTCGTCGTGAATGCACCCTCCTACGCCTGTGCAGGACTCGGCGGCGAAGGATTTTTGGCAATGACAATTGCAGGCCCGACCGGCGAAGGATTTACTCGTCCGCATACTTTCACCCAACAGCGACGACTGACCATTGCTGGCGATTTGTCGGCACATACGTTGTGAACCAGTAAACTGACCACCCGTGTCGGAGTGGATTGAGAGTTAAGCAATCTTCAATTTCCTGAAGGGATGAACAGATGCAAAGAAGACGTGCAAAAACGAAATACTGTGAAGCAGAACTTATTGAGAGAGAAGATTTTTCAGAAGACCTCGCGGCCTTCAAATTTCGTGTAGACCAAGAGCTCACCTTTATCCCCGGTCAATATGCAACCATAGGCTTTCAGGTTGGGGAGAAAATCGTGCAGCGTCCCTACTCGATTGTTTCTTCGCCCCACGAACCTTTCATGGAAGTTTTCGTGGAGTTAGTCCCGGAGGGAGTAACAACCCCACTATTCTGGGAATTGAAGTTGGGAGATTCGGTGCTGGTTCGAGACCGTTTGGTTGGCCGATTTGTGTTAGACGAAGAGAGTGGGATGACGCGCCATTTGATGGCAGGCACCGTCACCGGAGCCGCACCGTATATTAGCATCGTACGGACACAGAAAATTGAACTCGAACGCGGAAAAACCAGCCCGCATCAATTTCTAATCATCGTCGGGGCAAGCCGTTCGTGGGAACTCGGCTACTATATGGATGAATTGAATGAACTCGCACAAAGCGAAGATTGGCTGACCTTCATACCCACAGTAAGCCGTCCGTGGGAAGATACCGAGTGGACAGGCGAAACAGGACGCGCCGAAGACGTAATCAGAAAGTATGGGGACAACCTCCGCTTCGATCACTCCAACGCTGTCGTCTACGCCTGCGGCCACCCCCAAATGATCGAGAATGCGAAAAGCATCTGGGCCAGAGGCCGCTTCCCAAAAGAACGCATCAAGGAAGAGAAGTTCTTTGTCATCAAAGAGGAATAGTCCGACACCCATCATGTGAACGGTCAACTTCTTCTGGTCCTGCTTGTGACAAGTATGGCCACCGTGAAGAAACCAGCGTTTTGTGCGCTTTCATGCAGAGGTGTTTCTTATGGCAGTCAATCAACTGTACTATGGCGATTGTCTCACCGTTATCGAAAAGGACATAGAGTTAGAGAGCGTGGATCTGGTTTATCTTGACCCGCCATTTAACTCCAATCGCGCCTATAACGCCATTTACAAGGACGAAACCGGCCGCCCTTTGCCCGACCAGATAGAGGCATTTTGTGACTTGTGGGCACTGGACGAAGAACGGGAACGCGCTATCCGTAATCTCCCCGCTTTGATGAAAGACAAGGGGATAGACCATAACATCGTAAAGTTTTGGGAAAGCTGGCTGGCTGCCTTACGGTATACGAACCCTAAGTTGTTGGCATATCTCTCTTACATGGCGGAGAGGCTTTTATACATGAAGGATGTTCTCAAGCCAACAGGTTCGATTTACCTACACTGCGACCCCACCGCCAGCCACTATATTAAGGTTATGATGGATGGCGTATTTGGTTATGAAAATTTTAGGAATGAGATTGTGTGGCAACGAACAATCACCCGCAAGGGCAATCTCACTCGCGGTCTCGCTCGTGACACAGACATAATCCTTCGGTACAGCAAAAGTGGCATATTTACTTGGAATTCCCAAGCAGTAACTATACCTTATGACTTGTCAAATTTAGACCCAAAAACTAAAGCCAAGTATTCCAATGTTGACAAAGATGGGAGATTATATCAGTTGACAGCCATCACAGCACCTGTTCAGAACTCGAAATCCAGCTTAACCTATGAGGTGATGGGAGTTGTACGGACTTGGCGATGGACAAAAGAGCGCATGGAGCAGGAAATCGCCAATGGTCGTGTCGTGCAAACCAAGCAGGGCAATGTGCCCCGACAAATTCGTTATTTGGACGAGCAAACCGGCAAAACTCTTAATAATGTCTGGACGGACATACCAGCCCTTAATTCTCAAGCCAAAGAACGGCTTGGCTATCCCACCCAAAAACCGCTTGCCCTTATAGAACGCATCATCAAAGCGAGTAGCAACGAAGGCGATGTCATTCTAGACCCCTTCTGTGGATGCGCCACAACCCTTGAAGCCTCCGAGAAACTCAATCGAAAATGGATTGGCATTGACATAGCCATCCACGCTATCAACAAGGTGGTAGCTGTCCGTCTCAAGGACCGGTGTAAACTGATTGAGGGTAAACACTACCAAATCACCGGCATCCCTCGAACCCTTGAAGGCGCGATTGACTTGTGGGAACGCGATAGATATCACTTCCAGAAATGGGCGGTTGAGGAAGTGGAAGGCTTTGTAACCACCAGACGCTCTGCTGATGGCGGTATTGACGGACGGCTTTACTTCTCGGTACCTGACGAGCGTGACCTCCAAAGTATGATACTGGAAGTCAAAGGGGGTGCGAACGTGACTATCAACGCCCTGCGAGCACTGTGTGGTGTGCTTGAGCAGGACGATGCCCTTTTAGCTGGTCTGATTGTGATGAATCCTTTAGGGGACAGACAAGCGAGGAATTTCCGTCAGTTTATGGCAGAAGCGGGTGATTTGAGGGTCGACGATACGTTGTATCCGCGGCTACAGATGCTTTCCATACCCGAGCTCTTGGACGGGAAACGGTTTAAGACCCCTACTGTCAAAACACGTGGTTCTGGTCAAATACTCATTGCGCTTTGAACCTAAAACCGTAATTGCCTCCTTGCATAAGGAAAAAGGCGAGCCAATCGCGATGTGCTAGAATTTCGCCCTAATCTGCAACCGAGTCTTATGCTGATACGGGTTGCCCCCAGATGCGATAATATTCTTGGCGACGAAATATAACACTTCCACGCTGATATTCTTCTCAACTGGCAAAACCAATTTCAATTCATGCCCATGTGCGTTTGGATTGAATATATCGGCGTTGTTGTAGTTCGATATCATCGACTCCTGTTGAACCCAAACATAATGGTAGAGTGCTCTCAGTTTGTGTAGACGCGGTATGGGCCCAATCCCAACTTCGGACCAATACGCCTTGTCGTTGAAGTCCGCCAACACGTTCTGTGCGTAAGCACCGAGAACCCAGAACGGCACAGATTCGCTCGCAAATTCATACTTTGCAAGCCCCTCAATGATTCTAAATCCGAATGGATAACCAGATGTCCCCGTACCCGCGCCAATCCGTGCATTCGTATCCCCACCGGCTAACCTGCCATCTTCAACCGCTTGGGCAATATTATCCTCATTTCGATATTCATAGAGCGTTGCACCAAAAGACAATCCGCCGAGATAGAATCCTTTGACGAACAATTGTCCCGCAAAGAGATTGGTATCCGGTCCACTTTTGGACTCATCCACCATGAACTGCCCCAAATTTAGCTGGGTCTGACCAATAAAACCGAAATCATTCACGCGGAACTGTTGGGCCGCACCCTCCAACTGAACATCGTTATGAAAAACCAACTCAACATGTTCAAATGGATTCGCAAACTTACCCACCGTAAGCGTCAGCAACACACTGGGCGAATATCGGAGGAAGAATCTATCGAGGTTGAACCCTTTTTTCGAGAAATAATCATCAAGGTCTACATTTCCCGTCGTTGGGTCGTCTGTCGCACCGGTCCCCATCCTGAAGCCGAGATTCACTTTTGAATGAACGGGTAAATTCCCGCCCATACGAAATCTAATACGATACCGATAGCGACTCGGCGAACCGTCTTTAAAGATGCCTTCTTGACGGAATCGGGCATCGGCGTAGAAAAATGATTCCCAAAGTGCTTTCGCGAGCTGAGCCACATCTTTACCCTCTAGGTCTCTATTTTGGGATACAGTCGCCATCTGTAGCCTCTGTCCTTCAGATTTCGCGAGCAGGTCACCGGAAACCGCCTGAAGTAAGAGAAGGGAAAAAAACAGGATTAAACAAATTTGAATTTTGTTCATCTTGTTGCCTATGCTTCAACGCTTGCTTCGTTCAAAACAGAACCTCACTGATATCATGCAACCCCTTAGGTGCAGTTGCGACCCATCTTGCCGCCCGAATCGCGCCTTTGGCAAACGCTTCAGGTGTCTGTGCCCGATGCACAACCTCGATTCGCTCCCCAGCACCCGCAAACAGTACCGTATGGTCTCCAGCAATATCCCCGCCACGAATGGCATGTATTCCAATCTCTTTTTGGGGACGTTTCCCGACAATACCGTGCCTGCCGTAAATCCCCACCTCTGGCAAGGCTCTGTCCAGCGATTTTGCGAGGACTTCGGCAATCCGCAACGCCGTCCCGGAAGGCGAATCGACCTTTTGGTTATGGTGCGCCTCAATTACCTCAACGTCATAGTCATCGCCAAGAGCCTTGGCGACAAGTTGAATTGCTTGTAACATCACATTGACACCGACACTCATATTGGGTGCCATCACACACGGAATCTGAGCGGAAAGTTCATGAACCGTTGCCAGCTCTTCATCCGTGTATCCAGTCGTCGCGATGACCATTCGCTTATTTGCTGCCACAACGTGACGAAGGTTCTCAATTGTTGCCTCCGGCGTTGTAAATTCGATGACAACATCTGCCGCATCCAGAATCGCCGCGAGGTCACCGCCTACGGGAACCCCGAGAGCACCAACGCCTGCAACTTCGCCGACATCCTCACCAATCTGAGGGTGGCCAGCGTACTCAATCCCACCAACGACCTGCATATCCTCCTGTTGGCTAACGCCTTCAACGATGCGTCTTCCCATACGGCCACACGCACCATCAACGATAACACGAATCATATTTTGTCCTCCTATATCCTCCCCCTGCTCCTTGTAGTGGCGAGACTAGGGGGCGAGCTCCTATTCCTGATCAATAAAAAAGCAGGGCGAATTTCGCCCTGCTTGCTTTGAAATACGGGATAGTCAAGGGGGGTAGCATCTTGAACGAGACAGTGTGACTGTCTCCTACAAGACACCACCTCCCATGACCATGCCGCTACTTGATGGTAGCAGAATGATCACCTCCTTTCGGTCCAAATGCGGACGGATGATAGAATAGCACATCTGAAATTATTTGTCAATAATAAACTGCAGAGTAATCAAATCTGATTGTCAAAAGCGTTGATCGCAGCATGTCAATCGCTTTCGGGCAACGGTGAAACGGAGAGCGTCGTTTTTATCTTTGCCCAGGTCGTCTTTGCCTTCCCTGCGGGCGAAACGGATAGCACATCGTCACTTATCCAATCGGCACCCATGAATAGGGTTCATCCGTTTCCACATGAGCGACATGATTTGTATATCCCCCATAATAATAGGTGTAGGTTCCATCGAGGGATTCGATCGTGTTAATTTGAAAAGCATCACTACCGTTTCCCACAAAACCCAGCAAAAGTAGGGAAACGATAGTGGTCATTAGGGCTAGGGGTTTCTGATTCATCGTTTTTCTCCTTTGTTCGATAATGCGCCTCCGGTATCTGATTCGGAATACACTTGTAAGGCGCATGGGATTAAATTGTGGATTAAGGGGGACATAACTTCACAGCTATCCATTGAATTAGGGCGTGGTAGAGGTGGTTATCGGAAGTGAGCACCGTGATCGTCTCTACCGTAGCTGTGCGTTTGGGTTATATCCCATTTTCCACTTGACGTTAGCCTATAGGGCAAAATTCGTGCCAAACTCAAAATTTTTGAGCAGGTTATCCGGGTCGTAGAGGCGGAGGGATATAGAGGGTGGCTCACAGAGGGACTGGCACCTCGGCGAGGTTGTGGGGGAAAAGTTGCCGTCCATCGGGCGAAGACGCGACAGACCGTTGAAGTGCGGGGTCTGAAACGGTTGAGGCGGGCCCTGTTATCGATACCGGGGCAAGTCTGCTTTGAGGGCAAACGGGTCGTGGGGAGAAGACTCACCCCTTTATACCCCTTGATACACCACGTCACAACCGCATTAGAGGCACTTTTTAAACCCTATAACATACGCGTTTTATTGGACAAAAATTAGGTAATTATGGGCTTTACCATAAAAGCCGGACAATGTAAGTTAGCCCGACTCTGTTTGTGTCTTTGCATCTTTGCGTTTTTGCGTTATAATACTGTATACTAAGAGCGGTTTTGGATTCTGATTTTCGATTCGCTCTAACAAGTAAATAGTTACATGGGTAACGGAGGAGGCGTTATGGACAAAGAAAGCCTCTTTATGGCGATATTGGCGGATGTGATTATGGTTTTCCTCAAGGCACTTCTCTGGTGTATCGGTACGGTGATTTTTCTCTATCTGTTTAAGATATTTGGATTCCCCAAATTTTGGGAGAAATTATTCGAGAGGTTATCGAGGGGGTCAAACAGTAACGTTTCTGAGTCAATCGTACCTAACCGACAAATCGTCATAGTTTTTTGGATTAGTGGGTTGAAATTTTTCATTCCGGTATGATACTATCACGGTTGAAAGTTTATACTGTCAATAAATACCTTTGCCCAAAAAGGTTGTCTGCTGGATTTGGCAATCCAGCAGGATCGGGATGGGTTAATGTATGATTTTTCGTATCAAACACCGATGGTATACGGCACTGTTCGCAACGGTTGCTGGGGTATTGCTCAGTTGGCGGTTGGGTGCTTGGCATCATCTCGTGAGAGGCGAATTGCCGCTTGGTGGCCAGATTGGCGTGGGGGTTCTCGCGGGGATACTCTCAATAGGGCTTGATGGTGCGTTGCATGAAATCTTCAAGCGCGCACTCGGGCGGACTTACATGGAGACGTTTCGGCAGTATGCACAGACGGTCTTAGGTGGAATGCGGTGGCCCGCATACATCACCGGGGGACTGATGGCCGCGCTTGCCGAGGAACCCCTTTTTCGAGGTGTCCTATTACCTGCTTTTGACCACAGCGTTATCGGGGTCACGATTGCCGCTTTGGTCTTTGCCACTTGCCACTGGCTACGATCTCGCTTCATTCTGTTCTGGTTTTGGGCGGTGCTCGAAGGAGTACTGTTCGGTCTTCTGATGGTCGCCACTCGCTCGCTTCTCGTACCGATGATTGCTCACGGAATGCACGACCTTGTCGGCTACTCGGTATTGCGGATCTTTATCAGAAGCAATGCCTCCGTATAAGGTTTTACGAAATCAAAAGGAAAAAGAACAATGCCAAAATTCTGGGATCGGATTTCTGAAGAATACAACGCTTCTTCTGCCCATCTCTTTCTACTCCATTTCAATGTCCATGACCTCGCATACGATGAAGTATACGGCTATCTGCCGATGATGTACTATCTGATGGAGCAGTTGAATGTAGAGGGATGCGACGTGGTGCTCGGTTATAGCCCATCACAGGGAGTTATTTGGCCTGACATCAGACAGTGGAGGTCGGTTCAAAGACTGTTGGGGCTACAACCACACGAGGAAACATGGGCAGAAGCCACAGGTGAAATTCCACCGATGGGGGAATTTCGGCCTGATGGCAGCTTCATCCCCGATCAGTTGGGCATTGCACAGATTCGAGCGACTGTGGGAGACATCAGTGCAGAATCTGAGCCGATCTTTGTCATGAGTGACCAGATTCAACGTCTACAAATCACTCCGCATCAGCTTGAAATCGAATCTGGAAAGATGTTTCGGTTCACCCTCACCGCTTACGACCGTCAGGGCCGTTCCATCGGTGTGCAACATGCGCGGTGGAGTGTTTTCGGTGCACCCGGTGGAATCGGGGTCATCACAAGAGAGGGCGTGTTCCGAGCAATGAAAGCGGGAGTAGGGCAGGTGCGTGCCCAACTTATCGGCAGAGACGAACGCGCGGTATCGGGAGAGATTACTGTTGTTCCCGGCAAGTTGTTGGAGTTGAAGGTTGCTGATTCGGCGAATCGGAGGATTCGTGCTCAAGAACCGAGCACCTTTGAACTTGTCGGGACCGACGCACACGGCAATGTGATAAACGTTGAGAACGCACAATGGGAAGTAATCCGGGCAGATGAGTCAGGACAGCGACGAGTACCGATTAACTCAAGGGTTATCCATTCGGAAATTCATAAAGACCCCCTAATCGCCGGAAAACTGCCCCCAGGCAAAGAATTGCGCGAGAAATTTGATACGCTCCTACATCAGGATGTGGTTAAGGTTGGACTGGTGATTAACTTTATGGAACGAATTATCCCCAATGCAGATCTTACAGTGCTCGACCAAGAAACTGCGATGTTCCTTGAAACATTCCAACGTTGGGCACTTGATTTCGATGTGCGTCTCAAAAAGCACGCGATCCTGCTTGTGACCCAAGACCTCTCTGGCGTACATCCTGCTCTGGCGAAGAATCCTGATATACCTGTTGTCGAAATCCCGCTTCCCAGCTACGATGAACGACTGGAGTTCGTCGAACACCTGATGAATATCCCCGCTCAGGAGGGTCTCGATAAGCGTACCCAATTTACTACCCCAATCCGGCTCGCCCCAGATCTCACCAAAGAAGAATTGGCGGGTGAAGCCGCTGGATTGAACCTATTCGGCATACACGATGTTGCGCTACGCGCCGAGGAAGCGCGGCAACCGATTACGCGCGAATTGGTCGCCAGCTATCGACGCGAAAGCGTTAAGGTTTTCAGTCGTGGGATTCTCCAAGTCAGTAGCCCTCGCGCCATTGATTTTGAATCGATTGTTGGTTTAGATCATGTGGTGAATGTCATTCGAGATATCGTTGATGGGATGAACGAAGGCGACCTCCGGCGGGTGCCGCGCGGGATGCTGTTCTTGGGAAACCCCGGCACCGGCAAAATACTAGCGGCAGAGTTGCTCGCGGGTCACGGGAATATGACCGTTATCCATCTGAAAAATGCGATCGAATACGCCGCCTCTGAAGGTGATGCTCGCGCTTATGAACACAACGTGACGTTCGCGATCAACTTTATCCGGGCACTTACCCCCGCCGTTGTGTGTATTGAGGCAGACCACGGCACGATGCGCTCTGACATCGTGCGCGACCATCCCGACAGCATGTTGCCTATTGAGTTGTTGAATGCCATCAACGACCCCTCGTTGCACGGCGAAGTGATATGGATTGGCATATCAAGTCGTCCAGACCTGATGGACCCGATTTTTTGGAAATATGGAATTTTTGAATACAGACTCATTTTTCTCCCGCTATCAGAAGTTGAGCGTCCCAGGATTCTGGAGATGCTTTGTAGAGGTATCGGCGAAGGGAATCAAGACATTAATTTCGGGAGGGTTGTGGCAGAAGCGCATACAGATGATCTTAGTGTCAGAGACTTTTCGATTATCGTCGATCGGAGCTATAATATTGCGAAACGCAATGGACGCAATGCGCTCACCGAAGCAGACCTCATCGAAGCCATGACCGATTTTGTTCCCGACTATTCGCCGGAGATGAACCTATTCATCGGACTGCTTGCCCTGCGTGAAGCGAACTCCCGCTCAATGCTTCCGCGGATGCTCCCACCGGAATACTCGGAATTTCTTGAAAACAATCGTATCGACAAGACCGCGATTAATCAACGGCTCAAAGAGCTTAGCGGACAATTGGGATTGAACAGTAGCCATTAAAACGCTTGACCGCTTTGGGGAAATTCTGTATACTGTGAACTCCCAAATGTGTGATTGAAAAGGATTTCCAATGAAAATTGATCGGATGGATGTTTACTACGTCAGTCTGCCACTTATTTACCCCTGGCGCACTGCCTACGGTGAGGATGATGCCGTGCATTCGGTACTTGTTTGCATGACATCCGGTGAAAACGTCGGATGGGGCGAGACCACTCCACTAAAAGCACCGGCGTACTCGCCCGAAACAGCGATGTCAGCCTACTATACGATAACCGAATTTATCGCGCCTGCACTGGTGGGCGAAACATTTGAGACACCTGACGAACTGCTAAGGACAATCGCTTGGATTAAAGGAAATCCGTTCGCGAAAGCCGGGCCCGAAGTCGCATGGTGGATGCTCAAAGCGGATATAGAAGGAGTATCCCTGCACAAACTACTGGGTGGGCGTTTTCGGAATGTGGACGCGGGTGCGGACTTTGGTGTGCAGGATTCGATCGATATGCTGTTAGAGAAGATCCAAGGCGCAATTGATATTGGCTTCAAACGGGTCAAGCTCAAGGTGCGACCTGGTTGGGATTTAGAGATGTTGCAAGCCGTGCGTAGTGCCTTTCCCCAACACACCTTCCATATTGACTGTAACTCCGGATATACGCTCGACGATATCGACTTCTTCAAAAAAGTGGATACGCTCAATTTGGCGATGATCGAGCAACCGCTGTATCACAACGACCTGCTGGAACACGCGGAGTTGCAGAAACAGATCGAGACACCCGTTTGCCTCGACGAATCGATCGATTCGGTACGCGCATTCGAGTGGGCGTTAAAGCTGAAATCGTGCCGAATGCTGAATCTCAAGACTGGACGGGTTGGCGGTCTATCGGTCGCTGTGAAATTGCACAACATGGCGCGCGATGCCGGCATCCCGTGCTGGGTCGGGAGTATGCTGGAAAGCGGAATCGGCGGTGGGATTCTCATCGAATTGGCAACGCTGGACAATTTCACCTATCCCGGCGACCTATTTCCCAGCGATTTCTTCTACCGTCAGGACCTGACCGTTCCTGAACTGGTTCTGAACGATGATTGCACCTTTACACCGTCAACAGTCCCCGGGACACTGTACAAGCCCATCCTTGAGCGTGTCAACAGTGCCGCACAACTCAGCAAAACCATCTCCCCCGAAAGGTGATACCAATGCCACAACTTATTTACTCACAGGCCCCCATCATCAACACAGAGCAGAAACTTCAAAATAGGAGTAGCCGCATCGTGGTGGATAAAGGCCAGATTGTGGAGGTGTCGGTGTGAGATTTCTTCTACCACAGATTGGTCACGACCATGCAGGTTTTGAAGAAATGGCGCGTCTCCATGCACAAACCGAAAAATGCTTTTTTGATAATATTGAGATTGACATGAACGGAACGCACCGGTTTGATGCCGATATGTGTGCGCCGTTTGGCGCGATCCTTTATAGTTTGGGAGAAAACCTGAACAGGGTCAATTTGATTCATGTCCCTCAGGATATTGAAACAATTCTGTCCCAAAACGGTTTTCTCAGTCACTATGGGGGCATACAAATTTCCGATCATTGGAGAACAACCATCCCTTATCAACGATTTGATGTTAAAGACGACCACTATTTCGCTCGTTATATTGAAACTGAGTTTATACATCGTCCCGAGATACCTAAAATGTCACCGGGACTGTTGAAAAAATTCCGCGAGAGCATTTTCGAGATATTTAGCAATGCAGTATTACATTCGCACACTGATTTAGGAATTTTTAGTTGTGGGCAGTTTTTTCCCAACCGAAACAAGCTTGATTTTACGGTGGCAGATCTTGGGGTGGGTATACGTCAAAATATAAAACATTATAGAAGACTTGAATTCTCACCGGAAGAGGCGATTGTTTGGGCTACTAAGGAGTTTAATACAACCAAGCAGGGCAACGTGCCGGGTGGGTTGGGATTGAAGATACTTTGTGAGTTTATTGACTTGAATGGCGGTTCTATTCAGATTGTGTCAGATGCCGGCTATTGGCAGCGAAGAAAGAAAAAAACCGTTACCAACCGACTGATTTATCCGTTTCCCGGCACAGTCGTTAGTGTGGAAATTAATACGGCAGATAGACACACTTACGGTCTTACTTCTGAACTCACCGCAGAAGACATCTTTTAAGGAGATTACTATGCCAAAAGATATTAGGATATCTATATTTGAAGTCGTGGGCAGTCCCTTGTGTGTCGCTTCCGGCGATGGGCAGAAGGTTTATGAACGCCTCACCTCCGCTCTTGAAGCAGGTGGAGATGTTGTCCTCTCATTTCACAATGTCACAACACTGACCTCGGCGTTCCTGAATGCCGCAATTGGTCAGTTGTACGGGGCATTCACTGAAGAACAAATTCGGTCTCTGTTGGATGTGGAGAACATGGAGCCAGATGATCTTGCGTTGTTAAAGCGCGTTGTTGACAATGCCAAATTGTACTTCAAAGATCCGAAGAGATTCAGCCGAGCGGTTCGCTATATGCGAGAGGAGGAAGACGATGAAGCCCAAAGCAGTTGAGGTGCGTCACCACCAATTTACTTCCAAAGACAAACTGTTTTTGGATGCCAATATCTGGTTATACGTACATGGTCCTAATGAACCAAAGGCTTCTTGGGTCGTAAATACCTACTCCAAGACTTTTAACCGTATTTTGAAAGCCCAAAGCCAAATTTATATTGATGTCCTCGTCCTTTCAGAATTTATTAACAGATACGCTAGAATGAAATGGGAACTTGTCAAGTCAAATTTTGACGAGTTCAGAAAATTTCGTAACAGTCCATGTTTCAAACCAGCTGCTCAAGGTATTGCCGCTGATGCCAAGCGTGTTCTACAGCATTGTTCGCGGATCGAAAGTGGCTTTTCAACGTTGGCAATAGATGACCTCCTCACTGATTATGCCACCGGTGATTCCGACTTCAATGATCAAGTGATAACGGAAATATGCAGAAGCAACGGATTGACGTTGATAACGAATGACATTGATTTCAAAAACAAGGGAATACCCGTTCTAACTGCGAATAGGCGATTGCTGCGTTAATCAATGGCTACTCACTACGATTTTCCTAACGCAATTCTTGACTAGGATTACACAAACTCGCTGTCAAACAGGAGGAATAAGGATGAAGTACATACGCTTATTTTTAGTAATAACTACGCTGTTCGCAACGACCACGCTGTTGCTCGGTTGTGGGGCAAGCAAAGCACCGTTAGCCATCGAAAGCGCAGGCTGGCCACAATGGCACGGCCCAAATCGGGATGGTGTATCCCAAGAGACAGGTCTCATCAAGGGGTGGCCAGAAAGTGGCCCCCCAGTGGTCTGGCGGGTTCCGATTGGCGACAGCTATTCTGGCATCTCTATCTCAAAAGGCCGTGCATACACGATGTCCACTGAAGGAGAAAATGAGTTGGTGGTCTGCCTAGATACGTCTAACGGGGCAGAAATTTGGCGTACCCGAATTGATGCCAAATTCGGCAAAGGGGAAGGCGAAGGCCCGCGCTCAACCCCAACAGTTGATGGCGAGCGCGTTTTTGCCCTGTCTGGAAAGGGACGATTGGCGGCTTTCAACACGACGAATGGAGAAAAATTATGGGAACACGACTTCGTAGGGGAATTTGGTAGTAATATCCCCGGGTTTGGGTTCTGCACATCGCCGCTCATTGAGGGCGGCCTACTTTTGGCTGAAGTGGGCGGTGAGGATAATAAATCCATTGTCGCGTTTGACAAAGAAAGCGGGCGCGTGGAATGGAGTACCCATACCGATCGGGCGGGCTATTCATCACCGATCGCTATCACATTCAACGGGATTCGACAGCTCATCTTCTTGACATCGAAAACGCTGATTTCCGTTTCACCGAAGGACGGGCAGATTTACTGGGAATATCCGTGGATTACGCACGGCGGTATCAACGTCGCCACGCCGATTCTCATTCCACCGGATATGCTCTTCATCTCTGCTTCGTATGATAAAGGGGCGGCACTCGTCAAAATGATGGCTACTGATGAAGGTGTCACGGTTGAGGAAATTTGGAAAAGTCGCGTGATGAAGAATCATTTCAACTCATCGGTGCTTCTGGGAGAGCATCTGTACGGTTTTGACAACGCTGTCCTGAAGTGCATTACAGCGGGCTCAGGCGAGGAACAGTGGAAGCATGGCGGATTCGGAAAAGGGTCTCTGATTCTTGCCGACGGTCATCTGATTGTCCTCAGCGACGATGGCAGACTGGTGTTGGTTGAAGCGACCCCGTTGGTATATATAGAGAAAGCGATCGCTCAAGTCTTAGAAGGCAAATGTTGGACAGTACCATCCCTCGCCGATGGAAAACTCTACCTTCGTACCCAGAAAGAGGTGGTCTGTTTGGATTTGACCCAATCCCCAGTTCAAAAAGCCTCCCTTGGGGCCACCCCAAATGTACACAGATACAGAGATTTCTATCTGGCAGGCCAACCGAGCGAAACCGATTTACTGGAAGCGAAAAATGTTGGCATTAAGACCGTAGTCAATCTGCGTATGCCGAAAGAGTTGACATTTCACGAGAAACAGGTTGTCAATAAACTCGGTATGACATATCACAACCCAGGCATCAGTGCCCCCGAGATGATGACCGACCAGCTATTCAGCAAGATACGCGGGATATTAAACGCTTCCGAGAATCAACCTGTTCTGCTACACTGTGGTTCAGCAAACCGAGTCGGCGCGATATGGTTAGCGTACCGCGTCCTTGATGGCGGGCTCAGCTACGAAGACGCATTGACAGAAGCCAAAACGGTGGGGCTCAGAAGTCCAGCGATGGAAGAGAAAGCGAAGGATTATATTGAGCGTAACAGATAGGCAGAGCATTAGCACCGCACACGAGGAGCGATGGGAGCTATGAATAGAACACAAAAATAATTCGATCATTTCTTCCTTTTTTTCGTCAGGCTCTTATAGACAGTCTCAATCCATTGGTCGTTAGGGATGAAGCCAGAGTCCTACGACTTCCATCGTTTTTGCGCTAGATTTCTGTATATCAGTCACCCACATTTGTCTGATAATATATAGGTTAAGTTTATCAGTGTGCCAGAAAAATATAATCTTGTGCATCCAATCGTCAAATTACAGCATCTATATTTTTACAAAACCCAAAAAGGAGGATTTTGGCAATGTCAGAAGATCGATGCTTTGTGCAGAGATGTTTGAACGGTGAGAAAGACGCTTTCGGTGCTTTAGTGGACAAGTACAAGAATGCGGTATACGGTTTGGCATATCGTGAGGTACGCAACTTTGAAGATGCACAGGATATCGGGCAGGAAGTATTCATCGCTGCCTATAAAAACCTACACACCCTCAAACATCCCCACCGGTTTGGCAGTTGGATTTATACCATTACGGTTAATCAATGCCGAATGTGGCTCCGTAAACGAGCCCGTAATCCTTTGACGATTGCATCCGCAGACGGTAGAGAGAGCGAGTTCGCCTTACAAAATCGAGCCATCCAGCAAAACCGCGAACGAAAAATTTCAGACCGCCTCCACGATGCGATTGATGAACTCCCAGAATCAAGCCGTCTGGTGGTCATACTCTATTACATCAACGGGCTAACCTGTAAGGAGATTGCCGCGTTCACAGGAACGAAGCTTAACACGGTCAAAAGCAAACTCAATCGGGCAAGAGATGCGCTACGAATGCACTTAACAGAGGTCCCGGACCAGGCAACCGTTCAACACAGCGTCTCTTCACGGTTTACGTCCAAGGTTTTGGGAGTCATTGAGAACCTATCGCCGACTCCCCAACCGACGATGAACCCGATTGGTCAAATAGCGTGGGCACCGTTGGCGGCCGTGCTCATTCTTGGCCTGGTTGTTCTGGGCATAAAATCAGCGACCCCTTTGGACAGCAGAGCTAGTGGAGCGAAAATAGATGAGAAGCCCCATATCCGTACGTTCTCAAGCGATGAACTCACGCTTTCGATTACTAACAGTAAAGGGGAAGAATCGAAACCGCTCCTTACGTCTCCACCAGTAGCCGAACCTGCGCTCTATGCCGCCGCGGATGTTGATAGTGAAGGTGGACAACCAAGCGGTGGGTTCCAATACCGATTAACGCCCGGCGAGTTGTGGACGTACACAGTCAACCGGGAAACTCGAGACGATGGACAGCTATCAAAGACACGTATTGAGGGAACTCATACCCTACTCGTCACCAAGGCTACGCCGGAAAACGGACTAACCCACATCGCACAAATGGCGGCAGAGGAACTAATGATACGTGGAAAGCGACCGGACCACCCTGATGCGACCGTCGGGATGGCGTTCGTCAATAGAGATGGAAACATAAGATATGCACCCCATCTTACGTATAAGGACATTAAGCGATATCTCAAGGAGGTAGACCTACAGAAGGAACCTCCGGTCATATCGGACGCATTCCATTTTAGGGGAGGTTACGACCTCCTTGGCGATGGTAATATGAATCCGTATTTTATTGCTTTCCCCAATAAATCGCTCAAACGTGGAGATACGTGGCACGGCCACTCGGAGCTATATGTCTTAATCCGCCCGGAGAAGTATACCGTACTTGGATTTGAAAACGTCAACGGTTACGATTGTGTCATTTTGGAGCGAGAGACGGCAATTTCAACCGACAAATGGATAAAGGTTTGGATGGCATTCGACACACAGAGTGGTATGCTTGTTAAACTCAAGGGCGAAAGTTACGAACGCCTTTATTCACAGGAACGCAACGCCTCATCAAAGCATTTCATTGAATCCGTAGACTATACCACCATCGAGCTCAGCGAACAGGAGCAATTGACCCCCAAAGCATTCGCCATTGAGCAACAGGCGTTGAACCAGATTCAGTGGGCGATGCTTGAACTTCAGTTAGCGTGGCGTGAACCACCGGAAGATGTTTCAGGAGGAGCGAGTAAAACATTATGGGACGCGCGAAAAGCATTGAGGGAAAGACTTAAGCAGGTCAAGGCGAAATACCCCAATTCCCGTTTGATGCCCGGAATCGTTGGACTAATCAACGATGTGAATGAGGAGGAGGAATCGAAAAAAATTAGGTTCAAGGATTTTCTGCTCAAATAGTAGTGGCTTTGATTGGAAAATCCTCAAACCGTATTGTAATTCGATCACTTTTTCCCTTTTTCGGTTAGATTCTTATAGACCGTCTCAATCCACCGATCGGTGGAGATGAAACCGGAGCCCCACGACTTCCATTCGTCAGGAAGTCCATTCGCTGTTATCGCCTTCAGGTCCTTACCTTCCTTGATCTGGTCTGCAATCAACTGTGTGGTTTCCACAAGCATCCGATGGTAAGTTTTCAGTTCAGCAACCCCAGAGAGGGGACCGTGCCCGGGAATAACCTTCACATCTGCCGCAAGAGTGGACAGAATCTTCTCAATGCTCTGCGTCAATCCCTCTACATCCCCGCCACTTCCGATATCGACATACGGGAATCGACCAGAGAAGAACAGGTCGCCCATGTGTACGACGTTAGATTCGGTGAAGAAGATAACGCTGTCGCCATCCGTGTGACTATGGGGGAAGTGAATGGCGCGAATCTCTTCACCATTGAAGTGGAGAGATAAACTGGTGTCAAACGTCACCACCGGCAGCGATTCCTTTGCGGGTGCGTTAGTTTCAAGCCGTTTGCGGACATTGTGATGGGCGATGACCGGTGCCTCTCTCCCAAATACGATGTTGCCACCCGTGTGGTCGCCGTGGAAGTGGGTGTTCAGCACAAATTTCGGTTTTTCGTGCCCCAGTTTTTGTAACGCGAAGCGAATCTTGTCAGCCAACCCTTCAAACTGGGAATCAATGAGCAGAACCCCATCGTCCCCAACCGATACGCCGATATTCCCGCCCCGCCCTTCAAGCATATAGACCTTACCCGCCGCATGGATGGTTTTAATTTTAACGTTTGAAAAATCCCTCTGCGCCCATATAAGTGCCGCAGTAAAAGCGAGAGTGACCAATACAATCGTTAGGTACATAACGCGTTTCATGGCTTGGTTTCTCCTTTGTTTGAGTTGTGAGGTTATTCTTTCCTCAAGATTAACAAAAATTCAGACTTCATTCCGTCTGGATTCTTATTGTTCCTTGACCTGAATAGCTGTCTGCTTTTGATACGGTCTTCATATACCGTCTCAAAGCGATATCCTTTGTCTGTAAAATACTCCATCAAGATGCGCCAGATTTCAACCTTTATCCCATCGATTAAAGGATTCCCGACGAAAATGCAGGCTGTTGCCTTCGCTTTTAATTGATTCATTGAATTTTCAAGCGCGTTGATTGTATGGCAGAAGTACGAATCCAATAATGGAACGAGGTCCTGCCGTGTCAGCTCCGTCCTTATTTCGTCCAATGTTGGGGTTTGAATGACTCTACCCGGCTTCCTATACGGTATTTCAAGCCGTGCCAACTGTCGCATCTGTGCTTCACTATATCCCAACCAAAACAGATCCATTTTGGCTGTCCGTATGTATTCTTGGGCCTGTAGATAAGGGGGTGATGTGATTAGCGCATCAAATTCCCTCTCGTGCGAGTAATATGATGAATCCACACCACCCTCAAACATAACACTGTTCTTGTGATGACGTGTAAGCGTAACAAAGTTGTTGATGTTTCGTAAAGTTTCCAAAGAACAACTGTAAACCATCTCTTTTAACTGCTTTTTCCAATTGTCGCTCAGTAGTTCTTCAATATACTTCAGTTTACTTTTAGACTTAAACAGTTTAGGTGCTTTGTGTTCCGCATAAGAGAAATGTTTACTTACCCTGAGTAAAGCGGATTCTATGATTGACGAGTATGTGTTGCGTTCACCGTTTTTTATGAATCCCCAGTATCCACTTAGAACCTCCAGCATTTCGGGCGGATACCAATACGCCACATTTGACCACGCTGGAGTGAAGCAATGTGTACTTTCTCCGAGGCCATTTAACATTTGACTTAAGCTGTGTTCACTCAATCTCTCTTTTTTAGTAGACACCTTGAGTGGAATCATATTATTCAAAAGCGGATTCAGATCCAGTAAGAACGCGTTTCGCTTGCATAGATATGCCTCGACTCCAACGGTTCCTGAACCTGCGAACGGGTCAACAACCCAATCGCCTTCCTTTGTGAAAGACATAAGCGCGTATTTAACAACATGCGGTATGAACTTCGCAGGATAGTAAAAGATAGCGTGTGTCAAATACCCCGTATCGGTGATTTCAGGGACTAACTCACGAAAGGAGACCAACTTAATCTGTTTATCCATTTCATCTGATTCTAGTGCATTCGCTACGCCATCTGTGGGAAAGAGAGGCAGTTGTTCTCTTAGATTTTTATTTTTTTTCATAATGTGCCTTCAAAAATAACAAATCTCTTATATACTGCGCTTGGTCAGACACAGAGTTCAAAGGGATACTATCTTCCTTCCAAAGCGGAATTATTTGTTCAACAATCCTATCAATTGAATCTGTCAAGTCTTGATAAGATGTGAAATCGAAGCGAATTCCTATTTTATCGTATTTTTCGTTTAACAAACTTACATTTGATTGGCCGGAAAGCGTGGTCACCTCCAATTCCAAACTTGCTATTGTGTAAGCAATCCACAAATCATCCCAATCACTAACCAAACGAACAATTGTAGATATGGATTCCAAAACTTCCTCATTCTGATCGCCTATCCAGTCAAAGAGAGCCTCTTCTATCTGATCCGTACCATAAGCCATCTTTAGGTAAATGTTTTCGCTCAATTTTTTCTCCTGTTCCGTAATATCGTCGAAATCTTCTTTCAGCATAGAGATTGATGCTTGCAAAGCGGAAAACATCTTTTTTATAGTTGAAGGTTTTTGTTGCTCGTCTCGAGCGTCCCAAATACAAACTAGGGCCTTATGCTAGTTTCACTCTAAGCCCGATGACGACTAGCTAGTGTTTATGCAGATCTTCCTCAACCTTAGCCTCAGCTTCAGTCTTTATCAAGGTTGCTGAAAAGAACTAGCATACCCCCCAACTAAATAAAGGAGATCGCTTTTGGGGATTTTATTTAACCTTAATAATTCTCTCAGAAAATCAACAAGTGACCCCTTAGCAGTTGTTCCACCCGTATCATCTCTTGAACGAAGCTGAATAAGAATTGTTTTTTTATTCGTGAAGTCAACCCCCATGACATCAATATCAAGGCTTGGAAGTCCTTCCACGTCGAAAATCTTACACAAAATTGAAAGCTTCTCATTATTCCGAGTAGGCACTTCACACCTTCCATACTGTCGGAGAATATTCTCTATCATCTTCTCAAGGACTTTACCTTGTCGCGCTCTAAACGAACTGTGAATGTGTTGATGAAAGGCAAACATAGAAGGATAGTAAGATGCCAAGGCATAACTTGAGGAAAGTGTCTGGGCTCTCGCAATACCTGCTACAAATTGCTTTATCTCATCCAAATCATCTTTAAACTCTTCCAATCTTTCCTCAAAAAGCTGTTTTATTATCTTTGAAGCCAATCCAAGGGGGCTTTTAAGAATATCCTTCACCAACTCTGTTTCTTCACTTGAATCGATCAAGTGTAAAAATATTCTGTCTGGATATGTGTTTTCCATAATACCTCCTTCACTTGTAGTAAAATAAACTGTCTAAACGCCTTATTTTGTCAATCCCATATCGGCCAGTTGTTTTCCTTCAATTGATTCCATAACCGATTAAATTCATCACTCCCGTCGTCCTCCCATTCATCCAGCCGAATGCCGGGGGCGAAGGCTTCGTCAACCCCTTGCTTCATGAGGGCTTCGGCTTGCTGGAGATTCCGGTAATAGTGTTTGATTCCGCCGGGCAATGTAACCACCGAGATGTGCCGGGGCCATTTCGGTTCAGGGGTTTGGGCATAACGTTCTACTACATCCTCATCCAATTCCACGCCGAGACCTGGTCCATGAGGGACTTTCATGAATCCGCGTTGCATCTGGTGCGGCTCTCGGATGAGGTCATCTTCGTAGGTGTGGCTGGCGGTTACCCCCGGCAATGTTGCTGTAGGCATTACCGCTCCGAGATGACACGCGAACGCTGTCGTAATCCCGGTACCGACATACTGGAGCAGGATGGGCGTGTTCGCGGCGGCAAAAGCCCAACCTGATGCCAAAGCACTCTTGATGCTTTCGTGGCTACAGAGCGCGCCATCGAAATCCCCAGCCCTAAGCCCAATCCAGGCCCCCGATGGCTGGCGTGATGCACCTTCGCAGACGACACCGACACCGTGCAGGTAAAATGGTATACGGATTTCTTGATGGAGTCTGCGCCATCCCTCGATGTCATAAGCGAAAATCGGTTCTTCAACGCCTTTGACCACCGGAATTTTTTCCAATTCGCGCAGGATGGGCAACGCCTTCTCCACATTAATCAGTGCGCCGTTGAAATCAAATTCCACGCGAAAGTCCGGCGGGGCAACCGCCTGAATCGCCTGTGATTGCTCGACGACATCGTAGAACGCCCTAGCTTTGCACTTGAGCCCCCGGTATCCACGCTCCGCAGCGACCTGAATCTCCGCTGCGGTATCTTCAGGAGACATACACGGCATCCACCAGCCCATAGTAACCCATTCCCGCACCTGTTGGCCCATCAGTTTCCACGCAGGCAGGTCTAGGTGTTTACCCATCAGGTCATAGCAAGCCATGTCAAGGTTGAATCGTCCTGTTCCCATCACATGGTCAAACGGGTTGGTGCCGAGGTAGGCATCCAGTATGCCCTGGTCGAAAGGGGGCCCGATGTTTTCGCCCAACCCTATGAGCCCCGTGTCGGTGTGAAATTTGTAAACCGTTACCACTTCAGTCATTCCGAAATGATAGAATTTCTTGCGAATCCGTTCTTCGTAAGGTACACGCAGGGAAATCGGTTCGATCTCTGTGATTTTCATAAAACGTCTCCTCAATTGATTGCTGATATACGGTTCATCTGCATCCTACAACCGGTATGTTCTAAATGGAAAGCAATTCTGTCCTTCCCTAATTCGTCGTTCTGTCTGCCGTGTATTCCATCATGTTGACAGCGACAAAATCCAAAAATGCCGTGGCAACCCTTGCGTTCTATTTGGTCATGACCATTTTTCGAGTGGCAGAGAACGTTCCCGCCTGAATATGGTAGAAGTAAACGCCACTTGTCACCTTCTCTCCAGTCTCATTACGGCAGATTCCAAACACACTATGGGCAATTCGTCTGCTTTGGAACGGTCATTATTTACGGTACAGTTTTCAAGCGGCCCCAGATAGACGGCAGCTTGCCTTGTCTTGAGACAGAAACGACCAATGCTGGGTCAAACCACCTTGGCCAATTATCTTCAAAAGGATGTTCGGTTAATCGTCTCACATCGCTCCCATCCCGATTCATCACATAGATGTCATCGGTGTCCATCACATAGATATCAGTGTTCATGCCGAAAACAATCTGCGGTTTGGTTGGGTGTTGAGCAATCGCATCCCATAGCCCAACACCCCCGAAAACCGTTATCAAGAATAATAGAGTGTATTTTCTCCACTTCATCAAATATTCCTCCTTAATCAACTTTGACGGTCATGTCGGGGGAGCTATCAGGGTGATGTGCATAGCGAGACAGGTAAATATCAGTTGCTATCTCTGTGGCCGCCCTCTGTTACCCTCTGTTTTGGAGTGCTCGTTTCCGCAGTTCGTCAACCTTCTGAGTGCATTTTGCGCGGGCTTCCGCCAACCCTTTGAGATTGCGCTCGCCGGTTTGAAGGAAATCGAGCACGTAACTTTCCGCTTCCAAAAATTCGGCGCAGAGACGCGCAACTTGGCCGGCGATATCGTTTGGAATCGTTGTTACGCCGTTTGCATCGCCGTGCAAGAGAGTGCCGGGATACACAGTGATTCCACCGACATGTATCGGCACATTCACATCAAGGACGTGGCAATAGGCGTGGGCACAGATTGTGCCGTTGGTGAAGACAGGGAAATTGATTTCGCGTACCTGCTCAAGATCTCGTCCGGCCCCGCTCGTGATTAGCCCTACGCAACCAAACGTTTTATAGGTCGTACACATCACCTCGCCAAACGTCGCAGCGACGGCTGGTTCGTCAAGGTCTTGGAAGACAACAACACGCGGTTCGGGAATCGGCTCAAACTCCGCAACCTGTCCATCAAGCCCGGCGTATACGTCGCCCTCATGCGGCGGGGCATTTGAGCGATATGTGGCGGTGGTCGCATAGCCCACCATCGGCGGCAGTTCAGGGAAGTTTGCCTTGATGCGAGCGTCCATATAGCCCGTGTTCCGCGGGCGGACATCAAATAACTCGATTACGTTGCAGACTGTCGGTGTGTCTACCTGTTTGAGCAGTTCTAACTCCTCAGCAGAGATGGTTTGAATAGCACCCATAGGTTCTCCTTTACTAAAATACAGAATTGTGAAATTGTAAGGGCAAATCAATCGGTTTGCGCGAATTGTGGGTCAAAAACAGATGGAAAGAAGGTTCCTGGATTCGCTGGTTCTTCAAAGAAAATCTCTTGCCGGGGCGTTAACTCTACCGTTGTTGGCTTCTGTACCCGTCTTGAAGACCACGCAACCTGCGATTGGCAGTACTTATACAGCAGCGAGCGTCGTTGATGCTTGCCTGTCCAAGCGGCTGTCCCGTGCGTCAACGCTTCGGTAAACAGAATAGCAGACCCCGCCTTCGCTTCTGGTATTACAACACAACTCGCCTGTTCAGCGGCTTCAAATATCTCTTGAGGTATCTTAAAATTACTTTTATGACTGCCGGAAATGCAACAGAAGCCGCCGTACTCAGGACCGGTGTCCGACAGATTCCATGACACCACAGTGAATCCGTTGTGTATCCTACCATCGCGAACGTGGTAATACTCTCCTTGCGAATAAGGTGTATTTGAGCCGTGAAGCTGTCCGGCGGCCATCCCTTCGCGCATGTACATTCCGTAGATACGGTCTAGCCGAATGCAATCCCCCAACATAAACCTCAGTATCGGCATAATGCGGGCATGGTCGAGTAAATCACAGAACGGTTTGCCCCACTCAAGAAATCCTGGTCCTTCCGGCGCACCACCCGCCGCACCACCGAACCGTCGAATTTCACCCGGTTCAGGCAGGTTCTGCTCATCAATCAAGCGGTTTAGTGCTACGACTTCATCTCTGCTTAGAACATCTTCTACAACGATGTAGCCCTGAAGATCGAACAAATATTGGTATAAATCCTGTGCGCTCATCAACTTCTCCTCTTTCAAGTTGTGTCTAATATAACAATAGCACGGTTTCCCAAAGAAATCAACATATTTGAACACTTTCACTGCTCCGCTATCATTTTTTGTTGCCTTAACCGTTTATTTCTGGTAATATAACCATCCAAATATCTTTCGGTTCCACCATAAATTGATGGCCGTAAGATATGCCGTTGAATGGAAGCAGAAACTGCGATTCTTTATTTGACCGAGAGTGCAACTGTGGATTGTAGAAAACAGATGATAGGGGAACATCAGTGATGAACAGAGAGACCATATTTAGCAAAAAGCAAGCGGTGGGAGGCGTTGTAGCTGTTCTGTGCTTCTTAATTGCGATAGATGGCCTGATTGGTGACAGCAAGAAGCCAAAAATGGCGGAATCATCTTCCCGCTATCAACAGTTGAAACCCGCCAACAGAGATGGCATCGGCAAATTCTACATGGGGCGTGAGATTTCCCACGTTATGGGACATCAAGGTGCCGATTGGTTAGAGCGTCCGACCCGTGAGCAGGAGGAACGTCCCGATATACTAGTCGAATCGCTTAACTTAAAACAGGGGGATGTGGTGGCGGATATCGGTGTCGGCACAGGTTACATTGCTTGGCGTATGGCGAATAAAGTTGGAGCGAAAGGAATAGTTTACGGCGTTGATATTCAGCAGGAGATGCTTGACCTGCTTGCCAAAAACATGGCTGAGCGCAACGCCCCAAATGTCAAGGGTGTCCTTGGCACCATCACCGACCCGAAACTACCGCCGAATTCCGTAGACTTGGCAATCATGGTTGATGTTTACCACGAATTTTCTCATCCATACGAAATGATGCAAGGCATCTGCCGCGGGTTAAAGATTGGGGGTCGCGTCGTTTTTGTTGAATATCGCGCGGAAGACCCGAGCGTCCTCATCAAACGCCTGCATAAAATGACCGAACTCCAAGTGCTCAAAGAAGCAACTCCCCATCCACTCAAATGGGTAGAAACCGTTGACAAACTGCCCCAGCAACACATCATTATTTTCAAAAAGAAACCTGCCTACCCTTTGTAGTAAGGAACAAACCGTGCGAATATAGGAGACGAATATGGCTAAAACGATAAAAGAGTCAACAGAGACAATCAGTTATACGATGTACGGGGTGCTAGACCCATCCTCTACATATCGTGCTGGCGTTGTGATGTTAGTGATTTCCCTATTGATGGGTCTGTTTCTGCCTATCGCCCATCCAGTCGAAAGCGCGGAGAATCAATTAAACTTCAACCGTGACATCCGCCCCATCTTGTCCGAGAATTGCTTCGCCTGTCACGGACCAGATGCCAAACAACGCCAAGGTTACCTGCGCTTAGACACGAAAGCGGGGGCGTTCTCATCACCGAGCGGCACCCCTGTCATTGTCCCCGGCAAACCGATGGAGAGCGAACTCTATCTTAGGATAACCAGCGACGACACAGGATACCGTATGCCACCAGAGGCATCCGGAGCAACACTCACGGAAGCACAGATCAAATCGCTAGGCAAATGGATTAAGGATGGCGCAGAGTGGGAGGAGCATTGGTCATTTGTTCCCCCAACTCGTCCTGCGCCACCGAAGGTCAAAAAACAGGAATGGGTCCGAAACGCAATTGACAATTTCATTCTCGCAAAGCTTGAGGCTGAAGGGGTGGGTCCCGCCGAACTTGGGGACAAGCGGCTCCTCATCCGCCGGGTCAGTTTTGATTTAACCGGTCTGCCACCGACACGCGCCGAAATCAAAGAATTCCTCGCTGATGACAGTCCGGATGCCTACGAAAAACTGGTTGATCGTTTGCTCGCCAAGCCACAATACGGTGAGCATATAGGGCGGTTCTGGTTGGATGCGGCGCGCTACGGCGATACGCACGGGTTACACCTCGACAACTACCGCGAGATGTGGGTGTACCGCGACTGGGTCATTAACGCATTCAACAAGAACATGCCGTTCGACCAATTCACAATCGAGCAACTCGCCGGAGACCTGTTGCCCGAACCGACCCTCCAACAACGCATCGCCACCGGATTCAACCGCTGCCACGTCACCACTAGCGAAGGCGGTTCCATTGACGAAGAATACTACGTCCGATACGCTATTGACCGCGCGAACACCACAGCGACAGTGTGGATGGGGCTAACAGCCGGTTGCGCCTCCTGCCACGACCATAAATACGACCCGATTACGCAGAAAGAATTTTACCAACTCTATGCCTATTTCAACAACATCACCGAGAACGCCATGGATGGCAACAGAAAAGACCCACCGCCTGTCCTTAAGGTGCCCACACCTGAACAGAAAGCGGAACTTGCGGCATTTGACAAGCAGATTGCCGCGTTAGATGTGTTGCGAAAAAGACCAATCCCCGCCGTTGATGCCGCCCAATCCGCGTGGGAAGACAGCTTTGTTGAATGGCTAACCGTTGCACCAAAAGAATTTACCGCCCAAAGTGGCGCGCCCTTAGAACTGCTTGAAGACAACTCCATTTTGGCGAGCGGCGAAAACCCTGAAAAAGAGGTATACGAAATCGTCGCCGAAATCGCCGCAGGGAAATACACCGCCATCCGGCTCGAAGGGCTCCGCGACAAATCGCTGCCCAAAGAAGGTGCAGGTCGCAGCAACAACAGCAACGTGGTCCTTACCGGATTTGAGGCAGAAATCACGTCCTCAATGGACAGTTCATTGAGAACCGAACCCAACATAAAGCACCCCATTCGCTTCATTCGCGCTTGGGCAGACTACGAACAGCCCGGCAATTTCGCTGTGGCAAACGTACTTGACGAGAATCCAGAGACCGGTTGGGGAACCGAAGGCAACAAACGGACAGAAGACCGTCAAGCGATTTTTTGGGCTGAAACGCCTTTCGGAGATACAGAACAGAGCGTACAGCTTAAAATCAAGATAAAACACGAATCACCACACAAGCACCATAACTTTGGGCGTATCCGTCTCAGTCTCACCAAAGCGGCGGCACTCTACCGCACAGGTTCACAAGCCGAGAGCGGTGGATGGGCTTCGCTTGGACCATTTCAGGCGTATCATGGCGATTGGGCGTTCAACTACGCTTACGAACCCGAAGGAAAGCCCGTCAACACAAAACAGGAGTTCAAATTCGGGGATAAGACCCTGAAATGGCAGAATCAACCGCAGTGGACCGATGGAGCGGTACACAACTTGACTAGCGAGCATTGTGCCACATACCTGTATCGGAACCTGCGGTCAGACACCAAACAGAACGCGACCCTGTTTTTGGGGAGCGGCGATGCCATCAAGGTCTGGGTCAACCAAAAAATAGTTCTCACTCAGGACATCGAGCGGGATGCCGCACCCAATCAAGACAAGATTGAAGTCCAACTCAACGCTGGCAACAACGAAATCGTGATGAAAGTGGTCAATTACACCGGTGCTTACGGCTTTTTCTTTAAGCTGAAATCCGCACCCGCAATGCAACCCGTTGATGTGCTTGACATCGTAAAAATTGACAGCGAGGGCCGAACGGATGAACAGAAAAACAGAATCCGAGACCACTTCCGGGATACGGTATCGACTGACCCTGAGCTAAAGAAATTTCAGGCGGAGCTGGCAGACATTCGCAAAAAGCGCGAAGCCCTTGACCGCCAAGTGACCACAACACTGGTTATGGCGGAACGTGAAGAGCCCCGCGGTGCTTATATACTCGCCCGCGGCCAATACACACAGCCGGGGGAACAGGTCTATCCAACGACCCCCGCTGTCTTGTCACCCATGCCCGAAGATGCACCTAAGAACCGGCTCGGCTTGGCACACTGGTTAGTTGACTCCGCGCATCCGCTGACCGCTCGCGTCACGGTAAACCGCTTTTGGCAGAACATATTTGGCACCGGGATTGTCAAGACAGCCGAAGACTTCGGAAGTCAAGGTGAACAGCCACACCACCCAGAGCTGTTAGATTGGCTCGCAACGGAGTTAATCCGTTCCGGCTGGAACATCAAGTACATGCTGAAACTGATGGTCACCTCTGCGACATATTGCCAGACCGCTCACGTCACCCCAGAGTTACTCAAGCGTGACCCGGAGAACCGCCTGCTCGCCCGAGGGCCGCGGTTCCGCCTCGACGCGGAGATGATGCGCGACCAAGTACTCGCAATCAGCGGTTTGCTCAATTCCAAAATCGGCGGCCCCAGCGTCAAGCCACCGCAACCAGATGGGCTGTGGTACGCTGTGGGATACACCGGTTCTAATACCGTGCGTTTCAAGAAAGACCAAGGACCAGATAAAGTTTACCGTCGCACCGTGTACACCTTCCTAAAGCGTACCGCTCCACCGCCACAGATGGCTATCTTTGATGCACCCTCCCGTGAGTCCTGCACGATGCGGCGTGAACGCACCAATACCGCACTACAGGCACTAATGCTCATGAACGACCCGCAATATTTCGAGGCTGCCCGTGCTTATGCAGAGCGCGTTTTGAAAGAAGGAGGCATAACGCCTGAAGAACGCATCGCCTACGCCTTTGAAACAGCGACAGCACGTCTACCAGACCCAAAAGAAACCGCTATCCTGCTCAGCACCTTTCAAGGACACCTTGAAGAATTCCGAGCGTCACCAGATGCCGCGAAAAAACTGATTGCCATCGGCGAGTCACCCCCCGATAAAGCCCTTGATCTGGTTGAACTTGCCGCTTGGACCATGGTGACAAACCTAATTCTGAATCTTGATGAAGTCATCAACAAAGGATAAGGTAGGATTGGAAGGATGGAAGATGGGAAGATTGGAAGGATGGAAGGATGGAAGATTGGATTTGCTAGATTTAGCAATCCAGCAGGCGCGGGCCGTGCCTTGATACCACCTTCAAAATGTAAGCTTTATTTTTCAAACTTGTTTACCGGAACGTGAAAACGAAAGGAAGAATAAATGAATCCATTTAACGAGTATGTCAAACTCGAAACACGCCGACAGTTTTTCGGCAAAAGTGCCCTCGGGCTCGGCGCGGCGGCGTTTGCGTCTTTATTGCCGAAAGAGCTCTTTGCCGCATCTGAGGGTCACCCGGAGCAAAAACGGATCGGTGGCTTACCCGACCTCCCCCACTTCGCGCCAAAGGCGAAACGGGCAATCTACCTGTTCATGAGTGGCGCGCCCTCTCAGATGGACCTATTCGACTATAAGCCGAAAATGCCAGAATGGTTTGACAAAGACCTCCCTGAGTCTGTGCGGATGGGGCAACGCCTAACAACCATGACCTCCGGACAGGACCGTTTTCCAATCGCGCCATCCATCTACAAATTTGAGAAGCACGATAACGGTGCGGATGGTGCGTGGCTCAGCGAGTTGCTACCGCATACCGCAACGATGGTCAAAGACCTTGCGATTATCAAAACGCTCCACACCGATGCCATCAACCACGACCCAGCAATCACCTATATCTGCACTGGCAATGAACGCCCCGGCAAACCGAGCTTGGGGGCATGGCTCAGCTACGGGCTAGGTAGCGAGAATGAGAATCTGCCTGCCTTTGTCGTCCTGAATGCGACCTGGACCGGACGACAGCAAGCGCAGGCACTCTACAATCGGCTCTGGGGGGCGGGGTTTTTATCATCCGAGCATCAGGGAACGCTCCTTCAGTCTCACGGCGACCCGGTGCTGTTCCTTTCAAACCCGTCCGGTGTCAGTTCCAAAGCGCGCAGACGTATGCTTGACGCGCTCTCTGACTTAAACCGTAAGATATACGACTCGGTGGGTGACCCCGAAACGCACGCCCGAATCTCCCAGTACGAGATGGCGTTCCGAATGCAGTCCTCGGTGCCAGAGTTGAGCGACCTATCAAAAGAACCCGATTATATCTTCGATATGTATGGCCCAGATGCCCGCAAGCCCGGAACCTTCGCGTACAGTTGTATACTCGCAAGGCGTTTGGTGGAGCGCGGTGTACGGTTGACCCAAATCTTTCATCGTGGTTGGGATCAGCACGGCAACCTGCCCAAAGACCTGCCGAACCAAGCGCGGGACATCGACCAACCCGCAACCGCCCTCATCCAAGACCTCAAGCAACGCGGGTTGCTAGACGAAACGCTCGTCATCTGGGGCGGTGAGTTCGGTCGGACAGTGTATTGCCAAGGCGAGTTGACCGCGAAAAATTACGGTCGCGACCACCATCCAAAATGCTTTACAATATGGATGGCGGGGGGCGGTGTGAAAGGCGGGGTTGTACATGGCGAGACCGACGATTTCAGCTATAACATCCTCCGAGACCCCGTACATGTCCGCGACCTCAACGCCACAATTCTGCACCAATTGGGCATCGACCATCGACGGTTGACGTATAAATTCCAAGGGCTAGACCAGCGACTGACCGGCGTTGAAGGCGAAGCCCGAATTGTTAAACCGATTCTAGTTTGAGGATAATCCAGTCGGATTGAAAGTTTCGTCCCCTCGGTAGGTGCGTGTTTCCAACCGCACCGAGCACCCGGCCCTCCCGGTAGACTCAGGCATGGTGTTGTTGTTCGGTTTTGCAAATCCACTGAAAACCGACATACAGCGGCAGATAACTCTCTATGCCTTCCGATACGATCAACCCCCTACCCGTGTGATAACCCGCCTGACTCGCTCAGAACAGAATCCGTTTGTCCTGAGCTCGATTCACGCTTTCCTTCGCAAACTCAGCCAGCACCATATTCATCACATCAATACGCACCACTGCCATCAGATTCCAGTACCTCTGACCCGCTAGGGTGCACAAAACCCATCAAACGACTTACTCGGATGCCCACGCGCAACCGGACAACACCTCTTTTCCCCCCCCCACACGCCGAACAATCGGTTGCCCCAACCCACTCTCGTCTTCTACCCACATTCCTATCGGTGTCTCTGGGTATCGGCCCCCGTAAATCGACAACGCTGTCAAAATAAATTTCTTTGCTGCATAACCTTTATCCTTTTCAGTAGGTTTAATGTGTAAATCTAACGCTATGGGGTGATTTATTTAAAAATCGGCAGGTATTCACACGAGATGGGAAAATGACTTCTTATTGTTTTGAATCAAATCCCTTCTCATCTAGGTTCAATAGGTTCTATTCATTGCACACAGGCTAAAATCGTACCCGGATAATTGGCGAAGGTATTGTTTCCCCATCAGGGGGTTTTGTATGTTCCATGCCCCTATGATACCAAAGGGGGCGTTAAATGGAAACCATTTTTACAATGTAAACACAACCTAGTTTTTTGGTAGGTATACGATTAAACCAACCGCCGGATGCTCGTTCAAAGCACCCAGCACAACCAACCTACAGGAGGCATCGTGAAAACAAGGAAGGATGAGCAACGCCTACTTTGTCAAGTATGCAGAACGGAGACGACCCACGATGTGACACATACCAACGATCGCTCTGGGCGTACCACCTTTGAACGGGAGTGTCCGCTGTGTGGACACCGAGAGACAACGACTTACTACCGCAGCGACGGTCGCTGGTGGATAGTCGAAAATGGACCCGAGTACCCCATCCTTGAGGACATCGACGAAGCAGAGGGCTTTGTCGATAACATGAAAGGGGAGACTATCACACCGAAACGACTCGCACAACGGGTCATTGACATCGCGCAACGGGTCATCACGAAGGAACACTTGAAACCGCTATTATGGTCGTCGATAGGTGTAACGATCAATACGGAACCGACTACGACCCCGAAGAGATCATGGAACTCGTTGAAGAGATGCAGCAGGGGAAAGGAGAACCCCGGCGTCTGCTATAAAACAACTAGCGGGAGTCGTCAACTTACACTGCTTCGCTTGGTTTGACGTTGAAATCGTCAAGCCTGATGCGGTGTAGGTAACAGGACTTTGGAAAACTGTTTTTGATAATATGGCTGAATATGTGGGTTCAATTGGCTCTATTCATTGCACCCGGGCTTACCCCCCGGATAAATTGGCGGAGGTATTAGACTAATGAGAAAGCATTTTGATTTCTTTTGTTTTGTGTTTTCGGTAGTTTTATTGGCATTTGGAACTGTTGGTTATGGTCAAGTGGAAATCCCTGACCCTAATCTCCGTAAGGCAATTGAGACTGCTCTTGGTAAAGAAGCTGGTGAAGCAATTACTAAAGCAGAGATGGAAACTTTGACACGTCTTGAAGCACATGAGCGTGAAGTTAGTGATATAACAGGTATTGAACATGCAGTTGAATTGACAGAATTGTTTTTAGGCGGTAATCAAATATCTGATATATCACCTTTACAAAATCTAAAAAAACTTAGCAATGTAAATTTGAGTTGGAATCAAATTTCAGATTTGTCTCCTTTATCAGATTTGACTATAACATGGCTTGGTCTTGCTGGTAATCAAATATCAGACTTATCTCCTTTATCAGAAATGATTAGTTTGGGAGATTTGAATGTTGGCGGGAATCAGATATCTGATATATCTGCTTTATCAAATTTGACTAATCTTTGGCATTTGTATCTTGATGAGAATCAAATCTCTGATGTATCAACTTTATCAAATTTGACTGGTTTGAGTGTATTGACTCTTAGAAACACCCCAATATCAGACGTATCAGCCTTATCAAATTTGCTTAATTTGAGAGATTTGTATCTTGATCATACTTCAGTAGCTGATATATCTGCTTTGTCTAATTTGCTGAGATTGACAGAATTACGAATTGGCGATACGCCAATATCAGATTTATCGGGCTTATCAAAGTTGGTTAGTTTGGAAAGATTGGAGGCTTATCGTACTTCCATAACAGATGTGTCTATTTTGTCGGGTCTAACTAACTTGGCCTGGTTAGATCTTGGCGGAACTTTGGTATCGGATATTTCAGATTTGTCTAATTTGGCTAAACTTGAGGTATTGTGGCTTGAGGGGACTCTAGTATCAGATATATCATCTATAGCCAATATGACTGAGTTATGGAAGTTAGGGCTTCAAGCTACTTTAGTATCTAATATATCTGCTTTACAGAATTTGAATAGGTTGAGAGAATTACGATTACAGCATAACGCAATATCAGATATTTTGCCTTTGGTGGCAAATACGGGTTTAGACGAAGGAGATTCAATTAGTTTAGAAGGCAACCCTTTGAATTACCCTTCGCTTTATGAATACATTCCAGCTTTACAAGCAAGAGGGGTTCAAGTTCATTTTGATGAACATCAAAAAAGAAAGCCCACGACCTTGAATAAGGTTTCGGACGATCCTTTGGTTGTTGTGGTGCGAGATGAAAATGAAGCTGTGTTTGAAGGAGTGCCAGTCAGTTTTGCGATTATCGAAGGTAAGGGCGTGATTAAAGAAACGGTTGCCACTGATAAAAAGGGGCGTGCACAGGCGATTTTTCAATGCAATTCTAGCACGGGTTTTAATGTTATTTCAGCATCAGTTGATGGCATTGAGGAGACCCTAACTTTTGATGTTGTTAATGAGCTTGGGTTTGACCTGGCTTTGCCTTTGGGTGTAAGCTTTATTCATGTTCCATTAGCGATAACAGAAATTGATGGAGCTGCCAACACTATTGAAACAATAGGAGACCTTTACGATGTCCTTGGAGGCGAAGGGGTTGTAAATCTCCTTATCACTTATAACACCACAACCCAGAGATGGAGTAGTTATTCTGGGGCTAGAGATAGAAACAAACTTAGTGACAAGGTTTTAACTGATGAGCTTGGCATAATCGCGAGTGTGAACAATCCTGTTTCTTTACGTTTGCGTGGTGTTCCTTTGGGAGTAAATGGACAGAGTTCAATTATGTTATGTCCGGGTCTCAACCTTGTGGGAATACCGTTAAATGATTCCCGAATAACACGGGTTAGTGATATATTACAACTTGAAGGAATTGTCGGTAACAGTTCTACGATTATTGTTTACGATGACGATGGGATTAAGGTGGTTGCCCAAGCAAACGATGATGGCGATATAGATATCAAGGGCGGTCAATCTTTTATAGTGATTGCTCAAGAGTCAGCGCAGATTGATTTTGAAGGGGGCGGGTGGTCTAATACGATAGAAGATGAATTGAGGATTTTAGAAGATTTATTGTCAAATAAATAGAAAGACTCATTCTTTATTGCCAAGAAGTTTCTTTACGGTCGGATGGTCTGCGTCCAACTTCTGAACTGAGCGAAGTACCTTTTTCTTATGCTCGGTCTGGCCGGTACTTTGAAACGTTAAGGCGAGGCGGATGCCCGTTTTGATAAGTTCGGCTTGGATAGCGGGGGCGGGGAGGAGGCTCGCTTCGTCACTGGCGACGGGGAAACCAGAAAACAGGTCTACCGCTTTTCGATACGTTGCCGAAGCGTTGGTGTACTCATTCCGCCCGATATAACACCGCACGAGGCTGTTGTAAATCCGCCCCAAACCATTGCGGTGCTGTGACGATTTCTGGTTTACAGTAAACTTTGCAATAAACTGGGATTCGATAGCACGCAGGTTTTGGTAGGCAACATGGTCTAAAGGCCGTTTGGAGAGTGCGGACTCGAACGCTTTTATCGCAGATAGGGGCTCATTTTCCTTCATGTACAGATAGCCGATGGTATTGTAGATTTCGACGCTTTTCGTGCCTGCTTCAATGGCATTAAACTCTGTAAGTGCCTCTGTATACCTGCCCATGTTCATCAAGGTAGTCCCACGCGCAACGCGATAGTTAATTGCCGCACTATTATGTGGGTCATCTTTCAGTATGCGTGCGAATTCTGCTTGGGCGCGCTCGGAGTGCCCCGCACGTTGATAGAGATTGGCAAGCCTGAGTCGCATGGTGAGGTCGGTGGGCGTTAGCTGGAGTGCCAGTCGTAGTTGAGCGGCGGCGGCATCGTATTGGTTCTGCTGTTCAAGATGCTGGGCATAATGGTGATGGGCGGCGAATAAATTATGCAACACCTGTTTATTATTCGGTTCGGCATCCCGCGCCGATTGGAAGGCACTGACCGCCTGCGCGTATGCCCACTTTTTGAGATACAACTCCCCGAGCCGACTGTGGGCATCAGCACTGTTTCCCTCGAACTTGAGAATTTCGTGATAGGTTGAAATCGCTGGCGTGATATTTCCTGCTGTGCGTTGTGCCTCAGCCTGTTGCCATAACGCGGCGATTAAGTTTTTCTTTGCCACACTGAGTGTCGGCATCAATTCCAGTGCCTGTTGATAGGCGGCGATTGCCTCGCCCCATCGTTGCGCCTTTGTTAGCTGGACACCGTAGTTGCTCCAGTGACTGGCAAGATTCTCCTTGATTTTTCTATTGACCGGATCAAATTGACGCGCTTTTTGGTATTGTGCAATGGTGTTTTTGAGGTCACCGTTTCTGGCGTAACAGTTACCCATGAGCCGATGTGAGAGCGGGTCATCCGGGTTAAATTGCAGTGCTTTTTGGAAATAGCGTATGGCCTCATCAAACTTTCTGGCATTGGTAGCGGAAATCCCTTGTTCGCGAAAGATCTGGTGGAGGTTTTTTTTCGCTACCGGATGGTTTGGGTGCAGTTCGAGTGCCTTCTGTAAGGATTCGACAGCTTTCTCGAGGGAGGCATTTTGGTAATGCATTACGCCAAGGGTGTTGTAGACATCCACCGATGGTGTTTGATTCAGCATTTGATGAAGCAGTTCGATTGCCTCAGGAATGCGATTTGAGGTCTGATAGGCGTTCAGAAGTTGCTCTCGGGCTTGCTCAAAGCTGGTATCGAGAGACAGAGCCGTTTTGAAGTGCTCGATCGCGGTGTTAATATTTCCCTTGTCTAAGTAGACCGTGCCCAGCAGGTAATGCGTATGTATACGCTGTAGTTTTCTTTCAAGTTGCTTCTTCAGTACACCAATAGCGACCTCATGTTGCGGCGTATTTGGTGGCGTTGCGTAGACCTTGAGCAGTGTTGCTCGGTCACCCGCCGTCGGACCTTGGGCAGTTGATGCCGCAAAACTCACATCAAGAGGGTTCGGACTATGGCCCCACAATCCAATAGCGTGTCCGAGCTCATGGAGGCAAGCCGTTGTCATCTGCGCCCGCGAAAGTATGCTCTCCGGATGGATAAGCGTAATATTGACCCTAAACTGGGTATCATTTAGACGGGTAAAAGAGGTCTTCCCCAGCGGTGTATCAATGATTCGCATTAAGGCACTGGATGTCCAGCCCACCACAATATCGGCACCCTCACTGACCGGCGACTCCTGAAACCAGATTTTCCCGTCAGAGGTTTCCTCCCACTGCCGCATCGCATCCCGCAACGCAAGAAGATACCCCTTCGTTTGGAGTACCGGTGAAATGTAAACAGTTATCGGCATTTCGACGAAGCGGGTGATTCTGCCTTCGGAGAAAACCGTGATTTGGTCGAAATAATCGTCGTCGGCAAAACCCGGGGAGAGCCAAAGTATCGCAAGGATGCCGATGCACCCGATTTTAATCCATAGTCCCAAGCACCAACTTACGAGCCAGCGAAGCGGTTGTACCGAGTTAAATTTCAATGCCTGAATCTTCATATTTGCCCCTCATCTCCAGAGTATATCCACAACGGCGAGTGCCATAAGCACCAAACTCACCATACCGTTCAGCGTAAAGAACGCCAGATTCACCCGTGACAGGTCAGTTGGTTTGACGATGGCATGTTCATAGAGCAGGATAATCGCCACGATGCCGACCCCGATGAGATAAGGCGTACCAAAATGGGTCAAAGGCACCATTGCGATAAGGATGAACACCATAACGACATGTAGCACCGCCGATAGCCACAACGCGCCTCGAATACCCATCCGTGCGGGGATTGAGTGGAGTCCGTGTTGACGGTCAAAGTCGAAATCTTGACATGCGTAGATAATGTCGAATCCCGCTGTCCAAAGCAGAACGCCCAAACCGAGTAGCAGAGGAGGCCAATCGAACCGACCCTTGATTGCAATCCACGCGCCAATCGGTGCAATTGAGAGCGATAGGCCGAGCCAGAAGTGGGTGAAACTCGTGAAACGTTTCGTATAGGAGTATACCATGATTACAGCCAGTGCGACAGGCGAGAGTGCGAAGGCGAGGGGATTGAGTTTGTATGCGGCAAGGACCAGCACAGCGGCGGCAACAAGTGTAAACACCCAAACCTCTTTTTTCCCCAGCGTTCCGAGAGGGATAGCGCGTATCGCAGTACGTGGGTTTGCTTTATCGAATTCCGCGTCGACAAGCCGGTTGAATGCCATGGCGCAACTTCGCGCACCCACCATCGCAACGAGAATCCAACCGATTTTGTCCAACGCCGGCATCCCCTCTGAGGCAATAAATGCACTCATAATTGCAAATGGGAGCATAAAAATGGTATGCTCAAACTTAATCATGTCGAGAATGATTTTCAGTTTTCGGAAGACCATCGTTCCTCCATTCAGCAAGGTGAGATATTATAAGCGAATTTGCGAATCCTTTCAACCTTAAATAGAATGTAAAGCCGCTGAAATTTAAGGCAAGGGCGCAAGAAAGAAATTTTAACCCAAAGGCGCAAAGAGGAGAAGAACAAAAACAGCGAGAGGCGCAATGAAGTTGGGACGCGCAACAACATCCGAAAATTTACGGGCAAAGCGTGGGAAGTGGATGTTAGACTTTATTATCTCGCCGGGCGGAATACCCTACATTCCGCACCTGTTTTTAGGGTTTCTCGCATTTATTGAAATCGTTATTCATGGGCGGCGGGATATGGGGGTATAATCTATACCCGTTCTGGTTATCCGATAGAAGCCGAGTTTTGAAGAAAACACTCGGTTCGGTGCGGTTGGATGAGGATTAAAAAATAAAACAGGTTTGTACGTAGGAAAGCGATTTCCGGCTGACAGTTCTGGGGATTCCTGTACGCGGGCAAGGGGCATCCGAAGGGTAGGAAAGGGATTTCCTCCCCACGGGCCTGAGCCACTGAGGATTGATAGATTATGACGTTTCAGAATTTAATCTGTTCCCAAAATACCGGAACGTGTCAAAACAGGTGCGGAATATGGGTTTAATCATTGTGGGTTCCGTTTCTACCGTTTGATTCCTGTTCGCTCAGGTGTGAGAGGCATCGGAGACCGGGCTGCCGATGGCGAATCCCCTCACGAAACGGTGATTATAATATCGCACAATGTACAAAGAAAAGCAAGCATAAATGCTTGGGATTCAGACCCAAAAGAATGGCATTGAAGAAATTCTATCTACTAAACCGAGAGGAATCCCTCCGAAATGTGACAAAACTTAATCAACTGAAGAAAGGAGAATCTTATGCGTATCAAATGTGTAATCGGTGTGTTCATACTGCTCATCATGGTAAGCGGCATCGTGTTCGCACAGGGTGGAGCGGGGAAATGGGTCTTTGCCATCCGTGAGCCGCATCTGCATCGGGACGGTTTCCGAGCGACGACGGGGACGCTGGAAAAAGGTCGGGGAACGACCAAATGGTGGGAGTTCTATCAGTATAACGTCTGCACGATGAATCCGGACGGAACGGATTTCCGCCAACTCACCGACGATGGGCTTTCCCGCAAACCCCGACGGTCACCGGACGGAGAGCGAATTGCCTACATATCCGGGGTGGATGAGGCGGAATCGCTATATGTGATGCGGGCAGATGGCACCGAGAACAAGCGACTCATCAAGAAACAGTATGGCATTCACGATTTCTGGTGGTCTCCGTTAAGTCACGCGGTTCTCGTTGTAGTTGAGATTGACCGTCCCAAAGATCCGCTGGAAAACTGGGTTGTAACGGTTGACGGGAAAACAAAGCGGTGGAGAACCCGCTTGTGGGCAGAAGGGTGGTTGCACTGGGATGCGAAAGGCGAGAAGGTCAAAGAGCCGAAAAAAAGACTGCTTGAAGCGTTGCCGGAGGGGATAAGCTGGCCCGAGTGGTCTCCAGACCGTAAATGGATTGCGTTTAAGACCGATGGCTTCCTTGCGCTGGCGGAACCGGATGTCGTCAGTGTCACCGGGTCATGGTTCCTGCAACACGACGAGCCGCCGTGCCAAGAGATTGAAGAGTGGTCACCAGATGGCAAACAACTCCTGTTTTATGCGTCAGGCGAGATCTGCGTCGCTACTGTAGAGAAGGGACGATTTAAGAGCTATCTGAATCTGAGCCTTTACAGAGGGCGTGATGCGACATGGCGGCCGGACGGGAGTCAGGTCGCATTTATCGGGCGCGATTCGGACGGACGACACACCAGCGAAATCTTCACCTTGGATGTTAAAACGGGAAAAATGCAGCAGATTACGTCGACCCGTTATGATTATTTTGACCTGCATTGGCGATAATTCGGGATGAGCTGTAATTGGGCGGCGAAATCAAAAAACTCGGTTTCTCTAGAATATCCAAAACCGGCAAAGCTTCCAATCTTCCCTTCTTCCAACCTTCCATTTTGCGTCGCGTTCGTCGGGCCACCCGTAGGGTCAGAACATAAACTTTAATACTAAAACTTGCTTAATGGTAGCAACTTGGATTAATATTAAATAAACCTGATCAAAAATAACTTTTTCTAAACTTATCTTATATATTCCCGTCTTAACTGATCGTGGGAGTTTAACCCAAATTGTCACCTTGATAAGAAATACGATGAATCAACACGAGTTTGGCAAAAACGCGACCGATGTGCTTCATCGTCTGGGAACGGGTAGGCACAAGACCTACCCCTACGGTTTCTCTGGAATAGGTGGCAACTTAGGTTATGATATAAATCCACTGTGATACAGTATCATTTTTTGAATAATCAAACTTAGATATGGAGGAAACTCAGAATGAAGCGTACGCTAATAGGTTTGCTAACCATCAGCTTGATGTTCACCCCTTTTCTCGCTGATGCACTCGACACCAAAGATAAGGATCTGTTGCTCTACTTTTCCGCGAACGACAGCAATGGAAAAGTCGTCAAGGATATTTCAAAGAATAAGAATGATGGCGAGGTTGTCGGTACGGTCAAATTTGACAAAGGAAAGTTGGGAGACGCTATGTTTTTCAGTGAAGCAGGCGAGATAAAAGCCCCTCATATTGCACTGAATGACAAAAGCTTTACGGTCTCCATGTGGGTCAAACCGGAACGCAAAGGTGGAGACCAACAGTGTGTCTTTTCTCAAACGCAGGTCAACGCACAAAATACGAGTCTTCACTATCGCATCTATTCGGGCAGTGGTAATGTTCGGATGGGGTTTTATGGAAATGACCTAGACGCGCCCGCGGCGGCAGAAGCTGGCAAATGGGTGCACATCTGTTTCTGGCTCAATGTTGAGAAGAAATCGAGAAAAATCTACATTGACGGAAAGATGGCGGTCGAGGATGCTGGCAAAGCTGGAATTGCTTATAAGGGTGCCGCAGGCGATACTATGGTTGGCTCATGGGGCGCAACTGGGCAAAAGTTCAACGGTGCCATTGACGAAGTTCAACTCTGGGACCGTGCGTTAACTGAGAAGGAGATCAAAGCAAGCATGGGAGATATTGCGACATCGGTAGACCCTACAGATCGGCTCGCGACAACATGGGGCGACATCAAGGAAGCCCGCTAATCATCTTCTTTTCGCATTTAAGCCCTTCTGGTTGAAGGGCTTTTTTTTTGCCTCAACGTAGTCGTTACGTCAAACTCACGTTATTTTAATTGATACCATTCTGTGCTAGATTGACTCCGCGTCTGCAATAACCCTGCATTCACCAGCTCGGTAAAGCCCTGCTCGATATCGCCTTTGGAGAATCCAATTTCCTGCAATCGTTTATCCCGCTCCGGTGCGCGGAACCATTTGCCATCGTTTTTAGACCGGTAGGTTTGCCTAAAAACCTGTAATGCGCTGTACAGCCGAATGGCGGATGGCGAAAGCCCAATCAAAGGATTGGTTGCACAGTAAGATTCAAGTATTTGCCTTCTCATTGTCAGATAATCTTGTAAACTGTCGTAATTGATTTTGAAAATTGTGTTCAATTTGCCGCAAAACGTGCCCATTAATAGAATATACGCTTGTTAAGCTCAAAACGTTTCGAGAACTATCAATTTAATCTATTTCTGCTTGACATCTTTTTCGATTCGTGAAATAATTTGTGCAAATAACCGTATATGGGAACCAAAATGAGAAAGATTCATAAAATTTTCAGTGCTATGCTTGGTGTTCCAATTGGCATACTCAAGAAGGCTTATCGCAAGCTGAAACCTCAACACCATCCAGATAAAGCGCGTCCAGAGCAAGACCCGAGTGTTCCACAGGCTGCTGATCGATTTCAGGAGGATGCCGAAGCGCGTTCACTCCTTTCAAATCCGCCACGACGAGATGACTATGCCCCCCAGCAACAGGATGCCGATGTTCAGCGGGATTCGCCACCTTCAAGCCAACAGCATCGGGGGCCACAGAACGGCGAGGACGAATCAACCCCGTTACGCCGGAGCGAGAACCGCGCAAAGCCCTCTTCTGCTGAAACAGACACCGAACCTACCGGAACAGGCACCAAACGGAAAAAAATGTCGACCCGATTCGACAGATTGCTCGATAACTTCTTCAAGTTCACACCTCAAAAAAGCCATCAGACAGCGAAGCCCCAAGAGAAAGATCTACATCAAGACCTTGAGCTAACGCTTGACGATGTAGTAAAGGGGTGCCAAAAGGAGGTTGTCATCAAATTTAATGAAATCTGCGAAGATTGCAATGGCACTGGCGGTCAGCAGACCGAAAGCACCAGACGATGCCGCCGATGCAAAGGAGCAGGAACAATCGCAATGAAGCAGGGGGATTACATGGTCAAGCAACGCTGTCCACAGTGTGATGGCAGCGGTAGCGAACGTTTTGGGCACTGTGTGACCTGCGCCGGGGAGGGCAAGATTGAGAGACAGCACAAGATTACCATTGACTTGCCACCGGGAATTCACGAGGGGACAAAGTTAAAAGTGCCGAAGGAGGGGAACCCCGGATTGAAAGGCGGGAAAAAGGGCGACCTATACCTCACGGTGAAACTGACACCCCATCCATACTTCGTGCGGAAAGATGATGACCTCTATTGCCAAGTCGAAATTGATTTTGTCCAAGCGATTTTGGGCACCACAATCAAAGTGCCGACCCTCAATGGACCTGTTGGGCTAAAAGTTCCGGCAGGGGTCCAACCGAATCAACTGCTTCGCATACGCGGAAAAGGGGTGCCAAAACACGGCGACGAGGGGGTGGGTGATGTATATGTCAAATTGGGGGTGTCCCTACCCACTGAAATTACGCCCCGCCAGCGCGAAAAGCTTCGGCAATTTTACCTCGATGCCGGTGCGTGAACCGACTAACAGTTGCGTAGGTTGGGTTGACCGGTGAAAAGCGAATCTCTATCAATGCCAATAGTCGTGTAGATATCTATAGTGAAACCCAACAGTGTGTAATACCGTAGGCAGGGCATCCTGCCCCGCCCTCTACCCCTGCCGACGTGGCGGGAAAGGGATTTCCCGCTACCGGGGTGAAATCCGTGATGATCTGCGATTTAAATCAAGTAACGGAGATTTTAATCCCATACTCCGCACTTGTTTTGCCACGTTTTAGTATTTTTAAGACAAACCCGCGTCACAAAAGGATTCGCACAGGATGACGGAGATTCGGAGTGGTCGACTAAGATTCCATTTTCTCCTTGTCTTTTTTTCCAGCTCACCTTGGATCGCCTGCTCAATGTAGGTACCACGCGGGTTTGAGAAATAAATCCAAAAAACGGGAATCAGAAGTGCGGAGTGTCAGTTTAATGATGTTCAAGAGATTTAGTTGTTTTTTGTTAATCATCACCTGTTTTTTGATTGTAGGCTGTGGCGAAGATGAGTCTCTGCCCGTTAGTTTTGTCTCTGCGACCCCGCCAAGCAGTAGCACCATCCAGCCAGACGCAACCATCACCATAACCTTTAGCAGTGCCCCCGGTAATGTAACAGTGAGTGGAGGGAGCGTTGTAATTAATGGCAAAACGGCGACCATCTCCGGTCCCTTCCCTTCGGGCTCCCTCACCCTCAATATCGATTGGGCGGATGGTGTCCAAGGACTTACTTACACCGTTGAGGCTCCCCCGCCGAGCGAACCTCCCTCGCCGGAGGGCATGGTGCTGATTCCCGCAGGCGAGTTTGAGATGGGTGGTAACGACCGGAGGGCGAATGACGATGAACAGCCGGTGCACACCGTCTACGTTGATGCGTTCTATATGGACAAATATGAGGTGACCAATGTAGAGTATAAGAAGTTCGTGCTTGCCAACCCGCGATGGCAAAAAGACCGCATTGATAAGGGATTTTACTTTGGTAGTTACCTAAAACACTGGAATGGGAATAACTACCCAAACGGAAAAGCCAACCATCCGGTGACTTACGTAAGTTGGTATGCGGCGATGGCTTACGCGCAGTGGGGAGAGAAGCGACTGCCGACGGAGGCAGAATGGGAGTGTGCGGCGCGGGGTGGCTTGGTAGGTAAGAGGCATCCCAATGGCAATGTCATTGATGACAGGAAGGCGAACTTCGGCAATAATGTTGGCGATACGACCTCCGTGGGCAAATATCCGGCCAACGGCTACAGCTTGTACGACATGGCAGGGAACGTGTGGGAGTGGTGCCTTGATGAGTATAATTGGAATTTCTATTTTGTTGCTCCACGTCAGAATCCGTTTTCCGGTGCCAACAGTGTGGATTGGACTATAATAAATTTCACAAATGTTAAGCTTATTCATCCGCGCGTGTTGCGTGGGGGCTCATGGAGCAGCATTCCGAAGTTCCTGCGCGTTGCTAATCGCGACAGTAGCAATCCAACGAGCACGAGCGGTAGTGTCGGGTTTCGTTGTGCGAGGACTCAGTAATTCCTTGAACCTTTAAGTCTTTACCTCTTATCCGCGCTAGCGGGTCGCCAATTTTGGTTATTTTAACACTTGTTAAAACAGTATCCGTATAAGTTAGTTTTACGCGCGGTTTTAAGAGGAGCTCTTCTCCTATTTTTCCATCTGTTGCTGTAGCCGTTCAGCGAGGTAACTATTTCGTTCAGCCACCTTGTTGTTGCGGATGGATATGCCGAGTGCCTCTTTGGAGCCGACGATGACGACGAGCTCTTTCGCCCGCGTGATTGCGGTATAAAGGAGATTCCGCTGAAGCATCATATAGTGTTGCGTAGTGAGCGGCATCACAACAGCGGGATATTCGCTCCCTTGCGCTTTGTGGACGGTCGTGGCATACGCCAGCACCAATTCGTTGAGGTCTGCCACGTCATAATCAACAACCTTGTCGGGGAACGTGATTGTCAGAAGTTTCTCAACGGGGTCGCTCTTCGTAATGCGTCCGATGTCCCCATTGAACACATCATAATCGTAGTTATTCCGCACCTGCATCACTTTGTCCCCAACCCGGAAACCGCGTCCGCCCCGCACATAGTCCGTTGAATTTGCATTGAGCGTTTCTTGAAGTTCTTTATTCAGATTTTCGGAGCCGACTGTACTCCGTCGCATCGGGCATAGAACTTGGATGTCATCCATTGGGTGATAGCCGTAGTGTTTCGGCAAGCGCGTCTTAACCAGTTCAAGGATACGCTTGGTCACTTCAAGAGGCTCTGTTTCCTCAATAAAGAAGAAATTCCGGTCACGAGGTCCGTTGAGTTTTGGAAACTCCCCGCGATTGATGCGGTGGGCATTGGTGACAATCATGCTCTGCTGCGCCTGCCGAAAAATCTCCGTTAATTTCACAACCGTAATCATCTTAGAGTTGATTAGGTCTTTGAGGACATTCCCCGCCCCAACCGATGGCAATTGGTCTACATCGCCGACCATAATCACCACCGCGTCTCTCGGCACCGCTTTCATCAGGCTGTTCATCAAAATACAATCGACCATCGACATCTCATCAATGATGACAACATCGGCTTCGAGCGGATTGTCCTGATTCCGCTTGAATCCCATATCTTGCGGCGAGAACTCCAATAGGCGATGAATGGTCTTTGCCTCACGTCCTGTCGTCTCGCTGAGCCGTTTGGCGGCGCGGCCTGTGGGGGCAGCCAAAACGATTTGTTGAGAAAGTTGCTCAAACAGACGGAGGATGCCGATTATCGTTGTGGTTTTCCCTGTTCCCGGACCGCCCGTTAAAATCATGACACGCGAGGTAATCGCGGCCCGGATCGCTTCCCGTTGGTTTGCCGCAAAACGCATCCCCATCTGTTTTTCAAGCGCATCTATCGACTCCTCTAAAAATTGCGGTGGGTGCTGAACACTCCCCTTTCTCAAAAGTCGTGTGAGTGCGTTGGTAACGCCGATTTCCGCATAATAAAACGGAGCGAGATAAATGGCCTCCTGTTCGCAATCCACTTGGTCGCTGTCTCGGTCTTGACCTTCGGAATCCGCATCTGCCTCTTCGATAATAATTTCCTCTTCGGCGACAAGCGTTGCGATGCCGTTTTCAATCGCATCAGTGGAGACGTTAAGGATTTCTTCACATGCCGCAATCAAATCTTGACGGTATAGAAACAGATGTCCATCATCCGATTTTTGGCTCAAGACATATTTCATCCCCGCATTGACGCGGTGGGGCGATTCAGTCTCTACGCCCAACTGCTGAGCGATTGTGTCGGCGGTTTTGAACCCGATTCCGTAGATGTCATCAGCGAGGCGGTACGGGTTTTCGCTGACAATCGGGATGGAATCGTTTTCATAAGTCTTGTAAATCTTCGCCGCGTGGCTGGTACTGACGTTGTGAGATTGTAAAAACAGCATCACGTTTTTGACCTCACGTTGTGCTTCCCACGCATCCTTGATCAGTGCCACTCTTTTCCGACCAACTCCCGCCACACGCATGAGCCTTTTCGGCGTTCTTTCAATCACGTCGAGAGTGTCCATGCCGAACTGAGTAACGATGCGTGATGCCATCACAGGGCCAATTCCTTTGATAAGTCCAGAACCGAGATATTTCCGCAATCCAACAATCGTTGCTGGCATCACCGTCTCGTACCCCTCAATCTGAAACTGCCTGCCATATTGTGGATTGTTCACCCACATCCCCTTGAGGAGCATACTTTCCCCCGCATTGGCAGATGCAAGGTTTCCCACCACAGTGATCGGTTCACTCGGATAATCGCGTGAAGTAAATCTGCCGATTGTGTAACCGGTCTCCGGGTTTTCAAATACAATACGTTCGAGAATGCCTTGAAGTGTTTCCATTGTTGGCCTCCGGGTCAGTTATCACCATATACCTAGGAAATCTGAGTACGCGTTTCATTAAAGCCGCGTCATCAGTTTCTTAAAAGCGTTCAGTTGTGGTTGAATGATATGCGGTTCGTCGACTTTGCCATCAAGGGCTTCAATTGTTTTCAATCCGTTCCCCGTAATGCTGACGACGACGCGACTCTCCCGACCAATTCGCCCGCTTTCAATCAGTTTTTTAGTAGCGGCGAGGGTGACACCGCCTGCCGTTTCGGTAAAAATACCTTCCGTTTCTGCCAAAAGCTTCATCGCTTCGACAATCTCCTCATCGGTTGCGTGTTCACCGGAACCACCGGACTCGCGCACTGTCGTCGCTGCATAAATACCGTCAGCCGGATTACCGATGGCAAGGGATTTCGCGATTGTGTCCGGCTTGACCGGTTTCACAAAATCGCTCTCCTCTTTGAGCGTTGTCACAATCGGACCACAGCCCGTTGCTTGGGCGACATGAACCCTCGTCTTAGGTTTGTCAATTAACTCGAGCATATAGAGTTCTGTTAACGCCTTACCAATCTTTGTAATCAGCGACCCGCCCGCCGCTGGCGCGACAATGTGGTCGGGTGCCTCCCAGCCAAGTTGCTCGATGACCTCGAAACAGAGCGTCTTAGAGCCTTCCGCGTAGAATGGACGGATATTGATGTTGGCGAACGCCCACGGATAAACGCCCGCAATCTCACTGCACAGCCGGTTCACGTCGTCATAAGTGCCCAGAATGCCGACTACAGTTGGGGCATAAACGAGCGATGCGACAATTTTTCCTGCCTCCAAGTCGGCGGGGATAAAGATGAAGCAGTTCAGATTTGCAATCGCCGCCTGCGCTGAAACCGAGTGGGCTAAATTTCCTGTCGAAGCGCACGAAACGGTGTCAAAATCGAACTCCTTCGCCTTGCTCAACGCAACCGCTACCACTCGGTCCTTAAACGAAAGCGTCGGGTGACAGACAGTGTCGTCTTTGATGTACAGTTCTTTGACACCAAGGCGGTCTTCCAGATTTTTCGCACGGATGAGCGGCGTAAAGCCTGAATTTAGCCCGTCCGTCGGTTCGCCATCAATTGGCAACAGGTCGGCATAACGCCATAAACTCGCCGGCCCCCGCTCAATCGAACTGCGTGAAATTGACTTCTTGATAACTTCATAATTGTAGTCAACCTCAAGCGGCCCAAAACAGAACTCACAAACGTGAAGCGGCTCTTTCGGATACTTCCGAGCACATTCACGACATTTCAATCCCAATACTTTTTCCATATTCAACTCCATTTTTCACTGACTGATAACAAAAAAGCCTACTACCACAGGTGTGATAATAGGCAATGTCCTAACGAACAGATGATTCATAGCAATCTTAGCTCAGACCAGAAACCTATTGTCACATTCCAAACGCATCGACATCGTCACAGCAATGCCGATGCAAGGCATGTCCATAAGCATGTTTACAGCGGTTCCGGCCGTTGTCATTGTATAAAGTTTAAGATCAGATTGCATGATTTCTATTTTGTAATGAAATTCGGATTTATTTTTAGGATACCTCTTCCCATAGTCAAGTTCCATAGTCAAGGATGTTAATAAATTTTATCACAAATTTTCGCCAGAGGCAAACGAAAATTCTGAGGCCAACAAATTTAACCCATCAGATTTAATTAACGATGCACAACCCGTATTGGCTACCAATTTCTCATTTGATGTTGCGAGCGATTTTTGATACACTGTTACTCTAGCTCGACTTGGATGCCCCGGCTCGGCTTGGATGCCCTGGCTCGACTTGGATTGCCAAATCCAAGCCATCTTTCACCCGTGTGCGATGGCTTTGTGCCTCTAGCGTCTTTGCATTCTATTTATATATCTTCTTTTCGCCCTTGCGTTCTATTTAAGCGCCCTTGCATTCTATTTCTTAAATCTATTGGAGAAATTATGGACAGAGAACGGCTAAAACAACTCGCTTCCGAAAAAGCTGTCGAAGAAGTGCAATCGGGAATGATTGTCGGACTCGGTACAGGTTCGACCATCTACTACGCACTGTTAAAACTCGGCGAGCGAGTCCGTGATGGACTCGACATCATAGGGATTCCCACATCAGCGGCCACCGAGGAGATCGCCGCCGCGCAGGGAATACCGCTATCAACATTAGAAAAACACCCCGTCATTGATTTAACGATTGACGGAGCAGACGAAGTGGATACCAACCTCAACCTCATCAAAGGAGGCGGTGGCGCGCTCGTGCGAGAGAAAATCATCGCCCACGCTTCCAAAAGACTCATTATTGTCGTTGACGAGGGGAAGTTATCCGAGCATTTGGCAACCAACTTCCACCTGCCTGTGGAGGTCGTCAAATTTGGTTGGCAGGCAACCCAACGGGTGCTCAACGAAATCTGCGGGAAATCAATCCTACGCTACGCCGATGGTGCCCCTTTCCTTAGCGATAACGGGAACTACATTCTGGACTGCCATTTTGACGGGATTCCACACCCCAGTGAGACAGAGTTGCAGCTCAACAATATCCCCGGCAGCGTTGAAAACGGGCTTTTTGTAAATCGAGCCAATAAAGTGGTCATCGGCACAACTTCGGGTGTTCAGACCAAGGAGAGATAAATGAGACAAATCGCTAAATGTTTACATGCGAGCGTACACCACCGACACGACTGCATATTACGTCACCTTTTTTACGCCTCACGCCTTATACTTCTGCTCTGTTTCTTCCTTTCCCTGTCCTACTCCTGGGCAGCACCCTATTTTCGAGAGAGTGGATTGGTAGATATTCCGACGGGCAACGTCGTTGAACACGGCATCTTTGGCGTTGGTGCGTATTTCGCGTTCCAGAATGACGGTGAACTTCTGCGTGACGAGACCGCAATCCGACTCGATTTTGGGCTATCGGGTCGGGTTGAGATTGGCGTAACGAGCGTTGGTCACAGTAAAGAGCATTTTCTACTGGGGAATCTGAAGGTACTTCTACTCCGTGAAGCCGAAGTCATGCCGAATATCGCTGTTGGGGTTGAGAACATCGGTGGCAGAGCCGAAATCGAGAATCAACTAAACGACCTCACACGTTACGAACGGAACTCGGCTTTCCTTGCCGCCAGCAAGACCTTCAATCTACCCAACATTCACCTAATCTCTGGGCACATCGGAATCGGCAACCATCGTTTTGTTGGAGATACCGGTATCGGGAAGGTTCTCAACGGTGTGTTCTTAGGGGTCAGCAAAGAGTTCCATCCCCCCTTTGCGCGAGGCGATATGACCTTCTCCGTCGAAGTGGCTGGCAGCGGTGTCAATGTTGGGCTACGGCATACGACAGAGAGCGGCCTACAAATTGACCTCGGCGCAGAAACGTTGAACCCCACATCAACCGATGAACGGGAGATTCGATACCTGATGGAGGTTTCTTGGACGAATCGGGCAATGATGAAACGGATGGAGGACGTTAAAAATTTGGCAAAGCGAGCGGGCGAACTTGCCAGCGAAGCAAAACAAGCCGCACAAGAGGCAAAACAGAGTATAGAGAAAAAATGAGATTCAACGCAAGGACCCCTTCCACACCATCCTCAAAGCCTCCACTCACTGTCTTTTTTTTGTTGACAGCAGGCAAAACTGTGTTATAATAAAATCACGCAATTGATAGAGGGTCTGCGGATTTCACCCCCGAAATTCGCCTCTATCACACCACAGATCGGTGCATAATTGCAGATTGCGCCCCCCACCACAATCAAATCACCTAGACAGGAGGATTTAATCATGAATCCGAAACCTGTTATCATCATCTGCATTTGTGCCGTGCTGTTTATTACGGTAGCATATCTCGACGGGCAAGATACAGGCATCAGAGCAACCTCAGTGGACTATCCTACTGAGGTTTTCGTAGGAGAAACCGCCTATCCCGTTCTAAGAATTATCGACGGTGACACGGTTAAAATCAAATACAACGGAAAAGCTACAAGTGTTCGACTTATTGGGGTAGACACGCCTGACGATAACGACAAAGAAGCATACACATTCAACCGAAATTTACTGCTGGGTGAGTCCGTGTATCTTCAATTTGACAGAAACAAGACAGACAAGTACGGACGCTTATTAGGCTATCTCTACCGTGCGCCCGATGGGCTATTTGTGAATCTTGAGATTGTCCGTCAGGGCTATGGAAATGCTTTAACCCGTTTTCCATTCAAGTACACAGACCTATTTCAGCATTATGAAGCCCGAGCGAAAGAGAGAGGGATAGGGCTATGGGACCATACAAGCCCCCCAAATACGGCTGACACAAAGACAGTCTATATCACACGAACAGGGGCGAAGTATCATCGTGCGAGTTGCAGGTATTTGAGAAAAAGCATGATTCCGATCTCGTTATCGAATGCCAAGCAAAACTACTCTCCCTGCTCCGTCTGCAGGCCATAAGCAACACAAGGGCTAGGAAAAAGCAAAGGGACAGCACAATAGCTGTCCCTTTGCTTATTTACAAAAATTGGTATTACATTCTTCCATCCTTCCAATCCTACTCTTCCAATCTTCTAATCTTCTTTGCGTCTTTGCGTTAAATTTCTGTATAATCCTGATAATGCATAGGTTAAATCTATCGGAGAATTAAAGTGGTAGAACACACAAATCAAAACCCAGTACAGAACGACCCACTACCAGAGCGAACGGTGGCGTTTCCCAAAGAGGGTTCGATCGGTACGCTGTTTGTCCGTGATTGGCACGGCACAGATGACCCTTTCTTTTCTCAGGGCGTTTGGGAAGAATTTGGGGTAGCTCAAGGCAATGTCACAGTACCAGCGGGTCAAAAGTTGGGGGTGCAGATGAACCAGAATGCGAAAGAGAACGCCCCGGCACTCGCAAAACTGAATCCCAATGACCTACAGGCACTCGAAGTTTGGGATATCGACAACGAGGGTATGCAAGCCATCGCGCACCTCACTGCGCTTAAATGGTTTTTTGTGTACGAGAGCCACCAACTCGGCGATGAGGGGTTGGAGTGTCTTATCGGTTGTTCGTCGCTCGAATTTATCGGTATGTTCGATTGTGGCAAGCTAGACACCAGCTTTGAGACATTGAAACAGTTGCCGAACCTTACAGAGATAGAGTTGGGCAACACGGAACTGACACCGTGCGCCATTCGAGGGGTAAGCGAGTTGCCGCACCTTGAGTATCTCTGGCTAGAGTATATGCCGATAAACGACGCTCAATTCATCGAAAACTTTACACTGCCGCGCTCGTTACGCCACTTTGCATTCGGTGCCTGCGAATCCCTGACTGATGCCGCGCTTGCCCACATCGCCAAACTCTACAGAGCCGCAGAAGTCCCTCTGCTCCGATTTGGTGTCCTCCATACGCAGGTGAGCGAGACTGGGATTATAGCCGTCTTAAAATCAATGCCCACCGAACAGGTCGAGTCGGTTTGGATAAGCCATACGGGCACTACAGCGCGGGTTATGGATGAGCTTGGGGGAATGACCAATCTGGAAGAACTCTGGGCGGCGGGACTGCCAATTACGGATGAGGGTCTGAACCGTCTGGAAGTGCTTACCAAACTTGAATCGCTAGATCTCAGTCAAACAAAGATTACGGATAAAGCGGTCGAGACACTCAGTGTATTCAAGAATCTAAAGCGGGTGGATGTGCGAGAAACAGGTGTGACCTCCGTTGGGGTTGAAAAACTCAAGCAGGCCTTGCCAGCGTGTGAGGTTTTGTATGAAGGCGCGGCGGTTGAGTGGTGGTAAGGATGTTTGTATGCTCAACACTTCCGGCGATTAATGTTACTCCTTTTTTAATTCGAGGAATTCGTAAGGGTCAATCCCTCCTTCAGCGTAAGAAATCACCTTGATTCCTGCGGGAATGTCACTCTCGGTGATAAAAGTTGGGAATGGCAACCCCTTATTATTGGCTTGATTGCGGATGGCTTGAACCGCCTCCGGATCACCTGAACACGCCCAATCTCGTAGCACAGAACCATCAGGTTGTGGGGTCTCTGCCCACTCAATATAGACGACACCCGGAATGGTTGGGTAAATTAATCCGGTCCTACCATCCCTTTTTGAACCGAATGCATTTATACCTTGTTGCCAGAGTTTGATCTCAACGCGCATCATCAACTCATGCTCTGGGGTGCTACGCGGCCACGTCACAGGTCCGTATCCTTCTGGCACTTGGGGATATGGCCCAAAACCGAAGGGTGAAACTTTCTCGGGATCTGTTGAATCCAATTCACCGTCGGCCTCTGCCGTTTGGGGGGACTCATCCACTGGCACAGGAGACTCATCCACTGGCACAGGGGACTCATCTACCAGAGCAGGGGACTCATCCACCGGAGCGGAGGCATCAACTGCCGGAGCGGGAGTATCAATCGCCGGAGCAGAAGTATCCGCCTTACAACTCCGTTTTTCATCCTCAATCTCGGTGGATTCATGAGGGAACTCATCACGAGAATGCCACCATTTCCCTCCAAAATACGAACCGACCACGATGAGCAGTGCCAAGATTAATGCGCCAACGACCCATCGACTGCGAAAAATATCTGATAACATTTAAATCATCTCCTCTCAGGCGTTTCCCATTGGTGTCTAAAGCCTTCACAACTCTTGAAAGACTGTGGCAATAGTCGGAACTTACCGATTGCCACTTGACAACAATTGTGCAAGATTTGTGCCAAACTAAAATCGTCAGTCAGATATCCTCTGGTATGCGTATTATACCAATGCTGTCAGCGGTTTGAACCGATATTCGGGCTTGGAGACTGACTGAAATTTTTAGGACTGTTTGCCCCAAATGGTGCATAAAGGGCAACCGATTTGTCATTCCTAAATATGCGGTTTTTTCCAAGGAGCGGTCCAGAGCTGGGTTAGTAATAAATCGTATACGTTGGTCGGTCAAGGATAATGCTGAGGATATTCCAGAAACTCCCCACCACGAAATCCCCCAACGCCAGCCCGAGGAACAGTGGGATGGCGCGGCGATAAAGCCCAATCCCGCCGTATTTAAGCACGCTCCATTTGGCGATGGCACTAATAATGAACGCCGCCCAGAACAGGTGAATGTGAAAAGAAACCCCGTAGCCGAGTGGGTGAATCGGCCACCAAAAGAGTCGGGTGCGAATGACCGCCAGCAGGATTGTGACGAAAAAACCGACCGTCATCGCCCCGATGTGTGCTTTGTTCGCATCTCGTGGCGACGTGAGCCAGCCATCCAGAAAACGATAGGCGCGTCCCCCAAAGCTGTTAATCTGCCCGCCCACCTTGCCGCTATCCACGCCGAGTTTAGAGAATGTATCGACCAACATCAGGATGCACATCGGCATCGCAACCACAATTAGTACAAGCATCAGGCGGGATAACCCTTTCACATTCAGGTTTCCACGCTCCGCGAGTTTGAACGCTTCCAGTTGATGCGGCATCGGGTGGCTTCGGTTGTCCCGATTGAACCAGAAAAACAGGGAGAACCAGGTCAGATTTTGTGCCCCAATCCTTCTCGTGCCGAGCAAGCTCACCAGGCTATGATGGGGGCCGATGAAGGTAGTCGAATGGATAGGGAACCCGATCTGCGCTCGGATGCGCGTTAAAGGGATGGCAATCGTCACGAAATGGGCGGCGAAAAACAGCACAGCAATCCAGAGTGCCATCCCGCCCCGCATCGCAAACCCAACCAAGAATATGCCCCCGACCAAGATGCCTAAGAACGCTGTCCGGTACTTCATCGGTTCTGCCTCATCTTCCGCTCGTCTCCGACTGAAGGCACTCTGGAACGCATACCAAATCTGTTTTCGCGTTGTCCAGAGTGCGATGGCGCAGATGCCCGTGTACGCGCCGATGTTTTGCTCATAAGGGTAGGGGAACCCGGGAATGTTTTCCATTCCAGTGAGCATTGCGATGAAGTATTGCACCTTGTACAGGAAGAAAAAGAGGATACATGAGGTCAACAGGTCTAGCGGCATCAGGAAACTGAGCCCGACAGCGAAGGGATACACGATAATCGAACTGCCCCCGCGCAGAAAAGCGGTCCACGGCTTATCGGTGAAGAGCGAGTTTAACGGAATCCCCTTGTTCGGAAATGAGGGGATATACGGGAAAAACATGTGCAAGCCGTTGATTAAACTGATTGTTGCCGCAATCCCAAACCCCCACCACATCGCCCTGTTTCGCAAGAACGTGCCTGTGTTGTAGGAAAGCGCGTAGGGGAGTTCGACAATCGGATACACGAGACGTTCCTGCTCGACCCACTGTTTGCGGATGACCACGTTGATGCACTGCATCACAAAAAGCAGAACGAAACTAAACGCACACCACCAGAAGGTCGGCTTTGCCCATTTAAGCAGGTAGTGTTTCACGAAGACCGTTTCATCGCCGAGATAGAACGCTCGCAATACATCGGGGTCATTAATCGTCAGCCAGCTCGGGAGATAACCCCAGAAGAGCTCGCGCCATTCGTTTTCCGGCGACGCAAAATAGAAGGCGTGGACGATAGTTGAGACGAGCGGCAGGAACATGTCGTAGGACATGAACAGCAGCGTCATTGACATTAGCACATACAGGGAAATTAATTCGCCGCCACTCAAGGCATGTTTTGCCGCGTATTTTTTCAGCAGTTGGTTGAACAGACCAATCATCAGCAGCGTAAAGACAACGCTGTAGAAGGGTGCCATCAGCGTAGGGAAGGTATATCTCAACGCTTCGCACTCAATGTGCCATTTGTAAATGAACGGCAGGAGCAACAACGAGAGCAGAATAGTGCGCCAAGTGATTTGTTCCGGTTGGGCAGGTTGTTTGGTGGGATTGTTCATATATGAAATGTGGAAGACAATTGAATCTTTCCGCGCAAGAAATTGATTAGCACATCGGTATCAAGAACTAATCTTGCCATCGAGCTCCATCCGTTCTGAGCGATCTTCCCAACCGCTTCGTAGATATCGGACATATTCCGTACTGTCTTCGATTCCGTGGTCTTTCCAAAGCCCGAATGCACTTGCAAGGGCTTGCTCAAAAGCATCGTCGGATTTTGAGTGCTGTAGAAACTCATCTACTGCTTCCCGGATCAGTTGTGCGACAGATACACCTCGCACGACGCTAATATGTTGTAACTGCGCTTTTTGAGATTTTGTCAAGTACGCTTGTGTTCTAATCACTCTAAATTCCTCTCGATTCAACAATGATTTCAGAAAGGGATTTGCTCTAGGGAAGTAAATACGACTCTTCCAAATATTGAGGATCGATCTTACGTTCGTGTGGAAGGTAGATTGCAACTGGAATCCCCATTTCATGCAAAAACCTGCACATAACTGGTCCCACATCTTTCCAGTCCAAGCGGCCCAAGCCACAACCCAGAGCCGGCATCGCTAGAGATTGGATGCCCTCCTTTGCAAAGTTTCTTTTCACCCAGTCAAGGCCTCCTTCAATGTCCTCCAAGCGTGAATTTTCCTGCCACCTCCGCTTTGTTGCGAACAGCAAAAACCACTTCACAGCATTAGGTGTTGAAAGCGGTGAGTTTAGGTCTGCCAATTCTTGGTCTAATGAAGCTTCACGCTTATAAAGATAAGGTCGCCCAGCTCTAACCTTCTTCGCACGACACGCATCCTGATAGGCAACGTAGACATCAGGGAATTGATACTTCGCTCGTGATGCCAATCCCTTGCCCATTATTCCCTGTAGATTGACACTAACCGTTAATGTCTGTAGATTAGAGAAGAACATATCACCGCGGATGAGGGAAATGTTGCTTCTGATCTGAGTTTTCCACCTTGGCTGGAAGAACTTATGAGGTTCTGTAACGATAGGGGTACTCGAATTGTTAATGAGTTCCTTCACGCGTTTTTTTGCCGTATCGTTAGGAACGAAAATTGAACCGATGTGTTCTGGCTTGACTCGGTTGGGCACTAAACATTCTGCCATGATTTTACGCTTAGAGCCGTCATTTTCAGTCCACCAATCGTTCTGAATGATTTGCCACTGTTTCTGAAGCACTGTTACGCCTTGGGGTTGGGAGTAAAATTGCGTAGGATTGTTGGCCGCGTTACCATCTGTGATAAGGACATCTGGTCTGTGCAACACCTTGTTAGAAACTTCAACAATGGCAAGGTTCTCAAGATTTTTCTTATCTTCTTTGATGAGAAAATACATCATCGGGTTACGTGGTTGAAAGTATAGGTTGGCATAATCCCAGAGACTCTTTCCGTTTGGCGTGGATTTGTTCTTGCGTTTGCTGACAATTTCGCTGTTATAAATTGGAGTGAACGGCACGTCTTGTGCTTCAACGGTCGCGTGAGAAAGGATTCCTTGGTCAAGGATGGATGCCAGATTGTCTATGTGAGTAATGTAGTAAAGACTCTTTATGTCTGACTGCCTCATGGTTTCTCCTCCTTCTAATGAAATCAGGACTGACGCAAAGCAACTGAAAATGGGTAATTCAGTTGACTTTCTTTCTTAACGACGTAGGTTTACTGACGCACTTTATTTTGTACGCTAAATAGTATCAAAAATCAAAACAGATTTTCAATGCATTCCAACAAGCATAATCGCATTGGCTATCTAGCGGTTTTTACCCCTGTCTTCAATGAGTTCCGCCATTGTTATTTGAGTTCACCTTTAGTTTGTGAGCTGGTCTTCCCTGACAATCCCTTCCTCGACCAACCGTTCCTTGAGATAGGCGATGGGTTGATCGCCTTTGACGGAGTTGCACCACCCGCATAACAGCCAGAGATTCGCTTTCTCGTTGGTCCCGTCTTTCTTACTCTTTGGCACTTTATGGTCAATAGTACACTGCCGATAATAGAGTTCTGAATTGCAAGCCCCGCACCGCCCCCTCTGCTCACCGAATAGGACAGGCTTGTAGGTTTGGGGATTCTGCGGCGTAGGGGGTGGAAAAACCAGTTGCTCTCCGCCGCCATCAGTACGTGTAGGTACGTCTGTGCGGTGGGTAATATCTTGGAATAAGCCTTGATCTTCTTTGAATCGCGAGACAACCAATTCCCCCGCCGTATGCGATAGGTCGATGCCTATCCACTTGCGTCGCAACCTATCGGCCGCCACGAGTGTAGTCGCACAGCCACAGAACGGGTCAAATACGACATCCCCCTCATTGCTAGACGCTTTGATGATGCGGTTTAAGAGCGCAAGAGGCTTTTGGGTAGGATAACCTGTCTTTTCTTTTGAGAAACTCTTAATCATAATTGAATCTAGGCGATCACTATCCGAACAGTTCCACGTATCTTCGATTGGGATACCTTTACCTGTTGGGGGTTTGCCATCTCTACGCAGATACCCTTCAGGGTATGGTATATACTCCTTGTTAAACCGCTCAGTAGCCTCTTGAGATGCGACGTAGTATAAGATTGTATCATGATTCCTTATCCATCCTCGCTTCTGTGTCTTGAAACCGGATACCCATCCTATCCGCCAAATCAATTCGTTTCGGAAGTTTTTCGCTCCAAAGATTACGTCCATGCAAAGTTTAAGATAATGAGAAGCTATCGGGTCACAGTGGAGGTAAACACTACCTGTACGCTTTAATAACCGCTTCATCTCCATCAAACGTATGCTAATCATAATCAGATATGCCATCATCGACTCGTCATACGTTGCGCGTGACGTGCTGATTAGCTGATATAGTGCGGGATTGGAGTATGCCAATACTGCGTACTCTTCCTGCTTAACGTCATCAAATGTCCAAGCATCTTTGAATGCCGCGCCGGCAGCCTGACTTCCTATCGGTGCGCTATAGCTCTGATTCGAGTTGAACGGAGGATCGAGGTAAATCAAATCGACACTCTCGCTATTCATACCTTTCATAACGTCGAGGTTGTCGCCGATGAAAACGGTTTTATCCTTCCAATTCATTATAGTCGCTTTCTCCTTTGTTTCCCGAATGCTTTGAGAAATTTCCAGAGTATCTTGCTTTCGCTTTCGTTGTCTAGGTCTACTCCAGCAATCAGGAGGTGATTCCAGATGTATTCGGCATCTTCGCGTTCATCAATAAGTTCCGCCATTGTCATTTGAGTTTTCTTCCGTAAGTTTTGTTTCCGCTTGGCGGTGATGCTTGTAGTAAAACGCTTCCATTTGGCGACGCTCACTGTTTACCACCTCACGGAGGTACTCCATTGACTTTGTGCCTTTGCGACTGTTGCAGTGCATACTGTTGCAGTGCATACAGAGCAGTTGGAGGTTCTCAATCTCGTCGCCGCCATCTTTGGAGCGGGGTATGATGTGGTCAACGGCGAGGTTACCGAATCGAAACCACTCTTTACAGCCGTTGCACAGTCCTTCTTGCCGTCCGTAGAGTGTCCACTTGTGTTGCCGATAGTCGGTGTGCTCGGGAGTTTCTTGTTCTTCTTGTTCTTCTTCTGCTTTGATTCGGATAGGGAAGTCGGTTCGGTGAATAACTTCACCGAAGATGTCAAATGAATCGTCTCCGAGTAGCACTTCGCGGGCGAGGCGTTCTTTGACAAGCTTAACTGCCATCGGTGATAGGTCAATGCCAATCCATTGCCTCCCTAATTTCTCTGCGGCAACGCAGGTTGTCGCGCACCCGCAGAAGGGATCAAGTATCATGTCGCCCTCGTTTGATGAGGCTTTGATGATGCGTTCTAATAGGGCTATCGGCTTCTGGGTCGGATAGCCAATACGCTCTTTGGCTTGACTATTGAGAATGTTAATATCATTCCAAGTATCGTGCATAACGCTGCCGGGGTTTTGCTCATCTCTGTAAACGATGGTATCATAATCGCCTTGTTCTATCTTCTTTGCCGCTTTTCCTCGATCATATACAAGAAGCTGTTTAACACCTTTCGGACGATTTACTGCATATCCTACTTCGAGTTTTTTCTTTTTGTCGGGTGAGATGTGAAACTGCTTATTAAACGTGTAAGCATCAGACAACGAGTAGAATAGGATGTTGTCGTGATTGCGCTGAAAAAATTTTGAAACGTTGCTCCATTTCCCGTAGTGCCATATAATCTCATTGCGAAAGTTATCAACCCCAAAGACGGAGTCCATCAACAACTTCAGATAATGGGAAGCGGTCGGGTCACAGTGCAGATAAATTGACCCGGTATTTTTGAGTATCCGTTTCATCTCCAATAAGCGCAACGCCATCATGATGAGATAGCTCTGCATTCCTTTGCCGTGTGTCTCACGGGCGGCTTGAATAACCGAGTAGAGGGCGGGGTCTCGGTCTGCGAGTTCACCATGCTCGGCTTCTTTCACATCGTCAAGGGTCCACATATCCTTGAAGGCCGCACCCGCCGCTTCCGATCCGATGGGCGCGCTATAGTTCCTATTGCTGTTGAAGGGCGGGTCAAGATAAATCAAGTCTATTGATTTGCGGTCCATCCCGCGCATTACGTCAAGGTTGTCCCCCTCGAAGATGGTGCGGTTCGCTACGTTCATGATTCCTTCCTATGTGATTGCGCGTTCTGTTCTTCCTTGCGTCTTTGCATTCCTTTTTTCTTACAAAGTGACACTTAGGTTTTTATATTGAAACCTGCTTAGCAATCAACCACTTGTTGTTAATTTCGTCAAAATTATAGCATAGGTTGGATAGAAGGGAAAAGGAAATTAAACCTCAATCTGAAAAGGAGGCGTAAATGCCAAACATCCAACTCACCGGAAAACAGAGTGACTTTCTTAAAATTGTTGCCGCAGCAGCAGGGCGTGGTGACCTCGAAGCCGTGCGCCAATTGGTTGATGACAACCCGAATTGGATTCACACCGTTGGTTCGCATGGTCGGACGATGCTGTGGGAGGTGGCATATCGGGGGAAGTTAGAGGTCGTTCAATTTCTCCTTGAGCGCGGTGCCGATATAAATCTGCCCGGTTGCTATCATATCGAGCACCGTCTTGAGATAACCCCCTACTGCGTAGCGCGGTACGAAGGGCGTAACCTCGTGGCGGATTATCTGCTTGAGCAGGGCGCGAAAATTGACATTCACACCGCTGCCTACCTCGGCGATTACGATACGGTCCGCTCACACCTTGACAACGATGCGAGTCTCGTCAATAGCGGATGCCTTCAGACCGTGATGCTGCCGGCGGGGTCGCCTGTTACCTTCGAGCATCGCGAGACGGCGTGGGCAACGCCGCTCTGCTACGCTATCATCGGTGGAAACCGGGCAATTGTTGAATTGCTCATCTCACGAGGTGCGACAATCGAGCCTCACAGCGAACACTTGCTCGATTACGCTGTCTCGAAGAATCGGGTGGACATCGTCAAGCTGTTACTCGAAAATGGCGCGGATGCGAGCAAAGCCCCACGTATCTTGGCTGACAATCATGAAATGATTGAGCTACTCAAAACTTACGGGGTCGCGCCTGCGGACATAAACGCCCAAAACGACATGGGTTGGCCCCCACTGGTTGTCGCATGTCGCGGTGACAATAGGGAACACCCGATCAAAATTCAAAGGCTCTTAGCACTTGGTGCCGATATCGATGTTCGGAATTACAAAGGGAAAACCGCTTTGCATTACGCCGCGAAAGCAGGTTTTCTCAAAGTCATCAATCTGCTCATCGAAAAAGGTGCTACGATTGATGCCCCCGATACGAATGGCGAAACCCCGCTGTTTGATGCCCTTCGGTCGACGATAAAGGATGGCGAAAAACAGAGGGCATCGGTGGAAGCGTTGCTCGTCAAAGGAGCGAACCCGAATGCTGAGAATCGGAAGGGTTTGACACCGCTGAACGTCGCTCAGCGGATGCGTAGGGCGGGCGCGAAGAAAGTTGTCGAGATGTTGCGTGCACATGGTGCCGCTTAGCTACCGTTTGACGCATCAATATTTTCATTAGAGCCTGTTTGAAAAGTGATCATGAGGTATCGTGATCGGGTGGGAAAGGGATTTCCCACCCACGGGGTCAAAACAGGTTCTTAGTTCTCAATGGAGGTGAACATGGTTATTGATTCACATCAGCACGTTTACTATAACGGTCTCGACCCCGCTGGGGTGATTGCAGAGATGGATAAATTCGGTATTGAGCTCACTTGGTTGTTGACGTGGTATATCCCGCCCGCAGAGCATGTAGGGGGGACACCGCGTGGGTTTAGCCCGAGCAATTTTCGACCCGATGGCACACACGCCGGGGCGACCTTTAACCAAATAATAGAGGCGCGGAATCGTTATCCGGGGCGTTTTATCGCGGGATATTGTCCCTGCCCGTCGGAGGGGAACGCTCCCCAACTCTTTGAAGCCGCCTATCAGATGCACCAAGTGCGAGTTTGTGGGGAGTGGAGCTATCGCATGTTGCTGGACGACCCACGCGCTTTAGAGCTATTCCACAAGGTTGGCGAACTCCGGTGCCCGGTTGTATTGCATTTAGACGTACCGTATCTGCCGGACGAAAATGGCCGACCAGTTTATCAAACCAGTTGGTATGGCGGCGGTGTCGAACCGCTGGAGCGCACCCTGAAAGCGTGTCCAGAGACGATTTTTATCGGCCACGCCCCCGGCTTCTGGCGGTATATTAGCGCGGATGAGAACACCGATACAGCGACATACCCGAGCGGCCCAATTGTACCCGGTGGTGAGTTGATACGGCTCTTTAAGACCTATCCCAATCTGTACGCCGACCTCTCCGCTGGCTCAGGGCTTGGTGCCCTGAAGCGTGACACGACCCATGCGCGGCAATTCCTCATCCGCTACGCTGACCGTCTGCTCTTCGGCCGCGACCAGCATGGGCAAGACCTGCAACTGTTTCTGCAAAGCTTGGAATTGCCGGAAGATGTCACGGCGAAGCTCTTTTCTGAGAACGCACTTAGGTTGGTGCCGCTGCCTTCCGATGATTGTAGTTGAAAGCTTGATGGTTGTTGACCGTCAAATGAACCCCAAAAGACAAGAGACACAAGATTTGCGCTGGGTCATCTGACCCTCGAAAGGCAGAGGATGTACAAGGGCAAACGCTTTTCTTCTAATTTTCCAATCTTCCATTCCAACGGCATTAGCCCAATTTTTTAAGGTGAGGAGGTCTTATGAAAACCTATCGTGTTGCCATTTTAGGGTGTCGAGGGCGAGGCACAGCGGCGGGGCGCGCCTATCATGCCCACCCCCGTACTAGAGTGGTTGCGCTGTGTGATCTGGTTCAGGAACGGCTTGACACCCTCGGTGACGAGCTGGCTGTCACCGCGCGATTTACTGACTTGGACGAGATGATTGTCCAAATCCAACCCGACATCGTGGCAATCCCAACGGGGACGGAGTTTCATTACCCCCTCTCAATGCGGGTATTGGAACACGGTGTCCATATTGACGTTGAAAAGCCGATGTGCGTTGACCTTGAAGGTGCCGATGCGGTTCTGGCAAAGGCAACAGAGAAGGGCGTGCGCGTAGCAGTACATCACCAAGCCCGTGTTGGCGCATTCATGCGGACGATGTACAAGGTATTCACCGAAGGGCGTATTGGCGAACTACGCCACATCAGTAGCCGTGGCAAAACCTACTACGGCGGTTTGGGCCTGATGAACATCGGTACGCATCAACTGAACAATATGCTCAAGTTTACCGGCCACTGCCGCACTGTTTCCGCTATCGTCCTGACCGACAACCATCCCATCACGCCCGAAGATGTCGTTCCATCACCGCTCGGTATGGGAACGATTGCCGGTGAGCAAATTACAGCGGCGTTGCATTTCGACAACAGTGTTACAGCGACGCTCATACAGCACCGCTTTCCCACCGGAACGGGCCCGGTGATGGAGGTCGTCGGAACCGAAGGACGCTTGTTGGGGACGACATGCTTACTGGTTAAGGGGAACGCATGGCTGTTGCCGCAATCGCATTATATTCCTGATGGTAAATCTGACGAATGGGAGCCGCTGGAACCGACCTATCCCGCGCACTATGACCGCTCAAGCCCCGCGGCACTGGATGATTATTGGTTTGTCGAAGAATACGTTAGTGCCTTGGACGAGGGACGTGCCCACGAGTGTAGTGGTACCGAGGGACATCACATCATGGAGATTATGATGGGTATTTTCGAGTCGGCGGCGTATGGTAAACCGGTGGACTTGCCCCAAAAATGCCGGGAGCATCCCCTGCTCCGATGGCGGCGTGAACAGGGGATGGGGCCGCCTGAGCCGATGCCCCGGGACTATAGCGAGTGGCTGGCGGCGGAAGACCGGCGACTCAAACGGATGTAGACAATTTTGCAACGCGCCCCATCTGATGGGCTGTTGTCGTGGGATTCGTGATTGGCATTTGGAGACAATCACTTAGGGCGTGTACAGATTGCGCGACCGATACTGAAAAAATATCATTCGGCGGTTCTGTTCTCCTGTCCAGGGGTAAGCACCGTGGGTCTGGGCGGAGGCTAAGAACAGGAGTACATCGCCCGCCTTCATCTCAATGTGCCGCACCAATCCCATTTCATCATCGCACGTTTTGATTCCTTCAGGTGTCGGATAGCTCGCCTTGTGACTACCCGGGACGCAGACAAAGCCCCCGTCTGCCAACGTGACATCGCGCAATTGCCAAGCGACATTGAGATACTCACTATAGACGCGGCCATTTTGCTGGCGATAGTGGTTGCTCACCGAGGCAGGGGAACCAGCGGCGTGTAAAAAGTGTCCCGATGAACCTTTTCCTGACAAGAACCCGCTACACAACATACACTCGAACCCGCTGCCCATTATCCAATTCAACCGTTGAACCAGGGTGGGATGCGCGACCATCCTTTGGAACGGCTCGCCGTACGGTGCGGGCAACTTCCACGGGTCGCCCATTGACGACCTGCCCACCCCCGTACCAGCCAACGGTTTCGAGTCTCCAGCCGCTGAGCCACCTGTGCTGATGCGGTCAGCGTTGGCATCAATTGCCCGGTCCGCTTCTGCAAGCCAGTCCGCATCCATCACCCCTCGCAATACGAGATGGCCGCACAGATCCCAGTGGAAAAATTCCTTCTCATCAATCCCCGAGTCCTGAGCGCGGGTATAGATTGCCGGGTGAAAAACACCCGGCTCCTCTGCGAGCCACACCTGCTCACCGTCCGAATGCACGACAGGCGGTGGATAGGGGCGGTTCGGGTTATGGACTATCGCACGTTGCTCCGGTGTCAGCTCGGCAGTCCACTCCGGCATACTGCTCTCCTCACCCGTAATTTTGGACTCGGCGGATGGGCGAACCCCGGCACTGATATACCCGCATTCGAGCAAGCGTTGCGAGCCTTTCCCTTGCCACGGCCGCATCCCGCTCATCACCGACTCGGCACACAACAACAGATCACCGGCGTACAAAGTCGGTTGCACCACCAACCCCATATCGTCAGTACCATCCACAAGCTCTTGGGGCGCATCTACCGAGCTGTTGTGACTGCTCGGGACCACTACCAATCCGCCATCGCCTTCGTTTACGTCCGCTAGTGCCCACAGCACACGCATACCCTGACAGAAACGACTCCCGTTGTGTTGACGATAGGCCCGGGACCAATCCTGCCATTCGCTACCCCCCGACAGGCGCGCATCTGCTCCCTCTTTGCTCGAACTGAGCAGGCGCAAAGGTTTGTCCAGCCGGAACTCCTCGCCACAGAGCTGCTCCAAGTAGTGCAGCAGCACAGGATGGTCACGCAGGGCAAGCAAGGGCGAGGAGGCAGGCGGTGTCAATTGCGCTCCCCCGTTGACCGGTTCCAACTCATCCAGTGCCTGATTGCACTCCCTTAGTTCGGTGGCTGTCAGCACACCGGGAACGATCAGATAACCCGCCACGTCGAAGTGATAGTTTTCTTCGTTGGTCATCGCTTTTCTCTCCATAATGGTCTCCTCCTTATATTGATTTGATGATAGTGTGGAAGTGCTTTGGGTCAACCGCATCCGGAGTCTGCACACCGGAATCGGTTATTATTATACCCGTTTTCGGTTTTGTTGCAACCCTAAACTACAGAGCAATCGAATCTGATTTGTCAAAAGCGTTGATGGCATCATAAACCACACGTCTGGCAGACCAACGGGATAGAACCGGCAAAGGACTATTGCTTCAACACACTGACCATTTTGTTCGTCAAAGTCTAGGAAGGCGCAGCAACATTGAAGTGAAGTCTAAAACGAAAAAAGGAGATAAATCTCATGAAAAAGGCACAGTTTTTCAATTTTACCTTCTTATTCATCTCTATTCTATTTCTACAAACCAGCCTCGCCCAAGACTACACCCGATGGAGTCTACCCGAAGGGGCCAAAGCCCGCCTCGGTAAAGGTGCAATAGAAGAGAGTCTCGTGTTTTCGCCAGATGGCACTCGGCTCGCAGTCGCTAGTAGCATCGGTATTTGGCTCTATGACGTACATACCGGTGCCGAGGTTGCCTTGCTCACAAGGCATACGGGGCATGTCATTTCCGTGGCGTTCTCTCCAGATGGCAAAATGCTCGCTAGTAAAGAGTTAGGTGGGATGATTCGGTTGTGGGATGCCCACACCAGACAACATCAGAGAACCCTTCAGGGACATTCAAGTTGGGCGCGTGGCATGGCGTTCTCCTCAGATAGTAGTATGCTTGCCAGTGGAAATTGGGACCGCACGATTATGTTATGGGACGTTAACACCGGCAAACACAAAGTAACGCTTCAGGGGCATACGCAAGATGTCATTTCCGTTGCATTCTCACCAGATGGAAAAATGCTTGCCAGTGGGAGTTACGACAGCACGGTTCAGTTGTGGGACGCTGACACTGGCAAACACAAGACAACCCTTCAGGGGAATACGGAGACTGCCACTTCCGTGATGTTCTCATCGGATGGCAAAACCCTCATTGCGGGTGGAAGCAACGCAATTTGGTTTTGGGATGCCCAGACTGCACAACACAAGGAGACCCTTCACCTTCAGGTACCTGTAGCTGAGGAGGTTGATATCTTTTCTGGGGTGTTCTCGCCGGATGGCAAAACATTTGCTTGTGGCGGGGATGGTACGACGATTATGTTGTGGGACCCCAACACCGGCAAACACCAAGTAACGCTTCACGGGCATACGGATTGGATTCGTGGCGTGGCGTTCTCCCCAGATAGCCGTACGCTTGCCAGTGGGAGTCAGGATTGTACGATTCGATTGTGGGACCTTGGCACGGGCAAGCACAAGACAACCATTGGCGGTCATACGGAGTCTGTCAAGTCCGTGGCGTTCTCACCGGATGGCAGAACACTCGCTAGTGGGAGTCGGAATGGCATGATTCTGTTGTGGGATGCTCGCACCGGACAACTCAAGGCGAACTCTAAACGGCATTTCAATCCTGTCCATTCCGTAGTGTTTTCTCCGGATGGAAAAACAGTGGCGAGTGGAAATCACGGCGGTGCGGTTCGGTTGTGGGATGCCCACACCGCGCAACACAAGATATCCCTTGGGGAACATGAATTTATAGATTTCTTCAGTTCTGTGGCGTTCTCACCGGATGGTAAAACGCTCGCCAGTGGAAAGCAGAAGGACATTCTGTTGTGGGACGCTCACACCGGCAAACATAAAGCAACGCTTGAAGGGCATAGAGGGAGGGTCGGTTCTGTGGTGTTCTCCTCAGATGGAACACTCGCCAGTGGGAGCGGTGCCACAATTATGTTGTGGGATGTCCACACTGGACAACTCAAGGCGACCCTTGAAGGACATACGGAGGAGGTCTTGTCGGTGGCGGTTGCTCCGGATGACAAAACAGTGGCGAGTGCGAGTTACGACACCACAATTCGGTTGTGGGACGCTCACACCGGACAACACAAGTTGACCTTTCAGCGACCTAAAATTGGTGTCTATTCTGTGGCATTTTCTCCGGACAGCAAAACGCTTGCCAGCGGAGCGAACGGCACGATTCGGTTGTGGGATGTCCACACAGGCGAACACAAGGCGACCTTTCAGGGATTTACGGGGTCTGTATCTTCCGTGGCGTTCTCTCCGGATGGCAAAACGCTTGCTGGTAGTGCGTACGACACGATTCTACTTTGGGAACTCACACCCGACACGGCGGAATCAACTCGGTAAACCTGATGCTTCCGATCAGGAAAAAACGGAATCACTCCTAATTTTTCCTTGACACCATGCAAACGGAAATGATATTCTAATTCTAATTCTTAATACTTTAATACTTAACGGAGATTCTTATGCCTCGAAAAAAATCGCCGACGTTGACAGAAGCGGAACTCAGATTGATGAAAATCCTGTGGGAAAAAGGACAGGGTACAGTCAATGATGTAGTAAACGCACTCCCCGATGACCAACCGCTCGCCTACAAGACCGTCCTGACGATACTGAGGATTCTTGAACAGAAAGGGTATCTCAAGCACACAAAGCGGTCTCGGGCTTTTGTGTATTATCCCATTGTTGCGCGCGACGAAGCCCGTCGCCACGCTGTCAAGGACATGGTCAGCCGCTTCTTTGACGATTCCCCAGAACTGCTCGTTCTCAGAATCCTAGAGGACGAACAGATTGACCTTTCAGAGCTTTCCCGGTTGAAGGAAACCATCCAGAACCGGCAATCGGAGGACTTGGAATGAACTGGTACCATCCCTTAACCCGTGTTGTCGCCGAAGCCCTACTGAATAGCCTCTGGGGTGGGATTTTGCTCTCGGTTGCGGTAATGTGTTTGTTACAGATATTCCGACGCACCAGTGCACAGACCCGCTTCGCCATCTGGTGGCTGACCCTACTCTCCGTTATCGGGCTCCCTCTGCTCTTTGGGTTCTCAGCGTGGGAGAAAACATCCCTTGTCCATCGAACAATCACCAATTCACCTCCCGCGAATTCAACACCCCCAAAGCCCACACCCTCATACCACCTTGCCACCGCGGAAAAATCGTCTCACATTCCGAAAGGACCTACGGCGCGAGCAGATGTGTCAGAAGCGGTGCACGGAAGGATGAACGAAATGGACTCCGCGGGTGCGACTCAGGTGACACCGCAACGCAAGCACACGCGGCGCCCCCGCCGCTCCGAATCAAACCCATTCCATTTCTCCATCCGACTCCCTCCATTACAGTGGGTGCTGTTTGCGTTCTTTGGTTGGCTCATTGTCGCTGGTGTAATGGTCGGGCGGGTGGTTAGAAGCTACGGTTATACGAGGAAATTGAAGCGCGCCGCGAAGATACTCCCGCAAACGTACCAAGAGCGATTGAGGCGCGCCAAAACGATTGTTGGTTTGAAGTCTGCGGTACAGCTTTACGATTCATCCGAGGTCTCGCAACCGATGGCGGTTGGTCTGATTCACCCCGCGATTCTGATTCCAAAATCTGTGACCGATCAGCTCACCTCTGCCGAATTTGAGTTGGTGCTCCTACACGAGTTGGCACATATCAAGCGTTGGGATAATTGGACGCTGCTTTTGCAAAGACTTGTTGAATCGCTCCTCTTTTTCAATCCTGTCGTCTGGTGGATTGGGAGAAAGTTGAACCAAGAGCGTGAAATTGCGTGCGATGACTTGACGGTTGGAACAGCGGGAGAGTCGCTTACTTATGCGGCTTGTTTGACAAAATTGATTGAGCTGAATATGTGCCAGCGATATCCGAGGCTGGCAACTGGCGCGATCTATTCTAAAAAACTAATTTTCAGGAGGATTGAAATGTTACTCGATAAGAACCGAAATGGAACAACCTGTTTTTCAAAATTCAGTTTCACCGCGATGGTCTGTATGTTAGCCGCTCTGCTTATGTTGTGTAGCAAACTCTCCGTCGTTGCGGTGACTGAATCGGACGCAAACATTGTGCAGGCCACACGACCGACTGCCCCGATAACAATTGCTCAAACCACACAACCGACCAACCCAACACCGGCCAAATCGCCAAACCGTGCCGAAGTACAGGGCTTGCTTAATGAGCTCGCAACAGCCCTGAATGATGAGTCGGAGCGGGTACGGCTTAACGTCGTTGAGGTGTTATCTGGCATGGGAGCGCAGGCGGCAACCGTACTGCTCGGGGCGTTAAACGACCCATCCAACGTCGTTAGAGATAAGGTCGTTAATGCTCTCGGCGAAATTGGCGAAGCCATGGCAGAAGATGGAGGGGATGTCACGACCATTACCGCCGCGTTGGCGAAGGCACTAAATGATCCGTCTGAGAAGGTTCGTAGAAACGCCGCCGAGGAATTGGGGCAGATTGGCCCACAATCGAAAGGTGCGGTTGAAGCGTTGATTCAGGCGTTAAACGACGAATCCGTTGCAGTGCAACGAAAGTCAATTGGGGCATTGGGAAAAATTGGGACTCCCGCACAACAGGCGGTGCCGATGTTGGTGATTGCCCTCGGTAATTCCAAATTGCGCGACGAAGCCATTGACGCATTGGGCGATATCGGTGCGCCCGCGAAAACCGCGATTCCCGCTTTAATCGAACTGCTGAACGATGAATCGGATAAGGTTCGAGGGGCAGTGGTTAATGCTTTGGGAGCAATCGGTGAATCGCTTCAACAGAGCGGCCAAACTGATCAGCAGATTGAGACCGCGCTAATCCGTATGCTACATGACAAGTCAAACGATATCCGAGAGAATGCCGCAGATGAGCTCGGAGACATCAAGGCATCATCTGATGAAGCGATTACGGCACTGGTTCGGGCGTTGCATGACAAATCGGACGATGTTCGTGAAAATAGTGCTGATGCGTTGGCTTCGATTGGCGCACCTGCGTTGCCAACACTGAAGACGGTTTTACAAACCGGCTCGCAGTCTCAGCAACTCAAAATTATCGATCTGCTTGGAGACATCGGCCCCCCCGCTGTCCCCACTCTGATGGAAGAGTTAAGCGATTTGGATTCCAAGATTCGGCGCGAAGCGGTGGAGGAGTTGGGTGATATTGGCCCGCCATCGGTAGCCGCTGTTCCGACCTTGATTGGGTTATTGGGCGATGGGTCGGAAAATGTCCGTAGTGAAGCTGCGAGTGCCTTAGCACAGATTGGGGAAGTTGCTGTACCTGAACTCACAAAAGCGATGCGTAATGGCGATGAGCCGGTACGCCTCAAAATTGTCAATATCCTGAGCGAAATCGGCACCGCCGCGGTTCCAGCACTCGTTCAGGCAATCAACGATGAAGCCGAGCGGGCGCGTCGACAAGCCGTTGATGCGTTAGGGGATATGGAGGCATCATCACCCGAAGCCGTTTCAGCACTCATCAAGGCATTTGCTGACCAGTCAGCGCGGGTTCGGTGGGAGGTGATAGATTCACTCGGAGATATGGAAATCACCTCTCAAGATGCGATTTACACAATTGTCACTGCGCTTGGTGACGACTCGGAAGATGTGCGCGAAAGAGCCGCCGAGGCGTTCGGGGAGATTGGTAGACCTGCAACGGGCGTTGTTCCGGCGTTAATTCAAGCACTCAGCGACAAGTCGAAAAAGGTGCGTCGCGCCGCACTTGAAGCGTTGAAGGAACTCGGGGAGGCAGGCACCCCACGTTAGTATGCTTTTCGTGAAAATGCAATCGAAATAAAAAAGGCGGTACGCATTCGCGTACCGCCTTTTAAGTCAACCGCAGGTTCGTATCCTCACCGGGCATTCTTTATCTGCCCCCATGTCGTGGAGAGTTTGTCGCCGGGAGAAACAGCCGACACGGTAGACAACCCTTTATCCATAATTGTCTCAATATCCGTTACGGAAAGCGCGACATCGAAGATGAATACCTCGTCAATGATGCCGTGGAAATACCACTGACCATCAGGATAACGTCCAATCTGCAACGGCACTTCGTTATCCGTTGAACCGGGCGGAGTCGCCGCCTGTGCCCACTGCTTACCGTCTACATATATTGTCATATTTTTTGCGTCTTTGACACCGACAATATGGAACCACTCATCAAATTTTGGCAAAGGTTTTCGGCTATTCAGATCGGTTTCTTGATCCCCGGTTACGGTAAAGAGCGGCGCGCCGCCTTGCTCAATTCTTAACCGATACCCCTTGTTGGCACCGACCCCCGGTTTCCCTTTGGTCAATATCATTTGATAACCGTCAAAATTCTTCTGCTTGATCCAAGCACCGATTGTTAAGTCGCTATCCCCCAGATTCAAAGACTCACCCTTCCCGCACTCCACAAAATCCCCATCGTCAAACTCAAGGGCATCTTTGAACTTGCCTGCAACCCATTTCGCACCATTTAGTGTCCCGTCATTGTCGTTGCCAGAAAGGTCTTTGGCCGCCTTACCGCTCCCCTCATCGAACAACCATATCCCTCTGGCATTCTCCATGTCAATTTTTGCGAAACTGATACTGGCAAACATCACGCCAATGGCAATACAACTGAGAACTGTTACGCCTTTCATTTTACCCTCCATTTTCTTGTGAAATTTACGCTGGTTTCTGCTGACATTTCCCATCCCGTCAAACGGAATTTTAGCAGATTTTGGTTCACACATCCACAAAAAACTTCCGGCACTAGGGGGATTTATGGTAAAGCAGATAATTATTTATCTGCAGTGGGCGAGGTTTTAACATCTACCTACTTCTTCTACGCGACATCATACGTCAATCTGTTCACCTAAGAGGAGACCAGAAAACCGTACCCCGATTCGCCGTTTTAACAAAATGTTAATAAAATATTGCCGAATTTCGTTGATTTTCAACAAAATGTTAATAAAATATTGCCGAATTTCGCTGATTTTCAACAAAATGTTAAAAATCGAAAAGAAAAGCGTCCGATTAATGGCTATTTTTCGGTTTCTGATGTACAGATTCCCCGTTTTCTGGGTTCCGGTAAATTTTTTCCTAATTATTTGAAGAGCCGTAAAGATAGTCACCGTCTACAATCTGCCCACCTCTACGACCAGAATAACCTGCCCGAAAATTTGAGTTTGGCACGGATTTTGCTTATATGTTGCCTAACGTCAGAAAGATAGGACGTGAAATTCCCCGTTTTCGATAAGGCGCAACTTGGGGGATAAAACTTAACGGATTGGGATTGGTAATGGGACCAAACCCAACGCAAAAAGCCGACCATCGGGATCCAACCGACAATCGGCTTTCAAACCCACAACAACCCTTATGAAATTTGACAATCAAAATCGGTATAGAATCAATCTCGTTATCTGTAGTGCGGACGGGGAGACCCCGCCCCTACGGTTTTGTCACCTTTTAAGATGGGAATTTATTACCGAAATTGAACGTCAAAACTCATTAGGTAATTCATGATTGCAAACTTGTGTCGTATTGGGAAGCAGGCAATGGAGATTGTTTTGTGTTGGTCGCTGTTTCCTGCATAGTTAATTTTACCTTAACAAGATTTTGAAAGGAGCTTAAAATGTTTTGCAAACGAGAAGACTGGACTAAACTACGGGTATTTGGGATTATGACACTCGTGTGTTTACTGGCTCTAACACAAATTGCTACAGCAAAACGTGTAAGTGGGTGGGGAAACAACCTTCCAAGTGTATGGGCAGAAGTTGAAGTGCGGTGTCTCCAATACCACAGCCCGCAAGGCATACCGGTAACCACAAGTTGCCATTGGTTCCAACTCTGCAACTATCATGACTTCACTGTTGGTTATGACTATGAATTCCAGCATGAGGTATTTGACCTCGCAACGAACGAGAAAATGGACGAAGATAAGCAACTCGGTCAGGGTAGACGTGAGGTTGGGGAGCAATCAGCTTTTAATGGTGCCGTGCAGGGGCTAGATGTTAGCAATTATACTAGAGGCAGGGGGTACAGATTACACGCGTATACCCGCCTAAATGTGCGCAGAGAGAACCAAGGCGGACAGAATCATAGCTGGGAAGTGCATGACGAGATTGAGTTTTTTCATCCTCTACAATAGCTATGAGTGTATCCTCCCTTTCATTTTCCAGAACAGGGCACCAAACGTCTCATGACGATGGGTGCCCTGTCCCTCCCTTAAAAGGAGTGAATTGACAATGCAACCTCATAAACTTTTAATCGTGTGCTGTTTCATGTTGTTCGTTTCAACCGTCGTATCGGCGAAAATCGTCTTCCAGTCAAACCGTGACGGTAACAATGATATCTACGTGATGAACGATGATGGCACTCAGGTACAACGACTGACGAATGACCCACTTTATGACACAATCCCTATGTGGTCGCCGGACGGGAGAACCATCGCTTTTATGAGAGACCTATATTCGGCGGGAGTGGGTAAGGGACAACAGTATGATCTGTTTATTATGAATGCTGATGGGAGCAATCAGCAAAATCTAACCGCCCATCCTGCCCTGGATATCCTACCATCTTGGTCTCCCGATGGGCGGCACCTTGCGTTTACAAGCAATCGAAGTGGTACATGGGAAATCCATATTATGGATATCTTGAGTGGCAGTGTCAAGCAACTGACCGATAGCGCAAAGCGTGACGGATACGCGACGAGCCCGGATTGGTCTCCGAATGGGAAACAGATCGCCTACGAGCTCGCACTGCGAGGGCAGGGGCGACACATCTATATTATGGATGCCGATGGCAAGAACGCGAAGCCGCTCACAAAAGCGGCTCAGCTACTCATACCAGGGCAGGCAATTATGCGGTTTGCTCCGCGCTGGTCGCCAGACGGTCAACAGATTTTGTATATTGAATCAACGTTCGCTAAAGATCAGGGCAAGGTTAGAGTGATTTCCGATAAACTGTTTGTTTGTCACAGTGACGGTTCCAAGCTGCGGAAACTGCCCATCCCTAAAGGGTGGCAAATGGCCACAGCGTGTTGGGCGGCGGACGGGACTGACATTTTTTTTGACGCGGTCGAAAATGGTTTGGTTAAACCGGGTGGTACTTTTGAAATCTACCGGTATAATCGGGTCAATCGCCAGATAACTAATCTCACCAACCATCCGAGGGGAGACGTTGCTCCAGATTGGTTAGGGCAGAACTTTTCTGTCTCCCCGGTGAGGAAGTTGAGCATTCAGTGGGGTGAGATAAAGCAGCGAGGACTAGCCGAAAGCTTATCAACACGTTGAAAATTACCTCTATCCTTCTCTCTTAAAGAATCCGAAACAGAAACAGTCCAGTGAGAGCAATTCTCGCCGGGCTGTTTTTAGAAACTTTAAATAGTAATTTTACATCTTACATTTCGCACTTATTTTGAGAGGTTCCGGCATTTATTCAAATCCTCTGAACCTTTGTGCCCACTAGATTTTCACACTGACTGTGCTTTTCGCGACAACCTGCCTACTTCTAACGGACCTCCCCGCTGAAGTCGATTTTGAGCAGGCAACGAAACTCCAAAATGTATGGGGAGAAGCCTACGTGAGTACTCGGTATGATGCCCCAAACGCCAGAGGCTATGCTGATGGCTTCTTTATGAATAATCTCGATCTACTCGTCCGACGCTATTTCAAGTTTGAGGTCAAAGTGACGTATCCTAATGGGTCGACTGACGTGAGAAACAGGAGTGACGAAGGGGACCTACCCGGTGGAGAGCGGTGGGTCGATGCCCAAAACTACAAGTTCCCTATGGGAGGCAAACCAAGGGGGCGATACAAGATTACCGCGAGTTCTGACTTAACCGCAAAAGTCGATTTTAATAAGAATGATGTCTTTGAGCCGGAGCAGGGTGAGGTTGACCACTGGAACGCGGAATGCTCCACTGTTTTCGACATTGAATAGCCTTTCAAACCTTTAACGCAAGCGGCGAGCGGTACCACATCGTCGCTTGCCCTCAAAGAATCACCTATACAGGAGGAGTCCACAGATGAACTGTCCAAAAACCACCGTTCTCTCACAAACCCTGACGGGTGGCGAGATGACTCGACGCATCCAAATCCTTTTCTTCGCCTGCTGGTCGCTCTTTTTCTCTATTGCGACTGTCGTCGATGCGAAAATCGTCTTTTGTATAGAAGATGATATTTACGTGATGAACGATGATGGGAGCGGCAGACGCAGGCTCACAACCAATACGCTGTCGAAAGACCGTGATCCGCGCTGGTCGCCCGATGGAAAACGAATTGCTTTTACCCGATTCATGGACAAGGAGCGGACACAAACCTCGTCTGAGCTGTTCATCATGAACGCAGACGGAACGGACCAAAAGCGACTGACTCACAACAATGTCGGTGACAGCTATCCGTCCTGGTCCCCCGATGGACAATACCTTGCCTTTACGAGTAAGCATAATAGAGAATATGAGGTGTATGTCATAGAACTGGCGAGTACGACAACTAAACGGTTAACAGGGGTTGAAGGTAAGGTAGGTTCCGGCGTACCCGACTGGTCCCCCGATGGCAGAGAGATTGTTTACGAGAAGTTCCTAAGCAACGGTGGCGGGTTCGCCCATAAAAACATCTACTTGATGAGAGCGAATGGCGAGCAGCAGCGCCCCTTGCTTCTTCCCGATCCGCAAGAAGGCGTACCCACCGTCCTTATGCGGTTCTTCCCCCGCTGGTCAGCGGACGGAAGACGCATTCTATTTTATGAATCCCAGTGGCGTGGCGATGAACGAAAGCGTTACCTCACCGTTCAGCGAATCGGCGGCAGGAAAACGGAAATTAAGGCGATTAAGGCGAGACTCGGCGACGACAATTGGGTTATTAACGGCGCAGATTGGATGGAGAATGACCGTGCCATTATTTTCTCACTGAAGGAAACGGATAAACCGAACGCGAGTAAGGACCTCTACCGGTATGTATTTGAGACGCGGAGACTCAGACGTTTGACACGGGATGCGCGTAATGTGAAGTTTCCGGACTGGATAGAAGGATCGTTGTCGGTTTCACCGCACGGGAAGTTGCCCACGCTGTGGGGAGATATAAAGGTAAGGATGGCAGACTTGCCATCCTCACCTTTGAGATAGTTGCCCTCAAAACATCACCGTTATGCTTATCTGATGTGATTCTCTCTGACAGTGCGGGTAACACATTCGCGAGTTGAAGATTCCTAAGAATTGGAGACCTCAAGGCATCGCGTGGATGGATAACGGTGCCTCGGTACTAATCACGGCGATTAAGGTAAAGTTGAACCAACCGTTACCAGATGGTGCTAACGCGTTTTGAAAGTTGCTCAAATCGTAGGGAATACCGATCGTTATTCCCTACTATGTTCACGGAGGAGTTCAGCAATTTTCGCTCTGCCGGTGTTGACTGTCTTCTCATCCACTTCTATTTTCAGCAGGAATCCTGCCACAAACTGGGTGGTCTGCCAGTCGAAAGCGGTCGAATCCGACGCGGTTTCGCCCTTCTGATTCTTTGCGTTGACATCTGCGCCCTTCTGAATCAACAGTTTGGCGATTTCAGCTCGACCCAGAAAGGCCGCACTGTGCAACGCTGTCGCACCATCCTGATTCTTCGCATTGACATCCGTGCCCCGCTCGATTAAAAATTCAGCGATTTTCGTGTGCCCCTGAAGGGCCGCCCACGACAGGGCCGTTACCCCAAATTCACTGTCTCTGGCATTGACATCCACACCGTTCTTCACTTGTATTTTGACGGCTTGGAGGTCACCACTTTTGACAGCACGACACAGTTCGTCGCCCCCGCCTTCTGTTTTTGCCGTAGCACCGTGTTGCTGGAGCAGTTCAATAACTTCGGCTCTACCGGTTTCGACTTTATGCTTATCTATTTCTATTTTTAGTAGGAATGTTGCCACAAACTCGGTGGCCTCCCAGTCCGTTCCCGCCGCATCCGATGGCGTTTCGCCCTTGTGATTCTTTGCATTGACATCTGCGCCATTCTGAATCAGCAATTCGGCAGTTTCGGTTTGACCGAGGAAAGCAGCGCCGTGCAAAGGGGTTCCACCATCCCGCCCCTTTGCATTGACATCTGCGCCTTTCCGAATCAGGAGTTCGGCGGTTTCGGCCTGATCAAATAGCACAGCACACGACAATGGCGTTAAACCGAACATCCTATCTTGGGCGTTGATGTCTGCGCCAGTCGCCAAGTGTTGTAAGATGGCTTCGTTGTCCCCCGTTTGGGCAACACGCCATATCGAGTTGGTTTTCAGCTTGAATGTGCTGTCTGACTTCATGACAAATGGCTCGTTGGGAACCACTTTCCATTCCGGCATTCCGTTCGCAATCTCCCTGCTTATCTCTGCACGACGCTGACGGATGAATTCGCGGGTCGCATCCAACGCACGAGCGAATGTTTGACCACCTCCCCACCTTTTTTCTTTATCACCGAAGGAAGGCTTCGATTCGGTCGCCAAATGCGGAGTAACCATCGTTTCAATTCGGTCGAGTTCGGCTAACAATTCCGCCTCGTTCCACTGTTTTTCAAGAATATCGGTGAGTGCCTCGGCGTACCGTTCCTGCCCCGATTTGAGTTGATACAGTTTGTAGGCAATCAAGCCTTGCGTCTTGACAGAGATAGGGGCACGCGGGTTATATTTGAGCTTACTAAACTTGACAAATAGCGAGTCTGCCCCCCACGGTAGAAAGTGAAATTTGTCGGTCGCAGGATTGAGATAGATGAAGAAGTTGTTGTTATTGCCAGAGTATCCATCCCAGAAACCGAGTAACCCTTCCATTGCCCAAAAGGTGTAAAACGAATCAAGGTCAACCAGCTCACCGATCTCTTGCTCAATATTTTCGCCATCCCCTTTTAACACTTCAATGAGCTGTTTAATCTTCTTCCGCCCCTTCTTGTCGCTGCCCGTTTTCTTCTCAAAGCTCCCTAACCATCCTTCGTAAAAATCAACGTAAGGGCCTTCGTACAACGTACCGTTGTCATTACCGAACGCACGTCTAAGCATCGACCTGCGAACCGTTTCCACATGCGAATAGATGCCGAGGTTGACCCCGTTGACTGTTACTTTCGCGTATGCACACCTTGACGCAGGTGAACCGGCGGCATTAAACAGGGCATAGCCCATGAATTGGCTCACCAAACTGCTGTCCTGTTGATTGTTGTTCAGTGTCAAGTTGGTCAAGCCCTCAATACCACCGTTTTTGTCAACGTGATTCAGTTTGATTTTCAATGACGGTCGAGTGGTGCTTTGCGAGCCGAGGAACCCTTTCTTGCGAATCCCGACATTTGGAAATGTCACGCCATCAATCGTCACGCTCCCATCGACGTAGGTGTACGGTCCATCAATCGGCGCGACTTTTCGGCTCTCGTTCAGTGCCTCGAAAAAATTTCGAGATTGATGGCGAATCGTATCCCAATCCTCATCCGCCAGAGTGATTTGCACATCCAACACCCGGTCAGTTGGGAAGACCTCATCCAAGGTCAGTTGTTGCGCCGTTCCACTGTTTACAGCAATCCCAAAACAGAGTGCTATTATCAATCCAAAAGTCAATTTCATTTTTTATTTCTTATCCTTTCAAATATCAAACTTGCTTGTTGTTACTTTTAACGGTTTTACTCCGCGTATTCTTCGCCGCGATGTTGTGCGAGCCACGTTTTCAATGGCACATCCGCATCAGTTGGTTGCCACCACCCCTTTATGTCAACGCCATCTGCCAGCAATTGACGACGGATTGGATCGCATTTGTCAAGAATCTCAGGGGGCATCACATTATAATCAAGTCCGCGTAGCCAACGGTAGCTGTAGCCGAAGAACAGGGACTTCCGCGTCACATCCGAATGATTCCAGCCGCGCGAATGCCACATTCGGCGGTCAAACAGCACCGCGGTCCCAGGTTTCACACACACTTCAATCGCACCCTCCGGGTCAACATCCGGATTGCTTTGGGGGGGGCGTGTATCAAGTTTATGGCTACCCGGGACAATTCGCATCGCGCCTCGGTCAGGCTCGCTCACATCGCTCAACCAATAGCTCACTTTAAGCGAGAGACGTGGGTGTGGACGCTCAATGTTTTGTATAAAATATTTGCCACCATCCTGATGCCAATGCGCCGCTTTACTAACCCGTTTCGTATCGAGCGGTTCTGGCGGGTAAATAATCAGATGGGAGATATAGAGTTGGATATTCCACCCCAAAATATCCCAGAGCAGTGGAAAAATGCGAGGCCAATCGAGGAGTTCAAGAAACAGGTCATCCTCCACAACAACCCGAAACTTGCTGAGCAACGCGTGGTCGCTGAGCCCCTGTTTTTCTCGTTCTTCAGCATCTATCCGATCGACGACGGAGGTGAGTGCGTCGACCATCTCTGGCGTTAAGGCGTTCTCGACAATCAGGTAGCCTTCATCATTAAATTTCTTTAATTGTTCATCTGTGATACAGTGTTCTAGCCAACTCGAACTGGCATGGCTCGCTTCCATCTTTTTTCTCCTTCAATCTCCAATCTAAGCAAGTTTTGGTATTAAAGTTTATCTTCTGAGGCTCCAATGATCTGCTGGATTTGTCAATCCAGCAGGAGCGGGTGAGGGATTCTTTAAGTGTGCCGGTGGCAACTCGGGTTAGTATAACCTATCGGGCTCCCTTAATCATACCCCAAGTGGTTGCCAATTTCTGCGAAGGTGCTACTGCCAATCGAAGCCCTGTCATATTTTCCTGAACCTCTTTTTCAGAAAGGGCGACGTTTAGGATAACAAGCTCATCAAGGACACCGTGAAGCCAGTTTCCCTCGTTCGCCTTTTTTCCGACCCATACCGACGCATCGTTTTTGTTAATGTTGCCCGATCGCGCGACCTTGCCATCCAGCTTACCGTCGAGATAAACCAGGATTTCCTTGCCATCGTATACCATCGCCAAGTGCTGCCATGAATTTAGTTTCAGTGTTGATGCACCTTGCGCGACAGCGGCATTGCCAACGGCGGTATATACAAACCCTCTCGGTTTTCCGCCAGGGGTATCAAATCCCCAACCGCTCTCTGCGACAGAGCCTTTTCGAGCGATTGGCGGATGCCCGCCCGGAAATGAGATGGGTTTGAACCAAGTGGCAACCGTCAGTTTATCGCCACCCGGTTGTAGGCTGGCGTGATGCGGAATCTCTATGAGACTCGATTTTCCGTTAAATTCCAAGCCCCCACCGAACTTACCATCCTTGTTCCACGTCGCATTGGTAATCGTTCCAGCGTGTTTTTGGGGGGAGGCATCCTCAGTCTTATCCTTTGTATCTTTGTCAAAGTGATACAAAAGCACGACGTTATCTTTCTGTACGGCAAAACTATTTACGAAACCAAGGCTGACACAGATTGCAATTATCGTTATTAGAATTTTCATTTGCATACTCCTTATGATGTATCGTGATCGGGTGGGAAAGGGATTTCCCACCTACGGGTTTTGTTGATCTTCAAATGGTGGGAAAGGGATTTCCCACCCACGGGTTTTGTTGATCTCCGAATGGTGGGAAAGGGATTTCCCACCTACGGGTTTTGTTGATCTCCGAATGGTGGGAAAGGGATTTCCCACCTACGGGTTTTGTTGATCTCCGAATGGTGGGAAAGGGATTTCCCACCCACGGAGCCGTTTTTAAAACAGGTTCTAGAGTGTTACGATTTAAGCCAAATGCCCGGTCACATGCGCCAAGTTATCCCCAGCGTGGACACGGTGAATGCGTCTCAGCATGATGACGACCCCAGCTTGCTCGGTCGTTATCTCCGCCCCTACCTCACCGAAAGGATTCTGAACGGTGCCCAACCGTTGTCCAGCACTCACTTGCTCCAACAAGGCGACCTCGGGACGGAAGTAGCCTGCAACCGGTGTAGAGATGACCGTATCAAGATTCCCATCGCCGACGAGATGATGCGTCATCGGTTGTGGCTGTGGCTCACCGTCAAGCATATTAAGGTACTTCATCACGTTCAGTGTGCCGACAGTAAAGCAACTCACATCGTCCGGAGAAGCGTGACCACCGCCGGGTGCCTCGGTGTACAGTGCCGGTATACCCAGATCTGTGGCAGCTGACAGACTTCGCCCAGGCGGCACCGGCAACGGATGCCCCCACACCACCGGGGCACCGAATGCCAGCGCACCAGCGAGCGCACCTCTGCCTCGCTCATCGCCGCTACGGATATAGCCGATCATGGGCGGGATATTGTACGCCATACCACCGCTGTGCAGGTCAATCAGGAAATCCGCAGGTTTCATCAACTTTTCGGTGAGGAAGTAGGCGATACGTTGCGTGGTGGTGCCGTGCGCGTCCCCCGGGAAAACACGGGCGAGATTCATCCCATCAATGGGGCTATTGCGAGTTGCCGCTTCATAAGCCGGTACATTGCAGATTGGCACCATCAGCAACGTGCCACGCAGTGCATCAGGCGTAACTTGCTGGAAAACGAGCGGGATGGTCTCAACACCTTCGTATTCGTCACCATGCACCGCACCCAAGACGAGCAGTGTAGGTCCGGTAGCCTCCCCTGTCACGTAAAGGAATGGCAATCGCCAATAACTGCCATCTGCCCGTGGGGCGACCTCTAGCCAACCCGTTTTTTTGGTATTACGCGGTAATTGTGAAACGTCGAGTTCTTGGAAGTGCATTGCTGATGTTGCCTCCTCTGTTGATGATGGTCTACAGTGAGCAGAAGTTATCCATTCCGATAGAGCCGTGAGCCTTTGTCCTCTCGTCGGTAGTGCGGTGCCGAGATGACCGCTTTTTGTGCATCGGTCAGTTCGTCGTAGAACGGCGGGGGCGTGTAGGTGCCCATCACCGACTCACCCATAACACCGGAGTTGTAGCGGATAATCACCGAACGTCGCTGGTGTTTGGCAGTCCACGGCACCGCACCGTGCATCAGACATTCGGCAAACAGGATGGCATCGCCAGCCTTCGCAGGAAGCGTGACAATCCGGTCCTGGTGTGTGTGATAGAGCCGAATATCGTCTGGGCACGGAAAGTTCGCCTTATGACTACCGGGCAAGCAAGCGAAACCGCCATCGTCCTGCTCCACGTCAGTCAACTGAACCGCCATGTTCGTCATGCCGCAATACATACGGCCGTTGCGATAGAGGAAACCGCGCGAACGGTCATACGGTTCGCCCCCTTCGTGGAACCAAAAGCCCTCCGCCCCCTCGTCCATCGTGATGATGCCGAGACCCTCAAGCCGGAATCCCGGGCCGAGCAACTCCTGTAAGTACGGTGTGAATCTAGGGTGAGCTATCATATCGCGGAACACATTACAGTGTGGCTTTGCCCACGACAGCATATCGCCCAAGTCGCCACGCCCGGTGGTGCCGCGCAGCGTTGTGGATTCGTTGGCAAGGTCGTTTGGACGGATGCTAATCCCATCCGCGTGATGGTCAATCGCCGCATTCGCCTCCGCAATTTCCGCCGGTGAAAGTGCCGATTCTATCACCAAATAACCGTGTACGTCAAACAGATACTTTTCTGCTTCTGTCATTTATTTTCTCCTACTAGATTGACGGCTATGGGCTTAGGTGTGAAAGTTGCCGCCGATGCTCCTAAAGATTACACCGATTGACAGTTAGGTGTCAATGAAATTCCTTGTTCAACTTGGCTTATTTCTGAATTTCTAGGTCTAGACTGTTGACATATCCCTGAATTTATTGTATTCTATACTGTAGGCTACCAATGGGTCAGGATAAATTGTAAAGGTTTTTTACGCCTCATACTGCTAAAAATTGCTTGCGGCCAATGGTAACTTTCTGATATACTTTAAGGGGAAATATTTCGGCGTAGGTGCGGAATTTCTTCAAAATGTGTTATTCTTGAAAGTTGCTTAAAAGGAGGGGTTGCTATAAAATCGGAAACTATACGAAAATGGAGGGGAGATCAGATACTAGAAGAGGATGAAGGCTATCGAACGCTCGCCGTTTTTATCGACTTTGAGAATCTTGCACTCGGCTTTAACGACAAAAAGAAGAAAGAAAATAGCGGTTCATTTCAATTTGAAATTGAAAAAGTTTTAGGGCGATTGGTTGAGAAGGGTAAGGTCGTTGTTAAAACTGCCTACGCCGACTGGCACCGTTTTTCAAAGCACCGGGGACCGCTCCACGAAGCCGGGCTTGAGTTAATCGAAATTCCAAGCCGTTTACGCACTGGCAAGAATTCGGCGGATATTCGGCTCTGCGTTGATGCAATGGATCTCTGCTACTCAAAAGAGCATATCACAACTTTCGTAATCATCTCAGGGGACAGTGATTTTATACCGCTTGTCTCTAAGTTGAAAGAGAATGGGAAATACGTTATTGGATTGGGGATGAGGGCATCAACCTCAGAACTCCTGAGCCAAAATTGTGATGAGTTCATTTACTATGAAGACCTTGATAAAGAGGAGGAAACCGATTCGGGAGCGGACAGTGATATTCCAAATGAACTTCGCGATGCCTACGGCCTTCTGTTTGATTCGATTCGAGCCCTTGAGCGTGAGAACCATCAGGTGCTGTGGTCTTCGATGGTCAAAGATACAATGAAGCGCAAGCGTCCCTCCTTTAGTGAGTCTGTTTACGGCTATAAATCCTTTAGCGAGCTTTTAGAGGATACAGAACGTCGTGGGTTTATCAAAATTCGGAAGAATCCGCGTAGCGGTACGTATGTCGTCGTTGGTTTTGCAGATAAAATGCGGTAGAACGAAAAGGGGGCAATTCGGGTTTTAATACGAAAACTTGCTTAAAGTTTATGTTCTGAAGTGACTTGGAAGATTGCCATCTGTTTTTAAGAAACTGGCACCAATTGTGAAAGGATAGAGAACTTTGTCAAGACAACCAAGGAAGGTCCGCACAGCAGTCATCGGTCTCGGCTGGCCGGGAATACAACATCTCAAAGGATACATCGGCCACGGTGAATCTGAAGTTGTTGCCGTATGCGACCTTGATGAAAAAAGGTGTAAAACAGTTGCGGCGGAATACAGTATTCCACACACTTTCACTGATCACCGTAAGATGCTAGAAAGCCGCGAGATCGATGCGGTGAGCGTATGCCTGCCCAACTTCCTGCACGCGCCAATCTCAATTGACGTTTTGAATGCCAAAAAACATGTCCTCTGCGAGAAGCCACCTGCCTGTTCAGCGAAGGAAGCCGAAGGGATGGCGAAGGCGGCTGAGAAAAACAGACGGACACTGATGTACGCTGTCGTTCAGCGGTTTGGGGGCAACGCCCAATTCCTTAAAAAGATGATTGATGCCGGTGAACTCGGCGACATTTATTTTGGAAAGGCGGGTTATGTCCGCCGACGGGGTATGCCGGTTGGCCGCGAGGCTTGGTTCGTTGATAAATCAAGGTCTGGGGGTGGTGCGCTGATTGACATCGGGGTTCACGCGCTCGATTGCATCTGGTGGCTGATGGGCAATCCGAATCCGGTGGCGGTTATGGGGGCGGCATACTCAAAATTTGGACATCTCGCACCCCAAAAGGTTAAGTACAACGTAGACGATGCCACCTTCGCCCAGATCCGGTTCGAGGATGGTGCAACGATTATGTTGGAGGCAACTTGGGTGCTTAACCTCCCTGGTGGTGGCTACGTACAAATTGCGGGGACAAAGGCAGGCGCGAAACTGAACCCCCTCACAATCTACACGGAAGAAGATGGGAAAGAGGTGGATAAGACACCAGAGGTCGCTACTGTAAATAGTTTCGATGAAGAAACCAAGCACTTTGTGGATTGTATACGCGATGGAAGAGAACCGATCGCGTCAGCGCGTCAGGGTGTCACGCTAATGCGGATGCTTGATGCCATTTATCAATCCTCAGAGAAAAAACGCGAGGTCTTGCTGTAAAATTCCTCTTTACATTTTGAAGGTGGCACCGAAACCAAGTTTTTTGCGTCTCGTCATCGAGTCTCCACCCGCAAGGGTCGGCAAAACTCGGTTTCTTCCCCTTTGCGGTGAGGACGTAGGTTGGGTTGAACGGTTAAAAGCATAAGGTTATCAATACCCACAGAGATTCTGCTTTGCCACAAATCTGTCAGTTTCATATTCTGCGATTTTGTTTTCTCAGTTCCCCCCGCGGAAAAAGGCGTTGCGTTAGGATGGCGCGGGGATACGCCCTCTGTCGGTTTCCGTGCGTCAGTGGTATAAAGCCCGTTTCAATATAAAAATTAAGCCAATTTTAGCATAAAGGGGCACGGCTGTGAAGCCAAGTCGCGGCTGGGAAGCCAAGTCACGGCTGGGAAGCCGTTCCTACGGGGGCACGGCTGGGAAGCCAAGTCACGGCTGGGAAGCCGTTCCTACAAGTTTATTCTTTAAGGTTGCTTATTCTTAAAAATTGTCCAAAGCTTAGTTAGGTTTAGAACATCAGGACAAGAGAAGCGAGGGTCTCAATGAAACTGAAATCGATCGGTATTTTGATACTAAGTGTGTTGTTGATAGTTGGACTCCTTCAAGTTGATGCGGTCGGTAAGCTCCCGATTTTTCGATCCATTACCAAATCAATTCGTCAAGTTGTCCACTGGGTGTGGGGACCTTACACACCACCCACACAACGCACAACCTTAACCATCCCGTATGAATTTCTGAATGTCGAAGATTCCCAAAGCACCAGCGCGAGTCCTAGCGAAGAATCTGGCGCACCTCCGAGTCCGTCGGAAGTGATATCCGATCAGAGAGAGCCATCGGAAACCGACGATACCTTCAGCTTTTCAGAGGACGATGTAAACGATGACGTGCAAGAGGTGCTAGAGGATTCAGCGGATTCGAGGTTGCGCCTGTTTCTACAGGAGATGTCAGACTCTGGCGACCCTGTCACAGACATATTCCCCGAAACCAATTGGTACAGCGAGCTCGACGAAGATTACGATTGGACAGATCTCCTGAGCGACCACGAGGAAGAAAACGAAATTATTCTTGATGCCCCAATCCGTTCAGATTTTGTTGAGCCGCTGGTTGATGAGCTTAAAACGCGCATCCAAGAGAAACTGGAAGAAGGGAATGGAAGAGAGGAAGATTGGAGGGATGGAAGATAGGATTGGAAGAAGGGAAATGGAAGATTGGAAGGTTGGAAGAGTGGAAGATTGGGATTGGCAGAGTAGAAGCGTTTATCCCTTCCATCCATCCTTCCCCCCTTCCATCCTTCCCCCCTCCCAGTCTTCCCCCTTCCATCCAAGAACTTATGCAACCCATCCGAAAAGCCGTTATACCCATCGCAGGTTACGGCACCCGCCTATTTCCCGCGACGAAGGCAATCCCAAAAGCCCTCTTTCCGATTGTTGACCGGGACGGTATCGCCAAACCCGCTATCCAGATTATCATAGCCGAAGCGTTAGCCGCTGGAGTTGAAGAGGTCTGCCTTGTCATTCAGCCCGACCAGCAGGCACCGATTGAGGCATACTTCTTCGGCGAGGTGCCCGATGCGATGCTCCAGAAAGCGGAACTCCGCGCCCTTGCCGGTAGCGTTGCAGAGATCGGCAAACGGATTCAGTTCGCCGTGCAGGAATCTCAGGAAGGCTTTGGGCACGCGGTCTACTGTGCAAAAGATTTTGTTGGGGCTGAACCGTTCCTCGTCTTAATCGGAGACCATGTTTATATCTCAAAAACCGACACACCGTGCGCGAGGCAGTTGGTCGATGTCTATGAGCGGGCGGGGAAATCTGTAACGAGTATCGAACAGTGTCACGAAAGCCGTCTGTTTATGAGCGGACTCGTCAGAGGCGACCGTGTGCCAGACCAGCCCGGCCTCTTTGCCTTGGATGTGACTGCGGAGAAACCGGACATCAATTTCGCCCGAAAACATCTACGCGTCGAAGGATTGCCCGATGAGACCTACCTTTGCAATTTTGGCATCGATCTTTTGACCCCGCTCCTGTTCGATGTCCTCGACTATAACTATAAACACAATATTCGGACGAAAGGCGAGATTCAACTGCGCGATGCGATGGGCACTGTCATGGCTCAGGAGGGGATGTACGGGTATCTCGTGCAGGGGAACCGTTACGACACCGGCATTCCACAAAACCTGATCAGGACCATTGCGACCTTTGGACGGCACGGGCCTTATCGGGAGGTGGTTGAGGGGGCGTTTTCGGATCTTGATTCAGACAGAATTTAGTGATGATTTTGGAGATGGCAGTATGATGAAAGAGAAGTGGCAAGCGGTACATCTAGGACAGTATTTCAAGCTTAAGCACGGATGGGCATTCAAAGGGAAATTCTTCGCCAAAGAAGGCAAATATATCCTCTTGACTCCGGGCAACTTTAATCCAGACGGTGGAATAAAACTAAAAGGCGACAAAGAAAAATACTACATAGGTGACTTTCCAGCGGAATTTCTATTGAAGTCTGACGACCTTCTAGTGGTAATGACAGACCTAACTCAAGACGCACCGATTTTAGGGAGTCCTGCCTTCATCACAGAAAATGACAAGTTTCTGCACAATCAACGTTTAGGTAAAGTAGTGGATCTTGATGACACCCAAATCAATCGCGCCTTCCTGTACTACCTTTTCAACTCTTCCATTGTGAGAAATCAGATTAAGGCTACTGCAAATGGGACAACCGTCAAGCACACTTCACCGGGCCGAATTTATAACGTAGAGGTTAATCTACCCTCACTTCCGACCCAACAGAAAATCGCCGCAGTCCTCAGTCCCTACGACCAACTCATTGCTAACAACACCCGCCGCATCCAAATCCTTGAGGAGATGGCGCAAATAATCTATCGACAATGGTTTGTTGAATTCCAATTCCCGGGCCATGAGCAGGTACCGATGGTGGAGTCGGAGTTGGGGATGATACCAAAGGGATGGGAGATAGGAAAGCTGGGAGATATTGTTGACAACATCAGAAAAACGGAGAAGCCGGGAAAACATTTAGAACCGTTGCCTTATGTGCCAATTGATTGTATTCCGAGACGTTCAATAGCACTAATGCAGCACAAGCCATCCCGTGAAGCCAAGAGTAGCCTAATTGCTTTCAAAAGAAATGATATTCTGTTTGGTGCCATGCGGGCTTACTTCCATAAAGTAACTTTCGCCCCTTTCGATGGTATTACCAGAAAGACCTGTTTTGTTTTGAGATCGAAGAACCCCAACAATTATCCTTTCGACCTTTTTACAATATTTCAAGATTCAACAGTTAAGTATGCCAGCAACTATTCAACGGGGAGCACGATACCTTATGCGACGTGGGATGGGGCATTGGCTGTAATGCCAATCGTTAACCCTCCAGATTCATTGATTCAAAATTTCAGTGATATTGTTACCCCCATGTTAGATTCAATACGGATGCTGGCGATGAAAAACACCAACCTCCGCCAAACCCGCGACCTCCTGCTACCCAAACTCATCTCCGGTGAGCTTGACGTGTCCACGCTTGACATCGCGATAAACCGTGAAAATTCTGATTCAGCGGCTTAATACCAAATTAACCGGATTGGTATTGTTTTTCCATCTTGTTAGGGAGAGAGCGAAACGCTCACCGTGGTGTTGCGTTGGAGGAAGGGGTGAGCTCCCACAGGAGGACCGTGCCATCGTAACCTCTACTAGCGAGGGTGGTGCCATCAGGACTGAACGCCACGCTAGTGAACCAAGAGGTATTCCCTGTAAGGGTGTGTTTGTGCGTGAATGTTTCCGCATTCCAGAGGCGGATGGTATAGTCGGAACTGCTACTAACCAGAGTGCGTCCATCAGGACTGAACGCGACGCTGTTGATGCTCCCCGTATGCCCCGTGAGAGTGCGTTTGTGACTGCCCGTCGTGGCATCCCAGAGGCGGATGGTATAGTCGTCGCTCCCACTAGCGATAGTGCGTCCATCGGAGCTGAACGCGATGCTATTGATGCTCCCCGTATGCCCCGTGAGAGTGCGTTTGGGCGTACCCGACTCCGCATCCCAGAGGCGGATTTCTGTCCAACTCGCAGTAGCGATAGTGCGGCCATCGGGACTGAACGCCACACTATAGACCTTCTCCGTATGCCCGGTGAGGGTGCGTATGTGTGCGCCTGCCCCCGCATCCCAGAGGCGGATGGTATTATCCGCGCCCCCACTAGCGATAGTACGTCCATCGGGACTGTACGCAACGCTATAGACATTAGACGTATGCCCGGTGAAAGTGCGTATGTGTGCGCCCGACTCCGTATCCCAGAGGCGGATGGTATTATCCGCGCTCCCACTAGCGATAGTACGTCCATCGGGACTGAACGCAACGCTAGTGACAATCCCCGTATGCCCGGTGAGAGTACGTTTGGGCATCCCCGACTCCGCATCTCAGAGGTGGATTGCCTTATAACTTGCACTAACAATAGTACGTCCATCGGGACTGAACGCCATGCTATAGCGCCCAGACGTATGCCCGGTGAGAGTGCGTATGGGCGCGCCCGATCCCGCATCCCATAGGCGGATTTCCTTATAGCTCCCACTAGCGAGAGTGCGGCCATCGGGACTGTACGCCATGCTAGAAACCTCATCCGTATGCCCGGTGAGGGTGTGTTTGTGTACGCCCGTTGTGGCATCCCAGAGACGGATTTCCTTATAACTTCCACTAGTGAGAGTGCGTCCATAGGGACCGAACGCAACGCTATTGACCCAACCTGTATGCTCGAGGGTGTGTTTGTGTGCACCCGTTGTGGCATCCCATAGGCGGATTTCCTTATAACTCCCACTAGCGAGAGTGCGGCCATCGGGACTGTACACTACGCTATTGACCCTCTCCGGATGTCCAATGAGGGTGCGTTTGTGTGCGCCCGTCGTGGCATCCCATAGGCGGATGGTCTTATCCCGACTCGTACTAGCGAGAGTGCGTCCATCGGGACTGTACACTACGCTATTGACCTCATCCGTATGCCCGGTGAGAGTGCGTTTGGGCATCCCCGACTCCGCATCCCAGAGGCGGATGGTCTTGTCGTAACTGCCACTAGCGAGAGTGCGGCTATCGGGGTTGAACGTGACGCTAGAGACTACAGAAGTATGCCTTCTGATTGTGCGTTTGTGCGCGCCCGTCGTGGCATCCCATAGGCGGATGGTCTTGTCGCAACTGCCACTAGCGAGGGTGCGGCCATCGGGACTGAACGCCACGCTTGAGACCGAATGCGTATGCCCGGTGAGCAGGGTGACCTCTTGATGGGACACCGTATCGTAGAGCCAAATACCGATACTACTTGCAACAGCGAGACGGGTGCCGTCGGACGAATATTTTATCTCACTTATCCACCCTTTGCCGAGGCGCATTTTGGCACCTTCGGGTAAGCCCCATTTCGTGTAGTCTTGGGCGAAGGTGTTGAGTGAGAGTAGGGTTAACAGAATCAGTAACGTCACAATTGTTTTCATGATGCCGTTTTCCTTGTTGAAAGTGTGAATTGGATCTGGGATGTGATGTCAAAAAATGTACACAGGTGTATGTGGAAATCCGTGTCTACAATTCTATATCGCTCGCAGTCAATTGTCAAGCAACTTCAGAAACTGAGTTTTTTGGCAAAACTCGGTTTCTATGGTTAAGTGGCTTGGATTTGGCAATCCAAGCCGAGCGGGGATGGAAATGTGCACTGGGGGAGAGCGAGACGCTCACCGTGGTGTCCCGTTGGCGGCAGGGGTGAGCTCCCACAGGAGTACTGTGCCATCCCAACTCCCACTCGCGAGGGTGCGACCATCGGGACTGAACGATACGTTCTTCACCTGATTCGTATGCCCGGTGAGGGTACGCTGATGCTTCCCTCTGACCGCATCCCACAGCCGTACCGTTGTGTCGGAACTCCCACTAGCTATTGTGCGACCATCCGGACTGAACACGACGCTAGTGACAATAGACGTATGCCCGGAGAGGGTCCGCTTATGCACCCCTCTCACCGCATCCCACAACCATATCTTTTCCCCACACCCACCAGCGAGGGTGCGACCATCCGGACTGAACGATACGCTTTCGACAGACCACGTATTCCCGGTGAGGGTACGCTTATGCGTCCCCCTGACCGCATCCCACAGCCGCACCGTATCGTCGCGACTCCCACTAGCGATTGTGCGGCCATCAGGACTGAACGCGACGCTAGTGATCTCATCCGTATGACCCGTGAGGGTAAACTGATGCGCGCCGGTGACCGCATCATACAGCCTCACCGTATCGTCGTAACTTCCACTCGCGAGGATGCGACCATCCGGACTGAACGCGACGCTATGGACATTAGACGTATGCCCGGTGAAGGTAAGCCTATGTGCACAGGTGACCGCATCCCACAGTCGCACCGTATCATCCCAACTCCCACTCGCGAAGGTGTGCCCATCGGGACTGAACGCGACGCTCCAGACCAAATCCGTATGCCCGGTGAGGGTACGCCTATGCGTGCAGGTGACTGCATCCCATAGCCATACCATATTGTCACCACTCTCCAAACTTCCACTTCCACTTGCGATTGTGCGTCCATCAGGACTGAACGCGACGCTATGGCACCTATACGTATGTCCGGTGAGAGTACTCTTATGCGTCCCACTGACCACATCCCACAGTCGCACCGTGGCATCTCGACTCCCACTAGCGATGGTGCGGCCATCAGGACTGAACGATACGCTTTGGATAGACCACCTATGCCCGGAGAGGGTACGCTGATGCGCCCCACTCACCGCATCCCACAGACGCACCGTAGCGTCTCGACTCCCACTAGCGATGGTGCGGCCATCAGGACTGAACGATACGCTTTGGATAGACCACCTATGCCCGGAGAGGGTACGCTTATACGCCCCGCTCACCGCATCCCAGAGGCGCACTGTTCTATCCCAACTTCCACTAGCGATGGTGCGGCCATCGGGGCTGAACGATACACTATAGACCACAGACGTATGCCCGGTGAGGGTACGCTTATGCGTCCCGCTGACTGCATCCCACAGGCGCACCGTATGGTCGTAACTCCCACTAGCAATTGTGCGGCCATCGGGACTGAACGCGACGCAATAGACCACAGACGTATGCCCGGAGAAGGTACGCTTATGCGCTCCACTGACCGCATCCCACAGGCGCACCGTATAGTCGTAACTCCCACTAGCAATTGTGCGTCCATCAGGACTGAACGCGACGCTATGGACATTAGACGTATGTCCGGTGAGGGTACGCTTATGCGCGCCGCTGACCGCATCCCACAGGCGCACCTTATCGTCTGAATTCCCACTCGCAAGGATGTGACCATCAGGACTGAACGCGACGCTATTAACTCCATCCGTATGACCCGTGAGCAGAGCGACCTCTTGATAGGTTTCCATATCATAGAGCCAAATACCGATGCTACTCGCCACCGCGAGACGGGTGCCGTCGGGCGAATACTGTATCTCATTGATCTTCCCTTTGCCCAGGCGCGCTTTGGCACCTTCGGGTAGACCCCATTGTGAGGAATCTTGGGCGAAGGCGTTGAGTGAACATAAGGTGACAAGAATCAGTAACGTTACGGTGGTTTTCATGATGCAGTTCTCCTTTTTGAAAGTGAATTGCCATCTAGGATGTAAAATCTTTGTCAAAAAATGCACACGGACGGATATGGAAATCCGCACCTACAATGCTATATCCGATATTCCGCATCTATTTTGAGCGGTTCCTGCATTTATTGAATTCCTGAATATCCGATAATCTGACTTGACGCAAAAAGACCGCGCCCCGGCAGGCCTGCTGTCCTACCGTGCGCTTATAACCAGAAATAATTACGTGTGTGTGAAACTCCCGTTTTCTCGAGTTTTATGTGCTTGCTAAACAATTAGACCATATGTTAACATGACTCACGTTTGCGAGCAGAATGTAAAAAGGGGGAATAATTTCAGGGCTGTTTACGCCAGCTAAGAAGAAATAAAAAGAAATTTCCATCTATGTGAAGGGGGTTCACCTGTGGATGGAGTTTCACCTGTGGATGGCGTTTCACTTGTGGGAGGGAGTTCCGACTCCCGATACACCCGATAATTTTAAACTTCAGTAGCTAAACTTTAACAGTAAAACGCGCGACTGATCACTTTTTTTTTCTGTCAACCTTTGTCAACCTTTCGCCATGAACCCAAATCAATTAGATATCCCCTTGAAGATAGGCCACTTCTTATTTTCAGGGGATAATATCTCAAAAGTCAAGTGAAGCACCAGAGGTTGACGCCGACATCAATTTATCGCATTTTTAACCGCTGTCAACCCGGTTATTAAAAAATAAGTTGTAAAACTCAAATTGGAGGGGATATTGGCAAACCCACCCCGTCATTTTATGGCGCAAACGAGTTGTGTCATTAAATCTTCCCCTAAAGAATGGGATTACGAAAAGGATACCATCAATTCTCTCAATTCGCATCCACAACTGCGGAGTATAGGCTATATCGTTCGCGGTGGATTGTCAAGTCACTTCCTATGGCTAAATGGCTTGCATTTGGGGTTCCAAGCCGAGCAGAGATGTGCTACTTGACAATCACCATCCGCCGCAACGCGGAATAATCCCCCGCCCGGAGTTGGTAGAAATAGACACCGCTTGCGACCGATTCGCCGCTTGCATTGCGGCCGTTCCAATAGGCGGCGTTTGCCCGAGCGGTGTAGAAGCCCGCAGGCTGATGCCCTAAATCCAACTGACGCACCACCGTACCCTTCTTGTCATAGAGCGTGAGCGTTACATCGGCGGCGTGGGCGAGGTGGTACGGTATCCACGTCTCAGGATTGAACGGATTTGGATAGTTGGGCAACAAGGTTGTCTCTTTCGGAGTCAACGCCGCAAGGAGTTGTTCAAGGAAGATAACCCCTCTTTGGGATGTTGCATCCGTGAGGGCTAGTTGCCGTGCTTGGGCGAGCCAACCTGCGACATCGGCGGCAGTGAGCATCGCAAATGCTTGGGGATGTGCGGCAGGCGCGGTTGCCACGTTGCGTATCGCCCCGGCAACCAACACCAAATCCACGATATCGACTACGCCATCGCCGTTGACATCCGCTCGGTTCTCGCCCGTCTGCCCAAAGTTTGAGCCAACGAGCACCAAATCTTGGATGTTCACCACACCATCGTTGTTGACATCCCCGACGAGTTGTGGTGGTTCGATCACCTCTCCATTTTCAATGATGGGGAACGAACGCTCCCCATCCGGATCAACAAGGGCGACCTCGGATAAGGTCAACGTGGATGCTTTGACTGCAACAATTTCAAAGGTGAGGGTGGCAAGTGTGCCATCATCGTTGCCCACCCCGGCGAGTGCGGTTGATGCGAGTGTCACCTGATTTCCTTCAACAACCGGTGGCACAAAGAACGCGCCCGATGGGAGGTAGTCGCCGTTAGCACTTGAAACATATCGAAGGGCGGCGGTATCGAACGTCACCGTTGTCTGGTAGCCTGCGACGTTTTCTCCGCCCGCGATGTTGAGGGAGAGCGTGAGTTGCGCTCCGATAGCAGGTGATGGCACTGGGGAGGGCGAAACGCTCACCGTGGCGTTAGTGGTGGCGGAAGGAGGCAGTTCCCACAGGAGCACCGTGCCATCGGCACTCCCACTAGCGAGGGTGTGTCCATCCGGGCTGAACGCGACGCTTGAGACATTATACGTATGCCCCCTGAGGGTCCGCTGGTGCGCGCCCGATACCGCATCCCAGAGACGGATGGTATCATCGGAACTCCCACTAGCGAGGGTGTGTCCATCCGGGCTGAACGCGACGCTTAAAACAGGCCACGTATGCCCCCTGAGCGTCCGCTGGTGCGCGCCCGTTACCGCATCCCAGAGACAGATGGTCCTGTCGGCACTCCCACTAGCGAGAGTCCGGCCATCCGGGCTGAACGCGACGCTTAAGACACTAGACGTATGCCCGGTGAGGGTCTGCTTGTGCGCGCCCGTAACCGCATCCCAGAGACGGATGGTCCGATCCTGATACCAACTCCCACTAGCAATTGTACTGCCATCCGGGCTGAACGCGACGCTTAAGACATAAGACGTATGCCCCGTGAGGGTCTGTTTGTGCACGCCCGTAACTGCATCCCAGAGACGGATGGTATCGTCTAAACTCCCACTAGCGATTGTGAAGCCATCCGGGCTGAACGCAACGCTTCTGACCGAATTCGTATGCCCCGTGAGCGTCTGCTTGTGCACACCGGATTCCGCGTCCCAGAGACAGATGGTCCTGTCACCACTCCCACTAGCGAGGGTGCGACCATCCGGGCTGAACGCGACGCTGTAGACATAAGACTTATGCTCCGTGAACGTCCGCTGGTGCGTACCCATGGCCGCATCCCAGAGATAGATGGTCTTGTCGGCACTCCCACTAGCGATTGTACGGCCATCTGGGTTGAACGCAACGCTTTCGACCTCATCCGTATGCCCCGTGAGCGTCCGCTTATGCACACCGGATTCCGCGTCCCAGAGACGGATTTCCTTAGAACTCCCACTAGCGAGGGTGCGGCCATCCGGGCTGAACGCAATGCTTTCGACCCAATCCGTATGCCCCGTGAGTGTCCACTGGTGCACACCCGTGACCGCATCCCACAGACGGATTTCCTGAAACCCCCCACTAGCGAGGGTGCGACCATCCGGGCTGAACGTAACGCTTTCAACACTAGACTTATGCCCGGTGAGTGTGTTTTTGCGTACGCCCGTTCCGGCATCCCAGAGGTAGATATATCTACTCCCACTAGCGAGTGTGCGACCATCCGGGCTGAACGCAATGCTTTCGATCCAATCCGTATGCCCCGTGAGCGTCCGCTGGTGCACACCCGTGACCGCATCCCACAGACGGATTTCCTGCAAACTTCCACTGGCGAGCGTCTGCCCATCCGGACTGAACGCGACGCTTTCGACATTATGCGTATGCCCCGTGAGCGTCCACTGGTACGCGCCTGTGACCGCGTCCCAGAGACGGATTTCCTGAAAACTTCCACTAGCGATTGTCCGCCCATCCGGGCTGAACGCCACGCTTCTAACCCAAGACGTATGCCCCCTGAGGATCCGCTGGGGCACACCCGTGACCGCATCCCAGAGACGGATGGTATCGTCGTCACTCCCACTGGCGATTGTCCGCCCATCCGGGCTGAACGCCACGCTTCTCACCACAGATGTATGCCCAGTCAGCAGGGCGACCTCTTGATGGGTCTCGGTATCGTAGAGCCAAATACCGATCCCACTTGCCACCGCGAGACGAGTGCCGTCGGGTGAATACTGTATCTCATAGATCCTGCCTTTGCCGAGACGCGCTTTGGCACCATCGGGTGAACCCCATTGTGGGGAATCTTGGGCGAAGGTGTTGAGTGAAAATAGGGTTAGAAGAATAAGTAACGTTACGGTTGTTTTCATGATACAGCTCTCCTTTTTCAAAGTGAATTGGCACCTAGGATGTAAAGTCTTGTCAAAAAATGCACACGGACGGATATGGAAATCCACACCTACAATGCTATATCGTTCCAGTGGATTGTCAAGTAGCTTCCTATGGCTAATAGGGGCATTTAATTCTCCAGTAGCCTCGATCTCCGAATTGAGGTCTCTTCGCTGTAGGAGCGATCTCCGAATCGCGACTCCCTGCGGCAGTGAGTCGAAAAACGGAAAACTAAATAGCCCTATATGGCTAAATGGCTTGCATTTGGAGTTCCAAGCCGAGCAGGAAGGTGATGCTACTTGAGAATCACCATCCGCCGTAACGCAGAATAATCTCCCGCACGGAGTTGGTAGAAATACACACCGCTTGCGACCGATTCGCCGCTCGCGTTGCAGCCGTTCCAATACGCCGCCTTTGCCCGAGCGGTGTAGAACCCCGCAGGTTGATGCCCTAAATCCAACTGACGCACCACCGTGCCCTTCTTGTCATAGATCGTGAGCGTTACATCCGCGGCGTGGGCGAGGTGGTACGGTATCCACGTCTCAGGGTTGAACGGATTTGGATAGTTGGGCAACAAGGTTGTCTCTTTCGGAGTCAACGCCGCAAGGAGTTGTTCAAGGAAGATAACCCCTCTTTGGGATGTTGCATCCGTGAGGGCTAGTTGCCGTGCTTGGGCGAGCCAACCTGCGACATCGGCGGCAGTGAGCATCGCAAATGCTTGGGGATGTGCGGCAGGCGCGGTTGCCACGTTGCGTATCGCCCCGGCAACCAACACCAAATCCACGATATCGACTACGCCGTCGCCGTTGACATCCGCTCTGTTCCCTCCTATCTGCCTAAAGTTTGAGCCAACGAGTACCAAATCTTGGATGTTCACCACACCATCGTTGTTGACATCCCCGACGAGTTGTGGTGGTTCGATCACCTCTCCATTTTCAATGATGGGGAACGAACGCTCCCCATCCGGATCAACAAGGGCGACCTCGGATAAGGTCAACGTGGATGCTTTGACTGCAACAACTTCAAAGGTGAGGGTGGCAAGTGTGCCATCATCGTTGCCCACCCCGGCGAGCGCGGTTGATGCGAGCGTCACCTGATTTCCTTCAACAACCGGTGGCACAAAGAACGCGCCCGCTGGGAGGTAGTCGCCGTTGGCACTTGAAACATGGCGAAGGGCGGCGGTATCGAACGTCACCGTTGTCTGGTAGCCTGCGACGTTTTCTCCGCCCGCGATGTTGAGGGAGAGCGTGAGTTGCGCTCCGACAGCAGGTGATGGCACTGGGGAGGGCGAAACGCTCACCGTGGTGTTAGTGGCGGAGGAAGGGGGCAGCTCCCACAGGAGCACGGTGCCGTCGGCACTCCCACTAGCGAGGGTGCGGCCATCCGGGCTGAACGCGACGCTCCAGACATTATACGTATGTCCCGTGAGGGTCCGCTGGTGCGCGCCCGATACCGCATCCCAGAAACGGATGGTATCGTCGGAACTCCCACTAGCGAGGGTGCGGCCATCCGGGCTGAACGCGACGCTTAAAACAGGCCACGTATGCCCCCTGAGCGTCCGCTGGTGCGCGCCCGATACCGCATCCCAGAGACAGATGGTCTTGTCGGAACTCCCACTAGCGATTGTACTGCCATCCGGGCTGAACGCGACGCTTGAGACCCTAGACGTATGCCCGGTGAGGGTCCGCTGGTGCGCGCCCGTTCCGGCATCCCAGAGACGGATGGTCTCGTCTAAACTCCCACTAGCGAGGGTGCGGCCATCCGGGCTGAACGCAACGCTTCTGACCGAATTCGTATGCCCCGTGAGCGTCTGCTTGTGCGCGCCCGTAACCGCATCCCAGAGACGGATGGTATCGTCTAAACTCCCACTAGCGATTGTGAAGCCATCCGGGCTGAACGCAACGCTTCTGACCGAATTCGTATGCCCCGTGAGCGTCTGCTTGTGCACACCGGATTCCGCGTCCCAGAGACAGATGGTCCTGTCACCACTCCCACTAGCGAGGGTGCGACCATCCGGGCTGAACGCGACGCTGTAGACATAAGACTTATGCTCCGTGAACGTCCGCTGGTGCGCGCCCGATACCGCATCCCAGAGATAGATGGTCTTGTCGGCACTCCCACTAGCGATTGTACGGCCATCCGGGTTGAACGCAACGCTTTCGACCTCATCCGTATGCCCCGTGAGCGTCCGCTTATGCACACCGGATTCCGCGTCCCAGAGACGGATTTCCTTAGAACTCCCACTAGCGATTGTGCGGCCATCCGGGCTGAACGCGACGCTTAAGACCCAATCCGTATGCCCTGTGAGGGTCCGCTGGTGGGCACCCGATACCGCATCCCAGAGACGGATTTCCTGAAACCCCCCACTAGCGAGGGTGTGGCCATCCGGGCTGAACGCGACGCTGTAGACACTAGACTTATGCCCCGTGAGGGTTCGCTGGTGCGTACCCATGGCCGCATCCCAGAGACGGATGGTATCGTCCCAATTCCCACTAGCGAGAGTGCGGCCATCCGGGCTGAACGCGACGCTGTAGACCCAAACCGTATCCCCCGTGAGCGTCCGCTGGTGCGTACCCGTGACCGCATCCCAGAGACGGATGGTCTCGTCGGTACTCCCACTAGCGAGGGTGCGGCCATCGGGGCTGAACGCGAGGCTTTCGACATTATGCGTATGCCCCGTGAGTGTCCGCTGGTGTGCGCCCGATACCGCATCCCAGAGACGGATTTCCTGAAAACTTCCAGTAGCGATTGTACGGCCATCCGGGCTGAACGCGACGCTTCTGACCCAAGACGTATGCCCCCTGAGTGTCCGCTGGTGCACACCCGTGACCGCATCCCAGAGACGGATGGTCTCGTCGTCACTCCCACTGGCGAGCGTCCGCCCATCCGGGCTGAACGCGACGCTTCTGACCACAGACGTATGCCCGGTGAGCAGGGCGACCTCTTGATGGGTCTCGGTATCGTAGAGCCAAATGCCGATGCCACTTGCCACCGCGAGACGAGTGCCGTCGGGTGAATACTGTATCTCATAGATCCTGCCTTTACCGAGACGCGCTTTGGCACCACCCGGCAGGTGCCATTGTGGGGAATCTTGGGCGAAGGTGTTGAGTGAAAACAGGGTAAAAAGAATGAGTAACGTCACGGTGGTTTTCATGATGGAGTTCTCCTTTTTGAAAGTGAATTGGCACCTAGGATGTAAAGTCTTGTCAAAAAATGCACACGGACGGATATGGAAATCCGCACCTACAATGCTATATCGTTCGCGATGGATTGTTAAGTCACTTCCTATGGCTAAATGGCTTGCATTTGGGGTTCCAAGCCGAGCAGAGATGTGCTACTTAACGATAACCATCCGCCGTAACGCGGAATAATCCCCCGCCCGGAGTTGGTAGAAATAGATGCCGCTTGCGACGGATTCTCCGCTTGCGTTGCGGCCGTTCCAATAGGCGGCTTTTGACCGAGCGGTGTAGAAGCCCGCAGGCTGATGCCCTAAATCCAGCTGACGTACCACCGTGCCTTTCTTGTCATAGAGCGTGAGCGTTACATCCGCGGCGTGGGCGAGGTGGTACGGTATCCACGTCTCAGGATTGAACGGATTTGGATAGTTGGGCAACAAGGTTGTCTCTTTCGGAGTCAACGCCGCAAGGAGTTGTTCAAGGAAGATAACCCCTCTTTGGGATGTTGCATCCGTGAGGGCTAGTTGCCCTGCTTGGGCGAGCCAACCTGCGACATCGGCGGCAGTGAGCATCGCAAATGCTTGAGGATGTGCGGCAGGCGCGGTTGCCACGTTGCGTATCGCCCCGGCAACCAACACCAAATCCACGATATCGACTACGCCATCGCCGTTGACATCCGCCCGGTTCTCTCCTGTCTGCCTAAAGTTTGAGCCAACGAGTACCAAATCTTGGATGTTCACGATGCTGTCGCGGTTGACATCCCCAAAGATTTGTGGCGGTTCGATCACCTCTCCATTTTCAACGATAGGGAACGTAGGCTCCCCATCTGGATTAACAAGGGTGACTTTGGATAACGTCAACCTCGATGCCTTGACCGCAACGACCTCAAAGGTGATAGTCGCGAGTGTGCCATCACCGTGCTTCACCCCGGCGAGTGCAGTTGAGGCAAGCGTCACCTGATTTTCCTTGACAATAGGTGGCACAAAGAACGCGCCCGCTGGAAGGTAGTCGCCATTGGCACTTAAAACATATCGGAGAGCGGAAGTATCGAACGTCACCGTTGTCTGGTAGCCTGCGACGTTTCCACCGTCTGCGATTTTGAGGGAGAGCGTGAGTTGCTCTCCGATAGCAGGTGATGGCACTAGGGACGGCGAAACACTTACTCTGGTGTTCACGCTGGCGGCAGGGGGTAGCTCCCACAGGAGCACGGTGCCGTCGCCACTCCCACTAGCGAGGGTGTGTCCATCCGGGCTGAACGCGACGCTTCTGACTCCAAACGTATGCCCGGTGAGTGTGTTTTTGTGCGCGCCCGTATCAACATCCCAGAGCTGGATGGTATTGTCGGAACTCCCACTAGCGATTGTCCGGCCATCCGGGCTGAACGCGACGCTTTTGACTCTAAACGCATGCCCGGTGAGTGTGTTTTTGTGCGCGCCCGTATCGGCATCCCAGAGACGGATGGTATCGTCGGAACTCCCACTAGCGATTGTCCGGCCATCCGGGCTGAACGCAACGCTACTGACCCAACCCGTATGTCCGATGAGTGTGTTTTTGTGCGCGCCCGTATCGGCATCCCAGAGCCGGACGGTATCGTCGTCACTCCCGCTAGCCAGGGTGCGGCCATCAGGACTGAACGCAACGCTTAAAACTCCATCCGTATGCCCCGTGATTATGTTTTTGCGTACGCCCGTATCGGCATCCCAGAGCTGGATGGTATTGTTTGAACTGCCGCTAGCCAGGGTGCGGCCATCTGGACTGAACACAACGCTAAAGACCGAACGCGTATACTCCGTGATTGTTTTTTTGTGTGCGCCTGTTCTGGCATCCCAGAGGGAGATATATCCACTTCCACTAACGATTGTGAAGCCATCCGGGCTGAACGCGACGCTGTTTACATCACCCGTATGCCCGGTGATTGTTTTTTTGTGCGCGCCTGTTCCGGCATCCCAGAGGTAGATATCCTTACTCCCACTAGCGATTGTGAAGCCATCCGGGCTGAACGCGACGCTGTTTACATCACCCGTATGCCCGGTGATTGTTTTTTTGTGCGCGCCTGTTCCGGCATCCCAGAGGTAGATATCCTTACCCCCACTAGCGATTGTGAAGCCATCCGGGCTGAACGCGACGTTACTGACCCCAAACGTATGCCCCGTGAGTGTGTTTTTGTGTGCGCCCGTTCCGGCATCCCAGAGACGGATGGTATCGTCGGAACTCCCACTAGCGATTGTCCGGCCATCCGGGCTGAACGCAACGCTATTTACATTACCCGTATGTCCGGTGAATGTGTTTTTGTGTGCACCCGTATCGGCATCCCAGAGACGGATGGTATCGTCGTAACTTCCGCTAGCCAGGGTGCCACCATCCGGGCTGAACGCGACCTCTCTGATCTTATCCGTATGCCCCGTGAGTGTATTTTTGTGCGTACCCGTATCGGCATCCCAGAGACGGATGGTATCATCGTCACTCCCACTAGCGATTGTCCGGCCATCCGGACTGAATGCGACGCTTAAGATATAAGACGTATGCCCTGTGAGTATCCTCTTGTGGGCACCCGTTCTGGCATCCCAGAGCCGGATGGTATCGTCGGAACCCCCAGTAGCGATTGTGCTGCCATCCGGGCTGAATGCGACGCTTCTGACACTAGACGTATACTCCGTGATTGTGTTTTTGGGCGCGCCCGTTCTGGCATCCCAGAACCGGATGGTCTTGTCGTCACTCCCAGTAGCGATTGTGCTGCCATCCGGGCTGAATGCGACGCTTCTGACCCAAGACTTATGCCCGGTGAGCAGGGCAACCTCTTGATGGGTTGCCGTATCATAGAGCCAAATGCCGATACCACCTGCTAGTGCGAGCCGTGTGCCATCTGGAGAATACGCAATTTCAAATACCCATCCTTTACCGAGGCGCGCTTTGACACCATCCGGCAGGTGCCATTGTGGAGAATCTTGGGCAAAGGTATTGAGTGAAAATAGCGTTAAAAGAATCAGTAGCGTTACAACTGTTTTCATGATGCGGTTCTCCTTTTTGAAAGTGAATTGCCATCTAGGATGTAAAGTGTTTGTCAAAAAATGCACACGGGCGGATGTGAGAATCCGCGCCTACAATGCTATATCGCTTCGCAGCAGGTTGTTAAGTAACCCAAGTTGCCCCCTATTCCTGATCCTTTTCTTATCAAGGTGACAACTCGGATTAACCTTAAAGAATTCGGTGACTATCACAACACGGTGCAATTTAGATGCCATAATCTTACGTTTATCAAACTGACGCATAGTTGTAAGTTGTGAGTTATCTCAACCGTTGATTCGGCGCGCTCTCTACGACATAGATTGCCTTTGAGTTGTGGCAATAATAATACACCGTGTTGCAAAAATGATACGTTCTACAACCTGCGTCCAAAAAATTGTCAAATATTGGATTATTTGTGCCTTGTATACCAGCCGAATTCGGTTTTGTTGCCTTCAGCGGGCAACAATTCGCAATTGGTAGGAGAGTGTCACATAGCCCAAACGGAATACACACGGAAGATCAGAACCGAGTCCAGAAAGAAATCTAATTTCAACATACGGCTTGGAAGGGGGGCGTTAATGTGATAGAATATAACCACCTGGATAAGAAAAATAGAACGCAAAGACGCACAGCATCTTTTCTTTCCTGCGCCCTCGCGTTAAATTTTACCAACTGGCAATGAAATCCTCTACCTCAAAATTGGCGGGCATCTCGTGGAAGATGTATTTGGTTGGGCCGGTTTGGAAGCCGGGGGTGTATTGGTCGGCCTCGGATTTGAGGTGGTCGTCCATGATGGAGCAGCGACTCCAGAGCAGATCGGTTTCGGACCGGGTGAACCGATCTGCCACGCTCTTGAGGACTTCAAGGCTATCCAGTGGCCACGCGATTGCCCCAGCTTGTGCCGGTGGCCCCAACTCAGCGACATCGGGGTGATTGAGTCGATGGACTTTGTACGCCAATTTGGTCAACTGCATGACGCAGACCATCCGTTCCTTTTCGCCGGGGTGGAGTTTTGCAAGTCCTGCTCGAAATGCGGTCTCATCTTTATCTACGACAGCGCGAAATGTCTGCGCGATGAGGTCGAACTCGTGAGCGAATCGTGCGGCGAACTGCTCGAAGGTCTCTCGTGCCCAAGGCGAGAGGTGACGGGTGTGTTCCAAATTCCAGTTGAGATAGACGCGATAGGAGAAGGTGGCACTACCAAAGGCTCGGTAGGCCAAGTGGATGGTCCGTCTCAATTTGGTGCTGTAGTTGCTCCCCCAGTGTAGCGCGGCATTGGAATAGACGGCACCCTCACCTGCTCTGAGTTTCAGTGGGATACTGTTGGGCAATGGGGCGCGAGGGTTCTCAAGCAGTTGGCGGTTTTCCGCCTCGGTGTTAGGGCGGCGGTGACTGCCAGGCACCAGCCAGAAGACATCGTCGTCGTAAAGCGCGATGTTCCATTGGACTGTGCCGATGCCATTTTCCGCCATATCCGCCTGCAAACCGCACAACGGACCGTCACGATACGGTTCAATGTCCCGGTGCCACCCTGATGGCCCGTGGTCTTTCACCGGGCTACACATCAGGGTGATGTACTTGAGCATTGACTCCGGTGCCTGCATCCCCTGACAACTGACACCGAGGGTATTTTCGTGTAGACAGAATTCAACGGTGTCCGCAGTTTCCTCGTCAATCAGCGGGCTAAAGGAGACACGCGGTTGGCCACCCGTCTCCCAAACACCGCCGGGCGGGTCATCGGGGTTCCGTTCGTTTGCCCATATCTCCCTTTGTCGGTCAACGATTTTCTCAAAGCTGTTCCGTAACTGATCGAGTCGGTTTGAAGGGATACACTCCCGTATGATGATAAAACCGTCGTCCATCAACTGTTGTGGGTCTATTTGCATGATTAATCTCTCCTTTGTTATGGTAGGAGGTAAATCCGCCAATCCTAGAGGTTTAATCCGGTAGGTGCGGTTGGATGAAGTTTAAAAAAATAAATTAGGTAATTTGCAGACGCACACTCGGCGCGGTTGAAAACACGCGCCTACCAAGGTATCGGATGACCGGCGCGGTTGGAAACACGCTCCTACCGGGGTGGAGCACGCCTACCGGGGGTGGGAAAACCGGAGTTATAAACCATCCTCGGTTATTTGGGGCCGTCTAACAGTCCTCGTAATACAGGCAATTCCTCTTTATATGCTACCACTGTGGCGTTATCGGCGGTGTTATCCTCTGGGTGTGGGGTCGGGTTACTCCACCCCTGATAATGTCCACCCCACAGATGGCGGAGTTTGGAAGAGTTTCCACGCTTGGAGCAGTGCCACACGGCGGTGTCAAAGATGACCGCTGAACCCGGCGGAATCACAACCTCCACCTGTTCTTCCCATTGTTCTCCGACATCGCCCTCTGCTTCAACGGAATCGTTGAGTTTACGCGGTAGGACGATGAGCGGTCCAATCTCGGGTCCAGAGCCGTCCACGTAGATGTTGCAGAGAACACGCTCGGGATTGTCCCGTTTAAGGCCGGTCGGGGGGATGTCCCAAGCGTAATGGGCGTGCCAATGGGTGAGCGTTTCCCCAACGAGCGCATTGTTAAAAACCGCCGCACCGCTGTGTGCTAGCCGTACATCGTCCTGAAAGACTTCCGCCATTGTATCCACGACGACCGACTTCGCAAAGAAGGGTGCCATCTCCGGCCCCCACTCTAGGAGCGGGTGGAAGGCGATGGTTGGACGCTCGGACGAAAATCCGCCTTTTTTATCGCACAACCCTTTGAAGATGGCCCGTATCTGTTCTTGTTCGCGGTCATCGTAAACGGACTCAAGTACGCAATAGCCGTGTTCGTTGACATCGCCCCCCTTCGATTTCAAATCAAACATCATAATCTTTCTTTAAGCAGGTTTGAACATTAAAGTTCATGCTCTGAAAATGGAAGGTTGGAAGAATAGAATTGGAAGGATGGAAGATTGGAAGAAAACGATGCGCTTTTTCACTCCATACCTTTCACCTTTCCAGTCTGTTCCCTTCCATCCTTTCATCTACTGGCTCAAGTGGGAAAGGGATTTCCCACCCACGGTCCGGGGATTTCTCACCCACGGTCTGGGGGATTTCGAGTTTACGGGGCGGGGGTGAAATTCTCCAGATCTGGTTCAAGTGCCACGCCATGCTCTAGGTCAAAATCAACCTCAACGGAATGGGCGTGATAGTCTTGGTCACCACGCACAGTCTGATAGACTTCAGTGCCTTCCACACAGATCGGCATCGTGTGCCATACTTTTAGACCCATACAGATACCCAATCTCCCATCCGTATAGAAGGCGCGCACATCTTCAGCCTCTAAAGTCTCTTTAATGGGGCCGACAAAGTAGACCGTTGGACAGTGACGACTCGGATAGAACGCCTGACCTGCATCCGTATGATAGGCGAAATGTGCTCGCTGGAGCCCTTCTGAGAGGGGTGTCCGTTCTTCTGTATTAGCCTCTGAAGAAATATTTGAAAGAGCGGCGGAGACTGTATACGCATTCGTCCTAAGTCCACCCTTCTGTATTTCTGGCTCGGCGGCTTCAAATGTCTCAATCACCTCTCCGAACGGCTCAAAGGCTTCAGGGGTAAGCGGTTCCACTTTGACTTTGACACTCTTGTACATAGGTCTAATTCTCCCGTTTGTCGTTGTGAATTTATTGCATGTCTGGCTAAGTTTCCAACTGGGTTGCCAGCTCATTGAAGTCGGTGGCGACCAAATCAAACCAAGGCTGAGGGGTAACGTCTGGTGCATTGTCGGGGCCAAATTCCAAAGGTCGGGGGACAAACGCTGTCTTAAACCCCACTGCCCGTGCGGCGCGGAGATCCCCAAGGTGAGCGGCAACCATCATAACCTGATTCGGTGGAAGTCCGAGCAGGTCTGCCGCGGTTTGGTAGACTTCTGGGTCGGGCTTATAGTGCTTTGCCAATTCGGCAGACAGGATGCAATCCCACGGCAAGCCTGAGAATTTCGCCATATTGGTGAGCAGAGCGATGTTGCCGTTAGAAAGGGATGCTACGATAAACCGTTTCCGCAGTCGCTGAAGCCCGCTGATGGCATCGGGCCACGGCTTCAGTCGGTGCCACACCCGATTGAGATGGTCTTTTTCGGATTCGCTCAACCCCTTAATCTCAAATTTATCAAGCAGCTCGTCCAAAATCATGCGGTGCAACGTATCAATTTTTAGCCACGGCAATTCCGCACGCCGGACGCGCCCCATAGCCGGGCCATACCCTGCCCGCCACGCCAAAGCGAACTCGCTCCAGTCCACGTCAATCCCGTGTTCGCTTCCAAACTGTTCGCCATCTGTGATAATGGAGTTATACCAGTCCACGACGGTCCCAAACACGTCGAATGTCAGTGCTTTGACTTGGGATAGCTCTGCTGTGTTGGTAAGATGATTCTGGATTGTCACAGTGGGTTCTCCTGCGTGAGTTGTCTAAAAATAGAACGCAAAGGCGCAAGGGCGCAAAGAAGAAAAACCAGAACATGATAATTAGGTAGCAACTTGGGTTATCCTACTTGAGATCTGTATTATTGTCAAGCTTTATCAACAAAATGGGATTGGTGCTTTCCTAAAAACGAATTTTGTGATATAACTAAACCCGAGTTTTTTCTATTCTGACTTTGCGTTAAATTTCTACGTCTTCGCGTTAAACTTCTGTATATCACTCACCCATAAAGAGAGGCAATCAACCATGATGAAAAATAGCATCAACGAACCGATACGCATCGCCGATGTCATTGGCGGGCATGTTCACCCAGCCGCATGTGTCACGCAAAGCGGCACGATACTTGCTGTCTACAACAAAGAGGGCGGAGGCGGAAAGGAACTGCTGTTAAGCCGCTCAAGCGATGGCGGAACGACATGGAGTATTCCCACCGCTATCCCCGTCATTCTCGACTGCTCGATCTATCCGGGGTCATTGACCACACTGAATGACGGGCGGATTTTGCTGAACTGGTCATGTTATCGGAAAACGGGCGATACGCTGTGGCGAGAGCCGCAGTATTGCATCAGCAACGACGAGGGGGAAACATGGTCGGAATCGCGGTCTTATCCCATTACCGACCATACGAATTACACCTGTATGCGCCACGCAGTCGTTGAGTTGTCAAATACCCAGTGGGTCTGCCCGTTCTATGACCGTACAGTGTTGTACAACCTTGAGACAGACGAGCTCTCCGCGTTTGGTGATCTTCGGAATCACGGCATGGTGCCGATTGTCCGTACCCATAACAATACCTTAGTCAGCGGCGCGCCGCAGGCTGATGCGCCTGTGCCTGTCGGTGTCCCAGGGAATATGGTTCGGGGGCTGCGCTCTACGGATGGGGGCAACAGCTGGGAGGCGTTGGGCGTGTTCCCGCACTTCGGGGTCGCTGGATATGACCTAACCGTACTGAACAACAACCTCATTATTTTGACGTATATCGTCTACGGCGTTGGGCATGATGGCGAGTATAGCTATGAACTGGCTATCTCGCGTGACGATGGCCTCACTTGGGCGTTTGACCCTGCTTTTGAAGTACATAACCCGGGCCGGCGCATTATGGGGAGGGGTTGGCCGCGCACTGTGCAGATTGATGATGAGACGATTGGCACCGTTTTTTACGACCTTGAACCGAGTGAACAGCCTGGGGGACCTGGGATATTCATCGTGCGGACACCGTTGGCGAAGTTGGAGCTCGTGTGAGTCTGTTCGCTCCAAATTCACGGGTATTGGGCATTGCCGCTGTTCTTCTGTGCGTCAGAGCCAGTGTCCGAACGGCCAGAGCGTTGCCGACCAACTAAATGCTGAACGCCTCCCAAACCCTTTACCATTGACTTAAAGGGATCGTACACGGTGCGGTCCCTTTTTTCAAATCAATCATCCCATGATCCATCAATGAGGAGCAAAGTCAGAGTTAATAGGGAACATTCCCTCACGGACTGTCTAGGCGGTTATCGCATCCCTGACACAAATCTTCATAGTCTTGCGTCTGATTGCAAAAAAAAAAATAATCACCTCCGGGAGATTTCATCTCTAAAATGCGTCTTTAATACTAGTGTTCTATCCACTTATAAATTGAGGGTAAAGATTTTACATTGAATTTCAGTTAACCTAGATTTTATCAGGAATAAATCGGGGTTAGTAAAATTATGTTACCCTCAAAATTTTGATTGACAAAGCACTAGTGTTTTCGGCCCGTCCAGAGTCTGACTACGCTGAACCGGTACTCAACGCCGGAGCCAGAGGTTATCTGATGAAGAACGCATCATTGGAAATCATTGTATCGGCAATTCGCACCGTTTTAGCAGGCGACATCTATCTCACTGAAACAATCACAGCAGATTAAACAAAAGTTAGGACTAAATTCGTATGAATTGTAGGGGTAGGTCTTGTACCTACCCTGACGGACGAAATGGCGATAATCAGGCTCCCAGATCTCATATAAATTTAGAAAGTAAACCACTAAAGAACGCCACGAAGTTGGCCTACCACGCCGTTAGATGGATGCAAAGACAGGAATAATCTGCGACTTTTTTCATCTATCATGCTTCAAGTTCTCTGGGCCCTCCAATACCTGCCATTCTTGAACCTCTATTCGGGATTGGGGGTAACCCCCCAAAGAAAAACAAGGGCATCCCCTATAGCAAAACAGGGGATGCCCTAATTGACTGGATTGGCGGTTTATTGTAAAATGTTTTCAGTCGTAAAGGAAAATATTTTCAGCGTGTTCGCTCTGTTCATCTCCGAGTTGCCATGCGGCGAAGCGTCTGAAAATTATCCAGAGCTTAGCTGATATTATCCAAAGTACACAGCTTTGGTAGAGGCATACACGGTTATCACTTCCGAGAGCTGCCTCTACCACGCCTTTGAGCAGGCGAATAATGGTGAAGTGGTGTCATCCATAACCCAACAATCAAATCACCCTTATCCGAAACAGAACCAAACCCCTATTTCGTTGCAGGGAGACTTTATCTGTTTCGACCATCACATCAATCGCTATTAAGCGTGAAAGGAACAACCCAATGACTTATTTTCGAGGCATCAACCTATTCTACTTTGCTCTGTTCATCATTTTGGCAGTAGCAATTTTGGCAGTAGCAATTCAATCCGATAAACCCGTCCACGCTCACGCCGACACAGATAGCGACTCCAACAATGGGGTCAGTGTCAGCCTTTATGCAAACGGAAACAGACGCACTCAACAACCCAGCGGATTGTGGCTGTGGGATGCCTGGGCCGATATAAACGCGGATCTCGTAGCGAAGGGTAAGCCAATCGGCTGGTCGGCTAGTGGTGACTGCGATCTTCACGTCTATCTGGCATCGTGGAGCAACAGCCCCAAAAAATGGAAGAAATCGTTCACGCTAAAGGTCAAGGGGTGGGGCCCCGTCAAATGGGGGACAAGCTATTTCAAGCATTGGTATCAATTCGGCGAAGGTGGTCATAATACACCGCCGTATGGGTGGGCAACAGCAAAGGGCAAATGTGGTCTAGCGAATCCAAAGGATTGCCATTGGCCGCACCAGCACGGCAGTGGTAGTGGCGGCGGCGGAGGCGGTTAAAACCACTCACCAAATCGTCCGCCTCCTTGAGAAGTGCAAAGCAGGCGGACGATTTCACTTCAAAAGGAGTCAAAGATGAAACGGCGAACCGTTTTTCTGATTGTGTTTTCAGTTGTGATTCTGTGTGCGGTCTCGGTTGTGCTTTGGTATCAATCCACACCATCCCCAACGCAAAAGGCAATTCAAAAGGTGCTTAATGACCCCACCGCCGCTACACGCATAACGCAACAAAAGGATCTGCCCGCAGGGTTAGATGAGTTTCTCGCATGGTACACACCGCGAGTTCAAAACGCTTCGCCCGAAGTCCAAGCCCTCATGAAAGCATTTGATGCCAAGTTTCGAGGTGCCGACGAGATTCACATGGAACTCGAAGAGATGTTTCCCACTGACGAGTGGCTCCAGCGGCACTTGGACATGGGAATAGAGATTTCCGACTTTTCCGACTATTCCGGGGCGCTTAATTTAAGATTGATGCTTTACCACACGAAAAACGATCCTGTGGAGTTTGCTGAAGAACTGGAGTGGCATGGGCTCCCACCGAATGCGCCCTTTGAAGCGTTGATTACCGCAAAAATCCGCTTTTCCGCCAAACTCGACGAGAAGATTTCTCAAGCGGAAAAAGACGATCCGCTCGTTTACGGCGGGGAGATGGGGCCAGACGGTGTGTTTATTCCGATTCGGTTCAAAACCGTTTACGTGCAACGCGACGAGAGTGGCGGGGGCATGACGGCCGGTAGTGGGGTGCCTCGCTGGGTTATTGACGAACTGGTGAAGCGAGATCGGGGATTGCCCTCAAAAGAGATACTAGAGGGCATAACCGTGATATACCTTGACGAGAAGGGAACCCCCATCCCGCCCAAAGAAGCAGAGATAACCCCACCGAGTGAACAGAGCCCCACAGCCGAGAGGGAACAGGTTATCGAGGGCACAAGGGAAGAAACGGATAAAGGTGAGGCGCGAACGGTTGACTCCGAGCACCCACCAGAGCGCAAATCCGCCGACCGTTCCATGCCACCGAAACCACCGACCGAACCATTGACCCTTGACCAACTACCAAAGAGTGAGGCCGATTGGGAGCGACTCCTGACCCAACCCCTCGACGACTTATCCAAGAGTCTATCCGAGGACGGGTTACGGTCGGTCGCCGAGACACTCAACCAGTACGGTGTCGAAGAAGGCATCAAACGCATCGAAGCTACAGACCCCGCCCTGGCACAACGGTTGAGGCAGAGGCTTTTGAGCAACAGGCGAGCAAACCCAAGACAAACCACACCGCCTGCCAAACAGGGACCAGTAGGTAACGAAAACAGAGGCAAGTAATAGGTCAACCGCAAAACAGCGGTAGACAAGAATACGAAAAAGAGGACCGTGTTTAGCGGTCCCCCTTTTTCGTCCGTGCACACATCATTCGCTAAACCGCACACACGGAAACCAGTATAGGAATCGGCGAATCATCTTCCACCCACAAATACCCCACCAAACCATCCCACCACCGCCCCAGAAATAATGAATCCATATAATGCCATTATACCAAATAATAGCGTGATATAATCGCACTTATACAGCGTACCCCACGCACATCGGGTGCGTTCTCCTGTTGTTCTGTTAGAGCCAGTGTGCGAACGGCCAGAGTGTCGCCGACCGACTAAAGGGGGTATCCAGCAACGCTTCGGTCTCTTCGATTGGGTCGTGGCCGTAGCGGCGCACAAATTCTGCCTCGATCTGTTCCTCTAACGCGGTTGGGCCATCCAACGGCAACTTCACCCAGCGATTTCCCAAACGCGCACTTTCGCGAACAGCTAGGCAGATTTCCAGGTCACGCATCCCGTTTTCGACCCCGTACTGTGGCGAATGCCCTTGAGTAATTGCTTCGTGGAAACTGACGAGGATGGAAGCCTTTGCGACATCGTCGGGGGAGCCGATGCGGTATGATTTGAACGGATTTTCCCATATCACCGGCGGGTCGGTATTCACTTGGACAACATCAAGCAGAGGCTTACCCGCTGCTATCTCAATGTACTGTTCGGTGAGTTCGTAAGCCCCGCCCTCGCGGTACAGTGTGAGCAGGTTTCGGTCTATGTGTCCTTGTGTTCCCTCAATCTGCCAGCCTGTTGGAAAGGCGTAGATGCGCGGCGGTTTCTCGAATAGGCAGACGACCCCGTTGGCAAACTCAACGACCGCATTCTCCCATTTCACGGTGGACTCCGATTCTCCGCCGTAAGCCTTGTACGGCTCGGTCTCTACTTCGCCGCAGTAGCCGAGGACGCGCACCGCCTGCGAGTTAAGCAACGCCCTTATTGCACAGAACCCGTGATACTGCCCTGTCAGATACCACAACCGTGCGTGTGTGAGATTCCCGATTAGCCCGGATTCGATGATCTGCCTCTTGAGACGTTCGTAGGGCCAGAGCCAAACCTGCTCGGCGACTTCCCACAACACGCCCGAATTACGGCACGTCTGAGCAATGGCTTGGGCGTACCGTCCTGTTAAGGCGACCGGTATCTCTGTGATAACGTGTGCCCCATGCCGTGCCGCTGTGAGTGCGATGACGATGTGGGAGTCCTTCGGTGCCAAACTGAGCACGACATCTGGCTGTTCACTGTCGAATAGGGCGCGTGCGCTCTCGTAGGTGCGCGGTACACCCTGCTCGGTGCTATATTGGGTCACGACTTCGTTCAGTGCGTCGCGGTTGTGGTCGCAGATAGCGATCAGTTCGTAGTGGTCAGTCAGGTGTGCGATGGTCCCCAGATAGCCTCGCGCCCGAGAGCCGGGTCCCGCACCCACACCGATGACCGCAATGCGAAGTTTGGGTGTCATGTTTTTCTCCTTTTTTGTTTGAAAAGTCATCATGTATCGGTGGAAATCGGGGCAGGGATGCCCCTCCCACGGGTGATGCCCCTCCTACAAGGTTTGTTAAATGAATTGACAGAAACGGCAAAGATTGTTATCATGTAATCGTTAAGCAATACAACAATGTAACACAACAAGCAAAGGAAATCATCATGAATCAGCTAAAAGTTGGGGTTATCGGGTTGGGCGGGATTGCCCGCGCTCACTGTGATGCGATTTCGACGTTGGACAATGTAACGGTTGTGGCGGTTGCTGACCTCTTTGAAGAGAAACGACAACAATACATGGGGAAATACAACATTCCCAAGGGCTACACCACTCATACCGAGCTGTTAAAAGACGACGAGGTTGATGCCGTAGCCGTTGTACTGGGGCATCAACTCCATCACCAACTCACTGTGGATGCGTGCAACGCTGGAAAGCATGTCTTGGTTGAGAAGCCGATGGCAATCAGTCTGGAGCAGTGTGACAACATGATTGCAGCGGCAGCTACTAACAATGTCAAGTTGATGGTTGGGTACACACAGCACTATTACGGCACCAGTATAAAGGCGAAGGAAATCCTCGATTCTGGACAACTGGGACCACTGGTCACGGCGGTCTGCTACATGTCCAAGAACTGGAACTTTTCGGGGCGGCGGCCTCAATATCGGAGTCGCTACCACGGCGGTGGCATGTGGTTGACAAATGGTGTGCATGTGGTTGACCGTCTAACATGGGTGATGGCATCGCAGGCAGTATCTGTGTCAGCCTCTATCGGAGCGCGTGCCCACTACCAAGCGGGCGACGATTCTGCCACCGCGTTTGTTCGATATAAGAATGGACTCGCGGGAGTCGCTGTCTCGGTCGGTTATGCTGACGGTGCGCCCAACTTTGAATGCCAAGTCATTTGTGCCAATGGTTCATTGCGATTCAGCCAACATGGGGAGAAGTTCGTCAAAGTTGGACAAGGGGACAAGTGGGAAGATGTACCATTTGACGACCCGCCATCCGAGATGCACAACGAGTGGAAAGCCTTCGCCGAAGCCATTGAGCAGAACATTGAACCGCCGACGCACGGAGAATGGGGACGGCACATTATGGAGATTCTATTCGCCGCTGAGCAGTCCGCAATCACTGGTCGCGAGGTGCCACTTGAGAGCGGTCCAGGTTGGAACAATCAGACTTCTGGCTCGCCCATAACTATTCAACACGGTTGGGTTTAGGAGGCTATCCACGTTCTATAAATAAAATATGCCGCTTTCTTCGCAGAAGATTGGTGGGTATAGTTTAGATCTGCTGGATTTGTCAATCCAGCAGGAGCATTCGGGGCAAAGTAGCCTTCGGAGCAAGCAGGAGCGGTGTGGAGTATGTCAATGCGTGTCTTGTTATCAGAGATTTGAGAGATATGAGATTTTGAGAACAACCACCCGATTAGCCAGTTGTAACTGTCCCGCATAGGTTTCCCACCCTTCGTTATATGCGATGAAAATGTGGCTTTTGGGCTTATATTCCCAGCCGAATAGGGCACTGACGAGGTAGTTTTCTCCGATTTGTATATTCTGGTTGAAGGAGGTGCGTTCCCGGCCTGCCTGTGTGAACACTCTGAGGAACGAATCGCGACTGAACAGATAGGTCACGCGCAGTGAACTGACGAAAAAACGACCGTCAATGATGCGTTGCTCATCGAGGCTCTGGGCATAACTTCCGTCAAATGTTATCGTAAAATTGCTTTGGGGTCGCACGGTGCTCATCAGAGAAACCCCCCGCTGTTTTCCGATAGACTGTCTGTCGAAGTTAAAGAAATTCCCCATATCGCCCCCGATGCCAGCGGCAATCGGCTTTGTGCTGTTCGTGTCAACGCTAAACCCGTATCCGCTTGAGGTGAATACCTCCGTCAATTCGACCTCTCGACTGCGCCGATAATAGACACCGACCCCATCCCAGAAGGATTCGGTAAAGTCGAAACCGGCTCTGATATGCCCACCCCAAGAGATTAAGCCCTTGTCAAACTCTGGAGAAAGTGTGCGTTTTGGATTCTTTTTGCTCCAATCGGCAAAATACGCATCCGTGTAGAGGCTTTGAGAAACGCCTCCGGACACCCCAGCAAAACCGCTAAGCCGCTTTCGCAACTGCGGTTGATAAGTCACCCTAAAATTCGCTTCCTGCCAGCCGCGAAACTCCTCCTTTCGGAGAAATCCTGTCTGATTGGTTTCAAATAGTGGCTCGATGCGTTCCATCTCCGCCGTAGCGTTCCAAAGATAATTGCGTTGTGCCAGTGCAAGAGTATAGGCGCGATTTCTGGTGTCCTCACCGGGATGAAAACTCTGTGCAAGCTGTCCCGATAAATGGTAGGTTTTCTGGAATGCCAGATTCATATCCACGCCTCCAACTCGGCTGTAACCATCAGCCTGCTCCTTATTCGTGAAGAGCATCCCGATGTTTGAACGCCTAAAGATGTCGCGCTTCAACCTGACCGCCGAATACCACGCCTGCTCTTTAAGTTCCGATTGCTGCCCCAATTCCAGTAGCCCCGTACTGCCTGTCTGACTTCCGAGCATCCCGAGCGAGTAATCACCGACCTTTCCGGTAACTTTACCGCCCCAGAGGATGTTTCCACTGCTACCGATACGCCGACTGAAAAAGAGATCTAAAGGCGTTTCAAAAAAACTGTTGCCCTCGACGAAGAACGGACGACGCTCTGGAAAACGGGTCGGAAAACGGGTTAAGTTAATCTCTAGTTGGTCGGCTTCTACCTGTGCAAAATCGGGATTGACCGTAATGTTAGTCTTGAGTGCGCTTTGCACACTATATTGGACATCCAGACCCACCCCCAGTTGACCGCGCCGCGATTCATCCTGTTGTTCAGCACCGCCGCTTAACAGATATGGCGAAATTTCAAACTGTTTGCCAGCTCTAATGTCCCTGAATCCGACCAAATGAGCGAGGTCAGACATCCGCGTTACTGGGCCAGCCTGAGTCATCTGCTTCCAAACGGTGACCTCGTTTTTTCTACGGCTTATACGTTCAATGTCGAATCCCCACACCTGCTCCTCTTTCGCCTTAAAGCGGAAGTTGGCGAAAGGAATCTTAAACTCTGCTGTCCACCCCAGTTCATCAATTTGTGTTTCGACCCACCAGATGCCTTGCCAATTAGTGTCCCTGCGGGTATCCTCGTAGCGATAGTCATCGTTTTGGACACCTCCAGGTGTCGTAGCAAACTTATATCCAGTACGATGGTCATGATGCGGGTCAATAAAGAAGGATATTACATCCGACTCATACACTCGCTCCCGGCGTGTCATGCGATTAACAATCTTATCAGGTACCGCATCGTAGCACCGAAATGCGAGATAGAGATTGTGTTGGTCATAGACGACGTAGACCGTTGTATCATCGGTGGCGGGCGTACCTCGCTCTGGGACGAGCTGAATAAATCCACTGATAGGCTTTGCGTGTTGCCACGCTACATCGTCTAATTTGCCGTCAATGTGTGGTGGTAAGCCTTCGTCGATACGATAGGCTTCTAAAACATGGTCTCCCAATCCTTCTCTATGCGCGAATAAGGGATTTGGAAGCCAGACGATGACTGTAATGGCAGTGACTAAAATTAGGTGAGGGAGGATTGGTCTTTTCATTTTTTATTTTGAAGCATTTCACCTTTGTTTGGCTATTCAATTAAGCAAGTTTAAATATAAAATTTGAAGTATTGTGGGCTATGCCCGTTCTAGCTATCCGCGAGAAACCGAGTTTTGCCGACCCTACGGGTGGAGCGACGAACGCGACGCAAAAAACTCGGTTTTTTCTCCTTTATTTTATCGAGGTGGCAACTCGCGTTAAGGACACTATTTTACCTGTCATTTTGTTCAGATGCAACCTGTTTCGGCTTGACGCGGTTAATCAACTGTGATAAAGTAGATGATAATCTTCAATATTTCAATGCCATTGAAGACTTTCACGCGACCAACAATATTTTCGGGAGAATCCGCTATGATAAAACTCGGTACGATGTCTTTGAACGTCAGAAATACCACAGCGACTGAATTTGCTCAGATTGTCTATGACCTCGGATTGGATGTCATTGAGTTGCATTCCAGCGCGTTTGAATCCACGGATGTCAATTACCTCCGCGATATCAAAAAAGACCTAATAAAAAAAGGGGTGCCGCTTGGATACATCGGGATTAGCAATAATTTCGGGTGTTCTGTCGAAGAACACCCGGAGCAGGTGGCATTAATCAAGAAGTGGATTGATGTGGCAGATTTTATGAGCTGTCCAATCGTCCGTGTTTTTGCGGCGTATATTCCTGAAGATTATGATGGGGATGAGGAAGACCTCTGGCCCCCGATGATTGCTGGATTCAAGGAAGTCGCGGAATACGGCTACGAAAAAGGCATCCTCGTCGGTTTGCAGAATCACAACCACAACAATGTCACGCGCACCGGCGATGACCTACTCCGTGCGCTTGCGGAAACAGACCATCCATTTTTCACGCATATCCTTGATACTGGCCAGTATGCGGGCTCGCCCGGTGCCAGTGGACACGGCGATTCAGCGCATCCGAACTATGATTGTTACGATAGTATCGCCCAGACGGCACCTTACGCCGTGTACGTGCGGACAAAGTTTTATCGGATTGATAGCGGGGTAGAGGAATGGCTTGACTATCCGCGTATCCTTGACATTTTACGCGGTGTTGGCTACAACGGTTGCCTGTCTATCGTCTACGAAGGTGAGTCTGATCGGGTCGAATCAATGCGGAAGGCAGCTGGCTATCTTCGCTCGCTGTTGGGATGAAAATACGCGATTCCACAGGAGACAAAGCCCATGAAAACAAAAGCTGCCGTCGTTTATGAACACGATAAACCTGTCGTCGTTGATGATTTAGAAGTTGATGCACCGAAAGCGAAAGAAGTGCTTATCCGCATGGTGGCAAGCGGTGTTTGCCATTCCGATCTGTCCGTTGTCAACGGGACGATTTATTATGACCCGCCGGTCGCTCTCGGTCACGAGGGAGCAGGGGTCATTGAACAGATTGGCACAGACGTAGAAGATGTCCGTCCCGGAGATCACGTTGTGCTATCATTTGTCAGCTATTGCGGGAATTGTCGCATGTGCAAAATAGACCGTGTGTGCCTCTGCGAAGGATTTTCCACCAGACGTGGCTACCTTCTTGATGATACCTGTCGCTTTCACAACGGCGCGAAACAGCCCATTCCCCAGATGGCACGTATCGGTACAATGTCCGAATATTCAGTTGTTCCAGAGCAGAGCCTGATCAAGGTCGATTCCCACTATCCGCTCGAAAAAGCGGTTCTGGTTGGGTGCGGTGTGACAACGGGTGTCGGTGCAGTGCTAAACACAGCACAGGTTGAGCCGGGCAGTTGGGTCGCTGTAATTGGGACCGGGGGCGTTGGATTGAACGTCATCCAAGGTGCCGTGCTCGCTTCCGCGGAACGGATTATTGCCATAGACCGTGTGCCTAAGAATCTTGAATTTGCCAGAAGTTTCGGAGCGACAGACACGATAAATGCTTCAGACGCTGACCCAATCGAAGCGGTTCGGGACTTGACAGGCGGGAACGGTGTCGATTACGCTTTTGAGGTCATCGGAAATCCACAAACTATTGAGCAGGCTTACGAAATAGTACGTCCTGCCGGTACGGCAGTCGTTGTCGGGGTTTCCCACCATGAGGCCGAGGTGAGTTTACCCGCGCAAAGCATAGTCATGATGGAGAAAAGATTAATCGGTTCTTTCTACGGTTCCTCCGTCCCTCGCGTGGACATGCCCAAGCTACTCAAACTTTACGACGAGGGCAAGCTCAAGCTAGACGAACTGATTACGCAAAACTATCGGCTTCAACAGATTAACGAGGCGTTTGCGGACATGGAAGCGGGGAAGAATGCGCGGGGTGTGATTTTGTTTGATAACTAATCGAAAAAACTGGGGAAGATGAACCGTTCAGAAAACGCTTGACGAGGCAATCCATCAATGATAAAATGAAAGGCGTATGCAAGCCGTTCAATTCACCGACAGCATTACTAAGCTTGTGCCAGAGTTCCAAGGAACTGTGCTCGTTGCAGGCTCCCACGGGGGACGGTACTGCGGATATCTAGCGACCCGTGCAAGTCTACGCGGTGTGATTTTCAATGACGCAGGAGTGGGGTTGGATAGAGCTGGCATTGGGGCCCTCGACTACCTACAACCCCTAGAGATAGCCTCCGCAACGGTTGCCCATACATCGGCGCGCATCGGAGATGGCGCAGACATGCTCAAACGCGGGCAGATTAGTTATTGCAATGAAGTTGCGACTGCTCTTGGCTGTGTCCCTGGCCAAACCTGCCGAGAAGCCGCAGAATCCATGTGCCAGGGCAAGGCCTTTGAAGGCGATGTTCCATCCTACAAAGAATCACGTATCCTGCTACGCGACGCGCCAGTTCGTGTCATCGGCTGTGACTCCGCATCGCTCGTGGTGCCCGATGACGTTGGGGCCATTATTGTCACCGCATCCCATGGTGGTGTGCTTGCGGGAAGCCCCGACTACGGTATTGCCGTACAGGCATACGCCGCGGTATTCAACGATGCAGGCGTAGGAATCGATCGAGCCGGCATTCAGCGTCTCGAAATCCTTGAACGCGCAGGCATCCCGGCTGTCACAGTTGACGCGATGACTGCTCGTATCGGCGATGCGCGTTCCGCGTGGGAAAGTGGTATCATCTCACACATCAACACACTAGCCTCCAAACGCGGCGTTACAGTCAGTATGACGGTGCCCGCATTCGCCGAAATGCTCATTCCATAACACCCGGAGAATCTATGTCCTCAACTGTATGCCTCAACGGGGGACAAGCCCTCGCCGAAATGCTTGCCCGATACGATGCCGCACCGATGTTCGGTATGGGCGGGTTTCAACTGTTGCCCTTCTACGATGCAGTGCGCGAGCTAGGGCTTAGCCATACATTAATCAACGACGAACGGTGCGGGATGTTTGCTGCAGATGCCTGGGCCCGAGTCACCGGACGCCCCGGCATTTGTGATGCCACGCTCGGCCCCGGTGCCACAAACCTTGTGACCGGGTTAGTTGAGTCGTTGAACGCAGGGATACCCGTCATCGTCATCGTTGGCAACACCAATCGTGCCCATTCGTGGAAAAACATGACCCAAGAGGCGCGCCAATCAGAAATCTTGGCACCGGCAGTGAAGTCATCCATCCGCATTGAGGATGGACTCCGCATACCCGAATTGGTCAGACGCGCCTACGCCATCGCCACCTCTGGGCGGCCGGGCCCAGTCGTTCTTGATGTGCCCGAAGACATCGCCCACGGGGAGCTCGACTACCCGACCAACGAATTCTATGTCGCGCCAGAGACAGGTCAAATCCCGGCGCAACGGCCTCGTCCTGGGCGCGAAGCCGTTGCCCAAGCCACAGCACTATTGCGTGATGCCGAGCGTCCGATTATTCTCGTTGGAGGCGGTGTTCATCTTTCGGGTGCCTATCGGGAGTTGCAAACATTCGTCGAAGCCTTCAGTATACCGGTTGCCCAGACATTGAGCGGCAAGGGAGCGATTCCATGTGTTCATCCGTTGAGTGTGGGGTTGTTTGGTCGCTGGTCACGTATCGCCAACGACCTAATCGAGTCATCTGACTGTATCCTCGCGGTCGGTTGCAAGATGGGCGAAATTGCGACCAAACGCTATGGACTCATGCCGCGAGGTGTTCCGTTCATTCATCTCGATATCGTGGCCGAGGAGATCGGGCGCACCACCCCCACCCAAGTCGCACTCTGGGGCGATGCTGCTGAGGGCCTTCGCGAACTCCACGACAGTCTCGCCGACGATGCCAGCGCACTACAGGCACGACGGGCAGACTACCTGACCGAAATAACGGAGCGGATGGCGACATGGCGGTCAGAGGCGGAACCGCGCTATACGTCGGAAGAGAGCCCGATTCACATGGCGCGCCTGATTCGTGAACTGCAAGGCGTTATGCCCGACGATGGCATCTTGGTCGTTGATGGAGGATTTGCCGCCCATTGGACCGGATTGCTATACGACTCAAACCGCGCAGGTCGGTGCTATATCGCGAATCGCGGGTTCGCATCAATCGGCTACGGGCTACCGGGCACTATTGGGGCTCAACTCGCGGCCCCGGATTCACCCGTGGTTGGTCTGACAGGCGATGCTGGATTCAACATGGTGCTTGGAGAGCTCGAAACCGCACGTCGTTTGGGACTCGGTTTCACCCTTGCCATCGTCAACAACGCTGCATCCGGGTACGTTAAGGCACTCCAACACAACATGTACGGCCGCCGCTATCAGTCCAGTGACCTGAGCGAAACGCATTATGCAAATGTGGCTCGCGAACTCGGGTGCCAAGGCATCCGCGTGTGCGACCCTGCCGAACTGGGGCCCGCTTTCGCCACCGGCATCGCTGAACGAGACACTCCCACTATCATTGATGTCATCGTGACCCGCGACCCATCAAAAATGTTGCCCGGCGTTGACAGCCGGACAGCACCAGTACAAAAAGGCGACCGGCCGGCATAGCGTGACCGACTTAAATTTTGGAGTCCATGTTAAATACCCGCACAGGATATTTTTCATTAGGCGGCTAAGAATGCGTTAATCAAGGATGGGTGGACCACATTACCCATGACCCGCTTCCCTTGAGCGTGGGTGGCGTTGAAATGTTTGTTGATTTGGGCGCAGAACAACTCATTGCAGCTGAAAAAAATGGACGGAAGATCGCTGTTGAGATCAAAAGTTTTGCAGGGCCTTCCAATATTTCTGAATTCCATACAGCACTCGGGCAGTTTCTCGACTATGAGCAAGCACTAGAGGAACAAGACCCCGAGCGCGTATTATATTTAGCCGTTCCTGTGGGCATTTACAATTGGTGCGGGTGGGCTGGCCTAATAATAACAGGCGGGTATACGGGTGTGTCGTACATATAGATATTAAAGACGGGAAGATCTGGATCCAGCACGACGGTACAGAAATCGGAATGGCAAATGAATTGGTGGAATTAGGGATACCGAAAGAGGATATTATCCTCGCTTTTCACGCGCCTTACAAAAGACCATATACTGGTTTCGGAGTTGGATGAGTTACGAAAAGGGATTGTTAAAGACTACCATCGACAAGAAACGAAAGGAGAATTAGAGAGATGACTAGGAAAATCCTACTCACACTATTCGCGATGTGTTTGATATTTCTAATCGTGTTAATTGTCTTTGACGTATCTATTCCTGAGTGGTTTCGGAGCCTGCGTATCGGTATCACTGGATACAACAAGGGGGCAATAACCCATTTCAATCAGGGGGTAGCTAAGTTTAGCGAGAACGACTTCTTCGGCGCGATTAAAGCCTTCGACACTGCTATCGGACTGGAACCCCGATTCGCCGAAGCCTACTACAATCGAGGAGTCGTGAAGGAGTCATTGGGCTCTGCTGAAGCCGCTATAGCCGATTATGACAAGGCGATAGAACGCAAACCCGATTATGCGAAAGCCTACTACAATCGGGGAGTCGTGAAGGAGTCATTGGGATTCACCGAAGCCGCTATAGTCGATTATGACAAGATGATAGAACTCAAACCCCATTATGTGAAAGCCTACTACAATCGGGGAAATGCGAATGCAAAATTAAGACAATACTTTACCGCCATCGCCGATTATGACGAGGCAATAGAACTTGACCCCGATAATGGCTATGCCTACAGATACCGGGGAGAAGCGAAGGCAGAATTAAGGCAATACAAAGCCGCTATAGCTGATTACGACAAGGCGATAGAACTTGATTCCGATGATGCTTTTGCCTACCTTAGCCGGGGCGCAGCGAAACGCAGGCTTGGACAGGTTGAGGACGCAGAACAGGATGTCCAAACGGCATTGAAACTCGCGGAACAGACAGGTGATGAGAGCCTCAAGTCCCGCATTACACCGCCAGTTAGACCCCAAGTGAGACGCCCCCAAGTTAAACGCTCACACGAATATTCAGAACCGCAAGACTTCGATTCAGTACGATAGAACAGAAAGGGGAAGAAGGGGAATAAAAAATGACACTCACAACAGAGAAACAGCTTGAAATGCTCCGCTTGATGCAGACCATCCGCCGCTTTGAAGAGCGTGCATCAGATGACTATCAGGCAGGTGACATCTACGGTGTTGTGCATTGCTACATCGGTGAGGAGGCCGTCGCTGTCGGTGTGTGCGCGGCGTTGAACGAGGACGACCAGATTATCAGCACCCACCGCGGCCACGGGCATTGTCTTGCCAAGGGTGCAGATTTGAACCGGATGATGGCCGAACTTTACGGCAGGCGGACCGGTTACTGCAAGGGGAAAGGTGGCTCAATGCACATCGCCGATTTCGACATCGGGATGCTGGGGGCAAATGGCATCGTCGCTGGAGGGATTTCCATCGTGACCGGTGCCGGTTTGGCAGCCCAGCTTGAAGGGGCAGGCCGTGTCGCCGTGTCCTTCTTTGGGGATGGTGCTTCAAACGCGGGCCCCTTCCATGAATCAATTAACATCGCCGCGACATGGAAACTGCCGATGCTCTACGTTTGCGAAAACAACCTCTACGCCGCCACGACATCCGCCGCAGACACTTTAGCCCTTGGCGACGTAGCCGCGAGAGCCGCGGGCTACGGCATCCCGGGCGTAGTCGTGGATGGCAACGATGTGATTGCTGTCTACGAAGCCGCCGAAACCGCAGTCAACCGTGCCCGTGTAGGTGAAGGCCCGACCCTCATCGAATGCAAAACCTATCGTTGGCGCGGGCATACCGAAAGACCTGGACAGACTGACCCACGCCCGCAAGACGAAGTTGAAGAGTGGCAACAGAAAGACCCAATCAATCGTCTTGCCACCAGCCTAATCGCACAACAGCTTTTAAGCGAAGAAGCGTGGCAAAAGATGGACGCAGAAATCCTCGCAGCTGTCGAAGATTCAGTCAAATTTTCTTTGGACAGTCCATTTCCAGCCCCAGAAACGGCAGTCGAAGACGTATTTGCCGAATAACTACAAGGAAAACCGACCATGCGAAAAATCTCATACGCACAAGCAGGAATGGAAGCACTCATAGAGGAGATGACCCAAGATGCAACCACGTTTCACCTCGCAACCAGTGCGCCTGTAGAGCTGGTTAATAAATTCGGCCCTGAGCGGGTACGCGCCACGCCCATCGCTGAAGGTGCTTTTACCGGCATCGCTATTGGCGCAGCGGGGTCGGGCTATCGACCAATCATCAACTGGGGCATGGTGACATTCTCCTTCGTCGCCATGGATGGGATTGTGAACCAAGCCTCGAAAATTCATTACATGTTCGGCGGTCAAGCGAAGTTCCCGATTACGTTTCGCGCATCCGTCGGAGGCGGCAGGCGACTTGCCGCGCAACACTCCCAAAGTCCATACTCGATGTTTATGAACCTTGCGGGCTTGAAAATGGTGTTGCCTTCAACCCCTTACGACATGAAAGGGTTGCTCAAATCCGCCATCCGTGACGATAACCCCGTCATCTCATTTGAGTCAAGCCGACTGATGGAATTTCAAGGCGAGGTGCCAGATCGCGACTATACTGTGCCGTTGGGAGTCGCTGACACCAAACGGGAGGGGAGCGATGTCACGGTCGTCGCACTCGCCTGGCTCGTGCATGAGGCACTTGCCGCTGCCGAAGTGCTGGAGCGAGAGGGCGTTTCTGTCGAAGTGATTGACCTACGCAGTCTCGTTCCTATGGATTGCGATGCAATTCATGCGTCCGTGCAGAAAACAGGCCGGCTGGTTATTGCCGACGAAGCCGGCCCGACCGCAGGCGCGTCCGCCGAAATCGCCGCTGTCGCCACCGAGCACGGCGAGACCTTTGCGAAGCTCAAAGCACCCGTAAAGCGTGTTTGTGCGCTCCATGTCCCGATACCGTATAGCCCCCCGCTTGAAGACCACGTATTCCCAAACCGTGACAGAATCGCCATAGGGGTGCGAGAAGTCCTTGCCTTCGGGTAGACCTCCACCAATCGAAAATTGCCAAAATTCAATTTCAAAGCATGGAAAGAACAGTGTCAGTTGGTCGTGGATGAGGAGGTTGTGAATTGACTGACAAAGCCCTACACACCTTTTTCAAGTTGTTTGAGGAGCTATTATGTCATGGGAATCGGCAATACAGAACCGAGTCAGACGAAACTTGGATTCTTCAAATATGAGTTATTGTGGGATAACTCAAAAGGGATGCCAAATTCCTGTCATCCTTAATAACAACGCTTACGATTTTTCTGGGGAGCGTACCAGAATATTGATTATCGGCGGCGTTAATGGGACCGTTGGTGACACTCAATTAATGCTCGGCGCAATCGAAACAATTACTGATAATTTCAATGATGTAAATGCACTCTCAATCAGTTATATTCCTTGTGTGAACTATGACTCATATATCGGCAATCCACAAACGCCTCAACTTCAAAAGAAATTGACGCATGGATACCCGCCTGCTGGAAACTATTTTTTTGATGATGAGATACCTGAGAGCAGATATATATGGCGGTGGATATCCTACCAAGCCCCTCATTTAGTGGTTGAGTTATCTGTGGGCGAATCATTTCAGATTGAATATAATCAGGCTTCTCCCTTTTTTATAAATGATGGCACCGCAGTTCGTCCAGTTTCCGATGATAGTTTAATCGGCGCATTAGGGAGGAAAGATGAATCGAATCTTGGCTCTGTAGCCGGTGTCAGGATAACAGGAACAGAACGTGAGGTCATCTCAAAAACAGTTGAGTTATTGTGTAAAGTCGTAGATTTCAGGGGCACAGATAATTTTTCATCGAGCAATGCCTCAGTGGCAATCCGTAAGCGGAAAGATCGAGATGCTGTTGTGGTCAGCGAGGCGTTGGCGTCGCAATTCGGTTATAAGTTGGATTATCCGATTAATTATGTGCAAGGGGTCGGTGTAAGTGGCAGAATCAGATTGGCGGAAGCTCTCTCGCAACCGATACCTGAAGATATTTATCAACTCGCTGATTCGTATGTTGATAACCCCTCAACAAGCTTTGGCGAGCGGCCGGGTTCAGCCTCGCTTGCTGGGGCGATATGGGCAGACGATCTTTTTCGAGTGACTCAAGAGCAGAAGTACAAAAATTATCTCTTGGATATAGTCGCTCGGTTTGATTCAGACGGGGGCAATCCCCCTGCTCCCGCCGATCCAAAATGGAGAACGGAGGATATGTTCATGCTCGGGGCAACGATGGGACGGAGTTATGCCTTGACCAAAGATTCGCGATATCTGGATATCCTGACCAATTTCATAGTCAATATGGATACGCAACAGATTTCTGGATTATACTGGCATGATAGAGAAACGCCGTTTTATTGGGGCAGGGGGAATGGATTCGCTGTTTTAGGCCTTGCAGAAACATTGACGTATCTGCCACAGTCTCATCCTTTGTATCCCGATATATTTGAGATGTATAAGAAATTGTTGAGTGGACTGTTAAATTACCAAAATCTGTCGGGGTGTTACAATCAGGTGATAACCTTGCCGGGTAGCTATCAAGAACTAACGAGCACTTGCATGGTCGGTTATGGGGTTGCGAAGGGTATTAAACTGGGACTGTTGGATGAAGCGTATCTCCCATTCCTCGCGTCTTTATGGAATGCTACCAAAGTTAAGGTTACTGAGACAGGCGACGTGGTAGATGGATGTACGGGTACAGGTGCACTCGAAACGGAACATGATTACATCATTCGAGAAGCGATGAGCGGCTATGATGATCGGACAGGTAGTTTGGCTCTGTGGTTCTCAGTCGAAATGCTATCGTTAGATTCGCGAGTCCACGGTGCCGCAAATCAGTGAGGGCGGCTCACAATCAAGAACTCCTTTTAGTTTCCATTAAGGATGGATTGGAATTCCGCCAATGATGCACTGCGAATGACCTGACGGAGCAGAAGGCGCAACTGCGCTTGGTCTTGAATCTGATGAATCGCATCGGAAATGGTTTCGGGTAGTGTGCCAAATCGCTCATCCAATGCTTCTAAGACCATCTGTTGCAATCCCTGTTGCAATCCCTGTTGCAATCCCTGTTGCAATCCCTTTTCCATACCAATTCGTTCAACGCTCGTTACATAAGGCATTTTATGCTCCTCCTCCAAAGTTTTAAGCTCGTCCCAGAAACGTATCTCCTCGTCATCGTTCAATCGTATCACCCAATCAATAAATTTGAACAGGGATGTGATTTCCTCCCTGTTATATCCCCTTTCGTACAACCGGCGCATCAAATACCATTTGGCGTTGAAGCGATCGCCTCGCTGCCGAAGCCGCTCTCGTTCCTGAGCTGCTAAAACCACCAGTGCCATCGGATTCTCATCTGCTTCTAGCTGGTCTCGCTCGTAATCCATCAGATTAAACGGAAGGTAATGAAACTCAACACCGCTGCCAAATACTTTCCGTTCATACCTTCCGTCTGCCGGACCGCTTGCTCTCTCTGTCAGAACCGCTATGCTGACTATTTCCTTGCCGTATCGGTCAAAGATTCGATAGAAATAGCGGAACATCCGCAGGGAGAAGTCTTTGTCTTCGTCGCCTTGGACTTCAATGTGAACGAGAATCCACTTCTCACCGCCTTCTTTGAGGAAGACTTGGGCAAGTTTATCGACAACCTTTGCACCCGTGAGGGCTTGCTGACCGAGTTGCTCCATCTCTTTATCGAGAAATGTGACAGGTTGTTGAAAATCAATTGCCTCATGAAGTTCCGGTACAAAGAAGCGGACAAATTGGGGGAAAAACCGCTCAATAATCTGCTTCCAGGCTTCGTCGAAGTACTGCCAATACTGACTACTTGATTCCGACATAGCAATTCCTTTGAGCGTGACAGTATTATATCACATTCTGGTTTCAATTACATCAGCATTTAACTTGCAGAACTACCCACAGCCTCCAACCAACTCTCATAATGCGAATCACGAGTATAAAAGGCATCAAAAACCTTTGTCAACGCGGAGATGACCTGCTTGCAGTCTCGCTCCGTCCACCACTGGTCTACACGAACAGTGACATGTCGGGTTGTCAGATCGACTGTGCGCGGACACATATCGGGTGAATACGCGATGGATGCCGCTTCAGCGTTCTTGGGACAATCCCACGGACACCCGTCCGAGGTCGCAGGCATTTTTTGAAGAATCATGTCTATATGTTGGTAATAGTGCCAGTCTGAAGATGGATTCTGCCCGCGTGTGCCAGCATCAAGCCCCTCTGCACGGAGTGCCGCAACCACGCGCTCCGATTCCTTCGCCGTTTCCGGAAAGAACCCGATGATATGCCCCATCTCGCCATCAATATCGTGAATCACCTGGGGGGTCAGTTCACGGTAGACAGGAAGGGCACCGAGGATGTAGCGTTTGTTCGTGCGCCAACGCTTCAGTTGCGAATCCATCTTTCGGAACTGAACCAACAGCACTGTGCCTTCCAACTCGGACATTCGGTAATTCAATCCACAGAACAGCTCCCCTTCCCAACGCGGCGGTTCACAACGGATGGGACGCCACAATCCACCCCCCTCTGACCACTGTAGCGTTCGGGCGTAGAGCGCGTCATCGTCTGTGATAACCATTCCGCCCTCCCCGCCTCCTGTCGTTTTGTAGGCACTGATGCTAAAGCAACCGAGGTCACCGATTGTGCCGACCCGCTGACCGCGAAAACTCGCACCACACGCTTGCGCGCAATCCTCGACCACCTGAACCCCGTGACGTTGGGCGATGTCCAGAACCGCATCCATATTGCACACGCGGCCGTTCATGTGAACGGGTGCAATCGCTTTCGTGCGCGGCGTAATCTTCCGTTCAAGGTCTATCGGGTCAATCGTCATTGACTCGTCAATCTCACACCAGACGGGTACTCCGCGGGCGACAACAACTGCCATTGCGGTCGCCGCAAAGGTATATCCCGGCACGATGACCTCGTCACCACAACCGACATCAGCGGCGACGTATGCGGTGTGGAGTGCCGCCGTACCCGAAGTAACTGCCAAAGCGTGTTTTACGTTGAATAACCGCTCCGCCTCCAATTCGAGTTGGGAGACCTTCGATTGCGGCTTGTACCGCACGAGATACGGCCCCCCGTTGAGGCCCTCCGTTTCGATAACTTGGCGGATTCGCTCAATCGTTTCTTCCGAATACCCCCACGTATCCGCCAGTTCAAGGAATTCCTCGGGGCCCAATTTTGGGTGTCCTTCTCCCTCAAACCCTTCAATCGCTTGAGATCCACCATCAATTGCGAGCGTATCTTTGTCCATTTGTCCCTCCTCCCCCGTTTGCGGCCCGTGGGTGGGAAATCCCTTTCCCACCCGATCACGATACGTTATGAGGACTTTTCAAACAAGTTCTTAGCGCAACACTGCTATTCGCTCTTCAATTTCCCCCAAGTCGTGGTCAGTTTCGCTTGGGGAGAAACCGCCGCAAAACCGAGTGCTACAGATAATCCACCTTCGTAAATTTCTTTGATATCATTGTCTGACAGCGCAACATTGAAAAATGCAATCTCATCAATGAGACCTGTGAAAGCTTCCTGCTTGTCGTCTCTAGAGCCGATATACTTAGGACCTGGTATAAATGGCCCAGCAGCGGGATTCGATACTTCAAACTCACCATCTATATATACCTTCACTGTCTTACCGTCATAAGTGCCTGCAACCTGATGCCACTTGTTATCGTTCAGTAAGGTTTTAGACCACGTATTATGCCCGATGGGGTTTCCACACTGTGCGGCGAAATTTAATTTGTGGTTCTGTAATGTCAAGATAACGTCGCCGCAAGGACCAACGATGAGGTCAGACCATGCAGGTGCGTCGGGTGTTTTAATCAAAGCGACGATTGTCACATCCTCCTCATAGTCAGAAAAATCTCCGACAGAGACATGAGCACCACCCTCAAACTCTAGGGCTTTTTCAAATTTGCCAGTGGCCCATTTGGCGTCAACAATCTCCCCATCATTGCCATTTTTTGAGGAATCTTCTGCGGTATCGCCTTTACCTTCGTCAAAGAACCATATTCCCAAAGCCGTATCCGAATCGATTTTGGCAGAACTTAAATCTACCCTCATGAAACTGATGAGCATAAGCGTTACGCATATTAAAGTTACTGTTCTAAAGTTGCTCGTTCCCATTTTTTTACCTCCATTGATGTGAATGGACGATTGAATTAGCCTGCTAGAGCAGGACACACTAATGACATAACTATTATGAACCTAAAAATCGCAAATGTAAAGCCTAAAATAATCTAGTCAAGCAATAGGGTCATTTAATTCTCCGATAAGCGCGAACCGACATCCCCAATTCCGTCACCGTAGGAGGGGCATCCCTGCCCCGACTTTTCGCTGAAAATGGACGAAAAACCGAAAACTAAATCGCCCTAAGTGTCAAGTTTGGGTGTTGAATAAATGACGAAAATCGGTTAAAATGGAATTTGTCATCTAAATTCTCAAAAATTGTCCAAACGATAGTAATTTTAATGCAACTTTTTGCTTGCTCATTCGTGTTATAGTAAATCGCAAATTTCAACGAGCCATCCACAAGACCATAACATGTTGAAGGGAGGTGTTGCAACATGTTACGGACTGATTTTTCCGACCTCGTTGAGCAACATCAAGGAGATATGTATCGGTACGCCTTGGCTCTATTGCACAATGAAGAAGATGCACAAGATGTCACTCAGGATATCCTGATAAAAGTGTGGGAACGGGTTGAAAGCTTGCAACCTGAGTGGGCTCGAGGGTGGCTGTTTAAATGTCTCTACAATTTGTGTATTGACCGGTTACGGCAGCGGAAATTCCAATCAACCGTTCTTGAAGGAGAGAAGATATTGCTTGACTCCCTCATCGCTGATAGGAAGGTTCCCGAAAGAGCGTCGCCCGAAGGGCTCTGCCTCAAGCGGGAACGTCAAGCGTTGTTAAGAGGCGCGATTGCCCAGTTGCCAGAACCGTTTCAAACCGTCGTGGTGCTGCACGATTTGGAGGGAATCGGTTTTAAGGAAATTGCCGAAACGCTACGGCAACCGATTGGTACTGTCAAATCGAACGAGTTTCGAGCGCGTCAAAAGTTGAGAAAGAGGTTGGGGACCGTTTTGTAGAAGATAATGGAATGATAGAACGTGAAATGCCCCATTTTCGATATGGAGCCGCTTGGGGCATAAGACTTAACGCATTTGGGATTGGCGATGTGAACCGTCCCAACAAAAAAAGCCGACTGTCGGCCCCACCGACAATCGGCTTTCAACCCCACAAAAGCCCTTTAGGGCAAAGGAGTTTTGTAATGCATACCCAAATTTTAACCCAAACCGGCACCAAAGTCAAGGGTGTTTTCACCAAACGTTTAATGAAAACACTTTCAGTTACACTCAGCAGTGTGGTCCTACTGATCGGTTTTGTTGGCAGCAGTTCCGCCGATGAAGAGGATGATTTTACAGTGTCAATGAAATCCCATGATGAAAGATACAGCTACTCTTCTTCGGGATACATAACGCATAAGGCCCAGGTAGAAACGAATCGTGACTTTGCTGAAGTGGACTGGTATGTGAACGAGGTTTGGCAAATTACCACTAAAGGCGATGGCGACGCAGATACTCATGCCGAGTTCCAAGACTCCTTTAACGGAAACGGTCCCGGAAAGGATTATACGATAAAGGCGGTCGCTTATTCGTCGGATGGGGAGACGGTCTTTAAGTCCTACGAAATCACCGTCTACAAACCCGTCGTCGCCTATTCTCAGCCATCACAGAGCGGTGCTAAGGGATACTTGGAAATCGCCGAGAGTGGCTGGCGCGGCGGTCCGACAGGTGCTGTAGAAATGTCTGCCCACTTGCGTAACGACAGCACTGAAAAAAGAAGGGCACATTTCGCGTTTACTTTTGAGATTGTCCTTCAGAAATTGAATAACCAGACACAGGAATGGAAACCTAAGCGCGATCTAATCCGCAGAGATGCTCGTTCCTCCTCCGGTGAGCTCGGAGAAGGTGAAGAGGCTTCGTGTTGCCACCACGATTACTATAACGCAGAGGGTGATGGAGACCCCGGAGATCGTGCCAAGTTGCAAGGCACGGCAACGCTTGATGTGTGGCACTACGACACGAGTGTCAATCCCAAGAAATGGAAGAGTCTCGTTAAATGGGATCTCCCCGCCCCAGATGCTTACTACGAGTTTATAGAAGACTAATAATTTTCCCGTAGTCCTTGCGCACACAGGTGTCTTTCAGCAAGGCATCTGTGTGCTTTCAAACGGAGGGTTCTGATGAAATACATATCCAAAGGCAACGGATGTCTACTGCTCGCAATCCTTCTGCTGTTTGCGTCAAGTCATCTTGCCACCCGTGAGGGCGGGTTCTCTCAATCCCACGCCAAAATCGTGTTTTGTTCAAAACGAAATGGGGATACACTCTATCATATCTATGTGATGGAAGATAACGGTAGCAACGTCAGAAGAGTAACGTCACCCGATTTTTATGATCGGCACCCCCGCTGGTTCCCAGACGGGAAACGGATACTGTTTTCAAGAGACTTGTCCAGGGGCAATGGCGGCGTATTCAATTCCGAATTTTATATTATTGATGCAAACGGTCGGAATGAGCGCAACTTTATGGAGAACCACCCCACAGATGCCCACCCGGCCCTGTCGCCCGACGGAAAACAGGTCGCTTATGTGAGCCTCCGCAACGGCGTATGGGATATCTATACCCATCATCTCGAGAACGGGCAGTTGAAGCAACTGACCAATAACCACGACTGCAACCGAACCGACTGGTCCCCAGATGGCAGAAAACTCGCCTACGAAGATGACACCGCGGCGGACGGCGATAACATTTGGATTATGAATGCCGACGGCAGCGGTAAACGTCGGCTCAGCCCGCCCGACCATGGTGCCCTCACGGTCTTAAGTCGAGGCGCGCCGCGTTGGTCTCCATCGGGGAAAGACATTATGTATGATGAAGTCGAACGGAACCAAGAATGGAAGCGAGTCAAGGAAAGCCTTATCGTTCAAAACGTGAGTACCGGTGTCAGAGAAGTTCACGAATTCCCCGTAACGGATATTGTCCTCACCGGATGTTGGATGGGAGATGACCGGACCATGCTTTTATACATCAAAAAGGATTTTAAAGCCCCGACTGCCAATTACGAGATATACCGCTACGATTTGGTGAGCCGTCGATTGACCAACCTGACGAACCAGCCCGGCGGCGACTACTACCCCCACTGGATTAGGGGGAGCCTTGCTGTGTTTCCCGCGGGGAAACTGACGACACTGTGGGGGCAACTAAAGCAAACAGACTGAGAAGCAAGCACTCCATTTACCGGCCACACGCGAAGTTTTAGCGGCGTTGACACAAAATGTTCTACTGTTTCATCCACTTTAATTTTGCTGTTGTTCCATTTACACACAATTTAACGATGGACAAAGCACTAGTCAAGCAAGTTTCAACAATATGAGAGTCGTGTAGAAGGGAAAAGACTAGATGAGTAGAAGGGTATTGTAGCACTACAATACCCTTCTTCCAATCTTCCCTTTATTATAGTAAAGCCCATAATTATTTAGACACTCGCACGACCGGCGCGGTTGCCCCTAACGGGTGGTCCGAAGACGGATGGCGACATGAGCCGACGCACAAGATGACTTGACGCAAAACACGCGCCTACCGGGGTGGCCCCCGCCTACTAGCTGTCTACATATTTTTAGATTTCACTATAATACTGAAAGTGACTTACGGTTCAATTACCAAATAACTGATGCGCCTCGCCGCCATCTCGATCGGAATCTCGACGTTGTAATCGCGGTCAATTTCGTACCGCTTGAGTTCGCCCTCCCCTTCCCGAATCTGGGCAGTTTCACACAATCCTGTGTAATAGAGCGGTAGTTTCAACGTTATATGTTGCGCCGTATTTGTGGGATTGTAGAGCATCACCACCCCACACGGATTGAGCTGTGCGTTGGCGTGAAGCACACAATCAATTGAGCGACCATCTGGACGGCGCAGGTGGATGAGGTCTGAATCTAAAATCGGGCGATATTTTTTATAGAAGTCAACCCATTTCTTGACAACGTTTTTCGTCTGTTCGGTATCAAAAAGCCGAGGCCCGCGATAACACGCGATAACACCACTGCCGAAATTCTGCGCCAAATGCCATTCGTAATCGTCGAGATGGTCGCAAAGTGGCTCGAATGTTGCAGCTTCCCCGCCGCCGTGGTACTCAACCAACGGCACAAACATCCATCCCATGCTCGGTGTTTTCTCAAATGTCCCGTCGTAGATGTTCTGCCGGGCAATCAAGATCTGCCGCTCACGAGGCAAGCTGAAATTTGTTTCGCGGTACCCCATACCGCATTTGTTTGAGCCGTTGAGATAATACCAATCCGGCGAGTTGATATAGATACCGCGCTCTCGGCATTCGTGGTAAAAACGGACACACGCCTCCCACTGGCGCAACTGCGAATCCGCCAAGCCGTTGTGGTGTTCGTGCGTTGTCGAAGCACAAACGTCGCCGTGATACGGGCCATCGGTCTCAATGATATCCATGCCCGTTGCGCCCATGAAATTCAGCACCCGCTCGAAATAGCCATCCGCCCACGCGCTCGCTAGACACGCGCTCTGTCCAAACCGACTTCCGGGCACCCCGGTATCCGGGTCAACACAGTTGAATTCGTCACCAACATTCCGCGAAGCACACATCAGCGTGTAACCGCCGAGTTCAATCCCTTTGGCGTGGGCATAATCTGCCAACTCCTTCATTGTGGTGATGTATTCAGGCTCTTCGCTCTCGATATTGAAACCGCTCCCAAACGTCATAACCACCATCTCAAAACCAACTTCGGCGCACTGGTCAATTGCCAAGCGCACCGCATCTGGCTCTGCACGCCGAACATGCATCAGGATGGGGTTCTCCGTGACCTGCGGCGCGACCGTGCGATACATCTTCCTCCGTGCGAGCCCTTTTCGCTCACGGTCATCGCTGTCGTGGAGAATCTCAAAGGTGCGAAAACTCTCGAAGGTCTCTCCCGGTGGAACGGTGACACCCGGACCGAGCGGATAGCCGCTTGTCATCAGCAGTGGCATCTGATAGTGGTAATCAATCTGTGTTTTGTACTCCTCATCTGGCCCCCACGCTGTGGTTTCCATGCCGCTGAAGGCGTAATCGCTTTCAACCTGCAACCGATGTTGCGCCTGCTCATTGACCGCAAGGAGCTCACACGTTAAGCCATCGACCTCAATCGGTTGCCGCCCCTCATTGCGAACCGAGACCCACTTCGACAATACTGGAATGCCTTGGTAGAGCTCATAATGAACGCAAACGCACAGGCAGTCAACCGACGAGGGCGGCGCAAACGCAACCGTCAGGCTCACACCCTCTGGGGGATATACCGATGATGCGGAGGAACGCTTGCGGGTCCACGGATAACGACTTTCGATTTCACCCACCCAGTATTCGCAAAACTGAAATGCGTTTGGATCATTGGTCAAGCCCGCAATCCAATCCGCATCGAGATAGGCGTAGTCGGGTTGTCCCTTCAATCCCCCCACCTCAAATTCCTGCCCGTTGAGCACGATGATCGCCTCCGGTTTGACCCCGCGAAGGAGACTCGTATCGGTGTTTTGATTGGTATAATCAACCGTTGCGAAATTGGGTGAAGTCACAAATGTCCGTCGAATAAGGCCGTTGCTCAAAATAAGCCGATTGCCCCCCTCCTCCACTGAAGCAGGCTGCCGAAAAGGATGAACCAGCCAATCATTCTGCTGTGATGTGTATTTCATATCAAGTCCTATTCCATTGGTATGCGAGATCCAATAGGGGCGAGTCAAACTTCAATAATGGTGCGTAGTTTACTGTTTTTTTTACATTATGCCCGCAAGGTGAGTAATGTTAACACATAGCGAATTGGTTTAGCAACTATACAAAACTATATTTCGTATGTATAAAATGATTTTATGAAGATTGAAGCGTAATTTTAACGCAAAAAGGTAGAATTTTAACGCAGAGACGCAGAGGGGCAGAGACGCAAAGAGGCAGATTTTTAACGCAGAGGCGCAGAGGGGAACAGACGCAAAGATGAGCAGAAGCAGAGACGCTGGGGAGAATTGAGACCGAATTTTTTAACGCAGAGACGCAGAGGAGCAGAGACGCTGGGGAGAATTAGGACCGGAATTTCTTGCGTTATTCGCAAGAATCTGAGGGGCGGTGGGGGATGGAATTTGCTTGACTGGGTCTAATTTTTTCAAATGGGTGTATTTTTCGGTTGCAGGGTTATCGGGTAAATTTTGCAAGGGTGCGGGGTTCAGATTGCAAGGGTGCAAGGGTGTTGCAAGGGCGTTTGCATTTTTTGCGTTTTTTGTCGCACTTTTTGTTATGGTTAATTTGTTGGCACTTGACTCGTAGATGGTGAGTCCAGTTCTCATTTTCCTTTTTATCGAGGGAATGGTTGCGGCTGTTGGATCGGGGGCGATTGGCCTGGTTGCATAAAGTGCGAAATTTTTCAATTTTCGGTTGATTGTGGAGTGGGTGCAAGGTTGCAAATTCGGGGTGGGTCTTGCAAGTGTGTTGCAATGTCTAAACGTAAGTAAATAGGTGATGGGAGTTGGGTTTTACTATATCGACGAGAGACAGGTATTGAGTTGTCGTAGCGATATGGTAATCGGGCGGGGCAGGGATGCCCCGCCTACGGGGCGTGTGGGGGGGTGCTTGTTTCTCAATCGATTTGCTTTAGTTGCCCCCACAGTGTCGTCAGTTTCCCCGCGGGAAATACTGCGAGGGAGCCACTTGTCCAGTGGGGAGAGTGGTCAACGCCGGGATGGTTGGTTAGGTTGGTCAATCTACGGCTTACCAAATCGTACCGGTATATCTCGAAATTGGCACCCGGCGCTTTACGATCCCTTTTGATGCCTAAAAGTAGAGTCTGGTCATCCCCCATCCAACACCCGGAGTAGACCCAATCCGCTAATGGGAATTTGTATACTCTTCGGCCCCTCGTATGCACGCTCTGAACAACAATACTTTCCAGGACTCGCTTCAATTTTCCACCATTTACTTTCCATTGGTCTTCATGATACATTATGTATTTCCCCGATGGAGACCAACGCGGGTTGGTTCGCCTTATCGGGCCAGCGTGCAGCAGACTGATCCTACGTTTCCGGCTGCCATCGGCATTCATCGTCCAAATATTCTCGCCTTCTATCGCCGCATAGTCGTAGACAATCTGTCTCCCATCCGGGGACCAGTCCGGTCTGTTGAACCCGCCATCGACGGTTAGTTGCTTCAAACGCTTGGTTTCGAGATGATAGGTATAGAGATTGCTTTTGCCATCGCGATCGCCCACAAATAAAATCTGTTTTCCATCCGGCGAAGGTACCGGCAAGCTATCTGAGGGGTCGTTCTCCATAAAGCGGTGTTCGTTCCGACCATCTGCATCAATTATATAGAATTCAAAATTGGCTCTGCCACTGCCGCGTTCCCAGTCTCTTTCAAACAGTATCCGTTTTCCGTCTGGAAACCAGCGCGGGTTTATATCATAAAAATCGGGGGACGTTATTCTTCTGACATTGCCGCCGTTGTCTTCCATCACGTAGATATGATAGTTTGTATCCCCGTTTCGTTTTGAATCAAACACAATTTTGGCGTGGGACACCGTGGAAATGCCTCCGAACAGCAGAAGGATTGCAAGTCGCATCCCAATATGGCGTGTGTATCTCATCAGAAACCTCCGTAGGAACAATTATTATGAAAGTCACAGCCAAGTGCTTCCAAGCAAAGAAGCACTTGGCCATGCGCTTTCTGATTCGAGATTAGAAACATTATTCGGGTCTTGGGAAGCGGAACTCATCATTACTTGCTAAGGCCGTCCGTTTGGGTTGGCCCGTCACATCAACCGTTGTTTCGATTTCCAATCTGGCCTTGTCACCTTCGTTCCACCAAGCTTCTTTTTCGTCGTCGTGGTCGAGAGGGGGTAATGTATAGGAATAGATGCGGCATACTGAGTAACTTTTACCCGCTCGGACCTCAATGTTGTCTTTAACCTCCCCTTTGGGGGCATCAATTATATCTGCTTGCCATGCGCCAGCAGAGTCCGTACGGACAACGCTAAACCAAAATCTGTAGGTGACACTTACCGAATTACTGGTGAAGTTATGGACACTGATAGACTGCTCTGAAGAGGCGGTTGTGCCACTCCATTCACACTTGGCGTTTTCCGCATATCCATAATCGTTCTCCGATCCCCCTCTATAACTAACGACATTTTTTTTGACTCTTATTCTGTGGGAATCGGAGTCTGTCTCCCCACCCTCTGAATACGCGACAGCCTTTATCTCATAGCTCCTTCCATAACCGTTACCGCTAAGCCCTTTAGTGAAGGATGCCGTTTTCTTTGCGCCATCGCCTTTACTCGTCGTTTGCCAAACGTCGTTCACATACCAGTCCACTTCAGCAAACACATGACTCGTTTCTATCTTGGCGGTATGCGTTATAGACCCCGAATCCGAATAGTAGGTTTCATCACCGGATGTCATTGACACTGTAAATTCATCCTCTTCATCGGCGAAACTGTTGCCTCCAAAACCGATTAGCAGGGCGACGCTCGTGATCACAACTAGGATTCTCATTTTTTCCTCCTTTTGGGAATAAATGAAATCAGAGAGTTGTTCATCTGATTTTCATTAAAGTGTTTCTGGCGGATTGCACCGACGGATGTCTTGAATTGGTCCGGCAATCCGTCCGATGAGGGCACTGGTTTCCATGTCATAAACACTTTGTTTTCTGATATAGAACCCAGTGCTGTCATACTCAATATGGCATTGAGTTAAATGTTGATAACCATTTAGACGATAGAATAGACGATAGACGAGGATAAATGATATAAGTTTAGATTAAATGATATTTGATCGTGTTTTTAATTCTGATTTAGCCAATTTTTGAGAATTTAGATGATAAATTCTATTTTAACCGATTTTCGTCATTTATTCAACACCCAAAACTTCGTACGCAGGGTTATTTAATTTTGACTGACATTTATTAAAACCGCCCGGAGCCTAGTAACTATCAATGCAAAGACGGCATCACCGAATGAAAATGCACACACGTTTGCCCGATTATCCTTGATTTTTCGCACCTCAGATACCACCCGAATTGAAAATATCCCCAACGCAGAGGAAGCACTTAACGCAGAGACGCAGAGTTTTAAGAATTTAACGCAAGCAAGTCTGAATGATTCAGACTTGCGACGCAGGGCGGCAGAGATGCAGAGCAGAAGCAGATGAGATCCGACCCTGACGGGGGGCAAGATGACTTGACGCAAAAGAGGGTTTTGGCAAGGATTGAAACGTTACGGCTTGATGGATAGAAAGAGAGTCGGAGGGAAGAGTCAGAAAAGAATCTTCTGTGCGTGCCTGCGTCCTGTGCGCCCCTGGGTTAAAAATCTGCTCTGGGGTCTGTGCGCTTTCAATTGCCAATTAGGGGGTCTGTTGTCGGGTGAAAGAAAAAAGCGGTTTGAAATCCGTGAGCATTTTCATGAGCGCAACGCGGGAGAACGCTGATAGTTATTGCCATCTGAAGCATCCTGAGAAATATCAGTTTGATTAAGAAATCCTACATTAGATGCGGTATGGTGAGCGGGCGGGGCAGGGATGCCCCGGCTACGGGGTGAGGGGTGAATTTTTATTTAGAGATGGTATAACCACCGTCACCTCTGTCAACGCAAATCTATCGTAATGAAATTTGACAATCAAAGTCGGTAATGCGGGCGGGGAGACCCCGTCCCTACGGTTGGGTTTTCGTTTGAAGTGAGTTGAAAGTTGAACGTCAAAACTCATAAGGGGCGCGAAATCAGTTTGATTTCTTGATGAATTGTGATACAATTTGGATTGCCGAACCGAAGAAACTGAAGTTGCAGACCGCTCCTGTAAGTTCTAGGTTGCTCCCGCTGAGTTGTCAAATCCAGCAGATTCTTAATGCCAAACGCACTGACCCGATAGCGGATGTATCTAACCTTGAAAATGAGATGGATAAGGTAGTATACTGAACCAAAGCGATAGAACTCAAACCCGATTATGTCGAAGCCTATTGCAATCGTGGTATGGCGTGGTTAGACCTGGGGGTATGGGATAAAGCCAAATCAGACCTGACTATTGCCAAGACGGTGGGCGCAGATATCGTCACTGAGTTTCATAGGGAATATCAAAGTGTCTCGAAATTTGAGAAGAAAAATGGGGTTAAGTTACCGGAAGACATCGCCGCAATGATAACACCCCAGTAGGCATGAATGTCCTGATTCAGACAAATAGGAGGTTAAACAATGGATTCATACCCGGTAGCAATCATCGGATACGGAAGAATGGCGAGGGGACACGCTCACTCCTACAAAGCGGTTGGGCTCCCCTTGGTCGCTGTCGCAGATGTCTCCGAAGAGGCACTGCATCTTTGCCGTGAAGAAATGGGTGTTGAAAAGGGATACACCGACTACAAACAGATGCTCGACGAAGTCCGCCCTAAACTGGTTTCGATTGTCACACACGACCCGCTTCATTGCCAGATGGTGGTTGATGCCGCCCAGCACGGTGTCAGCGGGATTATTTGCGAGAAGCCGATGGCGATGAATCTTGATGAGGCAGACCGAATGCTTGAGGCGTGCCATAAGACGGGAGCGACGTTGACGATTAGCCATCAACGCTACTATACCCCACAATACGCGCAGGCACGGGAACTTATCGCCGACGGTGCCATCGGTTCAGTCCGCTCGGTGGAGGCACATCTTGGGCCGAGCTGTATCCATACCGACGGCACACATACGATTCACATGCTCTTAGCGTTGCTCGGCAACCCGAGCATCTCGCACCTAATTGCACAAGTTGACGGGCATTCCGGTGCTATGTATTACGGCCATCGCGTTGAAGATGCCGGAACGGCGTTCATCGCCTTCGACAACGAAGTGAATGCCCATCTCAGTTGGGGACTTGCGTCAAGTGAACCCCGAATGCCGTTGAAGCCCAAACGGGATTTCCACTATCACGGTTTCGTCATCCACGGTGAGACTGGACGGATTGAACTGGATGGTGACCGAGCCGTAGACGATAGACCGATTCTTCGCATTGTCCGTGGTCCAACCGTAGAGCCGATTGAATTAATCCCGCGCAAAGGCGCAATTGCAATGGAGCTCGAAGACCTCATCCATTCACTGGAGACGGGAGATTCTCATCCACTTGATGGGCAGAACGGGCGAGCAGTGCTCGAGACAATCATCGGAATCTACGAATCCGCAAGACAGAGGCAGGTTGTACGATTCCCCGTTGAAGTCAGAGATAATCCGTTCCTAGCAATGTGTGAATCCGGCGAGTTTCCAGCGTGAAAGGAACAAAACTAGAAAGGAGAAGACTGGAAGGATGAAAGGGATAAAGATGGGAAGGGTAGAAGGAATCTGGATGGAAGGCTAGGACGGAAAAACCAGATTTTCCAATCTTCCAGCCTTCCAATCTTCCAACCTTCCAATCCTAAATTTATTATGCGTGTTGTTGAATCTGGATACATCTATGATGCTCAAAAAGCACCGTTCCATCAGAGAACATGCGTCCGCACGACCATTACCCGCATTGCCGATGGGACATTAATCTCCGCGTTCCGTTGGGGAAGCGCGAGGGAATCTCTGGACGGCCATGAATGTGTGTTCGCCAGCGTCGATAACGGCGCGACGTGGGAACTTCGCTACTCGGGCTTTGGCAAGGGAGCTTGGGATGGCGTACCGGGCGAGGTGAAAGGATTTGAAGTCCAAGAAATCGTTCCCGGTGAGCTCATTGGCACTGGGCTCTGGGTGGATATGTCCAATCCAGAACTTCCATTCATCAATCCAGAGACACAAGGCTTGTTACCGATGCGTATCTTTCATACGGTTTCAACAGACGGTGGACAGACGTGGGGGACACGTCGTCGTCTCGACACAACCCCTCACGTCGCCGCTTCACCGGCATCCGCAGGCCCATTACCCCTATCAGACAGCGTTCTTGCACAACCTTACGAAGTATGGAAAACGTACGATGACCCCACTCCTGGGTTGCCCGGCGCATATCTACGCCTTTCATACGACGACGGTCAGACCTGGCCCGACTATGTGACGGTAGCGAAACATCCGCAAAACAGACTCGCCTACTGGGATGAGCGGCTCGCCAACCACCCCAATACACAACAGATGGTAGCGATGTTTTGGACTCACGATTTCAACGCTGGCATTGACCGGGACGTTCATATCGCTTGGGGCACCGCAGATGGACGCTCATGGACAACGCCAATAGGCACAGGTTTGCCCGGTCAACACTGCCAGCCGATACCAATAGGCGGCGACCGTCTCCTGGCTGTGTATGCGAATCGCGACAACCCACCGGGCATTACCGCATCGCTCAGCACAGACTTCGGTCAGACCTGGAACCGCTCACACGATGTGATGGTTTACAATAGCACAGTCGGCACAGAATCAGGGGCCAAAGGTTCACGCAGTCAGGCAGAGCTTTGGAACGACATGATTGCTTGGCGGTTCGGGCATCCCCGCGGTCTACTGTTACCAACCGGGGAAGTATTCGTCGTATTCTACGCTGGCGACGACGAAATCAAAAGCGCGCATTGGGCACGACTGGAAGTTTGACCCAGTTCGTAGTAGCGCTTTCATTGCGCGTTCTGTTCTTCTGGGTGCCTTTGCGTCTTTGCGTTCAATTCCTGTATATCAGTCCCACGTTTAAGTTAAATCTATCGGAGGAAACAATGGTAAAAACTTTACTTTCGGCATTACTGGTCATCGGTTTGGCGACCCTGTCATCCATCCTGCCAACCATTGCAACGGCTCAGGAAGATTCGTTGATCTTATATCTCCCGTTTGACACCGAATCGAAAGACGAGATAAAAGACCTCTCCAAACATGAAAATCACGCCACAGTCTCAGGCAACCCCAAGTGGGATAAAGGGAAGATCGGAAACGCCTTAACCTTTGATGCCACTGACGACCAAGTTGTCGTGCCAACGAGCAAAAGCCTAGACATTACGGACAAGATAACGATGATGGCTTGGGTCAATCCAGACAAAAAGCTAATGGAGGACTGGCGCACGATTGTTGGAAAGTCACCGACCAACGTCTTGGGACAGGTCACATTTGCTTACGATATCCGGACAGATAAGGCGGGAAACTACCGATTTTCCCTCAACATCGGGGTGTGGCAGAGCCTCGTCGGACCGATTGCTGAGATCGGGAAGTGGACACATGTTGCAGGGACGTATGATGGCAAGGAGATGGTGCTTTATCTGAACGGTGTTGGAATTGATAAAAAACTTGTAAATGGAAAAATCAAGGTTATCGGGGACCCGGTCAGCATCGGCAACATCGTTGATGCCGGCGGTGCGGGCAAGAATGAGTATTGGGCAGGGCTTATCGACGAAGTGAAGATATGGAATCGGGGACTGAGCGACAAAGAGGTGAAACAGCAGATGAACTTATCCCGAAACGATATCCTCGCTGTCAATCCCCAAGCCAAACTGACTACGACATGGGCAAAAATGAAGCGTGGTTTATAGTAGCGAAATCCTAAAAAAAAAGGGGCCGCCCTTAAACCCAGCGGCCCCTTCCGTAGTCAATTGAATGGACTACTCCAAATCAAGTTGGCGCACAAACTCCAGCATCTTTACCTCAGCCTGCTGGGCAATCGTTTCCAACGTTTCCGTATCGACGGTTGTCTGCTGAATCCTTTCGTCAGTGTTTGTTGAAAGGCAAAAACCGAGGTTGTGTCGGAGGTCATGCATCGCTTGTTGAACATGAGCACTGACAGGCCCAGGCGGGTAAAGCCACTGCCTCGCCCGATTCTGTTTCAGGTTAATGTGGCAGTGCCCTTTTCCGCCCTGTTTTTTTGCTTCGCCAAAGCAGTCGAGACGCAAAATCTCTTGGTCGTAAGCATACACAGATGCCGCAGGACCGTACCCAGCACGGTCATCTCGCCAGTAGACTTCGAGTCGAACATGGTCTTGTATCGGGTACTCAATCAGGTCATTTCTTCCTTGTTGCTGTGGAGTCATCTGCTTTCCTTTCAATTGTGGAATGTAAAGATTGGCAACGCCTTCGTTTCGCCATCAGATATGGCAGCTCTATAAGCTCTTAACCCAAGTTGCTACCTTAGTCCCGTAGGCGGGGTATCTTGCCCCGATGGATACCCAAAACCCCGGTTTTTCTGGAATTCGATAACAACTTAGGTTATCTTATACCAATTTCGATAAAGAATCAAGCACTAAACGATGCACAATTCAAGAGGGTAGGTAAAATCTATGACACTGCTCTATCCAATCTGGTTGCTACTGCTCATTCCCCTAATTATAACCCTGCGCGTGTGGAAATTGCCATCCCGTTTTTTGGCCGCTATGCGCGTTGTGATGCTGTTGTTGATTCTGCTGGCGATGTGCGGGCTTGCTGTGAGATTGCCGAGCCGTGCAGGCACAATTGTCATCATCGCGGACAGAAGCCGGTCAATGCCGCCTGACAGTGAAGAGCGGCAGAAAGAAGCGATTGACCTAATTCAGGGCGACATAGACAGTGACTCTCAGCTCGCCGTAGTCTCCTTCGGCAGAGTCACTGCGGTTGAACAATCCCCCCAAAGCGGCAAATTCGCAGGTTTTGTTAACGAAGTATACGGCGACGCGTCCGACCTCAACGGCGCGATAGAGACAGCGATGGCACTCATTCCGCGAGATTCCCCCGGCAGAGTGCTCCTACTCTCCGATGGGAGATGGACTGGCAAAGACCCATCCGGCACAGCCGCGAAAGCGACAGCGCGGGGCATCGCCATTGATTACCGTCCCATGCAACGCACCTTAGCGAATGATATTGCCATTTCTCACGTAGACGCACCGGATGTTGTTACCCCTGGGGAGTCATTCATGCTCGCCGCATGGGTACACGCCCCGGTATCGAGCGAAATCTCATACGAATTATTGCGCGGCAATCAACGGTTGACCTCTGGCAAGCGAAAAGTGCCATCCGGTTTGAGTCGTCTCATCTTCCGCGACAAAGCGACACAACCCGGAACGCACCAGTACACCGTGCGAATTAAGGGAACTGAAACCGATCCCGTGCCTGAGAATAACGCGGCAAAGATTCTGGTCGGTATCCAAGGACAGCGTCCCATTCTGCACATCACCAACACATCCGATTCAAGGTTGTCCCATCTGCTCCAAGCGGGTGGATTGGATATAAAAACCGCCCCGCCATCGGCATACAGTTGGTCGCTTGATGAGTTGTCCGGATTTTCGTCAGTGTTGATTGAGAATGTGTTGGCAGATAAGTTCGGTTTACACGGTATGGAGAACCTCGCCGTTTGGGTCAAAGAGACCGGGGCGGGGTTAATGATGACAGGCGGAAAACACGCCTACGGACCGGGCGGCTATTTCCGTTCACCCCTTGAACCGATTATGCCCGTCTCAATGGAGTTGAGGCGCGAGCATCGGAAACTGTCGCTTGCGATTGTGGTGGCGATGGACCGATCTGGCAGTATGTCAATGACGGTAGGCGGCGGCAGAACGAAAATGGATTTGGCAAACCTCGCCACAGCCGAAGTGTTCGATATGCTCTCGCCGATGGATGAATTCGGCGTGATTGCGGTCGATAGTCAAGCACACACCATCGCAAACCTCGCCCCGATTGAAAAATCGGGGCATGTCCGGGGCGACATCCTCCGCATCGGTTCGCAGGGCGGCGGCATCTTCGTCTACGAGGCACTTTCTGCCGCATCCAAAATGCTCGTAGGTGCCCAAGCAGGGACACGGCATATCATCCTTTTTGCGGATGCCGCCGATTCGGAGCAACCCGGACGATACAAACAACTGCTTGCGGAATGTCGAAAAGCCAACATCACCGTCAGCGTTGTCGGGCTCGGCACATCGGCTGACGTTGATGCCGAATTTCTGCGCGACATCGCCCGCCGCGGCGATGGACGTTGCTTTTTTACCGAGAACGCCCAAGAACTGCCCCGTCTATTTGCTCAGGATACCTTCGTTGTGGCACGTAGCACATTTGTTGACGAACCCACCCCGGTTCGGACAACGGGCGGCATAGTCACACTAATCGGCACACAATATCAGATACCTAATCCAATCGGGGGGTACAATCTCTGTTACATCCGTCCCGATGCGAACCTCGCCGCCGTGACTGTGGATGAGTACAAAGCCCCCGTTGTCGCCGCGTGGCAGGCGGGAATTGGACGGGTCCTCTGCTACACTGGCGAAGCGGATGGGGAGCATACTGGTCCCATTGCGCGTTGGAAGGATGTTGGAAATTTCCTCACGGGTCTAACCCGCTGGACCGCTGGCGATTCCGCGAATCTGCCCGCGGGGATGTTACTGACGCAGAAGGTCAGGAACGGCATCAGTGTCGTAGAACTCCACCTTGACCCGGAGCGGGAAGGCGAAGTGTTCAAGGAACTTCCCACCGTGACCGTACTCCGCGGAGTCGTTGGGGAAACGCCGACCGTGAGTAAAACCAAGCTATCTTGGACATCCGCCGATACACTCGGTGTGGACATCCCCATCCACGGCAGCGAAACGGTACTAACCACCGTAGAGGTAGAAGGAGGCGGAAACGTATCGCTCTCGCCCATCTGCCTGCCGTATTCCCCAGAGTTTAAGCCCGCACCTGATGATACGGGACTTGAGACGATGGTACGCCTTGCCAAAGCCACTGACGGGAAAGCGCGAATCAATCTGGGCGGTATATGGGACGACCTGCCCCGACAACCCCGTTTAATCGCTCTCGCGCCCTGGCTCCTGCTGGCGGCACTCATCCTGCTCCTGCTCGAAACGCTAGAACGCCGCACCGGCCTACTCTCCATGAGACGCGGACGCGAACTTGTAGCAGCCGTGAATCAACGCATCCCGCGAAAAGAGCGAAAAGAGCGTGAAGTAAAGCCATCGCCGGGCGTACAGGAAACCGTTTCACCAGAACCGACAGAACAGCCACAATCCCCAACCCCCACAAAAGAGGGAACTGCCCCAGCAATGCTTGATGCCCTAAAGAAAGCCCGCCAACGTGCTAGCGGCCGGACTCGGGGTGAGAAATAGGGAGATTCAAAAACCCCGTGGGTGGGAAATCCCTTTCCCACCCCGACTTCAAAGGAATAGCTTATGCCAGGATTTGAGCAAAAACGGTCATTAGATCGTTTCGATGCGGAATCCGCTATTGAAGACTTCCTTGAAAGTGAACAACCGCATCAGCACTGGTCGCAAATCCTAGATGCACTTGAGAAACTGAAAAATCCTCCTTGCGAGATAAATAAAAAGTTGAGGGAAGTTAAGTGGCTCCCTATCGACGCAGGGCAATCTCCGCAATCTCCTCAAGATGTAATTTACCTAAAAGGCATGAAGGATGAGGTTGCTCAAATTGTTGATCGATTCGACGATTTTGTTCATGTTTTAAGACTTACAGAGGAATTTTCGTGATGTGATGATTCACAACAGTCAACAAAAGTCACCAACCTTAAGAACCTGTTTTAAAAACAGACCCCGTGGGTGGGAAATCCCTTTCCCACCCCGATTTCAAAGGAATAACTTGTGCCAGGATTTGAACACTCTCCCCTGTCATATATAAATCAGATTCGCAACGACCTGCGCGATAGATATCAAGAAGGATTCCCTATCATCAAAGAGTTGTTGCAAAACGCGGACGACGCAGAAGCATCATGCCTCCACATCGGTTGGTTCCCCGGCTTTCCAGAACTCGCCCATCCGTTGTTGACCGGGCCAGCACTATTCATTGTGAATGATGGGGAGTTCAAACGTGAAGATCAAAAAGGTATCCGGAGAATTGGGATTAGTGCCAAGGGCTCGAAGCAATCAACCATCGGAAAATTTGGGCTCGGTTTGAAAAGCATCTTTCACTGGTGTGAGGCATTCTTTTATTTCTGGTCTGAAGAAGACACCTTTGAAATTTTGAACCCGTGGGCGGGCAAAGACCCGCCCAATCACGAAGACTGGGAATGGGAGGATAGCGCATCAATCGCCCGCGAAGCGCGGCAGGCAATCGTTCAGTGTTTAGAATCCGCCACCCTACTCGATTTTTCAGATTGGCTCGGTTTATGGATACCGCTCCGCCAACAGCGTCATTGCGGAGAGTTGGCACCTATCGTCGAAAAATTTCCCGGTGACGGGAACAGTGACACAAATACCCCGCCTGAGTCCATTTTTCTACCCAACCTAGCGCACAACATCAGTAAAACACTCCCCCTATTGCGCGACCTCAAAACCGTATCCGCTTGGTATGCCGCCGAGACCGATAAGCATTTGGAGATGCTGTTTGAAGTCAATTTGGCAGATCATGCCACACGATGCCGTTATCGCGGTTCTGAGCAGGGAATTTCAACGACAGATTACGGAGCTCAACTCCCACTACAAGGCGTTGTAAAGGTGACGGAGCAGTCGTGTCCGTATGCAGGGTTTGAAATGATGGCAGACCACCCGATCTTTCGCGAGTGGCACAATTCGGAAAATTGGCCGACGGTGGGCACAATTGATTCCAAAACAGGAGCAGAACGGGAAGATAGAGAGAAAGCCGATTCACACTGCGCCGCCTATTTTGTGGAAACGCCTACAGAAAATAAAGGGTCGCTACGCATCCAGCGGGCGGTGTTTTTACCCGTCGGCGAGCCGGGGGAAACGATTCCGTGTGACGGTAAATCGGATTTTACGCTGATGCTCCACGGGTATTTCTTTCCTGATGCTGGACGGACGGGCGTTGATATCCGTGACGACATTAATAACGAGGCGGATGTCAGATTAAAGTGGAATCAACAACTTGCCCTCCACGGCACGTTGCCACTTGTCGTTCCTGCATTGGAGCGTTTCGTAAAAGCGGGACAACTCTCAGAAGAAAAAGTGCGTAGGCTTACCGAGGCATTGGGAAAATCCAAGGTTTTCAATAAATATCGTCCCTCTATTTGCCAAGACAAACAATGGGTTCGCAGATTAAAGGCTTCCGGCCCCGTGTGGGAAGGATTGAACAATCCAGACGCAGAAATTCTTGAAATTCCGGCTCCGCCGAACAGTGCTCCAAATCGGCCTCATCAAGTCTTTCCAAATCTCAGAGAGATAGCAGGGGTGCATGTCATTACATTTCGCAATGACCCACGGCTAACAACACGGAAAAAGGCTTCAAAATGGCCCGTTGAATTGCTAACGCAAATGCTTGATATCCCCGTCGAACCCGTATTCGGAAATCGGGAAATGCTGAAATATCTCGTGGAGTTTCTGAAAGACTGCGCGGCAAATACGGGATTTGATACCGCCGATATCCTTCAACGGTTAATGCGAAACGCCCTCAATACGATTCCTCTTGAACAGTTCCGCGCAAATCGGTCTGAGATTAAAAAATTTCTCACGCTCCTCTCGTCCAATTCGTATGTTCCAATCTCCCAAAGCATTCCCGAAGAAGTATTTCGAGGCCTTTTTCAGTTGGAACTTCACGTTCTCCTTGTCCCCGAAGACCTTATTCCCGACGAACATTCGGAGCTAGATATCAGTGACGAAGATACTGTGGAAATTCTGAAGTTTTTGTCCACTTTGGAAGAAAAAGAGGAATATACGAATCCGAAATCAACGCTCGTGCAAAAGGTCATCGCCGCGAGTCATTGGGACCGGATCCAAACACAATGTGATGCACTGAAGATATTCACGGCTTACGACTATCAGACAAAAAGCAACATTTCTATTTCATTCAGCCAACTTAGGGAACTGAGAGGTAAAGGGCGGTTATTTGCCTACCCAGTTTCTCAGGCAACAAATTTTCATCAAGCCCTTAACAATGACACCATCACCCTTATCAACAATGCCACCCAGAAGGCACTGGGTTGGGATGGCGATATAGAACCGTGCGATGAACGTGCCTGTCTGAAAAGTCTAGAATCGAAACCGACCTTGAAGGTCCCCGAAGAGCGTGTCAAGTTACTTGACGCACTCCTGCCAAAGGTTGGGAGAAATCCCGAGCACCAGCAAGCCGTGCGGTACCTCATCCATGCTCAGCCCTCCGATACAGCTCTGCCGCTATTTTTAAGAATCGGTGGGAAACAGGAACTCTGGGGGGAAATAGCCCGTCAGATTTTGGGACAAAAGAATGAAGAGTGGCGTGTGATACCCGATGTGTTGGGGCTTAGAATACCACCCCAGTACTGGGACCCATTGGAAATTCGCGGCTTTGACGACGCGGGAATTGCTCAACTGATTCGGGAGGTCGGCCCTGAACACGTTGACTGTACGTTGTTCAGTACCTACGACCGCCAGCAAATCCTACACGATATAGACGATTTAGAGGTTCTGAAGGGATTAAATATTTACGATGATGTTGATGGGGAGCCGGTACGGATAAAGCCCGACCACACCTACTGGGAGGGTAATTTCCCGTGGGAAGATATACCGAGAGCGAATATTACCATTCTGCGCCCCTTGCAAGAATCCTTGCGTGAAAAGCAAAAGTCGTTGTTAGATCGGATTTTCGACGCAGAAGCCGCTATTGAAGTCCTGCTGGAAAGTGAAAATCCGCATCAGCACTGGTCGCTCATCATGGATGCGCTTGGGTACCTGGAAAACGCTCCGCACGAGATAAATGAACAGTTAAGAACCGTAAAGTGGTTGCCCATCGACACAGGACGGTCGCCTCAAGAGGTTATTTACCTAGAGGGCATGGAGGATGAGGTCACTCGCATTGTTTCCCAATCCCACAATTTTGTTGATGTTTCAAAGCTTCCAAAGGAATTTCGCCACCACCCTGGGTTTGAGATAATGGTCCGCGACCTGTTTTCCCACAGGGATGACGCACTTGCCATGCTTGGGGAACTGATGGCAGAAGCTGAGCAATATCACATTGGGGATATTGATACAGAGAACTTAGATGTCGAAACATTTCTTTCCACATTTGAGGGAGCACCGTCACAACTGATGCCGGCGCGTTCGATGATTCACCACGTCTGGGAAACTTTTGACGTTGCGGTTTGCCGAGAACATCTACTGCCGGGGCTTTGCCAGAAATTATCGAGGGCTCATACCGTCGAGATTCTGAATTTCCTCTCTAAATGTCACCAAGATGCCTCCAAAAACAGAAAACAGGGCATCCTTGACATTTTCAATCGATATTTGAAGGCCGCAATAAAAGAACCTAAATTTAGTGAGATACTGGGGCAAATACGACTCCTGAGTCGTGATGGAAACTGGAAACGGTCTGCCGAACTCTGTCTGGATTCGGAGGGAAGCCAGGGTATCCAGACCGATGATTTACTCCACGAAACGCAGACTAATGTCCTCAAAGACAGGGTGCCAGACCACACGGCTCCTGACATAAATCAATTGCGCGAGTTAGCGCATCCGCAAGGTAATATGGCGCAGCAGCTTGCCGAGGGAGCCACACGATTAAAGCAGTATTTTGAGAGGTGGGAGGGAACGGTTCCAAGGGAAGTTATTGGTGGATTTCTCTCTCTGCTTGGCGACTACTGGGAACTCCTGAACTTGAGCAAGGATTATCTCGGCAACCGTACCGTTGATGTATATCGTCAAAAGCTGGATTGGGAAGTGCCCTCCTCTGCATCTACGGTCGGTGCAGATGAAGATATTCATACCACCATGAGTAAACAGCGTTTTCTCGTTGAAGTGGTTGAAGGTCAGACCATTGAAGTGACAAATCTTCTCGGTTCTCTCTTCAACGCTCGGGTTGAGCAACAGGACTTTGACACGCTTTTTATCGGAAGCCACTTGCCCCGCGAAGACGGAATAGATTATCAGGTCAACTGTATACGGTTGCGCGAGGTAAGGCCCGATAGACTTAAACCCGACCATTTACTGAGTCTTATCAAAACCTCTGCCCAGTTGTTGCTGGAGAAGGTATATAACCGTGAAGTCCCGAATCTGGACACGGTTTTCGATGATTTGGCGAAGAGTGAGCAACTCGATATTCAAATCGCGCAGAATTTGCTCCTAGGTTCAGTCTTTTTTTATGTGCAACAGTTGGACATGCAGCAAGAGGCGAGTGTGTTTTCAACGATCTTGAAGGGATGGGACGAGGCGCGTCGCAAAAAAACAGAGGCTGAGCACAACAGTGATAAAAAAGCAGAACGGGAGGCTGTGGGGGAACTTCAACAGAGACAAAATGCATTGAAGGAGTTGCTCCAAAATGATCGCACAACACAAGACTCTCTGCTTACCGCAGTCCGCCGAAAGATTGGCGAACAATACCAATACACGGCTCAATCGGTCCCCTTTGAACTCTTCCAAAATGCCGATGATGCTGTCGTTGAGTGGTTTGAAATGCGAGACAATCCCCCACCAGAAGAGCCCACTGACACTCCCCGGTTTGTCGTTCAACAAGAGGGTGACCAGATTGCTTTCATTCATTGGGGGAGGGCTATCAACAAATACGGCTCTACACAGTTTAATGGTCGTGAGAGAGGATTCGACCGCGATTTGGAAAAGATGCTAATCCTCTCTGCCTCCGACAAATCAGAATCAACTGAAACTGTCACCGGTAGGTTTGGTTTGGGCTTCAAGAGTGTGTTCCTAGTCACCAGAACCCCGCGTGTTGCCAGCGGCCGATTGGGATTCGAGGTCATGGGTGGATTTTTCCCTAAGCCGCTAACGGGTGATGCGCTAACGGCATTGCAGAATCAGATTGAAGCGCACAAAACCGACGGAAAAGAGGGAACGATTGTTTCCATACAGGCAGAGGCGTGTGCGGCAAAAGAATGCCTTGAGGATTTTTTGAATCTAGGATACCTCATCCCGGTATTCGCGAGAAAAATCAAACGATGTGACCTGATTAAAGATGGCAAGACCGAGACTTGGTCGTGGTCTGATAGACCGCTCGGTCAGTCGGAACGCGTCACCGTGGGCGAACTTCAACCGAGTTCAGATGCTCAACGCCAAACCGCTGTGGTCTTCCGGGCACATCAAGGTGCGCTACTCGTCGGGTTTGATGCCCACGGTGCAGTGAAACTCGACAAAACGGTTCCGACAATTTGGGTAACTGTCCCCACGAAGGAGCGGTTAGACCTCGGTTTCATTGTCAATGGAAGTTTCGAGCTAGACATCGGGCGAGCGCAATTGGCACGAGATTCGGAAGAAAACAGGACTGTTGCAGACGAGGTCGGACTGGAAATTGGGGATGCATTGATTGAACTTTTTGATGAGTCAAAGCGGGATTGGGATAATTTCCGCGACCACTTGAACCTTGCCAAGGGTGCTGAGCACTATCAATTCTGGGGTTCACTGTGGAACCTGTTCGCAAGAGGGATACAGGAAAAGTCAGCGACCGCAGAAGAAGCAGGTCAACTCATAAGGCAGATTCTATGGAAAAGCAGAAATCACGGGATGGGAAAACTCCTCTGCCATCGCCAGGCTGTGCCGAGTGGGTTGTGGGGCGATTACAAGACGTTAGCCCAAGCGGACCAGGTTCAATTCAAAACCGTCGGCGTACTGGATACAGAATCGGTTTTTTGTCACGCATCCCAATGGCCCCAATTCCAACAGCGGATTCAACCGGGGCAGGTGGTGTCCGAAGGGCAGGTCGCCTCTGTGATAACGCGCTTGCTCCCTGATGAACTGTTGAATCATCAAGACGTTAAATTATGCAGTCTCGTCCAGTGGGAACTGGAACCGGACCATTTCGTAAAGCCCTCACAAGCGTCTCAATTGGGCGCATTAATCACGCGGGAATTTCTGGACGAACTTAATAGAGGAGACCAGAAACAGCGGAGTGAGCATACCGAGCTGGTTGAGTTGCTGCAGGGGCTCCGCTTTCAAGGGCGTGACGGGAAATACCATATCGCCGTAGACCTACTTATCACAAGGGAGGAGGCAGACAATGCAGATGAACCGCTGCGTGCCGCGTTTGCGCCGGCGGATAGATTGCTCACCGACGATTACACTGGCAACGCGCTCGAATTCTTCAAAGCCTGCCGATCAGAACTCAGTGCGCCTGCCCAGTTGATGGCAAGGTGGGCGTTGAAGGCAACGGATGACAAGCGTCATGCCGTGTTACAGTATATGCTTAAAGGGCAGTTGGTACATGAGGTTGCCTCGGAAATTCGGAAACGCATTCAGGGCACATGGTTAAGCGCACTTAAAGAATCTCAACTGCTGACTCAGCATTTCAATTCTGACCAGCAGGGAATCATTCTTGGTTGGCTTCAACTTAACGAAGAAAGCACCCTTTTAATTGAAGAGATCGGGATGGAAACGGCGATGGATTACGAGCGTAAAGAGGGGCGCACACCTGAAGATGTCTCCACCGAAAATCTTGGCTTTGATATCCGCTCAACCGATTCCGCAGGCGGGGTACGGTATATCGAAGTCAAAGCGCGGTCAGAGTTTGGAGGAGTGGCTTTAACGCAAAACGAGTGGGACCAGGCAGAACAGTTGGGAGTGGACTATTTCCTCTACGTCATCCTCAACGCCGGGACAGAGCCCGAGCACTCTATTATCGAGAATCCAGCCGAACGGACGCACCCGGAAAAGCAAGTAGTACGGATTGACTATCGGATTTCTTTGGAGGAAATCAAGGCAAAGGGGTTCAAGGTTGAGGGATGACCGTCCGTAGGCAGGACATCTTGCCCCGCCCGGTCCCGATACGTCACGATGACCTCCCAAACAGGTTCTTACCACACGCTCACCGAGTCATATCCGCCGCGGTAGATGCGAGAGACCACAGCAGAATTATGCCATCAAAACTCCCACTTGCTATCATTTTGCCATCAGGTGAGAACGTGACGGAACTGACCTGTGCTATATGCCCTGTGAGCAGGGCAACTTCGGCACCAGTGTGTGCATCATAGAGCCAAATACCGATGCGACTGGCGACTGCGAGCCAAGTGCCATCTGGCGAATACGCGATAGCATCTGTGTGTGTGCCTTTACCGAGACGCAGTGTGGCACCTTCGGGCAGACTCCATCGGGTATACTTTTGGGCAGTGCTAAACTGTAGAAACAGGACACAGATGAGCGAGAAGGGTGTGCTGAAAAACAGTGTCCTTTTCATCGGATAATCCTCCTTCTACCCAAACTAGGGGCAGTCACAATTTTCAGTTGCATTCCAAACCGAATTGTGATACATTTTTAGAATGCTCAACATTTACCTAGCTCTCGCGGTGTTAGCGGTTCCGGTAGGTACAATGATCGCTTTCATTTCCAAGGGAAAGCGAAGTTACTTTGGAATTATTTTCGGGCTCACGGCCGGTGCTGTACTCAGTATCGTCTTGAAGCTAATGGTGGATCTTTACGGTAAATCCGGTCTCGCCGCTGTTGCGGTGATGTGGCTCGGTTTTTTATTGATTTTCTTGGTCGAGTGGGTGACACCTCGGCTCTCAAAATCCGTCAATAAAAACGGTCATCAAAAAACAGAGCACGTTTGGGTGGTCAACGTAACACTGGTCGGTCTCGCTATCCACTCGCTGGTAGATGGTTTCAATTTGGCCACTGCGGCAAAAGGACAAGCGTTACTCGCCTTAGCGGTATTAGTTCACCGACTGCCCGTTGCGGTAGTGATGGCATTCGCTTTTCTACGCCATTACACGTTAGGTTCGACGTTGATACGACTGACACCGCTGATGTTGGGGCCCTTAGTCGGTGTGCTGATTGGGGCGCGACTGCTTCAGGGTGTGTTCAATGAATTGACGGAGTATCTGACAGCTTTTGCCGCGGGCACCCTGCTCCATGTGGTAATGGACAGTGGCAGAGGTACCGTATCCGCCACCGAAAAGTTGGGGTTCACCATCGCGTTTATTATCGCGTTTATCCTCACGACTATCTACTTTTTCCCCGGTTTCAGTATTCTTCACGCTCATTAGAAAAATCAGAACCTTCGTCTAACCGAATGACCCTTTTGCGTGTCTCCCCAGAAGCCGTTGTAGACGTTCATCTGCGCCCTCGTAAACATGCTCAGGCATTTGGTAATCAACAAACGGGTAGAGTCGCTGTGCAATAATCCGTTGACTGTATGTCACACCAGTGATAACGCGAATACTATTCTTCTGATTCGGCGCGCCACGATGCCAGACCTGGCTGTTAAACATATACGCCCCGCCCGCCTTCGTGAAAAAACTGACAGCACCCTGCCCATCAAACGTTGGGTTATCCTGAGTCGGTGGTCTTCGACCCGAATAGTGACTTCCCGGAACCACCTGCGTTGGGCCATCTTTGATGGTAAAAACATCAATGAGAGGAATAAGCACATTGATCACGAAGCACGGTAGCGTGATGCGCGGGTCATGGCGTGGTACATCGTCCGGCAGTGGGAAATGAACCCGGTCATCACTGTGCCATCCCCCACCCTGCCCCGGCTCGTAACGCAGCGAATTTTGGGACATCATGTGACAATCCGCGCCCAAAATCGCCTCCGCGAGACTGACAAATGGCTCCCGAACGATAAGGTCACGAAACGCCCGGTCATACTCATACATCCGCATCATGCTGATTCCGCGGATGTGGTCTCCCTCCTCCTCGTGCATACGTGGGTCTACAAACTTTCGCTCAATCCCATCTCTAAGCGTATTGACCTCCTCCTCAGTCAACACCTCGCCTAAAAAATAGTAGCCATCCCGATGGAACTGTTCGACAATCTGTTGCGTCTCTTCCGCAGAATACGGTTTGCCGTTCATATTATCCATGAGTTCTCTCCTTTATTCTTGAAATTGCTCTGCTTTCATTCCCTCGCGTCATTTTACCAGAATGGATTCCGTAAATCAATTGAGAAATTTTCTGTATTGACCCGTCAAGGTGGATATGACATAATGACAATAGTACCATCTCTGAATCAGAATATCCATAGCGACACAATTCACGATTCAGCAAATTTCGGATTCTCATCAATTTATGCCACAAAGGAGACCTTTATGAAAATTGATAGCATTGAATCTCTGTTCATCGGAAACGGCTACGTGGTTCGCATTCACACCGATAACGGCCTGAGCGGGATTGGGCAGACCGCTTGCTGGGGTTACCCGGAAGCGGTTGATAAAATTGTGCAAACCTTCAAGAAGTACCTGATCGGTCAAAACCCCTTACGCATTGAACACCACTGGCAGTATCTCTATCGCATGGGCCCCTTTCGCGGTTCCGCACTTTCTGGGGCTCTCGGTGCGGTGGATGTCGCGCTGTGGGACATCAAAGGGAAGCATTTTGGTGTGCCCGTCTGGGAATTGTTAGGCGGGAATTGTCGGGATAAAATCCGCCTACACCTTATGGCAGGTGGAGGAACACCGGAGGCGATGTTCAACACCGCTAAATCCGCAGTCGAAGAAGGATTTACCGCGTTGAAGTTCGACCCCGTCGTCGGTGGATACCAAGACATGGCACTCGATCGGTTGGTCAAGACAGCGCGTGATTTGGTAGCGGCGGCACGCGAAGGGGGCGGCCCAGACCTAGACCTCATCGTCGAAGTCCATCGCAAGTTGACCCCGATGAACAGCATCGTCCTAGCGGAAGCCCTGGTGCCGTTCAATCTCTATTTTCTCGAAGACCCCATCCAGATCGATAGTATCGTATCGCAAGCCGAGATTGCCCAACGCATCTCCATTCCCCTCGGCATCGGCGAGCGGTTGACGACGATCTGGGAGTTCCGCGAGTTGCTGGCGACGGGTGGGCCTCAGTACGTTAGGCCAGATGTTGCATTGGCTGGCGGACTAACGCAGTGCAAAAAAATCGCCGCCATCGCCGAAGCCTATCACAGTGCCGTAGTGACACACAATTTCTTAGGACCACTGACCACGGCGGCATCGCTCCATCTCGACACCTGCATCCCGAACTTTATTACCCAAGAGTACACCAAAGGCGACGAGGACGCTCGAAATGCGGTCTACCAAACGTCGTATCAACGCGAGGGAGGCTTTATTCCGATTCCCGAAGCACCGGGATTGGGTGTACAACTCGACGACAGTCTAATAGAACAGACACCGTTCCAACCGATGAACACTGGCCAAACACCCTTGCGCGAGGATGGCTCGGTCGCTTATGCGGTGTGAATCTGTCTGCAATCCCCCACAATGGCGTATCAATAACCATCATGGGTTCAGTGTGTTTTGAAGCTTCTCCACCGCTTCTATTGCCTCCTCAATTTCTCTTCTGTGGATGTTCGCAATAGTAGCGTGGCTGAGTGGATTTAGGATAATGCTTCGGTATAATTCAATCTCATCAATGATAGACTGTTCTAAAAGGGAGGTGTCACTTTTTATCGCATCCCAGAAATCCTGACTGTTCAGACTATCCGGATTCCGGCGGTACCTGACTAGGAGACGCTCAGCCCCACAGTAATCCTTGATTATCGTTTCAAAAGCAGTACGAAGGTAAATTGCACACGCTTTGTAGTCGTTGGCACTGAGATATTCCTGTGCCTGCTCAAGGTATGTTTTATCGTCCACATAGACGGGGAGTTCGTATTCGTCGGTTTCTGCGAAGTAAAATTCCGCGTATTTCCATTGATTATCCTGAGTGCGTTGTTTGACAATCTCATACCACGCCTTATCGTAAGTCGTCAAAAAAATTTGGTAATCTGAGAAATACTCCTCCAGGATATCAAGCACCGGCAGACGGTTGGACATATCCAATCCGATAAGCACGTCATCAAGTGCGAGAATCTTCAGGTCGCTGTCTGGCTGGAGCAGTACGCCCGCGAAATAGATAGATAAAGCAATTGCGGACAGTTTGGCTTCATTCAAAAAGCGGTGGTGTTCGGCGAGTTCTTGGTCAAAGAACTGAACCGTTAGGAGAATTTGCCGGTTATCAAGCGTGTTGTTATCGCTGTTGTATGAAATCCCCTGAAAATCAAAGTTAAGGGCGACGTTGTATCCAAACTTGCGGAGAATTCCGGATGCCAGCGTTTGGAGCTCTGCTAATCTCTGAGTGAGTCCTGTGTTGAAGACCTCTAGTTGTTCTTCCAGAGATGCAATCTGCTGTGCAGTGTTTTGAGAAGGATCAGATTCTACCAGTAAAAAGAAAACCTCTGAAATGTCTTTCCATTCCTCGTTAAGACCACGTCGTGTTACATTGTTGATGACGTTTGCCAAGAGCGTTTCAACCATCAAATCAAACACGTTCACAGTATCACTTTCTAGATGGAGGTAATGCGTTTCCAGAAGTGCTTTATAGTCAAGGAAGCCTTTGCTTTTTGACGCATCAATAATCAGCAGATCCGATGTCTCTTTAACAGTTTGCGCCCATTCGTAGATGTGCTCATTTGAATCCGGGGTTGCCCTAAGATGCACTTTGATGTGGCCATCATCCGTGGTAAAGATGTTCTGGTAATTTTCAAATTGGATGGAAGTATCCACACTAGATTCAAGAAACAACTTTAACGCCAAATACAGCGACGATTTTCCACTCCCATTCTCACCGTAAACCAGCAGGTTTTTCCCCGCCTTATGCAGATTAATTTGATAGGTTATGGGAAAGGCTCTGAAGTTTTTAATCTCAATTTTGGTAATTCTCACCACTTGTCCTCAATGATGCGGATAGGTCTTAACCCATCCTGAAAGAATAGGTTTACCCGAACTGGATGTTTTCTATGGTACAAATGCTCGTAGAGCGCACGGAATGCAGCCATTTTATCCTCACGAATTTCATCCACCTCAGGCAACTGTTCTGCCATTAAATGTTTGAAGACATCTCTGTTTGCTCTCTGGAGTAGGTCGGGCATATAGAACTCATAGAACAGTCCGTCGATAATCCACTCAAAATATTTGAGCATCACGAAGTCACGGGCATGGGCTAAATCCTTGCTGTTCGTTGTCGGTTGTTGCCGGAGATAGATGAGGTAATCAACGATTTTGCGAACCAAGTCTTTTTGTGTGGCGTTAATATCGGGAATAGGAATCTGCTTTATAGAACCGATGTGTGCCTGAAGTTCGCCTGCCCCTAACTGTTTGGAGGTCTGCGAATAGAACCACTCCACAATGCGCGTATTGAGCAACCCACACAACCACGTTTCCTCAGTGGGGATGATGCCGCATGTGTTTCCACAGTAAACCCCATCCGTCTCAACGGCGACAGTTTGGGTGTTATACAGGTTTGGGCAGACCAGTTTCGGTCTTGCAAAGCGTTCAGGCGCGTCGAGGGGTGCTTGGAGCTCGTACCATTCCCCTTTGCCCTTTCTTTTGCTCAGAGACTCCCGGTGTTTCTCCAGATGGTTTCGGATTGCCGGATAAGCGTCTATCTCTATGCCGCGATAGGCAAAAATTAACCACTGGTCCGGTGGTTCCACCCACCACCGTTTTATCGCCCGTCCGTGCAGAAACGGCTTCAAAATCTCAGCAGAGGAGGGATGCGCCGCAATGAACCCATCCCGCGTTGCGCTGTCTACCACAAACGCTTCAGTCGGTGCGGTTTTAATTCCGAAATAGGCGGATTCCTTGACATATTCCCCCAACGGTGGTCCAGCGTTGCGGAGCGTCTCCACCAGATTCAACACTTCGGCGGATTCAAGGGGTTTGCCATCGGCGGCTAAGACCTTTTCCATCTTGGGATAACGGTTCCTGAACCCTTTACGAACCAGCACCGCGATGTCTTCCGGCAACTTAACCCGATTGGCTCGTTCAAAGGCAGCGACGTTCTTGTAATCGTTGCGAAATGCCGCGACAATATCCAACCCCATTTTCTTGGCAGTGATCAGGTCCGCTTTCGCCTTCTCCCATTCTCTCAACCGTAGCCATAACTCACCGCGATTGTAACAGGTCTCGGCATAATCGGGATTCAGTTCTATTGCTTTATTAAAGTCTTGAATAGCAAGGTCATACTCGCTTTTACTGTAGTAAGCCATACCGCGATTGGTATAGGCTATGGGGTAATCGGGATTTAGTTCTATCACTTTGTTAAGGTCTTGAATAGCAAGGTCATACTTGCCTTTGCTGTAGTAAGCCACCCCGCGATTGGTATAGACTTGAGCGTCATCAGGTTTTAGTTCAATTGCATGTGAGTAGGCTTCTATTGCCTTGTCTATCTGTCCTAACATTATCAGAAAGTTACCCTGTTGAAACACCCACTCAGGTAATGTACCCTTTTGTACACCAACTTGTATTTCTTCAATGGTTTTTCGGATACCGTATACTACATTTTGCCAACCTTTGCTCTCAGGTTGCCATTCGTTAATAGGCTTGCCTTTGTCGGGGAGAGCTTGGAAATCGCTTAGCTGATGATTGAGCCAATCGCAACTCTCAAGGATGATGGGAATGACTCTTATATTTGCCTTTAATGCTTTTGCCAATTCCCTGCTGCAATTTTCAGAGGCAAGACTCGCAACAGAAACGAGGCAGAGGCGAAGGTCAGAATCGGCAATGTTGCTGAAAATGGTGTCACGCCATGTGCCCCCTGGCATGATTTCGTTGTCGTGCCAGATGCTTATTAAGCCCTCGTGCTTCATTACCTCAAGGTGCATTATTAATTTGTCTTTTGCTACCTTATCTTTATGTGCATAAGTAATAAATATCTTTAGAGGTTTGCTCATTCTCTTTTCTCCACAATGGCAATTTCTGCTCAGGTTAATCAGTGGCTCAGCAGTGCGGCGATGTCTTTCGTTGGCTTAATGCGATGTTGCCGCTCGAAGTCCGAGACACTTTACGTAGTTGTTCCGAAACCCACTAGCGATATCTTTAATGGGTACCGAGTTCAGTTCTAGCATTCCTTCTCCTCCTTTACAATAGCGGGCTCCTCTTGGTATCATAATAATCTGTTCGGCGATAGATGTCAACCAAATCTTACAGCGCAGACGAGGTATACATCATAAGACATTATAATGGTTTAATCAACAAGTGTCTGATAACACCAAGGGCGGAAGTTGTGTAAACCGCAACACGCTTCCATCACAATATCGCTGAAACCGGTTTTCCAGTTCCGAAGCTTCTCTTTGACGATACGGTATCTTTTTATCCCGCCAATCGCATGTTCCACTCTGATCCGTATCGACGAAAGTGCCCGGCCCCTCGGTTTCTTGTTCGGTTGAGTGATAGTTATCCCGGGAAGACAAAACCCTTGAAAACAGGTATCTTGATACAACACGCCCCCCTTGGGCAACAGATCATATCCCGTTGAGTCCGCAATCCGTTTGTCGTGGGGGCACCCTTCAAACGAAGGTGTCAATAACACCACTTTACAAGCATCATTGATTATCAACAGGTTCTTGACGGTATGCTGTTTCTTTTTACCGCTGTAGTAAGCCCGTTGAGTTGCTGGGGTGCCCGGACGCTGAATCGGACGCTCGGTGCCATCATAAAAAAAAGGGATACGAAACCGGATTCGCCGTCGAGGTCTCCCTAGGCACCCCAACCGGTGAAGGGGGTGTTTCCCGCAATGGCAACTCACCCGCATCCGCCAAAGCGGAATTCAATATCGGTAAAAGCCGGTGAATCCATTTATTGGCGACCGGTTGAGAGATACCAAAGAGTTCGCCAAGCACATCTTGTGTCATTGCTTTTCGCAGGTAAATGAAAAGAGCAACTTATCTTCAACACTTGGCAAGCAACTATTGCTGTAAGTGGTATACTTGCGTTTTTGGCGTTGTTTTCCCTCAAGTGTGTTTGTTCAACAAACGCTAAGAGGTTGTGTGAAAAGTTAATTTTGGTTAACGAGTGTTATAATACACGATAAATTTCGCTTTATAAATCGGAATTTATCGTGTATTATGTTCGGTTATGAATCACAAAACATACTCAACAAACTTAACAGATGAGCAATGGGAATACCTTCGACCCTTTATCCCGCCGCCCAAGACCGGCGGACGACCCCAAACCGTTAATATGCGTTAGGTCATTGATGCCATTCTCTACTTTCTACGGACTGGGTGCCAATGGCGTATGCTACCCAAACACTTTCCACCTTGGGGCACCGTTTGGTCTTATTTTAGAAAATGGCGCATTGATGGGACATGGCAGAAAATTCATACTCAGCGCTATCGCAAAATGCGGGTGGATGAAAACCGTGACCCTCACCCCACCGGTGCGATAATTGATACCCAGAGAGTGAAAACCCCTGAACAAGGCGGTGAAAGGGGATATGATGCGGGCAAAACGGTCAAGGGCCGCAAACGCCATATTATAGTAGATACCCTTGGATTGCTCCTTTCGGTGTCGGTTCACAGCGCGTCCATTCAAGACAGAGACGGTGCGCAAGGCATTATAGAGAAGTTGTTCACGGAGTTCTGTTCCGTGAAACGGATTTGGGCAGATTGGGGGTACATATCTTCTGGATCTATTTCACAGCTAATAAGCTCATTCCGTTTTGGATTCCTGTTATTGTAATTTCACGCGGTTTTCTGACTGACGGACTACAGCAACATGCCGCTTCCACACCTGCCAAGACAGCAGAAATCGGGAACACAACGATGTCCTCCGCATGGGCTCATACTCTCACCCGTTCCCGGGCATCACGCGGCATCTCTGGACTTACGAAAATGCTCACCTTTCTTTATCTTGGGGGCCTGAGTGCCTACAAGAATGCCACTACTTCACAAGTGTGCATCACCGAAAACCTGGAGATGGTAGGTATCCTTTTCTCTGTAGTCACGGTTGCCATGTGTATCATTCGAGGGATACCTATATTCATTGAGGGTTGGAAAGCCATTAAAGGAGAGTTTGACGGAGAAACCCACATCCCGTAGCACTCCACGCTTCAGAGACAACGCGCCTGTCTAGCATCATTGCTGTCGAAGGGATTCAATATGCTCATCTATCCACTTTAGCCGAGTCTGCAACCACGCTTTCAAGCGCGCCACTTCCGCCGAGTATGTGCGTGGATAAGGGCGGGGATTGGGCCAAACACCGCGGCCAAGCACCGGCCATTTCTCAAAGTTCCGCTTTTGGGCTTCGGCGAGATATTCAACCGTTTGATCGATCGTCCCAATAATATTTGCAGTTGAAAGTTCATCTCGTCGGAGTTCCCGCCACCGCTTGACCAGTTTCCGTTTGAAGTTCTCGTCACTGAGCAACCGATTCCACCAGAACGGAACATGATTTGTATAAATCACCCACCCATCCGGGCGCGAACCGCTGTTGTAATTTGCATTCCCCATTGATATGTTAAAATCCCAGACCGGCCCCATCTTCAGCGTGGCGTTCCTATCCTTGTACATGTATGTGCTGAGCCGGAATCCATCTATGTTTCTGAAAAGTTCATTGATGATGAAATGGTCAATAAAAGCATCCGTATCAATATACTTCGCATATCCGTGCTTCCGGTTCTTGAAATTCTTTCCGAGTAACGCCGATTCAAACGCGTTCATATAATTCTGAATCCACGCTCTTTGGGCATTTGATATCTGATTGCCCTTCGGATATACATGAATGAGCTGTGTACGGTAATCGGTGTAGAAGAATTTGTCGAATCGGTCCATTTTGTCGATTTTTACAATATAGCCCCCGGTGATTTCCCGCGGTTTATTCTGCGTCGGATTGAGTGCCTGAATATCAACCCTATTTTTCCCACGCTTAATTTTTTCCATTAGCAGATAGACACCGATGTAATGGCTTTTATTGATTGTCGTAGCCCCCCTACTGTTCAGAAACACCTCAACAAACTTTGCTCTGGTTGCGTACCTGCCAATTCGGTTGCTGAATTCGTATGCCAAGAAATTTCGCATCAGGGTTTTATCCGAATATGGACCGTGTAAAATCCAGTCCGATTCTGCTGGCAGTCCCAATAACGATACATCTCGGTCGTTGCCTTTATCGTCCTGAGTTTCAAAACCGTACTGCCGTTTCGGATACTGCCTCGAAGTTTTCCCCCTGATCTCTATACCGATTTTACCGTCGAAATGTGTACGGCGACTATTCAGGGCATTCCTGCCACCGGATTTATCGTAAATAATTCTCATCCTCGCCGGAATTTTGGGCTCGTCAGGAATCCATTTCCCAAACGTATCAACAATAACGAGCGGTAAATTCGATGTGTGCGTCCCGGTACGGTTCGCGGCTTTTTTAGATTGACGATTGCCATCGGTCAAACAACTTGTGGCAATGGATAGCATGATGCCAACCAGAAGCAGAAATGCAATTTTTTTATGACGATACATTGGTCAAGCTCCATTAAATTAAGTTTCGGTTGTAGGGGTAGGTCTTGTGCCTACCCTTCCAACTAATTCAAGCCAAAATACATTAAAACCGACCATCCCTCACCTCGAATTTCGTCGGTTTATCCAAGGTTTCCCCACCAATCCTCACCCAATGTGCGACCCACTGTATCATCTGTTCAAGTGGGATTTGTGGATAACCGAAGCACTGGTGGCAACGGGCGGCATTGCTGAGCAGTGCCGTTTCTGCCGATTCGCCTTCAAAGATTGATTCTTTCTCAAACAGTTCGCCAAACCGCACGGCGAGCCCGCGAATCGAGACCGTTTCGGGCCCGGTGAGGTTGAGTATTGTTGGTGGGCTTTGGCAGGCTGCGAACCCCCGCAGGACGATGGCATTCGCGTCACCCTGCCATATAACGTTGACATTGCCCATCGTTACATTCACAGGTTCCGCTGTCCAGACCTTCTCTGCGACATCGAGCAGGATGCCGTATCTGAGGTCAATGGCGTAGTTCAAGCGAATAATCGCGACCGGTGTGCCGTATCGGTTTGAGAAGAATTCAAACACCCGCTCCCGACCGAGACACGATTGCGCGTATTCGCCAATCGGGTTGACGGGATGGGCTTCCGTCGCCCCGCCATCACCGACGGGCGTGAGTGGATACACGTTTCCCGTCGAAAAAACCACCATCCGCGAATCCCGATATTTCTCAGCAACCCTGCCGGGCATATAGGTATTCATCGCCCAGGTCAGTCCGTCATTCCCTCTAGCACCGAACTTTCGGCCCGCCATAAAAACCACATTGGGGATGTCGGGTAACTTTTGTAATTCAGCTTCGTTGAGCAGGTCGCACGGAATCGTCTCAATACCGGCTTCGTTTAGAGTTGCCTGTAAGCCCGACGCTGAAAATCGGGAAACGCCGATGACCGTTCTATCAACGCCCGACACCTCAATGGCGCGCTTGGCGAGTTTCGCGAGCGTTGGTCCCATTTTCCCTCCGACACCGAGGATAAGGAGGTCCCCCTCCAATTCCGCCATCGCCTCGACAACTTCCGGGGTGGGGGTGGCCATGATATCTTCAAGTTGGGCTTCGGTTTCAATGCAATTCGGTTTTTGTATCATTAGCTACTCCTGCGTGAAAAGTATTTTGCAATCGGCGATTAGAGTCTAGCGTAAAAATGGTTAGAAATGCAACCCAAACGGATGTATACCGGGCAATCGCATGTAAATATTGTTCTTGACAATCGCACTAATTGAGGTAAACTATTAGCTATCTCAAAAGATATCGTTTATCATCTGTATCACTATCCATATCATAAAAAACCAAATGTCTACAAAATCGAAATCAACTCAGTGGAAACCGTATCGCCCCGCCAAGAAAGTCGGCAGATTATGCTATCACCATTGCACAACGGAATCCGCCCTTCCAGTGCGTGATGTTCAAGACGGATGCACAGAACCCAATTATGAAACGGCGACCTACAATTGGTACGAGTGCTGTAACCAACCATCTGTTCGCACTGCTGTGCGCGATGGTCTATCACACATCCTGTTTGTTACAAGGTATAAGGGCACGAATAAATGCTACGAAGAGCACCATTTTATCGTTGGCTACTACGAACTGGGGTGGACAACCGAGATGGACGGACGCACGGCGATTCGAGCGAAAAACCTCTGTTTTGTACCGATTGAGCACGCCTACGAAATTACAGACGAGCGGTGGCGACGCATCAAGCCTGACAGCAAGACGACCCTGAACAATCTGCGACAGGCAACGCAACGTATCCGTGGAAATCTGCTCGACGAAATTGTGCAACATCTCGATAGACACAATCGGGAGGCTGACTATCTGTTAGAGGTTGCCCGCCTGAAGGCGAAATACAATCCGTTTGAGGATATTCCCAAAGGACGCGTTTTCATCATAAACGTTGGAGCGAATACCAGCCACCCGCAACAAAGCCCGCTGTTTGATGATGGGACCTTTGAGTTTGTGCCCATCCCCGGAGAGCACAATGAGGGACTGACCTATGCCAATCTCCGGCAATTCAACGCGCCCGATATGCCGTTGTTTGATCGATTTGCCGCCCCCGCCACCTCACCATCGCAGAAGGTTCACAACGACCCCGAATTTGGCACCTTTACCTACGGCGACAATCTTCGCAAAAAGGGCGGGTTGCGTCAGTTGCAAGCAGGTGATTTCCTCTTCTTTTTGGCCCGTTTAGTGCCGTATACGGGGCAACAATTTGATAAAAAAAATGCCATATTTGCGCTGATCGGCTACCTTGAGATTGAGGAGTGCTTTGATAGCCCCGATGACCCAATGTTCACTAGCCCGGCGTTCAACAGGAATGCACACGTCATGCGATGGGTGAACAACCCCGCAAGTTTTACTGATTATGCCGTTTTCAAAGGATCGATTAACTCCCGACGCTTCCACACTGCTGTCCCTTTTGACCGCAAATTTGCCGAACATATCCCCATCCTAAAAAAGGATGGAACGGCTTGGGCGTGGGGGAAACAGACAGATCTCGGCGTTATCGGCTCGAATACGAGAGCAGTACGGATGCACATCGAGCCCCAAAAAGATAAAAACCGTGCGAAACGATTTTGGGAACGTATTTGGAAATCGCAAAGTTGGGCTTGACTCTCACTACCTCTGCGAATCACCGGAGCTTTGGCAAGGGGAAGATTGGAAGGAGGGCAGATTGGAATGGCGAGATGATTTTATCTGGATAGCATCCGTAGCGCGGCGCATCATGGCGGGGTTCGAGCGCGAAGGCGTTGAAGTTCGGCTAATACTTCGGCAAGTTCTTCCTCGGCATTTTGTCGGGCATCGGCTTCCTGTTGTGCGCGGTGTTCGGCATTTTGTGCGCGGTGCTCAGCGTTTTGTCGGGCATCGGCTTCCTGTTGTGCACGGTGTTCGGCGTTTTGTCGGGCATCGGCTTCCTGTTGTGCACGGTGTTCGGCGTTTTGTCGGGCATCGGCTTCCTGGTCGGCACGTTCCATGGGAGGTTGTAACCATTCCCTTGTGCGAGGATTATACAGACGCAACCCCCCCCCTCGCTCACCCAATTCTAAACCTAACACGCTCGATGGCAGACGAGAATCCACAAATTCTATCTCCTCATAAACCCCATCAACGAGACGATACCCGATAAAATGGGGCACGAGCTCTCCCTCCGGATCATAGATGTAGTACTCCTTCACGCCAAGCACTTCCGCGTAAAGCTCCTTTTTCTTCCCAATATCATTTGGAGCGGTGCTGTGACTGGAGACCTCCAGCACAAAATCGGGCGTTTTCCCCTCTGCCCACGTCAAGTAGGTCCGCCGCTGCTTTTTGTCTACCCCGTGAACCACAAAGACATCAGGTGACACCGACTTTTTGGTATCTCCCTCTTCATAATACAGCATCAGGTTACCGGAGACATAAAACGGCGCATCCCGGAAGTGATGTTCAAGCATGTGGATGAGGTCTACCATCAAGTTGCGATGGACATCCGTTTCTGCCATAGGTTTCCCGTCCGATTCTGGATAGATAATTGTCGGTGCGGCCTCCAATGTTCTGGGTTGCATGGTGTTATCTCCCCGTATTAAGCGGTTAAGACGTGAGAAGCGATTGGGGTTAAGCCTATCACAAATTTAGGGGGATGTCAACAGTTAAAATTCATTGCATTTTACCTTGATGTTCAGCGTGTATTCTGCTAAACTGAATTATCGTTAGATTTTCGATAAAATCACTCGCTACACAAAGGAGCAAATAATGAATAGACCACCAGAAACCTTTGTTACTGTCCAAGAAGACCGCCTGCTTGCCTTTACGACTGCCTGCTTTGAACAGGCCGGACTTACCAATGACCATGCGGCTTTAATCGCCCGTCTGCTCGTCAACTCAGATCTGCGCGGTGTCCGTAGTCACGGCACTCGCACCGTCAGCGGTTACTGCGGCGGCTTTGAAAACGGGAGCCACAATCCACGCCCCGATATCCGCCTCATCCACGAAACCGCAACCGCTGTTGTCCTTGACGGCAATGGCACACTCGGTTATCTCCCGATGGTTCGGGCAACCGAGCAGGCAATTGCCAAAGCGAAAGAGGTCGGCATCGGGATGGGGCTTGTGCGATATATTGGGCACTACGGTTCAGCCGGGCACTACGCACGTATATGCAACGAAGCGGGTTGCATCGGCTTCTCTGTACAAGGGTATCAAGGGCAAGGAAACGCCGGCGGAAGTGACCCCAAACCCCAACTCGGCTACTTCGGCAATCCACCTATATGTTTCGCCATTCCCTCTGGGGACGCGCCACCGGTTGTGCTTGATGCCGCAACCTGCATCATGGCAGACTATCAGCGCGGGCCCGAATTTGACGAACTCCTTTCCATGATTCCCGCTGCGTTCTTCAAAAGCATGGGGTATACTGCTGTCGCAAGTCTGCTCGGCGGCGGGTTGACCGGCTTTACTGAGCCACCGCCTCAAGACACTGCGAAATGGACAGCCGCGAGAATGGGCGGCATGGTGCTCGCCATCCATATTGATTCTGTCGTCCCTGAAGCCCTCTTCGGCGCCGAAGTTGATCGGATGGTAAACGATGTGAGCGAAACCTACGAACCGTTGCCTGGATATGACCGTGCCAGACTCCCCGGAGGCATTGAGGCAGAGCGGATGGAGATGCACCGCCGCGACGGGATTCGTTACGGCGAAATGGAACAGGAATCCGCACGCGCCGCGAGTGAACGACTCGGTGTACCGTTGCCGTGGGATGAGTAGACATCTAAGCACCTTCAATTGATATACCGACTGAGGAGAACTGATTTGGATACCATTATTCGTCCCATGGATGACCCCGATATTTCCAAGCTCGCCGATTTCTTCGCCGGACTTTCCGAAGCGAGTCGTACGTTTTATCATCCGTATCCGTTTGATCAGAGTGCCATCGCGCTGACAGCCAAAGAACTCCACGATGAAGGGTGCGCGCATATCGGAGCGTTTCACGGCGAACAGCTTGTTGGACACGTTTGGTATAGAAGCATCGGAACTGATAATTATCCCACCGTCGGAATCGGGGTCGTTGATGCGTTCCACGATAGAGGCATCGGCAAAAAACTGATGCGCGGCATCGAAGAACTGGCTCGAGACCGCGGCAAACAGGGGCTCCAGTTGACCTGCTATCTTGAGAACCACCGTGCGCTCCGCGTTTATGCGACACACGGCTATCGCCTCGTCGGAAAGAACGGGGATGGGACGCAGTTTCGTATGGTTCGCAACTTTGCCGATGACACCTCTCCGTTCTCAATACGCGGTGTTTACGCTTCAAGCATTCCGTGGAACATCGCACCGCTGACGACCGATACGTGGTCTCTTGAAGACTGGAAATGGTATATCGAACTGCTCAACGCCGCAGGTTGCAATCTCCTAAAAATCTATATTTGGCCCACGCAATACTATCACCCCGACGAGCCCAGGTTGGCGCATAATGCGTGGCGTTATCCGGTGTGGCACGATGCCTTGGCGTATGCCCGCGTGATGGGTATGACCACATGTATCGGTTTTTCCACAGGCACCGTGCCCCCTTCGACATGGTTGCGCTATCCCGACCTGCGAGCAGAAGATGTCAATTACACAGGCATCACGCTCTGCTGGCAGCGTGGGAAGGCGCAGATTTTACCGTATCAAAAATATCTCATTGATACGTTCTCTGACATAGCGGACAGTTTTGTGCCCTGGTTCGCCGATCCGGGTGCCTGCATCTGCGAACAGTGCCGCGATTACCTATACGTCATCCTTGATGCGCTGGACACTTTAGCTGAGGTGATTGATGGCAGGGCGGACATTATGCCTTGCCCGTGGTGGATTGAACGGATTGAGGCCGGCCAAAATGGATTTGCACCGCACCCGAATCTGCGGCATCGAATCGCGGCGGAACTGCCCGAAGGCAGTGCGGTAATCGTCCGAAGTATTGAATATGAGACGATTAACATCATGCGGGACCACGGACTCATCCCGCTACCGCTCGCATTTTTCTTAGACCCGGAGGGCGGGTTTGAGTCTAACAACATCCTCCCGGAACCAAAATTGCACGCAATTGACCAGTGGCTCGAAAAAGCCCTTGAAGAAAAACAGACCGCTTCGCTGGCGTATCGGTTGACACCGTATACGCAGTATCCAAGCGATTACTATTTTTTCCGCAAACAACTGAATCCCGCGCAATCCAGAGCATCGGTGCTCTCCCAACTTGGGGAGTTTATCTGTAACCCTCGCGTTCAAGAGGAGTACCGTACGCAACCATCGCAATTTGCATCGGCGATTGAATCGCTGGATAAATGGTGGAATCATCGGGATGCAATAGACCTCAATGATGCTGTCAACCGGCTTGATGTACTGAACGACACCCGCCACCTTGCTGATGCCGCGAAGATTCTGCGCCAATTGGCACGAGGTACCGGCGACCAATCGCTCGACGCTTTCACCGAGGATTTGCGACTTCAGATGAGCCCGATGCCAATCTTTCGCGGGCTAACGCTCGATTATCTCTGGTCGAGACGCGCAGAGGCATTTCTGCAACTCCGCGTCCAAAACTGGATGAGACGCTTTGAATAAGCATTCTATGGAAGCTGTGGTGAAAAAATGAACGCAAAGAATTTACCGATAATTGTTATCACTCTCGTCATCGCAATAAGTTGCACAGTTCCCACTTCTGCGGAAGAACTCACTGTGACCGAATGGAGAAGATTAACCGGATATTCTGCTCCCGTCTCCGATGTTGAGTTCTCACCGTTAGGTAACTATTTCGCCTTAGTTTCGGGAAATATCGTTGAACTTTACGACAAAAATTGGAATAAAATCTGGGAGCATGGGAGTGAATCAAATACCGCCTCCGCCTTAACCTTTTCCCCCGACGAGGGGTATCTGCTTCTGCTCTTTCAATGCGCCGAAAGTCACCTGCTCCAGCTTTCGGATAAGACGATTGTTCAAACACTGCCCCCCTCCGATTCCGTTGGTAAGCTCGCCTTCAGCCCGGATAGCACCTATCTCGCCATCGCCACCGACGATGGGCGTATAAAAATCTGGCAATTCACTGGAAACAAACTCGCTGAATTTCAAGCCCTCACCGGACATCTCGACGATGTGAGAAGTGTCGCCTTTAGTTCCGATGCCACCTATCTCGCTTCTGGCAGCGATGATAACACAATAAAAATCTGGCATCTCGGTGGAGATAAATTCGCTGAACTGCAAACGCTTACCGGACATTCCGATTACGTGACCAGCGTCGCCTTTAGCCCCACCACCAACGATTTGGCCTCTGGTAGCGAAGACCATACCGTAAAAATCTGGAAATTCTCCGGTGCCGACTTTGCCGTGCAAACGCTCGCCGGACACTCCGATTACGTCACCGACATCGCCTTCAGTCCCGTTGGCGGCTATCTCGCATCCGCAAGTGAGGACAGAACGATAAAAATTTGGCAACCCGCTACAGCGGTTCAGAACGCCACCCTGACCGGGCATTCCGATTATGTGACCAGTGTCGCCTTCAGTCCTGATGGCGATTATCTCGCCTCTGCAAGCGAGGATGGTGTGGTCATCATCTGGTCTCTCCGAACAGCGGAAGCGCGTGCTACAAAGGCAGATACAGTCTCATCTGTTCCGGATACAGTGCCACCTGTTGTAGAGATACTCTCTCCGCTCACCTCGCAGACGGCCCTCGTAGAAGTGGTCGGGGTCGCAAAAGATAACCAGCAAGTGACGCGCATCACCGTCAACGGTAAAGCTATCCCCTTCGGTACCTCCAAAGATTTACAACTCAGGTCAACGACAGAGCACAGAGTTCCGTTTAGAACTACCGTTTCGTTGGCGGACGGTCGGAAGTCCATTCGTGTTGTGGTTGTTGATTCCAGCGGGCTTGAAACCGACAAAGCCTTTCCAGTCACAATTCAACCGCGGGCGGGGAAAACAACGGAAGTGGCGGAGAGAGAATCTATCGCTTCTGTTGATTCCGGTGAACGGTGGGCGTTGCTGATTGGGGTAGACCGTTATAACCTGAATAAGCAAGAGAATTATTACCTCCCTAACCTTCAAGCGTGTGTTAAGGATGTGAACGCACTGGATGCCGTTCTGCGAGATACTGCCCGCGGCGGTTTTGAGCATGTGACCACGCTCGTCACCAATGAAACCCCCGACGACCCCAACGCACCCACGGATCGGAATATCCTGAAAGGGCTCAAGGAATTGGTCGACCGGACAGAAGAGGACGACCTAGTGCTCATCTACTTCTCCGGTCACGGTCTCCAACACGAAGGTGAGGCGTATCTGTTGCCAGAGAACTTTGAGGCGGAATTTCCCAACCGCACCGCTCTCCGCAGTGCCGACCTCACCCGCATGATTAACCAGATGAAAGCCAAAAAGGTGGTCACAATTATTGATGCCTGCCACTCTGGCGGGATTGAGGTACGCACACAAGGCGGTAAGGCGGGTGGCAAACCGTTGACGCTTAACAAACAGTATCACGAAGCCTTCAATACCTCCGCCGGAAAGGTGGTGCTCCACTCCTGCGACGTAGACGAAAAATCTTGGGAACTGCTTGATCGCAGTCAGGGCGTATTCAGCAAATACCTCGTTGACGGCCTGCTCGGTGCAGCCGATGCGGAAGGGGACAACGATGGTGTCATCACAATACAGGAGGCTTACCAATACGTCCACAAACAGGTCGTTGCATATATGAGACAGGATGGGCGAGGGAAGCAGACCCCCGTCATAACGGGAAAGCTGATCGGTAAAATGCCCTTAACGGTGAACCCCGCCCGTAAGCGAGCGCATCAGCTCGAAATGCAGATTAATCAGGTCTATACACTAATCACCGATCCAGTTGTCGCTGACCGCGCAATCGCCCTGCTCAAAAAGCACACCAGCGGTGAGACCCTCACGGAAAATGAACAGCGACTTATTGATTACCTCCACAACCTCCTCGCCGGGGAGATTGCCCTTGATACCTATCTTGGTGCCCAAAGGAGATTCAAATGACCCAATACGTATGCAACGCCTGCACCACAACATACCCCATTGAAACCATCCGGTATCGCTGCGAGTGCGACGCTCCGCTTCAACTCAAAAAGCCAGCCCTCGCCTTCCCGCTTGCATCCATCGCTCAGCGGAGCAATACCCTATGGAGGTATCGTGAAGCCATTCCCATCCACGATGCGTCCCCTATCGTCTCGCTCAACGAAGGGATGACACCGCTCCTCCCGTTCGATAGCGGCCCATACGACCATCGCCTCAAATTAGACTTTATTTTCCCTACAGGCTCATACAAAGACCGCGGTGCCGCAATCCTCCTCTCCATTGCCAAAGAGCTCGGTGTCAGAGAAGTCGTTGAGGACTCCTCTGGCAACGCCGGCGCAGCCATCGCCGCCTACAGCGCGAGAGCCGATATCGACTGCACCATTTACTGTCCCGCATCCACCTCTAAGGGGAAGCTGACCCAGATTGCGATGTACGGCGCAAAACTCAAACTCATTGAGGGTAACCGCGCGGCAACCACCCAAGCGGTGCTTGAGGCGGCAGAGACAACCTACTACGCCTCCCACAACTGGAACCCTTTCTTCCTTGAAGGCACAAAAACCGTTGCCTTCGAGCTCGCAGAACAACTCGGTTGGCGCGCACCCGACCACGTCATCTGCCCCGTCGGGTTTGGGAGCATCTATTTGGGACTCTACATCGGATTCAAAGAACTGCACCAACAGCAGGTCATCGCCAAGCTACCACGGCTACTCGGTGTTCAGTCGGCCGCCTGCGCCCCAATCTACAACGCCTACGCCGCACAGTGTCCACACATCGAAAGAACCCCACAAACCCATGAGACCCTCGCCGAAGGCATCACTTCGGAATTGCCAATCCGTGCACAGATGCTCACCGAAGCCATCCGCGAGACAAACGGGGCGTTCACCACTGTTGACGAAGCCGAGATTCTCGACGGACTCAAAATCCTCGCGGCAACCGGCATCTACGTTGAACCCACATCAGCGGTTGTCGTCAAAGCCTTCGATAAGTTTGTGGCGGACGGGGCTATCCGCGAGGGCGATCTGACCGTATCCATCCTTACCGGTTCCGGGTTAAAGGCCACCGATAAATTGATGAAATTTGCTCTTTAAAACCTCCATGATTACAACCACAGACCTCACCAAACACTTCGGCAAACTCATCGCCGTTGATTCCCTCACAATGCAGGTTGAAGCAGGAGAAATCTTCGGCTTCTTAGGCCCAAACGGTGCGGGGAAAACCACCACAATCAATATGCTCACAGGGTTGATTCGCCCCACCACTGGCACTGCGACCATCTGTGGCTACGACATTCAGACCGAGCCACTGCAAGCCAAAGCCATCACCGGCCTAATGCCCGACACACCGCATCTCTACGAAACCTTAACGGGTAGACAATTCGTCCGTTTTATCGCTGACCTGTACAAAATTGAACCCAATCGCTCCGAGAAACGGATGGAGGAATTGTTGGAGATGTTTGAGCTCGCCGCCGTTGGGGATGACCTCATCAAGAGCTACTCCTACGGTATGCAGAAGAAGGTCCTTTTGACATCACTATTCGTACATGAACCGCGCGTTCTCTTCCTTGATGAACCGACCAGTGGGCTTGATCCCAAAAGTGCGCGCACCGTCAAGGCAATCCTCCGCGCCCTCTGTGACCACGGTTGTACCGTCTTCATGACAACCCATATCCTCGAAATCGCCGAGCGACTCTGTGACCGCATCGGCATCATTGATCTCGGGAAATTAATCGCAGTCGGCACAGTAGACGAACTCCGTCAAAGCGACACCACCGCAGAACTCAGCTTGGAGGATATTTTTCTTCAACTCACCGGCGATATCGAACACCAGGAGATGGTGAAATTTTTGTCGGAGTGAGAAAACATGCCCAGCAACCCGATATACCGCCACTATGCAAATACTAATAATTCTGCTCAAAACAAGCTGGCAGAGCTGGAGAAATATTCTTGAACAAGGTGTAGAAAATTGGCGAAGGCGCGTTCTTGAGTATACCGGCTTTCTCGTCCTGATTGTCGCACTCTACCTGATGGGACGCGCCGTACTCGACCAAGTCGGTGGGCACGATGCCCTCCGCTTGGAACAGGTGATGAAAAACTTCATGATGTTTGGCGTTCTGATCTTGGCGAAGGACGCGATGGGAGGAACACACCGGCACCTCTATGCTGCACGCGATACCGCTCTACTCCTATCAATGCCACTGCCCGCCTCGATGGTTTTCGGTTTTAAGCTCATCGTACTCACCGCATCAAATCTATTAAATATATGCGTCTGGGTGATTCCACCGTGGATTGCATTTGGTCAACTATTTCGTCTGCCTTGGCACTTCTACCTGGGACTCATACCTGCCTCGTTTTGTCTGCTCGTCATTGTCATCAGCGAAATTGTGATTGTGATGCTGATTTATCTCCGCTTCTTTTTGTCGCGTCGGATAAGTCAGATTTTGAAGGTCATCGGCATTGTGATTAGTGTCGCTGTCGGATTCCTCCTCGTTATAAGCATTGGATCAGACCAATCGGATAAAATTGCCCAGTTTCTCCTCAGAATCAACATCCCTGCCGCCGATTGGCAGACCCACCTATGGGGTGCAAAACTCTTGATTGGTTGGCATCCTGAATCCGATGTTCAGATGTGGCGATGGGGTGTGCAACTCATCGTCGCAACCATCGGACTCCCCATCCTAGCTGTACTGTTGGCATCGAAAATCTACCACCGCAGTTGGGAGTACGCCAAGCGCGTAGAGGTCCATCCCAAGCGCAATCAGGCGGACAGAACCGAAGCTGATGCAAGCCCCCCACGCAGAACACAGACATCTCCAATCGGCAGAGGCAGGATTCGCGCAATAATGGCAAAAGATTTTCTCGTTTTCATCCGGCAGAGGGGACGGATAATGGTGGTCATTATATTGACAGTCGTTATTCTGATAGCGATGTTTAAGTCATATACTGACATTCGGGCAGACGATGTCCCCGAGTGGGAAACCGAGCTCGCCCTATTGTTTCTCGGAATCCAAATCATGCTCTTTAGCGTGATAATAACCGCTGGGATGACATGGGACGGCTTCAAAGCGGAAGCGCAAACATGGTGGCTCTTAAAATCTGGTCCTGTGACACCGGAACTTCTCTTCAACAGCAAATGCCTAACCGCGACTTTCTGTTCGATCATTTACAACGATTTCTGGATGTTAGCCGCGTTGGTGCTATTTCGCGTACCAATACAGCTCGGGTTGCTCATTCTATTGGCGACCACCCTGACTACTGCGATGGTAATTGCATTTAATACAGCTATCGGCACACTCCCTTGGATGGCTGGCATCCAAAGAACCGATCAGGAAAAAGGAAGCGGCTCCAATTTCGCCGCCTCACATCAATTCTTGGGCGAAAAAGACTCAATGCCTCGGATGGCAACACTTGGGGGCACCATAACGGCCAACATCATACTTGTCAGCGGTCCCATGTTCATCCTCTTAACAATAAATCTGCTCAATGAAGCATATAGTGACTCGGAACAATTTTTATTCGCCGTAGTACCGAAAATCATCGTAGGCGTGATGGTGCTGTTTATGGTCGGCGTTTGGTACATTTCATATCTGATGGGGAGACGTTCCCTGCGGAAGTTGTTGGACTAACGCAAACCTGTTTTTCTCTTTTACGACATCTGGAGGCAAAATGCGAATACCGTATCAACAAATCGTCCCTGAAATCCATCCCTCCGTCTACATTGCACAGGGAGCGATGATTATTGGGGATGTCACTATTGGTGAAGAATCAAGTGTTTGGTTCAATGCCGTTTTGCGAGGTGACCTAGACCAGATCAGGGTGGGTACTCGCACCAATATCCAAGATGGCACCATTGTTCACCTCGACAAAGGGTTCCCGTGCATTATCGGTGATGATGTAACCGTCGGGCACGGATGTATTGTACACGGTTGCACGGTCGGTGACGGTGCGATGCTCGGCATGGGCGCGATTGTGCTCACCGGGGCGAAGATTGGTGAACGGGCGATTGTCGGGGCAGGTGCCCTGGTCCGCGAAGGGCAGGAGATTCCACCCGAAACAGTCGCCGTTGGTATTCCCGCGAAAGTGCGGCGCGACGTTTCAGCCGAAGACCTAGAGCGTATCCGATTCGGTACACTCGATTACGTCACACGCGGGCAGATTATGAAAAAAAATGGGTAACGAAAGAGGTGCTATCGTGAAACAGTTCAAGGTCGTCCAAGTCGGCACTGGGAACAGAGGACGGGCGACCCTATCCGCCTTTAGCGAACATCCTGACCGTCTCGAAATCGTTGCGGTCTGTGATGCGAACTCGGAAAACGCCCAACGTGCGTCCAGCGAATTTAACATCTCAGCAACCTACCAGCACGTCGACCAGCTATTGCAACACACCGATTTCGATATCGCTTCAGTGACGACAGCAACTCCCGTGCGTCAGGATGTGATTCAACCGCTTCTCGAAGCGAGTAAGGATGTCATCGTAGACAAGCCTTTCGCGGAGACATTTGATGAGGCAAAAGCAATCGTCGCTTGTGCCGCAGAGAACGGCAGGCGAATCGCTGTGGGACAGAACTTTCGCTATCTGCACGGTTTTGACGTTGCGCGGAAATACCTCGTCAATCTGCCATTGGGCAGGCCACGTCATCTGACGCACACCCTACTCGGCACACGCCAAGACCGCGGATGGCGGACGGAGCGTGAACGCCGCGTGATGGCAATCATGAGCATACACTGGTTTGATGGCTACCGCTGGATGCTCAATGACCTGCCCGAAACGGTTTACTGCCAAACCTCAAAATCCGCCCTGATTCAGGGACGTGGCGAAACGCACACCAGCGTGATTATCCACTTCCAAAGCGGTTGTGTGGCGACGTTGACCGAGAGCTTCGGTACTGCGTTCCGAGCGACGGTTCCGCCGATTCTGGATTGCGATGCCGGCAGTCTCGAAGTGACCGGTGCAGAGTTGCGCGTTTATGAGGTCGGAAAACTGCAACCGATTCAGACAGTTCCAGCGGGAAATATGACGATGAATCAGGCAACATACCGATGTCTCGCAGACCTATTGGATGCGATTGAAGCAGGGGAGGAACCGCCGAACAACGGGCAGGATAATCTCAAAACGATGGGGTTGATGGAGGCGGCTTATCGGTCAGCGGCAGAGGGACGTGTCGTACCTTGGACTGAGTTGGAATTGAACGATTAACAAAAGTTGACATACTCCCAACCCTAAAGAATTGGGAGTATGCTATCAACAGAAACTGCTCGCCGTAGCAAGTCTTACGTCTCCTCCTTCAAAGGTTGATGCCCCAACCTTTAGGATGTTAATGGTGGCGTTGATATCACGGTCATGCGTGAGACCGCAAGCGCAGCTCCATTCGCGTACTTTTGCGTTGACTCATATCACTACCCGTTAGGGCAAGTCAATGAAGGAAACCTGCTTTTGACCGCAGGCGTGGCAGATAGGCGTTGTGGGGATGCAACGGTCGATGGTCTCAACACGCTTGCATCGCTTCTGCGCCTGCCATCGTATCTTCTGTATGAAGTTAGCGGATGCAAGGTCGGCAATCTTATACCAATTCTGATAATAAATTGCACATTAGATGACATAAGGTGAGCGAGCGGGGCAGGGATGCCCCGCCTACGGGGCGTGATTTTCTTTAATGGGGTGCTTTCGGCTCAATCGACTTGCTTAAGTTGACCCCACAGGGTCGTCAGTTTCCCCCCTGGGAACACTGCTAGGGTGCCACTTATCCAGTGAGGACCGCTGTCTTTCCCAGGCTGGTTCGTCAGGTTGGTCAATTCACGGCTCACCAAATCGTAACGGTATATCTCGTAATTGGCGGTCGGTGCCTTAAAATCCTTTTTTATTGGTAACAGCACCGTCTGGTCATTCCCCATCCAACACCCATCGGCAATTGTATCCTTTATCGAAAAATGGTGGAATCTTTGGATGCCCGTACGCACATCCTGAATCACAACCCTGGTCGTCACTCGTTGCCAATTGTTTTTATTTACTTCCCAGATGTGTTGTGTATACATAATGTATCTTCCTGATGGAGACCAGCGCGGCCCCCCTCGAATGTCCAACATACCAGCTCGCGCCCGTGGACTGAGTCGCTTTTTACCACCACCGTGGGCATTCATAACCCAAATGTGATCACCGTCAGCCGATTCATGTTCATAGGCGATTCTCCCGCCATCTGGAGACCAGTCCATTCTGAGGGACCAAGCACCGCTTTTGAGGTTGTCGGTCAGTCGCGTCAACTGTCCACTTTCAAGATGATAGGTATAGATGTCAGCTATCAACCTGTCGCGCCGGCTGCTCGTAAATGCAACCTGTTTTCCGTCGGGCGACAGGGTTGGGTAAGCATCTGTGGGATGGTTATCCATAAAGCGGTGCTCGTTCCGACCATCTACATCAATAATATAGAATTCAGCATTGAATACGGACCCATTGCCCCGGGACAAGTCTCTTTCAAACACTATCCGTTGCCCGTCGGGAAACCAGCGCGGATTATCATCATAATAATCAGGGTTCGTTATTCTTCTGACGTTGCTCCCGTTGTCTTCCATCACGTAGATATGAGAGTCTGTTCCCGCGTTTCGCTTTGAATGAAACACGATTTTTGCGTGGGCCACCGTGGAAATGCCCCCGAACAGCAAAAGGATTGCAAGTCGCAACCCGATATGGCGTGTGTATCTCATCAGAATCCTCCGTTTGTGGGGTGAATCCCTTTCGCACACATAAGCCTTGCTTGTGTGCATCGTATATCCACCCGATACTGCTCAGAGGGCAAGATGTGTGCCAAACTGGAATTGTGTCAACCGCATCCGCTTTGGGGTGCGAATGGGGTCAATGCAACCAACGGTTTGCGGTTTAGCGAGCTACTAAAATGTTGACAACTATTGCCCGAAATCGTGCAATTGGATTGCCAGATATCGTCCCGAATCGTTCTGCCTTGCCCCAAACGCTCCTGCTGGCTTGATACCTCGAACAGATACGGATCTGCCGCCATGAAATACCACCTAACCCCGACAAGCCTCCCCGAATGAAACGGGTGAGGCTTTTCTGATGATATTGGTCGCTGTGGATTGAAAGCCCACAGCATTAGGCCGATTTCGTTTTCCGTTTTTTGACCGCGCCGCTAGAACTTCGCGTGTGGCGGGTCAATGGAGTGCTTGCTTCTCATACCAATTCGTCATCCATAAGTTACAACAAAAGACGGGTGTTCGTAGGGGGGGGGCTCCCCGCCCGTAACATTTAGATTTGCAATTCGTATCAGTCTGTTTGCTTAAGTTTGCCCCACAGGGTCGTTAGTTTACCCGCAGGAAACACGACGAGGGGGCCCCGAATCCAGTGGGGGTAGTAGTCGCCGCCCGGCTGGTTCGTCAGGTTGGTCAACCGACGGCTCACCAAATCGTACCGGTATATCTCGTAATTGGCGGTCGGGGCCTTAAAATTCTTTTTTATCGATAACAGCACGGTCTGGTCATCGCCCATCCAACACCCGGTGGGGACAAGATCCTTTACGGGGAATCTGTGAATGGCTCGGGTGCCTGTATTCACGTTCTGAACGACAAGACTTGCCTTGATTCGATTCCAATTTTTGTTGTTCTGTTCTTGTTCATCATACATGATGTATTTCCCCGATGGAGACCACCGCGGCGCACCTCGATTTAAGAACGTGACGATACCCTTGTCCCGCGGACTGAGCCGCCATTTCCTGCTTCCATTGGCATTCATGATCCAAATATTGGAGCCTTCCGCCACCGTGTCATGTTCGTAGGCGATTTTGCGGCCATCTGGGGACCAGTCCATTCTGTGGGAGTGTCCACCGTCACGGTTGTCGGTCAGTTGAAGCAACTGCCCGCTTTCGAGATGGTAGGTATAGATTTCCGATTCTCCGGTGCGCCGGCTCTTAAATGCGACCTGTTTTCCGTCGGGCGACAGGGCCGGGTAGAAATCTGTGGGGTGGTTCTCCATAAAGCGGTGCTCATCACGCCCCTTTGCATCAATAATATAAAATTCGGCATTGAATACGCCGCCATCGCCCCGAGACCAGTCTATTGAAAACAGTATCTGTTTTCCGTCCGGAAACCAGCGCGGGTGCCGATCATAAAAATCGGGGGACGTTACTCTTCTGACGTTGCTGCCGTTGTCTTCCATCACATAGATATGATAGAGTGTATCCCCATTTTGTTTTGAAGCGAACACGATTTTTGCGTGGGAGATAGATACCCCGCCCTCATGGGTGGAAACCAGATGACTTGACGCAAACAGCAGAAGGATTGTCAGTAGTAACCGGGTGTTTAAGCTGCCTTTTTCTATGTATTTCATCAGAACCCTCCGTTTAAGAATATACTCCACTGGATGACAAATTCTATTTTAACCGATTTTCGTCATTTATTCAACACCCAAAACTTCGCACGGCTCAGCACTTTTATCTTATTCGCCAACGGCGGGAAAGAGGTGCCACCGACATATTTCCATCAATTCTGTAACGAAGACCAACTCTGGTACGCCCCCGGGCTTCGAGAACATTACCCCCATAGGCGGGGCACCCTGGTTTCCCTGCGCGCTCACCATACCTCATCAACCCCACCCCCGTAGGCGGTGCTTAACTCCGGTTTTACGAACCGATTCAAACGCAACGATTGCGAAAATGAAAGGCGTTTCATATTTCATCAAAACCGATAACGCGATATAAATTTTCAGAAATGGTATTATATCCCAAGCATAAATACTTGGGCTTTACGGGCTAAAACCTCTAGTTGTAAGCGAAAAGATATTGACGCAATTAATGCGTCATAGTAAAATGGCTTGCTAACATCGTAAATTTAGAAACCGAGTTTTGAAGAAAAAACTCGGTTTCTGCCGAAATTAAACTTACAGTGAGGGAATGATATGTATAAATGTGCATTTTTAGGGTGTGGAGGGCGAGCGCGGGCACACGCTCACGCATACCAACATATTGAGCGAGGCGAAATTGTCGCCCTATGCGATATGAATGAAGAACTACTCAACAAATTCGGAGACGATTTTGGGATTGAGAAACGCTACACCGACATCCATGAGATGTTGGACAAGGAGCGTCCTGACCTACTCCATATCGTCACAGCGCCCGTTTTGCGGGGAACCAATCAGTTGATCCGTTATCCCCTGATGAATATCGCATCCGAACACGAAGTGCCCGCGGCAATTGTCGAAAAGCCGATTGCGGTGATGGGAGAGGATTGGCGGCAGTTGAGTGAATTGTGTGCAAATACTAAGACGAAATTCGCTGTCAACACCCAACTTAATTTCCATCCGCCGAATCTCGAATTGAAGCGAGATGTTTCCGCTGGACGGATCGGAGACATCAAATTTATTGATGCCAGCGCACGTTCAACCCCAATTGACCAAGGACCGCATGTACTCCAATTGGTTTCCTCCTACATTGATAACTCACGCCCGGTCAAGGTGTTCGGCCAGGTGTCAGGCAGTGGGAACTTGGATTCAGCGCAACCTTCGCCAGACCATGCCACAGCGTCAATCACTTACGCTAACGGTGTACGAGCGTTGGTCACATTCGGCACGGAAGGCGCGCCTGTCATTAGCCACAGTGATTCGGTGTTTATGCACAAACGGGTCTGTGTCTTTGGCGAGCGTGGATTCGTACACTGGTGGATGTTTGGCTGGGAGCGTAGCGCGGAAGGGGGTTATGAATCTGGAGAACACGATTACGGTGAACAAGACCTCTTCGGACAGGTCGGAATCACCAACGCGATGTTCGATTGGCTTGACGATGAGAGCAAAGTTCATCCCACGCATCTCGAACAGTCGCTTGCCGAGTTCAATGCCATCTTGGGAATCTACCACAGTGCGCTGACAAATGCCCCTGTTGAACTCCCGTTCTCTCCGCCGGATAGGTTAATTGATTCACTCAAGAATAAGCTGCATTAAGCAGGTCAGGGTAGGTACAAGACCTACCCCTACAATCCATACGAACTTAGCGAGTGAACCATTAAGCAGGTCAGGGTAGGTACAAGACCTACCCCTACAATATCATACGAACTTAGCGAGTGAACCATTAAGGGCGTGTTTGAAAAGTCATTATAATTATCGTGATTGGGCGGGGAAACCAGATGCCCCGCCTACGGGGTCGGGGTTGATTGCCGGCTTAACACTTCACTCAAAAAAGGTTGATATCATTCAACCATCACACGTATACTACTATGGCACAACAATACGATAGTGCTGCCAAGTATTTAATGCTTGAGCACCCTCAAGACTTGGCTAAACTGGTCTTTGGAGACCAAGAAGTTGAGATGTTGGGGGCACGCGATACAGAGCAACGGGTTTTCACGGAGCGTCACAACGATAGTACGCACGAGGTGCAGTTTCCCGAGCACAGGGCCATTCTCCACACTGAGGTGCAAGCCTACGATAGCCAGGAACCGATGCCGTTCCGCGTCGCCGCGTATCACGGGTACCTACTCAGTGAACATAAGATGCCCGTGTATAGCTGTGTTATCTATTTGCGCCCCAACGCCGGCAGAAGAGACCCCGGTTTCTACACTTATGAGAAAAACGGGTGGGAGTATCGTATCCGGTATAAAGTGATACGGCTCATTGAGATAGCGGGTCAACCGATTTTGGATGCACAGGACCCCGGTTTATTGCCGTTCACGCCTTTGATGCAACGACGTAGGGGGCTGAATGCGAATCAGTGGTTGGACGAATGTATTGACGCGACCTCGGCAGTCTCTCTAGATGCGCCTCGACGGAATATTCTACTCTCAGCTTTGGGCATATTTGGCAGTTTGGTTTACGATTACGAATACATTAAACAACGTATCCCGGAGGGTATTATGCGAGAATCGCCTTTAATCCAACACTATATTCAACAAGCAGAAACGCGAGGTGAAGCACGAGGTGAAGCACGAGGTGAAGCACGAGGTGAAGCACGAGGTGAAGCACGAGGTGAAGCACGAGCGAAACAGGAGGCAGTCCTCAAACTGCTACGGATTCGGTTTGATCTCGTCCCGGAATCCGTTACTGAGAAAATCACCTCAATACAGAGTATCGCCCGTCTCGATTCGCTTTTTGAGAACGCAGTGACCGCACAGAACCTTAATGAAATTGATTTGGAAAACTACGACAGCTAAGTTTGGCAGTTTGGTTTATGCCCCAACAGATTAAACAACGCATACCGGAGGGTATTATGCGAGAATCGCCTTTAATCCAACACTATATTCAACAAGCAGAAACGCGAGGTGAAGCACGAGGTGAAGCACGAGGTGAAGCACAAGGTGAAGCACGAGGTGAAGCACGAGCGAAACAGGAGGCAGTCCTCAAACTGCTACGGATTCGGTTTGATCCCGTCCCGGAATCCGTTACTGAGAAAATCACCTCAATACAGAGTATCGCCCGTCTCGATTCGCTTTTTGAGAACGCAGTGACCGCACAGAACCTTAATGAAATTGATTTGGAAAACTACGACAGCTAAGCGTAGGTTTAAGTATTCCAATGCGTCGCTGCTTTTAGTTTGTCGACTCACCGTAGCCTGTTAGCTCGACATAGCCGTTGCCGCTGACGGGTTGCCCAAAGCTTGTGCCTTTCACTTGGACAGCACCTTCCCAGTATCGGACGTAGAGATTTAACTCTTGATTTGCCAGATAAGGTTTGATATCGAGTGAAAGCCCCTCGCTTTCGATATCCATCCGCCATCGACTGGGATAGCGCGTTTCGTCAAGAGGGCTCTGCCAGTGGGAGAGGATGGCAATTTGAACCGCGTCAGGGGTGAGCCGACGCGTTGAACCATCGGCAGAAATGAGTACGCCATCGCTAGATGGAGACGCACGACCGTCCCGTTGTCTTAAGAGGTAGAACATGATTTCGCGGCCATCGTCAAGCTGAAGCGAAAACCAATCCCATCCGACGGTATCCTTCCCCAACGCACTGGTGCTCCATTCACGGTCGAACCAGCTTATCCCCTTAACATCAAAAGGCTTTCCGTCTATCTGAATCGTTCCCCGCGTCGGCATACGGGTCAGCGAGTAATAGTAAGAAGCATTTCCCGCCTCCTCGTTCTTGTTGCTCAACCCCTTGTCTCCTTGAAGGACAACGTTTTTTGCACTTTCAAGGGTCAGGTTGACTGCCACGTTCTCCTGTGCCGCGTGGAGTTGCATCGGCAGTACATCCCCATTCGTTCCGCTTATTGACCAGTTTTCCAACCACACCTCAAACGGTTGCGCGTTCGCGCCAGCGAGCGAAAGCGCAGCACGAGAGAAACGTTCAAAAGCGTAGAACTGTGCCGCCTCGACATCGGTGAGGGCGAAGTGTGCCATGTAAATTTGGTTCGTGCCCCAAGCCGATTTTCGCTTCTCCGGTTTGGGTGTGAACGCAAACCGGAAAAAGGTTAGCTGATAGCCAAAATGGCGTTTGTGCTCGGTCTCAAGGTTGCCGGTTACGTACCACCATTCGATTCTATATTCGGTGTGTGGTCCCCAATCGACGGGAAAGGAGAAGGGGCGCGGTTCAAAGGCGCGAGCAAAGCCGATGGTCTCCTCACCACGGAGGAGGTCTGTGAACGAGGTCATCGGCTTAACTGTCCGAGACGGGTCCGGTTTTCCGAGCAGAGAAATGCCACCGATGAGTAGCACAACGGTCAAACAGAGAACGCCGACGAGAGTGGTGCGTGGAGACATTGGATTTCCTTTTCAGAAGGGGGTCGTTTGGTCAATCACAGACCTACGTCCGCGGACCCTATGAATAGCGAACAGCGGTCGCGCCGACTTCACTTGAGCGGTAAGCCGCCTCGACACAAGCCATTGTTTTGTAAGCATCATCAATCGCGGTCGGGAGGGTATTCGTTGGGGCTTCAAGTTTGCATACGAGGCTTGACATGGTGCCGATAAAGGCATCTGGAAACCATGTTCCGCTGATGTTTGCCGACATCCATTCAAGGGAATATCCGTCTTTCAGGATACAGTATTCAAAAGCATCTTCAGTCCCTGCGGGGTAATCCAACAGTAGACCGAGCGTAATTTTAATCGCCCCCTTGGTTCCCTCAAATTTGAGATACGATTCTTGATGCGTACGGCCAAACTCATGGGCGTGATTGGTAGTAATGTTCGCTCTTTTAACCTCCCCATAGTCCATGATGATATTTGACCGAACCGGGGCAAGCTTCATCATTTTCGGGTGTTTGAGGGTTTTCGCATATACGCCGTGCGGGTCTCCGAAAAAGGAGCGGACGAGATCGATGTAATGAATGCTGTGGTATAATATTTCAATCCTCGGACAGGTCTGCAAAAAATCCCATAGATGCCACGGTGTGTATACTGTCCCTCTCATTTCGATGTCGTGAAGTTCGCCGATATGTCCATCGCAAATCATGTTTCTCGCAGCGATGACCGGGGGAGCGAAACGCATTTGAAAATTGACAGCGACAGTAAACTGCCTCTCCTCACATAACGCTTTAATCGCCCTCGCCTGCTCAATATCTTCGCCCATCGGTTTCTGAATCAGCATACCAGCACCTTCGGGAAATAACGGCAAGAGGTCAGTTAAGGCGGACGCGGGCACAGCGATATCAAAAACAGCATTTTCATCTGCCTCTGCGACAGCCTGTTCCGTCGATTCATAAACATGGGGTATGTTAAATGTTTCGGCAAGTTCACGCGCTTTTTGTGTCTTCAGGTCTGTGATACCGATGACTTCAAAACCCGCTTTTTGATAAGCAGGCAGATGGGCATCCCGCATGATACCTCCCGCGCCTATGCACACAATTGGTCGATTCCGCTTAGGCATTGTGTGTCCGTACTTCAGTTGTATAGATGACATATCTGTTCTCCGGATTGAGCTGCCTTCCCGTTCTCGCTTTTCTTCTCTGCGTCTTTGCATTCTTGCGTCTTTGCGTTAAGTTTCTCTGGAATAGGTAGCAACTTGGGTTATGATACAGTAGCAACGGAATCCGCCTTTGTGTTGCAACGTTCTGACTCAAATTCTACCAAAACCTCGGTGCGCGCGTCAAACTTTTTTAATCTGTCTGATCGGAACCTCTTTATAGTGCTTCAAGCAGTTCGTATAATTTTCGGGAGCCGATTTTCATACTGAGCAAATGTATTTTCATCGCTTGCTTGACTTGACAAGAGGTGGAATGTCTGATAAAATGCTCTCAACCTTCATTAAAATCTAGGTAGTGACTCAATTAAGTGAAATTCACGCAGAAGGAGAATCCCATGGTCATTGATTCCCATACACACGCATGGCCGCGTTGGCCCTATCAACCTCCTGTCCCCGATGGTGAAAGTCGTGGGAATGTTGAGCAGTTGCTCCACGAAATGGATACCCACGGCGTTGACCAAGCGGTGCTAATATGTGCCCGCATTGACCATAATCCCGACAACAACGATTACGTCGCTGAGTGCGTTAAACGCTATCCTGAGCGACTGATTCAGTTTGCAGACGTTGACTGCTCGTGGACGGAGACTTACCACACGCCCGGTGCCGCGGACCGGCTGGCAATGGCGGCGGATAAATATCAACTGAAAGGCTATACCCACTATTTGAAGGGCGATGATGATGGGTGGTTCTTTTCGGACGAAGGGCAGCGATTCTTTCAAGTGACCGCTGACCGGGGGTTGATTGCCAGTATCGCTATGGGAACACAGCATCAGTCCGCCCTGCGTAAGTTGGCAGAACAATTTCCCACAGTTCCCTTTCTCTGTCACCACATGGGCGGTGCAAGAGCAGGCGAAGAACCTCCCTATCCGCAACTGAAGGAGATTCTCGCATCAGCGAAAGTGCCGAACATCTACATCAAGATGTCGGGATTCGGCTACGTCTCCCAAGTGCCGTGGGGCTATCCGTTCTCCGATACGGGTTGGATTGTCCGCTCAATCTACGAGCATTTCGGGCCAGACCGACTCTGCTGGGGTTCGGATTATCCAGTGGTGCGTCGCTATATGACCTATCAACACGCGCTTGAAGCCTTTCGGACGCACTGTACCTTCATCCCTGAAGCCGACAAAGCACGTATCCTAGGCGATACACTGCATCGTTTGCTGACTGGCGGATAAGATATACCCGCCAGTGTGATAAAAGTGTGATAAAAGTGTGATAAAACTTGGTTTTGATTTTTGAAGGTTAATAGTGTATAATTAACTCAACCGTCGGGAGATTCTCCCGAATATCTGAGGCGTTACCTAACAACATTCTCAAATCTGGAAAGGAGCAAAGAGGATAATGAAAAGCATTTTCGCATTAACAGCAATTGCGCTTTTACTTACAGCATCCGCCGCGTTGGCTACGGAAACCGCGACGGTGCAGGGTGAGTACCTAGAAGCGCGTTCCGCCAGTGTCTATATCGGCGCGTGCCACTATGGGGCAGAATACGCCGAATGTGGCGGTCAAGGGTCGCTCGTTTGGAACATCCATCGGGGGCAATGGAAAGGTGTTTCGCTTGATGGGTTAACTGTCGTCGCTGTTGTGAGTGCCAAAAATAACCTCGCGGTTGACACCAAAACGCGGCGGAGTGCGCTGTATCTTGATGCCAAGGCGACACCTGAACAGCGTGTTGCGTTGACCGATCTGATGGCCACCAAGCGAGGCGAGGTTTTGGGCGAGATTGTTGGCACGAGGGTTGTACCTATCACGTTTACGAAAAAAGGGGTAGAATATGAGGTGCGTGTTGGAACAGCACTCACGCTATCTGCCACCCGCTATCCCTGCCAATACTGCACACAACCGCATCAGGTCTGGTATAAACCGCTGGATAAAATTGATGGTGCCGTTGTTGGCAAATCAAAAGCCTATCGCTACAAAGACTCCATCCTTGATGTGACATGGAGCCAAGGCATACCTAAGAATAACATCTTTGTCGGCGATTTCACGATGTAGCAGTATCGGGAGAGATAAGACTGGAAGGGTGGAAGAGTGGAAGGGGGGTTGGGATTTCTCCCCCTTTCTTCCATCCTTCCTCTTTTCGTCTCGATTCTCATTATGCTCAATATTAATCAATTCCTCAAGCAGATGGTTGACTGGAACGCATCAGACCTGATTATAGTTGCTGATGCGTTTCCAACCGTTCGCGTTGATGGTGAACTTCGCCCGCTCTCTGAGGGACGATTGGCGGCAACGGATACCCGTCGTTTGGTATACAGCCTTTTCAATACGGACGAACAGGCAACTTTCGAGAGGGATTATGAACTCGACTTTTCCTACTTCCTGCCCGATGTCGGTCGATTCCGAGTCAATGTGCATTATCAGAGAGAAACCGTAGCCGCCGCGATTCGTCGCCTTGCAATTACCGCCCCGCGTTTTGAAACCCTTGGGTTGCCCGACACCATACGCGAATTTGCGGCAAAGCGAAACGGTCTGGTACTTGTTACGGGGCCTGCCGGTAGCGGAAAATCCACCACGCTCGCCGCGCTAATCCATCTGATAAACACGGAACGGACCTGCCACATTATCACTATCGAAGACCCGATCGAATATGTTTATACCAACGAGAACAGCATTATTGAGCAACGGGAGATCTACACCGATACCCACTCTTACGCTGACGCTTTAAAACATGTGCTTCGGCAATCGCCAGACGTGATTCTGATCGGAGAGATGCGCGACCTTGAAACAATGGCAACGGCGGTTTCTGCCGCCGAAACTGGACACCTCGTTTTTGCAACGCTACACACAATTGATGCGTGTCAAACGGTCGATCGGATTATTGACAGTTTTCCGGCCGTCCAACAGAATCAGATTCGGGCTCAACTTTCAATGTCGCTTCAGGGGATTATTTCTCAGGTTCTCCTACCGCGCACTGATGGCACCGGACTTGTCCCCGCTGTCGAAATTATGAAGATGACCCAGGCAATTGCCATCTCAATTCGGAGCAGCAAAACCGCACAGATCTATTCATCAATTCAGACCGGAAAAATCTACGGAATGCAGACACGAGATCAGGCAATTCAGACACTCGTAGATAGAGGGATTGTCGAATACGACACCGCGTTATCGTACGTCAAGGATGTGACATATTTCAGAGGTTGACCAGAGGGAATACCTAGAGAATTATGTGAGCGTGACCGAGATACGAGAGGGTGCCACACTGTTCAGGCAGTAGTGTATAGAACTTTACATCGACTTGACCATCAACGACAAGGAGATTCAAAATGGATCTACAGACTAGGCAGGCGCATTATGATAAGGCAATCGAGCACTTTAACAAAGCGATTGAACAACAACCCTGTGTAGGTCTATTCTATAACAATCGCGGGATGGTTTACTGCGATAAAGGGGAGATTGACCGTGCCATCGCAGACTTTAACACAGCGGTAGAACTCAGACCTGAACTTGGCCGTATCCGCAACAAGCGCGGGGTTGCTTACTACAAAAAAGGCGCGATTGACCGTGCCATTGAAGACTATAACACAGCCATAGAACTCAGACCCGACCTTGCTGAGGCGTATACCAATCGCGGGGTGGCGTGGTTACATCTGAAAGAGTGGGAAAAAGCGAAAGCAGACTTGACGACTGCCAGAGACATGGGAGCAGATATCATCGCTTCATTTCAGAACGGCTACAAAAACGTCACGGACTTCAACGGTAAATACGGTGTTCAGTTGCCGGACGACCTCGCCACAATGCTAACACCAAAGCGGGCGATCCGGAAATCGCCAAGAGTATAGAACGTGCAAAAGCTAATGTGAAAGCGGGAAGGTTGAAGTCTTGGGATGAGGTTAGACGTGGCTTTTGATGTACAATTCACTGATGATGCGGAGAAGCATGACACAAGCGGATTCAACCCGTGTCATCTTTGAATCCGTCTAATCCGCGATTCAGACCAATGAGGAAACCGCCATTTATGAGTTGGTTAGATGCAATAAAAATCGGGGGAGATCTGAAGATTTGCCCCGACTGTAACCTTGAATATGAAGTGCTCGATGAATTTTGGGCGCAAAAGGAACAGACTCCGCCAGTGGGGGCGGATTGGTTAGATGAGATGTTTAGTGATGAGTATTACATCGCGTTACGGTGTCCGCAATGTCTCGAAACACGTCACCTGAGGATAAAATCGCTCACACAGAAACAGTATATCACGGCGCAGGAAGCCAATATGCCCGAAACTGGGTAACATTATTAAAGTACAACGCTTTGGTGGCTTTGAAACTTCAATTGAGTAATAACTCAGGAGGAACAAACAGTGAAAATCCGTATGCTTATTTGGGTGGTAATGCTTGTGATACCGTGTATTGGTATAGCTGAAATTGATGAGGCTCTGGTCGTTTACCTTCCCTTCGACGATGGGGTTGGGAAAACCGCAGAGGACGTTACAGGAAACAAAAACAGTGGCAACTTTGAGGGCAACATCAAGTGGGCCGCCGGTAAGTTCAGCGGCGGAATCGAATTGGATGGTCAAAGTTATGTGAACATTCCGTGGTCTGATTCGATAGATGTTGGAGACCAGAGTTTTTCAACGGAGATCTGGTTCAAATACACAGAAAAGGCGGCTGCCGGGAGTCTAATCTGGGGGTACGCTGTCGGCGGTGGAAACCCGCAGTTCTGGATTCGCTCCGAACCCGGTTCCAATAGGATTAGGGGGTTGATACACGACGGCACCTCTATCATAATAGTGACCAAGGGCCCACATAATGATGGACAGTGGCATCACCTCGCGTTTGTCAGAGAGAAGAAAGGCGACGATACGCTCACCGTCTACATAGATGGGAAGGTCGAAGATTCACAGAAGGGGAAAATTGCCTCTGTGACGAAGGGGCATACTTTCGGCATTCACTTGGGACAGCGGGTTGATGGGCAGAACAAATTTACAGGTCTGCTCGACGAATTTCGCCTTTGGACGCGAGCGTTGAGTCAGGATGAAATTAAGACCATTATGACCCAAGGACAGGATGGGATTTTGGCAGTCCACCCAAACAGTCGCCTCACAACGCTGTGGGGGCGGCTTAAAACCCGTTGAATTGATATGACGCGCAATCAGTGCAAAGTGAAAATATGCGGAACAGCCCGCCTCACAGATGCTAAGATGGTTGTTGAGGCGGGTGCCGATTACTCAGGCATCGTCGTTGAAGTCCCCTTCTCGGAACGGTCAGTTTCGATCGGGCGCGCCGCCGAGTTCGTGCGAGCGACCTCCATTCGGTCAGTGGTGTTGACGTTCGATCGGACAGTAGATTGGGTGGAGCGAGCGGCGGATGAGATTCAACCATTTGCCATCCAGTTGCTCGGACATGAGACTCCCACAACGGTGGAATGTCTCAAGCGTGCGTTGTCGTGCGAAATCTGGAAATCACTATTTCTTCCCGTATCGGGAGCGGGTGCTTCCGCCCACATTGACGCTATCCACGATGAGATGGAAGCGTACATCAACGCTGGTGCCGATGCCCTTCTTTTTGATACGGTTGAGCTGAGTTCCGGGAAAACGCGCTTCGGGGGCACGGGTAAGACCAGCGATTGGGACCTTGCCGCGGAACTCATTGCCACTTGTAATAAAGTGCCTGCCTTCCTATCGGGAGGCATTCGGCCTGAGAATGTCAAGCAAGCGATTGAGACCGTGCGCCCTTACGGTATTGATCTCTGTTCAGGGGTTGAATCAGCAAAGGGGGTGCGAGATGCGGGGAAGCTTAAACGATTAATGGAACAGGTGCAGGATAAGGCTGGAAGGCTGTAAGGATGGAAGACTGGAGGGATGGAAGAATAGGATTGGAAGGGTGGCAGGACAGATGAATAATCGCCGCGATTATCGTATCTACTCTGGAAGGATGGGGGAAGAAACTTCACCCACCCTTCCATTCTTTTCACGGTGCTTCCAGAATCAGCATCCCCAAATCACTTGGTGTTACCGATTTGGCGTTAGGGAGTCCTTCTCCCCAATGGACGGCTTTATCGTTAGAGCGATAGACCACGAAATTGAATCCGATGCGGTTGTGCCGCTTGATTTTGATCGGATCGAAGCCGCGAAGGACGTGGAAAAACGGGATGCGGGCTTCAATGATGTAGTAGTTGGATTTCCGTCTCACCGCCACTTTGAGGTTCGTCGCCTGATAGTTGTAAATGCGTTCCGGTGCCCATTGTCCAACGTAGGGTTGGTCGCCGTGGAAGCCCCCACCTTTTGGGCAGAACCACAGGATGTATCGCCGCCGAATCGACTGTCCGACCGATCTCCGGTAGGTGGGGTCGCCCTCTGTTTGCAGGTAGGTCGGTTTCTCGCCTTTGGTCGGCTCTAGGTCAATGTGTATTCCCAACGCATCCGCGCCTTCATAAAATTTCGTAGTATCCGGCACAGCGACATCATCATCGTAGATTTGGGCGAGCAAGTAGAGCGAATCCTTGTCCCACTGTAGCCAGAGCAGTGCTTCATCTTCAGACGTGCGAAGCACCTTTTCCAAGGGCCACTTGTCGTCATAGCCATCAATCAGCACAGGTCGACGCGCATAAGGTGCCCAAGCCACCAAGTTTGCCCGACAATTCACGCTAATCTCGACGTGCGTTTCGCCCGTATCAACGACCGCGTCTTCGTAAACAGCGGTCACCGTTTCCCCCCCGACCAATCCCATGCTAAGGGTTTTGTCCTTATTATCATCAGATTGCCCGTAATGGGTTGAGATTTTTCCTCGAAAGATGTGTGAGTCAGGAGCCGATTCATAGAGCGTCACAATGGCAGGGGGTGCTGACCGCGCCCCACCTTGCGTTTTGAATACGGATATCGTCGTTGATTCAACTGCGGATGGGTCAGTATTGAGGTCTGCGTCCTCCAACCGAAAGTGGAGCGTCGTGCCGATATTAAAATTGTGAACGATTTTACCGGCACTACGCACAACGACCAAATGCCCTCGAGCCCCCTTGTTGACATAGGCGTGGTCGGCAATCGCGAAATCATGAGCGACCTCGAAGGGAGGGATATAAACGGCGCGGATTTCTTCGCCCCCTTGCACTTCAAGCGTACCGTCTGCGATTGGAGATTGGCTATACCGGGTCGGGATGGATGCGACGAAAACACCTTCTGCCTCTGGATGTCTTTTGAGAACCACCTCAACCTTATCTTTGGTTCTGTTGCCTGTGACGGTGACAGTGACCGTATCTGTTTCGACAGCGGTGCTCAAGAGCAGGTCTTCGAGTCGGAAATAGATGGTTTCGCCGCTGTTGAAATGCCCCAATTCATGGGTAGCGTCATAATCTGCCTTCACGCCATTGGGATGGACGATTCGTAGGGTGCCAACGTGACTGCTCAACACAACGGCTTTGGCTCGAATAGAGACCTGCGTCGCGCCAGTTGCTATCAGGTCGTCAATATATTCCACACTGATGACCTCTTTGTCGGTCACTTGTAGCACATTATCGGTCAAGGTATATGTTGTATCCCGCTTCGTCTGCAATTCGCCGATAAAGACGGAGCCGTTGGGTTCAGTCCGGTGTAAGGTGAGCTTAACTTCGTCACCGATGACGTTTCCAAATATTGTCACGTATACCGTCGCGAGCGAGGAGACCTCGCCCCTACGAAGATCTTTATCGGTCAACTGAATCCGTAGGGTTTCACCGGCGTTGAAACTGCCCGTTCCAATGAAGGAGCCGCTAATCGGCTTCCCGCTGGCACTATAGATTGCTAATTCGCCTTTATTGCCCGTTTCGACCGCGAGTTCGGCGCGAACCTGCACCTGCGTCTCGCCGGTCTCTTGGAGGGCATCCCTATAGATAAAAGTCACGATACCCCCGCCCTGTACTTGGAGGACGTTGTCGTTCGGAACCGGGATTTCACCGTAGCTGGTCAGTATCTCGCTGCGAAAGATGCCCGCACTGCCGGACACTTCAACCATCACCACACGGACGTGATCGTGTTTGGTGTTCTCGATGGAATCGGTTTCAAAGAGGTCGGCGATAGCATTCGTCGTGTTGAGGTCTGTGTCTTGAACCTCCAAGAGCAACGTATCGCCCGCTCGAAATGTCGATATTTCAGGGTTCTCATCGGAATCGGGGTCGAAATGGTTTCCGTTATACACTTTCAGTGTGCCCGTTATCCCGATGTTTGAAAGGCAGGGTTGTTCAACTTCGATAAACCGCTCACCGGTCGCTCGCAGTTCGTCGGTGTAAATTGCCAGCACCAGTTCACCGCCAGTCACCTGTAGCAACCCGTCCGCCTTGACTCGTTCCGTGTCGTAGGTGGTTTTTATTGAACCGAAGAACACCCCAGGTACGGGATAGAGGCGAGACAGGCTTTCGGGGGGCGATAGGGACAACTGTACGGTCTCTTGGTCGTTGAGCTGGTCGCCGACGAGCCTAATTTCAGCGGTATCGTCGATAATGTCATCGTCACGCAATCGAAAAAAGAGGATATCCCCAGCGTTGAAATCCTCCATCGCAACGAGATTGGATCTGGTGATTTCGAGGTTCCCATCGGTCCCAGATTTTACGTGCGACTGTGCGGTTACTGTCACGTTTGTCGCCCCAGATGCTTGCAGGGCATCAAGATGGCTCACTGTCACAATCTCTTTTCCCGTAATCTCAATCACGCCGTTGTCCACCAGCGCAACCTGTGCGTACACCGTTCTGCCGTTACCCGTAAATTCTCCGGATGCCGGGGTTGTTTCGGTGAGCGTAAACTTCTCCCGGTCATTTAAGACATCGCCAACCAAGTCAACGATAACCATCTCTTGTTGGGCATCGTCCTGATTTAGGTCAGGGTCACGGAGCAGAACCGTCAGCAGGTCGCCCGCCTTGAAAATAATCTGCTCATCGAAAGCGATCAGGTCTGGGGTTTGGCTAAACTCAATGTAAGCGGTCTCGCCAGTTTGGACAGTCATTTTCGCACCCATAGGGACGTTTGTTTCACCGCTCTGCTGAATTTTATCCAAGTAAAGTGCCCATATCTCCTGCGTACCAACCGCTTGTAAGACCCCGTCGTTTGGGTTCGGCGTTTTGCCATAAGCTGTCGGAATTGAACCCACGTAGCGATTTTCTCCCGGTTGATAGGTGAGTTGAACACGCTCGACCTCTTCGGTTGTGGGGACGATGACGTTAGCTTCAGCAGCAAAAGAGAGTGGAGGCGATTCAAGCGCAGGTTCATCGGGTGGTTGGGGTAGGTCTGCGTCTTGAACCCAGATATGGATGCTTTCACCAAGCAGGATCTGTTCAAGCAGTGCATCGGACGCATCTATTATCCCAATCATCCCTGTCGCACCTGTATTTACCGTCACGGTCGTCTTTACCGAATAATCGTGTAGCGTAGTGCTGTAGTACGGGTCGATATAAGTTAAGGTTACTCGCTCTGCGCCGCGCACAAGTAGGATTGGAGTTTGCGGTGGTGAACTTTCCTCTTTTGCGGCAAAAGGGTTTTGTTCCTCTAAGGGATTTTTCCCATCGGATTTCCGATAGGCGGTGGAGACCTGGGCAATGAAGTGAGAGCTGTTGGTTGCGAGTGTGTGGAATTTACGCTCCGAAGGGGGAGGCGTTTCCGTATTGTTGGGGGCATCATCCATGGGAGGTAGGGGTTGGGTGACCCAACCCTTACTTTCACGCAAAACAACGGTCAGCGATTCGCCTGTTGATTCATTTTGTAGCGTCGCCTCGACCATTTCGGATTGGTGGCGGTCACGGTTCCGTTCCGCATCCCAGACGGAAAGGGTGAGCACATCTGCGGCGTTGAACACCGCGAGCGGTTGAGGGGATTGTGGTGTAATAAAAGCAACACGCCCACTGATTGCGTCCACGAGTTCAACTTCACCCCACCGATTCGGCGGTGCGTTCAGGGCGTCCAATCGGGAGCGAGCTCTCCCGCCCACATAGGCAAATTGTCCAGAGCGGTTGTTTGACAGTTTCAGGTTCGTCATCACATAATTGAGCCCGATGGACTTCCCAATTATGCGTCTCGTCATCGAGCCACCCATCAGGGTCGGATACCACTCATGCAACGCCAGTACCTTGGGAATGCGGGCTTCCAGCGTATAGCCTGTCTCTGTTTTCGCGGCTTGCGTTTCAATTTCATCGTGGTTGAGTATATTTTTAGGGATGGCATCAAGATGGTGGTGGAGCTGTGATGGTCGGACAGTTGGTTTATCGCGGTTCAGATTGGAAATCGTGAAGACAAAGTGGTGGTCGCTGGGTGTGTACATCCCCGGGGAGCGGTTGAGGGAGGTATCAATGAATAGGTGTAATGCTTCGTCGCCGCTCTGTCCCTCTATCGGTTCGAGTTCGGGGGTAGGGGCATCCCGATTGATGTTCGCGGCGATGTAAAAATTATCATCGTTCCATTGGGTGTACAAGGCCACGGGTGGATTATCAACCGTTTCATACCCCTTAGGGTGCATCGGGTACAACGGCGGCCATTCATCAATCACCCCGTCAACCACAACCCGATTGGCGGCATCTGGGTGCGATGAGACCCGAATTGACCGCCCGATGGTTTTGTATTCTTGTGATACCCCCTCGTTTGCCCCCTTTGGTCTCGCTTCATAGATAAAAACTTCCGAAACGGCGGCGTTCGGCCCTGCCAAACGATTGAAGTTTAACTCGATCTGTTCGTCCGCATAGACTGCACGCGGAATCGCCCATGTATAGGATTCCGCTTTCCCTTTCGGAATCGCCATCGCGTCGTGTAGGATAAACCCATCAACATCTAAGTTCTGTATCCGATGCTCGTTTCTTCGTTGCAAGTATGTCACTTTTACCCAGTATAGGAGCGTTGGATCGAATCCGGTGTATCTAATTTTTACCGTATCGTAGTGGTAAGCAAAGCTTCGCTCGCTTGGCGTGTGGCCTGCGTCCACTTTATCTTCTTCACCGCCTTCGGGCAACAGATAACGGTTCTGCTCATCGGTATCTCCACGGTCAAATGCAAAGCCATCCACGAGATGCGGCGCGAAGGTGTTGTTCGCTTCTCCCAGATTCTCATACTGCATCAGCACCGCGTTGTGGTCGCTGAGTTGCTCGTCAATCGGTGGCGATTGACGATAGGTATCGGTGAAAATCTCAAACTCCCGAAGGATAGGGTAATCGCCCTGCCAATCCCCGGGGTTAATCCGTAGGCGAACATAACGCCCTGATACAGGTGCTTCAAAGCGACCTTCGATTGTCAATATCGCGTCCTGGGAGAGGGCTAAGAGAAGCACCTCTTGATACTTCTGCCCGTCTGAACTGATTGAAATTCGACACCGTTTGACGCTGTGTTCCGATTCGTCTGCTGTGAGCCGAACCCCGTAGATTTTGGCGTTTGACCCCAAATCTGCTGTGACTTCAATCGCACCCGTCGGAGGTTCATAAACGATTTGCGTCTCCTTTTTACCGTCTGTTTCCACAGTTCGCTCTATCCGACGGGCACCGTGCCACTTTGAACCTTCAAGCGGGATGAGGTCAATGAGTTGCCGCAATGCCGCCGAGTCATTGTAATTCGCACGTATTGACAGGATAGGGCTTTGGTTGCGGTAGCGCACACCAACACGGAACTCGTCCGCCTTCAAGCTCGGTTGATTGCTGAACCAATCGTTGATAACCACCTGCACCCAACGTGCGTCCACGGGGATGGAGAAGGATTGGATGGTATATGTGTATTCACGAGAGGGACTGGTGTAAGAAAACGCTCGAGTAAAGGGATGCTTGGCTCGGTCTGTATGCACAAGCAGTTCGTACTGCTTTGGCCCACTTTCATTCGGGTCATCAAAACGGATGTCGACGCTGTCAACCTTGTAAACGTAACCGAGGTCGTAGGTTGTAAACAGCGGGTTCGTTCTCAGAATATCTGTGTAGTGAAGGGGTTCGTTCTCAAGCCTGCGAACGGGTGTGACAAACTGGCCCTCTACGGCTTTCATATCCTCACCACGCGGATAGAATAGGAAACCGACCAATAAAGCCGCCCCGCCGAGGAGTAAGTATTTCAGATCCATGGGCATCTCCTCCCGTCGGATGCTATGGGTGAACCGAAAAAGTGATTAGGGATGCGAATGAGAAAATTTTACCACAAATTGGGCGATAGTTCTACAGAAACTGTTATTAATGATACTGAGGGTGTGTAAATATTTTGTCAAAAGTTTGGGCTAATATGATTGGGGCAGGATGCCCCGGCTACGGCTTACTATTACCCACAAGTCTGCAAAGTCTTGGTGGGTTCTGTTCCCCTCTCGTTCAAAAATCTAAATCAAAGCAGGCAGAATGGCCGAATTGAGAATCCGTTTTTGATGGATTCGCAAACCGAAATACGGGACAATCAACAAGATGGGGTCACCCAATAAACATTTGGGCGCGCTAAACCCAAATCTCCCCTTCTACGTCTTAATATCTCGAACGAAACACTTAATGCGCTCTTTTTACCGTTAGACCCAAGCAGAATTGCCATGAATCCTGCTCCCAAAGCATGTAGGCAGACCATCTGGGAAGCCTGCCCGCCGTGGGGACAGGGTAAAACTAAACTTTAATAGTAAAACGGGGCAAAATAAAGTCTAGTAGTAAAACGTCCTCAATGATCATTTTTTTTGCGTCCGGTTTTGTCCGTATTTCGATACCCGCTAAAATTGATCAGATATCTGCCAAAATGTACGCCCATACTGGATAGTTACGCGGTAATGTCCCAAAAGTCAAGTGAAGCCAAAAGGCGGACACCAACGACACTGTCCGTATTTTTCAACCGAAATTGTAAAAATTTCAAAACAACAATAACTGTTTACTGGTTAGAAGGCATAACCATATACAGGAGAGAGAATTTCGATATGTGGGAAGGCGTTTCACTTGTGGGAGGGCGTTCCCACTCCCGATACACCCGATAAATTGGGAACTTCAGAAAATCAACTTTAATAGTAAAACGCATTACGGATCTCTTTTTTTTTCTGTCAACCTTTGTCAACCTTTTGGCCTGAACTGAAATCAATGAGATATCCCCTTGGAGCTAGGCCACTCCTATATTGTCGGGGGATAGTGTCTCAACAGTCCAGTGAAGCAATAGAGGTTGACACCGAGCTCAATTGGTCGCATTTTTTAACCGTTGTCAACCCTTGTTTTAACAAATAAGTTGTTAAAATCAGATTGGAGGGGATATTGGCAAACCCACTCCGTCGTTTAATGGCGAATGTGGGATGTGTCATTGAATCTTCTCCTAAGGAATGGGGTTACGAAAAGGAGACCCTAAATTTTCTCAATTCGCATCCACAACTGCAGAGTATAGGATAAATAATTATAGGCTTTACCATAATTCTGGCTTAGCGTCTTTGCGTTCTATTTAGATGACTGTGATGAATTACAGCTTCATTTCCCGATTTTCCTGTTTTGCCCTCACGTTGATTTTATCCATCGGACTGATGAGTTGCGGTGGAGCCAAGAAAGAGCAAAGATTCGGCGAGTGGACCGAATTTCCGCAAGTCAATTTCGCTATCCCCCCATTTGCCCGTTATCTCAAGGATGTCAAGATCTGTCTCGACCCCGGGCACGGCGGGGATGCTCACCTGCCGAATTACAAGCGCGGCCCAACTGGACTTCGTGAGGCAGAGGTCAACCTTCGCGTTGCCTTCTATCTCAGCGAATTTTTGCAGGAGGCAGGTGCGATTGTGTTCATGACGCGCACCGATGATTCCTTCGTCAGCATACCAGACCGTAGCGCGCTCGCCAACCAGAATGCAGTCAATTTCTTCATTTCAATCCACCACAACCAGTTATCCACCCCAGAGACGAACTACACCTCCACATGGTATCACCGGGATGCGGACGACTCGCTTTCCAATTTAGACTTTGCTCGATACGTGCAACAGGGCGTTGCTGAAGCGTTACGATTGCCCAGAATTCCTTCGACTGGCCTCTATTCTGACCAGTTGGTAGTGTCATCGGGGTTTGGTGTACTTCGCCTAACCAAGTCAACCGCTATTTTATGCGAGGCATCCTTCTTTTCCAATCCTGAAGAAGAAGAGCGCCTAAGAGACCCCGAGTACAACCGCCGTGAGGCTTACGGCTATTTTCTCGGAATTGCGCGTTACGTCGCATCCGGGTTTCCGAAAGGCGTTCTGATTGCGCCATCGCCGGAATCCGCAGTCGAAACCAAAACGCCACGTATCGAGATTCGCGTGATGGACGGTTTGCACGAGCGCGGCGCGTGGATGCTTGAGCGGCAACAGGTGTTCTCCAATTCCATCCGCGTCAAACTTGACGGTGCCGTTGTGCCACATCAGTATCTTCGTGACAAGGATGTGGTCGTGGTTACGCCTAAGGAACCACTCTCAAACGGTATGCACACCGTCGAAACATCCCTCGTCAATTACTACGGCAATCACAACCTGCCCGATACACAATCGTTCAAAGTTGCACCGTCCGCCGCCCGGCTCAAACTCAAAGCGTGGACAAAGACCATCCCGCCCAACCGCTCCAATAAGGCGGAAGGGGCGAGTTACGTCGGCATCACTGTCACCGCGCTCGACAAAGATGGCTTACCGATCGCCGATGACGAACCGATACATGCACAGACATCGTTGGGAAGTTTGGCGCAGGCGACACAGCTCTCAAAGAACGGGATGGCGAAATTCTATCTGTACGCTGGACCATCGGGGAAGGCTCGTGTCGAATTTGCGTACAAGCGTAAGCGGAATCGAATTTCAATTCGGTTCGGAAAGATTCGTGGTGGAATTGTGCAGGGAGCGGTTCGTGTCAATACAAACGAGGATGTCCTCGCGGATGCGACCATCCGGCTTGTTGGCAGGAAAAACAGAACGGCGAAGACCGATCCGAATGGTCACTTCTTTTTTCAGCGCGTTTCGCCCGGGGATGGGATGCTGCACGTTTCAAAAGCGGGTTACTACAACCGCAAATTCCCAACTAAAGCCGAGTCGAGCAAAGCGCAGATTATCAACCCTGAATTGCATCCGATTGCCGATCTTGCGTTCATCGGAAAGGTGTTTGTCCTTGATGCACGATACGGAGGTCCGAAACGCGGAACGGTATGGGAACGGTATGCCGAAGGCGATTATCGCGTTCGGGAGAACGCTCCCACAGGTCAAGCGCAGAAACAGACCCCCAGTATCGCTACCGCAGACCTCAATCTCGCAGTCGTGAAATCGCTGAAAGAGATGCTTGAACTCGCCGGGGCGACGGTCTATCTCATTCGAGAGCAGGATGAAAGCCTCTCCGTTGAGAAACGGGTTGCCGCAGTCAACGCGGTCAAACGGGAAGGGTACTACCTACGGATTGACCACGGGACTTGGATCGGGGGGGATGCATCCGTCATCGCTACCAGCTATCCGGGGAATTTGGTCACGGGAGATTATCTTGAGGCGATACTCGAAGCGTTTAATACCGTGCTTTTTGAGACACCGATTGAAACCGTTGGAGACCGAGACTCGCCAGAGATTAAATCCACAAACAAGCCCGCTCTGGCCCTTGAGATTCGCACAATTAATCATCCGAGTATCGACGACCCTCCGGATTCTCCCGCCCTCATCGCAAAAACGGCTTATGCCATTTTCTTAGGCACATCGCAGTTTCTGAAGGAACGTAAGGGTTGGGTTACCCAACTCCTACACGGGAAACTCGAAATTCAGGTTGTTGATTCAACCTCACAGAAGCCCGTCGACGGGGCGAGCGTCATTTTGGACGGCACCTTCCCACTCATAACCGACCAAGCGGGGCAAGTCATTTTCCGTAACATTCAACACAGAACCTATCGGGTCGCTGTTCAGGCACCGGGGTTTGCCGACCAAGAAATCGGAGCGGATACTGCGTCGGGACTATCGGTCGTGAATCTGGAGAGGACAGGGAAGAGATAGGATCAGGGCTGACGCTCTACATACCGGCGACGTTTTCCCCGTCAGTGGTGTTGAGGAAGAGCATTATTTTTCAGAAGCGGTGAGTTTCCACAGGAGCACTGTGCCATCCTCACTACCACTAGCGAGTGTGCGTCCATCCGGGCTGAACGCGACGCTACTGACCCCAAACGTATGCCCGGTGAGTGTGCGTTTGTTTATACCCGTGACAGCATCCCACAGACGGATGGTTTCATCCTCACTCCCACTAGCGACTGTTCGTCCATCTGGACTGAAGGCGACACTAGTGACCCTACGCGTATGCCCCGTGAGCAGGGCAACTTCGGTGCCGGTGTGTGCACCATAGTGCCAAATACCGATCCTACTTGCGACCGCGAGACGGCTACGGGGTTTTTCACACAGGTCGCGCTTGGCTAATGAAAAAACCAGAAGTTAATTGACAAGGGGTGCCTATTTTGCTATACTAATACTCGAACCCTTACGGGTGGAACCCCTATGACGAGACGCAAATTCTCAAGTCTTTGGTGATACGTCACCGTGCCTACTGTTTATCTATTCTGCCTATGACTTTGATAACGCACTTCACAGAAATTGACGACGACCAACTCCCGCTCGTCGGTGGGAAAGGGTTGAATCTCGGTAAGTTAACGAAAGCGGGGTTTTCTGTGCCGCCCGGCTTCTGCCTAACCACCTTCGCCTACCGCGAAGCCATCAGTGCGGCAGACACACCGGGCTCGGGAACCTTTCATATAACTGAGATGCCCGATACACTCGAATCGGCGATTTTGGAGGCGTATGAGCAACTCGGTGAGGGACGGGTTGCGGTACGCTCGTCCGCAACCGCCGAAGATCTCCCCGAAGCGAGTTTCGCGGGGCAGCAGGATACGTTTCTGAATGTGGATGAGCCGTCCGAGTTATTGGAAAAAATTCGCGCCTGTTGGGCATCGCTGTGGTCAGAGCGGGCGATTGCATATCGGTATGACCACGGCATCGACGATGCCACACTGGCGATGGCTGTCGTCGTGCAAAGGATGATTGATGCGGAGGTCTCTGGTGTCATGTTCACCGTCAATCCAACCCGCCCCGACGAACTCGCGGTTGAATCCAATTGGGGGCTCGGTGAATCGGTCGTATCGGGCGACGTTACGCCGGATCTCTTTATCGTGTCTCGAGAAACGGGTGAAGTCATCCGTGAGACCATCGCGACCAAACGTAAAATGGTCGGTCGTCAAGGGGTGCAGGAGGTGGGGGTTGACCGACGGGATATTCCGAGCTTGCCGCCGGACAGAGTGCTCGAACTCGCCCAAATTGGCCGGGAGGTTGAAGAATTCTACGGTGCCCCACAGGATATAGAATGGGCCTTTGCAGACAGGCAATTTTACCTGCTCCAAGCCCGCCCGATCACGACCATCTCAGATCTGGCACAGCTTGAAGAATTCCGCCAAGCGGAAATCCAAACCCTCTCGAAAAAAGCGGATGAAGGGGGTACGGTCTGGAGCCGTTTTAACTTGTCAGAGGTCTTGCCCGCGCCCCTACCGATGACGTGGGCACTGATCCGGGAGTTCATGTCGGGGAACGGGGGCTTTGGAGCGACCTACCGCGACTTGGGATTTATGCCGAGCCCGAGCGTTGATAAGGACGGCGTATTGGAGCTAATCTGCGGGCGCATCTACTTCAACTTGAGCCGGGAGGCGGAACTCTATTTTCACGGCTTTCCGCTCGAACACAATTTCGATGAACTCAAAAGTGACCCGCAAAAGGCGACCTATCCCCAAGCCAAACCGAACATCAAGCGAAGTACCACATCGTTTTGGTTCAAATTGCCCTACTACGTCCTCAAGATGGTTTCTGCCGAACTGAAGCTCAAAGGCATACGAAAAAATTTTGACAAAGTTCTCACCGAAGAGCTCTTCCCCGAATTTGAGCGATACGTTCAAACCGAACGGGAAATCGCGCTGGAGAATATGCCCGATGAAGAGGTGTTCGCTAAATTCGATGAGTGGCATGAGAGAACGCTGACTGAATTCGCAAAGGATGCCCTCAAAGCGACCGTGTTTGCCGGGTTTTCCTATCAGCAGTTAGAAGCCAAGCTCCAGAAGTGCTTTGATGAAGCGGAGGCGGACCCTAACGGGTGGCAAGATGACTTGGCGCAAAATTACGCCAGAACACTGATTACCGGATTGGAAGGCGACCTGACCGTAGAAACCAATCTGCAACTCTGGGCAGTTGCACAGGGTGAACTGTCACTGGCGGATTTTCTCGCGCAATATGGGCACCGTGCTGTCGGCGAATTTGAACTCGCACAACCGCGCTGGCGGGAAGATTCAGCTTACGTTGAGCAGATTATCGAATCTTTCCGGGCGAACCCTGATGCAGACCCTGCGAAGCACCTTGAAACGCAAAAGGCGAATCGCCTAGAAACGGAACAGAGATTGGCGGCGGCATTTGAAACGAACAAAAAGCTCGCCGGGTTGCGAAAGCAGATCGAGAGTGAAATCCATTTCACCCAACGATACATGCCCTTCCGTGAGACCGCGAAATACTATCTGATGCTTGGCTACGAGCTCATTCGGAAGGCACTCCTAGAGATAGACCGACGCTATCAGCTTGATGGCGGTATCTTTTACCTGACTCCTGATGAATTAAATCCGCTTGCCGCAGGTGAGGACTTTGGCCCAGTGATTGCGGCGCGCAAAGTGAAACGGGCGCAACTGCTGCGAATTGAGTTGCCAGATGTCATCTTTAGCGATTCGCTTGAGCAGATTGGTGAGACACCCGAAATTGAGGCGGCGGACGAAATCAGCGGCCTTGGCGTATCAATCGGGGTTGCCACAGGGAAAGCGCGTGTGCTCCACGAGCCGACCGATGCTCAAATCAGCGATAAAAATTACGTCCTCGTCTGTCCTTCGACCGACCCGGGGTGGACACCGCTATTTCTCCATGCCGCCGCACTCGTTATGGAGCGGGGCGGTATGCTCTCACACGGTGCCGTCGTTGCGCGAGAATATGGGATACCCGCTGTCGTCAACATCCCCGCGGCAACGCGACGCATCCAAAACGGTCAGCTATTGCGCGTTGATGGGAATCGGGGGATTGTTTCAATCGTGGCAGAAGACGGGGATGCGTAGGGGCGGGCAACGCAGAAACCGAGTTTTGCCGAAAAAACTCGGTTTCAAGAATGTGAAAAATTACTATTAGGACTTACGCAAGCTTCATGGGAACAGTAGGTGATTGGAGTTGTTTTCGCAAATAATCAGAAAACAACCCTTCTTTCACCTGATAAAGTGTTTGCTGTGTTTGATACGCTACCTCCTCTAGTCGAATCCAAACTAAAAACGCACAACCGATGGGATTGCGCACTATACGCGCCAAACGACATTGACACTGCTTTTGACCTGTTAACTGCTTCACTTCACGGTGAAATACCTCAATCTTCCATCGCCAGGCACACGCTGTTTGTGTCACTGACAGATCCGTTTGAGATAGGTCATTAGTTACCACATAATCCGTGCGTCTGTTAGAAGACACTACCCGAAATAAGTTCACCTTATGGTCTTTTGGAAACCCGTTGAGTTTAATCCGTTTCCCCGATTTCAGTTCCGCTTCCGTCCACGTTAAGCTATCAATTCGCTGGTACGGTTGACACCCGTTGGAATCGTCACCCTTTCGATTCGTTTTCATCGGACAGTAATACCTTTTGTCAAGTTGCTCGATATGCAACATCACCGTTTTGGCGGCATACCAACTATCCATCAACACCGTCTTAAAAAGGAGTTGCCGGTTGGTGACCAATACAGATAACATCTCTTTGACATGATCTAACTTGCTTTTGCCATCGGTGGCTTGGTGATAAATTCGATAGTCAATAATCCAAAAACGGTCTACTTCAGGATTGACATAAACACAAGTGACGATACTGATGCCGTTTATCACACGCTTTGCATTCCCACTGTATTGAGGGCGTGCCAACTCAATACAGTGGGCGTGGCGTTTGTCAATAACCGTGTCATCAAAGATGACATATCCTTCTTTGGTCTCAACAAGATGGGATTTGACGGTGTCCCAGACTAAACGGGGGGTGATGCGATCACCTGCTAGATACCGATTTATTTTATCATGGCTGAATTTTTCGGTGTGGGATGCAAAATGGGTTAAGGTATAGTTAATTTGGGCATTGAGTAGGTATTGACAGTAATCAAGTCGAGTCATTTTGGCCATATTTACCTCCGTATGGGGTATTCTACAACTTTTCACTCCTCGTGTCTATGTATTTTGCGTAAGTCCTATAGTCAACAGATTGAGCCCCTTAGACAATAGGCCAGTACCGGAGGGTGTGCCTATCTTGGTTAATCTGCCTCCTCCATGGTTAGACGAGTCTTACCTATAATCCGAAACACAAAACGCCTCTCGACCAGTAGCCGATAAGCCTACCAGTTGAGAGGCATTTATGCGACCATAATTTCGTCTTACACAACTTTGGTAGAGGGAGTCACGGTTATCACCCCGATAACTGCCTCTACCACGCCTGAGTCTGGCAATGCAAGCTGTGAAGTTGTGTAACCCCGTTCTTTACAACCAGAGTTGGAAACCAGGATGACATTATGAATCTCCTGTTCATACTCATCGCACATGCAATCGTAGCACTCAGTGGTGCTGTTGCGCTCATAATATTTCTTTACTTCAACGGTCCGCAGGCCCCCCAACCCGCAAGTATTGAGATTGACTTGTCTCCAACTGGAGAATGGTTCCTCAAACAGAAAGCGGATATTGAAAGGAGGCTCCATCTCTTCACAGAGGGCGAACTCCTCAATAAGATAGGTGACAGAAGCCTCGCATTCAGTCCCGATGGAGACACCATGGCAATAGGGACTGAAAATGACGACATCCGCCTAGACAATGTAACACCGATGAGACGCATCCTTTTGGGACATACCAGACGCATCCTTTCGGGACATACCGACTTGGTTATAAGCCTCGCATTCAGTCCCGATGGGAGCTGTCTCATATCCGGGAGTATGGATAAGACCATCCGCCTCTGGGATACCAAATCGGGCGAATGCCTAACAACCATTTTTTTACTTATACCACATACAACAAATAAACCGCCCCCGTTCACCGTTGAAATCACAATGTGCACCGGAAACTATTATGGCGATGTCGTTTTTGTCACGGTCGAAGGCACAGTTTCTGCACACACGAAACTGAATCAGATACACCTCACTACTTTTGCGAACCAACGAACCGTCGGCACGGTCCAGCTCGGTGACTTTATATCGGGTGAACAAAAGCCATTTCGCGTTACCGGCACGCTCCCAGAGATAGGCGGGAAACCGCTTTCCTGCCACGTTGAACTGAGGAGTCAAAATTGAAAAAATCAGTGTGATATAAAAGCAGTTATATTGCACTGACGAAAGCGCAACCACCAGCGTGATGAACCCAGATGCGTCGGTTCATACCACCACCCGATCGGGCAGGAAAAAATCTTGCCAGCCCCCCGCCCTATAGTATACTATTGGGGAGCAGATGGATTTGCCATGAGCCAGTAGTATACCACCAACTTCAAATCGAAAGGAGCTTAACGCTGTGATTACCCTCCAATTCCGAACGATCCCTCTACTTGTTACGCTTCTGCTCAGTACCCCTGCGGTTGCTGAACTCACCGCAACCGACCTTGAGAAGATTCAAACTATTGTTGAAAAATCCGAATGCGATTGAAAAAGGAACTGAAAGAGGATATCCGTCAGGAAATTGCAACTGTCAACGTCCGAATTGATGGGATGGATAGACGCTTAACAACCCAAATGAACAACTTATTTCATCTAACTCTGGCTTTAATCGGTTTAATTGCTGTTTCAATTGCAGCACCCCCGATTATTAAGGTCATCCAGGATCGCAAGGCATATAAAAACTCATTAGAATCACTTTCACGAGAAACAGTTTCTTAGATTTTTTTCGACGCAAAAAGGAGGTAACTAACTTGGTACTCTTAATTGTTGGGGAACCGCCCAAAGTAATTAATGCTAATCTTGTGCGAGAATTTGTTATCTACCCGACAGAAAGTGCGGATCCGGATCCATACGCAATTTATGCTGTGTATGGCGAGAAAGATTCCCAGTCTATTTACACTGGTGAACTTCAACAATGTGAAATTAAGTTGAGCCACATAATGGCTAAACTCGAGCCATCAGGATATGATCGTCTCAAACTTTAAGGCACGTATCAAACCGTTAAGGCACCCTGTGGGTATATCAACAAATCGGTGTTTGACACGGGCAAGTCGAAAATGATTGAAAAGTACAAGCATCTGCCCGATTTCAAGCCCGGTGAGGGGATCGAACTCGCAAATGGCGAGTTCATAATCAACGCCGAGCTACCTCCAGCAAGCACGGACAGTCTCGGAGGTGTACAACCGACTGAAGGGAGCCCTACTGATGAAGAAGATCTCGGAGGGGTACGAACCGCTCCGCCACAAAACAATAAGGAGACATTAACTTGAGAGTCATCACCCCAGACGGAAATATAATTATAAAATGGCGGGGTCAAAACGCGAAAGAGGTACATGGGCAAATGAGTCAACTGCGGAAGGAAATTCCCAAATTTACGCGAATCAAGTTCGCCATAAATAAGGGAGTCAATAAATACTTTGACCTTATAGTACGGGAACCGCTCAAGGAGGATAAGGGTTATCTCCTACCAAGCGTCAATCAAGAGGAATTGCAAATACCCGTGGCCATTGTCTCAAAAAAGTATGAACTCGTTCAACATCATGAGATTGTCACGCGATTAGAGACGACACTGCGACAAATGGACTTAGATCCAGAACGTCTTGATGGCAGATTGATAATCACAGAATATGGTGAACGTATGCAGGCTAGCTTTATCCTGCCTGATAACTATAAATTTGATCCCGGCGAAGGAGATGATAAAGTCATCTTACTCCGAGTGAATGTCCTGAATTCGGTGGATAGAACTACTCCACTGGAGATTAACCTAACGTGGTGTGGCCTTGATATGATGACCGGTACACCCACATTTCGGGGAGAAAACTTGAGAAAAAAACACCACCAGTCACGCAGAACCCTCGAGTTAATCAGCAAAGAATTCTTAGAGAAACAGCTAAGCACCGCTTCAAGTGACGTAGCTCGGTTCCAAAAGTGGCGTAAAACCCTTATAGGTACAGATCTCAGTTCCGGGCAAATTGAAACTTGGCTTAAAGAGGTGGTCAAAAAAGAATGGACGGAAACGGCTGTAAACACGATCCGCAGGATTGCTCAAACAGGAAAGGACGAGGATGGCAAAGATGTTGGTTCCTTTGCGCCGGTAGAAAATGCCTACGACATCTTCCTAGTGTTAAATTGGTTTGTCAATCACCAAACAACAATACAACGGCAAGATGCCATGGATATATATATAACAACAATACAACGGCAAGATGCCATGACGAGAGATATTCCGAAATTAATGTATGCCCTATTCAAGACGGAAAAGCCGATTACCTTAACCGCCCCCGACTAAACGGGGACTGAAAGTCGTGAAAATCAGAATACCAATTTGACCAATCGCCGGTTACCAGAACATCCGCGATGAAAACAGGAGGAGAACATCGATGAGTACAGTACGAGAAACTAACGAAGTCATAAAACAGACTCTGAATAAATCTGCTACTTATGCACCTAATAAGCAGGATTTGGCGGAGGGTAGAGAATGGACACCGAGAATCACGAACGAGCTTTGTCAAGTTGGTGATGAAAAGGGTTACTGGGCTTACGGCAGCGGCTATTATGGGCCCGAAGGCTATCGTGGAGAATGGCTATACGACATCACTTGGCTGGATTACGAAGGGGAAGATTTATTATGCGTGAAACTGGCAGTTGAAAGCCAGTTAGCCCCGGATTGGAAATTGATTTATTATGATCTTCAGAAACTCATTTTGGCACGGGCAGATCTTCGATGCTTGATATTCCAGACCAGAGATAAGCAAAAAGCCAAAGACGATATAAAGAAACTCAGTAATCAAGTGAAACTGTTTTCTCAAAGCCAAGTAGGAGACAACTATCTATTCTGTGCTTGGCTAAAGGAGGAAGAACGCTTTCATTTTTGTTTTTGGCAATGCCCACCGACTTCTTATAGGGAAGTGTTGAAAGAAGCAGGCAAAACCAGAACAGGAGTGAAGCGATGAATAGCGTTGAGACCCTTTTGAGAGCCACCCGTAGCACAGCCAATGACCTGATCATCGGCTTACGCAATCAAACCGTTTCCATTAAAAGCGAAACAACCGTTTTGAAAAATCGGAATGTCATGTGGATTCAGGCCAATGATTCAGGGCGTATAACGGGGCGAGTCAAGCGCGGTGATGCGCTAATTGATGTGGTGTATGCACCGGGGAAGGGACAATGGTATACCCCAAAAAACCAAAGTATCTAATGCTTTCGTAAATATTGGCTAAAAGTCCACATCCCCCCACCGTGGAGTTAACAAGCAAACATTAACCCAAATCGAGGTGATTCATCACCCAATTGGAGGAAAACATGGAATACTATTACATCAACACAGATTGGGATGCCCTTGGCTACAGTCCACATGACAAGTGGATTGAACTGGGGCACGCCTTTACTTCAGGAGACGGGTCTCGTTGCCACTATAAGAAATATGGCGAAAGGGTACTCGGAAAACTCAACTCGGGCGATATTTGTCTCATGTATGCCGATGGCATGGGTTTTGTCGCAGCAGGGAAGGTTTGTGAACTTTGGAAAGGTTGTGCTTATAAGGATGAGGAGCGGTGGGTATATCAACAGACCACATATACCGAGTATCGGATTCGTGTCGACTGGTGCCACACATGCGTTGACAATCCGATTAACGCAATGGACTTTCTCGGCTGGCAACCCCGAGGTACACTAAAGCGTTTTGCAACGACTCAGCACCAAGCCTTAGCACTCTTTGAGGAAATCAAAAGAAGGTCAGAATCATCTTCTTAACCCATGTTCATGCCATGCGGGATGTTGTTAGGTTTTTATTGCTTCCCCCAACAACATCCCACCATTGTGGAATTGAAATGAAAGAAAGAAGAACCAGATGAACAAACTCTACTTCGGAGACAACCTTGAAATCATGCGCGAGATGGATGCCGAACGCGTTGACCTCATAGCCACCGACCCGCCCTTTAACAGCGGACGTGACTACAACGCATTTCTGATCAAATCCGATGCACAATCCAAAGCCTTCACCGACACCTGGACGTGGGACACCGCGGCACAGGATGCCCGCGCCGAGATAGAAGAACACGCACGCACTAGCGACACCTACAAGGCACTTGACAACTGCCTCAAAGGATACGACTTTGTCCTCCAAAACGCGGTCCGCGGGAACAAAGGCTCAATGCGCGCATACCTCGCATTTATGGGACCGCGCCTCGCCGAGATGCACCGCATCCTCAAAGACACCGGCAGCATCTACCTCCACTGCGACCCGACTGCCAGCCACTACCTCAAAGGGGTCATGGATGCGATCTGGGATCAAGACAATCGTGGAAAAAATGAGTTTTTCAGGAATGAGATTGTCTGGTCATATCGTCGTTGGCCTGCAAAACATCCGAACTTTCAGAGAATGCATGATATTATCCTGCGTTATGCAAAAGCCAAAAGTGTAACTTGGAATCAACTGTACGAACCCAGACCAGCATCAACCCTTAAGAGATTTGGGACGAAGAAAATCAAAAGTGCCTTCGCACGAGACGGGAAACGTATACCTTCTGAGATGATGGGCGAGGAATCCGAGGGGGTGCCACTCAGAGATGTTTGGGAAATAAGCATAATTGCCCCATCTGCAAAAGAACGCCTCGGCTACCCAACACAAAAACCGCTAACCCTCTACGAACGCATGATCCAAGCCTCCAGCAACGAAGGCGATCTCGTGATGGACCCGTTTGCGGGGTGTGGCACGACAATAGATGCCGCGCACACGCTCAATCGGTTCTGGATAGGCATTGATCTAACAATCCTCGCGCTCGACCCGATACGTCAACGGCTTGGCGACCGCCACGGGTTAACTCCCTCAATCGATTATGAAATTCACGGCTACCCAACAAATATGCAAGAGGTTCGTCTGCTCGTCCGCGACGAAAAGAAATATCACGATTTTTCTAATTGGGCGGTCACACGGCTAGGGCTTACGCCCACAAAATCGGTCGGCGATGGGGGCAGAGATGGCGAGGCAGTTGTTGGGCATCTCACGCTCTGGGACCCGGCGGATGCACAAACCACAAATACACGGATTTTTGCCGAAGTCAAAAGCGGCAGACCCACAATCGCTCAAGTCCGTTCATTCTGCTAGTCGACACAATTTGCCATGATCCAGCAGTACGCCACCAACATCAAATCAAAAGGAGAGTAAACTTTGGATTACTATTACATCAATACTGATACTGATGCCCTTGGGTACAGTCCACATGACAAGTGGATTGAACATCATCACGCCTTTACTTCCGGGGACAAACCAGAACACTACAAGGAATATGGCGAGAACGTACTCGGAAAACTCAACCCAGGTGATACTTGTTTCATGTATGTCAATGGCATGGGTTTTGTCGCAGCAGGTCAAGTCATCCAACCTTGGGACCGGATTTGCCATGTAGGCATAGATCGACTTGTATATCGCGATACCCCATGTACAGAATATCGTATTTCTGTTGGGTGGGACCTCACATGCGTGGACAATCCAATTAACGCAATGGACTTTCTCGGCTGGCAACCCGTAAGGACATTTGCAGGTATTAGCAAAAAGCAAGGCAAAGAACTCTTTGAGGAAATCAAAAGAAGGGCAACAGAGCATAATCCACGCGAAGTAGGCTATAGATAGAACTTTGAAACACAAGGAAACTGAAAGTCATGAACATCAAAAACCACCGCCCCGTAACGTATCTTTTAGACAACATACCACCTCATAATGTGTATGTAGAACCCGATCACGAATACAGACCACGAGAATTATCGTGGAGAGAATTTAGCGATATACTGGTCATAGGGAATCCTATTATCATCTCTTATCTCAATGAGGAAACTAAAAAATATCTGCGTGATTATCTACCTAGTAGAATACCAGAAACAGAGCCAGATCCGATAAGTATAGACCCACATGTTGCCGAGCATATATTAGTTGCACAGCGACAGGATGACGGCTCCTATAAGTATTTTTCGCTGGAGTAAGAAAGGAAACGCGGGGCGGGCTTAATAATTTACATTCTTATGGGACACTGCGGGGTGCTCCAAAGGAGTCTCATTGAACCCTAGTTGTGTCCCACCAAATCAAAACGAAAGGAGATATTTGATGAATTCTAATCCTGATCAACCGATTTTGGAGCGTCTCGAAACTCTTGAAAATGCCATTAAGAAAAACCACGACGGCATAGCAAGGGCCGTCAACGAGGTATGCTACATTAAGAAGCTACTCCTTGCAGTTGCTAAGAAACAAGCGGGCCTCATCGATGCCGACCGTTTAAAGAGGGTGATTGAGGCCATTGAGAAGACATAGGACATAAAATGAACGTCAAAAACCGCACCATACTCATCGCCACCTGTTGCGCGATTGTCTGTATAATTGCCTGTGGTCAGAAAGACTCGAACTCAAAAAAGTTTTCGGTGAAGATGAAGGATGGGGGTTCTGTTACCATTAACATAGAGTATGGTCAATATCCAGACTACATCGGGGGGGAAAAATATTATCGTAGCGGTTACGATGTCACTGTTCGATACCAATCTGGTGGTCCTATCTTTGTCCTCAACCATGATGGGGTTCCCGTGCTTAAACCGGATATACCCGATATCAGTAACATGACTTATAAGGAAAACTTCTGCTCGATTTTGCCCACAATCGATGCTATCATCTTTTATGATAAAAAAGGTAATGAGATAGGACAACAAGAGGTGAGGGGGCTTGTCATGGATAGGAAAGACAAAATGATCGTGGATTATGCCGTCAAGTACTACAATGAAACAGGTAAAGTCCTAAATTCCTTCAAGACATTGAAACCGTCATTTCATAATGAGTCCTGGTATAGACGCCCGTGGGAGGATGAGTGGATTCCAGTCGAACTTTTCCGTGATATTCACTCTATCCGTCTAAAATATAGATAGTCTCGAACAAATAGATAATAGTAGGTAACGCAAAACGCCTCTTGACTGGCAGACTTGTGGGTCTACCGGTCGAGAGGCGTTTTTGTGTTTCGGGTCTTGTGTGAAATCATAACCGACATTATACATCTTGCGAAGCTCCCTACGACCCACGACTACAAAATACCTCCCCAAACGTAGTTGCGAGATGGCCTCTCCATCAAGCAACGCCTCGACCGCAAGCACGTCAGCCTCATCAGCAAGTGCAACTATAGACACCAAAGTCTCCGATGAGTCGTCAACAGTGCGCCCATTCCGACTTTTCCAGTTTTTCAATTGACAAACATATCCTTTTAAAGTAGACTGTAAATTCATCCTTATGCCTCCTTTTTCGTGTGGTGTTAAAGGATAGCGTGAGGAAGGATTGATTCCAGATCAAGATTTGATAATACTAAAGACAGAACTTAACCAGCACAACCCGTTTTTTAAGCTTCATATAACCACATCGAGTCCACCACGGTAGGTAGGAACTTCAAAACATGAACTTTTATATTCAGAAAAAGGCATTTTACGCATTCCACCTCATCTTGATGTTTTGGCACCTCGCGATTGCGGCCGCCCAGCAGCGGGACCCCGACCAAATCATTGAAGCCGCAATACGCCACCAGAGTCTTGGGCTCGCCTATCTTGAGGAGTCTCAACCCAGCAAGGCGATCAAAGAATTTGAGGCACTTGTCGAACTGGTCCCTGATGAAGCGATCGGCTACGGAAATCTCGCGGTCGCGCACCTGCGCCTAAAGCAGGACGATGAAGCGCAGCGATGGGTTAAGCGCGGGATTGAAGTGGTGCCGATGGACAGCCAATTGCGTTTCATTCTCGCGGAGGTCTATAAATGGCAGAGCAGAGCAGAGGAGGCGGTTGTCGAACTGATTGAAGCGGTAAAACTCGCGCCCGACGACCTTGAGACGCGATATGAACTGGTACGGCACTATCTAGCACAACGGAATGACTTGGAAGCCACCGATCAGGCAATTACGCATCTGCGGGCGTTACGCCAGCGTTCCCCGGCAAACGTTGTGGTGTTGCTCAGTCTCGCACAGGCACTGCTAAAACATGAACAGCTTGCGGAGGGTGAACAGCTTGCGGCGAGTGAACAACTTGCGGAGGCACAACAGATTTGCACCGAGCTCGGCGCGTTGCTCTGGGATGCCGATGAACAATTCTTGGCGTTTCTGAAGCAGGGTATGCGGTTGATAGAGCAGGGCGATGCCAAAGCCGCCGCCCGACAGATTCGCATATTCAACAATGTACAGAAAAATACCCCGCGTTACCAGCAGGGCATTGGCGAACTTGTGACACAGATCTTGGGGCATCCGATCGAGACGTTCAGCCCTGGCTTCAAGGCGCGGATTCGAGCGAAGGTGAGCGAACCGATCGATGTGCGGTTCGTTGATGTGAGCGATATTCTTGGCACTATCGTGGTACATGGAAAACCGATGCAGGTTTTCGTGGTAGACATCGACAACACTGGTGATTTAGAGCTGTTCACGCTTTTCACTCCCAATAGCCGGTCTGACAAACCGGTTTCACTGAATGAAGACGGGAAACCTGTTTTTATTCGGAGATTTATTGCTTTGGGAGAATACGGAGATGCTGCCGCCTTTGCAGACATTGACAAAGATGGCGACCAAGATTGGTTCATTTTGACCAAGAAAAAGGAGACCGTTCTCCAAGGAGATGAAGGTAGTTTGACTTTTGGGCCACTGACGAGTCCACTAGACAACGAAGTCGGTGCGGAGTTGCTCTTTGTTGATTACGACCATGACGGCGACTTGGATAAAATTTTCGTCACCGATAGTGAAATCGAAGCCCATCGCAACAACGCCGATGGCACGTTCACTGATGTGACGCACCAAACTTTTCTTCCTAACACGCCTTCCACCGGTATTGATGCCGCCTTAGGGGATTTCGACGATGATGGCGATATTGATCTGTTTGTTGTCAACGCTAAGGTGGGGTGTACGCTCTACGACAACCTGCGTCAGGGACGGCTGAGAGCGGTGACTGACGAGACGGGGATACCTCAAGACCAACCCTTCACTGCAGTGGCGGTCGGCGATTACGACAATGACGGTGCCCTGGACCTTTTCCTCACGACCACGGGAGGAATAAAGGTTGACCAACTTTATCGCAATCGCGGTAACGGCACCTTCGTCCACGATGACCGCTCTAATGCGGCGATGGAACCAACCCGCGGGATACACGCTTGGGATGTTCACTTCCTTGATTACGACAACGACGGGTTCCTCGATCTATGGATAATCGGTAAACGATACGGGTTTAGTACCCGTGGAGATATGAGCGAAATTCTGCTATTTCGGAATGACGGGACGGGGCGATTTGCCAATGTCTCAGCCATCCTGCCCGACACCCTAGAATGGGGTGTTGATGGTGCCGTCGGCGATTATGATAACGATGGTGACCTCGACCTCTTTATCGTTGACGGTGAGGGGCAGGTCATCGTGCTCCGCAATGATGGCGGGAATCAGAACGGCTGGCTACAGGTCAGGCTCGAAGGCGTGACGGCTGGCAACAACAAGGTCAACATTGATGGCATCGCATCCAAAATCGAGGTTAAGGCTGGCGACCTCTATCAGGTGAAATGCGTGACCGAACCGCTCTCGCATTTTGGATTGGGAGCCGTCGAGCGGGCAGATGTGTTGCGTGTTGTGTGGACCAATGGCGTTCCCCAAAACGTGATTCTGCCCGATGCAAATCAACGCATCGTCGAGAAACAGATTTTGAAAGGCTCCTGTCCGTTCCTTTACGTCTACGATGGTGAGAGATATCAGTTTGTGACCGATCTGCTGTGGCGCAGTCCGCTCGGAATGACCACATCAATAGGGAGCATCGCACCCTTTGAGACGAAGGATTATGTAAAAATCCCCGGTCTTATGATGAAACCGAAAGGAGGCGTGTATTCACTACAGCTTACGGAGGAACTGTGGGAAACTGCTTATTTCGATGCGGTGGAACTCATCGCCGTAGACCACCCGGAAGGCACAGAGATTTTCGTTGATGAGCGGATGACGCTGCCACCGACTCCCGAATTCAAAATCTACACAGCGGAAACGATTCGTCACCCACGGACGGCTTATGACCATCGCGGAAACGATGTCTCCGATGCACTCACGAAAGCTGATTATCATTACGCCGTTGAGCATGAGCAGGGTAAGTATCAAGGGGTTGTTGAACCACACTTTATCGTCCTCGACCTCGGCGATGTGTGGGATGGTACGCTCACACAGGATGCGCCGACCATCACGCTCTTTCTGACCGGTTGGATCTTTCCCACCGATACGAGTATCAATGTGTCCCTGGTCCAGAATCCATCAATCCGTCAAACGTTCCCGTATGCCCAAGTCAGGGATGAAGATGGCGAATGGCAGACTGTTATTGATGTGATTGGGCTTCCGGCGGGGAAAAACAAAACCATTGCCATTGATTTGACGGGCAAATTCATCACCGACGACTATCATGTAAAAATCGCGACGGATATGCAGATTTACTGGGATGCCACGTTCTTTACCGTCGGGGAGCAGGACGTGCCGGTTCAGGTGACAAACCTGCCTCCAGCGCAAGCAGAACTTCACTATCGCGGCTTCTCGGAGATGTACCGGCCTACACCCCATGCCCCGCACCTATTCGATTACGAAAAGGTGACGACCGATGGGCAGTGGCGGGACATGGCGGGACATTACACGCGATACGGCGATGTGACACCGTTACTGCAAGGCGTTGATGATATGTACGTTATCATGAATGCTGGTGACGAGGTCACGGTTGAATTTGACGCGGCGGCACTACCGCAATTGCAGACGGGATGGGTGAGAGATTTCATCCTCTTCAGCGATGGCTGGGACAAAGATGCCGATATCAATACACTGACCTCCCAAACCGTCGGTCCGCTACCGTTTCACGGGATGTCCAAATATCCGTATCCGCAAACGGAACGCTATCCGAATGATTCGGAACACTTGCGATATCGGTTAAACTATAATACACGACGGGTGAAGCATAAATTGCCAAAACTATAAGAGGGGACTGGAAGGGTGGAAGATTGGAAGAAAGGGATTGGAAGGGTGGAAGATTGGAAGAAGGGGAAAGAAACTTAACCCAACCTTCCATCCTTCCACTCTTTTCCCACAACTACAAGAAAGGGGTAAATCATGAGTATTCACGCTTTGGTTATTACGGGTGGACACGGTTTTCAAGAACAACCGTTTTGGGAGATATTCGATAGTTTTTGCGTCGAGTCATCTCGCCACCCGTCAGGGGAGGATTTCACATACGACACGGCAACGTTCCCCGATGCCTTCAGACATCTGAACATTGAGGGGATGAAAAATTATGACCTGCTTGTGTTCTATGACATGTGGCAGGAAATTACGCCAGCGCAACAAGAGGCATATCTCCAACTCCTCGATCACGGCAAGCCGATTGTCTATTTGCATCACGCGCTGATTTCGTTTCCGGATTGGCCGGAGTTCGGGAAGATTGTCGGCGGATATTGGAAGCGGGGAGAAGGTACGGTTAAGCACGATGTGCAGTACACGGTGCAAATCGCCGATGCGAACCATCCGGTAACGGAGGGGATGACGGATTTCGAGATTCAGGATGAGACCTACGGCAATTTTGCCGCCGATCTGAGCGTCCACCCGTTGCTTAAAGCAGACCATCCGGAGAGTGCGCCGGTGATTGGTTGGGCGCATCAATACGGGAATTCCCCGATTGTCTACTTACAACTCGGGCACGATGGGTTTGCCTACGGGAATCCGAATTATCGGCGGTTGATTAATCAGGGAATGCGCTGGGCAGTCAGTACAGCGACCAACTAAGCAATCGAAGACTGGAAGACAGTTTCTTCTTCCATCCTTCCATCCTTCCAGTCTTATCCGTTCCAATCCTATTCCTATGGAGTTGTAATGCTCGAAAAAATCAATACCTATATCGAAGATGGTAAAGCGGCACTCTGTGCGTCGCTACAAGAATTGGTCAGAATCCCGACGGTCAATCCGCCCGGGGATCATTATGCGGAGATTGTTGATTTGCTTGATGAGCGGTGTCGTGAGCTAGGGCTGAGTACGCAGATTGTACCTGTGCCTGAAGATAGAGCGAGGGGGGTGGTGCCCCATGCCGATGCCCACCCGCGCATGAACCTGCTCGCCCTCTGGGATGTCGGCGCAAAAAAAACGGTTCATTTCAACGCACATTTCGATGTTGTTCCGGTCGCTGGCAACTGGCGTGTGCATCCGTTTCAGGGACAAATTGATGGCGATTGGCTTTACGGGCGCGGTGCGGATGACATGAAGGATTCGATTGCGGCGTTGCTGTTCGCGGTCTCTGCGCTTCAGGAGCGGGGTGTGCGGCCTGCATTCAACGTTCAGTGCTCATTCACCTGTGACGAGGAGATCGGCGGCGAACTCGGTGCTGGCGAGATTGTTCGCCAGGGGCTGGTTCAGGCGGATTATGTGGTGAATTGTGAGGGCGGAACGGGGCTCAATATTGGAACTGGGCACAACGGCGTTTTGTGGCTTGAGGTCGTAGTACACGGCAAAGCAGCACACGCCTCCCGGCCCGCGAGTGGACTCAACGCTTTTGAAAAGACAGCGGAGCTCGTGGCGGCTTTGCAACCGTTAAAGGAGGCGTTTTCGCAACCGATACGGGCTTTCAAAGTGTCCGATGATGTCGAGCGGCATCCGACCATCAACATCGGCGGGGTTTTTGAGGGAACGCCTGGCGATAAGGTCAACACCGTCTCGGCGCAGGTGACATTCTCCATTGACCGACGGATTCCGCCGAATGAGCGTTTGCAGGAGGCGGAGGGTGAACTTCGGATGGCAATCGCCCAAGCATGTCAATCCATCCCTGCGCTCAAGACGGATGTAAAATCCACATTGCGTATTGAACCGTGTTTGGTTGATGCCGACGCGCAATTCGTTCAGGAATTTGCGCGTACCGTGCGTGTAGTACGCCGCAACCGTGTCAAATTTATCCCAACCTCTGGCTTCACCGACCTGCATTTCTTCGTTGAAGGTGCCAAAATCCCGGGCGTGGGTTACGGCCCGCGTGGCGAGGGCGCGCATGGGATAGATGAACGGGTCAACATACCAGACCTAGTCCGAACAGCGAAGATCTATGCGGCTTTTATGGTCAATGCCCAATTGTAGAGATTTATGTCACTCGCAGTGGAAAGGTGACTTGGATTTGGCAATCCAAGCCGAGCGGGAGGCTTAGCCGCGTAGGGATGGGCTACTTGACGATTACCATTCGACGCAACGCGGAATAATTCCCTGCACGGAGTTGATAGAAATAGACCCCACTTGCAATCCGTTCACCACTTTCGTTGCGGCCGTTCCAATACACCGCCTTTGCGCGAGCGGTGTAGAAGCCCGCAGGCTGGTGCCCTAAATCTAATCGACGCACGACTGCGCCTTTTGTGTCGTAAATCGTGAGCTGAACATCGGCATCCTCTGCCAACCGATACGGAATCCATGTCTCAGGGTTGAACGGATTCGGGTAGTTGGGCAGCAGTGCTGTCTTTTTCGGGGTCAACGCCGCCAAAAGGTTTTCTAAAAAGATAATTCCTCTTTGGGACCTTGCATCCGTGAGAGCTAAACCCCGTGCTTGGACCAGCCACTGTTTTACGTCTGTTGTGGTGAGCGGCTCAAGGGCTTGTGGATGCATGGCAGGTGCGACGGCAGTGTTCCCAAACGCACCCGCAACCAACACCAAATCAAAGATGTTCACAACTCCATCCCCGTTGATATCCGCACTGTTTTGTCCCGATTCCCCGAAACGCCCGGCAACGAGCACCAGATCGAAGATGTTCACCACTCCATCCTGATTGACATCCCCCACGATAGCCTTTCGGATTTCTTCCGCACTGAAGACTACTTTCTGCTGAATCCCGATGGCGGAGACCTCAACGGTGTTCGTGCCTGCACTGCTCCCAAGGGTGAGCATACTCTCTGCTCTGCCGTTGTCATCGGTGGTAACGGTTGTTTGGCTGAGCGTTCCACCGCCGGTGGTAACGGTAAACGTAACTAGAACCCCCTCAAGTGCTAAACTTTTGTTATCCTGCACTTCAACGACAAACGGGTTGGTGAGTGCCGCACCGGATTCACCTTGCTGATTATCGCCTGATATTTTCAGAAGTGCCGTAGGAATTCGGACTCCTTCGGCATTAAAGGTCACTGGCGGCTGAATCCCTGCGACAGACACAGAGACGGTGTTTGTTCCCACATCGGGACCAAGTGTGAGCGTGGTCTGCGCCCGACCATCGGTACTGGTGGTGACGGTAGTTTCACTGAGCACTCCACCACCGGTGGTAACTGTAAACGTAACCAGAACCCCCTCAAATGCTAAACTTTTGTTATCCTGCACTTCAACGACAAACAGGTTCTCTAATGCAACACCGGGATACCTCTGCTGATTATCGCCTGATATTTTCAGAAGTGCCGTAGGAATTCGGACCCCTTCGGTATTGAAGGTCACTTGCGACTGAATCCCTGCGACAGACACGGAGACGGTGTTTGTTCCCACATCGGATCCGAGTGTGAGCGTGGTCTGCGCCCGACCATCGGTACTGGTGGTGACGGTAGTTTCACTGAGCACTCCACCGCCGGTGGTAACGGTAAACGTAACCAGAACCCCCTCAAATGCTAAACTTTTGCTATCCTGCACTTCAACGACAAACGGGTTCTCTAATGCAACCCCAGGATACCCCTGCTGATTATCGCCTGATATTTTCAGAAGTGCCGTAGGGATTCGGACACCTTCGGCATTAAAGGGGACCGGCGGCTGAATCCCTGCGACAGACACAGAGACGGTGTTTGTTCCCACATCGGGGCCAAGTGTCAGCGTGGTTTGCGCTCTACCATTAGCACTGGTGATGACGGTTGTTTCACTGAGCGTTCCACCGCCTGCGGTAACGGCAAACGTCACATCAATGCCTCCCAGCACATAATTCTCTGCATCATGCACTTCAACGATAAGCGGTTGCTCTAATGCAACACCGGGATACCCCTGCTGGTTATCGCCTGATATTTTCAGCAGTGTGGCAGGGATTCGGATTCCTTCCGCATTGAAGACCACCTGAATCCCAGAGACGGAGACCTCAACGGTGTTCGTGCCTTCACTGTTCCCAAGGGTGAGTGTACTCTCTGCCTGACCGTTGGAGCTGGAGATGACGGTTGTTTGACTGAGCGTTCCACCGCCTGCGATGACAGCAAACGTCACATCAATTCCTTCAAGCGCAGAACCGTTATCATCCGTGACTTTAACGACAAACGGATTCGGTAATGTCCTCCGGGGTGCCCCTTGTTGGTTATCGCCTGAGATTTGCTCTAGGGCCGTGGGTACTCCGCTATTTGGAGCAGGCAGAATATCAGCGTCCCTGAACGTAAATATGCGGCGTGTGATGTTTCCATACACATCAATAACCTGAAGAGTGACTTCATTACTGAAGCGTATGGTTAGTTCGGTTATGATAAATTCAAAAGTTTTGCTTTCGCCGTTTAATCGTTTGCAGCCCAGCAATTTGGAGAACCCCGGGGCTTGGCCTTCAACAGTTGATAGCGTAAGCAACTGGGCTTGATGGAGTCCATCGGTATCGGTTATCTTAAAACGGAGGCTAATGGCATTCGATGGATATGCCAGTGGCGGGAGCATCTGAATCGTTGCCGGTTCGTTGAAGGCGGTTTGATCGGCATTGAAAGATCGGTTCACATCCAACCATTCAGCGGCACACTGCGACAGTTGGGTTCGGTCTGACCCGTAAGACATAAGGTAGGCATCGTTACGGAAATCGTGTGCCAATCCAAAAGTGTGCCCAAGTTCATGTGCCGCTGTCTCAACACCAAACTCATCGTCAAAACAATTGCCGGATGCGGGAATGAGTGCAGTGCCTCCCCCTGTTCTCCTTCTTAATGCGCCCACTTCGATCCAATTGCCACCGCCTCTGCCGCATGTATCTTCGTGTCCAATGCGTTCACTACTAATATCTGCAACAATCAGATAGACATACTTTGATGTGTCAAACTCCTCGGAAATTTCTGCGATGACTTTGTTAAACGTGTTCGTATGATAATACCGATCATCAAAATTCCCGTCAACCCGATAGACACGGAGGGCCCTGTCTGCACCGGTTTCAAAGGTGAAAGTTTTTCTACCGAATCCATTGATTTGCATTTGGTCAGCGTAAAATCGCTGTACCTGTTTGATCAATGTATCCAGTTTTGTCTCTATGTCTTGCTGCGGCCAACGATCGTTTGGGAGAAAATAGACCACTCGAACCGTCGCTGACGACTGTGGTTGCAAAAGGGACTCAATATTCTGGACACGGACTGTCCTATCGTTACCGCCGCTGGCGATGGCGGTTCCGTCGGGTGAGAAGGTAACTCCGTTGACCCAACCGATGTGTCCTGTCAGCGAAGCAATCTTTTCACCACTTTCGACAGACCATAGCGTGACAGCTCCGTAGCCTGTGCTCGCCAGTGCTGTCCCGTCAAGGAAGAAATCAACTGTACTGACGGTTCCCTGACTATGGAGCGTACCAAGGAGTTCCCAATTTGCTACTGCCCACAACTTGATCCGCCCCTGATACCCGGCACTTGCAAGGGTTCGGCCATCTGGTGAAAATGCGACAGTATAAACTCCGGTCGTATCCGCTTCCAATTGGGTAATCATTTGTCGATCCTGAACATCCCAAACCTTCACGCGCCCATTCGTGTCTCCGGTGGCGAGGAGTTGTCCATTGGGAGAAAAGGCTACCGCCCAAACCCACTCGTCGTGTTGAAGCGTAGCTATTTCGGTTTGATTGCTGACCTCCCACAGTTTCACGTCCCACCCTGCGGTGGCGAGCAGTTGTCCATCAGGCGAAAAGGCAACGGCTTTAACTTGTGAGCGGTTCCAGCCGGTAATGTGTTGAAGAGTCGCAATGGTTTGTCGATTCTGAACATCCCATAATTTGCATTCGTGGTCATCGCTTCCACTGGCAAGTAACGCCCCGTTTGAGGAAAATGCAACGGAGTTGACCTGAGCATTGTGGCCCCTGAGCGTTGTCCCGGTGTCGCTCCACAAATTCCACAGTTTGATAGTGCCATCTTCACCGGCACTGGCAATAAGCGAGGCATCCACCGGTGAAAATGCCACACTGTGAACGGGGCTCCCATGGTTAAGAGAGGTTGCTTCCTGTGCAAAACTCTGGACCGAAAAACTCAATAGAACAGTAGCGATCAGAATTAAGCGTTTGAATTGCATTCAATGACTCCTCGATTTTATTGTAGAATTTTTAGCAAGTTTTCGTATTAAAGTTTATGTTCTGAAGCGACTTAAACAGCTACAAGGATCTGCTAGATTTGCCAATCTAGCAGGAGCGGTGTGTACTTAGCATGTTCGTTCTTGGTTTATTCCTCTTTTGTTATCAAGGTGGGGAGTCGGAGTTAGCCCACCCTGTGCCAGTGATAGGAACTGTTGCCGCCGCCTGAGCAGTCAGGATAAAGGAACCCCCGCCTGTGATTTGGATATCACCGTCATCGCCCGTCCGTACAACCACCTTACATAGGACTTTTGCACATTTCATGGCAACTGCGCCACTCCGGTAGTAACGGTTCAGTGATTGGTCTTTCCGTTTGTTCTTCCCAAATAGACGAGGGCGGACAACAGAATACTCCCTAGATTGGATTAAATCAAACGTCTCTGAAACCCGCAAAACAACGCGGTTTTCACAAAAAATAATCGCATATATTTTTCGTTTTTGTCAATGCAAAATGTGCTTTTGGAGGCTTTTGCGTAAATTTTGCGTCTACTCATGGGGCTCTCATCCAGTAAATAGAAAAGCCCCACCCGAATAAAACGGATGAGGCTTTTCTGATAATATTGCTCGTTGTGGATTGCCAGTCACTTGAGAATAACCATCTTACGAGTTGCAGAATAATCCCCTGCGGAGAGGTGATAGAAGTAAACTCCACTTGCTACCCGCTCACCGAACTCGGTTCTGCCATCCCAGTAAATCGCTTTTGATCGACTCTCGTAAACCGCCGCAATCCGATGCCCAACATCAAGCCTGCGGACGACACCACCGCTCAAGTCGTAGATGGTCAATGTGACATTCGCATCTTCTGCCAGCCGATACGGTATCCACGTTTCGGGGTTGAACGGATTCGGGTAGTTGAGCAACAGTTCGGTCTTCGCGGGTATCTCGTAGGCGACCAGTTCTGCCAACGGAATCCAACTCCGACTCACATCTTCAGCGGTTACTGTATGACGTAACGGTTGGACACCGATAAATGGATCTGGGGATTGCGCTGTGATTTCAAGGGTATCCCCAATCTGTGCAACCCGCCCCGTCTCAAGATCAACGAAGGTCAACTGATAGCCACCCCTATCATCCGTCACGACCATGTCTACCTTGCCGGTTGCGAGATTCTTAACCGTTACGCGGAAAGGATGAGAAAGGGATTTCCCGCCTACAGGGCCAGAGATCACGATTGAACCGGTCACCGCCAAAACGGGAGTCGCACTGTTCGCTTGGATGCCAGTCAAGACTATCGGTGGAGCAACAGTCGTCTGACCGGCGTTAGCCCATCCATCACCTTCAATAATAACCGTCGCCGCCTCCCGAGCGGTCAGGATAAAGGATTGACCGCCCGTGATCTCGACATCACCAGCATCGCCCGATCGGACAACAACCTTGAATTCTCCATTATCCGAAACGATAATCACGACAACGTTGTCCCCAATCCCTTCAAGAGAAAATAGGTCGCTCACCCGTGCTATCCGTGAATCTTTCAACGGCACACCCACAAGATTCGTGCCCGGGTGCAACGTTATCGAACTGCTTCCGTTTGTACCCAGCGCGTCGCCGGAAAGACGAATGGATGCTGGGGCTTTCATACTGGTAATGATACCGAGGTCATCGGTTAAAACCTTGTCCGCGGGCTTACCTTTGTCCCGGGCCCCAAGATAGCTATCCCATCTCTGAGCGTTGGGGTCATAAGTGATCAGGAGGCTGACGGTAGCCGCGCCACCGAGTGCGTCGTAAAGGTCACCGACCGATTTGATGGTCTTGGAAACCCCATCAACCGATTTCACCTTCATTGGGACGTGAATCAAACTGATGCCTACTGGCACTGACAAAAGGTATTCCGCAATGGAAAATTCTAGGTCAATCGTCGCGCTCTGCGCGATAATCTGTTCGGACGATAGTTGAACCGTCTGTCTGGCAGATTCACCGGTTGCTTGCCTTACGACTTGAACTTCCACGGTATCCAAGCTTCTGGCGAGGACTTCTAACGGATTGATAAGGGTAACTCTATAAACGCCGGCACCCTCCGAAACTCCTGTTTGAGTGTTGCTCCCAATGGTAACCGTTATGTGCAATCCTGCTTCCGCGAGAGTGCCGTCTTTATTTGTAATCGTGCCTTCAATAACCATCACTTTCGTTTCCGGTGGAGTAGCGACAGCGTTGAAGGTTACCGACTGGGAAATTCCAGCGGCAGACACGGAGACGGTGTTTGCTCCCAGATTTGGCCCCAGCGTGAGCGTACTCTCCGCCCTGCCGTTGGCATTGGTCGTGACGGTTGTTTCACTGAGCGTTCCACCACCGGCGGTAACGGCAAACGTAACATCAATGCTCTGAACCCCACGATTCTCCGCATCGCGTACTTCAACGATAAGTGGGCTCGCGAGTGCTGTACCGGCAGCCCCCTGTTGGTTATCGCCTGAGATTTTCACCAATTGTGTGGGAATGGAGCCGGGCCCGAACAGAACGAGGGTATCACTCACAGCCATCCGGATACCGTAATAACTTGATGGTATCCCAGGAGCATCCCCTAGACTGGTAATGACTGAACCTACGCCATCTTGTACTACCGTGATGGGGGCACTTTCGGTCTCACCTCTAGCAATCGTCGCCGTGGGTGCTGATAACGTGCCGCCTTCAATTGATAGGTTAACGGTCATTTCAAACGGCGCGCCCTGAGCGAGTTTGACAACCACGGTAGCGGGCCCTGGCGTTGTGGGGTCGGTAGTGTCTGTACGTGCGAGCTCCAGCGTTAGGGTTAAGGGAGTTCCGGGGTTGCGGTTCAAATTCAGGGAGGTTAGACTGTTGAGACCCGAGAACACACCTATAGGGAGGGTCGCTATCTGGTTGTGATACAAATTGAGTTCTGTCAGATTAGAAAGCCCGGTGAGCGCGCCTGCCTCAATGGTTGTGAGTAGGTTGCCTCTCAAATTCAGTGATGTCAGGTTGCTGAGTCCCTCAAACAGACCTATAGAAAGAGTCGCTATCTGGTTGTGGTACAAATTGAGTTCTGTGAGACTAGAAAGCCCGGTGAACGCGCCTGCCTCAATGGTTGTCAGGTCGCCACGAGTATTTGTGTCAACGGAGGACAAATCCAGTGTTGTCAGGCTAGAGAGTCCGTTGAACGCGCCCGCCTTAATGGTTTTCAACGGATTTCCTCTCAAAGCCAGTGATGTGACCTTGTTGAGTCCCTCGAACATGCCGGTAGGAAGGATCGTCAGGTTGTTGTAGTACAAATTTAGGTATGTCAGACTAGAAAGTCCGTTGAACGCACCCACCTCAATAGTTGTCAGGTCGCTACGGGTATTTGTGTAAGCGGAGGACAAATCCAGTGTTGTCAGACTGGAGAGACCGTTGAACGCGCCAGCCTTAATAGTTTTCAATGGGTTGTATCTTAAATTCAGCGATGTGACCTTGTTGAGTCCCTCGAACACACCTGTAGGCAGTGTCGTCAGGTTGTTGTAGAATAAATTCAGTGTTTGCAGACTGGTGAGTCCCTTGAATGCGCCTGCCTCAATGGTTGTTAGCTTGCCCCTTGATGAGCCAGTGGGAGACAAATCGAGTTCTGCCAGGCTAGAGAGGCCGTTGAACGCGCCCCTCTTAATGGTTGTCAGTAGGTTGCCTCTCAAATCCAGGGATGTCACGGTGTTGAGTCCCTCGAACACGCTCGTAGGCAGTGTCGTCAGATTATTGTTGTGCAAATTCAGTGTTTGCAGACGGGTGAACCCGTTAAACGCGCCTGCCTTAATGGTTGTCAGTGGGTTGCCTCTCAAATTCAGGGATGTCACGGTGTTGAGTCCCTCGAACACGCTCGTAGGCAGTGTCGTCAGGTTATTGTTGTGCAAATTCAGCGTTTGTAGACTGGCGAGCCCGTAGAACGTGCCTGCCTCAATGGTTGTTAGCTTGCCCCTTGATGAGCCAGTGGGAGACAAATCGAGTTCTGTCAGGCTAGAGAGGCCGTTGAACGCGCCTGTCTTAATGGTTGTGAGTGGGTTTCCTCTCAAATTCAGCACTGTCGCTTTCGAGAGCCCCTCAAACACGCCCGCAGGCAGTGTCGTCAGGTTGTTGTTGGACAGATTTAGGTATGTCAGATTGGTCGCAAATTTAAGCCCGGTCAAATCACTAATGTTGGTACTTTCTGCGTTAAGGCGAGTCAGTGTTGCCATCTCCACCACTGTAATCGGGTCACCTGGCTCCTTGTTGAGGGCGGTCTCGATCTTGGCACGGAGGTTGGGGTCAGGGAGGTCGAACTCTGTCCCGGTGTTAAAGATTACCGGTTCAGAAATGCCCTCGACATTTACGCTGACGGTGTTCAGACCCTGCTCGCTCCCAAAGATGAGCGTGGTCTGCGCCCTGCCATCGGCATCGGTTTGGGCTGTTTGACTACTCAGCACCCCATCCCCTTCAGTGACGGTAAATGTGACCGGGATCCCCTCAAACACCTCGCTGTGCTGATCTTTAACTTCAACGACAAACGGATTCGTGAGTGCCACACCGAGGGCACCCTGCTGATTATTGCCTGATACTATCTCTAGCGTCGTAGGGGTTCGGGTATCAAACTCTACCGTAACACCTCTGCTTTGGAGGGTTGGAATGTGTGTAGTGATGGATGGGTAGTTCAAGGGGTTGCCTCTGACATCAATCTCGTCTCCACTGCTCAATCCGCTGTTGGTCACCAAGGGCAAGAGATCCGAGATGCTGTTAAGCTTAAGACGCAGTCGTGTCAGGTTCGTTAAGCCTGTCATTGCCGAGATGTCCGATATCGAGTTGTCGCTAAGAAGCAACACTGTGAGATTGGTTAATCCAGCTATAGGCGAGATATCTGATAGCGAATTGCTCCGAAGATCCATTGATGTGAGATTGGTTAATCCGGCTATAGGCGAGATATCCGATAGCGAGTTGCTCTGAAGATTCAGCACTGTGAGATTGGTTAATCCGGCTACAGGCGAGATATCCGATAGCGAGTTGCTCTGAAGATTCAGCACTGTGAGATTGGTTGCATGTTCAATCCCAGTCAAATCGCTAATGTTGGCGTTTATCGCGTTAAGGCTCGTCAAAGTCGCCATCTCCGCCGCGGTAATCGAGTCCACTGCTATCTTGCCGAGAGCGATCTCAATGACAGCGCGGAGGTTGGTGTCCGGGATGTTCACTACAGCCCCCGCTGTGGCGTTAAAGGTCACCGTCTGAGAAATTCCTTTGACACTTGCACGAACCGTGTTCGGGCCAGGCTTGCTCCCAAGGGTGAGCCGATTCTCTGCTCTACCATTGGCATTGGTCACTGTGTTCGTGGCACTGAGCGTTCCACCACCGGCGGTGACAGTAAACGTCACCGGAACCCCCTCAAACGCGAGGTTGTTACCATCCCGCACTTCAACAACAAACGGGTTTACGAGTACCGCATCGGGGACACCCTGCTGGTTATTGCCCGATACTATCTCTAGGGTTGTAGGAGTTCGGGTGTCAAACTCTACCGTAACCCCTCTGCTTTGAAGGGTTGGAATGTGTGTGGTGATGGATGGGTAGTTCAAAGGGTTGCCTCTGACATCAATCTCGTCTCCACCCCCCAATCCGCTGTTGGTCACCAAGGGCAAGAGATCCGAGATGCTGTTAAGCTTAAGACGCAGTCGTGTCAGGTTCGTTAAGTCTGTCACTGCCGAGATGTCCGATATCGAGTTGTCGCTAAGAAGCAACACTGTGAGATTGGTTAATCTAGCTATAGGCGAGATATCTGATAGCGAATTGCTCCGAAGATCTATTGATGTGAGATTGGTTAATCCTGCTATAGGTGAGATATTCGATAGCGAGTTGCTCTGAAGCACCAGCACTGTGAGATTGGTTAATCCGGCTACAGGCGAGATATCCGATAGCGAGTTGCTCTGAAGATTCAGCACTGTGAGATTGGTTGCATGTTCAATCCCAGTCAAATCGCTAATGTTGGCGTTTATCGCGTTAAGGCTCGTCAAAGTCGCCATCTCCGCCGCGGTAATCGAGTCCACTGCTATCTTGCCGAGAGCGATCTCAATGACAGCGCGGAGGTTGGTGTCCGGGATGTTCACTACAGCCCCCGCTGTGGCGTTAAAGGTCACCGTCTGAGAAATTCCTTTGACACTTGCACGAACCGTGTTCGGGCCAGGCTTGCTCCCAAGGGTGAGCCGATTCTCTGCTCTACCATTGGCATTGGTCACTGTGTTCGTGGCACTGAGCGTTCCACCACCGGCGGTGACAGTAAACGTCACCGGAACCCCCTCAAACGCGAGGTTGTTACCATCCCGCACTTCAACAACAAACGGGTTTACGAGTACCGCATCGGGGACACCCCGCTGGTTATTGCCCGATACTATCTCTAGGGTCGTAGGAGTTCGGGTGTCAAACTCTACCGTAACCCCTCTGCTTTGAAGGGTTGGAATGTGTGTGGTGATGGATGGGTAGTTCAAAGGGTTGCCTCTGACATCAATCTCGTCTCCACCCCCCAATCCGCTGTTGGTCACCAAGGGCAAGAGATCCGAGATGCTGTTAAGCTTAAGACGCAGTCGTGTCAGGTTCGTTAAGTCTGTCACTGCCGAGATGTCCGATATCGAGTTGTCGCTAAGAAGCAACACTGTGAGATTGGTTAATCCAGCTATAGGCGAGATATCTGATAGCGAATTGCTCCGAAGATCTATTAATGTGAGATTGGTTAATCCAGCTATAGGTGAGATATCTGATAGCGAGTTGCTCTGAAGATTCAGCACTGTGAGATTGGTTAATCCGGCTATAGGCGAGATATCCGATAGCGAGTTGCTCTGAAGATTCAGCACTGTGAGATTGGTTGCATGTTCAATCCCAGTCAAATCACTAATGTTGATATTTACCGCAATAAGGTTTGTCAAAGTTTCCATCTCTTCCACGATGATTGGAGCACCGGACTGCTTGTTGAGAGCGGTCTCAATCTTAGCGCGGAGGTTGGCATCTGGGATGTTGACCCCAGTCCCGGTGTTAAAGGTCACCGGGTCGGAAATGCCCTCGACACTAACGCTGACCGTGTTCGGGCCTGGCTTGCTCGCAAGAGTGAGTGTGGTCTCCGCCCTGCCATCAGCATCGGTTTTGGTCGTTTGTGTACTCAGCACTCCACCCCCTTCGGTGACGGTAAATGTAACAGGAACCCCCTCAAACACTTCGCTGTGCTGATCTGTAACCTCAACGACAAACGGGTTCGCGAGTGCCGCACCGGGGGCACCCGGCTGGTTATCGCCTGAGATTTTCAGAAGTGTCGTAGGCGTTCGGTTGTTAAACCATACCTTAACGCCTCTGCTTTGGAGGATTGGGATGTGGGTATTGATTGATGGAGAGCTCAAGGGATTTCGCTCCACATTAATCTCGTCTCCACTCCCCAATCCTGTATTTGCCACAAGGATCGAGAGGTCTGATATCGAGTTGTCATTAAGAAACAGTGCCCTCAGGTTGGTTAATCCCGCCACAGCCGAGATATCCAATACCGAGTTGCTCCCAAGATTCAGCTCTGTCAGGTTGCTTAATCCGGCCACATGTGATATATTCGCTATCGAGTTGTCGGCAAGCCCCAGCCTTGTTAGTTTGGTTAATCCCGACACCGGCGAGATATCCGATATCGAGTTTTCGTAAATAAACAGTTGTGTCAGATTGGTTAATCCTGCCACATATGATATATCCGATATCGAGTTTTTGTAAAGAGACAGTCGTGTCAGGTTGGTTAATCGTGCAACAGCCGGAATGCCCGATATCGAGTTTTCGTGAAGATACAGTCGTGTCAGGTTGGTTAAGCCCGATACAGCCGATATATCCGATATCGAGTTGCCCTGAAGATACAGTCGTGTCAGGTTGGTTAAGCCCGATACAGCCGATATATCCGATATCGAGTTGCCCTGAAGATACAGTCGTGTCAGGTTGCTTAATCCGGCCACAGGCGAGATGTCCGATATCGAGTTGTAGTAAAGCACCAGCTTTGTCAGGTTGGTTAATTCCGACACAAGTGAGATATCCGATACCGAGTTGCTTCCAAGCTCCAGCGATGTCAGATTGGTTGCATGCTCAAGCCCGGTCAAATCGCTAATGTCGGAGTTGCTCGCGTCAAGCCTAGTCAAAGTTGCCATCTCCGTCGCGGTGATTGGGTCCCCTGATTGTTTGTTGAGAGCGGTTTCGATCTTTGCGCGGAGGTTGGGGTCGGAGATGTTAACACCAGTTCCCGCTACGGCGTTAAAGGATACCGACTCGGAAATTCCTGCAATGCTGGCACTGACCGTGTTCGTGCCCGGCTGGGTCCCAAGGGTGAGCGTGGTTTGCGCTCTACCATCGGCATTGGTCGTGACGGTTGTTTCACTGAGGGTTCCACCGCCTACAGTAACGGCAAACGTCACATCAATGCCCTGAACTCCACTATTCGCCGCATCGCGTGCTTCAACGATAAACGGACTCGCGAGTGCCGCACCGGGGGCACCCTGCTGGTTATCGCCTGAGATTTTCACCAGGGTTTTTTCGGGAATTGAGCCGGGGTCGAACGGAAGGAGAGGGTCATCCACTGCCATCTGAATACCGTAATAACCTGATGGTACTGTAGGAGCAGGCCCCAGACGGACGGTAGTAGAACCGTTTCCGCTTTGTGTCACCGTGATGGGGTCACTTTGGGTCTTGCCCCTTGTAATCGTCGCTGTGGTCGCTGATAGCGTTCCGCCCTGAACAGACAGACTGACGGTCATTTCAAACGGTGCGCCTTGAGCAAGTTTGACTGCTACAGTAGCGGGTCCTGGTGCTGCCAGGTCCGTATTGTCGGTGCGTACCAATTCAAGGGTAAGGGTAAAGGGGGTACCAGGGTTATCTCTTAAATCTAGGTATCTCAAGCTACTGAGTCCCTCGAACATGCCTGCTAGTAGTGTAGTGAATTGGTTCTTAAACAAATGTAGTGTTCTGAGCTTGTTGAGTCCGTTGAAGATACCTGCAGGTAGTGTGGTCAGTTGGTTATCATACAAAGCGAGTTGCGTCAGGTTGTTGAGTCCGTTGAAGACCCCTACAGGTAGTGTGGTCAGTTGATTCTCATACAAATCTAGATCTTCCAAGCTGTTGAGTCCGTTGAAGACCCCTACAGGTAGTGTGGTCAGTTGATTGTTATATAATTCCAACTCTGTCAGACTGGAAAGGTCACTGAAAATGCCTGCTGGCAGTGTGGTTAGTTGGTTCATCTCCAAAGTCAGACGTGTCACGCGGGAGAGCCTCCTGAAGGTGCCCACCGGCAACGTCGTCAGAGAGTTCTCTGATAACACCAACTGATTGATGTTGAGTCCATCAAAGACCCCCGCTGGCAATGTCGTCAGTTGATTCTTGTATAAATTCAGCGTTGATAGACTGATGAGTCCTTCAAACGCGCCCGCCGGTAGTGTAGTCAGTCGATTGTTATCTAAACCCAGCCTCGTCAGACTGGAAAGGTCACTGAAAATACCTGCTGGCAGTGTAGTCAGTTGGTTATCATCTAATTCTAGATCTTTCAGACTGGAGAGGTCATTGAAAATGCCTGCTGGCAGTGTAGTCAGTTGGTTATTATCTAATGTCAGATCTCTCAGACTAGAAAGGTCACTGAAAATGTCTACTGGTAGTGTGGTCAGTTGATTGTTATCTAAACGTAGGTCCTCTAGGTTGGAGAGTCCCTCGAAGAGATTCGCTGGTAGCGTTGTCAGTTGGTTTTCATACAAAGACAGATCTTCCAGGGCAACTAATTCCTCGAAAACATCTCCAGGCAAGGAATTCAAGGCATTGCCACTCAGATTCAGTTCTGTCAGGGCATTCAGTTTGTTAAATCCGTCGAAGATATCCTCAGGCAACGATGTCAGGAAATTGTCTCTCAAGCTCAAGTATTCAAGGTTATCAAGATCGTTAAAGATGTCCTCAGGCAAGGAGGTCAGCGAGGTTTCCTCCAAACTCAAGTATTCAAGGTTATCAAGATCGTCAAAGTCGTATTCTTGCAAGTTGGTGATATCGTTTCCCGTTATGTACAAATCAGTGATTGAGCGCAAATGACTTCGCCTGACATCTGAGCAATCTTCAATATCGTCGTCGTCTATCTCATCTAAAATCTCATCAATGACCTGCGAGGTGCGGTCACACACGGTTCGCCTGGGCGGCACGGTGGATCCATGGGCTCTTTGTTCAACTGTTACTGTGTGTCCGGCGACGGTAAGGGTACCGGTCCGCTCTACCCCGGTGTTCGCACTCGCCGTGATTGTCACGCTATCGCGTCCAGTGCCGCTTGATGGATTCACTGACAGGAATCCACTGTTACTGCTTGCAGTCCAAGTACAGTCTTGCCGTGTTGTCACAATGATCGAAAATGATTCACCGGCTGCGGATACGCGCCAGTTGTTCGGCGACGAGAGACTGTAAAAGCACCCGTTGGTACTGCCGGCTTGGTTGACTGTGAACCGGATTCCGGCAATGCTGAAGGTACCGGTCCGCGCTGCCCCGGTGTTCTGGCTCACCGTGACAGTCACGGTGCCGCTTCCAGTACCACTTGAAGGAACCACTGACAGGAAGCCAGCATTATTGTTAGTCACACTCCAAGGACAGCCAGATGTCGCGCTTACCGACACCGCAAACGACTCACCGGATGCGAGTACATCGCGACTCGTTGTCGATCCAAGGGTGTAAAGGCACCGATCTGAACCGCTAACGGTTACACCAACTTCGGTGGCAACGTTGTTATGGATATTCGTATCATCGCTACTACCTACCAGCAACGCGCCGTAATAATAGGTGCCAGGATCCGATGGCGCGTCTAACTCAATTGACTTGGTAACGCTCTCGCCAGATGCAAGCGCATCCACCCAAACGGTCCCTTGCCACTGTACCCGATCTTCTGGAGTCAATCCCTCAATGGACGAATGATAGTACGATATACCTATATCAGCAGAATTGCCAGGGCCGTTGTTGTTTACAGTGACAGACAGCGTAAAGGATTCGCCGGAAGTTACGGTGTCTTTACTTACCTCGAAGGCTTGAATAGCCAGATCTAACTGAGCGGCCGGTGTTGACTGAGCTGCTTGCGTGACTGTGAAGGTTTGATCGGCGATGGTAACACTGCCGGTCCGATTGCTCACGTTGGTGTTCTCATCCACCCTGACTGTCACTGTGCCGCTTCCTGTCCCCCAAAGAGGGGTCACCGACAAGAAAGCGTTGTCGCTCCACGCAATCCAGGTACAATTGGCCGCTGTCGTCACAGCAATCGAAATTGATTCACCCGCTGCTGGTACGTTTTTGCTACTCTGCGACACGGTGTACGTACAGCTATGTCCTGCAACCGTCACCGTAAAGCGTTGTGTTGCGGTTGAGCCACCGGAATCTGTCGCTCTGACTACTATCTCCGCACTACCTTGGTTCCTCGGCGTAATCGTTACCTGAGAGCCAGACCTTTCCACAGTCACCACCCATCCGTTATTTGACAGAGCTGAGTAGGTCAAGGGGTCGTCCTGATCGGAGAAGTACGGTGACACGTCCACCGTCGTAGCCGAACCGCCTACTGTCAGCGATCGGGCATTAATTGAACCCACCGGCTGCGGTGCGGGGTTTGCCGGAGTTCCGTCAATCGGAAAAACAATCGGATTCGGTGTGGTCTCGAAATCCAAATCGTATTGCCGATTGGGAAGAATGGGGATTGGAACTTCTACAAGCTCAACGGATGTTGACCATATTGGCCCAAGTAGAGGTGGATCGAGAATCGCGTAAAGATCCGCACTAATCAGCGCATTAAGATTAAACGTGAGATGTTCAAGGTATTCGCAATTCACCTCATAAGAATTCCGAGACAGATCCAATCCGGGGGCGGAAATACTTTGCTCCTCTCTAAGAATGTTTTCTCCATTCACAGAGATCGCTTCACCATACAGTGACAGTTCGCTACTCAGTCCGCCATTAATTTTGATTCCCGCATCTATCCACTCTCTGATTGCATCTGTTACCGCTTTTGGTATTGTTTTCGTTGCTCCGTAGCTCAGTCCATCGATAATGAGCTTGGCTATATCAATTGCGCTAATCGTCACTGTCACAATTTCACGGAGTCTTGCCTCAACTTCAGCGGGTTTGGTCTCATCCAGAAGAAGGGATTGAAACTCGTCAGAGTCATCCCATGATTGATTGATTTGGGGGAATTTAGGAATATCCCATTCATGAGATACATGCCACCCCAGAATATCAAAGTCTCCAACTAATTTCCCTGTAAAAATAATCCCACCGTTTGTGAGAAATTCACCCTCCGTTCCACGAATCGTAATTGTCCGATTATCCGGATCAAGGATAATCTCTCCGTTCAGCTCTGCGATGACCTGACCGGGATTGAGTTGAAAATTAAAACGGAGATAAAGGGGCCAGTCGTCGGTGATTGCGAAGCTCGGAACAAGGTATTCTTTACTGAATCCGCTACCCAAAGGACTAAAATCAGCACGGTACCGTACGGCTTTGGAAATCTGTTCCGAATAGCCAACAGACGTGCATATTAACAACAGATGTAGCATGAAAACTATGTAAGTTATCTTTTTAAGGTTGTTCATCGTTGCTCCTCAGGCGGGGTAACCCCGCTCCTACAAGATTACCGTTCGTTTCCTCGCTTCCTCTCAAAAATCTCCGAAGGTAGACCTGTATTGATTTGGTAATTACCAATGCGATTAATGAGAACCTGTTTGGTGAGTGGAAATAAACTCCTTGTTTCCGTTGGAAGGATCCGTTTTCGGCGGTCTGTCGCCGCATATTTGAATTGAGTGATTATCAAATCTATAGAATCAATAGAAAGTGTGAGTTTCAGGACTGCCCAGTGCTTCGGTGCTATCCAGAGTGTTACCAGTTCATCCGGTTTATCCGGTGAAGAAATTTCTAACACGTAACAATTCTGTCCGAATATTTGCTCTCTGCCGCGAAGCTTCGGGGCGAAGTTTTTTAAGCGTCCGAGTGCAGTCAATAACTCGATTCGGAATATCGCACGGCGTACCTTACCGATTGGTCTAACGACATGTTCATCCTGTTTCCGAAAAAATATGTTGAAGGCAATCATCGGCTGTTGCGACTCAAAAACGCTTTCTGATACATCCATTGAATTCGCCTTGTAGGTGTAAATAACTGCCGTGTAATCCTCAATATCCTCATAAACTTCGAGAACATTACGCATCACCTCCTCTGCCGTGACTGCGGATGCGCTGTGGGATAGAGATGCGAAAAGGAGAAGGCTCATCATCCAAAGCACGTTTTTGACGGTGGCCTTCCGACCTTGTGATAGAACAGAATACAGATTCATAACAGAATACTCCTTGGATTGAATTATCTAGTGGGAGGGACATCCTCGTCAGATGCCGCCTTCCACATTCAGGGTTTATTTTACAATCACCATCCGCCGCAACGCGGAATAATCGCCCGCACGGAGTTGATAGAAATAGACACCGCTGGCGACGGATTCGCCGCTTGCGTTGCGGCCGTTCCAATATGCTGCTTTTGATCGAGCTGTGTAGAAGCCCGCAGGCTGATGTCCTATATCCAACTGACGCACCACCGCTCCCTTGGTGTTATAGATCGTGAGCATCACATCGGTTGGGTGAGATAGATGATACGGAATCCATGTCTCCGGATTGAACGGATTTGGGTAGTTAGGCAACAGAGCTGTCTTTTTCGGGATCAACGCTGCTAAGAGGTGTTCTAAGAAGATAATCCCTCTTTGCGATATTGCATCCGTGAGGCCTAAACTCCGTGCTTGAGTGAGCCAACCTTGGACATCCGCGGCGGTCAGCATTGCCAGTGCCTGCGGCTGTAAAGAAGGCGCGGCTGCCGTGTTCCCAAACGCACCGGCGACCAATACCAAATCTTGGATGTTCACTACTCCATCCTCGTTTACATCCGCCTTGTTTTGTCCCGACTTCCCGAAACTCGATGCAACTAGCACCAAATCTTGGATGTTCACAGTTCCATCCTGATTGACATCTCCCGTAAGCTGAGGAGGTTCCGTTATCTGTGCACTTTCAACACGAGGTTGGAATCTCTTACCTGCATTGTTAGAGAGGAGGACTCCCGACAAAGTCAAAGTTGATGCCTTGGCCTCAATGACTTCAAAGGTTAGACTGGCAAGCGTACCATCACCGTTGCTCTCTCCGGCAAGGGATGTTGCTACAAGCGTTATTTGATTTCCTTCAACAACCGATGGCTTAACAAATGGAGTACCGGGCAGATAATCCCCGTTACTGCTATCAACATAGCGAAGTGCTGTCTCATCGAACTGCACCGTGAGCTGATAGCCGGCGACGGTTTCACCGTCAGCAATGTCAACATTGATGGTAAGTTGTTGTCCGATAGCAGGAGACTGTACCGGGGACGGGGTGATACTCACAACTGCATCGGCGTTAGCAGACGGTGTGAGTTCCCACAACAAAATCGTGCCATCGCTACTCCCGCTGGCCAAAGTTCTGCCATCCGGAGAGAACGCAACCGCATTCACGTTACCTCTATGCCCACTGAAAGTGGCAAGGTGTTCACCTGTAGTTGAATCCCACAACCGGATCGTGTTATCCCAACTCCCGCTGGCAAGCGTTACTCCATCCATGGAAAATGCAACAGAGGAAACTCCCTCCGTATGCCCTTCAAGGAGATTCATGGGTTCTCCGGTGGTTGGATTCCACAACCGGATTGTGTTGTCGGCACTCCCGCTGGCAAGCATTTTACCGTCCGGTGAGAACACGACCGAAGTCACATTAGCCTCATGCCCGTAAAGGGTTGCGCGAACTTCGCCGGTAGGGTTCCACAACTTAATTGTGTCGTCATTGCTTCCGCTGACAAGCGTTGCGCCATCCGGCGAGAATGCAACCACATTCACATCATCTCTATGTCCGTGGAAGGTCGTGAGATGTTGTCCGGTTGCAGGGTTCCACAACCGGATTGTATCGTCCCAACTCCCACTAGCAAGTATTTTGCCATCAGGTGAGAAAACAGCACAAGAGACATTCTCGCTATGGCCTTTGAGGTTAGCGAGGTGTTTTCTAGTATGGGTATCCCATAACTGAAGTGAATGTGTGTGAACCACTGAATATGTTGTTACATTTGCCCAGTAGTGTGGTTTTAAGGATTTGCTTTCCCCTCCACTGGCCAGGGTTGATCCATCCGGTGAGAACGCAACCGTATAGACAAAAGCCTTATGACCATAAATGGTAGCGTGACGTTCTCTAGTGTGGGCATTCCACAACCGAGTTAAACCGCTATAGAGATTGGATTGGGTCCACCAATATAAAAACTCGGACGACGTGTAGTGAGATCGCCAGTATGAAGATCCCTCTCCACTGGCCAGGGTTACTCCATCAGGAGCGAAGGTAACAGCACGAACTGGATTTCCCAACACTTCATTACTTAATAAACGGGTATCTAGGTGTTGGCCGGTGTTGCCCACCCATAATCGAACAATGCTACCAGCATCCCCGCTTGCCAAGGTTGCTCCATCCGATGAGAAGGTAAGAGCTATGACATCACTCTCATGGCCTTCAAGGGTATCAAGGTGTTTTCCGGTGGCTGTGTCCCACAATCGGATCGTATCATCCGTGCTTCCACTCACCAGCGTTGCGCCATCCCTGGAGAACGTCAGGGCAGTAATCCTCCCCCGGTGCCCAGTGAGGGCAATTCGGTGTTGTCTAGTACCTATATCCCAGAGCAAGATTGTGTTATCCCTATCCCCGCTCGCCAAGGTTGTCCCGTCGGGCGAGAATGCAACAGCAGTGACATCGCCTGTATGTCCTTTGTGAGTAACAACCCCCCACTCAATCTGTTCCTCAAGAGTTGCGAGGTGTTGTCCACTCGTTGCTGACCACAGCCGGATTGTATTGTCTGTGCTTCCACTAGCAAGCACTTTGCTATCCGGCGAGAATGCAATAGAAGTGACATCTCCTGCATGTCCAGTCAGTGGTAGGAACAAAAGTTTTCCAGCCGTTGCAGTCCATAACCGAATCGTGTTGTCCTCACTTCCACTAGCAAGCACTTTGCTATCCGGCGAAAATACTAAGGTCGTGATATTCTCGGAGTGCTCTGTGTGGGTGACCACCTCACGGCCAGTGTGTATCTCCCATAACGAAATTGTGTTTTCATTCGCGCTCGCAAGCATACGTCCGTCTGGTGAGAAGGCCATCACAGTGAAAGTACTTGGATGACTTGTAAGTAAAGCGACTTCTTTACCGGTATGTACATCATATATCCAAAGCCCGATGCTACTGACTATCGCGAATCGAGTACCATCCTCAGAAAAAACACTACTGCCAGTTTTGTATCCTTTGCCGAGGCGAGCTTTGGCCCCTTCGGGCAAACCCAGAATCTGAGCAGAGGCATCTTGAACCGTAGCGGTTAAAATGAGGATAACCATAGTAACAAAAACCAAGCTGTATTGAATTGTTTTGTGCATTGTGAATCTCCTAGCGAAACAAGTTGAGTTGAGGCGGGGATTTGCCTAAAAACGCCCCGGCTGTCAACAGAACGGATAGTTTGAATCTAATCATACAGTAGTAAAAAAGCCCTGATGGACAGTCCAACTGGGCTTAATTTCCACTACCGTGCATACGCTTTGAACTTCTTTGCCAGTTGGCGAGACAGTTTGTTCGTTGCTTCGAGTACCAGCTCTTGTTCGGTGGGGGCAAACTGCTCATCAACACTGCAAAGCCTCAGGTAGTACTGTCCCAAGGCCTTCTGGTTCCCGGTGAATTTGCCCCACTCGGTTTTGAATTCGGACTTTTCGTTAAACCGCGCACTATCTCTGATTACGGCGGTCTGTACGTCAATAATCTGGTACGAGCCAATGATTGATGCGGAACTCTCTTTGGTATAGTGGGTGACCTGAGCGGAGATGTTTTTATCTCTGTACTTTGGTCTTTTCTTGATTTTGCCATTTTTATCAGTATACCTTTCGGTTCCTGATTTTACGCGAATGATTGTTTCTTGGGGCACGGTGGTCTGTCGGGTGCGTTCAGGTACGTAAATTATCTGGGTTATTTTGCCGATAACCATTTCATGTACACCGAGTAACCCTCCCAGCCTGGCGGCCGTTTGTTGATCAATTATCCCAGTTAACCCCAATTGTTGTTCCTGCATAACACGTTCAAGTTGATCTCGAGAGACGAGCTCCAAGAACTCGGTCGCCGAAGGATCGTTTATAACGCTATCAACGATCTGATCGGTAATCGTTTCTGAAAGTGCTCCGTAGGATCGGGCGGGTATTAGCAACACAACTATCAAGTTTTTGGATTTTGAATCTGATTTCTTCTAATTCTTCAAGGGATTGGGGGCGAAACTCCTGAATATCCTTGACAAATTCGTCCAGTTTGGCGTTAAATTTGTAGAGGGCGGTATCTTCTGCATCCTTGAAATTATGCTTCATAATGGAATCCTGTTTATTTATGGTGGTAAATCTCCTTGATTAATAAAGACTGATATTTCTCATGATGCTTTGGATGTCAATAACTATCCGTATTCTCCCGTATCATGCTCATGAAAATGCGCCATTATGGCACCAAACATCTCTCTTTGACCCGATAACTCCATCTGAATTTGGTGAAAGGTACGACCCGTTGACACTCTCATATTAACAAGTACCAAGTACCCCAGAACTTTTATCCCCACACTTGCATACGCACCACTACGACTCGATAAACTCATTTCCGACAGCTTCATATTTGATTTCATCAACCGCCAGAATGGCTCTATACCATGATGTTGACCCCATATCTTGAGTATCTCACACGACCGCAACGCTTTGCCAAAAACCAGCATCGTCCGTATCTTACCCATATCCGAAAAGAACAGCACCACTAGCGAACCAAACGTCCGACTCTCCGCTATCGCACGATATACCGGTTTATTACACCCCCATTGATTCTCACACAACGTCACATACTTCTTATGAACCGACAACTTCGCACACTTCTTATCAATTGTCATCACGTAGTTGTTCTTACCGTGAATCAATATCGACTCAAATCCACGCACCATGAGGGATTCAATGAGGTGATGACTCCCATACCACGAATCAAAAGTTATCGGATACGCCCGCAGATTCACCCCTTTCGCGTCAAAGAACTTAAGCACCTCGTCAATCATTGAGACAAAACAACTCGGTTTATCCGTATTCCCTCTGCCTTGTTTACCAATCAGCCGAATATTGAGCGGAAATATACGCGCTCCAATCTTTATCGTTATCGCGAGCACGTTTTGACTCCATATTGCCGCATTCTGTTTCTTTGACCACCACCGGTAGCAGTAAGAGAGTTGCTTGCCGTATCTGGCTAAAACGGTGTCATCAACACTGATGGTAATCCGGTGCCGCGATTTTGTGGCATCGCTTTTCGATTCGGTGTCTTGGATGTGTTCAATCGCCATTTCCCCTGCTATCTCAACCAATACCCGTTTCCACTGATCGGTGCGGAGTGCTTTTAGATGCCGGTACAGCCTGGCTTTCGGTATGGCTAAAGCGTCCGCTAATTGATTCGGGTTGTAAAGGCCTTCCAGGTGTCCAAACGAAAGCAAAAACAGCGTCTCCGCGACTTGTGGATTCATTACGCGGAAAGTAGAACAAATCAAACCAAGAAGGTGTTGCAAAACGGTTGCAGATCTGATAAACTTTTGGTGCATGAGATGGTCTTTGAATTGTAAGTGGAATTGAAAACGATTTTCAATTAGGATTCCATTTCATGCGCGAAAAGTCAAGGCAAATCTTGCGCCCGTAAACGCATTTTCATTCCGCTATACCGTCTGAGTGCATATCGTTATTGGGATCTGGACGGTTTTAATAAATATCAGAAAAGATAACTAAGTGTAATGATGGCCGCTTTGGTTTCGCCATCATCACCCCATCCCTCAAGAGCAGAAATATCAAAGGAAAGTGCTGAAATGTCAAAACCTGCTCCGATGGATACTGCGTAAGGACCACCTGTTGAAATTACACCAACATCAGCAAAAAGGAAAAGCGTGCTATGGCTGGTTGGTCGTAACATTAACCCAAGTGCAAGTTGTTCACCACTAAAACTGGACGATATTAAAGTCCGAAGGTAAACAGCACTGTAAGGGGATGTTGGTCTGCCTCCTCTAATGGTTATTTCTGTAGTGGAGCGTTCACCAGATATATCCCATACGCTAGATTTGAAGGATCCAATCCTATGTTCAAATGTTCTGTTTATTCTACTGATTCCAACACTGGCGAAAGTCTCTTGGTTCCATCGTCTGGATGCATAAGAATTAAGAGAGAAGACGAACATTAAGTTTACAATAAGTATGCTGATTCTGAAAACATTTTTGAACATCGAAAATCTCCTTTTGATTTAATATAGCGGGGCATGGGAGGGTTATTAACCATTTCACTCAATCCATGCCCTATAAGGTGGGGTTACTTTGGAGAAGAGGCGATAAAGGGGTGTGCCCCCCTCTTCTCACAACTATCGCCGCTTTCCCGTTTTACCCCATAAGTGAAATTTGAATCAATTATATTGGGTTTCGGGAGTTTTGTTAAGTCTAAATCGTCTCATTGCGTTGAAAAATGTGACAACAAAATCTTGAGCCTTATCAGAATCAGGCTTAAGTTTCAATGTCGCAACAGCATCACGTAAGGCGGCTTCATACTGGTTCGCTTGATAACTTGCTTGTGCGCTTTTCATCAGATCACCGTGTTTGGAAGCACACCCTGTTAGAAATAGCAACACACACATCAGCGTTAGCATACTTAGGAAGCATAGGTTTTTCATTAAAATTTCCTCCATAAGGTTGATTAGAGACAGGTCATCCAACAAAAGTTGGCTTGACCGCTTGACGAAGGCGATGTCAAACTCACCGCCAGAAAGACAAAATACGGACTTCAAACGTGCCTGAACCCGAACAACAATCAGATTTTTACAAGCAAATGATCGCGCCTATTTTCGCATTTGTCAAGGAAAAATGCACTTTTTCGTAAAATTTTTTGAGACTGCGCGGAATCATTGTAAGCAAGTTTTGACACTTACTTGGATTTTCATGGGTATTAAGACGGAAGCATGTAATATAAGTTTATAAAAAATCAGATTTGATCAGTTTTTAAGCAAGTTTCAAGAATAAACTTTACATTTCGAGGGTGGTACCAAGGCGCATCCCTTCTCACAATAAAACAAGCCCCACCCGTAAAACGGATGGGGCTTGTTGCCTACACACCAACTGATTTTTACCGCAATTTAATCTGCTCGCCTCGCTTGTCTCTTCGCCGCCAGCAAACGCTCCATGTGACCCACTGCTGGAACCCCTGGCTGTGCTACAGATTCGGAGGGGCCTGTTGATTGGCCTAAAATTGCTCCCCTTTGCGTTGAGCGGCCAGGTGTTGTTGGGGATGCAGTTTTGCGTCTCGTCATCGAGCCACCCGCAAGGGCCGAAGCCTCTCTGTTGTACCGGTGGCTTGCGATGCTGAACCGCCGAATAATCATCTCAAGCACGAACAAGAAAACAGCCGCGGCCAACAAAAAATGTGAAAGCAGTTGTCGCTGCTCGACCGCAGTTCCTGTGTGCTTGGCAATCTGTCTCGGCGATGGGTCGTAAATTCCATTTGTACGCTGGGCGATGCGTTTCAGGAGCGGGTGGTTCGTTTCAAACCGAGCAAATTCTGCTGGGTATGAAACCACCAAACTTGCGGTCTGGGAACCGATAACATCTGCCCTGTTCTCGTTTTGCCCCCCGGTTTTTCTTTGTGCGGTGACAAGATATGCCCCGTGCTCGCTGATTGGGAACTCGCCTTCGTATCGGGTCGGCCTCACTTGTGCTATTTCGACCACTTTTCCCTCAGTGTTCGGATATACGACGCGGACATCAAATTTTTGGGACAGTCTCCCCCCGTGGGAGGGGAATTCCTTGTGGGAGGGAAATCCCTTTCCCGATAAGGTGGTTTCAATGGTCACTGTTCCCACACCGTTACTGTGCGATACATTCAGGTCGAAATCGGCGTTGTGATCGGTAGCGGGTGTGACCCAATTGACCACTTGTCCCCAGAACTTTCCGAAATTCTCCCACGCCATCCAATCCTTAGCCCATCTCGGCTTGGCATCGGAGGTGAACGCAACAGACCGACCTAGCCCATAATTCCAAGCGGCGAGAATTGGGTGGTCTTCGTGGGAACGGATATGGATTGAAGCGAACTCCTTTTCGGATGTCGCAATGTAGCCGTAGAGTTTCGGCAGGTCATTGATGCCCGCTAAGATTTGGCTTCCCGTTTCGTTGATCACCGGCTGAAACGGCTCTTGGATGGTGTATTTCTGGGTTTGCCTGACCGCTTCGGTGAGAATTTTGGGCAGTTGGTTGAGGTTCTGAACGGGGACGTACTCCCCGTTGCCTGCCATAGCAATAGCTTGCATCAATTTCTGTGCCGCATCCCCGATTGCCAGTGCCGTTATCGTGACTTTGTCATTGGCAATCTGTCGGGCAAGCGACATAAAATCGCTGTCCGATGCATCACGCGCTCTGCCATCCGATAGCAAGATGATGTGCTTCTGCTTCACATCGACATCCTTGAGTCGTTTATATGCACGCTCCAAGGCATCATACATTTTCGTGCCGCCGCTCGGATACAGTCCACTCAGCCAGTTGTAGATGGCATCGTGGTCTGTTGTGAGAGGAAATTCCTTGAGGGCCGCCGCGAACCCAATCACGCCCGCAAGGTCTTCGTCATCCAGTTCACGAATACCTGCACGAATCCCTTCAAACGCCAACTGGATCTTCTGATCCGGGCCGACGTAGTTTGCCATGCTCCCGGACGTATCCACCACGAACATCATCGCGAGAGATTCTTTCCGTTGGCGCGGTGTCATATTCAGGGGCAGTGTGCGTTCTAACGGGGTGTCGTGATAGCCACCCCTACCGAATGCACGGTCACCCCCAATGACGACCAACCCTTTTCCGAGGTTTTGCACGTAACTTTCGATTACATCCATCTGTGTGGGTTGAAGCAGGTCGGCGGATACGTTATCCAAAATCAGCACATCGTTGGTCTGTAGCGTGACGAGGTCGGACGGGAATTTGTCGGGTGAGATAGCCTCAATGAGAAATCCGTTCGCTTCAAGGACGGTTTCGTAGGGGCGGGGTTGCCCAGCCCCTACTAGGGGGTCGGGAGATGCCGTATCGCCGTTGACGTACAACGCACGCGGTTGCCCTTGGACGTGAACAAAACCGTAAGCCGTATTGTTATCGGGGATGGTGTCATGTTCGCTCGAGATCTTCAGTTGATATCTGTAATTCCGTTCTTCGTCAAGGCGTTGGGATGGAAACTCGCTGATTTCCTGTATCCCCGGTTCCAGATTAATCGATTTTGCCTCATGGATGAGGATGTCGTCCCGGTACAGATACGCAGAGATTTGCGTCACTTTTGTGCTTTCGACATCAACGCGAATCTCAAAGCGTTGTCCCAACCGTACCTGTTTGGGCATCCGCAGATTCCGTATCCAGACTTCGTTCTCCCGCTCGGCGTTCAACGGAATCGTAAAAATTTCGATTCCGCTCGCCTTAACGAGTTCCAAGAGTTGGTCTAACTCGCCGCGGTTTTGGAGTCCGTCGCTGAGCAGAACGAATCGCCTCTGCTGGTCATCAGGGGCGATTCGCATCGCCAACTGGAGGGCACTGGCGATGTCAGTTATTCCGCGCTCGATTTCTGTGGAAGGTTCCTGCCATCCCGCCCACTCTGGCTTTGGGCGCATCGGCAAACGGATGAGTGCCTCGCTTGCGAAATGGATGAGGCAGGCAGAATCCGCCTCCTTCAATTGGGCAACGGCGGCATCCATCCGCGCCATCGCTGTCTGCTGTTGCGACATCGGGATGCTGTCAGAAACGTCAAGCAGAAACACAACTGCGAGAACGTCCTCTCGATGTTTCCGATAAAGACCCGCCAACGCAAAGATCAGGCAGCTCAGGGTAGCGACGCGCAGCACGAGCGTAGTCCAACGCCGCCATCGTGCCGCCTCGACTTTCGTGGTGCGATGGATAATCAGCAGGACCGGGATAACAGTAAGTGCGAGTAGGATGAGGGGATGGGTGATTTGGAACATGACTGCCTAGATAAAGAGTTGCTCCTGCGGGATTGCCAAATCCAGCAGATCCTTGTAGGGGTTGGGTAACCCAACCCCTACAAGGATGCTGAAACTTCCTTAAAGTATTCCTCGACGAGCTGGGTTTCTGCGGCGTGGGTCATCTGATACCGTTTGCAGAGCGCGATATAGCGGTTAATTAACGCGTTGCGTTCCGCGTCGTCCAGTTCACCTGCGACGAGCATCGCCTTATGGACCGAAATGGATGCCTTCTCCACTCGCGCTTTAACGGCATCATCCGTTGCGAGCGCATGTGCCTCTGCAAAGTAGTCGAGTGCTTGCCGCGCAATTTCAGCATCTAAGCCCACATCCTCTGCCGATGGGAAACAGTTGGGATGGAGGCCCTTCGCCTCGGCGTTGTCGTGGAGGATGTTGATGTAATCCAGAATCGGTTGCGCGGCACTTTGGTAGTGCAGTCGGACAAATTCCTCCAGCACAGCTTGGTCATCAAGATTCGGATTCCAGATCAGGTTCGAGATTAGATAATTGCGTAGGTCGCACAGCTCCCCGGTGGTACCGGTGCCGTTTGCCTGCATGAATAAGCCCTTGGCGTTGTTGCGTAGGAAGTAACGGACGTTGGGACCGATGACGCGCAAGTTAGGGAAGGGCAGGTCGTAACTGCGGAAGTTGGTGTTGTAATTCCACACCCATATATCGGTACTAATTTTTCCCCAATCGTCGGTATCTTTGCAGAACGCCCGATTTCTCTCACAATTCGGGTCGTCAATCGCGTGGAGCGTACAACACTCAATGCTACAGAGCTGGATCTGGATGTTATCGCGAGGTCGGATGGTCTTAGGGACTTGGCGAGTGTACCAATACGCAAGGGTGCCGACTTTGGCGTTTGGATGGACTTTTTCAACCCGCTCCGCTACGGCGTTGACGAAGGCGAGTTGCGCCCCCATCGGTGTCCCTTCGCGTTGGTTGACCGCTTCACAAACATCGCATCGGCAGTAGGCGGCGGTATCCGCTTGGCTCACGCTGACGTTGTCAACATCGGTATGTTCGTCGAGATATTTGATTGCGGCGGTTGCGGCAATCTCGATGACCTCTGGATTCGTGACGCACAACTGAGGCCCTGCCCCGTGTGTATCCGTGTGGCGTTCCCCGTCCACAAGGGCGTAATACTCCGGGTGGTCAGCCCCGTACTGGGTGAACGGTACAAGCAGATGGAACGAGTGGCTGATTAGGGTCTGCCGGGTCTTTCCGCCCAACCGTTCCTCTGTGGTGACGGTGTTGTTTTTCAATCGTGCGGCGAAGTCGGGATGTTGACTGTTTTCGCGGTAGTAGCTCCCTCGATATGAGAACGGCGGATTGTATGTGTACGTCCCACACGGAATTTTTAACTCCGATGCATCCGGGACATGCGTGTGGCCGTGCGTGAGGAAGCGCAGACCGAGCAGTTCTTCGAGGAATTGATACACGGCGTAAAGTGTGCCACGCGGCCGACCACCGACGATGATGATCCGGTCATTTTCAACCACAATACGGATTTCTTCATCTCCCAGCCCCGTGGAGTCAACCCCTGCCGCGTCCGAACCGATGTAAATGTGATGGGGCCCCCTTCCTTCGATGGTAGTGTGCAACGGGAGTTGAATCCGTGTTGCCCCCTCAAACCAACGCTGGAATTCCTCGGCGGCATATTTTTGCGTCAAGTCATCTTGCCACCCGTAAAGGTCGGACGGGATAGCTGCGTCGTCGATGACGATGCTCCAGCCGCGCATTTGGGATACATCTAGAGTTGCCTGAACGTCTTCGAGGGGCTGATAGGATAGCGTTTTTAGCGTTGACATTTTTTCCTCCGATTATTCAAGAATGTCTTTTCGGAGCCTGAGGGTTGATTGACGAAGGGTGGGAAACGGATTTCCCACCCACGAGAGTGAGGCTTGTTCAAGCCACTCCAACTTCCTCATTCGCCCGCTTCACGATGGCGTTCATATACGCGATGGTATACGCTGTCCCGACGCGATGGTCACCCACCATCTGCGGGATGTGATCAGGGATGACCACCCCGTTGAAGTTGACTTCCCGCATCGCCTTCATGACTTGATACATATCCTGATAGCCGTTATCAACAAACGTTTCGACAAAATGCGGTAGCGGTTGGTCGACGTTGCGGAAATGCACCTTGAAGATTTTCTTCCGTTCACCAAAGTAGCGGATGGACTCGACGACATCCTTTCCCATCAACCCGCCCCCCTCTAGCCAGCATCCGACACAGAAGCACATTCCGACATTGGGGCTGTCGGCAATTTCAAGGGCACGTTTGTAGCCTTCAAAGCTACTGAAAATACAGCGCGGAATCCCTGCCAACTGCGGAACGGGCGGGTCATCAGGGTGGATGCCAATCATCACGCCCGATTCCTCCGCAACGGGGGCGGCTTCCTTGATGAAGTGGGTAAAGTTGTCCCAGATCTCTTCTTGGCTATATTCGCGCCCATGTGAAAGGGGCATTTCATAAGTTTTATCCCGCCAACGCCCCGTTTGCGCCTTATCCAAGTCAAATCCCCTCGCGCTTGCGCCCCCACGGGTGTGCTCCCGTTCGGTACTCCAGATGCCGTTGCCCATGTGGGCGTAGGTCGTGTACGGGATGCCTGCCCTGCCCAGGGCCCGGATGTACCGTTTGTACTGCTCAATCTTCTCATCCCGGTTGGAGAGATTCAACACTATCGCATCCTGATTGTGGACATCGCTGTTGCCGAAACCGTAGATTTTGAGCCCGGCGTTCTCAAAGATTTCGCGTCGGCTCATGAAATAGTCGTAGTTTGCGTTTGCTCCATCCGTCCACAGCACGGCGTATTCGACACCCATCTGCTTGACGAATTGTAGGTCTGTTTCACTCGGTTCAGGGGACATCTGGGCGGTGACCTTGATACCGGGTTCAATGTTGTCCAGTGGATTTTGCTTTGCCATTTTCACCCTCCATTCGTGAAACGTGAAAGTTTATCTTCTGAAGTGCTTTTCCCATTTGTGCCTTTGCGTTAAATTTTCACGCGCCTTCGTCCTGGCGATTAGCGAGTTGAGCCCTAAGCCGTTGTAACTCAGCTTCTGCCTCCTGTCGCCGCTCGGTTTCTGTACGCCGCCGTTCTGCTTCTGATTGGGCAAGGGTTTCAGCTTCCCGCCGTCGTTGGGCTTCTGATTGGGCAAGGGTTTCAGCTTCCCGCCGCCGTTGGGCTTCTGATTGGGCAAGGGTTTCAGCTTCCCGGCGCCGTTGGGATTCTTCCCGCCGCTGTTGGGATTCTTCCGCGGCCAGCTCTTGCGCCTCTACCCTAAGGTGTTCTTCTTCGGTAGAAGTTGTTATCGGAGTGCCATCAGGCAGATACGGGCGTAACAACCTGACGTGCCTCACTGAGTCCGTCCATTGAAGCTGTAGATTTAACGCTTCGCTGAACAAACCCCCCTGTGCGTCGGGAACCATTTCGACGATGCCACCCGAAGAACTGCGATGCCAACCCCGAAATTCCGGGAGCCGCTCGGGGTCTGGTTGATGGATGAAGTATTCTTCAACGCCCATATCAATCAGATATAATCGCACTTTTTCATACCGGTCCCGATTCGCTGTTGAGTCGGACAGAAATTCAAAAACAGCCGCAGGCACCGCACCTTCTTCCCACGTATAAAAACTTTTCCGCGGGGGTACTTTCTCGACCCCAAAGACGACGTAAACATCGGGGGCAACGAATTTTCACCGTCTCCTTCACGATAGTAGATGAAGGAATCAACACCAACGTAGATGTCGGTATTAATTTCAAAATACCGCCAGAGTTGATCGTAAAACGTGTTAATCTGTATACCGTGAGCACCAGATGCCGCCATGGGTTCACCATCCTCATAAGGGTATCCGTTGATGTAAACTGTCGGCTTTCCATTCGCTTTTGGAAAGACGGGGATATACTTTCGTCGCTTGAGTTCAAAGTCTTTTACGGTATCCATAGTTTTCTCCCTTCGCGTGTCGGGGCATATCGTGTTCTGTTGGAAGGGTTGGGGAACCCAACCCCTACTCCTCATCTCCGACTTCTGCCTTCAGCCGATAGAGCTCTTTCTTCAGATCCACCACTACGTCCGCATAATCGGGATGGTGGTAGACGTTGTTCAGCTCCAACGGGTCTTTGTCGAGGTCGAACAACTCCCACTCCGGGGTTTTGGGCTCATCAACAGACCCTGCGGTGCCGAGTGCCTCGCCGTAGTAATAGATCAATTTGTAGCGAGATGTCCGGACTCCGTAATGAGCGGAGACGTAGTGGTGCGTTAGGTGCATCCAGTATCGATAGTACATTGCGGTTTGCCAGCCTTCGGGTGTTTCACTGTTGAACAACGGACGAAGGCTGTTTCCCTGCATGTCATCTGGAATCGGCAAGCCCGCGTAGTCGAGCCACGTCTCGGCGAAGTCCACGTTTAGAGCCATTGCGTCGCATGAACTGCCCGGCTCAATCTCCTGTGGATAGCTCACGACAAACGGCATTCGCAACGATTCTTCGTACATGAACCGCTTGTCGTACCAGCCGTGGTCGCCCAAGAAGAAACCTTGGTCTGAGGTGTAAATCACCATCGTGTTATCAGTCAAATCCGCTTCGTCAAGATAGTCGAGCAGGCGACCGACGTTATCATCAATCGACGCTACACAGCGCAGGTATTCCTTGATGTACCGTTGATATTTCCAGTCTGCCAATTGCTCCTCGGTCAAACCTTCGGACGGCGGCCCCAGTTTATCAATCTTCAGATCTCGCTCATTCATGTCCCGTGCGACGCGCATCTTTGCTTCCTTCGCCGCGTTTGATCGGTTGGCGTAATCGTCGAAGAAGGTTTCCGGTAGCGGGATGTCGTGTTCTTCGTACATCTGCGCGTGCTTGGCATCCGAATCCCACGGTCGGTGCGGGGCTTTGTGGTGACACATCAGGAAAAAGGGTTTCTCCTGGTCCCGATTTTCCAGCCAACTGAGCGAAAAGTCGGTAATGAGGTCTGTCGCGTAGCCTTGGTAAACCTGTTGTCCTTCTTCGTTAATCATTACCGGGTTGTGGTAAAGTCCTTGACCGGGCAGGACATTCCAGTAGTCGAACCCGGTTGGGTTATACGGCTCGCCGTGGCCGAGGTGCCACTTACCAATCATCGCAGTTTGATAGCCACTGTCCTGAAGCATCTTCCCGACGTGTGTATTTCTGCCATCAAACTTGTCCGCTAAAGTCTTGACCCCGTTTCTGTGGCTATACTGCCCCGTCAAGATGTTCGCACGGCTCGGTGTGCATATAGAATTGACACAGAAACAGTTCTGCAAAATCATTCCGTTTTGCGCGATGCGGTCAAGATTCGGCGTTTGATTGATTCGACTTCCATAACAACTCATCGCATGAGACGCATGGTCGTCTGACATAATAAACAGGATATTGGGTCTGCTCAAATTCGTTCTCCCTGAAAAAATAAGGGGCGGGTCACCCGCCCCCTACAATGGTTAGAAACTGATCTGTCGGGGCATCCAAAAGTAAGTGTAGCATGGGCGCAGTATCAGTAGCAAATTCAGATGTTTGAGTCTGTCTGCGACGGTGTAAATCTGTATTTGATAAACCTTTAGTCCCTCTTGATTGCTCCCCAATGGGTTGCGAGCTTATTCGCAGGCTCGACCGACCGCACTTCCTTTATGCGCTTCACAAAGTAATTCACGACGTTCTCTACCAATACCACATTCGTCTTAGCTTGTCCCTCATCGCCATCAGCTCTGGTGGACGTGACGATGTACTCGCCGATCCCATGACTTAAAAGTAAGGTATGGGGTGTGTCAGTTCCCTTACTCGTTGCGAGAACAACCCAAGGTTTTTCGGCATCAGCATAGCTATCATCCTCTATCAGATTGCCGACCTTATTCGGTTTAGCGAAGATACCGATCTTCTCGCCTTCAGGGGTCACCTCATAATCATGGTCGCCCGATTCGCGCATCGCCAGTTCGACAGGAAACATATCGTCTTTGTAGAAGTTATCGTCGTTGGTTTGGGTCAGGATAAACCCGCCACCTTCGACATACTTGATGAGGTCTTCTTCAACCCCTTCCAAATGGTAGGTTGACCACCCGCCAATACCGTGAGTGCCAAACAGAACCATGTCGTACTTCTTGAGGTTATCCAATTTCAGTCCCTTTTGTGCATCGGTGGTCAGTTCGTACTTTATCGTTTCCCCGCCAGCTTGCGTCACCTCTCTTTTCGTAACGTTAAAGAAGTGCTGTGGACTTTTCTCGTACTCATAGAACAGTGCTTTCATATCGGCAGCAGCTACAGTCCCCAACACGCCCATCGCAAGCACAAATCCTAGTATTGAGAGTCTTCGACTTTGCATCTGTTCTCCTCCTTATGGTGTTTACCGCTTTGGAAATGATACATTAACGAATCCCATACATTCTAGCAGAAATCACGATTTTAGGCAACATCAAAGTTGCCAAGTGAAATTTTTTCTGGTAGGACTTACGCACTTGGGATTCTGGTAAGTCCTATGTTTAGCGGTTTGCGATTCAAGACCGAGAACATAGTCTCTATAAAAATGGGCTTGACAACAAACTCAGGATTTGCTATAATACCTATATTAGGTAATTTAGATACTAATATAGGAGGAACTATGTCTACAAAAACAGTCACTTCAACTGAAGTTCAGAATAACTTTGGCCAGATTATTGATGCTGTCGCTCAAGAACACACTCGTTATATTATCAAACGCCGCAACGTCCCCCAGGCAATCATAATGAGTTTGTCAGACTTTAGGCAATTGCTATCGAATCCCACTGAAAGGGAAAAAATAGATGGCATTATTCGAGAATTAACCCCGGTTTATCAACTCGGTGAATCGGTAGATATCCCTGATGAATAACCGATTAAATTTTGCGGAAATTCAGTAGGAGGGGCCAATATGACAAATCAACAGATAATTTCTAAGGTCTTTGGTGAAAATCAGAAAAACGGACTATTAACAGGAAATTGTGAAGAGATCTTGGCTGAAATCCCCGATGAGAGCATTGGTTGTGTTATTACCTCGCCTCCATATTGGCAAATGAGAAAATACAGCACAAATGCAAAAGACGCTGATTCGATAATTGGCGACGAAAAAACACCTGAAGAATATGTGAAAAGACTTGCAGGAATCTTCCGCCAGATAAAGAGGGTATTAAAAGCGGATGGTTCAGTATGGTTAAATCTTGGTGATAAATACCATAACAAAAATCTGATGGGAATGCCATGGCGTGTCGCGCTCGCCATGCAAGATGATGGATGGATTCTTAGAAATGATGTTATATGGCATCAAATAAAAGGGACGCAAAGTGCGAAAGATAGGCTCAGGGATGTCTATGAGCACATATTTCACTTTGTTAAGAGTAAGAAGTATTATTATGACTCTGATATGATCAGAATTAAACCGAGCAAACTTCCAACAATCAATGGTAAAGAAATCATCTCTGCCACAGGAGTCAGCGGGAAAAAATACCGCAGACAGATTCTTGAGTCTAAGGAATTAAATGAACAAGAGCGCGTGGAAGCCATTAGAGCACTCGACCAGACGTTAGAAAAAATAAGGGAAGGCGAGTTAGTTGATTTTAGAATGACTATTAGAGGCACACAGCGTACCTTCCACAGCGACAACTTGGAGGTCAGCGGACGCGCTAAAGAATTAGAAACAAAAGGCTTCTATATCTTGACCAGCAAAGCCAAAGGTTGTTTGCCATCTGATATTTGGAATATTGTTCCAGAGGATGAATGGCGAAAAGATGTACATTATGCTGTATTTCCGACTGAGTTACTAGAGATACCGATTAAAGCAACCAGTCGAGTCGGAAGTGTTGTCCTTGACCCCTTTATGGGAACGGGAAGCACATTAGTGGCTGCCAATCAATTTAACAGACAGGGACTTGGAATTGAATTAAGCGAGGAATATGTAGAGATTGCCAGAAATCGGTTAAACCCCCCTCAATTGAGTTGGGAAATTTAATCGTTTATTGATGTTGTCTTCAAACTCACTGATGGTGGGAAATCTATCCGCATGAGCACCACCTAATATTTTCCGAATACCTTCTATATCTGTGCTCATTCGCTTGTCAAATTCTAGCTGCCAAGCACTTGAACTTTGATTCCATACCGTCCGAAATGTACAAAAGTGGATAGTATCATTATCTCTCGCATCATGTAAGTCTTGGGCATCAGTAGCAGACTGAATATAATCCAGTCCGACATCTTGAATGACAAACACAATTTTCTTGCCCCAATGTTCAACCACCATCCCCTTTTTATAAACCTGCTGCATCATCGTTTTTACAAACTCATTCGCCCAATTGATTCCATATTTATAGGTTTTCTGCTTAAAGCCCCCTGTCTGTTTGAAGTCTATGACTGCTGGCCAAGGAGTTCCAGTCGTCCCAGCCGCTTGAAATTCAACACATAGAAAATCCTCTATTTCCCCTTCTTTCATCTTGGTTGCTACAAAATCAATACTTCCTGCCACCCCGCACGATACTTCAGATGCCCACTTTATCTGATATCCATCGGGCAAATCGCCAAAGTATAACTCCTTAATCGTATCATAGACGATCGATTCTCGGAAACGATGGGGGCATACAATAACAGGCGTTATCTTTTTGAGAAAGTTACCTTTGTAGCCAACCGTGCAAACTCCAATCTTGACCTCAGGTTGACTTTTTCGTGGTTTTTTACATTCATCATCTAAGAAGGGACAGAACTGTTTTTCCCGTGTTGCTTGTGCGGTTGCGCTCTTGTTAATAAAAGGATAACCAAATATTTCCGTTGGATGCCGAGTAAATTCAGGTTCGTCCATGACATTTTCTACCTTTCAGATTGTAAACTTGTTATTGAACAACTTTGCTTCCAAGAGTTTTCCGCTCGCTCGAACTGATTGGCAAATCCAACCCCGCGTAGGTGTTCGTGGAGGTCGCATGAAAAACTAGATGCGAACACGCCCCATGTGCCATCCAACCTCTTGACCAGTAGTTGAAAACGACAATCAACACAAAAAGGGCATCTGAGCATAAGCCAGATACCCTTTTTGTGTTGTCATATTCGAACGGTGACGTGGACCGTCTTGATTTGTCTTGTCGCAGTGGAGTGTGTCATCTTCGCGTACAAGGATTTGGGTTGTTGTGGTGTAATGGCTTGGCTCGTAGAGATGTGTTTTGACGTGATTTGTCCCCGAAAGTATATAATAACCATTATAATGTCTATTAGCGATCCTGCTCAAGGCACCAAGCTGCACAGTTGTCACGCACTAGACGGAAAAACGAGTAGCATCCTTGAGTTTGGCGTCTCCGAATTGACAGGGACAGCGGGCAAGAAAGTCACGCTGCAGGTTATTGATGTGCCGGGCAATATCACAAAGCAGACGTTCCCTATTGAGACGGATAGCGTCGTTCAGGAAGATGTTGATTCGGAAGTAATTAAAAAATCTGTAGTCTGGCACCCAATCGCAATTTTTGTCAGCAAGGGCTTGATGCGAGACTTGAAACTTACACACCGTCTGTGAGAAGGCACGTTGCCCCAACATCGGCGAATGTTGGGAACATCGGACAGCTACCTTCATGATTTTGGGCGATATCTGCACACGACGTTGTATGTTTTGCGCTGTCACTTGAAAATTACCGTCAACGCTTTTTGAAGACAATCACAGCATCTTCATCTCTGCTTCTTAATGTGAGCGTGTTTCCGACCCTGCTCCATGTGCCGCTGTCTGTTTCAAAAAAGTCTGCCTCGTCCGATTCGATTTTCTGGCCGTTTATGACCGCGATGATTTTCCCTTTAACTTCTTTGGCAATCATTTTGTAGTTGGATGCGGACACGGTGTAAGTCCCCGATACCTGTAGTGATTTCGTCACTCGGATATCTTGCTTTTTGTTTTCGACAACGAGTTCGACAGCCCATGCCCACGTTCCCTCTTCGTTGAATGCCCACCTATTGGTGGGAACGGTGGCTTTTGCTTCGCCTTGGAAGAGGTTTTCGTCTTGGGGGAAAACATCGTCTTCCATAAGTGCCTGTGCCAAAGGCTGTCCATCAATGGTTTCGAGGCTCCATGTACCGACAAAGTCGGTTGGTATTTCGGTGACTGGTTCGGGGGTGGTAGGTTTTACGGGTTTGTCAGTGTCAGAATCATCGCCGCACCCAGTTCCGATAATTAAAACAGCACAAAAGGCGACCAACATGCGGTTTGTGATTGTGGTTTTCCTATTCATTGCTTTTTTCCTTTCATAACATTAAACTATTGTCTGAATCAAGGATTTCACGGATTATTCCGCGATTCAGACAGATAGGGAAACTAAATGCTTCCTAGATGCGGTGTGGATGCCGCGCCTAACCCCCTAATCGTGGTATCCTGGCATCCAGTCACAATTTTTATCAGCCAAGTAATCGGAAAGCTTGCAAAATTCTGCGAAATACTCTTTATCCAAATAACCGAAGATACGGTCGAGTTCCTTGAGACCTGTTGCGCCTCCAAGGCCGATTCGCTTGGTGGCGACGGTATTTGTGCCCGTACGCGACAAGTGAAATTCACTCAGATAGCCTTCACTGGCACCCAGTCGACGATAGATGAAAATTTTTGCCGTGCCTTTTTTAAGCGGTTCGACAGAGATTCCCAACGGGTGAAAGAACAGATTCATGAAGTAGGTGTAATTTCCAACTTCGTTTCCGAGGTAGATTTCCCAATCTGTCCCAGCGTTTCCCCACAAGAGTGAAGATGTCAAGGCGATATCATCAAGGCCATCGTTGTTGAAATCCAGAATGCCTTTCACGAAACGGATATCCGCGAGAGTATAGTTTGTATAGATTTCTTTTATGTCCTTCTCAATCTGTTTGGCGTATGGGGTAATCGGGTTGGACACAGGTTTCACGCGTTTTCTGACTGGCGCGGATTCCGCTTTAACGGATATGGCGTATGCTTTAGCCGCGAATCCTTGTTGGTCTACTGGACCCGATTGAGGCGTTGCGATAATTCGACGTTCCGCCCCTGTTGCTGTGACTGTTGCGCGGACAAATACGCGGAGTGTTCCGACCTTAGAAGGAATGATTCGGATTGAGACACGGTGGCTCTCATTTGCCTTCCACGGTTCCTGCCATGCTTCAAACAGAATGTGCTTTGAGGAGATTGATTTTTTCTCTTTTTTCGACCAAATTTTGCTCCCAACCGGGTAAACTCTCGCCTTTACTGTATTGGTATAATTGATGCCCACTTGAGGGTTATCTGAGACTGAGATTGAGATGCCGCCCGCTTTTGCGTCAGCTCCACCGTTTTTTACTGTCACTTGGACGATGATTGGCTGATTCACGACCGCTGTCTTGGGGACTTTGACCGTTGTCAGCTCCGGACGCGAGAGACCATCAGCGGATGTAAGAGCGGTGATGGTAAGCGTCACAATTGCACAAAGACTCGAAAGAAGCAGGTGGCGATTAATTTTTCTCATTTTGTCCCTCCGTAATGATTAGTAATTGGTTCGGTTTCACATTGGCAAGTTCATCAATCGTCCCGCTCGGCCACACAACCTGAATCGTGTCAACCTGCGAATCGTTGCCAAGCCCGATGAGCTCGGAAAGTTCACTCTGCGAGCAGTAACTGCTACCGCTTTTGATTGTACGTGTCTGAGTGCCAGATTTCGATTTAACAGTAATTTTTGCACCGATGCCGTTTCGATTACTCTTGGTCCCGATTAGTTTCAATTTGATCCAGTGGTTTCGGTTACCGCCATCGTTTCGATAAAGATGCGCGGGACCGTTGGATGTGGTGATGAGTAAATCCCAATCGCCATCGTTGTCAATATCACCGTAAGCGGCACCGCGCCCCACGACTGGCTTCCGAAGTGCTGTCCCTACTTTCTCAACGACTTCCGTAAACTTGCCGTTTCCACCGTTCTGAAAGAGATGTGGCACCTGCGGATAGGTCACTTCGCTCTGTACGGCGTTGATTTCGCTTTCAACGTGCCCATTGGTCGCAAAAATATCAATTTTCCCATCTAGGTCAAAATCGAAGAAGAAACAGGAAAACGTCAACGTCAACAGGCTAGGATTCCCAATGTTCGCTACGGGCGCGTCGTCAATGAAGAAATCGCCCTCGTTGTGATAGAGGCTCATCATTTCGTTGGAAAAATTACCGATGACCAGACTTTCCTTGCCACTCCCATCGTAATCCCCAGCGTCAATTCCCATCGCGCCTGTTGCAACGCCACTCTCGTTGTATGCTATTCCCGCAATCATCCCGGTTTCGATGAACGTGCCGTCGCCGTTGTTCTGATACAGCTTATTCGGTTGCGTATCATTCGCTTCAAAGATATCAGGCCAGCCGTCGGCGTTGTAGTCAAAAGTACACATCCCGAGTGATTTGCTCGTGGGGTCTTCTATTCGGGCGAGTCGCGATACATCGGCGAAAGTACCATCGCCACGATTCCTGAACAATCGGCTAGATTGCCCGTTGTACGATTCCGGGGTGCAGTACGCCTTGTTGACACCGTCTAAAGTGCAGAACAGGTCTGTTGCAATTGTCCACTCCACGTAGTTGGCAACATATAGGTCGAGATTGCCATCCTTGTCGTAATCGAACCACGCACAGCTGGTGCCGAAACCGGGGTTATGGATTCCTGATTTGGTTGTGATATCAACGAATTTCCCATCCCCCTGATTTTGAAACAAGCGGTCGGTCTCAAGGCAACTGATGTAGAGGTCATCATCAAGATCATTATCGTAGTCAGCAACCGCAGCACCCATCCCGTACAACGGCATAGCAAGTCCTGCGTTCTGCGTGACATCGGTAAAGGTCCCGTTCTGGTTGTTGCGATAGAGCTTTACCGTCTGCCCCTTCCCTGTTGCGTGTCCCGGCCAATCTTTGCCGTTGACCAACAGGATATCCTGCCAGCCATCGTTGTCGTAGTCGATAAAAGCGCATCCCGCGCCCATCGTCTCCGGTAGATATTTTTTGCCAAACGCGCCGCTGTTGTGGACGAAATCAATGCCTGCCGCTTTGGTGACCTCGACAAATTGAGGCAGTGGTTCTAAAGCAATTGCTCCTTGAATCGTTATAAAATATGTCAAACAGATAAAAATGGCTTTTGTAATTCGTCCTTTTTGCATTGTTGTGTATCTTGATTGAGTTGTGGATATGGTGTCAGAGATGCCTTCTACCTTCGGGCATCCCCGATGGCTGTTAAATTAACGGATGTCGATTTCCCCAGATATCATCCTTCCTTTCAAAAATGCTTTAACTCTTTCCCGTGCGATTCTTCTTGTCCACGGCAATACCAGCATCAATCCAACAGCATCGGTCAAAACCCCTGGTGTGAGTAAAAGTGCCCCACCGACCATAATCAGCAGTCCTTCGATCAGGTAATTATGCGGGAGTTCGCCGTTATGGAGAGATGTCGTGATGTTCCTGTATACCTGTAATCCCTGCCGTTTTGCAAGCGATGCCCCCAAAATACCTGTTATCACGATGAGGGCGATGGTGTGCAAAGTACCGAATCGCTTTCCCAATTCAATCAGGATTACCATTTCTACGAGGGGCGTGATGATGAAAAGTAGTAAAAGTTTGCCGAGCACTACGCTGTTTTCTCCAAAAATTGCTGTATGAGGTGATGGAACTGGTCTGGTTGCTCAAGCATCGGTGAATGATGGGCCTTCTCAAATTCGTAAAATGTGCCGTCGAATGTTTCTGCGAGCTGTACAGATGCGGCGTGAGAGACCAGTGGGTCATATTGCCCGCGGATGACGAGCAAATTTGTTGGACTCGGAGTGAGTTGCTCAAGGAGACTACAGTCACAAATCTGTTTCAGCAAGGTGGCTGCTGCTTCCGGATCAGTTTCATTCAAGCTGTGTCGCTGGTGCTTTTCGATTTTCCACGACCTAAGTCCGACCATATTACCGAATCGGATAAGAGGTGACTGCAATGTGTTCGGCAAAGCTTGGAGTGTTTTTAACCCCTTGGTGACAAAGTTTGTACAATTGGTTAGGGGGCTCAGATAACGAATCCCCGCGACAGGCGCGTCGCATACGATGAGATGTTTTGTGAAACACACTGACTTTTTAAGCAATAATAGGGATAATAATCCCCCCATTGAATGGCCGACCAGGCTATGTAACCCCTTTCCTTCGCCAATATGGTCGATTAGTTTTGCGAGAATCTCTGCGTAGATTTCAAACTTTGTATACCGCATCGGAATAGCAGGCGTTTGACCGAAGCCGGGGAGGTCAAGTGCCCAGACCTGATAGTGTGGCGAAAGATGTTCACCGCTGCGTTGCCATTTCAAGCTGGTATCGAGCCAGCCGTGCACGAAAAGCACTTTTGGGCCTTGTCCCCACCGTCTGAGAAAAATGGGTACTGTTCCGATAGGCGGAATTTCAAGGTTGATGTAGAGGGTTTCCATTAATCCGTTCAATCTGCGTAATCCTTTCAATCCGTTTAATCCGTGATTCAGACACTGTAAGCTCTCTCCCTTCCATTCTTCCATCCTTCCCCCCTTCCATTCTTCCATTCTTTTACCCTCGTGCGCTAACAACGGCACGAACACGCTCCTTGTTGACTTCGTTTGAGGCTACTGAATCTTGTTTGAGGGCCGTGCCGACGATGACACCGTCGGCGACCTCCAAAGTCTGCGCGATTGTGTCGGCTGTTACCCCACTTCCAGCGAAAACGGAGGCTTGCGGCACTGCGGCTTTTACGCATTCGAGTTGGTCATGTTGTGTGCTTTTACCGGTCCCCACGCCCGTGACAATCAGCGCATCAGCAAGCCCGCGATGATAGGTATCTTCCGCAGTGGTCGCAAGGTCTATGGGCGCGAGGGGTGTTGCATGTTTAACGGCGATATCGGCAAGAATTCTTACATCGCTTTTGAGTTGTGAACGATAGCGCAGCGTCTCATGAGCGTGTCCCTGAATAATTCCTTGGTCGGTAAGCATTGCGCCGGTGTGGACGTTGATCCGGATAAAATTCGCGCGCACAACCGTAGCAATCGCCAACCCCGATTCAGCATCGTTGCGTAGGACGTTCAACCCAATTGGTGTTTTGGGAAAGCGTTGTCGAATCTGATGGGAGATAATCGCCATAGATGCAACCGTGTGCGGGGCAACGCGATTGGGAAAAAAGGGCGTATCCCCATAATTTTCAATAATCAGGCCGTCAATACCGTTGGTGACTAGCGTTTCGGAATCTGAAAGGGCACGCTCACAAATCTGGTCGAAGGATGACCTATATCCAGGGCTACCGATGAGAGGAAGCAGGTGGACAACACCGATAATCGGTTTGGGATGGGTAAAAAGGTTATTGAGACCTTGCATGTTGGGACGGTTTGACTCAATGAGCTTGGCAGACCAAACTCGGTTTCTACGGTGCGGGTTCTGCTTATTCCAAAGAAACCGAGTTTTGCCGATCCTTACGGATGGCTCGGTGACGAGACGCAAAAAACTCGGATTCTATTTTCAGACCAAACGTCGGGAGCTTTAGACGCGACCAGTAAACGAACGGCCGCGCACCTGTTTAAACGGCGGCATCTTAGGGGCATCTGTCACGGATTCATCGCGCCATGAGGTTGCGCGCATGTAGTGTACAGCGTAGCCACGGCGGCGTTTGTTTGACCTGTTGGCGTTGCTTTGGTGTAGCACGAGGCTGTGGTGGAAACTGATGCTACCCGGACGGAGCGGTACGGGCACAATCGGCCATTGATGACTCCCTAAGTCTTCTTGGAATTGCTTGAGCCGGTTGGATTGCATCATGCCCCAGCGATGTGTGCCGGGAACGAAGTTCAGACAGCCATTCTCCTCCATTGCAGGGTCAATTGCTGTCCATGCCGAGACCAAATCCATGGGAAAGATGTCACGCCATGAGGCGGAATCCTGATGCCACCCCTGCGCTGTGCCGACTTTGGGGGCTTTCATGAATAATTGGTCGCCGTACATCTTGATGTCATCCGTGCCCAATAGGGCCGCAACGATGTCTACAATCTTGGGGTTGGAGACATGACTCCACATTATCTCGTCATATACAGCTAAGTTGAATAGCTTGCGAACTGATAAGACCTGATTTGTGACGGGCTGCTCGCCATCGCGAAAGATCTTTTCGAGTTGAATGCTCGTCTCTGGAATGTGTTTCGCCTCACCGGCTGCAATCCGATCCGTATGTGCCGCGAGGGCTTCCAGCTCATCTTTTGAGAGCACATCCTCAACAACGAGGAAGCCGTTGAGTTTGAATTGGGCAATCTGTGATTCGGTTAAGCTGTGCGATGCGACTCTGTCCATAAACGAAATTCCTTACTACTCGAAAAATGCGGAATCCAATAATCTTTACATTTTGGCGTAGAAACCGAGTTTTGCCGCCCCTTGCGGGTGGAGACCCGACGACGAGACGCAAAAAACTCGGTTTGTCTTAAAGCTGTTTCTCGCATTCACCAAAGATAAAGTCAAGCATACCAAATACCTTCGTGGGGTCAGCGATCGAGTAGGAGAGGAGGTGTTGTGTGAAGACGTTTGTTTCAAGTTTACCAAATTCCCAGACGATTCCCGTTGAAACAATACCATATATAATCAGGTTTTCATCCTGATTCAACTTCTGACACGCAAGCATTTCGGCAAGGCATTGCCCCCAACCGGCTTCAAAATCCTGCTTTTTGGCTTTAGCGACGGCCAAAAGCGGGAGGTTGACCAGTTTGTCAATGACCCCTTGCATCCATGCCGAAACGAAATAATCGGCTTCCCCATTCAGATTTTCGTCAAAATCCAACGCCTGATGGGACCACAATTTTAACTTTTCATGGCGTTTCCACGCTTGCTGTAGGAAGGGGAAAATGAAACTCTCACAAAAAAAGGTTTCACTTTCTTCGATGGCTTGCAGCTCCAGGGCAAAGTTTAAGTTATCAATGAACAGGTCTGGGAGTTCAAGTGGCACTTCAGGGAGAAATTTTTCTCGCCTAATCTGCAACGGGTATAGCTCAATAACCTGCCTGATGCTTCTAAAGTTGCTATATGCCATTGGTTGGTATGCCTTTATTAACGTGAGTTCGACTTAAACGCGTAGGTTGGGTCGAGGTGTTGGGTTTCACTGCATCTATATGGCAGGGACATTGAACAGCAAAATCTCTATTGGCTTTCCTTGATAGCGATTCGCTTTTTACCGCTCAACCCAACCGACTAGATCTATTCAAAAGAAACCGAGTTTTGAGAAACAACTCGGTTTCTACGCCAGCTACACGACGTTCACGCGAGCAATCGGTCATCAAGTGTCCAGCAAACGCAATTCAGTCTGAGGTCCGTTGAGACCGCTTGATGCCACCGCCCTGAAGTGAACGTCCACACGGCGTGGTCGTTGACGATGACAGCGAGCTTGTCCTGATGCACAGCACCGGCGATGACCGGCACGTCGTCGAATGGCACGTTGGGATACGGCTTACCACTCTGCGTTAGGATAGTGGTGATGGGGAGTCTACGATGGCTAGACATCAAGAAAATCTTTCCAATCAATTCCTAAGTGTTTTACTATCGATCGGATTAGTCCTCTATTTATGTCTTTTCCTGAATGGTATGGAGGCGTGTGCATTGGATTTTGGGTTGTACCAGATTCTATGCGATCCTTTGGTGGATCGCACTAGGTAGCACCCTAATCTATTTAGTTTTCTAGCTACGTCTCGATACTTCATGTAGTCACATAGTTGGAATTGGACACAATAAGATTTGATAACATCATTTCTTTGGGAGGTTCATGATTGTAGCGTTTAATGTCTTTTGGGAGTCGCCCTAGTTCTTCATATATTTCTATGAGAGCCATTGCGGCATCTTCGGCATTATTTACTGCTTCTTCCTTTGTATCCCCTTGCGTGAACAATCCTGGTAAATCTTTGCTTGTGACGATGTATCCACCTTCGGGTTGTTCTTTTAGCATTATGGTTATGCTATAGAACATGATAATTCCTCCTATTATATGACCTATATATCATATTATATCCTCTATCATTCATTTTGTCAAAGATAAACTATCCCCTACCCCAAACCGTGCGTACGTATTTCTACGCACACGGCTTTCCAGAGCGCGGGAATCTTTGGATACATACAACATGTCTAAAGTTATTACCCCAACCTGTTGATATAGGTTGAACGATTCGTATCAGTTCACCTGCGGTCGCGTTCTGACTTGTGCTAAACACTTCCTTTAGGTTTCCTTTGATACTCTTGATACTTTCCTTTGACGGTTTTATCAGCATCTTATCGTTATACTTTCTGATGTTAAAGCCTGGAAAATCATAACCTTCGCTGATGTGGGTGATATGAGTCTTATCATCTGACAGGTTCAATCCTACTTTGTCGGCTAGTACCTGTTTGGCACTTTCTTTTAACTGATGCGCTTCTGTTTCATATCTTGCATATATGAAAAATCGTCTGCATATCTGGTTAAAGGCGCGGATTTCGATTGATTGCAAGTGTTCATCTAAACACGTCAACGCGATATTTGCCAACATGGGGCTTATGACTCCTCCCTGTGGCGTACCTCGATCAACTTTGATGTGGTTGCCGTTTTCTACAACACTTGCTTTCATCATCTTACCGATCTCAGTGCCGACGAGCAATTGATCATCAGGTGTCCAGCAAACGCAGTTCAGCCTGATGTCCGGTGCAACGACCGCTTGATGCCATGTCCCTGAAGTGCGCGTCCACACTTCGTGGTTGTTGACGATCACAGCGAGCTGGTCCTGATGCACATCTCCGGCGATAACCTGCGCGTTGTCGAATGGAACGGTTGGATACGGCTTACCATTCAGCGTTAAGATAGTGGCGATGGGGAATTACTTATGCTGATTAAGATGTTTGATATGATTTTGGTTGAGAAGTTGTAGATTATTCTCAATCCTCTGAATATCTTCTCTAATCAGTTTTCTATCGTTATGTGCGTTTTCTAGTCCTGTATTAGTTGCGTGTTGAATTGCATCTAATTTTGCGTTAATTATCTCGAATCCTTTTTTCATTTCGGTTTGTATAACTTTTGCTGTCAAGTCGATTTTATTATCTAAGCGTGTTATATCCGACTTGGAGGCAAATACACCGAAGAGAGATCCGATTATGGTTGTTAATACGACTACAATAACGCCACCTACTTTAATCCAATCTCTGGTTTCCGCACTAACCATTTTACTATCTCCTTTTGATAAGGAAGGTTGTTGTTCGATTGTGCCAAAGTTGGCCTGTCAATTATAACCTTATCGGAGAAGTTTGTCAAAATGAATTTTCGTGATTTTCCAGAAATTTGGCGAATTTAAGTAATCTTCCCCCGCCCCAAACCGTACGTGCGACTTTCGCCGCATACGGCTTTCCAGAAAGCAAATGAGAGTTATGAGTGTAATTCGAGGTGGCATTCACTATACAGCAAAATCTCTATTGGCTTTCCTTGATAGCGATTCGCTTTTTACCGTTCAACCCAACCTACTAGATCTATTCCAAAGAAACAGAGTTTTGAAGAAAAAACTCGGTTTCTACGCTAGCTACACGGTGAGTGCACCGTACAGTCTTGGATAATCGGCCCCCACTTCACTCCAGTTGATGCCCCAGTCGTGGGTTTCATATACAGCGGTGTCATCAACAATCACCAGCGCGTGTGCTTCACCAACGGTTATAATCTGAAAGGTATCAATATTTTCGTTGATCTGTTCCGGTAGACCATTCACCAACGCCCAGCTTTTTCCTGCATCGGCACTTCGATAAAGCAGAGCGTCTGAGTTGCTACGTGGTCCGCGAGATGTTGAAACGAGATAAACGTCTCGCTGAGCAAAACAGGCACAAGCGCGTTGATAGAGGTAAGGCATACCGTTGCTTTGGCGGGTAAATGTCTCGCCGTGGTCAGTGCTCAGATGAAACCCTCTTGCGGTTGCGGCAAAGACAGTCCCTTGGTCGGTTGGATGGGTTTCGACCTGATGCACATCCATTTCTAAATCTTCGCGAAGGTTCTGCCAAGTCGTTCCGCCATCTCGGGAACGAACAATCCAGCCGACATGAATATTGGCATAGAGCGTTCCATCTGTGGAGACCGCCAAAGAGCGCGTGTCTGGTGGCCCTCCCCACGGTGTCTTCCACAGCTTGCGTTCTGGGACAGCATCGAAACTGTCAATGAAGTGCAGTGCAGAATTTTCGACCCACGCCAGCCGGGCAGACTCAGTGCCGACGAGCAATTGATCATCAGGTGTCCAGCAAACGCAGTTCAGCCTGATGTCCGGTGCAACGACCGCTTGATGCCATGTCCCTGAAGTGCGCGTCCACACTTCGTGGTTGTTAACGATGACAGCGAGCTGGTCCTGATGCACATCTCCGGCGATAACCTGCGCGTTGTCGAATGGAACGTTCGGATACGGCTTACCATTCAGCGTTAAGATACCTTCTTCTGAGAGTAACAGAACAGTTTTCTCGTTTTTCATGAGGCTTCCTCCAGTCATAAATCAGAAATCATCTTCTTGCAAATAGTGACGAAGGTGTTTGCGTAAATTCCGGTGTGCATGGAACAGATGGGCTTTCACTGTGCCGCTTGACCTGCCTAACCTTTCAGCAATTTCGTTGAGCGGGAGGTCTTCACAGTAGCGCAGCTTGAAAATTTCCTGCTGTTTGGGCGGCAGTTTCCTGATGGCCTTGCGGAGATAACAGGACAACTCCTTGTTCTCAACCTCTTTTGTCGGAGAAATCATCGTGAGGTCTGCGATGTTCATCATTGGGAGGTCGTCAGACTCCAATTCATAAGTGACCATCTCACGCCGGGCATTCTTCCGAAGAAAATCAATGCACAAGTTGACGGTAATACGATACAACCAACTGTAGAATTGGGATTTCCGTCGGAAATCCGGTAACCCCTGATATGCCCGAATAAATACATCCTGTGTAATATCAAGCGCATCTTCGGGATTGGCAATAAACCGCTGAGCCAATTGATACGTGCGGTCTTGGTAGCGTAAAACAAGCTTATCAAAAACGGATCGGTCACCTTGTTGAAATTGTTCAATAAGGTATCCATCATCAAATCCTGCTTCCACATATCGCGGAAGCGTTTTTTCATCGCTTTCCTGATTTCGTTGTGACATTTTTCCCTCTTATATATCTGTCGGAGTATCCTTCCCGCTATGGAAGTGTGCTCCGAACTGAGATAATCGTATGCACGAATACGCTCCCACACAGAAGGTGGGTTATTCGTCCATTTTTTTGCGGGTATTACGAAACCAACGTTGATAACGTTGGTTATCTTGAACCATCTGTTGTAAAAGCGACGCACTTTCATGGTCATCAACAGCATGTGCTGTATCAACCAGATCGAGAAGTTCTTCGGAGACGACCCCATCTTGATAGATGAGATCGGACAACAATGTTTTGAGGTTCTGTCGATATCCAAGCGAAGAGAAGATTTGATTTGTGTGTCGAATTTCCTCTGAAGCAACTTGCTTCAGATAGGCGGCGAATTCATGCTTGCCTTGTTGCTCTGCCATCTGGGCGAGCGTAAAGCGTAGGCCAATCAACTTTAACTTCACTTGTGCCAACTCATTGAGTTCGGCGAGTAGCCGCCGCTCCAAATGATCCGGATCGCGCGGATGCAATTGGTCATAGCTTGGCCAGGCTGGCTTTTCCATGACCTGTTTCAGACGCTGAAGGCTTTCAATCAGCTGTGTCTGTTCTTCAGGAGTCAGTTGTCCGACCGTTTGGTGCCAAAAGTTCGTCGCACTTTCGACACGTTCCTGAAAAAGCTGTTCGGATTGTACGGTAAGCTTTACTTGACTTCTCCGCCTGTCTAAGTCCGATTTACGACGAATAATCCAGCCATCACGCTCCAAACGGTCTACCAATCCTGAAACGGTGCTATGCGCGAGACCGAGATGTTCGCCCAGTTCGCTGATGGTCATGCCGGAGTCGCCGCCATACCATTGCAGATGTCGTAGGGCATTAAATTGCACCACAGTCAGGCGTTTCGGCACGACCTGTTTTACAAAGCGCGATTTCACAGCGGCTTCCGCACGTTTCATCACACGCATGATTAACATAGCGTTTTCTGTGTGTGTGGACATTTTTCCCCCTGATGCGAAAACGAATCTATCCAATTCCGTCGGATAGAGGGTATGTTTCTGTCGTATACGACCTATTATTGCACATAATTTTGTTAAAGTCAAATAAAAAATTCAATATAATTGACGATTGATTGGTAGAGTGGTATATTATTTACAAGTTGCCACCCTAGATAAGAAAGGGGCCCAAACCGAGTTTTTTGCGTCTCGGCATCGGGTTCCCATCCGCAAGGATCGGCAAAACTCGGTTTCTCTGGATTATAGTACTGGAAAACTGGTTTTTTGTTGTATCAAAAGCTAAACATCGCATGGAGAAACAGACAATGGAACTGATTGAAAATGACTATTGGTGGAAAACACTCGTCTTGGATTGCCCTGATGTGACGCACAAAATTACGGCTCACGTAAAAGCGACGCAACCTCAAGGTTATGTCCAAGAGATGACCGTAGACGATATCCAAACCTGCAACGGAAAGGCGGATATCCCCATCCTCTATCCACTGGTAGACGAGGGCTGCTATGACGACCCGATTGGGACCTGGCAGGGGGCATGGATAATGGCGGAATATCGTTTTGAAACGGAACTTTACGCCGCTGGAACACTTCTCGTTAAAGAAACGATGACGCTCGACCCACACACATTTTTCCCCTCTGACCGTATGGTTATATCCGTTGATGCGCTGACACAGTTCATCGAATGCGCGCCACGTCAGGCGTTGTATCTCAATGAGGATGTTGTCCACTTTACCGCCCGCATTCACCGATGCCGAGTGACGAAATGCCGTGTCGAAATAGATGTCACCCGTCGTGGAGAGACCGAGAGATTGGCAGGCCCTTGGCAATTCTCACTGACAAACTTTCCCCAAGAGGGCACTTTTTCAACGGATGATTGGGGTACGGGAGAGTATTGGATTCGGATTCGTCCACTTGTTGACGGGGTCTCTGTTGGGCCATACTGCGTCCGAAAATTCTGGAAAGAAGATAGCCCTGAACCAGAGCCGCCGGAATTCATTGAGTTGCGAGGATATCCTGAAGTGATGGTGGATGACTATTCATTTGTAGCGGTCAAAGATATTCAGTTCGTTCCCGATACCCTCGAAAAAAGGCCCGACGCACCCCTTGTGAGCCAGACGGAACCGCACGAAAATGAGATGCTCGGTATTGAGTCGCTAGATTGGAACGCGGAACAGCGACGTTATGAATGTGTGTATGGCAATGGCGAAGGTCGAGTGGAGCGTAAGGAGACGCAAGAGGAACGAGCTCACCTCAAAATGTTGCTCATCAGCGAAGATGGCGAGAATTGGGAGAAGCCGAAACTGGGCCTGGTCAAATACGATGGCTCGGATCATAACAACATCTTGAGCGATAACCGGCACACCCCTTCTCCGACCGAAAAGGAGGTCGCGCACGATATCGAATACGCACAGTTCCGCTTTTACGACGCGGAGCGAGACGGTCCGGTAAACATCGACAACGTCTTTTTAGCCTCTGGCAAGCGGCAGTTCCCGTTCGCCTGCGAAAGTTTGAAGCGAAAATCTGCTAACCCTGATCAATTTCGACCGCGCTCTGGGGAATTTTGGCCGTTCGAGAAACGGGGGGATTTCTATCTTGTGCTCACCAAAGCACCTGTCCTATACTTGGGCGTTGGCATGGGGCTTATGCACACGAGCGAATCCATTCGTTGCCACGTTGAAGCAACCACAACCCAACAGGGAGAGGAGAGCAAGCGGTTGCTGTTTTATTTTCGTCCCGCTTCCCCTGCCTATCCACCGCACGGTGCGCCGTGGGACAATATGCACCTATGTCTCCGATGTCTAGCGGTGCTTTGGACAGATGACGGGTTGAACTATCACCGCAACTTCGTCATCGGTTCCGATGCGTATGACCAGATAGGTACACAATTTTACGCGATGGGCATGTTTCAAAAGCTCGGTACGTCGGGCGATGCACCTGGGAGACCTGTCCTTGACAAGCTACTTTCCAAGATTAATCAGGCGTTTCCAAAGCGGAATGTTTACCTCGGCTCGGTTCTCGTACACTGGGGCATTGAACAGACGCAGGCACCCGAATTGGTGTGGACACGCGACTTCCTTCACTTCAAGCGTTTCAAAGCACACCGTCGCAGTCTGATTGAGCCGAGCGGCGGTGGAACGTACAACTTAGGCATGATTCGAGACAAGTATAAATACAGCGAGTTCAATGGCGAGTGGTGGTATCATTACACAGCCATCAACACCCGCCACAACGGTTACGGGGTGATGTCAAGGCATTGCGATATCGAATCGCTGAAAAGTGTGTTCCCAAATCACGCCGATGCGCCGTATTTCACAACATGGGAAGGCTACTTCGTGGATGGAAAGCAGACCAAATATCTCCCCGCTATTGCGAGATGCAAACCCTTTCGCCTCGCACACGCTGAGCCAGTTGACCTCAGCGGAGAACTGACCACGCGGCTTATCAAAGTGGATGGCGACGAATTGAGACTTAACGCCGCAACGGAACGGGGCGGTAGCATTCGGGTAGAGTTGGCCGATGAAGCGGGGAATCAGCTACTCGAAACCGCCTTCACATTTGAAGGAGATGCCGTTGATGCCTTGGTCGCTGAACTCACCCCTTGGATGGATGAATTGATTCGCATCCGCTTTCAACTTGACCGGGCGAGATTGTATGCGTTCAGCATTGTCAAGAAACCATCCTAACCTACTGATACGGGTAGGCTTTGGGAAATCGCTTCGGCATCCGGTAGAATGCACCGCCGGTTTGTTCTACAAGGGACCCCTGAAAAGTTTCGTGTCGGCTGTCAACGCCCACGACGATTGCTCGAATGCCGAGAGATTGACACACTTCGATGGCCTGTTCGGGAGGATAGTTACCGGTTGTCGGTTCATCTGTCAGTACGAGGATGATTCGGATGGCATCGGGACGGAAGGAAATTTTCGGTAATCCTTCTACAATCGCATCAATCAGGTGTTCATCGCCGCCAAACGGTTCTTCCATGAGGGTTCTGATCTGGCCTTCGTTGACTGGAGTCGGTATGACCTCTGTCCCATCAACTGATTTTATAGCGTCCTTCGCCACTGCGAAACGGATGAGTCGCAGTTCATAGTCAATCGGTAAAATATCCAGTTTCCCGATTAATTCACTGATACCTGTCATGACCACTTCGGACTTCCCGCCCATGCTCCGACTGTAATCGAGCATTATCACAATATCTGCTTCGGTTTCCGTGTCTCTTTCCGCAGATTTGGGAGACGCTTCAGTATAAAAGTTGATTTTCTCATCCTGCTGTCTCAGCGAGTAAAGTCGTCCTTTTACGCCATCATGTATTTTCCACAGGCTACCTTCCTTACGTGCCAAATTGCCTTCCGATAACTGCAAACTTTCAGGATAAACGCCAGCGTATACATTTAGCTGATCCCCCATTCTCCTGATAGTATAAACCCGTCTGTTTGCGTTATCATTTATCACCCATAGACTGTTTTTCTTTTTCACCAAGATGATGGCATCTTCAGAAAGCCTCCAATTTTTTGAAAGCGCGAAACCGTGTTGCTCAAATGCTTTGTACAATTTTTTCGTGGGGATGTCGCCGTGGTCGTTTAGAGCCACTTGGAATTTCAAACCCAGGCTGAACAGCAATCTGCCACTACTCTGACGAATCTCGGTTGCAATTTGCTGAAACAGTCTGATGAACTCTGGATTTTGCCGACTGGCACTGCGAAAACTATGGACTTGGTTAAGACCACCGGGAATCTCCTGCCAAAGTCCGCCGGTATCTGCGGCAAGACGTTGTTGGTAGTCCTCTTTGTGGCCGAGGACGCTGACATGGATATCCGCTACGTTACAATTCTCAATGACCTGATCGCGTATTCCTTGAAGCACGTTAGCACGGTTTAAATTCGTTGTCGCGGCTTCGTCCGTCACCAACACCAAATGTTTATCCGCATCGCCTTGAAATGCCATGAAATCTAACGTCTCGAGCAACGCATCAAGGGCATGTTCGTCACCGCTAAGTCGGACAGTTTTCATCTGCTGGCGAACAGTTTCAACATCAGGCATCAATGCCCGCTTATGTACCTCTTGACCATGGGCTCTTACGCTGAACTCCGCCATGCCGATAAAGTATTCGAGATTGATTTCATCGTAGGCATCAGTCATGCTGTAGAGGTGTGCGGCAACCTGTTGGATGTTATCTCTCATGCTGGCACTGGTATCCAACACAAAGACAACATTGACTTTATCCAGTTCTCGCGTTGCTACGATGTGGTCACCGATTTTGCGTAGCGCCTGTGCAAACGGGTTATCGCTTGTTGTCGAACCACCGGGCTTTTTGGGTTTTTTTTTGGAAATGACTTTCACAGTACCAACGTCCGCTGCGCCTGTGGATTCTATCGCGTGGAGGCCGCCAGAACCATCTCCAGCCACACGCTGGCGAGTGCTTTGCACACCGTCACCGTCAGTGGTCTGATAGCGCGTCGAAACCTGTTCTGGAATCGTCGCCTCACGGTGACTTGCTATTTCCGCAGCTGTTGTCACATCGAGGAGGTGTTCTTCGATGTTGAGTTGGTTATCGGTTGCACTGTGCAACAACGAATTCATTGAAGGGCGAACGGTCTCATTAATCGGGTTTGCCGATGCCCTTAACCGGACCTTTTGGGGCAGGCCTTCGACCGATGAGCGAGTCGTGTGCGGGAGAGTCAATCGTTTCGGTGGCGGGGGTTTGATCTTTCTCCGAGGTTTGGTTAGCTGTTCTTCGTCAACAAACTCTATCGCAACGACATCTTCAAACGCCTTCCGGTTTTCCCGGTAAATTACAATCGTCACCGTCATGGCAAAACAGAGATGAACGATTAGGGAGATGAGTAAAGCACGATGAGACCGTCCTCGATGGATGTGTTTATTCATGGCGTTGCTCCTTTATTGTTGATGTGGAGATGAATCGCACGGTATCCTTACTGATACGGGTAGATTTTAGAAAACCCATTTGGCATCGGAAAAAAGAGACCGTGCGTTTCTTTAGCGAGAGTGAATTGAAACATACTTTCTGGACTGTTAACGCCAATCACATACGCACGAATCCCTAGCGACTGACAAACCTCGAGTGCCTGTTCTGGGGCCAAATTGCCTGTGGTCGGTTCATCTGTCAGTACGAGGAGGATTCGGTTGGCGTTGGGACGGAAGGGGATTTTCGGTAATCCCTCTACGATGGCATCAATCAGGTGTTCATCGCCGCCAAACGGTTCTTCCATGAGGGTTTTTATCTGTGCTTCGTTGAGTGGGATCGGCGTGACCGCTGTCCCATCAATTGACTTGATAGCGTCCTTCGCCACTGCGAAACGGATGAGCCGTAGTTCATATTTAATCGGCAAGATATCCAACTTTCCAACCAACTCGCTGAGGCCGAGCATGACCACTTCGGACTTCCCGCCCATGCTACGGCTGTAGTCGAGCATTATCACGATGTCTGCGATGACTTTAGAACCATGGGCTTCGGCAGCACCGCTCCGGTAGAACTTTATCTTGTCGTCTACTCTCATCGCTGCATAAGTTCGAGTGCCATCAACAATTATCCACCGGTTCCCTTCCTCTTGAATAGAGATGGATGCCTTGACGGAAAGCGGGTTTCCGTTCTTTTTGAACGCCCGCATGATGGGGGTTGAAATCAGATTTCCCTTATCGTCCAAATCCTTTGCGTATTTTGCGTCCATGTCAAACATAACCCATCCTCTACCGGTCTGGCGAATATTTGTGACAATATCGCGGAAATATTGGAAGAACTTTTCGTGCATAGCACGCGGAAAAGTGTTTGTGGCGGATGAAAGGGTCAAGCTACCCCTTTGTACCAGTCCACCGGGAATCTCCAGCCAGAGACCACCAGTATCTTTCGCAAGCCGTTTTTGAAATACTTCTGTATAACCAAGGACGTTAACGTGGACCTCCTCCGATTGGCAATTGCTAACCACTTTCTCTCGCATTTCTATGACTGCTTTTGCTTTTCTGAGGCTGGTTGAAGCAGGTTCGTCTGTGACCAACACCAGATGTTTATCCGCCTCCGGATGAAATTCTATGTAATTGAGTGTCTCTATCAATGCGTCAAGTACGAACTCGTCTCCGCTGAGTCGAACTTCTTGCATCCTGCGACGTAACATCCCAACATCGGGCGTAAGTGACCACATCTCTATCTGCTGCTCCTCATTTCTCACACTGAACGCCGACATGCCGAGAAAGTATTCGAGATTGATTTCATCGTAGGCATCGGTCATACTGTAGAGGTGTGCGGCGATCTGTTGGATGTTATCTAACATGCTTTTGCTGGTATCCAACACAAAAACGATATCAACCTTATCCTTCTCTCGCGTTGCGATGATGTGGTCAGCGATTTTGCGTAACGCCTTTGCAAACGGTTTATCACTCGTCACCGAACCGCTGGGACCGGTGCCAGGCTTTTTAGAACTGGAACCCACGATGCCAACGTCCGATACCCCTGTGGATTCTATCGCGTGAAGGCCGCTGGAACCATCCCCAGCCACGCGCTGGCGATGGCTTTTCACACCGTCGCCGTCGGTGGTCTGATAGCGCATTGAGACCTGCTCTGGTATCGTCGCCCCGCGATGACTCGCTATTTTCGCTTCTGTTGTCACATCTGGGAGCTCCTCTGTGATATTGAGTTTATTATCAACTGCACTGTAAAGTAGCGGATTCACCGAGGAAAGAACGGTTTCATTAATCGGGTTTGCCGATGCCCTTAACCTGACCGTCTGGGGCTGGTCTTCGACTGATGAGCGAGCGGTCTGTGGGAGACTAAGCCGTTTCGGTGGTGGGGGTTTGATTTTTCTCCGAGGTTCGGCTAGCTTTTCTTCTTCAACAAACGCTATCTCAACAACATCTTCAAACGCCTTGCGGCTTTCCCGGTAAATTACAATCGTCACCATCATAGCTAAACAGAGATGAATGATTAGCGAAATGAGTAAGGCGCGGTGATGCCGCCCTCGACGGGTGTGCACATTCATGGCTTTGCTCCTTTATCTTTCAGGGTTCCACACGGTCGCAGCGATGTACCGTTCGCCATCCGGCTGGTCATCAAAGTAGTAAACCGTCACCACTTTGCCATCAGGTCGTTGGACGGTGCGCGGGTAGCCGATGTCATGGTCGCCTCCGTCTTCGCGCAAGATGATTTCTGCTCCCCACGTCTCGCCGTTGTCTTCGCTGAGCTTGGCGCGTATGCTGTGCGGCGCATCGCGATAGCCGTATATCAGACACAAACGCCCATCGTGGAGTTGGGTCAAAGTCGGCGGGTTGCCGCCAACCCCCGTGCGCTCAACGGGACGATCCATGTAGTCCCACGTTTCGCCGTTGTTGTCCGAGGCGTAGAGTTCCAGCCAGTTTTCGGCAGTTTCCCAATCCCGTTTCGCACCACGACACCGAACTGCCACAAGGATGCGCGATTCAGACAGCCTGACACTGGCAGGCATGATGGCGAACCCCTCGGGCTCGGGGCCGATAAACGACACAAATTCAAAAGTCTTTCCCCCATCGGTCGTCCGGGCACAGAAGACACGCCCCTCATCACCATTGGATTTAGACGCGGTCAGGAACAGAGTGCAGTCGTCAGGGGAATTTACCAGATAGTCCGTCCGAGCGGCAATCCCCGTCTGACTGAACATTGGAAGGCTGAACGGCCCTCGCCACGACTGGCATCGGTCATCGGATGTGTAGAACCACGACCGCGCCCCGGCTTTAAGGCCCGAACGGGCACACATCATCGCAAAGTCTGGGTGGGTAAAATCAATGGCCCCCGAAGAGGCAAAGGGCGAATCTTCTGTTTCCAACAGATGTGCGATACCCAAATTGTCACGCACATGCTCGTCCGCTGACAGCCCTCTGTTACCGGGCGTTTGACAGGGCATTTCTTGTACCCGCCACGTCTCGCCCCCATCCAAACTCCGGGCTTGCATCACGGCAAACGGTTTTGAACTATCACGTGGGTGAAACCCAGCGTCCATCTTGAGGTACCCCAACGTAAATCCGACAACGATTTCGTTGCCCCATGACCAAATGCCGTAATTTGCGGGCCAACCGGCATAACGACCCGGTTCACGGTAGATTGTAATATGCTCCATCCTCCGAACCTCCGGCATAATGCTCCTCCGGCATAATGTTGTAATACATGATGAAGTTTAAGAATTTAAACGGGTAATCCCAGCCCCGGTTTGAAACGGTCGCTTATCGATACGCGACCGTTTCAAGTAGGTGCGGTTTTGCGTCAAGTTGCGTCGAGTCATCTTGTGCGCTCGCTCACGCGATGCGCTCGCTCACGTGCGTCAACTCATGTTGCCATCCGTCTTCGGACCACCCGTTAGGGGCAACCGCACCGGGCACCTGTATGAAATTACCCAACTTATTTTTTATCTTCATACGAGCATCCTGCCCACGCCTCACAGCAGTGAATGAGCGAGAGCCATCCCCTACGAATCAGATTGTTAGGATTATAGCAGGATTTGAGCGAGAATACCACTTAAAATTACAAAAGGGGATGGCATCACAACGGTTGAATGTAGTGAATCTGGCGGGCGACCTCGGCAAACCCCAGCTTCGGATAGAACACCGAGCCAATCTCGTTTTGGTCAAGCGTTTCGATTTTTGCGTAGCACATGCCTTCGTCCCTGAAATACGCGAGTGCCGTGTCGATAAGTTGTCTACCGAGCCCGCGTTGCTGGAATTTTGGAAGTACAGCGAGATTTGGAATCCCCCCAATCTTCGTCCAACGATTGATGCGCGTGGTGATGTAACCGGCAATCTCCCCATCAATCTCCGCTACGAAAATCCCATCTGGATTTGCTGCCACATCGTCATCAATATGGGACATCTTGCGCGCTTTCCAATCAACGCCAGCGATGACCCCGAATCTGTCTTCGATGTTCTTATCAATCGACACCTTCTCAAAACAGATTGCCGTAATCTGTCTCAGGGGCTCAAGGTCAGGTGGTTGATATTTTCTAATCACGGTTCCTCCTTCGCTTTTTTATTCTTTGAGAACCATATCAATACACATCACGGCGGCAAGGATTAACTGACGGACTGCACTATCATGGGGCACCGATTCAGCAATCTGAAGTACATAATTATCTGCACTTGTAAAGAGTTCCTTGCCAATCCCTGCCCATTTCTTCGTTACATGAGCCAATTCAGTCTTATCAGCCATGAACTTAAAGTTCCAGCCGGTCCACTTACCTTTCAGTTGGCAAACGGGTCTCTCGTCTGTATCAAGGACATTAAACGCACCACCTATCGTAAACAGCTTCTGCTTGAACCCGCCGATATGCCGATCGTTTTCGTCAAGCACATTCACTTTAGAGAGAAAGAGGGAAATTCCTCTCGTAATACGAAAGATCTGATGTCCATCAGGAGTTCTAATCTGAATATCAAAAGGTGTATTTCTTTTGAAGTCCGTGAACCTGAGTATCTTGGTGAGGACTCCCAATTGTTCTTCACGACACTCCATGATAATGTGGCCCGTTTCCGGATCAAAAATGTCGTAATTATTGGCTGCCTTGAACACGCCAACATGTTCTTTGACGAGGAAAATATTCCTATTCAATACGTCGTGCATTTTGTCACTCCTTATCAGCAATTCCGCACCCGCTCCTTATAGTCATCATAACTTCGCTCGATCTGTTTGGCGGATTCCTCTGCACCAATAAAATGGGAGCTAGTCAACACAACGGGTGGTTGTCCGCGCTCCGTTAGATGTTGGGCGACTTGGCATTTGATGGCATTCACGATCGCCAACGTGCCGATGCTCGATGCGGGACCAACGGGATACGCCAAACCCGATACCTCAACGACCGCATCGCCCGGCGGGACGCAGTTATCAATAACAAGATCTACCACCTCAAAAAGCCGTTTGCCGAGCGGTTGTTTGGGTGAAGCGGCTTCGCTGTGTGCCAGGGAGGTGACCGCAATGACGGGTAATCCCCGCGTTTTCGCGCCCATCCCCATCTCAACCGGCAGAATGTTTGTGCCTGAGTTGGAGAAAACGACCATGCAATCGTGCGGGCCGAAGGTGAAATTTCGCAGAATGACTTCAGCGTAGCCCGGCACGTTCTCCAAAAAGAGTGCCTGTCGCTGTCCATTGCTCCCAACAACTTCGGTGTGATATGTGACGGCGAGTTCGACAATCGGGTGAAAGCCAGGGAAACTGCCGTATCTTGGGAAAATCTCCTCGACCGCCATGCGCGAATGCCCCGACCCGAACAGGTGAACCAACCCGCCTTGAGCAATTGTATCGGCACACATCTCTGCCGCACGGGCGATTTTCTCTGTCTGTGTCTCTTCAATGCGTTTCAGAACGTCTTGCGCCGCTTTCAGGTAGCGCAGATAAGCCATATTAGACTCCTTTGCAGAATAATTTTCACGCCATTATTATTCTATCAGGAATCTCCAAAATTTTCAACATCAGACTTGGTCGCGAATTCCGTTTTGAGATGTGCACTTTTCAGATTTCTGTTGAGAGCAGTTAAGAATTTTGGTATCATGAAATCGTGAAATCGGGTGAGCGCATTACGTTGGATTTGGATTAAAGGAGTTTCATCATGATTGAAGAGATTCAAAAAATAATCGCCGCAGAGCAGAAGGAAATTCGCCGGAGATACAAGGCCGAACTTAAAATGAAACGACTTTTTGCACTGCTGTTCGTGTTCACTGTATGCGGTTGTTCTGCCCCCGTTGTAACTGTTAAGTCCCTACACCCTGTCTCCTTTAGCAAGCGTGATACGGTTATTCTCTGGTGTGTTGATTGTCGATTCGAGTCCGCGTTGCTACGTGAGATGGTTGCTAGAGGCTACAAAGTCATCCCGATAGGAATGCGGAACGCAAAGATGCCCACAGGTATCCCAGGGCAAAGCAGAAGAGGAGTGGAGGCGATATATGACGAGAACCCTGTGTATCTGTTGGCAATTGATGGAGGGGGTGTGGTTAATGGCTTACTCTTGGATCTAAGAACCCGACGAATTGTCAAGTCGTTTTATATTATCACAAGTAGGTCACTAATGCGTCAGGACGATCTCGTCGACGAGCTGCTTGACAAAATGGAGAAAGGGGATTGATAACGCTGGTCGAATTCGTTCCGCGTTGGCACCGCCTAGAAAACGAACTTTTATCAATCTTGCGTGTAAGCCCCCATCCCTTTAGGGTGGGGATGTAACACGCCGCAGCGCGTTAATTGTAAAAAACCTTGTAAATTTCGATGGGATATGCTATGCTCCTTCTACCGTTTCGAGGCAAGGGTTCACACTCGCAACCTAGCGGGTGCTTGCCTCACCTTCTGAAACAAGGCATAAACGGTGAAACGGAATCCCATGCGAACATTTAAATACAAACTACAAAACCACAAGCGCAACAAACACTTACATCGCGACTTGGAAATCATCGCCCACGTTCACAACCACTTCGTGGCATTGTGCCGCCGCCACTATCGCATCTATGGACAGTGCAAAGGCTACAAGCGTTTGAGATTCAATCGTATGTCCAAACACCTCACGAAACTCAAACGGCGTCATCGCTATGCCCATTGGCATATCCCATTCTCGTGGGCAGTCCAAAACGCTTTGAAACGGATTGAACGCGGGTATATCAACTTCTTTGAGAACCGTGCCAAACGCCCACCCAAATTCCGTAGCCGTAAAAAATACCGCTCAATGACGTTTAACGGTTCGCAAATCAAAATTGAACCCTTCGCCGATGCGGAATATGGCATCCGCCATGTCCCCGTTGCGAAAATCCGCGTCCGTGGGCGTTGGTATCGGTTCTGGTATTCGAGACCGATTGAAGGCAACATCAAGCAAGTCACAGTCAAGCGTGACGGGCTTGGCGATTTCTACATTACCATTACAACAGATTTGAATGGGTCGCTTGTCGATAGGCGACCCATTCAAGAAGGATTAACCCCGGAACCACTAACTGGTGAAACAGCAGGGATAACTATCAACTCTGTCGTAGTACACGATGAGGTACACAACAGTAGAGTTGATAGTTATGATTTTGGGTTAAAAACCTTTCTCACCTGTTCTGATGAAACGAAATACGAATCGCCCCTGTTCTATAAACGCTCTGCCCGCCAGGTTGCCAAAGCCTCACGGTCGCTGTCCAAAAAGAAACGGGACAGTAACAACCGTGAAAAAGCACGAAAGCACCTGGCCCGTGCCCACCGTAAAATTCAACGCCAGCGTGAAGATAATCACTTCAAACTTGCCATCGACCTCGTCCGCAAGTTCGACTTCTGCTTTTTTGAGGACTTAAACCTCAAGGGCATGGCACGGCTTTGGGGTAAGAAAGTGCTTGACCTCGCCTTCGGTGACTTCATGTTGAAAATACGATGGCAAGCCCATAAGCGGTGCAAGCGTGTTGAAACCATTAACCGTTGGACAGCGACAACAACGGTTTGCCATAGTTGCGGTCAAAAACACGCCTTCATAGACCTCAAAGTCCGTGAATGGCGTTGTTCATGTGGTATCAAACACGACCGCGATGTGAACGCCGCAAAAGTGGTTCACAAGGTTGGGACATCAACCTTTGCAGGAGAGAGTGTTAGACTCGCTACAGCGGGCATCCCTCTATGATAGCAGAATCCCCATCCCTTTAGGGTGGGGAGTATGTCAACTTATACACTCAGGGCTTCGTCAAGTGCTTTGGCTAAATTATCGGGGTCGTCTGTCACAATCCGATGTTTCTTCCCACTCTTCATCTGAAGCACAATCCCTGATAAACTAGAGACATCGAAAATCCCCCCCCGAGGCGTTAATCTAATCCTCCAACCGTAGTACCAAGAATTCTGGAGCACACTGTACCTCTCAATGTCTTTTAGGTAGAAAACGTTATGGATAACTATTCGCCCCAATTGCGTCTCGATCCTCTGGGCATCAACTGACACTGTTAAACGGGTAAATATCGCTAAAACAATAACGATACCGATCAGACCGCCCACGGCAAACGATTCAAAACCCGTCACAATGGTTACATAGCCCATAAGCAAAACTATTACAGGATGAAGAGGAGATAATCGTATACCAATCTGAGTATGTTTGTATTGTTTCATGGTTTCTGATACTACCTCCTTGTTCCGGCTAACGTGATGTGTCATTCAGGGCTTCGTCGAGCGCTTTGGCTAAATTATCCGGGTCATCTGTCCCGATTCGATACCGCTTCCCACTCTTCATCTGTATCTCAATCGCTGAGAGACCGGAGACATTGAAAAGCCATCCATGAGGCGTAAATCGAATCCCCCAACCGTAGTACCAGCGATTCTTGACCACACTGTACGCCTCAATCTCTTTTAGGGCGAAAGCCTTACGGATAACTCCCAACCCAAATTGGATTTTAAGCATCTGGTCATCGACTGACACTGTTAAACGGGTAAATATCCCTATAACGATAGCCATAATGAGCAGACCGCCCACGGCAAACGGGTTAAAATCCGTCAAAATATTCAAATAACCGATATACAATGCCAATGCACTGTATAAGATGAGGTGGAGATAACCGATCTGAGTATGTCTGTATTGTTTCATGATTCGTGTAAGATAAGGGACAGAAACCGAGTTTTGCCAAAGTATGGGTAGAGGGACCTCGCCCCTAAGGTTTCTAAAATGTGAAGTTTATTCTTGAAAGTTGCTTAATTTGGTATTAGAGTCCTCTGTGAGTTTGCGTTGACTTCTCGCACAAACTGAATGAAGTTTCAGAAATTAAACGGGGAATCCCGACAACCGTGGCCCACCCCGGTAGGTGCGCCCTAACGGGTGGCGACATGAGTCAACGCAGTTTGGAACCACACCGGTCGTGCGATTACATTACCCAATTTATTTTTTAAACGTCATACAGTTTGTGCTACGAAGGGGTGTCATGCCTGAAAGGTCAGTGCATTTCTGCTGCAAGGGTAATTGCTAAATTGACACCTATGATGTGGTTTCAAACCCCGCATCTACCGGGGGTGGCGCAACCGACCAAACGACGCGCGGACATCGAACTTACGTTATTCTAAGATATTCTCAATACTCAAGGGCAGATCTATCTTCTGATTTTCAACCTCCAATTTCTCACGACTCGCGACAACACAAATCGAGGCTTTATCCCAATTTTCCTCAAGAACTTGAAGTAGTGCCCGTTTTACCTCCTTGGGAGTTGCGCGTCGAAGTTGTTCATATTTTCCTTCAAACATTTCACATGTCTGTCCAGTGAGATGATGTGTGAGCGCATCGGCTGAGGCTTGACTGGGTCGGACTGTTTTTTGGTAATCTGTCGATTTCGCAATGATCGCCCGGTCAATGTCAGTTTGCGTCCACACTGTCTGTTTAACATAGTCAGCTGTTTGTGCGAAAACGTTGAGTGTACGAGCGACGTGCGGATCAAATTGCGATCCTTGATACAGTAAGGAATCAAATGAGTTATATGAGAAAGAAAAATCGTAGGCATTGCCTTTAAATCGAATTTCGGGCAACATGTACTCATTTTCTAAGATGTGCGAACCAATAGTCAAGAGTCCTGAATCCGGATGTGCGTAATGCGGTGCTGGTATCATCTGTGTGCAGTGCGTTACTTGAATAGGAGCCGCCAATCCTTCACGTGGTGGCGTATCAAAAGGTTTAAAACCTGTTGGTGATGGGGTTATCGGTTGATCACGCATGTTGCCAATCCATTCGGTAAACTGTTCTTGAAACACCTCAAAAGCTGCGTCAGAACCGGTAAAACTGGCGGTCACGCGGCTTTGGACTAATAGGAAATCTCGGATCTGTTCAATGTAACCGCTAAGCTCCTCATAGGATTCATCAAAACGGTTGAGCAACATTTCACTCGCGCGGAATTGTGGCAGCCCGAAGACGGTTTCTTTGAGATATGCTTGTGGTGAAAATCCGCGAGCAGCATGATGGTTTGCGATGCTTGGACCGCTATAACCGTGTATCTGGTTCTGATATCCTACTACTGCTTGACTGAGAACGTCGTAGAGACGTTCCTTATCGCGTGGGTTTAGGGCGAAAACCAAATCGTGCAAAACACCCAAGGCATCCTCTATTTTTTCGTCAAGGGCTTTGAGTCGAAACTGCATGTTCCACACTGGACGACTTGGATCATGCGCGTGGGTGGTAAAGTTCGGAAAGCATCCAATGCCACCCGTGGCTGCCGCGCTGCGCTGTGCCATCTGTTCGTAATTCATCTTGCCCGCGCCGAGTTTGCCAACGGCATCGGTATATCTGGGTAGATACTGCCAAAGATGTTGTGGTAAACCTTGCAAGTCGAAGTTCAGCACGAGGTAGTTCACATCGTTTGAAAAAACGTCGTTCCGAAGCAGAGGGCGCCCTCTAACCGTCTCAACGGTTGTAGGAATGTGTAGTGGTGTCGTAGGCAGATCTGAGACGTGCAGTTGCGGCAACTTCGCTAAATCTTCCGGTGAGTTGGGATGTCCGCTAAGACGTTCAAGTTCAGCGGCATCGGCAGCAATCTGCCTCATCTGTTCATCGGTGAGTTGTGCACGGATTGCTTTCAGCCGCTCGTCCACGTTAGCATCAAACCTTGCCTGCATATCTGGGTCAGGAGAGAGGATGGTCGTCAACCGATGTGGGTTGTCAAGAAGCCGATCGCGAATCAATTCATTGAAAATATATGGATTTTGCTCCCAACGTTGTCGGATAGTAGATAGGTGCGTCCCCATCTTTAAAAAGAGGGTCGGCTCTTTTTCATATATCCAGGTATTTACGACGCGCCTCATCATTTCAAATGGGAAGTTCGGTGTCACTTCCTGATAGTCATAGGTGATTTGTTGGAATGCGGCTTCCACCTTCTCTTTGTCAATTTCTGCGTCTGCAATTTGAGTGAGTGTATTGATGACCAATTCCGTGAAAGCGTCAACGAAATCTGCTTCGCTTCCAATCAGACCAACACAGAAAGTCCTGTTCGGTCCTGTAAAATCTCTTAGGAAATCATTGAGTATATCCGTTCCGAGTTTTGAATCAATGATTGCCTTGCGGAGCGGTGCTCCTTCATTGCCAAACAGAATCAGACTTAAGATACGGCACAGGATGACATCTTCGAGATCTGTTGTATCTCCGATGATCCAACTGAGCATCAAGTATGTCTTTTCCGTAAGCGGTTCATCTGCACCAATTGGATAGGTATCCGTCACAGTTCGTGGAGATTTCCACTTCGGTTGGTGTGAGATTTCCGGTCGGAGGGGGTGTAGAAATCCTTTTGTCTTAGTCTTTGGAATAGCCGCCAGTTTATCAGCGAGAAATTCGAGATAATCATTTGTTGGGATATTGCCGTAGAAGAAGAAGTAACAGTTACTCGGATGATAGTAGGTTTGGTGATAGGTTTTTAATTGTTCATAGGTTAAGTCGGGCATAACCAGTGAGTTTCCGGCACTATCGCGGGCATAGCAGGTGTCAGGTAGAAGTCCACCGGTCACAGCGAAATATAGGCACGTTTCTGGGTCGGATAAATTGTTTTTCACCTCATTGTAGACGATTCCGTTTATTTTTAAATCTCCTGTGGATTGATCCGGATCAGCAGGCTCAAGGTGGTGTCCTTCACGTTTGAAAGTTTTCTCTGTCAGTAATGGATTAAAAACCGAATCAAAGTAGACTTCTGCGAGGTTAAACAAATCCTTTTTGACATTGCTTGAAGCGTAGTAAAAGGCATGATCAATGTAGTTCATGGCATTCGTGCTGTCAAAGGTTGCGAGGCTCATCTTCATCATCTCGAAGAGCACTTCTTTTATCGGATAGTTGCGCGACCCACACATTACGGAATGTTCAAGGATATGTTGTAAGCCTGTATCATCTAATGTTGGGGTTATTGGACTGATCGAGAACCAGTTTCTGGTGTCGTTTGTATAGAGATGTAGCAGCCGTGCGCCGCTACGTGGATGCAAGAGTTCTATTGCTACTGTACGCAATTCATCAATTGGTGTAATAGCTTTGACTTCAAATCCGTGAAGTTGTTGTCCTTGGTGTAAATCAACGGGCGGGTATAGGGAATCTGCCCCACCGTGGGGGAAAACGTTGTGTTCATTACTCTGTTTTGAATTCATCCTAACCTCCAAAGGAAGGGTATTGCTTTGGATAATGATGCGGAAATGGGCGGGCTCCCTTAACCGCGCCACACCGCAACCTCTTTAACCTATTTTAAGAAGAATCACACATTTTACAAAAGAAGTCAAGCAAAAAATCGGTTTGATTTTTTGCTTGTTTGCTTGACAGATACCACCAGAACAAGTATGCTTATGAAAACAAACCTGACATCTACACAGAGGATACTATCAACTGCCCAAGATGGCTAGTGTTTATGCCAATCTTCCTCAACCCTAGCCTCAGCTTCAGTCTTTATCAGTGTTGCTGAAAAGAACTAGTATAACCCTTTATGACGAAAATATTAGCATATCGGTTGACGGATAAACAAATGTCACGGTCAACCCATAGACTCAATTCTTAACCCTTCTTGGACGGAGCATTATTTCGCCCACCACCAGAAGGATTTCCGGTTCTGCTCGGCCAGCCGGCACGGTTTCCACTACTACTGCCTTTGCTGCCGCCCCCTTTGTTGCTGCCGCCTTTGCTACCGCCACTTTTGCCGCCACCGCGGTTTCCACTGGACTTTGCCATTATTGTCACCTCCTTTCTTGTGAGATATGCCTTCTGGGAAGAGATGATGCAAGGGGGTTGCCATTCTTTTGGAATTTGCCAAATTTTCCTTGACACACGAATCGGCGGTGTGATAACCTTATGAACATTCACAACTTTGGAACAGATTATGAAACAGATTCACACACTCCATCCCTCTCATCTCTCCTATAGCTGGTATTGGTGGTTTATTAAAACCGGAAGGGGAGGAGTGTGCCTGTGCTGAAGTAGATTTCGCATTCATTTGATGATAAACCCAAGCCGTAGGCATACGCTCCCTGTTGTCTACGGCTTTTTTTATGCCAACCCGAACAGGTGGCTCGGTAATAGGACACATTTTTGACAGGAGGCAAACTAACGATGCACATCCTCGACGAACTCAAATTCGATTCAAACGGACTAATCCCCGCGATTATTCAAGATTTCGAGAACAACGATGTACTTATGATGGGCTACATGAACCGTGAAGCAGTACAGCGCACACTCCAATCCGGTCATGTCACGTTCTGGAGTCGCTCCCGCCAGGAATACTGGATTAAGGGGGAGACTTCAGGTCACACACAGGCGGTGCGGTCTTTCGCCTTTGATTGTGATGCGGATACGCTACTGATCAAAGTCGAGCAGAAGGGCGGAGCGTGCCACGAAGGATATCGCTCCTGTTTCTTCCGGGAAGTCTCCCCCGATGGCAATTCGGCACATATCGTTGGCACAAAGATTTTTGACCCAAGCACCGTTTATTAAGTGTAGGAGCGGTCTCCAGGCCGCGACAATCGTCGTAGGAGCGGTCTCCAGGCCGCGACAATCGCCGTAGGAGCAGTCTCCAGACCGCGATAATCGCCTTCATCTGATTCGGTTCCCACACTTGCAAGGAGACTTCACACAATGTATTACCCAACTTTGGAAGATTTTCGAGAAAAAGCGCGACACGGTAACTTGATTCCCGTTTATAAATCCATCTTGGCGGATATGGAAACCCCCGTATCGGCGTTCTACAAGATTGATGGCGATGATTATGCGTTCCTATTAGAGAGCGTTGAAGGTGGCGAAAACCTTGCCCGTTACTCGTTTCTGGGCACAAATCCCTCGATGCTGTTTCAGAGCAAAAATGACCAAGTAAGGATTGATGACTTCGGCACAGGGGGTACAGACTCGTTCAAAGCGAAAGACCCGCTGGTGGCACTCGAAAAAATGATGAGCCGTTATGAGCCTGTTGAGGTGGAGGGGGTGCCGCACTTTCACGGCGGAGCGGTGGGCTATTTAAGTTATGATGTCGCTCGCTTTGTCGAAGAACTGCCCGATACGACAACGGACGACCTCCAGTTGCCGGACTGCTTTTTCATGATTGCCGATACGTTGTTGGTATTTGACCATGTCAATCACCAGATTAAGGTGGTCGCGAACGCCTATATTGATGACGATGTGGACGCGGCATACCAGGGTGCACTTGACCGGATTGATGCCACTATCGCCAAACTCAAACGCCCGTTGCTTGTGAATCCGACCCAAAAACGTTCCGATGACGCGCAACCGACACAGGTGACCTCGAATTTTACGAAAGAAGCCTATGAGGATATTGTCCTGCGAGCGAAAGAGTACATCGCCGCCGGTGACATCATTCAGGTCGTTCCATCGCAACGATTCAGGGTGCCAGTCTCGGTAGACGCTTTTGAGGTCTACCGGGCGTTGCGTACCGTGAACCCATCGCCATATATGTATTACCTCAAGCTGGGGGCTCTTCGACTCGTCGGGGCTTCGCCTGAGATGATGGTGCGCGTCGAGGATGAGCTTGCGGAGATGCGTCCCATCGCCGGTACGAAACCGCGTGGGAAAACGCCTGCCGAGGATGCCGCACTTTCTGAGGAGTTGCTCGCCGACCCGAAAGAACGGGCAGAGCATGTGATGCTCGTTGACCTCGGGCGGAACGACCTCGGGCGCGTCTGCGAATACCATACGGTGCGCGTGAGCGAGATGATGGTCATTGAACGCTACTCGCATGTGATGCACATCGTCTCGCACGTCGAAGGGGAGTTGCGCGAGGGACAGACCGCCTTTGATGTTATCCGGGCGTGTTTGCCTGCGGGCACGCTGTCGGGGGCTCCCAAGATTCGGGCGATGGAGATTATTGACGAACTCGAACCCACCCGACGGGGCACCTATGGAGGCGCGGTCGGCTACTTTAGCTTCTCCGGTAGCACCGATACGGCGATCACGATTCGTACCCTAGTTATTAAAGACAGTGTTGCCTACGTTCAAGCGGGCGGTGGGATTGTCGCAGATTCTGTACCCGAAACGGAGTACGAGGAAACGCTCAACAAGGCGCAGGCGGTGCTAAACGCAATTAGATTAGCTGAAGCTGGATTGGAGTAGCGCAATGATACTTATGATTGACAACTACGATTCGTTTACCTACAATCTCGTGCAGTATCTCGGCGAGTTGGGGGCAGAGCTTGTGGTGCATCGCAACGATAAAATCACGCTTGAGGAGATCGAGGCCCTCGTGCCTGAGAAAATTGTCATCTCGCCCGGCCCCTGCACACCGCGTGAGGCCGGGATTTCTTGCGAGCTGGTTCGACACTTTGCCGGAAAGTTACCGATTCTCGGCGTATGCTTGGGGCATCAGTGCATCGGCGATGTCTTCGGCGGCGATGTTGTCCGGGCCGAGCGGTTGATGCACGGCAAAACCTCAATGATTCACCACAACGGCGAAGAGATTTTTGACGACTTGGAAAACCCGTTTGAGGCGACACGCTACCACTCACTCATCGTGAAAAGGGAGACGCTGCCTGACTGCTTTGACCTCACCGCGTGGACAGACCAAGACGAGATTATGGGAATCCGACACAAGGAACATCCGATCTGGGGTGTGCAATTTCACCCAGAATCAATTTTGACTCGTGCGGGAAAACCGTTGCTGGAAAACTTCCTGAATATCTAAAGTAATTCCTCCAGATATTTCCGTCGTACCGGATGGCGTAATTTCTCCAACGCTTCCTCTTCAATCTGGCGTACTCTTTCACGACTGAGGCCTAATTGCTCCCCAATCTCAGCAAGGGTACACTCCTTACTATTCATTAAGCCGAAGCGATGCTTAATGACTAGGGTTTCACGAGGGCTTAGGTTGCTGAGCAGTTGCTCAATGACCTCGGCGTTCAAACGCGCATCAAGTGCCGCTTCAGGAGAAATTTGTGGCCCGCTGATTAGACGATCTGGTATTGCTTCTTGAGTACAAACTTGTGTCAGCGTTAAAACCAATTCAACGATTGTCTTGCTTTTAATGGGGTTCTCAAATGCAAAGGGTTCGGAAACGATCGCTTGAATCTGATCAACAATGCTAGCCGAGATGTCGAAAGCATTGATGACCTCCTCAAGACTCGGTTCACGTTCCAGAAAGCACCTTTGCTTCGCACGTTCACGAACGATGGCTAAAACGATGCCCACCTCAAGTAGCGGTTTGGGCTTGGCATCGTTCCAACCCAGGTGAGCGTCCACGTCCTGTCTTTCCCGTGGGGTCAGAAGACTTGCAATCTCTGCCCGATAGCGGCGAATTCCAGTGAATTCATCCAATTCCGAGAGAAAGCGTAAACGGGTTAACTCAATTTCGACGGACGCATTCCATGTCTGCACCTCATCTTGAAGAACGTCCTCCGCATCAATTGAATCACGCCAAGCGCGGTACTCTGTCGCTGTTTGCGGCGTTATCCTATGTTCAAGTTGAATGGGGGTTGTCGGGTGGTTAAAAAACCGGTCAATTTCATTAATCGAACAATCCAATACCTCAGCGATTTCAAAGCACGTCGGTTCTTTCTGAAAGTTTTGAGTCAATCTATCGACCGCCTTAAAAAATGCCGAACGCTTTTCGATGAAATAACTCGGAAGGCGAATGATGCGAGAATGATTGTCTTGTGCTCTCCAAATGGCCTGACGAATCCACCAAGTGGCATAGGTGCTGAATCGAAACCCCTTGCTCACATCAAATCGGTCAATGGCTCTCATTAACCCAATGTGTCCCTCTTGTATGAGATCCATTGTTCCCATGCCGTGGGTGGAACAGTGTGAGGCGATGTGTGTTACCAAACGCAGATTGTTTTGGAATATTACCTCCTTTACCCCTTCAAGTCGTTTCACACTGCAACTCAAATCCTGCCAGAGCTGTTTTAGTACTGCGACCTCTTGGCTTTGATGACCATCTGGCATCTCGTCAATTGCCTTCCGAATCTGTTCGAGTGGTTTTTTTTTGCCAATCACGCTCAATAGCAATTTATCACTTGGCTGTTGTTTGAAGTCATCCCCGGCGGCTTTCTGCGCCGATAATTCCCTTAAAACAGCCGATGGCAATTGGCCTAATAGATTTGCAATCTCCTGCTTTATGCGTTCAAAGTGCTGGAACAGTTCAACCTCCTGAGGGGCAGACAGTCGCTTTGTGCTGATTTGATTATCCTCCGTCTTCACTGACGGTTGCATCCGTTGAATATGACGTAGCCACATCTGATAAGTATCAACTGCGGTTCTTGAGTATGTTCTTTGAGTTGAATGGATATCGGTTGCCGCCAACTCATCATCCGCATTCGTGTCAGGAAATGGTGGAAAGTCAGCTGGTGTATCAATGGGCGGTATCGGGCTAGATTCTTCGGTGGATTCGGCAGGCTCTGAATCACCCGCTTGTGTCTGTTCTTCAAAACTGGCAGAGAGAGGAAGCTGAATTGCAGTGAACCCCGCTTCGAGATCGGTAGGATTGGATGTATCGCTAGTCTCTTCTACAGATGCCTTGTCCTCCATCCCGTATTGCGGATGAGACGTATCTGCATTGAGATGCGCTGTTTCTAAATCTGGAGCTCTTTCTGTAGATGCTTGCTTTTTCATCTTCATTTTTAACCCCTGGACTAAACTTTTCACCGGTTTATCCGGAGTAACTTATGGTGCGCCGTTTGGTTGTTCCGTTAATCAGCTCTTTTAATATAATAATCGGGTAATATAACCTATACTCCGCAGTTGTGGATGCGAATTGAGAGAATTGATGGTATCCTTTTCGTAATCCCATTCTTTAGGGGAAGATTTAATGACACAACTCGTTTTCGCCATAAAATGACGGGGTGGGTTTGCCAATATCCCCTCCGATTTGAGTTTTACAACTTATTTTTTAATAACCGGGTTGACAGCGGTTAAAAATGCGATAAATTGATGTCGGCGTCAACCTCTGGTGCTTCACTTGACTTTTGACATATTATCCCCTGACAATAAGAAGTGGCCTAGCTTCAAGGGGATATCTAATTGATTTGGGTTCATGGCGAAAGGTTGACAAAGGTTGACAGAAAAAAAAAGTTATCAGTCGCGCGTTTTACTGTTAAAGTTTAGCTACTGAAGTTTGAAATTTATCGGGTGTATCGGGAGTCGGAACTCCCTCCCACAAGTGAAACGCCATCCACAGGTGAACTCCCTTCACATAGATGGAAATTTGTTTTTATTTCTTCTTAGCTGGCGTAAACAGTCCTGAAATTATTCCCCCTTTTTACATTCTGCTCGCAAACGTGAGTCATGTTAACATACGGTCTAATTGTTTAGCAAGCACATAAAACTCGAGAAAACGGGAGTTTCACACACACGTAATTATTTCTGGTTAGAAGCGCACGGTAGGACAGCAGGCCTGCCGGGGCGCGGCCTTTTTGCGTCAAGTCAGATTATCGGATATTCAGGAATTGAATAAATGCAGGAACCGCTCAAAATAGATGCGGAATATCGGATATAATAATCGGGGCGTTGTTTAAAATTATAACACGTATCTTATAGTCAATCAAGAAAAACAATCTTGTAGTAGGGCTATTTATGGTGGAACCGAAAGATATGTAGACACCGGCCGGTAGGTGCGGTTTGTTACCGCACCGGGCGCACTGTACAAATAATTGTTGGCTTAGCTATAAATGACCCTAATCTTGCAGTAGAACACACAACCTTTATCAAAAAAGCCCCATCCGTTTCGTACGGTTGGGGCTTTTTCTATTTGGACAACACGGGAGAACTAAGAGCCTGTTTGAAAAATCATCATGATGTATCCCACGGGTATTTGAAGATGGGTGGAAAAGGGAGTTCCCACCCACGGGCCGGGTTACTTTGTTCTTAAAACAGGTTCTAAGTGGATACACATTACTTCAATAACAGCATTTTGCCTGTTGCGCGGAAGTCGTTTGCAGACAGCACGTAGTAATAGACACCTGATGCCGCCTGCTCCCCAAGCCGATTGCGGCCATTCCAATACGCCGAATGGCTTTTACTGCGGTAAACTCCCGCGGCTTGGTGCCCTAAGTCAAGCGTTTGCACCGTTTGCCCGCCCGTGTTGTAAATCGTGATGACCACATTCGCGGCTTCAGAGAGTTCATATAGATTCTTTCAGTCCCCTTTTAATCGGGGCAATGGTTGAAACTTCTGTGAGTAACCATTTACGGGCTTATGATTTGAGTCTTTCAGTCCCCTTTTAATCGGGGCAATGGTTGAAACCACGATTGAGGAGGTCCGCCACGCTGTCACACTGTCTCTTTCAGTCCCCTTTTAATCGGGGCAATGGTTGAAACTAAGTGGCGGAAGTCCCGAAAGGGCTATCCCTGGTGCTTTCAGTCCCCTTTTAATCGGGGCAATGGTTGAAACGTGCTCTACACCGCCGTCGCCGTCAAGGTCGAACCCTTTCAGTCCCCTTTTAATCGGGGCAATGGTTGAAACCTGAAATGCACGGGTGATGCGGATGTCACTTTCGTCTTTCAGTCCCCTTTTAATCGGGGCAATGGTTGAAACTGGACAATTGAACCTTATGGACTGCCATTATCCGAACTTTCAGTCCCCTTTTAATCGGGGCAATGGTTGAAACCAAGCATGTAGAGATTCGTGAGGTCTATAGTATTGTCTTTCAGTCCCCTTTTAATCGGGGCAATGGTTGAAACCAAGACGCTGATCAGCATGAGGAGAGTCTTGCTCAACTTTCAGTCCCCTTTTAATCGGGGCAATGGTTGAAACATAACCCCAAAAAGCATTACCCTCATCCCTTCCTACTTTCAGTCCCCTTTTAATCGGGGCAATGGTTGAAACTTCAATTGAGCGCCCAACGGTAGATAAGCCCGGTGTCTTTCAGTCCCCTTTTAATCGGGGCAATGGTTGAAACCGACCACGGATAGCACTCATGGATCGCCTCCAAACACCTGAAATGTCTATGTTTTTGAACCGTTTCCTTTATCGTAGCACAAAACGCCTCTGTTTTCAAGAAAAAAATGTATGTCTCCATTGTGTCTTGTGTTTACCTGTATCCATGGGGTTATTCTCGCTGTTTTCGCAAATCGCCTTCTTATGCTGTAGTCCACACGTTAGACCGTGCAGATCAAGGTGGGTCGGTCGCAAATCGATCCGCTTCTCTAAGGCTTCAGCCAAAACTTTGCTTAATCTAGGTTGCATCCTATTCCAGAGAAACCGAGTTTTGCTGATCCTTGTGGATGGAAACCCGATGACGAGACGCAAAAAACTCGGTTTCTACCTTCTTTTTTTTCGCAAATCACCCCACCTTTTCCGCAGAAAACCGATTTGCGAAACGCTCACAACACATCGGCACAGAATCGACGAAATTCGCACTCGACACATTTTCCGCGCTGTGGGGTCGGTGGTGGCATCCACTCGTTGGAAAGCATATCCCGTATTTCGTTGATGGCGTGGAGGGTCTTGCGCCTAAGTGTCTCTGTGATCGGAACTGGTGTGATACGCTGTGTGGGAATCCGATAGATAAACCCTTGAGCAACTGACTGACCGAGACACTCCTCCACCAGCATCGCGTACGCTGTCAACTGGTATTTTGCATTTAGGTTGAGGCGTTGGGTGGTTGACTTGAACTCGACCGGAAACGCGCCTTCTTCCGTTTCGATGAGTAAGTCGAGCACGCCTGTCAATCCAAGAGACTCGGCGTGTAGTGAGACATGGAATTTACGACTTCCAGCCTCAAGCCCATAGCGAGAGAGGGTTCGCCTCCGCTCCAATACACTCAGCACCTCATGTTCGACTGCGCCGAGTTGCATCGGATGGGTCGTTGGACGCCCTACGGGGGTGTAGTAGGTGTGGTAGACCACTCTTGGACAGTAGAAATACTGTTTGATGTCGCTGACTCATGATCGTAGAAACCGAGTTTTTTCGGCAAAACTCGGTTTCTGGATCCTGTTATACCCATACGATTATAGGCACCGAGTTTTTCTGCCGAAACTCCATTTCTTTGTTGTGTTGGAATTTCAATTTTTCGCATCTATAATCCCTTTAGAAACCGAGTTTTGCCGCCCCTACGGGTGGCGTGACGAACACGACGCAAAAAACTCGGTTTCGTGGTTCCTTGGTTTCGCGGTTTCTTTGTTCCCTAATCTAACATCAAATGATCAATTAACTTCCTGTCGGTCTCAGAATACGCACGGACGAATTTAGCATAAGCTTGGCGCGAGGGAAACTGAGACAGTACAATATCAGGTTTGGATAAAGTTCCGTTCCGTAAGCCAACGTAATCCTGATAGCTGGAAAATGTCCAGCTTTCTGGATTACCAACTATCCCATCCAATACTGGATTCAGATGGAGATAGCGTGAAAGATGTAGAAGATACTCGTTTTTATCTACTAACTTTGCCTGAAAGGCACCCTGGAAAATTGGCCCCACGCGGTCTTGTTGCCGATTCACAGCTTTAGTGTAGGACACGGTGAGTGGTTGCATGATTTTCGTGCTCAGGTTATCATCTTTCAGATAAGCGAGAATGTGGTAATGATTCGGCATGAGACAATAAGCAACAATTTCAATCAAATCAGATGGGCAGTAATCGCGTAAACGCTTTATAAAGTAGCCCCAGTTGTCAGGATCAAAGAAGATAGGTTGACGATTCACGCCACGGTTGTATAAATGGTAATAGTTTCCTGCGCGAAATTGAATTTTTCGCATCTATAATTCCTCCCTAAGCAGGTTTAAATAGAAAATTTGAAGTATTGTGGACTATGCCCGTTCTAGCTATCCGCGAGAAACCGAGTTTTGAAGAAAAAACTCGGTTTCGTGGTCTCCTCAGAATTTCAGTCTTCGATGAGATCTGAGGATATACTAACACCGCGTGAGGCAATGACAATTTGATCGAGGTCCATCAGCGAGTGTTCCTCTTTTTCGCGTTCTTTGTCTCGGTATCGGACGCTGACGCGCTCGGAGCGTTTGCCGAGGTATGCGCCAAAATCGTCAACGATTAGTGATTGCATGGTGGTTGTCCTTTCGTTTGTGGGTTGTTAAGCAGGTTTCAATATAAAAATTCAAGGGGTTCCCTTGTCTGATAAATCGAACGCAAAGGTGCAAAGGGTAGCCGACCCGCCGGATTTTGGGAGCGTATCCCGCGATAACTACTCCATTATGCTCTGCGATGATGGACAGGGACACCCCGGAACATGGCTCTGGATGGGCGTTGAGGATGCCGATGAATTTTATGAAGAATACAAGGCGAGCGGTGCGATAATTCGAGATGAGCCCGTAAATTATCCTTGGGCGTACGAAATGAGAGTAGAAGACCTAGATGGTCACGTTCTACGAATCGGGTCCGCGCCCAAAGAGGATGCCCCTCACACCCATTAAAATTTTGGAAATTTTGTGCGTATGCCCGCCGTGCATCAGGGGATTTTTATTTTCACCGATTTGGTAAGGATCTGTGCACTCCACTGTGTGCCATCTTCAAATTCGCACACCGGTTTGAACCTGAAATCAATGACGTAATCGCCTGTTCGGAACGAATGAAGTGTGCCAATGAACGCAAATGACTCGTTGGGCGGAATGGTCGCCTGCTTGACGGTATTGATTGAAGCGGTTGTGCCATCAAAACCCAAACTGGTCCACCGTTTGCCGTTTACCGTAACGATGGGCGGGTCGGGGATGAGTACATCGTCGTCCGTCCAATGTTGATAGTGGAGTATCACGTTCTCGATTGTAATGTTGCGAATGGATACTTTGAATTTTAGATGTTGCCCTTGCTGGAGGATCTCGTTGAGTGGGGAAACATGGATGCGAATGGGGGCATCGACTAAAATTGTCCTGAGTTCTGGTGCCAGTTCCCGGACTATCTTTATCATGTTGTAACCGGGGGTTGGAAAATCGTGTGCGTCAATGCGGGTGTGTTCTGGATATTCTTTGACGAGCTGGTTCAGTACCGCTATCGCTCCTTCGATGTCGCCGCGCTTCTGTTTGACTTGGATGAGCCGGTAGAGCATCGTTGCGCCGGGATGGAAGTTGTTGCTCCAATTGGCATCGTTTGAGGTGTAGGCGCGTTGGGCGGTTTGGTACGCTTGTTCGGCTTCGGCAAATTCGCCTTTCTCCTGCTCAAGGATTTGTGCGTAGCGTAAGGTGAGTTGTGGGGCGGTTTGGTAGCTCCACTGTTTTTCTTCAAGTGCTGTTCGGCATATTTCAAACTGTTCGGCACTGTTGATATATCTGCCGTATAGGGCCCGATCAGCGAATACGCGAACGGAAGGGGCGGCGTGGTTCAGGTGCTTGAGTATCATTGAAAAGTGTTCGGAGGGTGGATTTTCACTAAGTGAATACAGTCCCCAGCGAACAATTTTAGGGTTGGGGTCGCTCAGCGCACGTTCGATGAGTTGGTTCCGCAACGCGTTCGTGAGGGAGGTGTGCTCTGAGTGGTATGGCACGGTTGCAAAGGCGGTGACTCTCACTTGTTCGGATGTATGGGCGGTGAGTGTGACAATCTGATCCAAAACCTCTTGTGGGATGTAGCTGTTTTGATAGGTGACGCAGATATGAGCGAGCAGGTCGGGCGGTGTTTCGGGGTCGGATAGTAGCGCGAGTCGGATGTTGTTCGATTCCGGCGTGTGGATGTTTCCGAGACCTGAAATCGCGGCGTAGACGGACCGTTTATCACTTGTATCCCGGTTGTCTAAAATCTCTTGCCAGAATGGGATGAGCCGTGGGTTGTTCTGGTGGCTGAGGCTGTCAATCGCCCAACCTCGCACGTTTTCGTCGGAAGCGGTTTTGGACAGATTCAGTAGCGCGTCTAGTGTTCGCTCTTTGTGCTGTTGGTATGAGAAGGTGAACCACGGTTCGCCGACTTGATTGGTTAAATCGGGTCGGATGGTCGCCATCAGTTTCAGGATTTCTGCTTCTTTTTTGGCTACGGGGTTTTGAAGGATGGAACACCCTGAAGCTAGAAGAAGTGTGGCTATGGTAATGATGCGTTTCATAGAATCTCCTTGGTTTTTTGGGATTGGACTGTTCAATAGAAACCCCTCAGGTGGCTTTAAGTTGCTTAACCCAAGTTGCACCCTATTCTAGAGGAGAAACCGAGTTTTTTGCGTCGCGTTCGTCGCGCCACCCGTAGGGTCGGCAAAACTCGGTTTCTTTCTGTTTTCTTATCAGGGTGGCAACGCGGGTGACTTAGAATTTGAGTATAGGGTAAATGCTACTTGTGCCTTTAAGGCGATATCGGACGCTGACGCGCTTGGAGGGGTTGCTGGGGTACACTTCGCAGTTGGAGGTCATCAGGGATTACATTTTGATGTCTCCTTCATCGGTTTCCCTCAATCAGTCGAAAAACCCTATATCTTTTAAGAGCGTGTGGGAAATGCCACCTGCACCGGATCTGTAGATTGATGTTCCCTCTCGAAACCGAAGTTCGTGATGCCATGCACAATGCTGAGTATCCCATCGAATACCTTTCGGTGTTCCCTCAGAACGCAAGGGCACCAGATACGGCGACAGTCCATTAGGTAAATTTCCGATTTCTGTGAACGGCATCACAGTCATCGGTTGCTCAGTACTAGTTGCGGTATCTCGTTCCAGACGTTTCATCATCGGTTCAGCGGAAAACTCCAATTGCACACTACCTTTCTTCGCAATCGGTGCAACCTGTCCGCGCACGCTTTCGTGAAGGCGACAGAGGGATTCTGAATCTCGTGAAACGATTACAAACCGCAATTCGTCAGTCAAAAACTCCTCAATGACAGCCAATTTTTTGTTGAAACCTCGTCCCGCAGGCCAGACATAAGCCTCATAGTTGAAAGTCATGTCGCTGAGATGGTTGCGAAAGTGGTGCCGTGACATCTGCCCCTGCTTTGTCGGATAGCCCCCTAGAGCAAAGACCCCTTGATACTCAGGCATCTGGTGTAGGTGACGCACACAATTGTCGTTGATTTCATACCACTTCATTCCGCCGAGTACATCGGTGAAAAAGCCCGACGTACCTGTTGGCGGAATAAATGGATAGCTGGTCCAAGCCACATTTGATTTTAGCGCATTACGCGCCATTAGTGACGACAGCAGTGTACCACGTAATTCAAGTACCCAAATGACATCATCCATTTCCGCCTCCATCGCTTTCATTCTCTGCCTCTTCATTTGTCGCTGATGTCCCTCCACTTCCCTTTGGATTGATAGCAGTCATATAGGACCCGATATCCTTGAGGAACTCTTCAGTTTTTAGATCTGTGAGATGTTGTTTTGTGAGCAGTTGCTTCTGGCGCAAATAGCCCAATGCCTTATTGCCTGTGTACCTTGTCATTAGAACATGCTTACCGTGTTTAACAGTAATGATGCCATTGTTTTCTTCTAGCACAAGTTCATTCGCATCAGAATCAGTACTCGGTTCCTCAAGAACATTGAAGCCTTGTATCTCAAGCGCACTTTTCAGGGCGTTCTTATCCATAGCGTTCTGAAACACCTTGCTTGCCTCCGGCCAGCTATTCTCCCAACCTGCGATTTTGGGGGCGGAAAGGGGGAAAATTCCCTGACAAGATTCATCAACGATGACAAGTGGAGTTTCTTCGTGTTGAGCGAATTTCATCCCGCCCTGCGCCCGAGATGCGGCTGTATAGCGATTGCTGTTGATGTTTTCCAGCAAGGCGTGAGCGAAGGTTCCGATTTCCCAGTCGATAACATGAGCAAGCGTTGTGTACGTTGGGAAGTGAACACCTGCGACGATGATTTCCTCTTCGTGAATCCCCGCCTCACCTGCTGTGGTAGCTGCTTTTTCGTTAACCTGATTTCGGGAATGGATATTCCGACCGATAGAAACATCCTCAACAGATACCGAGGAAGCGTAAAGAGTGCGAGATTTTGCGTTGATGTCTTTCTTTTGTGTTGTTCCTGTGAAACCGTAGAGCCAACAGATTGGGCATTCACAACACAGCTTCGGGATGTAGCACTGTTCACCATCCCAATGCAGATCTCGTAGTTCATGAATCGTGCGACGGTCCACACCCCGGCGTTTGCTACCGGCGAAGATAAATTTCTGGATCTGCACTCCCTCGGACGGGTGCAAGACCATATCGGTTTCAGTAACGGTGATATTGACATCGGTACCATCACCAAATCGTACCTGTCCATGAACTTCCAAAACCGCACTGACTAAGACGCTTTTAGTAGCTTTCGCATTGACACCTGTTAGTGTCGTTTTCGGTAAGCCTTTTTCTTGTCCCATTTGGATAACCTCCTGTTCAATTAGCTGTTGTTTTTCACATTCCGGACGTTTAACATCAACAATGCAAGTGTCCGTGCTTGGACTTCACGCAGAAATTTCTGCCAAATTGCGTACTGTGTTCCGTGCTTACATCGATACTTCTGTAAATAGTCTTCGATAAGTACGGGATGAGATTGACGGAACTCATCCCACGCTTGTGTTGCTTCTTCGACTGTTTTGCCCTTGGTTTTAGGGCTACCGCCATAAAGTTTGGTAAAGGTGGTGTACTTGACCCACCTATCTCCTTGTCTTTCAGCCGAATCCGCTTCTTGACAGACTGTGTAGAGAAATTTGCCTGCTAAACCTTCGCTGAAATCACGCGGAATGCAGTCAGTATATTTGCGAGAAATACCCGATACAGCCGATCCACTCTTTTGCACCTCGCGTCGGACCAGTGGGTGTAACAAATCAAATAGATAGTCAGAGAAATCGGTAATGTCTTTGTAAATGTCGTTATTCACGGCTTCACCTCCTAATGATTTTGCCAACTCTTGGCGATGTGTGATGATATAACGTTCATAAACCTTTCGGTTCTTTGTGAACACCCGCCGCTCGAAAGGGTGCTCGTTATCTACAGCATGTTTCGCTGCGGCGTAGAATGCCTTGTACGGTTGACCTGTTTGCAAAGCACGGACAACATCGTAAGCAAAGCCCTTACGGGTGGAATCTGTCTCAAAATAGGGTGGTAGTTCTTTGAAATGGCTTAAACCAATCGGAACGTGTGGTGCAATCTCCGACCACATCTGTGGAGTGCTCCCTTCAATCTGCACACGCATCGGACAATTAATGTGTTCTATGAGGTGTGTTTGTTCCCGTAACTGAAGGCAGACCTGTGCTTTTCCATCCATTTTCCCTCTACCATCCCGATGAGACAGTAGCAGATAACGATTCGGTAGCACCGACAGGCTGGCAACACGATTGACATATTTCAACGCCTGCAATGCCGAAACGCCCTGCAAACTTTCGTAGAGTGCGAACAGTTCCAAAAAGTTGTCAGCGGGAAATTCGACGATGCTCAAGTCAGATGACGGATAGACACTGGACAGATAGGCAATGAAGGCACAATTACTGCAAATCTGAGGTTCTACAGGAGATTGAGATGGAGTGTCGTAATGCCGCTTCTTTGTCTCGGGTAGGAAGCTTTTGGCACCCTTTAGTAACTCATTTTGACTTGAGGCACCACAAACCATACAGCACTTCTCCGTCTGCACGGTTATAATCGTTGTTGATTGAGAAAAACCACCGACATCGAGTAAATTGAATGGTGGATCTAGTTCAGGTTCAAGTACGTCCTTCAAAACTTCAACACGATCGGTTTCATGCACTTCTCGACCCCGTTTTATTCTAGTATCTAAAGTAACATCAAAGACTTTTTTTCCTTTAGTGGATTTCCTCTTGTTTATAAAGCGCATTGTAGCTTGCTTGCCTTCAAAAATTCGTAGGGTATCAGCCGGCCAACCAAAGAGTAACACATTCGCGTTCCAATCCAACGCACGAGCTAAACCGTAACAAAAACATGCTTTGACGCTCTCTTTTATAGCGGTACGAGGTTCTGCATCGTTGATTTTGGTAATGACAACGTTTTGCATCAAGTCAGCTTCCAATTTGGTGCAAAATGGAGATAAGTCAATTGCTCCTGATGCCGGAATGTTTTTGCTGTTGGAAGATAGGACGAGTTCTATTTGTTGCTTCGCCTTTTGAATACTGTCTAAAAAAGCAGATTCGTTCATCAATGCCTGCTCAACAAATTGATGAAGGTCACGAATGCCCTTACGTTGTGTCTCCAACTTGCTAATTAAACGCACTGCCTCTTCAGTAATTTTCTGAATCTGTTCTCTTTGTGCTTTATCGGATCCCCGAGGGTGTTTCGTCTGCCTCCATGCTTGACCGAAGTCTCGCACTTCCATGATTGGAGCTTGTGTGTTGACCAATACAACACGAGCAGCTAAAGTTTTGCCAGTTTCACGGATGTTATTGGACTGCGTTAATCCTTCGTGCCAGAGTTCGTCTAAATCCTTGTCTGTTGGTGTTGCTTCTTCTTCAAACCATCGTTGTATGTCAGTTTTCTTATAAAAGTGCAATCGCTTTCCCCCATTGTCTTGAAAAATCTCTTCCAATTCAACAACGGAATTCACGAGAACAGCGAGAAGTTGAGATTGGATCAGGGCCTTGGTAACAGAAATGGCTCCGATGCCCCTTGGAGACTCTTTTTTGGCTGCCTCTAACGATGATGGCAAGCTGTCTTTTAATGCCTGATAGATCATATCACTATGACTAAACCGTTCCCAGAGGGACTCTGCATTCTCCGGTAGAGGGTGTGACAACCACAATTCCGCTATACCCTCTCCTACTGTTATTGGCACTGCCCCATAAGTTTGATAGATATACTTCAACAATAATCCTGAAAATACACTATAGGCAATCCGCATCCGCGGTTCGGTTGGGACAGGGAAGGTAATAAGATAGTTAGGGGATGGCAAGTTGAGCAGTGACTCGTCGGGAATTGCTTCTTCCCTACGATAGCGCATGAAGTAACCATCGTCATCTTTGGCAAACAGACCTGCTGCACGGATCAGATTTGTAAAAGCCATCTGCCCCTCATTTCCCTCGCCGAGTGAACTTTTCAATGTTTCCGCAGTTGCAACGGCAATTTCGGGGTGTTCGGTGTGATGTAGTAGGCACCACACAACCCGTTGAATGGCTTCAGAGCGGTTCATTTCTTTTGTCCTCCTCTCTTCTTTTTCAACAGATACTTGTCGGGGTTGAAATCACAATCGGCCACGTAATAATCCACTGTCAATTCTAGTGTGCCTAGGTCAGGACAGCGCATTGCTTTCAGTGCGACTTCCCCTTGCACATGACAACCATCACGCAAGATTTCCGTAGGTTCAGTAGTCGGTTCAATGGCAAATTCGCTGAATCCGAACTTTCCCTGTGGTTGTTCCTCTCCATATTCCAGTTTTTGCACAAGATACTCCGCCCACCGGGATCCTTCTCCATCGGCGGTCATTAGATGATAGAGGTCTTCAATAATCCTCTCCCCATGTTGCGCTGCTGTCGGGACTAACTTGTCCACCTGAAAATTGTGGTGGAGTTGAATGAGGCTGTGGACGTAGTCTAAATCAGCTTCAGGAACCCCTCGCAGATCTTCACGTTGCACGGATGCTGCATGAGGACCAAACGGCGGGGTAGGATGATAACGTGCTGAAACGATTGGCGAGTTATCCTCCTGTGGGTTCTGCCGAACCGGATAGCATTTGACATTCTCGCCCCGTTCAAGAAAGACAAAGTAACGTTTTATTGCGTCGGCATAGGTAAATTTACCCTGCACGTTTCCTTGCTGATAGAAATCATTAATCAAGTTTTCGCTGTTGAGGGGGTTAGTCCCTCTCTGTCTGTTAAAGATAAAGGGGCGTTGCAGGTAGAGTTTTTTTCCGATGTCGTGCAATTCTGTGGCGCGACGCAATGTTTGACTGGCTTTGGGATAGAGCCAATCTAGCATTTCAACGACGTGCCGAATGTGTTCCTCCGTTTCCACAAATGCCAATCGCTTGACAGTGCGTGGGTCGGTACGAATTTGAATGACTTTGCCAATGGAGAAAATTTGCCGCATCATATTGCACCTCCTTCGATAGGTTCGTACCAGTAGAGTGGCAGTTGAACCTGTCCTTTGTTTTTACACAGTTCTACCTGACGAACGCGAAGCAATGGTGATTCCGGCTGTCTTCCTGTTGGCTTGACATATTGTTGCTGATAAGCAAATCCGAAGTTGTCGTCCTTAAATATCTGTTCTGAGACTTCATCCCCAAGCAACAGTATCATCGGAAAATTGACAGCATACTGCCGCTTTGATTTGTTATCATCAGTACCTGCTGAATAGCCCGCCTCTAACAACGCTTCTTTTAGGCTCCGTTCCTGTTTGCCACCGACAACCGTGCGTTGCGGATAGTGAAAATCATCGTTGAAGGTATCGAAAATCCACGCGCAGTAAGGTGCAATGTTGGCAGCGCAACTTACAGGCAACAACGTTTTTTCTTTCAGTTCTTTCCCGCGCCAAAACGCTTGTTCACGGATACCACCGATATAATTTTCATCGTCCTGCTTTTCACTTCGCACAACGGTAATACACGGTTCCCATTGACGAGTGATGATCATGCCTCGTTCCCATATCGGCTTGTTCTCCTGTACAAAATCATAAATGTAACGGTAGAGGGCAGTGTCCTGCACATACTCAAGCCGCAGATGCACGTTGTCGAGTTTCGGTGGAGCATTCATCGCGTTCAGTTTCGCTTTTTGGGTAGCGTCCAATTCTATATGTGCTCCCAATTTCTGTAAATAATCTCGGAAATTTGCTGTACGCGGTGGGGCTGGACTCGTTTCGATAACAGAAACCCGTCCTTTCTCACCTTTTCTCCTCGCACATCGCCCAATACGTTGGACAAAAGAATCGGGTTCACATAAGTCTGTGACCATCACCTCGCACGACACATCTACGCCAACTTCCATCGCCGACGTGGTCAATAACAGATAGGGTTGCTCATCCTTGTCCAATTCTTTGAGTCGATCTAATACAAACTTTCGATAAGATGGCAACTGATGACCGTGATAGGTCAAGATGGAACCGATGACGCTTCCATCCTCACGTCTTGCGATTTCATTTTTTCTGTCTGTTTCGGAGACCTTTATGCAGAGTTGTTCCCAGACCTCATGCAGTGTGTGCCCTGTTGAATCTGATTCTTCGTCAGTAGCAGGTTTCACGACCCGGCGAACAACTAGAATGACTCGTTTGCCTTGTGTATAGGCATCCCATGATTTGTCAATGGCTTCTGTGCCTGATGGTATGCTCCCGTCAAAGAATACCTGTCCTGTTCGGATTTCCTTGTCCTCAACAACATGGAAGAAATCGCTTTCGCTTACAGGACGTGGAAAATACTTACGTTCATGATCGCGTAGTCCGTTCACAAAGTCTGCTGGAAGTGTTGCCGATAACAGCACGGTCTGCACACATTGCTCGTAAGTTAGCTTCTTTAGAACAAACCAGAAATGTGAGAAGATGGTTTCTTCATAGGCATGTGCTTCGTCAAAGATTAACAGTGATTTTCGATTATCTCCCATACCCGAGATTCGATATGGAAACAGATAGCTAAATCGCCGCTTTCCGTATCCAAACATCCGATAGAGAAACTTATCGAGGTTGGTCAGAATGATGTCCGCATAATAGTAAGACACGTCATCTTCATCCCCTGTGTCAACGGCAATGTGTTTGTCAGCTTCCTCTGTGCATTGATTTTTCATTTTGCACCATAAATCAACCACACGTTCGCGTTGATCTTGCAACAGTGCCTTCGTTGGAAAGTTCAAGATAAGACGCTTACCCGTTGCTAATGCAGGTAGCAATGCCGCCTCCGTTTTGCCACTTCCCGTTCCAGCAGCAATAATCGTGTTTTTATGTGGATTTTGAGGGACTATGTGTTGCCACGCTTCTAACTGGAAATGATGTGGATCGAATTCTGTAACCTGTTTGAACTTTGCCTTGATATCATCTAGTGATTCCATGTGTCACCTCTCAAAATTTGATATTGTAAAACCTCATTGAATTTGATACTTAGCCTGCCTGAGATTGTATGTCCATTTCTCCTCCAATCGGCGGTTATTATATCATCCCAGAGTGCAATATATACGCACTTTACTTTTTGCTGTAAATTTTTTTCATTTTTTTTATTTCTGCCTCGATTTCACGGCGGAGGCTTTCGGGTTCGATAACTTCTGCGTGTGGGCCGTAGCCCATAACCCAACGCTTCACTTCGCCTAATCCACCGACGTTCAGACGTAATATCAGTTCACCGGATGGCAACTCCTCAATTTTTTGACTGGAGTGCCAGATACGTTCTCTTATCCAACGTGCCTGATACTCGTCAAATTTGATGGTGATGTTTTCGGTCTCTGTCCCGCGTTCGGCGAGGAATCCTTTCGCTAGGTACGCATCTAGGGAAAAACTTGGAATCACTTGGAAGGTGGATGGTAGGCGTTTGTGTGCTTTGATGCGGCTGGTGAGAAAGTCACGAGGTGCTTGTCGGGTATGACAGTAGGCTATCAGATACCAGTCGCCCTGGATATTATTAAGACAATATGGATCAACAGTTCGCGTACTCGTTTGACCACTACTCGCTGAATAGTATTTCATTTCAATGGAGTGCTTTAAGCGGATAGCATCACTGAGTTCGATTAGTAATTCGGGCTCGACCGTTGCTCTGCCGCCACCTGTGAAAGTGAAAGCGGAAGTTTCTCTTTGTGCATGGTAGCTGACTTGTTCCGGCAGGTGTTGTGTTATCTTGTCGAGTGCCATCTGAAGCGGAATTTCAAAAGGGGTGCCGAGATACTGCTTGAATAGTTCTTCTCCCAAGAAGAAAGCGGTAATTTCTTCCCTGGTGAACATTATCGCAGGCAGGAAGTAGGTTGTGTCAGTATAGTACCATCCGCCTTTGCTTCTGCTATTTTTAATCGGTGCGTACAAGCGATTTATCATAAATTTCCTGTCTTCGTAAGCGATTCGGGTGTGACGGAGTTCAAACCGCTCCTTGACTTTGTGGGCGTTGGGATACTTGTTTGCTCGAATCTCCGTATCTATCCAGTAAATCCGTTCCAGCTTGGTAGACATTTGGTATGACCTCCTTATACATTTTGCACCGCTGGTGCTTTGGCGTGGGATAGTTTGGCGTTTGTTAATCCGTGTAATCCGCTTAATCGGTTAAATCCGCGATTCAGACACAATCCGCGGAAAACTCGGTTTCTACGCTCTGCCCTTCTGTCCCTTTTCTTATCAAGGTGGCAACTTGATTATCCGATATTATACCCCCTATACTCGTCAGAACGTGTCGGTGATCGAAAAATTCTGCAATTTTTTTCGGAATTTGGTATTTTTTTTGCCGTTTAGGGTAAAACACGCGCTTACCAAGAAGGTGGCCCACGTTTTCGGTTTCACCATAAATCGTAATTCAATCATTCTATACCCACTATTCCACCCGATATTTTCCCAGTCCAAAAGTCGAGTTTTTGCCCACATGCAGAAACGCCCCCAACGCCAAAAACGGGGTGAATACCTCCAGATCGCCCGCGTACTTCACACTTCCGATTAAGCCTCCGAGTTGCATCTTCCGATCTTGCCTGCTTGAATAGCGCGTCCAATCGTGCCAGCGCAGTGTGGTTTTGGTTGTCTCTACGGTCATCGCCTTTTCGATGAGCCCCTTAAAATCGAGTTCCAGCGATTCGCCACAGTGGAAATACGCCAACGCCGAGATGCGTCCGATCAGCCGTCGCCAGAAGATGTGGAACGGGAGTTCATCCGTCAACCTCCCTTCGTGCATGATGCGCGTTGGGGTGAGCAAACGCACTGTCAACTGGTCGGTCGGTAGAGCATCCGTTTCCCGCCGAACCTCGTCGAAACTGAGCGTGTTATTGAGATTGTGTACCATCTGTGTATTGCTGTCGTAGAGCGATTCCCCGCCATCAGTCAGGACCTGGGTCAACTGGAAACGTCCGCGCCTTTTGCCGATACCGATTTCTCCCAACTCACGGAAGCTGAGAATGAAATAGGGGAGATAGTCGATGGCGCGCCCGATGAGCGTCAGTTGAAATGCCAGCGATTCCCCCCGACGGTATTCGCCGCGTGTGTCCAACGGGTCAATGACAAACGGTCTCGGCACATCGCCATAAGTTCGCAACTGCTGCGCTCCCTCAAATGGGGCAGTCTCGAAAATGTACGGGTATGGACAGACCGATTTGAGTGTGCAATCTCGGCAGTCAATGGGCCCCTGTGTGCAGACCATCTTTCGGAATGCTTGACCGAATCCGCCCCGGTATGTGGAGCCAGCGTAGGGTGGCATCGAAATTGGCGAAAGTGCCGTTAAAATCATTCGGTAGCGTGCGAGCCGGAAGTTTTGAAGTGGGTTCATTGTGGCCTCCTTATATTTAACCTAAGTTGTTACGTTGTAAGAAAAATGGAGCGCAAAGACGCGGAATTTTAACGCAAAGACGCAAAGATGCAAAGGCGCAAAGAAGAAAAGATGTCAAGAACGCGCAATCACAGCGGCGTAGAGATCTGATGGATTTGTCAATCCAGCAGGAGCGACATGGGCTATATTATACCATTTCTGAAAATTTATATCGCGTTAGCGGTTTTGATGAAATATCAAACGCCTGTTATCCCGGCTACGGGGGCGCGGTTGATGACGCTTTCTTTGAAAGTGGCAACATGAGTTGACGCATATCGTTATCCGATGGGGCAAGATGCCCCGGCTACGGGGGTCTGATGCGTTTTTGCTTATGACTTTCTTTGAAAGTGGCAACATGAGTTGACGCAAATCGGACTTCCATTAACGAGTGATTTATTATCGGAATTGGTATTATACAGAACAATTCCGACAGAACATGTCGGTGGTCTAAAATTTCTGCAAATTTTTTCAGGTCGTTTCGTATTTTTGCGCCATGTTCTTGATTTCCTGAGCAATCCCCTCACGGAAATCGGACGGCGAGACGATCTCTGCACAACTGCCCCACTGCAAAATCTGACGCATCAATCCTTCCCGCCCCTCTGTATCGAAGTGCATCTCGATCAGGTCGTCCCCTAAATCAACCTGTTCTTTCAATCCGGGCCACTTCTGAACGCGCACCCAGCGAGAGGCGGGCGGGCCAATACGGATGACCGCCTGCACAGGTTGGCCTTTCATGCCGCCAAACCCGCGCTTGGCGTACTCGTTGAGATCGAAGCCTTCCTAACGTTCAAAGGTTTCGTCAAGCACTGTCAGCGAGTGCATCCGGTCATCAAACACAAATTCTCGGATGTCTTTTCGAGTGTGGCAGTAGGCGATGAGTCGCAGGGCATTGTCAGAGTAAGCGATGCCATACGGGTCAACTTTGCGTTGGCGCAATTCGCCTCGGCTTGCGGAATGATAGACCAAATCAAGTCGTTGCCGTTTCTCACACGCCGCTTGTGCTTGGGCAATTTTGGGGGCGACACGCTGAAAATCTTTCACAGACTGAAGTTGAAACGCGAGGATGTTGCGGATGCGGTCAAAGTAATCGTGACTTTCAGATGGCAAGGTGGCGCGAATTTTCTTGATGGCACTGGTGAGTGCTTCAAAGTATGGCGTTCCCTCAAGGAAGGTGATGAGGTCTTGTGCAAGGAGCAACGCCAACCGCTCTGGTAAAGACAGATCTAGCGTTGGAAACTGGTAATCTGCTAAGAATCTGTACCGTTTTTGTCGCCCGTCCTTCTCTGCGACAATTGATGAGAAATACCGCATGAGAATACGGATATCTCGCTCAATTGTGCGTTCACTGACACCGGTTTCTGCAATCAATTGTTGCTTTGTGACACCGTAGCGTCTGCCGATCTTGTTCAAAATCATCCATTGACGCTCAATCTGCTTTTCGTCTGCAATTCGTTCAGGCATTAGCTGTTCTCCGTAATGCAAAAAACTCGTTTTCTGCCCTTCCTTGTGCGTTCGGTGAACGGTGGGCAATTTAATCGAAGTATTCATCTTCGCTGAATTTTGTCCAAGACTTAAATACAGGAAACGGCAAGGGCAAACTGTTATCAGGGTCATTCACCTTGAAGGATATCTTTTCACTATCGAAAAGATTTCTGATTGAAATGGAGACTTCTGAGGTTTGAATACAGTTGTCGCACTTGGTGGGAAACTCTTGCGTTGAGTTCGGTTGGTCGAAATAAATTTTAAATTCCGAACCCCCACTTGCCTTTTCAACGCGATAATCTTTTGCGACAATCTCCCATTCGTTTACCGCGTGACCATCTTTGGCATATTGGGCCCAAAGACTAAGTCCGCCAAAGAAATCAAGGATAACTCCCTTTCTCGGACTTGCGTCTTTAGAGGGCTCGAATTGACGAAATGAACGATTTTTCAACTCCATTTTTATTCGTTCTTCTTCTGTTTCACCAACTGGTTCAAATGGGCCACTAGAGCCGCACGAAGATACGATAAGCAGAGTGAATGTGAGAATAATTGGTGCCAACTTGTTGAGATATTCGCTTTTGACCCTCGCCTTGTGTTCCAAAGCGGTGTGTTGCTCTGACCTCAGTTGGGATTGTACTGTGGTGGATAACATGATTTATCTCCTCCATAATGGGATGATTTTTTTCATTAACGCAATACTCTTTTTTAAGAGGGGTGTTCTACCTTCAATTAAAGTGTAATATATCATGTAATGATTTTTCAACTAGGATTCAACTGCAAAAAACTTGACAAAATCTTGATATGCTACTATAATATAATCTAAGTTGCTACCTAACCTAAGTTGCTACCTACCATCTGCGGGGCCCCTGCTAGATTTGGCAATCGAGCATGAGCGGTTGAGGGATTCTCTAAACATCTTAGGGGGGATGACGGGCATCCCTGCCCCGATTGTGGGAGGGGCATCCCTGCCCTGATACGCGAAGGGAAACATTATGGATACCATAAAAGACTTTGAATTCAAGCGTAGAAAATATATGCCCGTCTTTCCAAAAGCGAGGGGTAAACCGACCGTTTACATACAAGGATACCCCTACGAGGATGAACAACCTATGCCAGCCTCAGAATATCACGGTGTACAGATTAACACGTTTTACGAGCAACTCGCACGGTATTTTGAAATCAATGAGCTTATCCACGTTGGGCTTGACACGTTCATCTACTATCGGGAAGGGGAACCAGACAAATCCGTCGCCCCTGATGTTTACGTTGTCTTTGGTGTGGATAGAATGACCCTGCGGAAAAGTTTTTATACGTGGGAAGAAGGTGCGGTTCCTGCGGTTGTTTTTGAGTTTCTCTCCGACTCAACAGCGAATCAGGATCGGCATGAAAAAATGCGACTGTATCTGATTGATATGGGCGTTGAAGAATACTTCATTCATCAACCTGCAATGGCGGAGCCAGCGGAATTTTGCGGGTGGAGGCGAGTTCCTTCGGGTGCCATCGTCGAAATGGCTCCCGACGAGCAGGGCGGTTTGTTGAGCAGATCGTTAAATCTCTGGTTTCGATGGGAGGAGCAAGCGAACGGTGTGAGGTTGTTACGCCCGTATCTGCCTGATGGTACTCCGATAACGACTTCTATGGAAGAACATCACCTGAGGTTGGAAGCGCAAGAGATAGCCGCGGAAGAATCAGAACGGCGGAGGGAAGCTGAAACAATTGCCACAGAAGAAGCAGAACGGCGGAGGGCAGAAGCCCAACGGCGGAGGGAAGCCGAAACACTTGCCACAGAAGAAGCAGAACGGCGGAGGAAAGCCGAAACAATTGCCACAGAAGAAGCAGAACGGCGGAGGAAAGCCGAAACAATTGCCACAGAAGAAGCAGAACGGCGAAGGGCGGCAGAAGCTGAGTTAGAACGACTTCGTGCTCAACTTGCTAACCGCCAAGACGAAGGCGCGTGACAAATCCAAGGGGAAGAAACCGGGTTTTTTACGATGAACAGACTTGATTTGGGCGAAAACGCGACCGATTTGTTCAATGTCTGCGAAACGGGCACCAAAAAATCGGTTTCTCTGAAATAGGTCGCAACTTAGGTTAATATGAATGATTCCAGTTGATAAAAAGGTTGACGGAGATGAACCCATGAAAAGCCAAGGTGGTGTGCTTCTTTTTTCCAAATTCAACCTCGAATTCGATTCAAGATATCCCTGATCAGAGCCTATGTGTATTTTAGCTTCGTACATAGGCTTTGTTTGTTTAGGGAGCGAGTTGACTACGCCGCCGTAAGCAAGTTTCATAAATAAACTTCACATTTTAAGGGTGATATGGAAGGAATTGACTTCAAAAATTGAACTTTAATAATCAAATTGCTGATGATCTCTTTTTTTTATCGTTCACCTTTGTTCACCTTCCGGCTGAGCTAAAATTTCCCCCAATATTCCCTCGGACATAGGCCAATACTGTATAAGTAGGGGTAATTCTCCGTGAAGTCAAGTAAAGCGCTAGAGGTGAACACCTAGATGGATTTATCACATTTTCTTTAGTTTTGCAAGCGAATTTTAATAAAAACTGTAGATTTTGAGCGTGGCGTAGCAAGAAATGCCCCTGTTGCTCCTGCTGAATTGTCAAATCCAGCAGATTCGTGCCACATGTTAGTCCTTTTCCGAGGAGCCTTCCTGTGCAAAGCACCCAGAACTGAGTCACAGCGTGAGTTTTCACCCTGTTTTGCCTCTATCAAATTCTCCTGTTTCCTCGGAAAACTCGGAAAACGATAGAAAGTAACGTTGCTAAACGCCTTGTCTTCATCAAGAACCGGCATTCCATTTTCACACATCACACTCGATCTGGATGATATATGACCGACTCCAAACATATTGATGAACATCTCGTACAAAAGATGTGGAACGACCAGCGATTTTTCAGGTTCGATCTCAAATCAACGAGCGACCAGGACATTCAGGTGCTTAAACCGGGCGTTTGGAATGACGATGAAGGTCCCGATTTCCTTCAGGCCGAGCTCGTGATTGATGGCAAGTTGTATACGGGCGATGTTGAAATTCACGTCCGCTCGTCGGAGTGGTACAACCACAAGCATCATCTTAACTCCAAATACAATAGCGTTATCTTACATGCTGTTTACTGGGACGACGACATCAATTTGCGAACGCGGCTTCAGAACGGAAAGCGCGTTCCGACACTTGAACTCTTCAATCGGAATGATGCGCCGCTCGGCGATCTGTTTGACGAGAGAGAAGAGCAAGAGAACGAACCGGTTAATTGTCGTGTGACAGGAAAACGGCTCAAAATTGATGCACTCAAATCGGTCTTTGACCAACTTGGACAGGAACGGCTGAAAGAGAAAGCCGATGTGATGCGAAATCTGCAAACTGACAGTGATTTTGAGCAACTGCTTTATGAGGGCATCATGGAAGCGTTGGGCTACACCCAGAACCGCAAAGCGTTTCGAGAGCTTGCCCAACGTGTACCCTTTTCGCAACTGATTGGTCGGGCTGACGATGAAATTCAAGCCGCTCTCTTTGGGGTCGCGGGGTTGCTACCCTCCCAATCTTACAAGCCACTCGAACTGGGTGAAGAGGATAAGGCGTTTGTGAATCAGTTGGAAACGCTCTGGAAAGCCTCTAAAGAGTATAAAAACCCCACCCGCATGACAGCCGAACAGTGGAGTTTTGCGGTACGTCCGCCGAACTTTCCGAGCCGTCGTGTGCCTGCGATGAGTCTACTGATCAGTAACTGCGAGGATAGTTTAATGGCTGTTTTCCTGCCGATTATCGAAGAGGCGGCACACGCTGACAAAAGTCGCTTGCGGCAGGTGCGCCGTGATTTACTTGAGCGATTGATGCTCCCCTCTTCCGGCTACTGGACCACTCACACCGGGTTCGCGAAAGGTGGTACGAAACACGGTGCGGCCCTAATTGGAAAAGATCGCGCATCCGAAATAATTGTCAATATCGTATTGCCCATCGCGCAGATGTGGGCAGAGACGGTGGACAGTTCAAACCTGCGCGACGCTGTTCAACGGCTTTACGACGACATCCCGCAGCTTGATGACAACCGTGTGACAAGGGAGATCAAAGCCCAAATTTTCACCGAAGAACAACCGATCAAGTTAATCGCGCCTTCCGCCAAGAAGCAACAAGGTGCAATTTATCTTTATCGAAACTTCTGTAGTAGCCAAATCTGTGACCTCTGCCCGATTATTCAAGGAGGCGGAGTTGATGACGAGCTCGCAGAGCCGCAGGGATGAATGCCAAAAATCGTTAGAGTGAGAAGCGTCTCACACCGAGAAGGAGGGCAGAATGAAACACGCATTATCCATCACAGTCGGTACGACCAACGCGCAAATCAATGGACACGACGACCGCGCGATTCAGGCGGGAGTTGATTACCTCGCAACACTTGGCGGGGGAACGCTGAAAATACTCCCTGGCGAGTACCGCCTGAATAACGCCATCTATTTGAGAAGCAAAATCCAAATTGAAGGTAGCGGTTCTGACACTACACTAATCAAGAATGAATCTGTCCAGACAACCCTTGCCGTTGATTCGGACTGGTACGACGACAATGTAATCCTCACCTCGAGCAACGGTTTTGAGGTCGGATGTGGCATCTGTCTGAGAGCAAAAGCACCCGGTAATCGGGGGCAGAACGTCATCAAACGCACAATTATCGGACGCGATGGGGATCGGTTTTGGCTAGACCGTCCGCTTGAAAAGAACTTCTGGGTAGACCATGAAGCCGAGGTGTCCACGCTGTTCCCGATTCTGACTGGCGAACACATCAGTGATGTTCAGATTCGCAACCTCGTTCTTGACGGAAACCGGGTCAACAATGCACACTTGGATGGAAATTACGCAGGCTGTATCTTTCTACAAAATTGTGAACGGATTCAGATAGCGAATATCGAAGCGCGAAACTACAACGGCGATGGCATCTCATGGCAGGTCTGCCACGACGTAAGCGTGACCGACTGTCGTAGTTTAAACAATGCCGACCTTGGATTGCACCCAGGCTCTGGCTCGCAACGGCCGATGATGCAGAACAATCATCTCGAAGGGAATCGGTTGGGGCTCTTTTTCTGTTGGGGTGTCAAGCACGGCGTTGCGGAGCACAACCGCATCCTCAACAACCGCGAATACGGTATCTCAATCGGGCATCGGGACACGGATAACATTATCCGATCCAACCAGATCGAGAGGAGTGGGAAAGTCGGGATTTACTTCCGCGAAGAACCGAACGAGGGGCGTTGTCCGCACCGCAATTTGGTACAAAACAACCATATCGTCAACAGCGGCTCGGATGGCGAGGGAACGGGAATTGATATCCGAGGCGAAACACGTTCCATCCGCATAATGGACAACCAGCTCATCGAAACACGAGAACCTGCTGAGCATGTCGGTGTACAAATTGGTGAGCAGACTGCTGACATCGTTCTTGAGGGGAATGCGTTCTCAGGATTGGCTGTGAACGTTGATGACCTGCGGACGAAAGTGTAAGCAGGTTTAAGAATAAACTTTACATTTTAGAAACCGAGCTTTTCCGAAAAAACTCGGTTTCTCTAGAATTATGGAAATTGTAATCAACTCCAAATTCTTTGCACATCTCTCCGTTGAGCAACTTGGCGAAAAGGCGGTTGCGCTCGGCTACGATGGCATTGATATATGTGTCCGTCCTGGGCACCCGATTCATGCCGATAACGTCGTTGACGCTCTGCCTAAAGCGGTTAAAATCTGGGAGAAGCAGGGGCTGACCTGTCCACTGGTGACCGCCCCCGTGACGATGGTGGATGCAAACGCGCCAGAGGTCAAGAATTTTTATGAGGCATGTGCTGAGGCAGGGGTTCCCCGCCTCAAGATCGGATTCTGGACATTTAAGGAAGGCGATGATTACTGGAAGGTGGTAGCGGAGGCACGAAATGCTTTCGAGGGATTCGTTGTGTTGAGTGAAAAACATGACGTGCAGACGTGCTATCAGATTCACAGTGGGGCTTGTATCGGATCGAATTGCGCCGGGCTGATGCACCTCATCCAGGGATTCCCGCCCCGGTATGTCGGCGCATACACGGATTTCGGCCACCTCGCGTTGGATGGCGAAGATTGGGCGATGGGATTGGCGATGATTGAGGATTACCTCTCGGTTGTTGGGATTAAAGACGCTTTTTATCTTCCCCAACCCGAAGGTCAGACACCGCCTTACCGACCTAGCTTTGTGAAAGTTGGAGGAGGATGTGTTGATTGGCATCGTTGCCTGAGCCTTTTGTGCAAAATGGGATTTGACGGGCCTTTAACCGTACACACGGAGTACAAATTCGATGAATCAATTATCCGTCAGGTTGGTTATGCACAGACATCGCCCCCGAATGTCGAACAGTGGGCGCAGGAAGATGCCGCTTATCTTCGACAGGTTTTAGCCGAGTTCAGCGGATAAGCGAGCAGTCCACTTTTGAACCATACCGAAATAGACCGTTCAGCTACAATCCTGTTCATACGAAAAGGGGATTACGATGAAAATAGCGAGTACACCAACAAACAGCGAGGAAGTCACTGATTCCCGAACCCCTGAGCTAGCACCCAAGCGACAAGCGGATGCCATCGGCGCGCGCAAGAAAAAAGACTCATATCTCTATGGGTGGCGCGAGAGTGTGCGCGTCTTGCCCAATGGTAAGAAAATATACGAGCGAGTGCCGCTGACGCTTGAGGACATCCTTCACCCACAGGTCGGAGATTTCAGAATGCACAGTAGAGAGCATCAGCGATTTTGCCGCTACCTTTGTGATGTATTGGAGAATCGGGTTGCTGATGACCCAACCGCTGCTGTCCTCGACGACGTGCTCGTGGCTTGGGCGCACCCCGGCATCAGAGGACACGGTCCAGACATCGCGGTGATTTTTAACGTTCAGCAACAGCAGAATTGGAGCACCTTTGACGAGGTTGAAGAGGGCACAAAACCGAGCTTGATTATTGAAGTTACATCGCCATCAACCTATTCGGTTGACCTTGAAACAAAAGTTGACCACTATGCCCAAGTTGGGGTAGAGTGGTACGTGATTGTGGACATCGTTATCCGGCGCGATATGCCCGAAAAGCGTTTACTAGGGTATCAACTGACCCCAGATGGCTACGCACCGCTTGAACCGAATGAAAACGGGTGGTTGTGGTTAGCACCTGTGAACTTGTGGCTCGGCTGGCACGGGGAAAATATCGCTTGCTATGATAAGGATGGCAACTTGATGGAAGTTGGGGGGAGGCGGGTGGAAGAAGCCCAAGCCCGTGCGGCGGCGGCTGAAAAACGCGCCGATGCCGAAGCCCAAGCGAGACGCCAACTTGAGGCAGAATTACGCCGTTTACGCGGTGAGGCCAACAACGGATAAGGATTTTCCAAAAGTATCATCGTTTTTGAACCGTATCGAAACAGAGTAGTTTATGCCCCTGCTTGGTGCTCAACCTCTGCTCTTGATGCCGCTGCTCTTGATATAAGACGTGGGCGACAAGCGGCGAAAACCGCGATAGAACCCTCGGCTCTAGTGCTATCCATACGAAAAGGAGCTCACGATGAAAATAGCGAGTACACCAACAAACAGTGAGAAAGTCCCTGATTCCCGAACCCCTGAGCTGGCACCCAAGCGACAAGCGGATGCCATCGGCGCGCGCAAGAAAAAAGACTCATATCTCTATGGGTGGCGCGAGAGTGTGCGCGTCTTGCCCAATGGTAAGAAAATATACGAGCGAGTGCCGCTGACGCTTGAGGACATCCTTCACCCACAGGTCGGAGATTTCAGAATGCACAGTAGAGAGCATCAGCGATTTTGCCGCTACCTTTGTGATGTATTGGAGAATCGGGTTGCTGATGACCCAACCGCTGCTGTCCTCGACGACGTGCTCGTGGCTTGGGCGCACCCCGGCATCAGAGGACACGGTCCAGACATCGCGGTGATTTTTAACGTTCAGCAACAGCAGAATTGGAGCACCTTTGACGAGGTTGAAGAGGGCACAAAACCGAGCTTGATTATTGAAATTACGTCGCCCTCAACCTATTCGGTTGACCTTGAAACAAAAGTTGACCACTATGCCCAAGTTGGGGTAGAGTGGTACGTGATTGTGGACATCGCTATCCGGCGCGATATGCCCGAAAAGCGTTTACTAGGGTATCAACTGACCCCGGATGGCTACGCACCGCTTGAACCGAATGCAAACGGATGGTTGTGGTTAGCACCTGTGAACTTGTGGCTCGGCTGGCACGGGGAAAATATCGCTTGTTATGATGCGGATGGCAACTTGATGGAAGTTGGGGGGAGGCGGGTGGAAGAAGCCCAAGCCCGTGCGGCGGCGGCTGAAAAACGCGCCGATGACGCAGACCAAGCCCGTGCGGCGGCTGAAAAACGCGCCGATGCCGATGCCCAAGCGAGACACCAACTTGAGGCAGAATTACGTCGTTTACGCGGTGAGGCCAACAACGAATAAGGATTTCCAAGAAATTTCATGAACCTGACAGAACAGATTAAAAATCATGCTCATAAACTTGGATTCGAGCTTGTCGGCGTTACCCCAGCTGAAGGGACCCCGGCGATTGAGCACTACGAGCGGTGGCTAGAGAACGGATATGCGGGGAAAATGGACTATCTCGAAAAGCACCTACCCTTGAAGCGAGATCCGCGCAATATTCTACCCCAAGTCAAATCAATTATTAGCTTGGGGATGAATTACCATACAATGAATCCGCCGGAAAAACAGGTCAAAGACCCGTCGCGCGGACAGATTTCCCGATATGCTTGGGGTAGCGATTATCACGATATTATTCGTGTGAAGCTGCGGCGGCTGACAAAATTCATTGAGGAGACCGCTGAGGCAGCACTCAAAAGCCGGGTTTTTGTGGACAGCGGTCCAATTCTGGAACGCGAATATGCCCAAAACGCCGGGCTCGGTTGGATTGGCAAAAATACCAATCTGATTAACTGGCAATCGGGTTCTTGGTATTTTCTCGCGGAAATCCTTGTCAGTATTGAGTTAGAATACGACCTGCTCCCCCCGCGTGGGAGTTGCGGCACATGTACCCGTTGCATTGATGAGTGCCCCACAGACGCGATTATTGCCCCAAACGTCCTTGATTCCCGCCTCTGCATCTCTTACCTGACCATCGAACTTAAAGGTAGCATCCCACGAGAACTCCGACCACAGATGGGCAACCTAATTTTTGGATGCGACATCTGCCAAGAGGTGTGTCCCTGGAATAGCAAAGCGACCTCAACGGAAGAACGCGGTTTTTATCCACGCAAGCAGAACTTCGTCCCCAAATTACTCTCCCTGCTCAACATGACACAAGCCGAGTTCAGTAAACGCTTCAAAGGGAGCCCCGTCAAGCGCGCCAAACGACGCGGGTTTCTACGGAACGTCGCTGTCGCGCTCGGCAATTGGGGCAATAAATCAGCGGTGCCTGGGCTAAAAAGAGCATTAAATGACGATGAGCCGCTTGTTCGGGGACACGTTGCGTGGGCGTTGGGGCAGATTGGGGGGCAAGCGGCAAAAAAGGCGTTACGTGCACGGCTAAGAATAGAAACCGATTCACAGGTCATCAAAGAAATCGAAGCCACAATAGGAGTCAGAACAGAGGGCGGTCACACGAAAAACAGAGGGTGACAGAAAATATGCCTAAGAAATTTGGGGTCGGTATCATCGGTTGCGGTGGGGTTTCGTCCGCGCACGGCGAAGCGTATCGAAACCTATCAGACCAATGCGATATCATCGCTGTCGGTGACCCGGTCAAAACAAACGCAAATCGACTCGCCGACCATTTCGAGGTTGAGACACGCTATGCGGATTATCACGACCTATTAGCGGATGAACGGATTGATGTCGTCAGCGTCTGTGTGCCGCACTTCCTGCACGCACCAATCACTATTGATGCCGCGAAGATGGGGAAACACGTTATTGTTGAAAAGCCGATGGCGATGACAGTCGGTGAGGCGCACGAAATGATTGAAGCGGCGCGGGTGAATCACGTCAAACTGACGGTTGGGTCAGAACGGATTAATCCGCGTTATCAATTTATCTACGAAAAAGTCTTGCCGGAAATCGGGGAAATTCAATTTAGCTGGCTCATTGATTTCTATTACCGCGATGCGAGTTACTATGCCAGGGGGGCGTGGCGCGGGACCTGGGCGCAAGAGGGAGGCGGGACTTTCGTCAATCAAGCCATCTACACCTGGGATCAGTGGCAACATCTGCTCGGCGGCGTTGATTTTGCTTACGGCTATTGGACAAATATTCTGCACCCGGAGATCGAGGTTGAGGATATCGGATACGGGCTTGTCCATTTCAGAAACGGCACAATCGGCAAGGTATTCGCAACAAGTGCGTGTGAATCTCCTGAAGAGGGACAGGGCATTCGCATCATCGGTGATAGCGGAGAGATTCATACGGACAGTGCTTGGCTTTATGAACTCGATTTTTCGCTCAAAGACCAAAACGCCGAAGCCGCTCTACGAAATGAATTTGAACGGACAATCGATCCGGACTATCATGGCCGCTACCAGACATGGCAGACCTCTGACTTTTTCGATGCCATTCGCACCGACCGCCAGCCGGTTGTTACACCTGAGACCGCGAAGGAAGCGTTGAAGATTCTAAATGGCATCCACTGGCACGGTTATAATCATAAGCAGAAGTTTAAGGCGTGGGCAGAAACGCAGGCGGATTTCAGTGTACTCAAAGATGCCGCAACCGCGAATATGGCTGGATGGCGAGGCGGAGAGCTCGTCCAAACGCTCATTCAATTCGTCCAATCCGAAACTCCAACGCTTGATGCACCTTTTCTGTAAGGGAACTGTGAGGCCAACAATGACATTTCAACCTTTCGTCTTAACCGGGAAAACGGCGATTGTCACCGGAGCGAATCGTGGAATCGGAAAATCCATCGCGCTGATTCTTGCACAAGCAGGAGCAAAGGTCGCGTTAGTGGGGCGGAATGTGCCACAGTTGGAAGAGGTCGCAACCGAGATTCGTCCTGAAGGCGAAGCGGTGGTTTTTCGGGCGGATGTCTCTGTCAAAAGACAAGTCGACCAGATGGTCACACAAGCACTCGAAGCCTTCGGACACCTCGATATTTTGGTGAACAACGCAGGCGTGAACCGGAGTTCTCCCATTGAAGTACTCGAAGAGAACGCCTGGGACGAAGTGTTAAATATCAATCTCAAAGGAGCGTACTTCTGCACCAAAGCCATTGTTCCTGCGATGCGGAAGCAAGGTTCAGGTCGCATCATCAACATCGCATCCATTTCTGGGCAAACCGGCGGGGTTGCAGCTGGCGCGAATTACAGTGCTTCCAAAGGCGGAATGATTGCCATGACGAAAACCTTGGCCCGTGAACTTGCCCTTTTTGGCATCACCGTCAACGCGATCGCACCGGGGCAGATTGACACCAGTATGGGCGCAGTATCAGCTGATCGGTTGGAGAAATTGCTCGAGCAGATTCCGTTGCGACGGTTAGGGGATCCCGAAGATATCGCCTACGCGACGCTGTTTTTCGCATCTGACGAAACAGGATACATTACAGGGACGACATTAGATGTCAACGGCGGAATTTTGAGACGATAAACGCACAACGGTGTGTGATGTATTAAGACTGGAAGGGATAAGGATGGAAGGGTGGAAGAGATAAGATTGGAAGGATCGGAAGGATGGAAGGAAACAATCTCCCCCCTCTTCCCCTCTTCCACTCTTCTAACACTGAACAATTAAATCTCTGGCACCGTACGCCAGAGTAGGAGAATAACATGAGCGAAACTCAAGGCAACGATTTATTCAATCCAGCCCACGGCAAACTCAACACGATACGGGAATGCCTCGGACAATTGGAGGCAATGTTGCCTGCCAGCGAAGAAGAGTACGTCAAAGCCAATTCCATGACACATTCGTGTGTCAAGAGTTGCTTCTTGATGATTATGCAGCGTACCATTAACACAAATCACAGAGTTATTGAAGTTGCGGGTGGGAGCCCATCGTATCATAACCAGCTCCAAACATTCCTCGCGCTACAGATTATTGGCGCAATCGGGGATGAAACATTTGGATTTTTCCAAGCCGCACTCGAACTCTATCCGAAGGTTGTGAATCAAGATTCAACAGAGGGCGAAATCTACAGGATTGCGAGGGGGCTTTTGAAATATGGGGGCACGTACATAAGTCAGATTGAGGATTTCTTCGCCAAATCAGGCGAACGTCTCAAACCTACGAATCCAGTAACCAAGCGTAAAGCCGACTCTGCGGGTAGTGGGACGAACCCAGTGCAAGGCGAGGCCATCTCATCGTCGGCTTCTGTGCCAACAACAGGTACGCCAATAGGCTAAGAATCTCCTGCCCTTAGTAGCGAAGTATTGTCAATGGAGCAGAAAGAGGCAGAATTGAGCGAAATAAACAGGTCTAATTATAAAGGCGATTTGCAGCATTATTGTCAGAAACAGGATTTAATGATTCCGACTTACGATGCGGTGCAAAAAGGGTTACCCAACGCCCCCACTTGGATAGTAACTGTCAAGTGGGGCGATTCAGAATACACAACGCCCGAGCCGATTCAAGACAGCAAAAAGTTCGCTGAACAGATAGCGGCTAAACAGGTTCTCGAATTGCTAAAGGCAGAAGCTGTGCAAATTGAGCAAAGCGAAGCCCCGGATAGTGAGGGCATAGATGCCAATTCGGTCAGTGAAGAATCGGAGGTGACATTAATAGAGGATAGCCAATCGCCCACAATTGACGCACCAAATTCTGAAAAACACGTTGTGTCAGTGGAGCTTGTCACCACGGCACTTCGCATCGCAAACGACAGGCTGTCGGGACTCAAACGCGAACGGCGTTACGCCGGGGCGGCGGGAAACGCGACGAACTTCCCTGACCAACTTGCAAAACTGACGATGGAAATCGTCAAGGCGGTTCAGAACGCGGCAGAAGCGGGTCGAATCGAGATCCGGGGCATTGAGCGAGTTGATGAATAGGTGTGGATTTTTTGACATTTTGCCTCAGACCCGACAGGGCATTTAGTCCTCCCGTAACCTCTGCAAAATTTCAATCTGTTTTCAGGGAGCTATTGGCTACAACAAGGGGAATCATGTATCAGATTCAATATCGAGCAAGCGCGAGAAAGATGCTCCAACGGATGCCCAATAATGTAGCCAGAACCGTTGTTGGGAAGATTGAACAACTTGCTGAAAATCCTTACGCGCCGAACAATAATATAAAACGCCTAAGAAGTGAGTCGAGATACCGGCTCAGAGTGGGTAATTGGCGCGTATTGTATGAAATCCATGATGACATCCTCGTCATTGAAGTCATAAAAATTGGACCAAGAGGCGGTATGTATAGATGAACCTTGAAACAGTCGAAAAAAACGGTCAGAAATTTGTCCTTGTACCGATAGAACAGTATAACCAGGTTCTAGAAGAGCTGGAAATGCTTGAAGACATTCGCGATTTTGAAGAGGCAGAAGCCGCTGATGAGGAAAGCTTCCCCAGTGAGGTAGTTAATCGGTTGATCCTTGATGAGGAGAACCCGATCAAGGTATTCCGCGAGTATCGGGGACTCACACAGGAGCAACTTGCGGATAAAGCGGGCATTCAACGTGCAGATTTAGCGGCGATGGAGATCGGACAAGAATCCGGTTCCGCCAAAACGTTGATGGCGATTGCTGAGGCGCTTGAGCTTGATGACGACGACCTAATCTCGTGAGCGAGATTCTTGTCTTGGAACAGGAGATTGTTTTATAAGATTTTTTTATTGACAAATCAAATCGGCTTTGTTATACTTTACATCCCGGTGCGGGAGTAGCTCAGTGGTAGAGCTCCACCTTGCCAAGGTGGAAGTCGAGAGTTCAAATCTCTTCTCCCGCTCCAATCTGGCGGCGTAGCCAAGTGGTAAGGCGGGAGTCTGCAAAACTCCTATGCGTCGGTTCAATTCCGACCGCCGCCTCCATTTCTTTAAGGTCTGGGCGGTTAGCTCAGTTGGTTAGAGTACTTGCTCGACACGCAAGGGGTCATAGGTTCAAATCCTATACCGCCCATCATAACAAGAGCCGAAAGGCTCTTTTTTTATGTGATATGCCGGTAAAACCGAACGTCTTTAGACTTGGGAGTGCCGTTTCAGACCAGCGTTTCCCTCGTTGAAATGTAGAATTGTTGTACGCCAAAATGGAGAGATTATGTTACGCTCAGACGAACTTGAAAAAGACCCGCTTTATAAAATTAGGCATAGCACAGCCCATGTCATGGCACAAGCGGTGATGCAACTTTATCCAGATGTCAAGCTCAGCATTGGCCCCCCGATTGAAAATGGCTTTTATTACGATTTCGATTTGGGAACAGAGCCCGATGGCAATCCGCGCACATTTTCGCCTGACGACCTGGGGACCATTGAAAAACGGATGCGACAGATTATTGAGGGCAAGCATGAATTTGTTTATCGTGAGGTCACCGCGGATGAGGCGAGGGAGTTGTTCAAAGACCAGCCGTACAAATTGGAGCTGATTGAAGACCTCACGCAGGGCAACACGGACGAATATGGGAACGAAACCGAGACACCGACAACGATTAGCACCTATCGCCAGGATACTTTTGAAGACCTCTGCCGGGGGCCGCACGTTGAACATACACGGGAAATTCGCTCTGACGCTTTTAAGCTCTTAAACATCTCCGGGGCATATTGGCGTGGTGACGAAAATAACGCCATGCTTCAGCGTATTTATGGAACAGCGTGGCACACGAACAAGGAGCTCAAACAGCATCTCCAAATGCTTGAGGAGGCGAAAAAACGGGACCATCGAAAACTAGGCAAGGAGTTAGAAATTTTTATCTTTGATGAGGACGTTGGTCCCGGGCTCCCCCTGTGGTTGCCAAACGGCGGCATCGTTATCGAGGAATTAGAGGCGCTTGCCAAAGAGATGGAGGCGCAGAGAGGATATGACAGGGTTCGGACACCTCACCTCGCGAAAGACGCACTCTTTCAGCGGACCGGTCACCTCGCGCATTATACTGAAAGTATGTATCCGCCAATGGAGATGGAGGGGGTGCGTTACTACATGAAGCCGATGAACTGCCCATTTCATCACAAGATTTTTGATAGCAAGCCGCGTAGCTATCGTGATCTGCCGCTTCGCTTGGGTGAATACGGCACTTGCTATCGTTTTGAAAAAAGTGGTGAACTCTTTGGTCTCATGCGGGTGCGCTCCATGCAGATGAACGATGCCCACATCTATTGCTCGGAGGAGCAGTATGAACAGGAATTTATGGGGGTTATTGAACTATACCTTGAATATTTCCGAATCTTCGGCATTGACAAGTATGTAATGCGTCTGAGTACGCACCACAAGAGTGGACTTGGCAAGAAGTATGTTGATAATGAACCGATGTGGCTCAAAACCGAAGAGATGGTCCGCAACACGATGAAGAATGGTGGTGTACCTTTTGTAGAAGAGCATGATGAGGCGGCGTTCTACGGTCCCAAGATTGACGTACAGATTTGGAGTGCCATTGGACGTGAGTTCACACTCGCGACCAATCAAGTTGATTTTGCACAACCCGCGCGATGTAATCTAAGTTTTATCAACCGGGAGGGGAACTCTGAGACTCCGCTCTGCCTCCATCGTGCGCCGCTGAGTACCCATGAACGGATGATCGGTTTCTTGCTCGAACATTATGCAGGCAAATTTCCCGTTTGGCTTTCACCGGAGCAGGCGCGTGTCATTCCGATTAGCGATAGCCACAACGACTACGCTCAGCAGCTCGTCCAACAGTTGACTGCGGGTGGTATTCGTGCAACAGCCGCTCTGAGCAGTGATCGGATGAACGCAAAGATTCGTCAGGCGCAGTTGATGAAAGTGCCTTACATGCTGGTCGTCGGGGACAGAGAGGTGAGCGATGGAACGGTTTCGCTCCGAAAACGGGATGGCAATCGTCAAAACGGTATGCCGCTTGCGGAGTTCATTGCTACCGTCCAAGAGCGGATTGCGAGCCGGTCAGATGAGCTATAGTAAACCGGACATTTTCAATCTAATCAGAAATGAAACTGCCTGAAGATACGCTAATCGCCCAAGAAAAGCTGACGAAATATCTGCTGGTTTTAAGAAAACGAAAAGATAAATCACAATGGCTTGCTAACGCCGGATATACCCTTGAAAGCTGGAAGATATTGGAAAACGATCTGAGGGAGCAGGTTTTATCCACTGATGCAATACCGGTGGAAAATACAGAATATGGTCAGAAATATGAAATACGAGGAAAATTAGTCGGTCCAAATGGGAAAAGTTTGGCGGTATGTACAATCTGGATGACAGAAAGGGCTGCGGAGAGAACAAAATTCATCACCATGTATCCAGACAAAGGGAGATGAAATAATGAGATATGAATTATTTGAAGAAGTTGTTTTAACAAAAGATATTTCTGAAAAAAAACTGAAGAAGGGTGATGTCGCAACTGTTGTTGAGCATCATCCGGTTTCTAACGGGGCGGACGGTTACTCATTAGAAATATTCAATGTGTTGGGAGATACCATAGCTGTGATAACCGTAGATGAATCAGGAATTGAACCGTTGACCGTAGATGAAATATTCAGTGTTCGATTAGTGACGGTAGCGTAACTGTTCCTTACCACAAAAACGTCCGGCCCGGTAGGTTTGATGTCATTGATGGCGAGAGCGTACAATTAGACTCTCGAAGCACAACCAAACGCCCAAATCTTAAAAAAACCATGAAACGCATATACCTAGACCATAACGCAACAACCCCAATTCACCCGGAAGTGCTTGAGGCGATGCTGCCGTTTATGACGGAGCAGTTTGGGAACGGGTCGAGTATCCATTCCTATGGGCGGGAGGCGCGGAACGCGATTGATACCGCCCGCGAACAGGTGGCAGAATTGCTCGGAGCGAAAAGTCCGAGCGAGATTATCTTCACCAGCGGTGGTACGGAGTCAGATAATCACGCCATCAAAGGGCTTGCGGAACTTCAGCAGAGTCGCAACGGTGGGAACCACATAATTACCTCTTCGGTTGAGCATCATGCGGTCTTGCATACCTGTCAGACTCTTGAGAAACGCGGCTTTGAAGTCACCTATCTGCCTGTCGGTCGGTACGGGCGGATTCGGATTGACGACCTGCGTGATGCCATCCGTGACACGACGATTCTGATTTCGATTATGCACGCGAACAACGAAACGGGGACGGTTCAACCGCTGGAGACAATCTGCGAAATCGCTCAGGAACGCCGGATTCCCGTCCACACCGATGCGGTACAGAGTGTCGGCAAACTGCGTGTTGACGTGCAGGAACTGGGAGTCAACATGCTTTCGCTTTCAGGGCATAAAATTTACGGCCCGAAAGGCATCGGTGCCTTGTACCTCCAGCGTGGGACACGGCTGGATAACCTCATGCACGGCGGCTCACATGAACGCAACCGCCGGGCGGGTTCGGAGAATGTCCCGTCAATTGTTGGGGTGGGCATGGCGGCAGAGATTGCGCGGAAGAATCGGGAAACTGATGTCGAACACCTCAATCGGCTGACAGGTAAATTGCGCGACGGACTGCACGAAAAACTTGATGGCATCTATGAGAACGGCCACCCCGACCACTGTTTGCCCGGAACGCTCAATATCTCATTTGAGTTCGTCGAAGGCGAGAGCCTTATCCTGAGATTGGATATGGAAGGGCTCTGTGTCTCAACCGGTTCCGCCTGCACTTCTGGCTCAATGGAACCCTCGCATGTCTTAGCGGCCCTCGGTCTGCCACCCCGTTTGGCGCAAGGCACCGTTCGGTTTTCGCTTGGCAGGGGCAACACGGAAGCGGAGATTGATGAGATTATCGAAAAGGTGCCTGGGATTGTTGAGCAGATGCGTCAGATGTCGCCAGCGTATCAGAAGGCGACGAAGCGTGAGGGAAGGTAACTGAAGCTTGGACACAATGACCCCCAAGGTGCTAAAAATCTCTTCCGAGAATCAGTGGTTTCAACGCGCCGAAGCACTCAAGCGGAGCAGGAAAAAGCGTCAGCAATACCGTCAATTCTTCGTCGAAGGTGTCCAGTCCATCGATCAGCTAATGTCCAACGATGGCTGGAATGTTGAAGCGTTCCTCTATGCCTCTGAACGTCGTCTCTCCGATTGGGCGCGAAAAATCCTGATAAACTCTCAAGCGCGTTGGCATCTCGAATTTACGGAGGTGCTTCTGGCGAAACTCAGTGAGAAGGAAGAGTCTTCAGAGATTCTGGCTATCGCTGAAATGCCCGCCGATGACCTCTCGCGCATTCCTGTTCAAGAGAACGCCCTTATTGTACTTGTAGACCGACCACAAAGCCCCGGAAATTTGGGCACGTTGATCCGTTCGTGTGAGGCATTGGGTGTGCAGGGGGTAGTGATAACAGGTCACGCGACAGACCTCTTCGATCCGCGGACAATTCGAGCAACTGCTGGCTCATTCTTCGGCCTACCGGCGGTACGAATCTCTTCACAGACGGCGTTTGAGTCTTGGCTGAATGCGATTCGTCCTAAGTTGCCTGAACTTCAAGTCGTTGGTACAAGTGCCCATGCCCAGACGCATGTTGCATCGTGCAACTTTACCCGACCGACAATCTTGGTCGTCGGCAACGAATCGAGAGGGTTGAGTCGCTGGTTCCGGGATTTCTGCCAACCGCTCGTCGCCATTTCTATGACCGGCAGCACACGCTCACTCAACGTCGCATGTGCGACCACAGCCATCCTTTACGAGGTGCAACGGCAACGCTCGTGATTCGTCTATTCGTTCACGCGTCGATTCGTGCGTTTTAATGTCCCCCACAACGTTGGCAGTTTGCGCCCCGATGAGACCGCGAGCGGGAAGGGCCAACCGTCTGGCGTATATTCCTCTACAGTCGAGAGCACTCCGATGTCAGGGGAATATCCCCCGAAAACATAGAGCTTCCCATCAACTTCACCGGCCCACACATTTGACCTCGCCGTTGGCATCCGGGTCGCCGTTCCGACTGTCCAAGTATCCTTGTTCGGGTCATAAATATCTACCTTTGAGATGGTGTCGTCGTTAAATGGATTAGACCCACCAATGATGTAGATTTTTTCATTCACCACGCCGATACCGAAAACGCCTTTTGCCTCAGGCATTTTTCGCCCGGTTGACCATCGGTTTGTTTCGGGGTCATAAATCTCGACAGCATCGAGTACTTTTCCCTTCGCGGCTAGATTGAGGGGGTTAAATTTGCCAGGGTCGAATCCGCCGAAAGCGTGGATCTTCGCTTTGAACACAACGGTAGCCAGAGACCCTCTCGGTGTAGGCATCTTGGCTTTCTTCGTCCAAGTATCCGTTATCGGGTCATACGCAAAGACTGTCGAGTAGGCGACGCGCTTGAGCTTGTCATACCCACCGATGACGTAAATTTTCCCGTTGACCGCGCTTGTGGACATTGCCCCCATCGGAGTCGGCATCTCAGCCCTCTGTTCCCAACTGTTGGTCGCTGGGTCGAAGGCTTCTACTGCCGAAAGGGTTATCCCGCCATTTGTAATGCCGCCAAAGGCATAAATCTTTCCGTCAACCACGCTTGTGGAGAGTCTCACCCTTGCTGTCGGCATGTTCGCTCGCTTTTGCCATGTATCGGTTGCAGGGTGATACACCTCTACTGTGGCCAGCGGAATCCTCAACCAACCGCCGATGGCATAGATTTTATCTTCAACAGCACTCGCCGCTAATGACCACCTCGGTGTCGGCATATCGGCTTTCTTTATCCATCTGTCGTCGGCAACAAGGTTGCTGGCACCCGTGCCGAACAAGAGGCAGAGTATAGCTGTTGCGAATATCCATTCTGTGTTATCTTTCCCACGAAATTTCATTTATGCCTCAACATGCGTTTGTGACTGTTCGTGTATGGTTAAGCAGGTTTAAATATAAAATTTGTAGTATTGTGGGCTATACCCGTTCTAGTTATCCGCGAGAAACCGAGTTTTGAAGAAAAAACTCGGTTTCTACTATTTATTTTTTTAAACTTGCTTATTTCTCACAAGGAGGGCATCTGCACCGCGTCAGAGCGGCGTTCGTGCATGTTCGCTTGCATTGAATGCGGATAGCGGGAAGTACATTCTGAGACTTCGTTGAGCTTAGTGAGCAGTTCGGCGGGAAGGTGCCAACCGGAGCAACCAAGATTGTCCTTGAGTTGTTCTACTTTCGTCGCGCCAACGATGACAGAGGTAATTCCCGCTTGCTCTAAAATCCAACGTAAAGCGATCTGTGCCATGCTCTTGTCTAAGTTATCAGCTACCTCACGGAGTGTTTCGATAACTTCCGCTTCTTGTGGTGGGAAGTATCGTCGCATCGAGGAATTTGTTTGGCCGAAACGGGTGTTTTCAGGTGGGGCCGTACCCGGTTTATATTTTCCTGTTAGGTATCCGGCGGCTAACGGGCTCCATACAGTGACACCGACCTGTTTTTCAATGCAGAGCGGTAAAATTTCCTCCTCAATGTCTCGCGTTAGGAGATTGTACAGCGATTGTACGCACTCATAACGGTTGAGGTTTTTGACCTCGCTGACCCACAGGGCATCACAGAGCCGCCAAGCGTACTCGTTGCTACATGCGATGTAACGGACTTTACCTTGACGAACAAGGTCGTCAAGGGCGCGTAGCCGCTCCTCCGTTGGCGTTTCCCTATCGACATGATGGATATAGTAGAGGTCGATATAGTCCGTTTGCAAGCGGCTCAGACTATCTTCGACAGCCTTCATGATATGCACTCGGGAGGTCCCGGAGTCGTTAATATCAGTCCCCATCGGGTTGAAGACTTTGGTGGCGATAATCAGTTTATCCCGCCTGCCTTTGAGTAGCGTACCTAGGATGGTCTCTGATTCGCCCTCCGAGTAGGAGTTTGCGGTATCAAAAAAGTTGACACCGGCATCAATGGCTAAATCGACAAGCTCACCGGATTGCTTTTCATCAATGCCCCAGTCAGACCGTCCGAATGTCATTGTTCCGGCGCAAACCTCTGAAACTTTAAGCCCTGTTCGGCCTAATCTACGATATTCCATTATTCCTCCATTCCACTGTACGCAATCAACTCCCCTGTTGGAAAGTGCTGCGTTCCAAACGCCTCAGCGACCGCCGGAAAACAGATTTTGCCATCAGCGATATTCAATCCTTTGGCAAGTGCCCTGTTTTCGCGCATCGAACGCTTCCAACCTGCATTCGCGAGGTTAAGGACATACGGACGGGTCACATTTGCGAGTGCATAGGTCGAAGTCCGTCCGACAGCACCGGGCATGTTCGTTACGCAGTAGTGGACAACATTGTGTTTGATAAACGTTGGCTCTTGATGTGTCGTGGGGCGTGTTGTTTCTATACAACCCCCCTGGTCTACAGCGACATCAACAATGACCGCCCCCGGTTTCATTGTACTGACCATATCTTCTGTGACAAGGTGAGGCGCGCGGCCACCCGGAATCAACACAGCACCAATCAACAAATCCGCTTCCGGGACTTTTTCACGGACAGTATGCGGGTCAGACATCAGGGTTACGACGTTGGAGGGCATGATGTCATCGAGATATCGCAGACGCCGCAGATTGACATCCATAATTGTCACTTCTGCGCCCATCCCCGCGGCAACTTTCGCCGCATTTGTGCCGACAATCCCACCACCGATAATCAGCACTTTTGCTCGTTCAACGCCGGGTACACCGCCGAGCAGAATACCCCGACCCGCCATCGGCTTTTCTAGGTATTTTGCGCCCTGTTGGATTGACATCTTGCCAGCAACTTCGCTCATCGGTGTGAGCAAGGGGAGTTCACCATCATCGGTCTGAATCGTTTCATACGCGATGCAGACAGTCTTTCGTTCGAGCATCGCGTTGGTCAGACCTGCATTCGCCGCGAAATGAAAGTAGGTAAAAACGACCTGTCCCTCGCGTAAACGGCCATATTCTTCCGGCAAAGGTGCTTTGACCTTAACGATGAGTGTTGCGGGGTCGAAAACTTCTGACGCACTTTTACACAGAATCGCCCCCGCCGAGACGTAATCTTCGTCCCGTATACCGCTTCCGACACCAGCACCGACTTGAACGAGGACAGTGTGACCCGCCGCAACGAGTTGTTCGACCCCCACTGGGAGCATTGATACGCGATATTCGGATGATTGAGTCTCTTTTGGAACGCCGACGACCATATCTTTCTCCAAGTGATTTTGTAGAGAAGGGCAGCGCACCACCATGCGATGTGTTTGCGCTGGCTCTGGTTGAAATGTTTATCGACTAACCTCACTCGCCCGATACATTCACATCGAGGCAAGGATGCCTCTCTACTTCGGTTGCGGGATTCCCGTTAGGGGAAGTTGCTGGTTTTGGGAGGGTGCCCGCTCTGCCCTGCGGAATGTGACATCATTGGGTATCTGTGGATATCCGATGCCCCGACCTTCGAGCAGTTCCTGAATCGTGCGTATCTGAAGCTTTGGATAGGTCGGGTGCTCGACGTGAAGCCATTGAAATCGTCCCGCTGTCGCCGCTTCCTTAATCATCGGCTCGGTTGGCGGGTTCAGCGTGATAAAGACACCAATCACAGCGTCTTGGTTCTTGACAACCGCTTTCAGTTCCCGTATGTCTTTGACAGAAACCTTCCCACTTTTAACCTGAACGACAATCTTCCGGGTCAGTGTCTTTTTCGGGGTGTCGGGGTCAACGTCCTGATAGTAGATTAGGCCGTCCACGCCCTCGTCTGCGCCCTTCTTTTTGCCCTGATACGGTCTCGCCCGAACCAGACTCAGTGCCCACCACTGGAATTGATAGCGGTCTTGAACCGCTAAAGCCCTCGCGCTTGCTGCATCTTTTGGTTCGCCGATGATTTCGTATTCCACATCTTCACCAAAGGCATCGGAAAGGCGGTATTTCAATAAGGTGATAGCGAGATGGGTAATGTCAATCCCGACCCAGCGACGGTTGAGTTTTTGAGCGACAGCGATGGCAGTGCCACAACCGCAGAAGGCATCCAATACAACATCACCTTCCTTGCTACTGGCTTGGATAATGCGCTCTAACAGGGCTTCAGGTTTTTGAGTTGGATAGCCTGAACGTTCTTTGGACTGTGAATTTATTACGGGAATTATCCAAACATCGTTTTCCTTGACTCCTTTTTTATCTATTGAAGTCACATATACATCATCCCCTTTAATCCTAGTATGATAATTTTGCTTTCGTTTCAGGGATTTCTCGGTATAAGCAGTATAAAGCGGATTAAATACATAACCAGACTCCTGCTTTGTATAGAAGAACAGAATGTCGTGCATCGCTAAAAACCGATTAGCCGTACCTGTCCACCGCCGATAATGCCAAACAATTTCGTTTCTGAAACATCCGACACCAAAAATCCCATCCAAGATAATTTTCAGATAATGCGATGCTGTCGGGTCGCAATGGAGATAAAAACTCCCCGTCGGTTTTAGCACCCGATGCAGTTCTACCAATCGCACCGCCATCATCACGAGATACGCCATCAGATTGTTTTCACCGAGGATTCCGCGAAAACTCTTGATTGTCTCAACCAGAAGAGGTGGCGCGGTCTCGACCAGATTATGGTATGCCTCCTCGGTGGTTTCGCCCCAATGCCATGTATCCTTAAAGGCGTGAATTTGCGCCTGCGATGATGCGCCATCCGTCTCGCTGAAAATCACGTTGTACGCTTGATTTGAGTTGAACGGCGGGTCGATGTAAATCAGGTCGGCACTTTCATCCTGGATGTGGGTTCGTAAAATGTCGAGATTGTCACCGTAGTAGAGTTGATTGGTATTCACTGGCTCCTTCTATAAAGATGTGCAATCAATTGCCCTAATACTAACCTAAGTTGCTCCCTACCCTGTGGGTGGCAATTTGGGTTAAAACGAAGTCGGATGAATGATCACTTTCACCTTCGTGCCTTTGGGGGGGAGAAGGTTCGTATTGACGTGGTAGGTTCGGTCATCTTTCCCACCGGGAAGGGGATGATTGAAGAGCGAATCGGGGTCGCGGTAAGTGGCAATGACGTTGTGGAACAGTTGTGGCGTGAATTGATTGTTGATGATGCGTCCCCCGGTAAAAACCCAATGGGTCTCCTGCATCGGGTGGTCTTTTAGGACATTCCAAACCAGTTCTTCCGCCCGATGGCGAACCGTTTCGCCACTCCGTTCCCACGTCACCCAGATCTCCGCAGGGTCACCTTCTGGGGTGTGCGGGTCGCCTTGGACAGTGAGGTTCATGCCCGCATCCATATCCAAGCGGAGTAGAGCGAGTTGTATATGCAGCGGTTCGGCATCAAGCATCAGCATACTTTCATGCGTTTTGCCCAATTTCCCGCAGGCGAAAAACTCGATAATCGTATCGCGGCTAACGATGTTGACTTCACCCGTCAACGTCACTTCCCGCTTGTTGACATCGGCGATAACGTTCCCAATCTGATAGACATCATCGCTAATTTTTTTGACCGGTTGCTCCAGGTCAATGGCACCGGCGGATTTGGGACGGCTCGTCACCGCTTGCGAGATGACGTTATTGCTTCGATCGAGGTCATCAACCTGTTTGTCAGGGTCAACGATGACAAAGATTTCGTGTTCCCCTTCTGATGGGGGTATCCAGTTGATTGATACCGTTGTTTCGTTGAGCTTTGGCGTAAAGATTACTTCCTGAGAGATAATTTTTTGTCCACCGTCATCCGGGTCCCCATCGTAGAAATCGACGTTGATAATTTTATCGAGTGCCGCGCCTGTGTTTGTAAGGGTGACGCTGACGTGTGCAGGCTCGCCAACACGCGGGGATGGCGGTGAAAACCGCAGGCTCCTATCAGCTGCGCCGAGATTGGGTTGTGTCGGTTGCGGTATGGTGTGTGTGAGCAACATGACCGAAAAACAGGTTGCTAGAAAGTCGCTTTGCGGGTCTTTCCATCGACCATCGGGTTGTTGCTCGGCGACCAGCATATTCGCTGTCTCCTCGAACCAGTTGTGTCCGACGAGATTATCCATTTGAGATGGGATATCGCAGAACCGCTGTAGCGTAGCCAAATAGTAGTGCTTCCATGAGAGAGCGCCGGGGTTTCGGGTGAGCGACCAATACTTTCTGACCCACCCTAGCCCCTTCTGGATTTGCGGGTCGTCAAGAGGAACGTTGCAGGCCTTAAGCACCCAAAGCCCTGTCGCTGTCATGCTACCGTAGACACCAATGCCCCACGGTGACCCTTCTTCAACAAGATTATACACCCAGCCCCCTGTCTCCGTCTGATTATTTCTGACCCATTTTTCAGCGCGTGTCCATGTTTCCGGTGGGATTTCAAGTCCCCACTGCTTTGCAGCGTAGAGTGCGTAAACTGCCATGTTCATGTGCGCCCCGTCCGCTGTCGCTCCGTAACCCCACCCTCCATCATCTCGCTCGTCTGAGAACTCATTACCCTTTGACGATATTTGATCCGCAACAAGCCGATTGATTGCGAACTGCGTTTTGGGGCGGTATTTGGGGTCGTTTGTTGCAACAAAGGCGGGTATAATGACCGCGTAGTGATAGACATCGAAGTTGTTCCAATCCGCATCCATGAGAAATCCGAGTGCTTTTTGCACCGTGGGGTCTGATGGGGGAATGCCTGCCCCAAGCAGTGCTTGGAGAGCGAGTGCAGTTTCCTGTTTGTTTTCATCCCCGAAATCCCATGCCGGACCGGGAATGAACTCTTCCGGTAGCCCTTTGAGGGTCGCACTACATATAGCGCAGATTGAGATAAGTTGATTGTTAGTGCCGCACTGCAAGCAGGTCCGACTATGCTTGCCTTGTTGAGATTTCACCCACGCAACTGCTCTCTGGATGGCGGCTTGAATCTGTTCAGGGGTTGCTTGGGGGAATGTACGCTGAGCAGCGGTAATCGAGGCGTGGGCAACGTTGTTGTTGCGGTTTAGTTCTCTGATTTCCTTCTCTTTTCTGGAGTAGACCTCTAGCTGGTCGCCCGCCTTTTCGACTTTGTATAGCTGATAATGGTCTTTGTCCTTTATTCGCCACGGGCTCTCACTGTCCAAAACAGTGACATTCTTAGAGAGTGAGATACCATTCTTCTCAAACTCCTGTCGCAAATCTGCTGGAAGGTTTCCCTTACCTAAATTTTTACCGAACCGCAAGCCTGTACGGAACAGTAACTCCCCAGTTGGATTGACGATGGCATAAATTTCAGTCGTTCCAGAAGCGGGTCTCCATTGCGCCTCTATACGGTCAGATTCACCGGGTTCCAAACCTAAAATTACGTCCTTGCATAAAATCTGAAGCGGGATTGTCTCTGGGGGGCCTTCGTAAAGGTCAACAACGACATCTTCGTTAAGCGTCGGCGGGATTGCCCCGATGTTTTTCACCTCAACGTAAATCGTGAGCTCTTCACCTTCAACGGGAGAGGGGTTGGAAAACGTGATGCTGGCCGATTTGATTTCAAAGTCGGCAGTTGGCGTTTGTTGGGCTTGGACTTGGACTTGGAACAAGATGAGCAGAAGTATTACAAAATAACGGCTATTCATAACATTCCCCTTTTTATACGGTTAATCGGAAGTTGGTCAATGCGTGTCATGCCCAAGGCGACATAACAATAGGATAACATATTCAGAGCTGATGTTCAACTTTTTTCAAATCAATTCAAGAAAACTATGCAATTTATATACCATAAAGAAGGGGAAGATTGGAAGGGGGGAAGTTGAGGGTTCTGGTTATTTTAGTGCTAAAATTGAACAGGTTGACCAGTTATTGAACAGGAAAGGATGGAAGGATGGAAGTTGTGCTGGGGCTGGTTATTCTAGAAGTTTCTATTTTGAAAGTTGCTTAGGTGTGTCACTGTAAGATGAGATTGTCGCTTTGATTAAATATCGGAGCGTTATATTTTCAAAAGATGCTTTGATCCCTGGATTGTATCGCACCTGTTCTACTTCTCTCAGTGCGGTTTGCATGTCTTGCTGCGCCGTTTTGATCTTGCCTAACTTGTACGCTGTCTCGCCCCGAAAGTAGTAGGCTAACGCATCATTGCGCGAGAGTTCTATCGCCTTGTCGAAATCGCGTAAAGCATCAGAGTATAGTTCTAACTTCTGCTTCACAGTTCCGCGACCAATGTAGGCTAAAGCGAGGTCGGGTTTGGACGCTATCGCACGGTTGTAGGACTTGATGGAATCTGCGTGTTGTCCGAATTCTCCACTCGCGAGGCCCGCCTTGCAGGAGATTAGAGATGAAGTGAGACCTTGAATGAGGTCGAATTGGTGTGCGAGGTATTCCTCTAATATCCCTGTCGTGATGCGCCAACCGATGTAGGCAGTCGTAAAATCGGGGATGAGTTCTCTAAGACGGTCATCATCAATCCAGGCTTTGTGTCCCACTAAGACCTTGTCACATCTTTCATGGATGACATCATCTAATGACATCGAGGAAAATATCGCATCGTCGAAAGATTTGGAAGCTCGGTAGTATTGCCCTGCTTTCATTAGTGCCAATCCCCTACAGTTGCTTAATACTGATTTCTTCGCATCATCATGGCGATCGTCAAAGGTGCTGTGCATCGCTTCGTAGAAGTCTTGGGCGGCACCTTCATAGTTCATTAATCTAGTTCTTGCTATGCCTCGGACAAGGAAGGCGTTAGAATCGTACAGCCAGTGTCCGTCGTAGACTTTGATGACACCCCGATAGTCACCTTCGATCAGTAAATATAGAGCCCTATTGTAGCGGTATTCGGCTTCATCATTGGCATCTGCCTCCCCGATGGTGGCGAGTTGGCTGCTCAGGATGAGTATTGTGATGCGGAGAATGGTTCTCATTTTGTCCTCGCGTCGTGAAATGAAACGGCTTTGAAACTCGCTTATCCTTTGAATCTCTGTCGTCTGCGTCGTATGCTTTCACGTTTGTTCGTTAAGGAGGCTGTGAAATTCTAACGCCATTATTATACTTGTTCGATCGCTATTTAGCAAGTGGAAAACAGAAAGATGTCAGGAAGAGCAGAGCCGCTGGATTTGTCAATCCAGCAGGAGCGGCCTGGACCTGGATTTACCAATTCAGCAGGAGCAAACTGGGCCTAGATTGAGGTCCAGAAAAAACGAAGTGCCCCTGGTCAAATCCTTTTTTCCACTTTTCCGCTTGATTCGATTTTGTGAAAGTGCTACAATCGGATGACGGTATGGCGATTTTGAAAGGGAGATACTTCGATGAGTCTTGATATAGGATTGATTGGATATTGGCCGTTTCATGGAGATTGCGAAGACCATTCGGATTCGGGATTGACTGTTCAGCCCGTTAACGTTGCGCTTGAAGCTGAAGGAGCTCGATTCAACGGGTTGGATAGCCATCTTCTTGTACAGAATCATCCCGCGTTGCGTTTGGGGACGGGCGACTTCTCGGTGGCAGTGTGGATTCAGACAAATGGGGAGGATGGAGATGTAATCGGCGATATTCTGTGCAAGTTCGACCCGCAAGTCCGTCGGGGTTTCGGCCTCAGCGTCGTGACGAACACCGGCGTGACTTCAACGGCACAGGCGAATTATCGTAACCTCCACTTCGGGGTTGACCAAGGCAGGAGCGATGCGAATTGGACGGATGAAGGCAGACCAGGCAGTGCCGTACAGGTCAAAGCACTGCATGTGTCGGAGGGCGAACTTTACGCTGGAACGTTTGAAGGACGTGCGGACGAAACAGGACATCTCTGGCGATATGAAGCGCAGGGAGAGTGGCAAGACCTGGGCGCGTGTCCGGACGGGTCAAATACCGTCTCATCAATTGCTCGTTTCAATGGTGCACTGTATTGCTGTACTGGACGCTACAATACCCATGGTTCGGCACTTGGCCCGCCGGAAAATACCGCGCCGGGCGGGCGGGTTTATCGAATCGAGAGCGACGGGAACTGGATTGACTGTGGCCAACCGGGCGGAGAAGATGCCACACCGGAAGAACAGGAAGTAGACGGCTATGAAACTGGCAAGGCGGATATGGCCGCGGCGTTGACGGTCTTTGGTGATGAGTTGTATGCGACCAGTTATTATCGCTGGGGCGCGTTCAAATACGAGGGCGGCCAGCGGTGGAAAAACATCGGGCCGGACAGACGCTTGATGAGCTTGGCCGTGTATAAGCGGGCACTTTACGCACTGGTCAACGGTGGAGAAGTGCTTCGCTACCTCAGCGGAGAAAAGTGGGAGGACTGTGGGACACCCACTGGCTCGACCCAAACCTACGGCGCGGCGACATACGAAGGCAACCTATACGTGGGAACTTGGCCGGGCGGCGATGTCCAACGTTACGATGGGGTTCAGACGTGGACAAATGCTGGTCGTGCAGGAGAAGAGAAAGAGGTGATGGGGATGGCACTGTACAATCAGAAGGTGTATGTCGGCTCGCTGCCACTGGCGAACGTTTGGAGGCTGGATAACAACGGGCTTACCTTCGTCGGTAACATTGATAACACGCCGGATGTCACGTACCGACGGGCGTGGTCAATGGCGGTGTACAATGGGCGACTCTTTTCCGGGACATTGCCATCGGGACACGTTTGGAGTTTTCAGGCAGGTAGGATGGCAACTTACGACCGCGCCTTACCCACAGGCTGGCATCACGTCGTTGCGGTACGTGAGCAGAATCATCTCAAGCTCTACATTGATGGCCAGCTCATTGCCACCTCAAAAGCCTTTAACCCCGCGGACTACGACTTGACAAACGATTGTCCGCTAACGATTGGCTTCGGTGCCCATACCTATTTTCACGGCATAATGCGCGGCCTGCGGCTCTACAATCGCGTCTTGACCGAGAACGAAATTGGGCAACTTTTTTCTCGGCGTGACCGTCGCGCTTGAATTGCTCAAAACGCTCATCAGCGGAGTTTGAGCAAGTGTCAAAATAGAAACCGAGTTTTGAAGCCCTTATGGGTGGTCCGAAGACGGATGGTCCGGGGACGGATGGTCCGGGGACGGATGGTCGCGTGAGCGAGCGCATCGCGTGAGCGAGCGCACAAGATGCGCGCAGTCATCTGCCCATCTGTCCGAGGACGGATGGCAACATGAGTTGACGCATCTTCAGATGACTTGACGCAAAAAAACTCGGTTTCTTGAAAGGGGAAAACATGGAAATTCGTGCCGCAAAAGAGAGTGAATTTGAAGAAATTGTTGACCTGTTATGCACAGCGTTTGTCGAAAAGTGCAGACCGAGATACACCAGTCAAATGTACGACGATTCAAGTTACCAGTTGCATCAGTCGCGGGTCTGTGTTGTAGATGGGAAGGTGGTCAGCCATGTCCGTGTTTCAGACCGCTCTATTCACATCGGGCGTTCCGTCATGAAACTCGGTGGGATTGGCATGGTTGCAACGCTACCGGAATATCGCCAGCGCGGTTATGCCTCCGCTTTGATGCAGGATGCAACTGCCTACATGGAGGAACACAGCTACGACCTCGGTTTGCTCTTTACGACCATTCAACCATTCTACATGCAGTTTGGGTGGGCATCGTTTCCACAAACCAACTTTGCTTTGGAACTGCGCGGTAAAAATACGTTTGCGCCATCATCGTGGATAACCCGTCAGTTTGAGGCAGAGCGAGATTTGACGCAGGTAAGCCAAATCTACGATGAACACAACAAAGGGCGGACTGCAACAGTGCTCCGCTCGGAAGCGCATTGGCGGGACAGTTATTCGCGTCAGATCGGTATTACCCCGTCACTTATTCTTGAAAAGGATGGGATAACCGGGGCTTACGCGAATCTCGGATTATCAACGGATACGGACAGAATGGACGCATTTTTGGCGACGTATTACCCGAATCTGAGGGAGGTCGGATATCGAAGGGAACATCCGGATAGCTTGTTGGCACTTTGTCACGCCATTCTGGATTGGGCTTATCGGAAAGAGTGCACTAGCATTTCAGGGCGTTTGCATCGGCATCATCCGTTGGTCGCGTTGTTGGGTGAAGAGAGTGGCGGCGAACTGTCTTTTTCGATTACGGAACGGGCAATGTATCGGGTTATCTCGCTGTGTTCGCTCTTTGAGAAGATGATTCCTGAGTTTGAGGCGAGATTGGTAGCGCGCGGAACGGATTTCGCGCAGACCTCATTCTGTTTCAGCGTTGGCGACCAAGTTTGTACGTTAAACGTGGAGGCGGGAAGGGTAAGCATCACGGCGGATACGAGTGGGCGCACGAAGGTGCAGCTGGATGTGCAACGTTTCCTCAAGGTGCTTTTTGGAGATGCGACGTTTGGGCAGTTAGATGAATTGAACCGTATCAAGGGGCTCAAACTCGCACCTGATGAAATCGCAACCCTTTCGGCCCTTTTTCCGAAGGATGAGCCGATGCACTGGGTCTGTGACTATTTTTAAGTCTGCGTATTAGGCAGGTTTCAATATAAAAGTTAAGCAAATTTCAGCATAAAGGGTCACGGTTGGGAAGCCGTTCCTACAGGGTTCGTGGTTATAAAGCGTGTCACGGCTAGGAAGCCGTTCCTACGGGGTTTGGGGTTATAAACCGTGTCACGTGGTTATAAAGCGTGTCACGGCTAGGAAGCCGTTCCTACGGGGTTTGGGGTTATAAACCGTGTCACGGCTGGGAAGCCGTTCCTACAGGGCTCACGGTTATAGCCCGTGTCACGGCTGGGAAGCCGTTCCTACGGGGTTTGGGGTTATAAACCGTGTCACGGCTAGGAAGCCGTTCCTACGGGGTTTGGGGTTATAAACCGTGTCACGGCTGGGAAGCCGTTCCTACAGGGCTCACGGTTATAGCCCGTGTCACGGCTGGGAAGCCGTTCCTACGGGGTTTGGGGTTATAAACCGTGTCACGGCTAGGAAGCCGTTCCTACGGGGTTTGGGGTTATAAACCGTGTCACGGCTAGGAAGCCGTTCCTACAGGGCTCACGGTTATAGCCCGTGTCACGGCTAGGAAGCCGTTCCTACGGGGTTTGGGGTTATAAAGCGTGTCACGGCTGGGAAGCCGTTCCTACAGGGCTCACGGTTATAGCCCGTGTCACGGCTAGGAAGCCGTTCCTACGGGGTTTGGGGTTATAAAGCGTGTCACGGCTGGGAAGCCGTTCCTACAGGGTTTGGGGTTATAGCCCGTGTCACGGCTAGGAAGCCGTTCCTACGGGGTTTGGGGTTATAAAGCGTGTCACGGCTGGGAAGCCGTTCCTACAGGGCTCACGGTTATAGCCCGTGTCACGGCTGGGAAGCCGTTCCTACAAGTTTATTCTTTAAGGTTGCTTATTCTTAAAATTGTCCAAAGCTTAGTAAACCCAGGCTCTGTTTTTACGAGCATGTCATCACAAGGAGAGCGATTCTATGATTAAAGAAGACAACGTAATAGCAGTGATTCTCGGCGGCGGTGCTGGAACACGCCTATTTCCCTTAACACGAGACCGTGCAAAACCGAGTGTGCCAATTGCCGGAAAATTTAGACTGGTTGATATTCCGATTAGCAACTGCTTACATTCCGGGATGGAGCGTATTTATGTTTTGACCCAATTCAACTCCGTGTCTTTGAATCGCCATATTGCTCAGACGTACCGTTTCGACACGTATCGACGGGGATTCGTGCAAATTTTAGCCGCGCAACAGACGCTTGAAGGCGAAACATGGTATCAGGGCACAGCGGATGCCGTGCGGCACAACAAGTCGTACATTATCAATCCAAGATTCTCTGACGATTATGTGCTCATCCTTGCTGGTGACCACCTCTACCGGATGGACTATCGTAAAATGTTGGCGGTTCACGCGGAATCTAATGCGGATATCACAGTCGCCGTTATTCCTGTTGCTAGGGATGTGGTTCACGGGCTTGGCATTCTACAGATTAATTGGGAAGGTCGCATCGTCAATTTTGTCGAAAAGCCGCAGACGGACGATGAGCTCGCCGGGTTGACCTTGCAGGAAGATATTTTGGTTTCAAGGGGAATTGACGCGCAAGGAAGGCAATTTATCGCTTCGATGGGCATCTATATTTTCAATCGGTCGGTTCTAAAAGAAGTGCTTGAAGACACGTCGAATGTCGATTTCGGCCGCAACATTATCCCGCAAAGCATTCACACCAAGCGTGTATTCGCTTACGTCTTTGATGGCTACTGGGAAGATATTGGAACGATTAAGGCATTTTATCAGGCAAATATCGGGCTCACGAATCCGTCCCCTCAATTCAACTTTTACGATGAGCACACACCAATCTATACCCACCGTCGTCATCTGCCAAGCACAAAGGTGAACAGCAGCAGTGTCCGCTCTTCAATCCTCGCCGAAGGTTCAATTATCGACGATTCCGAAATTGACAGGTCTATCATCGGCATCCGTAGCGTTATCTCCGGCAAGTCCCGCATCTACCAATCCATCCTGATGGGAGCCGACTACTACGAAACAGATGAGCAGAGCGCACAAAATCGGGATGCAGGCGTTCCGAATGTGGGGGTCGGAGAAAGTTGCCTCATTCGAGGGGCAATCATCGACAAAAATGCGCGAATCGGCGACAATTCAATCATCGCTAATACCGAAAATCAGGACAACTGTGATGGCGAAAATTATTACATCCGGGACCAGATTGTCATCATTTCCAAAGATTCGGTGATTATGCCGGGTACAGTGATCTGAAACGAATGACTTGAAACGGATTCACGCTTCACACTTCAAAAGATACTCCCGGCTCTTAATTGCGTCCTCTAACGGCTGATTGGTCGGCGCATTCTCAAGCAAGAGGTCTCCCTTGTATTGGTTTGCCTTCAAACGACAGGTAATCGCCCTAAAATCGACAAACCCATCGCCCACCTGTGATAGAACCCCATCTGCCGTTTTCTGCTTGATGTGAACTGAGGTGAGGTTTGGGTACTTCACGGCGTTCCAGAATGCCTCCGGTTCGTTGAGGGTTGTCCCGTCCGGGCGGTAGACGTTCGCCTCATCGTAGGTCAGTGCCGCGCCTCCTTGCACCGCCAGACCGAGGGTAAACGTTGCCGACTGTCGTGCATTTTCGACCGCGAAGACCATCGGATAGGTTGGCAACAGTGACCGATACCGCTTCACGTTTGCAATCGCCGCTTGGGCATCAATTTCCCCCGTTGATACGGAATCGACCAACCGCAATCGCGCTTGATGTGGACAGAGCAGATATGCGAGTTTCTTTGCCGTACAGATACACTGGTTGTCAGCATCACGGTCAGGCGGTTCGGAAAGCCACGCATGGGACATCGCGTAGCTCAAAGTCAGATCTGATGCCTTTTTGACAAATTCTCCCACCCGATTGAACAGGGAACGGTGTTCTGCTTTGATGAGATTGTTCAAATCCCTGTCCTGCCAGACCGCTTCGCAGAGCCCTTTCCACTGTTCATCCGTATAGCTTCCCATCGCCCCTTCAAGTGCGTCAACCATCTCGCCAAACGATGAATTGCGAAGATAGTCCCCTTCGCGGACCTCCATATCCTTAAATCCATTCGCTCCAAATTCAACGACAAGGTCATCGAATTGGTCGCCACTGTCGACGCATTGCGTCCAGATGTTTGTCACAATGCCGAGTTTTTCAAACATGGTCACTCCTGATGGTTAATGTATGCTCATAAGGCACGAAGTTACTAAAATGTAGATCATCAATGACAATGTATTCATCTTTTGTCAGCAACTCCCTTGGATTGGCATAAAAGTCTGCTGCTGTCAAACCCTCTATCAGAACAGGATTCGCAGCTTGAACGACTGACGGGAATGTCCGTGTTAAGATCCGTTCTTCAACCGGTGGAGCAGGAAATTCAACAGTATGGTCACAAATTTGCGCGCGATCGTCAGCATAAATTAGACATGCGGTCGCTAATAGAATAAGGGTACAGATAGAAAATCGTTTCATGTGACAAAATCCTCCTATTTCTCAGATACGCCATTTTGACTTAGGAGCGGTCTTCCCGTCGAGAACCTACTCAAAAGCATTTGCGACGATAACCAAATCCAGGATATTGACGATGCCATCGCCGTTGACATCCGGGGCTGTTTTCCCGAAAGCGTTCGCGACAATGACTAAATCCAAGATATTGACGATGCCATCAGCATTGACATCCGCAGGGTTACTCACAGCTTTGATGTAGATTTCGCCGTCTAAATCTAGAAGGGTGTGTGAGTCGGCTTTGCTGCCACTTGAAACGCCCGTTGTGCTTTCCGGCAACTCGATCTGCTGTTCCTGCCCGCTGCGGTTATAGACCACCCAGCCGTTGGTGAATTCTCGGATGAATACGCCGTCGCGGTTATCATAAAGCTGCGCTTTTGTTTCGGTGCCGCCGACAGGGCGACCCAGCGGCGCATCCCAAAAATCGTACCAGTAATGATCGCCTGCTTCGTCTCCGTCAATGTAAACTCCACTTCTGTTATAAACGACATAGCCATCGGAATGCGTAAGTGTGAGTGTCGTAAAGACGCGCATCCATTTCTGATTGTTGGGACCGTTTGGATGCTCGGTTTCAAGACCGAAACCCTCTACACCGTTGACTTGCGGATGCCGTAAGTTTGCTTCGTTCCATAGCAGTGCATTTTCCAGTCTGGAAAGTTCCTCATAATTATAATATCTGCCAGGTTCTCTGACAAACTCTATATAAGATCCATTTATGAGTTCCGGAAGGCTTTCCATTTTATTCGCACCCGCGTTGACGATAATTATGAAATCGTCTGGCACCCGGGCACGGATTTCACTGAAAATGTGGATAACAGCTGCCTCAATTTCTTCAGAAGACGCTTTAAGGCTATCACGATCATCTATTGATATGATACGCCCCGGACCTCCACCAAAGTTGTCAATTATAATGCCATCAAAAAGACCACATGCTGCCATACCGACCGCTTGTCTTATCAGAATTTCTTGAACTTCAGGATCAACTATATTAATATAAAGATTGCTTCCACTGTTACCAGATGGGATCCGATTCCCGTCACGAGTTGTCATCCAATACTTGGGTTCATCATCTGGAAAGACATCGCCTGGAGTCCATGCGCAAAATTCCCACCAGTATAAGGAAACAAAATTAGGGTTACGCGTATGATAATACGCGTGACGCTCCTGCGGTACGTTTTCCATCAATATTACATCTGCTCCCAGAGTGCTCTTTTCAAAATGTAAGTCTCCATAGTGGATAAATCCAGCAAAAAGGAGGTCGTGGAACGGCACCAATTCGGGGTCTGTATAACGATCCCATAGCGGTATCCCTTCAATCCATATTGGATCTCCGCTTTGAAAAACAGAAGGGAATGTCCGAGTTGATATTCGTTCCTCAACAGGAATAATAGAGAATTCGACAGACTCACAGAGGAGATCGTATCTGAATTCTATTAGATTCAAATCAAAGAATGATGTAATATCTGTTCCCAAAATTCCTTTGATATTCAGATACCTTAGGGCAGGTAAGTTCAGTAATGGACTCAGGTCTCGAATAGGGTTGCCTTGAAGGCTAACTTGCACAAGATTTGTCAGATTTTCTAATGCGGATATATCTACGATTTTATTATCGTTAAGACTGAGTTCCACTAATTCAGTAAGATTACTCAGTGGCGTTATATCACTAATCTGATTTATGCCTAAATGCAATGTTTTTAAATTAGTAAGTTTTTCAAGGGGTGATATATCGGAGACACGATTTGCAGTCAAGCTGAGTTGTTCAAGTTCAACCAAATCTGCTAACGGAAGTAGATTGCTAACTTGATTTCCGCCAAAATGTAACTGTAACACTTTTAGGTTAGTAAGTTTTTCGAGCGGCGATATGTCGGAGATACGATTTTCACTCAGGTAGATATCTTCCAAGTTTGTCAGGTTCGCAAGTGGCGATATATCGGAGATACGATTGTTATGGAAAGATAAACTCCTCAGATTCACTAAACTCGCGAAAGGCTGTAAGTCTTGGATTTGGTTATGATCCGCATGAAACCGTTCTAAAAAGACTGCATACTCTAATCCCGTTAGATCGTTGACTTCGCTACCCTCAAGAACCTCCAAATGCGTTAACAACCTTAGATGTTCTTTTCTCAGTGGCATATCATCTGGTAAACCAATTTCTTCTCGGAGCACCTTTTCAACTACCGCGCGTAGATTCGCATCCGGCATCCAGTGCGGTTCTTCTGCCCCAGCGTAAAGTAGACAGCCAATCGCTAAGAGAATAAGTGCACAGAAATTAAGCTTTCTCATATAGTAATACCTTCGCCAAATTCAAGACGGGTGCATAGACATACTATATATTGTATGCTAAAGAATATCTAATCTCAATATATGTTGCACCAATCTGATGCAAAGTCGCAAAAGCGAAAACTGGCGAAGGTGTTGATATAGGTCTCCTATTTTTATTTTTAGGATTCAATGCTTCTAAATATTCTTAGGACTTACGGAATTTTCTTATGAATAGTTACGCGTCACACGCTCCATACGCCGCTGGGCGAGGTTCCAAACTGGGGTCCCCTCTATCTACGTACCTCGCTTTTGTCCAATGAATGTGGGGTTCTATACAATCCCTAATCGCCCGCAAACCCACGTAGGCACTGGGCAGAAGCTAGCTTAAAAGGGGCCCAAGTGCTGACAAAGACCTTTGGATAGGAAAAGGGGTAAAAATCACGATTTTCCGCCGTTTTGCGAGTCCGATAGCCGCAGAAAAGGAGTCAAATACCTGTTATGATAAGGGTCTCAAAGGTGTGCTATCGGAATCCGCACCTCTTTTGAGACCGGTTGAGCCCGCACCGGCACTGGTCGGACGGGTCTTTTGCCAATCAATAACCTCCCCACTTGTTTGGACAAAACATAGGTACGTAGTGCATCACCGATAACCATCGCGCTGTGGTCTATCAAAAAAGGGATCGCTTGCTTCGCGCCTTCAGGTGTCCAGAGGATTGCTTCTTCTGTGATACCTTGATACCCAGGTGTGAGTTCAGCAGCATACCAACCCAACCGTTCTTCTCAGGGCTATTTAGTTTTCGGTTTTTTGTCCATTTGGGGCGAAAAGTCGGGGCAGGGATGCCCCTCCTACGGTGGAGGATTGGGGATGTCGGTTCGTTCGCGCTTATCGGAGAATTAAATGACCCTACCGTTCTTCTACAGGGTCTAACAACGGGACGAAACCGAGTTTTGAAGAAAAAAACTCGGTTTCGTCCCGGCCGCTCAAACAGATACAGCAATCAGGAACCGCCTCAATTGCTACAGATCGGGTTATTGCGCCTTAATGCGCCCCCAAGTTATCGCCAATTTCGCCTTCGCATCAACCGCCGTTGGAATTGCAATCCAATTTCCTTTGGATGCCTGTTCCGCATTGAAATCCTTATCCGGTGTCAGCAGAATCTGGTCTAGCAGTGTGCCGGGTTCACGGCCTTTTGACCACAGCGTGTGTTTGCCTGTGGTCTTGATCTTAAAGAAGCGATTCGGCGGTGGTTCGCCCTTCACACCTGAATCCCAATACCAGACGTTGAGCGCGTGTCCCGCGATCTTGACGGAATCGCCGACTTCCGAGTAGATCTTGACAGCGAAATCGCCCCCAGCCGCGTCGTGAGGATTCGGCGTGGCCTTGTCAATCCCAATCCAGTATGAATCTGCCCCGCCATTCGGCGAGAACATCCGAATCCATACATACCAATCGCCTGCTTTGGGAATGTCGATCTCGTGAACCGTGCGGACATCGCGTGGATGGTCTGTCACTTTTCCTGATGCATCCTTATCATCGAGAACTTTCACCCCTTTGTCCTGCGTTCCGGCTTCCGCCTCGACGATGATGGTATCCTTGGGCAAGTCAATTTTGATGGCAAAAGCGACAGCGCTAATCATTACAAAACATAAAATTACCCCGAGCGTTGAAAACTTAACTAATGGGAACATGATTCCCTCCTTTTTTTTATGAACGCAGAACAAACTATCAACTCGTCTTGCAGCTTGCTCGACGTTCTGGCTACGCCGATTAGCGAGCCTTGATGTGATTCAGCCTATTTTTCGTTTGAATCCTCCCCCGCTCCTGCTGGATTGCCAATTCCACAGGCGTATCCGATGCGAAATCCACAACCACCTCGGCGAAATTGAATCCGTAGACGTTAATACGCTCCCAATCCGTTTGTGTACCGTCAATGCGAATCAAAGGCGTGTATGCGTCTGTAAAAAGTGGCAGCAAGAGCGTAGCCCCTTCAACCGAATCCTGCAAAATGAAGCGGTAAATGATTTCATTCCCATCACTCTGCTGACCTATCAAGCGAACCCCACGGCGTTGACGCTCCCATGTGCCGATCTGTTCGCTTGTCCACCACTCCATTCCCTGCGAGCGGGCGTATTGAACGACATCTGTTAGTGCCTCGTTGACACCCGGCTTTTCGATATGCGCTGGGTGAAAGAGGAAATGCGCGACCCCGTAATGGCGGGCGACACTATCAACTAACCCTCTACCGTAATAGTTTGGGCACGTAATGACAAGGTCTTGGGTCAACATATTGATTTCGAGGACATTAATCCGTTCGCCGGTGCCCTCATCATCAATCGGATACCACGGATGTGAACCGCCCAGCGGAAATCCGATTGTGCCTTGCTTACTGGGTCCCTTTGATTGCTCTGTCTCAATTCCCTTCGCCTCGCACCATCGGAAAAATTCAATTCGATTTTCCCAGCGTGTATAGTGGTTCTTATTCGAGCGCAGGGTCGGGACATCTGCGGCTTTGAGTAGCCATGCGTGTTGGAAGTCGAAATCTGATTGTGACCATCGCGTGTGTTCTTTGTTGGTCAATGCGTCATAATGAAGGGCGATTTCGTACCCCTGGTCTTTGAGGGTCTGATAAAATTCCGATGTATAGCCGCCGGGGTACAAAATACACCATGTGGTTTTAATCTCAAGTTCATCAGTCGCTCGCAACAGTGACCACGCCAGTTCCTGCTTGTTGCCATCCGAATCGTGCGACATCATGGCGATGGACTTGAGGCGGCGAGGCCAATACCACAAAATCGGTGTCGGAATTGACTGCCGCCCCAGACAGTGCAGAACCCCCTTGATGATGAGTTCACGGAGTTCATCCGCAATCGGCTCCAGGAAGACAGGTTGTCTATCAGGCGGGATGGGGGTCCGGTCTTTTTCCCAATTGAGAACATGCCCATCTTCGGTTTTCAAAATCCCCTCGTCAAGTGGTGCCGAGCCATCGGGAGCCGGTTTCCCATCTTGGGTGATGGGGATGCCTTGTTGAATGTGGACGATAGACCGCAACAGGTCTGGCCCAAATAAAAGGGTGTATCCCTTTTCCACCTCCCGTTCGATAATTGCGGCACCGAGAACCTTGCCTCTTGAACCCACAAATTGAGCAAGTTCCTTTCCTTGAGATAAATAGTGGAGATTTCCGCCGAAAACGTGCAGTGAACTCCGCAGATTCGAGGTGATGGGGTGTGATGGGTCGCTGACCTGAATTGCACCCTCGCGGATCTTTCCTTTTGTACTTGCCCCGAAAAGTGCTCCGAGCCCGGAGGTGCCTCCGATACCGATTAAGCTACCACCGGATTTGACATACTGTCTGAGTGCATCTCGTTGCGCTAAATTCAAACGGGTATGTCTTGCCAAAATCAGTAACCGATACGCCTCCAAATCTCCCATAAGCTGTGCGGGTTCTAATTGCTCATAGAAGATGCCTCCGTGTTGCAAGATTTCTTCAATATATTGGGCAGATAACGTCTCTGCATTTTGCTGTGGGGTGTCAATTTTGTCCAAGATGACACCAATCCGGTGTGACATATCTTCCCCTTTCGACTAGGTCGAGCAGTGGATATGGCTATCCACTGCGAGCATCAAAGAATACCTGCCCAGCAGTGGATATGGCTATCCACCGTGTGCATCAAAGAAAACCTTATCTATTCGTTGATGTTTTGACTCGTCCCCATGTTGTCGTTAATTTCCCCCGCCGAGCGACAGGACGAATGCGCCCGGGCCCACCATCTTTGATATTTTCGCCCGTAATTTCGACATCGTCGAAGCGGACTTGCGCGTTGGAAACCACAAGGCCTGCTTGTCCTGACTTAAATGGTTCCAGGTCCCGTCCGGTGAAAATCTCATCATTAATCCGAAATTCCAGCAACTCGTTATCCACGATTGCCTTAAATTCATACCATGTATCTAGCTCGGCGACAAACGGAAAATTTCGGATAAACCACGCGTCTGGTGTCGCCTTGACAATTGACACCGTGCCGAGCGTAAAATTGACGAAAAACAGGTATCGCATATCCTCATCGCCTCGGTCGTACAAGGTGAATCCGAGGCTCGCGGGGTCGTTTTTTTCCTTGACCAGTTTGGCTCGGCACGACAGCGAGTAATTCTTCCAATTTAGATCTCCCGTTAACCACAAGCTCATGAACCCGCTCTGGAAAATCTGTCCGACGGCCTCGCCTTTATCAACCCACCACTTTTCAACTTGGCGATTGAGATTGTAAATCGTCCATTCTGTGGTGATGGCATCCTCAAAGTCGTCGCGCCATGTCCCGGCTTCGCAGAACTCAACGGCAGTGAAAGCAATTATTTGGAAGGTAACAAGCCATAACAGAAAGAGAAGTCTCATTAGTTTAATGCCCCTTTCTTTATAAGATTTTGGAAAATAGTAACAAACTAATTTTGTGAATGTCAAGTAAAATGTATGCTATAATTATTCTGACTTGACAAAATACTTAACCTGATGTACACTTTAAGGCAATTTTGAAGAGATGAGGTGAAGCAACACTCTGAAAAATTGGAGATAAAAATATGGATTCCCAAACCATGAAGAAGAAAACTGAAGACAACGGTACGCATCAGACAGACCTAAGCCTCGACAGTGTGAAGCAAGAACTCTACGGTAGACATCATCCGAGTTTAACGACTATCGATATCGAAGCGCACGCGAAGACCGTACACAGGATACTTAAACTCAAGGCAAAGCATAATGTGCTGATGCTAGGCCATAATTACATGGAACCCCTTGTGTTTGGTTTATCCGAGACAGAAGAACAGGGGGACTCGCTTGGATTGAGTATGCACGCTGCGAATACCGATGCGTCGTACATCCTCTTTAATGGTGTCCCGTTTATGGCGGAGACTGCTAAAATTCTCAATCCTTCAAAAACCGTTCTCGTTGCGGATAAAAACGCCGGATGCTCGCTGGCAGATAATTTCGGCGCGGAGGATGTGAGAAAACTTAAAGCACTTTACCCCAATGTTCCGGTCATGATTTATATCAACAGTTACGCTGATGCGAAAGCGGAGTCTGACATCTGCTGTACATCAGCAAATGCGGCAAAGATCGCGCAAAAAATGCCGGGCGATGAGATTCTTTTTGTTCCCGACATCTTCTTCGCACAGAATTTGGAAGAGGAACTTAAAGGAGAAAAGACTGTCCTCTACCCTGGAAAGGGGAACAGGGAAAAAGGGGCCGTGTGCGAGGTACACGAGCGATTCACACTGGCAGACCTGCTTGCCATACGCAAATCGTTTGATATTCCCAAAGGCCATCCAGAGCGGATACTGTATGCACACTGGGAATGTATACCAGAAGTGCTTCGAGAAGCCGATTTTTATGGGAGCACGAGCCAGATCAGAAAGGACATCGCGGAACGGGTAGAAGGAAATAAACTCGAACGCGCATTTATCGCTTCGGAATGTGAATTGACCTCTAATCTGGCCCAAGAGTTCCCAACGGTCCAGTTCTGGACAGCGTGTTCTGTACGCTGTTCACACATGGCGAAGGTGACGCTTAATAAGGTGCTCAATGCCCTTGAAACACTTGACAGCGGTGATGACCTGAGTGCCCATGAAGTGACACTTAGTCCCGAAGTCATTGAGCGGGCAAGAACACCGATTGAACGGATGCTTGAGACGACTTAGAACCTGTTTTAAGAACAAAGCAACTCGGCACCGTGGGTGGGAAAGGGATTTCCCACCCACGGTAGTCGAACTTTATTCTTGGTGCGCGGGATTGTTGAGTTTCTTCACCTGTTTGCCAAATTTCCCATTCGTGTAATCAATGACGCGGATTTTCCAGTTGTCCTTGTCATCCTTTTGCATCGCCGAGATTAGCTCGCCGCTGACGGCCCATTTATACTTTGCCTCTACGACAGCATTTTTGGCTCTTGAGTCAATTGCGATGCTTGTAATCTCTACTGTCATCTGACCGCCACGGAGGCGAAAAATGCCCGGCCACGCTTTCTTGATATCGTCCCATCCGACGTTTTTCTCGAAGGCACCAGCCCAAAAAATCCAGGCTGTAAATACATTTTCGTCATTGCTTTTCAACCAATAACTCATGATGGTATCAACATCTTTTTTGCTAATTGCGGCGGCATGTTTTGCCTGCACGTCTCGAATATCTGTCACCTCTGCTTTGAAGTCAATTTCGACCTTCTTCAAATCAGGTTCATCTACGGGCGGTTCCGTTGGGCCTGCGGGTTTCGCGGGCTGGTCTGGTTCTGCCTTTTCATCATCGCCGCCGCAAGCCAGCAATCCGCCGACTGCAAGTAGGGCAATGATTATGTAAAAAATGGATGGTCGTTTCATGGTTTCCTCCTATTTCAGTCCCTGTGAACAACTTTCCTCTTTTGAAAAATTGGAAGACATCTTCCTGTTCAGACCCCAGTGACTCGACCCTGACAAATAGCGAATCACACATCGTGAAGAACCATTTTACCCCTCATTGGGCCGAAAGTCAACAAAAAAGACGATTTCGTAAACAGGGTAGCGGTTGGGTAGCCAGGTCACGGCTAGGAAGCCGTTCCTACGGGGTTCGGCCTTATAAACAGGGTCACGGCTGGGAAGCCGTTCCTACAAGTTTATTCTTTAAGGTTGCTTAAAACTTGCTGAATAGGTGAATTTCTGTGTTCCTGTGAAACGTTTGAAAAATATTTCACGTTATTCTTAATTGAATAAGATCGTAAAGCCGAAGTTTTTAGGCTGGGTATGTGGCGGAATTTTATCTTGCTTTAGCTATCGAATGTGGTATGATTTAAGTTCACAATAGGGAGCCATTGCTTTTTAAGCCATCGGCTTGTGGCTAGGCCTTTGTATTCGTATTAATTTTCAGTCGGAAGGGAACGTATAGATGAAAGCAAAAGGTGATAAACGAAGACTGTCATCGTTTGTTTGTTTAATTTTCTCCTTGCTACTTTTAAGCCCCTTGTCGGTGGTAGCAAAATCTAGCGGGTCGGTGGATTCACGGCTTGAGACGGATATTGATAGATATATCAAGCGGCTCCGTCAGCGTAGGGTCCTTTCGTATACGGATGCAACCAGCTTTGTCGTTTACGACATTAACAAGCAGAAAAAGGTGGTTTCAATCAATGAAGACCGCCCGATGATGGCGGCATCGCTGATTAAGAACTTTATTATGCTTGCCTATTTCCATCAGGTGCAGCATAAGAAGTTGCAACATACGAATCAGAATCGAGTTCACTTGCGTCGGATGATTCAGAAAAGCTACAATTCATCAACGAACTACTTCATCAGACTGCTCGGTGGCCCCCGCCAGGTCAATCGCCTCTTGAAACGGCATTATTCGTACTTTGAACACACCCGTATTGTGGAGTCTATTCCGGGTGGTGGGCGCACGTATCGAAACATGACTTCGGCGCATGATATGAATCGGTTTTACAATCAGTTGTGGATTGAGAATTTGCCGTATTCATCCAAAATGAAATACTATCTTGGATTACCTAAGCGCGATCGGATTCATGATAGCACCTGTATACCGGCGAATGTTCGCGTATACAACAAGACAGGGACCGTCTATGGACTGGTTGGGGATAGCGGTGTCATGGTTTTCACCGACCCGAAAGGAAAGCGCAGGGCTTACATCGTGACTGGGATGATTGAGGACAAAACTAAAATAAATCGTCGTAACCGTTCTCAGCCCTTTTCTTCATGGGTAAGCCGCAGATCCAATATTCTCCGGCGTGTGTCCGAGGGGAGTTTTGAGTATATCTATAAGGTGCATTACGGTGGGAATTTTCGTTGCGCCCCAGGCAGGGGTCTGCGCTTAAAATCGTAGTATTAACGTAGGAATTTTAACGCAAAAGCGCAAAGAAGATTCGCTGGATTTGGCAAGCCAGCGGGAGCGGCCGAGGGGCGCAAGAGCGAAAGGAAGAAAATCTAGTTTGGAGGTGGAGGTATGAGTTGGAATTTTGAACATGTCGCCGGTCCCTTTAATTTCACAGAGGGCCCTGCTTGGGATGGAGAAGCCATCATTTTTACCGATATTCCGAATAACCGTATTATGCGCTATCATCCGATTAGCGGTGAATGCACGGAATTTCGGACAGGCACCAACGAGGCGAATGGCTTGATGTTTGATAAGGGGGGAGAACTGTACGCTTGCGAGGGCGGTGGACGGCGCATGGTGCGTTACAACGCAGATGGCACAACAACTGTACTCGCTGACCAATTTGAGGGTAAACGGCTCAATAGCCCGAATGACCTTGCTTTTGATGCACAGGGGCGAATCTGGTTCACCGACCCGCGTTATGGCGAGGAAGTTTATGACTTGGAACTTGACCATCAATCTGTGTTTCGGCTAGACCCGCAGGCAGATGGAACGTGGGAAATCACACGAGTGACTTTTGATACCACTAAACCCAACGGCATCTTGATCTCGCCCGACCAGAAGTGGCTTTACGTCGCCCAAAGCGCGTACGGCACAGACCCGCGTGAACTCCGTGCTTACCCAATTTATGATGATGGAAGCCTTGGGGATTATCAGGTGCGGCACAATTTCTATCCCCATCGGGCAATTGACGGGATGTGTCTCGACACGGAGGGAAATATCATTGCGACAGCGGGCGCGAATACCAGTGGGCCCGGTCCGATGATTTATGTATTTGCGCCGAATGGGCGCGTCTTGGAGACGCACCCCGTGCCCGTAGACCGACCGACGAATTGTACGTTTGGTGACCCAGACCTGCAAACGCTCTATGTCACCGCAACCGGTTCGCTATTTCGTGCGCGCACGAAACGAAAAGGAAATCTTATCTACCCGGCTGCTTAAACGCTCAGCGTCCGTGCACCTTTACATCCCCAGAGCACTCCCGTGCGTCCCCAGACCGCTCCCGCTGGATTGCCAAATCCAGCGGATCTGCTCTGCCTTGGTGCTATAGCGAAATCACGCCCTTCCGCCTTTCCAATACCGCCTCATACAGTCTCATCGTGCCTAGACAGTCGTGAATGCTGGCGATTGGTTGCCGGCCCTCGCGAATGGCGTTGACGAACTCCGTGAGGCTGTAGCCATCCCCTGTTAATTCACCGTTCCGCTCATCGGAGTAATTTTCTGTGAAGGTGTTCTGCGATTCTGCGTAATGTCTTACCCCCCACAACCCATCTAATACGACATATTCTCCCTGTCCAGTGATTTCGATGTGGTCATAATTGCGTCGCCAGAGGCGTTGGCTGTTGAGTTGGAGATTGCCGACTGCCCCGTTGGTGAATTGGAGTGCGACGGCAAACGCGCCTTGATTGTCTACTTCGTTGTGAAATACCGCTACTTCCTTTACATCTCCAGCGATGTGTCGGGCGAGGTCGAAGTGGTGGATGGCGAAATCGAGCAGGTAGTGCTGTACCGTTCGATATGTCCCGCTACAGAATGAGCAGAATAGTTGCGTTAATTGACCGAAGGATTCACTCGCGATTATCTCCTTTGCACGCCGAACCCCCAGACTGAAACGACGCTGAAAGTTAATCATCAGGGTCTTGGAGGTGTTTTGGGAAATTTCCGCCAACTCAATGGCATCTTGGAGGGTTGGTGCCGGTGGTTTGGGCACAAAAACGTGATAACCCGCTTCGAGTGCTTCGCTGACTAACGCCTGACGCGGGTCAGGGCCCATACAGATAATCAGGGCTTCGAGGTCTTCTTGCTCGAACATTTGGTGTCGGTCTGTGTACCAACGACCTGTGCCAAATTTCCCAGCGGCACTTTTCGCCTTTTCCTCATTAAAATCGCAGACTGCTTGTAAGGCGACGGGCGCGAGGTGTAATGCGGGATAAAGTGTGTGCCTGGCAAAGCCGCCAGCTCCGATGAATCCGATGTGGAGTGGTTTCATAAAATTGTGTCTCCTTAAAGAGAAATTTTAACGCAAAGGCGCAAAGAAGAGCAGAAGGCGCACCTACGTCTAACAAGAAGGGGGGGAAAGGGATTTCCCGCCCACGGGCCTATATGGGGGGCCAGTTTTCGGAGCCGGTGAAGGGTATATGTTTTCCTTTGATGTATTTGGGTTTTGGGATGTAGTTGTTTATGCCGTTGACTGGGATGCCGCGCAGAAGGAACGCGCAGGGCCAGGGGGTTTTGGTGATTCGCGTGGTCGTGGGGATATAGCGAATCGTCAAGCCGCCACGACGGTTCGCAGAGGTGTTCGGGTTCGAGCCGTGAATAATGTTGGGATGGTGCACTGACACGCCGCCCGCTTTGATGATGAGGTCAACGGCTTTGGATTCGTCGACCAATTCAAGGTCAATGCTCGAACTGAGCACGTTGGGGATGTCCGTATTCCGCTTCATTTCGTGGAGGGGCAGGGTGTGCGTCCCAGGAATAACGCGCATACATCCGTTTTCCGGTGTTGAGTCATCAACCGCTAACCATAAGGTCACGACCTCCATCGGCTCCAGCGGCCAATAGCTCCCATCCTGATGCCAGAGTACGGCTTGGCCGTCGGAAGGGGGTTTGCTGATGTAGTGTGAAGCGAACAGCGCAATGTTCGGGCCCACGAAGATTTCTGCAATATCGAGCAACCGCTCATCACTGATCAGCCTGACCCAGAACGCATCGTCAGCGACGAGGTGGTGGTGTAAATGTTCTGGACGCACGTCTGGGTTCTTTTTAATCAACCAGCTAATGTGATTGCTCGCTTCCTGAATCAGTCCGGGGTCGAGGACATTCTGAAAAATAGCGTATCCTTCCCGTTCATACTGTTGCCTGATCTGGTGCTGATTGTCGAGTAAATGGTTCATTAGAATTTCCTTTGTGACGATAAATTCCTTTGTTCAATACCACAATTTCCTACCTTAAAATCATACACGAGTCGGGCGGTTGAAGCAAGACATAAATATTTCCGCTTGACTTCAAAACGGATTTCGGCGAAAATAGGGAAAATCTTTATCACGCGAGGAGTTATCTAATGGCAACCAATACAATATCATCTTTGCCCCGTCGTCGCTTGGGGAGGACAGAATTGAGCATCCCTGTTGTGCCGTTTGGGACGCAGGGGTTTGGCAACCACTTTGGCTTTGTCTCGGATGAGGACGCAGTTGCACTGATTAAACACGCCGTGAGCATTGGCGTTAACCACTTTGATTGCGCCCGTTGCTACGGGGATTCGATGCGTAAACTTGGCCTGGCATTGAAGGAAATCCCCCGCGAGGACGTTATCATCACTGGACGGCTCTGCTGCCACTCCGCTGCCGAGTGGGGATTCTACGGTGAAGGCATCCCCGATTATTCTGCGGAACGGGTGATTGCGGATATCGAAGACCAGTTGCAACTTCTTGGAACGGACTATTTTGACGGTATGCTCATCCATGACCCGCCGCAAATTGAGCCAACGCTAGAGAAGGATGGCACACTTGACGGGGTGCTTCAGTGCAAAGCCCGCGGGTTGTTGCATTACGCGGGTTTCGGTATGCGCGAGCACGATTTTCACCTCAAGGCAATTGCCACCGGCGATGTTGACCTAATTCTGTGCTTTAATGATTATAACCTCATTCGCCAGAGCGCGGCAGAGACGGTCTTGTCGGCGGCCGCTGAAGCCGATGTCGGGGTGATGAACGGGTGGTCAATTCTACGGGGGTTGTTGACAGGGATTGATATCGACGCTGAGCGGGAGAAGGGGCGATGGCGGAATGACGCGGATGCCGAGCAGGCGAGTGAGATATTGAGATGGTGTCGGGAGGAGGATATCGACCTGCTTCAGTTGGCGATTCAGTTCTGCCTGAGAGAGGGACGCATCCACGGCAATAACATCGGGAGTCTGAATGTTGAGCAACTTGAGGCAAATGTACGCGCTGCCAGCACACCGTTGCCTCACGCAGTGTGGGAAAAATACCATCAGCGGTTTGGTAACGTGTGAGCGAATCTCTGAGCAGGTTTCAATCACCTCGGCACCTCGATTGCGGCGAGTAACCGTTCGATGACGTTATCCGCTGTCAACCCTTCGATTTCGGTCTCGGGCTTGAGGATGATGCGATGGCGATAGACGTGGGGGGCGAGGAACTTGATGTCGTCCGGCAGGATGTAATTCCGTCCCTGCATTGCGGCGTATGTTTTGCTCCCCAAAAGCAGGGAGATCGATGCACGCGGACTGCTCCCTAAAATCAGGTCGTTCGATTCACGCGAGGCTTCAGCCAACTCAACGATGTAATTGAAAATTGTGTCCTCGACCGTAACGCTTTGAATCTCTGCCCGGCACTGTTGCAACAATTCCCTGTCTATTACGGCTTCAACACCGATATCTTCGAGTTGATGGGCATCAAAACCGTTATGGTAATTGAGCAAGATCTGGCGTTCGCTATCCCGTCCCGGGTAATCAACCAATAGTTTGAAGAAAAACCGATCCAGTTGCGCTTCGGGAAGTGGATAGGTGCCTTCGTATTCCACCGGATTTTGCGTTGCCAAAACGATAAATGGTTCATCGAGCGGATGGCGAATCCCGTCAATGGTAACCTGACTCTCCTCCATACACTCCAATAACGCGGCTTGTGTCTTCGCAGGTGAACGGTTAATCTCGTCAGCGAGTAGCACATTTGTGAAAACGGGACCGCGCCTGAGGTTGAATTGGTTCGTCGAAAGGTCGTAGACGCTCGTTCCAACGATATCGGATGGCATGAGGTCGGGGGTAAACTGCACCCGTGTAAATTCGCCCGATACAAGCAACGCAAGCGTTTTGGCAATCAGGGTTTTTGCAGTGCCGGGAACGCCTTCTAGTAAAACGTGCCCACCGGACAGAAAACTGGTAACGACCAACGAAAAGATATCTTCCTGCCCGACGATAATTTTTTGGGATTCGGCTCTGATTCTCTCGTAGAACGTTTGTACCAAATTTGACATTGTGTGGAACGTGAAGCGTGAACGGTATTGGATACTTGGCTTTGATGCCGAATGCCATGCACGTCTCCGCGCCTTTCTCTCCTTCTATTTTGCTTTGGCTATGTGCAGGGGATTTGTCAATCCCCTGCGAGCGGTGTTCGGCCTGCGAGCAGTGTTAATAACCCAAGTTGCTACTTACCCTGTATATGGTCTTGGAATGCTTCAACCCGCTGGGCGAGGGTGAGCAGGCGATGCTCGGATAATTCTATCGTTTGTTCAAGTGCTTCGAGAAGGGACCGAAGTTCGTCAGCATCGATAGGTTTCCGCTTGGCAATTTCATCCACAAAGGTGGGGATATCTAGCGTCGGCGTAATGTTCCACGGTGCCGCGAGGGTTCTGCGAAACTCATTTCGGATATGTTCGAGGATGGCATCCCGTTTTCTCCCTTTGCGGTATAGGTTTTCCATTGCCAGCACGTATTCAGAGGAGAGTCGCCTGCGGCTCCTGTCTGGCTCGATAGGTTGCCCAAAACGCCGTCCTCGTAAAAGCAGGAAAATGAGAATGAGCATCCCAGCATAAACCAGTGCCCAGCCGATAGGTACTCCCCAAAACAGCCTGACCAGCTGACCGGTCCCACTCCTGCTCCGGCTTTCGGTTTGACTGCGGAAACCGTGATGGTATTCGTCAAATCCGATCCGTGACTTGGGAGGCAGATAGGTGAGCAGATTGTAAACCAGTGTTGCGTTTTCCTCGAATCCAAGCCCATGTTTTGTGAAGATGTACGGACAGGATAACACAAAAACCCTGCCCGCACCAACGCGAAAGGTTACGAGCGAATACTCAGTACCGACCCCGAAGAGTGGCGCGAGCTCACGTTCAACGGGATGGATGCCGCAAGCGGTAAACGAAATAAAATGGTCTACGGGCGTATCCTCAAAGAAGGGGTTGGGCGCCAGTCTCAGTGAGGTAATCAGGGGCTTTTCCGCTTCGACAATCTCCAATCCGTAGTCAGAGACGAGACCGTGAAGGTTCTGTGTGGTTGCTACGACTAGGATGCCGCCTTGTTCCACGAAGGCTTGCATTTCAACCCTTGTTTCAGCTTTCAACACGTCGTGCGGTTGCACCAAAAACAGCACTGACAGATTAGGGGACAAAGTGTATGGTTCAGCGCGGACTCGCTCGACACGAAAATTGAGTTTTTTTAGGGTATCGTAGAGCGGTTTCACCCCGTTCAGGGAGCCCGAATACGTTGAGTACGGCGTATCGGACGAAGTGCTTTGGGTCGAACGCTGTAATACGAAAAACGTGATTATGACTAGAACGGCGCATAGTAGAATGATGAGGAATATTTCTTTTGTGATTTTCATGTTGTATCAGGGGGTTATCTACATGCCTCGTAGACTTTGGGTAGCAGTTCTCGGTATTCGGTCACGGTCTCGGCATCACACGGTTTGTAGCCGTACCAGACCTCATCAAATGTGTGGATAACTGGACGTAGCGCGTGTTCCAGATTCGGATTTGCCTTTAGTTCGCTAAGGTATTCCCGGTTGGTTCGGCTTCTGTCGTAGGATAGGAATCCTCGCTCTTGTAGATGTAGCAGTGCTACGAGATAAAGGGCTCGGATGGCTTCGCGAAAATCGTGGTCGGTTTCAAATTGCTCTGCTTGCTCCAAAGCATCATTTTCCGTCATAGGCGTATCTGCTGGCGGTTGAGAGAAATCGGGTTTCGCGTCAGTGATTAGGTTTTTGCGAATTTTCTGCACGAAAAAGAGAACAATCGCGATGAGTGCAAAGGTGCCGAAAATTAGCACTATGTAGTTGAATGACCCAGATGCAACGGAGGTTGACCGCCGTGGTTCGTGATATTCTGGGGTTTCGTTTAGTGGCGTTGGGGTCTGGGGCTCTTCGGTGTTGGAAGTCCAATCTGTTGGTTCTGATTGGTAAAATTCCTTCCGCTCTAGATTTTTAAGAATAGTTTTTTGGTATTTTTCGAGTGATGGGTGTTCGGATTTTGCGGTGTGCTCTACCTCCTCCCGGAATGCACGTATTTCTGCGTTTTGCTCTTGACTGTTGACGGGAGTGGAGCACAGCAGTATAGATATGATGATTATAGGGTGGAGGATTTTGAGGTAGGCTTCTCGATTCATCATTAAACTCTCTGATGGATATTTCTTGCCATCATTTCGATGTCGAACGCTTCTTTACGGATGCGAAGGTCAAAATAAAGGAGTGTAGCACCGATTAGGGGAATTGGGGTTATAATAATGCTTAAGATGGTCTCTAAGATGACCTCTAGGGCATATTCAAGCGAGAAATCTCCTCCTAATATTCCTATGAACATTCCGAGAGTAAACAGGGGGATGAACATAGCGGCAGCGGTCAAGAGTATGAGCACAATCTGAATTCCGAGTACGCGCCACCACATCCCCTTGACCAGTTGGCGACTTCGACTCAAAGCACCTATCACAGTATGGTCTTCGACCATGATGGCTTGAATGTATAAGCTCCAACAAACGGCAAAATATATGCTGAAAGGTAGGCCTACAATTGTGATTCCCATTATTATAATCAATATCGACCACACCAAGGACACACCTAAAATTAACAAGAACTTGACGCGATTCAACGCTTCCTTGACCGTTGTTTGTCTGCCAAGGTATTCTTGTGAGACTGCAAAAACGAGCGCACCCGTTACAATGGGATTAATCACTAGAGTGTCCACCAGCGCGGTGAACATTATCCCGAACATGCCTTCTTTGGACGTAAATAGTATTTGTAAGATGCCAAGTGGGACGTGCAAAATGGCTGTGATTCCGATGAATAGCCGGAAGTTGTTGCGATATAGACTGAACGTCGTGTCCAGAATATCTGAAAATTGCATTTCACGGAGCGGAGGTCCCCCAGGGATTGGCTGTTGCTGTTCGCTATCGGGATTTTCTGATGAACGCATCTGAGAATTGTCGTTTGGGTCTACCATATTTTCTCCTCTTTTTATCGTAGGTCGGTAACAGTTTGATCGCGTTCCAGTTGACTTTACTATATTTTACGATTTTTGTCAATAAAAATTGCGGGATGGGAGGGGTATAGTGTCGCATTTTCGGATTGACGTTGCTTCGGAAATCGCTTAAAATAACCTAAATGTAACACAAGGGCGTAAGGAAGATAAAAGGATGGAAGAATGGAAAAGTGGAAGGATGGAAGAGTGGAAGAACGCGCAATGAGTTGCGCGACTACGAACCCTAACCTATTAGGAGGTTTTTGTTATGAGTGTTTCAACACCTAATCCGGAAGAATCAGTAGCCGGTTCAATCCACGTTGAAGCCCCGCCGGTGGAATATGTGGACCAAACCGACCTAGTTTATCACCAACTCTGCCTTGCCTCAGACTTTGAAACACTTGAAGGCAAACCGTTCCATATCAACGGTACGCACTTCGCTGTTTTTAAGTTTGAGGATAAATTCTACGCCGTTGACAATCGCTGTCCGCACATGGGGTATCCGATGTCCAAAGGGAGCATTCGAGATGGTGTACTAATCTGTCACTGGCATCACTGGGAATTTGACCTCAAATCCGGCGGCTGCTTTTTGGCATCCGGTGATGACCTAAAGGCGTTTCCAGTCGAATCCCGTGATGATGGCTATCTGTACGTAGGGCTTGCTCGCGGGGAAAAAGAGGCGGCGAAGCGTCGCGTCATTGACCGCGGCAAGCGGGCACTGCAACGCGGGCTCAAAGACCAGAGTACCTTCTTCATTGCGAAAGCAGTCACAGCACTCCGAGGCGCGGGGGCAACACCGCAAGAGATTATCCAACAGGGGCTCCACTACGGGGCACATAAAAGCAGCGAAGGGTGGTCATCCGGTGTTGCCATCCTCACGCTGGCGGGCAATCTGTGGACCCAAGTCGACTCCAAAGACCACAATCTGTTTCTCGTGCACGGGTTGGCACAAGTGAGTCGAAGGACGACAGGCAGTTCACGCCCGTATCGTGCCCCCTTCCCTCGCACCAACGAAGAACACGACCTCACAACGCTAAAGCGGTGGTTCCGCTACTTTATTGACAAGCGGCATCAGGGCGCGGCAGAACGGATTTTGTTGACACTCAACGACCGTGGATATCCGAAGTCCGTCATCGCCGATTTCGTATTCACCGCCGCAACCGACTTCTACTTCACCGGTGACGGGCACGCCGTCGACTTTGCGAACAAGATGTTTGAGGCGTTAGATTATGTCGAATGGGAAGGGGCGCACGAGATTTTACGCCCGATTATCATCGACCTGGTCAGCCGGACGCGGCACGAAGAAACGTCGCGGTGGGCGGATTCCGTACCCGTCTTGGAGGATATCTTCACGCGGATAGACGATATCTGGGAGGAGAATCAGGCGAATGAGGCATCGCTCGATATTTCCGAATTTTCGCAAACTTTGCTTGGCGATGATTTTATGCCGATTGTCGCAGAACTGGAGGCCCGGCTCCGTGCTGGGGTTAATCCGACCGATATTTGTCGGGCGATGACCTACGCTTCAGCCGTTCGTACCGTACGCTTCCACCTGAAAAATGAGGGAGATTGGCACGATGTGGCGAATATCTACTCATACGCCCACGCCCTCTACTGTGGATTCCATTACGCCCCGAGTGCAGAACTGCTGCGTGGCATCTTCCACGGTGCCGTCTTCCTCACCTATCTCCGATGGCTCAACATGCCCGCCGCACGTATCCCCAAGCCAGGGCAACGGCTTGATGAAACATACGATTCCATTAAGCAGATGTTGGATCGGCTTCAGGAGTTGGCGGACTTCCAGAAAGTCTATGAGGCAGAAATCTTGGTCAATCAGTATCTCGAAGAGGGCCATGATATTGATAAGCTCAAGCAGGCGTTGTGTCATATCCTGTTGCGTGAGGATGCCGAGTTGCACATGTTCCAAGTGCTTGAGGTCGCTTTTCGGCATTATGAGCTCACGGATGACCCAGAAGAGAAGCGGATTCAGATTTTGGCGGCGACCCGTTATATCACAGCGCAGAAGTTGATGAAGAACATCCTTTGGTCAACGGAGAATGCGGAGCGGCTGGCGCGGGGCGAGTTGTTGAGTGAACGAGATGATGATAATTAGTGCGTGAAACGCAGGGAAGAATGGAAGGATGGAAGAGGGGGAAGAGGGGAGGATTGGAAGAACGCGCAATGAATTGCGCGACTAAGCAACTTTCACTATTAACCCGCAACACGGATCTGCTGGATTTGGCAATCCAGCAGGAGCGGCCTGGGCCAGTAGGAGCGGAAGGAGGGAGGGAAAAGGGATAATGCAACTGAGTAGTCGTGCGCTACTGTTATTGCTAATCACCGCGATTCCGATCGCGCTTTACAGTTTTTCGTCGATTTGGCTAGGAGTCGGCATCGTCTACTTGCTGGTGATGGTTTGCTTTGGAGGCTTGGATTATCTGACTTCGCCGTTGTTTGAGAGCGTTGATTTGAGTCGAGAGATGGATTCTAAGTTTTCGCTGGGTGCGGAAAATGTGGTTTCGATTTATATCACCAACAGTTCACGGTATATATTGCATTTTCGCCTCAAGGACGATTTTCCGGCGGCGTTTCGATTTGATCAGGTTATCCACGAATTTCAGGTGGCACCACATTCCACTTACGCTGTGACTTACCATCTTAAACCGTTGAGGCGTGGGCTTTACAAGTTTGGGGATATTCATCTGCGCTGTTTGGGCGTTTTGGGGTTGGTCAGTCGCCAGCGCAGATTTTCGGCGCGAGCGGAAATAAAGGTCTATCCGAACCTGTTGGAGGTGCAAAAGTACGAGTTGCTGGTCAGACGGGGGATGTTGCACGAGATGGGGGTCAGAAATTCGCGTCGGTTTGGAGAGGGAACAGAACTGGAACGCTTGCGGGAATATCATCCCGATGATAACTACCGGCGAATTGACTGGAAAGCGACATCGCGGCGACATAAACCGATTGTCCGTGAATTTGAGACGGAACGGAGTCAAGAGATTATCATAATGCTCGACACAGGGCGGTTGATGGCATTGCCGATTGGCGACCTCATCCAGTTGGATTACGCAATCAATACCACCCTGATGACGAGCTATGTGTCCACCCTGAAAGGGGATAAGGTCGGATTGCTCACGTTCTCCGATACGGTTCACCAGTATGTCACTCCGAAGCCTGGGAAAAAGCAGTTTCTCACAATGCTTGAAATGCTTTACGATGTACGGGAGCAGTTGGTTGAGCCGAGTTTTGAGTACGCTTTTGAATATTTGGCATCGAAGCACAGGAAACGCGCGCTCATTATTCTTTTCACGAATATCTTCGACAAAGAATCTGCGAGCGCGTTGTCGGGCTATATGGCACAGTTGGCGAAGCATCACCTTGTAGTCTGCGTGACGTTGACTGACTCTAATATTCTCGCTTTGGCACAACTATCGCCGCAGGAATCGAAGCAGGTCTATCAGAAGGCGATTGCTGAAAAATTGTTGAGGGAGAAGCGGGAGGCGTTGGAGATGCTAGTGAGGCGTGGTGTGATAACGATTGATGTCCCAGCGCATCAGTTGTCGATGGCGGTGATTAACAGGTATCTTGAATTAAAGGCGAAGTCAATGATCTAAAGGCATTATAGCTTAACAGGGGGTAAGTGCTGGATGAAGAATTGGCTCGATCTGGTTGCATTTGGGCTTATATTTGTTGTCATTACTTCAGCGACCCTGCCGCTGCTTTTGTCAGGAGGGAAGCTGAATCATAATGGTGACTTCTTTCAATACGCCTCGCGCCATGAGTCGGTGAGAAAGAGTTTGCTAGAATACCACACGTTCCCGCTTCGTGCGTATTGGTTTGGCGGGGGCTTCCCGACGATTGGTGACCCTGAAGACCCAACCCTGAATCCGTTAGTGGTGCTGTCGATTCTGTTTGGCCCTGTTCTGGGGCTTAAACTGATCGGGTATCTGGGCGTACTCATCGGTGGGCTGGCGACCTACGCGCTGGGGCGGTACATCCTCCGATACACGCGGTGGGGTGCCCTCTTTGCCGGGCTGATTTTTGGCACCAGTCTGTTTGTCCCGATTCGCTTGGGCGGTGGGAATCCAAATGAGGTGTATGCAACCTTCCTTCCGCTGTGTCTGTTGCTGGTCGGATTCGCGTGTCGGGGACATAAGCGGGCGTTGCTTATTCTGCCCTTCGTGTTTTACACAATGATGTCAGACGGAAAATTGACCTGTTTTATGGGGATGTTTTATGTCGGGGTGATTTGTCTGATGGATGTCGTTCCGATATTCAGCACATTCACGCCCGATGAGCCGTCGCGCCGATTCGATATTCGACCGTTGAAGGTATGCCTCCTCGCTTTAGGAGTCACCTTTTTCATTGGGATGGTACGCATCCTCCCCGCGCTTGAACACATCAACGCGAAGGGTGGATTGTCCAACATGGATCTGTTTTTCTATGCCGAGACATACGACCCCTCTGGCTATAAGTTCGAGCGGCTGTGGAAGGAACCGCTCGGTTGGGGTGGCAAGTCGGATTATATGACGCTGGGGTGGATTCCGGTTTTGCTATTCGTGGTCTCCCTGTTCCTGTTCTGGAGGAGAGCGTTGCCGTGGGGCATCGCGTTGATGTTGTTCGGCTGGCTTCTGATGACAGACAACGCGCCGATTGACCTGTTTAAGGTGTTCTGGCATCTACCAATCTTTAACGCTGTGCGTCAGCCTCCTAAGTATTTCAGTTTTCAGATTGCGTTCACGCTGGCGATTGCATCAGGACACTGCTTTTGGGTGTTGAGTCGGTTGCGTCCGAAATGGCTAGAGCACCTTGTGGCTATCCTGCTAATCGTCGGAGGGCTCTGGTTTTTGTATCCCAAGATGGCGAAGATTCAGGGGGAAATCTACGATTTTGATACGCCAAAAGAGTTCCTAACTCGTGAGCCTGAGTTTTTTAACGTGAAGGGAGTAGACCTCGAGCGTGCCCGGCGCGAACCGTTTCGGGCGGTCACGTATCTGAATTTGATTCGGGATGTCGGGACTGTCGATTGGTACACAGGGATTCCCCTTCCAGAGTACGCTATCCCTAAGTATTTCGTGGATAAGAATAATAACACCACCCTGAATCCCGAATATCGTGGGGAGGCGTTCTGCCTTGAAACCGACCCTAACGGGTGGCAAGATGACTTGACGCAAAACAGCGCGAAGGTAACGTTTCGACCCAATTCGATGACCGTGGAGGTGGACGTTCAAAAGCCTGATGTGCTAGTCATCAATCAGAATTATCATCGAGATTGGTATACGAACCGTGGAAAGTGCTTCGATTATAATGGCCTGCTTGCGATGCGATTGAATGAGACAGGGAGCTATACAATTCGGATGCGTTACGTGTCGCGCAGTTTCTATTCAGGCTTGGTGCTCAGTGTATTGAGTCTTGCGGTTTTGGTATTTGTCTGTTGGGCGTATCGGACAAGGCGGTTGGAGCGTTGGATACAGCACCCTTCGCGGTTCGTTCGGGGAGGGAGTCGGGCGGTCTTTTGGGTGATTACATGAAGGAAGATTGGAAGGATGGAAGAAGAGGGGCTCGTTGCAGAGTCGTAAAATCTGGTAAAACCTACCAAAACCTATAAAAACTTGCCAAAACCTAAAGCATGTTAGATTTAGGCTTACTATTGTCACTGTTTTCGGTAATAATAAAGGCATGAATAATAGACTTGTCAAGATAGGCGAAGCCGCGCAACTCTTAGGAGTGTCGGTACAGGCACTGCGGAATTGGGAAAAGGAAGGTAAAATTCACCCCGCACACCGGACACCAGGCGGCCAACGGATGTATGATTTGGCTGATTTGCTTGGTACAAACGATAAGCATTATCCAACAATTGCCTATGCGCGTGTCTCTAGTGGCGATCAGAAGGAGGATTTAGAACGCCAACATGCTGTTCTTGAGGCATTTTGTAACAAAAATGGTTGGCGGACAGAAATCATTAGGGACCTCGGCAGTGGCATGAACTACAACAAAAAAGGCTTATTACGACTTTTGGAATTGATGATACATGGTCAAATGTCACGCTTGGTTTTAACGCATAAAGACCGTCTCCTCCGTTTTGGTGCGGATTTGTTGTTCAGGATTTGTGAATTGAAAGGCATTGAAGTTGTCATTATCAATAAAGGCGAACAGCCGTCTTTTGAAGAAGAATTAACGCGTGATGTGATGGAAATCATGACCGTTTTTTGTGCAAAACTTTACGGTCGACGCTCACATAAAACAAAGAAAATTGCTGAGCCTCTCGACGGCATTGTGAGCGAGGAAAAAGCACAGTTGGAGATGGAATTTGGAACGTCGAAGTCAAAAGATTGAACTCAATCCGAACAACAAGCAATCAACGCTATTCGCACAACACTGTGGTTATGCGCGTGTGGCGTACAATGCCGCCCTGAGTCTTTTTAAGGACGGATTGGATAAAGATCAGTGGCGAACTTTTCATGACATAAAGCGATTGTTTAATGCCAAAAAGTATGAGATTGCGCCATGGTCGCGCGGTCTCTCACAGAACGCGTCAAAAAACGCTATCCACAATTTTGGCGATGCCGTTGAGCGATGGAAAAGCAAACAGAACCGGTTTCCAGTCTTTAAGAATCGAAGTGATAGACAATCCTATCAGGCAGACAATGGACTGAACACCGTTAAAGTTTGCGGCAAGCGTATCAAATTGCCGAAAGTTGGTTGGATTAAGATGCGCGAGGAGTTGCGATTCGCTGGCGATATTGCCAAAGTGGTTATCTCACGGAGAGACGGTCGTTGGTTCGCATCAATCCTCGTCCACTGCGACCCGTCAAATTACACGCACCAATCTGACTTCTTAGCCCCGCAAAAACCGATTGGCGTCGATGTCGGCATCAATACGCTTGCCACCTGCTCTGATGGCGTGAAGTATGACAACCCGCGCCCACTGAAACACCATCTCCGCAAGTTGCGCCGGGCTAACAGGAAATTAGCACGAAGGAAATTCTTATCAACCAACTGGCAAAAGCAAAAACGCAGGCTTGCAAGTATTTACTACCGAATCGCTTGTATCAGAATAGACGCTCACCACAAAGCCAGTACCGATATCGTGCGCCGTGCCAGTGCTATCGGCATTGAAACGCTCAACGTCTCTGGCATGTTGAAAAACAAAAGAATCGCTAAAGCACTGAGCGATTCGGCACTCGGTGGTTTCCTTGTCAAAGTGAGGTATAAAGCGGAACGGCATGGCATACCGGTTAAGCAGGCGGATATGTTTTTTGCGTCGAGCAAAACTTGTAGCAACTGCGGAGATAAGAAGGCAACGCTATCCCTATCCGAGCGCGTGTTTGAGTGCGATCATTGCGGTTTCGTGTGTGACCGTGATGTTAACGCGGCCATCAACCTGTGTCCCAACCCCTCGCGGTGAGTTGCACCGAGAGTATAAACGCCTGTGGAGAGCAAATAAGTCCTCAAAGCGAGGCATGAGACTCGGAAGCAGGAAGTAAGCACAAAAATGTAGCCTATAGGTTTTTATAGGTTTTTGTGTTTTTGATAGGTATTACACAACGGAAGAGAAGACGGAAGGACGCAGAAATTGCAAAGGTGCAAAGGCGCAAGGCGGAAAAGAAATGGAATCCAAGCGCGCCAAGAAGATAAGAAAGGAAGGTGTCTATGTCCAATATTGATTATGATGTGATTATTCTTGGAGGGGGGCATAATGGGCTCGTTGCGGCGGGGTATCTGGCAAAGGCAGGGTTGAGTGTTTGTGTGCTTGAGCGACGGGAGTTGCTTGGCGGGGCGTGTGTGACTGAGGAGTTGTTCCCCGGTTATCGCGTTTCTGCTTGCTCCTATATCTGTCACCTGTTACAGACCAAAGTGATTGAGGAGTTAGAACTTCGGAAGTACGGCTTTGAAGTGTACCCGCTCGACCCATCACGGTTTCAGCCGTATCCGGATCGGACGCGATTGCTGGTGTGGGATGACCTTGAGCAGACACAAGCGGAGATTGCGCGTTTTTCGCGTCGAGATGCTGAAAACTTTCCGAACTGGGTAGAATTTTGGAAACGTGCGGCGGGGATTATCTACCCCTACTTTTTGACGAGCCCGCCGACCCTCAGTGAACTCGCAACGAAGGTGCACGGTACGGATGATGAGGGACTCTTTGAACGCCTCCTAACCGCCAGCATGACGGAGATTGTGGCCGAATTTTTTGAGTCAGAGCACATGCAGGGTGCGTTCATTCAGGCGCAGGATGTGGGAGACCCATCCGCACCCGGTAGCGCGTGGTGTTATGCGTATATCAAGTGTAACACCTTCAGCAATCCTGAGAATGTTGGCATCGTCAAAGGTGGGATGGGCGGTATTACAGAGGCGTTGGCGGCCGTGGCGCGTGAGCGAGGCGCGACGGTGCAGACTGGGGCAGAGGTTGAGCGCATCCTGATTGAAGATGGGGTGGCGTACGGTGTGGTTCTCGCAGATGGGACAGAGATGCGTTCCCGGAGCGTCGTCTCTAACGCTGACCCGAAACGGACCTTCCTTAAACTGGTGGAACGCCAGCAGCTTGATGCGAATTTTGTGGGGCAGGTTCAGCGTCTGAAGACAGGCACCGCTTATCTGAAATTTCACGCCGCCCTGAGCGCGCTCCCCGATTTCTCAGCGTACTTTGATGGCGACTTTGACCCCCGGTATCTCGCCGAGATGAAGATTTGTCCCTCAATTGAATACTTTGAGCGAAGTTGGGATGATGCCAAGCGGGGTGAGCCGTCCCGAACCCCTGTAATGGAAGTGCAAATCCCGACCGTCTATGACCCGACGATGACAGACACGGGCGACCATGTGATGTCGATTTGGGTGTTATACGCGCCCGTGCACTTACGCGAAGGGAACTGGGAACTGCGGCGGCAGGAGGTGGGCGAGAGGCTTATTGATACGTTATCCGTCTATGCACCGAATATCCGAGATGTCATCGTGGATTGGTCGCTGTTTACGCCACTCGATATCGAGCGACGGGTTGGGATGACCGATGGCAATATCCGCCATCTTGACACCGTGCCCTCTCAATTTCTCGCCCAGCGGCCGATGGCCGGTTGGGCGCATTATCGGACACCGATCTCGAATTTGTATTTGTGCGGTGCAGGAACCCACCCTGGCGGTGAAGTGACCGGGGCACCAGGGCACAATGCCGCGGCAGTTATTTTGAGGGACATGGAGATTTAACGCGGGGATAGAAGATTGGAAGGGTGGAGGGATGGAAGATTGGAAGGATGGAAGATTGGAACGGTAGTTTAATTCCAGTAGGTTGGGTTGAACGGTCCCTAAAGGGTGGCAAGATGACTTGACGCAAAAAAGCAAAAGTCATAAGTACTATCACACCTTAGCCATTACAATAGGAGAGTGGATAGTACTACATAGAGTGAAACCCAACAGTCGCACTAAAGTATATGAAACGGTAGATTCTTTGGTACATTCCAGAAAGGAGTTTCACAATGGAACGAACAGCACGCGCCACCGTAATGGTAGGCCAAAACTTTGAGGTCCGCGAATACCCAATACCCCAACCCGAACCCGGCACACTGCTGCTGAAGCAGGAATTGGGCGGTATCTGCGGCACAGACCTGCACAACTGGGAACACCAGCACATCAAGCACGATATTATACTCGGTCATGAGAACGTAGGTATCATCGAGACGCTCGGCGAAGGCGTTGAAACCGACGACCTGGGGAATCCCGTCAAGGTGGGGGACCGGGTCGCGCTCTCACCGAGCGGCGGCTACGGATTTGGACAGGCGGAGGAAGCACCGTACCTAAAAGGGGGATTCGCTGAATACATCTACGTCTCCAACCCGACGACCAAGGTGTTCATCAAGACCGACCTACCCCCCGAAATCGCTGTACTCGCAGAGCCATCCGCCTGTGCCGCCCACTGTGTCTCACGGGCGAAGATTGAGTTTGGGGATACAGTTGTTATCCAAGGATCCGGACCTATCGGGCTACTTGCACTCAATTGGGCGAGAGTCTCAGGCGCAGGCCGGCTCATCGTCGTTGGCGGTCCCGCTGGACGGCTTGAGATGGCAGAACGGTTGGGCGCAGACCTCACGATTAACATCCATGACGTGCCAGACCCCGAGGAGCGCAAACGGATTGTTCGCGAAAACAGTTGGGGTGGGAACGGGGCTGACGTGGTCTGCGAATGCTCAGGCTTTCTCGCCGCTATCCCCGAAGGGTTAGACTACATCAAATACGGCGGTACTTACGTCGAATACGGTCATTTCGTGGACGTAGGCACCTTCGAGTGCAATCCCAACCAGATGCTGATGCGAAAGAACCTCCGCCTAGAAGCGTGCTGGGGCTTTGAACCGCACCACTTCCTCCGCGCCGTACCGATGCTGGAGAAACACGCTTCGCTTTTCGATGGGTTCGTCAGCCACATCCTGCCTTTAGAGGATGTCGCTAAGGGGTTTGACGCGCTCCATACCACCTATCACTTGGATGGAAGGGATGCGATTAAAATTGCGGTCAAGGGTGTGAGCGATTGAACGCAAAGGCGCAAAGGTGCAAAGGCGCAGGGAGGCTTTCAACGTAGGGAACAGCGATCGCTGTTCCCTACTTAAACAGGAAGATTTCACAGTGAATCCGAGACTTGTAATCATTGCCTGCTTATGTGCTGTACTGTTCGTAGCGGCAGTCTACTTCGGCGGGAAACATGTCCTCGAACAAGGGCGTGTCGAAGAGTCCACACCACCCGTTGAGTCGGTTAAAAAACCTCCGACCGTCGTGGTTGAACCTGAAGTTGAAATAATAGATTCAACACCGCCGCCCCAAACGGAACCGGAGTGTGCGGTCAAAGCAGAGCCGGAGGCACCTGTCGCTAATGCCGTTGACACCGTTCAGGCCGTTGACGCGGAAGATGACGGACTTGTAGAGCGATTTCTTCCTGACGGAACACCTGTCCCCAAGCATCTTAGGCTACCCAAAAAATGGGTCGGTATCGGTATGAGCGCGGTTAGTAGTATGCCGGAAGAAGTCTATGAAGAAATCCACAATTGGCTGCATGAGGGCGCACGTGAGATTGTTGCCAAGTACAACCCAAATCGACCTATTGCAGAGGTCTGGCCCAAGTTCATGGTCGCCGAAAGGCAGTACATCATGCAATCGCCGGATGCAGACAAACCCTATTACCTCGGATTTGGCGCGGGGCAGGTAGATTTTGTATATAACCAGATCTGGGACTTCCCCGAAGTGTTCGCGATACATCTATCAGAGGGTATCGACGGTATCCACTTCCGAATCCACGAAGTTGAACTCGGCGTACGTGAGCCCGATTGGAACTATGTTGAACTCCCCGATCATGCTTGTATCCCGTTGTGGTGCTCTTGTGAGTATTACGATGACAAAGATAAAGCCAAAAAAATTTTGCGTGACCGATACAGTTGGTTCTGTCGGCAAGAAGAGGCTGGTATGCTACAGGAAATGATGCAACTTGATCTAATGGCGGTTCTCCTTACAATAGGGCGGATAACGAGGCTATTCGCTGTCTGTGTCACATATCTGGGTCATGACGTTGTCCGGGAGGTGGCTACCGAAGTCGAGTCAAAACACTCATTATCTGAAGAATTTCTCAATCTTTGCCATAAGACGTTTTTGAGCGAATCTTCACTCAACAAGTCTAGACCACAAGACTATCCGTGTCCCTTTTGTCTGGCACCTAGATCGGGTGTACCAACCAGAGGTATCTCAACGATACCAGTAACTGAAGAGTAAGATTCGCCGGTCAGGGTAGGTACAAGACCTACCCCTACAATATCATACGAACTTAGCGAGTGAACCACTAAAACGCCGCCTCAAACAACCGTAACATATCCGCCTCAGTGCAGGGACGCGGGTTTGACTTATAGCAGTGGTCGAGCATTGCGTCCTTTGCGAGTTTGGGGATGCGTTGGGGGTCTAGTCCCGCTTCGCCTAAGCCTTTCGGCATATTGACTGCGCTGTTCAGCGATTTTACTTCCTCAATTGCCGCGGTTGCCGCCTCCTGCTTTGTCATGTCAGATATGTCAATGCCTAACGCTTCTGCGATGTCAGCGTATCCGTCAACGGCGTGTGAGCGGTTAAATTCCATTACGGGTGGAAGCAGGAGCGCGTTCGCAACGCCGTGCGGGATGGGGTCTTCGGTCGAAAGCTGGTGGGCGAGGGAGTGGACGGCACCTAGTCCTTTCTGGAAGGCGAATGCCCCCATTGTAGAGGCGATGAGCATATTGCCGCGAGCGGTGATATCGTCGCCGTGCTGGTAGGCGCGCCGGATATTTGCCGCCGATAGCTTCAGGGATTGGAGCGCGACACCCTCCGAAATCGGGTGATAGCGAGTTGCGACATAAGCCTCAATCGCGTGAGTAACCGCATCCATCCCCGTAGCGGCGGTCAATGCCGGGGGCATACCGAGCGTTAATTGCGGGTCAAGTAGCGCGAGTGATGCCATGTTGTGCGGCGTAGAAATCGCCCGTTTGCGCGGTCGGTCTGTGGTGTTGAAGGAGGTGTCGGTAATCAGCGCGCCTTGTGAGACCTCGCTCCCCGTTCCCGCAGTTGTGGGCACACAGATTAGCGGTGGCAGGTTCTCGCTAATGCGGTCAACGCCTCCAACATCAACATAGTACGGCTCTAATGGCGGTTCGTGGGTGCTGAGGATGCGAATCGCCTTTGCGGCATCCATCACGCTCCCGCCGCCCACGGCGATGACCAAATCACAATTCTCTGCCCGAATGACCTTCATTCCTTCAATGACCTGTTGGTCGGTTGGGTTAGGCAACACCGCATCAAAAACTGTGTAACCAATCCCCGCCTGCGTCAACGGCTGAACGCTCTCCGATAGAATTCCTGCGTTTGTCACGCCTTCGTCGGTGACGACCAGCGGTCTTTTTGCACCGAAGGCTTTTACGTGTGTCGCTAGGTTCTGAATCGCCCCGACACCGAATTCGATTCGTGGCGGGAGAAAGTAGTTTATTGTTGGTTGTCCATTCATCTACCATTTTCCTCCTTCCATCCTTCCAATCTTCCATCCTTCCCCTCTTCCACCCTTCCCCTCTTCCATCCTTCCAATCTTGCTTTCTTAGAGGCGCGGATCAACAGGCTCGCTTTCAAGTGCGAGTATGCCGAAGACGCATTCGTGGACGCGGTATAGTGGCTCTTGACGCACGAACCGCTCTAAGGCTTCAATTCCCAAAGCAAACTCCCGAAGGGCGAGTGAACGTTTGGCCGATAACCCACGCGCCCGGAGTGCTTCTAGGTTGTCGGGCAGGGTGTATTCGGGGCCGTAAATGATTCGGAGGTATTCTCGCCCCCTGCACTTTACGGCAGGTTGAACGATGCCGCGTTTCCCTCTGGCGACAAATTCAAGCGGCTTGACCACCATGCCTTCCCCGCCACGCTCCGTGAGCTCCGTCCACCACTGAATCCCTTCCTCCTGACTTGCCATGTCTGTCACGTCCACGACCTTATGAGCTGTGGCATGTAGGGGCGGGGTAACCCCGACCTTCGCCAGCGTTTCGATATGCCAGAGATGGTCTTTGTCGATATGGACTGCGCCCTCTGTCGCTAAGATGTGGAATGGCGCGAGTTTGAGGTCGGTCACCGTTTCAACGGGCCAGCAGTACTGCCGATATGCATCAACGTATTGCAACGTCGTTTCCGCCCGTTCCTGATAACGCTGTAGGGGCGAGGTCTCCTCGCCCATGCTTGAGGTCTCCTCGCCCGCACTTGACGAAGTTCCCTCGCTCGGACTCAGGTCAACACCGCGCTTAGATGCCTGCTCCAATACCTCAACCGCTTCCTTGAGGGCGATGCGAGAGGCGGCACCGACGGGCGCGTACTGTTGGCGTAGAAGCTCCTGTGCCTTGACCGACCACGGCATTAGCTCGCAATCGAGACAGACCCAGTCGGTGTTTAACGCCTCCCATAAGCCTCCGGTCTCCATCGCAGATTGCACTGCGGCGAGCAGTTGAGCTTCAATGGCCCTGTCATCGAAGAACCGCCGTCCGGTGCGGGTGTAACAGATACCCACGCCCTCATCTACGATACCGAATCGCTTCTCTGTCACACTCTCGTCGCGGCAGACGATGACGATAGCGCGAGAGCCCATGTGTTTCTCCTCGCAGATAACCTTTGGCACCCCTTCGCGCCGATAATAGGTGAACGCTTCGGCGGGGTGTTCCAAATACGGGTTGGGGGACCCAGCCCCTACAGACGGGTTGGGAGACCCAACCCCTACAGGGGCGGTCTCGGTCGGTGACATGGTGGGCGGCAGATAAATCAGCCAATTCGGGTTGGCAGCGAATCGGCTCATAATCTCCAGTGCGGCGACTGCGTTCTCCTCCCGAATCGTCACATTGGATTGTAGACGGGTGGAAATGATGCGTTTGCCCAATACATCATCAATGTCCAAAAGGTCACCGTACTTCCGCTGCTCAACCGCTGGCAGAGGGGCTGTCGCCCCGTCGCCGAAGGGCTTTGGCGATTCATAATAGGTTTTTTTTGCCGGCACGGAAACGAGTTCTCGCTCTGGGTATCGGAGGGCGGTGAGTTTGCCCCCGAACACACAGCCCGTGTCGATGTTTATCGTGCGGTTAAGCCACTCCGCGTCTGGCACTGGGGTGTGCCCGTAAACCACCGTTGCGGAACCGCGGTACGCTTCCGCCCAATTTTGGCGGACCGGTAACCCAAATTCGTCCGTCTCGCCGGTGGTGTCGCCGTACAGGGCGAAATCTCGTACTGTCCCAGAAGCCCGTCCCTGAAACGCCTCTTTCATCCCGGCATGGGCAACGACCAGCTTTCCATCGTCGAGGACATAGTGGCTAATCAGCCCGTCGATAAACGTCGCGACCTGTGCTTTGAATTCGGGTGTCTCTTGCTCCAACTCCGCCAATGTTTCTGCGAGACCATGCGTCACCTGCACATTCCTGCCGTTGAGCGCGCGGAGCAGTTTTATATCGTGATTGCCGGGGATGCAGAGCGCGTTCCCTGCGGATACCATGCCCATTACGAGTCGCAAAACCGCCGCGTTATTGGGGCCGCGGTCAACGAGGTCACCTAGGAAAACGACTTTCCTGCCATCGGGCGGACGGGCAGTTTCGCCGTCAATCTGATAGCCGAGCAGGTTGAGCAACGCCGTCAGTTCATCGTAGCACCCGTGAATGTCGCCGATAATATCGAAGGGACCGTGTTCGCTCCTCAAGTTTGTCCAGAGCGGTTGACGGTCAACGGTAGCCGCTTCAACCTCCTCTGGCGAGTTCAGGACGGTGATGTATCGGAAGCCTTCCCGTTTGAGTCCACGCAATGAGCGGCGCAACGTACTCCGCTGCTGACGCACAACGTGTCCGCCGAAGTGACGGTCGGAACGGTTCCGGTTTCTTTCTTGACAAACCTTCGTCGGCAGGTTTAGCACGATGGCGACGGGCAGGCAGTGGTATTCGCGAGCCAATGCCAATAGCGGCTTGCGGTCTTCGGGTTTGACGTTGGTTGCGTCGATGACAGTGAGTTTACTACTTGCGAGCCGCTTGGCAGCGATGAAATGCAGCACATCAAAGGCATCATCAGTAGCGGCCTGGTCATTTTCGTCATCAGACACTAGCCCTCGACAAAAATCCGAAGCAAGCACTTCTGTCTGCTTGAAATGTTGCCGAGCGAAAGTTGATTTCCCGGAACCGGAAGGGCCGATTAGGACGACTAAAGAGAATTCAGGAATTGTTAGGTTCATTTGAGCCTATCCGTTTGGGGTGAGCGTATCTAAACTGTGTTTACCAAGCGAACCCCTCTGCCTTTTCTTAATCTGTGTTCGGGTTTAATCTTGTAAAAACGCCCATCTGCGTTGGCGCGCCTACGACTGAATCTTCTGGTCCAATCGGTAGGAAACGCACCGAATAGCCGAAGCGGGATGCTACCTCTTCAGCCCACGTCGTAAATTCGTCGCGCCTCCACTCGAAACGGTGGTCTTTGTGGCGAAACTTTCCGGCGGGCAGACTCTCGAACTTCACATTGTATTCCGTATTCGGCGTTGTCACGACGACGGTTTGCGGTTTTGTAAAATCGAACAGTACGCGCTCAAAAGCGTTGAGTCGGGGCGGATCTAAGTGTTCAATGACCTCCACAACTGCCGCCGCATCGTATCCCATTAAGCGTTTGTCCCGATAGATTAGCGAACCAAAAATCAATCGCAACCGCTCCTGCTGATGCGCCGGACGCCGTTCAAGGCGCAGACGCGCCTTCGCAATCTCCAACGCCCGTTGTGACACGTCCAACCCCACAACCTCCTCAAAGCTCTTGTCGTCCCAAAGCAACTTCAACAGTTTCCCCTCGCCACATCCGAGGTCTAGCACCCGTTTGGCATCGGACTGTTTGAGCACTGCCAAAACGGTCCCCAAACGCTGTTCGTTGAGGCCAATGCGCGCTTCAACACTTTGCTCCTCCTTAGCGTGCTCGGCTTCGGTAGAATCTGGGTCTAACTGGTCTTCTTCGAGCAGTTGAGCAAGAGCAATGCGCGTTAACCGCCGCTGATATTTCAGGTAACGGTTCACGATTAGGTCTCGCTCTGGGTGTTCAGCCAACCAGTCATCGCCGTGACGTAGCAGTTTATCGACCTCATCATCGGCGACCCAATAATGTTTCTCGTTATCCAGCACAGGGATGAGGACGTACAGATGGCTCAGCAGGTCTCTTAACCGACAGCCCGCCTTCAAAGTAACCGTGAAATAGGGACTCTCTCCCCACTCTGGAAACTGCTCATCAAGCGTATACCCCTGTGCTGTTACGCTGTAGCCGAGTGGCTCAAAGAGGCGTTGAAGGATGCTTTCTCCCCCTCGACACGGCAGCGCGATTAACTTCGCCTCCAGCGGCATTGACGTGTTGACCAGTTCCTCCCGCGCTTTACACTTACCCGCCAGCGCACTGCCGAAAACCTGTGAGATGGCGACACTTAAAAATGAGGAGGCAACGTAAGGGCGGTCATTGACGTAATCCTCCAGTGTGTGTCCCCCGCCAGACGCACTTTCTTTGAAGCTTTTGGGACGGTTCCGCACGAGCCCTATCGGATTGATGTCCAAAAGTAACGCCGCCGTACACCGTTCGGAAGTCGCTTCAGGATAGAAAACGTGCGCTTGACCGAAGGAGATGTCGAATGACTGAAACCGGTCGGGGTGTTTATGGAGCAGATAGCCCAATTCCGTCGCTGGTGAGTGTGTACTTGTAATTGTTAGAAGCATAAATTTCTGCCCTTACGGGTGGCAAGATGACATCTTTAAACCCTTAACGCAGAGACGCAAAGAAGCAGAGACGCAGAGAAAAGACAGAGAAGGGACAAGACACTGCGCCCCTGCGCCCCCTGCGTTAAAAGTCTTGATTTCGCAGATTAAGCGGGCTATCATTTCGGTTTTCTTTCGCCCCAGGGGGGGAGGCGACCGCTCAGCTCTTGGATAATTTTTGCGGTTCGCTTTATCTCTTTTTTATGTTGTTCGTCGGATTTGCGCTTCGCAAGCTTCTCCTCAAGATACTCAACTCGCCAGTGTCCCTTTTTAAGACGCTTTAGTATGAATTCGCCATCTATAAATGCGTTTATATATTCCAACATATTTCGCAGGAGGTAGTAGATATCCCCACTTGAATACCGATGTTTAATTTTATCCGATTGTTCACTGACCGCATCGAGCGCGGTGGTCACAACCTTGATAACCTCTTCTGCTGAATGCTGCTTATCCGATTCCAGTTCAATTTCACCCAGCTTTGGTTCACGAGTTCTGTTCATTTTATCTCACCTTAATTGTGGGCATTCGGGCGGGTTGTGCGTCAAAGCGGATCGCCTTTGAGGGAGCGTTCCGCATCTGAATCAGTTGAGCTGCAATACTCACAGCGATTTCGGGAACGGTTTTTGAATTGATGTCCAACCCAACTGGGGCGTAAACGCGAGCGAGGTTCTCTTCAGAAATACCAAATTCCAACAGGTCATCAAAGATAAGCTTGATTTTCCGGCGGCTACCGATGAGCCCAATATAACGGGCATTCGACTCGACAACGCTGTGAAGGGCTTCCTCGTCATGCTGGTGTCCGCGTGTGACGATGACAACGTAGGTTAAATGGTCGATGGGATATTTCCGCAATTCCTCGGCGATGTCACCGACGATAATCTCTTTCGCCTCAGGCAACCGTTCTTCTGACGCGAAATCCACACGGTCATCAACAATAACGAGATCGAAATCCAACCAACTGCCGAGATGACAGAGTGCCTGCCCAACATGCCCCGCTCCGGCGATGAGCAGTGTCGGACGGGGTTGCATCGGGTCAAGAAAAACCGACGCGGCACCATCTTTCCAGCGAAAAACGCCGGGTGAATTTTCCGCGAGTACCTCTGTGAGTTGTTCTTCAATATCTGCTTCTAATTCAGGGTCTCCCAACGAACCGATCTGCTCCTGATTGTTTGCGAAGATCGTTTTCGCGCCGACTTGGATAGCCTCGATTTCGCTCTCCACAACTGTCGCAAAAACGATTGGCACTTTTTCCGCGTTCAACGCTTGCAGACGGGTAAACATAAACGCTTCCGCTTGAGTCTTGGGGAGGTCAATGAGGATTTTCATGTTTCCCCCACAAATCAGTCCGTCGTCCCAACCATAGTCGCTGTCCAATCGAAATTCAAGCAGACGGGGGAATCCGCCCTGCATTAACCCGATTGCTTGTCGGCGAGCTTCGGCTTCCACACACCCGCCGCCCAGGGTCCCGACATTACGTAAGTTGGGTAAAATCAACAACTTGGAACCGGGTTTTTGCGGCGTTGACCCCTTCGTTTCCACAACTGTGCAATACGCGGCAATCTCGCCCTCCTCAATGAGTTCGGGGATTTTTTGATATATCTCTTTCATTTAATTCTCCTTGGTCTGTTGTCCGAATTCACTAGATATCAAGTTACACAAGAGTGCATACTTTCGTAGACGCTTTGCATGAACGCTTCTAGGCTTTCTGCATAGGGTGCGGCGAGTAGCAATTCTCTGAGACGTGACAAATCGTCAATAGTTTCAAGGTTAGGCTTTAAGACCTGCACAGCATTAGGATGGAATCGGGCCCCTAGCAACGTGAGAATGGATTCAACAGTGCCCTTTCTTTCACCTTCGTCACGGCCTTGTTCAATATAGTGTTGGATTAAAGGAAATTCGTGCATAGTGCCCTCTGGTATGCGTTGTTTAATCTGTTCGGGACTATAAACCAAACTGCTCAAGATGCTCAAAACTCCCAATAAATGTGGTATTTATTATTATACGTGGAATTGTGGATTATATCAACCTTTTTTGCGTTTCACTTGGCGCGTGTTTGAAAAGTCATCATGAGGTATCCCACGGGTATTTGAAGACGGGTGGGAAAGGGATTTCCCACCCACGGGTTATGTTGATTGCCGAAGGGTAGGAAAGGGAGTTCCCACCCACGGGTTATGTTGATTGCCGAAGGGTGGGAAAGGGAGTTCCCACCCACGGGTTATGTTGATTGCCGAAGGGTAGGAAAGGGAGTTCCCGCCCACGGGTTATGTTGATTGCCGAAGGGTGGGAAAGGGAGTTCCCACCCACGGGTTATGTTGATTGCCGAAGGGTGGGAAAGGGAGTTCCCACCCACGGGTTGATTGCCGAAGGGTGGGAAAGGGAGTTCCCGCCCACGGGTTGATTGCCGAAGGGTGGGAAAGGGAGTTCCCACCCACGGGTTATGTTGATTGCCGAAGGGTGGGAAAGGGAGTTCCCGCCCACGGGTTGATTGCCGAAGGGTGGGAAAGGGAGTTCCCGCCCACGGGTTGATTGCCGAAGGGTGGGAAAGGGAGTTCCCGCCCACGGGTTGATTGCCGAAGGGTGGGAAAGGGAGTTCCCGCCCACGGGTTGATTGCCGAAGGGTGGGAAAGGGAGTTCCCACCCACGGGGTGCAAACAAATTGATGGCAGACCAATTATCGCTCTTGCTCAAAATAGTCTTGATAGAGACGACGCTTGAGGAAGTCATTGATCTTCGGTCTTGATAATTTGTTATAGAGCTCCAGTTTGCTTTCGACGAATTCTAATAAAATGTCATCAAATACCTGATCGAACTTGTAGCGTCTATTGGTCTCCGTATTATCGCCCGTCCTCACCTGCCGGAGTTCTTCGTGCTCGTGTACCTTTTGGCGCATTGTCTCAATGTCAACCTTATCTTCCACTGTGAAGTCTGTCTGAAAGGTCTCGTTCAACGTCTGAATAATTTGGGAGAGTAAATCCTCCACCGGGTCCCGAACGGTGTGCACATCGCTACCAATCCCTATAATCTCGCCATCCCGCGCTTCGAGGGGTAGTTCTATATTCTCATGAACTTTCTCCACACGAAACGAATCCAAGTCAACAGATTCCAGCACTTCACGCAGGTCGGGATGCTCCCGTTTCGGCAGCTTCTGGTTGAGATTGCGGCCGAAGACGTACAGTTTTTCCAACGCTGGGTCAGTGAAGGTAATCAACTGGGAGATGTAGCCGTAGAGGCGGATGTAACTTTGCAGGGCAGAACGAAATTCCTCCTTCTCGTCATTCGTTTCAAGCTCTGACCACTTCTCGACCACCGTATCCAAAACCCCCTGTAGCAATTCTGCGGGTTGCTCTGGGTCGTAAAAGATGAGGCAGAATTGGTCGATGGTGTCCTCATCGTAGAGGTCAAAATCCGCCAACCGATCCTGTAGGTCATACAACCGATTCGGGTCCGTCTCCTCCTCAAGTTTCGCGGCCCCATAGTATTATTGGAATGCCTCCTGTATCTGGTCAGGTTCATTCACAAAGTCGAGCACCAGGGTTCCTGTCTTACCGGGGGCGACGCGGTTTAAGCGGCTTAAACTCTGGACGCACTGAAGCCCATCCAACCGCTTATCGACGTACATCGTCTGTAGAAACGGTTCATCGAACCCGGTCTGAAACTTGTTCGATACGATCAGAATCCGGTACTGCGGGTCTTTGAAATTGTTCGCAATTGAGGCACTCGGCGGTAAGCCGTTCATCCCGTTTTCGGTGTAGTCTTGCCCGTTGTCGATATCGTGTACTGTGCTGCTGAATGCCACCAGACACCCGTAGGATAAGCCCATCTCCTGCATCTGCTTATCAAATTCCTGCTTATATCTGACACAGTGCAACCGAGATGGCGTAATCAACATGGCCCGCCCCTTACTTTCGATCGTCTTTGCGGTGTGGTCGGTGAAGTGTTCTAGAATAATCCGTGTTTTTTGTTCGATGCTGTGGGGCTGTAGGTCAACGTAATTCGTCAGCATCCGCAACGTCCGCTGCTTGTCATACGCTCTATCCTCCGGCACACTTTTGACCAGTTGGAAGTATCGCTTAAAGGTGGTGTAGTTCTGCAACACGTCAAGGGTGAAGCCTTCGCTGATACTCTGGCGCATCGAATAAACGTGGAACGGGACAAATTTTCCGTCCTCGTCCTGGCGTCCGAACAGTTCCAACGTTTTGTTCTTAGGGGTGCCGCTGAACCCGAAATAGGAGATATGCTTCTGCAACCTGCGCCGTTCCAGCTCCGCAATGATTCGGGCATCCATATCCGATATTTCGGGGTCGTCATCATCCTCTCCCTCTACCGGGATGCCTTTTGAGAGGGACACTCTGAGATTCTTTGCGGATTCGCCGCTCTGCGATGAGTGGACTTCATCAACAATCACGGCGAAGGTCTTGCTCTTGAGCTCCCCGATCACTTCGGCGATTACGCTGAATTTCTGAATTGTCGAGATGATGATGTCTTTGGCGGATTCGAGGTATTCTCTGAGTTGCGCTGAGGTACCATCAACGGGGTACACCACGCCTTCGACCTGTTCTATCTGCTTGATTCGCTCCTGAAGTTGCCTATCCAACACGCGCCGATCGGTGACGACGATGACCGAGTCAAAGATGCGTTCGGTGTCCGTTGGTGCGCGGTATAGGTGTGTGAGCAGGTGCGCTAACCATGCGATTGAGTTCGATTTGCCGCTCCCTGTGGCGTGTTGGATGAGGTAGTTGGTCCCAACGCCATCCGCAACGACCGCCTCCTTCAATTTTTGAATCACGTCGAGTTGGTGGTAGCGAGGGAAAACGAGCACAGCGCGCTTCTGCTCTCTCACCTCTTCGTGCCTGGAGTCGTAAGCCGTGACCGTCACCTCCTGTTCGTGGATGAAGTTGTTGATTAAGTCCATTAGATTATCGGACTGTAGGATGTCATCCCACAGATACGCGACCTTGTGACCGTCGGGGTTTATTGGGTTTTCGATCTCTTTGTTAAACGGAAAGAACCGCGTAGCGGGGCCATCTAAGTGGGTTGTCATTGAGACCTTTTCGTTCCCGACTGCAAAGTGGACCAGACACCGCTTGAACTTGAACAACGGCTCTCCCTTGTCGCGATCGACTCGGTACTGTTTCTCCGCATCTGTGACCACCTGACCGGTGAGGCTGTTCTTGAGCTCCATTGTGACTAGCGGTAGGCCGTTGAGGAACAGAACCATATCGAGCGATTTTTCGTTGCGCGTTGAATACTTGAGTTGTCGAATCAGCGTGAATCGGTTTTGGGCGTAGAGCGTTTCATGGTCGGGGTTCATACCACTTGATGGACGGAAGTAGGTCAGTTTTAAGGTCGTCCCCCGGTCTTTAACGCCGTGCCGCAGCACCTCTAGCACTCCACGACTCGCAATCACTTTGCTTATGCGAAGAAGGAGTTTCTGTGATGTCTCCGCCCCGTACTGGCGATGCAATTTCTGATACTCCTTCGGTTGGGTCGCCTGAATAAATTGTAGCACTTCATGGGGAATTAGGCAGAAGTCTTTATCATAGTCTGCCTGCGGTAATGACCGGTAGCCCGACTGGTTCAACTGGGATTCAATGTGGTTTTCAAAGTCTGTCTCGGTATACGTTGGCATGGGCTATACCTCGTTTCGGACATCTATCTTGCCTGTCACCACTTCGGATATGAGGGTGTGGCGGTATTCTTTGAGGAGTTCAAGGCTTCGCTGTTCGTTGGATCTGAGTTCGTCGATCTTTGCGGTTTTGTGGTTGAGGAAGTTGGCGATTTCGATCTGTTCCCTTTCATCTGTAGGAAAACAAATTAAAAAATTATTCAATGTGTCAAGGGTTAATTGATTGATTGTAGAAGTAAAAAAGAGACCAGCTTGGTTGTTGAAAACTTGGGAATTCAAAAAGTGCGAAATGAACCGGAAGAATTTTGTCCTAAATACAGTCATAAATACTCCAAATGTGGCACCCTCAAGTTCCTTTGTTATAGTGATATTCTTCCCTATCAGTTCTCTACTTCCACTCCGAGAACATATCAATATATCTCCCTCTTTTAAGTACAATTTTTCATTGACTTCAGCATTGACATATACGTTATCAAGGAACGATGGCTTTCCATTTTGAATATTAGAAGCCCTTAACACAAGAGTTCCGTTCTTTTCATCTGTAATATTTTCTGGTTTGTATGATAATCCAATTATTGATTCTCCGAGATATTTCAATCTTGTAACAGTCCAATGTGCCGGTATCTCCCCAATCCACTCCACCCCCGACGGTTTCATCTCCACATTTGGGTCAAGTCCTTTCGTCACTGTTTCATGTACCAGGGCGGTTCGTTTTTCTTGTAGTAGTTCTACCATTCGTGCTTTGATGCGGATGAGTTCGTCTATTTTTGCGGTTTTGCGGTTGAGGAAATTAGCGATTTGGGTTTGTTCGGAGTGTGGAGGATATGCAATCCGGATATCTCCAACTTCCCACTCATTTATTGATGGAACTGTGCCAGCCCGATAGTGCCGCCTAAAATCAACATTCAACATCGCATAGTACAGAAATTTATGGTCTGCTAGATCTGAAGATAGGGACATCATGTTATTGTCTATACATGATTCTTTAGTGAGGATATGCCTCTTGTTCAGTAGTAGTGTAGCACCTACTTTCGGAAACACGATACTATTTGGTTTATGAAGTATAAACTTGAAATCAAGAACTTCTTGGTGGGACACGGTGTTCTGGGCATACAACATTTCTACCTTGTTCTCAGGTGTATTGGTATCCGATACTTTGAAGAAAGGGACTTCTAACCCTGTCTTACCTTGTAAGTCATGCGAGAATCCATTTCCTGATTTCATAGAGCAGAAATATCGTAATTTTTTCGCTTCCCAGTGCACCGGTATCTCACCAATCCACACCACACCGCTTTCTTTATATTCAGGATAACGTTTCATGCAGCAAGCCTTCCTTTTTGACAGGGATGTCAACCAGAACTTAGTACATTCTTTCGTCGTAAATCCTTGCCTGTTCGGTTATTTCTTCCAACCCCGCCGTAAATTCACGAATCCAACGTTTGACACGCTCGCTATTTTCTCTCTCCTTGATGTGAAGTAGCTTCTGTCGCTTATCTTCATAGTGCAAAGGGGCAGGCCCACTCCATCCTTCTGTTAAATAATTTGAACTTAGACATCCGCGAACATCCTCTTGTTTACCGTAACGAACGAGGAGCTCTCGCACCAGAGAAGTTGGCCACTCCTCTGCTGAAAGGGTCTTAGGGACGAGTTTGCCAGCGAAATACCAGGCCCGCTTTTCCACGTCTTCATCAATCCATTCCCAGATTTTTTCAGGTGGGATGAGTGTCAGGGGCACTTTTTCATTTTCATCTTCTATTGGCGCGAAATTCGAGAAATCTTCTCCTCTTAGCCATTCTTCTAGGGCAACCGATCTGGCAGAACGCGTTTGGTCCGCCAAGAGTTTGCTGACTTGCTCCCAGACTTCTGTGGGATGTTGTTTCGTAATTTCATCCAGCACCGAGCATGTTTGGGAGTCAACGCCAAAAATTACACCAACCTCACCAAAGTGAGAGAGCATTGGCTCCACAAGCTCTAAACTCTGTTCTGGATAGCAGTTCAGGAACGCTCTCCCAATCTCTGTCCAATAGTGATCTGTCATCCCATTAAATTGATATTGAACTGATTCTTCAAACAGGGATGGATGGGTGAGCAGTTGGAAGGTCAAGTCAGGTGGTAGAGTCGGCTCTGGTTTGTGATGAATGTGGTAGTCGTTGTAGAGGTGCAATGCAATTGACACAGCGTTTTTGTCGGTGGCACTCATCAGGAACTCAATCCATTTCGTGAAGATTTCATCGGATAGCCCCTCAATCGCTGTGCCGTCGGTGAAAATGTCGAAGTGGTTGTGATTGATGATACCATTTTCAGCGAGGTTGAGTAAACGCAAACCCGCTCGATCTGTCAGGTCAGAACGATGCGTGAGCTCTGGAATTGCGACCCTGAGTGTGGGATCATCAACCAGCGCGTCAAGTTGTTCTTCCCACTTCGGCTCGTCTTTCTCGAAGATTGCGCGGAAATAGCCCCCCAGAAAAGAGAAACTCACCCTCTCCTCTGCGTTTCGTTGAGCATCAAGCAGTGTTGGCCGCAGGGGAAATCCATCGTCTCTGTTCCCAAGTTCATACCCAAAATGGTATCCCTTCTTTGCCTCCGTTGTGACGAGCCAATGGAGTTCAGATTTTAAAAGGGAAGGATCTTTAACAGCTTGTTGGGAGAGTGCCTCAAGATGAGACTTTACCGGATCTACGGGTTTTCTGTCTGCGTCGTACTTGTCCTCTAGCAAAGCTAGCCCAACATACCGTTGCAACCGAGAATGAAAGTCCGAACCGACCAATTCATCCTTGAGTTCCTCCAACCGTTGCCGGGTTTTGTCCGATAGGCCGTGGTCGCCATGGGAGTCATCATAGTACAGGATTTTGCTGATTCCCTCAATAAGCTGTTTTTTGTTCATATATTTTTTTTGGACAATGGTCTCAACTGTCTCCACAACCATATCTCTTAGATTTGGAATCCTCTCAAGTGCGCGTAAACGTCCAATCAGAACGGCTCCTGCCGCGTTACGCTCATCTTCAGGCAAATATTCTAATTGTTCAGACAGGAGTTGCCAGACCTGACGATAGGCATCCCAAAGTTCGCCATACGTTTCGGGCATCCACAGTTCAGGTTCCCGGCGTAACCCTTGATGTTCTGCCCCTATGAGTCGAGTAGAATATTCTGATTCTAACGCAGTATTGCACGCTCTTAATGCAAGGGTACGCCGTTCATTTGAACCGGATTCAAACGCCTTTCTCAAGACCGGCAACCGTTCCGGAGGGGATGCTTCGGTTGGTGCCACTGTACCAGTGGCCGATGAAAAGAGTGCCGCAAAGGTTCCACTGGCATTGTTTGAACAAGTTTCATTCTCCGCTTCGCCAAGGGCGAGGAGCAACTGTGCGGCATCGGTAAACCAATCACGCCATACGGCAATTTTTTCAAGTGCCCATATCACGTATCTTCGTCCCTCTGTGAATTGTAAAAGGGTCTCTTTATCCCAGTTTCCTATGGTTCTCTCAAGGCATCTTAGGGCAGATTCTGGATCCGCGTCAGTCAGTGCGAAAAAAAAGCGACTGCCCAACTCTGTTTTCAGATATTCGCCATCGCCGAATAGCCCATCTGGACCAAGAAATTCCTTGACAATTCTGGAGGTTACCTCCGATTCGGCGGCGTACCGAAACATCTCATAGAACCATTCAACTAATTTCGGTGATTTCGGTATTAAGTCTGGGGTGAACTCTTCTAAGTCTTGGATGAACTCCTCAAGGTCGAATTCATCATCGTAATAAGTTTCCCAGCAGTCTACCCATAACTTGATATGAAGGGCTTTTGGTGTGATGTTGAGCGTATGTTCACCTTTAAGGATTCCGCGTTTCTGTAAATCCTTAACAATTTTTCGGAATATCCCCGGAGTGATTCGTGAATCAACATCCTTAACCTTTTTGGCAATGGCTTGGGCTTCACAGGAAACAGGGCCCTTAAAACCGAATTGCTTAAAAAGTGCGATATGTTGAAGCACCAATTCTCTCTGTTGAACCTCTGGGTTACTTGGATGCTCCTTTGGGAAGTCAATGTAGAAATTCTGGTAGATGGTGTCCTGACTCAGTACTTCGGATGCGTCTCCTGAAGAATGGGCAAGAACTTTACCAACGTGATTCGCCATCAGTGGAGAACCACTACAGAGATACGCATGTCGGTCAGCTTGGGGCTTGGGGATCTCGTGGTGCTGAATAATCTCAATAATCTGTTCGTTATCCAAGCGCAAAACTTGACAGTCAGAAACTTCCTCGGGAATCTTGTCGTAATTGTTCGAGATGGTAACTAACTTAATTCGAGGTCCCTGACTTTTCAGTTCATCCCATATACGAATTTGGTTGTGTGGCTCACAGCCATCAATCACGACAATGGCGGAGAGGTTGTTATCGGAACAGATTGCATCCATCAAAACGCTAGATTCAAACTGAGCGGCCGAATCAGAATAAATAACAAGTGGGGAGAGATCGTCGGTCTTTGTGGCTTCTAAAACCAGCCTCGTCTTGCCAACACCTGGGTCCCCCCACACTGGTACGTAAACCGCCCGATCGCTTCGCCGCAATTCGTTTCGGATTTTCTCAATCAATTTTTTCTGCGATTTTCCACAAACGAATGGAACCTGCATACTACTAACGCCCGACCATCTCCAATGCGGTTTCAATTTCTCTTTAAGGAGTCCCCTGAGTCCCAATACCAATAGTGGGAACTCGTCAAGGAAATCAATCAGGTCATCCTGACTCCACACCTTGACTTTGGGATTCTTAAACTTGCACTTTTGTTTTAGGTATTTTTCAATGTGAGAACGGGCTTTTTTGGTTTCGGACTTACTGAGGCTAATTCCGATACGGACTAAAACGTAAGTGCCATTGTCCTCAAGACAGGCGCGAATATTTTGGCCAAGGTTTTCTCTATTGAGCGGTCTTCTTTCACCGAAGAGTTCCTTTTTGATATCCGTTGCCAGCCATGGTTTAAACTTCTTTCCCGATTTGATTTGATAACCGTTTTTGCCGGGCGCAATTATATTGCTTTGTGTCACACAGGAGTCAGCGTCAACGGTCCCATCGATCCCGCCATCCTTAGCATAGATTTGACGTGGCACATTAATTTTGCAGCTTCCCGGCGGTAGTCTCAAGGCTTCTGTTCGTAGGAGCTCCCTGAAGAAATCGGTAGCAGCTATAGGATTAAGGTGGCGAAGGTGTTCTTCGTTAGCAGTAAAAATAGTATCAATACTCATTGTCCATCTCCGATTGATTATGGTTAAGCCGACAAAGTTATCTTAATTGCGTTTGCATTTGCGTTTTGAGTTCTATTTTTGCGTCAAACGCAAAATGCGAAATAGTCTCTTTTTAGACGCTGTGCGGTTTTGCGTCGTTTTGCGTTATGGTAGATTGCGTTTTTTGCGTTGCGTTCCATGCTGATTCTTTCGCACCGTGTGTGTCGAACAGCAGAAGCACCATTATGTGGTTAATGATACCATATTTTCAGCGTTCTGTCACTGAATATTCTTCGCTCATAGGGTGTGTAGGGGTTCGGGGGTGCTAATGAAATTTGACAATCAAAATCGGTGGTGAAGTTAAATTGAATGACACATTGCAATCCGCTGGAGTGCGGGTCTTTGGGCATATTGTGTGCTATAGACATTGCGATCCGCTGGATCGGAAGAGGGGGGAACTGCGCGCCTACCGGGTGATTGGATGGTCGGCGCGGTTGGAAAACAGTGCCTACCAGTTGATCGAACGCGCGGCGCGGGGGAAATGCATACCTATCAAGGGATTGGACGCTCGGCGTGGTTGAAAACACGCGCGTACCAGGGCGGGGCACACCTGTCGGAGTGACCCGATTAAACTCTGAAACTTGATCAAACCGCATCTATCGGGGGAGAGCTCAATTTCCTTTATGACGAGGGGTTGTTCTCAAAATACTGGAACATGTCAAAACAAGTTTGGAACATGGGTGATAAGTAAACTTGCTGACCAACCGGACTGCTTCGCGGCGGTCTTGGGTCTACCCCGACCAACGAAATTTGCACGGTTTTGTTTTTAACTGGGTGGGGGGTCGTCGAAGGAGGTACCGGCGGCTTCGGCGGCTTCTTTGCGTTCAAGCCACTCTCGCCACTCTTGCTGTGCAAGGGCTTTGCCTTCTGCTTTGCCTTCGACGATGCCTTCTGCTTTGCCTTCGACGATGCCTTCGGCTTTACCTTCAGCGCGTACCTTTTCGATTCGCCGACTCTGACGGGCTTCAATTTGTTCTTTGACCATGTTGTATAGGATCATTAGAATTTCTACCTCCGCAAATATGAGTATTGGGATGAACGCCGCTGCAGCGATGCCGGGTGCAATGTCTGCGACGATTGCTTTTAGGGTCTTAAAGCCCTGCCAACCGCTGGCGACGTGGTCGTGTATCACGAAGATGCTATAGATGAAGACGAACTGCACAAATATATGGAGAGCGAAAGCCCCCCATTTTCGTCGGACCCCTAAAAATGGGAGGAGGTCTTGGGTATCGTTTTTGCGGCTTTTGTCTACCATGTTATATAGTATAATATATAGGGATATAGATGTCAATCCTACATTCCGCACCGTTCCGCACCTACCGGAGTAGAACTCATCAACAGAACCTAAAACATTCCCTCCTCGTCAATCTTTGCGCGCTCAATCTCCTTTTCCAATCCCGCCACAAATTCATCAATCCAGCGTTTGACATACTCGTTATCTTCTTCGTCCTTGATGTGAAGTAGCTTCTGTTGTTTATTTTTATAGTGCAAGCTGGCAGGCCCATTCCACATCTCTGTTGAACAATTTGAACCTAGACCTCCGCGGACATCCTTTCGTTCACCGTAGCGAATGAGGGTTTCGCGCGTCAGAGAAGTTGGCCATTCCTCTATTGACAGGGTTTGAGGGACGAGCCTATAGGCGAAATACCACGCACGCTCTTTCACGTCTTCATCAATCCATTCCCAGATTTTTTCGATTTTTTCGAGTGGGATGAGTGTTAATGCCCCTTTTCCTTCTCTTGCCAAGGTACTTCCTTCTCTAAGCCAATGTTCTAGAGCAACCGTTCTTGAAGAAGGCGTTTGGTTCTCTAAGAGTTTGCTGACCCGCTCCCACACATCTACAGGATACTGTTTCATAATTTCATCCAGCACCGAGCATGTTTGCGAGTAGACATCAAAAATTACTCCATCCACACCAAAGTGAGAGAGCATTGGCTCGACAAGTTCTAAACTCTGTTCTGGATAGCAGTCCCGAAACACTTTCCCGATCTCTGTCCAATAGTAATCGGTCATGGTGTTAAACCGATATTGATCCGAGGCTTCAAATAGGGATGGATGGGTGAGCAGTTGGAAGGTTAGGTCACACGATAAAGTGGGTTGAGGTTTGCGGCGAATGTAGTAGTGATGGTAAAGGCACAATGCAGTTGACATAGCGGATTTGTCGGCGGTATCCATCAGAAACTTGATCCATTTCGTGAAGACCTGATCTGATTATCTTTTTGTCACTGAATATGCGTCACACGCTTAGGGCCATTGAGTTGCATTGTGGTTGCGTTGCGATTGCGTTTTGAACCCGATTTTGCGTTTTAACGCAAAACGTAGGATTGGTTTCTTTTTAGAGCCGGTGCGGTTTTGTGCGGTTTTGCGTAATGGCATTTTGCGTTATTTGCGTTATTTTGCGTTAAGGAACGCAAAGGCGCAAAGGTGCAAGGACTGTCTGAATCGCGGATTAAGAGGATTAAGAGGATAAGAATCGGACTTGCGGGTGTAAAATGTTCTGAAGTCCTAATAGATCGGGCGTATCGGGAGAGGGATCTCCCTCCTACAAGGATGGGCGTATCGGGAGAGAGATCTCCCTCTTACAGGAGCTTGCTAAGCCTCCGAGTCAGCACCCTCGTGCAATTTTTGAATGTCAGCTTGGCAAATGAACTCAACGGTCACACCATTTTGATGGAGCGCGTGGCGGAACCCCCACCACTGGCTGTCCACCGCTTGTAGGATAGGCGGGCTCGCTGAGTGGGCGCGTACAACCGCGATAAATTTCCGATCATCTCGATCGAAGCCATTCAACGCCGGATCGGTTGGGAACTCTTGGAACTCAGTTTCTGAATTATTGATAGGCGTTATCGGAACCAAGTCGCACTGTCCAGACTGGTTCCTCAAAACCCATAGGAGGAACCTATCGCCCGCACCGGGTTCTCCAGTGGAGCGGAGATTTTGCGTGTACTCGCCGATAATTTTCCAGTTATCATCAAGAACCAATTTGTCCTCGCCCCGTATAATGCGCTCAAGCCTATTGATGCAGGCGTTTTCGCAATTGGGAGAAGCCTGTGGTGAGTCGCGGTTGGCGACCACTGCGACATTTGTATCTACAACAACCATTATTCCATCACTTTCCGCCGCTTCATTTCGGCTTTGGTCTTTTCTACCAGATCGCCCACGTCATCGCCAAAGAAGTTTTGGGGCCAATTGCTGATGTTTCCGTATTCGTCAAGCTTGAGTCGTTCAATTTCGGATGTGCCGTCGTTGATTTGGCAGAAATAGAGTGCCGTGTCAGTCTCTGAAATCTGTTCCTCGGCGATGCGTCGCTGTAAACGGTGAAGCATAAACGCGCTGTGGCTTTCAAGGATAATTTGTACGTTCCGATTTTTCACGACATCAACGAGCACATCCCCCAGCTCTGATTGGGCACTTGGATGCAGGTGCGCTTCCGGTTGTTCAAGGATGAGAATTGAGCCTTCAGGAGCAGAATAGCAGAGGATTAGCACCGGCAGGACTTGAGAAACACCGAACCCGACATCTGTGAGTCGGACCTCGGGCCCGTCTTTGTACTGTTTGACGAGGAATTCGTAATTTTTTCCGGTATCAGAGACAGGGTCAAGACGGTAGGAGTCGATCAGCTTCAACCGCTGTAACCATTTCGGTACGTGCTCGTCAATGGGGAAGCGTCGAACCCGACCCGAAAGCATTGCGGACATTGCCTGTTCTCCATACCGCCCAACCCCCTTTGGATGGTCGCCCTCCCAGATGTAACGGTGTCGGGGATGTTCGCGGAGCGGGCCGAGGTAACGGATTTGGGCGACTAGGTTTTCAAAAGCCTCTTGAAAACGAGCAAAAGACCGCTGAGGTGTCTGTGATGAAGTGCGAATTCCATAACATCTGAATAGAGATTCGACGGGATCTTTCGATCGAGGGGTAGTAACCTCATATTTGTCACCAGCAACAAACGGCTTTACTTCAAAGAACTGTACACCAGTCTGATAACTGAAACTATCTATGCCCTTCTGAGAGAGGTTAAGATCAAGGGAGAGGGTATCAAATTCGCACTCATTCATAACAGTCACCTTTGCCGGTAACTTCCACGACACAGCAATGTTAAGACCTAAATCCTTGTTGTGTTGGTAGATAACATCATCGTAGCTACCTAGGTTGACCAACGACTTCGCATCGCCGAAATAAAGGGGCTCATTCCAATCCGGTGATGGGTGCTCCACGGTCTGTTTGAGCATAAGCAGGACCTGTAGGATACTGGTTTTGCCAGAGTTATTCGCGCCGAACAACCCCGTCAATGGGGCGAGCTGGAGCGTACCGGTATCTTGCCATGACTTGAAGTTTTGTGCTCTGAGTTGGGTAATCATAACTGATCCTCCTTTTTCACAAACAGATTCAAAAAATCCACCTAACTGAATTCGCACAACGAATTGCAATTGGTTCACTGCTGTGCTAAGCTGGTTTAAATATAAAATCCACACATTGCACTCCGATGGAGCGCGGGTCCTGGGGCATTGCGCTTGCTATAGACATTGCGATTCTCTGGATTGGAAGAGTGGATACGCGAAATTGTCCACCCTCATAGTCCCAACACCTCATTTAGCAGGCCTGCGCTTTTCCGATCAAGTGCGAGCATTTCGTCAACAATCTCTTTGAGTGAGCGCGTCGGTGTGTACCGATAGAAATACCTGTTGAAGTTGATTTCGTAGCCGAGTTTATCTTTCCTTCTGTCCAACCAACTGTCTGGTACGTGCGGTTTGATCTCGCTTTGGAAGTACGGCTCTATGTCCTCAGTGAGTGGGATGCGTTCATAGTCTCGCAACGCAGGGTCTGGTTTCGGATTGCCTCTCTTGTCCTTGACAATGACTTCCCGTTCTTCGCCCAGAATTTTACACGTTTCGATGAGCGGTCTCTCAACCGTCACTTTGGTGTAGCCGAAAAATTCGTTGGGGTAAATTTTACAGTGTTCGTTCTCCTCAAAGTTGGTGTAGAGCCCCCCCAGTTGATGGATATGAGTATCCGAGATCAGCACGCTCTTGTCTCCGAGGTTCCGTTTCATCGTGTCGTGGAAGTCCGCGCCATTGATCAGCTGCACCTTGCCTCGGCGCGCCTCCGATTTCCGGTTCGTTAAAATCCAGATATAGGTGGCGATACTGGTGTTGAAGAAGAGTTTATCGGGCAACCCGATGATACATTCTAGCCAGTCGTTTTCGATAATCCAGCGGCGGATTTCACTCTCACCGCTTCCCGCATCTCCGGTGAACATCGGTGACCCGTTAAAGACGATTCCGATGCGGCTCCCGTTCTCCTCCATCTTGGAGAGCATGTGTTGTAGAAACAGCAACGACCCATCGGAGGTGCGGGGTGTACCGACCGAGAATCTGCCGCCCGCGTTCTGCGCCTCCTCTTTCACCGCCCGCTCATCAGACTTCCAACTAACACCGAACGGCGGATTCGTAATCATGTAATCGAATTTTTGCCCTTGAAACTTGTCCTCGGAGAGGCAGGAGCCGAGCTGGATTGCATCGGGGTTTTCACCGGTAATGAGCATATCCGACTTACATATCGCGTAGGTCTGTCCGTTGAGTTCCTGACCCAACAGCCGAATATCGGCTTTCAGGTTAATCTGTTCACGAAAGTATTCCTTCCCAATTGTCAACATGCCGCCCGTCCCGCAACACGGATCGAAGATACTGCGGATAATGCCTTCCCCGCTTAGGTCTTCACGGTGTTCGGCAAACAGCAGCGAGACCAATAACCGCACAACATCCCGCGGCGTGTAGTGTTCCCCGCTGGTTTCGTTGGACATCTCTGAGAACCGGCGGAGCAACTCCTCGAAGACCTGCCCCATCGTGTGGTTGTCCACCTGATTCGGGTGAAGATCGACTTCGGTGAACTTATCGCAGAAGATGAACAGTCGATTGTTTTTGTCCAGTCGCTCAATAAACGGACCGAGGTTGAAGTTCTCAATGATATCCCGAACATCCTTACTGAATCCGTTGAGGTAGTTCTCAAAGTTGAGGGCGATATTGTTGGGGTCTGCTTTCAGTCGAGCGAGGTCGTACTGGGAGGTGTTGTAGAAACTGGTGTTGGTCTCTTTCAGAATAATAGGGGGTAGCACCTCTTCAGACACTTTGTCCTTGTATTGATTGAAGGTATTGATTGCCTTCGCTTTGCGACCGTCCTCGTCCAAGATACAGTCCAATCGTCGTAGTACGAGAAACGGCAGGGTGATATCGCCGTATTCGTGCGGTTTGAACAACCCTCTGAGCACATCATCTGCTACATTCCAAACTAGATTTGCGAGTTCTTGATGGTTTGCCACGCGTTTCCTTTCTTTGAGATTGAATCCATTGTAGGGAGGCACATAAGTGCGCCCCTAAATAAACCAAGGTGTAGCCTCTAAAGCAAGGTGAAGACGAAATTCTTGCCCCTGTCGGAGGAAAGCATCAGTTAAATGAAAGTTGTTCATTTATATGAAATCTATATGGTGACATTTACCGGTAGGCGCGCTTTGATGAAGATTCAGAATTTAATTCGGTAATGTGTGGGCAGGCACAAGACCTGCCCCTACAGTGATTTTTGGCGATAGAATTCCGAAATATTTATTTAAACTTCATGTAAGCGCGCTGGTCGCTGTGTATCAGTAATTATGGGCTTTACTATAATTCATCTTATCGTTGTTCTTCATTCAGCAAGCCTTCACTGTTCCCCAGGATTGCCAACAGAACCTAAAACCTTCTTCTCCGTGCTTCTGCCCAGAGCAGTTCCCTAAAGAACAGAATCGCTTCGGTTGAATCAAGCCTGCCAAGGTTGTCATTTGTTACGGTGAAAATAGATTTGTGATTCATTGCCTATCTCCGATTCATTGTAGTTAAACGGTATTATAAGATATTTATTCGATTTACGCAAATGTGCTGTCAATTTTGTCAATAGCGGTGGGAGTTGGGAATAACAACGCCCCCGTATCTTCGCACACCCGCCACTCTCTTTATATTCACTACCGTGTCACGGCTAGGAAGCCGTTCCTACAAGTTTATTCTTTAAGGTTGCTTATTCTTAAAACAAGTGCGGAACATGGGTTAAACCCATTCATCATCAAATTCTCGACCTATTCGGGCGAGAAGTTAAAAAATGTTATATTCCAGATGAGTAACTGCGAAATATAGTGTATATAAATATGCTTTGGGATTTGTGCCGGGCAAGAGGGCGCTAGATGCCGGTTGTGGTGAAGGTTATGGCGCAGATCTGTTGGTCCAAAAGGCAAGGCAAAGATACCAGAAGCCCAACCTGATTTTCCAAAAGAAAGATGTGGCGGAATGTTGAATGATTATCGCGCAAGCGGCAAAAGCACTGAACGCTTCCGAGCAGACGACCTGCTTGGATGCTGGAACCTCGCCCTGACGAAGTTCATGGCACAACTTTCGGTTGTTGATTCCGACAGAGTACGATACGTTTTTCCCCTTTTGTTAGTTGTGTATCATCTCGTTCAGGGAAGTCCCGCCTGTAGTGAGCCCCTCGACTTTCGGTGCGTATCATCGCCGCTTCGGTGACCAGCTTGGCGACATCAAGCATATTCTGGACTTCAAATTCTTCAATGCGATTTCCGAAACGGGTATACTGTAACGCTACCAACGCATCAAGGGTCGTTTCCAAATCGATATCCTCTCTGAGAATACCGACATTTTTCCACATCAGTTCGCGGATGGTCTCTTTCACCGATTCGGGGTCAAATTCTGCGTCTGGGCCTCTACCTTCTGCTGTCGCTTCGGAATGAATCTTTGCACGGTCAGTTCGGTTGATGGTTTGAGCGTATTCAGTCGCCGCCTGCCCCGCCCGTGTACCGAAGACGATGCACTCAAGTAGGGAGTTGCTTGCCAGCCGATTGGCACCATGCACCCCTGTGCAGGCGACCTCTCCACACGCATAGAGCCCGCGAATGTTCGTTTCTGCGTTCAGATTGGTTCGGATACCCCCCATCATGAAGTGGGCACCGGGTCTAACGGGAATCAGATCAGTTGTGATGTTAATTCCGTAATGGGCGCAGGTGTGATAAATCGTTGGAAAACGCTTCTGTATAAAATCTGATGCGAGGTGTGTGATATCGAGATAAACGCACGGGAAATGGGTGAGTTGTATTTCGTTTTCGATTGCGCGGCTCACCACATCCCGCGGCGCGAGTTCCTCTTTATCGTGATATTTTGCCATAAACCGTTCGCCGTATATGTTGAGCAGTGTGCCACCTTCCCCGCGTACCGCTTCAGAGATTAGGAAGGGGGGAGCTCCGTCAAGAAACAGCGTGGTCGGATGGAATTGGACGAACTCCATGTCTATCATTTCGCATCCCGCTCGCCATGCGATTGCGTAGCCATCTCCAGTCGCCACGTCGGGGTTTGATGTACACTGATAGATGCGTCCGAGTCCCCCGGCGGCGATAATGGTCGCTTTGGCAAAAATGCAATGCAGTGTATCATTGATGAGCACAACCGCACCGCAACAGGTTTCATCCTGCGTCATGAGATCGATAGCGAAGGCGTGCTCGATGATTCGTATTTGCTCCTGCCCTGAAGGGTGGAGACCCGTTGACGAGGCGCGTTTGTTGAGCTGATTGATGAGAACGTCGCTGGTCTCTTGGCCGGTGGCATCGCCACGGTGAACAATCCGCCGCCGTTGATGGGCGGCTTCCATTGTAAAGCCGAGTGTATTACCCTCGCGGTCAAAATTCGCGCCCCACTCGATCAGTTCGGCAACCCGTTGAATCCCCTCCTCGACCATAACTTGGACAGCGGTTTCATCGCAGAGCCCAACGCCAGCTTTGAGGGTATCCTCAACGTGAGCGTCGATGGTGTCCTCTTCGCTCATGGCAACGGCAATACCGCCTTGTGCGTAGCTGGTATTGCTTTCTTTGAGGGCACTTTTGGTGATGAGTACGACATCGCCGTGTTTATTGGAGACTTCAATCGCTGCCCTGAGCCCAGCACTGCCGCTACCGATGACAAGGAGGTCTGCCTCAATGTGAGGCAGTTTTTCAGAGTCAAACGGAACAATATATCGGTGCTTCATTTAACCTTCCCCTTCCCCGCTTCCAATCTTCCATCCTTCCACTCTTATCATGGCATTCCCGAAATCTTTATCACTTTTCCTTTGCCTTCGGCGATTAGGGTGCCATCTTCTAAGGTGATGTGTGCGGTGGCTTCTGTGAGTCGACTGGTCTGTTTTTGGCGATTGGCTACGATAATGAGCTTATTCCCCGTTGGTGCGGGGGTTTTGAATCGGATTTCGAGTTGGGCGGTCACAGCGGGCCCATTGAAACTGGCAATACCGACGTGGGTGATTGCCTCGTCGAGCAGGGTGCTTAGGATACCGCCGTGTAGCACATTTGCCCAACCTTGGAAGTGGTCAGGGGGTGTGCATTCAATGCGGACACTTTCGCCGTTTTGCCAAACCTCTGGCTTGATTTGAAACCCGAAGGGGTTTTCTTGACCGCAGACGAAGCATTGGTTATTGTTTTCAAGTTGCATAGAGGAATCCTCTTCGAGAGTTTCTACCAAAAAACTGGGTTTCTACCAATTCTATTTTAGCATCTCAAGGTTCGCCGCCAACTTCTCTTTCTCCGATTCCAACTCCACAAGTCGGGCGCGTTTCTGCTCGACGACCTCAGCAGGTGCGCGATTCGCGAAATTCGGATTGTCAAGGGTTTTCTGAGTGCCAACGAGGTCACCGATGACCTTATCGAGCCGTTTCTGCAAACGGGCTGTCTCCTTTTCGACATCAATTATGCCCGCGAGTGGGATATAGATGACCAGCTCGCCGAGTACCCCTGATGCGGATGCGGGCGGCTTCTGTTGATGTTCAGCGATAGAAATCTGGGAGTAGCGCGTGAAGGCAGTCAGCGATTCTTCGAGATGTGCTGTGAGCAGTTCTCGAACGTCGGGGTTGGGGGCTTGGATTAAAATTTCAACTTCGCTTGAAGGCGGGATGTTCATCTCGCCGCGGATGCTACGGATAGCGTCAATGACATCCATAATGGTTTGCATCGTTGATTCTGCCGCTGGGTCATCCCACTCGGCGTTGGGTGTGGGCCAAGGAGCAACCATAACGCTGTCTCCATCGGTCTCTCGGTTGTTCTCCCGGAGCCGCTGCCAGATATCTTCGGTGATGAACGGCATAACCGGGTGCAGGAGCCGCATTGTAGTCTCAAGGATTTCTGATCCGACCGCTTGGGCGGTGTGCTTGGCATTCGGGTCGTCGGTGTAATAGAGTCGCCCCTTGATCAGTTCAATGTACCAATCGCAGAATTCGTGCCAGAGAAATTCGTAGAGACAGTGCGCCGCATCGCTGAAGCGGAACGCCTCAAGGTGGGTGGTCACGTTTTTAACGGTCATATTCAAACGGCTCCGAATCCACCGGTCACACAGCGGAAAGGGTGGTGCCGCAGTCCGAGACGGGTCGAAATCCTCAAGGTTCATCAGTAGGAATCTTGAGGCGTTCCAGATTTTGTTGGCAAACCGCTTCCCTGCCTCGATCTGGGATTCGGGGAGAGGCATATACGGATTCGGAAGGGTGCAGAACGCCAGAGAAAATCGGAAGGCATCGGCACCGTACTGGTCTATCGTGAGGACCGGGTCAATGGTGTTGCCGCGTGACTTGCTCATCTTCTGGCCGCGCTCGTCTGCGATGAGACCGTGCAGATAGACAGTGTGAAACGGCACTTCGTCCATGCAGTTGAGCCCCAGCATAATCATTCGGGCGACCCAGAAGAAGAGGATGTCCCAACCGGTCACCAACACGGAGGTGGGGTAGAACGTCTTGAGCAGTTCGGTTTCTTCGGGCCACCCCATCGTCGAGAAGGGCCAGAGCCCTGAGCTGAACCATGTATCCAACACGTCCTCTTCCTGCCGCAAATTTTGAGAATCGCAACCAGAGCAGCGTTCAGGTGGGTCTATGGTGACGGTAATTTCATTGCAATCGTCGCAATACCAGATGGGGAGTCGGTGTCCCCACCAGCGTTGGCGGGAGATGGGCCACGGCAGAATGGTTTCCATCCACTGGTAAAACCGTTTCGTTTCACGTTCCGGGATAAAGGTGACCTTTCCCTGTTTTGCCGCGTTGAGCGCACGTTCCGCAAGTGGTTTAACGTTGAGATACCATTGCGGAGAGATGTACGGTTCTATAATCTGGTTGCAGCGGTCATGATGCCCAACGGTGTGGGGGTGCGGTACAATCTTGATAAGATACCCACCCTCACGCAGGTCTTTGACCAACGCTTCTCGGCATTCAAACCGCTCCATGTCTTGATATTTCTCTCCTGCGTTTTCATTGAGTGTGCCATCGGGGTGAAGGATGTTGACTTTCTCAAGTTCGTGGCGAAATCCGATTTCGTAGTCGTTTGTATCGTGAGCGGGCGTGACCTTCAACGCCCCTGTGCCAAATTCCACGTCTACATATTCGTCCGCGATGATTCTCAACTCACGTTCAAGGATTGGCAGGATAGCGGTTTTGCCGATGAGGTGTTGATACCGCTCATCTGCTGGGTGAACCGCAACTGCGGTATCACCGAGCATGGTTTCGGGGCGGGTTGTGGCAATTTCGACGGACTCATCGCTATCCTTGATTGGATATTTGATATGATAGAAGTTCCCGTCGATATCAATCGGTTCAACTTCGAGGTCGGAGACAGCAGTACGGCAGTTTGGACACCAATTGACCATGTATTCACCGCGATAAATTAAGCCCGCGTCGTAGAGGCGCACAAAAGCGGTGCGAACCGCTTTGGACAACCCTTCGTCGAGCGTAAACCGTTCCCGCGTCCAGTCGCAGGAGCATCCAAGTTGATGCAGTTGCTCGATAATAGTGCCGCGGGATTCATCTTTCCAGTTCCACATCCGCTCAATGAATTTGTCGCGGCCGAGCTCCTCGCGGCTGGTGCCCCAAGTCGCAAGTTGCTTTTCCATAATGAGTTCAGTAACAATGCCCGCGTGGTCGGTGCCCGGCATCCAGAGGGTGTTGTAGCCCTGCATCCGTTTCCATCGGATGAGGATGTCTTGCAGAGTATTATCCAATGCGTGCCCGACATGCAACCGCCCTGTGATATTGGGCGGGGGAATCACAATCGAGAAGGGGGGCTTATCGGATGTATCATCGGCGTGGAAATACCCTTTATCCAGCCAGAATTTAGACCACTTCTCTTCAATTTGATGCGGTGAATAGGTTTTTGGGATGTCTGTCATGTGCAACTCCAATGAAAAGTTTATGAACTTCGTTCATCAGCATTTGGAAGATTGAAAGGGTGGAAGTTGGCGGCGATTGCACCGCGCGCCAAGCGTGTCGCAATCGGGGGAGTCCCATCCTTTGTTCCTTTCGATCACACCCAATTCGCCAATTCGGGAAACCGATCCAAGGCTTCCTTCCAAATTGCCACCTCGATCTCGCCTGCGGTTTCAAGTCGCATGATTTCTGCGACGAGGGACTGTGCGTCTTTGGCGGATATGGATTGGATGACTTTTTTGATTTCAGGGATAACAGCGGGGCTCATGCTGAGTTGGGTCAACCCCATGCCGATGAGCAGCAGGCTGAAAATGGGGTCACCGGCCATTTCTCCGCATACGCTCACATCAATCCCGGCGGTATCGGCGGCTTGAACGACGTTTTGGATTAAGCGTAAGACCGCGGGATGAAGCGGTTCAAATAGCGAAAGGGTTTCCTCGTTCCGCCGGTCAACGCCTAGCGCGTACTGAATCAGATCATTGGTGCCGATGCTAAAGAAGTCCACTTCTGGGGCGAGCAGGTCGGCAGTCATCGCCGCGGAGGGCAGTTCGATCATTGCCCCGATCTGAATTTCTGGGTCAAATGAGATACCTTCCTGAGTGAGTGCCATCTGCGCTTTTTGGACAAACCATTTTGCTTCACGCAGCTCATCTAAGCCGGAGATCATTGGAAACATCACTTTCACGTTCCCGTAAGCACTTGCCCTGAGTATGGCGCGTAATTGGGTGGTAAAAAGGTCTGGATGCTTCAGGCATAAGCGGATGGCGCGCAAGCCCATCAGAGAGCCGGAGACATTCGCGAGATATGAACCCGGAATCAGTTTGTCGCCCCCCAGGTCGAGGGTGCGGATGACGGTTGTTTCTGGATTAATATGCTCGACGACATATCGGTAATCTGCGAAGAGGGCTTCTTCACTGGGCAAATCATTTTGACTGATGTAGAAGTATTCGGTTCGATAAAGCCCAATCCCTTTGCCGCCGTGTGTTTGAATGAATTCAACTTCTTCAGGGAACTCAAGGTTAGCCATAACCTCGATGAGTTGTCCATCACGGGTTCGGGCATCAACAGTGCGTAAAGTGGAGAGTTCCTCCTCGACGGCGTGATATTTTTCTGCTTCAATCTGATACTGCTGTAGCGTTTCGGCATCTGGATGGATGATGACGTGCCCGTGTGTTCCATCGACAATGATTTTATCGCCAGTTTCACCGGCGGCGATGCCGTTGCCGATGCCAACGACAGCTGGAATGCCGAGCGACCGCGCCAAAATCGCCGTATGGGAGATGCGTGTGCCGATTTCGGTTACGAATGCGAGCACTTCGGTTTTACGCATCAACACAGTATCTGATGGTGTCAAATCGTGCGCGAGGACGATAACTTCGTTGTCAAGATTTGAGAGGTCGATGCGTTCCTCGCCGGTTAGGACGGAGATGATTTGCCAAACGAGGTCTTTCACATCCACACTTCTTTCGCGCAGATATTCGCTCTCCGACTGGGAGAACGCATCAATGAACGCATCGCCGACATCCGCAACCGCCGCTTCTGCGTTAATGTGTTGCGTCTCTATATGGTTGCGAATACGCTCAAGTAGCATCGGGTCATCAAGCATGAGGCTATGTGCTTGAAAAATCTCGGCATCGTCTTTTTCCCCTCCGAGGTCTGTCAGCAACCGCTGGCGAATCTCGCTGAGGTCTTTTTTCACCTGCTGCATCGCATGGATGGTTCGATGGATTTCCGCTTCGGTCTGTTCGGGTGGAATGTTATGGCGCGGGATATCGACACGGTCATGGATGCGGAAGATTTCCCCAATAACAACGCCGGGGGACGCGGCGAGACCGGTAAGGTTTATCAATTGTTTGATTGTTGATTGATGGGCCATAATGCGTCTCGTCACCGAGCCACCCGCAAGGGTAGGATTGGAAGATTGGAAGAAGGGCCTGCTTTATGTCTTGTCTCCCTACTACTTTATCCATTTCAATTTTTGTTTGAAACGGTCGCTTATCGATACGCGACCGTTTCAAATACTTAACAGAGGATGCACACGTTCAATTAAAACGACTTTATAAAGGTTCAAGGAATTACTGAGCCCTCGCGCAACGAAAACCGAGGTCGCCGTTCGCGAACGCCGGAGTGCACCAGCTGCGATCGGCGACCCGCACGTCCTCCGGAGCATCGACCCACGAACCGCGCCAAAATACCAGAACGCGTCAAAACAGGTGCGGAATATGGGTTAAATCTTCTTTACTTGATTTATTTACTAAGTGTTGGGTTTCACTTCAACCCAACCTACGGGCTTAATTATCTTCATCAAACCCGCTTTCTATCAGTGCGACGAGTTCTTCGATTGCTTGCTCTTCATCACTGCCGTCGGCGGTAATTGTCAGCTCTGTGCCTTCACCAGCGGCTAACATCATGACACCCATAATGCTTTTGGCGTTGACTTTCATCATGCCTTTCTGGACGTAGATGTTGGATACAAACTGATTGGAGGTTTGAGCAAACAATCCCGCTGTTCGCAAATGTAAACCGAGTGGGTTACGGACGATAACGACTTTTTCAAGCATAAATATATCCACCAATGGAAGGAGTTCGATAAGTATAGTAAAGCCCCTTATTACCGATACACCGTCGACCAGCGCGCTTACATGAAGTTAAAGAATTTAAACGGGTAACCCCACCCCCGGTTTGAAACGGTCGCTTATCGATACGCGACCGTTTCAAGTAGGTGCGGTTTTGCGTCAAGTTGCGTCGAGTCATCCTAAGACGGATGGGCAGACGAATCCGAAGACGGATGGGAAGATGAACTTCGCGCCCTGCGCGCATCTCGCCACCCGTAAGGGCATCTTGTGCGCTCGCTCACGTGCGTCAAGTCATCTTGTGCGCTCGCTCACGCGATGCGCTCGCTCACGCGACCATCCGTCCCCGGACCACCCGTTAGGGGTAACCGCACCGGGCACCCGTATGCAATTACCCCATTTATTTTTTAATCTTCATCAAAGCGCGCCTACCGGTAAATGTCACCATATTTTTAGATTTCACTATAAATCAAAGATTTACGTGCGCGTGACCCCAAAATGTGACGCGGACAGACACAAAACGTGCATAAGGGCGGGCATAAAATTCAGTAATCAGCGATCTAATTTGCCTCGATAATCCCTGACCTGCCACCTTCACACGCGCAGGTTGCCAACTCTGCAAGATTGAGTGTGGCCCTGTGGGTCAACACTTTGAGTAACATGGGCAGATTGAGGCCGGTAATCACTCGGATGTTTTGACCGGCAAAGAGGGAAAGGCTCATCTGGCAGTCGCTTTCGCCGAATATACCGGTCAGAATCAGAACGCCATCTGTACCCCGGACGTGAGAAACGGCTTCAACCAAGTGTTCGGTGATCTCTTTTTTGCCATCGTCGGGTAGCACACCGATAGCAGTGATGGCTTCTTGCTTGCCGAGTATTGCCTCAGCCACTTCTAAGAAACTCTCGGCGAGTCGCCCATGAGTCGCAATAACAACACCAACCATTATAGAAATTAGATGAAAATTGCTCCTAAATTTTCATCTCTTTTTTTCCTTTACGTTTCGGAGTCCGTTGGATGAGTAATTTCAGGATGAAGCGTTTCATGTTCCCATTCGTCCAAAACGACTTCATCATCTTTGCTTCGCATCAATTGAATGACTTCTTGGTCGAGGTCTTTTGCGGCGTGGAACCCCAATTTCTGTCCCCAGAGGTTCATTGCAGCGACTTCGACTAGGTTTGAGATATTCCTGCCGGGACGCACGGGGATGACGACGTGTGGGATAGATTCGTCATGAAAGGAGTACACGTCGTCAATCTCGGTGCGGTTATACACTTTACTGTTATCCCACGGTTCGAGGGTCACAACCAGTTCAACTTGCTTGCGGTCGCCGATAGCAGTTACCCCGAAAAGTGCGACGACATCAATGATACCTAAGCCGCGAACTTCCATGTAGTGTTTCACGGGGCGGGCGCGGATTCCGAAGACGCGGTGCCCGGACATCCGTTTCAACAGCACGGTATCGTCGGCAATCAGCCGATGCCCACGCTGTAGAAGTTCGAGTGCACACTCGCTTTTTCCGATTCCACTTTGACCGAGAATCAGGACACCAACGCCGAAAATATCGACTAAATTGCCGTGGACGTATTCGGAGGGGTCGAATTCGTCTTCAAAGAAGAGGAGGAGGCGTGTCGTGAAAACAGCTGAGGTGAGGGGGGTGGTTAAAATCGGAATGCGGTTCTGTTTGCCGATGGTGATGAGTTCCGCAGATGGGGTTAGGTTGCCTGTCACGACAATACAGGGGATTGCATAAGAAAGCAGTTTGATTAATACTTCAGATCGGTTCGGGGGGCTCAGGCTCTCTAAATAGCCAATTTCACCGTGTCCAAAAATCTGGACGCGGTCGTAGCCGAAATGCTCGTAATAGCCGCATAGCGCCAGCCCGGGACGATTCGATTCTGCTGTTTTGATTTGCCGATTAAGCCCATCAGCACCGGTTGCAACTTCTAGTTTGAGTTCGTAACCGGCGTATTTGATGAGCCGCTGCACGGTCATGTTGGTTTCCATAGTGAGGTCTATAAAACATTATGAATTTTTGCCGCAAAATTTCATTTAACAGGAATCACCCCTATCGTTGCGGTTCGACCCAGCCGTATCGGGATTCCCCTCCCACTGTTGATGACTCGCCTACCATTTCATAGAGGAGATTAATCTCCCCGGTGTCTGCGTTCAGGAAGAGGAGCAGTGTATCACCGGAGGTTTGAAGTTCCATCGCGGCATCTTCGACTGTCATCGGTTTGGGCGCAAAGCGTGCGGGGTCGTTGACAATCTCAGGGGCACTGCTGGGTGAATCTGTTGTGTCCAGTACATCTACTGGCACATCGTGGAGTTGGGTGATAATCTCGCGTCGCGGGTGGCGATGTCGCCAATCTTTTGCCCGCTCTTTGTGTCGCCGAAGCTGTGTTTGTATCTTATCCATCGTTGCATCGAGGGAGGCGAATAGGTCGTAAGTCTCGACGTGTGCATGAAAGGTGCTCCCTCTTGTTGTAAGTGTGACTTCGGTAAGGTAGCGTTGCTTTTCTTGTTCAATGACAGCTTGAAAGTCAAGAATCGCGCTGAAGATGCCTTCAAGTTTGTTTGCTCGCCTCTCGACGTAGCTCCGAATGTCGTCGGTAATTTCAATGTGACGACCAGTGACGTTTATTCTCATGGTTTGCCTCGTGTGTAGGGAGTAACGAGCGTTATTCCGTACTTGTATTAAATTTATCGGGGAGTACTATTAACTCTCCTGTTGTCCGCATCAGCGTGTAGTACGTCAGAGTTAATAGGACTGGATGCCCCTCCTACGGTCTTTACCATGCCCGTTTTCTTTTGTTTGATGAGAGGATATCCATTTCCTCGCGATATTTGGTAATGGTACGTCTTGCTGTGTTGATGCCTTGGCTTTCTAAAATATTGGCGATGGTTTGGTCGCTGAGCGGTTTAGCGGTATCTTCGTTTTGAATCATCTCTTTTATCCTCTCTTTCACAACTGTCGTGGATATATTTGGTCCGGTATCGGTGGAGAGGTCGCGGCTAAAGAAGAATTTGAGTGGGAAAACCCCTTGTGGCGTATCCACATATTTATTCGTTGTAACACGGCTGACGGTGGATTCGTGGACACCTGCCATATCAGCAATCTCGCGGAGTGTTAATGGTTTTAACCCTTTAACCCCGTGTTCTAAAAAATCGTGCTGAACTTCAAAGATGGCTTCTGTTACTTTGGCTATCGTTTTGCTACGTTCGTTAATACTGCTTAAGAGGTCAATCGCATGGTTTCTCTGTCTTTCCAACCACTGTTTGGTTTCACCATCTAAGGGGCGATGACCGTTCCGCAACATATTGAGATAGAACGGATTCAAACGGAGTCGGGGCATTCCGTCGTCATTTGTGATGACTTTGTATTCGCCGTCAATCTTTTCTACGGTTACCTCTGGTATAATGTAACGTGCGGAGCGTTCGTCGCTTTGAAGATATTTCGCGTCTGGGTCTGTGAAGTGGTGTCCGGGGTAAAGGGTTAGCGTGCCAATTAATTCTCCGGCTTTGATGACTTTCTCGGTGCTGACGTTCAGGCTTTGGGCGATGCGCGGAATCTGGTTGTTGAGATAGTCTTCAAAGTGGTTTTCGAGAATTTCCTCAACGATAGCATCTTCAATACCGGCGACTCGCATCTGAATGAGCAGGGCTTCATCAAAAGTCCGATACGCAATGCCGGTTGGCTCGAAGTTTTTCTGAATGTAGTATAACACTTCCTCCACTGCTTCGAGGTCACAACCGACTTCGTCAGCAATCTCCTCAAGCGTGAGACCGTAAACGTTTAATTTGCCCTTCTCCTTTTTGACGGTGTAGGTTTGCGTCTGGTCTTCATCGTATATCACCCAACACTGTTCTGGGACTTTTACGGTGCCCCTCAGATTGGCGGAGAGCAGGCTGTGGTCTCTTTGTAGGTAGACATTGAATTTTTCACGTTCCTTTTTGACAAGATATGTCTGTTTGTTGTCCGCATCACCTATTAGCCACTGTTTATCCTCCTCTGCCATTGAGATTTTGGCATTATAAGAGAGTACGATGCCGTTCTGTGTAAACCGATGGCGAAAAATCTGGGGGATTTGGTATTGCAACTCCAATTCAATCTCAGATGTCCAATCTATGTAAAAGAGTAACCGCTGAAATTCACCGCTCAGTTGGAGTTCCGCGCTCAGTTTCTTTTCGAGTTCCTTGTGCAAACGCTTTGTGACAGTGCCGGCATTGTCTCCGTCGGCATTGACTCCGCCTGCATCTAGGTCGGCTTGGAATTTCAGACTGATATGAAACAGCGGCATTTTTAACTGACCGTCGTCGTTAAGGTTACCGATAATGAGGAATCCGATTTGCCGTTCAACTTCTGAGAAGGATGTCGTATTCAGTTGCTCAAACAGAGAATCGTGTAATGACCTTAACCTCGCCACATCGGATTGCGGTGCGTCATCGTTATCGGGATGCTCAGAAGTGACGGTTACGCTCGGACGTATGCTATCGTCCATAAAACTTTCAAAGTCGATATCCGGCTCTTTGTCTTCGCGGTCTAAAGACTCTTCAGGTTCGTTCCATTCGGAGTCGGGGTCAAATTCATCTGTATCGCCGGATTCCTCAACGTCCATCTCTGCATCCATAACCTCCTCCAAAAGCGGATTCGCTTCCAACTGCTGTGTCATAAACTGTGCGAGTTCCATTTTGGGCATGAGCAATACGTTGATTGCTTGTTGCAACTTGGGGGTCATTATAATCCGCTGTTGCATCGTTTGGCGTGTTGTTTGTAGAAGTCCGATGTTCATGGTCAATTCCCCCATCGGGACGCAGCGAGGCTACCCCGCCTACGGGTTGAGGCGTTCCGTGTTGATTGCTTCAGCCCGTTTGTATTCAAAATTATGACCGAAGTATTCGTTTCTAGCCATCTCACTTTTCACCAGTTCTTCGGGCGTACCATCTAAGATAATTCTGCCATCGGTAATCAGATAGGCGCGATTGACGATTCCGAGTGTTTCTACAGCGTTGTGGTCGGTGACCAGTACCCCAAGATTCCGATTTCGTAGGCCTAAAATGAGCTGTTTGATATCCTGAATGGCGAGCGGGTCAATGCCTGAGAAGGGTTCATCAAGTAAAATAAAGGATGGCGATACCGCAAGGGCCCGAGCGATTTCTGCGCGACGACACTCACCGCCCGAAAGGGTGTACGCCTTGCGTTTTGCCAATTCGGAGATACCGAGTTCTTCCATGAGCTGTTCTGCCCGATGCTTCCGTTTACTTTTCGGAATGTCAAGCCCTTCAAGAATCGCGGTGATGTTCTGTTCGACCGTCAACTTGCGAAAAATTGAGGTTTCTTGTGCGAGATATCCGATGCCGAGGCGGGAGCGTTTGTACATTGGCAAGGTGGTAATGTCCTGCCCATCGTAGGTGATTCGGCCGGCGGTCGGGGGAATTAATCCGACAACGATGTAGAATGTAGTTGATTTTCCCGCACCGTTTGGTCCAAGCAAGCCAACGATTTCGCCCGTTTCAACCTCAACATTCACTTGATTGACAACAATAGGCCCTCTTCTTGTGTATCGCTTAACTAAATTATGAGTTTGAAGTTTTATTGACACAGGCCCTCCCCCTCAACCCCTGTTTAAACAAGTTTCCAAAACAATCTTTCATCCTTCCCATCTTCCAACCTTCCAACCTTCCCATCTTCCGTTCTTCCATCCTTCTAAATTTCACTTCTCGGTTTTCACCGTTGATGGCTCTGTCTGCTCGGTTTCCTCATTCTGCTTTTTCGTGCGCTTGACACGGACTCTGAATCTGACGTTACCCTTGCCTGTCTGCTCGCCAGTCTCCTGATTGTAGGTGAAATGCTTCGTTTCCAAATGGTCTTCGTCCTGAATCACGACGACGTTCTCGCGAAGGTCTACGGTGCCACTCTCATCGTTCAGCGTGGCGTGATTACAAGTGGCAAAGATATCTTCATCACGAAGTTCAACGTTGCCCTCAGCAATCGTGCGAATCAGTGCGTCCGTCTTAACATTTTTATAGATGGTCACCTTATCGCCATTGAGGAAGCCGTTGGGTCTATTAATCTTAACGTTCCCCGTGGCGATTTGTTTCCCAGTACGCTGTTCGGAGATGAAATGTTTCGCTGTGAGCCGGTCCTCATTCTGAACCACGACCACATTATCGCGCAGGTCTACCGTGTCATTGACATAATGCAAAACCGCATGGTCTGAAGTTGCCAACGCCTCCTTGTCACGAAGTTCGACATTTCCTTCAGCGACCGCCTTTATAATATCGCCTGTTTTAACGTCTTCGTGGAGGGTCACTTTATCGGCGTTGAGAAATCCTTGGGGGCTATTGATTTTGGCATTACCAGTCAGAATTATTATTCCCTGTTTCTCATGTCGCTTAAACTGATCTGCTGTTCCATCAATAACATCTTCGTCATCATCTTCTGCGACCATTTTCGTTTTTGGCGACGGTTTCTCCGGTTTCGTCGCGTCATCGCGTACCTCGTCGCGGTCGGCGGCATACGTCGCATCGTCCCACAACCCATCAGGGACAATAAAGGCAACCCAAAGCGCACAAAGCCAGAAAAGCATCGCCCATCTGCTAACAGTCGAAATCAACCTGTGAAATATACTATTATTGGGATTGGTTTTTGAAATCATCAACCTGTTCATCCTTTGAATAAAGTTTGAATTGAACGTCTTTGAGGGTCACGATTTCGAGTGAAGCGTTGCCCTCCAGCTCCTGACCCACCATCGCCGAATCTCCACGCACGATTTCTGATTCGTTGGGAGCGTACAACTTATTTTCGGAATTGCGCCAATGCAGTTCATTCGTATACAACTTCCCATTTTCGCTGACACCGACGACATTGTCGTATACCTTAATATCGTTGGTTATTTTGATAATTTCCCCGCGGTCACCGGTGATGGTCATTGACACCTGACCATCTTCAAAAATTTGAACCGTTGGCCGCTGGACTTGTATTATCGTATCAAGAAATACCGCCGAATCGCCCGTCAACGTCCATCGCATGACGCTCGCTTCAGCATGGCTAGTTGAAAAACGGTGGAGTGTCTGTTGGGGAACGTCTTCGGTCGGTTGTGCAGGATTATCGTTCTCTTTGTTGCAACCAATCGCGAATAAAATCAGAATAAATGCTAAAATTAAAGGGATGCGAAGAAATAAAATCTTCCACCACTGCAACCTGTCAAGATGATGGATGCGTCTTCCAACGTTCATGCATCCAGACCCACTGTTCCGGGTAAAGTCGTACATAAGATTCAATAACCGTCGTAAACTTTTGGGTGTTGACGACAAAATCGTGCTGTTTATCTCCACTCCGTTCCAACACCAACGGTGGCTCAACAATCACACGGTGCGAATCATCCGGTTGACGGATAATAAAGGTCGGCAAAATTGATGCCCCTGTTTTCAGCGCGATGGCAACAGGGCTATACGGAGTATAAGCTGGGCGACCCAAAAAATCAACGAAAACCCCATCTATTTTGGTGTCCACATCAGCGAGAATACCGAGCAACTCATTCCGTTTTAGGCACCGTAACGCCCCTCGAATCCCGCCATCACGGTCAATGCCCGTATAACCCGCTTTTTCACGATAGGCGTTCAGTAGTGCGCTGAGCCGTTTAGACCGTAACCGCCGTGCGAGAGGCCGCAAAGTGTACCCTTCTGCCACAATGCTCGCGGCAAGCAATTCCCAATTGCCGAAATGCCCCGTCAGGATAATCGCACCCTTCCCCTCAGCGAGTGCCCGAGCGATATGCTCTCCCCCCTCGAAAGTCACAATCCGCTTGATGTATTCACACGACGTACGCGGGAACTGCATAAATTCGATCAGGTTCTTCCCCAAGTTTTGAAAGCATCGTCGGGCAAGCCGTTCAATCTCAGGCGTATCCTCAAGTCCAAGGCTTACCGCAAGTTGCCTGCATACCAACGCTCTTTGACGAGGCGCGAGCTTAAAAACAGCCGTTCCGACAGAGGCCCCGATGGATAACGCCACTTTACGAGGAAGCCGTGCAATAGATTGAGTCGCTAAGGTCGCTGTCAGGGCGTAACAGCAATCTTTGAAAAAACGCCACATTGTTTTTGTATTATAGCAAACCGAAAGGTAAATGACAAGGGATTTTTGTTTTTTTAAGGCCACTGCACCTGAATTGCCTACCATTTGGCACGATTCTTGTAAAATTGCTTTCAACCACCATTTCATTTCGGGCTTTCTTTTTATCCGCGTTTCGGCTATACTATACACTCGTTTCAGCGATATCGAACCTTTAAGGACTTGAATCCCCAACGAAATAGTGAAAGGAAAATCAAAATGGTTTACGAACTGCGTACCTATAGAATTCCCGAAGGCCGAATGTCCGATATCCTCAACAGGTTTGAACACATCACCCTCAACCTCTTCGAGCGGCACGGCATCGAAGTCGTCGGGTTCTGGACTCGTGCCGATGCCAACGAACTGGTCTATATCTGTAAATTTGAAAGCGAAGCGGCAATGGAAACTGCATGGGCGGCGTTCCGCGCAGATCCGGAATGGCTACAGGCAAGAGAACGCACCGAGGCAAACGGACCTATCGTGGAAGAAGTCATCTCACACCTCCTCAATCCGACCTCCTTCTCACCGATGGGAGATTAGGGTATTCATCCCGGGAGATCGGGTACTTCAATCGTGAGGATTCAAAAAGCCCGCCATCCCAACGGTTCAGGATAGCGGGCTTTTTTGTTAGGCAGGAAATCACACCGTGGGCTGGAAATCCCTTCCCCGCCCTTCGGGAAAAACACCCTACACTGTAGGTAACAAATCCCTCACCCCCAAGGAATTTGCAATTGCAAGAGACCCAAAAAGGTGCCACGACGCGAGCCATACTGCTCGGTTTATTCCTAGTTCCATTTAATGTCTACTGGCTGATCATTGTGGAGATGAAATACCGTGCGGAGGCGACAGCACTACCGATATTCATCTATCCCGTCTTCATCCTGTTCTGTCTGGTCGCGTGTAACAATGGTATATCAAAGTGGTGGCCCTCAATACGACTGTCTGCTGGAGAGTTACTTACCGTTTACGCGATGCTCGTCATCTCAACATCAATCGCGTCATACGGGATGCTCCAAGACCTCTTTGCCGTCGTTGTTCACCCCTACAGATTCGCAACGGAGGAGAACGAGTGGAAGAATCTCTTTTTCCGTCACATCCCGCCATGGTTTACCGTCAGCCAGTCCGACCTCTTAATCGGATACTACGAGGGCGATTCGACCCTTTATGAACGGAAACACCTCGAGGCTTGGATGCGCCCGATGCTCGTCTGGAGTGTGTTTACACTCGTATTGCTGTTTACCATCCACTGCCTCAATACTTTAATTCGTCGGCAGTGGGTCAGTGCAGAGCGGCTGGCGTTTCCAATTATCCAACTTCCGGTCACTATGACCCGTGCGGAACATTTCTTTCGGAACCGAATGCTATGGCTCGGCTTCGCAATTCCTGCGGTATTAGATCTCATGAACGGGTTGCACGTCCTCTATCCGCCCGTCCCCTACTTTCACCTGAAGTTGACTTACATTGACAAATACTTCACTGAAAAGCCGTGGAACGCAATGGGAACCACCCGTATCTCCCTCTATCCGTTTATGATTGGACTTGCGTTCTTTCTGCCCGTTGACCTTTCATTCTCCTGCTGGTTTTTCTTCGTCCTACGCCAGTTGAGTCGCGTGTTGAGTAGCTATCTTGGACAAAGCAATCTCCCCGGTTTTCCCTACTTTCACGAGCAATCCGCTGGGTCATGGCTCTGTCTCTGTGTCATCGCCGTGTGGGTAACGCGGCGGCATCTCGGCGTTGTATTTCGGATCGCATTCTCCAAAACATCCGTTGCCGATGCCCAAGAACCGATGCGCTATCGAACCGCAATTTTCGGGTTAGTCGGTGGGGTGTTGTTCATGACGCTCTTCTGCCATCACGCGGGGATGTCGCTGGTTGCGATTCTCCTGTTCTTTAGCATCTACTTTGCAATCGCAATCGCCATCACCCGTTTACGGGCTGAATTTGGTGCGCCGCACGGTGTATTCAATCAGCCCCTAGAGATGATGGTAACCTGTTTCGGGAGTATGACCTGGGGCGCACGGAGCCTGACGGTGATGAGCTTCTTCTACTGGTTTAATCGAAGCTATCGTTCTCATGCCATGCCGAATCAGTTTGAGGCCCTGAAGATGGCGGAAGTTGCTAACATCAACACCCGTCGATTAATATTTGGGATGATGGCGGCCTCCGTCTTGGCGTTAATCTGCGGGGTCGCAACACATCTAGACATGCTTTACCGCGATGGCGCACTCGCGCGAGTCCCATTCTTCAAGCTTTGGGTCGGCAGTGGCACATTCAGACGTTTGGAGAGTTGGCTATATCACCCTGTGCCACCAGATTTGCCGCGAATCGGGTTCATGGGAGTTGGCGCACTGTTGACCGTGATTCTGTTTATCCTACGGCTCCGCTTCTTCTGGTGGCCCCTGCATCCCGCTGGCTACGCGCTTGCCGTCAGCTTCGCCATCGACTACTTCTGGTTTACATTTTTCATCAGTTGGGCGTTGAAATCAATTATCCTCAAAGCAGGTCAGGTAAAAGGATATCAACGTGCGATTCCGTTCTTCTTCGGTCTCATCCTCGGAGATTTTGTGACGGGCGCACTCTGGATGGTCTTCGGTGTACTGACACAGCAGCAGGTCTACATGATCTATTTGAACGGTGGGACTTGGTATTGACGCGCTCACACACTTGTGATACGATAATCAAAACGTTGGGATTGGAAGGTTGGAAGATTGGAAGGATGGAAGGTTGGAAGAAGGGAAGAGGGGAAGATTCCATTCAACAAATGACGAGATAGGAAATACCGATTGGTATTTCGTAACTTGATTAAGGAGGCTCTCATGGCGTTTTCAGATATTAATCCTGTGCAACACAAACAGTTATTCCTTGACGACGATGCGATAGCGAGCATGGAGGGAGTGAAGCGGACGCTACATCAACCCGAAAAGCAGGGTCCGGTCATCAAACCAGACCACTCGCAGGAGCAGGTTTCGCTTCAGAGCCGAAGCGCGCCCCAGTGGAATCCCGAAAAAGATTTTTGGGAATGGTGGTATTGGGGAAACTACACGGTTCCGCCCCATGGCCCACATCACAGTACCATGATGCGGGTAAACCTCTACGCTACCTCAACCGATGGGCTACACTGGGAGCGTCCGTCCCTTCACCGCTATGAGTGGCGCGGCACGACAGCCAATAACATCGCGCACGACCCGAACGCGGAAACGCTCTACCACATCATTCGGGATGCCAGCGAGCAGCATCCGCAACGTCGCTACAAAGCACTTTTCGGTGTAGGTGACCGTGCGCTTGGGGTGTCGCCCGATGGATTCGATTGGACGATGCTCAATGTCCCACCGATTCCGAGTCAGGACGAATCTCATTTTATCTACGACGAATTTACAGCGCAATACCTCGCCTTTGTCAAGCACGGCACCGAATGGGGACGGTCAGTTTGGCTTTCGACCAGTACCGATTTTGTACACTTTACCGAGCCAGAACTGATTTTCCATTCCGATGAACTCGATCAGGAGCATCGGAAGCGACGCATCGAAAAAGTTGTCCAAAGCCCGGCGCATCTATCTCCGCCACTCGTTGATGACACAGACCACCTCGCCCAAGTCTACCAGATGGCGGTCATGCCTTACGCGGAAAACCTCTATATCGGGTTCCCCGTGCTGTTCAACCCCGCCGGTGCCATCCCGCCACCACAGCGGAATTTTACTGGACTCAATCAGGTCGAACTGACGGTGTCGCGAGACCTACAGAACTGGGAACGGGTGGCGGACCGGGCGTTGTTTATTGAGGTTGACGAGTGGGATGGAATCAATTATGGAACCGCTCAGAATCTGTTGTGCGGCAGACCAATCGTCCACGAAGACAGCGAGATACGCTTTTACTACAACGCGCTTCGGTTCCGAGGTCATAAAGAACTTCACCCGGCCGAGTATGCTGAATTTTTCAACGATGTCGGCGCGTTATGTCTGGCAAAATTGCGGTTTGACGGATTTGTATCGCTTGACGCAGACACGGAAGGAACAGTCACGACGAAACCGTTCACGCTCACTGGCGAGCACCTCATCGTCAATGCCGATGCAACCCATGGCGAGCTCCGGGCAGAAATTCTGGATGCAGAGACACTGGCACCACTACCGGAGTTATCCCTTCAAAATTGTATCCCACTTCATGGAGACCATTTGCGCGGGCACATCAGATGGGGGACACAACCTAAGAGCGAGAAACCTGTGTGTATCCGGTTCACCTTAAAGCAGGCTAAACTTTACGCCTTCTCACTGATGGCAGATGAAAGTCAACTGTAGAGCACAAGAGCCCCAGGCCGCTCCTGCTGGATTGCCAAATCCAGCAGGGTTAGAATACCCATGGGGAAGGAAGTCTCCACTCCCGATACGACCAATCTATTAGGGACTTCAGAAGATTTAACACCGGCGAGACCGCTTCTAATCCGTTCAATCCGCGATTTGCGTCAAGTTGCGTCGACTCTATGCGTCGACTCATGTCGCCATCCGCAAGGATCACCACCCGTAAGGGCATCTTGCCACCCGCTAGGGAAACCGACAATAAAAACCGATATTACCCATTAAATTCTGAAACCTCATACAACCGCACCGGTCGCCCGTCTGCAATTACCCGATTTATTTTTTAATCTTCATGAAACGGCACCCGCCGCAGTGTATAAAACCGTATCCCGATTCGCGGTTTTGACAAAATGTCAAAGAAATATTGCCGAATTTCGCTAATTTTGACAAAATGTCAAAGAAATATTACCATATTTCGTTAATTTTGACAAAATGTCAAAAATCTGGGCGAAAATCGCCCGATTAATGGCTATTTTTCGGTTTCTGATGTACAGATTCCCCGTTTTCTGTGTTCCGGTAAATTTTTCCTAATTATTTGAAGCACCGTAAAGATAGTCACCGTCTACAATCCGCCCACCTCAACGACCAGAATAGCATCCTCAAAATTTGGTTTGGCACGGATTTTGCTTCTATGATGCCCAACGCCTGTACAAAGATAGGGCGTGAAATTCCCCGTTTTCGATAAGTCGCAACTTGGGGGATAAAACTTAACGGATTGGGATTGGTTATGTCACCAAACCCAAAAAGAAGCCGACCGTCGGCCCGAACCGACAATCGGCTTTCAAACCCACAATAGCCCTTTAGGGCAAAGGAGTTTAATCATGAACGGCAAAATTTTAACCCAAAACAGTTGGAAAGTCACGGTTGTTTTCACACTGACTGTGCTGTTCGCGACAACCTGCCTACTTCTAACGAATCTCTTCGCTGAACACGATAACGATATGGACGAAGATTGGGCATTCAAAGACCACGAAAACCCTGAAGTAAGGCAGATTGTATGGGGAGAAGCCTACGCGAGTACTTGGTATGATCCCCCATTCGCCAAAAGCTATCAGTATGCCTACGTATCGAATAGTAGCGACGAGGTACCCATCCGATGCTATTACACGTTTAGGACCACATTGACGGGGCCTGCGGCTTTTGAGCCGATAGTCGATCAGGGCGACGGAACAGCACCAAGGAATGATTGGTGGGTCGAAGCCACCGACTCCAGCCACTTCAGATTCAGTCTGAATGGCAAACCAGATGGGCTCTACACGATTCACGCGAGTTCTGACTTAACCGTAAAAGCCGATTTCGACAATAATGGAAGTCTCGAATCGGTTGACGGATTCCACGCGTCAATCTCCACTGATTTTCGGAAAGAATAGCCTTTCTATCAGGGGACACCGACCCTGATGGGTGGCGAGATGCGTCAAGTTGCGTCGAGTCATCTCGCCACCCGCAAGGGCAGCTTGCCATCCGTTAGGATGACTCGACGCATAACGCAAGCGGCGAGGAGTACCGTATCGTCGCTTGCCCCCAAAGAATCACCTGTACAGGAGGAGTTCACAGATGAACCACCTAAAGTTAATCAGGATTCACACGATTAAAGGATTAAAAGGATTAAGAGAACAGACTTTGCGCCCTTCCGTTCTCTGCTCTGAAATCCTTTTCGCCGCCTGCGGTTTGCTCTTGTTCGCCGGTGCTACGGTTTCCGTTGATGCGAAAATCGTCTTTTGTCTGGCAGATGATATTTACGTGATGAACGATGATGGCAGCGGCATCCGCAGGCTCACAACCAACACGCAGTCGGCAGACCGTGATCCGCGCTGGTCGCCCGATGGTAAAAGAATTGCCTTTACGCGATTCATGGACAAGGCGCAGATGCAAACCTCGTCTGAGCTGTTCGTCATGAACGCAGACGGTACGGGCCAAAAGCGACTTACTCACAACACCGTCGCCGACGGATATCCATCTTGGTCATCCGATGGAAAAAGGATTGCCTTTACGAGTAAGCGAACCGGAAATCACCGACATAGGAAATATGAGGTGTATGTCATAGAACTAGCGAGTCAGAGAGTCCAACGGTTAACAGGGACTGAAGGGGAACTAGGTTCTGGGGCACCCGACTGGTCGCCCGATGGCAGAGAGATTGTTTACGAGAAGTTCATAAGCAACGGCGGCGGGCTCGCCCATAAAAATATCTACTTGATGAGAGCGAATGGCGAGCAGCAACGCCCCCTATTTCCTGATCCGCAAGAAGGTGCCGCCACCATCATTATGTGGTTCTTCCCCCGCTGGTCCGCGGACGGACAACGCATTCTAGCTAATGATTGCAGGTTTCGTGGCGATGAACACAAGTGTCACCTCACCGTTCAGCGAGTCGGCGGCATGAAAACGGAAATTAAGGCGATTAAGCAGAGACTCGGCGACAATTGGCTTATATCGGGCGCAGGTTGGATGGAGCATGACCGTGCGATTATTTTCTCAATGAAGTTAACGGATAAACCGAACGCAAATTATGACCTGTATCGATATGTATTTGAAACGGGGAGCCTGAGACGTTTGAGACGGGATGCGCGTGATGAGAGGAGTCCAGACTGGATAGAAGGGTCGTTGTCGGTTTCACCGCACGGGAAGTTGCCCACGCAGTGGGGAGATATAAAGCAGACCTTTTCCCCGTGACTTTTGCCAGTTCCCGCGCTGCTCCGACCCTGACGGGTGGCGAGATGACTCGACGCATAATGCAAGCGGCGAGGGGTACCGTATCGTCGCTTGCCCCCAAAGCCTGACGGGTGGCAAGATTCTAAGACGCAAATCAACGCATACAGGAGGTGTTCACAGATGAGATGTCCAAAGTTAATCAGGATTCACAGTCCTAACGGATGGCGAGATAACTCGACGCAGATTAAAGGATTAAAAGGATTAAGAGAAGATACGTTGCGCCTTTCCATTCTCTGTTCTGCGCGTTCGATTCTCTGCTCTTTTCTCCTTTTCGTCGCCTGCGGTCTGCTCTGGTTTGCCGGGGCGCCTGTCGTCGATGCGAAAATCGTCTTTTGTGTAGCAGATGATATTTACGTGATGAACGATGATGGCAGCGGCATCCGCAGGCTCACAAACAACACACTGTCGAAAGACAGTTATCCGCGCTGGTCGCCCGATGGAAAACGAATTGCCTTTCACCGATACATGGACAAGGAACGGATACAAACCTCGTCTGAGTTGTTCATCATGGACGCAGACGGAACGGACCAAAAGCGACTCACCCATAACACCGTCGCCGACGTATATCCGTCCTGGTCACCCGATGGAAAAAGGATTGTCTTTACGAGTCACCACAACAATAGAAAACATGAGGTGCATGTCATAGAACTGGCGAGTACGACAACCAAACGGCTAACAGGTGCTGAAGGTGAGCTAGGTTCCGGCGTACCCGACTGGTCGCCCGATGGCAGAGAGATCGTTTATGAGAAGTTCATAAGCAACGGCGTAGGGTTCGGCCATAAAAACATCTACTTGATGAGAGTGAATGGCGAGCAACAGCGGCCCATCCTTCCCGATCCGAAAGAAGGCGTACCCACCGTCATTATGCGGTTCTTCCCCCGCTGGTCGTCGGACGGAACACGCATTCTATTTTATGAAGTCCAGTGGCGTGGCGATGAACGAAAACGTCACCTCACCGTTCAGCGAATCGGCGGCTGGAAAACGGAAATCAAGGCGATTAAGGGGAGATTCGGCGACAACGATTGGGTTCTCGCAGGCGCAGGTTGGATGGATAATGACCGTGCGATTATTTTCTCAATGATGTTAACGGATAAACCGAACGCGAATTATGACCTGTATCGATATGTATTTGAAACGGGGAGCCTGAGACGTTTGACACGGGATGCGCGTGATGAGAAGCAGCCAGACTGGATAGAAGGGTCGCTGTCCGTTTCACCGCACGGGAAGTTGCCCACGCGTTGGGGAGATATAAAGGGAACGAGGAGGACACACTTGCCCCCTTCACCTTTGAGATAGTTGCTGTCAAAACATCAACCTTCGTATGATACCCCACACGCCAAAAGCTATCACTATGCCTACTTAGTGAATAATAGCGGGGGACGCATCCGACACTATTACGAGTTTGTGGCCGAAGTGTTGGGGCCTTCGGAGATTGACCCGAAAAGCGATGATGGCCACGGGTGGGTAAATGATGATGATTGATGGGTCGAAGCCGAAAACTTCTCATTCTATATGGGAGGCAAAGAAGCGGGGAGTACACGATTCACGCGAGTAATACCAGATTCACGCGATTCGTATTGGTTTTCCGTCCTGTATCGAAACTCTTCCGATCCAGCGGATCGCAATGTCTATAGCGCACGATAGCTCAAAGTGCCCGTGTTCCAGCGGAGCACAATGTGCCTCATCAAGTTAATTTGGTATAACGAATCATCCGAGACAAGATATCTCAATGGATTGGATCAGTGACAATATCTATTCCGTGTCGCCAGCAGGTAAGATGCCCACGCAATGGGGGGAGCTTAAGGCGTTTGAGCGCGAATAGCAATAATCCAACAGAATCGTTACGGAAAGGGACACGATTCCCTTTCCGTCTCCAAAGGAGAACGAAAATGCGTAACAATCGGTATTCCCTACGTCAAAACCAGAATCCGTATGTTGGCATATCCCACACAATACCGATGATTGTCCATACACTACCGACGGTAAATTCGCCCAAAATCAGTCCCAAGAAAAATGGAATCGCTTTCTGATGCGCTTTTAACCCGCCTTGTCGCAACAGAATTCCTTTCACCGCCCAGCTTATCAGGATACAAAACCAGATATTGTTCATTGACCAACTGCCTGAAACGGCGTAACCCGCGGGATGGAACGGCCACCAGAGGAATTTTAACCGCATCAAAGACAGGAAGACTGCGAAAACGAATCCTGTCCCCATGAACGCCATTGCCTTAAAGTCGGTTGTGCTGGGGTAAGTTAGCCATTTTGCTAAGCGATTGAACGCTTCCGCGCCCGGCCAGTTTTGGGTCGCGCCGTTGTGATACATGATGTGCAGGTACGCCCAGAAGGTTGCCAAAGGTGCCACGACGTTTGCAACAATCATCGCCCAAAGCAGGTGTTCGGTTCGGATGTGTGCCCGCTCTGCGAGCTTAAAGCCTTCCAGTTGTTGCGGCATCGTGTGGCTATATTGCGCCCGGTTAAAAAAGCGCAGAAAAGAGAAGACCGTCAGATTTTGCGGCCCAAGTACCTTTGTACCGATGGTGCGCGCCATCACTTCATCTGAGCCGATCCAATGGATATCGTGAACGGGCGAACCGAGTTCGGCTCTGATTCTCGAAATGGATGTCGACAGCGCGAAATAGATGAGAAAAAAGACCACCGACACCCAAATCGCCATCCCCGCTTGATAGCAGAAACCTACCAAAAAGATGAAGGAGCCGACCCCCCAGAGGAAGGTCGTCCTATATCGCTTATGTGCTCGTGCTTCGTGTGCGTCAGCCATCGCCCCACGCCCAAATATGCCCCTTAAAACCCCCCGCAGATGGCGCCGCCCCATCCACACAGCAACGATAAGAACCCCCATATACCCACCCCACGATTGCTCATCGGGATACGGGAAGCGAGGCAAACTCCGTAATCCCAACGCGCTCCCCAAGATATGTTGCCCTTTGAAGAAGAGGTAAAAGAACCAGCAGGAGAATGAAATATCCAACGGCATGAAGAAGCTAAGCCCGATGGCAAACGGATAGAAGGAGATCGGAAACCAACCGATGGCACTCCACGGCTTGTCCGTAAAAAAGCCTCCCATATCCTGCCGTTTGATCGGGATGTACGGAATGTGCGGATAAAAATAGCTCAGCCCATTTACAATGTCCAATCCACCGGCGATGGCAAAGCCAATCCATACGGTTTTGTGCTTCAGGAAGGATTTGGATCGCGTTGCGAGTTCCAACGGAAGTTGGATGGCGGGGTACGCCAGCCGTTCCGTTTCTGTCCATTGCCGGCGTAAGATGATGTTGATGCACAGCATCACAGAGACGAGGGCGAAAATGAAGATGCTCCAAGTAAGGATAGGGCCCGCCCATACCGCGATGTGTTCCGCCGTGTAAAAACTCGCTTCACCTTCATAGTACCCCTTCAACACGCCGGCATCATCAACGCCCAGCCAGCGCGGGATATATCGCCAGAACAGGGTTTTCCACTCATTCTCAGGGGTCGCAAACCAGAAGGGGTGAGCGATAATCGGAATCAGCATCTGCATGAAGCCGTGTCCGGCAACAGTGGAAGCCAGACACACCATCACATAAATCACCAAAAGTTCCGCTTGCGTAAAAACAAAATGGGGCGAAAACTTCAGGATGAGCTGATTTAAGAGACACAGCACAAAGAGCCAAAAAACGGCGTTGAACAGGAGCGAAATTGTTGTCGGATGTCCTGAATAACGCACCACTTCCATTTGAATAATCCAGTAACAATTGACCGGAATCAGGATGAGTCCAATCAGAATCGCTCGCCATGTTGTTGGGAAAGCGGAATTGGTATCTTTGGTCATCGGATGCTCGCTCTTCACTCCCGTAGGCGGGGCATCTCTGCCCCGCCGATTTTCAACGGACGACCGTTAACCCCTCCCCCTCCTTCGCCCTCAGAAATTGATCGGCTTTCACATCTTTGAATCGCTCAACCAATCCGCTCGGCCATCGAATTGTCACCTCATCTGCGCGGTCAGCATCACCGAGTCCAAAGTGCAACCGTATATCGCTCTGGCACAGATAACTGGCGCCACTTTTCACTTCCCGAATCTGTTCCATCCCGTTCACGGTTACTTTGACACGCGCCCCAATCCCATCCCGGTTGCTCTTGGTGCCGACGGTCTCAAGAACCAGCCAGTGGTTTTTATCTTTCAATCCGGTATTCTCAAGCAGGTCTGGGGTCTGATTGGAATTGGTGATTAAAATATCAATATCGCCATCGTTGTCATAATCTCCAAACGCCGCACCACGACTCACCTTTTTTAAGCGCAATCCCGGTCCGCATCGGTCAGAACTCTCAGCGAAAGTGCCATCGCGCAGATTTAAGAAGACCTGATTCACCTGTGCGTAAGTGGTACTTGGGCTATAGACCTTGGCGTTGTCGTCAATATGCCCGTTGGCAACGAAGATATCTTGATATCCGTCGTTATCCAGGTCGGCGAACTCAACGCCCCAAGCGAGGTAGGGGAGGCTTTTCTTGCCAATACCAGAGGAATCGCTTGCGTCCGAAAAAGTGCCATCCGCTAAATTGCGATAGAGGGTATTCGGGTCATCCTCGAAATTGGTCGCAACCAGATCTAACCACCCGTCATTATCATAATCTCCAAAGCTGGTGCCCATGCCGCTTAAAGGGAGTCCGTCTTGCCCCCGTGCAATCACCCCAGCGAAAAGTGCGGTATCCGTGAACGTGTTCTCAATGAACTGCCCATTGAGGCCGTTGTTTCGATAAAGCATGTTCGGCGTAGTATCATTCGCGATGAAAATGTCGGGGTCGCCATCATTGTCGTAATCGCCCCATACAACCCCTAAGCTCTTGCCGTTGACGTTTTCCAGCCCCGCCTCCTGCGTGACATCGGTAAATGTGCCATCCCCATTATTGCGATATAACACATCTGCAACACCCTTAAAATTTGTCGGCAGGCAGTAGATGCGGTGATGAACAGGCATAGGCGAAAAGAGCGTGTTGGGTTTGCGCCCAAATCCGCGCCCAGAATATCGGGGACTCGCCCAGTAGCAGACGGTGTTGTCCGACAACCGATATGCCACATAGTTCACCACAAATAAATCGAGATAGCCATCTCTGTCGTAGTCGGCAAAAGCGGCACCGGTGCCCCATCGCTTATCGCCGACACCTGATGCCTTCGTTCTGTCGGTAAACGTCCCGTCACCGTTGTTACGGTACAGCACATTTGAGCCAAAATTGGTGATATAGATGTCTTTGAACCCGTCGTTATCATAGTCGCCAACGCAACAGCCGAATCCATATCCCCGGTCACCCACCTTGGCCTCCACCGTCACATCGGTGAAGGTGCCGTCACCGTTGTTGCGGTAGAGCGCGTTGGTTGGTGGAGTCTCAGAGCGCATACCGGGCAGATCGGCACCGTTGACAAAGTAGAGGTCTAGGTCAAGATCATTGTCATAATCAAACCACGCCGCCCCGGCACCGAGTGTCTCAACGAAGTACTTCTGCCCGCTCCGGCCATCAATATGCTGAAAGCGAATGCCAGCCGCAACGGTGACCGCGTTAAAATGCAACGATTGGCTCGCGGTTGATGCCCCCGTTTCCGCCTGTGCCACCGTGAGGCTGAGATTTCCCCATAATGTGAAAAATACGAGAAATATACAAATGACCATTGACAAATCCAAACGATATTTTTCGGCAAAACTCGAAAGCTTTTACTGATCGATCAGTAAAAGCTTGTTTCTCTAAAATAGATAGAATTGGTTGGACAGACTACCGGCTAAGACGTGGATTTGTCAATCCACGTCCAAGCCAATGCTAACACTATATAATGCCCAATCCTTAAAACCCAGTTTTGATTTTTCCCCAAGTCGCTGTCAACTTACCAAGAGAGGAGACAGGGAGCAACCTATTAATGTCATCAACGGTTTCGACGACAACCATATTGTCGAAATAGCTGACACCTGTGGTAATTCCCATCATACCGACGGGGCCAGTTTTGAAGCTGTCATTATCAACCTCTAAAACAGGCTTCTCCTTGAGATGCCAATCCGCGGGCGGTGCTTCTTTTCCCCGCTTCCTCAGATAGATTTGATGCGCCCCGCCTTTCATTACCAACCGATGGGTATACCACACATTGTTTTCGTTCGGGTACTGCCCAGTTCCGATCAGCTGCCATCCCCCTCCTTTGCGGGTATAAATCTGTATATTCACCGCCCCGGTGCGGCGACTTCCGTGATAGTGCGATTCGGAGCCTTTAATCCCGCCTTCTACCCGGTAGATTGTGCCTACAAAACTGTCATTTTCCCACAGCCAGTCAAAGTCCCAAATATAATCCCGCCACGCGTCTCTTCCATCGGCTATCGGGATGTAAAGCCCAATTCCTGTGGTTTTGGCGACTTTGTTTTTGGCATCAGTTGGGTCTTTTTCAATGAGGATTTTTGTATTGCCTGAGGCAAATACGAGTTGTTCCCATTTCGACGGTTCTTTGCCAATGTCATCCGCCTGAAAGTCATCAACAAAAAGGATTTCTGCATTTGCGAAGGGAACGACGGTTAAAAAAAGGAACGTTGCGAGAAATGTTACGAGTTTCATTTTACTTCCTCCTTAGCTTTCGTTAGCACGAAAGTTAGTAAAGTTGTGTGATTTGAAATGGTCGTTCGTCGATGAACGACCATTTCAAGTAGGGGCAGTGTTCCCCCGCCTCTACTCGTTTCGGGCGCGTTATGCTTAACGCACCCGAAACGACTGTTGGGTTTCACTCTATCTGGAAAAGCAGAAATTCTACTGGCATTGATAGAAATTCGCTTTTTACCGTTCAACCCAACCTACTATACTCGTTGATATTCGCGTCCAGCTCGTCTGAGCAGAATCAGAGCCGCTAGTGCTGCGACGACTGAGATTGTGCCGGCGATGATGAACGCGCCAGAAAGTGCAAAGGCATCGGCAATAGCACCGGCGGTTATTGGTCCGGTGAACATACCGATTGCGTAGATGGCTTGGTACACACCCATTGCGGTGGCTCGGTCTTCGCTGGGAGTCTCGCGGATACTGAGCCCCATCAGTAAGGGTTGTACCATACCCCGTCCAAAGCCATTTACGCCTTGGGAAATCGCTAGTAGCGGGACATGAGCAATCATGGGAACCACAAATGCCATCGCCGCCATCATGAGCATTCCGATAAAGACAGCTCGACTTTCGCCAAGGTAGTCTGCAAAGCGATGATTTGCCAGAGCAGCGAAGGTGTAGGGCACCAGCGCAATCATACCGATGATGCCGAGTGCGAATTTGCTTGCGCCTAATTTATAGGCATAGAGCGGAATAAAACTATATGTGGTTGCCCAGAACGCATACTGGGTGAGGGCTGTGATGGCACCTGTAATCAGAAGTGTCGGGCGCGACATGACCCGCAATATCCCGCTAAGCGTAAGCGGCTTCCGGTGTACCCGATGTTCCTTGATTGGCATCGTCGCGACGAGCCCCAAAACCGCGAATCCGGCACCCGCATAGAACGTGGCCCTCATTCCCCGAACTTCGGCAATTTCACCTCCTAGCACGTTGACGATAATCAGGGAGATGCCATTGATAGCGGTGACGACCCCCATCGCCTTGGGTGTCTGATCTGGCGGAAAGTAGCTCGCATAGAGTACAGTGAACGCAACCCATGTTGCGGCACTGATACCGAGTACGCCGCGGAACACCACGAGATAAATTGCTGTCGGGGCCAGTCCTAGCCCCAAGCATCCGACAAGATTGAAGAAATGACCGGCGAAAAGAAAGGGCTTGCGTCGTCCCAACCGGTCTGACGAAATCCCCAGTGGAATTCTCAACAACATCTGCACGAAACCGTACGCACCGACCACCAACCCCACCATTGTGAACGATGCCCCTAGCGACTCGGCGTATACGGATAGAATCGGCGAGTAAACATATAATGCCGCCCAATAGAGAAACGTACCAACATAATACGCCCAGAGCGTCGTCCGCTCAGGCCGACCTGGGAATAGATGAGTCCTGCGAGCGGATTCGGAATTGCTGCGAGTTTTCATTTTTTTTGAGGGCAGAGCGCATTCAGTTCATCCATGTCAAACTGTTCCAGGAGCCCAAAGCAGAATAGCGTCGGGTACTGTTCATAATCAAGATGGCCTTCGATGAGCTGTTTGAAACTCAACAGCGCATTGATTGATTGGATACGGTCAATTCGCGTAGGGTTTAACCCGGCTGCAGCGGTGCAGACCACCCCCGCTGTCCAGCCCTGGCTGTAGAGGGAAACTTTCGGGGTTTCATACTGTTGGCACACCCACTCGATAATCGCGCCGAGTTGTCCCACCTGTATCCCTAATGGTCTTGCGCCTACAGTCGAGAGCATCATTGAGGTTTGCCCCGCTGAGATGCCTTCCGGGGTACACTCTCCCATGAGGGCCAGATCAATTGCAATCACTCGCAAACCTGCATCCACCTGTTCTCGCATCCAATCTGCGAGTTCTGTCCGTCCGCCATCTGAGAGCGCAATTACGGTCTCCATCGAGTTCGCATTCTGCGGTGTTTTCGATATAACCATCGCCGAAACTGTCCACTCCCCATCAATAACCACCCGATACCATTCTGCTTTCAATCCGTCCCCCGACTTCTGCTGGGCGAGGTGGGCTTCTGCTTCGACAGGTTCCAGTCGCAACACATTGCGAAGGCGATTCCTCGCATCTTCCTGCCACTGGGCATCGGGAGCATCTCCCGTTGGTACACGATGCCTCGGCAGTGATTGGAGACGGTCAGATGCTAAGGTGAAAAAATTGGCGTTTGGGGTGGGTAGACCGGCGTACAACTCCTCCTGTTTGAATAGTTCATCGTCGGATGGAATTTCTTCGGCGAACAGGTCAGTACCCTTTTGTGTGGGGAAGTAGTGTTTATGGACGAATCGGTAAAACTGCTGTCGGTTATCCCGGTCATAGTTGTGAGTTCCGGGCTGTCTATTCATATAGTATTCAAAGTCTACCTCGTGGTCGAAAAGACGGTAGAATGGCACGAGCGGATCGAAAACGGCGGGTTTCGCCCGTTCCGCGACGAAGCAACAATCGTCCTTTTCATTATAAAGCAACAACGCCGGACGAGGGGCGAGCATTGCGGTGAGGTGGGTGTAGTCTGCGATTGAGACGAGGTCTGTCGGATTCTGCTCGAGGTCGCCGATGTCAGAACGGTGGGCGATGCGGTTGTGTAGGTCAATATAGCCGGCATTCGGCACAGCCAAGCTGATGCGGGTATCAAGCGCGCTTAAAATGATGGTCTGCCATCCACCGCCTGACAAACCGGTCATACCGACCCGTTGTTGGTCTGTGGTGGGATAATCGACAAGCACATCCAAGCCCCCGCGCATGGCGAGATAGAAAACGGAAAGCCCGCTCATCCCGCAAAGGTCAAGATACGCCAATCGGTTGTGTTTGTAGTCCTCGCCGGATAGTTCGCCAAAGACCAGCCATTCGGGGTGCAACGCCAATACTCCTTTCTTGGCAAGATTGATACACCGGAGTTGCTCGTATCCGATGGCTTTGCCGATGGGGCCGACGTGACCGTTGACGTTGAGAATCGCCGGGACGCTTTCCTGAACCTCTGTCGGTTCGTAAAGGAGTGCAGGTATCCACAGCCCGGGCAGGGCTTCATACCTTAGTTTGCGGATGCGATACCCTTTATCGGTTTGCAATGTATCGCCCCAGACCGCTTCTGCCTTCCAATTTGCCCATTCTTTGGGTACGCCACGAAACACAACTTCGTCGAGGATTTTCTGTCGCAGTTCCTCGCTTTGGCGCTGCCACGCTTCCGGTGTATCGGGGCACGAAAGTGGTGGAATCCGCTGTTTGACGAATGTGCTCATCTCTCTGCGGACATCTTCAGGCGCGAGTATCTGCTCACTTACCCATGTTTCAACGGGGTCTGCCTCGGTCCCATCCGCGGCAACGCAGGAGAGGTTAAAAATCATGAACGGTGTTAAGAATAGCATCGTATTTTCCTTAAATAGGTCGTGAAAGCTTTTACTGATCGATTAGTAAAAGCTTTTGACCAAGATTGTACAGCTCCGAATGCGGGGCAGGGAGGCCCAGCCTACAGTTCTGCATTATACACGCATGACAACGGGCAATACTATCGGGCGACGTGCGGTTTGCTTGGTGAAAAAGCGGCGGAGGACAATCCGTATCTCCTCTTGGACGGTGTCAATTTCGCTCTTCGCCTCTAAACTGAGTTGCTCCATTGAACGTGTTACGATTTCTTTCGCTCTGTTCATTAGGTCTTCGGATTCATCCATGTACACAAAGCCTCTCGAAACGATGTCTGGCCCAGCGACGATTTCCCCGCTGTTGCTGTTGAGTACAATGATTGGGATAACCATACCGTCTTGAGAGAGTTGCTGGCGGTCATGCAGGACGATATCTTCGAGTCCCATCTCGATCTTCCCGTCAACGAGAACCCGACCCGCAGGTACCCGTCCAGTAATTTCGCAAGCGTCGGGGGTTAGCCGAAGGTAGTCGCCATTTTCAGCAACCGTGATATTCTCATACGCAATACCAACCGATTCCGCAAGTTCAGCGTGATGAACGAGGTTGCTGTACTCGCCGTGCATCGGTATAAAAAACTTTGGACGGACAAGGGCTATCATAAGCTTGAGGTCTTCTTGTGCGCCGTGTCCCGACACATGCACATGGGCGTTCCTTTCATGAAGCACATGCGCCCCCCGCCTAAGCAGATGATTAATCATCCGTCCAACAGAACGCTCGTTGCCCGGAATGATTCGGGCTGAGATGACAACTGTATCTCCCTGTTCAATTTGCAACGTGGCGTGGTCATCCATCGCCATCAACGCCATCGCAGAACGGGGCTCGCCTTGACTGCCAGTGCTCAACACGGCGACTTCGTGAGGGGCGTACTGTTTTACTTCATGCGGCTCAATTAACAGGTCGTCTGGCACATTTAAGACACCGAGTTCTGAAGCGATACGGATGTTGTTGACCAGCGAACGCCCGGTGACCGCAATCAGACGGCGATGTTTGACCGCGAGGTCAATAAACTGCTGAATGCGATGGAGGCTGGATGAAAAGGTCGAGAGGAAAAGAGTACCTTCGGTGTTCTGAAAGATCCGGTCTACATCCCCATAGATAGCCCGCTCGGAAGGGGTATAGCCGGGCCGGTCGGCGTTGGTACTATCGGAAACGAGGAGCAACACCCCCCCTTGCGGGTGGCAAGATGACTTAACGCATTTTTCACCGAGAGCCGCGAGTTTGTGCATTTCGCTTTTCTGTCCATCAACGGGGGTCTGATCAAACTTGAAGTCGCTGGTGTGGACAATGGTACCGATGGGGGTATGAATGGCAACGGATACCGAGTCGGGAATGCTGTGGGTCACACGAATAAATTCTAACTCGAAACACCCAAGCGACAACGGTTCGTCAGGGTTGATGACGTTTAATTGCGCTTGCTGTAGGATATTATATTCCCGTAGCCGCCCTCTTGCAATTGCCAAGGTTAATTCTGTACCGTAGACCGGTACATTAATCTGGTGAAGGAAAAAAGCCAACCCCCCGATATGGTCTTCATGCCCGTGTGTGACAATAATCCCTTTAATTTTCTCTCGATGTTCAAGTAGATAGGTAACATCTTGTACAACTAAATCAACGCCCGGCATATCTTCTTCAGGGAACATGATACCGGCATCAATAATGATTATGTCATCATCGTACTGATACGCCATCATGTTCTTGCCAAATTCTCCGAATCCCCCGATAGGGATGATTGATACCTCTGCCCCACGACTCCCTTCGACATTTTCAGACATATAAAACAATACCTCCTTGCATAATCACTTGAATGGATTGAAACGGTCGCGACAGCCTTTACTCGCCACGAGTAAATGCTGCGATACGCGACCGTTTTAGAGGGTCGTTCATCGACGAACGATCCTCTAAAAAAAGGAAGGATGAAAGTTTCTCCCCAATCTTCCATCCTTCCAATCTTCCACTTTTACTATTTTTTAACAAGCGGTCCGCTCGGTGTTTGCTCGCTGTACAGTCCACTCTTCCGCTCGTAGGAGACGTTTACCTTTCCATCTTCGACGATTAAACGGGGAACATTGCTATTGTGTACATCACGGTCAGGACCGCGCATGACTGCCATTTGGGCATCGGTCATTCCGTCAAGCAGGTCACCCCAGCGGGCATCGGGTTGCGCCATGGCACCTCCGCTCCGGTTGAAGTTTCTCGACGAATACTTGATTAGGATGCCGCGCCGTGGAATATCGGTGTGCCAAGCAAGTGCGCCGTGCGTCTGCGCGCCATCCATGAAAAAGAGTACATCGCCTGCCTTCATTACGGGATGGGTTGCGAGTCCCATGTGGTCATCGCAACTGCGAACTCCTCCGGGCAGACGATACTGCGCTTTATGGCTCCCCGGTACGCAGGCAAACCCTCCATCTGCTTCGGTCACATCCCGCAACTGCCAAGCCACCGTGACAGCTTCGCAGTAGCTTCGACCATTCTTGAAAACGTAACTGCGAGACGGTACAAGAGGCTCGTTGGCATCGTGTAAAGAGTGCCCGGAAGTTCCCTTCACCGCGCAGAATGCCGAGGCGCCACCACATCGGAAGCCGCTACCCCCCATCCAGTTCAGACGGTGTACGACCGCTGGGTGGGCGACCATCTTTCGGAAGGGTTCACAGTACGGTTCTGGCAACGTGAGCAAACCACCAAGTATGGGGCGTCCGGTGCCGGCCAGGCTTTTTGACCCGCGAGCCAATTCCTCGCCAACCGAAATCTGGTCTTCAAAGCGGTCAATTGCCTCATTTGCCAACTCAAGGTCTTCGGGTGTCATCACATTCGGAACGACCAAATGCCCGCACAGATCCCAAAAGTAGAACTCTTTCTCGTCAATATTCGAGTTTGGGTCTTTGACATAAATCGAAGGATGGATAACTTTGGAGCTATCTTCCATCCAGGCGCGTTCTCCATCTGACCCGATTGTGGGTGGCGGAGTCGTGTTCTCGTATCCGGGCTTGTAAAGTGATGCCTGCTGTTCCGGGGTCAATTCATTCATCCATTCGGGCAGGGGCTCTGCTTCAGTCTGAGGCCCTGTGCCAGTTGACTGGATTGCCCCTCGCGCTGAATACCAGTAGGAGAGCAACCGTTGTGGCCCTTTGCCACGCCAAGGACGGAGACCTTGCAATGCAGTTCCTGCAACCAGAAGCAAATCGCCAGCCCTCAGAGCGGGTTGCTGAATAAGTCCCATATCGTCCCGGCCGGTCACTAGGTCTTCCGGGGTGTCAACGTTGCTCTTGTGGCTACACGGAACAAATACAAATCCACCATCGCCTTCGTTGACATCTGCCAACGCCCAGATTGCCTGCACAGATTGACATTGCCGACGACCGTTCTGGTAGTAGTAGGTACGGGATTGGTCGCGTGGTTCGTCACCGCCGACTAACGGGGTTTCTGTATTGACATCTCCGATTAACCGCGGCTCCTGTTCTAGCAGAAATCCGTGACCGCAGAGCTGGTTGAGATACCACACGAGTATGGGATGTATCATCAACTCCCGAAACGGGTCCCGTAACGGTGCGGGCCAGCCGAGCATACCATCAGTTTGGCCGCCTCGCTCAAGTGTCTCGTGCAACACTTCGACCTCTTTTCGCGTTAACGCTCCCCGAATAATCAGGAACCCTCCAACGTCAAAACAGTAGTTTTCTTCGTTGCTCATTGATTCTCTGTCCATTTTTGACCTCCTTGGTCGGGGGATTTTAAGCCCCTGATTCTACAGATCCAAATGCGGGGCAAGATGCCCCGCCTACTAGGAAGAAAGCCATTCTATAACTATTAACTCTGGCAGTACTATCAACTCTGTCGCAGTACACCAAAGGGCAGTAGTATCAACTCTGTCGTAGTACACGCTAGGGCTTACAATAGGAGAGTTGATACTACTCAACAGGAGAGTTGATACTACTCTACACGCTAGGACATACAATAGGAGAGTTAATAGTTATGCTTTCGTGCGTTTGGGTGGGGCGGCAGAGACACCTTCCATACCGCCACTAACTTTGAGCACCTCGCCCGTCATCCATGATGCCGCTGGACTACAGAGAAAAGCCACGCCTCGTGCGATGTCAACCGGTTCTCCCCAGCGCCCCAGCGGGATGGCGGCTCGAATGCGCTCAATCATCTCCTCTTCGGTGATGTTCAGGCTTTGGCAACGTTGCGCCATCACCGTTTTGTTAAATTCGGTGTAAACGGGCCCTGGACTCACGGCATTGACGCGCACACCGTAAGCCGCCAACTCCAGTGCCAGCGTTTTGGTTAGACTGATTACCCCAGCTTTGGCAACGTTATAAGCAGCGACCAGGGCGGCAGGATTCTGCCCGTTGATTGATGCAACGTTGACGATGCACCCTGACTCCTGACGTTCCATAAGCCTCCCGGCGGCCCGGCAACAGTAAAACGTCCCCGTCAAGGTGACATCCAGCACACGCGCCCATTCTGCATCACTCAACTCAACAACCGGGGTCACGGTTTGACCGAGGCCGGCGTTATTGACCAGAATATCCAATCGCTCGTGCTCACCGACGACGCGCTCAAAGAAAGCGGCCACTCCACTGCTGTCGGTGATATCCAAGTAGCTTGCACACACCGTAGAAGCCGTACGCTCCCTCAATCGGTCAGCCTCAAGTTGCGCCTGTTCCGTTTGCAGGTCGGCGATAATTACAGTTGCGCCATCGTGAGCCAGCTGTTCGGCAATTCCTAAGCCCAAACCTTGAGCGGCTCCCGTGACAACTGCGATTAAACCAGCAAGACTGTGTGCGGAGGTTGCATCATCGTTCATGTCGGTTCCTCGTCGTATGTTTTCGTATCAGGAGGGGATTGGAAGAAGGGGATTTAATCTTCTATGCCGATCCATTGAATGTGCCACCCGTGTCGCTTCGCGGTCTCGGTTGTCAGTGGTTGCCGTTCTAAGTATTGGATATAGACCCGAAATCCCTTTGGACTTGCGTTATAGACAGCATTTCCACCGGTGGTTCGCCAGTGTGCGCCCATGCCGTGGATGGAGGTGATGTAGGTGGGTGTCTTGGTGAACCCAGCAGGGCTTGTATCAACATCAACAAGGACTCCACTACCGCTTCCGTGCTGTTGCCAATCTACGACGCGACTGGCACCTGTTGCAATTTTCGTTCTTTTGGTTAGTTCGATCATATTGTTTCCTTTCTTGTCTATTTTGACGCAATGTTACTTGCACAAAGCAGAGCAGCTTGGAAAAATGGCAGAGTGAGGGAAGAAACTTCACCCACCCTTCCTCTTTTCTTCCTTGATAACTTACCCAGGTTCGTCCTCCCAATCTTCGTTGGGATTTCTCTGCGTATCAATCTCCTGAAGTTCCTCGAAGAAGTCGGCTTGTTCAGGTTCTTCTTCTTGGAGCACATCAGGCGGAACGAAATCCGGATTTGCAAATTTTTCGTCGGCAAATTCTAGGTCATCAAAGTCATCATCCGGCTCATAGTTGTCAATACAGGAACGGTTGCACGGTTCACCGTGTGCGAGCAGGTCACAGACCCGATGATCCATCTGAAGCGAACTCATCAGACAGGTGCTCAACTGTTCCGGATCGAAATTTTCACCCATCAAAAAACTGTATCCACCCCACCGCATGGATTCCCGTGCTCGCTCTTCATCTCGCACAATCGAAATCATCTTGAGGTGGTTCATATACCGTCGGATGTGAAAAATGAGTCGCGCGCGTCTACGACGGCCCGTCCTATCTATGATGACCATGCGATACGTGCCGAGTTTCAGAAAGCCGATTGCCTCGTCACTGTTTTCGGCGATGTCGCATCGGTAGCCATCCGATTCAAGTAGATAGCGAACCTTGTCTTGAATATGGTCTTTATTGCTGACAATCAAGACCTCGCCCTTAATCCGGGAGATACCGTGATCTTCCTGAATGTCAAGCGGAACAAGGGCACGGTCTACCTGTCGCTCAAGTCGCTCGCGTGTTCGGTCAACGCGCTCTTCAACAAACCTGAGTCTTGAACGCAGGGCGGGGTGTGTTTCCCGGCGATTCCTGTTCATTAAATAACCTCACTGTAGGAGGGGCTTCCCAGCCCCGACCCTTAACGTCGGAGGGGCTTCCCAGCCCCGACCCTTAACTTTACTCCGCCTCATCACCATACATCTGCTCAATCTGTTCCTTACAATGCTCAAGAATCACCCGCCGCTTGAGTTTCAGCGTCGGTGTCATCTCATCATTGTCCTGCGTAAATTCCCGCTCGAGCAATGTAAACATCCGAACCCGCTCAAAATCGGCAAAATCGGCTTGAAGGTTATTGATTTCGCTACGGATGAGGCGTTGAACCTCCTGCGTCTCAATCAGGGCGGCGGGGTCTTTCGCATCCAGATTCTCTGCGGTGGCATATTCCTTGAGCGCGTCGAAACTCGGCACGATAAGCGCGGTGATGCTTTTGCGTTGATCTCCGAGTAGCATAACTTGGTTGATGTATCGGCTCTGCACCAGTTGGCTCTCGATCGGTTGCGGCGAGACATTCTTCCCGTTGGAAAGGACAATGATGTTCTTCTTCCGATCTGTAATCTTCACAAAACCGTCCTCATCAATCAGCCCAATGTCGCCTGTATGAAACCAGCCATCTTCGGCAATCACTTCTGCTGTCTCTTCCGGTTTGTTGAAATAGCCCTTCATAATGTGGGGACCGCGTGACAAAATCTCATCGTCCTCGGCGATTTTGACCTCAACGCCCGGCACTGGTTGCCCGACTGTGCCAAACTTCCACTGGTCTGGACGATTCACGCTGATGACCGGGGAAGTCTCTGTTAGCCCGTATCCTTCGAGGATGAGAATCCCAGCGGCGTGGAAGAATTCCGCGATCGATTTCGGCAATGCCGCGCCTCCAGAGACGAAAAACCGCAATCGTCCGCCGGTCACCGCTTTCAGCTTTTGGAAAACCAGTTTATCGGCAATACCGGCTTTCAGCTTTAACATCGCAGAGGGGTCCCTGTGCTCTTGAATGGCACTACTCACCTTGGCACCAACCCCAACGCTCCAATGGAACAGCTTCTGTTTAATGGCTGACCCTTCGCGCACTGAACTCAGAATCCTTTCGTGCATCGTCTCATACAGACGCGGGACGCTCAGCATGACAGTGGGACGGACCTCCCCCATATTCTGACGGACCGTGAACGGACTTTCTGCATAAGCAATCGTTGCACCACAAGCCAGTGGTAGATAGTGACCTCCCATCCGCTCGAACACATGTGAAAGCGGGAGAAAGGATAGGAACACATCCTCGCTAGTAAAATCCACAATCTTTTGGCACGCACTGACATTTGACATGAAATTGTTGTGAGTCAGGACGGCACCTTTCGGGTCACCGGTCGTTCCAGAGGTATAAATAATCGTTGCGATGTCATCAGGGGTTACGCCTTCACTTGATTTCTGGTAAACTTCGTCGCCGTTCTCCGCCGTTTTGCCCATATCGCAGACCGCATCAAAGGTGTGGATGGAATCGGATGTCTCCACGTCTTCGCCATCAAAGACGACTACCTGTTCGAGACTTGATACATTTTCACTAAAGGATTTGACCTTCTCCAGCTGCTTGGCGTTAGATACGCAGATCAGTTTGGCACTTGAATCCCTCAAAATATACTCTACCTGTGCCGATGTCAAAGTTGGAAACATCGGAACATCAACGCCCCCTATTGCAACGGTTGCCAAATCGCTAATCGCCCATTCGGGACGATTTTCGGACAGCAACGCAACGCGGTCACCTTTGCCCACGCCGAGTTGCATCAAGCCTAAAGCGAACTCCTTGACTCGGATGCCCAGTTCATCGTATGAGATGTCTTGGTAATTTCCATCAACCTTGCGGGATAATGCCGCTTTCGAGCCTTGGGCTTCGACACCAGCTTTGAACATTGCATTAATAGTAGTCTCTGCCATAGTCTGTTTGCCTCCCTTTTCATCAGATGCGTGATAACTTTCAATTCAATGTTTGAAGTTGATTACATCCTATATCACATTATAGCACAATGAAAGACGAAAAACCGAATTTTTTTCTTTACAGACCCTCGTTCTCTCATTATAATAGCTGATATTACTGTAGGAGGGGCTTCCTAGCCCCGACGTGGGAGAGGCTTCCTAGCCCCGATTCCTAACAACTAAAATCACGATTGGCGGAAACTATGTCCACTTATGATGTTGGTATTATTGGCGGCGGACCGGGCGGATACGTCGCCGCGATAAAGGTTGCCCAATTGGGCGGTAAAGTCTGCTTGATTGAAAAAGGCGAATGGGGAGGCACCTGCCTCAACCGCGGGTGCATCCCGACAAAGACCCTCTTTGCTGTCGCAAGCCTTGCAACGCAGATTCAGGATGCCGAAGGATTCGGCCTCAAGGTTCAAGGCGCAGAGGTTGATTATCCGCAGGTGTTAGCGCATAAAAATACAACCGTGACGCAGTTGACCGGGGGCATCGCCAAATTGCTCAAAGGGAACGGCGTTCAGACTTTCAACGGCGTTGGGATGCTAGTCGGAAAGAACACCATTGAGGTGAGCCAAGCCGATGGAGCAACGGAGCAGATTAACGCGACGAAAATTATCATCGCCACCGGCTCTGAACCCGCGAATATCCCCCTCTTTGAAATTGACGAAGAGCAGGTGTTGACGACCACAGGTATGCTCAACTTACAGACCCTCCCCGAAAGCCTAGTCATTGTCGGAGGCGGAGTTTCGGGATGCGAGTTCGCGTCCATCTTCAACGGGCTAGGGTGCCGAGTCACCGTGATTGAACTGCTCCCGACCATCTTAGCTACGGAAGATGTTCAAGTCGTCCGACAGATTCAGCTTTTTATGAAGCGGAAAGGCATCGAAATCAAAACCGCCGTGAACATAACACAGGTGGACAAATCGGAAACGGGGATAACGGCAACCCTCGCATCGGGCGAGCAGATTCAGGCGGAAAAGATGCTAGTCTCCATCGGCAGGCAATTTAACTCCGAAGGGGTCGGATTGCAACAGGTTGGGGTACACACCGAGAACGGCAAAATTGTGGTCAACGAACGGATGGAAACCAACATTCCCGATATTTACGCTGTCGGTGATGTCGCAAGCCGGTATCTGTTGGCGCACGTTGCATCAGCGGAAGGGGTTGTCGCCGCCCAGAACTGCATGGGCGAAAATGCCGAAATGGATTACGGAACGGTGCCGAGTTGCGTTTTCACCATTCCGGAGATTGCCAAAGTCGGCATGACCGAAGATGAAGCGAAGACGGAAGGCTACGCAGTCAAGGTAGGCCGCTTCCCTTACGCCGCAAGCGGTAAGGCGTTGGGTATGCGTGAGACAGACGGGTTCGTCAAGGTTATCTCAGATGAGGAATATGGAGACATACTCGGTGTCCATATTCTCGGCGCACACGCATCAGATCTCATCCACGAAGCCGCTGTCGCCATCCGTTTGGGCGCATCCACTGCCGACCTCGCCCATACCATCCACGCCCATCCAACCCTTGGCGAAATCGTCATGGAATCCGCCGAAGCCGCTTACGGCCAAGCAATTCACATCCTGTAGGCTCTACCACCAACCGAGTATCTTCCACCAGATGAGCCCCACACCAAACCAAATTGAGAGATGATAGAGGGATACCAAGAAACCGTTAGCGAACCACCTTTGGGGTGATACATAACCCAAACCGAAGTAGATAATCACCGGTCCCGTCGAGTAATTGGTCGTACATCCACAGAGGTTGGAAAAGTATGCGAATATGGCGACCGTGAGCATCGCTGGTGCCCCCGCGCCCAGAGCCACAGAGAAAAATGCGGCGACCATCGCGGCGATGTGCGCTGTCAGCATCGAAAAACTGTACATCGAGTAGAAGTAAACCAACCCCAAGACCAACACAACCGTTATACCGCTAATACCAGCAACCCACACGCCGACGCTCTGTGCAAACCAATCAATGAACCCGTGCTCCTTGAGGCTGTTCGCCATGGTCAGCAAGCCTCCCAGCCATATAAGCGTATCCCACGCCTTGTCATTCTCCGCGATGTCCTGCCATTTTTCGGTGTTAGTGAGCAGCAAAATGGATACACCAATCCAAGCGACCAGCGTTGTGTGCATTCCATGAAGCGATTTGGTCGCCCATAACAGGAGCAAGACCACGAACACGGCCGCCATAATCCTTTCGCCGCCGTGGAATTTGCCCATCTTCTGAAGTTCTCTTCGAGCGACAGCTTGCGCTTCACTGGTGTCCCTCAATGACGGCTTTGCTAGGAGATAAATAAATATCGGTAGCAGTGCCAGCCCGATAAGCCCTGGAACCAATCCGCCAAGTGCCCATGTCCCCCAATCAAAGGTGATGCCAAGCACACCTGCCGCGGCCTCCGACACCAGAGGATTCGCCGCCATCCCTGTGAGAAACATCGCCGCAGTAATCAGATTGGCGTGCGCGCTCATCAGCGTCAGATACGTCCCCGCCCGTTCAGGATGTTCGGTTGGATAGGAGTCCAACGCCTCAGCCAATGAGCGCACGATGGGGGCTAAAATACCGCCCCCTCGCGCTGTATTTGAAGGCACTACTGGCCCCAGCAACAACTCCGCACCGCAGAGCGAGTATCCCAACCCCAAAGGAGATTTCGCCAAGCGACTGACCAACACGAGCGCCAATCGCCGACCGAATCCCGTCCGAACAACACTCCCCGCAATCAGAAAAGCAGCCACGACCAACCAGACGGTTTTGTTACCATATCCAGACAACGCTTCTTCTATTGTAATTGTGCGAGTTGCCATCAATCCAACCAAACCGAATAACACCATCGCTCCGATCGGATAAGGGCGAAGGATAAAACTCGCAATCACAGCGATAAAAACCGAAAAGATATGCCACCCTTTGATCGGCAGGTCTTCGGAAACAGGGATGAACCAGAGTATCCCTGCCAAGAGCAAACAAACACTAAATCTCAATAAACGCTGCTGCCACGTCAATTCCTTCACTTTGTAAATGCTCCTTCTCCTTGAGCAACTTTCAAAAAATAACCTTGTAGGAACGGCTTCCCAACCGTGACCCTGATGAAATTTGACAATCAAAATCGGTAGGGAATAACGATCGTTATTCCCGAATTAAATCTCATGATACATTGCACTCCGTTGGAGCGGGCTGGTTTCGCCTTCACGTCAAGAAGGGTGGGAAAGGGATTTCCCACCCACGGGCCGGTTTTTAGAAATTACCGAAATTGAACGTCAAAACTCATTAGGAACGGCTTCCCAGTCGTGCCCCCGTAGGAACGGCTTCCCAGCCGTGACCCTGATGAAATTTGACAATCAAAATCGGTCGGGAATAACGATCGTTATTCCCTACTTAAATCTCATGACACATTGCACTCCGTTGGAGCGGGCTGGTTTCGCCTTCACGTCAAGAAGGGTGGGTCCGGGGACGGATGGTCGCGTGAGCGAGCGCATCGCGTGAGCGAACACAAAAGGGATTTCCCACCCACGGGCCGGTTTTTAGAAATTACCGAAATTGAACGTCAAAACTCATTAGGAACGGCTTCCCAGCCGTGACCCTGTAGGAACGGCTTCCCAGCCATGACCCTGATGAAATTTGACAATCAAAATCGGTAGTGAATAACGATCGTTATTCACTACTTAAATCTCATGACACATTGCACTCCGTTGGAGCGGACTGGTTTCGCCTTCACGTCAAGAAGGGTGGGTCCGGGGACGGATGGTCCGGGGACGGATGGTCGCGTGAGCGAGCGCATCGCGTGAGCGAACACAAAAGGGATTTCCCACCCACGGGCCGGTTTTTAGAAATTACCGAAATTGAACGTCAAAACTCATTAGGAACGGCTTCCCAACCGTGACCCCGTAGGAACGACTTCCCAGCCGTGACCCCGTAGGAACGGCTTCCCAACCGTGACCCCGTAGGAACGGCTTCCCAGCCGTGACCCTGTAGGAACGGCTTCCCAGCCGTGACCCTGTAGGAACGGCTTCCCAGCCGTGACTCTTTATGCTCAAATTTGCTTAACTTTTATATTAAAACTTGCTGTGGGACTACGTCTTTGCTCGGAAAAAGAGCGGGTTGGAGAAAATCCACGGCTGGTCATTGTAATACACCTCAACCCGGTAAACGCCCGGCTGGTCAATTGGTACACGCAATGCTTTCCCGTCTACGCTGTGCAGAAGAACCCCGTTGTGAATTAAGCGTATATTCCCCTGTTGCGGCACAGATATCAGCAGGTCTATATCACTTTCAAAGGGTGCTTCATCTCCCATCAACAAGGTGGGACGGCCTCGCGTTTCCGCCATAAATGTGAACCCCATCGAATCGGCGAGGAGGTCGTATCCGATAAAACAGTGGCCCGCTTTGATTGCGTCGTAGATGAGGCGTTTGCTTTCTGGGAGAGATTCCGTTGACAGCGGCTTGGCTAACAGCACATGCGTCCGGATGGTCCGGAAGAGATATTCATACGGCAGGAATTTGATGAATCGAAAGATTGGAAGCGGTTTTGCATGAGCGTCGGTTGAACCGATTCCCACGACATGACGGTGTTGCGCGACCTCATCCCATCTGCGAAGGGTCTCTTGACGAGGCCCCCGGATCGCTTTTTCAGGGTGGAAGTAGTGGTACATAAAGGTCAGCAGGTTGACATGGTCTGCCCAATCGACCATATAGGACCAGATCTCGATGCCTGTGTATCCCGTAATACGCCAATCCTCCCAAGCATGAGCTCTTGAGCGAAAGAAGGGAGGCTGTTTCCCGCCATACGGATGGGCGATGATGCCAAATCCACCTGCCTCGTTGACCACATTCACGTAGTTTTGATAATCCGTTCGCTTCGCCCCCGGTATCTCCTTATCAAGGTCGAAAGCCAGATAGTGGTGGGTACGAGGCGAAATCTCCTGACCGACAAGCAACAGCACTTGACCATGCCACCCCTCGTCCCCATTGTACAGCGCACCGAGACTATCGTGGTCGGTGAGTATGACAAAATCAAGCCCCACGTCCGTGGCAGTCTGGATAATTTCCTGAACCGTACCACTCCCATCCGAGTGATTTGAATGGAGATGAATCGTGCCTGTGTATTCGTAATATTCGTCGGCGGATAGATGAATCTTGAGCAGCCTCCTTTCGTGAAGCCTTCTGCTTTGCGTCTTCTCTCCTTCTCTTATCTGTCTCTTGGTGCCTTCCGTCGAATCGTCGGATCTTCCTCTCGGATCTCTGCGCCTTTGCGTCTTTGCGTTAAAACTCTGGTCTTATCTTCTTCCCTTCTCCACGTCTTTGCGCCTTTATGTTAATAATACACCAATTCGTCATACTTGTCAAAAAAATACAGAAAATCGATCAACTTGCGAGAATGGCTTCAATTGTTGTATAATTTCCACACGACCATTCGCTTATTTTTGAGGACATAAAAACTGAACACACCGAAAGGGATGCACCATAATGACCACACACCGCTTTTACGTTTCGACTGACGGTAACGACCAATGGTCTGGGGCACTGTCTGCTCCAAATTCAGATGGGACAGATGGTCCGTTTGCCACGCTCACCCGGGCTCGCAATGCCATCCGAGAACAGAACGCCGCTAACCAGCTCACTGGCCCGGTAAATGTCATCGTCATCGGCGGCACTTACTATCTGAGTCACCCACTCGTCCTTGAACATCAGGATTCCGGCACCGAAGATCGACCCATCACCTACACCGCTCATCCCGGGGACAAGCCGACACTCAGTGGTGGCATAAAAATTACCAACTGGAAACCGCATCACGGCAAAATCGTAAAGGCCAATCTACCAGACGCGCAGGCAGGTCAATGGGGTTTTCGACAGCTATTCTTCAATGGCGAGCGGCAGATTCGGGCGCGATGGCCAAAACGCGACCACACCGACCCACTTTACGGTGGGTGGGCGTTCATTGAAGAGATCATCGATGAGTATACGTTTGGATACGCGCCTGTTCACGGCGATGATGCCACACCGACAATGGATTCATCGCTATGGGCAAACCCGCAACAGGCAGAACTCAGCATTTTCCCGTGGTACTGCTGGCTGAACGACCTGTTGCCGATTGATGAAATAGACCCCGTTGCCCGCACAATCAAAGTCGGCGGACCGTTGTACATGCCGATCATGGAACTACTGCCCGGCAATCGGTTCATCGTTGAAAATATTCTTGAGGGGCTCAATCAACCGGGTGAGTGGTGCCTTGAACGTGAAACGGGCGTGCTCTACTTCTGGCCGCCTGGGGATTCTGTTGAGGCAGGCGAAGTCGTTGTGCCAGTAACAGACCGACTCATCGAACTGCGCGGCACTGAACAGGATGCGATTCGACACGTCAATATTTCCGGTCTGACCTTCACCCAGACCCTATCCCCTTTTCCAGAGCACCTTCATCCCACAAACTTTCACTCGCCCTGTCTGCGCGGCGAAGCCATCCGCCTTGAGAACGCCGAAGATTGCCGAATTGAAAACAACACCTTCAACGCAGTGGGCGGTGATGGCGTTAGGTTGCACGGGTATAACTGCCGAAATCACATCTCGCACAATGAAATTGCGTATTCTGGCGGCGCGGGCATCTCTCTGGCAAGCGACTCGGAAGGCAACACGACGACTTGGATAGATAAGCAGGTTCTCATTCAGCAGTCCCAGCGATGTCCACGACTCATCCGAAATATAATCTCTGATAATCACATTCACCACTGCGGTGTGCTCAAGAAGAACTGCGGAGGCGTACAAGCCTTCGGGATTAACAGCGTGGACAACGTCATTTCTCACAATCACATCCACCATACATCCGACAAGGGCATGGTAATGCAGGATGGATTTGGCCGCCTTATCGTTGAATACAACCACCTGCACGACATCGCGCTCGAGATCGCAGACACAGGCGGAATCATGACGAATCGCTGGTTTGTGCTTGAGGGAGATGCCGATTTGGGGCGTGGCAACATTTTTCGTTACAACCTCATCGAAAACGTGCTCGGATGCGGTGCGTATGACGCTCCGAGAGAAGGGAAATCCCACCTCAGTAGTACAGTGGGCGACAAAATCTGGACACCTTACTATACATGGGGAATCTATTTCGACAATTCGGGGATGCACAACACGGTATACGGCAACATCATCATCGGCACAGTGCTTGGCGGGATTTCCATTCCGGTCGGCGACCCCAAGGACAATCTGTTTGAAAACAACATCTTGGTGGGGTGCACCATGCAGCAGGCAGACCTTCGCATTGGAGGCAATGCAGCGACAGGAAACCGATTTGTCAGAAATATCCTCTACTACACCGATACGGGGTCTGCACTGTTGGGCATCGGTGGCAGGACACAGCAGGCGTTTGTCGAATGCGACTATAATCTGTACGCTCAGCCCGGAAGCGAGGAACCAGCTATCTCCGGCTTAGATGCGGTGCAAACGCTCAGCCAGTGGCAGGAGCTGGGGTTTGACACGCACTCAATTGTCAGCGACCCACTGTTTGTTGACCCAGATAACGGAGACTATCGCCTCCGCCCCGAATCTCCAGCGTTTGCCTTAGGGTTCCAGTCGATCGACATCAGCCAAGTAGGCCCGCGACGGTGACGGAATTGTGTAGAAAATCTTTGCTTTGGACTCGGATGCGTGATATATTAACTCAAGTTGCAACTTAAATACAGACGCGGAATTTTAACGCAAAGGCGCAAAGGCGCAGCTTTTTTAGGAGGCGTACCCTTGGCCCGCCACAATCCTTCCGCAATAGGCGCGAGTTACTAGGCGAGCGGGTTAATCGAAGTTAAAAATCCGTCGCGTTTTAATTCTGCGTGAAAATTTGAAAGTGAAAATCCTAAGCAACTTTCAAAAAATAAACGGCAGAAACCGAGTTTTTCCTTCAAAACTCGGTTTCTAAGCCCCCATCCCGCTCCTGCTGGATTGACAAATCCAGCAGATCATTGTAGCTGTCTAGGTCCCTTCAAAAGCTAAACTTTAATACCGAAACTTGCTAAGTGGTTCACTTTCTAAATTTATATGCGATCTAGGGAGACTGGAAACCCTGCAATTCCGTATGTAAGGGTGGGAACAAGACCTACTCCTACATACCACTAAGCGAATACGCGACGAAATGCGTACGGCAGGCTTAGATGCACCGAGTTACAAAGTTGACGATTCTCACACGATAGTCACTCTATTCAACAATGCAAAGAATCGTGAAGCACTTCTACGGACAGCTTCAATTGGACAAGATTTCAAATTGGGCTTCTACTAATTCTACAGTTGGTTGGACAGAAGAATTGACGAGGAAAGAATGAATGTTCTAGGTTCTGTTGACAATCCTGTGAAAAAAGAACGCTTACCGAATAAGGCATTAGGCTTATGAAACGTTATCCTGAATATAAAGAGAGTGAGGGGGTATGGATTGGTGAAATACCAAGTCACTGGCGATATAGTCCGTTAAAATTTCACCTCTCTGAGAACTCCAGTGGCATTTGGGGAGAAGACGATGAATTTGGAACCGGGATTTATGTCCTTCGATCAACGGAAATCACGGTAAATGGTAATTGGGATTTACAAAATGTAACAAAGCGGAAGCTCAGCAAGGAAGAAGCAGAAAGATTTCGGTTAAAGAAAGGGGATTTGATAATCACTAAATCAAGTGGTAGTCAAGATCACATCGGAAAAACAGGTCTCGTTGATGAAAAAATTGAGTCCATGTTTGTTTGTTACTCAAACTTTGTTCAAAAGATTCATCCTCAGAGCCATATCAACAGTAAATTTCTGCATTACTTTATGAACTGTCCTCTCGCAAGAGAGCAGTGTAAGTACCACAGTGAAACGACTACAGGGTTGGCGAACCTTAGTGCGCGATCTATTGGCGAGTTACTTATGTCAGTACCACCCAAACAAGAACAAGATAAAATCGTCAACTTCCTAGACCGAAAAACCGAACAGATCGACGAACTCATCCGCATCAAAGAACGAAGGGTAGAACTACTACAAGAACAACGAACCGCCCTTATACATCAGACAGTAACAAAGGGACTTGACCCAAATGTGGAGATGAAGCCATCGGGGGTAGAGTACATTGGAGATATACCAAAGGATTGGGAAATCTCAGTAGTAAAGCACGTTGGTACGAGTAATCCGTCCAAGAACAATCCAAAAACTGCTCAGCTTAAAGATAACCCTGTAGTATTCCTTCCAATGGAGCGGGTCCATACTGATGGGACAATTGATCAAGAATTAAGGAGGCCTTATTCCCAACTCAAAAATGGTTATACTTACTTTGAGGAAAATGACATCCTCATAGCAAAGGTGACTCCCTGTTTTGAAAATGGAAAGATTGTTCTCATAAGGAATTTGGCAACTCCAGTTGGGTTTGGCTCGACTGAGTTTATTGTCATTCGCCCCAATCCGCAAAAAGTGTTTCCGCTTTTTCTTTATTATACAGTCTACAATGTGCCACTTCGTAGTATTGGCAAACATTCTATGACCGGTGCAGTTGGTCTTAAACGAGTGCCGACTCGCTTTGTTGAAAACTTTAAGATTCCTATACCGATCTATCAGGAACAAATCCAAATCGCCAACTTCCTCGACCACAAGACCAAACAGATCGACGAACTAAGCTCCAATGAACAGCGAAGCATTGAACTCCTCAAAGAATACCGTCAAACCCTCATCTCCGAAGTTGTGACCGGGAAGATAGATGTCCGAAGCGAGGTGTAGCCCATGCCGATATATACCGAGACAGACTTTGAAAACCACATTAAAGCGCGTTTGAACCAGTCAGGCTACCCGTCGCGCCTGCCGACTATAACAGAGCCCGCTACCTCATTCCCAGAGTCATTCAGTTTTCGATAATAGCGTCTGTATGTATAGAGGTTGAAAGCAAGTGCGGTGCGACTTTTTACGCCACACCTAGTATACTTTAATGCCTCTGGGCCCATCAAGCCTTGCTCTGGATACGGACAGGGCCTCTGTCATTGCCCCTGGACATCCATAAGCTGGGCGTGTTCATGTGCATGATAGGAACTCCGAACAAGCGCGCCGGATTCCACATGGCGAAACCCCATCTCCATGCCCGCCTCCCTGAGCTCTTCAAACTCCTCCGGCGTGTAATAACGCTGAATCGGTAGGTGACGCGATGTTGGAGAGAGATACTGCCCGATGGTCAAAATATCGCATTCGGTATCCCGAATGTCCTGCATGGTTTGTAACAACTCGTTCATCTCCTCGCCGAGCCCCACCATCAGACCTGATTTCGTCAGCGTTGTCCCATCCATCTCCTTGCTAAGCCGCAAGAGGGCTAGAGTCCGTTGATAGACCGCCTGCGGCCGCGCCCTGCGATAGAGGCGCGGCACCGTCTCCGTGTTATGATTCAGGATGTCAGGCTTCGCTTTAGCGATAACCGCGAGGGCATCCCAATTCCCCTCAAGGTCAGGGATGAGCACCTCCACTGTGCAGCCGGGGCTGTGCCGACGCGACGCTTCAATGCACTCGGCGAAAACGCTCGCGCCCCCGTCGGAGAGGTCATCTCGGTTCACAGAAGTGATTACCACATGCTTGAGTTTGAGATACCCAACCGCCTCCCCAAGCCGACGCGGTTCATCGTGGTCTACGTATGTCGGTTTCCCTTTGGTGACAGCACAAAACATGCACCGTCGCGTACAGACATCGCCCAAAATCATGAAAGTGGCTGTTCGATGTTCCCAACATTCGCCGATGTTGGGGCAACGTGCCTCCTCACAGACGGTGTGTAAGTTCAAGTCTCGCATTAAGCCCTTGAGGTCTGCGTAGTTCGGGCCCGATGGAATTTTGGCTTTAATCCACGGCGGATGGCGACGCTGCGGCGAATACTGAACGGATTTTTTACTTGAACCGCATGAAGCGTTCTGACGGGGTGGTTCATATAGTTGAAGTGGTTTGGTCATTTTTTCCCTTTTTATCTTCTTTGCGCCTTTGCACCCTTGCGTCTTTGCGTTAAGTTTCTCTGGAATAGGTGCAATTTGCGTTATTTTACAGCAAGAACAGTGAAATCGAAATATTTGTCCGCTTCTCACCGCCGCCGATTGGTTCGAGAAAATTCTGAACGATATAATCAGAGGTCATTAAGAGACCGATCTTCTGCCCGAAGGCATCTCCCTGTAGTACCAATTCAAAAAATCCGACTGTCCGATCAAAATTATATCGGGAGTCGTTGAAATCGCGCCACGTCAGAAACTGTGCCCCTGCACTTAATTGCAATTGAGCGGCGACCTGATGGGTCAACGTCAGAATATAAGCGTTCCGAACAACATCAATGGTGGTGCGTTTATCAAAAGGAATCGTATACCCAATCGTCCGATCGTTGCGGAATGCGGGCGCAATCGTCAAATCATCTCGAATTTTGTACTCATAGCGAATCTGGTTAATCAATGCAGTGTCGATAACACGCTGGCGGGTGTGAAAGAGCGTATCCCGTTGATACTTAAATTTGCTACGAATCGTTAGGTTCGGGACATTCTGATAGTCAGCAACCATTGTAAAAATATTGCCGAGATAATTCTGAAGCGCGAGGTTGTCCTCAAGCAGTTCCCCCGTACTGCGAATCACAACATCATCAGGAATCATATCGCGCGAGCGACGAAAAGTATGACGAAACAGCACCGTACCGAAGTACGGAATCGGTTTGGGCACATACGCGAGGGTGCTGTAAAACCCTCTCGCGCTTTCGGGGTCGTGGATAAGGTGCTTCTCGTAATAGCCGGGGATAACAGAAAGCCCTTCGGCAAATGGCAATTCGACCTTGAAATAGGTATGATGCCCAAACGAGCCTTCATCATAGTCGAGGCGATAGTTCGGTTTATCGTCGTCCTCAAGGTTGTCTGGTTCGCCGTTGTTGTTGAAATCGATCGATTCGCGATTAAGCCCCAAGCGAAATCTCGGCGGGTCGGCAAAAAAGAGTAGGAAATCATCCTCCCAATCCTGAACCCGATCTCCATCTAGATCATCCTTAGTATTCCCTGAAATGAGAATTTCCGGCTCCCGGGAATCAGCATAGGCATCATCATCGTCGTTATCGTCCACGAAATTTCCCGCTGTATAAAACGCATCTATCCGCGTGTATTCGCTACGCCAAGTCACCGGGCCAAAATTCCGATTGATGTCCACAAACCACGCCCCCACCGTTCGTTGCGTCCGCTGACCGGTGAGGAGCGGATACTGCATCGTTTGCAAATACCACGCTCGCTCCGCCTCGATGGAAAACCCAAATAGCGTCGTTTGGAGGTCGAATCCCATCGTGGTCTCATCGGTCAATTCGCCGTAGTTGAATTGATGCACCCGCCGGTTTGAGTCGTCTGTGACGTTTCCGGGAGCACTCAGTTTCACCTTGGAAGGAATCGGCGGCGGGATGTCGTAATCCGCATTATTGGTCGAGAGTTCAACCTGATAGTCGTTTGCGATATCAATCTCAAAGCGAACACTGTTTACGTTTTGCGGGTTAAACAGTATAAATCGATAAGTAAACGTCGCCTCACCATCAACCCATCGCGCCGTGGAATTGGCCTGTAGACCCCGCTTATCAATCGAGCCCAGCACATGGCCACTTTTGCTCCTGTTCGGCAGGAGCAAGACCCCCGGTGGCTCCCTGCCCCCGACGACATCGTATTCCAATTCGCCATCAATAAAGACTCGTGTACGAAAGACTTTTGCTCCGCCCGCATCCTCCGGCGACGCATCGCTAAAACGGAGGAACAGCGCGGACGGAGGATTGGCAACCGTTATGCCGCGAAACGGATTCGTCGTGCGTGTGAGGTCATAGTTGGTAAAAAATTGATTGACATAGTTGATTCCCAATCGAGGCAACGGTAGCGTAAACTCAGGAAGCGAACCGAGTCGAAGCCGGTGCACACCGAGATTCGCCTCGGCACGTAAACCCACCATGAACCAGTCTGAGGGACTCACGATCTCCTTGTCTTCAAGCGGTAATGACCGCTCTTCCTGCACGGAAAAGGTGTTATTCGTTACCCGCCCGATAAATGCAGAAACTTTCCCTTCCGCCTTCGGAACCGTGACATTCCAGCGGGCGGCATCAAATAGCTCTTTACTTAGTGTAAAGCTAGAAAATTTGGTCGGGAAATTACCGACGGTCAATTGATGATGGACGTTTTCACCCGGGATATCAAACGTAAAAAAATTGCGGTTGCTCGTCTTTTTCCGAAACTCTGCGTCACGCCGCAAAATGGATTCCCCTTCTAGCACACCGAAGGTCGCCTGCATCTTATAAAGCTCTTTGCCGCTCTTGTCAAAGACGCGGTTGCCCAATGGATCTGTGCGCTGGGCGACTGCGGGGAGCAGATACGCGAAGGTAAACAACATGTAAAACGTGAAACGCGAAACGTGAAATGTTACTTTTTCATCCACGAAATCCCACCCGTTATGGCTAAAAATAAAATACCTTCGCACAAGAAGGCGATAACTTAGAAAGGACAACCGCTCATGCTTGAAATTATATCACTTTTCACTGGTTTACATCCACTCTTAAATTGATTGTATCTTGTCAGAAAAAAGGAACGCAAAGACGCAGAATTTTAACGCAAAGGCGCAAAGAAGAGAGGAAGCTGTGCTAGTTCTGGATATTCGATAGAAACCGAGTTTTGCCGAAAAAACTCGGTTTCTACAGAAATTAAACGTCAAAAGTCATACACGATACTAAATCGATGGCTACCCAAAGTAGCTTCAATCCCACCAATCGGAAAGACGAATCCGTAGTCAATCCGAACGCGCTTGCGCGGACGATACCCGCCGCCGAGTGTTAAATTTGTCCCCCACGCTAGATTTTCCAATCGAAACCCGCCGCGCAACAACAGATTCCCGTCCTTAAACTCGTGCTCAAGACCGACTCCGACATCAACTTGATTTTGCCTAAAAACCAGATCCATTCCCCATGTGGAGCGAACACCCAAAATGCCGATGCCGAGTGTCACCTGTCGTGGCAGATTCTCTGTCGCAGGCGATTCACTGGAAGCAATGTCAGGTCGATTAAAGTTCTGCACGGATAGTGCAATCGGGATATTGGCAGACGGACGAAAGATAATCCCCCCATCAAAACTCAGAGAGCGACTACCCGGCAGGTCTTCAACAACCCTCCTATCCGCTCCAAACGTCGGTGCTGTGTCCCAATTCAGCAACTTCACAGAAGCCCCCAGTGCCAGATATCGTTTATCTTCAGCCCCAAATTCATAGCTTTGGGCGATGCCAGCAACAACGTAATTCTCTGAGTAAAGCCCACCGGCGTTTAACCGCTTCCAAAGCACACCCAACGCGACCTTGTTGAAGTGGGAGCCAGCATAGCTCACGAGGTTCTGCGTGATGGCGGACTCATCACTGAGCCCAAGGTGCAACCGCGCCATCGTCGCTGAAAGTTGCCGCGAAGTTATGCTTGAAATTAACGCAGGATTGACAAGCAACCCATCAGACTCATTCCCAACCGCTGTGAATGCCCCGCCCATTGCAAAGGCGCGGGCCCCGATAAACTGGTCATCAAAAGCCGCGTGTGTCTTAGAAACAAGGCAATTGAGGCAAATGAGCAAACATATAAATGGAATGAACAAGCGACTCATTTTTAGTCCTTATCGGTAGAAACCGAGTTTTTTTGCGTCAAGTTGCGTCAAGTCATCTTGTGCGCTCGCTCACGCGACCATCCGTCCCCGGACCATCCGTCTTCGGACCACCCGTTAGGGAAACCTCAAAACTCGGTTTCTTTCCGTTTCAATTCCCGTCAAACGCATTGGTACACCCAAAGTTATGATGACATTACTCATGTGGACGACCTATTTCCCGACGACGATGACACCATTTTCCACTTGCGACCCCATCCAAATCTGGTAAATATAGGGTCCGATGTTGACGATTTGTCCCGTTCTATCTCGACCATCCCATTCAACGCTGATCGGATTGGCACTGACCACCGTGCGATTAACCAGCGTCCTGATTAACCTATTGTGCAGGTCAAAAATCTCAACGGTTAGTTCCACTTGGCCCGTTTGTGTCGCCGGCGGACTCATGATGGTCAGTCGCGTTGTGTCGGCAATCCCATTTCCATCAGGCGAAAACGGGTTGAAACTCCACGCGGCTCGAATCTTTAACCCGGCAACCGCCTGAAACAGTGCAAATTGAGTGATATAATTGAGTTCCAAGCTGACCAACCGTTGATTCCGATCGATTCTGCCGCCTGCCAGTTGCCACTCCTGTGCGGATGCATCCCAGGCGAAGATTCGCAGGTTCCCCTCTTGACTGACACCAGCAGTAATTAGCTCTGATTCGGTATAGCCCAATTCCAACAGTATCGGTTTCTCGAACACGAGATGCTCGAGCGCAACAAAGGGTGCGATTTTTAGCCCGGAAACGTCGAAGAACTCAACTTCATTCAATTGAACATTATTCGCTTGCTTGCTTTCCGTAATCTCCAAGCGAATATAGCGGGTTGACGGGCGTGTTGAAAATAGCACGGTGGTTGACACATCGTCAAAGTCTGAAGCCTCAAGAATCTCTGTAAAGATGATGTTATCGTTGGAGATCAGAATTTTGGCACTTTGCGGTCCGAAGGATTGACCATCAACCACGTTTGCATGTACAACCGCACGGCTGACGGTGCGGCGTTCTCCAAGGTCAACTGTCAAGTAGACCGGCAGTGGCGCGAGCCCAGTCATCCAAGTTGATGGGGGCTCTAAAATTCCATCAAAGGCAAGCGCAGGCGGCTGAGTTGAGAGGAAACTTGATGCTTCCGCGGCGAACCGTCCCTGCTTGAGTGCCTCGAATCGGTAAACGACCACTGGCGCAGTGCCTTCCGCAATACGGGTGTTCTTCCGATAGGATAAATCAGGCACATCACCCGGTGGGACAGCGAAGAACTGTAATTTTTTGATATTCTCCTCAAACGCACCTGCTGGGATGACAATCGTTGCCTGAGCCCCATCGCTCAAAATAAAACGCCCATCATCGCTCGCCTCCACTTGTAACTCGGGAAGATAGAACGGCGAAATGGACTCCTGCGCCCGATTTTCAGCCAAATCAGCGAGTTCCGTTGAGAGTGGTCGGGCAAAGAGGGAAATTGCGTTGTCACCCGCTTTGAGCAACATCTCTATCGAAAAAGGTGTACTGTCTTGATTCAGGTTGAGCAGAATCGACATATCCTCAACGCTTGCCTGGACCAACTGGTCATCCATATCAAGGAACTCAATGGATTCAATTGCAATCCGTGTGCGCTGCCACCCTTCGAGCATATCAATTTGCACGAACCTCGCCGATACGGGCGACGGAAAATCAACGACCATACGATGAAAAACTGGATGAAGACTGGATGGAACGTTAAAGTGCTGTACCGCTTCAAAACGTGAACCGTCCTGAGCAAAAGCGATACGGACGCGTCTGGGGCCAAATGGAAACTGCCCATCAATCACTGGACGAATCAATACCGCCTTGAGTTGTTGCGAACTCCCAACATCCAAAACAACAGAATAGAGCGAGTGCGCCAACTGGGAAGAGAGATGCCCATCGGCAGGGAGGCGGGTTGAAACGATAACTCCGGACGGGGTATCTGTTGAAACGATTACTTGGGGCACCGACGACTTGACCACGCCATCTATCCGCAAAATCTGGTTGTTTGTCGTAAAGTCAGTCGTGGGGCGTATGATGGAAAGATTAATAAAGGCAATACCCGAACTCGAAACGAAGGCGAGGATAACGAGTGTGACCAACGAAATGCGGAAATGAACATTACATAGGGGCATTTCAAGGAGATTGCGGCGAGAATAAGTTAGGCGAAATGAAAATGGATGGAATCAGAGAAACAGACGATAACGACTATTGGGGTAAGTGTATCATATCATCGGTAGGTCTGCAAGCAAAATTCGAGGGAACGGTAAGGATAACATCTCTCACACCAAATATAAAGTATAAATGAAAAATTCATCACCCGTATGAATCAGATTCGGGCGTTCAATCCCATCTGCATCCGTGATGTTTGTTAAAGCGACTTTATATTTGGGTTCAATATATGCCAGCGTTGCATCTTTTTCGACCTGATGCAGAATCCCGCGTCGGGCGAAACGCAAATTCTCTGTCCCTCGCAACCGAGGTGTTGATTTTCGATTCCGTTGATGCCCAACAGCGTATGTAGGTCGAGATTATTCCGACTCGCAGGCATCCAGAGCATATCATTTTCTTGCACGGAATAAACGCGCATTGACGCAGGAAGGGAAATTGAGTGGGATATCTGTGTTTTTGAGATATCTGCCGGTGCATCCGGTGCCTTTTTCAGATGGTTTAGGGCGGTTGTCGGTTCGCTTTCAGGAGAGGGTTCTTGAGCGATTTCTTCACTCGATCTAAGCAAATTTGCTACACCCGCTAAATTAATGGGCACCGTATCGGATTGTTTGTCTTCATCTGTTGGATTTTTATGCAATGTGTAGAGTAATATCACACTCAATATCAAGATAACAGAAACCCACATTAGTACTTGACGCCCCCTTTTCATCACAGCCTCCTTGTTTTTCGTATGAAGTGCTAAGTCCAATGTCCTTATTAACTACAAACGTGAATTTTGCCAATTTGTTACACAAAAATACAGCGAATTACGCCCTAAAAATACCCCACCTTCTTCCAAGCCCGTGGGTGGGAAATCCCTTTCTCGCCCATGGGTGGGAAATCCCTTTCTCGCCCGTGGGTGGGAAATCCCTTTCCCGCCCGTGGGTGGGAAATCCCTTTCCCGCCCGTGGGTGGGAAATCCCTTTCTCGCCCGTGGGTGGGAAATCCCTTTCTCGCCCGTGGGTGGGAAATTCCTTTCTCGCCCGTGGGTGGGAAATCCCTTTCTCGCCCGTGGGTGGGAAATCCCTTTCCCGCCCGTGGGTGGGAAATCCCTTTCCCGCCCGTGGGTGGGAAATCCCTTTCCCACCCTTCGGAGCTCGACCCAACGCGTGGATTGAAGTGCGGTTGTTGGGTTTCACTCTATATTTGCATAAGACCGTTTTGTGGAAAAGCAGAATCTCTAGGGATATTGAGCAAGTTTTAGTATTAAAGTTTCGCTTTTGAAGTGACTCGGAAGAATCGGAGCTATGCCCGTTCTGGCTATTCAAGAGAAACCCAGTTTTGCCGACCCTACGGGTGGAAAACCGATGACGAGACGCAAAAAACTCGGTTTCTTTCTAAGGAAAAACAAACTTACCCAGTATCTTCGGCCCAGATGCCCCTGTCACCTGCGGTAGATTCGTTGGATTCCCATGCACCGCTTCGTTTGCGAGAATCGCAAAAGCAATCGCCTCCTTCGCATCGCTTGGGATTCGATAGGTGTCAATTGATTGAACGGGGATGGGATGAAAGAGCTCTTTTAACTGTTGCATTAAGGTGATGTTATGAAGCCCTCCACCACTAACGTTAATTTCGTGAAGGGAATGGTTTGGTCGTAAAAATCGGTCATAATAATCAAAGATTGTGTGTGCCGTAAACGCTGTCACCGTCGCAACCAAATCAGGTGCAGAGAGCCGCATTGCCGATGCCTGCTCAAACGCTTGACGTGCGAACTGTGTGCCAAATTCTTCGCGCCCCGTCGTTTTGGGCGGTTTTGCACTGAAGAACGGGTGGGCAAGCCATTCTTTTAGCATTGATTCGCATACCCTCCCACGCAAGGCAAACTGTCCGGACGAATCGTATCTATGCTTTCCATCCGTCACGAGCGTCATGACCCCATCAATAATCATGTTCCCCGGTCCGGTATCCGAAGCGATGACATCGCTGGCATCTGCCCCGGCGGGGATGAGCGTAACATTAGAGATTCCTCCAATATTCTGTAGCGCAATTGTCCGTTCCTCCTGTCGGAACAGCAGAAAGTCAACATACGGGACCAGCGGCGCGCCGTGACCGCCTGCCGCAACATCTGCGACCCTAAAATCCGCGATGGTCAGAGTGCCGGTACGATGTGCGATGACAGCAGGCTCACCAATTTGCAACGTCGAGGGAACGTGCGACCTCCCCGTCGCCGGCGGGAGATGATAAATCGTCTGCCCGTGCGACCCAATGAGATCGATTTCATCAGTTGCCAGTTGTACCCCCTCGATTAATGCCAAAACTGCATTTCCGAAAATTTCGCCCATCAGAAAGTTCATCTTGCAAATCTCGTCAACACGGCTTATTTCAGGATTAAAGAGCTCAAAAATCCGAGATCGCGTTTCTGCGGCAAAGGGGAACGACTCAAAGGCGAGCAGTTCAATTTGTGTCGCTAAACCGTGTCCGTGGATGTCAACGAGTACTACATCAACACCATCGACAGAGGTGCCAGACATTAGCCCAATGACTTTTTTCGTCTGTTTCTCAAGAAGTTGATGAAAGGATTTCATAGGCATACGCACGGTTGCTCTTCAGGTGTAAAGTAGATGTTGTGCGCGACGATTCGCAAACGCTCGGCACTCTGCTTGCCAACTTTGCACAATTTCTGTCGGTGATTGCCCACCGAGCAGTGCCAATCTCAACTGATCTGTACCAGCCAACAGGTCAAAGAAGAACCGCCCACGATTCTGCCGAAATTCAAAACGGTCTCGATAACTCCGCTGAAGGGTTGTGATGAGGTAAAGCGCGATTTCAATTGGTTTTGCAACATCGCGATTTATGATATGGATACACACGCCGTGACACTCTTCACCCGCATATTTGGAGAAGGCGGGCGTAAAATGGACGGGACGGAAGATAACGCCGGGCATCTCCAAACTGTTGAGCGTTTCTGCCCACGCTTCCGCATCTATCCACGGAGCGCCAATCCATTCAAACGGCTTCGTGGTCCCACGTCCCTCGGAGATATTCGTGCCTTCAATGAGGCAGGTGCCCGGATACAGCATTGCCGTATCAACAGTCGGCATATTCGGCGATGGCGGCACCCACAGCAGTCTGCTCTGGTCATACCACATCGATCGACTCCAACCGCTCATCGGGACAATCTGAAGCCGAAGAGCTAAGTTCAATTCCGCCCTGAACAGCGATGCCAGCTCGCCAACGGTCATCCCGTGCCGGATCGGGATTGGATGCGACCCCACAAAGGATTTAAATTCCGGTTGCAACAGATTGCCTTCAAGCCGATCCCCCCGTATCGGGTTTGGTCGGTCAAGCACAACAAAATCAATGTCGTGTTCAGTCGCCGATTCCATCGCCAGCAGAAGGGTTGAGATGAAGGTGTAGAACCGAGCACCGATGTCTTGGATATCATACACCAATACATCAATTCCCTTGAGCATCTCCTGTGTCGGCTTGCGTGTTTCCCCATAAAGGCTATAGATTGGGATGCGTCGTTGGGTATCGGTCGTTGAAGGAATCACGACAGCGTCCTCTGCGCTCCCCCAGATACCGTGCTCAGGCCCAAAAAGCGCGACGAGTCGGCATTCCTGTTGCACAGCGAACAACGCCACATTGCTTCGCAACTGCCCATCAACCCCCGTCTGGTTGGTCACCAACCCAACGCATCTGCTCCTGATCAGGTCTCGCTGTTCTTTAAGTAAAACATCTAAACCGACTTTAAGCATAAAATTATCGCTCAGTAAACAAGTTTTAGTATTAAAGTTTAGCTTCTGAAGCGACTCGGACAGATGGAAGCTGTACGGGTTCTAGCTATTCCAAAGAAACCGAGTTTTGCCGAAAAAACTCGGTTTCTGCGTTTTGCCGATTACCGTCTCTCTTCTTCCTCTTCTTCTACAATTGACAGCAATTCCACCTCAAAGATGAGCACTGCGTTTGGACCAATATCACCGCCAGCCCCTCGCTCCCTGTATGCCAAATTCGAGGGAATGAAGAGACGGTACTTGCTACCGACGTTCATAAGCTGTAGTGCTTCAGTCCATCCCGCGATGACCCGATTTACACCGAAGGTAATCGACTCCCCTCTTTGATAAGAACTATCGAATACTGTCCCGTCAATCAACCTTCCTTCGTAGTCAACTTCAACTTTGTCGGTGACTGTCGGTTTCGGGCCATCGCCCTCGCGAAGGATAATGTACTGTAATCCACTCTTGGTGGTAACAACGCCATCTTTTTTTCCGTTCTCTGCGAGAAACGCTTCCCCCTCTTTCAGGTTCTTCTCAGCCTGTTTCATCATCTGCTCAATCTCCTTCGCCATCACTTTCTGCCGGATTTTTGCCATCATCTCCTCAGCTTCCTCAGGCGTTAGTAACAGCTTGTTTTCCTTGATTGTGTCCTCAACACCTTTGAGAAAGATAGTGAGGTCAACCTCTATTGGTAGACTTTTCAACCGCTTTCCGGTATCCAATCCCAACGTGTAACTCATTTTTTCGGCATCGGTCTCCAGATGTTTTATCGGTTCCTTTTCTTCCTTGTCCGCCGTAAATGTCAGCGACGACAAGCACAAAATTAACACGGCGACCATCGCCGCAATCCGTTTCAGTTTCATTTCGATCTCCTTGTGTAATAATTTGTATTCTATCCACTCATCCTTCAAAAACACACCGGTAAAATTGATTTCTAAACTCAATAATCCCCAAACGGGAGGCATCGGGATGAACACGATTCGTCAGCAGAATCGCCGCCATCTTTCTTTTAAGGTTTATACGCATCGACGTGCCAGTAAAACCGGTGTGATAAAGTGAACCATCGTCCAATATAATCCACCCGATGCCACGCGAGGCATCCAATCCCTCTGTGTAAACGGTTGCCAGCTGCTCAATGCGTTCAGGCTTCAGCACACCAGTCCCGCCGCCAACCAGCATCTGACAGAATTTCCCGAGGTCTTCAGCAGTTGAAAACAGTCCCGCATTGCCCGAAACCCCACCGAGGAAGTGTGCGTTTTCGTCGTGAACTTCGCCAACGATAACGCTTTCACGCCAATCGTAGCGGCGATAGTTGACCATCCGTTTCTCAAAACTGTTGGAATCCTCTGTCGCCGCACATTCATGGTGCCACGCCTGCGGGGGATTATATCGCGTTTTGCACATACCCAGCGGTCGAAAAATTGAATCCTGCGCCAAGCCATCCAGTGATTCGCCCGTCACCCGCTCGATGAGTTTGCCGAGTAAAATATATCCCAAACAGCTATAAACCACCTTCTCCCCTGTTGGATATTCGAGAGGCAACCCTCCGATATAGCGGACAACCGCATCCTTCGACTCGGCATCCAAATAGGTGGGGCTCCATGCTGGCAACCCAGAGGTGTGCGTTAAAAGGTGAAGTAGCGTCACCTGCGGATGGATGAACTCCGGCAACTCGCTCTGGACAGGGGCATTGACTTCTAACCGATTATCCTCAACGAGACGCAACACAAGCGTCGCAACAACAATCGGTTTGGTGAGTGAAGCCAGATCGAAAACCGTATCGCGTTCCATCAGCTTGTGGGTCGGTTCAACCATGCGATGCCCAAACGCTTCATAGTAGGCATTCTCGCCATTTTCGATAACGTAAGCAACGGCACCGGGAAAGATTCCGTCGGAAACACCACCCTGAATCAGCGTAGAAATACTCTGTGAATTGAACATTGGCAAAATCGCCCGACGAGTTTAGCAATAAGAAAAACAGAACGCGCAATCACAAGGATCTGCTGGATTTGTCAATCCAGCAGGAGCGGTCTGGGACTAGTGCTTTGTCAAGTTTGAAATTGTAGTGACTTTGTAAGGGGCCATCGGCGCGGTTGAAAACAAGCGACTACAAAATGAAGGTGGACAAAGCACTAGTGCTTTGTCAATCGTTAAATTGTGGGTAAGATGGGGCAACAGAAACCGAGTTTTCAAGCAAAAACTCGGTTTCTCCTCACAAATCAAAACCGAATGACCGCATCCGTCTTTGCGGTAACGATGAATGCTTGTCCCTCTGCGAGCGAAATGTCATTGGCGGAACCGGGCACAAGCGCGCCAGGCGCGAACGTTTGAAACCGACCATTAATATGGACAGCAATCTGCGTCACATTACTTCGTATCTCAGCCCGTTTGGTGAAATCGCTGAGCCGACGGATACCCACACTGTAACGTGGAATCCCAATCAGATTCAGCCCTGGATGGAGCTGAAGTGCGCCCGCAATCGGCTCACCAGCGAATTTAACCTGCACGGGTCGTTTCAAAGAAACGATAATCCCCGTTCCAGGGCCAATCGTTACGTTTGCAGGGAAGTTATCATCTTTGGTGTGCATGAAGAACGCCTGAAACCGGTTTGAACGGTCTGAAGTCGGTGGAGGCGTCGTCAGAAGCCAGTGAACGTTAGCCGCCTGTCCCCCCAGCACATCAAACAGATCGCTAAGTCTCATGATCGTCCAAGGCGCATCGTCCACATCTGTGACTGCTAACGGAATATGGAACAGACTCACCCCGGCCGGAACGTCCAAATCAAATATCGGTTTGTTGACCGTAACACGCACGACCTGTGAGGCTTCTTCGCCCTCCGAGTCAACCAGCGTCAACGTAAAATTTGCTGTCCCCGACATCCCTTGAATCAGTTCGATAGTCAGTTTATGACCATCAACCTGTACGCGAAAAATCCCGTTATCTTCGGCATCAATCCGCCACGACAAATTGTCTGATGTGTCCTCCTCATCGGTGGCATACTTGGAAAGATCGACAGTATGTGGCACATCGGCTTCAATACTGAAATCGGGAATCACTGACGAGATGACTGGAGGGCGATTCGGAGGATTGAGCGTCGTCAGTTGCTCAACAATCGTAGCACCCTTCACACGGTCAGCTTTGTTTATCCCAACCGCTTTCCATTGAACAACCCCGGATTTATCCAGAATAAAGGTAGCGGGTTTGGAAATCCCCGTAAGCGGGTTGAAGACACCGTAAGCGTTGATGGTTTGCTTGTCCTTGTCTGATAGAAGCGGAAATTTGATACCACGCCCATTGACAAACACTGCTTTTGATTTCTCTGGCGGGTCAACGCTGATACCGTACATCTCGGCACCTAACGATTGAATTTTTTCATAATGGCTCTGCAACTCAACGAGTTGGCTACCGCAGAACGGTCAGAAGGTTCCCCGGTAAAAGACCAGAACCACATTTTTTTGTCCGCGGTGATCGCTCAATGTCACAGTCTGGTTTTCCGTGTTCGGTAGCGAAAAGTCCGGCGCTATAGCCCCAACTTCAACAGCCATGACATTCTCACAAACACTCCATAGCAAGACGAGAATCAAAGAGAGTAGCAACTTACCATTTTTTTGCATTGTAGGTCGATTTTTTTGCATCGTAAATCTCCTATACCTCAATTGATAGGTTCCTGATAGATTGTAATTTTCAAACAAAATTTCATGTCCTTACTTTATAGTAACAAACTTGAGGTGGATTGGTCAATCAATTTCTACTGTTTCAGGCTTGATTTTGAGAACAAATTTTGCTACACTAAAGTTATTCGATTTCGTCATACGGTTGCAGAAGTTGAATTTCTACATTCTAAGAAGGTTTCAATATAAAAATTCAAGTTGTTACCTTGTCAGAAAAATCGAACGCAAAGACGCAAAGAAGATCTGATCCGCTGGATTTGGCAATCCAGTAGGAGCAGCCTGAGTAAGGCGATTCACGGAAGGGGTTGTCACGATTATCAAACTCCATCATAAAATTTTTCTCGCCTACAGCTCCGTATTCTTGGTCACCATTGGTGCCATCCTTGTGATTGCGAACATTTTAATTCGGCATACCTTTGGCCAACAGATCCGGAAAGAGGCGACGGAATTCAAAGTAGGCATCTCAGAGTTGCAAGGACTGCTTGTAAACGATATTCGCAACGAAGTACAATTCAGAACAGAAGACCCCCTTGTCGTCCGGGCAATTCTGGATGGAGTGCCGAACTTACGAACCAACGAGGATACCGAGCTGGATATATTGGAATATGGAAGGGCAGATGGCCGGATCATTGCCAGTCAGTTGGACTCCGATCCGCGCCTTGGGGAAATTGACAGGGACGCACTCACACGCATCACAGGGAAAAAGATAGCATCCGGAATTCGGATGAGAACTCGCGGCGATACCCCGGAAGCCGCAATTGAGGTCACGCTACCCATCGTATCCAGAGATAATCAGTTTTTGGGCTTTGTCACGGGCGGTTACTTTTTGCAGGCGTGGCTCAGTCAGAGGCTGAACGGCCAACCCCAACCGATTTTTCTGAGGGAAGGAACGCGACGATTCGCTCTGAACGGCTTAGCAAAGGAAATTATTCCAATTGTTGAACAGGAAGCGTCCTCCAGTTTCCCCGATAATATCGCTGACGATTTTCAAGTGGTCAGATTCAATGATATTCCACATAGCGTAACGCACACTCCGCTACTGCTATCCGATGTCCGTACATCTGTCGAGCTAATCATTGCATACTCGCACCGGAACCAGATCGAGTTTCAGCGGCGACTGATATTTATTCTGTTGATTGCGGGTGTCGGCGGGCTTGTTGTGGTCTACATTGTGAGCTACCTGATCGGAATTCAAGTGACAAAACCGATTAATCGGCTGACGGAAGGCGCGACTGAAATTGCATCAGGCAACCTTGAGCATCAAGTGCATGTTCAGAGCCGAGATGAACTCGGTCAACTCGCTGACGCTTTTAACCAGATGCGAGCAGACCTGAAGGTGAATCTTGAGAAACTGTTGACCACCGAGCGAGTTGCGGCGTGGAAAGATGTCGCCCGCCGCATCGCCCACGAAATCAAGAATCCGCTCTTCCCCATCCGGATTTCGGTCGAAAACCTTCAGCACGCGAAATCGAAACCTGAGATTTTCGATGAGCTCTTTGATGAATGTACTGAGACAGTACTTGAAGAAGTAACACGATTGCAGCGGATGGTGGATGAATTCAGCCGATTTGCCCGTATGCCCGCGCCCGAGCGCAAGCTGGCAGACCTGAATCGGATTGTGGGACATGCCACCAGCTTATATGCCGAATCTGCACAATCAACAATCGCAATTGAAACAACGCTCGCGCCTGACCTACCGAACATATCCGTTGATTCGGAGCAGATAACACAGGCGTTGGAGAATCTGATTAAAAACGCAATTGAAGCAATGTCCGACGGGGGCACTTTAAGCGTTTCGACGCGATTGGCCGCCAACGAAAAAATTCAGATTGGGATTCAGGATACAGGGGCCGGTATGTCATCGGAAACGCAGGCGCAACTTTTTACACCATACTACACAACAAAGGAATCCGGCACAGGGCTCGGCATGGCAATCGTTCAGCGCATCATCACCGACCATGATGGCAAAATCAACGTCAACAGTACGGAAGGGGTTGGCACGACGGTTCAGATCGAATTACCGATATAATGGAAGACTGGAAGATTTGGAAGGGGGGAAGGATGGAAGATTCAAAGGGGGGCAAGGAAAACTATGGCAACAATACTTATCGTCGATGACGAACAAAACATATCGAAAACAGTTTCACAGGGGTTAAGACTGAGAGGGTATCAGACACTGACGGCTTCAAGAGGGGAAGAGGCACTGGAACTCTGTACGTCGCAGTCAATTGACCTAGTGTTGCTCGATATTCTTATGCCCGGCATTGGGGGCATTGAGACATTGCGAAGGCTCATGCAGATACGCCCTGAACTGGATGTCGTGATGATATCTGCACAAACCGATATTCAGACCGCGCTCAAAACCATCGAATTGGGGGCGAGGCGGTATCTGTCCAAAACGGCGGGCATTGATGAAATCGTACATACCATCGAACCGTACCTCGAACTTTCACGCCTCTCACGCGAAAACGCCGCACTGAAAGACCAGATCGGGACCCGCGATGAGATGATCGGGGAAAGTGTCCTCATTGAGCACCTCCGGTCACAGATTCGTCAAGTTGCATCAAGCAACTTGGGGGTCTTGATCACTGGCGAGAATGGGACCGGAAAACAACTCGTTGCCAACGCCATCCATGAGCAGAGTGAGCGAAATCGGAAGCCTCTGTTCTACCTGAACTGTGCCGCACTGCCGGAGGAATTGATCGAGAGCGAGCTCTTCGGTCATGAACGCGGCGCCTTCACCAGCGCGGCGACACAACGGCAGGGGAAATTTGAACTCGCCAATGGGAGCACACTCTTCCTTGACGAGATCGGGGATATGAGTTCAAAGGCACAGGCGAAGGTGCTACACGTCCTCGAACACGGAGAATTCGAGCGCGTGGGGGGCAGCGACACGCTACACGTTGACGTGCGATTGGTTGCGGCGACAAATAAGGACTTGGAGAAGGAGATTGAAAAAGGGAGTTTCCGCGAAGATCTCTACTATCGCCTGAATGTTGTGCCGATCAATGTGCCTCCTTTGCAGAACCGGCTAGACGACCTGCCGCTGTTGGTCAAATACTTCGCTGAACAATTCCATCAAGGTAGTGCCCAACCCCCCAAAGTTATCGCGCACGACGCAATTCAGGTGATGCAGTCGTACAATTGGCCCGGTAACATCCGGGAGTTGAAGAACATTGTCGAACGTCTGCTCATCATGGTCAACCGAGATATTATCCTCGCAGACGATGTGAGGGACGTTCTACCCATCCCCCGCGATTCGGTGACCTCCGCCAGCGAAACTCCTCCCGTTACAACCTCAATTCAGAGGCTTCAGGTTGCCTCTCTTCAAGCTGGAAAGGGACTACAAGAACTGGTTGAGGAAGCCGAGGCGAAGTTAATTTTGGATGCACTTGAAGCGAACAGTTGGAATATCAAACAGACCGCGGAGCAACTAAAAATTGAGAGAAGCAACTTCTATAAAAAACTCACGAAATATAATATCAAACGCCCAAATGACCCATCATCATAAAGGTACACCCTCATCAGGTATGACGCGGATTCAACTGCTCATCCTAATTGTGTTAGTCGTTATCATCGGTGCACTGACGCTGCCCCCGTGGCTCGAAAATCGGAAAGTTTCTCAAGCCGACGTGGATGTGGACACGCTGGCAACGGGCATTCAGAAATACTTCAAACACACCGGCAAATACCCCAAAACGCTTGAAGACCTCGTGGCAGATCCGGGGATTGAAGGCTGGCGCGGGAAGTATATCGAAGAGATTCCTGAAATACCGTGGGGCGGAAGGTATCAAATACTGCCCGACTCCTACAAAGTCTGTATTCCCTCAGACCATCCGCGCGTTCCTGCGAAGTACAAACTCGGCGGCGTAGCGGAAATCAGTCGCGTCTATCTTGAGGGCAAAGAAGGAGCGAAATATTGGTGGTAGGCCTATCAATTCTGATTTTCATAATCGGGTTAGCGATCGGCAGTTTTCTGAACGTCTGCATCTATCGGATTCCTCGTGAGCGTCTATCCATCAATTCTCCACGGCGGTCGATTTGCCCAAAATGTGAAACACAGCTCCGAACCTACGACAACATCCCCCTGCTGAGCTATATCCTCCTGCGCGGGCGATGCAGGGACTGCGATGCAAAAATTTCGATTACCTATCCACTGGTCGAACTGACCACAGGCGGGCTGTTCCTGTTGATGTACTACCGTTTTGGGATGACACTAGACCTCCACCTCCTCCATGCCTGCACATTCGTTGCACTGCTGGTGCCGATTGCGTGGATTGATGCACGGTGGTACATTATCCCGAACAGCATTATCATCGCGGGGCTGTTTCTTGGCATCGCCATAACACTCGCCATTTCGTACATCGAAGGGGATTGGCGGTATCTGGTCGAACATCTGGTCGGAGCAATCGCGGGAGTGGCGGCGATGCTGCTAATCCTCGTATTGGGCACCATCGCCTTGGGGCCGGAAGCGATGGCGGTGGGCGATGTCAAATTGATGGGGTTCATTATGCTGTTTCTCGGTCTCTGGCCAGAGTTGCTGGTCGTGATTGTCGTCTCCGCGTTGATCGGTACAATCGTTGGAATTCTACTGATTATCTTTGGTCGGAAGGGGCGGTTACTGTTCACTGTCCCACTACAATTTCAGCGTGATTTAGACAGGTGCAAACTCTCAGATAACCTACGGCGCACGTTTGATGAAAAAAGCGCGATTTCACTTTCGCAAAATAGCGTCGTTTCAGTCGAAGCAGAAGGCAGTCGTTGGTCGATAACGGATAAAGATAACCGCGCAAAATACTTAGCCCGAAAAGCCGAAGACCAACTCAACATTCACAGTCGAAAGAGCCTAATCCCTTACGGTCCCTTTCTCGTAGCGAGTGCGTTGCTCACTCTGCTTTGGGGAGAGATCTTATGGGACAGGTATTTGAAACTTATCGGTTTGTAGTAGTCACTCTCTTTGGAGAAATCGGCTACAGTCAGTTATCACAAACAATCAGGCACCACACACAATTGGAGGTTACGATTATGACCGCTACAGAAACAATCCGCGCTCGTCGGACGGTTTTTAAGTTCAAACCCGGGTCCGTGCCAAACGAAGATATCGCTCAAATCCTCAGTTTTGGCATCTGGGCACCAAACCACCACATCACCGAACCGTGGCGATTCACCGTCATCGGCGAAGAGACCAAGTTAATACTCGCAGACCGATATCGGGAAATCAAGATGGAAGATACCCCAGACCATGTTGACGCAGAAAATCTCGAAAAGATCGGTGAATTGGCTTACGAAAAATTCATGTCCAAACCGACCATCATCGCAGTCTCCTGCCTCCAAGAGGGCGACGAACAACGCCGCCGCGAAGATTACGCCGCAACCTGCTGCGCCGTACAGAACGTCCAACTCGCCGCGTGGGAGAAGGGGGTCGGAATGCAGTGGAGCACCGGGGCCATTACCATGGAGGAAGGCACCTACCGCCTCCTCGGCATCGACTCCGATCAGGAATATATCATCGGATTCCTCTACACCGGCTACCCTGAAGAAATCCGCAAACCGCAACGAAAACCGTTTGACGAAGTTCTCCGTTGGACGGTCTAACGCTAAGAACCTGTCTTAAAAAGGCCCGTGGGTGGGAAATCCCTTTCCCACCCTTCGGTAAGGCGAGAGAGACAACCAACTCCGTCTCTCTCGCCCTTTTGAAAAAACTGAGACATTCAAAGCTTTGGCAAGGAGTAAGCAAATGATAAAGAGATTCCTATTTTTAAGGTTTGGTCTGTTGTTGGTCTCTATTCTGTTTCTACAGAACAGCGTAGCGCAAGATTATACGCAATTGAGTTTACCTGAAGGCGCTAAAATGCGTCTCGGTAAAGGCCGGATAATCGAAATCGCGTATTCGCCCGACGGCACTCGGCTCGCGGTAGCGAGTTCCATCGGTATTTGGCTCTACGATACGGCTACTCATCAAGAGGTCGCCCTGCTTACCGGGCATACGGGGTCTACAAACAGTGTCGCGTTCAGTCCCGATGGACGCACAATCGCATCGGGGAGTGACGACAATACCATCCACCTCTGGGATGCGGTGTCGGGCGCACACAAGCGAACGCTCACCGGGCATAGGAGTGATGTACATACCGTGACGTTCAGTCCCGATGGACGCACGATCGCATCGGAGGCTTGGTGGGAAATTCGTCTTTGGGATGCGGCATCGGGAGCACACAAGCGAACGCTCACTGGGCATACGGATGGTGTCAGTAGCATCGCGTTCAGTCCCGATGGACGCACAATCGCATCGGGGAGTTACGACAATACTATCCGCCTCTGGGATGCGGCATCGGGCGCACACAAGCGAACGCTCACCGGGCATAAAGAGGATGTCTATAGCGTGACGTTCAGTCCCGATGGACACACGATCGCATCTGGTGGGGGGAACCAGCGGGGTGGTACCATCCGTCTGTGGGACGCTGTCACGGGTATACACAAGCGGACACTTACAGCGCATACAGAGGCAGTCACTAGCGTAGCGTTCAGTCCCGATGGGAAAACGCTTGCTAGTGCAGATTGGAAAACCATCTATCTGTGGAATGCAGTTACGGGAGCACTTAAGTACGCATTCACCGGACGTAACGTAGCGTTCAGTCCCGATGGGAAAACGCTTGCTAGTGCAGATTGGAAAACCATCCGGCTGTGGGATGTCGTGACAGGTAGACACAAGAATACTCTCACTGGGCATACGAAGCAGGTCGAAAGCGTAGCGTTCAGTCCTGATGGGCAAACGCTTGCCAGTGGAAGCAGTGGCGAGACGATCTATCTATGGAATGCAGTTACGGGAGCACTTAAGCGCACACTCACCGGGTCTACGTGGACCGATCGCGTGGCGTTCAGTCCGGATGGCCGAACGCTCGCATCGGGGAGTGGCGATGGGACCATCCGTCTTTGGGATGCGGCATCGGGGGCACACAAGCGGACGCTCACCAGGGATATAGAGTTTGTCTATAGCGTAGCGTTCAGTCCGGATGGCCGAACGATCGCATCGGGGAGTGGGGATATGTGGGGAGAGGGAGATGACAACACCATCCGTCTGTGGGATGCGGTCACCGGGGCGCACCAACGCACCCTCACCGGGCATAGGGGGTATGTCTCTAGCGTTGCGTTCAGTCCTGATGGTCGCACGCTCGCATCGGGGAGTAGGGATTTAACCATCCGTCTGTGGGATGCGGTCACCGGGGCGCACCAACGCACCCTCACCGGGCATTCGTCTTGGGTCAATAGCGTGGCGTTCAGTCCCGATGGTCGCACAATCGCATCGGGGAGTGGGGTGCTGTGGGTAAAGGGGGATGACAACACCATCCGTCTCTGGGATGCTGTCACGAGTGAACATAAGCGGACATTTACTGGGTATGCATCTACGGTCACTAGTGTTGCGTTCAGTCCGGATGGCCGAACGCTCGCTAGTGGGAGTGAGGATGGCACGGTGCGGTTGCGGGATGCGGTCACGGGCATACACCATCGGATATTCACCGGGCATACAGGTGCGGTCATTGGCGTGACATTCAGCCCGGATGGACGGATACTCGCCAGTGGAAGTGGTGATGGCACGGTGCTCCTGTGGGAGGTACCTCAAGTCACTTTGAGATAACAAGCTCCCGCCCCCTCTATGCTGCCGCTAAACTGTCGTTGCATCGAAACGAATCGAAAGGAAGGTAATATAATGGAAATCCCCACGGGTAGCACACTCTACTTTGATGCAAACATATTTATTGGGATCAATCCCCAAAAATGTAATCAACTTCAGCAATTCACCGCCGCCAAAAACGTCAAGTGCTCTTGTCCGCCGCGAGTTTTGATGGAGATATTTTCTCATATTAACAGTGATGAGAAGGGCGATTTCAAACACTACCAAGCCGCCTTGAGGAAACAGAAAAAAATCTGCTCGGATCGTATCCTTCCATACCGTGAACACATTCTGGCAAATTATTTCGGACTTGACAGACCTCCTGATAAAATGGCCCCCTTGGAAAATTTAATTCAAGCTCGCGACTGTATTATCAATTCCAAAGGATATGATGAACTCCTTCAGAAGACACTACCATTTCAAAACCTCGTATCAGAAGAGCAAGTGCCCTTTGAAAATCATTGGCGCGATTTTCGTGAAAACTACGAGAGTGCATGGGTTGATCGCATTTATTCTGCGGTGGAGGCTGTATACAATCTAATTTCAAGTGATGTGGCAAAAGGTGCACCCAATGCTCTAGCAGGTAAAGGCGATGAGGAAATACGAAAAGCACTAAACCACTTAAAATTCAAACGGGATTTTCTGAATATGATGACACAAATTGCAGGTGGCAAATGTCCGAATGAGTTATCCGCTAGTCGTGTGGATGAACTAATCAAACCTGTAGAGGCACATTTCAGTGCCTATATGAAGGTTCTTGCAGGCAGTCTAAAAAGACAACATAGCCGTGACAAATTAAAAAATGACTATAATGACCTAGAACTTCTGCAATACCTTGGTCTCAAAGATCACTTTTTCATTACTAACGATAAAAACTTACGAAAAAAAGTTGATGACTCATGCCGGCAGAAAAAGCGAATCCTAACCTTCGATGAAGCCATTGAAAAACTAAAAATCTGATTTGAGCAAGGAATGAGTAGATGATAAAAAGATGGCTGTTTTTAAGGTTTAGTCTGTTGTTGGTCTGTACGCTGTTTATACAAAACAGCGTAGCGCAAGATTATACCCAATGGGGTCTACCCGAAGGTGCTAAAATGCGCCTCGGTAAAGGCAGGATATCTGAAATCGCATATTCTCCCGATGGCACTCGGCTCGCGGTAGCGAGTACCATCGGCATTTGGCTGTACGATACGGCGCCCCATAAAGAGGTTGCTCTGCTGACTGGGCATACGTCTTTGGTCAATAGCGTCGCCTTCAGCCCGGATGGGCGTACGCTCGCTAGTGGGAGTGGAGGGATGTGGGGCAACGACACCATCCGTCTCTGGGATGTTGTGGCGGGTAAACATAAGCATACACTCACCGGGCATACAGATTGGGTCAATAGCGTCGCCTTCAGTCCGGATGGACGGACGTTGGCAAGTGGAAGTTCGGATAAAACCATCCGGCTCTGGGATGCTGTTACAGGTGTACACAAGCACACCCTTATCGGGCATACGGGTTCGGTCTATAGCGTCACGTTCAGTCCCGATGGATGCACTCTCGCATCGGGGAGTTATAAGGAAATCTGTCTGTGGGCTGTCGTCACGATAACACACAAGCGGACAATCACAGAACATACGGATAATGTGACTAGCGTCGCGTTTAGTCCCGATGGGGGGACGCTCGCAAGTGGCAGTTGGGACAATACCATCCGTCTGTGGGATGCGGTCACCGGGGCACACAAACATACCCTCATCGGACATACGGGTTCGGTCAATAGCGTCGTATTTAGCCCGGATGGCGGTACGGTTGCCAGCAGTAATAAGGGGTATTATAACAATAGTATCCATCTATGGAATGCTGTCACAGGAACACACAAGCGAACACTCACCGGGCATACGAGGAATTGGGTCAATGCTAGTAACATCGCGTTCAGCCCGGATGGGAGTACACTTGCTAGTGGAGGCGATACCATCCATCTGTGGAATGCAATCACCGGGGCGCAGAAGCATACCGTCACCGGATATACGGGTTCGGTCAATAGCGTCGTGTTCAGCCCGGATGGAGGAACGCTCGCTGGGAGTGCGGGAGGGATTTGGGGGGACAATCCCATCCACCTTTGGAATGCGGTTACGGGAACACACAAGCATACACTCACCGGGCATACGGATAGGGTCAATAGCGTCGCGTTCAGTCCAGATGGAGGGACGCTCGCCAGTGGGGGTGAGGACAATACCATCCGTCTGTGGGACGCGGTCACCGGGGTACACAAAATTACCCTCACCGGGCATACAGGTTCGGTCAGGAGCGTCACGTTCAGTCCGGATGGGGGTACGCTTGCCAGTGGGAGTGAAGATGGTGCCATCCGACTATGGGATGTTATTACGGGTACCTACAAGCGGACATTCACCGGGTATACGAAGGCGGTCACTAGTGTTGCGTTCAGTCCGGATGGAGGTACAATCGCAACTGGAAGTGGGGATGGCACAGTACGGTTGCGGGATACTACCACAGGAATACACAAGCGGATATTCACCGGGCATACGGGTTCGGTCAATAGTGTCGCGTTTAACCCCGATGGGCGGACGCTCGCTAGTGGAAGTTGGGATGGCACAGTGCTCCTATGGGAGGTCCCCCCTTAAGTCACTTTGAGATAACAAGACCACGTCCCTTCTGCGTTATCGCTAAAATGATGCACTGGAATATCGGGTGGATTTTACGGTATGTTAGCGTTACAATACAGTGGTCAAATAGTGATAGCGACGATGAACATCGCGAAGTGGGGCGATGCCACCGCCCTATACATCACGGATATTATCAATGCCTAGGAGGAAAACAATGTTAATGATTTTCGATTGGGAACTGTGGGATTGCGAAACCAACACAATGATTAAGTTCGATGAGTTTGGCTGCTTTAGCCTTAGTGACGCACAACTGAAAGCCGATAACTTAGTACCCGCCGACCTGCAAGAGGCCGATTGGGAAAAGGAAGACGGACAGTTTATCAAGCGAAACGACAAACACAAGTTCATTATCAAGAAGGCCCCAAGTAGGGCTATTTAGTTTTCGGTTTTTTGACTATTTCGGCGGGTAGACGCGAGGTAGAATTCACACCCACAGCGAAAGGTCGGGGCAGGGATGCCCCTCCTACGGGTGCGGGCAGCGATGTCAGTTCGCGCTTATCGGAGAATTAAATGACCCTGTGCTTACCCTTACGGTTCTGCCTCCTCTTGCAGAGATTTTGCCGCGAAAATTGTTAAGCGTAATTCTTCACCGAACAGTTCGTATATTGGGGCTTTGCCGCTTAGTGCCTCACTTTCGTTCAAAATAATACCAACTCCCTCACCCCGCCCTTCTAAAAAGTGGTGCCGAACTACCTGCTTTCTCATATCATCGTCAAGTGTAATTTCCGAAAGTAAACGCGCTAGGAGCTCATTGCGGGTTGCTTGGTTGTAAAGCAAATTCTCCACTGTCAAGGTATTTGCCAATGCCCCCGGTGAATACAATTCCAGCCGGTCCGCAAACATAAACAAACGAATCTTCGAGCCTGCTTTGGAATAATCTCTATGTACAACGGCATTAACCACTGCCTCAAAAACGGCTCTCATGTTGTATTGGGGGCGGTCAACTCTGCCAATCTCTTTACGTGCTGATACCTTGTTGTATTTTTCAACAAACTTGAAGGCATCCACAATCTGTTGGTCTAGCGGTCCCTTAAAGTCCTTGGCATCAATCTGGTAGTTCGCATCCTTTTGCATCCCACTATAATAAACAGCTTGAATGAAGCTGTTATAGAGGTAATCGTCTGGGTTCTCATAACACATCAACACACCAGCCACTGAGGCACGTATCTCCTGCCCCTCTTTGACCAGCAAACGCCTTTTCAGTAGCAGGTCTTCTATCTGCTCTCGCTCAGTGGCTTCCTCTGTGATAAATCGCCGATACAGCGATTTCCTTAGTGTGTCTCTGTTAGTGTTTGGGACAAACTGTCCATCAAAAGAGATGATACGTGCTTGAGAGCGGCTTTGAAACAATCGCGCTAACTGTTCGGGGTGCATTCTACTCTTGCTACTGCCTACGCGAGTAAAATAGCGGCCGGATGATTGGTGAACGAACAGACTACGAGGCACCTCTATTTTTAACAGATTTTTGTCATCAATTCGCAGTCTTTCTGTAAAAATGTCAATTGTAGGCTCGATGGTGTCTCGGCATATTTCAACGACTGTTTTTTCATACTCGGCCATTTTTTCGAGAGCAATACCGACAATGTTGCTATTGTCGTCAACACCAATTAGTATCACGCCCCCTTTAGTGTTGGCAAAAGCGGAGATCTCATCAGCCAGGTCCTCTCTGCGAGGTAACTCTCTTTTAAATTCGATCGTTGAGTCTTCTCCCAGAAATATTTTTTCGGCGAGTTCGGTCAAACTGTCAAACATTGCTAATCCTCCAGATGAACACGCTTATAACGCTGTTCAAATGCTTGCTGTCCGCCTTCTAGAATGTTATACAATTCTGATAATAAATCCCACATTAGATGAGGTATGGTGATCGGGCGGGGCAGGGATGCCCCGCCTACGGGGTTAGTGCGTGTGTGGGCCTGTGGTGCTAATGATTGTATGTTCGGCGCGGTAGGAAACCACGCGGCTCCCAATGAGATTGGGGGTCCGGCGCGGTAGAAAAACCGCGCCTACTAATGTGATTAGGTTCGGGCATGGTGCTATACACATATCGCCATTGGATTCGTCAATACGTCCTAATGCTCTTATCCTTAAAAATTGTCCAAAGTTTAGTATATCACAATAGCCGTGGAATTGCCATTATTGAGGCAAAGATTCAGAGTCGTTCAGTTTTCGTACCCTAGACACCGATTAGGTTGTGTTGACACTTGAGTATAAGTTGTAATACAATTAAGTCTATGGGATTCGCCTCTACAGATTTTTGGGCGATAGATACTTTAGAGGAAACCTCATGGATTTTCAAGCATTAGGTAGCAACTTGGGTTATTATATGGAGGACAACAATGACCAAAGTAAGTCAATGGATAAAGCTATTAGGTGGTAGTCTCCTAGTTGCTGTCGGTTTTTTCTTTTTGTTCCAGGCGTTTACCAGTGTGGAGATATGGCATATCTATCATAGGGGAAGATATTCGTCTCCACCTTTCCTTGACCACGTTCCTATTTTAGTGATTTTGGGTATACCCCTGTTAATCGTTGGAAGCGCATTCACCATAAAAGGTATGAAAGAATACCTAAAGGAGAAATAGACGTTTGAATACGAAGGGAATTGAAGCTCCCTCAACCCTCAATCTGCAACCGATACGCCGTTTTCGCATTCTTCCAGAAAAACTTGGCAACGACCTCTTCACCCCTGGGCGCGAAGTACGCGGTGGCGATGCGCTGCACGGTCTCATAGTCGGCGAAGCGTTCCGACACTGGCCAATTGCTGCCGTAAATCAAGCGATTTTCTCCGAAAATATCCCACAAAACGTCTAATGTTGGGGAATAATATGTCACATCGTCAGGAGATGGTTTGGCTTGCGCCGCCTCAACGAGCCCTGAGACCTTGCAGTAGACATTCGGCGGTGCCGCCGCTAAGTGCATCTTTTCAACCCACGCTCCGCTCGGGCGAGTTCCGTTAATGCGAACACCGGCGACATGATTGATTACGATACGGAGTTTGGGCACACGGTCAGCCAAGGTCCCCACATTCGGCAGAACATTTTCGTTTAACAGGAGGTCTAACTCCAAGTCTTTCTCTGCTAACTTTTCGATGTTCTCCATAAATGCCTTGTCTTCAATGTTCGTGATAGCTCCTGCACCGAGTCGTATGCCGCAAAAGAGGGGATGAGCGGCGAAGCGGTTCAGGTTCTCCTCGAAATCCTCGGCATCAATTTCCAAATGCCCCACAAAGCCGACGATGAAAGGTTCATCCTTCGCTAGGTCAAGTATCCACTGGTTGTCCTCAAGCCAACTGCTTGCTTCAACAACGACTGTCCCTGTTACTCCTTCGGGGACAGCGAGTGCTTTGTAGTCTTCAGGTAATACCCGTCTGTAAAGCACCTGATCATTAGGATTCGGCCACGGCACACCTGGCGGGCGTGTCGGGTCGTAAAAATGCGTATGCGTATCAATAATCATAGAACGGTCTCCTCCTCAAACATCTTTTGGATATTAAGTCGTCCACGCTTTGACAGAGCTATCAACGCGGTTTGTGGACCATTGGTACTTATTATGTTCTGTGCTTTGCTCTTGGCCTGCGAGTCCCCTGACGAAGCGGGGCAGAAGAAAGAACAACTCAAGCGTGAAGCACTGAAACTCCAGCTCGGTATGGGCTTCACGCCGGAGAATGCAGAGGGCCACTTTGACCTCGGCGTGATCTATTACGAATTGGGAGAGCACGAAGCCGCGATCGAGCAATTTCAAGAAGCGTTGAGGCTTGACGAAACCCACGCCCAAGCCTATAACAATATCGGATTGGTCTACATTGATTTGGGGCTAATGTCCCCAGCGGTCGAGGCGTTTCAGAAAGCGATTGATATCGAACCGGGCAACCCAGCATTCCACAACAATCTTGGGTATGTCTACTATCGAGATGAGCTGTTTGAACAAGCAATTAATGCCTATCGTGAAGCCATCGAGCAAGACCCGGAATTTCAAGATGCCTATTATAACCTAGCCGCCGCCTATCACGCCCAATATTATTTTGAAGACGCGATTATATATTACCAAAAAGCAATAGAGCTCGACCCCAACGACCCCGACCCTTACTACAATCTAGGACAACTGTATCAGGAAACCGAGCAGTTCGATTTGGCAATTAAGACATACGAAAAAGCGTTATCGTTGGATGCCAGCGATCCGGAGGCTTATTACCGTTTGGGACAGATGTATGAAAAGCAGGGCAACCGCCTGACAATGCAACGGTATCTAGATATGTTCCTAGAAAAAGCCGCGAATCTCCCGCAGTTTCAGGATGAAATTGAGAACGCGAAACGGTTAAAACGTGGAGAAAAAGTTGATAATTGACAAGTTCATTTCCGTAGCACTCGTCCTCCTAGCGACAATAGGAACCGTCACAGCCGATCCGCTAGTAACGCCGGGCCACCAGAAGATGCTCACGCTTCTTCAACAAATCGCCGACGCGACTTCGGAAGAAAACGCATACATCGGAGATGGCATAGCCCGTCAATTACGCGCACAACTTGCTACCATCCCTGCGGACACGTTGGACGCGAATCAATGGCTCCTTCTTATGCAAGCCGCCGAAGCAGAACTTTGCCTCGGCAATGAAGCAGAGGCAATCCGTCACTTCACACACGCCCTTCAACTACTCACCGAATCGAAGCTTAAAATCCCACCTAAGCGCGTGAACGGCACCCATTTTCGCCTCGGTGTTGCATACCTGAGACTCGGCGAGACACAAAACTGTTGCCTGCGTCATACACCCGATAGCTGTATTCTACCATTGCGGAGTGGTGCGATTCACACACAACAGGAGGGCTCGCGAAAGGCGATTGACCATTTCACCGCAGTCCTCCAGAACTCGACATCGGATGACCAACTGCACCTCGCGTCCTTATGGCTACTCAACATCGCGCACATGACGATTGGTAGCTACCCCGATGAAATTCCGAAGTCATACCTCATCCCGCCGAAAGCCTTTGAATCCAAAGAAGACATCCCACGCTTTGAGAACATCGCGCAGCGTCTGGGGCTTGACACATTCGATATGTCCGGCGGTGCTATCGCAGATGATTTCGATAACGATGGATACCTAGACATCGTCGCTTCAACATGGGACACCCGCGGCCAAATTCGCTTTTTCAGAAACAACCGAGACGGAACATTTTCGGAACGCACGGAGCAAGCAGGGTTGTTGGGTTTGTACGGCGGACTGAACCTCGTACAGGCGGACTACAACAACGATGGCAACCTTGACATCTTTGTGTTACGCGGGGCATGGCTCGCAGAGAACGGGCGACACCCAAACTCCCTGCTACGTAACAACGGCGATGGCACGTTCACGGATCTGACCTTCGACGCGGGACTAGGCGATGTGCATTACCCCACCCAGACCGCCTCCTGGAGCGATTACGACAACGACGGTGACCTCGACCTGTATATCGGGAACGAAACCACCAGGGCGTTCAAGGCACCCTGCCAACTTTTTCGCAACAACGGGGACGGGACCTTCACCGACATCGCAGAAAAAGTGAGTGTGCAAAACTTCGGTTACACGAAGGCCGTCATCTGGGGTGACTACGACAACGACCGCTTTCCAGACCTCTACGTGTCCAACCTCGCAGAATCCAATCGCCTATATCACAACAACGGCGATGGCACCTTCACGAACCTCGCAAGGAAACTCAAGGTCGCGAACCCGACGCGCAGTTTCCCCGCATGGTTTTGGGATTTCGACAACGATGGAATACTCGACCTGTATGTCTCCGCGTATAGTGCTGGCATCGCAGACCTCGCCGCGAATCTGCGTGACATGCCGGTAAAATCGCACCTATTCGCCCGTCTGTATCGCGGCACTGGACAGGGCGGTTTCGAGGATGTCGCCAAACAATACAACCTATTACGCCCCAACGCACCGATGGGCTCAAATTTCGGAGACCTCGACAACGATGGCTATCTCGATTTCTACCTCGGCACCGGATACCCTGACTTCAAGAATATCATGCCGGGCGTGATGTATCGCAACCGAGCAGGAACACGTTTTGCGGACGTAAGCTACGCGGGCGGTTTTGCCCACATACAAAAAGGGCACGGCGTTGTCTTTGCCGACTTCGACAACGACGGGGATGCGGACATTTTTGAGCAGATGGGCGGTTCGTTCCCCGGCGACCAGTACAGCAACGTTCTATACGAAAACCCGGGCTTCGGCAATCATTGGCTGACGGTCAAGCTTGTCGGCGTTCGCTCCAACCGCTCCGCAATCGGGGCGCGCATCCACGTCAAGGTCATTGAAAATGGACTACCCCGCTCGATCTATAAGTACGTCAACAGCGGCGGGAGTTTCGGCGCGAATCCGCTTAGGCAAACCATCGGCCTCGGTACAGCTTCAAAAATCGAGCTCCTTGAAGTCTTCTGGCCGACAACCAACCTCACGCAAACCTTTGACGATGTGCCCATGGATAGCGTTATTCAGATTGTTGAGGGCGAGCCCGAATACACAACCCTTACGGTCAAAAAACTGACGTTGGATGGGGAACGGTAATCCTTCAGTTACACCCGCTTCCGCGCAAACTGCGGGAACATCTCATCGTGCATCTCAGAGATCTGGCGAAGGTGAATCATCCGCGCCTCGTCCGCAGTATCAAGCATCGTTGGAAAGTACATCCCCGCCCCCGTATCAAGATTGTACCCCCCCGCCGAATGGACGCTCAGATACTGATGCAAGGTTTCGAGGTCGGCTTCGGTTTTACAATTTCGCGTTAGGTTCATCGTAAACATCCGACGACGTTTCCCTCCACCAAAGGAAGCGTGATAGAGGTCGTGATTAAATATCACGAGGTCACCGGGATTTGTCTCCAACGCAATACTACCCGGAAATTCAGATGGTGGTATACCGAAAAGTTCCTCTGACCTATTGAGCTCGATCTTTTGTGTTCGTACAAAGTGGTCTGGATGTTGACTGCCGGGGATGACCCGCAGACAGCCAGTGTTTCGCGTCAACTCATCTAGGTAAAACGCAATTTTGCAGGAAAAGAGTTGCCCCCAACTGCCATCGGGATGCCAGCCGGTATCGCCGCTATAATAGTTCCCATCCCCGCTTGCGTAATTGAAATCTTCGCCCAAAACTCCGCCAGCGACACCCAGAATACGTGGGTCATCCAGCAAAGTGCACAGTCGGGGGCGATGCTCAATGGGGCCCCCAAACATCGTGCGTTTAGAGCCATCGTGTTCCTTCCCACCGCCGAAATTCTGAATAGAATCATCAAACTCCTCAGTAATCCAAGCGATCTCGTCGGGCGCAAAGAGTCCGTGAAACGCTAAATAGCCGAAAGTATTGAAGAAATTAACCTGCTGTTCGGTAAGTTTCATATTTTAACTCCAATCTCATCCCCGTAGGCGGGGTTGAAATGCAATTGTAGCATGATATACGGTGCTTTTGTCAATAGATTATCACGGATTCCCAAATGTTTCAACATTCCGATTCGGAAACCACGCTTCTCGCCACAAAGTGCGGGCATCAACAATAAGATTAAAGGGTACTTTCTAAACCTCACTTTGCTATGTTGCGTCTAAACAATTCAGTTTTTGACAGAGCTCTATATATGGTGGAACCGAAAGATATGTAGACACCGGCCGGTAGGTGCGGTTTGATGAAGTTTAAGATTAAACGGGTAACTCCGGGTTTTCCAAACCCCCGGTAGTTAATTTGGTATTAATCCTAAAACAGGCTGATGATCACTTTTTTTTACCGTTAACCTTTTGTTTACCTTTTGGCTATCGCTAGAATTTCCCGAATATCCCCTCAGACCTAGGCCAACACTACATAAGTCGGGGGTCATTCCCCGAAAGTCAAGCGAGTTTCTAGGGTAAACACTTGGATCTAGAGGTAAACACTTGGATAAATTTAGCACATTTTCTTCAATTTTCGCACACAAGTTTTAATAAAAACGCTCCATTTATACTTTTTGTCATCTAAATTCTCAAAAATTGTCCAAACTATAATAACAATTAGGCAAAAAACGGCAACCGGATGAACGATGAAATTCATGGCACCGGAGGAAGGGCAAAAAATTTGCAAAAAGCACCTGACAAATCGTTGCTACAGGTAATGCTTGATGCAGAACTCATTTCAGAGAACCAGCATCAACAGATTCTTGAGGGAGTTGAGGGGGCAAACACTTCAATCGACGAAGTGCTTTCAAACAGCGTCAACCCGAAAGCCCTCGCACTCGCCCAGAAAAGTCTTGAGTACGGTATACCATGCGTTCGATTGGAGGACGCCGTTTCGGAACCTGATGTCATCGAAAAAATCCCCGCCAGTTTTGCGTATCGGAATAAAATTGTACCGCTTAAGCTAGATAACAATACACTGACTATCGCAATGGCAGATGTCCTCGATGTCATGTTGATTGACGAGATCCGACTCGTGGCTGAGTGTGAAATCGAGCCCGTTCTCGCCGACGAGGAAGATATTGACAGCGCAATCATCCGCTTCTACGGCAAAACGGCGGCTACCATTCTGAGTGAAAGGATTACAGGTCCGGTTGGAGCGGTCTCGGCGGTTGAGCGTGAAACGATTGATGACTTTGGAATTGACGAGAAAGACCTGAGCCAAGATCCGACCGTTATTAACGCCGTAGACCAGATTATCATTGATGCAGTCAGATCAGGAGCAAGCGACATTCACATCGAGCCGTTTCAAAATGAGGTTAAAATTCGCTTTCGCATTGATGGTGTGTTAGAGAACCAGCCACAACCCCCTGCACATTTACAATCGGCGATTACCTCTCGTATTAAAATTCTGGGCAAAATGGATGTCTCTGAACGGCGACGTCCGCTGGATGGAAAAATTAACGTAGAACTCCGTAGCATGGGAAATCGCCAAATCGACCTTCGCGTTTCAACCATCCCAACAGTTGCAATAGAACACGGTGAAAGTGTCGTCCTTCGGATTCTCGATAGACAGTCCATCGAACTAGGAATGGCGGAACTCGGCTTGATGGAAGATAATTTGGCGCAGTTTGAACGAATGATTCGTAATCCTCACGGAATCATTCTAGCGACAGGACCGACGGGAAGCGGGAAAACCACGACACTGTATGCCTGCTTGAAAGAGATTAACACAGCACAGGTCAAAATTATCACGATTGAAGATCCGGTCGAGTATGAGTTAGAAGGGATTAACCAGATTCAGGTCAACCCGGCGATAGACTTTACATTTGCAGACGGACTGAGACACATTCTACGACAAGACCCTGATAAGGTATTGGTCGGCGAGATCCGAGACTACGAGACAGCGGAGATGGCGATTCATACATCGTTGACCGGGCACCTCGTCTTCAGCACACTGCACACCAATGACGCACCGGGCGCAATTACCCGTCTGATCGATATGAAAGTTGAACCGTATCTGATCGCTTCAACACTGGAAGGCATTATTGCCCAGCGACTTGCTCGGCGGGTCTGTAAAAATTGTCGTGAAATGTATCACCCCGACCCCAAGGAGATAGAGGATTTCTTCGGTACGCGTGCGGGAAACGTTGACCCAAACCTGATGATTCCTCGTGCTGTCGGTTGCAAAGAGTGCAGAGACAGAGGCTACAAGGGACGAATTGGACTTTTTGAAGTTATCCTGATGAACGAAAGACTTCGAGAAATGACGCTGGAGCACGCCTCAACGAGCCATATCAGGCGTGAAGCGATAAGGTTAGGCATGAAGACCTTACGTGAGGATGGCTGGAGAAAGGTCTCTTTGGGCGAAACAACCATTGATGAAGTACTGCGTCTCACACAGGAAGATGAGTTTGATTCAGGAGAAGTTGCCTAAAAAACCGTAGGAGGGGCTTCCAGCCCCGACAGACCGTAGGACGGGATTCCAGCCCCGACAACTTTAACAAACAGGGAATTTTGCAATGCCACGATTTCGATATGAAGCCCTCACAAGCACCGGAGCGACGATAAATAGTACACAAGAAGCAAGCTCTAAAGCAGAACTTGTGTCTAGACTCAAGGTGTCCGGGTATTGGCCAACGAATATTGTTGAAGAAGGCAGTGCGGCTGAAACGGAAAAGAAATTTCAAATTCCGCTACTCCGTCGTAGGATTAAATCGGCGGAAGTAGAGTTTTTTACCGAGCAGCTGGCAACATTGATTGGTTCTCACATTCCCTTGCCGCGCTCGTTGGCAATTACGCTTGACCAGATTACGAATCCCGAACTTCAGCGTATCGTTGAACAGGTAAGATACGATGTCGAACACGGTTCGATGCTTAACGTCGCGCTTGCCCAACACCCCAAAGTGTTTTCCAATCTGTATGTGAATATGGTCAAAGCAGGGGTAACAGGCGGCGTACTTGACGTAGTTCTGAAACGATTGGCAGAATTCTACCAAAGGCAACGACTTCTCAAGAACCAAGTCGTCTCTGCCTTAACCTATCCTGCCATTTTATTCGGGTTAAGCGCGATAACTGTACTTATTTTAATGCTTTTTGTTATCCCCAAATTTATAGGGATGTTCGTCGATATGCAGGTCAAGCTGCCGGGGCCAACACAATTTCTGATTAATATCACCGATTTCCTACGGGCCTATTGGTGGGGCATCGCTGTTGTGGGAATTGGCTCGGTATTTGGTATCAGACAATATATTCGGACGGAGAGTGGGCTACTTGTCTTTGACCGGATAAAACTCAAGGCACCACTATTGGGGCCGATTCTTGGGACTTTTGCGCTTGTGCGCTTTACCCGCACATTAGCAACGTTGCTTGAAAATGGTGTATTACTGCTTCCGGCGGTCCAAGTTGTCAAGGATATCGTCGGAAACAAAGCCTACAGCAACGGGCTCGAAGAAGCGGCAAAACAGATTGAGCACGGTTCAACCCTGTCCAGAGAACTTAGGCAGAATGGGGACTTCCCCCTTCTTGTGATCCAGATGGTCGCAGTCGGCGAAGAATCTGGTAATCCTGAACAGATGCTTTCTAAACTGTCGGACTACTATGATGTGGAAATCGAGAAGAACCTTGAACGTCTAACGAGTTTAATCGGCCCACTGGTAATTCTATTTATGGGACTGATTATCGGATTTATCGCTGTTGCGATGATACTCCCAATTTATGATGCCAACAGACTCCTCGGAGGATAGAGGAAGTTGGCATTGATGCTAGAGATTAGACAACAAAAGAACCCAACACCATGCTAATTTAAGCAGGAGGTTTAACAATGCTAAAACGATTCACAACTGATGAATCTGGACTGACACTCATCGAAATCCTAATCGTCATCTTAATACTCGGCGTGTTGGCAAGTACAATTGCGCCGAGGGTAATGAACGCACCCGACAAGGCAAAAGTTGCCACAGCGAAAAACCATATTATATCATTGGAACAAGCGTTGCAACTATACTCACTCAACGTTGGGGATTACCCAACAACCGATCAAGGCTTACAAGCACTTTGGAAGGCACCAAACCCAACACCTCCAAACTGGGAGCCAACGGTTCAAAAAGCCATGTTTACAGACCCGTGGGGACGTGATTACGTTTACATGTATCCAGGTACTCACGAAGGCTACCCATACGACCTCTATTCACGTGGCAAAGATGGCAAAGAAGGTGGCGACCCACCTTTTAACGCTGACATTACAAGCTGGGTTGAAGAGACGGAGTAGGCATTAATAAAAGAGAGGAAGAGTGGAAGGGTGGAAGACTGGGTGGCGTTTCTTCTCCCATCCCTCCAATCCCCTTCTTCCAATCCTAATAAAGTACTAAGCTTTGGACAATTTTTAAGAATAAGCAACCTTAAAGAATAAACTTGTAGGAACGGCTTCCTAGCCGTGACACGGGTTATAACCACAAACCCCGTAGGAACGGCTTCCCAGCCGTGACACGGGTTATAACCACAACCCCCGTAGGAATGGATTCCTAGCCGTGACCTGGCTTCCCAGCCGTGACTCTTTATGCTGAAATTGGCTAACTTTTATATTGAAACTGGCTTTATAAGCAACTTTCAAGAATAAACCTGTAGGAACGGCTTCCTAGCCGTGACACGGTTTATAACCACAACCCCCGTAGGAACGGCTTCCTAGCCGTGACCTGGCTTCCTAGCCGTGACTCTTTATGCTGAAATTGGCTAACTTTTATATTGAAACCTGCTTAGCACTGACGCACGGAAACCGACAGAGGGCGTATCGCCGCTCCATCCTAACGCAACGCCTTACTATAGTAATAAAGTAGAGAATCAAATGTATCAATGTCAAAAACAGAGTTTTCATCCCGATACGGATTGTTCCAAACGACGGACTGACCAAGGATTTACGCTAATCGAAATCATGCTCGTACTGTCTCTAATCGCCATCCTGTCTTCAATTACAATGCCGTCTTTTCGGGGATTCGCCGCATCATCACGCATGAAATCGTCAGCCCGTGCTATTCGGGACATGCTGAATTTCGCAAGAGATGTGGCGGTCACAGAACGAACAGGCCACCTTGTCGTGTTTGACCTCGACCAGAACCTCTACTGGCTGGCTTCCAGGGACACTTTCGACGTGACCGATCCGCTTTCGTCTTCGATTACTGCCCGGTCGAGCACCGTTGTTCAAGCGGAAATTCAGAACCCAGATGAACAACCACCCAGTGCAACAACAGCCCAAACGCCAACTTTGACACGCACAAGTACAATTCTCGGTATTCCGCAAACGTTGAATAACAACGTCGTCCTATCTCGCATGATAACTAACCACAATGCCCAGTCTGAGGAAGTTGACACCGGTGCGGATTATGTCTACTTCTCTCCAACCGCCTCCGCCGAAGATACCATCCTGTATCTTCAGGATAGGCGTGGCAAAACGATGTCGATTACAGTTGAAAGGGCGACTGGTCGAGTCAGTATTCAATGGGTCAGTGACGAGCAACGCGACGAATTAGGATTGCCTGCTGATGTAAACACTGTCTCTGCCGGATAGTTCACAACCCACATAACCCCAGGCCCGTGAGTGGGAAATCCCCACCCTTCGGCGATTAACATCCAAAACCTGTAGGCGGCGCATCTTGACCCGCCCCAATACGTCATGATGACTTATCCGTGAATCCCAAATGAAACACAATCGACTTACGTCCCAACCCGCAACGGAACAACACGGTTTCACATTAATCGAAATTCTTGTGACACTGCTTATCCTATCAATCACGTTGCCGACGCTACTCCACTCCTTTAGGGAGGCATCGCGTGGACAGGCGATTTCGGAATTTAAGACAACCGCCTTGTACTTGCTTAAATATCGTATGGCAGAGATTGAGATTTTGGGTTATCCAGATATTGGCGAGGAAGATGGAGAGTTCGGAGAAAACTCGCGTTATCGCTGGCATTCTGACGTGCAGGATGTTGAGTCGGAAGAAATTGAGGGCTTACGGCATGTCACCGTGACAGTCACATGGCAGGAACAGGGGAAAGAGAAATGGATTGCAATGAATACCTACATTGCAGACCGTCAGATACCGGAACAGCAGGCCGGCCAACAACAAGAAGAGCAGGAAGCCGGTCAACAGCAGGGGCAAGGGGGACAACAAGCTGGGCAGCAGGAGCAGAAAGCCCCTGAGGGCGAATCTGATGATTCGCAACCCCAAGGCCAGGGCAGTAGAGGTGAACAGCGCCGAGGTGAAGATGAGGATGAAGATGAACGATAGGCACACAAAAGACAGGAAAGAATTCATTCGACGACTCGAACAGTGCATTTTACGTCCGTTCCCCGCGAGTGGATTCACGCTAGTTGAGCTTTTAACCGCTGTCAGTGTTCTGGTTATTATGGGCAGTGCCGTTTATGTGGTATTCAACACCGCGCTCAATGTTTATCAGAAGTCCGAATCGCGGATTGTGATGGCTCAGAAGTGCCGTGTCGCATTACACCTTATCAGCACCGATTTAAGCAATATGCAGGCGGCTCAGGGCGATGAATCCCTCGTTCTGGTGTCGCAAGATCAGCCGATGGAAACCGGCGACCCAGAGACGATGAGCCGAGACATGATTAGCTTTGTAACCCTGATTCAAACGGATCCGGATGCCTTTCTTACCCAATTAAATTCTCAGAGACAGCTACAGGCATCGTCGCAAAGATATGAAGACGAAGAAAACGTAGAACAACCTGTGAGTGATGTTCAGCGTGTTGCCTATTACATCGGGCCGGATCCGAATCAACAAACCGAAACGTTTGAAGGCCAAAGTGCAATGCTCAGTGTCGATGAGGAGTACGAAAATCCGGTACTGCTGCGAATTGCTACAACCAGCCTCAACCCTGAAATGGTCATTCAGTCCCTGCTTGAGGATGGAACGATTCCCGAAGAGGATGAGAATCAAAATCCTATCTACGCCGATATCGCCACAATCATTGATCGAGTTACCTCCTTCGATCTGAAATATTTTGATGGAGAGGACTGGTACGAATCGTGGGAAGACCCCGAGGCACTCCCCAGTTCCATCCAAATTCTAATCACCGTTGCGACTGAAGATAACATATCGAACCAGGATGCCAGATTGAATGCCAGATCGAGTACGATGACCCAGTCAACGATGATTTATCTCCCGACCAGCACCAACGTTAGCGAGCAACCCGGCGGCCAGGGCGGAGGTCAATAATGAGACGATTAAATAACGCAATCAAGTGCAGACATACGCTCTCAAATTCATTTTACTCACGGGTAAGCGATGAACAAGGGCTATCCCTCATCTCAACGCTCTGGACCTTGACCATTCTTTCCGTTCTCGCAACGCAATTTATTTACTCCGTGAGACTTGAACAACGGGCACAAGCAAACTTTACAGATCGGACGAAATTTCACTACGCGGCGAAGGCGGGATTTGAGCGTTCGATTGCGCTGATGCGGAGCGATACAACACCGTATGATGCCTTTAATGAAGACTGGAATGAGGAAATTGAAGAGCAGATTAATGACGCTGTCCAAACCGGAAACGTGCTGACCTATCGGGTCAACATTACTGACGAGAGCACAAAGATTAATATCAATACCGCAGATGCAAACATAATTCGCAGTCTGCTTGATGCAACTGGCTACGAAGAAATCGTCGCCACAGAACAGCCGCTCGCAGAAGCAATCGTCCAAGCGCGTCCATATCGCACGGTGCGCGACATCGCGAGGGTTCAAGGGATGACGCAAGCACTCCTCTACGGTCAGCAACAGCAGGCGACAAGCCCAGAGCAAGTGGAAGATGACGAAGAAGCGAGCCAAAGTGGGCCCGGACTGGTCGAGCTAGCGACGATTTATTCGATTGATAAAAACACGGATGCAAATGGGCAACAACGCACGAACATCAAAACCGCAAATGCTCAACAGTTGACGCAACTCCGAGGCAACAATCAGGCTATTTTTACGCAAGATGAAGCGCAATCTCTAACGCAACAACGGGATTCCATAAACCAGATCGGAGACCTGCTCAACGTGCAAGCCGTCTCAAATCAGACCTTCAACAACATCCGCAATCGGCTCAGTGTTGATAGCAGTAACGATGATGAGGATATGGTCAACATCAATGAAGCCGATGAATCGCAATTAGAGTCGCTTGATGGCATTGACCAAGGGATTGCCCAACGAATCATTGCTCATCGCAACAACCAGCAATTTGCGAATATCGACCAACTCAAGGATGTAAAGATGGTGTCTATCGAAGAGTTCAAAAGCATCGCCGACCGCATCACGATGACCGATGAAGCGACGGTAGCAGGACTCATCAATATCAATACCGCGCCCCAACAAGTTCTGGAACTCCTGCCGGGCATGGATGCACAAAAGGCGCAAGCAATCATCACCCGTCGCGAATCAACGTCCGAAAATCCCCAACGGAACACCGCTGGAGATGAACTCGAAGGGAATCCCTTTACCAACATCGGTCAACTGCTCGACGTGCAAGGCATTGACCGTGAAACGTTTCGCCAGATGGCTGGTCTCGTCACCTACCGCTCGCACGGATTCCGGATCGAATCCACAGGTGTTGACCCACGCGGCAAAGCGATTGCGACCTGCGTCGGCATCATCGATCGGACAGGTGACCAGGTCGCCGTTAAGTATTGGAGACAGAATTAATCAATCAACTTTATAATCATGAAAAAAAAACAGATTGTCGCCATCGACATTGGCACCAATTCAATCAAACTCGTCCAATTGATGCAAACGGGGTCAGGCATGTCTCTGGTCAGCGCAGGCGTTGAACACTATTCCCTTGAAGGCGCAACAGACGAACACGACCCTCAAACCATCTCCGAAGCGTTACAGCAACTCTGGCGGCAAGTTCAGGGGCGTAATATTCCGGTTGTCATGTCAATCCCTCGTGCGCTTGTGGCTTCGCGGCGGTTGGCGGATATCCCGCTTGAAGTGACGGATGAACAGTTAGAGCAGGGCATCGCCGAGCGCGCCGAAACGGAACTCCCATTCAGCGAAGAGATTGTGCATACCTATCACGACACGATTCGGACGGAGACCAACATATCCGTAGAACTCATCGGGGCAAGACGGGATACAGTACAAAAATATATCAACTATCTGAGGCCTATTGGTATTCTCCCACGGGCACTGCTCCCGTCCGCGATGGCGATAGGCGTATTAGCCTCGCTCAGCGGTTGGGAGACCACTCACACATCAGCACCTGCGACGATGGTTGTGGACATCGGTGCCGGAAATACCGATTTCTGCGTGATACACAACGAAACTTTGAAGTTCTCACGTAGCTTTCCAATTGGCGGGAATCAATTGACGCAACGCTACCAAAACGAAGGCGCGGTCGATTTTGAAAGTGCTGAACGCCAGAAAACCGTGAATGCGACGCTGATTTCGCCAGACCTTAGTGTTACGCCCGCTCACGAATGGGCAACCCGTCTAGTCGGAGAGTTGGAACGGTCAATCGTCGCAACCGAGCGAGAACTCAGCATCAACCGTGAATCTCAACCGTGTGAAATTTTGCTCTGCGGCGGTGGGGCAAGAATTCAGGGTCTAGCGGACTATTGTACGGAGCGATTGCAGATTTCAACGCGGCTCTGGAATCCGTATGATGCGTTCAAAGCAGTACAGGATGAGCGGCAGGCAGATTCGGAATTCATAAATGAATTTGCCGATACCCTTGCCGTTGCATTAGGACTAGGCGTGAACGCTTTAACTAATAAAGTCGTATTAGACCTGCTTCCGAAAGAAGAGAAAACCAAAGTTACGCAAATCGAAAAGCGACGACGATGGCTTACAATAGCAACAGCAGGCGGTATTCTGATTGTCGGTCTCGGTCTCGGCGGATTGACGTGGAGCCGATTGCAACAAACGGAGCTGGGTGCCTTAGATGAGCAAATTCAAACGAATCGGCCGGCGGAAAGTAATGCCAAAAAGCGACTCGTCAAGGATACTGCTATTGCTGGTCTTTTGTCACCGCGGGTTTCTCCGATGGATATTCTGCGCGAACTCAGCACTCGCTTTGGTGACCGGACAAAGATCTCTTGGAAATCAATAGACATCAGCCGTCTTGATGAGCCGGACAAAACGAAGATTACCTTCAATGTGGAAGCAAGCTCACATGCAGAAATAAGCCAGATGGTCGGCATCATGGCGCAGTCAGGACTGTTTACGAACACGAAATCTGGACAAGTTACAAGTATAGAGAAAAATAAAAAACAGATCTCCCAGGCACAAATCACCTGCAATCTTGTACCAAACGCCTCCGAAATGTTTGCCAAAATGCGCCATTTACAACCAAATCAGAAGTAGAGCGGAATAATCCCTGTGGGAGGGAGTTCCTAGTCCCGATACCTATGGGAGAGAGTTCCCACTCCCGATACAATACTAAAACTTGCTTAACCCATCAACTAAGAATCCAAACCGTTGGTACTCTAAAAGGAAATCTAAATGAGACCACTGACAAAGCGTGAACAAACTTTATTCGCCCTCGCAGGGAGTGTTGCCATCATTGCCTTATTGTTGAAATTCGCACCTCTGGTTCGCCACGGGATGTATGGCACCCAGCTCACCGTCAAACGTGAGCAATTTCAAACCTCCAAAGAATTGGTCGAACTTGCTGAAATCACTGAACAGGCACACGTCAAGCTACGCGAAAAAGTTGGGCTCCAAGGAAAGATTATCCCCGATTCTCTATTTCAGGAGATTTCAAAAGAGGAGGATGCGCTCAAAAGCCTCAACCGAGCGCGTACAACCTCAGATTTGGCGAAACTGCATCCCGCCCTCGAAGGAAAAGCCGATGCACTCTTTGCCTATAGAACAGAGCATAGCAGGCTTAAAAGCCTAGACGCGCTAAAAGAGATTGAAGGGTCAATTTTTGCAGGCGAAGAACCGCAAGTGGTCATTGCAAAACGGATTGATGGATTCACCAAGAAAGCGGGACTCAAGCCGAATTATCAATTGAATATCAAACGCGCGCCTGGGAAAAAATCTGAAACAATTCCGACGCAAGCAAGGCAAAACCTCGTGCTGCATTTGTACCTAGACGAATTGGATGCGGAATTGGAAGAGCTACAAAAACAGCAAGAGGAAGCAGAACGGAAACAGGCTGAAGCCGAAGATGAAGCATTAAACGCCGTCTACGATGCGTGGTGGGATGATGATGAAATGGCTGATACAGAGGACAATCCCGACAAAGTAGATGATGATTCGGAACCACCTAAAACGGAGAAATCCGAACCATCGGATGAACAGGTGGACAAAGACGCATCAGACCCCGAAGGCGATAAAAAATCAGAGCCCGCACCTGAGAAATCCAAACCATCAAATGAACAGGTGGACGAAGACGCATCAGACCCCGAAGGCGATAAAAAATCAAAGCCCGCACCTGAGAAAGCTAAAAAAGCGACACCCCCTCAAAAGGAAGCCCCGGCTGATGTTACGCCCACCGCTGCCCCAGAATCTGACGACACCAAGCGACAATTTGCACCACTCCCGAAAACGATTCCCGTGCCATTGCGGATTGCGTTGATTCAGTTTATTCGGTCCAATATCGAACTGCAAATGGCGGGAGCGGCAGACTCCAAAAAGGGATTCATCGAAAACCAAGTCAGAACCAGTAACATCAAACCTAAGCGAGGCTTCTTAGGCATCGGCAGAACAACCGCTGATAGGCAAACGACCCTCAAACCGAATAGCCCCCTCTTGGCCAAGTTTAAAAACCTGATGAGGGATTATAACCAGCAATTTGAGCACGATTCTGAGGAGGAAACGGAAGCTGGGCTCAATTATGAAGCACAACTCAACGCATTGACAGAATACACCGGCCAGATTTTGGAACAGAAGAAAGAACTTCAAGGTTGGATCGCAAAGGTGAGTTCAACACATCAACCCCAGATTTACACTGTTGAAATGAACTTCAAGGGTCAAATGGATAAAATGGTCAAATTAATCCAATCCATTGAATCGTCCTCGAAATGGCTTTTCTTAAAAAGACTCAAAATTAGCACAGATCAGAAGAATAAAAATCAACCGGAACTTAATATCAATCTGTCAATGGTCGCTAAAATCTTGTAAAACGGATTTTCCCTCCGCTTGCGAGGATTCGAGGCTTCTAAAAATTCTGATCTCCGGTGCCTCAAGATAAGGACCAGAAAGGAGCAACCCGATATGAATAAACATCTACGGATGCGATTGTTTTGCATCGTCATCGCGTTATTTGTCATTGAAATTGATATGTTGTCCCGAGCGGAGTCGGATTCAATGCCGCCCATAGCAACCCAGACGGGGAATTTTGAGCTCCCTCCATTCGCAAAGGAAATGCTGAACAAGGCAGGCCTGACCCCAGAAGATCTGAAAAACGACCCTGAGCTTCGTCAGGAATGGTTACAGCGATTTCAGGGGTTGCGCGGCGTTCCCCTGAGCAAACGAAAAAATTCTAAGACAAAGCCATCTCCTTCACAAAGAAATTTCTATAAAGTTATCGTTGACAATAACCTGTTTCGTCCACTTGGATATAGAAAGTCAAAGCCGGGGCCGGCATTTCAGTTGATTGCTACCCTCATTGACCATGAAACGGACGAAAGCAAAGCCCTCATCCAGAGCAATAGAGACCGTAAGATTCATTATGTCAGGGTCGGAGAAGCGTTTGCCGGGGCTAAGGTCGAAAAGATTGAACCGTTTAAGATAACGCTGTTCCACGATGGAAAGTCACAAGAGTTAAGCATTCAGAGAGGGAATTTTATTGGTAAAGGCGGTGGTGGTCCCTCTCGGCCGCAAATGAGTCAACCACCAACTCCCAATCCTAGCGCGAACAAAGGGAACGCTAGGAACGAAAAGGGCAAGTCACCCAAAGATAAATCCGCGAAAGAATACGAGAAAAAGATGCGTAAAATGAAGGAAGAGGAAATGGGTAGAATAAAGGAAGAGGCAGCCAGACGTGCCCGGCAAGGGGGCGGAAGGCGGGGCATTCGTAGATGATAAGAAGGGAAAAGACTGCAAGGGTGGAAGAATGGAAGGGTGGAAGGGTGGAATTTTGCCCGTTCTAGCTATTTTAGAGAAACCGAGTTTTCAAGACCCTATGGGTGGAGCGACGAACGCGACGCAAAAAAATCGGTTTCTAATAACTTTACACATATCTTCTCCCCGCAACTGGGAGAAAATTCGCACATGAAATACACTTGAATGTAGGAGTAGAAAATGGGTTTCAAAGCCAATATCTTTCAACGGTTCGGTTTGACTCTGTTCCTGTGTCTAGGGCTTCTTGTGGCAGGCGTTCCCAAACCTGCACTTGCACAGGACAATCAAGGACAAATGAGTGTCGCAGAGCGGGACGATGAGGGAAAAGCCATCAGATTCGACTTTAACTTCACCAGCCGTGACCTGAAGGCACTAATTGAGTTCATCAGCAAAGAGACTGACCTCACGGTCATCGCGTCCGAAAATGACATCAAAGACAAAAAGTTCGCGCTCACCAATCTCAAGAACGTAACGATTAACGAAGTGCTTGAGGAAGTGAAAACCGTGCTCGCACAGTATGAGCTGACAATGATCCGGCAGAATAACACCCTACTGATCACTGCCTCAGAGAAAGCCGTTCGGATGAAGGTGCCCGTCAAACGGATTACCGCAGATCCAAATCAGGTCGAACCGACTGATGAAATTCAAACATACATCATCCAATTAAACAGTGCCATCGCATCGGAGTTGGTGGACGGTATCAAGCCACTGCTGAGTAGTTTCGCCAATATCTTTGCCGATGCGACCAGTAATGCCCTGGTTATTACCGATGTCTCCTCCAATGTTCGCAGGATTGCGACCATCTTGCAGGTTGCCGACGAGGCACCGGAACGACCACTCAAGGTGTTGATTGTTCAATTGGAAAATGCACCCGCTCTGGACGTGGCACAAGCTCTGAACGATGTCGTCCGTCAGGAGGGGGAAGGCGATAAGACAGTAAAAAGACTCAGCACCCTTGACGACCCCGAAGAGATGCGTAAGATGATGGAGGAGGCGCGGGAAAAAGGGTTGGGAATTGACCTGCTTCAAGGACGCATCCAAGTCTCCGCGGATGAAAGTTCAAACTCATTGATTATCAAAGCATCGGAAGCCAATATCGTTGCCCTCCAAGAACTGATTAGCCAACTTGATACCGCGCCCAGTCTTCAAACAGAAATTCGTATCTTCCGCCTACAGTATGCCACCGCCCAAGACGTAGCACAAACACTTGAAGAAGTGATCACCGGTCAAAGTGCTGGCAGACGTCCGGGTGGTCGGGGTGGAAAAAGTTCGTGGGAGCGACGGGAATGGGATCGACGGCGTCAGGATTTGCGGCGACAACGGCAAGGGCAAGATTTTCAAGGGATTGTTGGGATAGTAAATATCGCATCGAATGACCGGCTCAACGCTGTGGTTATCTCCTCAGACCCGCGGAATTTCTCGATTATCGAAAAAATCATCAAGGAACTCGACCAAGCCGACCCGCAAGAGGAGATTCGTATCTATTTCTTGAAGTTTGGCGATGCCCAAGACCTATCCGCAAACCTCCAAGACCTCTTTGAAGGCGGCAGTACTGGCAGAGACCGCGACCGGGATTGGTGGGATCAGGACCGCCGTGAACCGACAGAGGGCGGGTTCGGAGTCCAAGGACCGGTTCACCTTGTACCGGATACGCGATTAAACGCGCTCATGGTATCAACTGCCGAACAGAATTTTGACACCATCGAGAGCCTCCTGAAACGCCTTGATGTGAACATGCCAGACCAAGAATGGGGAACACGCATCTACAAATTGAAATATGCGGATGCCGAAAACGTTGCGGACATCATCAACAACGTTTATCAAGGCGAAAGCGGTGGCAGTAGAAGATTTTTCTTCGTGCCTTCACGCTCACGAAACCAAAATCAGGGGTCGCTCGCTGGAAATGTGACCGCTGAACCCTACCCCACGCTGAACTCGGTTATTATCTCTACAGCAACACAACGCAACTTTGAACTGGTAAGCCAATTTATTAAGAATATTGATACCCCGACACCCGAATCTCAAAAAGAGGTCACGAAGTCAATTCGACTCGAATACGCAAACGCTGACGAAATTCAGCAGGTTTTGAGCCAAGTTTGGGAAGACTCGGAAGGCGGTGGATTCAGCTTCGGTCGCTTCTTTGCGCGTGGCGGACGGATGGAACAGAAGGATATCAACTCGCTACGAGGCAAAGTTACTGTCTTTGCAGACCCGGGCACCAATTCGCTGATTGTCACAACGCTCCAACGCTACCTGCCTGATGTCGAAGCCCTCATTCGTGAACTTGACTTCGTCCGGGGTCAGGTTTGGATTGATATCCAGATTCTCGAAGTGACCCTTGATGATGAAACGATCATGGGGCTTGAATTAACCGCGCAGGAGAACAAGCTACTCGGCAAAGACCTCCGCCCCGGAAATCCACTCGTTGGAACCGCAGAAACGAAGTTTTTCACGCAAGATGACCTGGTCAGCGGCATTACCTATAGTGTTGCGACCAAAGAGTATATGGCACTGCTCCATACCCTGATGCGCCAGAACAAAGTCAGGACGTTATCAACCCCGTCGCTGTTGTCGCGCGATAACCAGCCCGCAACGTGGCAAAGTGGACGAAGGATTCCATATCTGCAAGGCGTTGATGACCGCGGCGTAATCACAGCTGGCGAGAATCAAGTCTCCCAACCGGTGTTCAATCAATTCTCCCAGCCGCTGTACAATTATGATTTTATTGACCCCCCTGTGGGCATCTCTGTCTCGCTCACGCCGCACATCGCAAAATCTCAAGAGGGCCCCGAAGGCAAGCGCACGATTGGGCTAGAAATCGAATCTATTCAGGCAAGCAGTTTTATCGAGTTCACCGACTTTAACGCCCCAATCACGGAGATAAACGAAATCTCTGCTTACATTGACGTAGAGGACGCACAGCAGATTGTGGTTGGCGGTATCATTCGGTCAAGTCAACAAGAAATCGAAAGTAAGGTCCCGATTCTTGGAGACATTCCCTTTATCGGTGGTTTGTTTAAAAAGACAGCGACAGAGACCAAGAACGCCGAAATCGTCATGATTATCACGCCTCACATTATCGACATTCGGAACCCGGAAGACCGCGTAAAACTGGGAGTGCAGGCAGAGAAGTGGCGTAATAACGGGAACGGGATTAAGGAACAGAACAACAAGGAAAAAGCAGAAAAGAAAGAATAAAAAAAGGCGGGGGTGAGTCTAATGAGTTTTGACGTTCAACTTCGGTAATTTCTAAAAACCTCCGGGCCCGTGGGTAGGAAATCCTTTTTGTGTTCGCTCACGCGATGCGCTCGCTCACGCGACCATCCGTCCCCGGACCATCCGTCCCCGGACCTACCCTTCTTGCGATCTCAGCTTATGGAGGGAATTTCGTTCCCACCCGATTTACTACATTGCCGATTTTGATTGTCAAGTCGCTTGGACATCGCACACGCTGTCCCCGCTCCAGAGGAGCGCAATGTCTATAGCACACTATATGCCCAAAGACCCGCACTCCAGCGGAGTGCAATGTGTCGTGCGATTGATTCAATACCGATTTTGATTGTCAAATTTCATTAGCCCCGCCCTCACAATTCATGAAAAAACAGACCGCTTATTTCCCTGCCCTCCTGACGGATTTGTGTCTCAGTATCCTTCTCACAAACACGGCGTTCTACACCAATTATCTGCACCTATCCTCAACGTTTCTCGGTGGGCTTGCCGCGCTGAGCAGTGGCATCTTCGTCATCCTTGCGATACCGTTCGGCAGGCTGTCAGATCGGATAGAACGCACCCGCGTCCTTTCTGCGTCATGCCTTTTACTCGCCTGCGTCAGTCTTACGCTTCCATTCTGCACCCGTAAACTCCATCTGCTGATTGCCTTCCCGTGCGTAGGCATCGGTATGGCACTCTTTTGGCCAGCTTACGAAGCGTGGCTTGCCGACCGGGAAGGCGGCGGTCATCTAATCGTGCGCGTGATGACCTTCAATCTGTTTTGGAGCGTTGGGATTACGGGCGGGCCTTTTATCTCAGGCTACCTCTACAGGCCAACACAGCCGACCATTCCGTTCTACATTGCCAGTGGTTTTAGTTTATTGAGTTGGGGGGCCATCTATCTGCACACAAAATTACATCGTGAAAACGGACAATGCATCGAGGCAGAATCATTCGATACGTCTGCCCCTGCCTCTCAACCCACCTATCAACAAATCGGGCGCATTGCCAATTTTGCATCATGGTTTGCGCTCGGTTTCCTGCGGCAACTTGCCCCCAAATTGATGTTAGACATGGACATCGCCGCAAAAACCTACGGCAACCTGATGCTCGCCTTGGGAATCGCGCAGACGCTGATGTTTCTTGGACTTGGCACAGAGCGTTCCGTGCGATGGCACTACCGACTAATGCCCCTGATTGGCATTCAGATACTCGCGGTAATCGGTTTTGTGCAGATATTCTTTGTTCCGCAAGCCGTATTTTGGATGCCCGCTTTTGCGATGGTTGGGCTATGCGCCGCCGCCACCTACTTTAGTAGCATGTATTACGGACTACACGACCAGACCGATAAGGGAAACAAAAGTGGTTGGCATGAAGCCATTCTCGGAAGCGGCCTCCTGTTGGGACCGTTCTTGGGCGGACTATGCGCCGATTCTGCGCTTGGGATTAAAAGCCCATACCTACTTTGTGCAGGGGTAATTGCCATTAGCATCTGCATCGAAGTATTTATTTGGGCGAGAGGTCGCAGATTCCATGCGGCATAGGTTATTCCAGACCGTTCCCCTAATGAGTTTTGACGTTCAATTTTCCATTCCCTTCAAACGTATTGGAAGAGTAGGGAATAACGATCGTTATTCCTTACTCTTCCGCTTATCATTTGGGCCATGCAGGCATGTATCTATACCAATTAGCCTACTTTAACGCATTAAACCGATCAGCGACATCACTCGCGGTCAAGCGAAGAACGTTCGTCAGATAGATGGCATCCAACTGCGTCCTCGGCTCGCGCACGTAGATGCGGATTTCATGCTTCCCTTTGGTGAAGTAAAATGCGCTGACAGTTTGGCTCGCCCGACGGTCTATCGCAGACACCCATCCCCACTGCCCGTAGTTTCTGGTGTCGCAATTGAGCAGGTTCGGCTCAACATCGGTTGCGATGCAGAACGAGTCGCTCTTCCCATCGTGCGAGAGCGTTCGCAGCCAAATGGCGTAATCGCCAGCTTCAGGTATGTCCACTTCGTAGACCAACCACGCAGACAACCTTTCAGCGGTGGGCTTTTCCTCGGCGAGTGCCGCAAGATATTCCCCGCCCGATACAACACCATCGTTGCCCTTCAGGAATAGTTTGTAGGGCAGCTGTTCGCCATCAAGCCGAGTAAAATGCTCTGCCTCCACAAAATAAGAGAACGGTTGGTCGGGCATCGGTAACGCCTTGGCTCCGAGCAGATTTGTCACACCCATCCGTTCGAGGCTTGCCTGAATCTGATCGATTGACACAACGTTATATTTCGACCCGGTAAGGTTACGCTCGCTCCCTTTGTTCATGACCGCGTCATCAACGCAGAGGCCGAGCAATTTGCCATCGTAGTGGATAAATGCATCGCTGAGCGGTGATCGATCCCGGTCACTGATCTGGAATGAACTGATCTTTCCTGCCTTATCAATCTCAAGCGTCCTGACACTGGCACTGGTTTCGGTAATTTGTCCACGGCTTTGCTGCGAATAACCACGAGCGGTAATCTGCCCGATTGAAGGGAACGTTCTTCCCGTGCGCCCGTTTGCCCCTGCGGAGTCAAACGGGGCGTATTCCTCCAAGTCATCGACTGTCCCCATCTCGACAGGTCGCAGGTATTTCGCGCCTTCGACCTTTAGGACAGCCAGCCTCGCCTCTGCATCCCTGGCAACCACCTTCGCCGGTGAATAATTGGTAACCTTCGCCCGGATGTTGGAGGCATCGGCGACAATGTCGGAAACAACCAGGTGACCGGTTGAATTCAGAACTACGCCTGTGAATATCTCTCCATCGGCTTCGATAGATAGGAAGGATTTCCAGGCTTTAAGCCGCTCGTTGCGAAATTCGGACCGCTTGCGATTCTGCTCGTCTAGTCGTCTGTCTGCTTCCGTCTCAGGTGCAGCTTCCGTAAACGCTTTGAACGCCGATTTGTCGCGGATTGCTGAGAACACGCCCGTCATCCGTTTTGCCTGCTTCGCCAGATGCCCCTCTGGGTCATTTTCCATTGCAATCTGAAACGCCTGCCAGCATTTTTCGGCGTTGCCTTGTTCGTCATAGGACTGGGCGAAACCAAAGGCAACATGACCTAATCTGGAATCTGCTCCCGCTTTAGACTGATTTGCCTCAACAAGCCGTGGCAATGCCTGGTCGTAAAGCGCGAGCACTTTTTCGCTTTGGCCATCTCCATACAATCGGCCGAGTGCTATGACGAGTTCAATGTTATTCGGTTGAAGCCGTAAGGCTTGCTCGTATTCCGAGATCGCCTGCTCCCGTTCGCCGCGCTGATTGTGCAGGTTCCCACGCAACTCGTGAAGTTTGGCGATGTTCGTCTGATCTGGTGCTCCCGGTGCTTGGGCAAGCAGGGGAGAAATCACCGCGTTGAGGGCACGACCACCGCGCAAATTGTCTTCGCGTATCAGCCCGTTCTTGTCAATGACCGTGTAGTGCGGAATCCCAATTACATTGAATTTGGCTTGCAGCGCCTCGGTCTCCCGGATGTGAATCCACGGCATTTCATTGCTCGCGACGAACTTCGCAACTGTTTCGTCATTGACATCCGAACTGATACTGATGAGGGCGAAATCAGGGTTGTCCTTGTGCTTTTCATAAAGTGCTTTCAGCCCCGGGAGCTCGTGGATGCATGGCCCACACCACGTCGCCCAGAAGTCAAGCAGGACCACCTTGCCCCGAAAATCCTTGAGTGAGACGGTGTCGCCGCCGATGGTTTTCAGCGTGAAATCCGGAGCGAGTTTGCCCAAAGTCAATTCTGCGGCACGGAGACGGTATTCGGCGGCTTTTTCCCACTCCCCCATCCTTGAGTAAAGTCCTGCCTTCTGCTCATACACCTTGGGAAGCGTCGCCGGGTGATCGAGTTTGTCTAGCTCGGCGAGTGCCTCTTTGTATTTGCCATCCTGTCCAAGTAGCTGAATCTTAACCGACAACATCTCAAGGGCGTATTTCGATTTGGGAAACGCCTTCAAGAACGCTTCAATTTCAGCGTTCGCTTCCTCTTCCCTGCGGAGTCCCAAAAGACATCCGATTTTGTACCTCCATGCCTCATCACGCTTCGCGCTTTCGGGATACATCCTGAGAAACCGTTCACTGAGTTCAAGCCCGGTTTCAAGCCGTTTCATGAGCTGTTCCATCATTACTGCCATTTCGGCATCGGTTGGCGTTTGCTCAGAGGGTTCTGGCCTCCATAACACGGCTTCCCTAATCTGTTGCAGCAATTCTTCGTCCTCAACCGCTTCGGCAAGGCGCATTATACCGATTAGCAGGACGAGACAGGCGACGGTCAGAATGCTAACAGTAACCGCTACCTTCGTCACCGGCCGACGATTGCGGTCTGGTGCCAAAATAACTCGCAACCGCTTTTCAATCCACGACGGCTGTGCCATCGCCACAGCGGCGCGCGTTGCCAACGCCGACATCCGCGGTGTCCGGGCAATCTCAAGTAGGTGCTCGGCATAGTCTGTCGCCCGGCAACCGGCGGTCAGGACGTGGTCATCGCAGGCGCGCTCACGCTCAAGGCGCATTCGACGGTCAGCGACCCAAACCAACGGGTTGAACCAATAGATGGCGCAGGAAATATGTGCCAGCATCTGCGTTAGCCAATCCCACCGTTGGACGTGGGCGAGTTCATGCAGCAGAACCGTACGCTGTTGGGCGGGCGACCAGTTTTCCGCGTCAGCCGGAATCAGCACCTGGGGACGAATGATACCCCAAGTCAGCGGCATCCCTGCCTCGCTCCGCAACAGCGTCACACGACGCTTCAAGCCGAGTTGTTCTACGAGTTCGCTAACCAACGCCGCCAACGGGCCATCGGTGACGCGCTGACTTCGTCGGGCGATTCTCCAAATGCCGACCAACCCGGTCAACAGGGGAAGGAGGACAATCAACATACCGATACCCCAGGCAATTCCAATACAGGTCCAAAGGGTAGGCATGGCCCACCATCTTGTTTCTTGCGAAGGCAGAGCGGACACTTCAACCGTGTTGGGCAATCCCGCTGTTTCGCCGTTGGAGTCAATTTGAGGAGTCGGTTGGCGGGGGGATTCTACCTGAAGAGCAGGTGATGGTAATTGCGGGACATCCAGATTCCCTTCAAGACCGGGTGTCGCTTCAGTCAAGGGAAGCGTATGTGGGACAACAACGGGCAACCGCCAGCCTGGCAAGGTCACAGAAATGACGGGCAGGCAGAGACAACTCGCAACTGCCAGTAACCACATCAGGTGACGAAACGCCGCAGAACTGCGTCGCAGCGCGAGATTTAAGCCCGCAGCCAGTGCGAGCACGACGATGCTTTTTACGGACGCATCGAATAACACTTCCAGCCAGCGAATCGAATGTTCGGAATCTCCGAAGAGAGAAATCAAGGACATCATGAGGTTTTCCTCCTTAAAGGGTATGGTGCTATGGAATTTGCGCGGAATCAACGGTTTGTGTCACGGCTTTCCTTCTTCTTTCTTGGCCTGTTCGATGAGTGCCGCCAACCGATCGGATTCCCCGTCGGAAAGTGCTCTGTCCGAAACGTTTAACAGCGCGGCGATTGTTTTCTCAATCGAATTGTCAAAAAAGGTTTGAAACACCTGTTTGAGTGCCGATTCGCCGGCATTCTGACGAGGGTGAATCGGCGTGTAGATGTATCGGGCCCCTTCCTTATCATGCCTGAGATGTCTCTTCTCTTCCAAGATACGCATCATCGTCCGGACGGCTGAGTAGGAAGGGGGATCTTCCAGGTCGTTCAACACGTCTGCGACAGAAGCGCGACCGCGTCGGTAGACGATGTCCATAATCTGTCGTTCGCGACGACTCAGGTTGAGGTGCGGTTTGTAGACCAACATATTTCCTTTCTCTTGATACCTCGTGATTGGCATCAAATAATCATTAGTGCTAATATATTAGCATCCCTGTACACGACATGTCAAGTCATAATGCTGAAATATTAGCTTTTTTTTCACAATAAATCTCAAGAATTGAACGCATGGGAAAATGACCCAAAGACCAATATGCTAATATATTAGCATCCCTGTACATGACATGTCAAGTCATAATGCTGAAATATTAGCTTTTTTTGCATCTGTTAAGCTATCCACTTTTGGTTGGGGATGTGTTGCCCGATTTACCGTTGTTTATGTTCGGAAGTTGCGGTTCCGGTCAGACTTGAGCAAATGGGGAGAGACCACGCATAAGTGGATTAGGAAAGAAAAAGGATGGAAGGATGGAAGAGGGGAAGAAGGAAAGGATGGGGAAGAAACTTCACCCATCCTTCCAATTCTAATCTGCCATTTTTAGAACATACTAATCCGCAAGCTTCGGGAACCTTAGAAACCGTTGTGCCGTTCCGCCCATGATGTCCGCGTGTTCGTCTTCAGATAAATTGGGCAGTGCCACTTTAATCAGGTCGGCGAGTTCACGGTAACCGGGGTATTCGAGAATCCACGGGAAATCGGTTGCCCACATCAGACGCTTCGCACCATAGCTACCGAGCAGGTTCTGATGCAAACGGTTGAGGTCTGAATAAGGGTATTCCTCCGTGCTGAATGCATAATGACCGGACAGTAGCACCGCCACATTTTCAAAGCGTGATAGGCGATAGATGGTGTGAAAGGCAGGGCTATACCCAGGGGTTTCGATATGAGGACGGCCTTTTTCATCCCAGGAGAATTTCCCCTTGCCGGGACAGATACCGAGATGATTGAAGACCACTCTGACCTGCGGGAAAGCCTCTAACAGATACGGGACTAAATGGGCATCAATCGCCCGCACATAAAGCCAGAGTACATAATCCTGCTCCGCCGCATGTTTCCATATACGATAGGCATCAAATTCACGCGGGTCAATTTTAGCAAAAGGGTCTCTTGGACCCCCAATCGAAGAGAGTCGAAAACCGACAATCCCAGTCCCGTCAGCCAGTTGGTCCATGTGCGCTTCGGGGTCGGGCGTATCCGAGGGGATGAGACCGATTCCGAGAAATCGGTCAGGGTAGGTATTCAGGCAGTGAAGCAGATAGGCGTGGTGTTCAACGCTTGTGCCACCAATCTGCACCAGCATCGCTTGGTCAATCTGGTTCGCTTCCATCTCGCCCATTAGCTTTTCGACAGGCTCTTCCCGGTCAGCGGGATAAACATCGCTGGTCTCCCTCGGAAACTCATCTGACACCTTAGCAAAAACGTGAAGATGGGCATCAATTCGAGACATAATTCCTCCATTTGTATGCTAGGTAGGTTGATTTTCCACCCTCGGTTTTATAGGCTAAAAACCTTGCGGCGTTCCGGTGTTTTGCAGAGATGAGCAATTGACGCGAACCTTTTCGGGTCAACACGGTCAGGTGTCCTTTTCTCGTAAATGAGAATAATTGACTTCCTCGGCGTGTCGGTATGGTTATCCATGGCGGTATGCCAACCGTAGGAGTTAAACATGATAGCGGTACCCGCTGTTCCCGTGAACCGCTTGTGACCGGGCATCTGTTCCTGATACTTGGGTCTGGAGTAAGGGCCCGCGTCTGGCTTATGGCTGGCGGGCACAAAGGCAAATTCACCGCGCCCGGGCTCGACATCGTTCACATAGATCTGAACCTTGATGTGTAGCGGATTGTCATGTCCCACGTCCGGATGCCAACCGGAATAACCAACTGGACACGGCGGTACGGTCCGCACCTGTGGCCCCAACAGAATCAAATCATCGTCCGTGAACGCCATCAGGCAACCGTAGTAGCTCGGATGGTCAATAATGTCCACGAAGATTTCATCCTTTGCGAAGGGGTCGGGGATGTCGTAAAATGTCGCCGCCGCCTCGCCTGCCTCAATCCGATCTAGCCATGCAGGCTTACACTGTTCTGCCCAATAATCGAAGACACCCTGAAGCCGAAGCAGTTCGTCGCCCTCAATCGCATTTTCAAATACCAAGTAGCCCTCGTCTTCCCACTGTTTACGCTGCGCTGTGGTAGGTCTAATCATGACAAGTCTCCTTTCATCATCGCGACCATTTTCATGAGGTGTACTGCACCTCAGTTAAACAACTCTTAACCGTCGTGGTTTTCCAAATCAATTTCATTAAGTGTCTGTGCGGTCAGTGCGTTCTCAATGAGCGAATCGAGACGGGCGATACTCTGTATTGAGACAATTTTCTCGGTAACGGATTCCGAAACAGAATCAAATCGGAGCCGTAGCAGTTTGAGGACTGTCTCCTGTTTCGCTCGTGTTGCCCCTTCTTCACGGCCTTCTTCACGGCCTTCTTCGCGGCCTTCTGTCTTTGCTTGTTGAATAAAGTGTTGAATTAAAGGCGATTCTAACATAATGCCCTCCGGGATGCGTTGTTTTATGTATTCGTAATCGTAAACCAAATATGCTCAAATTGGAATACTTAAACAGACGCTTAACCGTCGTGGTTTTCCAAATCAATTTCATTAAGTGTCTGTGCAGTTAGGGCTTCCTCAAGGAGCACATCGAGACGAGAGAGACTCTGTATCAAGGTAATTTTGTTGGTAACGGATTCCGGAACAGAATCAAATCGGAGCCGTAGCAGTTTGAGGACTGTCTCCTGTTTCGCTCGTGTTGCCCCTTCTTCACGGCCTTCTTCACGGCCTTCTTCGCGGCCTTCTTCGCGGCCTTCTTCACGGCCTTCTTCACGGCCTTCTTCGCGGCCTTCTGTCTTTGCTTGTTGAATAAAGTGTTGAATTAAAGGCGATTCTAACATAATGCCCTCCGGGATGCGTTGTTTTATGTATTCGTAATCGTAAACCAAACTGCCAAATATGCTCAAAGCTGAGAGTAAAATGTTCCGCTGGAGCGCGTCTACGGAGACCGACGCGGTCGCGTCAATACACTGATCCAACCACCGATTAGCACCCATCCCTTCACGCCCTTGCATCAAAGGCGTGAACGGCAATAAACCGGGGTCCTGGGCATCCAAAATCGGTTGACCCGCTATCTCAATGAGCCGTATCACTTTATACTGGATGCGATACGCCCACCCGTTTTTCTCATAAGTGTAGAAACCAGGGTCTCTTCTGCCGGCGTTGGGGTGCAAATAGATAACACAGCTATACACGGGCATTTTATGTTCACTCAGTAGGTACCCGTGATACGCGGCAACGCGGAACGGCATCGGTTCCTGGCTATCGTAAGCTTGTACCTCAGTGTGGAGAATCGCCCTGTGCTCACGGAACTGCACCTCGTGTGTGCTATCGTTGTGACGCTCCGTGAAAACCCGTTGCTCTGTATCTCGTGCTCCCAACATCTCGACTTCTTGGTCTCCAAAGACCAGTTTAGCCAAGCCTTGGGGATGCTCTGTCATTAAATACTTGGCAGCACTATCGTATTGTTGTGCCATAATAGTATAGTGTAATGGTTGAATGACTTCAACCTATTTTGGGTTTTATTCACCCCTCAGAATTAAAGCGATCTTCCCAAGTATCCGTCGAGGCAAGGATGCCTCTCCTACTTCTGTTGCGGGATGCCTGTTAAGGGAAGTTGCTGGTTTTGAGGGGTTGCCCGCTCTGCCTTGCGGAATGTGACATCATCAAGTGTCTGTGGATATTCGATACTGTGACCTTCGAGCAATTCCTGAATCGTGCGAATCTGAATCCTTGGATAGGTCGAGTGCTCGACGTGAAGCCATTGGAATCGCCCCGCAGTTGTCGCCTCCCTAATCATCGGTTGCGTTGGCGGGTTCAGTGTGATAAAAACACCGATTATCGCCTCTTGGTTCTTGACAACCGCTTTCAATTCCCGTATGTCCGAAACAGAAACCTTCCCACTCTTGACCTGAACCACAATCTTTCTGGTGAGTGCCTTTTTCGGGGTGTCCGGGTCAACGTCCTGATAGTAGATGACTCCGTCCACTCCTTCGTCCGCGCCCTTCTTTTTGCCTTGATACGGTCTCGCCCGAATCAGGCTCAGTGCCCACCACTGGAATTGATAGCGGTCTTGAACCGCTAACGCTCTCGCACTTGCCTCATCTTTCGGCTCACCGATGATTTCGTATTCCACATCGTCACCGAAGGCATCAGCGAGGCGGTATTTCAGTAAGGTAATGGCGAGGTGTGTGATGTCAACCCCGATCCAACGACGGTTGAGTTTTTGAGCGACAGCTATTGCAGTTCCACATCCACAAAACGCATCAAGGACAACATCTCCTTCATTCGACGAGGCTTTGATGATGCGTTTGAGCAGGGCTTCCGGTTTTTGGGTGGGGTAGCCCATACGTTCTTTTGCCTGCCCTGCTATCATAGGAATATTCCAATAGTCACACATTGCAACACCGGGAGAGACTTCATCAGTGGCACGTATCAATACTTTACCAGACTTACCGACATAATGCTCAATTTTCTTTCCACCTTTTATTCGCTTTTTTGTTTGTTCAGTAAAGTCATCGTAAAGTTGATTCCAGATAACATCTTCAGACTTCCCATATCTCAGAATAACGTCGTGCATTTTCTGAAAGTTGGTCTGTTTTGCGGGCCACCTCTTGTAGCACCACACAATCTCATTCCGAAAATTCTCAACTCCAAAAATCCCATCCAAGATAATTTTCAGATAATGCGATGCCGCCGGGTCGCAATGGAGATAGAAACTCCCTGTCGGTTTTAAGACGCGGTGGAGTTCTACCAATCGCCCAGCCATCATTACAAGGTACGCCATCAGATTCGTCTCTGTGAGGAATCCGCGAAAACTCTTGATTGTCTCAACCAGAAGAGGTGGCGCGGTTGTAACCAAATCGTGGTATGCACCCTCGGTGGTTTCGCCCCAGTGCCAAGTATCTTCAAAGGCGTGAATCTGTGCCTCCGATGACGTGCCATCCGTCTCGCTGAAAATCACGTTGTATGCCTGATTTGAGTTGAACGGCGGATCGATGTAAATCAGATCGATGCTTTCATCGGGGAGGTATGTTCGTAAAATGTCGAGATTGTCCCCGTAGTAGAGTTGATTGGTATTCATAGCGATCCTTAACGTACAATCAATTGCACCAATATTAACCTAAGCCTTTAACCTTTGCGTTAAAATTCAACGACTTTTCTTCTCTGCGCCTTTGCGTTAAAATCTCTGTGCCTTTGCGTCAAAATTCCGCGTTCAGTTACTTTTGGGCAGACTTTACGATGCGAACCCCAACATTATGCACCAGTTCCGTCGGTGCATAAGCTGCCCGATTGGCGCAGCGCGCCGCAAACTCACCCCGCGGTACCCAAGAGCCACCACGAATCACTTTGCGCCTGCCATCAGTCGGACCCTGGGGGTTCTGTGCCGGTGAATTTTTATACGTCTCAGGGTGAAACCAATCGCTACACCACTCGTAGACATTGCCGCCCATGTCGGAACACCCGTACGGGCTCACCCCCGCCGGATAGCTCCCAACAGGTGTCGTCCGCTTGAGTCGTACCTCGCCAAAGTTCCCCTTAGAAGCATCCCATTCATTTCCCCAAGGATACATCCGCCCATCAGTACCACGCGCCGCTTTCTCCCACTCCGCCTCCGTCGGCAAGCGGTACGATTCGCCCGTAAGTTCGTTGAGCCACCCCAGAAACGCCAACGTGTCGTACCAACTTATGCCCACAACTGGGCAATCCGATTCGTTGAAGCGGGGATTGTCATGGAAATAGGGCGGATAATGCTTCGCCGATTCCAGAAATTGCGCGTATTGTGCATTTGTCACAGGGAGTTTTCCGATGTAAAACGCATCAAGCGTAACCTCCCGTTGCGGTTCTTCGTGGTCTGTTTTGCGAATACCATCCGGAATTGTGCCCATCCGAAACGGCGATTCGGGAACATAGACCAGCGGGTACCCGAGCGGTTCAATGGTGCTCACCGCGGCTGGATCCTTCTTTTTGAAAAACCCCCAACGCTTGGTGAAGTCAAGCATTTTATGCCCTTCCATAAACAGGAATCGCCGCGCCGTTGATAACAGCCGCATCGTCAGAGGTGAGGAACATGATAACCTTAGCGATTTCACTCGGTGGCACCCAGCGCGAATGGTCTTCGTCCGGCATCGACTGCCGATTCCCCGGCGTATCAATGACACTCGGCATGATTGCGTTCACGTTGATACCGCTATCTTTGACCTCTTCAGCAAGAGACTCCGTAAACACACGCACACCGCCTTTGGACACACAATAGGCACTCAAACCCGCAATACCGCTCAAGCCCGCTCGCGCCGAGACGTTGACAATCTTCCCATATTTCCGTTCAAGCATGTGTGAAAGGGCAGCTTTGCAACAGAAAAAGGCGGATTTCATGTTCAGATTCATCATAAAATCCCACTTTTCCTCGTCCAGTTCAGCGACCGGAATCCCGCCAACATATCCACCGACGATATTGACCAAGATATCAACCGGTCCCAATTGTTCCGACACGTTTTCAAAGAACGCTGTGACCTCCGCTTCAACCGTCACGTTCGCTTGAATCAGGGTTGCCCCCGATTTCAGGTCACCGACATGTGTTTCAAACTGTTCAATTTCGCGCTCAAAAATGTAGGGGATCGCGACGGGGTGCGCCGCTTTCAGATAAGCCGCGCTGACAGCGGTTCCCAAAAACCCAGTGCCACCCGTGATAACAACAACACGATTCTGATTTGCCATATTCATCTTCCTTTCGTTTTCTATCCCAATTCGGGATGACTTACGTTGACGCGCCTTACACCTTCTGTAAACGGTTCTTTAAGGCAACCAACTCATCTTTCAGTTCCTGCGGAAGTTGGTCTCCGAATCGACTGTAATGTTCTTCAATGCGCTCGACCTCTCCAAGCCATTCCTGCGTATCAACATCCAAGAGCTGTTTAATGTTTTCCTCATCAACCTCCAACTCAACCGTGTCAATTGCATCAAGCGTTGGTAAGTAACCGATTGGCGTTTTGACCGCTTCCGCTCTGCCCACAATTCTTTCAAAGATCCATTTGATCGCACGACTGTTTTCGCCGAAACCGGGCCAGAGCCATTCGCCATCATCCGATTTGCGGAACCAGTTGACATAGAAAATGCGTGGCAGTTTGTCCGAATCGGCTTTCTTGCCGAGGTCGATCCAATGCTGGAAGTAATCGCCCATGTTATAGCCACAGAAGGGCAACATCGCCATCGGATCTCGTCTCAATTCGCCAACTGTGCCGGTTGCCGCCGCGGTCCGTTCTGAGGAACAGATTGACCCCATGAAGGTGCCGTGCTGCCAATTGAACGCCTCGTGAATGAGCGGCACAACAGAAGCGCGCCGTCCACCAAAGAGAATCGCGGAAATCGGGACCCCTTTCGGGTTTTCCCAATCCGGGTCAATTGTAGGACATTGCGCGGCAGGTGCAGTATACCGTGCGTTTGGATGCGCCGCTGTTTTGTCACTAGCCGGTGTCCAATCCTCCCCAAGCCAACTGGTCAGTTTTTCGGGAGCCTCGTCGGTCATATCCTCCCACCACACATCGCCATCCGGGGTCCAGGCAACGTTGGTAAAAACCGAATTTGATTCCAATGCCCGCATCGCGTTCGGATTGGAATCCATTGACGTGCCGGGCGCAACGCCGAAGAATCCCGCTTCAGGATTGATTGCATAGAGCCGACCATCTTCGCCAAACTTCATCCATGCAATGTCATCGCCAACCGTCTCAACTTTCCAACCCGGAATCGTGGGCACCATCATCGCGAGATTGGTCTTCCCACACGCACTCGGAAACGCGGCGGCGATGTATTTCTTTTCCCCTTCGGGTGAGGTAATGCCAAGAATCAGCATGTGCTCCGCCATCCAACCATCCTTGCGCGCCATGCAGGATGCGATTCGTAACGCAAAGCACTTTTTACCGAGCAATGCGTTCCCACCATAGCCGCTGCCATAAGACCAAATAGACGGTTCTTCGGGAAAGTGGACGATGTATTTATTGTCCGCATCACACGGCCAAGAAACGTCCTCCTGCCCCGGTTCCAGTGGGGCACCCACCGAGTGTAGACACGGCACGAAATCACCATCTGCGCCCAGCACATCCAACACCGCTTTCCCGATGCGCGTCATGATACGCATACTCACCACAACATACGGCGAGTCAGTGAGTTCAATACCGACGTGGGAAATCGGCGAGCCGAGCGGGCCCATGCTAAACGGAACGACGTACATCGTCCGCCCTTTCATCGCACCCTTGAAGAGCCCTTTCAGCGTTGATTTCATCTCATTCGGGTCACACCAGTTGTTGGTCGGCCCCGCGTCAGTTTCATCCTTTGAGCAGATAAACGTCCGGTCCTCAACCCGCGCAACGTCTGCGGGGTCAGACCAAGCCAAATAACAGCCGGGCCGTTTCTCCGGATTCAACCGCCTGAAAGTCCCCGCTTTAACCAAAATATCAGCCAAAGCGTCGTTCTCCTCCTGTGAACCATCACACCAGTGAATGGCATCCGGTTGACAAAGTTCCGCTGCTCCTTTTACCCAATCGCGTAATTTCTGATTTTGCGTCATTGATGTCTCTCCTTCGTATCCTAAAAATTTATAGATAATGCACAAGGCGTTTGTTGGCTGTCCATCCGGGGGTTAGTGTGTATGATTTAGTATAGTATCATAATGCCCGATTGTCAAGAAGGTTTTGTTCCTTTGTTCCTTGCACCTTTGCGCCTTTGCCTCCTTGCGCCTTTGCGTTAAAATCCTGCGTCTTTGCGTTTTATTTCTCTTATCAAGGTGGCAACTTGGGTTATAATACAAAAAGCTTAAAGCGTTAGTTGACCATGAACCATCCCATTCGCGAGTGAAACAAAAGGAAATGAGACATGACTAAGCGTGCGATTCTGCTCGGCGCAATTCTCTCTTTGGGCATCGGTTTAATTCTCCCGGTGACCGAATTTCTGATTCAAGGCACCCGACTCGGTCTGAGTTCAGCGACCCCTGCCGCCTTCTTTCTGCTCTTTGTCATCCTCGTTGGCCCGCAGTCTCTGATAAAATCCCTGAAACCCGTATGGGCACTGAAACGTAGTGAACTGCTAATCATCTTCTCCATGATGATGGTCGCCACCGTGATTCCGACTCGCGGTTTCGGCGGTCCATTCTTCAGCATGGCAACCGGGGCAACCTACTATGCAAGTGAAGAGAATGAATGGGCGACGCTTATCCAACCGCATCTGTCCCCAACGATTGTCATCAAGGACGCTGACGCAGTTCGCCAGCTATACGAAGGTCTCGAAGGCGCGCCGATTCCGTGGTACGCTTGGCTAAAACCGCTCGGATGGTGGTCGCTTTTCATGCTCTGCTTGGCGACGATGGTGATTTCGGTGATGTTCCTGTTCCGGCGGACGTGGATTGAGCGCGAACGGCTCGTGTTCCCGGTCGCCCAAGTCGCGCTGGCGATGGTCGAAGAGGGACCAACGGCTTCTCGCTTCAACCCGCTGTTTCACTCGACGCTCTTCTGGATTGGGTTTCTTATTCCCATGATACTTGAAAGCATCAATGCCCTAAACCGATACTTCCCCGAAGTGCCCGCATTTCGTCCAAATTGGACGCTATCACACGACATCCCTTGGGTGCCCCCGCTCACCCTTCGGCTCAACTTTCTGATGTTCGGTTTCGCATTTTTCATCGAATCCCAACTGTCGTTTAGCCTATGGATTTTCTACCTCCTCTCACTTCCCGCCTACTGGATATATGGGATGACTTTTGCAGGTCATCAGGAAGCCTTGGGGCCCTGGACAGCAGGAGGGCCAGGGGGCACCATCGTCGCCCATCAGCAGATGGGTGCTATGCTTGTGCTTGTTGGCACGATGGTGTGGATGGCTCGAACCCATTTCGTCGAGGAAAAACGGAAGACGGGGATATTTCTGATCAGTGCGGTTCTGGTCGGCTTGATGGTATGGCACTCCGGGGTGCCTGGGTGGATTGTGCCGCTTGTGGTCGGTTCAGCACTCGTTATCTGGCTATCACTGACCCGATTGATGGTACAGGCAGGTATCGCCACCATTGTTCCCGCCATCGTTCCGTTAGGCTTTACCGTTTCGGCGGTCGGAGTGCAAAATCTCGGCCCGGTAGGTCTAGTCGCAATGGGACTCACACTCATTTGGTCTGGCGACCTCTTGACGTACTTAATGGGCCCCGCCACAAACAGCATCTATGTCGGACACAGAGCAAAAATTTCACCGACTGTCGGGGGGATTTCTCTCGTCGGCGCGGTTATGCTGAGTTTAGCGGGATGCATCTTCATGACGCTATATCTGACAGGAACGCTGGGCGGTCTGAATCTACATCCGCAATACTTCCAGTCGTTTCCCCAAGCCCCGTGGCGATTTGCCGAATCAAAGTTGCAACATGCGACAGGGCCATCTGCCCCTGGATACATCTGGACTGGAGTCGGTGCCGGAATTATGTTACTATTGACATACGCCCAACGTTTTTTTCTCTGGTGGCCTCTGCATCCACTCGGATTCCTCGCTCAAGGCGGGTGGATTATGAGACAGTTATGGTTTTCGTTCTTCCTCGCTTGGCTGGTGAAGATAGTTGTACTCCGTTACGGAGGCAGCAGAACATATCGGAAAGCCCGCGTTTTCTTTGTCGGTATCATCGTGGGACTGCTGGTTGTCGGAGGTCTCTGGCTCATCATTGATTCAATTACAGGTATGCGCGGCAACACCATCCGGATTTATTGAACGTTTGGTGCGAAAAAAACGTTTGGTGCGAAAAAATGGGACGCAAAGATGCAAAGGCACCAAGAAGAGAAGAAAAGACGCGGGGAAGAACAGACGGACTCTACAACTCTTCACTTTTGTCTAGACATATCACACCGTTTTGTGCTAAACTGATTTTTGACTTTTAATCTAAAGCTCCCTAATCTCCTGACAGCTCACAAAGTCAAAAAATGGAGGTATATTTATTATGGATACCACCTGTCTGGACTACTGTTTGACAGACGACGAACGCGATGCTTTCGAGAAAAACGGTTTCCTTGTAGTCGAAGATGCCCTACCGCCACAGATGGTCGAAGACCTCAAGGCGATAGGCGGGCGGCTTGACGCAAAATATCGCCCTGAGAGAGGGTTGGAACCACATGCCCCCCTGAATCTGCTAGACTTCGTGGGAAAGGATGAACTCTTTTTGGAACTGCTCGACTGGCCCAAAACGTTCCCAAAAGTGTGGGGGATTTTGGGTTGGAACGTCCAACTCTACCACTCCCACCTCATCGTCACCCATCCTCGTCCTGCGGATGAACCGCGGGAGCAGAGGCGGTTGGGCTGGCATCAAGATAGTGGACGGTTAAACAGTGAACTCGAAGGTAATCCCCGCCCCCGCGTCTCCCTCAAAATCGGTTTCTTCCTGAGCGATACATCAGTACCCGGGTGCGGGAATTTCTCTGTCATTCCCGGTAGCCACCTACAGAACAAGCTGGAGTTTCCGCCAGATGGCGTTTCTAACCCGGAAGGCGCAATGCCGGTCTGTGTGCCGCCCGGAGCGGCTGTATTTTTCGACCGTCGGTTGTGGCATTCCGCGAGCCCAAATTATTCGGATATAACGCGGATGGTGCTGTTCTACGGCTACAGTTACCGATGGCTGAGACCCAGAGATAACATGACAGTAGAACACTTCATGGACAAGTGCGACCCGGTTCGCAAACAGTTACTCGGCGCGAGTACGGGCGGAATGGGCTATACATCCCCAGGTGATGAAGATGCCCCGCTCCGGCCCTGGCTGAGGGAACACCTCGGAGAAGAGGCAGTCGCCCTTTAATGGCAAATAGGAGGTTATCATGACTTATGTGGTCGGCATCATCGGATGTGGTCGCATCGCAAACACCATTGACGATGAATTACAAGGGCCACGGCGTGGCGGAATTGTGTTACCGCTGGGCCACGTCGGTGGCTATAAACTGGTTGAGGAGACGGAAGTCGTCGCCGCTTGCGACGTTGTAGAAGATAAACTGGATACGTTTTGCGAACGCTGGGACGTTCCGCGCAAGTATACCGATTTCCGAGAACTAATCGACGTGGAACAGCCCGATATTCTCAGCATCACAACCCGTCCAGAGCAACACGTCGAGGCGATGGTTTACGGTGCAGAGCACGGCGTTAAGGGGATGTTTGCAGAAAAGCCACTCTGCTGTTCGCTGGTCGAGGCGGATGCCATCAAAGATGCCTTTGAGCGCAACGGCGTTATGTTGGAATTTGGGCCCCCGCGTCGAAACTGGGCAGTCTATCGACAGGCACGCGAATTGGTCGAAAGCGGCGAGTTCGGGACAATTAAATCCGTGGTCGGCTTTTCGGGCAACAGTCTCGGCGGACACTTCCTTGATACACTGCTCTACCTTTTGGGCGACCCTGAACCCGTGACCTCTATTCGCGGAACGCTGGGCCCACTGAACCGTCCCGAAGGCGACACTTCGAATATGAATTTTGTCCGAGATACCTCCATCCAGAGTGCATTGATCGAATTTGAAAACGGTACAGCACTACATGTCGCAGGCACAGGAATAGGGTACGATATTGAGGTGGTTTGCGAGGGAGGCATTATCCGCACCCATAACGATGGCGAATCCCTCTCTGTGCGTAAAAAGGATGGACAGAGCCGCGCTTATGACCCTGTCGAAGTCGAGTCCGTGCGTCCGTGGAGCGGCACTGTACTCAAAATCCGTGAACTGGTGGAAGCTATTGAAACTGGGATACCGGGAATCAGTAACCTACGCATCACGATGCTGAGCACAGAAATTGGTTTCGGCATCTATGAGTCACACCTTTCCGGGGGCATCGCTGTCCGCCCGCCCATTCCGAATCGGGACCGTCGGGTATCGAGTTGGTAATTCTACACATAACAACAAATCCCTGAGGTATACGGAAACTGCTGGAAAACCATTCCGCACCCGTTCGGACTGAAAATCCGGATTCAGACAACCGTGTGATTACGCGCACTATTCTTCCTTGCGTCTTTTCTTCTTCGCTTCTTTGCGCTTTTGCATCTTTGCGCCTTTGCGTTCCTGCTGTCTTACGGTGCGGTTCTAACGAGAATTCATTACGTGTGTATGAAACTCCCGTTTCCTCGAGTTTTATGTGCTTGCTAAACAATGAACCGCATGTTAACATTACTCTCGTTTGCGAGCAGAATGTAAAAAGGGGGCATCATTTCAGGAACGTTTACGCCAGCTAAAAAGAAACATAAAAAGAAATTTCCATCTATGTGAAGGCGTTTCACTTGTGGGAGGGAGTTCCTGCTCCCGATACATTTAGAACTTCAGAAGATAAACTTTAATAGTAAAACGCGTTAGTAATCACTTTTTTTTCCGTTCGCCTTTCGACCCGAGCTGAAGGTGACCCAACATCCTCCCGGACTTATGCCAATACTGTGTAGTTAGGGGGTAATGTTCCAAAAGTCAAGGGAAGCCCCAGAGGCGAACACCAACATCAATTTATCGCATTTTTTAACCGTTGTCAACCCATGTTTTAAAAAATAAGTTGTTAAAATCAGATGGGATGGGATATTGGCAAACCCACCTCGTCATTTTATGGCGAATGTGGGATGTGTCATTGAATCTTCCCCTAAGGAATGGGATGACGAAAAGGAGACCCTAAATTCTCTCAATTCGCATCCCCAACTGTGGCGTATAGGTTTTATCGTGAAATCCGAAAATATATGAACACTGACCGGTAGGCGAGGGTTCAAACCTCACCTACCGCACTGAACCCACGAGCCGCGCTGTTCCATTTGCGGCAAAATCCCAACAAACGGGGGCAGAATCATAAGGAAAAGCAATCTAAAAATAAATTTTAATTGTGTGTAAACCCTGAAAACCGATCGCGAGCTACTTTTTTTTCGCGTCTACCTTTGTCAACCTTTCGCCCGGAACCAAAAATCCCGGCTATCGTCCTTAGAGCTATGCTAATTCTACATAAACAGCATTTAATACCCGAAAGGCAAATCGAACCCTAGAGGTTGACACCCAACCAACTGTCAACCAACTGTCACCCTTCTGTCAACCTTCACAATTAATTGTGAAAATAAACTTTAATTTTAGAAACCGAGTTTTTTGCGTTGCGTTCATCGCAACCGTAGGGGCGGGGTAATTCCCGAATTGGCAATCATTCTGGGTTTGTAGCATTTATTGAAATCTTGTAAACGTCCGAACCTCTGGTAGGCGCGGGTTTCCAACTGCGCCGAGCGTACACCCCCCGGTAGCGGCGTGGTTCCAACCGCACCAAGATGGAATGGGAGCCCACAACAACCGATGAATCGCCCCAGTTCCTTTATGACGGAGAAGGGGTTCCTAAAATACCGGAACGTGTCAAAACAAGTGCGGAATGCGGGGCCTAAGGTCAACCTTCAAATTAAAGTGAAAGACGATGGTAAAAATTGGCAATATAGAAGTAAACGATTTCCCGTTGCTACTAGCCCCGATGGAAGATGTAAGCGACCCGCCGTTCCGTGCCCTTTGCAAGGAACAGGGGGCGGACATGATGTATACGGAGTTCATTTCTTCCGAGGGGCTTATTAGAAACGCGACGAAAAGTGTCGAAAAGCTAGATATATTTGAATACGAACGTCCCATAGGCATCCAAATCTTCGGAAACGAAATTGAGTCAATGCGGGAAGCCACGCAGTTGGCGGCACAGGTCAATCCGGATGTGATTGACATCAACTACGGTTGTCCTGTAAAGAAGGTCGCCTGCAAGGGGTCTGGCGCGGGAATATTGCGAGATATTCCTAAGATGGTGAAGATGACCGAAGAAATCGTCAAGTCCACGAACCTCCCGGTAACCGTTAAAACAAGACTCGGTTGGGACGAAAATTCAAAATACATCGTCGAAGTTGCGGAGCGGTTACAAGATGTCGGCATTCAAGCAATTGCCATCCACGGTCGGACCCGGGCGCAAATGTACAGGGGAAACGCCGATTGGACCCTAATTGGAGAAATCAAAGATAATCCGAGGATGCACATCCCCGTTTTCGGGAATGGGGATGTCGATAGCCCTCAAAAAGCACTTAAAATGCGCCAAAAATATGGCGTGGACGGTGTAATGATTGGGCGAGCGGCTATCGGCTATCCGTGGGTCTTTAGTGAGATTAAACACTATTTTTCAACCGCCACCTCCCTTCCACCGCCCTCCATAGACGAAAGAGTAGCGGTTTTCAAAAGGCATTTGGATTTCTCGATTAAATGGAAGGACTAAGAGTGGGTATTGTAGAGATGCGAAGGCATTATAATAACTATTTCAAAGGGATTCCGAACATCAAAACCTATCGCTCGAAGTTGGTGCAGAGCGAAAGCTATGAAGAAATCTTGGAAATAGTCGAGGCGTTGCGAAGCCACGCCATTAGCCATTTATTAGACCTTCAGCAATCGGAAAAGCCAGATTGAAAGTGGCTCGGCTTTGTCATACATAACCTAATACGATTTCGACATCTAAATGTTACATCTGATCCAAAACGCGCAATGAATTGCGCTAATATGAACACCCGGGTCTTGTAACTTATGGATTGCCAATTGGTATGAGAGTCGCAAAGAAGACCGCACGAAGTATCCCCAAGATCGGAAGAAAATTAGATTACGTTTTTGGACTCGCAACAGGCACCAAACACAACATTACAAGGTCCAAGGACATGCAAAGACAACTCGCACGAATTGGATTGCATGATACATCATCAACCCGGAAACTGCTGGAAAACCATCTAATCGACGTATTCAACGATCCAAGTAGTATAGCAAGGGTTCAAGACAATGGCAGGGTTGTGAGGGAATCTTTGCTAATGGGACCAAACGGTGGCATCAAGCTTGAAACCATCTGGAGAGGCGATCAACTCATTACTGTAAATGCTTTTGGTGGAGGGATAAAATGATACCTATTTCTTTTGGCGAACACAGCATCGAAAGCCAGAGCTGGGAAACCGAGTCCGAGATGACATCTTTTCTGAAAAAATGTGATGCGGGAAGCATCCTACTCGGTCAAGATGCCCAACAATACATCGACTACTTCTCCATAACGGTTCATTTCACACATACAGGAGCCCGCTTTGGAGTGGGCATTATCTCAGAAGGACATGGACTCACCCCACAAGTTCTGCTCGACTCTCAGAGACAATTGCTGATTATTGGCCTCAATCATCAAGTGGTCGGAATCGACATGACCAAAAGAGAAGCGAGTTTCCATATAGATCTGGGTTTAGGCGCATTGTTTTTTCAATTTATTCCTATCGCGGAACTTCAGACAATTCTTGTTCTCCATGAGATTGGCATCGTCGCAATCAGTGAAGATGGGAAGCAGCTCTGGGAGTATTCCGCCGACGACATCATTGAAGACTGGCAGGTTAAAAATGAAAAGATCTCCCTCAAACTCATGGATGCTCAACCCGTAGAACTGGACTTGAAACAGATACGAAAAACACTGCACCGAAGATGGTGACGAAATTACGCAGGACTCAAGCATCGGGCGCACAGTCGAGGCGTTGCGAAGACACGCCATTAGCCATTTAGACCTTCAGCAATCGGAAAAGCCAGATTGAAAGTGGCTCGGTACACATCTTATTCCCCAGTTCCGGAGGAATTAACCCATTAGAATTACGCTAGAAAGCAGAATCTATGATGAAAATTATCCTATTCTTCTGTATTTTGGTTCAATCAACACTGTTCTCGCTCACTTGGGCGGCTGACGTGCTCGCCCCCGAACAGCTTGAATTTTTTGAAAATAAAATTCGCCCGGTTCTGGTTGAGAACTGCTACAAATGTCATACTGTTGAAGGCGGACAGCGGGGCGGGTTGCTGTTGGACATTCGCCAGGGTTGGCAAGTTGGCGGAGATACTGGTCATGTCATTGTGCCGGGGAACCCCGAAGAAAGTGCCCTAATCCAAGCGATTCGCTACACTGACCCCGATTTTCAAATGCCCCCTGATGGGCCGTTGCCAGAAACCGTTATCCGAGATTTCGAGGTCTGGGTAAAGATGGGTGCTCCCGACCCGCGTCTCGAAGAACATCCGGGACAGACGATTGAAGAATTCGATCTGGAAGAACGGGGAAAATTCTGGTGCTTTCAGCCCGTAAAAAAACCGTCGCTCCCAGACGTGCAAGATGAGCTATGGATTCGCAACCCGATTGATCGGTTTATCCTATCGCGCCTTGAGGCGGCGGGGCTCCATCCGGTCTCGGTTGCCGACAGGCGAACACTAATCCGGCGACTCACCTATACCCTGACAGGTCTCCCACCCACACCTAAAGAAGTTGAATCGTTCCTCAAAGATTCCTCGCCACACGCCTATGAAAATCTCGTAGACCATCTGCTGGCATCGCCTCATTTTGGCGAGCGATGGGCGCGACACTGGATGGATGTAGTGCGCTATGCAGAATCGAAGGGGCACGAAGGGGATTACAGTATTGAGAACGCTTGGCACTACCGTGATTATCTGATTCGCGCATTCAATGCCGATGTCCCTTACGACCTATTTGTCAAAGAACACATCGCCGGTGACCTGCTCAAATCACCGAGGCTCAATCCGGACAGTGGCTTTAACGAGTCCGCACTCGGGACAGCGTTCTTCCACTTAGGCGATGGCACACATAGCCCTGTTGATATACGGCAGAACGAGGTGGACCGAATCGCCAACATGGTTGATGTGACGACCAAGACCTTCCTCGGTCTCACGGTCGCTTGCGCCCGTTGCCACGACCATAAGTTTGATCCGATTTCGACGAAAGACTACTACGCCCTCTACACTGTTATTGAGAGTTCACGCTGCACAAATTTAGAGCTATACTCTGTTGAACAGACGCGCCAGATTGCGGAAACCTTAAAAACGCTGAAGCCTCGCATTCGGGAAGCGTTCATCTCGGTATGGTCCCGGGAGCTTGAAGATATCGGTCAATATCTGCTCCCTGCCGCCCAAGTCCTTGATGAGGCGAATCGTGCCCGTTACGCTTTAGATAAGGATGATGAAATGACAACCGATATACCGATTGCGGACTTTGAAGGCGAAGATTATAACGGCTGGCAGGTGACCGGCGCAGCCTTTGGAGTAGCTCCCGCACAAGGGGCGTTGGAGAAGCAACGCGAAGTGGAAGGATTCAACGGAACGGGATTGGTCAACAGTTTCCTGAACGGGGACAAAACTCAGGGTACGCTGACTTCACCGCCATTCCAGATTAATCGAAATTACATCAACTTCCTCATCGGTGGCGGCAAGCACGCGGGAAAAACATGTATCAATCTCCTCGTGGACGATGAGGTTATCAAAACGACGGCGGGAGCGAACAACGAGACCCTTGTCCCGTCAACTTGGGATGTATCTAGGCTTCAAGGCAAAAACGCACAGGTTCAGATTGTTGATGCACATTCTGGTGGCTGGGGACATATCAACGTCGACGACATCATCCTGAGCGACCGGCCCGTAACGGACGTGGGAATTGGGACTTTTAAGGACAAGGATTATGGGGACTGGAAAGTAACTGCCTCCGCTCCCTCGCAAGAAAACCTTGAAGGCGGCAGCACCCACACCGCAATGACATCGCCGCCATTCCAGATTAATCATAATTTTATGAACTTTCTCATCGTTGGGCAGAAACAGGCAAAAGCCAGTCCCCTAAGCCTGCCCGACGGTTCCATGCAACCGATGGACTCGCCACCTTGGTCGCTCAATCTCTTAGTAGAGGACGCAGTCGTGCAGACAGAAACAGGGGCAGACAGTGAAGGGTCTACGCCTGCCAGTTGGGATGTGTCGCGGTTCCGGGGTAAAAACGCTCGCCTCCAAATCATTAACAAGCATTCTGACGACTGGGAACATATCAACTTCAACCGCATTGCGCTCAGTCACCGACCTCATGCGGGATATTTTGTTGACCCAGCCATTACCCAGCGCGTTGCGGAGAATGCGGGGCTTGACCGAACACAACTCGCCCAATGGACGAAGGTTTTGAGCCATCCCAAAGTCAGTGAGGCGAACCAGCCATTATCCACTTGGCTGAAGTTGGCATCGAATGATGACGCGGCTTGGCAAGCCCTGAAGGGGGAGGAGACAGCCAAGATTGAAGAGCCCGAGCAAGAGCGCGCAGAATCCGAAACCCAGAATCCGAAACCGGTTATACTCGGCGACTTCCGAAACGGCAGCTACGGCGATTGGTTTGTCGAGGGCATGGCGTTCCCTGAATCGCCATCAACTCGCGGAGCCGTTGGACTTAGGAATGCCGTTCAGGTCATCGATCGGTTTTTACCGCCCGGCGCATTCAGCAACAGCCGTTCCCTACAATTGGCAGGAACGTTACGGTCTCGAACCTTCCCCCTGGAACACGACTTCATTGATGTTTATGCGATGGGGCACGGGTTTCAACTCCGCACGATTATCAATAATTTCCAGCTAATCAGAAGTCCGCTCTATGGAGGACTTGAACACCGAAACGCACACTCAGATGAGATGCGTTGGTATAGATTTAACGTCAAACGGTGGAAGGGGCACCGCGCTTATGTCGAAATTCTCCACAACGCCGGCCCCGATAATTTTGTCGGTGTCCAACAGGTGATTATGCACAACGGTGAGCCGCCGAAAGAGAGCCCGGTTTCCCTGCTCCGAACACACTGGAAAGAACAGGATAGCGACCTTTCCCTGCAATCCCTCGGACAGCACTTCAACGAAATTGCTCAGGCGGCGTTAGTCGCATGGGACAGCGGGGTCGCTCGTCCGGAACAGCTCTCTCTACTGAATGTACTGATTCAAGGCAAACTGTTGAGCATCACCCACGATACCACCCCCAAAATAAAAGAACTGATCACAACCTATCAAGATGCTGAAATGCAGATTCCCGCGGCACAAATACGCACCACGGCATACGGGCAGCGGAGTAGCCAACAGGTTATCGGCATGACCGATGGCAATGGACTTGATGGCGTTGTGTTCATCAGCGGGAACTACCGGAAGCCGGGCGATACCGTACCGCGTCGTTTTCTGGAAATCCTCGCTGGCTCCGACCAACCGTTCAACACAGATGGCAGCGGCCGGCTCGAACTGGCTCACGCCATTGCCACGCCCGATAATCCGCTGACCGCTCGCGTGATGGTCAATCGCGTGTGGCACCATCTTTTCGGTTCCGGCATCGTTGCGACCGTCGATAACTTCGGCAAACTCGGCAACCAGCCGACGCACCCTGAACTGCTCGACTACCTTGCCAATCGGTTCGCAGACGAAGGCTGGTCAATAAAACAACTGATTCGCACCCTAGTCAATTCCAATACCTATCGCATGTCAAGCCACACCACAGCCGATGCCCGCGAAGTTGACCCCAACAATCTGCTCCTGCATCGTATGCGGATTCGCCGCCTTGAGCCAGAGGCAATACGCGACGGAATACTCGCAGTCTCAGGCCGACTTGACCGTAAGATGTACGGAGCGGGCATCCCAGTACACCTCACACGATTTATGGAGGGGAGAGGCCGACCGGGAGCAAGTGGACTGCTTGATGGCGACGGTAGACGGAGTCTATATATCGCGCTCCGCCGAAACTTCCTTCCACCGATGATGCTGGCTTTTGATATGCCCGTTCCGTTTTCGACCTTCGGGCGACGCAACGTAACCAATGTGCCCGCCCAATCTCTAACGCTCATGAATGATGCGTTTGTGGTCGCTCAGGCGGAATTTTGGGCAACCCAGATGCTTGAGCAGAAACAGTTGACACCCACTCAGAAAATCCGTAGAATGTATCAACAAGCGTTTGGGCGAGAGCCGCTCAACGATGAACTCAAAGCCGGAATCACATTTTTACACAATCAAGCCGAAGCATACGGCATCACAGACCCCAATCCCCTCGATGACAAGAGGGTTTGGACAGACCTATGTCATGCACTGTTCAATCTCAAAGAGTTTATTTACATCTTTTAATGGTTCCTCGTTAAATTCGTATCGGGTAGGATGGCGCCGCGGCGGAGGATGCTACCATCTTCTCAAAAACGCGCAAATCTATGGTGAAATCCGAAAATATGTAGATATCGGCAGATTTTCACGTATAATAGGATTATTATGGCACAACAATATGATAGTATCTCCAAATACATGATCAGTGAGTATTCCCAATCCATTGCAGGATGGGTCTTGGGGCAACCAGATGTTGAGGTAGAGGAGAGCTTGTCTACCACTCACATCGCTCCCCAATACCACAGCGATGTCAACTTCAAGGTGCGCTACTCTGATGGAACACTCGCTATTCTCCATATTGAGGTGCAAACCCACGACAGCCCAGAACCGATGGAAACCCGCATGGCAGCCTATCACGGATTGCTAATCAAGGAACATAAGATGCCGGTATATGGATGCGTGATCTATTTGCACCCGAACGCGGGCAGAAGGGACTCTGGTCGCTACGCTTATGAATGGGAAGGGGGTCAGTATCTGATGCAGTACAAGGTGATACGATTGATTGAGATGGATGGGCGCGCGGTTTTGGAGGCCCAGGACCCAGGTTTGCTGGCTTTTTCGTCTTTGATGAAACGGCCTGAAGATATGGATACCACTCAGTGGTTGGACGAGTGTGTGCAGGTGGTCGGGTCGTCATCGGTAGGGCCGCGCGAGCAGTTGGTAGCTTTGGGAATCCTGAGCAGTTTGATTTATGACACAGAAGTGATAAAACAACGCATACCGGAGGGCCTAATGCAAGAATTTCCGTTAATCCAAGAATTTGTTGACGAGGCAGAGACACGAGGGCGTGAAGAAGGTGAAAGAAACGCAACGATTGAATCCATTCTCGCGTTGCTCAGTACCCGATTCAACCCTGATGCAGTACAAATCCTAAGACCCGCCCTTGAGACGGTTGACGATTTGTCGCGTCTCAAGGAATCCCTACTCGTCGCACCCTATGCAGAGAGCCTAGAGGCGTTCATGCAAACCCTGCGTCAATAGGGCACACTAGGAATCGGCATCTATACTTTTTGAAATAGACCGTTTTTCCCAATGATTTTTCAACATAGGCAATTATCAAGGAATGAATACAAGACGGTTCACGTTTATTGATCTGTTTGCAGGAATTGGCGGTATGCGTATTCCGTTTGACCGCTTAGGTGGAGAGTGTGTTTTTAGCTCAGAGTGGGACAAGTATGCCCAACAGACTTACTATCAGAATTTTGGGGAAACACCCGAAGGAGACATTACCCAAATTGACGAGTCGGATGTCCCAGACCATGACATCTTACTTGCGGGTTTTCCTTGCCAACCCTTCAGCATTATCGGCGATAAACAGGGATTTGGAGATACACGGGGAACTTTGTTCTTTAATATAGAACGAATTTTGAAAAAGAAGAAGCCAAAGGCTTTTCTGCTGGAAAATGTGAAACAGTTAGTAACTCATGATAGCGGAAGAACTTTTTTGATAATACAAGAGCATCTTCTACAGCTTGGCTATACGATATATCATGAGGTTTTGAATGCCTTAGATTTTGGATTGCCTCAAAAGAGAGAGCGGATTTTCATTGTTGGATTTCGTGAATTGATAGCCTTCACTTTTCCCAGAGCAAACGGGCAGTACAAGCCCTTGTCAGAGATTCTTGAGCCAGATGATCAGGTTGACCCCAGTTTATTGGCATCGGAAAAAATCCAGAAGTCTCGTCTTGAAAAATGCAAGGTCGAGCCATTTTATCCCTCCATCTGGCATGAGAACAAAGGAGGCAATATCTCGCTATTGCCTTTTTCATGCGCTTTACGCGCTGGTGCGTCTTACAACTACCTTTTGGTTAATGGCATTAGACGACCATCAGGACGAGAATTATTGCGTTTACAAGGATTTCCTGAAGATTTTAAGATTATTGTGAACATCACACAACTTAGGAAACAGACTGGAAATAGCGTTGCTATTCCAGTCATTCGTGCAATTGCGGAAAAAATATTAGAATCGTTGCGACATCAAAAACAGGCGGAACCAATAGTGAAACAACTTACACCTTTCGTGGATTGAAGATGCCTACGATGCGAGCACGCATATCATCCTGAAATCCATTCAAAGCGAATAAAAAATGAAAAAATCGAAAGCAACCCAACAAGCCATGACACGACGCGAGATGTTAAGTCTCTGTTCCAACGGGTTCGGTTCTCTCGCGCTATTGGGACTCATGGGGTTGAAGGCTTTTGGAAACGTCATCAGCGATTCCCCAATGACACCCCGTCCACCCCACCTCGTTCCCAAAGCGAAGAACATTATTTTTCTCTATATGGATGGCGGCGTATCTCATGTTGATACCTTTGACCCCAAGCCGCTTCTCGACAAAGAGAACGGTCAGCCGTTCAAGATGAAAATCGAACCGACCCAGTTCAACAACAACGGCGGTGTGCTCAAAAGTCCTTGGGGGTTCAATCATTACGGCCAGAGTGGTACTCCCGTCAGCGCGCTGTTCCCTCACGTAGCCTCATGCGTTGATGATATCGCTGTCATCCGCTCTATGGTAGCAGACTTCTCAGAACATACCAATGCGAACTATTTTTTGCACACAGGGCACGGTATGCAGGGGCGACCAAGCATGGGCGCATGGATTACCTACGGTTTGGGCAGTGACAATCAAGACCTGCCCGGATTTGTCGTACTCAATGGCGGGCTCATTCCGCCGGGCGGGCTGGACAACTTTACCAGCGGATTTCTGCCCGCATCATATCAAGGCTCTGTCTTTAAGGCAGGCGATGTTCCACTGGCAAATATTCGCCCGTCAGAAGAGAGCGCATCACTTCAGACCAATAAACTGGATTTCATCCGCCGCATGGATACCCGTTTATTGGGTCAAATCGGACATGCAGACCAAGTGGAATCCTCCATCGCGAACTACGAACTCGCCTACCGAATGCAAGCCGCTGTCCCTGAATTAACAGAACTAAGCGGCGAAAGCGAAGCCACAAAACGTCTATACGGGCTAGAAGCAGAGTTCGAGCACACGCGCACTTATGCCGCACAGTGTCTGTTAGCGCGTCGCTTAGTTGAACGCGGGGTCCGCTTTATTGAGTTAACCTGTCCACGGGTGAAGGCTGACCGATGGGACCAGCACGGTGGATTGAAGGCGGGTCATGAGCGCAATGCTCTCTCTGTAGACCAACCCATCGCCGGACTCCTCAAAGACCTCAAATCTCGTGGCTTGCTTGATGAAACGCTGGTCATCTGGGCGGGTGAGTTTGGACGCACCCCCTTCTCCCAAGGCAAAGACGGCAGAGACCACCATCCCTTCGGTTTCTCGATCTGGTTGGCGGGTGGTGGGATAAAAGGCGGGGTCATCTACGGCGCAACCGATGAATACGGCTACAAAGCCATCGAAAACAGGGTGACCATCCACGACCTACACGCAACCGTACTCCATCAGCTCGGCATTGACCACACGCGGTTGACGTATCGCTTCAGCGGTCGTGATATTCGCTTGACGGATGTGTATGGAAACATAATCAAAGATATTCTTGTTTAACCGGATAAATCACTGGGAAAAACAGTGCAACCTCGATTTCATGATGAGAAAGGAGTTTTACCATGTTAAAAAAAGCCGCTACAATTTCCGCGTTAATAACCCTCTCGCTCATCACCATCAGCGGATGCGACAAATCGGGCTTACCAGCCAGCGCAATAACGGCAGGCAAGTACATCATCCTCGATACACGCACCGACCAAGCTGACCGTGCAACAGCGAAGAAGAACGCCGAAAACACACTTAGAAAATACCCCGATATCGACGCAATGGTTGGGCTGTGGGCATATAACATCCCGCAGTGCCTTGAAGCCTTGAAGGACAACGGGATGGAAGGAAAGGTCAAGCTAATCTCCTTCGACGAGGATGAACTCACGTTGCAAGGGATTAAAGATGGTCACGTTCATGGAACGATTGTCCAGCAACCGTATCAATTCGGTTACCAATCCGTGAAATACCTCAAAGCCCTTGAAGAAGGCGACATGTCAATGATTCCGGCAAACAAAATGCTCGATATCCCCACGAAAGAGATTAAGAAAGACAATGTGGATGAATTTTGGACGGAACTCAAAACCTTACAACAACTCGGCGAAACAGCCAAAGCCGCAGAGCGACCGGCGACGGGGCTTCATTTCGCCTTCGTCGTCAATCTCCCCAGTGCCTTCTGGAGCTATGCCCGGGCAGGCTGTTACAAAGCAGAACAGGATTTTGGCGTGAGGTGCGATTTCAGAATTCCACACGATGGGTCAGCACCTGAGCAGAACAAAATCTTGGAGAACCTCATTCAAAAGGATGAAATCAAAGGCATCGCAGTGAGTCCACTAGACCCGAAAAATCAGACTGCCATCCTCAATAAAGTCGCGGAAAAAGTGAAACTTATATGCCACGACAGCGATGCCCCAGACAGCAATCGCCTCTTTTACCTCGGCACCAATAACTATTTAGGCGGTCGCCAAGTGGGTAAACTCATCAAGGAAGCACTTCCAGACGGTGGAACGTTGATGATCTATGTGGGAAAACTAGACGTGCTGAACGCCCAGCAACGGCGTAAAGGGGTTATCGACGAACTGATGGATAAACCGATGCCTCAGTAGAGTTGATGACCGACATTGTCTGAATCGTGGATTAAGCGAGTTCCCCGGCAAGCTAAAAAAGGAGACAACACCTCATGTGTGAACTTGGCCGCCTCCAACCTGTTGAACTACGTAGTGATGATATTTGGCCCAACGAAGCTCACGATTTCACACCGTGGCTGGCAGAGGAAGAAAACCTCGCCCTCCTTGCCGAAACGCTAAACATGGAATTAGAGTTTGAAGCACAAGAAATAGACGTAGGAAACTTCCGCGCGGACCTTCTATGTCGTAATACCGAGGACGGCTCCCGGGTGTTGATAGAAAATCAGCTTGCACAGACGGACCACAAACATCTTGGCCAAATTCTCACGTATGCGCCCAGACTGAATGCAACCACCATTGTCTGGATTGCAGAAGAATTTAGAGAAGAACACCGTGCGGCACTTGACTGGCAGAATGAAATTACGGCGGAAGACTTTCAGTTCTTCGGCTTAGAAATTCGATTATGGCGAATTGGAGACTCACCTCCTGCACCGCAATTTAACATTGTCTCTAGACCCAACAACTGGAGCCGGACGATACCTGACCCTCCACGACCACCGCTATATCAAAGATTCTGGGAAGGATTCGTTCAATACTTAATCGCTCAGGGGAGTTCAATTCGACGACCAAAATCGCTACCTCCGGGGGGTCGGATGTTTTTTGGGATCAGGAGAAGTAACTTCAGGCTAGATGCCATCTTACGGCAAGAAGCTAGGATTTGTGTCCAGCTCACTATACTCGAAGAAAATGCTACAGCTTACTTCAATCTGCTGAAACTCCAGAAAAGAGAAATTGAGAATGAGCTTGGTGAACTTCAATGGAACGAAAACCCACGTCAAATATCTAGCTCAATAGCGTTGTGTAAAAATGACACAGATCTGACTGATGAGGCAGACTGGCCAAATCAGTACGCATGGCTGAAATGCAAATTGGAAAAGTTTGACGAGGTCTTTCGACCGCGCATCCAAGGTCTTAATGCCGCCGATTGGCAACCCGAAGATGAGGATGACAATTAGACTCAGAGAGGCACTCAGCAGTAGGGTAATTATTAATTTTTTCAAACTTCATGATATCCAACCACGGCGTTGAGGGGGCGATTTCGGCTAATACAGACTCATCAATCCTTCTGCGCCGGGGATTGGCTTTCGCTCAAATGCCTCACTCAGCCATCGCGCCGCAGAAGGTCTGCCCGGATTGCGGTAGGCATATACCACTTCTGTTTAAGATTTTCCGTTTTTTGTTGAATTTTTTCGTAAACGTGCTAAACTGTTTTGCATCTAACCTATTAAAGGAGAAACTATGCGAAAAAAACTTCCCAAGATTATCATTGATGAGAGAATGCCCTCTGTTGCAATAGAGGGCATCCTTGCAGAAAACGGCGGAGTATCATAAACGCTCCCTATATTGTTGCGATTATAGGATTGCACTTGTGAAAGCCCCTCGTTCATGTCCGAACAGTTCGCTCTCTAACAGATCCCTTGGAATGCTTGCACAGTTGAGTCAGCGTTTGTCACCGTCACAGATATCACCGATGGCAGATCAGAACTTCGAGCAATCGGCCCAGCCAGCCGGGAGCTCCTAAGCAAAGTGTGCGGATTGGATTTTCGTCCATCGGGGTTCCCGAACGGATGGGCAAAACAGAGCAGTCTCGCCAAAACGCCACAACTCATCATCCGCCGGGACATCGGCGAACTTCCCGCCTTCTCAATCATCGGTGTGCGTTCCTTTGCAACCAACGTGTGGGAGACCGTCATGGAAGCGGGCTATGAATTGGGCATCACGCCAATTGGCCAGGCCGCAGTTCAAGCACTCCCATAGACGCTCCGGTTCGTGGGCGGGCAATCTCTTTTTTTATTCTCTGAATCGCGGATATTAAGAAGGGAAGAGGGGAAGGATGGAAGGTGGTAGATGGTTGAATCGTGGATTAATTTTTGTCGGTTTCCCTTACGGATGGAAACCAGATGACTTGACGCAAATCGCGGATTGGGAGGATTAAACCAAATTAACGTAATTGGGCACATTTTTGTCAAAGGAAAGAGTTTCAATAGGGCTCATCAGCGTTGGCAAGAAATCAAATTTTGATGCACTTCACGCCAGCAAGGGCTTGTGAACAACATGAGGATGTTTTTGAGAAGCGAAAACGGAAAAATTAAAAAAGGAAGACAATGAGGGAGCGAGATCAGGTGGGCGAAATCCCATTATGGGTTGGATTTCGGAGTGACTGGATCCGGCTCAGAACGCGACGCGAGAAAATTTCCTATAAAGCCGTTCAACTTCAACTATTACAAGGCGCAAAACCGCAGAGCAGAAAGCGCACAAACGCTCCACACTCTGCGGTTTTGTCTCGGGTCTGAGGAGTATCCATAACCGATTGAAATCTAATTTTGAGTTACGGTCCCCTACGCTTGGTGTGATTAGTCAGTAGCACGAGATGTTGATGAACTTCCGGTATCTTGATCCCAGTGCCCAAGGGAATCCTGAATATAACTACCGTGGGATCCAGTAGCATCGTGCTGGGTATGCACAGCGGAAGTACTCCCTGATGCCTTTGACTTGTGAAGCAAAAAAGCTGGGCCTACTCCCGAACCTGGGTGCCAATCGTCAGCAACAAATGAGCCATTGTGACGTACAGTAGTGGAGTAACTGAGGTCGTATGAAACGGCAGTCGTAACTCCAAATATATGCCAAGCTAATCCTGAGACATCCGCTAGAGGAGTACCACCATGATCAGAAACGCTCGACAGGAAAGTGTTGGTTACAACTTGCCCATACAATACAGCCGCCATTAAGACAACACTTGCAACTATCAGTGACAAAATAAATTTGTTGCGCCTCAACATTGTTTCTCACCTCCTGCCATATTTTATAGAGAACAAACGCAGAACTCACGAAGTATCGAAGTATCAGATTGAGACATCCTATCCGCAACCGTTCTCTAAAAATTTTTATCTGCCGGAACGTTGCTTCAGTTCCCCACGCGCCGCTTCATCCGTAGCATCAAAGAAGCTATTAAAGTAGAATGCCCAACTCAGTGGAACGCTGCCAAGATGCATTTTCGTTACCACCGACGGGTATTTATACGGTCTATGCAATTCGCCTAACTCTTTCGTAATCTCTACCACTTCGCGGCCGTTCCCGGTTTCGGTGGCATAATCAAGTGCCTCTTGAAGTGCCTTGTCTCTTGCTTTAACCTCCTCTGGCGCGTCTTCAAACTTCATACTGCCTCCATCCTTAAACTTCGTCCATATATACACGCCATCAGGGTGACCATTCGGTTCTTCATAGATGATAGGAATATCTTCCGGTTTGAACCACCCGTTTTTGTGCATACGGGCAAGACACCACTTCTGAAAGTCGATTACGTTCCCGTTTTCATCAAGATAATCCTTCTCATCAAGGATAACCACTTCGGACTCTAATTCGTCCTGGTCCGATTGATTGTTACCCAACTGCCCATTGTCCTGATGAGGAACAGTTGGAAGAGGGTCGAAGATACCAGATGTTGAGGTACTGACCGTATTGCCTTTCTGTTTTGCCTTTGCCTCCGCTCTCTCCTTGGCGGCAGCCTCAACGTTAGGATGTTCTGGACTGTGGCTGTGGAGAGTGTGAACGTGGCCATCCTGTTTTTTTATCTCGTCAGATTTGCCATTGAAACCAATCCGAGAAAGCAGAATAAGAGATGCCAAGATAAGCCCAACTCCCACGATGAACATAGAGATTGTTAAAGGTCTGTAGTAATCAAAACGGTTTTGGCGTTTCATCAGCTTTACCTCCTTTGTTTAACGTACAATTGCGATACCTCGTCAAAGTTTCTACAATCCTATTTCATACCTTTCCTTCTACAAAGGCTTTCAACTTCGATTTTAGAAGTGCCCTAGCGCGAGAGATATGGGTTTGACCATTTTGGATTTTTTAACGACTCGCGGAAGTAGAGACACGAGAAGTAAATCCAAGTTGGGCAATTTTCATACCAACTCGCAAACCCGCATCAAACCTGAATACCCTCACCACCGATGGGACATTAATGTCTCATATCAAATACCTGTCCAAATCGAAAATCCCTCAAAACCCAGTCCCCACCTAAGCTAAACGGACGGGACATAAATGTCCCACAAATTGGGACATCGATGCCCCATCACCTTGAATTTGTGATTCCATGCTCGGCCATTTTCCGATACAGCGTTCTCCGATTAATGCCTAACGCTTTCGCCGTTCGTTCCCGATGCCAATCATTTTCGTGTAACGCATCCAAGATAATCTCGCATTCTAATACGGCAGTGCGGGGTGCCATCAACGCCGCTAGATGGGTATCGTTTGCCTCTTGATCCGCCGGGAGCAGGGTGTCCCGTGGGTTTTGTCAAAATTTCAGAGCTACCGGGGTGGATTTCACGGAAAGAGGGTATACACATTCATCTCGAACACAACGCCAATCAAGCTCCACAGACTTCCAGCGAGGAATTGTCCAAAGATAAGCCCCAGAAAGAACGGCAACGCCTGCCGATAAGCTCTGACCCCACCGCCGGTGAACAGCAATCGCTTAAAGAGCCAGCCCAAGAAGATAGAGAACCACATCCAACCGATTGCCCATCCCCATCCGACAGCGTATCCGACCGGATAGAGCGGCCACCAGAGAAAACTCCGCTTTAATACCGTCAGAACAATTGTAAAGAGAAAGCCGAATCCGAGGTGTTGGATGCCTTCAATGTCTGGGGCTTTCGGGAACGCGATCCAGCTCTGCAATCGGGAGAATTCGCCTCGTCCCCAGAGTGCGAACTCGTACTTGTAATAAATCGCGATGTGAGCACCGATCGACATTATCGCGCCGACAATTGACGCAATAATCATCGCCATAACCAACCGATTTTCCTTGATTTTGAAATGCGACCCAATCTTGAATGCCTCTAGCTGGTGCGGCATCGGGTGACATCGGTAGCCGTAAGCCAACCATGAAAGGAGCGTCGTGTTTGTCAGGTTTGCCGTGCCAAGCGGCCGAGAGCCGAGGAACGTGACCATAATATGGTCGGGATGCATATTGTGCAGTTCGTGGGTTGGCGGGCCTAGCTCTGCACGCATTCGGGTCATCCCGATACAGAGAATAAAATAGATACCGAAGTATCCGGCACCCACCCACGGCGACAGCCCCGCCTGGGCCCAAAAAACGAGGATGAACGCTATTCCCAATATCATTCCGAACACCGCTAAGCGGTAGAGCGGGTCTTCAGATCTCTGGGTTGAAAACGCACTTTTTATCACCTGTCCGATGTGCTTTCGGCTCGTCCAAAGCGCGAGCACAGCGATGCCGATCCACGCGCCGGCTCTTTGGTGGTTTTGCATACCCATCGCTGTGAGCCAGCCCGTCGTGCTAAAAAACACCCGTTGCGCGTTCCAGAACAGATAGAATAACCAGAACGACAGCGACAGGTCTAACGGCATCAGATAACCGAGCCCAATGGCGAAAGGGTAAACATAAATCGGTATCCCCCGATTGCCACGACCAAGGACGTTCCAAGGTCGATCCGTAAGCTGAAGGATAGTTTTGATTTTTAACGACGGGATAACGGGATAGAGATAGTTGATGCCCGCGAGAATCTCAAGACCAAACGCGATACCCAAGCCGAGCCAGATCAGTCTATTGGAAAACAGCTTTGATGTATTGCCAGCTAGTTCAATCGGCATCACAGTGAGTGGATAGCTTAACTTCTCATGCTCAACCCACTGCTTCCTGACGATGATGTTAATGCAGAGCATCACAAACATCAACACCACAACCAAAGCTGTCCAAGCGATAATCGGCATCAACCAAGCGTTGATGTAATATTCATTCCAGAAGCTGTCATCGCCCTCAAAGTAGCCCTGTAGCACCCGACGGTCTCTGACGGTCAGCCAGGTCGGCATAAACCGGAAGAAGAGCTCCTCCCACTCGTTTTCAGGTGTTGCAAACCAGGCCGCATTCGCAATCATCGGCACCAACTGCCGCACAATGTCATGGCCCGCGAGCGCAGTCGCCACAGATACCATGATGTACGTCGTCACCAACTCCACATCGCTCAAGGCAGGGCGTTTAAAGAAACGCTTCAGCACCAGGTTGCCCGCCGCCAATAGGAAGAAGGTAAACAGCACCGTTGGGAAAATCGAGAAGTCTGTGAGTTCCCACACAACACGATTTTCTGCGGAGATAATCCAGTAACAGGTCAGAATAATCAGTATCGACCCAAAGACCAGCGTACTGAGAATAAAACGACCTGTAGAAGATTCCTTTGTAGAAATACGCTCGGTCTCTTGGTCGGAGCTCCGCTTGCGTTCTGATAGACCGCCAGAGTCACCCGCAAGGGGCGATGAAATGTCCTCTTTTTGATTCATGCTTCCCTTTTCTTTAAGTTAAAGTGATCCAAGTTTTCCGCTCAACCCCGTGGACGGGGCATCTTCTGCGTTGAAGCCAACACTGTCATCGAGGAGCAACACCCCCATTGATACCCACACTGTTATTCCAAATGCTACCGGAGAGAGCCACCGTTGCATCAGCAGTAGCGGTGACCAACATCGCGATGTCGCCTGTGAGCGCAATATCTCCATCGTCGCCCGCTCGTGCTACCGTCCTGAACTTCCCTTCACCACCGACCGCATCAACCACATATACCGTAATTGAAGTGACGACATCGGCAAACGCTGGCAATCTCATCAGGTCACTGACAACGCTAAGCCGTTCATCGTTAAGCGGTAGCCCGACGAGGTTGAGACCCGTTGAGAGACGGATACGGCTAATACCATCCATACCGAGTGCGTCCCCGATGAGTGTCAGCGTCGTCGCAGCTTGCATGACAGTGATTAATCCGAGGCCATCGGTTATCGCAACATCCGCCCCAGAGCCCCTACTGTTATCCCCCAAATAGCTACGCCATTGACCGGCGGCCGTATCGTACGTAAGGATGAAATTAACGGCATCGCCCAAGGTATCAAAGAAGGCACCCACTGTATCAATGGACATTGCCACGTCGTTGACTGCCTTGACATCCAACGGTATGTGGACAAGACTAACGCCTTTAGGGATGATTATCGTGAACCCTGTAGTAGCGGTAGTCGTAAAGATGAGCGGTTCTAAAAGATCAGTCGCCCTGACCTGAACCGTGTTCGTACCAATGCTTCCGATCGTCAAGGTACTCTCTGCCCTGCCATTGGCATCTGTCTCCGTGTACTCAACAGAGAGCGTTCCGCTACCCGTAGTGATGGTAAACGTCACAGGTACGCCCTCAAACACCGTGTGCTTCTGGTCCCTGACCTCAACGACAAACGGATTTGCCAGTGCCGTGTTGAGCACCCCCTGTTGCCCATCTCCTGCGATTTTCAAAAGCGTCTGAGGCGTTCGGTAATCAAACTCTATCCTAACTCCTCTGTCCCGTAAAGTTGGAATATACGTGTAGATTGATGGGTAACTCAGCAGGTTATGCCACACAAAAACCTGGGGGTTACGCCACACAAAAACCTTGTCTCTACCCTTCATTCCCGTGTTTGCCACCAAAGGCGATAGGTCGGCTATCGAGTTGTTGACAAGATACAAACTGCTCAAGTTTGTTAAACCCGCAAGGACAGAGATGTCGGACACCAAGTTGTTGTTAAGATACAGCTGTTCCAGGTTTGTCAAGCCCGACAGTGCTGATATGTCGGATACCGAGTTCTTATGAAGATACAGTGATTTCAGGTTTGTCAAACCCGAAAGTGCCGAAATGTCCGATACCGAGTTGTTGTTAAGATACAGTGATGTCAGGTTTGTCAATCCTGCCAGTGCCAAGATGTCCGATACCGAGTTGCCCCCAAGATACAACTCTCGCAGGTTTGTTAAACTCGAAAGTGCTGAAATGTCGGATATCAAGTTCTGCTGAACATCCAGCAATACTAGGTTTGCCAGGCCTCCAAGTGGCGACAGGTCGGATATCGAATTACGGGGAAGGTCTAGCCATGTCAGGTTTTTCAGTCCCTCAAGTCCCGATAGGTCGGATATCGAGTTGTCGTCAAGAAACAGCCATTCTAGGTTTGTCAATCCTGCCAGTGCCGATAGATCAGATATCGAGTTATCCCTAAGAAATAGTTCTCTGAGTTTGGTCAATCCCGCAACTGCCGAGATGTCCGATACCGAATTCTCCTCAAGATCTAACAATATCAGGTTTGTCAATCCCGCAACTGCCGAGATGTCCAATACCGAGTTCCCCCCAAGATATAGCCATGTCAGGTTTGTCAATCCCTCAACTGCAGAGATATCCGACACCGAGTTCTTCCCAAGAGACAATCCAGTCAAGTTTGTCAAGTCCGCCAGCACCGAGATGTCGGATATCGAGTTCTTTGAAAGCACTAGCGATGTCAAGTTTGTCAGACCCTCAAGTGCTGAGATGTCGGATATCGAGTTCTCCGAAAGATCAAGCGATGTCAAGCTTGTTGCAAACTCAAGTCCAGTCAGATCGCTAATGGAAGCGATTGGTGCGGAAAACTTGGTCAAAGTCGCCATCTCCGCTTTGGTTATCGGGGCACCTGGTCCCTTACGGAAAACCCGCTCAATACGCGCACGGAGCCTAGTGTCCGGGATGTCCACGACCTGACTGTAGCCAATCCGTTGTAAGCCAAACCCCAACAATACAATAGCTAGAATTGACGCGATGACCTTTCGATTCACAATTGCGGAACTCCTTAAAAATTAACATCCTTCACACAAATGGATTGCGGTCAATTATACCAAAAATCACCAAACCGATCAACACAAAACTTTTTGCGGGTTTACATCTTTGCGTTTTTGCGTTAAAATTCCGTGTATGCCGCTCGATTTTTGCAAACAATTTTTTCTTGAATTGATGCCTCCACTCTGTTACGATAATGACGGCTTTTTTGTGTTGTTTAGATGGTATTTATATACGTGAATCATTATTGCGAAAGTTGGCAATTCAAATAGCATAATTGAAAAATTCAGAGCAACTTTCAAGAATAAACTTCACATTTTAGAAACCCGTAGGGGCGGGGTCCCCCCGCCCGTACTTTGAAAAAACCCGATTTCTTTGAAACTGAAGTCCCTTATTGATCAGGTATATCGGGAGTAGGAACTCCCTCTCACAGGTGAAAAATCCCCTTCCATAAGCTTATTTTTTAAACTTGCTAAGGAGTTAACGCAACATGAACATCATAAGACTCACGTTTGTATTGGTAATTGTGGCTTTGATTGTGGGGCTTTCCGCCTGCGACAGGGCGTTCAATGAGTTCACATCGCTTTTGTCTGGTGACGATATGCCTCAGCTAGAAGGTCTCAGTGGAGAGATTCCCATTGGTGTCCTCTACCCGAGCACGGGCCGACTTAATTCGGTTGGTGTACGGATGAAACACGGCTTTGAATTGGCGCTTGAGGAGATTAACAGCGCACAACTCGGGAATGCAAGACTTGTGTTTATCACTGAGGATGACCGGGGTACTGTGGATGGCGCGATTGAAGCTTTCGAGAAACTGATTGATCAAGATGGTGTGCCTGTTATCCTCGGTCCTACGAGCTCAAGTCAGTCCCAATCGGCTTTTCCAATCGCGCAACAGAATGGGGTTGTGGCACTTAGCCCTACCTCAGGTGCCTCTGGTTTGAGTGCGCTTGGCGATTTTATTTTCCGTGTGACGCTCACCTCAGATGTACTGATTCCGAACAGCGTGAAGGTGACTCGTGAGCAACTTGGCTACCAGAGGGTTGCCATAATATATGATGCAATTGATGTTGTTTCCCAAAGTAGCTACAACGGATTTACGAAAGCACTTACTGAGAACGGTGTCGAAATTCTGACACGAGAGGCATACCAAACTGGCGATACCGATTTTTCCAACCAATTGACAAAAATAAAAGCGTTGAATCCTGATGCTATCTTTATTGCCGCTTTACCGCCGGACATGCCAGGGATTATGATTCAAGGTCGCGAACTCGGTATTCCCGCCTCTATTCCCTTTATTGTTGCCCAGGTGACAATAGATGAGATACAAGCAGCGGGCCCTGCTGCCGAAGGTCTGCTTTTTTCTACAGGTTGGTCCAGCACCGCTTCGACACCGGGAAATCAGGTCTTCGTCCAGAATTACCGAGCGGCATACGGAATTGAACCGAACGCTTGGGCGGCGCAGTCGTATGCCGCAGTCTACATTCTCGCTGAGGCGATTGCGAATGCCAAATCAACGGATTCAACGGCGATTCGGGACGCGCTGGCGAATATTACGGATTTTGACACCATTTTGGGGGCGTTCTCTTTTGACCGCAACGGGGACGCGGTTTACGACCCGACGATACTGGTTGTGGTGAACGGCCAATTTGAGGTCTTTGAATAGGTCGCCTCAGGGCAGGATGTGTATCACTGAATCTGTCATCAGCGAGTGGCTGATGGCAGACACTTTAGATTTTACGATGAAAAGATAAGGAGTTTAACATGAATATCAGAAGAATCACAAGGTTCGCGTTTGTATTGGCGATTGTTGCGCTGATGGCGGGGCTTTCCGGATGCGATGAGTTGGTTTCGGTCTTGTCTGGTGACGATATGCCTCAGCTTACGGGTCTCAGTGGAGAAATTCCCATTGGCTTTGTCTTGCCGGAGACAGGTCCACTCGCTTCAAGCGGCGTAGCAATGCAACAAGGGACGGAACTCGCTTTTGAGGAGATTAACAACGCGCAGCTCGGCGATGCGAGAATCAGGTTGATTACCGAGGATGATCGGAGCACCGTAGAGGGCAGCGTTGAAGCCTTTAATAAACTGATTAATCAAGATAAGGTCCCTGCTATCCTCGGGCCCGCAACTTCAAGTGCGACTAAAGAGGTTTTTCCGATTGCGGGCGAAAATCAGGTCGTGGCGTTTAGTCCGACATCCGCAGCTCGCGGTCTCAGCGCGCTTAGCGATTTTGGCTTTCGGGCGAGTCTCACTGTGGATAAACTGGTGCCTATCGGTGTCCAGATGACCCATGAAAAACTGGGGTATCAGCGAGTCGCTAAGATAGCCGATAGCGTTGATGTCTTTTCCCATAGTAGCGATGCAATGTTGACAGAATCGCTCAATGCGAACGGTGTCGAGATTTTGACGACTGAGACCTTTGAAACCGACGATACTGACTTTTCTGCTCAACTCACTCGCATCAAGAACTCAAATCCTGACGCAGTCTTTATTTCGGCACTACCACCAGAGACGACCAAGATTCTGATGCAAAGGAGCGAGCTTGGCATCCCCGCCGACATTCCCTTTATTGTTACCGTTACCCTTGCCTCAGACCAGATACAACGCCTGGGCGATGCCGCCGAAGGTGCGATTACTTTTACCAGTTGGGTCAGCACGGCTGACACCCCGGGCAATCAAGCCTTCGTTCAGAACTACAGGATGAGATACGGTGTCGAACCGAACACCTTCGCCGCGCAGTCGTATGCTTCTGTCTATATCTTGGCGACTGCTATCAAGCGGGCAGACTCAATGGATTCCAATGCGATTCGGGATGCAATGGCAAATATCATGAATTTTGACACCGTTTTGGGTAGGTTCTCTTTTGACTCCGTCGGGGACGCGACTTACGACCCGATTGTATTGGTTGTCAAAAACGGCCAATTTGAGGTCTTTAAGTAATCATCAAAGTCGTTTCGTTAGGAGGAGGGGGCTCTGAAATGAGATTTGCATTGAGGAGAGTTACCAACCAGATTTGGTATGCCAGCGTTCTCGGGACAACTATCTACGTTTTTCTGTTTTTAATCATGGTTATATGGATTCTACATGCTTCTGACCGCAATGAATACTCTAACCATATACTTGGTCGAATGTATATCGGGCTTTCACTCCATCAGATTTTGTCCATTGTCAACGTGACGTGGTTGCTCTTTCTAGTTGTTGATCTGTTCTCCGCTCTGCGCTTGCTAACCTGCCCACGAAAAGAAAAACTGAGAGGCATTGTGTTACAACTGAGTGGCATTGTCCTATCAATCGTAGCGGTTGCTACGGTTCAATGGGCTGTCTGGTCGTTGAAGCGTGTGGCGGACGCTTATGCAATCTGATGGCATTCACCAACCGTGAGAAAATAGAGTTTCACGGATATCCGTGATGTCTTCATTTTTAACTCTTAATTTTCGTTTTTGTGCCGTGCTCTACAGTGTTACACTAGGTGAATATACAGCGTTACACTAGATGGAGTTGAAGAAGTTTGCTTCGGTAGACCATTTGTTCAACGTCTGGGAAAATGGGCAAGGGGCAAGTTATTCACACCGAAACGTCAGAGTGGGAATGCTTTGCCCAAAATCGGTTTTTTTAGGTCTTGATACAAAAACTCATTTTTTCTGACGATAGGTAGGGACTTGAGTTTTATCATATCAATCAACAACGAAATCGGTTTGGGTAGGCGGTTTTCTTGATTCTGCCCTGCCCAAGCTTTTTCATTCCACAACTAAGGAGGTTTAATATGAACATCAGAAGAATCACAATATTAGTGTTTGTATTGGCGATTGCGGCTCTGATTGTAGGGCTTTCCGCCTGCGAAAATACGCTCGATCAGGTCGTTACGATTTTATCTAGTGATGATACACCTCAGATGGAAGGTGAAGAGATTCCCATTGGCGTTGTCTTACCTCTGACAGGGAGGCTCGCCGTTGCGTTTGGCGAACCAATGGGACAAGGCTTTGAACTAGCTCTCAAAGAGATTAACGACGCGCAGCTCGGCGATGCGAGAATCAAGTTCATTCTCGAAGACGATCGAAGCACCGCAGAGGGCGCGATTGAAGCCTTTGCAAAACTAATCGATCAAGGGGTGCCTGCTATCCTCGGGCCCGCGACCTCAAGTGCGACCGAAAAAACCTTTCCGATTGCACAAGAGAATCAGGTCGTGGCATTTAGTCCGACATCCGCCGCCCGTGGACTCAGCGCGATAGGTGATTTTGTCTTTCGCGCCGCTCTCACCACAGATGTGTTAATTCCTAGCGGCATCAAGGCGACTCATGCGAAACTTGGCTATAAAAAAGTGGCTACAATGTATGATGAAAACGATTTATTCTCCACGGATAGCGATGAGGCGTTAAGGGAAGTGCTCACTGAGAACGGTGTTGAGGTGTTGACCATAGAGACCTTCCGAAGCGGCGAGACCGACTTTTCCGCTCAGTTAACTCGGATAAAGGCGTTGAACCCTGACGCTATTTTTGTCTCCGCTTTATCACCGGAAAAGCCTGGGATTATGATTCAAGCTCGCGAGCTCGGTATTCCCTCCACTGTTCCCTTTATTGTTCGCACACTGACCACAGCCAATGTGCAAGCCGCGGGCCCTGCCGCCGAGGGTGCGATTACTTTTGTGGGTTGGTCGAGCACGGCTGACACACCAGGGAATCGTGCCTTCGTTCAGAATTATAGCGCAAGATACGGTATGGAGCCAAACAACTACGCCGCACGGTCGTATGCCGCGGTCTATATTCTAGCCGAGGCGATTGGTAATGCCCAATTAACTGGTTCAATGACAACGGATGCAACGGCAATTCGGGACGCACTGGCAAATATCATGGATTTCCCCACGATTTTCGGTAATTTCTCTTTTGAGGCGAACGGAGACGCAGTTTACAACCCAAAGGTACTGATTGTCAAAAATGGCCAACTTGAGAACTTCGAGTAGGAACACATTCCGTTAAGGCAATCTGCGTTTTTTTACTTGACAACAACCGCCAATCTATGAAAAAATAGGCAAAGATTAAGTTTTTTAAACCAAAACGTCAGGGCGGAATGCTTTGCCCCAGAGCGTTTTTGGTAACGATAGGTGGTAATAGGGTTGATTATATCAATCAACGATGAATCAGGTTGAGGGCGGTGGTGTTTTTCTCAATTGTCCCTGCCTGAATTTTTCATTTAAAAATAAGGAGTTCAACATGAATATAAGAAGAAGCACAAGGTTCGCGTATGTATTGGCAATTGCCGTGCTGATTGTAGGACTTTCCGCCTGCGATCAGCTGGTTTCGATTTTGTCCGATGACGAGATGCCTCAGATGATGGGTGGAGAGATTCCCATCGGCGTTGTCGTCGGACTAACAGGGGAATATGCCGAGCCGTATGGGTTGCCAATGCAGCGTGGCTTTGAGATGGCACGCGACGAGATTAACGCCGCACAGCTCACCGATGCAGAGCTCACATTCATCACGGCAGATGATAAGAGCACCGTAGAGGGGGCGATGGCAGCCGTACAGCAACTGGTTGATCAAGACGTATCTGCTATGGTCGGTATTGCTATCTCGACTCACCTCAAAGATGCTTTTCCGATTGCACAAGAGAATGGCGTGGTAGCTTTCAGTTCGATCTCCTCCGCTGCTGGTTTGAGCAGTATTGGAGATTTTATCTTCCGTGCTGGTCTCGCCACAGATCTACTCAACCCTAGCGGCGTGATGGCGACTCAGGCGAAACTCGGCTATACAAAAGTGGCGACAATATATGATGACATTGATGTCTACTCCACGAGTAGCAACGAGGAGGTAAGGAAAGCCCTTGAAGCGAACGGGGTCGAGATTCTAGCTGTGGAGACTTTCCAAACCGGCGATACCGATTTTTCTGCTCAATTAACCAATATAATGGACATGGAGCCTGACGCGCTGTTTATCTCCGCTTTGGCACGAGAGATGACTGAGATTATCATTCAAGGGCGCGCACTCGGTATTTCCTCCTCTGTTCACTTTGTTGTTCCCGACCTGAGCAACGCCGAAGTGCAAAAAGCGGGCGATGCCGCTGAAGGGGCGATTACTTTTTCAGGTTGGACTAGCATCGCTTCGACTCCAGGAAATCAAGCCTTCGTCCAAAATTACCGAATGCGGTACGGTATTGAACCTGAGCCGTGGGCGGCCCAGTCGTATGCTACGCTCTATATTCTCGCCGATGCAATTATGAGAGCGGAGGCAACCGATTCCATGTCGATTCGGGATGCACTGGCGCAGACCATGGATTTTCCCACGATTTTAGGCAATTTCTCTTTTGACCCGAACGGCGAGGCGATGTATGACCCGATTGTACTAATCGTCAAGGACGGGGCACTTCAGGCCTTTGAGTAAGCCAAGCGTCAGATGTGTATAAACCGGGGCCCCTGTCGTCAACCGCTCGCTGATGGCAGGTGCTTCGGTTTTAACACTGTTTTCCGATGAAAATAAGGAAGTTCAACATGAACGTTACAAGAATCACAAGATTGACGTATGTATTGGCGATTGCCGTGCTGATTGTAGGGTTTTCCGCCTGCGAAAATTCGATCAATGAACTCATTTCGAGTGGGCTTCGTGGAGAGATTCCTATTGGCCTCGTCTTACCTGTCACCGGACGGCTGGCCACGTTCGCCCTACCGATAAAACGTGGTTTTGAGATGGCTCTTGAAGAAGTGAATAATGCACAGCTCGGCGATACCAGACTTACGTTCATCATTGAGGACGATCTGAGTACCGTAGAGGGCGCAGCTAAAGCCTTCAACAAACTGATTGTTCAAAATGGCGTATCTGTTATCTTCGGTCCCACGACCTCAGGTCAGGCAGAAGCGGCTTTTCCAATCGCACAACAGAATCAGGTTGTGGCGTTTAGCTCATCCTCAAACGCCTCTGGTCTGAGCGCGCTTGGGGATTTTATCTTTCGCGCTGGGCTCACCACAGATGTGCTGATTCCTCGCGGCGTGAAGGTGACTCATGCGAAGCTCGGCTATCAGCGTGTGGCGACAATATACGATAAAATCGATCCCTACTCCATTGATAGCCACGGAAAGTTCATGGATACGCTCACCGAGCTCGGGGTCGAGGTTCTGACCACAGAGACCTTCCAAAGTGGCGATACCGATTTCTCTGACCAGTTAGCTCGGATAAAGGGGGCCAATCCCGATGCCATCTTTATCGCCGCTTTACCGCCGGAGCTGACTGGGATTATGGTTCAAGGCCGCCAGCTTGGGATTTCCACCGAGATTCCCTTTATTACAAGCCTGATAAGCGACGTGGAAAACGCGGGGCCTGCCGCTGAGGGTGCGATTTCTTTTGCAGGTTGGATTAGCACCGCTTCTACCCCAGGAAACCAAGCCTTCGTCCAGAACTACCGAGCAAGGTACGATAGCGAACCGAACCCTTGGACCGCGCAGTCGTATGCCGCTGTCCATATTCTGGCTAAGGCGATTGCGGATGCACGGTCAACCGGTTCAATGGCAACCGATTCCAGTGCAATTCGGGACGCGCTGGCGAATATCAAAAATTTTGACACCGTTTTGGGTCAGTTCTCTTTTGATCCTCACGGGGATGCAGTTTACGACCCTAAGATACTGATTGTCAAAGACGGTCAATTTGAAGTCTTCAAGTGAGAAACCTCAAAGTTGGCGTGAAATCAAAGAATCAGATCTGTTTTTAACTTGACAATCATTTTAATTTTATGGAAAAATAGGCAAAGGTTAAGTTTTTCACACCGAAATGTCAGGGGGATGCTTTGCCCGAAAACGGTTTTTCAGGTTTCAAGGGAGATTCGATACAAAAATCTCGTCTTTTCTGACGATAGGTGGCAACTTGAGTTTGGTTATATCAATTAACAACGAATCAGGTTGGGAGCGGTGGAGTTGTTCTCAATTGTTCCTGCCTGAAATTTTCATTAACTAAGGAGTTCAACATGAATATAAGAAGAATCACAACATTCGCGTATGTATTGGCAATTGCGGCTCTGATTGTGGGGCTTTCCGGATGCCCCGATTCCACTACGGTTGATGGGCTAGGGCAGATAGTTGATTTTCTGACTGAAGACCCGCCTGAGATGGAAGATATGGAAGGACTCAGTGGAGCGATTCCCGTCGGCGTTGTCTTACCACTGACAGGGGATTTCGGCGAACCGTATGGCGTACCAATGAAAAACGGCTTTATGCTGGCTCTGCAAGAGATTAACGAGATACAGATCGGCGATGCAACAATCATGTTAATGATCAAGGACAGTCAAGACACCGTAGAGGGCGCAAATGCCGCCTTCGATAGTCTGATTCATGACTATGAGGTCTCTGTTATCCTCGGTCCTGCGTTCTCAAGTCAGGCCGAAGTGGTTTTTCCACTTGCAAACCAGCATGAAGTTGTGGCTTTTAGTCCCACCTCATCCGCCTCTGGTTTGAACGAGGAGAACGATTTTACCTTCCGGGCCGGTCTTACCACCGATGTGTTTATCCCTCCAGGTATCATGGCGACTCATGCGAAACTCGGCTATACAAAGGTGGCTACGATATATGACGAAGCAGATGCCTACTCCATGAATGCACACGGGGTCTTGATGAAATCACTCATGGAGAACGGGGTCGAGATTCTGATCACAGAAACCTTTAAAAAGGGAGATACCGACTTTTCTGCCCAGCTCACTAACATAATGAAGTCGAATCCTGATGCTGTTTTTGTCGCGGGTTTATCCAACGAGATGGTTGGGGTTCTGGTTCAAGGCCGCCGAATTGGGATTTCTACCGATGTGCCCTTTATTATTCCCGAATTGACCATAGACGACGTGCAAAGGGCAGGTGCTGCCGCCGAGGGGGCGATTTCCTTGATAGGTTGGGACAGCTCGGTTGATACACCAATGAATCAAGCCTTCGTCGCGAAGTACAGGATGATGTACAATATGGAACCGCCCGCCTGGGCGGCGCAATCGTATGCGACGCTCCATATTCTCGCTGAAGCCCTCAGGATGGCCCAATCAATGGATGCAATGGCGATTCGGGACGCGCTGGCGCAGACCATGAATTTGCCCACGGCTTTAGGCGACTTCTCTTTTGGCCCCGGCGGGGACGCGATTTACGACCCGGTTATACTTAAAGTCAAGGTCCCTGTAGGCGATTTGAGTTTGATACCGTTTGGTGAGTAAGCCTCAGTGTCAAATGTGCAGAACCGGAACCTTGTCATCAGCTGACTCGCTGATGACAGGTGTTTCGGTTTTGACAATGTCTTCCGATAAAAACAAGGGAGTTCAACATGAAGGTTAGCAGAATTACACGGTTCGCGTTTGTATTGGCGGTTGCGGTTCTGGTTGTGGGGCTTTCCGCTTGTGATGAGTTGGTTTCGATCCTGTCTGATGACGAGATGCCTCAGATGGAAAGTCTCAGTGGCGAAATTTCCATTGGTGTCGTCTTGCCTCAGACGGGGGTACTCGGACCAGGTGAATACGGTCCGGGTGCTCTGGTGATGGAAAATGGCTTTAACATGGCTCTTGAAGAGATTAACAACGCACAGCGCGATGATGCAATGCTCAAGTTCATCATTGAGGACGATCGGAGCACAACAGAAGGGGCAATTGAGGCGCTCAACAAACTGATTCATCAAGACAAAGTCCCTGCTATTCTCGGTGTCTGGACCTCACATGTTGCCCAATCTGTCTTTCCAATCGCGCAAGAAAATCAGGTCGTGGCGTTGAGCCCAGTTGTTATTGCCTCTGGCTTGACTGACATTGGCGATTTTATCTTCCGGGCGAGTCACTCTACAGATGTGCTGATTCCTGGAGGTGTCAAAGTCACTCAGGAGAAACTCGGCTATCAGCAGGTGGCTACGATATCGGATAGCGTAGATCTCTTTTCCCAGGATAGCGACTCGAAGTTCAAAGAGACATTCGCTGAGAACGCCGTTGCGGTCGTAGCTACAGAGACTTTCGTAACCGGTGAGACCAACTTTTCGGAGCGATTGACTCGGATAAAGATGTCGAATCCGGATGCGATTTTTGTCTCCGCTCAACAAATAGAGTTGATCCAAATTCTCATCCAAGGTCGGGAGCTTGGGATTCCTTATGATATCCCCTTCATCAGTATTGTGTTGTCCGGACCGGATATACAGAGTGCGGGTAATGCTGCCGAAGGTTCGATTACTTTTGCGAGTTGGTTCAGCGGAGCTGACACACCGGGAAATCAAGCCTTCATTCAGAATTACAGCGCGAAGTACGGTATGGAGCCCGACATTTACGCCGCGCAGTCGTATGCCGCGGTCTATATTCTAGCAGAAGCGATCGCGAATGCACAATTAACTGGTTCAATGGCAACCGATTCAACCGCGATTCGGGACGCGCTAACAAATATAAGAGATTTCGACACGGTTTTAGGACAGTTCTCTTTTGACACCAACGGGGACGCGGATTATGCCCCGATTGTACTAATCGTCAAAAATGGCAAACTTCAGGTATTTGAGTAGGTGCCTATTCCGTTTAGCTGGTGTCAATCACGTTTTCACAGGGGCTTTAGGTAACTTGTACCTGAGCCCCTTTTTTTGTGATTTTCAGGTGATTCACTTTTTTCCAAAATTACAGGAGACTTTAATGAAGGTTATCTTTTTCACTTTACTTTTAGTTGTTGTGTGCTTTACCGCTTCACTCATGGCGCAAGAGGCAGAGGAAGCGACGACCCCAACCATCGAACTTGAAGAGGTCATCACACTCGGTACGCGGGCCCCTGAGCGAAGTCGGCTTGATTCACCCGTGCCGGTTGATGTCATCAGAGCAGACGAAATCCGCAAGACGGGGCATACCGAAGTGGGACGTGTGTTGCAGGCGTTAGCCCCATCGTTCAACTTTTCAAGTTCGTCAATCAGTGACGGTACTGATGCGCTCCGTCCAGCGACACTCAGAGGCCTAGGGCCTGACCAGGTTCTCGTGCTTGTCAACGGGAAACGGCGGCACGGTAGCGCGTTAATTCACGTCAACACCTCCGTTGGTCGCGGTACGGCGGGAGTGGACATGAATGCGATTCCCGTAAGTGCAATTAAGCGAATTGAAGTCCTGCGCGATGGTGCCTCAGCGCAGTACGGCTCAGACGCGCTCGCCGGTGTCATCAACATCGTGCTCAAGGATGACTATGAAGGAGGATTCCGAACCTCCTACGGTTCCACTTACGCGGGCGACGGAGGCACATTCGTATTGGGAGCTAACAACGGTTTTAAGTTCGGCGAGGATGGGACGTTTCATGGGGCGTTTGAATATCGGGATAGGTTGCCAACCAATCGCGCCGGCTTGACCGGTGTCATTCAGTATCCAAGTACTGAAGTTGGAAAAACCACCCCTATCCAAATCATGAACGACCCCGGCAACAAAGAACACAACTTTGACCGCCGAAATTTCCGCCTCGGGGATGCGGAATCTCGTCAAATCGCCCTTGCCCTGAATTTGGATAAGCCGATTGATGGCATCTGGCAGGGCGCAACCTTTTACAGTTTCCTGGATTTGTCAAATCGTACGAACACAAGTGCCGGATTCTATCGAAGAGCCAATCAACTCGACCGCAACCCAGAAGGGTCTGACTACCCTGACGGTTTTCTCCCCTTAATTAACACGGATATACTTGATTACTCCATTGGAGTCGGTCTCAAGCGGACGTTCGCTAACGGTTTGTTGATGGATGCCAGTGTAGTCACAGGGGGCAATACATTTGCCTTCAACGTCAGCAATTCGCACAACGCCTCACTCGTTGCTAAGGAGGGCTCCAGTCCGTCATCTGCAGATGCGGGCAACTTGAGGCTTTTCCTCAATACAGTCGCAGTCGATTTTTCACTGCCCATGGACTGGGGAAACATTGCCGCAGGCGGCGGATTTCGGAACGACATCTACCAGATCGGGGCAGGCGAGGAACTCTCCTACAAGGATTACGATGGACCCGGCGGAGCAGCGGGTAGCATCCAAGTGTTTCCCGGTTTCCAACCTTCAAATGAGGTGGACGAACTCCGAACCGCTTTCGCGTTCTACACCGATGTTGAAGTCCGTCCAATCAAAGAGGTACTGATCAATCCAGCAGCTCGCGTCGAAAACTACAGCGATTTCGGCTCTACAATCAATGGGAAATTAGCATTGCGCTACGAACCGATTGACATGCTTGCCCTGCGAGGTTCAGCGAGCACAGGGTTTCGCGCTCCTTCAATGCAACAAGTCTACTTCAACAACGTCAGTACACAATTTACCAATACGACTGATGGCGGGACAATAGTCCGAGAGATTGGCACGTTCCGAAATAACAGCGATATTGCTAAAGCAGTTGGTATTCCTGAGTTGACAGAAGAGACCGCACTCAATGTCACTGCAGGGTTCATTTTTCAACCGTTGAATCGGTTGACGCTTACGACAGATTTCTATCGTGCCACCATAAGTGACCGTGTTGTCATTAGTGGACGGTTGGCAAGCAGCAACGAAGAGATTCCGTCAAAAATTAGAAAAAGTCTTGAAGACTCGGGTATTGGAGCAGCACAGTTTTTCATGAACGCCGCTGACACCCAAACGCAAGGCATAGATGTTGTCGCATCCTATGCTTATCCTGTGTCTGAAGAAGGGACGCTCATGTTCAGCTTTGCGGCAAACTACACAGAGACGGAGATTACTGACGTAAATCTCCCGGCTGATCTCCCGGAATCACTGTTCACCGAGCAAGACCGCTCGATTATTGAGACATGGCAACCGAAAGACCGCGTTTCGATGTCAACTCGATATTCGGACGATAGGGTCGCTATGGACTACGCTGTACATCGGTACGGTGCCTATACCGTGATTGATGGCGGCAAGCACCAAACCTACATGCCTAAATATGTCACTGATGTTCAACTGAGCTATGGATTGGGTGAATACGGCAGAATCAAAATTGGTGCGAATAATCTGTTTAATGCCACCCCTGATGAAAATCACATCGGTCAATCCCGAGGCGGGAAGATCGTGGATGCCTGGGGAAATGTGGTTGTTGATTCGCCGGGTGTGTTTACCTATTCGCGGCGGTCTGCTCCGTTTGGCTTTAACGGTGGGTTTTACTATATCGGCTGGGAGCAGACATTTTAACCCCCAGATTTGGGGTTGAGAACGAGTGTCAAAATCTGTCCAAATTAGTCATGTTCGGCGAATTGACACGAATTCCAGCACAATTGGAGGGGTACTGCCTTGAAACTTTACACGAGCCAATCACGTCAAGAGACACTGGAGAAATTACACAAGGCACTCAAGTCTAACGAGCGCATCGGCGGTGTCCTATTGGTGGGCTCAGGGGCTTACGGGATTCAGTGATACAGAACTTGCTCCCAGTCCTGTGGCGTTTTGCTGATGTCCGTACGCCCGAAGTCAGACTGTACGCCTTGATACTCACGGATTTTCTTGAAGTTGATATTTCATTCCAGTCTCTATCTGCGCTTGAGCAGGAGGTGCTAAATGTCTCGATTTTATATCACTTCACTTCTGTTAGTTGCGGCTATAATAATGGGTTACAAGTGGACAAACACGAAAGAATCGCCCAAAATCGACATTGAGCTGACCACCTCAACACCTGTTGTTGAATCGCATCAAACGCCACAGTTTTCTGTAACGCTCGTTAATCGTGACAAGTACCCCGTGACACTTGTGAAACCGGGAGATGGTAGTTTTGAGGGATTGCGCACACCTGTCATTTCATGGTCTATCATTGATGTAGACGATGCGTCGAGGGATCCGCGCCAGCCTGGAATAGGATGCGGCAATATGAACCCTCTCCGTCGAGACGAGGTTTTCACGCTCGACCCCGGCGAAAAGATTACGTTTAATTCTCAGCGCGGCGACTGGATTAGACCATCCCAGTTGTATCCGGGAACATATCAAGTGTCATTGAATTATTCAAATGTCCCCAAGCTGAAATGGCAGAACAGTAAGATACGTTACAATTTGTCTATGTGGCAACAGTTCACTTACCGTGTTCGCAACTGGAGGCACCGCAACTGGAGGCGCAGTGGGGAACATCATGACAGAGTTGCGATGGAACATGTCCGAAAAAGTACGCCGTTTAAGGGGACGAGCAATTCCGTAAAGATTGTGGTGAAGGCGGGTTTGGATTGGGCACGATAAGAGAGGAAACAAAGGCTTTGTGATTTTTGTTAGGAGGCATTAATGAAACGCGATAAGCACTTACACGACCCAATGACCGAGCAGAGATTAAACCTAAAATCGAGTCTCCCTATTCTGTTCGTGGGTATGCTCTTATCTCTGCTGTTGGTCGGTTGCGGAAAAATTGGTGATATGTTTGCGACAAAGGCGGAGTATAAAGCACCTGCGTTGCCAAAAGCCGAACTCGCCACCATCCAAATTGATACGGATGGCGGGTGGATTCACCGGGTTGATCGGTTCGCATTGCGGATAGACGGTCTGTTAGCCTTGGATGAGAGAATTGATGCGGACGAAGATATCATCATCAAGGAGATTTCGGTTGCTCCGGGGAAGCATAACATATCGGTGCTGACCATATACAGGTCTTTTAAGGAAGTGATGCCTAAACCTCGTCAAATCGTGGACAATTTTTCTGTGGATATCAAAGCAGGTAGCTACCTCTTGAAAGGCGAATTTTCCCCCCATGGTGATGGCGACCTAACCTTCGATAGTTGGCTTGCTGATGCTGTCACAGGTGAAGTTGTTAAAAAGTCGAAATTTCCTTTTGCTTTTTATTCGGACGGTGGAACGGTGAAATACTGAGCGTATAAAAAATGTTAAAGTCCAACGCAAGCGACAATGAAGCCGCAACAAGCGCGCCCCTTCAACCGATGGAATTCGCGGATATTCTGGACACAACATTCAGTCTATATCGTACCCAGTTCCGACTGTTTTTGGCCATCTCCGCTGTTTATTTTTTTTCGCATATTGCCTGTTCTGCGTTCACACATTGGGTGATAGACTGATGTGAGCTCGCTATACTTGCTTTACTCTACGGGGGAATTGCGTTTGCCAGTGCTCAGACCTATTTAGGAAGGCGTATCACGCCTCTCGCCGTATTTAGGCAAGTTATACGCAGGTTTTGGCTCTATCTTGGAACCACGCTTCTCTGGTTGTTCGTTGTTGGGATTACCACCATCGGGGTCTCAATCTTCATCATACTTACAACTCCACTATTACCGCACAACACCACGTTCGCTCCCATCATCGGTATCTTGGTCGGCATTTACTTTGGAGCGCGTTGGTGTTTTCATGGTCAAGTTGTTCTGGTTGAAGAGACCTCAGTGTGGAATGCGATGAGACGGAGCAGTGAATTGGTCGCAGGCGCGTGGTGGAGCGTCTGTAGTCTAATTGTAGTCATTATTTTCCTCGTTCTGATGATTCAGTTGATACTGCTTATCTCTTTTGTATTGATACTTCCTTTAGTAGTCGTCATAAATTATTGACGTGATAAAATAGTCGTGATAAAATAATAGTCGTTGAAAAATAACAACGAGAGGGGGATTTAGTCATGGATAAGGTGCAAGGTTGGATTCAAACGTTCACGGGTGTTTTGGTTCTTTTCGTAATGTTGTTGATTTTCTTTTTTCAGTCTTGTGCAAACCAGCGGGAAGTGAATATAAGGTTTAACGAGGTTAATAAACGCCTTGACGTGATGGGGGCGGATATTAAAAGCCTCAATCAGAACTTGATTAACCATTTAGAGCATCACAACAAAAAAGAGGATTAAGTTGTGGGTAAGTTTGAGTGACCAATAACCTCACTTGACAACACTGGAAGGTTGATCATGAGTAGAACTATCCCAATCATCACAGTGGTATTTTTTCTGGTTACAAGGCTTGCCGGTTGTGCCGCAACCCCGTATGAGGCGGGAGAGCGGTTCGGATACAGCGAAACCCGTTTGTCGGAGGATTCTTACCAGGTTCGGTTTCAGGGCAATGCGCCGACATGGCATGATCGAGTTTCGCAGTTCGTTCTACGGCGGTGTGCCGAGCTGACCCTTGAGCATGGGCGGCGATACTTCACTACGGTTTCAACAGCAACACAGCAACAGGCCTCGGGCAGTTCCCCTTTTGGCCAAGTGACAATCAAAATGCTAAACCGTAAGGACGACATGCCAAACGCGATCGATGCCGTCATTGTAATTCACGAGACGAGCGAAATCGCGGAGGGAAAACTCTCTTCAAGGGCACAAAAAACGCTGGATGGCTTGCAGTCTCAGTAAATTTCACTTCCAAACAGTGAACCGTCCCCCAAAATTGAGGCCAAAATCGTGAGACATTTTATAACACTTGATGACCTATCCACTTTTGAAATCAGGCAGGTTTTTCGACTTGCCGACCAGATGCGGACGCAGTTGGCAACATGGTCAGGCTTCTGCAAAGGCAAGCTCTTAGCAACGCTGTTTTATGAACCGAGTACGCGCACACGCCTCTCGTTTGAGAGCGCGATGGAGCGGCTTGATGGCCGGACACTTGGCTTCGCCGACCCGAACGCGGCTTCTGTCGCAAAGGGCGAAACCATCGCCGATACAGCGCGAATGGTCACAAACTACTCAGACCTCATCGTTGTGCGTCATAATTTGGCAGGTGCAGCACGAGTGATGGCACGATACGCCAAGGTGCCCGTCATCAACGGTGGCGATGGTAGCCATCGGCATCCGACGCAGGCACTCACAGACCTCTACACCATCATCCATCGCAAGGGAGGGGTAGAAGGGTTGACGGTCGGTGTTTGTGGAGATTTGCAATACGGCAGGGTGGCGCACTCTTTTGCGAATGGTGTGGCACGATTCGGCGGTAAATTGGTGCATGTCGCCCCAGAGGGTTTTCAGATGCCCGAATGGATGCTCACCCGGTTAAAATATCTTCACGGTCAAGAACCCATCGAGACCAATGAACTCAGTGATGTCATCGGTGAGTTGGATGTGATATATATCAATCGGCTTCAAGCCGAGCGTTTGCCTCCGGATATCGACCCAGAGCGGGCGAGCCGAAGCTACCTGCTCAATGCCAAAGTGATGCAGGGTGCCAAATCCGACGCAATCATTATGCACCCCCTGCCGCGTGTCAACGAGCTCGCTTATGAGTTGGACGAAGACCCACGGGCGGCGTATTTCGAGCAGGCGGCAAACGGTGTTCCAGTTCGGATGGCTCTGATTGCCAGCCTTGTGGGACTTGAACAGTTGGTGCTGACACAACCCCCATCAATGCAGAGTTCAACCGACCATCGGCAATGTGATAACCCGAATTGCGTTACAAATCATCAAGAGTATCTCAAACCGGAAATCGAGACAGTCAACGGGAACGTGCTGATAACGACTTGCGTGTATTGTGGGGCAATCAAAAGATAATGTCGCTAATGCGTACTTTGTTGGCTCGTTAATGGGCACCATCGGGAGGTGGTAAGGAATTGGAGTAATACCTTTGTCGCCTCCGGTGTGCCGATTCGATGAAGTACGTGCACCGCATCGCCCCGAACATACCGATTCTCATCGGAAAACGCCGCTTTCAAGGCATCAACGGCATCCTCGGCGTGTTGACCCAATCGGGCCAGCGCGAGAGTGCTGTTGCGACGAACCTTGTCATTCTCATCTTCGAGGGCATTGATTAATGCGGGCACAGCCGTAGATTCCTGTTGACCGGTTGTTCCTAACGCTTCTACGGCATGAGACCGAACCTCATCCGATTCGTCTTGTACTGCCTTCATGAGCGCGGGTACAGCACCCCTCGCTGAAAGACCAATATCTCCCAGCACCTCTGCCGCACTATCACGAGCCCACCAATCTTGAGTGTCTAATGCCCCGATTAAAGCATCAACGGCTGGCGCGCCCATTGCGGAAAGTGCGTAACAGGCATTTCGGCGTATCGCCTCAGATTCATCCTGCAATTTCTCCATCAACGCAGGCACAGCTTGCTCCCCAAATTCGCCTATCGTATAAGCAGTATTGAGACATATTGACTCCGAATCGTTGTCGAGTGCATCAATTAACTCGGATAGCGTTGCTGAACCGTCTGGCTGGTCTTTTCCCCGCTCCCCGTTTGTCTTACCGTGATGCCAATCCCAAACGTGCTTAAACATCCTTTGATGCTGACCATTGGAAGCCGACGGCCACTCGGCTTGCTCGCTGTTCCAGGAAGGGGCTTGCGGCTCGGACATGCGGGCAAAGAGAAATTTCATCATGTAACGTTTATTTTCGGTAAGATTCGGCATGGCTCTGTGCCAGAGGTCGTAGCTCGCAATTGTTATCGTACCTGCTTCGCCACAGAGCGGGAGTTCATCGCTAATTTTGCCGCCATCAGGTGTGTTATAGTAGTGACTTCGAGGCACGATTCCGGTGGGCCCCAACACTTGGGGTGTATCTTGCGGATAGTAAAAAACCAACAGCCGTCGGGTGTGATGTGACCATCGTCGCCCGCCATCTTGGTGCATATTTTGACCCTTGCTGTTTGGGGCATTATAGTGGGGGTGGCGATGGGGTTGCATGTAGTAATCCTCACCCAAAACACTCGTCAGCGCACCGATGACGGTCCCATCATCGAACACCTTTTGAATCATAGGGATTCTAGGCAATAGGTTATTCCCCGGATTTCCCTCCTTCTCAAACACCGCGGCGGTTTTTTCAAATACCTCATCGTGAAACCCCTTGGGGAGTCCTGTTTTGACAACCACGAACCCATTGATAATAAAGTGTCTCATCTGTTCATCGTTGAGCAGATGCGTTTTATCTATCATTTTTCTCCTTCTTTTCTGCTATTTTTAATAAGCGAATCTCATTTTTTGAAAACTTACATTTGACAAAGTTTCGCTGATATGATATGATTAACACGGTTTTTCAAACTTTTGACTTTATTTAATATCATAACTAAAAAGGAGGAACTTAAATTGACTTACATAATCGCCGAGCCGTGTATTGATGTCAAGGATGCCGCTTGCGTGGATGTCTGCCCAGTTGACTGCATTCACCCGTTACCGACCGCAGAAGAATTTGAGACAGTCAACCAGCTTTACATTGACCCTGAAGAGTGCATTGATTGTGGGGTCTGCGAACCTGAATGTCCGGTTGAGGCAATCTTTATGGAAGATGATATACCGGAACAGTGGGAACATTTTCTCCAAATCAACACCGATTATTTTCAGGAGGCCTAAGAGCCTATTTTATAGCTTAAGCCAATAATTATTTATACATCGCGGTAGTGCGGTTGCAAACCGCACCTACCGGCCGGTGTCTACATATCTGTCGGTTCCACCATAAAAACAACCTAACCTGTGGGTGGGAAATCCTTTTCCCACCCTTCGACAATTAACCCAACCCGCAGGTGGTAAGTCAGCCCGCGTAGGTAGGAAATCCCTTTCCCACCCGATCACGATACATCCGCTCATGAAACCTCAACCGACCAAGATTAAACGAGGCCCCAACGGATTTACAATTCAGTGGAACGACGGCCACCTAAGCGAGTATTCTCACACGCTGCTGCGTCAAAAGTGCCCGTGTGCGCGTTGCAAGCGGTTGAGGCAAGGCAAAGAACCGTTGCGGGTTTTGCCTTCCGATGATTTTTATGAAAACCTCCAACTTTCTGACATCCAGATAGTTGGGCGTTACGCCATCCGCCTTATATGGAGTGACGGACACCGGACGGGCATTTATCCGTTCGAGCTGTTGCGTCGTTGGAGCGAAACCAGTGAATGACCGTTGATGCTCCAGATCGAATTCTTTCTCTCGCCTATGCGTCTATCTCAGTCAGCAACCGGACGACAAGATAACAGTTTGGCGTTTTCCGCTTCGCCCCAAGCTGTTCGCTCAAATCCCGGGATGCTCGCCAGTATCGGGAGTAGTCAACCGGTTTGAACTGGCGGCGTTGGCCAATGAACGTCTTCCAACAACATGCCAGCTCATTTCCATTGTTAATCGGATATCCCCATACGCGACAGATTACCGGGCGATGCGCGTAAACGGAGCAGACCCCACCAATTAGCATCGGACATTCGCCTGCCGGTTTTCCCTTTACGGCTTCAATTGCTGCCATCCCCATATTCAGTGCAGTCTCGTCGTCGGTGTAACCCGACTGTTTAAGTTTCTGAATCGATCGGTGCGCTTTTTTGAGGATGTGGCTTCGTACTGCTTTCGGCAACCTTCTCAGTCCTTCTTTGAGATATTGTCCTTCAACTTCGCTGATGGGAATCGTCGCTGTGTTCCGACAGCAGTCGAAGCAGTTTGACGGACACGGGGAACCTCCTCGCTGTAGGCGCAATTGGTCAACATCTTTATCTATTTCGTCAACGAGTGCCTGATACCGCTCCATGACGATTTGTCGTTGTGTTAATTCATCCGTCTTGGCTTTCATCTTCACTGACGCTCCTCTCTTCTTCCTCTGTTTCGTTTTCGGCAACGAATATCTTAAAGTCACAAATTGCGTGACGAAACACAACAACTTTGCCCCCACCTTCTAAAATCATCTTAATTTCGTACTTGCTCACCCAATCCACCAATCCGTGGAATATTTCCCCTTCGCGTATGGACACCTCAATGGACTGTTGATTTCTACGAGCGTCCCAAATTTCTTGTGTATCAATTTCATACCGCTCATTTCGCGGAACGACCGGATCAAGTTTTCGCGCTCTAATTTTTTCATCATAGCGTATGAGCGACTGTATCTGTTCCGCCACTTCCGCTTTGTAACAGTATTTGACATCCGTTTTGGGAAACTCTTGATTTTCCCCTTCGCTTTGTAGGGTGAAGCTATACTTCGAGAATTTGATGAGCGTTGCCCTAAGTTGCACATGATTGTATAACCCGAAAAACAGGGGAGTTTGGAGCCGAATCTGCTTTTGGGCGTAGAGGTCACCAAAGCTTGGCTGTTTATCCGCTCTGGGTTTCATCTTATTAGGTGCTACCGTTTTCGGAGGGATAGCATCTTCAACCGCTTGAGGTTGGGCGACTGGGGGAATTTGAGGGACTGTTCTCGGCACTGGCGACGGTTCAGGTTCAGATACGGATTGCTTGGGGCGCGGTGGTGCTTCTTCTTTGGGCGGGGCAGATTCATCTTCAGTGGGCCCTCTATCTTGGATTTGAAATGGTGGGCCGGAGTAATTACGCGGAATAAGTGATTTGCCTTGACTGAGCCATCTCCGTTCTGCTTGTGTGAGTAAGACTTCAGCGTTTTTTGCCACAAGGCCTTTCTTGCCTTTGACAACATCATACTTTACCCGTTGTCCAACTCGAATTTCGCCGTATTCCCACCCGCTAATTGCAGAGGAGTGTAGGAAAACATCATCTTCGCCACTATCCTGCGTGATAAATCCAAAGCCTTTATTTGGATTGAAGTATTTGACTTGCCCTTTCGGCATAATTTCTACTGCTCCTTCCGTTGGGGTAATTTAGTGCAAATCCCCTTTGTTAGCTTATAATAGTGGATGTTGCTCATTTTGTCAAATTTTTTCTGACTGAAATCCGTTCAAGTTCTGTGGGAGGGCGTTCCTACTCCCGATTTCTGTAGGAGGGCGTTCCTACTCTCAATACCTTCGGAAGGTTGCGCTTGACTCTACTCGGATATTATGGGAAAATATGTAAATACCGCTTCAACAGTCTAACACCTCACAACCAATCGTGCAAGGGTCGGTTTTGCACGCTCTTTTGACATTATCCTGATGCATACGAAAGGAACACAACATGGAACTCGGATTAACAGGAAAAGTTGCCGTCATCACAGGCGGTAGTGAAGGCATTGGCAAAGGAATCGCTCTTAAACTTTCTGAAGAAGGGGTCAAAGTCTCGATCTGTGCGAGACGCGAAGATGTTTTGTCGCAAGCCGCAGACGAGATTCGCAATCGGACCGGAAACGACGTTCTCGCTGTCTCTGCTGATGTGACGAAGCTGGAAACGGTGGAACACTTCATCAACCAAACGGTTCAGCATTTCGGACGGATTGATATTCTGGTCAACAATGCGGGCCGGTCCGCGGGCGGCGATTTTGAAACGATGACAGACGAAGAATGGTACGACGACCTCGATCTGAAGTTGATGGGAGCCGTCCGGTGTGCGAGGCTGGCGATTCCGCACATCAAAGCCGCGGGCGGTGGACGCATCATCAACATTACCCATCCCGGCGGTAAACAACCGAGCGCAGGTTCTTGTCCAACTTCCGTGAGTCGAGCGGCAGGCATCGCTATGACAAAGGCACTCTCTAAAGAGATGATGTCCCATAACATCCTCGTCAATACCATCTGCTTGACTTCAATTAAGAGTGCCCAAGGTGAGCGTGCTTGGTACGCAAGCGGTTCTGCCAAGACACTTGAGGAATACTGGGAGGCGCAGGCGAGTGAACACCCGCTGGGTCGCTTGGGTGAACCCACCGAAGTGGGGGCTCTCGTCGCCTTTCTCGTTTCAGACCAGGCAGCGTTCATTACGGGAACGGCAATTAACATTGATGGCGGGCTATCCAACGTCGTGTGATTGGCTAACGTTGTGTGACACGCTTACCACGTTGCGAAGTCTTTGAGACAGGTGACGACTTCATCAACGATGGCGTTCAACAAAGATTCGCCCTTTTCTACTGTCGCGTGTTGTGGCCCGCCCATCGCACCGGTTGGCGACAACGTTGCCAGCCGCTTTGCGACCTGCAGCCGTCCCCCGTGTTCACTGTGGAAAAAGGGTGAATCCACTAATGGTGGGCTTGCGGTCACACGCTCCATCTGCATAATTTCGCCGTGCAGGAACAACATCATTGAGGTTTCGTATTCGCAGGCGTGTGAGAGTTGTTGCGTCTTCATGCCGTGACGTTCTGGTGCCATCGCCGGTGCGGCTATCGCCCAGTAGGACGCAAGTGCCATCCATACGTTATTGTACTGGTCTGATTCGTTTGCCAACTCCGTGAGTGCTTGCATACCCGGGATGACATTGCCACCATGCCCATTGAGAAAGAAAATGCGCTGAAACCCCGCCTTCACGATTGACCTGACGATGTTCTTAATCATTACCGTGTAGACGTGATTCGGCACACTTACAGTACCGGGCATATCGAGATGGTGGTCTGATGCACCAAGCCACAAAGTGGGCAGTTTGTAGGTCTGTTCATTAAGCTGTTCAGCCACACGTTCCGCAACCGCTGTAACGAGATAGGTGTCCGTCAGCAGCGGTGAGTGGTGCCCGTGTTGTTCCAACGAGCCGAGCGGTATCACAACAACCTTGTCTTTATCCGCACCCTCAATATCAACCCAACAATTATCGCCGTAGTTCATTACGATTTCTCCTTCTGATTATAGTACCATTAACTCTCCTATTGTAATGGCCATTATTCGTTGTCGCTCGCCTCTAGCTGGGCGGATATCTCTGGGAACTGGTTTTCGCTGAACACCAATTGAAAGATGCTTGTTTGCCCAGGGCCCTCACGCAGCCTCATCGTACCCGCAGCATTGAACGCGCCTTCAAGCGTTTGCAACACTTTCTGCTTGTACTCGGTGTCAGGGTTGCCGCGCAGATGTTCGCCTTTTGTCTCGAAAATCAGTACGCGATTTTCGCCCGCCATCGCAATAAAGTCGGGGTAAATGCGTTCCTGTTTCCAGCCTTGTATGTAATACTCACCCTGTTGCCGCACCGCGACCCGATGCCACCATTGGATTGCCTTCTGCTCATCGAGATAGTACGCAAATTTCCTTTCCAATTCGGTATCGAACTGACCCTCAAACAGCGGTTCAAACAGGCTGAGCTGTACAGGTTCGCCATATCTTTTTTGAAGCGACTTATCATCTGCGTGAACCTGTATTTCGTAGATGTCTCTCATACGGTAATTCGGTTCCCCTGTCTCTAAGTCAAAACGGATGCCCCCCTCATCCAGTTTATCCCGAAAGACTTCCTCCGCCCGCGCTTCGACTTCACCCTTTACATGCTCCCGCAATAGATGTGCGAGATAGGAGCGTCGGTCATAGATATCCGCTTCGGTTTCGCCATCCGCTTTAAGACGCTCGATTAGCTCTTGTACAATGCGAGCGGCCTGCCACGAATTCGGTATAATATCGGACAGACAGCGCACGAAGTCGGACACTTTAACGGTTTTGTCAATGTCCAACTCCTGGTCGGGATGGTAAACGGGCAGTGTATCACCGAGATGGACCGTTGCGGATTGCTGTTTAACGCTCTCGGGTGCCGATGCCTTCGGGTCGGGTGGTCCAATTGCGGACCAATCTATATGCGGCAGGATATGACGTGAATAATCGAATGGAATCCAATCCTCTCCATCTTTATGAAGCACACTCGGCAGAAAGATATCCTGACCCTGAAACTGCTGGCGGCGTTGCATAGTGCGCCACTGTATTTCACCCTCTTGCTGTGAGTCCGACGCGCCCCTCACTTGATTCCCTAAGCCTGTTAACCCTTCCGCTTCTAACCCCTTCTTGACCTGCTTAACAACGGTGCCAACTTCGGTGTTATTGCAATAGACGTAACACTGATTCAGGGATTCGGTATCGGTAAGTTGCGCGTACGGTTGCCGCATCACCCGCCCCACCAGTTGCGTGATCGCCCGTTGTGCCTGCGTGTTGTCCAACATTACCAGCAGATAGGCGAACGAGCAGTCCCACCCCTCCATCAGGGCCGATTTTGTGATAATCCATCGCACCTGCGAAAATTCGGAGAGCAGATTTTCTCGTCCAAGTTCGTCGTTTTCGGCGGATTTGACGCGAATCGCACCGGAAGGTACGCCTAAGTTTTGTGTGAGATATTCCCGGACATCCTCAGCATGGATATGCTCGCCATCTCTCTGATTTGCCCCCGTCCGCTCAACGCGCACAACTGCGATTGGACGGATGTAACGTCCCGTGTGGCCCTCAAGCGACTTGGCTTGGACATCCAGCCGCTCCAGTTCATCAACTGCCTTCTCCAGCGTGTATTGCCACTCGGCATTCGGAAATGATGTCACTTGCACTGGTAACTTGATCATTTCTTCTTTTTGCAGGTCGGGGCCTTCGATATCGACAATCAGATTGCTAATGCCGCTGTTCGGGGTCGCAGAGAGTTCGATAACCAGACGGGGGGCAAGACGATTGATGGAGCGGGCAAATTCTTCGTTGGCCTCCCTGTTTTTCGCGCCATACGCCTTATGTGCCTCGTCGAGAACAACGACGGGACGCAGTATCTTGAACACGTTAAACAGACTGTGTTTGACGGTACCATCTTCAGGGTGACACTCTAGGTCAGGATAGTCGTACATCATGCGGCCATCGCCGAGTATATCATCACTGTCGGGGAAAAAGCTCGGATAACGCCCCGAATCCCGAAACATACGCAGAAACTCTTTGCCTCTTTGTCGGTTTGTCGCCGGTAACATCAGCAGCATGACACACAGGTAATTGGCGATATCGTTACTGTTGAACGCGTCATCCTTTTCCAGCACTTTGACGCAGCCGGCACTCGCCCGCTCCAACATTTGGCGATACGGGTGTTCCCGATTCCACAACGCGGCTTTCGTTTGGTCGTAGATGGCCTTGCTCGGCACAATCCACAAGGTCAGCCCGGTTTGCCAATGGAGGCGTTCCAGAGCGGCGGCGGCGAGAAGGGTTTTACCCCCACCTGTCGGCACTTTGAAGCAGATATGCGGAATCGGTCGGTTTGCATCGTCGGTGCGGTCAACGTATTCAGCTTGCCCATTCGCTACCCCGCCGTTCTCCCTCAGTTTCTGCCACGCCGTTTTGGGATAATTGCGTATCTCATCAGGAATATCAACCCCTGCCTGTTTTAACGCCTCAATCGCAGTTTCTGACTTACTCTGTGCTTCTTCAAGTGCTTCCAACCACCGGGTAAAAGCGTCAAGTGCGTTGCGCTGATACACTTTCAATTCCAGCATCATGTCGCCACCTCTTATCTTTCGTGCAGGGCGTGGGGGAGTTGGCAAAATGTAATGCCCATCCCTGTGAGTTCGCGCTGGCCGATGTACTTGCCCACCGCGTAAACGATTGCCTTCTTACCGTTCTGAGGGTTGGCATCGCGGATGCGTTCCGCTTGCTCCGAGTTCAGTATCGCCTCATTGCTGCGTAGGTATTCGAGGTCGGGTTTGTAGCGCATGTAGTAGTCCATTTTATCATCGCTGTGAAATAGGCCGTCATCGTTTTTCTGCCCTAACTCATCTGCTTTGAGGGAAACCCCAGAGACTGTATACAGCAGATGGGCGGCGAGTGCTGAATATGACGGCAACGTCTTCCCTGTGAGCAACCCTTCTATCTCAATCGGTTTGCCCAACGTGCAGTAGGTGAAGGACCCGCCCAAGCCTTCGCGTAGCGATTCGTCGCGGGCGTTGGGAACGCCGTTGATGACACGGCGGACGCGCTCGGCGGTGATGGTGTCGGCGTAATCTTCGCACTCAATGAGGATAAACTTGCGGTCGCCTCCGTCCTCTTTGTTGAGAGCGAGGACAGCGTGGGCGGTGGTACCACTGCCAGCGAATGAGTCTAGGATGATGTCGTTGGGTTCAGTACCGATTTGTAAGATGCGTTTTAGTAGTGTGTGCGGTTTGGGGTTTGAAAATGCAACGCCAATTTTCTTGAGTCCCTGCGTTGCGCTCTGGGTATGTCCAACATCTTCGTGTGGCCATATAGTCAGAGGCGTGATGCCTTGTTTTACCTCCGATAGAAATCGCTTTATGCGGGGTACATTATTGCCATCTTCACCAAACCATATCCGATTGTCATTAACTAATGCATCAAATCTCTCTTTACTACACCGCCAACATCTACTTTCCGGTGGGTTCACGATTCGGCCTGATGGAGTAGTAATCGGATAGTCATACTCTTCTTGATAGGTTTTAACATCTAATCCACTTGAACTCCAAGGCCCCCGTGGATCGTCGTCCGGATTAGAATATCGCTCGTTTTGTTTCTCAGTTCGCGGTAGAAGAACCGGCCTCCATATCTCTTTATCCCTTGCGTAACATAGCACAAAATCGTGATTATCGGAAAAATACTTAGCGTCATTTTGGGGACTAAATTTTTTCTGCCAAATAATGTTAGTCACAAAATTCGCATGTCCAAAAATCTCATCCATCATCGCCCGCAGGTGGTGTTGTTCATTATCATCAATGGAGATAAAAATTACGCCATCGTCGGCAAGCAGTTCTTTGAGCAGGTGTAACCTGGGCCACATCATACAGAGCCATTTGTCGTGCCGCTCAAGGTCTTCGTTGTCAACGGGGGCGTTCTCTGTGAGCCATTTCTGCATGAGCGGGCTGTTTGTGTTGTCGTTGTAGACCCATCCTTCGTTGCCGGTGTTGTAGGGTGGGTCAATGTAGATGCACTTGATACGGTTTGCATAGCGAGGGAGTAACGCTTTGAGGGCGTGTAGGTTATCGCCGTGGATGATGAGGTTGTCGTCGGCACCGGCTGGCTTGTGGGAGCGGTTTTCGTCCACTTCAATCGGCCGGTAGGGGACGGTGAGATGGTGGGCGTATATGTGTTGTTTTCCTTTGAATTCTAGTGTGGGCATGGTGTAATTCCTGTAAAAAAAAGAGATTTATGAGTCTACTATGGTTTGGATAATTTGGATCAGGTTGATGTCTCTTTATCGCAGGGTTAAGTTGTCTGAATCAGGATTCACGGCCCTAACGGGTGGCGAGATGATTCGGCGCAGATTTTAGGATTCACAGGATTAAGAAATGGGTTAAATTGTACACGTTTCATAAAGCGATTTTTACTTCCTCATACTCACTTTCAGCTCGGCGAACTGCTTCCTGCGAGTCATATTCCAAGACTTCGAGAAGTGTGATTCTCAGCGTTTCAAGCAATTCTTCGCGTGTCCTCTCTTGACAAATGACTCCGGATACTTCTCGTATCCACCCGATCCACCACTCACCGCGGTGTTGGATCTGTGCAGTATAGGACGCTGGCATAACAAACTCCTGTTGTTAAATCGGCTCAGAGACATTAGGTTTTCGAGAAAGGAAAACTAAACCAAATAATCCTGAGCAAGGGTAAGCGTCATTGCCTAAGTAATGCGATAACGCAACTTGTGTGATTGTAACTCACATCTGTGGTGATTTGTTCCTCACGGTTGCTGTCAATATCATTATTGGGCAATATTCTTAGTAAAATATAGCACAAATTTGGATCAGGTAGCAAGCAATTTGATACTTATTCATTGTTTTCGCGTTCAGTCGGGTCAAAGGGCGAATCGAACTTTATAGGTATTTTCCCTTCTTCAATCGACTGGCGCAGTGCCTCAATGTCTTCGTGGGTAAGATGGGGTGGTTTTTCCATCGCCTGGATAATGCGTTGTGCGATCGGATTCTTTCCTGTTTTCGGCTCCTGTTTTGCTTTGATTTCCATGTTAGAAATTCGAGATAGTCTTTTAACTGTTCTACGTCCTGTTCGGGTAGTTGTGATATGGTCTGGATTATCTATGCTTTCGCCTAGATCTCTTGTGCCTCATCTTCGCCCTCTTCCTCAACCGGTAAGGAGCTATAGTAATCTGCCATTACGTCTAAGGGAATCGCTCTGTTCCCTCGCTGATGTATGGGGAGCCCCTTCCGCGTCTGAATCCAAGGTTCTTCCATTTGTGTAAGGTGAATGAGCCATTGGGCGGTTTTATCCCCGTAGTAGTCAAGCACAGCATCAACCGTAGCTTGTTGTTCTTGATCCAACAAACGGGGATTGCCGATGAGCACGGATGATATTTGGTACGTTCCGCGATGGTAATGAAAGAGATTTTTTACTATCGGACCGTTTGCCCACGCCTCGATATCTTCCTCGAATAGCCTCTTTTCATCCCAAACCAGTGACCACCCTTGACTGTAATAGACCAGTCTCTGAAGTTTCATCGTCGTCATTGTGCCCATTTTCTGCAAAATATAGGCGGCAACATCAAAGACAAGGACTTTGGGCTTCTCAAGCTTCAGGTTCTGCGGCTCTTGAAAGGTTCCATCTGGCAATGGTTACCCCTTACAGGTGGCTCGGTGACGAGACGCAAAATCGCCCCTACCGGATTGGGATTACATATAGTAACGAAATGAAGGGTGGGGCTTACGATTTGGTTCCACTTCTGCCATGATGCCACCAACTCTTCGAGAAAAAAAGAGAGTCACCGGATGGGCACTACTCATGCTTGCTGTATTCCAATTCATACGGGCAAGCCCGAGGATATCTGAGGCGACCTGATGCATGTCAACATCATCATCACTTACAAGTTTTACAGGAGCCGGAATGTGAGGCCCGGGATATGTCCGCCACTCAGGCATGTAACCTGTGGTGAATAGATATGTGGCTGTCTTATTCACTGTACAGAGAGTTCCTCTTCTCGGTGGATATGTTCCGTATGTTAGAAGTCGAAACTGCGTCGGCATAATATTAATTAATTCTACTATTGGAATATCACGAAAGCCGTGTCGAAAACCCTCCTGTTCCGCGTCATCAAATCTTGATGTTTTATGAAGCACAACACGCTGCGGATTTCCACCGATACCATCCCGGTATTCTTGAAGGATCTGGTCAGCAAGTTTAAGGGATTGTTCTGCGGTGAGGTGGACATTACGTTTCTGATTTGCATCCCAAGGAATAGCTTCTCCACGGAGTGCAAATCCTTCCCTGCGGCTCGAAAACGCTTGTGCCAAACTTGAATAGACCAGATGTTGTTGTGGCGTTCGCAGGTGATGAAAGCTGATACCTACAAAGCAGGTTTCTGGTCCATCTGTCTTAAACCGCCACGGTATTCCGCCCCCTTTATAATAGAGCCCCACGCTCATGTTCCACGCTCGCGTCGCAGAATCTTGATTGGTATCCTGGTCTTCAAACAAATTACTCGTTCCAATCTGAATTGGCATACGGAATTTCATTGTTCGGGCCTTCAAAGCCCGCCTGAAATCTCGATTCAGCAGGTCTTCCTCGGTTTCTTCTATGTCCTGAAACAAAAATAATTGGCCCCCTTCACGCTCAGCTTGTCGCATCTTGATAAGCCGACGCTGCCTTGAAGTCAAAGATTTTGAGATACTCCAGCATGTTTGAACTACATCATCAGGCAGACAACATAAGACAATATCGGGGCGAATATTGGTGTTATCGGCTAATTTCTCTACACCATCTGCATACATATCCAACACCGCTTCAAAGCGTGGTTTCGGCTCTTTCTTAAGCACGGTTGCAAGTATACGATTATTAATTTCTGTTTGCCATTGCCGGTCAAACATAAGTGAAGTTTGGAAAGCCGCGTTAAACCCAGGAAAATCAAGGTATTGCGTAGAATCTTTGACATCAGAGGGAATCGGAGCGCAACACCGATCAATCCATTGTTGTGCTTTCTTTAGGATATCGGCGTTTCCAACGAGCCCAAGACGCATCTCTTTTTTCCGCGTAGCACCGAAACGGAGGTCAAAGGGTCCCGCCTCCGTAAGCCCTATTTTTGGGTCTTTGAAGATCCCCGGCGAACCAAACTCAATACTCGGTATTGGCAATTGCATGAGTTCCATATCAATCAACATTTTCTATCTTCTCCAATTGCGAAACCGCTTGTGAGAATTCTGACTCCAACTGTGCTAATCGGTTTGCCTCCAATTTCTCAACCTGTTTTATGCCCCACGCATCATCTCCGAAATCAGGGGCAACTGTCGCCGATAAGTTTGCCCAGATACGAATTTGATTTCCGTTCCGCTTGTGAATCTCGTCTGGTGGAATCATGCCGGTTTGGCTACCAGTTGAATCTGTATTAAGCACAAAGATACTGTGTTTTTCCCCCGAAAGCACCCACGTCCAGAACACAAGGTCGTTGTGGACAACGTTATTGTAGTCTCGCCCTTCACGCTTTGTGGAAAGCCTATTAACTACCTTCCCTTCCAGAAGATCTGATTTACCGTCGGTTGTGAAAACGTAACCCGGCAGCATAACAAGCGTCCAAACATCGCCAAACCGTTCAAACCGAAACCGAAAAGACTTGTGCTCCCAATAATTCCTTGTCTTTTTCACTACCGTCCGAGTTGCACGACGCAAACGTGCTTGGTACTTGATTCTTCGAGGCCCCTCGTCAGTTCGAGGAAAATATGCGCGCATACGGTCTTTATCGACCCAGAGCCCTTGTGCTTTAAGATGCCTGTAGAAACACTCATTAAGCATCCACACGAAACACCGTTCTCCATAAGCATCGGTGAATTCCTCAACAGTCATCTTTCCTATATCGTTGGTGTCGATCACAGCATAAAGCGGGTTAGTCGGTGTTGAAAGATTGTCAAAGGTGAAGAGCTTCTCACTATAGGTCATAAACGGTGGCAACCAATTTGCATCTGTTTTTTCCCACACTTCCTTTGCCTGCCGTGCCTCGGTTCCAGCATACCAAACGACCTCTGGGAGACTGAGAACCTCAAGGAGATTGCTGGCGTAGCGAGTAAAATTATCGCTACTGGAGGCGGTCCCTGTAATCACATCAACAACTTCCGGGCGGCGGGAGATTATTATCTCAAAAGCTGCGTTGTCATCAATGGGACCAAAGTTCACCTCATTTTTGTTCTTCTCGCTTTCCTGCCATACGTCCGATAGCCCTGAGCCGGCCTTCTCCATTTCTTCTGCACCATAAAACAAGTCTGCCACAACAGGGTTCCGATAGCCTCGAATGCCGCGTGTCCCCTTTTTGATTTCTGTTTCAAACGCGTCTTTTATCTCCTCTTGAGGTATACCTATCATCTGCTCTATTACATCCTCAACCAATCCCCCCGGGTTGCGTACACGAATATAGGTTTCCTCAATCTCTATGACGATTGGTTCGTCTTTCTCGTAATCACGGTGAACGAGCGCGTTGACAACTATTTCCCGTAAGGCATTTGGAGGATAGGGGTACACAGATTTTGAGTGCCTTCCTTCCTTCAAAAGAAACGACCGATTGACGCTAGAAAGCAGTGCATATATTTCTTCAAGTTGGACCCAAAGGTTCCCCTCAATTACCTGCTCTACTTGCTCACCGGAAACATCGAAAACGTCTTCAAGCCATTCTGGGGCCCCTTTTAGGCGAACAACGACTTGGGCGGTTTGGATATGGGATTGTGGTGTGGCGGCAAAAAGTAAATAACCTCCTACCGTTGGAAAGATGTTTCCTTCTGCCGTACGAGAAGCAAGATCTTGATCACACAATAGTTGGGCGAACCAATCATCGTTCCTAATAGTTGGGACCCGGATCCCTGTCCTTTCACAGTACTGCAAGAGACGAACTCTCATAGGCGGCCACTCAAAATCATCCAGGTTGGCATTGGTGAGCATCCGTAAATCATAGGGATGTGATGTTGATTCTTCACTAGCCACAGTCCTTTGTATTTGATGAGAATCGGGTTGCTGAAGCATATATTGCCACAAGTCATCCATCACCTCGTCAAACCCAGCAATAGGAACAACTTGAAAGTTTGTTTGGATCTCTTCAGCAAGTTCATGCACTAAGTGAGTTAAACTGTCGTGCCGATCTTCCTTATAATCTCGACTACACCAATAGATGCCGTGTCGGTAATTTGATGCCTCCTTTGCATGGTTGATAAGAAGGTGTTGCATCACAGAGGGTTCTGCCCCTCGATAGCCTATGACAACTAACGGATGATCTCTTAAAAGCGGGAGCAACCTTGAAACGAGCGAGTCATCAAGTTGCTCATCTATTTCGTCAATAGTGTTTTTGTCCGTGTAATTTTCTACGGAACCGTGCAGATAGACGATCTGTGGATAGGGCGGACTGGTTGACAACTTCGTATAGTCCGATGGTGTCTGAATGATCTCAACATGGTGGGGCCGGTGATTTGTATTACATATATTCAGCAAAATTGTATCAAAATTTGTGGTCAATACGGTATGAACGCGTTTGCTCGCCATAAGTTTTGCGACATACTCGTATCCGCTGCTCGGTTCGACCTGTGTATTCAGCATCTCCAAAAAGAAATCTTTCCTTGTTTGGCGTGGCTGAAGAATATTCTCTACGGCATCAGGATAGTTATCTGCTTGTTCCCCATCCTCACGATACCACTTCTGCATTTCTAACCACGGGTACCAGTCGCTACGCCGAAGGCTTGGATCTTCAGGATCCAAGCGATTTTCAAGGCAATACCTCCATCTTGCCATTTTTTCGACCATTTCACCAGCGAGTGGGACACCGGATTTTACAGACGCACCTGCACCAAGCAGAAGAATCGGCTCTAGATCCTGGATTAAGAGCGAACATAAGTGTCCAATAGTTGCTGTTTGAAGTGCCAAAATGCTGTCCTCTTAGATTATTCCTGATAGATGTTGCGGTTGTAAACACCCTATCCTGATGGGTTTTGGAGGCTCGTACCAACTCGCCTATCTATAAACCAACGATTTTTGAATAAACTAAATAATCCTGAACAAGGGGTAGCGTCATTGCCTAAATAATGCGATAACGCAACTTGTGTGATTGTCATTCACATCTGTGGTGATTTGTTCCTCACGGTTGCTGTCAATATCATTATTGGGCAATATTCTTAGTAAAGTATAGCACAAATTTGGATCAGGTAGCAAGCAATTTAGGGGCATTTAATTCTCCAATAAGAGCGAACCGACAGCCTAAACACTCCCAGGAAACTATACGCCTATCGCCCCGCTGGGGCTTTGATTCTAATACCAAATCAACTTCATGGGTCAGTTTCATCGGGTTCAATTGGTTGATAGGGGACGGTGAGATGGTGGGCGTATATGTGTTGTTTTCCTTTGAATTCTAGCGTGGGCATGGTGTAATTCCTGTAAAAAAAAGAGATTTATGAGTCTACTATAGTTTGGATAATTTGGATCAGGTTGATGTCTCTTTATCGCGGGGTTAAGTTGTCTGAATCAGGATTCACTGCCCTAACGGGTGGCGAGATGACTCGGCGCAGATTCTAGGATTCACAGGATTAAGAAATAGGTTAAATTGTCTGCGATTTTGTGTTCTCAGGGTTTGGGAGATATCGTGTGCTATAGACATTGCACTCCGCTGGAGTACGGGCAGAGGCCCCTGTCCAACCCCCTTCGGAATTACCCATAACGAGTGCTTGCGCCCTTCTCGAAGGAGATTGCATCCGTGCCTTTTGAGATGCCGGATTAACTGTACACGTTTCATAAAGCGATTTTTACTTCCTCATACTCGCTTTCAGCTCGGCGAACTGCTTCCTACGAGTCATATTCTAAGACTTCGAGAAGTGTAATTCTCAGCGTTTCAAGCAATTCTTCTCGCGTCCTCTCTTGACAAGTGACTCCGGATACTTCTCGTATCCACCCAATCCACCACTCACCGCGGTGTTGGATCTGTGCAGTATAGTACGCTGGCATAACAAACTCCTGTTGTTAAATCGGCTCGGAGACATTAGGTTTTCTAGAAAGGAAAACTAAACTAAATAATCCTGAGCAAGGGTTAGCGTCATTGCCTAAGTAAGTAGGGCACCGAGGGGGATGAAGATAGCCTCTGCCGTACCGAGCATCAATGAGTTGTCCGGGCGCGCAGACGTTCTAGCTCGGTCAAAGCTTGGGCGAGTTCTGCCTCGGCGGTTTGGGCGCGGGCTTCGGCGATTTGGCGGGCATCCGATTCCTGATGGGCACGTTCCGAGGGTGTCTGCAACCATTCCTTTCTGACCGGATCATACAATCTCAACCCCCCATCATGCTCACCCAATTCCAAACCCAACACCCTTGACGGAAACCGAGAACACACAAAATCTATCTCACGATATACACCATCAACCAGACGATAACCCACAAAATTCGACGATATCTTCCCTTCAGGGTCATTGATGACTTCTTCCGGGTCATAGATGTAGTACTCCTTCACTTCTAGCACAGCTTCGTAAAGCGCCTTTTTACGACCTAGATCTTCTTTATACGTGCTCTGACTTGCCACCTCAAGCACAAAATCGGGCGTTTGCTCTTCTGCCCACGTCAAGTAGGTCCGTCTCTGTTTTTTTCCAACCCCGCGAACCACAAAGACATCCGGTGCCACAGACTTTCTTGGATTCCCCTGTTCATAATATATTAGCAGGTTGCCGGATACATAAACCGCTTCATCACCGGCGAAGTGATGTTCAAGCATCTGAATGAAATCTATCATCAAGTTGCGATGTACATCTGTTTCTGCCATAGGTTTCCCGTCCGATTCTGGATAGACAATTGTGGGTGCGGCCTCTATTTTAGGTTGCATGGTGTCATCTCCCCGTATCAAGGTGTTAAGGCTTGAGAAGCGATTGTCGAGTATATCACAAATTTATCGTGCGATCAATGGTTATAATTTTCAAAGAATAAAGGCGATTTTATTGATAATTTTTTTCGCGTTCATCAGGGTCAAAGGGTGAATTGAATTTTACAGGCAGCTTTCCTGCTTCGATCGACTGGCGCAGTGCCTCAACGTCTTCATGGGTGAGATGGGGTGGTTGTTCCATCGCCTTGATTAGGCGTTGTGCGATTGGATTCTTTCTCGTTTTCAGTTCTTGTTTCTGCTTTGATTTTTTCCTTTATACTTTGCTTAATTGCGGATTATAGCTTACTATAGTTTGGACAATTTTGTAAAAGTCATGCGGCTTTGTCAATGGGCAGGGGCGTGTCCTGCTCAAATACGGGCGTAATTTTCTGCGAATTGGGCACTTCTTTCAAACTCGCAGAAAATAAATTCGTCATCAGTTGCACCCGTAAATACGCCACCCGCAACCCCTGCGTCAACCGAACCGGATGATACCAATGAATCCCTAGACGCTCGCAAACCGTCTCAACGCTGACCCCCTTCGCATCTGATTCTGCGGTCAAGAATATCAACTTTGTCACCGAAGCAGCAACAAAACTCAATTGTACAAATCGGTTGATGCTTTGCTTCGATTTGACTTGATAGCTATCGAATCCAAAGTGTTGTTTCGCATCCCGAAACGCCGTTTCTATCTGCCATCTCTGACGATAGTATACAATAATCTGCGAAATCTCTAGCGTGAGGTCGGTTGTGAACACACAGAAATATCGATACGGTTTTGAGACCTTGGAGCGCGTCCGTATCACTACGAGTCGAATGGGCGCATCGCACATTTTCGTGCGCGCCACCTTTGAAGTGACCGAGTGCATTTTCCCATTGAGTTGAATCGCTTTATACCGCAATCGGCGAAAATCTAGGCGGTCTCCGTATTGCTTAGGGCGACCGCGCCCCTTACGCTTCGACACCTTCGGTAAACGGTAGAACACCGCATTCGATTTCGCACGGCAGAGAATCTGATGCCCGCACCGCATCACCGTTGTAAACACTTTACGGCGGGAGAAACCTAATTCAAAGATAATCAACCCTTTCGGTATCTTTGAACAGATACGGCCCAACACCGCATCACTTTTATACCGAATCGTTTTCGGATTTACCCATTTTACCCATACAGGAAGAAGCAGCGTCTGGGTCGCAGTCGCACACAGCACCCCAAGCGCACCGAATTGATGCCCTAAGTGAAACTTCGATTGATTGACGTTACGTTTTTGATACCGGAAGTTCCGGAAAAAGTGTACGCCCCACTGAGTTTTGCCGGTTTTTATTGCTTGGGTGTCATCATAGACATAGACCCAGTTGGGAAAGTGATTCACAATCCATTTTATCAACCGTATTGCCACCGCATCGGCATCCCATTTACCGCGGGAGAGAAACTTGACAAACGACCAATACCGTTTTGACCGGGGACTCGCTTGATAAATTTGTGTCACTGTCCCCCTGCTGTTATTGACGATGAGTCCGATGATAAACGCACGAAACAGTGCGAAGTTTTGGGTGTTGAATAAATCACGAAAATCGGTTAGAATTCTGTCCAAGCAGAAAAGGAGGTCCATTTTTACATTCCTTTCAAAACAGGGTTTGTTTTCTGAAAGGATACCTGTTTTTCTGCTTTTTGTCACCTTAATTCTTAAAAATTGTCCAAACTATAGTATAGCTTAGCCAATAATTATTTATACATCGCAGTAGTGCGGTTGCCCCTAACGGGTGGCGAGATGACTCGACGCAACTTGACGCAAAACGGAGTCGCCCAAGGTGAAGTGAAAGGGGTAGGGCACCGAGGGAGATGAAGATAGACTCTGCCGTACCGAGCATCAATGAGTTGTCCGGGCGCGAAGACGTTCTAGCTCGGCCAAAGCTTGGGCGAGTTCTGCCTCGGCAGTTTGCCGCGCAGCCGCTTCCTGTTGGGCACGGGCTTCCGCCGTTTGCCGCGCATCCGCCTCCTGTTGCACACGCTCCTCGGCGGTTTGCCGCGCATCTGCCTCCTGTTGGGCGCGGGCTTCCGCCGTTTGCCGCGCATCCGCCTCCTGTTGCACACGCTCCGAGAGTGGATGCAACCATTCCGCTCTCACAGGATCATACAATCTCAACCCCCCATCATGCTCGCCCAATTCCAAACCCAACACTCTTGACGGAAGCCGAGAACACACAAAATCTATCTCACGATATACGCCATCAACCAGACGATAACCCACAAAATTCGACGATATCTTCCCTTCAGGGTCATTGATGACTTCTTCCGGGTCATAGATGTAGTACTCCTTCACTTCTAGCACAGCTTCGTAAAGCGCCTTTTTACGACCTAGATCTTCTTTATACGTGCTCTGACTTGCCACCTCAAGCACAAAATCGGGCGTTTGCCCTTCTGCCCACGTCAAGTAGGTGCGTCTCTGTTTTTTTCCAACCCCGCGAACTACAAAGACATCCGGTGCCACAGACTTTCTTGGATTCCCCTGTTCATAATATATTAGCAGGTTGCCGGATACATAAACCGCTTCATCACAGGCGAAGTGATGTTCAAGCATCTGAATGAAATCCATCATCAAGTTTCGGTGTACATCTGTTTCTGCCATAGGTTTCCCGTCCGATTCTGGATAGAAAATTGTGGGTGCGGCCTCTATTTTAGGTTGCATGGTGTCATCTCCCCGTATCAAGGTGTTAAGGCTTGAGAAGCGATTGTCGAGTATATCACAAATTTATCGTGAGATTAATGGTTATAATTTTCAAAGAATAAAGGCGATTTTAAGCAAGTTTAAAAATAAAAGTTGCAGTTTTGAAATCGATGTCCGTTGTAGTTATTCCGTGAGAAACCGAGTTTTCAAGAAAAAACTCGGTTTCAAGAATGTCAAATTTACTACTAAAACTTGCTTAATAACCTTGTTCGCAATCACTGGCTCTATGGCAGGCGCACGTTCCGCGCGCGAAAAGCTCAGTTTCTGTCAAAATGTAGCCCTTTTAGTAAAATTTGGGGGCGAAAATTGAAGAAAATGCGCCAAATTTATCCATAATGTTTACCTTTTCAACCAAGTGTTTACCCCTAGAATCTGGCTTAACTTTCTCGAAACGCCCCCCAACTTATGTAGTGTTGGCCTATGTCCGGGCGGTTATTTGGGAAATTCCGGATTGGGCGAAAAGGTTAACAAAAGGTTAACGGTAAAAAAAAACGATCATAAGCCAGTTTTAACATCCTATATTCCGCACCCATAAAAATTATAACATACTGATAATAAAAAAACCACTGTTTTTCTTATTGTGTAAAATGCGCTGTCTTCTTTCGGTCTGAAAATTTAGGAGCGGCGGAGGTCAATGCGGCGCAAGGCGATGTCTATGAGCAACAGAATGAGGGCGGTGATTAGGAATGGTCGCCATAGGTGGATGCGGAGTAGCACGGGGTGTTCTGGGGTGCGGAATGTGTCTTCGGGTGTGGGGTCAAATTTTCCACCGGATACGGTTGAGAGTTGGGTGAGTAGTGCTTCGTCCGCATTGTGGACGACGTATTCTTGGGGATAGGAGACGACGGTGCCGGTGACTTGGGTATTGATAATCTCGCCGCCCTGTTTCTGCATGATGTTTACGAAGTATGGGCCGACATCCTGTGTTGGGAAATCGAGTTCGTATCGGCCGGGGGCGGTTTGGGCGACTGTGAGCTCTTTCTTTTTGAGGTCGGGCGGGATGAGGGAGATATCGCTTTCTAATTCGTTTAGAAAATCGCCGGTGTCACCGAGGGCATCAACGGCAAGGTAGGCAACTCCTTTCTCTTGCCTGATTTCTGCTTGGAAATTGCTGAGGGTTGTTTTTCGCATTGTGTCGCGTACTAACTGTGTCCAGAATTTGCTGTAGCCGGGCCATTCCAACCAATCGGATGCCCAGCGCGCTTTGGCATCGGAGGTGAAAGCGGCGGATTTTCCTAAGCCGTACTGCCAGCTTGCCAGTACCGGGTCGCCGCGGTCGGAGACGAGAAAGATTTCGGCGGTGGGTCGTGGTTGCGTGGCGACGTAGCCGAGTAGGAATGGGGCGAGTTCAAGGTCGATTCCGTTCAAAACTTGGGTCGGCTTGATGCGTTGGGGGATGAAGGGTTCGTCAATGATGGCGGATTTGGAGGCGGTGACAGTCTCTTTTGCGAAAATTTGCGGGACGTTATATGGGTCTTGTGTGAAGTAGTCGCGTCCGCCGCCCCAGTTGGCGAGGTTACCGAGGAGATTCATGTCGGCCCCGCTGCCGATGCCGACGGTGGACATCGTGATTTGCTCGGCTCGCATGGAACTGGCGATGCCGTACCAGTCCCCAGGTTGGGAATGTCCGTCACTGAGGGCGATGACGTGTTTGAGTTTTGCAGTGGTCTGTGTCAGCGCGAAATACGCCTGTTGGAGCGCGGGATAGAGATTCGTGCCGCCGCCTGCGGTGATCGAACCGATCTGATCGGAGATGTATAGCTTATCGGAGGCACCGTGCATCTCCACAATCCAGAATGGCGAACCGTCAAAGGCGATGACCGCGATTTTATCGCGCCGTCCGAGCAGTTCAACCGTTGACCGTGCGGCGACTTTTGCCAACTCAATTTTGATGCCGCCCATGCTCCCGGATTTGTCAATGACTAGCACCATCGCTAGAGAGGGCGTTTCCTTCTTCTTTTCTGTGTCGGTGCGGACGGGCAGGATTTCTTCAATTGGGGTTTTGTAGTAGCCTCCAAGCCCGAAGCTGTTTTCGCTGCCGAGCATCATGAAGCCGCCGCCGAGGTCTTGAACGTATGTCCGGATACGTTCCATCTGCTTCTCGTCAAGGCGATTGGCGGGGACTTCGCTGAAGATGACGAGGTCGTAGTTTTGGAGGTCTGCGAGTTCGCTGGGAACACCTAAGCCGTTGCGGACATCAACGCGAATTTCGGCATCCTCAAGGGCGCGCGTCAGGTGCCGGGCTTGCGCCTCGTTTTCGTCAATCAGTAGCACCTTCGGTTTGCCGGTGACGGTGACGAGACCGAGTGCCCGGTTGTTGTCGTAGCGCGTGTCTTTGGTTGTCCGGCATATCGCATCGTAGGTTAGGGTACCACTCTCGGTTGAGGTCTGGGTGAACATCACCCGATTTTCGCCCTCCTCAAGCCGAACTTCCTGCTTGGCAACCTCGAATTTGTTCTTGAAGAGCCGAATCTCTGCGATGTCTTCATGGTTGCTGTGGATGACGACTTCTAAATTGAACGGTGCCCCCTGTTTGATCTGTGCGGGCGCGTCAATGCGCTGTACCATGACCTCTGGTTCGTCGCTCGGATAGATCGGGACCGTGTCAACCTGTACGTCGAAGTCTTTCCCACGAAGCCCTGTGTGAATTGCGTCGCCCTGTGTCTCGACTCCATCAGTGAGTAGGACGATGCGTTTATTCGCATTCGCGGGGAAAACGCCCCACGCCATTTCGACCGCTTGTGCGATGTTCGTGGTATCGCCTGCGTCTTCGTCCCCGTCAAGCCACGTTTTCTTGACTTCAGCGAGGTTCAATTCTTCTTCGGGTTCACCCCGAAAGGCGCGCAGTATCTCCGCTTTGTCAGTGAACGCTATAATACCTGCCTGCTGACTCTTATCCCGTGATTTCAGTGCCTCGTTGATATAGTCGCCAGCTTTTTTCAAGCCGTCCTCCGAAATACTATCTGAAATATCTGCGAGAAAAATAACGGCTAATTTGTCGTCGGTCTTCAGGTATTGGACATCTGCAACACTGAGGATAAGTAGCACAATGATGATGGCTCTGATAGCCAGGCTGATGATTCGCTGTGTTCGTGACAGGTCTACGAGGCTGCGGCGGTAGCCGTAATAGAGAATCGGCAGCAGTAGGAGCAGGAACAGGAGCAGGGGGCGTGCAATTTCCATAGGTCTCACATTATGGTTATTATGTTGGTATTGATTCTTCTACCCACATATTATGGTTGGTTGTTTGGGAGAACAGTATGAAATAGATGTCACCGGTTCAATTTTATCATTATGTTCCCTCCAATCACAACATCATTTTTTAAGTGGGTGTAAATATAAATAGAATGCAAGGAAGGATGGAAAGTTGGAAGAAGGGAAGAAGGGAAGTTGTGCCGGTTCTGCATAAATAGAAGGCAAGGGCGCAAAGAAGAGAAGAACAGACGCAGAGATGAGGAAAAGACGCGAAATTAGGCGTTGCGTTCAGATGTGGTTGTAAAGTGTGAGATAGAATAGGCACTTGCAAATTTTTGGTGGCAGCATCCAACCGCATATCTTTGGAAGGGGAAGAATTGTCGCTATCTCGCCATCTTCTACCCTTGCATTAAATCCCAAACGATGTTATAGTTAACCTAATCTAAAAACCAGACCGTAGAAGGGGCTTCCAACCTAATGACAAACGAAGAAAGCACAAAAGAATTCAACGAAATCCGGCAAACACTACGAGAAATGGCTCAAGCCGCTAAACAGCGGAATCAAGAGGCTAAGCAGCGGAATCAAGAGGCTAAACAGCGGAATCAAGAGGCTAAGCAGTGGGCACAAGAAGCGGAACAACGGTTCCAGAGAATTGAGCAACAACTTGAAAAAAACGCCCAACAAGCTGAACAGAGAGCCAAAGAAATCAACGCACGATTTGAAGAGACTAGGCAGTTAATTAGTCAAAATGCTCAAGAAGCCAGGCAACGCGCGAGAGAGACAGATCGACAAATCAAAGCACTTAGCCATATCTTCACAAACAACTGGGGCAGACTCGTTGAAGCACTCATCGAACCCGGTAGCCTCAAACTCTTCCAAGAACGAGGCATAAACGTCCCAAAAAGTAAACCGAGACACGACCTCTCACGCAACGGAAAACACATGGAAATCGACCTCCTCCTAAAGAACAAGAAAGACAAAGTTGCTGTTGTCATCGAAGTCAAGACAACCCCAAGTCCAGAGGATGTAAACCACTTTCTCAACAAATTCGATACCTTTTTGGACTTCTTCCCAAAATACGAAGGATACACCCTCTATGGTGCCATCGCCGGTATACAAATTGACGAAAGCGTTGTCAAATTCGCCTACCGACGCGGTCTATTCGTCCTCGCCCTCGGAAATGAAGGTCTAGTCCGAATGCTAAATGACGAAAAATTCCAGCCAACACTCTTCACCCCCTCATAAACGACCCCTCCACCTCTGACCGCTCCTATTCCCCACTCCCGATACGCCGGATACCTGTGAGAGGGAGTTCCGACTCCCGATACACCCGATCAATAAGGGACTTCGGAAGATAAACTTTTATATTTAAACCTGCGTAATAAGCAAGTTTAAGAATAAAAGTTGCAGTTTTGAAATCGATGTCCGTTGTAGTTATTCCGTGAGAAACCGAGTTTTCAAGAAAAAACTCGGTTTCAAGAATGTCAAATTTACTACTAAAACTTGCTTACCTTATCTCAATTTCCTCAATTGTCAAGCGCAATATTTATATGCGATTGCCCTGTATACTGAATTCACTTCACTTGTATTATAGGGCTATTTAGTTTTCGGCTTTCTGTCCATTTTGGGCGAAATGTCGGGGCAGGGATGCCCCTCCTACAGGGAGAGTTGGGGCCGTCGGTTCGCTCTTATCGGAGAATTAAATGCCCCTACTTGTATTATAGGGCGTTTTGTGGTATTCTAACCTGAGTTGTTCTGTAACATCATCAGGGAACCGATCTGCTGGATTTGGCAATCCAGCAGGCGCGGGAGAAGAAGTCTTTAACCGTGCAGGTGGTAACTTGGGTTATATTGTTTAAGGAGGTGCTTGGGATGCGTCAGTCTACGGATACTCATCGTACTGCTAAACATTTGTCGTCTGAGGAGTTGCAACAATACCGGTCGCGGCTTGAACGTCACTTTCAAAATCGGCAAGTGGAGGAGGCGTTGTGGAAACGGGCGTGGCGAACTGCACATCGGATTGCGGCGATGCTCTACAAAGACTTCGGCGCGACGGATGTTGCTGTCTTCGGTTCTCTTGCGAAACGGGAGTCGTTCACAAAATGGTCGGATATCGATATCGCTGTTTGGGGCATTCGGTCTGAGGAGTATCTCCACGCGGTATGGGAGGCAGAGGCGATCAGTGGATTGTTTAAGGTGGACCTGGTTGATTTTGAGAGTTGTACGGATCAGTTTCGCGAGCGGGTCATAAATCAAGCGGTTAGCATTGGAAAAGGAGCAATCTACGATATGGACTGGAATCCTTTGATACAGCGTATCTCTGATGAACGCTCAAAAATCGGAAAAAGTGTGGAAAAAATCGCTGGAAGGTTGGAGAAAATTAAAGTGGCACCTGTTGAATATCGGGAGGAGATCGGGATAGCGATTGCCAAAGAGCTTGTGGATTGCTATAGGGGTATGGAGAACATTTTTAAGCGAATAGCCCTTGACCTTGACTTGCGGTTGCCTGATGGGAGTATGTGGCATAAGGAATTGCTGGCGCAGATGGCGGAGCCGCGAGCGGAACGGCCCGCCGTGATTTCTGAAAACACTTTTGCGCTCTTGCAGGAACTTTTAGCGTTTCGCCATGTCTTCAATAATATTTATGGGGAGGAACTGAGATACGAAAGAACGGAGCAGAACGCAAAGCGGGTTGGTGATTTGTTTGCCGCAGTTTCTGAGGAGTTGGATGAGTTCATTGCCTACCTTATCGGGTAAGGGAAAACCGGAAGAAGGGAAGGGTGGAAGATGGGAAGGATGGGAAGGGTGGAAGATGGGAAGGATGGAAGGATGGAAGATGGGAAGGGTTGGATTTGGCAATCTAAGCCGAGCGGGAGAATGAATCACTGGCAGGTTTCAGCAATTAACGTATCCAAGCTTACAAACTTGACGTGGATGCCGTTGTACTCTCTTGTAAAGGGGCGAGCTACATCGTGTGCGACGACAAAATTTTCGCCATCTGGATATTGTCTGCGGAATGCGAGCAGGGGGCGGGGTGAAAATCCGGATGCAGACCACTTGCATTCAATAGCGATCGGTGTTTTACGGGCGCGTGCAAGTACGAAATCGACTTCGTGACCGTTTTTGTTACGCCAGTACCGAATATCACGAGATTGTGTGTGCGCCATAATCTCGTTGAGAACGAAGTGTTCCCACAGTGTCCCGAGGTCTTCTTGTCGCAGTTGTGTCCAGCCTCGATGATAGCAGACGAAGCCTGTGTCGAATCCGTACACTTTCGGTGCAGCGACAATCTCTGTTGAGCGGCGGGAGCTGAACGGACGGATGACGTGCACAACGAAGGTCGCCTCCAGGATGGAAAGATAGTTCGATATCGTGCCGCGACTGACTTCACATGGGCGTGCAAAACCGGTGGCTTCAAAAATCCCACCGCTCTGTGCCATGAGCAACTCGGTGAATTTCTGAAATGAGTAACGGCGTTCAAGTCGAAAAAGTTCTTGGATATCTTTTGCCCAGTAGGCGTCTATCCACTCTTGGAATCCATATTCAGGGAGTTCCGCCTCCAGAAAAAACGGGGGCAACCCGCCGTGCAACAAACGATGGTGCATATCCCTCTGACTGAAATCATCTAGGTCTGTCTTTATCATTGGGGTCAGCCACAATTCAGTTTTGCGCCCGGCAAGTGTATCCCGAAATTTTATACTTGCGCCGAGCGTTGATGAACCCGTTGCGACCATCTGAAGCTGTGGATAGTGGTCTGCGGCGATTTTTAACAATTCGGATGGGTTCGGTAGCCGATGGATTTCATCAAGCACAATTCGCCCAGCACCGATGCCATCAAGAAATGCCTGTGGGTCTTCCATCATTCGTCTGACACGGGGCAGTTCACAGTCAAAGTATTCGACGATATCGGGCAGTGTCTGGCATAAGCATGTTTTTCCAACACGCCGGACCCCGGATAGCCATACAACTGAACGTCGTTTCCATGCAGTTTCGATTTGGTTGTGCCAAAATTGTCTATTTACCATGTATTTATATTATCATATAGTGGTATTATATGCAAACGTATTTGCATATAGTGCTACTATATGAAAATCTGTTTGCATATAGTAGTGTTTTTAGGTAATGAGAGAGAAGACTTTCCTATATCGGAATCCACTACCATCTAGCACGGCTGCGCGCTCTTTGGTATTCATGGTATGCGTTGCTCGCCTTCACCTGGACTGTTAGTGCCTTCGGGATAGCATTTCCTCTTATGATGGCATTACTCACTTTACGAATGGTTTTGGGACGTGCGTTTTCTTTTTTGAGATGGTGAAGCAGTTCGGTAAGAGCTTTCATATCCTCGCTCATCTCTGCGAGTGCGGCGATCAGCTGGGTGTTCGCTTTGATGCTCGCTTCAACCAGTGGGCTAAAGGATGGCTTTTGTTCATTGAGGCGTTGAAGCTCCTCGTTGCGTTGTTTGACCGCCTCGCTCGCCTGAGCAAGTGCTTCCATCGCCTCGGTGCTCGCTTCAATCAGCGGGTTGAGGTCTGCGGTTTCAAGGTAGGGTGCGCCTTCGGCGTTGAAGCGAACCTTTTTGGCATCTGGCCTTGTTGCCTCGATCACCTTCCCCTTTGCCTCGATCACTTTTGTGATAGCTTCCATCGTCAGTGCGAGGTGTGTCCATTCTTTCTCAAGGCGTTGAAGGCCTTCTGCTAACGTCTCTCTCCTTTTGGTAGGCTCAGGGGTGGGCTTGAGCGTATAGATAACGATGAGTATCATCAGTACGCAACAAATGACTATCGCCGCTGTTGCCTTTAGCGTCTTTTTATTCATTTTACCTAATGCCTCTCTGGTTATCCACTATCATCTCAATATCAAATCCCTCTGTTCGTATCCGACGGTCGAAGTATAAGAGGGTGACACCGATGAACCAAATCGGATAGACAAGGGTATTAAGGACTAGGTCGGTGCAAGTCATAATCACGTAAAAGGGTAAATGGGTGCTATCAATCGCTCTATTGAGTATTGACCATTGGATGATGTCCATGAAGTCGGTTTTACCTGCTAATTTTGCTAAAATGAGGATGCATCCAAGCGAAACCTCCAAAATGATGTGAATCGCGAACCCCAACAGAAGGATACAGAATAGCACTCCAAACACTTTCCACCACGCCCCGCGAACCAATTCACTGCTCCGTTTTAGTGCGTATCGCACAGACGGCTCCTCAAGCAAAACGGTTGTGACGAGGAACGTCCAACGCACCATAACATAGATTGAAACAGGGATACCGATCAGTGCAATCATCACGGTCAATCCCAAAGTCCTATTCACTACGATAGAAGGGATAGAAAGAAAGATACCGATGAACGTAATCACCAAGGGAGATACCAATAGCAGATGACACGCGAGTATCAGCCAAAACCGGCGGAGTGCTTGTCGCAATGCCGTACCACTTGTAATCTGTCCCCCTAGATAGGTTGTCGCACTCGCGACGACGATTGCGCCCATACTTAGGAGTGCAAAAGGCATCTGAACGATGCTTGCCAATAGTACCTGTAGACTGGAACTAGACAAAAAACCGCTTAGCGAATATTTCGCTAGGCTTCCAAAGAAATGAACGACAACAATCCCCAAAAACAGCAGGAGATGGTTCCGATAGAGACTGAAAATTGTATCCAGAATATCACCAAGCCGCATCGGTTGGAGTGTGGGTGTTTCGTTTTCGTTTGCGTGGGATGCTTCCGTTGCGTTTAACATGGGGCCTCCATTCCGTAGAGATGTCGTTATGGTCTTGTTCCTATAACTGCTTTCATGGTTTTAGGTATTGATCGAAAGCGTAGATCGCCTTACTATTAGCATTCAGTACTAATCTGGTAGCGTCTAATACTTTGCGAGCAGCCCTAGTAATCGCTTCATGTGGTGGCCAAAGATGTGCTTTTTCGTTGGTGAAGCGTTGGAGCACTTCAGTGAGGGCTTTCATCTGCTCGATTAACTCGGTGAGGGATGCAACCAATTTGGTGTTCGCCTTAATCAGCGGCTTAAGGTCTAGCCGTTCTTCGTTGAGGCGTTGCATCCCATCGGTGTCTGATTTCACCGCCTCGCTTGCCTCAGTGAGTGCGGCAATCGCCTTGATGTTTGCTTCAATTAGCGGTTTGAGGTCTGCTTTTCCGTCATGGATGCGTTGATGAGCATCAAGGATTGCTTCTATTCCGTTGACCACCTTATCGATGGCTTCACTTGTCAACTTGAAGTGTGCGAGTGGTTTCTCATCAAGGAGTGCGAGTTTTTTCTTACTGCGTTGATGGCGTTCCTCTAACGGTTCAGGCGTATAGATAACGATACCGATCATCAGTACGCAGCATATAACCACTGCCGCTGTTGCCTTTAGCGTCTTTTTCATTTTATCTCCTGTTCGGTTCTGCGGTTGTTCACTATCATCTCGATATCAAACGCCTCTGTTCGTATTCGACGGTCAAAGTATAAGAGGGTGACACCGATGAACCAGATCGGAAACACGAGGGTAGTCAGTACTAGGCGAGTGCAAGTCATAATCACGTAAAAGGGAAAATGGCTTCTATCAATCGCTTTGCTGATTATCGCCCATTGGATGATGTCCATGAAGTCAGTTTTACCAGCCAATTGCGCCAAAATGAGGATGCATCCCAGTGAGACCTCGAATATAATGCGAATTGCGAATGCCAATAGGACACTAAAGAAAAGCACTCCAAACGCCTGCCACTCCGCCCCGCGGACCAGTTCACTGCTCCGTTTTAGTGCGTATCGCACAGACGGTTGCTCAAGCAAAACGGTTTGGGCGAGGAACGCCCAACGCACCAGAATATAGGCTAAAGGGACACCCATGATAGCGATGCAAACCAATGCCGAAGCCCATCCAGAAGAGAGCGAAAAAAAGACAGGCGTGAGTATAATCAACACGACGAATAACCACAGGAGATGACACCCTAGCATGGACCAAAATCGGCGGAGTACTTGCCGCAACGCCGCACGGCTTGTAATATGCCCTCCTAAATAGGTTGTCGCACTCGCGACAACTATCCCCCCCATACTTACGAGTTCAACAAGTGCCAGAAGTAAGTCTGTTAAGGCTTCTAGTAGACCAAAACCAGAGAAAACCCCCTCGATCGAATATTTGGCTAGGTTTGAAAAGAAATAAACAGCGGCAATCCCAAAAAACAGCAGGAACTGGTTCCGATAGAGACTGAACATTGTATCCAGAATATCACCAAGCCGCATCGGTTGGAGTGTGGGTGTTTCGTTTTCGTTTGGGTGGGATGCTTCGGTTGCGTCTAACATGGGGCCTCCATTCGCTAGAGATGTCGTTGTGCTCCTGTTACACTACAAGCTCTTATATTTTTTGTCAAGTTCTTAGTGGTTGTTTGCAGAGCCTTTTAGTTGTCCTGATCGAGGTCTTTGGGGAATTAGTGTTGCCTTCGCGTGTCTTCGTATTGGCGGAGTGCGTTAGATGCCTTTCTATAAGCATTCAGTGCCAATGTGATAGGATTTAATGCCTTGTCAACAGCTTCGTAAATCGCTTCATGCGGCGGCCAGGGGCGTACTTTTTTTTCGTTGAGGCGTTGAAGCTTTTCGTTGAAGCGTTGGAGCTCTTCGGTGAGGGCTTTCATCCTCTCAACCATCTCGGTGAGGGCTTCAATCAGCTCGATGCTCGCTTCAATCAGCCGCTTGAGGTCTATATTTTCTTCGTTGAGGCGTTGAATCTCCTCGGTGCCTGATTTTACCGCCTCGCCAGCCTCGGTGAGCGCGGCAATCGCCTTGATGTTCGCTTCAATCAGCGGCTTGAGGTCGGCTTTTTCTCGATGGATGAGTTCATGAACATCACGAATTGCTCCTATTGCCTCGTGCGCCTGCCCAATAGCTTCAAGAAGTAGCTTAAAGGGTACGCGTTCTTTCTCACCGCGTTGAAGGAGTTCTTCTAAGCGTTGAGTTTCTTCAAACGCCTCTCGCCTTTTGGTAGACTCAGGGGTAGGTTTAGGAGTATAGATAACGACAACTATCATCAGTACACAGCAGATGACTACGGATGCTGTCGCCTTTAGCGTCTTTTTGTTCATCTTAGATTCCTCCGAATGGAATCAGGTAAGATTTAGGCAAAATTACCGAGTCGATTCCCGAAGGGTGGGAAAGGGATTTCACACCCACGGACTGGGGAGATTACCGAAGAGGGGGAAACGGATTTCACACCCACGGACTGGGGAGATTACCGAAGGGTGGGAAAGGGATTTCACACCCACGGGCTGGGGAGATTACCGAAGGGGGGGAAAGGGATTTTCCACCCACGGGGCTGGGTTGCTTTGTTTTTAAGAAGGTTCTTAATCAATCCTTCGCCGTTGATACAGAACCCACTCCACAACGCTTAGTCCGACAGCGAGGAATACTAAATAAATCCATGGTGGGTAGCGTAGGAGGGAGGCACCGCTTGGTATCGCTGATTCTGCCAATAGGTCTTTGACTGCTTCGACAGGGCCGATGTGTGACTCTGCTTCGTTGGCGAGGTTGACTGCCCATAGTTTTTGGGGGTCGTCGTCTGCTGGAGGGGGGCTTTCACTTTCAGGGTCGTTTGAGATCCGGAGTTCGTAGAACCCGGCAAGCTGGGTCTGATCAAAGAGCATCTCGCCTCGCTCAATAGGGACTTCCCACGTTCCGTCTCCAGGGCCGGTGACTGTTACGGTTTTTGGCACATTTTCGGGAGCGTCCGCTCCCTCCGCGATTTGCGGGTCTGCGCGTTCCTCAATTTGTTGTTTTAGAATATCGCCTGTATGTAGGTGGTATTCCTGAATCCCTGAACTTTGTTGGAACCACTGAATCGTATTGGCAATGATTACCGGAAAGGCGATGCGTAGTGGGAGGTCGGATTGTAGGATGTTGATAGCGGCAAAGACAATTTTCCGGTTGGGTGTGGCATCGACGAATAGCACAGGGACTTCAAATGACCGGGCGAGGACTTGGGCTGTCGCTGGGGGGTTGATCTGGTACGCCGCGCCGATTTGAACGTTCTCCAAATGGACGTGCCGCAGAATCGGGTGGGTCCGTTCCCAATCGGTAATCATGGGCGTTTCGAGCGGTTCACCGATTTCCCATGTGGCGACAGGATTGGATGCCGCGGCATCGGGAGTGGTGGCGGTGGTCTTAGGGGGATAGATGAACATGTAATTCCCATCACCAAGGGTCGGTGGACTGTACTGGTCAAAGATGACAACCTGATGCTCGGTTGCGTTGGGGTCGTATTCCGTTGGGGTGACAACAGTGAGGTTCAACTTCTCATCGACGGAGAGTGCCTTTTCGAGGAACGGGTTGTCGCTTGCCACAAGCAGAACGGAGATGCGTTCGCGTTTGGGCAATGCGGCGTAGGCGACGTTGTCGGTGTGTAGTGCGTCTGAAACGTCTAACACCGCTTTAAGTTTCCCACCTTCAAAGGTAAAGTTGCTGAAAATCTCGGATTTGCTTTCGCCGGGGCCGAGCGTGTACGGGCGCACGTCAAAGAGATTCTCGTTGAAATAGAGTTCAACACTGAACTGCTTCTCTTCTTCTGAGGCGTTGACGACGGTTAGTAGCGTTTGGTAATCAAAGGCGTTGACGAGGCTCTTTCGGACTCGAAATTGGGTGATGCCAACATTGTCGCGCTCTGTGCCAATCTGTATCATAAGGAGTTCGATCTCTTCAGGTGGGTTTTGGAATTGAGCAAGTAGCTCTTCAGAAATGGCTTGAAAGTCGCTGAAGATGATGATTTCAGGGTTGGGCTTTGTTTGGGCGACAGCATACGCTAAATCTAATGCTGGCTTAAGATTCGTGTTGATGTCGGTTGGCTGAATGGATTGAACCGCTTGGCGCAACGACTTCTGGTGATTGGTAAATGGGCTGCGGATGACTGGGCGCGTGTGGCAACTGAGCACTGTCATTTCATCCATGAACCGGAGCCCTGCTACCATTCGCAACGCACGTTGTTTGGCCGATTCCAACCGCGATTCTGATGAGGTGTCTTGAGCATCAGAATCCTCAACGGCGTTCATGCTCGCCGAGTGGTCGATGATTAGGATAAGCTGTCGGGCGGATTTGGTGAGAAACGCAAACTGGGGGCGGGCGATTGCAAGCACTAAAAGTGTAAGGAACAGTAGCTGTAGGAGGAGCGATAACAGATGCTTCAGTCTTTGGAACAGAGAGGTGGTCTGTCTCTCTCTGAAAATCTGTTCCCAAAACATCAGCGTGGAGACCGGTTCGCGCCGACGGCGCAGTTTGAGAATGTACAGAACGACAATCGGAAGGGCGAGACCGAATAGGAACAGTGAGGTTGGGGATAGGAAGTTCATGTGGATAGCGGGTGTCCGGGGTTAATGACTAGCGGTTTTGCGCGGCGCGATGAATTGAAGAGGGCACGGCGGAGGTTGAAAAGACCAACTCCACCGTGCGCTTAGCGAACTTGCCGACAAAATCGGATTCGGCACTGTTTCTTTTAAGTCACAGGTTATGACGCATCGCGCCATAGATGGAAGCCTGTTGTGCCAGCAACCAACATAAACAATCCATCAATGAATTCCCACCAGACATCTTTAGATTCCATGGCAACAGTAGGCATGTTGCCGGGAAACAGGTCGTAGGTGAAAAAATTGGTAAAAAACCACGGTACCAACAATAGCGAGGCGTAGAATGCTAGATTGACTTCCAAGTAATCGCGTGTAATTGGACTGTCGACCGCTCCCGTTCCAAGGGCGCGTTTCCGTGTGAAATTCACAAGCAGAGACACCAGTACGGCAAATCCTGCGAACCAGTTCACAACCTTCCATACTGGATATTCTGGAGCCCCATCGTGGTAGACTGGCGTAATCATCCAGTTTACCCCCACCACAATGGCGGTCGCCACCAGAACGACTGCGAGTATTCGTTTCAGCACTGACATAGCGATTATCTCCTGAACTTAAAAAGTGTAACCGAATTTGGAGTACCAGAACGCGCCGTTAAAACCGAACGGGCTGAATTGACCGTATTGGTTGCCAATATTACCGGACTTCGGATTTTCATCCGGATAGGTGTTAAGGAGGTTTTGGACACCGAGCGTTATGATTAAACCGGTAGACGCCATGTAACTCGATTCCAAGTCGAAAAGCACCTTGCCGGTGTACGTTTCATCATCCTCAGAATCGTACCAATCACCGTAATAACTGCTCCGACCCATCACGCTCCATTGGCTGGTTATGGATTGTGTCAATGTCAGACTCCCGCGCTGTTTCGGCAGGTTCTCTTGCAATTCTTTTATCCGTAGCTCATCCAGCGTTACCGGGTTGAAATCGGTAACGGTCGTCTCTGTGCGGTTATAAACAGCGGTGACATCGCCATTCGGTACTGGGACCGTGAGGACGACATCAATACCTTGGGTTGTTGTATCGAAATCATTGGTAAAGAATCGGAATTCCTGTAGGTTCGCCGCGCTGGTCACACCAGCCTTAAGCAACTCAACCTTCTGTTCTTCGGTCAGTGCGAAGTCTTGGGACAGGGCTAACCGGTCCTTCATCCGAATATCAAACAGGTCTATGGTAAGGTTTATGTCCCTCACCTCAAAGGTGAACCCGCTGGTGAAGTTTGTGGAGGTTTCGGGCTCAAGTGCCTTACCACCTACCAAAGCAGCGGCTTTGTTGGTTGAAGGGATGGTTCCGTTATTGACCAAATCATCCTTTTCAAAATTGAATTCGGTGGTAACGTTGAAGGTATTTTGTTGCCCGGGAGTCGGTGCCCTGAATCCAGTGCTATAACTGCCACGGAGTTTCAGGATCATCTCATCATTGGCAATCATATTAGCGTCCTCAAGAAAGTCTGTAACACCAATATTGGTGGCGACCTTGTAGTTGAGGGTCTGTCCAAAATCTTGAAAATCTTCACCGCGCACCGCAAGACCGACCAGCCAGTGTTTGAGGGGTCTGATTTCACTTTCCAAATAAGCCGCATAGTTGTAGCGATTCCATTCGCCTGCGGTAAGTTGACCAAATCCTGAAAATCCGTTAGAGGCGGCACTGAAGCCTTGGCCCGCCAACGGACCAATTTGATAGGATTCTCTTTGGCCCTCTACCACTTCAAAACCCTCGTTTCGATATTCCAGCCCCGAAGCGAGGAAGACCATCTCGCTGAGTTGGTGCGTCGCATCAAAGTTAAGGTTGTAATCGGTCTGGATGTAGTCACCCGGATTGAAATCGGTCGGCGTATCAGGACCCAGAGAGGCGTTGACGGTGTTGTAGATAAAGAAATCGGCATGGTGCCGTCCAAAATAGGCACTCAAATCCCAGTCTAATCCTGAGGTAAGCATAGATTCCAAAGCAGTGCCTTTAACCCCGACGAGAACAGAGCTATCCACTGCGTCTGCCCCAAATCTCGGTGTGAACCCGCCCGGAAACATCTCCTGGAAGGTGAATAAATTGGGATCTGCGAAAACCTTTGCCAACTCCTCCGGGTCAGGCTTATCGTTGGTGATGGGGATGTTGGGGTAATCCCCGCCTGTTAAATCTCCAACGAGCAAAGTTTCCCCCCCGTCAGTGCTAAACACGCCGCTGCGGGTGTTGGGATTTCGGAAATAGAATCCGCCGTCGACTCGTTTACTGGCATAGTTGGCGTGCCCATAGAAATCAATGTTATCCGTGAGGACGCTCCCATAGTTCGCAAAGAATTTGAGGTCTCCTCCTGTAATGGGTTGTCCCCAAATTTGCGCCGGGTTTCTCACATTGATATTGCCTGCGTTCTCTAACAATTTGGCATCATCGCGTTGTACCGAGCGGATTGTCGGGTCTGAACCACCATATTCTAAGCTGAGGTTGGTCCAGGTTTGCTCGTTCCCCAAGCCGATATTACCAGCGACCGCGTATGAGAGGCCATCTCCATACTGATAAATGCCTGGCTTGAATTCAAAGGAACCGCCCTCATGGCTGTCTTTGAGTTGGAAATTCATCACACCTGCAATGGCATCGGAGCCATATTGGGCAGCTGCACCGTCCCGGAGTATCTCCACCTGTCTCAGCGCGATAGCTGGGATGGCAGAGAGGTCAGGGCCTTGTGCGCCATCCGCCAATCCATTTCCGAGCCAGTGAATCACCGCCGCACGGTGACGCCGTTTATTGTTGACCAGCACCAACGTGTGGTCGGGTGCCAATCCTCGTAAATTCGCAGGACGAACCACTGTTCCTGCGTCGCTGATTGGCTGGATGTTGACGTTGTAGGAGGGGACCAAGTTTCTGAACATGTCTTGTAAATCCGTGACACCTTGCTTGGCGAGATCACCACCGCGAATGGTGTCAATCGGTACCGCGGAATCAATAACGGAACGCGGCCGTGCGCGGGAACCTATTGTTACCACGCCTTCAAGCTCTATGACTTCTTGAGTCGTAGCCTGTTCCGATTCAGTTTCACCTGCTTCTTCGGTGGCTTCCTGCGCCACGGCGGTAGAGAGGACAAAAAGCACTACAATAACACTTAGTACAGAGAAAATCCGTTTCAGACTTAACGTCTCATTCATAGCTCAACTCCTTAATTCGGTTGTTTATTTTGGGTTAAATACATGGAAATCAACAGAGCGGGAGCAGATGACAAATCGGTGCGGTTGAGGTTGTGTATTCGTCAAGCGCACCCTATCCCAAGGGGATATCTGTTTCCGCAATCAATATTATACTTTTTCCAATTAGGTGGTGTCAAGCTTTTACAATCATTATTTTCGAGATGTTGGAAATAGAACGCAAGGACGCAAAGAAGCTAAGAAAAGGAAAATATAAATAATTCTTGTTATGTTCTTTGGTGGGCCTGTGATTGGGTAGGTTTCGGTTGATCGGTTAAGGTGTTTCTTTCCCAGAATACGCCATCGGCATATCCTTGAATCGCGAGCTCGGTGGTGGCACGTTCTAAGCGTTTCAGTGCCCAGCAGCAGTATTCGCGGTTTAGTTCTATGCCACAGAAGCGTCTCCCTAGTTTTTTGGCAACTACCGCAGTGGTGCCACTGCCGAGGAACGCATCGAGCACAAAATCGCCCCGTTTTGAACTGGCTAAAATCAGTTTAGCGATCAGTTTTTCAGGTTTCTGGGTCGGGTGGTCTGTATTCTCAGGCATGGACCAAAAGGGAACCGTTATGTCCGTCCATATATTCGGTGGGTGCGTGAGGCGATAGTTCCCGCCCGCCTCGGCGTTCCAATCTTTCGGCTTTCTATCAACTCTATAGGGGGCAATGACTTTCCGCTTGAGTTTTACTGCGTCAACATCAAAGTGATAACTGTCTGAGACTGTACAGAACCAAATATCTTCTGTATTGTTTTTCCAATTGGTCTTTGCGCCACGCCCCTTCTCGCGTTCCCAAGTGATACGATTGCGGATGTGAAGGTGTGATTCGAGAATGGGAGCGATTAAAACAGATGTTTGCCAGTCTGAGCAGACGTAAATCGTTGCATCCGGTCTCAGGGTGGGCATCAACACTTCAATGGCGCGTTGGAACCACTTCTGATAGTCGTCCTTTTCCTTCGTTTTGAACAGACACCCATTGTAGTTCTTGGCAAGATTGTAGGGCGGGTCAAGGATGAGTAGATTAACAAACCCCTTTGGCAGATTCGCAGCCACTTCAAACGTATCTCCTTCGATGATTTTTTCCGTAATTTCCGCTTCACTGACAGGGCGTTCTACTTGAAAGATAGCGGTTGATAGACGCTCAATCTCTGCCTTGCTACAGGTCAATGTGCGGTTTCTGGATGCTCGTTTTTTCATTTGATTTATCGGATTTTCTATTAGGTAAAATCTGTGCTGTTACCCCAATAGAGGGAACTTATACTAATTCTTGCTAAAGAAGCTACAAAGTGTTATAATGAAAAGTATCCCAACCTTAACGGTTGGTTTTCTTGAAGTGAACATAAGTCTGCTACGTCAATCCGACTGTTCTCTTACGCAAAGGAGCAGAGATGTCTGAACAGAACATAGACCGACTCTTTGAACGCCAGAAACAAGCCCCCACGCTCTCGGAGTACCGCCGTATCCAATGCGTCTATCTCAAAGAAAAGCATGGGTATACCTCAACCCAAATCGCCGATATAACGACTTATCACCCAGCGAGCGTGAGAAGAATTCAAAGTCAATACCGGAAAGAGGGGATTGAGAGTCTATCCCCTAAACCGAAGGGCGGTAGAAACCGTGCTCACCTCTCGCTCGCTGATGAGCAAGCCCTCCTTGACACCCTCCGCACCCAGGCAGAAGCGGGTCAAATTATTGAGATTTCACAAATTCAGAGTGCCTATGAAGCTAAAGTAGGCAGTGCTGTTGGCAAATCAACGGTTTACGCTCTTCTCAAACGGCATCGGTGGCGTAAAGTGGTTCCGAGACCTCGGCACCCGAAGCAGAATGAATCCGATGTGGCTGCGTTTAAAAAAAATTCCCCTCGCGGATTGAACGGGCTCAAATCGAAGCGTCGAAAAGAGGTCTACGGTTGCGAGTGATGCTCCAAGATGAAGCGCGTTTTGGTCGTATCAATGCACCGAAGCGATGTTGGGCACCCAAAGGGCTTCGTCCTGTGGTTTTGAAACAGACGGTAAGGGAATACACGTATGCTTACGGTGCAGTGAGTCCAGTAGATGGGGTATGTGATTCTCTGATATTGCCGAAGATGGACAGTGATTCAATGAGTCTATTTCTAGCGGAGGTGTCGCGTAGGCATCCGGATGAATTTATTCTAATGATATATGACCAGGCTCCAAGCCATAGTGAATCGGCGTTGGCGATTCCGGAGCGGATGATGGTGGAGTCGTTACCGGCGTACTGCCCGGAACTGAATCCGGTTGAGAATATATGGGAATCGTTGCGGGAGAAATTCTTCCCGAACCAAATGTTTGAGGACATGACGGAGTTAGAGAACCGATTGGTTGAAGGCTTGCTTTATTTTGAGACTCATCCAGATATTGTTCAATCCATCACCGGATTCGATTGGATTGTATGTAACATTTAGATTTGGAATTAGTATTAGAAGACTACCAGTGAACCCTCATAAGTTATCAATCGGTTTTAGTATATCACAGAATCGACTCAAATAGAGCTGAAATTGATATTTTGGTAGGGTCATTTAGTTCTCCGATAAGCGCGAACCGACATCCCCAATCCACCACCGTAGGAGGGGCATCCCTGCCCCGACTTTTCGCTGAAAATGGACAAAAAACCGAAAACGAAATAGCCCTGGATATTTTGGTCTGTCTTGGTTTTATTTATTTCCTTGACGTAAGGGAGAACTGTATGGTAACATATCATACAGTTCATACAGCAGATGAGGTGCCAATGCTTTTTCACATTGACTACAACAGTAGCCAACCGATCTATCAACAAGTTATTGAGCAGATAAAGCTCTCGGTCGTCAACGGCGGGATTAAGCCGGGAGACCGTATGCCCTCCATCCGCGAGTTGGCGAAAACGCTGAAGATTAACCCGACTACCACGGCGAGAATCTACAACGAGTTAGCCCACGAGGGCGTACTGATACTGCGTCAAGGTCAAGGTGCGTTCGTCGCGCCGAAAGTGGTCTCGCTTGCGAGCGATGAAATTCACCGAATCGTTTCGGAATATGCCCGGAAAATGCTGGTCGAAGGACTGCGGCTCGGGCTCACTCGCGAGGAGATTGACATAATTGTTGATGTAGAGTATCGAAACATCCAGAAAGGCGAACAATGAGCGAGAACGTCATTCAAACGCAAAACCTCACGAAGGTTTTCGAGCACGAAAAAGCGGTGGATTCACTCGATTTGACGGTGCCACAAGGCTCGGTTTTCGGATTCTTGGGCGTTAACGGCGCGGGGAAAACAACGACGGTTCGGATGATTATGGGGCATCTGCATCCAACCGAAGGCGAGGTCTATCTACTCGGGACAAATCCGTGGCAACAGACCGAAGCGGAACGGTGTCGTGTGGCTTATGTTTCGGATAACATGCACCTGCCGGGTTGGATGACACCGGAGCACGCGATACGACTCAACGCTTCGTTTTACCCAGAGTGGGACAGCACACTCGCGAACCGTCTGCTCAATGAACTTGACCTGCGGCGCTCGAAAAAATATCAGTCGTTCTCGCAAGGTGAGAAACGTCGGCTCTGTCTACTGCTTGCGATTTGTCAAAACGCCGATGTGCTGATTCTCGATGAACCCGCCGCGGGGCTTGACGTGGTCGCCCGGCACAAATTCCTGAATCTCATTCTGGAGCAGGTGTACGATGGGCAACGAACGGTTTTCCTTTCGTCGCACCTATTAAGTGATCTGGAGCGTGTTGTCGACCGGCTGGCGATTCTCCATCGCGGCCGATTGCATCTGTCGGGGACGCTTGATGACCTAAAAACGGATGTTCGTCAACTCCACCTGCCGGGCACCATCTCCCGCGAATCGCTTGACGCACACTTTGAGATTCTGCAATACGAATCGCACGCACGACAGACCATCGCCATCGTGCGTGACTTCGATGAAGAGCGTTTTCGAGCACTCTGCGAGCAATACGGCTGGAGCAATACTGCTCAGGTTCACGGTTTCAACTTAGAAGACCTTTTTGTGCAACTGGTGGGGGATACAAAGGGGATTTAATGCAGAACGGAGAAGGAGAAGATATGTCCATCGAAATGCTGAAAATCGACGTGCGGAAAGTCTGCCCGTACTACGCGCCCTTTTTACTGCTAACGGTTGGGTATGTGCTGTTTCAGAACACGCCGTTGTCAAGTGATGATTGGAGAGTGAACTTGATTGCCTGCTTACAGGGCGTAGTCATTGCTTGGTGCCTGTTCAACGATTCTGGAGGGACTGGAGCGTTCATCTTTTCGCGTCCATTATCCCGCAAACGGTTGTTCCTGACGCGCTGGTTGACCGGACTCTCGTTTCAGCTACTGACGTTTATGGCAGTATTCGCCACCATCGCCACCGAGCTACGAAGTGGAATACAGCTACTGATGCAGTCTCCTTATCAACCGATGGTCAAATGGTATGAACTGTCGATTCTAGGGCCAATTACACTGTTTTCGATTTTGGGCTATGAGGTTGTCATGTTCCTGAAACTACGCTGGCGTATTGTGAATGCGCGTCCATCAATGTGGCGCGATATCCTCGGAACGGCGTTAGCCATCGTGCTGTGTGGACCAATTCTAATAGGAATTTTTACAAGTAGCGAGCCGATTCCCTATCGACTGACCTATGTCGCGTTGGTGACAATAGCGGGAACGTTGGCATCGCTCCACTGTTATCAACACTTGGAGATTGAGACCTAAACGATTTGAAGGTGAGTATGATGAAAAATGATAATCGTGCAAAACGGTGGGTCCTGAATGTAACGGCATTCGTTATCCTTTTACCTGTACTACTGTATCCTCTGATACCGCTCATCAAGACGGGGCGCATTCAATCACTGATTAAGGGTGTGCACTGGCTCGGTTTACCCCTCGTTGTTCTGATAATAGCCTTCTATGTAGCGAGTTTGATCTTTGTGCTGTGGAAAGGCCGTTTACGTCTAGCCGTTATCGCCGTATTCCTGAGTTTCGTTTTGCTCAGAGTCTCCTTCTCAATTCGTCCAAAAGGTGGCGAGCCTGTACTACGTCAGCTGGTAATACCCGCATCGGAAATTGACGTGTACTGCAACGATGTGTATCTGGGCAAAATGCCGCTCAGAATCTCGGAGACAGAATTTCACGAAAAAGTGAAGCCGTGGGACACGCCGCCCCGTCAGAAGATGGTTATCGGAGAAGATATCATTGAGAATATCAAAACAGATCGCGACGGATTAGCGAACACGAAGTTGCGATGGTACTATATACCTTACCACTATTTCGACCAGCACCGCGCCGTCAATCAACAGGGATTCTCTAGCTACGACGATGCCGTGAACTGCGGTTACTGGTGGCGTTTTGAGAAAGATGGCTGCACAGGGTTCGCGACGATTGCGCGTATGGGTTCCTATCCTTATCCGGCTTCCAGCCAACACATCCGAATCCGGTCTATGCCAGATTTAGAGTACCCGTCTCTCCAGTCGTATCTGGAGCATCTCATACACGACCTGAAGCAGTCGAACTATCAACCTTCTGTAGAATGGAAAACGCACGTCCTCAGCTCTTCGTGGTCCCTGTTTCGAGATTTATATATGATAGGACAGCGGGATTCACGAGTGATGCAAGCACTTGAGATGGCAATTCAGGCAGAGTTTGGCATCCACGAAGGGATGTCACTACAGGCGTGGGAAACGGTCCTGGACGAGATTATGTCAAGAACAAAGCAACAGGGAGACTTTCATCCGACTTCTCCAGAATCAATGGCGATGGACATGATAATCCGACACAACACGAAACCGATTGAAACCCGTTTCCTCAAATTGCTTTCCCGGGGTGTTCCGTCAGCACTGATTTTGAAGTCAAATTATATGGGAAGTGGCATTAAGCGTGCGGAATTTATGCCACTGGAGTACGCCGTGTTGAAAAGTAGCCCACCCGCACTGTTCAAACGACTCGTTTACGAATCCCGACGCGGGGAACGGTTTCTGAGCATGGTCGGCAACTATCCGCGTGAAGAAGCCTTGCGGCTGGTCCGGCGTTATCTTGACGATGTTATCAACCGGACTCCGGTTACAAACGCCAGTAGTGTTTTCCTGACTTTGAAGGCAATGGACCTTGTGACGCAGTTGCGGAATCCGGCATTTGAATCGGAACAGCGTCGTTTTGTGCTCAAACTCGCAGAGAGGGATCCGCGAACCCCCAAGTTCCCACTTCGCATGTTCCTCCGCAAACAGTTGGAGCACACACTTACCGAAGCCGAGGCAAACTCACTCGCCAAATGGATCGCTGAATCAATACCACTTCCTGAAGACGAAAAATTGCTATTCTTGATTCGTTTGAATTCACCCCAGACGTACCGTTATGTCCGGGACATCCTCCAGCACCATCCGTCCCATCAAAAGGATGTGGTGCGAAATCTTGCACACAACTCAAACCCAGCGTTAGATCTGCTTCTGATCGAGATATACCAAGCCGAGTCCGCAAACGCCAAACTCGGGGGGATTGTTCCAATTACGCCCCCACGGATACACCCTGGTGTCTCCCGCAATCTGATTCGAGCGATGTTCCGCCGCGACACGCCTCGAATGCACACCTTTCTCGAAGGACTATGGAATGCCAGCGACAGCAACAAAATCTCACTGCTCAAAGTCATAAAACAGGACGCGCCATATCACCACCCCTACTTGCATCGGTGGACAACCCTTATCTCGGAAATCGAGGATACCGACACACGTCTTGCGGCGATTCCGGTACTCGACCAAATTGACACGCCGGAATCAGCGGCACTCTTGGCGGATTGGGCGTTGCGTCCAGATCCGGTCGTCAAACGTGAGGCGGAACAGGCACTCGCAAATTACCGTGAGCGAAGCCGTCGGGCAAAGGCACTTTTGGCGGGTAGCATCAAACCGGATGATTTACTCGTCGGTAAAACAGCGTATGTTTGGAATGGGCAGGATTACGTGCCGGAGGCAGCAACTTCGGCAGATAAATGAGGGGGACCATTTATGTAATGGATGCAAACGAGCACAAGCAAAAACGCGATTGCTGTTACCGAACGAGTGGATTTCTCAACAAAACAGATACTTTATACGGAGGCAATTCTCATGAAATGGTTACTGATGGCTTTGCTGATTGTTGTATCGCCTGTCGTCGCGTATGCAGGCACGTTTTCAGACGATTTTAGTGATGGAAATCTTCATGGGTGGCATATTGACAAACCTCCCCATGGAATTCCTGTCAAAGTCGAAGTTAAAAATGGGTACGTCGTCATGGACACAACGGCCAAAATAAATGAAGATCCTAACCTTTTAGGAATTAAATTCGCAATTTTGGAATTAAAAACAGGCAATGCGAAAAGCTGGAATGCTTATACGTTTACATGTCGCATTCGGATTTTAAAAGAGAATGCTCTATTTTTCATTGAGGTTCGGAGAGGAAAGGGACGTTTTGATCTGCCCGCTAGGCAAACGATGCTAATCGTTCCGTTCAACCAAAGTGTAAGTATTATCACTACCCCACCAGATGCCAAGTTCAACCCCGAAAAAATAAGGGTAGAAGATGACATCCAACGTGGAAATTTTAAGGCATTGATTAAACGGAGACGGTGGCACTCAATCAAAATCGTGGCGGATGGGGTCAATTTTGCGTCCTATTTTGACAACAATTTCCTCACCGAATATGAAGATAAAACGGCGGTTCCGGGCACTGTGAGATTTCACTCAAGTTCCGGGATGCTTGTTCATCTTGATGACGTTGTCATTACAGGTCCGGCAATTCCCGATCTTGCACTCAGCGTGAACCCTAAAGGGCATCTGACGACGATCTGGGGAAAAATAAAAACGGATTCGGCAGAGCTACAGCGTCGATAATCGCCTCAATACTTTACGTTAAAGGGAAGATATTGCATCAATAAAATCCTTATTTCGTTATAATCAGTCAAAAGTTTTCAAAATCTAGCCAAAGAAGGGGCGGTGATTCCCCGCTGAACCTCGGCGTGGGTACTATCACCAATTTCTATGAAGTGTAAACCGATCTTAATCCTTACCTCCGTATTTGCTTTGTTGTTCACAGTAGAAAATATAAAGCAGATTGCAGAAGCTGAAAAAACAGTTGACCTCACTTTTGAAGCAGAATTAGGCAAAATTGAAGCCCCTATCAAAGCGGACAAAGATAAAAAAGCGTCCAATGGTCAATATGTCAGTGCCCCTCCGGGAGCCGGAAATTTTGTTGGGGCGATAGAATACCGAATCCTTATTCCCAAGAAAACGAAGTATTATATCTGGGGAAGGGTGATTGCCCCTCATGGTGGAAACGACAGTTATTTCGTCACTTGGGACGGAGAAGATAGGGGTGAGAACGATGGTGTCAACGTTTGGGATACAGTACAAACTGTGACATGGCAGTGGGATATGGTCATGGGACGTGGGCATTCTGATCCGAAAGCCTTTGAGCTCACGAGGGGAGAACATACTCTCAGGATGTGGGGGAGAGAAGCGGGTACGAAGCTAGATTGCCTTTTTATCTCTGATAACCAAAAAGCTGTCCCACGTCAGCCGACTGAAAAAGAGATTGTTAGTCAAAATCCAGATAGTGTGATCGGTGGTTTGGCGGTTGACCCGATAGGGAAACTCGCCGCAACGTGGGGTGAAATTAAATTGAAAGGCATCAACAGACAACCGAATTGACTTGTAAATAACCGTATATTATACCCAAAAGGAGAAAACCTCATGAGAGATTTCCACTGTTTATTGATTTGCATCCTTATTGTGATTTCGATTCTCGGTTGTGAGGATGACCCGGTTGCAGATCGGGACATAACACCCGTTGAACCGAAGCCTTTACTCGGAAAAATCGCCTTTGTATCTGACCGAACAGGTGACGTTGAAATTTACACGGTGAATGCCGACGGCTCTGATCTGGTTCAATTAACAAAGCATAATGGAAAAGATCTTGCCCCGAGTTGGTCTCCGGATGGTCAAAAACTAGCATTCGCTTCCGAGCGCAATGGTAACTTTGACATCTACGTCATGGCATCGGATGGTTCTGGTTCTGCCATACAATTAACGAAAGATCCAGTAGGTGCTATATTTCCGGTCTGGTCTCCTGATGGTCAAAAAATCGCTCTTACCTCTGGTCGCGATGGTAATGACACTGAAATTTTTATCATGGATGCGAATGGTGCTAACTTCGTTCAACTCACCCATAACGACGTATCAGAGTTTGTTACGAGTTGGTCTCCAGATGGTCGCAAACTCGCTTTTACCATCCTATCCGATGAAGACGATGAAATCTTTGTGATGAACGCTGATGGGAAAAATGTCACTCAATTGACGAATAATGATTCACTTGACTCTTATCCTGTCTGGTCGCCCGATGGAAAAAAAATCGCCTTTTCATTAGAGAGTGGAAATAAGCTCATTGGAGAGAACCTAAATATCTATCTGATGAACTCTGATGGTTCCGGTGTTAGAGCATTGACTGATAATAACATATCGGGCCCCCCCCTGAGTTGGTCGCCTGATGGGCGTTATATCGCATACACTCTGTACGGCAAAGACAGCAATGGGTGGATTGATCACGACGAAGGGGGAATTTATGTAATGGATGCAAACGGAAACAAACAAAAACCGCTCATTGATTTTCCAGACTCTAGGGAGGCATTTCCAATCTGGGCACCATTGCAATAATGCCCGATGAAAAGGCTTTAGCCATCCAACACATTCTATTATACAAGCTCTGGGGACGGTGTCCGTTTTTGAAAATGCGATTGTATTACCGAACGGGGGATTTTTCTCAACAAAACATATACCTTATATGGAGGCAATTCTCATGAAACGGTTACTTATGGCTTTACTGATTGCTGTGTCGCCTGTCGTCGCTTATGCAGGAACGTTTTCAGATGATTTTAATGATGGGAATTTTCATGGATGGCAGATTCGCAAACCGCCACGTGGGATTCCTGTCACAGTCGAAATTAAAAATGGATACGTTGTCATGGACACAACGTTCAAAAAAAATGAAAATCGAGATTTTTTTGGAATTAAACATGCGTCTTTGGAATTAACAGCAGGTAACGCGGAAAGTTGGAATGTTTATACGTTTATATCTCGCATTCGGATTGCAGAAGCGGAGAATGCTCTATTTAGCATTGATGTTCGGAGAAGCGAGGGACGTTTTGATTTGGCAGCTCAGCAAACTATGCTGATTGTTCCGTTCAACCAACGTGTAAATGTTATCACCACGCCACCAGATGCGAAGTTCAACCCCGAAAAAATAAGGGTAGAGGGTCAAATCCACCGTGGAAATTTTAAGGCATTGATTAAACTAAGACGATGGCACTCAATTAAAATTGTGGCGAATGCGGACAATTTCGCGTTCTATTTTGACAACAATCTCCTCACCGAATATGAAGATAAAACGGCGGTTCCGGGCACTGTGAGATTTCACGTAACTTCTGGCCTGCTTTTTAATCTTGATGACGTTGTTATTACAGGACCATCAGTTCCCGATCTGGCAAATAGCGTGAACCCTAAAGGGCATCTGGCAACAATCTGGGGAAAGATAAAAATGGATTCGGCAGAGCTACAGCATCGGTAATATCTTCAATACTTGACCTTAACAAAAGCGGAGATTATACACACTTCAATAAGGCTGAAGTGTAATTTTCCAGATTCTGATGAGTTATATCCAGTCTAGGCACCATTGTAATAATGCCTGATGAAAAATCTTTAACCCTGCAACAAATTGCATTAAGACAAGCTCTAGGGTTGGTGTTCGTTTTGTAAAAATGCGGTTGCTGTTACCGACCGGGTGGTTTTTCTCAACAAAACAGACACCGCAAGCGCGTCTTCGTGGCGTTTGAACAAAAACTTAACCAGATCGCTTTTTTTATATGGAGGCAATTCTCATGAAATGGTTACTGATGGCTTTGCTTATTGCTGTATTGCCTGTCGGTGTCGCGAATGCAGGCACGTTTTCAGACGATTTTAATGATGGGCAGCTTGATGGTTGGCAGCCTCGGCTATCCATACCCGGCGGTCCCAGACCCGGCGTTCGCATCCCAGTCAAAATCCAAAATGGGTACGTCGTCATGGACGCTCGGGAAAAACCAAATGACAATCTTATACTTCCGGGCTTTAAAATCGTGATTTTGGACTTAAGAGCGGGTAACCCGCAAAACTGGAATGCTTATACGTTTACATGTCGCGTTCGGATTGCAGAAGTGTGGGAGGAACCACCTGCAGCATTTGGACATGCCGCATTTGGGATTACTGTTCGGCAGGGCAGGGGACGTTTTAATGTGGTGGCTAAGCAAACTATGCTGATTGATCCGTTAGACCAACGTGCAGATATTACCACTTTCCCACGAGATGGGAAGGGAGTAGAAGATTTTATCCACCGTGGAAATTTTAAGGCGTTGATTAAACTGAGACGATGGTATCCAATCAAAATTGTGGCAAATGGAGACAATTTTGCGTTCTATTTTAACAACAAGCTCCTCATCGAATATGAAGATAGAAAGGCGATTCCGGGCACTGTGAGTTTTCGAACAGATTTTGGGATGGTTGCTCATATTGACGACGTTGTTATTACCGGACCAAAAGTTCCAGATCTGGCAAACAGCGTGAACCCTAAAGGGCATCTGACGACAATCTGGGGAGAAATAAAAACGGATTAAACAAGCATTAAGACACAAACCCTCCCATCCGAAAAATCCGAAGGATGAGTTCATCGAAGGGCAATTGGGTGGTTGTGCGGATGAAGCCGATTTCGCGTTGGACGCAGTAGCGGTCAAGGTCTTCGCAATACTTTTGGAACAGTGCCTTGTACCGTTTGATGTGGCTTTCGTTGACGGTAACGGGACGGAGCTGATCGGTTTCAACATCGACAAGGTGGTAATCGCCGAGCAGGGTCGGCTCTGCTTCCCGCTCGTCGATGATGTGAATGATGAATAGGTCGTGCTTCTGGAACTTCAACACGTTCAACCCGTTGGTGAACCCACTCGGGTCAAAGAGATCCGAGATCAAAACGACCAGCCCACGCCGTTTGGTGGTGTGAACAAAATTGTGGAAGGCGGTTTGTAGATTGGTTTCGCCGGCCCCATCAATCCTATCGAGGAAATCGAGTACCGTAAAGATCTTTCCCTTCCCACGCTCGGTCGGCAACCGCTCCTGATCTGTATCTGTGAAGGCGGTGATGCTAACACGGTCTAAATTGGATAAACCGATATAGGCGAGTGCGGCAGCGACCCGTTTCGCGTAAAGCAGTTTCTCTGGCTCCCCGTAGGTCATTGACCGGCTGGTATCAACAAGGAAATAGATATGGAGGTCCTCCCGCTCCTCGTAAAGCTTGAGCAGGAGTTCGTCGAGTCGAGCGAACGCGTTCCAATCAATGTAGCGGAAATCGTCGCCAGCAGTGTAGTTGCGATAATCGGCAAACTCCACACTGACCCCGCGCCGTGTGCTGCGCCGCTCGGCTTTGATGCGTCCTGCGAAGATTTTCTTGGAGACGATGTAAAGGTATTCCAGTTTTTTCAGAAATTCGCTGTCGAAGGCGGATTGAGTGTTGTTCATAGTATGGTGTCCTGCACAATTTTCGTTAGTTTGAAGGGCGATCGATTTGACGACCAACGATAACAGCCACAATGATTAAACAGAGTAGCAATATAATACCGAATCCTATCAGGAGTACGGCTATGGGAGTCTTGTTTTTGGTCATTTTCAGACTGAAGTATTGCTCGCCACCAGCAAGAACCGTGAACCGTTTACCTTCACGGTCCCCGTACCCCTGTTTATAAATATTTACCAAGTAACGGCCAGGAGCCAATCCGGAGATCCTAAATTCACCGTTGCTATCCGTTTTTGCTTCATGTTTGTGACCGTCAGCGGAGACGATAACGACTATGACTCCTTCGAGTGGTAGTTCTTCCGATGAGGTATCAACGATCTGCCCCTGTAAGGCACCCGTTGTTGTGTCTTGAGCAAACAGAATTCCGGGAATGACCCATAGACCGAATAAAATTAAAATCAGTAACCGTTTCATGTTTGCCTCCTCATTTCAGTTTGAATCAGTTCGCTACGAATCCCTATCTCTGCAAGATGCAAAGATTTTGCCAGTGTGTTTCGTTGTATGCGTTGCGCGGCGCATTGATTTATGTTTTGTGCAGATGTAAGCGAGCGGAAATCGGTAATTGAAAAAATTCTTTGCGTAATAATCGCGTTGAAAAAAACAGGATTTCAAGATTTTCGATTTCATCAGTCTCTGGGTTGAATCGGGCGATGACTTCATCATCAAGTTCTTCGCTCTCTTGCTCTGGATATGGAGCACAGGTATTGATATACAAAATATCCGCTTCGCGGTCATATTGAAATGTCATGATAGAAATCGCTCCTTACTTTACGGTGTATAGACAGCACAGGTGATGGTCATCACACTTTTTCCGCCTTGAGTATCTCTCTAAATTCCTCCAAGTTAAGACATCTAGGATAGATGCTAAACAGTGAACCATCAACAGTCTGCATCGCCTTCTGGACATATTTCTCTTCCTGTTCAACGAGGAGAAAAAACCGATCTAACGGGAGGGAGGCGACCCCAACTGTTCCGATGCCCCCGAATGGGTCAAATACCACATCTCCTTTGAAGGAGTAAAACTGAATGATTCGTGTCGCCAACTCGGTGGGGAAGATTGCGGGGTGGACTTTGTCGCTTGCCGGGTGGATGTGCCAGACGTTTGTTTTTTCGTAATCCTCCTTGACTTTGCTCGCCTCAACCGTTTCTTCGTTGTATTGACGCATATTCCAATCGATCAGCTTATCTGTTTTTTTGCGGTAGACCATCACATACTCTGAGACGGAGTTCGCCTTGTATCCGAGCGGTTTGCGATGCTGGAAAAACCCGCCGTTCCGGTTTTTGGCACATCGATCTGGCTTGACCCAGATAATATCCTCAATGAACTCCCATCCGAGTTGTGCTAAGCGCGGATGGATGTCGAAAGGGATGGCGTACCGTTTGCTGGAGTGGGCGCGACTCATGCGCGGGATGATAACCGGTGAGGTGTTGAGGACAAAAAACCGCCCCTCTTTTGTGATACGGTGTACCTCTCGAAAAATATCGGTGAGGAATTGTAGATACGCCTCGTAGCTCTCGTAGAGAGTGTAGTCGCGGGCGTTGTAGTATGGCGGTGAAGTGAAGGTCAGGTGGATGGATTCGTCAGGTACAACACACAGGGCATCTTTCACATCGGCGTGGACGATAACGTTTTTGAGGGTATCCAAACTCTGGGAGTGCGCCACGGGCTCTGCACTTATGGGTTCCGTTTTCGCAGTCAGTTCCCGCCCAACGACATCCTGAATCAACTCATTCGGATGGTTCGCCAACGCTGTGAGTGCAGATTCAACTTCAGGGTGTGCCTTAAAATTGACGAGTCCACGAATCGCTTGGAGGACAATTTTTGGGTCGGCATCGTTCAGAAATCGGATGAGGAACGGAATCGCTTTTGGTGTCCGCATTCGTCCAATTGTAGAGACCGCTTCACGACGGGCCAGGGTGTTCGCTTCACGGTTCGCAAATTCGGCAACTGCATTGAGCAACGCGGTGTCCTTCAATTTGCCGAGATTCTTAACGGCAAGCAGGCGAATATTCGGGTGTGCGTGTTTGAGCAGACTTAGGAGGGGCCCCCGGTCAAAATCGGATGGCAACCTGCCAAGGTTTTGAAGCACAAACCGGAGGAGCTGTTCGTCATTCGTTGGCGCGAGGGTCTCCATGAAAAACTCGGAATCCCCTGCTAATTTTCGCTCTTCAATATAGGCCTTGGTTAGCATTGGACTATCTCCGGTTCATGCCTTCAACGGGTGTTAATTTGTCAATCGTGCCCCCTACTCCACCACCTCCAATAGGTGCTGAACAATCCCATCAGGGTCAATGCCCTCTGCTTCACCTTCAAAGCTGAGGATGAGACGGTGCCGGAGGCTTGGTAGGGCGACGGCTTGAATGTCCTCGCGGGCGACGTTGTATCGGTTATCGAGGATGGCTTTGACTTTACCCCCGAGAATCAACGCCTGTGCGCCGCGGGGACTTGAACCGTAGCGGACGTATTTTTTCGTGAGTTCTGGGGAATCCTCTGATTCGGGGTGTGTGCCTAGTACAATTCGCAAGGCGTATCTGCGAACGTCTTCGGCGATGAGAATATCACGGACAATCTGTTCTAATTCGTTGATCTGCTCGCCGTCGCAGACTTTATTGACAGTAGGCATCTCCCGCTTTGTCGTGCGCTCCATAACGAGGTCTAACTCGTCAAGACTTGGATATTCGACTTTGAGCTTGAAGAAGAAGCGGTCGAGTTGGGCTTCGGGGAGTGGATATGTGCCTTCCATCTCCAACGGGTTTTGGGTCGCCATGACGAAGAACGGTAAATCTAACGCGTGGTGCTTTCCGGCAACGGTTACGGATTTCTCTTGCATCGCTTCCAACAGCGCGGACTGGGTTTTGGGTGTCGCACGGTTGATTTCGTCAGCGAGAACGAGATTGGCGAACACCGGTCCCTGCTGAAATTCAAAGAACTTCTTTCCCGTTTCATCTTCGGCGACAACGTTGGTGCCGATGATGTCGGCGGGCATCAGGTCGGGTGTAAATTGAATGCGGGAGGGATCGAGATCTAACACTTCGTGGAGTGTGCGAATCAGCAAGGTTTTTCCCAAGCCGGGGACACCTTCTAAAAGCGCGTGTCCGCCGGTCATCAGGCAGATTAGTACGCCTTCGATAATCTCGATCTGCCCGACGATGCGTTTTGAGACTTCTTGCTGTATTCTCAGAAAGGTCTCGCGGAATTCTTGATATTTTTGTTCGTGTGGGTCTGACATTTTCCCCTCATCAGTTTTGACGTTCAAGTTCGGCAACCCCAACCGGTAGGTGCGTGTTTTGCGTCGAGTCATCTGAAGACAGATGGGCAGACGAATCCGAAGACGGATGGGAAGATGAACTTCGCGCACTGCGCGCATCTCGCCACCCGTCAGGGGTAACCGCACCGATACCACAAAACATTACCGATTTTGATTGTCAAATTTCATAAGAAGGTTGGTTACTTACGAAGTTTAAAAAATAGGGTGATTTCATATGGACACCCAGTGCGGTCATATGGGGCACCGTGCGGTTACATGAAGATTAATAAAATAATTCGGTAATTCCATAACCATGCTCGGTGCGGTTCGGAAACCGCCCCTACTGGGCATGGGGGAAATCGGGATTACCGATTTAAATACTTAAACGTCATCAAACCGCACCTACCGGGGTTGGTAGCAGGTTGGTTACTTGCTATCGTTTTCTGCTGGTTGCTCATTGCTCGGTTTAATCGCCTCAAAATAGCGTTTCACGTAGAACTTGTAGCCCAACGGAATCTGCTCTTCGGTCAGGGCATCTTCGGAGAGCTTTTGGTACTTCGTGTAAGCTTCCTTATAGCTGACAGCGGATTGCTGTCCTTCTGCGGATGCCTTAGTGGTTTGGACAGTAGATGGGCCGTCGCCCTGTAGACCGGTGACGTGTTCAAGATTCAGTGAGGCATCGATCGATGTCGGTTCACCAAGTTGGTTGGCGGAAGTGGCTTTGCCCGCCCTGTTGCTTGGACCCGTACTCAGCTTATTTGTTATCCCTGCAGCCGAGCAAACCCCAGCAATGCCCGCCTTGCACGCCTGACATTCGGACAGCAATCTTGCCAATCGCCAGTTGCGGGTCTTGAGAAGTGCAAAATCACGAATCTTTCGACTCGATTTCCGTAGCCGGGCCTGGGTGCCTTTGCTATCGCCGGTATCTAACGCTTCTCCTGCCCCGGATAACTCACCGCCAAGGCCATCAAGGTCGGTGTTTTTCAGGCTGTTCCCGCCGCGTTTGAGTTCGTCGGAAAGGTTTTGACGTTTCTCTTTGTCGAACTTTGGGACATCTTTCGCGACGTTGTCGAGTTTGGCCGCGGCTTCTTGGTAATCACCGCGTTTCAACTGTTGTCCGAACTCACCGAGATAGGGGTTTCCAATGAACTGCTGTCCAAGACCTCTCATCAATTCTTCCTGCTTGGCCATCTTCATCGGGTTAATTTTCGTTTTCAACAAGGCACTTAACTCTGTCATTCGGGCGAGGGCTTCTTTAGGTGCAATCTGCGGTTTCTTCAATTCAAGTGCCCGTTCTTCAATCTCTTTCAAAATCTCTTTGAGTTCTTGGTCTTGATTCTGTTCTGCTACCTTTTTTGCTTCCTCAATTTGCTCGAACAGAGGGGCGGCTTCTGCGGCAATTTGGGGCGAAAAGTCAATTTCCGTTGAGGTTGCTGTGGGTGTGAAAAACTCAACGAACAGAAAAGCTGTGAGAAAGGCCGCGACGAGGGCGATAAATTTAGTTTCGCGTGGAATAGCATAGCGCGCAACTTGCGTCAGGGGCACCGCTTGCAACCTGTTGGCAGTATCTTGAAGTTGGAGTACCGTCAGTGTTTCATCGGTTTGATGTTGAATCTGTTCTAACCCGCTCACAACGCGGTCCTTGAGCACTCCGTCCGTGTCAATTGTTCGTGCGGCTTCATGGAGACTGACTGGGCGAATGAGGCGAATCACCAGGGCAACAGCGGCGATGCCGAATACTACCCATAGGAGTGCTAACGGTGGAATGTTAAATTGGGACGTGACGCTGTCAACTATGACCAACGGCACACATGCCAGAAATCCATAAAATAGAAACGTTGCAAAGGTCTGAAAATATCGTTGCACGTTCAAACGTTGGCGTACATGGCGAATCTTTTCGAGAATCAATTTTTCGTGCATGAGGCGTACTCCTTATTTTTAAGGTGTGAAAATCGTTTGATGGACGCTGACCGATCAAAACCCAAATACAACTTCCTGCCCACCTGCCCATTTACTCCTTCGTATTTTGCAGTTGTTCCGAGCTGGATTGCGTTTTTCTGGGAGGTATATCTCATTATAACCTATTTCATTCGTATTGTCAAATAGACTGTGGCAGAAATGAAATTTAACGCAAGGGTGCAAGGGCGCAAAGAAGAAAAATTTGAATGCAAAGGCGCCAGGACGCAAGGGCACAAAGAGGGAAAATTTTAACGCAAAGGCGCAAAGAAGAAAGGGAGAGGGCGGGGCAAGATGCCCCGCCTACGGGGTTGGGATGCTTTCTTTTTAAGACAGTAACGAAAACAGGGTAGATTCGACGGAGTTCGCCTGCGCCTCAAAATCTAGGAATAGCGCGAGTCGGTCTGTCCCATCCGCATCGGAGTCCGCCTGCGCCTCAAAATCTGGGAACAGCCAGAGTTGGTCTGTCCCATCCACATCCGGGGTATTGTCAACGGATGGCTCGTCAAGCGGAATCGCTGGGGCCCTCCAGAAATCCATACGCTCCACCGCCCCCACGCTCCGATTTGATGCGATACGGGCGTAGATTCGGGCGCGTTGTTCGGAAGAGATCGCTTGAGGGGCGAAGACTTCGCGCATCAATTGTATGAGTGTGTCGGTGAAGAGATCTGTTTGCATTATTTCAAGGGCATAACAAGACAACGAAAGTTTTGTGCTAATTCAAGGTCAAGGAATATCGGCTCCAAACGGCTCGCGGCTGGTTGCATCCAGAGTGTAATGTCGGTCGCATCGGTATGTAGGAGTGCTTCTTCAAAGAGCCAGCTATTGGCGGTTGCCGCCGTATCCGGCCCTTCAGACTGAATTGGCACACTGGCTTCCGATTTTCCCAAGTGGGTGTTGTTTCCAACAGTCAACTGTCCATCGCTGACACGAAACTCTGTGCGGTAGGCGGGATTATCATCAACATGAATGATTCGGAGTGCCCAGAGCAACTTTTCGCGATTCACTTTGACCTCCAAACGGGCGGTTTCACGTTCAAAAATTGATAGATAATCTGGGTAATTCTTTTGTGGGAAGAGACATCTTAACACAACATCTTCAGCCTCAAAACTCACAGCGTTTTCAGCGAAACGTAGTCGGCAGACCTCTGGCTTTAAGGATTCTATCAGGCCAATCATCTTTACGCAAGCTTTATAAGGCATTGCCCGCATCGGAATAGGTGCTTCCGTGTCCGCTAACTCACGCACGGATGGCAACGTGAACACAGCCATCCGTAAGCCATCGGTGGTCACGATTCGGTATTCGCTATCATGTCGATGAAAAAGTGCCCCCACGAGCATAAGGCGTTTTTGTTCCTCCGCTCCTGAATCTGACGGCTGTTCTGCTGCGAACAAAACAGACTTTAGTGCTGTCCCGAACTGTGACGCTGGAATTTCATACCCGTGTGCGTCTGTCGGTGCTTCAAGGGCCGGATTCTGCCATTTCTCTGCGTGTATATGCACGGCATGTCGATGCTGGTGGCCTTCAACCATACACCCATGCCATTCGTGGTGATTGAACCGCAACGTCTCACTGGTCGTATATTCACAGATACGCGATAGTGCATCTGTGGAAACGGTTGCCGTACCGGGGACTTCAACTTCGGCTGGCATTGTGTGGTCAATACAGAAGCTCCCATAGGCATCGTTAGTGTAGCATCGAAACTGCAATTGCGAGGCTTGCGCTGTTATTAACAGGTGCGTTTTCGGTTCATCGAGTTTCAAAAGATCAAAGGCACGTTTCAACGTGGCAGCGTTACAGGTGAATATCATCGGTTCCTCCCCACCCGCAGGGCAATCATCGGGAACTGTTTTTCGCCAGCGATGCCCCATTGGGTGTGTTTTTTCAGTCCAAATTTAGAACAGATCCTTGAGCGATGTGTTGCGTTGTTTCAGTAATCGCAACACTTCATCACGCAAGGCTTTACGCGCACGTTGCCGAAGAGATTTCACAGCGGTTTCGCTCCGTTGGACGATTTTTGCAATTTCTCGATTCGGCGTGCCCTCCAATTCGCCCAACACCAATACGGTCCGGTCAATCGGGCGCAATTGAAGTAGAGCCTCTTGCAAAAATTCTGCGCTTTCGGAGCGAATTAACTGCTTGAGTGGAGATTCAGTTGAAGCCACCGGGATGGAAAACGCCTGTGTCATCTCGTCCACAACCGTCGTATCCAATGGAATCGTCTGGTGTCGCTGACGCTGACGCATCAGGTCTATACACCCATTATATGCGATGCGAAACAGCCACGCACGCACAGACGCTGGTTCGAGCAACTCAGACCAGCCCTGATACGCTCGCAGAAAGGTCTCCGCGGTCATGTCCTCTGCATCCGTTGGGTTTCCTAGCAACCGCAGAATAAACCGATAGATAGCGTCAACATGTAATTCATACGCTTCGGTGAATGATGCTTCCACAAATACAGTACCTCTTCAGCTTTTGTTTTCAGGATGTTATGACGAACAAAGAGGGATAAGGCATCGAAAATAACGATATGACGTATCGGGAGAGAGCGGGGCAGGGATGCCCCGCCTACGGTAGAACGTTATTATGACGTACCGGAAGAGGGCAGGGCAGGGATGCCCTGCCCACGGTAGAACGTTATTATGACGTACCGGAAGAGGGCGGGGCAGGGATGCCCCGCCTACGGCATAATCTGTTCGCAAGCCGAGCGGCGAGTGATGCCCACCACGCTTTGTCCGCACTGACGCGCAACAGATGGGTATTGCCCGGAACATCGTTTGCACCTAAGCCACGCTCGATAATCTGCGTGTGCGAATCGCGCTCCAGTTGCTTGGCAAGCCTACTTTCTAATCGTTCAGGAGAGCGAATCACGATGAGACTCACAAGCTCCGCCGATGGCAAATCCAAGAGGAAATCAACGTTCCAGTGTAAGGTTTTGCCGCGTTTGGGCAACAGATTCCCAGTTCCCAAACCGCATTCAGCGAACTCCCTTATTATCTGCGCTCGAATAGAGTGGGGCCGTTTATCGCCACTTCGTGTTGCATGACGGACGAGCCGCCGCGCCAATGAGGTCGCGCCTTTTTCCGAAAGGGCAGAGCCGATATAGGCGTATTCTCCCGCGGGCAGTGAAATCAGTTTGCCTTTCTTAAACCGTCCAAACCGTAATGTGGTGGCTTCTTTGAGGTGAATCCGCAGAATGTACGTTCCCGCCTGCGATTCATCGCCGATGATAACGATACTTGGGATTTTCATAGTATTATTCTGGCATTGTCTTTATTCAGGGGTGTCAATATTTTTGAATACCTTTATCAGTTCTACTATAGTTTGGACAATTTGTGTGCATTTAAACATTTTTATCAAAGGTACTGTCTGCTGTAGGGCGAAACCTGTTTCATATTCTGCGATTTTGTTTTCTCAGGTCACCCCGCAGAACCGGGCACTCAATCATATATGAAGTGGGAAATACTGCTCGGGTAACAGGAATCTCTGATCACAGTCCCCACGTCTATTCGTGAGCGATTGTAGATATTATGCCACACAGTGAATGAAGTTCACAAAATTTTTGACGATTCCGTTGCGTTGTTCCAACGCTTAGGAAGCGGTTTCTCTATCTTTATTGAGGTAATCTGGTGTAATCTCGTCACCTTCGCCGAGTACCACCGCCCTGGATATTACACCAATTCTGATAATAAATCACTCATTAATATCTGTAGGGCCGCTGTAGGAGGGGCATCCCTGCCCCGACTTTTCCCCCTAAATCCACAAAAAGCCCAAAACCAAATCGCCCGATGGGTTTCTCACCGTAATGCGACTTTTTTATTTAGAAATGGTATTACACCACACATTGCGCCCCGCTGGGAATTAGGGATTGTGTGGATTCAGCATTGCTATATACCTATCGCCCTGCTAGGGCTTTAGGTAACAACTCGGGTTATTATTGTTTCTATTTTATTCTTGATAGCGTTATGCTATAATTGTTACTGAATTAACCCTGACACCTAACCTGCCAAAACGGAGGAGAGACTCATGAAAATCGGAATTGGTGCCTCAACTGATGTACAAGTGACCGTTGAACGTTGCAAACAACTCGGTGTCGAACGCGTTTTTATTAGTTGTGCTTCTCTGCCCGGATATGAGGAAAATGGGTATCCGGCTCCAGACAGTCTACGGGAATTGAAGGGGAGATTAGAGGACAATGACCTCGAAGTGCCAAGTGCCACCTATTGGTTTGCGAAGTGGCCCCGACAACCTTGGCGTGACGGTTCGACGAATCCAGACATATTGTTGAACCGTGACCGTCGTTGTATTGATGCCATGCTGCGGATGATCGAAATCTTGGGAGCGGTTGGTATCACATCGGTATTGCATTACGTTGACATCAGCAAGCCGTTAGAGCCCGCGCAAGAAGAGGCGTGCTGGGAGGGATTGGTTGAGATCTACCGTGAACTGATGCCGGTGGCGGAGGCGAACGGCATCGGCATCGGAAATCATAGTCTCCACCGGCTCTTGCCGGATGATATTCGTGAACGAGTGGTCAAAGAAGGTGTAAACATTGAAGATTACGGGAGCTACATGACAGAGGGATGGGGCGGTCCATTCCTTGTCGGGACCTGGAAAGAGTTGCGACGATTGGTCAACGCGGTTCCGAGTCCGGCGAATGGTGTGACGTTGTGTACTGGTATGGATATCCCCGGTGGGGATGTGCCGGCACTGGTGGTAGAGTTTGCAGGTAAGATCCATTTCTGCCAGCTGCGGGACCACTCCGATCGGTGGCCTGCCGGGCGGGAGGGGCCCCTTGGCGAGGGACGGGTTAATTTGCCCGCTATCATCGGTGCCTTGCAAGATGCTGACTATCAGGGCATTCTGAATCCAGAACACCTGGGTCAACCGAGATATCCGGGTGAGGATTTGGAGGCAAAGGCGGTTGCCTACGTCAAATCGATATTACGGTAAAGCCAATAATTATTCATACACTGCGGTAGGTGCGGTTTGAAACCGCGTTGACTCTAGGGATTTCCATTGTATTTACTCAGGGTCATTAATACTTTTGAATACCTTTACCAGTTCTAGGTCGGGGTGCGCTAGAACCACCCACGATGGCAGCTCTAAATCCCTCCAAAAGAGGAACGGCGCAACCGCGGCCAATCGACTCACGAAAAGGGTCAGGACCGTGCCGTGTGTGATAAGCGCCAAATTGTTATTGGGATGTTTTGCAGTTATCCCAGTCACAGCCTGCGAAAATCTGTGATGCGCTTGGTCGGCAGTCTCATTGCCAAAGGTCAACACGTCAGGCTGAGCGAAAAATTGAGCGACCGATTCCTCAAATTTGTCCTTATCCAGAAACTTCACATTGCACCGAGCGTGTTCATGCAGACCTTCAACGACTTCAACCGGCTTGTCAAGAGCGTCCCCGACGATTCGCGCGGTCTCTACCGCTTTCGGTTCAACACTACTGAAAATCAGATCGGGACTGTACTGTGCCAGTTTCTGAGCAAGCCCTCGGGCACGGACGCGCCCCTCTTCCGAGAGCCGCCACTGGTTGGCAGGAACGGTGGGGTCGATTTGCGGTAGGGCGTGTTTGACGAGGATGAGGGTGGGCATGTTCTGTTATATCCTTTTTAGGTTCATTTCGGATGCTACTTAACGTTTCAGTGTCTCCGATTCGAGAAGCGGTTGGACGTAGGCCGAAGCCACAGTTCTGTGTATTAGGCGGTGTTGGCCTCCTCCTGATTGAAGTCCACCAAAGCATTTACGTACGCAGTAGTGGATTTGTACATCAGTTCAAGCCGCTCCCTGGAAATAGGACCACTATCTTCTTTAACACATAAGTCAGATATGATGCGGATACCGACATACTTGATGGTGTTAATCGCACAGACATCCACAATCGCTGCGGATTCCCAATTTACTGCTACGGCTCCGCTCTTTAGGGCAATACGGTCTCTAAATTCACGGTCGTATATGTCCATATCTCCGCAAATGACGGAAGCTTCTATGAGGTTAGCACTAAGGTTTTGGGATAAAAATCCTACGAACCTGCTTATTGAAGAGGAAGAAGTATGAAAAAGGCGAGCCCGCCATGTCGCTTGCTCACTCTGAATCTCTGGTCTATTTGGCACGTCGTGTTCAGAGACATTAGTGATAACAACAATGTCACCGATACTCAAGGTGTCCACCAATCCACCGGCAAATCCGAACTCGAAGAATGTGTCCACTTGATACTTGTCTATTATCATTTGGCACATCGATGCCGCCCGGACTTTGCCCATGCCCGACTGCATGACGACCCACTTTTTGTCTCCATCGTCCCACTCAAACTGTAGTCTTCCGTTCCAGTCAACTGCGCCACCCACATCCTGCCCCAGGACATTGAGCAGTGTCCGAGTCTCGTCCGCGTAAGCTGTCATAATGCATAGTCTTGCGCTCATAGATTCACTCCATTAGAACCTGTAAAAAATGTAGGAGGGGCATCCCTGCCCCGACTTTTCGCACAGCAACATGAATTGCTGCCTTAGCGGAATGAACATGCGGTGTCAAGAACATCAAACCCGTATCTGCATTCTATTTACCTACTTGTTCGAGGCGACCAAAATCTCTCAACGTTTTCAAAGTATCGACTGTGAACCTAGATTGCCATTCCTTCTTGGCTGTTTGCCACGCCTCTGGATACTGATCGCCCCAGGAGAAATTCGGAGACCATGAGCCGTCCTCACCCTGCTGTTCGATCTCAAAGTCCCAGTTCATCGCCACTTCGTCTTTGAGCCCAGCGGCGAGAGGTGATTCCGGAGCGGAAACCAACCACAGGGGTTTGAGAACATAGCCAGTCAGCTCCTCTGCATTCCGGGCGACACGAGGTGCCGCCACCCGGGCCAGTTTTTCCCAAACCTTGTCCCTATTCGGCAGAGCCTCTGTCTCCGCGAGCCTTACGAAACAGAGGATGTCGTGCATCTCCATTTCGTCGGGCAGGGAATCCAGATGCTCTAGAACGGCATCGGCTAATGGCTTTAGCAATTTCGTTGGCACTCCATCGCTAAATTCGTGCAAATATCCGACAATCTCAGCACACGGGTTCATCAAAAACTGACCGAAAGTTTCGGCACTGTTCTCGTAATTCCACCAGGGGGCGTGAGGTGCCTCATCCACTTCAGGTGGAATGATTGGCCATACCTGCCGGGACTCGTCGTAGGTAGCGACAAAATACTCGATTCCTTTCCGCACCAGCGCGTGGCCCACAGGTGCTCGGATTTCCCTGAGAACCTGGAAACCTACCGTGGTCGCAATCGCAGACGAAGCCGATGTCCTGATGTCAGGTTCCAGACTGTGGCCAAAACCCCCGTCGTCGTTTTGATAAGATGCCAGCGCAGCAAGGACGGCATTAGCAGATCCGGCTTCAAAGTGAAATTCAAAACGCCTTTGGTCCAACGCCCTCCCCTGATCCATTATGAAGTTCTTTGCGTTCTGAAATGCAGCTTGCGTGAGTCTTTTCATTTTTCCCTCCTGTTAAGAAATCGTGTAAAGAAACCGGGTTTTCCAGAAAAAATATCGTTTTTGAACCTTCTGGGGTGTTCGGATATGTCCCTCTCTAGAGAGCTACCACTGATTGGTACCCGTAATCAGAGCGACTTTGTCTTTTAACTTGGTGTTAATCACCGTGTTCCTCCACGTCATGAGAATAGGACCACCGCAACGACAACTATGTGTCAACTGCCGTAATCCTAATCTTGCCTGTTCTTCAAACGGGACAAAACGCCATATAGATTCCAGTTCAAGTTGCCCAAGGATCCAAGTGCCTCGTCGCCCGCAGCATAAACGCGTTGTTCCGGTTTCTATCAAAAGTCATGGCGAATCAAACGAGAGCTTCAAGTGACGCACACCGAATATCGTCCAACTCTTGAGCGGTGAACACACCTGCTTGGTAGAGATTGCGATACTCGTCTGAGACGCTTTGACCGAATATCATGGGGTCATCTGTATTTATGGTTATTGGTACGCCGTTGTCAAACAGGATGCGGATGGGGTGCGAGGCGAGATTAGATACGGCATCTAACATCACGTTGCTGGTTGGGCAGACATTCAATCGAATCTGGTGCTCGGCGAGCCACTTCATGACTTCGACCGATTCCGATGCCCCAATGCCGTGTTGGACTTCGTCCAATTCGAGGACTTCAACGGTCCGCTTGACTTCGTCGGCACCGCCGAACTCTCCAACATGTGCCTTCAGTTTCATGCCAGCGGAACGTGCCTTCGTGTACAAAGGCTTCACTGCTTCGGGGGCACACGCATCTTGACCGCTATACAGATCGATTGACTGAAACAGACCGAATTCTACCGCACGATGCGCTAACTTCACCAGTTTTGGGTCGTCGGCATATTTCCGGGAAAAGCCGAGTTCTGGACGCAGGTCAATCTGTGTCCGATATCGGTCAACCAACGCCTCAACAAACGCCAGAACCCCGGCTAAGCCATCTGGATAGTATTCAGCCATCCGAATGTCAAAACTCATCTCTAATACAACAACGCCATCCTGTATCGCGTCGTCCACCCCTGATGCGGCGACGAATTCAAAACCTTCGCAGTGTTTTATGTGAGGTTCTAGGACCGCGTTGGCGTACTCCATCATCCCGTCGAGTCCATTCATCTTGGCAGGTGCCTTCGTTAGCGAGTGTCCTATCCAGCGTTCCACATTTTCCAATCGCGTACTGAAGAACGCATGACAGTGAACGTCAGTTTTGGGGGCTTTCCTTATCGCCGCTAGATTGTCCACGGCTAGGGCTTCAACAAAATCAATATCCCTCATGTTAAATGATACTCAACTCTGAATCTGCCTGCTCCAATTCATAGCTGAGCGATGTCCCGCCTCCTTGTATATTCGATGATACGCAAATATTCACCATATACACGTCCTCTTGATACTTGGTGCTGATACCAGTCTTCTCTGGAAACTCTAACTCCCTCATATTCAACCACATAGGTAATAGGCAAAAGTGTTTGAGAAGGGAAAAATTTCCTTAAAGTTCGCAGGCAGCGGCCGCTGTGATGAGCCTTGCATAGAAATGCGATACTATTGGGAGAAATGTCATGCTTTTCCAATACATCAAGACTGAAGGCAACATCCTCAAGCGTGTTTGTTGACCTGTCTTGAACAAGGATTACGTCCGATGGAACACCGTGTGCTATAAGTTCATCACGCATTATGGACGCTAGAGATTCGCCTGTTTCATAGTAGAGTCGTCCACTCAAACCGGTAACCAGTACTTTAGGAAAGCGACCTTGCCGACAATCACGCTCCACAGATTTCAAGACCTCATTATCAATAGCAGAGGTTCCAAAGATAAAAAGGAGATCGGCCGGCAGGAACTCCGACGCAACGAATACGGTTCGCGTGATGTGCTCGATCGCCTCTTGTGGCAAACCTTCCACCACAACCTCTCTCGGAATAGGGCGATTCGTGAGATAATCCTCATAGTTGTCGGGAAACTGTGCCATCATCTTCTCCTAAAGCCAAATTGGTAGGTGTTACCTGTCAGTGAATAGGACTTACGCCAAATTGGGTAGGTATGCCTATCTCCACGCGATAGATGCGGTTGAAACCGCATCTATCGATGAATTGCGTAAGTGCTAAACGAATGAATCGCTTCTATTTTCGGGAACGAGAGGGTAAATGCCCTTGCAAGCGGCCGAGCATATAATCCGCACGTTCACGTATACGCCGATTCTTGTGACGCTTCATATCTACGAGCGCAGGGATAGCAGAATCACCCATATCAAAGAAGTAGGATTCTACATACGGAGCAAGGGACTCATCATCCATGGAATCGAGTAATGCCAGAACGGCTTCTGAAGTCCGCGTCTCCGCGCCTATACGTACGAGCGCAAATACGGCACCAGAACGAACCAATAGGATTTTGTCCTCTAATCGCTCTATTAACGCGGGAACTGCCGCACCCGCGGACGCGCGCATCTCTGCCAATACGATAACAGCATTGTAGCGAGTTACGACATCCTTATCATCCAACGCTTCAATCAACGCTGGGACTGCCGGTTCCCCAATTTGTGCCAAAACACCGGACGCAGAAGTTTCCAATTTGTAGGGCCAGCTTCCACCTAATGCACTAACCAACGCGGGAACAGCGGGGGCACCGATATCGACAAGGGCATCTGCTGCCTGAGAACGTGTTGCCGGATTCGGGTAGCGTAGTTGTTCAACAAGATTGGCTATGTCTCTATCATAAACCTGTGGATCCTTTGCAACCCTACATCCAAATATGCTAATCGCGACAAGGGCAAGCACGGCGATATAGATAATCCGCTGTAACGCCAATATCCGATACGGTTTAGGTTTCATCTCTAATCTCCTCCTTCAAGCTTACTTTACGACTCCTCTCGTCAGGCATTAACTTTTTGTAGACTCTAAAAAAGAAAGAGGCTAAGTTCTGATCGTTCTTAAAAAAAGCACCTCCATCAAGATATATGATACACTCCAAACTACCTTCACGCAATAGAAAACCGAATAACGGACAGGCGAATGTCAATATGTCCTAACTCATCACACTCTCTATCCATGCCTCATCAATTTCAAGACCGAAACCGGGAGCATCCGATGGCGCGACGTAGCCATCTTTGATGACGGAAGTACCGGGCAACTTGACCATCTCTTCAAGCGGCACACCGGGGGCAGAAACGCCCTCGGACCGTTCGCCCCACGTAATGGCAGGCATGGCAAATGCGAGATGTTGACCGTAAGGATAATTCATTCCGCCGTGCGTTATCACGGAGATGCCGTTTGCTTCAGCGATGTGACAGATTTTGGCTGCCGCAGTGATGCCGCCACACCACAAAATGTCTGGCTGGAAGATGTCGACCAGCCGCCGCCCCGCCGCAGCGGCAAAGACGGTTGGCAGATACCAGTGTTCTCCTGTGGCGAGCGTTTGCCAAGGGATGCGTTGGCGGACGGTTTCGTACCCCACCAGATCATCGGCAGGAATGTAATCTTCCATCCACTTCAAGTCGTACGGTTTCATCCGCTCGCAGACGCGCACGGTATGTTCAACGTCAAAGCCGGTCCAGGCATCCAGCATTAATTCAACGTTATCGCCAATCGTTTCTCGCGTGTTCGCCACCAATTCTTCAAGCTTGCGTAAGCCTTCTCTCCCCTGCTCCGGACCGTAAGGTGTGAATAATTTGGTCGCTTTGAATCCCAGCTCCATATACCATTTCTGATCAAAGCCGGAGGCGTAGCAGAAAATTTTCTCCTTCTGTGGTCCACCGAGCAGTTCGTAAACAGGTCGCTTCAGAATTTTGCCTTTGAGGTCCCACAGGGCACAGTCGATTGCGCTGATTGCGTAACTGGTCAAGCCTGTCGCTCCAAAGGCGGATGACAATCGCACCATCATATCCCACAATTTCTCAGTCGCCATGCAGTTTTCGCCAACGAGATGTGGGGCAAAGTGATCGGTGATGATTCGGGTCACGGGACCGCTATAGAGCGAGATACCGAACCCCCAAGTGCCATCTTCCGCAGTCACAATACACGCGGGCCGTTTCCATTCTGACTGCGAGACGTGCCCCGCTTTTTTGTTGGACGTTGGATAACGGGAACTGGGCCGATTCATTTGAAACGTTCCGGATCGGCTCGGCCTCCGTGGGGATGTGGTCGGCTTTGGATTTAACTCGATTTCTACGGCGCGAATTTCTTTAATTTTCATAAAATCTCCTTTCTATCTCTGATGAAATTGCAGAACCTTAAACTATCGGAATCCTTGTAGTAGCGTATGGCAGACAGTGCCGTTTTTCTACCCCTATGTACCCGCCATTTCAACCTCGGCAGGAAGTTTACTGAGAATTAGTTTCTCCATTTCCACTTTGCTACTAGCATTATCGATGTCAATGCCAACAAGTCTACCATTGGCATCATAATCAAGTAGAATACCTTCCGAGATTTCCCGGCTCTCTACGCTGGGTTGTTCGGACAAGTCAATATATAGTGAATCCGTTTCTGGGTAATAGTTGAGTTTCATGGCTTGAACCCTCGATCTGGAAAAGCATTATGAATCGTAATTTTATCTTCGAGTGTAATTTTCATAGGAATCTCCTTTCTACTATGCTCTGAGTGTCTAAGAGAGATTTTTCTCCAATTCGTAAGTCCAATCCACGACGCGATAGCCACAGTTGCTGTAAAAGAGGAACGCCCGGTAGTTCTCCCAATCCGTGCTAATCGCCGCGTGGCGGTATCCGATTTTGTGCATCTCTTGAAGCGCGTACTGGAGCAGATAGCGGCCTAAACCTTGTCCTTGAAACTTGTCTTCGATACCGAGCCAGACCGTATGAAGCCAGTCTTGTGCATCGGCGTGGCTTGAAAACTCACCGCCGGAGACCGACTCACATTCTCCAATCTTTTCGCCATCTAGGTGGGCATGTACAATGCAATTGGGCCGTTGCCCTCGCCCCTGCTTCCAGTCGATAGAAAGCGTGACCGGCACCCTTGAAGGCGTTGGTGTCACAAAATAGTTCTCCCAATCTAAAAAGACCTCGCCTGAACAACGGCGATAACCGTTGAATCCGAGGAGTGCCTGAACCGGGTCAAGCACATCCGATAAGCCAGCGTGTTCAAAATGATAGAACCGATATCGACAGTCTTGTGAAAATGCGAAAATTTGGTCGATATTACACGCTTTCAGATAGGCTTCCGCCTTTTCAAGCACGGCTTGCCCGGCACCCCGCGCACCGCGTTCGTAACCCAAAAACCGAATAACGCCTGCGGAAATTTCCCTGTTATCTCCAATCTGACCGATACCTACGTGAATAAATGCCTGCACAACACCATTTACTGTCGCAATGAAGGCGGTTTCGGAATCGAGCCCACCCTCCTTTATATCGGCTTCACCATTAACCCCGCGCATCGCAAGGGCGAACTCTTCTTCGTTGACTGGATAGCAATGCGGAACGTTGACGGTCAGACGGTTATAGAATTCCGTCAAAGCACTTTGTAGCTCGGGTGTATATTGGACGATTTCCATCTCTACTCCTTTTAGATTTGTATCTCTCCAACTCTAATGAAATTTGACACTCAAAATCGGTAATGTCATCATAACTTTGGACGCTCCTTTAGCCAAATCGTTGTTGCAAAAAAGGCGAGTACAGTGGGAATAACTGCAATCATACATGCGAGCCAAGTTGTTCGTCATCGTAACAGTTCCCATGTATGGCAATGGCTTGGTTTGTGCTTTTTAAGCATATTACTCCACGAAAGACCGCTCGCCCTTTTCCTTCTGTTTCCGCTTTATTTCTGCGATTTCCTGGCCTGCCAGACGTTCCTGGTCCGTTACAACGGTCTGTTCGATCAATTTCAACCTCAATTCCCGGTTGGTCAGCCATTCCCAGCGATCGGCATTTACTGGGTGGGGATGGGGATGCACGTCATTAGGACCAATCTCATCGGCAACGGTATAGAGATAACCGGGGGGCACGCCATCATGTTTCACCTTAGATTGTTCTGATAGCGACTCACCTGCGTCAGACATAGTGAGCAGTGAAGGTCTGTGGGAGAACGCTTTCGCCACATTTCTGTTCTGTGTGATCGAACTTCCAACCCTAAGTGTGGTCAGCTTTTGTTGAGAGCCGTGATACCATGTCAGCGTATAATCGCAATCTCGCATAGGTTACCTCCTGAACAGATGCCTGCACCGCGCATCGGGGGCACGGTGTTCGGTGCAGTTTTATGGTGAAACCGGAAAATATGTGGACAACCGGTAGGCGCGGTTTGAAACCGCGCCTACCGGCGTGTAAAATAATTATTGGCTTAACCATAATTCGCTGAAGGCACGAAATCAAACGCCAATGCATCCCCCAAAGGCACATATCCGATTTTGGTGTAGATACTGTTGGAAGTTGGATTTGATAAATTGGTATAGAGGCTACAAAATGAGTAGTGCTCTGAGAGCAGTTTCTTCGTCAACGACCAAACGCATGAAGTCGCATATCCCTTATTGCGATGCTCTGGCGGCGTGTACACTGTGTTGATCGCTATACCATTTTTCGTTGGTCGGGATTCCTTGGCGATAGAGACAGGCCCACCGTCATCCCAAACGTACAGTTGCCGATTCTTAATGTACTGCTCGGCGTTGATTTTGGCCGTGTCAATACACATGGGTTCACCTATTGCCTCCGAAAAGGCGAAAATCCATCGTACCATGAGTAGCTGGTCGCTTATACCTGCCAAGCGGAGCTGCCCCGGAGCAAGCGGCACATCAGCCACGGTTCTGGCTTCAAACAGACGCATCCGCGTAGCCAATCTCGATGATACGCCAGACATACTCTCAGTCCAACAATCAGAAAAAGATTCGGCTTCAACTGCCGGCCCAACAACGCCCGGTATTGTCATATTAATTTTACGTAGGTAGCGTAGTAGGTAGCGTGTTAGCTGAACCACAGCTATTTTGATGTTTGTGTCAATTCCGCTCAGGATGAGTCGCCTAGGTGGTGTCATAATTGCCACGCCGACGACTTCACCTTGATCCAAAATACTCAACAGTAACGACCAATTGGGTTCGTAAATAGAGGGCTTGGCGAGCGCGTAAGCCAAACCCATCGGCAAACTGTTTTCACTCTCATTCAATTCCAAGTAAGCACCTGAACGTGAAATGAGCGCGCTTGCGTCGTTGTGAGATTGTATTTCGATCATCCTTGCACCTCTCATGTCACATGATAGTCCACACCATACTGCACCAAGCCTAATCGTTGTGCCACACCCTGAGAGGCCACATTGTCCCATGAGGTGCTGTAGAGTGGGATGAGATTTAGGGACCGAACGGCAAGGGCCCACGCCGCGACAACCGACGTTGCATACCCACGCCGCCGATAAGCATCCAGTGTATCAACGCCTGCTTCATGTGCCCTTGATGATAAGCGGACGCTTTGGCAAATCGACACCGCTTGTGAGTCCTCAATGACTGCTAAATAGGGCCTCCCATCATTGAGCTCTGGCACCATTTTCGCGAAGTCACCCTTCAGAAGTCCTGCGTTCTCAGGTGATAGCCGGACAACATTTGTTGGGAGTGCAATGCGCTCAGGAAAGCGGTAGGCGGGCCCGACCCATACCCGTTCAATCGGCGCATGGCTTTGAAGGATATCCTTGAATGGGTCGTGGCTCCTTGGAACTGTCTGCGAATCCATAAGCATCGGCTCCGCGGCAGCCACCTCCTTTAGCGATGCCTCCACATTTTCCGGAAGGTCAAATCGGAATCGGCAGATCGAACCTTCGTTGGTGTATCCCAAGAAGAAACGGGGTGCTGGTTCTGCATCACCGTCAGGTTCGTTGAGCCCTAGCAGGCACCCATTCTCATCCTGCGTGAATAGCACCTCAACCTGTATTTTCACGAGCTCCTTATCAGATACCATGCGTCCCACCGATCTTGAATTCCAAGTAATCCACTTCGTAATTCTCGGCAAATTCGAGGTCTCTTGCTTTGCGTTTTTCGACATACTTTTTTAAGTCGCTTATCGTTTTTTCCTCCTGAAATAATCTCGACTTCCTAGAGGTCATCCGTGTTGTTATCTGCTTTCGGCATACTTGAGTACGAATGCTCTCAAGCGGTTTCGCAACAATTCTTCGTGCCCCATCCAAATCTGGTGATTCGCACTCTCGAAGATTTCCAGTTCCGCATTGGGTATCAATTGGGCAAGTTGCTCCACTGGCCAACTCGGTCTGATATCTTGTGCGCCGTATATGAACAGGCCCGGTATGTTGAGTTTTGACAATTCCACAAGCAGTGATGGCCGCTTGATAAACTGTCGCCACGATTCACTGACCTGCCTGTTGACTTCCATGTTTGCCGGATATTCCTGTTCTGGTGGTGTCTCAAGTCCCTGATCGCGTCGCTCGCTATAGACCCGGTGCCAGTCACGGTCATTGTGAATCCGGCCGCCCGATAGGCAAACAAATCCTTCTACGTGCTCACCATGACGCATAGAATAAGCTAACGCTAAGTCGGCTCCGAATGAGTGCCCAAATACAAGCCAACGCTCAATGCCGTAGTGTTGACGAATTGCCTCCAAATCCTCAATGCACGTTTCGATCGTATAGAATTCCGCTTCGTCGGAACGACCGCATCCGCGGTGATCGAATCGTACCACTTGGCACAAATCATCAAGCATTCCGGCCAGCGGACTCAGATAGTCGCAGCAGCCAGGGCCGCCACTGCACAGAACCACTGGAACACCGCTCCCCTGCGCGACTGTCCATAATCGAAGCCCGCCAATCTCTAGGAACGCTTCAGTCGTTTTGTGGTCAATAATCGCCATAATTTTACTCCGTAACTCGTTTAACCTATACTCCGCAGTTGTGGATGCGAATTGAGAGAATTGATGGTATCCGTTTCGTAATCCCATTCTTTAGGGGAAGATTTAATGACACAACTCGTTTGCGCCATAAAATGACGGGGTGGGTTTGCCAATATCCCCTCCAATTTGAGTTTTACAACTTATTTTTTAATAACCGGGTTGACAGCGGTTAAAAATGCGATAAATTGATGTCGGCGTCAACCTCTGGTGCTTCACTTGACTTTTGAGATATTATCCCCTGAAAATAAGAAGTGGCCTATCTTCAAGGGGATATCTAATTGATTTGGGTTCATGGCGAAAGGTTGACAAAGGTTGACAGAAAAAAAAAGTAATCAGTCGCGCGTTTTACTGTTAAAGTTTAGCTACTGAAGTTTAAAATTATCGGGTGTATCGGGAGTCGGAACTCCCTCCCACAAGTGAAACGCCATCCACAGGTGAAACGCCATCCACAGGTGAACCCCCTTCACATAGATGGAAATTTGTTTTTATTTCTTCTTAGCTGGCGTAAACAGCCCTGAAATTATTCCCCCTTTTTACATTCTGCTCGCAAACGTGAGTGATGTTAACATACGGTCTAATTGTTTAGCAAGCACATAAAACTCGAGAAAACGGGAGTTTCACACACACGTAATTATTTCTGGTTATAAGCGCACGGTAGGACAGCAGGCCTGCCGGGGCGCGGCCTTTTTGCGTCAAGTCAGATTATCGGATATTCAGGAATTGAATAAATGCAGGAACCGCTCAAAATAGATGCGGAATATCGGGTTTAAGCAACTTCCAATATAAAATATGCACATTGTACGTCGACGGAGGGCGGGGGAACCCCGCCCCTACAGTCTTTGCGCCTGATGAAAATCGAAACATTATTTTTGAAACTTGCTTAAGCAAGTTTAAATATAAAAATTACACTTATTAACTGCAAACAGTCTGAAAGTATTGAGACTCTGTAACCCCCATCAACGAGCGAAATCGCGAAAAAGGTAAACGGTGTAACCAACCCATCGTCGCTTCACATACTTCTGCGAGACTCTCAAAAAAGTGGCTCCTATGCACTTGGTCACACATCAAATGCCACAGCCGCTCTATCAGATTCAGATGGGGACTGTACGTCGGCATCGGAACCAAACAGAATCGGTGCCGATTCTCTATAAGAAACGCATCTAGATGACTTGTTGTATGGCTAGTGGCATTGTCACGAACTACAAACAGATACCCATCGGGATACATCTCTATTAGATGCTCGAAGTGCCTTTGCACCTCAATATGCGTTTTGCGAGGGTAAATCTCATATAAGCCCCCACCAGACGGGTATTCAAACGAACCTATCATATACTTTCTTTGGTTTATCCCGGGCGTATTGACTTTATATTCACTACCACGAATCCGATACACACGCCCACTCTTAGGACACCAAGATACATTTGATTCATCAAAGAAAAATAGATGCCCCTTTCGCTTCGGCACTTTGATATTTGGAAATCCTAATCGGTGCAGTTGTTCATCGGGGACAATTATTTCAACGGTATCGCTGCTTAATTGTCCCGTGAGAGAAAATTTTGAAGTTCCTCTATCACTTCCCGTTTGACTTGGTAGTCGGGATCGGGGGTCCCAACGCGCAGTTTGCTTCTCCCAGTTCGGCGACCGGTACGCCGCAACGCATTATACACCGTAGGAAGGGTGACCTCTATCTGGTGATACTCAAGGAGATAGCGGGCAATGAGTTTAAGGGTCCATTGCCGGGAGTCGGTGTTCAGCCGCTCATACTCGTTAGGGGTTTGCTCAAGAATCTTATCGAAATCTGCGCGGGTGAGATGCGTGATTTTCCCGTTATACCCCGGCGGACTCTGTGGCAGAAGCGCATCTAAACCGGATTGGTTATAAATATGAATATATTTCCGAACGGTTGGCTCGCAGACCCCAAACATCTCTGCGAGTTGAGGCACACTAAGCCGTTGGGTGGCTGAGACTTTGATAATCATCAATCGCCGATACCAGTTCTTTTTTTCTGCTTTTGAGAGATGCGCCTCTATACGGTCAATATCTTCGGGGGTGCTGAGTTGTGCATATATCATGCTTAAAAGTTAGCCTCCTTGAGGGAAATCGTGTCTGTAACATTAAGGATAACTTTATTCTACGAAATATGCAATATTATTTTTTAAACTTGCTTAGAAGGTGTGTGAAAAGTTAATTTCGGTTCACAAGTGTTATAATACACGATAAATTACCGTTTGTAAATCGGAAGTTATCGTGTATTATGTTGGGTTATGAATAACGAAATATACCCAACAGACTTAACAGATGAACAATGGGAATACCTTCGACCTTTTATCCCGCCGCCAAAGACCGGCGGACGACCCCGAACCGCTGACATGCGGGCTGTCATTAATGCCATTCTCTACTTCCTACGCAGTGGGTGCCAATGGCGTATGCTACCCAAACACTTCCCACCGTGGGGCACCGTTTGGTATTATTTTAGAAAATGGCGTATTGATGGGAGAAGGCAGAAAATTCATGCTCAACTCTACCGCAAAATGAGGGCGAATGAAAACCGAGCCCCCACCCCCACTGGTGCGATAATTGATTCTCAGAGTGTGAAAACCACGGAACAAGGGGGTGAAAGGGGATATGACGCGGGCAAAAAGGTCAATGGTCGCAAACGGCATCTGATAGTAGATACGCTTGGATTGTTGCTTGAGGTTTCGGTTCATAGCGCATCGATTCAAGATAGAGATGGCGCGCAAGGCGTTATTGAGAAATTATTCACAGAATTCAGTTCTGTGAAACGAATTTGGGCAGATTGGGGGTACAGTGGTTCGCTGGCTGACTGGGTGAAGGAGTCTGCAGGTTGTGTGCTTGAGATTGTTTCTCGTCCTCCGGACGCGGAGGGGTTCGTTGTTCTTCCTCGTCGGTGGGTTGTAGAACGTACATTTGCGTGGTTAGGTCGTTCCCGCCGTCTGAGCAAAGATTATGAGCGGCTTCCCTCAACGAGCGAAAGCCTAATTGAGATTTCGATGAGTCACCTGATGCTCAAGCGGTTGGTTCCCGCTAACGGCTGATGTCCGTAAGAGCCAAGTCGTTAGTGTAACTTTTCACACACGCTCTTAAGCCAGTTTTAAGAATAAACTTCACATTTTAGAAACCGAGTTTTTTGCGTCTCGTCATCGGGTCTCCATCCGCAAGGATCGGCAAAACTCGGTTTCTCTGAAATAGGCAGAACGGGCATAGCTCCCATTCTTCCGAGTCGCTTCAGAAGCTAAACTTTAATAATGAAACCTGTTTTGTCTTGACTTTATAATGATGCCTTTGCTAAAATAGCAGTCAATTTGACACCGAATCAATCAACCCGTAGCACACCGCGTCTACACGCTGTTTTGTGCCTTCCACAATGTCATCCACCTGAAGGGTTTTCGGTGCTTCCTTAATTCTTTAATTCATGTCGAATTATATTTCGTAATATCAGGAGCGTAGAATGGCTAGAAAGAAAATTAGTGTCATTGGAGCAGGAAACGTTGGAGCCACTGCCGCATTTCTTATCGCCCAAAAGCAACTCGGCGATGTCGTGATGGTCGATATCGTCGACGGTCTGCCGCAGGGAAAAGGGCTTGACATGGCACAGGCTTCCCCCGTTGAATACTTCGATTCCAGTATCACAGGCTCAACAGGCTATGAAGAAACTGCCGGTTCAGACCTTGTCATCATCACATCTGGGTCGCCCCGCAAGCCGGGAATGACTCGTGAAGACCTTTTGCAAACGAACGCGAGAATTGTTGGGATTGTCGCAGAAAACGTCGTGAAGCACTCTCCGGATTGCATCATTATGATGTTGACAAACCCGTTGGATATCATGACCTATCATGCGTGGAAGGTCTCCGGTTTCCCCACCCACCGCGTGGTTGGACAGGCAGGGATTCTCGATTCGGCACGTTTCCGGTATTTTATCTCCCTTGAACTCGGCGTATCTGTCGAAGATATCCACGCCCTCGTGCTCGGTGGGCACGGCGATACGATGGTGCCACTCCCACGCTACACAACGGTGAACGGCATCCCAATCCCGCAACTCATATCCAACGAGCGAATTGAGGAAATGGCACAACGCACCCGCGACGGTGGCGCAGAAGTTGTCAACCTCTTGAAGACCAGCGGATACTATGCCGCAGGCGCGTCGCTCGCCCAAATGGCGGAGGCGATTATCCTCGATAAAAAACGCATTCTGCCTTGCTCTGCCCATCTCACTGGACAGTACGGAATTGATGACCTGTACATCGGTGTCCCGATTAAACTCGGCGCGGGAGGCGTTGAACAGATTCTGGAAATCGAGTTGACTGATGCTGAGCTTCAATCACTGCAAACGTCCGCCCAGACCTATCGGGAAGGTATCGCGTTGCTCGGTTACTGAGCATAATATGTCCCCAAATTTATCAGGCGAAGCAGATAGCTTGCCTCGCTTTCAGTCTTATGAATCAATCCCAATACCCTTACCCAGACACATTGGTAGGACACCTCAAGAGAAAACGGGATTTGACCATCCTCAAAAAAAAGAACTGGTATCGCATCCCCGTTAGTAGCGCACCGGATGCCTTACAACAGGTCGAATACCTTGCATTCTATCAACCGGCAGCCTTTGACGAAGATAAGTGGCGTGTGCGCTATTACGGGCGCAAAGGCTCCATCAACGTGGCCAAACGCATCAAACTACTTCCGAACGAACCAGGCAATAAGAACCGTGATGAACCCTATTACCAAATCGAAATCCCAGATTTAGAGGAATTACCCGAGCCGATTTTGAATAAACGTCGGCACAAAAGAATTCCGTCGTTTATTGAGACAACGCTTCATAAACTGCACAACGCAGAAGTGATTGATGACCTGTTTAATGACAGTCCACTCGAAGATGAACTGTGGCGTTACCTGAAGGAAAATCGAATTGAGGCAGAACGGCAACATTCAGTCTTCAAAGAGGAAGGAGGCGAATACTTTCTCGATTTTGCCGTGTTCTGTCAAAATGGGAAAATAGGAATTGAATGCGAGGGGAAGTGGCATTATAATACCCCTGAACAGATCAAGAAAGACAATGAACGGTATAATTACCTCATTAGGAAAGGGTGGCACATGATGCGCTTTTCAAAAGACCAACTGGATAATCCGCAGGAGTGCTTAAATGAGATTAAGAAATCAGTTAATGCGTGTGGTGGGCCGTTGACAGAAGATGGACAGCTACAGTTGCATGAGACTGAAAACAGCAACGGGACGACACAGTTGGAGCTATTCAACACAAGGAGCCATGAATGAAACAGAAACTGACCGTATTTTTCCTCATAACCCTTTTGAGTCTCTTAGCCTTCACGGCTCGGAGCAATGAGAAAACGGTTTCCAAGAAACTAAATTCAATTTTCCCAAAGGCGGCGGGATTCTTCCTGAAAACTGCGGCATTGACATCGGACAAAGTTGAGTCCATCCAAAACGCGCTTGGGGTCAAGCTACGTCCGACAGACCTCAACCCAACCTACTACATCGCGCTGGGAGCGAAAAGGAAGCCGATGGGGGCAGTCCTGTTCGTTGATGTCGAAAGCCCAAAGGGCACAATAATAGATGGTGCCGTCGGTCTGAACATGCAGGGGAAGGTCGTCAAGGTGGCAGTTTATGCCCATAAAGAGAACTCTGGGATTGCTGATGCCAAATTCCTCAAGCAATTTGAAGGCTTTGGCGTTGAAAATAAATTTCAGGTGGGCGTTGATGTGAAGGCGGTCTCTGGGCATAAGGATGCCTCACAAGCGGTCGCCCTGATGCCCAAGAAGGTGCTCCTGATGACCTACGCCCTATTCCCAAAGAAATCGGAGACGAAAGCGGCGGAAACTGTGCCGAAAGATGAGGTGCCAACTCCTGAAATCGTTGAACCTGAGAGTTTAATAGAACTCATGGATATGATGAAGGATGCCTATGATGTCATCCGTGAATATTTTCAAACAGGAACCGATAAAGCCTCCGCAGTGACGGCGGCAAAGCAACTGGTCAAATACACAGACTTCATCATTGATTTTGAGCCGCCGAAAAACCCCAACGAAACAGAGGAATACGACTATTTCCAGGGACAAGCCGCCGATGGCCTACGCCAATTTACCGACGCGCTCGAAAAGGAAGGGAAGTCTGATAAGACCGAGAAACAGTGGCAGGCGATTGTAGAAGTTGTCAATAAGGCGCATCTTCGTTTTAGCGTCGAAGAAGTTGACCTAGACGAAGATTTGAAGTAATACCGTAAGCAACTTTAAATAGTAAGCTTGTGCGAGGGAGTTCCCACTCCCGATACGCCCGATATATTAAAACCTGCTTAGGACGCGAAGATTTCCTGCCCACAGGATATCGTAAATCACTCGCAAGGAGAAACTTGAAATGGCTCGTGCGCCAGAAGAAAACATCGAACAGCCCAAGCGCCGCTCGTTCCTATCGGTGGCTATCGCATTCATCGGTGGGCTTATTAGCGTAGCGATGGGTGTGCCACTTATCGGCTTTGCAATTTCCCCGGCACTCAAAAAAACGGGGCAGAGATGGGTAGATTTGGGCGTTGTTGACCTGCTCAAAGGGAGCAACTATAAGCCGGTTAAGTACACTTTTCAGTTCAAAGATGGGTGGGTTGAGACAACTAAGAAACGCTCTGTCTATGTGACGGATAAGGGGAATAACGAGTTTGTGGTCTTCTCGCGAGTCTGTACGCACCTGAACTGTTTCGTGCGCTGGGATGAATCGAACCAGCAGTTTCTCTGTCCGTGCCACGGTGGGGTATTTGACAAAGACGGAAAGGTGGTTGCCGGCCCGCCGCCGAGCCCCCTGCAAAAGTTGCCCACAAAGGTAGAAAACGGTGTCTTGTATGTGAAGGAGTCTTAACCGAATGCAGGACAAACTCATCGCATTTATTGAGGCGCGCTTCCCGATAAAGGCGTTAGATGCTCACATCAGGAAACCGTTACCAAAGCATATCAACCTGCTGTTCTCGCTGGGCAGTATGGTGATGTTTTTACTGCTCCTCCAAGCGGTAACCGGCGCGTTTTTGGCATTCTACTATTCGCCCTCACCTGACCACGCCTACAACTCGGTGAACTACATCAGCAAAGAAGTCACCTTTGGTGCCTTTGTGCGAGGGTTACATCATTGGGGAGCGAGTACGATGGTCATTGTCACCTTCCTGCACCTATTGCGCGTCGTTATCTACGGCTCCTACAAAGCACCGCGGGAGCTCACATGGGTTATCGGAGTGCTGCTGCTCTTGGTGGTACTCGGATTCGGCTTTACAGGCTATCTGCTACCTTGGGATCAGAAGGCGTACTGGGCGACCGTCGTCGGCGTTGAGATTTCGGGCACCGCCCCTCTAGTGGGCAAGACTGTCGCGAAAATTATTCGTGGCGGCGATGAGGTCGGCGCGGTCACATTAACCCGCTTTTTTGCGTTGCACACCATCTGGTTGCCGTGGATTGCGTTCGCGCTAGTCGGTTTACACCTATTTTTCGTGCGGCATTTAGGGGCATCGGGACTTCCGAAAAACACATCGGAAGAGATGCAGGAGGGCAATCCATTTTACCCGCATCAGGTGTTTGAGGATATGGTCGGGATTGCTGTGCTGTTTGTGATTTTAGCCTCCCTTGCCCTGTTTGCGCCGGTACACATGGAAGCGTTAGCAGACCCGACCGATGCCACTTACGACCCACGGCCCGAATGGTATTTCATGTTTCTCTTCCAGTTGCTCAAATACTTCCAGGGCCCGCTTGAAGTGGTCGGCACCTTCGTGATTCCGACCGTTGCCATCACTCTACTGTTATTACTCCCCTTTTTGGATAGAGGCGAAAGAAAATCAATGCGCCAGCGTCCCGTAGCGTTGGGCGTTACCTGTCTATCTGTATTGTTAATCGTCACACTGACCATCCTCGGCATCCGCGCTCCCAAGCTCGAAGCATCGGGAGACGAAGCATCCGCCGCCAAAGGGCCAACAACGGAGACGATTTCTGACGGGCAAGCCGTGTTCGATTTCGGTCTTGATTCTTCCCAAACCGAGCAGTCAGAAGATGAGCAAACCTCTACAGACACAGAGGTTTTTGACTTCGGGTTGGACAATTAACGTGAGCTCGATATAAAGAGCTAGTAGGTTGGGTTGAACGGTTAAAAGCGAATCGCTATCAAGCAAACCAAGAGATGCGACTTTTCAATGATACTGTCGTGTCGGTAGATAGAGTGAAACCCAACAACTCGCCTACGGAGTTCAAACAGAAAAACGGAATCCAAAATGCCCAAAGCATCTGTGTTCGCGGAGCCAACCGAAAAGAATCGGTTCGGCTTAGCTGTGATTTTCGGGCTGATTTTAATTCCGATTAATGCGTATTGGATTGCGCTGGTCAGTGGATTTTACCACTCGCTGAATCCCGCCTACGCCTCCCTATTCATTGCTCCTGTCGTTAACCTGTTTCTCCTCCTGCTCCTAAGCCTATTCCTACGGCGGATGATGCCCCAAATGGCATTGCGCCGCGCCGAGCTACTTCTGGTCTACCAGATGCTGGTGATGCTATGCCTCGTATCGGGTCACAACCCGATGGACTTCATACTTGGCACGTTGGCGCATCCCTTCTGGTTTGCCACCCCTGAGAATGAATATACCACGCTCTTCCATAAATACATCCCACAATGGTTCACAGTGCAAGATAAGGATGCTCTCCAAGGGTTCTTTGAAGGTGAATCGACTTTATACACCGCAGAGCATCTTTGGGCATGGATTGGGCCTGTGTTGCTCTGGTCGTGTATCACATTTGTCATCTTTTTCATATTAATCTGCATCAACAGTATCCAGAGATTACAGTGGACTGAACGAGAAAAGCTGAGTTATCCCATTGCCCAGTTGCCGATTGAAATGACGACCCCCGGCTTCTTTTTTCGTCAACTCTTGTGGGTCGGATTCGCCGTTTCCGGTTTGATTCAGATTCTCAATGGACTGCACTACCTCTATCCTAGCGTCCCAGGGGTGCCCCTGAAGATTTCCGATTTCGGCGCGCAAATTTTCACCACAAAGCCGTGGAACGCCATCGGCTGGCTCCCGCTGTTTTTCTATCCGTGGGTCATCGGTCTCAGTTTCTTTGTGCCGTTAGACCTCTCATTTTCGGTGTGGTTTTTCTTCCTGTTCACCAAGGCGCAGCGAATCGTCGGCAGCATCGGTGGATGGAAGGCACTGCCCGGGTTCCCCTACTATAATCATCAAGGATTGGGGGCATGGCTCACATTGGGAATACTGGTTCTATGGGGGAGCAGGACTCACCTCAAGGGCGTGTTTTCTAAAGTTGTGAGCAGGGCAGAATCGAAAAATCGAGCGGAAACGGACGGTCAGTTCCTTGTACGCGATGATTCTAAAGAACCTTTGCGCTATCGCACAGCACTACTTGGAATATTCGGTGGGATGGCTTTTCTGGTCCTGTTTTTCCAACACGCCGGTATGTCTATCAGCATTGTGTTGGCCTTTTTCACCATCTATTTTATAATGTCCATAGCCATCACCCACGCACGCGCTACGGTCGGATTGCCGTATCACGAAATCATTTGGACACATCCGCAATTGATGCTGGTTTCGACCCTCGGAACCCGCCCAATTGGTGGGGCGAACTTGACGCTTTTATCCTTTTTATATCCCTACGTGCGCGACAACGTCTCGCATCCCATGCCGAGCCTGCTTGAAGGTTTTAAGATTTCCGAGCGCGCAGGCATTGACCACAAGAAGATGGTAGCGGTAATGGTCTTGGGATTATTTTTCGCGCTACTTGCCTCGTTTTGGGGCTACCTGCATGTAATGTATCAACACGGTGCTGGCCGCTCGCACGGATACATCCTCGGCTTCGGCAGAGAGAATTTCGCAAACTTGCTTTCCACCTGGCTCCAACACCCGCAGAACCCCGATGGTATCGGTATGAGTTTTGCCTCGCTCGCTTCAGCGTTCACGGTGTTCTTGATGCTCATGCGGCACTATTTCATCTGGTGGCCCTTCCACCCAGCAGGCTACGCGCTCGGTCTATCTTCAGGCACAGTTTGGGTGTGGAGTGCAGTATTCGTGGGATGGCTGATCAAAGCGATTGTGCTGAAGTTTGGTGGGCTAAAGATGTATCGCAAGGCAGGCGCGTTCTTTATCGGACTGGTCTTAGGCGATTATATGGTCGGTTCTGTTTGGAGCATCATCGGCGCAGTGTTTGAGATTCCAGTGTATCGGGTTTGGTATTAGACCTAGGGCCAGTCTGCTCCCGCTGGATTACCAAATCCAGCGAATCTGCTTTTGCTTGCACCTTTGCACCCCCGGTCTGCTCCCGCTGGATTGCCAAATCCAGCGGATCTGCTCTTCCTTGCGCCTTTGCGCCTTTGCGTTAAAATTCTGCGTCATTGGATGCCGTTCAACCCAACCTACACGCTATGCTGAGCAAACCGGTTGCAAAATGCTTATTTTTTCTACAATACGGGTGCTTAAATATTAAGCGGCCCATAGTAGATTGCAATCGCTTTCGACCGATCAGCGGATAGGAGAATCACGTCTGCGTTAGCACAGCGCAAGCGTTCATCAGATAAAAATTTTGGCATCACTTTTGCTATCTTCAACCATTCGTAAATTAAAAATTTGATTCGCAACTCTAATCACAACTTTGGAGGATTTCATGAAAAAGCTGGTTTTACCCCTTTTGAGTGTTGCAATGCTTCTCGTTCTGTCTAGCGTCGCTTCTGCGGAGATTAAGCTGACAGACAATCTATCAATCTCAGGTTTTCTGGATATGTCATCCCTAACCACAATGGGCGACGATACAGAAATTGGAGCGTCATTTGATCAATTTGAACTCGACTTTCACTTCACCGATGGCTCTGTCACCGGGCAGGCCGATATAGACAGCACGGGTGACGGTAGCACCATGTTCCTAGAACAGGCCTTTGTGAGCTACGCCCTGCCGAAGGATATGTTGCCCGGCACCAGCATCACCGTAGGAAGATTTGCCAGCAGTCTCGGTTTTGAAGGCTTTGAGCCGGTAGACCTGTATCAATACTCGTACTCCGAGGGATCTCCCTATCCGCTCTACCAGAATGGGGTCGCTATCAGCGTTAACCCCATGGACATGTTGGGGATTTACGTTGCGGCGGTATCCGGTGTTTGGGATGTGACTGATACCGATATAAAAGACCCCGGATTCGAGGCGCAAGTCGCAGTAACTCCTATGGAGCAGCTAACCGCAAAAGTCGGTTTCGCGATGGAAAAGATGACCTTAGGGAAGACAGAGAAGACACAAACTGAACTCAACGCTTGGGCATCATTTACACAGGGCCCACTGACACTCGGAGGCGAAATTGATCTGCTCGGTAACTGGATGGGTGCTGATGATAAAGGCAACGCCGTTTTCAGAGACAGCGGCATTCACTTTCTCGGTATGGCGAATCTGTCGCTCGAAGATATGATTTCTGCCCCCGTATCGGCAACCGTCCGCTTCAGCGGAATCAGTCTTGATGGCGAAGACCCATCCACAGAAATCACATTCAGTCCCTCCTACAGTGCAACCGAGAACTGGCTATTGTTGGCGGAAGTCAAACGTTTAATCAATGCAGAATCCACCGAAATCGCGGTTGAATCCCTTTTCTCTTTCTAAATAAGCGTTGCTGAGCATGGGAATATTAAAGCCCCAACCATCTCTGATGGTTGGGGCTTTTTTATCTGTATTGCCGCTGTACAGCCCAGCCACGGTGATCGGATGTGAATTTTTTGATTGACAGCAGTGGAGGTTTGATGTATCTTTGGTTGAAACATCTTCGGAGCAGATAAAAGGAGAACCCATGAAACTGATACTGGTTGGCTGCGAATACGCTGGGAAGACCACCCTAGCCAACGAAATTGTCAAATGGATTGACCACACGATGGGCGGCGCGCGTGGTTTCCATGACCATTTTACCATCCCCCCTTCCGAGTTAACAGAAGAGGACCAGGAGCAATTCCTCGGGTTAAGCCCGCGACTCAAGGAACAGTTCCAGCGGTACGTGATTGATTACCACCTCCAACCCGCTTTTTATAGCGACCCCGACCATAACTTAGTCGGTTTTCACATCGAAGAAGCGGTCTATGCTCCATTGTATTACGGCTACGGCGGAAAAGGGCAATATGCCGAGCGCACGACGTTGGCGCGGGCGGTAGAGAAGACAATTATGGAAAAAGCCCCCGATACGGTGCTTATCTTGTTGAACGCCTCCGCCGAAGTCATCGCCAAACGGATGCGCGAAAACCTTCACCCGCGTCCAGTCGTCCTAGAACAGGACATCGCACACGTCCTACAACGGTTTGACGAGGAGTATCAGAATTCGCTCATCCGCAGGAAGTTTGTGCTTGACACCACGACCACAACGGTAGCGGAAACGCTCCAACAGTTCGCGACGCAAATCGAGCCATACCTGACAGACACCGACCGCTTGCGGATGCTGGCACATAAAGCGTTGCAGGCTTAATTGAAGTTGTTGCTACCGACCTACTTAATAACAAAAACAGGAGGCGATTCCAATGGAAAAAGGGACCGTGAAAGCTTCCACAAGCTCATTGGAGGAACGCTTTCGTAGGCGAAACCCCCGTTCACAGGCACACTTCGAGCGCGGGCAACAGGTCATGCCGGGTGGGGCGAAAGGTGCTTACTTTCACAAGCCGTATCCCCTCACAATGGCGCACGGTGAGGGGTGTTACCTGTACGACGTAGACGGAACGCGGTATGTGGATTTCGCCAACCATCACACGGCGCAGATTTTGGGACATAACCACCCCGCTGTCATCGAAGCGGTGCAGGAGCAGTTAAACCGAGGGATTGCGCTAGGAGCACCTGTCGGGGTCGAGGCAGAGTTAGCCGAAGAGATATGCGATCGCGTGGCATCCGTCGATCGAATACGGTTCTGCAACTCCGGCACCGAGGCGACCTTGCACGCCATACGGTTGGCGCGAGGCTTTTCGGGGCGTCACAAAATTGCCAAGTTTGAAGGCGGATACCACGGCAGCCATGATGTCGTCGAAGTCAGCGTCTCACCCGCTCTAGAGGAAGCCGGCCCCGAAGCGACCCCCAACGCTGTTCCCACAGCGGGCGGCATCTCTCCGAATGCGACAAAGGAAGTCGTCGTGCTCCCTTACAACGATGAGGCGGCAGTCGAACAGCTAATCACACAGCACCGTCACGAGTTGGCTTGCGTCATCTTTGACCCGAAAGCCGGGATATTGCCGCTACGGAAAGCGTTCGTCCAGTTCGTCGGAGAACTCACCCAACAAAACGATGTGCTACTCATTTTTGATGAAATCGTCGGATTCCGCGTCGGCACAGGCGGGTTGCAGGCGCATTACGGGATTACGCCCGATCTAACCGTATACGGAAAAATCGTCGGAGGTGGGTTTCCCGTCGGCGCATTTGGAGGGCGAACCGACATCATGAATCTGTTGGACAATACCCAAGGCAGCACCGGCTTCTTCCAGAGCGGCACGTTCAGTGCCCATCCCATCACGATGCGGGCAGGCTTGGCAACGTTGCAACAACTGACACCCGACGCATTCGCCCACCTCAACGAATTGGGAGACAGACTGTGCACACGGCTCAACGACCTATTCACTCGAAACAGCATTCCAGCGTGTGCGGTCAACACAGGCTCAATCTTTAGCATCCACTTTACCAACGAAGAACTCCTGAACTATCGCAACCTCGCTCGCACCGACAAGGCGATGGCGCATCGCGTTTTCCTTGCACTGCTAGAGCACGGCTACTTCTTGAGCCACGGCTTATCAATGAATGCCCTATCCCTCCCGACAGAGGCGAGTCATGTGGATGGGTTGATAGAAGCAGTGGGAGAGGCTATCGAACGGGCGGGATAATTCGGTGCACAATGATTAAATTCAGGATAATGAATTCGTAGGGGTTGGGTCCCCCAACCCGTCTGCCTCGAATTATGAACCATCCTCATTTCTTCTCTGCGTCTGCTCTACCTTGCGTCTTTGCATCTTTGCACCTTTGCGTTCCTTTTTCAGACAAGGTAACAACTTAGGTTTTTTCGCAATGAATCCCGTCGATCATCGCCTGAGCATTTCAGAAGTGCCGTAACGTTCATTCCTTAAAGCTGACCTGAACGCCTCTCTGCCGTAGGGTCGGGATGTGCGTGTGGATTGATGACTCACTCAGGGGGTTTTCCTCCATATTAACGATGTCTCCCTTCCCCAATCCCGTATTGGCGAGTAGCGGCGAGATATCCGATATCGAGTTGTTGGAAAGATACAAGTATACCAGATTCGTTAAGCGCGCCAAAGGCGTAATATCCGATATCGAGTTTTCCTGAAGCTGTAGCAGTGTCAGGTTGGTTAAGGCAGCTAAAGCGGAGATATCCGTTATCGAGTTCTTCTCAAGCTCCACTCCTCCCAAGTTAGTTAAGGCAGCTAAAGCGGAGATATCCGTTATCAAGTTCTTCCCAAGTGCCAGCGATGTTAGATTCGTTAAGCCCGCCACCGCTGAGATATCCGTTAGTGAATTGTCAACAAGATACAGCGATGTCAGATTCGTTAAATCCACTAACGGGGAGATGTCCGTGATGCCATTTCGTTGAAGTTTCAGGTATATCAAGTTGGTTAAGTCTGCTAAAGGTGAAATATCCGTTAGCGAGTTCTTCTCAAGTACCAGCACTATCAGATTCGTTAAGTCCGCCACCGCTGAGATATCCGTTATCGCGTTATCTGCAAGTTTTAGCGATGTGAGCTGGGTCAATCCTGCCAAAGCAGAGATGTTCGTTATCGCGTTCCTTCCAAGTTCCAGTTCTGTCAAATTGGTCAATCCTGCTAAAGCAGAGATATTCGATATCGCGTTGTGAAATAGCTGCAACGATGTGAGCTGGGTCAGACCTGCCAAAGCAGAGATATCCGTTATCGCGTTATCTGCAAGTGCTAACGATGTGAGCTGGGTCAATCTTGCCAAAGCAGAGATATCCGCTATCGCGTTACTCAAAAGCCTTAGCCATGTGAGCTGGGTCAATCCTGCCAAAGCAGAGATATCCGAAATACCGTTGTGTCCAAGCCTTAAGGATGTTAGATTCGTTAGGCCAGACAGCGCAGAGATATCCGAAATACCGTTGTTGTCAAGAGACAGCGATGTCAGATTCGTTAAGTTCGCCAAAGGCGATAGGTCCGATATCGGGTTACTCTTGTTCCAACGCCAGTAACCCCAGCGCGCCCGATTAACAAGATTCAACGACATCAGGTTGGTTGCATGTTCAAGCCCGGTCAGAACAGTAATGTTAGGGCTTGATGCCTCAAGACGGGTCAAAGTCGCCATCTCCTCTGCGGTGATTGGTGCCCCTGCCTGCTTGTTGAGCACCCTCTCAATTGCAGCGCGGAGGTTGGGGTCGGGGATGTGTATCCCAGCCTCCGCCGCGTCGCTAAAAGTCACTGTCTGGGAAATTCCGTCAACAATCGCACGCACCGTGTTCGGGTCACCATCTTTCCCCAGCGTGAGGATACTCTCTGCCCTGCCGTTGAGATTGGTCGTGGTGCGTGTGGTACTGAGCGTACCCCCACCTGCGGTGACTGTAAATGTCACCCCAACCCCTGCAAACGGCACCCCTTTACGATCCCGGACTTCAACCACAAGCAAGTTATCTGACTCCGTAACCACGCCTGAGATTTTCATAAGGCTTGCAGGCATCCGGTTGCCAAAGGTAACCTGAACCCCTCTCTGCTGTAGGGTTGGAATGTCTGTATAGATGGCATTGTAGCTGAGCGGGTTGCTCCTGACATAAACCTCGGCACCACTTTGCAAACCGGTATTCGCCACCAAGAGCGAGATGTCCGATATCGAGTTGTTCTCCAGAGACAGCGATTTGAGATTCGTTAAACCCGCCACCACAGAAATGTCTGATACTAAGCCGTTTGAAATCTGTAGATTTGTCAGGTTAGTTAATTCCGCCACAGGCGAGATGTTCGCTATCGAGTTATTCCCCAGAGACAGCGATCTGAGATTCGTTAATTCCGCCACCGCAGAGATATCCGATACCGGGTTGCTCCACAGAACCAGCTCGGTCAGGTGAGTTAATCTTGCCAAAGGCGAGCTATCCGACACTGAATTCCACCCCAGATCCAGCTTGCTCAGGTGAGTTAGGCCCGCCAAAGCCGAAATATCCGATACCATGTTTTGGTCAAGATTCAGTTCTGTTAGATGGGTTAATCCTGCAAGGGGTGAGAGGTCCGATACCGAATTACTGTTCGCCCAACCGTTTGACTCCTCCACACCACCAAGATGCAGATATGTCAGATTGGTGGCAAACTCAAGCCCTGTCAAATTTCTAATGTTAGCGTTAGGCACCTCAAGGCGGGTCAAAGTCGCCATTTCCGCCGCGGTGATTGGATCCCTGGCCTGCTTGTTGAACGCAACCTCGATCTTAGTGCGGAGGTTGAAGTCTAGAATGTCCACCGTTTGCGCCGTTGCTGCCAACGGAATTGAGAAGCAAATCAACAGAAGAACAGTGTAATGAAAATGTTGTGGTTTCACAGATTTATCTCCTTTGTGGTTGGAACGGTGTGTGAGAAGCAGCTCCAAGCAGGTTTCCATATAAAAATATACACATTGCACACTTTATGTTCTGAAAATGGAAGGGTGGAAGGATAAGCCTGCGGACAACGCCACCGCTCAAGTCGTAGAGCGTCACTGTGGGGGTGCTAGAGGTGCGGCGGTCTCATTCCCAAACGCGCCCGCAACCAACACCAAATCCAGAATGTTCACAACCGCATCCCTGTTCACATCCGCCACCAGATCTGGACCTTCATTCCCGAAATCTGACGCAACCAACACCAGATCTAGGATATTCACGACCCCATCGCTGTTCACATCCGCTGCAATCGGCGGCAGTTCACTATCGGAGAGTGCGTTAAAGGTCACCGATCCCTCAATTTCAGCGGCAGACACTTCTACGGTGTTTGTTCCCAGATTCGGTCCCAGCGTGAGTAGACTCTCTGCCCTACCGTTGGAATTGGTCGTTGTGCTTTGTGTGCTGAGCGTCCCCCCGCCCACAGTAACGGTAAACGTGACCGGGACCCCCTCAAACGCATCACCGTTCATATCCCGCACTTCAACAACAAACGGATTGGCAAGTGCCGAACCGGATACCCCTTTCTGGGTATCACCTGAGATTTTCAGAAGTGTCATAGGGCTACGGTCATTAAACTTTACCTGAACCCCTCTGCTTTGGAGCGTTGGGAGGTGCATGTTGAAGAATGAGTAGCTCAAAGGGTTTTGCTCCACATTAACCGTGTCTCGGCTCCCCAAGCCTGTATTTGCCACCAAAGGCGAGATATCCGATATCGAATTGTAGCTAAGAGACAGCCATGTCAAATTGGTTAAATCTGACAACGCTGAGATATCCGATATCGCGTTGGCATCAAGATCTAGTCGTGTCAGATTGGTCAAGCCCGACAACGCTGAAATATCCGATATCGCGTTGTCCCAAAGAAACAGCAATCTCAGATGGGTTAAGCCTGACAAATCCGAGATATCCGTTATACCGTTTCTCGCAAGATGCAGCAATCTCAGATGAGTTAAGCCAGAAAGCACCGGAGCGAGGGCAGACACGTCCGAGAGACCATTTCCCAAAAGCCACAGCAATCTTAGATTGGTTAAGCCTGACAATGCGGAAATATCCGATACCGAGTTGTCCCCGAGCCACAGCAATGTTAGATTGGTTAAACCCGAGAGGGCCGACACGTCCGCAATGCTGTTTCCCGAAAGCCACAGCGATGTTAGATTGGTTAAGCCCGACAATGCGGAAATATCCGATACCGAGTTGTCCCCGAGCCACAGCAATGTTAGATTGGTTAAACCCGAGAGGGCCGACACGTCCGCAATGCTGTTTCCCGAAAGCCACAGCGATGTTAGATTGGTTAAGCCCGACAACGCTGAGATATCCAATATCGAATTACCCGCAAGCCCCAGCAATGTTAGGTTGGTTAAGCCTGACAATGCGGAAATATCCGATACCGAGTTGTCCCCGAGCCACAGGAATGTTAGATTGGTTAAACCCGACAATGCGGAAATATCCGATACCGAGTTATCCCCAAGCTCTAGTGATGTCAGCTGGGTTAAGCCCGACAATGCGGAGATATCCGATACCGAGTTATCCCCAAGCTCTAGTGATGTCAGCTGGGTTAAGCCCGACAATACGGAAATATCCGATATCGTGTTGCCCCAAAGAACCAGTGCTGTCAGGTTGGTTGCAGATTCAAGTCCGGTCAAATCGCTAATGTCCGCATTGGGCGCTTCAAGAAACCTCAAAGTCGCCATCTCATCCGCGGTGATTGGGACACCCGCCTCCTTATCAAGAGTCTCCTCAATCAGAATAAGGAGGTTAGGGTCGGGGATGTCCACCGTTTGCGCTTGTACTATCAACGAAATTGAGAGGAAAATCAACAGAAGGAAAGTATAATGAAAATGTTGTGGTTTCACAGATTTATCTCCTTTGTGGTTGGAATGGTATATGATACGATTTCAATATCTAATGTTACATCCGATCCAAAACGCGCAATGAATTGCGCTACTAGGGCCTTATGCTAGTTGTACTCTAAGCCCGATGACGACTAGCTAGTGTTTATGCGGATTTCCCTCAACCTTAGCCTCAGCTTCAGTCTTTATCGGGGTTGCTGAAAAGAACTAGCATAACTCCCTACTAATAACGTCCTCTTGTAACTTATGGATTACAAATTAGTACGAGAAGCATCTCCAAGCAGTTTCAATATAAAATACACACACTGCACTCCGCTTATGTGTTGAAAATAGAAGGTTGGAAGAATCGGATTAGAAGGATGAAAAGTTGGAAGAAAACGACCCACTTTTGCCTTCCCCCTTCCCCCCTTCCATCCTTCCAATCTTCCACCCTACTTACTAATCACCATCTTCCGCGTCGCAGAATAATCCCCTGCCGACAGGTGATAGAAGTAAATCCCACTTGCGACTCGTTCACCGAAGACATTCCTGCCATCCCAGTAAACCGCTTTATCCCGACGCTCATACACCGCCGCAACCCGATATCCAACATGGAGCCTGCGGACAACCCCACCGTTCAAGTCGTAAATGGTCACGCTCACATCCGCATCTGACGCCAATCGATACGGTATCCACGTTTCGGGGTTGAACGGATTCGGATAGTTGGGCAACAGTTCGGTCTCCGTGGGTATCACATAGGCGACCAGTGCGCCTAACTGGATATAGCTCCGCTTCACATCTTCAGCGGTTACCGTATGACGCAACGTCTCAACACTGATCAACGAGTTGGGGGATTGCGCTGAGATTTCAAGGATATCCCCAATCTGTGCCGCCCGTCCACGCTCCATATCAACGAAGGTGAGCTGATAGCCAACCCTCTCATCTTCTACCACGTCCATATCTATTCTGCCGGTTGAAAGGTTCTTGATGGTCACACGGAAGCCAAACCCTGACCGTAGGTGGGACATCTCGCCCCGCTCGCCTGCGTGGAAAACTATCGGACCGGTCACTGCCAGAACCGGAGTCGTATCACTCGTTTGAATGCCCGTCAGAGGGAAATCTCTTTCCTGACTTACTGTGGGCGGAGCGGCAATCGCCCACCCATGGCCGGCGATCGTGACCGTCGCTTCCTCCTGAGCCGACAAGACGAAGGCCCCCCCACTCGTAAGCGGGATATCACCGTCATCACCTGCCTGTATAACCCGCTTGAACGCCCCGTTATCCGAAACGATAATCTCAGGAACGTTACCTCGAATCCCTTCAAGATTCAATAGGTCGCTGACGCGGGTTAGCCTTGAATCTCTCAACGGCACACCAATAAGGTTGGTGCCCTTCTGCAACGTTATTGAACTGATTCCTTCTGTACCGAGCGAGTTACCGGAAAGACGGATGGATATCGCGTTTTTCATAACGGCAATAATCCCTTTGTCAACCGTCAAAATCGCATCCGCGGATGTGCCACGGTTCAGGTCCCCCAGATAGCCCCGCCACCCCTGAGTTTTAGGGTCATGACTGATGAGGAGGTTGACGGTCTCCGCACCACCAAGTGCGTCGTAGAGGTCGCCCACCGATTCAATGGGCTGCGAATCCCCGTCAACCGCTGTCACCTTCAGCGGAACGTGAACTAAGCTGATGCCTGCTGGTACAGAAAGGCGCAACTCACGAGTGTTAGGTTGTACATCCCCAACCGCTACCTTAACCCGCCTGCTCTCTAACGCTAGAAAATGCACGGCGATGGAGGTGTAACTCAACGGGTTCTCTCTCAAATCAATCCTATCTCCTCTCCCAAATCCCGTATTTGCCACCAGAGGCGATATATCGAATATTGAGTTGTTGGAAAGATACAACCGTTTCAGGTAGGTTAAGCCCGACAACGCTGTGATATCCGATATTGAGTTGTTGGAAAGATTCAGCGATTCAAGGTAGGTTAAACCCGACAACGCCGAGATATCCGATATCAAGTTGTCGGAAAGAAATAACCCTTTCAGATTGGTCAAGTCCGACAAAGTTGAAATATCCGATATTGAATTGTTGGAAAGATGCAACGATTCCAAGTTGGTTAAGCCGGAAAGCACTGGTACAAGTGCTGACACGTTCGATAGATCGTTTCCCGTAAGATACAGCGATTTCAGGTAAGTTAAGCCCGACAACGCTGTGATATCCGATATTGAGTTGTTGGAAAGAGACAGCGATCTCAGATTGGTTAAGCCCGACAAAGCAGAGATATCCGATATTGAGTTGTCGGAAAGAGACAGCAATCTCAGATTGGTTAAGCCCGACAACGCTGTGATATCCGATATTGAATTCTTGGAAAGAGACAGCCATTTCAGATTGGTCAAGCCCGACAAAGCAGAGATATCCGATATCGCGTTGCCCCAAAGCCGCAGTTCTCCCAGATCCGTTAAGTCCGACAAAGGCGAGATATCCGATATCAAGTTACCCCAAAGCCACAGCTCCTTCAGATTGGTTAAGCGAGACAAAGCGGAGATATCCGATATCGCGTTGCCCCAAAGATGTAGCCTTGTCAGATTGGTTAAGCCTGACAAAGCGGAGATGTCCGATATCGCGTTGTTGGAAAAAGATAATCCTGTCAGATTGGTCGCAAACTCAAGCCCGGTCAAATCCCTAATGTTGCGGTTGCCCATGGAAAGCCCGGTCAAACTCGCCATCTCATCCGGGGTGATTGTGGCACCCGCCTTCTTGTTGAGTCGTGTCTCGATCCAAGCGCGGAGGTTCGGGTCGGGAATCACCACGATTGGCTCCGGCACACTGCTAAAGGTCACCGGCTCGGAAATTCCTTCGACACTTGCAAGCACCGTGTTCGGATCATCACCTATTCCCAGCGTGAGCCGACTTTCTGCCCTGCCGTTGGAATTGGTCGTGGTGTTCGTGGCACTGAGCGTTCCACCACCTGAAGTGACGGTAAACGTTACCGGAACCCCTGCAAACGGCTTTCCTGCCCTATCCCACACTTCAACGACAAGCACGTTATTCGACACCGTAATTGTGTCTGAAATTTTCACAAGTGTGTCAGGCGTTCGGTTGTCAAAAATTACCTTGACCCCTCTCGCTTGTAGGGTTGGGATGTGGGTGGTGATGGATGGGTAGCTCAGAGGGTTCTCCCGCACATAAACCTCGTCTCCACTCCCCAATCCCGTATTTGCCAACAGGGGTGAGATATCCCATATTGAGTTGGCCGTTAGCGATATTTCTGTCAGATTGGTTAAGCCGGATACAACCGAGATATTTGATATTCTGTTGCTCCCTATCCCTAGCAATGTCAGATTGGTTAAGCCGGACACAACCGAGATATCCGATATCCTGTTGCCATACAGCTTCAGCGATTTCAGATTCGTTAAACCCGACAACGCAGAGATATCCGATATCCTGTTATCCGAAAGATTCAGCGATTTCAGATTCGTCAAGCTTGACACAGCAGAGATATCCGACAGCGAGCTCTCCCCAAAAATCAGTTCTGTCAGATTGGTTAAGGCGGACAGAGGCGAGATATCCGATATCCTGTTGCCCCAAAGATTCAGCGATTTCAGATTAGTTAAGCTCGACAACGCCGAGATATCTGATAGCCAGTTACTTCCAAGCTCCAGCGATGTCAGGTTTATTAAGCTAGACAAAGACGAGATATCCGATATCCTGTTGACTCCAAGCTCCAGTGATGTCAGGTTTGTTAAGCCTGACAACGCCGAGATATCCAATATCGTGTTCAGCTCAAGATTTAGCGATATCAAGTTGGTTAAACCCGACAACGCCGAGATATCCGTGATGTCATTTTGCTCAAGATTCAGGTATGTCAGGTGGGTTAAATGCACCAAAGGCGAGAGGTCTGATACCGAGTTGCTGTTCCAATAATGACGCGGCACAAAACCAAGATCCAATGAGCTCAGATTGGTTGCATGTTCAAGCCCTGTCAGATCGCTAACTTTGGCGTTTTTCGCAGTCAGCTGTTTTAGAGTCGCCATCTCATCCACGCTGATCGGGTCCCCCGCCTGTTTGTCAAGTACCATCTCAATCGCCGCACGGAGTTTGGGGTCGGGGATATCTACCACTTGTGCAGATGCTATCAACGGAATTGAGAAGCAAATCAACACAAGAACAGCGAAATGAAAACATCGTGTTTTCATAACATGTATCTCCTTTGCGGTTAGACCTGTGTCTGAGAACCATCTCTATATCACATCACCCATACGGATCCCCTCCCCCTTCTTCCATCCTTCCACCCTTCCAATCTTCCAGTCCCTTTCCTACTTACTAATCACCATCTTCCGCGTAGCAGAATAATCCCCTGCGGACAGGTGATAGAAGTAAATCCCACTTGCCACTCGCTCACCGAACTCGGTTCTCCCATCCCAGTAGACCGCTTTTTCTCGGCTCTCGTAGACCGCCGCAACCCGATGCCCAACATTGAGTCTGCGAACAACCCCACCGCTCAAGTCGTAGATAGTCACTGTGACATTCGCATCCGCTGCCAACCGATACGGTATCCACGTCTCAGGGTTGAACGGATTCGGATAGTTCGGCAACAGCTCCGTCGCCGATGGTATTTCATAAGTCACCAGCTCGCCCAACTGGATATGGCTCCGCTTCACATCTGCTGCGGTGACCACATGCCGCAACGGCTGAACACCGATGGACGCATCCGGGGATTGTGCTGAAATCTCAAGGATATCCCCAATCTGAGCCGCGCGTCCTGTTTCCATGTCAACGAAGGTGAGCTGATAGCCAACCCCCTTATCATCGGTCACGGCCGTGGCCACTCTGCCTGTTGAGAGGTTCTTAACGGTTACGCGGAAGCCTGACCCCGACCCTGACCTTATGTGGGGCATCCTGCCCCGTTCTCCTACAGAGGAAACAACCGAACCAGTCACTGCCAAAACGGGAGTTGCACTATCGACTTGGATGCCGGTCAGGGCAATCGGCGAGGCGGCAGTTGGCTCAGAGGCGTTAGTCCACCCATCGCCCGATATCGCCACCGTTGCCGCCTCCTGAGCAGACATGATGAAGGCACCCCCGCCCGTGAGCAGGATATCACCGTCATCGCCCGCCTGCGTTACCATCTTAAACGCTCCATTGTCCAAGACGATAACTTCAGGAACGTTGCCCTGAATCCCTTCAAGATTCAATAAGTCGCTGACGTGAGTTATCCTTGAATCTCTCAACGGCACACCCACAAGGTTGGTGCCCGGATGCAATGTGATTGAACTGCTTCCGTCTGTACCCAGCGCGTCGCCGGAAAGATGGCTGGACACAGGGGTCTTCATGCTGACAATAATCCCTTTATCAGCCATCAAAATCGCATCCGCGAGCGATCCCTGGCTCAGGTCTCCCAGATAACTTCGCCACTCCTGAGTTTCAGGGTCATAAGTAGTGAGGAGGTTGACAGCATTCGCACCGCCAAGCGCGTCATAGAGGTCGCCGACCGATTCAATGGGCTTGGGAATCCCGTTAACCGCCGTCACCTTCAGGGGAACATGGAGTAAGCTAACACCTGCTGGCACAAAAAAACGAAAGTTAGGCGTTTGGCGGTCAAACTGCACCGTAACCCCTCTGTCTTGTAACGTAGGAATCTGCGTGGTGATAGCGAAGGTGCTCAACGGATTTCCTCTCAAATCAACTTCGTCTTCACTCGTCAATCCCGCATTTGTCACCAGAGGCGAGATATCCGATATCGCGTTCTCACCAAGTCCCAGCAATGTCAGGTTCGTTAAGCCGGACAACGCAGAGATATCCGTTATCGCGTTGCCAAAAAGATATAACTCTGTCAGATTGGTCAAGTTCCCCAAAGCAGAGATATCCCATATCGAGTTGACAGAAAGCCCCAACCCTGTCAGGTTGGTCAAGCCGGACAACGCAGAGATATCCGATACCGAATTGCCCCCAAGCCCCAGCGTTGTTAGGTTGCTCAAGCTAGACAACACGGAGATATCCGTTATCGCGTTGCTAGAAAGATTCAGCTCTGTCAGATCGGTCAAGTCCATCAAAGCGGAGATATCCGTTATCGCGTTGTCAAAAAGATACAGTTCCGTCAGGTTGGTCAAGCCCGACAACGTGGAGATATCCGATATGGCATTCTCCCCTAGCCCCAGCAACGTCAGATTCGTTAAGCCCGATAACGGAGAGATATCCGATATCAAGTTCTCCGCAATCCCCAGCACTATCAGGTTGGTCAAGCCCGACAACGCAGAGATATCCGATATGGCGTTCTCCCCTAGCCCTAGCAATGCCAGATTCGTTAAGCCCGACAACGTGGAGATATCCGATATGGCGTTCTCCCCTAACCCCAGCAGTGCCAAGTCGGTCAAGCCTGACAGCACTGAGATATCTGATATAGCGTTCCCGGAAAGCCCCAGCGATGTCAAATTGGTTAAGCCCACCAAAGGCGAGATATCCGATACGGCGTTGTCAAAAAGATACAACTCTGTCAGGTCGGTTAAGTCCGACAACGCAGAGATATCCGTTATCGCATTGCCGGAAAGATCCAGCACTGTCAGGTTCGTTGCTAACTCGAGCCCAGTCAGAACGCGAATCTCCGCCTCCGTAACCTCAAGACGGGTCAACGTCTCCATCTCATCGGTGGTGATGGGGATACCAGCCGTTTTGCCGAGCGCAGCCTCAATCGCCGCACGAAGGTTAGGTTCAGGGATATGCACCCCTTCCTCCACTACATCGCTAAAGGTCACAGTGTGGGAAATGCCTTCGATACTCGCACGCACCGTGTTCGCGTTCCCATCAGCACCGAGGGTGAGCTGACTCTCTGCCCGGCCGTTGAGATTGGTCACGATGCTAGTAGCACTGAGCGTTCCATCGCCCGAAGTGACGGTAAACGTCACCGGAACCCCCGCAAACGGTTGGCCCTCACCATCGCGTACTTCAACGATAAGCACGTTATCAAACTCCGTAACCACGCCTGAGATTTTCAGAAGGGCAGTAGGGATTCGGGGGTCAAACCCTACCGTAACCCCTCTGCTTTGGAGCGTTGGGATGTGTGTGTGGAGGGAGAGGTAACTCAGGGGGTTTCCCCGCACATTGACAAGGTCTTCACCCTTCAATCCCGTATTTGCCACCAAGGGCGATATATCCGATATCGAGTTGTCCGCAAGTCCCAGAAATGTCAGATTGATCAAGCCCAACAACGCAGAGATATCCGATATCGAATTCCCTTCAAGCCTCAGCACTTCCAGATTCGTTAAGCCAGACAACTCGGAGATATCCGATATCCCGTTCTCCCAAAGATACAGTGCTGTTAGGTTGGCTAAACCGGAAAGCACAGGGACGAGTACCGACATGTCCGAGACACCGTTGCCCGAAAGATGTAGCAATTCCAGATTGGTCAAGCCAGCCAAATCGGAGATACCTGATATCGAGTTGAAGGAAAGATACAGCTCTGTCAGATTGATTAAGCCGGATAAAGGCGAGATATCCGATATCGAGTTGTTGTCAAGGTCTAGCTCTGTCAGATTGGTCAAGCCCGACAACGCAGAGATATCCGATACCGAGTTGTTCCAAAGAACCAACGCTACCAGATTGATTAAGCCCGACAATGCGGAGATATCCGATACCGAGTTGCCGTAAAGGTCCAGCACCCTTAGATTGACTAAGCCCGCCAAAGCAGAGATATCCGATATCGAGTTGCTCCAAAGACCTAGCCCTCTCAGATTCGTTAAGCCCGCCAAAGCAGAGATATCCGATATCGAGTTATCCGCAAGAATCAGCACTTCCAGATTAGTCAAGCCCACCAAAGCAGAGATATCCGATACCGAGTTGCTGTAAACATCCAGCACCTTCAGATTGACTAAGCCAGCCAAAGGCGAGAGGTCTGATATCGAGTTACTGTTTCTCCAAGAATCTTCCACAACCTCACCACTGAAATCCAACTCTGCCAGGTTGGTTGCAAACTCAAGACCTGTCAAATCGCTAATGTTGGCGTTTTTCGCAGTAAGTTGGTTCAAAGTCGCCATATCATCCACGGTAATCGGGGCACCCGCCCGCTTGTTGAGCCCAACCTCGATCGCCGCACGGAGGTTGGAGTCAGGGATGTCCACCGTTTGCGCTGTTGCCATCAACGGCATTGAGACGACAATCAATAGGAATACAGTAAAATGAAGATATTGTCTTTTCATGAATTTGATCCTCTGTATTAAGTTGAGATATGTGGAAGGTATCTCTACTAGATACCTGATGAGTTTTGACGTTCAATTTGCGTCAAGTCATCTTGCCACAGTTCCCCACTATGTGTAGGGCAACTTTCCCAATCGAAACTAAAATTACTTGAGAATAACCATCTTTCGCGTAGCAGAATAATCCCCTGCGGACAGGTGATAGAAGTAAATCCCACTTGCCACCCGCTCACCGAACTCGGTTCTCCCATCCCAGTAAACCGCCTTTTCTCGACTCTCGTAGACTGCGGCGACTTGATGCCCAACATTGAGTCTGCGAACAACCCCACCGCTCAGGTCATAAATGGTCACTGTGACATTCGCATCCTCTGCCAACCGATACGGTATCCACGTTTCAGGGTTGAATGGATTCGGATAGTTGAGCAACAGTTCCGTCTTTGCCGGTATCTCGTAGGCGACCAGATCGTCTAACTGAATACGGCTCCGCTTCACATCTTCAGGCGTTACGGTATACCGCAACGGTTGAACACGGATGGACGCATCCGGGGATTGCGCTGAGATTTCAAGGATATCTCCAATCTGTGCCGCTCGTCCCTTCTCCATATCTACAATGGCGATCTGATAGCCAACTCCCTTATCTTCCGTCACAGCCGTGGCCCCCCTGCCGGTTGAGAGGTTCTTGACGGTCACGCGGAAGCCTGCCCCCGCCCCTGACCGTAGGCGGGGCATCCTGCCCCGCTTGCCCACGGGGGAAACGACCAAACCGGTCACTGCCAAAACGGGCGTTGTATCCTCCACTTGGATACCAATCAGAGCCATCGGCGGAGCGGAAGCTATGCCGGGGACAGTAGACCACCCATCGCCGGAGATCACAGCGGTCGCATCGATCTGAGCGATTAAGATGTAAGATTGGCCTCCTGTGATCTGGATATCACCATCATCGCCCGCCCGTCCAATCACCTTGAACGTCCCGTTATCCAAGACTATCATGACACGGACGTTGTCCTCAATCCCTTCAAGAGAAAACAGATCGCTCACTCGTGCAATCCTTGAATCTCTCAATGGCATCCCCACTAAGTTTATGCCCCGGTGTAGCGTTATCAATGCTTCCCTTTTTGAGAGGAGAGGCGTACCGAGCGGACTGCCCCCCAGACGAAGAGAGACTGCGTGGTTCATAACGGCAATAATACCTTCGCTATCGGTTAAAATCTTGTTGACAGGCAGACCGCGGCACAGGGGGCCCATATAACAGAGCCATTGCTGATTGGTGGGGTCATAAGTGATGAGGTAGTTAACAGTGTTGGCACCGCCAAGAGCGTCGTAGAGGTCGCCCACCGATTCGATAGTCATCGCGACCCCGTTAACCGATGTGACCTTCAGGGGAATATGAATCAAGCTGATGCCTGAGGGCACGGAAAGGTCAAACTGACTCGTTTCGGCGATGGCGGTAAAAGTCACGCCCTCCTGAATCCCCGCGGCGGACACGGACACAGCGTTCGTGCCTACGCTCGGCCCAAGAGTGAGCCAACTCTCTGCCTGGCCGTTTGCATTGGTCGTGGTACTGATGGCACTCAGCGTTCCACCACCGGCAATGATGGAAAACGTCACAGCAACACCCTCAAGTGGGTCACTAGACTCATCACGCACTTCAACTACAAACGGACGCCCCAATATCATGTTGATCACTCCCTGCTGGTTATCCCCTGAGATTTTCACCAACGTTGTAGCTGTTGATAGAGGCGGTTGAGGCGGTGATGGCGGATCGGACGGTGGTTGCGGACCCGCCACAGCCTCTGCGGTAAAAGTCACGCCCTCCTGAATCCCCGCGGCGGACACGGACACAGCGTTCGTGCCTACGCTCGACCCAAGAGTGAGCCAACTCTCTGCCCTGCCGTTTGCATCGGTCATGGTACTGATGGCACTCAGCGTTCCACCGCCGGCGATGATGGAAAACGTCACAGCAACACCCTCAAGCGGGTCACTAGACTTATCGCGCACTTCAACGACAAATGGACGCCCCAATATCGTGTTGACTACTCCCTGCTGGCTATCCCCTGAGATTTTCACCAGCGTCATCGTTGGCTGAGAAGGTTGCGGAGGCGGAGACGTTGGTTGCGGATCCGCTACTGCCTCTGCGGTAAAGGTTACCCCCTCCTGAATCCCCGTGGCAGACACGGAAACGGTGTTCGTGCCCACGCTCGACCCAAGGGTAAGCGTACTCTCTGCCCTGCCGTTTGCATTGGTCGTGGTACTGATGGCACTCAGGGTTCCACCACCGGCAATGATGGAAAACGTCACAGCAACATCCTCAAGCGGGTCACTAGACTCATCACGCACTTCAACCACAAACGGACGCCCCAATATCGTCTTGACTACTCCCTGCTGGTTATCCCCTGAGATTTTCACCAACGTTGTAGCTGTTGATGGAGGCGGATCGGGCGGTGGAGATGGGGGTTGCGGACCCGCCACAGTCTCTGCAGTAAAAGTCACGCCCTCCTGAATCCCCGCGGCAGACACGGAGACCGTGTTCGTGCCTACGCTCGACCCAAGAGTGAGCCAACTCTCCGCCCTGCCGTTTGCATTGGTCGTGGTGCTGATGGCACTCAGCATTCCACCGCCATCGATGATGGAAAACGTCACAGCAACACCCTCAAGCGGGTCACTAGACTCATCGCGCACTTCAACGACAAATGAACTCCCTAATATCGTGTTGATGACTCCTTGCTGGTTATCCCCTGAGATTTTCACCAACGTCGTGGCCGTTGGTGGCGGCGGGGCTGTCACCGCCTCTGCGGTAAAAGTCTCTACCCCCTGAATCCCTTCGGCAGACACAGAAACGGTGTTCTTTCCCACGCTCGACCCAAGAGTCAGGCGACTCTCCGCCCTGCCGTTTGCATTGGTCGTGGTGCTGATGGCACTCAGGGTTCCACCACCGGCAATGATGGAAAACCTCACTGCAACACCCTCAAGTGGGTCACTAGACTCATCACGCACTTCAACTACAAACGGACGCCCCAATATCATGTTGACTACTCCCTGCTGGTTATCCCCTGAGATTTTCACCAACGTTGTAGCTGTTGATAGAGGCGGTTGAGGCGGTGATGGCGGATCTGACGGTGGTTGAGGACCCGCCACAGCCTCTGCGGTAAAAGTCACGCCCTCCTGAATCCCCGCGGCGGACACGGACACAGCGTTCGTGCCTACGCTCGACCCAAGAGTGAGCCAACTCTCTGCCCTGCCGTTTGCATCGGTCATGGTACTGATGGCACTCAGCGTTCCACCGCCGGCGATGATGGAAAACGTCACAGCAACATCCTCAAGCGGGTCACTAGACTCATCACGCACTTCAACGACAAATGGACGCCCCAATATCGTGTTGACTACTCCCTGCTGGCTATCCCCTGAGATTTTCACCAGCGTCATCGTTGGCTGAGAAGGTTGCGGAGGCGGAGACGTTGGTTGCGGATCCGCTACTGCCTCTGCGGTAAAGGTTACCCCCTCCTGAATCCCCGTGGCAGACACGGAAACGGTGTTCGTGCCCACGCTCGACCCAAGGGTAAGCGTACTCTCTGCCCTGCCGTTTGCATTGGTCGTGGTACTGATAGCACTCAGCGTTCCACCACCGGCAATGATGGAAAACCTCACTGCAACATCCTCAAGCGGGTCACTAGACTCATCACGCACTTCAACCACAAACGGACGCCCCAATATCGTGTTGACTACTCCCTGCTGGTTATCTCCTGAGATTTTATCCAACGTTGTTGCTGTTGATGGAGAAGGTTGGGGCGGTGATGGCGGCTCGGGCGGTGGAGATGGAGGTTGTGGACCCGCCACCGCCTCTGCGGTAAAAGTCACGCCCTCCTGAATCCCCGCGGCAGACACGGAGACCGTGTTCGTGCCCACGCTCGTCCTAAGAGTGAGCCAACTCTCTGCCCTGCCGTTTGCATCGGTCGTGGTGCTGAGGGCACTCAGCGTTCCACCGCCGACGATGATGGAAAACCTCACAGCAACACCCTCAAGCGGGTCACTAGACTCATCGCGCACTTCAACGACAAATGGGCTCCCTAATATCGTGTTGATGACTCCTTGTTGGTTATCCCCTGAGATTTTATCCAACGTCGTGGCCGTTGGCGGTGGTGGTGGCGGCGGGGTTGCCACCGCCTCTGCGGTAAAGGTCACGCCCTCCTGAATCCCTGCGGCAGACACGGATACGGTGTTCGACCCCACGCTTGACCCAAGGGTCAGGGTACTCGATGCCCTCCCATTCGTATCGGTCGTCGTATTTGTGGTACTCAGCGTACCACCACCAGCGGTCACGGAAAATGTGACCGCTATCCCCGAAAGCACAGAATCAGTCTGATCGCGCACTTCAACGACAAACGGATTTCCTAGTGTCGTGTTGATTACGCCCTGCTGGTTATCCCCTGAGATTTTATCCAACGTCGTTGCCGTTGGTGGCGGTGGTGACGGTGGTGGCGGTGACGACTGAGCTTCTGCCGTAAAGGTCTCCACCCCCGGATCGGCAGACACAGAGACCGTGTTCGTTCCCACGCTCGACCCAAGGGTAAGCCGACTTGATGCCCTCCCACTCGCATCAGTCCTGGTGCTTTCCGGGTTCAGCGTTCCACCGCCCCCGGTTACGGAAAATGTGACCGCTATCCCCGAAAGCACAGAACCATTCTGATCGCGCACTTCAACGACAAACGGATTTCCTAGTGCCGTGTTGATTACGCCCTGCTGGTTATCCCCTGAGATTTTAACCAATGTCGTTGCTGTTGGGGGCGGCGGCGGTGGCGGTGGCGGCGGTGACGACTGAGCTTCTGCGGTAAAAATCTCTACCTCCTGAATCCCAGCGGCAGACACAGAGACAGTGTTTGTTCCCACGCTTGACCCAAGAGTGAGGGTACTCGATGCCCGCCCATTAACACTGGTCGTTGTATTTGTGGTACCCAGCGTACCACCACCAGCGGTCACGGTAAACGTGACCTCTATCCCCGAAAGTACAGAACCATTCTGATCGCGCACTTCAACGACAAACGGATTTCCTAGTGCCGTGTTGATTACGCCCTGCTGGTTATCCCCTGAGATTTTAACCAATGTCGTTGCTGTTGGGGGCGGCGGCGGTGGCGGTGGTGGCGGCGGTGGCGGTGACGACTGAGCATCTGCGGTAAAAATCTCTACCTCCTGAATCCCAGCGGCAGACACAGAAACGGTGTTTGTTCCCACGCTTGACCCAAGGGTAAGGGTACTTGATGCCCTCCCATTCGTATTGGTCGTCGTATTTGTGGTACTCAGCGTACCCCCGCCCGTGGTGACGGAAAACGTGACCCCTATCCCCGAAAGTGCAGAATTGTTCTGATCGCGCACTTCAACGACAAACGGATTTCCTAGTGCCGTGTTGATTACGCCCTGCTGGTTATCCCCTGAGATTTTAACCAATGTCGTTGCTGTTGGGGGCGGCGGCGGTGGCGGTGGCGGCGGTGACGACTGAGCTTCTGCGGTAAAAATCTCTACCTCCTGAATCCCAGCGGCAGACACAGAGACAGTGTTTGTTCCCACGCTTGACCCAAGAGTGAGGGTACTCGATGCCCGCCCATTAACACTGGTCGTTGTATTTGTGGTACCCAGCGTACCACCACCAGCGGTCACGGTAAACGTGACCTCTATCCCCGAAAGTACAGAACCATTCTGATCGCGCACTTCAACGACAAACGGATTTCCTAGTGCCGTGTTGATTACGCCCTGCTGGTTATCCCCTGAGATTTTAACCAATGTCGTTGCTGTTGGGGGCGGCGGCGGTGGCGGTGACGACTGAGCTTCTGCCGTAAAGGTCACCGCCCCCTGAATCCCAGCGGCAGACACAGAGACAGTGTTTGTTCCCACGCTTGACCCAAGAGTGAGGGTACTCGATGCCCGCCCATTAACACTGGTCGTTGTACTTGTGGTACCCAGCGTACCACCACCAGCGGTCACGGAAAATGTGACCTCTATCCCCGAAAGCACAGAACCATTCTGATCGCGCACTTCAACGACAAACGGGTCACCCAATGCCGTGTTGATTACGCCCTGCTGTCCATCCCCTGAGATTTTAACCAGCGTCGTGGCCGTTGGCTGAGGCGGCGGTTGAGGCGGTTGACCTGTCACTGCCTCTGCGGTAAAAGTCACCGGCTGCGAAATCCCAGCGGCAGACACAGAGACCGTGTTCGTTCCCACGCTTGACCCAAGGGTAAGGGTACTCGATGCCCTGCCATTCGCATTGGTCGTTTTCACCACGGTCGTGGTGCTCGTGGTACCCAGCGTTCCACCGCCAGCGGTCACAGCAAACGTCACAGCACTCCCCAAAAACGGGTTATCGTTCCCATCCCGCACTTCAACGACAAACGGGTTACCCAATGCCGTGTTGATTACGCCCTGCTGTCCATCCCCTGAGATTTTAACCAGCGTCGTGGCCGTTGGCTGAGGCGGCGGTTGAGGCGGTTGACCTGTCACTGCCTCTGCGGTAAAAGTCACCGGCTGCGAAATCCCAGCGGCAGACACAGAGACCGTGTTCGTTCCCACGCTTGACCCAAGGGTAAGGGTACTCGATGCCCTGCCATTCGCATTGGTCGTTTTCACCACGGTCGTGGTGCTCGTGGTACCCAGCGTTCCACCGCCAGCGGTCACAGCAAACGTCACAGCACTCCCCAAAAACGGGTTATCGTTCCCATCCCGCACTTCAACAACAAACGGGTTACCCAATGCCGTGTTGATTACCCCCTGCTGTCCATCATCCCCTGAGATTTTAACCAGCGTCGTGGCCGTTGGCTCAGGCGGTGGCGGCGGCTCAGGGTCGGGGTCAGGGTCGGGGTCGGGGTCAGGGTCGGGGTCAGGGTCCGGATCAGGGTCCCCCACCACTACGGTAAAATCCACTCCCTGAAACCCTACGGCAGACACAGAAACAGTGTGCGTTCCCACGCTCGACCCAAGAGTCAGGAGACTTGATGCCCTCCCACTCGCATCAGTCATGGTGCTTGCCGGGTTCAGCGTTCCACCGCCCCTGGTTATGGAAAACGTGACCTCTATCCCCGACGAAAGTGCAGAACCGTTCTCATCCTGCACTTCAACAACAAACGGGTCCACCAATGCCGTGTTAATTACCCCTTGCTGGTTATCCCCTGAGACTTTCGCTAACGTCTTAATCGTTGGACCGATATCTACGATAACCCCTCTGGCTCGGAGAGTCGGAACGTGTGTGTTAATTGACGTATCGCTCAGGGGGTTTCCCCGCAGATAAAGCAAGGCATTATCTCCACCGATTTCCCTGAATCCCTGATTTGCTACCAAAGGCTCGATATCCGAGACCATGTTATTCGTAAGAACCACTGCGTTCAGGAGACGCATGTCCTCCAACGCCGAGATATCTGAGACCTCGTTGTTCGTAAGAACCAACAAATTCAGGCTGGTTAAGCCGGAAAGTGCCGAGATGTCTGCGACTGAGTTGTACGCAAGATTCAGTGTACCCATCCTAGTTAACTTCGCCAACGGTTTGATATTCGATATCGAGTTATTTGAAAGAAACAGCCATCTCATCTTGGTTAACTGCGCCAACGGCGAGATATCCGATATCGAGTTATAATCAAGATGCAGTTCCTCCAGCCGGGTTAATCCCGCTAACGGCGAGATATCCGATATCGAGTTATTATAAATAATTAACGCTTTCAGCTTGGTTAATCCCGCTAACGGCGAGATATTCGATATCGAGTTATTATAAATAATTAACGATTCCAGCTGGGTTAATTCCGCTAACGGCGAGATATTCGATATCAAGTTACGACGCAAGTCTAGCGATTTTAGACCGGTTGCATGTTCAAGCCCGGTCAGGTCGATAATCCCAGAGTTAGGTGCCTCAAGGCGAGGCGGCAAATTTTCTGCCATCTCCTTCTCGGTGATTGTGGCACCCGCATGCTTGCCGAGAGCGGTCTCGATCTTCGCACGGAGGTTCGGGTCAGGGATGTTCACCGTTTGTGCTGTTGCCATCAATGGAATCAATAGGCAAATCAACAGGAAAACAGTGAAACGAAGGGACTGTATTTTCATGAATGTCAATCCTTTTATCTTTAGTTATAATGTGTGTGAGAGGCCTCCTTGCCATCATCACTGCCCCTCGTGAGAATCAGAATATCAGAAAGCAGGTTAAAAGTCAACATTTTTTAGCACTTGACAAGGCCTCTTGACATAGAAATTTCAAAAGATTTGCTCATCCATTCGATCTGGGAAAAGTAAATTTGCGTTTGGCAAAACCACTGTTTTATGATATGATGTACAAAATTTTCGTGACAGAGAGAAATGAACTGGTCGCAGTTTATTGAGGGTGGTGCATTTTTGCGACATAAAGAAAGGGGTAACACCTCATGAAGATGAGAAAAATAACAGCGAATGCCTCTCACATAATGGTTGAGCAACTCGCGGCATTGGACGTGAAGTTTGTGTTCAATAACTCCGGCTCACGCGAGGCACTTTTCTTCGACGCGCTACATGCCCATTCCGACATACACGGCATCCTCGCCCTCCATGAGGGAAGTGTAGCGGCAATGGCTGGCGGATATACGCAGGTCAAACTCGAGCCGGCCGTCATGGTTGTCCATCTCGGCGCGGGGCTATCGCAATGTCTGGGGCAACTCATTAACGTCTGGAGCGGTGGCTTGCCCGTTGTGGTTATCACGTTTGCAGGCGATACCGGAAGCTACGCCGATAAGGTCGGGCTTGACCTCAATCACAACTTTGGTCCAACCTCCATCTCGGCCCCTTTTACGAAAGAAAATTGGACGGTTATCGAACCCGAAGGGCTACCGGCTGCGATTCATCGGGCGCTACAGGTCGCAAAAACACCGCCGGTTGGCACCGTTCACATTGCCGCTTATGACCGGGTGCTCCGTCCTGACCCGATTACGACGAGGATTATCGAAGGCGGTCTCCCGGGGACACGGGCAGGTTGTCCGGCGGATAGTGAGATTGAAGAGATTGCGTGTGCATTGCACGATGCCGAGCGGCCCTTGCTCTATTTCGGGGATGGCGTGTGGAAGAGCGGGGCAACGCAAGAAGTCATCGAATTTGCCGAGCATTTCGGTCTTCCAATGGTCGGTGATACGCGAAGCATCTCGATCAAAAATCCGTTGCACTGTGGCAGGCTCGACCAAGCGGTGTCAGCGTTCAACCCAGATTATATCATCTGCCTCGGTGTCCGCCAGGGTGGAGGCGGAAGACAGCACGATTTCGGCGGGCTAGCTCGTGCGGAACGCATTATTGCCATCGGCCCGGGGGTCGATAATTTCAAGAACATCCCGAACCTTGATGTCGCAATTCTGGCTGACGAACTCAGAACGGTTGAGCGGTTGAACGCATTGGCGCGAAGCGATTCAACGTCAGCAGATTTCGATGACCGACGGGCTTGGGCAAAAGCGCAGGCGGCGACTATTCGTACACAGGAGCGGGAAACGATACAGCGCGCTAAAGCACAGCCGGGAACAATACGTCCATTCGTTGTCGCCCAAGTTATCGACGCTGCCTTGGAGCGACTCGGTGGCGGGCTCGTGATGATTGAGCAATATGTTGTGCCGTTGGGCGGAATCGGCTCGGTGAGTCAAGCCAGCAACAACGTGTATATCCGGGCGGCTGGGGGCTCGGAGGGCTACGGCATCGGCGGTGCCATCGGTGTAAAACTCGCGGCACCCGATAAGCCCGTCGTCGGATTGGTCGGAGATGGCTCGATGTACTATGCCGACTCAGGGCTTTGGACAGCTGCCCATCATAACATCCCCATCCTCTACGTGATATCGAACAATCAATCCTACGGCGTAGTTGCTGGTTCCTTCGGGCGGGCTGATGGTGTAATGAAGCAAACCGGCGAATATGCGGGTGTAGTCTTGGATGGCATTGACCCCGTGAAAATCGCGGAAGGGTTCGGGGTTGAGGGAGCGCACGTACAGGATGAATCTCACCTGACCGATGCCGTTAACCGTGGGCTAAAAGTGGTGGAAGGCGAATGTCGGCCATTTCTGCTGAACGTCCATCTACCGCTTGGATTGCCGGAAGGTGGTCGGGCCGCAACGCCGTTCCACCTTGGGGAGATTGACGAAAGAAAGCCCGACCGCGAAATCTGATGTTGAATCAAAAATTCAAAATCTTACTCACCGCTCTCATCTTCCTTGCCCTCTGCATCGGTGCGGCATGGAGAGCATCTGGTCTCGCACAAACCGAGCCGTTGGTGTGGTATAGCATTATCTCGTCACTCCCTGCGATTACAGTAGCGGTTTTCAACATCGCACAAACCGAGCCGTTGGTATGGTATAGCATTATCCCGCCACTCCTTGCAATTACAGTAGCGGTTTTAACGAATCGCCTATTACCAAGCCTCGGATCAGCAGTGACGGTCGGCGTTTTTCTCGCCACAGTCCGAGAACACCCCAACGCAATCGGCAAGTGGCCTGCGACTCTAGCGCACGATACGACATCCCTCATCGGGTCCGTCAGCAGCGAATTTAACATTCAGGTGATCGTCTTTATCGTGTTGATTTTGGCGACCATCTCCGTCATGGTCGCTTCGGGCGGGATTCAGGGCGTAGTCAATTGGCTTTCACGATTTGCCAAGGGACCCCGGTCAACGCAGTTTGTAACGGTACTCATGGGATTAGCGGTTTTCATTGACGACTATGCCAACACAATGATCGTCGCATCCGCGATGCGACCAGTGACTGACCAACAGAAGATTAGCAGAGAAAAGCTGTCGTTTTTGGTTGACGCAACAACCGCACCGATTGCCGGGCTTGCCATCGTCAGCACATGGATCGGCTACGAAGTCTATCTGTTCAACAGCGTTGCGGAATCGGTTGGCATCTCCAAAGACGGATACGCGATGTTTTTCGACGCGCTCGGCTTCCGATTCTATTGTATCATGATGATTATTTTCGTCCTTGCGAATGTCATTAGCGGACAAGATTTCGGGCCGATGCGAAAAGCAGAACAGCGTGCCCGCACCACAGGCGCGGTTATCGCCGCAGATGCGAATCCGATGACATCAACGGTCTTCTCGACACTGCGTTACGCTCCGTCTGCAAAGATTCGCGCAAAATCAGCAATCATTCCAATCGCAACGCTTTTTGTCGCAATGTTCATCGGTTTCTGGTTTCTCGGCGAGGGAACAGGGATGCCCTTCGAGATTTCGGCTTGGCAAACCGCCATTTCAACAACTTCAGCGAATGAGGACAATGTCAAGGTGTTAGCGATTGCTTCGGCGAGCGGATTCCTCACGGCGATTCTTTGTGCCATTATCTTCTCACGAATCGGTCTTAAAATTATCGGAAAAGCGATTGCCACCGGTCTGAGAGGGAGTCTGCTCCCGACAGCAATTCTGAGCTTGGCGTGGGGGTTGAAAACGGTCTGCGACGAACCGATGCTTGGCACAGGCGAGTTTTTGGCAACAACGCTTGAAGGTGTGCTTTCGAGAATCTGGTTTCCAGCACTCCTTTTCATCGTTGCGTCATCCGTCTCCTTCGCAATCGGAACAAGCTGGGGCACGATGGCAATCCTGATTCCGACCGCCATCCCGATCGCTTTTCAGCTTGATGGAGACACCTACGGATTAACGACGATGATCTGTTTGGGTGCCGTTCTGGATGGCTCAATTTTCGGCGACCACTGCTCGCCAATCTCCGACACAACTATCATGAGTTCGATTGCAAGTTCATGTGACCACATCCACCACGTCCGCACACAACTTCCGTACAGTTTAACCGTCGCAGGCTTCGCGCTCATCTGCGGATACTACCCTGCGGCGTTGGGAATGCCTCCGCTTGTTGGGATTGGTGCTTCGGCGGGGCTCATTGCCATCCTGTTCTACCTCATTGGCAAATTGAGGCGATAGGGGATCCGAGAGCGAGCCGACATCGGTCAAGTTATCTTTAGCATTGACAACGCTATACTGATAGTGTTAGGCTATATTCATTACTAAGCCCGCCATAAGCCGAGATCGCAAGAAGGGTAGGAAAGGGATTTCCTACCCACGGGGCCTGAGGTTTTTAGAAATTACCGAAGTTGAACGTCAAAACTCATTAGGAACGGCTTCCCAGCCGTGACACGGGCTATAATCGTGAACCCCGTAGGAACGGCTTCCCAGCCGTGACACGGGCCATAATCGTGAACCCTGTAGGAACGGCTTCCTAGCCGTGACACGGGCTATAATCGTGAACCCTGTAGGAACGGCTTCCCATCCGTGACACGGGCTATAACCACAACCCCGTAGGAACGGCTTCCCAGCCGTGACACGGGCTATAATCGTGAACCCCGTAGGAACGGCTTCCTAGCCGTGACACGGGCTATAATCGTGAACCCCGTAGGAAAGGCTTCCTAGCCGTGACACGGGCCATAATCGTGAACCCTGTAGGAACGGCTTCCCAGCCGTGACACGGGCCATAATCGTGAACCCTGTAGGAACGGCTTCCTAGCCGTGACACGGGCTATAACCACAAACCCCGTAGGAACGGCTTCCCATCCGTGACACGGGCTATAATCGTGAACCCCGTAGGAACGGCTTCCTAGCCGTGACACGGGCTATAATCGTGAACCCCGTAGGAACGGCTTCCCAGCCGTGACACGGGCCATAATCGTGAACCCTGTAGGAACGGCTTCCCATCCGTGACACGGGCCATAATCGTGAACCCTGTAGGAACGGCTTCCTAGCCGTGACACGGGCTATAACCACAAACCCCGTAGGAACGGCTCCCCAGCCGTGACACGGGCTATAACCACAAACCCGTAGGAACGGCTTCCTAGCCGTGACACGGGCTATAATCGGGAACCCCGTAGGAACGGCTTCCCAGCCGTGACACGGGCTATAACCACAAACCCCGTAGGAACGGCTTCCTAGCCGTGACACGGGCTATAATCGGGAACCCCGTAGGAACGGCTTCCTAGCCGTGACACGGGCTATAATCGTGAACCCCGTAGGAACGGCTTCCCATCCGTGACACGGGCCATAATCGTGAACCCTGTAGGAACGGCTTCCCATCCGTGACACGGGCCATAATCGTGAACCCTGTAGGAACGGATTCCCATCCGTGACACGGGCTATAATCGTGAACCCTGTAGGAACGGCTCCCCAGCCGTGACACGGGCTATAACCACAAACCCGTAGGAACGGCTTCCTAGCCGTGACACGGGCTATAATCGTGAACCCTGTAGGAACGGCTTCCCATCCGTGACACGGGCTATAATCGTGAACCCTGTAGGAACGGCTTCCCATCCGTGACACGGACTATAATCGTGAACCCCGTAGGAACGGCTTCCTAGCCGCGACCTAGCTTCCCAACCGTGACTCTTTATGCTGAAATTTGCTTAACTTTTAATTTAAACTTGCTTAAATAAGAAAAGGGACAGAAACCGAGTTTTTACGATGAATAAAGCGAACGCGAAGAAGCTATACGACAGCCTCGTTGATGTGCTTGAAGAGCACGACGAGGCCCACATCGACGACATGGTAGTTGCCGTATCCAACTTTATCCGGTATATTGATGCAACGTATTGTGAGCAGATACCGGATTTGGATATAACTGCTTCCATTATTACGACGATAGGTTTCCAGAATGATAGGTCTAATCCATCTCAACCTCCCGGCACCCTGCGGGACACACTTGACGAACTTAAAAATAAGAATCCAAAGCAAGGAGGTTAATCATGAAAATCAAGCAAATTACAGGAACCAACGTCACAATCCCTTATGCTCCGCCTGTTGGCCCTTACATCGGGCGCGGCGGTGGTACGGGCTCTTTGGGCGCAGCAGGACTTATCGTCAAAGTTGAAACGGACACTGACGTAGTGGGTTGGGGCGAAGGGACGGGAAGATTTGAAACCGACCCAAACACAATTCTAGCGGGCAAAGATGTGGCGAACATCGAAGGTGCCATTTCGGCGATGGAAGCGGCGGGTATCAGCAGAGGCCCGATGTCTGGAATCGAGATGGGGCTCTGGGATGCCATCGGTAAGGGGGCGGATTTGCCGGTCTGTAAACTGCTCGGCGGAGTGGTGCGGGAGGAAGTGGACTTCTGCGCCTGCATGGGACTCAAAGCACCATCCGAGTCCGCTGCGACTGCCCGCGAATACATTGACCGATGGGGATTTCGTTTCTTAAAAACAAAAGCGGGCGATGACCCAGAACAAGACCTCCAAATCGCCGAGGCGATACAAGCGGCGGTTGGCGACGAAGCGATACTCCGTCCAGATGCGAACAACGGGTATTCCCTCGAAGATGCGGAAACCACCCTGCGAAAATTGAAAGACATCGGGGTTCGCTACTTTGAAGACCCGTGCTCATCCGAGCACCTCGACACGCTGATCCGGTTCCGAACGGAAATCGGCATGGGCATTTTGGTGAACATGGGAGTTGGCACTGCGGACACCGTTCTAACCCTGCTCGCCAACGAGGGAGCGGATATTATCATGCCAGACACCCCAGCGGCAGGCGGAATGCTGCGGGTCAAGAAAGTTGCGACCGTCGCGGAGGCGTATGGCGTACCGTGCCTGATGCACTGTTCGCACGACCTCGGACTCAAGACCGCCGCCATCACGCACGTCGCGGCATCAACACCCAATTTTTCCGGACCTAACGACACCTGCTACCACGGCCTGACGGATGATGTGCTTGCCGAACCGTTGAAGTTTGAGAACGGGCGAATCCGTGTGCCATTAGGACCAGGATTGGGCGTTGAGGTAGACGAGGCAAAAATTGAGCGGTACAGCTCGTAGTCGTGCAATTCAACCCGCGTTTTGGGAAAGTTCCTATGGACTTTGGAGCCTTACGCCAACACATTGAGCAACACTATCGAATAAAGAAAGAATCCATCCCGCTTTCCGCCCGGCAGATTACCCTCACCGTTGTTGAACAGCCGGATGACTTTCTCGAAGCTTTCACTCGAGAGGACAGCGACGGTAGACTCCATCCGCCGTACTGGATGTACCTCTGGGCATCAGCGGTGGGGCTCTGCCATCACCTAGAGCGAATGGTGCCACTCACAGGCCAACGAGTTTTGGACCTCGGTTGCGGGTTTGGGCTTGCTGGTATCGTCGCGTGCCAATCCGGCGCGTCCGTGCTGTTCACCGACTACGAGCGCGAAGCCCTGCGGTTCGCCCAGTACAATGCCGTGCAAAATCGGTGTGCAGACCGGGCGACCTTTCTTCAGATGGATTGGAATGCACCGTGCCTGAAAGGCAAATTCTCACGAATCCTTGCCTCAGACGTAATCTATGAAGCGGAAGACTGGCACCCCATCCTCACACTGATACAAACGCATCTCGCCCCCGATGGCGAAGTCATTTTGTCCGAGCCGAACCGAAACAGTGCCAGTCCATTTTTTAAGATAGCCAGCTCCCACGGATTCGGATATGAAGAATACGGTTATACCGTCTGTTTGGAGGACGACCCCTCCACAATAACCGTCTACTGTATGAAATCGATATGAACGAAAACCCTACGCAGAAACCCAATTTACTGTACATCCACTCTGACCAACACAACCCGTATGTGACGGGATGTTACGGCGACCCCCTGGTTCAAACGCCACACTTGGATGGCTTGGCGGCGGAAGGCGTTGTGTTGGAGAACGTCTACTGTCCCTCGCCAATCTGTGTGCCATCGCGGATGTCGATGTTGAGTGGTCGATACCCTTACGAAAACGAGGTCTGGACGAACACCCACACCCTCGATTCCGGGATTCCGACCTTTGCACACGCTATGGGAGCGGCAGGCTATCAGCCTGTGCTGATTGGGCGGATGCACGCCATCGGCCCTGACCAATTGCACGGCTACGCCCAAAGATTGGTCGGCGACCATGGACCAAATCATTCCGGCGGGAGAGGCGTTGACCACGGTATGCTTTCAGGGACAGCGGGGCCCGCACGTATCAGCTTACAGAAATCGGGGCCCGGACAGAGCGCGTATCAGGTTCACGACGAAGATGTGACCGTTGCAACGGTGGACTACCTCAACCGACTCGGTATCCAAAAGCGAGCGGGACTTCTAAACGAGCCGTTTTCGATCTCGGTCGGATTCATGCTACCGCATCAGCCTTTCGTGGCGCGCCGTGCGGATTATGAGCTGTATCGTGAACAGATGACGATGCCCCAAAACCCCGAACCGTTCTCAGATGCACTCCATCCCTATTTCCGATGGTGGCGCGAGAAGTGTGGCATCGTCGAGGTTTCCGACGCAGAAGTGCGACGCGCCCGGACAGCTTACTGGGCATTGGTCACGCGGATGGATGTCATGGTCGGCGAGATTTTGACCGCCCTTCAAGAAAACGAGCTGGCAGAAAACACGCTTATCCTATATTCCTCCGACCACGGCGAACAAGTGGGTGAGCACGGGCTCTGGTGGAAGCAGACATTTTACGAGGATTCCGTGAAGGTGCCCGCGATTCTTTCATGGCCCGGCGTACTGCCCGAAGGAATAAAATGCAGTCGGGTGATTAGTTCGTTAGACCTGAACGCCACAATGCTGGATGCCCTAAACGCTCCCGCCCTGCCAAATTCTCGAGGCAGAAGTCTGTTGCCACTCCTGCACAATGCGGACACGGCGTGGGAGGATGTCGCATTTTCAGAATATTGTACAGACGAGGGATGCTATCACCGAACGGTTCGGTCTGGCGACTGGAAACTGAACTATTATCACGGTCAACCACCACAACTTTTCAACCTAAAGGAAGACCCTGGCGAACTGCATGACCGGGCTGACGACTCCGCGTGTCAGGAGATACGAGAGGAATTGACGCGAACAGTGCTCGACGGCTGGAACCCCGAGCGCATCGCTGAGCAGATGGCGGCGAAGCGGGAAGATTTGCAGATTTTGGCCGCTTGGGGTCGTCATACCCAACCGAAAGACAAATACCGCTGGAATCTGATGCCGGAGATGGATTATCTGGATTAATACCATCAAAAAGGCAGTTCGTCCCAATACGATTTTAAGTCGTTCAATTAACCATCCCATAAGAAGAAGGAAACATTCATTATGATACATACCGGTCTAATCGGCCAGCCGAAGGAAGAGCTTGATACCCCGGTCTTGCTGGCAGACCTTGACGTTCTGGAGAGCAATATCGAACGCATGGCGCGCATCATCACTCAGGAAGGTGGTGTCCAATGGCGTCCACACACCAAGGGGATGAAAACGCCCGCACTCGCCCACATGCTCCTAGACGCAGGTGCCAGCGGCATTACTTGCGCGAAACTCGGCGAAGCCGAAGTCATGGTAGCCGCCGGTGTCCGAGACATCCTTATCGCCAACCAGATCGTCGGCCGTCAGAAGACCGTCCGACTGGCTAATTTGCGTCGCCACGCGGATGTCATGGTTGCCGTTGATAATGAGGCAAACGTCGCGGAGTTAGACCGGGCGGCAATTGAGAAAGGGGTTCGTCTCCGCGTCCTCATCGAAGTGGACGTTGGGATGAATCGGGCAGGCGTTCTACCCGGTCAACCGGTCCTAGATTTGGCTCGCAAAATCGCGCCATTGAAAGGCGTAAAACTTGCCGGACTTATGACTTGGGAATCGCACGCCCTAAGAGTCAAAGACCCGAAGGAGAAACTACAGGTCGTCGCCGAAGCCCTTCAGCGGTTCACTGCAAGTGCCCAACAATGCCGGGATAACGGTATACCGCTCGATATCCTCAGTTGTGGAGGCACAGGCACCTACTGGATGAGTGCTTTGCAACCGGGTATTACTGAGATTCAGGCGGGCGGTGGCATCTACTGCGATATCCAATATAGAAAGGGGTTCGGTGTCGAACACCCGTATGCACTCACGGTTTTGTCTACGGTCACCAGCCGGCCAGCCCCCACGCGAATCATCTGCGACGCGGGTAAAAAGACCATGAGTAGCGATTCCTCAGTGCCTGAACCGATCGGAATTTCGGGCGTAGAATCCATAGGACTATCCGCCGAACACGGAACAATCCAACTCGCAGAACCGAGCGAAATGCCGCGTGTGGGAGACCAAATCGAATTCATCGTCGGCTACTCAGACACCACCGTAGTGCTACACAACGAACTTTACGGCATCCGCGATGGTCGTGTCGAAACCGTCTGGTCATTGCTTGGCAGAGGCCGCCTACAATAATATGGTGAAACCGAAAAATATGTAGACATTTGCCGGTAGGCACTGTTTGGAACTGCGCCTACCGCATTGTATAAATAATTATCGACTTAGCCATAATAGACGGACGGAGGACGAAAGGAAATCCACCCATGGATTTAGCAGACCGAAAGATTCGTGTTGCCGTTTACGGATGTGGCAACTTTGCAAACCAAACGCACATCCCTAACCTACTGAAACTCGATGATGTCGAAATTGTCGCCCTCTGCGATAGCAACCCGGAGGCACTCAAATCCACCTCTGAAGCGTTCAACGTTCCCAAAACCTATCTGGATGGACACCACCTGCTAGAGCACGAAGAGATTGATGTGCTCTACTCCATCGTGCCGGCCTATGCGCGCACCTACGTTGAAGCCACCGCCGCTGCGAAGGGCATCCACCTCTTCAGCGAAAAGCCGCAAGCCCTGACGATGGCTGTCGCACGCCAAATCGATGATGCCATCCGTCAATCCAGCGTTATCAGTACCGTTGGCTTCCGGGAACGCTACCGCCCGATTTTTCAGAAAGCCCGAGCGTTTCTGGCTGACAAGGAAATTGTGCATGTCCGATTCCAGAGTTTCAGGGGATTGCCCGGCCCACCGTCCGATGAATCGTGGTGGAATCAGATGGACAAATCGGGCGGAAGCGCGTTAGATTGGGGTGTCCATGCGACCGACTACACCCGTTTTATGACAGGACTCAATGTTGCTCGGGCACAAGCGTTCTACTGCGAACGCCCCGCCTATGCAACTGCGCTCTCATCCGTTTTCAACTACTCCTTTTCCAACGGGGCGACAATGAACATCAGTTTCATTTCGGCGGGCGGAAGTGGTTTGGGAGATGAGCCATTTTTCACAATCTTTTATGAAGGCGGGTGCTTGGCAGTCTATGGATACGACCGAATCGCGGTCAATGGCGAAACCGTTTACGAAGGCGAGGAATTTGACCCGTGGTTTGAGCAAGACCGCACGTTTATTGAAGCTGTCCGAACAGGCAACCCCAGCAAGCTGATGAGTGATTATCACGATGGGCTTCTCTCTTTGGCACCTGTGCTCGCAGGATGGGAATCCAGCCGCCGAAACGGGGAATGTATCGACGTTCAAAGGTTTCTGGATTTGAGCTAAGCCGCCAACCGTTGTAAATTTAACGCAAAGGCGCGAAGACGCAAGGGTGCAAGAAAGAAAAAAACGCAAGGGTACAAGGACGCAGGGAAGGAAGAATGAAAGTGGGGAGGAATGGAAGAAGGGCAGGCACAAGACCTGCCCCTAATGAGTTTTGACGTTCAATTTTCAATTCCCTTCAAACGTATTTGATTATGCAGTAATGATAGCATAGTCTCTGAAATATCAACTTATAAATAGAAAATCTTGGATTTGGCAATCCAGCAGGAACGGGTGAGGGATTCTAAACCGATGAATACCAACATATCAAATCTAATCACCAATATACCAAAGCCAATCAAGGTGCTTATCCCAATAGCCATCTTGGTCGTGGCGTTTGGGTTATACGCCCCTATCTTGCTCGAATCCACTCCGCCCACCCTCGAACTCAGCGGCATTGAAGACGGGAAAAGATACAAAGGGGCGGCCCGCCTTGCCATCGCTGTCAGTGACCAAAGACCCGGCTTAGGTTTGCTCACAGTACAAATTGATGATAATCCCCCGCAACCACTCGGCCTTGTCACAAGTGATGGCAACAACACATTCTGGACACTGGATACCTCAACCCTCGCTGACGGAGAACATCGGATTTCAGTAGTTGCCACAGATAAATCTCTACGCAAAAACAGCACCCAACAGCAACTGACATTTTTCGTTGACACCACACCCCCGAAACTTCAGGTGCCCGCTCAATCCCGTCACGTTGGGCAAGGACGGACGCTCGCTATTTTTGTCCAAACCGATGAACCCGTTTCGGAGATTACAGGCACAATTTTTACAGGCACAGAGTTTCATCGTCCAATCACCTTCTACCCTATCGGCTCTAATAGACTGTATCGGAGCCTCGTAGGTATCGCCGTGAGACAGCCTCCCAAAAACTATCCACTGACCTTGAAAGCAACAGACCCTTTGGGCAACACCGCCGAGCAGACTTTGGAGATTCAGGTCATTAAAACCGAATTTCAGCGCGGAGGCTATGTCATACTCTCACCGGCGAAACAGAAGCTGATGATGGATAAGTCTAAAGGTAGAGAAGATAACGAAAAGCGCGGCATAGCATATACGTTAGCAGATAAAGAGACCGGACAACTTTGGGAAGGGAAGTCAATTCGCCCCGCTGAGGGCCGACTCACATCGCCATTTGGAAAGTATCGGGAATATAACACCGGTGTTCGCAAGCCTCATTACGGCACGGACATCGCGAACAATGTCGGAACACCGGTCTACGCAGCGAATCACGGAATAGTAACCCTCGCCGAAAGCCTTCACCTCTACGGAAAGTCTGTCGTCATCAATCACGGGCAAGGGGTATCAACAAGCTACAGTCATCTCAGCGAATTACGTGTGGAACCCGGTGACCGTGTCAAAAAAGGACAGCTCGTCGGGCTAATGGGAGCAACTGGGCAAACCACAGGCCCACACCTCCATTGGGGGATGGTCGTCAATGGGGTTGCCGTTGCGCCAGAAGAGTGGATAGAAAACGATTTCTCTTCCGTCCAAGAGGGTCAAACCACAGATTAGCATCAGTCACCATGCAACAACTCAGTTATCATGAAAGAACGCCTAGAGCTCCAACAAATTGTACCGAGCAAAGTCTGCCTCTCATGCGATGTCTGCTGCCGATTCCTTGAGCAGGACAGTCCGCTCGCGCCGATCTTCACCCTAGCGGAAACCAATACCGTTATCGCGCACGGCGCAAACGCGAACCGCTTTCGACCAATGGCGGATGGAAAGAGCGCGCAGATTCAGCTCAAACCTCACGGCGATATGTACATCTGCCCATTTTTTGAACCCGAAACGAGCGAATGCACAATCTATCCCCACCGCCCGTTGGACTGCCAGATCTATCCGTTTACGCTGACGTACAACGAAGAACAGACGCAAGTTATACTCGGTGTGGATATGCTCTGCCCCTTCGGTGAAGCCCAACTACAAACGGAGCCCTTCCAACAGTATATCGCCCACATCGCCAACTATCTGGAATCAGACGCAATCGTTGAAACCATCACGAAAAACTGGAGCCTGATTGGAGAGTATCAGGAAACCGTAGTCCCACTTCGAGTACTGGAACGACTGAATCAAGCGTTGGCTAAAAACAACCGAAGCTGATGTCCAAAAACGCAGAATTTTTGCGTCAAGTCATCTGAAGATGCGTCAACTCATGTTGCCATCCGTCCTCGGACAGATGGGCAGATGACTGCGCGCATCTTGTGCGCTCGCTCACGCGATGCGCTCGCTCACGCGACCATCCGTCCCCGGACCATCCGTCCTCGGACCACCCGCAAGGGAACGCAAAGACGCAAAGATGCAAAGACGCAGAGAGGAATAGAAATAACGCAAAGGCGCAAAGATGCAAGGACGCAGAGAAGAATAGAAATAACGCAAAGGCGCAAAGACGCAGAGATGCGAAGGTGCAAAGAAGAGAAGAAAAGACGCAAGACAACATAAAAAAGACGTAAAGGATGGAAAATGGGGCGCAGTCTCTTCCCCCCATTCTTCCAACCTTCCATTCTTCCAATCTTCCACTCTTATTCACGACTTCAAAGTGCTACATCCACTCACACTGGCAGACAAACCGCTTTTTGACCGGTACGCTCACACGGCTACAACGCGATTATCGAGTTATGCGTTTGCGGCACTCTACATCTGGCGCGACCTCTTCCAATTTTACTGGACCATTATTGACCACCAACTCTGCGTTTTTGCCGCGCAAGGCGACGATTACTTTATGCCAATCATGCCAATCGGGGGGCAACCGAGCGAGCGGGCAGTCAGCGAATCCTATGCCTTCATGCTTGAAGCGAATCGTGCCGTACAGATTGCGCGCATCGAGAATGTGCCAGAAGAACTGCTCCCCTTCTTCCGCCAAATCGGTTTTCGCGCCATACGGAAAGAGACAGAATACCTCTATGAGACTGGGACTCTCATAGAGCTCAAGGGCAATCGTTACAAAGGCAAACGGTCTGCCTACAACGCGTTCATCAACCGTTATCCCCTTGCGGTGCTTGAGCCATATCACCCCGACGACCTCGCCGATTGCCTCGCCCTCTACGAGCGATGGCAACTGCAACGCCGCACAAGGTCTGACGACCCGCTCTATCACAGCATGTTAGACGACTCTCGCCACGCGCATCGCACCGGACTGACGAATGCAACAAAATTGGGGTTAAGCGGAGGCGTTGTTCGGATTGATGGCGAACTGAAAGGCTATACCGTCGGGTATCCGCTCAACGACGAAGTGTTCTGTGTCCTGTTTGAAATAACACATCCCCAGCTAAAGGGACTCGCCCAATTCATCTACCGCGAATTCTGCCGACAACAATCCGGCTACCGATGGATAAACGCGCTCGACGACTCCGGCTTGGCAAACCTTAAACGTGTAAAATTGTCATATCACCCGATTCAATTGATTTCCTCCTATAACGTCTTCCTACCCCTTGACCGCGAAGCGAATCCCGTGTAAAATCCTGTAAATCCTGATTCAGACAACCATTATGAAATCTGCACGCATCTTCCTCAACGGCTATTACGACCAACGGTATCCCGAATTCTACCAACAAGAGCTCTTACAGGGAATCGAAGCCAATCAACCCCTAATCTGCGCCGACGGGGGTATCCGACTATTCCGCCACCTCAACCAGATCTACGGCAAGCAGTACCACCCAAACATCCTGATCGGCGACCTCGACTCTTTCCATGAATCCTCCACAACAGAGACGGTCGAACAACTACAAGCATCTGGAACACATATCGTCCGCGAGTGGGTCGGTCAGATTGACAAAGATTACACCGATGGACAGTTAGCGGTTGCTTACGCAATTGAAGAATGCGACTGCCAAAATATCATCATCTACGGTGGTCTCCCGCGCCCCGACCAGTACGAAACGGATCACTTTCTTGGCAACCTGAAGCTGATGCGATTCGGTTATTGGCGCGCCTCTCAGAACCGTGCAGAATCGGACGGTGCAAAAGACAACATCCTACCCTACAGTGCAGAGATGCGCGATGCACTTCAAACCATCCATTTCGTCATCTCAGCTCTTCGCCTCACCCGAGGAAACGATGGATTGCAGCGCGTCTCACTCATCGCCGAACACGCCAACGTCTACATCGAAAGTAGCGAAAACCTACGGTGGGACGTATCCGGGCTAAGAATCCATCCAGATATGGCAACCGATTGGCCCTGCACGTTGCGAAACGAATTCGCGCCCCAAGCGAATTGTGCGACCATCCACCTCGCGTCGGAGTCAGATCCAGTTTACGTTATCCACAACTGGTACGAGCAAATAAGCAACTCTCAAGAATAAACTTTACATTTACCTGGCCCTCTCCCGCTGGATTGCCAAATCCAGCAGATACTTTTCCCCTTCCATTCGTTCCCCCATCCGAAAATTTTTTGGGGTTGATGCTATCCGTCTTTTCTGATACACTTTCCATCACAAAATCCTAATTTCCAAAAGGAGAATTTATGAGCGTCAAACTCGGTTTTATTGGAACAGGTGGCATGGCAGGCGCGCACATGAACAACCTGAAAGGTTTCGATGATATAGAATTTACGGCGATGTGCGATGTCTCCGAAGAGCGAGCAAAGCAACGTGCAGACGAATTTGGTGGCGTTGCCTACACCGATTATCGGGAGATGTACGACAAAGAAGAGATCGATGCAGTGTATATCTGCACCCCGCCCTTCGCGCACGGCGAGCAGGAGCGTATTGCCGCTCAAGCGGGCATCCCGATGTTCATTGAGAAGCCGATTGCTGCCGAGCTAGAGCCAGCGATTATCATCAACGAATACATCCAACAGAGTGGTGTCATTACCAGCGTCGGCTATCACTGGCGTTACGGCGGTAATGCCCAAAATGCGAAAGCCGCTTTGGAAGCAGAACCGCAGGTACTCGGCGCATTGGGCTATTGGATGGGCGGAATGCCCGGTACGCCGTGGTGGAGAGTCCGCGCCCAATCCGGCGGGCAGCATGTCGAGCAAACAACGCATATCTTCGATTTAGCGCGTTTCCTCGTCGGCAGTGACGGCAAAACAGTACACGGCGTTGCATCCCGTGGCAGTATGGCTCATATAGAAAACTACGACATCGACGACCTCAGCATGGTCAACATCGAATTTGAGAACGGCGCCGTTGCTAACATCGTCTCCTGTTGCGCGATGGAAGGTTTTGGTCGCGTCCATCTCGAAGTATTCTGTCGGGGGCTCGTTGCAACTGTGGGCGGCTCCAACACAATCAACAGGGGAGGAACAGAAGAACCCCTTCCCGGTGGTGGTGGACAAGACCGCGACCGCGTGTTTATTGATGCCGTAAAGACAGGTGATGCGTCAAAGATTCTTTCACCCTACAGCGATGCCCTCCAAACACTCCGTATCATGCTCGCTGCGAGTACCTCTTTCGAGACGGGCAAGGCAGTCGATCTGTAGAAATTAAGCCCCCCGTAGGGGCGGGGTCTCCCCGCCCGTACTCCGGCAAAACTTGGTTTCTTTGGAATCAAAATAAAAAAGGAGAAAACATGGGTTCAATCAATCAATCTATATGCTTCGGTTGCGCGACACGGGGCGATGTCAAGCCAGAACAAGCCATCCGTGAAGCCGCAAAAATCGGTTATAAATCCGTCGAAATGGGGCCTCCAGAATACTGGGACTCCATCCGCGAACACGGGATGCGTGTGGCAATCGTCAGTGGGCACGCTTCGCTACCCGACGGACTCAATAAGCTCGAAAATCACGCCCGAATCGAGGACGAACTGCTCGCCAATATCGACCTCGCGGTAGCGAATGACATCCCCGGATTAATCACCTTTTCAGGAAACCGCGAAGGGAAGTCCGAGGAAGAGGGGCGTGATAACACGGTTCAGGGACTCCTGCGCGTCGTTCAAGCCGCAGAAGAGAAGGGAATCAATCTCTGTATGGAGTTGCTCAACAGCAAGGTGAATCATCCAGACTACCAATGCGACCGCACCCCTTGGGGCGTGGAAGTCTGCAAAGCCGTCAATTCACCTCGTGCTCTGTTGCTCTACGATATTTACCACATGCAGATTATGGAAGGCGATCTCATCCGCACAATCACCGACAATATCGACTATATCGGTCACTTCCATACCGCGGGCAACCCCGGCCGTCACGACCTCGACGACGAACAAGAGATCTACTACCCCGCCGTCATGCGCGCCATTGCCCGAACAGGCTACGACCTCTACGTGAGCCACGAGTTCGGCCCAAAAGGCGACCCCATCGCTGCGATGAAGGCCGCTTTCGATACGTGCAATGTGACGGTGTGAAATCGCTTTCGCACGTCAAAACTTGTGTTGAAATATCAATCGGTTATGCACCGTTCATCTCAAACGAACAGCGCATAACCGATTGGATTCAACTTGGGCATGTGGGAGAATAAAATTAAGCAGATCTAGCACACTTTGAATTTTCATTAATAGAGGTGAAATTAGAGAAAATGGTCATACCTAAAAGACAACCAATTATGCTTCCTGCCCTTCAACATGTCGCTGACGGGAGAGAACATCACTACCGGGACATTGTGGATGCACTTGCAAACCACTTTTCACTGACAGATGAGGAAAGGGAAGAAACTGGACCAGGTGGGCAGAGGAAGAGTTTTGATTCCCATTGCAGTTGGGCACTGATTAATCTACAGGAAGCGGTTCTGCTAGAGAGAATAGAAAGTAGGTATTGGAAAATAACAAATCGGGGGCTTGAGGTGCTTGAGGCCCTGAACCAAGAACCAGAAGAAATCAAGACCGCCTTTTTGCAACCCCAACCTCAGCTTCTTAGCTTCCTAAATGACAGATGGCCGCCTGATACCCCAACTCTCGTAGAGGTAATTGAAAAAAATTACCAACAAATCAGCGAGGAATTGGCGGCTGAGCTACTACAGAAAATTAAGGACAACTCCCCAACCTTTTTCGAGGCGTTGGTTATCGCCCTGCTCGTTAAAATGGGATATGGCGGAACTCGAGAAGACGCAGGAAGAGCTGTAGGGGGTAGCGGTGATGGCGGTATTGACGGTATCATTAACGAGGATAGACTGGGGCTCGATGTAGTTTACATTCAAGCCAAGCGGTGGGAAGCAACTGTCGGCAGACCCGAAATTCAAAAGTTCGCGGGCGCACTACAAGGGCAACGGGCAAGGAAGGGAATTTTCATCACAACATCGGATTTTAGCAAAGAAGCCAGAGAGTATGTGCAAAGCATCGACTCCAAGATCATCCTCATTGATGGCGACCAGCTTGCACAGTTTATGATTGACTACAACGTTGGCGTTTCCACAGTTAATTCCTATGAAATCAAACAGGTGGATTCAGATTATTTTGCTGACGATTAGATAACAAACAGATGAGGTAAACCTTATGAACACCAACCTAACCCAAATCGAAAGCCGATTGTGGAGTGCCGCTGACGAACTGAGGGCAAACTCCAAACTCCGCGCATCAGAGTATTCAACCCCCGTGTTGGGACTGATATTCCTACGGTATGCAGACCACAAATTTACGGAGACCGAGCAGGAAATCAAAAGCGAACAGACTCCCGGCACACGTATGGGCATAGACAAGACGACCTATCAAGCGCGGGGTGCCTTCTACCTGCCAGAGGGTGCGCGATTCCAGTACCTTCTGAACCTACCAGAGAGCGAGAACATCGGGCAGGCGATCACAGATGCAATGAAGGCGATTGAGGCAGAAAACAGCAACGTTGCTGATGTCCTGCCCAAAACCTATAATCGACTCGAAAAGAGCACTCTCCTTGAACTGCTCCGCATCATGGCACAGATTCCGATGGATATCGAAGGCGATGCCTTCGGTAAGGTCTACGAGTATTTCCTCGGCAACTTCGCAATGGCCGAAGGCCAACGGGGCGGCGAGTTCTTCACACCGACCTCCCTCGTTAAGCTAATCGTCGAAATTATCGAACCGTTTCAAGGACGAATTCTTGACCCCGCGTGTGGCTCTGGCGGTATGTTCGTCCAAAGTGCTGAGTTTATCCACAACCACAAGCGGAACGGGAACGGTGACATCAGCATTTACGGGGTTGAGCGGGCCGCAGAAACCATAAGGCTATGCAAGATGAACCTCGCCGTACATCAACTCGAAGGCGACATCAGACAAGCGAACAGCTACTACGAAGACCCACATCGGTGTTTTGAGCGATTCGACTTCGTGATGGCAAATCCACCCTTCAACGTGGACCGGGTGGACAGGGAACGCATCAAAGACGACCCACGCTTCCCATTCGGGATGCCGCGCACAGACAACGCCAACTACCTCTGGATTCAACTGTTCTACGGCGCACTCAACTCATCCGGACGGGCAGGCTTTGTCATGGCAAACTCCGCCGCCGATGCCAGCGCATCCGAATTGGAAATCCGAAAGAAAATCGTCGAAACCCGTGCCGTTGATGTGATGGTGGGCATCTCGTCAAACTTCTTTTACACCGTCACCCTACCCTGTACCCTCTGGTTTTTCGACAACGCCAAACGGAACACCGATAGAGGCGATAAAGTGCTGTTCATTGATGCCCGCCACATCTATCAAGAATTCAGCAGGGCACACCGCCAATTTACCCCACAACAACTTGAGTTTCTGGCCAACATTGCGCGGCTCTATCGAGGCAAAGCACCAGAAAACCAACACGACAGCGCGGAATTGATGGCTACGAAATTCCCCGATGGCACATACGTTGATGTCCCTGGCCTCTGCAAGGTCGCCACAATTGCGGAGATCGAAGCGTCAGGATGGAGTCTCAACCCCGGCCGTTACGTCGGTGTCGCCGACCAGCAAGAGGACACGTTCGATTTCACAGAACAGCTCGGCGGCCTCAACGAAGAGTTTGAACTCCTAAACGCCGAAGCGCGCCAACTCGAGGAACAGATTGCAGAGAGTGTTGCGAGAATCTTGGAGGGGAGAATGTAAATTGTCTGAATTTGGATTATTAGAATAAACGAGCGATAAGGGAGTACCAATCGCTCGTTTATGCAAACCGTTTACTTGTAAGGATACTTATCCCCTTTTTTGCGGTTTTCCTCCGTTTGGAGTGCCTGAAGGTTGCGGGGGTTATCCGTTCCTCCCTTTGACAGGGGATGTTTATGATCTACTTCCCAGCCTTGTTCGCCCTCGGTACCATACGCAGGCTTGTAGATTTGATTACTATAAGGATCCCTTCGCCAGAGGTTGGGGTTTTTGCCCCGTATTGTATCGGCTTTTTCCCATGCAATTTCTTTTTGTCTCTGGGTTGCCATCTTTATATCACCACCATTCTTTTATGTTTATGACTTAAATAGTAACATATGATTGTATGATTTGTCAACCCGAGGTTAGAAAAACTAGCGCTTTGTCAAGTTAGTTTTTATGGGTTATAATTTGACAAAACAGGTCATTGTTTGCTAGTGATGTGGAATTTGATTCTTGACATGAAAAGGTATAGATGTTATATTGCTTGGGACGGGGTTGAGTTAAACACAAAAATGAAGGACTCCTATCACCCCAACCTTGCCCTACCTTGTGGGTAGAGTTGGATAACCCAAAACTGAATACCTCTATTCGTGCCAACTCTACCCTTACCCTTTAAGAAAGGAAAAATCAATGTCGTTACCTGTTAAATTAGATGCCTATTCTAATCCAGTAAAGAACGAACTCGTTGATATGTTTAACACCAGTCATAAACACTTTATACGTCTCGATCAAATTCAAAAGGAGACCAAAAATCTCCCTGATGCTGATCAATGGCGTGAAGTTATAAATCGTATGCGTGGTGTTGTTCATCTGATGGAAAACCTATTAGAGATTGTTCCCGAACATTGACTTCAAATGTGCGGGGTTGGTCTATTGACCCAACCCTGTCCTTTCCCTTGTAGAAAAAATCAACTAAACCTTTCGATTTCATTGATCGTCGTTATCGGAAAAGAATTGTTTAATTCTCTGCCATAAAGTCAGAGTTTCATAAACAACGGTTGTCTGCACGTGGTCGTATGTACCCCACGGCTCGACAACTTTTCTGATAACTGTTTCGGTTCTGATTCGAGATTTTGCAGGTCTCATGATCAGAATCCTCCTAACGGGGAGGTAGATTTCCGCAGGGATTTATCTCCCTACTTTATTAGACCACACCGCTAAGGGTCTGTCAAGTCTTTATTCCCGCCAAATCTCTTTCAGAATCACTCACCACAATACATTAAGTTACGCAAGGGCGCACCATCCAATTGAGAACAATGGCGAGAGGAATTTAATAATGTCTGACGAAACAAAACCTGACGAAACGAAACCTGATCAATTGGCAACGACCGAAGATGAAGCAGGCAGTATACTTGAAGTCGTTACCGATCTGGCGTTAGATTCAACCATTCCCGCCCCAATCAGGCGAAACGCATTTAAGGCTTTCGGCCAATTATGCACTGCTGCGATTGATGTGCCTGTTGCTTATCTGGAAGGGAAAGCCTCTGAAATTCGGGCAAGAACAGAAACACGCATTAAAATTACTGAGAATATCGCTACCCAAATTGACCAACAAATGAAGGTTGATCCTGAATATGCACGGCGAGCAGTGAAAAAATACGGACAAAAAATACTCCGAGAGCAGGTCAACCTTGATGAGATATCCGCCATCGCTGCAAATGAACTTAATAAAGCAAAATCTGAAAGTTCAACAGATCAGAGCACAAACGCAGAGAGCACGGAAGAACAAACCATTAACGATGATTGGCTGAACAGCTTTGAGGAAGAAGCCAGACAAAAAAGCACCGAAGATATGCAACTTCTTTTTGGCCGCATCCTAGCAGGCGAAATTAGAAAACCTGGGACGTATTCAATCAGGGCTGTAAAAGTTCTAGGTGAATTGGATCAAAACGTTGCAATATTATTCAAAAAGCTGTGTTCGGTATGTGTAGTCTTTGAAACTCTAACTAGCGGATCTGTTCTTGACGTTAGAGCTCCTTCTCTGGGTGGAGATCCTGGACAGAATGCTCTCATCAAATACGGATTGGGTTTTAGCGAACTCAATATACTAAATGAGTATGGACTGATTATCCCAAGCTACAACTCATGGCGTGGATCCAACTTTTTTACACAGGAGGAGATAACATTTCTTTTCCCACTCTGGCATCAAAAACAACGTTGGATTTTAATAACCTTGCCGGGCTGGGATAAGAATCAAAATCAATTTAAGTTGTCAGGAGTTGCGCTTTCCCAGGCTGGGCGTGAATTGTTCTCTATAGTCGATCAAGACCCGATGGAGCAATACACTGAAGAGCTCAAGAAATTCTTTGCAGAGAACCACTTACAAATGCTTGAAGTGCATGATGAAAACAAAACATAATCCTCCCCTACGCACAGATTGATCAGCCAAACGATAATTTTGGAGGAACCCATATAATGAAGCCTAGTCTTTTTAAGTCAACGTTACTTGGCGATGTGCTGAAATTCTTCAACGGTAAGTCCATAAAGGCAGGAAGTGAGGGAGAATACCCTGTTTATGGATCGAACGGCTTGATTGGACGGAGTGATGAATATACGCATCAAAACGGAGTGATTATTGGTCGTGTGGGCGCATATTGTGGATCGGTTAAATACTGCAAGACACATTTCTGGGCTTCAGATAACACAATTGTAGCACAACCGAAGGATGTTTCGTTTGACATCAGGTACATTTACTACTTGCTCAGGGATCTAAACTTAAATCGCCACGCAGGCGGATCTGCACAACCACTGCTAACGCAGACAGTTCTGCGGCGAGTACCAACCTCAATACCACCCCTCTCAACCCAACACAAAATCGCCGCCATCCTCAGTCCCTACGATGACCTAATCGAAAACAACACCCGCCGCATCAAAATCCTTGAAGAGATGGCGCAAATAATCTACCGACAATGGTTTGTTGAATTTCAATTCCCGGGGCATGAGAAGGTTCCGATGGTAGAGTCGGAGTTGGGGATGATACCGAAGGGATGGGAGATAGGAAAGCTGGGAGATATTGTTGACAACATCAGAAAAACGGAGAAGCCGGGAAAACATTTAGAACCTTTGCCTTATGTGCCAATTGATTGTATTTCGAGACGTTCAATAGCACTGATGCAGCACAAGCCATCTCGTGAAGCCAAGAGTAGCCTAATTGCTTTCAAAAGAAATGATATTCTGTTTGGTGCCATGCGGGCTTACTTCCATAAAGTAACTTTCGCCCCTTTCGATGGTATTACCAGACAGACCTGTTTTGTTTTGAGATCGAAGAACCCCAACAATTATCCTTTCGACCTTTTTACAATATTTCAAGATTCAACAGTTAAGTATGCCAGCAACTATTCAACGGGGAGCACGATACCTTATGCGACGTGGGACGGGGCATTGGCTGTAATGCCAATCATTAAACCTCCAGATCCATTGATTCAACAATTCAGTAATATTGTTACTCCCATGTTCGATTCAATACGGATGATGGCAATGAAAAACACCAACCTTCGCCAAACCCGAGATCTTCTACTCCCCAAACTCATCTCCGGTGAACTGGACGTATCCGAACTTGACATTAACATTGACGGAATACAACCAAACAAGGGTGGAACGCCAATCCCATCTCCGTTGACAGAGCGGTTACACTCAGATGAGAAAATCCTTGGCGGGAAACCTGTTATCAGAGGCACCCGTTTGGCCGTTGCGTTTATCATTGAACTGCTAGAAAACGGTTGGGGCGAAGAAGAGATTCTTGAAAATTATCCAAGTATTAACCGCGAGGACATTGACGCATGTCTTGCGTATCAACAGCAGGGAGCTTATGCGTCTGTTCGTAAATGAAAACGTTCACGGTCTAGCCCGATCTTGATGTTGCCCACTAGCGACCAATTTTCATTCGCATAAAAACCGATGATATGTTAAAATATTTGCGTCTGACGACCCAACAACAGTAAGAAGAGGTGAACAACCATGTCTAAAATGGACGCATTTCTAGAAAAAGTTCATATCAAAAACTACCTTAGCTTGCGCGATGTTGAACTTCCGCTAAAGCCTTTGACAGTTATCGTCGGTCCCAATGCAAGCGGGAAATCAAATATCTTGAGTAGCTTGGCACTTCTCAACAACCTGATGGTTTTTGAAAAACTGCCCTCAGTGGAAGCGATCCAAAATTCTTTTTGGGCGGGCGGCGCGATCAACATGACCTTCCAATTGCAGGCAAAAGTGGAGGGAACCCCGACGGTATACGACCTAGTGCTTCAAGCGGAGGCGGACAATGTGGTTGCAAGCGAAGAATTATTGGTTGAAGATAGGAAAGTTATCTCAATTCAGAACGGAGAGGGTATAGTTCTGGAAGAAAACACCACAAACGCGACAAAGTACAAGGCCGATAAACCTGCTCTGAAGTCTGCTGGCGATTACGGAAATAAACCAGTTACCAATGCCTTAGCGGAGTTTATTAAGGAGTGGCGTTCTTATGACTTTCGACCAGAGGTGATACGAAATAATCTCGCGAGCTTCTCGCCTGTCACAAAAGAGCTGCCCGAACCTGTAGAGCTGGATTATTATGGTTCGAGATTACCTGCGTTACTCTCGGACTGGCATAAGAATACGCCAGAGGATTTCCGCAACGTTAGCAAATCCCTCGCCACTTCTACGAACATCAGAATAGACCAGCGTACAATTGACGGAAACGACCAACTCTGTCTTTTGGAAGGGTACGATAATCCGATACCTATGTGGGGAGCATCTGATGGCACCTTGCGTCTCATTTCACATTACGCCTTGATTAACCAGTCAGAGCTACCCCCGCTCATCGCCATTGAAGAACCTGAGCGACATATGCATCCCCAGGCACTGAAGCACATTGCAAGCGATCTGGAGCAACTTGCCGAACAAACCCAAGTGATTGTCATCACCCATAATGCTCAATTCCTTGATGCCTTTAGTCATGAGAACTTATCGGATTCCCTCGGCGTTTTACTCTTACGCAATCGTCCCGGGCACGGTACAGAGGTCATCAACATTGAGGATATCCGCCCGACCCGACCCGCACTAGACGGTTGGATTATCGATTTCGGAGTCGGCAGTGCCATTTTCGAGAGCGCACTCCTATAGGACCTGATGGAGAAGTAGCCTGCATGACAACCGTAAGAATCTGGACTGTGGAATCAGACTACGATGATGAAGCAGTCAAATGTTTGGCAGATAAGTTGGTGACACATCTGCAACTTGGGAATCTATCTATTAAAGCATCGGGCGAAAGTGCACTCCGGAGGTTTCAGATAAAAGGAGCGTCTTTAAGTGAAACACTACGGAAGGGTGTTCAGACTTACCTCAAAGAAGAAGCCTGCGTTATTTTCGTCATTGACAGCGATAGTCCGATGTCAGTTCATCAACGACGAAAAGAACCGAATTCGCTTATCAATCAGGTTGAACAGGTCGTCAACGATAGCAGTTTGCCTGCTGGCAAAGTATTCCTTGCACAAGCCGTTCAGGAACTTGAAGCGTGGTTACTGATTGATTGTCTTGGGATTTTCTGTTATTTCGCCAGCCAAAGCCCGCAGCACAGGACAATTGACCGTGATAGCGTTTTAAAAAACCAAGCTTTTGGACGCTTGGTTAAGCGCTATCAGAAAGGCGATACGGAAAAGATCGTTGAAGCGGAAGTAGGCGGGAAGGGTGCCAAAGAATATTTGGAAGATTTCTCTGAACAAATTCTGCTTACAATCAACCCAAAAATGCCGCTAAAGAACGTAGATCGTAAGCAGTATAGTGAAGCGATATCCCCCGAACTAGCTGAATATGTGGACATCAATCAAGACACACTGCGGCGCAACAATTCTCTCAGCCATCTAGGAGACGTGCTTCGCTCAATTCAAGTGAAGGGATAAGACTAAAATGAAACCAACCGCTTCCCAAAAACAACCTAAAATCGATTCCCAGCAACCCCGTAAATCCCGCAAAGCAGACCCAGAATGGCAGGAACAATGGGACCGTACCCTTGCACACTTCCACAAAGCCTTTGCCGGTATACCTGAAGAAGCCTTGATAAAGGAATTTGAGAAGGCACGAGCAGCGGTGAGATGCGAGCGAGCTCTAATACCGCCGGATAACATCGTAGCACTCACAGCACCCCTTGAAGTTGTCAGTTCAAAAGCGATTCGGATTAAGGGGACACGAATCGGCATCGAAATTGTGATTCAGAAATACCTTGATGGCGAAACCCCAAGGGAAATTCAGGGACACCACCCACATCTAACCTTAAAGCAGATCTATGGGACAATTACCTACTATCTGTTCCACAAAGCGCCAATTGATGCCTATATCAAGGCAGGGATAGAATGGGTAGAAGCTGCTTATGAGGAACAACGAAAAAATCCCTCGCCGGGCATAAAGCGAATCATGAAAATTAAAGCACAACGTGAAGCCGCACTGTTGCAAGCTCGTAAAGAACGCAATGAGCAGGAGCCAGATTCCGTTTGAGCACCGATGAACCATGAACACCTCATACAGTGAAGACCAACTGATCGAACAACCCGCCATTGACCTACTGACAGAACTCGGATGGGAGACGAAAGACTGTCACAACGAACTCGCAGAGGGCGAAAGCAGTCCGCTTGATAGAGAGACCAAATCCGAAGTCGTGCTGACCACTCGGTTGGAGTCGGCATTGAGGCGGCTCAACCCCGCCGCTTCCGATGCCGCAATTCGCTCCGCCATTGAGGAGCTAACTCGTGCCCGCGCCACCATGAGCCCTGTCCAAGCCAATTGGGAGCTCTACAGCCTGCTGAAAGACGGTGTGAAGGTAACGGTCAGCGACCCCGACGATGAAGGTGAGACCGTCGAAATCCTTCAAGTGATCGATTGGGATAATCCAGAGCGCAACGATTTCCTCTTAGCCTCCCAATTCACCATTGTCGGCGAGGTGTATACGAGACGACCAGACGCAGTCGGCTTTGTCAACGGCATCCCACTTGTGGTCATGGAGTTCAAACGGATTGACGAGAACCTCCTCTCCGCCTATCACGACAACCTTCGGGACTACAAAGACACGATTCCCCACCTATTCTGGTACAACGCCCTGATTATCCTCTCCAACGGCTCAGAGAGCAGAGTCGGTAGCCTAACTGCGAGCTGGGAACACTTCGCCGAATGGAAACGGATTGACAGTGAATGTGAAGACAGCACCGTTTCATTGGAAACAATCCTGCGCGGTCTCTGCGACCATCAACGGCTACTGGACATCATCGAAAACTTCACCCTGTTTATGGAAGTCCAAGGCGGATTAATCAAGCTAATCGCGAAGAACCATCAATACTTGGGCGTAAACAACACCATCAAAGCCCTACAAGATATCAAATCGAATCAGGGCAAACTCGGTGTCTTCTGGCATACACAAGGCAGTGGAAAAAGCGTCTCAATGATTTTCTTCACCCAAAAGGTACTGAGAAAAACCCCCGGCAATTGGACGTTTGTGCTCGTGACAGACCGCAAAGCGTTAGACGACCAACTCTATAAGAATTTCGCAAGCACGAGTGGTGTTGTAGCCCCTCAGGAAATCCATGCCCAAGATATAGTGCATCTCCGCCAACTCCTGCGGGTAGACCATCGGTATGTTTTCACCCTAATCCACAAGTTCCAGACAAGCGGCGGTGAACCCCACCCCGTCCTCTCTGAACGGTCAGACATTATCGTCATCACCGACGAAGCGCATCGCAGCCAGTACGACACATTGGCGTTGAATATGCGGACAGCACTCCCCAACGCGGCGTTCATCGCCTTCACCGGCACCCCACTAATCGCTGGAGAGGAAAAGACCCGCGAGGTCTTCGGGGATTACGTCTCAATCTACGATTTCAAGCAGTCGGTTGAGGACAAAGCGACCGTGCCCCTCTATTACGAAAACCGAGTCCCCAAGCTACAACTCACCAACGAAGACCTCAACGAAGACTTTGTGCAAATTCTTGAGGCCGCCGAACTCGACGATGCACAGGAAACCAAGCTTGAACGTGAATTTTCCAGAGAGTATCACCTCATCACGCGAGACGACCGATTGGAAACCATCGCGAAAGATATTGTTTCCCACTTTATGGGGCGTGGGCACCGCGGCAAGGCGATGGTCATCTCAGTTGACAAAGCCACTACGGTCAAGATGTACGACAAAGTGAAGCACCATTGGAAACCGCATCTCGATCAGCTAAGATCCAAATTAAGCACGGCAACATCAGCTAAGGAGAGGGCACCACTTGAGGAAAATATTCAGTACATGGAAGAGACCGATATGGCCGTGGTCGTCTCTCAGACACAGAACGAGATTCGCAATTTGAGGAGGGCGGATGTGGACATTAGACCGCACCGCCAACGCATGGACAGAGAGGATTTGGACACCAAATTCAAAGACCCAGACGACCCGTTTCGGATTGTGTTCGTCTGTGCGATGTGGAGCACAGGCTTTGATGTCCCCTCCTGTTCAACAATCTACCTCGACAAGCCACAACGCAACCACACCTTGATGCAGACCATTGCCAGAGCCAACCGAGTCCACGGAGATAAAGTCAACGGTTTGATTGTGGACTATATCGGTGTCTTCCGTGACCTTGAAAGCGCACTAGCAATCTACGCAGGTGCTGACGCGGAGGGTAAAGCACCGATTCAGGATAAATCGAAACTGGTGGAACAGCTCCGCGATGCGATTGATGAGGTCATAGCGTTCTGCGCGAATCTCGGCGTTGACCTCGCCCAGATTGATGCCGCATCCTCTTTGGAACGCATCGGACTGATCGACGACGCAACGAACAGCATATTGACCGACGATGAAACCAAACGGGCGTACCTGCAAGGCGCGAATAACGTTCTCAAACTATACAAGGCGATTCTCCCCGATTCGAGTGCCAATGCCTTCGTTTCCATCTGTTCACTGATCTACATTATAACCCGCAAAATCAATAGCATAACTGCATTCGCCGACATCTCCGATGTGATAAAAGCCGTTGAAGACCTACTTGACCAGTCAATCGCTCCGACAGGTTACCTAATAGAGGACCCCGCGTATTATGAAACCGATCAAATTGTTGATTTGAGTCAGATTGACTTCGACCAACTCCGGGAACAGTTCAGGGGCAGACACAAACAGATTGAAATCGAAAAACTCAAAGGGGCAATAAACAGGAAGCTCTCCGAACTGATTCGCTTCAACAGAACTCGAATGGATTATCAGGAGAAATTCGAGCAGATGATAGCCGAATACAACGCCGCATCCGACGTTCAACAGTTCTTTGAGCAACTTATCGCATTCGTGGACGCACTGAACGCAGAGGAGCAACGCACCATCACCGAACAGCTCTCCCAAGAAGAATTGGCGTTATTTGACCATCTAATCCCAACCGAGCTGGATCTGACCGAAGCAGACAGAGATGAAGTGAAGAATACTGTTCGGCAACTGCTAAACAGTCTCAGGGAAACACTCGTTTTAGACTGGCGCCAACGACAACAATCCCGTGCCGTTGTTCTACAGACCATCAAAGAAATTCTTGACGCTCAGTTGCCACAGTGCTATACGAAAGCATTGTACGACCAGAAGTGCCAAGTGGTATATCAACACATCTACGATTCCTACTTCGGCAATGCAGAGAGCATCTACAATATCCCCGGCCATCCGGTGTCTCAAAATTGAGCAGAAACCGTAGGGGCGGGGTCCCCCCGCCCGTAATTTGGAAACCAAACTTGGTCTCTAAATGCCCCCCTAAATCTTACAATTGACAGTTCCCAATCCGTTACGGTATAATAACACATCAACCCCCATCAACGGAGAAGCGACATGAAACGCGAATTTTATCGACACAATAATTGGTGACACTGAAATCGGCTAATAGCACACGGCGTGTGCAACCGCTACGAACTCACCGTTCGCATTTTCCCGGCCTGAAAGTCGTTAATCAAAACGCCCTCAGTGCCGTGATAATGTGAACGAACCATTAATCACATAACACTGAGGCGAATTCGATTCGGTGCCTGGGGTACGTGTTGACTACTCTTATCCCGCCCGCTCCCTTTTTCCTTATTCAAATACAATTCGTCTCTGAAACATCACAAACAAGGACTATACCCAACGGTATGAAAGAGCCGTGTTTTTGCCCAAAACTCGGCCTCTCAATCCGCCCAATTGCAGGTGATTCTATGAAAGAATCCATTCCATTACCGGACATTACGCCAGATGCAGCTTTCGATATGGGAGAGCTCGGTTGTGGCGACCTAATCATCGCACTGCTGAAATCTATGCGAACTCTCGAACCGGGACAGGTCGCACAAATCCGCGCGCTTGACCCAGGCGCAGCGGTGGATATCGCCGCATGGTGTAACATGAAAGGCAACGAACTCCTCGCAGATTCCTGTGGAGAAGACAACGCCTATTTTTTCATTAAAAAAGGAGATAATTCCTAATGGCTAAACTGATGATCAGCATCACACACGCGAAAGACAACACCGACAAAGCGACCGTCGGTTTTGTTGTCGCCAACGCCTCCGTCGCATCCGGCGTTGAGACGGTTGTGTTCCTCAGCACAGAGGGCGTACATCTTTCACAAAACGGTTACGCCGATGACATTCACGAGGAAGGCTTCACACCGCTACAACAACTTATGGCGGATTTCGCCGAATTTGGCGGGATAATTTGGGTCTGCTCCCCCTGCTTCAAAAAGCGCAACCTCGACGAAGCTAACCTAGTAGATGGTGCCCTAATTGTCGGTGGGGCGAAGGCTGTCGAATTTTTGACCACCGGCGGTTCAGCTATCACCTATTGACATCGGGTTGCGGAGTTTCTGCCGACTGGGGCAGAAGCATCCCAATTCCAACACAACAAAAACAAAACATCATGCGAGACGAAGATTTACAAGCACCAGACACCCTTGAGACCCCCCATATATGCGAAGGCGGAAATCTTGACTGCGGTTCGGGGTTGCTCCTACTCATTCGCAAATCAATGGAGGCAGTACCGGATGGCGAGATTCTGGAGATTCGCAGTACAGAAATCAGCGTCAAAGAAGACCTCCCCGCGTGGTGTCGGATGACCGAAAACCCATATCTAGGATGGCGACCAGCAACCGAACATAACAAATACTTCGTACAACGCGGAGAAGCCGAACAGGATGCAGAAGTCGCTTACGAACAAGCGCGAGATTACCGATGGCAAACCCGCATTCACTGGGACGGTGGGCTACAGGCGACGGTGTTCTGTCGGAACCACTCCTGGTCTGTAGGACAGCCGGCCAGTTTCGACGTGCGAGATGCCGCTCCAAGCGCGGTTGAGTACCTCCTCGGTGCCCTCGGTGCCTGCTTGGCAATGGGCTTTCAGATCCGCGCCTCACAGCAGAACGTTGAAATCGACGAACTCGAGATCTCGCTCAGCGGCCAGATCGACAACATCTTCGTCTTTCTCGGCACAGAACAGACCGGCCACAGCGGGTTCAAAGAAATTAAAGGCACCATTTACGTCGCATCAGATGCCGATGACGAAGTATTAGAAACCCTCTGGCAAGAGACCCTCGCCGCCTCCCCCATCACCAACACACTAACCCACGGTGCCGACATCAACGTCAACCTACGCGCGGTCTGAGCACATTATTTAGAATTCACAACTTTTTCTAAGGAGGTAGGTATTACAATGACAGCACGACTTCAACAAGCCTTCACAGAGGTCTCAAAACTCCCACGAAATGTTCAAAAACTGGCAAATATCACACAACAACCCACTGGATCTGACAGGCGACAGCATAAGCTTTTCCTGGTCGTGCCCTTTTATTCACCTCATTAGCGAGCAATATCGCTCGGACTCAAGGAAATTCCACAATGAAAAAAGAACAGATCATTTCGCGAAACCCAAAAGTGATGGGTGGCACCCTAGTCTTCGCCGGCACCCGTGTGCCAGTTGAGAGTTTGATTCAGCATCTAACAGCAGGGGATTCCCTCAATAAGTTCCTTGATGATTTCCCAACAGTATCTCGCGAGCAAGCGGTCGCGTACCTGAAGATGACACTGGAGGCCGTTGATGCGCGTGCTGCTTGATGAGAATCTGCCCCACAAGCTGAGGCAACTTTTTGACGACAACATTGAAGTGGTCACAGTTGACTATCGGGGGTGGAAAGGAAAAGAGAATGGTGAACTGTTGAGGATTACAGCAGTTGAGTTTGATGCCTTTATCACAATGGACAGGAGCATTCCCAACCAGCAAAACTTGGGCGAGATTAATATGGGGATTGTATTGCTAGAAGCTGATAGTAATCGTTTTGAAGATCTCGCACCGCTGATTTCTCAAGTTAATGTGGTATTGAAAACGCTCAAAAATGGGCAAGTGGTGCGTGTAAAGCCGAATTAGGAAAGGATGGAATATGGATGAAATCATTCAAAACCTTGCCAAGATTGAGAGGTGGATTGATGACAATATGTCACGGTGCCCTGATTTCAACACTGATGTCGAATTTATGGAATTCGCAGTTGAAATTATGAACCGATGTTTGTACTTGCTCAAAGTGGGCACTGCTTCAGTGCCGGATGTGGAGACAGCTAGCAGAGGCTATACTAAGCACAGAGCAATTATTGTTGGGCACATGGTTCGGCTCACAAAATTATACGAAGGGGCACTAATCCATATTTGTCGTTCCCAGTATGAATTAGCTGCGATCTTTTTTCGTCTCATATTTGAAACTACGCGAACTTAACTTCACCCTTGATGCTGTACATGAAAGCTCACTCGAAGAATAATGTGCTATCTGAGGGGACAATGCGAGAGTGGGCGTTTTACCCGAAACAGGTTCCGTGTAATTGAATAATGTGATATTGACTACGCGCGAAATGGGATTGCTATAGCGGTTTTAGCATCGATCTGCTAGAAAACACTCGCCGCCTCTCCCATAACCAACACACTAACCCACGGTGCCGACATCAACGTTAACCTACGCGCGGTCTGAGCACATTATTTAGAATTCACAACTTTTTCTAAGGAGGTAGGTATTACAATGACAACACGACTTCAACAAGCCTTCACAGAAATTTCAAAACTCCCACCAAAGGAACAAGATGCGCTGGCAGATTGGCTGCTGGCAGAACTTGAATCCGAAAGACAATGGGACAAACGATTTGCTAAATCCCAAGACGCATTATCCCAACTCGCTGCCGAAGCCCTTGCCGAACATCGCAAGGGTGAAACTCAAGAACTAGATCCAGACCAGCAAGAACCCGTAGGGGCGGGGTTTCCCCGCCCGCACTCCAGAGGCGTACAATGTGTATAGAAGGAATTCGATCTCCAGTAGGTTGGGTTGAACGGTAAAGAGTGAATCGCTATCAACGGTGCATCGATATCGGTTCTGCGATTCAATGTGCGTCCCTTGTACATAGAGTGAAACCCAACTTGCCGTGTGTCTCTACTTATGTTTAAGCTTTACCATATATGGGCGACGGGAAGATTTAGAATTTAATCGGGTGATATGGTTTTTCGGTAATCCAAAGCCCCAGCGGGGCGAAAGGTATATTCAAATCACCCAACCTATTCCGAACAGCCAATGGTTAAGCCTACACTCCGCACCTATTTTTAGAGTTTCCTGTATTTATTGAAATCCTCTGAACTCTTGGAGACACGAGATACTTCAATTTTTGACAATCCTATTGAATCCTAGATTTTGTTCACCGATTGCCGCTTATAGTCGGAAGTTGTACTCCCGACTTCCCTGGTCGGAGGGATGACTCCCGACTTCCGCTAGTGTGAGGAAATTGTATTCCCGATACTGTGGGGGTGCGTTCCTACTGTGTATAATCCTGAAAATCCTATAATCCTGAAAATCCTGATTCAGACAATCACAAAATTTATCACCCCCTCAATTAACTGAAGAGTCCACTTAGTCAACGTAACAACAGATGAAAATCACCTCAATAATCTCGTATCTGACAACCAAATTTCATCGTTAAAATAAGAAGAGAGATGGGAAAATTTGAAAGCTGAGTAAAACCAACATAACCGATTATCGTAAAGGAGTAAACATGAAAAATGTTATCCACATCTTGAGAAAATACCCATTTTGGGCATTAGGGCTACTGTTAATCTGCGGTTGTGATGTCGTTCAGGACATCCTTTCCGAACCATCAAGCGACATGGATGCCCCACCGCTTCACGTCACCATGATATATCCCAGCGATTGCATTGGAGATTCATCATACTGTGATAGTTTCCATATCGGCGTAAGAACTGCTGAGGCAGAACTCGGGATTAGCCTCACCGAGGTCGCCGGAATGGAAAGCGATCCGGCAGTGACAGAAATGCAGTTAAGAGAAGCCGCGCAAAGTTCAGACCTCGTTTTAGCGATAGGTTACCAAATGGGAGAACCGCTCTCTCGCGTGGCACCCGAATTTCCCGATATCAAATTTGCAATTTTTGATGTTGTCCTCGCTCTTCCGAATGTCGCCTCCATCAACTATAAGGCAAACGAAGGCTCATTTCTGGTCGGAGCAATTGCGGCGTTAAAAACAGAGACCAATAAAATTGGCTATATTGGCGGTGCGGATGTTCCGTTACTACACGAATTTGAAGCTGGTTACGTCGCTGGGATTCGCGCCATCAATCCAGACGCGGAAATTTCCGTAGAATACATCAGCGAGAATGCATCCGGTTTCGAGCAGCCGGATAGAGCGAAAGAGATGGCGTTAGCGCAATATGCGAGCGGAGTTGATGTCATTTACGCCGCGGCAGGCGGATCTGGGAACGGAGTGCTCGAAGCCGCCCAAGAACAGGGTAAATATATTATATGGGTTGACTCCAACGGCAATTATCTCGCGCCTGGGATAGTCTTGACCAGCATGGTCAAAGAGCTTTCCGCTTCTGTGGAAAGAGTTATCGGTGAAACCGTTGAGGACAATTTTATGGCAGGTGTCCGATACTTAGGACTCGAAGATGGCGGTGTCAGCTACGCCCTTGATGAACACAACGAAGCCTTGCTTTCGGCAGAAATTTTAGAAACCGTTGAATCGCTGAAAGCCAAAATCATTGCCGGCGAAATTGTCGTTCCGGATGAAGTCATGCTCCCACGCGAATAGAGCCGAGAACAGCAGCGCGGCAAGGACACGCCTCCACGCCTGTCCTTGCCGTGTGGTTCACTCGCTCAGTTGTATGAATTGTAGGGGTAGGTCTTGTACCTACCCTGACGGACTATTGGGAGCAAACCTCACGACAGAAATCTAAACAAGGACGACAATCAAATGAATCACTTTGGTGAATTAAAGAAGGTCCCATAGGGCCAGCAGATCGCAACCTTGCTGTGATTTTACATTCTGTTCTTCCCTTGCGCCTTTGCGTCTTTGTGCGCTCGCTCATGTGCGTCAACTCATGTTGTGCGCTCGCTCACGCGATGCGCTCGCTCACGCGACCACCCGTAAGGGCTTACAATTTTTATTCTTAAACCTGCTTAAGCAATGACCTAATTTATTCAGTTCTTTTCCCCTCACCATATCCGCCGCAACTCACGCCCTCCTTCGCTCCAACCCCGTTCACGCTCTGGGCTCTGACTTTCCTATTGATTCATCCCGTGAGTTGTGCTAAGATAACCCCACAAATGCAAAGAGATTGAAACGGCGCACAGGGGAAAATGTCCCGTGTGCTTTGAAGCCCCTTCCATGTCCTGAATTGAATGTGCAAACCGAGATATTTGAATTTATTCAAATATGCTCAGGTTGAAAGGAACAAGCAAGTTATGAGCGACACACTATCAGTCGGCGTTATCGGTGCGGGCGGTATTGCTCGATCACATATTGGAGCGATTGAGGAGAACGATAATATCCGCTTGGTTGCTGTCATGGATGTTGATGCCGAGCGGGCGGAGGCTGTTGCGAATCAGCACAACGCAACGGCGTATACAACGCTAGACCCCCTATTGGATAACCCTGAAGTTGAGGCGGTACACGTCTGCACACCCCATAACCTCCATGGTGACCAAGTCGTGGCGGCGGCACAGGCAGGAAAGCATGTGATCGTCGAAAAGCCGATGGCGTTGACCCTCGCCGACTGCGACCGGATGATTGCCGCATGTGACGAAGCGGGGAAAATCTTGATGGTCGGTCAGGTGATGCGTTACTATCCAGTGAACCGCAAAATTAAGCAGATGATCGCCGATGGGGAGATTGGAAGCGTCGGACACTTAATGCGACGGCGATATAGCTATTTTCATCCTGCACCACCGGAGGGAGGCGACCGCCACTGGTATCTTGACCTCGAACTCGGCGGCATCTGTGTCCTGTACTGTTTCGGCCCCCATGAGTACGATATTTTGCACTGGTATCTCGATTCTCCTGTCACGGAGGTTTACGCTCGCGGCACCGAAGGCACCGAACTCTATAACGGACAGAAGGATTCATACACCGCGATGTTGACCCACGCAAACGGCGCGGTGAGTGTACTATCCCAATCGGTCGTCTGCCATTCCGGTGCCCATGACCAGTATATCATCGGCAGCGAAGGTTCGATGATGCTGGCAGGCAACAGGCTCCTCGTCAACGGCGAGGAAGTTGAAGTCGAAGGCACAACAGGCGGGGGGATGCGAAACCAGATTCGAGAGTTTGCAACCTGCTGTCTTGAAGGCACTGAGCCAGATGCGAGTGGCCACTCTGTCCGCCATTCGATGGCAATCATCGAGGCGGCCAAAGAGAGCGCGGAACGCCAGGCACCGGTTGATATGTCCGAATTTTCGCTGGACGCATAATCCGCGCTGTTTAGACGATGAATCACTGTGGTGCTTTCGGTCATAGGAGTTTAACCTGTGGGTTCCTGTAACGATAATCTGCCAATCAATCAAATTCTATGTGGCGATAATTTTCAGCTCATCCAGAAATTACCCGATTGCAGTGTTCAATTGGTGATTACCTCACCGCCCTATTTTCAGCAGCGAGATTACGGCGGCGGCATGGGAAATGAGACCAGTGTCAATCAATACATCGATATACTACTTCGCCTCTTCCGCGAATGTGTCCGCGTCGTGAAAGCGGATGGCAATATCGTGTTCAATGTAGGCGATAAGTATCAGGAGAGCAATCTGCTTCTTGTCCCGTATCGTTTTGCGATTGCCGCAACGGAAACAGGCTTGGTTAAACTCGTCAACGAAATCACTTGGATCAAAAGCAACCCGACCCCGCGTCAGTTTCGCCGCCGATTGGTTAGCAGTACCGAGCCCTTCTTTCACTTTGTCAAGTCAGACGACTATTTCTATAACCCTGATGCGTTCTTGGCACAGGCGCGTACCCAAAAGCAATCCAGCAAGAAAGTCAATGCTAACGTCGGTCAGCGATATTTCGAGCTCATTGCACAATCTGATCTGTCAGAATCGGAGAAAACCGCGGCACGGCGTGAACTCACAGAGGTTATCCAAGAGGTGAAACGAGGTCAGACTCACAGTTTTCGGATGAAAATCCGCGGCATTCATGCCGAACCGTTTGGCGGTCAAGAGGGCGGACGCAAGCTACAACTCAAGAACAAAGGGTTCACAATCATTCGGATGCACGGCAATAAACTCAAGCGTGATGTGATTGAAACATCCGTAGCAACCGTTAAAGCGAACAAGCACCCGGCAATCTATCCGGTGGAAGTTGTGGAGGAGTTTCTACATCTCCTAACGCCCTCTGACGCACTGGTTTTAGACCCGTTCATGGGTTCAGGCTCAACGGCTGTCGCCTGCAAAAAACTTGGAAGAGATTATATCGGCTACGACATCAACCCTGAATACTGCGAATACGCACGACAACGGGTTTCAGACACCCCACACGCTACTCCGTCTCTATTTGAGGAAATGCGATGAGATACCTGTAGGCGGGAGTTCCCACTCCCGATGCTAAATGAGAGATTAGGAGATTTAAACAATGAAAAATCCAACACAATTCCCTGTCACCGTCGTTGGGAGTCTGCCCCGCTCACGCGCAGTTTCAAGAGCATTGCGAAACAGACAGAAAGGGCGGATGACGGAGGCAGAATTTAACGCCATTGCGGATGAAGCGGTTCTCGAATCCCTCAAGTTACAGGAAACCGCCGGGGTCGATATTGTCAGTGACGGGGAACAACGGCGCGACAATTTCTATTCCTTCATCGCCGAGTGTATTGACGGCATCCAGTTGATGACGTTAGCGCAAATGCTTGATTATGTTGAGGATAAAGCCGCATTTGAGAGTTTACTCAACGCGCTGGATGTCCCAGCGTTCGCCTTGAAAAATCCGGTCGTTGCGGGAAAACTGGAGCGTACTGCCCCACTCGTGTTGAATGACTATCTGTTTCTCAAACAACACACGACAAAACCGATCAAGAGCACCCTGCCCGGACCGTACCTCCTGACCCGCTCAATGTGGGTTAAGCGTCTCTCCTACGACTTTTATCCTGACAAAGAATCCCTAGGCGACGCTGTGGTTGCAATTCTCCGCGAAGAATTGGGCGCGCTACAGGAGGCAGGGTGCCAATTTGTCCAGTTTGATGAACCGGTATTAACGGAAGTCGCGTTTACCGGTCCCCACGAAACCCACACCTTTATGTGTGCCGCACTTTCAGAAAAGAGCAGTCCAGAGGACGAACTCAATTTCGCAGTTGAACTGATGAATCGTGTATTGGACGGGATTGACGGTCATATCAAAACCGCCCTGCACGTCTGCCGTGGCAACTGGAGCCAACAGGAAGACGTGTTGCTCCGCGGGCCCTACGACTTTCTCATCCCGTACTTCAGCCGAATGAACGTCAACCAGTTTGTACTTGAGTACGCGACCGAGCGCGCAGGAAGCATTGATGTGCTCGGTGACCTACCGCCCGATAAAGAGATTGGGCTCGGCGTTATCGACCCCCGCACCACTGAGGTCGAATCGGTTGATTTCGTCTTAGCCAAAGTGCGCGCACTCTTGAAACACCGCAAGCCGGAACAGATCTATCTCAACCCAGATTGTGGCTTCGGGACATTCGCCGACCGCCCCGTAAATACCACACAACTCGCGTATGCCAAATTACAAGTCATCCACCAGGCCGCCGAAATATTGCGCTCGGAAACGTCATAACCACGCCCGGCCCCCGGCCGCTCCTGCTGGATTGACAAATCCAGCAGATCAAATTTATACCAATTCCGATAATAAATCACTCGTTAATGGAAGTCCGATATGCGTCAACTCATGTTGCCACTTTCAAAGAAAGTCATAAGCAAAAACGCATCAGACCCCCGTAGCCAGGGCATCTTGCCCCATCGGATCACGATACGTCACTATAGAAATGGTATTATATTGAAACATGCTTAAACCGCTGGTAACAATATATGGAACAGCAAACGCGCATTGCGGTTTCTGGAATTGAAGTTGTCTACGATGCCGCACCCCGAAAAGTCGGAACACAAACACCTGTCGTCGCCGGGGTCACCTTTCAAGTACATCAAGGAGAGTTCGTCGGTCTAATTGGCCCAAACGGCTCCGGCAAATCAACCCTACTGCGGGTCATCAGTCGGGTGCTCGCGCCACGCAAAGGCGTTGTATTCATTGATGAGCGGGAACTTGCGGAGTTCAGCAGGGAAGAACTCGCCCGCCGCCTCGCTGTGGTCGCCCAAGAATCTCAACTCCACTTCGATTTTACCGTATCAGAAATCGTGCGGATGGGACGAATCCCACACCTCAAACGGTTCCAACGCGAAAGTGCCGCCGATGAGTCCATTGTAGACGAAGCACTGAACCTCACAGACCTCCAGCCATTCGCCAATCGGTTGGTCACAGCACTAAGCGGCGGCGAACGGCAAAGGGTCGCCATCGCCCGTGCCCTAGCACAGACCCCAGAGATTCTGCTACTTGACGAACCCACAGCGCACCTCGACCTCAACTATCAGCTTTCTCTGCTAGACCTTATATGGAAGCTCAACCGAACAGAAGGCTTGACAGTCATCGTCGTTTTGCACGACCTGAACCTAGCGGCGCAATACTGCGACAAATTAATCCTGCTCCAAGAAGGCAGAATTTACAACGTCGGCAAACCAAAGGAAGTCATCACCGAGCCAACCATTGATGAAGTTTATGGGGTTGAAGCAATTATCAGTCCCCATCCCGTTTCGGGAACGCTGTCTGTTTACCCCATTTCTCAAGTCAGAAAAAAGGAATCCAAGGATGATAAGGAAAAAAATTAAAATTTCGCACTGTTTACCGGTTTTAGCTCTTCTTCTACTCCCGCTTTCCCTGCTCAGCCCCGCTTTGGGGCACCCCGCGCCACAATACCCATTCACATTTCTCGATGACAACAAGCACGAAATCACGCTCACGGCGGCCCCAAAACGACTCATCTCCATAGGCCCAGCAAATACTGAAATCATCTTTGCCATCGGTGCGGAGCAACTGCTGGTCGGCGTGGATAGGTATAGCGACTATCCAGAAGCCGCGAAAAAAATTGAGCGGGTTGGGGGATTGCTTTCGCCATCTTTCGATAAAATCGTCGCACTGAACCCCGACCTCGTCATCCTCGGCGCTTCAACGCACCCCGAGCTCATAGATAAATTGGTCGCACTCAACGTCCCCGTTGCCTCTATCTTGCCCGCAAACCTCGATGCCATCTACCAGAGAATTCAGCTATTCGGACAGATCTGCGATAAATCTGCTAAAGCAGCTCAAGTTAGCCGCCAGATGAAGGCGCGCGTCAAGCGCGTTCGAGAAGTCATCGATCCAATCCCCAAATCAAAACGGAAAAGCGTCTTCTATGAAGTCTGGTACGACCCACTACAGAGCGTGGGACCAGGAAGCTTTATCCACGCTCTAATTGAACTCGCCGGGGGGCTCAACATCGCAGGGGACGCGAAAACGGCGTGGCCCCTCTTTAGTCTGGAGACCCTCATCGAGCGCAACCCACAAGTGATCTTTACCACCCGGGCAAAGAGTGTCACCGAACTGCTTGAAGGGCATCGAAAAGCGTGGAACCGCATATCAGCAGTTGAGGCGAAGCGCGTTTACCTACTCAATGGGGATGAAATCTCGCGCCCCGGACCGAGGATAGTTCGAGCGTTAGAAGCCATGGCACAACGGCTCTACCCTGAACTCTTTGAGGAGAAAATGAAAACTGGAGACAAGGGAACAAGGTGACAAGGAGTAACCTCCGCAATCCGCAAATACCTCGACGCAATCGGAGACCACTTCGCTGGCCTATCTATTCGCTGGGGGTGTGGTTGAGTGTCGCCATCCTCTCGCTCAGCTTAGGCGCAGTACATCTACCCATCCGCGATATTTGGGGCATGATCGGCAGTCGCCTCCCCCTCCTCTCCAATCTCTTTTCCGACACAGTATGGTGGCCCCCCTCCTCTGAGGTCATCCTATTTCAGATTCGTATGCCGCGCGTCATTTTGGCAGGCGTTGTCGGTGCATCTTTAGCCCTCTCAGGCACGACGTTGCAAGGACTGTTTCGCAATCCGATGGCCTCTCCGTTTGTGCTCGGCATTTCAGGCGGGGCTTCACTCGGTGCCGTCTGTGCCTTCGTGTGGAAAATCGAATTTAGTTTTTGGGGGCTCTCTTCCGTACCCCTGATGGCGTTTGCTGGAGCTTTGGGGACGACCGTTTTGGTTTACAATCTCGCTCGCGTCAGGAATCACGTCCCAATTGCAGGGCTACTACTTTGCGGCATCGCTGTCGGTGCCCTCCTATCCGCGCTCGTTTCGCTCACCCTGGTCTTCGGCGAAGAACATGTCGGGCACATCGTCTTCTGGTTGATGGGCGGGTTATCGCGCGCCGATTGGAGCCGGATTGGACACGTTACTCCTTACGTCCTGATCGGACTGACCGTGACAATTATCTACGCCCGAGACCTGAACACAATGCTACTCGGTGAAGATGCCTCAAAACAGTTGGGCATCAACGTAGAACGGGTCAAGCTATACCTGCTGTGTGCCACGTCACTGTTGACAGCGGCAGCGGTATCCGTCAGCGGCGTGATCGGATTCGTCGGGTTGATTGTCCCCCACATTGTCCGCCTACTCATCGGCCCCGACCATCGCCAACTCGTCCCGATTGCCGCATTAGCCGGAGCGATATTTCTCACCGTCATGGATACCATTGCACGCACCGTGCTCCCCGCAACAGAGATTCCCGTCGGTGCCATCACCGCGCTATTTGGCGGCCCATTTTTCATCTTCCTACTACGCCGCGGCCGAATGCCAACCTTTTAACACGAATTTAACAAAAACCGTAGGGGCAGGGTCACGGTTGAATGCTTTTACACGTTCACTGACTCCCCGCCCGATACGCCCGATACCCCGTTCCTCAACACTAAAAAACAGAACTGATATTTCTCAGGATGCTTCAGATGGCAATAACTATCAGCGGTCTCACGCTTTGCCCTCATGAAAATGTGCACGGAGTTCAAACCCCTTTTTTCTTTCACCCCACAACACACCCCCTTATTGGCAATTGAAACCGCATACACCCCAGACCAGATTTTTAACCCAGGGGCCCACAGCACGCACCCACGCACAGAAGATGCTTTTCTGACGCCTCCCTGCGACTCTCTTTCTATCCATCAAGCCGTAACGTTTCAATCCGTGCCAAAACCCGCTTTTGCGTCAAGTTTGAGATGGTCGGTCACCGATGACCGACCATCTCAAGTCATCTTGCCCCCGTCAGGGTCGTATCTCATCTGCTTCTGCTCTGCATCTCTGCCGCCCTGCGTCTCTGCTTCTCTGCGTCCCTGCGTTAAATTCTGCGCGTCCGAAGACGCATGGGGTGACGAACACCGCGCATCTTTGCCTCCCCGCATCTCTGTGTGCATTAACGAGTGATTTTTTATCAGAATTGGGATTACTCGGCTCCGGGCGGTTTTAATAAATGTCAGCAGAACCATTCCAATGAACTCGGAGACCTCCACATGGAATCGCAGGTCAAGCTGCTCCGCCTTTTTGATGCCGTTAGCAAGCACTCAAGCATTCCGAAACCAGAGGATGGCCGCCCAACTGTTGGGCATTTCGAGACAGGCATTGCACAATCGTTTGTGCACCGCACTCCTTCGACCGGGTATTCTCTATCTCTGAAAGGGGTGCCACAAATGTTTCTTTGAGAAACATTTGTGGCACCCCCCTCAAACCTTGATTTGATAAGGGTTCGCCGTTGTTTTCCCCTAAATTACCCCTTTCATCCGTGTCACCCCTTTCAGTCCCTTCGCCGGGTTTCATTAACGCTTAAAATCCGTGAATCCGGCTGAAATCTTCAGGCTTAAAAAGGAATTCAGGTTTTTGGTAAATCCGTTATCTGGCTTGGGTTTCGAGTGTCTCTGTCTGTCGGCGGTGCCAGAACAGCAGCCATTTACGACAAGAAAAACACGCTGACGATTCGGGTTTGGCACGTCTTTTGCTCTATTACGAGTCAAGCAGGACAGTTACCTGCAAGGTGGCTGACCGGCGCAATCCGGCGGACTGCGGATTCAGATTATGGTTAAACCGGAAAATATGGTGACAGCCGGTAAGCGTGGTCTCCCCTGGTAGGCGCGTGTTTTGCGTCAAGTCATCTTGCCATCCGTCTTCGAAAGACTAAAGGCCGGAGGATTTTATCGTGAATCTGAAACCTGTAATCATTGCATTATGTTGTGCCGTGCTGTTCGTCGCTGTAGTATATTTCCGAGGGAAGTCTGTATTAGAACAGGGGCGGGTCGAAGATATAACGCCTCCCGTTTCAAAGAAATCTCGCAAGGTCAAGGTTGATGAGGAATTCAACGGCAAAGAAGCGGAAACACCCCTATCAACCGATGACTCGGCCCCCCCGATGTCAGAAGAAACGGCAACGGAAACCATCAATGGGGCAGATGTTATTGACATAGCGGAGGCATTCTTACCGGACGATATAACACTTGAAGAAGAAGCCGCGGTACCCGTCTCGCCCTTTGGCTTCGGGCCGTATCCGGAAGTGCCTGCTGGATTTCCTGAACACCTTATGCCTTCATGGACCTGGGCTGATGAAAAACTTCAGGAACATGCCGGGGCCTTAAAAAATTTTGAACTCATGGGGCGAGTCCTTGTTAAACTTTGGAATCAAGGTAAGAGAGGCTTTGTCGGTGTCACTCGTAGCGATGAAAATGGTAAGGTTTACCCGCTATATCCTGATATAGCGTATGTAGATCGTTGGGTTGAACTTCCTGTTAAAAATGGAAAAGTGGCTCTATACCCAGCAGGTGTACTCACAGGTTCAGGAGGGAGATTGGGATCGTATCTCAACCCAATCACTTTTATAGAGAGTGGCGGCAAACTCCCGCCTGATATTCAATTCGTAGATCGGGAAACTGAGGGAATTAACCCTTATGAATTTTTAAATTTGAAATAGGAGGAAAATATGTCTGTTTTGCGTTGTTTGTCAATAGTCGTGCTGGAAATCTGATGTTTCTGGTTGCGGCGAGGCAACGTTATCAAATCAATATGGTTCACTTCGGCTAATTCAGCTTTAGCTTGGGCACTAATATACGCTTTGTCCCCTATTACTTGCTTACCTTGGTGACCCGAGAGCAATTCGTAGCCAACAGACCCTTACGGGTGGCAAGATGACTTGACGCATAAATCCGTCGCAGATGCAGGGGCAAGTGTAAAATCAATAATCACGCCACTCGCAGTGATTAACAGATGAAGTTTATAGCCGAACATCGTCTGTTTTTTGGATGCCACTCGACCATAATCGGGATCATAGCATGACCAATTGTTTGATGAACAAGGCACCAGATGAAACTCAATGACTGCAATGGGTAAACTATCAATCACACACAGTTTGTCTTCTGCGCCTTCAATGTTTGAGACGATAATCTGTCGAATCCGATTGATGATTGTTCCTAAATTTCGTCTTCGCCGATTAAACCGACTCTGAGAAGGGAGTATAGGGAACAGATTCGGGTGTTGGCTAAATTCAGATAGAAGTTGTGTTTCAATGTCCCACCCTTTACATTCGGCAACCAATATCAGAGTGATTAACTCACTATCGGTACAAAGTGGAGTGGGGCCGGGTCGGTGAAGTAAAGGTGCGATTTTTATCATAATGTCATCAACAATGACATAAGTCCATAGACACAGGTCACCGAAATCGGTTATCATATTGTTGTCCTCCAGTTTTAGATGGATTGTCAAGTTCATCTATAGTAACAGACTGGAGGACTTTATTAACTTCCTTTTTTTTGATTTCCGATAAAAAACGGGAAGTTTAACTAGCATAAGGCCCTAATAAGGTGAAGATTTTATGGACAAGATACTTTTGCCCCAGACCAACGGCGACGGATTGCCCGTCATACCAATGAGCGACGAACAGAAGTACATTTTTGACTTAAAGGACTGGATTAGCTTGCCCGGGTTATTAAGCGAAGAACAGCTTGGGTCAATCCGAGAGCACCAGATGAAATTCCTGCACGACCGCGATTCGTTGCCGCCCGAGGAGCGGGACAATCACGGCGGTCCATCTCAAGTCCTGCTAGACTCTCCCGAAGTGGTCGGCGTATTGAATGAGATTCTCTCCCATCAGGGCTTGGCCGCCGAAGATTGTTACGGGTTTCGATTTGACCATACCTATACGAGCCATCGCAAGGCAGGGCACGATAATTTTAATCCCCACGGTGAGAGTGGATTTTTCAATTAGGTGGTTTCCATCTCAGGAAAACTCTATGTCAGTAGTGCTTCCGGCGAAGAGGGGATATGGCAGCGTTGGTCGGACTATGCAGTTAATGGCCACGGCGAGAAAGTAGAACTCCAAGAACTGCTTGCAGATGAAGGTGACACATATGCCAAAAAATTTCGCTATTCAATCCTTGAAATTGCGGATTTACATGCGAGTCGAGACGATATTCTTAAAAGAGAATCACACTGGAGGGATGTTCTAATGTCGCGCACTCCTCACGGACTGAACAGGAATTAGACGGTGCTTCTAACGGACTGCTCAACGATTGCGCGTCTTGCTGTTCTTCCTTGCACCTTTTTTCTTCCTTGCGCCTTTGCGTTAAGTTTCTCTGGAATAGGTGACAACTGGTGTTATTCTACAACAGCACACGCCTCCACCCTATCTAACACCGTTTTGGAATCAATTCGTGTTTTGAAGAACAGCACCTCGCCGGGAATTTCCTTAAAATCTTCCTTTGTACAATTTAACCGATCAGACACGGCGATGACCATGTTGGTTTGCCCTGCCTGTCTCAGTTTCCACAGTTTTCGGCGCAGATAATCTGGTGTCCAGAATCCGACGATTTCCATCAGTGCGCGCCGGCCGTCCGGGTGTGCAAAACTGAAATCGGGGATAAACACTGTCTCCTTGAGGTCGATAATATCCGCCTCTCGCTCAAATTTCCACGCGGTATCGAGTTTCTGGAACTGTTCGGCAAAACGGCGTTCTAGGGCACTGTCAAAATCGTCAGGGGGTTGATAGTGTGATTTGAGGGTGCATGAGTCGGTGAGTCTGAAGTGGTAGTGTATGTTTCGCCTCATGATAATCGTTGCGTCCATCCACCACCGGTCGCATTGCAACAGTGCGGGTAGGAACAGTGCCATTCGGATACCGTATTTCTGTGACAAGCGAAACATTGAGGCGGGACCATCAAGGGTAATCTGATAGCCGTCTGCGTGGTTGCCACTGACAGCGTGCATCAGCTTGAAAAATTTGATGAACTTGAAAATCTGTTTGTACTTTGTTGGAGGGTCTGGATAGATTTTGAGAATCATTTCGCTGGCGCGGTAGAGCACCGCTTGGGCAAGCGCGACGTTGTATCGCTCTAGCAACCACTGGGGCGTTGGCGGGTCAAATTTCATCAGGAGGTGGTTCTCCTCCAAATCGGCGTACATGCTCCGTTGGACATCATCGGTGGAACTGCCGAACTCATTGGCGATTTCGGCGAGCACTTTGGAGCGGGTCTGCTGGTGAAACAGGCTGGGTTGGGTCACAACGGGATGGCGTTTGCCCGAATAACTAAAAAGCTTTTCCCGCACGGCCTCCGGTTCAATTGGGGCGTGGACATCAAATTCGGAAAGGGATTCGAGCAACTTGGCAAGCCCACGAATGAACTGGTAATCGGTCCCATTTGCCTCGTAGTCCGCCAATGCACTCGCCAATTCTCCCTTAGACCTGCCGATGTGCGCGGTGTAGAGGTCGGTCAGAGCACTTGCGGTTGCCTGATGGTCTTTGCGCTCTGTATTGATGTAGGAGGGGTAAATTTCATCGCTGTCGACTTCATAGCGCAGGAGGTCTGATCGAAGCATGATGTCTTACCAAATTCGACAGGTTCAGGGTGCCCTTGAAGTATTTGGGAATAGATGTTAAGCCAATCCCCGCCGTTTGCGTAAGAACCACTCCAAAGCGAGTAGCAAGACCACTGCGCCGAAGATGAGCGGCATATCCCAAATTTCTACCTCGGAGAGCTGTGAGGTCGCGCTGTCAACAAGGGAGATCTGATTGACCATTTGGGCGGCATTTTCAAACGTGTAATATTCACCGCCACTGACCCTAGCGAGGGTTTGCAACAGCTGGGCGTTAAGGTCTGGGTTTACAAATTCTGCGTAGGATTCCGCTACCTCAAACCGTCCGTGTTGCGTTCCGAGGCTTTCCTGCCCCAATGTTCCGATGACATCAACTTTATACTCACCGCGCTTGGAGGGGATAAATCGGGCGGTATACAAACCATCTTTTCCGAGTACCTGTTCAAATTGGAGCTCTTTCTTTTTGCCGGCTGCATCTGTGACGACCGCCCGGATCTTTGCTCGGTTCGTGACTTCAAACTTGTCATCGTAAGCGGTGACTTCAACGGTCACAGGTTCTTTAAGGGCGTAGGCAGTTTTGGCGATGTCAAGTTTGAGATGGTCTTTCGGAGCGGTCGTGAGCCACTTTGCCGCCTGACGCCAGAACCGCTCGTGGCTTCCGTATTCTTCACTATCTATGGGTGCCCCCATTTGCCAAGGCAGAGTAGTGATAGGCGTAAAAACCATCACACGCCCGGCGTTGTAATTGTGGGTGGCGATAAGCACACGATTGCCGAACTCATTACGATCAGTCGGGTGCACGGCGAGGGCAGTTGCCCCGGCCTTTAGCCGCTTCACCTTGCTATAACCTACTAAAGGGTCTAATTTACTCCACCTTTCGATATTCGCTCGCGGATTGTCGACCAAAGCCATCAACGGATCGGCTTTGCCCTCCGGGGTCAACTGTAATTTATAGGTTTTCGGTCCTGCCTGTTGGAGATTCCGGCGGGGCGGGGGCGAAAATCGATTGGTGGGGCGTCGCGTAGGAAGAGCAGGGCGCGCCTTACCCAATTCCAGTTCAACGGGGAGCATTTGGGCGATGGGTGTGTTGATGTAAGAATTCTCAAGCAGGGAATTGCCCAATGACTTTGAACCACCGAGCATCAAAAATCCGCCGCCTCGAGTGCGAACGAACTCAACGGTGTTTTCAAGTTGCTGTTTGGTAAAGTGCGAGGCATCGACATTTCCGAAGATAATGGCATCGAAATCGAAGAGCACCTCTTTTGAGTCGGGATAAAACCCAAACGAGTGTCCGCCGATATTTTTCGTCCCGCGGTAATGTTTGAGCTCTTTGTCCGCCTTATACCGATCGACGAGTTGAATGCGCGGGTCGTTTTTCAGTGCCCGTTTAATGGGCGCAAATCCGGGGCGTAGCCCCCCTTCGACGAATAAGAGCTTGACCTTTCGACTCGGGGCGACTTTCAGGAGAAACTTTTTCACGTTGTTTTGTGGAATTGCTTCGTCCGGTTCGGCTTCAATCTGCACTTGATACTTTTGCGTTCCCGGGTTTCGCGGGACGAATTTGATCGGGACGCGCTGGGTTGGATGGTCTTTGTCCAGTTCGACTGTCACCCTTTTGACAGTACGGTTCTCCTCCGTTAATTGTACTTCGACAGTACGTTTATCATAGCCCCTTCGGCGGACGGTTGCCCAAATTTCGACCGGGAAATCTTCTTCCGCACTCCGTGGCGCATCGATCTTCACCACTTCGAGGTCAGCCATCCCTGTCTCTGAACCGATTCCCACCGTATGCACAGGGAGCTTGCGGTCTCGCATTCGCATCGCAAGTTTGGCTATGTCTTCGCCGCTCTGGTCTGCCCCGTCGGAAAGGATGACCGCCCCGGCGAGCGGCACCCCCTGTAGGTCTTCCAATGATTCGTTTAGCGAAGTGGCGATGTCCGTACGCTCGCCATCTGCGGCGGTTAATTCTGTCTCTGGAATACGCTTTGCTCCGGCATCAAAGGCGAACAGCCGAATTTTGAACTTAACCTTGAGTTTATCAATGAGGGCGTGGTCGGGATGGAATAGCAATTGATTGAGTCGCTGCAATCGAGATTCACGCTCCGCGGAGTCAGCGACCTGCATACTCTTGGATTGGTCAGCAAGCACCAGTAAGTAGGAATCATCGGGATTGGTTTGATAAATCGTCAGGAATGGCTTGAGCAGGCAGAAGGCGATGATGCACAGCGCGACGGAACGAAGAAAAATCAGTAAGCCCCGAAATCTACGGTTGGTGCGCGTTGTAGTGGTACGGTACGCCCAAATTGATGCCGCAATCAGCGCGACGAGAATGAGGAAAATAATGAGCCCCGGCAGGCGAATCCCGTAGGAGAAATCCCCTCGTTGAAAGATGTCAATCGGATATTTCATCAACTGTTCAAACATGGTTTATACCTCGGTGATGATGCGTGAAATGTAATGTGTAAGCAAGTTCCCGTATTAAAGTTTATCTGCTGAAACGACAAGGATCTGCTGGATTTGGCAATCCAGCGGGAGCCTGTGTAGGTTCAGGAGCGGGTGTAGGTTATTGCTCCTCGGAGATGGCGATTCGCTGGCCTGTATGTGCGGATTCATGCAACCCATCAATAACGCGCATGTTCCAGAGTGCATCATCAGTTGTCAAGCGTGGCGGAGCGTTTGTGAATGCTGACTCGCACAGATTCAGAATCTCAGCGGCATAAGGGTTGACCCCGTTAACCAGCACCGTCTCCTCGCGGCCATCAGCAACCAACGTGAAGCGACATTCCCCTTCGCTGTTCCCCCATGCAGGTGACACGATAATTCGTCCTTTTGTACCAACGACTTCGTAAGAGTCACGCCAGATCCAACCGAAACTGCAATCAAACTGCCCGGTGACCCCATCGCCGAAATCGAGAGTGCCGTTCAACGTATCCCAGACTGCACTGACCGGTTCATACTTTCCAGTCGCCCAGACGTATTTCGGTTCGGCACCGACCATGTAGCGGATGACGTTGATGCAGTAACAACCCAAATCCATCACCGCACCGCCTCCGAGGTCGCCGCGCAGTCGCCAGTTTGTCCGATCGGTCAAACCCGTGGAAAAGGTCGAGCCAACGAAGCGCACGTCGCCAATCACGCCTTCTTCGATCTGTTTTTTCACTTCGAGGGTTAAGGGGTGGTGCCGGTACATAAATCCTTCCATCAACCGCACATCCGCTGACTCGGCCGCCTGAATCATCTGTTCAACTTGGTTGGCATTGATGGCAAGCGGTTTTTCGCAAAGGATGCCCCGGACACCACCCCGGACCCCTTCCAAGATGTTTTTAAGATGCTCGGTTGGCCACGTCGCTACCACCAATATATCCGGTGTCTGCTTTTCGAGCATTGTTCGCAGGTCGTTGTAGGTATTTTGGACGTTGTATGTCTCGACAAAACGCTTGAGATTCTCGAACTTGACATCGCAAACGCCAACAAGGTCAATGTTTGGCAGTTCTTTCCATGCGTCGCCGTGCGCTCTGGAAATTCCACCGCAACCGACTAATGCTACTTTATGGTTTTGACTCATATCACGGCCTCCACAGATTCTGCTATCTTTCTCTGCTCATTCACACCTGCACAGGGGCGTTTTTCTGCCCAGATTGGTTCGCTACCAGCGAGATTGCTAGGCTCTTGACTGCGTCGCTGTAAGGGCTTAGGATTTTGGAACCGTCTCCACTGCGGACTGCATCAACAAATACCGCGTCAATGCTGGGTCCTGGTGCTGTTTTATCAACAAACGCGCCATCCTCTTTCACTTGTACCTTCGCTGGGTCCCAATGGATGAGTTGGTCTTCGTAGAGTATATCGAGCACGTTGGCATTCGACCAATCCCCTGGGTCATACGACCAAGAGGTGGTCAGCGAGCCAATTGCGCCGTTGGTAAATTTCAGTGTCAGACTGTTATTATCGGGGCAATCAATCTCTTTCAGCACACGATTGGCTTGCACGGCATAGACCTCTTCAACCTCTCCGACAAGATAACGCATCATGTCAATGGTGTGCGTTACCTGCTCGACCAGTTGCCCGCCTGACCTGTTCATCTTGACCACCCATCTGTCTGGGCCACCACGCCCGCTTCCACACCAGTATTTGCCGATGACCAAATTAATCGCTTTACCCTCAAGCATCTGCTGAACAATTTGTGTTGAACCGCAGTAGCGCAGTTGATATCCGACGCAGGTGATGATTGAGGCGGCGGTGACCGCTTCTTCAATCTGATGTGCAATCTTCATATTGATTGCCACCGGCTTTTCGACAAAGAACGGCAGTCCGCGTTCGATAACGTCTAACTCCGGCTGACCGTGTGCGAACACCGGCAGACTAAGGTATACCCCATCAAGGTCGTCTCGTTCAAGCAAAACGCGGTGGTCGGTATAAGGCGTGGCGTTGTAGTTTTCAGCGGCGGCATTGGCGCGAGCTTCTTGAACGTCGCACGTCCCGACAATCTGAACGCCTTCCATGTTAGATAATGTCCGCATGTGTCCGTTGGCGTTGCCGCCACAACCGATAAATCCAATTTTAACTTCCTTCATTCAGCTCTCCTTCAAATGATGTGATGGACAAATGACGAGGTGCAGGTACTTGAGCATCAATGAGCGTCAAGATTATAGCATGTTCACAGCACAGCGTCAAGACCGGATAATTTTTCCTTGCGATTCAAATGCTATTGCAATATAATTTGTGCATTAAGTATAATTAACCTAAGTTACTATCTATTCCATAGAAACCGAGCTTTGCCGAAAAAACTTGGTTTCTGCCTCTTTGTGTGGAGAGGATATGGTAAAAATCAGGAGAATATTGAAGCAGACCTGCGTGTTTGTATTCATTCTAATGCTTATGGCTTGCAATGAGAAATCAAATCCTACGGCGACCATTGAAACCAACAAAGGGACAATCGTCGTTGAACTTTATCCAGAGGCGGCTCCCGAAACGGTAGAGAATTTTGTAACCCTTATTCAACAGGGGTTTTATGACGGAATCACCTTTCATCGCTATGAACCTAACTTTGTTATTCAGGGTGGAGACCCAAGCGGAGATGGCAGAGGTGGCCCCGGTTGGCAAATTCGCGGTGAATTTCAAGATGAGGAACTTAGGGCAAAAATGCCCCCGCACGAAAAGGGCGTTGTTGCAATGGCCCGAACGCCTCATCCTGATTCAGCCGGGAGCCAGTTTTATATCTGTCTCAATCCTGACCGCAATCGCTACCAGCATCTTAACGGACAGTACACAACTTTTGGGCGTGTTATTGAAGGGATAGATGTTGTCGACCAACTCCGTAGGGGCGACCAAATGAATAAAGTGACGACATCCGTCAAGAGCCCGTAGGTTGGGTTGTAGTGAAACCCAACACAGCGTCTACGGGTTTTAGAAAAGGGCAGGAAAGGGATTTACCGCCTAATGAAATTTGACAATCAAAATCGGTAATGTCATCATAGTAAGGAATAACGATCGTTATTCCCTACTCTTTCAATACGTTTGAAGGGACCTGAAAATTGAACGTCAAAACTCATCAGGATAATCCGATGGATAAAATAACCCTTAAAGGCATTCAATTCCACGGCTATCATGGTGTAACTGAATCCGAACGCCAAATTGGGCAGAAATATGAGATTGATGTGGAGTTGATGCGTGACCTTTCTGTTGCCGGTCAAACGGATGACCTCGTTCATACAATTGATTATGAGGCAGTCGTTAATTGCCTCAGAGCAATCGGCACGGAGCGGTCTTTTCAACTTATTGAAGCTTTGGCTGAAACTGCCGCAACAACACTGTTAGATTGTTTCCCTGTTAATGAAGTTCGTATTATCGTCAAAAAGTTATCTCCTCCGATTAAGCATATACTGAGCTATGCCTCCGTTGAAATTCATCGAAAAAAATTATGACATACATTAAAAAGAAAAGATTGAGCAACGCACGAGTTTTATTTCCCAAAACCTTCCTTATCTTCTGTTGTCTTTTGATAATTTGCGAATCTGTTTCGGCAGGTGGCAAACAAACGGATCTTTTTCAAGACCTTCATCCCGGCTTACGCATCTATAAATATGATTGGGATGTGGAGCAGTGTGTGGTCTATGTCGCTGAGATGTCGCGAGACAATCCACAACTCCATTTTGAAGTCGCAGTTGCCGCAGACCAGATTCTAGGCAAGGAGACGGTTCGCTCTATGGCGCACCGCCGGTCACAACGAGGAGACCGGAAGGTTTTGGTTGCTGTCAACGGTGGATTCGGTGTGCTAGGCGATATGAGGGGATACGGCGGTGTATTGGAAAGCCTGCACATCCAAGATGGAGAATTGCTCACGCAACCAACCGATTTGGAAGCGTGCTTTGGTGTGACGGACGAGGAGGAGTTTTTAATCGGTCCGGTGGAGATGCAAGCAAAAGCGACGATTGGGACTCACGAACTCCAGATTGGTTGTATTAATCAGAGGCGGTTGGACGGTTGCAAAATTATTTTTTATACCCCCCGGCTGGGGGATTCAACGCGTCCAAATCGGCGTGGGCTTGAGATTATCATGACAGCACTTAAATTGCCCATCACCAGCGGCTATGAAAGCGAGTTTGTGGTAGATGGATTTCGGGAAAAGGGGAATACCTCCATCCCAAATGATGGTGCTATTCTATCGTTACACTCGCGGGTTAAGAAATCGTTTACCGCCCAACTCAGCAAAGGGCAGCGTGGCAAAATCCAAATCTCATTAGACCCCCCGATATGGAACAACACCGTTCATGCCATCGGTGGACGGATGCGGTTGGTAAAGAATGGGAAGGTGAATCAACAGCTTGAACAGCTGCACCGTGAGGAGAAAAAACATACTCCCGGCAAGCGAACGCACATCTTGCCACTGAGCCATGAACCGAGAACAGCATTGGGTTATAATGGCCATAAACTGATTCTAGTTGTGGCAGATGGGCGGCAACCGGGCTATAGCACTGGTATGTCCCTATATGAACTTTCCACGGTGCTGATTAAGCTTGGCGCGACAGAAGCTATCAATCTTGATGGGGGCTCATCAAGTACCTTTGTCGTTGATGGCAAAGTAACCAACAAGCCTTCTGGACATCAGGAACGTGATGTCCTCAATGCGGTTTTTATCACTGTTGAAACAGAAAGGAGGTGAATTAACGTGGAAGAACAAGAATCTGGTGTTGTCAAATGGTTCAATAGCACTAAAGGCTATGGTTTCATTCAACGCGATAACGGTGAAGGGGATGTTTTTGTCCACTATAGTGCGATTCGCGGCGAAGGCTATCGCACCTTAGATGAAGGACAGCAAGTAGAATTCACGGTTGTCCAAGGCGAAAAAGGGCTTCAGGCACAGGACGTTGTTGGGATAGGCACCAACGTTGAGATGGACATCGACGTTGAGGTAGACACTGACGCATAAATACATGGTCGCATCTTCCGTGCGCTATCTCCCAAGCGTCCCTTCAGAATCTGTCATTGCTCTGCGTCGTATTGCAATGACAGGTTAGGTATTCCATAATTTCATTCAGTCGATTTTGGAAGGGTCACCCCCTTCCAAAGTCGGCAATTTCAGGTGAGAAAATGACGAACAGACAGAAATTATCAACGATTGGATTCATTCTATTGGTATTAGGTACAACTGTCAGTCTAGCAGATAAACCCGACCTTCTTGCTACGACCCCGCTCTCGCAAACCGCAGTGCAATTGCGGTTTAACCGAGAATTAGACGCAAAGTCGGCGGAGAACGTCGAAAATTACCGCATCCATCCAGACATTAAAGTTGAATACGCAACGTTAGATAAGCGAAAGAATATCGTTCTGCTGGAAACCGCTCCGTTGGAGATTGGTAAACCGTATACGATAGACATCGAAAACCTCCAAACTGATGGGGTGCCCGGCGACATCATTGACGCTCAGAAAGCGGTTCCGATGACGCTTCCTGATACAATGAAGGTGACTTTTGGCGAAGGGGCTGAAATGACATTTTCGGGTGTATTGCAGGATACGCTACTGATTGTGAACCCGAAAAACAAGCGGACGAAAAACCACAATGCGGGGGGGGAACCGTATCTGCTCTGTACACCGATTGGTAGTGTCTCTTTCGTAGCATTCGAGATTATTAATGCTTTTGAGGACATCGGCATCATGCAACCCGAGCGAATCTTGGAAGCGTCAGTCAGTCTCTACGTTGAGCCCGCCGAAAAACACGCACCCCAACAAGTTTCTCAGGAGGTGCCTCAGGAGGTTATTATCCGGCGCGTCCTACTTCCTTGGAAGGAAGGTCAGCAGAAATCTCAACCCGCGAAAGATAACGAACTCACCTACAACAGCGCGTTGCATCGAAATCTTCCGTGGAACAAAGCCCCTGCGATGGCGATGTTGGAAGGCATTAATGGGGATGATGAAAGTGATTACAACGGTTCTGACGATGTTGCCTACCGCATTGATGGTGGAACAGAGCTCAAGGAAACGGACAAACGGTATGTTTGGAAGGGGCCGCTCGTCACCGATGCTTTCCGATTTTGGCTAAGGAATCCCGATTATAATTACGGCTATCTCTTCGCGCTCCGTGATGGCACTAATCCGGTCCGTTTTGCCTCCAAGGAGCACCCTGATGAAAGCCTTCGACCCGTTCTCACGATTCGGTACACGACACAGGTAGATATGGATTAAACTCAAAAAGGTTGATGTGATTCGACACCCCGCGTATATCGCTTTTTACCGTTCAACCCAACCTACGTCCCTATACACCTATCGCACCGCTGGTGCTTTGGCGTGTGTGGGGTCGGTTTTTCTATAATCCTTTATGAATAGGGCGACTGGCATCCATTCTCAATTAATAGCCCGATTCCGCGCCGTCACCTCCCACATATCCGTACAATTGCCCGCTGCATCAATGATATAGTAGGACTCATGTAGGGCAACGGATGGGCAGATGTGCCTCGGGCAGACATAGACATCCTGCCCGAATTTGACCTCCGTCCCTTGGGGAATCTTCACCATCCAGTGTTCCTCATTGTGGTGTCCTAATTCAGCACCTTCAATATTCAAAACGAGCCCCCGAACCCCTGGTTGGTCTGCGGCGATTGCTTTGTAGCCGAGGTCTACGGTGATCTGTTCGGGGGCCGTTATGCTGACGACACGGCTTAGGAGCAGAGCCGCATAAGTAAATCCGAGGTCTGGGAACAGTGTGGAGTAGCCGTAATCGTGAAAGATGAACGTTCCTGGCGAGGCTTCAACGCCCGGTGTCTTCACATAGATCGGGTAGGTTGGTGTCCCGCCCATCACAACCAACGGCACGTCAAGCCCTTTGGTCGCTAACCGATCTTTCATCTCCTCCATCAACGCCAAGCTTTGAGCACACGCTTTCCGGCGGTCTTCGATATCCTTATCGTGAATGTGTCCATCATAGACGTGTAATCCCCATGGACACAGGCCCTCCGCCCGATCGATTTGGGCATAAAGCGCAACGGCGGCATCACCGACAGGGACACCTGTACGCCCCATTCCAACGTCAAGGTCAAGCATCGTCTGAATCTCCATGCCATTTGCTTCCATTGCACTCGAAAGCCCTTCGACAGCGTCCGGATGGTCAACGATGACTTTGAAATCGGGCTCAGGAAAGGCTTGTTTGAGTTCGACTAATCTGTCAATGTTGTGACCAACCATTTGGTAGGCAATCAAAATGTCCGTTATGCCTGTTTGGGCAAGCATTTTCGCCTCACGTAACGTGGCACATTTGTACTTCGTGATGCCTGATTCTCGCTGCATCGTGACAAGCTGTGAGGTTTTATGCGTCTTCACATGCGGTCGTACTTGTGATACATCGCCATCAGCGAGGGCAATCACTCGCTCAATGTTCTTTTTCACATACTCTAAATAGACAACAAGTGAGGGGGTTGGGATTTTGCTTGTATCTCGGATGAGGTACGTTCTATCCATTTTTGACCTCCAATTACAATTGGTTATCGTTGCCGAATTCGACAGAAACCGGCGAGGTTTGTCTATCCACCCAGAGAGTTCGAGGGGGTTAAAATCGGATTTTGGCGAGCTCGGCGACGGAAGACTGACATTAGATTTCGCAACTCATGCACATTGTAACACGGTTTGCTATCTTGGACAAGATTGGTTTACGAAAAAGGTTTGACACACCTCTTACCGGTTTGATAAAATAGCATGTATCTTGCGGCGGTTTCTCGCTGGGAGGTGCATCAAATTAAGACCGGTTGAGGAGGAAAGAACTGGAAAATGGTTGAACTTTACGACACAACCCTTCGGGATGGCTGTCAGGCAGAAGGGGTTACGTTCTCGGTTGAAGACAAACTCCTGATTATTGAAGCCTTAGACCAACTTGGTATTCACTATATTGAGGGAGGCTATCCCGGCTCGAATCCGAAAGATGTCGAGTTTTTCAAACGGACAAAGAGACTCGAACTCCAACATGCTGAGATTGTGCCGTTTGGTAGCACACGCTATCGAACCAATAGTCCAAGCGAAGACCCAAACCTGCTCGCACTGTTGGATACTGGTGCGCGTACTGTCACAATTTTCGGCAAGAGTTGGAGACTTCACGCTAGAGATGTGCTTCGCGTGAGGCCAGAGGAAAATCTTGACATCATCGAGAGTTCTGTGCGATTTCTGGTCGAGAACGGGCGAGAGGTCATCTACGACGCAGAACACTTTTTCGATGGATTCGACGATGCCCCCGATTACGCACTCCGTACCCTCAAAGCCGCAGAACAGGGTGGCGCGAAATATATCGTGCTGTGTGATACCAACGGTGGACGATTGCCTCTCGAAATCCAAGAGGGCGTACGGGGGGCGATGGCGGTGCTTGCGTGTCCGATTGGTATTCACACCCACAATGACGCGGGGATGGGCGTTGCCAACGCTGTGCTGGCGGTGGAGGCGGGTGCGACCCATGTGCAGGGGACCTTTAACAGTTACGGTGAGCGATGTGGGAACGCGAACCTCTCCTCTATTATCCCGACGCTGAAACTCAAACTTGGGCTGGATTGTATCAGTGACAGCCAGCTCAAACGCCTGACGGAAACTTCACGGCTGATCAGTGAGTTAGCGAATCTGCCGCACGATGAACGACAACCGTACGTTGGAAAATCTGCCTTCGCACATAAGGGTGGGATGCATATTGACGCGGTGCGAAAGAATCAACGCACCTTTGAGCATATTGACCCCGAACTCGTTGGCAACGAACAGCGTATCCTCGTCTCCGATCAGGCGGGCAGAAGCGCGATTGTTAAAAAGATTGAGCGGGCATATCCGAATTACGACAGAAATTCCCCTGAAGTAATGGCACTTTTTAACCGCTTGAAAGCAGCGGAGAGTGAGGGATATCAGTATGAAGCAGCTGAGGCATCGTTTGAATTGCTGACCCATAAGGTGTTTAACGGTTATCAGTCGTTCTTCGATCTGCTCGGCTTTCGCGTAATCATTGAAAAGTTCACAGACCACAGCATACACTCTGAAGCGACGATTAAAGTGACGGAACCGAACGGTGTTATAGAGCATACAGCCGCTGATGGAGATGGACCTGTAAATGCCCTTGATAATGCCTTACGCAAAGCCCTTGAGCGATTTTATCCATCATTACGTGACGTGCACTTGACCGACTATAAGGTGCGCGTTTTGGACACCCAAGCGGGGACAGCCGCGAAAGTCCGCGTCCTCATCGAGGCGAGCGATGGGCAGGCCCATTGGGGGACAGTCGGGGTTTCAGAGAACATCATCGAAGCGAGTTGGGAGGCGTTGACAGATAGTCTGGAATATAAACTGTATAAAGACCATCAAAAGAGTTGAGATGTTTTGGGAGCTATCAAATTGCGATATCCGTTCTAAAAACCATTTTCTGCTTGACGGATAGAGTCAACTCCTGTACAATATATTCGTGTTATGCTCGGTATAACAATCTGATAATCAAAACTGACAGGGAGGTAGTTTATGGGAACTTTACAGCAAATTGAAGCGGCGGCCCAAGGCATCATTGAAATCTGCAAGAAGGATCGAACAACAGGGGCAGATAAAGATAGATTGCTCAAGCTACAAGCAGAGATTTTCACCGGTATCGAAAATCTCGTTGAATGCGAAAGTTGTGGTTCAATTACGAGCCTAATCGTGACGATGACACTGGATGAGGTCACAGCGAAGGTGTGTAAAGAGTGTGGAATCAAGGCACTTGAGGCAGGGAAAATCCAGAAATCAACGACTCGAAGGCGGCCTAGAAAGAAGACGGAAGGGGGCGCAACTGCCCCGAAAGCGACATCTACAACGAAGTCGAAACAGCAGGATGAATCGGCCATCGCCCCGCCGAAGGCCGCACCAGCGGGCAGGAAAGCAACGCCCGACTCATCTTCGGCATCGCAAACTGGGGTAGAGGTGCTTTATGAAGAGGTTGAGGGACAAACCCAACTCAAAAAAGCGGACATCAAACGGATACACAAGATTATTCAGGAAATCGCGACTCCAATGAATCTTGAGCACACGGTTGTTTATGTGGAACATGAAGCGGAGCTTGCAAAACTGAAAATCAATGCAGAGACGTTGCGGGAGGCAGTTAAGCTCTTGATGGACAAATAGATGGGCAATCTGACGGAAAAGCATTCAGCGGGCAGAACAATTACATCCCATCCGTGCCTTTTTTCAAGTTCCAGAACGCTGAAATGATCGCTGTGAGCGGAATTGCCATCACGAGGCCGAGTGTACCTGCGAGTAGACGTACAATCTCTGCGGAGACTATCCCGATGCTCAAAAGCTGTATCGGCGGTTCTAGAAAGAGCTGTAAATTCTCCGCCCTCACAGCCATGATGAACAGGAACTCCACACCGAGATAGGCGAACACCAACGTATTGACCATCGTGCCGAGGATATCTGTGCCAACGTTCATTCCCGACGCAATCAAGCGCCAGGTCGGCATGTTCGGGTTTGCGCGACGAACCTCTTCCATTGATGACGCGACCTCAATCGCTCCGTCTACCGCCACGCCAAGCACACCCATCAACATCCCCGCTAATAACACCTGCCGGAAGTCGAACGGCGGTTTGCGGGTGGCTTCAATGATGTCTGCTGAGATTGCATTCTCTTGTCCGGAAAAGTGGAGGTTGTTTTGGGCGAACATCACAATCAATCCGGCGATAAGGATGCTCCCCATCGTTCCAAGCACCGCTGAAAAGGTCTTTCGACTCGGGCCAATCACAAAAACAAGGGAGACAAAGGCGATTAAACCGGAGGTCACGGTCACAATGAGCACCGCGTTATCGCCTTGTGAAATCCGAGGTAGCATAAAAAAGTAGAGAATCAATCCGGACATCACCATCGCACAGGCCGTGCGTACCCCCTCGATTCGTCCGACAATGATGATTAATACCATCATCAGTCCAACCATCCATATCAGGAAACCGTCCCTGCCAAACTCTTGAACGAGGTTGACCAGTCCAATCTGGTTTGGGGTGCCCCCTACGCGGCAGAGAACAAAATCCCCCGGTTTGGCGGGAATACTCAATGAGGGCATACTGTAGTTGAGGATGTTCCGCATCATAATGCGTTGCCCTTTGTAGAGGCCGGAGAGCAGTTCAATTTCGAGTATATCATGTTCTATGGTCTCGTTCAATGAATTTGATTCGAGCAGACGCACTACTTTGCCCTTGGCATATTCCGAGCGGGAGGCGAGTTCTCCGTTTTCATCATACTGCTCAACAATTGTCGCCGAGGAATGGTTGACGCGGTGGTGAAGAAATAGTGTCCCGAAAAGTACAACGACCAGTGCCAGCGGCACCGCCAGACGTGCTTTGCTTTTTGGGTCGTCAGCGCGGAACAGTTCCTCAAGTTCTTCAGCGGATGGCAGGTCTTGATGAATATCGGATGGCTTCACTTTTATGTACTGGGTCAGGATGCCAGCCACTGTCGCTGCAATTGGCACTGTCAAGACTAAGCCAATCGTTCCGACGATGGCTTGTGTGACAGCGACCGCCGTAGCTTCATTGTTCGCCAACTGTAGGAACGGGTAAATCACCCCAACTTCTGGGAAATCGATCCGGGGGAGCAACATCGTAATCATGTGTGCGCCGAGATACGCGAAGATTAGTGTATCCGCCATGGTCCCCATGATGTCTCGCCCCACATTCATCCCGGCGCGGATGGCTACCCGCACGGTGATATTCGGATTGACCTGCTTTACCTCGTAGACAGACGAAGATATCGACATGCCCACATCCATCATTGCACCGACGGCACCGAGAATCATCCCCGCCGCAAGTATACCTGTGAAATTCCAGGGCGGGGCCCCTTTGGTCAACGTTGCCACTGTGGTTTCTCGCCAGAGGACAGTGCCGAGTTCGAGGAACCCAAATTCCTGAGCCAATCCGGTGAAAATCATCACCTTCTGGCTAATGACAGAGAGCACCCCCACGGCAATTAATCCGCCAAGGGTTCCCAGTGTGCCGGAAATCACCTTCGGACTGAACCCGGTAATTAGCACAAAAGTCATTAGCGTCAACAGAGCGGCGACACATAGGGCGACAGTGATGGGATTAAACCCCTTCATTGTCAGCGGGATTAAAATATACAATACGCCAATAGCAGTGACAAACAGCGTCAGGATCGCTCTGACCCCTTTCATGCCCGCGACAAGAATCATTAAACATCCGAGCATCCCAGCGAGATAGAGCAGAAACGGGGTTCGGAAGTATTGCCTTATATGTACTTTGTCAATCGTCCTTTGGTCGGGGTGACGGAGCGGGATTTCAAGGAAAAGAACATTGCCTTTGTGGATGACGCGGTCGCTAAACTTCCTGCCTATCCAGATATTGTTCGTTTGAGCGTTTGTCCCACGAAATCTTCCTGACAGAATGCGGAATGTCAAAATCTGATCGACATCTTTACTGGTATCAACTTTAATCACACGTCCAAGGCAGATCAGGGTCTGCAACGCACCGTGCTGTGTGATTGTGGAGAAGCGATACAGTTTGATGTGCAGTGCGAAGACAATCGCTATAATTACGGCAATCCCCAATAATTTTAGATTCCGTTCACTCATTCGGTTTTCGTGTCCTTTCTCAATTTTCGGAACAATACGCTTAGGCGTTAAGGTCTAGGGGCTATTTTGCACTGTTTGGTATACTCTGATTGAACGCTTTGGTGCAGAACGTCCCCTACCTTCAGAGTTTTGTGCAATCTATCCACCGGTATTTAGTGATGAACGCAATTTTCGTGCCTCACGCCTCATCTTTTCGATTGCCGAGATGTTTTCGGATATTCATCGCGGTTTTGTGCGTAATACCTGTGACAGCGCGGAGTTCATCAAGACTTGCTGAACGAATCTTTTCGATAGAACCGAAATGTTGGAGTAACGCCTGTTTGCGTTTGTGACCGACATCTGGGATTTCATCTAGAATTGATTGGCTGAGTTCCTTGCTTCGCAACTTACGGTGGTAGGTGACAGCAAACCGATGCGCTTCGTCGCGCAACCGCTGGATGAGATGTAGCGTTGGGTTGTCATGGCGGAGCACAATCGGCTCCGATTGATTCGGCAGAAAGATATGTTCAAACCGCTTGGCGAGTCCGATAATCGGAAGATGGGTGAGTGCTAGGGCTTCGAGGGCTTGACAGGCAGCGTTCAGTTGCCCTTTGCCACCATCAATGAGAACTAGGTCAGGGAAATGATTCTGCTCAATGGCACGGCGGAATCGACGGGCAACAACTTCGTTCATCATCGCGAAGTCGTTTTGCCCTTCGACGGTGCGAATCTTGAAACGACGGTATTCAGAACGTGCGGGCTCGCCATCTTCGACAACGACCATTGAACCGACAGCAAACCGATCACCGAGGTTCGAGATGTCAAAGCCTTCGATGCGCTGTGGGGGGAGCGGGAGGTCTAACAACTCCTGTAACTCAATGAGAGAGGGGTTATCCCCAGCTTTGAGCACGACATTCAGTTCCTTCTGGTTCAGAATAATGTCAGCGTTCTTCGTCGCCATCTTCACCAATTGGTGCATACGTCCTTTTTGCGGGATATGTAGAGTCACACGGTTACCGCGCTTCTCGGAGAGCCACTTCTGAATCGTCTCACCCATTTCAATTTCGGTGGGCAGTATCACCGTTTTGGGAACAAACGAAGCGTTCTCATAGTATTGCTGTACGAATGCTGTCAGCGACTCGATTGGGTTATCCTTATCAACATCGTTGAGAAAGTAGTGTTCCCGGTCAATCAGCTTTCCGTCACGCACCATCATCACCTGAACACACGCCTCATCGCCTTTGAATGCGAGACCGACTACGTCTTCATCCGCGACTGATGGGCTATCAAGGTTTTGTTTGGTAATGCTCTGTTTGACGATTTCAATCTGGTCCCTATATTTCGCGGCACTTTCAAAATCAAGTTCGGCGGCGGCCTGCTCCATCCGCTCTGTGAGTTCTTGAATCACGACTTTTGTGTTCCCACTCAAAAATTGTCTCACGCTTTTCACAATCTGGGCATAATCCGCGACGTTGATAAGATTTGCACACGGGCCAGGGCACCGTTTGATGTGATAATCCAAACAGACACGGTGCTCATTTCTCGATGCCTCGAGATTCAGATGGCATGTGCGGATGGGGAATACCTTTGTTAGTTGCTTGATGGCTTGCCGCGTCGCCCGGACGTGTACGAATGGCCCGAAATACTTCGCGCCATCGTTTTCGATATGGCGGGTGATTTCCAGCCTTGGGAAGGGGTCGCTGGTCGTCAGCTTCAGATAGGGGTATCGCTTGTCATCTTTGAGTTTAACATTGTAGCGGGGCTGGTTTTCCTTGATGAGGTTATTCTCAAGTAGCAGTGCTTCAACGTTACTTGCGGTGACGATATAATCAAGGTCATCAACATAACGCAGCATCGGAGCTGTCAGCGCGTGGGGTACTGCAGCATCTTGGAAATAGGAGCGCACCCGCTGGCGCAGGGAAGCCGCCTTGCCAACATATAGGGCGTTGTCTTTGGCATCCTTCATCAGGTAGACACCAGGGTTGGCGGGGAGATTTTTGAGTTTCTCTTTAATTTTCTGGTTCATTTTCGCGCCCCAAAAAGCCGTTGCCAACGCAGATACGTTTGGGCATGGCTTTTTAACAAATGTAATGGGTTTATTCACCAGTTCTGTGTCACTCAGGCATACTCACAATTTCTTCGGAGAGATTTCGGTGCATCGTCGGGCGGATGACCAATTCAGGGATGTTTGTCCTTTGTGGAAGACTCGCGATCAGATAGATTGCCTCCGAAGTTTCTGCCACGTCTACCATCATCGCCTTTGCCTCGTCATCCGGTGGAATGGGACGGAGATCGAGAATGGGCGTATCCACCTCACCTGGGATGACCACGCTGGCTCTGATGCCAGTATTCTTCAGGTCTTCATTGATAAATTGGGTAAAATTGATGACCGCCGCCTTCGCTGGGCCGTATGCTAAACCGCTAAAGGGCCCTGGGGTCACGGCTGCCAACGATGAGACGTTGATAATGGTACCGCGCTTCGCCTGCAACATGGTGGGCACTACGGCCTGTGTACAGAAAATCGTACCAAGTAGGTTTGAATCAATAACCTGCCGAATCTCTTCGGGTGTGATGGTCAACAACCTGCGGTGATAGGAACTGTGGCCGGCGTTGTTCACCAACACATCAATTCGCCCGAATGTCTCTCTGACCTCCTTTACCATGTCCTCAACCGCCTCGTGGTCGCTGACATCTAGCGCGAACGTCATTGCTGTGCCGCCTTCGGCGGTTATGTCATCTTTGACGCGCTCAAGTTTCTCTTTTGTCCTGCCTACGAGTATTATCTTCGCACCGTTTTTTGCCATTATCATCGCGGCCCCTTGGCCGATGCCACTGCCGCCACCTGTGATAATACAAACGTTGTCTTGTAAGCGCATTCTTTACCTCTTTGATATGATTTCTCTGACTTCGTAGTGATTTGCCATCAACTTCGCTGCGAATCGGATACAAGCATGGATATCCTCTTTTTTTAAAGCAGGATACTCCTCAAGAATCTCGGAGATGGTATCGCCCGCGCCTAAAAACTCAATAATCGCTTGCACTGGAATCCGAGTGCCAGGGATTATTGGTCGCCCATTGCAAATATCTGGATGAATATTTATTCGATTCTCCATAATAATACCTTCGCCAAATTCAAGACGGGTGCATAGACATACTATATATTGTATGCTGAAGGGTATTAATCTCAATATATGTTGCGCCAATCTGATGCAAAGTCGCAAAAGCGAAAATTGGCGAAGGTGTTGCCATAAGGAATCAAAATTAACGTTTTTCGATGAGGCGCCCCATAAAGAAAATTAAGGTGCCCAAGACGAGCGACCCCATCTCAACGCCCATCGCTCTGCTTTCGCTCAAATTGAGAGGATTCGCACACGCTAGGTAGAGCCCCGCACCGAGCAGTGAAATTCCGATAAGCTCTAAAACTTTGCCGATGAAAAACACACTACCTCCATGCCTATCAATAAAGGCTTTTGATTTCGCCCCATCGGACAGCCTTTTGGTTTGTGACCGGCTTTAACTGTGCTATAAATACGAGGTCAGGTAGGCGGTCATCTGTAGCGTCATATTCGGCGGGTCCCCAGGCGATTTGATGGTGTAGTCGGCTCCCATCTACATCATAATAGAAAATCCCAAATCCAATCCGCTCGCCTTTTTTCGGGATGTTCCCTAAGTTGAAACTGAGTTCACAAGTTTGCCCATTGTTGCTCCAAGCCACCAATCTCAGTGGCGGTTTTAACAACGGACTATTTTCACCGACGGGGAGGACATGACTATACAAGTCGCTTTTGTGTCCACTGTGGTCTGGGTCAATGTAAATCACGAGCCGGTCCTGTCGAGAGAGCTTTGCTTGATGGGTTTCAAGGGAATCATCGGTAATCTTGATTGCAAGGTAGAGAGAACCATTTCGCCATACGCCGGCAAACTCACCAGCAAAATCACTCGACTCACGCCACCGCTCATTCTTTCCAATCTCCTGATTAATCTTGCCTCGCACAGCCCCTTCCCAAGCCGGGTCATCGAACCGTCCATCAACAATGGGGGCAGTTGTCTCCGCTAATTTTGCGTTGTATTGGAAGTTAAGGCCGCTCTCGGAATCTATAATATGAGCGAAACAGTTCGGCATCGTCGCCAAGAACAGGGCAACGGCGAGAATGACCTGTTGACAAAATTTCATATTCTCTCCTTTCGCCAATGCGCTCAAGTTGCGACTTATCTCCTAAGGTGGCAACTTGAGTTTACAATTTGATTAACGCAGTAAAACGCCAGAAATCTCTAAAGCAGTTCAAGGTAAAAATTGAATGGCCCCCGGTAAATAGCTCCCGAGCGTGTCGGCTATCCCGATTTTTGAGAAAAAACCGGAGAAAATTGCCATTTTAAGGAAATCAGATAAGCGAAATTAATGCCATTCACGTCAAAACTTAGTATACTATTGGAGGTATTAGGTGTCAAGAGAAAACTCTATCATTCTTAGAGGCTGTTTGAAAAGTCATCATGCCGTATCGTGAAAATGCCTCGCCTACGGGTTTTGGCAGAGGGCAGGACGGGCGTTCCGGCCTAAAGGGTCAGGGTTCCTTTCTTCTTAAAATAGGTTCTAGCTGGTCAGCGAAAACGGAACAACCTGAAAAATAGAACAATTTCCAGTTGATATCTGAAATCAGATTTGTTATACTTTGTGCAGGTTGGATTTTTGTAGTTCCAACCGCTTTCCAGAAAATGACTTGAAAGGGGCTACTTCGGCCCTTTGTGGAGCGGTGCCCATTGGGGCAAATCATTTAGATTGTGTGGATTGTGTTAGATACGAAACAACGGTACTCGAAACTCCCAAACCGTACAGAAAAATTCAGATGGTGCGACCATTTTGTTGTTCAAGTGCCATCAGAATCTTCAATTTAGGTTGCGGAGTTGACATCTATCCACCCACCGGAATTTTAAATCTTGAAGTAACTTTTTGATATAGGGGTCAATTGGCTGTGAATAAGAACGCAAAAAGCATGTTGGTATGGTTAATCCTAGCGTCGATTGTTGTAATCGTTATGGTCAGGCTTATCAATCCGAGAGCGTCGGTTTATAAACTTGGAACTTCTGAGTTTCAGAATTACGTTCGACAGGAAAATAGTGCGAGCCTATTTGATGGGGAAATCATCATCGGTAAAGAATGGATTCAGGGAAAGTTCCACGACCCGGAAATTATGCGTAGTCAGTTAGATGAACCTGGCAAAATAAGGGACGGATGGAACGGGGATTTTAAGACGGTTTGGAATGTAAATTCCGAGTATTCGCTCGAAGAGGAATTGCTTAATAAGGGCATTGATTATACCTTCGAGCCACCATCGCGTATGCCGGAAATGGTGATGATTTTCGGGGGAACAGTGTTGCCAATTCTTCTATTTCTCGGTGTGATGATCTTTATCTCAAGGCAGATGCAGGGCACCGGCAATCGAGCCCTCGCATTTGGCAAAAGCCGGGCTCGGTTGCATTCGGAGAATCAGGCTAAGGTCACTTTTGCTGATGTCGCAGGTTGTCATGAAGCGAAAGAAGGTCTTTCGGAAGTGGTTGAATTTCTCAAAGACCCGAATAAGTTTCAGCGACTCGGCGGTCGCATCCCTAAAGGCGTTTTGTTGATGGGGCCGCCCGGGACGGGGAAAACCCTCCTTGCTCGCGCCGTGGCGGGTGAAGCAAATGTGCCATTCTTCATCATCAGTGGCTCTGACTTTGTTGAAATGTTTGTTGGTGTCGGTGCCTCTCGTGTTCGCGACCTGTTTGAAAATGGTAAGAAGAATGCGCCGTGTATTATATTTATTGATGAACTGGATGCCGTTGGGCGGCACCGGGGCGCAGGAATTGGTGGTGGGCATGACGAGCGTGAACAGACCTTAAACGCCCTCCTCGTTGAGATGGATGGTTTCGATGCCTCCGAAGGCGTGATTCTTATCGCGGCAACCAACCGGCCGGATGTGTTAGACCCGGCGTTGCTGCGTGCAGGACGATTTGACCGCCAGATTGTCGTAGACCTGCCTGATGTGAAGGGGCGGGAAGAGATTTTTGAGGTGAAGACAAAACCGCCTTACAAAATGGCGGACGATGTCAATTTGAATATTCTCGCAAAAGCAACTCCTTACTTTTCAGGAGCAGACATTGAGAACATGGTCAACGAGGCGGCTTTACTCGCGGCGAAACTCGATAAAGAAGCGGTTGACATGGACAGCTTTGATGAGTCGAAAGACCGTGTGCTGATGGGCCCGGAACGTCGAAGTTTGGTCATCAGCAACGAAGAAAAGAAGGTCACCGCCTATCACGAAGCTGGACACGCTGTGTTGCAACATATTATTCCTGAAAGCGATCCAAACTATAAGGTAACGATTATCCCCCGTGGACGTGCGCTTGGGGTTACGATCAAGCTACCGATGCAGGAGCGTCGCAATTTTGGCAGAAGATATCTGCTCGCAAATATCATCACTGCCCTCGGCGGTCGTGCGGCTGAAGAGATTATCTTCGGTGAACAGACAACTGGCGCGCAGAACGACTTTGAACAAGCCACAGATACGGCGCGTAACATGGTCACGCGGTGGGGCATGAGCGATTTGGGACCTTTGGTTTTCGGTAAGCGCGATGAGCAGATTTTCCTCGGTAAAGAGATCGCCCATCATAAGGACTACAGCGAAAAGACTGCGGTCGAAATCGATCAAGCGGTCAGCCAGATTATCACGACCTGCTATCAGAAAGCGAAGGACCTGCTTGAAAATAATCTCGACGAGTTGAAGAAACTCGCCGATGCGTTGCTGGAACGTGAAACACTGATCTTGGAAGAAATTGAAGACATCCTTGGGCCGCGACCAGAAGTCTCGGGCACCACCTGATAAACTCGGTGCAATGCGTTCGTAGCCCAAGCGGTTTGAGTGGCCAGACGGAATGGTTGGTCGACCAACACGCTTTATTTTATTTGGATGCTGAATTGTCAAAACCTGTTGTCATGGACTGCCGAGGCAAACCGCTTGTTTTCGGGGCACAAACCCTCATTATGGGTATCTTGAATGTCACTCCTGACTCTTTTTCTGACGGTGGGTGCTATCTTGATGCTCAAAACGCCATCGCTCATGCCAAATCGATGGTCGCAGAAGGGGCGGACATCATTGACATCGGTGGAGAATCTTCCCGCCCAGGGGCGTTGCCTGTCTCTGTGGATGAGGAGTTGGCGCGTGTGCTACCCGTGATTGAGGGAATAGCCGACAAGGTAGATGTGCCCATCTCAATTGATACCTACAAATCAGCCGTTGCACGTCAGGCACTTGAGGCGGGTGCTAACATCGTCAACGACATCACGGCACTCAGGGGAGACCCTGAAATTGCAGATATCGTTGCGGAAATGGAATCGGGGGTTGTCCTGATGCACATGAAGGGGACACCCCGCACAATGCAACGTTCACCCGTCTATCAAGACGTTGTTACCGAGGTCATCGCATGGTTACAGCACTGCATCAAAGCGGCAGAAGCGCGAGGTATCTCACCAGAGCGGATTATGGTTGACCCGGGCATCGGATTCGGTAAAAGCCTTAACTGTAGCCATAACTTGCAGATTTTGCGTCGGCTTGATGAATTTCGATGCCTAAATAAGCCGCTGCTTATTGGCACGTCTCGAAAGGCGTTCATTGGGAAAATCCTGGGGCTTCCAGAGGGTGACCGGGTAGAAGGCACTGCTGCCACAGTCGCTTGGGCGATTGCTCACGGTGCCGATGTGGTTCGTGTCCATGACGTGAAAGCGATGCGTCGGGTTGCCGATATGACAGATGCCATCTATCGCCAGAGATGTTAATCTCCTCCACAAATACTGAAGCCTGACTTTTGGTCAGAAGGCTTGTTTATTCGCAATGCCCGCCAGAAATCCAATAATCCTAAGTTCATACCCTCAGCGCGTTTCAGCGTAAATATCAATTTCTAGGATAAAAGTAACACCAATGAAAACTTACGACCCGCTAAGCAAGATGCATACAATCCGCTCAGTTATCCTGATAAAACGCCGCACTTCACGCACCGCCCTAAAGGGATATTTCACAGTTTACGTTCTCGGGTTGTGGTTTGTTTGCGGGCTCAATCTCGTATCAGCCCAGGGGGCAGGTGGCGGCACTCGCGCTGCGGCAGATGTCTTTCTCCGACAACTCACCACCGCCAAACATCACGGTATGGGAGGCAGTTTTGTTGGCTCAACTGCTGGGGCTGACGCGCTGAACAGCAATCCGGCGGGTCTCACCCTTATCACGAGCCGACGGTTCATGGTGCATACCACCCGATTTCCTCGGACGATTGCAGTGATTGCCAAGCAGAATGATGCCGAACGGTATGAGGATTATGGGCAGTTTGAACGACGTGCTGCGGGGATTGAATTGATTCATTACATCGTGCCAAGTCGTATTGGTGTCATCGGCTTTGACCTCGCATTTGAGCATGATGGCAAATTTAGCCGCGTCAACCATCTTGGCAAGGCAACCGGAAGTTTCCCGCAGAATAATTTTGCGATCGGAATTGGTTATGGAACCGCACTCTTTGGAGGTTTGGGGTTCGGCCTTGATGCCAGATGGATGCGGTCTAAAGTTCAGGACGCTAAAGCGCAAGCGCATATTGGACACGGTTATGCGTATAATTTAGGGCTAACCCAACAACTCGGAACGCACTTCCGAATCGGTGCGGTTCTTAGAAATCTGAGCAACGGATTGTCATTCTTCGATGACTCAATTCCAGACCGCATCCAGCGGGATGCAATACTCGGTGTCGCGTATCAACGCCAGCATAGGAACGTGGCAGTTCAGGTCGGGCTTGATTTGAATCCTCCTTTTACGTCTGGCATCCGAACAAACCTCGGCGGCGAGGTGTGGTATCGTGGCATCATCGGTGGTAGAATCGGTTATTTGCGGCACACAGAACAGCGTTTCGAGTTAATTCGCATTTTAACCACAGAATCGAGCGAGATTGAGGAACGTTTGTGGAAAGCGGAAGGGTTCACGCTAGGAGTCGGTGTGAATATCGGGTGGCTTAATATCAACGCCGCCTATACGCCCCAGATAAGGCCGGTCGCAAACAAAGGTGAGACCATCCGCATTGAACAGGGTGAAGCTGTGTATTCATTCTCAATCGGAAGTAACGTCTCCCACCATCTACGAGGTCGTTAGGAGACCGTTTGAATAGCCATGATGCCGTATCGGGGCGGGAAAGGGATTTACCGCCCACGGGGAGAAGTATGTCAGACCGATACAGAACGATTGTCGGAATCGCGGAATCGAAACTGGTTGTCAAAAGATCGAGATTCATTGGATTGGCAACACGAATGGAGGGTTCCGACCCCAAAACGGATCAACCTAATCCCACAGAATCCGCCAAAAATTTCTTGATGTTTTCTGAAGAGAAATATCGGAAAGCAACACACTACTGTTACGCATATAGCTTCGGATTGAAGGGTGAGCTGCGTCAATATGCAACGGATGCGGGCGAGCCGACGAACTCCGCCGGCCCCCCAATCCTTGCAGCGGTGAAAGCGTCCGGGCTATCTAACGTAATCTGTGTGGTTGTGCGTTACTATGGTGGCATCAATCTCGGCGTTGGTGGGTTGATTCGAGCCTATGGACAGTGTGCCAGAGATTGTTTGGAATGTGCAGAAATTGAAACCCGAATCTTTTTTCAAGCGTTACGGTTGCGAGTTTCTTATGAACAGATCGGTGCAGTGGTCAACCTGTGCCAGCGGTTAAGAGGAAACATCCTGAATATCGAATATGACCAAGATGTTATTGTGCATCTTCATATTCCACAGCGAGTGACAGAACCATTCCAAGCCAGTCTGAAAGGAATTGGTTCAACAATTGAGGTGCTTGATGCGCTTACATCTTGAAATTTCAGGCCTTAAGCAACTTGGGAGGAAGAATCTTGAGCGAGGTAAAATACACCAATACACATGAATGGATCGAGGTTATTAAATCCGAAGGGATGGTCGGCATTACCGAACGTGTCCAATTGGAATACGGTGATATTGTTTATGTTGAACTTCCTAGTGTCGATGATGAATACGAACAGTGTGAGCAAATCAGCATTGTTGAAACTGCTGATGGCGATAGATTTCCCATACACGCACCGGTAACAGGAGAGATAAAAGCAATCAATAGGGGGCTTGAAGATAATCCTGACCTAATCAACCGTTCACCGGAAGGAGATGGTTGGATTTGTCAGATAAGTATTGAAAGCCCGAGAGAACTAGGCGTGTTAATGACTGAGGATGAGTACGACGAATACAAAGAGGAAGAAATTGACGAAGACTACATGTCTGAAACGGATTTTTACGAGCATGAAGATGAGTATTAGACTCGATATCCGTATGGGATTGGGTTCGTACATTTGACGACAATAAACGAATCCCTCGTGACGGAAGTTGCTCTTATTTCTGTCCGAGGGTACTTGGTCGTACTATCGAGCCACTTTTCATGCCGTGCATCAATCTGTGTAATGTAACGTCCTATCCGTACTCCATCCTCTACCAGACAGACCGCTTGACTCACCTTCGCAGACTAAATTCTCGAAACATGAATTTTTCAGAAGGCTGAATCATTGAAGGTGTCACCGTAATTATTTCGACGATGGTTGTCTCTCTCCGCTTTTAATTTTTCTAAAACTATGCTAAAATAGCCTAAGTTGCGCCCTATTCCAGGGAAACCGAGTTTTGGATATCCGTCGGGGCAGGAGGCCCAGCCTACGGGGTCAGGTGGCAATTCGGGTTAAAATAGACTGCGCTAACCGATGACCATCAAATTCTTTTCGTACTGGATATGGTTCGTGGCTTTAACGCTTCTGGCGTTAATTTTAGCGAACATTCGACTCTTTAATCTTTTGGCGTTTGAATTTTGCGCTGTTCTTGCGACTGCCATTTCATTCGCGGGAGCACATATCGCCATTACGTGTGTTCAGAATTTTAAACACCGACCACAATCGTTGAGAGGCCGCATCCCTCAGATTGCCACAAGACTGTTCTGGCGGGCGTTTGCCATCAACTTGACACTGCTTGTTACGCCTCTAATTATCATTTTGTTAAACGCCTTCCGCGTTAAGAACTGCGACTTTTTGGAGGGCTTCGTTTTCTTTCTTCTTTTGCCCGGGGTCAGTTGCGTTTATGCAACCGCATCGGGTATATTTTTTGGACTGTGGTTGACCCGTAGTTGGACAGCATATCTTTCCTATCTCGCATATATTTTTGCCACGCTGGTTGTATTGGCACACAATCTGATATTTCATCCACCCGTATTTGGCTACCACGCAACCTTTGGCTACTTTCCCGGTCCGATTTACGATGAACAGATTTCGATTACCGATACACTAATTATTGCACGCGGTACGACGGTGCTCTTGGCGTGTTTCTTGCTAACTCTTTCGGCGAGTGCGTTGGAGATTCGGAGATATACGCAATTGATACCGAAACTGCGGTGGCAGAAGTTGTGTCAATTTAAGCGGAACTTTGAAGACCTGAGTCGCAGGGTTCTACTGGTGAGCCTTTTGGGGATATTGGCGATAATTTATTTCTATCGTGGCGAGCTTGGGTTGCGTCCCACCAGAGGATATATCGAAAAAACTCTGGGTGGGCTTAGGGAGACGGAGCATTTCAAAATTTTTTACGAGAGTGGCTCTAATGTTGAGCGAAAAATCGAGCAGATTGCACAAGACCATGAATTTCGCTATGCACAGTTGACCCATTACTTTAATATACAACCGAGGCAAAAGATTCTGTCTTACGTTTACACGTCGCCGGAACAGAAGAAACGATTGGTCGGCGCACGGGGTACATCAATTGAAGACCCGTTCGGGCCCGGCTTCCATATCAACTACGAACGGTTCCCCCATCCGGTGATGAAACATGAACTTGCACATGCACTGACAGCAGATTGGCATCCCATCCTCCCGGTCAGTCTTAACCTGGGGCTACATGAGGGAATTGCGGTGGCGGGCGACTGGGATGAAGGACAGTTGACCGGTCATCAGTGGAGTAAGGCGATGCGGCAGTTGGGGGTGGCACCTGCAATTCAACAGGTAATGGGACTTGGTTTTTGGGGGCATCATCCTTCGCAGAGTTATACCCTTGCCGGGTCATTTGTGCGTTTTCTCGTTAATAGATACGGGATGAAGCAGTTCAAACGTGTTTTTCCGACGGGCAATTTCATCCATGTTTACGGCAAACCGCTGTCAGCTCTGGCGGAAGAGTGGGAGGCGTTTGTGGAAACCGTGCCACTGACCGCAACAGATATCGAGATTGCAGAACACCGTTTCAAACGTCCAAGCATCTTTCAGAAACCGTGTGCTCATAAGCTTGCCGCACTTTCGGCAGAAGCATGGGGTGCATATCGCCGTTCCGATTTCAGTACCGCAAGCCGACTGTTTAAGGAGCTCTTCACTTTCGATTCCAATAACCCGCGTTATCTACGTGGGTTGATGTTTACATATTACGAGATGGCGGATTACCCATCGGCGGCAAGGGCGGCGGCACAAATCATCGCACACCCCAAGGCAAATGTGAGACGAAGGGCTGAAGCTAAAAACGTGCAGGGGGATGTGTACTGGCAGGATAGGAAACCTGAACTCGCGCAATCGCAATATCAAGAAGTCTTTGCACTGCACGTCTCTAATGCACTAAACCGAGGTGTGCAGGCTAAACTGGCAGGGTTATCAATAGATTCCACCGATATACAGGATAAGGTGAGGCGAGTGTTAATTGGGACACCGTCAAGCCAACTCAGAATAACACTGCTCCACGAAGTCATAGATGAATTGCCGACGTGGGGGTTGGCGTATTACCTGCTTGGGCGACACCTCCATTTCAGTGAGGAGTACGCCACGTCAATTCGCTATCTGTCGAAAGCCGCTGATTTCGGATTGCCGCACCCGATGCTACAGCACGAAAATACGCGGTTACTCGGCCTCAATGCTTATCATCTCAAACAGTATAATCAGGCCATCACGCATTTTCAACAGCTCGCCGCGGATGCTACACTTTCGTCTGGTACGATTCTCAACGCGAAAGATTGGAGGCAGCGATGCGAATGGGCGAATCAGCAAAAGGAGAATTGATTAAAAGCCGAGAACTTCAAAGCTTTGAAGCTCTCGGCCCGGAGGCAATCGTATGAAAATATTCGTACCCGGTCGGATATGCCTATTTGGTGAGCATACCGATTGGGCAGGTGGTTATCGCAGGATTAATGCCGACTTAGAGAAGGGATACACACTAATTACTGGCACCAATCAAGGTGTCCACGCCGAAGTGAAGCCTCATGCAAGCAAGTTTATCCTACGTGCCACACTCAGTGATGGCACACGCAAAGGTCCCTTTGAAGTGCCGATGGAACGGGAGCCACTGCTTGCTGAAGCGGAAAAGGGCGGTTTTTTCAGCTATGCTGCCGGCGTTGCCTACCAAATTCTGACGCACTATCATGTGCACGGGCTTGAAATTGATAATTATCTGACAGACCTGCCCGTGAAAAAAGGGCTTTCATCCAGTGCCGCAAGTTGCGTTCTCGTGGCGCGGGCGTTTAACCGCATCTATGACCTGAAGATGACCATCCGCGGTGAAATGGAATACGCCTATATGGGCGAAATCACTACCCCATCCCGTTGTGGCAGAATGGATCAAGGGTGTGCCTACGGCAATCGTCCCGTTATGATGGTCTATGATGGCGACATAATGGACGTAAAAGAGTTTAATGTCCATAAAGACCTCTACTTTGTGATTGTTGACCTGATGGCGAGTAAGGATACAAAAGAGATTCTGAGTCGGCTCAATCACTGTTATCCCTTTGCTGAAGATGAACTCCAACGGAATGTGCAGAAGTATCTTGGCCCAATCAGTGGGGGGATAACCCGCGAGGCGTATGAGGCACTGCATGAGGGCGATGCGGTTCGCATTGGTGAACTGATGAAAACGGCGCAGGCAGAATTTGACAAATACCTCCAACCCGCCTGTCCGTCGCAATTGACTGCACCTGTGCTACACAAAGTCTTAAACTACGAACCGATTCAGCCATACATACTCGGAGGGAAGGGGGTTGGCTCACAAGGGGACGGTACGGCGCAATTTATCGTCAAAGACCCAGAAAGCCAGCAGAAGGTTATTGAAATCATTGAAGGCGAGTTGAAGATGCCGTGCCTGAAACTGGTCATTCAGTCCGGGCGACGTGTGCGAAAAGCGGTCATTCCAGCGGCTGGGTTTGGTACTCGTCTATTCCCCGCTTCAAAAGCCATCAAGAAAGAACTGTTCCCAATTATCGACCAGCACGGCAGAGCCAAACCCGTTATTCTCGCAATCATCGAAGAAGCCATCAACGCCGGAATTGAGGAAGTCTGTCTTGTTGTACAAGACCGAGACCGTGAACTCTTTGAGGAATTCTTCAAAACTCCGCCCCCGATAGAAAATTTCAACAAACTCTCCAAAGAGAATCAGGAATATTGGGAATACCTGACAGACCTAGGCCGTCGAATTTCGTTCGCGACCCAAGATACACAAGATGGATTTGGACACGCCGTCTACTGTGCGCGAGATTGGGTAGACAACGAACCGTTTCTGCTTATGCTCGGAGACCACCTGTACGAGTCCTATAACGATGTCTCATGTGCGCGGCAAATTCTCGATGTCTATGATGACGCTGGACATAGCGTCGTCGGGTTACAGGTGAGTCATGTGGACGAACTTCATAGCTTCGGGTGCGTGACAGGCGTTTGGAAAGAAGAACGGTCAAAGCTTTCGGTGACAGCGTTCTACGAAAAACCGGATGCCGAGTATGCCAGGCAGTATCTTCACGTTGATGGGATGGGGCAAGACGATTTTCTAACCGTCTCCGGGCTATACGTGCTCACCCCCCAAATCTTCGACTACCTCGAAGAAAACATCACCCACAACCTCCGCGAGCGCGGCGAATTTCAGTTGACATCCTGCCTAGACAAATTGCGAAAAGAGGATAACTTTTCGGGGTACATTGTCAAAGGGCAACGGTTTGACATCGGTATACCAGAGGCGTATCGGCAGACGGTGATTGATTTTCGGAATGCCTAACATTTTAGAAACCGAGTTTTTTCTTCAAAACTCGGTTTCTGGCGGATAACTAGAGCAACCGTAGCTTGCCATTGGGTGAAGATAAAACGAAGTTTTATAATCACCCAGAATCCTGATTTGCGTCTCGTCCACGAGCCACCCGTAAGGGCAGACAACAGTAACGTTTAATGAGTGAGCGATAGTGGAAACACAGAATTACAGTAAAAACAGAACCGAAAACGAGACCATTGGGCGGAACAGATCAAACCTATGGAAGGGCATCGGTCTGCTCAGCATCTTTCACGCGATAAATATCCTAGGGACTTCGCTTTGGTGGGATACCTTAATGGGTATTTCCTTTATCGGCATTACCCAACTGGTGTACGTCATCCCGACCATCCTGGTCTTTACGATAATCAAGAGAGACGGGTGGATTGAAGGCCTAGCGATTGGTAGCGCAGTTACCATTCTGTTGAGTCCAGCTATCACTGGTGCTATCATCCTTTATATGGTACGCCGTAGTGGCTTATAAAACACCTAAGTTGCTACCTATTCCAGAGAAAGTCGCAAGGGTGGAAAGGCGCAAAGAAGCAGGTTTAAATATAAAATTTGTAGTATTGCAAGCTACGGATAGGTTACACCCCATATTCCGTAGCCCATGAATACTGGATTTGTGACCCTTTGGTGGTTTCCCCAAAAACGCCCTTTTGGGGCGCAACTGGAATAAAATCCAAGATACAATCGGATTGTCAAAAATCGAAGCACTCAATATCCACAAGGGGTTACAGGATTTCAATAAATGCTAGAAACCCTAAAAATAGGTGCGGAATGTAGGATAGTAAAGTTTGGAAGGTGTGATGAACAACGAGCGCGACTCTGAGACGGGCAGATCCGTAATAGACCCGATTTTCAAACATATAATAGAGGTATTAAAAATGGCCGACAAATATACCCAAAATTTGGAATACATCGCCCCAAATATGGGTGAAGACCTGCTTCCGTTCATAAGTAGCGCGGATCGGGTTCGTGGCTTGCCACTTGAAGATAGGATTCATGACTTGAGCGATGAAGAACGCCAAGCCTTTCTTAATAAGTTGTTGGCAGACGAAGAGGGATTGACACCTGCCCACCGGCTTCAAGGATTATCACTTGAAGATATACCACCTGAAGATATAGTTAATCGCTTGAGCGATGAAAAACGTCAAGCCCTTCGTAAGTTGTTGGATGACCACGAGAATGGCACCTGAATATAGAAGGGCATCCGATCGGTATTGGATTATCGTTTCGGAAACGTAATAAATTTGATTTCAACCAGCTTGGAGTATGCGAGTTATAGTGAAAAGAAGATAAGGGAGAGCCGCAAGGGTAGTGATACGACTGCTAATCCCAGTTGTTTATACAAGCCCTTGCAGGATAACCGTTTTTAAGATATCATAAATGGACGCATTGTTAAGGAGACAATCTGTCCTAGACAGTCCCCCTGACCAGTCAAAATAAGATAATCCAGATGAAATTGGCCAAAGCGATATAATCTGGCAAGCCGTGTGCGGTGAAAGTCGCATGCCCGGTTTGGAGGGGGGAAAACACCGTGAGGTGTCTACCTATCCCTACAATATGTTGACATTTACCGGTAGGAGCACTTTGATGAAGTTTAAATTCTGAAACTTCATCAGCCTTATCTTTACCCAATGAGTCATAAATGCGACTCGTCAACGAGCCACCCGCAAGGGACGGAGGCTTATTATGGAACATATCGAAATTCCTGTGAGGCACTATCGCCTGTGGACAGACCCGGATGTGGATTGCATCGAGGAGAACTTTGACTATTTTGAGCAAATATGGACACTGCCCACGAATCAAACGGCACTTGTAATGGTTGATGTTTGGGATATTCACTATGTTCGCAGTCACGAAGAGATATCGGGAGAGATTACGCGTGAAAAGATTGTGCCCCTTGCCCAGACATGCCGTGAAGCAGGTATCACAGTGATTCACGCTCCTTCACCACCGATCGCGGCGAAGTTTCCACAATGGACACGGTACGCTGGCGATAAAGAATTTGGCATCAGTCAGGGTGGCGGCAGTTCGCCCGATTGGCCGCCGACAGAATTTCGTCAGCAGAAGGGTGAATTCGCTCAATACGCCAAACCACCTGAAGCGAGGCGCGACGAGTGGTATGAGCAACACGCCAACAAGCGGCGCGTCGTCCCCGAAATCGAGCCGAAACCCGACGACCTCGTGATTGCCACAGGCGACCAACTCCACCGCCTCTGCCGACACCGCGAGATTTTACATCTATTCTACGTCGGCTTTGCAACAAATATGTGCATCCTATACCGTGATTACGGCACCCGTGTGATGGGACAGCGTGGCTACAACATCATTCTCCTACGCGACTGCACACAGGCAATCGAGGCACACCACACCTTTAAGGAAGGGTGGCTGACACAAGCCGCCATTCTGGAGATCGAGATGCAGGTCGGTTCATCGTCTACGTCCGAAGATGTCATTGCGGCATGTCAGACCTTAGACCAATAGCAGACGATGTCACGATTGTAGGAACGGTGATGGAGGAAGTATCTCAATGACTGGCAAACAAGGTAGAGCACTAAAAAGGAAAATCGTCATCATATTCCTGCTAATTGGCCTTGTCCCTTTGTCTGTGGCCTCGATGCTCTCCTTTCTTTCGAGCCAGAAAACGTTAAAACAAGTAATTGGTGAGGGGCAGAGAGACCTAGCGATTGAGGTGATGGACAAAATTATGCGCTCGCTCACGCGACCATCCGTCCTTCGGAACAGAGAAATGGACAACGCGATGCTTCTCGTCAGAAATGCGCTCGCTCACGCGACCATCCGTCCTCGGACTGGAGCACGATGCCCACCATCCTAAACGCTGTAGTCACTGGGCGAGCGCGTACCTTTGATGAACTACACACAGCGTGGCAAACCGACGGTCTGACCACAAACTCCACTCGTTTTGGGTGCCTTATGCGTAAGGCACCCAAAACGACTGCGACACTGCTCAAGACCCTCCAAGCCACAACGCAGAACAGATTTAAGGAGATATTCATTACCGATAGCAGAGGCTACGTCATTGCCGCTACCAACAAAACAAGCGACTTCGACCAAGGCAGTGGCGACGACCCTCCCGTCGGAGAGCCGTGGTGGGCGGCCGCAAGAGAAAAAGGCGAGCATATTGGAGACATTGACTACGACGAAAGTGCCGAAGTGTACTCCGTGGATATCAACATGAATATCACCGCCCCAGATAGTCAGAGCAGTGGAGTAATCAAAGCCATCTACAATATGGAAAACATCCAGAACATGAAACAGAATCGGCCCTTCATTGGGGCACTCAGTAAAGGCCAGACATGGTACTACGAACTGATTAACCGAAACGGACTCCTCCTTGCGACGCGCGAGTCGTTTCGGGTGCGTCAAGCGTGGCGCGCCCGAAACGAGAGCGAGCGAGAGCAGATTCTAAAAGCCGGTCCAAGTGTCAAAATCCCCAAGCAAGTATGGACAAATCTAACCAATAAAAACGGCTTCATACTCGGCGAGCAAGAAGTCGTTTCGGGTGCGTCAAGCGTGACGCGCCCGAAACGAGGGGAAAAAATCCTGGTCGGTTGGTCACGAGGGGCAGACGATTCTCATGGGCCCGACTGGACCGTACTCGCCTATCTCCCTGTGATGGAAGCTTACGCGCCCCTATACCCCCAAGCAAAGTGGTTTCTCACCGTCTCAGCAATCGCCTTTGTGGTTATACTTGCTGTCCCCTTGGCCGTTGCCAATCGAGTTGTTGAAGCCCTTGTACACAGAGAAATTCTGTCTCAAGAACTTCAAGTCGCTTACGACACACAAATGGGACTGCTCCCTGAAGCACCCAACATCAAAGGGCTAGACCTTGCGGGGAAATGCCTCACCGCCAACAGCGTAGGGGGCGACTACTACAACTACTTATGGTTAGATAAAGGGGAGACCCAGCTAGCGATTATCGTGGGAGATGTCGCTGAGCACGATATGTCCGCCGCCATCCCCGCCGTCATGTTTTCAGGGATGCTTGAATATGCGATACAGGAACAGACCCCCGGCGCAATGTTATGTACACTCAACGAGATTCTGTGTCGTCGACTGCACCTTACCCCCTTTATCTCCTGTTGCAATCGACCTAGAGCAGAAGACGCTAGTCTGGTCCGAAGCCGGCCACCCCGATATATATCACTACCGCAAAGTGACAGACACGCTAGTACCGTTATCGATGGACAGCTATCCGTTGGGGATATCCTCAAAGAAGTTGAACTCAGCCTCGGGGACACGTTGATATTTCATACAGACGGCCTCGTTGAAGCATGTAATCGGCAAGAAGAGATGTATGGGTACGCTCGAATGGAAAAAAGCGTGTTGCGTTCCTGTCAAGACAATGTCTCGTCAATAGGTGGAATAAATCGAATGGTGGGAGATGCCCACCGGTTTATGGGAAGTCAAGAACAAGCAGACGATATAACGCTGGTCATTGCAAAGGTAACCGGATAGCAGGGAACATCGCCTGCAATACAGCGGCTAGAGTCTCGCTGCGTTTTGAATGGTCGCCTGTCGATAGACGACCATTCAAAGCAATCGGTGGCGCAAACCGCTACTCGTAAGGGCAGACAATTTGCCAATCAAACAAAAAAAGGAGATATAAGTGTGCATAAATCGAAAATGACGAATCTGTTATCAATCCCCCTCTTCATCTTCATGCTAGGATTTAGAGGAATAACCGAGAGCCACGCGGAGGTCATTCGGCTCAGTACAAGTGGTGCCATTGTTAATAACAACTTGGGCAAAAGTGTTTCTCTCAGTGGAAACATCGCCATCGTCGGTGTACCTTATGAGGACAGCGATGGCGGAAACGATACTGGTTCTGCCCGAATCTTCATACGGAGCGACCAAGAATGGGTTCAGAGTCAAAAACTGATTGCCTCTGACCCCGGTGCCGGCGACACGTTCGGTGCGTCTGTTGCGATGAGCGGAAATTATGCGATTGTTGGCGCGCCTTCAAAGAATCTTAGGATGCCTTCTGACCCCCCGAAAAAAGATGAGGATGTCGGGAAAAAAGCGGGGGCGGCTTATATCTTTGTGCGTCAAGGTGCGGGTTGGACACAACAGGCAAAACTCCTGCCCGCAGACCTAGACCCAGCAGACTTCTTCGGCATCTCCGTATCCATTGACGGCGACACCGCCATCGTCGGGGCACATCGACACAATTGGCCAAAAGCGGACGGTGGCGCAGTGTACGTTTTTGTACGGAACGGAACGAGTTGGACCCAGCAAGCCAAACTCATCCCTGAAGATACCCAACGATTCGACTATTTCGGCTACGCCGTCGCGCTTAGCGGAAACAGTGCGATTGTCGGCTGTATTCGGAACGGTCACCTGGGCAAAGATTCCGGTGCGGCATATATCTTCACTCGCGACGGCACGGCTTGGACGCAAGAGGCAAAATTAGTTGGGAACAACACAGGGAGCGGCGATCGGTTTGGGGTTTCGGTAGGAATAAACGGGAACTTCGCCATCGTTGGGTGTCCCGAAAACGGTCCTACCGGTGCGGCGTATATTTTTGAGCGCGAAGGCTCTAAGTGGGTACAGCGAACGGGTCGATTCCAAAGGCGAATCATTCCGAATCGAAAAGTAGATGGCTTTGCGTTCGGCACCTCGGTAGCGATAAGCGACAAAATCGCTGTGATAGGTGCCACGCGAGCGGACGGTTCCGGTAAAGTCTATATTTTCACTCCTAATGCGAAGAAGCTCTGGGAACAACAGACAAAATTTGCAGGCCACGACAGCGAGGAGGGGGACAGATTTGGAGGGGTCGTAGAGCTGCGTGGAAACAGACTGATTGTGGGCGCGCCCAATCACAGTGCAGGCGGCTCAAGTTCAGGGGCGGCTTATATCTTCGAGCACGCAGAAGCGGCTTGGCAACAGCAGTCGAAGCTGAGTGACAGCGAAACAGCGTCTGAGGACCAGTTCGGCTACGCTGTCGCCATCGGTGAAAACTACGCCATTGTGGGTGCTCGGCAAGACGACGATGGCGGTAGCAATGCAGGTGCTGCGTACATCTTCAGCCGTCGACGGATTGATTGGACTCGACAAGCGAAGCTGATTGCCAACGACATCGCCCCCGGCGACCTGTTCGGCTACTCGGTTGCCATCAGTGGGGACACCGCACTCATCGGCGCTTATGGAAACGACGACCTCGCCCCCGATGCCGGTGCGGCCTATATCTTCGTGCGGAGCGGAATCTCTTGGATACAGCAAGCCAAACTCACGAGCAGTGATGCACAACAGTTTGACCATTTCGGTGCGTCTGTTGCGATTGACGGAGATACAGCACTCATCGGTGCGTTTGGGAAAGACAACCTAACCGCCGATTCAGGGGCGGCATACATCTTCGTGCGGAACGGCACTGTTTGGACAGAACAGGCAAAACTCCAGCTCAATACTCCTGTCGCTTCCGACCTGTTCGGCTACTCCGTAGCGATTAGTGGGAATACAGCCATCGTTGGGGCTCACCAAAGAGATGAAGCCGGCGAGGATTCGGGAGGCGCGTATATTTTCGCACGGAGTGGGAGTGCTTGGCAACAGGAGGCAACCCTGATTTCCAGCGATATGGGGATTGGTGATGAATTTGGGTTCTCCGTCTCGATTAGTGGTGATACCGCCGTTATCGGTGCCCCAAAAGACGACCATGAAGTCGCTGATACAGGTGCTGCCTACGTTTTTGCGCGCCGGGGCACGAACTGGATTGAGCAGGCAAAGCTAAGCGCGGGCGACGCATCAACGAGCGATCAGTTCGGTGCGGCTGTCGCTATCGACAAAGACTGGCTTATTGTCGGGGCATGGAAATCGGATGGCGGAGACATTGACATCGGTGCAAATAACGGTGCGGCGTACACGTTCCTGCGGAGCGGTTTATCCTGGACCGCAAAGCGTCAAATCGGCGAGGGTGCCGCGCGACTTGACCTGTTCGGTGCCTCCATCGGCATCAAGGGTCTCTTCGCTATCGTTGGAGCGTATGGAAACGACGATTCAGGACAAGACTCTGGCTCCGCGTACGTCTTCAATGGGGTTGACCTCGGTTTCCTCCATCCCGACTACTTTCTGTCCGTGGACCCAACCTCACTAGAACACACAACATTGGGGCAGATTAAGCAAACCGCACTGCTCCAAAATTACCCGAACCCCTTCAATCCGGAAACCTGGATACCCTATCAGCTGGTCGAAAAAGGAGAAGTCGCCATCCGTATTTACAACATCAAAGGCAAGCTTATCCGAGAGCTAGACCTCGGCATCCAAGCACAAGGCATCCATCTCAGCAAAGCACACGCCGCACACTGGAACGGCAAAGACCAGTTAGGCGACACAGTGGCAAGTGGAATCTACTTCTACACCCTTACAACAAAAGACTTCCAATCCACCCGACGGATGATTATTTTGAAGTAGTAGAAACCGTAGAAACCGAGTTTTTTTAAATTCAGAGCAGTATTAATGCCTTAAGCATAAGGCGTTAAGACTGCCAATATAAGGAGAAACGATGAAGACATTTCAAACACTCCTGCTCATTCTCATTTTAGGAGTTGGACAAGTAACACAAAGCGACGCTGCAAGAAGGCTGACTTCAGGCGATGCAGTGGCAAACGACAACCTAGGCTCCCGCGTTGCCATCAGCGGAGATTACGCCATCGTCGGCGTTGAGCGTGACGATGGCGAAGGTGGCGAGGACTCAGGTGCCGTACACATCTTCAAGCGAGGCACAACGACCTGGGAGCTTGAAGCCCGACTCGCTTCCAGCGACATAGATGCGGATGATGAATTTGGGTCCGCAGTTGCGATAAGTGGCAATTACGCCATCGTAGGTGTTCCCAGGAATGCTGACCTTGGAGAGAATACGGGTTCAGCCTATATCTTTGTGCGCGACCAAAATGGTTGGACTCAGCAAATCAAACTCTTCCCCGGCGACCTAGCGGCAGGAGATGCGTTTGGCTTCTCCGTCGCTATTGATGGGGATACCGCGGTCATCGGAGCGCACAAAAGCAATGAGCCATTTTCCGATGCAGGTGCGGTGTATGTATTCGTCCGAAACGGAAACAATTGGACACAGCAAGCAAAAATCTACGCGGAGGATGCGGGCGCTTTTGAATGGTTCGGATACGCGGTCGCGGTAAGCGAAGATACCATCATGGCAACCGCACTCAGGAGCGATGCGAAAGGTGAGGACTCCGGTGCCGTCTACATCTTCGTAAGGAGCGGGAATCACTGGACACAACAAGCCAAACTCACCGGTCACAATACGAAGCTAAGAGACCGATTCGGGTTCTCCGTCGCCATCAGTGGGGACTTCGCTATTATTGGTGCGCCCAATAACCGGGGAAGAGGTGCCGCCTACATCTTTGAGCGCGCGGCAGGTGCTTGGAAACAGAAACGCAACGCCGTGTTCTGGCAGATGATTGGCAGAGATACCAAAGAGGGAGATGAGTTCGGCTACTCCGTCTCCATCAGCGGCGAGACCGCCGTCATTGGTGCCCGAAACGGCCAGATCGGAGAAGATTCCTACGGTGCCGCCTACATTTTCCAGCGAGCCAAACCGTTCTGGTCACAGCAGACAAAACTCACCGCCAGCGACGGCCAGATCAGTGACCAGTTCGGAAAAACCGTCAGCATCAGTGGCGATACGGTCATCTCAGGCTCACCCAGCCACACCGCCGGCGGTCCCTCCTCAGGCGCGGCATACATCTTTAAGCGTGAGGAGACGGGTTGGATACAGCAAGTCAAACTCTTCGACACCAAGACCGCATCCGAAGACCAATTCGGTACAGCGGTTGACATCAGTAAGAACCTTGCCATCGTAGGGGCCCGGCAAGATGACGATGCGGGCAGAAACTCCGGCGCCGCGTATATCTTTGGACGGCGAAAAGATGACTGGATTCAGCAGGCGAAACTCGTTCCCAACGACGGTCAGACCGGGGACGTATTCGGCTACTCCGTTGCCATTAGTGCCGAAACCTCCATTATCGGAGCGTACGGCGATGACGATGCCGCACCCGAAGGCGGTTCCGCGTACGTTTTCGTGCGGAGCGGCACCGACTGGATTCAGCAGGCAAAGCTCATCGGTAACGATACCGCCTCACTAGACCACTTTGGTGCGACCGTAGCCATTGATAGGAATACCGCCATCATCGGCGCGCACGGGCGAGACCAGAATGGAATCGACTCCGGTGCCGCATACATCTTCGTGCGGAGCGGCACTGTCTGGATACAACAGGCAAAACTCGCCCCCACCGACGGGCTGGAGGGCGATAGGTTCGGATTCTCAGCCGCAATCAGTGGCGATACTGCGATTATTGGTGCCCCCGGACACGATGCGATTGGAATTGATGCGGGGGCGGCGTATCTCTTTACCCGCAGCGGGGCAACTTGGACACAACAGGCAAAACTCACCGCTGAAGATGCCGCGCTCGGCGACGAGTTCGGACATGCGGTTGACATCAACACTGACAACATCATCATCGGGGCGTGGAAGGACGACCACGCCGGCAGTGACACCGGTTCCGCCTATATCTTCGTCCGGACCCGACTTGGATGGGTTCAGCAAGCCAAACTGCTCGCCAGCGATGCGGAGACCGACGACCAATTCGGTGTCTCCGTTTCCATCAGCGGCGAAACCGCACTTATCGGCGCGTGGCTCGACGACCATCCGCCCAGCCCGGATATCCCCGGCGACTCCCCTGCCAACCATATCGACAAAGGGTCCATCTACTCCTTTTTACGAAACGGATTGGCTTGGGGCGAGCAGAAAAGGGTCGTTGCGCTCGGTACAGGCAAGTTTGACCAATTCGGGCGGTCGGTATCCATTGATGGACTCTACGCCGTTGTGGGCGTTCATCAGGCGGACAACGCGGGCAGCGATGCAGGTGCCGCCGATGTGTTTGATGTCATTGACCTCGGCCTCCTCCCCCCAGACCAACAGCTCGCCGTTGACCCTTCCGCAAAGCTAACCACATTGGGATGGGTCAAGCAAACCGTACTGCTTCAGAACTACCCTAATCCATTCAACCCAGAGACATGGATTGCATATCGGTTGGCAGCACCCGCTGACGTGACCTTGACCATTTACGACATGGGCGGTTCCGTTGTGAGAACAATTAACCTTGGATATCAACGGGCGACAGCGTATGAGTCGAAACAGAAAGCCATCCACTGGGATGGTCGCAACGACAATGGGGAGCGCGTGTCTAGCGGGACCTACTTCTACCACCTCCAAGCAGGTGACTACCAATCCACCAAGAAGATGGTCATTTTGAAATAATCCACTCTTCCATTCTTCCGCTCTTTAAGGATTCCACCAATACGTCATCTTTACCCCGACGGTGGAATCCAGAGGGACGGGCTTTGTGCCTTTGGTCTCGTAAGTCTGGTTGAAAACGAGGTAGAAATCGCTACCGGGGCGGTAGATGTAGTTGAGCAGGAAGTTCGTACCAATTACGTCGTCGTCGCTATTCCATTGGGCGAAAATCTTGGCAAAAAAGCTTGTGGAGAAGGAGTAGCTTGCCCGACCACCGAAGATACTCGCATTGAAAGTACTATTAACTCTCCTAGTACTATCAACTCTCCAGTTGTTCGCCTCATCACGTACTTCGCCAGAGTTGATAGTACTGTTCGCCTCATCACGTACTTCGACAGAGTTAATAGTACTACCGCCTGGAACTGGGAGCGTGACACGGTTAAACTCAAACTGTGGTGCAATACTGAAACGCCCGTTTGGTTTGAACGCCACGTCAACGTTAAAGCCTCTCCTGTTGCCATTGTAGAAGCTGCCGAAATTCATACCGAACTCACCTGCAATTGCTTTTGTATCATCGGTGGAAGCCCGAAACCGCCACTCGGTGAAACGGTATTCGCCAATCGGTATAATGATGCCCTCCCGGATTTCAAAATCTTCCTCAAGATTTTCTGATGTTCGTCTTGGTAGAAAGGCGACCCAAGCCCCGTTTTCAAAGCGAAAGAAACTGACCAATGAGATGTTTAGGGTTTGCAAGTTATTTTCCTGATTGAGAATCAGGTCTAATTCCGGTCCCATCCAGATTCGGCGCACCCCAAATTTTCTGACCCAGGGCGTATACCGCAGTTCCCCACGGATGTAGCGGACACCGGTTCGCCTAATGTATCCGACCTCCGGGTTAAAGTCCTCTGAAATGTCCATATACGCCCCCCTAAGTCGAAAACTGGTGTTCTGCCAACCGCTGCCGAGGTACAAGCCATTGCCTTGCCCCGATGTGCGCGCCCAGAGCCCGCGTACATTAATATTGTCCGTTGGCCGATACACAAAGTCAAACCCGCCTGACCGGTTGTGGGTTGAGGCATCCTGCTTATTGATGGCGATTATCCCGACACTTGAGCCACTTCCGATATCTCGCTTCACCCGTAGCACGGAGAAGTTCGTCGTCGGCACAGTTGTCGGCGAGTCAATCTGAGGTTCGTCGGTGGAGGATTCAATCTGAATCTCGTCGGTAGTTACATTCAGTATCCCTAAGCTGAAGGGACCTGCTTTGCCTGTCATCTTGCCGCCTGCGATAATCGGAACAGCACGGTCTTCCTCTAGCCCAATACGACGGCTATAAAATAGAAGCAGTGGAGGGGGGCGGCGGGTACTTGTGCGTGGAATACCGAAATCAAACATGCCCGCGCCTTCTAGAAAGAAGGGACGCTTCTCAGGGAAAAATAGACTGAAACGGGTGAGGTTGACCTGTTCTTGGTCGGATTCAACTTGAGCGAAATCGGTGTTAAAGGTTACATCAGCAATGAGATTTGGGGTGATACCGTACTTGACATCCAACCCTATGTCGAATACGCCCTCGGTTCGATTTTCCGCTTTCGTGCGATTCATCCCCGGCAAAAAGTAAGGCAGCAGTTCCAGGTTCCGCTTTGGGGTAATGCCCTCCAAACCGACCAAGCTGCCGAGGTTGTCGGTACGATATCGAGCCCAAAAACCGTGTGATTTTTTAAGCGGTACCCAGGTCGCCTCCTCTTGGTTGCGCGGGATGCTCCTGCCCACATTCATCCCCCAGGTCATCTTTTCGCTCTTCGCAAAACGGAGTTGGCTAAACGGAATCTCAATCTCCGCAGTCCAGTTGTCGCCGTTCATTTTGGTGCGAGCTGTCCATACCGCATCCCAGTCCTGATTCCGACTCTCGCCGTTGTCCATCAAAGCAATGTCTTCCATGGCGCCCAACGGATTGACCCGAAAAAAGAATCCGCTTCGTGAATCGTTGTAGGTATCAAGCAGGATAAAAATGTGGTCGTTCTCACGCAACCCGTCTCGCCCACTACCATCGCGGCGCATTTCGTTGGCGACCAACTTGGAGAAATCTGAATCCGCACAGACAAAGCCGAAGTAGATGTTCTTCTCGTCATAAAGGATACGTGCCTCCATCGGTTGGGTGACGGCTCTGCCCTCGTCCGGCTCTAGTTGGACAAACTGACTGATCGGTTTCGCATTCTGCCAGTCGGATTCACTGAGTTCTCCGTCAATTTCGATGCTCTGATAAGTCCGACGTGCCTCGGTTCGATATGGGCTCAGTGCTTGGTCGGCACCCGCTCGTTTGGGGTGCATTAAGCATAACGCGCCCAAAACGACAATGAGTGGGGATAGCATAGTGAGTAACACACAAACAGTGAACCGTAGGGTTTGAGGACGATAAACCATAGATATTCTCCTTGGATTGCCCAGTCTCCTGAGACGGGGCAATCCAAAACCTTTCTGAATGATTTGCTCATTTGGGGTAGACCCAGATTTCTAATTCATCAACAACGATTTGCTCACCTTCTCCCACCGGATCGCTCTGGGTGAGTTTCAGGGTTAGACAGTTTTGGCCGAAGACCGCAGTTGACGGGTCAAGAGAGAACCATCGCGTGGAAAACGGGGGCATCGGGTCTCCTCGAAAATCAATACGGCCTCGCTCTGGATTACACATCACAGCCCCATCTTCGGATGCTCTAACGTGACCCGCCATATCGCTTCCTGCCGTTCGGCCTACCCTGTCGTCCGGTATCATACGGCCATTTAGCATGACCTCGAGTTCATCGTTTTCTGTAAGACCGAAACCACGGAAGAGCAGCGTCGCGCCACCGGTACGCTGAAGGTCTTCATACAGTTGGAACGGGTATTCACCCGTTGGATTGGGCGTGCACCGGTCAAGTACCAGCTTCTGTGCCTTGACTGCACCGGTGCTTGCGATTCCATCCCCCCCAAAACCGGTTAATCCCGCCCAGGTCGGGTCAAAAATGTAGTGTCGCTCACCGGCAACCACCTTCTGCGGGTCTCGCAGTTCATGGAATATCCGCATCTGGTGAGGATAAAAAGGCGGGTGGGACATGGCACAAAAGTGATTGAAAATAGAGATTCCGTCAACACCCGCGCCGTAGAAGGTTTGCGCCATTGCCCGACAGGTGGAATCGCTCAACAGTTTGTTGCCTAGCCGGTATCGCGCCCGGTAGCTCGTCCACGGCAGAATCGCCGGGTAGAGCATACACTCGGAGGAACGGGTCAGCGCAGACCATTCCTCAAGAGGCAGGTTAAAATCGCAATACATGACATCTTGAGGGGATAGATAGTCAAGCAGACCGTTATAAATCCACGTTGGGACATCGAGCCCAAGAGTTCTGCATTCCTCAATCGTGGAAAAGACTCGCGCGCCCAGCAGGGGTTTCGTGGCTTTCGTCCTGCTCCGTCCGATGAGCATCGCCTGAATTCTTTGAATCAGTTCGGTCATCAGGTGCATCCGTTCTTTACCCGTGTTCGGCGGGAAATAGGCAAAGTCCCGAAAGCATAACTCAACGCCATCGATATCGAAACGATGTGCCACCTCTTTTATGACACCAAAGGTAAACTCCCTGACCTCAGCGAAGGTAAAATCGAGAGGCTCTCCCTGCTTGTACAGTTCGCCATCCGGAAACTCAGTCAAACGCCATTGCGGATTGCCTTCAATGAATTGGGCGATGCTCAACCCTTGCTGCCGGGCTTGGTAGGCGTGGTTGTCGTTCATACGGAAACCGGCGACAAACCTCATCCCTCGTTTGTGCGCTTGGTCAATGAGGATATCCAAAGGTTGTGTGCCTCCATCTAACATTGGGATAAATCGGCGATGCTGTTTGCGGCGGTCGTATTCGTATTCAGTGCTTTCAGAACGCCAGTAAGCTGTCCAACCTTGGGAAAAGATCTCTTGGTCAAAAATATCCACACCGCTATCCGCGACCATATCGACCCAATTGCGAAGATCTTTTGGTCGAACAGGTTCGGGCAAAAGGTTCGTCGCAATCGAAGATGGGTCGCTGACATACAGGATTCGGCAAGTACCGCGTGGTGCCATACGCTTTTTCGATGCTTTCATGGTTTATTCTCTTCGCAGGAGTTAAGGGATTTTCGATTTCTTAGAGCGATTTAAGCATCCGCTTTCGTGCTTTGAGCAATGCGATACCTCTATTTTCGCTAAAATCTGCTTTTTCGTCAAGTAAAAAATCTTACGCCCAGCATAAAAGTCGAGTCGGTCAGTGTTCAGAAATAGGGAAGATTGGAAGATTGGGATTGGAAGACTGGAAGATTGGATAAAGTTTCTTCCCTCTATCCTCCCATCCTTCCACCCTGCCAGTCTTTTCCCTTCCATTCTTCGATTCTTGTGATTTTTGTTGAACCGAAAGCGAAAAGCAGGTAAAATGGTATTTGTGTTTCATCTTTACATTAGAGGAGAAAAAGTATGCCAAAAATGACAGGAGCTCGATTTCTTGCTGAAACTGTCCACGGTTTCGGGATTACCCACGTCTTTTTTATGCCGTACATCGGCCCGAGAGCCTTAATGGAAATGGAAAAGTTAGGCATTAAGCGCGTTCAAACCCACGGGGAGAAAGCCGCCGCATATATGGCAGATGCCTACGCCCGAGTCAACCGCTGCCCCAGTCTCTGCATGGCTCAGTCAGTGGGTGCGGTCAATCTCGCCGCCGGGTTACAGGATGCCTATCTGGCCTGCGCGCCGGTGATTGCCTTGACGGGTCGGGAAAACCAGATTAACCAACAACGCCACGCTTATCAGGAAGTTGACCATGTTAATCCCTTCTCGGCAGTCACCAAATACAGCGCGTTTGTTGCCAACCCGGAGCAATTCCCTGTCTATTTACGTCAAGCGTTTCGTTCCGCCACGTCGGGGACACCGAGACCGGTCCATCTCGACCTAGAGGGTATCGCTGGGTCGTCGGTCATAGACCGGGAGGCAGAGCTGGATGTCATCATTGAAGATGACTTCGCCCAAGTGCCGCCGTTCCGGCCGGAAGCGGAGCTAGAAAAAGTTACAGCAGCACTTCAACTGCTCACAAACGCCAAACGGCCCATCATCGTCGCTGGGGGTGGCGTGACCGCCTCAGACGCTCGCGCCGAACTCGTTGCCCTTGCCGAAAAACTCTCCATCCCGGTTGCAACCGCTTTGAACGCCAAAGCGATGTTTCCGTATGCTCATCCGCTGGCGGTTGGTGTCCCCGGTTCATACTCACGAGCCTGCGCTAACCAAGCGGTGTGCGAGGCAGACCTCGTCTTTTTTATCGGTAGTCACACCGGAGGACAGGTGACCAACGGCTACAGCATTCCACCGCAGGGCACACCGATTATCCAACTCGACATCAACCCGGATGAACTGGGGCGCAATTACCCAATTCAAGTGGGGATGCAGGGCGATGTCAGAAACACACTGCGCCGAATGATTGAACACGCCGAAGCCGTCGCGTCACGGGCTGAATGGGTTGGCCGGGTACAGGAACTGGTTCAGGCGTGGAGAGCGGACGTTAGCGAGCAGGTCAACTCGGACATTGTGCCGATGCGACCAGAACGCCTCTGCCGGGAACTGACCGACTATCTGCCCTCCGACGCGATTCTCGTGTCCGACACAGGCCATTCCGGCATCTGGACCGGCACGATGATTGACCTCAAGCATCCCGACCAGATGTTCATTCGCTGCTCTGGTTCTCTCGGTTGGGGACTGCCCGCCGCCCTAGGTGCGAAGTGTGCCCAACCTGACCGACCTGTGCTCTGCTTCACCGGCGACGGTGGCATCTGGTATCATCTGGCAGAATTGGATACCGCGGTGAAATGCGGCATCAACGCGATTATCCTTGTCAACAACAACCACTCCCTCAACCAAGAACAGGGCGGTGTCGAGTCTGTCTACGGTGGACGGACACCCGGCTCCGATGAACTCTGGCTGTTCCCCGATGCCGATTTCGTCAAGATTGCTGAATCAATGGGGTGCTTTGGCGTTACGGTCAACAAACCGAGCGAACTCTCTGGGGCACTCGACCAAGCATTCTCGGCGAATCGACCAGCAGTTGTCGATGTCAAAACGCATGTCGAAGGCATTGCCCCTCGTGCATGGACACCGGGATGAGCACGAAAGCAATATACAGAATAATGGGCTTTCTCTTCTCACAACGATTCAAAATAGAGTTGTTTCGTTTTCTGTAATACGGTAAAATATCGGATAAGCTTCATGCTTAACACATGTTTCATACTCGTCAATTTAGTATATTGGGAGAAGATATTGTGAACCAATCATCACCCTTGATTGCAAATGCAATTGATCATTTCGACGAACATGGTGACCCTGTTCAAGTTTCAGTGTCGTATGAACTGATTCAGTTACTCTCGGACCAACTCTATCAGTCACCGCTCAAAGCAATAGAGGAACTGGTCGTTAATGCTTACGATGCTGATGCGTCAGAATGTCGTGTGTATGTCCCGTCGCCTAGCAACTCTGACCAGAATTTCGCAATAGTGTTTGATAATGGCGTTGGCATGGATTATACCGGTCTAATTGATCTGTGGCAAATCGGGCGAAGTAATAAAAGAACGGAGGAAATTGAGTCAAGGCGAAAACGCAAACAGATTGGGAAATTCGGTATCGGCAAACTTGCTACCTATGCAATCGCAAACCGATTAACTTACGTGACGAAAAGCAGTCAAGGCTCCATTCTTTCAGTCACAGTGGACTTCACCAAATTTTTACCTTCACCGACAGGGAAAGTTGAACCCATTCATTTACCCGTCCGGGATATTGATGATTGGGATAGATTTTCCGATGAATCGTACATATCAGAAATCTTCAATACGACTGGCATCCATTCAGACGCTCTGGACGAAACAGACTCTTGGACAATTGCGATTTTGGAAGACCTGAAGGCCAAAGCTCGAGAGATAAAAGAAGGAAGGCTAAAGTGGGTACTTAGCACTGCAATGCCGTTAGGCGACTCTTTCCACCTTTACTTGAACGGGCAAGAGGTACAGAGCTCTAAAGAAGATTACGAAGAAGTTGTAAAATTTGACATGAAAGACTTGCCAAAGGAACGGCTCCAAGCCTTAGAGAGAAGCACAGGTGAGGCTTGGTCCGTTGATGGCGATTATCTCAAATCGAACACTTTTAAGTCTGGAATTGCTGGCACTGTGACAGTAACTCGCGAGATGTTGTTCGGCGGGAAGAGTGATGACCTTCACAGAAGTCACGGTTTTTTTATTCAGGTGCGAGGTCGTCTCATCAACGAAGATGACCCGCTCTTTGGCTTGCGACCACTACGCTATGGAACCTTTAATCGTCTTCGTGCTGACATAGATGCTGACGATCTTGACCAGGGACTGAAAGCTTCCCGGGATACCATAGAAGAATCAGAATTGAAGGAAAAATTTCGGAGTGTATTAAGAGAGATATTTAATGAAGCTGATACACGTTATCAAATCAAAACTGATGATACAGAGACAACAGCTCAACCTAAGGAAGGAGAGAAAGAAATTGTTTCTCCATATCAAGTTGAATATCCTATCGCTGACGCGCTAACCATTCAGAAAACAGATACGCAAGGGACTGAAGCAGACGAAGACTGGTTTTATATTGAAATTGATGCGGACACAGACTTAGAGGCATTGATACAGTCACTTTATACAACACCTCGAAACAAATTTCGCTATCAATATCGAGGTGACAACCTTGCTTCGAGATTGGTGAGATTCAATCCAAGAACATCAACTTTTTGGCTGAATCAAGACCATGAACTCGTGAGAGAATACGCAAGTGATGGGCAAGCCAAACGCTTACTGGAGGACTTCGTAACCGCGGAAGCATTGCTTGAGATTTATCTTAGAGAAAGCCAGTTACCACCTCACATTGTAGGCGTGGTATTGGAACAACGCGATAGTCTCTTGCGAAGGCTTGTTAAAGACAGAACATACACGCTATCAACAATAGGAAAATTATTGAGAGATGCGGCGAACGACATGAATGAGCTTGAGGTCATGATTGTTGTCGCCGTACGCTCTCTTGGTTTTGTTGCAACCCACATTTCAGGAGCTGACCAGCCAGACGGAATAGCACGGTTCATTGAGTATCCGGGCGGTAAAAAGAAAATTACACTTGAAGCAAAATCCTCTCACGATATTCCATCTTTGAGCGCAATAGATTTTGCAGGTTTGCAAAGTCATATGATAGAAAAAGAAGCTGATGGTTGCTTACTCGTCGCTCCTGACTATCCGGGCCAAAGCAAAGCAGATAACCAAGCCGCAAGACGTGCAGAAAATCTGCGAATTTCATGCTGGACAGTTAATCAACTCGCAGAATTCGTTGAAGCCGCAGAATCACGCCAATTCAACGCAATAGATCTTTTAGATGTTGTATTGAACGATTTCAGTCCAGATCAAGTTAAGATGAAAATTGAACAACTGTTTTCTGAACCGACAGAAGATATGGCTGAAATATATCGTGCTATTCTAAAAGCACTTCAAGAATTGGAACGGCGTTTAATTGATGGACATCGCACCATTGAACAGATAACGACGGAGATTTCTCGCATCCCTAAGTTTCACGATGTTAAACGAGATAGCGTCAAAGAAGCAGTTAGAGATATGGTTGGTCTCAGTGATGGAGGGATGATGCTGAAGGGCGAAGATGTCATTTTGCATGTTGTGCCCGAAGAATTGGCAAGAAGACTCAGTGATTTTACTAAACAGGATATCAAACCAAGAAGAATTAGCGAGTTCCGGAATAATGAGTGAAACGATTAACCCACCATTAGACGAAGTTATCGTCGGAGATGTCTTGAAAGAATTACAGAAATTGCCTGATTCTTTTGTTGATGTAACTGTAACTTCTCCCCCCTACAATAAACGAAAAAAAATAAGCGGTTGGCTTATTTCAAACAAAGCGTACAGCCACTTTGATGACTATATGCCAGAGGCAGAGTATCAAGCATGGCAGACTAAAGTCTTAAACGAACTATTTCGGGTGACCAAGCCGGGTGGGTCGCTCTTTTACAATCACAAAATTCGATGGGAACAAGGCAATTTGATACACCCGTACACATGGGTTTCACAATCAAATTGGGTTCTACGTCAGGAGATAATATGGGACCGTATGCTAGCAGGCAACATTCGGGGCTGGAGATTCTGGCAGGTTGATGAACGTATCTATTGGCTATACAAGCCAATTGGTAAGCATCTAGTTGGTAAGGAATTAGAATCACAACATGCCAAAATCGGTTCTATTTGGCAGTTCAAACCCGTTAAGCGAACCGACTCGCATCCATCCCCATTTCCCATTGAACTGCCTATACGTGCAATCTACTCTATGCCCGGCGACTCGAAAAAGGTTATACTCGACCCATTCTGTGGTACGGGGACGACTCTGGTCGCTGCAAAAATTCTCGGTCACAACTTTATCGGAATAGATATCTCACCTACCTATGTAGAATATACCAAGAAAAGACTCGATAACTGGGAAAACGAAAAAGGGCAGGCAGAGGGAGAAAAGGAGAAACACGTCGTTAAAGTTTCTTTCAAGGAGCGCAAAAGACGTGGTAAAGTCAATTGGCCTTTTGGCTCAATCAAGCAGGAGTCAGGAGCCCAAAAGACATTAAATCTGGAGGATAAAAAATGAGCGAACAGAATAACAAAGCAGTTCTTGCTTACATTGGAACCTACACAGCTACAGAGAGCGAAGGCATTTACGTCTATCGGCTAGACCAATCTACTGGTGCGCTTGAATATGTCAGCAAGGCAGTAGGGGTGGAAAATCCATCTTTTCTGGCCATCCATCCGGAGAAACGCTATCTCTACGCGGTCAACGAGGTGGGTGAGTTTGCCGGTCAGTCGAGTGGGGCGGTGAGTGCGTTCTCTATTGATTCCGAAACTGGGGCACTGACCTTCTTAAATCAGCAACCGTCAGGTGGCGGGGCTCCATGTCATTTGAGTGTTGATGCGACGGGGCAATATGTACTGACAGCGAATTATGGTGGAGGCAGTGTGTGCGTCCATCCGATACAGGATGACGGTGGGCTTGGAGAGATGACCGATTTCATTCAGCATCAAGGGTCGAGCGTTAATCCACAGCGACAGACAGGCCCTCACGCCCATTCCATCGTAATCGATACCGGGAATAGCTACGCATTCGCGCCTGACCTGGGGCTTGATAAGGTCTTGATTTACCAAATCTGCCTCACCGAAGGAAAGCTAACGCCGAACCACCAACCTTGGGCTCAGGTTGCGCCGGGTGCTGGGCCGCGCCACTTTGATTTCCATCCGAGTCGAAAATATGCCTATGTCATAAACGAAATCGGCAACACAGTTACCGCATTCGCCTACAACGAAACGGATGGCACGCTCAATGAAATCCAAACCATCACCACGCTTCCAGACGATTTCGATAGCACCAGTCATACCGCTGATGTGCATGTCGCGCCATCTGGGAAGTTTCTCTACGGCTCCAATCGTGGGCACGATAGCATCGTCATTTACGCCATTGATGAGAATACGGGCAAGCTAACTTACGTTGACCATGAGCCCACGCAAGGCAAAAGCCCGCGCAACTTCGCCATTGACCCGACCGGAACGTTCCTATTTGCTGAGAATCAAGGCACCGATAACATCGTAACATTCCGCATTAATCAGGAGACCGGGCAGCTTTCCCCAACAGGTCACGTCACAGAAGTGCCGATGCCAGTCTGTATGATATTTCGGTAATTCCAATTGGGTCGTTTTTTGGAAGTTGCTTAGCTATTCTGGAAAAGAAACACCCTAAGCGATCAACCGAAACCCACTCAATCACCCGCCCACTAGAAAAAAATTAGGCAATATTCAATCAGATTTGACATTTATGCTAAATTTTTCGCATATTCCCTTGACACACACTTTCGTATGTGCTAATATATTCGCATATCATCAAGAGAGGTAGCAAAATGGAAGATTATCGTATCGTAAAACTGAGTCGTCGTGAGCGGCAGATTATGGACATTATTTACCAACGCGGTCACGCTTCCGTTGCCGATGTCCTCGCAGACCTGCCGGACGCGCCAAGCTATTCGACAGTTCGAGCGTTGTTGCGAATTTTGGAAGAGAAGGGGCATCTCACCCACCAAAAAGATGGCCCACGCTACATCTATCGACCCACGCAACCGCGCCATCAGGCAGGGCGTTCTGCGCTTAAACGGATTGTGCAGACCTTCTTCGATAAATCAATCGAAAAAACGGTCGCAGCGTTGGTTGCCGATGCTGACATCTCGGCTGAGGAACTTGACCGCTTAAGCAGACTCATTGAGCAAGCCAAAAAAGGAGACCATAAACCATGATGCAATTCATTGAAACACTCAACGCAAACCTGTGGCTGAAACTTCTAATTGACACCACACTGAAAAGTGTAGTGATTTTCGCCGTTGCGGGCTTATTCGGGTTCATGCTCCGTCGCCAATCAGCGGCGGTGCGCGGTTTGATTTGGGGCATGGCAATTGTCGGATGCCTCATCGTCCCGCTGTTTTCTCTCACCCTTCCGCAGTGGCAGGTCGGTGTCCTACCGGGAACACCTACCGGATTTGAGGCAGACCTATTGGTAGAGAAGCCGCCACCCGCGACACCCGTTCCGATTGTGCCTCGCCCGGCTCCGACACCAACCCAAGCCACACCGACACCGTCTCAACCACCACCCGCGGCCAGTGAGCGTGGTCTCCTCGCCGCTCTGCATTGGACAGATTGGATGGTAGTGGGTTGGGGGATGGCCGGGCTGTTCCTACTCGCCCGTTTGATTGTTGGAATTGGTGCCGTGTGGTACATCTCGGCGCGTAGCGACGACTTTAGTGGTGCTATTGCGCCTCTGCGCCTCGATTTGAAGCGACGATACCGTGTGCGTCTAAGCGACGCTGTCACGGTGCCGATGGTGTGGGGTTTCTTTCGCCCTGTGATTTTATTGCCCGCTGATGCGAACAATTGGCAGGCGAAACGGCAACGCGCTGTCCTGCTCCACGAATTGGGGCACATCCAACGGCGGGATTGGTTGATGCAGACGATGGCACAGCTAACGTGTGCATTGTACTGGTTTAACCCACTCGTATGGTTTGCGGCGCGTCAGATGCGGACAGAGGCCGAACAGGCGTGCGATGACCATGTGCTGAACGCGGGGTATCAATCCACCGACTACGCCCAACACCTGCTCGCTATTGTGCGAAACGTGAAGGCGGCAGGTGCGGCTTCGCGGGCGGCAGTGGCGATGGCGCGTCAGTCAAAAATTGAGGAACGGCTCCGCACCGTTCTCGCCGAGAACCGGAATCGGCATCCGGTGACGAAGGTTGCAGTAGCGATAGGACTGCTCGCCCTCACATGTTTTGCTATCCCGATGGGCGCGATGCGTTTGGCAGAAGCGGTTGACAAAGAGGATGCCTTATATCAAGAAATTCAGACGGTGTCCGAGTTCCGACCAGAGCCGTTACCCAAAAACGCGACAGAAGCGGAGAAAGTAGCACGGAGCGAACAGTACCAACAGAACTGGGAACGCGTTGTTCAACTCTGCGATCAGTTCCTCAAAGCCTATCCGCAGAGCGAGCGATACGATGAAGTGTGGTATGAAAAACTCAGCTACCTCAGCACCCTCAAACGTGATACCGAGTTTGATGCCGGTGTTGAAGCGTTTCTTTCGGAACGTCCATCCTCGAAATACGCAGACAAACTCCATATTCTCCGTGCGTATCACCTTGAGCACCAGTTCAAATTCCACGAAGCTCTTGCGGAGTGGGATAAAGTTGATAATCCGGCGTTGCTATACAGAGTGTATGACCGCAAAGGACAGATTTACAGTCAGATGAACAATTGGGGGAAACGGAGGGAATTTGACCTGCTTCGCGCCGAGCTCATCTTAGGGAAACCCGCCCCTGAATTTTCGCACACGAGCGTGGATGGTGTCCCTGTTTCATTGGATGCCTTGCGCGGCAAAGTGGTCGTGCTCTACCATTGGTCAACGCGAGATGGACAAACGATGCAAGATGACGAAACGGGAGTACAGATATCGGCCCTCAAACGACTACATGAAACGCACAGCGAAAACCCCAATTTCGTCCTGATCACCGTCTGTACACAGAGCAGTGAAGCGGTGCTGAAGGAGTTCGTCAAGACATACGAGATGCCGGGCATCCATCTGCTCCTTGAACATGAGGCGGTGCCATATCAATTCGGCGTGAATGCTTGGTCCTACTATGTGGTTCTCGATAAAGCAGGGATACTCCGCGAGAGTGCGCCCAGTTACGCTTTCAGAGATTTGGAAAGTGAACATCTAGTCACGGCACTACTGGCGGAAGACACGAGCACCCCAGGCGCACGGATCATCCCTCGGCTCACCCAACTCCGCGTTGAGGTTTACGATGGCGAAGACCAAGAGGAAAAAGCAATCGTCGAATATGAAAAACTCCTCGCTTTCATGCCAAACAACCCCCACATCATGTGGGAGATTCGCCATCGCAAATTTCACCTCGCACTGGCGGAGCTCTATCGCAAACGGGCCCAAACGGGTGAAGCGATGCCGTTTATGAATCAAGTGTACGAACGGATTGTCGAAGAGAGTCGGGTGCCACCAGAACAGCGCATCGATATCCGAAGTGAAGCCCTTGAGTTGGCAGAATTCTTTTCTCGGCAAGGTGATCGAAAAAAAACGTGGACGCTGTTTCAGATTGCGGCCGCGCCCGACGACGATGGCTATAACTCCGCTATCAATTACGCAAGAGAGAAACCGGAACGTTTCGCGGCGATTCAGGATATGCCCGAATTTCAGAAACTGCTCGCCGATACACCACAGACTGAGGCGGACAAACAAGAGGACGAAGCGAACCGGAAACGTGAAATGTATGCAGAAGCCCTATCTGCCGCACACAAATCGTTCACGGGAGTGAAAGCGGATGACGAGCTCTTCACAGGTGTCATCCTGAGTCAAGTCGGTCATATTCTTGTGCCTGCAAGCGTGACGGAGGCCAAAGTCATTCTCGCCAAAATTGGCGATTATCAACCCGCCAAAGTTATCGCCGTTGACGCGGAAAGCGGATTGGGGGTGGTGCAGGTCGACGGACAGAAATACCTTCGACCCGTTGTCCTCGGAACTGTGGACGACCTACGGGAATACGTCCCGATTCCACTCCCCAACCCGGAGGACGGTAACACGTACTCGACAATAGTGGAGATCTCCGCCCGCGGCTATCCCTTTCTGTCCCCGGAGATTCATCAGCGGGCAGTCGGACATCCGACCATGCGGCACGTTACGGTTGCAGAGCTTGAAATTGGCGATGACGGAAAGGTAACAACGTTCAAAGCCGCGCACCCTGGAAGACCCGGCGAAATTCTCAGAGGCGACGCGCTCGTCTACTACGACGGGCGACTGCTCGCAGTCGCGCTTGAAAATGAGGTGCGCTATGGTCACTGGGGGCCAAGTGCCAACCCGATTCCAATCAACCAGATCCGCGCCGCACTTGAACGAATGAACATCATCGACTTGATGGAAAGTCGCATCGAAAAACCTGCGAAAGCGTTTGAGCTGGTGCTTGAGGCGGAGAATTTCACGCGGTTGGATGGAGTAAAACCGAAAGTGCCACCATTCTTAACAATGGATGACGAAACCGCATCCGGCGGCGCATACATCGTTGCAAATACGGCGTTGGACGACCAATACCAAGAAACGGAAACGTGGTTGACCTATGAGATTGAGATTCCAGCGGATGGAGACTACGCGCTCTGGCTCTACGGACGCGCATTCACCGGCAAGAGCGACTCCTTCTTTGTCAGCACAGACCTTGAAACGCGCCGCGCCTGCGATATGAGCAGCTACGACAAGTGGGGGGCGGTGCCAGCAATCGATCGAGCCGCTCCGCAGGCAACACCGGCTTTTAACTTCACAAAAGGCAAGCACGAAATTAGGCTCTTCGTCCGGGAGACAGGCACGGAGTTGGATGCAATGTTTCTAACCAACGACCTAACCCTTCAAGCCAATAATGTTGCAAAGCAATTTCAAGCGTCCGGGCAGTCACCGACCCGGTAACGTTTCACACACCCACTAATACCAAATTAATCAGATTCCTATTGTTTTTCCTTGCACCTTTATTTTTTTTGCTCCAAAGCCCCAGCGGGGCGATAGGTGCAAGAATAATTTCGCTAATGTTGGTATAAGATGGACTAAAACAACTCAGGTCACCGGTTCTACGTCAGCGTAAACATAGGTCGGTGGCGTGTCTCTGGTGTGAACTTTGTCATCGCTGTCGTCGGAGGCGGAAACAATTTCTCTGTGGACTATTCTGCCCGGCTGCGCGTTAATGGGCGAACTGAACATCGGACCATCAATGACGCATGTGTGGAACTCCCCGTTCTCACCGAGCGGGTCAACCCCATCCGGCAAGCCTGCAAGGAGTTCGGCATCAAACCACCGTCCTGCGAATTCGGCAGGTACTTTGGTAGGGTTGAGAGCAGTGATAATCGCACGCACACCAGATGCAATCATCTGCTGGGCGAGTGTGGTTGTATCCTGTCCCCATACCGGGAAAATCGGCGTGAAGCCGGTTCCGCTGAGTTTATCTTCTCGATATTGGCGGATGTCCTCTAAGAACAAATCCCCGAAGGCAAAATGCGATGCGGTTAAATGTTCGGGCAACCCCTGCACTTGGGCGAGGAACACTCGCATCGCGGCTTCGTATTGTGCGTTGGAGCAGGGATACGGAATGGGTATCTCGTACAGTGGTAACCCGAGCTTCTCGGCTTGCTGATTCAGCACCCACGCCGGCGTAGAGTGAATGGAGACGCGGTCAAACGTCTTGGTGACCGTCGTGAAGATACCGCGTACATCGTAGTGTGTCGGCTGCTCACGTAGGGTGTGAAGTGCCCAGGCGGAATCTTTGCCCGAGGACCAGGAGACCAGAACAGGTATACGTGTAGCGTGGTTTGTCTGTTTTGTCATTTTAGCCATCCGCCTCAAATTCCTCTCGAATCCACGCATGAAGTACGTGATTCAGAATATGGTGAACATCTTCAACGGGGCCGTACTCATAACTATCGGTAACGACGCTGACATCTGTTAACCTAGCGAGTTTTCCGCCGCCGAATCCACACCACCCGATGGTTTTGCACCCCACTTCGTTGGCGTATCGAATCGCCCGGATGATGTTCTCAGAATCACCACTTGCACTGATACCGATGACGAGGTCGCCAGGGTTGACGAGATTTTTGAGTTGTTCAACGAAAACATCTTCATAACACACGTCGTTAGCCCACGCAGTCATTGTGGCGACATTATCCGTTAAGCTGATGACCCGGAACCGTCGTTTGCCGGGAATATGCGTTCCTTTACCCAAGTCGCAAGCGAGGTGCGATGCCGTAGATGCACTGCCACCGTTGCCAACCACGAAGATCTGTTTGTCCGCATGATACGCTGCCATGACGCACGCTATTGATTCGCGAACATCATCAAGATTGAGGCGTTCCAAAACGCCCTGTAAGTGTGAAATGTACTTTTGGATGCGCTCCACAAATTTCCTCCTGAATACCTATACTCAATGTTCTTTTTGATAAATCTACATCACCAGCGAGATCGCTGCGAGGTCACCCACGGCATCTCCCAGGTCCGCTGGCATTATTTTCACCGCTTCAGCAGGGCGTTGCATGGCCATATCCGCGACGGTTTGTCGGATTGGGTCTAGCAACAGGTCGCCCGCCGCTATCGCAATCGTTCCGATGAGGACGATTTCTGGATTCAAGATGTTGACCAAATTGGCGATTCCCCATCCCATGTAGTACCCGGTTTCTTCGATTAGGGACATCGCAAGCGAATCTCCAGTTCGTGCCGCTTGGAGTACATGCTCCGATTTGACCTGAGCAATCGCCCTATCTGCGAGATCTAGAATCGCCGTATTCGGCTGTTTCCGAACCGCCTCCTGCGCTCGGCGGGCGATTGCGGGACCTGAACACAACGCCTCAAGACATCCGCGCTGACCACAACCGCAAAGGGGGCCATCGGGTAACAGAATCTGGTGGCCGACTTCACCGGCACTGTCGTTGGCACCGTGATAAATCTGCCCATTGGCAACAATACCGCCGCCGATTCCTGTGCTCATTGTCATGTAGAGCACGTAATTGTAGCCACGCCCACCGCCAAACCGCCATTCCGCGAGTGCGCTCGCATTCGCATCGTTTTCGATAATTGTCGGGACATGAAACTCTGCCTCGATCGATTCCTTCAGCGGAAAAGCATCCCAACCCGGTAGATTCGGCGGAGAATAAACAACGCCCGTTTTTGTATCAAGCGGTCCTCCGCAACTCACACCAATCCCTGAAATGTTCTCGCGCTTTAAGCCCGCCAAACGGATTGTCTCGCCAACCATCTCTAATAGACTCTCAACGGCATGGTGTGGTCCCCGCTCCGCAACTGTCGGTCTCCGAACCTTTTGCAGAATGGTGCCAGTTCCGTCTGCAACCACCGTCGCGAGTTTTGTTCCCCCGATGTCAATACCGACGATGTATGAATCCATCTCACTAAACTCCATCAAAAAAATTATTGTTCGCGGCTGGCAACCGTATCGCGGTTGGAAACCGCGTTGGATTAGAGATTCCTATGAATCTCTCGAATTGACGGATAAATCTGTGCATAAAGACCCAGTTTCTCATCGTACAACGCACTGGCATCCTCACGCGGGTGATAGACTTTGCGCGGCTTGACGAGTTGCTCAACTGCAGATGCGATTGATTCATATTTCCCGATTGCCGTTCCTGCTAAAATTGCTGCGCCTAAGCAAACCCCTTCGGATATGTCAAGTGCCACGACGCTTTTGCCGAACATATCTGCTTTGAGTTGAAGCCATTTCTCCGATTTCGCGCCGCCGCCAATCGCACGAATTTCGTTAATCGCCACTCCCGCGTCTCCCAACATCGTGAGATTTTGCTTAATTTCGTAGCTGATGCCTTCAAGAATGGCTTTGACCAAATCACCTTTGGTCGTTGAAAGTGTCAAACCGACGATTGCCCCCTTTGATTCTAGGTCTAGATGCGGTGTACCAGAACCTGTGAAGTGGGGAAGCAACATTGCCGATGATGGAGCTTCCGTCATCTCGTCCATCAGCAGGTCATAGACATCTCGCCCGGACGCTTCGGCGCGGGCAACTTCCGCTTGAGCGAGCGTATCGCGAAACCATCGCAACACCACACCGCCGCTTGACACAAAGCCAAGGGTTACATACATGCCATCAACAGTGTGTGGGTAACAGGCGAAATTTCCATTAATCATCTGTTGATTGATTACGGGTTCACCAAACGCCGGTGCGATGCACTCAACTGTCCCCGTAGCGTCCATGACATCGCCTTCGTGGATGATGCCGGCACCCAATGCGCCACACGGCTGGTCATGCCCACCGGTTACGCCGATGACACCCTTGGGCAAGCCGAGTTCTTCGGCGACTTGCGGTGCAACTTCCCCAATCGCTGTACCCGATGGTGCGGCATCCGGGAATAAATTGTCCGTCACGTCCGCAAGCTGAAGCATCTTCGCTGACCAACTTTTTTCGATAATGTCAAATGCCATGGTCCGCGCTGCCAACGAGTAATCGGTGACGGGCGTGATGCCGAGCTTGTAATAAACAAAATCCTCAAAGCCGAGAAATTTCCATGTCTTGCGGTAAATCTCCGGCTGATTTCGTTGCATCCAGACCAGTTTAGGCAGGGTGTGAATGTCGCTGGGCGGCATCCCCGTTACCTGCATGATTTCCAGCTTGCTGAGGCTTTCGTTGAACTCGTCAGCGATACCTGTTGCGCGAAAATCGAAGGTCGTGATGGCGTTTGCGAGAATTTCACCAGATTCGGAGACTGGCGTTACCGCTTCCCCTTGACATGCAACACTGATGGCTTCAATGGCATCCCTTTTCGTCTGGGCAGCGACCTGTCGAATGCCATCGGATACCTTCTCCCACACAACATTCGGATCTAACTCTGACCATCCGGGTTGTGGATGAATCAGTGGATATTCACCGTAAGCTTGTGCGAGCATTTCTCCTTCGGTGTTGAACGCGATAACTTTGCAACCCGTTGTGCCAACGTCTATTGCCAAAAGACTCATCTATTCCCTCCTGTTATGCCTTAGTTTTGCGATCTTTTTTTCCACAGGTATCGGGAGTAGGAACTCCCTCCCACAGGTATGCCAAAGATGGCTTCACTTTTGAAGCCGTTCTGCTCTGAGACGATTGGGACGGTAGATAATTGAGGAAGGCACGATTCTCTCTCGTTTTCCGAACGGTTGATAATACCATTGTAGTGCAATGTGGAATCGCGGGCCCTGAAAATAGCGAATTTCAACGAAATGGAATCCTCGCGTAAGGGCTATACTCCCCTGCCGGTATGCTGTTTGATGAATCCCGTCGTTATCCACGACAAGGTACCCGTCAATGTATAATTGTGCCCCGTCGTCGGCTCTGAGGGCAAAACGGTAGCGGCCTGTGGTTTCAATGGAAATCAATCCGCGAAAGCGAATGGCAAAATTTTCGACGACAGTAAGATTTGTCGGTGTTGGAAAGCCCTCGGTGTATGCTCTTTCCTTAATGTCCAGTTTTGCCGCAAGGAAACTGTAAATGGGTTTCAACGTATTGAAGTTCGGCATCCTATAGATCTTCCTGCCGGGAACATATACCTCGCCGAGCAAACCGTGCCCTGGCAGAACCATTGTATCAAAAATACCGAGCCCTCTCGGCACATTCGCTGGCAACGTCAACGCACTCATTTCAACCGGGTCAGATTCGGTTGTCAGCTCTATGAATCTTTTCCCCAAGTCGTCTCCGCGATGTCTTACCTTTCCAATTCCTCTGCCCGCGGCCCCCTTGCCACGCCGGACCCCAGATTGTGACGGACTCGTAGCGTGAGATTTATCCCCCGAACTGGTATCGGGCAAGGTAAGTTCGACAGTCAGTAGAGTATTAGCGTGTGTGACAAAGTCAGGCACAGCATCAGACTCGATCGGCGCTTTCGGCGAGACGACATCATCACTGTGAATAGATGCCGCTGGTGTGAGTTCTGTGAACTCAACGGTATTCTCAGGCGTTTGTCCTGACCTCGCTACACTTCTTCGAGCCCGAGGCACCAGCGGATCGATTTTAGGCAACAGATACGGTTTACGACTTTTCGGTTGTGGAAGGTCAGCTTCATCCACTAGAATAACAGATACCAAATCCTTAAATCTCTCCGGATCTTTCGAGATGTAAAGCGATAACCAGAGCATCAACATCGTGTGGAAGAGCAGGGAGATGATTAGGGCATTGTAGGTCTTGGTCCCTCTTTGCATGGTATCACGGCCTTTCTGATGTGAGTGTGAGGAAGAATGATGCGAGTTCTTTGTGTTAAAGAAGAGGCATCCACCTGAAATGCTATAATACCGTAAAAAGCGCGTTTTGTGCAAGGAAATATCAAATCTCACTTTTGTGAATGTCAACCAAACCCTAGTGAAAACGCTTGACTTCTGACCGTATTTTTGAGATAATTCCCCATTATTAAGGTGTCGCGTGGACACCCCCAAAGGAGTTGAATCAATGCAGAACACTTATGAGTATCAAGGACAACCCCTTACACCTACGATAGCTAAGAAACTAATTCTGGAGCATTTTGGCGGGGAATATAGACTTCAAGAGATTACCAGACTGGTGAATGAACATCATCTCAACCATGGCGGACGCGAATGCATTTCCGATAGATACAATCCTGTTCAAGTTGCACTGAGTGAACTAACAAACGAAGGAGTCATAGAACGTCTCATACCTGGTCTTTACCGAATTCCTTCACGTTCAGCACTGGATGATTCTAATGGACCAAGGACTATCGGAGAGGGAGATGATTGTGTTTACGTTTACTATTATCCTGCTTATACCATTTCTGTTTAAAATTTTCCATTTTTTGTTGAATTTTTCCGTAAACGTGGTAAACTGTTTTGCATCTAACCTATTAAAGGAGAACCTATGCGAAAAAAACTTCCCAACATTAGTGAAGACATCCAGACACTTTTGGCAGAGATGCACAAAACTTCTGATGTCCATCGGAACCAAAAACGGATGATGCTCTATCCCCTCAAAAGCGGGTATGCCAAAACGCGGCGGGAGGCAGCCGATTCAGAATTGGTATAAGATAACGGCTCTGTTGGTATGATACTATCAACGCTCCTGAAGTACGCCCGCAGGTAGACGACGACAGCGTTGATAGTATCGCTATAATTATATTAGTTTTCACGGCACTGCAACGAGCCCTCTTCCCTGCGCCCCTCTTGTCGCCGGTCTGCTTATAAAACGCTATACTTCTCAGAGCCTCTCCGCTCGTATCTGATCTTCCCTCTTCTCTGCTCTGCGTCTCTGCTTCTCTGCGTCCCTGCGTTAAATTCTGCGCGTCTTTGCCTCCCCGCATCTCTGCGTACATTAACGAGTGATTTTTTATCGGAATTGGTATTACCAGCGTTTGGCAGAATATGAAAATGAATCTTTTTGGCCCTGTAAGATTGGCCATACTGTTCAGTACAATCCAAATAATCGGATTATACCTCAAGTACGTACAGCGATGCCAGAATACCCCAAAACCGGGCTCATTATCGAAACAGACAATCCCCCTCACATAGAGCAACTTATACACGGTATACTGAAGGCACTCAACAGGCATATAGAAGAAGATGCGCCGGGGACAGAATGGTTTCGTACAAACCCTAACGAAGTAGAAGCAATTTACAACAATCTCCAGACATTGCGTGACATTTTCACATGAAACCAAATACCCCCATTCTTCCCCCCTTCCATTCTTCCATCCTTCCAATCTTTCCTCCTTTTTGATTTTCCCTTGATCTTTTGCCTACTGTTCACATATAATAACGCAAGTTGCCACCTTAAATAAAACGCAAAGACGCGAAGAAGAGGAGAAAACACGCTTGGGCTTTCTTAACCCAATTTTTTTATTCGGCTTACTCGCCGCCACAGTGCCGTTAATCATCCACCTCTGGAGTCGCCGTCAGGCAAAGACGGTGGATTTCAGTAGCCTAATGTTTCTACTGGTTGCCCATCGGCAGAATGTGCGCCGCATTCAACTCAAACACCTGCTTATCCTACTGTTGCGGATGGCGATTCTTATTTTAATTGCACTCTCGCTTGCCCGCCCACTGCTCAAGGATCAGTTCTCTTTTGCAGGCGCGCGGGTGAAGACCAGTGCTGTGATTATTTTGGATAATTCCTATAGCATGGCGTATCAAGGGATTGATGGGGAGCGGTTTGAAAAGGGGAAGCAGATGGCACTAGACATCCTCGAATCCCTTCGGCGTGGAGATAGTGCGGCACTTATCTTGATGTCCGATATTCCAGATGCGATTTTCCGTAAACTGACCAAAGACCTAGATGGGGTCAAAGAGGCGGTTGGTCAATCAGAGGTGTCGCACAGAGCAACGCTCGTGCCACCGAGCGTCGAAATGGCGCACGACATCCTCAGCGAATCAAATGACCCGAACAAGGAGCTCTACCTCATCTCTGACTTGAGCAGAAACGGGTGGGAGAATTGGGGGCGTATCCCGAACACCTCCGATGCTCGGGTTTTTCTGCTTCCCGTTGATGACCGGGAGGCGGATAACACAAATATCGAAGAAGTTCAGTTCTCTAGTCAACTAATCGGTACATATCTTCCTGTCCAATTGGATACGAATGTCAGCAACCATTCCGATGTGGCATTGGAGGAGCGGACACTGACGCTATTCATTGACGGTCAGAAACGCAGGTCTGTCAGTTTTCGGGCGATGGCGCGTGAGTCGGTTGCCTCAACGTTCACGCACAACTTTGAATCACCCGGTACGCACACCGGCTATCTTGAGCTCACCGCGGATCGGTTGGACATTGACAATCGCCGATATTTTGCCTTTCATGTGTACGGTCAAATCCGCGTACTCTGTGTCGGCGACCAAACGTTATATCTGACGTTGGCGTTAAACCCTCAAATCCAGCAAACGCCTGCGACAGCGGACACAATTTTGCCCGCAAGTTGCACCGCAGCGGAGTTTGAAAGCTTTCCGCTTGAAGATTATGATGTCGTGATTTTGGCGGATGTCCCGCAACTTTCAGATCGGTCACAACAACAGCTTCAGAATTTCATTCGAGAGGGAAAGAGTGTCATCTATTTCATCAGTGACACGGTTGACGTTGCAAGCTACAATCAATTCAGAGATTGGCTCCCGGGGCGTTTGGGCGCGTCGGTAGCATGGATTCCACCATTGACGCTTTCGGAATATGAGTCAGAACACCCAATCTTTGAGGTATTTAAACCGGAAGAATTCTCTGGGCAATACGCGCCACAATTTTATCGGGGGGTGAAGGTCAAGCCCGCCCAAGACGCGAAGGTTGTCGCGCAACTGGGTGATGGTACACCGTTCCTCATTGAGCGGTCAATTGACTCCGGTGCGACGCTGCTATTTAACGTTTCTGCGACGCGGTTGAACACCGGATCAAATCTGCTGGTCAATCCGCATTTTCTGCCCTTGCTCCAGCAGACCGTACTTTATACGAAAGCGATTCAATCCGGACATCAGCGGAATTTACTGGTCGGACAGGCTTACAACGTAAACTACCATCACAGTCGCGGAGCAAAGGCATCGGTGAAACGGATTGGGGACGCGGCAGATGTATCAGAGATTGTCTCAATTGCCGAAGACGGTGCTTTAGCATTCAGTGGGACCGAAACGCCCGGCATCTATCAAGTTGACGTACAAGGCAAGGCGCAACTTAGGCGTGACTTTTTCGCTGTCAATGTCGATGCGACAGAGTCTGATTTACACTATATTCCGGTTCGTGAAGCCGTAGACCGTATCGGCGCGCAGATTCCAGTTCCTGTCGTATCAACGGAGTTGGATCAGACGCTCAGCACCCATCGGATGGGACAAGAAATCTGGGGCGAACTCCTTGTCATTGCCCTCATCCTGATGTTAATCGAAGGAATTTTGTCAAATCATGAACGTACAGTGCCTGATGCCGCTGTCGAAAGTAGCGCGTGAACATATCAAACCTGCCTCGTTTGACCGCTCCGCTTGGTCGTCGGTAGAGCCTCTCCTCTCATTTTTCAATTCTCGTTAATCTAATGAAGCTAATAACACTCCTTCTCATCCTCATATTTTTCTGTCCCCTGATGGCGGATTCTGTTCCCATCCGCAATATCATCCTGAGTGGAAACGAAGCCTTCTCGGATGAACAACTCATCGCACTGATGCAAACGCAGGTTGAAAAGGATTACGACGAAGAGGTGCTTAAAGGCGATTTTGATCGGATTCTCAATTTCTATCGAAAAAATGGGTTTCCATTTGCCCGCATTGATGAAAAACGGCTACGGATTCGGAAATTCCCGGAAGGGGTCTACATCCTGATGATTCCCATTGATGAGGGGAACATTAAAAAAATCACCGTGATGGGCAACACCCGGACGAGGAGTAGCGTCATCATTCAAGAGCTTCTTTTTCAGGTCGGAGATACCTATACAGTGGAAGATGAATTGGAAAGTGAGCGCATCCTTCGGCGCAAAGCTTATCTCGGAACGGTAGAAATTGCCGCAACGTGGGATCAGGAGACAATGGGCGTTTGGATTACTGTCGTCGTTACAGATCTCTGGACGCTGATTCCAGCCTTGGATGTCCCTGCATTTGGTAACGACAGTTCCGATTTTCTCGCGCAACTTGCCGATTCCAATGTGTTTGGATCCGGCAATCTCGCTCGATTTCGCTACCAACGGATTAACGAAGATGGCGAAAAGCCGCGCAGTCTCATCCTCAGCCGATATATGATACCACGCCTCTTTGAGTCACATTGGGTATTCGATGGAAAGTACACGCAGAAACAGGAAGGCGATTCATGGGAAGTCAGGCTTGGGCGCCCGCAATATTCGCTGAAAACCTATTGGAGCGCAGATTTCCGTATGTCTGCATCCTTTGATGAAATCCGCTGGTACGAGGGGGGCGAAAAAACGGCTACCTTCGAGCGGAACAGCCAGTTTCATTCCGGTAAGGTGAGTCGTATTTTCGGCGACCGGCACCGCCAGATCGAACTCTCGCTTTGGACATTCTCTCGACGGACGCGATTCACACGTATTGAAAAACTCCCGTCTTCAAATGCCAATTTTCAAGATAGAGATATCAACATGATCGGTGGGTCGCTGGGGCGTAGAGAGGTGGATTTCATACGCACCCGATTTCTCAATCAGATGGGGCGTGTTGAAGATATTGGCATCGGACATCAATATAGTGCGTCAATTGGTCATGCTTCGCCGCTGTATGGCGCGGACCGGTCGGATGTCAACCTGAATCTATTGTTCGCCCTGTCACAGGCACATCAAGACTTGCTGTTCTTGCAGGCTGAGACGGATTTCACCACACGGCTTGCGGCAAAATTTGCGGATTCTATTTTGAACGCCAGCCTTAAATTGGTTCGCAAAGACCTATTTTACCAAACCCTTGCCGCTCAAATCTCAACCATGATGGAATTCGGCCTCAGTGGAGAAAGCCAGGTCATTCTCGGCGGCATGAGTGGCTTGCGTGGATACAGTTCCCGGCAATTCAGTGGGGAGAAAATGATATTATTGAATCTTGAAAGCAGAACAATCTTTCGGGGGGGCATCTTTAAGGCGGTAAGCCCTTGGATTGTGTTTGGCTCCGCCATCTTTGTAGATGTAGGCTATGTTTGGAATGGCGAGCAATTTGATCTCCGTGAACCGAGACGAAGTGTCGGGTTCGGTATAAGGGCGAGTATCCCCAAGCTCAGCGGCTCGCGGGTATATCGCCTTGATCTGGCATATCCATTGGATGAACCTGAAAAATCATCGAAACCTGTTTTAACTTACGGAATTGGGCATCTGTTTTAGGTTTCTATTGTCTGAATCGCGGATTTAACGGATTACACGGCGAACACGGATTAGGGGAAATATGTGCAAAACAGCGATTTAACCCAGAAAACCATCTCTCACCCTGAAAACATTACATGGCGAGCACTTGTTTTGGGCTTGTTGCCTATTCCCCTCAACGTCTATCTCGTCGTCCAAACAGAAACGGTGTGGACTACACAGTATCCCACGACAATGGCCATCTTCTTCAACACCGTTTTCACGCTGTTTCTGTTTACCCTCCTTAACTTACTGCTGATTCGCTACCTTCCCCGATGGCAATTGACACAGGGCGAACTGCTGACCATCTATCTGATGGCAACCCTCGCATGCGTGGTGTGTGGACACGACCTATTGCAGGCGACCATGTGCATCCTTGGACACGCGACATGGTTTGCAACGCCAGAAAACGAATGGCAGTCGCTGTTCTTCCGCTACATCCCAGACTGGCTTGCTGTCATGACCAAAGACCCGCTACGCGGTTATTACGAGGGCACCTCGAATTTCTTTGAGGCGGAACACATCCGCGCGTGGCTCACTCCAATCTTAACATGGACGCTGTTTTTCGCGGCGATGGCGTTCTCAATGATGATGCTCAGCACGATTCTTAGGAAGCAGTGGATTGAGCATGAAAAACTGAGTTACCCGATAATAATATTGCCGTTTGAAATGACGAAAGATACGAGTTTCTATCGAAACCACCTGCTATGGATTGGATTCGGGCTTGGACTCGGTATCGACCTGCTCAACGGGCTTAATTTTCTGTATCCGTATATCCCCTCCATCCCCATCCGTCACGACATCGGCCGCTATTTCACCGAAAAGCCGTTCAACGCGATGGGTTCGATCCCTATCTATTTCAACCCCTACGCAATCGGCATCGGGTTTCTGATGCCGCTAGATCTCGCCTTCTCGTGTTGGCTATTTTACCTATTCTGGAAGGCGCAACTGGTTTTCGGTGCGATGACAGGCATGAACCACATCCCCGGCTATCCGCACATTGACATGCAATCGCTCGGTGCGTACTTGGGGCTCTGTTGCTTTGCACTCTGGATTACGCGGAAACATCTGTGGCATGTGGTCGGGACCATTTTCGGTGCGGCGTGGGGGGCGGACGACTCCGACGAGCCGATGAAGTATCGCGGGGCGTTCATCGGGCTATTGGTCAGTGGGTTGGTTGTCGTGGGGTTCTGTCTCAAAGCGGGGATGTCGCTGTGGGCGATTTTTGGATTCTTCCTGATTCACTTCGCACTGGTATTGGCGTTTACCCGAATGCGCGCAGAGCTCGGCACTCCGACGCAGGACTTCTATCGCGCTGGGCCCGGATTTTTCCTGACGACCCTCGTCGGCTCCCGAAAAATAGGCCCCCAAAGCCTGACCGGTTTCGCGTTCCTCTACGGCTTTACCCGCAACTATCGCGCCCAACCGATGCCGAATCAACTGGAGGGCTTCAAGTTAGCAGACCGGGCGGGAGTCAGCACCCCGCAGTTGCTCTGGGTGATGTGGGGCGCAACAGTTATCGGGTTACTGGTCGGATTCGTCTCTTTCCTATACGCCGGTTATCGGCACGGCAGTTTGGGGACATGGCGCGGCCAAGAAGCGTTCAACGACCTCCAACGCTGGTTGAACTTCCCAAGCGAGACCAATTGGGCGAATTTGGGGTTCTTCGGGTTCGGGGTCTCACTAACGCTCGCCACCCTTGGAATGCGGCTACGATTTATCTGGTGGCGACTCCACCCCCTCGCCTACCCATTGGCAGGAAATTGGAATTTCGGCAGACTCTGGTTCCCCGTATTCCTCGCATGGCTAATCAAAACCCTCCTTGTACGCCACGGAGGTCTAAAAGCCTATCGGCAAGCACTACCCCTGTTTCTAGGAACAATGCTGGGCGAATTTGTGATGGGCAGTATTTGGGCCATTCTCGGGTTGTTATTGGGACAACGGATGTACTCTTTTAAGCACTGGTAGAGTCGTGCCTCTAACGCACTTGCGAAACGCTCACCGTTGCGTCGCGTTGGCGGAAGAGGTGCGATCCCACAGTCGGATGGTCTTATCCCTACTCCCCGATGCGAGCGTACGGCCATCGGGACTGAACGCTACGCTTTTGACCCAAGACGTATGCCCCGTGAGCGTACGCTTGTGTGTCCCCGATCCCGCATCCCAGAGACGGATGGTGTTATCAGAACTCCCCGATGCGATGGTGTGTCCATCGGGACTGAACGCCACACTCAAGATCCCCCCTGTATGCCCCGTGAGCGTACGCTCGTGTGCGCCCGTTCCCACATCCCAGAGGCGGATGGTATTGTCATCCTCCAAAAAACCCCAAAAAGCCGCACCCCCGGCGAGTGTGCGGCCATCGGGACTGAACGCTACGCTTTTGACCCAAGACGTATGCCCCGTGAGCGTACGCTTGTGCTCCCCCGATGCCGCATCCCAGAGACGGATGGTATTGTCCTCACTCCCCGATGCGATAGTACGTCCATCGAGACTGAACGCTACGCTATTGACCCAAGACGTATGCCCCGTGAGCGTACGCTTGTGCACCTCCGATGCCGCATCCCAAAGACGGATGGTCTTATCCCCACTCCCCGATGCGATAGTACGTCCATCGAGACTGAACGCTATGCTCGTGACCACAGACGTATGCCCCGTGAGCGTACGCTTGTGTACCCCTGATACCGGATTCCAGAGACGGATGGTCTTATCCCCACTCCCCGATGCGAGGGTGCGGCTATCGGGACTGAACGCCACGCTAGAGACATACCCCGTATGCCCCGTGAGGGTGTGCTTGTGCGCCCCCGATGCCGCATCCCAAAGGCGGATGGTGGTATCATCACCCCCACTAGCGATGATACGTCCGTCGGGACTGAACGCTACGCTATTGACCGGGGTTCCGTGGGTTAATTTATTGTGCTTCTGACCGTTCGCATACCAGTAGGTCCACAAGCCATCTTCAGAACCGTCTTTATACACTCCTTCACTGTGTTTCTGACCGTTCGCATACCAGTAGGTCCACAAACCATCCTTAGAACCGTCTTTATACACTCCTTCACTGTGTTTCTGACCGTTCTTCGCATACCAGTAGGTCCACAAACCGTTTTCAGAACCGTCTTTGTAGGTCCCTTTCTCCGCGTTCTGCTGGTTACTGTACCAACGAATATAGATACCGTGCTTCTTACCGTGTTTCAACTGCCAGAGTTTCCGATCGCCTTCTACCCACCCTTTTACCCACCCTGTATGACCTACCTGCTGATTGGGTGTATAACGCACTCCCTCGCCCGACGGTGTCCATCGAGTCTGCAAGTCATTTTCGTCTATGGCTTCAGCAAAGATTTTCTCGCGAACTTTCGGGTCATCCAAGTTAGGCTCACCGCAACTGATGAGCAACACGAACCCCATACAAAACACTGGAATAAACTTCATCACTTCCCACACGCGACCAATACCTACCGCGGATACGGTAGCATTCTCTCTTTGCCACAAGATACGTTCATTAACCATTGTTTTCCTCCTAGGAGGATTGCCGAATTTGGTAATACGCTCTGAACATTTATAAATCTGGGGTGGCTTCCTCATCTGACAACGTCGTCTCAATTTTCTTGAGGTTCGTTGCCATATCCAGAAATAGATTGACTAACTCCGCGATGAAAAGGTGTGCACAGTCGTTTTTCTGGCTTTCTGATGCGAGACTGCTCTTTTTAGGTTCCATTAAGGGCGCGTTGGAATTCCTCCAATGATTCACTGCGAATCGCCTGACGATGCAGAAGTCGCAACTGCACTAGGTCTTGAACCTGATGAATCGCATCGGAAACGGTGTCGGGTAGTTCCCCAAATCGCTCATCCAATATCTCTAAGAGCGTCTGTTGCGCGCCCTGTTGCGCGCCCTGTTGCAATCCCTGTTGCAATCCCCTTTCCATTCCAATTCGTTCAACACTTGTCACATAAGGCATTCTATTTACCTCCTCCAAAGTTTGAAGCTCGTCCCAGAGACGTATCTCCTCTGTAGCACTCAATCGTATCACCCAATCAATAAACTTGAACAGGGCAATGATTTCCTCCCTGCTATATCCCCTGTCGTACAACTTGCGTATCAAATACCATTTCGCGTCAAAGCGATCCACCTGCTGAGCCGCTAGAACCACCAGTGCCATCGGATTCTCATCTGATTCTAGCGGTGCACATTTGTTTTTCTGTCTTTCTGATGCGAGACCGCTCCTTTTAGTTTCCATTAAGGGCGCGTTGAAATTCCTCCAATGATGCACTGCGAATCGCCTGACGATGCAGAAGTCGCAACTGCGCTAGGTCTTGAATCTGATGAATAGCGGCGGAAACGGTGTCGGGTAGTTCCCCAAATCGCTCATCCAATGCGTCTAAGATCATCTGTTGGCCTTCCAGTTGTGCGCCCTGTTGCAATCCCTTTTCCATTCCAATCCGTTCAACACTTGTCACATAAGGCATTTTATCACCTTAAAGTCGAATCACACCCCGTGTTAAATAAGGGGTGCACATTCGTTTTTCTGGATTTCTGATGCGAGACCACTCCTTTTAGGTTCCATTAAGGGCGCGTTGGAATTCCGCCAATGATGCACTGCGAATGGCTTGACGGAGCAGCAGGCGCAACTGCGCTTGGTCTTGAACCTGGTGAATCGCGTCGGAAACGGATTCGGGCAGTTCCCCAAATCGCTCATCCAATGCGTCTAAGATCATCTGTTGGCCTTCCAGTTGTGCGCCCTGTTGCAATCCCTTTTCCATTCCAATCCGTTCAACACTTGTCACATAAGGCATTTTATTCACCTCCTCCAAAGTTTGAATTTCGTCCCAGAGACGTATTTCCTCTGCATCATTCAATCGTATGACCCAATCAATAAATTTAAACAGGGCAATGATTTCCTCCCTGCTATATCCCCTGTCGTACAACTTGCGTATCAAATACCATTTCGCGTCAAAGCGATCCACCTGCTGCCTAAGCCGCTCTCTCTCCTGAGCCGCTAGAACCACCAGTGCCATCGGATTCTCATCTGCTTCTAGCTGGTCGCGCTCGTAATCCATCAGATTGAACGGAAGGTAATGAAACTCAACACCACTGTCCAATATCTTCTGCTCAAACCTTCCATCCGCTGTACCACTTGATTTATCTGTCAAAACCGCTATGCTTAGCACCGCCCGGCCGTATCGCTCGAAGATTTGATAGAAGTAGCGGAACATCCGCTGGGAAAAGTCTTTGTCCTCGTCGCCTTGGACTTCAATGTGAACCAGAATCCACTGCTCGCTTCCATCTTTGAGGTAGGCTTTGACGAGTTTGTCGACAACCTTTGCCCCTTTAAGAGCTTGTTGAGATAATTTTTGCATCTCGTTGTCCAGAAAGGTGAATGGCTTTTGGAAATCGATTACCTCATGACTTTTAGGGACAAAGAACCGCAAAAATTGAGGGAAAAACCGCTCAATAATCTGCTTCCATGCTTCATCGAAGTATGTCCAATATTGAGTGCTAGATTCCGACATAGCAGTTCCTGCGTGTAGCGTCTCCCCTTTGGCGTACGAAAGTTCACCATCTAATGTTGCCCCATCTTAGCACAATTGCAATCTGTATGCAAAAGAAATATCTATTACTTCGCCGCCATCCAATTGTCACCAATCCCCGCCTCAGTTTCAAGGGGTACGCGCAACGTCATCGCCTGCTCCATCTCTTCGCACACAATTGCAGCTTGTTCTTTGGTCGTTTCTTCCGGTGTCTCAAATACCAATTCGTCATGAATCTGTAGTAGCAACTTCAACGGTAAGCTGTCCCTGTCAATCCTATGTTGGACGTTTACCATCGCGACCTTGATGAGGTCTGCCGCGCTGCCCTGGATGACCGTGTTGATTGCCAACCGCTCGCCCTGACTCTGTCGGACTCGGCTTGGTGAATGAATCTCAGGAATCGCACGTCGGCGGCCGGTGAGGGTTGAAACATAGCCCTGCTCAAGTGCCTGCTGGATGCATTTTTGAAAGAAACGCTCGATGTCTGGAAAGCGCTCCTTATAACCATCGATGAGCGTCGCGGCATCAGCCACGCTCATCCCCTTAATTCGGCGGGAGAGCCCGATGGGTGAAACGCCGTAGATGATACCGAAGTTGATGGTCTTCGCCTTATCTCGTTGCTCGCGGGTAACTGCCTCCATCGGAACATCAAACACCTGCGAAGCGACGGACGTATGGATATCGAGGTTTTGATGAAAAATGTCAAGCATCGCAGGGTCTACGCTGAAGTGGGCGAGCAGTCGCAACTCAATCTGTGAGTAGTCGGCACAGATGAGTTTTTGACCTTCCGGTGCTGTAAACGCTTTGCGGAGTTGGCGGCCGACCTCCGTTCTCACGGGGATATTTTGGAGGTTTGGGCCGTCCGATTTCAGTCGGCCTGTGGCAGTCGTCAGTTGATAGAAATGGGTATGAATCCGCCCCGTCTCCTCCCGAACCGAACTCTGAAGCTGCCCCAAATAGGTGCTCTGCAACTTGCGGAGTTGCCGATATTCAATGAGCAAGCTGGGAATTGTCGTGCGTGGGTCATTTACGTCCTCCTTACCGGTAAGTGCCTCAAGCACAGTGCCATCTGTTGAGGGCCTCCCACCCTTCGTCTTTCTTACAGGTTCAAACCCGATGTCGTCAAACAGGACCGAGGCAATCTGGTGTGGCGATTCGAGATGGAACGGGCGACCTGCGACCTCGTGTACCTCATCGCGCAGTTGATCAATTCGCTCGCCAATCACTTCGCTTTGCTGTCCGAGTTCCGCTTTGTCACACACAATCCCATTAAACTCCATCTCGGCGAGAATTGGGCCAAGCGGAGATTCGATGTCCTGCACAAGTTCGGTGATGCCCATCTCCGCTAACTTCGGCTTGAAGATCTCGTAGAGTCGCAGAACGATGTCGGTATCCTCAGAAGCATAGGTTACGACTTTATCTAGGGGGGCTTTATCAATCGAACTCTGTGCCTCACCTTCGCCGATTAGGTCAGAGATTGGAATCATCTTGTATTTCAGGTGGAGCAGTGCGAGCGTATCGAGGTTGTGGGCGGGCTGTTTCGGGTCGATTAGCAGGCTGGCGAACATCGTATCAAAGACAACGCCTCGCAATTTCACGCCGTTTCGCAGCAGGATGCCTGCATCAAACTTGAGATTGTGGCCGCACTTAGGCAGGTCGGGGTTTTCCAACACAGGCTTGAGTGCTGTAAGGATTGTTTCCGCATCAAGATGGGCACCGGGATTTGGAGAAAGGATAGGCACATAAACACCGTGTCCCGGCTTCCACGAGAAACTGAGGCCGCAGAGTTCAGCGTCTCGATTGAGACTGGTTGTCTCGGTATCTACACTGACCATCGGTTGCTCGGATACGGTTTCGACAAGCGCATTCAACTGTGCTTTCGTCGTGATTGCTTCGTAGGCACCGGTAGCGGCGGTATCGTAGTCGCCCTTCTCCAGAATTTCGGACGTTTCCTGTTCCAAAGCGGCTCTCCGCTCTCTTCGTGTGGTTGTGGCACTATGCTGCTCTGGGCGGGGCGAGATGGCATCACCTGCGGCGAGTCTTTTGACTTCACCTTGAAACCGGTGGAAATCCAACTGCTGAAACAGGGGCAGGAGTTTATCGGGATTGAGGGGTTTGACTCGTGCCCGCTCCAACGAAAAATCGAGCTCCGCATCGTGTTTGAGCGTCACGAGCGTACGAGAGAGTGGCAGGTGACTGCGCGCTTTCTCCAAGTTCTCCCGACGCTTGCCCTTAATCTGGTCGATATTAGCGAAGATCGCGTCAATTGACCCAAACTGATTGATGAGTTTGGCGGCGGTCTTGGCCCCAATTCCCTCCACGCCGGGCACGTTGTCCGCCGTGTCGCCCATCAACGCAAGCACATCAATAACCTGTTCCGGCTTGATTCCTTTGTTCTCCCAGAGCGCTTCAACATCAATTGTTGTGTCAGTGTGGATGTCAAACATCGTGACCCGGTCGCCCAGAAGCTGCTCTAAATCTTTGTCCTTTGAGACGATGCGAATCTGGACATCATTGCACGATGGGTCATCAAGGACACGCTGGGTGATGGTCGCGATGATGTCGTCAGCTTCTAGCCCCGATACACCGATGATGGGAATGCCAAATAGTTCGAGCAGTTCGTGAACACGAGGAATCTGCGATACAAGGTCGTCGGGAACATTTTCGCGGGTCCCCTTGTATTCGGCGTATAGGTCGTCACGGAACGTCTTGCCGGGGGCATCGTTTGCGGCGACGATATATTGCGGGTGGAATTGTGAGAGCAGTTTGATAATCATCCCTGTGACACCGAAGACGGCGTGGGTTGGCTCACCTGTGACAGAACTTCGCAACCCGCCGCGGATGGCGTAGTACGCACGAAAGATTTGGGCATGGCTATCAATTAAGTATAGGGTTTCGGGGGGGGCGGTTGTCATTTCTAGGTCACTTTCCTTTTTCTATGGGTACGGAATGGATATAAAACTGCGAGCGTTGTTGGATGTATGATAACCAATGTTGAGGTAAAAATCCAGAAGAATCACGATTTCCGATGCCACCGAAATAAATGCGTTGACGCGAGAAGGAAAATCTGTTAAATTTAACCCAAAGTTTCAAAGACGCGAAAAAGATAACATCTGTGAGAGGGAGTTCCCACTCCCGACTTGTAGGAGGGAGTTCCCACTCCCGATATGCCCGATCGATTACCAAGAAAGGCGGTATGCTCAAGTGACACAAGACCAGAAGCCTAGAGTTATTCAGATGAACGACGACTCTGTTGCGTTTTATCGGTACTGCACCACAGAGCGACCAACGGTGAAAGCACTCGAAGATATGGTCGATATATTTGCCAAGGCGAACATTGATACGTTGACGCAGTGCGTTCATTGTCGTTGGCAGGCTTACTACGACAGCGGTGTGGTGGAAATCGCTGGAGACCTCACGCCGGACGCTGTGAGGCCTTGGGAGGCAGGACACTACTGGCACTGGATGACCTCCCTTCGTCAATTCATTGCTGATGGACACGACCCTCTGAAAGTGATTGCGGAGCGATGCCACCACCATGGAATGCGGTTCCTGCCATCCTTTCGGCTCAATGACCAACACGGGATGCACCCACACGAAGGGCATTACGGCAGTTTCCGCCGTGACCATCCCGAATGGATGGTTACGGATAAAGCGATGGACTACGGCGTATCGGAAGTCCGTCAACACATCTTGAAGGTGGCAAGAGAATTGGTGCAGTATGACATAGATGGCATTGACTTGGATTTCATGCGTTGGCCGGTCTATTTCAAGAAGGACGAGGTCAAAGCCAATACGCCCGTGATGACGGAATTTGTTAGAGATATCCGATCTATTTTAGACGAAGCGGCGAAGGAGAGGGATGGTTCTTTACTGCTTAGCGTCCGGGTGCCACTGAAGATTGGGGATGGGACGGTCATCAACCCCCACGCGCTTAGTCCCAACCTCGAATGTCTCGGCATCGGACTGGACGTGCCGACGTGGGTCAAGGAAGGAATGGTCGATATGGTGTGCCCGATGAATTTCTTTTTCACCGCCTGGCCGGTAGCGATGGAGAACATTCATCAATGGCGTGAGCTGACAGCGGGCACGGGGTGCGGCCTGTATCCAACCATTCACAGTATGGCGTTTCAGGACTACGAGCCGCCGTACATCTCGGCTGAAAGCTATTGTGGTGCGGCGTATAGCTTTTACACGCACGGCGCAGACGGGATTACACTCTACAATCTCTGGGATAACAACGAAGTGGCGTGGAGTGCCTTAAAAGAGCTGGGAATGCCAATCGCCCTTTCAACACAACTGCGGCGGTATCACTGTTACCTCGGCGGTCTGATTCCTATCTCCAAAGGGGAACGGAAGCCGGTGGCATTCTACCTTCCCGAAGACCCAAGGGATTCGAGCACACAAGCGACCCTGAAGTTCACGGTTACGAATCTGACATTAGACCATTCCTTTGAGGTGGACATAAACGGCACACCGATAGCGTCCTCGACGTTGCACTTCAAGCGGATGGCACCAGGGAGCAGGGCGGACACCGAAGGTGCTCCAGAACTCCCGTATTCGCACACCGTCGAATTCCCACTTTCCGAAACGCAAGCCGCCAAGGGGGAGAACGTGCTCGGCATCCGGTTAACCGAGATTAACACGGAACTGCCCTCGAAAAAGACGATTGAAGTCGGCCGGGTGGAGGTATCCTTCCAACCGAGATGAGGAAACCGATGTCAAAAGGAAAAACCTATCTCTCTGAATCGAAAACCTTTCACGACTCGCGCACGGGCACACGCATCCGTCAAGTGACCGACCATCCGTCTATCCACCATCACCCTTTCTTTTTCATACCGGCATACGACGATGCGATGCGCTGGTTAATTTTTGTGTCAGAACGCACCGGTACGCCACAGATTTTCGCCGAAGAGCGTGAAACGGGTGGGCTCATCCAGCTAACCGACCGATCAGACCTCAGCGAATGGTCGGTCTATCCGTCGCACGATGGACGATGGGTGTTCTTCACGGCAGGAACCAGCGGGTGGAAACTCGACTTAGAAACGTTGGAGGAACGGGAGTTGGTCAACTTTTCCGCGACGCAGAACCAAGGGGCAGGGAAGGTCAATGCAGTGGGCGGCACAACCGCTTTGAGCCACGATGACCGATGGTGGGCGGTGCGTTTCGTCACTGGAGACAAATCCTCTCTGGCAATTGTCAATACGAAAACGGGCGACCATGAAATTATCTTGCATCGTGATAGCGTCGGTCACTTGCAGTTCTGTCCCGATGACCCGAATCTGCTCTACTACGCTGGCCCGCTCACCGACCGCGTTTGGGCGATTAACCGCGATGGCAGCAATAACCGCCGGTTGTACACCCGGGATGTCGAAAAGAACGAATGGATTACCCACGAGACATGGATTCCCGGCACACGCGAGTTGGCGTTTGTCGATTGGCCGCACGGCATCCGTTGTGTCCATGCAGACACTGGCGTTGAACGGCGGGTGGCCTCATTCAATGCTTGGCACGCAAGCTGTAACAGCGACGGTACGCTTATGGTCGCTGACACCAACTTCCCTGACATCGGCATCCAAGTTTTGCATCCACGCGATGGAGTTGGGAAGCCGAAAACCTTATGCTATCCAGAGGCATCGTCCATTGGAGCACATTGGAATGGCCCGTTTCCGTATGCGAAAGGCCCTGTCAAAGTCTATGCCCCACAACATACCCACCCGCATCCGTCGTTTAGCCCGGATAGCACCCGCGTAGTGTTTACTTCAGACCGCACAGGACATGCACAAGTATACGAGGCAGAATTGCCAGATCAGATGCGGGCGGTGGGTCAATAAGCGTTGGGTTACCTTAAAGCAACCCCGAACACCAAAACCGTAGGTGGGGCATCTTGCCCCGCCAGATCTCGAACACCAAACCCGTAGGCGGGAAATCTCTTGCCCGCCAGATTACGAACACCAAACCCGTAGGCGGGAAATCTCTTGCCCGCCAGATCTCGAACGCCAAACCCGTAGGCGGGAAATCCCTTGCCCGCCAGATCACGAACACCAAACCCGTAGGCGGGAAATCCCTTGCCCGCCCGATCGCGAACGCCAAAACCGTAGGCGAGAAATCCCTTGCCCGCCAGATCACGAACACCAAACCCGTAGGCGGGAAATCCCTTGCCCGCCAGATCACGAACACCAAAACCGTAGGCGGGGCATCTTGCCCCGCCAGATCACGAACACCAAAACCGTAGGCGGGGCATCTTGCCCCGCCCGATTACGAACATCAAAACCGTAGGCGGGGCATCTTGCCCCGCCAGATCGCGAACACCAAACTCGTAGGTGAGAAATCCCTTGCCCGCCAGATTACAAACACCAAACTCGTAGGCGAGAAATCCCTTGCCCGCCAGATCACGAACACCAAACCCGTAGGCGAGAAATCCCTTGCCCGCCAGATCACGAACACCAAAACCGTAGGCGGGGCATCTTGCCCGCCAGATCACGAACACCAAGCCCGTAGGCGAGAAATCCCTTGCCCGCCAGATCACGAACACCAAAACCGTAGGCGGGAAATCCCTTGCCCGCCAGATTACGAACGCCAAAACCGTAGGCGGGAAATCCCTTGCCCGCCAGATTACGAACACCAAACCCGTAGGCGAGAAATCCCTTGCCCGCCAGATCGCGAACACCAAACCCGTAGGCGAGAAATCCCTTGCCCGCCAGATCACGAACACCAAGCCCGTAGGCGAGAAATCCCTTGCTCGCCAGATTACGAACACCAAACCCGTAGGCGAGAAATCCCTTGCCCACCAGATCACGAACACCAAAACCGTAGGCGGGGCATCTTGCCCCGCCACGATACGCCATGATGACTTTTCAAACAAGCTCCTATACCAACATCCATCTATTGAGTAGAATTTTCCTGTTGAAACAATTTGAACAATTTGATAGAATGATAGACCAATTGGCGAATGATACACTCCGTTCAGAAATCTATCAACCGTTGAGATAGCTGTCTGTTCCATTTTTTATAGACGTGAGAGGAAGCACTCAGATGGCAAAAGGACAATACGGTGTCGGCCTTCTCGGCAACTGTTGCACACACGGGGCGGGCATTTGCAACAAGTTTATGGGACACGCAGACACCTCTGTTATCGCCGCTTACGAGGAAAATCCACGTCGTGCGAGAGAATTGCATCAGGTATTCGGCGCGCCCTTGGCTGGGTCGTATGAGGAAGTGATTAATCACCCAGAGGTGGATGTCGTCGCCATCACCTGCCATCCGGGGCACAAGGCGAACATGGTTGAAGCCGCCGCTGCTGCGGGCAAACACATTTTCCTCAACAAACCGCTCTGCGAAAGCTTGGATAGCGCCCGCCGTATCGCGAAAGCCGTCCGAACCCACAACGTTCATTTTGTACACGACATCCCGATGGTGCGTTTTATTCCGGTCTACGCTCGGCTACTCGAGGAAACACAGGTGGGAAAACGGGGTAGTGTGCTCGGCTATCACCATCGCTTCGGGATGAATTTCCCGATGGACTTCGACCTGAAGGCGGCATGGCCGGAACGCCTTGACCCACCTGAGCAGTCTGGGGGCGGGGAGATGACCAACATGGGGTGCTACGCGATTGATTATGCGGTTTCGTTGTTCGGCCTGCCGCAAGCCGTCACCGCAAAATGGCGTAAGACGTGGGACGTTTACCGTGCGGCTGACGTTGAGAACTCTGGACAAGTCATCCTCGACTACGGGGACTTCTTTGCGTTTCTCGATGTCGGCAAGCAACAACTCACCGGGGAGCATCGTCACAGCAACGCCATAACCATCAACTTCGAGCATGAGACGCTATTCATTGACCCCAACGCCCAAGTGGTGACAATCAATCACGTCCCCCACGACTACACTGCCTTTGTCGAAGGCGCGACGGTTGTTGATTCGGTAGAACAACTGATTGGCGCGATTGAATCGGGTGTGAGCTCGCCTCACATTACGAGCAAGGTTGAAACCGCCGTTATTGCTACCGAAACATTGATGGCGGCGTATCAATCCATTGTCGAAGGACGGACGGTGACGTTGCCACTGTCATCGGGAGAAAACCCGTTAATTGCGACACATCACTGAACATGGAGTGAATAGATGCGTGCATTGAGTCTGCAACTTCTGCCTGACAAGCGGCGGCAGAAAGTTCTTGTCAACGATTGGCCTGAACCTGAAGGGCCAACCGAGAATCAGGTCAAAACCGAAACGCTTTATACTGGTATCACAAACGGCACTGAGCGAAACCAACTTATCGGTGGGAACTATGCCCCCGCAGATGAGCGATTGCCCACCGGCGGCTTGGGCTATCAAAATGTGGGGCGTGTCATTGAAGTCGGACCTGAGGTGAAAGACCTAAAGCCCGGGGATGTGCTGTATATGAGTGTCGAACATGCGGAATACAGTGTGGTACCCGAAGATGGTCTGTTGCTCAAACTCCCCGAATCGGTTGACCGTACCCATGCGGCCCTGTTCGGCATGAGTGCGGTTGCGATGCACACCTGCCGCAACGCCGAGCTGAAGGTCGGCGAGCGCGTGTTGGTCGTTGGAGCGGGATGTGTGGGGCAGATGGCAGCGCAGATTGCAGCTATCATGGGTGCTCGAGTGACCCTCTGCGATGTTGATAGCAACCGCCTCGAAATCGCTCAACAGGTTGCATCCATTGAAGCGACGCTGGATGTGTCCGGTGACGGATGGGAGAGTGGGATTGCCGATGAGACATTTGATACGGTGATTGACCTCGCTGGCGTACCGGGTATGGAAGACCAACTCATCGGTTCCGTGCGGCGGCGTGGCAAGGTTTTCTTCATCGCAGGTCGTGACAAAGTGACTTACACCTTCAACCTTGGCCAGAGACGCGAGATTGTCATCAAACAGAATAGCCATTTCACACGCGATGACCTAGAGAATCTGTGCCGATTCGTGAGCCAAGGATTGGTGGATATTGAACTTTTAATCCGTGATGTCGTTCCGGTGAATGAGGCAAAACGCATCTATGATACCCTACGCGATACGCCACAAGAACTGCTAGGAACAGTATTTGTCTGGTAGCGATTTAAAAATCTATGGCATCTTTTGATGAACTTGATTTCAAACTGCGCATATTCATGAAACTGTATCGCTATCGGCGTTACGATTCGACACCGCACACCCCTCTGCGTCTGTCATTAAGCGATTGTCGCGTCGCCTTGGTTACGACAGCGGGATTTCACATGCCAGAGGATATCCCATTCGATGACCAATTCAAAGGCGGAGATTACTCGTACCGTGAGATTCCGAACAGTGTTGACGTACGGGCCCTTGAAATCGCGCACAGAAGCACAGCGTACGATGGGTCGGGGTTTGAAAGCGACCCGAATCTTGCGTTTCCCCTCGATAGATTTCGTGAATTGGAAAACGAAGGAGCGGTCAGGGGTCTCAACGCACGGCATTTCAGCTTCATGGGCTCGGTCACGGCACCGGGGCGTTTAATCAAACGGAGTGCGCCAACGGTTGCACAACATCTCAAGGAAGATGGCGTTGATGTGGTCTTCCTTGCGCCAATATGACCGATGTGTAACCAGTCGGTCGGACTTATCCAACGCGCTATTGAAGATATCGGTATCTCTACCGTCTCAATCACTTTGGTCAGAAGCATCACCGAACGGGTGAATCCACCTCGTGCCCTCTCTGTGCCTTACCGATTCGGCTACCCGCTTGGCGAACCAAACCATCCAACCCTGCAACGAAAAATCATTCAGGCGGCCCTTGACCTATTGCGAGATGAACACCCCCCACCGGTCATTAAGGAATGGGAACCAACAACATAAAAAAATGGAAGAGAAGAAGGAAGATTGGAAGAGTTTATCCCTTCCACCCTTCCATCCTTCCACTCTTTTCCCTTCCACTCTTTTGTTCTTTAACCTTGTTTACCAACGCACCTGACAAAATTCCTCGTAGTCGATCAGTTTGCGAATGGTCGGATTTTCACCACAGACGGGACATTCCGGGTCTTGCCGGAGTTTCGTCTTTCTAAAATCCATCTTCAGTGCGTCAAAAAGCAGGAGTTGACCGATGAGCGGCTCGCCGATATCGAGTAGAACCTTAATCGCTTCGACACCTTGGATGGTCCCGATGATTCCGGGCAGTACCCCAAACACACCCGCTTCTTGACAACTGGGCACCATATCCGCTGGGGGTGGCACCGGATAAAGGCAGCGATAGCAAGGGCCCTTGCCCGGATAAAAAACTGCCGCCTGTCCTTCAAACTGAAAGAGGCTCCCATGCACAACCGGTTTGCCAAGCATCACGCAAGCGTCGTTGATGAGATAGCGGGTTGGCAGGTTATCACAGCCATCAACGATCACGTCGTAACTCTCCAGAATTTCAAAAGCGTTCTCTGATGTCACGCGCGTGGAATGGGGGATAACGTTGATATCTGGGTTAATTTCCGCGATGGTTGCCTTTGCCGACTCGGTTTTGAGTCTATTGACATCGCTCATCCCGTGCAAAATCTGCCGTTGGAGATTGCTCAGGTCGACCACATCGTCATCCACGAAGCCGAGCGTCCCGACCCCTGCCGCCGCGAGATAAAGCCCCGCCGGTGAACCCAGTCCCCCCGCGCCGATGAGCAGAACCCGCGATTCGAGCAACTTCGTCTGCCCCATCCCGCCGACCTCTTTGAGGATAATATGTCGACTGTAGCGTTCTATCTGTTCGTTACTAAAATTAAACATCTGATTATCACTCTCACTTGTACTAATTTTCAAAAAGTGAATCGAAGATGGCAGGCACAAGACCTGCCTCTACGGTTTCAAAAAGTTTGGGGTGAATCGAAGATGGCAGGCACAAGACCTGCCCCTACGGTTTCTCTGGAATAGGTCGCAACTTGCTTAATCCAATGTACTTTCGAGATTTGCCAAAAGTTCAGCAACGCCCTTGCTAGAATTTCCTGCGATACGAACCGCAAATCGCTCTCGCTGGTCGGTTGATGTCCGCTCAAGGGTGAAATCATCGTCACCGTACATCCCGTGAAGCACCGATACCAGATCGGGCTTTACGCCCTCAAAAGTCTCGGCACTGTTCGGTGCGACCTGTCGATTATTGACCATGAAAAGGATGTCGTCGCCGTTGAAACGGACAGCGTTATCCAGCTCCTCAGCCGCCTCTATGCGACGGCATTTTTCCAACGTTTCAACAAGTGCCTGACGGATTTTGTCCACATTCTCACCATCCACATCATATTTGCGGTTGTAGAGGAAGCCGTGCCGGTAGTGGGCGTTGTCAATGCTATAATTCGCCCGTTTGGAGATGAGTAACACACCAGGCCCTGCCTCCGTGTGGGAGTAGTCGGCGTAGTTCAGGTAATCATCCTGCTCCGCCTCTGCCATCCATCGGTTGAAAACCTTGATGAAGTTGTTGTAATCAATTTGGCTATCGTCTGTCACATAAACTTTGATGTTAATCTGTTGTAAATTCATAGGTTCCTATAATCAGAACCTCCTTTTCTGTAAATGATTTGAGGGGTGCATAATTCGATGCGCGTTGTCACTTGACACGCGTATCAACTTGATTCGACCATAGCTTCCAATCTTCCGCTCCAGATGAAGTTTAAGAACTTAAACGGGTAACCCCACCCCGGTAGGTGCGGTTTGAAACCGCACGGGCACCCGTATGAAATTACCTAATCTGATATTTCTCAGGATGCTTCAGATGGCAATAACTATCAGCACTCTCACGCGTTGCGCTCATGAAAATGCGCACGGAGTTCAAACCCCTTTTTTCTTTCACCCGACAACACACCCCCTTATTGGCAATTGAAACCGCACAGACCCCAGAGCAGATTTTTAACCAAGAGGCGCACAGCACGCAGCCACGCACAGAAGATTCTGTTCTGACTCTTCCCTGCGACTCTCTTTCTATCCATCAAGCCGTAACGTTTCAATCCTTGCCAAAACCCTCTTTGGCGTCAAGTTTGAGATGGTCGGTCACCGATGACCGACCCTCTCAAGTCATCTTGCCCCCCGTCAGGGTCGGATCTCATCTGCTTCTGCTCTGCATCTCTGCCGCCCTGCGTCGCAAGTCTGAATCATTCAGACTTGCTTGCGTTAAATTCTTAAAACTCTGCGTCTCTGCAACTCTGCGTCTCTGCGTTAAGGGCTTGCTCTGCGTTGGGGATATTTTCAATTCGGGTGGTCTCTGAGGTGCGAACAATCAAGGATAATCGGGCAAACGTGTGTGCATTTTCATTCGGTGATGCCGTCTTTGCATTGATAGTTACTAGGCTCCGGGCGGTTTTAATAAATGTCAGCTAATTTATTTTTTAATCTTCATGCAGAGCGGCATGTCTATATTTTATATTAAGAACACCGTATCCGTCAAATCACCTTCTTTTCTTCTTTGCGCCTTTGCATCTTGGCGACCTTGCGTTAAAATTCCGCTATTCGACTTTCCACAAAGATTCAGGTGGCGTGACTTGAAAACTTTGAATGATCCTTTGAAGGAGTTCTTTTTTATCACTAAATTTAGAGCTCAACGTCCACGCGAGTATCTGATAGTAATTCTGGCTGTGTTCAACACTTATGTGTAGATACGCCACCTCCACCCCTTCTCTTATCCCGCGTATTTCATACTGAATGGCTCTATTATTATGGATTATCAACTCACGACGTACTGATGTATATGGTGACTTTAAGTTTGATATTAGATTGTCTTTCGTTTTTTGGGCATATTTTTCAAGATTTATATCCGGAAAGTCACTCTTATTTTCTGAGAGGACAATCAGGTAGAGTTCCTTCGATTTATTGCCAACCGCCAAAGTCGCGTCACTATGTAATTTGGGTTGCCGGATCCAACTACGTGGTACAGCAACTTGGACTTGATCATTTGTAGACCTTACAATCTTCCTATTCTCACCCGAAAAGTGGATGAATGCGTAAACCAACACAAAGACTACAAAACCTATGGCAAGCAGTAGGGCGAAGGCCGTGAAAACTTTAGAGGAGCGTCCGATAGGAGCAGCGATTTCATCATCAATGTCGGTATCTTCTTCAATGCCTGGGTCAAGTGCGTCCTCAAGCAACGCTTCTTCCTCGCTATCAGAGGTTGTCACCGCATCTTGAGGGATTGTGACGTGGTCTCGACACTTTTGGCATTCCACGAGATCGCCTACACTCAAGTGCCGAACACTAATATCTTCATCGCAACTTGGGCATTTGAATTCTAACGCCATGCTTTTACCTTCTCAAAATAGGAACAATTCAGCGCAACCGTTGAAAACCGTTGGTACTGCTGAAACAGGACTCAATCGTGTAGATTTGATGGAGGCTCAGTTTTATATTAGCATCAACACCGTGGTTTTGGCAACTAGATCGGCTCTCGTTTCACAGACGAGTGTGGTTAAATAAGGCTTGCCTGAACATCTGACCCAGTAAGACGGAGTGTCTGTGATTCAAACTTTTCCAACTCCTGATTTGTCAATTTGATTTTTTTACAACTATTTCTACTTTCAGTCGTACACCAAGCTTGGAGGCAATGCGCTCAAGCAGTTGTTTCTTGGCACTCGTAGAGGTCTGATGTTTTATATAACGCAAACTGGTTGACGATTATGATTTTCTTTACGTTCCTGAACTCGCTGTACCCCTTAGTAAAAATGAGTTTCTCAAGGAATTGAACCGATTTGTCAGCGATTTCAGCGTTTGCAACACTCGGGTTTTGCATGATAACGCAGACGGTCTCTGAGCCTGATGAATTGTGGTTTTGAATCGTCAACCTGTAGCGATACTTTTTGCAGTGTGAAAAAATAGCATCGCCGGAAGTGTTGTCTATGTGTGGGAAATTTCGCATTGGTTACGATTGTTGATATGTGGGGATATTGTACTATTTGATTTCAGTAAACGCCATTTTCTTTTTCCACCACTGGCATGGAAACGATGAATTTACAGCGTCTGTTGCAACACGTTGTTAGCGAGTGTTATCTCACGTATCTCCTTTTGTGTAGCATCTAATATTTCGTCTGCACTGGTATTGGTTACGTCAATAATGCGGTCACTAAACCGCAAAAAAAATGAACGTGGTATGCGTGGGTTGTTCAAAGTTGAACCACGTTGGTTGAGATAAAGTGCCCGTAATTTGAGTATCTCGAGCATTTTTGATGGCGTATAGCCTTCGTCATCATCCATTTCTGAAAAATACTTATCCCGATTCCACTGCCGTTTTTGCAATGCCTGTGCATCGCTCAGGCTGTATTTGCGCTTCTCACCGCAAACAATGTACAAATCTTCGAGATTGAGTTTATCCGCAATACGTGTTCCTATCGCCAGGTCAGGCGCAATATAATTCTCGATCTTTCTAATCCAGTCTTCCATATCATTAGGCCCAAGCGTGAGCAATTTTTGTAGTTTTCTTCCAGAAGTGTTGTAAAAGCCGAATGCCCATATTCGAGTACGCCATTTCGCGATATGGGCAGGTCCCACATCCCTAGCAGTTGAAACTGTATTGCTCGTTGTCGATTTGAGTTCTATCGGTGCGGAGAAGATTTTCCCAGACACCTCAAAATCGAGAAAAGCATCCACCTCTGAACGACCTTCGCCCCTTCTAAGCCCTATGAGCTGACACATTTCCCTTTCGCGTCGATCGTCTTGGATAGCCATCTAAACTCCCAAAGCATATAAAACAGATTTTGCGATTGCGTAACCCACCGGTGGACAAACAGAATTACCGATTTGCCCAAGGATTTGATAAGCTGCGCCTTGAAAAATCCAATCGTCTGGGAATCCCTGTAGCAACGCGCAATCTTGGACAGACAACCTAAAATGACCGTTCTCTGGAGGAAACATTATCGCTTCCTCTCTGGACTTCTGCACACCATTTGGCCAAATCTGGAGTTTTCCCCACACCTTTTGACTTGCTTTACTATTCAGTATGCTGGTTGATTTTCTTGGACCAGTGAAACCAGAACGAAGAGTGGGCGCAAAGCAGTCAAAACCAATATCTTCTAGCCCTAACGCCGCCCTGGTTCCCATCGTGTGTTGATCAGAATAGAACAAGCTGTCTTTGGAAAAATGGGTTGGTTCCGGTATTTTGTAAAGCTCGGCCACCTTGCGAGACCGAAATCCGACAAAAATAACTCGCTTCCTAATTTGTGGTACGCCGAAGTCGGATGCGACAGCTTTGAACTTTAGGATGTGATAGTACGGTGTTAGTGGTGCGAGGATCGCCGTGTCTACATACTGTCTGAACTTTGGATCAAGTAAACCCGGAACATTCTCCGCAACGAAAGCCTCGGGTATAAGCGTCAGCACAGCGTCAATGAATGCCGGCCACATATCCCTATCATCTTCGCTCCCATTCTGTTTTCCAGCAATTGAAAAAGGCTGGCACGGAGGCCCCCCATGAATGAGATCGACTTTACCTTTATAGGATGACCAATCTACTTTTGTGACATCACCACTCGCCCCACACAGAACTTCCCATTGCGGGCGGTTTCGCTGTAACGTTCCACCACAAACATCTAGGATGTCGAAACTGGCAACATGCTCAAAACCCGCACGTTCAAAACCAAGGTCAAAACCGCCACCACCTGAAAAGAGTGAGAGGAATCTCAAACCGTGTGGCTGTCTTTGTGGCATCAATTGCTCTGGTTTCAGAATAGGCTTATTAATTCTGCTTAGTTCCGGTTGCAATTCACCATTGACTGCGGCCTTTTTCCTAAGCCTAGATCGAGTAGAAATGTTTCGATACCAATCGCGTTTGGCATCCGATATATTGTACGGCATTATCTCCTCGCTAACGACCAGAGTTTAGTTGCGGCGCGAGTTTTCCGAAAACTGCAACGGCTTGTTAGAATCGTAATGCTGGTTGATTTTGTTCCTGACCCAAATCAGTTTCCCTCTTTTTCGATCATTGGAATAGAAGTGATAATCGCCCGCAATACTTTATTAACGGATTCAGGAGTCTTAAATACAGCGGCGACATCCGGATCAAGCAAGACCATCAACTGGTCTCCCCCAATCTTATCTGCAAACCGGTTGGGTTTTGCCTTGCTATAGTCAAACGAGTATTCAGTTTCCATATCGTCTGCCTCAACATCGGTATGTTCAACGGATTCAGTGTTTTTCATAATCCAATAGCATTGTCACGTTCAGTGAAACATTCTTAAATACGATACGCTTGAATAAAGTCAGTATACGTTCCCCGTGAAGGGTGACTTTTTGTTTCCAGCAGCGTCTTGCCAGAATGCTGTGCGAGCATGGTGTTGATAACTGCTTTGCGTTCCGAGTAACGGTTGCCCCGCCCCCAAGCGATAAGCACGATGTCCGATTCTCTTATCGCCGCTAAGATGTGCGCGTCGTTCTCCTGTCCGATATATAATTCTGAACCGTTGAAGTCATTGGTCTTTACGAACGCAAACTGGTTGACGATTATGATTTTCTTTACGTTCCTGAACTCGCTGTACCCCTTCGTAAAAATGAGTTTCTCAAGGAATTGCACTGATTTGTCTGCGATTTCAGCGTTTGCGACGCTGGGGTTTTGCATGATAACGCAGACAGTCTCTGAACCTGATGAATTGTGGTTTTGAATCGTCAACCTGTAGCGATACTTTTTGCAGTCTGAAAAAACAGCGGTGGTGGAGGTGCCGTCTATGTGTCTAAAAATCATAGCTGATATTTCTCAGGATGCTTTAGATGGCAATAACTATCAGCACTCTCACGCGTTGCGCTCATGAAAATGCTCACGGAGTTCAAACCGCTTTTTTCTTTCACCCGACAACACACCCCCTTATTGGCAATTGAAACCGCACAGACCCCAGGGCAGATTTTTAACCCAGGGGCGCACAGGACGCAGGCACGCAGAGAAGATTCTTTTCTGACTCTTCCCTGCGACTCTCTTTCTATCCATCAAGCCGTAACGTTTCAATCCTTGCCAAAACCCTCTTTTGCGTCAAGTTTGAGAGGGTCGGTCACCGATGACCGACCCTCTCAAGTCATCTTGCCCCCGTCAGGGTCGGATCTCATCTTCTTCTGCTCTGCATCTCTGCGTCTCCGCGTTAAATTCTTAAAACTCTGCGTCTCTGCGTTAAGTGCTTCCTCTGCGTTGGGGATATTTTCAATTCGGGTGGTCTCTGAGGTGCGAACAATCAAGGATAATCGGGCAAACGTGTGTGCATTTTCATTCGGTGATGCTGTCTTTGCATTGATAGTTACTAGGCTCCGGGCGGTTTTAATAAATGTCAGCATAGGTATTCCTCCTATCTGACTGTTCGCATAATCAAGCGGTTTGCACTGTTCCAAGTGAAAGTATCTTTGCTTGTACAGATTCCACAATTGAATCTCGAATGAAGGTACTGGCATTTAGAATTTCGATGCCGATTAGTTCGCCATTGTCATTCAATTCCACCGTGATATTGGGCCCCAGTTCAATGCTAGTCCTTTCTGGTTCATCAGAAATCGCCAGATGTAATATGTCTTCTTTCTCAAAATATGCCATCTTCGTCTTATTCATAGAGTATACCTCCCCGTTTGAATTCGGAATCGAATCTGTTGACGTGTTATTGTATGAATCGTTATCGGCGTGATCAAATCTGGATTGGCTTCATAAGGAATCATGACCAGTATCCTGTCGTGATGTCCTATCACAATCCTACGCCCCGTTTCGGTATCAAAGTATCGCTCCATCGAATATTTCACGATCTCCTCAATTTTAGCAAGGTCAAATCCACGTAACCCTGCTCTGTATTTCATATAATCTGTCCATTCGACTGTCATCGAATCACTAATCCTAACAAACCGAAATCCATTGAGTAGAAATGTTTCGATACCAATCGCGTTTGGCATCCGATATATTGTACGGCATTGTTTCCTCGCTAACGTGCAGAGTTTAGTCGCTGTGGAGGGTTGCCGAGATACTTTGAATCAATGGCACCTTGTCACGCCTTGTATCACCGTTTTATCGCCTTAATCCGAGCGGCCCGCTCCTCTAGTTTCTTGGCTTCTTCGCTACGGTTCGTACTTCTATATAGTGCTGCGAGATTGTTCAGGGTGGTCGCCACCCTAGGATGGTCAGGACCGAGTGCTTTTTCCCTTATTGAAAGGGCCCGCTTGTAGAGCGGTTCTGCTTTGGCGTAATTGCCTTGGGTGTAATAGAGTCCTGCGAGATTGTTCAAGCTTGTCGCCACACTGGGGTGGTTAGGACCGTGTACTTTTTCGTCTATTGATAGGGAACGCTTATAGAGCGGTTCTGCTTTGGCGTAATTGCCTTGGGTGTAATAGAGTCCTGCGAGATTGTTCAAGCTTGTCGCCACACTGGGGTGGTTAGGACCGTGTACTTTTTCGTCTATTGATAGGGAACGCTTATAGAGCGGTTCTGCCTTTGCGTAATGCCCTTGGGTCTCATAGAGTGCTGCGAGATTGTTCAGGGTGGTCGCCACACTGGGATGGTCGGGGCCGAGTGCTTTTTCAAATATTGATAGTGCGCGCTTATAGAGCGGCTCGGCTTTGGCGTAATGCCCTTGGGTCTCATAGAGTGCTGCGAGATTGTTCAGGGTGGTCGCCACACTGGGATGGTCGGGGCCGAGTGCTTTTTCAAATATTGATAGTGCGCGCTTATAGAGCGGCTCGGCTTTGGCGTAATGCCCTTGGGTATCATAGAGTGCTGCGAGATTGTTCAGGGTGGTCGCCACACTGGGGTGGTCAGGACCGAGTGCTTTTTCAACTATTGAGAGCGTACGCTTGTAGAGCGGTTCAGCTTTGGCGTAATGCCCTTGGGTCTTATAGAGTTCTGCGAGATTGTTCAGGGTGGCCGCCACATTGGGATGGTCGGAACCGAGTGCTTTTTCGTAGATTGAGAGCGTACGCTTGTATAGCGGTTCTGCTTTGGCGTAATGCCCTTGGGTCTTATAGAGTGTTGCGAGATTGTTCAGGCTTATCGCCACATCGGGGTGGTCGGGGCCGAGTGCCTTTTCCCTTATTGAGAGGGAACGCTTGTAGAGTGGTTCGGCTTTGGCGTAGTTACCTTGGGTGTCATAGAGTCCTGCGAGATGGTTCAGGGTGGTCGCCACCCTGGGGTGGTTAGGACCGAGTGCTTTTTCGTAGATTGAGAGCGTACGCTTATAGAGCGGTTCCGCTTTGGCGTAATGCCCTTGGGTGTTATAGAGTAATGCGAGATTGTTTAGACTTGTCGCTACATCGATGTGGTTGGGGCCAACGTTATCCTCAGCGACTTTGAGGGCTTCTTGGGCAACAATAATAGCCCGCTCATATTGTCCTGCACGATAGAGTCTAAGGACTTCCTGATTCAGAGTATCCCATTCTATGCCAGCTCCCTGTGTAAATCCATTTAATGCCCCCAGTTGTAGGAGCAAAAAAATCACTGTGACTAATTTTGCAATTTTCATGTTTATCGCCTTTTTGCGGCCTACATTGGCTCGCTTTTTGTTGGTTCATAGTGAAGTGTCATGAGCTAATCATGATGTCAACAAAGGACCAACCCATGCTTTCTTAATCCACGAGATCGCCTCCACTCTTTACCTCTTCATTGTCCAAGAATTTGAAGGCAAGGTTTGAACAGTAGATCCACCGTGCCGGAGAATGAATCGTCCTCGCATTAATCACGGCAACGGTCCTTTCGTTAACTGCTCCAATATAAGAGCGATTCTCGAAGTTGGCGGCTAAAGCCATACGGTGATTTAGTGGCATGGTCAATTCAGTATTTCTCGTGCCAAGCCCAGGGCAGGTATCGGGGTGATACGGATTATCCGGCGGATTCGTACAAACCAAGAGAGCTGGATGATCAGAGCATACGAAATCACTTGTGTCTTCCTCAGCAATCAACAAAGACCACTTCCTCTGAGAAAGATGAGGTAAAATCACATCTCGAATAGCATCCGATTCATACTTGAGATGATGTCCACGCAGATTGATATGGTAGCGATCTTCTTCCACAAACCGCTTCATATCCTCATATTCTGTTACTACCGCACGACTGGATACAAGTGACGTTACCATTTGTTTGATTATCTCGGTTGTTGCATCGGCCATGTTGCTACGGATTTGCGGATTGCGTCCGAGGAGGGAAGCAACAAAATTAATCAATAGACCCATGTCCGTATCTTCAGGCAATATTTTATTTTTAACTATATACTTCAGTACTCTTGCAACCTCCCCGTCAATTTGAGCAAATCGCTTTTCAAGTTCATCAATTGGCATCCCGGGTATCTCTACTCGATTGAAGTCACGTTGTGAACCAACATTACGAGGACTAGTAACGAAATGCCTCCGCTCAATCTTGTCAATGACGTGGAGTTGTTCTTTTTTAAGACTAAGGTCTAAGAATCCCCTCAAATAGGACTGTGGGATGTAATGATGATTTCGCGCTATATTACTCATAGTCAAATATCTCCCAAATGGTCTATTCTTAAACCTACACTCCGCACCTATTTTTAGAGTTTCCTGTATTTATTGAAATCCTCTGAACTCTTGTAGACACGAGATACTTCGATTTTTGGCAATCCTATTGAATCCTAGATTTTGTTCACCGATTGCCGGTTATAGTCGGAAGTTGTACTCCCGACTTCCCTGGTCGGCGGGATGACTCCCGACTTCCGCTAGTGTGAGGAAATTGTATTCCCGATACTGTGGGTGTGCGTTGCTACTGTGTATAATCCTGAAAATCCTATAATCCTGAAAATCCTGATTCAGACAATTAGAAAAATACCAGAACGTGTCAAAACAGGTGCGGAATATGGGCTTAAAATACAGATTTTCGGGTATATGTCAAGTGTTTGATTCCAGAGCACGACGAATCTCGTCGCGGCCTCGATAGTCTCCAGGAAAGTATGTATACACAGGCAAAACTGGTAACCGAAGCGATATGGATGTCCAATCATCATAGATATATCCTGCAAAGGATGAAATATCAACAAGTCGATCATCAGGCGGTTCTGAGTCAAAAGTCATTACATACCCGATCGGCGGAAACGCGACCTCCCTCAAGACACGACCTACATCGAAATCGTTTGTAACCTTACTGAGGAGACTATCTAGCATATCAGGATTTATTTCATCTGGATTGATTTTTTCTTCAATTGCTCCACCTATGTAGCGACCCCGAGAGCTTGCACTATAAAAAGCAAAGATCCGAATCCTAGGATCCAAGTGCCGTTTTTGCTTATTGAGCACAAACTTCACCAAATCCGGATAGTTATATCTAAACCTATGGCTATTTGTGCTAAAAAACATACAGATGACCTGTTTAATCACCCGCAGAGGATAGATGCGAAATGTACAGTCAGGCGATGAATATTCTTGTGCGTACCTAAGCAGATCCATGCCTTGATGCGCCCATTCGGCGAAAGCATCTCCATACCACCCGCCTGTGTCGTTGTTACATTTTTCACAGAGTGTATGGTCGCCAACACCTTTTTGAGAAATTTTTCCTCCTTTTTCAAAGTAGTCATCGGGGTTCTTGTTGATAAAGTCAGGAAGTCGTTTGATTACAGCGCTATGTTTGTTAAACGCAGAACGAGGTGGCACATGCTCAAACGACAATTTTTTATGTCTTCCACAGATACGACAGTTGCCATGCACTGGTTTGCGTGCCATTTTACACTCCTAGATTTGGGTTCATTTAACGAAAAAGTTCAGTCGTGTCAGAGGTTGCAATCAAACCAAAACTTCCTGCCATCAACTGCAACGACTCGTTCGGGCTTACTCTCTTTTAACCTCTGTAAAAGTCAACGGGTATTTATCATCTTCTTAATGATTCTCTTTTCTTCTCAAGATACCTTGTATCAAATTTCGCAACAATTTCGTTACATATTTCTCTTAAATTATCATCTGAGTCTATATTGACCCAATGATCAAAATCATCATAAAGGTTTGAGGTTCCGAGCCTTACGAATCCTCTGGAATTTTCAGGTAGAAGCGACACAAGGGATTGATTGTCGAACCTCCGCAAAACTACGGTTGATAGTGCTGCCCCTGTTTTATAACCGCTTTTTGTAGAAATTTCGAGAGCCGCTATACTTAATTTCCATTCTGGATCCCTGTAAACAATTTCTACATCCCGTAAACTGCGTAATTCTCGATTTATGTAACTTGTTACCAGTCCCTTAAAACTGTCATCTTTGCCGGAGGATACAAACACCTGAACACGAAATTTGTGATCGATTTGCTCCTCAGCGTTAGTAATGACACCTAAAGTCATTGCAAGCACTGCCGTGAGTAGAATCAATGATCGTTTCATTTTTCTATCCTTTCCGCTTTGTCAAAAAGCGTCATAAATTCAATCAGGCCTCTCTCCAAAAAAATAAAGCGTGACGAACCCCGCTTCGGTCCATCACGCTTTACTTTGATGATGCCTAACTTTTTATTCGCCCTTCCGAATCACGAGCCGATAGTGTTGACCGACCTTCTTGGTGTCGGTGATCTTGTGCCCGTCATTGGTTAGGCTCTTGGGGACGTTTTCGATGGGTTCGCCATCGTCAATGGTGATTTCAAGGAGTTGACCGATGTCCATCGTCTCCAAACGAACCTTCGCTTGCACGTAGTTGAATGGACACGCCACGCCTTTGAGGTCGAGACTATCAACGATTTCCTCAACCTTCTCAGCCTTTGGAGGTGCATCGGGAATACGCGCCGGTTGGGCTTCGCGTCGTCTACGCCGGCCGCTACTTTGCTCCTCCTCTTCCTGACGAATCCGCATTCGATTGTAGACGTTGTGTGCATCTTCGACAAAGAGTGTGGCTTCTTCAATGCGCTGGTGCGTCAACTCGGCGTTGAGGTTATCTGTGCCTTCCTCAACAGCTTTGAAGATGTGCGCGCCGTAACCGGGGAAAACGAGGCCCGGCTCAAAGAACCGATTCCGATATTCGGTAACGGTTGTCTCGTCGTCGATGTATTGCATCCCTTCCGTTGTGAGCAATCCATCGGCGGCGCGAATCATCGCTTCAAAGGAGCGTGTTGCGGACTCAACGAAATCTTCCCGCTCCAGCAAGAGGCCAGCTTCATAGAGCAGACGGTCAGCTTCCTCGAGCTTGAACGAAACGAGTGCAACCAATTTCCCCGCACACTCGCCAACGCCGGTCTTGAGCTGGAACTCCTTCGTATCGCCGGTGTCAACGTAGTAACTTGGGTCTTCCTCGTAGGTGGGAATCTTGTCGTATTTCGAGAGCACCACCTTAATCGCGGCTTTCCCCAACCGTTTGGTGTAGGCAGTGAAGTTTTCGTCCTCACCCCGCTCATTGAGGTATCTATCGGTCAGCTCGTTAAAGAACTCAGGGATATGCTTGCCGTGAATCTTTCCGACGGGTAGTCCATAAGAACCTGCGTTATCAACAGCGTGGCCTCCCAAGAGCACTAGATAATACGGCGCGATGTGTTTGCCCATACGCTTTGATGAGCCGAAGAATCCGATATTGGCGATGTGGTGTTGACCACACGAGTTCGGGCAACCGCTAATCTTGATACGGAGGTCTTCGAGCTCAGCTTTCACACCGTTCTGGATGAAATGGTTTCTCAAGTGTGCCGCCAAACCGCGTGAAGATGATATACCCAGTTTGCACGAGTCAGTGCCGGGGCAGGCGGTAATATCAACCGTAGATTCCGCTCCAGCATCGCCCAAACCGACCGCTTTCAGTTCACGATAGAGTGCGGGCAAGTCGGTCATTGTAACCCAACGGAGAACGAGGTTCTGCTCAACGGTCGTGCGAACCGTCTCTTTCACATACCGGCGAGCGATGTCTGCCAACGTGCGCGTTTGGTCGGCGGTGATGTCGCCAAGCGGAAGTGTGATGGTGACGAACGCATAGCCGGGTTGTCGCTGTGAACGCACGTTTGAGGTGTACCACTCATTGAACCCTTCCGGCTTTGTGGCACCGTTCAGTTGCGTCGGCGGCTTCAGCGGCTCTTCGTCATACACATTAAGGTTTTCCAAATAGGATGTCCACGTCGGGTCGTGAGACAATTTTTCGCGCTCCTCAAGCACAAGGCGGTGGAACTCCTCAATCCCAAGTTTCCCAACAACGAACTTCATCCGTGCCTTGTTGCGGTTTTTCCTTTCGCCCAAACGGGAAAATACCTTCGAGATTGCTTGTGAAATCGGGAGCAACTCCTCCTCCGGCAGGAACTCATCAAAAACCTTCGCCTGATGGGGCACAGCACCTAGCCCACCGCCAACGAGCAGTTTGAAGCCACGTTTTGTTTCCCCATCGACCTCTTTGGTGACTGCCACAGCACCGATGTCGTGCATGTATCCCAAACCGCAGGCGTGCTCATGGCAACCGGAAAACGCAATTTTGAATTTCCGTCCGAAGTCTTGAGCATCGGGGTGTCCCAATAAAAACGCCGAGAGTGCCTTCGAGTGGGGCGTTACATCAAACTTCTCATCGTGGCACACACCGGAAAGGGGACACGCGGTGACGTTCCGCACGACATTTCCACACGCCTCCTTCGTCGTGATGTCGACGGAAGCGAGTCGTCGCATCAACTCTGGGGTGTGGTTGATGTCAACGTAGTGATATTGCACATCTTGACGTGTTGTGATGTGGATGATGTTATCCGACATCTCTTCGGCAACATCAGCGAGCATTTCAAGTTGGGCGGCATCCAAGCCACCAAACGGAATTTTCACACGGATCATTTGCGACTCATTGTCGCGCTGACCGTAAACACCGTGACGTAACCTGAACTCGGTGAACAGTTCCTCTGGCACAACCCCATCCTGAAAGCGATCGAGTTGCGTTTCATAAATTTCAATTGCACGAGCGACATCTGAGGGGATGGCCGCTTCGTTATAAGGCATCAAATTTTCTGCTGCCATTACTGTCTCCTTCCAATTGACGGTTGTGACACCGTCAGGTGAACTTCCGAATCCCTAAAGAATTTTGTATCGGTTGCAATTGGCACCGGTGATACTGGGGTGAATTTTGAATTGACACAATACGTAACATAGTTGAGGGGTTGGGTTTCACTCGCTCTACAAGACAGGGCATTGGACAGCTAAACCACTATGATTCCGATTGATACAGATTCGCTTTTTGCCGTTCAACCCAACCTACACTTAGACATCTTCAGACCAACAAAGACAGTTCCACTGTGTAGGCGTAACACAGTGTTGGGTTTCACTCGCTCTACAAGACAAGGGCATTGGATAGCCGAACCACTATGATTCCGATTGATACAGATTCGCTCTTTGCCGTTCAATCCAACCTACACTTAGACATCTTCAGACCAACAAAGATATTTCCACTGTGTAGATTGCTAATTTGATTAAATGAATATATAGTATAGTATAATACAAATCAAGCCACAAGTCAAATATTTTAATCCCATAGGGTGTGTAAAGTTTTTGACATTAACCACCCCCATAGCCGGGGCATCTTGCCCCAACGTTGACATTAACCCCCCTCGTAGCCGGGGCATCTTGCCCCAACGTTGACATTAACCCCCCTCGTAGCCGGGGCATCTTGCCCCAACGTTGACATTAACCCCCTTCGTAGCCGGGGCATCTTGCCCCAACGTTGGCATTAACCCCCCTCGTAGCCGGGGCATCTTGCCCCAACGTTGGCATTAACCCCCCTTGTAGCCGGGGCATCTTGCCCCAACGTTGACATTAACCCCCCTCGTAGCCGGAGCATCTTGCCCCAACGTTGACATTAACCCCCCTCGTAGCCGGGGCATCTTGCCCCAACGTTGACATTAACCCCCCTCGTAGCCGGGGCATCTTGCCCCAACGTTGGCATTAACCCCCCTCGTAGCCGGGGCATCTTGCCCCAACGTTGACATTAACCACCCCCGTAGCCGGGGCATCTTGCCCCAACGTTGGCATTAACCCCCCTCGTAGCCGGGGCATCTTGCCCCAACGTTGACATTAACCACCCCCGTAGCCGGGGCATCTTGCCCCAACGTTGACATTAACGCCCCTCGTAGCCGGGGCATCTTGCCCCAACGTTGACATTAACCCCCCTCGTAGCCGGAGCATCTTGCCCCAACGTTGACATTAACCACCCCCGTAGCCGGGGCATCTTGCCCCAACGTTGACATTAACCCCCCTCGCAGCCGGGGCATCTTGCCCCAACGTTGACATTAACCACCCCCGTAGCCGGGGCATCTTGCCCCAACGTTGACATTAACCACCCCCGTAGCCGGGGCATCTTGCCCCAACGTTGACATTAACCACCCTCGTAGCCGGGGCATCTTGCCCCAACGTTGGCATTAACCACCCCCGTAGCCGGGGGCACCTTGCCCCAACGTTGACATTAACCCCCCTCGTAGCCGGGGCATCTTGCCCCAACGTTGACATTAACCACCCCCGTAGCCGGTGCATCTTGCCCCAACGTTGACATTAACCACCCCCGTAGCCGGTGCATCTTGCCCCAACGTTGACATTAACCACCCCCGTAGCCGGTGCATCTTGCCCCAACGTTGGCATTAACCACCCCCGTAGCCGGGGGCACCTTGCCCCAACGTTGACATTAACCACCCCCGTAGCCGGTGCATCTTGCCCCAACGTTGACATTAACCACCCTCGTAGCCGGGGCATCTTGCCCCAACGTTGACATTAACCACCCCCGTAGCCGGGGCATCTTGCCCCAACGTTGACATTAACCACCCAACAGTGCCCTGTAAATTACATTGGTTTCCCAAACTTTTGACAAAAGTTAGTCAGGAGAAAAGGTGGCGAACCCACGCTATGACTGATTTCTGCACGTTTTGCAGAGGCAGGGGGTCTTGAAACTCGGTATGAAATTTCATACCGCTTCAGAATGGCGGGAACTGATGAGGCCGCGCCCTGGCAGGCCTGCTGTCCTACCGTGCGCTTCTAACCAGAAATAATTACGTGTGTGTGAAACTCCCGTTTTCTCGAGTTTTATGTGCTTGCTAAACAATTAGACCGTATGTTAACATGACTCACGTTTGCGAGCAGAATGTAAAAAGGGGGCATAATTTCAGGACTGTTTACGCCAGCTAAGAAGAAATAAAAACAAATTTGCATCTATGTGAAAGTGTTTCACCTGTGGATGGAGTTTCACCTGTGGATGGAGTTTCACTTGTGGGAGGGAGTTCCGACTCCCGATACACCCGATAATTTTAAACTTCAGTAGCTAAACTTTAACAGTAAAACGCGCGACTGATCACTTTTTTTTTCTGTCAACCTTTGTCAACCTTTCGTCATGAACCCAAATCAATTAGATATCCCCTTGAAGATAGGCCACTTCTTATTGTCAGCGGATAATATGTCAAAAGTCAAGTGAAGCACCAGAGGTTGACGCCGACATCAATTTATCGCATTTTTAACCGCTGTCAACCCGGTTATTAAAAAATAAGTTGTAAAACTCAAATTGGAGGGGATATTGGCAAACCCACTCTGTCATTTTATCGCGAAAACGAGTTGTGTCATTAAATCTTCCCCTAAAGAATGGGATTACGAAAAGGATACCATCAATTCTCTCAATTCGCATCCACAACTGCGGAGTATAGGTTTAATGATGCAATATTTGGCTAATATCGGTACTTTTTTCATATTCATGCAGTGTAAATCTCGCGTTCTCTTTTCATGATCGACACGAATTTGGATATGTGATAGCATAAATCCATACACCTCAATGACTCTGCATACACCCGAATGACTCTGAAAGGAAAACCGTATGGCAACTGAGCTCGATCGACTTAACGATGACGCAATGAGGCGTTTTATTATGGACGGATATGTTACCGTCAAGACCGATTTTCCAGCGAGTTTTCACGAGAAGGTCTATGAAAAGACGCAAGCGATGTTTGAGAAAGTCGGCAACCCGGGGAATAATCTTCTACCGCGAATCCCGGAACTCCAGCAGGTTTTTGACCATCCGGCTGTACACGGTGCTTTGGTGAGTATCCTCGGCGGCGATTATTATCTCCATCCGCATCGGCACTGCCACGTCAATGACCCGGGGAGCGACGACCAGGGGATGCACAAGGATAGCTTGCACAACAGCCGATTTGCGGTTGATGGCGACCATCGACATCATCGCACACGCTGGGCGATGGCGTTTTATTATCCGCAGGACACGCCTGTGGAACTCGGCCCGACGGCTATCTGGTCACAGTCTCAATATGTCAATACACAGCCGCCTTTCGGTGATGATGAAGAGGTAGCACTCGCGGGCGAGGCGGGAACGGTGGCGATTGTGCATTACGATGTCTTTCATCGGAAAATGCGGAACATCGGGGAAAAAACGCGATATATGATGAAGTTCCTCTTCACACGGATGTCGGAGCCGCAGTCGCCCTCTTGGAATAGCACGGACGCGACTTGGAGGCCAACCGACGATGTTCAAGAACGGACCTGGGAGCATCTGTGGGAATGGTATCTCGGCACAAGCGGAAACGGTAACGGAAAAAACGGTACAAGTAAGCACGCTGTACCCGAACTTGCCGATAAGTTGGGCGATGAATCGGAATCGGTTGGTATTGATGCGGCATATCAATTGGGACAGGTTGGGGAACATGCCATTCCTGCTCTGATGGATGCGTTAAAAGATGAGGATGACGCGGTTCGTCGGAATGCTGGATACGGGTTCAACACAATCGGTCAAGCGGCTGTCCCTGCACTGGTTGACGCAACCCGCGACGCTGACGAAAGGGTACTGATGCGTAGCGTGGATGCACTCGGTGATATGGGGCTTTCGGCGCAGGCGGCTGTCCCCGCGTTGATTGACCAGTTGACGGATGAATCTGAGCATGTGCGAAGTCATGCGGCGGAGGCACTCGGCACGACAGCACAGTTGTCAGGTTCGGCGGTCGCACCGTTGGTTTCAACATTAGCAGATGAAAAAGACCTCGTGCGCCGCAACGCCGCGCTTTCGTTGGCTCGAATTGGGCCTCATGCACCGATGGCGGTGCCTGGGTTGTCTCGTGCGTTACACGACGGAAACCACTTCGTCCGCGCGTTTTCGTTACACGCGCTGCGTCGGATTAATACGCCGGAATCAACCGAGGTGATGCTCAATTACCTTCAGAGCGTACGGTGGTGTCCGTCTCACTAGAATTACAGGGTATCGCTCCCATTGAATTGCCAAATGGGACGGTTATAGTTCGCGTATCGGGGTAAGGATATCCCGCATCGGGGCTAGGAAGCCTCTCCTACGTCGGGGCTAGGAAGCCCCTCCTACGGACACGATTTGGATAGCTAAGGAGGAACGGATGGACAAAATCAGAATTGGACTCGTCGGTTGCGGCGGAATGGGGACGCGGCATCTTTACGGCTTGCGTGAATTGGTCCAAAGCCCCTTCGCCAACGTTGAGTTAGCCGCCCTGTGTGACATTCGCCACGAAAATGCAGTGTTGGCGGCGATGGAAGCGGAAACGCTTTTGGGGGTCAAACCGCAAATTTTCACAGAACTGGAAACAATGGTTCGCGAAGTACCCGACCTCGTCGCCGTGGACGTTGTCACGGACCCTTCGGTACATCATGTGGTCGCGTGTCAGGCGTTAGAGCTGGGCTTGCATGTTATGGTGGAAAAACCGATGGCGATCACTGTGAAGGCGTGCCATCAGATGATTGAGGCAGCGGAGCGAAACAATCGTAAGCTATCGGTCGCTGAAAATTATCGGCGGGATGCCTCTGCTCGCCTCGTCCGTCATCTCCTAGACACGGGGGCTATCGGAAATCCGTATATGGCACTCTTCCATTCTCTGCGCGCGGACGATACCATCTTCATCACCCCTTGGCGACATCTCAAGAATAAGGGTGGGCCTATCGTTGACTTGGGTGTTCACTTCACCGACCTGATTCGGTATCAACTCGGCGATATCGCGGAAGTTTACGGGGATGTGTGGCTGATTGAGCCGGTGCGAAAAAAGCAAGAGCAGATCGGGGACACCTACACCTTCTATCAGCAACGATTCAAGGCGATGGCATCTGAGGTCCCTGCCACAGCAGAGGACACCTCCGTAGCGATGTTCAAAATGGAGAGCGGGGCAACCGTCAACTGGATTGTCGGGCTGGCAGGTCACGGCAACTGTGGCGGGCAACTTATCTTAGGTACTCAAGGGTGTCTCAAAAGTTTCGGGACCCGGGGCGGACGCGCCGTTCTACAGCCAGCGGGCAGAGCGGAGATGAACCACGAAGAGATTTTGGAAGAGGTCAATGGGTTCTCCCTGAGTCCACTGGAGGCGTATTTCTTCCCGGACCGGATTGCGACAGATAACGTTGATTGGAAAATTATCGCTATTGAATATCATGAACTTGCTGAAGCGATCTTGAATGACCGGGAAATAGAGGTTGATGGAACCGAGGGCATGAAGGACGTGGCGGCTGTCTACGCCATATTTGAGTCGGCCAAAGCGGGTCGTGCGGTGAAAATGAGCGAGGTGGAGGCGTGTGAGGTATACGACTATCAGGCAGAAATTGATGAGGCACTGGGCATCTAGTGCTAAGTAGCTAACGCAAGGAGAAACAGATGAAAGTTGTCGTATTCGGTGCTGCCGGTTGGGCGGGCAGAGCGTTGTTGAGCAATTTAGATGGAAGGCATCAAATTCGTGCGTTTGACCGTGACCAGAAAGCTTGGGAGGCGTGGCAGGCAGAGAACGGCGATTGGGGTGGCGGCGAAATCGTCTATGGCGATATCGTAGATTTTACCACTGTGCATAACGCCACCGAGGGGATGGATGCCATCGTGCATCTCGCGGTCTATTTCGGCTCTTACGACAGTAATGACCAACTCCCATTCCTAATCAATTTGAAGGGACTGTGGAACGTCCTCGAATCCGCTCGCCAGCGGGAAATCCAACGGGTTGTGCATATCGGCTCATGCCAAACTGTGCATCCCGATGGTGTGTTTTTTTCAGCCGATGTCAGAAGACCTGATGGCAGTCTATATGCAGTATGCAAGAGATTACAGGAAGAGATGTGCCGACAGTTTTACGATGCGTTCGGTCTGCGTACCATCGTGCTGCGCCCGGATTACATCGTCGATAGCCGATTGGGAATCGGGAGGCAGAAAGAAAAACTGGGACCAGAAGGCACCCGCGCCCGGAACGGCTGGGTTTGCCGACATGACTTGGCGGAGGCGTGTCGGCTCGGGCTGGAATCGGAGACGATTGACTTCGATATCTTCCACATTGTGGGAACCCCTGAAGCCGATAAGACCTGCAACGTCGGCCGTTCACGCGACGTGCTCGGCCTGAAATACAGCGCGGATTTGGAACAGTATCGGTGATGGGAATGGCTTTGTATTATCAATCTTGCGTGTAAGACCCCATCCCTTTAGGGTGGGGATGTAACACGCCGCAGCGCGTTAATTGTAAAAAAACTTGTAAATTTCGATGGGATATGCTATGCTCCTTCTACCGTTTCGAGGCAAGGTTTCACACTCGCAACCTAGCGGGTGCTTGCCTCACCTTCTGAAACAAGGCATAAACGGTGAAACGGAATCCCATGCGAACATTTAAATACAAACTACAAAACCACAAGCGCAACAAACACTTACATCGCGACTTGGAAATCATCGCCCACGTTTACAACCACTTCGTGGCATTGTGTCGCCGCCACTATCGCATCTATGGACAGTGCGAAGGCTACAAGCGTTTGACATTCAGTCGAATGTCCAAGCACCTCACGAAACTCAAACGGCGTCATCGCTATGCCCATTGGCATATCCCATTCTCGTGGGCAGTCCAAAACGCTTTGAAACGGATTGAACTCGGGTATATCAATTTCTTTGAAAAACGTGCCAAACGCCCACCCAAATTCAGAAGTCGTAAAAAATACCGGTCAATGACGTTTAACGGTTCGCAAATCAAAATTGAACCCTTCGCCGATGCGGAATATGGCATCCGCCATGTCCCCGTTGCGAAAATCCGCGTCCGTGGGCGTTGGTATTGGTTCTGGTATTCGAGACCGATTGAAGGCAACATCAAGCAAGTCACAGTCAAGCATGACGGGCTTGGCGATTTCTACATTACCATTACAACAGATGACGAAGGATTAACCCCGGAACCACTAACTGGTGAAACGGCAGGGTTTGATTTTGGGTTAAAAACCTTTCTCACCTGTTCTGATGAAACGAAATACGAATCGCCCCTGTTCTATAAACGCTCTGCCCGCCAGGTTGCCAAAGCCTCACGGTCGCTGTCCAAAAAGAAACGGGATAGTAACAACCGTGAAAAAGCACGAAAGCACCTGGCCCGTGCCCACCGTAAAATTCAACGCCAGCGTGAAGATAATCACTTCAAACTTGCCATCGACCTCGTCCGCAGGTTTGACTTCTGCTTTTTTGAGGACTTAAACCTCAAGGGTATGGCACGGCTTTGGGGCAAAAAAGTGCTTGACCTCGCCTTCGGTGACTTCATGTTGAAAATACGATGGCAAGCCCATAAGCGGTGCAAGCGTGTTGAAACCATTAACCGTTGGACAGCGACAACAACGGTTTGCCACAGTTGCGGTCAAAAACACGCCTTCATAGACCTCAAAGTCCGTGAATGGCGTTGTTCATGTGGTATCAAACACGACCGCGATGTGAACGCCGCAAAAGTGGTTCACAAGGTTGGGACATCAACCTTTGCCGGAGAGAGTGTTAGACTCGCTACAGCGGGCTTCCCTCTATGATAGCAGAATCCCCATCCCTTTAGGGTGCGGAGTATGTCAAAATGAACACATCAGGTGATGCCTGAAGAAAGATTGACGGTTGATTAAAGTGAAAAAGAAAACATCTGAACGCAAGAAAGCAAATGAGCTAGATGGTAAGACGTGGTTGAAGTACTCAATCTCAGTTTGGAATGATCTAAAGAAGACAAAGGAAGAGGCAGAGTGGAAACATCCTGCGATGTTTCCAAGTGCGTTAGCGCATCGGCTAATAGAATGCTTTACCACTAAAGAAGCGCGTTTGGTATTTGACCCTTTCGTTGGTGTTGGCTCTACTCTCGTCGCCGCTAAAGAGTTGGGGAAGGATGCCGTTGGAATAGAAATTTCGCCGGAGTTTGCGGCGATTGCGGAGAGTCGCGTTCAGCAGATGATTCCATACAGGAGGCACACATGGCTATAAGGTGGATGGTTCGCGCAGGAAGAGATGGACACCTCATAGACGAATTTGCACGAGGATTTATTGCAATCGGTTGGCATGAACTCGGTGATTTAAGTTCAATCTCTTCGCAAGACGAGATTAGAGAACGCTACGAGCGTACATATCCTGATGAAAACCCGTACAAGGTTGGAGGTGATGTTGGAGTAATTTACAAATTTTGTTGCGTACTTGAAGTGGGGCAAAAGGTGGTCACTTACAACACTCAAACGCGAGAATACATGATTGGCACCATTGAAGGCGATTACTACTACAGCACCGATAAGATTGACACCGAAATCTCCGACTATGTACATTTTCGGCAGGTTGACTGGATAGGTCAGGTCGGTCGAGATCTGCTGTCCGCCTCCTCAAGAAATACATTGGGTGGTGCCTCGACACTTTTCTCAATCAATGAGGAAGTGTCTACAGAGTTGCTATCTGGCTTGGACAATAACGAAGACATTGAACCGCCCGAACTGTTGGATGAGCCAATCATAGAAGACATGGTTAGTCGAGCCCGTGAGCTTATCAAAGATAAGATATTAACACTATCCGATGAGGAAATGGAGCAGTTAGCCGCTGCTATTCTTCGCGCAATGGGATATAAGACGAGCGTAATGCCCAAAGGGCCTGACCGTGGCGTTGATGTCCTTGCTTCTCCCGATGGTCTTGGACTTGAAGAACCAAGGATTAAGGCCGAAGTGAAACACCGTCCAAAAACAACAATGGGAGCTCCAGAAATCCGTAGTTTTCTTGGTGGGTTGCACGAAGGAGACAGAGCGTTATATATTAGCACCGGTGGTTTTACGAAAGACGCGAAATATGAAGCAGACCGTTCAAATATTCCTCTGACCCTATTGGACCTTGACGATGTCGCAGATCTTATTGCGAACCACTACGAGAACTTTGATGTCGAGGGGCAGGTATTAATGCCATTGGTTAAAGTCTACTTTCCGACTGAATAGCGAACAAAGGAAATTCAAGCTTATGACAAAACGTCCAAAAATCGCGGCGATTGCCACGATTTATCACAAATACTCTCATGCCCAACACATCGTTGACCGCTTCCTCGAAGGGTACGGGTGGAACAGCCGGCATCATCGTCCGCCGATGGACTTGGTATCGCTCTACGTCGACCAAGTCAAAGGGGACGACCTGAGCCGTGAGCGAGCGCAACGCTTTCCGTCGATGGAAATCTACCCCACCGTCGCTGACGCACTGACGCTTGGGGGGAGCGAGTTGGCTGTCGATGGTGTGCTACTAGTCGGCGAACACGGCGATTACCCGACCAACGAAAAGGGGCAACACCTCTACCCACGTTATGAACTGTTCAAGCAGATCGTCGCTGTTTTTAGAGCGAGTGGAAAAACCGCTTCCATTTTTAACGACAAACACCTGTCGTGGAAGTGGGAGTGGGCAAAGGAGATGTATGACACCTCCGTAGAGATGGGGTTCGCGTTCATGGCGGGTTCGTCCCTGCCGGTGACCTGGCGCACCCCCTCAATTGATATGCCGCTCGGTGCGCCTGTGCGGGAGGCGGTCAGTGTTGGATACGGTGGCGTTGACAGCTACGACTTCCACGCATTGGAGACGATACAGTGCATGGTCGAGCGTCGTGATGGCGGAGAAAAAGGGATCAAGTGGTTGAAAGCCTATCGGGGTGACGCATTCTGGGAAGCGTATCACGAAGGGTTGTGGTCGCATGAACTGTTTGAAGCCGCGCTCTGTCGAAGCCACACCCTCACTCCTGCGCGGCAAGGGTTCAACAACATCTTCCCGACGTTGGACGAAATGAAGACGATCGTCAAAGACCCCATCGCGTATCAGTACGAACATCTGGACGGTCTAAAATCTACGATGACCCTGATGAATGGGTTGGTACAGGATTTCAACTTCGCCGCGCACCTTGAGGGCAGAGATACGCCATTATCCACGCAGATGTACCTGCCGATGCCGCCCGCGCACACAACGCTTGCCAACTTTTTCTCTCCACAGGTCAACAATGTCGAAAAGATGTTCCTAACCGGGGTGGCATCCTATCCTGTTGAGCGTACCCTCTTGACGAGTGGCTTGGTCACCGCTGGGGTAGATAGCCTCAACCAAGACCAACAACGAATAGAGACCCCGCATCTGGATATCGCCTACCACTCTACTGAAGAATCAACCTTCTGGAGGACGTAATACCATGAAAAACGATACATCCCCCAAACGCATCGCGGTTATCGCCACCATATACAGTTACCTTTCACACGCCCAGCACTTCGCCGACCGCTTCATGGTCGGCTATCCCTACGAGGGGCGCTGGCATCGTCCCGATACGCAGGTTGTTTCGCTCTTCGTTGACCAGAACCCTGAAGGCGACCAGAGCGGAGACCGGGGGCGCGAATTTGGCTTTTCCGTGTATCCAACCATCGCCGAAGCACTGCGGTGCGGCGGTGACACACTGGCTGTCGATGCCGTACTGGTCATTGGAGAGCACGGCGACTATCCAACCAACGAAAAAGCGCAAGTTCTCTACCCACGCTACGAGTTTTTTAAGGAGTGCGTCAAAGTGTTTGAGGAGGACGGACGCGCTGTCCCTGTCTACAACGATAAACATCTCTCCTACAACTTTGAGAAAGCCAAGGAGATGATTGATGATGGCCACCGTCTCGGATTTCCGATACTGGCGGGGTCGTCCCTACCGGTGACATGGCGCCTGCCAGACCTCGAACTTCCGCTTGACTGTGAAATCGAAAGTGCCCTGATGGTCGGTGTCGGCGGTTCTGACCCGATGGACTATCACGCCCTTGAGGCGATGCAGTGCATGATTGAACGGCGGAAGGGCGGAGAAACCGGGGTCAAGTCCGTACAGCTCATCGACGGTGATGCGGTATGGCAGGCGGGTGATGAGGGACGCTGGTCGAAAGAACTGTTGGAAGCCGCCCTATCTCGTAGCGATACCCCCTGCGGATTGACGGTTGAAGATGGTCGTACCCAAGACCTGCTCGGTAGCGGCGAACTCCAGAAACTGGTCGAAAACCCTGCCGCCTACCTTATCGAACACAACGATGGCCTGAAGACGACGTTGCTCATGCTCAACGGTGGGATTCGGGATTACTGCTTTGCCGCCCGGCTCAAAGGTGTACCCGACCCTGTATCCACACAATTCTTTCTGCCGACAACACCCAACGTGACCTACTCGGCTTGCCTCGTGGCGAAGATTGTGGAGATGATTATGACAGATAACGCCCCCTTTCCCGCTGAACGGACGCTCATCGTCAGCGGAATGCTAGAGAGTTGTCTAACTTCGCGGTTGGAGGACAATCAACGTTTGGAGACACCGCATCTGCGGGTTGCGTACCGGGCACCGGCTGAGTCGCATCACGGGCGAGCCTAAGAGACTGGAAGATTGGAAGGATGGAAGATATGGAAGGTGGAAGATGGGAAGATACGCTCTTCCATCCTTTAATCTGAGTTGAGGACAAGTATGGAAAACTTTCAAGCATTCACAATTGGCAATGGGCAAATTATCAAAGGGGATTGTCTCTCGGTCATGAATGAATTTCCTGACAACCATTTTATCCTCGGATTCACCTCGCCGCCCTACCTGAACGCGATCAATTACGATGCGCACATTGAAAAACTCCACGGCACCAAAGCACGATGGGAGCGAGAGGAGATATCCTACGACGAATATCGGATTTTTCTGGTCGATCGGTTCAAGGCGTTGCTGAGAATCACGTCGCCGGGCGGACACAATATAGTGAATATTGCCCCGGTTTCTTGGAATGGGGCGCGAACCGCTCTCCCGTTTCATTTCGTCAACTGGCTCGAAGAAATCGGATGGCAATTCAAGGAGGATATCATCTGGGAGAAGCCGATTGCGAGAGATAGACGCTCGGGGGTTTTGTTGCAGCATCCGTATCCTGGGTACTATTACCCCAGTTTGGTTGCCGAATATGTTTTTATCTTCCAGAAACCGGCGGATAAGAAAAGGCAAAACAACATTTACTGGAACAGAAGCGGTGAGGAGAAAACGGATAACAGAATTGACCTGAGCGATTATCAGGGCGAAAAGAGTAAGAATGTCTGGAAAATCCGTCCATTAGCCCCACAGGAGAATCTGCATCCGTGTCCGTTTCCGTTAGCACTCGCCGAACGGGTCATCGAATTTTATTCGTATAAGGGGGATTCGGTGATTGACATTTTTGCAGGAAGTGGGCAGACAAATTGTGCGGCTGAAAAACTGGGCAGAAAACATCTCGGAATCGAAACACAACAAAAATATATAGATTATGCGGTTGACCAGATGAATCAGATTCACCGGAGCTATTCAACTGATGAAATGTGTTGACCTTTTTCAGGTTGTGGAGGGTTGTCGTTAGGGTATAATTTTTCGTATCCAATTCGATTGAGCAAGCCCTCACAAATGAAGATGATTCCATAGATATTTAACCTTTCTATTGTCTGTATTTTTGATCAATAACCCGCAACTTAGATTGCTATCCTTGGAGGAGACCAGATGCAACCTTTTCGAGATTCGACAAATATCCTGAACAGTGGACCTGAACTGCGAAATCGTGTACAGCAAGACGGCTACCTATTTTTGCGCGGCGTACTACCCACTGACGTATTGGAAAACCTGCGAATGCAGTTTCTTGAAATCGCACACGATGCAGGTTGGGTTCTGACCGGCACACCACTTCAAGATGCCATTGCAGACCTGAGCGGTTTCTGCGTGGAGCCAGAGCCTAAGTACATGGACGTGTACCATAATATGTACGCACTTCAAGAATTTCACGCGATACAGCATCATCCAAACCTGATTGGATTACTTGAGCGGATGTTCGGTGAGCCCGTGATGCCCCATCCACGCATCATCGGACGGACAATCTTCCCGCAACGGGAGGCGTTTACGACCCCACCCCATCAAGACTTCATCCCGATTCAGGGCACATCCGAGACGTATACCGCATGGATACCGTTAAGTGACCTGCCGTCGGAATTGGGCGGACTTCAACTTGCATCCGGCTCGCATCGGCATGGTCTCTACGATTTTCGTCCCGCGTTGGGTGCCGGCGGCATGGCAGTGACCGACCCGCTCGAAGGCACTTGGGTGAGTCATCCATTCAAACAGGGCGATGTGCTTATCTTTCACAGTATGACCGTCCACAAAGGCGTACCCAATACAGCGAAACAACTCCGCATGTCTATCGACGCGCGGTATCAGAAAATCAGCGACCCGATTGCGCCGGGCAGTCTCCAACCGCATAGCCAACCGAACAGTTGGGAAAATATTTACGCCGATTGGCCGCCCAACGATTTGCAGTTTTACTGGCAGGAGTGGGATTCGGATATCAAGGAATACGACAACAGCTACCACGAAAAGCGAGACCGCTTAGCACTTGAAATGGCCGCCAACGGTGACAGACAGTCGGTTTCGGTACTCCAGCGGATTATCGCCCGCGACAAAGACCCTGCGAAGCGGAAAAAAGCGGCAGACCTGCTCGCAACGTTAGGCAACTGATAAATCAAGAGGCATCATTGCTCACAGGGGGAATTAGAATGAATGCAGAGGAAAAATACCTGTTCGATCTCAACGGCTATCTGATTGTGGAAAACGTCTTAACACCTGACGAAGTCGTGTTCTGCAACGAAGCGATTGACCATCACGCGGACCAGATTCGTGAACGTGTTGGAGAACTCTCGCTCTCAGGTGGTTCAATAGCACTGGAAGGCATCACTGGCCGCGGCGACCTCGGTGGGATGCTTGGCTGGGAACAACCGTGGTGTGAGCCGTTTCGGAAAATGCTCGCCCATCCGAAGATTGCGCCCTATCTCAACGAAATTTTGGGAAAGGGATTCCGTATGGACCACAATCCTGGGTTGATTACGATGCGGCAAGGCACGGAGGGACATACGTTTCACGGTTCATCAGGGCCCGGCTTTGACCCACACCAGTATTACATCTTTAAGAATGAGAGGATGCATTGTGGCTTAACTGTGGCCACGTGGCAATTCGCCGATGTCAACCCGGGAGATGGTGGACTGTGCCTGATTCCAGGCAGTCATAAAAGCAACTACCCCTGCCCAAATGAAATGCGTCGCTACGAAAAATATCAGGCGCATATTCGCCAACTCACCTGCAAGGCGGGCGATGTCGCGATTTTCACGGAAGCCGTAACGCACGGAACACTACCGTGGAAGGCAGAACATCAGCGGCGGTCTCTGCTGTTCCGATATTCACCGGGAAATTTGGCTTATGCCAGAGGCTATTGGCCAAGTTGGCCAGATGCAGTGCTCGACGGCTTGACAGAAGAACAGCGGGCAGTGCTCGAACCACCCTACCACACCCGCTTAAATCGCCCGGTTTTGGATGATGAAGGGAGGATTAACTCATGAAAGAGTGGACATCTTGCGGACATCCATTTGATATGCACCCCGAAAAATTTGGGGAACTCCGTTCGTCGAATGATATCTTACACGATGCACCCGCGCTCCGTGCTCGAATGAAAGCAGACGGATATCTGCTGTTACGAGACATTTTAGACAAAGAAGTGGTCACCGCTGCCCGTCAGGAGTTGGTCGGAAAACTGGACGGCATTGAAGAGCTTGACCGAGATTATCCACTAATGGACGCAATACTTAATCCGACCTCAGAAAACAAACCGATGTCGGCGCAGGGTTTTGTCAAGCGTCTGGGAGCGGGATTTTCCCTTCGTCAACTCGTCCATAACGGCAAAATGATTGGGTTCTACGAAAAGTATTTCGGTCGTGCGGTTCGGCCGTTAGACTTTGTGTGGGTCAGAGCGACGAGAGTTGGGAAATCTGCGGCCTGCCATTACGATTGGGTTTATATGGGGCGTGGCTCAAAAAACCTGATGACCAGTTGGACACCCGTTGGTGACGCTCCCAAAACGGACGGTGCTTTGGCAATTTTGGAAGGTTCACACCGTTTTGATGAATTAATCGACACCTACGGCTCAATTGATGTCGATGATCAAAGAACAACGAAAGGGTTCAAAGGGTCATACACCCCTGACCCCGCCGAAGTGCAGAGAAAGTACGGCGGCCGATGGCTGACAACCGACTTCCGCATGGGAGATCTATTGGTGTTCACCATGCACACCATGCACTGTTCGCTGGATAATCGCTCTCCTGTTAATCGCATCCGGCTGAGTGTAGACACCCGATACCAACCCGCGGATGAACCTGTCGATGAACGCTGGGTAGGCGAAAATCCGATCGGACATGGCCCCGCTGCCAAGCGCGGATAGAAGTCCTGCCGCCAAACGCGGATAGAAGCGGGGATTATTAGGAATTTCACCAATGCCAAGCATACTCATCCCGGAACAGATTGTTGGGGTGCAGATAGAGGAGTTGCAGGGTACCTTTGAGGTTGTGTCTGAGCCGATGTTATGGAAATCCCGGACCCGACTGAAAGCCTTACTGCCCGAATTTGACGCTTTGATTGTGCGGAATCAGACATCGGTTACGGCGGAGTTGATTGGGGCATCAAAGCAACTGAAGGTTATCGGACGGCTCGGTGTGGGGTTGGACAACATTGATGTTCGTGCGGCAAAAGCTGCCGGGATTGCAGTCGTATACGCGCCCGAGCAGAATGCCATTTCGGTCTCCGAGTTGGTTATGGGGCTAATGATAAGCCTTGCGCGCAACATCCCCGCGGCCGACCGTAGCACTAAGGCAGGCGGTTGGGAACGACAACGGTTTACGGGAGTTGAACTTTATGGAAGAACATTGGGAATCGTTGGGCTGGGTCGAATCGGCTTTCGGGTTGGCACCAGAGCACTGAGCTTCGGCATGAAGGTCATCGCTCACGACGCGTATGTGAATCCGGATAGTTTGGTGGTATCGGAATTGCGCGCCCAGTTGGTGAGTCTGGAAGCGTTGTTGCGTGAGGCAGACTTCGTCACCTGCCATTTGCCGCTCACGGACGACACGCGGGCTCTGTTTAACTATGAAACGTTCTGCGAAATGAAACCAACGGGATTTTTTATCAACCTCTCCCGTGGTGGCGTGGTTGATGAGCATGGCCTGCTCCGCGCTTTGCAGGAACGCCGACTGGCTGGCGTTGCCCTTGATGTCCGCCAACAAGAACCGCCCGAAAAAGGCCCCTTGGCAACGATGGACAACGTCATCCTGACACCGCACATCGGCGGGCTGACAGTTGAAGCGCAGGAACGGGTACTCTCGTCGGTGTGTCAGGACGTTGCGACGGTGTTAAATGGCGGTGTGCCGACCAACGCTGTCGGGTAGGACATTGAAGGCATTAAATGATTAAGTGGTATATTAGACACAACTAGAGGAGGGTATAATGGATGGAGACCGCAATTATCCCAATCTACCTCAAGCTATCATTCTTATTCTGCTGTTTTGGGGTTTGTACGTATTGTTGGCAAGACTCGGTAAAGTTCTCGGTTTCCCTTTTGAAAAAGAGCCTATGGTTCTGGGCATTTCCAATCTTATTGTATTTGGTATCCTTCTGGTCATCGGATATCGAAAAACCGGGGCACCTGTCAGTGAAGTGTTTCCGATGTCGCCAATACAGCCCGTGCTCCTGTTCCCCATGGCGGTTATGATTGCTGGCATGAGTATCCTTGTTTCTGAAATGGATAACCTGCTTCGTATTTTCCTTCCAGCTCCCGAACGGGTGACTAAAATGATGATGGACCTGATTTCGGGAAAAACAAGCTTTTGGAGGAGCTTTACTTTAATTGTGGTTATTGCACCGCTGACTGAGGAACCGCTGTTCAGGGGACTCATTCTGAGGGGATTTCTCAGCCATTATAGTAAGGCAAAAGCCATTTTCGTTACAGCGATACTGTTCGCCATCCTACATCTCAACCCGTGGCAGTTTATGGGTGCGCTACTTTTGGGGCTCATTTTTGGGTGGTGGTTTGTTCAAACTCGTTCCCTGATTCCGTGTCTCTTCGGCCATGCCGTGTTCAACGCAGTTCCACTAATCCTCAGGGCAACTGTCAAAATTCCCGGTTATACGATTGATCCAAATACATTTCAACCCCTTTGGTTCGACATACTCGGCTTGGGCCTTGTGGGGATTGGGGGTTGGTTGCTTATCTGGGCTTTTCAAAAGATCGACGATTCAACGCCTGAAGATTCATCCGACGAAGGAGTGCCATGAAAATTACCGATATAAAAATTCATCAACCTGTTGGACTGCTCCGCATTCTCACAGACAATGGGGTTGAAGGTTGGTGCCTGGGCGTGAGTGCAGATCTTGCCCAGAAAATCCAATCTACTTACAGGGAGTCCCTCATTAATGAAGATGCCATCAATCGGGAACGCCTCTGGCAAGAACTGGTTGAAAAAGACCGCTACCACTATCTGCCCCACACCGTAAGAGGGTTCGTTGATGTTGCCCTGTGGGATTTGGCGGGCAAAGCGGCCAATCTGCCCGTCTATCAGATGCTCGGTGGGTTCAGAGATCGAATTCCAGCGTACAAAAGCGGCGGCAATCCGCCTGAAATTGAGGGGTTCGTCACCGACGCATTACAGGCGAAGGAGGAAGGATTCTGGGGGTACAAAGACCACTGTAAACGCGGTGTCGCTGGCATGATTGCGGTGGCTCAGGCGGTCAGGGAGGCTGTGGGGGAAGACTTTTACCTGATGCACGACGCTGTACAACAATATAGTTACACAGAGGCAATTCGTGTGGGCAGGGCATTAGAAGCGCACGATTACTATTGGTTTGAAGAACCGCTACGAGACTTTGACCTGATGGGACTCAAGCGACTCTCGGATGCCCTTGATATTCCGATTGCGGCGGCGGAATATCTGCCCGGTACGCTCTACTCAACATCACAATTGCTGGCACTTCAGACGGTGGACATCGTGCGGGCGAGTGTTCCTTGGCGCGGCGGAATAACAGACATGGTTAAAATTGCCCATCTGGCAGAGTCTTTCGGGGTCAACTGCGAAATAACGTCCGTTGGCGCGATGTGGGGCTTTGTGCATGCTCACGTCTTGGGCGCGATTAGGAACTGCGACTTCTTTGAAGGCTGGAAGGTCGGCTCACAGGGCGGGGAACCGCTGATCAGGAATCCGCTCATGCTTGAGGATGGGCACCTTCCAGTCCCGCAAGGCCCAGGGCTCGGAATTGAACTGGACTGGAGTGAAGTGGAGATGCAGACGGAACAGATTATCTAACGTCGGAATCGGAGTCGGGAAAGGGATTTCCCTCCCACTGTAGGAGAGGCATCCCTGCCTACTGGTGAAATTTGACAATCAAAATCGGTAATGTTATCATAACTTTGGGTGTACAATACGTTTGAAGGGCATTGAAACGGCAAGAAACCGAGTTTTGCCGAAAAAACTCGGTTTCTACCGAAATTGAACGTCAAAACTCATTAGGAGAGGCATCCCTGCCTACTGTAGGAGAGGCATCCCTGCCTACTGTGGGAGAGGCATCCCTGCCTGCTGTAGGAGAGGCATCCCTGCCTACTGTGGGAGAGGCATCCCTGCCTACTGTAGGAGAGGCATCCCTGCCTCGACACAAGGATATATTATGCAGATCAGAGACATGAAATTTTATATTTTGGAAGGCGAGCCGCAGACCCGGCAGGCTTCTCCAAGAGGCACACTGGAAAAAGTACCTCCGGGCTTATCTGGGCTGTTCACACACGCAGGCGGTGGGCGTTTTAACTACAGGGACGAAAAACCCGTATCCACTTACAAGTCAATGCTGCGACTGGTCACCGGCAACGGCCAGGATGCCTTCTGCGATTTTGGTAGCGACTTTTATCAGGAGAATCTGGAGTGGGAAGCGAAGAGATGGAAAGCGACCATCGGCCACCTCCTGATTGGTGTAGATGCCTTTGACAGGGAATACATTTGGCAGCGGCTCTGGTATGCCCAACGCTTTTTCTACACGGGCAGACAGATTGTAGACCAGATTGACAACATGCTCTGGAACTTTGCCAGCCAATACGCCAAATTACCTCTCTACAAATTTTTGGGCGGTTATCGGGACCAGATTCCCGCTTACCGGAACATCGGTGGGGGCACGATAGATGCGCTTGTGGCAGATGCTGTTCGTGCGAAAGAAGAGGGCTTTTTTGGCTGTAAAGATCACTCCTATCGCGGTGTGAAGGGGAACATTGAGATGGCAAAGGAACTTAGAGCAGCCGTGGGAGATGACTTCTGGTTGATGCACGACCCGGTCGAATCGTACACTTACAGCGAGGCAGTCAAGGTGGGGCGCGCATTAGAAAAATACAATTACGCTTGGATGGAGGAGCCACTTCAAGACCATGACTTGATGGGGCTCAAGAAACTCAGCGACACCTTAGATCTGCCGATTTTGGCGTTAGAGTGGAGCGGGGCGATTGGCGGGCAACCCTTTAACGCCTCTCCCTTTTTGGCGTTGGGTGCGTGTGACATCGTGCGCCAACGGGCGGTGGGGATAACTGGGCAGATGAAACTCGCTCACCTCGCGGAGAGTTTCGGCGTTGATGTGCATGGAGGGAATCCGCACGTAATTCTGGCAATAAAAAATGACCCAATCTTCGAGTCTGTCCGTGGCGGGCCACTCCCAAAGGGTGTGAAACTGACTGTTCAGGGGCAGATGGTTGTCGAAGATGGGTATATGTACATTGCCTACGGAGATGCACCGGTAGAGGAGCCGGATTGGGATGAGATTGAGCGGGCAGCATTGGCGGTGGTTTGACCATTGAGAACTGTATCGTGAGCGGGTGGGAAAGGGATTTCCCACCCACGGGGCCGGGGTCGGATGCCCCGCCTACGGGGTCAAGGTGGATTTTCATCAGTCGAAAGATATTTCTTACACGCCTCCAATACTTGACCAACCTGAATGGTGTACATACAGGGGGAAAGACCGTCCGGGAGTACTCGACAACCGTATTCAAAGCCGAGATTAAGACATGGGCTACACGGCAGATCTACTCCGATGGCCGTGTGATTCGGCATCCACGGACCCCATTGCGAAGCATTTGTCGGGCCATGTAACGCGATGACAGGTGTACCCATAGCGGCGGCGAGGTGCATAGGACCACAGTTGCCGGTAATGACCAGTGCGGCAGTTCCAAACAGCGCGGCGAGTTGGTTGAGTTTCGTCTGACCTGCGGCAACGATGCAGTGGCACTGCGTTTCTAAGGCGATCTGCTGTGAAAGTTCAACTTCGGACGGTGCGCCAGTCAAGATGACTTGTACTTGATAGCGTTCAGCGAGGGAATCGGCAACTTGAACAAATCGGTGGTGTGGCCACCGCCGACGCGGTTCACCCCGTCTCCCCGCTTCCGGATGAAAGACCACAATTGCGCGGTTCTCATCAACCCCTGAAGTTCGGATGAAATTTGCCGCCCACTCCCAATCTGCCGCTCCCGGCCACGCCTCAAGATGCGTCTCTCCGATCTGGCAACCCAACAACTTCGCAATTTCTAGAAAATTGATTACCTCATGTCGGCCAGGCAGATGCGGGATAACATCTGTGAACGGATAGTGCCGATACTGCCCTGCGGCACGAAAACCGATTCGCCGTGAAGCACCGCTGCCGTAAGCGATTACGGCACTGAGTCTGGGCCAATGTTCGAGGTCAATAACCCAATCAAATCTCTGGCGTTGCAATGCTGTGAAGAATTTCAGCAGGCTTCGCGGATGTCGGATCAGTTCCTCTAAGCGACAGGGGATATGTTGGTCGATATAGGGACAGTGTTCGAGATATTGCAGATTAATAGACGAGGCAACGATGGCAAGATGTGCCTCCGGGAAGCGATGGCGGATAGCGCGGATGGTGGGCACCGCTAGGATTGTGTCACCGATGGCGGAGAGTTGAATGAAAAGAATACGCTTGGGGGAGGAGCGTCGCGTACCTGTTCCCACAGATTGACAGCCACCGAGCAGGATGCAGAGCGGTATGCCGAGATTGCGGTCTAGAATCTTTTGCAGGTTATTCGGTGACATTGCAGGTCTTGGGTGTTCCCGCCTATGAGGGCAGAGTTGCTTTCTAAATTCCCGCTTCTCACAACTTTACAACTTGACCGTTATCAACACTATCACTGATTGCTTTTAGGACTCGCATGTTCTGATAGGCATCCTCAAGGCTTGCCTGGGGTTGCTCGCCTGAAAGTAATGACTGTGCCCAATGGCGCATCTCCTCAAGATAACCGGGCCGTCCGATGCTGTGCAAGGCGGTGTTGACATCCCACTCTTCGGTGGGGGTATCCGCATATCCGCCGCCCTCCCCTGTCCATGTTGGCATCCGATACCGACGCAGTTTTCGCGTATCGAGCACTTGAATCGCTTGGTCATTCGTGCATTTGATAAACACCATCGCCTCTAAAACTGGGCCGATTCCCAGCGTCATTGTCCCAATTGCCCCGTTTTCGTAGCGCAGATTGACGGAGATTGACAAGGTGCCGGTATCTGCATTGGTAGTGCCCAAAGCGAACACCTCGCTCACCTGACCCATAAAGAAGCGCATACAATCGGTCGGGTGTATCGCCTGATCCAGCATATACCGCCATGCAAACGGCGTTTCCGACTCGTGAATACGAGGTCCGGGCGCAAGATAGCGGGTGTGATATTGACAGACATCCCCGAATCCATCTTCGTCAATTAGCTGTCTCGCCATGCGGTGTGCGGGGGCATGTCGCCACATGGTCCCGACCATTCCTGTTTTCCCTGACTCAATGGAGGCATCAACGAGCATCTTCGCACCTTCGGGGGTTGTGGCGGGAGGTTTCTCCGTGTAGATGTGATAACCGCGTTTGAGACATTCAATCCCGATGTCTCGATGCAGTTTGTCTTCCGGTCGGCCAACAACGGCGATGGCATCCAGTTCCTCATTTTGTAGCATCTTATGGTAATCGGTGTAGTGACGGAGTGCACCGAATCGCCGCGCGTTTGCTTTGGCTTTTTCTTCGACCAGATCACAGGTCGCGACAAATTCAAACTCAGGAACCATTGGAATACACTGCTGTAGCTGTGATGACATTCCACCACAACCGATAAATGCGACTCGGATTTTGTTCATATTTTTCTCCCGCTTGCAATGTGAAAAATAGTGAAGAATTCAAGCTAACTTGTTGATTCTTCTGTTACCGCGGCGGCGGCCAGAGCTTCTTCGAGCCGACGATTCATCTCCATATCCAGCGCGTTGGGATGGATCGCGGAGATGGGACCGTTGTGTTGCGGTTTGCCAGAGATAACGGTGATTTCATCCACTGGGAATAGGTCTAGCGTTTGGGCAAATGGCTCAATCATGTCGCCGAATTTCTCAATGAGGTAAGCCGTTAGCCCATGCTCGCCTGCGGACTCTAAAATTTCGATTGTGCGTTTGAGTTGCGTGAGTTCAGCCTGCGCCTGCCCACGAATCTCAGCGGCTCGCGCCTCAGCCTCTTGAACCATCTTCTGCTTGGTCGCGTCGGCTGGAATGATGAGCTCCGCCTCACACCTTGCCCGCACCATTTCAATGCTCTGTTTTTCTGCCTCAATCTGGGCTTGGATACCCGCAACTTCGGAGTCAGCGTTCCGTGTCTCCTGCTGCTGGTCAACAGCGGCACGTTGTTTTTCTTGGGTGACCTTCACTTTAGTCTCTGCCTCAATCTGCTCGCGCTCATTCTCAAGGTCACGGGTCGTGACTTCTCCCCGGCGTGCTTCTTCCTGCTCCTTGGCGGTAGCGCGTGCATTCGCCTGAGCTTCCCGGGATTGTGCCTCCGCATTTGCCGTTTGTATCCGTTTGAGCAACGCGATGTACAGGTCTGGTTCCTCGACTCCTACGAGTCGATGGTCATCAACATCAGCGATGTTCATCGTGGTGATTTCCAAGCCAATCCCTTCCAAATCCGACTTGCAGACCTGAATCATGTTCTGGATAAGCCTGTCTTTGTGGCTCATCACCTCTTCCGGTGTCATTGCCGCGATTGAGTCCCGAAGGTGCCCCTCAATAATCGAGGTCGCAATGTCCTGCAAATCACTCCAATCTCTGGTCATGTTCAGGATGCGTTTGACAGCATTTCCGCGCCCCCTGTTCGTGCCTGCTACAGCGTAACTGACAGTTGCTTTAACCGTCAAAGGGACAATTCCTGCGGCAATCGCCGATTCGACAACGACGGTCGTTGTCAACGGGGTCAAATTCATCGTAGTAAAGCCATTCACCAATGGCCATACAAAAACACGTCCGCCTCGAAAAGTACGGGAACTGCCGTCACCGTCGTGCCGACCGTGTATAACTGCAAGTTCACTGGGCGGCACAATCTTCATCTTTGTTAGGAGTTGAAAAATCAGTGTGCAGATGATAAGCACAAAAAGTGTACCGAGACCGAAAAAAAGTGCCATGGTTAGCCTCCTTCCTTGGTATGCTCACGGGTCATTAATTGCTTGATGCTAACACCAAACCCTTGCTCGAAATGTTGTAGGAAATCCACCAACGCCGCGGGACCACGGTTCACGGCATTGTTAAATCCATCCTCTTCATTGAGCACCAATAAGTTATCCACCTTCAACGATTCTGCATGTGTGCGGTATGCCTCAAAGAGATGTGGGAGTTGTGTAATGAACAACGCAATTTTACCGGTGTCCCCAGTGCTCTTGAGTAGGTCTACTTTCTGTTGAAGGAGATCGTTCTGTGTACGCTGGACAATTTCGACAGCCTGCCCTTCGCCCTCGGCCAGAATTTCCGCCGCACGACGCTTCGCTTCAGCTTCGACAATCACTTCGGAACGATTCTTCAGCTTTTGGAGTTCTGCCGTGTTCTCTTCCTCCCTGCGTTGCCCTGTGCTTGTTGCCTTAACAATCGCACCATCGGCCTCCAACTTCGCTTGATTAACCTCCGCATCGCATTGGCGACGGAACAGTTCGACATCTTGTTGGGTTTGAAGAATGATTTCATTCGCTTGATTCTCTGCGACAAGCATTCTCCGTTTCGCATCAGATTCGGCGCGGTCAGCGCGGGCTCGCAAGCGAGCTTCCTCGATTTCTACCTCCTGACGCTTGTGTGAAAGGGTTTTGTCAGCGAGGTTTGCGATGTAATTGGAGGTGTCCCAGATACGTTGCAACGACACGGAGACAACCTTCATACCGAATGCGCTTAAATCCTCGCTACAATCCTCAAGTAGCACACTACGGAAGAGTGCCCGCTCGCTCTCAACGTCAGTTGTTTGGTCGGTTTCATTTTCAGTTTCCACCATCCCGATTGCTTGTAACGGCGTTGTCTTGTTCAGGGCGGCACGGAAGTTACCAACCATCGTTTGCTGAATCTGCTCCTGAATTGCCGCAGACGACTTGCCGAGCAGTCGTTCCACAGCACTATAAAGCAACACTTGGTCGGTATCATCAATACAGACACACGCTGTCGCATCTGCCCCAACTGTGATACCGTTTGCGGAATTTACATTCTCGATCTGTACGCTGATTGGGATAATTGTGAGATTAATCGACTCCACACGCTGGATAAATGGGATAACGGTTGTCCAACCCCCTTTTTGAAGTCGGAACCCGTAACTCTTTCCTTCAACAACGGTTTTCGTTCCTCCGGTAACGACGAGAATGTGATTTGAAGGACAGACGCGAATGAATGCCTTCAACAGTGCAACGAGTACCAGGAATATGAAAATCGCTAGAATCCCCATGAGGATTCCGCTGGCTGGTATATTCATTTTTCCTCCTCCTTTTCGGTAAACTCACCTATAACGTATACGCACTCAGCAGTGACATCACTGATCCAAACCGACTCCCCTTTCTCAAATTGGGCATCCGGTTCAGCGGCAAGCGCGTATTGGTCAGTAACGCTCATACCCACCTGCACCCGTACTTTTCCCATCGTTTTGTGCGAAAGTGGGACAATTACGGTCGCGCTCCGGGTATGCAGTTCTTTTGAATGTAGAGAGGAATCGGTGTCGCTCCGCTGGAGGCGGAAGAATGCGTATGCCAACCCAAACGCAACTGCACCCGCGGGAACTGCCCAAATCAGGCTACTCGGCGCGCTACGACCTGTCGCCATCACAACCCAGCCTGTCGGACCGAAACCGAGACAAAAATAGACGGTGTAGCGCAGATAGGCAAGCACTGATAGCACAGCAACTCCGCCGCGCTGTTCCATCCCGCTCGCTTCAACACCAATAGTGGGGTCACTCTTGGTGACAACCGTTCCACCATCGGTTGCGCCATCGTGATGTCCCTCTCCTATGTCAACATCACCGCCATCGTGCATATTACCACCATCAACATCGCCGCCATCAACATCACCACCACCATCGGCATCACCACCACCATCGGCATCACCACCACCATCGGCATCGCCACCACCATCGCCGCCCTCACTATCTTGGTTGCCTCCAAGAACCCCCAAGATATCAAGAGCCGTAATGCCGACCGAAAACACGGTACAACCGATGTAGATTTCTGATAGTGCCATCGGTTTGCCTCCTTTCCGGCTTTCATAATGTAAGATGTATTTGCTACAAGAAAACTGCCAAATTGATGTGGATTTCCTTGTACACCCCTCGGTTTGATTGCTATCGTCAATTAGTGTAGCATAGATCGCGACGAGTACCAAGGAAAACTAAATGTCCCTGAAAGAAAAATAGAACGCAAAGAAGATAGGAGAAAGAATTTTCATCCCCGCTAGGGAGGATACGGGGGCGGAACAGGCTAGAGGGAGTTTACTAAGCTTTGGACAATTTTTAAAACCCATGTTCCGCACTTGTTTTGACACATTCCGGTATTTTGGGGACAAACCCGCGTCACAAAAGCATCTGCACAGGATAACGGAAATCCGGAGCTACAGATAAGGTCCCAATTTCCACTCGTCTTTTTCTTCGGCTCACCTGGGCTCACCTGCTCAATGTAGGTGCCACGCTGGTTTGAGAAATAAATTCCCAAATCGGAAATCAGAAGTGCGGAGTGTAGGGAAGAAGCTAGAAGTGTAAAGACATCGGTATTGGGTTTGGATATCTTGATGAGCATAACTAAACAACTGACCACCATATTGATCGAGTGTATCGGGAGTGGGAACTCCCTCCCACAGGGATTCCTGAGGTGTCACCGCATTGCGTAGTCAACTGTCACTATAGCACTCACCTTCTTGGCTATGGATGAGACATCATCATAGACTTTCTCGGATATACTGCTGGAATCTGCTGGACGCACCCTGAATGCACCCTGACGCGCTGCACGGAGTGGCCCCAGTTTCACACCACTGCCTTCAGCCAGTGTTCTTGCGCGCATCTATGCATCCTTTGTCGCTGCCACCAGCAACTCGCTCTTCAACTCGTTCACTTGCGTGTAATAGTAGCGCGGCATCCCTGCCTGTAGCCCGACTCCTTCTCCGAGCAGGTCGGTGATTGCTGTTGATATTTTCGATATGTTCTGTACATCTTTCGATTTGACTTGGATTGTCTGAATGAGTTCAAATGCCTCTATCCCGCTTGTTGTGTATCCCTGCGCTGTCCGCTTCTGGTGTGTATTTACACTGATTGCGAAAATTTTGTCTCTTCGGTTGCCACACCGTTATTCTTCAGAAAATCCAACACCTTCTCACGATATGCCGCAACAACGGGATATGCTTCTTCCACATTCCGTTTCCTTACTTTGACGGTAATGGTCCATATCGCCAAACCTGACTCGACTTGGGTCTCGGAGTATCTCCTAACCTTGATAATCTGGTGAGACATCCGTATATCCCGCATCGCATCCGTAACGAGATGGGTCGAAATCACAAGACCAAGTGCCAGCAAGAAGCCAAATGGTATAACCGCTTTCGCGTTTTGCATGTCAAATTCTTCCTTTTATCGCCGCCTAGAATGCTGAACCCACGTATAAATCTGACGGAGCGTAGGCTCCGACTTCTCCCAAACCGTTCTTTTAAGCGATGAATGGATTTTGATATAGCTACAGAAATCAGATCGTTTTGCCCGATACTGCTCCTTATGGGCAATCAACCCGTGATTATCTGGAGGGGAGGCACCGAAATTCACCCATTCATATCCCTCTTCACATGCCCACCGAATGATGTGATGGAAGATGGCGTTGTTGGGACGGTACTCTAAAAATTCGGGGACAGAAGCCTCCTGCCAGAGCGTCACAGTCTGATTGAAGTGGAGATAGAACAATCCTGCGATAATTAGCCCGTCCCGTTTCCCAATTGCCAGTTTTGCGATTCGGCTACGGAACAGAGATCGGAACAGAGCCAACGGCTTAGGCGTACTGCCAAAATGCTTCTGGTTCGCCAAATAGATCTCATAAAACGCCTCGAGATCCCTGTCACTACTCGTGTCGTAGACAGTTACGCCCGTTTTTTCCGCTTTTCTCACCGCCCCCCGCACACGCTTGTTGTAAGCGTTCCATAGTAAATCGTAATCCGACTCGGTTTTCAGGATATGGGTAAAAAATTCATTGTACTGCTGATATCCAGCGGCAATCAGTGTATCGCCGTACCGCTTCGTTTGATTGGGTGACAGCGTGAAAATGGTTTCACACAAACGGTGCTCATTGACAAATCTATCCAACTCTGCTTTAACCGATTGAATCAACGCTGGAGTATCCACCGAAGCTGTCGGCATCAGTTGTATTCCACCGAACAGGTTCCACGGCATTGAATGCAACATCTTAATCTGCCGAATAGGCTGAAACACGAAGGCAGGCAATCCACCGACGATGGTGTCATTTTCCTTAATGAAAAAGTAGGCAGGGGCCAACTGCTTGAATGAATCCGCCAACGCATTGCGCCAAGCAGTCGAGTGGAATGCACTGCTGTCCGGGCACTGCGTTAGAATCTCATCCCACAAGTTGGCATTCTTGGAATCAAGCGGTTCAAGGGTGTACATCATTTTCGTTTTAGCATCCTTGCATTCTATTTCTGTTCTTCTCTGATTCCTGGCGTCTTTGCGTCAAATTTAAGCGTCCTGGCGCCCTTACACCTTTGCGTCTTTGGATTAAATATCAGAAGAAGAGAGGCCTAGAGTTGGTGGGCGAGAAGACGTTTCCCGAACCCTGAGCGGTCTCGGTACACCCTGACGGGCAGTTCAAAGACGAAACGCTAATCCGAGTCATTGGGAAAACGGCGCAGGTAAAAAAGGAGATTCAATTCCACACTGGTTCGATTACAGACAATGTCAAGAAAAGAAGTAACCGTGTGAAATAACGTTTCAATTCCACATTGGTTCGATTAAAGGGCAATTCTGGGCTATATTTGTAACGTACATGGGTTAGTTCCGATTCCACATGGGTTCGATTAAAGGGTATATTGACCACCTTGCATCCCATAACAAACCCATGTTTCAATACCACATTGTTTCGATTAAAAGGGCGGGAAATTCGGTAAATATATCATACCCGAGAGCATAAGCAGTACCCATTTTGACCGACATAGCGTTAATTTCGGCCAGAAAGTAGCTCATCCAACCTTTGCAGGTGTGCTTCCGTTAAAGCGGGATTCCCCTTATACCTCCAATATTGACTCGTCACTTTGCCGACATGTTGTTCAGTCGATCGCCTCAATGGAACATTCTTTTTGACATTGCCTGAGCCAGCATTGTAAGCCGCCACCGCAAGAACATGGTTCTCGTCATACATGCTCAGTAGCCTGCTCAAGTACGTGATGCCTGCTACCAAATTTTTGCGTGGATGGAAGCGTTCATCAACTGACGGATCCTTGTTCGGCTTGCGGGGGTTGTTATATTTGGGAACTTTGAGACCGAGTTCCCTCGCTGTCGATGGCATCAATTGGGTCAACCCTCCAGCACCTGAAGGTGAAACGATTGTCGGATGGAAATTCGATTCCACCTTGACGACAGCGAGCAGGAGTTCAAGTTCTACGCCGTGCTGTGTTGCGATTTTTCGGGTTGGAGAGGTGCGCTCGCCTCGGTTGTCAGTAGAAGGTTGCGGTGTGTTCGGTGCTATGCGGCGCGACGTTTCGGTCTTTCGGGTTGGAGCGGTACGCTCGCCTCGGTTGTCGGTAGAAGGGTGCGGCGTACTCGGTTCTACGCGACGCTGTGTTTCGGTTCTTCGGGGAGGAGCGGTCTGCTCACCTGGGTCATTAGTAGCCGCTCGCGATACGTCAGTTGGCGTTTGACTTTGAACAACAGGATGATTCACCAAGGGCGGTCGATTCACTCGCGTTCCGTGTCCAAATCGCCAACCGACAGAGACGAAGTGTCTGTGATTCCGAATCGGTTGGTTAGAATACGCGTAGAAAATCTGTGCCGATGAAATTGTCAGAGAAAATCCGTAACTCCAGTGCAACGGGTCTACAGGATTGGTGAGCTCAAAGATTGGCCCCAGCCGAAATGAATACGCCTCAGTGCCCACCTCAAATCCCGTTCGCAGCGACCATAATGTAGTCTCCAACGTACTGCTCAACTGAAGATACCGATTGAGTTCCCACGTTGCGCCGAGCGCAAAATGCTGGTCAAACTCTTCAAGGAGATTTCCATCTTTATCAGGAATGCTAACACCGGCAATATCGCGAAGCGTGGCTCCAAGTGTGACATACGGTGCCACTTTCGTAATAAAGCCAAGGTCATAACTAGGTACCCATTGGCTTCCCACATAAGGGGCGCGACTATAGCCAAAATTACCCCCTATCTGAAACTCACCCAACTGGCGGGCATAAGAGAATAGAAGCTGATTGCTTCCGAACTCAAACGTGCCAATTGGATTGCTCGTGCTCTCAATAAAAAACCGGTCCGCCTCATTGAGGTCTAACAGGCTCAGCCCAAAAGTACCGACCCGATGGAATGGATATGCGAGTGAGAAGGCACCTTGGGAAAGGTCGTAAACCAAACTCCCGGTCCGAAGGCTGGCGAGCCCTGCTGGATTCCATAACGCGCCAGTTGGGTCATCGGCACGACTGATAAACGCGCCACCCAATCCGAGTGCACGGGTGCCAATTTCCGGGCGAGATGCGGCATCGACGATATGTGTATAGGTGAGGGGCGCGAGGGTTGCAACAGTGATAGTCAACCACAGTCTACATCGCAAACCAAAAAGACGGAGGAAGAGACCCATTTTACGGCAGGTGGATATAACGGGAAGCATCCACGCTGTTTCCTTTCCATCTAATTTCAAAGTGGAGATGAGGACCTGTCGCATGACCACTACTCCCGGATAGACCGATGATCTGTTGGGGGGTGACGCGCTGACCGACTTTCACGCGAATCTTAGAGAGGTGTCCATACCGTGTTATATAATCATCGTCGTGTTTAATAACAACGAGATTGCCGTATCCCCCGTACCAACCTGCCCGAATTACTTTTCCACTTCTAGCGGCATAAACGGGAGTTCTCGGTCTGACACCTAAATCAATGCCGTGATGAAACTTCATTTTCCTGCTGATGGGATGCCGGCGATAACCATAACTAGAGGTCACATACGAGCGCACCCTCAGCGGACAAAGGAACCCCTCATTCCCCTGATTGGAAATAAGGAGTTGCGTACCGGCCCGAAGTCGCCTCGGAGATTTTATACGGTTAATCCGAAGAATGCTTGCGGTTGAAACGCCATGGTGTTGAGCGATTTCCGAGACTGTATCTCCAGGCTGGACCTCGTACAGAGTCCTAGAAACTGGCTTTGAGGATATTGTACTAGGTATATAGAGTCTTTGGCCAACATGTAGACGGCGTACAGATCGAATTTGATTCGCATTACGGATGGATTTCTGCGACACACTGTAGTCTTTGGCAATCCTCCACAGAGTATCTCCCTTACGGACGCGGTGCCACAAACCCCCGCCCCGGCCATCTGCTAATGCAAAGGTTGTTGTTGAAAAAAAGAGAATGAAGGTGACGGCGATTCCACCGATAGCCGATAGTCGCCATTGATAGGAATAATTCACTTCTGAGCAACCGATAATCAATCGTTCAATAGCCCCGAATTTCCGGTGACTGTCAACAGTATTGTTTTCGTGTCCGTAAGAATTTGCGTTCCTGTATTAATGCCCGACTCTTTGACCGAAACCACCTGAATAATTGCTGTTACGACGAGGTGGACAACCTCAACCCGAACATCAACAGTGTCTAATATTTTGGGAGCAACCCATGTTGCACTGTTCTGATTAACCGTAGAAAGCGTTCCATGCTCTGTCACATTAATCCAATCGAGCATCATACGAGTCCCTTGAATCGGTTCGACCGTCGCTGTCATTTGTACGGTCTGCCCCGGTTGGACAGTCTCTTGGCTAACATTGATACTGACATCGAGAGATTCTTCTTGTTGCGGTAAGGTTGCGATTTCTTCTTCGGATTCTTGGGCTGGATTTTTGACGTTACTGCCACCACAACCAGCTATCCATAGCGCACCACCCAATAATAAGATGGGATACAAGAGAATCAGTGACCGAAGCGATTTCATGATTATTCCTCCCGAAAGCCACATGGAAAAGGATATATGACAAAAAACGGAAACGATGCGTTACGGTTTCAAGAAATCTTGCTTTAATTTCAGTCGCTGTCTACCGAAAATAGGGGACTTTAGCACGTTTTTTCGTGTGCTATTCAGTATATGCTATGTCAGGGTAGTTACTACCCCAATATGTTGATTTACACACATCTATATGATCACTTAAAAAATTAATCGAAGATGGTTCATAATTCGAGTCCGACGGGTTGGATCCCCCAACTCCTACGAATTTAGATAATATTATTTATGTTCCACCCTGCCCTATTCATAAAGGGTTTGTGTGAACGCCTCTAGGCTTTGTGTATAGGGTGCAGCGAGTTGCAATTTCTTGAGGCGTTGCAAATCGTTAATGGCCTCAAGAGTGGGCCTTAGGGCCTGCACAGCATCAGAATGGAATCGGGATAACGGGACACAAACGCCGATGACTTGCGGGAACGTTATTCGCTTCCCACTTCCGGCGTTGCGAATTCCAAATCTGGTTCCTGTAGGATTGTACAATGGGAATATTATGAATGTTGAGAGTTTCCTCTGTTTCCTTTGCCATAGTTCCTCAATACCAAAAGTTGTTTAATTTGGAAGATATTTTAGCAGATTCCATCCTAAGTTTCAACAGAAATTTTACTGACACTGGCCCCCTCCCGATACCGTAGGCGGGGCATCTTGCCCCGCTCTGCCTCGACATTTAATTTTAATCCAACACAACCCTAACCCCTTTCGGATGCAAACGAACCTCGGTTTTCAAATGCGCCGATAACTGTTGCACCGCTTTTAGAATCGGTTTTGCCACATCTCCCGACGCAATCCGTGGTCGAAATTCCTTCGGGTCAATAATAGTAGGTAACAGTTCAGCAGACGAAATCTTCCCCTTCCCGTCAAAATGGCAACGGAGCATTAACCCCCGTCGGGTGCGTGTGCGCCACTGGTCAAAGACAAAGTTTCCCAAACTGTAGCAGATCAATCCACCCTGATAACGTTCAACCCCCTGAATCACATGCGGATGGTGTCCGACAACCAAATTTGCCCCAGCGTCAATTGCAAGCCGCGCCGTTTTGCGGTCTGTTTCCGTTGGGTATTTAGCGTATTCCCACCCCCAATGAAACGACACAATCACAACATCCGCCCACTTCTTCGCACACTTAATGTTCTGTGCCATCTTCCGATGTTGGGCAACGGCAACTTCACTCTTTTCCGATGTCTGGTCCCGTTGGACAACGGCAACCCCCGGTTTATCGGTCGTCGCCTCCACAGTGAGATAAAAATTCCATGAGTACGCCAATACCGAAATCTTCACATCACCCCGAATAAAGTTCGCACTCCTGCGCGCCGACGTTTCATTCATCCCAGCCCCAACAGAGGCAATCCCGTGATGTGCGAGGATGTCCATCGTCTCAAATAGCGCGTCAACCCCAAAATCCATCGAATGATTATTGGCTAAAGACACAACATCAATTCCCGCGTGTATCAGACCCCGAACCGATTGCGGCTCTGACCGAAAGTGAACCTCCTTGTTTGTCATCGGTTTCCCAAGCGTAGAAATCTGCGTTTCCAGATTTGCGAACGTCAAATCTGCTGCGCGCAATATTTTTGCCGTTGGCTTGAATGGAAAAGCGGGCCCATTTTTGCGAATCTGTTTCCCAACCCCACGAGTCAGCATAACATCACCGACAGCGATAAACGTAAATCCACCCGTTTCGGCACAAAGCGGTGCAGGTTGAAAAAGCAGGATAAAAACCGGAATAATTATTGATGCGACTCTACCCATCCATTGCACACGCCTCATTTGCGTTTACTTCCTTGTGTTGGTTGATGTAAAGCCATTATAGCAGATAGTCGCGCAGAATGAAAGCCAATTATTAACAGCAGATTGGCATTGCGTCTTGATATGGAATTTTGGTATACTAACCCGGCTTGATTCGATTGCATTGCCATAATACGCGCACCTGAATGTTTTTGACGTTAAAAAGATAAGAAATGATTAAAGTTACCGTCAAATTTCTACAGGCTATCATCACTCAATAACACAAGCGAGCAAACGAATCATAAGCAGTGCAAGGGTCATAGACCTTAATTGAACAGATCTGAAATTTTGGAGGAACGGAATGAACGTCCACGAATATCAGGCAAAAGACATCCTGAAAGCGCACGGTGTCAGCGTCCCAAAAGGGGAAATGGCATCAACCCCCGACGAAGCAGAGGAAATTTCCCGCAATCTCGACTGTTCGACATACGTCGTGAAAGCGCAGATTCACGCTGGTGGACGCGGAAAGGGCGGGGGCATTAAGCTGGCAAATACCCCAGAGGAAGTCAGAGAATACGCCCAAGCGATTCTTGGAATGCAACTCGTCACTCCCCAAACGGGGGCCGAAGGAAAACTGGTCAGAAACGTCCTCATCACTGAAGCGAATGAGATTCAGAAGGAACTGTATCTCAGCATGGTCGTTGATCGGGCGACCTCCCGGATTGTAATCATGGGAAGCGAAGAGGGCGGTGTTGATATCGAAGAGGTCGCCGCGACTCATCCCGAAAAAATTATCAAGGAGATAATTGACCCGGCCATTGGATTGCAACCGTTCCAAGCGCGGAAGATGGTTTATCGGTTGAATATCCCACCCGACCTCGTCAATCGGGCGGTGAAATTGATGATGGGACTATACGACACATTCGTTAATTGCGACTGCTCACTTGCCGAGATTAATCCGCTCGCCATCACGAAAAGCGATGATGGCCTCGATATCGTCGCCCTTGACGCAAAGCTTAATTTCGATGACAACGCCCTCGCACGACACGAAGACATTCAGGAGATGCGTGACCCGCACGAGGAAGATACCCGCGAGTTAGAGGCAAAAGAATCTGGTCTGAGTTACATCACCCTTGACGGAAACATCGGTTGCATGGTCAACGGCGCAGGACTTGCAATGGCGACAATGGATCTCATCAAATTGCACGGTGGTGAGCCTGCGAACTTTCTCGATGTGGGAGGGAATGCGTCAACGGAATCGGTTGCACACGCCTTCCGCCTCATCCTCGCTGACGAGAAGGTAAAGGCAGTATTGGTCAATATCTTCGGCGGTATTATGAAATGTGATGTGATTGCCAACGGAATTATTGAAGCGGTGAAACAGGTAGACCTGAAAATCCCGCTCGTTGTGCGGTTAGAAGGGACAAACGTTGAATTAGGGAAGCAACTGCTCGCCGACTCCGGTTTGAATCTAATCGCCGCTGATGGGCTTGCAGAAGCGGCGCAGAAGGCAATTGCAGCGGTAACAAGCTAATCAAAATATCGGATATTCAGATCGCCTAAAGACCGCCGTACATTGGAGAAAAACTATGGCGAAAAAACTGGGACTACACGATTTAGACCTACACGGCAAGCGCGTCCTCGTGCGCGTTGATTTCAACGTGCCAATGGATGGAAACCAGATCACGGATAACACACGCATCCGCGCTACCCTGCCGACCATTTTGGAACTTATCCGTTGTCACGCAAAAATTATCCTGGCGACCCATCTCGGCCGTCCTGAAGGCTTCGATCCGAGCCTTTCTACCGAGCCGATCGCTGTGGAACTCAGTAAGCTAATCGGGCGACGGGTCAAGCACGTTGTCGATTGCGTTGATACAGAAGTCGAGGCGGTTGTTTCAGAACTTCAGGGCGGCGACGTGCTCCTAATCGAAAATGTCCGATTCTATAAAGAAGAGACCGCTAATGACCCTGAATTTGCACAAAAACTGGCATCGCTTGCCGATGTCTATGTCAACGATGCTTTCGGTGCCTCGCATCGGGCCCACGCTTCAACCGAAGGCGTGACCCACCATTTGGAGCAGTGTGCCGCCGGTTTACTGATGGAACGGGAGATTACATCGCTCAGCAAGGTCACTCAAGATGCGGAGCGTCCTTTTATCACCATTCTCGGAGGCGCGAAAATTTCGGACAAGCTTGGGGTGATTGAAAACCTGTTTAGTAAGGTGGATGAACTGGTCATCGGCGGCGGGATGGCGTACACCTTCCTCAAGGCGATGGGGATGCAGATTGGCGACTCAATCGTCGAGCAGGACAAACTTGAATTGGCAAACGAATTACTCAAGCAAGCCGCCCAACGGAACCTGATGATTCATCTACCCCATGACCATGTAATCGGCGAAGATTTTAGTCCAGATACAAAACCGCAAGTGGTCCCACGCGGACAGATTCCTGACGGTTGGGAAGGGATGGACATCGGGTCGGAAACCGTAAGCAATTTTGGTGAAGTGATTAATCGGGCAAAAACGATTGTCTGGAACGGTCCATTGGGTGTCTACGAATTTGAGCAATTTGCGCGAGGCACCATTGAAATCGCCAAGTGCATTGCCGCATCCGAGGCATTCAGCGTTATCGGTGGGGGAGACTGCGTCGCAGCAGTAAGTAAAGCGGGGGTCGCCAATCAAATTTCTCATATCTCCACAGGTGGCGGTGCGTCGCTCGAATTCCTTGAAGGGAAGCCATTACCTGGGATTGAAGCATTGACGAATAAGGTCGATTAACGGTGCCGTACTTTCATATACATTCTAAAATCAGGTGAACAAAATGAGAAGCTATTGGAAGCGTCTAATTCTTATCGGATGTGCAAGCGTGGTGTTGTTCTGTCTACTCGGTTGTTTTCGGGACGATGAGCCAACAGATATTATTGACGACGTATTGGCAGCCATCAACGATCCAGATTTTGCGAGCGTTGCCTCAGCGCACACAAAATTTGGGTTCAATCTGCTCACGGCTCTTCGAGAGGATGAATCCGTAGAAAATATATTCATCTCTCCCTTGAGCATCTCAATTGCGCTGACTATGACGTATAACGGAGCGGTTGGAGAAACAGAACGCGCCATGGCGGAGGTGCTGGAAATAGAAGGGTTAGAGCGAGACGCAGCCAATCGCTCCAACAGGACATTACGAGAAAGCCTCGGAAGTCGCGGACCAAAAGTTGAACTCTCAATTGCAAACTCGATCTGGAGCCGTCAAGGTGTCGAATTTAACCCCGATTTTCTGAATCGAAATCGGGAGTTTTTTGGGGCGGAGGTTGCATCGCTCGATTTTAGTAGTCCGCAAGCGTTGGAACGCATCAACGGTTGGGTAAATACAAACACGAATGGCAAAATTAAGAAAATATTTCAAGAGATCGACCCGAGAACATTGCTTATCTTGATTAACGCCATCTATTTCAAAGGGAGTTGGCAGGAGGAGTTTGATAAGTCAAAGACACGGGAGGAGGTTTTCCATCTCTCGGATGGGAGCGAGAAGCGAGTGCCGATGATGCGTCGTGAGGGAGCGTACCCATATTTTCGAGGGGATAACTTTGAGACAGCGAGACTACCGTATGGCGATGGAAATGTCAGCATGTATATCTTCCTGCCCAACCACGACTCGAATCTCAATGAATTTTTGGACAACCTGAACGCGGGAAATTGGGCAAGCTGGCTATCGCAGTTTTCCACGGTACGGGAAGACAGTATGATGATACTCCCCCATTTCAAACTGGAATATGAGATAAAGCTCAACGACACACTCAAGGCGATGGGGATGGAGATTGCTTTCAGTAGCGGTGCTGATTTTAGTGGCATGGGGCCGAGCCTTCTTATCAGTGAGGTTCGGCACAAAGCTGTCGTGGAAGTGAACGAAGAGGGGACCGAAGCGGCGGCGGCTACTGTTGTCGTAGGAATTGAGTCTGTTCCACCAATCTTTCGAGTAGACCGTCCCTTCTTTTTTGCCATATATGACAGTAGGACGAAAACCATACTGTTCATGGGAATCGTCAGGGAACCGATGTAGCCAGCAGGCAATTCAATCGCACACGGATGATGGAGAAATTATGGCCACTGAACCTTTGCCAAGACTTGATTCCGATACGGAAATTCGGGAGACTTTATTGACCCATTGCAGACTCAAACCTGGGGAGATTTGGGAAGATACTGTGCGCGGACATAAAGTCGGTGTTTTGGATGCGACCGCTGCTGATGCGGTATCGGAATTAATGGGAGGCAAAAAGGCAAAGTTGGCCCTGAACGACCCACCTTACAATGTGAGTGTCGGAAAGAAAACGACCCAAAATCTGAATAAGCTAAATTTGGCTGAATACATGGCGTTTTCTAGGAATTGGGTGAAAAACACGATTGATATATTAGACGAAGACGCTCATTTTTACGCTTGGCTCGGTGCAGATCAGAGAGACAATTTTCAGCCCCTACCCGATTTCATGCTCATGATGCGGGAATTTGAAGACCTGAAGGCGAGAAGTTTCATTACCATGCGGAATCAGCGGGGGTACGGTACTCAGAAAAATTGGATGGCGGTCAGGCAGGAATTGCTCTACTATACAAAGGGCAATCCCGATTTCGCCGTTGTCTACACCGATATACCCAAAATTTTACGCGGCTATTATAAAACGATAGATGGAAAACCAGTTGAGAACTTGGAGCGCAGTCGGTCTGATACCATTAGACCCGGTAATGTATGGGTTGACATTCAGCAAGTCTTTTATCGGATGGAGGAGAACGTACCCGGTGCTTATGCCCAAAAGCCACTAAAGGCGATTGAACGGATTATCACAACCTGTAGCCGTGAAGGAGATTTGGTTGCGGACCTCTTTTCGCACTCGGGCACAACGTTAATCGCCTGCGAGAGACTTGGGCGCGTGTGCTATACATCTGACATTGACCCAATATTCGCTGAAATTACAATCAGAAGATTAGAGCATTTTCGTGAGACGCAAGAGACAGGGTTTCAATATCATAACCCGTTCACGGAACGAGAAACCTGTGTCAAACAACAGGAATATTAAAGAGGAGAAAATCTGTAAATGAGGGACAAAATCACACCTCGCAGTGAGGACTACTCAGAATGGTATACCGAAGTCATTCGGGAAGCGCAATTGGCGGATTACGCGCCAGTGCGCGGATGTATGGTCATCCGGCCCTACGGTTATGAACTGTGGGAAAATGTAAAGGAAGGACTAGACCGCCGCTTCAAGGAAACAGGACACGAAAACGCCTATTTCCCGCTCTTCGTGCCGATGAGTTTCATTGAGAAAGAGGCTGAACACATCGAAGGGTTCGCGCCTGAGTTAGCGGTTGTTACACACGGCGGGGGCAAAAAACTGGAAGATCCACTGGTAGTACGGCCCACATCAGAGACCGTCATCGGACACATGTATAGCCAGTGGATTCAGTCCTATCGCGACCTGCCCGTACTAATCAACCAATGGGCAAACGTTGTGCGCTGGGAATTACGCACACGCCTGTTTCTCCGCACGATGGAATTTCTCTGGCAGGAGGGACACACCGCCCACGCCACTGCGGAGGAAGCGCAGGAGGAAACGTTGCGAATGCTAGATGTGTACACCGATTTCGCTGTCAACGATGCCGCCATCCCTGTGATTCCGGGGCGCAAGAGCGATAGCGAGAAGTTTCCCGGTGCAGACGCTTCCTACAGTATCGAGGCAATGATGGGCGATCGGCGGGCGTTGCAGTCAGGCACATCGCACAACCTCGGACAGAACTTCGCCAAAGCCTTCGACATTCAGTATCAGGATGCGAATGGGGTGCAGCGACACTGCTGGACGACCAGTTGGGGTGTGAGCACACGAATGGTCGGCGCAGTCGTCATGACCCACGGCGACGACCAGGGACTGGTCTTGCCGCCACGTCTGGCACCCACTCAGGTGGTGATTGTGCCGATCTACAGAAAGGATGCGGAAAGAGGCACGGTCATGGAGGCAGTCAATAAAATTGAGGGGATGTTAGGGCAGGGCATAAGACTAAAGGTAGACCTCCGGGACGAGTATTCCCCCGGCTGGAAGTTCAACGAATGGGAGCTGAAGGGCGTACCGATACGGCTCGAGGTCGGCCCCCGAGATGTGGCAAAACAGCAGGTCGTCCTCGCTCGCCGCGACCAACCCGGACGCGATGGAAAGTCGTTTGTGCCGTTGGAAGAATTGTCCCAAGTTGTCACCGATACATTGGATTCCATCCAGAGCGGTCTGTTGCAACGTGCCACCGAATTTCGCGATGCCAACACCCACGAACCGACCGACTATGAATCGTTCAAAACGGCATCCGTCGAAGGATTTGCGAGAGCGTGGTGGTGTGGCAGCGAAGAATGTGAGGAGAAAGCCAAAGCAGACACCCAAGCCACGATTCGCTGCATCCCCTTCGACACCCCCGAAGCAAAGGGAGCATGTATCGTATGTGGCGAGCAAGCAGGCGAGGTAGCCATCTTCGCACGGGCATATTAAACTGAAACAATGTACGTGCTGTTCTGCTTTGCGCCCTTGCGCCTTTGCGTTAAATTTTTAGTAGGGTAATTATTTTGTAAGGAGTTCGACTGAATGAGTATTCTTGTCAATAAAGACACCAAAGTCATCGTCCAAGGCATCACCGGGCGGGCAGGTCAATTTCACACAAAACAGTGCATCGAATACGGGACACAGATTGTCGCAGGCGCAGTCCCCGGCAGGGACGGACAGGATGTTGACGGTATCCCTGTTTTCGATACAGTTGTGCAGGCCGTTGAAGCAACGGGTGCCGATACCTCAATGATTTACGTGCCAGCCCCCTTCGCCGCCGATGCAATCATGGAAGCCGCTGATGCCGGGTTGCGGTTGGCTATCTGTATTACAGAAGGCATCCCTGTCCTTGATATGGTGAAGGTTAAACGCTTTTTAATCGGTAAATCAACACGCCTTATCGGCCCCAACTGTCCCGGGGTGATTACCCCCGGCGAGTGTAAAATCGGTATCATGCCCGGCTATATCCATCGTCCTGGGAAAATTGGCATCGTCTCCCGAAGTGGGACCTTGACATACGAAGCCGTAGACCAAGTGACAAAGCGCGGGCTGGGGCAGTCCACCTGCGTCGGTATCGGAGGCGACCCGGTTCACGGCACCAGTTTTGTCGATGTCCTGGCGATGTTTGAAGCGGATGCAGACACAACCGCCGCCATCATGATTGGCGAAATCGGCGGGGCGGCTGAGGAGCAGGCAGCGGCGTTTGTAGAGGAAAATATGAGCAAGCCTGTGATTGGCTTTATTGCAGGCAAGACTGCGCCGAAGGGGAAACGGATGGGACACGCTGGGGCAATCATATCGGGCGGTCAAGGCACAGCGGATGAGAAAATTAAGGCATTCCAATCCGCGGGTATCGCCGTTGCCCAAAGCCCTGCAACGATTGGTGATACGCTGGTAAAAGCACTCGGCGGTTGATTGAAGAAGCCGACTCACCAATCGTGGGGTGCCGAGGTTTTCTGGGAAAGGAGGAAGACCGTGAAGAAAGACATCAACTTTCTGATGTCAAAGAAACAGGCGGGTCAGAAAATCACGATGCTCACCTGCTACGATTATCCGACAGCACTGCTGCAAGAAAAAGCAGGCATTGACATCATCTTCGCAGCGGATAGCGTCGGCACGAATATCTTAGGATACGAAAGTGCCACGCAAGTCACGATGGCGGATATGATTCATCATCTCAAAGCTGTCGCACGAGGCGTGACCGATGCCTACCTGCTCGTTGACATGCCCTACGGTTCCTACGATACGCCGGAACAAGCGTTGGAAAATGCCAGAGTCTTTCTATCACACGGGGGGGATGGGGTTAAGCTAGAGGGCTGGAGCGAACAGGAAGAGGTCGTCAGAACGTTGTCAGAACACAACATCGAAGTGTGTGCCCACATCGGTCATAACCCCCAGACGCACGGTAACAAAGCGTGGACACACGGTGTCACTTACGCCAAAGCAAAGGTCCTCATTCAAACCGCCCTCATCTTAGAACGCGCAGGTGTCCAAATGATCGTTTTTGAAAAGGTTTCCGAAGAAGTCAGTCGCATCCTCACTGAAAAATTAAAAATTCCGACAATCGGAATTGGGGCAGGTCGGTTCTGCGACGGTCAAGTGCTTGTCATCACTGACATATTGGGAGTGGGGCGAGACTGGATTCATTCTAAGCAGTATCAAAATTACCAGAATCTCACATTTGAGGCAATATGCGAGTACAAGGCAGAGGTAGAGAATGGGCAGTTCCCAACCGAAGAAAATGTCGTGAGCATGGATGAGGGAAAATTGGTGCGAGTTGAAAAATGGATGAAAAGAAATCTGAAGGAGGATTTTTCCGATGAATAGAGCCGTTCTGTTGCTCCTCGTGGGTATGGATGTTGCCCTGCTTTTACTCTGTTGTTCGCCTGTCGCATACACTCAGGACAATACAGAGCCAATCGAACTTGAGGAAATCAGAGTCACACCCGGTAAGTTCACGATTCGAGAAGGGACGCAATCAGCCGTTTCGCTGGCGAAAAAGGAGATTGACCTGTTCCCGCTGATCGACAACGATGTGGCTCGTGCCGTACAAGGCTTTCCCGGTGTCGTATCCAACGATACCCGTGCAACGTTCAACGTGCGTGGCGGTGAACGGGACGAGGTTTTGGTACGATTGGACGGGATGGAGCTGTTTGAACCGTACCATTTGCAGGATTACGGCGATGCGGTCTCCGTGATTGACCTTGGAATGGTGAGCCGTGTAGACCTATTGATGGGCGGCTTCCCTGCGGAATACGGCGATAAGATGTCAGGGGTATTCGACATCACCGCGAAAGAGGGGAGTCGAGACGGATTCGGAGTGAATCTCGGATTCGACCTCATCAACGCAAGCATACTGCTCGAAGGCCCTGTATCAGACAAAGGCTCGTGGCTCTTTTCAGCACGACGCGGCTATGCGGACATCATTTTGGCGTTAATGGATGCCGATGACGAATTAAATCCCCAGTACGCCGACCTCTACGGGAAACTCGTCTACGACCTGACCGCCAAGGATCAACTCACCCTCAACGGTCTCTACGCTTGGGATAAAAACTTCATCAATGAACCTGACGACGAAAACGACATCAACTCCCTCTATCAGAATACGATGGTTTGGACGAAGTGGCGGCATACGTTCAGCGAGAAGGTTTGGTCGGATCTCTTCCTCTTTAACGGCATGGGCCTCCGAGACCGGCGAAAGGGACAGGGATTTGATGACCGCGAGTTCCGATTTCTCGGCGCGAAGGGGGAGGTAACCGTACAACGCCTCAAGCGACACACCCTCATTGGCGGTGTTGAATGGCGTTGGTCAACCGCCGAGTACGACTACGATGTCCGTGAGCGACGGAGCGGAATTGAACAGTACGACCGCATCACCGCAAAGATTGATGAGGACGGGAGTGAGTTTAAGGCATACCTACGAGATGAGTGGCAGATACATCCACGGGTCGCAATTAACGTGGGTGGTCGTTATCTCATGCAAAATTATCGGCGTATCGGGACGCAAAGCTACGAGCTCGGACCCCGGATTGCGGTAGCTGTTAAGCCGATTCAAGACCTCATCTTACGAGCCGCATGGGGCTTGTATCATCAACCGATTGATCTGATGTCAATTCCTGTTGAGGATAAAGTTGATAGCATCGGCAGAGCGGAGGAGGCAACGCACTACGTTATCGGCGGGGAGTACACTTCAGGCGGAAATCTATTCATCCGGGCAGAAGCGTATTACAAAAAGTTGGACAATCTCTCTGGGCAGATTCGAGACTACGGCAGGCAGACACCGCTCTTCACAAACCCAGATTCGGGAGATGCGAAAGGGTTTGATCTGCTCATAAGTCGGGCGATATCCGATCGGTTCGCAGGGAGTCTCGGTTACGCCTTTATCATTGCGAAGGCACACGACGGAGACCAAGAATTTTACCGCGAATTTGATCAGCGTCATACGCTCGGCATCAATGGCAGTTATCGAATTTCGACGGGGTGGCGTATGCACACTTCTTGGCGTTTTCATACCGGCAATCCGACAACCCACCTGACGCATACGCAAGTTTTCTCTGATGGCCTCCGCACCTGTGACCGGCAATTTGGCCCCACAAATGCCGAACGCCTTCCCGCCTACCACACCCTCGATATACGATTCACCAAAGCGAGTGAGTACAAAAGCTGGAATCTCACATGGTACATTCAGATCTTGAATCTATACAACCGATCGAATGTCCATGAACGTATATTCAGCGAAATTCGTGACGAAGATACAAACGCCATAATAGACTGTGAAGTGGGAACTGAACCCCTGTTCCCCATTGTGCCAACATTGGGGATAAGTGCGACGTTCTAGACCTTTGTAAGAAACCGAGTTTTTCCGAAAAAACTCGGTTTCTAGATGGCAATCGCCTTACGGTTGGAAGATTGGAATTTAGTAGCGCTCTCGCTGAACGCCTGCATCGGGCACTGGCGACGAGCGGGGGGCTATAACTTCATCCACACCGTAATATTGACCACTGTCCCGCCCGGTTCCACGTTCGACGATATTGAGGCCAACCTCGTTGTTTCCCCGAATAAAATTCTCTCGCAAACGTCCACCGTCATAAACCGCCCAACCGACGTTCAAGACGATATTATTGGAGGCAATTTCCGGTGAAGCCGTGGAATAGCACACAATCGCATGGCGATAATTGGTCGTAATTTCGTTATGATGTATCATCGGCCTCGAATCATCGTCGCAACTGATACCAAAGTTATTTGCCTGGATAGTATTCCTGGTCAACTCCGGCCTCGCATTTTTGAGGCACTTAATCGCTGTCTCGTTTTGCGTAAAGTCGTTTTGAGTAATCAACGGTGAGGCATCGTCACAGGTAATCGCAATCTCGTTATTGCTCAATATACATCTCTCGATTTGTGTCGAATCAGACCGGCAGATTAATCCCTTCGCGTGCAGAATTCGACAGAAGGTTAGCCGAGAATTTTGGCTTGACGTTTCCCAAAGTATACCCGCCCACTCCCCGGGTTCCGGTTCCTTTTCAGCGGTTCCGAGGGACGCGAATGTGATTCGCTCGTCTTCATCACCTTCAGCATACAGTGTGCCTCGAACAATGAATTGATAAGGCGGGTCGGCAGGTTCAAAGCCGACAATCGAACCAGCTCGAATCGTCAACGTCAACCCTTCAGGTACAATAACATCGCCCGTAATCAAAATCTTTCCTGCCCAAACCTCGCTCTTAACCAACTCACCCGATTTTTCAAGTGGATTTTCGCTTGTGCCGACATCTCCGATATTGAATGTGCCTGCTTGGCACCCCATCCATAGGGAAACGGTTAAGAGAAACAGAATTGAGACTGATTTTCGCACTCGGTATTTCATAACACTCCTTTTCGCCTTTTTCTTGTTAGTAGTCGGTTGAAATGTTAAAATCCTATGGTTGTCGAAACCGAGTCTTTTGCGTCGCGTTCGTCGCGCCACCCGTAGGGTCGGAAAAACCCGGTTTCTAAGAAACTTTAAAGAATAACCCTGTAGGAACGGCTTCCTAGCCGTGCCCCGTAGGAACGGCTTCCCAACCGTGACCCGTAGGAACGGCTTCCTAGCCATGACCCGTAGGAACGGCTTCCCAACCGTGACCCGTAGGAACGGCTTCCCAGCCGTGCCCCGTAGGAACGGCTTCCTAGCCGTGCCCCGTAGGAACGGCTTCCTAGCCGTGCCCCGTAGGAACGGCTTCCCAGCCATGCCCCGTAGGAACGGCTTCCCAGCCATGCCCCGTAGGAACGGCTTCCCAGCCGTGCCCCGTAGGAACGGCTTCCCAGCCATGCCCCGTAGGAACGGCTTCCCAGCCGTGCCCCGTAGGAACGGCTTCCCAGCCATGCCCCGTAGGAACGGCTTCCTAGCCGTGCCCCGTAGGAACGGCTTCCCAGCCGTGCCCCGTAGGAACGGCTTCCCAGCCGTGCCCCGTAGGAACGGCTTCCCAGCCGTGCCCCGTAGGAACGGCTTCCCAGCCGTGACGCTTTATGCTGAAATTTGCTTAACTTTTATATTGAATATATTGAAACCTGCTTAAGAACACCGAAATGAAGTACACCAATTGGTCAAGCTTATCGGGAGTGGAAACTCCCTCCCACAGTAGGAATATCTATGGATAAACACACAACGCAATTCCCCATCACACTTCACATATCACGCTTCACGCTTTATGGTGCGTGTCTCCTTGTTTTACTGAGTCTGACCGCTCCCCTTGCCAGTAGCGATGAATTGGATTCGACACCACCCCAGCCATACCTGATTCGTCAGATTACCTTTGACGGGAACAAGCATTTGGAGCGAAAGGTGCTGTCAAAAACCTTCGGAATTGAAGCCGGTCAACCGTATCACCGGGAAGCAGTGGTCACTGCGTTGGACAGAATCATCGCCGAATATGGCAAAAAGGGATTTGTGTTCGCCTCACTCGCCCCCGAAATTATCCCAATTTCAGCAGACCAAGTTCACATCAAGATTCGGGTGAACGAAGGGGTTCAGATTCGCACGGGAAAAATCACGACCAATGGGAATCGTTTATTCTCTGAATCTGCCCTTCAGCGTGAACTCGGCTTGCGCGAAGGCAAACCGTTCAACCCAGTCGCTCTTGAACAGGGTATTGAGCGCATCCTGCGCCGATACAGTGAACAAGGGCACCCTAAGATCGAAGTTGAACCAACCGATTTTCAGCTCTCATCCGAAGATGGCAGAATCGACCTGCACCTCCAAATCAATGAAGGCAACCTGATTCGGCTTGGAGAGATAAAGTTGAGTGGGCTAAAAAAGACCAAAACCGAAACGGTTCTCCGTGAACTACCGATTCAGACGGGCGAGGTTTTTGACCAGCGCAAAATTGATCAGAGTTTGCACCGACTGGTAAATCTCGGCTACTTTTACGAAGTGAGCCCTGCCCCTCTTGAACCTGGCAGAACCCCCGACGAACTCACATTTCACGCCAAAGTGACAGAAGCACGGACTGGTCGGTTTAATGGCATTCTCGGCTACGCGCCTCCAACTTCGGAGCTGGATAATGCGCCCCGGCTCACCGGTCTCATTGAAGCAACCGAGAACAACCTGCTCGGCACAGGGCGACGGACGAATCTCTCATGGAAATCCGGGTTGCTCTCAAGCTTGCGGGTCGGCTATGAGGAGCCTTGGGTTTTCGGAAAGCCCGTTCGCATCGGCGTTGAATACGCTCAGGTCAAGCAACAGAACCAGTTTACCGATGCAGAATCGAAGGAACAGACCGCAAGCCTAAAACTGAGCAGTCGTTTTCGCCATCTCCTTGAAGGGGCACTAACGGTTGCCTACAAACATATTAACCTGCCAGCGGCCAATGCCTCGATTGCGCCGCCTCCCGACCCAACGAACCCTTTCTCCCGCTCGGAACCGCCCCCGACGCAACCAAGGCTCAATCCGACCTTTGGTGAACAGGCTCAGAGTGGGAGCAAGTACGGCCTCACCTTTAGTCTCACACGCGATAGCAGAGATTATTTCCTGAACCCGACCAGAGGGCGACGCGACCATGTGGCTTTTGAATTTTCCCGTGGGGATTTCAAACTACGCAAATTATGGCTCGATTTGCAGCAATACTTTTCAACATGGCGGAAGCAGGTGATTGCCATTGGTCTTCATGCCTCCGCAACATGGGGAGATAACATCCCACCGACCGAACTGTTTTACCTCGGCGGAGCCAACACATTGCGCGGCTACGACGAAGATTGGTTCTCTGGCCCCCGACGCACTTATGCAAATATTGAATACCGCTTGTTGGTCGGGCGCACATCGCAAATCTTCGGGTTCGTTGACCTCGGCGCAGTGACAAAAGTGGATGCCCCCACTGTTTTTCAGCCGCTTAGGGTTGGTTACGGCTTGGGCATACGCCTTGAATCAAAAGGTGGCATTCTCAGCATGGATTACGGATTAGCCAAAGGGAGTTCGCCCCTGCAAGGTAAACTTCATGTGAACCTCGGCACATCGTTTTGAAAAACTGCCGGCAATCAACCCCGTGGGTGGGAAATCCCTTTCCCACCATTCTAGGATTCACCAACCCCGTGGGTGGGAAATCCCCAACCCGTGGGTGGGAAATCCCTTTCCCACCATTCTTGTTAGACCCATGCCAGATGACGCGGATACACCCCCCTAGCCGTTTTGGATTCCGATACACTTAACGCACACACCCCGGGTACGTCTTCCCTTTGACGTAGAAATATACCGGACCCTCCCCCTTCCCTGTGTAGCGCGACTTCGCCGACATATAAGAGAGGGCAATCGCTCGCCGCCACCTTTGGGAGCGATTCGGAGCGGTATAGTGCGGCATCAGCGAATGAAAGAATACCCCACCGCCAGCCCGGACAGGTGCGTGCACACCCGCCGATGATTCGCAATACTGCTCGTCAATCACGTAATCATCCGTCACAGAGACATGCGGGAGAGGCCCTTTCTCCTGCCAACCGGGAAGCACAACCAGACATCCATTCTCCGCTGTTGCATCATCCAGCGTGAACCAGCAAGAGCAGAGTTCCATCGGCTCAATAGGCCAGTACGGCGAATCCTGATGCCACCCCTTCGCAGACCCCACTTCGGGCGACTTCATCAGCAACGCGTTGCGGAACATTTTGATGTCCGAGCCCAAAATCTGTTCAATGATGCTTACGATATTCTCGTTCACGCCCAACTCTCCGAACCGCTCGTCGCCTTCGACGAGTCCCGTCAATTTGCGAATCCCATCGCCAGGGTGGTCTACTGTGAGTTCACCCCGCTGAACCCGCGGCTCAAGCTGCACACTTATCGAGCCCAATACCCGCCCCTGATGGGTATAGGAGTGGAGCCGAGCCCGGAGTGCCTCGACCTGTTCGGGCGATACCAAATCTTCGACAATAGCGTAGCCGTCTCGGTGATATGCCTCAAGTTGTTCAGTGGTCAGTTGCAAAGGCATAATGCAAATCTCCTTTCATCATCCCGACCCAGAAATGGTTTGATTTCATTCTATCAACAGAACTGCAGTTTGTCAACACATTTTAGAAACCGTAGGGGCGAGGTCTCCCCGCCCGTACTTTGGAAACCAAACTCGGTTTCTTTGGAATCAGAGGCTAAATTTTTATTCTTAAACCTGCTTATTTTTAATAAACCCGCCCCAATCCTATGGATGTGAATTTAAAATGACTAGATCTTTGGTTTCCTAACTAGTGCTTCATCCACTTTAATTTTGTGAAGATGTTGTTCCAGTTTACCTACAATTTAACGATTGACACAGCACTAGCACAACCCTCTCCTTCCACTCTTCCAATCTTCCACCTTTCCATCCTTTTTAATCCACGATTCCGACCAATTGGGAAACGGAATGCTCCTGTTCCCTCTGAAGTAAATAGCTTGCCATATCATCCGTTTTGGGATAAACTAACCGATATGCAGAATCCACTGTCCATTTAAGGAGATATCAGAATGTCTGATCAAGCCAAACAGGTTGAAGATAGCGGTTCCCAAATCCGGATTACGGGATTTCATGCGTTTCCAATGGGTGTCAAAGCTTATGTCAAAATTGAGACCAACATGGGCGTAACCGGTTGGGGCGAGATCAACAACATGGAGACGCAGGTGACCTGCCGCCTCGCCGAGTCGCTTTCGGAGCTGATAATGGGGGAAAATCCGACTCGTATTGAGCACCACTGGCAACGCCTCTTTCGGGCGCATCGTAACATACGCGGGGGTGGATTGATGGTACACACGCTTTCCGCAATTGATATGGCACTGTGGGATATCGCCGGTAAACTTTGGGGCGTTCCCATCTATCGTCTGCTCGGCGGGCCTTGTCGTGACAAAATCTGGATGTATCCAAGCCCTAAGGCGATCAAAACGGGTCCAGGGGGCAGTCAGCCGTTTGCTGGCACCCCTGAAGAGATTGATGCCTTAGTCGAGCGTGTGCGCGATGCCCGTGAAAAGGTGGGCCATGATGGCGCGGTGATGTTTGACGCACATAGCTGTCTGCCACCCCCTATCGTGAAACAGTTCGCCGGCCGCCTAAAGGCTGAAGACCTGCTGTTTCTTGAAGAAGCATGGGTGCCCGGGAACATTGAGGTGATGCGGAAAATCCGCGAATCGGTCCCTGTCCCGCTTGCGACGGGTGAACGGGACCGCACCATCTGGGAAGCGAGAGAAATCCTTGAAGCGCAAGTGATCGATATTTTACAGCCCGACTGCGGACACGGCGGCGGTATCAGCCAAATGAAAAAGGTTGCCGCACTCGCTGAAGCACACCACGTTCCGCTTGCACCGCACTGCACGATGTCTTATCTCGGTCTAACTGCCAGTCTGCATGTTGCGGCATCTATTCCATTCTTCTTGATTCATGAGGGGTACACAAATGTGTTGCCAGATGGGGTTGCCCGTAAGACATGGTCAATGGACGAGGAAGGGTATGTGTCGCTGCCAGAGGGGCCTGGCATCGGTGTTGAGGTGGATGAGGCGTTAGTAATTGAGGTCGGCAAAGACCCGTCTCGACAGTTTAGGTGGCCAGATAATCGATTGAAAGATGGCTCTATCGCCGATTATTAGATGTGTGTGAAAAATGGTCATTACTCTCCAACGGGACGGGGCAAGATGCCCTGCCTACGGGGTTAAGGTCGGCACTTGGGTTAAGAAAAATTTCAAAGATTCGGAGTCTGTTGGGATCAATTGACAGATACGAATAGAATTCAAAACAGTTGACAAAGGAGAACAGATGAACGAACGTGAGAAATTTCTCTTTGATCTTCAAGGGTTTTTGACAGTGAAGAATGTCCTCACACCAGAGGAGGTTGATGGGCTGAACGCCGCTGTTGACGCAAATCTTGACAGGAAAGGCGAAGATGGGAACTCGTCTACCGGCGACTCTAAAACGCTCGTCGGTACGCACAAACGCGGTATGTTTGCGGGTATGCTCTCTTGGGACAAGCCGCACTGCCAACCATTTCGGGAGATTATCGTTCACAAGAAGGCGATTCCTTATCTTGATGCCATTCATGGACGGGGGTGGCGGCTAGACCACTCGCCTTTCATTCTAACTTCCGACTATGGGAGCGAAGGGCTGATACTTCACGGTGCGAGTAACCACCACTTTTTTGGGGCGGCATACTACGTTTACACCAACGGGCGGATGCGGTGTGGGATGGTCGTGCTCCAATTTCAACTTGCAGATGTTGAGGATGGAGATGGTGGGCTCTGTGTTATCCCGGGGAGCCACAAGGCAAACTTCTCTTGCCCCCAGGAAATTCGGCAGTGGGAGGAGAACCGAGAAGTCGTCTATAATATCCCTGCGAAAGCAGGCGACATGATTATCTTCAACGAGGCAACGATTCACGGCACTCTCCCTTGGACGAACCGGGAACGGGAACGCCGTTCACTGTTAGTTCGCTATTCGCCAAAGTATCTCCACTATGCGGGCGGTTATTATGATGCCACCTTCCCAGAGTGGGCGGATGAACTCACTGAAGCACAGCGTTCCGTTTTGGAGCCGCCGTATATCTATAATCGTCCGCTCATTGAGGAGGATGGCGAGACAGTGGTTCGCCCGCGGGCGGAGTATTGAGCACATCGGGAGTGAGAGGGAGTTCCCACCTATGAAGTTTAAGATTAGACGGGTAACTCCGGTTTTCCCAATTTTCGCGTTGACTTTCTGTTGACATCCGGACTGGCCTGAACTTTTCCCGAATATCCCCCCGGACCTAGGGCCCATCTATATGAGCGAGTCTTAACCTCCGAAAATCAAGCCAAGCACACCGATGTCAACATCCCATCCAGATGTCAACACCCAAGAATTCCTCCTCCGCTCCTGCTAATTTCCTTGCTCCAGCAATCACCAGCGGTGCGAAAGGTGTATAGAAAAACCGAGTGCTCGCTTTTTTAAGCGTTTTTGGCAACGAGGGTCATGTCAGATCTACCGCCGAGTCCAGCAACGACGGGAAACGTCTTCTCTTTCGGCTTACCACCGCGGGGCGCGTAGCGAACGTGTGGTGAGAAATACGCGTAAAGGGCTGTATTTCTCGGATGGGGCGATTTATTCGGGCCGGAGCCGTGAACCATGAGACTGTGGAAAAATAGCCCACTCCCTGCCGTTAACGGTACATCAACCTGTCCAGATCGGTCAACATCTTCACGCTCGGTTAAGTCTTCATCCTGCTCCCGCGCGATGCGTCCCCACTCCTGCACCCCCCAATTGTGGCTTTTCGGGATGACCTTAAAACAACCGTTTTCAGGGGTTGCATTATTGAGGGCAATGCTCACTGTTACCAGTTTCGGTGGCTCCATAGGCCAGTATGCGGAATCTTGATGCAGACCGTGCGATGAGCCGTGAAATGCGGGTTTGAACATCAAGGTGCTTCTAAACAGCAGTAGGTCTGAGCCAATGAGATTCTGAACAACCTCGATTAGGTTTGGGTGGACGGAAAGCCTCCGAAACACGTCAGAGTATTCGCGGGTCATTTCGGCTTTTCTGAGGACGGGTAGCCCCTCACCTTGTACCCCATCTTTCGCGTAGGGTTCGCGTTGAAAGTGACCTCTTGCGGGGGGCGTTTTGTGTTTTTCGCTACCCGATTCAATTTCAGCCGCAAGTGTGTGCAGACGGTGGATTTCGACCTGACATTCTTCAATCTCTTCGGGTGATAAGATGTTTTCTACGATAAGATAGCCTTCTTCTTCAAAAAAGGTTTTTTGTTCTGCTAGTATCATATTTGCCTCCTATAATGATGTGTTCTTGATGGATGTGCGGGGCAGGCTGAGGTTTAAAAAATAAATTGGGTCATTTCAGATGGATGACCGGTGCGGTTAGGAAACCGCACTACCGCGATGTATAAATAATTATTGGGTTAGCTATAAATACTTAAACTTCATGATGCCCCGCCTACGAGCCGTGCTGTCATCTCTTTTGTCGCCTATCCGAGTCGCCTGCCGATTTCCCAGATGATGCAGTAGACCGCAAACCCGACGTATACAAGTGAGGCGATGCCCATCATTATGGTGCAAAGCCAACCGGGTTTCGCAAATTTGGGTAGATATCGGTGGTTGATAAAGAGTGTAAGGGGGACGTAGATTGCCATCGCAAATCCGCCCATGTACGCCGCATTAAAGAGAAAACCGAGCTCGCTAACGCCCATCCGCTCCATCACAAACGTAATCACGCAGCCGACGACAATCCACAACCCCGCAATTAGCAGATACCACCAACTCAGTTCCCGTTTCCGGGCACCTTTGAAGTTGGTGTACACAATATCGGAAATTGACCGAGCGACACCATCAATTAGCGCGAGTTGTGTGCCGAACAGCGTCGCCACACCGACGAGCAGGAAGATAACCCGTCCCGTTGAACCCCAGACCTCGCCCAATACTTGTGCTTCGTCCCAGATTAGCGTTCCTTGGGATGGCACGATTCCTTTGGGATGCAGAACGGCAAGCGCACCGAAGATAAAGAGCAGCATAGTCACACTGTTCAACGCCCAGAAGAAGATGATTTGGTCTTTCCTGACGTAATCCCACCACGCCTTGAAACGATTGCGATTTTCGTCGGTTTCATTGAAGCGAAAGCCTGTAGCAGGGATGGTCTCGGTCCTGCCTCGAAGCGGATTTTGCAGTTCTGGCAAACGGGCACCCATGCCGATGTTTTTGTCACGAAGGTAGAAGGTATAAAAGAGATTCGCCGTGCCACCGGCACCCGCAAATACCAGTGCGATAAAGAAATCTTTTACCGTCAGACCAGGGTCTTTGTATCCAATATTGACAAGCCCGCTCCCCAATTCTTTCCATGTTCCGGCAGAACCGACGGAGATGGCTACGACAATTAAGCCGATGGTAACAATGATAACGAGCAACTCGATCGTCTTTTCGACAGAATTGTAGACCAATTTCGGCCCAAAAAGAATAAGGGCAACTGCCGCGAAGGTGAATACCGTCCAGATTGTGTCAGACCCCCAGCCCTCTGTGCCAACCAATAAGGCTTTGAGCGCGAGCCCTGATGCGCGTCCCCACCCTGGCGCAATCCAACCCAAAAGTGTCAAGAGAATGAATATCGGCGCAAATGTCCGCCAGACCCGACTGTAACCTGTGTAGACGGTCTCTCCTGTTGCGATTGTCCAACGTCCCACTTCAAAGTTAATCCATAATTGCAGAAAGACCCCCAGTACAGCCGCCCACACCATGCTCGCGCCGTACTCTGCCGCAATCCTCGGCCAAATGATAATCTCGCCCGCGCCGATGGACAAACCCACCAGAATTGCCCCCGGTCCAGCAATTTTCCAGAACGGTAACTTCTTCTCTGGCAGATCGGCGGTCTCAAAATCGTTCAACGGTTCATAGATTTTGCTCATAAACAGTTCCTCCCGGTAACGCCACTTATGAAATTTGTTTAATGACGCACCATTTTAGCACAGATTGAGTTACACTGTAAAGAAAACTTTATCTATTGATCTTTATGTGATTTTCTGTTACAATTAATCTAATTGCGACCTATTGGCAGATTGCCGCCTCTTGACAGATTAGATGAGGCGAATCGGCCGCAACTTGCGCGAATACTTAGGAGGGAAAAGATGATCAGAATCGGAATTGTCGGGATTGGTTTTATGGGTATGATTCACTACTACGGTGCACGAAAGGTATCAGGCGGAGAGGTGGTCGCAGTCTGCACACGCGACCCGAAAAAACTGGAGGGCGATTGGACAAGCATTCAGGGGAATTTTGGACCGCGTGGGGGCATCGAAGACCTTTCGCACATCCGAAAGTACAATGAAATTGACGCACTCCTTGCTGACGAGGATATCGACATGGTAGACATCTGTCTGCCTACGCATTTGCACAAATCGGTTAGCATCGACTCCCTCAAAGCGGGAAAGCACACGCTCGTTGAGAAACCGATTTCGATTCGGCTTGATGATGCCAACGAGGTCGTTCAGATTGGCGCAGAAAGCGGCAAAAATTTCATGGTAGCGCATGTCCTACCGTTCTTTGCAGAATTTGCCTACGCGAAGGAGGCTATTGACAGCGGGAAATATGGGGCGTTGCTCGGCGGGCATTTCAAACGGATTATTTCCAAACCCGCATGGTCACGCGACCTCGCGGACTTGGAAAAGAGCGGTGGTCCGGGAATCGACCTACACATTCACGATACCCACTTCATCCAACTGATGTGTGGCGTACCTGATGCAGTGTTCTCACAAGGGAAACTCGGTGCTGGTGATTTCGTGGAATACCTCACAACGCAGTATATTTACAACGACAAAGAGCTCTCGATAAGCTGTTCATCCGGGGCAGTCTCTCAACAGGGGCGGGCTTTTACACACGGGTTTGAGATTTACATGGAAAAAGCAACGCTGCTGTACGAATTTGGTACACTGGATAACGAACCTGTCGCCGTAATGCCGTTGACGCTGTTGACTGACGATGGAGCGGTTCACCCCGTCGAGCTAGGTGAGGTGGACCCAATTGATGCCTTTACAGGTGAGCTCCAACATGCCGTTGATGCCATCAACCAAGGCAATGAACCCACAGCACTGTCCGGTATCGGTGCACGCGATGCGCTGATGTTGTGCTATAAAGAAGCCGAATCGGTTAAGAGCGGCGAAACGGTGGCGGTTTCCTAAACTGTTATATGACGGGACATTTATCTCAATGCCATCAAAAATCATTGGTCGAAATTTGCTATGGATACAATACCCCAAACTGTAGACTTTTGGAAAGCAAAAGGGCTCAGCATTCGTGCGAGCCATGTGCTGGCAAAAGCAGATATCTCGGAAGCGCAACTGGCAACGTATCAAAACGCTGATGCGCTGACTGATATCAAAAACTGTGGTGCCCAAACAGCTCAAGAAATTTGGGATTTTATCACAAAGCCTAAAACTGAGGGCATAGGTATGCCAAAAGTAAAAGAGGTAAGTTTTGATGATCTCATCCCTGAATAAAGTTACTTCTATTGCACCTTCCTCAATTCAACCGACTATAGTTCGTTTGGCGAGGCCAGAAGATGTGGATGGTGCCAAAGCAGTCGCAGACCGGCACAAGGAAGAACTGGGATTCGTCACATTGCCCGCACTGCGCGAGGCACAGGAAAATGACTGGCTTCTCGTTGCGGTTCACGACGAGAAGGTTATCGCGTTCGCTAACTTTCGCATCCGAAAAGATAACAACGCAACGCTTTACGACATCGCTGTTGACAAACCGTATCGCAAGCAGAAAATTGGGAAACGGTTCATACAGCGGTTAACTTGGTTGGTGAACGTCGCAGGTGGTGAACATATACGTCTTAAATGCCCGCAATCGCTCCCCGCGAACAGGTTTTACGAGCAACTCCGATTTGAGCAAACATCCACTGAACCGGGGAAAAAACGGGTCCTGAACGTTTGGCACTACCATCTGCCACCTCTCCCGCGAAGTCTACAACTACATGAAAATGGCACAGGGCTTCTCTATACTACCCCAGATTGTTCGCCGCATTTCTTTGCTTCTGCAACAATCGCACCCGGGGAGATGCGGCAAATCTATGAACTTTGGCATACCTATGCCCACGATTTTCACTGGCCTCGCGGAAAACCGAATCCATTCCAACGGTTGTTAATCTCTCCTGTGCTTGCCAGTCCTACAACGTTCGGGTTTGTGCGAGAACTCAAACGCACAGGCGAAACGGAAGAGGTTATGTTCGACTCCGGAGGCTATTTTGTCCAGAAGGGCGACATTACTTATAACGAACTCTACGCAAAACTGCTTAATATTTACCACACGGAAACTTGGGCGGATATCTACATCCTGCCCGACAACCCGCCGCTGAGCAAAGACTCCTTGTCAACTTCCGAGGACAAAATTAGGCAGACAGTTGATGGAAGCCTTACTTTAGCCTACCAGTTGACTGAAGCAGTTCGCAAAAAGGTGATGCCAGTGATTCACGCCAAACACCCATCCCATCTGGATTACTGTTTGCAAAACTATGAACCCTTGATTGCCGACTCACACCGAGTCGGATTCGGTTCGTTTGCAACCCTCGGTGCCACGAATTCCATCAATCGAGTCAACGAAGATGTACTGAGACTATTAAGGCAGCTAACGGCGCAACTCAACGGTACTTCCCTTCACAGTTTTGGTATCGCATCACCACCTGCTGTCTTCTGTTTGGCAAGTGTTGGAATCAGTACTTTTGACTCTAATAGCTGGATGCGCACCGGCGGATATGGCAAAATCTTCTTTCCTTTCAGCTATGGCCGAAGGATTAGTTGTCAGACCCGGAGACACCACAGGGCCATCTATCGAAACCAACTTGAACCGCTAAAATTGGATATAGGTCACCGTTGTCCGTTCTGTGAGTCGTTTGACAATCTTTCAGATGAGAGGTGGCCTCGGATTATGCATAACCTAACGGTGATGGCGGAACTAGAGACACACCATCGTGCACCACAGTGGGATCTTCTAAAAGAACATTCAGGTGACTACTACCGAATGCTTCAAAGGACTTGAACATTAACTCGGGTTGGAGAAAGAAACATGTCACGAATACATATCCTCAAAGGATTTTTGGATCTGGATGGAGCATTACGAGTGCTGAAATTTCACCCCGGACTCCCAACTCGTCAAGAAGTAGTTTGCGCTGCTATTGAAAACGGCGATATTGTAACCGATAAAAATAATTACTACATTTTACTACTACTCTCAGAATGGGGACTTATGGACATCAGAAACCGGCAACTCACTCAGCAAGGGGGGGAATTTTATTCCTTGTGGGAAATGAAACGAGATGTTGCCATTGATGTTTTGCACGGGTTGCAATACGGTTTGTGGACACAACGCGATCGCACTCAGCATCTTGCATCCTGGGCCTACCAAAGTGTCTGCGCTTATCTCTGGGAGTATCAGACACTACCTAAGACTCAGGATTTGATAGCTTACATCTATGATAGGCGTGAGGAGTTGGATGAAGCTCACGGCGATATCGCAAACGCGTTTAGCAGTAAATCTGTTAACGGTGCTTACGATTGGCTTTTGCCGCTGACTCCTCCAGTGCTTGAAGGTGTGAGTGAAACATCAACCGGTAGAAGGAATTTCAGAAAAGCGACTTTTATCCGTCGTGCTTATTGCTCACCTGCCCTCTTTCTGATGGGCTTGAGCTGGGTTATTCGTGAAACGGGAAACGATTTCGGGGATCTGGTGGCAATTGACGAAGCTCGGAAAAAGCAGGTTTGTCGCTTCTGTCTTATTGACGAAACGGGATTCAATTTTATGTTTGAGCAAACGCTACGCCGATTCTCGTATATTTCGGTTCAACAGACAGTTGGCCTTTACATCGTTATCGAACATGAACCGAAAATTGCCGATTTTTAATCCTAGGAGGCATACCTATGCCATTAAAAGATATTATTGAAAAAGAACGAATTATTCATACACCGTCTGCTCAAGATTTGGCGAAATCACCTAAAGATTGGGGAAACCGCTTTCGGTACCATGTAAGTACCTACATAGTTCTTGAAGATATAAAACGCAAATGGGATGCAATACTTGACAATCTCCTTAACAAAAGTCGGTCCGCGACGGGATTAATCTATGCAGACACCGGCTATGGAAAGACTGCCACTGGTGCATCGTTGTGGCAGTACGCTGAATCAAAAGGACTTGTAGCAGTGCCCCCGTTCCGTTGGGACAGTCTTGCTGATATGCTCACTGCAACCCACGGGTGGGTTTGCCACTGTCTAGCAAATAGGAGACAGGATCTTATTGCCGATTTAGAGCAGAAACATCAGGAGGTCGTTGCAGTTGATGAGGAAACATTGGCGGAAAGAAGGGCGCGTGAGGATGGACTATCCCTTGAACAGTCTCAAAGAATGATTTCAGGTTTGCGAGCAGAAGGACGCCTACTCAACACGCTCTCACCTCGCCAACTCTTCAATTATCTCCAATTTGCAACCAAAAAGGTGTTGGAATCAGGCTACAAGGGGCTCCTGATCTTACCTGATGAGTTTGAGTTGTTTAAAAATAATCCGGATACAGCGCAAAATTATCAACAACTCAAGGGTTTTATCTTTGATGTTCAAGAAGAAAAGAACCTTCCTATCGGTTGTGTTGTGCTGACCTACAATGAAACGATTGCTGATATTAGACTCAGGGAACACATCCTCCATCGCTTTAGTGAACCGGAAGGAAGCCATATCAACTTAGAGCAGTTTTACGGACGGACACCGTTTGCCAAAAATCTCTGGGAAAAACTCGTTATTTCTTGTGCGCTCTCGGATCCAGAAAGTAAGGCAATTGATGACGATGTTTTGGAAGCATTAGGGCAGTTTTTACGGCATCAACGTTCAACAAAACTAATAAGCGGTCCGCGTTCGGTAATCGCGACGTTCAGGCGCGCTGCACTCCACTACACAGAAAAAAAACGTTCATACTCTCTCCACGAATTCAGTGAGGATTACCTCTCTGGACACATCAGCTTTAGCAGTCAAGAAACTGAAACGGTGCGAGCCTATACAGAGATAATGGGATTGCCCTTTATTAATGATGCGACAAGCCGAGACCTCGTGAAGTTGCTGTGTGTCCATCCGGAGGGGGTGCCACCAGGAATATTCCAAAAGCACGAAATTCTGAATCCAGAAGCAATTGTCGACAAACTTTTGCCGGAACACGTCGTCACGCCAACAATAGGACCAACACTGAAGCATTACGCAAGCGATGGCGGTGTTCCTCCATTGACCGAAATTCTTAGGAGATTGAAAACTCGGTTTAGACCGGAAGATCGAGAGTTTCATAGAAATGCTGTTCAAGCTTTTGAAAAGCATGTACTACCCACAATTTTTACGCCAAGAAAACAGGACCGCATTGGTTGGACCCTTGTGAAAGCAATTGATGGAAATTGGGACGGTCATCTTAGACGAGATTGGAAAGGTACAGTCTTACGAGAGTATCCGGACAGAACATTAACCATAGATATCGGTACAGAAGCTGAGTTGCCCTCGTCATCCCTTAGCCAATTCCATGTTCAGTTTATTTTAAATCCGGATCTTAATGCAACGAATAGCTGTCAGATCAAACCAAACGGCATCGTGTTTGAATTTAACATACGGAATCCTATTGATTCGCAGGAAATTCCGAAAGACATCAGCTACCTGAGCAACTTGTTCAGGCCGAGCTCAATATCTCCACTACTTCTGCTTTCCATCTTACACTTTTTCGATACAGAATCAATTATTTCTGTGGTGGAACGAGAAACGCTGAAACGCGGAGTTGATTCTCTGAAAGCCCAGATTCTCAATGAACTCATTGGCTATTTCTTTTCACATGAAGTTAAGACAGGGGCAATTATCGAATCATTGGAACCCGAGGAAGATTTTGCACCGGTGCCAGCCGGAAAAAACTTCGTTGAGGGTATTCTCAGGATTCTAATTCCAAAGCAATTTCCGGACTATCACGCCGTGGCTACCACTAAGGGGTGGACCAATAATTTAGGGAAATATAGGGATGCCCTCAACAAGGGACACTCTCTAGGTGTGAGACAAGGGAGCAATCCGATGAAGGGCAACTCCAAATTGTTCAATATGGGCCAAGTCGCTTTCGATAACTTTTGCGCTGGTGTAGCCCGCGACCTGTTGAAGGTTGAACAAATCCCCGATAGACGAGATGAACAGGATATCTATTTCGTACGTCATCCCTTTGAGGAACTCTTGGTTGAACAACTTCAGAACAGTTTGGAGAAGATTACAATTGACGAACGAACTGCCAGTTCTGTGAAACTTAACGCTATCTATCAGCAAGCCGGTAAGCTGGGATACCTTGACCAAGAAATTGAGGAATTGATAAACATTCTCAAGGTACGCGGGATGGTGGATAGGAAAACAGAAGCGGGCATTGAGTACCTATGCCTAGTGGAAACATTCATTAATTTTGCCGAGTTGGAAGCGAAATTGAAAGGTTTGGAGGAGAATGCCAAGTTGGCAGAGTCAAACGGCTTTGAGTATCAATGCGACCACCTATCTTCTGCACGAACGTTAGCTGGATTCCTCGGAATTGAGCACAACGAGGTTTGGAAAGACGACTTACGGCAGAATCTAAATTCGGCTGAGGATCACTTCAAGAATAAGTGTGCGGAATGGGTTCAGACTGAACACGGCAGTCTCAATAAGAAGATTCATGAGTTAGAAACGCTTCACCTCCAGGTTCCCAAAATTTTAGATCAGCAGACTGGCCATCCTGTGACTGCATTTTCTCAGATTCTTTTTCAGAGTGTCCAACCTCTAGTTAAGTCTTTCTATACGAAAATTTCTAATGAGATCCGGAATATTCAGGAAAAGATTGGCGAAACCTGCAATAGAGAAATAGGAACGTATGAATCAAATCGAACCCCACAGAATGCAATTGAAACTGCTACACGCTTACGACAAACTCGTTCCCGCGTTGATACAGACATTAATAGGCTTAATCAGCAAGGAACTAATGCTCAGGAGTTGAATCGCCTTTTTGAACATTGGCGCGCATTAGCACACCAGATAGAGGGTGATATACAGTTAATAGATAACAGTATAGCAGATCCGGCCGTACAAAATCTAATTGAGAGGTTGGGTACTGTGCAACGCGATATAAGACAACATCTCGCTGATAATCGGAATGACCTCAAAGATGTTTTAAGCAGTCATGAACATTTCAAGACGCAGGTTGAGGCAATTAAGACTGAATTTGACCAACTCCTACGTGGAAAGACAGACGCATTTATTGCCTACCAAAACCAAATTGAGCAGCAGTTGAGAGATTTGCCAGGTCCGTCTCTACAACGTGTAGATTTCAATCCTGTTGATAGCGATGGTTGTTACCGTAAAGTTAGAGAAAATGCTGTTGACAAGTTGCGCGCTGTGGTTGACGACGCGCAAACCGAAGGCAATCAACGACAGAGGGAACTGTTGAAGCCGATTAAGGTTTTTGAGGTTCCCGATTCGCTCAGAACTAAAGCGATTCAGTTGAGTGAAGCCCTTGAACAACTCGCAAACGAACTTCAGGAAATTGGTCGTGAGTTCACAGTTGAAGCAGTTAATCCTCAGAAACTGTCCGACTGGGTTGAGCAGCTCGTTTCAAAACTCGAAAAGGGAAAGGCTATTGCTGAAAGGCGGAAACGGGTTGAACGCGAGTTGGATGAAATCGTCCCGGATCCAAGTCCAACAGCGCAGAGGTTATTAGACGAACTGACCCCACAACAAGGAATAGACTTTACTGAACTGATTGTCGGTCTTCTTGACAATGAGACCTTCAACTCAACTCAGGAAACTCTGAAGAGTTTGAGAGAATTGTATCAAGCCAACGTAATCAATTTGACGGTTCATCGAAAATGAATTGGTTTGCCTCTCATAAACAACTGTCACAATTAGCCGCAACTGCCGAAACGTTAACTCCGTCTCAAGCCTCGGCGCGAGAGGATATCCTTAACGCCATTGCGCGATGGGAAAATCGTATCAACCTATGGGGAGGCCCCGGTGTCGGAAAAACCTTTTTGGCGCATTATCTGCATCACCGCGCAGACCTTGTCTATTTTTCGGAGCAGAGTCACTACGACGGGCAGGTCTCCCAAGATTCGGTTGTTGCGATAGACAACGCCCCCCAAGCCCGCCAAGAAGCGCGTAGGCTTTACGATGAAATCCGTTGGGGGACTCAGGATTACACGGGCCCTGTGAATGTCATCTTAATCACACGCGAACCGATTGACGATGCCGTGCGTCGGATTGAGTTAACGTTGACAGATGCAGATATTACCCACATGGAGGAACTCCTGCAGCAACAGTTTGGTGAATGTGATTTTGAACCCGTCAGCCCCTATGAACAACAACGTGTCGGTTTGTGGCGACACATCAAAACCGTAGCACAAAGGGCAGAATGAGATGGTAGAACAACTGCGTTATATCCCCTGTATAACAGAGCTACCCGAAAACTATCGCGCTTTGTGGGAAATCTGTCTTGGAGACATCTGGTGCGCCAGTTCGCTTGCCGAGTGGCGTGAACGGCTTGATTCACCCGATGAAATTGACACCGATTCAACGCTCTTTGTGAATGTATCCCCCCCAGACAGAGAAGAATTGACGCAGGTTTTCGGTTTCCCAACGGTTAAGTTGCCGCTACTTCCTACAATCGCACAGGTCAACGAGGCATTGCCGAGCCGTTTTGAAACGACCAATTTGCTCAAGCAATCCGATGTGGCGACCGAAATTACAGCGCGGATCAGTCGGGAATTGCCACAGATAGTGGTCTTGTTGGTTTTCGATGGCTTGTCCTTTTATGAGGTAACAGATTGGGAATTTCCAAGTGCAACGCTGGAGCCGTGCCTTGTAGATGGATTAAGCGTCACGGACAGTGCCATGCAACGACTCATCGGGTCCCCCGTTTTAACGCATCGGCTTTTTAAGTTAGATTACGTCCGCCTTTTGGGATTCTCATATTGGGAACGTTCAATGAACCGATTGGCAGATAAGCTTTTTGCTGAATTCTCAGAACCCCAATTGCACCGTGTGACAACATTTAACGAGGTCTTGAATAAATTAGAGGAGTCCGAATGGACAACTCCAACCTACGTTCAGATTATCCGTTCGGGGCTCGATGGCGTTTGCCATTCTAACAGAGAACGCCCAAATAGCATTTCGCTTCTTGAGGATTTAGAGAAAGATGTTAGGTCGCTTATCACAGTGTTACAGGAGACTGAGAAGTCATTTCGTGTCTTTATCACTGCTGACCACGGCATCCTTTGGTATTCTGAGCAGGGCATCGCTTCACTCGTGCAGGAAAAATTCAAGCAGGCACGTTATACTAAAGGAGCTATACCGATCGGGGATAATGTCGTCACACTCAACAGTGATGAAGGTACCTACACCGTTTTGACTGGAGACAAGGTTATCGCAAAAAACCGAAAGGCGACCGAATGGGGCTTTCATGGGGGAATATCAGCGCAAGAATCATTGGTCCCATTTTGGGATATTCGTCGGAATAGTGATAACGCTTTCTGATGGAATAGCGATCTTTTGTTTAATCCGATGTGCCCGGAATCAACGACGATTCAAGATTGCCAGGGCGTACTATCCTAAATGAAGTGGAGAAGTTCGATGGCTGAAGTAAATTTGCGAATCGGAACCGACTATGAAAGTGGAGAAATATCATATATCCGCGCCACCGGATCCCGCGCCGTTTTTATTTGCGGCAAACGAGGTTCCGGGAAAAGCTACACGTTAGGTGTCATTATTGAAGAACTGTTTGTTCAGGAACGTGGAAAAGCCGTTCTGCTCATCGCCGACCCGATGGGCATTTATCACACGATGGCTTTGCCCAACGAAACCCAATGGGATGAAGTCCGGAAGGCAGGCTTGTTAGCACAGGGGTTTCCCGTAAGGTTAATTGTACCCGGTGACCCAGTCGCCCGATTCGGGGATGCACAGGTGCTGAACCAACTACAAACGAACGGTGTTGAGGTAAAGTCTCTCTGGATTAACGCGCACGACCTCTCAGCAGACGCTTGGTGCGAGATTTTCAATTTAGGAATTAATGAAGTGATGGGGATAGCGATGTGGCGTGCGGTGGAGGAGCTCCATGAAACCGGGCATCCCTTCACCGTCGCTGACCTCGTCGAATGCATCTGCAAAGATAAACGAGCGAAAGACGTTACGATTGAAGCATTAGAGAACCGATTAACCGTTGCAGAAAAATGGGGAATCTTCTCAGAAGCACCGATGCACCTAACCGATGTGTTTTCATTAGACCATATTAATGTTTTGGATTTGAGTGTTCTTGATGCAGGCACAAAAGGGTTGCGAAACTTGGTGTTAGATATTGTTGCTCGGAGGTTGTTTACCGAGCGAACCCAGATGCGTCGGCGAGAGGAATTTGGGCTTGAGACGCAGCTCCCTCGCGTCTGGATGGCAATAGATGAAGCACATCAATTCGTGCCGCAAGGACGTGCTTCGCTTTGCAAAGAGATGTTAATACGATGGGTAAAAGAGGGGCGTCAACCCGGGCTGAGCTTGATTGTTGCCACACAACAACCGTCCGCGATTGATGCAGAACTGCTTTCGCAATGTGACCTAATTGTCGCTCATAAAATCACAACTTGGGACGACATACACGCGCTAGACAGATTGAGTGCGACGTACATGCAAGGCGACTTAAAGGGTTATATTCGGGAGCTAAACCGGCAAGGGGAGGCACTTCTCGTTGACGACGAAACAGAAGTGGTTAACACGATTCGGGTTCGCCCACGGCTAAGTGCACACGGCGGAGCTGAAATTCAAGAGAAAACAGAGAGCCGCTCGTTTTTCTGAGAAGATGTTTCCAAAGTATTCGGTTTGTGTTGTACTTTACTAACTTCAACTCAAAATCTACAGGAGGCAATGATGTTACGACGTATACTACAATGGACAACAACACTGATTCTGATTCAATGCTTGCTGATTTCAGTAGGCGCATTTGCCGCAGAGGAACCCGAAGAGGGTAAAAACTTCGTATGGGTAGACCTCGGCAAGGAAAGCGAAGGGGTTTTATTAACCAAAAGCGAGCAAGCTGATGGCGTGACCAAACACGCCGTACAGGGAGGTGTTGATTGCTTGGAAAACCCTTGGCCGTATAACGGACCAGGACACAATCACATGTACTTCAAAATTGATGACTTGTTTCTGGTTGGCGGCGACCATAAGGCGTGGATTGTCATGGAATATTTCGACTCCAACAAGGCGGAGAAGATTGACTGCCAATACGATAGCAACGGCGTGGGGCCCGTTGGAGGAGCGTTTCGTGGCGTAGGTGATGGTGCATTCGCAGCTGTAAAACTGGGCGGTACAGACAAATGGCTCGTCCACATCTGGGTCATCAAAGACGGCCTGTTTGAAAATCGCGCAAACGGCTCGGATTTCCGTTTCTCGGCTCACGCTACTGGCCCGATTTGGATCAATCGCGTTTGGTTCAGCACGATTGAACCCCCAGAGAAATTCGATCCGGACAGTCCGTTTGGTATTCCACAGGCCGTCGACCCGGTGTCGAAGTTGACGACGACCTGGGGACAACTGAAGGCGCGTTCTGAATAGGGATAAATTAAGCGCGTAGAGCTTGCTGTCCGCTGGTACATGGTGCCTGCTGATGGCTTGCTCTATGATGCTTGCCTGAACGGTTACGGTCCGTGCTTCATTAAACACAGCACATAAAGAAAAATCTAAAATTGGGGAGATTCCTGATATGAAATTAAACGCTGTTTATCAAAAGGTTCCGGAAGGATACATCGGATTTGTTAAAGAATTGCCCGGTGCTAACACGCAAGGGAAAACGCTTGAGGAAGCGAGAACCAATCTCCAAGAGGCAATTGAGATGATCCTTGAGGCAAATCAAATCCTTGCCGAAGAATCCATTGCGGAAATACCAGATGTGATTCGTGAACCGATTTTTGTACAGACATGAAAAGGCGTGACCTTATCCGTCATCTTGAAAAGAACGGTTGTGAATTCCTCTGAGAAGGGGGTAAGCATACTATCTATGTTAATCGCAAAACCCGGGGTACTTCCGCTGTGCCAAGACATCGGGCACTAAATAGATTCTTGGTGCAGAAGATCTGTAGAGATTTAGAAATTCCGCCACCATAGGCTTGACATTGATTAGAACCGCATACTGGCTGAAAAGATGCTCGTGGTCAGTTTGGAGACGGTGGAGATTGTGGAGGAGTTGCCGGGGTTATCGGGGGAAGATGGCTTAGATATGGCTATCCAAGCCGAGCGGGGATAAGATCGCTCGCAGTGCATAATGGTGTCGCTGTTTTTGAATTGCCCTTAGATCGCTTATACCACATTATTGGCATATCATTTGGCTCTTCGCCCCAACCGAGACACCTAGAAACCGTACGAAGTCAATTAAACGCCTCGGTTTGACATCCGCTCAACTCGTGCCGATTCATCGTAAAGAACTCGGGTTCTGATTCTTTACTTATCAAGGTGGCAACTCGGGTTCTTAAAACAGGTTTTAAGGCGCAAGGCAGAACGCACAATCAATCACGCCACTACCCTCCTCCTATCCCCGCCGATCAATTCCCGCTTCCACAAATGCGCGAGACAGCGTTTTGTATGACAGGGAAGCCGCCGCCAACGGGTCGTAGTTTTCGCGGGCTTGCACCATGAAACTAACCTCTGCGGTGATAAATCCGTCGTAACCGTGTTTCTGCATCGCTTTTAGATAAGTCACATAGTCGAAATCGCCCTCGCCAGGGATGAGGAACTCAAAATCGGGCGCACGTCCGCGCTGGTCTTTGACGTGTGTATGGGCGGAGTGTGGGGCAAGAGCCGCCACGCTTTCTTCAGTCGGTATACCGACGATATCGAAGTGGCTGATATCGAAATTAACCTTGAGGTACGGTGAACCGACCATATCAAGGAGTTCGACGGCCTTCGCGAGGGTATCAATAATCGCCCCGATGTGCGGTTCCATCGCGATGGTGACACCGCGTGATTCGGCATACGTCACCAATTCGCCTGTCCGGTCAGCAAGGAATTGTTTTTGAGATTCCCACTCCTCCGGCTTGCCACCCGGGGTTGTATTCATTGCGGGCGGCACATCACTCTGTGCGAGATCTTCCGCGAGGTCTACTGCCCCTGTGAGTCGCGACATATTCTGGGCGTGTGCGTCGCTGTCTGTTTCCATCAAACTGGCATGGCCGGCGATCGCCGACAACGTCAGTTTGTGGTCTTTCAACAGCCCAGCGATGCGCCTCCGCTCGGCACTGTTGAGTGTACTCAGTTCGGTTGTGAACCGCGGTGTGACAGCAAGCTCTAGCCCATCAAACCCCAATTGCGATACGTGAACAATGGATACATCAACCGGGACGGTTGCCATCCCCCATGTGCTGTAACCGAGTTTCATAATCAACTCTCCTTCTACAACTACTTCACTGGCTGTTCGTATAGCATATCTTCTCTCATCTTTCGGGAACGGTCATAATAGGTCCAGAGATCTTCCAACGCAAACTCCCGTTCAATTTCCTCTACCGACACCTCGTCCATCAATGACTCCATCACAAATGTCGCTTCGGGCCGTAGGATGGAAAACCTCACGCCGGGGCCGTACTTTGCTTCGATAGCCCCAAGTTTTTCTTGGTTAAAATCGAGATGGTAGGCTTTAGCGTCCGTGTTCACATCCGCGAACGCAAAAGGTTGCAACGCACCGGATGTCACGAGCGGTTCTTGATATCCCTGCCAAGCAATACGCCGTCCGCACATGTCCACAATGACGCTCTCCTTAGATTGGCTCACGACCAGAAAAACGCCGTAATCGCGTGTCCATGCGCCGTGGCGCGTCCCGCCGTGAAACATGCTCGGAAAGAAAACGATTCGCGCACCCGCTCGGGCGAGCATCATTGCCACCTCTGGAAACTTAAGATCGAAACAGATGCACATCCCAACCCGTCCGCAATCGGTCTCCCATGTTGGGGCTTTCGTACCTGGGATAGAGCCGCGCTCCATCTCACCCACGGTCGGTTGCACTTTGTGATACACTCCCATCACCCCACCATCACGCCCGATCAGCACTGCGGCATTAAATGTGCGATTTCCTGCCCGCTCCTGCATCCCAACAACTACGTGTGTCCCGTATTTCTGTGCGACACCTCCGAGGGCATCTGTCGTTGGGCCGGGAATCGGTTCTCCCTTCCATGCCTCGCTGTCCGACGCTGTTCCAAGTTCTCGTGCGACTTCGGTAAAACAGACAAAATCGGGTTGATATGCCCCTGCGGTCTCTAAGTATGCCACCATTTTATCCCGGTTGGATTCGACACTGCCATATCCTCCTCCGGGGAACGAAACGCTCAACAGTCGTGTCTTTTTCACGGTTATCCTCCTCGTTTGCTCGAAAGCATTGGATTTGATGAAAATTTACAGTTCGCACCTTCACCTATTTTACTTGACTCTGCTTATCACTCATGGTATAGTGATTCTATATCTTTATTATAACCCAAGTTGCCACCTACACGATATGCAATCTCTGGTAAAAAATGGTAAATTAGAGAAACGACAGGATGCCCAAAGATCAGTCACTGCGTAGCTCTCGCCACAATCAAGACACATTGAAATTTACCATAACCCCATTCGGGATCTGCTTATGATGTCTTAAAACGTTTCGCATTTCTGGAGATAATAGCGTATAATAATCCGAGCTGCCACCTGGATAAAAAGTTTCTCTGGAATCGGCAGCAACAGTTATTATATCGGCTTTTGGAAATTCGTTCAACAAGTAATTTTTGGGTATGGCGTAAAATAGAAACCGTAATGGCTGGTACGCCAAAAGAACTAGGTATCGGTTCATCAGAAATGACGTTGATTCTGCCTAAAGACAACTGTTGGTAACCTCGCATTTTGCTGATTGGCAACGACCTAATAGATTGTTTGACGGATGGCAAATTATGGAAACAGCATTCAACCTCCCTGAGCTTGGCGAAAATATTGAATCCGGTGAGGTCGTTGAAATCCTCGTGTCGGTCGGAGATGTGATTGAAGAAAATCAACCGCTCCTGGAAATTGAGACGGATAAAGCCGCCCTCGAAGTGCCTTCCACAGTGAGTGGCATCGTCACAGCAATCCATGTGGAAGCGGGTGGCGAGGCGAAAGTCGGGCATCCCGTTTTGACGGTCAATACAGAGGTTGTTGAGGGAACCGCGGCTACACCCGATTCACCAACGCCCGATATTACACCATCTGTCCAAGACTCGACACCATCGGTTGACACAGAAAATTTACGCCCCGAAACGACTTCCGAAACAGCGGATACCCGCTTGGAAACTGCGCCAGCCGCGCCTTCTGTTCGTCAGTTTGCCCGTGAGATTGGGATTGACATTAACGAAGTATCGGGCTCTGGTCCCGGTGGACGCATCTCTGTTGAAGATATCAAGAGGTACGCACACCAAGACAGTGTGCTCCCAGCAAAACCCACCCCAGAGGAACGGGCAATCAATTACCCGGCTATCAACTTTTCAAAGTGGGGGACAATTGAGCGAGAACCGCTCAGCAATCTGCGCCGTGCGGCGGCAGAACATCTGAACAACGCCTGGTCTACCATTCCGCATGTGACAAACCACGACAAAGCGGATATCACAACATTGGAACAACTCCGAAAGCAATTCGCACCCAAAGTAGAAGCCGAGGGAGGCAGGCTCACCATCACAGCGATTGCGCTCAAATTTGTCATCTCCGCTTTGAAGCAATTTCCGAAATTTAACGCCAGCTTAGACTTAGCGGCAAACGAGATTATCTACAAAAAACACTATCACCTCGGGGTCGCAGTGGATACGCAACATGGGCTCTTGGTACCAGTTATCCGTGATGCCGACCAGAAAAATATCATTGAACTATCCGCTGAACTGAGTACAGTATCCGAAAAGGCGAGAAATCGAAAACTGGGGCTTGATGAGATGCAGGGCGGGACATTCACAATAACCAATCTCGGTGGGATTGGCGGCACCCATTTTTCACCGATTATCAATGCCCCTGAAGTCGCCATCCTCGGAATCGCTCGTGCCCGCATTGAACCCGTTTTCATTGATGAACAGTTTCAACCGCGCCTGATGCTACCGCTGGCACTCTCTTACGACCATCGCTTGATTGATGGGGCAGATGCCGCCCGTTTCCTGCGATATTTGGTCGAGCGGTTTGAAGACCCGTTTCTGATTGCGCTGGAGGTGTAGCGGCGAGAAAACCACGTCCTAAAAATAACGGAGAGCCCGGAAAATGAAAGAACCGAACACCACCATGAAAAGTAGGAGCGCGAAAACCTCGTTATTCGTCCCCATTGCCTTTTGCGTCTTTGTCTGTTGCGTCTTTTTAAGCATGATATTTGTAAGCTGTCGTCGTAAAGAATCAAAATTGGAGGAGGCACTCCAAGCGTATCAGAAATTCTATAAGCGTAATGAAACGCTCTCTGCTGATCTGCTACTTGAAATACAAATTAGTGCCCTCACAGGCTATGATCTCTCGCTTCAGGCGGATGTCGTAGAAGCCTTTAAGGAGCTGGGTGACAGGGCAGTGTTTCCCAACTTGATAAACACACTCAACGATAACGATAACCATAATTGGGTACGAGGGAATGCCGCGGAAGCGTTGGGCGAACTGGGAGATAAGCGTGCCGTTCCCTATTTGATAAACGCCCTCAACGATAGCGATGACGACTTTGGGTGGATCCGAGCGGATGCCGCGGAAGCGTTGGGAAAATTGGGAGACAATAGGGCTTTTGAGCATTTAATAAATGCCCTCAACGATGATGAGAGCTTAGTAAGATCAGGTGCTGTGAGAGCGTTGGGTGACTTGGGAGATAAGCGAGCCGTGCCCGCTTTGATAAACACCCTCAACGATAGTGAGCACTCGGTACGATGGAGCACCGCGAATACCTTGGGGAAATTGGGAGATACCAGTGCTGTTGACCATTTGATAAATGCTCTCAACGATAAGGAGACGTGGGTACGAGAGTATGCCGCGGGTGCGTTGGGCGACTTAGGAGACAAGCGAGCCGTGCCCGCTTTGATAACCGCTCTCAACGATAAGGAAAACCAGGTACGCTTGGACACTGTAAAAGCGTTGGGCGACTTGGGCGATAACCGCGCCGTGCCCCATTTGATAAAAACGCTCAAGGATGACGATAGTTCGGTAAGAGCGGAGGCTGCATACGCGTTAGGAAGCTTGGGAGATAAGGGTGCGATTTCCGCTCTGACAAAGACACTCAGAGATCGTAACCGCGTGGTAAGGATATCTGCCGCAGGCGCGCTGGCAGAGTTGGGAGATAAACGTGCGGTGTCCGTTTTGATCGATGCGCTGAACAATTCCGATAAATTGGTACGATTGCGTAGCGCATTAGCCTTGTTAAAGTTGGGGGGCAAGGATGCCATTCCCGCCGTGATAATGAATTTCAAAGATAAGGAGCTCTCGGAACAATTGCGTACTGTGAAAATTTTGGGAAAGCGAGGAGATGACGCTATTCCTGCGCTGATCGAAATTATAGGAGACGACGAGCATAACATCAAAACAAGACTCCATGCGGTGGCGGCATTGATAAAGGCGAGTCAATAAACAGTGGGAAAACCTATCATTAGTAAACTTTAGAGTTAATGATACATGTTTATCACTTCATCTAGTGGTATATCGGCATTGTATGTACGCAGTCGTTTGATGTAATAATTCAAAATGTCACTATAAATCCTATACTCCGCACTTCTGATTTCCGATTTGGGAATTTATTTCTCAAACCCGCGGGGTTCCTACATTGAGCAGGCAATCCCAGGTGAGCCGGAGAAAAAACAAGTGGAAAATGGGACCTTAATCTACAGTTCCGAATCTCCGTTATCCTGCGCGACCCCTTTTACGTAAATCCAAAGTCATTACCAACAAGGAGTAGTAATCATGTCAAATCAACCTTTGGTATATTTTTTCGCCAAAAGTAATTTTGGGGATACCAATCCCGATTTTATCAAAATTGGTTATACAGGCACAGAACTTTCACTACGGCAAGCAGCACTCCAAACTGGCTGTGAATCCCTGATATGGGCAATAGGAGTCCTCCCGTTTGAGACAGAAGATGAAGCACGCCGCGAAGAAAGACGGATACATGATCACTTTGGAGGGTTTCGAGCGCGTGGCGAATGGTTTTATGCAACACCCCGGATCATCCAATATATTGAGGATTATCCAGTACAAATCCCAGGTAGCAGTACCCCTGACCAAGGAGGCATAAACCCCGATGTACAGGCATTTGGACAATGGCTTCAGGAGTGCCGCCGGGATCAGAATAACATGACCTCGGATGACGTGGCTCAGATCGTAGGTTGTACCGCTGGATACATCCGTTACATTGAAAATGGCTGGGGTATGCCTGGTAGGAGGTTACGTGAAGCCTTGATTGCTTTATTCGGTGATCCTGCAGATTCTACCACAGAAACAATACCTGATAATCCTATATCTGTTATAATGCCGGATGGAAATTCTATTTCCGAGAATACTGGAATAGACACGTTCATTGAGGTAATTAAGGCAATAGGAATTGAGGAAGTCAAAAAACTCAATTTGCGTGTTAATGAGATACCTCTAATAGCAGATTGCGACTATGACGGTAAAGCCCAAAGGAAAGTTGAAACTGACACAGAGACATATTGGATAGTATCTGGGACCAATACCGAAAAAAAGAAAAAGATTTTAGATGATATTGCCGATAGGCTTAATGTCAATATGACCGTCTTTGCTAATACCATCTCTAAATAAAAATGTCACATTACCCCGTAGGCGGGGCATCCCTGCCCCGCCCGCTCACCATACGTCATCTAATGTGTGATTTATTATCAGAATTGGTATAATAATAATTCAAAATGTCACTAATGAACGAACTTCCCCATTCAACAGAGATTGCGGTTATCGGCGGGGGACCAGGCGGGTACGCGGCAGCATTCATGGCGGCGGACCTGGGATTACAGGTCACGCTCATTGACCTTGAACCGAACCCGGGCGGGAGTTGTCTGTATCGGGGATGCATTCCATCTAAGGCACTGTTGCATATCGCGAAGGTACTTACAGAATCGAAGCAGGCGGAGCAGTGGGGGATTGATTTTGGGGTGCCAAAGATTAATCTGGACAAGATGCGGACTTGGAAAGAGAGCGTCATCGCAAAAATGGCGCAGGGGCTTGGTGCGCTCTCCAAGCAGCGCGGTGTGCATTTCATTCAGGGACGAGCGAGTTTTCTGGATTCCAACAGATTGAAGGTCGAGCAGGATGACAATGAGATGAGCGTATCATTCAATCACGCAATCCTGGCCACCGGCTCCAGACCAACGACGATTCCCAATCTATCCCTAAACAGCCCGCACGTCATGGATTCGACGGAGGCATTGGAACTGCGAACTGTGCCGAAAAATCTGCTGGTGGTCGGCGGCGGGTACATTGGACTAGAGTTGGGGACAGTCTATGCGGCACTCGGTAGCGAGGTATCGGTCGCCGAGATGACTCCCAACCTGCTACCGGGCGTTGATTCAGACTTGGTGAGCATCCTATCACGACAGCTCGAAATGCAGTTCCATGCGATAATGCTCAACACCAAGGTCGCTGAACTGCAAGAAGTGGAAGCTGGGATGCGGGTTCAATTTGAGGGGGAAAACCTTCAGGAACCTGAACAGGTATTTGAGCAAGTGCTTATCGCTGTTGGACGCAGTCCAAATACAGATGCGGTTGGGCTTGAAAACACAAAGGTCGAAACCGACCAACGCGGATTCGTGCGAGTTGACCCGCAACGCCGGACGACAGACCCCGCAATTTACGCCATCGGAGATGTCGCCGGCCAGCCGATGTTAGCGCATAAGGCGACTTATGAGGGACGTATCGTAGCGGACGTGATTGCAGGGCGTAAGGCAACCTTCGACCCGCGGGCCATCCCCGCTGTCGTTTTCACTGACCCCGAAATTGCTTGGTGCGGATTGACCGAGACAGAAGCGGAAGCCGCAAACCGTTCGGTGGAAGTTTGCCGTTTCCCGTGGAGCGCGTCCGGGCGCGCAACGACCCTCTCCCGCACCGATGGAGTGACGAAACTGCTCATTGACCCGGAAACCGAGCAGGTGTTGGGGGTCGGAATTGTCGGGACTGGTGCGGGGGAACTGATTGCTGAAGGGGTTTTCGCAATTGAAATGGCAGCCGTCGCGTCCGATATTCAGTGGAGTATCCATCCGCACCCGACGCTATCGGAGACAGTTCTGGAATCCACCGAGGTCTTTTCGGGTCACGCCACTCATATTTATCATCCGAAGAAGGGCTGATTAAAATGGGAGGATGGGAGAAATCAACATGCACAATCGAGCCACTGCTGGTTTAAAGGATAAGTCACTATCCATAGCCTCCGCTAAGAGCCTCAACGGGATGACCGAAACGGAATTTGTGGCATGGTGCGATGAGGATGTCCGTGCGGAATATGTTGATGGAAAGGTAATTACTATGTCCCCCGAATCGGTAAGTGACGAAAGACTGCAATGGTTCATCGGCACAATTCTTCAAATCTTCGTAGAATCCCACGACTTGGGAGAAATTTTCGGGCCAAACCTTCAAATACGATTAAAACCACGATTGCGGCGAATTCCAGACCTGCTCTTTATCTCCCGAGCACGTTTACACCTCCTCAAAGAGACGCACTGTGAAGGGGCGCCTGACCTAGCAATCGAAATTGTTTCCCCAAAGAGTCAAGAGCGGGATGAACGGGACAAATATCGGGAATATGAAGCCGCCGGGATACACGAATATTGGGTCATTGCGCCATTGGAAAAACGGGTTGACCTACACCGCTTGACTGCGGAAGGAAAATATGAGCCGTTCCCGCTCAAAGCAGGTGGCTACCACTCAACAGTTATCCCCGGGTTCTTTTTGAAGCCTAAATGGCTGTGGTGTCAGCCCACCCCCAAGAAGCGCGATATTCTGATCGAATTGGGACTCTGAGAGGCTAATTGCCTCCACACAACTATATTATGCTCCTTCAAGCCACTGGAATCACAAAACGCTTCGGACATCGGATAGTTCTCAACGGTATAGACCTCGCAGTGTCGCCCGGTGAAATTGTTGCGATTTTTGGGCCGAACGGGGCCGGCAAAACAACGCTAATTAAAATACTTTCAACGCTCGTCAAACCGACATCCGGTGGTCTCCAGTTTGGAGATGTTGATGCGTTTGGGAAGGTGCAATCGGTGCGTCCGTCGGTGGGGTTGGTCCTCCACGAGCCGCTGGCTTATCTGGATTTAAGTCCTTATGAGAACCTCAGATTCTTCGGTCAACTTTACGGCGTTGATCTGTTAGCGCAACAAATCAACCAGCTACTCGCAGATGTGGGACTGACCGCATTCGCGCATGAGCCGATAAAGCTCTTCTCTCGCGGCATGACACAGCGATTCATGATTGCCAAGGCACTAATTCACGACCCGATACTATTGCTTTTTGACGAACCGTTTTCAGGGCTGGATGTCGCCGCAAAACAGTTTATGCTCACCTTGATCGGTCAGCAACGTGCACACGGCAAAGGTGTTATCCTCACGACACACGACATCGCTTTAGGCTATCTCGCGAGTTCGCGATTTCTCTTTCTACTCGACGGGCAAATCGAAGCCGTTGGCACCAAAGACGAAATTGAGATGGATGCGTTGTCACGTCTGTATGAGAGCCGATTGGAGCAGGGGAGAGAATTGGGCTAACCATTGCCTAAAATTGTATGAAAGGTGGCAACGTGGGTTCGGATAGGAAAACAGAGTGCAAAGGATGAACGCATTTCGTCAAATCGGGTGGGTGATTCGGAAAGACCTCGCCCTGCAATTGCGCACAAAGGAGACGCTCGCTTTAATTTTCGTATTCAGTCTGCTTGTGGTGCTTATTTTCAGCTTTGCGTTTGGGCCGATTTTCCCTAAAGAAGCTGAAGAGCGCGGCAAACTGGCTGCCAGCGTACTGTGGGCGACGTTCACATTCTCAGGCATTATTACCCTGAACCGGTCCTTCGACCTTGAACGTGCCAACGGTGCATTACAGGGACTGAAATTGACAGGCATGGACGCGGGGAACTTTTATCTCGCTAAGGTCATAAGCAACGTCATTTTTCTCGCAATCCTAGGAGCGATTGTCACACCAATCACCCTTCAATTCTTAGAGGTTTTCGATGGCTTACCGCGAGATGTGCACGCAAAACTTATTCCGACCCTACTGAAACTGGTTGGTGTGCTCACGGTCGGCACCCTCGGCTTCTGTGCAGTCGGGGTTATCGTATCTGGCATGTCCACGAGCGCACGCGGAACAGAGAGTCTGCTTTCCGTTCTCCTACTTCCTCTGGTCTTTCCTGTTATCATGGGCGGCGCGAGATGCACAATTTCCCTATTGACAAAGGGCACCATCGGCGAAAGTTCGCACTGGTTTTCAATTTTGGTCGTTTATAGCCTAGTCTTTTTAGCGAGCTCTTATCTGCTCTTTGAATTTGTAATTGAGGATTGAATCCGTTTTCGGAACTATAGTACCGCAAAGACGCAGAATTTTTGCGTCAAGTCATGCGGATTAAGGGATTACACGGATTAAATTGTCCGAATCAATGAACACTGACAAGCATTGGAATGGTTAATTGAACGGAAAAGTGGAGGGTTACCGAGTGAGGTGTTAGGGGTATGAGGCGTTATCCTGAATATAAAGAGAGTGGGGTAGAGTGGATTGGTGAGATACCAGTGCATTGGAAAATAAGTAAAATAAAACACATCGCAACCCTTATAAGTCAGAAATCAACTCCTGAGACAGACGCTATAAAAATTTCACCTGAAAATGTTGAATCGGAAACAGGCAAAGTCCTCAATTTTTACAGTCCATACAATTCTGTTGGCGTGAAATTCCAAGCAGGAGATGTGTTATTCAACAAACTTCGCGCCTACCTCAGCAAGGTGGTCTTTGCAGAGTATAGTGGTTACTCTCTCGGTGAAATGATAGTCATAAGGCCGTCGTTACAAGACACGGGTAAATATCTCTTCTATCTGATGCTATCCCCTCGTTTCATTGAATACTGCGATTCAATATCCTACGGGGTGAAAATGCCACGAACATCCGTTGATGACATTCTGAGTGCACGAATCCCATTGGCTTCATATCAAGAACAAACCCAAATCGTTAACTTCCTAGACTGCAAGACGAAACAGATTGACGAACTCATCCGCATCAAAGCACGACGGGTAGAACTCCTGCACGAGCAGCGAACTGTCCTGATACATGAGACAGTGACAAAGGGACTTGACCTAAATGTGGAGATGAAACCATCGGGGGTGGAGTACATTGGAGATATACCTAAGCATTGGGAAATCTTAGAAGTAAAGCATGTTGGTTCGAGTAATCCGTCCAAGAACAATCCGAAAACTGCTCATCTTAAAGATAAACCTATAGTATTCCTTCCAATGGAACGAGTACATACTGATGGGACAATTGACCAAGAATTAAGGATGCCTTATTCCCAACTCAAAAGTGGTTATACTTACTTTGAGGAAAATGACATCCTCATAGCAAAGGTGACTCCCTGTTTTGAAAATGGAAAGATTGTTCTCATAAGGAATTTAGCAACCTCAGTTGGGTTCGGCTCGACCGAGTTTATTGTCATTCGCCCCAATCCGCAAAAAGTGTTTCCGCCTTTTCTTTATTACACACTCTACAATCCGCCACTTCGTAGCATTGGTAAACATTTTATGACCGGTGCCGTTGGTCTTAAACGAGTGCCGACTCGGTTTGTTGAGAACTTTAAGATTCCTATACCGATCTATCAAGAACAAACCCAAATCGCCAACTTCCTTGACCGCAAAATCGCACAGATCGACGAACTGAGATCTAACGAACAGCAAAGCATCGAACTCCTCAAAGAATACCGTCAAACCCTCATCTATGAAGTTGTGACAGGCAAGATAGATGTCCGTGCCGTTTCGGCTGGTCAACGTATACTGAACAAAGATTCTCTGGATGAGTGATTCTCCCACAACCTTTCTGGAAACTGCTAAGGAGGTCTGATGACAAAAATTTCAAGTATTCATGCGCGAGAAATACTCGATTCACGCGGCAATCCAACTGTCGAGGTGGACGTTAAGCTGGACTCGGGTGCTTTCGGACGTGCGGCGGTGCCCTCTGGTGCTTCAACTGGCGAACATGAAGCCGTTGAACTCCGCGATGCAGACGCGGAACGCTACCTCGGAAAAGGGGTCAGAAAAGCGGTTGAAAATGTCAATACCGTTATCGCTGAAACAGTGATTGGCTCTGATGCACTTCAACAGACGGCCATTGATTCGGCAATGATTACGTTGGATGGCACGGAGAACAAAAGTAATCTCGGCGCAAACGCAATTTTAGGGGTATCGCTGGCCGTTGCCAAAGCCGCTGCCGCTGAAGTCGGGATGCCGCTGTATCAGTACATCGGTGGTGTGAATGCAAAAGAACTTCCGCTCCCGATGATGAATATCCTAAATGGCGGCTCACATGCTGATAATAATGTAGACCTTCAGGAGTTTATGATTGTGCCATCAGGTGCTGAAACTTTTGGGGAAGCGTTACGGATAGGGACAGAGGTTTTTCATAGCTTGAAAGCCGTTCTCAAGTCCAAAAACTATAACACCGCCGTTGGCGATGAAGGCGGGTTTGCTCCAGACCTCCAGTCTAACGAAGAGGCGTTGGAAATCATCATCGAAGGGATTGAGCGAGCCAAATATCGGCCCGGTGAGGATGTGTTGTTGGCACTCGATCCGGCATCGAGCGAGTTTTATCATGAAGGGGTCTATCGGCTGGAAGCCGAAGTAAAACCGGATAAATCCGCTGAAGAGATGGTTGCGTTCTACGCCCGGCTCAGCGAAAAATACCCGCTCATCTCAATTGAGGATGGCATGGCTGAGGACGATTGGGATGGGATGAAGCTGCTGACCCAAGCAATTGGCGATAAAGTGCAACTTGTTGGTGATGACCTCTTCGTCACAAACACAAATCGTTTGCAATACGGAATCGAGCACGGGATTGGAAATTCAATCTTGATTAAAGTCAACCAAATCGGCACGTTGACCGAGACACTTGATGCCATTGAACTTGCCAAGCGATTTAACTACACGGCGGTCGTCTCGCACCGGTCCGGTGAGACAGAGGACACAACAATCGCGGATATCGTGGTCGGCGTAAACGCGGGGCAGATTAAAACGGGCTCGCTCTGCCGAACTGACCGTATCTGCAAGTACAATCAATTGCTACGCATTGAGGAGGAACTGGGTAGCCGAGCCGTTTTCAAGGGAAAACAGGTGTTTTATAACCTGCAAAAAACGGGTTAAATCAACGAAAGAGGGGATTATGCGATTTGTTAAAATTTGTTTAATTATCCTTGTTGCACTTCTGGTATTATTGGCAGGTTTGTACCAAGTTGTTCAAGGTTTTTGGCGTTGGCAGGAAGCGCGGGAGGTTAAACAACAGTACGATGACAAGATTGCGGAACTTGAGGATAGACGCGACCAGCTCAAGGAGTATGTTGAAAAACTGAAAACCCATCCGCTGACGAAGGAGCGGATTGCGCGCCGAATAGGTTACATAAAACGTGGCGAAACAATCTATAAAATTGAGCGTTCACCGCCTAGGCCGACAGATAGAGACGCACCATGATAACGGGATTAGGTATGCCTAAGTGCCTCAATGGGTGTGAGTTTGGCGGCTCGAAATGCTGGATAGATGCCGAAGACAATGCCAATCGTTATGCCTGAAACAACAGCCGCCAATACCGACTGAAGCCGCACGACAGAGGGCCAATCAAACCCCTTAAAGAGGAGTTTGGTGACAACCCACGAGAAGCCGTGCCCGATTAACACGCCAAAGGCCAACCCGATCAGACTACTAATCACGCATAAGACTACGGATTCGGTTAAAAACTGAAGCCGTATATCCATGTTCTTTGCGCCGACCGCCTTTCGCAACCCGATTTCAGGAATCCGTTCTGTCACCGACACAAGCATGATATTCATAATACCGATGCCGCCGACGACCAATGAAACGGAAGCAATCACGACGAGAATCATTTCGATGATAAAGAGAATTTGATTGGCAGATTTCAGTTCCTCCTTCATCACCCACGTCTCGAAAAACGTCTCGCCGCCGTTGTTGCGCCTTAAAACTGTCTCAACTTCGCGCACCGCTTCATCTACGGAGTTGTGGTCTTTCGCACGCATTAAGATATGCCCAACGTGGTCATGTCCCCAGATGTGCGTCTGCGCGGCGGTGATTGGAATGATGACTTGATTGTCCTCACTGTTCACCGGGTCTAATCCTTTCCCGCGAGATTCCATAATTCCGATGACAGTGAATCGTTGCTGGTTAATTTTTAATTCGCGGCCAATCGGGTCAAGCCCCGCAAACAGATCTTTCCAGACCTCTTCACCAATGACGCACACCTTACTCCACAGGCCCAGGTCATCATCGGAGATAAATCGCCCGTAGTTACTGTACCATTTCCGGGCGAGCTGAAATTCATACGTGGTTGCCTGCAACTGCGCCTGTTTGTGTTTCTCGCTAACAGAAAGCGTCGTTCTGATGCGAATATCCGGCGTTGCGACCTCAACGGATGGACATTCAGCTTGAATCGCCCGGAGGTCGTCCATCGTCAAAAAGTGCTTGCTGGGGTTACGAACCCATCGACTCCCCTTACGGATGCGGCTATTTCGATAGACACCGAACATGCTTGGACCACCAACTTTTTCAACCTCCCACATGAGCAATTGCTGTGCACCAGCACTGAATGACATCATCCCAATAACGCCAGCAATACCAATAACGATACCGAGCATCGTCAGTGCTGTCCTGATTTTGTTTGCCCGTAAAATTGACAATGCAGTGATAACAGCTTCTATGAATTTCATCGGATTTCCTTTTTGCTTGCACGAGTAAAATGGGTGTGATAGAATAGCGAATCAGTCGAGACCGAAAATTCACGAATACACAATTTTAAGTTGACCTGTCAAAAAAACTCGGATATATCAATTCAGACGAAAAAGCTACCTCCGATGTTTAGGCGGTTACCGGGCATTGAGGTGTAAAAATTGCAGTTGTCTGATTTTCGGAATTCAGGAGAAATTCAGCTTTCATGGTCTGATTCAACCGCCGAAGACCTTGACCGTCACCGGGCACAACTTGAGCGGCTACGTCGCAAGCGGGAACGGGCATGGGTTCGATTCGACGCGGCTTTCGCCGAAACGCACGTCTGGTTAAATTGCGCCGAACACACCTTCTCCGACTCGGAACGCCGCGAAGATATTCGGAATGGGTTACATCGTTGGTTGATGCCTGCTCACACGGGATTCGATCGGTTCTATCTCCTCGCACAGGAGAACGTCGAAACGCCGTGTTACGATATAACAGACCATATCCAACGTTGTCTGGCAGGTGATTTGTCCATTGCCGACAGGTTAAGAGGTCGAACCGTTTTTCGTCTCTGCCAAGCTGCGATGCGAAGCGCGAAATATGACCTTTTGAGTGAAGCGGGAGTGGGTAATTTTACGCAACAGGTTTTGAAAAGATACACCGACGAACTCGCCGATTTTTTAGTGGACGTTGTTATCGGTTTCTGTTGCCCGTTGCCGAATTTTCTGTCTCCACTTCGACCGCATACGCTGTCAATTCCTTGGACCCCAGCTCTGATTCCACATTTCCAGACACGCTCAACGGGCATCGCGCTTTTGGGTCTTCTCCCCCTGGTCTTTTACGAAACCTACGACTCGGCAACTGTTCGCAGTCGATTTTGGAGCGAATTGACCCAGCAGTTTGCCAAAGTTTGCATCGGTGGGGTGAGGCAATTCTGTCATCAACGGAATCTACAATTCGCCCTCGAAGTTCCTGCGAGTGTGCAGACGTTGGAAATTGATGTTGGTACAATTCTTGAGCAGGCAGACCGTCCGATTCTGAGCACAGACGCGATTAATATACCGAAACGATTCCTGATCGCCAAGTGGATTACCAGCCGAGCGCGTTCAGAGTATACACAACAGGTCAGCATCTGCCGCCCGCAGGTCGCCAGTCATGAATTGCGCGCTTACGAGAGTGTGTTGGGGTTTAATTCATGGATGGTTAGTTGTAAGCATCAAGAAGGGATAAGCACACCTCAATCGCAACACCTCAATCGTTTTTTGTCAATTGGTGTGCCGAAACGACAAGTTCTTATCGTCTCGCCGATTCACAGTCTCTGGACGAAACCTGACCAGCAGACGTGGGACGAATTGATTCAAGCATGGGAGTGGTTGTGTCAAACGGTCTGGGAATTGGGGTATGACTTTGACATCGCCTCAGAAACCGAGTTGGTCGCCGCAAAGACGGATAAAAAGGCGCGTTCTATACAGGTCAAAGGCACTGCTTACCCGTTGGTAGTGCTCCCAAGTTGTCTATCACTTCAGGAAACGACAGTTGAATCACTGACGCAGTTTGTTAAAGGGCGGGGCAAGCTAATCGCTGTGCATCCTGTGCCGTACCTTCTCAACGGCAGAATCGGAATTGACCCTTATCCACTCGAACGTCTGCTCTACTATCGGCGGACTTCTATCGTGCGCGGAACGCCAACCGAAAAAGTGGACGTGCTCGAGCGACATCTAAAAAAATGGATTAAGCCGGTGATACAAGTGTATGTGGCACCAGAGAACCACCCGGCGACGACCATCCATATTCACCATCGCCAGTCAAAGGAGTCGGATCTGTTCTATTTGTTCAACAGTAGCGAAGCCGCTATTGAGACATTAATCGAGATTCACGGAGAAACAACACAAGTTGAAGAGGGGGATACAAAAACGGGTGAGCAATCGGTTCTCGCACATTGGTATGCAAATGGGAATACTTACATCACCAGTTCTTTTGACCGCCAGCAGGGACGGTTGATTGTGGCTCGAAAAAAAGGATTAACTTGAAAGGAGAAAATATGCCTCTACGTATCGGTGTTTTGACAGGGGGTGGAGACACCAGTGCGCTCAACGCAACACTCCACGGCGTTGCAATAAAAGCAGAAGAACTTGGATTTGAACTCATTGGATTCATGGAAGGATGGAAAGGCGTTCTCAGAGGTGGTCGTTATTTTACGCTCACGCCTGACCTCGTTGACGAGCATCAGGGTGGAACGCTGTTGAAAAGCTCTCGTACGAATCTGATCAAGGATGACCGGCTTGGTGAAGCCATTGATAACCTGCACAAGCTCAACATTGACGCGCTGATTCCAATCGGTGGGGATGATACTTTGACCGTCGGGGCAGCACTGTCAGAGCATTTTACGATGACGTTCATAACGAAGACAATCGACAACGACGTTGGAACCAATCCACCAGATGGGGATTCTGTTGATTATTCGCAGATGAAAAACTACTTCTGTCCCGGTTTCCCAACGGCAGCAAGTCGTGTCATTGACTATGTCCGCAATCTCCGGACGACAGCCTATTCTCATGACCGGATTATTGTCGTTGAAGCGATGGGACGGGATTCTGGTTGGCTAACGCTGGCATCCGCTTATGGACACGCAGACCTAATCGTTGTGCCCGAAATACCGTATGAGCCGGACCGGTTAGCCGAAGCAATTCGTGAGAAGCAGGCTGAGCACGGTAACGTGATTGTCGTCGTTTCGGAGGGGATTCGGAACGAGCGAGGAGAATTGATGATATCTTCAAAGGAGGAACTGGATGCGTTTGGGCATACGAAACCAGGCGGGTGTTCAGAGATTATCGTAGAGGCAATGAAAAGGAAACTACCCGAAATCCCCGGTTCTGCCTTCCGCCACATCATACTTGGCTACCTCCAGCGGTGTGGGGGTCCGATAGAAGTTGACCGACTTTGCGCCGTAAAAGCGGGACAAATGGCGGTCGGTGCGATTGCTCACAGAGATGTTGGTACCGTCGCAACCATAATCCGTACCGACGATGGCATCCAAACGGCATTGCGTCCATTAGAGCAGGTCATTGAGCGGGATGCTGAGAAGCGGGTGATTCGCCGCAACCTCGATTTGCGATTTTATGACCAAGAAAACTTCCAGATTTCGCGAGCAGGGATTGGATATTTCCGTCCAATCTTCGGCAACCTTCCCGACCCGCATTTTCACCCCAATTTGGAAATATCAAGGATTCCTTGACTGCGAAAGTGCCTTAAGTCTCCTATCATCGCTCACGAGTCATTTTCTGCTGTTTCGGTCTCCCGTGCAAACAACGCTTCAACAAAATCCTCTGCGGCAAATTCGCGTAAATCGTCAAGCTTTTCACCAATACCGATCAGCTTCACAGGTGCTCCGATTTCCCCCTTCACGGCGATAACAATCCCGCCTTTGGCTGTCCCATCCAGCTTAGTGACCGTGACACCGGTAATAGGCACCGCTTCGTTAAAAATTTTCGCTTGCATGATGGCGTTTTGTCCCGCTGTGCCATCAATAACGAGTAGCACTTCATGGGGTGCGCCCGGTAGCTCACGTCCCATGACCTTGCCGATTTTTGATAATTCATCCATCAAAGGCTTCTTTGTATGTAGCCGTCCAGCGGTATCCACGATTAACACATCGACTTCGCGGGATTGCGCCGCCTTCATGCTGTCGTAGACCACTGAGGCCGGATCTGCGCCCTCGCTGCCTTGGATGAGTTGCACACCTGCGCGGTTACACCAAATCGCCAATTGCTCTGCGGCGGCGGCGCGGAAGGTGTCCCCTGCCGCGACAAGGACACGCTTCCCTTCTGACTTAAAACGGTTTGCGAGCTTGCCGATTGTTGTCGTTTTACCCGCCCCGTTCACGCCGAGGATGAGAATGGTATACGGTTGAGCCGTTTCGACGTTAAGCGGTTGGTCTGCACCGAGGATATTAATCAGCTCCTGTTTAATAATCCCCTCCAAGTCCGCAGAATCTTGTAACCGCTCCGATCTGACCGTTTCACGCACGTTGTCCATCAATGCGAGTGTTGTATTGACACCGACATCGGCTTGGATGAGGATGTCTTCAATCTCCTCCATCAGTTCCTCATCAATTCTCCGCCCAGCACCGATTAGGCTCGATATTCGACCCGCCAGATTATCCCGTGTTTTCGCCAGACCCGCTTTGAGGCGACTAAACCATCCGCGTTCCTCCTCTTGGGGGGCATCTAGGGGGTGCGCCGATGGTGGGGGTTCGGGAATAGCTTCGACAGATTCTTGGTCTGTCTCCGAGGTATCTTGCAGTTCCTGTTCGTCATCCTTTTTTCGTTTGAATAGCCCTTTTAGCATTTACATACTCCTTTTCGATATCAAGTCAAAGTCATCTTCCAAATTGTAGAATCTTATCCGTAGAGCAGGTTCATCTGCTCAAAGAGAATAATTCCTGCAACGATTAAAACAATCAACGCAAAATACAAACGGATTGAGCGTCCCTCAAACCTTCGGGCCATCATCGCTCCAAACTGGGCACAGATTGTTGCACCGATGGTTAATAAAGCGACAAGCGGTAAATCAACATTTCCGCGTAGTGCGTAGGAAACAGTGCCGTAAGTCGCTGAAAAGAAAACAATCAGTAGGGATGTACCAATCGCTAGATGCGTTTTGGCACCATATCCGTAAATCAGGAGCGGAACCCAAATCACACCCCCACCAATGCCGAGCAGACCCGTTAGTATACCAATTAGTAGAGATGAGTAAACCACGGCAAGGAGCGAGATTCGCTGGATTCCGCTAGTGGGAAAGGCAACATACGGAGGGATTGAAAGCCGCCTGAAGAAACCGACTTTCTGTTGTTCTGCCGCCGTTTGGTTTCTGCTTCTTAGTGATTCGATAATAATTAATGCCGCAACTGTGATGAGTAAGCCTAAAAATAGCCAGCGCAGGTAAAATTGAAATGCCGAAATCGACCGAGTCCCTAAGTTGAAATCACCGAGTTGGCGTAACTGATCGAGCAGTTGAATGCCGAGCTCGATACCGCAGAAGTTGCCGCCAATAACCATCAACGCCAACTTCAAATCAACATCGCCAAATTGCCAATACCTTAACATTGCTGAAAATGATGTCCCTACCGTTCGAGAAAGATTGCTACCTATACAAATCTCAAGTCGAATGCCGAAAAAAATATCAAGGATTGGCGTGAGGAGCGGCCCACCGCCAATGCCGAACAAACCGGACAAAAAACCAACAATGCAACCGAGACCGATTAACTCAAAGGCGTTGACAGGGACACCACTAATGTCAATATTCATCTATTCAATTAGATATGATAATCAATTTGCTCAGACGCACCACGATATCGCTCGGAACGCCTTTGACAACGTGTGAAAATCCAGTTTACCAAAGCACCCCAGCATATCGGAAAGAGCAAACTGGCTAGAACATAAAGGGCTATTTTCATCGGAAATCAACGGGCTGTTGCGGGGTATTAAGACCCCCTGGTTAAAGACTTAAAACGGCGGTGATTCGGACTGTTCGGAATCGTCTTTGGTCGCCGGGCTAGATGTATCGTCTTCAGGCGATGCACTGACCGGCTCAGAGGCAGTTGATTCACTGTCCGGCTCAGGCGGTGGTTCAGATTTCTCTGGCACCTCGCTTGAGGCAGCCGCGGCATCGGTTTGACGCATACGCGCCATCATCTGCTCAAAGAGTTCTGGCGAAGATTGAGCGGCTTGTAACTCCGCCGAAAGTTGGGTCCACTGAAGCTCGCTCATATCGTTCCGCGACTCAACCCCATACCGCCGCCTCACATAGTCCCAAAAATCGGGTTGGGTAACGCCCTGTTCTTCAAGCCGTTCTTGCAACTTGTTTGCCACCGTAAAAGCCGCCTTCTGAGCATTGCTGATTGTATCGCTTCGGTCAGGCTCCCGTAACTCCATCTGTGGGTCGGGACGTTCTGCCTGCCGATGCAGATAGAAATCGAGCACCTCTCTAATGACCGACATAGGAAGCAGTTGTTTGACAGCGTTCCGTTGCGCCTTATGCACCGCTTTGGTGAAAGCAAACTGGTCGGGACGGCCTCCCGCCATCTTCGCCTGCTCACAAGCACCCCAACGCGAAGAGCCTGTTAGCGTGTCGGTCGCCTTCACAACCACGTTCCATGAATGCTCGCGCTCCTCATATTGTAGGTCGTCCACCTGAATCCCGCCTCTGCGATTCGCCGCCTCGTTAATTCCTGCTAAGGTCAGTCCCTCAACGGTTCGTCCACCCTGCTTAAACGAGTACACGTAATCTTTAATCGCTTGTCCGGTCATCATTTCAATAATCGCTTGGTCGTCAACTTGGTCTAGCACCTCATAGTCGGCGACAGGGATAATTTCATTTTTCTTGTCTTCAGCCATTTTATCCTCCTATTTCATTTAATGCAATTCGTAGTGCGGAAGAACGGGCAATGAATTGCCCTACTACAATCTATGATAATTGATTATTTCACAATTGTCAAGAAAAAATATTCGTTATGTTAAAAACCGTGTTGATAACATTGCAGAATCGTAGGTTTATCCTATACTCCGCAGTTGTGGATGCGAATTGAGAGAATTGATGGTATCCTTTTCGTAATCCCATTCTTTAGGGGAAGATTTAATGACACAACTCGTTTTCGCCATAAAATGACGGGGTGGGTTTGCCAATATCCCCTCCAATTTGAGTTTTACAACTTATTTTTTAATAACCGGGTTGACAGCGGTTAAAAATGCGATAAATTGATGTCGGTGTCAACCTCTGGTGCTTCACTTGACTTTTGACATATTATCCCCTGACAATAAGAAGTGGTCTATCTTCAAGGGGATATCTAATTGATTTGGGTTCATGGCGAAAGGTTGACAAAGGTTGACAGAAAAAAAAAGTGATCAGTCGCGCGTTTTACTGTTAAAGTTTAGCTACTGAAGTTTAAAATTATCGGGTGTATCGGGAGTCGGAACTCCCTCCCACAAGTGAAACGCCATCCACAGGTGAAACGCCATCCACAGGTGAACCCCCTTCACATAGATGGAAATTTGTTTTTATTTCTTCTTAGCTGGCGTAAACGTTGCTGAAATTATGCCCCCTTTTTACATTCTGCTCGCAAACGTGAGTCATGTTAACATACGGTCTAATTGTTTAGCAAGCACATAAAACTCGAGAAAACGGGAGTTTCACACACACGTAATTATTTCTGGTTATAAGCGCACGGTAGGACAGCAGGCCTGCCGGGGCGCGGTCTTTTTGCGTCAAGTCAGATTATCGGATATTCAGGAATTGAATAAATGCTGGAACCGCTCAAAATAGATGCGGAATATCGGGTTTATTATTCCTGCGTGTAAGACCCTATCCTTTTTGCGTCAACTCATGTTGCCATCCGTCCTCGGAAAGGTGGGGATGTAACACGCATCCTCATTTTTTTTGCTGTAAAAAACGGTGAACTGTGCTATACATAACTATTAGGGCCTTATGCTAGTTACTGGGAACTGGAAATGCCAACTCCTTAATCTGTAAAAACGCCTCCTTTTTGAATAACTGATTCAGATAAATGGATAACGTATGAGCTGTCAGTTTCGAGTATAACCGGGTGCATAACCCCCAAAAACTATGAGCATGATTCTTTTCTATCTGAAATTGTTCACTCAATTGACCATTAACCGTCTCAACCATCTGCCGAATTTTGTTAATCCACCGCTTCATTTCTCTGGAAATCTGATGTTTCTGGTTGCGGCGAGCCAACGTTATCAAATCAATATGGTTCACTTCGGCTAATTCAGCTTTAGCTTGGGCACTAATATACGCTTTGTCCCCTATTACTTGCTTACCTTGGTGACCAGAGAGCAATTCGTAGCCAACAGACCCTTACGGGTGGCAAGATGACTTGACGCATAAATCCGTCGCAGATGCAGGGGCAAGTGTAAAATCAATAATCACGCCACTCGCAGTGATTAACAGATGAAGTTTATAGCCGAACATCGTCTGTTTTTTGGATGCCACTCGACCATAATCGGGATCATAGCACGACCAATTGTTTGATGAACAAGGCACCAGATGAAACTCAATGACTGCAATGGGTAAACTATCAATCACACACAGTTTGTCTTCTGCGCCTTCAATGTTTGAGACGATAATCTGTCGAATCCGATTGATGATTGTTCCTAAATTTCGTCTTCGCCGATTAAACCGACTCTGAGAAGGGAGTATAGGGAACAGATTGGGGTGTTGGCTAAATTCGGATAGAAGTTGTGTTTCAATGTCCCACCCTTTACATTCGGCAACCAATATCAGAGTGATTAACTCACTATCGGTACAAAGTGGAGTGGGGCCGGGTCGGTGAAGTAAAGGTGCGATTTTTATCATAATGTCATCAACAATGACATAAGTCCATAGACACAGGTCGTCGAAATCGGTTATCATATTGTTGTCCTCCAGTTTTAGATGGATTGTCAAGTTCATCTATAGTAACAGACTGGAGGACTTTATTAACTTCCTTTTTTTTGATTTCCGATAAAAAACGGGAAGTTTAACTAGCATAAGGCCCTATTAACTCTGTCGCAGTACACGAAAGGGCGTACAACAGGAGAGTTAATAGTTATACCTCGTTAGATGAATGTGACGGAGATCACAAAATCTCCAGCGAAAGCATGGTAATGGAACATCGTTAAAACCTTAATGTTGGGGGAGAGCGTCCCTATCATGCCAGTTTTAACTGGAATACGCGAGCAGATTGGAAGAGGCGAAATGCCCAATCCCATCTTAGTTGATGGGAGCAATCCCCTAGAGATGCTAAGCCAACTCTAGTAGTGTTGGTGTTCTTGGTAAGAAGAGCAGCTATATTGTGTCAATTTATGCGTCAAGTCATCTTGCCATCCGTCCTCGGACGAGCGACACGCAACTTCGCTAAAGATAATCTTGCCGTCCTAGCGCGTCGGCTTTTGGGCTCGGTCATCGACGACCGAGCCCAAAAGTCCAATCAGACGTGCGGACGAAATGGGCAGGACATTGTCCATTGTCTCAGCAGATATAAGACGGGGTTCGCCCCGCAGTCGGCGCTAACGGCAGAATCTCGCTCTAAAGAATCCCCATCCCTTTAGGGTGTGGGAGTATGTCAATATACCTTACTGATATTTATTAGGATCTGCCAGATCCCAATAACTATAAGCACAAAGACGGTATGACGGTATGAAAATGCGACCTCATTGTGAAGTTTTTTCTTGATTTTTCGCGCATGAGATGGCAACCTAACGCACAATACAATCTCATTTGAATTGAGAGTTAGGAGGACATCTCATGCAACAGAATATTATCAAATGCACAACCTTTTTTCAACAGATTTTTTACTCCCGGTTTCGCCAGATAACATCGAAAACCATTGAAACAGTGCTTTTGCTTTCACTCGGACATCTGTTTGGGCTAATCAACCCCAATCAATTAGCCGATGCTTTGGATATGGGCAAAATGCGGACGATGATGGTTTTTGGGAAACCGTTGCGGTCATGTGAGATTCTGAGGATTTGGTCTCAACATCCTATACTCCGCACTTGTGGATGCGGATTTAGACAAATTTATGGTATCCTTCTCCCAAACAAATTCATTGGGAGGATATTCAATGACACAGCCGACCTTCGCCACACAACGATTAGATTTTCTTGGGATTGTTGCAGGGATTTGACACCGAATCCGCTTGATTGAAACAATTGATACATTTATCGGGAAAACAAAACGTAATGTGACCGTTGGGGAAGACGTGATGGCAATGATACTCAACGCCCTCGGCTTTGTCGGCCGACCCCTATATTTGACACCCGAATTTTTTGCCAATAAACCGGTGAATCTCTTGATTCGCCCGCACTTGCAAGCCACCGATTTCACGGATGACAGTCTGGGTCGGGCATTAGACTGCCTCTATGAAAACGGGGTGACCGAACTCTTCGCTACGGTGGCGAGTGAGGCGTTATCTACTTTTGGCATACAACATCGCTTTGTTCATCTTGATAGCACCACGTTTAGTCTGCACGGCATCTATGATACGAATAGTGACGATGAAAATGTGATTCAAGTGGCTCATGGATATAGTAGAGATCACCGCCCCGATCTCAAACAGGTTGTTGTACAACTGATTTGTTCTTATTATAACCCATTCCTGCTCCGAAATCTGCTGAAAACTTTTTCGACAGAATCGGATTTGACAATCTCGCCTAAAGCAGAAACTGATGAATTTTACGCATATTTTTCTTGACATCTTGCAAACCGGTTTGTTAATATATAAATTGATTATGGAAGCCCCGCGACACTGTATGTGAGAAAGATGTTAAACCGCTTCAGAATTTTCCCGTAAATTCATCTCAATTTGACGATAACGCCTTTAATCATGAAAAACTGCCAGCTACATACCATCACCGATCTCTATTTCTACTATACATTACGGAGCCTTACACCCTTGTTGTGTTTGGTGTGGCGATGGTGGGGTGCTGGAATGACAAGAAGTTTTTAGAAGTTGACACTGTTTAGCACTTATTATCGCCCATCATCGGACACGGATTCGATGGTGGGCGTTTTTTTTACCCATAGCGCAAACGCTTGGGAGACTGTTAAACTATGGTGATTATCATGAAACCGGATGCCACACAGGAACCGGTCGAGCGCGTCGCGGTGCTCGTTGAAAGTGTCGAATTGGACGTGCAACTCAATTAAGGAGCAGAAGGTATAATACGATCTGCAATAAAAATGTCGCATTACGACCACAGAATGGAATCGTATTTCGATAAATGCTTGATTATCACATTTTACGAGGGGACAATTGATGCAGAACAAAATTTTACTATCGGCTATTTTTCAGAACAGTGAATTTGATTCCGAATTTCGCAGGAAGAGTCTTGAAGAGTTGGGAAAGTACGGCAATCTTGAGACCCAACCCGCGGAACTCACAGGCGCGGATGCGGAGGGCGTTGTCGGTGTAATTGCGAGTTCATCGCTCATCCATCCGAGTTTTTATGAGGCGGGAAAAGACCTTCGCATCATCGCCCGGTGGGGGGTGGGATACGAAAAGGTCAACCTTGATGTGGCAACGCAACATGGGGTTATCGTAACCATCTCACCGGAGCACATGATAACTGTAGCGGAGTACGCAATCGCCCAGTGGATGGCAACGCTCAAACGGGTCTATACCCTAAATCGCCTCTCGCACAGCGGGGATTTCTCTCTCATCAAGACATACGAGGCGGAGGGATCTACGCTCGGACTTTATGGGTTCGGGCGAATTGGGCAGGCGGTGGCTGAACGCGCAAAGCCGCTCCTCGGTGACACGGGCAAGTTGCTCGTTTACGACATCCGAGATGATATCGAGGAATTGGCAGAAAAATTTGGGGCAATCGCGGTGGACGACCCGCTCACCCTGTTTCGTGAAAGTGACACCGTCTCGCTCCACGTCGCTGGGGACGATACCATCGTCACCTATGAGCGGCTCTGTGCTATGAAACCCCACGCTTCCCTGATTAACCCTTCGCGTGGAAATCTCGTTGATGATGAGGCAGTCAATCGCGCCATCCGCGAAAGTCAACTCTGGTACTATGTGGTAGACGACCCGGTGAATGGACCGCGCGCAATTCATAAGGACGAGCCCCGCATCATCTGCACAAACCACAACGCTGGCATCACTATCGAATCCGCTATTCGCCTTGACCTCCGAACCATCAAGCAGGTCACGGATGCACTTGAGGGGCGGATACCCGACTATGTCCTCAATCAGGATGTACTGGAGCATCCGAGGGTGAAGGAATCCTTAAAAGAATAGATGATGTTAACAAGTGAGTAGGGAATAACGATCGTTATTCCCTACTGCTTACGAGGCAAAGATAAAATAGCCAAAATCAAGGAGAGTTGAAATGCTGAAGCACACCTATGACCCCGCGGTCGTTGAGCCTAAATGGCAGGCCGTGTGGGAGGAACGCAACACCTTCCGCGTACCCACTGACCCAGAGGCGTGGAAGGGGAAACCGAAATTTTACATACTGGGCATGTTCCCGTATCTGTCAGGTTCGGGGTTACACGTTGGGCACCCCAAGGGCTACCTGGCTACGGACGTGCTCGCGACCGTGCGGCGGATGCAGGGTTACAATGTGATGCACCCCATGGGGTGGGATGCATTTGGACTGCCGGCTGAGCGGGCAGCGGTTCGTGAAAACAGCCATCCTGCTGTTATCACCGCGCAGACGATTGAGACGTTTCGCCAACAGATCAAGCGACTCGGTTTCTCGTATGATTGGAGCCGGGAGATTAATACCTCCGCACCCGATTACTACAAATGGACGCAGTGGATTTTCCTCAAACTTTACGATAGAGGGTTGGCGTACTTGGCAGATGTCCCTGTCAATTGGTGTCCTGCGCTGGGGACGGTCCTCGCCAACGAGGAGATTAAGGACGGCAAATACATTGAGACGGGCGACCCGATTGAACGCCGGTTGATGCGGCAGTGGATGCTGAAGATCACGGCGTACGCCGAGCGGCTCCTTGAAGACTTGGATGAACTGGATTGGCCGGAGGGACTGAAGGAGATGCAACGGAATTGGATCGGAAAGTCGGAGGGCGCGGATATAGATTTCACCATCAAGGACACAGACCTCTCGTTTACGGTTTTCACAACGCGACCGGATACCCTTTTCGGTGCGACATACTGCGTTTTTGCCCCCGAACATCCGCTGGTTGAACAGATTGTGGCGGATGACCGAAAGACTGAGGTTCAAGCGTATGTCGAGGAAGCGAAGAATAAAACCGACCTCCAGCGAACCGACCTTGCGACGGAGAAGACGGGGGTTTTCACGGGAGCTTACGCGGTCAATCCGTGCAACAATCAGGCGGTACCGATCTGGATAGCGGACTATGTGCTGATTTCCTACGGCACTGGTGCCATTATGGCCGTGCCCGGTCACGATGAACGCGACCACGAATTTGCGAGAACGTTCAATATTCCAATCGTCGAGGTTATCAGCGGAGGCGATAAGCCGATTGAGGAGGCGCCTTTCATCGGCGATGGAGTCTGTGTGAACAGCGATTTCCTTGACGGGCTACAGGTTGAGGATGCAAAGGAGAAAATGATCGAGTGGCTTGAGGGGGAGCAGAAGGGCAATCGGCAGGTACAGTATCGTCTGCGCGACTGGCTATTCTCGCGTCAGCGTTACTGGGGTGAGCCGTTTCCTTTTGTGCATCTTGAAGATGGCTCAATTGAGACAATTCCCGCTGATCAGTTGCCTGTGAAATTGCCAGCTATTGATGAATACCGACCGACCGCCGATGGTAAGCCGCCGCTTGCCCGCGCTGAAGCTGACTGGCTGATGGTGACGCTACCGGACGGGCGCACCGGGATTCGAGAGATGAATACGATGCCACAGTGGGCAGGGTCTTGTTGGTATTACCTGCGTTATATTGATTCGCAGAACGACGGAGCACCGTGGTCTGCGGAAGCGGAGCGATATTGGATGCCGGTAGACCTCTATATCGGCGGCACTGAGCATGCTGTGCTGCATCTGCTCTACGCACGATTTTGGCACAAGGTGCTGTACGACTGCGGGCTGGTCACGACCAAAGAACCGTTCCAGAATCTCTTCAACCAAGGCACAATCCTCGCCGAATCTTATCAGGACGAAAACGGCAAATACTACTATCCGCACGAAGTTGAGGAAAAGAACGATAAATGGTTCATTAAGGCATCTGGTCAGCTTGTCAGTACGCAACTTGAGAAGATGAGCAAGTCGAAACTGAATGTTGTGAATCCCGACGATGTCATTGACCAGTACGGTGCGGACTCGGTGCGTCTCTATGAGCTCTTCATCGGCCCGCTAAGTGTCAGTACCCCTTGGCAGACCGCTGGCGTAGAAGGGGTTTATCGATTCCTCCAACGGGTCTGGCGGCTGGTTGTTGACGAAGACACGGGTGAACTCAGCCAGAAACTGACCGATGCGCCGAGCAACAGCGACACAGAGCTGTGGAAACAACTGCACCAGACCATCAAAACGGTCACAGAGGACACCGAATCCATTGATAAGATGAACACGGCGATTAGCCAAATGATGGTGTTTGTCAACGCCGCTACGCAAGCCAACACGCTTCCCAAGGAGACGATAGAGACGTTCCTGCGACTGCTGACACCTTATGCACCGCACATCGCCGAGGAACTTTGGGAGCGACTGGGGCACACGGAGCTGATCGCACACGCATCTTGGCCAACTCACGACCCAGAGGCACTCAAGCGGGAAGCGGTGACAATCGTCGTTCAGGTCAACGGCAAACTCCGCAATCGCATCCAACTGCCCGTCGATGCCAGCGATGCCGATGTTGAAGCCGATGCACTCGCCGATGAGAAGATTCAGGGGTACATCGAAGGAAAAACGGTGCGGAAAGTCATCGTTGTCCCCAATCGGTTGGTGAACATCGTCGTCTGAAGCGCGGTCAAACAAGTGAGGGCGTAGGGGTAGGAACAAGACCTACCCCTACTGTTTCTGATATTATGGAAGAACAGATACACGAAATCCCCATTGATGGCGTACTCGACCTGCACACGTTCCATCCGCGTGAGGTTAAGGAACTTGTGCCAGAATATGTAGCGGTCTGTCGCGAGCGAGGTATTCTCAATCTCCGTGTCATTCACGGGAAAGGGACAGGTACGCTTCAACGAACCGTCCACTCTATCTTATCCCGGTTGCCAGAAGTCGCCGATTTCAGGTTGGCGGGCGAGGGAGCAGGCGGCTGGGGAGCAACGCTAGTAACGCTTCAAGCGGATTAAATTTAACGCAAAGACGCAAAGATGCAAAAACGCAAAGAAGAATAGGACTTACGCAAAATAGATAGACACGAGCAGTGAAAAGTTGTAGAATACCCCACATAGAGGTGAATATGACTAAACCCTCTCGACTTGATTACTGTTAATACCCGCTCAGTAGCCAAATTAACTGTACCTTAACCCATTTCGCAGACCACACCGAACAGTTCAGTCATGATGCGATAAATTGTTTAGGAGTTACGCAGTTGAGTGAAAATAGGTTATAATTTAAGCATGATTTTTCAAACAGGTTCTCCGCTTTTTCTTGCGCTTGATGTGTTAATTGGTTATAATGTAGTAGTAGTGATTTTGAACAGTAGAGCATGATGGATGCGATAACGTTAGAAACTGTCCCCGAAGCGACGATCAATCGCCTTTCGCTATACTCCCGCCTTTTATCGACGCTGGAGTCTGAGGGAATCAGTGTTGTTTCGTCAAAGAAGTTATCCGATCTGAGCCATTTCAGTGCAACGCAGATTCGGCGTGATCTCGCTTGCTTCGGTCAATTCGGCAAGCGTGGCATCGGCTATGAGGTTGCCACGCTCAAGCGGGCGATTGATGGAATTCTGGGTGTCCATGTCCAGCGAAAAGTGGTACTTGTCGGTGTCGGGAATTTAGGGAGTGCCCTGCTCGGTTATCGTGTGCTTCGTGAGCACAATTTTGAAATCGTTGCCGCATTTGACAGTGATTCCGAAAAATGGGGACGGATTATCAATGATGTGAGGGTTCAAAGTCCGGATGAACTACCTCAGGTTGTCAGATCGGAGCAGATTGAAATCGGTATTATCACCGTTCCCCGCTACGCGGCACAACGCACATTAGATCTCCTTGTTTCTGCCGGTATCCAAGCGGTTCTGAATTTTGCCCCGGCGCGCCTTACCGCGCCACGTCACATTAAACTGAGGAATGTTGATTTATCCATAGAGCTGGAGGGGCTTTCCTATTTCCTACAGCACGAGGTAGGCCGATGCTGAGAGCCTGTTTTAAGATTGGAGGGACTATGGCAAGAGAAACAGCAGAAACTTTCAGTATTCACGATATTCCGATTAGAAATTTCTCGGACCGGAGTGCCCGATGGTTGCTCTCAGACACGGAAAATGTCTGAGCATTGTTAGAACTCGTCGCCGGCGACGTGGTGGAATATCTCGATTTTAGCGGAATGGAACAAATTAACACCAGTTTTATTGACAATGACTTTGGCGAACGGGAGGCGGACATCGCGTTGCGCATTCCATTTCGTGATGGAGCAGAAACAGATGACCTAATCATCTATATTCTCATTGAACACCAATCTACAGTTGACCCGACAATGGCATTTCGTGTGCTGTCTTACATGGTCAAGATTTGGGATTCGCAACGCCGTGAATGGGCATCGGACCAGAGGCCCAAAAGTGAGTGGCGTTTCAGTCCGATTCTCCCGATTGTGTATTACACTGGAGAGCAGAGATGGGAGATGCCACTGACCCTTGATGCCGTAATGCATCTGCCCGATGTGCTACGTCGGTTTGTCCCGGGATTCGACATCCTGTTTTTAGGGGTAAAGGAAACCGATGCCGAGACGCTAACGAAAGGTGGGCATCTATTCGGGTGGTTGCTGACAGTGTTACAGAAGGAACATGCGAGTGCTGAAGAGATGAAGAGTGCGTTGATCGAAGCGATGTCGCACATCAACGCGCTGGATGATGCCCAAAGGCATGAGTGGGAGAGGGCGATTTGCTATCTGCACGCGCTCATCCTGCATCGTCGTCCTGCTGAAGAACATGAGGACTGGATAACATTCTTTGTCGAGCAAACTTCACAAGGAAAGGAGATCGATATCATGAGGACAATAGCTGATATGCACTATGAAGAGGGTATTGAAAAAGGGCGTGAAGAAGGTATTGAACAGGGGCGTGAAGAAGGTATTGAAAAGGGGCGCGCGGAAGGGTGTCAAGAAGGACGCGCAGAAGGGCATCAAGAAGGTGAAAGAAGCGGCACCATTGAATCCATTCTCGCGTTGCTCGGTGCCCGATTCCATCCTGATGCGGTGCAAGCCCTAAAGCCTACGATTGAGACCATTGACGATTTGTCGCGTCTCAAGGAATTGCTACTTGCAGTACCCTATGCCCAAAGCGTAGAGGCGTTCACCAAAACCCTATATCAATAGTGTTAGTTTAGGGAATCGGCATCCATGCTTTGTGACACAGGCCGTTTCTCCGAATGACTTCTCAAACAGGTTCTAAATCCTAAAGTTTAGGAGATGTGTATTGAGTCATTTTCCCATTTATCGCCCAAGGCGACTCCGTGCGACCGAAAATCTTCGTCGGCTCATTCGAGAAACAACCTTATCCGTTAATGACCTCATCTATCCGATGTTCGTCGTGCATGGACATGATGTAGCGACTGAAATCTCGTCAATGCCGGGGTGCTACCAATACTCAGTGGATAGGCTTGTGAAAGCCGCGCAAGAACTCGCTTCCCTTAACGTACCGGGGACGATTCTGTTCGGCATCCCCGAATCCAAAGATGCCCTCGGATCGGAGGCTTACGCTGACGACGGGATTATTCAGCAAGCTGTTCACGCAATCAAGGATGCTGTTCCTGATTTGCTCGTCATCACTGATGTCTGCCTCTGCGAATACACCGACCACGGCCATTGTGGGGTTATCGAGCGTGGCGATGTACTCAACGACCCAACGCTGGAATTGCTGGCCAAAGAGAGCCTCTCCCATGCCCGTGCTGGTGCGGATGTCATCGCACCTTCCGATATGATGGATGGGCGGATTGGTGCCATCCGGAATGCGTTGGACGAGAACGGATACGAAAATATCCCGATTATGGCCTATTCCGCAAAGTATGCGTCCGCCTTTTACGGGCCATTTCGAGATGCCGCAGAATCCACCCCACAGTTTGGAGACCGACGCTCCTACCAGATGGATGCGCCTAATGTTGAGGAGGCGTTGCGAGAGGTTGAGTTGGATATCGCGGAGGGGGCGGATATTCTCATGGTTAAGCCCGCGCTTTCGTATCTTGACGTGATTCACCGGGTAAAGAGCAATTTTCATATTCCCGTAGCGGCATACAATGTCAGTGGCGAGTATTCGATGATTAAGGCCGCCGCCCAAAATGGTTGGCTTGATGAGCAGCAGGTCGCGCTTGAGGTGCTGATTAGCATCAAGCGTGCAGGGGCGGATATCATTTTGACCTATTTTGCGAAGTCGGTTGTAGAGTGGCTTGAATGAGTAAGAAAGCCTATTTCTGTGCCGAGAGGTTAAAGGAGAGAAACATCTTGAACAACACCAAATCTTCAGAAGCGTGGGAAAAGGCCCGGAAGTTTATTCCCGGCGGTGTCAATAGTCCTGCGAGAGCGTTCCGATCTGTTGGTGGCAATCCGCTCTTTATCCAGCGGGGGAACGGATGCAAAATCTACGATATTGATGGGCATGAATACATAGACTATGTCGCCTCATGGGGCCCGTTGATTTTGGGACATGCTCATCCGTCTGTTTTGGGGGCAATCGGAGAGACGATGCTCAACGGCACCAGTTTTGGTGCATCAACACTGTTGGAAACGGAATTGGCAGTGCTTATTGTCAACGCGGTGCCTTCAATTGAGTTGGTGCGGATGGTCAACTCGGGGACAGAGGCGACCATGAGCGCAATCCGCGTCGCACGGGGCTATACGGGGCGCGATAAAATTATCAAAATTGATGGCTGTTATCACGGGCATGTCGATTATCTGCTCGCCAAGGGCGGTTCTGGAATTGCAACTTTTGGGCTATCGGACAGTGCAGGCGTTCCTGAAGACTTTGCTCGCAACACGCTAACAGTGCCGTTTAACGATGCTGATGCTGTGCGTGAAACTGTCGAGGCCAATTCCGATCAGATTGCGTGCTTAATCCTCGAACCGATTATGGGAAACATGGGTATCATTCCTCCGCACGATGGCTACCTGCAAGCACTTCGCGAAATCACACACGAACACGGCATCGTCCTCATTTTCGATGAGGTAATTACCGGTTTTCGGGTCGCTTACGGTGGGGCGCAGTCCCTATACGGCGTTACGCCCGATATGACCTGTCTCGGCAAAATTATCGGCGCGGGAATGCCTGTCGGTGCTTACGGTGGAACACAGGAAATCATGCGACACGTTGCACCGGAAGGCGAGGTTTATCAAGCTGGCACTCTATCCGGGAACCCATTGTCCGTATCCGCAGGAATTGCGGCACTGAAAACCCTCGCTGAACCGGAGACCTATGACTTACTCGAAAGCCGCGCACAATTCCTTGCAGAAGGGCTTCAAGATGCCACGAACCGCCACGGTATTGATGCCTGCCACAGTCGGGTTGGCTCGATGTTGATGTTTCACTTCACAGATGCGACTGTCATCGACGCTGACAGTGCTAGAACATCGGATACCGAACGCTATAGCCGGTATTTTTGGGGATTGCTTGAAAAAGGGGTTTACCTCGCGCCATCCCAGTTTGAAGCGGGATTTGTTTCGCTGGTACATTCCCAAGCTGATATCGATGCAACAGTACATGCTGCCGATTCCGTATTATCAACCTTATAAACATGACCTTTTACCAGTAAAAATCTATGTCAACGCTTAACTTGAGTGACATTTGCAAAATTATCGCTGATGACCTTGTTGCTGTTGAGAAGAAACTCCGTGAGAAAACAGCGAGCGAATACGAGTTTGTAGACGTTGCCGTTCATCACGTCATTGAAGGGGGTGGGAAACGGTTGCGTCCAATCTTGCTTCTCCTCTCTGCGAAAGCGTGTGGGTATCAAGGTGAGGACGCGCATACGCTCGCAACCGTTGTTGAATTGATTCACGTTGCCTCACTCGTACATGACGATGTGCTCGATGAAGCCCCGATTCGGCGCGGGGTTGAAACGTTACACTCAAAGTGGGGAAACAAAGTGGCGGTCTTGGTCGGTGACTATCTGCACGCGCACGTCCTGTCAATGCTCGTTGCACGGCGTTCCGACGACCCCGCACTCAGTATCCTCTCGGATGCAACGCAAGCAATGTGCGAAGGCGAGGTCATCCACGCCTACAAGAGTGACGATTTCAATATTTCAAAGGACGATTACTTAAAAATAATTGCGCTCAAAACGGGGCGCTTGATCACGGCATCGTGTACAATGGGGGCAATACTCGGCACAAAGGATAAGAAAATTATCCAAGTCCTTGGGGAATATGGTGAATCGGTCGGAATCGCATTTCAGATTATTGATGACCTACTTGATTTCGTGGCAGACCAGCAGCAGTTCGGAAAGGCATCCTTCAGCGACCTGCGCGAAGGCAAATTAACCTTTCCGATAATTTATACCCGTGAAGTCTGCACAGAGGATGAACGCGCAACTTTAGAACAGATCTTTAATGCTGAAATGGAATCGGATTCGGCAATTGAATGGGTGCAATCTTTGCTCCGTCGTTATCGAACCCAGGCGCACTGCTTGAGCGTCGCTCAAGAGTATGTTGACCTGGCAAAATCTGCGTTGTCTGTATTGCCCGAAACGCCTGCGAGGTGTGCTCTTCAACAGCTCGCGGATTATGTTGTATCTAGGGATTGGTAGTAAGGAAAAGTGGAAGAAGGGGATGGAAGAGGGGAAGATGTTCTATCCAGCACATCTAAATATTCAAGAACGGAAATGCCTTGTCGTCGGTGGAGGGGTGGTTGCTGAACGTAAGGTGGTCTCCTTGCTCCTTAGTGGTGGTGGGGTTACGCTGATTAGCCCTGAAGCTACGGCGTTACTCGACGACCTCGCTCAGATTGGGCAGATTACGTGGTACAAACGCCACTTCCAAGCAAATGACACAGACGGGATGTTCCTTGTTTCTGCCGCAACAGATCTGCCGGAGGTCAATACACAGGTTTTCAAAGAGGCGTATGAGCTAAATAAAATTCGTCTGGTGAATGTCGTTGATGTCATCCCCGAATGCACGTTTGCCGCCGCTTCGGTTGTGACTCTCGGCAATCTGGTGGTTAGCATCTCTACGAGCGGCAAGAGTCCGGCAATAGCCCGACGCATCCGCGAACATCTTGAGGCAAAACTTGGGGCAGATTCGTTGTACACAGAGGCGCAGGAAGAGCCCGATACGGTCCCGATTGAAAACAAGCGACTTCCGTATCCGGTCTATCTGTTACTGAAAAATCGCCGATGCGTTTTGATTCGTACCCCCGGGCAGATGACGCGAAGGATAGCCCAACGGGTGGAGCTCTTGCGTCGTTGTGGGGCTTCGGTTGTGGAGAGACCTCCAGCGGCGGTCAGGCCAGATAGTCTTTCAGATGCGTTTCTTATTCTGACCAATTTGGAGAGCGAAAACGCTCTTTCCGCTGACAATCGGATGCCACTCGTTGAGCACCTCAATGTGCCAGGTGCGGGAACATTTATCACGCCGCTATTGGTGGTTGATAATGATCTAATTGTCAGTATTTCGACGCAAAGCGATGAAGAAACCGATAAAGCCAAAGCACAACAGCTCCAAGCCGAACTTGCGGCATCATTTGGAAATAGCGGATATGGGGCATTCATCAACTACCTTGGATTGCTCCGCGCGGCTGTGCGAGAATCAATTCCGACGCAAGAGGAGCGGCAGGCGTTTTTTGACGCACTCATTGATCGGATTCCGCGTTCAGAGTGCGGCGAAGAAGAGAAGTGCTGTTTGGGGTTTACTAACGCGAACTGCACAACCGAATGTGCTTTCAATTGGGTACGTCACGGACAAGTTAAACAGATGAGCGAATACGCATTCCAACAGCTTAAAGAAGCCCAACGTCTTTAGCGCGGGATTTTAACGCAAAGGCGCAAAGAAGAGAAGAAAAGACGCGATGGAATTTCTATTTCTACTGACACTTTTAACATATCTGACAGGAAGCATCCTTCATGTGCTCTTTCTTGGCACGGGCAATCATAAGGTGGCGCGGTCTGGCTATTGGGCTACGATAGCGGGATTTGTCTTTCATACCGCTTTTATCGCCTTACGATGGTGGGGCCAGGGGCATTGGTATGACAAAACCACGTTCTTTGCTTGGGCAATCATCCTCATCTATTTTGGGTTGTCTCGGCTCACTCGGTTGCACACAATTGGCGTTTTCGTTGTCCCCATCGCTTTTATCGCTATTTTGATTGCGTATCCGTTGCGGAAGGGCGATACAGCGGTGCCCGTTGCGTTGCAAAATGACTGGTTAATCGCCCATGTTCCAATTATTTTTCTCGCTTATGCCGTATTTGTTGCCGCATTCGGGTTCGGCTTAATGTATCTTATCGAGGAAAAGCGGATTCGTGAAAAAAAGCATACGCTCGTCTTTAACCTCTTGCCCGCACTCGGGCAGTCAGATGAACTCGCTCATAAGTGTATCCTCGTCGGTGCGATTTTGCTGACGGTCGGTATCCTCATAGGCGGGCTTTGGATGCAATTCTACCCAGAGTCCGCAATGACATGGACCGATTGGAAGGTCGTATTGACAATAGCAACGTGGTTCATCTACGTGTCACAGCTTGCCATCCGTCAGGTTTTCGGGTGGCGAGGTCGGAAAACCGCTTATTCAGCAATCATCGGTTTGGGCGCGATTCTGTTTACTTACATCGGAGTCAATCTGTTTTTGCCAAGTTCCCACGCATTTTGGGGATAGGGTATCAAATAAATGAGTCAAATTATCACAGTTGGTACAAGCCATCATGTTGCACCACTGGATTTCAGGGAAAAACTCGCATTCTCCGAAGACCAAATTATCGAGGCTTTCGACCGTTTGAGAGCAGATTATGGCATTCGGGAAACCGTCATCCTCTCGACTTGTAACCGTGTCGAGCTGTATGCTGTGCCTGAACGTGATGACGGTGCCACAGCACTTACTGATTTCCTCTCAAGCTATCGTCAAATTGAGCGACAGGAATTCAAAAAATTTGCGTATAGTTACGAGAATCTTGATGCCGTTCTGCATCTGTTCCGAGTTGCGACGAGCCTCGATTCGATGGTTGTTGGAGAACCGCAGATCCTCGGACAGGTGAAGGAGGCTTATGATAGGTCGCTGTCCGCTGAGGCGAGTGGAACTGTCTTAAATCGTCTCTTTGCCAAAGCCATTAGCGTAGGGAAGCGCATTCGTACTGATACCAATATTGCCATCGGTGCGGTTTCTATCAGCTACGCCGCCGTAGAGCTTGCGAAAAGGATTTTCGAGAGCCTCGAAAACAAAGCAGTGGCAATCATCGGTGCGGGCGAAATGAGCGAATTGACCGCACGACACCTTGTCGAGAACGGTGTTTCCAAAGTCATTGTTGCGAACCGGACATACGAACGCTCCGTGAAAATTGCTGAGAAATTCAATGGCATTCCTGTGCCGCTTGATGATGAACTCGGTTTTCTTATTGATGCGGACATCGTGGTCAGTTCGACGAACGCCCCGCACTATCTGATCCGTCGTCAGCCACTTGCGGAGATCATGAGGAAGCGGAAGCATCGTCACATGTTCCTGATTGACATCGCTGTACCGCGTGATATTGACCCCGAAGTCGCCAAAGTAGAGAACGCTTTTCCGTACAATATTGACGACCTCGAAGATGTTGTGGCTTCCAACCTCAAGGAGCGGCAACGAGAGGCCACAGCCGCAGAGCGAATTGTTGAAGAGGAGGCGGCGAAATTTGGTTCACAGTTGCAAACCTTTGAAGTCGCTCCAACGATAAAAGGACTCCACCAACACTTTCAACAGGTCGCCTCAAAGGAATTGGAAATCTGCTTGAACCAAGCACACCTATCATCGAAGCAGCAGAAGAGTGTTGAGTTGATGACACAGTCGATTATCAAGAAGTTATTGCATCAACCGACGAAGAATTTGCGTCAAGCTGTCAACGACCCTGATGGTGACCATGTGCAGTATATCCGGGCTTTGCAGGAATTGTTTGCGCTAGAGCACGCTGAGCGTGATGATACGGAGCGTAGCGATTGAAACTTATGCTATACCAAATCTGATACAGGGAGCTACAATGGAAGTATTCGGAATAATAGGCATGATGTTTGGAATGATGGGCCTCTTCTTTGGACTCGTCGCTTATAGTCGGACGGAGGAACTCCAGTATCGGATGAAGCGTCTTGAGTCTGCTCTTGAGGAATTGAAGGATGGCCGGTGAGCGATAGCCGAACAATCGCCCAGGTAGCCGAAAAGTTGAGGGAATCCGTATGATCGTGGAGTACAGATGAAACGAAGCATTACAATTGGGACACGGGGCAGCCAACTCGCGCTTTGGCAGGCGGAATATGTCAAAAAACGCTTAAATTCGCGATTTCCCGACCTTGAAATCGGGCTTCAAATCATCAAGACGACGGGGGACAAAATCCAGAATCGATCCCTTATTGGACTCGGCAAAGGGGTCTTCACGAAGGAGATTGAAAACGCGCTTTTGGACGGAACAATCGATCTGGCTGTGCACAGCATGAAAGACTTGCCGACGGAACTACCCGATGGGTTGTGTATTGCGGCCATCCCTGTGCGTGAAGACCCTCGCGATGTGCTGGTCTCGCATTTGGGGCATGGGCTCAACGAATTGCCCGCAGGAGCGCAAGTCGGGACAACTAGCCCGCGGCGACGGTCTCAACTCTTACACCTGCGTTCTGATTTGCAGGTCGTTGATGTTCGTGGTAATCTTGATACGCGCTTACGCAAGCTCCGTGAGACAGACCTCGACGCGATTATTCTCGCCGCGGCGGGAATCAAGCGGCTGATTGGTGCTCAGGTCATTACGGCCTATTTTGCGCGTGATGAGATGGTGCCTGCTGTCGGACAGGGAGCATTGGGGGTGGAAACCCGTGAAGATGATACGTGGATTAAGGGGCTATTAAACAGAATCAACGACCATAACAGCGAAACCGAGATAATCGCTGAAAGGGCTATGCTCCGTGAGTTCGGTGCGGGGTGCCAAATTCCAATCGGTGCGAACGCACAACTACGCGGTGGGCAACTTTCGTTAATTGGGGTTGTTTCGAGTGCCAATGGAGCGCAACGTGCCCTTGAGCAGATATCGGGCGATGGGGCAGATGCGTTAAAATTAGGGCGTTCTTTGGCAGCGATACTGATTCGTAGCGGAGCAGGCGAGATTTTGGACGGAAATCACAATGAGTCGTGACGCAGAGAATCGGAAAGTCGGCAAAGTTTATTTGGTCGGTGCGGGACCGGGCGACCAGAAATTGATTACGCTCAAGGGTGTTGAATGCCTAGAACGTGCTGATGTCGTCATCTATGACCTGCTCGCCAATGAAAAACTGCTGGAGTTCTGCCCTGCACATACCGAAAAAATCTACGGTGGGAAACAGCCCGGGGAGCAGGAAAAACGGCAGACGGAAATCAACGCCCTGATGATTCAGCACACGAAAGCGGGCAAGACGGTTGTCCGCCTGAAAGGGGGCGACCCGTTCGTCTTTGGGCGTGGTGGCGAGGAGGCGTTGACGCTGGCGGAATCGGGTATCGAATTTGAGGTCGTGCCCGGGGTGACTGCGGCAATCGCGGCACCAGCGTATGCGGGGATTCCCGTTACGCACCGCGGATATGCGTCCTCCGTTGCGTTTGTCACTGGGCATTCGGCGGCGTTAGATCCCGATTCAAAGATTCACTGGGAACAACTGGCAACGGCGGTGGATACGCTCATCGTCTATATGGGGGTTCGGCATCTGCGGCAAATCGCAGAGCGACTCATCGCGCATGGGCGCAAGCCAGAAACGCCGGTTAGCTTGATTCGCTTGGGAACGACACCACAACAGGTCGTAGTTCAAGGCAAACTCGCTGATATCGCCCAGAAGGCAGAGTCCGTAAACTTGAAAAATCCTGCGGTGATTGTTGTCGGCGAGGTCAACACATTGCGCGCACCACTGTGCTGGTATGATAACAAACCGCTGTTCGGACGGCGTATCATCGTCACTCGTGCTCGCGCCCAAGCTAGCGAGTTCGCTGAACGCCTTGAGGCATACGGCGCAGATGTTATCCAATTCCCGACCATCGAGATTCGACCAATTGGGGTAAACGCTAAGCTGGATGAAGCCATCGCTGAATTGACTGTATACGATTGGGTTATTTTTACGAGCGTCAACGCAGTTAAACAATTCTACGCGCATCTTAGGGAAAATGGCTTGGATGTTCGGGCACTTGGCAACACTCGAATCTGCGCCGTCGGTCAGAAGACTGTCAAAGCACTGGATGAAATCGGACTGTGTGCGGACTTTGTGCCATCGCAATCACACGCATCCGCCATTGTTGCGGAGATGCAGGATGTGGCTCATAAAAGGATTCTGTTGCCTCGCGCTAAAATTGCCCCCGATGCGCTTCCCAACGGTTTACACGAAAAGGGGGGAATCGTTGATGACATCCCGATTTACGACACTGTCAAAGCGGGCGGCGATCGGCGTGATGAAATTGAGTCTGACCTCTTGAACGGGCGAATTGATATGGTTACGTTTACCAGTTCATCAACGGTGACGAACTTTCTGGAGATGTTTAATCAGTATCCACCTAAGCAGCTATTGGAGCAGGTTTATATGGCAGTAATCGGGCCATCAACGGCGGCGACCGTGGAGCAGAATGGATTAGCGGTAGACCTGATTGCAAAAAAGCCGTCGGTGGAGGAGTTTGCAGATGAGATTGTCCAATTTTATTGCTCAAGTGGAAAAAGCGATTAATCCGATAAAAAAGCGTGTCGTCCAATAGAGTCCAAAATCGAGGCCAAAAATAAATATCAAGACCAAATCGTTAAAGAAAGGAACGCGAAATGAAAATCATTGTTGCGAGTGTTATGCTCATTGCCGCCTTCGCATATCTTTTTATTGTGGGCGTTAAGGATACTAGCCTGCGCCACTTCACTCCCGACCAACTCATCGCTGATGCCCAATCGGTTGACAGTAAGGGCGTTCAGATTGATGGGCTTATTGCGGAAGGCACGTCACAGTGGGACGCTGCCAATTTTAAGCTGACGTTTGCTGTCCGTGACCGCGAAGGGGTTGGAACAGTTAATGTCATCTATGCCGACAAACTCAGACCTGACAACTTCAAAGATGGCGGACCCGTCTTCGTCGAAGGGGTTTATGATGCACAGAAAAACCTCATCGTCGCATCGAAACTGCAAACGAAATGTGCGTCGAAATATGAGGCGGCTGAGAGTGGGACCGGTCAAATAGGTGAGGCTAAAAAAAGCAAGTATTAGTCTTAAAGTTTAGCTTTTGAAGCATATCGGGAGTTCCCACTCCCTCCCACAGTATTGTGTAAATTTTCAGAGAGAGGTACAGAACATGACAGCAGAAATAGGTCAAGCGGCGATATGGCTTTCGATTTTTTCATGCCTATGGGCGATCTTAATGCTCGTGCTCGGGTTACGCGCTCGGAACTATAACGCGATTATCAGTGGGCGTAACGGTGTCATCGCGACCTTTGTTTTAATCAGCATTGCAACAGGAGCCTTAATTTACGGGTTTGTTACGGATGACTTTTCGATGAAATACGTGGTCGAGGTCTCAAGCTATGACCAGCCCCTGATGTACAAGATTACGGCTCTGTGGGGCAAAATGTCGGGCTCGCTCCTATTCTGGCTCTGGCTCGTCACGCTCTTCGGTGCGATAATGGCATTGCAGAATTGGCGAGCGACCGATGACCTTGTTGATTACGCCCTGATTCCCATGTCGATTGTCCAACTCTTTTTCATCATTTTGATAACAGGGTTCATTGAAGGTATCTACAACCCGCTGGCGCGATTCCCCAACGGTGGCGTTGCCCCGGATGGGGCAGGGATGAATCCACTGCTCCAAACAGCGAGCATGGCGTTTCATCCCCCAACGCTGTATATCGGCTTTACGAGCCTAACCGTACCATTCGCATTTGCCGTCGGTGCGCTTGCTTCTGGCAGGCTCGGAAGTGAGTGGCTGCTCCGCTCACGGCGTTGGATGCTCTTATCATGGTTGGTCTTAACCGTCGGTGTCACACTCGGTGGGAATTGGGCATATCGTGAACTGGGTTGGGGCGGTTACTGGGCGTGGGATCCGGTGGAAAACGCTTCATTGATGCCGTGGTTGCTTGGCACCGCTTATCTCCATTCGGTGATGATTCAAGAAAAGCGGAACATGCTCAAGCTTTGGAATATCATTTTGATTACCCTCACGTTTGAGTTTACCTTGCTCGGTACGTTCATCACCCGTAGCGGAATCATCACCTCTGTCCATGCGTTCGCCCAATCCGACATCGGGGGGTACTTCCTCAGTTTCATCGGTCTTTCCGTGGCGGGTGTCATTTGTCTTATCATTTATCGCTGGCAAGACCTGAAGAGTCCAAATCGCCTCGAATCTCTGCTTTCTCGCGAAAGTGCATTTCTGCTCAACAACTGGATGCTGGTGGGATTGACACTGATTGTGCTTTGGGGAACCTTGTGGCCTATCCTCTCGGAAGCGGTCACAAAATCAAAAACGGCTGTGCCAGAGACATTTTTCAACCAAGTCGTTGTCATCCCGGGGTTACTGCTCCTGTTTTTAACCGGAGCCGGGCCAATCATCTCTTGGAAAAAACTGACACCGAGTAATTTCAAACGAATGTTTGCCCAGCCGATTGTTTTGGGGGTCGTTGCTGGTGGACTCGCATGGGGAGGTCTTGCTTGGAAGGGGTATAAGTTCCCCATCTACTCCGTGCTGTGTGTGTTCGCCAGCGTTTTCGTCGTCGCGGCAATCTTTGATGAATTTTACCGGGGCGCGAAGTTGCGGGCAAAACGGTTGGAGACCTCAACCCCCAATGGATTGCTGAAGCTAGTTTGGCGGAACAAGCGGCGATACGGCGGCTATATCGTCCATATCGGCATCGTGATTGTTTATATCGGTATTATGGCATCAAAAGGCTATTTCCTGATGGAATCAAAGAGCATCCCGCTCGGGGAATCCATGCAGGTTGGTAAATACACACTCACAATGCAGGATGCGTTCCGAGAAAAATATCCAAACTACTCACGGAAGGGTGTGGTATTCGCCGTTGAAAAAAATGGCAAACAGGTCGCGACGATGCGCCCGGCGCGTCACTTCTATTACAGAGTTGGGCAGGGAGACCCAGATACCATTGAGTCAGCGATCAGACCGTTTGGATTGAACGACCTATATATCGCCTTAGGGCCTCTTCCAGAAGATTTCGACTCAGGCGGGTTGGTGAGTGTGCAGGTGTACCATAATCCACTGATAAACGTCGTTTGGATTGGTGTTGCGATTATGACAATCGGTGGCGTTATCGCCATGGGCGAAAAGCATCAGCTAAAGAAAAGCAGTGCCTAAAATATGCAATGCTTAAAATATAAGGAGGCTTCCTTGAAAACCTTACGTGACTTTTGCACCCTGTTCTTGGTTATATGTTGCATCTGTTCGGTGGTTTTCCTCTCGTATGCCGACGACCCGCAGGGCGAATTGAATACCGATGCAACAGCCGATTCGCAGTCCGACGAATTGGATGCCGATGTAGTATTGCTTGAATCAAAAGTTGAGCAACTGACAACGACTGTCTACTGCTACTGCGGTTGCACACGAGAGACGATTCAACATTGCGTATGTGGTACAGCGGCAGAGGTTGAAACCGAATTCCGAAATCGACTTGAGGCAGGCGAAACCGTTGAACAGATTCGGGAGGATTATCTGAAAGCGTACGGTTCCCAATATTCCGCGGTTCTACCGGTAGGAGGGTTTAACACCCTTGCTTATGTCATGCCTGCCATTATCCTCATCCTGCTCGGCGGGGGTGTTTTTTTTATACTCAAGTCAAAAACCGCTACAAAGCCAGCGAGCGTGACTGAAGAGAACCGTGCCATCTCCGAAGAGCGATCCAAGGAGATTGAGGAGGAAGTGCAACGTCACACCCAACAACGATAGCACTTCATTACCCATCAGGAGTTGACTCCCATGTTATATGTGATATTATGGATTTTACTGCTCGGTATTCCGCTTTTGGTTTATCTGGGCCTGCCGATATGGTCACGCCAGCGTCGGTTCCCAGAAATGGATTTCGCCGAGTCTCGAATGCAATCGCTCTATCTTGAACGCGAACGGAACTACGATGCGTTAGCAGACCTAGACGAAGATTATGAAGCGGGCAAGCTTTCAGACACAGACTACCAAACTTTGCGCGGCCAACTGCTCGAAGATACCGAGAAAGTCATTACTCAGATCGAGACTGTCGGCATGGCATCCGTTGAGGCAGAAATCGGGAAATATAAACGGGAGGCAAGCGGTTCGTAGTAGTGCAACTTATCGCACGTTCTTGGTTCGCATAAATCTATGTCCAATACCCACAAAACCACAAGACCATATCAAGGATGGAAGGGAACAGACTGGAAGGATGGAAGGATGGAAGGGAACAGACTGGAAGGATGGGAGGATGGAGAAGATACTAGGGAGGCAACCCATTCTTCCACTTTTCCATACTTTCTCTCTTCCATTCTTCTCCTCCTCATTCTAATTGCTTTTTCCGTGACTTATGCCGAGAATGACGCCGGTAAAATTGCAGGACAGGTTATTGACAAGAAGAAAAACCAACCCCTCACACAGCAGAAGGTCATCCTCCTGATTCACCGTGGCGAAACCGAACAAAAACGCGAAACGGTGACAGATGCGAGCGGACGGTATCTGTTCGATAATCTCTCAATTGCGCTTGATACACACTACACCGTTTCGACGACATACGAAGGACAGGAATACATCGAAGATAACCTTGTCCTCTCAGAGTGGATGCCAGAACTGAAAGTCAGCATTGAGATTGGCGCGTTTATGGATGACCAATCGAAGGTGAAGATTCGCCAGCATACGCTTGTTATTAATCCGCCTCCAGCCGACCATGCCCCCGACGGTGCGGTTTCAGTGATGGAAATCATCCAGGTCGAAAATACCAGCGATTTAGCCTTTAAGACCGTACATAATGGCCAATCGGTAGGACTCTATTTCAACCTACCCAACGGCTATGAAGCACTTCAAGTTGATGCCGGTTTCCCGCAAGCAGTTGGGAACGCCGAGCGGCAATTGGTATCCGACCAGCCATTACCATCCGGGGCAAAGAATTTAGCATTCTCTTACGTGATGCATGTTAGCGAATCCGGACTCGATCTGTCGCGTAAATTGACATTCGACACTGATCAACTTTATGTGTTCGTTGTGGAAGGAATACCTTTGGAGGCACACTCGCGCATTTTGGGCCCTGGTCGTCAAGAGGAGATTCATAATAGGGTCTACACGATCTATGCAACCGACCCTGAGAAGCCGCTGTTGGCGGAACAGAGCGCAGAACTCCGCCTCAAGGTGGATACCGCCGCCCTGAGCTCGCAGTCGCGAGGAGAGCGTTTCTCCACACCCTCTTCCAATCCGAAAATGCTCGCATTGATTGCAATCGCGGCGGCGTGTGCAGGCGGATTTCTCGTTGCCGCCGTGTTCAAAATCCTAAGCGTAGCCTCGAAACCCGACGAATCGTCGGGGGACTCAGCGACCCTGAAAGCCGCCCCTGACGCAAGTTGGTTACGCAAACTTGATGCCCCCGACCTTGAGAAAACCCGACTCGCACGCCTCGAACTGGTAACACATCTCGAAGATATGTATAAGAAGAAGGAAATTTCTGAACGGGTTTATAACCGCCTGCGTAAAGAGCAAGCAGATCGGCTCGCCGCAGTCCTTGAGCGGATTCAGAACCCGTAGAGCAAAAAATTTGGTTTTATTGAGGAATGATATAAGATGAGCAATGATTATGATTTAATTGAATTAGTCGACCAACTGACTGATGAAGATGAGGACGTACGGGCCCTTGCAATCGCAGCGTTAGCCAAAATCGGTGAACCTGCAATTCCCGTGTTGATAGCGGCATTAGCAGACCTGATTTGGGATGTCTGTGACAGTGCCGCCGATGCCCTAGCACAAATTGGTGAGCCCGCCATTCCTCCGCTGATAGAGGCATGGGACGAAATCGAGCGACATCACGCCCTCAACGTTGGTGATGCTCTAGCCAGAATCGGTGAACCCGCCGTACCCCCGTTAATACAGGCATTGAGCGATACATATCAACCCGTTCGCGAACATGCGCTGCGGGCGTTGAGCGCGATTGGCGAACCTGCCAAGGCTGCCGTGCCCGCACTGATTCAAGCACTGCACGACGAAGACAGAGAAGTTCGCGCCTATGCCGCATACGCACTAGCAAGCATTGGTGAGTCCGCGAGTGAAGCTGTGCCTACATTAATCGATGCCTTAGCAGAGGCAGATGAGCGGACTTGGCCACATGTGGTTTTGGCACTGGAAAAAATCGGAACACCTGAAGCGAAGGAAGCCCTGAGTCAATTGTAAGCCACTTTGTTGGTGTCCTAGGGGGCCTATGGCTTTTGAGAATTCCCAGCGGGGCGATAGGTGCAATAATAATTTCGCTGACATTTATTAAAACCGCCCGGAGCCTAGTAACTATCAATGCAAAGACGGCATCACCGAATGAAAATGCACACCCGTTTGCCCGATTATCCTGGATTTTTCGCACCTCAGAGACCACCCGAATTGAAAATATCCCCAACGCAGAGCAAGCACTTAACGCAGAGACGCAGAGTTTTAAGAATTTAACGCGGAGACGCAGGGCGGCAGAGATGCAGAGCAGAAGCAGATGAGATCCGACCCTGACGGGGGGCAAGATGATTTGAGATGGTCGGTCATCGGTGACCGACCATCTCAAACTTGACGCAAAAGAGGGTTTTGGCACGGATTGAAACGTTACGGCTTGATGGATAGAAAGAGAGTCGCAGGGAAGAGTCAGAAAAGAATCTTCTGTGCGTGGCTGCGTGCTGTGCGCCCCTGGGTTAAAAATCTGCTCAGGGGTCTGTGCGGTTTCAATTGCCCATAAGGGGGTGTGTTGTCGGGTGAAAGAAAAAAGGGGTTTGAACTCCGTGCACATTTTCATGAGCGCAACGCGGGAGAACGCTGATAGTTATTGCCGTCTGAAGCATCCTGAGAAATATCAGTTTCGCTAATTTGGTATTATTTCATTTAACTCCTCCGCTGAACCCGAATCCTGACCAAACTACTCTGCTCTTGCTGAAACTGTGCGTGATTCACTAAGAATCACCCGGACATTCCAAAACTTAGCCAAAAGAGGGTACAGCCAAATCATTGTGCGGAATCCGGACACTGAAGAAGAACGCCTGCTTTCGATTCCTACAATAGGGGCAATTGCTTGAAAGGGGAAGTAATCGTGGAAAGAGAGAAAATTATGGATACCGTAACAGCTCTTAAATTAAAGAGTAGAAAATATAAGCCCGTTTTCCCAAGAGCAACCGGGAAGCCAACAGATTATACCATTTCTGAAAATTTATATCGCGTTAGCGGTTTTGATGAAATATCAAACGCCTGTAATCCCGGCTACGGGGGTGCGGTTGATGACGCTTTCTTTGAAAGTGGCAACATGAGTTGACGCATATCGTTATCCGATGGGGCAAGATGCCCCGGCTACGGGGGTCTGATGCGTTTTTGCTTATGCTTTGAAAGTGAGTTGACGCAAATCGGACTTCCATTAACGAGTGATTTATTATCGGAATTGGTATAAATTCGATTTTCAATCTCCCTTTGCGAAATGTGTCATTGATGGTTGCCTCATTTCGTTAGGTGATATTCGCCATTTTTTAGCCCGATAAGCAAGTTTGAACTGCGTCATATACCATAGTATTTCTACCAGCCTTCCAATTTTTTCCTTTCATACCCACCTTGAACTGCCTGCTCAACGAAAAAATAAAACCAAATGCCCCTATTAGTTTACCAAAAAGGTTGAAAAATGAATCGTAATGTGTTATTCTTATATTCGTATGCTTTAGAGTGCCCGTCTGTACAATATTATTAGCCTTAATGAACGATTCTCGAAGTAGTCATAATAGGTCTTGGATTTCCTAAAATTGTGTACATAGCACTCAACCCAACAGCCAATCAGACGGGAGTTTCTCGGAAGTACAATTCTTATCCACATTAACTGAGGTTTGAAAATCTCAGATATTTGAAATCAAATGCCAAATGCTTAAAATCAGAAGGGAGATAAAATGGCAAAATTTGATTTTACAATCGGTATGGCAGGAGCACCGGGGCAGGGACTTGAAAGTGCAGGTCCAATCCTGTTGCGAATTTGTGCCCGTCGGGGGCTTTATGCCTTTACTTACAGTGCCTATCAATCCCTAATTCGTGGGGGGCATACCCTTCTTACCGCCCGCATCAGTACAGAACCTATTGAGAACCATGGTGACAAGACGGATCTGGTACTTGCGTTGAATCAAGATTCAATGGACAAACACGTCCAGCATATCGCGTCGGGCGGCGCGATGCTATACAACAGCGATAACACCACACCGCCAGACGACGCACCAGAAGATGTCCAGTTGTGTCCCGTCTCCTTTAAGGAACTGAGCAACAACAGTAGAAATCGTGTCATGCTCAATACGCTGTTGCTTGGTGCCGCGCTCAACATGACAGGTGCTGGTCTGGAACACGGTATCGAGCAGCTTGAAGGGATTCTAACCCTCCAATTTCAGAAAAAGGGCCAGGCGATTGTTGATGAAAACGTGAATATCGCAAGAGCCGGATATGACTATGCCGCCGAACATTTTACCCCGTTCCCCACACCCCTACCTGTACAAGATAAGCCGCTTGCGGTCACAACTGGCAGTAATGCAATGGCGATGGGGGGTGCTGCCGCTGGTGTCAAATTCTACTGTGCGTACCCGATGAGTCCGTCGACCGGTGTCTTGATCTGGATGGCGGCAAATGCACGCGACCTTGGCATCATGGTCAGGCAGTGTGAGGACGAAATTAGCGTTGCGAATATGGTCATAGGTGCCGCTCATGCGGGTTGTCGTGCGATGTGCGCCACCTCCGGCGGCGGATTTGCCCTGATGACCGAGGCAATCGGCAGTGCCGGAATGATGGAAATACCGGTGGTTTATATTAACGTGCAACGCGGCGGACCGTCAACCGGGCTACCAACTAAGGTTGAGCAAGGCGATTTGTGGCAACTTCTCGGTGCAAGTCAAGGGGACTTCCCAAAAATTATCGTCGCGCCAACCAGTATTCTCGATGGTTTCGACACTATCCCCGAACTTTTCAACCTAGTTGATAAATTCCAGTGTCCCGGGATGGTGCTGTCAGATCTGACGCTCTCAATGGCTTATACAAACATTGACCCCGATAGCATTAAGTGGGAACAGGAAATTGACCGTGGCGAATTGATTACCGAAGCCAGCCAAACGGATGACCAAGCAGGTGAGAAGTATAAGCGGTTTAAGATTACTGAAAGCGGCGTTTCCCCCCGCGCCATCCCGGGTGTACCCGAGCATCTCCATGTCGTCGCCACCGATGAGCATGATGAAGACGGGGGCTTAATTAGTGACGAATTTACCAATCCACACAAGAGACGCGATATGATGGAGAAGCGTCAGCGGAAAATGGAAGGCATTACTGCTCTCATGCCGCTACCCGATTTTGACGGTCCCGATGATGCCGAAGTGACCTTAATCGGGTGGGGTGCGACAAAGAGCCTCATCGAAGAAGCCGCTGTGTTGCTGAACGCCGAAGGTATCCGTACCAACCATATTCACTTCAAGTGGCTCTACCCGATGGATGAGGACGCTGTGAGTGAAGTCCTCTCGAAATGTAACCGAGGGATTATCGTTGAAGGCAACTACACGGGGCAATTCGCACGTTACTTGCGGAGTGAGACCGGTTTTAAGGCTGATGGTCATATCCGCAAATACGACGGTGAGCCGTTCATGCCACATCATATCGTTGACGGTGTCAAAGAACTGAGCGCAGGCGAAACCGACCTGTATGTGCCGTATCAAGAAATTGTTGTATAAATGAACCATTACGGGCGGGTAGCCCGCCTGGCTTTAATCACAGGAGGAATGACATGGCGAAGAAAGAGAGAACCATCAAAGCCGCGCCGACAGGGAAAGACTTTCAAGGAGATGTCAAACCGGACTGGTGTAGCGGTTGCGGCGATTTCGGCGTACTTCGGTCACTCGAAATGGCGTATGCAAAACATGGACGTCAAAACCACGACTTTCTGACCATCAGTGGTATCGGGTGTTCATCCAACTTACCCGGCTACATCAATACTTACGGGATGCACACGCTTCATGGTCGCTCCCTCGCTGTCGCAACAGGTGCTAAGCTTGCAAACCACGATTTGACGGTCGTTGTCACCGGCGGCGATGGCGACGGTTACGCAATTGGTGGCAACCATTTCATGCACACCATGCGTCGCAATGTTGACCTGCTCTACGTTGTGATGGACAACCAGATTTACGGATTGACGATCGATCAGGTCTCACCTACGAGCCGGTTCGGAATGAAAACCAAAAGTACGCCGTTCGGTAGCGTCGAACATCCGATCAATCCGATTGCGCTTGCCCTCATCTCAGGTGCAACCTACGTTGCCAGAGGATTCAGCGGTGATCCGAAGCATTTGGCGGAACTGTTCTTCAGAGGTATGGAACATAAAGGATTCGCGCTTGTAGACGTTTTCAGTCCGTGCGTTACCTTCAATAAGGACAACACCTTTCAGTTTTTCAAGCAGCGCGTTACGAAACTTGAAGATGCGGGGCATGACCCAACCGATCAGAAGGCAGCTCTCGACCAAGCGATGGTCTGGGGCGACGAAATTCCTACCGGGCTGTTTTATCAAAATACGGATAGTAAACCGCTTGACGTGTTGGAACCCGTTCTGGATGAGGGACCGCTTGCTCATCGAGAACTCGGCGTTACAAAAGAACAGGGCGAAGCGATTATCAAGTTGATGATGTAACCCCTTTCAGAATCAATCTGTTCACCTCTATGCAAAACAGCCTGAGAATCATCCAGTGATTTCAGGCTGTTTTCTTTTTTATCGAGAGAGATTAGTTGCTTGATTCGTAGTCGCATGTTGATTGCGCGTTCTTCGGTTCACAAGCGGGTTGCTCCCCTTGGCCGCTCGGCTTGGGGTGTCAAATCCCAGCCCTTTGGTCCAGAGTCGCAGAACGAATGAAGATTGAAAGATCCTTCTACCCTTCCACTCTTCCAATGACTTAAACCCCAATCGCATATCCATCACGTCTCGGATCAGCACCGCCCATGAACGACCCCTCCTCTGAATCAACAGCGATGCCTTGCCCACCGCCAACCCCTGCTGTCCAATCATCGAGTACCTGAATCTCATGCCCGCGTGCGGTGAGTGCGTCTCGAACTTCGGCAGGGATACGGCCCTCCATTGTGACATGAGTACCCGGTTCCGAAAGCCGGATGCGCGGTGCCTCTATGGCGGCTTGAATGTTCATACCGTGCTCGATTAGGTTTAGAATCATCTGTAGCGTCGTTTGTAAGATGCCGTGACTGCCCGGTGTGCCGATTAACGCGAATAGTTTTCCATCTTTCCAGATCTGGCATGGGGACATGCACATTTCAATCTTCTTATGCGGCGCAATGACATTCGGGCTTTCCTGCAGGTTGTCGAACCAATTCATGAAATTATTGAGGAATACTCCCGTTTCGCCGAGAATGGTTGCGGAGCCGAAGGCGGCCCCAAGGCTTTGCGTTACAGCTACGGCGTTTCCCTCTGCATCAGCCACATCGAAGTGGGTCGTGCATTCGTTAATCCACTCGCTCGCATCTCCCGGCAAGACCTCGCCCGGCAGTTTAATCTTCGTGTAACGCTCACCGCCACTCACCGCGGGCTGAGTGCCAATCCGTTTTCTTTGGGCGGAGGCATAATCTTTAGAGAGTAGACCGGTGATTGGTGGGTTCTCGGCGCAGGTGTACTCCGCACGGTCAGCACTTGCGAGTTTAATCGCCTCGATGAGTAGGTGAAGATATTCAACCGAGTTATGCCCAAGTTCACCCGGTGAGTCATTTTCTATGATATTCAATGTTTCGAGATACTGAAATCCAGAACAGGGCGGTGGTGGACAGAACACCTCATAATCTTTATACGGAACAGAAATCGGGTCCTGCCATTCCACTTGGAAATCTGCCAAATCTTTTTCCGTAATCAAGCCGTTGTTCTCCTGAGAATACCTTACGATTTCCTTGGCAATCTCGCCGTGATAGAATACCTCTGTGCCCCCTTCAACGACCTTCCGAAAAGTGCGCCCCAAATTCTTCTGCACCAATACCTCGCCCGGGCGCGGGGTCCGTCCGCGAGCCGTGATGACTTCTGCGCCTGTTGATGAAAAACGCGGCGCGGCTCCTTCCATGAAAGTGGCGTTCTTGACAGTGACCGCATAGCCATCTTCTGCGAGTTGGATGGCGGGAGCGAAAACATCCGCTATCGGGATGCTACCGTACTGTTCAAGTAACGTTAACCAGCCCCCGCACGCACCAGGAACCATCCCCGAACAGATGCCGGTCCCCTGCACCTCTGGATTATCTAAATAAACGTCAAGCGTTGCGCCGTAAGGACTCGTGCCCATATAGTCAAGCACACGGATGGCTTTCTCTTTTGCACTGTAAAGAAGCATATAGCCATTGCCCCCGATGCCCGACATATACGGCTCGACGACGTTGAGCGTTGATGCAACAGCGACCGCTGCATCGAACGCGTTGCCTCCCTGAAGCAATATTCGTGCGCCAGCCAGACTCGCGAGTGGGTGAGCACTTGATGCCATGCCTTGTGTGCCAGTTACTGTTGGACGATGAGTAATACCGTGTGACGGAAATGCCATAATATTGACCTCCTGCGTTAGGTGATACCCTAATAAATATCACGAACCGGATTATCTGTCAAGCATAAACATGCCATAACTTGATCGTATGGTGCTTTTTGATTGATAGAGGGCCGTCAATTGTGTACAATTTAACCGTTCGTAGTCGCGCAATTCATTTTACGTCCTGACCTTAAAATGCCAAACAGAACACACCTTCAACTTCTCAAAGTCGTAACGCTGATTTTCGATGTGAGCTTCATTAGCACATCAATCCTGCTTGCCTACTGGCTTCGATTTGAATCCGGTTGGCTCGAAGTGGTCGCTATCCATAAAGGCGCGTCCCCACCGCTCGATTTCTATTTTCGGCTGATTCCGCTAAAAACGGTGGTCTGGATTTTGACACTTCGTCAGCTCGGGCTCTACCGTGTTGAGAGCAAAGTGACTGTTGAAACGGTGCTAACGCTTTTAAGAGCGTCAGGTATTGCATTACTCGCCACACTCGGAGCGGTCTTTTTTCTCTATCAGGCATACGAATACTCACGCTGGGTGATGGTCTTAGCGTCCGCGATAAGCACCGTCCTTCTGTTTTTTGGGCGCTTTGCGGTTCACCGATTCAAGGAAGCGATTCAACAAAACGGGGTCGGTATCAGTCGTGTTGCGGTTGTCGGTTTCAATCCGACCGCGCATCAGTTGATTCGCTCAATTCAAGTCCAAACAGATTGTGGGTATGCGTTCATCGGTGCAATCCTCGGTGCCGAAGAACCATCGGATGCCGTTCCACACGCTATCCTGGGTAGAAGCACAGAGATACGGCACCTCGTTCAGGAACACCGCATCCACGAACTGTTTGTCATCTCTCCAGCGATTCCTCACGAGGAGATTTGGCGGATTGTGGGTGATTGTGAGGGGCTTTCGGTGCAGATTAACGTGCTGCCAGACCTCTACGAAGTTATGATTGGCAGAACGCAAGTCACGGAATTTAACGGCATCCCGATTGTGAAGTTGAAGGACATTCCGATTCAAGGTTGGCACGGAATCGTGAAGCGGGGAATGGACATTATTATCAGCATTTTCGCTTTGGCTATGCTCAGTCCACTAATGCTTGCGGTCACCATCGTGGTAAAATTCACATCATCGGGCAAGGTCATTTTTCAGCAGGAACGCATCGGTAGGGATGGAAAACCGTTTTATATCTATAAATTCAGGTCAATGCGGCAAGATGCGGAGAAAGGAATTGGTCACACCTGGGCAGCGTTGGACGACCCACGACAGACACGGGTTGGGCGATTTTTAAGGCGTTGGGGGCTAGACGAACTGCCCCAATTCTTCAATGTGCTCAAAGGGGATATGAGTTTTATCGGCCCGCGTCCAGAGATGTCAGGGCTGGTTGATAAATTCAGTGAATCGGTCCCCCACTATTTAGACCGCCATCGCGTCAAGTGCGGAATGACAGGCTGGGCACAAGTCAACGGGCTTCGCGGAAACACCTCGCTGGAGGAGCGCGTCCGTTACGACCTGTACTATATCGAAAACTGGTCAATTGGGTTAGATATTAAAATTCTGCTCAAGACCTTATGGGCGATATGGAAGGGGTCAAAGTAGCTTGAGTTCGTAGTCGCGCGATTGATTGCCCGTTCCGGTATTCTCTCAAGCATCTGACGATAGCATACTATCCCGAATGTCTCTCACCTTTTTTGCCACTAGAGGCCCTAAGCCCTGCGGCGAAAAAACAACAATGATAGCTAAGGCCAATCCGAGGCTCAGGTTGCGGTAGGTTTTAACTGACCGTAACACTTCAGGTAGAATTGTGAGAATCCCTGTCCCAATAATCGGGCCCCAAAAACTTCCCCAGCCGCCGAGTACAATCATCGCAAGCAGGTTGATTAATGTGCCAAAATTGAACAGAGAGGGTGAAATAGACCCTTGATAGTGGGTCAAGAAGCCACCCGCGAGACCTGTGAAAATAGCACTGAACGCAAACAGGAATAGCTTAAACCGAAACGGGGCAACCCCCCGACTGACCGCGTATGTTTCTGAGTCGCGAAGGGCGCGGAACGCTGTGCCAATTGGCGAGTGGAGAATTCGCCAAATGGCGTAAGTGGTCACTCCAAAAAAGAGTAACCCGACGTAGTAGTATAAGATTTTATCCATCCCGCCGCCGAACCAAGTGTCAAAGCCGAGTTTCGGCACGTCTTTCAGTCCATATCCACCACCGCTGATAAACCTTGGCCCTGTAGTCGTAAAGTTGCGTAGCAGTTCGTGAAAGGCGAGCGTTAATAATACCACATATATGCCGCGCAACCGCAGAGTTGGAATGCCGATTATTAGGGAGGCAATCGCGGCTGTAACGGGCGCGAACCAGATACTGACCCACGGTGTCCAACCCAAATGTGTGGCGAGCACCGCGGTTGTCCAACCGCCAATCGCAAATAGCGCGACTTGTCCAAATGAATAGATGCCGGAAACGCCCATAATCAGATTCCAGCACTGTACGACAATACCCCAACCGAAGAACAGGATGACCAGATGCAGAATAAACCCACCACCGTCGAGCCGTGTAATCAGCCACGGCAGAAGTACGGCAATAGCACAGGCGATGCCAATATATAGCAGCTTCAGTTCTGCCCACGGCCCCGCAGACCACTGTAATCGCTTTTCGGTTTTCTCCAACGTCACCTTTCGGGTCATAGTCGTTGCGTCTCTCCTAAACCAAACAAGCCATTCGGACGAATGACCAACATAACAATCATAAACAGAAATAGACCGGGCAAGGCCCAACTCGCGCCCATATACACTTGGAGAAAGGCTTCTAGTAGCCCGATAATATAAGCGGCGTAGATGGTGCCCTTGATACTGCCCAAACCGCCGAAAATCGTTACGACAAGTGCGTTAAACATTGGGTTGAAGCCAGAGGTAGGAGACAGATAGCGGACCGAGGAGGAAGAGAGCATCACGCCCGCCAAGCCAGCGAGGGCGGCACTGAGGCACATCACAATCAGAAATATACGTTCCGTAGGGATGCCCATCAATCGAGATGACTCCATCTGTTGGGATACCGCTCGAATTGCCAGGCCGTACCGGGAATGGCGCAGGAACGTGCTCATCAGAAACAGAGAGATGACCGTTAGCCCAATAATCAATAAGCCCTGATTGCTGATGAGTACGCCACCAATCTTAGAATAGCCCTCAAACACGGCGGGGATTTGTTTAACCCGAGGGCCATAGAGCAAAAGAACGCCGCTCTCCACTGTTATTGAGACCCCTACAGTTGCAATCAGCGAGGCATTATCCCAGCCCGGTTTACCCAATAGCGGGTTCAGAAGGGCCACCTGCATGATAAACCCGACCAAGCCTGTTCCGACCACAGCGAGCACGAAGGCGGGGAACAGTGGTAAAGAGAGTTTGGCGGTTAATGTCCAAGCCAGATATCCGCCCACAAGATACAGTGAACCGTGGGCCAGGTTGAGCATCCGCAACGCTCCCCAGATTAAGGTGAGCCCCAGTGCCATCAAACCGTAAATTGAACCGCTGAGTATGCCGCCAAATACTGCTTCAAATAATTTCGCCATAAGTGGTTTCCTGCCCCAGTCAGCTCCTGCTGGATTGGCAAATCCAGCAGATAAATCCTAGGCCTCTCCCTTGCGCCTTTGCATCTTTGCGCCTTTGCGTTAAAATTCCGTGCCTTTGACAGATTTTATCCGATCTGGCTGTGCATGTCAAGGGACTCAAATCCTTTTTGAGGCATTACGATAACCTTAAGAAGCGGGTACGCTCTCAGCGACAGAATGATGCCAAGCCTATCTCTTTTTTTTCGTCATGACCACGATAATGATGATGACAACAATGGCAACAAGCCACAAATTGTTTGTCATCAAGTTCCAAGCGATGTTGAACGCTATCCAAGTCAGAACCTCAATACCGAGGATAATCCCTGCCTTGTGCCACGGGAATTCTGCGAACCGCTCTTTGTATTTCATGGATAACCACCACGAAACTCCTGCTGTTCCCAGTACGGCAATCAGGAATAGAAAATTAACCAGTGCTTGGATGCCGCTGAAAATGGATGCAATCATTGAAATCAACCTCCTTTCGCAATTTTATTTTCTTAGATTGAGTGATTATAACGATGTTGCCACTTTAACTTGTGTCCTTACAATTCCGCCACTACTTCCATTGCCAAACGGTGTTCTGGCTTTTTGAGTTTTGTTGAAAGGAGCCTGTAGTTGAAACGCAGGAGCAGATCGGTGACTCTCCGGATCTTGTAATCGGACGTTATCCGGATCTCGTGACTGATGCCTTTGTGGAAATTGTATCGTGTAAAGGGGATGCCCCTTTCGCTACTTCCGTAACCAATTCGGTATTTGAAATTGACGCGCCCTTTGCCGATGAAGGAGTAGATGAGTTGATTCTCAATTGATATCGTCTGCGTTTGGGCTTCGGGTTCTTCGTCAAGGCGTTCAAGGTCTGACGTGGTCTCATAGCCGCCGGTGATGCCGAGTCGCATTTGACGGTTAAATTCGTAGCGGAGTTCGACTTCGTTTGCGCGCTTAAATTCAGTCAGATCTGAAATCAGTTCGGGGAGCTCTCCTTCCTGATTGAATTGGCTCAACTGCTCGCCTTCACGATTCTGCTCCCAGCGGCCAACGAATGAGATTTTACGGGTTGGATTCAGTGTCAAGCGGACTTCCCAATCTCGCCTCCGTCGTCGCCGTTCTCGATTGTTGATGCGCCGATTGAGAAACTTGACGGTGTCGAGATTCAGGTCGAGTTCAAACTTGGGCGATGGCGAGAATTTAAGCTGATACCGTTGGTTGATGCGTCCTGAGGCTGTGCGCTCATTTTGCAGGTCGCGCAATAGATACAGAGCGAGTAGGTCTGGGGCTTCCTGCTCCTCGGTGATTCTGACCAGTGCCTGTCCGCTGAGCCCCTTCACCAGCCATTCAATGCGATTTTCGTGTGAGGGTTGTTTGGTTTGTTCATCTGGCACTCCGAGGATGTGCTGCCGGGTCGTACGCGCACGGCGTGAGAAGATTCGACGGGGATGAAAGCGCAGACGGAAGGTCGTGTCGATTGCAGAAACGGGTTTGTCGCCAATATTTTGAATCAACTTGATATAATTGCCTTCTTCAAAATCCTCCCGATAATGTATCTCATCAATTTTTACATAGGCCCCTTCCCCCGGTTGGATTTCCCTACCAGTGTATGGATTGATGTTTGTATAGATTTCGCGTCTTTCTGTTGAGAGTTTCTTATCGAGTTCATAACTGACCTCACCGAGTAGTGCACTGTTGAACGGCGTGAGGCGCAACGTAATATCTGCCAACTGTGTGGTTGCATCCGAACCCAACCCGCGATGTGATTGAAAAACGCGACGGGAGATATTGGTCGAAAGGTTTGTCCATTTTCGCGGTTGTGAAAAGAGCCCGATTGTCCATGTCCGGGCGGTTGTGCTTAACTTCCAATCGTCGGAAAACCCTAATGTTTTACCGTCAACGGCGAGTAGAACCTCCTTTTCAAAGGCTTCCTCAACAGAGTAGCGTGTATTAATCGAAGCCCATTTGAAATCGGCGAGATCGATTCGTGCGGTTGAGACATCGCGCTTCCTGTTGAGGTTATTCCGGTCCAAAAAGTCAAGGTCGGTTGATTCCAACTGTTCGAGCGATGCGTTCACGTCGAAGGGGCGGAGCCGATGCGAGAGATTCCACTGTTGCCGCGACTTGCGAAACTGGTCAACACCACCGACTCTCGAAGTGCTTCTTTGGGAATCGTTTCTCAGACCCGGGAGTTTCGATGGTTTGAAATCAAATCCCCAATTGAAATTGTTACGAAGTGTCTGCGTATCAGAGGCGGTTTCTCTGTCCTCAATCTCCTGATTCTGCCCGTTTTCCAATCTCCTGATTTCCAGTTTTTCCTCTGTTCGCCCCAATCCTGATGTCAACTGTAGCCAACGGTACGGCTTCAATTGAACGTCGAAATCTAAGGATTTTTCATCGATGGGTTGTGATGGCCCGGAGGTATCGAACAGATACAGGTCATCAAATTTTTCCTCGGTATACTGTTCTTCATAACGGGAGCGGGAGCGATTGGTGCTTGATGCTCCAATGGGGACGAAGTTCGCGTCGAGGGAACGGAAATCTAAGTTCAATTGAAGTTTCTCGCTCGCTGAATTGGCTAGGAGCTTCCACGCTTGACCAAGCACTTTTGGGTCTTTCTCGGAGAAGGTGTTTTCATCAAATGCCCCGAAAGCAAGCTCGCCTTCGACGGATGTTTGCTTGTTGAGGTTCAAGCGGCCATCAATACCCCAAACCGTCCGCCGCTGCGGTGCGATGAGCAATTTGCCATCGCCATCGGCATCCAACTCATTCCGCTGAAGTTCGGCGAGGTCATCTTCGTTGATAGCGATGAAGGCATTTTCCGGGTCGTCCAGATCGCTTTCAACGGCGTAAGCGAGGCCAACGGTGACGCGGTCACCGGGCAGGTTCAACGTGCTACTCATACCGTATAAGTTCCGTTGATATGCAAGGTCTTCGGGGATAAATTCAAAATCAACGCGGATAACGTCGTTGCTAGTGATTAGGTGTTTGTTCGTAAATTCGATAATCGGGTCGCCGTAGTCGCGGATGATATAGTCGTTGTTGCCCCCCGGACGCATCCGCTCACCGTTCAGCCAGACGATTTCGCTGCCTGCTTTGACGATGACAAATTCGTCGTTTGCATCAATTCGATAGTGACTACGACCCTCTTCGCCGCGAATGGTCTTACTCGACGATTGCCCCTTCGGAATACTGCTTGGAATGAGATGAATTGTCCCCCACTTAAAATTACCTTCGACCTGTACCCCTTCTAAAGCGCGGGGGAAAAAGATAAACTCCGAATTGCCGAGTGAGCCTTCAAAATCGCCAAATGTCACAGTGATATTCGGACTCGTAATCTGGATGAGCTTCTGGTCTAGGTCTTCTAGGTCTTCGGTCCCGCCCTGGATTGGCAGGTCTTGGTCTGATAATCGTGCGGTCACGCTCACGTTCTCTGACACGTTGCCATCAATGCTGATCTGTAAGGCTTGATTCTGTGAGAGTGACCGTTTACTGCCCGTTGAAATCCCAAACGTCTGTGTCCCTGTCACCTGTAGCAGAGAGGGTGCGGCCTCTGCGGGCTGGTCAACGCTCCCTTCTGTCACCGTTATGGGAGAGGGGCGCTCTACAAGGATGCCTTGTTGTTGAAACAAATCCCGTTTGTACTGCTTTTTGATGGTGAAAGGCAGGGTGTGGTAAGTGACCTGAACGCTGGCATCGGCAGGGTAGTCTTTCAGGAAGATAATGGTCCCGGTCAGATAGTGGATTTGGTAATCCTTATCCTTGACAAGCCGTATCGCGTTAATGACTATCTGGTCACTGCCTTTCAGGATTGGCAGATGCTTCAGCACAAACGGTGTCGGAATGTCTTTGAATTGGAGCGTCTCGGTTCTTCGCAAGAGGGAAAAGGTCGGAAGTTCAAACGAATTCTCCCGATTCTCGGCTGGCTTTGGATTATCTTCCCCATGAAGCGCGGAATTAACAATTCCGAATAGAAATAAACACAACGTCGCCAGAAGTCTCCGCATAAAAAATTTAGCCTAGCTAAAAATGATAGAGAGTGCTGTGATGGACTCTCGTTTGCACACTTTCAATCTTATTACGGTATGCCCTGTTTATTTGTTTACGTCGCATTTGGGTTTCTTCAGGTAAAAGTGTGACGAATTAAAGCTAGGCCCGTTCTGCGTATTGCAGAGAAACCGAGTTTTTCCGAAAAAACTCGGTTTCTGCACCACTGGTTTTTTATCTCGTGTTTGGGGGCAAAAGTGTTATAATTTCGATATCATGTGATGCTGTAGCATTGTGTTAGCACCTGTAATGTATCGTGATTGGGTGGGAACCCCCCGTTTCTCGTAAATTCAGAAAAATTTACAGGAAACGGGGGAAAGGGATTTCCCACACACGGATTGATCGGATTAAGACATCGTTGAGAAGGGTATGACATTAAGAGCGGTTATCATCGGCATAGCGTTGGTTATCGTACAAACAGCGGTCACGCCGTATAATGACTATTACCTTCAAGGGACAGACATTTCCGGGAATCATTTCCCTTTGGGGGCTATATTCGCGCTAATTATTCTCACCTTGGGGGTTAATCCTGTGCTTAAAAGGGTAACACCTAAAGCGGGGTTGAATTCTGGGGAGTTGATGACGGTATGGGTAATGATGGTCGTAGCCTCAGCTATCCCTTCCAAAGGGATGATGGGGTATCTACTTCCTTATCTGGTCGCGCCGCTCTATTTTGCTACGCCAGAAAACGAGTGGGCGGATACGCTCTACCCACATCTTCCAGAGTGGCTTGTGGTGTGGGATACACAAGCGGCTTCGGATTTCTACACCGGCGAATCGTTGGTCCCGTGGGCGGTGTGGGCAAAGCCGCTTATCGCTTGGACGATATTTATCATCGTTCTGTACTTTGTAATAATCTGCTTGTCCGTGGTTCTACGAAAACAGTGGGTTGAACGCGAACGGTTCATATTCCCGCTTGTTACCGTGCCCGCAGAAATGGTTCAGGGTACGAGGTCTAACGCCCTGCTCAGCGGCTTTTTTAGGAACAGAACGATGTGGATAGGATTCTCGATTGCCGCGCTGTTTCATCTGCTCAACGGATTTCACGAATACGTTCCCGCGCTTCCCCGCATTCCCAATCGCTACGATCTCTACGGGCCATTCACCGAAAGGCCGTGGTACGTTATGCGCTGGTGGCCTCAACTTCGACTGTTCATCTATTTCTCGGTTATCGGTATCACGTATCTGCTGAGCATGGAGGTCTCCTTTAGTTGCTGGTTCTTCTTTCTGTTCTTCAAGGCGCAGTATATGGTCATCAACGCTTTTTCCATCCCGATTAGTCCGTGGATTTGTGCCCGGGGCCAAACGATGGCCGTCTATGTGGTGCTGGTTTTGGCGTTCATCTACAACAGCCGCGGGCATCTCCGAGATATAGTGAAAAAGACATTCGACGAAAAAGGCAAATCCGAAGCGATTGACGATTCTAACGAACCGCTGCCTTATAGGTTTGCACTTGTGGGATTGGTTTTTGGATTTCTGTTACTCGGCATCCTCTGCTCTTACGCTGGGATGTCGTTCTGGGTTGCTCTGAGCATTATCGCCTTTTTTCTCATCGTGTCCACTGCTTTGACATGGATGGTCGTCAACGGTGGGCTACTGCTCATTCAAGCTCCGATGTACCCATCCGAATATTTTGAGATTACGGTCGGCACCAGAATTATCGGCGCGAACAGTTGGAGCCTTTTGGGGTTCCAAAGGGTTATAATGCGCGATTGGGGTGGGATTTTGATGCCGAGTATTCTACACGGATTCAAAGCGGCTGATCCTGTGAAACTCAATCGAAGGGGCCTCTCCGTCGCGATGATGCTGGCGATTCTCTTTTCGATAGTGGTCTCCTATGTTGCGGCCTTACCGCTCATTTATGACAAAGGTGCGTTGAACTTACAGCGGGGCCCGTTCGTCGGGGCACCGCGATATTTTAACCATATCGTTTCAGTGATACAGTTTCCAAAGGGGCGAAAATGGGCTGAAATTTATAGCATGTTTGCCGGCACTGGGATTGTTACTTTTCTGCTCGTGATGCGCCATCAATTCATTTGGTGGAAGTTGCATCCAATCGGCTATGTGATGGGGGCTGTTTATTCGTCCTATTTTCTTTGGTCTTCGATGTTTATCGGTTGGCTTTTGAAATATCTGATTCTGAAGACAGGTGGGATTGGGAGTTATCGGAAACTGAGACCGCTGTTCATGGGGTTGATTCTCGGAGAATACGGTATTGTTGGTTTCTGGATGGTTATCGGGATGTTTACGGGTGTGGACTATCGCGGTGCATTGCCCGGATGATACTTTTATTATTCTCTGAATTGCGGATGAAGCGGATTAGAAACGGGTAATGGAAGGATGGAAGATTGAGGGAGAAACTTCTATCCTTCCCTCCTTCCATTCTTATCGGCTCACTGTTCCAATAACTGCTGAAGTTGCCTACGTTCTTCGGGCGTAAGCCCCCTGATTCGCTCCTCGAGACTTAGACCGGTGATGCGTTCCTCAGGACTTAAACGGGACGCGATTTCTTCAGGACTTAGACCGGTGATGCGTTCCTCAGGACTTAGACGGGACGCGATTTCTTCAGGACTAAAGCGGTCAAGGATTTCATCACCGATGTTCTCAATGATGAAATCTAACGCTTCTGGGGATAGATGGTTTTTGATAGACATATTAAGCTCCTGTATCAGTTCAGGTCTTAGAACATACGTGCAGGTTATGATGGGATGATCATCACTATCATCTCGGGCGAGCGCATCGTGTAGAAATTCCTTAAACTTCCGCTTCGATGTCGCAAACATCAGCAATGGATAGTTCTTAGGAATCACTTCAAGCTCGTTGACAGCGATGATATGGATAGGTAGTTCGCCCGTGCTACGATAGTAGCCCCCTCCAATCGATTCAAACTTGAGATCCGCTTGAGGGTGGCGCAACACTTTTTGCGGTGTTCTCGCACAAACAACCGTGGCTGTCAGATTGCGGGCTGAAATGTTATTTTGACATATATAAAAGCCCAATCGACCCACAATACACCACAAATCTGAAGTCGTCAATGGATCTTTTTCGCTCTTGAACTCTACCAGATTATGCTCACCCGCATGATCGAACCCTATTCCCGCCTTCACTTTTTCCAGCTCTGTTTCGTTGGAAAGTACGAAAACAGCGTCAATGGAGCGGGGCCGGTAGCCCACTTCGACCTGGGTCTGGAGGGGGATACCTAACCGAGTGAATCGAAGGGTCATTATCCACTTGAAAATGGAATCCGGTATATAGCGTTGCGCTCCATTTTTCGGGGTATTCGCCATAGAATTTACCTTTAAAGTGTAATGTCTATATGTTACTCATATTCTGCCATTTTGTCAAGTCGTATCTGCTATTTTGTTCAAGTCGTTATTGTGCATGAATGGATAGGCTGGGTGTGTAAATATTTTGTCAAAAGTTTGGGCTAATGTCATTTATAGGGCCCTATTGGGTGTTTTTTGTGTATCTGTTGGGGCAAGATGCCCCGGTTACGGGGGGTTAATGTCAAAAACTTTACATACCCCGGTAGGTTTTTTTTCTTGACAAGACATCAAAACTGTTGTATAATACATATACGCGTGTGTAATGTGCGCGCGTGTGCAATCAACCATAAGAATCTCGGTCCTGAGATTGAAACCAGCCAACTCCTAATCTCACCGCCAAAAGCACAATTCATTAAGCAAATTTCAGTATTCCAGAGAAACCGGGTTTTGTGTATCCGTCGAGGCAACCAGATCTACCGTGTTGAGGATGACAAAATGAACCGTAAAATTCGCAAAATAGCCATTCCACTCATTTGGATACTCATCTACGTTTTCACGATTCCGACGCAGTTGTCGAGTTATGTCTTGTGCATCGGCGCGGATGGTCATGTCAAAATTGAGGAGGCAATCAACGGGCAGTGTACAGACACGCCAGCGTCACCGTGCAAACAATCCACGCTTTGCTTTGCTGAGGCCCCCGCGTCTGAAGGCCACTGCGGTTCGTGCTTGGACATCCCTATCTTTATGTCCGTCGGTGATGAGGAATACGTTGTTCCTACCCAAAACCCATCACCATCCTATTCTGTTTCAACGGTAGCGGTTATCGCCTCCCCACAAACAACCGCCGCTCCAATTTCAACGGTTAATACTTTTCCCAACCTCCCACTGCGAATCCCTCCCACACTTGCCCCTCTTCGTACCGTCATCCTTCTAATTTAAGACTGTCTACAATCACGCAAACGCTTTTTAATAATCTCAAGCTATCTGTATCCAACCTTAGGAGGGAAAAATGCGTGTGAGAGACAGACTGGTCCAAACTTTTTGGGTGATGGGCATCGGCGTTTTGGGGCTCAACTTTGTACGAATACCTACTACACTTGCGGTTGAAGAGTTCACGCTCGATGTTGCTGTCCAAACCGCACTTACCTTAAACCCAGAACTCAAAGCTATCCGTGAAAAAATCAACGTTACACAGGCTCGGCTTGATGGGATTGCGCTACTTGGCAATCCTGAAATCGAAACTGAAGTTGCTGGTGGCATCCCCGGTGATCAAACATACGAACTCACGAAGTCTTTTGAATTGGCTGGACAACGTGGACATCGGAAACGGATGGCACTGACCAATATCGAAAAACGGAATGCTGAAATCGCCGAAACGTCGCGCTTGCTCACGAAATCGGTGAAGATCGCTTTCTGCGATTTAATTCTTATTCAGGAAAAGCTCAAGTTAGGCAAAGAGGTTGTCCAACTCGGCGAACAGGTGGTCGAAATTGCTGGGTTCCAATTTGAAGCGGGAGAGATTTCGGTAACACAACTCAATCTTGCGAAGATTCAACTTCAATCGGCATTGAGAGAACTGTCGGCGTTAGAGAGTCAACTCCAGCTCGCACAACTTGAGCTGAACAACTTGATGGGCACCCCTCTTGAACAGTCGCTCATCGCAGTCGGGCAATTGAAATCTAAGCCGCGGGAGTTCACTCTTGACACCTTGACTGCCACCGCGCTTGCCCATCGTGCTGACCTGAAATCGCTCCGATTGGACGCGGAGTTGATTAAAAGTGAACTCAAATTGGCGAAAACTGCGAACTTCCCCGACCTGAATGTTGCCACATTCGTTGAACGAGGGGGTGGTGAGAACCGGTTCGGCGGGAAGATTGGTATCCAATTGCCGCTGTTTGACCGAAATCACAGTGAAATCAACGCGGCAAAAGCACAACAGCGGGTCAATGTTGCTGAAACAGGTAATCAAGAGCGAGCAATTGTTCGCGAGGTGATGGGGGCTTTGCTGTCTCTCAACGCCGCGCAAAAAGCCCTTGATTTTTATGAAGGTGAACTGCTTAACCTGCTTGATGAAAACCTCGAACTAACACGCGCGGCTTATCAGCTTGGTGAAGCAGGGCTCTTGGAAGTTATCCTGACGCAAAACGAGTTCATTGACACCCGTTTTGCCTATCTTGACGCATTGGCAACGCATCGTAAAGCAGTCGTGGAACTCGAAACTGTTGTAGGAGTACCAGCAAACTAACTTTTATCATTCACAGAGGCATCATTCACAGAGGAGGAGTTATCATGTTTGGACAATATCGTTTAAGACAACTTTGCATCATCTGTGCGATTGCGGTGGTATGCCTGTTTTCACTGCCCTTTGTCCTGAAATTTATCCAATCTGCCGTTGCACAGGATGATGGCCATGACGGCGGTCACTCACACAGTAGTCACTCGCATGGCGCAAGTCATGCACACGGAGCGGAGACGGTCTTGAAGCTTAGCGATAAAGCGAAAGTGAACATCGGCTTAAAGACTGCCAAAGCCGAGTTACGTCCGATTGAGTCAATTGTCAAAGTTACCGGTACGATTAAGGCACATCCCGAGAAGCAGGCAATCGTCACGTCCCGAATCAGTGGCATCGTGCGGAAAATCCATTTCAGCCTTGGCGATATGGTCAAAGCGGAGGATGTGTTGCTTGAGTTGGAGAGCCCTGACCTGCAAGCGGCGCAGGTTGAACTGATTGATGCCGCAAATCAACGCGCATTACTGGGCAGTAAACGGACCATCATGAGGATTGCCGGTGCGAAAGCAATTCGTTTTGAATTGACAAATCGACAGATCGACTACTTCGAGTCGGTTTCCGAATCCCACCAACGAAAAATTGCGCTTGAACAACTCAAAGCACTTGCCGTTGGGAAAATCACCACAACGCTTGAACAGATGGCTATCACCTTGGTTAAAGCGGATGTCGAACTCCGCTTGATGGAAACGCGGCTTGAGCGTATCAAAGTGCTCGCTCAAAAGCAAATATCGGCAAAAAAGGAGCTTATTGAGCGGCAGGCAGAATATACGAAGGGTAAGAGTACATTGGCAGGTGCCAAGCGGCAATTTCGCCTGCTCGGTGTCAGTGAGCAGACCATTGAGATGATAATCAGTGACAGCGGAAAGGCCCCCATCCTTTCACTGCTGGGTATGGCTGGTAACTCTGACCTGTTGCTCGAACAGTACGGCGTGTTAATCGAAGAGTCAACGGATTTGATTGATGCGGAGGTGACCTACAAAGCCGCTACCAGCAAGGCTTTTGCAAATAGACAACGTGCGCTTGTTGCAGGTTTGAGTGAGGAGATGCTCAACCCATCTGATGAAGCCAATACCCTTGCATCGTTTAGCCATTTATCCATTGACGAATTTCTTGAGAATTATATCACGCTCTTTGAAGATCCTGGCGTATTTGCCGATGCCGAATTGGCGTTCAATCGTGCCGAGATAGCGTTGAACACGGTGCGGCAGAAACTTCAGACGCTCGGACTAACACCTGCCGAGATGGACCGGATTATCGAGACTGGACAGGTGCTTTCGCGCTTCCCTGTCAGAGCACCTGCATCCGGACAGCTCACGGAACAACAGGTGACCCTAGGGGCTACGGTTGAAAAACAGGAGCCGCTTTTCTCCATCGTGGACACTGATACGGTCTGGGCCCAAGGCGATGCCTATGAGGACACACTTGCCCAGATTCGGATGGGCGGTGATGTGCGGATTCAACTCACGGTTTATCCCGGGGCAGTTTTCACCGGCACGGTTGCCAGAATCTCGAATATTTTAGAGGAAGACAGACGTTCTATGCCCTTCTGGGTCGAAGTCCAAAACCGTGACCACAAACTCAAGCCAGGGATGTTTGCCGAACTTGCCGTTGTGACCCAAAAGAAGACCGATGCTTTGAGTGTGCCGTTGAATGCAGTGTTGGAAGAAGGCGCGGCGCGGTTTGTCTTTGTTGAAGAAGGCGAGGAGTACCACAAACATGAAATCGTGGTCGGTCACAAGGATGACCAGTATATTGAAGTCAGAGATGGCGTGTCACGCGGTGATGTAGTCGTTGTGCAGGGCAATTATCAGTTAATGCAAGCATCAACGCAATCTTCCGGCGTGGTCGACCCACATGCGGGCCATTCACATTAAAAAAAGGGGATGGAAGATTGGAAGGAGGGAAGATTGGAAGGCGGAAGATGGGCGCGTTCTGGATATTCTAGAGAAACCGAGTTTTGCCGCCCCTACGGGTGGCGCGACGAACGCGACGCAAAAAACTCGGTTTCTGGGTTCTGCCTGACATGTATCATGGGGGTTATTTATGTGGTCAAAAATCATTGAGTTTTCACTCAACAACAAACTGCTTGTCATCGTCGGGGCGATTGTGGCGGTCATCGTCGGATTCCAGATGTTCCAATCCGCATCAATTGATGTGTACCCTGACATCAACCCGCCTCGGATTACGGTGATGACTGAGGCACACGGTTGGTCGCCGGAGGAGATGGAGACGCAGGTCACGATACCTATTGAGAGCGCGATGAACGGTACACCGCATGTTCAGCGCGTCCGTTCGTCTTCGGCAATCGGTCTGTCACTTGTCTTTGTCGAGTTCAATTGGGATACAGACGTTTTCCTCGCTCGACAGATGGTCGCTGAACGGCTTCAACTCGTCATGGCAAATATGCCGAAGGGGGTTGACACGCCGATAATCTTGCCAACCTCGTCGCTGTTAGGCGAGATTATCGAGTACGCTATCGTTGATGAGTTGGGCGAACACGACCTGATGGAGATGCGTACCATCGCCGATTGGGTGCTCCGTTATCAACTTCAATCCCAGGGCGGCATTGCGAATGTTATCAACATCGGCGGCTATGTCAAGCAGTTTCAGGTCTTTGTCAAACCGGAGCAGTTGATTAGCCACGAACTGTCGCTTGAAGATGTGGTGCACGCGTTGGAGAAGAGCAACGAAAACTCCGCAGGCGGATTCCTCATTAAGGATGCACGCGAGCTGATGATTCGTGGGTTGGGGCGGATTTCAACGGTGGCAGACATCGAGGATGTTGTCATTGAGACGAGGGCACACGGCAAACCGATTTTCGTCAAAGATGTTGGTATAGTGGAAATCGGTTCGATACCGGAGATTCGACGCGGTGCAGGCAGTCGCAACGGGGAAGAGACCGTCCTCGGTAAGGTCGTCAAACAGCCGGGCGTGAATACACTCATGCTCAGCGATAAGGTCACCGCTAGGTTGAAAGCACTAGAGAAATCACTGCCCGAGGGCATGAAAATTCACGTCGAGTACGAGCAAGCCGACCTGATTCGTCGTGCGGTTGAAACCGTCAAAGATGCACTCAGAGATGGGGCGATTCTAGTGGTCGTCATTCTAATCGTTTTCCTCTTCAACATCCGCACGGCACTCATTACACTGACAGCCATTCCGTTATCGCTGATTATTGCTGTCGTCGTGCTACTTTCACAAGGCTTCACGGTCAACATCATGACGCTCGCCGGACTGGCGATTGCCGTGGGTATGGTCGTTGATGACGGAATAATCGATGTCGAAAATATCTTCCGCCGATTGCGCGAGTATTTCCAGAGGCCGACCGACGAGACACCGACACAGGTCGTCCTGCGAGCAAGCAACGAAATCCGTGCATCAATCGTCTTTGCAACGTTCATTATCATCCTCGTTTTCGTTCCGCTGTTCAGTCTCAGCGGGATGGAAGGGCGAATGTTCCGGCCACTCGGTTGGGCGGTTGTGATTTCGATGACCGCATCTCTGTTTGTGGCATTAACCGTCGTTCCAGTTTTAAGCGAGTTATTGCTCACTCGGTTTCCCATAAAACTCTCCGAAAAAGAGGGACCGATTGTCAGATTGATAAAACGTGCTTATCGGCCAGTTCTGTCTCTCGTGATGCGGTTGCGTTGGATTGTCGTCAGTGTGGCGATTCTGTTGGTCATCGGCACGTTGGTTGCGATTCCGCGTTTGGGACGCGAATTTCTCCCGGTCATGGACGAGGCGACCTTTACAATTAGCGTGTTCGCACCGCCGGGGACATCGTTGGGCGAGTCAACGCGCATCGGGCGCGAAATGGAGAAGCAGTTGTTGACCATTGATGAAGTGACCAGCGTCAGCAGCCGCACCGGACGCGCCGAATCCGACGAACACGCACACGATGTCAATACACACGAAATCGTTGTCAACTTGATCCCGCCTGACCGACGCGAAAAGACGTTTGAAGCGTTGGTCGCTGAAGTCCGCGAACTACTTTCAACCGAGAATTTCCCCGGTGTCTTTGTTTCCGTTGGGCAACCGATTCAGCACCGCCTCGACCACCTATTGTCCGGTGTCAACGCGCAGGTCGCCATGAAACTGTTTGGAACAGATCTTGAGACGTTGCGTCAGAAGGCGGAGGACATTCGTGATGCTGTCTCCAATATTGACGGGGTCGCCGATTTGCAGGTCGAGCAGCAGGTGCATATTGAGCAACTTCAAATCAAAGTCAATCGGATTGAGGCGGCGCGACACGGCTTAGCCGTCCAAGATGTAGCCCATTTCGCTGAAGGAGCGTTCAAAGGCGAAGTGATCAGTCAAATTTGGGAGGGACAACGCCAGTATGACCTGATAATTCGGATTGATCCGACGCTTGTTACGAAACTGGAGGTCATCGGTAATCTGAAACTCCGCACACCATCCGATGAGTTGGTGGCCTTGAAACACGTCGCCGATGTGCGAACTGGATACGGTCCGAATACCATCAATCGTGAGAACCTCTCGCGGCGTATCGTGATTCAGTGCAATGTCCAATCGCGAGACCTCGGCAGTTTCATCGCCGAAGTTCAGCAAACCGTTGACGAAAAAGTCCAACTGCCTGAGGGTTATTTCTTGACCTACGGGGGGCAGTTTGAAAGTCAACGCGCGGCGCAGAAACGGATTCTGGTTCAAACCGGTTTTGTTATCATTGGCATCTTCATCCTGCTCTATCTAGCGATGCACTCGATTCGGTTGTCGCTGTTGGTCATGCTTAATCTACCATTGGCGTTGATTGGCGGCGTGATTAGTGTCTTTCTCTCCGGCGGTATTTTGAGCATCCCGTCAATGGTCGGGTTCATACTGCTGTTCGGAATCGCTGTGAGAAATGGCATCATCTTGGTGACGCACATCAATGACCTGCGGGCGGAAGGGATGTCGCTCTACGATGCCATCCTTAAAGGTGCAGAGGAGCGGATTAGTCCTGTGCTGATGACCGCTTTGACGACTGGCGTGGGGATGTTACCTCTCGCACTCGCACACGGTTCAGGTGCCGAACTTCAAAAGCCGCTCGCCATTGTTATCTGTGGTGGAATGATTACCGCAACGCTTTTGACACTGCTTGTCCTGCCCGTGTTGTACGACATCGTCGAGCGGCGTGGCGAGATTACAAACAGGGCGGGAGCGGCGAAATAGTGGTAAATACTATCTTGGTTGCCTTAATGCCCTAGTGCTGTGTCAAGTTTCAAATTGAGGGTATAGTCTTTTCAATCGAATACGGGCATCTTTGGTCGTAAACTGCCAGTCTACACCCTTTGACACCCCATTACGATGCGATGCCCAGGCTTCTACTTCACTACGCAGCGTCTCTACATCCGATAGCCGACGATGACTCACACATTGACGAGTCAAAACACTTAGCTCTATCTCCGCTATATTCAACCAACTACCGGGCTTCGGCGTATGACACAGCTCCAACCGATTACTCAAACGAGATGCCTCTCCTTCATCAAACGCTTTATACAGCGACGATAACTTGTGTGTATTCAGATTATCACAAATCAAAATCACTTGATCCGCTTCCGGATAATCTTCAGCTAACAGATTCTTTACCGCTTCTGCCCAATCCACGGCAGTTCTACGCTCACGCACCGAAACTTTACGCCAACCCCTTAGGGCCTCGGTAAACAGGAAAACTGATCCACTCCCCTTACGGATATATTCATAATCCACACGCATAATATGCCCCGGAGCCACACCCTTATCCGGATATTTATTGGCTAATAATTGCACCGATTGCTCATCCATATTCACAACAGGATACCGCCCATCCAAAGGACGCTGATAAACATCTAACACGCGTTCCATACCCGAAACAAACTCCGCATCACCCGAAGGCGGAATCACCCATTGTTGCCTCAGATGCGGTTTTAGCGCGTTTTTTTTTAATGTGCGCCGCACCGTCTCATGAGAAATACTCTCAACGATTTCGAGTTCAACCAATTTATCTGCGAGCAATCGCAACGTCCAGCGTCCAAACCCCTCCGGGGGGTCACCACAACACAACGCTATCAACCGCGCCTCGCTTGCCCCGTCTAAGCGCGGTTGACGCAGCGGGTTAGAAAATTTGCGCCGTTGCACCGCACCGCAAAGCCCGGATTCGCAAAACCGCTTACGCAGATTTCGCACCGTCTGGGGATGACATTCAAACGCTTTCGCGATTTGGACATCAGCCCAAGCGGTCCCATTAACATTCGCCTTCAGCAAAATATGGGCATGCTTTATCTTATAGGCGGGATGTTGCCCTTTAGTCACAATTTCTTGTAACCTTTTGCGCTCCGTATCACTCAGTTTGACCACATATTTTTTTCTCATGTCGTTCCTCGCCGAATAAAAGATATACATAATTCTAGCAAACAATGACCTGTTTTGTCAAATTATAACCTATAAAAACTAAATTGACAAAGCACTAGTTTTCTCTTCGTCGCCTGAAAATCAGGATATCTGGACAAACTTATCTGATATTTGATCCACTAAATAGATCATAGATTATGCAAAATGTGAAAAACATCACGCAAAAATGCATTTTTTCCTTGACAAATACGAGAATACACGCGATCATTAATGTGTACAATTTAATTGTTTTTTTAACGTTTTCAAGCACATTTGAAGTCCGTTTTTGAGAATTTAGATGACAAAAAGCAGAAAAGCAGGGTTTAGTATAGAAAGGAAAACTATGAAAAAGCAACTGGTTGGTTTCATCTTGCCGTTTTTGATTTGTGTGTTGATGCCATTGGGGGCAACAGCAGAATTCGTGATGCTTATGTTTATGAGCCCTAATCCTTGGTCCTATAGGTTACTACTAATCATCACTACCCCCCCACTTTACATAGATTAAGTGTTTTTCTAAATAACATCGTGTTGCCCGTTGAGCAGAACGCGATACTTTCAGACCACGCCCCCCCGGCACATCCCCCTTTTGCCCCTCGCAAATCCTACAATGGGATGTCTGTCAAGGGGTTATTTCTGTTTGTGTCAGGGGACCCGTCTATAGTTTTTTGCGAATCCTCTCTAACAGAAACAGGCTACGCTCAAAACTGCGTCCGTCCTGTTCAAGAAAAGAGGGGTGCGTTTCACGCATTCTCTGAAAATGTCAGTCTCAGGTGATTCTTCTCACCTGACAAACAAAACAAAGGAAAGATTATAGTGAAAATGCTCTTTAGAAACCAAAAATATGTTGCCTTCATGATAGTCAGTTTGTTCATAGTGCTAATCCCACACGGCATCAGTTATGCACAGGATCCGGCTATAGACCCACCCCTTAGTGAGCGCACACAGCAGGTCCGCGAGGCGATTGTTAAGGCTGTGCCGGGTGTTGATGACGCAGATGATGTGACGCAGCCACAGCTCTCAGCTATTAGGCAGCTTGATCTGGCGAATAAGGAAATTACCGCACTGAAAACTGGTGATTTCTACGGGTTATCAAGCGTGAGCGGGATAAACCTAACGAACAACGCCCTGACGGAGTTTGAGGAAGACACATTCGCCGGGCTACCAGCGCTGAAGCGACTTCATTTCAGTCAGAACCCACTGACGGAATTGGACAATAGCATATTCTGGGCTCTGGAAGGGCTGGAATTCCTTGCGCTATTCAGGACCCAACTGGAATCAGACGCGCTTGAGCGCGGCCACTTCGCCGATCTAGAAAATTTGCGATATCTTGGTATAGGTAGCACCCAACTGACGGAGCTTCCGCCCGGCGTATTTGAAGGGCTACCAAAACTATGGTCGCTTTTCCTGGATAATAACCCGCTCACCAGTCTTCCGGATGGCGTATTTGAAGGGCTAATAAGACTGACCGCGCTGGGGCTGCCAGAGGGCATGCCCCTCCCCATATCATTGGAAAAGGTTGGGACGAATCAGGTCAAGGCGGTGGCACCCAAAGGCGCGCCGTTTAAGATTGAGGTGCCGCTCATGGTTACGGGTGGCAGCCTCGAGGGTGGTGCCACGAGTCTTACGATCCCTACCGGCAGGGTGGAAAGTCAGACGCTCCGTGTGCATCGAACCAATTGGATGCCCGATGCTGTCACTGTGAACATTGGCACCTTGCCGCCCCGGCCCTTCGGCCATCGGGGCTACGCGCTCGAAGAAACAGGCGACTTGCCACTGGAGTTCAGCCGTGATGGCGAAGCCAATCTCCCGCCTGGACACATTCTCGAGGGATGCACGGGCAAGGTAATCTTTGCGATTGCTGCTGAAGCGGGTGTTGTGCCATGGTATGTGACGCAGGATCACCTCGAGAGCATTACCATACTTAATCTGAGAGACCAATCCATTACGGAGCTGAGGAGCAAAGATTTCAACGGGCTATCAAACCTGAAAGTGCTTGGTCTAAGTTATAACGAGTTGGAGCGTCTTCCGCCCGGCATATTCGACTCGCTAACAAGCCTGACACACCTTATCCTCAGTCACAACGAGTTGGAGAGTCTTCCGTCCGGCATATTCGACTCGCTAACAAGCCTGACACATCTTCACCTAAATGATAACCAGTTGAAGAGTCTTCCGCCCGGCATATTCGACTCGCTAACAAACCTGACACATCTTCACCTAACTAATAACCAGTTGGAGAGGCTTCCGTCCGGCATATTCAACAAGCTAACGAACCTGACACATCTTCACCTACAGGTTAACTCGTTTACCGAGCTTCCAGATCGCCTATTTGTAGGGCTAACAAAGTTGGAGTGGCTTTGGGTGTACGACGATCAGAGACCCCTGTCCCTCTTCATATCATTGGAAAAGGATGGGACGAATCGGGTCAAGGCGGTGGCACCCACAGGCGCGCCCTTTGAGATTGAAGTGCCACTCGTCATTGAGAATGGCACCCTCGACGATAACGCGACGAGTCTCACGATCCCTGCCGGCAGTCTGGAAAGTGATACGTTCACTGTGACTCGGACAGCGGGTACGAGCGATGCTGTTACCGTGGATATCAGAGATGATGAGGACATTGAAACGTGGCCGAAACCACCCCAATGGCACCATCAAGGCTACGTGATCACCAAAGACCAGGAGGAGCCGCTGGAGTTCACGCTACCTGCTAATGTCAGGTCAAATGGCAACCCACAGCAACCGAAGGCTGTAAGTCCGCGACCACAAATCGAGATTGGTGATAGTAACTTGGTGGCGGTGATTCGAGAGACATTAGGCTTAGATGCTGATGCTGAGATCACAGACACCGATATGGCAGATTTAACGGAGCTCGTTGCTTCAGATAGGGGCATCACTGACATCGCCGGTTTGGAACATGCGACGAACCTCACAGAGTTGGATCTGCGTGATAATGAGATTACGGACATCGGTGCGCTGTCAGGCTTGACGGGTCTCACATTCTTGCACCTCGGTGGCAATAGCATCAGCGACCTGAGTGCGCTCTCAGATTTGACGAACCTGACGCATTTATATCTGGGGCGCAATAGCATCAGCGACCTGAGTGCACTCTCAAGCTTGACGAATCTGACGCATTTCTCTCTGGGGCGTGGGGCTGTCACGGACATCGGTGCGCTGTCAGGGTTGACGAACCTCGTCCGGTTATATCTTGAACGTAACACTATCAGGGATCTCACCCCGCTTACTGACTTGACGGCCCTCAAATACTTGTATCTGAATCGCAATAACATCAGCGATGTCAGTCCGCTCGCCGGCTTGGTGAATCTCGAAATTTTACGGCTGAGTAATAACCCGATTTTGGATACCTCACCACTCTACCCACTCCTTGAAACGATTGGTGGTAAGCTATCTGATGTGAATATTACGATTACGGAATATCCGCCGTGGGATGTCAATGAGGATGGGGTCGTCGATGCGACAGATTCTACACTCGTGACGGCGGCGTTGGGACAAAGTGGGAATGATATAGTCAACCCCCGGACAGATGTCAACGGCGATGCCACCGTGGATGCAGATGACCTTACACTCGTGACAGAGCATCTTGATGCGGGTAATGCTGCACCGTCAAGTCGTGAGGTGTTCACGCTCCTGGATCGGGCAACCCTCGAGACGCTTGACCCTGATACCTTAGCGGCACAACTTGCGAGTCTACGTGCGAAAAGCGATGGATCGCTGAAATATCAGCGCGCCATTGCGTTGCTCGAAAGTGTTTTGGCAGCTATGCGTCCTGATAAGACAAAACTGCTTGCGAACTATCCGAACCCGTTCAACCCGGAGACGTGGATACCGTATCATCTCGCAAAAGCCAGCGATGTGAAGATTACTATCTACGATGCGCGGGGTGTCGTTGTCCGCCGACTGGATTTAGGGCATCAACGGGAAGGCTACTACATCCACCGAAGCCGCGCCGCGCATTGGGACGGACGCAATGCGATCGGCGAGCGTGTTGCGAGTGGTCTCTATCTCTATCAACTGCAGGCGGACAATATGTCGCTCTTGTGCAAAATGGTGATTTTGAAGTAATCCGTAAAATGCCCGTCGTAAAGTTGTAATTCTGCTTGACAAAACCAGTTACGGGTTGGTATAATTCCATACACTTAAAGAGCCCCTGTGGCGGAATTGGTATACGCGGCAGGTTGAGGGCCTGTGCTGTAACCCAGCGTGCTGGTTCGAGTCCAGTCGGGGGCATATCTTTTCTACCGCCTTAAAAAAAGGAGAGACCGTCGCTTTTCGTAAGTAACAGTCTCTCCTTTTTTATGCCTGCGGTTTTCTTCAAGCCAGCTTGGGTGTTATTCCGCCTCTTCCAATTCGACACCCGGCCACTGGTCATCGCTTGCTGTGATATCAACAACGATGCCGTCCGGATCTTCGACCTTAAACGACTTTGATGGTGGTGAACTCGGATCGTAAGGCTTACCGCCATCAACGCCATCCCAGATAATCTGGAATCCGAGCGCATCAATCCGTTGCGCGGCTTCTCGCAAGTCAGGGACACGCACCCCAATATGGAGATAGTCCAACATCCCGCCGATGTGTGTTGGGCGGTCTGGGCCGTTGTGCTGAAAAACGCGGAAGTTATGATAGCCGTCGGTGAGGTCGTAACAGCCATCCATTTGGGAGAATACTTTCAATCCCAGCGCATCGCGCCAAAATTGGACAGTTTTTTCCAAGTTAGTCGCCCGAACGCCGACATGTACAAGGGTTGACATAATCTGTTCCTCCTAGAACTGAGATTTGAGTTATCTGATGTGAAATTATATCATATTGTGGGTGTCTTTCTCAAGGGGTGTAATGCGCGGAAAATACGATAGTTTGATTTACGTCTGCGGCGGATCGAAAAATCCTAGCCCTCGCATCCGGTCTATCCACCGTTGGCGTTTTTCACCTCCGCCACGATTTTCAACCCAGTGCGGGTGATAAAGCGGTTGCCCTTGTCGATTAAATTGTGCGGGCGTTTGGGCATTTCGCATTGTCCGTGCACGGGTCGCGGCTTCCTCTTCGGGGGTCTTGGGGTTGTTGTAATAGACCAGCGTACACATCTGGCGGTCGTTGCTACCACCCCAACTGGCGTGCCAGCAACGCATGTCGAAGGCCACCACATCGCCCGGGTCCGATTTGCAGACGTAACCGGGAACATCGTACACCTCAAGACCGAGCTGTCCCATATTTCTCCGCAGTTCGCTGTGCAACGGATTCTTGTGTGACCCTGGGATGACCCGCAACGCCCCGGTGTCAGCATCAACGGGCTCAAGATAGTAGGCGAATTTCACACCGTAGCAATCTTTAGCTGGGTTGGCATCGTGGTCGGGATGCCAATTTGTGTTGCCAACGTAACGGTTCGCGTCGGCACCGACTCCCATAACATCTTCGCCGTACAACTGCTCTGCAACTTCGTAGAATCGTGGGTCTTCGAGCAGTGTGGCGAAGAAAGGGGTCTCTGGTCCCATCATCATGACCCAATACCTGTGCGTCCCGTCAAATGGCTGGTCACGGTAGGCGGATTCTAGCGCGTGCTTAAACTCAGTGTGGATGGTCTTCAGTTCGTCGCGGCTGAACAATTGTCGGAAGACCAAAAATCCGAAGGTCTGAAAATGTGTGAGCTGCTGTTCTGTGAGCATTGGTGGATCCTTTTTGTTATCAAAGTCGCAACTTGGGTTATCATAGATTAAATCGCGGCGTAGGATCTGCTGGATTTGTCAATCGAGCAGGAGCGGTCTAGGGTAACTGTCCCAGTAAGTTTCAGTGCTACAGCAAGAGCAGTGTGGGGTAAGTGCTTACTTGCGCCACAACTCTGGAGCGAATAAGACGAGCACGGTGTATAACTCCAAGCGTCCGAGTAGCATACAGAAACTTAAGATAAACTTTCCTAGCGTTGGAATATGGGCGTAATTGTCAACCGGCCCGACAGAACCTAGACCGGGCCCGATGTTCCCCATTGTCGCAATGGTGGACGCTGCTGCACTGATAAGGTCTAGCCCCAACGCTGCCATCATGCAGGTGACAACCGCCAAGATACCGATAAAAATGAAAAAGAAACTGAGGATATTTTTCATCACTTCTTGCGGAACGACCTGAGTGCCTAATTTAACGGGAGAACTGCGTGTGGAAGGATTAACTGTTTGGTCTCCGTATATCCTTGTTTAATGAGCAGGAGTAGCCTGACCTGCTTCATCCCGCCCCCTGTCGAACCGGCACACCCTCCGAAAAACATCAGAACGACCAAGATAAATTTCGATAACTCGGGCCACTTCTCGAAATCAGCGGTGCCGTAGCCTGTGGTTGTCATGATTGAGACGACCTGAAAAGTGCTATGCCGCAACGAAGTGCCAAACGATTTGTAGACAACGTCCTCCGCTTCGCCGACTCTCGCGCTCATTGTATTCCAAACGACCAGTCCCGTACAGAGCAGTAGCATGAAGCAGTAGAATCGAAATTCTGTATCTTGAATGTAGCTCTTAAAATTACCCTGCAAGGCGCGATAGTGTAATGAAAAATTAACGCCAGCGAGGAACATGAAAACGATAATCACCGTATCAAAGTAGACGCTGTTATACTGACCGATGCTCAGATTTTGCGTCGAAAACCCGCCCGTCGCCATCGTGCCGAAGGTGTGGCAGAGTGCGTCGAACAGAGGCATCTTGCCCAGCCACAAAAGGGTTGTTTCAAAGACGGAAAGCAGAACGTAGACCCCCCAAAGCAGTTTGGCGGTCTGTGCGATGCGCGGGGTCAAACGGTCTTTTTGGGGACCGGGGACTTCGGCGCGAAAAAGTTGCATCCCCCCGACCCCCAGCATTGGCAAAATTGCGAGGGCAAGGACAACAATGCCCATGCCTCCAAGCCAATGCGTCAGACTCCGCCAGAACAGAGTCGCCTGAGCTAGAGACTCAATTTGAGTGAGAACCGTTGCCCCTGTTGTTGAGAAGCCGGACATGGACTCGAAATAACAGAATGAAAATTCAACCAGCCAGTTTCTGCTGTCCGCGGCGAATACGCGATGAAAGAGATACGGAAGACAGCCGAATAAAGCGCAGATTGCCCATCCCAATGCGACGATGGCGAAACCTTCCTTGTTCCCCAGTTCTCGCTCCGATTTCGTCGTCAAACGCAATAGCACTCCAACGACAAGCGTCGTCCCGAAAGCGAATATAAACGCACCGAGGTCTGATTCACCGTTTGCGGACCGGTAGTAGAGGGCTATCAGCAGCGGAACAAACATCGCTACTGCAAGAAAGATTAATAAATTGCCAAGCGTATAGAGAACTAATTTTAAATTCACGAGTTCCGTTTATCGGTTTGAAAGAACTTCTCAACACTTGAGATTGCTTCCGGCATACTGAATACAATAACCCTGTCCCCGGGCTGAATCACGCAATTTCCGGTCGGGACAATGACACGGTCGCGCCGGACGATTGCCCCAATCAGCGCATCTTCAGGAAATTTGTTGCGAAATGATATAATCTCTTTATGGACAATTCTAGAATTCACCCCTGCGACCAGTTCAATGACTTCAGCATCAATCTCTCGCAGGGAGGCGACTGAGACAATGTCCCCACGACGCACAAGGCGAAGGATGTTACCAACCGCTGTCAAATGACGGCTTACGATAGCATCGAGCGCAGGAATCTCTGCGAGAATTGGCAGATACCGGGGATTCTGGACGAGGGCAAGCACACGCGCCGCACCGTACTGCTTTGCTGTTACACACGCGAGGATGTCGTCTTCATCGTCCCCAGTGACGGAGACAAACCCATCAACGCCTGCGATACCTACTTGTTCCAAGAATCCGGGCTGAAGGTAATCGCCGTGTAAAACCGTTGTCCTTTTTAAGATAGTGGACGCGACTTCTGCCAATTTCAGGTCGGGCTCAATGATTTTGACCTGTGTGCCATAGGCTTCAAGTGTCTGGGCGAGATAGATGCCAATCTGTCCAGCTCCAGCGATGATTACCCTGTTCAGCTTCTGATTCAGTGAAACCCCCGATAGTTCAAGCAGATTCTTGATTTCTTCACGACTCCCGATAGCAAAAACTTCATCGCCAGCGAGGATATAGTCTGTACCTTTCGGCACAATCGTGTTTCCGTTTCTGCGCTTAATCGCCGTAAAACGTAGCCCTGACACCTGCCCTTCATCCCCAAGTTGCGCCATCGGTTTCGCTTGAAGTGGGTTCTGCCCCTTCACTCGGAATGCAACGAGCCGCACCTTGCCGTCCTCAAATTCGACGATTTCACGCGCTTCCGGTGTGTTGAGCAATTGGAAGAATTCTTGAGCGCAGAGTTGCTCGGGGTTGACGAGCAGGTCAATCCCAAAATCTTCCGGTGCCAAACTGTGTTCGCTGGCACAGTAGTCGGGGGAAGAAACCCGCGCAATTTTCGTGGTGACACCGTATCGGGATGCAATGAGACACGCAAGCATGTTAATTTCATCACAGTTTGTGACTGCAATGAGGAGTTCCGCATCTTCGATACCTGCCTTTTTGAGCAACGGCGGGGAAGCCCCTGAGCCCTCTAGGGTCAACAAATCCAACTGCTCCTGCACACGCTGACAAGCGTCATTTGACTCGTCAATCAGCACAACGTCGTTATCCTTCTCCGCTGTCAAACGTTTTGCGATATGGAATCCGACTTCCCCTGCACCTATGATAATTGCTTTCATTTCATGTCTTTCTTTCTATTTTTCCACATCGTAGGCATCAATCGGTAAACATGCACAAATAAAGTTACGGTCTCCGAGTACCTCATTAATCCGTGCCACAGGGGGCCAGAATTTGCGTTCCCGATTCCACGGCATCGGGAACGCGGCTTTTTCGCGTGGATATTTATGACCCCACTCTGTACGTGTCAATTGCTCTGCGGTGTGTGGCGCGTTTTTGAGGGGATTGTCAGTTGCATCTGATACGCCACGCTCAATCTCAGCGATTTCTTCCCGGATAGAGACCATAGCTTCACAGAACCGATCCAATTCCGCCTTCGACTCGCTCTCAGTGGGCTCAATCATCAAGGTTTCGGCATCAGGAAATGACACAGTGGGCGCGTGGAAACCGTAATCCATCAGTCGTTTAGCGACATCAGTGGCCCGGATGCTGGTCGTTTTGTTAAAACTGTTAAAGTCGATGATGCACTCGTGCGCGACAAGCCCGTTCCTTCCCGTGTAACGCACTGAATAATACGGTTCTAAGCATTTGGCGATATAGTTGGCATTCAAAATCGCAATCTCCGTCGCACGTTTCAATCCCTCTGCGCCCATCATCGCAATGTACGCCCAAGAAATTGGAAGAATGCTCGGACTGCCCCATGGCGCGGCGGAAACGGCATCAATCCCATCTTCGCCGCCAACCGACACCACCGGGTGCGTGGGGAGAAAACGCGCAAGATGGGATTTTACGCCAATCGGCCCCATCCCGGGCCCACCGCCGCCGTGCGGGATACAGAATGTCTTATGCAGATTGATATGACATACATCTGCCCCGAAATCTCCCGGCCGACACAACCCGACCATCGCGTTCATATTGGCACCGTCCATATAGACCTGTCCGCCGTACTGATGGACAATTTCGCAGATTTCCCGAATATCCTCCTCAAACACACCGTGTGTTGAAGGGTAAGTAATCATTGCCGCCGCAAGTTCTTGAGCGTGTGCTTTCGCTTTTGACGTGAGCGCGTCGAGGTCAACATTGCCCGCATCGTCACACGCGACGACGACCACTTGCATCCCCGCCATCACTGCGCTGGCTGGGTTTGTACCGTGCGCGGACTCCGGGATGAGGCAGACGTTGCGGTGGCCTTCGTTGCGGCTTTGATGATATTTACGAATGACCAAAAGCCCTGCATATTCGCCCTGCGAGCCAGCGTTGGGTTGCAATGAGATGCCGATGAATCCGGTAATCTCGGACAGCCACGATTCGAGTTGCTCAAAGAGGGTTTGGTAGCCCCTCGTCTGTTCAATAGGGGCAAACGGGTGAAGTTGGCTGAATGCGGGCCAGGTGACAGGAATCATCTCGGTGGTTGCATTCAGTTTCATCGTGCAAGAGCCGAGTGGAATCATGGACATCGTTAACGACAGGTCTTTTCCTTGAAGGCGGTGGATATACCTAAGCATTTCCGTTTCGGAGTGATAGGTGTTGAAGACTGGGTGCGTCAGATAGGGACTTGTTCGCCGCAAATGTTCAGGGATTGTCTCTGCTGATTCTGCTTCTACGGTAATTAAATCGCGAGTCCAAACGCGGAGATTGCCATCAGCGGCGAAAATCTCAAGAAGCATATCAACATCCTTGATTGAGGTTGCCTCATCGAGTGAAATTCCGACGCGGTCTCGCTCGAAAATTCGGAAGTTAAGCTGGTGATGCGCGGCGGTGGGCAAGAGCCCGTCAAGCTGAACTGAACCAAGATTGACACAGAGTGTATCAAAATAAGGGGTGTCATCCATTGCATACCCCAATTTCTGCAAACCTTCACGAAGGATGCTTGTGAGCCGATGCACCCGCTCAGCAATCCGGCGAAGCCCTTTAGGACCGTGATACACCGCGTACATGCTCGCCATCACCGCCAAAAGCACTTGTGCAGTGCAGATGTTACTGGTCGCTCTTTCGCGTCGGATATGTTGTTCCCGCGTCTGAAGTGCGAGGCGCAGTGCAGGTTGACCTTCTGCGTCCTGTGAAACCCCGACCATTCGACCGGGTACGTTGCGCTTATACTGTTCCCGCGTTGCGAAAAAAGCCGCGTGCGGCCCGCCATAACCGATCGGGACACCGAATCGTTGCGTAGACCCAATCGCAATATCAGCTCCAAATTCACCCGGCGGTTTCAAGAGCGTGAGACTCAACGCATCCGCAGCGACGACCAACAATCCGCCCGTCGCGTGAACTTTTTCTGCGAAGTCGCTATAATCGTGGATGGCCCCGTCGCTTGCAGGGTATTGGACGATAGCCCCAAAAATCGAGGAATCAAAGGCGACGGTTCGATGGTCGCCGATAAGTAATTCGATATCCAGCGGCTCCGCTCGGGTACGCAGTACTGCAATGGTCTGAGGGTGACATGTCTCTGAAACAAAAAATGTTCTGCTCGCATCGCCTTTCTGCACGGCAAGGCACATGCTCATTGCCTCAGCCGCCGCCGTGCTCTCATCCAAGAGCGAGGCGTTCGCAATCGGCAACCCGGTCAGGTCAATAATCATCGTTTGGAAATTTAGCAGAGCCTCAAGGCGGCCCTGTGAGATTTCGGGTTGATACGGGGTATATTGCGTATACCAGCCGGGGTTCTCAAGGATATTTCTCTGGATGACAGGCGGGGTAATGCAGTTGTAGTAGCCCATCCCGATGAAAGACCGATATACCCGATTCTGGGAAGCGATCTTTTTGAGTTCGGCGAGAATCTCGTATTCTGTTCGACTCCTGGCTAGATTCAGTGGATGTTCATGCCGAATATCCATCGGGACAACATCTTTAATGAAGGCATCAAGCGAGGCATATCCAATTATCTCTAACATCAACTTGACCTCTTCATCGCGGGGGCCGATGTGGCGGTCAACGAAAGTATCGGTGAAATCTGTCAATTGCGAAGTCTGATCTGGCATAGTTTTATCGGGATTTTAAGCAATCCGATCACTGTGTTGAGGGCGATTTCGAGATTGTTCGAGATCGGAGAGCGCGAGTTGTGTCCTGCTTTGCTTATTTTGGTGTTCTTGTGTTGTTGGCATGTATAAATCCCCGTTTCCATCCCCTTTTGACAGGAGGGTTACAGGGAGGTTGGGGCTACAGGGGGTTCAAAACAGGCTAGCTTTATCCATCGTTAAATTGTGGTAAATAGAACAACACTAACTTTGGTGCGTCATTATTCACGGTACAGCTTTCAAGCGGCCCCAGATAGACGGTAGCTTGCCTCGTTTTGAGACAGAGACAACAAATGCCGGGGCAAACCATCTTGGATAGTGAGCGTCGAAAGGATGTTCGGTTAATCGCTTCATATCGCTCCCATCAGAGTTCATCACATAGATATCGATGTAGCTGGCCCTCGGTTTGGGTCTCACCCCCGGTATGGAGGAGACAACCGAGGCAAAAACAATCTGCGTCCCATCCGCAGACCAGCAGGGGTGCATGTCCCGCGCCAAAGAGGGCCTGATGTTCCTCTGATTGTTCCCATCGGCATCCATCACATAGATGTCCTCGTTTCCACCATCCCGGACCGCTTCCCCCCGGAATGAAGTGAAGACAATCCGCTTCCCATCCGGAGACCAGCAAGGGGCCGTATCCGACTCGGAGTACGGGGGGCCGCCCTGCCTCTCGGTGAGGCGGCGAACATCGCTCCCATCGGCGTTCATCACATAAATTTCCGTTCCTGCGAGATTTCCGAACTCCTTGAAGAACCTGCGCCGATTTGATGCGAAAACAATCTGTCTGCCATCGGGAGACCAGCTCGGTCCCGAATCAATTGATGGATGCTGGGTCAGGTTTCGTAGATTCGCCCCATCGGGAGTCATCACATAGATTTCGGCGTTTCCATCCCGGTACGAAACGAAGGCGAGCTGTTTTCCGTCCGGCGACCAACTAAAGAGCTCATCTTCCTCCGGGTGGTGGGTGAGGCGCCGAATATTGGTCCCGTCTGAGTTCATCACGTAGATTTCGACATTGTAAGCACCTGACACATTGTCTCTAAGTGAGCTAAAGGCAATCTGTCTACCATCGGGGGACCAACTGGGGCCGCTATCTATCGCAGGATGGTAAGTGAGCCGACGGACATTTGTGCCATCGGTGTCCATTACATAGATATCATTATTCATGCCGAAAACAATCTGGGGTTTGGTTGGGGTTTGGGCAATCGCATCCCATAGTCGAACACCGAAAAAAAGGGTTATTGAGAATAGTAGAGCCCATTTTCGCCATTTCATTAAATACACCCCCATGCCTGCTTTGGAGTGTCAGTGATCACGGTACAACTTTCAAGCGGCCCCAGATGGATGGTAGCTTGCCTTGTCTTGAGACAGAGACGACCAAGCCCGGGTCAAACCACCTTGGATGGCGAGCGTCGAGATGATATTCGGTTAATCGCCTCACACCGCTCCCATCAGAGTTCATCACATAGATATCAATGGAGCCTCTACCCGGTAAAGGTGTTACCTCCGGTATTGAAGGGACAATTGAGATTGAGGCAAAAACAATCTGCGCCCCATCCGCAGACCAGCGGGGATCCATTTCCCCCGCCAAAGAAGGCCTGACGTTCCTCTGATTGTTCCCATCGGCATCCATCACATAGATGTCATCGCTTCCACCATCCCGGACGGCTTCCCCCCGGAATGAAATGAAGACAATCTGCTTCCCATCTGGAGACCAGCAAGGGGTCCTATCCGACTCCAAGTACGGTGGTCCGCCCTGCCTCTCGGTGAGGCGGCGGACATCGCTCCCATCGGCGTTCATCACATAAATTTCCGTTCCTGCGAGATTTCCGAACTCCTCAAAGAACCTGCGCCGATTCGATGCGAAGAAAATCTGTTTGCCATCGGGCGACCAGCTCGGTGCCGTATCAATTGATGGATGCTGGGTCAGGTTCCGCAGGCTTGCACCATCGAGTGTCATCACATAGATTTCGGCGTTCCCGTCCCGATCTGAAACGAAGGCGAGCTGTTTTCCGTCCGGCGACCAACTAGAGTAAACATCTACCCCGGGGTGATGAGTGAGGCGACGGATATTGGGCCCGTATGAGTCCATCACGTAGATTTCGACATTGTAAGCACCTGACACATTATCCCTAGTTGAGCTAAATGCAATCTGTCTACCATCGGGGGACCAACAAGGTAATTCGTCTATTGCAGGATGGTAAGTGAGCCGACGGGCATTTGTGCCATCGGTGTCCATCACATAGATATCATCTTTCATGCTGAAAACAATCTGGGGTTTGGTTGGGGCTTGGGCAATCGCATCCCATAGTCGAACACCGAAAAAAAGGGTTATCGAGAATAGTAGAGCCCATTTTCGCCATTTCATTGAAGATTCCTCCTTAATCCACTTTGATAGCTATGTTGGAGACGATGAAAATGCCGTGTATTCCATCGTGTTGACAGCCACAAAATCCAAAAATACCGTGGTACGCCTTGCGTCCTATTTGGTCATGACCATTTTTCGAGTGGCAGAGAACGTTCCCGCATGAATATGGTAGAAGTAAATCCCACTTGTCACCCGCTCTCCAATCTCATTACGGCCATCCCAATGCGCGGCTTTCCCTTTCGTGAAATACTTCCCTGCCTGCTTTTCCCCGAGCGAAAGGGTCCGAACCAGTTCGCCGTGCGGATCGTAGATTCGGATGGTCACATCTGATGCTTGACGAATTGAATAAGGAATCCATGTCTCAGGGTTAAAGACATTTGGGAAATTTTGCCCCAATTCATTGGCAATCTGGGGGTTGAATTTCCTCAATCATTTGTTTGAGGAACGTATACTCCTGAGATTTGACACCGTTTGCCTGTAACGCCTCATAATGTGCGACAATTTTCGCGCACAGGTCGAGGATTGCCGCTTTCACATTTTCGCCTGTGCCGCTGAGTTCGGCATCATCGTAGTTGGCGGTCACACCATCGTCTGCGCTTTCGACTAAGACTGGAATCGGATGGCGCAATTGGTAGCAAGGATGTCGAAGATTTTGAATCCAACGGGTTTCAGGGAGTTGGCGAACTATCTGTTTTACTTCTGAAGGCTTCAATTCTTCAAGTGCCACTGTTTTCCTCCGATCTATCATCAAGAAACTTATGGGTATCTGTGAGTGCCTATTATAACAGATAAGAAATTCGAGGGCAATTCAAAAACAACGCCCCTGTTGTGCGCGGCGAGGGGCGGTAGAGCAGTGCAGATTGGATAATTCCTCCACAATCCATACGGTATCCAAACTGGCCGCAACCGCCCTATTTGTCCTCTTGTGCCTCAATCAACCCTTGATATTCATTTGCAGACATGAGGATTGGATTATCAAATTCGCTTGGATTGCTCATCCGTAGCTTAACCATCCATCCCTCGCCGTAGGGGTCATTGTTTACCAATTCCGGTGCATCTTCGAGCGCATCGTGAGTTTCGATTACTTCACCGCTGACGGGCGCGTAGAGCGGGAACGCGGCTTTGACAGATTCTATGGTGCCGTATTCTCCGCCCTGTTCGACAGCGTCGCCAACCTCTGGTAATTCGACATAGACAACATCTTGAATTTCTGATTGTGCGTAGTCACTGACACCGACGACAACGATATCTCCGTCCCGTCGTGCCCATTCGTGACTCTCTAAGTATTTTACATCGTCTGGAAACATCTAAATCCTCGTTTAATAACCGGGTTTTGGGTGTCCGTTGATGCGGGGCCGGGATGCCCCGCCTCCGGTATTACAAAATTCTATCCGGCAGCCTTGTAAAAAGGTGTTCGGACAACCTGTGCCCGGTGGCGTTTGCCGCGAATCTCGATTTCGATTTTCGTGTTAATTTTGCTCTGTTTGGTCTGAAGGTATGCCAATCCGATATTGCATTTCAGGGTCGGTGATGGCGCACCGCTTGTGACCTCCCCGATACCTTGGTTTCCACAATAAACTGGATAGTGTGAACGTGCAATGCCACGGTCTAGCATCTGAAATCCAACCAAGCGACGTTTGATGCCTTCCTCTTGTTGCTTGCTCAGGACATCTCGCCCGATGAATTCTCCTTTGTCAAACGATACAAATCGGCGCAAGCCTGCCTCCAACGGTGTCGTCGTTTCGTCAATGTCGTTTCCATACAAGCTGAGTCGGGCTTCCAACCGTAACGTATCTCGCGCTCCTAGCCCAATAGGTTTCCCACCGACCAACTGGGTTGCTTCATAGAGGACGTTCCACAGTTTTTCTCCACGATTGGCGGCAACATAGAGCTCAAAGCCAATTTCCCCCGTATACCCTGTCCGTGAGACCATCGTTGGAATCCCTGCGACTTCGCCCTCTGCAAACCAGAACGGCTTTATTGCTGTGACATCTACGCCCGTGAGCGTTTGGAGAATCTTCGGAGAATTTGGCCCTTGCAGCGCAACGAGAGCGGTTTCGTCGCTCCGATTTATAATCTCAGCTCCCGTGTCGTTGTGAGCGCAAATCCACTCAAAATCCTTTTCAATATTCGCGGCGTTTGCGACAATCATGGACCGGTCTGCGGCAAACCGGTAGACAACAAGGTCATCGACAATCCCACCCGCTTCGTTGCACATTGCGGTATAGAGCGAACGCCTATCAACAAGCCTGTTCGCGGCATCATTGGTAATCAATTTTTGGATAAGCGGTAACGCGCCTGAACCGCGAATCTCGATCTCGCCCATGTGCGAGAGATCAAATAGCCCTGCGTTAGATCTGACCGTCAAGTGTTCGTCAATGATGCCGCTATATTGCACCGGCATCTCCCAACCGCCAAATTCGATCAGGCGTGCACCGAGTCGTTTGTGGATTTCATAAAGTTGTGTGCGTTTTGGTGTTGCTGGCATTCCTTATTCCTATCCTCTGAAATTCATGTGTTTATTCCAACCCATAGATCCGACTCAAATTTTCCCCAAAAATCAACGCCTCTGCCTCATCGCCCAATTCGAGACGACGTATCGCGTTCATCACCTGAATTGGACGATACTCGGGGAGATTCGAGCCGAAGACAATCTGTTCGGGGCCCAATTCATCGACAGCTTTGTTCACCTCCGTTGGGACGACTTGGTCTGGGTCAGTTCCCCATCGACGGTGAAACCTAAGAATTGTCGTTCCCAAATAGATATTGCGATTCGCCTTGGCGGCTTCGATGCCCGCATCTAGGTCATCGGGAAACCCCATGTGATCCATAATCACAGGCGTTTCAGGAATCCAACTTGCGACGTTCCCGATGCGCGTGGGGTGACAATTCCCCGGACCCGAGTGGATTGAAACGATGAGCCCGTTATCTCGTGCGGCCTCAACAACAGGTTTAACAATGGAATCATCAACATCATATTTGTGAACTGCGGGCATTAGCTTGATGCCTTTCATGCCCCACTCATTTGCCGCACTGTGTACCTGCTCAACTGGGTCATCTTCTGTCGGATGGATGAGCGCGCAGCCGAGCACACGCGGGTGGTCTCTGATGGCATCGGCGAGTTCCTCGTTTGGCGGCTCAGGTTGGGTGTTGGGCATAATAACGGCGACATCCATTTCCGCTTCATCTTCAAGGACTAACAGTTGGTCAAGGTCGAGTTTTCCCTCGTCATCGCGGAATGAATCGTTGAGATATGCTTCAAAGTCTCCTCGCATGAAATAGCTCCTTTCAGGCGGTTTGTAGTAGCGCGTTGATTGCGCGTTCAGATTAAATCGGTTTAACGGTCTGTGTCATTCATCATGCTGGCGATAATTCCTTCCGTTTCAATTGTTTCAATTGGCTGAGTTGTGATTGCGTGGGTCAGGAGATGAGCCCGGTAAGCCTCATAAGCGACTTTTGCCTCCGATTCACGCGGGTAGCGAATGACGAATACAATCATCATATCCAACCACTCTTTCGGGGCAGACCCGTGTGGGTATGAAGCTGCAATCCCCACCGCATTTGTGCTTAATTGAAGACCGTCTTTCGGTAGAAAACGATAGATTTTTCGTAATGCCGAATTGGAGAAAAAGTATTTCTCACTGTTCGGCATTCGTCCCTTTTGAGGCAGTAACTTCAGTATATGCGGCTTCGCTGGTCGGTCTTTGATACGACTCGCAATCGCTTTTGCAAGATCGAACATCCCTGCTCTGATGCCGGTAGCAAACTCATACTCTCTGATTCGGATAAAGTATTTGCCCTTCCAAAAGCCGAGTGTATCGCTTGAGATATACGCTCTGCTACCGACCCATTCAAATTTATCCTTTGGGTATCGACTGAAACTGTAAATCCCAAAGGCGTTTTCAAGGTTTCCCATGTCAAAAATCTCAACAAAGATGAGCGGGCGGGATGAAAACCGGGGGGTTTGGTATTCAATATTTGCTTGCCCAATAAATCCGTAGGAATGGTATAGTTCCGGTTCCTCGCCAATAACGTTTTTGTATAGGTTTTTCCCAGTATACGTACTTGGCTCGCGCCAATAAACCTTCAATGTGGTCTCCTCTTTTTTGATTGCGTACATCTGTTGATTTGCCTCATCAATTATCAGCCACTTTGCGGCTGACGGGACTCCCCGCTTTTCGGTGGATATAATCGCGTATTCAGAGAGTGGCATTCCCTTGCTGTGAAACGCCTGCCGCAAAGCCGATGAGGGAGGCGTACCGCCTTTTCCAAACTCAACCTCAAATTCCAAACTGAGGCGGAGTGCTAACTGCCACGACCGCACCCAATGGGATACTTCTCCATCAATTGGGAGGAGGTCTGTCGGATTAGCGATTGTGATGATTGGTAGCGGTTCAATAGATGCGGATGAGGCGGCGACGGATTGCGAAATATGGTGCGCGAACTCTTCCGCTACCTTCGCCGTATGCGCTTGCCACACCCCGAAGACATACGCTCCCTTATGGCTCACAGCAGTATAGTTTCCCTGTTCTGAACACGCTAGGAAAACGAGCATACAAAGAATAAGGGATGCAATGTGAAACTGTAGGTTTTTCGTCGTGCGATTCATAGCGCATCCTTCTGCCTACCACTGTTCGGCAAGTTCGCTATAGAGATCTTCAGTGAGTTCTTCGATAAGTTTTGACTTTGCCTGCTCGCGGGTTTCCGGCGGTTCAAAGCCTTGAACAACGTAGAAATCGTGAACTTGGAGGTAATTATCCTTCTGGTCAATAATTTTGTTTCGCACCCGGTCTCTGAATATATACTCAATCAGTAGGCTCATACGAAATTGTATCGGCCGATTGTTGGCATCATAATCAAGGGGGGTGAGGTTATAATCAATTATAATCAGGTCAAACTCGGCATCGTTTCCATCACTCCATTTCTGATTGAACTTGTCGATGAGTTTCTCCCGGATAATCTCATCATAGGGTCTCTGCGTGAGCATATCAAAAGCGATATCGGTATCATCAATGCGGACAGGCGAGATGCGAATTGACTTTATGTGTTCGAGATAGGCAGAGGTTGACACATATCCACAACCTGTGAAAATACAGATAGATATCAACACGCTACAGATAATCACAACGGTTTGGGTGTCAGCTTTGATATGCCGAAATTGCAACATATTCCAATCCTCCGGTTCGTAGTAGCGCGTTGATTGCGCGTTCTTTGGTTCGTAGCGGGAGACCAACAGTCAGAGGTAGGAGACGTGAAATTCTACGGTCAGGATGGAAAAGTGGTGCCATTTGAAAGACAGGGTAAAATCGAGAGGTCAGCAGGCAAGCAGATTCGGTTTGGCGTATTGGCGTGTAAAAATGAGACAATCTTCACAGCTCAAATTGCGGTGTAAATCTTGAGTGCTTTGAGCACACATAATGCCCTCGCTCCCCAAACTATCCCCTCTGAATCCAGTCCTAGAACGCGGACGAGGTGGTTTTTTCTCCGTATTGATAACATTTTTGACCCAGTCAATAACGACGTTTCTATATTCTGGGATGGACAAAATCACCAGGGCAGCGACCAATAGAATTAAGATAAACGTCAAAAGGTAAGTTAACGATTTCTGATCTATGAAATGGCCCTTTGTGCCGCGTTTCCGTATCGGTATTCTCTTTCGCATCTTCAAAAACTCTCACTGTATGAGATATGAGCGTGTGAGAATCAGCGAATCGGCACTTGGTACGCAATTCGCTGATTCGCTTGTTTTTAATATCGGTCTTTGGGAATGCGGGGTGCCCTGCGTCCACGCGATTCCCGCGAGTTCTCTGAGCGTCCGAAACGACTGTTACGGGAGTCACGATTACCCCCACGACTCCGATTCCGCGCAGGGCCTCGGTCAGCAGAGCCGCGGTCATACGAGGAACCGCCTCGATCTGGTGCGTCGCTTTCTCGGGTCTCCCGCTCTGCTGTCGGGGGGGAGCCGCCGGGTAGCTCGCCGACAACGGTTAAATCAACGCGTCCCTGCTCATCAATGCTCAAGACGGACACTTTGAGTTCATCGCCGATGTCCATGACATCTTCAACCCTTCGGACATATCCATCGCCCATTTGGGAGATATGGACAAGCCCATCTTTACCTGGCAGGATTTCGACAAAAGCACCGAAAGATGTGATGCGAACAACTTTCCCGGTGTACTCTTTATCCACTTCAGGGACCGCTGTTACAGAAAGCACCATCTCTTCTGCTTTCTGGGACGCTTCGATACTGACTGCCGCGATCTCCACGGTGCCATCATCCTCAATGTTAATCGTTGCTCCAGTTGCTTCTTGGATGCCTTGGACAACCTTACCGCGTGGTCCAATCAGATCTTTTATCCTTTCCGTTGCGATTTGGAGGAACTGGATACGGGGTGCAAATTCGGAAATATCTGGACGCGGTTCTGCGATAATTTCCTGCATCTGGTCAAGCACCGCCATACGCCCTTCCTGCGCCTGATGGAGGGCTCTTCGCATCAAGTCGGGTGTCACACCGTCAATCTTGATGTCCATCTGTATCGCGGTTACGCCGTCGCGTGTACCCGCGACCTTGAAGTCCATATCGCCGAGAAAGTCTTCTGCACCGAGCATGTCGGTTAAAATGACCTCTTGGTCGCCTTCCTTGATGAGTCCAACCCCAACACCGGCAACCGGTTTTTCGATGGGAACACCGGCATCCATTAACGCTAAGGTCGCACCACAAACTGTCGCCATTGAGGAAGAGGCATTTGATTCAAGGATATCTGAGACGAGGCGAATCGTGTAATGGAAGTCCTCTCTTGAGGGTATAACGGGCTCTAACGCTTTTTCTGCAAGTGCGCCGTGCCCGATTTCTCTCCGGCCCGGTCCCATCATCCGCTTAACTTCACCGGTACTAAACGGAGGGAAATTGTAGTGTAAATAAAAAGCGCGTCGAGTCTCTCCGTCGAGCCGACGTTGCATATCCTCATCACCAACAGTACCGAGTGTGGTTGCACACAGTGCTTGTGTTTGTCCACGGGTAAATAGGGCAGAGCCGTGTGTGCGTGGAAGGAGGGAGACTTCTCCTGAAATCGGTCGGATTTCTTTAACCTCGCGTCCATCAACACGTTTGCCCTCGCTGAGAATGGATTGACGCATCTCCTCCTTTTCGATTTCGCTGAGTATTGAAATCGTATTCTGCGTCATTGCAAGGACATCTGTTTCTTCTGATTCATCATCAATAACTTCGGAGAGGACATCCTCCTGAACCTGTTCGAGATAATCTGCGCGTCCCTGTTTATCCTCCATGCCAATTGATTCTCGCATCCGTAATGTTGCAAGGTTCCGAATGCGTTCCTGCAATGCTTGGTCAACCTTTTTGGTCTGATATTCGCGCTTGGGTTGTCCGCAGACAGCAACTAACCCGTCTTGGAGTTTGATAATCTCTTTAATCTCCTCGTGAGCGGTGACGATTGCGTCAATCACTTCGTCTTCAGGAGTCTCTTCGCCGCCACCTTCAACCGACATGACAGCATCCGCCTTACCGCTGACAAAGAGTTCAATTTCGGATTCTTCCAGTTCTTCATAAGTCGGGTTTATCACCAATTCGCCATTGAGTCTGCCAACGGTGATGCCTCCAACTGGGCCGTTAAAGGGAATATCTGAGATGCTTAACGCTGCCGAAGTACCAATCAGAGCGGGGACATCGGCAGGATGAAGCTGATCGGAAGAAAGCACCGTGCATAAAACTTGTACTTCTGCCTCAAAATCTTTTGGGAACAGTGGACGAATGCAGTGGTCAATCAAACGTGCGATTAACTGTTCACTCGTCCCGGGTCGGGGTTCACGTCTGCCGTAGACGGTTGGAATTCGCCCCGCGGCATAGGCTCTCTCTCGATAATCAACGGTCAGCGGAAAGAAATCAAGATCGCTGTTCTTCCGATCGGCAACAACAGTTACTAAGACAACCGTTCCACCGTATTGGACCCAAGCTGCACCATCTGCTTGCTTGGCAACCTTTCCAGTTTCAATTGATAATTTCTCGCTCCCTAGTTGCATTTCGACTTTCAATATTTTTCCTCCTCAAAACTCCTACGGTGGATAACTAATTTTTCCTCGCTATGATATCTCGGATTCCAAGTTGCTCAATAAGACGAAGATATCGCTGAAAATCTTCATTATAAAGATAGCGCAATAAACGACGTTGTTTTCCCACCAGCTTAAAAAGCCCATGTCTGGAATGATGGTCTTTTTTATGGGTTCGTAGATGTTCGGTCAAATCCCGAATGCGCGTGTTAATGACGGCGACCTGTGCCTCCGGCGAACCGGTATCCCTATCGTGCCGCCTATACGTTTCGATTAACTCTTTTTTCTTCTGTGTATCGAGTCCCATTCTAACTCACCTCCTTCTTAGGTGTGTAGTAGTGGTTGATAGCGCTTTGGTTCGGAGTCGCGCAACTGATTGTGCGTTCTTCGATACCACTTGTTTAATACAGTGTTAAAAATGATACCATAAATCCATCTTTTCTGACAATCCGAAATCGTTATTTATCTTCTATAAATTTTAAACTCGGGTAAAGATTTGTAGTCGTGCGGTTTATCGGATGTCCTTCCGCATTTACTCAACAGCCTGATTCAGAATCGCTTTAGCCGATTCGACATCCTTCCCAATCTGATTCACCAATGCCTCTAGATTCGGAAAGGAACGCTCATCACGAATTTTTTCGATAAAGATAATCTCAATCTCCTTACCGTAAACCATTTCATTAAAGTCGAATAGATGACTTTCGACCTGAAATTTTACGCCATCAAACGTTGGTCGAGTCCCCATATTCAGCACCCCATCAATTACGTCGCCCTTGAGTTTTGCACGAATTGCGTAAACCCCGTTTGGCGGTAGCATCTGTTCGAGGGCATTGATATTCGCAGTTGGGTATCCGAGTTGGCGGCCACGGCCCTCTCCTTTGACAATTTTACCGACGATTGAATATCTGCGTCCGAGGAGTTGCGTTGCCAAACCGAGATTTCCTTCTGTTATTGCTTCACGGATGCGGGTACTGTGAACAGTAAGCCCATTAATCTCCGTTGCAGGAACGATTTTCACATCGAATTGATACTGTTCGCCGAGCGATTTTAACACCTTTGCGTTCCCCGCACGCCCCTTTCCAAATTGCCAGTCGTAACCGACAACTACCACTCTGGCTTTTAGCTTCTGTAGTAACACGTTCTGCACAAAGTCGTCGGGCGACATCTCTGCGAGAGTCGCATCAAAACGGGCAAAAATCGCAATTTTTACCCCCATCAGTTGCAATATCTCTCTCTTTTTTTGAAGCGTTGTCAGGGTTGGTGGACATTTCTCAGGTGCCAAAAAGGCGAGTGGAGACGGATGAAAGGCAAGCACAGCAGAGGGGAGTTTCAACTTTCCTGCTTCTGTTAAGACTTGCTGAATGACATAGCGGTGGCCGATATGCAGTCCGTCGAATACGCCAACGGTCAAAACCAACTCTTGGTGAAGGTGAGAAACGGATTCTAGGTCGTAAAAAGTTTGCAAGCTTCGATCTCCAAGGCACAACGGTTAACGATTCAAAGTCTCAACGACAACCTCAATGGGTATCACCGCACGATGAGCGCGAGATGGCTCATCCTCAAGCTGACTGAGTGAATGGCCGTCTGTAATCTTGAAACGTCCGGATCGGGTACGAATCAATTGTGACAGGTGGGCACCACACCCAAGCTGACATCCAATATCCGCAACAAGCGATCGGATGTATGTTCCCTTTGAGCATACAACTCGGATTCGTACTTTAGGGAGGTTGATTGATAGCACTTCAATAGATTTGATTGTTACCTTTCGTTTGGGCAGGTCTTCGACTTCAATGCCTTGACGTGCCAATTTGTGCAACCGTCTGCCCTTGAATTTCACGGCAGAAAACATAGGCACTGTCTGCTCAATCTCTCCAATAAACTGACCAACAACCGCCAGAACTTGGTCAGGAGTTATCCGGTCCGTGTCAAAAGTGTCCACAATTTTCCCACTTGCATCGAGTGTATCTGTTGTGACACCGAGCGTTAGGATGCATTCGTATTCCTTTGTGCCAACTTGTAGCGAGTCAAATAATTTCGTTGCGTCCCCCAGGCAGATCAGTAGAACCCCTGTGGCATCTGGGTCTAAAGTTCCCCCATGTCCCGCTTTTTCGACTTTTAATAGTCGTTTTATTTGGTCTACGGCTTGTCTTGAGGTCATGTTAGATGGTTTATTGAGGTTGAGGATACCGTGTATTTGCATATCAAGTTTTTATCCGGTCATTGTAGGGAAGGGGAATCGGGGGTTAGGTATCTTCACGGATTCTCCGTTGTGTACTTGCCACAAGTTGGGCAACTGCTGATTCGCACGGTGCATCAATTAAGCAACCTGCGGCGCGTTGATGCCCGCCTCCACCAAATTCTGCGGCAATCTGGCCTACATCAACGTACGTCTTGCTCCGTAGACCTGCTTTTGATGTACCGTCTTCAAGTTCACTGACAAAAATTGCGGCCTCAACACTATCAATACTCCGAATCTGATTGACAAATCCTTCCACGTTAGCGGAAACCGTTCCTGTCTCACGGAACATCTGCTGGGTTGCATAGAGCCACGCAATTTTCCCGTCTGGTGTGATGCCGAGCGTTTTAAGCGTTTCCCCGAGCAGACGCATCTTCCCAATAGGTATTGTCTCATACACATGCCGATATATCTCATCGGCAGAGAAATCCCCCTCCTCAATCAGGTCGGCCGCGATGCGATGGGCAATCGGTGTCGAATTGGAATAACGGAAACATCCAGTATCGAACATCAACCCCGTATAAAGGCACAACGCTCGCTCTTTCCCAATCGGCATACCGTGGTGCTTAATGAGTCGATAAACAATCTCTGATGTTGATGAGGCATCAGTTTCGACAAGGTTATAGTCTCCAAAGAGATCCGCGGTATCGTGATGGTCGATATTGACAACCGCTTCTGTTGGGATGAGTGTGTCGCACAACTCATCGCCGATTCTTTTGCGCGCCCCAGCATCAAGAATCACCAAAACTTGGGGGGCATAACCGCGATGGGCTTCAGGGGGCTGAATGGCATCGCAGAAGGGGAGGAAGTCGTAATTCGGATGCATAGGGTCATTGTTGAAAATCTTGACCTCTTTTCCAAGTGCTTGGAGAAATGAGTAGAGGGCCAATTCCGATCCAATAGCGTCGCCATCGGGATTGATGTGTGTTGAAAGTGCGAAAGACCGATGGTGCTTAAAGACCGACAAAATTGTCTGATAGCTTTCCATAGGGGCTTGACAAAATTTATTCGTTGGTGTGGAAGACTTTTATTCTTCCTCGTCGATTGTCGGAGCGGTTTCTTCTTCAATTGGCCCGACCTGTTTCAGTAGCCTGTCAATTTCCATTAAGTGATCTGTGGAGCGATCCAAGGTGAAACGGAGCTCGGGTACATGTCGCAGATTGATTCGTCGTCCAATCTCTCGTCTTAGAAAATTTGCGGCACTTTTGAGCCCTGCCATCCCTCCCAGTTTCTGCTTTTTATCACCCACGACGCTTACCTTAACGTCGGCATACTTCAAATCGGAGGAAACTTCGACGTGAGCGACTGTACAGAACTGCACTCGTGGGTCTCTCAATGTACGCTGAATAATATCACTTAACTCTTTTTGTATTAGTACCCCAACACGGTTTGAACGTCTGTTTTCTATCATTGTATTACCTAATCTAGCTTGCTGTCTGTCGAATCCATCTCATCCCATTTGCCGTGGATTTATCAATCCACGGCGAGCGCGGTGTCAAATTGAGTATAACCTAGGAAAGCATCTCAATTTCGTAGTCCATCAATTCTGCGAGATAGGTGTCCTCGATAAAATTGACTACATTGGACAGTAGACGGTGGAGATGCCGTGAATCGTTGGAAACGGATACAATGCCGAGCACAGCTTGTTGATGTGCGTCAAGCGCATCAACCTCTGCGATCGCAATGTTAAACCGATTCTTCGAGCGGTCAATGATACTTTTTACGACTTTTCGCTTCTCTTTCAGTGAATGGCTTTCCGGGACTCTGAGCCAAATTTTGCAAATGCCAACGCGCATGTTAGAAATGTAAATCTCGGAATGCTATCTAAGGGTACGGGGGACATTCTCGTAGGTGTAACATTCGAGTATATCGTTAGTTTTGAAGTCTGAAAAGGTGTTGATGCCGATGCCGCATTCATAGTTCGCGGCGACTTCGGAGACATTGTCTTTGAATCGACGGAGCGAATCAACTTGCCCTTCATAAATGAGGCGATTGTCTCGGAGTACCCGGACAGGATGGTTATGAACTATTCGCCCCCAATTGACATAACTTCCGGCAGCTGTTCCAACTCGTGGCACTTTGAACAGTTGACGAACGACTGCTCTGCCAATGACAACTTCTCTGACCTCCGGATCGAGCAAGCCTTCCATTGCAGAGGTGACATCGGAGATTAGGTCGTAAATGACTGTGTAGGTTCGCACGTCAATGCCTTCGAGCTCTGCGTCGCGCATGGCTTCGGTTGTCGGGCGGATGTTGAAACCGAGCACAATTGCGTTTGATGCAGAGGCTAACAGAATGTCCGTCTCTGTAATTCCGCCCACTGCTTGATGGATGATGTTAATTTGAACTTCATTCGTACCTAACTTTACCAATGACTCGGAAACGGCTTGAACAGAGCCCTGCACATCACCCTTAACAATCACGTTAAGCTCTTTAATCTCCTGTTCCTGAATTTGCTGGAAGAGGTCATCGAGATTCACATGACTGTGGGAGCCGAGTTGTGATTTACGATGTTGTTCCTGTCGGGTTTCGCTGATTGCTTTGGCATTCTTCTCTTGGTCAATGGCATAAAAGCGGTCGCCTGCTTCGGGAATCCCTGTAAAACCGAGGACTTCAACGGGTGTTGATGAGCCCGCTTGCTTAACACGCTGTCCGTGGTCGTTAATCATCGCTCGGACCTTTCCGCTGTAGCGTCCTGCAATGAAGGAATCACCGACTTTCAAAGTTCCGCTCTGTACAAGAACAGTGACCACGGCACCTCTGCCCTTATCCAGTTCTGCTTCAATAATCGTTCCGCGGGCGTACTTATTCGGATTTGCTTTAAGGTCAAGCAACTCTGCTTCAAGTAGCAACATTTCCAATAGGAAGTCAATACCCTCTCGCTCCTTCGCGGAAACCTCGACGAATATCGTCTGCCCTCCCCATTCTTCGGGGACGAGGTCATGGTCTGACAACTGCTGTTTCACGCGGTCGGGTTGTGCCCCATCAACATCAATTTTGTTAATGGCAACGACGATTGGAACCATTGCGGCTTTTGCGTGATTAACTGCTTCGATTGTTTGGGGCATTACCCCATCATCTGCCGCAATGACGAGGACGACGATATCCGTCACCTGTGCGCCACGCGCCCGCATAGCGGTGAAAGCGGCATGTCCCGGGGTGTCAAGGAAAACGACGTTCCCACTGTTGAGTTCGACATGGTATGCTCCGATATGCTGTGTGATATTTCCCGCTTCGGTGTCCATAACATTCGATTCCCGAATGGCATCAAGCAACGACGTTTTGCCGTGGTCAACATGTCCCATAATCGTAACAACAGGTGCCCTGGGCATCAGCTCTTCTGGATTATCTGGCTCATCTTTGAGGAGTTGTTCTTCGAGGGTTGGTTCACGGATGGGCTCAAAGTTAAACTCTTCGCTAAGGACCTGTAGCGTTTCGTAATTAAGGCGTTGATTGATACTTGCCATGATGCCCATTTTCATGAGGCGCATGATTAGTTCGGTACCTTTGAATCCCAAGATTGGAGCAAGTTCACCGACGGTTATTCCCTCTGACACTTCTGAACGGGCCGCGGGGGTTTCGTCATCTTCCTCTTTAACTTCCTCTTTTGTGACTGACACTGGCTCTTTCTTTTCTGGGAGGGCCTCTTGCGTCTCTGGCACGGGGTCGGCGGTTTCGGAAGCCGCTGGTACTCTCGCTTCAGGTTCTTCCGGTTCGGTATTTTGACTACTCCGCTCTGATTCAACCAGGTCAACCATATCAGGGTCAAGCGTGCTCATGTGATTTTTGACAGGGACCCCATACGATTGCAACTCTTCAACCAAATCTCTGCTACTCATTTCGTACTGTTTGGCCAATTCGTAGACCCGAATATTTTGGCTCTTAGGTCTTTGTGTTTGCCTCTTATCTTCCTTCCGACTATTTTTCATATATACCTCCGTCATCTCCGTCGTATGAACAAGCGACTGGCTCAGAACTGAGGCACTGTATTAATTTAGCGAGTTCGTCGCCCATCCTAATGTTGTTTCAGTCTAAAAGTTCCTGTTTGAAAAGTCATTCGGCGAAACGGTCTGTGCCCCAAGGCATGGATGCCGATTCCCTGGGTACTATTCGTGTAGGGTTTGTGTGAATGCCTCTAGGCTTTGTGTCTGGGGTGCTGCGAGTAGCAATTCCTTGAGGCGTAGCAAGTTAATGGTTTCAAGGGTAGGCTTTAGGGCTTGCACAGCATTAGGTTGGAATCGGGTTCCTAGCAACGCGAGGATGGATTCAATGGTTCCCTTTCTTTCACCTTGTTCAATACCTTGTTCTTTGCCTTGTTCAATACCTTGTTCTTTGCCTTGTGCAAATAGGAGATCAGCGGTTGTCTGTGTCATTTTTTCTAACTCCTCTCTGTCTGAAGGACGTTGGATGTTCTCGGCGACGAGTGTTATCAATTCGTCGCGTTGTTCAGATGGACGGCGATGGACGATTAGCGAAATCAGATAGGAAATCGCCGTCCATCTGATACGCTTTTTCTTCACCAAGGGTGTTGATGTGGGAGATCGCTTTGATTAACGCTGTGCTTATCTCTTCCACACTTGCATGTTCCTTTTGCAAAACGGTCATCAACCACCCGAATAGATGGTTGGTTTTCGTTAGGGTCTCTGGACTTGTTGTCTTTAAGTCTAGAAACAGTAGGTCGAATTTTGGGACAAACCTAGAGAGTTCATCGGGTGTGTCCATTATTGAGTTGAGGGTCAGCGGGGTATTCCATCTCTGGTCGCCTGTGTAAAACAGAGTTGAGATAACCGTGTGTAACCGCCGCCGACTTTGGGGAGTGTTGTCTGATGTCCACTCCCTGCGTTGGGAATCCCAAATCTGGTTCTCGTAAGAGAGCAATCGGGAAACCATTGATGAATCCACCGTGGATTGGTGTTCAATGAGGAGGCAGATCTCCAGATCCTTGGTTGCCGATTTGCTACGAAATAGAACGAGAAACACGAGGTCAGATATCTGCTCTCGAAGGTTATCAAAGATGAAACTCCGGCTGATTGGTATGATTCGGCTAAAATCAATGCAGGTTGCCAGATTGATGTCCATTATTTCTAACAATCCTCGGATGTTTTCCTTGTCTGAGAGTAACCGTCGGATGCTCCGGTCAGAGAAGTGTCCAATCGGAATGTCGAAAAAATTTATTACTGTTTCGTTTGCCATAGTTTTTTGGAGCCTATTTGAAAGGGCGTAATGATGTATGTATCGTTAGAATGCTGGGCAAGATGCCCTGCCTACGGTGTATGGTATGACTCTAAAAGTTGCTGTTTGAAACGGTCAACAGCTTGTTTTAAGAGGCTGACTCGTAGGAGATAATTTACGCGCTTATGTGATTTGAAAGCGGCGTTAATGCAGGTTTGGGAATAACACACATAAGCACCGCGTCCGGGCAACTTTCCTTTTGGATCGGCTTGCAGATTCCCTGTTGAATCACAAACAAATCGCAACAGATCCCTTTTGGCAGATTTGCGACGGCATCCAATACAGGTGCGGATAGGCAATGAAGCCATTAGACCCCCTATTGTTGAGAAATTTAGGTTTCAGAGGAATTTACTGTTTGCAAAGCGGCATTCTGAATTTTCTCGGCAGTTTTGCTACCCACCCCGGGAATAGATGCCAGTTCTTCCAACGAAGCTTCTGCTATAGCCGCTACGGTTTGGAATCCAGAATTTTTAAGTGTTTCTGCCGTTTTGGGGCCGACACCATCCAATTCGACCAAATCGGTTCCGTCATTGTGTACGGAAGCCTCCGATTCTGCCAATAACGTGTCATGCGGGGGTGTCTCCTCTGATTTGCTTGGTGGAGATTTAAAGAGCTCATCGGCGATATTTTCTTTAAGTTGTGCGCTCGCCTCGGATTCGCTCTTTATATCAATTTTCCATCCAGTCAAATGTGCGGCAAGGCGGGCGTTCTGTCCGCGCCTGCCAATTGCCAAAGAGAGTTGGTCATCAGGCACAATCACTTGGGCACTTTGGGTGTGCTGACTGATATTGACACGGAGCACATCATCTTGAATTAACGCATTCGCAATAAAAATTGACGGGTCAGGGTTCCATGGGACAAGGTCGATTTTCTCGCCTTCCAATTCTCGCACAACTGCTTGGACCCGCGAGCCTTTCACGCCGACGCACGCCCCGATGGGGTCTATATTCTCATCGTTTGCCGTAACAGCGACTTTTGCTCGGTCACCGATGTCTCGTGCAATTGCCTTAATCTCAACGAGTCCATCGTAAACTTCGGAGACTTCCATTTCAAATAATCGGTGAATCAGATTCGGATGCTTCCGCGAAAGAATGACTTGAGGGCCCTTCACATTGAGTTGAACATCCAAAATGAGGCACTTTAATATATCACCGCGACGATAATTTTGAGGATGGAAGACTTCACTAAATGGCAATAGTCCCTCCGTTTTCTCCAAGTCGAGAATGATATTGCCACGTTCGATCCGTTGGACGTGTCCGGTGACTACTTCTCCTTCACGCTCTTTATATTCTTGATAGGTCTGTTCACGCTCGGCTTCCTTGATTTTTTGCACAAGAATCTGACGTGCAGTTTGCGCTTCACTTCTTCCGAAATCTTCGAGATGCTCTTCCACTTCAATAATATCGTTTAATTGGGCATCTGGCTTAATTTTTAACGCTTCCTCGATGGGGATTTCCTTCGCAAAATTATACATAATCTCAACAACTTTTTTCGGCACATGACAGGCAATTTTTCCCATGTCGAGATCGATTTTGATTGAAACGCCTCGTGTTGAGCCGTAACGCCTCTTGGAGGCTGAGTATAACGCGGATTCAATGGCCTCAATAAAAATTTCTTGGGGTAGTTCTGTTTGATCCATTATTTGGCGAATAATCATGAGCAGATCGTTTGTCATTAGTTTGTCTCCATTATCTGAGGTGTTACCACATCAGTTGGATTTGGGCTTTGGTGATTGTTGAAATTTCGACTTGAATTGTTGTCTTCCCTTTCAGAAGAATCTTTCCTGCTTTGACATTTTTTAGTATGCCGCTCAGTTGCGAAGGTTTCTCTGTCGAAGAGGTGACTTCAATCTGAATTTTCCGTCCGATATTGCGACGGAAATCGGCTTCAGTAGTGAGTGGTCGGTCAACTCCCGGTGAGGCTACTTCAAAGTTGAAGGTCCCCGAGATTAATTTGTGAACGTCCAAAATCGGGCGAACAACTTTGCTAATGTGTTGACAATCTCGGACTGTTACGCCTCCCTGTTTATGAATTAAAAGCCTTAAAGTTTGCTGTCCGCCTCCGCCTTCGCATTCGAGATCGACGAATTCGATCCCTTCGCTTTCGAGAACGGGTGACAACAGATTGGAAGCGGAAGATTTTAGGACTGTAGACATTTTGGCACAACCTTATAAGAAAAACAACTGTAGAAGGATTTGATACACAAAAAAACCGCGATATTTTCCCACTCGTGGGAGGATGCTTCGCGGTTGGCATTGTTATAATATCATAACGGTTTGGATTATGCAAGAAAAAATTGACCTATCGTGTAGATTTCTTGGAAGGGGGGTAAAACGGCAATTTGGGCGAGTTTCTAACGTGGGTTGCTACCTGCATCTGCGGGTAAAGAGATGCTGGATTTGTCAATCCAGCAGGAGCGGGATGGGGACAGGAGCGGGGGAGGGATTTTGGGGTGTTGACATCTGGATGGGGTGTTGACATCGATGTGCTGGGCTTGATTTTTGGAGGTTAACACTCGCTGATACAGAGGGGGCCTATGTCCGGGGGGATATCCGGGGAGAATTCAGGTCAGGCCGGATGTCAACGGAAAGTCAACGCTAAAAAAAGATTTCAAGCAAGCTTTAATCCCATATTCCGCACCTGTTTTGACACGTTCTGGTATTTTGGGGACAAACCCGCGTCACAAAAGCATCCGCATAGGATAACGGAGATTCGGAGCTGTAGATTAAGGTCCCATTTTCCACTTGTCTTTTTCTCCGGCTCACCTTGGATCGCTTGCTCCGTGTCAAGTTTTTTTTTGAGAAAAAATCTCGAACCGTGATAATCGTTCTATAATTTCTACTGTTTCTAAACTGACGGTGAGCACTTTCTTGATGAGTTTGAGGATGTATTGTGGGTCGTCTGCGCGATTGGGGTCGTTGATGATGCCGCTGCGTTTATCGGTCTTGACGCAATATTGGTCGATTACCCACTCTAACGCTGACCGATTTCCAAGCCGATATTTAAACGCCTTCGCTGGTATCCCGTCGAGGGTTAGGAATTCGTTGTATATTAGCTGTGTATTGTCTTTGGATAGTTTCATTTTTTCGACGCGCCAGTTGAGCTGGGTATCGGGGGTTTCGATGAATCGGAGTGGATATTCTTCTGCCTCTTCGTAGTTGACGTGGATCTTGCCTAACCGTTCACCTGCTTTGGCAAAGCCCCAGAAGTCGGGGGTGTATGGGAGATGTGGGAGGTCGCGCTTGAGGTTTGCTTGATACCGCTCCCGATAGTCGGGATGGTGGAGCAGGGCGTAGATGTCGTGGAAGATGTCTCGTTTGGTGATTGCCTCGTCTTGGTAGTGCCCTCGGAATTGCCCCAACGCCCAATCGGTGATGTTTTCGCGATGGTTTGTACTGTCCTCGTCGTATGTGTAGAAGGGAAAGCATTGGGTCTTTTCAAGTATTTGAGATTCTGGTATTATTCCTGTCATCAGAGTTTGAAACGGTTTGTTGCTGCCGAGTCCACTGACACAAATTACTCGATTTTCCGTTTCGGTCTCAGGTGTAGGGAAGATGGCCGGGCAACTATAAACTTCCTCGGTCATAATCCGATCAAAGAACAGGTTTGATTTTGTAAAGGGACGATACAGTGAATTTCTCAACTTATGTTCAGTGTATTCGGCGATTCTGCCTCGCTTTAAGTCTAATTTTAAGTCACGACTCCATTTGATTTTTCTGTCATCGTAAACCACAAAATCATCAACGTTCGCATCGAGATTGGCTTGCCGTTCCCACTTGAACATTTGTTCATTGTAGGTCTCAATCATCCTGCCCATGTTCTCAGCCAGCGCGTTTCGGTTGAAGTTGTACGCCCACGCATCGCGATTGGTTTTAGCACCGTTGCTGTAAATCTTAAAAATCACATTCTCTGCTTCACCCTTTGCATTCCTCGCCTCCTGATTTCCTATTGGGGTAAAAGTCTCAAATTCAGGGTGGAGGCCTTCGGTGAGCCATGTGTGATTTGCATCGCTGGTAACTTGTTTCATCGGAACGTTTGTACAGTCACCAAATTGGATTAACGTGTTCTGCTTATCACGAGCCTTGAGATAGTCGTCAACCGAGTAAATCGAAATTTCAGCCTGCTCGGATTTCGCGCCGGCTTTCTTGATGAAGAAACTGATTCCGACCCCCACACGAATCTGGTCATCAAAAATATTTCCGCCCTCTTTGCGGCGGCGTTCTCCGGATGTGCGGGCGTTGCCTTTGAGATCGATGTGATAAATTTTCGTGAAATCGTGTTCAAGGTGTTTCCGCATCCCGTCAAACGCTATTCCGTCGAGAAAACTGTTGTTCGTCACAAAAGCCACAATCCCTTCATCCCCAATCCGGTCGGATGCCAACCGTATCGCCTTCACATAAGGGTCGGATAATGCGTTTGTATTTCGCGCTTTAGAGTCTTTGGCATACGTGTCCGCAACCCGCTTGTCGAGTGTCTCGTATTTTTGGTTTTTGTTGTTGTCACTCTCGTCTGCTTGTCTTGCGTTGTAGGGTGGATTGCCGATAACGACGAACATATCCGTCTCCTTCTGTGTTTTAACGCGCTCGGTGTTTTCGGGCGTGAACAGCAGGAATTGTCGGTCTTCCGCAAGTTCAAACGAATTCGCGAGGCAGTTTCTCTTAAACGGTTCATATATCCCCATCGCCTCGAAAAAGGCGTGTTCTATGTTCATTGAGGCAATGTAGTAGGGGAGAAGCATTATCTCGTTGCAGTGGAGTTCGTGCGAGTATTTGTCCCCCAACATCGTTTTGTCAATTTCCTGTATTATTCGCACGATGAAATTGCCGGTCCCAACAAACGGGTCCAGGATGTGAACATTGGGATCGGAGAGGGAGCGACTAAATTCGGTCTTTAGAATCTCCACCACACTTTTTACCATGAAATCAACGATTGGCTGGGGGGTGTAGACAACCCCGTGTGTGTCGGCGACTTTGATGGAAAAGCCTTGAAAAAATTGCTCGTAAACGGTGTTGAGGAAACTCTGTTTTTGGGCGTAGTCTTTCATCATCGCGGCGGCGCGTTCTATGGCGACGTAAAACCGATCTAGGCTTTCGAGAAAATCATCGCGACTGAAGGAGTGGGAGGTGAGCGCATCAATGACGGTCTCGATCTCGCGGGCGATGACATTTCGACGGACGAAGCTGGGGTTGTTGAAGACGGTTCGGAACAGTCGCACGGTCAAGAGGTGTTGGATGAGCATCTCTTCAACTGCGGCTTGGGAGAGATTTGGGTTGATGGATTGACGGCATTTCTCGTGGAAATTGGCAAATGCGGCGGTAAACTCACGGTTGGTCTCCCGTTCCTTTGCGATGATTTCTGCTAAGCCGTTCCCAATTTCGGGTACAACGTCTTTGAACTGTGCGACGGCTTCTTCCCATTCGTCGTATGCCTGTGGGCGGTAGTCAAAGAAGGCTTGGAGTATATTGACGAGTTGGGTCGGGTCGGTTAGGTCGGCTTCGAGTTGCCAATCGTTCTGCAACAGGATAGCGCGTTCTGGGGTTTGAAAGATGATATTGTCACGCGGGTAGCCTTGTTCTAACTTGCGTTTGACTTCGGCGAGCAGGTTGTCGTGGATATCTTTGGATTCGCAGTAGCCGTGTGGCATGTTGTAGTTGTTCACGAGTACGGCATCAATGAAAATCCGGTTTGTACCTCTCCCTTTCATTGGGTATTCTAGGATCTCGGTGAGGTTAAGTTGTCGTCCGCATTGTTCGAGGAGGTTTTGGAATGGGGCGCGGACGGAGGTTTCTTTCGTCACGCCGAGGCGGGTCAATCGGTCAAGTTCGGCGTAGTAGGTTTTGATTTGTTTGTGTGTGGGTTTTAGGTTGAGTGTTGGCATTATTAAATTTAACGCAAAGGCGCAAAGACGCAAAGAAGAACAGAAAGGACTGTAGGGGGAGAATCGTGTTTGGGATGTTATTGTAAGTATATCATAAATTTTCAGGGATGTCGTGTTTTTTGTTTTTTTAAGGAGGTTTATTCCAGAGAAACCGAGTTTTGCCGACCCTACGGGTGGCGCGACGAACGCGACGCAAAAAACTCGGTTTCTGTCCGCGCCGCTGGAGCAGAGTGCGGGGCAGGATACCCCGCCCACGGGTTAAGCAGGTTTCAATATAAAAGTTAAGCAAATTTCAGCATAAAGCGTCACGGTTGGGAAGCCGTTCCTACAAGGGGCACGGCTGGGAAGCCGTTCCTACAAGTTTATTCTTGAAAGTTGCTTCAGGTTAACCTTTAATTATCAGTGTTCTGTTTGTGCTTCTGCCTTCGTCATCTACGCAGGTTAGGATGTGTTTGCCAACTATGGGGGTCAAAAAGCAAACGGTGCGGCGGGTGTCGGCTAGATTGCCGTTGGAGATTAGTTCGCCGTTGAGGAACCAGAAGACTTGCTTGGTCCGATTTGATACGCTTGCTTCTAAACAGATCTTTTGGTGTTCAAGTGGAATCCCTTCTCGGATGTAATACTCGCTGCCCTCTGATGGGGACTGGATGATTGGGCCTTGTCCAGCGATGACACCGGTACAGTCTGGGTTATGTGGTGGGATTGTTGGGAGGGCAAATCCGTTTCGATTTAACCATGTTGAGATTTCTGCGGGCCACTCGGCAAAGACAACTTTCCGATAGTCGCGCCCGACGCGGCAGTGTGAGCAGAGGCTTGTCTCGGTCCCGTTGTCTACTGTAACTAATTTGTGAATTGAACATTGTTCGTTTGAGGAGGTGCTACGGATATAGAAATCGACTTTTGAGGTGGGGCATTGTAATGATAGTGGCATTCCACTTAATGCACAGACTTTACGTGTATCTACGTCCCGGGGTGGAGCGAACCATCTGTCTGACCCTAGTGCGTTGAATAGGGCAAAGAGAATGGGGGCGGCGACTTCAGAGCCTACGAGGGACGCAACGCCTCGTCCATTGAAATTCCCGACCCAAACCCCAATTGTGTACTTGGGCGTGTAACCGATACTCCATGCATCCCGATGGCCGTATGAGGTGCCTGTTTTCCACGCTACTTTCGGGAGGTTGACCGCCGATTCAAAGCAGGCGGGTAGGTCTGGGCGCCGTACTTCTGTGAGCATTTCGGTCAGGATGAAACACGCCGCTTTGCTTAGTAGTCGTTGTGGGTCTCCATTGATGCTTTGGGGGGCCGTTTTGGGCTTAACTAACCGATAGGGCGCGAAATTCCCGTAGTTGGCAATTCCTGCATAGAGGGTTGTCAACTCCAACAGTGTCACTTCGCACCCGCCGAGTATCAATGAGAGCCCGTAGTGTTCCTCTGGTTCGGGTAGCGTTGAAATGCCCGCTTGTTTGAGAAATGAATAGCCACTGATATTGCTTCCCCTCTCGTTTGGTGAACTGAGTTGCATCTGTAGATTCACGGCAGGCACGTTGAGGGAACTCGCCAGTGCGTCTCGCGCTGTGACGTAGCCGCGATAGCCGCCGTCATAATTTGACGGGTGATACCCTGAATAATCAACTGGGACATCGTGGAGCAACCGTTCAGGCGTGATTAGTCCCTTGTCTAAAGCGAGTGCGTAAATGAATGGCTTGAGCGCGGAACCCGGTGAACGGGGTGCCACTGTGCCGTTGACTTGTCCTTCGCCGGTCTTGTCGAAGAAATCGTAGGAGCCGACCATCGCTAACACTTCGCGAGTCTCGGTCTCCATTACTATCACTGTGCCTGTTGAAATCCCTTGACTTTGTAGTGGGGTAAGTGCTGTTTGTAGGATTCGCTCTGCCAGTCCTTGAATTTTAATGTCAATTGTTGAGTGAATCCGTTTTGGGTGTGCTTCTGCCTCCTTCGACTTGAGCAACCGGGCGAGATGGGGGGCGTTAAACGGCATGGGGTGCCGCTTGGTCGGGATGGGTTCATTGACCGCCTCCTGATATTCTCTTTCGTCAATCTGTTTGAATCTCAGGAGTCGTTCGAGTACTTTCTTACGCGCTTTTCGGGCATTTTGGGGATACACATCTGGCCGCAATGCGGATGGTGAGTTCGGAATCGCGGCTAACAGGGCTGCCTCCCCCAAACTGAGACGGTTCTGCGGTTTGTTGAAGTAAATCTGTGCTGCCGCTGAAGACCCGACGATGTTACCACCGTAGGGTGCCATGTTGAAATAAATGGTTAATAGTTCTGATTTTGAGTATTTGAGTTCAAGCTGGACTGCTCGAAACATCTCAATCATTTTACTGCGAACTGTTCGCTCCTTCGGCTCCATCATGCGCGCTATCTGCATTGTAATTGTCGAACCGCCTCTTACGACTCGTCCTGCCTTGATATTGTCGATTGCGGCTTGGACGACTGAGATGGGGTTGACTCCTAAGTGGTGGTAGAACCACCGGTCTTCGTATGTTAGCACAGCGGTTTGTAGTTTGGGTGAGATTTCTTCAAGCGATGGTTCATAGATGCGCCACGAGTCGTCGGGTGCGGTGAAGCCGCGAAGCCATTCGCCGTTTCGGTCAATGACGAGTGTTGAGCCTGGTCGGTTCAGTTTTTCGATTGGCAAAGGGAATAGCAAGTTTATGATGATAAACAGCAACAGGGGCAGAAGTAGTAACCCGAGAGCGATACGTCGTTTGGTAATCATTTTTCATCTCCATAAGGGGATTGGAAGATTGGGATTGGAAGGGTGGAAGAGCAGAGGAATGGGCGTTATCCTTCGATTCTTCCACTCTTTTCCTTCCATCCTTCCAGTCTTTTTTCTTCCATCCTTTCTGTTCTGCGTTGCGTTCTACTGTACGACTTTGATTGTGCCGTTTGATGCAACTGAGGATTTTGCTGGGTCGTACATTGCCTCGGCGGAGACGGGTGGGAGTGTGAACTCACCGCGTGTCACAGCTCGGAGGGCGTAGTAGATTTTCTGGGGCTGGTTCCGCTTGAACGTTCCGAAGAAGATGATGCGGTCGTCTCGGATGTCCATGTAATCTGGCTTGAATCCCTTATCGCGCATCCATGGGATGCCGGCACGAGACTCTAGCCGTGGGTTTTCAATCTCAAACCCTGCGGGCAACATGTCCACAACCGCCACGTTCTCTAAGTCCTCGGTTGGTCGGACAGTGATTTCTGCGACGAATAGGTCACCGTGTGTGAACGTGTTGTCTGGGATGTGTGCACCATCTTCGGTCTTATACGTGCGTCTAACACGTAGGCCTCTATCGTAAGTCCGAATGAACGACCCTGCTTCGACCCCGAAGGCGGTCCAGTAGTAGTAAGCTGTTCCTTCCCCTTTGATGCTCAATTCCACACGTTTTCCAGCCCATTCATTGCTGGAATACCGTTGGTCTGTCGAATCGAAAGTACCGACAACCTCTCCATCGACCCGCAGGTTCCCTGTGTACTGTGTGCTAATCTGTTTTCGGAGAATTTTGCCGAGCGCGAGGAACGCGAAAGAATTTTCCTGCGTAGTGTACCAGCGACCATTTTTATTTGCTGCGTTTGTCAGACTTTTCACCAGTGCCGGTATTGACGGATGCTCTGCATTCACCTCTGCGAGTGTGTCAAGCATAATCGCGTGGGTGCGGACGGATGAATTAAAGTTGCCACCTGATTCTCGCTTATTCGCACTGCTCAGACTAATTGACGATGGTAGCAGTCCAAGAGCGGTCTTCAGGTCACCGGAGAGTGCGAACGCACCTGCGAGTTGGAATTGGCTATAGTCCGCGAGGTCTTTGAGTCGCTCATTCTTCAGGTAGAGCATTGTGCTTTGCTCAGGCTTTCCTGCAGCTGCAAGCACATAAACCGCGTAAGCGATGCGTTGCGTTTCGTAACTGCCGCCCCAATCCGGTTCATGCGGTGCCCGTTTCGCGCCCGTTCCCTTCTTTGAGATTTCCTTGAGACCGATGAGCATATCGTTGTAGACTCGGTCTGAGACCTGATAGCCTGCCTTACGCGCCTCGACGAGGAAGTGTGCAGCGTAAATGCTACCCCATGTATGCGAGTAAGTTCCTCCCGGCCAGTAAGCGAAATGGTTGGACGGAAGTAGCATACTCTCTAACTTTGCGATACCTTCGTTAATGAAATAATCTGCTTGCCCTTTTACAAAGACTTCAGGCGAAATGGCTTCGGCGATGTCATCAAAAGTGAGTAGCGGGAACACGCCCGCTGTGGTTTGCTCAATTCAGCCATACGGATATCGCAACAGATATGAGATACCGTTCGCAAATTTCACCGCTGGGAATGAAGAAACCGTGAGTGAAAACCCCTGCGTTCCCTCAACATAGTTTGATGGGAAAATGAAATCTGCCGGTGCCGATGCCTTGACGACCCCTGAACCGGTCTTTGACACCGGCGGTGCCGCTGGACGCAATGGGAGTTTGGTGACTATCATCGCTTCTTCGCTGGCGGAAGGTGCGACGGTTTTTGCGGCGAGGTTAAACGTTACTTCTCCAAGCCCATCGTGTGCCATGACCTCGAAGAAAACCTGCTTCTCTACCCCTGCCTCAATGTTTATATTCCGGATTCGATCTCCTGCGATTGCGACGAACCGTGAGCTGCTGAGTTCAATCTCAAAATCGCCTGTGCTACCGGTGCCGTTGAACACACTCACGGGAACTGTGAACCGATCGCCGCCGGAGATGAAGCGTGGGAAGGTGGGTGTTAAGACAATTGGCTCGCGCACTGTGACAAATTTTTCCGTTGCGCCGAACTGTTCGCCCGTGAACGCCACTGCCATTACGCGCAACCGCCCGTTGAATTGGGGTACGTTGAAGCGCACCACACCGCGACCGGCTCCGTCTGTTTCAACCAACCCTGACCAGAGTGAAACAGGCTTAACTCGCGTTACGCTGACTGTGCTCAGTCGTTTCTTGCGGCCCGCGTCAACCCCATCGCCACCAATGCTTGATGTCCGAAAGGTCGTAGTGCTTGTTATCTCTGGCAGAATCGCCGAATATAGGTCATAAGTTTCAACGCCCAATCCTCGTTGTCTGAAAAAGTGCGTGTGTGGGTTCGGCGTTCTAAAGTCGGTCAACTGCAAAATGCCTTCATCGACCGCTGCGACCGTGACTTGCGTTTTTCCACTGCCTAACACCCGGAACGGTATCTCAATTTCACGGTTCGGGCGTATCGTCGCAGGGGTCGAAAGTTCCACTGCCAGTCGGTGTTCTTCTGCCGCAATTTTCAGTGGCACCACCCCGAAAGCGCGAGCGGGTGCGTGTTTCTCCAACGACTTCGTCGAACGGATAACTGTACCTGAGACGTAGGCGTTTGGCTTGTATTCCGCCTTAATCGGAATCTCAATCACACCTGTGTTCTCTTTCAGGGTTACAACTCGATGTTCGAGTACGTGATCTTGTTCAATTGTCAAAAGCAACTTTCCGGCGAACGGTGATTTGATCTGGGCTTTCGCAACGTCGCCAGGTTGGTATTCCGCTTTGTCAAGGTCGATCTCTAACCTGTCAGGATTCGCCATCGCCCACGGCGCGTAGCCCCAACCTGTGGCATAGAACGATGTCGAAGCGGATGCTCGCGATTCCACATCCCGGACTTCGATACGGTATTCACCATATTCTGTCGGCGCGTAGCGGAAGCTTGACACCGCGTCTCCCGATGTCAACATCTCCGTTTGTCGCTTGATCGCTTGTTGCTTTGAAATGTAGCGATACCGACCATCTCGATTCCGCCGGACGATGGTGTTCCAATCCAGTTTGTAGACGGTCAGTTCAAGTGCCCGCTCTGCGACACTTTCGCCCGTTTTATCAATGGCGATGTATTCAAGTGTCACTTCTTCATCAATCTTGACGTGCCCTTCACCTGCCCGACGGATGCCGACATAGTGTGAATAGGGGTGGATGTTGACACGCTGATACGCACTCACAGCCCGACCTCCGGGTTCACTGACCGTCGCTGTGAGGATGCCGCGCAACGATGAGGGCGGCGAGAAGTTCTCTGGAATTTCGAGCAGGTAGATTGCCTTACCTTCTGGGTCGGTTTTCGATTCGCCGAGCGCGAGCCGCTGTCTCTTAAATTCCATCGCCTCGTTATGAAAACTGAATGAACGCCACTTTTCAGGCGAAAGGTCTTCAGCCTCAATGTCGCAGGTGACAACGACTTTTCGATCGGCGGCGGGCGGGCCGAAGAGATTGACCGCGGCGACATCAATCGTTGCTTCATCGCCAACGTCATAACTCCCCCGGTCTGTCTCAAGTGTTACCTTGATGCGGTCGGGCATAAACTCTTCAACACTGAAGTGGGTGCGTCCAACCTCCTGCTTCGCGACCAGCAACTTGGCTGTGTAGGAACCTGTCTTTGCATAGCTTGGGAAAGAGACGTTGAATTCCGTTGCTCCCTCTGCGTTGATTTGACCGCGCAACTCTCGCATAATCCGCTTGTCTGGTCCCAACACTTGCATCAGTACGGGGAATGATGGCGGTGTGATATTGTGCTTACCCCGCACTACCACGGCGAGATTTGCGGTCTCCCCGGGACGATACACGCCCCGTTCCGTGTAGATGTACGCATCGTAACCTTTGCCCGGATACCGTCCGCCCGCGACTGAGAAATTGGTCGTTGAGATACGGCTCGGGTTCAATTGGAAGAAGGAGAGGTCGCCGCCCTTTGATGCGGTAATCAGAAACGGTACGGATTCTGTTTGGAACTTAACCAGTCCGTTGCTGTCTGTTCTGCCGCTCTGGAGTGTGTGATTCGTTTGGGTAATTAGTTGAACTTCTGCGTTCCCAATCGGTTTCAGTGTGTTCAGCGAGTTGAGCCACACCCACATTTCGCCATTCATCTCTTTCGCCATGAGCCCGAGATCGGTGACCATTAGCCACGTATCCGCGGAACGCCACCGATAGTTCGCATCGCGCGCTGTTATCCTGAAGATGCCAACATCGTCATCGGAGAGTATGCCCGCAAGGGAGAGTGCCGTTGTCACCTCTTCATTCTTTACCGACTCGATCTGTAGCTCTGCACGGATAAGGTTCGACTTGCCCATCCAATCTTTGAATCTCCGGCTTGTCAGCAGAGAGACGATGTTATCTGCGACTACACGTTCGATTTCCAGCTTGACGTGCCCAATGTTGGTCGTCGCCAAACCGAGATTCAGATTTCCATCTCTCGGTAGGAAGAATCCTTCCCCGACAAAACGGAGACTCGGCTCAATGTCAGGAATCGTAAACTTCTTACTGTAATTCCGCTTGAGCACCGCGCTCTTTCCACCGCTCATTCCTTGTTTAATCTTCACGGTATAGCTGGTTCCAGACTTAAAATCACCTTTGATGTTGAGGTAACGGTAGTCTGCCACGAGTTGGAAATTGAGTTCGGGCGTAACCGTTACATACGGCTTAGCCGCTTCTGCATCAACGGGCGCGCTGAATCGGATGCGGATATCACGATTGCGTCTATCCACATTAGCCGAGCTAATACGCAAGTTTGCCTTGCCGCGCAGAATAATCGGCGAGGTGTAATCCCTCTCAAGACCGAGGTAACAGTTGAGCCCCTTCAGTGCTTTGTTGATACCTAACTGAATGCGCTGTTCGTTCAGCCCGCGGGTAACGGGTTCGGTTGTCAATTGGATAATGGTATTGGGCTCTTTCGTTTGAATCTGGTAAGGGATTGACTCGCCGCCATCATACGCGATTGTGAGGTGTTTTGTCAGCTCTGCCGGGTGGACAGAATAGTTGAACTCAACCGTACCCAAGAGGCGTGTACGTTTCCGCTTGTTCGATTCAAACGAGAGTGCCGCACTTTTGACCCTGAACCGTGCGGTGAAAAAAGCAAACTCGCCTTTGCCCTTGAAGACGTAGCGTGTTGCGTCATCCGCGCCCTTGCTTCTGTCCGAAACGGTTTGCATCCCATCCGCACCGCCTATAAGCCAAGACGTAACTGGCAATACCTGTGCTGTGTATTCTGTGGAGGGTGCAAGCGGCATTTCTGGGAAGAAGCGGATCGCGTCTTGTCGAACCCATTGAAATCTGCCACGAATCTGTGGGGTGAATTGGATCGGTGGGTTGTCCAATTCCGTGTTGATTAATGATTCTTCGGCAATCTCCCGGGAAAGGGTCAGTGTGAAGTTTTGCCGTTGGGGAACTTTGCCTTCTGGCGAGAACGATTTTACGGCAAAGTTAATGGTGTTATTTTTTAATGTGACTTCCTTCTGGGCTTTGTACTGTGTAACGGTGTAAATCCCGCCGACGATAATGATGGCGGATAGCACACCGATGATGGTAAGTAACAGTGTGTTGCGTTTCATTGGAATTTCTCCTTAGTGTGTTCACCCTTTGCCCCTGCTCTGTGGAGGAATGGGTGCGTAAAACGATTCCTTGGGGTAGTTCGGTGTAACTTTCAACGATTTCGGTTGCTATCTCTTTCATGTGATGATAGCGTTCATGGTCGTATTTTGCAATCGCAATTTTGGTGCCAATCGTGGAAGATTGGAAGAGGAGGTTGGAAGAATGGAAGGGTGGAAGCGTTGCTTCCAGTCTGTTTGTGTTTAATCAACCGCACCTGTTGTTTCGTTTTTACCACACAGTGAGCACACAAAAGTATAACATTGAACACATAACTTGACAATAGTAATCAATTGGTATTAGAGTTTTCGTTTTCGGGTTTTTTGCCGTTTGAATCGGGGAGTCGCTATCGGGCGATAGCGACTAGTGAACTTTGACAATCAAAATCGGTAATGTCATCATAACTTTGGGTATACCAATACGTTTGAAGGGACCTGAAAATTGAACGTCAAAACTCATCAGCACGGAATCGCTTGACAGAGTGGCAGAATATGAGTAACATATAGGCATTGCACAACTAAAATGCCCCTAAATTGGGTATTTTTCTGTAGAACGGTTCTAGCTGTATTGAGGAGAAGGGTGATAAAAGGCAGTAGGAAGGGCGAAGGAGGGAATTTTTTGATTGAGGCATGGAGTGAACCAACTCTACTGCCCTAAGCATGTTTCACGTAATACGCTCAGTCATTGCGCTTCAGGCCCCCTTGTAGGTTCTGGGATGTACCCCAGTCTTATGACTACCTACAAGGGTGACTTGACGCGGTGACGCGACGTGCTAGGGCGCAAGCTACTAAAGAGCGCACCATCCGTCAGGACGAGGTGCTTCTGACTACCTAGTGACGTAAGGAGTTGACACGGGTTTCGATCTTCAGTATTCGATGTTGCTAATAAGTTGGTCAACTTCTGGGTTTGATGGCAAAAGATTATCAGCCTTAATTGCCTCATAAACTTCCTTACGATGAACACTGATACGACGTGGTGCCGAAATACCTAGCTTAATAACGTCACTACTTATATCAGTAACCATGACTTCAATATTGTCACCGATTATGATGCTCTCGTTTTTCTTTCGCGAAAGAATTAACATTTGGTTTTCCCTATTGGTTGTGCTTCGAGTCCCTATCCGAAAAATTGGGCAAGCTTGGATTCTGTCTAAGAAAAATCTGATGTGACCGTACATTGACTCTGGTTTTTGCAAGTGTTTCAATTAAATCAACGTTTGCTTATGCTTAATGGTTTCATTGATTCATTTGGTCCAGTCATATCGGTGATTCGGGGGGTTGGTTGGGCTTGCTTGGAAAGTGATTATGGCGTATCGGTGGAGGGGGGTTGGTATTGATCGCGTAGTATGCGCCGCATGACTTTGTTGGAGGCGGTGCGGGGTAGGGTGTCTATAATAACGATGTCGTGAATCTTGAATAGAGGGTTGAGGTGTTTTCTGATTGTTGATTGGAGTGTTTCTTTTAGGATTTCGTTGGGTCTATTGGGTTCTGGGGAAAGGACAGCGTAGATTACCAATTGGCTGGGGCGGGATACGGCGATTGCGGCAGTTTCGCGGATGCCGTTTACGGAGTTTAGGACCTGTTCAATCTCGGCTGAGCTCACTTTGATGCCGTTGAGGTTCATTGTGTCATCGACGCGGCCGTGAATGCGATAGTAGCCCGCACCTAATTGTTCTCCCTGGTCGCCGTGGGACCGGAGTGGTTCGGGGTGTGAGCGTGGTGACTCAGGGGTGTCCTCGAAGTAGACTTGGTGGTGGTCACGATTGAGCAGTTCGGTGGAGAGCCCGATTGAGGGCGGGATGAGAAATACTTCTCCGTTATCCGTGGGTTGACCTTCTTCGTCAAGGATGGTGAGTAGTAAGCCTAACGCTGGTGTGGTGAATGTAGCGGGTGCGGATGGCTGTACGACTGTCCCAGTGATATAGCCGCCGCCGATTTCTGTCCCGCCGCAGTATTCGATGATCGGGCGATATTCCGCAAGCGACATCAGGAATAGCATATCTTGCGGATTGGAACACTCGCCCGTTGAACTGAACGCTTTAATCTTACGCCAATCTAGCCCTTTCATACATTCGGTGTTCTTCCAAGTTCGCACTAGACTCGGTACGACACCGAGCATATTGACCCGGGCATCTTGGACGAACTCACCAAATTCTCTGCCCGTTGGGGTTCCCTCGTACAGCGCGATGGTGGCGCCATTAATCAGACTGGCGTAGATGAGCCAGGGCCCCATCATCCATCCGAGGTTCGTTGGCCATGCCACGACATCGCCAGGGTGAATGTCGTGATGCAGATGTCCATCAACAGCGGATTTGATGGGGGGTGTCTGGTTCCAAGGAATGGCTTTCGGTTCGCCTGTGGTGCCGGAGGAGAATAGGATATTTGTGTGTTGATGCGGCTGACACGGTATTGATTCAAATTCATCTTTATCGCTGAGAAACTGTTCCCACGTCATATCCTCTGCTCGCAATTGGGTTGGGGGGGCAGGTGTCTCGCTCCGGCAGGAGAGAAGAATTGTTTTCGGTGCGTCTGCTTCAACGACTTTTGCGTATAATGGCAACAGCTTCCCCGCCCGTGGAATGTAATCTTGGGTGAAAACGGCTTTCGTGTCTGCTAGGCGTAACCGCATCGCAATCTCATCGGGTGCGAAACTGTCGGCGATGGAGACCACCACGCCACCCGCTTTAACAATTCCAAGATAGATTGCGACGGCTTCGACGGTCATCGGCATATCAACCGCGATGGCATCTCCGATATTGAAGCCAGCGTCTGTCAGTCCATTGGCGACGCGGTTGGTTAGGGAGTGGAGTGCTTTGTAGGTGATGTAGGAGGGCGTTCTTGTGCCTGATTCTTGTCCGAAGACGATTGCGGGTGCGTTGTCGGGTGCGTTAAAGCAACTGTCTACGATATTCAGTTGGGCATCTACAAGCCAGTTTGGATGTTCCGCACCGCGAGCGAGATCTGCGACTTGTGTAAATTCGCGTTTGAATTGAATGCCCAATCTTTGGATCATCAACCTCCAGAAGTCTAGGCGGTTTTGTGCTGACCATGCGTGTAAGGCTTCGTAGGAATCGAGATTTAAGGTACGCATTAGGTCGGTGATGTTTGCGTTTTGGATGTGTTCGTCGGAGGGAAACCAAGCGGGCGCGGGTCCTTGTGTTGGTTCGTCCCAATCGGCAAAGACGGTTTCGTGCAGGAGGCTGTGGAGTGGAATAGGATGTTCGGGGGTTAGAATTTCACCGGAGATTTTCTTCCAGCATTGGATGGCGGGGAGCGATGAGAGGATTGTGTTTAGACGAGGCAATATATCTGTTGCGGTGGGAGTGTCTAGCCCGGTGTTGAGTAATTGTTCAAGTGTGAGGATGTTTGGCATGGAAGTTACCTTTGCGGTGTAAGTGAGTTATTGTGCTGTCCAACCTAGGTCAATTGTCCAAGCTGCACCGGTGATGGCACCAGCGGTTTCAGAGCAGAGGTAGGCGACCAGCGAAGCCACTTCTTCGGGTTTAATAAATCGCTTGATTGCGGCTGAGCTTAGCATTACTTGTGTTACCACATCTTCGGGCGATAGGCCATGTATTTGTGCCTGACTTGCGACCTGGTTTTCGACTAAGGGGGTTTGCACGTAGGCGGGGCAGATGGCGTTGACCGTGATACCGTGTTCGCCACCTTCGAGTGCCGCCGTGCGTGTGAGTCCGATTAGACCGTGCTTTGCTGTGATGTAGGCACTCTTGAAGGGGGAGGCGACCTGCCCGTGGATTGAGGCGATGTTGATGATACGCCCCCACCCGTTCGCTTTCATTGAGGGCCAGACGTGTTTGGTTAATAGAAACGGTGCAGTGAGCATTACCTCTAACATATTGTCCCAGGTGTCCACGGGGAACTCTTCAATTGGGGCAATGTGTTGAACCCCGGCGTTGTTGACGAGGATATCCACTCTGCCGTAGTGAGCTAATGTTTCGTCTACGAGGTGCTGGCAATCTTCTCGGTGTGCCAGATCTGTGGTAATAGCGTGAGCGTTGAGCTTGGTGGCGACAGCATGTCCTTCGGCTTCTTGCAAATCGGCAATAACCACTTGGATGCCCTCTTGGGTAAGTGCTTCGGTGATTGCTTGTCCGATACCGCCCGCTCCGCCTGTGACAATGGCAACTCGTTTACTCATATTTATGACCTCAAATAATCTCGGTATCTGCTCAAGGGGTGATGGTTTACTGCTCAAGTCAGATTGGTAAGGTGATAGGCGGTTTTTCGCTGGAATTGTAAACCCGACATCAAAACATCTCCTGGCGTTCTACAGATAAGGTGTCAGATCCCAGAGGTAGATTGCACCGTCGTGTCCACCGCTTACTAATTAGGGTGCCGTCCTGCGAAAAAGCAAAGCATTGAACATCGGTAGTATGTCCGCAGAACGTGGCGATATTTTCACCAGTCGCTACCTCCCATAAACGGATAGATACCTGCTTTATCCACGGCCCCCACCAAGCACCAGAAGCCAGATACTGTCAGCATGGCGAAAAACATAACACAACCGGTATTTGACTTCCTTCGGGTTGTGGTAGCGTCATAAGCGTTTTACCATCGGTTGCATCCCACAACACAATCTCACCCCACTGCCCACCAGCAATTATGTCGCCACGCGGTGAGAACGCTATACCCTTCTTGTATTCGCCATACGTTCCTCGTCTTGGCGGCGTTAGGGGAAGTTCAGCCATCCGTTGCCCCGCATCAACATCCCACAAATAGACAGTGCAATCCCGTGATATACTCGCAAGCCGTTTGCCATCTGGGCTAAACGTCAACGCTACAATATACAGCATGGAGAACCTTTTGGTATCTACAGGTCCCGTATGCCCGACGAGCGTGGTGTGCTTTTTCCAACTCTCGCTTTTATGCCTATCATCTGACGCGGATGTGCACTCCCAGACCCGGATATTACTGTCTCTATCAGCGCGAGCGAGCCTGTATCCGATAGACGCGAATGCTTCGGTACGCAAGAGCCCCGCTTCCGGTGGAGTGAGTTGGGCTATCGGTTCACGGTTTCCGACCTCCCACACCGTCAATGCCCCTCCATCTACCCTTGTAGAAATGAGTTTCCCGTCCGGAGAACGATAGACCTTTTGCGCTTTGCCCGGCAACCTCTCACCATGTGGTCGATATGAATGTTTACTCCCAACATCCCATAAAAGGACGTTATCGCTCCAAAGCCCGGCGGCCAAAGTCTCTTCATCCGAAGAAAAGACTATCGTATCCACTGTAGGGCTATGTCCATCAAGGGTTGACAATGTGTGAGAGGTTGTATCTCCTTTTGCCCACACTTTGATTTCACTGGGGCTGGCAACTGCCAATTGTTTTCCATTCTCTGAGAAACACGCGTACCGACTATTTCCTCGGTGTTCAAACTCGTCAAGTTTTTCGTTCTGTTCTATATGCCAGACCTCAACTTTGCGGTCAGAAACTGCGGCGGCAATCAGTCTATCCTCTGGCTCGTAATATGGAAATATTTGCGCGTCTCCATAGTCGGTGTAAGTTGGTCGCCAGTTGTTCGCTTTCCACGTCCCATACATGTATTGTGCCATCTGAACTGCCAGCGGCGAGGTATCTTCCATCCAGTGAGAAGCAGAGTTTCTCCATTTTCTCAGGATACCCCGTGAAGCAACCGATTTGTTCCTCTGTCTCCACATGCCACACCAAAATAGATTCTGGGTCAGAATCCGTTGCCTGCTTTCTACCTGCCAGCAGCCTTGTATCAGGAGAAAATTGGAAAGGATAGATACCGTAGGTCTCGCCGATTTCACTTTCGCTAAGTTGCGTTCCTGTGTGTGCACACCAAATGTAAATTTTTCCGTTCTTCTCGTAACTGACCACAGCGATGCGCTGTCCGTCTTGAGAAAAGACGGGGCGAGAGGTGTGCCGTTTATTTGGGATGGCTATCCGGGTGACACAAGTCCCGCTTTGAACGTCCCATATCTTTAGTTCTTCGCAAAAAGTGTACGTGACAATCCGACGACTATCGGATGAAAAAATAGCAGTGTCAATCATCCCGCGTTCGGTATCCCAGAGTGCAATCGGGGATACCGTGGGGAGTTCGTATAACCATAGTCCAATTGCCGTGCCGACTGCGAAGTACTGTCCATCGGGTGAGAATGCCATGTCACGGACACTACCACGCCCTAATCGGGCAATTGCCCCTTCGGGGAGTGCCCAAGTCGTCACATCCGCTCCGTTCGCACCAACTAGTCCAGCGGTTACTAATTTCTTGTCTTCCATCAAAATATCTCCTTGCGTTCTACAAATAAGCAAACTCATCAAGTAAAAAAAACAAAAATGTGATATAATCTTTCATGTCAAGATAATACATGGGAAACTCCTTAAATGTTTTTCGATACTCATTATCCTGACACTTGGCAAGATGATTTATGAACCACCCTAAGAATTGATGTCAAACCAAATCAAGAGAGGAGATAACATGACAGCTACTGTGAACTGGACACCGCTTGAGCCGGATGTGGAGACGGTATTTGCGTCTGAAGATGACCCACTTGATGCCCTCGCTGAGGGGCGTATTTCGGGGATTGTGTTGCGCGGTGTCTTTAACCCTGACCATTGTACTGGATTGATTCAGAGATTCGTTGAACGCGGCCTGATGCGCGACTTCTCAGGCACGGCATCGAAGGATACAGACCAATTCGTCGGAGATACGCGCACACGAATTGATATTGGGAGCAGCTTGGTAAATCTTACGCGCAGTCGTGATGCCCTCGCAGAGGGCGATGACCGAAGCAAGGAGGATTTTCTGCAACACGCCACTGGTACGCATGAATTGTTCCGCCACTTATTCGATGGATTTAATAATCCTGTTGATACGCTCTACAGTGCGTTGTCCGCGTTGGCACCGGGCAAGGAGGTCAAGGTTGCCCGTGAGCCTGATGGACAACTCTATGGGCCCGCAATTTTTCGCACCCACTACGCCGGTCACGCCTATAGCCCCCACATTAACCACGTCGGCATAGGCGATAGGCTCTTGAACTTTGCGGTCTCCCGCTTTACCCATCAATTTGCTGGTCTCATCTGTTTTCAGAATTCCGCCCATGAGGGTCGGAGTCCTCATGCGGTCGTGCATCGTTGTTTCTGGACATCGGAGGTGGAGGAGCATATCTCCAATGGCACGTTCTACGAGTACGCCGCGGAAAACGAGATACAACAGCATTGCGTTGAAGTTGAGCCTGGTGATTTTTACCTGTTCAACAGTGGTTGTGTCCATGAGGTGGCAGCTGTCGAAGGTACGACACCTCGAATTGTTTTGGCGACTTTCATCGGCTATTCGGCGGATGATGAGGAAATTTTTGTCTGGTCGTGATGCTAAACCGTGCCCGCTTAGGGCGTAAAGCGTGGTTGTCTCGGTGGATTGCCGCGTTGTAGTCGGAGTTTGCTTCCCTGTAACGGCAGATTAATCCGCTCCCCGTTTCGTAGATGTGATTCCATGAAGGCGAAAATTAACTCTGTGCTTGCGTATGCCACACGAACCCCGCCTCGCGGCGGCTCGCCAGTGTCCAGAGCGTGAACGAGGTCTTTGACGATATTTGCACCGCTAGAGGTGAGGGGGTATGTCGGGAACGGGACTAATCGATTTTGATGGCGGAGTTGCCAACCGAGCCCTCTCGAATTGGCGATGCTCCCCTTCTCGCAGATTGCCTCCCAGCCGAGTTGTGACAGAAGCGCATACGCTGTCACGCCGTTCTCAAACTGGATGGTACCGTGTCCGGTTGGGTCTGCGTTGACGATGTCTCCGTCAATGATTTTATCGCCGTTGGGGATGTGCGCCGAAACCCATGACACCGGGTTGTCGCTGTTCAGGCGTAGGATAAGATCGAAATTGTGGCTTGCGGTGTTGAACAGGGTGCCGTTGCCGTAGATGATTAGTGTCCGCAACGCTCCCAATTCGCCGCTGTCGATGATTTCCTTCATTTTGTCGAAGCCTGTATCCCAACGGCGGTTTGTGCCGAGGTTGAATGCGACACCGTTGCGCTCAACGGCCTCAACCATTGCATCTGCCTCGTCCATTGAGGCTGCCATCGCTTTTTCGGCGTAGATGGCTTTGACCCCGTGCTCTGCGGCATGGATGACGATTTCGGCGCGCTGTTCCGGTTGGGTCGCAACGCTGAGAATGTCGAGTTTTTCTTTTTCGATTAACTCTCGATAATCAGTGTATTGCCGCTCATTGGGGACCTCGTATCGCTCTCCGAAGGCTGCCATCACTTCAGTGCGAAGATCGGAGCACGCGATGAGAGCTACCCGCTCGTCGGCAAAAAAACTGGCGGCGTGCGAGCGGGGGCGTTGGTGTGCGAGGTATTCGGTCACAGTCGGTGCGAGGTGGCCAATGCCTTCGTTGTCGATAAATGCGCCCATTCGACTACAGCCGATGACCGCGGCGCGATATGTTTTCATGTTTTCCTCCCTGTAGTGTAATACCCAAATTGTCTCCTTAACTTGCTACCTATTCCAAAACTTTGTAATCCAGTACCGAGTGGGGGTTTTGATTTTTCTATACACCTTTCGCATCGCTGGTGCATTCTAGAGCAGAAGCACTGAAATGCGAGATGTAAAAACAATACGAATCTGGTTAATTTGGTATCAGGTGTTACGCTCCTGGCCATCCAACAACTGACGAAGGGCTTCGCGCTCTTCATCGCTCAAGCCATCCCGTATATCTTCAAGTGATAATCCTTGAAGCCGCTGGGCAGGTGTTAATCGCTCTTGGTCTGCCCACAACTGAAGAAGGACTCGACGGTCTTCATCGCTCAAGTCACGAATCCGGTCTTCGATGCTAATGTACGGAAGCAGGTCTTGCCCCATAGTGCGAGCGATGTATTGCAAATTTCGGGTATATTTGTCTGCCATATTGGAAATCTCCTTTGTTAATTCTGGGTCAATTCGATACGCATACGCGATATATTCCGCAAGCTCGTTTATCACAATCTCCTTAATAATCTCTTGACGCTTCACCTTTGAGGACGCGAAGATCAGCAGCGAATAGTTCACAGGCACGGTGGGGAGCTCGTTTATCGCAATTAGATAGACGTTCAATCCACGGTGGTCACTAAAATAGTACCCCTCACGTATCCGTTCAAATCCAATTTTCGGATGAGAGAGAATCTTTCGAGGCGTTTGGGCGCAAATGAGGGGCAACGTTAGCTCCGATTCAGACACATCAGGTTTTGAAAGATATAGGCGCGCCCTCCCCAAAATTCGATTATATCCGTTAATCGTCAAGGCATCCCCTGGGCCCTTGAACTCAAGGATATTGTGTATCAGAAAAAACCAAAACGGTGTCAGGGCCTGGATAGCGCGCAGTGCCTCTTGTGTGGCTATACGAATGATGACATCAATTCTTAGTGGCAATCGTGCGACTTCCACTTCGGTTTGAATATTGATTCCCGGTCCTTGGAACATCTCAGTCATCATCTGTTTGAAGATCGGGTCTATTGCAGCTCTTCCCGTTTCAGCGTTGCGCTTATTGTTCATTACATTAACCTGAATTGCACCCTTGAGCTCGATTTTCTGGAGTAGGGAACGACTTGAGTGACGAAAACAGTATACTAAATCGTGACTGTATTTTCAATTTAAAAAACACGCCGATTTGGTTTTTGAGTTGTACTTAATGCTGTAGTGTTTGGGAAATGAACAGTTGGGTGCGTTCGTTTTTCGGGTTATTGAAGAATGCATCCGGTGGGGCTTCCTCTACGATTGCGCCTTCGTCAATGAAGAGCACCCGATCTGCGACCTCGCGGGCGAATCCCATCTCGTGTGTGACAACTAGCATGGTCATGCCGGACTGTGCTAACTCGCGCATCACATCCAGAACTTCGCTAATCATTTCGGGGTCTAGGGCACTGGTTGGTTCGTCGAAGAGCATAATTTTGGGTTCCATTGCCAATGCCCTTGCGATTGCGACGCGCTGCTGTTGGCCTCCCGAAAGCTGTGCGGGGAATTTGTGGGCGTGTTCTTCAATCCCCACTCGTTCTAGCAACTCTAAAGCCATTGACTCCGCCTCGCTTTTTGCCATCTTCCTCACCCAGATGGGGCTTAATGTTATATTCTGGAGAGCGGATAGGTGAGGAAATAGATTGAACTGTTGGAACACCATGCCGACTTCTTGGCGGATTTGTTCTATATTGCGCAGGTCGTCGCTGAGTTCGATACCGTCAACGATGATGCGACCCCGTTGGTGGGTCTCTAGACGGTTTATTGTACGGATGAGTGTGGACTTGCCTGAACCTGAAGGTCCACATATTACGACCTTTTCCCCTTTTTTGAACCTTGCTGTGACTCCTTTGAGTACATGGAAATCGTCGAACCATTTATGGACATCATCACAGATAATAATTGCATCTTCTGGAGCGTTTTCAATAGCGACCACGTCTTTATACCTCCTAGATTTTCCCGACTCCCAGTGCCGTTTCAATCCTTCGGCTGACATACGACATTGAGTAACTAAAAACAAAATAGATGACCGCAACGAACAGGTAGACCTCGGCTTGCAGTCCCAACCACTCGGTGTTTCCGAGAACGCTTTTCGCTATACCCAAGAGATCCAGTAGCCCGATGATAGCGACCAACGATGTATCCTTGAAGAGCGCGATGAACTGCCCGACGATTGCCGGGATAACCGAGCGAAGTGCCTGCGGCAAGATGATAAATAGCATCGTCAGCGAGTAGCTCAGCCCGAGCGCACGGGCAGCTTCGTGTTGTCCTTTTGGAATCGCTTGGAGACCGCCACGGACGTTCTCTGCCATATAAGCCGCTGAAAAAAATGTGATACCGACCATCGCCCGCAAAATTTTGTCAATCTCAAAAATGGCAGAATCAGGCAGAAAAATCGGTAGCATATTCTGTGCCATGTACAGAATTGCCACCAAGGGAACGCCGCGAACGGTCTCAATATAGGCTGTTGAGACCCACTTAAGAACAGGGAGTGTGCTTCGCCGTCCGATGGCTAAAAGCACACCTAGAGGAAAGGAGACGACGATGCCCACAGCGGCTAGAATTAGCGTAAGGAGAAGACCTCCCCAACTTGTTGTGCGAACGATAGGAAGAATCCCAAACCCGTGCAGTACGCCGATTGTCCAAGGGAAGGATAGTAACCAACCTCCCACAATCCACGGGCGCAATCCTTTTCTGTCTCGTCCTAAAAAGAAGAAGCCCGGAAGCAACACAACCATACCCAAAATCCACACTCGAGTCCAAAGATTAAAGGGCAGAAGGGCTAGGATGACACCGACTCCGCCAATGGAAAGGGCAAACCGAAAAATGAGTCCACCCCAAATACCGGCACTCAAACCCGCTAACGCACTCAAACTGTAAATCACAACCCATACCCGCCATATCTCCTCGCTGGGGTAAATACCGACCATAAAAAGGCGTAGGTTCGCCGGTATAACACTCCACTTTGCCCCAGTGAATATCCAAATAAGAATCCCTTTCAAGACAAAATACAAAAACAGAAGGGCTAAGCAGGTCAGGATGGTATTATACCAAGTGTTAAACAGGTTTTCCTTGAGCCACTGTGGTATACTCTTCGACCCGGTTGGGGGTTTGATTGCTTGATTAAGTTCTCGCTCTTCCACTTTCGTATTTTCCTCTCAGCGTCCGATCCGGTTAATCCGCTGGTTATACCAATTCATGTAAGCCGATGTCGTCAAACTCATGAGCAGGTAGCTTACCATAATCATCGCAAAAACCGGAATGGTTTGTCCGGTTTGATTCATAATCGTGTTGCCTATGTTAAATAGGTCTGGGAAGCCGATTGCGATGGCTAAACTGGAGTTCTTGGTGAGGTTCAGATACTGACTGGTGAGCGGGGGTACGATGACGCGCAACGCCTGGGGCAGGACGACCAACCGCAACGTTTGAAATTCATTGAGGCCAATCGCTCTAGCCGCCTCCCGTTGCCCCTTTGCCACAGCCTGTATGCCACTTCTCACCACTTCGGCAATGAAAGCCCCGGTATAAACAGAGAGTCCGATTAAAAGGGCAGAGAATTCGGATGTAATTTCTATGCCGCCCTTGAAGTTGAATGTTCCCAAAACGGGTAAAACCACAGTAAACGGCCTCTCTGGTGTCAGAACCCAGCCGAAAAGAGCGATAAGTAGGAAAGTTGGCAGGGCCCACTTGCCAGCAAAGCCAGGGCGTTCCAACCGTCGAAGTGTCCGTAACCGCACGAAATAGAGGATGGCTGCGCAAATGAATCCGACTGCGAGGTAGCCGAGCCAAATCTTCAAGCCCGATGTCGGTTGAAGTGACGGAAGATATATCCCCCGCCGGTTAATGAACACCCATCCGTAGAATGCGAGACTCCCCCGTACCTGAGGAAGTGAACTGATGACGGCGGTATACCAAAACAGAATCTGTAGTAGGAGTGGGATATTACGGAAACATTCAACGTAAGTCGCGGCTATGTTTCTAACCAACCAGTTGCTTGATAGCCGAGCGATGCCGACAACAAGCCCCAGAATTGTGGCACACGCAATCCCTATGATGCTGACCTTTATGGTGTTCACCACACCCACCCAAAACGCCTTTAGATAGGTGTCCGAAGGCTCATAAGCGATCCCTTCAGATATCCCAAACCCAGCTTCACTGTTCAGGAAATCACGGTTCGGAATCAGATCGCTCTCTTTTAGTTCCCTCATCATATTCATGTAGAGCCAGCCAGCCAACGCGACAACGCCAACAAGGAAGATGACTTGGAATAGAACGCGCAGCACACGAATATCACGCCAGAAGGGTATTTTCTCTGGTATATTTTGAGGTGGATTATTTTCCATAGTGTTGTGTTGTTTTGGTGATTGTGGTTTTGTATTCTGCTAGGCAACTTTCAAGAATAATCCTGTAGGAACGGCTTCCCAGCCGTGCCCCTGTTTATAATCGAGAACCCTGTAGGAACGGCTTCCCAGCCGTGACGCTTTATGCTGAAATTTGCTTAACGTTGATACTGAAACTTTCTTAGGGGACTGGCGAGTAACCGCGCCCATTCGTTTTCTTTCGGTTGTTGTTTCGGTGCTTTCAATGCGGTCACGCAATTCTGTAAAATTTTATGATTGACATACTCCCCACCCTAAAGGGATGGGGATTCTGCTATCATAGAGGGATGCCCGCTGTAGCGAGTCTAACACTCTCTCCTGCAATTGAATCGGGTCGCTTATCGATAAGCGACCGATTCAAAAAGGTTGATGTCCCAACCTTGTGAACCACTTTTGCGGCGTTCACATCGCGGTCGTGTTTGATACCACATGAACAACGCCATTCACGGACTTTGAGGTCTATGAAGGCGTGTTTTTGACCGCAACTATGGCAAACCGTTGTTGTGGCTGTCCAACGGTTAATGGTTTCAACACGCTTGCACCGCTTATGGGCTTGCCATCGTATTTTCAACATGAAGTCACCGAAGGCGAGGTCAAGCACTTTTTTGCCCCAAAGCCGTGCCATACCCTTGAGGTTTAGATCTTCAAAAAAGCAGAAGTCAAACTTGCGGACGAGGTCGATGGCAAGTTTGAAGTGATTATCTTCACGCTGGCGTTGAATTTTACGGTGGGCACGGGCCAGGTGCTTTCGTGCTTTTTCACGGTTGTTACTGCCTCGTTTCTTTTTGGACAGCGACCGTGAGGCTTTGGCAACATGAGTAGCCGAGCGTTTATAGAACAGGGGCGATTCGTATTTCGTTTCATCAGAACAGGTGAGAAAGGTTTTTAACCCAAAATCAAACCCTGCCGTTTCACCAGTTAGTGGTTCAGGGGTTAAACCTTCGTCATCTGTTGTGATGGTTAAATAGAAATCGCCAAGTGTATCACGCTTGACCGTTACCTGTTTGATATTGCCTTCAATCGGTCTCGAAGACCAGAACCGATACCAACGCCTCCGGATACAAATTTTCGCAACGGGCGACCGGCGGATGCCATGTTCCGCATCGGCGACGGGTTCAATTTTGACTTGCGAACCGTCAAACGTCATAGACCGGTATTTTTTACGACTTCTGAATTTGGGTGGGCGTTTGGCACGTTTTTCAAAGAAATTGATATATCCGCGTTCAATTCGTTTCAAAGCGTTTTGGACTGCCCACGAAAACGGGATGTGCCAGTGGGCAAACTTATCAAGCCGTTTGAGTTTCGTGAGGTGCTTGGCCATTCGGCTGAATGTCAAACGCTTGTAGCCTTCGCACTGTCCATAGATGCGATAGTGGCGGCGACACAATGCCACGAAGTGGTTGTGAACGTGGGCGATGATTTCCAAGTCGCGATGTAAGTGTTTGTTGCGCTTGTGGTTTTGTAGTTTGTATTTAAGTGTTCGCATGGGATTCCGTTTCACCGTTTATGCCTTGTTTCAGAAGGTGAGGCAAGCACCCGCTAGGTTGCGAGTGTGAACCCTTGCCTCGAAACGGTAGAAAAAATATAGCATATCCCATCGAAATTTACAAGTTTTTTTACGCGCGTCTGAATGGTTCAGACGCGCGCGCTTCGGCGTGTTACATCCCCACCCTTCCGAGGACGGATGGCAACATGAGTTGACGCAAAAGGGATGGGGTCTTACACGCAAGATTGATAAGCCAACTCACGAATATGGGCGGAATCGCGTTGCCGTATAAAGGGTATTGATTGTAAATGGAAACCGCTGAACAGTGCTGGTCTGGAAATCCTTGTAGGCGAGCGTACTCTACATTTGTCAACCGTCGGTAGCGATCGCCCACTTTGTAACGCTCATAGTGGCGGCTGGATGCAGATGTGAGGGTTGGTGCGACTCCATCAGTACCGAACACGGTGTAGCCCATGCGGGCACCGCCGTTTTGATTATAGAGAACCTGAACACCTTCAACGAATTTATCGGTTTGGGTACTGTTTTTCAAGCGTTGTAACGTATTCTCGGTGAAATCGAAAGCTGGGTCAACCGTAGATTGCAGTACCTGATGTAAGGGGACAATCGGCTTTGCCTCAGAAAAGGGTTCCAAATTATCGGCAAAGAAGCGTCTATTCCAAGCCAATCCCCAATTGGGAAATTTCTTACTATGTCTTTTAATCTCAGTCCAACTTGAGACATTCTTGATTATTGGAAAGTGCCTTTCTAATGTGTCACAAAGGTCTTTTGATGAGGCAAGTCTAACAACAGGACAATCATCCGTCATACCTAAAGAGCCTAATATAAGCACACGCTGGCGCTTTTGCGGCAAGCCGAAGTGCATTGCATTGACCAAACGCCATTCCACCTGATAATCAAGCCGTGTTAAAGCGGCGAGCATTGTTGCGAAATGGTCGCCCTGTTCCATTGAAAGCAGGCGTTTCACGTTTTCCAAAATGAAATAACGTGGCCGATGCCTCCTTAAAATATCGACAATAACATCGAAAAGATGTCCGCGTGGGTCGCGAAATCCCCGCTTTTTTCCTGCACTACTGAATGGCTGACAGGGGAAACCTGCTGTGAGTAAGTCGTGTGAAGGAATCTCATGTACCAATTCTCGAATATCGCCTTGACGAATTTCAGCATCTCCAAATTGACTGCGGTATACCTGACACGCTTTCGGACAAATATCATTCGCCCACAATGTATGAATACCGCGCAGTTCTGCGGCGAGTCGGAATCCGCCGATTCCCGCAAAAAGTTCGACTGTTGTTTGGATGGGTTGGGGAGATTTGTCCTGCGCTTTTGGAACTCGTCGTTGGTTTTTCATACTTTTGACATGTTGTTGATTGTTGAAGTCAGGGATGTTCCCTACGGTTTCAGTGTGCAGTTTTTATCTAGACTTCTTGTATTCTCGCTCAAGTTTTAGCCTAGGTGGCAGTTTTTCTTGGCGCAACAATGCATCCATTAAGGCGGGAATCTGGTTCAAACGTACTAATTGACCTTCTACCGTTTCTCGTTCACTAGCAAGCCAACTTAGCACTTGACTAATGTGGTAGACATTGTCAACAGGAATGAATAGGCCGGGAACCTCACCTATCGTTCTAACTCTTATGAAACGAGCCTGTATATTCCGCAACATGTGGTCAAGTTCTGCCCTACCAATAGACTCGTTGTCGGTTATGAAATCGGATTCCTCTAACTGTAGTGGTCCTCTTCCAAGTTTGATCTCCTCGATCTTATTGTTTTCCTTAATAATATGGTACACCTTCTCAATCTCAACGTCTTTTCCTGTCTTGGCGATCTGATAAGCCCTCACAGCTATATGAGCACCCCATTTTTTCGCGACGGTCTTATTGATCCAGTTCACAACAGAGTTCCAATAAACCTCGGTTTTGTTCCACTCCTTGTATATGTTTTGCTCCGCTGAAAGCCTCTTAAATTGATACTTTAAGAAATCTTCAATTTCCCAAGTTTCAAACGATTGATCGTGGATTTTTCTGAGCTCTCTGCCCATCATTTTGGTACCAGAAACATTCCGGTGCCAAGCGAGTTGAATCCGTACCGCAATGCTTTTGTCAACGGAATTGAAGCAATTCAGCGTGAGGAAGATGGGATATCCGTCTCCGGGATCCAATTCCCAATTGGGCAAAAGAATGGTGACCCACATCCGTGCACCGTATTTGGAGAGTCGCAATTTTGCATCAAGAGACTGCGGATTGGGGGCGAACTTCTCAAGTGCTTTCAATACGTTTTCAATTACCTCATCATGTTGAACGAGGCGATACTGGTTTGAAACAGCAGCAACTGGCACATGATCTCTCTCCGGGAGAGGATCCGAATCTAGGGGTTCCCGTGCGATGAGCCGTAAATATTCGTTAGGTCTGTTTCCGATTTGAAAAGGTGAATCCTCAAACTGAGGAATTTCCTGCCGGAGAGTACTAATCGATCCTTCGCCCTCTAGTGTGTCTCGATTGCGCCACATTCGGTTACTCGGTGTAAGTGCCATAAGATACTCCTCTCATTACGTTATCGCCGACGAACTCGGTTGATTGTCCCCGCGGGGATTCTCTTACAAAGAACCCAAGTTGTTACCTATTCCAGAGAAACCGAGTTTTTCCGAAAAAACTCGGTTTCTGTTCCTTTGTAAGATTCATTAACGGAACGGCATTGCGTACAGCAGACCGCCCTGAGTCCATAGCTTGTTGACACCGCGGGGTAGGCCGATGGGGGTGAGGTTGCGTTCATAAATTTCAGCATAGTTGCCAACGGCGACGATAACCTGACGTGCCCAATCTTTCGGCAGGCCGAGGCTTTTCCCTATGTCACCGGTCTCACCTAGGAAACGTTTGATCTCTGGGTTCTCGGTATTAAAAGTCTTGACATTGGCTTGAGTGATTCCGTGCTCCTCTGCGAAGAATGTAGCGTAAACAACCCAGGTCACGACATCATTCCATTTGTTGTCACCGTGGATGGTTGCAGGTGCGAGTGGCTCTTTTGAGAGTGTCACATCGAGAATGATATGTGCCTCGGGTTCTTTAAGGGCTCCGCGACGAGCGGATAGCTGGGACTTATCGCCTGTAACCGCATCGCAACGCCCCAGTTCGTAACTGTTGTAGAGGGTGTCAATTTCCTCGAATACAACCGGGCTAAATTCTAACCCCAAAGACCGCATTGTGTCCGCTAGGTTTAACTCAGTGGTCGTACCAGCAGTTACACAGATACTCGCGCCTGCCAACTCCTTTATTGATTTGATGCCGAGGTCTTTTCGCAGCATAATCCCCTGGCCGTCGTAGAAGGTTGGCGGAGCGAAGTCAAGACTGACCTCAGTGTCCCTGGTTAGTGTCCAAGAGGTGTTTCGGATTAAGACATCTATCTCCCCTGACTGAAGGGCGGTGAACCGTTCTGGTGCCGTTAAGGGAACAAACTCAACCGCGTTCGCATCGCCGAAAACAGCGGCGGCAATGGCGCGAGAATAATCTACATCGAAGCCGCTCCATTCGCCATTTTGGCTGAGGAAACTGAAACCGGGCAAACCACCCCCCACTCCGCAGATGACTCTCTTTCTATTTTTTATTTTATCTAGGACGCTTTTTTCTCCATTTGCTTGTCCATTAGCTAGTTGCGGAACCGCCAGTGCAATAACGAAAACAAAGACCAAAGTGCTAAACCAAAACCTACGCATGAAAATTCTCCTTTTTGTTTTTTGAGTCGGGGCGAACCGTTTGCTCGCACCTAATTATTTAGAAACTCGGAAAACCAAGATTGTTTAGTTCAACAAAAACTCTAACCGATAGTGTCAATGATTGTCAATGAATTTGTTCTCAAAGGAGATTTATTATTCCACAATCTTGAGTGACTGTCAAAGGAAATCGGAGGGAATGGAAGAGAGGGAAGGAGGGAAGATTGGACGAGTTTATACCTTCCATCCTTCCACCCTTCTACCCTTCCAGTCTTTTTCCTCTATGATTTCTGTTTGCAGGAGAGCGGAGTTGGTTTATAATAATTGATAGGTGTTTGAATGGGGTTGATTGACTTCGGATGGTAGCATCCAAAAAGGAGGGTTTACGGATGGAATATCGCAGTCTTGGTAGGACAGGGACAAAGGTGAGCGTCTTGTGTTTGGGGTGTCTGCAATTTGGTCGGCGGACCAATGAAGTGGACTCAATGGATATTATTGACCAGGCGATTGATGCGGGGATTAACTTTCTGGATACGGCGAATATGTATAACCGCGGACTCAGTGAGGAGATGGTCGGCAAAGCACTTCAGCGGAATGGAAAGCGTTCTCGAATTGTGCTGGCGACTAAGGTTCATTTCCGGATGGACGATGATGACCCCAATGCACAGGGGAATAGTCGCCGACACATTATTGATGAGTGCGATGCCTCGTTGCGACGACTGCAAACGGACTATATTGACCTTTACCAAATCCATCGCCCGGTTTCTGACGTGCCGATTGATGAGACGCTTAGGGCGTTGGATGAGCTGATTCGGGCAGGAAAGGTGCGCTATATCGGTAGCAGTACCTTTGCGGCGTGGCAGGTGGTCGAATCGCTGTGGGCATCGAAGGAATTGGGGCTCAATCGCTTTATCTGTGAGCAACCGCCGTATCACTTGCTGGACCGGACAATTGAGCAGGAGTTGGTGCCGATGGCGCAGACATACGGGACAGCACTGATTCCGTGGTCGCCGATGGCAGGCGGTTTTCTGACGGGGAAATATCGGCGTGGCGAGCCGCGCCCGGCGGACGCACGGTATTCGGATGAGAGTCAGAATACGACGCTCTTCTCGGATGCCGCGTTTGATATTTTAGATGTCGTCCTGGCGATAGCGGAGGAGAAGGAGTGTACGCCTAGCCAATTCGCGCTGGCGTGGTGTGCCCAGCAACCGGGAATTACGAGCCCGATTGTTGGTGTCCGCACGATGGAGCAGTTGGAGGACAATCTGGGCGCAATTGAGGTGGAGGTGACTGATGAAGACAGATCAAGAATCGATCAGGTTGCGCCGCCGGGGCAGGCGACTGTTGTGTACTATCGGGCTGACTTTGGGCCGCACAAGTTCCGATGGTAAGGTTTGGCGTTGAATGGGCAAATTAGTGTTCGATAGCTATCTCTGTATATAATATGAGGAGGTAAATCAAAATGACGGTACGTGAATTCGCTATGGTGGGTTGCAAAATACTTGGGTTAGCTTTTATGCTCATCGCACTCGCGGGGTTTGGGAAAGGGTGCATTGCCGTAATTGCTAGTATGGCATCGCTGAGTCAGATAGGAGAGATAAATGAGGTGCTATCAGATAGGGTCGGATGCGGGATGTTGGGTCCGTTGTTTTCAGCTTTAATATCGCCTGTTGTAGAACTCGGCATTGGTTTTTATGTTTGGAGTCAAGCGGATTCGATAGCGGAACGTATCATACGGGACGATTCTTGATTGGTGAGCGTCGGTTGCATTGGCAAATTCGCGTTTTAAGGATCTGCTGGATTTGTCAATCCAGCAGGAGCGGGTGAGGGTAGTCAGGAGCCTGTGAGGACGGTGACAACTTGGATTATATATACGGAGGTACACAGAATGACAGTACGTGAATTCGCTATGGTGGCTTGCAAAATACTTGGGCTATACTTTATACTCATAGCACTCGTAGGGTTTGGGAAGGGTTGCTTTACCCTGATTGCTAGTATGGCATCGCTGACCCAGATGGACGGAATGGATGTCCTGTCAGGTCCTTTCGGGTGCAACACATTGTGGTCAATGTTTTCGGGTCTAATATCGCCTGTCGTAGAACTCTGCATTGGTTTGTTTGTTTGGAATCAAGCGGATGCAATAGCGGGCCGTATCACACGGGACGATTCTTAGTCGGTGGGCATCGGTTGGAGTGAAGTATTCTGACCGAAATTTTATACCCATGTAACGGCCCTTTGTGGTATACTCGATATATTACATTCTGGAATGGAAGGTTGGAAGAATAGGATTGGAAGGATGGAAGATTGGAAGAAAACGATGCGCTTTTTCCTCGTTTCATCCTTCCACCCTTCCAGCTTGTTCACTTCCACCCTCAAAATGTAAAGTTGATTCTTGAAGGGTGTTTATGCACTTATGAATCACATTCTAGCTAAAATTTGAAGAGGAGAGGACATCATGACATCACGATTTGAACGTATAACGCTGTTTCTTTTTCTGTTTGCGATTGGTATGAGTCTTGTAACCGTTGGCTTGGCGGAAGAGAAAATTCAGATTTTTGACAAAGAGAAAAAGATTGTCTTGACCGGCGAGATTTCTAAAGCACTCGGCACGTATGATGAACACTTGAAGGGTGCTGTCGAATATCTTGTATGTAGTCGAAGCGGTAAGGAGTACGAAAGTATCGTTGTGGTCGATAGTAGCGCGAAAGAGATCTATGAGGCGTTGCTCAAGCTCGGTGTGAAAAGAGGGACACCGCCTTCTTACAATGAAGAATTGGGTGAGGAAACTGGCCCGGAGGGTACTGGTTTTTTGATGTACGTCGAATGGGAGGCGGACGGTAAAACCAAGCGGGTTCGCGCTGAAGATTTGCTGTACAATGTTCGCACCAAAAAGGCGATGAAGCATGTTGCTTGGACGTTTTCTGGCTCGCGGATGGTTTATGACCTTGATAGCGAGGATGAGGACGCACAGATTCCGCAAGCATTCATGAGCAATGACCTTGTTGCGTTGAATTATCTCGATGCGAGCGCGCTTTTTCAGAATCCGCTACCCGAAGCCGCGGCGGAGAATACTTATAAAAAAAATGAGAAGACGCTGCCACCGCTTGGGACAGCGGTGAAACTGATAATTGAGGAAAATAGGGACGTGCAACTTTACATTCTCATCAGTGGTAAGGTTCAAGGAGTTGGATTCCGCGCATTCACGCAGAGAACTGCAACGGAACTTGGGGTTCGCGGTTATGCGAAGAATCTACCCAACGGCAAGGTTGAAGTAGTCGCTGAGGGCGATAAGGGAACGTTGGATGGATTGCTGAAGGCACTTTATAGGGGCCCTTCGGCTGCCAAGGTGAGTGATGTAAAAATCGAGGAGCGTCCGTTCAGCGGGACGTATAAGGCTTTTGAGATAAAATACTAATCACTACTGGCAGGTGGGAGATGCTTCCTTGCCTTGATATATCGGTAGAGGGCTCTCCCTCCCACAGTGGGATTTTCCTCTACAATGTACGAATTATGGCTCACCGACATTAACATCATGGATTCCAAAATCTCAGGTATCATCCTCGCCGCCGGGCTCTCCACCCGTATGGGCGAACCTAAGCAACTGCTCCCTTTCGGTAATAGCACGATTATCGAAACTGTAATTGATAACATGCTTGGTGCCAAGCTTGAGAATGTGATCGTCGTCATCGGGCATGAAGCGGAAAAAATTGGTACGCTCATCGAACATAAACCGCGTAGGCAACACAAGCCGATAGTGACCGTATTCAATCCCGATTATCGGCAGGGGATGTTGACTTCTGCTCAGTGTGGAGTAGCGTCGCTTCCCGAATCCGCGGATGCCTTCGCGCTAACGCTTGTGGATGCGCCGTTCATTACTTCGGAACTCGTCGATCTCGTCATTGATGCTTATAACCAGACGGAACGGGGGATTGCTGTGCCGAGTTATAATTATCGTCGTGGCCACCCTGTCGTTTTCGATCGGCGTTATGCTGACACTATTCTTGCGCTGGATGAGGAGAGCGGGGGCGTTAGATCGCTTTTTAAGAGGTATGCTGATGATATTCACTATGTCGTTGTGGATACCGACCATGTTTTGAGGGACATTGATTATCGAGAGGATTACGAGGAGGCTTTAAGGGAAATCGGGAAATCCGTTAAAGCGACCTGAACGCTTACCATTTCACGTTTCATATAAATAAAGGATAACAAATGTTTCAATCCATTGAAGATGTACAGAACGCTTTTGAAAAGCACCACTATATCACCGATCAGGCTTTGGCGACGACTGTTTATTTAGCCAATCAGCTCAAAAAACCGATCTTCCTTGAAGGGGAACCGGGGGTCGGTAAAACGGAAGTCGCAAAGGTTTGGGCAGACTCGACGGGCGGAAACCTTATCCGCTTGCAGTGCTACGAAGGGCTTGATGCCAACAATGCGCTCTACGAATGGAATTATACCAAGCAGATCTTGCAGTTGCGAATTGATGAGGCGCGAGGCATTGATAAGGAAAAAATCGGCGAAGACCTGTTTAGTGAGACATTTCTGTTAAAACGGCCGCTACTCGAAGCGATTCAAAGTGATGGAGATTCTGCCCCAGTGTTGCTTATTGACGAGGTAGATCGGAGTGACAGTGAGTTTGAGGCGTTCCTGCTTGAGATACTGTCCGATTTCCAGATCACGATTCCGGAGATTGGGACGATTCGGGCGAAACACATCCCTGCTGTGGTGCTGACCTCAAACCGTACGCGAGAGGTTCACGAGGCATTAAAGCGTCGATGCCTCTATCAGTGGATCGATTATCCGTCTGCTGAGAAGGAGCTGTCAATTGTGAGGACGAAGTTGCCACGAATCAACGATGTTCTCGCTAAGCAACTGTGCAACATGATGCAACTGTTCCGCGAAGGCGATTACTACAAGAAACCGGGAGTCGCAGAGACGCTGGATTGGGGCTTGGCACTCATCACATTGGGAAAGGACGCGCTTGAGCCGGACCTGGTTGATGAAACGCTCGGCTGTATCTTCAAGTACCAAGACGATATCGAGCGGGCGCGAGAGGGAAATCTAAACGAACTGGTTAATCAGGTACAGGCACCTAGCGAAAACTCGGGGGCATCGGATTGGGTGCTTCAGCGTAATCGTTCTTGATATGGTAACGCAAGTTGCCACCTTAAATAGAATGCAAAGACGCAGAATTTTAACGCAAAGGCGCAGAGAAGAAGAGACGCAAGGAAGAACAGCCAGACACGCAATGAATTGCGCTACTACTAACCCAATAGGTAACAATTTGGGTTATGGTATAGTCTTTTCATTCGTGAAATAGAGGAAAAATATCACACCCGTTGAACTTTGGTCGCTAGGCAGCGATCGTAGGGAGAATTTAATGACTCTATCTGTTGTTTACTTCGTTCTGATGTTTATTTTGGTCGTAATATTTCTAATAAATAGCATTCGGTATAGAAAAGAGATCAAGGATTATGTGAAATATGGAGTGGTACTTGGTCTCATTCTTATTAGTTTTGACATTGTTGTTGTCGCGTTAATCCCAAATTACTTTGTCGGTAGAACTTTTTATCAGTTGCTCATAATAGATGTGATTGCTTTCGTGAAAATTCTAATTTTTACGTGCATGGGCATCTATTACTGTTCAACACTAGGGATTGTAGATATTCCATTGATAAAAAGGCTTTCTGGTAAAGTTGATGCTCTTGGAACAAGCACAGGGTTGAACTGCATTATCTCCATAGCCGGAGTGGGCCTTGGGGGTGTCGTGTTTTCTGTTATCAATCTTGCGTGTAAGACCCCATCCCTTTAGGGTGGGGATGTAACACGCCGAAGCGCGCGCGTCTGAACCATTCAGACGCGCGTAAAAAACCTTGTAAATTTCGATGGGATATGCTATACTTTTTCTACCGTTTCGAGGCAAGGTTTCACACTCGCAACCTAGCGGGTGCTTGCCTCACCTTCTGAAACAAGGCATAAACGGTGAAACGGAATCCCATGCGAACATTTAAATACAAACTACAAAACCACAAGCGCAACAAACACTTACATCGCGACTTGGAAATCATCGCCCACGTTTACAACCACTTCGTGGCATTGTGTCGCCGCCACTATCGCATCTATGGACAGTGCGAAGGCTACAAGCGTTTGACATTCAGTCGAATGGCCAAGCACCTCACGAAACTCAAACGACGTCATCGCTATGCCCATTGGCATATCCCATTCTCGTGGGCAGTCCAAAACGCTTTGAAACGGATTGAACTCGGGTATATCAACTTCTTTGAGAACCGTGCCAAACGGCCACCCAAATTCCGTAGCCGTAAAAAATACCGCTCAATGACGTTTAACGGTTCGCAAATCAAAATAGAACCCGTCGCCGATGCGGAATATGGCATCCGCCATGTCCCCGTTGCGAAAATCCGCGTCCGTGGGCGTTGGTATCGGTTCTGGTATTCGAGACCGATTGAAGGCAACATCAAGCAAGTCACAGTCAAGCGTGACGGGCTTGGCGATTTCTACATTACCATTACAACAGATGACGAAGGATTAACCCCGGAACCACTAACTGGTGAAACAGCAGGGTTTGATTTTGGGTTAAAAACCTTTCTCACTTGTTCCGATGAAACGAAATACGAATCGCCCCTGTTCTATAAACGCTCTGCCCGCCAGGTTGCCAAAGCCTCACGGTCGCTGTCCAAAAAGAAACGGGACAGTAACAACCGTGAAAAAGCACGAAAGCACCTTGCCCGTGCCCACCGTAAAATTCAACGCCAGCGTGAAGATAATCACTTCAAACTTGCCATCGACCTCGTCCGCAGGTTTGACTTCTGCTTTTTTGAGGACTTAAACCTCAAGGGTATGGCACGGCTTTGGGGCAAAAAAGTGCTTGACCTCGCCTTCGGTGACTTCATGTTGAAAATACGATGGCAAGCCCATAAGCGGTGCAAGCGTGTTGAAACCATTAACCGTTGGATTGCCACAACAACGGTTTGCCACAGTTGCGGTCAAAAACACGCCTTCATAGACCTCAAAGTCCGTGAATGGCGTTGTTCATGTGGTATCAAACACGACCGCGATGTGAACGCCGCAAAAGTGGTTCACAAGGTTGGGACATCAACCTTTGCCGGAGAGAGTGTTAGACTCGCTACAGCGGGCTTCCCTCTATGATAGCAGAATCCCCATCCCTTTAGGGTGGGGAGTATGTCAATCTGTTTAAGTTGACTGCTCCACATCTATCGGATTTTGTAAAAGAATTATTGAAGCTTCAGGGCGCCAAACCAAGAATGGGTAATGAGCCATCGGTGCTGATGGCTCTCATTCTTATAGCATTTGCGTTTGGTGAAGAAATACTCTTCCGCCTTGGGATTCAGAACTTTTTGGCAAAGCAGTTTCGACTCAATGGAAATAGGTATTGGGTTGCCGTTGTTGTAACTTCAGGAATCTGGTCACTCGGTCATGCGAATACCCTCAATCCTGAATGGGTGAAAATGGTTCAGATTTTCCCGTTGGGAATCGCATTGGGATTTCTGTTCAAGAAACATGGTTTAGAGAGTTGCATAATCGCTCATGGCATTTTCAATCTCATTATGATGGGTTTGGGTCCAGATCTCATAAATATGGGTTGAAGCCCCAAATCCAACAAACAGAATTTTGTCTAACTGGTCGTTGTAACCCTAGGTGGGATATGTGGTTTTTTGAAGATTTTCGGGGTTGCGGCAGGTTTTGGTTATCGAACATTTTAATTCATCGGACAACTGAACTTGGTCGGTTGGAAGGTTGTTATGCACACTTGGAGAATTCTGTTGGCTTTCTCGATCCTATTGGTTTTGATTGCGATACTGAGCACCATACCCCCAATTAAAAAAAGCAGTATGCCGGTTAAAAAAACGGTATGCCTCTGGAAGGGCGTGAGGGTGTGACTACCTATACAATTACCTATAACGGGGCGAACTCTGTGATTTCTCGGGAGGTTAAAATGGACGTAAGTGGAATTAACATCGGAGGTATGAATCAAGGTCTAATAACTATCCTTGCTGTCATCGGGACATTGGTTGGCATTTTCAGCACAATCTTTTGGATGGTTGTCGTTTGGCGTGTCCTGACGGTGCTTGAAAAACTCTCAACGTCCGTTGACCGCCTACTGCAACAGAAAGTATCTGACGAGCAGGAGCGGGATGGAGAAGCTTAACAAGTTCGTGCTGTCCATCGGGTATGTGGTTTTACTGATATTTCTAGCGGTGTGGTGGGCAAAAGTCTAGTCTCCACGAATCATAGACGTTGCAATCCGGATCATTTCGGATTGGTTTAATTCACCAATCAGTGTTAAACCCACCTTCTCTTGAGCCCATTGGAGGATGGTAATCCGCCGTCGAGCCATTATCTTCACCGGGATACCGTCAATCTGTTCTATTCGCATTCTTGAACTGTTTGATCGTTCAGGAAAATCGGGTGATTTGGTCTCAAATAGGGAAAACATCACCAATCCATCCGTGTATCGAAGATGCACCGGTTTATCGTCGAATTTCATTAGTCTGACACTCTGCAACTCAAACCCCTTGGGCAGATAAGCGGGCTGAATAAACCGCTCACCGAATGCCTTTCGCGCTTCCTCCAAAGAGACATATTCGCCGCTGCCTTTATTGCTCGGCGGTTTTTCGCCCGATAATGCCTTCACCACATCTTCTTGGTCGAAACTAATCTGTGTATATACTGACATAAACCGCAGATTTCCGTTGCTATCCAGTTCTTCAGACCGTAGGATAACCGCCCGATCCTTTGCAACCCAAATGCGTCTAATCATTTCCTGATTAAATTTTGACTTAACAACCAGCAAATCTGTTTCATAGCCAGCGAACACCTCTGATGTGTTGGACAATGTTACGTCATAATTCTGGGTAAGGAGAGCCATATTCTTACGCGACAACAGTGCCACTCGCGGCGGGAAAAAACGTCCTGAGAAACGACGGGTGTCACGGGAATTAGACCGCCGATCTCTGTGTTTTCGTTCGCTGTCCCGACGGTTGTCGCGGGAATTAAACCTCTGATCTCTGTGTTTTCGTTCGCCGTTAGACCTATTCCTGCGGTGGGCAGAAGAACGTCTACGCCCGTGCGGTGTCAGCGGCCTGACGAAGTGGATTGAAGGCGGTTGATGAACGACAAGTTCCTCGCGTGCATCACCCCCCTCGGGGCCCCAGCTTATTGCGATACGCTTGCCAACATAACTCACTTCACCTTGTGCCGACGTGATACGCTCAAGGATATCTGCCGATGTTGGCTGTTCATCCGATTCAGCCCTGAGTTCGGTGCCACCAACATAGAGCAGTATTGAGAACAGGATGCCGACCAGAATAATTTGTCGTTTCATTCTGTTTCGTCTCCTAAGTAAGCATCTAAATAGGCATCAAGCGAAGTGTTCGTGTCGTCGGAAAACAGAGAGTCGGGTTCTTCCTCAGTCGCCAACAGGTCAAGGGAAAAATCTGATGGCAACAGATTGTCCGTATATTCCGTATGTGCTGTCAAATAGATATCGAGGGGATTTTCAACCGACTGCGGCGATGGTCTCAAGTAGACCAATGCAAACAGGAGGCAGGTTGCTAGAGCCATACCACCGACAGGAATCGGACGGAAAATCGATCGATACCAGTCACGTTTGTGTTCCTCCTGACGTTCCGTAGCAATCTGCGTATGAATACCTTCCCAAATGCCCGATGGGGCGGGTTCCCGCAGATTTGCCATCCACCGTGCGTTCCTGCTCAGGTCGGAGAGCATCTCGGCGCATTCGTTACAGGTACGCAAGTGTGTTTCAACCTGCTTGACTTCTTGTCGGCTCAACTCATCATCAAGATATGCGGATAGTTGTTTCTGAATCTGTTTGTGTTTCATAGCTAATTTTCTTATAGGGCTACTCTGGCATCGGTAAGCCGTGCCACTAAAAATGGGTAGGGTATACTTACCGATCAAGCCGTTTTAAGATCTGCCTTAGTGCCAACCGCGCTTCATGCAGGCGCGATTTGACACGACCAAGAGAACAATTGAGCACTTTCGCCAATTCCTCATAAGAGAGATTTTCCATCTCGCGTAGGACAAGGACAGTACGATAATCTTCCTTGAGTTGTCCAAGTGCAATTTCTAGTAACTCCTGTTTCTCTGCCAGAAGTGCTTCCCGTTCCGGGGTCGCGTGATGAACTGGTGTCCATGCTTGGGAATCATCCATTTCCATCGGAAAGGTTTGACGGCGCCGCTGACGATTTTTCTCGTTGATACACTGATTCATCACGATTCGATAAAGCCACGTCGAAAAGCGCGATTTGAACTGGAACTGTTGTATTTTCTCCCAAACCCGCAAAAAGACTTCCTGAGTAAGGTCTTGTGCATCTTCACGGTTGCCAAGCATTCCGTAGGCACTATTGTACACCTGAGTTTGGTACTGGCGCACAATCACCTCCATCGCCTCTGCATCCCCATTTTGGCACCGTTCAATCAGATCGCGCTCCTGTTGGTCATCTGATGTTTCAAATTCTTCGGAAATGGGATGTGTAACGGGTAAATCTCCCATAATGGATAAAACGGACTGTTGTGCTTGCATAGTATTCGCTTAGACAACAGCCTGCGGAAAAGGTTCGCTTTTTTCTAAAAATTTCCTGTGTGAGGGAGTTCCCACTCCCGATACGCTTCATAAGATAAACTTTGATACTAAAACTTGCTTACATCAACGTCATTCCAGTTTAGACCGTTCCTCGTCATACCGAATGTACATATCTGCGATATATTCATGAATCTCATCCATCTGCTTGCGTAGTTCCCCGACAGAAGTCTCAATACGTGTAATATCTTCTTTGGTGACTTCGTCTTGTGGGCGAGATTTACTTTCACTGAGTCCGTAACAGAAGAGTGTGGTTGACACAATCGCAGCAAAAATCGCAACCCAAATTCCTTCTCCGGGACCCTCTGAGGCCATCCAAAGAACGATAATGAAAAAGATCGCTACGGAAACAACAATTGCAACAATACGGCGAAATCCCATTTCTTTTTACCTCACTTTCTAACCTGTATCAAGTCATTTTAAGGCCATCTTACAAGAATTTTGCCATTTTTCGATGTCCAAAAGATATTAAGCGATTATATCACAACCACACAGTTTCTGCCAACGAAAAACCGCGTTTAATGCTATCGTCAATTTTAGGGTTTTGACTTGTTTTTGATTTCTGAATAGTAGATAATAAACGGGACACTGAGCCCATTTTGTATTCACACGAATTTATGGAGTAGATAACATGCTAAAACATACCCGATCTATCAGTGATAAGGTTTTTGAAGTCTGGCGGGTACAGGGTCGTTTTACCAAAAACCCAGATGTGATTGCCCTGCCTTCTGACAGGCTAATGTTGATTTATAGCGATACCGATTCACACTGGTCTCAAGAAGATCAGATTCTCACACTTTTGGCGAGCGATGACCGTGGCAAAACATGGTTCAAGCATCGAGAAATCGACCAATCGGATTTACGCAAAGGGGACGAGCGATTGGTGACACCGCGCCTCAGTCGTCTGAATGATGGTCGTCTCGTCGTATTGGTTGACCACAACGATGAGGGCCATTTTCACGAGGAACAGCCATCCGGCAATTGGGCGTATTGGAGCGAAGACAACGGCGATTCATGGAGCACACATCAGGTGACAGGCATTCTCGGCTTCGAGCCTGACCGGATAATTAATCTCCCGGACGGGCGGCTTGCGGTGGCATCACAGTTGATGCGCGGCGATACCCAAGAATTTGCCGTAGTCATCTCCTGCTCTGACGATGGCGGTAAAACGTGGTACGAGAGGTCAACAATCGCTCACGATGGCTATCACCGGTTTTGCGAAGGCGCGCTAGTTCTGCTCAACGGTGGCGATGAATTGGCGTGTGTCATGCGCGAAAACCATTCAGCAGGGATACCGAGTTTTGTTGCATTTTCACAGGACACAGGCAAGACGTGGTCACCACCGGAAATGTTACCCTTTGCCATACATCGCCCGTATGCAAAGCAACTTCCCGATGGTCGGGCGCTGGTCACCGGGCGACACGTCAATGGCGGGCTCGGCACCTACGCTTGGTGCGGCGACCTCAAAACGGAGACCGGCTATCAAATCGGTGGTCCTCTACGAAAATTCGCCGCGCACCTTCGCACCGACGCACTCGTGGTCGAGAATAAACCGGAGCACGAATGCCGATATACCTTGCTCCCCCCCGAATCGGGCACGAGCGAAGTCCTTTTAGAGTCCACCGTAAAAGTGGAAGGCCCGTCCGAGGAGCCTGTCGCCTTCATGGTAATTTCCAAACTCGCGCCGAGACGGGGACCCGCAATCCTTTACATCGCTCCCGAATGGATTGCGCTTGCCACCCGTGGGGGCGTGGATAACCGAAAGCCGGTGGATATGACAAAATTCCGTCAATTGACGCTACATCACCGGCGCGGCCTTTTGGAAGTGCGCGTTGATGGCGAGACGCTGATATCGGCTTGTGTATTTCGGGAAGAACTCCCAATCTCAGATTTCCAAGGCGAAAATCTGACCCGACGGACAGGCTTCGGGGGATTCGGCGAGGCGGGGAAAAGTTTTTGGAAGCGCGTTTCCTACAGCGTGAAGAATCCCACGCAACCCGACTTCGGTTGGTCATGGCAAGCCGACGATGGGCTTTGGCCCGACGACTACCAACGACGACGTATGATTCAGATTCACGGCAATCATCCCGACCAGAAGCCATCGCCAGACCACGGTTACTCGTCCTGGTTGCCGCTTGACGATGGGCGCATCTTCCTCGTGGACTATACGAACTATGGCGATGCGCCCGGCAAAAGTCATCTCGTGGGCGTTTACATTGAACCAGAGGATATTGCTTAAAAGAACATTCCGCTGGTCAATGATGAAAAAACTTGACAAACTCTGATTAAATAGACTATCATTCTCTGATACTTCGCGGATATTTTTGGAAAGGAGAAAAGCCGTGAAACGAACATATCAACCGCATCGTCGTAAGCGAAAAAACAAATTCGGTTTTCGGAAGCGGATGTCTGACCGGCACGGTCGAAAGGTCCTCGCTCGACGTCGCGCAAAAGGACGGAAAGTCCTAAGTGCTTGAACTGGATTCGCATCCCCATTCATACATAATATCAATGCCCCTGCTTTCAGGCATCACCCATGACACTGCCGCTTGGAAAACTCAAAATCGAATTTTTGCAGGAACTTCTGCCTCAGCCACAAAGTGTTGACCCACGTATCATTGTTGGGCCGAAGGTTGGGGAGGATGCCGCTGTCATTGACTTTGGAGAGAGCTATCTGGTTGTCAAGAGTGACCCGATCACTTTTGCCACCGACGAAATCGGATGGTATCTTGTTTGCGTGAATAGCAACGATATCGCTACAATGGGTGCCATCCCGAAATGGCTGTTGGTGACAATTCTGCTACCGGAAGCTGGTACAACCGAAGAACTGGTTCGCGACATCATGGGTCAAATCACCACGGCGTGCGAGCATTTTAACGTTGCGCTGTGTGGCGGCCATACCGAAGTGACCTACGGCTTAGACCGCCCCATTGTCATCGGACAGATGCTTGGCGAGGTTAAGAAAGATAAGCTGATTACCTCCTCAGGGGCCCAGGCAGGCGATGATCTGATACTCACAAAAGGACTCGGTATCGAAGCGACCGCGATTATCGCCCGTGAACGCGAATCAGAGTTGCGGGAGAAATTCTCTGCCGCCTTCCTCACGCGGGCGAAGGGGTATTTAACGCATCCCGGCATTTCAGTGTTGAAAGAAGCACTCATTGCCGCAGAAGTGGGCGGGGTCAACGCCATGCACGACCCAACAGAGGGCGGTGTTGCCACAGCCATTCACGAACTCGGACGTGCGGCAAACGTTGGTGCCGTCGTATGGCAGGAGAAATTACTCATTTCCGATCCAACACGGCAACTGTGTGATGCGTATCAGCTAGATGCGCTGGGAGTCATCTCTTCGGGCGCTTTACTCATTGCCGCCTCCCCTTCAAAGCGTCCTGAGCTTTTATCTGCCCTCGCTGAACAGAATATCCGGTGCGAGATAATCGGTCAGTTGCTTGCGCCGGAGGATGGGCTCCGAATCGAGGGTAAAGACGGGCAATCCCGAGCACTTCCAATCTTTGAAACTGACGAGATTACCAAGATTTTTACAAGTTAGTGGTTTATTTTCTAAATTTGTATGTGATCTGGGGAGACTGACCACTGCAATTTCGTCGGTCAGGGTAGGCACAAGACCTACCCTATCCATACGAACTTAGCGAGTAGACAAGTTAGTGGTTTATTTTCTAAATTTGTATGTGATATGAGGAGACTGACCAGTGCAATTTCGTCGGTCAGGGTAGGCACAAGACCTACCCCTACTATCCATACTTAGCGAGTGAACCAGTTAGAAATTACACTGATTGTCGAGATTTCAATGCCATTCTTTTGGGTCTGAATCCCAAGCCCTTAGGCTTGCTTTTTCTTGTCCCATGTGTTATAATTCCCTTGCCCTTCAAATCAGTCTTAATTGAAATGTGCACAACGAACATTTCAAATGAGACCCCTTGGAATAGGGGCGCTCCTGCCCTCCGTGGAGGTGTGCTGGTAACAAACAGCCCGAAAAACCTGTAAACGAAAGAAGCGAAAAGCCCGTAAAGATACCAGCTAAGGGAAGGAAACCTACACAGGTTACCCTGCCCTTTAGGGTCGGGTAGTTGACAATCGACATCTCTCTTATCACAGAACGACCAACTTAAAAGGAGAAACTCACAATGAAAGTCAGTTCGTTAATTTTAGGGCTCATCGTTTTGCTTACGGTATCCACTTTAGGGGTTGCACGGGATGATGCGGATTTGGTTGCTTACTATCCCCTTGATGGAAACCCCAAAGATGCTTCTGGGAACACCAATGATGGTAAGGTCGAAGGTGGCTCAAAGTGGGATAAAGGGAAGTTCGGCAAAGCAGTCCATCTCGATCCGGGGGCTTACGTCGAGATCAAGGCATCTAAATCGCTCCACGGTGACATCTTCAAAAAAGACCCGTTTACGATTTCTGCCTGGATCCAGCCAACTTTCAAGGGAAGTACCTGGGAGCACATTTGGCGCAGTCTCCCTGGTGGTGCGGGGCATAATACATTCTTCGTCAATAAAGATAGTGGCTTACTCTCTTGGAGAGGCCGCGTCGGCGGAGCGTGGACAGTGCTCTGCCAGACGGAGGGGGGCGTTGTCAAAGTCGATAAGTGGGCGCATACCCTCGTATTGGGAGATGGCAAGAAATTCAAAATCTACGTGAACGGTAAAAAAGCGGTTGAGTCGGACTTTAAAGAGACCGGCGGAGCCAATGAAACCTTCCGTTTGGGCGGTACAGGTGGGGAGACTTTTGCCGGTGCGATTGACGATGTAGCGGTGTTCTCTCGTGCTTTAGATGAAAAAGAAATCACACTCCTCACAAGATGGCGTTGAGGCATTTCTTGCTGTCGAACCGCAAGGAAAACTCACGACAACGTGGGGAACCCTTAAACGTCCATAGTCTAGCGAACCTTCGGAAGGTTTTCCCGCCATTGTGCGAGTGGAGCAGAGATAAATGCCGAGAGCGTTTAACGTCCCGATTTTCTATCGAAGTCAGATTATTTCCATCGTCAAGCAGGCGCGTCGGGTGACAGACCCACGGAAGCGTGATCTTGCTCCGTCTGTACTCGATTTCGGCCCCGTTCGCTTCAAAATTGCTCGACATTTCGGGTTCTGCTACGGGGTCGAAAACGCGATTGAGATTGCCTATCGGGCACTTGAAGAGAATCCGGATAAGCGCATTTTTCTGTTATCGGAGATGATTCACAATCCTCATGTCAATGGAGATTTGCAAGACCGTGGCGTACAATTCCTCTGTGATACGCACGGGAAGCAATTGATTCCTTTTGATATACTAACTCCAGATGACATTGTCATCGTGCCTGCCTTTGGGACCACAGTGGAAATACAGGACGAGCTCGACCAACGCGGCATCAACCCTTATGCGTATAACACGACCTGTCCTTTTGTAGAAAAGGTGTGGAAGAAGAGCAGAGATATCGGTCAGCAGAATTACACAGTTGTGGTGCATGGCAAGCGATACCATGAGGAAACGCGAGCCACATTTTCTCATGCGAAGGCGAAAGCCCCAGTGGTTGTTGTGCGCGACTTAGCAGAGGCCGAAAAACTTGCCCAGGTCTTGCGCGGCGAAGCGTCTCGCGAATTCTTCTTTCAACATTTCGCTGGTCGGTATGCGCCCGGGTTTGACCCAGACCCCCATTTGCGGCGCATTGGTGTTGTCAATCAGACCACGATGCTTGCCACCGAGACGCAGGCAATCGCCGACCTGTTGCGGGATGCGATGGTCAGTCGGTATGGCGAGGAAAACATTGACGAACACTTTGCCGATACCAAAGACACGCTCTGCTACGCGACCAAAGAGAATCAGGATGCGACGATTGCGCTAATCGGGGACGGTGGAGACCTCGCCGTGGTTGTGGGGGGCTACAATTCATCCAATACCAGTCACCTCGTTGAACTGTGCGAGCAAAAAATGCCGACCTACTTCACCTGCGATGCGGCCGAACTCATGTCTCCAGAGCGGATTCGCCATTTAGACCTACACACAAAAACGACCTGTGAATCCGTCAATTGGCTACCGATGGCGCATCCCGATGGTAGGTCTGTTGATATTGTTCTGACGGCTGGTGCATCCTGCCCAGATGCGCTCCTCGATGATGTGCTCCGAAAAATCGTCTCTTGGTTTCCCGAAACTCGTCCGATTGATGCGGTGCTCGCGCCTTACCAGAAGGAGAATTAATTATGAAAGCGTCAGATCTACTTGTAAAGTGTTTAGAAAATGAGGAAGTTGAGTTCATATTCGGTCTTCCCGGCGAAGAGAACATAGACGTGATGGATTCTCTGCTTGACTCCAGTGTGCGGTTTATCGGGGTCAGGCACGAACAGGGTGGGGCTTTTATGGCTGATGTTTACGGTAGGCTGACGGGAAAGGCGGGAGTGTGTCTCTCAACCCTCGGCCCCGGTGCGACGAACCTGATGACCGGTGTCGCAGATGCCAACATGGACAGAGCTCCCGTCGTTGCTATCACGGGGCAAGCATCCTTGGATCGGATGCACAAAGAATCGCATCAGCATATCGACGTTGTTGACATATTTCATCCGATTACGAAATGGAATACCCAGATCAAGAAGGTGCAAGTTATCCCGGAGATTGTCAGAAAAGCCTTTAAGGTCGCTGAAACGGAGAAGCCGGGCGCGACGCATATTGACTTTCCGGAAGACCTAGCCTCGCAAGAAGTCTCATCAGACCCGCTTCGCGCGCAATTCTCCCATCGACCTGAACCGCTTTCTGCTCAAGTGGATAGAGCGGTTAAAATCATATCCGAATCGAAATACCCAATGCTCCTTGCGGGAAATGGTGTGATTCGGCAGAGCGCATCGGAGGCACTTACCCGTTTTGCGGAAAAACTCAACATCCCGGTCGCCCACACTTTTATGGGAAAAGGAGCCGTGCGTGACGACCACCCACTTTCGTTGCTGACCTGCGGACTTCAGGCAAGGGATTATGTGTCCTGCGGCTTTGACCGGGCGGATGTCGTGATCTCGGTCGGATACGACTTGGTCGAATACGCCCCGGAGCGGTGGAATCCGGACAAGAATAAAGAGATTGTCCACATTGACATGCTTCCCGCTGAAGTGGATGAGCATTACACTGTCAGCGTGGGAGTTTTGGGAGATATCTCAATGGCACTTGATAGAATTGCCGAAAAGGCGACACCGAGCCAACAAACCACATACACCCAAGGGTTGCGAGAGTTTATCATCAAAGAGGTCGGAGCGTTTGCGAATGATACCGCTTTTCCGATGAAGCCGCAGAGAATACTCCATGATTTACGAACCGTTCTGAGAGACGAAGATATTCTCATATCCGATGTCGGTGCCCACAAGATGTGGATTGCCCGTTTGTATCCGTCCTATCTGCCAAACACCTGTATCATATCAAACGGGTTCGCATCTATGGGAATCGGGGTGCCGGGGGCGATTGCGGCGAAGTTGATTTATCCGGAAAAGCGAGTCGTCACTGTAACAGGCGATGGCGGGTTTATGATGAATTCTCAGGAGATTGAAACTGCGGTCAGAGAAGGGGTGCCGTTTATTACCCTGATCTTCCACGACTCCGCTTACGGCCTAATCGGAATGAAGCAGCACCAGCATTTTGGCAGACTATCCCACATTGACTTTGGAAACCCGGATTTTGTGAAATATGCAGAGAGTTTTGGAGCGGTCGGCTATCGTGTCGAAGCCGCCGATGAACTCAAGCCTATTCTTGAAGCGGCGACCACTTGCGATAAGCCCGTCGTCATTGATTGCCCCGTAGATTATAGCCAAAACATCAGACTCATGGAGCGGCTTGGAAATCTGATCTGCCCGATTTAATAAGTCCACCCAAGTTGCCACTGACACGGTTAAAGAATCCCTTCCCCGCTCCTACTGGATTGCCAAATCCAGCAGATCCTTCACCCGCAGATGGTTGGTAGCAACTTAGGTTAGGTCATCAAAATAATCCGCTTAATCGTTCACGACTGGTCAAAAAACCGCTCCATCTCTTCAAGAAAATCGCTCCCCTCTACTTTCCGATAAAGCTGTACATAGGGAAAGCCTTCCTCACCGGAATGTTTCAGGTCGTACGGCTGTATCTGAGCGTCACCTTCCGGCAGTTGTGCGATACTCTGCGCTACGACTGTTTCTACTTGTTGCGTTGCATGAATCTCAATGTTGGGATGCGCCGTGTTGTAATAGTAAACGGCTTTAAGCCGGTTGCTCAGTATCTTAAACATATAAGCAGGCAACCGTTGTTTGTCCGAAGCGGGTTGGAAATTCTGAGGCCAGAACAGTCTGTTAATCTGATAATCAAAGACCGTCTTTACTGTTTGGGGCATCGTCCCAGATGCCGCAATCCAATTCGAGTCAGGCCATACGTCAAGATTCCCCCACGTCGCTCCTACGAGAGCTTTATCAATCTCTCCACTCGTATTAATAAACGCAAAATGTTGCGGATAGTCAAAGAAATCAGAAGTGCGGGAACGCAGAATATCGTAGAACGCTGTCGTCAACGACAACAGGGCGTAGCTCGTATGGAGTACGCCATCTCCGATGCGCGGAGAGACAACGCCGATGCGGTCTAGTTCATGGTAGTCCGTGCAAAAACTGCTAAAGTCTGCCCTGACGCTCTTTCCCTTATCGTGGATTCGATATTGAAAGTCAGAAGATTTTAGTCTTTTGCTTGTGTGCATCTCTTTCCACCTCCTTAGGTTTTATCACCTTAATTTGACGGTGATTGGCAGATTTTTGCATATAATAGTTCACAACTTGAGCTTAAAACTTCCGAGTAAGTTCCGAGGAGCCTTCCGGTGCAAAACGCCGAGAAATGAGTCACAGCGTGAGTTCGCTCCCTTTTTTGCCTCCATCAAATTCCCCCGTTTCCTCGGAAAACTCTGAAAAGTAGGAAATTTGGGTTCATGTTAATCGAAATCAGGGAAACTGACAAGTAAAAAAGCTTTGTATTAGAAACAGTTGAGCTTGCCTTGCGTATAGAGATTTCAACTTGAACTCTGTCGGTTGGTATGATACCATCTAATCTAGGTTCGATGTACCATCTTTAGTCCAGAACGCCGCTTATTACTGACTATGAATGAACGAGAAAAAATCCTCATTGTTGATGACGAACCGGATGTCGTCATGATTTTACAAGACCGTCTTGAGATGAACGACTACGAGGTGATGACTGCGTCCGATGGGTATGAAGCACTTGAGCAGATTGATGCAGATATGCCGGATTTGGTGCTGCTGGATATCAAGATGCCGCGTATGGATGGTATCGAAACGCTGGCTCACATCCAGGGTAAATACCCCGGTTTGTTGGTGATTATGCTAACGGCGCATGGGACCATTCAACGGGCAGTGGAGGCGACAAAACTGGGGGCGTATGACTTTTTGGAGAAGCCTTTTCAGTCTGAACAGATCGGGCATAAGGTGGATGCGGCTTTAGAACACCATCGCACAACGGAGCGTCATGCGAGGGATGAATTGATTCACAGTTACGAAGAAATTGTCGGTGATAGTCCGCAGATTGTTGAAGTCCTAAAAATTATTGAGAAAATTGCAGACACAGATTCAACCGTGCTTGTTCAGGGTGAAACAGGCACCGGCAAGGAATTGGTGGCGAGAGCGATTCACCGGAATAGCCGCCGGGCGCGTAATGATATGGTCATTGTGAATTGCGCTGCGATTCCGGGTGACCTTTTGGAGAGTGAACTTTTTGGGCATGAAAAAGGAGCGTTCACCGGGGCCACTTATCAGAAGATTGGGAAGTTTGAACGGGCGCATGGGAGCACACTTTTTTTTGATGAGATTGGGGATACACCTTTAGCCTTGCAAGCCAAGCTGTTACGGGCAGTACAGGAACAGGAGCTTGAACGCGTCGGGGGGACAGAGGTGATACGTGTTGATGTCAGAATCGTAGCGGCAACCAATCAAGACCTGCGTCAGGCAATTGACGCGGGCACCTTCCGCCGGGACCTCTACTACAGATTGAATATGATTCCCGTTTATCTGCCACCCCTGCGAGAACGCCCCGCAGATATCCTCGTTTTGGTCGAGTATTTCCTACGCAAGCACGGCGAGAAGCACAATCGGTCCCTGCGGTTCGTTAGCCAGAAGGTGAGGTCGCTCCTGACGAAATACGATTGGCCCGGCAATGTGCGCGAGCTTGAATACTCCATCCTGCGCGCCTTGCTATTTGCTGAAGGTGAAGCGTTCCTGCCCAAGCACTTGCCTGAAGAGATTCAATTTCCGCAACAACAAACGACCGAGATACAAATTGGCATGACGATGAAGGAGATGGAGAAGGAATTGATTCTCAAAACGCTTGAACGGATGGACGGAAATCGCACACAAGCTGCCCAGGCATTGGGAATTAGTTTGCGCTCCCTGCAATATAAACTCAAAGAGTACACCGAAAGCTAACAGAGAAAATTCTTTCGTTCGTAATAGTACAATTGATAGCAGTTTTTAGTAGCGCAATTCATTGCGCGTTCTTTTCTTCTTTGCGCCTTTGCATCTTTGCGCCTTTGCGTTAAATTTTATGAAAGCAGATCTTGCTATTGCTCAAATTATCATCGGAATCGTGATTGCCATCGGGTCGCTGATTGTCGGCTTCTTCATGCGTCGGCGTGGTAAGCGGATGAGAAACCTCAAGCTGAGAATGCAAGCGCATATCCTCTGGCTTGTCGGAGGGCTACTTTCCCTTGTGCTCTGTTTTCCAGCGATAGCGTACCTGTATACCGAGCATCTCTGGTTCAAAAGTGTCCGCTACGAGGATGTCTTCTGGAATCTCCTGAAAACGCGATGGTCGGTCCTCTTTAAGTTCTTCGTCGTTGCGTTTGGGTTTATGGCGTTGAACCTCTTTATCGGCAATCGGGTCTGTAAGGTATCGGGTGGCGTTTCACGGTGGACCCGTGAACTCACGGTGCAGTTTTACTATACGCTACTCATTTCAATTGCGCTCTTGGCTCTCCTGCTGGCAATACCGATGATGTTCCTGTGGGACGATTTCTTGCGCTACGAAAACGGTGCATCAACCGGCATCACTGTCCCGGATTTTGGGCGCGAACTTGCTTGGAACTTCTTTCCATTCCCGAAAGACCTTGGATTTTATCTGTTTTCCTTCCCTGTGTATCGTTGGGCCAGTTTATGGTTGAAAGGACTGCTATGGGTGACCGTAATCGTCGTTGCCGTTATGTACAATGGCTATCATCGTCGAAATGCGGGGACACGGGGGCGCGTTCAACACTACTTCATTGTCCACGGTTCGGTCTTATGGCTACTGCTGCTCGGGGTGTCTCTGTGGCGCGGTCAGATTGGCATCTGGAATGTGCTGTACACAGCGCGGACCCCTTGGGGGTTCGGGCGTGTTGATGGAATGGGCTACGTTGATAACGCGTTGATCGGTGCAACGCACATTTACATGCTGTGCCTCATAGGGGTCGGTGTGGTGGTTGTGGTCAATACCTTCTGGCGCAAGCGAAGGGTTTGGTATTCCGCCCTCGCAATTTGGGGGCTAAGCTATCTGCTGCTAATTCAGAGCTATCCGGTCTTTGTCTATTGGACACAAGTTCGCACGAGTGGTGAATTGGCAGAAGCTCCCTTTCTCAAAAGCCATATTGAATCAACCCGTCGCGCCTTCGGGTTAAATCAGATTGAGGAAAGAGACCAGATCAGAGGTGTTGCAAACATTGAGATGATTAAGCGAAATGTCGAAGTGAAAGAGAACATTCAGTTGTGGGATCGACGTGTCGCTTACGAAGTATTTAAGGATAAGCAGATCATTAAACCTTACTACCAATTCCATCCGTATACCGATGTAGACCGGTATTGGATTGATGGAAAATATTGGCAGGTGTTAACCGCCGCTAGAGAGGTAAATCCGGCAGGAGTACCTGAGGTGCAATACTGGGAAGTTCCTAAGATGGTGTATACGCACGGCTACGGGGTCTGTGTGATTCCGGTGAATGAATTCACAAAAGAGGGTGGAGATCCGAATTTCTGGGTACATCAAATTCCGATCAAATATCGTAAAGAGCTTGCGGTGAAACAGCCCCAAATTTACTATGGGGAGTTGACGAAAGACTACGTCATTGTCAACACGAAAAAGCAGTTTCTGTTTTTCATCGAGTCGCAAATTATAAGGGATTTAGACAATATCATATTCCCAGAACGCTTGCGGGAGGTGTTTGAGGAAAACGAAATCACACCTTCTGAAAATGTGACGATTTCGATAAAAAAGAGAGGCAACCGATGGCTGGTGAGGGATCTTGATGATGGTCAGAAGTATACTGTCAGTAAGCGGGAGGGGAAGTTAAACGTTGCCAACGCAAAGAGGGATATTCTGTTTAGCATTGATTTGGAGACCGAGATTGAATGGGAGTTCCAAGCGGATTTAGATGAGGGGATTCTTTCGGCAGATTTGCAAGGGATGTTTGGAGCGCATGAAATCGAATTTACCACCACTTTTGCGGTAAAAGATGGAACAAGGCGGGATGTACGGCCAAATGTGACGATTTCCGTCGAAGAGCAGGGCGATCGGTGGTTGCTAATTGATAAGGGAAATGAACAGAAGTACGCTGTTCGGAAAGAAAACGAAAGACTAGAGGTCTACAAGAATAAAGAGGTCGATCCGGAGGGGAAGATATACGAGGGTACTCGTGGTGTTCAAATTGACAATTGGTTCAAGCGGCTCTGCTTTGCAACACGCTTTGACTTCTGGCGTGTGCTACTTTCCAAAGATATCACGCTTGAAAGCAAAATTCTCTTTTGGCGAAAAATCGGCACTCGAAGACCGCTCTCCACCAAAACCGTCGTCGATCGGGTCTCGCACATCGCACCATTTCTGAAATATGACCCCGACCCCTATATCGTCATCGGTGACGACGGGCAACTCTGGTGGATTATTGATATTTACGTCACCAGTCGTAGCTATCCCAACACAAAGACCTATATTGATCAGACCAGACTTATCGAAAACCCACTTTATTCCGAACCAACCTTTGATCGCTTTAACTATATTCGCAATCCTGCGGTTGCTGTTGTCAATGCCTACAGCGGCGAGGTCAACTTTTACTTCACGAAAGGGGAGGGGGTGTTGTTTAGCGTTGAGTTGGGATCCGAGATGGAGTTCGACGATGGCAATCTCTTAACAGTGCTCCGAGGGGCGTTTGAAAATCGTCAGATGAGGCTTTCTGACAATCTAACCATTTCGATTAAAGAAGCTGGCACCGAATGGCTGGTGACTGATAAGAGTTATGGATGGGAATACACCGTTACTAAGGTACAGGAAAAACTAAACATCTACGTGGCTGAACCGATCATCGCGGCTTATAAAAAGGCATACCCAAACCTCTTCAAGAGCGGATTGCTGTTTAAGGTTGACCTGAAATTTGAAAGTAATTTAGATGCTGGCGTTATCCCGGGAGATTTACGGCGGGAATTTGAAAATGAGGCTATCCCGCTGTCTCAAAATGTAAACGTGTTGGCTCAAAAGCGAGCGGGTAGGTGGTTGCTCACCGATGAGGATAATCAGAAGATATACCATATCAACAAGGGGAGGGGGCAACTCAGCATCTATCAGATTCCGGCGGGTTTGCATGAGCACCTTCGATACCCCGACTACTTGACTCGCATTCAGGCAGAGATGTATACAGACTACCATGTACAAAACGCGAATACATTCTTTCACGGTGGGGACCGGTGGCATATTCCCGACGAAGTCTACTACACAGAACCACAAAAGATGGTGCCCTACTACGCAATTCTCAAGCTACCGGGCGAGGAAAAACCAGAATTTGTGAATATGATTCCCTTTACGCCTCCGTCACTCAAGCTCATAAACGCATGGCTTGTCGCACGTTGTGACGCGGAGCATTACGGACAATTGATCATCTATAGGCTCCCTAAGGATGAGGTCATTAGTGGTCCGAAACAGATTGAAGAGGATATAGAAAACGTGCTTGCGGATAAAGTTTGGTTCAAACGGTCAAAAGATGACAAAGATACGCAAGTGATTCGCGGCAATCTGCTGGTAATTCCTGTCGAAGATACCCTGTTCTACGTGGAACCGATTTACCTCAAGCCGAAAGATAGTAATCGGGCACAGCTAAAGGCAGTCTTTGTCCTCACCGGCGATCGATACGCTCTCGCGGCCACGTTTAATCAAGCGTTGGTAGAAATCTTTGGTGATATTGGTATCGGTGTCGGAGATTCGGAAACGGAAAAAGGCGAGAAAGATTTCGCAGATCAGGCAATTAATAAATTAGACGAGTATTGGCAAATGACAGGGGACGGAAAAGAGTTGCAAGCAATTAAGGCACTCAGGGATCTGGAAGAAATTTTGGATGAATGGACTAATAAGTTGAAGGAGGAGACAAAGGAGTAGCGACGAGCAGTCGAAACAGTGTCAATCAATCCCCAACTCCGGTCGGGGGACATCTTGCCCTGCCCGCTCACACCCCGACCCCGTAGGCGGGGCATCTTGCCCCGCCACGAATGACATATCGGGAAATGGCAGGCTCTACTACTCGTCCGCCAAAACCTGAATTCCTGCACACGGAAACGCGGCAACTTTGGCGTTTGATGGCAACTGCTCTGCAAGCATACCGATTAGCGTATTCCACTCCCGGAATAGAATATCATTTGTGTGTTTCTTGTAAAACTCATCAACAGGGAAATGCTCTGACCATACGAGGAGTTGGTCTGGTGTCCCAATCTTCGGCGCGGGGAGTTCCATCGGTTGCTGTTCCGCTCTGCGCTTGAGAAAACGGGCATAGTCGACCCGATCAAAGAGCCCGTGATAGCAGATGCCATCGGTCGCTGGGTTGACAGCGATGGTATAGGCATCATTGAAATACCCCCGTGCCCAGAATGCTTTTCCGGTCTGGATGGGGTCGTAGTCAAGCGGGTAGCAGTTTAACACGACCAGATCGGTTTCCTCACGAATTTCGTAGGGAATCTGTGTGCTGTAGGTCTCCAATGCGACGTGTGCCCCGGCACGATGCGCCTTAACGAAATCTCCGACGAATACCCTCGCCACTTCGCGTCTGCTGTTAATGACGATGTTTACAATGGCATCTAGCCCCAGCACGTTTGCAACTGCCTCAGCCGCATCCCGATGGTCAGGTTCATCGTCCTGCCGTTCGATAACCGCGTGGCCACGTCCCGGGTAGAAACTGTGAAAATAGAACATCGTCGCGAAGCCTGAAACGCCGGGCACAATCAGCTTGGCACCGCCGCCGAATCCGACCGAGCCGTGTGGATAGATGCCGCCCACACAAATTTTGAAATCGGCATCCGCAACGACGCGGTTGATATAGATTGGCAAACCGCTGTCGAGACTGCCCAATGCCCGGAGGTCGCCGCTCATAAAGTTGTGGCTCGTCACCTCATGTTCTGCGGCGACACTCACCCCCACTTTTTTTCCTGCCTCTTCATCCGTCAGCGGACGATGCGAACCGCCACCGACAACAAAACGGATTTCGCTTTTAGGGATACCTGCCTGATGCAATTCTCTCAGCAGAAAAGGAATGACTGTTGCCGCTGGCGTGGGGCGGCTCAGGTCATCAACGATAATCGCGGCACTGCTTTTGCCTCGTGCCAATTCGGCGATGCGTGGCGTTCCAATCGGTTCACCAAATGCCGCTTCGATACCGGCTTCCGAGAGTGCTGGTGCATCGTTAGGGGCGATTGTGCGAACTTCCCACCCCTCTGGGAACGTCAGCGTCAGTTCTTCATCGCCGCACCAAGCGCGTGAAAACATTGTTGCGCTATTTTTAGCCATTATAATTCTCCAATTCGTGAAACGTGATGTGTGAATTGATGGTTTCCAAGTGAAACGGTGAAGTTCGGCGACATCGGTAATCGCGTCACTCAGATGGTCTAGAATCGGCACGGTTTTCACCCGCATCGGTTCGCTATTGCTGATAACACAAGGCAGCCTGAATAAAGTCACGGAATAGCGGGTGCGGTACGAGCGGTTTCGACTGGAATTCCGGGTGAAATTGCGAACCCACCATCCATGGATGGTCTGTGAGCTCCGAAATTTCAACGAGACTTTCATCAGGGGACACACCGCTGAAGCACATGCCGTGCGACTCAAGTTGTTCCCGATAGTCATTGTTCAGTTCATATCGGTGACGGTGTCGCTCTAAGATTACCGGGTGTCCGTATGCTTTGTAGATTTTTGTGTTTTCCTTGAGGACGCAGGGATAGAGCCCAAGTCGCTGTGTTGCACCTAGTTCGGACACATCCTGCTGAGCCACCATCATATCAATTACAGGGTGTGGTGTATCCTCATCAAATTCTGTGCTGTTTGCGTCTTTCAATCGTACAACGTGCCGCGCAAACTCAGTGACCATACACTGCATTCCGAGGCATAGGCCCAAATACGGAATCTTGTTCTCACGCGCATAGCGAGCTGCCACAATCATCCCTTCAATGCCGCGAATGCCGTAACCGCCGGGGACAAGGATGCCGTCGATATCCTTAAACGTCTCGTCAACGCCCTGTGCGTCAATCAACGATTCAGAGCTAATCCACTTGATGTGTACGGTTGAATCGTTGGCGATGCCCCCGTGCTTGAGGGCTTCCTGTACGCTCAGATAGCAGTCGTTACCCTTCGTATATTTGCCGACGACCCCGATACAGATGTGATGTTTGGGGTGCTTGAGTTTATCGACCATCGCCGCCCATTCCATATTGTTGGACGGACGGTCTTCCAATCCGAGTTTCTTGATGGTGAGATGTGCAACCCCTTGCTGTTCAAAATTCAACGGAATCTCATAAATGAGGTTGGTGTCACGTCCCTCAATGATATACTCCTCATTAATACCGCAGAGTAAAGAAAGTTTTTTGCGTTCTGACCCCTCCAGCGTTTGGCTCGTGCGACATATTAGGAGGTCTGGTTGAATGCCCAATTCCTTCAACTCGCGGACACTGTGTTGCGTTGGTTTCGTCTTATTCTCTCCGCCGGGCAGGGTGTAGATGAGCGAAACATGAATAAACATCGTATTTTCGCGCCCAACCTCCATCGCCATCTGCCGGATAGCTTCAACAAAAGGAGGGGTTTCAAAGTCGCCAATCGTGCCACCGATTTCCGTAATGACAACCTCTGCATCGTTATCCTTCCCGATTTGATAGATGCGCGATTTAATCTCATCGGTGATGTGTGGGATAAGTTGTACCGTTTCGCCGCGATAAGCATCTCCTCGCCGTTCTTTTGAAATCACCTCACTGTAGACAGAACCGGTCGTGAAGTTGGAATGTTTGTTGAGGTCAAGTCCCAAAAATCGCTCGTAGTGCCCGAGGTCTAAATCTGTCTCCGCCCCGTCCCGTGTGACAAAGACCTCCCCATGTTGAAATGGATCCATCATACCAGCATCGAAATTGATGTAGGGGTCAATTTTAACAACCATCACCTTAAATCCACGGTCAATGAGCAGTCGCCCAATTGACGCTGTGGTGATGCCTTTCCCAATGCCGGAGATTACGCCCCCGGTTACGAAGATGTATTTTGTCATTCAGGGAACAACTCCTTTCGTTTTGTGCGACTTTCAGCCCGTTCTATAAACATATCACTCCACTGGAGCGGAAGAGAGGAAGAAAGCAAGGCAGTGACCTACCTTGCTTCCAAGATCGCAAGGACACGCTCCAGGTCCGCTGGTACATCAACGCCGATTAGTGGATATTCTGTCTCAATGACACGAATCGGGAAGCCGTGTTCGAGAAAGCGCAATTGCTCCAACCCTTCCGAGGTCTCGTATGGTGTTCGCTCCCATTTGGTGAACGCGATGAGCTGTTCCCGCCGATACGCATATAGCCCGACGTGTCGATAGATTGGATAGGTCTTTTTCCAATTGTTCGAGAGATTGCCGGGGATAGAGGCTCTGGAAAAGTACAACGCCCTCCCCGCAAGGTCTGTGATCACTTTGACGACGTTGGGGTCGCGATAGTCGGCTTCAACCTGTAACCGCTGTTTTAGTGTGCTGATTTGCGTTGCTGGGTCATCAATGAACGGTTGAACAAGCTGGTCGATTATCGCAGGTTCGAGCAACGGTTCGTCGCCCTGAATGTTGGCCACGACATCGCAATCGAGCCTGTCAGCGACGTATGCTACTCGATCTGTTCCTGTCGGGCATTCCGGTGTTATGACGGGATGCCCGCCAAAGCCCACGACAGCATCATAGATGCGCTGGTCATCCGTTGCGACGATGACTTCGTCCAACGTTTTGGCGCGTGATGCCCGTTCGTAGACGTGTTGCACCATCGGCTTGCCGAGAATGTCCACCAACGGCTTGCCCTCAAATCGACTTGACCCATAGCGTGCAGGGATAATTCCTACGGTTTTAAGGTTAATCATTAGATTCGCCTTTAATCGGTAATCCGCGATAGACTAAGTATCCTGTCACTAGCGCAGGCAGGAGGAAGATCATGCCGACTTCATAGAAGCCCAAAAGCAACTTTCCAAACGCGAAAAGCGTACAGTAAATACAGGCAGAACCGAGAAGCCAATTTATCCATGCGGGTTGACTGTCGTCCTCGCTCGGTTTGACCTCTGTGTGGCTGGCGACCGGCCCCCACCACCCTCCGCTTGGTCGGACGCGCTGATAGAATGCGGTCAACTTTTCCGATGAAACAGGGGAGGTCGCAAAGGTGACAATTAGCCATATGACCGTTGAGCTGGGGACGATAATCAACATCTGAATCGCAAAGTTATCTTTCGTCTGGGGCAGAATAAATACAATTGCTGTAACAACCGCAGAGGCAATTATCGCCGAGATCTCCGACCATGCGTTGACCCGCCACCAATACCACCGTAAGATTAGTACAAGCCCGATACCCGCGTTGAGGGCGGTCAGGAATTTCCATGCGCCGGTAATTGAGTCCATAAACAGGCTTGTTACACTAGCGACGACCATGATGAGCACAACCGCAAGCCTTGACACAATCACGTAGTGGCGGTCATCGGCATGGGGCTTGAAGAACCGCTTATAAAAGTCGTTGACAAGATAGGACGCGCCCCAATTGAGGTGCGTGTCAATTGTTGACATAAACGCAGCAAGAAATGCCGCCATCATCAGACCGAGCATTCCGACGGGGAGATAATTAAGCATTAACATCGGGTAGCCCGCTTCTGGGTCTTCGAGGTTTGGGTAGACCACCATCGACACGAGCGCGACGAGAATCCACGGCCAGGGTCGTAATACGTAGTGTGCGACGGTGAACCAGAGGGTGGCGAGCAGTGAATTTCGCTCATCCTTTGCGGCGAACATCCGCTGTGTGATGTAACCGCTGCTATCCCCGTTTGCCGCCCACCATTGCATACCGAGATAGACTCCAAAGGTCAAGATTGCCCCTTCTCCGACGCTCAGATCGGGTAGGAAATTCAGAATTGTGTGGTCTGCCCCGTATTCTGCTGCTAACTTTGTTTTGAGTGTATCAATTCCCCCAATCTTGCTGACAGCAATGATTGCCAATGTAATTGACCCGACCATTGCCATGCCGAATTGGACGAGGTCTGTCATGACAACGCCCCAAAAGCCTGAAAGCGCGCAGTAGATGCCAGCGATAAGCATACACACCAGAACAGCGATAATTCTCCAAGAAGTGGTAGGGGGTAAATCGAAGGTCAAGACGATAATTTTTTGCATCGCCAGAATGACCCACCCCATGGTGATGCAGTTAATCGGCAGACCGATGTACACGGCACGGAAGCCGCGCAGCAAACTTGCCGACTTGCCAGAATAGCGCAATTCTGTCAATTCAACATCGGTGATGATTTCTGCCCGTCGCCAAAGCAGGGAGAACAGAAACGTCGCCAACATTCCGCCCAAGATCGCGTTCCACCAGAACCAATTTTCGGCGATGCCACCTTTGACAACAAGCCCTGTCACTGCCAACGGTGTATCAGCGGCAAAGGTTGTTGCAACCATTGACGTTCCGGCAAGCCACCACGGGAGGTTTCGCCCGGAGATGAAGAATTCGTTGATGTTGCTTCCAGCGCGTTTGGAGTAGTAGATGCCGAGTCCTAGCGCGAACAGGATATAGGCAACAACAATTGCGCCATCAATAGGTGATAGTTTCATAGTAGATTAATCGACCTGGCTCCCATAGGCGGAAAATCCCTTTCCCGCCACGATACATTATGATGATTTTCAGACAACCCCTCGTACTCACATAGATTGGTTCAAGGAAATTCTAACTTGAAAATAGAATAACAACAAAACGCAAGCACGTCAAGAGAAAATGAAGGGCAAAAAATGGTGCATCAAAAATCGTGACATATCGGGAAAGAGATTTCCCTCCTGGGTTAAACAGGTGAGATGCACTCAGGGGAGTCGTTTTTGGGTTGGTTGACGAAGCGTGAAACGGCGTATGCCTCCATCTCTTCGTCCGGGTATGACGTGAGGATCGCGTTTAGCTCATCGGGCGGTTGTTCGAGCGGGTTGAGCCACTGGTCGTATGCCGAGGGCGAAAGGATTACCGGCATTCGATGATGAATTTTCGCCAGCATCGGGTTCGGTGGGCATGTGATAATCGTGCATGAATGGAGCGGCGCGTCGTTTTCCGATGGACACCACCGCTCCCATAACCCGGCTAGGGCAAAGGGTTTGCCAGATTCCATCCTGATGTATATCGGGATTTTCAGCCGACTGTCCGGCTCCTTTTTCCATTCGTAATAACCGTCTGCAAGTATTAGGCATCGTCGCCGCTTGTATGCCGCTCGGAAGGATGGCTTTTCAGCGAGCGTTTCGGAACGGGCGTTAATCATCCGGTTTCCGATCTTCGGGTCTTTTGCCCAAGACGGGATGAGTCCCCAGTGAAAGAATTCGATCTTTTTTTCGCCGGTGTTCGGGATAATCGCTATATCCTGCGTGGGGGCAATGTTGTAACGTGCGGGGTGTCCCTCTAGTGCTTCAAATCCGGGAAATGTCTCTGTTAAGGTTGTTGTCTCTGCTGCGAGTGTGAATCGTCCGCACATGGTCGTCTCCTTTGGCTAGATTTGGGTGATATTTCATGTTTTGCGTTAAAATTTGCCTGCGCCCTCAACACTTGAACAGACCACTGTGCCCAACGGTAATCCTTTGGGGTCGTAGTATCTGCGCTTCACAGTCTTGAGTAGGTCATCGACAGCCTGCTCTTGGACGATAACCAGAATACAACCGCCCAATCCGCCGCCGGACAATCCTGCGCCGACGACACCATCAACCTGTTTGGCGAGGTCTACCAACTGGTCTAGTTCTTCACAACTGCATTGGTAGCCACCGGGTTGATACGGAATCTGTGCGCTCTGGATTCGGGCATCGTCGCCGCTCTCTAGGTCTGCGATTAGACTATCAAGGTGGAAATCGGACAGATGGGCTTCCGAAGGGATAATTGCGCCATCGCGCCGATGTGTTACCACCCGGTCACCGTTGTGTGAGATGTATTTCAATTTTCCGAATGCTTCCATCTCCCCCCGAATCAGCATGTCTTTGCAGAATTCGCTACGAGCGCATTCGGCAATTCCGAAGAAACAAACACCCCGGACGCGGTAGCCACCTATGGGCGCGTCGTGTGAATGAAAGAGGTGCCCGAGTGCTTCAGCCTGACCAGGGAGTTGCCTCTTGACTTCCACACGGCTTATCCGTTCAGGAAGTGTTTTTATCATTTGATAAATCTGGGATATCGGGACGCGAAGATTGTCTGGATTAACATCTCTGAGGTGTTGGAGCTGAGATGCGAATTGTGGGAAGTGCTTCTTGAGCAACATCATCCCGATTTCGTAGGCGGCGATGCGTTCGTTAAAAATGCTTTGAGAGGCGTGCTCTACGAATGAGTTGCAGGCAACGACGCGATAACCGTCAGGAAATGGTACGTCCTCGATCTGGAGGGGGAAGAACCTAAGCCGTGCGATTGCCTGTCTTTTCGCATAGAGCATCGCGGCGTGGTCTCCGGCACCGCCGCGTGTGCCGACGTACCATTCCGCTTCCCCACATCGCACCGCTTTCTCTTGGTGGGGAATTTTTAATCCGTTGAGCACCAGCGCGGATTCAAGTGCTGTGACAACGAGGGTTGAAGATGAACTAAGCCCCGCACCAATCGGAATGTCGCCAGCGACAGCGACGTTCATCCCCTTGAGTGTAATAGATGGGAACAGATGCTGAACGTAGAGCACACCTGCGCTGATGTAATGCTCCCAATCGCCGGGAAGGATGCCATTCTGTTCAATGTACTCGAACCAGTCCACTTTCTGATTGGGTGGGAATTTCTCCGAAATGTGAAATACTCTTGGTCTGAAACGTCCTGCATCGGCGTTATGCAGTACAACCTTATCATCTGCTCGCGGTGATGCAACGAGAATCATCTCGCGGTCAATTGTCATGTAATTGACGTAACCACCACGGTGGTCGATATGTGTGCCGAGTAGATTAATCCGCCCGGGAGCGCGAACAATCAACGCTTTTTCGGTTTCGCCATAGGCGTTAGAAAAGGTATTTAGTGCTTTGATATAGAGGTCTCGACGCGCCCGCAAGATCTCGGTGTTTTCCCCATAAATCTGGCGCGTTCGGTCAATAATACTTGGACAATCGCTTTGAAAAGCGTTTAACCACTCCCTTACTGTTCTCATCTATTGATAACCTGCTTCACTATTGGGTACGATTTTTATCGACCAGCTTTGGATTTTCCTTGTGACGGGTTTTGTCGCGCGCTGTCTTTTTCGCCATCGCCTTCCTAAAGGCATCTTCAAGGTCTATATCCGTCTGGTTCGCCAGACAGATTAGTACAAACAGTATATCTGCCATCTCCTCGGCCAGATCATACTCCTTGTCAGATTCCTTAAAGCTTTGGTCGCCGTACTGACGCGCCATAATCCGTGCCAATTCACCAACCTCTTCGGCTAGGATGACGGTATTGGTCAGCTCAGAAAAGTATCGGACACCGATGGTCTGTATCCATTCGTCAACCAGCTTTTGGCAATTCTTGAGTGTGTATTCTAGCTCGTTGTCTTTGGGGTCATTGTCAATTTTATTCATGATCACTTTCGGGAATTTAGATTTTACCTCGCATTTGAAAAATAGGACGTAAAGACGCAAAGGCGCAAGGACGCAAAGAAGAACAGAATGAAATTGCCTATTCGCCATAAAACGCCCGATTTAAGGCCTTATCTTCTTCGCTGACACCAAAATTCTCATCCTCTATCTCGGAAAGGTTGACATACAACTGGTTCTTATCCAGCAGTTCCGCCAGCAGTTTCTTCTGCTTATCCAGCCCCCCTTCGCCTTTGCCGATTTCGATAAAATCATCCACCGCCTCTGTTGGGAGTTCTGGGTTCACGTACCAATTCAGGATTGAGTTTTCGGCGATGTCGCGCCAGAGTGCCACAAGTTCTTCGGATGATTGTGTTGCTTGGATTTTGTCGATATAGGCTTGATTGTATGGCATCAGTTCGCAATAGATGAAATCGCCACCGCCCTGCCAGTTGACAGATTTGGAGATGCCTCCCTGCTCGCCGGCAATCACTTTTTTTAAGCGTTCTATCGTGATGGTTTCCACGTAATCCATCTGTTCAATCGTAATCCATTGGCGGTTCATTTTGTGGGCGACTGCGGCAGTCGTAGCGGACCCAGCGAAGAAGTCAAGAACGATATCGCCTTCATCGGAACCGATATGTACAATTCTTTGTAAAAGCCGTTCAGGTTTGGGGGTCGAAAAGTTGTAATCTGTGATTAATGTTTTTATTTCTCTATTTGCTTCATCGTTATTTCCCACTGCTTTGTGAAACCAAATAGTAGCTGGACGGATATCTCTCATATCTTTTAGATACTTTTTAACCCTTGGGACAGCATTACCCGCTTTCCCAAACCATAATCGACCTTCAATTTCAAAACGCTCTAATGACTCTTTTGAGTATCTTGGGAAAGTTCCTCGAGGTGGCTCCCAAGTAACTCCATTTCTAAATCTAAAAGAGAAATTAGTCAAATTCCCGCTTTTCGCGTGCAATGGTTGTGTCATCCAGGGGCCATTTACATCATTATCAGGATTGCTATATCGACTATCCTGTTCCTCAGTTCGCCCAATCCCCTTTATTTTAAGCCGTTTCTTATCCTTCGCGATTAGAAGTATATGGTCGTGATTATCCGAAAAATATTTAGCATCATTCGCGATTGTGTATTTCTTCTGCCATACCACATTTGCCACAAAATTTTCTCTGCCAAAAACGTCATCGCACAACACTTTCAAATAGTGCGCTTCATCATCATCAATATTGATCCAGATTGAACCGTCATCCTTCAACAACTCCCGCGCCACTTCCAACCGATTCCTCATAAAAGTCAGCCATGTCGAATGATTAAAACTATCGTTATAGCCAAAACTATCACTCCCCGTGTTATACGGCGGGTCAATATAAATCAACTTCACAAGGCTCCTAAACTGCTGTTTGAGCGTATGCAATGCCAGCAGATTGTTCCCCGTGATAATCAGGTTTTCCCGTATCGTGCCGTTTTCATCCCGCTTGAGTGCCGTTCCCTTCTGCTCGCCATCCACTGTATAACGTTCCCAATCGGTCAACACCTTTGGGTCAAACAGTCGATTAATCTCATCGTGTGCCAGCACTTCATTGAAAAATATCTCCTTGCGTTTCTCCTCCTCCTTCGTCTGTCCACCCTCTAACACGCAATCTTTGTACGGCCAGACCAGAGCCACCTCGCCTCGCTCCCGCAGAAATTTACTGTCAATCGTCAAACCGATTCTGTTGCGAAAGCGGGTGTAGGAATCGGCAAGGAAGTTTTTGTCGTAGATGTATTCGATAAAGGTGTTGTAGTTAAAAATCCAGCGTCCATCAATCTCGTCAAAGAATTTGGTCTCGATTTCTTTATCTGAGAGTAATAATCTCACAAGGTCATGGTCAATTTGCCACGCCCGATCGATAACCGCCGCCGTGACCAATTCGCCTTCCTCGTTAACGAAACGGGGGGCGGTTTTGAGGAGATTGATTAGTTTTTCGTTAAAGTTTTTTGGCATGTTAACCTCTATTTTATCTTCATCGTAGAAGCCCTATCGTGTGGCCCAACAGTCAAGAAAACAACTGTTTTGTCTTCTCTCCCCTCGCAGAAACAATATTGACATTCCTTAGATATGCCGACATTCTTCACAGATAACGAAGATTATCCGAAAGTTTCTATCCACCCGAGCACTACGACAACCCCGCAAATCTAATCCACTAACAACTCGCCTAAGATGTTCTGTGCGAACATAAGGATCTTCCATGATCTGCTCAACTCTTCGCTGAATGCGTTGGCGTAAATTCGAGTAGCGAGCAAGGTTGCGGACGAATCGGCTCTCATAAAATGCTTGATATTCATCCATTCCAAATTTCCTCGTGAGTATGAAATCTCAACTGACCGGATTTTTTTCGTTCAAGAATATTTTCCATATCCTCATAAAGCGGAGATTCCTTATCGAGGTTAAAGATTTGCGGCTCCTGCGTGGCAAACTCCATGAGTTCTTCACGAACTACCTTGCGAATGATTTCTTCCAACTGCTCAATACTGAGTGTGACTTTCGCTTCTTGTGTTGCTGTTCCATCGTTGGTCATTTTGATTATCCTCCTTCAAAATTTCTTCTCATCTGATTCTTCAGAAGGTGATATTATGAAAATGTTACCATGTGTCTGTTTGCCTGTCAATAGTTTTGAGACTTGACAGATTGGGAATGATTGCCGTAAACTAAGGTGTAAGGCCCATTAAGCATGTTACAGTGTAATTTTGAGGGCTATTTCTAAAAGGATTTATCCATGCACAAAGATTTATTCGATAAACTGGTCCAAGTTGTTGCGACTCTGCGCGGCGAAAATGGATGTCCGTGGGATCTTGAGCAGACCCATGAGACGTTGAAGGGAGACCTCATCGAGGAGTCGTATGAGGTGATTGAGGCAGTTGATGCAAAAGACGCAACGAAATTGCAGGAGGAGCTCGGCGATCTCCTCATGCAGGTGATGCTCCATGCACAGATTGCGAAAGATGATGGCAATTTCAGCATCAACGAAGTGATTCAATCAATTACGGAGAAGCTTATCCGTCGTCATCCACACGTTTTCGGTGGTGTTGAGGTCGGTGATGCGGAGGAGGTGCTTGCCAATTGGGAGGCAATCAAACGCCAAGAAGCGGGGTACGAAGATCGGAACTCTGCCCTTGATGGCATCCCCGATATGCTACCGAGCCTGCTTCGAGCGCAGAAAATCCAGCGACGGGCCGCCCGCGTTGGTTTTGATTGGGACCATGTCTCCGATGTTCTCCCCAAACTGGAGGAGGAGATCGAAGAAATCAAGGCGTGTATTGAGGCAGGCGACCAAGAGGATATTGAAATGGAGGTCGGCGACCTGCTGTTTTCTGTCGTCAATCTATGCCGTTTCTTGGATGTACAAGCAGAGGAAGCCCTTCGGAAAGCGAACCGCAAGTTTATCAACCGTTTCAAGGCAATGGAAATGGAACTTGAGCGGCGCGGTAAAACCTTCGCAGATTATGACCTAGCAGGCCTTGACGAGATTTGGGAAGAAGCAAAGGGGAAGGTTTGACATTCCCGTAGGAGGGGCTTCCCAGCCCCGACAAGGCTTCCCAGCCCCGACAAGGCTTCCCAACCCCGACCCCGTAGGAGGGGCTTCCTAGCCCCGACAAGGCTTCCCAGCCCCGACCCCGTAGGAGGGGCTTCCCAGCCCCGACAAGGCTTCCCAGTCCCGACAAGGCTTCCCACGACCCCGTAGGAGGGGCTTCCCAGCCCCGACAAGGCTTCCCAGTCCCGACAAGGCTTCCCACGACCCCGTAGGAGGGGCTTCCTAGCCCCGACAAGGCTTCCCAGTCCCGACAAGGCTTCCCACGACCCCGTAGGAGGGGCTTCCTAGCCCCGACAAGGCTTCCCTCGACGGTTATTGATTTTTCAAATTGAGGAGTAAAATCTATGCGTATTCTCCACACAGCAGACTGGCATATCGGACATCGACTCTATGAACGCAACCGCGTTGGTGAACACAAGCAATTTCTTGACTGGTTGCTTGAAACGATTAAGGAACACGAAATTGATGTGTTGCTGGTGTCGGGCGATGTGTTTGATACCGCTTTACCCGCTTCTGACGTGACCGATCTTTATTACCGGTTCCTCTTTCAACTGTATGACAAGACAGAGACTCAAGCGGTAATCACGGCAGGGAATCACGATTCTCCTCGGCGTTTGGCTGCCCCGCGGGAATTTCTCAAAATGGGGCGCATCCACGTCGTTGGTAGCATTGATTCAGGTCTTGATGAGTGTGTCATCACGTTGCAGGTCGGTACAGAGCAACTATCGGTCGCGGCAATCCCTTACCTTGCTGAGAGCGAAATTTTACCCCACGTTTCGTTTGAGGGTGAAATTGAGAAGGCGGCGCGCTATCGGGAGGCAATTAGACAGCTTTATCACCAATGTGTGGCGCAGATGCCTGCCGACTCGCGGAAGGTCTTGATGGGGCACCTCGTAGTTCAAGGCGGTGAGGAGAGCGGCTCTGAACGGCCTATCCTGATTGGCGGTGCCCTTCCAGTGCGCGCAGGCGATCTGCCAGCAGAGGTTGATTATGTGGCATTGGGGCATCTCCATCGTCCGCAAAAGATTCGGGGTGCAGACCATCCAATCCGATATTCGGGGTCACCGTTGCCGATGACTTTTCAGGAGGCGACGTATGACAAGAAGGTGTGTGTCTTGGATTTCGCACGGTCAGGCGATGAGCGGGTCACGGAACTCACCGTGCCGACCTTCAAGGAACTCCGTCGGGTGAGCGGAAACTTTACTCAGGTGATGGAGGAGGCGATGAAGGGGGATTGGGATGGGAAATATATTGAGGTCAAACTCACACTGGATACCCCACAACTCGGTGTCGGCGATGAAATTCGTGAGGCGTTTAAGGGGCGCGGCGGCGATGTGTTGCTGGTCGAAGTGCAACTTGCAGAACAGGAGCGCGAGGCAGAATTCTCCGCCGAAGACATCTCTGCAAAATTGCCAGAAGAGATCTTTGAAGCGTTTTATCGTACAACCTACGGCACGGAAGATGCCGAGGAAGCCGACTTTGCAGAGTTGATGGAAACATTTAAAGAATTGGAGCAGATTGTCTCAACCCAAACGGAAGAACAAACGTCTTAGTTGGTGTGTTTTTAAGTCGGTTAATGCTCATCTCATGTGAGTTAACGTTAATGTTCATCTCATGTGAGTTAACGTAAGAAGGAGAAGAAAAATGCGAAGATTGGTATCCGCTTTCACTCTTGGGGTTTTCGTGTTGTTCACTTGTGTGTTCTTGGTGTCAATGACATTGAATACAGCATACGCCGCCAAGAAATTGGAGATGATCTGGAGTTTCGACGAGGGCACAGGAGATGTCGCCAAAGAAGCCAATGGCACTGGCAATGACGGTAAGTTTACTGGCGATGGCGCGAAAAAAATTAAGTGGGTTGATGGCAAGTATGGAAAAGCACTCCAATTTAGTGGCAAAGCCGGGGGCGGTCAGTGGGTTGAAGTGCCCCACTCGCCGGATATGGATATTCTGGAGGCCATTACAATGGAAGCGTGGGTTTTTCCAACAACCATTGCTGGGGATAAACGGACCGTCGTTACAAAAGCCGCGTATTATCTCCAGATCGAACCATCCTCACAGGTTGCAACCTACTTTTATGGTGTTGTTCCGCCCGGCTACCACCTCTCCAATGGAAAGGTGGCAGAGAAGGAATGGTCTCATATTGCCGTCACTTATGATGGCAAAAAGATTAAATTCTACGTCAATGGCGAGGAGGATGGGAAGGTAGTCAACGCAAAGGGGCAAATCACCCATCGCCCCGAATGGGGTGTGCATCTCGGCGGAGAGCGGGATGGTTGCTGTCCGAGATACTTCCAAGGTATCATTGATGAGCTAAAAATCTCCAACTTTGCCAAGACCGAAGCCGAAATTCAATCGTCGATGGCAGCCGCAGCCGTCGAATCAGCAGGCAAACTGCCGCTGTTCTGGGGTGAGCTAAAAGCTAGTCGATAATGACCTAATTTGTTGTTGGCAGAATCGTTCGCGGTTCTGCCAACAATCCACTGCAATATGAATTGATACAACGCCAGTATCAAGCATCTTAATTGATGTCCCTCGAAACCAATTAATCAAAGGAGATGAAAAAAAATGCGAAGATTGCTACCCGTTTTAACTTTCGGGATTTTCATGTTTACTTTTCTGTTTCTGATGTTAATCACATCGAATCCAGTCCACGCCGCCGAAAATTTGGAGATGGTCTGGCATTTCGACGAAGGTGAAGGCGATGTCGCCGCAGAAGCCAATGGCACTGGCAATGATGGCAAGTTCACTGGCGATGGCGCGAAAGAAATTAAGTGGGTTGATGGCAAGTATGGGAAAGCACTCGAATTTAGTGGCAAAGTTGGCGGTGGTCAGTGGGTTGAAATCCCCCACTCACCGGATATGGATATTCGGGATGCCATCACAATGGAAGCGTGGGTTTTTCCAACAACCATCGCTGGAGATAAACGGACAGTCATAACCAAAGCCGCATACTATCTCCAGATCGATCCAACCTCAGAGATTGCGACCTACTTCTATGATGTCGAACCGCCCGGCTACCATCTCTCCGATGAAAAGGTGGAGGAGAACAAATGGTCTCATATTGCGGTCACTTATGATGGCAAAGAGGTTAAATTCTACATCAACGGTAAGCAGGATGCGAAGGTGGTCGAGGCAAAGGGTCAAATCACTCATCGCCCTGAATGGGGTGTGCATCTCGGCGGAGAGCGAGATGGCTGCTGTCCGAGATACTTCCAGGGTATCATTGATGAGCTAAAAATCTCCAACTTTGCGAAAAGCGAAGCGGAGATTCAAGCGTCAATGGAAGCCGCAGCTGTCGAAACAGCTATCGAACCAGCACGCAAGTTGCCACTGGTCTGGGGCGAGCTGAAAGCCAATCGATAATAACCTAACTGTTGTTGGCAGAATCGTTCACGATTCTGCCAACAACACCTGCCAAAAATTTCCAATCCTTCCACTTCTTACCTCAAGGTGTAAAGTACATTTTTGAAACTTATACCCGATATTCCGCATCTATTTTGAGAGTTTCCGGCAGTTATTAAAATCCTGAATATCCCATAATCCGCGTCGAGTCATCTCCTCACCCGTTCGGACTGAAAATACGGATTCAGACAACCGTGTGATTACGCGCGCTATTCTGCCTTGCGTCTTTTGTTCTGTTCTTCTTTGCGCCTTTCCGTTCCTGCTGTCTTACGGCGCGCTGCTAACGAGAATTCATTACGTGTGTATGAAACTCCCGTTTCCTCGAGTTTTATGTGCTTGCTAAACAATGGACCGCATGTTAACATAACTCACGTTGGCGGATGGAATGTAAAAAGGGGGAATCGTTTCAGGACTGTTTACGCTAGCTAAAAATAAACAGGAGAGGGAATTTCGATATGGGGGAAGGCGTTTCACCTGTGGGAGGGAGTTCCGCCCCCCGATACACCCGATAAATTGGGAACTTCAGAAAATCAACTTTAATAGTAAAACGCGTTACGGATCGCTTTTTTTTCTGTCAACCTTTGTCAACCTTTTGGCCTGAACTCAACTCAATGAGATATCCCCTTGGAGCTAGGCCACTCCTATATTGTATGGGGATAATATCTCAACAGCCCAGTGAAGCAATAGAGGTTGACAGTTACATCAATTTATTGCATTTTCAACCGCTGTCAACCCCTGTTTTAACAAATAAGTTGTTAAAATCAGATTGGAGGGGATATTGGCAAACCCACCCCGTCATTTAATGGCGAATGTGGGGTGTGTCATTGAATCGCCTCCTAAGGAATAGGGTTACGAAAAGGAGACCCTAAATTCTCTCAATTCGCATCCCCAACTGCGGCGTATCGGTTTTAATCTTCATGCGGCGGGCAATGTGTGATGAGATTTAACGTCAATACCGATTCTAAGTGCCATAAGTCATGAGAAATAAATTCCCGAATTAGCAATCAGAGGTGCGGAATGTAGGTTATAAACAAGGAGGGGCCGTGAAACTAATCAAACTCTCTCTAAAAAATATAAATAGCTTTCGGGACAAAAAAGTCGAAATTGACTTCGAGAGTTCACCGCTGAACGATGCCTCACTTCTGGCAATCACCGGGGCGACGGGGTCGGGCAAAACCACCCTGCTGGATGCGCTGTGTGTCGCCCTATATGGTAAGACCCCCCGCCTGTCAAGTACGGGCAGTCAGAATCCTGGGAATTTATTGAGCCAAGGCAAGACGGAAGGATTTGCGGAGGTCGTCTTTGAGACCAACGGTGCCCGCTATCGCACCGAGTGGCGTGTCAAACGGAGCCGAAAGGGAGACCTCAAACCTGAGGCCAAACTGATTAATGGGGATACAGGAGAACTGATTACCGATCGGATGTCGTCACGCGGTCGGTCACGGGGGACAAGCGATATGGTTGTCAGCGAGGCGGTTGCGTCAATTCTGGGGTTGGAATTTGATGCCTTTACCCGCTCCGTGATGTTGGCGCAAGGCGATTTTGCGGCGTTCCTGAAGGCGAACGCTGAAGCACGGCGTCAAATCCTCGAAGCCACAACGGGGATTGATATCTATGAGTCACTTAAAAACGCGCTTAACGAAAAGGTCAGAGTATCAAAAAGCTTGTACGAACAGGATCAAGCGACATTTGATGCTATCCCCGTGGCGACCTGTGAAGATATTGAAGCTGCCAAAGCAAGACGCGATGCGTTGAAGGCAAACGCCGAAACGCTGGGGCAGAAACGAAGCGACATCCTTAGACAGCGGGAACAGGAAGCCCGTCGGGTTGGGGAGCATCAAAAACTCACTGAGGTCAAAGCCCGTCATGAGGAACTTGAAAGTCGGCAGGATGAGTTTGAAGAACAACAATCAGAACTAGAGCTCGCTCGTCGTGCCGCAAAACTTCTGCCGCAACAACAGGCATTTCAGTCGGAGCAAGGGGATGCTGAAGCGGCGCAGGAGGGATTTGAGAAGGCTGAACGTGCCTTCGTAAAGCGGCAACAGGAATATAGAGCAGGTCAGGATGAATTTGCGAAGATTGATGTACAATATCAGGAGGTGCTTGCAGGGCGAGAGACAAAGATGGAGGCGTACAATAACGCCCGTGCTGAGGAGATTAAGGCGCAGGCGCAATTCGATAGACTCAAAGAACAGCAGGCGAATGCACAGACCATCGAAAAGGGCATCGACGAACTATCGCAGAGGCTCGCCTCACAAAAAGAGGAGAGAGACACGCTGTCCCAACAGATTGAGGCAGACCAGGCGTTTTTACGTGATAACCCAATTCCCAACGATAGCGATGAGCGGTTGAGTAGTGCAAAGGCGATTCTTGTCCAACTTGACGGTAAGCGCGGATTGCTCAGTGAAAAAGAGGATACGCGGGACCAGTTGCGGTCAAAGACCACGCGGTTGAAACGTCAATTGGCAGGATCAGAAAAAAAACGGGAGGGACAGCTCTTAGAAAAAACTGCCGCCGACACAGCCTTGACGCAGGCGGAATCGGAACGAAAAGCCCAACAGGAGCGGGGGAGCCTCGACACATGGGAGACACGGAAGGGGTGTGCCCAACGGATGTTGCCGATTGCACACGAATATGAGGAAGCGATAGGTCGGTTAAAAGCGGAACAGGACGATTTGGATGGGATGCGAGGTGACAAGGATTCCGTCGAATCCGATTTGGGGTCGCGGGTGCAGAAATTGGAGGTTCAGACAGAAACTGTTAGGACAGCGGACGAGCGGGTGAAACGGCGTCGAGCGGAACGGGAATATGCTCTCGTCGCCAATCAGGTCATCGCTTTGCGGCAACGTTTGGAGGACAATCAACCGTGCCCGGTGTGTGGGGCGATGGAACACCCGTGGGGAGACAAAGCAGAACTTGACGGTAAAGAACAGATCGAACGCGCCGCGCAGAATCTAGCTGAAGCGGAAGAGGCGCGACGAACTCAAGAGGATGTGCTCAATGATTTGCAACGCGAATGTACTCGGCTTGAGGCAGAACAAGCAAATCTTGATAGGCAGATGGACCAATCGCGTACACAGATAACCGAGCTGGAAACAGTTATTGCATCAAAGCAGGCGCAGTGGCAAGAGATTTATCCGGATGCGGAGGTCTCATCATCGGCGTTACAGGAGCAGATTGATGCCGCAGACGAATCAATTGGCAAACTTCACGAGGCAAGCAGGGGCCACGCGGAGGCGTTGAACAATCAGAAACTGGTGGCCCAAAGCCTTGATGAAAATGAGCGAGAAATTGAGCGCATCAAAGGTGAGTCAATGGAAGCCGAAGCGCAATATCAAGAGGCGATGGCCGAAATTGATACGTTAGTCGACGAAATTCGGCACATTGATGGCGAATTCTGGAGGGTGTTGCCCGATGAATTCCGTGGGGATGAGCCGAAAAACGCCCTCGACCAGTTTAGCGCGCAACTTGACGCGGTGAGAACCTGCGAAAAACAGTTGGTTGAGAAACAGAACTTGTTTGATCGGTTTAATGACAGAGTTGCTGGCGGAGAACGGGAATTAGCAGATAAACGGAAGAGCGCCACGGACGTGAAGGCAGAGATTAAGCGTTATCAGGCGGAGGGCGATAAACTGTTGGGGGCGGCGCGTGAGAAGACGGATGGAATGACCGCTGAAGATGCCATTAGTAAGCTGGAATTGACGGTAAAAGAGAAAACTGAGGGACGGGACCGTGCAGAACAGGAGCGACGTGAACAGGAGAATAGACTGACACAGGCGGAGACAAACCGCGACAATGCCGAATCCCATCGGGCGGCGTGTCTTAAAAAATTCGAGGACGCACAGCAGATGTACTTGACAGCGTTGACAGAAGGCGGATTCGACTCACCAGAGGCACATGAGGGGGCGTTTCGGGATGACGCTTGGATGAAAAAGTGTGCGGACGAGCTTGACCAGTATCAACGAGACCAACACACAACAGCGGAGAAGATGGCAACTTTGTGGGCGCATTTTGCCGATGCACCTTTTGACCCGCAGGAGTTGGAGAGGATTCAGGCAGAGGAGCAGAGCGTTGATGCGGAGTTTCAATCCACAGCCCAAGGGATTGGGGAGGTGCGCCAACGGATTGGTGAGCTGGATGGGAATTTCCGCCGACGGGAAGCACAGGGTGCGATGCTAGAACAGGCGAGAGGGGAGAATGAACGGTGGGAGCGTCTACAGGAGTATATGCCTCAAAACAAGCTGCGTGACTTCGCCTTAGAGCGTATGTTTGACCTCCTCATCCGTCTGGCGAACAAGCAGTTGCATGACCTGACAGGACGTTATCAACTTAAAGTGCAGGGTATGCACGACATGGCGGTAATTGACAAATGGAACGCGAATGAGGAACGCCCCGTTGAGACACTATCGGGCGGAGAATCTTTCCTGACGAGCCTTTCACTGGCACTGGCACTTTCGGAGATGAGTCGTGGGCGGACGCAACTCAACTCGCTCTTCCTCGACGAAGGATTCGGCACACTTGATGCCAAAACTCTTGACATCGCAATCTCGGCGTTGGAAGGCTTGCGGACCGGTGGACGGAATGTCGTTGTCATCAGCCATGTTGGGGAATTAACGCGACGCATTCCTGTGCAAATCGCTGTGGAGAAGATGGGCAACGGTAGTTCGCGGGTCCACATTCCAAGATAAACTAGAGACATTTATAGCTAAGCCAATAATTATTTATACATCGCGGTAGTGCGGTTGCCCCTAACGGGTGGTCCGAAGACGGATGGTCCGGGGACGGATGGTCGCGTGAGCGAGCGCACAAGATGCCCTTACGGGTGGCGAGCTGCGCGCAGGGCGCGAAGTTCATCTTCCCATCCGTCTTCGGATTCGTCTGCCCATCCGTCTTAGGATGACTCGACGCAACTTGACGCAAAACCGCACCTACCGGCCGGTGTCTACATATCTTTCGGTTCCACCATAGTTCTCCTGTCGCCTCGATCTTGAGCGCGACTCTTCGCTGTAGACGCTAACTCTAGCTCGCGACTCTCCGCCTAAAGTGAGCAAAAACTGTAAACTAAACAGTCCTACCCTAAAAGATACTAAGCTTTGGACAATTTTTAAGAATAAGCAACCTTAAAGAAGGGTGTGTAAATATTTTGTCAAAAGTTTGGGCTAATGTAATTACAGGGCACTGTTGGGTGTTTAATGTCAAAAACTTTACATACCGTTGGGGCAAGATGCCCCGGCTACGGGGGTATTTAATGTCAAAAACTTTACATACCCCTTAAAGAATAAACTTGTTGACAACATTTTGCGGTCGTGTTAAGATAGGTTTATCAACGTATGATTCCCGAAACGCAAAGCCTCAAATTCACTTATTAGCCTAGCCGGTGTGCAGTTTTAACGCGCATCGCTCAACATGTTTACAGGAGGATCTCAAAGATGAAAGCTATTAGCGTCAAATTAACCCTCGTATGTGTCAGTCTAATTGTCCTCAGTCTGGTGTTGACAAGTGTAAGTGTTGCCAAAGGCAAAATTGACGAAAAAACCCTCGTTGCGCTGTGGCTCTTTGATGAAGGCAGTGGGAAGACCCTCAAAGACCAGACGAAAAACGGCCATGATGGGAAGATATCGGGTGCCAAATGGACGAAAGCAGGCAAGTTTGGTCAGGCTTTGGAATTTAACGGAAAAGACGGTCAGGTTGAGATTGATCCTCATGATGACCTGAACCCAACAGAGCAGATAACGGTCATGGCGTGGGTCGCCGCCACAACAAAGGGGACGTATAATGCTGTTTGGAGTGTGGTGAGTAAATACGATGCCTATATCTTAGGACCGCCTAATACGACCCAGATGTGTTTTATTATCCACGATGGGGGGTGGAAGTATGGCAGTTGTTACATCCCCAAAGACTACACGAAGTGGCACCACTATACCGGCACCTATAATGCCAAAAACAGCGAGAAACACCTCTACGTCAATGGTAAGTTAGAAAGTACGACAAAGGTGGGGGGGGCAATCACCGCGGATAAGGGCCCCATACATCTCAGCCATCGCGAATGTTGTGCAGGACAGAACCATCTCGCCGCTATCCTCGACGAGGTCGCGATTTTCAATGTAGTCCTTGAGCAGGAGACAATTAAGGACATCTATGAAAAGGGATGGGGCAAGTTCCTGGCTGTTTCTTCAAAAGGCAAATTAGCCACAGCTTGGGGCGACATCAAGACCCAGTAGCGGTGATGTTGTCTTTCTCAATAGAGATTCTTAGTTCCATAAGGCCGGCTCTAGGCATTTTGGTCAGCAGAGAGCCGGCCTTAATTTTTTGATTGCGTCTGTTTCCAACGTTCATGTAACTCGTTCGCTTGCCACCACGACGGTCCCTTCGGCTGTTCTAGCATCATCGGCTTGATGAATGCCGCCGCTTTCCGAAGTCCCTCCTCAATTTCGATGTATTCGCTCTCCATTTCAAGCGTGAGAATGCCCTCGTAGCCCAAAAAGCGCAGGGTTGTGATGACCTCTCGCCAAGTCTGATCGTCGTGACCCCATCCCGGTAGTGTAAATGACCAAGACCGTCGCTCAGGGTAAATTGAATCCGTTGAATCAAAAAGTCCGCCGAGCCGGGCGTTTGGTTCATGGATGAGCGTGTCTTTGAGATGGACATTCTGAATCAGGTTGCCCAGATAGTGCATTGCCTGGAATGGGTCGATGCCTTGCACCCACATGTGCGAAATATCGAAGTTGCATCCGACAACCGATCCGAGTTCATCGCGCAACCGCTTGAGCTTAATTGGGGTGTGAACCATGTCTAAGACCTGCATCTCGAAACACAACGTCACCCCGTGGTCAGCGGCGATTTTCCCGTGCGTTTTCCAGTAAGGGATGAGCCGTTGCTCCCACTGCCATTCGAGGGCATGGACAAGTTCGTCTTTATCGGTGTTGACAATCCAGTTCGGCGTTTTATCCCCTTCGGCACCTTCCGGCAAACCGGCCACCACCACAAGCCTCGTCACACCAATCTGCTCCATTAGCTTGCACGCCTGTCCCAATTGACGCGAATATTCGGCGGCGGTCTGCTTGTTCGGAGAGAGCGGTGCGCCGTGGGCGGCGAAAGAATAGATCTCAAGGTCGTGACGGGCGTAGGCATTAAGCCATCGCTGGCGTTCGTCTTTGTCCGCCAATAGCGTATCTACATCGCCGTATCGCTTGGCATCGGGGCCGGTTACGGCAACCTCAACCGCTTTTACGCCAAGCTCTTGACAGAATTTCAGACCGGCTTCAAAGCCGAATTTCATAATGAAAAAGGTGTTCATTCCAAGTTTCATTTGTTTCTCCTTAGAGTCTGTTTGAAAAATCATCATGGCGTATGGTGATCGGGTGGGAAAGGGATTTCCCACCCACGGGGCTGGGGATTTCCCACCCACGGGGCTGGGGATTTCCTACCCACGGGGCTGGGGATTTCCCACCCACGGGGCTGGGCATTTCCCGCCTACGGGGTTATCGGGCATCACGCGAACTTAGCCAGAGACAGTACGGAGGCCTACCGTGAGGTTCCACAGCTTCGGCGTGATACCTTGGAGGCAGCGCGAGGATGTCGTTGTGGTGGAGGGCGATGCACTGGTCAAATGACAAATCGTCGTTGTAGATGCGTTGATGGATGCACCCTTCTTCTTGCCGGAATCGGTAGAGACAGATCGCTTCTCCAGCGAGTGATTGCATGACGGTTTCACTGGCAATCAACTCATAAGGGCCCTCATTCGGTTCATCGCCCGGCTCTAAAATCAGTGCCGCCGCGTCAAGCGCGGATGGCATTTTGCAGATTGCAACCTCAAGAGGCACTTCGTCTGCAAAAACCTCGTATGTTGTTCGACAAGGGATATAAACACGATACGCCGCGTCGGCAAATACGTTTGGGCGTTCACCGATGATGCCGTGCGCCTTGTTCCCATTGTGTCCAACGAGCAGGGTGCATTGACCGCTCAGCACGATGAGTAGTGCTTGGTTATCGGCGGTATTCTCAAAGAAGGAATCCCCGACCCCGAGATTGAGTATTCCAAAATCGAGGGTTGCCATCCCCAGTTCGCCGCGTTTGATTAGCGGTGTGTAGCCCGATGTCGGTTTGTATTTAAGTATTCCCATGTGCGAGAAACCCACCATCAACCGTTAGGCATGTGCCGTTAAGATAATCCCCCATCGGTGAACAGAGGAAAACGACCGCCTGCGCGATGTCGTTTGGTATGCCGATACGGCGGCTCGGAATTGAAGGGAGCGCGTTGTCACCGTAACCGCGTTTTCCGCGTTCCGCTTCACGTTCGGGAGGTAACTCACGACTATCGATAAAGCCTGGCGCGATTGCATTCGCTGTGATGCCCGTACCGGCTAAGTCGCGTGCCATGCTCATCGTCAAGCGAATCACGCCCGCCTTCGCTACACCGTAAGCGGTATCCGTTTCCCATACGCGGACAGCATGAACGGATGAGATGCTGACGATTCGCCCGCCGGTCCCTTGCTCAATCATCTCCTTCGCCCCCCGCTGGCTACAGAGGAAATATCCCTTCAAACTCACTGCCATCGTCCGATCCCAGACCTCTTCGGTGATTTCCAGAAACGGCATATTCTGCGACCAGTACGGATTGTTCACCAAAATATCAATGCGACCATGTTGCGCGAGAAACTGATCAAATAGGTCATTCACCTGAGCACTTTTGCTAATGTCCGCAACGGTAAAAGTACATTTTCGCCCCAGGTCTTCTACCGATTTAATGGTCTGATTCGCGGCTGCGTCATGTTCGATGTCATTAAGTCCAATATCGCAACCGTGTTCTGCTAACGCCAGCGCAATCCCACGCCCAATCCCACGCCGGGAGCCGGTGATAAGTGCTTTTTTCCCTTCAAGGTTCATTTTATGAAGTAATCCCTCCTTCTAGTAAAGCCCATAATGACTGATACACAGCGACCAGCGCGCTTACAAAGTGCTCCTACCGGTAAATGTCTACTTACAGATTTCACTATAATAACGCGACAAGTGCCAAGGCCGTCGGGTTCTGGGGGTCAATTTTAATTGCAGTTCCAATTGAGGATGTGGCGAGGTCTATTTCATCCAGATAATAGTAACACGCTGCTTTCAGAGCATGGAGCTCGGCGGCGGTCTGATAATCGTGCCGAAAGAAAAAACCGTTATCCGCATCAAGCGCGTTGTTGATGGCACGAAGTGCCGCACGGAAATCGGAGTCCTTTTCACGGCGCAAAAAGAGGGTGTTTGCCAACCCGAGCCATGCATCCGCATTCGAGTTATCTATGCGTACCGCTTCCTCGAACTCGCCCTTCGCCTTAGTGATAATCTGGGGGTTAATTGAGGATACGGGCGAAGCACTGAGGTGTGTCCACCCCAAACCGTTGTGGGCATCGGCGAGATTTTCGTCCAGATTAATCGCCCGCTCAAAATTCAGAAGTGCCGCTGAAAAGTCGCCCCGATTGTAGGCTGTCCAACCATCCGCCAGATTTTTACGCGCGGCCTCGGTGTCAACATCCGGGGCATCGGAGCAACCGAGTATCACGGCAGAACAGAGGAGAACGGCGATTAGATGCTTCATGGCTTCTTCCCTTCAGAGAACCACTCGATCTGGGACATATCTGTACGCGGGGGTTGCGGCCAGTGGTCGCCTCGTTGACTTGAGAGACCTCGGTTTGGCCCCGAGCTGAAATCCCTGTCGGGCAGACCGATGAGTCGTCCATTTTGGACCCAATCCTCATCGCCTCCGTAGAGTTGACTGATGAGATGTTCCGTCAGACGCACGAGGATGTCGGCGTGCTCCGCAGAATTGGAGAGGTCGGTCAATTCGTTGGGATCGGTTTCTAAGTCGAAGAGCTGGCGACAATTCCCGACAGGGTAGTAGATTAGCTTGTAGCGGCCGTCGTGAATCATGCGGGTGGCGTGACCGGCTTCCCCAATCTCACCGTAGAACCAATCCCTTTTCTGCTCACCGACCATTGAACGTCCTTCAACCGTTGATGGAATCTCGATATCCGCCAGCGATAGCAACGTCGGCATCACATCTGCCCATCCGACGAGCCGGTCATCGGTGCGATTATAGCCCACCCGTTCATCGCCATTGACCCCGAGCAGAATCATCGGGATGTTCGCCGAGTATTCGTAGAACAGACGCTTTGCCCACATGCTATGGTTGCCAAGCATGTCGCCGTGGTCGGATGTGAAACAGATAATCGTATTGTTGAGCAAGCCTTCTTCGCGCAACGTGCCGATGATAACGCGCAACTGATGGTCGATATGGGTACAGAGCGCGTAGAATGCACGCCGGGCGGCGATAATTTGCGGCGGCGTGAACGCGGCACCGCGAGCGGTGTTCGCTTGCAGGCTATAGGACAGATTTTCTGTATCGGTAGACCATGGCGCGTGATACGGCTCATCAATGGGAATATCCCGGTAAAAGTCCAAATAGGTTTGGAGCGGAACCAGTGGCGGATGGGGGTGACGGTAGGAGATATACCAAAATCCCGGCCGATTCGGGTCTCGGCGTTTGATTGTTCTCGCCATTTGTCGTGTCGCCCAGTTGGTCGCGTGTGTTTCTTCGGGCAGATGCCACGGGCGGGTGCTGTATTGGTTGTTGCTCATGCCGTGCTCAAAGTGTCGTCCGGCATACCCCTGGTCGCCGAGAAAGAGTTCGTAATCGTCTAAAACACCGTACTGGACACGCCCCTCTTCGTCCAGAATCACGTCGTCAAAGCCGATGCGGTCACGTTGGGGGTAAACGTGTAATTTGCCGACTGCATTGGCTTGATAGCCTGCATTCCGAAAAGTTTGCGCGACAGTGGGCAAATGTTGGGGCATGGTGAGTTTATCCTTAAAAACGCGGTCTCCATGGGTGCGCGGCGAAACGCCCGTCATCAAGGTGCGGCGGGCAGGGATGCAGACAGGGCACTCTGCATAGGCATTGGTGAAGCGAACCCCGCTACGGGCAAGTTCGTCAAGGGTCGGGGTCTGAATTGTGGGGTGCCCGGCAACTCCTAAGAGCGCGGCGGGCCAGTGGTCTGTACTAATCAGAAGTACATTGGGTCTCGTTGACATGGGCGACTCCTACATAAGGTCAGATAAGGTATCGTAGCATATTAGCACAAATTTGAGCGGGAATCCATGAAAAACTGCTCGCCCTCTTTGGATTGGGAAATGGCTTTCCCAATCCAATGCTCCGTTTGTTTGATGTTCACGGTTGTTTTCGATGCTCAACCTGTAGGCGGTAAATGAGTACCTCGCCGAATGCGTCCGCGGCATCTCCCTTGCTCGGATTGGACTGTGTGTAACAACCTGCTTTGAAATAGCATCCTGTTCGGGACACGTTCCAATTCAACTTGAGGACATCGTTATGCCATACTTTGATGTGCCGATTACCTGCTTGAATCTTCAGCGCAAAGGGCGTTCCAAGCTTGTAATCTCGGTGTAGCACCACGTCTTCAATTCCGCTTCGCTCAATCAACAGTTTTGTTCCCTCAAGGCGAACCATGAGCACATCGTCGTCGGCATCGTGAATTTGAGCACAGACGACATGCTTCTTAACGGGAGGTATCTGCGTGATGCTTACTCTCATCGCCATCGTGTGGGTTGTGCTGTCGTCAGTTTCCCACTCCGCTCGGATTCTTCCTCCATGGTCACGCATCTCACGCAACTCACATCGGGGGTATTTCGAGCCTTTCGTCGTGATGCCACCGCAGTGCGCCCGAAACACGACCCCTGTGGCACCCTCATTGACAAAGAAGTAGCTGGGATGAACAAAGGAATCCAGTTCAGGTTGCGAAATCTCATCAGGCTGCCCGCGGTGCGCTGTGTCTATGGGAAGTGTGAGTCTCCAATGGGATAAATCGAGCACCTTCGCGGGATGTTCAGCTACCGCGAGTGAAGCGTGAATGAGTAGCCCACATAGTATTGTTGCAAATTTCATCATCAAATGAGCACCTTCTGTTGCACTTTCGCACTGTCATAGAGCGCATCAAGGATTCGCATGAACGTATAGGCATCGGCGGCTGAGACATCAGGCGCAACTTCCCCCGCGATTGCCATTGCGAAGTGGTTAATCTCGTAAAAGAAAACGGGCGGCTTCTCCGGCACGTCGCTGTGCTGTACATCTAGCGGTTCATCAATCGCCTCGCGGATGGACTCTGAATCTCTCAACCGAAAGAGTGCGCCATCTGTGATAGAACCGGTCGTGCCGTAAAGTTCGGTGATTGCGTTATTCGCGTCAGAATGAATTAGCATACCGCAATCGATCTGAATGGTCTTGTCCCCTTCAAAACCGATAAGCCCGGTAAAGTAATCTTCGGCGGGGCCCTCTGGGCCATCATAAGCAGGGTAAGCGGAATGCTTGGCGGCAAACGCCCATTCCGGTTTTGGACACCCCATCCACCACCACATCAGGTCTAATTCATGCGAAACATGCTGTCCGAGTACGCCGCCCTTGTAGCCGTAGATATGCAGCCAGCGTGTGAGGTCGTTGAGCGGTGGGACACCTTTGTATTTTCTAAAAATGCGCCCGTGGTAGACTTCTCCAATTTTGCCACGGAGCACGGCACTGCGAATCCTGCGGTTGTGCGGGTAGTGGCGCATGAAATAGCAAAATTGCAGTGTTTTGTCTGCCTCCGTGGCGGCGGCATCCATCTGTAGAATTTCTGAGGCACGAATCGCATGGGGCTTCTGAACCAACACATGCTTACCGACTTTGAGGGTATCAAGCACCATAGGGAGGCGGACATCGGGCGGTGTGCCGAGGTATACAGCGTCTATATCGGGATTTTGCAGAAGTTCGCGATAGTCGGCGTAGGCGTGGGGGAGCGAAAATTCGCCTGCCACGCGCTGACGGAGTGGTTCGTCAAGCTCCGCGATGGCGACAGTAGTCATACGCGGCATAACCGTGGTCGCCAGCACCGCTTCTCTCCCGGTAAACCCACAGCCAACAACACCAAGTTTAATGGACTGGTCTGTCATGCGAGTGGTCCTCCTAGGTCAATGCTTTATCGGTTGACGGGGACGTGCTAAAATTTATAGGACATCGTTGGTCGTGATTATATCCGATTTCTGTTTCAAATTCGAGATAAATTTTAGAACCGCTGACAATGTGAAATCCTACTCCTATCAGAATTTCTGTTCAACTTTTCAAAGAATCGTGATATAATTTAGGGGTCGGCATTCTGAAGCACCAATTATCGAAAGAGGAGAGACAATGAACAATCAAGTGACTTCCCCCGAAGCATTCTTTGGATTCCAACTTGGATGTGACCGCAAGATTGCCTCTTGGGACCAAATCGTTGCGTACCTGCGCTTATTGGAGCAGGAGAGCGACTGCCTGCAAGTGATCGATATGGGCCCTTCCACAGAAGAGCACCCGTTTCTGCTAACCCTGATCTCATCGCCACAAAATCTGGCAAATTTGGAGCGTCTGCAAGCGGTCAACGCCGAAATAAGCGATGCCCGAGGGCTCTCAGAGTACGCCGCGCGGTCCTTGATTAGCGAGGGAAAGGCGGTCATCTGTCAGTCAATGGGCATTCACGCTACGGAGATCGGGGCGACCCAGATGGCATCGGAACTCACTTACGACCTGCTAACCAAAACGGATGAAGAAACACAACGCATTCTGGATAACGTGATTTTTCTGATGTTCCCGTGCCTGAACCCTGATGGATTGGTTATGACGGTTGACTGGTACAACAAATATCTTGATACCGAATACGAGGGTTGTAGCCTGCCGTGGCTTTATCAAAAGTATTCTGGGCACGACAACAACCGTGATGCCTTTATGTTGAATTTGGTAGAATCACAGTACGTCGCCCGGATTCTGTTTGAGGAGTGGCACCCACAGGTCTTCCAAGACCATCACGAGATGGGGCGTTACGGGGCGCGTCTGTACCTCGCCCCGTATTGTGAACCGATTCATCCATACGCCGACCCGCTTGTCTGGCGGGAAATCAGTTGGTACGGGGCGCACATGGCATACAGACTGGAGGAATCAGATAAGACGGGTGTGCTGAATGCCGCACAGTTTCCAGCGTGGAGTCATCTCGGTTTTCACTGGATTGGGAACTACCACAACATCGCCAGCATATTGACAGAATCTGCGGGCACCAAGTTGGCGACCCCCTTGTATATCCACAAGAATCAATTGCAAGCCCAAGGGGAATTACTCAGGGCGTTCCCGCATTATAAACCGCAGACCAATTTCCCGCATCCGTGGCAGGGCGGTTGGTGGCGGTTACGCGACATCGTCGAACAGCAGAAGATTGCGGCGTGGGGATTGCTTGACTTAGCCGCGCGACACAAGGATACCATCCTGTCAAACGCATATCTGAAAGCGAAACGGCAGACGGAGCAGGGAGCGAACGGGAAACCTAGCGCGTATCTCATCCGTTCGATACAACACGACTCCTTGACCGTCGTGGCGTTGATTAACAAACTGCTCAAGCAGGGCATTGACATCCGGAAAGCCACGCAAGCGTTCACCGTCAACAGTGTAAGCTACCCGGTAGGGACATACGCGATTTTCCTCAATCAACCGAAAATGGGGATTATTAAAACCTTGCTTGGGCAAACCTTTTTCCCAGATGACGCTTGGACACGGGCTGAGTACGGTGAGCCAAATGCCCCGTATGACACGGCGACAGACACGCTGGCGGAGTTTATGGGAGTAAATGTTGAACCTGTTGAGACTTTGACGTGCGATGACTCGATTTTCACTTTACTCACAACCGCTGAGAATCCTACGGGGCAGTTGGTTGGTGAATCGAAATTCGGCTATATCTTCGATGGGCGGTTCAACGAAAGCTACAAACACGTCAACCAGTTGCTAGGTCAAGGGGTCAAGGTGATACGGGTTGATGAGGCCATTGAGGTTGACAATACGCGATTTCCGCCGGGGGCGTTTGTGGTCCCCCCCGAATCGAAAGAGACACTTGAGGAATTCTCGCTGAATTCCGGGGTTACATTCTACGCCTTAGATGAGGAACTTTCGGTCGCCCAACATGAAGTCCACCAATTGCACGTCGGGATGTACCAGCGATATGGCGGCGGCAATATGGATGAAGGTTGGACGAGGTTGGTCCTTGAACAGTTCGGATTTCCCTATCAGACGCTGAAAGACGATGACATCAAAGCGGGTGCCCTGAATCAGCGGCTTGACGTTATCATACTTCCCAGCGACACGACGGATATGGTCGTCGGCAAAACGGAGGATGATGAATCTGACGAAGAGGAATCGAAAGAGTTCGACGTTCCGCCAGAGTACCGGAGCGGTATTGGGAAGGCGGGTGTCAAGGCGATTAAGCAGTTTGTTGAGGAGGGTGGCACGTTACTGGCACTGAATGGCGCGTGTGAATTTGCGATTGAGCAGTTGGATTTGCAGGTCAGTAATACCCTCAAAGGGAAATCGTCACAGGCGTTCTTCTGCCCCGGTTCAACGTTGAAAGCGTCTGTTGACACGAACCATCCGCTCGGGTACGGTATGCCCGATGAAGTGCTTATACTGTTCTGGGATAGCCCTGCATTCGAGATTCAACACTCACGCTTCAGCGAAAGATACGAACTCGTCGTTGAATATCCAGAAAAGGATATCTTACAAAGTGGATGGCTGGTCGGTGAAGACCAGCTTGCGGAACGGGCAGCTATGGTTTCAGCGCAGTACGGGTCGGGGCGTGTTATCCTTTTCGGATTTAGGCCACAGTTCCGCGCCCAAACCCGTGGGACGTTTAAGTTGTTTTTTAACGTCCTGCTAAAATAGGCAGTGGCAAAATTTAGAAACCCGTAGGGACGGGGGCATACCGATTGAAACCTGCGTACCATTTTCCAACTTTAGCCTGTTTGTTCAAGGAGGGATATTCATGTTTGGCGAAAAAAATCACCGAATCGCTGTGTGTGTTCTGTATCTTTTATCCTGTACCTTGTATCTGGCATCAATGACCGTTGCCCAAGATGCGGTGAGCGACGAAAAAATTATCGAACGCTACAAGTTGATGCTCAGTCGGAAACCTAAGGAGGGAAGTATATTTGACCGGCTCTACCAGCTTTATGTCGAAGGTCCCGGTTTGGAGCAGATGGTTGCTGATTATCAGAGCGCGGCAATCGCGCGACCGGAAAATCCCAATTTGCAACTCATCCTTGGTCACATCTACAAACGGTTCGGCAAAGATTCGGAGATGCTCGCTGCCTACCAACGCGCTGTCGAGTTGGCACCGGCCGATTACTATCCGCGCTTCGCACTTGGACAAGCGTATGCCACGCTACGCAGGCACGAGGATGCCATTGCAACGTTGACCCAGGCGATTGAACGCTCGCCCGCGTCACAGAGTGCCTCACTCGATGATCTGACTGCACTCTACAAAGTCCTCGGACGGGCTTATTTTGGTCGGGGCAGAGTGGACGAATCGATTTCGGCGTGGGGTAAAATTGCCGAACTTGACCCGCGAAATATATTCGCTCGGATTGAGCTGGCTGACCTGTTCCGCGAACAGGAACTATACACCCAAGCGATTGAACAGCACGAGGCGATTATTCAACTCAAGCTGGATGCGCCCTACCGTGTGTGCCTGAGTCGTCGGGCGATTGGGCAGATTCAGGAAGAAAGCGGCGATTATCAGAGTGCCATCCAAAGCTACGATGCGGCACTCACGTTAACCGCACCCGGTAATTGGCTACGCCAGGACATTCAGGGACGAATTATCGGCATCCACGCCACCCGAGATGACTGGGCTGGGTTAATCCACTACTATCTAGACAAGCTAGCGACAACGCCGAATGACCCGGGGTTAATCGGCTTACTCGCCTCGGCGTACATCAAAAACCAACAACTTGATGAAGGCATCGCCGAGTACCGAAAAGGATTGGGACTTGCCCCGACGGATGCCGACCTCCGCTTGAATTTTATCGATGCCCTGCGCGATGCCGATCGATTTGAAGAAGCATCATCAGAATATGAGACGCTCAGTGAGCAGTCACCGGACGATTTGGGCATCTATCGCGCACTCGGCAAGTTGTATCTGCAACTCAAGGACGAGAAGCGGGCAAGAGGCACCTATCAGCGGATGATTGACCGAGACCCGGATAACCCCAGAACGCACCTCATTCTCGCCGAAATTTACGTTGAGCATCAATGGATAGCTGATGCCATCGCAGAATATGAACAGGCAATTGCGCTTGCCCCCGATAATCTGGATTACATCGAGTATTTTGGGGAGTTCTATTTCCGCCAGGGCAATCGTGAGCGGAGCGTCGAGATCTGGAAGCGGATGGTTGCTGGCGACCATGCAATCGCTGAAAATTATGACCGGCTCGCGCGGTTGTTTGAAGCGAAGGCGGGCATATTAAACAGCCATACCGAAGCGATTGCCGCAAGTCGTAAAGCGGTCGAGTTGAAGCCGGGCGAGTATCGATATCGTGAGGCGTTGGCGCGGCAATTGATGGCGAATAAGGAGTACGAGGAGGCGTTAACGCAATACACGGAAGCGGCAAAACTGGCACCGAACACATTTTTCGCCGAGCAGATGGCGGACCAGCAGATTGAAATCTATCGCCGTCAAGGGACGCTTGTGGAGAAAATTGAAGCATTGGAGACCGCACCAGAAACTTTTGACCAGCAGAAACAACTCGCGAAGATGTACCGCAAGTTAGGCAATATCACCCACACAATGAAAGCCCTTTTGAAAGCGAAAGAGCTCCAACCCGATGATGTGCTCGTCAACCGTTGGCTTGCAGACATCTACGCCCATCAGAATATGCGCGATGAGGCGACTGCCATCTACGCCCACCTCATTGAGATTGATAGGGCGAATGCTCGAGAATACTATGCGGGAATTTCACGTTCACATCTGAAGGGGATGGATTTTGATGCCGCAACGGACGCGGCGAGACAGGTGGTCGCGCACAGTCCACACAATCCCGAAGGATATCAGATGCTTGCGGAAATCGCCAAACATGCTGGAAATTATAATGCCGCTGTAGACAGTCTCAAGCAGGTGATCCGCCTTCGTCCGGAAGCCACTGAGATTCGGGCAGAACTGGCAGAGATTTACAAACTCGCAGGCAATACCCGACGGGCAGTTGAGCAGTATTGGCGGTGCTGGGCGTTGAGCAATAGTGTGAACGAAAAACTTGACTTTGTCAAACCGCTCTTCGAGGCATACAACAACATGGAACAGGGCGATGAATTTGAAGAGCGGCTAGAGCAGATGTCGAAAGCCAATCCGTATGACATGGGGCCTGTCTTAGCGTTAGCAGAGGTTTATCGTATTAAGAAGGACCTGTCCAGTGCTCGATTCCAATTGGGGCAAGCGTTAGAGCTGGAACGCGAAAATCCCGAATTGTTGGCACAATTGGTCGAAATGAGTTTGGAACTTGGAGATATGCAGGACGCGCTCAGCTATCAACAGCGACTCGTCAAAGCACAACCGAATCCCCTCAATCAGCAACTCCTCGGCGAGTTGTTGTTCGATGTCGGCCGGGAGCAGGAGGCGATTCAGGCGTGGACAAAACTGCTGTACACAAAAAATCAGACGGTTGAAACCGAGCTCAGACTCGCGACCTTACTGATTCAGCACGTTCTGCTGGATGAAGCTCTTTCGACCCTTGACCGTGCAGGTCAAAAGGCGACGGACGCAGAATCAATTTATCAGGTCGGTGCGACGTTGGCGGGAATGAACGAATTTGACCGTGCTAGCCCCTACTTCGATCGGATTCTTCAGATGCCCAAGCCGCCTAAAAAGACGACGCAGAACGTAACAAGGCACTCGCGTCGCCCGACCTACGGCCCCCCCGGAAGCAACATGCACAGATTCGAGCGTGTGCAAAGTCTCTACCCGCTGATTCAGATGCAAATATTTAGGGGTGAAATGTTGAAACAATTGAAAAATCAATCGAAGACCAACAGCTCATTGAGGGCTCAGAGGCTTCAGAGATTTGGGGGTAGCATGTGGCAACCGTGGAAACCGAACAGTTTTGAGGAGGCGCGAGCCGGTGCGCTTGTACAGTTGATGATTATCGCGCAATGGCAGGGTAAATCGCGGGAGTTCATCCAACAATTTGAGGCGGAGGCAGACGCAAATCCTAGAGACATCCTGACGCTTGAGCGGTTAGCGCAACTCTATATCCTGACGGGAAACAGTGACAAGACAAAGGAAATTACCCAGAGACTGATTGCGGCATCACCAAACGACCTGGTGTATCACGCTATGCGGTTGGATCAGTCAATGCAGGAGAACCTCGATTATGAAACGGTAAAAAAATACATTGACGAAATGTCCGGGGTGGCACTCCAAGCACGACTCTGGTATATCGCGCAATACGCTAGAAGGCTCTATCTACAGCAGAAAAAAACGGCTGCCGCAAAGCTGTTGGACGAATTTGGAGATGCAAAAGTGACCGACCCCCGCACTGCTTCTCAGTTGGTCAGAGTATTCGCGGAGATGGGCAATATTGATGCCGCGGAGCGACTCATCGCCCAACTTCCCAATCAGGCGATGTCGGCAGTTTCTCGGACTTCAGTGCTGGATAGATCTACGCATCTCTACCTTGCCCGAACTTATGAACGGCGTAACAGGATTGACAAGGCCATTGAACAGTACGAAAAAGTTAGCGAACTCGACCCCAACAACGTGAGATGGTACATAACAATCACCAACCTCTATCGCGAGCAACATCGAACAGACCCAGCGAAGCAATTGGCAAAAACGGCTACCTTATACGAAAAAGCGATTAAAATCGTACCGACTGCGTTTGAACTGCACTATCTGTTGGCAGCAACATATCGGGCGCAAGATCGGTTATCAGAAGCGACAGTGCTGTATCGTCGAGTGTTGAATCTCCCCCTTAAAGCGCACGAACGCGATTCCGTGCTCCGAAGCATCTCGAACCTTTACGCTGGTGGCGAGCAGCAGGACAAAGGCGTCGCCATCCTTGAAGAACTGAAGACTGAACTGAAGACGAATCTCGTCCTCTACGAACTGTTGGGGGATGCCTACAAAGCGGTGAAGGACCTTGAAAAAGCGGATGCCGCATACACCGAGTGGCTCACGATTCGCCAGAAATCGGTACGCAGGCACCGGGCTCAGGACTATCGCGACCTTGCTGAGGAGATGCTTGATAAAAATATCCTGCCGGAACAGGCGTTGGCATTCGCGGAACGCGCCGCACAAATCGGCAAATCTCCACTCTACGCTTCAACGTTGGGACGTGCGTATCTCACCAATGAGCGGTATGAAGAAGCACTCGAACAGTTCAAACGCAGTATAAATCGCGTGAATCATCCCGGCATGACCGCCGAAGATGTCGTGCGGCAGTTGTGGTTGGCTGCCGCGAATGTCACAGACAAAGCGCGATACGTTGCACTGATCGAAGAACTGATGAGTGACCTGCCCGACAATCCGACCACCCAACAACTCGCCGCACTGGTTGAATACTACCGCAAACAGAAACAGCCGGACAACGCCAAAGATGCTACAGATCGGTGACCCCAACCCCGGTAGGCGCGGCCCACCCCGGTAGGCGCGCCCTGACGGGTGGCGAGGACCATCCGTCCTCGGATGCGCGCAGTCTTATGCCCTTATGTCTTCAGATGACTCGACGCAAAACACGCACCTACTGGGTTGGGACTACCGAACTTGAACGTCAAAACTGATGAGACCTCTTTCGTTTGCTAAATAGCATTTAGATGTGCTATACTTTTGATACGGGCCATCCGTTGAGCATCACGATGGTGTAGTGTGGGTGCCCCACAATACTGAAAATCCGAATTTTTGAATGCGAAGGAAGGCGGGCAAGATGACCTATGCCGTTCCAACAGATTTGTCAGACCTACCACCAAAACATCCAGCACACCCACGCACAAAGCACTGCAACCGACGAACTCTCCTTGCATCCGCATCTTAGGACATTTTTGGAAAAAACGGCTGAACTTTTAGAATACGAAATCACGATTATATCCGAGCCACGAAAATTGGAGATTGGTAGGCCGGATTTCGTTGTGAACAGTGGGCTACTCCCTGTCGGTTATATCGAAGCAGAGGCTTATGGCAGAACCCTCGATGCCCTCACAGGTCACGCCAAAGCCCAAAATGAGCGGTTCATCGAGAACCTCGATAACTTCATCCTCACCAATTTTGTCGAATTTCGGTTGTACACGGAAGGCGACCTGCGCGCGACGGCACAAGTTGGAGATGAAAGCACGGATAACTTAGAGACCCTGCTGGATCGGTTTCTGGGCGCGAGCCCGACAAAAATTGAGACCCCGGAAGCCCTCGCCAAACACCTCGCCCGCCGCACACGCGAACTCCAAACCCAAATCGGGACGACGCTCACCGATGAAAACAGTGGTATCTACCGGATGTTTTCCGCGTTTAAGGAACTGCTCCTTGCGACGCTGACCCCCGACGATTTCGCAGATATGTACGCCCAAACCCTCGCGTACGGCCTCTTCGCCGCACGCTGCACACTCCCCAACGCCACCAACTTCTTACGGCATACCGCCCAAGATGCACTGCCCCGGTCAAACCCGTTTTTGCGCCAACTCTTCCACCAAGTCGACTCCCCAAACCTTGAGGAGAGCGTTATCTATATTTTGGACGATATTGTAAACCTCTTGGCTAACGTTCCCACAGAGATGCTCCGCACCGCTTTTGTCCCCCAAACCCATTTTGAAGACCCGGTCATCCACTTCTACGAAACCTTCCTCGCTGAATATGACCCGCAACGTCGCGTTGACCGTGGGGTCTACTACACCCCGCCACAGGTTATCTCCTACATCGTCCGCTCTGTTGATGCACTGCTCAAAACAGAACTGAACAAACCCGATGGGCTCGCAGATGACAAAACGCTGATTCTCGACCCCGCCACAGGCACCGGCGGCTTCCTCTTGGCAGCCCTGAAGCACATCAGCAAATACATCATAACCACTTACGGCACAGGGTACTGGAATCGTTACATTAACGATGCACAACTTGTCCAGCGACTCTTCGGTTTCGAGATTTTGATTGCGCCGTATACGATTGCTCATCTGCAACTGAGTCTGTTTCTTCAAGCACAAGGCTGGCACACCACGGAACGCCTCCGCATCTATCTCACCAATACACTGGAGGAACCGGTAGAGAAGGAGCTGTACACCTTTGCAGAGTATATCTCCGATGAGGCGAATGCGGCAGTTTCAGTGAAGCGAGATGAGCCGCTCCTTGTTATCCTCGGCAATCCACCCTATCCTCGCGATTCTGCGAATCCAAGCCGTACTGGAGGACAGTTAACCTTTATTGGAACCCTCATTGAAGATTACAAACAGGTAGACGGGCAGTCGCTCGGTGAGAGGACTTATCAAGCCCTTCAGGGAGATTATGTCAAGTTTATTCGGTGGGCACAGTGGCGAATTGATAAAAACGGCGAGGGCGTTATGGGCTATATTGTCAACAACAGTTTCCTTGACGGTCCTATCTTTCGCGGGATGCGAAAGAGCCTGTTGGACAGTTTCAACACCATCTACCTGCTCAATTTGCATGGCAGTGGTAGAAGAAAGGAAGCTATTCCGACAGCGCAGAAAGATGAAAACGTTTTTGACATTGTACAAGGTGTTTCTATCCTGCTGTGTGTCAAGCTACGCGATAACACTGCTCCGGCCGAGGTCTATTACGCGGATATTTGGGGGAGCAGGGAAGAGAAATATCGCGTACTTTCGGCAACTGATGTCCAAACTACACCGTGGGCGGAACTGGCTCCGACATCACCGCTCTACCTGTTTGTTCCACATCGTGCTGAACTAGAAGATAGGGAAAAGTATGAAGAGGGATGGGCAGTCCCCGACATTTTTCAGATGAGTTCACTCGGAATTGTCACAGCGCGGGATAAATTGACTATTCATCACACACCGGAAGAGGTGTGGCGTACTGTAACCGATTTCATTTCACACTCTGAAGCAAATGCTCGGGAAAAATATCAATTGCCTCGCGATAGCAGCGATTGGTCTATTGCCTCAGCACAGGCAGATCTCAGGGAGCATCCGGATGTAGAACAGTACATCAAGCCCATCTCCTACCGGCCGTTTGATACGCGGTTTACCTACTACACAGGGCACTCTCACGGGTTTCACTGTAGGCCCCGTCCTACAATTAGCAGGCATCTACTCACTGGGCAAAACCTTGCCCTCTGCGTCTGTCGCATTGTCACAAGTCCCGTATGGCAACACGCCTTGATAACCGACAAAATTACGGAAAATTGTTACATTTCAAACAGAGGAAGCGAATCCGGCCATGTGTTCCCTCTCTATCTGTATCCGAATTCTGAGGAATTGGGGCTCGTCACAGAACGCTCGCTCAATCTCAAACCCGACTTTCTCAAGGGGCTCTCGGAGCGGTTGGAGTTACCACAAACCACAAAATCAGAGCCACCCCAAGGCGTTTCGCCGGAGGAGATTCTCGCCTACATCTACGCGATTTTATATAGCCCCACCTATCGTGACCGGTATTATGAATTTCTGAAATACGGGTTTCCGCGCATCCCCTTGCCGCGTGATGTTGAACACTTCCGCCAACTCAGCGCGTTGGGGCAGGCACTGATTGACTCGCATCTGCTGAAAGATAGAGGGATTTCACATCAGCATCGCTTTGAGGGCGAGGGGGAAGGCGTTGTCTCAAAGGTTCGCTACGCGGACGGAGCCGTCTGGATCAATCGGACAGAGCGGTTCACGGATGTCTCCGTAGACGTATGGGAGTATGAGGTCGGCGCGTATCAGGTCTGTGAGAAGTGGCTGAAAGATAGAAAAGGTTCGGCGTTAAGCCTTGCTGAAGTCCAGCAGTATCGGCGTATTTTGGTCGCAGTGGCGGAAACCCTTCGGCTCATGGCAGAAATTGACGTGGCAATTGGAGCGTTTCCTATCTGAATCGGTTGAGTTCCGAAGAGGCGAGTAGCAATATTGGAGGTTTGAAAAACCCTTGATCTTAGATACAATCGTTGCCCACAAACGGAAAGTGCTTGAACAGGAGGCGGCAGCCATCCCGTTGAGTACGCTCAAAAGCCGAATCCGCGACCTACCCCCGACGCGAGATTGCCGAGGGGCAGTTACCAATTTCGATTTAAAAAGAAACCAGAGGAGAAAATCAATATGAACACAGCACAAGCAGTGGCGCGTATCTTAAAAATTGAAGGAGTCGAATGGATCGCCTGTTTCCCATCCAATCCGCTCATTGAGGCGGTCGCCAACGAGGGCATCCGTACGGTGATGTTCCGGCACGAGCGGGGTGCTGTTATGGCGGCAGACGGACATAGCCGCGTCAACGACCGCAATAGCTTCGGGGTTGTTATCACACAAGGCGGGCCCGGTGCGGAGAATTCAATGGGAGGTATTGCACAGGCGTTCAGCGATAACGTGCCGATTCTTCACCTGCCCGGCGGCCCCCAACTTGACCAATACGCGATTCGCCCCAATTTCTCCGCGGTGCGTACCTACCAGTCTGTCACCAAGTATGGCGAGGTTATTACCCAACCCGGTCAGGTTGCGAACACCATGCGACGGGCATTCCACCACCTGCGGAACGGCCGCCCCGGCCCCGTGATTGTCGAGTTACCGCGTGACGTTGGGAATCAGGAAGTGCCTGGGGATGTGATGGACTATAAACCGCCGAAGCGAGCTCGGCAAGGGCCGGATGGGGAAGATGTCAAAGTTGCGGTCAAAATCCTGCTGAACGCAGAAAAACCGATCATCTGGTCAGGGATGGGGACTCTGCTATCCGGCGCAACCGATGCTCTAAAAGCGTTCGCCGAACTGACGGGGATCCCGGTGTACTGTACCATGCCCGGCAAATCCTCCTTCGACGAGCGGCATCCCCTTTCCGTTGGTGCGGGGAGCGGTGCCACTACACTCGCCGCCCGGCAGTGGATACAGGAGTCGGACGTGTTGTTTGCGGTCGGTTCAAGCATGACACGCACCATCTACGGACAACCGATTCCGACCGGAAAGACCCTTATCCACAACACCGAGAGCATAGAAGACCTCAACAAAGATTTCTCGGTAGATGTCGGACTACCGGGCGATGCGAAGTTGACACTGGATGCTATGATTGCAGAGGCGAAATCCCAACTCGGTGAGAACGTACGCCCCGACCACACCAATGTGACTGAGGAGATCGCTGAACTGAATAAAAGCTGGATGGCAGAATGGAACCCACTGCTGAACTCCGACGAGAAACCGCTCAACCCCTATCGCGTCATTGGGGACATTGTGAAAACCCTGGACTGGGAGAACAGCATCGTCACCCACGATGCCGGCGCACCGCGTGACTGCATCGTACCGTTCTATCCTGCGACGACCCCCCACAGCTACATCGGATGGGGGAAGACCACCCATCTCGGCTTCGGCATCCCACTGATGATTGGTGCGAAACTGGCAAAGCCAGAGCGGTTCTGCCTCAACTTCATGGGTGACGGTGCCTTCGGGATGTCCGGCTTGGACATTGAGACCGCCGTTCGCGCGGGCGCGCCGATTACCACGGTTGTGCTCAATAACGGGGGCATGGCGACATATCCGGGCGGCTACCCTACAGCCCGACAGCGGTACGGTACAACCGAGATGACGGGCGATTACGCGAAGCTCGCTGAGGGGATGGGCGCAGTCGGCATTATCGTCACAGAACCCCAGGAGATGGCACCTGCACTTGAACGCGCACAACGTCTGAACGCTGAAGGGCAAACGGCCCTGATTGATGTGCATACCAATCTGGAATCACGCCAGTCTCGCTTTAGCGACTCGTAAATCCGGTGGCTTGTGGCGGTCGAAATTCTACGGATTGTACGGATGGGCGGCGACAACCTCTTCATTGAGTTCCACACCCAAACCGGGCCCGGTCGGTGGGATGATGTGCCCATCCTCAAACCGTATCGGTGTCTTGAAGAGGTCGGCGTGTAGGGTTGTCACATTAAACTCGACGATGAGAAAGTTCGGACTACAGGTTGCTAGCTGAATCGCCGCTGCTGCCGCAACTGGCCCACAATACATGTGGGGCGCAATGCTGGCATAACACGCTTCCGCCATACCCGCAATCTTCTTTGACTCAAGGATACCGCCACAATGTCCGACATCTAGCTGAATAATCTGCGCCGCCTGCTTCTTGAGGAGCGCGAAAAACTCGTATTTGGTGAGCAACCGTTCACCCGTCGCGATTGGAATGGTGGTATGCGCGGCGACCCGTGCCATTTCGTCAATGTTCTCCGGCGGCACCGGCTCCTCAAACCAGAAGGGATTATATTCCTCCAAGATGTTGGCAATACGGATGGCACTTGAAGTCGTCAACTGCCCGTGGGTACCAATCCCAATTTCCACCTCATCCCCGACAGCGTCCCGGATGCACTCGAACATCTTCGCCACATACTTGATGGTCTTCAGCGGGATGTCGCGCGGTCCAGGGGCGATGGGCGGAAACGGGTCGAACTTCATCGCCGTGTTCCCTTTTGCGAGCAGGTCAGCGGCGATTTCTCCTGCCCGTTCCGGACGCTCCCAGATGCCGTCGGTCGGCATGTAAGCATACGCCCTTAATTTTTCATTGTGTCGCCCACCGAGCAGATTATAGACAGGTTGATTCAACGCTTTCCCAACGATATCCCAGCACGCGGTCTCAATCGCGCTTAATGCGGGCGTTGAACTCAGTCCGGGGTGCCTGTAGTCGTGGTCGGCGGCGTAGATTTTTTCCCACAAACTCTCGATTTTGAACGGGTCAGCACCAATGACAAATTGCTGTGCTAAATCCTCGATCAGTTTCATCTGTGACGCTTCTCTACCGACCTGGCCTGTTGACCATTCCCCAAACCCTTCAATGCCTTCATCCGTGACGAGTTTGACGAACATCCAGCAACGTCCACCCTGATATGGTGGAACGTTACCGACGAGAAAGGTCTGCACATCAACGATTTTCATCTGTGAACCTCCATCAGTTTGGTGTGTTATAGTGGATTTCCCGTAGGTTGGGTTGAACGGTAACACCGAATCACTATCAACGTTGCATTGATACCGGTTCTGCGATTCAATGCTCGCCTCTCGTAAATATAGTGAAACCCAACTCCCAGGGCGTGTCTACATCTTTTTAGATTCTAATTTTATCATCCAGGATGCCCACAGCACACCGGGAATCAGAATCAGACCTGCCATCCACGCCAATAGGTCGGATACCCCGAAAGATGGAGCATCAAGTGCCACACCAGCAATCGCGGATGCGGCTGCGCCCATCAGGGTAAAGAGGGCAAACTCGGTGGCAAAGACCCGCCCCCGAACTTCACTGGCGGTCAGGTGTAGTAGGAGTTGTGTCGAGAAAACCCAAACGATGCCTCCACCGATCCCGCGGAACAGCGCACCCAGAAGCACGAACCCGAAATGGCTCAGCGGTGCGATGATGATGAGACCAACTGCGCCCAGAAAATAGCCGACGATGATACAAAAACGGAGTGGTTTATCCCGGTCGCCGGTAAAGTGACGGGCGATAATGGGACCGATACCTGTGCCGATGCCGTTGACTCCATAGATCAGACCCATGCTGACCGCGCCGTTGACACCGATTACGAAAATCTCTTCAGCAATCTTGACCAGCGCGATCTGGAATCCGGCGAACATCAACAGGCCAACGGCGGCTTTATGCAGTACAATCACCAGTATATCTGGGTTGATACCCAGGTAACGCAACCCATCGGTATACTCTGTTAATACCCCCCCGATGGTTTTGTCTGATACGTTGCGCTCTGTTCTCGGGCGAAGCCGAATCTGAGCGATGAGTACGCCCGAGATAAGAAAGGTGAACCCATCAATCACAAATGCGAGGTAGATGCCCCAGATTCCAGCCACCAGGCCGCCTATTGCTGCCCCCAGTGCCTGCATCACAGACCAAGTTGCGGACCCGAGCGCATTCGCGGCACCGAGTTGCCGTGATAAGACAATATCGGGCAAAATCGCATTCCGTGTTGGAAAAAAGAAACCGCTGATACCGGATTGAATTGCTGTCAGCGTATACAGCAGCCAGACATCATCGGGGTTCCGAACGAAAAGGAAACCGATGACTGTTACGGCACGAGCGACATCTGTGGCGATGAGGATATGTTTCCGGTTGTATCGGTCTGCGATGACCCCGGCGATAGGACTAGCGACGAACGTGGCAAGCATACGGACGACAAAGAGCCCCCCAATGGCAAATCCGGACTTCGTCAAGAACGCAATCAGGGCCGCTGAAGCAATCAGATTGAACCAGTCGCCGAGCAGGCTGATGATTTGGCCGAACCAGAGAAAACGAAAATTTCGGTTGCGACGAATCAGTTGAACGTATCCAATTGCGACGCTCTCGCCTGATGTTGTGCTCAATGGAGTGTCCTTGTCGGCCTAGCGTTAAATGCCGTAAAAATATGTCCAGCGGTTAAGGACAAATTTCGGAGTATCGCCGTGTCAACTGTTGTCGTCATCCTTCGCAACATAAGAATGCCCGCTAAAGATTGCGCGAATCTCCGCCGCTGAACCAGCATTCCGCAGGCGGCCAATCCGGTCTGATTCTTCATCTCGTAACGCCTTTACATTGGTAAGCACTGCCTCAAGCTGGTCTGCTGGGAACTTGCACGCCCCATTTTCATCCATGTGAATCATCTCACCCGGTGAGACATCCATGCCAGCGACCATGACTGGCACATTGACCGCATGGACAGCCATCGCACCGTGTCCGGGCGTAATGCCGCTGAGCAGATACTGAAATTCCATCGGGCGGATTTCGTCAATGTCCCTTGAAGGTCCGTTGGATATAGCACCCACACAACCGACCGCCTTCATCGCCGATGTCATATTCCCCCCGGCGAGTCCGACCTTATCGGCGAGTTCGGGCGGAAACTTCTGCTGAAATACGAAAATGGTGGGTTTCTCCGATGCGTCCAATGCGTCAATCACATCCATAAAGGAGAGCCGCGAGTAGTTTGGGTCGGGCAATCCGTACACGCATGTGACAGCATAGCCGACGACCGGCCCCATGTCTGGATACATACATCGGATGGAGGTGTCCGTATACCAGTTTTCGGTCCAAGGGTTGTAAAGCCCTAGACAGAGTGGGCTGGTCGGGTAGGTCGCAACGACATTGGTAATTGAAGGCGTATCAAAGTCTCGCAGTTCTGCTATGATTTCCTGTTCCGTTAAGTTTGACATGAGTTATACCTCTCTTTTCGCACTTAAAAAAGCATTGACAATCTTTCCCGCGCTTGAGTTAGAGAGTATGGCATGTTCTGTCTCTTTTTTCAAGCTTTTTGTGAGTTTGTCAAGAGGAGTCTTGATGATTGAACCGATTTGGGATATAATCAGTAGAGTTGATGTTTAAGGAGGAGATATGGATACAACGTTGCAGATAACAGATGAACAGAAACAGCAATTTGAACGTGACGGTTACTTTGTGCTTGAGCGCGTGATTCCTGAGCATTTTGTTGAGTTGCTCCGAGGCGAGTGCCAAACGTTCATTGATGGTGTGAACGCCGAGATGGAGCGGCGAGGGACCGACGTAATGGGCCTGAATCACCGCCACAAGCGTTATTTTGTCTCGAACTGCTTCAGGAAACAGCCCAAACTTCGTGATTTCCTGTTTAGCGACATGATGGCTGATATATGTCGGGCGACCCTCGGCGACACTGCTTATCTGTTTTGGGAGCAATATGTTGTCAAAGGTGCCGAAGCGGGTATGAAGTTCAGTTGGCATCAGGATTCAGGATATGTGGGCTATCCTGACCACAAGCCTTATCTGACGTGCTGGTGTGCGCTCGATGATATGTCCGTGGAAAACGGGACTGTGCACGTCATGCCGTTTTCTCGCGTCGGCATCCGCTCGTGGGTGAAGCATATCCGTGAGGAGGGTTCAAACGACCTCATCGGTTATTTCGGCACAGATCCGGGCGTTTCGGTTATTGTGCCTGCCGGGAGTATCGCTGTATTTACGAGCGTCAATTTCCATTGCAGCGGTTCCAACCGGACGAGCAATCTACGCCGGGCATATCTGGCACAGTATTCTGCGGAGCCAATCCTCTCCGCCGACGGTGAACGGCTTTGGGGGAATGCGGAACCGTTGTTAATTGATGGCAAAATGGTAGTTGGCACACCCCCACCGGAGGTTGGGTCGTAAAGGGAAGGCGAATTAACCCGAATCTTCTGACACGGGGGGATTATTCTCTGCAATTCGCTCAAACGCCTTGTGCATCAACCCCAAGCCTTCTTTCGCCTCTGATTCAGAGATTGTCAGCGGTGGCGAAACCCGGAGGACATTCCCCGCAAGCGGCCCCATCAGGTGCAATCCGTGTAAGTAGCACTGCAAAACGCATTCGTTCGCGATTTCGTCCGCCGTTTTCCCGGCGTAGCTTCCAACTTCCAGTCCCCAGACAAGTCCTTCGCCGCGGACATGGGTTGCAAACTCAAAGTGATCGGTGAGTCCTAAGAGCCCCTCCTCAACCACGACTGCCATCTCGCGGCAGTTCTCGATGATTGGAAATTTATCGAAAGTGTCAAGTGCGGCGAGCAGGGCGGCGCACGCACGCGGGTTCCCGCTATAGGTGTCAGAAGCATCGCCGTAGTCAAGGCTATCGAGGATGTCAGCGCTGCCTGCGACGACTGCCCCCGGCTCTCCGTTGCCTATCCCCTTGCCGAGCACGACTAGGTCGGGGTCTAGTCCGTAGGTTTGGAAGGCATACATCTCACCGGTTCGCCCGTGACAGGATTGAACTTCGTCGAGAATGAAGATGACCCCGTTTTCGTTGCACCAGTCGTTGAGTTGGCGTAGATACCACTTTGGTGGGTGGAATGAGCCCTTGGCACCGAGATACGGCTCGGTGACCAGCATACAGATCTGGTTCGGATACTCCGATTTGAGCCCAGCCAACTCCGCCGCAATTTTGGGACTCCAAATCTCTGAAGACCACTCGGGTAGGTTGTGGTGTCGGTTATCGGTGACCATCGGGAAGGAGAGCCACCGTACATTCGGGTTTGGACTTTTTTCGCCGGTGACATCGCCTGCCAATCCCTTTTTGCCGTGAAAACCGTATTCGGTTGCGAGGATAATGTGCTTGTCGGGCTGATGGTGTTGTGCCGCCCACATTGCCTTGATGATGCCAGTTGAGCCGGAATCCGCCCATAAGACGTGCTGCATTTTGTCAGAATCGAGGTTCTCAATAAGTCTCTGCGCCGCACGGACTTCCAACTCGGTCAGGGTGTTGTAGGCAGTGCGCGATATACCGTCGGTATAGTGGGTGAAGCGTTCTTCAAAATACGGGTGGTTGTGCCCAAGGTTTGCGACCAAAACCCCTGAGGCGAAGTCCATGAATCGGCATTTTTCTGGATTCCAGAGATAAACGCCCTGTGCGTTCTCAATCACCAATTGGGTTGGCGTATAGGTTTTGTGCCCTTTCGGAATGAACTGGGCGGCTAATTTTCGGATGTCGTTGGATTTCGGTTCATCTTCAAGTTGGATGGGTTCGTTTTTTATCATATCTCCTCCCAAGGATTTGTGCTAAGTTCAGACAATCTAGGATGTATCGTGCGTGTTCGGTAGTCGGGGTTAATCGTGAAAGATAAATAGAACGTAAAGGCACAGGGGGTTGCGCCGCGTGAGCCTTGATTAGTGGGTCCTTCTCTTAGACAGTGCCTGTGTCAGACGACTGCCACAGTGTTCCATCACGACTCGAAATTTCTCGTTGCGGAAGCGTACCTCGGCATCTTTGAGTTGTGCCAACTCTAGCCTGTGGCAGTTTCCGTAGAACAGAATCGGGAAACACACAGTTTTGGTAGTCTGCGGCGTAAAACGTGTAGCGAAGTCCGCACCTCCTTGCAACTGTTCATATACCTCTGATGCTTTGACCCCGCCACTCTTGAGCTCAATTGGAACCACAGCGAGAGAGCTTTCAGCGGTGTCGCAGAAGAAGATAATATAGTCGCACCGTTTCCCCGTCATTCTGTGCGCCGGGAACGCAAGGTCTGCATCTATCACAACTCGAGGGGTTGGTGCGCCAGTCATGTTCACGCGACATCCGCCTTTACTATACGACCGATTACGCAGGTTTTCTTCGCCCACCTGTCTCCGGATTTCTGCGAGAATCTCACTCATGTTCACGTTTGTTATCGCCTTTCGTGCGCTCAAGCCGGTTCTGGAGAATTGCCCAATCGTTGTAGAGGTCTACGGCAACATCTTGGTATTCGATCGGTTCTATGCCTTTGATGCGGTTAAACTTGATTTCCTCTACCTTTCCGTTCTTTTGGAACAACCATGCCCCGACTTCTCGAAACTCAAGCCAACTCGCCGGTTCGCCGGTGTGGTCTCCCAACTCCCCTTCGCGCATGAGGTGTCCAATTTCTTGGAGCAACCAGTCGCTATGCGTTGTCACAAGCACCTGCACTCCTGCACGGACTAAGCGCGCTAAGGTCACTGCCATTTTGACTTGGGAGGCGGGAGGTAGATGGGATTCGGGTTCCTCAATGATGAGCGTGTCCCCTGGGCGGATGATGCCGCGGATGAGCAACACTAAGGGTGCAAGCTCAGACACCATTGACGAAGCGCGGGGCAGGCGAATGTCCTCTTCAATTTCCTTCGGATGGTAGCGAAATTCTGGACACCCCGTCGGTGAAGCCTTCGTGATTATCCGCCCCGCGAGCACCTCCCGCTCCAGTGCATCAGCAATCTGATTCAGCTCATTGTCGGGTTTCGTATTTTCCTCGTAGAGTATGATTTGTTGCATGAAGTCGGTTGTCACGTCTGAGAGGGTAGGAGCTTCGGAAAAGCGTTTTGCAAAAGATCGTTCAACGCGGTAGCTTTGCATGATGTTGCCCCGCGTGGCTGGCAGATAGTGGTGTTTTCGTGTGATTCTGCTCTGCTGTGGCAGAGGGTCAGAGTCATTTTTAGGGTGGAGTGTCTCTGCCCATCTTTCTCCATCTTCCGGCGGAAGAACCATATCCTTGTTGATTCCTCCTCTTACGATGACCCCTGATTTGGAGCACCTCATGTCGAAGTGCCAGAGATTTTGATTTTCCGCGCTAACCTTGAGTGCGATTACCATTTCATTACGCTCTCCGCAGTTCCACTGTCTTAGCTCTGAAACGGAATCAAGGTTGAAACAACGTTTGAGTTCTGTACCAAAAGGTTCAGGATACATTGATGAACCGGAGCGCAACACGTTGGGAGATAACGACTCAGCGACGTGGTCGATCAAAGGAGATTCTGAGAATCCCATGAAGGTGCGATGCAACGCATAGCTCAGAATAGAGAGATAGGTCTTGCCGGTGTTCGTCGGTCCGACAAAGACTGTCAATGGCCGAAGGTCAAGGTCTGCCGCTGCAATCGGTCCGAAATTGCGGACTGAGATTTCGATGTCTGGGTGCTTAGGTATATCGCGAGTCTTTCTGTTGTCATCTCTGTTCATTTGGTCTCCTTTCCGTAGTCCTCATTCAGGCTTCGCCCGGATTTCGTTGAGAATCTCGCTTATATTCACGTTAGTTGTCACTTTTCGTACCCTCAAGTCGGTTCTGGAGGCCTGCCCACCGGTTGTAGAGTGCTTCGGCAAGATCTTCGTACTCCATCGGCTCTATACCGTTGATGCGGTCAAATTTAATTTCCTCTACCTGCCCGTTCTTTTGGAACAGCCATGCTCCAACTTCTTCCGGCAACAGCCAACGTGCTAGTTTTTCGGTCTCTTTCCTCAGTGCACCTTTTTTCTTCAGTTCACCTTCGTGCATTAGGTTTGCGATTTCCTTGAGTAGCCAGTCACTATGTGTTGTCACAAGCACCCGCACCCCCGCACGGACCAAGCAGGCTAGGGGTGCTGCCATTTTGGCCTGGGCGGCGGGATGCAGATGGGATTCGGGTTCCTCAATGATGAGCGTGTCCCCGGGGCGGATGAGGCCGCGGATGAACAGTGCTAAGGGAGCAAGTTCAGATACCATTGACGCGGAACGGGTCAGACGAATCTCCTCTTCGGTTTTATTCGGACGATAGAGGAATTCTGGATACCCCGTGGATGAAGGTTTTGTGATAATCTGCCCGGCGAGCACGTTTGACTCTAGCGCGTCGGCAATGTGATTCAGTCCATCGCCTGATTTTTCAGGTTCCTCGTAGAGTATGATTTGCTGCATGAAGTCGGCTATCACGCCGGAAAATGTTGGAAGCTCAGAGTCGCTGTCCAGGCCTGCGCGGGTGGAGCGTGTCACAAGGGAGCTGGCGATTACCCGATAGCGCCGCATGATGTTGCTCCGAGCGGCTGGCAGATAGTACCTTCTGCGTGTGATTTTACTCTCCCCAAGAAACAGTTCCAAGAGATCTTCATGGGTGAACGTTTCCTTCAATCTCTCTATCTCTTCGTGAGGGAGAACCATCTCCTCGTTGATTCCCCCATCTGCGGTGACTGCTGATTTGGAACACCGCATATTGAAGTGCCATAGTGCTTGATTTTCCGCGCTGACCTTGAGTGAAACGGTCATTTCGTTACCCTCACCACGCCCCAACTGTATTAGCTCCGAAACGGAATCAAGGTCGAAACAGCGTTTGAGTTCTGTACTGAAATGCTCTGAATTTTTGAACATCTCTTGTGCCGCGTCGCGCACCGTCTTGGGCAGGTCTGAGAATCTGAACGCCGCTCCCTGCCTATTTAACTTTTCGTGGGTCTCCTGCAATTCCGCCATAAATGATTCGTCATTCACGGAGAAACCAGACCGTAACACACGAGTTCCGAGTGGCGTAGTGACATAGTTCATCAAGGGAAATTCTGAGAATCCCGCGAAGTTGCCGTGCAACGCATAGATCAGCGTGGCGAGATAGGTCTTGCCAGTGTTACTCGGACCGACAAAGACTGTCAATGGTCGCAGATCAAGGTCTGCTGCTGTGATCGGTCCGAAATTGCGGACTGAAATTTCCACGTCCGGGTGCTTTGGTACATTGTGGGGCGTTCTGCTTACGTCGCTGTTCGTTTGCGTTTCAGATTGGCTTGTCATAAATGTTATCGCTCCCTTCATAAGGTTGGAGGATGGTGATGCCATCTTCCCCGAATCGTGCTGTCACAGGTGTTCCCATGCCTTGTTGTAGGTAGGCGTAATTGCGGTCTCTGACGATTCTCGCGCTGTGAAGAATGGCGACGGAGAGGCGGCCCTCGTCGGCATCGGGGTAGGTCCCGGCAATTTCTTCTAGTGACGCACCCGCAAACTTCATCCGTACCACCCCTTGTAGACAGGCGATTAGGCTATCTTTGCCGTAACCGATGTAGGCTTTGGAACCGTCGGGGCGTTTTACGTCGCGGGTGAAGTGGGTGTTTGAGGTTCGACTTCCACCCCCTTCGATGGTGTATCGCAACCCCCGATACTGCGAATCGGATTCGATCTTCCCGCGTGTCGCCAAGAGCTCGCTTTCTTGATTTACGGGTCCTTCAAAGTCCGGAGGCGTAATCCAGTGATTCGCAAAATGGATGTTCATGCCGTTATCGAAAATCACATCGACCTGCACGGCATCGTAGGCATCAATGTTGTACTCCTCGATGAGTTTCGCTTTCTGACCGACAGCGAATAGAGATACCGGTTTGATTTTCAGGTATCCGATGAACAGATCTGTCCAGTGGCAACCGACATAACTGAACGGATCGCTCTGTGTCACCCACTTAAAGGTTGTGGTGGAAACTTCCAATGGTTCTTCAAGCACCGCCCTGCCGTAGATGGGTGCGCCCATATCGTCTAGCAGTTCATTGAAAATCTTCAGATGGTCGGGGTCGTAACGCTTGTGCATGTCTAACCCCACCATCAAGTTATTCTGTTGGGCAAGAGCGATGATTTCATCCGCCTCAGTGATGTCAAGGGTCATCGGTTTTTCGACGATGGTATGGATTTGGTTTTCCAGCGCGTGTTTTATGGGCGCAGTGTGGAGGTGGTCTGGTGTCGCAACGGCGAGAACGTCGAGGTCTGGAAATGCGGCAATCAGATTTATCCACGGAGTCTCGCCGTGAAAAAGGGTAACTTTCGCGCCGGTCAATTCTGCGTACACATCTTGGGCGCGTTGCGCTGAGGCTTGTGTGCGTGTGGCGAGGCCGACCAATTCAAAATCAACATCCGCAAATTCACGGGCGAAATCGTCAAGGCCGATTCGTCCAAGCCACGGTGCAATCCCACTCCGCTGTAGGTCGGCATACGTTCGGAGATGAACGTCCCCACCGAACATCCCGACCCCGATTAGCCCGATTCTGATTTTTCTATTCTGCATCCTATTTTTCCTTGCTTGAATGTTTTGACTTGATTTTTGGGTATGAAATGCGTTACTAATTCTGTTGAGGGTTTCTTTTGCCGATAACAGATTATCAGATGGCGGTGATTTTTTCAAGGATTAATGTGCGAAACTTTCAAATGATGTTTTTGGGAGGTTACTCAGGAGAGACATGGCTTCAAAAATTCTTATTGTGGAAGACGATTCGGATATTGTGGAATTGTTGACTTATAATTTGCGAGAGGCGGGCTTTGAAACGGAAGCGGTTTTCAACGGTGGTGATGCGATTGAGCGAGCGGTGGAGGAGCAACCAGACCTCATCATTTTAGACTTAATGCTGCCAGAGGTTGATGGACTTGAAGTTTGTCGTCTGCTGAAACAGGATACACAAACGGAGGATATCCCCATCATCATGCTGACAGCGAAAGGGGAAGAGATTGACCGGGTCATCGGGTTGCAATTGGGGGCTGATGATTACGTCACCAAACCGTTTAGCCAACGCGAGTTTGTGCTGAGGGTGCGGGCTGTGTTGCGTCGAACGACTGCTGAGCAGACCCCTTCTTCCGTAAATCAACTTGAAATTTCCGGTTTGAGGATTGACATTGACAAACATAAGGTGTTCAACGAGCAGGGAGAAATTGAGCTGACGGCGACAGAGTTCAAGATGCTTGTCTTGTTCGCGGGTGCGCCGGGGCGAGTTTTCAGCCGGAGTGTGTTGATGGATTCCATTTGGGGGCAGGACTATTACGGCATCGATCGAACGGTGGATACTCACATTAGCCGTCTGCGTCGGAAACTGGGACGTTTCGGCGAGCGGATTGAGACGGTACATGGGGTTGGCTATCGGTTCAAGGAGTAGGCATTTTGCCAGTTTTACCGAGCGCGTCATCGTAGCCCACAATTTCCCCGGTTTCGGGATGGAAAATTGCGCCGTAACTGCCCGGGGGTGCAAAGTTGATGTCCGTCCACATTGCCAAGGTTGTGTTTGCGTCAATCATGCAGTAGTATCCAAAGTATGGGTGGTCGATATCCTTTATCTGTTCAACGTGATAGCAGTGGCTGTGGAATTGGACGGTATTGCCGTAAATAACGATATACCGGTCGCCGAACAGACTTTGCGAGATCTGGTGGATGAGAAACGGTTCAATTTGGGGCGATGTATCTTGGGATACCGTTGCCGATTGTTCGTTAATTGTCACCTGCCCGCTCCCGTGTCAAAATTATGGTATCAATCCGACGATTCCTCGCCTGACCCGGTTTGTTCATGTTCGTCGCAATCGGTTGGGATTCTCCTAAACCGACGGCTGTCATCCTCTCTGTCGGTACGCCGCATTTCTCAGCGAGATGTTTCATAAATGCGTTTGCTCGCTTCTTGGTTAATCGGAGATTGGCATCAGCACTTCCGCTGCTGTCGCTGTGGCCTTCGATTAGCACATTCGCGTCGGTAAAGACTTTGATAATCCCGGAGAGTTGGGTGAGTCTTGGGAAAAACGCGGGATTCAGTTCTTCGCTTCCTGACTTAAAGAGATTGCCGCTGAATCGAACCATCACGCCTTTTTTGGTATGTCCTATTTCGGCTGATGGAATGGCGGTTGCCGCTTCAATGATACGCGCCTCAATAGCCTCAATCTGTTTGGCTTTTTCAATGGCCCTGTTCAGAGCCTCAATGCTCTTTCGGCCTGCTGTGATAGTGTGCTGATAATTATTCTTGCTCAAAGCCGTTTGGGCATCTGTGAGCGAGGTTTTGGCCTGTTTATAAAGCTCAGGCGCGAGATCGGGAACTAATGTCCGCTGTTCCCGGTTAATTCCCTCTGTTGCCTTGAAGATGGCATCTTTTGCTTGTGCAATCTGTTCCTTCTGTGCCTCTCCAGCCTTTCGTTGTCGCTCTGCGGGTTCTGAGATGTTGTAAGCTTCACGCGCAATACCTTCGGCCTGACCGGCTAAACGCAAGACTTGGTCATACTGTTCTAATTGCAAGGCTGCATTTGCTTCTTTGAGTTTTGAGGTTGCGTGTTGGTAGAATTCTTCGGCGTGGATGAAGGCATTGATACTCTCTGCCCGATCAATCTCTACTTGTGCACGTGTAATCGAGATCTTCGCATCGGTGTACACGTTGGCTTTTGCGGCTTGCGTTTTGTTTATAACAGCAGATGCCGCGATTCGCGCTGCTTTTGCTTGCTCTCTGGCTTGGGCGGCGATAGTTTTTGCCTGATTAAATTGCTCTTGGTTCATCAGCGAAACCGCTTGGTTAATCAGTTTTTGAGCGGCTTGATATGCGCTTGTGGCGTGTGTCATTGCTTCAACTTCTTCGGCGGCATCAAGATAAAGCTGGGCTTCGGAAATCGCCAATTGTGTTTCGGTGCGAATTAAGGCGTTCTGTTTATCTGCCCTCGCCTCCGTTGCTTCCGCCCGGGCGATGTCTGCCCGTTCTTCTGCTCGAGCGGCTCGCGCCAAAGCCCGCGCCTCACGCTCCTCGGCGATGGCTTGGCGGGTCTGTGCTGTTTTAATCTGATATTCCATTGCCTCAAGCACTGCACTAAGACTATCTTTGTGGGCTTTGTTGATTTGCGCTTGGTAAACTCGTTGACGGACTTGTGCGGCGGCAATTCGCGCTTCGATTTGCGCTTGAAATGCCAATTCTAGGCTCCGACTCCCGTCGCCCGCAAGTTGAGCGTCCTGCGCCTCCTCCATTAACTTCGTTGCTTTTTCGATCTGTTCCTTAGCATATTCTTCAGTGCCGACGGAATCGGGGGCTAAGGTGGCTTGCACCCGCTGGGCGTTCAAAATCGCATTCTGGGCATCCTGCAAGCTCGTTTCCAGCAAAATTGGATTAACCGTACCGGCACATCCGCTCGCCATTAAGAGGATAACGAGCAGAATAAAGCTGACTGGCAATCTATCAAGTTGCATAAACGGGCATTCCTCCAAATAGGTTATTTTGCTATGGACAACAATGGGTAGCAACCGTGTTCGTTTAGTTTTCCGGTGTCAGTTTTAACTGTTTTAACTCACGTTCCGCTGCCTCGAACTGACGGCGTGCGGCTTCAACCATTTGTACCTTCAGTTGTAGGTCTGCTTCCGCTTCGCTTGATTCTGCTTCGGCCCCGTTTGCGAGCGCAACAGCTTCGGCAACGCTGGCTTTAAGATACGCATACGTACTCATCCGATGTACCTCCTTGTCGCCCTCATTTAACGCCAACTCCGCACGAGCCAGCATCTGTTCAGCATCCACCAATTCTTGGCTTGCCAATGTTTGAGCGTCCGCTTCTTTCGCCGCATCTACCTGTGCTTTGGCATCGGCGATGGTTATCGTCGCGAATTGATTTGTTCCACCACAACCGAGACCGATTAATATGCTAATCAAGCTGAAACCGACCGCTATTTTTTTCATCTGCTCCTCCGTTAATAAGTCGAACCCCTCTGATCTGCTTGTTAGTCTAGCACACATCCCGATTGCTGTCAAGCATTACAAAACAGTAACCGGGGCTATCGTATGTCAATATTGTTTTGAACAAACCCGCTCTCAAGAACCAGATGGCGCGCCCGGTCCCCCAGCGCAGCGATATGTGTATAGAACAACACACCCCACGCCAAAAAACATTAGTGGCACGAAAAATGCGAGTAATTGCGCCAATTTGGAATAGGACTGTAGGGAACATAGATCTATGTTCCCCACTATACCGAGAACCACAGTAGTTTTGCTCCCGTGCCAAAAGCTGTGCTTCTGCTTTACAAGCGAATACCTATCAATAACCCAATGGAGCTGGAGGATACAGATGACCATCTTGAAAACCATTGACGGGAACGCCATTCAAAGTGCTAGGCAAACCATAAGCCGTCGACCATTTAATGGACAGAAGCGAAAAAATTTTGAACAAGTCTCTCTGCATACTTGGGGCATCCTAATCTTCATAGCTTGGATAATAGTGTTGCCTGTCCATGGTTTGGCGCAACATAACAGAATCGTTTATGTGGCTTCAACAGGAAAAGTGAGCAGTGACGAAATTTACACCATGGCGGCAGATGGAACAGATCGCAAACGGCTAACGAAAAACAATGTCCTAGACCGTGATCCCAAATGGTCGCCGGATGGGAGCAGAATCGCTTTCGCCTCTCGAATGGAGGGTGGGCCTCTCAGTGCCTTTGACATCTTCGTCATGAATGAGGCTGGAAAAAAACTCATCAATCTCACCCAAAACCCTGATGGAGATGACCGGATGCCAACTTGGTCCTCCGATGGGCGGAGAATTGCTTTTGTTTCCAGAAGGCATCCACACCTATGGGAAGAACGGGAAATCTATGTGATGGATGCCGATGGAAAAAATATAAAAAGATTGACAAATAACTCTGTGGCAGATCTAGATCCTGCTTGGTCGCCCGATGGGAAACGGATCGCCTATCCTTCGGAAGCACGTCAAAATGGAAACGATGATATTTACGTGATGAGTCCAAATGGGCGGGAGCGGAAGAAACTGACGGATCAACTGCCAGAGGCCATAGAGCCGTGTTGGTCTCCAGGGGGCAAAAAAATTGTCTTCGTCTGCAAGCTCGATGGCAACCCCGACATCTGTGTGATGGATGTAGACCGTGTGCTCAATGGGAATCAAAAGCCTATTAATGAAAGGGATGTGACCAACCTTACCAAACATATTGCCTTTGATTATTCACCCACCTGGTCCCCGACTGGAGACCGAATTGCTTTCAGCAGTAGACGAGAATTGAAAATAGGTGCGATTTATGTCATGGACGCTGATGGCCAAAATGTCGTCAGGTTGACAGATGGATTGTCTAGCAGTCAACCGCATTGGGCGAGGCCAAGTGGTTTTTCTGTGAGTCCACGAAAGTTAGTGACCATCTGGGGTGCAATTAAAGCAGGGAAAGGCGAGAACAAATAACCAAGACTTACTGATTGTATCAAGAGCTGGAGAATAAAGATGAACACCTCAAAAACCGTTGATGGAAATGCCATTCAAAGCACCCGGCCAACCATAAATCTCCAACGATTTGATAGACACAAGAGAGAACAGTTTGAACAAATCTGTCGAATCGCTTGGGGTATCCTAATCTTCACAGCTTGGATAATAGTGTTGCCTGTCAATGGGTTAGCGCAACAGAACAGAATCGTTTATGTTGCTTTAGCAGAACATGTGAGAGGCTACGAAATTTATACCATGGCGGTTGATGGCACAAATCGCCAACGGCTAACGGAAAACCAGGTCTTTGATTCAAATCCAGCATGGTCGCCCGGTGGAAAAAAAATCGCTTTCGCCTCTGCGATGGCAGATGGGCCTGGCAGTGCCTTCGATATCTTCGTCATGGGTGCGGATGGAAAAAACCTCATCAATCTCACCCAAAGCCCTCGCTTGGGTGACCGAATGCCAACTTGGTCGCCCGATGGGAAGCGAATCGCTTTTGTTTCTGGAAAGGGGCTGGTATCGAACTGGGAGATCTATGTGATGGATGCCAATGGAAGAAATATAAAACGATTGACGGATAACCGTGTGGCGGATCGAGAGCCTGCTTGGTCGCCAGATGGGAACTGGATTGCCTATGCCTCAGAAGCAGATGAAAATAGAAATAGGGATATTTACGTGGTAAGTCCAGATGGGCGAAAGCGAAAAAAACTGATGAACCAGATGCCATGGGCAATCCAGCCATCTTGGTCTCCAGATGGTAAAAGAATTACCTTCGTCTGCAATCTCGATGGCAACCCCGACATCTGTGTGATAAAGATAGATGCTGTGCTTAATGGAAATCAAAAGCCTATCAATAAAAAGGATGTAACCAACCTTACCAAACATATTGCCCACGATTATTCACCCACCTGGTCCCCGAATGGCGACCAAATTGCTTTCAGTAGCGAAAGACAATTGGGAACTATGTCAATTTATGTCATGGACGCTGATGGTCAAAATATCGTCAGGTTGACAGATGGCCCCCATAGCACTCAGCCAGATTGGGCAGGGTCAAGTCAATTTTCTGTAAGTCCACGAAGGTTAGTGACCACCTGGGGGCGATTAAAAAAATGACCAACACCGACTGATTGTATCAATTGCTTGATAAAACGGGGAAGATAAAGATGAACGCTTTAAGGGCAGTTGACGGGAACACGGTTCAAAGCACCCGGCAAAACATAACCCACCGGCCATTCAATAGACACAAAAGAGAATACTTTACACAAGTCGCTCTGCGTACTTTGCGTATTTGGGGCATCTTGATTCTCATAGCTGAAATATTGTTGCCAGTCCATGGTTTGGCGCAACATAACAGAATCGTTTATGTTGCTGCAACAGGAAATGTGAGCAGTGACGAAATTTATACGATGGAGGCGGATGGAACAGATCGCAAACGACTGACGAACAACAATGTGCTAGACCTAGATCCCAAATGGTCGTCCGATGGGACCAGAATTGCTTTCGCCTCTCGAATGGAGGGTGGACCCGGCAGTGCCTTCGATATCTTCGTCATGGATGCGGCGGGGAAAAACTTCGTCAATCTCACCCAAAACCCTCGTGGCGATGACCGGATGCCAACCTGGTCCCCTGATGGGCGGCAAATCGCTTTCGTTTCCAGTAGGGAACCACACCTACACGAATGGGAAATCTATGTAATGGACACCGATGGAAAAAATATAGAAAGATTGACGAATAACCGTGTAACAGATCGAACGCCTGCTTGGTCGCCCGATGGGAAATGGATCGCCTATGCTTCAGAACCCCACAAAAATGGAAGCGATGACCTTTACGTGATGAGTCCAAATGGGCGAAATCGCAAAAAACTGACGGACCAGATTCCATGGGCACTCGTGCCCTCTTGGTCGCCAGATGGCAAAAGAATTGCCTTCAACTGCAAGCTCGATGGCAAACCCGACATCTTTGTGATGGATGTAGACCGTGTGCTCAATGGGAATCAAGGGCCTATCAATAAAAATGGTGTGACTAACCTAACCAAACATATTGCCCACGATCACTCACCCACCTGGTCCCCAGCTGGAGACCGGATTGCTTTCAGTAGCGAACGAGAATTAAAAATAAGTGCGATTTACGTCATGGACGCTGATGGCGAAAATGTCGTCAGGTTGACAGATGAGTTGTATAGCAGTCAGCCGGATTGGGCGAGGTCAAGTGGTTTTTCTGTGAGTCCACGAAAGTTAGTCACCACTTGGGGCGCGATTAAAGTGGGGAACAGTGAGAAAAAATGACCAAGAAGCATCTGCTAATTTTATTACTGCTCTGCTCGGCTATCATAGTCCTGCCTTTCGGATTTAAAAAAAACAGGTCGGCGTTTGATTTCTCTCAGTCTACCTCGTTGGAAGATGAGAAGAAGCTCCATCAGTTCATCATGGACATACAAACTCTTGATGAAGAGATGGAACATTCAAATTTAGGAGTGGTTGAACAAAAAAATAAAACATCAATTTCGGCAAAACTCGGTTTCTGTTGTTCCCTTTCACACACAATTTACCGCTGGACAAAACACTAGCGATACCATGGATACTAATCAAACCCAATGAGTCAATTGCGTCAACTATCCCTTTTGCTGAGTGTATTGCTATTTGGTTCCATTGTGTTTTTTTTCGGTTGGAAAGTCGCAGACTATCTCTTTGAGAACCCTCCACCCGAAAGTGATACAGTCTCGATCGCACTGAGGGGATATTCATTTGAGGAAGACATTGCCGAGGGGGGGATTACCCCCTTGGCAATGTCTTCTAACGAAAATACAGCGGTATCTTTGTCAACCCAGCAAGTTGTTGAGCAAAAACTCAAAGGATTATCGAGGCAGAAGCATTGGGTTGAACTCAAACGAATCATAAAAACTGCGGGGCAGGTTAGCCGTAGCCGGCTCCTTGAACTGCTGACTGAACTGGAACGCACTACCTCTATTGAGCGAAAAAAGGAGATTCAAAACCAAATTTCCGCTTTTACATCGTCACCGGGCAACTTCCTTCAGTATGGTATATTTATCGCCGTAAAATCTGGCTCTGTCGGCGAACAGTAAACTGAGAATGTCCATAAGACGTTTCCATGGAGTGACGACAGACAACCGATCATTCTAGGTAAATTGCAAGTACCCTTTTGCAGTTTGCAGGTTGACCGAGTACATTTTTTCATAGAAGGAGAAACCGAAATGAGTTCTGTTTGTCAAAATTCTAAAACATCAAGCTCCGTTTTATCCAAACGCCTCTGGGTGTTTACGGTAATACTTAGCTTTGTCTTTGGCTCCTACGCCCAATCTGATGGCCCGAAAATCCTATTTTCGTCCACCCGCGATGGCAACCCCGAAATTTACACCATGAATCTAGATGGGTCTAATGTCGTCAATCTTTCTCAACATCCTCGTGCCGATAGGCAGCCCGCGTGGTCCCCAGATGGTAAAAAAATCGGCTTTACCTCCACCCGTGATGGAAATACGGAGCTTTTTGTCATGGATGCCGATGGCGGAAACCCAACCCAACTGACTCATACCCCTTTTCACGTATATAATACGGGCTTTGTCTGGTCACCAGATGGGACGAAGATTGCGTTTTCCTCAATCCGTGAGGGGAAACAAGATGTCTATGTCATGAACGTTGACGGTGACAACCTGATTAACCTGACTCGGCACCCGGCAGCGGACGTTCCGATCAGTTGGTCGCCGGATGGAACGAAGATTCTTTTCTGGTCAGATCGTGATGGTAATGGTGAGCTTTACGTCATGGATGCCGACGGAACAAATCCTCGGAACCTCACCCGAAATCGTGCCAGAGACATTGGGGGGCGCTGGTCGCCGGATGGAACGAAGATTCTTTTCACCTCGACTCGTGATGGTAATGGTGAAGTCTATGTGATGAATGCCAATGGGACGAACCCCGTGAACCTGAGCAATCACCCTGCATCGGATGGAGGGAGTGGTTGGTCGCCGGATGGCAGTAAGATTCTGTTCACCTCAAATCGCGATGGCAATACAGAAATCTATGTGATGAATCGAAACGGGAGAGGCATCGTCAGATTGACTGACAATCCAGCACCGGACAACTTCGCTTCATGGTTCGATCCTCGGTTCCCGGTTGCGGCGCAAAAACGCCTTCTAACCTTGTGGGCAACGCTCAAACGGAAGCCGTAAAAGTCAGTTGTTGAGGAGTTCTCTCTGGCGGTAGTAAACAAGGCGTATCATGCCCTACTCTGCCATGAAGCTTGACAATCAAACCCAAACAGGAGGTTCCGGCAATTCCCATGCGCTCCGATGGCTTAAAACGCCGATGGATGGTTCTCTGGTCATCGTTTTGCTGAGTGTCATTTTGGCAATTGCCATACGGGTTTGTCATCTGCGTTCTTTCAATGCAGACAGTTTCGTTGGCCCTGATCAGGGTTAGTTTTCCTTGCTGTAGATGCAGGGCAAAGGGTGGTTATATGATGTCTGGTCAATGGGGTGCTCCGGCTGTTTGCATTGGGAGATCAGATGGTCGCCTTTGCTCGAAATGCCTAGGGCACACGACAGAAAGATCGGAGAGCTGACATTGCGTCTGAAGCCCACGTTAAGATATATCCTTCCGCTTTTCGGTTCAACCCTAGTTCTCGTCATTCTCTTTCACCAAATTGAGGTACACAAGATCGGTGCCGCAATACAACACTTGAACGCACTCCGGCTTGTGTTAGTGACGCTCCTTAGCGTTCCTTTTGTGCTGCTCAAAGCGTTTAAGTGGCATACCCTGTTACGCCTTCTGATTCCAGAGGTCTCTTATCGGCTCGGGCTATGTTCATTTCTTCTGGGTTTGACAGCGAGTCTGTTCACCCCCGGCCGCTTCGGCGAATTGGCACGGGTGGTCTATTTCCCCGGCAACCGGACTGCACTCCTGCCCCTCGCGCTGGTGGACAAGCTGGTGGATATGAGTGTGTTGCTGACGCTGTGTGCCCTCTCACTGTGGGCGTATTCGATTGCCCTCGGTATTGCAGGAATGGTCGGGACGTTATTGCTTGCCATCAGTGTTTGGATAGGGTTGCGTCTCGGTTTGAAGTTTATAGATGGATTATTGAGACTGAGAACTGCTGTGTCCGTTCATATCCTAGCGCACAACGCAGTCTTAGCCGTGGGGTGTTACGCTCTAATGGCTTTGCAATTTCATCTCCTGTTGTCCGACCTACACCCGGTATCGTTGTGGGCTTCTAGCAGTGCGATGCCGCCAATACTGCTTTTAAGTGCGATGCCTGTGTTCATCAATGGATTGGGCGGGCGCGAAGGGCTCGCAATACTCCTCCTCGGTCATTACGATGTACCGGAGGCACCGGCACTGCTGGCGGCATTTCTGCTCTTTGTGGTGAATGGACTCCTGCCCGGTGCCCTTGGAGTCGTACCAGGGCTGACAACGTTATTGCGACAGCGCGAAACCGTAAACTGAGTCATTTTTTTACCCGATTCCCGGCAGAGAGTCGCGAGCTGGAGCTCGCTCCTACCAAACTGTGCTACCCACAGGAGAACTGAAGGCCTCCGTTTACAAAAGATTTTGACTTGACAAACTGGGTTAGAAATGTTACTTTTTTCAAGCTTAAATGAGCAATCTCAGACGGAGACGAAAATAGCATTATCAAAATCAATAATTCAGTGAGGTGAAACCCATGTCAGAAAACAGCAAAACGGAAACAGAAACAGATGAAAAAGGGAGTGAAACCACTCCAGAAGCTCCCGAAATAGAGGTTGAGCAAAATGAAACAACGACGGATGAAACTGATGACGAAGCGGAAGTGGTTTTCAGTGCCGAAGAGGTGGAGCAGTTGAAAGCCGAATATGAAGCGCAACATGACCGAATGCTTCGTACCGTCGCAGAGTATGAAAACAGCAAAAAACGCGCAGAGCGCGAAAAAGAAGAATTCCGAAAGTACGCACTAGAGGAGGTTGTCAAAGATTTGATTCCCGTAATAGATAGCATTGAACGGGCTATCGAGTCAACAAACGAGTCTGAAGACTTCAAGTCGCTCAGCGAGGGCGTTCAACTGATTCATAAACAGTTTCTCGATTCGATGGAACGGCGCGGGGTCACGCCGATTGAAGCTGTCGGCGAGCCGTTTGATCCGACTCAACACGATGCGATTATGTACATTGAATCTGATGCCGTTGCAGAAAATGGTGTCATCGAAGATTTTCAGCGCGGATATATGTTAAATGATAGGGTGATTCGCCCGTCAATGGTTTCAGTTTCTAAGGGAAAGGCTGAAAAGCAGGAGGAACCGCCAACTTCTGACGATGGTGATGATACCGCGGCCGACTCCGATGTAACGGAAGAAAAGGAGGAGACCGACAATGAGTAAAGTGATTGGCATTGACCTCGGGACGACAAATTCGTGTGTGGCAATTTTGGAGGGTGGCGAACCTAAGGTGATTCCAAATGTTGAGGGGAATCGGACAACGCCCTCCGTTGTCGCCTTTACCACAGATGATGAGCGCATTGTCGGACAGGTTGCCAAAAGACAGGCAGTGACAAATCCGGAAAATACGGTCTCCTCTGTGAAGCGGTTCATGGGACGGCGGTTTGATGAAATGGAATCAGAGGTTCAGAACGTGCCTTATCAGGTTGCTAAGGGTGCGAATGGGGATGCAAAAATAAAAATCACCGACCGTGAGTATGCCCCAGCCGAGATTTCCGCGATGGTGCTTAGGAATATGAAGGAAACGGCGGAATCTTATCTCGGTGAAACAGTCACACAGGCGGTTATAACGGTTCCTGCATACTTTAATGATTCCCAACGCCAAGCGACCAAAGATGCCGGCCAGATCTCCGGGCTTGAAGTGCTGCGAATTATCAATGAACCGACAGCAGCATCGCTTGCTTACGGGCTCGACAAGAAAACGGATGAAAAGATTGCTGTCTACGACCTTGGGGGGGGGACGTTTGACATCTCCATCCTCGAGCTCGGCGATGGGGTTTTTGAAGTCAAAAGCACCAATGGGAACACGCATCTCGGCGGCGACGATTTCGATCAGAGAATCGTTGATTGGTTGGCGGAGACGTTCCAGAGTGAAAATCAAATCGATCTTCGGCAGGATGCGACAGCGTTACAGCGTCTGAGAGAAGCATCGGAAAAAGCGAAGTGCGAACTGTCAACGGCGTTGCAGACGGAGATTAACCTGCCCTTCATTACCGCTGATGCGAGCGGCCCGAAGCATTTGACCCTCATCCTCACCCGAGCCAAACTGGAGCAACTGACCCTCGACTTCATTGAGCAGACAATTGAGCCGTGCCGTCAAGCGATTGCCGATGCTGACCTCAACCCGGCAGACATTGATGAGGTCGTGCTCGTCGGTGGGCAGACTCGTATGCCGAAAGTACAGGAGATGGTGGAGCGGTTCTTCGGAAAAGCCCCGCACAAAGGCGTGAATCCCGATGAAGTTGTGGCGATTGGCGCGGCAATCCAAGCAGGTGTTCTCTCCGGCGATGATGGTGTAAAGGACGTGCTGTTGCTTGATGTGACACCGCTTTCGCTCGGAATCGAAACGCTGGGGGGCGTGTTCACACGTCTCATTGAGCGCAATACCACCATCCCAACCCAAAAAAGCCAGCTCTTTTCAACGGCTGCCCATAACCAAGAGGCGGTCAGCATACACGTTTTGCAGGGGGAACGGGAGATGGCGGTTTATAATCGGACGCTTGGACGATTTGAGTTGGTTGGTATTCCCCCAGCTCCACGCGGTGTGCCGCAGGTTGAGGTGTCCTTCGATATCGATGCCAACGGGATTGTCAACGTTTCGGCGAAAGACCTCGGTACGAAAAGGGAGCAGAACATTCGTATTGAGTCCTCAAGTGGGTTATCCGATACTGAAATTGAGCAGATGATCAAAGATGCCGAACAGCATTCGGAAGAGGATAAACAGAAGAGAGAGGAGGTCGAACTTCGCAATCAAGCCGACTCCTTAATCTACACCACAGAACAATCGCTCCAAGAGTATGGGGATAAAATTTCCCCAGAGGATAAGGGTACCGCCGAAAGTGCCATTGAACAGTTAAAGGAAACGCTGAAAGGGAATGACATCGACCAAATCCGAGCTGACACAGATGCCTTGATGGCGAGTTCTCACAAGTTGGCGGAAGCCATGTATGCTCAAGCCGCCGCCGATGCCGCAGAGCCGACTGCCGAAGAAGCCACCACAGCAGACGAGGACGAAACCATTATCGACGTTGAAGGCGAAGTTGTTGACGACAGCTCGGACGATGAAGCCGAAAGATCGGATGATAAATCAAATCAAAAATAAGGGGGAAGAGACATGGCGCAAAAACGCGACTACTACGAAGTCTTAGGGGTGAACCGCAGCGCGACTGATGATGAAATTAAGAAAGCGTATCGTAAACTCGCCATTAAGTATCATCCCGATAAGAATCAAGGGGATAAAGATGCCGAAGAAAAATTCAAAGAGGCGACCGAAGCGTATGAAGTCTTGCGAGACCCCGATAAACGCGGCCGTTATGACCAATTCGGTCACCAAGGTGTAGAAGGAAGCATCGGCGGATTTGATTTCGGCAATTTTGAGGATATCGTCGGCGATATTTTCGGCGACTTCGGTGACCTGTTTGGGTTCAGCGGGGGCAGCAGACAGGGAGGCCCCAAACGTGGCAGGAGCTTACAAACAGAAATCAAGATAACCTTAGAGGATGTCATTCACGGCAAGACCGAAACGATCGAAGTGCCTCGACTTGAGACGTGTACGCGATGTCATGGAAACGGGGCAGAACCTGGGTCGAAACTCGAAACCTGTCCCGAATGCTTCGGACGCGGCCAAATTACCCGGTCACAAGGTTTTCTCACGATGCGGCAAACTTGCCCACGCTGTCAGGGTGAAGGACGTGTCATACTTAATCCGTGCGGAGAGTGTAACGGTCGTGGCGTTGGGCGTGTCACACGGACGTTGAAGGTCGGTATTGATAAAGGCGTTGATACGGGCACCAAGATTCGGATACGGGGTGAAGGTGAAGCGGGATTGAGTGGGGGGCCGCCGGGTGACCTCTTCGTTGTCATTCATGTTGAACCGCACGACAGATTCGTGCGTGAAGGAAATCATCTGATTACGCCAGCGAAAATCTCTTTTGTGCAAGCAACCCTCGGCGCAGAAATTGAGGTCCCAACAATCGACGGTACCGCCAAGATGACAATCCCCCCGGGAACGCAGTACGGCAAACGCTTGCGAATTCGTGGAAAGGGTGTTCCTTACTACAACCGCTATAGTTCCGGCGACCTCATCGTTGAGGTTCAGGTTGAGATACCAACCGATCTGACAGACCGGGAGCAAGAGCTTCTGGAGACATTTGAGCAATTGCGGAACGATAGCACCGGGGAAAAGCATAGCGGATTTTTCGATAAACTCTTCCAGCGTCATCAAAACCGGGATGATAAGAATGACAAAACGGAGTAAAAAATCTCGTGTCAATGATGGTCAACAGAGCCATCCCGGGGAAAACATGAAATGGGCGCGAGTATCAGTGAAGACCTCGCCAGAAGCAACTGATGCCGTTGCAAATTACCTATTTGAACGGGATGCTGTCGGTATTGAGATTAAAGATGATTCGACCTCCGCAGTTGAACTGGTCTCGTACTTTCCGATGGATGATTTGGTCGGGGAGCGGGTGCAGAAGATACGAAAATTTCTTGCCCAACTCCCTGAGTGGGGGTTGCCCGCCCAAACCGCAGAAGTGTCACTAGAATCTGTCGTACAGAAAGATTGGGCAACGCACTGGCGTTCCGCATTCCCGCCCCTGAAAATCGGCAAACGCCTCGTCGTTGCACCGACGTGGCATCAGATTGAGCTGAAAGGGTCGGAGCTTCTCATCCGCCTAAACCCAGGAATGGCGTTTGGTACGGGGCAACATCCAACCACGCACCTCTCCCTTGAACTGCTCGAAGAGAACGTCAATGGAGGCGAAGTCGTAGCGGATTTGGGGACAGGGTCTGGCATCTTATCCATCGCCGCCGCGAAGCTAGGCGCGAAACGGATTGATGCCGTCGACCTAGATGAAACCACGATTCCGATCTCTCGGGAAAATTTTCAACGCAATGGTGTGGCATCCATCATCCAGCTCACGCAAGGGGACGGATTCAAGGTACTTAATGGAAAATATCACCTAATCGTTGCCAACATCCTCACGAAGGTCATTCTCCCGATGATTCCCAAGTTACCGCAATTCTTGAGGGCAGAGGGGCAAGTCATACTATCGGGGGTCATGACGAAGGAGGCGAAACAGGTCGAGGCGGTGTTGCGGGAAAATGGATTTCACGACATTCGCACACGCACGGAAGCGGATTGGGTAGGTATCCAAGCGAAACTTGCATGTGGTGCGTAAGCCACATTCGTTCCGCGGGCAGCCGTTCCTACTCTTGGCTGGGTTGGCTCTCCTCTTGGTTGGGTTGATTTTTACTATCCTGCTTTTGGGGAGATTTATCCAGCCCGTGACAGAAATTGCATGTTCCAAGATTGAGGTGGGGCATCGTCGGGGATTTTTCAGTGCCAACGAGATGGCATTTCAAACACGCCGCCGCATCCGTATAGGTGTGATGGCCGGGGATGTTAGACCGCGCCGGTGCGGCGTTGAAAAAAAGAATGACCATGACGACAGCAAAAATCCCGCCGATCGCGCTCACAATAATCATTAGTGTCCGAGCACTTGCTTCTTCTGTTGGCACATCTCACTCCTTATTTGCAAAATCGCTGTGTGAACGCGGAAAGAATGGAAATAGCTGGCGTTTATTTTCTTCCGTCAATGCCGTCCCGTATTCACACCCCTCGAATGCCTCCGCATATTGAATCTGTCTGCCCCGTTCTTCGCCGTAGAGCGCAATGAGTAAATCACGATACTTGTCAGCAATCCTCTTAAAGTGAACGGAGCGGCGTACCGCAAGCCATTGACGGCGTTCATCTGAATCCGCTGGCACTTGCTCTAGAATACCTGCGTTGTACGGGAGCCACTCGTACATCTGCGATTCGTGGCAGTGTAACATATCGAGTTTTTTCTCAATCACGCTGTCAATCCCGACGACCACATCAGGGGTGAACGGATACGGCTTCAGAAAGCCGTCGCTGGTGTAGACGATGACAGGGTTATAATCAAGATGGGGTGTGAGCGCGCAGATGTTCGGCACGGTGACCATATATGCCGCATCCTGTACCAAGATTGAGGTATATCGGTGGTCTGGATGGTAATCGTTGGGGCGATGTGTCATGACGAGGTCTGGTTTGAACTCGCGGATAAGTCGAATGACCGTGTAGCGATTCTCTAATGTCGGTTCAAGTTCCCCGTCGTGATTGTCGAGCAGTTGATACCCAATGCCGATTATCGCCGCCGCCGCTTGTGCTTCCGCATTCCGCCGACGGGCAAGTGGTCCCCCGCCCATCTCATGATGTCCAGCATCTCCGTTTGTGACAGATACAAATTTGACCGTGTGTCCCTGCTGAACATACAACGCGGCAACGCCACCCGCTTTGATGTCGCAATCGTCGGGATGAGCACCGAATACGAGAACTCTGAGATGTTTCTGATTCAAGCTGTCACCTTTTCTTTGTCTGAATCGCAGATTAAACGGATTTCGCGGATTAAGAGGTCTGAATCGCGATTTTATCACGACTGAACAGGGGTGGCAAGAAAAATCTGCATCGCGAATTAGGCGGATTACACGGATTAAGAACCGCCGAACTTCATTATCAAGGAGGTCGGAAAATTGAAGTGGAAAATTGAAGTTTTCTACAAATCCGAAACGCCAGATGCTGCTGGAACGGGGATTCTCCAAGATGTCGGAGACCTTGGAATTGATGGAGTGGAATCCGTCCGCACGGCGCAAGTCTATTGGATTGAAGGCGAGCTCAATATCCAAGAGATTAACTCTGTCTGTTCTGAACTCCTCGCCGATTCAGTGACACAAGAATACGGTATTTTCAGTGAATCTGACAGCGATGCGAAAGCCGCGTTTTCACATACGCACGCATCGACAATCGAAGTCAGATTTAAGCAGGGAGTCACCGATGCCGTTGGGGATAGCGTGGTTAAAGGCATCCGCGATTTGGGGATTTTGGGAATACAAGCTGTCCAAACGGGGCAAAAATATTGGGTGCAAGGCAGTTTGAGCCGATCTAATCTCGAAACGATTGCTCAACGTCTCTTGGCCAATGAGGTGATACAGACATTTTCAATCCAAGACGTGGGCGGCTAGAGTATCACCCCAAATAGCGGATAAGTTACACTATCTATTCGCATCGCGATTTTATCACGGTTGAACGGGGGTGGCAAGAAAAAACGTTATAAATCACGCACCACAAGCTTCTGCAAGCAGACGCAAATGATTCTCCCCAAGTATCTGCCGAATCGCCTCCTCGCTGTAGCCACGCTCGAGGAGCCCTTCTGTGATTGTGGGAAACGCTGTCGCATCCACAAGCAGGTCGCCGCCACCGTCGAAATCGGAACCGATGCCGACGTGGTCTACCCCAACCAAGTTGACGATATGGTCGATATGCTCCAGCAGGCGAGAAAGCGTGGGCGTATTCGGGTCAATGAACGAGGGCACAAATGTTATGCCTATCACGCCGCGGTTTTCAGCCATACGTTTAATCTGCGCGTCACTGAGATTGCGCGGATGGTCACACACTGCCTTGCTGTTGCTGTGGGAAGCGATTACGGGACGCTCTGTAACTTCAAGCACGTCCCAGAAACCGCGTTCACTAATATGAGAGACATCAACGAGCATTCCGAGACGATTCATCTCTTTGACGAGTTGTACGCCGAACTGTGTCAGCCCACCGCCACTCCGTTCCTCTGCGTTGCCGGCCGCCGCCCATGTGTTCGGGTTGTGGGTCAACCCAATCGATCGAATCCCTATCCGATGAAGCATTCTGAGGATGTTTAGACTTCGTTCTACGCCTTCGCTGTTCTCAATGACTAGGATAGCGGCTAATTTCCCATCCGCTTTTGCCTGCCGAATATCTTCCGCGCTCTTGGCGATGATAATCTGGTCAGAATGCGCCTCAACTTCTGCCTCGAAAAAGCCGAAGGCATCCAGAGCGTATGCGAGATGGTTCTTCCACGCCCGCGTGACATCAACCGCGAAAAATGCCGCGTCAACCCCGCCCTGACGCATTTTGGGCAAATTGATTTGAACGACTACCTCGCTCTCCAATGGGCCACGTAAGTAGGCAACCGTTCCCTCGTAATATCGCTGATGTTCGGGGGTGCGGGCCCCGGAGATGCTCAGATACCCGCGGCGGATGTGAGAGACAATTGCATCGTTGTGGGAGTCAATAACGAGGGCGTTTTGGTGAAGTTCCACAGTCTTAATCTCCTTCCTAATGTGTTGATATTCCGTGCTTGACGCTTCCTATTCCAATTCCTGGGATAACTCCGAAACCAACGCGGCATTCTCACCAATCTGGTCGCCGAACTTCTGGTACATGCCGATAAGCAAAGCGTCCGTCGGCTTGATGTTGTTCAGGGCAAATGCAAACTCTGCTCGAATCGCCTCTCTAGACCCAATTGCTCGACCAGCGGCGAGAACTTTGAAGGCGATACACGGCTTATCCGTCTGTTGGATGTGTTCGCACATCTTGGGACGGTCTTCCCGAAGGTAAACCTCTCCCAGAGGCGGGTGACCAAATTTCTGCTCGAATTCTTCCCGTCCACTGCGAAGATTGTATAACGCTGTCATGTAGTAGTCGATGTCCCACCCCTGGTCTTCAACGATTTGAAGTAGCTTCGGGTCGTGTACGGATAATCCGACCAAAACGCCGGTATCTCGAATCCGTTTGAGGATGTCTTGGAGCAGGTCAAGCTTGTTTTCCCGCAGGCATCGGTCGCCAATCCCACCGCCGTGTGGTGCCATACCAATCGGGTTATGGCGCGCCGCCTCTTCAATCCGGTGCGGCTCATCATACCACTGTCCCGTACTCAGACAGAGCCACTGGATAGTTCCGCCCTCCTCCCGATACCGCAAGAGGTCAGAGAGGGAACGCTCTGTGAGCGTATTCTGCCAAGCGTTGACACCAACTTCTTCAGCGCGTCGTAACGTTGCGATCACTTGGTCGGGGGCGTGGGCTTCGCGTTGATGCTGAGAGAGCAGTTGGTTAAAATGGGAATAGCCGTAAATCGGGTTGTCGCCAATAATGAGTCGACTCACTTGATGGTTCCCGAGCGAAACCGTCGGCAATGTTGGGTTGGTTGCGTTCATTGTTAATTCCTCCTCGTCTGATGGTTGATAGCAAACAAAAAAGCCATGCTGAACAGCTCTCAGCATGGCTTTCGTATATTTTCGCTATGTCCACTTCTAATGATGATGGTGGGCGTGCGGGTCGGCGGCGGGTTCAGGCTCCGTTTCGATCTCCGTCACGAGCGTCTCTGTGGTCAGTAGCAATCCGGCGATGCTTGCGGCGTTTTGAAGTGCTGATCGGACGACCTTTGTTGGATCGATGACCCCTGCCGCTACGAGGTCTTCATATTCGCCAGTCTCAGCGTTTAAGCCGTAATTGCCCTCGCCCTCTTCGATTTTTGCGACAACCACAGCCCCCTCCAAGCCCGCGTTTTCAGCGATTCCCCGGGCAGGAGATGATAGGATTGTGCGGACGATGTTCGCGCCAACTTCCTGTTCGCCCTCAAGGTCAAGTTCGTCAAGGGCTGAAGCGGTTCGTAAGAGTGCTATCCCGCCCCCGGAAACGATTCCTTCTTCAATCGCCGCACGGGTAGCGGATAAGGCATCTTCAAACCGTGCTTTCCGTTCCTTCATCTCTGTCTCGGTTGATGCTCCAACGTTGATGACAGCAACACCGCCAGCCAATTTGGCGAGCCGTTCCTCTAATTTCTCACGGTCATAATCCGAAGTGGTCTCCGCAATCTGGCGACGAATCTGTGAGACCTGCTTTTCAACCTCTACCTCAACACCTGTGCCACCGACAATTGTTGTGTTGTCCTTATCAACAACAACTCGTCTAGCAGTGCCCAACATACCTACGACAACATTTTCCAATCGAATACCGCGTTCTTCGGAAATCACTTGACCGTTGGTCAACACAGCGATGTCGCCAAGGATGGCTTCGCGGCGGTCACCGAACCCGGGTGCTTTGACCGCAACGGCTTGAATGCTACCGCGCAACTTGTTGATGACTAACGTGGATAAGGCATCGCCTTCAACATCTTCAGCGATAATCAGCAGGGAACGCCCGAGCTGGCCGACCTTTTCTAGGATGGGAACCAGGTCTGTTATCGTGCTAATTTTCCCATCATTAATCAGGATGAGTGGATTCTCTAACTCCGCCACCATCTGTTCTAGGTCAGTCACAAAATTCGCTGAGATATATCCTCGGTCGAATTGCATTCCTTCGACGATATCAACAACCGTATCAAAGCCTTTTCCTTCTTCAATGGTAATCGCGCCATCTTCACCGACTTTATCCATCGCTTCAGCGATTTTTTTACCGATGTCACTTGCATTCGCACGGTCATTTGCGGCACTTGCTGCGACTTGCGCGATCTCTTCGTGGGTGTGGACATCTCGACTCTGCTGTTCAAGCGCATCTACGACAACATCAACGGCTTTGTCAATACCAATCTTCAGTTGCATTGGATCCATACCTGCCGTAACGCTTTTGAGCCCCTCGTGAATGAGCTCTTGCGCCAATATGGTTGCAGTAGTTGTGCCATCGCCAGCCACGTCGTTTGTCTTGTTCGCAACCGTTTGCAACAATTGCGCTCCCATATTTTCATACTGGTCTTCAAGCTCAATTTCTTTCGCGACACTAACCCCATCACTTGTGATAACGGGCGAGCCGAAAGATTTCTGGAGTACGACGTTCCGACCGTGTGGTCCCAACGTCACTCTCACGGCTCTGGCGAGTGTGTCCGCTCCTCGCCGGAGAGCCCCCCTCGCTTCTTCATCGAAAATCAATTGTTTTGCTGCCATCTAAATCCTCCTATTTCTTGGAATTGAGTTACATACTTCTGTGAATATCCCTAGGCTTATGTGGATGAGCGAGTCAATTTTGTTAATTGTTCAACATCCTCCTCAGACCATCCTGTATATTTGGCAATCCAGCAAGAGCAACTTGGGACTTGATCGAAATGTAGAGTACCTTAAAACTTGCTTAGCACTCTCATTTAGTGAGTGCTAAAAGCAGGTGAATTATATCATTGCTTGTATGTCAAAGTCAATGTTTATCTTATTGCAATCAGGGCTTAGTTGTCCCCCTTGTAGCGTTCAACGACCAGGGCAGTGGCTTCACCGCCGCCGATGCAAAGTGATGCCAGTCCGTGTTTGACACGATACCGATTCATCGCGTATAACAGGGTCACCAAGATTCGCGTCCCGCTCGCACCGAGGGGGTGTCCCAACGCTACGGCACCGCCATGCACGTTCATTTTGCGGGCGGATATTGAGAGTTCCTGTCCAACGGCTAGGTTCACGACAGCAAAGGCTTCGTTGAGCTCGAATAGACCGATATTACTTAGCGCAAGTGGCGTTTTCTCCAACACTTTGGGAATAGCTTTCGCAGGTGCTAGGGTAAACCACTCGGGGGCTCTGGCGGCGGATGCTTGTGCGACGATTTCGGCAAGCGGCTCAATACCCAATTTCCTTGCATGGAATTCGGACATTACGACGCAGGCTGCCGCCCCGTCGTTCAACGTTGACGCATTCGCGGCTGTTACCGTTCCGTCTTTCTGGAATACCGGTTTCAGTTGCGAAATTTTATCGAATATCGCTCGTGACGGTTCTTCGTCTTCGGATACCAGAATCTTGTGCTTCCCCTCTTCAACCGTGACCGGTACGATTTCCTCCTGAAAGTATCCGTTCTTTTGCGCCATCTGCGCCTTTTGGTAGGAGCGGATGGCGAATTCGTCTTGCGCTTCGCGGGAGATATTGCACTCCCTAGCGCAGAGTTCAGCGGCTTCACCCATGTGAAAATCGTTGTATACGTCCCACAAACCGTCTGTGATAAGACTGTCCGTAAGCGTACCGTGTCCGAGGCGATAGCCAGAGCGGGCTCTGTCGAGCAGATATGGCGCGTTAGACATACTCTCCATGCCTCCAGCAACGACGATATTCGCGTCGCCGGTCCGAATTGCCTGTGCGGCGAGCATCACGGACTTCAAGCCTGACCCGCAGACCTTGTTGACCGTCATGCACGGAACCGTGTTCGGGATATCGGCACCCAGGGCGGCTTGGCGCGCCGGTGCCTGCCCAACGCCCGCTGTCAACACCTCGCCCATGATGACTTCACTGACCTCCACGCTTCTGAGCCTCGCACGGGATAGAGCTTCACGGATGACAACCGCGCCCAGTTCCGGTGCTGTCAGCGAGGCCAACGCCCCGTTAAACCCTCCGATGGGGGTACGACATGCACTTGCAATCACAACCTTACGTTCTGTCATTTCGGTTTTCAACTCCTTAATGCACGGGAATGACGGGCAAGATGATATGCGAGGGATACTCGCGTGAATGATAAACTGTCTGCTGTGCTTGACGCATTTCGGCATCCATACCAAACGCCCGTCCGGTGTTCGGGTTTCGGTCAAAGCGCGGGAAGTTCGACGAGGAGATTTCGAGGCGAATGGAATGCCCCTTGCGGAAAACATTGCCAGTCACGCCCACGTCAATTTCGTATTCATAAACCGTGTTCGGTTCAAGCAGTGTTGGGTTGGTAAAGCTCTCACGGTAACGGGCGCGAATGATGCCATCGCACAAGTTCATCGCGTAGCCGGTCGGTGCAACGTCAACCAACTTTGCTGTCCAGTCGGTATCCAATCCGTCCGTGGCGGCGTAGAGAATCGCCTTGATTGGCCCTGTCACCTCCATGTCCGTTTCCATTGGTGCGGTGGTGTAGCACAGCACGTCACCGCGCATTTCAACAGGGCGTTGGTCATACGGCCCCCACGGAACGATATGGGGCGAACAGCAGTTGTTACCGCCCATCGTCTGAACGGGATAACGCGGGTCGTAGACAAAGCGATCCGATGATTCGTCCTGCGGCGGTTCGGTAGAGAGCGAACCGTCCCCCAAGACAGCGTTTGCTCTGCCGTTGGAATGCAGATACCACTTCTGCCACGTCGTGCGCGCCAGAGGCCATTCGTGCTCATCACGCCATTGATTCACACCCATGATAAACAGCCGGAGTGGCGGTTCATCAACAACCCCGTTGTCAATCCCCTTGAGCCAATAATCAAACCAGCGCAATTCCAACGCCTCTAGGTCTGCCATCGAATCCGCACCAAAGTCAACATCCCCCGTGCGAGAAGAAGTGCTTAGACTGTGCGGCCACGGTCCGACAATCAGTTTGCTCTGTCGTGCCTCTGGTGTCCTGCCGTGCTGGTGTAAGCCGTTGAAGTTGACGAAGGTATGCTGGGCGTAAAGGTCATACCATCCCCCCATATTGAAAGCGGGAGAGGCGATTTCATTCCATCTTTTTTCATCATTCATTGCCGCCCAGTAATCGTCGTCGGTTGGATGCTGAATCCAGTCCTTCCAGAAATCAAGCGCACGTCCGGCGAGTTGGTCCATCTCAATGAGCGGTATTGCCCGAAATGCTTCCGTCCAGTTGTGATACTCGATGCTCTGGGCGGTTCGTCCGTTGGTACGCATCCCCCAGGTCATAAGCACGTTGAGTTGGAAGGCACCGCCCGGGAAGACCAGCCCGCTGTAGAAATCACAACAGATGACGCGAGGCGCGATGCAGGTCAGAAACTGACTGCGATGCGGGGCACTCTGCCACTGCACCAAACCAACATACGATCCGCCTGCCATACCGATTTTGCCGTTGCTCCACTCCTGCCGACCAATCCACTCCTGCGTATCATAACCATCCTCCCCTTCATGAAAAGGGTAATATTCGCCATCCGAATCCCAGCGTCCACGACAATCTTGGATGACACAGACATACCCACTGCCTGCGAGCCGTCGTCCCTTCTCAATCATTGCATCCGTGTTGTTGCTGTATGGCGTTCGCATCAATACCGTTGGAAACGTTCCAGACGCTTTCGGCAGATATATGTCAGCGGACAGGTTGACCCTATCGCGCATCGGCACTTTTACGTTCAGATTCATCTCTACACTGTAATTTGGTTGCATAACTATCCCCCTTTTATGTGTAAAACGCGAGCAAAGTGTGAAAAAAGGTTTGGATGTGACTATCCAAACCGAGCCGTAGCCCAGGTTGCTCCTGCTGGATTGCCAAATCCAGCACATCCTAGTTCAGAAGCTAAACTTTAATGCTAAAACTTGCTTATCGGATTACCCGTCGAAATACCCCTGATTTGCCCAAACCTCCTTAGCAAATGCTTTCGCTTCAGCCGATGGCTCGAGCTCGCCCCGGATGCTGCTCGGTGGTTGCCCTGGTGCTTTGTGTGCGGGGTCTGGCGACCAGTGGTCATTCTCATACTGTTTGCGTACCGATTCCACCCGGAAATCGGGAAGGTCGATCGGTGCCGAGTCGTTGAGGGCAGACCTCCAAGCGAGAATGCCGGCAATGCTCATGTCAATACCGCGATAAACGTCCAGATACGGTTGTTCACCGGTACGGATGGCTTGGACAAAGTGATAACTGGTAAAGAAATCACCACCACCGTGACCTGCTTTTACCGCTTGATTATGATACGCGGGGAAATCAGGTTTATATACAGTTTCAGTCTGCTCCGCTTCATCTTTCTCCCACGGTTCACGCCAGATACGGAGACGACTTTTGTCACCGTGTCGGCAATTTTCCATGAGTCCTTTATTGCCGTGGATGCGGACATAATTGCCGTGCCCGCGTAGCCCACCGTGAAGTGACTTCATCATCGCTCCGTTGTCCATCCGGCAAATGATAACCCCACAGGTATCAGCGCGCCCAACGTGCATCGTGCGGGTCGGGTCATCGGAATCGTAGGGAACCACAAATCCGTTTACCTTTACAGGGCGAGTGTCTGTGATGTACATCACCGGCGCGATGGAGTGCGTACAGTAGTAAGTGGAGGGAATCCAATTGCGCCAGTGATTGATGCCGCAACTCCGCGCCAATTTCACTTCCGCCGGGTCAGGATGCACATACTCGCCCTCGCCATACTTAAATTCGCCGATATGTCCCGCTTGGTAAAGCCGACGCATCTCCTGATTAAAAACCATATACGGATAGTTCTCGGCGAACATATAGGTCTTGCCGCTCTGCTCGAATGCACGCGCAAGTGCTACCCCCTCAGCGAGCGTCCCACACGCGGCACATTCGCTTATGACATGTTTATCCGCCTCAAATGCCTTGACCGCAAAGGGCGCATGCTCGTGGAAATAGTTACACAACGCGACAGCGTCCAGGTCGTGTTCAAGAAATTTGTCGTAATCTGTATAGGTGGTGACACCAATCTGTTCGCCGACAGTTTTGAGTTTCTCCTCCCATGTATCACAGATTGCGACGAGCTCAAGTCCCGCCGCCGCTGCCGCCCGCATGTAACTTTGCCCGCGTCCAACACCGACAACGCCGATGCGGATAGGCTTATCTTCTGAATGCTGTTTCACGGACATATTCTGCTCCTTATTTTTCTCATACATAAGCTCAAGACAATCAACCATCCCGTGGGAGGGAGTTCCCACTCCCGATTCCCCCGATCAATTGTAAAACCTGCTTAAAACGTCGGTACTGTCACTTCAACCTCACGACCACCAGCTTCCGATGAATCAATGACACCCTGAATGATGATATTTGTCAGTAACATACCATCAGGGTCAATGGGTGAAGGCTTCCCGTCTCGGACAGCGTTCACAAACGCCGTGTCCTCTGCTAGGAATACATCAACGGACTTAAAATCGGTGAAGGTTTGGTCATGAATTTCGCCATCCTTATCACCGTAGACCGTCACACCCTCTTGGGGACCGCGCACCTCTCCGATGCCGATACGGAGCCCCGCTTTCTTACCGAGGAAAATTGTGCCGCCGAGTGAATCCATATTCATACACCAAGATGTCTTGAAAACCAGCCGAGCACCGTTCTCAAAAACGACCCAGCCAACTCCGAAATCTTCAACCTCTGTCTCCTTGAGAGCGGGATTCCATGTATTATGGAGACTGAGATAATTCGAGGTAATTCCAGAGACCGCTACAGGTTTGGGATGCCCCATCAGGTAAAGTGCAGTATCTAGGGCGTACACCCCGATGTCCGCTGACGCACCGATGCCAGCAGTTGCTTTACGGATAAAACTCCCACCGGGATTGCCACGCCGACGGTCGGCAACCGTTTCCGCGTAGTAGATATCGCCCAACGTTCCGGCATCAATAATCTCCTTCGCCTTTATCACCTGCGGGGTATAACGCAATTTCAGCGCGACCATAAGGATTTTACCCGTTTCATGGGCAGTAAGTACCATCTCAGTTGCGGCATCCCGTGTGGCTTCCATCGGCTTCTCGCAGAGCACATGCTTCCCTGCGCGCAACGCCGCTACTGTTGGCGCGCCGTGAACCGCTGTGGGAGTACAAACAAGCACCGCATCCAGTTCGTCCATCTTGAGCATTTCGTTATAATCGGTAAAAGTCCTCTTGATGCCCCAGTTTTCCGTGGCTCGTTCCAAATTGGCCTCGACAAGGTCGCTCACTGCGATAATCTCCGCACCGTCAATCTTCGACATTGCCCGGCAATGCGCCTGCGAAATGCCGCCTGCACCGATAAGGCCTAACTTGATTTTTTTCATAATCATCTCCTTAGTATTGCTTATATGATAGCTCAAGTTATGACTTAAATATCCATGGGATTCTCTTAAACCTATACTCCGCAGTTGTGGATGCGAATTGAGAGAATTGATGGTATCCTTTTCGTAATCCCATTCTTTAGGGGAAGATTTAATGACACAACTCGTTTTCGCCATAAAATGACGGGGTGGGTTTGCCAATATCCCCTCCGATTTGAATTTTACAACTTATTTTTTAATAACCGGGTTGACAGCGGTTAAAAATGCGATAAATTGATGTCGGCGTCAACCTCTGGTGCTTCACTTGACTTTTGACATATTATCCCCTGACAATAAGAAGTGGCCTATCTTCAAGGGGATATCTAATTGATTTGGGTTCATGGCGAAAGGTTGACAAAGGTTGACAGAAAAAAAAAGTAATCAGTAGCGCGTTTTACTGTTAAAGTTTAGCTACTGAAGTTTAAAATTATCGGGTATATCGGGAGTCGGAACTCCCTCCCACAAGTGAAACTCCATCCACAGGTGAAACGCCATCCACAGGTGAACCCCCTTCACATAGATGCAAATTTCTTTTTATTTCTTCTTAGCTGGCGTAAACAGCCCTGAAATTATGCCCCCTTTTTACATTCTGCTCGCAAACGTGAGTGATGTTAACATACGGTCTAATTGTTTAGCAAGCACATAAAACTCGAGAAAACGGGAGTTTCACACACACGTAATTATTTCTGGTTAGAAGCGCACGGTAGGACAGCAGGCCTGCCGGGGCGCGGTCTTTTTGCGTCAAGTCAGATTATCGGATATTCAGGAATTGAATAAATGCTGGAACCGCTCAAAATAGATGCGGAATATCGGCTTAAAGTATTGATAACCGGCAAAACGCTGTAGAGGAGAATCTCATTGACCTAATTATTGTAGCATTGTATCCACTTTGTGACAATCTTTTAATTCAAGTTGTAGGGGCATTTAGTTTTCCCGCTGCCTCGGTCGCCGAATCGGATTTTTTGTATACTTTTCGTTACCTGAAAATGGGAGCATCTGTATAAAATAAGCAGAGCCAAAGACCCACTAAATGGTCTACTCGCCAAGTCTGTATGGTTAGGGACTGGCCTATCGAATTACGTTGGTCAGTTCCCTACTCCTCTACCCCTAAAAACTTAGCGAGTGAACAACTGAGTGGCGAAATTCAAGCCCTTGCCAAACTTTTCAGTGGACAAGAAGCGATTAATATGACATTATATTGTGCTGATGGTCGTGATGGCCTCAAGTTCATTGCGAATCTTGAGGTCGGAATACAACAATCAACAACAAGGAGAACTATATGAGACGCATAATGACATGGGTTTTGGTATTTACGGTTGGGTTTGCTGTACTGCTGGCTGACGCAGGAAATTGGTCTCAATTTCGAGGGCCACAAAGCAACCAATTACCAGAAGACGCAAAATACCCGATCGAATGGGCGGACGATAAGAATGTGCAGTGGAAAGTTGAAATTCCCGGCAAGGGTTGGGCATCTCCGATTGTCTGGGGCGATAAAGTGTTCATCGCGACATCCGTCAGCGATGAAGAGACTGACAAAGGGGAGGGCGGGGCAAGTTCTGCCCTTGTCTATCGTTTTGAACTCTACTGTCTGGAAAAATCGACGGGCAAACAACTGTGGAAGCGAGTTGCTTTCAAGGGCACCCCGCTCATCCCAAAACACAGCGGCAACACCTACGCCTCTGAAACCCCAGTCACTGACGGGGAACGGGTTTATGTCTATTTCGGGATGATAGGGGTCTACTGCTATGACTTAGCCGGTAACCCAGTCTGGAAGAAAGACCTAGGGGCATATCCAATGGATGGAAACTGGGGGACCGGCAGTTCGCCGGTACTCCACGGCGACCACCTATACCTACAGATTGATAGTGAAGAAGAAGCGTTCCTAGTTGCGCTCGACACCAAAACAGGTGACCAACGCTGGCGAATATCTCGCGAAGAAGAGAAATCAAATTGGAGTTCACCCGTCATCTGGAAAAACACGCTCCGAACCGAATTGATAACAGGTGGTAAGAAGGTTCGTGCATACGACCCGCATACCGGCGCACTATTGTGGGAGTTGGGCATGGGCGGTGGACGAAGCTGCCCATCCCCTGTAGCTGATGAGCATCATATTTACGTCGGCAATGAAGCGCGTGGCGATGGCGGAGGTTTCTTATTCGCTGTGAAAGCGGGTGCGGAGGGAGACATTACCCCGAAAGAGGGAGAATCCACAAGTGCGGGGGTCGTCTGGATGCAACCCAAGTCGGGGTTGTCAATGGCTTCGCCGCTGCTTTATCAAGGCGAAATCTACGTCTTCGGGCGCAAGAGGCCCATAGTCAACTGCTACGACGCATTGACAGGTGAGCCGAACTATAGCAAACGAATCGAGGGGGCAACCAAGTTTTGGACTTCACCGTGGGCATACGACGATAAGGTCTTCGGATTGGACGAGACGGGAACAACGTATGTGCTCTCAGCCGGAAGCGAGTTTGAGGTCCTGGCTCAAAACAGCATTGACGATGTATTCTGGGCATCAGTAGCGGCTTCTGATGGTGCCCTCATCCTTCGCGGGGTTAATTACGTCTATTGTATTCGACAGTAGGAGCGGATTCCCAGCCGCGACACGGTTTCCACGAGACCTGTAGGAGCGGCTTCCCAGCCGCGACACGGTTTAAAATCACAGTCGCTGTGGGAGCGGCTTCCCAACCGCGACACGGTTTCCACGAGACCTGTAGGAGCGGCTTCCCAGCCGCGACACGGTTTAAAATCACAGTCGCTGTGGGAGCGGCTTCCCAGCAGCGACACGGTTTCCACGAGACCTGTAGGAGCGGCTTCCCAGCCGCGACACGGTTTAAAATCACAGTCGCTGTGGGAGCGGCTTCCCAACCGCGATACGTTAATGCCGCAATTTGCTTAGTATCCAATTCTTTGTTGCGTCTTTGCGTTCTATTTTTTTTATCAAGGTGGCAACTCGGGTAGACATACTGCTCCTCATGAAAGTTAAGATTCCACCGATTAAGTGTCAAGGGATAAAGAGCAAGCTGATTCCCCTCATAAAGCGTGCTGTAGACTGGTCTTTTGAAGGCAGATGGATTGAACCCTTTATGGGCTCAGGTGTCGTTGGGTTCAACATCATGCCGCACAATGCGATTTTTGCAGATAACAACCCACATTTGATTAACTTCTACAACGCCATCGCGAGTGGGGAAATTGATGGTTTCAAGGTGAGAAACTTCCTTGAACATGAAGGAGAAATTCTATCAAGATGTGGAAAAGATTACTATTATGAAGTCCGAGCGCGGTTCAATGAAACGCATAAGTCCTTGGATTTTCTTTTTTTGAACCGTTCCTGCTTCAATGGGATGATTCGGTTCAACCACAAAGGTGGCTTTAACACACCCTTCGGGCACAAGCCGCAACGGTTTTCTAAGGGGTATATCACTAAAATTGTTAATCAGGTTGACTACGTTTACGTCATGTCAAAGCATTCTAACTGGTCATTTGTCTGCCAAGATTTTAGAGAAACGCTCAAAGGGATTTCTGAGGGCGATTTTGTCTATTGCGACCCGCCTTATGTCGGGCGACACGTTGATTATTTCGATAGTTGGGACGAGGAAAATGAACAACAACTGTTCACAATGCTAGGCCAATCGCCCTGCAAATTCGTCTTATCAACTTGGCATAGCAATCAGTACAGGAAAAATGTTTTTCTTGAGACGCTATGGTCAGGATTCCGTGTGTTAACCAAGGAACACTTCTATCACGTTGGCGCGAAGGAGAAAAATAGAAAACCGATGCTTGAGGCATTGGTAATGAATTTCACACCCAGACGCTTACATGACCCACCGATTGAACGCCCTGAACAGCTCATGCTTTTTCAAAAACTGGCAGCGTATCAAAGAAGTGAGCCTTTGAAGTCATGAAATCAAACCATCAAACTTTTACCTCGGTCAATTTATGCGGTGATAGCGGCGGATTTTGCGATCAAAGTGGTTTTGTTTCTCACCGCAACATTGATAATCCAAATCATTAGCTAAAGGTAGCAACTTAGGTTATTGTACAGGAGAAGATGGTATGCCTAGCAAAAAACAGGCTAAAGAGATAACAACTTTGGAGACACTCCCAGGCGACCTTCAGAAGCAGTTCAAGGAGTTACTTGAGGAGGAAGAAGAAATCAAAGTTGCTGTCTCGACCGACCTGCGGTTCGATGGAACTTACGGGGAGGATTGGGTACTTGCGACAGAAAAACGCCTAGTCGCATTCAATCAGAACGGAGCACCTGGCCCTGATGTTCAGAATATCCCGTTCAATCAGGTTGACGGAATCGAGGTTCGAGCACTACAGGGGAACAGTTTCCTGAAAGTCCGCACCCCCGATAAAACGATTGAAATTGCTCGCTATTCAAATAAGGTCGCGCCCAAATTTGCCGAAGCGACTCCCGAAATCGAATCATTGGTCAGACAGGTCAAACCAGAAGTTGAGGAAACAAAGAGAAGAAGGGGAGGTCCGCCAAGAAAAACGAAGGGCAAATGTGAGACCTGCGGTCGGGCACTTTCACCGCGGTCTGAGGTCTGTCCAAACTGTGTCGAAAAAGGGAAGTTAATTGTTCGTTTACTCAAGTATAGCATACCATTTTGGCGGGTTTCGGTGCCGGCCCTCCTCATTATGCTTGTCGTGCGATTGGTAGGGCTTGTGCCACAGATACTGGGCCAACGGTTGATCGACGATGTCTTTGTTCCGGCAATAGGGGCAATAGCAAACCAAGAGGCAGTTGACCCCGGTGCTTTTAACCAGTTGGTCGCAATTGTGTTGATGATGGTAGGAATCAACGTCTTCACGACCGTGTTTTCGTCCATCCGTGGGTACATGATGACCTGGGTCGGTCAGCGTATTACTTTGACATTGCGAAATGATGCCTATCAGCATTTGAACATGCTGTCGCTTGATTTTTATAACCAGCACGATACGGGCAACCTGATGTCGCGGGTTACGCACGACGTGGGGCGGCTACGAAATTTCATTGCCGAAGGGCTACAAGAGATCATCGGTGATTCGGTAACGCTGGTCTATATGTGTATCATCCTGTTCGTTTACAATTGGAAGCTGACTCTCTGGGCGATGATACCGGTTCCCTGCCTCATTTTCTTCACAATCTTCTTCGGGAAAAAAATGCACAAGGTCTTTCGTTCCTTGTGGAGGCGTTATGCCGAAATCAGCACAATTTTAGCGAGTACCATACCAGGGATGCGTGTGGTCAAGGTGTTTACCCGCGAAAAGTATGAGGTGGAACGCTTTAATACGCGGGCGCATCAGATTTTTGAGGGTGAAATGACCGGCGCGAAACTTTGGACGACTTACCGACCCATCATGCAGTTCATCACATATTTCGGGATGATTCTCATCTGGTTAATGGGTGGGCGACAGATTCTCAATGCCGACCTCAGCCTGGGGGAACTGACGCTTTTCATGGGCTACATGATGCGGTTCTTCGGGCCTGTGCAGACGCTTTGCAACATGAACCGCCGATTTCTCGAAGCCGCCACCTCTGCTGAGCGCGTCTTTGAAATCCTTGATACCCCTCCGAGTGTCGCTGACAGTGTAAACGCGATCGAACACCCGGATATTCGCGGTGAAGTTGAATTCCGCGAGGTCGGCTTCTCTTACGACGACGAGAAAAACGCCGTTGATGGTGTAAGTTTTACCGTCAAACCGGGGGAGATGATTGGTTTGGTCGGGCACAGTGGTGCCGGGAAAAGCACACTAATCAACTTAATTACCAGATTCTATGACCCACAAGAGGGCGAGATTCTCATTGATGGACACGACAACCGTGACATCACGTTGCGTTCTTTGCGGAAGCAGATTGGTGTCGTCTTACAAGACCCGTTTCTGTTTCGGGGAACCGTGTATGACAATATCGGATACGGCAAGCCGGAAGCGAGCAGGAAAGAAATTATTGCCGCCGCAACAGTCGCAAACGCGCACGATTTTATTATGAAGTTTCCCGATGGCTATGACACAATCGTCGGTGAACGAGGCACACGGGTTTCCGGCGGAGAACGTCAACGTATCTCAATCGCTCGCGCAATTTTGAAAAACCCGCAAATTCTGATTCTCGATGAAGCCACTTCCTCTGTGGATACGGAGACCGAATCGAAAATTCAGGATGCGTTGGGGCGGTTGATTCAGGGACGTACTGTTTTTGCAATCGCCCACCGACTCTCAACGCTCAAGCACGCAGATCGTTTGGTGGTTCTCAAGGAAGGAAAAATTGATGAGCTCGGCACGCATGAGGAGCTGATCGCTAAGGGTGGGACCTATGCGGGGTTGTGTGAGAAGCAGACGGAGTTGTCACAGATTCGGGCGTGGTAGGTCTAGCAGGCAGGGCGGGAAAGGGATTTCCCGCCCACGGGGTTGGGTATATGAAGCGGGGCGGGAAAGGGATTTCCCGCCCACGGGGTTGGGTATATGAAGCGGGGCGGGAAAGGGATTTCCCGCCTACGGGGTTGGGTATATGAAGCGGGGCGGGAAAGGGATTTCCCGCCCACGGCTCGAAGACATGAGGAGCAAAATGTTGAACGAACCGATTCAAATTGAAGACGACATTGAATTTCTAGATGCGAAACGGATAGAGATTACCCGAAATGAATCTGAGGAGATGGTGGTCAAATTTCCTGATGGCACTGTGCATACCGCCGTTGTGCCGGTCAGAGCATTTCCATTGACGCAACCGTGGCAGCATATCGGGTTGTGTGATAAGGATGGGAACGAAGTTGGCATGATTGAGGATGTCAAGCAGTTAAACAAAAAGCATCAAGACGTGCTTGAAGAGGAACTGGAAAAGTGTTATTTCATGCCAACGATTACGAAGATTCATTCGCTTGAATCTCAATTCGGTGTGACGCAATGGGAGGTCGAGACAGACCGTGGGCCCGCCAATTTTGATCTTCGGTCTCGATACGACATCACCTCGCTAGAGGACGACCGTATCGTAATGAAAGATGTTGATGGTGCCAGATACGAAATCGTAAACTACCACCGCTTGGACCCGAAAAGCATCGCGCTTCTTGAGACACAGATCTGACGGGTTTGCTCTGCTATCTCTTCGGGCGGTATCTCGTCGTGGGGTGGGCAATTTACTCCTGCCCGGTGGGAATCTCGTACAGTTTGACTTCTCGTATACTCGGGCCTTTGAGGGGAATCCTGGTGACGTTCGTTTTCATCACCTTTGTACGCTCGGTGCGTTTTGTATCCCCGATGGCATCGGTGATGATGCGAAGATAGCGAATCTTCTTCCCAATCCGAAATCGGCGCGTTTCACCGGGTTGAATTGGCTTTCCAACTTGGCGGTCTTTGATGGGCATAAACTGATCCGGGCCGGACAGTGATTTATCAGTGGCGACATCAATCATCGGTTCAGTAATCATAGACTCTGCGTAGATTTCGATATAGGTGATATGCTTCGGTTCTTTGAGCGCAATCAAGGCACCGGCACGTTTGGTGCCAACGATTTGTCGCTGGTTGATAAGGGTCTTGTCTCGGGTATAATCTATTAGGGTGCGTTTTTCGATATACCCGTCCGTCTGGAGCATACCGACCGTCTCCAGATCTCCGTCAACGATTTCAGGTGCGTCGGGACAGGCGAGTTGATCTGGCTTGACCACAACAGCGGGCGGTTGTTGCAGTATTGTGCAACCGGTGAAGAGATACGTGGCGAGAACGATTGACACGAGTTGAATATGGGTTGTCATTTGATTCTCCCTTAGAAGATAAGGTGTTTAGGGTCTGTTTATGTCATCGTTCTATCAGGATAGCATATTCAGAGAGGCCAGTCAATAATGAAATGATGCAATTAGGGTCATTTAATTCTCCCGTAGGAGCGATCTCCCGGTCGCGACTCTTCACTGTAGGAGCGATCTCCCGGTCGCGACTCTTCACTGTAGGAGCGATCTCCCGGTCGCGACTCTTCACTGTAGAAGCAATCTCCCGATCGCGACTCTTTAATGACCCTATGGTGCAATTGGTCGGGCGCATCGGGAGCGGGAACTCCCTCCCACAGGGAACTTGCTTAGTTTTTGTTGATATTGAATGGAAAATTTGTATAATGAAAGATTGAAGGAGAGCAATTTGCAAAAGGCTGTTGTGCTTTTAAGTGGCGGCATTGATTCAGCAACGACGCTGGCCATCGCTCAATCGCAGGGCTATTGTGTGTACGCGATCAGTTTCCAATACGGTCAGCGGCACACCCTTGAGGTTGAGCGGGCGAAAATGCTCGCCGAAAAGATGAGCGTAAAGCAACACATCATCGTCGAAATCGATCTGCGGGCATTTGGCGGCTCGGCTTTGACCGATTCGATTAGTGTGCCTAAAAACCGGTCAGACACGGAGATGGGAACAGGTATTCCAGTGACCTATGTGCCCGCACGGAATACGATATTTCTGTCTTTTGCACTGGCTTGGGCGGAGACGCTAGGCGTTGATACGATTTTTATCGGTGTCAATGCGCTTGACTACAGTGGCTATCCGGATTGCCGTGATGAATATATCAGCGCGTATGAACGGATGGCGAATCTGGCGACCAAAGCCGGTGTTGAGGGTGAAACGAAACTACAGATTCAAACCCCCCTCATTTCAATGACCAAAGCAGAGATTATTAAAAAGGGGGCAGAGCTGGGGGTTGATTATGGATTAACGCTCAGTTGCTACGACCCTGATGAACAGGGCAGGGCATGTGGCGCGTGTGATAGTTGCCTATTGAGAAAGAAGGGGTTTGTCGAAGCGGGGGTTGCGGATGTGACGGTGTATAGAGATGGTATTTTATAGCGATTAACGGGGTCATCTTCCATCCTTCCATCCTTCCAATCCCTTATAGGAGGAGAAAAAAGATGAATCAAGATTCACAAACTGTGAGAGTCGGTTTTGTTGGTGTTGGTGGTATTGCAAACGGCCATCTTCGTAGGCTTGGGGAGATGGACACTGTTGAGATTACGGCACTCTGTGACATCGCCGAAGACCGTGTACAAGCCGCCGTTGAAGCCTATGGTGGGCAAGCGTACACCGATTATCGGGTGATGCTTGATGAGGCGGATCTGGATGCTGTTTATTTCTGCCTGCCGCCTTTTGCACACTCTGACGCAGAGGTCATTGCGGCAGAACGAGGGTGCCATGTTTTTGTGCAGAAACCGGTTGTGATGGATATCGAGACTGGTATTAAGATTGCTGAAGCTATCCAGAGCGCGGGAGTCATCTCCTGTGTGGGCTATCAACTCAGATACGGCAATACCTCAACCGCCGCCCGTGATTTTCTGAAGGACAAAACCATCAGTATGGTCGCTAGTCACCGATGGGGGGGGATCGCTGGAGGCCCCAGCCATTGGTGGCGTGTAATGGATAAGTCGGGCGGAATGCTGCACGAACAGGCAACCCATCAACTCGATCTCATTCGTTACACTGCGGGCGAGATTGTAGAAGTGTACAAAATTGATGCCTTGAAGGTCAATGCGGATGAGGAAAACCACACCATCCCCGATGCCGAGGTGGTCACGCTTCAATTTGAGAGCGGCGCAGTCGGTTATATCACAACGAGTTCTGCCCTCACTCAAGGAGGCGGGAGTACGCGAACGGATTACATTATTGAGGGGCATCTTATCTTACAAATGGACGGTGGACTGAGGGTTCTCCCTGGAGGTGCGGCGACGGTTGAAGTCCCTGACACACCGACGCGCTCAATTGATGATGCGTTCATTGAAGCCATCCAAACGGGCGATGCTTCGATTATCAAATCCTCATATTCGGACGGACTCAAATCCGCGGCAGTGACAATCGCTGCGAATCAATCCGCCGAGTCACATAAACCGGTCCGTGTGCCCCAAACGCCGTAGAGAATTGGAAGAGTGGAAGAATGGAAGGTGGAAGAGTGGAGGGATTTATCTCTTCCAGCCTTCTGGTCTCTGGTCGGATTCAATGCCATTTTTTTGGGCCTGAATCCCAGGTCTCCTTTAGGCTTGCTTTTCTTTGTGCGTTATGATATTATTTTCATACCGTTTCGTGAGGGGATTTGCCATCGGCATCCCAGCCGATGCCTCTCACACCTTAGCAAACAGGTATGAACCGGTGAACGGAATCCATAATGATAAAAACATACCAATATCGTATCTATCCTACGACCAAGCAACGGCTATCGCTAGAGTCTATGCTTTTGGCATGTGCTACGCTCTATAATCAAGCACTTGATATGCGTATCACAGCCTATAACGCGAACGAGTCTATAAATTACAACACCCAGCAAACCTAGCTATGTTATGGTATTTAACTCGCTGTGAGTCAAGGATCTGCTGGATTTGTCAATCTAGCAGGAGCGGGATGGGACCTTGTTCAATTGAAAACATTTGAACCTCACAATTGGAACGTATGGGTTGGAACGGACGAATCGGGGAAAGGCGATTACTTTGGCTCACTCGTTGTGGCGGGGGTGTATGTGAACCCGGAAATCAGCGAGCGATTGCGGGCATTGGGTGTGCGCGATGGAAAGCAGATTCCTGATACGGAGCTCCGCAAGATGGCACAAGAGATTCGGACGAGTTGCGGGCGTTACGTCACATCGGTTGAAGCAAAACCGCTACATTATAATACACAATACGCCTCCTTCTCCGCAAAAGGTCAAAATCTGAACCATCTGCTCGCTTCACTGCACGCCCAAGTGATTGTAAAGCTCCTCAATCGCCTTGATTGTCGGCATGTCCTCGTTGACCGTTTTGCCAAGCCCGAAGTTCTCGAATCGCAATTAGGGGGGCTAAGCTCGGAAATCGCGCTCGTGCAGATTCCGAAAGCGGAGCGTGATATCGCAGTCGCTGCCGCATCCCTCATCGCCCGCGATGTTTTTCTCCGGCGACTTTCGGAACTCTCTGAACAGTACGGTATAAAACTCCCCAAAGGTGCAACGCAGGTCATTGATACAGGGGTAAAGTTTGTCGAGCAACACGGCTCAGAAGCGTTGCGACATGTCGCCAAGTTGCATTTTAAGACCACTGCGGACATCGCCGCCTTAGTTAAGAAGAACAGCAAGACGCACAATCAATTGCACCACTACTAACCGTGAGACCATAAAATGGCAAAGATAGAAGGCTTCAGAGTAAAAAACTTCAAGGTACTCAAGGATGTGACACTGGGCCGCCTCTGGTATCAACGGGGAAACCAGCCACTTACCCCCATGACAGCGGTAATCGGCAAAAACGGCGTGGGTAAAAGTTCCCTATTTGATGCGTTTGGGTTCCTCGCCGATGCTCTGAAACTGGGCGTTGAGGAGGCCTGCGACGCACGAGGGCGCGGCGGCTTTGAGAAAATACGAACGCAAGGGGAAACAGGCCCCATCGGATTTGAGGTTTACTATAGAGAACATGGGAATGCCCGGCCCATTACCTACCAGATTGACATCGAGGCAGACAAGCTCTGCCGCCCCTACGTCCTGCGAGAACGGCTCAGACAAAGGCGAAAAGGCCAGAAACGCGGTCAGCCATTCTCATTTTTATTCCTCAATGATGGCAGCGGCGTGGCGTGGAAGGGAGAACAGGAAGGGTATCAGATTGATGAAGAAATGGAGCGACTCGATATTCTGAGATTGATAGAGTTGATAGGAGCAGAGGAATCCCGCGAGACCGAGACTATCGAGTTAGAGGACAAGCGCAAGCTCGGTATTGCAACACTCGGTGCCTTGAAACAACATCCGCGAATTTCCGCGTTTCGCCGCTTCATCGAGGGATGGTATCTGAGTTACTTCACCCCCGATGCCGCCCGGAGCTTACCGATGGCGGGTCCACAGAGACATCTCAATATCCATGGCGACAACCTCGGCAACGTGGTGCAATTCATGGAGCGCGAACAGCCACAGCGTTTTCAGGCTATACTAAAGAATATCGCCGATAAAATTCCGGGCATAGACCAGATAGACACGGAACGCACCAATGACGGCCGGTTGCTACTCAGGTTTAACGACAAAGGCTTTGAGGATGCCTTTTACGCCCAGCAGGTGTCCGATGGGACGCTCAAGGTATTCGCGTATCTGTTGCTACTTGAAGACCCTGACCCGCCTCCGTTTCTCTGCATTGAAGAACCGGAAAACGGCCTGTATCACAAGCTCTTGGAGACCTTGGCCACCGAATTCCGCAAACATGCCAACCCATCCCGCGGTTCGCAGGTTTTTATTACGACGCACCAGCCGTACTTTGTTGATTCGTTAAAGCCTGAAGAGGTCTGGATTCTGCAAAAGGGTGAAGATGGCTTTTCGACGATTTCTCGGTCCAGCAACGAGCCCGGCGTAAACAGCATGGTCGAAGAGGGATTGCCGTTGGGCGGTCTGTGGTACAGTGACTATCTTGACGCGAGGTGAGTGGATGCACTTTGAAATACTCGTAGAAGATCAATCCGGCAAAGCGGCACTTGATATTCTCATCCCGAAAATCGTCGGCGACCAACATACATTCAGGGTTATTCATTATCGAGGAATCGGCCGCATTCCTAAAAACCTCACAAGCAGTACCGATGCGAGTAAACGCCTTTTGCTTGACCAACTGCCAAGGTTACTCAGGGGGTATGGAAAGACATTTGCCGGCTACTCCGATGACTATTCAGCAGTAGTGATTGTGGTTTGTGACTTAGATGACAATTGTCTGAAAACATTCCGCCAAGAACTCTTCAATGTCCTGAATTCGTGCAATCCCAAACCGGAGACCCGGTTTTGTATTGCCGTAGAAGAAGGTGAAGCTTGGTTACTCGGCGACATTCCCGCAACCAAGGCCGCTTACCCGAATGCTAAAGACAATGTACTAAATCGTTACCAAAGCGACACCATTTGCGATACATGGGAACTCTTGGCTGACGCAGTATTCTCAGGTGGCGCAAGCGAACTGAAAAAGGATGGGTGGAGCTCAGTCGGCCAGGAAAAGTCAACATGGGCGGAACGCATCGCTCCACACATGGGCGTAGCGACCAACAAATCGCCCAGTTTCCGCTACTTTCGGGATAAAATTCAAGAGCTTATTGAAAACTAGCCTGCCATCAACAATGTAAATTAACTCAAGTATTGATCCGAGTTTTTCATCCAAACCGCTCCTGCTGAATTGACAAATCCAGCAGATCTTGACCCGCAGACGTTTAACCCCCCAACAATAGGAGTCAACCCATGCCAGATCAGGACACATCTAAATCCAAAATCCGGGACAATCGCCACCGAGGCACCGTTGGGGATTTCCTTGAGTCCGAAATTGAGGACGGTTCGTCGCTCTCAATTGTATCCGCGTACTTTACGATTCACGCCTTCAACGCGCTGAAAACGACGCTCACAGGAATTGATGAACTTAGGTTTCTGTTTGGTGAACCCAGCTTTATCAAAAGCCTCGACCCCAAAAACACCGACGAGAAAGCCTTCAATATTGTTGATAAGGGCTTGCAACTTCGTGACCAGCTTCAACAGAAACCGATTGCCAAAGCGTGTGCCGCGTGGATAAAAGAGAAGGTCCAGATCCGCTCAACCCGTCGATCGAATCTGCTACACGGGAAAATGTATCACATCCTCAATAACGGTGAACCGAAAGCCATCATGGGCAGTTCCAATTTTACCGTGAACGGACTCGGGCTGAATACAACGGGAAATAACATTGAACTCAATATGAGCATAGTGGACAAAGAAGACTGCGACGAGCTGAAAGGGTGGTTTGATGAAATCTGGGGTGACACAAACCATGTTGAAGATGTTAAAGCGAAAGTGCTCGCCGCGCTCAACCAGCTGGGGAAAGACCACGCGCCAGAGTTAATTTATTACAAGACCCTCTACGAGCTATTCCGTGACGAACTAGAAGCCAGAAAGGACAGCGACAGGAAACTGGAAGACACGCATTTATACGACACCGAAATCTGGAATACGTTGTTTGATTTCCAGAAAGAGGGCGTAAAAGGTGTCATCGCCCGCCTGTTGCGTCACAACGGTTGCATCCTCGCCGACAGCGTGGGGTTGGGGAAAACCTACACAGCACTAGCGGTTATCAAGTTCTTTGAATTGAGAAACGACCGTGTGCTGGTGTTGTGTCCCAAAAAACTGAGCGAAAACTGGGCCCTGTATCCAGCGCATAATTACCAAGGCAACAACCCTTTCCTCAAAGACCAATTCGGTTACGCGCTCCTATCGCATACCGACTTGTCTCGCTACAGCGGTGAGTCTGGCAACATCAATTTAGCAAATTTCAATTGGCGCAATTTTGACCTAGTGGTAATCGATGAATCGCACAACTTCCGCAACGACACCCCACCTCGCCGTGACGACGCTGGGGTGGTCATCCGCCACAGTCGCTACACACGACTGTTGGAGGAGGTTATCAAGGAAGGGGCTAAAACGAAGGTGCTGATGCTTTCGGCGACACCGGTGAACACCTCCCTCCTTGACCTCCGCAATCAGATTTACCTGATGACCGAAAAGCGCGAGGATGTCTTCCAGGACAGTTTGGGAATTAGCAATATCCGCACTTTGCTGGGGCAGGCACAAAAGGCGTTTAAGGCATGGGAGGAAAGCCTCGACGAGAGCAGCGATAAAGACAAGTCAGAGTTGCTAGAGATATTGGGGTCCGATTTTTTCCAATTGTTGGGCGGCGTTTCTATCGCCCGTTCCCGCCGTCAGATTGAGGAATTCTACGCTGAGGAAATCAGTCGAATCGGCGAGTTCCCCAAACAACTGAAACCGATAAACTGTCACCCGCTGACCGACTTGAAAGGGGCACTCTCCTATAAAGCACTGTCTGAGCAGATAGAGCAATTCGCCCTGTCCATCTACACGCCATCCAGCTACATTACCGACCCGAAGGTAAAGCAACGGTTGGAACAAGAGAAACAAAAACTGCGATTCAATCAGGAAGACCGCGAGCGGTTCCTGATTGGGATGATACGCACGAACTTCCTGAAGCGTTTGGAGAGTTCAGCGCACTCCCTCACAGAAACACTCAGACGCACGGTCAGCAAAATTGATGACTTACTGAAAAAGATTGACCGTTATGAACAAGACACGCAGATGCCAAAAGCGGAAGCCGACCTCCTGCAAGACCATGACATCCTGCCGGACGAAGACGAACAAGGTGAAGACGACGATTTTCTGGTGAATCGGGCACGCCACCCCTATCACCTGCGGGAATTGGATTGCTCCCGTTGGAAGGAAGATCTCAAAAGGGACAAACAGACCTTGACCAAGGCGTGGCAAAGCGTCAAAGCAATCACGCCAGAGCGGGATGGCAAGCTCAAAGCGATCAGGGAGCATATTCGGGACAAGGCACAAAACCCGACCACCGACAGGGATGGCAAAACCAATCGCAAGATACTGGTGTTCACCACCTTCAAGGATACAGCCGTGTACCTTTATGACAACTTGTCGAACCTCGCATCGGAATTAGACCTGAACATGGCACTGGTCTCCGGGGACGCGACGCGAACCACATTCGGGGAAAACAAATTCAACGCCATCCTGACCAACTTCGCACCACGGGCGCGAATGCGCGAGGGCGAGGACACTGACGAAATCGATCTGCTCATCGCCACCGACTGCATATCGGAAGGGCAGAACCTACAAGACTGCGACACAGTGTTGAACTACGACATCCACTGGAATCCGGTGCGTATCATCCAACGCTTCGGACGCATTGACCGCATCGGCAGCAACAACGTGTCGGTGGGAATGATAAACTACTGGCCCACCGACGACATGGAGGTCTATTTGCGCTTGCGAAGCCGCGTAGAGTCTCGCATGGCACTCGCTGACATGGCGGCGAGCGGCGACGATGACCCGTTGAACGAGTTTACCCGTGAACGGGCAGAGCGAGAGCTAAAATTCCGTGACCAGCAATTGATGCAACTGCGCGAAAACATGCTAGACCTTGATGAACTGGACGACGGGGTCGTTCTGAGCGATTTTACGCTTGATTACTTCTTCGACCAGTTGTTGCGGTATCTCGAAAAAAACAAAGCGGAATTGGACGCAACTCGCGACGGGGTGTATGCAGTCACCCACGACGAGAAACGTCCCAAGGAAACGGGTGTCATCTTTTTTTTCCGCCATCGGAACGCCAGCACGGACAAAAGGGAAAAAAGGCCGAGCCCGATTCACCCCTACTATGCGGTATATATCCGCAATACGGGCGACATCCGCTACGGTTGCACAAACACTAGACAAGTGCTAGATCTGTTTGAAGCGGCGGCAGTCGGCAAGACCGAACCGCTGCAAAAACTGTGCATCCAATTTGACCGTGAAACCCAAAACGGTGCAAACATGACGGACTACAACAAACTGTTGCAGACCGTCATCACCTACATCAGCAACGCGCATACAACGACACAGACCAACAATCTAGGAATTGACGGTGCAGACGACCTCAAACTGCCTCTGGCATCCGAATCCCCCAGAGACTCCAGCGATTTTGAGTTGGTTACTTGGCTGGTTATCACAACCCTACTGTGAGAAACCGAGTTTTTTGCGTCGTGTTCGTCACGCCACCTGTAGGGTCGGCAAAACTCGGTTTCTAAGTCCCCAGACCGCTCCTGCTGGATTGACATATCCAGCAGATCATTGAAACTTGCTCAACAAGGAACAAACCAAATGACCGACGAACAAATCAAAAAGACAGAAATCAAATCCGCTTTAGCGAAAATACCCGATGGCGATTTTTTAGAAACCACAAAAGACCTGCTGGCAGTTTTGGGCTACCGTAGCCAGCGCACTCTCAAACTATCGGGAAACGTAGATGACTTTATTCAGACATTTCGAGCCGAGAACGAAAACACCAAGACAGAACAGGAATTCCTCGAAGACGCAGAATTGGTGGAGCTGGTGTTTCAAGTGACAGACGACGAAATCAACAACAGTGGTCAAGGAACGCTGTTTGAGTCACCTGCCTTCGATCAGGGGAATGCAAAGAGTTTCATGTTCTTTGCTGTTGAATTGAAAGATAAAGACTACTCCCGAAGCAAATACGCCCAATTCACACGAGAGGTCAACAAGCGAATAATCATGCCAGTTGTGGTGCTCTTTTGCGTCAAGTCATCTTGCCACCCTTTAGGGCGCGTTAAAGACCGTTTAACTATAGGTTTTGCTGGTCGCCGGCCCCACAAGTATGCCCCAGAACGCAACGTGCTGGAACAGGTGACGCTAATCAAGGACATTCGTCTGGATAAGCCACATCGGGCGCATCTGGAGGTTCTGTTTGAACTGTCGTTAGCGGAGTGCGCGAAGTGGATGGGTGCCAACAACCAACCGGAAACCTTCGATGGCTTACTCGCTGCGTGGCTTGCCCGCCTAGACACCGAAGAACTCAACAAGCAATTCTACCGGAAACTGTTCGACTGGTTTGAATGGGCGGTTGCGGAGGCAACGTTTCCGACAGACGAAAAGCGCACCCTGGAGCCAGAGGAGCATGTCATCCGGTTAATCACACGCCTGCTATTCGTGTGGTTTATTAAAGAGAAGGGATTGGTAGCGGATGAACTATTCAACGATGCGGAAGTCTCCCCCTTGCTGAAAGACTATGACAGGGACAATGGCGATTCCTACTACCGCGCCGTACTCCAAAACCTGTTTTTCGCCACGCTGAACACGGAGCTAAAGAAGCGTCAGTTTAGCAAAGAAGAAAATCCCGACCATCGCAATTTCTCAAGGTATCGCTACAAGAAGGAAATAAGCAACCCCGATAAACTGCTGGGGCTGTTCGCCCAAACGCCATTCATCAACGGGGGCTTGTTTGATTGCCTCGACAGCGAGGAGGGAACAGGAGATAGCGATTACCGTATTGACTGTTTTTCCGATGTACACTACAAGAAGTTAAGTCTCCCCAACCGTCTCTTCTTTGACGAGGCCGACGGTCTGATTCCCCTGCTGAAATACTACAAGTTCACCGTAGAGGAGAACACGCCGATAGAGCAGGAGGTCGCGTTAGACCCCGAACTGCTCGGCAAAGTGTTTGAAAACCTGCTCGCCGCATATAACCCCGAAACCGGTGTGACCGCACGGAAACAGACCGGCTCCTACTACACCTCCCGTCCTATCGTAGACTACATGGTGGAGGAGGCGTTGACCGCAACGCTGGCGCGGGTCCAACCAACGGATCTTGATGCGACGTTTTGGGAAGAGCGGTTGCGCTATCTGTTCGATTATGCGATGACCTTCGACGACGCAATCGAATGGTTCGATAGCCGCGAAGTAGGCGAGGTTGTGCAGAGGATTTCAGAGCTGAAGATACTCGATCCGGCCGTCGGTTCCGGTGCCTTTCCGATGGGGGTGTTGCACAAACTGACGCTCGCACTGCGTAGGCTTGACCCAGATAACAGTCGGTGGGAACAGTTACAGAAAGAACGTGCCGGACAGCGCGCAATAGCCGCTTTCGATACCCCAAACCAGCAGGAACGCGATGCCGAACTGACCGAAATCAGCGATATTTTCGAGCGGTACCGCGATTCGGACTTTGGACGGAAATTATACCTCATCCAAAACAGCATCTTCGGCTTGGACATTCAATCCATCGCCTGCCAAATCGCCAAACTTCGCTTCTTTATCTCCCTTGCCATTGAGCAGGAGCCAGATGAGACCGCAAACAACTTTGGGGTTAAGCCTCTGCCAAATCTGGAGACCCGCTTTATCGCGTCAAACACCCTCATAGGCCTCGAAAACGAGCGAACCTTAACAAGCCCAAAAGCGAAAGCTTTAGAAGGAGAAATGGGGGGTAACCGCGAGCGACATTTCCACGCGACGACCCGCTCACAGAAACTGGCGTGTAAGAGAGATGACAAAAAATTACGGCGAGAACTGGCGACAGAATTAAGGCATATTGGTATGCCCACCGATGATGCCGAAAAAATCACCGACTGGGACCCTTACGACCAGAATGCAACTGTGGATTGGTTTGACCCCGAATGGATGTTCGGGGTTGCGGACGGGTTTGATGTCGTGATTGGCAATCCACCGTATATTCAACTGCAAAAAGACAACGGGAGATTGGGGCGTTTGTATGGGCAGTGTAATTTTGACAGTTTTATCAGGACAGGGGATATTTACTGTTTGTTCTATGAAAAAGCGAATCAACTGTTAAAAAACGATGGGCATGTCTGTTTTATTACCTCCAACAAATGGATGCGTGCCGCGTATGGCAAAAAGTTGAGAGACTATCTTATAGGACATACCCAACCCGTTCAATTGCTGGACATGGGACCGGATGTGTTTGATGCCACCGTAGACACCAATATCCTGCTATTGCAAAACACCCCATCCGATGCTCGGCCGCCCTTCACAGCGACAACCATCGAATCTGATTTTGACACACACACCGATAACATAGCCCAATACCTGAGCGATAACGGGATGGCTATGGAACTGCCCGCCAAAGGCGAAGCGTGGGCGATACTCTCTCCATCCGAACTTGCCCTGAAACGCAAAATAGAGGATGTGGGCAAACCGCTCAAGGACTGGGATATAAACATCTATCGTGGAATTATCACCGGCTATAACACTGCCTTTCTCATTGATAGTGAGACGAAGGAAGCACTAATCGAAGCGCACCCGAAGTCTGCTGAAATTGTTAAACCCGTTTTGAGAGGAAGAGACATCAAGCGTTATAAGGCTGATTGGGCACGATTGTGGCTGATTGATACACATAATGGGTATGGAAATGTTCCAGCCATTGACGTGAATGATTACTCAGTCGTTAAAAGACATTTGGATGAGTTCTTGCCCCAACTTAAAAAACGTTATGATAAAGGCAATACGCCCTATAATCTTCGGAATTGTGCTTACCACGAAGAGTTTGAGAAGGCGAAAATTGTTTATCCCGAAACAACCCTCGCCCCTAACTTTTTCTACGACGATGGGCGACATTTTATAGAGAAAACCTGTTTTATGATAACGGGTAGCGATTTAAAAATCTTAGTGGGGTTGCTGAGCTCCACATTAATGACGTTTGTTTACAAACAGTACTATAGCGGTACTGTGCTCGGTAACAAGGGGTATCAGTACAACAAACATGCCCTAGAAAAGCTCCCGGTCGTTAAGATTCCCGTTGCGGAACAACAGTCTTTCATCACTTTAGTCGATCAGATCCTTGAGGTAAAAACCACCGATCCGGATGCGGATGTATCCGACCTTGAAAATAAGATTGATGGAATAGTATACTTGTTATACAATCTTACCGCCGAAGAAATTGAGATTGTGGAGGAGGCGACGGAATAATACAAATTAACCAGATTCGTATTGTTTTACCGTCTTACATCTCCACTCTTCCGCCGAAGCAAGCGCAATGCTAACACCCCAATAGGCCTGAACGTTGACAAACCGATTGAGGTGGGCGCAGAAACCGAGCTCGTAGGTTGGGTTGAACGGTTAAAAGCCAATTGCTATCAATACCAATAAAGGGTCTGCTTTTCCATTAAACGGTGATGTAAATCAATCCAGTGAAACCCAACAGTCGCACTGAGAGTATACTAAGCTTTGGACAATTTTTAAGAATAAGCAACCTTAAAGAATAAACTTGTAGGAACGGCTTCCTAGCCGTGACCCTGTTTATGACCCTGTAGGAACGGCTTCCTAGCCGTGACACGGTTTATAACCACAACCCCTGTAGGAACGGCTTCCTAGCCGTGACCTGGCTTCACAGCCGTGACGCTTTATGCTGAAATTAGCTTAATTTTTATATTGAAACGAGCTTTATAGCACCGACGCACGGAAACCGACAGAGGGCGTATCCCCGCGCCATCCTAACGCAACGCCTTTTTCCGCGGGGGGAACTGAGAAAACAAAATCGCAGAATATGAAACAGGTTTCGCCCTACAGCCGGCAGCACCTATTGATAAGAATATCTAAATAGGACACAAATTGTCCAAACTATAGTAAACTTAGACAGGAGCTCTGATACGAACATGGAAGAGATGTTCATGGTTCACTACGGCGAGATTGGATTAAAGGGCAAAAACAGATCCTTCTTTGAAAAGCGGTTGGTTCAGAACATAAGAAAATCCCTCAAAGGCACGGGATACGCCGATGTTCGACGGCTATATGGGCGGATGGTCGTGACCCTCCAGCCCGGGGCAGATATCGAAGAGATTCGGAAACGGTTGGGCACGGTTATGGGGATTGCTCATTTTGAGCTGGCTTGCGCCACCGAGCAGAATATGGACGCAATCAAAGCCACCTCGCTGAAGTGGAGCGAAGGGAAGCAGTTTGATACACTCAAAGTGGAGACCAAACGGGCGAATAAGAATTTTCCGCTCACCTCCCCTGAAATCAGTGCTGAGGTTGGGGCTCACCTGCTGAAGCACACAAATGCTCGAGGTGCGGATATGCACAATCCGGATCTGGTTTTCTGGGTCGAGCTCGTTGAGCATTCTGCATACATCTATACAGAGAAGATTCGGGGGATTGGCGGATTACCGGTTGGGGTCAGCGGGAAAGTCCTCGTTATGCTCTCTGGAGGCATTGATTCGCCTGTTGCCGCATGGCGAATGATCAAGCGTGGGGCGAAAGCAATTCAGATTCACTTCTACAGCTATCCGTACACGGACAAAACCTCCCTTGAAAAGGTGCTCGAATTGGCTGAAATTTTGGCGACGTGGAACTACCAGACCACGGTCTATCTTGTCCCGTTTGCCGACATACAGAGGGAGATTGTCACAGGGACACCGCCGCCATTTCGTGTGCTTCTCTATCGGCGACTGATGGTTCGTATTGCCCAACGGGTTGCGGAGTCCGTCAAAGCCGATGCGTTAGTCACAGGTGAAAGCCTTGGACAGGTTGCGTCCCAGACGCTTGGAAATCTCCGTGCGATTGAAGATGTGGCGGAAATGCCGATCCTTCGCCCCTTAATCGGAGACGACAAAGCCGATATTATAGACCTAGCGCAGCAGATAGGGACCTTTGAAATTTCGACCCTTCCGCATGAGGACTGTTGCTCGCTCTTTGTACCCGAGCATCCGGCGACCAACGCTTCAATCGTTGACCTCAGAACCGCAGAGCAAGCTTTGGATATTGATGCGCTTGTTGAGCAGGCGTTAGAAGGGGTTGAGCAGAAGATTGTTGATGCGCGAAGGGGTTAGATTGAATCCCCATCGTGCGATGTAGCAACTTTGAAAAATCCACTTTACATTTTGACAAAAACCAGACCGCGTCCGGTCCCAGGCCGCTCCCGCTGGATTGTCAAATCCAGCGGATCGGATCTGCTTTACGCCTTAGCATTGAATTTTTCTGACAATGTAACCCCCAGAATTTTTATATTAAACTCGCTAGAGTCGTAAGGAACAATATGAATCCAACGGCGACACTCAATCCAGAAGCGGATGCACTGATTCGGAACGGCTACCCGCGTGTCCTACGGGCAAACGTGGATGGAATTGCAGGCGATGTATCACCGGGTGCCATCGTGGATGTGTTGGATTCACACGGCGACTTCATCGGCCGCGGTTCGGCGAACCCCCATTCCCGTGTATTTGTGCGGATGCTCTCTTACGACCCTGCCGAGTCCATTGACGATGCTTTCTTTTATAACCGTCTTGTTTGCGCCCAACAATTTCGGGAGGCGTACTCAAGTGAACTGTCATATCGGGCGGTATTCTCTGAATCGGACCGGCTACCGGGACTCATCGTAGACCGCTTTGAGGAGTATCTGGTCTGCCAAATTAACGCGGTGGGAATCGAAGTTCGGCGGGCGGCGCTCTTCTCAATGCTTCAGGAGATTTACAAACCACGCGGCATTTTTGAAAAAAGTCGAGGTATGGCGCGTAAATCGGAGCGACTTGACCGGCGCATCGAAACGGTTTTCGGTGAATGTCCCCGGCTGATTCCGTTCCAACTGCACGGTCTCACACTGCTCAATGAACTACAGGAGGGGCAGAAAACAGGTTTCTTTTTAGACCAGCGGGACAATCGGGAAGCTGTCCGGCGTTACGTCACAGCGGGGGCGCACGTTTTGGATGGCTTTTCATATACGGGTTGTTTCGCTCTCGTGGCGGCGCAAGTGGGAGCCGAAGTGATGGCGTTTGATATTTCGGAGCGGGCTCTAGCTGTAGCCCAAGATGCCGCTGTCAGAAATGGCTTACAGGAGCGTTGCACTTTTCAGCAAGCGAACGCCTTCGAGATGATGCGCGAACTTGAGGAGAACCGTACGCAATTCGATATGGTCATCCTCGATCCGCCCGCTTTTGCCAAGCACAAGGGGGTATTGCCCAAGGCGATTCGCGCCTACCTGACGCTGAATCGGCGAGCGATGAAATTGCTTCGAGAGGGCGGTATTCTTGTCAGTTGTTCCTGTACGCAGTTAGTTAGTGAAGCGGCATTCCTTGAGGTGTTGGTCAAGGCGGCTCGCGATGTGAAGCGGCACATCCGTTTCTTGGAGATTCGAGGGCAACCGTTTGACCATCCGGTACTTGCAACGCTACCGGAAACGCGGTATCTTAAATGTGTTATTGTGCAGGTTGTGGCGTGAAAACCTATTCCAGCGAAAATTTAACGCAAGGACGCAAAGCTACAGAGCAGACAAATGAAAAACATTCTTCTCATCCGCCTCAGTTCACTTGGGGATATTGTTCTCACCTCCCCAGCGATTCGTGCGGTGCGAGAGCATTTTCCACAGGCACATATTTCGATGCTCGTTGCGAAGCAGTCGGCGGAGTTGTTCACTGAGAACCCGCATCTTGATGAGGTTATCCCGTTTGATCGGATGGCGAGGAATAAGGATACCTTGGAGATGGTGAGAATTGTCCGCATCTTGCGGGAACGGGAATTTGAGCTCGCCATAGATTTCCAGCGGAAGGTGCGTACAAGTCTATTGGCGTATTTGAGCGGGGCGAAATGTCGCGTTGGGTATCATGAACCAAACGGCTTTTTATGTACGGTGCGGGTGCCCAGACAGCTCAATAAGCATGTTGTTGACCATTACTTTGACCTGCTCCACGCTATCAACATTCCAACTCCAAGCCGTGAGTTAGAGCTATTCCTTGCTGAACCGGACCGGGCTTATGTCCGCTACCTGCTCAATACACAACATGGCGTTGCGCCGAGCCATATTAAGGTTGGGTTGTTTCCGGGGGCAGGGTGGAAATTGCGCGAATGGATGCCGGACCGATTCGCCGCGATAGGTGACCGTATCGCCAAGCATTTTGACGCACAGGTACTCATCTTTGGTGGGCCTGGGGAGCGGGAGCTGGTTAATCACGTCGCAGACCTGATGACAACAACACCGCTTGCGTTCACCCAACCCTTTGGTATTCGCCAATTCGCCGCGCTGATTGAGCAGTGCGATCTGTTTGTCACCAACGATACGGGGCCAATGCACATCGCCGCCGCAATGCAAACGCCCACCATATCCCTCTTTGGGCCGGGCAATCATATCCGCTTTCAACCCCTCAATCCCATCCACACGACCATCCGCCATCATGTGCCGTGCAATCCGTGTAAGCAGTTTACCGATAAATGTAAGGATAACATCTGCATGAAACTAATCACGGTTGATGAGGTATGGGAGACTGTTTGTCAGAAGTTGTGAACTACGCCGTTGTTAAGTTAAAGGAGAATTGAAATGGCAAGACAACTCAGAATGGTTCGCCCTAATCTGAATGACCTACCCGCACTTCAACTCCCCGAAGGTTACGAGATGCGAACCTACCGGGAGGGAGATGATGTGCATTGGGCGAATGTGATTAATAATTCGTTCGGTGGGAAACGCACGGCTGAAGACGCACGGAAGTCCATCATGGAACAGGATGTTTTTGACCCAGATGGGCTCTACTTTGCGACCTATCAGGGCACACCTGTTGGGACCGCATGTGCGTGGAAAGCATCGCCGGATGAGACTGAGGTTGGATATGTCCACATGGTCGGCGTTGACTCTGAACACGAGGGGCATAAACTCGGAAAATGGGTGTCGCTCTGTGTGCTCTTGTACTTTCAGAAGCGTGGTTTTCGGTGTGCCAAACTGGACACGGATGATTTTCGCTTGCCTGCGGTCAAGACCTATCTCAATCTCGGTTTTTTGCCTGTCTATGTTGATACAGACCAACCGGAGCGATGGCGACAGGTTTGCGAGAATTTGGGAGTGCCACCCATTCCGGATCAATCCGGAGTGATTAGGGCCGCGCTCTCTGATACAATGTGGGCGCAGGTGTGTGCGTAGAAACCGAGTTTTTTCTTGAAAACTCGGTTTCTGGGGCATCCGAAGCGAAACTTTTATTCTTAAACATGCTTAAAACTGTTAATCAACCTGAGCCATACTCCAAGAGACTGGGCCATACTCCAAGAGAAATCACAAACAATGATTTTTGGGGACAGAAACAAACCATAATGACCAACGCAGAAATCCAAAAGAAAACAGAAATCCAATCCGCTTTAGCGAGAATACCCGACAGCGATTTTTTGGAAACCACAAAAGACCTGCTGGCGGTTCTAGGCTACCACAGCCAACGCACCCTCAACCTATCGGGAAACGTAGATGACTTCATTCAGAGACTTCCCGCCCCGATCCAAGACACCGAGACAGAACGGGAATTCCGAGCCGAAGTCGAATCAATAAAGCCGGTGTTTCAAGTTACGAGCGATGAAATTGAGAACAGCGGTCAGATAGAGCTGTTTGAGTCACCTGCCTTTGATGAGGGGAGGGCAAAGAGTTTTATGTTCTTTGCGGTCCAATTGAAAGGCAAAAACTACCCTCGAGGCAAATACGCCCAGTTTACACGCGAGATCAACAAGCGGATAGTGATGCCGGTTGTGGTCCTCTTCCGCGTTGAGAACCGTTTGACTATCGGTTTTGTCCGTCGCCGCCCTCACAAGCGTAAATCAAAACGCAACGTGCTCGAACAAGTCACACTGATCAAGGACATAGCTCTCAATAACCCACACCGGGCGCATCTCGATATTCTATTTGAACTCTCGCTAGAGGAATGCGCGAAGTGGATGGGGAGCAACAATCAACCGGAAAACTTTGATGGTTTGCTCGCGGCGTGGCTTGCCCGCCTGGATACTGAAGCACTCAACAAGCAATTCTATCAAAAGCTGTTTGATTGGTTTAAGTGGGCCGTCGATGAGGCAGAATTTCCGACAGACGAAAAGCGCACCCTGAAACCGGAGGAGCACGTCATCCGGTTAATCACACGCCTGCTGTTCGTCTGGTTTATGAAGGAAAAGGGATTGGTCGCCGATGCACTGTTCACCGAGGCGCAAGTTGCCCCCTTGCTGAAAGCCTACGACCCGGACACCGGCGATTCGTACTACCGTGCCGTACTCCAGAACCTATTTTTCGCCACACTGAACACCGAGATAGAGAAACGTCGGTTTAGCAAAGGCGGAAACCCGGGCCATCGTAATTTCTCACGGTATCGCTACAAGGATCAGATAACTGACCCCGATAAACTGCTAGAACTGTTCGCGCGAACGCCATTTATCAATGGAGGGTTGTTTGATTGTCTTGACAGCGAGGAAGCGACACGAGATGGCGGCTATCGGATTGATTGCTTTTCGGATAACGCTTACAAAAAGTTAAAGATTCCCAACTATCTCTTCTTTGACAAAGCCCGCGGTCTGATTCCCCTGCTGGAACACTACAAGTTTACCGTCGAGGAAAGTACGCCGATAGAGCAGGAGGTCGCGTTAGACCCCGAACTGCTCGGCAAGGTGTTTGAAAACCTACTCGCCGCGTATAACCCCGAAACCGGCGCGGCAGTACGGAAACAGACCGGCTCCTACTACACCCCCCGCGCCATTGTGGACTACATGGTGGACGAAGCGTTAGTAGCGACGCTCGCACAGCAGGTGTCGCCAACGGATGACGACAAGGAGTTGTGGGAAGAGGAGTTGCACTATCTGTTCGATTATGCACAGGAGTGCGACGATGCCAGCGAATGGTTTGATGACGCTGAGACAGAGCAGATTGTGCACACGATTTCAGAGCTGAAGATACTGGATCCAGCCGTCGGCTCCGGTGCCTTTCCGATGGGGATGTTGCACAAGCTAACCCTCGCACTGCGTCGACTTGACCCAGATAACAATCGATGGGAAGAGTTACAGAAAGAACGAGCGAAACGGCGGGCAGATAAGGCATTTGATGACACAAAGGACGACGAAGTGCGGAGCGAAGAACTCCTCGAAATCAACGCAACTTTCAAAAAGTATCGGGATTCGGATTTCGGTCGAAAGTTGTACCTCATCCAAAACAGCATCTTCGGATTGGACATCCAATCCATCGCCTGCCAAATCGCCAAACTTCGCTTCTTCATCTCCCTCGCCATTGAGCAGGAACCGGATAGAGATGCAGACAACTTCGGAATTAAGCCGTTGCCGAATCTGGAGACGCGCTTTGTGGTAGCCAATACGCTAATCGGTCTTGAAGGTGAGCAAACTTTGATAAGCCAAAAGACGAAAGCGTTAGAGCAAGAACTAGATGCCAACCGAGAGCGACATTTCCACGCAACGACACGCTCAAAAAAACTGGCATGTCGGACAAGGCACCACAAATTACGCCAGGAATTGGCGAGGGAATTAAAGCGTATCGGTATGCCCGCCGATGATGCCGAAAAAATCGCGCTTTGGGATCCCTACGACCAGAATGCAAAGGCGGATTGGTTTGACCTAAAACGGATGTTCAACATCACGGACGGGTTTGATGTAGTGATTGGCAATCCGCCGTATGTCCGTCAGGAAGCCATCAGACCTATTAAGCCTCAACTTGCTAAAGAATATGGAGACTTTTTTACCAGCACCGCAGATCTGTTTGTTTACTTTTACAAACGCTCAATTGATTTGATGAAGAGCGACGGTCAACTCTGCTTTATTAGTTCCAATAAATTCTTCCGAGCAGGATATGGACTGAAGCTTAGACAATTGCTGAAAACATGTCGGCTTCGGACTGTTATAGACTTTGGAGAATTGCCTGTGTTCGCGGCGGGAACCGATCCCACCATTATTCAATTTCAAAAAGCACAACCGATGAAAAGTCATCGACTCACATCCGTTGCCATTAAAGAGAGTAGCGAGATTCAGCATCTGCCTGAGGCAGTTAAGGAAAGAGGAGAAATTCTAGATCAAGAGCATTTGGAAGATTCCGGGTGGTCTGTGGAATCCGGGAAAACCAATGCCTTATTATTAAATAAACTCCGTAGTAAGGGAATGCCATTGGGCGAATACGTCAAGGGACAGTTTTATATGGGTATCAAGACAGGCTTGAACGAGGCCTTTGTCGTGGACGGAGATACGCGGAACAGACTCATTGCGGAACACCCATCCTCTGCTGAAGTGTTAAAGCCGTTTTTGCGAGGGCGCGATGTGAAACAGTGGCGCGTGGATCCACAAAATCTCTGGCTAATCTTTGCCCATAAGGGAATTCAGATAGACGATTACCCAGCAATCAAGAAACACTTAGAAAAATATAGTGGCCCCCTAAGCAAAAGAGCAGGCAGTCAGGAATGGTATGAGCTACAAGCATCACCCGGTGATACCGATAGATTCGAGCAACCGAAGATAATATATTGTGACATTGGGACTGTTCTGAAAGCATTTTATACCGAAAAACACTTCTACAGTGGAAACACGGTTTATATGATGCCAGTTGAGGCGTTGGAGGTATCGTTACTTGCTATTTTATTATCCAAGCCTATCGACTGGTTTGTTAGGTCCACCTTTCAAAGTCTAGGTGATCCGTGGAAGGGAGGCCGCCTCAGATTCTTCGTTCAGAGTATGGTAACAATTCCCATCCCGCCTGCTTTGGATACCGATAAAGCCCGGCTGAGTGAATTGGCGAAATCCGCCGCACAGGCTGAAGGGCAAACCCTCACTGCCATCGAAACCGAAATCAATCAAATCGTCTACCGTCTCTTCAACCTCACCCCTGAAGATATTGCAATTCTAGAGGGTACATCAGAATAAATGTCTGAATCGGGATTTTCAGGATTGAAGGATAAACAAGATAAGAAATTTTCGGCAGGTAGACGCAAGATGGAATTCACGGTCATAGCAGATCCTTGAGCTAGGCTACGGGAGAATTAAATGACCCTGCAAATATGGATAATAAACTGTGTCAAGAGAAAACCCTGAAATATTCTACTTGACAACCAGTTTCGCTGGTGATAATATAGGTATATCTGTAGTGCTATACCTTTGATAGTCTATATTGTAAACTCTCTAGGAAATAAAGGCTAGTTAGACATAAGGACTACATAAAACTTTTTCCTTGACATTGAAACTTCTGATAGAGTATGATCAAAAACGTCCGATCACAAAACTCTAAGGAGATAAATATGTTAAGAAATTTGCCCCTTTTCATTGTTATACCCTCGCTACTGATAGGGTGTGCTAGTAAAATAACACTTGAAAAGGAAGAGCGGGACATTGAACCCTATACAATGCCCCGCCCTGAGTAGCGTATTCTCTGGGAAACAACAAGGGAGATTCCGATCCCTGAAACCAGAGAATACGCTGAACGTGATGATACTCCCACATTATGGATATGTCAAGGTAATCTTAATTATCATCGTTGACTTGGAAAGCCGTATACCGTGAAAGTGGTATGTACGGTTTGGAGTGGGGGAATAACGACAAAAGGAGAAGACAATGATTTACATCACATCGAAGATAGCGACAGTTGGGCTGCGAACAAAAACTGACTTCATAGTGATGGAAGTGACTCCAATGAAAGACTGTATATACATGAAGTATAAAGCCTTTGAAGAAATACAGGACACAGCCATTTATAGGGGGACTCCTGAAAACTGTGAAAAAGTCTTACTCTATGTTACAAACCAACTAGAGAAACTACAAGAAGGAAGAATCACAGTAGAAGACGCAATCAGATAACCGAATCTAAAAGAATCAACCTCTCAATAACTACTTTGAATCGTAAGGTCTAGTGCTTTGTCACGTCAAAGTTGATGGGTATAGAAGTCGCGAGCACAGCTCGCTCCTACAAGAAGATAAGCGCAACGCGGAATCCAGACGCGCTCTAAATACTTTTCACCCATCATTTTAATGTGGACAGAACAGTAGTGCCATTTAACCCCGATTTCCCTTGCCATTCCAAGCCTGCTCTGATATAGTTACGGTTAATCCCCTTCCTTTTCTGCTCTGCACCTCTGCTCTTTCTCTTCTCTACATTTTTTTGTCTGTTTCTTTTTCACAGAATGTGATATAATTACCTGTCTTTTGCAGAGTAGAGCACTTCACCAAGGAGTTTGTCATGCATCCTGAACAGAGTCCATTCAAACCGGGTCAAATTGTACCCTTCGAGTTTTTTGTCGGGCGTATCGAAGAAATTGAACGTTTGCTGAGCATGGTCAAAGCCAGCACACAGGGCCAATTCAAAATCGGATTCATCAGTGGAGAACGAGGGATTGGTAAGAGTTCCCTTGCGTCTTTAGTCAGGCACGTTTCAGACTCTAACCATAACACTGCAGGCTGTCATGTCCATCTCGGCGGTGTCGGAGAGTTGAATGAGATGGTAAGGACGACATTTGATAGGCTTCTTAATGAGAGTATAGACAAATCGTGGCATCAGCAAATGAAGGATTTCTTTGGCAGTCGTGTTCAGAAAGTCGGCTTATTTGGGATTTCTCTTGAATTGAATCTCACAGATAAAGACCTACCTGTACTCTCTCGAAATTTTGTCCCGTCCATGAAGAACCTCTTAGATAAACTCAACGAACAGAAGGACGCACTCCTTTTGATTTTGGATGATATCAACGGGCTTGCAACCTCAACAGACTTTGCCAATTGGTTGAAAAGCACGGTCGACGAAATCTCCACATCAGGACATAAAATGCCACTTTGCATTCTTGTTGTTGGACTGGAGGAACGACGTCAAGAGTTAATAAATTGCCAACCGTCACTAGCTCGTGTTTTTGACCTCATTAATATCTCGCCATGGGCAGACAGCGAAGCGACAGATTTTTATCAACGCTATTTCCAATCCGCGGGCGCAAAGATAGAAGATACAGAACTGGAAAAACTTGTGTCTTTCACTGGTGGGCTGCCAGTCTTGGCGCATGAAATCGGCGATGCCGTTTGGCGGGCCGCTAAAAATTTGGAGATTACTCCAAAAGAAGTGAATGAGGGCATTGCTACCGCTGCTGAGATTATCGGACGGAAGTTCTTGGAACCTCAGATTTTTAGAGCGATTCAGAGTGAAAAATATCGCTCTATTCTCCGGAAAATCGCAAGTGAATTTGACACCGTTTTTCTGAGATCGGAGCTCGTGGCGAGTCTCACGGGGCAGGAAGCAAAAGTGATCGATAGTTTCCTTAGAAGGATGAAACATCTCGGAGCGATAGAGTCAGTGGAAGGTGTAAAAGGTGGATACAAATTTCCGAATCGGCTCCATGAGCTCTATTTCTGGATGGAATCACAAATGCAAAAGACACCTTAGAACCTGTTTCAATATTCCAAATCCGTCTTTGAGAGCAATCATTTTAGGGTAAATGCCTTGAAAATTCGATGATTTCCCCCCTCAAATGTCCCCAAATGACTGTGCATCCTATTTTTAAAACAGGTTCTTAGAAGTTCCGAGCGACCTGAACCAAATCCAAAATATTAACGATGCCGTCACCATTCGTAGACTTCAGCGGAAGTCGGAACCCCACAATCCACACAGAAAAGCAACAGATTCGCTAAGAATACCAATGCTTTAATTGAATAAGCGCAGTTGGCGTTCCCAGTTAAGGGTTTGGATCTGTGTTGGCGTGTCGAAACCGATACCGTTTAGGAGCTGGTCAATCGTCCGTATCTGCAATCGGTCATACTGCTTTCCTTCATACTCATACTGCCCTGCGTTCGCGGCTTCGGTAATCATGCCTCTTGTCGGGTTGGTCAGGCATATAAAGCCCGCCATGATGCTATCTTCCCGCGCCAACACGCCCCGTAACTCTCGGATATGGCTCGGTTGTATGGATTTCCCACCTTTGACGGAGATGACCATGTTTCTGTATTCTGCCCCCACCTCAAAGTGGATGCGACCATCAACGCCCCTATCACCACTTTTTTTAGTGGCTTACCACAATAAAGGCGATTATCAGCGAGCTATCAACGATTATAACAAAGCGATAGAGCTGGAACCTAATTATGCCGCCTATAGCAATCGCGGTGCATCTCACGGCAAACAAGGCAATTTTGATTGTGCTATCGAAGACTTTAATGAAGCGATACGACTCAATCCCAATGAGGCCCGTGCGTATAACAACCTGGCGGTAGCTTACGACAAACAAGGCAATTTTAGTCGTGCTATTGAAGACTTTATCAAAGCGATAGAGCTCAACTCCGATTATCCCAATGCCTATAACAATCGTGGTATAACGTGGTTACATTTGAGAGAATGGGAAAAAGCCAGATTAGACCTGACGACTGCCCGATACATGGGGATGGATATTATCGCTGCATTTCATAACATCTACGAAAGCGTCTTGAACTTCGAGCAGAGATACGATGTTCAACTACCGCCAGACATCGCGGCAATGCTCACTGAACAATCGTGAAAATCCTAAGCGAGTTTAAGAATAAAATCTACACATTGCGCTCCGCTGGAGCGCGGGCATTTCGGCTTATGGTGTGCTATAGACATTGCGATCCTCTGGATCGGAAGAGGGGATACGCAAAATCGTCCCCTCTCAAAATGTCCATTTATTTTTTGAAAGTTGCTTAAGCAACTTTCAAAAATAATGTTTCGATTTTCATCAGGCGCAAAGACTGTAGGGGCGGGGTTCCCCCGCCCTCCATCTGACGTACAATGTGCATATTTTATATTGGAAGTTGCTTAAGCAGGTTTTAGTATTAAAATTTCGCTTTCAAATCGTATCGGTAGAAGGCAGGAAAGGGATTTCCTGCCTACGGGGTATACGCCTGCTGAAAAATCGAAAGATTATTTTTTAAACTTGCTCTGAAAATCCTGATTCAGACAAGTGCTGAAGGAATAACCATTGTGGCAAACAAATTATGAATACACTAGTGCTATGTCAATCTTTAATTGACGGGTAGAGTTTCTTGAGTTTGATACGGGCACCGTTTGTAGTAAACTGCCATTTTACAATGGCACGTTGCGCATTTCTTCGGTTTTGCCACGCCTGAACCTCGCCCTTTAGCGTCTCTTGGTCAGGTATACGCCTTGAAAGACATTGCCGGCTTAGCACCGAAAATTCAATCTCAGCCATATTCAACCAACTCCCATGTTTCGGTGTATAGTGGAACTGAAGTTTTTCGGCAATACGCCTCGCCTCATGCGGTGGAAACGCTTTATATAGCGAAGCCGGTTTATGCGTATTGAGGTTGTCGCAGACGAGAGTAATCTTTTCAGCATCTCGAAAATGAATATCAACCAAATCTCGACAGATATGAGCAAAATCAATGCTCGTGCGTCTGTCCGTTACTTCAACATGCCGAAATCCTTGAAGCGGGGCAAAAATCATGAACAGATTGCTAACGCCATTGCGGACGTATTCATAATCATATCGACTTGGCATACCTTCAGCAATAGGGAGAGGTAGCCGCGTTTCTTTGATGTGTTGTTTACTCGTTTCATCAACACACACCACAGGATTTTTCGCATCCTCGGGACGATGGTAGATTTCTAAGATGTCTTCCATCGCAGAGACGAACTCCGCCGAGGCTTCTGGTGGAATACACCATTGCTTTTTGAGCCAAGGTCTCAGTTCGTTTTTTTTAACACCTGTCGTATGCTTTCATGAGAAATACTTGAAAAATGGGTGAGTTCTACCATTTTCTCGGCTAACAGACGAAGCGTCCATCTTGAGACCCCTTCCGGGGCTTGTGAACAAGCTAAAGCAATCAGATGTGCTTCTTTTTGACCATCAAACTTTTTCGGTCTTGAGGCGTTTGAACGCTTTTTAGTATTCACTGCGGCTGTGAGTCCTTCAAGCACAAAGGCTTTACGCACTCTCTCAATGGTAGATATTGAGACCTCAACGGCTTTTTTTATCTCTTTATCAGAGTAGGCGGGGCCAAACTCGCCTTCGTCGGCTTTCAGCAAGATCCTGGCACGGGTGAGCTTTCGTGCCGATTCAGTGCCAGAAGATATCAGATCAATCAGAAAGTCGCGTTGACAACGACTCATCAGGACTGGGTATCGTTTCGCTGCCATAAGAGCCTCCAAATTATAGGATTTATTACGTTGGCCCTAAGAATACCATTTTTCAGATTAACTATCAAACTAAATTTGACAAAGCACTAGTATCCTAGAAAGTAGAAGGAGAGGTTGACATGAAAAAGATAGAGGTTATTGGAATTGACTACAGGAAAGTTCCATCAGTAGATTATAGGAAAGTCCAAACTATTGTAATACTAAGGAGATGTGGTGCAGTCCACATCAAATCTGGTTTAAAGAGGGACACGCATTTGTTTCAGACTCACCCGGAGACAAAACTCATGTTAGAAAACTGAAGAAGTTAAAACCAGGGGACATTCTTTTCATGTATGTTAGTAACCGGTTAAGGGTTTGATTCAGATTCGCGCGAAAAAGGGCGCACAGGCGATTTGAATGAGAGATCAATTAGTGCTTATGAAGGTATCCGCGTAGGTCCCCGTTTCTGTCGTAGGTTGCAATCCACCCATCATCCGTTTCGCCCCCAACCCCTATTCTCACACGCCCGTATTTCCCCGATTTATCCAAGAATTCAAGGGATGAGGCATTGGTTTCGCCAATCCCCATGGCGATGCGGAGAGTATTTCTGTGCAAGAAGGCCAGTCCAGCATCTTCATATATCCCAACGCGGTAATTACGTGACTTGTCCAACATTACAATACTCCCCGCATCAGTTGGCTCATAATAGTGCATTACAACGCGGGCATTGCCGGACTTGTCAAATAAACGGATTTTGCTGTCCTGAATGCCTAAGCGCATTTTACCCTCATTGGCGAAACCGAAATACCCGCCATCTAGGTCGCTGTCAGGAATGTCATGTTCAAATTGGGGCACACTACGGAGGTCCTCAGGAGAAAGATATGCCATTATAACGCGAAGATTACCTGATATATCAGAGAAAGATATCGAATTTGAGTCAATGCGAGAGCGTGGTCGTCCTTCCTTGAAAATCGTAATATCTCCATCGTGAATCGTGATGCTATCACAGACTACATCCCCTAACGATTCGGTCTTGTTATTCTGTGCGGTAACCTCGCTAATGACCGTTGCGAGCAGATAGCCTGCCAGTGTCAACGCACTGCCTAACGCCATAAAAATTAGTTTTTGTCTAAAGTGCATTCTGCACCTCCTAGTTTCAATTAAAAGTCATCATTTTTGCAATTCGTTCTGGATTTCGCGAAGCATCTTAAACATCTCTGCCTCGTTTTCAAGGAATAACTATAACATATTATCGTGTAGGTTACAAACATATTATCGTGTAGGTTACAATCACCAACGCTTTGCTAAAAAGGGGACTAAAAGGGTGTGGGTCGGGGCAAAACTTATAGGATCATAATCAATCAAAATGAGTTGGCCCCTACTGTTATTCTGTGTGCTAGGTCATTCCCCATTGGCACACGCTTTTTAAGGTCATATCGTTAGAAAATAAGGAGGCCAACTGTGCAAAATTCTTCCAACCACAATATAAGAACGGCAAATATCTTGTTTAAACTTATATTATTGTACACAAATACTTAATAATCCCGAGCCCCAATCACCTCACTCAGGTTTCCCCTCGTCACCCTCCCTCGCCGCAGGCAACGCCTTAGTCTTACTGCCATCCGCCTCCTGCTCCGGTGCCTTCAGCGCAAGCGTCAACCGCTTTTTCGTTGCCATCATTTACCTCCATTACAATAAAAACATAAGGTTCCGAGTAGGTTCCGAGTACCCTCCCGTACAAACTGCCTGGAGCTCAGTGACTGCTTGAGTTCTACGCCTTTTCTGTCTCTATCAAATTTTTCCATCTCCTCGGAAAACTCTGAAACTTCCCGTAGGTTCCGAGTACCCTTCCCGTACAAATCACCCGGAGCTCAGTGACTGCTTGCGTTCTAGCCCTCGTCTATTTCTATCAAATTCTCCCGTCTCCTCGGAAAACTCTGAAACACACTCCGCCGTAGCCGGGGTATGTAAATAACATTAGCCCAAACTTTTGACAAAATATTTACACACCCTAAAAGCGATTTCGTCTTGACAACTTTTCTCATCATATGTTACAATGATATTAAGTAATAGTTAAAATCCGTGTTGTCATCGGATGAAAGGGGGTGAGAACCATGGATGAACGTGACACCTTTAAATATCATCTCAAACGAGGCAATAAAATTATTCGCAGTGGGATTACCAATGACCTAGACCGGCGTGAAGACGAACATCAGCGAAAATATGGACCAGGTGTTCATATTGATAAGGTTGGGAGGGCCACAACGCGAGACGCTGCTAAGGAATGGGAAAAGGAGCAAGACAAAGGGACCCCTTAGTTTCCAGCTTCATTTTTCATTTGAGGTTTCTGTTGTTGCTGAAACCTTGAGAACTATAGCGTTCGATTTTGGCGGCAGGACTAAATGAAGTTACTGCCGCCTTTTTTAGATGGAAGGATTCTCCGGCGGCGACTATATTTACCCACAGTAACGTATACACAGAACTTTAGGTTCGCTTGACCATCAAGAAAAAAGGAGATTCAAAGAATGGAAGACCATTATGATAAGGCAATAGAGCACTATAGCAAAATAATTGAACTGAACCCCGATAATGCCGAGCCCTACTACGACCGCGGAAATGCTTACCACGATGAAGACGATTATGACCGCGCCATCGCAGACTTTACCAAAGCCATAGAACTCAAACCGGATTATCCTGAAGCCTATACCAATCGCGGCCTTGATTACGTCAAGAAACGCAATTATGACCGTGGTATTGAAGACCATAGCAAAGCGATAGAACTGAAACCTGATTGTGCCAATGCCTATTTCAATCGCGGAGGTGCTTATAAGAGCAAAGGCGATGATTGGAAAAATAAAGGCGATTATGACCGTGCTATCGCAGACTTTACACAAGCGATAAAAATCAATCCCGATTTTGTCGGAGCCTATAACCATCGCGGTGTTGCTTACCGCGCTAAAGGCGAGTATGATTGCGCCATCGAAGACTTTAACAAAGCAATAGAATTCAATCCCGATTTTATTGCCGAAGTCTATAACAATCGTGGGATAACTTACCGCAAAAAAGGAACAATTGACCGTGCGATTGGGGACCATAACAAAGCAATAGAGTGTGAACCCGATTTTGCCGAAGCCTACTACAATCGCGGTCTGGCGTGGTTACTCCTGAAAGAATGGGAAAGAACCAAATTAGACCTGACGACTGCCAAGGAGCGGGGAGCAAATATCATCAATGAGTTTCGTATGGACTACGAAAGCGTTTCGGACTTCGAAGGCAAACACGGTATTCAGCTACCCGCAGACATCACCGCAATGCTGACACCACAGTAGGCGTGAATGTTTACAAACCGATTACCCCCCGAAGAAATTACGAGTGTGGAGGAGAAATCCGAGTAAAAGGAAAGAGAATAAGCAAACCACCATTTTCTGAACGGCAAAACGAATTTCCCAAACCGCATCCAAACGGAACAGATCTCCAATTAATCCTATTTTTCCGTTTTAACTTTCTTTTTTGCGGGTTTTGTGCTATAATTCATTGATAGGTAATGGTAATAAATACCGCACAATACGAAAATTACGAAGATATTAGGAGGTTTATATGCGTCAAACAAAGTGTTACTTACTTTACTTACTGCTCATCTTGAGCGTCAGCTCTGATTTGGCTTTCGCTGCCGACTGGCCAAGTTGGCGGGGGCCGAGTCAGAACGGTGTTTCTATGGAGGAAGGTCTCGTCTCAAAATGGTCGGTTGATGGCGAAAATCTGGTTTGGAAGGCAGATTTTATTGGTCGTTCAACACCAATTGTCCTCAATGGTCGAGTGTACGTCATTGGGAGAGTTGGGAAAGAGCGCGCAGAACAGGAGCGGATAGCCTGCTTTGATGCCGAGACCGGAGAGATGCTCTGGGAATATCGGTTCAACGTCTTCCACTCAACAATACCATTTACCCGACTCGGTTGGACCAGTCTAACAGGCGACCCAGAGACCGAAAATATCTATGCCCACGCTGTCAGCGGGAAACTATTCTGTTTTGACCGCGACGGGAAAATTCTCTGGAGCCGGTCACTCACAGAAGAATTCGGACGCTTCTCCGGCTACGGTGGACGGCTTGTGACACCAGTCGTTTACGAAGACTTCGTGATACTCAGTTTTCTCAACACCAATTCGGGAAAACACGTCCCAATGCGCCATCGCTACTTTGCCTTCGACAAGCGGATAGGCGAGGTGATTTGGGTATCCACTCCCGGCGGCGGCCCAAAGAACACCACCTACTCCGTTCCCGTAGTCGCAGAGATAGCAGGACAACAGCTACTGATTGACGGGAACGCGGATGGTCAGGTATACGCCATGAAGGTGAACACTGGCGAGAAGGTTTGGAGCTACCGACTCACTCAAGGGGCTATCCACACATCAGTCGTTGTTGATGGCACCCGGGTTTACGCTGTCCACGGTGGGGAGAACACCGACACCACCGTTATGGGGCGCGTCGTCTGCATTGATGGAACAGGGACGGGCGATGTCACAAAGACCCACGAAGTCTGGCGACAGGACGGACTAGAGATTGGATATGCATCCCCTGCGATTGCGAACGGATGGCTTTATGTGATTGACAACCCCGCGAATCTTTACGCCCTAGACGCGCAAACGGGAGAAATACACTGGAGTCACAGCCTCGGCACAGTCGGCAAAGGCTCACCTGTTGTTGCGGATGGCAAAATTTATGTTACGGAGGTCAACGGTCACTTCCACATCCTAAAGCCGGGCGATAAGGAGTGCGAATCGCTATCCACGTTGCAGATTACCCGAGCGGGTGGGCGTTATGCAGAGATTTACGGCTCCCCAGCAGTTGCCAATGGACGGGTCTATTTCACGACCGAGGAGGGGCTTTACTGCTTGGGCGATAAGAATGTTATGTACCCCAAAGTCGCGCCCGCGACCATTCAAGTCGTGCCTGCGGAAGCCGCAACGCAACCGGGTGAAATGATTCAATTCAGAGCGCGCGCCTTCGATGATAAAGGCGAATTTTTGCGCGTGATAAATGCCGAATGGTCACTCAACGGGGTGATGGGTGAAATTGACCAGAATGGCGGATTCACCCCCGATAAAAACGGTGGTGGTCAAGCGGGGACTGTTTCAGCAAAAGTTGGGGAACTACAAGCGACCACTCGCGTTCGAGTGATACCCCAGTTGCCGGTATCGGAGGATTTTGAATCCATTGAAGAAAGCAAGATGCCGGCACATTGGACGGGTGCTGGAACGCGATTTAAGGTGCAGACGATAGACGGGAATAAGGTGCTGGTCAAGTCTCCACCACCACGAGGACTGGATAGGTGGCACGTCTTTATCGGCTCACCCAACATGAGCGGTTATACCATTCAAGCTGACTTGCTCGGAACGCAAAAAGGTCGGAGACGTCCCGGCATGGGACTGATTGCCAATCGGTATATCCTTGAGATGCAGGGAAATCATCAACGGCTTCAGGTTCGTTGGTGGTCAGCAGAGGAACGGTATATGTCCGAAACAATCGACTTTCAGTGGGATTCTGATCTTTGGTATACCATGAAGCTGAGGGTTGATGTGAGCGAAGATAAGGCAATTGTAAAGGGGAAGGTCTGGAAACGTGATACGCCAGAGCCGACCGATTGGACGATAACCGTCACCGACCCAGTTCCGAATCGAGAGGGGAGCCCCGGTCTCTACGGCTCATCCCCGGTAAACATCTATTATGACAATCTAAAAGTTTGGAGTTCAAAATGAAATTTAAAGCAATATTAAAAACGCTGGTCATTATCTATTTTCTTGCGGTAACCTACCATAATAGCCTGCCTGCAAAAGCAGACCAACATGGAGGCAAAGCAGATACCAGTACTATCAACTCTGACGAAGTACGTGATGAGGCGAACAACAGGAGAGTTGATAGTACTATGTGGGGGGGAAGCACCTCCCGCAACCTCGTTTCTGACGAGAAAAATCTGCCCGAGCGATGGAACCCAGAGTCGGGCGAGAATATCAAATGGGAGGCAACGCTGGGGTCACAAACATACGCGGGCCCCGTCCTAATCGGTGGTAAAGTGTTTGTCGGAACCAACAATCAAGGGATGCGCCATCCGGAGCTCAAGGGCGATCGCGGTGTCATCATGGCGTTCAACGAGTTGGATGGGAAGTTTCTCTGGCAGTTGACGCACACCAAACTGTCAGCTGGACGGGTGAACGATTGGCCACAACAGGGAATCTGCTCAACGCCCTTCATACGAGGCGACCGGCTGTACTATGTCTCCAATCGGTGCGAAGTCGTTTGTGCGGATACGGAAGGGTTTATGGATGGCGAGAACGACGGACCGTTTCAATCCGAAACCAACACCGAAGAAGATTATGGCGACATCGTATGGAAATACGACATGATGGCAGAGTTGGACGTATTCCCCCACAATCTTGCGACCTGCTCCCCAGTCGGGGCGGGCGGGCTCCTCTTTGTGGAAACGAGCAACGGGGTTGATGAAGGGCATATCCACATCCCGTCCCCCTTTGCGCCGAGTTTCATCGCCATTAACATGAACACAGGCGAACTGGTTTGGGAAAACGGCGCGCCTGGAGAGAGCATCCTTCACGGTCAATGGGCCAATCCCGCATACGAAGTGATTGGCGGTAAACCGCAGGTCATCTTCCCCGGTGGAGACGGTTGGGTTTACGCCTTTGAACCAGAGACAGGGCAACTAATTTGGAAATTCGACTGCAATCCGAAAGACTCCGTTTGGGAACTCGGCGGACGTGGCACTCGCAACAGTATTATCGCAACGCCCGTGATTCACGAGGATAAAGTGTACATCGCGGTGGGGCAAGACCCGGAGCACGGGGAGGGCGCCGGACACCTCTGGGCGATTGATGCCACTGGCGAAGGCGATATCACCGAAACCGGTGCCGTCTGGCACTTTGGGGGCAAGGATTTTAATCGCACCGTCTCCACTGTAGCGATTCACGATGGCTTACTCTACGCAGCAGACCTCAGCGGGTTTGTGTACTGCCTCGATGCCAAAACCGGGGCACACCACTGGACATACGACACCTTCGCCGCGATTTGGGGCTCTCCATTCGTCGCCGATGGCAGAGTCTATATCGGGGACGAAGACGGCGATGTGGCTGTCTTAAAAGCAAAAGCAGGAGACAAGCCTGAGTTGCTCTACGAAGTCAACATGGGCAGCGCAGTCTACACAACCCCCGTCGCAAAAGATGGCGTACTATACATCGTGAGCCGCAACACCCTGTTCGCAATCGCCAAAATGTAGAGGAAGGGTGGAAGATTGGAAGGGGGAGGGAGTAAAGGATGCTAAAAGTTGCTCAAAAAATTGATACCGCCCGTCATAAACTCGACGAACACACTCGCGAAATCATCGAATGGCACTTCAACCCAGAGACAGGGTGTCCATTCTGGTTGGAATTTGCGGACAATCTCGATTTTGACCCACGCAAAGAAATTCACCGCTACTACGATTTGAAACTGCTCGGACATTTCCAAGACGAATGGTTGCGCGGCGGACCAGTACGGCGTTGGGTGCCAAAAGGATACGCTAACGAACCCGTTTACGTGTTTGAAACGGGCGGTTCAACCGGTGTCCCCAAAAGTCGCATCAGCATCCGTGACTTTCAGATTGACTACGAGATGTTCAGCGACACCCTTTCAGAAGATAGCTTCCCACGCGGCAGCGACTGGCTCATGCTCGGCCCAACAGGCCCCCGCCGACTCCGCCTTGCCGTCGAATATCTCGCACAACACCGGGGCGGCATCTGCTTCCTTGTAGACCTCGACCCCCGCTGGGTCAACAAACTGATCAAGTACGGCAAGCACCAAGAGTTAGACAGCTACAAGAACCACGTCATCGACCAAGCCCTAAACATCCTGCGAGCGCACGACAATATCCAATGCCTCTTCACAACCCCCAAACTACTTGAAGGGTTATGTGAGAAAATCTCATTGCAAAAGGTGGGTATCAAAGGCATCTTCTGCGGTGGCACAGAGATGAACGCACAATTCCACCGCTTCGCCCGCGAAGAATTAGTGCCCGGTATTGATTTCGTGCCGACTTATGGCAACACCCTAATGGGCTTAGCGTGTTGCAAACCCTTCGACCCTGCCGACAACTACGCTATCATCTACTACCCGCCACACCCCCGCGCCATCATTGAACTCGTTGACCCGAACAACCCGGAAAGACTCGTCGATTACGGCGACACTGGTCGAGTGATGCTAACAACATTGACCAAAGAATTCTTCATGCCACGCTTCCTAGAACGAGACGAAGCAGAACGCGCCTCCCCAATCCCACAATACCCCTGGGATGGCGTTGAGAATCTTCGGCTCCTCTCCGAACTTCAGGAAACTGTAGTTGTAGGCGTGTACTAGCACAGAAACCTCAGAAACCGTAGAATAGGCAACACCCCGTAGACGGGGCATCTATGTTTCTTAATCCGCGCTTCTCGTTTTGGGTGCATTAAGCATAACGCGCCCAAAACGACAGACTTCTTTTAATCCGCGTAAGCCAATAATCCGTTTAATCCAGACAGTTACAAAAGGAGACCACAAATGCCCAGAACAATACAAAAACTATTTCGCGCCCCCTACGCGATCCCCAATGGACTCCAAGTCACCGAAGAAGGCCTTTGGATTGTAGACCAAATTACCGACCGCGTAGCATTAGTCGAGCTATCCGACCCCTCAGACTACGGCGTGACCCAGCTAATTCGAGATATTCCCAGTGAATCATCGAATACCAGCGGGATGGCATTCGGCGATGGCGCGCTCTGGTTAGCAGCCAATGGTGCAGGCACCCTATGGAGGCAACCTAGACTAACCGACGCACAACAAGGCGAAATCCTTAAAGTTGACCCACACACCGGCGAAACCCTAGCGCGGCACCCCATCCCCGAAGGCGGTGGGACACACGGAGTCGAGTATGACCACTATGACGAAGGCCATCTCTGGGTTGAGACGCTGAAAAATCAAGACCTACACAAAGTACGCATTGACGACTGGTCTATACAACACACAATTCCGCTCCCTTATGGTCGAGGACATGGGGTCGTGCGAGTGAGTGACGGCATCTGGGTCATACACACCTCCGACCGCGTCATCGTTAAACTCGATCTGGATGACGGCTCAGAACTAGACCGCATCATCGTGCCTGAATCAGACCCAGAACCGCACGGGCTATCCATCTTTGGCGATGATTTCCTCTATTGTGACGCAACCACCGGATGGGTGACGAAGATTACCAACAGTTAAGCGAAACTCTAGAAAAGGCAGAACGGAAAATATGCAAAACCAAATATCATTAAAAAAAATCATGCCCATCCTTATCATTGTATGCGTCCTCCCCCTGATAACACTACCCTTCCCGAGCGGAGACTACGGATTGCGAATTGTCGTATCTGCCTACCTCTACATGCTACTTGCGGTGGGACTGAACGTCGTACCCGGATTTACCGGACTGCTAGACCTCGGATACGTTGGGTTTTATCTGGTCGGTGGGTATACCGCAGGGCTGTTGATGGTAAGGTTAGAGTGGAGTTATTGGGTCGTTCTACCGCTCGCCGCGATTCACGGCGCGCTTTGGGGGTTACTGCGAGGCGCACCGACGCTACGATTGACAGGCGACTACTTCGCGATTGTGACCTTCGGGTTCGCCGAGTTGTTGTTCCGTATCGTGAAAAATGAGACATGGCTTATCGGTGGCCCAAACGGGTTTGTCAACGATATCCCCCGGCCGAATTTGTTTGGATATGAGCTTAAGTACAACTTGCAACACTATTATCATATCCTGATTCTACTCTGTATCACAATTTTCGTCGTCTATCGGCTACAGCATTCACGAATCGGCAGAGCATGGGAGGCAATCCGCGAAGACGAGCAGGCCGCCTCCAGTATGGGGATAAACCTGCGTGAGTACAAATCCCTCGCCTTTGCCATCAGCGCGGCAATTGGAGGTATCGGCGGCGCGTTTTTCGCACAATTTCAAGCCAACATCAGTGCCACAGCCTTTGAATTCTGGGAATCCATCTTCATTCTGTGCATGGTCGTTCTCGGTGGGATGGGTAGCATTACCGGGGCCATAATTGGTGGTGGCATCTTAGGGGCTTTGGGCGAAGTCTTGCGGTTTATTCTACCCGCTCAATTGGCCGGTGCCCGTTACCTAATCTTCGGGATTCTACTCATCGTTATGATGCGCTTCCGGCCCGCAGGATTGTGGTCAGCAAGAAAAACTTAACGCAAAGGCGCAGAGACGCAGAGAGGAGGAGAGGGGTAAGAACAGAGGGATTGACATACTCCCCACCCTAAAGGGATGGGGATTCTGCTATCATAGAGGGATGCCCGCTGTAGCGAGTCTAACACTCTCTCCGGCAATTGAATCGGGTCGCTTATCGATAAGCGACCGATTCAAAAAGGTTGATGTCCCAACCTTGTGAACCACTTTTGCGGCGTTCACATCGCGGTCGTGTTTGATCCCACATGAACAACGCCATTCACGGACTTTGAGGTCTATGAAGGCGTGTTTTTGACCGCAACTATGGCAAACCGTTGTTGTGGCTGTCCAACGGTTAATGGTTTCAACACGCTTGCACCGCTTATGGGCTTGCCATCGTATTTTCAACATGAAGTCACCGAAGGCGAGGTCAAGCACTTTTTTGCCCCAAAGCCGGGCCATACCCTTGAGGTTTAGATCTTCAAAAAAGCAGAAGTCAAACTTGCGGACGAGGTCGATGGCAAGTTTGAAGTGATTATCTTCACGCTGGCGTTGAATTTTACGGTGGGCACGGGCCAGGTGCTTTCGTGCTTTTTCACGGTTGTTACTGCCCTGTTTCTTTTTGGACAGCGACCGTGAGGCTTTGGCAACATGAGTAGCCGAGCGTTTATAGAACAGGGGCGATTCGTATTTCGTTTCATCAGAACAGGTGAGAAAGGTTTTTAACCCAAAATCAAACCCTGCTGTTTCACCAGTTAGTGGTTCCGGGGTTAAACCTTCTTGAATGGGTCGCCTATCGACAAGCGACCCATTCAAATCTGTTGTGATGGTTAAATAGAAATCGCCCAGTGTATCACGCTTGACCGTTACCTGTTTGATATTGCCTTCAATCGGTCTCGAAGACCAGAACCGATACCAACGCCTCCGGATACAAATTTTCGCAACGGGCGACCGGCGGATGCCATGTTCCGCATCGGCGACGGGTTCTATTTTGACTTGCGAACCGTCAAACGTCATAGACCGGTATTTTTTACGACTTCTGAATTTGGGTGGCCGTTTGGCACGTTTTTCAAAGAAATTGATATATCCGCGTTCAATTCGTTTCAAAGCGTTTTGGACTGCCCACGAAAACGGGATGTGCCAGTGGGCAAACTTATCAAGCCGTTTGAGTTTCGTGAGGTGCTTGGACATTCGGCTGAATGTCAAACGCTTGTAGCCTTCGCACTGTCCATAGATGCGATAGTGGCGGCGACACAATGCCACGAAGTGGTTGTGAACGTGGGCGATGATTTCCAAGTCGCGATGTAAGTGTTTGTTGCGCTTGTGGTTTTGTAGTTTGTATTTAAATGTTCGCATGGGATTCCGTTTCACCGTTTATGCCTTGTTTCAGAAGGTGAGGCAAGCACCCGCTAGGTTGCGATTGTGAACCCTTGCCTCGAAACGGTAGAAGGAGCATAGCATATCCCATCGAAATTTACAAGGTTTTTTACGCGCGTCTGAATGGTTCAGACGCGCGCGCTGCGGCGTGTTACATCCCCACCCTTCCGAGGACGGATGGCAACATGAGTTGACGCAAAAGGGATGGGGTCTTACACGCAAGATTGATAAAAAAAGATTCTTTTCTGTCTTTTCCCTGCGTTCCCTGCGCCCCTGCGTTAGATTCTTAACCCCCTGTGTTAAATTCTTATCTTCCCTGCGCCTTTGCGTTCTTTGCGCCCTTGCGTTTGATTCTTGTTCCCTGTGCCCTTGCGTTAAATTATCAAGCTAAAACGGAGTGCCAGTTTCAAAGAGGTACGACATTTTGGTAAGCACCGCCCGCTCCCCTTTGGAGTTATCAACGAAGACGAAGTAGAGGCGACTTTCAGGCGTAAATTGGTAGTCAAAGACCGAGTTGAAGTTATAGCTGACCTCCTCTTGAAGCCGTCTATCAACCCGTTCCACAAAGATTCGCCAACCGAGCCGTGGTGTAAATTGGTAGTTGCTACGGAGACGGAAGATGAGCGTATTTTGATGCGTTCTCCAGAAGAAGTTGCGGAGGCCAAAATTGACTGTGAGTTTGCTGAAGAGGTTGGCATTCACAGAGAAACTAGAGTACCGACTGAATTGCTCCTGAATCTCACCCACGCGATTGAAAAGGTTTATCCCACCCCATTTTGAGCGGTACGAAATCCGTGAACCGACATACCTCCTGTCAAACAGCCGCCCCTTGTCGCGTTGCGCACCGAATCCGCCGTAGGTGGTGATGTCAAACCGTCCGATATCAACACTTGATGACAATCCGATACGACGCACCCAGAGCAACCCTTGTGCGTTGGTCTTATGGAAATGATAGCCGCTAACGCTAAACGATTGGATTCTACGCCCCTCCGCCAGCCGCCGTCCGTATCCCAGACGGCTATACGTTTTGCGGAACGCCTCATCCTCATAGCCCGTTTCATTCGGACGAAAACCGTCCTGAATCTCTTCGAGGCGGACACTTCCATTCCAACCGTTCTGCCAGCCACTTTGACCGTGCCAGTTTATTGAAGTGTGATAGGCGTGGTGTATCCCGTTACCGTGTGTCCCGTTATTCGGTGTCTCCCCCATGGGGTTGCCATTGATGGAATTTACCACATACTGCCCCCGTGCAGTCCAGTCCCGATGGAGTGCCAGCCGACTGTCAAGCGATAGGAGTGTCACATCTCGGTCATCCTGATGCTTCTGAACCCCCATCGCGCCAATCACCGTTCGCTCGCCGATGTTCCTGTTGACGCGACTCGCCAAGAGATTCGCCTGCTTCTTCTCATTCCCGTCGTAGCGGTCAACAACCTGCCCGTAAGTATTGATAAGCGCGAAATTGTAGTCGCCGACCCTGCCCGTTGATTTCACACCGTAATCAATCTCTTGAACCCGACGAGAATAGTACAGGTCAAGCGGAAGGTCGAACAGCTCAGCACCTTCCCGGAAAAATGGACGGCGTTCCGGGAGAAACATCTCCCGATCGCTTGAGATATTAATCTGCGTGGAATCACTCTCCAGTTGTGAGAAATCGGGACTGAAGGTGAGATTCGTGGTGATATTTGTGGATACCGGAATGATAAGGTCTAGCCCCTTATTGAACGCGACATCCTGCCCTTTGACAGACCGTTGCGTCATGTAAGGGAGAATGCCGATTTTGCGCGCCGTGTTTACTTGACTAAAATTCAGGTTTGTTAATTTACCGAAATCCGAAACACGGGAGAAACTCCCCTTCGTATCCGACCACGAATACCGCTCCTGGTCCATCGGATGCCGCCGCCAGAAGTTGATGCCCCACTCCGTCTGCCTCGGATTAAAGCGGAGTTCACGAAATGGAATCGCCATCTCTGCTGTCCAATGGTCGCCGTTTTTCTGAACCTTTGCCTCCCAGTTCGCGTTCCAATTCTCGTCGTAACCCCCTTCGTTACTGATTTTGGCATCCATCTGAGTCCCTAGCGTATTGACCGCCAAGACATAGCAGTTTCGCTGGTCGTTGTAGGTGTCGAGTTGCACCTGAACGGTATCATCCTGCCAGACAGCAGAATCACGGCGAGTCTGCGTCTCACGGAGCGCGTTCATATTCGGTTCCTCGCACAGCATACCGATATAAAGCGTATCTTCGTCGTACAAAACCATCGCTTCCGTTTTCAATTTTGCAGGAACTCCGCCCGTCTGTTTTGCCCGGACAAAGTCGCAAGCAACCATGTGAGCGGCATCTTTGCCGTGTACGGTCAGAGGAACCCCGCCCCTACGCCCCTGTGCGGCATCCTCTCCGTGAACTATCTGATGCCATACCGCTTCTGAAAGGTCACCGTCAATAACGGGCGGCCCTGTAGAAGATGAGCTGCCCAACCAGTTCGCTTTGATGACGCGAGTTGAATTTCCAACATTGGCAAAAATCGGTGTGCACGAGATGACCAGAATCGTCAAAACGCTCCACCACCATCGCTGAATTTTGGTTTTCATCTGTCTTCTCCACTTATTTAAGCAAGTTTCAAGAATAAATCTTACATGCCGCGGTCAAGGTTGCTCCTGCTAGATTGTCCTAAGAAGGATGGCAATATGAATTGGCGCATAAATCTCTGCCCTGGACCGCTCCTGCTGGGATCCTTACACTACGATTCCGTGGGTGGGAAATCCACCCTTCTTGTTTAAGTTGGGTAATTCATTTAAGCCAGTTATCTGTTCACTCTTGAACTGTGTCCGATACATTTCCGCATACTTCCCATCGGCATCCAACAACTGCTCGTGAGTGCCCGTCTCCACGATTCTGCCCTCCTCAATAACCACAATCATGTTCGCTTTCAAAATGGTTGAAAGCCGGTGGGCAATCACAAAGGAAGTCCGCTCCTTCATCAACCGATCTAACGCCTGCTGAATCTGCTCCTCGGATTCCGAATCCAAGGCAGAGGTCGCTTCGTCGAGAATCAGAATACGTGGATTGCGTAAAATGGTTCGGGCAATCGCGATGCGCTGTTTTTGGCCGCCCGACAGCCGCAATCCCCGTTCACCCACTTCTGTCTCATATCCCTCTGGTAGCTGCTCCACGATGAATTGGTGGGCATTGGCGGCGAGCGCGGCATCCACCACTTCCTCATCTGTCGCATTCAGACGACCAAATCGAATGTTCTCGGCGACAGAGCCCTGAAAGAGGAAGTTATCCTGCAACACAATCCCCAGTTGGTTCCGCAACGACTTGATTTTGACCTTGCGGATATCATGCTCGTCAACGGTAATCGCACCATCTGTCACATCGTAGAATCGAGCGATGAGATTCGCGATGGTGCTTTTTCCACACCCAGACGGCCCAACAAGTGCCACCATCATATCGGGCTTCACTTCAAGGTTGATGTTATGGAGCACTGGATTTTCCGGTTCGTAGCTAAAGGAGACATTGTCAAACTTGACGTGTCCACGAATCGGCGGCATCTCAATCGCATCAGGGGCTTCTGCAACCATCGGTTCTGAATCGAGCATACCGAACACCCGATCGGCGGAGACCATCGCCTCCTGAATCGTCGTGTTAATGTTGATGAGCGTCATGATGGGACTGTAAAGCCTGTCCAAATACTGGTAAAACGCCATCATCATACCGATTGTAAATTCGCCCTGTAACACAAGATAGCCGCCGTAACAGAGCACCATCGCACTGCCGATCCTGCGGAAAAAGATCGAGAGCATCGACATGGCGGTTCGGTTCTTGGCGATGTCAATCTGCCATTGCAACGTTTGACGCATGTTGCGGAACAGTTTGCGTTCCTGATGGTGTTCCCGATTGAACGCCTTGACCACCTGCGCGCCAGCGACTGTTTCGTATAACGCCGTTGAGATGTCCGCCCACTTGTGGCGCCAGATACGCCATATCGGACGCATCCTGTCAATAAAGAAGAAGTAGTTCCCAACCATCAGCGGTAGCACGAGGAGCGAGAGTAGCGTCAATTTCCAATGCCACGTAAACATGATGGCCAGCATGAAGACCAGCGTCACCGCATCGGTAATGATATCGATTGAGGTCTGCGTGACCAGCGAGCGGAGCGCACTCACATCCTCTCTGACTCGTGAGAGGATTTGACCTGTGCCCTGAACATCGTAAAAACGCATCGACAGCTTCTGCATGTGTGCAAAGACCTGGTTTCTCATATCAAAGAGAATCCGTGAGCTTGCCCATGTCATGATGTAGGTGCGTATATAGGAGAGGATGGTGAACGTCGCGTAGAACGCGATGATGACGCATAAAATCACGCTGAGCCAACCTATGAATGAGTAGGTAAACTCACGACCAAAGAAACTATGGGTAATTTGAGCGGGATAAACCCTTAGTACGCTTTCGTAAACGTGCAGGTTGCGGTCTATTTTCAATATGACGTGGTCCTGTTCTCCATCCGCAACAATCCACCTGTGACCTGCCTCCGCAACGGATACGGTGGCGGCTGGTTTCAATAAGATTCCCTGTTCTTTGAACTCATTGAATAAATCGTCTGATACGGTTTGGGGCGTGTCTTGGTCGTTGAACGAGTCACCGAGACCAGCTTTTTTAGCAGAGATCTTGAACCGGTTCTGGCGAATGATATACTGTTGGTTGCTCTCTTTATCGGCAATTCGCCATTCGCGCCCTGGCTTTTTGGTAGAAACGGTCGTGTTTGGCGACAGCACAAGCCATTTATCCGCAAGTTCGCTCCTTAACGCCTCGGAGAGTATCGTATCCCCACTGTTGTCTAGGTCGTCACTAAAGCTTAGATCAATATCCAGTAGTGATTCGTTTGAATGGAGCAGAATGCCATCAATAACGAACTTATACACCAGCGGCATAAACAGTGATGATTGACTGACAATCAAAATCAATACAAAACCTAATACCATTTTGATCCAGTACGGCTTTGCATAGGTAAGAATCCTTAGAAACTGTTTCATGGCAACTCCTTTTGCGAAGTGAGAGAAATCGAAATGCGCCAAGCATCATTTGACTACATTTTCACTTTCTCGCTGATTTGGATGATGCTTTCCATTTCACCAATACCGGCTGTCTCCACACTCAGCACTTTCTGGAGCAGTTTGACCGCCATCCGGCAATTGCTCCTGAATCGTCTGATTGCTTGACTCTGTGAAGAAGGGGCGGCTGGATTACCCAACACTTGTTGTACTTTTTTCAGCAACACAACAACCGCCTGGTACGCGGCGATTGCCTTATCGAGATGCTCCTGTTCCTCAGCTTCAAAGTGTTCTCGGACGGATATCAGATATTCAAAAGCCGCTTTTCGCGCTTCGATACACTGCTCAAGCGGCATTGAAGCCCACTTTGCGATTTTATCTATATCGTGTTCGGCGGGTTTCCGCCTCCCGGAGGTCAGGTTATTGAGGTCGGAAATCAATTCTTCGTAGGCGGCAAGCCCCATCGCACAGTCGCGAATCTTGCGGCGGGTATTCATCATTTTAATTGCACCGCGCAGTGCCCCCAAAGCGACATCTCGGGCTTTCGGTTCTCGGTCACGACTGTCAATGACAAATTGGTAGTATCCATGCGGCCCGAGTTCAAGGAATCCGCCGCCGGGCTGCCACTGCTCACGGACATCTTCAGCTCCGATTTGGTGCCGAGAGCCGTTCTGGTAAACGATCTCTTCGGGGTGTTTCCCTTCCATCAAGAACGGACAGCAATCGGGAAACGGAAGTAACGTTGGCTTGCCAGCACTCATGTTCTCGGAAAGCCGTTCCCACGCCGCAGTGAATGTTTCGTCGTATGAAATTTCAAAGTTGAAGCCTAACGCTTTGCACGCCGCACGTAATGGATTGTGAAAAAAGGTGTTCATCCCTGCCTCTGGTGCTGCACGATTGTAAAAGAACCGGAAGGCTTCACCGGAGACACCCATCAGATATGGGAATGAAACTGCGGATTCATCCTCGCGATGTTTCACCGCCTCGTAAAGGGTATGGATGTAATTAATGGGTTGAGAGGAAATTAGCAATCCTGGTGCTTCATTCATTCTTTATCCTCCTCCTTGCTTTTCTGCCCTGCCTGTGGTTGGAATCGGTAACGAACCATTTCCAGTCTTATTCCTTACATTTTCAGAACTCGCCTGAGGATAGCGCATAAACCGTGCCAATTTAGGCCGAAAAGCGAAAAACAGGTTTGAACCCTTGATATGACAGTCTTTCGGTCAGGTTGTCTTTATAAGTGGGAAAATAGGGATTGTTGCAAAGTACAACAGTGAAAGGGGTGGAACAGGGGGTATCGGCTAATGCGTATAGGTAGGATAGTGTTGCGAGGGGTGTATTGCATATTGCAACGCGATACACTTTGCAACACGTCGCGGGGGTCGTTTTGGGAGTACTATTAACTCTAGATGTATCACACGCTCCTGTATTTGACGGGAGAGTTAATAGCACTTTATGCTTAATGCACCCAAAACGGGTGGAGCTTGCTCGTTGAATCGGGAGTGGGAACTCCCTCCCACAGGTTTATTCTTGAAACTTGCTTAGAGCAATTGATATTTCTTTAATTTTCGATGGATGGTTACACGATGGATGCCCAACACCTGAGCAGCATCGGTGATATTGTTGTCTGTGGCTTGCAGGGCACTGACGATTGCCTGTTTCTCAGCCGCTTCGAGGGAAAGGATATTTGTTTCGGATGGGGTTCCATTTTGGGCGGGGATGGGTTCAATAGCACAAACCTGTGGCGGTAGATTCTCTGCCTGTAATAGACTTGAGGTCTCAAGCAAAATCGCACGTTCAATGGCGTTCTCTAGCTCCCGAACATTGCCGGGCCAGTCGTAATTGATTAACAGGTGCAAAGCGTCGGGAGAGATTCCAGTAATTGATTTGCCAACGTTTTGGGTGTGTATTTTCAAAAAATAGTCTGCGAGCAAGGGGATGTCATCGCGACGTTCTCTAAGCGGAGGAATCACAATCGGAAACGCGGCGATGCGATAGAACAGATCTTCGCGGAATTGATCCGCTTTCACGGAGGCCTCAAGGTCTTTATTCGTTGCGGCGATAATCCGGACATCAATGGGGATGTCCGTTGTTCCACCGACACGCTGAATCACCCGTTCCTGAAGCACACGCAATAACTTGGCCTGAAGAAAGGGCTGCATATCCGCAATCTCATCGAGGAAGACCGTTCCCCCATTCGCACTCTCGAATTTCCCGATTCTTTGCATAGAGGCACCGGTGAACGCGCCACGCTCATGGCCGAAAAACTCGCTTTCAATGAGCGTTTCAGGAATGGCAGCGCAATTGATGGCGACAAATGCACCTTTTTTCTGTGGGCTATTAAAGTGGATGGATTTTGCGACCAATTCTTTACCGGTGCCGCTTTCGCCCTCGATTAGGACGGTAATATTACTTTCGAGGGTTTGCCGCATCAGGGCATACATCTCTTGCATCTTTTCACTCTTACCGATTAACTGGTTAAAGGAATATTTCGTTTCAAGTTCGGCCCGTAAACGGGAGACTTCGGCTTTCATCCGGTCAATTTCGATTTCTTTAGAGACATCCCGATAGACGATAATGCGCCCGATGTTGTTGCCTGTGGCATCGTGTACCGGTGCTGTGAATCGGTAGAGCATTTTGTGTTTGGGGTGACGAACCTCCGTGATTTCAGCAAAGTGCTTATCAGGGTCTGCGAAAAATGATGCCTCCGTTTGTTCAAAGCGTTCCGGTTCTTGGAAACACTGTTTAATATGCGCACGCAGGTGCTCTGGTGCCATCTGTTTCAGTTGCTCTTCGGTCAACCCAAACAGCTCTTCATACCACCGATTCGCAAACAGCAGGTGTCCCGTAACATCGAACATTGCGATGATATCACCCGTGGAGTCAAGCACGGATTCAAGTCTCTGATTGCTGAGCGCGAGTTGTTGGCGATTCTCCGCTAACTCCCTTTCGACATTCCACTTCTCTACAAGAGAAAGCGTCATCTGCTGGATTTCCTCACGCGCAAAAGGCTTTCTGATGTAGAGCAATTTGTGAAGCAATTCCATATCACGGACAATTTCCGAGAGCGGTTTGTCCGTGTAAGCCGTCATGATGACGATTTCGATATTTTTGTCGATTTGCCGTATTCGCCGCGTGGTTTCAACACCATCTATGCCCGGCGGCATTCTGATGTCAACGTGTGCAACGGCAATCGGACGATTCGCCTCGATCGCTTCCTTGACGACTTGGTACGCTTTTTCTCCACTTGTGGCATGAAAAAGCTCGAACTCCGGCAGAAAGTTCTCATCCACTTCTGAGGTAAAGGCCTTCGCCAAATCATCGGTTGATACCCCTGTAGGACCGGGTTTCAGCATCTCCTCAAAGTCTTGGTGTATCTCTTTCTGGTCATCAACAATCAGAACGCGGTTGTTCCAGCCATTTTTAAGTTTCATAAGACCTCAAGTTAAGCAACTTTAAATAATAAACTTGTGGGAGGGAGTTCCTACTCCCGATACTTTGAGAGGGGTTTGGTCACATGACGTTTAAAAAATAAATAGGGTAATTTCATACGGGTGCCCGGTGCGGTTACCCCTAACGGGTGGTCCGAAGACGGATGGTCCGAGGACGGATGGTCCGGGGACGGATGGTCGCGTGAGCGAGCGCATCGCGTGAGCGAGCGCACAAGATGCGCGCAGTCATCTGCCCATCTGTCCGAGGACGGATGGCAACATGAGTTGACGCATCTTCAGATGACTTGACGCAAAACCGCACCTACCGGGGGTTGGGAAAACCGGAGTTACCCGTTTAATTTCTGAAACTTCATATAACCAATCTCACCCTTCCACTCTTCCATCCTTCCCCCTCTTCCATCCTTCCATTCCCTCTCTTCCAATCACGCGATAACTGACGAAAGGGGTATCATAACTCGTATCGTCGCGCCTTTGCCGATACCATCGCTTAATGGATAGATTTCCCCGCCCAATCCATTGACAAAATTCGTAATCGAATGGAGCCCAAGCCCACTTCCCGATTCTTTGGTTGTATAATCGCCATGGAAGATGGTCTCGAATTTGTCCTTTTCAATGCCGATACCATTATCGATCACTTCAACAATGAATGAACCAGATCTGACATAGCATCGGATCTGGATGAGGGATGCTTCAGAGAGTGTGCCTGATGTGGCCAATTCGTCGATGGCCTCGATTGAGTTTTTGACCAAATTGACCAACATCTGATGAAACTGACTCTCCTGCGTCCGAATCTCTTTAGGCGCATGCTCGCAATCAATTTGAATCTCAATATCCCTGTTGTTGATAGAATCGCTCAACACTCTGATGGCATCCCTGATTGTTTTCTTCAAACTGATATCTTTGCGATATACACTGCTTCTGCCAAGCGATTTCTGCATCCGAACAATATCGGCGATGTGTTCCGCTCTATCTCGTACACGGACGATGCCCTTTGCCAATTTATCGTTCTGTTTCGCAAAATCTTTGGCAAGGGCTATAATAAACGGCGCGACCTTTTGCCCTTGCGGGCTGTTTGCAACGTAATCGCTAAAATCGTCTTGGTGTTCTTCTATGACATCCGCCAACGCCACGAGGCGGTTGGTGAGTTGATTGTCCACTAAGTTTTCGTGAATGGTCCCGATTCCTATCGTCACGCTGTTGATGGCGTTTCCGATATTGTGGAGTAACGTATCGACAATCTCTAACCGGCCTTGGGTATAAGCGCGAGCCAACGCTTCGTCGGCTTGCTTGCGCTCGGTGACATCCCGGAACACGACAACGCCTCCCTTTGTCACTCCGGATTCATCGCCTAACGGGCTCCCGGTCGCGGTGATGTAGGCACCATCCGGCACTTTCGGATTGCGAATAAACATCTCGACCTCCTCTGATGCCTCGCCGTGGAGGGCGCGCACTAGCGGTAGCTCATCAATTGGGAACGGTGTTACGGTATCAGGGGCGAATACACCGCTTTTTTTAGACCACTCATCAAGCTTTGTACCTGTGCGTCCAATATCCGTAATTTTCTCCGCCGCCGGATTGAATAACAGGAGCTCCCCGTTTTCATCGGCAACGACCACGCCATCGGCGATGCTATCAAGAACCGATTGCAAAATTCTGGTCTGATTCCTCAAGGCACTCGCTGTCTCCTTCAACTTCTCCTCGACCAGTTTGCGTTCGGTGATGTCACGGAAAACGAGAACGACACCCGTAATGCTTTCTTTCTCATCTCGAATCGGTGCCGCACTATAATCAATCGGTGTTTCTTTACCGCATTTTGCAATGAGTACATTGTGTTCCGTCTGACCGACGATGATTCGCTCCCGGAGGGCCCTCATGATATGTTGCTTGATAGGGATGCTGGTTTTTTCACCGATGACATTGAAGACTTCTGCCAAATCTTGACTAAAAGCTTCTTCCTGATTCCAACCGGTCAATGCCTCGGCGATGGGATTCATAAATTGGACGAATCCGTTTTCATCAGTCGCGATTACGGCATCGCCAATACTTTTGAGGATAGTCGAAAGCCACTGTTGCTCCTCCTTAAACTTCCGTTCCATCTCGTGCATATAAAGGGCAATCTCAATGTTCAGGTGTAATCTTCTTTCTTCAACCGGTTTGAGCATATAGCCAAATGGACCGGTTATCTTTGCTCGCCGCAACAGCTCTTTATTAGCATCAGTTGTCAGATAGACCACCGGAATATCGAAACGGTCGCGCATCTGTTCAGCGATTTCGATGCCATCCATATCGCCTTCTAACATCATATCTATCAGTGCTAAATTGGGGCGGGTTTCGGTGGCTTTTTGAATCGCTTCCTCACCAGTGGGGACGATGTCCGTAACCGTATAGTCCAAAATTTCCAACTGATGCTTTAAGTATTCAGCCGCACCGTTATTATTTTCAACAATTAGTATCTGTATGTTTGCCATTGTTATCCTTCGCCTCGACCTTGTAGGAGAGGCATCCTTGCCTCGACCCTGATGAGTTTTGACGTTCAACTTCGGTAATTTCTAAAAACCTCCGGCCCCGTGGGTAGGAAATCCCTTTCCTACCCTTCTTGCGATCTCGGCTTATGGCGGGAATGCCTTTCCCACCCGAGCCACCAAACATTACCGATTTTGATTGTCAAATTTCACTAGGAGAGGCATCCTTGCCTCGACATAATACGAATAGTTCTATTCAATTATATTATCGGAAATTATAGTAGAAGGTTTCAAAAGAATCAAACGGTAATTGGATAAACTTGCCCAAATGCCGCCGACACTCCCTTCCACCCTTCCATCCTTCCACCCTTCCATCCTTCTATCCCTTCCATCCTTCCATTCTTCCCTCTCTTCCAGTCTTTTCCCGCTTTGTGAGTAGAAGCTCTAAAACTAAGCACAGCAGTGCCAATGCGAGGAAATATTGAAACCGATTTTCATACTGCGTAAACTGCCGCGCCTCAAACGCCCGTGTTTCGAGGGTGAAGAGTGCTTTGAATAACGCATCCATTTCAGTCACGTTATAATACCCGCCATCTGTCAATTGTGCAATCGTCCGCAATCGGGAATCATTCAATCTAGTAGCGACCATTTCGCCCTGATATTGCTTGTAGCCTACCAGCTGTCCCTGTCCCTCGCGTATCGGAATCGGCGCGCCTGCTGGTGAACCGACCCCAACACAGAAGATTCGTATCCTACGCTCAGATGCGGACTCTGCGGCATTGATTGCCCCCTCGCCGTGGTCTTCGCCATCTGAAAAAACGACCAATACCTTAACTGAGCGGTTCAACACTTCTGAGGGGGTGAACCCTTCGACATGTCCATCCGATTCTGAACTGAAACCGGTTACCGCTGTGCGAACCGCCTCGCCAATCTGCGTTCCGCTTTGTGAAACCGTACTCGGCTGTAGGACATCCAAAAATCCGCGAACTGTCGCATAATCGGTTGTCAATGGGCATTGAACAGTGCCGCTGCCAGCAAACGCAATCAATCCAATCCGCTCTCCCCGGAGCCGATTAATGAGTGAAGCAATCGCCCGCTTTGCGGTCAGAAGCCGATTCGGTTTGATGTCTTCTGCCAACATACTCGCCGAAATGTCTACAGCGACCATAATATCCAATCCGGGCCTCTGGCTCGGTTCCGACTTGGTCCCGACCTGCGGGTGTGCGAGGGCAAGGACGAGGAACAGATAGCCCAGTATCATCAAAGCGGTTCCTATTTTTTGTCGTCCAAAATGAACCGACGCGGTCAAGTGATGACTGAATCGCTGGAATGCTATCTTCTTCTGTCGAAATGCGTAGAGATAGAGCGCTATAAGGAGAGGGACTCCCCAGAGGAGATGGAGCAAGATAGGGTATTCAAAACGGATCCAATTCATAAGAAATTTATCAATTACTGAATGAAACCGATCCTTCGGAGGTCTCCCAAGACTAGGTGCTCAATCGGTGTGCGGCTACTGATACGCACATAGTTCGCACCGCGAGTGATGCAGAACTGCTCTAAGTTATTGCAAAAATCCTCAAGTCGCTTGCGATAATGCGCGACCGTCCGTTCGTTGACCGTGATTTCTTTGGCCTGTCCAGTTTCCGAATCCTCAATGCGCCATTCGCCGGAAATCTGTGGATGCATCTCTTGGTCACTGAGCAGATGGATGAGCGTCAAATCAAATCCCCGCCCTAAGAGTTGCTTGAGGCCCGGTTCATAGCCGTTTATATCCCAAAAATCTGAAATCACCACTGCAACGCCAGCTTGGCTCGTATAGGTGCTAAAACGCTTCAGGCATTCTGTCAGATCTGTTTTCCCGGCGGTATCCACCTCTTGAAGCGCGCTAGATAGCTTGACAAATTGCGCTTTCCCGTAAGTCGGCGCGACGATAGGGTGTGTGCGGTCTGAGAGCGTATGGATGGAGACCCTATCCAAGTTCGCTAGACCGATATACCCGAGTGCCGCCGCAATCTGTTTTGCACACGCCAATTTCGTCGGTGCCCCGAATCCCATTGACTTACTGTTGTCCAATAGAATCGAGATGGAAAGGTCTTCATCCGCCCGGAATAGCTTGATAAACAGGCGGCCTAATCGGGCATAGATATTCCAATCGACATAGCGCAGGTCATCGCCGATTTCGTAGACACGATAATCCGCAAATTCAACGCCAGCCCCGCGGTTGAGGCTACGTCGCTCTCCTTTGAACTGACCTCGGAATACCCCTTGAGAACGGATGCGTAGCCGGTCAATCTGTTTGAGAAATTCAACGGTTAAAAGTGACATCGGTAAGCAAGTTTAAATAATAAACCTTTACATTTTGGCAAAGACCACGGCGCGCCGGATCTCCGGCCGCTCCTGCTGGATTGCCAAATCCAGCAGATCGCTACACCGCTGTGATTGCGCGTTCTAGTCTTCCTTGCGTCTTTGCGCCTTTGTGCGCTCGCTCACGTGCGTCAAGTTGCGTCGAGTCATCTCGCCACCCGTAAGGGCATCTTGTGCGCTCGCTCACGCGATGCGCTCGCTCACGCGACCATCCGTCTTCGGACCATCCGTCCTCGGACGACCATCCGTCTTCGGACGCCTTTGCGTTCCTTTTTTCTTACAAGGTAACAACTTAGGTTTTTATACGAAAACCTGCTAAGGGGTTGTCAAACGTGATTATTGACGAATACAATCGGGTGTAGGATTAGGTTCGTTGATTACTATTTCCGAATTGGACGCTATGCTGTGAGCAACGCCCGCAATCGTTCGGCGATGATTTCGATATCCTCATCTAGGAGATGGGCGACAGCGAAATGAATTGAATTTCCACCGCTATTCACCAAGATGCCAGGGTCGCCTTCGGATAGCGCATCTGTAATTTGTGTTGCGGTCTTTCCCAGTTTCTGCTCATCCAACGTCACGCTGACCCCGTTTCCGAGCGAACGTTCCTCAGCGACTCGCGTCGTCGTAACGTTAGGGATGCCCGCGAGTGCCTGCTGGAGTGCGTCCGCTTTACGCCAATGCTCGGCAATGCGCGCCTCATGGTTCATGTTCACCCACTCGCGTAGCGCGACGGCCACGGCGATAATTTCTTGGCGGTCTAATTTCAACGGTCTGCCAACCGGGTAATTCGGGGTGGATTCGTAGCCGATGAAACTATGCAGATAGGCAGCATCCACTAGTTCCTTGCGTCCACACAGCACACCCGTTGAGTTACACGCGCCGAAGTATTTCGCACCGTAGCCAACCAAACTGGCACCCATCTTTGTATACCGATGTAGCAGTTCGAGCGGATAGATTTGACTCGCCGCATCCACGATGACCGGAATTCGATGCGCGTTACCGATACGGATACATTCCTCTGGAGGCAGGACACCATCTCCGCCGCCCGGCGCAAAGTAGTGGATAGCCGCAGTTTTATCCGTGATGGCGTTTTCGAGTTGGGCAGAAGTTGTGCCATTGTCATCCCCCACCTCAATCAACTTGGCACCGAAAACCGTCAAGCACCGGTCATAGTGATATCGCTGGCGTTTTTGGATGAGGATTTCGTCCTTCATCCCAGTTGTGTCGGGTAGCTGATCGATTTTGGCGGGGTCACTTCCGGTCATACAAGCGACGGCACTGAGCGAAATCGCTGCCGCGCACCCGGGCGTCACGAATGCCGCCTCCGCACCGAGCATCTCGGCAATGGCATCACCCGTTTTCTTGAGAAGTTCTTCCATATCTACAAAATAGCGGTTCGCTGTAACCATCGCCTCTTGGATGGTCGGTGAAAGTCGCGAACCACCGAGCACCGTCATGTGTCCGACGGCATTAATGATCGGTTTGGCACCGAATTCCGCATAAATCTGACGGCCTTTTTCGCTATCCATTGTTATCCTCCTGATTGGTATCTTTTGCACACAGACTATTGAGGGAGTTTATGCCACAGTTGGCCAAGGTCATCTTGGGGAGCGAAGCCTAAGATACGCTTGGTTTTCTCATTGGAAAATTTCTGGTGAGGTAGGTCGGTAAAGATGTTGAAAACCTCGCATTTGGACGGTAATGACGCTAGGTCAACCGTGAGCCCCAACCGAAAGGCCTCGGCAGCATCACGCCACGAAACAGAAAAGGGCGTTAAGTCAGTGCCCACTCTTGGGGCATCTGCGTCTCGGAAATTGTAGAATAGGTAGCAGAGCACATACACGTCGTTGTTTTCGACGAACACCTTGCAGATTTCCTGACCGACTGACTTGGTCAGAGCGTAAAGATTGGTGCCAGCTTGCGGAGGGATATCGGGGTTCAGTTCGTAGTCAAACGCTTCGTATGTCTGTCCAGCCAACGTAAAATGTGGCCCGGTGTTAATCACCCGACGGATGCCGTGCGTTATCGCCGCCTGCATCATGTTGTAACACCCGCGTGCACTAACATCAAATGCCAACTGCCGGTCTTGGCGCAACACGGATAGATTAATAATCGCGTCCATCCCTTCCGCTGCTCGCACCACCTGCTCCTGTGATGAGACATCTACGGATATAAATTCGTGCTTGGTCGAGATCGACTTTATATCGGTAAGGCGCAAGTGGTAATGGGGTTCGAGTGCTTTGATGACGTGTGGTCCAAGGTTGCCTTCTGCTCCCAGAATCAAAACCTTCATCGTTCACCTCTAAAAACGAAAAATTGAGGATGTTTATGACCGATACTTTTTGAGTATGCGGTCAACCTTTGGTAGTGGTATTGTACGATATCTGCGGTAAATAGCACAACGTAAATTTCAAGCAAGCATCCATTTCGATCAGGCGATTGATAATTTCCTTGAAAATATTCCTCAGTTGATATATGATAGCGAGTTGAGGCTTTAGGGTTCGCCTTTTCATTGAGGTCTCTATTTTACCAAAGTATGAAAGTTGTTTCAATCCGAATGGAGGAAACGATGAAACACACAATCCTTTACAAACGTGATGGACACTACGCGGGGTTCCCCGTCTTGAACCACCTGCCTGACGGGCGGTTGACAGTTGGCATCCCGGTGGCTCCGTTTCATGACCACTACGCAATCGGTGACTGGGTCGTGTTGGTATCGGAAGACGAAGGGGGGACGTGGACAGAAACCGGTGCCCCGACCCTACCACAAAACTGGCCGGGGACATCGCCGCGTGAGAAGTATGACCGTTTCGCGGCTGTGATGTCGGATGGGTCATATCTGTGTACGGGCTCAGTCGGGTGGGAGGTCTGGCCGGCGGAGCGACGGGAGGATGCCGAGGCGCAGGGGCTTAGGGTCACTCAGCATCCGGTGGACGAAAGTAGGGTTATCGTGGGGGGACGGAAGTTGTTTGTCGAACGGTCATCCGACGGAGGGCAGACGTGGAACAGGCGTGAATGGATTGTTCCCGGTGTCAGCCACATCACAGCGTTTCCGAGACACGCCGTGCTTGCCGATGGAACGATTCTGGTTACGGCTTATGGCAACGACCCCGCCTCGCATGGACACAATTATGTCTGGCGGTCGGACGATGGTGGCGGGCGGTGGCGACTGCTCCCCATGAGTGGGGGGCCATTTGGCGCAGAAGGCAGTGAAAGCGCGTTTCTCGAAGTGTCGCCCGGTTGCATAATCGCTCTCACGCGGACGGAAAGCGGATATCTGTTGCAACGCTGGTCGGACGACAGCGGACGTACATGGTCGTATCCGTTGCGTACCGATATTTGGGGCCATCCGCCGCACCTTTTGAAACTGCGGGATGGGCGAGTGCTGTGTTCGTTTGGCTACCGTCGTGAGCCGATGGGAGTTCGGGCGGTGCTGAGTGAGGATAACGGGGTAACGTGGGATATTGACAACACCATCATCCTCCGCGACGATGGCGGCAAACCGTGCCAATTCCACGGTGACCCTGCCCGCGCAGGTGCCGATGTGGGCTATCCGATATCCACTCAACTATCGGACGACAGCATCTTGACAGTCTACTATATCACCTTGTCAGACGGTGTGACGCATTCCGTCGCGACGCGGTGGGAAGTTTAAACGAGTTTTATCGTTTTTTACCGAAAACACTGTGTTTTTCTCAAAACCAAAGAAGTGAAATATGTTACGGTTACTTTGGAAATGTTTATTTCTCTGTTCGGGAATCTTATGCCTTGTAGCAATAGGCTGCCAGCAACAGGATACCGAGAGCGTGAAGAGGTATTCCGCAGAACCCACACAAGTGAAAAAGGATACCGCCGGGACTGCTGATCCCTCCTTGCCTTCGGCTAAGGATGCCACACATGGAGAGAAAAGCCATCAAGAGGATGCTGATACCGCAGAGACCTATACGCATACGGAGGCTGTGAGCCCCGCCGAGCCTGAGGTGCCCGGAAACACGGCAACTCCCCCCGCACCGGAAGCAGACCCACAGGCACATCCTCCGAAGACGCGCCCGCATAACGACAAGGAATTAGCGGCACTCGCTGAAGCCAGAGAAAAGCGAGAGATGTTAGAAGAATATCTAGCGACGGTTCAGGCGGATCTGACGAATAGTGCGTCTCGCGAAGCGGAGCGTAAGAAGGCTATATATGAAGAGGTGAAACGGCTAAATTCGCTGTCTGCTGAAGAGCAGCAAGCTTATACCATTTCTGAAAATTTATATCGCGTTAGCGGTTTTGATGAAATATGAAACGCCTGTAATCCCGGCTACGGGGGTGCGGTTGATGACGCTTTCTTTGAAAGTGGCAACATGAGTTGACGCATATCGTTATCCGATGGGGCAAGATGCCCCGGCTACGGGGGTCTGATGCGTTTTTGCTTATGACTTTCTTTGAAAGTGGCAACATGAGTTGACGCAAATCGGACTTCCATTAACGAGTGATTTATTATCGGAATTGGTATAATTATAGCGATATACCAACAGAGCAGTTATCTTATACCAATTCTGAATCGGCTGCCTCCCGCCGCGTTTTGGCATACCCGCTTTTGAGGTGATAGAGCATCATCCGTTTTTGGTTCCGATGGACATCAGAAGTTTTGCGCATCTCTGCCTTGAGTGTCTGGATGTTTTCACTAATGTTGGGAAGTTTTTTTCGCATAGGTTCTCCTTTAATAGGTTAGATGCAATACAGTTTACCACGTTTACGGAAAAATTCAACAAAAAATGGAAAATTTTAAACAGAAATGGTATTACCCTAAGCTTTGCTAAGCTTTGGACAATTTTTAGAGTGTTTGTGTGATAGCTAGGTTAAGGGATTCTTCCATTCCGCTTCTTGATAATACGGTTATTTGAGGATAAGCATCTTTCGCAATGGCGAAACCTCATCTGCTTGGAGTTGGTAGAAATAGATACCGCTGGCGACTCGCTCGCCGACCCCGTTGCGGCCGTCCCAATATGCGGCGTGGCTCCGGCGGGTGTAGTAGCCCTCCCGCTGATGCCCGAGATGCAGTCGGCGGACGACGGTGCCGCGCGTATCATAAATGGTGATTTGGACATCGCTGGCGTTTGCCAGATGATACGGAATCCACGTCTCTGGATTGAACGGATTTGGATAGTTGGTTAGCAAAAGTGTTTCGGCTGGTATGTTCTCGCTCGCAAGTGGCGCGGCATTTACATCTACATCTGGGATAGCAATATCAATGTTTGTTCCAGCATCACTAAGTGCTCCAAGTGCTGTTGCATTCGCAGCTGTATTCGCAATTGAATTATGCTGAAGGAGTAACGTGGCAAGATTTGTTGTCCCGTCTTCAGCCACCAAATTTCCTAACGGACTTACATCTGTGAAACTATTGTTTTTCAATACTAGCGAATTGAGTTTCGTTAATCCTGAAAGCGGACTGAGGTCACTAATGCTATTCTGCTTTAGTCCTAACGAGGTGAGTCCTGTCAGATTTGTGAGAGGGGTGAGATTGCTGATGCTATTTCGCGATAAGGATAACGACCTTAAGGATGTCAAATTTTCAAGGGGACTGAGGTCACTAATATTGTTCCGAGGTAGGGTTAATGACTCGAGGTTCGTCGCATGTTCTAAACCGGTGAGGTTGCTAATTCCCAGTCTTCTTGCCGATCCCCCTCCTAGACTCGTTAATCTTCTCATATCTGCCGTGGTGATAGCCGCGTTTGCGGCTAAACCGAGTTCCGTCCGCACTAGCACTGCTAACGCAGCATCCGGTATGGAAACGAGTACAGGAATACTGATTGTGACTGTTTTTGATGTTGCTGCGGTGTTAGAGTTATTTGCAGCATCCGTTGCAACGTTAGCAGCGACATCAACTGTCACTGTACCACTTGCTGTCGGTGTAACAGTAGCAGTATAGACGGTGTTAGCTGTGTTAGCACTCCATGCGGTGATGCTCGCGGTAATACCGGTCAGAGATACATCCGATTGCACAAAGTTCGATACCACTTCCGTGAATGTGATTATCACATTAAATGCACCTGGCTGTGTACCCGATGGCACAGAAATGCTGACACCCGGTGCATCAATATCTACAGTGACAGTTTGTGAGGTTGCCGCGGTGTTTGCGTTATTCGCCGCATCCGTTGCAACATCAGCAGCAACGGCAACCGTCACTGTGCCACTTGCCGTTGGGGTTATCGTTGCAGTGTAGACGGTGTTATTATCGTCAGTACGCCATGCTGTGAGACTCGCCGCGCTACCGGTCAGAGATACATCTGATTGCGTAAAACCTGATACTGTCTCCGAGAACGTTATCGTCGCATCAAATGCGCCTGTCTGTGTACCTGAAGGCACACCGATGGTCACCGGCGGACTATCAACATCCACATGGACAGTTTGTGGGGTTGCAGCAGTGTTCGGGTTGCGCGCCGCATCAGCTGCAATCCCTGTAGGGACATTGATAATCACTTCTCCACTGGTTGTTGGGGTAATTGCAGCAGTATAGGTGATTTTGTCAGTGGTATCCCATGCAGTGATAGTCGCACTCGCTGTGCCAGTGAGTGAAACCTCGTCATCCTCAAAGACCGAAACGACTTCACTAAATATGAATGACACTGCAAACGCACCATTCTGGACACCCGCTGGCACACTAATAGTGACTGTGGGAGCTTGTGTGTCCTTGAACTTCACAGTGACTATCTGGGCTGTGCTAGCACTATTGTTATTGCCTGCTGCATCAGCTACGACATTTGCGGGGACGTTAATAATCACTGTTCCTTCGGTAGTCGGGGTAATTGTAGCAATATAGGTGGTATTGCCAGTGGTGCTCCATGCTGTGGTTGAGGCGTTCGCTGTGCCAGTGAGACTGAGGTCTGGTTGCTCAAAGCCTGACACTGCCTCCGTGAAAGTGATGGTGGCGTCAAACGCACCCGTCTGATCACCTGATGGCACAGAAATAGTGACACTCGGCGCGTCAACATCCACCCTGACTGTTTGTGAGGTTGCAGCGGTGTTGGGGTTATTCGCAACATCAGTGGCAACACCTGATGAGACGCTCAAGGTCACACTCCCACTGGAGGTGGGGGTAATCGTGGCAGTGTAGGTTGTGTTGTCAGTGGTATTCCACGCCGTGATTGAGGCACTCGCTGTGCCGGATAGGGAGAGATCTGACTGCACAAAGCCTGAGACTGCCTCGGTGAACGTAATTGTTATATCAAATGCGCCGTTCTGCACTCCCGATGGCACAGAAACAGTGACACTCGGTGCTGTGGTATCAGGAGGGTCGGGGATTGGGATGTCAATGTAAGTCAGCCCTGTTAAACTTGAGAGTAGATGTGCGTTGGTTAGCGAGTTCCCTGCAATCCACAACTTTTCAAGATTCACAAGACTCGTGAGGGGTTGGACATCTGTGATGCTGTTCGCATTAACCCGTAAGTGTTCGAGGTTTGTCAATCCCGAAAGTGTACTAATACTACTAATATTATTCTCTTTGAGGTTTAGAAGAGTCAGGTTCGTCAATCTCGAAAACGCACTCACACTACTAATGTTATTGCCCTTGAGCTTCAAACTCTCAAGATCCGTTAAGCCCGAAAGCGCGCTGATATTACTGATCGTGTTATCCCTAAGATCTAAACTTGTGAGGTTCGTTGCGTGTTCCAGCCCGGTAAGGCTGCTGATTTGTGCGTTTCTCGCAGTAAGCCTGGTTAAGTTTGCCATGCCTGCTTGTGTGAGCGTGTCATTATTGTTGAGGTTAAGTGCGGATCGGACAGCAGTTCTGAGGTTCGCATCCGGCATCCACTGTGTTTCATCTGCGTTAGCACCATTTAGCGAACTGTTAAGCGTGAGCAAAATCACAAAAAGTGTGTAAAAGCGTTTCATAATATAAGCAAGTTTCCTTTCATTTAAGAGAATTTATACGGACTGCAAATGTGCCTGCAACTCCGAAAAAAAAACAACGAAATTGTACCCATTAATGATCGCGTGTGGGTGTGCATTTGTCAAGGGAAAATGCAATTTTTTTACATTTTTCCCATATTCCGCACTTGTTTTGACACGTTCCGGTATTTTAGGACCCCCTTCTCCGTCATAAAGGAACTGGGGCGATTCATCAGTTGTTGTGGGCTCCCATTCCATCCCGGTGCGGTTGGAACCATGCCGCTACCGGGGGTTGTACGCTCGGCGCGGTAGGAAAACTGCGCCTACTAGGGGGTTGTATGACCGGCGCGGTAGGAAAACCGCGCCGACAAAGGGATTTCTGGGAGTTCGGATTTCGCGCAAAACTCGGTGAAAAATCAAAAAACAGTTGAAAACTCGACATGAAACAGACATAAATTGTCCAAACTTTAGTAAAAATAACTAGGTTGTGTTTACGATGAGAGGCGATTTGATTCAAAACATAAGAAGTCATTTGCCCATCTCGTGTGAATACCTGCCGATTTTTAAATAAATCACCCCATAGCGTTAGATTCGCACATTAAACCTACTGAAAAGGATAAAGGTTATGCAGCAAAGAAATTTATTTTGAGAGCGTTCTCTTTCCAATTGGCTATCTTCCTTCTGTTCGCAAAATTAGACCGTAAATCATCTTAAAGGGAACGGTCTGAGCGTAGAGACGGTTTGTGCACGTCTAAGGATTGATTGGTATCGTCCGGGTCCCCTCACCCCAGGGCTACGGGTGGCTTATCTGCGGTTGGAACCACGCGCCGACTAAGGGGAGACGACGGTCGGCGCGGTAGAAAAACCTCGCCGACAAAGGGATTTCTGGGAGTTCGGATTTCGCGCAAAACTCGGTGAAAAATCGAAAAACAGTTGCAAACTCAACATGAAACAGACATAAATTGTCCAAACTTTAGTACTTACCGAGTGAACCATTTAATGAGTCACATTGCGCTCCTCTGGAGCGCGGGCATTTCGGGCTATGGTGTGCTATAGACATTGCGCTCCTCTGGAGCGGAAGAGTTCATAAGCCGGATAGAAAAACAATACGAATCTAGCTAATCTGGTATTATATGAGATCTGGGTGCCTGATAATCGCAATTTTGTTGGTAAGGGTAGGTACAAGACCTACCCCTACAATATCATACGAAATTAGCGAGTGAAACACTAAATTTATATGAAATCTGGGTGCCTGATAATCGCAATTTTGTTGGTAAGGGTAGGTACAAGACCTACCCCTACAATATCATACGAAATTAGCAAGTAGACCAGGAACTCAAACCCAACTTTGCCAATGCCTATACCAATCATGGAGTTGCTTATACCATTTTGAAAATTTATATCGCGTTAGCGGTTTTGATGAAATATGAAACGCCTGTAATCCCGGCTACGGGGTGCGGTCGATGACGCTTTCTTTGAAAGTGGCAACATGAGTTGACGCAAATCGGCCTTCCATTAACGAGTGATTTATTATCGGAATTGGTATTACTTTGAGTCTATCCGGAGTGGAAAAATGCTTGATGATTTCATTGAAAAGTTTAGGACTGAAGCGAAAACGCAAGGATTCTCCGATATCGTCATAGAGACCTACATCGAATTGTTTGAATCCTTAGTGAGCGATCCGGAATCCATGGCAATTCAGGAGCTCGAGAAACTCCGGGCGCATGGGTTTGAACCAAAGTTTTGAATGAACTTTAAGAATTTAATCGGGTAACCGCGGTTTTCCCATATCCCTGGTAGGTGCGTGTTTTGCGTCAAGTCATCTTCCCACCCGTAAGGGCCAACCGCACCGGTCGTGCGTATGCCATTACCCGATTTATTTTTTAAACGTCATAGAAAACTTTCCGAAAACTTAACGCAAAGGCGCAAAGAAGAAAAGAACAGGCGCAAGAAAGAACAGCAAGACACGCAATGAATGCCGCTACTATCAACCCAATAATTTCCTGTAGGTTGGATTCAACGCTAACGCGCGAATCGCTATCAACGGAACCAACCATAGCGGTTCTGCGATTCAATGCCCTCCCTTGTAATACAGTGAAACCCAACCCCAAGCGCGGGTCCACTTATGTTTAGATTCTACGATAATTGAGGATGGTTCAGATCCAGAAAGCACCAGCGGTGCCTTCTTTGCGCCTTGGTTTCCCCTCTGCGCCTTTGCGTTAAATTTCAGTTGGTTTTCCCTTGACTTGAGGCAGCGGTATTGTATAATTTAAACAATTCCAATCCATCCTCTTGGCAATGACAAGGTTTCCCGCACAAGTCTAGCAAAGATTTTGCCCAATCCGCGTTTATTCTCCATTACACTTCTTGCAAGCTAGATTGAGGTACTCATGAGCCATATTCAAGAAACGAACCCAGTCATCAGAACCGCTTGGAGCACTGTGGGACAAGTCGAAGATGAAAAGGTCGCTGATGAAGCGAAAAGGATATTGTCAGTTATTGCAGAAACAATTTTAATCTTTCAGAAGAGAGCGGTTGACTTGAAGCATCTTCCCCGACTCCATGCCTTTGATGTACAGGATGGTTCAATACTAATCGAATGGATATTTGATGATTTTAGAGTCGGTTTTAGTATAGAGCCAGTTCCCACTGCATCAAGCTGGTACTTGGTATCGAACGCAAAGTTAGGATATATAGGCACATCTGGCGATATTTCTCAAGACGAATCTGAAACCCAAAATCTAATGTTGGAGCTGCTAACCTTCGTCATTTCACATTCGTGGTAGCGGTTCGTAGTAGTGCAATTGATTGCATGTCCTATTTATTCTCTCCTGCTCGGCTCTGTTCCTGCAATCCTGATAATCCTTTAATCCTGATGTTCTTTGCGCTTTTGCGTTCTATTAAACATGGAGACCCCTCATGCCACAAAACCCCGACCACCAAACAGACATCCTCAACATCCTCGAAAACTTCCACGGCATCGAACCTCTCCGAAAACTATTCTGGACAGAGTTAAACTACGACCGCGAGAATCTCCCACTCCCCTATCAAGACACGAACAACGACCTCGCCAGCGAGCCAGTGCTTTGGGCGACGGGTGGGGCAGACAACGCCTTTCATGTCATCTACACCCACCTCAACTCAGACCGACTACGCCTCACAGCGGAACGCCGCGTAATCACCCAGCTCCTCAAAAACCATCTCTACGCCCTGTTCATCTTCAGCAACCGAGCCCAAACCGAGTGGCACATTGTCAACGTCAGACACGATGCCGATGACCCCGACCGCCGCCGTTTATACCGGCGCATCACGATTCGCTCTGATGAGAAACTTCGCACCGCCTCCGAACGGATTGCGATGCTTGACCTAGCATCCATCGACCCCGATTTTGAGGCACTCTCGCCGCTCCCAATTCAGGCCCGCCACGACGAAGCCTTCAATGTTGAAGCCGTCACAGAGCAATTCTTTGACCACTACAAATCCGTTTTCCAAAGCCTTCAGGATGACTTGACGAGTCAAACCAATGACCAGCGGTGGGCGCACGACTATGCGTTACAGTTCCTCAACCGGTGCATGTTCCTCTACTTCATCCAGCGCAAAGGGTGGCTCGGCGAGGAAACCGAGTTTCTGCGGCTATTTTGGGAGAGCTACCAAGAGACAGAGGGGCCCGCCAATTCATTTGTAGACCGTTGGCTCAACGTCCTATTCTTTGAAGCGTTCAATAACCAGTTCCACGGCGGCCACCGCCAGTTCCCCGACCATATCCGGGAAGCATTGGCGTTAGCTCCCTATCTCAACGGCGGACTGTTCAAACCGAATGACCTGGACGAGGCACACGAGTTTCAAATTTCCGATGCGCGTTTTGAGCGAATTTTTGACTTCTTTGAAGGCTACAACTTCACCATCGCCGAAGATAGCCCCCTCGATCAGGAGGTCGCTGTAGACCCCGAAATGATTGGCAGAGTCTACGAAAGTCTCGTCAACGTCTCCGCTGAAACGAATGAACGAGGGGACGCGGGCATCTTCTACACCTCCCGCACAGAGCTCGATCTGATGTGCCGTCTTGCATTGGTGGACAACTTGACGAACCACGTCGGAGAGAACCACAAAAACCTCCTCTATGAAGCGATTTTCGCTTTTGATCCGGACGACAAAGCACGAGCCGATAAAAACCTCGCCGATGCGGAGCTTTGGGAATCCCTTGATGCAGGTCTAAAAGCCCTCACAATCGTTGACCCCGCCTGCGGTTCCGGTTCCTTCCTCGTTGGAATGCTACACGTCCTTGATGACCTGCGAAGTCGGGCAAACCAACGGCTTGGGCGTGAGGAATCCAGCTTTGACCTCAAAAAGAGCATCATCGGTCACAATCTCTACGGCGTGGACGTGATGAAGTGGGCGTGTCATGTGGCGGAATTACGGCTCTGGCTTGCCCTGATTATTGATGCCGATTTTCCCCATGCCGAACTGCACCTACGGAATGAACCCTTACTTCCCCACTTCTCGTTCAATATCCGACCCGGCGATAGCCTCGTCCAAGAGATCGGGGGCATGAACCTCGCCCAAATTCGCGCAAACTTCAGCGGTGTGCCGCCAGCCTTAAAAGCCCGTGTTACCCGCTTGAGCACAGAAAAGCTAAAGTTTTTCAACAACGATGACACCTGTCGCTATCGGTCTGAAAAAGAGTTGGAACACGCAGAATTGCAACTGTTCCGAGAGCTGGTTGATACACATACCAAAGACATCAAACAGCAAATTGACGACCTGCAACAGCTCATCGACGGCCCCAAAGAGCGGCAGATGTTGCTTGATGGCACAATTGAAGAGCGCGTCGCCCGTCAACTTGAGCTACAAGCGATGGAGTGGCAGGAGCAGATTGATGCGTTAACCCAAAACCACGACCGTCTCACCGAGGCGCGTGACGCGCTTGTGGATGCGAAAGACGTGCCCTTTGTTTGGGACATCGCCTTCGTCGAAATCTTCACGGGCGAAATCAGCGGAGAAAAGCGTGGGTTCGATATCGTCATCGGTAACCCACCGTACGTCCGACAGGAGAACATCTCCGATCCAACGCTCTCGCGTGAAAAACGCACGACCGCAAACAAGAAAGCGTACAAAGCAAAACTCGCCCGCTCCGTGTATCAGGCTTTTCCGTGGTTCTTCGGTTACAGACCCGAAAAGGATACCAAACGGGATAAGCCGGCCGCTGCTGTCTCTCACGAATTAGCGGGCAAAAGCGACCTCTACATCTACTTCTATTTTCACGGGCTTTCGCTCCTCAATCCGAAAGGGACCTTCTGCTTCATCACCTCCAACTCATGGCTCGATGTCGGCTACGGTAAAGACCTTCAAGCGTTCACCCTCAAGCACTGCCACATCAAACAGATTATCGACAACCAAGTGCGCCGCTCCTTCGCCTCCGCCGACGTGAACACCGTAATCTGCCTCTTCTCCGCACCCGACGAAAAAGGGGAATCGGGCTTAGACCAAACGGCACGGTTTGTCACCTTCACCGCTCCCTTTGAAGGCGTACTAGACGCAGTCATCTTCGAGGAGGTCGAAGAGGCAACTCAACGCCGCACCACCCCCGAACACCGCATCTTCCCGATAACCCAAAGCACCCTTCTGGACGCAGGCGCGGCAGATACAACGCCCCAAGCAAACTATACCGGCGACAAATGGGGCGGAAAATACCTCCGCGCCCCAGACATCTACTGGACCATTCTGGAGAAGGGGAAGGATAAACTGGTGCGTTTGGGGGATGTGGCTGAGGTGCGTTTCGGTATCAAGACAGGGGCAAACGATTTTTTCTACTTTGACGCTGAAAAGATTCGGGAATGGGAGATTGAGGAGGAGTTTTTGAAGTCCGTCATCAAAAGCCCACGCGAATGCAAAACCATCCGAATTGACCCAAGCCAGTTAAAGTTCAAACTATTTATGTGCGGTAAAGACAAAACGGATTTGACCGGCACCGCCGCGTTAGAATACATCAAATGGGGCGAGGCACAGGGATTTAATCGGAGACCGAGTTGCCGGGGCCGAGCGCGGTGGTGGGATTTGGGTGAATGGGATTTTGCCGATTTGCTTTGGATTGAAACAATGTATCAATCATTCAAGGTACACCGAAACGCCCCATCTATATACGAAAGTGATAAGTTTTACAGGATTAAATCTCAAGATAATATCGACACTTTAACAATTTTGCTCAATTCCACACTCGTGATGCTTTTCAAACTCCTTTCAGGCTTCCATTCACTCGGAGAAGGCGCATTGAAAACGGCTGTGTATGAAGTTAAAGATTTCCAAATTATACTGCCCGAACTGTTGACGTTTAATAAGGGTTTGGTAAACCAGCTTATCCACAGAGAAATCAATACAGTGCAAGACGAAATTAATCACCCCGACCGCCGCGCCCTCGACACAATCATTTTCGATATCCTCAACCTCACACAAGGGGAGCGGGATGGAGTATATGAGGCGGTTGTTGGTCTTATAGAGGCGCGGTTGCAGAAGGCGAAGAGTTTGAAAGGGTAAGTATGAGTTTTGAGTACGGGTATATGGATATTTTTTTACCTTGATATACGATATATAGTAACATAGGCGATTTTTGAGTTGCATTCCCCTAGTTGTGGATGGTATCATTCAATGTAGTCTTTGACACCAACATCTGGAAGATTGGGCGATATAACTTTGAAAGGCAGGAATTCTTTCATGGACTCATTGATTATAGAACTGCAACGTGATGCACTCAATGAAGATATTAGTGTTTCCAACTTACTGAGAAAAGCATTCGCAACAGCTAGAAAACTTAAACTTCAAGAGTTTGAAAAGTGGATTACTTTAGAATTGAACGGATACTATCATCTAGCAGAGTTAGAGTTGGTTCGTCCTGAAGATAGATGGAACGAACTGCCCAAATACCGTTGGGTGAATGGAGATTTGCGGGTTAGACTTCCTAATCAGCGGTCAATTCCATGGGTATTTGAATCACGTAAAGAAGCCGAACTATTATCAAAAAGGCCAGTTCTTGACTCAATTGGAGAAATAGAAACTATACTTGGTCACGAAGGATCGTCCGCTTTTAAAATAACCTATCCCGATAATCTAAAACTTAACCTTTACGAACATTTGGGAGGTAATGAGCCTGAATGCGTTGTACCTAAACACCAATTCCATAGAATTCAAGAAGCAGTCAGAAACATAATCTTGGAATGGGCATTGGACTTAGAGCAACACGGCATTCTTGGAGATGGGTTGGCTTTTTCGCCACAGGAAAGAGAAACTGCGGGCAACATTACGTTCAACATCGAACGGCTCATCCAAGGAGGAACTGAAATGAAAATCGAAATGCACAACAGCACAGTAGGAATGTTGAATACAGGAGAGATGCTAGGCGAATCAATAACTGCAAATGTCTCGATTCTAGCTACCTCCAATCAATATCAGATAACAGAAGCATTCCAGAATATCACGGAAGCTGTAAAAGCCAGCCCGGACATCTCATCACAAGAACGGACTAAAATTCTAGAGCGATTGGAGTTACTCAGTAAGCAAGCCACATTAGTCCCATCAGAACGGAAAGCGAGTCTTATCAAGGATACCTTATTAGCACTTGCCACGGCTCTCGGTGCAGGCGGAGGCCTGGCTGAAATTTGGTCTACATGGGGCAATGTGATCCGGGATTTCTTTGATCGTCTCGGGTAGAACGGAGATTGATCTGGTATTAGAGTGTCCGAAGCAATCTCAATGGTAGAGACTAGAATGCGTAACAATAGAAATGTCAAATACTATCACATTAGAGCGTGTGAGTCCAAGCAATTTGCATAAAAATCATGAATGAGTCGGAAAATAGACCTGACAGCAACAGACACCAAAGGAGGGTTCATAATGAAAGGTCAATGTATTTACTGCAAGAAAGAAGAGAAGAGTGTAGAACATGCTTTTCCCAAGTCTCTACTACATGAATGTGTGCCATTAAATAAACGAGCACCCGAGTGGACAATTGAGCAGGTGTGTAAGGACTGTAATAATAAGGGCCTTGGAAAACTTGACGACATTCTAGCAACTAGAAGTACCATGGCATTTATATGGAGAATGATTAAAAATGAATGGGATCCAGAGGCTGAATTTCAAAATTCAGTTTTTTATAATGCAAAAGCTCATGGGATTGATCCAGTACGACTATTTTATTCAGATTCTTTATATGAAAACCTTATAGTCCTCCACGAAGAAACAGGAACAAGTCCTGGTTCTCATCCAATGCTTATGGTGCGCGCTCTGGCCCTTCAGATGATTTTAACCCTGTACGCTGAAGGACAGACAGGAGAGAAAGTAATAGCGGAAAATTGCGAGAAATGGGAGGCAGGTGAAGCCCACATTACCGAATCTGACGAACATGAAGGCGTGTACTGTATTTTCGGAAATACCTACATTTTCTCTCCAGAGGCTGTTAAGTTTTTCACTGAGAATCTTGACAGAGAACAGGAATTTAAGTCTGAGTTCTTAAAAAAACACGCCCCCATTGGGTATGACTTATACATCGTAAGTTCTGAAAACCCTGGGGGTTTGGGGAAAATAAAAGGGTTCTCCAAGCGTTTTAATGCAAGCACTAAGGAACAGGCTGAAGCACAGCAATTTGAGTCGAAAGTGTTCACACGGAAAATTATGATATTACCCGATCAAAAAGCCAGACCATACATTGATAGAGCGTTAGCAAAAATAGCATTTCATTGCTTTTTATATCACCACCCTCAATTCAGCGGTCACGAACCTATATTCGACGATGTTAAAGCATTTGTCGCAGGCAAAGATGATAGTCATCTAGAAGATAAGCAGTTCACCACTGGAATTGAGGGCACTGAAAACTATGTTTGGGACTCTAATGAGCATTATCACATTTTTCGTTTTTATATAAATGGAGACAATATTGTTTGTCAGATAGCGTTCTTTACAGGTATTTTGGCAGGTCCCTATGCCAGTGCAATCACCTTGGCAGGAGATCGTGACAAGGCAATACAAAGTCCCTGTCGAGAGGAACTTATGCCTTTCTATGTACACGCAAAAAGTGAGTTGATGAGAAGGATACTCGTATGATCTTGACCGAAAGAAAAATACCATACGAAAAGCAGACCTACAACAGCAAGCGGTCACGTTAATTGAACAACGCGCCACAGATTACGTTTTTAGAGGAATAAGTGATGTTTACAAAACCAGCAAATGAGATCGAATTTTCAGATGTCAAAGATTTTTGCGATGAGTTTGGCGAAGGTGTACGAGTAGAGTATAAGCAACAGATTGCTAATATTCCTAAAATCGTTTCATCTTTTGCCAATACATTAGGTGGAATCTTTATCATAGGAGCAGAAACTGATAAAAAAACGAATAAGGTCATAGCGATTGACGGTATACCCAACTCAGGGGGACTTGAAGAACAAATCCAACAGAGCGCACTCACCGGAATTTACCCAGCAGTCATGCCCGAAGTGATAATTCTTGACCTTCCAACGAATCCTGACAATGTCGTTATCATTATCCGAGTTGATGAAAGCCCACAAGCCCCCCATGCCATTCAAAATTCTACGAGAGTTTATATCCGTGTGGAGAGTATCACACAACCGTATGAGCTTGCAGAGGTTGACCGCATCGAATACATGTTCAAACGCCGTGAGGATTCACAGATAGTTACCCGACAAATTCTCAATCGAACCGAAAAAAGGATCGAATCTTTCTTTAAAAATCGGACAACTATGACAGTGACTGCTCGTCCTGTATTTCCATATCGTCCTATAATTTCAACTTCGGATATTTATAAATTTGCACAACAGACAGGCTTGACATCCTCGTTGAGAGTTACAGGTGGAATTTACTTGTTGCTAGAAAACAACTTTCCGCAGGGGAGAGATATTGACTCGTATTGTTACTGGGAATTCAATGAATATGGGATTGTTTATTATGGGGTTGCCCTAAGAAGAGAACGAGCACAGGGGAATATCAATAGGCAATATCTTGAGTTTGCGGAGTTTGTTTGGACAATTGGTATGTTGATTTTCCGAGCACAATCTTTTTACAAGGAGTGCCAATATTTAGGTAATATTGAGGTAACGGTGCAATTGCGAGAGGTTTTGGGTGAAAAACTTGAGTATGTTCTAAATCAGTCAGATCATCAAATGGAAAAACAGCGAAGTGCTGATTCGGAAATTTCAGTTTCTACACAGTATTTACCGCAGGATCTCGTGGAAAGAGAAAAGTTTATAGAGATTGTTGATGAGTTAGCCAGTTCACTGCTCTGGGCGTTTAATGTTGACGATCCCCAAGGCAGGCGAGAACTGGTAGAAGATATTTTAATCCTCAATTCACTATTGGAACCGCGACCAAAATGAGAATACTATGTATAAAGTAAACTCACAACTGACTATCTTTGAATCCGTGTAATTCTTTAATCCTCGCCAATCCGAGATTCAGACAAGCATATTCATTTGGAGCATCAGCAATGTTTGACAGCTTAACCGAACTCACTGAAAAAATAGACCTCGGCGAAGACTCAACGATTGAATTTAAAAGAGAGTTACCTCGCAGAGCAGACATGGGCGATGAGATCGCCGCCTTCGCCAACGCTAGAGGGGGTGTGATACTAATCGGTGTTGACGACGATGGCACAATTGTCGGTCTTGACCGTCAAGCTCTAGATCGGATTGAAGAAACAGTGGTTCAAATATGCAGGGACAGCATTGATCCCGTGCTTCACATTATCACAGACAGACTGCGGATTGATGATAAGAACCTATTAAAAATAGAGGTGCCTCAGAGCCCGTTTGTTCACAAATCATCTGACGGTTATTTCATCCGCCAAGGCAGTAGCAAAATGGAGATGTCTACCGAGTGGTTGGGGCAATTGTTGCAAAACCGCTCGCAGGTACACGGAATCTCTTTTGATGAACAGTTCGTGCCAAACACCAATAAAGACACACTAAAGGAACCGCTGTATCTACGATTTATTACAGAAGGGGCAATTGAGCGGGAGCAGATAGAAGACCTGCTACTGAAAAGACGTTTGCTAGTCAAAGAGGGGCAGGAGTATCGCGCCTCAGTGGCCGGTGTGTTGATGTGTAGTGATACACCCGATGATTACCTCTATAACAGCTTCATTCAAGCGGTTTTTTATAATGGCGAGGAAAAGGATGCGAATTACCAGATTGATGCCAAGGATTTTAAGGGCCCGCTAGACCAGCAGATCGTGGATGCCTTCAAATTTGTTCAAAGATACAACCAAGTATCGGCACGTAAGGAAATTGGGAGAATAGAACGGGCGCAATACAGTATGAGAGCCGTTTTTGAGGCAATCGTGAATGCAGTTGTGCATCGAGATTATTCAAAAACCGGCTCGAAAATTCGTTTGTTTATGTTTGCGGACCGGCTGGAGCTGTATTCACCGGGTGCGTTGGCAAATACCTTAACAGTGGATGACCTGCCTTACAACCAAGCGACGCGTAATGAACTCCTAGCGCGTTTACTTTCGGAAATTACACTTGACGATGATATGAGCAAGCAGGTAGTTCGGCGCCACTTTTTAGAACGGCGGGGTGAGGGGGTTCGTATCATTTTGGACGAAAGCGAGACGCTAAGCGGTAAAGTGCCTGTATACGAATTGTTCGGCGAGGAATTACGCCTAACAATCTTCGCCGCAAAATCCCTACAAGCGGAGGTGGAACCGTAAGGGTAAGCAAGCTTACCGACACTTGCTTCTGATCTTTTTTCGTTCACCTTTCAGCCAAAACCCAAAATCCCCAGACCTCCCCTCGGATCCACACCAATGTGACACAAACAGGCGTTAATGACCGAAAGACAATCCGAGCCCCAAAGGTGAACACCCAGACCAACTGTTTACCTTTTAGACACCGAATTTTTCGCGTTGCGTCCATCACACCACCGTAGGGGCGGGGTTCCCCCGCCCGTATGCGAGCAAGCCCGTTCCCGCCGCGCCACTATAAACCGATGGGCTATCTTCCAATTGCCCGCCCCGACTCATGCCCCCCGGCCGCGCCTGCTGGATTGACAAAACCAGCAGATAAAATTTTATAAAATAAACCTTGACTTGCCTGCTGATGGATGCTACTATCGGCTCATAAAATTTGCCACCGTTTTCGGGAGGATCACAGTGAAAAACCTATGTATTTACTGCAAAAAAGAAGGGAAGAGTAAAGAATACGCTTTTCCCAGCTCTCTATTACACAAATGTATACCACTTAATAAATCTGCGCCCGAGTGGATAATTGAACATTTGTGTGAGGACTGTAATAACGCCCTAGGAAAACTTGATAACATTCTAGCAACCAGAAGCTCCATGGCATTTATATGGAGAAAAATTAAGAATGAATGGAAGTCAAATCAAACAGATAACAAAAGTGGACCTCTAGCCTCATCCTTCTATAATGCGAAAGCGCATGGGATTAATCCAGTACGACTATTTTATCCAGATCCTTTATATGGAAACCTTATAGTCCTCCATGAAGAAATAGAAACCAGTGCACCTGGTTTTCATCCAACATCTGTGGTAGTGCGCGCTCAGACTCCTCAGATGATTTTAACCCAGTATGTTGAAGGACAGACAGGAGAAAAAATAAGAGAAGAAAATTGCGAGAAGTGGGATGCAGGTGAACTCTTCATTACAGAATCTGACGAACATGAAGGAGTATACTGTATTTCCGGGAATACCTACGTCTTCCCACCAAAGACGACTCAGTATTTCGTTAACAACCCTGACAGAGAACAAGAATTTAAGTCCAAGTTCCTAAAGAAACGCGACAACATTCGGTATGACTTGAACATCATATTTCCCGATGACTATGAGGATTCTAGCAAATTAAAAGGGTTCTACGAGCGTCTTAATGCAAGCACTGAGGAACTGATTGAATGGCAAAACTGTGAACCGAAGGAGCTCCCACAGGAAATTATGGTCGTAGTCGATCAAAAAGCCGTACCATATATTGATAGAGCGATAGTCAAAATAGCGTTTCACTGCTTTTTATATCACTATTCTCAATTCAGCGGTCACGAGCCTATGTTCAACGATGTTAAAGCGTTTATCAAAGGCAAAGAGGATAGCCATGAAGAAACTAGCAAGGAATTCGTCACCCAAGTCAGAGTATCTAAAAATTACGTTTGGGACTCTAATGAACATTTTCACATTCTGCGTTTTTATGTAAATGGAAACAACATTGTTTGCCAAATCGCTTTTTTTACAGGGCTTTTGGTTGGACCCTTTGCTAGTGGAATAACCTTAGCAGGGGATTTTGACAAGGCAATACAAGGCCCTTATCGAGAAGTATTAATGCCCTTCTATGTCCATGGAAAAAGCGAGTTGATAAGAAGGAGACTCGTAGAAGATCTTGACCGAAAGAAGAATATCATGCAAAAAACAGAGCTACAACAGCAAGCGGTGACGTTAATTCAACAACTCTCCGTCGAAGACCTGAAAGTAGCCATTGACTATCTAACTATTCTTCAAGACAAGGACGGAGTAGAGACTCAATTGGCGAGCGATTCAGAAACCGATAAGAGTTCAGCGTCGAAATCGCTACGCAAAAATCCGAGTGCTCAACGCCTGATCAAAGTAATGGAACAACCACCGCATGTCACCGATGAGGATATCGAAGAACTGCTAAAAGGGATTAAAGAAGCAAGACAACCCACACAATTTGAATCTCCCTTTGACGGCATCGAAGACAGTGAGTAAATACTTATACCAATTCCGATAATAAATCACTCGTTAATGGAAGTCCGATTTGCGTCAACTCATGTTGCCACTTTCAAAGAAAGTCATAAGCAAAAACGCATCAGCCCCCCGTAGCCGGGGCATCTTGCCCCATCGGATAACGATATGCGTCAACTCATGTTGCCACTTTCAAAGAAAGCGTCATCAACCGCACCCCCGTAGCCGGGATTACAGGCGTTTCATATTTCATCAAAACCGTTAACGCGATATAAATTTTCAGAAATGGTATTACTTGATACCACAATCTGTAGTTGCCTGATGAAAGATAATCCCATAGTAAAAAGACACCTCGACGCTCTTACCGATTCGGACTATTACTTCACTATTCCTATTGTTCAAGGCGAGATACTATAAGATGCGATTTTGGTAACTTCTGATGGTGACTTTTATCGGGTATCAGGATTATTCGGATTACAGTTAGAAGATTGGACATTCTAACTTTGAAAGATAGAAATTCTGTCATGGACTTTATGACACCGATTTTGAGCGCGTAGAGAATTTGCTCGGATTACAAGTGGAAAATTGGGTGCCAGAACATAATTCATAGGGAGTTAGAAAATGCGTAACTATAGAAACTTCAAAGACTATCATATTGAGCAACTCCGAGACCCCGAGAACGCAAAGATATATCTGTACGTCGCGCTTGAGGATTACGAGAAAGACGGAGATATAGAAGATGTACGCCAATTCTACACAAACAGGCGTTAACGACCCGAAAGGCAATCCGAGCTCCAGAGGTGAACACCCAGACCAACTGTTCACCTTTTAGACACCCAATTTTTTGCGTAGCGTTCATCGCACCACCCTACCGCTCCTCGATTTAATCCTGTAAATCCTGATTCAGACAGCGTAATCCGTTGAATCTGCGATTCAGGCAGCCTTGCTTAATCATGGCAATCTTGTGGCTATTATGATATAATAAACTGAGTTGATACCTCAACCTTGTAGCCCGGAGCATCTGATTTTCCCTACGCATACACAAAACTCGGTTTATCTGGAATAAATCACAACACGGGTAGGCGTAAAGGAGAAAAATCATGAATACAACTGTAAAGATAGACTCTATTATAAAGGCATTGGAGAACATTGATCCCGCATCGTTACACGGCCTTTGTGATGATTTAGTTTATGCCGGTGCGCTTATACCAGAGCTAAAAGGCAAGTCAATTCACCCCAAGGGCTGGAATCCTGCAAAACACCACACGATTCGTTCACCAGAGGATAGCACTATTGAATTGGAAGAAGGTCTTTGTGTCTTTGAGTACAGCAGAGCGGAAAATTGGGTTAAGAAACTCAAAAATGATGTAGAATCTATCAAACAATGGGCACAAAGCGAGTCTCAAAAGCTGGTTCAATTTATTTTTGTTACCACAAGAGACATAGGAGAGACGAAGATAGATAGCGACAATCAAAATAAACTGTCGCCGAAAGAATTTATCGAAAAGGAATTATCTCAGTTTAATGTTCAAGCATTTGTCTTCGGCCAAAACGAGATCCTGATTCCCCTACAAAATAGCAATTATCACTATATCAGGAGGCAGTGGCTGAATATCCCCCAAGACTATTTCCAATCTCTCGAATCTTTTGAATCACACCATAACAGTCAAGCCGAATCCCACCACATATCTCTCCCAGCGTTTGTTGCAGGATGCGATCGGGAAAAACACATCAACGCTCTTGAGACCTTTACTGGCCAGATGGATAACAGAGTTGTACTCATTCATGCTCAAGGCGGTATTGGCAAAACACGGTTCGCGCTGGAATCTCTGAAACAGGTAAAAGCACAGACTAAAAGCATTGACATCCTGTTTAACCAAAGAAAAAAGTATGTGAACGTTGACGAGGTCATTTCCGAAATCTCTGAGGAACGGGACAGCCTGATTGTACTTGACGATGCACATCTCATTGACAATCTGACAGACTTTGCAAACATTCTGCTAGAGAGAAATCGTGCGAAGATTATTCTAATCACCCGATCAACGGCAAAAGAGTCAGTCAAGGGTGCAATTGGCTATCCTGTGGTAGAAATGGAATTGACACCTCTCGATCGGAAATCTTCAATTGAATTGTTAAAAGCCAATCTGGAAAAACCGCTTAGAGACGAGTACCTGAAATACATCGCTCATATTTGTGAAGGAAATCCGCTGCTCATCGGAATGACTACTCACCTAATCAACAAGGATGAAGTTGAATCGTTTGATGCTCTGAAAAAAAATGACTTAATTAGGAACTATATTAAGACAATCCTCACCGAGTTAGAACAAAGCGATCTAGCCGATCGCAATCAGTATGAACCGTATCTGGCGTTACTGTTCCTTTTGAAGCCTTTCGCTGTGAGTGATGATGAAACCAGATTGCTGATTAGGTCTCTCGTGAATATTGATGAAGCCCAAGAGGGATTTCTGCTCAGAGACCTGGAACAATGCGCTGTATTAGAACGTCATGGAGATACGCTGTGGTTGTATCCAGATCTGCTGGGAGAATATCTGGTCGAGACAACCTTTTTCTCAGACATTCCAATTTTGAAATTTGATGACATTTTCCCTCAGATGCCATCATCGAATCTGCAAAGTGTTTTCAAAACACTCCGTGAATTGGACAGTAGCAAAGCGGAGCTGTTTCTCAAGAAATGGGCTTACGATCTGTTGAATAAAGCCGAATCCCAGAATTGTTATGAGCTTTATGACAACCTTGAATTATTGGAAATCATTGTTCTAGAAGTAACTGATGAAGCACTACAGATAATTGAATTTCTGCTCAGACCAGATAGCGAAAAGCCGCCTGCCAAAAGCGTGGATCCATGGTCACCTATAACACGAGAGTATCCGGATGTTCTATGGCAGTGTTTGAGAATTTTGGAGCATCCATGCCTTAGATACTCAAATTTTGATGACGCTTTAGAGCAGGTCCGCAAAATCTACTTCTATAACCACGAAAGTGAAAAATATTCGGTGTTGCACAAGAAGGCACTTGAGGCCATTACCAAAACCGCCGCCTATAACTTGAATCTACGGGATCGCGGTTGGGGGTATTCAATACAGAGACGAATATTTGACAAGGTGCAGGAGTGGAAATTCGAAGACTTAGAAACAAACTTCATTCCAATTCTTGGGGTGTGCGGAGAATTATTAGGGCCAGAGATGGCGAGTGAATATTCAGATCGTGAAAGTTTTGGTTGGGCATTTGGCCCCGTGGCAATTACCGACGATCTAATCCGTTTGCGGCAAGATGTAATATCCTTGCTTCAGTCGATATTTGATAGAATCCAAGGGACACAACAGCAAACCGAAGTCCTTAAGGTTTTAAATAATGCAACTTCTTATCCAAGGACGCAATGCGAAGAAGATATGAAGACAATGATTCGCGACAACTGCAAAACGCTCTTTGATTTCTATCTCACGCTTGCGACTCGTACTCCACCCCCTGAGGTCAGAGTCCTTCAAGAAATTGAGAACCAAGCATATGACTTCAAGAAGTGGCACGAAGAAGATATTGAGATTATTGATTTGCTACTATCTGTCCTTCAATCCAATGAATGGTACCAGCTATATAAAACGCTAGTAGGCGGTGATTGGTTGGTTCGGAGAGACGAAGGAAAGAGTTACGAACAGGCCAAAACCGAGAGAGATAAGAAAATTAAGGAAATCGCAGATACAATCACAGATGAAAATCTCAGTGAGTGGTTAGAACCGCTTAACGGAATCGCAGGAACCGTTTCGGAGAAATCCAACCAAGATGTTTCGCCTTTTTCCCAACTCCTGTTTGAAATCGGTAAAGCCAAGCCGCATATTGCTCAAGCCATGATTGACAGCAGTCTACGTGAGGATAATGCTCTGAAGAAGTTCGTTGCCGAATTCATAAAGGGCATTCGGGAATCAACACGCTCAGATATCGCTAGCAACTATGTCACAAAGTGGTTGTCAAGTGAAGATCAAATATTAATCTTAGAAATTCCTGAAACTTATTGGCGCGTTGATGAAAAGTTTTTGGGTACCGAAGATGTCGAAATCTTTGGCACCTTACTAAATTGCAGGATGGGGGATAAGGAACAAGGGCAGAAACTCAATTGGCGGATAATGTCTAATATCAGGTGGGTTTATAAACAGAATCCAGCAAAGGCAACCGAAATCATTTGTCAGGTACTCAAGAAGGCAGATCAAGAGAGCTTTACCGGTTACATCAATCAATTGTGTGAGGCGAGTAAAATACAAGAGCAGATTGATTTGAGCCAATGGGATTTAGAGATTTTTGAGGCGATTCTTCAAAAGTTCGTGGATATTCTCGTTTTAAGTGAGGATGCCATCTACATTTTAGCCCAATATGGCCAAAAGGCACCACTTGGATTGGTTCCGTTTTTTGAACGCAGGGTAGAGAAACAAATGGAGCGTGATGATTTCTTCAAATATGATGCCATTCCCGATCAGCTTAATGAGATTGCTGAAATCTATCAAGCCCATTCCCAGTATTCAGAGGTCATCAGCCAAATAATGGAGTGGTTCCACAAAAGCGACTTTCACTATAGACAGGCAGCGGCAGATTTAATTTCAGGCATTTCTCCTCAACTTGATGGCCCTCTCAAGCAAACGCTTTTGAATATGATTAGAAGTGGTGATGAGCAGAATATACTGAATGTCTTAGAGATATTGAAAAAGTTTCCTGAAGATTCAGTTGAGGACTTGTGCAAAGAGGCTGTAAAGCGTTCCAAGGGCGAAAGCGAAATCCAGAAGAGCATTGAGGCTATGATTGTCCACAGACCTCGTGTGTGGATCGGCGGAATTCATGGCGGCGTTCAAACTTTCCAAAACCTGAAGGAAAAACTTAGGTCATGGCTTGAAGATGAAAATCCATACGTCCGTAATTCTGCCCAAAGGGTTATCCAGAATTTAGAACTCCGAATTGAAGGTGAGGAACGGCGTACCGCAGAAGAGGAAATCAAAATGAAAAAAGGACTAATGTAGTCTCTTCGGGTGTAGAGGCGGCAGGGCATACAGACTGAAAGGCGCAGCGAAGGAAAGCGAACAACCTGAAATGAGAAGTTGAGTGTATCATTTAAGGGAATTGGAAAATGCGGAACTATCGAAACTTCAAAGACTATCACATTGAGCAACTCAGCGACCCCGAGGACGCAAAGATATATCTGTCCGTCTGGCTTAACAGTGGGTAATTTGCATCGCAACCAAGCAACTCGCAATGAACTCCTGGCTGACTTACTTTCCGAAACGACACTCAACGATGAAATGAACGAACAGGTAGTTCGGCGACACTTTTTGGGAGGTCTAGGTGAAGGGGTTGGTATCATTTTGAGTGAAAGTGAGCGACTCAGTGGTAAAACGCCCGTATACGAACTGTTCGGTGAGGAATTACACCTGACAATTTTCGCGGCAAAATCGCTGCGAGCGGAGGCAGAACCGCAAACTGAATGAAAATCCCGAAAACTTGCTCGCGATCTCCATTGAAGAGTGAGGTCCTGGAACGAAACTTAACCTTAAATGACACCACCAAATTGAAAATTTGGTGCGGGAGAGTAAATTCATGGAAGGCACAGAAAAGGTCGTAGAACATTTGAAAATGACCCAAGCCGTTATTAACCGTTTGGCAAACAACTGTGTCTTGGTCAAAGGTTGGAGCATGACCATCATTATCGCCGCGATGGTTTTTATCGCCAAACATGATATACAAAGTCCATATTTTATCCCAGTGCCCATTCTGCTTGTTTGGGTTCTGGATGGATACTTTCTCTGGCAGGAGCGGTTGTTTCGGCAAGTATACGGCGAAATCAGAGTTCAATCCGACACCGATTTTGAGATGAATCCCATGAAGCACAGAAATAAACCGGAATGTAGCTGGCTATCTGCTATTTTTTCTGTCACTCTTGTTATTTTCTACATAGTAGAGATTGTTTTCATCATCGGCGTGTTTGTTATAATCCAAATGTAAATCTGCCCAATTATCTCGCCGCAATGCTGAACCAGTCGGGACATGAACAAACACTTCTTAGAACGTCGGGGTGAAGGAGTGGGTATCATTCTGACCGAGAGTGAGCAACTCAGCGGTAAAAGGCCCGTATACCAAATGTTCGGCGAAGAATTGTGCCTAACAATCTTCGCGGCAAAATCCCTACAAGCAGAGGCAGAACCGCTATAAGGAGGGGGTACTGCCCCAAAACCAAGCCAAGCCCTACGAGGTGAACACCCCATTAATTTGCCACCGTTTTACGGAGAACCACAGTGAAAAATCAACGTATTTACTGCAAAAAAGAGGGAAAAAGCAAAAATCCGAGTGCTCAACGCCTAATAAAAGCAATGGCACAACCACCGCACATTACCGATGAGGATATCGAAGAACTGCTAAAAGGGATTAAAGAAGCAAGGCAACCCACACGATTTGAATCCCCCTTTGATGATATCGAAGCGATCGAAAAACAGTGAGTAAATATTTACTGGATGTCGCACTAGGGATGGCTGAATCATCACCCTATCAAACGGAACGCAGATCCAACGCAATCGCTATTCAGACAGTTTAATCCTGTCCTTACGGGTGGAAACCATAAGACTTGACGCATAAATCCTTTAATCTTGGGGAGATTCCCTTACGACTATTGAAAACTTAACGGTTGTATGGTATGCTTAGCATGATATGGTATATTCTCAAGAGCTGTGAATCAAAGACCAAAATATGTTGAAGGAGCATAAAAAATGAAAGAGAGACAATATGACGTTGCCTTGTCATTTGCTGGGGAAGATCGACACTATGCCGAAAGACTAGCAGAACTTCTCACGGCAGGAGGGTATTCAGTCTTTTACGACGAATATGAGCGGGCGCAACTTTGGAGCAATAATCTGTATGATCGCTTGTCATCAATTTACAAGGATCAAGCGGCCTACTGTGTCATGTTCCTGTCTGAACACTACGCACGGGCACCGTGGACAAACCTCGAACGCCAGAGTGCTCAGGCAAGGGTATTTGAAGGGTACCCGGAGTATATTCTTCGAGTGCGTCTTGATGATACGAAGATTCCGGGAATTTTACCAACGGACGCGTATCTTGATTTGCGTGAGATGGCCATTGAAGAAATTTATCAGATTTTAGTAGAGAAGCTATCTGACACTACATCACAGACAGCGACAACGGATGTACCGAGTTCTACCGAAGTCGAGAGTGATCCCGGTGAATTTGCACTGTTAGATCCAAGCGATGGAAAACTGTATTTTATACCTGTTCAAAATGCCTGCTGGGATTCAACGGAAATCTCTCTGGAACTGCTTCCAGAATTGTCCGAAGATGCTGCCTTTCTCCGTTCATTGAGAAACGATTTTCCCGGTATAGTTCCTGTTCGTAACATCTTTGCTTTTGCGCTAGGGGAAGATGCGGCGTGGGTAAGTCCGCAGAAGATTGCTCAAAAGCTGTCTGGGTCTCAAACTGTTTGGGAAGTTGTTTTGAAGAAAGATGGGAGCGGACAAAACGACAACTTCTTGGGCGATGTGACTTTCGAGAACATTTCCCCAGATCAGATTGCTGAAATGCGTGCCAGACGAATTCTACTTGATGAGAAACTAGAAGAACTGCCAGAACATTTCCAGAACCGAACCGGCCCTGCAGGTTTAGCCAATCAAGCTACGCTTGAGATGTTTATTCGTAAAGGAAATGGATTTCAAATACCGCAATCAGCTATTCCATTTCTCTATCGGTCTGTTGGCCAAACAGTGCGGAAATTCGAGAAATTCGCCCGTTTAATCTCGGTTCTCCACTTAAAACTTTCAGGCACAGTTGAAGATGTACTTCAATTGGATTTGAAACTCTTGAATCCATGGCAATTACAAGTCAGATTTGAAGGGTATCTGCCTCGGCGGGCTATAAACGTGGCACCTTCTACTATTCAAGTAAATGGAATCTGCCCACTTTAATTGTGGAGACAGCAGGGTATAAGGGGCGAAATTACACAGATTTAGATAAAGATGACTTTGATTCAAAGCAGATAGAGATGGCACTGCAAGGAGTACGCGTAGAGGCTCAAGAAGCAAGAAGGCTAGATTAAGAGCTGGATACTCAGGCGCGTGGCATACTAACCTTTTCAATAGCTCACCTTATCGCCATTATTGGCATGATTAGCTATATTGTCGGTGAATCGAATTTTAACAAATGTATTGACATTATTAACGCATGTATAGTATAATGTAAACGGATTATTCCTTATGCAAGTGCCATCGTATGAGGTTCGGGACCCAATTCACGGTCTAATTGCACTCTCACAAAAGGAAGTTAATTTAATCAACACCGGAGCGTTCCAAAGGCTTCGTCGAATTCGTCAATTGGCGATGGCGTTTCTGGTGTATCCCTGCACTTTGCACACCCGTTTTGATCACTCAATCGGTGTGATGCACATCGCCGGGCGAATTTGCAATCGGATTAAGCGATTTGGTGAAATAACCGATGTGGATTGCGAGCGAATTCGGATTGCCGCGTTGCTTCACGACATCGGTCACGGACCGTTCAGTCACGTTTCCGAACACCTTTTAGACCAGTACGCACCAGATCAAGCGAATAAGGGATCAGCTCCTGAGAAGATCCATGAGAAAATTACCGTTAACATCATTCAGTCTGATTCAGAGATTGGTGCTGTTCTTAGTGAGGAAGAACGTGAATTTGTCGTTGAAATGATTGAGGGGAAAACAACGAGGGACTTTCGGCGCGACATCGTTTCGAGCGATCTGGATGCTGACAAGATGGACTATCTCTTGCGGGATTCACAGTTCGCTGGGGTTGAATATGGGATCTATGATCTGGAGAAAATCATTGAATCATGCCGGGTACACTACGAAGGAAATCAATCATATCTGGCAATTAGCGATGAGGGTATTCACGCCCTTGAGCAACTGTTGCTTGCAAAACACCACATGATACAACAGGTGTATCGGCATAAGATCAGATCAATTTCCGATGCGATGATTGTTCGGGGCATTGAACTCGCGATTCAAGAGGGAAATCAGGAACTAGAGCGACTCTACCGATACGATGAAACACCAGAGTTCATTGAAAATTACATGGAGTATCATGACGAACGGTTAATTGACATCCTAAAACGGTGTGACCAAGAAAAAGCCCGTGAGATCTTCAATCGGCTTTATCAAAGAAGATTATTTAAGATGATCGGTGAACTTCCACTAAAGGATGTAGATAGTGCGCTAGCTAAGAACCGGCTCCTCCAAATGGACGATGAGCAAAAACAGAAGTGGAAAGAAGGGATTGCCGGACACCTCGGAATTGACTCCGATGAAGTAATTGTCAACAAGCTCCATATTGGGAGTCCCAACTATGGAAGTCGAAGCTATACCCTTAATCCAGAAGCGATTATGATTTTTGATGAAAAGCAAGACCATTTAAGAAACCTCAGTCGCTATAAGACCGAACTGATTGTAGTCCGCCCGCCCGCTGACGAAGCTGACTTGGAAACCGTGCAAGTTTATGCCCCGCGAGATGATTGGAATACTTTACCGGAAGCACAAAGACAACAAGAAGAATTGCAACTTCATGAGGAAGTTCAAGAGACTTTGCTAGCTCCCTGACAACGGGAAGTCAAAGGGCGTTGTCCCTGAAAGGAAGAAATGCGTATGCACATTCAAGACCTAATTCTGCTTGTGGTTGGAAGCGAGGAAGGGAAAAGCCTCCGGGGGCGAACCACCCTTCAGAAGAAACTTTATTTCCTCTCAGTGTTAGAGAAAACCGACCTTGGTTTCCGCCCACACTACTATGGACCTTACAGCAGTTTGGTTGCGGAAAATCTGGATATTCTCGTCAGCCCTGGTTTCCTCAAAGAAGTAACGGAGACTTTTGGCCCGGCAAGCTCAACACCCCCAAACGACCAAAATATCTTTGGTGAAATCCGCTGTCATACCTATTCTTGGACCTCTGACAGCGAAGCGGTGATTGGTGAGATAGAAAAAGAGGAAGGATACACAGATTGGAAGAAAGCAATTCATAAGCTAAACGCACACCCGTTGGCGAGCGATTTTAACACACTTTCGATCGCGGCGAAAGTCCATTACATTGTCAAACGGCAAGGCACGGCGACACCTGAACAGATTCAGGAAACCGCCAAAGAGTACGACTGGAATATCAATGATTCGCAGATCGAAGGTGTGCTTTCATTTCTTAAAGCCCTTTCACTTATATCTGTGGAAAAATCCACTTGACCGCTGTTACATTTGCGGCAAAATCTCTGCAAGCGGAGGCAGAACCGTAAGGGAAATCAAGCTTAAAAAAATAAACTTTAATTCTGAAAATCCCGAAAAATTGATCACGAGCAACTTTTTTTTACCGTTCACCTTTGTTCACCTTTCGACCTGAATCAAAAATCCCCGGATATCCCCTTGGACATTGGCCAATTCTACCTAAACAGGCGTTAATTACCTGCAAGGCAAGCCGAGCCCTAGAGGTGAACACCAAAACCAATTTTTCACATTATCTGCAAACCTTCACAAGCAAGTTTCAAAAATTTAAACTTGCTTGACTTCAATACTGCTTTTGATTGTCAAATTTTATCAAGGAGGACTTACCCATGCCCCAAAAAAAGATCGACACAAGCGCATTCAAACTGGATGACGAGCTAAAGGCAACAGTTGCAAAATGCTTTGGTCGGCTGATGCCCCTTTCCGAAATCTTAGATAGCCTCCTCAAGATCGTTAAACGAATTGACAACTACCCCGACATCACAGATGAAGCCGCAAAAGACTATCTACGGGAGTCCATCCGAACCTGTAACCCGCATGACCAGAAGTTCAATGTAAAGAAATACGGTGCGACTTACGAAGCTGGCAGACAGCACTATATCCGCAATATGGGTGACAACTTGTTAGCAGGTCTCGACCAGCATATCAAAAATCTTAATTTCGCATTGAAGAAGACGACATTCAATTTCCAAGAGGGTCTAAACATCAAAGACTATGCATCTATCACCAAAGACCTCGTACAAGCCGCGACCCTATATCAAGCGATTGCTGATGCCCACCGCCCCGATAGCGAAGTGGAATTTGACATCCTGCCTGCTGTCGAGCACCAAAAGCAAGCAACAGAGGGCAGTGCTGCCCAGTCCTGCCGAACAGAAATCATTGCCCAGTCCCGATGCAGACGAGGATGGTAAGAATGACGAAGATGGCAACAATTAGCCATTGGTAAAATTGGTAAATTTTCGAGAGTGAGAACCCGCGCCGTTACTGGATTCTTCGATCTAAAAATTTACCAATGCATTGGAGAAAGAAGATATGTATTGACAAATATGTCGAAAATATGCAAACTAAAGAAGATTTTGAGAATTTCCTTGTATGGTTACTGGAAGACATTAAAAAAAATAAAAACCGTTGGAAAAATCAAGACCTAGAAAGTTACCTCCGATATTCCGCATCTATTTTGAGCGGTTCCTGCATTTATTCAATTCCTGAATATCCGATAATCTGACTTGACGCAAAAAGGCCGCGCCCCGGCAGGCCTGCTGTCCTACCGTGCGCTTATAACCAGAAATAATTACGTGTGTGTGAAACTCCCGTTTTCTCGAGTTTTATGTGCTTGCTAAACAATTAGACCGTATGTTAACATGACTCACGTTTGCGAGCAGAATGTAAAAAGGGGGCATAATTTCAGGACTGTTTACGCCAGCTAAGAAGAAATAAAAACAAATTTCCATCTATGTGAAGGGAGTTCACCTGTGGATGGCGTTTCACTTGTGGGAGGGAGTTCCGACTCCCGATACACCCGATAAATTTCAAACTTCAGTAGCTAAACTTTAACAGTAAAACGCGCGACTGATTACTTTTTTTTTCTGTCAACCTTTGTCAACCTTTCGCCATGAACCCAAATCAATTAGATATCCCCTTGAAGCTAGGCCACTTCTTATTGTCAGGGGATAATATGTCAAAAGTCAAGTGAAGCACCAGAGGTTGACGCCGACATCAATTTATCGCATTTTTAACCGCTGTCAACCCGGTTATTAAAAAATAAGTTGTAAAACTCAAATCGGATGGGATATTGGCAAACCCACCCCGTCATTTTATCTCGAAAACGAGTTGTGTCATTAAATCTTCCTCTAAAGAATGGGATTACGAAAAGGATACCATCAATTCTCTCAATTCGCATCCACAACTGCGGAGTCTAGGTTACCTGAATGCACTACACGGTTTTGTACATGATATTGAAGAATATCGCCAACCGTCATGGCGGATGCTGGCCGATATGCTCTTAGCGGCTCGGGTTTATGAAAATGGCAATTCAAACAGCGAAGAATGTAGGTAATACGACATATTCGGTGCAATACGCAACGAAGTCGGGCGGAGCAACAACATCCGAAAATTCACGGGCAAAGAGTGGGATACGGATGTTAAACTTTACTATAGACGTGCCGCTCCTCTGGGGCGGCAGAATCGACGCTATCAGCGTTCTACATATATAAAGACTAAGGAGTACTTCTTATGCCAAGACCAGACAAAGACTTAATGCTCTGGATGTATCGCAAAATGATGGAAATTCGACAGTTTGAGGAAACCGCAGGCGACCTATATCAGAGGGGGGAGTTGCCCGGATTCCTTCACCTCTATATCGGTGAGGAAGCGACAGCCGTCGGTGTCTGCGCGACGCTCAATGATGATGATTATATTACCAGTACGCATCGGGGACATGGACACCTTATTGCGAAAGGGGGAGAGCGTTCCCGAATGATGGCTGAACTTTTCGCCAAAACGACTGGGTATTGCAAGGGGAAAGGCGGCTCGATGCACATCGCGGATATCTCGCTTGGGATTCTGGGGGCGAATGGGGTCGTCGGGGCGGGCATTCCGATTGCCACGGGTGCCGCGCTGACCGCAAAATTCCGTGGCGAGAATCAGGTTGCCGTATCGTTTTTTGGCGATGGTGCAACGAATCAGGGTGCCTTTCATGAATCGCTGAACCTTGCCTCTGTTTGGGAACTCCCGGTCGTTTTTATTTGCGAAAATAACCGGTTCGGAATGGGAACGCCACAGAAAGAGCACCAGAAGGTTACGGATATTTCGATTCGCGCCGACTCTTATGAGATGCCGGGAAAGACCGTTGACGGGAATAACATCCTTGAGGTCTACAATGCCACTTATGAGTTCGTTGAACGGGCACGGGCAGGTGAAGGGCCAAGCCTGATTAATAGCGAGACGTACCGTTTCCGCGGGCATCATATCGGCGACCCCGGAACATCTTATCGAGACCGTGAAGAGGTGAGGGAATGGATGGAACGGGACCCAATCGAACGCTTCAAGAAGGTCCTCGTTGAGGAGGAGGGGGTGGATGAAAGTGAACTCGAAGCAATTGATGCCGAACTCCAGGAAGACCTTGACAAGGCCCTTGAGTATGCACAAAGCAGTCCTGACCCTCAGCCAGAGGATGCGTTGGATGATGCCTACGCTGGGGCAATCCGCCCGTAAGTAGGGAATAACGATTGTTATTTCCTACTGCCAATCGCTTATGAACCTATCAAACCGCACAACCTTCATCACCAAACTAATCGGATACCTCATCTTGGTCGCTGCGGCGATTGTGACGGCCATCCCGTTGTTGTGGCTTGTGACCTCGGCGTTTAAGACTCCTAACGAGATTTTCGCTGTGCCCATCAACTGGTATCCAAAGTTGCCACCGAATGTAAAATCTTCGCCTTATATCAGGTCGGAGGCCTATCCGTCGGTTGAGAAACCGGACGCGCTTGACCTGAACGTGTGGTCAAATTTGCGGGGACAGCTTGAGACGGTCATTTGGGAAGAGGCTCAAGAACACATCACATCAAGTGACCGGATGCGGCGTTACGACAGGACGCGAGATATAGACCTGCGAAGGGAAATCACGGAGGGCATCTGGAATCAACTGCTCGGTGGATTGCCGAGCGAAGTTTGGGCGGGTACGCCGGAGGATATCTTAGCAGAAATTCGCGTTAGAATCATCCCCGAAGCAATTGATGGCATTTGGGATACACTGTACCGTGAGCTCGCGCTGGGGAGTGTGCAACTCCAAGATACGGATTTCAACGAGGTTCAGGGTGGGCAGTTAGCGTGGGAACGCGAATCTGAGAATGTTAGCAGTGTCCGTCAATACGACGGGACAGACAACGGCACTGCGCTTTCGTATGATTTGAGCGCGGAGCGTACCGTGCAGGTCGTTGCGGTGATGCAATCCGCAATACCTGTGGATAAACTCCGCCTCATTCGCATTCTCGTGCGGGGGGATGCGTCCTATCACCACTTGCGCTTAAAGGTTGAGTCCGGCGAAAAGACCTACCGCGCAAGCGAACCGTTCGTGCTGACCGATTCGTTATGGCACCCCTCGGTTTGGAGACTTCAGGGAGAACCGAGCAAGTTGGAGTCAGACCATATCGTGATGTCGAGTGATGACCAAGGAGGTACGGTAGCGAATCAAACCCCTCAAGAGCTTCGCCTGACCCTTCAAGTCTACAGACCCGCTTACCTAGCAATCTGCTGGGACAAACTGACGCACAACTACCGCCGTTTGTGGGAAAAGGTGCCGTATAACCAATACTTCATCAACAGCGTGTTTATCGCGACAGCATCAACATTGCTGACCCTGTTCTTCTGCTCGCTGGGAGGGTATGCCTTCGCCAAATACAACTTTCGCGGCAAGAAAGTCTTGTTCGGCATTCTGCTGGCATCAATGATGGTGCCGTTCCAAGTGTTGCTTGTTCCGCTGTTTGGCATGATGTACAAATTTTCATGGCTTGACAGCTATAAGGCGATTATCATTCCGTTTTCTATCGGTGCCTTTGGGGTCTTCTTGATGCGTCAATTTATCGTGAACATACCCTCTGAGTTAATTGACGCGGCACGAATTGACGGATGTTCGGAATTTGGCATCTACTATCGGGTGGTGCTTCCCATCATCAAACCCGCACTCGGTGCGTTGACAATCTATTCGTTCCTCGGCTCGTGGAACGGTTATCTGTGGCCTCTAATCATTTTGCGGGATGAATCGAAGTACACGCTACCACTCGGTCTCGCAAATCTCGTGAGCGTTTACCAACAGGAGTACGGAATGCTGATGGCGGGTACACTGCTCTCCTTGTTGCCAGTCATTATTCTCTTTTTGGGGATGCAATCTGAATTTGTGCAGGGGATTACGTTGGGGGGCGTGAAGGAGTGAAAAGGAGATGGAAATGGCAGATTTAATAACGGTCGCAAAGACCTCAGACATTCGAGAAGGACGCGGGAAGGCGTTCACAATCAAAGGAAAACGAATCGCTGTTTTCAACGACAAGGGAGACTTCTACGCCCTCAGCAACCTCTGTGCCCATGCTAGGGGACCGCTCGCCAGAGGTCGGATTAGAAATGGCGTGGCAACCTGCCCGGTTCACAGTTACGCCTACGATGCGAAGACGGGGAATTGCCAAACCGATGCCCGGTTGCAGGTCGCTGCCTATGAGGTGATGGTTGAGGGCGATGAGATTAAAATCAAGTGCTAAGAAGGAGATTTTTCATGCTTGAGGTTGAACAACTTGACCCTACGGAGACTAAAAGAGCGGCATCTATTTTTCATAGAGATGGCTTTGTCGTCATCACTGATGCGTTGACCGCTGAACAACTGGCATCTGCACAGTCCGGCGCGAATCGTGTCATTGCCCAGCAGATGGCAGAAATTTCGCTTGAGGAAGCGAACCGAGGGTTTGCGCGGTATTCGTTCGGCCCACAGCTCCACCATCCAGAGTGGGCCCAACTCGTTGATGTGTCAACGATTCTACCAATTCTTGAGGGGATTTGGGGAAGTTCAGATTATATCTGTTCGGGCGCGGGGGGTGACTATTCCACCCCGGGAGCGAAGATACAGCAACTGCACAGCGATGTCGGGGATGTATTTAACGACCCGCTCGAACAGGTGACAATCCGCGATGTCCCCGCACCGTATATCGTTGTCAACTACCTGATGGTTGAATTCAAGGTGGTTAATGGCGGTACGCGATTTGTCCCGGGCACGCACCGCTCCCGCCAACGGATTCCGACGTTGGATGAGGAACCAGAGCGCATGAAGCAATCGCATCTTTGCGCGCCCGCCGGCACAGCCGTGATCCGGGATGTGCGATGCTGGCATGGGGGGACACCTAACGATTCTGATGAAATACGTCCGATGATTGGCGTTGGCTATTTCGCTCCCTGGTTCCGACTGCCCAATCTGCAACCGACGCTTCCGAGAACGCTTTATGAAGCACTCTCACCTCGTGCTCAGCACTTGTGCCGTTTTATCGTTTCATAGTTGTCGTTCTGTTCTGCTTTGCGGCTTTGCGCGTCAGAAACCGAGTTTTTTCGGCAAAACTCGGTTTCTCTCGAATAGGTACATAAGGTTTAAATACAATCAACAGCGACAAAGGAAGAGATAATGTTCTCACTGGAATCAATTGATGATGGCTTGGGGTTATCTTGGAACGGTCATACACTGCTCAATTACCAGTTCCAGACAGGTGGGCCAAGAACCTATTGGCACCCGCTTCAGTTGCCCAACTCACCACCCCTGACGATGAATCGTCCGAGCGACCACGTTCACCATCAGGGGATGTGGGTCGCGTGGAAGAAGGTGAACGGTGTCAATTTCTGGGAGCAACCGAAACCGGGGAGCACCCCGACGGGGTTTGGGCGCATCGTTCATCAGCGGGTTATAGACCAGTTCGCTGATGCAACGCAGGCGCGGTATACAGTCGAAAATGCGTGGATGGATTGGCAGGATATCATCCACCTCACCGAGGTCAGGGAGACGACCGTTTTGTCCCCAGAAGCGGATAGCCTAATCATTAATCTATCCTTGCAATTTCAACCCGGTGACCGTGACGTAACCCTTGACTTGAATCGTGGCCAACCCGGTGGTGGAGGACTATTCTACAGCGGATTGGCGATTCGTTTTGATAACGCCTTGACCCCCGGCCAGTTGCTGGATGCAGATGGGCGAAGCGAACCGATGGAGATTTTTGGGAAGCAGAGTCGCTGGTGCGGGTTCGCTGGGGAGCATGGGGCAGATGGACAGGTATACGGCGCAACGATTATCGACCATCCCTCCAATCCGCGTCACCCGACAACGTGGTGGGTGCGAAATGGCGAAAACTACGGTATACTGCACCCCTCGCCAGCGTACTACGAGCCATTTCATCTGACTCAAGACCTGGCTTTTAGGTATCGCGTTGTGCTCCATAAAGGTTTTGTCAATCCCGATTTCATTGAGCAGGTCGTTTATTGACAAGGCGCAAGGACGAAAAGAACAGTAGCGGTTGGCACTTCGTTCGTAGCCGGTGCGGTTTGATGAAGATTCAGAATTTAATTCGGTAATGTGTGGGCAGGCACAAGACCTGCCCCTACAGTGATTTTTGGCGATAGAATTACCGAAATATTTATTTAAACTTCATGTAACCGCACCGGTTCTACCACGGCTAGGGGACCCTATAAGGTGATTTATCGTCCGTTGTCCAATCCAAATTACCCAACTTATTTTTTAAACTTCATAACCCAATCCCGACGAGCGGAAGAAGGAGGCGAATCAAATGGCATCAATTCTAGAACGGTATCAAGAAACGTTTCAGCAGGACAGAGAACTTGCACAACACGCGAGCCAGATTTTCCCGGATGGCGTAACGCACGACAGTCGGCACGCGACCCCGTTCCCAATTTACATTGACCGGGCGAAGGGGTCAAAGAAGTGGGGGATTGATGGTCGAGAATTTATTGATTACTGGGCTGGGCACGGGGCGTTGTTGTTGGGACATAGCCCGCCTGAGATTGTCGGAGCGGTGATGGAGCAGATGCAACGCGGCACACACTACGGCGCGTGCCACGCCCTTGAGCTTGAGTGGGCGGATTTGGTGATAGAGCTGGTCCCTTCGGCGGAGTGTGTCCGATTCGTGAGTTCAGGGACAGAAGCGACCTTGATGGCGATTCGACTCGCACGAACCTACGCAGGGAAGAACAAGGTGCTGAAATTCGCAGGCCACTTCCACGGCTGGCACGATTCCGTCATTTTGGGGGCATATCCACCATTTGAGGTTCCTGTGCCGGGCATTCCGCAGGAAGTCATTGACACGACGGTCATCGTTCCGCCTAACGACATTGATGCTGTCGAAAAGTGCCTGCAAACTGACCCGGACATCGCTTGCGTTATCTTGGAACCGACCGGTAGCTCTTTCGGTGTGATTCCGACAAACGGCGAATTTTTAGCCCAACTTCGACAAATCACGACTGATAACGATGTGCTGTTGATTTTTGACGAAGTTATCAGCGGTTTTCGGGTGGCACCGGGCGGCGCACAGGGACATTATGGGGTGACACCAGACCTCACGACCCTCGCTAAAATTCTTGCCGGTGGTCTGCCGGGCGGGGCTGTGGTTGGGAAAAGGGACATCCTTAACCTCCTCTCTATTGAAGCCGAACAGCAAACGAAGCGCGGCAAGAAGATGCCGCACCCTGGAACGTTCAACGCGAATCCGTTATCCGCATCGGCGGGCATTACCGCACTAAAGATTGTTCGGACAGGCATTCCTCACGAGCAGGTGAATCGGGCTGCCGAAACGTTACGGAACGGGCTCAATGCCCTCATTGACCAATACCGTCTTGATTGGGCGGTGTATGGCGAATTTTCGGCGGTTAAATTCTTCATCGGTCACGGTGCCCACGATATACGCGCCGCCGATTTCAACCCCTACGAATGGGATTATCGCAAGCTGAAGGGGGGCAGTCAACCCGAGCTCGTCAAAAATCTTCGATGGGGGTTGCAACTCAACGGCATCGATATTACCGACAGTGGCGGGATGACGATGACCGCACATACAGACGAGGATATACAGCAGACAGTTGCCGCTTTTGAGCAGACAATCGAGTGGATGAAAGCGGACGGACTCGTATAGGGGGCGCGGGGCAATGCTCCAACAGATTTCATCAAACGTCTATCGCTGGACAGAATTGCACGGCGCAGCCAGAAATGAACCGTACGATTGGAACAGTTACATCGTCCATCTGCCAGAAGCGAATAAGCTCGCGCTCGTTGACCCGTTGCCGCTGTCCAACGACGAGATTCGACAGCTTGAGTCCATCGCCAAACCGACGAATATCCTGCTCACCAACAGTTGGCACCTACGCGAGGCGGAACGCTATCGACAGAAGTGGGGGTGTAACATCTACCTCAATCGTACCGGCGTAGACGAGGAGGAAGTGCCGATTGACGAAACGCTTCAGGAGGGCGACCGACTGTGGGATGCGATTCACGTCGTTGACCTATCTGGCGTGTATCTTGAGAATGAAACGGCATTTTGGGTTAATGGCGTATGGATTATCGGCGATGCCCTCTGCGGCGGGCGAATTGACCAGGGCATCGCTGATGGTGAGGTTGGGATAGCGTTTCCACACTGCCTCGTAGATATCGATGCCACCCATGTTTCGCTCTCGAAACTGCTCCATTACGACTGCGACACCCTCTGTTTCGCACACGGCACACCGATATTGAAAGACGCGAAGTCGAAACTCCAGAAATTCCTCAACGACGATGAAATGTGGGCGCAATTCGCAGCGATGTCGAGTGATCAGTCCGCATCAAGTGACAACAAAACAAATGCTTAACGCGATTATACTCAGTGACGGCCTGCCCGGCCACTATAATCAATCTTTGGGGGTCGTTGATCGGATTCCGAATTGCAATTATCACTGGCTTGAGGTCAAATTTCGGAGCAAACGGCGTGATAATCTGTTGCGGGTGTTAATGCGTCTGTTTGGGGGATTGAAACTTCGAGACCAGCAGATTAAACGGTGGCTCCGCATGGTACTAGAGCCGATATCGTACGCTGAAATCCTCGCCATTAAAGAGGCGGATGTTGTCATTTCAACGGGTTCATCGGTGGCGGCGGTCAACCTGCTGGTTGGACAGCTTTTCAATGCGAAAACGGTAACGTGTCGCCGCCCATCGCCTTTGGGCACACACCATTTCGATCTGGCGATTCTGCCCAAAATGTACTGGACTCGCCGTGAGAACAGGAACATCTGCAAAACAATTGGTGTCCCCAATCGAATCAATTCGGAGAAATTAAACGCCTTGTGCCAGGAGCTAGAACGCGATGTACCACTCACTGACGGGATACGAATCGGTGTCCTAATTGGGGGCGATGACCGTTACGATACCATCACCGAGCAGACCGCAACACAACTGATTGACGTATTACAACGCACTGTTGCAGACCTAGACGGGGTGCTGTTGCTGACGACTTCACGCAGAACGCCTCGCCCCGTTGAGGATTTAATTGCTCAACGCCTCTCAGATCCGAGTCGATGTCCCCTCCTTGTGCTGGCGCATCAGCAAGACACTTCACATTGGCAAGACACACGCCGCCCCTCCGAGCCGAGGCAACGTTTTAAGAGTGCGATTGCTCGGCCCGTTGAGGCAATTTTCGCGCTATCGCATCTGATTCTGGTCACCGAAGATAGCTTTTCGATGGTCTGTGAAGCCGCCAGCAGTGGGAGGCAAACGCTCATTGTGGAAATTGACCACAAAACCCGCCGGCGTCCCAAGCGGTGTCAGGTTTATCCTGAAATCATGCGTCACGCCTCCGTAGAATGGTGCGACATTGACGGGCTAGAGGAAGTTATCCGACGGGTACTTGAGGCACGGACACCAATTAAATCTTTGTGCGATACCGAGATGGCGGCGGAGGCTGTTCAACAGTTGCTGGTCTAGCCTGCAAGTTCATCCACCCGCTTTGCCAACTCAAAGTCCAACGCACTGATTCCGTCAGCGTCATGTGTCATCAGGTCGATTGTGACGCGGTTGTACACGTTGAACCACTCCGGATGATGGTTCATTGATTCTGCGACCAGCGCAACACTAGCCATAAAACCGAAGGCTTCAACGAATGAGTTAAATTGAAACTGTTTGTGTAACTTGCCATCTTCTATCGTCCAACCCGATAATTCCGCAAGGTTAGCGTTAAGTTCGGTGTCAGTTAGTTTTTTTACTGCCATTTAGAACCTCCAAAAATAGAACAGGAATAGGAAACTTTCTAATGAGTATAGGGCTATCTTGAGATAAAGTCAAGTCAAAAAAATAACGAGGAGAAACAGATTATGCGAGATGAACTCACAGACCAACAGATCGAATTCTACCGCGAAAACGGGTATATCATCGTCGAGAACTTCCTTGACCCTGATGAACTAGCCGAATGGCGACGGTGTACTGATGAAGCAGTCGCCGAGCGGCTTGGCAACTCCATTGATTTCCTGACCAACCAGATGAACCCTGAAGCCTTCTACGCTCAAGTGTTTACGCAGTGTCTAAGACTCGCTGACACGCACGAAGGGATGCGGAAATTAATTCACGACCCAAAAATCGGGCGAATGGGCGCAACGTTGGCAGGCATCGAAGGTATCCGAATCTGGCACGACCAAGCACTCATCAAACCCCCGCTTGGCAACCCGACCGCTTGGCACCTTGATGTCCCCTACTGGTCTTTCAACTCTCGCGATGCCATCTCCCTATGGATGGCACTTGATGATGCGACGCTTGCCAACGGTTGCATGTGGTATATTCCCGGTAGCCACAAAACCGCACGGTTCGACAACGTTGGTATCGGTGAGAACATGGCTGACCTGTTTAAGGTGTACCCGGAATGGAAAGAGATTGAGCCAATGCCCGGGCCATGCCCCGCGGGTTCAATCGTCTGGCACAACGGCTTAACGGCGCACGGTGCCGGTGTGAACATGACCACTCGATCCCGGCGGGCGATGACGTGCGCTTTTATGCCGGATGGTTGTACCTTCAACGGTAAGCGGAACGTCTTACCGGAGGATTATTTTAACACGCTAGAGATTGGCGACGTACTGGATGATGAGAAACAGAACACGTTAGTTTGGCATCAATGATTGTTAAGAGGCAATAATGTTTTCGCAAACAACCGCCTACTATGATCAAATCTATTCGTGGAAGGACTACTGTACGGAGGCAGAAGATCTTACCGATGTCATCCACGAAAACCTGCGCTCGGGGGGCAAGCGATTGTTAGACGTTGCCTGCGGCACAGGGCGGCACGTAGAGTACCTCAAGCAACACTTTGACGTTGAGGGGCTTGACGTTTCTCAAGAGATGCTCGAACTCGCGCAACAGCGCAATCCTGATGTCCCATTCCACCATGCGGACATGATTGACTTTGAGCTCGGCAACAAATTTGACGTTGTGACCTGCCTGTTTAGTTCAATTGGCTATGTCGGAACCGTAGAAAATCTGATTCAGGCGGTTAATTGCATGACGCGGCACCTGCACCCCGGCGGTGTACTGGTCATTGAGCCGTGGCTGACTCCTGATGTTTATCAGCCGGGGCGTGTCCATGCCAACTTCGTTGATGAACCCGACCTGAAAATCGCTCGTATTAGCACAGGGAGCGTTGAGGGCAGGCTATCCGTTCTTGACATGCACTATTTAATCGGCACACCGGAGGGCGTAACACACCTTGTGGAGTGCCACCAGCTTGCGATGTTTGAGAATGATGAGATGCACGATGTTCTCACCAATGCAGGTCTCGAAGTCAGCTATGACGCAGAAGGATTGATGTTGAGGGGGTTGTTCATCGGACGACGAAAAGGTTAGGAGGTATTGTCGGTTTCTTGAGCAAGTTTTGGTGTTAAAGTTATCTGCTGAAGCGTATCGGGAAGTTAGGGGTAACCGCACTGGTCGTCCGTATGAAATTACCCAACTTATTTTTTAGTCTTCATGAGATCGAGGCTACGGGGGAACTAAATGACCCTAAAAAAGGTTGATATAATCCACAACCCCATGTATAATACCACTATGAGACAACAATATGACAGTATCTCAAAATATATAATCTCGAAGTATCCCCAAGCCATTGCAAAACTGGTCTTCAGGAATCAAAATGTCGAGGTGGAGGAGATCCGGGCTACCACGCAAATCAGTATTAAGGTAGGCCACACCGATATCATCCTCAAGGTGAAGCGTCCTGATATTGCTATTGCCATGCTGAACGACAATCAACCGATTGATACGATTGTCAAATATACAGGATTATCTGAGGAGGCGATTGAACAATTAACAGCATCGGTTCGCGCAACGACCTAAGTCTAAAGTAGAAGCCGGTCACACTCCGTTTCCCCAATGACTTTTCAAACAGGCTCTTAACGCTAAGGCGCGAAAATTATGCAAGAACTTGGATTTGGCAATCCAAGCCGAGCAACTGGCAGATCAAAAAAGCCCCAACTGTATGAAACGGATGGGGCTTTTTTAATAAGGGTGTTCTGTGATGGGTGTTGCTTACGCGATCTGCTGGATTTGGCAATCCAGCAGGAGCAAACAAGACCTTGATTAAATCGTTATGGAAGGAGGTAAGATAGATGAAGGTGAATCTGAATGAACAGGTCGCAATCGTCACCGGCGGCGCGAATGGTATTGGACGCGCAATTGTGCAGCGGTTAATCGAAAACGATGCACACGTTGTTATTGTGGATATTGACGGTGAGGCAGGGGAACAGGCTGTCAAAGAAGTTGCCGCGGCTGGCGGAACCTGTATCTCGTTGGTCGGTGATGTATCAAACCCTGAACAGATGGAAGGTATGGTAGAGCAGGTGATGGCGCGTTTTGGACAGATTAACATCCTGATTAACAACGCTGGCATCAATACCCGTAGTGACCGTGTGCCGATTCATGAATACTCGTTGGAGGATTGGCACCGCATCGTGGACATTGACCTGACCGGCGTATTTGTAACCAGCCGGGCGGTTATCCCCGAAATGCTAAAGTCTCCCGGGGGGCGCATCGTCAACATCAGTTCGATTGCTGGACTTGTGCCGCTGCGATTGCAATGTGCTTATGTCGCCGCCAAAGCGGGGGTTGCCAGTCTGACCCGTGCAATGGCGGTGGAGTTGGGCGCGCAGGGGATTCTGGTGAATGCGGTCGCGCCGGGGTCTACACTGACCCGTGGCACTAAGGCACTGTTTTACGGCCCGGATGGCGCGTATACAGAGAATGCGGAGAGTCTGCTCTCCCACATCCCGTTGGGGAGGCCGGGCGAGACGGAAGAGATGGCCCACGCCGTGCTATTTTTGGTTGCTCCCGAATCGAGCTATATCACAGGAACAATCCTTACCGTAGATGGCGGTTGGACCGCTGGCTATGTGCGTGATTGGTAGAAAAACGGTATCGCGCAACTTTCTATATTGACCAAACATTTAAGTATCACAGAAGGAGATAGAGAATGGCAAAAATCACAACGTTCAAAGGTTATGAAGGCGAACCCCCAATCCCTAAGCCCGATGAGTTGGTGCAACCGAATATCGTTACACCGCAGGATGGTGTGCCGGTGAGATATACCGGTTGCGATGGTATCGGGGTCCGCGTTGTTCACCCCGCCAACCCGAACGCCCCTGCACAGAATCTAGGATTGGTCATGTTCTATGTCCCGCCGCATGTGGTGCTGGAGCCGGGCAGTCACCACACAGAGGAGTGTTATGTCATTCTCCGAGGGAATGGCACAATGACGTTGGCGGGTGAACAGGTAGAGGTTCGTGAGGGGATGTTCATTCACTTGCCACCGTGGTGTGAGCACGGTATAGAAAACACGGGTGATGAGACGATGGAGGTTTTGATCTGTACGTCGCCACCGAATCCGTAGGACACAACGTTGAGGCAGGGATGCCTCTCCTACATTGAGGCAAGGATGCCTCTCCCACATCGCGGCAGGGAGGACTCTTACACATTTTTTTAGAAAAACTTGAAACCGAATCCCACAGTGTGGGGTGTATTTAGGCAAGTACCCTCCCACATCGCGGCAGGGAGGACTCTTACACATTTTTTAGAAAAACTTGAAACCGAATCCCACAGTGTGGGGTGTATTTAGGCAAGCACCCGCGGAGGACTGCCAATGCTAGAACTTGATGATGAATTAATGAAACAGTGCCAACAGGGAAATACCGACGCATTCGATCTCATAGTGCGCCGGCATCGCGTACCTTTGGTCAATTTCATCGCCCAGTTCTTGGGGAATCAGGATTCCGCTGAAGACTTGGCACAAGAGACATTTGTTCGTATGTTCAAAGCGGTAGGCCGATACAGAACGGGGGCGGCGAAATTTAGCACTTGGATGTATCACATTGCCTCCAATCTCTGCAAAAATGAACTGCGAAACCGGGGGAGGCGTGGCAGATTCTTCGTTGATAACGCGGATACCAGCAAATATGACGAGGCCGGTTCGAGCGACGAAGATTTGATTGCCACTGCCCCCGCTGATGTCTCCTTCCAACCCGAAGTCCAACTTGAACGGAAGGAATTACAGGAGACAGTGCGGCGCGCAATTGCGGAATTGTCGGAAAAATATAGGCTACCACTGATTCTCCGCGATTTGCAAGGGTTGAGCTATGAGGAAATTAGCGACATTTTGGGCATCCCGCTCGGCACAACCAAGTCGCGCATCAACCGGGCAAGACTGATGTTGAAGGATAAATTGAAAAACTTTGTGGAGTTATTATGAACTGCTTAAAGGCTCAGGAAGACTTCTCTGCATATCTTGAAGATGAACTCGGTTATCAGACCATAAAGACGTTTGAAGCGCATCTGACAGGTTGCGAAGCGTGTCGTGACGAATTTGCACTATTCAAGAAATCGGTTAACCTGTTGAATGAACTTCCGCAGGTTGAGCCGTCACCGTTCTTCAACGTTGCTTTGCAAACCAGCTTGGCAAATATCGAAGTGAATACCGTACCGCTATGGCGGCGGATTGTGGAAGCAATACGCATTCAACCTGTCTGGGCGTTGAGTGGGGTTGCGATGATACTGCTGGTAGTATTCGCAGGAGCATTTCTTTATCCCGGTCTATTCGGTGAGCGGTCTTCATACAATATTGCGGTAGAGTCCCGACCATTACCGACCCAACCGAATCGGTTGCTGATTCAACCCGATATCGCCCATGTATGGAAGTCTGGTAAGATACCTTTAGCAGTTCCCGATGTCAACCAACTGCGTCCGTCTGGGGCTTTAGCAGGTGGACTGGGCTACCCACCCATGAGACAGAATTATATCTTACAGACCGCCAATTACACAGATGCCCCCACAAGTGGCGGTTTATAGCAAGCATCGAGAGGTTAGACCAATGCGTAAAAGATGTAAAATGCAAAATCAGCTATTGATAACTGTGCTCACTGTTGTCCTGTTTTCCCCTTGCTTCCCATCATTCGCGGAGGAGAGCGTATTACAATTGATGGAGAAGGAATTTCAGACCATCGTCAAATCGGTGCAACCGTGTGTGGTAAAAGTCACCGCAACGTGCCGCGTAAATGTTTCAAACGTCCAGAAGTCCCGTGGAAGTATGCTTGTGCATAGCCGAGAATTGATTGAGCACCACGAAAAAATTGGGTCTGGAATTCTTATAGACGACGCAGGACACATCGCTACAACGGTTGCTGTCGTTGATGACGCAACCGAGATTAAAGTCACATTCGCTGACGGACAAGACCGACAGGCGAAACTTCTTGGGATTGATACCCCAACGGATATCGCTGTGCTTCATGTCGAAGGCGATGTTCCACTGAAGACGAAGATAGGAAACTCAGACAGAATTGATACAGGTTCTTGGGTTGCGACCGTCGGCATTTCTTACGGTCAATCCCCAACGCTATCCTTCGGCATCGTCGGTGGGCGCGAAATCCTGAAAGACCGCCCATACTATGAAGCGATTCAGATTAATACTGCTGTGAGCCCCGGCAATAGCGGTGGTGCGGTTGTCAACACAGCCGGGGAAATTGTCGGGCTCATCGCGGCAACATTGGAGTCACCAAGTTTCGGGCGCGTTTTCCCGAATCCTTTTCAAGGTATGCCAGAAGGCCATTGGTTTGCCAATCCCCCGCCTCCGAACAACGGCGTTCTCCCGCTTCCAAACAACGGCATTATGTTGAAGCGAGAAATCGGTTTTGCCATTCCGGTGAATACGGTTCAGGACGTTGCCAAACAGATTATCCGTGATGGCAGGGTCAGACGTGGTTGGCTCGGCGTTAACATGGATGGGGTTCGAGTCGAGAAAGTCCTTGAAAACAGCCCCGCCCATAAAGCGGGCATCCTTCGCGAAGACGTGATCGTTGCCTTTAATGACGTACCTATTCATACATTCCTTGAACTGAAGAAACTCATTGCAACTTCAGCACCCGATACGCGTGTGACAATCTCGATTCTCAGAGATGGGCAGCAACTCCAGCAGGATGTCGTGCTCGCCGAAATGGAATAATCGGTTGCCATCCGCAAATCGGTTTACCTCCCTCTATTCTCCCTCAAGTCAGTCACCCCCTGCCACGAGAAGCCACAGTGGTGTCCCACAAAGGATGGCGTTGGGCAATCACAAGGGTTGCCCCTACAGAAATGCTAACAAAATTGATTTGTCGTAACTTCAAATGCTTTGGAGAGGTTGAAGTCGAATTGGGGAATCCTGTCGTCTTCATTGGGCCGAATAACTCTGGCAAAACAACCGCTTTACAGGCACTCGCCCTGTGGGATATCGGTCTCAAACGTTGGAACGAGAAATGGAAGGGGAAACCGAGACCGGAAAAGCGACCCGGCGTTGCGGTCAACCGACGCGACCTCATCTCGGTCCCTGTGCCGAATGCAAGGTTGCTCTGGCGAAATTTGCAAGTCCGAGATGTGCAGCGAGTTGAGGGGGTGCAACAGACTCAAAACATCCGCATGGATATTATCGTTGAAGGCGTTACCTCTGGCAAGCAGTGGCGGTGCGGTTTGGAATTCGATTATGCGAATGAGGAAGCTTTTTACTGCCGGCCCCTTCGATTGCCAGTAGCGGCGGGTAAAGAGTTGGAACGAATGCCTGTTCCTGATGAGGCGGCAAATCACGATGTTGCCTTCCTGCCACCGATGTCTGGACTGGCATCGAATGAAACGCGCCTTGACCGTGGGGCAATTGATGTCCGCGTGGGCGAGGGGCGGACAGCAGAGGTGCTTCGGAATCTCTGCTATCTTCTAAATGAGCAAGAAGACACAGAAGCATGGAAGGCAATCTGCGAACAAATCAAAAACCTGTTTGGCGTTCAGCTTGATGAGCCGAATTACATTCGTGGGCGGGGAGAGATTGAGATGAACTATCGGGACAGATCGGGGATTTCGTTAGACCTCTCCTCGTCAGGGCGTGGGCTTCAGCAAACGCTACTGTTGTTCGCATACATGGCTACACATCCGGGGGCAGTATGTTCCCTCAGATCAGATTGACCCAGAAGTATCCGAGGTACTTGACAGTATTTTAGAGATAGCAAAGCAAGCGGTGCCGATGAAGATAGAGGCTCACTAACCCAAGACAGCGAGAGCAATACAGATGACTGAAGTGATCGAAAAAGTTACTGCATTTATAACACGAGAAAGAGATGGCGTAAAAGAGTTGCTCGTGTTCAAACATCCCACCGCAGGCATCCAGATTCCCGCAGGAACAGTTGAGGAAGGCGAAGACCTTGAACGGGCCGTAAAGCGGGAGGCTTATGAGGAAACCGGTTTGCAGACCGTGGAGATTGAAGGATACCTGGGTTGTATTGAAAATGAGTTGGGAGCGGAGGAGCGAATCGTAACGCGGACAACCCAAGTTTATATGGAACCGAACTTAAACGCGATGCCCTACAAACAGAAGTTGACTAGGGGGCTCACCGTTGATTACAACGCTACGCACGGGGACTTCACGAACATTTCAGAAATTGAGTACGACAGATTTCCCAATCCCACATGTATCGTCTATAACATCACGGGTTGGGTGCCGAACCAAAACCTCAGTACGCAGAAAAGAAGGCATTTTTTTCAACTCACCACACCGGAGAAGACAGCGGATGCGTGGGAGTTGAAAAGCGACAGAGACCATACTTTCAGACCGTTTTGGACACCGCTTTCGCCGAAGCCTCCAATTGTGCATCCCCAAGCGGAGTGGTTGGAGCGCGTCTATAATAAGCTTAGCGTGTTTGCAAAGTTATCATGACGTATCGTAGGCGGGGCAAGATGCCCCGCCTACGAGTTTTGGAAGAAAATGAAAACGCCCGATAAAAAGTTGCATCGGGCGTTTTCGTCGTTGTTAAGCGGATTCAAACTCTAACTGGACTCGTCGGCTTTGCCTTCCAAGGTTTGGAAACGTTCCCACGCATCGCCAGCCGCCGCTGCTTGACGCTCTAACTCACCGCGCCAACCTACAACCTCGCCAGCTTTGATACGTGTGATGTCAAACCCCGTGTACCGGTCCTCAAGCGAATCGCCCAGCTTCTGTGTTGCAGCCCAACGGTCCCACGCTGTCTTCATCCACTCGTGCGGCAAAGCTTCACGCACGGCCGGATCGAGTTGCCACGCACTTCGCACGTCCGCCACCGATGGTTCCTCGGTAGGTTCACCCGACCACTTTGACCAACCGATTGACAAAGTGTTGCGCTCCCGGTCAGGGACAGTGTGCCCAGTGTGAATGGTGGCACCAATGCGAATGAGGGCTTCCCCAGTCTTGAGTCGGATGGAAGCTTGGCCCGGCAACGGGTCTTTGCCGTTCCAACTGGGTGTGTGCGGTATCCCTTGGTCTTTCATCGCTTTCGGCAGGAGCACATCATGCTCAAAAGGTGTACGCCATCGGTCGTGACTACCGGGTATCAGTTCATGGCATTCGTCATCAGTGAGTGCCAAGAACATGCTCACCCCGTTCCGCTCAGTCACAGATTTCGCGTTTCTTTCTTGGATTTCTTTCCAGCGAATTCTTTCGACCTCCTCGGAATACGCTTCGGGGCCCTCCCCTCTGACCTCGCGCTGTGCAAAGTAACCCTCCCCGGTACCCCACCACGTCACATCTCGGTGCCAACTGGGTCCATTCTGCTGTTGCCGAGGATTGGCCCACAGCAACATTCCACCCATCGCCATATCCTCAGGTTGGAGTCCGTGACACCACGAACTGACGAAGTTTAGGAAATCTTCAGATCCGTGGAACTCAGAAAAGCAAGGCTCCCCGAATGCGGGATGGATGAGGCCCCGGATCGCCCACGGCTCATCATTGCCCGTGCGGTGTACGTAAGCCTTCGAGCAGTCAATCTTACTGTACCCATGCTCCGGCGCGCACGCCTCCGTCACACGGCGGCCTGCCTCTCGAAGGATGGGAATCCATGGGTTGTCAACAAAGTCAGTGATGATAACGAAACCGTGCTCCTTCAAATGGGCCAACCGCTCAGGCGTTGCCCCAGGAGCCGAAAGTTCCGGTTTGGAGTCAGCAAAAGCCGTGGCACGGTAATACTTAGAGCCCGGTTCCGGCTCTGCTGCTGTTGATTGATTATCGCTCATTTTCATTCCTTTCGACCTATGCCAAACCTATGGGTCTTGGCACGGCGGTCAATCGTCAACTACCCAACCCTAAAGGGTAGGGCTTGAATGCTGTTCCATTTGGTATCTTTACAGGCTTTTCGTTTCCTTCCCTTTCGGGTTTTTCGGGACTGTTTGTTACCAGCGCACCTCCACGAAGGTCAGAAGCGTACCTTTAGTTTATAGTATCATAACGCACAAAGAAAAGCAAGCCTAAAGGAGACCTAGGATTCAGACCCAAAAGAATGGCATTGAAAGACGCGAGCGGGACAGTGGCCCACCCGCCGTTCAACTTCTTTTTTAATGGTATAATGAAATTGCAAGTTTGTCAAGAATTTTTGATGGTGGTATGAGCATTTAGTTTTCCCTTGCACTCCTCCAAGCGAACAGACCTGACCAACAAGAAATCGACCAACAAGAAACCGAGTTTTTTCGGCAAAACTCGGTTTCTAATGCCCCCATCTCGCTCCTGCTGGATTGCCAAATCCAGCAGATCTTTAGTAGGTTAAATGCGATAGTAACCCGATTCACCACCTTGATAAGAAAAAGGGGAGAAACCAAAAACATTGATAACTCCGACTCCCCTGCTCCAGAGGAGCGCAATGTATATAGAATCTATCATATAAATAGCATCAAATACGATGCGAAATTTGTAGACGACAATGGGTATTTCAGTGTATACTTATGACGTGTTGATTATGATAATCAGAAGGCTGTGAGTGGTCTGTTTGAATTTCGTTTGTTTCGCGGCAAAATCTGTTTGTTAGCGGTTTTTTACGGGAGGAGAATGAGGAAATTTCACGCTTCACATTACGCGATTTATATGTTAATCAGCATCCTGCTCCTATTCCAATCGGAAGTGGATGCCGCATTTGAAAATGTCGGTGTCGTTGCGCGCCCGATGGGAATGGGGGGCACCTATGTAGCGCTTGCAGATGATACCAGCGCGATGATATGGAATCCAGCAGGCTTGGCGAAGATGAATGAATCGGAGATCGGTCTAAATTATACGGAATTGTACGGTCTCGTTAGCTATAGTTTCGTCGCATGGGCGCACCCGCTTCAGATGGGGCGCACGTTCGGCCTCGGTCTCTCAAGTTCAAGTGACCCGGACGGATTGTATCAGGAACTCGTTTTCGGCATCTCCGCCGCAGAGGAGATTGTGAGAAATTTTTATGTCGGGCTAAATATTAAATATCTCTCCTCGGCGGCGAGCATCGGCGAGATTTCTGTCGGCTCTAGCGGTGGCGGGGCAGTTGATTTGGGAGTGCAGTACACATTGGCAAGGGGTCGCATTGCCTTCGGACTCGCGCTCCCCAACCTGCTCTCGCATGTTCGCTATCATCGTGCATCGCTCAAGAATGCGGAGGCAACAAATTACACCGAAAATCCTTTGCGCGCATCGCGGGTTGGGGTTGCGTTGCGATTGGATATCTTCACTCCTCGGCTCACTAATGCCACATTCGCCTTTGAAGCGACGAGCGGGGGACTAATTTTTGGCGGAGAATATGTCATCGGCGATGCAGAACGGCGGGCGGCAAGTGTGCGATTGGGCGGGCGATTGACAGAAGGCGTTTCGCGGGGAATTACGGCAGGGTTCGGCTACCGATTCGGCAGTTTACAGCTTGATTATGCCTTCGTTGGTGGACGGTATCAATCCCAAACATCACTGTTTTCGGTGACGCTGTATTACTAAACAACTTTCAGCATTTAGGATCGGAAGGATGGAAGAACAGATGAATAATCGCCGCGATTATTGTATCTACTCTGGACAGATGGGGGAAGAAGCTTCACCCAACCTTCCATCCAGGAACCTTCCACCCGTCCAATCTTTTTCCTTACTACAGGGATTTAATTTTGCGTTATTTTACAACAATCATCGCCCTCATTCTCCTGCTCGGTTCAACAGGAGTGGCAAACGAAAAACTACGCATAGCAGGCATGGGAGGCGTGAAAATTGGGGTACACGCCCCGGACGCTGGCATCTTCGGGAATCCTGCCGCCCTCATGAGCGTAGCAGAGAATAACCTCTCGATCTCCGTTTCGGCTGAAAACTATCGCTATCACAAGCCGCCGGTGACCGAGGACAGCTTGTTTTTCGCAACACTGAATTTCGATTCTCAACCTTCGGTGTACTATTCACGAAGTTTCGGGGATTTTGGGATTAGCGTCGGATATGCGGGTATGCTCAACGGCTTTGCCGAAATTGAGGTTGAACCGACCCGGTCCGAATATATTGTTGACCAGCGCCGTTTTTCTGCAACGACCAGTATGGTGACAGATTACAACCTCTTGTGGGAATCCGGCTGGCGCATCGGCTTTAGCAGAAAGATAAAAGATTCGCTGGTCGGTTTTCGACTCAAGCGAGTCTCCCAAACATCAAAGCGGGGTCAAATCCTCTCCGCTGTGAGTCTCAGAGCGCAACACAGTAGCGATGTCAATATCAACGACCCCCGTGCATTAATTCCAGCGATTATCAATAGTCTCGATCTGGACGACCCAGCGCAATACTTTGACAGTGTAGATGAGCCTTCACAAGACCTCACGATACGCGGATTTGAACTTGACCTCGGTTATCAGCGCGAAGAAACGCTCCGTAATCGACTGCTAAGAGCGGGATTGATTGTTGAAAACCTGTTTCAGCGCAAACTCATTGAGCCACTTCCGCTCAAGCTTGGCGTTGGCATCGCTCACGAGCCGTTCGACTGGATGACGGTGGGATTGGACATATCGCGTGTTTTCGGACATCGCGGGCTTGATTTTGCAATCGGCGGGGAACTACACAAATCGTGGACACGCGGTTTCAAAGGTGCCGCCGCCCTACGCGGTGGCATCAGCCGAATTAATGCAACGGGGATGTTTTCGGTGGGCATATCCTTCGCGCTTGGAAGCCTGCATTCGGGATACACCTTGCACAAACGGTTTACAGGACAGCCATTCGGAGAAGCGATTCATCTTTTTGCATCAACAGTTCGCTTCTGAGCGATTTCTAACAACGTACCCTCATATAATTCTGGAGGAAGCCATGTCAGATAAACTCAAAGTCGGTGTTATCGGCACAGGAATCATCGGTAAAAGCCATGTTCGCGGCTACAAATCAATGAGCAACGATGTGGAGATTGTCGCAGTCGCAGACCTCGACGAAGCTGAAGTGCGGCGTGTGGCACAGGAGCACGATATTCCAAACGTATTTTCGGACTATCAAGAGTTGCTGAAAAACGAGGAAATTGATAGTGTTGATGTGTGTCTCCCTAACTTCTTACACGCGCCGGTGACAATCGCGGCACTTGAAGCGGGAAAACATGTCTACTGCGAAAAACCGATGGCAAAAACGGGCCCGGAAGCACAGGCGATGTATGATACCGCGCAACGCACAGGGAAAAAACTCGCCGTGCAGATGGGAACAGTCTTTACCAAAGAATCACGGACAGCCAAACGCCTAATTGAAGAAGGCGCGATAGGTCGCCCTTATTACGTGAAGACGGGAAGTTATCGTCGGCGTGGACGACCATACGTCGATGGCTATGCCACGCCACATTTCGTGCAGAAGGATAAGGCGGGCGGTGGAACGTTGCTCGACACGGCAATCTATCAGATGGCGAGAATAGTCTATCTGCTGGACAATCCAGAGATTGAAACCGTGAGCGGGTCAACCTTCCAAGAACTCGATATGGATGAAAAACGGCGAAAAGATAGCGGTTATGATGTCGAGGAACTGGGCACCGGCTTTGTTCGGTTCAAAGGCGATATAACGATGTTCGTGGAGGAGGCGTGGGCGGTTCAGATGGACAGCAGTGCTGGCGACCAAATCATGGGGTCAAAGGGCGGAATCAGGCTCAATCCGTTCACGCTCTTCACAGATATGTACGACATGGATGCCGATGTCAGTTTCAATATTGATGCTTATGAAGGCCGGATGCGTTCTCTCGGATACATGGGCGGCGGCTATGGCGGGTCGCAGGAACACTTCGTTTGGGGACTGCTAGATCGCGTTGAGATGATTAATACCGGCGCAATCGGTTTGACCGTCGCTCTGATTACGGAGGCGATATATCAGTCCGCAACACAGCGGAAGGAAATTAATCTGTCGTAACAATTGCATCGGTTGAGATTCCGAGTGCGACACCTGCAATTGACAGAAAATTGACCCACTCACTCAGGAGGCAACTATGACAATCATCGCAACACTCGATTTAGAGAATCCCGAACACCTACAACTTGTGAATGCCCAATGGCGGTATGCCGATGGATTGGTGCCCGGGGAGCCGAATGCAGGATTGGTTGACCAACTGCCAGAATCACCGGCGCGGTTGGCAGATTACGACGATTCCGGATGGTCGGTTTGTGAAAATATTCAACAAGGGATATCCAAAGGTCTCTGCTGGGGGTGGTATCGTATCGCAGTCACCCTCCCAGAGCGAGTTGGCGATGCCGAAATTAGCGGTACGAAGATATGGTTTTCGACCTGCATCGACGATTACGGCGAGATCTGGGTTGACAGCGAATGCGATATCGCGTTTGGCGAGTCCGGACGTGGTGCGGTATCCGGCTTCAACGCGCCGCAACGTGTGCTCGTTTCCGAAAGTGCCCAACCCGGTACACGACACGTCATCGCCTGTCTTGCGGTCAACGGACCATTCGCACAACCGCTCGGTGGCATCTTCATCCGCTATGCCAGGTTGGAGTTTGAGACGGAGTAGCGCACGAATTACCCCTGCTCGGCTTGGATGGTTTCCATATCAGCAAGTTTCAGCATAAAGGGTCGCGGCTGGGAAGCCGTTCCTACAAGTTTATTCTTTAAGGTTGCTTCCAAGCCGTTGTATATATCTTTTTCTTTTCTTCTTTGCGTCCTTGCGTCTTTGCGTTAAATTTAATCGTCGTTTCTTACCAGTTCTCGGAATAGCTCCGAGAGTTCATCTGCGCTCTGTTCTGGATTCTCAAATACAAGCCGAAGATAGCTGTAAATGATGTGTTCGTCCGATAAACCCGTTGTTGATGATTTTTCTTCAACATATATGTCAAAGAGACTTTTCAACAGATAATCGTCAATACTGGTTATTTCAAATCGGGCTTGGTGTCCATCACGGCTCAAGGTAGAAAAATCGTTTCTCTTCGTAGCAGCTTCATATAGCTCCTGTGTTTTGTAATGATATCGCAGTGTGATTTTTCTAGCTCTCTCCTGCGGTGTATCCAAGATGTAGAAATCATAACGTTCAGCTATCCGTTCCAGACCTACGATTGTGTTTCCGTCTTGTACCGACTCTCTGAACAGTGCAAGGATTTCTTCCGCTTGTTTTGTCGGGTGTTCAAACCTGAATCCAATGTATTCAGCGATGAGGTTAAGGTCTGAAGTTGCCACTTTGAGCTTCACGGCATCTTGGGGATTCTGATCAAAGTGTATCTTTGATAGAGTATCTACCTCGCTGGCATCAAGTCCGGTTTCCTCCATAAGAATCCGATCCAAATCCTCATTAAGGGTTGAGACATCCTTTTTTTCAATTGCATTTTCAATTGCCTCGTATCGCCTTTGGTGAAGCTTTGTTATTCCTTCCACACCCAATTCTAGTGATTCCTCGGAAATTTTGGTCTCTGTTTCAGCTTCCTGAAGTGCTTCTTCAATTACATCTGCCAATTCACATCCGGTAAGCATTACTGCTCCGAGTGTGGCGAATAGTAGTATCAATACGGTAAAAACTTTCATCATTGCCCTCCTTATGGTCAATACCGACCTAACTGAATTTTGTGTGTTACCGTTCACCGACTTCTTTTCGGGTAGCAGAAAGTATAGCAAAGATAGAACAGACTGAAAATCGTCAAGCTGATGACTAGCAAAAGTAACGGAATTCGTCTTTGCGTCAAAATTCTCTTAATCATTTTTTCTCCTCGATATGTGAAAATCCGAAATGGGTTGATAATCGGTTGAGATTGGATGTGAGAGGCGCAGTTTGCGAAGAAGTGCGATAGTTTGATTAGAAGTCAGCCAACGCCTCTTCCGCCGAGGCAAAAACCTCAATACTGCGTGTCAGACCGATGACCTCGAAGTTTTTTCGCACCGGGTCATTGGGATGGGCGACGCGTAAGATTTGTCCTGTGTTGCGAGTCTTGGAAATTAACTTAACGATGAGTCCAAAGCCGCTGCTGGTGATAAAACTTCGCAGATCAAAGTTAATCAAAATCCTCGTCGCGTTTTCCATATCCGCTTGACCATAAGCGGCATTCCATTCCTCTTCTGATTCTTCTGAGAGAAGCCCGGTAACATCAAATATAGTGATTTCTTTAATATGTCTGACCGATATTTGGGTTTTTGACCTCATTGGCTATTGGGTATCCTTTCCTGATTTATTTTTCCGTGAGTACCTGATGGAGCGTGATCTACTCATTCGGTAACGAACGCGCAAAACCGAGTTTTTCACACCGAAATCTGAGCACATTGATACCCAAAAACAGGGGTTTTGGGCATCTGGGGCAATTGCGAGCCAAAAACGCGGTTTTTCTAACGATAGGTCTGAAGTTGGTTTATCGTTATCATAGCACACTTTGAAAAAATATGAAACAGAATTATACAATGGCTTGGATTTGGGGTTCCAAGCTGAGCGGGGCCGCTTGAATTTAACGCAAAGACGCAAAGAAGAACACGGTCTAGAAATGGCTTGACACCTTTGGAGAATTGCCATAAAATTACCCCTTAAAATTAAGTCGACTGTTTCACATTAGAAGCCGGATTCAATTGTAGTATCGACGTGTTTCAATCTGCTATTATGAATTCGCCGTTCTCTGCGAACAGAACCGCCACAACCAAAGATATTAATTCGATCGGCATTGAACGGTTGAGCGATCTTAAATGTCTAACAACCAAGTGTGCAAAGTCAACTGCGGGTCAAGCACCAGCATTTTTTATCATGAGCACCCCGATCCAACAGTTCCTGCCCTTTGAGGAGCCTGCACACCCTGAGCGTCCTAATCAACTCGGTCAGGCGAAGATCGAGTACGCCCAGGTGCGAGACATTCTGACACGGGCGAGCGGTTTCATGGACGACTACGACTATACGCTGAATCCGTACAGCGGTTGCTCGTTTGGTTGTACCTACTGCTACGCAGCGTTTTTCAGCCGCAACCGCGAAAAGCGTGACAACTGGGGCTACTGGGTCAGCGTCAAAGAGAACGCTGTCAGCAAGATGGACAGGTTCAAGCGTACGCTTGATGGAAAGCTGATCTACATGAGCAGCGTGACCGACCCCTACCAGCCCATTGAGCGCAAACTGAACATAACCCGCGACCTGCTGAACATTATGGCCGAGCGGTACAAACCCAAGCTGGTCGTGCAAACGCGTAGCCCCATGGTCGTCCGCGACTGCGACCTGTTCCGCCGCATTGAAGCCAATGGCGGGCGCGTACAGGTGAATATGACCGTCACCACTGACGACGAAGACATAAGGCGCACTTTCGAGCCGTACTGTCCGTCCAATTCTGTGCGAATGCGTGCCATTGCAGAGGTACAAGCTGCCGGCATTGACGCTTGCATCACGATGACACCGCTGTTGCTGGTGAAAGATGCCTGCGCGTTCAGCGAGAGTTTGCTGAAAACAGATGTTAAAAAATTCATCGCACAGCCGTTTCACTTCCAGCGCGGAAAGTTTGTTGCAAGCACACGCGAGAAGGCATTCGCAATTATGGCAGAAAAACTCGGTTGTGCGCTGTCATCATTCCGCGACGAATATCTGAAGCACTACGATGAGGTTTCTAAGGTCTTTCAAAAGAATTTGCCGAATCTCGGTGAAGGCAAGGACGGATTCGCTCCTCCTTTCTGAAATTACGACAAGTATCAAGAAAAGGAAAAATAATGAAAGCATTAGTGTTCACAGGCATCCGCGAGATGACCTATCAAGATGTACCTGAGCCGAGGCTGAATCCAGATGACGTTTTAATACAAGTACGCGCGGCTGGTTTCTGTGGTTCTGAACTTGAGAGTTTTGTCGGCAAAAGCCAGAGACGGAAACCTCCGTTGATTATGGGACACGAATTTAGCGGAGAGATTGCCGCTGTCGGGGAAGGAGTCCGTGACCTATCCATTGGACAACCTGTGACAGCGAATCCGCTCATCCCGTGTGGAGTCTGCCAATACTGTGTGCGCGGGATGACCAACGCCTGCCCCCATCGGCTCCTGCATAGTCTACAGTTGCCGGGTGCGTTTGCCGATTATGTCGCTGTCCAGAGGAAATCTGTCTTTCCAATTACCGATGGTCTCTCCTATCACCATGCGGCGATTGTTGAACCGCTTGCTAACGCTTTGCATGTGAACTCGCTTGTTCCGCAACACTTCATCGAAAATGTTGTGGTCTTTGGAGCGGGCGCTATTGGGTTGGTCTGCCTGCAAGCGGCGATTCTCGCTGGCGCAATCAAGACCACCGTCGTTGACCTCAGTCCTGGTCGGTTGGAGATGGCAAAAACTGTTGGCGCAGATGAGGTCATCAATGCGGGGGAAACGGATGTTGTTGACCGTATACGGAAGGGCGGGGGCTCAGACCTATGTATTGACGCTGTCGGCGCAGATGTGACTCGACAGAATGCACTTGAAATCGCTAACCCGGGTAGCTATGTCGTTTACATCGGCATCGCTGAAACGTTTGGGGAAATCAATGGTCACGAAATCATTATGAAAGAACTGAAAGTGCTCGGGTCTTATGCCTACACGGATGGTGATTTTCAGAAAGCACTGGCGATGATGGAGCGCGGGAAGATTCGCGTTGATGATTGGATGGACATCGTACCGCTCGCTGATGGACATCTCGCCATCAATCGCTTGATTGACCATCCAGACCGGTGGGTGAAGGTGATTCTTGAGCCATAACCACAGTACATAAGATGAATTTCATCAAAGGATTTCCCTTCCACCTTAAACATATCGGCGCAATCTTCCCGCCTTGCCCTTCTGCTTTTCTCCGTTCCTGCCTGAGCGTTTGTCTCATGCTGATTGTGGAAGCGACATTGGCAGTGACTTTCGTTGATGTGACCAACGAAGCGGGTATTGAGTTCCAGCACATCAACGGGGCAACGCCCACGAAGTACACCGTTGAAACGATGGGCTCCGGGGCGGCCTTTTTCGACTTCGACAGCGATGGCGACCTTGACATCTATCTCGTCAACAGCGCGCACTTTCCGAAACCGTTCCGTTCTTATGAAATCCACACGGAACCCTTACCGATAAACAGACTCTTTTCCAACAATGGAGACGGTACATTTACCGATGTTACCGCACAGGCGGGCGTTGGGGATACGAGTTACGGTATGGGATGTGCTGTCGGAGATATCGACAACGACGGAGATGCCGACCTCTACGTCACGAATTTCGGGAGAAACATCCTGTATCGCAACAACGGCGATGGCACATTTGCGGATATCACAGCGGAAGCGAACGTTGGAGATGATCGATGGAGTGCGAGTGCGTCGTTCCTCGATTACGACTTGGACGGTTTCCTAGACCTCTATGTGCTTAATTATTTGGATTACACGTTTGAGAAGAATCGGATTTGGCGTAACAAGTCCGGTTTGCCAATCTACTGTGGCCCCTCGTATTACTTCGCCGAAACGGACGCGCTTTACCATAGTAACGGGGATGGTACATTCACCGATGTGACGCAGGAGATGAGAGTGTCTCGGATGTCGAAAGGGCTCGGCGTTATCTGTGGGGATATGGATGAGGATGGCTTTCCCGACATTTATATCGCGAACGACACCCGTGCGAATTTTTTATACTGGAATCAATCTGGAGAGTTGTTTAAGGAGGTCGGGGCGATGCTCGGTGTGGCTCACGACGAACGGGGGTTTAATGAGGCGGGCATGGGCGTGGATATGGGGGACTATGACCGTGACGGGCGGTTTGATCTTTTCATCACGAATTTTTCGGGAGAGACCAACACGCTCTATCACAATCGTGGCGAAGATGGCTTTGCAAATGTCACCGAAGCCGCGAACTTGGGGCGGGCAAGTTGGCTTTCGCTCGGTTTCGGGACCAAGTTTTGCGACTTCGATAACGATGGTTTCTTAGATATCTTCGTCGCCAACGGACACATCAATGACCTGATCGAAAAGACGGATGAAGAGGTCACTTACGCCCAGGCGAATCAACTTTTTGAAAACAACGGCGATGGAACGTTCACCGACGTTTCGTCGCATTCAGGCGAGCATTTTTCGACACGTAAGGTGGGACGTGGCACGGCATTCGGTGACTACGATAATGATGGGGATATCGACCTCCTAATCAACAATAACGGTCAATCGGCGGTACTGTTGCGGAATGATGGCGGGAATCGGAACAATTGGCTGAAGGTGCAGGCGATTGGAACTTCACCCTTAATCTCCCCCCAAGGGAGCGAGAGGAACGAATCGAAACCGACAGACCGCTCCCCCGCTCCGAGTGGAAACGGAGAGCAGGAGGTTCGGTCTAGCAGTCGAGACAGCATCGGAGCACACATCAAAGTTGTCACCGGAGATTTCGTGCAGCTCGAAGAGGTGCGTAGCGGTGGGAGCTATCTTTCAGACCATGACCGTAGGGTACACTTTGGTCTGGGCGAAAGTACTCAGGTTGACCTCGTCGAAATTCGGTGGTCTAGCCAGCGGGTTGACAGGATTGAAAATGTGCCTGCCAATCGCCTATTAATCATCACGGAAGGAAAGGGGCACGAGATTGTTGAATTGAGGTAAATAGAACGCAAAGAACGGAAAGACGCTTAAATTTAACACAAAGGCGCAAAGGTGCAAAGACGCAAAGAAGAACAGAGTACGCAATGAATTGCGCGACTCCGAACCGAGTTACCTCGCCAAATTACTCTGTGTCCACTGATTGAATGTCGCGTTATATCGGTTCGTCGGTTTGTGCGTATACGTCGTCGGGAGCGAGTCACCAATCAGGGCTTCCAACTTCGCCTGCAACGCCCCAACGACATTCGGATGGTCGGCGGCGATGTTGTTTTCCTCTTTTGAGTCATTGACGTGATTGAAGAGGCGTGGATTCGCATTCTCATTGACCGTATTCAGAATCAGATTCCATTCTGGTGTGCGGACTGCAGCGGTTTGTCCCCAACCTGTGATAACGTGGTCGCGTGGTAGGGCTTGTTCCCCGGATACAATCGGTAACAGGTTATATCCATCAACAGGCTCGTGTTCTACGCCGAAGAGCGCGAGTGTTGTTGGCAATAGGTCGGTGTTTTGAACGTAAGCGTCCGTTGTTTTTCCGTGAAACGTTGGGTCAGGGTGTCGCATCCAGAAGTTTAAGCGAAAGTTGTAAGGGTGCATTGCGTTAGGGCTTTTGCCGAACATCGTCTTGTCCATCAATTCCGTGCCGTGGTCGGAAACAAAGAAAATCACAGTGTCATCCCATAACCGCAGATTGGTGATGACCTCCAGCAGGTAGCCGATCCATTTATCAACGAAAGTAACATAGCCGTAGTAGAGGGCTTTGGTACGTCGGATTTCGTCGTCGGTCAACTGCTTGTAGCCTTGCACCATCTGCGGATAAATGTAATCTTTGACACCATCTGCTTTGAAATAGCGGTCAGCAAAGTGCATTGGTGGGTCCCAGCATTCGTGTGGCGTAAAGCTGTCAATCCAGAGATAGAAGGGTTGATTTTCGTAATTCTCCTGTATCCATTGTGCGGCACTCCGAAAGACACGCGGTGCGAGATAGTCCTCCTCCCACTGTCGGTCTAGCATGTTCAGCAGATACTGGGCGATTCCGGGGCGGTCTGTCGGATTGGCAATCTCGTCGGGTAGGTAGGGCTTCATGTCAATTGCCGACAGCGGTCCACTGCGAACCCGATCTGATTCCTGTCCACGAATGTAATCGTAGCTTACAAAGCCGCGTGTGAAGTTCATTGTCGGCTTGAACATGTGATAAACATCGGCAACCAGTCCTGTCGCTACGCCGTTGGGTAGCAGATACTCAGCGGTTGTGGTGTGCTCTGTCGGAATGGCGTGCCAACCGTGCAGATTTGGCACAGAGCCGCGGTCATCAACGTGAAAACGCCACGGATAGGAGCGGGTGCCTGTGAAAAATCCGCGTCGCATCGGGATGGTCGGTTCCCCTTCGCCCCAGGCGTTATTAAAAACGGTGCTGGTTTTTCGCAATTCATCAAGATTGGGTGTATCAACGTTGTCTTCCCATGTGTGGTCAACAACGTCTGCGCGAAGTGTATCGCAACAGATGACAATGACGTTCATGACGTTCATGCTCCTTTCATATTATCCCGTATAACATTCGCTGTTTCCCTCGTAACAATAATCTCCTCGTCCGTCGGTACAACCAATATTTTCGCTCGGCTGGCCGATGTTGAGATTTCACCTTCTCCGTTGTGGCTCTCGTTCTTCGTTGAATCGAGCTGGATACCACACCATTCAAAACCATCACAAATCTTGGCGCGGGCAGTTGCACTTTTCTCACCGATTCCGCCAGCGAAAGCGATCACGTCAACCCCACCGAGGGCGGCGATATACGCCCCGATATATTTTTTGACCCCGTAAAAATAGGTCTCCATCGCTGACCGTGCGTTGTCATTGCCTGCATTCGCGGCAGCTTCGACATCTCGCAGGTCACCGCTGACCCCGGATATACCGAGCATTCCTGCCTCCTCGATGAGTTGGCGGCGAATTTCATCGGTGGTCAATCCTTCTTCATCCATAACGTAAAGGACAGCGAACGGGTCGAGATCACCGCATCGGGTTGACTGGATGGTGCCGTACTGCGTCGAATTTCCCATTGAGGTGTCAATCGACTCACCGTCACGAATCGCACATAGTGATGAACTCCCGCCGAGATGACAAGAGATAATCCGTAACCCTCGCGGTATCACGCCCAGCAGTTGTGGTACACGCTCTGAGACGTAGCGGTGCGATGCGCCGTGAAACCCATACCGCCGAATCTGGTATTTCTCAACCCACGAGCGTGGCACACCAAATTCGTAGGCATAATCAGGAATAGTTTGGTGAAACCACGTTTCAAAGACTGCGACCAGCGGTGTCTGCGGCAATCGCTTTTGGAACGCGCGGATGGATGCGAGATAGGCGGGGTTGTGTAACGGTGCCAGTGGGATGTACGCTTCGAGTGCTTCGAGCACTGCGTCCGTAATCAAGGCAGAACGCCAGAGCCCCTTGGCGAAAATCGTTTTGAAACCGACCCCCGCTAAACCGCTTAGGTCTTGGATGGCACCCTGTTCTGGGTGTGTGATTAGGCGGAGCGTATGAGCAATCGCTTCGTTATGGCTTGGCGCGTCAAGTTCACCTTCAACGACAGGTTTCCCAGGAACAGTATGTGTGAAGGGTGATGGCGGATTCCCAATTCGCTCAACGACACCTTTGACAAGCGTCTGTGAGTTTTCAGCGTTAATAATTTGATATTTGAACGAAGTACTACCGACATTTGCACAGAGTATGAGCATTAGTCCCTCCATTTGCCCCCCCTTCCCGCAGGAGGGAAGGGGGACGTTGTTTTTAGCGCACATACTGTGCTAGATGTGCCCGCGAGCGAAGAAGCCCGTCGGCTTGTGCGTCCCAATCTTTGGAGTAACGATAATCCTCTAACTCAACACTTATAATCCCATCAAAACCTTCATCTTCAAGGCGTTGAACGACTTTAAGCCAATCCACCAAACCATCGCCGGGAATGCAATACCGCCACCAATCCTCGCCAAAGCCGCGGGGCGAGTGAAAAACTGGACCTAAATTCCCGTGCAGGTAGAGTGCTTCCTGATCAAAGACAGTGTCCTTTCCATGTACATGCACAACTTTGGACGCAAACTCATTGAGCATACGGAGATAGTCTACACCGATTCGGACGAGATGCGAGGGGTCATAGTTCACGCCCAGTCCGTTTGGACATTCGGCAAACATGGGACGCAACGTTTCAGGTGTGCAACCGAGCGCGGGATACGCTGGCCCGCCTCCCGGCCAGCCTTCGACAGCAATGCAGACACCTCTATCTGCCGCAAATTCGGCGATTGGTGGAACCGTTTCTCGCCACAACTCGAAATTTTTCGCCCGTCCGAGACTGGCATCTTCAGGATTGAAGACGCAGAACATGATATGAACGTCATTATCCGCCGCCGCTTGGATAGCAGTTTTTGCGGCTTCGGCACCCGCCGCTTGCTTTTCTTTATCAATGCTGAGTAGGTTGCCGACACCTGGCAAATCCGAGCTACCAATGACCAATCCGGCATCTCTGGCGGTCTGCACGACTTCGGGTGTCGCTTCGCCGATATCGACAGCCTCAAAACCGTTATCAACACACCACCGGCAAAATTCATCAAAGGACATCTGTCGCCCTGCCCCTGGAATACGTAAACCAATTTTCATATTCTGGATTCTCCTTTTGTTGTGTTCCGATTCACCTCGTTAAATGCAAATTCGAGGAAATTCGGAGATTGAATAGACTCGGTTAGCATCCTCACTCTTGCTGAGTGCTACCGTTTTGTTTAGCATGACCCGTTGAACTCGGCACCGGATCATGTGTGCCAAGCGGAACCGAGTTTGTACAAGACATCAGTCGTTTTAGCGTCAATGCCAACCCACGCCGGATGCCATGAGTTTCAACCGCTTCAATTGAATAGTTCGAGCAGGTGGGAGTGTACCGACACTGGATCCGCCCCTTTACAACGGTATGTCCGACGGTTTGGTAGACATTTTTTACAAAACTGACATAAACACGCGCTGTCAGTTGGTCTGCCGGCTGGCGAAAAGAGTCTACCACAATAAGCGCAAAGCCAATAAGCAAGATGAAAAGATAGGTGCGAGGCTCTCTCATGCGCTCCCGCAACATAGACATGTCGTACTCCTCCTAAGTCGTTTTCTACCACAACTCGGGAAAATCGTAATGGGGCCTCTTGGTCTTAAAATAAGGTAGATTATCATACCAACATAACCTAAACAGGCAACAACGAGCACCCACACGACGATATTATCCATTCCTCGTGATTTGGCATCCTGTGCCACCCACATTAATAGAACAATGTAGTACACGAAAACGGTAATCATGAAATAAGCGAAGCTTTCAGCTATCCCACAGGCGAAAAACCCCTCGCTCTGTGCCAAAGCATTATGGCTGACGGTTAATGGACTCAAACCCAGTAAGAGAAGTAGTACGAGACTTGTCCTGCTCATTCTGTTTCCTCCGAACAGACAGAGTTTAATCGCCTTGTGAACTTGCAAAGCATCCACGCAGGATTCCATAAGTTTCAACTGCTTCAACTGAATAAAGTGCAAACTCAATAAGCAGGACGAAAGGATAGGTTCGTGGTCATCTCATGCGCTTCCCGCAATGTGGACATGCCGTACTCCTTCTAAACCATCTAATAAGCAGGACGTAAAAATAGGTTCGCGGATCTCTTATCCTATACTCCGCAGTTGTGGATGCGAATTGAGAGAATTGATGGTATCCTTTTCGTAATCCCATTCTTTAGGGGAAGATTTAATGACACAACTCGTTTTCGCCATAAAATGACGGGGTGGGTTTGCCAATATCCCCTCCGATTTGAGTTTTACAACTTATTTTTTAATAACCGGGTTGACAGCGGTTAAAAATGCGATAAATTGATGTCGGTGTCAACCTCTGGTGCTTCACTTGACTTTTGAGATATTATCCCCTGAAAATAAGAAGTGGCCTATCTTCAAGGGGATATCTAATTGATTTGGGTTCATGGCGAAAGGTTGACAAAGGTTGACAGAAAAAAAAAGTTATCAGTCGCGCGTTTTACTGTTAAAGTTTAGCTACTGAAGTTTGAAATTTATCGGGTGTATCGGGAGTCGGAACTCCTTCCCACAAGTGAAACTCCCTCCACAGGTGAACCCCCTTCACATAGATGCAAATTTGTTTTTATTTCTTCTTAGCTGGCGTAAACGTTGCTGAAATGATTCCCCCTTTTTACATTCTGCTCGCAAACGTGAGTGATGTTAACATACGGTCTAATTGTTTAGCAAGCACATAAAACTCGAGAAAACGGGAGTTTCACACACACGTAATTATTTCTGGTTAGAAGCACACGGTAGGACAGCAGGCCTGCCAGGGAGCGGCCTTTTTGCGTCAAGTCAGATTATCGGATATTCAGGAATTGAATAAATGCAGGAACCGCTCAAAATAGATGCGGAATATCGGTCTTATGCACTTCCCGCGTAGATATGTCTTACTCCTTCTAATACTAATTCTTGCTAAAGAAGCTACAAAGTGTTATAATGAAAAGTATCCCAACCTTAACGGTTGGTTTTCTTGAAGTGAACATAAGTCTGCTACGTCAATCCGACTGTTCTCTTACGCAAAGGAGCAGAGATGTCTGAACAGAACATAGACCGACTCTTTGAACGCCAGAAACAAGCCCCCACGCTCTCGGAGTACCGCCGTATCCAATGCGTGTATCTCAAAGAAAAGCATGGGTATACCTCAACCCAAATCGCCGATATAACGACTTATCACCCAGCGAGCGTGAGAAGAATTCAAAGTCAATACCGTAAAGAGGGGATTGAGAGTCTATCCCCTAAACCGAAGGGCGGTAGAAACCGTGCTCACCTCTCGCTCGCTGATGAGCAAGCCCTCCTTGACACCCTCCGCACCCAGGCAGAAGCGGGTCAAATTATTGAGATTTCACAAATTCAGAGTGCCTATGAAGCCAAAGTAGGCAGTGCTGTTGGCAAATCAACGGTTTACGCCCTTCTCAAACGGCATCGGTGGCGTAAAGTGGTTCCGAGACCTCGGCACCCGAAGCAGAATGAGTCCGATGTGGCTGCGTTTAAGAAAAATTCCCTTCGCGGATTGAACGGGCTCAAATCGAAGCGTCGAAAAGAGGTCTACGGTTGCGAGTGATGCTCCAAGATGAAGCGCGTTTTGGTCGTATCAATGCACCGAAGCGATGTTGGGCGCCCAAAGGGCTTCGTCCTGTGGTTTTGAAACAGACGGTAAGGGAATACACGTATGCTTACGGTGCAGTGAGTCCAGTAGATGGGGTATGTGATTCTCTGATATTGCCGAAGATGGACAGTGATTCAATGAGTCTATTTCTAGCGGAGGTGTCGCGTAGGCATCCGGATGAATTTATTCTAATGATATATGACCAGGCTCCAAGCCATAGTGAATCGGCGTTGGCGATTCCGGAGCGGATGATGGTGGAGTCGTTACCGGCGTACTGCCCGGAACTGAATCCTGTTGAGAATATATGGGAATCGTTGCGGGAGAAATTCTTCCCGAACCAAATGTTTGAGGACATGACGGAGTTAGAGAACCGATTAGTTGAAGGCTTGCTTTATTTTGAGACTCATCCAGACATTGTTCAATCCATCACCGGATTCGATTGGATTGTATGTAACATTTAGATTTGGAATTAGTATAAGCCATTTTTTGCCACAATTCGAGCAAACAGTAAGGTGGCCTGCTGGTCTTGAAACAAACCATATCAATAGAACGAAGCTGAATACGAAAATGGTAATCAGCACTAAAACCAAGCTAACCCATACCCCACAGGCGAAAACATTTACACTCTGTGAAAAGGCATTATGGCTGACGGTTAATAGGCTCAAACCCAGTAAGAGAAATAGTACGCGGCTTGTCCTACTCACTCTGTTTTCCTCCTCGCAGACAGAGTTTAGTTGCCAGTATAATGATGAACAACAACCAGTATATCATAATTGTTTGCATAAATGACAATTTTTGCGTTACGAGATTAACCTCACCGTATCTCGCGCAATCATCAACTCTTCATTGGTTGGAATCACAAGGATGTGGACTGGGGAATTTGCGTCGTGGATAGTTTTTTCGGGGGTGTCGGATTGATTTCGCTCTTCATCAAGCTGGATGCCCATAAATCCGAGTTTTTCACAGATTTTTGAGCGAATCCGTGGCGCATTTTCGCCGATGCCCGCCGTAAAAATCAGCGCATCCAAACCTCCGAGCGTCGCAATGTACTTACCGATATATTGACGCACCCGATAGCAAAACATATTCAGCGCAAGTTCGGCGTTGCCCTCCGATTCGGCATTGAAGAGGTCACGGATATCGGAGCTAATTCCTGACACTCCGAGTAAACCGCTTTCACGGTTGAGCATCTGATTGAGCGCATCAGGTGGCATTTGATGCTGTTCAATCAGGTAAAAGACCAAGGCCGCATCAATGTCGCCACAACGTGTCCCCATCATCAACCCTTCAAGTGGTGTAAATCCCATGCTGGTATCAATTGATTTTCCTTGGTCAACCGCGGTGATGCTACATCCGCTACCGAGATGGCAAGAGATTAATTTGAGGGTTTCCAGTGGACATCTAAGCAGCTCTGCCGCCCGCATTGAAACGTAACGGTGCGATGTGCCGTGAAAGCCGTATCGTCGGATGCCGTGTTCCTCATAGAGCCGATACGGGAGTGGGTACATGTACGCATAGTCAGGTATCGTCTGGTGAAATGCGGTATCAAATACAGCGACGTGCCGGGCATTGGGCACAATTTCACGGCAGGCATTGATGCCTTCAAGATTATACGGGTTGTGCAGAGGAGCGAGGGAAACACAATCCTCGATTGCCGCCTCAACTTCGGGCGTAATGTATGTGGATTCGGCAAAGTAACTCCCACCATGCACGACCCGATGCCCAACCGCAACGATTTCGTCAACCTTTTTGAGGACACCACTCGTTTTATCAAGAAGGGTTTTGAAAATAAGACGGAATACCTCTCCGTAACCGAGCTGGGGGATAGCTGTTTGGCAGGTTATCCCGTCATGCCGCTCGTAAGATAGGCTGGGATGTGGCGAATTGAGTCGGTCTACTTGCCCACTCGCAAGGCAACCTTCGGTCTCCATTTCAAAACACTGAAATTTGACCGAAGAACTCCCTGCGTTAATTGTTAGTATGTGTTTCATGGCATCAAAGTACGCTTCAAAGCGTCATTTATTGTAGATAACCTACGTTGCTACCTACCATCTGCGGGTGAAAGATCTGCTGGATTTGGCAATCCAGCCGGAGCGGGTGAGGGATTCTTTAACCGTGTCTGGCAACTTGGGCTATAGATAATCAGAGATCTGCTTTACGGCACCATCCTTGCTTGAATCAACTGAGGCAAACACCATCGCAAGGCTCTTGAGGTTTTCAATACCGGCACTTTCCGGGATACGTCCCTCCTCAATCGCATTGAGAAACTCCTCAAACGCCGCCAACTGCCCCTCCTGCGGTCCTGAGACTGTCATCACAGCTTCGCGGGGCGCGACACGCTCACTATGGTTCGCGCCTTTCCGGGCGATATATAAATCGGGATAAATCATTGTCAGGGTGCCGGTCTCACCGACAGCAGAAATCTCGCCGTACCAATCGGTCATGTCGCCGGAGGAGATGGCATCGGCGTGATAGGTCACCGGAACCCCGTTTTCCATCGTAAAATGGGCAATTCCAGAAATGTCCCCGGCAAATGTGCTGTACGGTGTATTCCAGCTATCTGCCCAGGCTTTGATCGGGTCGCTACCGAGTACGGCGCGGAGCAGGTCGAAATGGTGGATGCTCATTTCGATAAACAGTGGGTGCTCCATTTTATGGCGAAATTCGCCCCACGAATAGTAGGGTGCCCGGAAGTAGTGTGTGACATGGCTCATCCTTCCTAATTCACCGCCGTTGACAATTTCGCGGAATTTACGCACCCACGGGTGGAAACGCGCTTTCTGAGAAATCATAAACACACGGTCTGTATTTTTCCATGTCTCCAAGATACGATGAGCGGACTCAATCGTATGCGCGATGGGTTTTTCCGAAAGCACATGCCAACCGGCATTTAATCCGGCATTGATTACGGATTCGTGATGGGCAGGGGGAACAATGCAGAGCAGGGCATCGGCCTCTACTGCTGAAAGTGCATCCGCAACACTGCCAAAGCAGGCGGATTCAGGAACGCCCGTTCTTTCGCGGGCAGCGTTGAGGTGGTCAGGGTTGATGTCTACGAGCGCGACGTATTCGGCACGGTCACATGCTGGAACCGTTTCCAACCAGCTACCGCCGTAACCGCCAACGCCGACTTGAATAATTCGGTGCATTGATGAACCTCCGTAAAAATAATGTGGTGTCAGCTAGTCAAACCATTCTCTACACTTGTTGTCCCAGTTTCGGCTGTGGGGGAGATGGCAACTCTCTCTCCTGTCTAACAAGCCTCGCGCGGTTCGCAAGGGCAATCACGCCCCAACCGAGCAACCCTGCGGCGGCTCCGGCAATCATTGCAATGCAGGCCGCTTTTGGTGTTGCGAGCCGACTCACTGTTTCCTTGTCGAGTTCAAGAGAGATGCTTTTGGGCTGCCGTACGGCGAAACCTCGCTTATCTCCATGTTGCCAATACTCAACGGTCGGTGCGGTGTCACCGTCCAGCTTGATATTTCCCGTGACGGATTGGGAATTGATGCTGATGTCGGTCTCACCCGGCTGCCCGACCCAGACCGCCTTAGCCCCAGCGTTTGCCTCATCTTCAATCGGTTCCACACTGACACGGGTTAGCAGGCAATCGGTGAGTTTGAGTGCAACACGTTTGTATTTTGATACAGATAAAACCCAATTTTCTAAACTCATAACTGTCCTCCAAATGATACGGTTGGTCATTTCTAGCCCATGATGCACGATCGAAAACCTTCGCTAACTTTCTATTGACACCTATCATATCGTATGCTAAACTTGAAATCAACTATTACATTTTAGTCGGGGCATTTAGTTTTCAGTTTTTTTGCCGCTTTAAGCAGGGAGTCGCGATCGGGTGAATCGCGATCGGTTGATCGCTCCTAATGAGTTTTGACGTTCAATTTCGGTAATTTCTAGATACCTGTGAGATGGAGTTCCCACTCCCGATACGCCTGATCAATTAGTAAGGATGTGACAGACATGGTATATACAATGGCAGATCGCCTTCTTGAGCAAGGCGAAAAACGAGGTATTGAACGCGGTACTGAGCAAACTCTTACGACAATTGCGATTTCGATGTTGAACGATAATCAACCCATTGATACAATTGCGAAATATCCAGGATTGTCGGTGGAGGCGATTAAACAGTTAACGGAATCGGTTAGCTCATCCACATAAGGATACCGTAACTATTCCATGGCAGAGTTCTGCTGTTGCAAATCCAGCATCGCCATCCTGTTGACCAACACGACGACTTGAAAACAGTCGTTGACAAGCAAATTCCACTTTCACACAGAAAAAATCAGGAGCTGTCGTATGCAAATTGATTCAATCCAAGACGCTTCCGAACAAGAAATTCCATTATTTCCACTGAATGTCGTTCTATTTCCGGGCGGTATCTTGCCCCTCCACATCTTTGAGCCAAGGTATCAGTTAATGACCGAATCCTGCTTGGACAATGAATCCGTATTCGGGGTCGTTCTTATTAAAGAGGGTGAGGAAGTCGGTGACGCCGCTAAACCGCATCTAGTCGGTACGGCCGCAAAAATTATTGAGGTCAATCGGTTTGAAGATGGTAGAATGAACCTGCTCACGGCTGGACAGTATCGATTTGAAATCACAGCACTTCAGCACGAACAACCGTATCTGGTTGGCCGGGTCAGTGTACCGCGTTTGGCGAAGACAGAAAACGATGAGGAAATGCATCGGATTGTCTCCGAGTCTGGTGAACTGTATCAGAGTTATGAATCTCTGATGGACAAGCTGATTTTCGCGTGGAACGCTCCGGAGACCATACCGACTCTCCCACATCATCTGGCTTACCAGATTGGTACAAGGCTTCAGATACCGCTTGATGAAAAACAGCAGTTGTTGGAGACATTTCCGATCGATGAGTTGCTCAAGCAAGAAATCGCGCTCTTAAAAAGAGAAATTCGCATATTGAAATTCCGGTTGAGTGCCCGAAATAATTGAGGGTGGTTACACGTTATCGGTTAATTTTGCGTCTTATGAATTGCGTGGATGCCATCTGGTTAAAATCAGGACATTGAATTGAATCGCCCGGGTCTCCCTGTTTCCGATATTTCCTCAATTTGTGATGATGTCATGATGTCTTTTAGAGTCATACACTATAATCCTTTGATTCCTCCCAAAGCCTAGACCTATGAAGTGTCGTTCAACCTCAATCCAATCGAATCAAACGCCGGATATTCAAATCGCACGACGAGATTTTTTTTATGTCAGTAATATTCTATCTCTGTTCCGGTTGTTGCTGACCCCCTTGATCTTTTACAGCATCAAGCAGCGCCATTCTGTCGGCATATTGACTTTTGGAAGTTTAGCCATTCTCTCCGATGCCCTTGACGGTTTTTTGGCGCGCCGTTTAAATCAATCCTCTGAGCTCGGAAAAATTTTAGACCCCATTGCGGACAAAATCGTAATCGCTGCTGTTCTTTTCGCTCTTGTATCAAATTCCACTTTTCCACGCTTGGCTTTCGGTATTATTATCATCCGGGATACCTTAATCCTCCTTGGTAACGGCATTGTACTGTATCGGGTACGGACTATCACACGCTCGAATTGGTGGGGAAAATGCTCTACTTTTTTCCTATCAGTAGCGATGATACTTTACGTTTTAGACCAACAGAAGATTTTAGACCTACAGAACGAAACCTTGTTCTATGTCCTGTGCGTTGGTCTACTGTTTATGGCCATATCGAGTTGGACTTATAGTCAGCGAATGCTTCGCCTCCTGCAAACGCGAGTTCCTCCGCGTCAACAAACAGCGTAACTGTGGCTTAGGGCTTTATCACGTTAGGAAAACTGAGAATGCTAGAAATACTCAATGTATCCGATATTGCTAAGATGATAGGTGTCGATGAGGAGATTATCAAACGGACTCTCGAGCGTCGTGATGCTGACCTTGTGCCCTACCTGCATGAATCGTCCGACCATCAATCGGAGGAATCGGAGCAAGCGGAGGAGACGTGGGAGGGAAATCCCGTTTCCGATACGCCGCAGTTAAGTGTTGCAGGATTGCCGTTGCTCATCACAAAACTCGCTTTCAACATCCCGATATTAGACACCATTGAAAATCTCGCATGTCAGGTGATGCACTTGACGGTTGTACAAACAGAAAATGCAACATTGACGCAGGAAAATCAGGAATTGAAACAGCACAATGAGCAACTCCAAAACCACATTGACGGCCTGCAACAGCAACTTAAAGATTCTCACGCAAAATATGCAGAATTGACGGCGGCTCAGTCCCGCGGGTGGATTCGGAATCTGCTCAAATCCAAAAAGGCGAGTGAGGCACCGGACCAGGATTAATCCGATACGGTTTGAAATTCTGAGCTCGGACTGTCGCAGTGTGAAGCCTCTATTTTCAGATTTGTATTCGCACCTTTATTATAGCATAGTTCTCTTAATTGCTCTACACTTTAAGTCGAATTGATGACCAAGCAACTTCGCAATCAGCTAATCGCTGTCATAATGCTAATCCTCGGTTTGATAGCACTTTACCAGCCGTATTACTTGGCCCTCAGGGGAGCGGCGTTGATTCTCTTGAGCATCAGTGCTATTTTATCGTCGATTTCCTTTTCCAACAAGCGCGTCATTGGGAGTATTGCAGCACTGGGTTTAATTGCGGGATTTGCATTTCTGTATCTGCCTGTCCCCTCACTCCTAAAAAGCTCGGCGTTCTATCTGCTCTTTGCATCCGCAATTGCTTTGGGCATCACCAATCCTTGGACGGGAGCGATGGCGATTGTGGCGGCAATCCTCCTGAGCATCGGGGTTGTCTCTCTTTATCAACCCTTTGTGCCGTTGCTGAAAAGTACCGCGCTTTACCTTATTATGCCGGGCATCATTGTGTTGGCGATTGTATCGCCCCGAAAGGTGTTGATTGAACGCATCTCAATCGGCGCGATTGCATTCGGACTGATATTTCTCTGTCAACCGTTTTGGAGTCTATTTTATCAAACCGGCTTTCACATCCTGCTGGGTGGACTCACCGGATTTATCGTCGTTATTCATCGGTAGTTCATCGTAAAGTCATGACTATCCCGATTCTCATTGAGGTAAAAAAATGAAAGTGCAACCATCAGGCATAACCCTTTTTGTTGCTATGGACGGAGACGATACGTGGTCAGGATGTATTGCTGAGCCCGATTCGGCGGGTAGTGACGGACCTTTTGCTACACTTGAACGCGTCCGCGATGAAATTCGGCAGATTAAGGAGTCAGGAAAAATGCCAAAAGGCGGTGTAACAGTTGAGCTACGCGGCGGGGTCTATCAGCGAGTCGCCCCGTTTACACTGTCGGAGGAAGATTCGGGGTGTGCGGATGCCCCAGTGATGTATCGCGCACGACAGGGCGAAGAAGTCCGATTGGTCGGCGGTCAGGCGGTCTCCAATTTTGAACCCGTCACCGATACCGCCATCTTAAAACGCCTCGCCCCGAATGCGCGCGGAAACGTACTCCAAGCAGACCTACGCACACTGGGAATTACCGATTTCGGACAGGTTGAAGGAAGTGGATTGGAGCTGTTCTTTGATGACAAGCCGATGACGCTCGCCCGGTGGCCTAACGATGGTTTCATCAAGATTGTTGATGTTGTTGGCGGAGACCCTGTTGATGTCCGCGGCACCAAGGGCGACAAGATTGGGAAGTTCGTATATGAAGGTGACCGACCTAAGCGGTGGGACGAGGAAAATGACCTCTGGGTTCACGGCTATTGGTTTTGGGACTGGTCAGACCAGCGGCATAAGGTAGAATCGATCGATACGGAAAGGCGTGTCATTTCCGTTCTGCCTCCTTACCACGGTTACGGCTACCGAGTAGGACAGTGGTTTTACGCGCTCAACCTCTTGGCGGAACTTGATACCCCCGGGCAGTGGTATCTTGACCGAGAGACGGGCATCCTCTACTTCTGGCCGCCAAGACCGCTTGAGGGTGGACAACCGACAGTTTCCGTCGTCAATACACTGGTAACGATGGAGAATGTCGAATACGTAAGTTTTCACAACATCACCTTTGAGGGTACAAGAGGCACAGCGATCGAAATCACGGGAGGCAGAGCCAATCGGATAGTCGGATGTATCCTTCGCAACCTCAGGAACTGGGCAGTTCAAATATCGGGCGGGGCGCAGCACGGTGTCATCGGGTGCGACATCTACGAGACAGGCGATGGCGGTATTACCTTGTCCGGTGGAAACAGGGAGAGGCTTGAGCCCGCAGGACATTATGCCGAAAACAATCACATCCATCACTATAGCCGATGGAATCGGATGTACAAACCTGCCATTTCGCTGAACGGGGTCGGCAACCGCGCTTCCCACAACCTCATCCACAACGCACCACATCAGGCCATCGCGTTTAGTGGCAACGACCACATCATTGAATTCAACGAGATTCACAGCGTCTGTTACGAATCGAATGATGCGGGTGCAATTTACAGTGGGCGGGATTGGACAATGCGCGGCACGATAATTCGCCACAACTACTTTCATCATATCAACGGGTTTGAAGGACGCGGTTGTGTTGGAGTGTACCTCGATGATATGTTCTGCGGCACAACGATTTACGGCAATCTGTTTTATAAGGTCACGCGAGCCGCGTTTATCGGCGGCGGTAGGGATTGCCGAATCGAAAACAACATTTTCGTCGATTGCAACCCGTCACTCCACATCGACGCTCGGGCGATGGGGTGGGCGGGCTACCATGTCAACGACATCATGAAAACGCGACTGACAGCGATGCCGTATAAATCGGCACTTTGGGCAGAACGGTACCCCGAATTGGTGGATATCTGGGAAGATGAACCCGCTACGCCCAAAGGCAACGTCGTCGCCCGCAATATCTCGGTGGGTGGAACATGGGATGGGGTACGAGATGAGGCACGGACTTATGTCGCCTTTGCGGATAATCTGATTGACGCAGAACCCCACTTTGAAGGGATGCCGCCGGCAAACTTTCAATTACGCGACGACTCACCGGCATACCAATTCGGGTTCCAACGCATACCCATAGAACAGACAGGGCTTTATGAGGACGAGAATCGCGCCTCATGGCCGGTCGAACATGACGTGCGCTGAGGAGTCTTAACGCAAAGACGCAAAGAAGAGAAGAAAAAGTTTATGTTCTGAAGTCCCTTATTGATCGGGTGTATCGGGAGTGGGAACTCCCTCTCACAGGTGGAAAATCCCCTTCCACAAGTTTATTTTTTCAAAGTTGCTTAGGAGGATAAAAGTGGCTACCGTAACCATCAAAGATGTTCAGACAATTATGACGCAACCCGCTGGCTCTCGATTGATTATCGTCAAAATCATCACCTCAGAGCCGGGGTTATACGGCGTGGGGTGCGCGACGTTTACGCAACGTTTTCATGCCGTTTACAATGCAATCGAAAAGCATCTAAAACCATTTCTAATTGGTCGAGATGTCTCCCGCATTGAGGAACTTTGGCAGATGGCAATGGTTCACAGCTATTGGCGCAACGGCCCTGTCCTGAGCAATGCGGTGTCCGGTATGGATGAGGCACTCTGGGATATCAAAGGGAAACAGGCCGGGATGCCCGTCTATCAGCTTTTGGGTGGAAAATGTCGTGAGGCGGCGGCGGTTTATGGCCATGCAGGTGGCAGTCGCCCGGAGGAGGTCGCCGACAGTGTCCGAAAGTTTATGGACGATGGGTATCACCACATACGGGTTCAGGCTGGTGGGTACGGGGGCACGGGTAGCACACTGACCAAGCCTGAAGGCGCGCTGGATGGAGCATATTTCGATCCGCGTGGATATACACGGCATACGCTACAGATCCTTGAGCATGTACGCGCTGAAATCGGCGATACGGTTGAACTGCTACACGATATCCATGAGCGTTTGAAACCGATTGAAGCGGTTCAGTTTGCCAAAGATGTTGAACGCTTTAAGCTCTTTTTCCTAGAAGACCCGTTGGCACCGGAAGATTTGGAGTGGTTTCATCACATCCGCCAGCAGTGCTGTACGCCGATTGCGATGGGGGAGCTTTTCAACAATCCGCGTGAATGGCAACCGCTGATTGCTGGGAAATTGATAGACTTCATCCGGATGCATGTCAGCCAGATGGGCGGTATAACGCCCGCCCGGAATGTCGCCGCATTTGCCAATATGTACGGCATCCGCACAGCATGGCACGGCCCCGGCGACACATCGCCTGTGGGACACGCCGCCAATCTCCATCTTGATTTATCGGCACCCAATTTTGGGATTCAGGAGTGGTGTCGTTTCCCTGAACTGGTATACGAAATTTTTCCGGGTACGCCTGAAGTGCGAAATGGGTATATGTACCCGAATGATAAACCGGGTTTGGGAATTGACATCAACACCGAATTGGCGGCAAAGTATCCGTGCAAGGACGAAGTCGAACTCTGGACACAGACCCGATTGCCAGATGGAAGCCCAACACGTCCCTGAACTGGAACGCAAGGGCGAAAAGAAGAATTCTAACGCAAGGACGCAAAGATGCAAAGGCGCAAAGAAGAGAAGAATAGGAGAATAACAATGAACTTTTCTCATATCAGTCGCAGGGAACTGTTGATTCAGGGGAGTACGGCACTCGTCGGATGGGCACTCATCCATTCGCCGTTGTTTGCCCATGCGTTTCCCAGTTGGGATGGCGAAGAACTTGTGCCATTTCTTGACGAACCGCCCACTCCCTCGTCCTCAGAGCGGCAACTGTTGGACTGGAATCAACTCGATTCATGGATTACCCCTAACGAGAAATTCTTCCGGGTCTCTCATTACGGTATGCCGGAGATTAATGAGGCAGACTGGAAATTGGAAGTGACAGGTCTGGTGAAGCGCCCACTGACCTTTACACTGAGTGATATCAAGGCGCGTCAGAAGCAGGAGGTTGTTTTTACCCTGGAGTGTTCAGGGAATCACGGTTCCCCAACGTTTACTGGGGCAGTTGGAAACGCAAAATGGGGTGGCACACCGCTCGCACCCATTCTGGAGGAAGCAGGCGTACTTGAGAACGGGGTTGAAGTCATCTTCTTCGGCAGTGATGAAGGTGAAGAAGAGGTACGGAAAATCAAAATGCGCCAGAACTTTGCCCGTAGCCTGTCGATTTCGGATGCCATGCGGCCCTCCAACTTACTTTGCTACGAAATGAATGAGAAACCGTTGACATCACCCCACGGTTTTCCACTGAGGCTCATCGTCCCCGGCTGGTACGGCATCGCTAATGTGAAGTGGTTGAAACGGATTGAGATCCGAGATACACGCTATATGGGGCGATTCATGGCAAGAGATTACGTGACCATCCGGGAGGAGGAGCGTGACGGGAAATCGGTTTGGATGGAGACCTCCGTCGGGAAAACGCAACTCAAATCTCTGACCGCAAAGGTGACGCGCGTAGCGGAAAAATACCGTATCTACGGTGCGGCGTGGGGCGCGCCTATCAAAGCGGTGGAGGTGCAGATTGACAATGGAGCGTGGCGCGAGGGGTCGATTGACCAAGACCAAGAAGCAGAATATGCTTGGAAGATCTGGCATCTCAATTGGGATACCCCCACGAAGGGCGAACACACCATCGTCTCCCGTGCGATTGACATGAACGGAAACATCCAGCCGGCGATGGATAATCCCGTCATTTCTGGCAAGCGAACGTATTGGGAAAGCAATGGGCAAGTCACGCGACGGATTCAGATAACCTAACCCCCGATGCCATTCTGTGCAAGGCAGGCGGGATTCAATCCAAATCAGAGACAAAAGAGGGAAAAATGCCGACAAAGGAAGAACTCTACGACCAAGCGTTGACACATTTTGCAAACAATGAACTTGAGGAAGCCCTTGACATATTCACCGAAATTGTCGAACAGTATCCCGACTATGTCGATGGGCAGGTCGGGCTCGGACACGCATACGAACGGCTGGGCAGATTCGATGAAGCGATTGAGGCTATCGAAAAAGCGATTGAAGTCGATCCGGAAAATCCGCTGAATTATACCAGTCTGTCCGTATGTTACATGCGTAAAGGCATGGTGCCTGAGGCGGAAGATGCGAAGGCAAAATCGCAACAGTTGCTGATGGGGAAATAGGCAAGTTTCAGTATTCAAGTTTATCTTGTGGACCGTATCGGTAGAGGACGGGGCAAGATGCCCCGCCTACGGTATATGGTATCGGTAGAGGGCGGGGCAAGATGCCCCGCCTACGGTATATGGTATCGGTAGAGGGCGGGGCAAGATGCCTCGCCTACGGTATATGGTATCGGTAGAGGGCGGGGCAAGATGCCCCGCCTACGGTATAGTTTTGGTGGCAGGAAACGAAGTCCGACGTGAGGGAGCATACCATGACATCCCCCCAATCTGGCTTGCTTACTGAGTCAAAGATGGCATTGTTCGCCGATTATTATGAACTCACGATGGGCAAAGCCGACTTTGATGCGAAAAATAACGCGCTCTGCACGGAAAACTATTTCGTGCGTAAAATCCCACAGGGCGAATATCTAATTGCCGCAGGGCTTGAGCAAGTTATCCACTACATATTAAACCTCAATTTCTCCGATGATGATTTGCAGTGGCTCAAGGACAGCAAAGGCGCGATGGATATGAGCGATGAATTTCTCGATTATCTGCGCCACTTCAAGTTTGACGGGGATATTGACGCTGTCCCGGAGGGTACGCCGGTCTTTGCAAATGAGCCGACGATTGTGGTGACAGGCCGGTCAATTGATGTGCAGATATTCGAGACCTATCTGCTCAGCGTGATGAATTTCCAGACGTTGATTGCCACAAAGACCGCCCGAATTGTCCAGGCCGCACGGCACCGCCCCTGCTTCGATTTCGGGGCACGAAGGGCACATGGGCGTGATGCCGGTATCTTAGCGGCGCGTGCCGCGTTCATCGGTGGTGCGGCGGGTACCTCGCTCGTAGTCGCTGGGCAATACTTTAATATCCCTTATGTCGGGACAATCGCGCACAAATTCATCCAAGACCGCCGATCCGAGTTGGAAGCGTTTCGGGCGTATGCCCGCTCATTTCCGCACGACACTATGCTTCTGATTGATACATACAATACACTTGAGGGGGCAAGGAACGCCTGCATTGTTGGCAAAGAGATCCAGGCGCGGGGGCACCGTCTGAAAGGGGTACGGCTCGACAGCGGCGACCTGTTGGCACTCAGCAAGGCGGTGCGAAAAATCCTCAATGCCGCAGGGCTTGATTATGTCCAAATCTTTGCCAGTCACGACCTTGACGAATTTCAAATTGACCAGTTGCTACAGGCGGGTGCCCCGATTGATGGCTTCGGGGTCGGCACACGCTTGGCGACGGGCGCGAATTTTAACCCATTCACCGGTCAAGGCGGTCCCTCTGCAATGCCCGGTGTCTACAAACACGTTGAACGAATCGAAGGGGATAAAGTCACGTACACGATCAAACTCAGCGATGACCCGGGGAAATCAACCCTGCCCGGCAAAAAGCAGGTCTACCGTCTGTACGATGCGGACGGAAATTGTAAAAAGGACATAATCAGCCTCTGGGATGAGAAGCCGCAGGAGGGTGAACCGCTACTTGTGCCAATTGTTCGCAACGGAGAGTTGGTCTATTCATTCCCGAACTCGACTGATATGCAGGCGAAAGCAAAGACTGAACTGGCGAAATTGCCTGAACCTTATAAAAGATTGACGGATGCTGAAAAATATCCTGTTGTTTTAAGCCCGGGATTGGAAGATTTATTCGAGCAGTTGACGCAACATAGGCAACATTAAGCAACTTTCAGCATTAAAGTCGGACGATTGGAAGATTGGGGGGAAACTTCTACCCGGCCTTCCATTCTTCCATCCAAGAACCTTGTCCAAACCAACTTGCCCCTGCTTACTTCCCAGAGATACATCGTTATTATACCATTTCTGAAAATTTATATCGCGTTAGCGGTTTTGATGAAATATGAAACGCCTGTAATCCTGGCTACGGGGGTGCGGTTGATGACGTATCGTGATCCGATGGGGCAAGATGCCCTGGCTACGGGGGGCTGATGCGTTTTTGCTTATGACTTTCTTTGAAAGTGGCAACATGAGTTGACGCAAATCGGACTTCCATTAACGAGTGATTTATTATCGGAATTGGTATTAGTTCCTATTGCGAGAAACTCCCCATCTGGACTGAAGTCTACGGCATTGACAGCATCGTCAAATGTATTTTTCCAAAGCGTCTCACCACTGTCGATGGCCCAGATATCTTGATAGAGATTCGCTCTTTACGGTTTAACCCAACCTACAGGAAACCAACCGCACTGCCAAGGGTGATAAATAATTATAGGCTTTACCATAGTTCTCGAAAATTGAGAGTCCATAAAACCATATACCGAGATTCAGACAAATAGGGAAAACGAAATGCCTCTATTTTTGAAAAACGTTGACCTATCCTGAGTTGAATGCTATAATAAAGCGAACTTTACTCCAGAACGTTGGAGGATTTAATGGACAATGCGCGCAACTCTGAGATGCGCCAATCCGCAACAGATCCCATTTTCAAACAGGTCATAGCCACGCTATTATTTAGAAAGGTGATTCTGGATTGATGCTCGAAAAATTGTTCCATTTGCAGGCATCAGGCACGAATGTTAAACGGGAAATTGTTGCGGGTTGCACAACGTTTATGACGCTTTCGTACATTATCTTTGTGCAACCTACCATTCTCGGAGCGACCGGCATGGATGAGGGCGCGGTGATGGTAGCGACCTGCGTTTCGAGTGCGTTGGCGATGGTATTAATGGCACTGTTGGCAAACTACCCGATTGCCCTTGCACCGGGAATGGGGCACAATGTTCTGTTTGCCTTCACGGTCTGTCTCCCAGTTGCTTCGGGTGGACTCGGCTATTCGTGGCAGGAGGCACTTGGCGCTGTTTTTGTTGCAGGAGTTGTATTTATTACGCTCGGGTTCGTCGGCTTACGTGAGACGGTGATGCACAGCCTGCCAGTCTCCCTGAGAAATGCCATCCCCGTTGGAATCGGATTGTTAATCGCCCTCGTGGGATTGGAGTGGGCGGGGCTTGTCGTTGGGTCACCAGCTACCTATGTTACACTTGGTGAGCTCAAATCGGCACCAGTTTTACTCGCTCTATTTGGGGTAGCGGTTACGAGCATACTGTTTGCGCTAAATGTACGGGGCGCAATCCTAATCGGTATTCTCGCATCAACGGTTGTGGGGCTCATCACCGGAATGGTAGAATTTGGAGGCAAAGTGGTCGAGCTCCCGCCTTCGATTGGGCCGACGTTCTTCAAACTTGAGCTCCCCAACATCTTCGCTAAACCGCAACTGCTGAGCGTTATTTTCATATTCATCTTCCTTGATCTGTTCGATACGGTCGGAACGTTGGTCGGCGTGAGCCAGCAGGCGGGATTGATGGTGGATGGGAAACTTCCTAAGGCGCGACAGGCACTCGTATCCGATGCGATTGCCACAAGCACGGGGGCGTTGCTCGGCACGTCAACGGTGACAAGCTACATCGAAAGTGCGTCGGGCATTTCTGCGGGTGGGCGCACAGGATTAACCAACATCGTGACCGCTGTTCTGATGCTTCTAGCGTTATTCTTCAGTCCGATAATCAAGATGGTCGGCGTGGGACATGATGTGAGCGGAATTACTGGCTATCCAATTATTGCTCCCGCACTGATTATTGTTGGTAGCCTGATGCTCAAAAATATTGTGCATATTGATTGGGACGATGCCACAGAATCAATTCCCGCATTTCTGACGTTATTGATGATGCCACTGACATTTAGCATCACAGATGGCCTAGCGTTTGGTTTCATCTCCTACGCCCTACTGAAACTGGTAAGTGGTCGAGGCAAACAGGTGCATTGGCTGATTTACCTTTTTGCGGTGCTGTTCGTGGTCAGATATATCTGGCTACCTAGATAATTCAGCAGGGTAACTGGTAAAGTTACCTTTCAGGAAGGATGATATGGGCAACAGTTTACGCGAATCTGAAGACAGGGCGGTGCTTAACGCTTTGGAATCATCTTACTGCCCAGAACCGATAAAAGAAGCGCGGGAACGGCAGGATGAAATACTGATTGAAAGATTTCGAGGGTATCCCTACGCGATTGCGGATATCGGTTGTGGTACAGGCTACCACGGCTCAATCTTTGCGCCTACTTGCCGGCTTTATCACGGCTTCGAGATATCAACTGATATTGCAGAAATTGCTCAAAAGAGATGGCGTAGGGAGGGGTTAAATAACGCTGAGTTATTTCTGGGTGACGTTGCTCAGGCTAAACCGCTGGCAATTTCCTATGACCTTGTCTTTTGTTTATACTTTACCCCCGGCAATTTTCGAGAACCATCAACAGATCTAAATCTTTATACGGATGCATACCTCAATCGGAATCCGAGTTTTATCATGATATTCTCAAAGTTTTATCGGTCACTAAAACCGGGTGGGTTGATGTTCTTAACGGTCTACAAGGATGTTCCGGAGGCAGAAGCATCCCAGATTGATTTCTATGAACATACGAATCAGCATGTGGTAACGCCTAGAGGGACGCGATTTGTGGCTACTGCGGAAAATTTCTGGTCGGCTAGATGGACCAAGGAAAGCCTCTCATCTAACCTTAAAGCGTGTGCAATTGCCGAGAATGATGTTATGTTTCATGACTTAAATCACATTGCATGGCTTGTCGAGCTCAAGAAGTAATCAACGCCGCTATAAACATTCACAAGATTGGGACATCAACCTTTGACGAGAGGGAGGCAGACTCGATTCGGCGAGCATCGCTCGTTGATATTAGAATTCCACTCCTTTAGAGGGTCGGAATATGTCAAAAGGAAAGTCAATGTGCGCTGTTAAGCATAAAAACGCGCTCGCTCCTTCGTCAGAGTGACCGAGCACACTGTTTTGAAAGGAATAAAAAAATGAATACACATCACCTATTCAGACTGTTTTCCATCCTCATCGTTTTTCTGTTTATCGTTGGTTGTGGGGATGACACTGAGGATATCGAAGCTCCCTTGACACCGAAGGTTGAGAAACGCCCGCCCAACTACTACCCCGACACCATCGGTAGCAGATGGGTTTACCGTAACCCGAGCGGTTTTGAATGGGCTCGCGAAGTGACTGGCAAGCGAGCAATCGGGGACCAAGTCTATCATGTCTTTTCCTATAACCCGCCCCTTGAAGACCCTGAATTTGATTTCCTCACCACACCATCCTATCGCGTCACCCGGAATTATGTGCAATTCTTTGTGGGGGGAGAAATCAATCAGTCGGTGCGGAAAAATCTGTCCGAAAACCTTGAGGAGCTGTTTGCAGAGTCTGGCGATGTCAAGGTGAATGTCAATGCGGCAGCAAAGAACAACCTCACCTTTTTCCGTATCCCGCCCGCCCCCGGGCAAAAGTGGGACGTGCTCAACATGCGAATTTCGGGCAGTGTCATTTTTAGAGACCTTGGAAATCAGAGGCTCAATTTTGAGATTAATTGGGTTATCACAGGGATGGTTGTTCGGCGCGAAAAGGTGGAAACAGTTGCGGGGACATTTCCTGATAGCTTTAAGGTCCAGTACAGCACGAAGGTCACCACAACCGCTGAAGGCGAGGAAGATAGCACCACCGAAGAGTTGGAAACCGTCTGGTTGGCACCTGAGGTTGGAATGGTCAAAATTGAGACCGAGAATGGTGTAACGGAACTGATCGAGTACGATGTGAAACCTGCGGCGGTGGAATAGGGGTAAACGCTAGTGATGTGGTAGAAACCTCTATCACATTACCCCTTTGAAAATTATAGTAAAGCCCATAATTACTGATACACCGTCGACCAGCGCGCTTACAAAGCGCGCCTACCGGTAAATGTCACCATATTTTTAGATTTCACAATAAATACGAAGGAGTTGAAATGGGAACAATCACCTATCGTGACGCGCTTAAAGAAGCGTTGCGCGAAGAAATGCAACGTGATGAAACGGTGTTTTTAATGGGCGAAGATATTGCCGAGTACGGCGGTGCTTACAAAGTGACCGATGGTCTGCATCATGAGTTTGGCAAGGAGCGGATTCGGAATACGCCGATTTCTGAGGCGGCGATTATCGGCACAGCACTCGGTGCGGCGATTACGGGCATGCGCCCTGTCGCCGAATTGATGTACATTGACTTTACGGCTGTCGGCATGGATCAGATTGTAAATCAGGTCGCCAAGATTCGCTATATGGTTGGCGGCCAGCTTGATGTCCCGCTGGTCATTCGGACGCAAGGCGGTCCGGGACGGTCTTCCGCCGCACAACATGCTCAGAGCTTAGAGGCGTGGTTTGCCCATGTCCCGGGCCTGTTGGTTGTTATGCCTTCAACACCTCATGATGCCAAAGGGCTTCTGAAGACTGCAATCCGCGACGACAATCCGGTCATGTTTATTGAGCACAAGCTCCTTTACACCGAGGAAGGGGAAATCGCTGATGGCGAATATACCATTCCGTTCGGGGTCGCTGATATAAAACGCGAAGGAGACGACCTAACAATCTTTGCGACCTCTCGTATGGTGCTGAAAGTGCTTGATGCGGCAGAGGAATTATCGGCGGAGGGGATTGAGGTTGAGGTGATCGATCCGCGAACTCTGGTCCCGCTCGATGAAGATACCATACTCAATTCTGTGCGAAAAACCAATCGCTTGCTCATCGCCCACGAGGCGGTGGGGCGCGCAGGATTCGGGGCGGAGATCGCCGCGCTTGTTGTACGGGAAGCCTTTGACTATCTCGATGCCCCAATTGAGCGGGTTACTGCTGCGCCTGTTCCAGTGCCGTTCGCGCCTGTCATGGAAAACTTTGTCATCCCCGACAAGGATAACATCATTGAAGCGGCACGTAAGCTGGTTAATTATGAGATCTAAGTGAAACCATCTAAAACGAAGGCGCGTGAAAATTTAACGCAAAGGTGCGAAGGTGCAAAGACGCAAAGAAGAAAAGAACGTGCAATCAATTGCGTAGGGGCGGGGTAACCCCGCCCCTACGAATTCAATAGGTGGCAACTTAGAGCAACTTCAGTAGGCTTGTGCATTGGCACCCCTTAAAATTCCCACCTAAGCAACGTCAATCGGTTCCGCGATACGACTGTGCCTGTGATTGTGCCGATTGATGCACCCACCAAGACATCGGAGGCGTAATGTCTCCCCAAGTATATCCGAGATAACCCCACCAAGCCCGCCGCGACGTAGAGGGGCACACGCCATTTGGGGTATTGATTCCCCAAGATTGTTGCCATCCCAAACGCAAACGCCGCATGTCCTGATGGAAACGATGTATAGCCAAAGTCAGCTTCGAGTGGGCGTTTGCGCCGGGTTATCCGCTTGACACCGAACACGATTATCCCGGTCCCGATAAAGGTAGATGACATCAACCGTCCCGTTTCACGCGATGTATCGTCACCGTAGGCCATGAGCAACATCGAAAGCCCCATCATTGTTTTAGAATCCCCAAATTCGTTGATGCCCTTCATAACCGTGGCGAGCGGCTCTCGTTGAGGCGGAGCGTCGTAGATGGCATCGAAAATGTCTCGGTCGAGTTGCCTAAGAAAACCGCTGTCATCGGCGGCTCCGTGAATCGGTATGATGCAGAAGGTCAGCAGCGCCAACAAACATGAGAATCGCAGCGTTTTGTGTGAACCGTGAGATGAGTTAATATGCGTCATTTTTCTCTGCTTTGTGTTTATTCGCCCGTCGTTAAAATCCGTAACTATCGTTGAATTTGCAACGTTGGTTTTCCTGACAAGCTCATCCAAGACAGTGAACTCCTTATTTGCGGCAAAAAGGAGTTTTCTTTCTTTGGGAAAGGAAAACCGATGCGAATACGCGGAAGCATAATTGAATACGACCTCAACGAAGCCGCCAAACTGTTAGAACTCTCTACCGATGAATTGGAACGTCGCGTTGAGGCAGGCAGTTTGCGGTATTATTACCAACTGAAATCGGAAGGCTATCGGTTTCATGAAGCGAGTATCCTCTCCAACCGCAAGTTACTGGAAAGAGAGCACCGATCTCCTTCAAAGATGCTATCAATGTGAGCCAATCAAAATTTATCCAAAACGTTTTTTCATCTAATTCTTCGCAGTAGAGACCCCATCCCTTTAGGGTGGGGAGTTGAAATGGTGCGCTAAGCAATGCGCTCCATTTCAAACTGCGCTCCTTTTTTTGTTGTAATTGAACGTGAAATATGCTGTACTAATGCTAATCTTTCGTGAGGGGATCCGACATTGGCATCCCGTCAATGCCCCTCACACCCTATCGGAAGGATATGAAAGATTGCCATGCTCTCAACATACCAATATCGCATCTATCTAACAACCAAACAACGGTTGACTTTGGAATCGTGGCTTGATGCTTGCCAAAACCTTTACAACCAAGCCCTTGCCATGCGTATCAAGGCATTCAAGGAAACAGGCAAGTCGTTAAGTTACAATACGCAAGCCAAGATGTTGACTGAACTTCGCGGTCAATCCACTTTTTGGCATCGTCTACACATTGACATTCAACAAGACACCCTACGCCGTTTGGATAAAGCCTACGATGCGTTCTTTCGACGGTTGAAATCCGGTGAAAATCCAGGATTCCCCCGATTCAAGGGGAAAGGACGTTACCGGTCAATCACCTTTAACCATCTCTCTGTAAATCTAATTCGGAATGTCGACAACAAGTTTGCCCGTGTTATTGTGCCGAAGCTCGGACAGGTCAAGATGCGGTATCACCGTTGCTTGCCCGCACGTCTGGATGGTTCAGACGTGCACGGGAAAATCAAGACATTGACTATTCAGCGTAAGGCTTGTAGTTGGTATGCCAACATCACCGTTGAAGTGCCCAACGTGCCCAAAGTTGAAATCGAATCTGCTGTGGGCATTGACGTAGGGCTTGAATCGTTTTTGACCACTTCAGACGGCGTGAAAGTTGAGAACCCACGGCACCTACGCATCGCAGAAAAACAGCTAAAGAAAAAACAACGTCACCTCTCACGTCGTAAAAAAGGGAGTCACCGGCGCAGAAAACAAGTGGCTATCCTCGCCAAACATCACGAACACGTTGCCAATCAACGGAGAGATTTCCACTACAAAACCGCTCACGCCCTCTTTAATCAGTTTGATGCAGTTGTGGTTGAAAACCTACAAATCCGCAACATGCTAAAGAACCATTACCTCGCCAAAAGCATTTCCGATGCCTCGTGGGGAAACTTTGTTAAAACACTTGAAAGCAAAGCTGCCCTAACGGGTGGTCGCGTGAGCGAGCGCAAAAACGCTGGCACTCACTTGTTAAAAGTCCCGCCCCATGGCACATCTCAAAAATGCTCTGCTTGTGATTCCATTGTTGCGAAATCGTTGGCAACACGAACACATCAATGCGATTGTGGCTTAACCGTTGACCGTGACCACAACGCAGCTATTAACATTCTCAGGGCAGCTACTGCCCTTCGCGGAGGTGCGGCAGACCAATTGCCCCCGAAAAACTCTACTTGTAGAGAAAGAAGCGAGAAGCCCATAATTCCCTCAGCGATGGGACACAGGTCTCCCCATCCCTTCAGGGTGGGGTAGTTGACACAAGGCAGTTAGAGGTGGGTGTCGTACTTTCCTTGCTGTTCCACAGGTAGGGTGCCATCCTCAATCATCATGACCAGCGGTGATTCCTTCGTCTCCATAGGGATGTTGACGAGCCCTTTCGTACGGAGGGACTCATAAATCGCCATCATGATTTCGACGACAGCATGTCCATGTTTCGCTTCGTTGCGATGCCCGTTTTTCCCTTCTAGCCAACCGATTAGTTCGACGAATTGATTTGTGTCTGCTGGCACATCTAATTGCTGGAATCCCGCGGCATCTGCATTCTGGACATACAGCGCGGTTCCGTCAATTTTCAGTGTGCCCTCTGTGCCGTAGATCCGCATACCGACATCAGGCGCGTCGCTGGCGGGCATATCACTTTCTAAAATCCCGCGGGCACCACCAGCAAAACTGATAATTGCCGCACAGCGGTCTTCGATCGGTTCAGCGCGTTCATGGCGGTCCGTTCGGCGTTCAACTTGCCCCATAACCCATTCCGTTTTCGGGTCGCTCAGCCAATAGCGCATCCAATCAAGGGCGTGTGTTCCGTTGTTGGTCAATCCCCCACTCATTCGACTGTGAACCAGTGTGGGGTGTCCTATCGCGCCTGCCGCAACAAGCCGACGGGCTTCTGTATTGGCAGGGTTGAAACGGTGATGATGCCCGATTGCGAGTTTTGTGCCGCTCTGCGCGCACGAGGCAAGCATTGCGTCCGCCTCGCCAAGGCTGACCGCCATCGGCTTTTCGCATAGAATCGCCTTGGCACCTGCCTGGGCAGCAGCAACCGTAGCCGGTGAATGGGTGCCGGGCCAAGTGCACACGCTCACGATGTCCAAATTCTCCTGTTCCAGCATTTCACGGAAGTCACTGTATTTGGCTGGAACCTCAAACTCAGCGGCGAAGTTATCAAGCGCAGACGGGTTCACGTCCGCGCCAGCGACCACCGTTACGGAATCCAACGATTGCCACCCTTGTGTATGTCGGCGAGCGATACCACCCGTACCGATAATACCGGCGCGATATTTATTAGGCATATACTTTTCTCCTTTTGGATGCTACAGCGGTGTAGGTTGGGTTGAGGTGTTGGGTTTCACTATCTATCTACACGACCATGTCATTGAAAAGTCGCATCTCTATTGGTTTTCCTTGATAGAGACTCGCGTTTAACCGTTCAACCCAACCTACTAGATCCTTATATCGAACTCACGTTATTATATCATTTATTGATGGAAAGCGTGTGTTAAAACTTAAACGTAATTCCCGCCTCAATATAGTTTGTGCATTTCATTGTTGTGAAAACAATTTGGATGTGATATACTTTTTTTGTCTTTCTAACACAAGAACGTTTTTTGTCTTTCTAACACAAGAACGTTTTTTGTCTTTCTAACACAAGAATGTTTTGTATTCTTGAAATCCTATTACCCTAACCTTATTACACACTATGACCTTTGCTATAAGTTTTAAGGATTTTATAATCCTGTTTTGTAACGTACTGCTCGCAACTAGCGGACACTTTCTACTCAGGGCAGGTATGCGTGAAGTTGGTCGAGTCGAATCCTTGAGTCATGCCATTCCCAAGCTTCTGCAGGCATTTCTAAATCCGCTTGTCATCGGTGGAATTGCGGTATTCGGCTTTACAACATTGGTATGGCTTGTCATTCTCTCAAGAGTTAACCTAAGTATTGCCTATCCGATGATTGGTCTCGGTTATGTCCTCTCAATTCCATTCGCACACATATTTTTCAAGGAACAGGTGACACCCTTAAGAATCATCGGAGCAATTTTAATCTGCATCGGTCTTTATTTCGTTGCGCTAGGCATAAATAATCGGTAGCTGGGAAATTTAGTAATTTTGTCGCTTTCCTGATTTTTTCAACATGGGAGGAGTCGAGGCAGGGATGCCTCTCCTACTGGTTGTCAATGGAGTATCAAAATGGGCGAGTCGTCAACAGAGAAGCGATCTCTGTTTGCAATGTTATTGTCGCTAATCATTCCTGGGCTTGGACAGTTTTATCTGCGTAAGCCGCTGAAGGGGTTTTTGCTCCTATTCGGTGTCCTTTTTGCGGGAATGATTTTTTATGTGAACTCGATTCCTGTGAATAGTTGGCAAGATTTGACGCGCTTTGATGGGCTTGAAAGCTGGTGGGAAGCCCGTAGTGGAAAAACACCTGATGAACCCGAAGCCGACGCAGAGTCATTCGAGAACTCCCCTGCGGAGCAAGGGGATTCTGATACGAGGGAAGAAAAGGAGCGTCAATACCACATTATCACAATCACGGAGGAATCGAGATTCGCGGTGCTCTACAAACTGTTGTTGCCCAAAGCCAAAGAGGGCGATAAATTAATGTATCGTCCCTCTTGGGCGTTCAAAGTCACCGCGCTGATTCAAGGAATCGTTTTCTGGATTTATGCGATTTATGATGGCTGGTCTGGCAGGAGAGGTTTTAACAAGCGTACTTTGAAAAAAAGGTTAAGAGCCGCCGAAAAAAAAGATGAAGCCGAGTTAGATAAGAAATACGAATCGGCAAACACGGGATAATGTTGTGAAGCACTTACTGACATCGGTTCTCTTTATACTCATTCTCTCAGCGGTGGGGTGTCAGAAAGAGAACGCGCTTAGACGAAGCGAGGCACTCCTTGAAGCGGGAAAGCCACAGGATGCGGTGGCGTTGCTCGAAAAAATTGTTGCAGAGGATGAGCGCAATACCAAGGCAAGATGGCTTTTGGGAGTTGCCTACGATAAACTGGGGCGATACACCGACGCAATCTCTGCGTTGAAGACGGTCAGCCACCAGTATAGTGGCCAACCCGAAGAGCGCATAAAGGTTCGGATGCAACTCGCAAAGGTCTATCTCAAATTGGGCGACCGTGTCTCCGCGTTCAGCGAACTCCGATCGGTTGTGCGTTCCACCTCAGATGCCGCAGTGCTACGACGGGTCGCCGGTATCGCTGGCGATATGTATAAGGTTGTACAACTCACAAAGGGCAATTCCGATAACTACTCCCCAATCTTTTCGCCCGATGGTTCACAGCTTGTATTTTCTTCATTTCGCCTAAAGAACGGCGAACTCTATCTGATGGATATCACCGGCCGTATTCGGCAGCGTGTGACATTCACAACCGACTTTAATGAGAGTTCTCCCGCATTTCTGAGCGACCCACACTATATTTTCTACAGCAGCGCGCCAAAAACATCCCGCCAACCTAAGGTCGTTGTTCAGAGTAGCGGTTCAACACCGATTTCCGCAGGGTTCAACGTCACTCACATCTATAGCAAGGTGACCCAGCAAGTCATGCCAGTGAAATTTGGGGTTCGGGCACCCCATCTCTCACCAGACAGGAAGAAAATTGTTTACGAATCCAACACTGACGGGAATCTTGAATTGTACCTGCTAGACCTCAGCAACATTGACCTCGCCAACATTGACGAAAATAAAATTGAACCGAAACGCATCACCCACAACGACGTGGACGATGGCAGCCCCGCGTTCTTCCCTGATGGCAAGCGAATTGTGTTCAGCTCCTCACGAGGGCCGACAACACGCCTTGACGGGCAACGCCTCCGCGAAACGCGGATACCGCCTTCTTCTGAGCAGAGGGAACTGCTTGCAAATGTTCATCAGATTTACACTGTCAATGTTGATGGCAAAGACGAAACGCATCTAAACCCAAATCCCTACGACTGCTATAGCCCTATCGTTTCAACTGATGGGAAGACAATTGTATTCGTATCGGTACGAGAGGGTGACATGGAGATTTATATGATGGATGCCGACGGTACGAATGAACGGCGCATTACCAACGGCATCGGTGTCTCTATACAACCCGCTCTGTCGCCCGATGGAACGAAACTCGCCTTCGTCTCAGATCGGAGTGATACCTTCCAAATCTACCTGATGTACCTTGACCAACCCATTACCCACAAAGAACTCTTCCAACGTCTGCAAGATTAATATCAACCTGTCTGCTTGAGAGTTGATGGCGTTTTATACCAATTCCTAATCCATAAGTTACAACAAGATCAGGGTGTAAGTAGGGAATACCGATCGTTATTCCCTACTATCGCAATTCATCGTGCGTTGTGAAGGTGTAACATTTAGATTTGAAATCGTATTAGAAGGCCTATGTGTCAAAAACAGTGCGGTAAAGCGAGAGGGATGGCATACTCTTTGCACAGTACTGGAGTGAAAAATGGGGCAAGACACCATGTAAACGCCTGAGAAACGCGCTTTATAATCGTAATCACCGAATAAATAGGGATTAGAAACGCACGGAATCGTGCATTAACACGCTTTTTTCTGCACAGAAAGGGGCATGTTATCTATCGCAAGTTTGATTACGCGGTCTACTCTCCCAAGATTCGGCATGAGATAATGTATGCAATCGCAACAGAATAGGAGAAAAAACAATGAAAAAAGTTTTTGCCCGATTGATTTTTGCTTTTCTTAGTGTGGTGTTCCTCGGATTTGTAAACCTTGGGTGCGGCGTTAGAGGGCTTGAGCCAAACCCAGAAATGGTTACCTCCGCAAAATCACAAGAGAGTATTTTCACCGTTATAGAGACGGAAACTCTGGAATATCCGACCCTCGCGGCTTCTATTCGCCTACCGTTTCGCGTGGGGCCAAACAACACCGTTGTCCTCGCCAGAAAACACGCGTATGTCACGACTGAAAGGCACCTGCACGTCATTGATGTTTCTATCCCGCAACGTCCATCGTATCTGACATCCCTCGCGTTTCCTGATGAAATCGGCAAGACTCTTGTCTCTGGCCACCATCTTGTTGTAGCAAGTCGTCAAAAGGTTCATCTCATCGACATCTCAGTTCCTGCACAGCCCGCCCTTCAATCTACCACGCATTTACCCCAGCGAAATGTAATCAAAGACATGGACGTTCGTGACGCGCACCTCTATGCTTTGAGCGAGGACAACTACTCCCTACACATTTTTTCCATAGATTTCAGACAAGCGCGACTCGTCAAAACCTATAGACTGGCGAAACGCTGGTGGTTGCTAAGCCCGGAAGTTGAAGCCCCCAAGGTGAAACAGTTTTTGTTTCCGGCTCCAGACGGTTACTCGGTTCTCCATGAGCCGCTCCTGTCTCAACGCGGGTTTTTACAACTCCACACCAGCAAATATGGGATAATTCGCTCATCGAACGAATTTCTGGTATCAAATAACTTCTCAAGTAAAGCGACGGACTTCTCAAGTAAACGAGAGAGACAGATAAGACCGCCGGCAGGTCTGGTGATCATAGATGCCTGCTGGATTGATTACCCGAAGATGCGTATAGGGGTGACGGATGTCTACGGCACGAATACGAAATATAGAGGGTATCTCTCCACTACATGGAAAAAGACATTTACTCGCGAAAAACCGACAATTGCGTATATGGTTGTCTCCGGAAAGATGCAGCAAATCGCACCCGATCAATTGAACGAGACGATAGAAATCAACGACAAAACCTTCGAGGGACCCATCACAGATTTTCAAATTTCCGGGAATCTGCTTTACATAGTCAACGAAAAGGGGTTCTTTACTATTTTCCGCTTTGTTAATATAGAGGACACATCGGGAAAGAGCGGAAAGGTTTTATCCACCACGCCGCTTCAGGCGAGTCGCCCCATGAGCATCGCCGTTGGGGAACACTACGTCTGTGTATTAGCCGTGCCGGAAGATTCACAAAGATGAAACTCTTTGCGACGATTAACCAATTTATAGAAGGTCTACATAGATAGAAGCGTCAATGATGTCGCTGATAGCGGCGCGGCTTTGAGGCGTTGCGAATGTTCAAGAGCGACAGTCCACCGCCTAGCTGATGCCCCCGTTGCTCGGTGAATACCGAGCCCAGTCAACCGGCGGAGACGGTGCCGTCGAGGAAAAGCCCATGCTTTTTACACACCGAGTTAATCACGCCGTAACATATTCACTCAACGTCAAAACTCATAAGAACGTGCAACACAATGAGCGTTTTGGTTCCAAACAGTAACTTGTGGTGCCTTTGACACCCACTTCCAAAAATTAAATGCCCCTAGGCTAAACAAGTTGCCCGCCTCGTACCGTAAGCACCGGCTCCCAACAGCCACCGGGACGCGAGACACCTGCGACATCGCAGAGGGGCAACGCATCCGGATTCCAACCCAGCACGGCGAGGTCAGCGCAGGCACCGGGTGATAACGTGCCGACTTCTCCAGCGAGTCCCAACAGTTCTGCCGGACGCACGGTCACTCTCGGTAAGACATCTGCCTCGGGCATTCCGGCAGCGATGAGTTTGGACAGTGTGCGCGGCAAGTCGTGTTGCGGCTGACTCCCGACGTGGCGTAGGTACTGGTCTGTCGAAATGGTGTCCGGCAGAAACCCCTCCGCAATCGCGCCCTCGGCAACATCGAAGTGAAACGAATTCATCCCGTGCCCGATATCGAATAATACACCCTTCTCCCGCGCGTTCCACACCGCGTCAAGGACACGCCCGTTACTCACGATTCGGTCAAGGTCGTTGCGGAAGCAGTAGGTGAGGACATCCCCGGGGCGAAGCCACTCAAGTTGCTCGGCTAAGGGGAAGTCTGGCGCATTTCGGCTACCGAAGAGTAACGGGCGGTCGGTGCGATCGGCGGCATCCAATGCGCGCCTCATAAGTTCGTATGGGTCTGTGTCACCACAGGTGGTTGTGCCGATGTTCACCGCGATGCCCCAAATCGCATCGCCCCCATCCTCTATCGCCGCGACACAGGCGTTGACATCCACATCTGCCAAATTCTCGAAACAACCGTGGGAGGTTGATTCGCCTCGTGCGGAGAGGTTAATGGCAAGCCGGACGCGAGTGGCTGCGCCTTCGATAACGGTTTCACGGTAACGTTGCCAGTTCGTCGCACCTGCATCCCCTTGGGAAAGCACGGTTGTTACCCCTCGTGGCAGGAAATGAACGTCGGGGTCAACACCGTATTTCGATCCTTCCCGCGCTGGATGAGCGTGCATATCTACTAATCCCGGAAGTAGCATACCATCTGGGAAATCGAGTGCTTGCCGCGCGCTACCATTAATGGTAGCGCCGACGGCAACAATTCGATCTCCTGTTACCGCCACAGTTGCAGGTTTATCCAACCCGGTTGCGGGGCAGACAACGCGTCCCGCCCGGATGGTCAAATCGTAGGTATGGGTATCTGTGTGAGTCATAGTCTAATCTCCTATTGGTGAGAGGGAAATCCCTTTCCCGATTCGAGTGTTTCACTCCCCTTCTCGTCGGGGTTGGACGAGCGTTTCGCCATCCGCCTCGATCAGTGGGCGATTGTAGATGTAGGGCGGTTCTAGCACTGCCTGCTGGGCTTCGGTCAATTCGGCGACCCAGTCTGGTAGGTTTGTCTCGTAAATCCCGCCGGCGTAGTGGAGGTACTTGGGCGTGTAACGGTAGAACGCCAAGCGTCTCTCGTGCTCCGCTTTCCACGGCAGGACACCGTGGCTCGTCGCTTCGTTGAAGATGACCAAATCCCCCGCTTTCGCCGGGATGTTGTAGACGATTTCCTGATTGGCTTCCCACATACGAATATCCCGCGGGCAAGGGTAGTTCGATTTGTGGCTACCGGGTATGACGCAGAGCCCCCCATCGCCGAGATTCACATCGGTCAGGTAGTATTCGCAGACGATGAGCCCACACCGCATCCGACCGTTATGATAAGCGTAGAAGCGCGAGCCGTTGAATGTAACAGTCCCGTCCCCGTGAATGCCCAGACCTTGGCAACCAGCGGTGGCAGTGAGAACGTCTACACTGTGGTCAAGTTTCCAGCCCCGTCCCAACAAGGTGTTGAGATAAGGGATAACTTTGGGATGAGCGAGCAGGTCACGAAACGGTTCGCACCACGGCTCCGGCCACGTCAACATACCGTTGTAATGCCAGAATGGTCCGAATTCTCCATCAAGTGGCGTTCCCTCCAAGTCGCTCTTGTGATGCGCTGTCCGTTTATCTCGATTCACATCAATGGCCTCGTTGAGGGCGGAAACTTCGGTAGCAGAGAGAAAATCTTTGACCACCAAAAAGCCCTGAAGATCGAAGAGGTACTTCTCTCGCTCGCTCATGGTGACAAATTTTACGTCTTCGTTCACGGTGATGACCTCCTAGATTTGTAAATTTCGATTGACACCGGTGCTGATTTTGGGTATGATAGGGCCACAGGAGTTGCCACCTTGATAAGAAAGGGGTCGCTTAGTAAAAAAAGTTTTACATCCACTCACCCTAAAGGGGAAGAAACCGAGTTTTGCCGAAAAAACTCGGTTTCTCTGGAAGTTTTGATATGGCCCGAACTTGGGCAAACAACGCGTTGCTTGTTCATACGGAGAGTAGATGAAACTGAGCAGTGAAGAATTCAAAAAGCAGACCTTGAACCCGGAGACACTGGCACTCGCAGTTCAGCAGATTAAGACTAACGGCTATGTTGTGTTCGAGGCGGTACTTCGCCAAGATATCGTTGAGGCACTTCACACACATTATATGACGCTTCTCAATGAATATGTTGAAAAAAATGAAGCGAATCGTGGGAAAAATCGCTGGCAGATGCACTTACCGTTTGTCGAACCGTTTATTTATCCAGAAGTGATTGAAAATCCAATAGCGCTCTGTGTGATTGACCAACTGCTTGGGGCTAATTGTATCTGTCATTATCTCGGCAACAATACACCGTTTCCCGGGGCTGAGTATCAACCGGTACACGCTGACATCCATCAGCTCTTTCCTGAAGCTGACGTTGCATCACTGACTTACTGTATTGTTATCGATATTCCGCTCGTTGATTTTCGGGTCGAAAATGGCGCGATGGAGATATGGCCGGGCGGAACGCATCTGATGCCGGGCGGAATTGATATTCAGTCCCTCTCAGAAGTGATGCACTCAGAACAGGTCTTAATGCCGGCTGGCTCTCTGCTTATTCGGGATGCGCGGATGTGGCATCGTGGTACGCCGAATCGGTCTGATGGGCCCCGTCCGAACATTGCGCTGATGTATGCGCGTCCCTGGTTCAAGACGATGTATCCGCAGATAGGAATCCGACAAGAGATATACGATTCGCTTTCGGAGCGTGGCAAGCAACTGTTCCGTCACGAAGAGATTGGCACTGGTGAAGACCCGCGCACCAAACTCGTGACACGTTGGACTTAGGGGCCTTAAAAAAATAGAACGCAAAGAATCTCAGGGGATTATAGTAATGTGTGGGCAGGCACAAGACCTGCCCCTACAGTGATTTTTGGCGATAGAATTACCGAAATATTTATTTAAACTTCATCAAAGCACGCCTACCGGTAAATGTCACCATATTTTAGATTTCACTATAAAGTCAATCCTGATTAAGAACGCGCAATCAATCGTGTAGGGGCGCCGTAACCTCGCCCTGATGAAATTTGACAATCAAAACCAGTAATTTTATCATAACTTTGGGTGTACCAATACGTTTGAAGGGCCTTGAAAATTGAACGTCAAAACTTATTAGGGGCTGGGTAACGCAGTCCCTACGAACTACATTGGAGGAAAAGTGATGGAAGACCTTTTAAAAACGACGCGAAGGTTGTTTTTATCCAAAATGGGACTCGGTCTCGGTGGAATGGCGTTATCTCAACTGCTCTCATCGGACAATGTCCCGGCGGCTGTGGGAGAGGCTTCCCAGCCTCGACTCGGGGGCATATTGGGTGCGCCGCATTTTATCCCGAAGGCCAAACGTATTATTTATCTGTTCCAAAGCGGAGGCCCAGCGCAGATGGACCTCTTTGATTACAAACCGCTACTCAACGAAAAAAATGGAGCAGAGTTACCCGATTCCGTCAGGAAAGGGCAGCGGTTAACGGGCATGTCTGCGAATCAGGCTACGCTTCCGCTGGCTGGCTCCATCTTTCAGTTTAGGCAACATGGGGAATCGGGTGCCTGGATCAGCGACCTGCTCCCCTATACAGCGGAAATCGCAGATGAACTCTGCTTTATCAAGTCAATGCACACCGAAGCCATCAACCACGACCCGGCGATTACCTTTTTTCAAACCGGCTCCCAAATTGCGGGCAGACCTTCAATGGGTGCATGGGTCGGCTACGGTCTGGGGAGTATGAACAAAGACCTGCCGACCTTCTGTGTGCTTGTCACCAAGGATAAGGGGGGCCAACCGCTTTATGCCCGGCTCTGGGGTAGTGGTTTTTTACCATCAAGGCACCAAGGCATACAATTCAGAGCGGGGAACGCCCCTGTGCTCTATCTGACCAACCCGGATGGTGTATCACCTGCCTGCCGACGCTTGATGCTTGACCGCCTACGCGAGTTGCATGAACTTGAGTATGACCGTGAAATTGACCCTGAGATTCAAACCCGTGTGGCACAGTATGAGATGGCGTATCGGATGCAGACATCCGTGCCGGAGGTCACCGATTTCTCCGATGAGCCGGACGAGATCTTCGACATGTATGGCCCCGATGCTCGGAACCCGGGTAGCTATGCCGCAAACTGCCTGCTTGCCCGACGACTCGCCGAGCGGAACGTGCGCTTTATCCAACTCTACCACCAAGGGTGGGACCAACACGGCGGGCTTCCAAAGGGGATTGCCCGACAGTGCAGAGAAACTGACCAGCCATCCGCCGCCCTTGTCAAAGATCTCAAACAGCGCGGTATGCTCGACGATACGCTCGTCGTTTGGGGTGGAGAATTTGGGCGCACAAATTATTGCCAAGGAAAATTGACACGCACAAATTATGGTCGAGACCATCACCCCCGTTGTTTCACTGTCTGGTTGGCCGGAGGCGGTGTCAAGCCGGGAGTGACTTATGGCGAAACCGAGCCCTACGGCTACAACGTTGCCAAAGACCCTGTTGATGTGTACGATTTTCAGGCGACTCTGCTCCATCTGCTCGGCATTGACCACGAACGGCTCACCTTCAAATATCAGGGACGGCACTTCCGCCTGACAGATGTACACGGCAATATTGTAAATCAAATCCTCGCTTAGGACTCATCCTTGTGGTATTGAGGAATATGAACGGCTTAGTTCCGCCCACTTGGCTATCTGTATCTACAACAGCTTTACCGCAGTCCCATACATTTGCAGATAAAAGTATTGAAATGCTGTTGTGTCCAAGTCAATATCTTGCCGCTTCATCTGAGCGATTTCTGCTTCGTACTGCTTCGTTAACTTAGAAAGCGCACTGGAAAATAGTCCCTTGTTCGAGACCTGAAAGTACACAGGGCCCAAAACCTGATAGGCCTGCTTGAGATCGCCGGTTGTTACGATAATGTCAGAATCCATTTTTGCCTCCTAACGACAAAAGTTTAGGGGCGGTGGAGGTTTGCCGAAAGACATTCGACAAACTGTTGCCATCACAACCCTAGTGCTTTGTCAAGTTTGAAATTGTAGTGACTTTGTAAGGGGCCATCGGCGCGGTTGAAAACAAGCGACTACAAAATGAAGGTGGACAAAGCACTAGAATCGATAAAACCCCATACTCGATGGACAGTAGGAACCTGTTAAGCTTCTCCATCCTGCTCCCGCCCGTCGGCTATTTTCTGTTGCAGTAACCACCGGGACTTCGACCTCGACCATAACGGACGTTTTTCTCATGTTAATGTGTCGCCTTTCATGTGTTTAAGAACGATCAAAGTTCAGTTGGCGTGGTGTTTTTCTTCTATTTCACGAATGAAAAGATCCATTTGCATTGGTTCTTTCCTATGTTGTTCAAAAGCAGAAAGGGCATCCAATGCAATCTCCACAGACTTTTTCTCTTTATCAATTCCGATATATTTCCTGCCTTCGCTCATTGCGGCAATGGCTGTTGTGCCGCTACCCATAAAGCAATCAAGGATAATATCATCCGTTTCCGTTAATAATTTTATAACTCTTCTCGGCAGTTCAACAGGGAACTTTGCGTCGTGGTCGGCATTGCTCCGAACCGAACGGATTTCCCAAACCGCTCTCGACCCCCAATCAACCCATTCCTGCTTTGTCAGTCGAAACCTATCTACTTTGGTAATACCAGGCTTCCAGAATATATAAATATACTCAAACTCATCAACAGACCGATAAGAGATGGTATGCCATCTCGAATTCTCCCACGCGGCATCTTTCACCCAAACGCGCCGATCGTATAAGTAAAACCCCGCCTCGGCCGCCGCCTCCTCAATAAGGCCGCCAACCAAAAAGATTCGAGTTTGCGTTTGGTACTTTCCACCTCTAATATTATTGCCGTTGAGTCTCCTATCAATGGTTTGCTCACTACACCCAAAATGCGCGGCGAGCTCGCATCTATTCCAAGTCGGGTGCGCTTTCTTGACTTCTAATATTTGTTCCTTAGTCAATTCGATTTTTCGTCGAGATACGTTCTCTGCCATGATCTTTGGCATGGACTCATCTTTGAAGCACAAAATATCGGCGATATTGATAGCCAAGAATCCGCCTGGCTTTATAATCGGAAAATGTCGCTTGATTACTGCTCGCAGTAAATTTTTCCAATCCGAAAAAGACAAATCCTTTTCGTATGCTTTCCCGACAAAATACGGAGGCGACCAAACGCTTAACGCTATGGATTCGGGTCTAATTCGCTTCAACAACGTCCTGGAATCCCCCTGATAAATGCGATTTTCTTCTAGGAATCCCTTGTTATCTACGACTGCCATTTTCCTTTGCACTCCCCACTAATCTCATCATAGCGTATTACTTGAACCCGCCATGATGCTTTTTGTTTAAGTTTATCAAAACTGACTCGAACCCTAAAATCTTCTCCACGGGTCGGAGCATTTCGTCCAGCCAGCCATATCCCGTCATCAACAGTCGGATTATATCGGTCCTGTAATTTGCCACTGGGAATTGCGGCGATTTTAATCTCTTCTAAGTGATGTACACCCGCCTCATCTTTGTACATGAAATGTACTAAACAGGTTGTTGTCAGATAATGTTTATCGCCATACCCTGATATTTCTGGTAGGAACCCTTTTTCATTTACAGCACGACCACTCCTTCGTTGTCTGACCCACATAGAGGTTTGAGACATTTGTATAGTCGCTGACCGATTCTCTTTTTCCGCTTTTGAATCTATAAAGAGGGCCTGCCTTACCGTCTTTTCTGGCAAGATGATATATCTAGCCCTCTTGTAATCAACAGTCCCGTATATTCTCTGCTGCACATTAAATCCAGGAAGGCGGTCTAGCAATTCTCTCGTAATATCTTCTGCAATATACTTCACATTATCCGGTGAGTTTAAGAATATCTCATGTGCTTCCATTCCGAAATCAAGAACCGCTTGAAAAATCCAGCGTAACGTGAGTTCTTCGATCTCTTCAATTTCGTCTGAAGATAAATGTGACGGTTCTTTCTCATTCATAACTTATCCAATTCTGTCTCTAAATACTTTCGCAAACGCAGACCAATCATCGGTATAAAACGTGCACTCCGTTAAATGCTTCACTTTCTCGTAAATTCCGAGGAAACTTCCGAGGAAGTTCCGAGGACGCTCCGGTGCACCCCCCCCGGAAATTAGTCACTGCGTGGGTTTGCGCCATTTTCGGTTTCCATCAAATTCTCGCGTTTCCTCGGAAAAGGGACTTAGGCTTGCTGAGATTCGTTTTCTTCTCTCCATTTGTCCAATAATTGGGTATGGATTGCCTGCCAGTCGCTACGGAGACTGCTGATTAACATAAGCCGGTCTGCCCGTTGAATCTGCGTATCCGCAGGCGGGTTAATCATGTGGCGATGGTCTCTGATGAGCCCCACCAAAATGACCTCCGCTTCTATCTCCGTCAGCATCAACCGAAGTTCATTGAAAGTTAATCCTTCGATTTCCAGTGTCTCACTGTACAATTCGCTACCGACCGCCTGCGTCAGCAGTTCGGAGACCGCAGGTGCCAGTCCGTGGTCTCGAATCTCTTGTGCCAAAACCTTGGCGGCGATGTTCCCGGTCGGAATCACGGCATCACAGTGGAACGATTGGAATATCGGCAGATGCTCAATGCTACTGCACTCGGCGATGATTCGGATTTCCGAGTTCAGTGTTTGAATCAGCAAAACGGTTGAAGCGGCAATCGCATCAGCGGCGCGTTCGTCATCGCCTTTCGGTGTAAGGACAACTGCGGCATAGGCGTATTCAACATTGGCCCTCTTCAAGGATTCTTCCTGCAACGGCGAACCGCGTACAAAATGAACGTTGGGGCGGTTGAAGGGGAGTTCCTCAATGCAATCTGTCAAAATCACAATCGGGCGATGGGCGGTCACCGGATCTGACGACAGCTCCCCAATGATTGCCATAATTTTTAACTCTCGGGAAAAATTGACGAGGATGATGTGGTTCTCCACCAGATCTCGACAATCAATAGAACCGTAGCGACGGTCGTTGTGTCCCTCAACGGTGATGTCTATAATTTGGGTAATCACGTACGGGAACGAAGCCAGGCCGATGATGTAGAGCAGAATCATCGTTGACAGTCGCCCGCCAATCGTTGCGGGAAAGTGGTCTCCATATCCAACAGTTGTAATTGTCGTAAAGCTCAGCCAGACCGAGTCCCAAAAGGTCGGGGGGGATTCGACACTCCGCTCAAACCACCAGAAGCAAACGGAATTGAGCAGAATGCAGAGCAAGACCACGCTTAATGCCGCCGTAATCCGCTTAATATGGCGATTACGAACCGTCCGCCGGAAGCGTCGCCACAATCTAGTATAAATAAAAATCATCGGTTTCATCTCCTCTCATTTGACGGGTAGCGGTGGCGGATGACCACCAGTGTGTGCGATAGTAAAATAGTTTGAGAATACACTCATCCTAAACGGAAAAACGTCTTAAAAAAAATAGCGGTTTCAACTCTGAGGTAAAAGGGGGTTGTTTTCGCCCCGAAGATTGTTGTGTTCATCAGTTAACGGATATGGCGATATAACTTTGCCAGCCATAATGGGGAAACGCCTAAAAAATAGAGGAACGTGATGAACCAGTTGAGCGCGGTTGTGCGTATAATACCGTTCTGTTCCCAACGGCGGGGAGAGATATGGATGCGTTGTTCAACGAGGGTTGTTTTGCCGAGTTGACGCAGTATACGAGAAAATCCAATCTCTTCCATAATGGGAATCTCTGGAAAGCCTCCGAGTTGATAAAAGTGCTTCCGACGAATAAAGATTCCACCGTCGCCGTAGAACACCCCCAAACGCAGGGCTCTAAAATTCGCGCCTCGCTCAATTAGGCGGTACAGGAAATGTTTTCCATCAATTTGTTGCTTGAATGCACCGCCAATATAACCGGATGAAATCGCCGCTTCGACACCTTTGATTGCCCCTGGCTCAAGCGCAACATCTGCGTGCAAAAAAAGCAGAATCTCCCCTGTCGCCACCGCCGCGCCGGTATTCAGCTGACTTGCCCTTCCTCGCTCTGAAGAAACCACCTGTCCATATTTTTTGGCAATTCGCGGCGTATCATCTCTGCTTCCGCCATCCACGATAATTAATTCGTTCCCTTCCAGTTGCTGTTTGAGCTGAGAAAGGGTTTGTGCAAGAACCTTAGCTTCGTTGAGAACTGGTATTATAACAGAGACCATAGTATGGTAAACCGTAATTCGCTTGATGAGTGCGTAGGGCGGCTGTTGGGTTTCACTGTATCGTTCAACCCAACCTACTAACTTCATTTGTCGGATGCCTCTCAGTTGGCTTTAAGGATTGCCTTTAACGATTCACTGAGCGCCAGCAGTGGAAAAACGGACGCATAAATCGGGTCGATATATCCACCGATCACTTCCCAATAGATGCCGACGCAACCCGCATTCCACGAGCCATCGGATTTTTGGCGGTCAAGCAGGAAATCCAGTCCTTTTTCTGCGGCTTGGCTCTTAGGGTTTGCGAGCAGGAGTGCGTAAGTTGCCCAAGCGGTCTGCTCTACGGTACTTTCGCGGCAGACCCCGAACATATCCTCACCCCAACCACCATCACTGTTCTGTACGCTTTCAAGCCAGCTCACTCCTCGCTCGATTTCGGATGCTGTGGAAGTTGTGAGAGACTCGCGGCTCTTGACCAAGGCGATGATTGCGTTTGCTGTTCCATAGGTGTGCTTTGCTAGCCAGAGATCTGTCCAATATCCCTCCGAAGAAATCTGCCCTTTGAGCCATTCGCAAGCACGGTCGATTTCCGCATCCATGTCGCCCGCCGCCAGCAGTGCCTCAATCGCGTGGGCGGTAATACTGACGCATCCAACGTCACCTTGACCGGGGATATAGGTTGCCCAACTTCCGTTTTTTCCCTGTTGCGACCTCAGCCAATCTAGCCCGCGTGTAACTGCTTCAGCATATCGGCTTTCCTGCGACAGCGCACTACGCCCTTGAAATCGGAGCAGGGCGAGTGTTGCCAGGGCGGTGTCATCGGCATCGCTCGGTAGACTGCCGTCTGGCAATCCTGTAAACGCCCATCCGCCATCGGGATTCTGCACTTCAATCAGCCACTTGCACGCTGACGAAATATTATCACCCGCCTCTGCCGGGTCGATAATGCTCAGTGCGCTGACACTTAGCCCGGTATCCCAAACATTGAGGTTAATCGCCTCGCGACAGCCGCCATCCGGGTTCCGGGTGGTCTCTAGCCACGCCAGCCCACGCTTAATCATCGCTCCAAGTTCAGCGTCATCCCCGCGCTGCTTCTGAAGTTCGAGGAGTGCCAGCACGGACAAAGCTGTGATGTAGTTGACGCAAAACCAACTCCCATCGCTCAGCGTATGTGATTTGAGCCAATTGTACAGCGAATTGATGATTTCCGAACGTTTGGTCGTGTTCAATTCAATCATGATGAACACCGGCACAAGGGTGTATTGCTCGGCGATAAATAGGCTCTCGAACATCGGTGTGCCGAACAGGTCAACGGGCGGGAGAATGTGTCGCGGGGGTTTGAGGTGGTTTTGCAGGAATGGGAACGTTTTTAACAATCGTGGCATTAACTTTATCACAGGTAGCATCTGCTTTGAGAGGGTCAGCTTGTTCCAGTCGAACGCGCCAAAAGCGGCGTATGCGAGTTTGTTTAGGGCTTCGTTGAGCGGGTACTTGGGACTGCGAGCGAGTGCTTGACTAATCTGGGGGGTCGGTTGCCGTTTTGCAATCTGCTCTAAAATCAACTTTGCAAAAAGGGTTGCCTCGCTGTTTGGGTGATTTGCGGCATCAAGCCCCCAAGTGCCGTCAGCGTTCTGGTTCTTGATGAACCAATCAATCTGTGCAGTTGATGGCAGTTGTCCTTGAGCGAGCTGAATCCAAGCGGTGGCGCACGTTGGAAAGGTGCTTGAGGAGAGCCTGCCTTCAAAGCAACCTGCTTTTGTCTGTTGGGTTAATAAAAACGCTATGCCACGTCGCACAGCGGATTCTACATTTTGGCGCATTATCTTATTCATATCATTTCCGATTGCAGGTCGCGGCTGGGAAGCCGCTCCTACAAGGGTCGCGACTGGGAAGCCGCTCCTACAAGAGTCGCAGCTGGGAAGCCGCGCCTACAAGGGTCGCGGCTGGGAAGCCGCTCCTACAAGGGTCGCGACTGGGAAGCCGCTCCTACAAGAGTCGCAGCTGGGAAGCCGCGCCTACAAGGGTCGCGGCTGGGAAGCCGCTCCTACAAGGGTCGCGACTGGGAAGCCGCTCCTACAAGAGTCGCGACTGGGAAGCCGCTCCTACAAGAGTCGCGACTCGCCATCGGCATACTCTATCAACTGTAACGCTTTCGTCGCGACTGGGAAGCCGCTCCTACAAGAGTCGCGACTGGGAAGCCGCTCCTACAAGAGTCGCGGCTGGGAAGCCGCTCCTACAGGTTTATTCTTTGAACTTGCTTAAACCTCTCGTTTGGTTACTTCTAACAGTGTCAGCGTTACAATCAGCAAGGGCACTACTATCAATGCAGATTGCCACAGCGAGATTTGGACGGTGACCAAGCATGGAAAAAACGTGATCGCCCCGACCATCGCGCCTTTTAGCGCACGATAACCATTCTGCTCATTCGGATTCAGGTAGAGCGGTATACGGCTGACACTTGTGGCAATCAACGCTAGGACAATCCAGAGCGTGTAGTGCCAACTCACGCCTTCCAACCCGTAAGGGAGTACAGCAACAATGAACGACAGTATGGTCGCAATAGCGGAGAGGGCTAAAGCGGGTTTGACCCCCAATTGTGACGGAGTTGTGAGAATGCCAACCTCCCGATCTCTGTCAATGTCCTTGAAGGTAGTTGTGATGTGCGTTCCACAATCGTAAAGGGCGGTCGCCGCGAATGCGTACCAGACTAGTCGGGGCACACCCCCACTCACAGCCAATGCGCCGAATATGTTCAGAAACCCAATCCCCACAGGCAGACTTAGACTCCCCCAGATACCGCGTTCTTTGAGAATGGCGTTGTATGAGTGAGAGACCATCACAAGCGCAATCACTGCCAGACCCGCTTTGATATTCAGTATGAAGCCTAAAACCACACATGTGAGATAGATGCTACTGGCAGTGACCAAGACCTGCTTAGGCGTTAGGCGGTGTGTGGGGAGCGGGCGATTCGGATTGACGATAGCATCCTGCTGGCGGTGGAAGTAGTCATTCTTCATCATGCCCGCGAAGTAGCCGAGTAGTGCAGTCAGCAATGTTAGTCCCACCCGCCAATTCCATTTGCCCTCTGAAGCGATTAGTGCACCGGGTAGCGTCGCGACGAGCGGAATCGCAAAGAGGGGGTATCGGATTAATTCCAGATAGGCTTTTAAGGTGTTCATGATAAATCACCTTCAAGTAACAAAAGCTGTTTGGGCTTGACGGACAACCGTTTGAGTAATGGATTATCAGGCAATGGCACTCGCGCAAGTTCTTTCGGTTCAATCTTGTTAAGCCCCCCTCCATAAGTTCGTCCTTCATAAAGCAAATATTCATCCTTAGCCCGCTTCAGCAAATTAAACAACTGAGTGAGGAGGTCTACGTCGTCTTTACAAGCCTGCTGCACCTCTTGAGTCGGATACAGCATCAAATAGACATTTGAAGTCGTCGCCTGCGAATAGTTTCGGAAGAACCGCAGTCCAGAATTCCCTGACTTGCTACGAGCCATATAACTGCATAAAATGGGGGCCGCTGGTCGATTTTCCTGTTTGAACCATGGACATCGACGACGCGTAATGTACCGGTCAGCGAAGCCCTGTAACTTGCCCCAATCAAGATAAGCCTGTAGTGATGGGTAAGCTTCGATATCGCTCTCTTCCAAATCGCAATCTAACAATACCAGAGATGGCTGAACGAGTGGAAAACCGTCGCTGGTAGCGAATATTTCTTCATCATTTAAGTATCTTGGACTTGGCAGAATCGGCCGCAGAAATTGCTCAGGCAGACCGTTATTACGGGCAACATCGCAGTGTAAAATAAAAAACTGGTTTGCACCGGTGGCTAGTCCCCGACGGATTTCAAAAAGATCCCCAATCGTTGTTGTTCTGTTCAGGCGATGGACATCTTGCACAGCATAACCCATTGATTTACCCGGGAGCGAAGTCCATTTGCTTATCTGTGCCAGCTCCTGTTGACGAATGTGTGCTGAGGTGCGAGGCGTTTTCAGGGGACCTCCCAAAGAGAAAGTCACCTCTGCTTCCTGTTCAGGCTCACGTTTTTGAAAAATGAGCACGGTCGAGGAAACAAGGGCATCATCAAATTGCAAATCTTCTGCATCAAAACGATGTACATGCCGCAAAGAAACCTGTTCGATCAGATACCGTTTCACGACCTCGCCATACTTGACATCCATAAACTCAGAGGGGATGAGCCAAACCCCAAACCCATCTTGAGCTAACCACCGATGGGCTATTAAAAGAAAATAGCAGTAGAGACCCGCCAATCCGTTTAGGTTGAGCGCGACAGCCGCTTTAATCTGCTCTTGCAGCTTCTGCTTTGTCTGCGGTGCAAGGTGGTGATGTCGAACATAAGGCGGATTGACGAGGTGCAAATTGAACGTAGGTGAGACTGGAAAGGGAAGTTGTGTAAAATCCGCTTCAATGATGTCCAGCCCCGACGCGCTCCATAAATGTTTGGCGATTGAAGCAATTTGTGAGTCAAGTTCAATTCCAACAGCACTTTCAATCCGCGTTTTCGGAAACGCATGAAGCAGTGCTGAAAAAAATGCCCCTGTGCCCGCCGCCGCATCAAGGAACCGCACCTTATCTGCCTCAGCAAAATATGTATCCCTGACAAATTCAACGATCTCGTTTGCAAGAGAAGAAGGGGTCGCGTATTGTCCCATTTTATTGCGTTCAGCGGCACTCTTTAAGCTATCTAGCCTTGTTTGTGCCGTTTGCCGTTCAGATTCAATTTGTTGGAGCTCTTTCAGTTTCATATCCCAAGTAACTCCATATCTTCAATTCGGTGTTCCCAAATCCAATCTATTCCCTCGGCTGCCTCGTATCCTAAGTAACCAGCGTCAAAATATCCACAGAGAAACAGAATAAATTGGAGGGTTTCTCCATAACAGGCACGTAACTGATTGACTTTGGTTGCCTCTTCTTTTCGCCGCTTGTTCGTATTCGCAAAATCGCCAGCGGACTTGGCTTCAATCAAGATCGGTAAACCGCTTGGATGAGGATGATGCGGCTGAATGACCACATCAATAGATATATTGATGGTTCTGTCTCTGCCAGCTCGTACATTCATTCGAAAAGCAAACGTGCCGGGCGGCAGGTCTCTGAAGGAAAGCCCTTGCCTGTGAGGTGCCTCGGTATAATTATGTTTCTTTAAATACACCGCAATCAGGGCGAGTTGTCTTTGTTCTTGAGCATTACGAATAATCGGATCAGAAACAGTACCACACAACCGGTCTGCCACAATGGTAGCAGCCCGGTGTTGTTCCAAGTCTGTAGGATCAGTTTTCTTTTTCAGCCAAGGAAGAATGTCATAGTCAAGTAGCTGAGTCAAGATTTCAGCGATGGCTAACAACTGCTCAATCAGTTTCTCTTCGCTCATACGCGGCGGAATCTTCCCCCGTTCCATTGAGAGAACCAGATGCTTACTCACATTAGCCAATCCTACCAACCTATCTCTTGCGATAGGCGGCGCGGTGCACAATCGCAAGGTTTGAAGCACCGACGGATTCGTCTTCAAGGTCTCCGAATTCAGAAGGGTAAGATTCTGCGTCAATTGAAAGGTCTCTTGTACCCGCTTGATTGTCTCTTTCCGTACATCCCGATACGTTTTTGGTGCGAAACGCATGAACCAATTATTGTAGAGATCTACTGATGCTGCGACATCTTTTTTCCATAGATGTGGTTTATCCGCATTGACGAGCATACGCTTACTCATTCATAAAAACAATTATGGTGAAACCGGAAACTATGTAGAGTAGATAGATAGTGAAAAACGCCTCAATCCAACCTCCTTACTTGCGTCTTTGCGTTCCTTTTTTCTTACAAGGCGAAAAGTATGCAGATTTAGTGCCAACGATTTACTCCCGAGCCCGGCGTGAAAACTGAACCGATTTGTTCAAAAGCATCTACAAATTACCCCATTTCGGGCAATTTACTCGCCAACCAGGACGCTTTTTACGCCGCGCCGTGTTCGGGCGTTTTCAAAGGCTTCGATGACGCTTTCGATTGAGAACCGATCCGTTACAAGGGGTTTGAGGACGACTTCGCGGTCAATGAGCATTCGGCGTGATTCACTCAAGCTCCACCGGGAGAACGCCCACGATGCCATTAGCTTGTGCCCCATGTAGTGAAAGTGTTCCAGGTTAATCCGGATTTCTTGACCGCTCGGTGCCAGTCCGAAGAAATTCACACAGCCTCCGCGTCGCACAATCTTGAAGGCGAGGTCGATTGCTCGCTGGTTATTGGTTGTCGCAGAAATGACCGTATCTACGCCCCCTTCCGATGCTTCTAGCAACGCTTCGAGCTCGGTGGTTGTAATATCGAAACTCGCATCTGCGCCGCCCTGTTCGGCGACTTCCCGACGATATGCTTGGGGCTCAAGTACGAACGTTAGCAAACCCGCCCGCTTCATCAGTTGTGTGAACATCAGCCCAATCGGGCCTGCACCGAGAATCGCAACGCTTTTATCAAAAATCGTCTCACGCACGGCATTGATGCAACATCCCAACGGTTCAAGGAAAATCAGCTCTTCGGGTAAAATCGTGTCAGGGACGGTAATCAGTTTGCCTGTATCAACCCCATGCTTTGGCATACGCATGTATTCCGCATATCCGCCATCAATGTCGTGTCCGATGCCCTCAATGTTTGAGCAATACTTGTCCAAATCGGTGCGACAGGAATCGCAGTTTCCACAGGAGAGCATCGGATTGACGGTCACCTTGTCACCGCTCTTTACGTCGGGGTGTTGGCTATCGACAACGACCCCTGCAAGTTCATGTCCCATCACGACAGGTGGCGCGTAGTCTGTGATATCGCCGTTGAGTGCCGCCAGATCTGAAGCACAGATACCGCACAGCTCGACTTTGATTAGCACATCGCCCGACTCAAGGCTTGGAATGGGCTTATCTTGTACCTCCAATTGACCGATTTTCTTGAATACAGCGGCTTTCATAACTGATTTTCTCCTAATTTGCTGGTTCGCCTATTCGCCCATTTCTCCATTCGCCCGTCAACTTCTGCCTTAACCGCTTGATATACGCACTCGGGGGTCATTTGGGCGTTGACCATCTTAACGCGCTTCGGTTCTTTACGTGCAATTTCGAGAAAGCCTTCGCGAACGCGTTGATGAAATTTGATATACTCTAAATCCAATCTATTCATCGCCTCCCGGTCTTGGCGAATTTTTCGTTGCAAGCCAGCTTCTACAGGCAGGTCTAATACGATGGTTAAATCTGGGCTCAAGCCGTTTGTTGCAACACGATTTAAGTAACTGATTACCTCGTGCTCGAATCCGCGGGCATAGCCTTGATAGGCGACTGTTGAATCCACAAAGCGGTCTGAAATGACAATTTGCCCGTTATTGAGTGCGGGGACGATGCGTTCTGAGACGAGTTGCGCTCGCGAGGCGGCGAACAACAACAACTCGGTCGTCGGCACGATTACACGATTTTCGCGATTGAGCACGATCTCACGAATTCGCTCTGAAATGCGCGTCCCGCCCGGTTCATGGGTGAACAGCACAGTATAGCCAGCCGTTTCAAGTTCTGCCGCTAACCGTTGGCTCTGCGTCGTCTTTCCTGCGCCCTCTGCCCCTTCAAATGTGATAAAAAAACCTGCTCTTTCCACATTTCTCCTTATAGCAGACTTTGTACGATAACATAATACGGATGATTCACCGCGCTTCATATCATTTTACTTGATTTTGCGTCAGTACGCAAGCGTTTTGATCACGAAGTAGGATGGTTTAGCCTTAGTTTTTCCTTTGAGTCGGTTGAACGCTTCTTGTGAATGGGCGACGAAATAAGGTTACGAAGACTGCTTTTCAGAGTTTTCCGAGGAGACATGAGAATTGGATAGAGGAAAAAAGGTTGAGAACTCAAGCGGGGACTCACTTCTATACGATTTGCACAAGAGTGCCCTCGGAAGTTTCAGAGTTTTCCGAGGAGACGGGAAAACGGTTTCGGCGTTGATAGTAGCAGACAAGACGATAAATCGGTTGGCACAAGATGACGCGGTGGGTGGGGATGCAGTTAAGAAGATTTTAACTCATCGGTTGGCGTATCTGAAGCCGGGTTCGGCTCGGTGGCCGGAACAGAAGTACGGTTCGGTGTGGCGTGAAGAGCGGGAGCAACATAGACAGGTGATCAGTGATATTCCGTTCACGTCTCCGGTGGAACAGGTCGCGCTTTTAGCGAAACATGCCGAGCGAATTAACAGTGAGTTGGATAATCAAACGCATTCTGTGCAAGATTTGCAGTTGCTGGCGAATTCGTTGACTAAGACGATGGAGAGTCTGCGGAAGCTGTCGGCGGTTGAAGAGCCGATGCCAGTGAATTTGTCTGGGCCTCAGCTTGTTGCGGTTTTGGAACGGCTGACGCTGGCGTTGAAGGCCCCTGAGCAGATCTCGATTGGCGGCGAGGCGGCGGAATTGGTGGGGGTTCTGGAGCAGTTGACGCTTGCGCTGAAGGCACCTGAGCCGATGGCGGATGGCAATGAGGTTAAGGCGTTGCCTGCGGCGGAGTGAAGAGGGGGATGATAGTAACCGGAATATCATCATAGCGGGGAATGACGATAGGACGTTTGGCATCAGGATGGTGATAGATCAGATGAGCACCTTTTTGTCGAACATAGCGACACCCGAATTTTTCAAAAATTCTGGGTTCGCCAGTCTGTTGGCGAAAGTTTCGGCATTAAAGGGCTCCAAGAGGAATCGTACGTTGACTAAAGGAAACCACCTGTTTATCAAGTTGAAGAGTCAATTGTGAAGTATCCAAATCGTAACCTGCCTCTTCTAGAAACGTCTTGAGTGTTCCGAGCTTCGCTGTTTCTTCGAGATGAATTTCGATAACCTCTAGCAGATTTTTTCGCGACTCTTCAATATTCCTTCCACAACTCACAACATCTAACTCTGGGCAGTAGGCGACATACATATTGCCCTCTTTCCAAATTTCTTCCGTTACCACGAGATTCTTCACTGTGGCCTCCATATCTAAAAGTTGGGGCATAATATAAGGGTTTATTTCCCTTATAAACACTGGCTTTTCGCTTGCTTTCCTTGCCATACTTATGGTATCATAAGTATGATAAGGGGGAAGGTCAAAAATGGATTTACTCACTATGATAACACAGTTTTCTAGTCAAGAAAAGTGCATTATGTATCTTGAAAAGGAGCGTTGGGGTGATAAACCCGAATGTCCCCATTGTGGAAGTTCACGAGTCAATCGGAAGTTGGATCTCGACCGGGTTGGACGGTGGCATTGTAAAAGTTGCAAAGCGAGTTATAATGTTCTTCAAGGCACACTGTTTCAGAAGACGGGTATACCACTTCCTAAATGGTTTGCGGTTATCAACTTGATCATGAACGCCAAGAAAAGCATTTCCAGTTACCAACTCGCCCGTGATTTGGGTATGAATCAGAGGTCTGCCTACAATATGGCTAAAAAGATACGGGAGGAGATGTCAAGGAAGGACAAGATTCTGCTGAGAGGTGTTATTGAAGCGGATGAAACTTATGTGGGCGGAAAGCCACGCAGACGAAGGGACAAAGACGGAAATCTACCACCACCGAGTAAGCGAGGCAGAGGAACAAAGAAAAACGCCTGTTATCGGTGCGATTGAGCGAGGTGGGCAAGTGGTTGCCCGTGTTGCCACAGATTTGAGCAAGTACTATTAACTCTGGCGAAGTAGACGATGGGGCTAACGACAGGAGAGTTAATAGTACTAGGGTTATTGTTGGGTTTATCAAGGATGTTATCAGGACAGACGATTCTGTGCTTATGACAGACGAGTTTAAGCCCTATCAAGCTGTTGACGATTTCATGGAACACCACACTGTCAAACACAAAGAGAAGCAGTATGTTACTGGTGAGAATGGCGAGGTGCATACCAACACCATCGAAGGGTTCTGGTCGCTCGTCAAACGCGCTTTTCATGGAACCCATCACCACTACAAGCATATCCGACTCTATATCGCTGAGGCTTGTTACAAGTGGAATAACCGGGATAACCCTAACGTGTTTGAGAAGTTCATAAGGGAATGCTTTACATGACGCATCCCCTTATGATATGCTATAGCTATTACCACCGAAAGGTGATTAACGTGGTGGACAGGTTCATTCTGAAGACGGTTCGGATTTCTGCTCCCGTAAAAGCATGATGTGCCTGAACAGTGCTTGAACGGTGCAAAAATTTGTTGCACATTTTCGCACCGTTCTGATATAATATCTGAACTTCATGAAGGATAACCCTTTAGCTTCAATAAGTAGGTCATACTCTGGCAAATCAGAGGAATAGATCTGCCTTATTCACCTCTCGTGACACCGAAAACTCCATCTTTTTTTTCACAGTTACAGGGGGGTGTCTAATTCTTGCAGTTCTGCTTCATGCAAAATTTTTGGGCGGACAAAAATGGTTAGATGCTGTTTACCTGATGTTGGACAGTATGCCTGAAGTATTGGCATCATCTACAATGTTGACGATCTTCAAGGAAGGAGTGGACATCATGTTTACCCGTTATCAGGAATTTAAAAAATCTAGAGAAAAAGCCGTTGCAGAAGCTGTTGCAGAAGCCAAGACAGTAGTCGTTGCAAAAACCGTTGCAGAAACCATCAAAGCATATCAAGCTTGGGAGGCGTGGTATAAGAATGGCGCGAAGGAAGATGAAATGCCACAAATCCCATCATATATCTTGGACGAAATTCAACGAACTACGCAGGATAAAAACGCCCGCAAACCCAGATAACCACCAGCTTTTCGCTACGACTCTCAAGAAAGCTGTTGTGGGGAGCACGTCTTTCAGACGCGCTCCCGGTGATGGTTGAAGTTCAGATCAATGGAGATTTTCTTGTATGAAATTTTCGGCGCGGATTTGGACTCTGGTATCGCCAGTTTGTTTTGCGTAATGTACTGCCGATAACAAATCTGTCTTTGCCTTGCTAGTTTTACCAAGATAGTACCACTCAACGCCTCTGTTGTAGTAGGTACGCGCATATTTTGAATATGCCTTGATAGACATATTATAGTCATTGATAGCTTGATATGGTTTGTCTGTCCGAGCTTTTGCATTCCCTCGATTGGAGTATATCTCGGCAAGGTATTCCATCCGTGAAGTGCGGTGTTCTGAAGGTGCCATCTGTTCAATGTCACGTATCAGGTATCGGATGGTGATGTTGTGATCCTTGATTGCTTCACGATATTGTTCCAAGTCTGCTTTAGTCATTGCCCTGGCGTTATAAGCCAGACAGTCATCTGGGTCAAGCCGGATGGCAGTATCATAATCTGTGATAGCGTCAAAGTATTTACCCAAGCCACGCTTTGCATCACCACGGCAAAGATAGGCATAACTGTCATTAGGGTTTAAGGCGGATGGCGGTATCAAAGTCTTTGATTGCACTAAGGTGTTGTTCCAAAGCACTCTTCACGCTTCCTCGTGAGGCGTAGACTTCAGGGTTGTGACTTGTCGTATGCCTTGATCGCGGCACTGTAACGGTCGTGGTACGCATGTTCAAGACCTTCATCGTAGTATTCATTGGCGGTGCTTACCACAATGATATTCAGTAGAGTGCCGAGGGTGATTATATAAGAGAACTCCTTTGGGTTAGAATTTGATGGCTTCATTATACCAAAAGGGTTCCCTTTATACAAAAAATTCTTGAATTCTGAGTGAAGTGATTGGGGTTCGGGGTTATTAAGTATTTGTGTACAATAATATAGGTTTAGGCAAGATATTTGCCGTTCTTATTCGGTTTCACACATCCTCTGCCCTTGTGACTACTTTATAATCCACACCAAGCGCATCTTTAAAATGCCGTTCACCACAACGAACTTTGCTCGCTTCATCTGGGCGGAGTTCATCTAAATTTGTCGTGCTTTTGGTTTCACGAACCAGATACAACATTTGCTCCCCCGTCGGTTCACCATGTATATCATGGGGTTCTTTGACGATTGCCCAATCAGGATTATACTCACCGATTGGCGTGGGAACTGTAAAGAAAGCGGGTAACTTTAAGTAGAGTTTGATGTCCTCCCGTTTTTCTAGCCCTTCAACAAATTCGCGTTCAATTTCGGACTCAAATATCGTGTGGTCATAGACGGAATGCTTTGTAGGGATTAAATACTCATCCCAGCTTTCGATACTCGATTCAAACTGACACATCTCATAGCACTCATCTATTTTCTCATACTGTATTCCCTCTATCAGTTGGTCAGTCAATTTTGCTTTGATAATACGCACGGCAGCAGAAGCGAATTCGTGCGGGTTGTCTAGGGCCGCTTGCTGATTTTCGGTCTCCGTGAAAATGTCCAAGATGGTTTTTCGCGTGAGGCGTATCGGGGGCGTTGTGTTCTCTAGCCTGTGCATCATAACATTAACCAAATTTGGCAACGGATAGTGCCCCGCTAGATCTATTGCGGTTTTCGCCTCACTGATTTGCATCGCCACGAAGGCCCCGTCATCGACCCGAACTTGCGCTTTCGTTACCGTGATGCGAGGAGGACGGATCTTAGCTTTATTTAATGCAGCGACAACTTCCTTGATTAACACAGCCGTATCCACAGTGACAGCGTAACGAGTCTTGTGTTTAATCCGTTCCCACAGTTCCTTGAACTCCGGCTTCAGGGTGTATTCCTTCCGTAACTTTGCAACGCCGCGCTTGCGGGCATTCGCGGGGGGTGGCGGTAACTCTTGGTCTCCGTATTCCTCTATCGTTTCCGTTTGAAGGCGTTCTACATAGTCCGTGTAGCTTTCATTTGCTATGACTGTTAGAATGTTCACCTTTTCGTCATAAACGCGGTTTCCTTCCCCATCCACTGCCAAGCGTACGCCTCGCCCTATTTCTTGACGCTTTTTGATTTCAGAGACGGTCTGGTTTAGCGTACAAATTTGAAAAACGTTTGGGCTATCCCAACCCTCTCGTAACGCAGAATGCGAGAATATAAAGCAGGTCGGTTCTTCAAAGGATAACAACCGCTCCTTGTCTTTCATGATTAGGTCATAAGCCTCAACATCTTTCTGCGCTTCTCCGGTGCTGCTGTCCTCGTAAATAATTTCTCCGCTTCTCGTCCGGCGCTGGGCAAAGTAAGCGGCTTGTACGCTTTCAACATCTACATCTTTCCAGCTCGGCTGTTCCAGTTTCAGTTCATTAAAACATTTTGTAAACAGGGATGCGATGATGCCATTATCACGCACGTAATTGGCAACTTTGTCAATGAAAAAGAGCGATAGCACCTTAATATTGGAGGACTTTAGTCGCTCCTGCTTGCGAAAATGTGCCTCTATCGTATAACGGATTTGTGCCTCAAAAATTGCGTCTTTATCCTCACCTTCTGACTGGCCCTTGTTAATTTCTACGCCGTTAGTAAACCGAACAAAGTCGCCTATTAGACTTATTTCGTCTACGATATAACCGTGATACTCAGGGCGGTTTGTTTTCTCCGCAAGGTCATCTCCGAATTTCGCTGTTATGGGCTGTTCCTTCACTGTTCCGGACTTCATCAGTTTATGCACAGAGAGACGGGCAGTCACACTATTTTTTTTATTTTGAATATCGTCCACTTTTACGAAGGCCTGATTCACGTCATCTTCCTGCTCAACTCCCATGACTTCTATCCGTTTGACCAGCCCTTGTTGATACGCTTCAAAGGGGGTTAGGCGGTAAACCAAGTTGTATGGGTTCCGATGCGTTGCACTATAACGCAGTGTGAAAATTGGGTTGAGCGCGGAAAGGGCTCTCACGCGCAACTCACTTACCATATTCTGCGGTTCATCTAAAATCAAGATGGGGCGTGTTGCTTGAATAAGATGAATGGGGGTCTCGCCCTGAAGCCGATCTGTGGTTTGATGAATCACGTTAATAGAGGCTTTGTTAAACGAGTCAATTGTCATCACCATAATCTCAACGCTGTCTGAAAGCGCGAATTGGTGCACTTGAGATAATTTTGCCGAATCATACACATAGTAGTGGTAGGGCGGATTATCATAAAGTTGCCGCAGGTGTGCTTGTGTAATTTCCAGTGTTTTGAGCACACCCTCTCGAACAGCAACGGACGGGACAACGATGATGAATTTTCTCAATCCGTAACGGCGAAACAGCTCTAACACAGTTCGCAGATAAATATAGGTTTTTCCAGTGCCCGTTTCCATCTCAACAGAGAAATTGGGAAAGCGAACGCTCTGCTCTTCACCAAACAATACAACCTGTTCCTCAATATACTCAAGTGTTGCGTCTACGGGTAATTCGTTATCCGATTGTATCGTCTGCAAGTTTTGTAGAATAGCGTCGTCATCCACTTCTAGACTATTTGAAATCGCGGCTAATCCTGCTCCGTATTGAAATTCCAATTTTCCCGTAACATAGTGTTGTCCCTCAAATAGCCTCGCAACGGATTCAATAGCCTGTAATTGGAAGGGTTGGTTGGACTCGAATTTAAACTGCATCGGTTATGGATCCTATTGGGTTTAAGAGCAGGGTATAATACCAATAATATCAAATTAACTTAATGAGTCACATTGCGCTCCTCTGGAGCGCGGGCATTTCGGCATATCGTGTGCTAATGAAATTTGACAATCAAAATCGGTAGGGAATAACGATTGTTATTCCCTACTTAAATCTCATGACACATTGCACTCCGTTGGAGCGGGCTGGTTTCGCCTTCACGTCAAGAAGGGTGGGAAAGGGATTTCCCACCCACGGGCCGGTTTTTAGAAATTACCAGAAATTGAACGTCAAAACTCATTAGACATTGCGCTCCTCTGGAGCGGAAGAGTTCATAAGCAGGGCCGAAAAACAATACGAATCTGGTTAATCCGGTATTAGGTGGCACCAAGTTCCTGACAGATTCTATTAATCTCTTCATAGCGTACTAGGCTAAAATGACGGGGCCTAAAGGTTTGTACATTGATGGGAACTTCAATCTTGTCCAAATACTTGTGTGCGACTTTTCCGTGAGCAATAATCCCTTTCAGCAGTGGCATGTTGTTTAGCAATACCTCCAGCACAGCATGGTTTGAAATGTCGTGTCTGGTGCCATCTGACCCCTCGTTTCTAAAAGCATTCGTTTCAATACAATTAAGACCGTTGTCCCGAATTCGGTTCAGACGCAACCTCGTGGCCGATACTGGTCTTTTTCCTACTTTGGTGCGTTCATCCCGATACATTTCTAAAAAGTGCTTGTAGTCGAATCCGGAGGTGTCCTTCCAGAATGACCACCAATCAACAGTAAGACGAGTGGCAGGATTGTTGCCGATTACGAGTACTTCGCATGTGTCAGGAAAGCCATCGCATACAAACGGACGCTCGTAGCAGGGCGACGGAATCACCGCCTTGAGAATCTGTGTCCAATTGTGCATCCTTTACCTCCTAACTAATGATTAGGGCAGAACCTTTCTGCATAAATCCCGTTATTGAATCGCCCGTAGTGACTCGCAATGAATTGCGCTACTGAACCGATCCGATTAGATGGTTTTTAGGCGACACTGGAGAGCCAAGTTCGCCGCTTTTGTATCGTCTAGTGCTTGGTCGCGGCAGACAAATAGATCGTCATTTTTCAGTCCGAGTTTATTCAGTTCGTCTTGGAAAAGCTCTTCATCCAAACAGATAAAGAAAGACTGTTGCTCATCTACGGAAACGACCCGAAAGATCGCGTTGTTCTCAATGCCTGCGACCAGTTCTATAGAACTATCAAGTCTATATCCTTCCTTAACCGCAACTTCATAGATTACATCCGCCAACGCCCAACCTTCAATTAAAGGGTTGTCCGCGAATAGTCGCATTTGCTCTGCATAGGACTCGGGCTCGGCTTTCTCAATTCCATGCCATGACCGATAATTTGATTCTGCTAATTTGAATACTCTAACCCCTAAATCCTCGGACTCACGTAATAAATTACCATCCCCCATTTTAGTAAGCACCTGCCCAATACGCGCTTTACCAATGTCCGCGATTGTCTCATATCCTGCGTTCCGCGCTTTAGATTCTTCTGGCGTTGGCTCTGGTAACTGAACCATGATAAAACGGCGGTTTCCTCCGTCTTCCGTGTTGAGTTCCAACACAGCTTGTGCGGTCGTACAAGACCCTGCAAAGAAGTCAACGATTAGTGAATCCGCGTCCGTACTGAACTGGAGTAGATGCTTTATTAGTCCTACGGGTTTGGGATTGTTGAGAACATCCGACTCACCCAAAATCTCACGAAGTTGTTTTTTGCCCTGACTGTTTTTTTCCTCTTTGGTCAGTAAGGAACGCGGGACTGTTTCACCATTGTTCAAATACTGTTTATACTCAACATGCCACTTACCCCGATTATCTTTCCTAAAGAGGATCTGGTTTTTTTTCTTTGCCTTAAGAAAACTGGATTCTGACCACCGCCATTCATTGAAAACCTTTGTTCCATCCGGTAAGTCAATTTCATACCGTAACCCTGGACGAGGACTTGCCGGGCGATCACTTGAAAGAGAACGGGCTTTGTAGGGGCCCAGTGTTGAATGCCACTCATCTACACCGGTATACCCAGCCTTCTGCTTATCACTCAGCGGCAGTCTTAGCGTAGCAATAGATTCCTTGTTTTTTGCATACGCCAGAACATACTCATGGTCAAGGGCAAAGTGTTTCGCGTCATTCGCTCCACCCGCATGACGTTGCCATATAATCTGTTGAAGTATATTTTCTTCCCCAAAAACCTCGTTCATTAACATCCGCAAGTTGTGAACCTCATGGTCGTCAATGCTGACAAATATGATGCCATCCTCTTGTAAGAGTTGCCGCGCCAGAAACAGCCGTGGGTACATCATTGTCAACCACGCTGAATGGTAGCGTCCGCTCGTTTCAACATTGCTCGTAAGACGATTTCCGTGGTCGTCCTTTTGTCCAGTGAGCTGTAGATAGGTCTGCAATGGGTCAGCATAGTTATCGGGATAAACAAAATCATTGCCTGTATTGTAAGGAGGGTCAATGTATATCGCTTTTACCCGTCCAAAATAGGGTTTATACAGAAGTTTCAGGACTTCCAAATTATCCCCTTCAATGAAGATGTTTCCGGTGGTATCGAAGTTCACGGATTCTTCAGGGCAAGGAACAAGAGTCGCCCGCGTAGGGGTTTGGAGTAACTGAATCGCATCGCGCCTGCCTGACCATGTAAAGTGGTAGCGTTCAGGTCCCTCTTCGGCGACTTCCCCTAAGATTTCGTGGAGTTTTGGAAGGTCTATTTTGCCTTCAGTCAAGCAGTCTGGGAATAGTTGTTTTAGATGCTCTAGTCGCTCGCTGGCCAAGGATGGGGAGGATTGTTCTATTTTGTCGGGCTGGTCTTTATTTTCCATAGATAATTGCCTTTATCACTACTTGGGTATCCGATGTATAGGTATACCATCTCCTTGTCGATATGCGTGTAGCAAGCCCTCATGCCGTGGCTATCGAATATGTTTCCGTCCTCTGAATCCTCCTGTTTGGGTTGTTGGGTGTTTCAATCTCTTTGCCAAGCACTTCAAAGATAAGAATTTAACGCAGAGGCGCAAAGGGCGCAGAGACGCAGAGAAAAGACAGAGAAGGGAAATTCATGGGGAACACCTTCTAAGGACTTTCACCGCACAACACGGCCTTCCGAGTCATCGATGGTTCTGAGTTTTCTTGCAAGCTCCAAAATCGTGTTTCTGCTTCCATCATGTGAATACTCGACCAATTCTGCCATATTTATAACACAATACATTAACTGGTTATATTTGGCTTCGACTTCTTCAAGGTCTTTCTCAACCCTTGTAAGTCTTTCTTCTGCTGTTATGGTTCTTCTTCCTTTCTTGTTATTTCAATATCTCTAAAATTTTTGCCTTGAGTGCCTTATTGTTGGCTTGTCTCGCAAGTCTGAGGGCGGTTTGGTAGTCTCGGGTTGCGGCGGCGTGTTGGTTTAAGCTTGCCTTTGCCTGTCCGCGGTTGACATAGGCAAGCGCAAATTTGGGGTCGAGTTCAATGGCCTTGTCAAAGTCCTGGATTGCCGCAAAGTATTGCTTTAAGTGTCCCTTCGCATTTCCTCTACCAAAATAGGCAACCGCAGATTTGGGGTCGAGTTCAATGGCTTTGTCGTAGTCTTGGATTGCCGCAAAGTATTGCTTTAAGTCTACCTTTGCATCTCCGCGCATGGCATAAGCACGCGCATCCTTGGGGTCAAATTCAATCGCTTTGTCAAAGTCCTGGATTGCCGCAAAGCCTTCCTTCACATTTCCGCGCATGAGATATGCATCCGCAGATTTGGGGTTGAGTTTAATCGCTTTATCGTAGTCTTGAATTGCTGCACGATATTGCCCTAACAGTACCTTCATATTTCCGCGCTTGACATAGGTACCTGCATACTTAGGGTCGAGTTCAATGGCTTTGTCGTAGTCTTGGATTGCCGCAAAGTATTGCTTTAAGTATGCCTTCGCATCTCCGCGCAAGAAATAGGTACCCGCACGCTTGGGGTCAAGTTCAATCGCTTTGTCGTAGTCCTTAATTGCCGCATGGTATTGGTTTAAGAGTTTCTTCGCAAGTCCGCGCCTGAGATGTGCCAGCACAGATTTGGGGTCAAGTTCAATCGCCTTGTCGAAGTCCTTAATTGCCGCATGGTATTGCCCTAACCGTATCTTCGTACCTCCACGCGTGACATAGGCATTCGCATCCTTTAGGTCAGTCGTTTCTAGTCGGGCACTGGTGGGTTGGCTTTCTGCGAAAGTGGTAGCGGGAGCGAACGCAAACAGTACGCCGAGGATTAGAGTTATTAGGGTGAGTGTCAAAAATCGTTTCATGATTGTGCCTCCTATGGGAAGAATCCTAACCTATTTGCGATAGGAATGTGATGATGATTTGTGGTGTTCTTTGTGACACTCTCCGCAGAGTGCTTGTAAGTCATTTTCAATGTATTCTTTGCCCACGGTCTTATAGTGAAGGTGATGGACTTGGGTGGCTTCGTTTTGGCAATTTTCCTTTTGACATAAGGGTTTCCATTCAACCTCAACATACTCAATGATTCGTCCATGTTGGTTGAGTCTCCATTTGAATGGTGCGTCCTCTGGTGGTTCAATGGGACACATTGCATCTTCCATTACCATGTCTCTTTTGCGCTTCCATGCTGGACTTCTGAGGTACTCTCTGTATCGGCGTTGCCATTCAGCCACGCTTACAAATTGGAGATATTCATGCCAGTTGATGACTTCTTTTCGGTTATGGGGGTTTGTTACCTCATGATACAACTTTTTGAGGTCATCAGCCGAGGAGGTCATGAATATGATCATGGCATCATTGTCTGGTATTCCACAAATAGTTCCCATTTTACCAGTTTGTTCTAGGACTTGGGTTAGAATGTCTTTTTTCATCTAAAATGCCTCCTGTGGGAAGACGGTCAATGTTTACCAATGAAGTGTTAATCATTTCAATATCTCTAAAATTTGTGCCTCGAGATCCTTATCGTTGGCTTGTCTCGCAAGTCTGAGGGCGGTTTGGTAGTCTCGGGTCGCGGCGGCGTGTTGGTTTAAGTCTACCTTTGCATCTCCGCGGTTGACATAGGCAAGCGCAAATTTGGGGTCGAGTTCAATCGTTTTGTCGTAGTCCTTAATTGCCGCATCGTATTGCTTTAACTGTAACTTCACAATTTCGAGCATCAATCCAGAATCACCTTTCTAAATGTTAGCGACACCCGTCGCTGCCGCTTATACCTGTGACCTGCCCACTCATCCGACTTTCTGGCGGGAATGCTGTGTAACCACTTATATCTTGCTTCATCACTCAACACGATAAGACTCCTAGGTGCCAGCCAGACCGGAATCTTCGTTTTGTCATATTTGTTTGTGAAGTTCATAACACAACCAGAACCCAGACTCAAAGAGACAATGGTATCCTCAAAACAGGGTTCGCAATCAATGTGACTTGAGATCCCTTGTCCCGGCTTGTATTCATTGATAATGACCTGATCCGCCATTTTTGGCAGGTGACCGTCTTTATGTAATTTTTGGCTAAGTCGTTTAAGCCACTCAGGCAACTTACCGATATGCATATCACGGTCTACCTTCCGCGCTTTGTAGTCATACTTAAAACCGTAATGCTGAACACGCCGTTTTAGGTCGTGGATCCATGGTTGTCGATCAATCCAATCTAACGCCCAATCATGTTGGTGTTCGTTAATGTAGTTTTCGATATACCGCAACCCTCGTATTACATCAATCGAAACCTCTTTTTCAGATTGTGGTTGAGTCGTTTGCCGATCGGGTTGAGGTAGTTCTAATTGTGCCATGATTCGTGCTCCTTTGAAAGGTTACCTATCGGAAGAATGAATTGTTCTACGGTAAGAAAAGTTGTTAAAGCTATCATAGGACACTGTAACTGGGTACGTGGACCATGACCGTGGTAAGACCCTTAAATTCTCAAACGTTAGAGACATCTCTTGTGTGGGGTCCTGCCACCCAAAACCGGACGCATCAAACTGCGAAGGGTATGTTATACCATTTCTGAAAATTTATATCGCGTTAGCGGTTTTGATGAAATATGAAACGCCTGTAATCCCGGCTACGGGGGTGCGGTTGATGACGCTTTCTTTGAAAGTGGCAACATGAGTTGACGCAAATCGGACTTCCATTAACGAGTGATTTATTATCGGAATTGGTATTATTACCTCAAATTTGAAGTTATACCATTTGTGTTGAAATTCATCCTTCACGGGATCCTGGTAGACCATGCCAGTATAGCTGCCTGCATCTGCAACATAGAGTACTTCTGCTAATTTTTCGATGTTTAATATCTCACTTTGAAGAAAGTAGCAAAAGTTAAATATAGTCAGTGTTTCATCAGGATTACCGATTTCAATACTGTTCAATAAATCGGGTAATTGATGGTAGCTATGTATTAGATGAAATTTTTCAGAAGCATAAAAAGGTTCACCGGAGTTGGGCCCATATCGGTTGATTTCCTGTGCCTTATTACGCATCGTTTTTGACCTATCAATACCTATGTAAGTGATGTTGGACTGTCTGGTAGCGGCCCAAAACGCAATACCTGAAGTGAGTGGACCGCAACCAAAGTCAACAAATAGTATGTTTTTGCATTCGATTCGGGGTATGAGTGACGTGGAGTAAAGATGATAAGAACTATAGAGGTGCATAATCGTATAACTGCAACAATAGAGTGTCACCTTTTCTTCTGGGGAATATAAATGCCCGTGATGCCGAGTGGACTCATCAAAATAAGTCAGCCCCTTATCCAGAACCTTATCCAGATTTTCAACCGGAAACGGCGAATCGGTGCCAAATTGTTCTTCATAGGGACGGATTACGAGTTCATCAAATAAACTCTGTAGATCTTCACTGGGTCTATAGCAGTTTTCATCGTCGAGGTATATGTAGGGCATGTTTCTCCTTTTCTCTGCTCACTGTTGAGGGTTGTTGACTGTGACAAGAGAGCCTTGCCCTGGATTGAAAACTAGGTTTGATGGATCGGATGTCCATTGTTGTGCTTCGTTGTCGTAAGCAATGATTTGGGTTGCTTGCATTACCTTCGATTTGATTGTACGTGAGTTAGGGGTTAGGCAGTCTGTAGTTTGACACCGGTCTATGGTGCGATAGAGGCGGTTATCGGGAGTGATAACCGTAGACCCATACCTTGATTGCCGGGGTTTATTATAGCACAGGGGATTCTGGTGTCAAGCGAGAATCGTAATTTTCCAGTCCGCTTTTCAGCGCGTCGGTGACTGTAACTCAAGAACCGGTAGCCTTTCCGATTCCTGACAGTTTTGAAGGGGCAAATCAAAAAGGCGTTTTAAGATTGATGGTTGGGACGTAAGTTGGTATAATAGAAGCGGATTTTCGCTTGTTGGTGTCCCTGATGATATTGACCAATCTGTCAATTCCCTCATTTTCAATCTCCCAATCCCATTCTATCCACAACGACCTTGCAAAAACTCAAGTGCTTTTTATCTAAAAAATACCTAATCATTTTCGGGTTGATGATTCTCATCCTACTATTGGTGATAATCTATCAATATACCTCTCTTTGGGAGCCGGAGCAGAGCCTTCTGACGTTGCTGCCTGACCGTCCCATCGGCTATGTAAGCGTTAAAATGCTTGAGGACGTGGTCGAAACGTTCAATCGGAGTGAATTTGGCAAGAGCGCAGTGAAAATGCCGATTCTCACTGAGGTTCAGCGGCAACTCTGGTGGCGGGTAATGGTTTATCAGAAACGCCTGTGGGAACATCGAATGGGTGGCAAACTTGATTTCAAAACTATCAAGGGATACTTGGGGGAGGAGGCACTCGTGGCGTTCTATAAGCGTGGCGAGGAGGTCTCGGTTCTGGCGGTTAGTGCCCTGGGCGCAAAAGAGAAATTGGAGGTAGCGGCAATCACGGCGGCAGACCCTGTCAATCCAAACTACAAGCGGATTCGCGAGGATTATGGGGGCTTCACGATTAACACGATTACGGGTTATCCGCGTGATTTCAGTTACGCTTTTATCGGAAGGATTGGTTTGTTGGCACTTGACCCATCGCTGATTAAGGATGCAATTGACATTTATGCTGGGCGGAAATCGGGCTTTGCGAATCGCTATTCAATGGGCAAATATCTGCAACAGCAGTACGATACGAGTGGAAGCACGGTTTATATTGATTTTCCGCGACTGACGCAGGCTTTTGAATTTGATGAACAGTTTCGCTCTCTTTTTAGGGGGATTGGCGCGTGGACGTTCAGTAACTGTTATGAGCAGGGAATTATTCACTCCGAGCATCGAATTATACGGAATGAGTATACGGAACGAACGGCGCATGTTGTCGGGTCAATTGACCAGCATCTGCTGTCGGTGCTTCCGGCGACGACGGCACTGGTGAGTGTCACCCATCAGGCAGATGCTTCAGGCATCTGGGATGGGCTGAATGCTAATTTAGCGATAACTGTCGGTGCGGAATCGCGCCCGCGAGTTTCATCTAAAGCATTCGGTGCTGACATTTCCCGCCACTTGGGAACAGGATTCACGGTGGCATTGCTCGCCCCGACCTCTGATACACCGATGGTAATCCCTTCGATAATTCTGGCCTTTCCCATCAAAGACCGAAACGGCTTGAATGCCGTGCTGGTGAGACACAAACAGAACGGCATCCGAATTAACGGCAAGCCGCTTCGATTCCTCACGCCACAGGATTATCAAGGTGTTAGCATCCAGCCTGTTCAGTTTAAGCACAGTTTTCTGCTTTCTCCCACGGGTGGGTATACAATTGTCAATGATTATTGGATTATTAGCACAACGGTTGCCGGTCTGAGGTTTACGATTGACACCGCTATTGGGAACGCCGCTACATTGGGTGATGTCGGATTGTGCGCCGCATTTAATCATCCTAAGGCGAGTCATGTCCTGATTCAGCCGAACTACCTGGTCCCGGAGGTCAAACGTTTTTTCTCTCTTTCTGGCTTGATACTATCTGTTTCTGGTCAACAAGGGGCTCTTCGTTTCGCAAAACGTGTGACGGATAACGTCTTTCCGCTCGAAACGCTTGGGGCAATTTCGGCGGGTATTGATAGCGATGGGAAAATGATTGATGTAGAGATGCGGATTGTTTTGGAGAAGCAGTGATCTGACACAGGATATTAATCCACTTGTCTATTGTGAAGATGATATGTTATAATAATGCAAACGTAAGATGAGCACTAGAAATCAGAATTGGTAACATTTTAATAGGAGGATAAAATTATGAAAACGGTACGCAAAACCCCAAATTGTCTGCTTTTCATTTTTACGGTTATCGGTTTTGCAACGATATGCCTTTTTTCTATCAACACCGTCGTTGAGGGGCGGATTTCATCGAGCACAAAGCATCTTGACCGTCATATTGATAGTAAGTTGAAGCAGGAGGGGATAAAGCCTTCTAAGCAATCGAAGGATGCGGCATTTCTGAGGCGGGTTTATTTAGACCTGACAGGAAAGATTCCGACCAGTGAGGAGGTACAGGGTTTCCTCAAGGACCGGTCTAAAGAGAAGCGCGAAAAGAAAATCAATCAACTGATTGGAAGCGAACGCCATCTTGATTACTGGTCAGGCATTTGGGTTAAATGGTTGGTTGGTCGAAGTAATCTTGATACAGACCGCCGCATGGAACTCCAAATGTGGGTACGCAATGCGTTGAAGAATAATGTGCCGTATAACCAATTTGTAAAGGAACTTCTGTCGGTGGAGGGAGATGTGCGTCAGAACGGTGCGGGGAACTTTTTCGTGCGCTATGATGTTTCCCCCATCGATCTAACGTCCCAGATATGTCGTTTATTTCTCGGCATCCCGATGCAATGTGCCCAATGCCACGACCACAAAACCGAAGAATGGCTGCAAACCGACTTCTACGGTGTGGCATCCTTTTTCACCGGCACCCGTCGTGAGGGTGTTTACGAGAAAGACGAGCAGGGACGTAATCGACGTGTGAGTTATGTTATTAAAGATACCGAGAAGGGGGGAATTTCCATCCCGGGAGAGGGTGAACCCATTCCACCCCATTTTCTTGATGGGAAGGCGTATCAGGGCGAGGCGTTGAAACGCCGCCAAGCGTTGGGCGAATGGATAACTCGCAAAGACAACCCGTATTTCAGCCATGCAACGGTGAATCGAATCTGGGCGTATCTTATGGGCAGAGGATTCGTTGAACCGCTTGACGGTTTTGGGGAAGAGGTGCCACCCACGAATCCAGACCTACTGGATTGGTTGGCGGAAGATTTCGTCATTCACGGCTATGACCTCCAGTACCTGATGCGAACGATTCTGAACTCCAAAGCGTATCAACGAACCTCCGAGACGAATAAAAGCAACAAGAACGATGAGAGCTACTATTCGCACGCCTATATCAAGCCGTTAAGTGCGGAACAGTTTTTCTACTCCATGCTGGAAGCCACAGGTTTTGAAAGGTCTCTGGAGCGTGAAAAGTATATGCACGAGCACGGTGCCGATTGGATGGAGAACATGAAGCGGCGTTATCTGGAACGCTTTGTCTTCCTGCTTGACAACGGCGAGATGGAGGAAATTGAGGCTTTTAATGGAACGGTCCCGCAGGCGTTGATGATGATTAACGGGTCGCTGGTCAATGATAGCGCAGACCATAATGAGCGCGGGAGTTCGCTGAACCATATTCTCAAAACGACCCGTTACCCCGCAAAGCGGGTTGAACAGTTGTATCTTAGGACCCTTTCCCGTCCTCCGACAACGTCAGAAAAAACCTATTTTGAACGCTACCTCAAACAGAGCCTGTACCGCAACAAAGAACTCGCCTACGAAGACTTGTATTGGGCGTTGCTTAATTCTGCTGAGTTTGCGTTGAATCATTAAATAGGTCGGCACGGTTGGGGTAGAACTTTGTTGGGAAATCCACCATTCAACAATTTAAGAACCTATTTGAAAAGTCGTTTTTCGGTTTTGTTTTCAAGGTTGTATGATATAATATCAGGTGAAAGTTGTTTGCTTCGCAATTGTCGAGGAAAAATTTAACCTCTGAGGCTTTTGTTTTGACACGTTAAATCAGTTGGTGTGGCAATTCAAATTGGAGGGATAAGGCCATGAGAGGATATAGTTGGCTCATAGTTTTACTCCTGCTATGCGGTGCAATGGGGAGTGGCTGCGGGCCCGATGACACTGACAATGGCGAACCGATTGAACCAGACCCGCCTGTCGTCAATCCACTTGAACCGGATAACGCCTTACAGCTTGAAATTGATGCCTTGATTCAACTAGCTCAACTGCCGGACCACCCAGACCACGTACCTGCTCTTGAGCAGCTAGCGGATATCGGTGAGCCTGCGGTGCCCACTGTACTTGAGCTGCTCGACCACGAGAACCCGGAGGTGCGCGCCTCGGCGATTTTTATTTTTCATCAAATGGGGCCCCCCGCCGCCGGTGCGGTTCCGGTTCTAAACGAACTGTTGTTAGATACCGATGAACCCCTTCGGTGCGCTATCACAGGTGTTTTAAGTCAAATAGGTGATCCCAGGAGCATCCCCGTGTTAATAAAGGTGTTAGACGATGTTGACCCAATTATACGCGATTGTGCGGCGGGTGCATTGGGTTCAATTGGCGAACCTGCCAGTGCCGCCGTTCCGGCACTGATAGCGGCGTTGAACGATCCGGATAAGGATGTCCGTCGCTCGGCGGCTTCTGCATTGGGGCGGATGGGGCCTGCCGCGGCAGTCGCGAGCCCCGCATTGGTTCAAACACTCGGCGACTCAAACCCACTCACCGCCACCGCCGCGATGATTACATTGATGACAATTGGGCCACCAGCCAAGGAGGCACTGCTAGAAGGCATCGCTGATAACAAAGACAACTTTCCATTTTTATGGCGTGCTATCAGCGCACTCGGTCACACGGGAAGTGATGAGCAGACGGTTGCGGTCCTACTTCAAGCCCTGGACCATGCCGAGCCTTGGGTTCGTGAAGTTGCAGCAATCGCTCTAGGAGTTATCAAGAAACCCGCAGATGTGATTGTCCCCGCCTTGGTCGCCAAACTGAACGATGAATCTCCGGGTGTGTGCATGGAGAGTGTCCACTCCCTCGGCAAAATTGGTCCCCCCGCCAAGGATGCGGTGCCTGCCCTGATTAAAGTACTTAACGATTCGGATCGTCAATTACGTAAGAGCACAGCGTGGGCGTTGATGGAAATCGGCACCCCCGAAGCGGTGGCGGCAGTCCAAGCGGCAATCGAGGCATTTGATGACCCATGGTTAGAGGAATTTCGTCAATGAATCACTAAATGGTTCACTCGCTAAGTTTTTAGGGTTAGAGTAGGGAACTGACCGTTGTAATTATTGTCGTCTGCGCTCTACTAGATCAGATACACATTTGGAAAGTAACCACTAAGAGCTTGCTTGAAAAGTGGTCTGTTCCCACTGTGCATTGGTTTGTTATTTACTTCTCCAATGATTTAACGTAAACATTAAGCTTTGAGGCAACGCTTCTCTTTTTCAAACAGGTTTATAGTAATAATACCTTCGCCAAATTCAAGACGGGTGCATAGACATACTGTATATTGTATGCTGAAGGGTATTAATCTCAATATACGCTACACCAATCTGATGCAAAGTCGCCAAAGCGAAAATTGGCGAAGGTGTTGTAGTAAAGCCCATAATTACTGATACACCGTCGACCAGAGCGCTTACAAAGCGCGCCTACCGGTAAATGTCACCATAAAAGGAGGATAAAAATGAAAACGAAATTATGGATACCAGAATCCGAACAGCCTGAGTTCTGGGAAAAAGCGGCTTCTCGGCGTAACTTTCTCAAATTTGGGATGAGTAGCTTTTTGGGACTGATCGCGATGCAGCATCTGCAATCTTCAGCGTTCGCGGAGGTTGGAAAGGCTGCGTCACATGCACAACACTGCATTGTGCTGTTTATGGAAGGGGGCCCAAGCCAACTGGACACCTTTGATCCGAAACCGGGTACGCCAAATGGCGGTCCGCTGAAAGCGATTCCGACGAGCGTAAAAGGCATTCAGTTCTCTGAGCATTTGCCGTTGATGGCAGAACAAGCCCACCACCTGTCGGTTGTTCGCTCAATGGTTTCTCGTGAGGGGAATCACGAGCGGGCGAGATACCTGCTGCACACCGGCTATGCTCCAACAGGTTCCGTTAAGCATCCGACGTTGGGCTCAATTGCATCACACTATCTGGATGATGATGACTTTGAACTGCCGAACTGCATTAGCATTAATTCCCCGACGTTCACGGGCGGATTTCTAGGTGCGAAACATGACCCGTTTGTGGTGAACGATCCGATGAAACCAATTGACGACATCAAGTACCCGTCTCAGATGGACAGTCGGCGGCTGAGCCAGCGGCTTAAAATGTTGAGCGACCTTGAGAAGAACTTCCTAGCAAAACGGGCGGGCCGAAGCACTGAAGCCCATCAAGCCATCTACAAAAAGGCGGATAAGCTGATTAATTCCCCGCGCACGAAGGCGTTTGAGCTGAGCGAAGAACCGACTGCCGTGCGGGAGGCATACGGGATGAACCAATTTGGCCAGGGGTGTTTAATGGCGCGTCGCCTCGTTGAGACGGGGGTAAAGTTCGCTGAAGTGTCACTCGGCGGGTGGGATACTCATGATGACAATTTTAACCGAACACAGCGACTGCTTGGGGTTGTAGACCCGGCTTTTTCAATGCTGATCAAAGACCTCGCTGACCGGGAGTTACTCGACAAAACAATCGTACTTTGGCTCGGCGAATTTGGACGCACCCCAAAGATTAATAATAATGAGGGGCGCGACCACTTTCTGAGTGGTTGGAGTGCGGTTCTCGCTGGCGGTGGTATCCGCGGCGGTCAGACCGTAGGCGCAACGAGCGAGGACGGGATGCAGGTTGCTGAGCGCCCTGTTTCGGTGCCGGATCTTTTTGCGTCACTCTGTTCTGCGCTCGGCATCAACTACAACAACGAAAACTACTCAAGAGGCGGGCGCCCGATTCGGGTTGTGAACAACGGGAGCGTTGTCAAAGAGTTGTTTGCGTAACGGTTCTGGATATTCTGGGCTTTTGACGCTTCAATACCGCATAATCGTCTCGTGGAGGTTCAACACGACGCGAGCTACAGAGGTCCACGCGGCGAGTTCGTCTTGTGGGATATCTGCTGGCACGGGCCATTCGCCTGTTTTGATTAGCTGGTAGGCGGCGGCTGTGTCTTTTTGGTATTCGTCACGGTGTTTTTCATACAGTGTGGTCATAACTGTGGCTTCGGTGGGCGTTGGTTGCCTCGAAAGTGCCGAACGGTAGACCCAGTTGATACGCTCTCCGACAGAATCTCCCCCCTCCTTGATAATCCGTGCCGCAAAAACTCTGGCCGCTTCGACATAGCTTGGGTCGTTGAGCAATGTCAGTGCTTGTAGGGGTGTATTGGAACGCGCCCGCTCGACGGTACACTCTTGCCGACTCGGTGCGTCAAATGCCATCATGCTTGGATGTAAGAAGGTGCGTTGCCAGTGGGTGTAAAGCCCGCGGCGATATTGCGCTTCGCCATCGTCATGTTTATAGACTCGCTTTGGGAAATTCAGATTAAAGTAGTATCTGTTGGGTTGATACGGTTTGACGCTGTTGCCTCCCAACTTGTCTACAAGTAGCCCGCTGACGAACAGCGTATTGTCGCGCACCATCTCGGCATCAAGGCGATAGTGCGACTGCCGCGCTAGGAGGCGGTTATACGGGTCTTTCTCGCGAAGCTGGTCGGTCAGTTTTGAGGACTGGCGGTAGGTGTTGGATGTCACCATCAGTTTTACGATATGCTTGATATTCCACCCACTCTCCATAAACTCCACCGCCAACCAATCCAGAAGTTCGGGATGTTCCGGCCACTCGCCTTGTGAGCCGAGGTCGTCTAATACTCCGGAAATCCCTGTCCCCAAAAAGAGTTTCCAGAGCCTGTTCACAAAGGCTCTTGAGGTCATCGGGTTTTCGGGTAGTAAGAGCCAGTTTGCGAGGTCAAGTCGGGTTGCTCGCCGTAGTGTTACGCCTTTCAGTGACGGTAGGAATTCGGGCGTGTTGGGCTCAACAATTTCGCCGGAATCGTCCATCCAATTGCCTCTCGGTAGGACACGCATGGTTCTCGGTGCAATGGATACGGTGGTAATACAATACGGCACTTGCGCTTCAACAGCCGCCCGCTTCTGTTTCGATGCTTCGATTTCATCGCGAATGAAAGCGAGTTCGGGCATAATGGTTCGGTAATATGTGTCGATAACCTTGCGTTGCTCTTGGGTGCGGGTGACGGGGTCAACCTGAATGGCTTCCAGCACTCCATTGGGATGGCGATGTCGGGTGTGTGAGGCTTCCGTGGTAACGATACCCGCCATATCCCAGTAGGCGGTGCCTCCGAATTGGGTGAACGCCATGCCGTTCAAAACGCTACCCGGCTTGAGTCCAACGTGGGTAAGGTTGACTTCCAATCTTACCCACTCTCCAGTGGCAGGTAGCGCGCCCATCGGTTTATGTGCGGGCGTATCCTCACCGATGCCCCCATGTTCGATTCTGTCCTCGCCCCAAAAAGCCCGATGCTCCCAGTTGCCATCATTCCACTGTAACATAATCGTCTTGGGCGGATTTTCGGGGTCTAGCCAGACGTGTGCGAAAAGCTGGTCGTGTGTGCTCAAGGTTATCTTGCGCTTTGCCTCGTGAAACGCGTACTGAATCGTTTTATCTTCTGTCGCGCTCAACTGCCGCGATGACGTTCCGCTCAAAACGGGGCCTTCGGCTTTCCGAATCAACTTCCAATCACCGGATATTTTGCCGCCGTTGTCTTCTTCGTCATCCACCCAGACGAGTTCTGATGGCTCGGATGAATTTAACAGCGAAATCGTCTGGGTTTCCCACTCCGCTCGCTTGATGTCAAATTCAGGTCTCGGCGCATTGTACTGGGCTTGAAGGCGGGCGAGTTCATCATCAATTTTCTCCAGCTCTGCCTTCTGTTCCTCGGTGGGGAGCAAGACAATCGGCTCCCATTTGCTTCGCCCTCGATACACACCCCGCTCCTCTATGTCAGCGAAAAAGGCCGCAAAGCTGTAGAAATCCTTTATCGTATAAGGGTCGAACTTGTGGTCGTGGCACTGGGCACAGCCCATCGTCGCCCCCATCCACACCGTTGATGTGGCTCGCACCCGGTCAGCGGCATATATCGCGTGGTATTCCTTCGCCTGAGCACCACCTTCTGCGGTTGTCTGATTGAGCCGATTGTAAGCGGATGCCACCTTCTGCTCAAGCGTGGCATTGGGGAGGAGGTCACCGGCGAGGTTTTCGCGGGTGAACCGGTCATAACGCATATTGTCGTTGAACGCCCGGATGACATAATCACGGTACGGCCAGACGCTGACGTTTTCATCGGAATGATATCCAGACGTATCAGCGTAGCGCACGATGTCGAGCCAGTGCATCGCCATCCGCTCACCGTAGTGGGGTGAACTGAGGAGGCGGTCTACTAGCTTTTCATAGGCATCAGGCCTTTCGTCCTGTAAAAACGCATCAACTTCAGCAGGTGTGGGCGGTAGGCCGGTCAGGTCAAAACTGAGGCGACGGATTACGGTTCGTCTGTCTGCTTCGGATGAGGGTGTAAGCTGTTCTGATTCGAGTCGCGCCAATATAAAGTGGTCAATTGCGTTCTTCGACCATCCTTTGTCTTTCACTTCCGGCACTGGGGAACGCTTGGGCGGGATGTAAATCCAGTGGTCTTCCCATTCGGCACCCTGTTCAATCCATTTAATGAGCAGTTCAATCTGCGCCTGAGTCAACTGACGCTCTTGGTCAATCGGTGGCATACGCTGGCTGTCATCTTCGTTAGTGATACGCAGAACCAGTTCGCTTTCTTGGGTGTTTCCGGGCACGATGACCGGATAGCCACTCGGCTCTGAGAATGCGCCATCCTTTGTGTCGAAACGGAGTTCTCGCTTGCGCTGATTTGCGTCGGGGCCGTGGCACGCGTAGCATTTGTCCGAAAGGATGGGGCGGATGTCACGGTTAAAACTGACGCGCCGCTCTTCGCCCTGGGCGGGTTGGATGACAGGGAGGAGTGCTACTGTCATCAGTATGCACACCAATGCCACAGCAGCATACCGGCTAGGAGGGGCTATTCGATCTGACGATTTTTTAGTGTTAAACATATAAAGTTTGTATCTCCTTTGGTTTAAGCAGGTTTAATATAAAATTTGAAGTATTGTGGGCTCTGCCTGTTCTAGCTATCCGCGCGAAACCGAGTTTTACCGATCCTTGCGGATGGAGACTCGATGACGAGACGCAAAAAACTCGGTTTCGACATGTTTCATCATCTCTTGTTCGACACTCTTTCGGATTTCAGATTCTTCGGTATGAATCCTTGACCAATCTGCGAGGATTACTTCGACTTCGTCTGGCTTTTCGAGGGTGTGTTGCACAAAACTTTCTAAGACTCTCGAAACTTGTTCTTCCCGAAATATTCCTTGAAACCAGATTGAAAATTCTTTGATGGCATCTGGAGCTTCGCTAAAAACCCAGAAGTTGACACTACAGAAATCCAAGCCTTCCTGGATGCCTTGCTGTGAAATCCATACTTTTTCGGGGAATCCCCGAAAAAGTGGGAAAAAATCGGCAAGTAAAACACATAGCGGGTCGTTGAGATAGGAAATTTCTGGTAGAATGTCAAAGCGGATACTGTACTTGTGTGCCTGAAGTGGAATTGGGGGCTCTTGGTTTTGGATTGTATCCGAATCTATTTTGTGTGCTGTCTGCTTTTTCTTGCTGAATAACATGGCACTCCGCGACGAAATTAAGATTGTTTCGGTTGCTTCTGCCCTTATGGTAGATTGGGGCGGTGCAATCAACCCGATGGTTGGGTCTCTAAAATTTCAAATTGAGTTTATCATAAAATTGGGTTAAGGTCAACCCGTATTTGATGTCAACCCCTTTGGGAAACTTCGCGTTGACAAATTGATTGCAAAAGGTATTTCAAAAGTCGGTGTGAAAAACTCGGTTTTTGCCCTTTTTTCATAAGTCAGTATTGGAGTGATCGTTTTCTCTTGACAGAAAAAGGAATGTTTTGTAAACTAACCTATCTGAATCGTAGGGGAAAACCTGCGAAATTTGAAACGGACTCAGAGAGCACACCGTAATCTCAAAATCAAAAAGGAGAAGAGAAACTGAAGATGAAAAAGTTGTTGATGGCACTACTGTCTGTTTTATTGGTGACTGGCATGGCGTGTGAACAGAGACAAGCGATTACGAAACTTGAAGTGGGACGCTCGAAATTGCTCGGTTCCGATTTGGTGACCGAATCGGTTACATCCCTGAAAGAGGCTGAAATTGAAGAAGGCAACAAGACAGAACCTAAGGCCCTGTTGCTTATCGCCTATACGTACGCACTTGACATCGGAGATGCAAAAGCCCAGGGGCGCGAATCCGAATACCGCCGTGAACGAACACGAAGGTTGGCAGAAATGGATAGGAGACAGATGAAGATTATTCTCGATGTTCTCAATAAACGCCAACGTGTTCAAGGTTCTGCCCGAAAAGTGCTGGTTGATAAGGGAATGGATGCCGTTCCTCTACTTATTGAGAGCGTGGTTAAGCGACATTATGTGAACCTCCGCGATGGCGAGTTACTCGATATGTTGCAGCAGATTGGTTCCGATGCGCTCACTCAAATCATTGAGGCAATCCGTGATGCGGATACGCCGCTTTCGGCGAAGATTGATCTGGTGCGGTTGGTCGGAAGGATTGGCGATGCAAATGCCGTATCTGATTTGGAATCGAGTCAGAAGGGTAGCGATGCCGCATTGGATATGGAATTTAATGCCGCGCTGTATATGCTTGGAAAAGAGGAGTATAAGAATAAAATTGTGGAAGGATTAGGGAATAGCGATGTCACTGTCCGTCGTTCTGCGACAAAAGCGATGCAAGACATCAAAGATTCCCCAACGGCTGAAATTATCAAAGTACTGGATGATTCGGATGGTCAAGTGCGTCTCTATGCGGTACAAGCACTCAAAAAGTTCCCGGATCAAAATGCGACTGACACCTTTGTTCAAATCCTCAAGAGCGACTCTAATGAGAATGTAAAAGCCTCCGCGTCAGAAGCACTTGCTACTTATGCGAGTCAGGGGCTTGCAAAAGGGTTAGCACACAAGCTCGCTAAGGAGTTGATGACTGGTGAAATCAGTCTCCCTAAGGATCGGGTGCGAGTCGTCCAATTGCTTGCGAAAGAGACATTGCGAAAACAGATTCAGGCTCTGCCAATAGATATTCGGGGTAATTTAGAATTCGATCTTGACCAGTATAGAAAAAACACGGAAGAGAATCCGACAGTTCAAGGTGAACTCCGCCGTCTACTCGTTGAGTTGGAATCGAAATAATTAGGAGAAATCTTTCATGTCAACGCCCAAAATCAGGGTTGGTATCGTTGGAGCAGGGGGTGTTGGAGGGCTTGGCGGCAGGAGCAATTCACACGCTGGTGGCTATCGAAGGTGTGAGGAAGTGGATTTGGTGGCTGTCGCCGACATCAATCCCGAGCGGCTTCAACAGTTTGGGGACGAGTGGGACATCGCCCCGGAACACCGCTACAGCAGTGCCGTGGCGATGTACGAGAACGCCAACATTGATGTCGCAAGTGTTACGACCCACAATTTTCATCACCATCAGCCGGTCATCGAAGCCGCAGAAGCGGGTATCAAGGTCATCATGGTTGAAAAACCGCTCGCCATCAGTGTTGAATGGGGGCGAAAGATGGTCAATGCCTGCGACCAAAATGGTTGCCGACTGATTGTAGACCATACCCGCTGTTTTTTGCCGCATTACCGCAAACTCAAAAACATGGTTGATAATGGCGCGGTTGGCGAGGTGAAAACGATTACCTACTCAGGTGCTCGCCCCTTGTTGCACAATGGCACTCACACTGTGGGCTATGCGTTCTATTTCACATCTGCTGAGCCCAAGTTAGTCACCGGGTTCCTCAACGATGAGCCTGTCGCGGATGCGGGGGGCGGTGGAATGATTGTTTGCGAAGGGGGTGTTGTCGTCTTTATCAACTGCATTGCGACGCGGGCAGAATCGCTCAGCGAAGTTTCGATTGCAGGCACCGCTGGCCGAATAAATTTCTGTGAGCGGCGTGGCATCTGGGAGCATGCCCCCCTCGCTGATGCAAGTGGCGAAGGATATGGCACACGCTACGACTTCAAGCCTATCCCCGATATGCCCCCGACCCTTGAACTTGAGGACTATTTCTACAGTGCCACTCGTGAAAGCATCGACTGTTTGCTTGAGGACCGGGAAAGCGTATCCACCGGACGTGATGGCCTCAAGGTGTTGGAGGTCATTACGGCAATGCACATCTCTCACAAGACCGGAACGCAGGTTCCTCTGCCGCTGGCTGAGGGGCTTGACCATGTTGAAATCCGTTCCACCGGTGCTTGAAGCGTACAAACAAGCATCTAATCGAAAATTTTAATGCGTTGACAAACGGCACAACAGGTGCTATACTGCTGTAAGCAAGTTTTAATTAAAACCCGAGTTGCCACCTTGATAAGATAAAGAGGAAGAAACCGAGTTTTGCCGACCCTACGGGGGGCGCGACGAACGCGACGCAAAAACTCGGTTTCGGCCATAATCCTTAATAATAAAGGTTCATATCGTGATGAAACGACTCTGTGTCAACTACCCAACCCTAAAGGGATTGGGCTTGTATAAGCTTAATCCCTTAGCTGGTATCTTTACAGGCTTCTCGTTTCCTTCTCTTGCGAGTTTTTCGGGGCTACAATAGACTTAGTTTGAGACGACGTTTCTGTCTCAACAGAGTCTATTACCAGTGCACCTCCACGAAGGGCAGAAGCATCCCTATCTTTCCATGAAAGACAGAAGAATGATAACACAACGTATAAAGAAAAGCAATCCTAAAAGCTTGGGATTCAGACCGAAAAGAAGGGCCTTGAAATTCCTTATCCGCCTTCTATTGGTCCTTATCCTTCTTCCATTGGCCACCGTCGCCAAATCGGAGGATGCCTATACGGTAGATGAGATTTTTCAGAATTTCAGGAAGGCTTACAAGAAATCTCGAAACTTCAGCGCGAAATTTGAGGAAACAATTCTCCAGGCGAACACGAAACGGGTGAATCAGGGGCGGTTGTATTTTAGCAAGCCGAACCTGTTGCGGAAAGAATATGTCAGCCAGAAAAACCCGGATGAGGTGTTACAATTAATTCTTCTGGACGGTGAATATTCTTGGTCATACACGCCGATAGTAAACCAAGTGAATAAGATGAAATGGAGCAAGTCTGACCGCAAAGAATTATTGCCCGGAATCGGGGCTTCGTTGGAGGATGTCCAGAAAAATTACAACATGAAGCTCGTAAGAGATGATGCAGCTAAGAAAAAGGGAATTTACCAAATTGAGTTGACCCACAAACCTGATAAACTTTCTAAACCTGTCAATGACACTCCCCCACCCCGTGAAACCCTTGCAATCTGGATTAAGACAGATGAATGGTTGCCCGTGCAGTTTGGTTATAAATTTGAAGATGATGCTGGAAATCGTGAGAGTTATATCACTTCATTGACAAATATTAAGCGCAACCAAGACCTAGATTCGACGCTATTCAAATTTACCGTTCCCGAAGGTGTAGAAATCGTTGATCTTACACCGGATGAATGATACGAATATGAACTTTTATACCCTTCTGCGCTTGGCAAATGTCTTAACGATTTCACGCATCTTGATGGTGCCCCTGTTCATGTTCTCGTTCCGTCTTAAATGGCCCCTTGTTGCACTCATTGTTTTTGCGGCAGCCTCACTTACGGACTTTTTCGATGGCCGGATTGCGCGTAAACGGGGGGTTACTGGTTTCGGCAAATTCATGGATCCGCTCGCTGACAAGCTGATTGTGGGTGCGGCGTTAATCTGCCTGACGCGATTTGAAGGTGTTGAAGGAGGGCTTATACCGGGCTGGATGGTTCTGACGATTATCGGGCGGGAACTGGTCGTTACACTGTTGCGCGTCGCCTTTATCGCGAACCAGGGAAACGTCGTACCTGCGAGCAAATGGGGGAAATATAAGACATCCTCTCAGATGATTGTGATTGTCATTAGCCTTATTTTACTCGTTATTTATTATAAGAGCACATGGTTCGCATGGTTAGATTTCAGTTTTGAATTTGTCATTCATAAACAGGGTCCCATCTACTTTATGATGTATCTTCCCCTGGTGCTGACCGTTGTTTCCGGTTTGGAGTTTGTGTACAATAATCGTAAAGCATTATATGAGTTAATGCGGTCAACGGATTCGTACGACCCGGCTGATGACATTTAATATAAAAACCTAAGTTTTCACCTTGTAAGAAAAATGGAACGCAAAGGCGCAAAGGTGCAAAGATGCACAGAACGTGCAATCAATTGCACTGTTAACCAATAACACGAATCCAATAGGTGGCAACTTGGGTTATTAAAGTTTAGCTTCTGAAACGTATCGGGAGTAGGAACTCCCTCCCACAGGTATACGGGTTTATTCTTGAAGCTTGATTAGCGAAAATTCGGGATGGAAAATAGGATGCAACAAAATATCCGGTGTTTCGTGGCAATCGAAATTCCGGAAGTGGTTCAGAATCGGTTGATTGCAATTCAAGATGAACTTCGTCGAAAAATCGGGCGTGCGTCGTGGGTTAAAGCGGGTAATATTCACATGACGTTAAAATTCTTGGGTGAGGTTGACCCGAGTGACATTCAGCCGATAGGGGAAGTCCTTGAACGAGTCGCGCAGAGGCATCCGCCGTTTTCGATGCGGATTGGCGGCATTGGTGCATTCCCGAATCTGGCTCGTCCAAGAGTTCTATGGGTTGGTGTAACGGTTGGAGCGGCGGCGGTTAAGGCGTTCGCTCAAGAGCTTAACACCGAATTGAGTGGATGTGGATATCCTTCTGATAATAAACGGTCGAATCCGCATTTAACGCTTGCCCGGCTGAAAAGTGGAGTCAATCTGAATCCTTTGGTAGATATATTTCGTCAATATGACCAGATGGATGGCACTGATATGGTAGTGGATGGGATTGCGCTTATCCAAAGTCAACTCCACCCGAGCGGTGCTATCTATACCCCTTTAAGATTTTGTGCCCTTAATAAGGAGATGAATTAGTCATGGTACCGGAAGAAAAGAGCAAAGCGATTAATCTCGCGATTACACAAATTGAACGGGAGCACGGAAAAGGCGCGATAATGCGCTTGACAGACACTGAGGTTGTTCCAGTTGAAGTTATTCCAACCGGATCACTTTCACTTGACGTTGCGCTTGGTGTCGGCGGTATCCCTCGCGGTCGGATTGTTGAGATTTTCGGTCATGAAGCCACAGGTAAAACGACTTTAGGGCTTCATATCGTAGCGGAAGCGCAGAAATTGGGCGGTGTTGCGGCATTCGTTGATGTTGAGCATGCGCTGGACATGATGTACGCTAAACGCATTGGCGTAAATATGCAGAACGTGCTAATCTCTCAGCCTGACACTGGTGAACAGGCCCTAGAGATCGTTGAGACACTTATCCGCAGTGGAGCAATTGATGTGGTCATCATTGACTCGGTTGCGGCTTTGACACCGCAAGCAGAAATTGAAGGCGAGATGTCGGACTCCCATGTTGGTTTACTACCGCGTCTGATGTCTAAGGCGTTACGCAAGCTTTCCGGTGTCACCAATAAGTCGCGAACCTGTGTCATTTTCACCAACCAGATCCGTCAAAAGATTGGTGTGATGTTCGGCAACCCGGAAACGACCCCCGGCGGGCTTGCCCTCAAATTCCATGCCTCTGTGCGGCTTGAAATGCGTCGTGCTGAAGCCTTGAAAGATGGCGAAGAGATAATTGGAAACCGTCTCAGAGTCAAGGTTGCCAAGAACAAAGTCGCTCCCCCATTTTTACAGGCAGAATTTGATCTCACATTCGGAGAGGGGTTTTCCAAAGAGGGCGATCTTCTGGATGTTGCAGTAGAGCAAGATGTCATCCAGAAAAGCGGTTCATGGTTTTCTTATAACGATGAGCGGCTTGGGCAGGGCAGGAATAACGTCAAAGAGTACCTCAAAGAGAATCCTGAAGCTGCGGCTGAGATTGATGCTAAGGTTCGTGAACTTGCTGGTCTGCCGATTGCATCCACAACGGGCGCGATTCCTGAAGCGGACGAGGATGACGACGAATCAGAAGAGTAATGTCGCTTCCGATGTGAATTGACGATAAAGAGGAAGAAATCATGAAGTTGAGCTGTTGTGCGGGACTGGCTTCTTTTGTCCCAGCGACTGGTGGTGCTGGACAGTCAAACGCTACCTCAATATACCAATCTAAACTTGAAAAAGCACCTTCTGTGCTCAAAACCCTCTCCGATGCTGGTTGCGATTTTTTTGAATTCGGTGTGGGGATGTTGTGTCCTGAGTCGCCCAAGAGTATGTTTGAAGAGTTCAAAAGTATTGTGGCGGAATCGTCGCTTGAGGCGGAGTGCTTCAATAGCTTTATCCCTGCACATCTCAAAATCACGGGGCCTGATGCTGACCAAACCGTTCTGAGCGATTACACCGCTCACGCGGCGGAACGCGCCTCTGAACTTGGCGGTGAAGTTATTGTGTTTGGTAGTGGTGCCGCCCGGGCTGTGCCGGAAGGCTTTTCACGCGCTAAGGCACATGACCAGATTCTTGAGTTCCTAAACATCGCCGCAACCCATGCGCGAAAACAGGATGTCACAATTGCGATTGAACCGCTAAATCGCAACGAAACAAACATCATCAACAGCGTTGCAGAAGCGGTTGAATACGCCGATGAAATTGGTCTCCCTGAAGTTCAAGTCCTCGTTGATTTCTACCACATGATGGTTGAGGGGGAATCCTTCGACGAGGTCGTAAATGCTGGGGAACGGATTGTTCATGTGCATGTTGCGGATACTGGCCGGCTCTATCCTGGCAGTGGGCAATACGATTATCAAGGGTTTGCCGCGTGTTTGGCTTATGCTGGATACAGCAAGCGTGTTTCTGTTGAATGCAACTTTCAAGATTTCGAGGCGGAGGTGCCGCAATCCATTCGTTTCTTGCGTAATCTGTTTTCGCCATAGACCTTATAAAAGGGAAGATTGGAAGAAGGGAAGATTGGAAGTTTTGCCGGTTCTGGATGTTCTAGAGAAACCGAGTTTTGCTGCCCCTACGGGTGGCGCGACGCAGAACGCGACGCAAAAAACTCGGTTTTAACATTTGTTCAATCGCTGATAAACCCTTGTCGTAATAGGATCTTTTTCTTGACACGATTATAGCATTCTGCTATAATCACAACAAACGATTATGTATATCGACCCGAGTTGCGACCTCAACCCCGTAGGTGGGGCATCTGGTCTCCCCAGCGGATACTGGAATAGGGTGCAACTTAGGTTATAGCCGTATAATCATGGCATTATGCGAGCGTAAATCCTGCGTGTCCCTTAGTGCGTTTAAAATTTGGATATTTGTCGTAAGTATAGGGCGTATATAGGGGTTTGTCGCAAAAACGAGCATAAGGCTCAATATAGATTGAAATCGACGTAATTTATTTATGGTGACATCATGCCAATCAAGAAGAGTAAACCTGTGGATGCATTTGATGAAACAGGCACAGAATCCGATTTACCGTCAGCCTCACCGAAAAAGAAGTCGCGTGAGGCGATAATCCGCGAATTGAAGTTTGCCAATGAGTCTCTGGAAATTGAGGTCGAAAATCTAAGAAGGCAGCTAAGCAGTGCCCCTTCTGACGATGTTGAAAATCGCCTCTATGAGATGACCCGCGAATTGATGCAACTTCATCGTCGGAATCGAAAGTTAACGAGTACGCTCCAAGATGCGAAAGAACAGTTGGAGCATTTGAAAGAAAAGGTTGAGCAATTGAGTGCGCCGCCGAACAACTACGGTGCTTTTCTGCAATCGAATGGCGATAGCACGATTGACATTGACCTTGGCGGGAAAAAAATGAAGGTCAATGTAGACCCAGATATCAACGTTGAGACTCTTCAGAAGGGTCAAGAGGTCATCGTCAATGGTGTGTTCAATGTCGTAGGGGTTAAGGAGTTTGACCAACAGGGCGAGGTTGTCAAAGTCAAAGAGATGCTTGATGACCAACGTGTGATTGTGAACCTCCGTGCTGATGAGGAGCGTGTGGTTGAGATTTCGGATTCGGTGAAAGACGAAACGCTTAAACTTGGGGATAACGTCCTACTCAATCATACAACCGGTATGGTTATGGAGAAACTCCCCAAAGTGGAGGTAGAAGACCTCCTGCTCGAAGAAGTGCCCGATGTCAAATATGCGGATATCGGTGGTCTTGATGATCAGATTGAGTCGATTCGTGATGCGATTGAGATGCCCTACCTCTATCCCGGCGAATTTGAAACGTTTAATTTGACACCGCCCAAGGGCATTCTGCTGTACGGTCCACCGGGTTGCGGTAAGACGTTGATTGCCAAGGCGATTGCCAATAACCTCGCAGAGCGGGTGCGTCAACACACGGGTAGAGATGATGTCAAAAGCTATTTTATTAACATCAAAGGGCCGGAACTACTCAACAAATATGTTGGGGAAACTGAGCGTAAAATCCGAGAGGTCTTCCAAAAAGCCAAAGAGAAATCCAAAGAGGGTGTGCCGGTAATCATCTTTTTTGATGAAATGGATTCACTCTTCCGGTCTAGGGGAATAGGTATATCATCGGATATGGAATCCACGCTTGTGCCGCAATTCCTATCTGAAATTGACGGTGTGGAGGGGTTACAAGACGTGATTGTGATTGGGGCAAGCAATCGTCAAGATCTCTTAGACCCCGCTGTGCTACGCCCCGGACGATTGGATATCAAGATTAAAATCGACCGTCCCAACACCGAAGGGGCAAAGGATATCTTCTCCATCTATTTGACCTCCACCCTTCCTATCGCTTCTTCCGAACTTGAGAAATTTGATAACGACCGCGAGAAAGTGATTGCGCATTTCATCAATCAAGCCATTGATGAGATGTATGCGACCACGAATGAGAATAAATTCATCGAAGTCACTTATCAGCGGGGCGAGCGGGAGACGCTCTATTTCAAAGATTTTGTCAGTGGTGCGATGATTGAGAATATTGTATCGCGGATGAAGAAAATGGCAATCAAACGTCTCATTAGTTCTGAAGGAAAAGAGGAAGGGCTTACGCTTGAAGACCTCATGAGTGCCATCCGCGAAGAATATAAGGAAAATGAAGACCTGCCGAACACGACCAATCCCGACGATTGGGCAAAGATTTCGGGCCGGAAGGGCGAAAAGATTGTCAGTATTCGCGCCTTGATGGATGATTCGGAACGGAGTAAGAAGCAGGATGTTAGAGTCGTTAAAGGCGGGGCTTACCTCTAAGCGTGATTCTCAAGGATATTATGACTGTACCGACTATTGTGGGAACAGAAACCGAGTACGGCATCTCGGTCAAAAACGCGCGCGACCAAGACCCTGTCGCGGCATCCACCCTGGTTGTGAATGTCTATAAGGACCGGGGTGTAAAGAAAATCACCTGGGATTATGACCAAGAAAGTCCCTTGATGGACGCTAGGGGCTTTGAGGCAGCCGGTGATAGCGCCCCTCCGGATCAGGATAACAACGACTTAATCAACGATATCCTTATCAATGGGGGGCGATATTATGTAGACCATGCCCACCCGGAGTATTGTACGCCCGAATGCACTAATATGCGCGACCTCGTCAAATACGAGAAAGCGGGCGAATTCATTCTTGATTTGAGCCGAATGGCGGCAGAAGAACTGTTGCCGGACAACCAAGAAATAATTATCTATAAGAATAATACCGATTACAAAGGGCATAGCTACGGCAGTCATGAAAATTATTTGATGTCCCGAAGTGTTGAGTTTCAAGATATCGTCGATGGGTTGACCCCCTTCCTCGTGACTCGTCAGATTATCACGGGGAGTGGTAAGGTGGGGGCGGAAAACGGAGGGGCAGAGACGGATTATCAGATTTCTCAACGCGCAGATTTTTTTGAAACAGAAGTTGGGCTGAGCACAATGGTGTCGCGTCCGATTATTAACACACGCGATGAACCTCACGCTGATGAAAAATTGTATCGTCGTTTACACGTCATCGTGGGGGATTCCAATATGTCTGAGTTTACCATTTATCTCAAGGTTGGAATCACGTCAATTGTGCTTCAACTCATTGAAAAGGGTGTTGTCGGCGAGCAGTTTAAGCTTGCACAACCTGTCGCTGACATCAAAACGGTGTCACATGACCTAACGTGCCAAAACCGGTTGACTTTGGACGACGGGAGGCAATGGACACCCATCGAGATGCAACGTGCCTATCTTGATTTAGCGAATAAACATCTTTCTTCGATTCATTTCGGAACGCCGGACGCATCTAAATCTGAGGATTCGTCCTTGGCGGTAAAAGATGTTCTCGAAAAATGGGCATTTGTTCTTGACCGACTGGAAACGGATGTGATGAGTCTAGACCGCCATCTGGATTGGGTGATTAAGAAACGGCTTATGGATGCGTATATCCAGCGGCACGGTTTCAAATGGTCGGACTTACGCATTCGGATGTTAGACTTGCAGTATCACGATATTCGACCAAACAGGGGGCTTTACGCTCGCTTGCTCAAGAATGGGCGTGTTGAATGCCTACTCAACCAAGAAGAAATTATTCATGCCATAACGAATCCGCCCACTGATACCCGTGCGTATTTTCGTGGGATGTGTTTACAGAAGTATCCTAACGAAATCCACAGTGCGAGTTGGAATTCGATGGTTTTCTGTCTTGATGGTTCATCTTTAGATAAAGTCATGATGGAGCGTCCACATTTCGGTAGTTCCGAGATTGTTGGCGACCTGCTCAGAGACTCTACAGCGGCTGAAGTTGTTGAAGCTATACTTGGATCTAACAAATCGTAGTCCAATTTTTCGTGTGGGTGGTGGCTTGTCCCCGCCCGCTTGGCGCGAAGCCAAGAGCGCAGCTTGGAACACGGAACTAACCCACAAAAGGGGGAAAACATGCCGTCCGAAAAACAGCAAGAACAGAGAGACAAACGTTCTCAAGAGACTGAGGAAATGCAACCGAATCCGGAGATCACGGAAGAGGGCGAGGAGATAAAAGAAGACCTCGACCGCCTTCTTGATGAAATTGATGAGATTTTGGAGGAGCATTCTGAAGAATTTGTCGAGAACTATATTCAAAGAGGAGGACAGTAGCATTGTTCGACCTCCGCGATGATGACACCTCCGATTTCCTAGAAACCCTTCGACGGAAACGCCCCGATTTATTGACGCAATGCGTCAAGTCATCTTGCCACCCTTTAGGGTTTGATAGAGGAATTTTACCGACCCAGACTCCACAGGTTACGCCTCCATCCAATCTGTCGGGGCAGAACGTCGCAAACTTGACGGTGAATGGCCTTTTAGAGGGCACAACCGTATTGGCCGCTGTCTACAAAGACGGGCTAGTTATCGCCGGCGACCGTCAGGCAGTAGAGGGGTTTCAAGTTGGCGAGCGGCGCATTGAAAAAATCTTTGAAATTGATGAGTATTCAGCGGTCGCTATCGCCGGTGTGGCCGCAACAGGAATTGAGATGGCCAAGCTGTTCCAGGTTCAGGTTGAGTATTATGAGAAAATGGAAGGGACAATGTTGAGCTTGGAAGGCAAAGCGAACTATTTGGCAAACATGGTGCGCCAAAATCTCGGTATGGCGTTGCAAGGACTCGTCGTGGTACCGATTTTTACCGGATATGACCAGAAGCGAGAACAGGGCAGAATCTTCAAATACGACCCAATTGGAGGTCGTTATGAGGAGGAGGATTATTACGCCATCGGCTCTGGTGGCAAAGATGCCCGGGCGACCCTGAAGAAGCGATATCGCCCGGGAATGTCTCGCGATGAAATCCTGAATATCACCGTCGAAGCACTTTGGGACGCGGCGGATGAAGACTTGGGCACCGGAGGCCCTGATTTCATCCGAGAGATTTTCCCGAACATCAAGGTAATTGACCAATCGGGCGTTTCGGATGTGCCGGATTCAGATGTTCAAACGCTTTTCACGGAATTGGCTGAGCGTCTCAGTTCATTGAATCTTGGGAGGTGATATGAGTACACCGTATTACGTGGGCCCAGAGCAGGTCATGCAGGATAAGACGGAGTTCGCCCGTAGAGGTATTGAGCAGGCGAAAGAGGTTATCGCTCTGGAATATCAAAACGGTATCGTGATGGTGGCTGAAAATCCGCTGACAACCGTTTTTAAAATCTCCGAAATCTATGACCGAATCGCGTTGGCAGCAACTGGGCTCTCCCCGGAATATGAAGCGTTGCGGGTTTTGGGGATTGAACGTGCAGAAATCAAGGGTTACACCTTTAATCGAGAGGATGTCACGGCAAAATGGCTGACGACGATGTTCTCACAGCAGATGGGTGCCATTTTTAGACAATGGGATGCGAAACCTCTTGAGGTCGAACTTCTCGTTTGCGAGGTCAGCGAGGAGGCGCGGTTAAACAATCGGATATATCACCTCGCGTTCAATGGACAATTCGGAGAGGAACAGCAGTACGCCGTGATTGGAGGCCGCGCTGAGTCCATTCTAAAAATCCTTGATGACGGGTATGAACAGGATTTGGCACTTGAACGTGCCATTAAGCTTGCCGTGAAGGCTTTTGAAGAGATTGAGGCGAACGTTGACGAGAATGAACGGGAGAAGTATGAAATTGCCTCCGACACGGTCGAAGTAAGCTTACTTGACCTAACACGGGGGAGACGTAAATTTCGGCGATTGCTTCATGAAGAGATTAGAGAAATTTTAGAAGGCTGAAACGTAGAACCCACACGCTTCAAAAACCGAGAAGACGGGGTTTGACCCGATAACCAACCTAGAATTACCCACCTTCCCTGAGCAGGGCGGAAGTCAAGCTCGCTCCCCGCTTGCAGTTTTTCGCTTGTGTTTTGTGAGACTTTAGGGGTTTTTACCCTTGACGACCTGAACACAAACGCACACAAGCGAATCTGATACTTTTTTACCATTGCCAGCGTCGGCGGTGGGTAGAAATTCATTGAAATTCACACTTGATAACTTTAAGTGAATCTTATATAATATAATACAGGGGGAAGCGTGTGGTGCGCTGTAACCCTGTATTTTTTTTGGAGTTAATATTTGATACCAATTCCAAATCTAAATGTTACACGAGCGTATTTTTTTGAGGGAGAGAAAATTATATCAGTAAGAAAATGTACAAGACCTACAGGTTAAATTATAATTTGATGAGGAGGTTATTTAATGTCTCATCCTAAGTATGTTTATTTTTTTGGTGATGGCAAGGGGGAAGGTAGTGCCGAGATGAGAAGCCTGCTCGGCGGGAAGGGTGCGAACCTCGCCGAGATGACGAACCTAGGAGTACCCGTGCCCCCTGGCTTCACAATTTCCACTGAGATTTGCAGACTCTACTACGAAAACGAAAAACACTACCCACCCGGGCTTGACGCGCAAATTGATGAGAACTTACAGAAACTGGAAGCGGCGATAGGGTTGCAGTTCGGCGATGCCGAGGATCCGTTGTTGCTTTCTGTCCGCTCCGGTGCAACAGTTTCAATGCCGGGGATGATGGATACGATTCTCAACCTCGGTTTGAACGATGATACAGTGCAAGGGCTTATCGCGAAATCAGATAACGAGAGGTTTGCTTACGATGCCTATCGCCGCTTTGTTCAAATGTTCGGGAACGTGGTATTGGATGTTGACCACGCCGCATTTGAGCATCTATTGGAGGCAAAAAAGGAAGCGAAGGGCATTACGTTAGATACTGAACTCGGTGTAGCGGAATTATCGGCACTCGTTGGCGAATTCAAACAGACCATCCAACGCGCAACAGGACGCAATTTCCCAGAGGAGCCTCGGCAACAGTTGAATATGGCGAGAGATGCGGTTTTTGAGTCCTCTGGAAATGAACGGGCAACGATCTATCGCCGTCTCAACAATATTTCGGAAGAACTCGGACGCACAGCGGTTAATGTACAGGCGATGGTTTTCGGCAATATGGGCGGTAGCTCTGGGACTGGGGTCGCGTTCACCCGGAACCCGTCAACGGGGCAGAATCAGTTTTACGGCGAATTTCTGATGAACGCACAGGGCGAAGACGTTGTCGCTGGGATACGTACACCGTTGCCGATTCCTGAGTTACAGCATATCTCACCGAATGCCTATACGGAGTTGGTAAACATCGGACAAAAGCTGGAACAGCACTATCAGGACATGCAGGATGTGGAGTTTACGATTCAAGATGGGCAGCTATTTATGTTGCAGACCCGGAACGGCAAACGGACGGGACACGCTGCGGTCCGCATCGCTGTTGAGATGGTTGAAGAAGGCTTGATTGATAAAAAAAACGCCCTCACCCGTGTGCCACCTAACGACCTCGACCAGTTGTTACACCCGCACGTTGATGCGAACGCGCAGGTCAATATTATTGCCAAGGGCTTGCCAGCGTCGCCTGGGGCAGCTGTCGGCAAGGTGGTTTTTTCCGCAACCCATGCCGAAGAACTCGCGTCGCATGGCGAAAAGGTCATCTTAGTGAGAGCGGAAACATCGCCAGAAGATATCGGCGGGATGGACGCGGCAGAGGGTATTCTCACAGCACGCGGCGGCATGACCAGCCACGCGGCTGTTGTCGCGAGAGGGATGGGAAAATGCTGTGTCGCTGGGTGTAGCGAAGTCTTTATCAATGAAGATGCACTGGAATTTTACGCGGGCGGGCAGCGGTACGCCGAGGGGGATTTCATTACCCTGAACGGTTCGACAGGTGATGTTATCAGCGGGCAGGTTTCCCTGACTCAACCCGAATTGAGCGGTCACTTCGCAACACTGATGGAGTGGGCAGATGAGGTCAGAACGCTCGACGTTCGCACCAATGCAGATACACCTGACGACTCCCAAGTCGCCCGTGAATTTGGGGCAGAAGGTATCGGGCTCTGCCGCACTGAACACATGTTTTTTGCCAGCGGCATTGATGCAGTGCGTGAGATGATCCTCGCCGACGACACCGCAGGACGTGAACAGGCGTTAGCGAAATTACTGCCACACCAAAAGTCAGACTTCATCGGTATCTTTGAGGTGATGGCGGGCTACCCTGTCACCATCCGAACGCTTGACCCACCGCTCCACGAATTTTTGCCTAAGACAAGCGACGAAATCGAGGAACTCGCGACACGCATCGGGATACCAGCGATGAAACTGCGCGAGCGGGTCGAAGAATTGACAGAATTTAACCCGATGCTCGGACACCGTGGATGTCGACTCGGTATTATCTACCCAGAGATAACACAGATGCAGGCACGCGCCATCTTTGAAGCGGCTGTTAATGTCACGAAACGCGGCATTCAAATCCTACCCGAAATTATGATTCCACTCGTCGGACATTTCAATGAGTTTAACTTACAGCGCAAGGTGGTTGTCGAAACCGCTGAAACTGTATTTAAGGAATCGGGAACGCGGGTGGAGTACCTGATTGGCACAATGATTGAATTACCGAGAGCCGCGTTAACGGCTGATGAAATCGCCCAAGAAGCGGAGTTCTTCTCCTTCGGCACAAATGATCTCACACAGACGACGTTTGGAATGAGCCGTGACGATGCGGAAAAATTCTTAGGGAACTACGTAGAAGACCAGATTCTCGAACATGACCCGTTCCAAGTTCTCGACCAGAGTGGCGTAGGGCAACTGGTCAGAATGGGCACAGAGAAAGGGCGGCAAACTCGCCCCGACCTCAAGGTTGGAATCTGTGGTGAACACGGCGGTGAACCGAGTTCGATAGAATTCTGTTACGGGGTCGGGTTGAATTATGTTTCCTGTTCACCTTATCGGGTGCCCATCGCTCGGCTTGCGGCGGCGCAGGCGGCGATTAAGGACGAATCATAAAGATTAGATTCCCTTGATGGTACGCTGGGAATGAGATTATAGTAAAGCCCATAATTACTGATACACCGTCGACCAGCGCGCTTACATGACGTTTATCCGAGGACGGATGGTCGTCCGAAGACGGATGGCAACATGAGTTGACGCACGTGAGCGAGCGCAAAAAATAAATGGGGTAATTTCATATGGGTACCCGGTGTGGTTACCCCTAACGGGTGGTCCGAGGACGGATGGTCCGGGGACGGATGGTCGCGTGAGCGAGCGCATCGCGTGAGCGAGCGCATCGCGTGAGCGAGCGCACAAGATGCCCTTACGGGTGGCGAGATGCGCGCAGCTCGTCTGCCCATCCGTCTTCGGATGACTCGACGCAACTTGACGCAAAACCGCACCTACCGGGGTTGGGGTTACCCGATTAAATTCTGAAACTTCATCAAAGCGCGCCTACCGGTAAATGTCACCATATTTTTAGATTTCACTATAAATCAATGGATACTTTATCGCTCGGCTATTCCCCTTGCCCAAATGATACGTTCATTTTTACCGCGTGGATGGAGGGTATGCTAGAAGGGGGCCCGCGGGTACAGGTACAATTAGAAGATATTGCAACCCTTAATCAACTTGCCTTAGCGGGCGGGCTCGATATCATTAAGGTCTCGTTTCACGCATTCGGACACATACGGGATAATTACTGCCTGCTCCACTCCGGCGGTGCACTGGGTCGTGGTTGCGGTCCCTTAGTCGTGGCGGGTGAGGCATGGTCGCAGGATGAATTGAAAGACAAACGGATTGCGATTCCGGGCAAATTGACTACTGCCGCTTTACTCCTGCACCTCTTTCAGCCAGAACTCAATAATATTTGTGTCATGCCTTTCGACCAGATTATGCCCGCAACTCGTGATGGCATAGTTGATGCAGGGTTGATTATTCATGAGAGCCGATTTACTTATCCAGATTATGGGCTTCATCAGATTGTGGATTTGGGTGAGTGGTGGGAAGCAGAGACGGGACATGCGATTCCGCTCGGCGGGATTGTGATGCGTCGTGACTTGGGCAAAAGAGCCATTGAACAGGCTGACGCAGCACTTGCATCGAGTGTTGAATATGCACACGCTCATCCGGAGGATGTGTGGCCCACGGTTCGTCGTTACGCCCAAGAGATGGAGGATGAGGTTATGCGTCAGCATATCGAGTTGTACGTCAACTCGTTTACTTATGATTATGGTGCAGAGGGCGAAGCGGCAATTCGATATCTGATGGATACCGCTCAACAGCTTGGCATTATCCCAAACAGTGCTCAGTCTCTCTTCGGTGACCGGTAGCTGATACGGTTATTTCAGCAAGTTTAGTATTAAAATCCGAGTTGCTCCCTACGGTGTAGGTGGTAACTTGGGTTAATTAACAGTGTGAAGAAAAAGTAAAATGGCAGATTTTGATATTATTTCCAAGCAACTGTTCAAAGATTATGCCCAAGATTTCCTTCGATTTGTCCTCGGCAGTAAAAAAGCGTTTGAAATCTTGAAAGTCACTGACTCCGGATTGCGAACCGTCGAGGCTCGTGAGACCGATATCCTTGTGCTTGTGAAAATTGATGACGAGGAGAGTTTAGTGCATATCGAGTTCCAAACCAGTGACAGCACAACGACACCAATGCCCCGTCGAATGGCAGGATACATTGGCAGGCTGATCGAGGAATACGGGGTACCGATCTACTCTTTCGTTATCTATCTCCGTCCGGATGCCGGATCCAATGATCCCGGGCAGTATTTTCAAGACCGTCCCGGTTCTCGAATTCTAATTGAATACGGGGTTGTTAGATTGATCTCGCTCGAAGGTCAACGCATTATTGACGAAAAACTGTGGGGTCTTCTTCCCTTTGCACTATTGATGCAACCGCCTAAAGATACACCGCTTGAAGAATGGTTCAGAGAATGCATCCGGGCTGTGGACGAACTCGGATTGGCCCAGAGCGACAAAGCAGATTTTCTGGTATACTTGTTAACTCTTGGTGGATTAGTTTATGACTCGCAAACCCTTTTCAATATCATTTCGGAGGAAACCATGTACGAATCATCAATTGCTCAACACTTTGCCCAACGAGGCCTCGAAGAAGGTATCCAACAAGGCATCCAACAAGGCATCCAACAAGGCATCCAACAAGGACTAATACTTGCTGTGCTTGATGTCATCAGCAAACGATTCAGTCCAAGCCGCGCAGAGCAACTCAAACCGACCATTGAATCCATTCAAGATACCGCACTTTTGCGGGAAATTCTCGTTGATGTTTCTGAAGCCGCGACTTTTAATGAACTACAGGAAACTGTGGATACACTGATTTCTTGATTATGAGTTGCTCTCACTTAGAGCTTGTTTGAAAAGTCATCATCACGTATCGTGGCGGGGCAAGATGCCCCGCCTACGGGGTCGGGTCATGATGATGTATCGTGGCGGGGCAAGATGCCCCGCCTACGGGTTTTCGTATTCCTTCCTTTTAATACGTCGAAAGGTACGCAATATGCCAGCAAACCTTCCGCCTGAATACTATAAACTCAAACACCAACTGGAAACCGCCCGGACGGATGAGGAACAACTCGAAGTGTTGCTAGAGATGCAGCGAGTGACTCCTAAGCATAAGGGGACGGAGAAGGTGCGGGTAGACCTCCGGGCGCGAATTGCCAAGCTGAGAAAAGCCTCAAGTAAAAAACAGGCAAAGAAAGGGCATAGCTATCACATCCCCAAGCAGGGGGCGGGGCAGATTGTGTTGATTGGTCTACCAAACGTCGGTAGGTCACAGATATTGGCGAGCTTTACAAATGCCAATCCTGAAGTCTCGCCCGTTCCGTATACGACGCACGAACCGAATGTCGGTATGCTCGAATATGAGAATATCCAGTTTCAATTGATTGACGCACCGCCGATGACAGCAGACTTTGTCCAACCGTGGGCCTTCGACCTCGTCAGAACTGCTGACCTCGTTCTGCTGGTGGTTAATCTCGCCAGCGACGAGGTGCTAGATGAGGTTGAAGTTGTCAAATCGAAACTCAGCGAAGCAAAGATTGGGATCCAAGCGCGGAATAGTACCGAAGAGCCGGGCGATTCAGACCCAATCCGTTCTGCCACGTTCATGAAGCAAGTGTGGATAGTCGCGAATCAAGTAGATAGCTCTGGTGCCACGGATCGGTTGGCGGTTTTGCATGAGTTCTACAGCGATGTGTTTGAGATTTATCCCCTCTCTGCTATCACCGGCGACGGGTTTGAAGCGTTGCAGAAAGCAATTTACGCGCAGCTCGATATCTTGCGCGTTTACACAAAAGCCCCCGGCAAACCCGCTGATCCGGATGACCCAATTGTGCTTCCGATTGGCAGTACGGTGCTTGATGCGGCAGCGTTATTACACAAGGATTTCGGAGAGAACTTCAAGTTTGCGCGAATCTGGGGCCCAAAATGGCATGATGGTCAAGCCGTTAGTCGAGATGATGTGGTTTATGATGGGGATATTCTGGAGTTTCACGTCTGATTGTCGGTTTGGCTCAATCGTCAGGTGAGCGTAAAGCATTAACGTATCGCTGCTGGAAGTGTCGCGGCTGGAAGTGTCGCGGCTAGAAGTGTCGCGGCTAGAAGCCGCTCCTACGGGGCTCGCTCAATTGAGAAGTGTCATCTATTTTTCATCAACCCCCAACGCAAGATAAAAAGAAGGTGATGCAATGTTGCGCCGTAAAAGTTCAACTCCATTTTTTATCTATTCACTTATCCTTCACTGTATCATTGCATTCGTTCTGATACGGATGTGGGTCGACCAACGTCAGCTACCATTCTATCCAAATCTGTCGGTTGATATCATCAAGATAGCCCGTCCACAGGTTACCACGCCGATGCGAGAGAAAGTGGTCCCCGAACCGCCTCCCAAACCCGCTGAGCCTGTCGCAAAAAAGCCATCTCCCCCTAAGCCGATGATTGCTAACAACAATTGGATGTCAATTGATTCCGACGCAGGAAACACACGAACCGCAATTTTGGATTCTTCCCCTCCCCAAAAGAGGTCCGTCTCGGTGAAACCCAGCATCTCAGCAACGGAACGCCCGAAAATTAGAGCGACAGGCATATCAACGGTTGCCTTGCCATCAGTGCGGTCAAAAGAGGTTATCCCACCACCGGGAGCAGACCAAGCTGTCGAAGTCACCGATGGCGATAAGGATCTGACAGCAAATTCTCCCGAACTCGGGTCAACGGAATTGAAATTTTGGCATCGGCGAGGTGGCGCATTTAACGGCGCGCCTGTAGGGAATACCTCGGGGGGTGGTAGCACTTACTCGGCATCCGGCACAACATCATCCGGACAGAGTAGCTACGTCTTGATGATGAACGAACTCGCCCGGAATGTCGCCGAGGCGGCAGTTGCACCTGAAGTAGACTTGGTTTTTATTATTGATAAAACGGCGAGTATGGAAGATAACATCCGTGGCATTCGGGCGTATGTCCATCTGTTTTTTGAGCACATGGAACGCACCGGGCACAACACCGCCGTTGGGCTGGTCACGTTTGCCGATGCAACGAAGGAAAAGCCGAAGGCCCGCGGGCTCACAACAGACCATAACAAATTTAGGAATTGGCTCCACAAGATTGAAGTCGAAGGCGGTGCCGACCTCGCAGAGGCGGGCTTAGACGCACTTATGATAGCGTTGACTCGAATCAAATATCGGCAGGGTGCACAACGGTTCTTCGTTCTCGCCAGCGATGGCAGTTTCCACGACGCAGATTACGATGGCAGGTCTGAATATAGCCTCGACCAAGTCATCGAGGCTCTACAGCAGGAGCGGGTGCGCGTTGATGTCATCGGGCTTCCTTATCTGCCGATTCAACAGATTGCCTTGGCGACCGGTGGTACATGGCGCGCCATCCTCGGCAAAAGTTACCTCGAATATGTCCCGCCTTTGACGTTGACATCTAAAATGCTCTCTGAGTTCGGCTCACACAGTTTCAGTGGCGATTCGCTATCGGATGAACTGATTGTTTTCGTCGGTCGGCGTTCTCGCCCGAAATGGCTCAAGGTCTCGTGGAAAGTGCTCAACCCTTTGGGCGAAAAATGTTACGGTCTATTTGAAGACCGTGTACCGATTCCTGATGACGGCTCAAAAGAGATTCGCTTTAATCCGTCAATTGATGTAAGCAAGTTTCGCACAATGAGCGGGACGTATACGTTCATCTATCGTCTCGAAAACGACTTAGGACATAAAAGTATTCTACGTCAGGCATTTGATCTTTAGCCCTTAATCCGCGATTCAGAAACTACCAATCTTCCAAAGGAGTTACAGATGATTCATCGACTGTTGATTCATACCCCGCTAATACTCGTACTTTTACTGATAGCTGTTGCAACATACCCCCAAAACCGGAGTAGCCAAGCGGATTATAATGCCATTCAGTCCGCTCATGAGTTGTATTATGACCGACGATATTCGGAATCCCTTGAAGCATATCAAGGTCTGCTAAAGAAAACGTTGGACCAGAACACAAAGGATTCAATTCGCATCAATATGGGGCAATGCCACGCTAAACTGGGTGATGACACCAGCGCGACTCGAATATTGCAGGAAGTTATCAATGATGACCCAAACGGTTCGTATGCTAGCCAAGCGGTTTCCCAAATTGGCAATCTGTTTGTGCGGCGGTATCAACATAAAGAGGCAATTCTCGCTTGCAAGCAACTTGCGAATAAATACCCCAAAACGGAAACGGCGGCGATTGCCCACTACCTGATTGGACAATATCTCTATAGTTCTGGACAGTACGATGAGGCAATCAAAGGGTATCGAAAGTTCCTAGACGACTTTCCAACATCGCCGTATCGCTCCAGTGCGTTGTATAGCCTAGTCCGTCTATACATCAATCAGCATCAGTATGCCGAAGCGGAAGAAATGCTTAAGGAACGCCTTCGCCAAAACCCGAATGATACAGACCTCATCAAACAGTTGGCTGACCTCTACAAGGAGCAGGGGAAACGAGATGAAGCGTTGAGCCTCTATCGGGCGGTGCTTGAAACCAATCCCAACGATACGACCGCCATCAAAAAACTCGGCGAATTGTACGCCGAACTCGGTCAACGCGAGCGGGCTATTGACGAATGGTCAAAAATTATCCAAAGCCATCCAAACCAACCGCATCGACACCAGCAGTTGGGCGCGATTTACGCATCGCATCAGATGTATGAAGAGGCAATAGAAAACTACGAGACTGCCCTGCGACTCAATCCTAAGAGTGCGTATTTATACAGACAGCTCGCTGACATCTACAAGATTCAAGGCAAAATTGATAAGGCCATTGAAACCTACCTCAAAGCGTTGCGGACGGTGGATATTGGCTATAGCGGCCGGAGCGCGACTATTGAGGAGATAGCGGAGATCTACGAAGGCGAACAGCGGGACAACCTACTTGAACAGGTCATCGCGCAGGTCCAGGAGGCGTTGAAAGCAGAACCGCAGAATCCCAATCTGGTGCTCTCGCTCGCAGAACTCTTCTTTTATCACGACCGTCTAGACCTTGCCCTCGAAAATTTCCAGAGGCTCGCCAAACTGCACAAGGCAGACCATGGGCAGATTCTTGAAAATTACGCACAGCTCTTGGCACGGAATAAACACCCTAAGGCAGTTGACTACTACAAAACCATCGTTGCACTGTTCCCAACTGGTCATCTAGCATGGAACGCACGGTTGAAATTGGCAAGACTCCATGAGCATAATGGACAGTGGCAAGAGGCACTCACTGTTCTGACGAATATGCCAAGCCTCGATACATCGGGACGACTGCTCTTGGGGCATGTGTGGTTACACGGCATCCGTGATGTCGAAGCCGCGCTTCAGGTCTATCAGTCGATGGCAAACCACTCCTTGACGGCCAAGCAGCAACAGAAGGTTCGGCTCGGTTTGGCGGAGTGTCGCATCTTACAGGGACAGTATACGCTCGCCAGGGATATCCTTGTGTCGGTCGCCGATGGAGATAGCGTTTTCAAAGCCAACGCCCGCAAGTTGATTGGTGATACATATCTCTTCGCAGGGGCTTTCGAGGCGGCAATCGCCGAATACAAAAAAGTGCTTGATGTTAGCGTATCTGACCCGACAAGCAACGACGCTTTGGCTCGCATCATCCTGATTCAGTCCAACTCCGATTACGCCTACGTCCCCCTCCACAATTACGTCAAAGCCTTACACGCCAACCTCAATGGCAAGACCGATGAGGCGATGGAACAAGCTCAAAAAACAATCGAAGCGTATCCGAAAGCCCTGATTGTTGATGACCTCTGGCTACTGCTCGGCGAAATTCATCAGCGCACTCAGGCACACGCTCAAGCAATCGCAGCATATCAACAGGTCGTGGCGAGTGAAAGCCCAAGTGCGGCGGAAGCACTTGCAAAGATCGCTGGCATCTACCACGACCAACTCAATCAACCCGAACAAGCACATAAGACATACACAGCACTGATTCGCGATTATCCGGACAGTGTCATCGTCGACTATGCCCGGCGGCAGATTGATGAGCTCGTAAAGTTAAAATAAAAGCGTACGCATCAAAGGATGGAAGCGGATTAGAATGGACAGGTGGGAAGGGTAGTTGAAGTTTCTTCCCATCCTTCAAATCTTCCACCCTTCCACCCTTCCAATCTTCCACCCTTCCAACCCCCTCTTTCTAAATCCTTGGAGGAATCTAACATGATTGACATTCACACACATATTGGGCTACTTTCGTTTGCCCCAGATTGGCCCGTACTTACTGCTGAGATGCTCGTTGAACTGATGGACGAAAACGGTATAGAGCGGTCTGTGCTCCTCACGCTTGACAGCCCAGAGTCGTGCGACGGAATATGCACGACGCTTGAAGCACTTGAAGCGGTTCAGCAGTTTCCAGACCGGCTCATTGCCTTCGGTGCTGTAGACCCACGGCGCAGAGGCTTAGCGAGTAAAATTCGGATGTTTCAGGAGATGGGGTGTCTCGGCTTTGGCGAGCACAAAATGGGGCTTTACATAGATGACCCACGGTGTCAGGAGATCTACCAAACGTGCAGTGAAATCGGTTGGTGTGTGCTCTTCCATCTCGACCCCGGGCTGAACATCGACGAAAACGGCTTGCCACGCACCGAGCAGATGATTCAGCAATACCCTGAGCTGACCTTCATTATGCACAGCCCCGGATGGTGGTGCGAAATTTCGGGCGATTGCACGGTTCGAGGGGGGTATCCCACAGGGCCCATCACGCCCGGCGGTGCCGTAGACCGTCTGCTTCAGGAGTATCCAAACGTGTATGCTGACCTTTCCGCCGGTTCCGCCTATAATGCCCTCACGCGTGACCCGGACTTTACCCCCGGTTTCCTGGAACGCAACTGGCAAAAACTCTGCTTTGGTACAGACGTATTGCGCGCAGGGCAAGAACTCCCTATCATTGACTGGTTCAGAAATCTCGACCTTGATGCCGAAAAGAAAGCGGCAATCGCTTCAAAGAATACGGAGTCTATTCTTAAATGCTAAGCGCAAAGGGAAAAGACTGGAAGGATGGAAAACCGGGAGAACCCGATTAAATTCTGAAACATCATAATCTATCAATCCCCAGTGGCTCAGGTCCGTGGGTAGGAAATCCCTTTCCTACCCTTCGGATCCCCCTTGCCCGCGTACAGGAATCCCCAAGCCTGTAAGCCAGAAATCCGTTGCCTACGTACAGACCTGTTTATTTCTTAATCCTCATCCAACCGAACCGAGTGTTTTCTTCAAAACTCGGTTTCTGAAGTTTGCTGATCACCGCGGGGTTCGCTATGAAAGGAGGCGCGAGTGGATTACCCACTCGCGCGATTTTTATAGGGTTTAAAGACAGTGTCATCGTTGATTATGCGCGTCGGCAGATTGATGAGATTGTGAAGTTGCAGTCAGAATAAATTCCAAGAGTAAACAAGTTTAAGGGATAAACGTTACATCTCAAACGATTGACTTCCGATCGGATTTTTGATATCCTTTTTGTTGCCTGAAAATAAAAATATTCAGAGTATTAGACCCACTGAATAGATTGGAGGTTAGGCAGCAAATTGGAAAAAACGCGCTCAAAATAAATTTTTTCACATAACCTGTAATCTATTCAGTAGGGCTTTCCGTTATGAGGGGTTAATTTAAGCGTTTTATCATCTAGGGCTATTCGGAACAGGCGAAAGAATAGGTAACAACTGAGGTTATTTAGCAAGTTTCAATCACGGATAACCAGAACGGGCAGTGCTTACACTACTCCAAATTTTACATTGAAACCTGCTGATGAAAAAAACTTACCTTTAGACCGGACTTATTGATAAACTACCCAAAAGTAACCCATTAAATAGATTGGAGGTTATGCAAAAAAGAAAATTGCAATAGGAGTTTTACTCGATCTCATAAAAAAGTGTGCACAATTAAATACTTAGGGATACTGAAAGCGTCAATTCTATGCGCTCAATTGCCCGCTAATATATCTGCTAACAGTCAAAACTTGGCTGTTAGTTTTTTTTTGTGATCGATTCTGCCCAACAATATCGCCAAAAGAGAGAACTATGTCGTATTTTTTTTACTGACTAAAACTCTTCAATACCTTCGCCCCAAAAGGCGTTGAATGAATCGGACGAATGTCCTAAAGTTATCATGAGAGCAGACCCATAACTTAAAAGGACAAACACCCATCCTCGAAATTATGAGAGGGTTACTTTATAGACAGATTTACTGCCTAATTTTACGAACAGAGGGTTGGGTAGCAAAATTTGTATGAGATTGTTCAGGAAATAATAAGTGTAATTCAGTAATATTGTTCAAACTAATAGTGAGGTGTAACTGTGAAAGAACACAGAGAACCGAAACGAATCTTGGTAATTGATGACCAGCCAGTCGTACATGAAGGGTTGAGAAGCATTATTGACAATCAAGATGACCTAATAGTTTGCGGAGCAGCTTTCGAGGTTTCGCAAGCCCTAGAATTGTTTGAAACCTTAAAACCTGATCTGGTGATTATTGATGTTTCGCTTGGAGATGAAGACGGTCTCCAACTGATTCAAGAGATGCGACATCTCAATGCTGATTTACCAATTATGGTGCTTTCGGCCCGTCCAGAGTCTGACTATGCTGAACGGATACTGAAGGCAGGTGCCAGCGGTTATCTGATGAAGAACAAAGCACTGGAAACCGTTGTATTGGCAATTCGCACCGTTTTAGAAGGCAACATCTATCTCAGTCAAACGGTGGAAGCAGAGCTACTGGCTCAGGTTCTTGGTGGAGAAGACACCCCTTCAAAACCTAGAAGTGCAGTCAGCGGTTTAAGTCAGCGTGAATTTGAAGTGTTTCGACTGATTGGTGGGGGCAAAAGCACACGTCAAATTGCTCAACATCTTCATCGGAGCCCTAAAACCATTGAAACCCACATAGAGCAGATTAAACAGAAGTTAGAGATAAATAGTGGTACGGAGTTGATTCACCACGCCATTCGATGGCTGGAAAAACAGAACTAATCTGCGCCTTTTTTCAACCTATCATGCTTCAAGTGCTGTCTCTTTTGCACTCGGAGCCGGCCATTGTTTGACTTGTGTACACGATTATGGGGATATCGCCCACAGAAAAATAGGGGATTTACCCACATAAGAATGGGGGATTTACCCACATAAGAATGGGGGATTTCCTGATTGATCGGTTCAGCGATTGACTATAAAATACGTTTACCGTGGCAGGATTGGCTCATGTTCACAATGATTGGAGGACAGCGAGATGACTCGACGCAACTTGACGCAAAAAACCCGGTTTCTGAAATTCTGTTAAATGTCATAGCGAAAATCAACCTGATTGCACGGTGCAATCGGAGACCGATGAAAACCGGAATCCTTGAGGTGCAGTCCTTACTATGCCGAGCAGATGGCGGCTCACGGACACGGTAACAAAACTTTCCAGATTGAAACCGATGCACAAGGCAATCCGATTGTTCATCGCGTGGATGGGAACTATTCTGCCGATCACTACAGCAACGTAACCTTGGAACTGAACGAGATTGAACAAGCGTTTGATATCTCCGCAAACGTTATACTCGTAGTCAGGGATAACTGTGAAAGAACACAGAGAACCGAAACGAATCTTTGTAATTGATCACCATCCAGTCGTACATGAAGGGTTGAGAAGCATTATTGACAATCAAGATGACCTAATAGTGTGTGGAGAAGCCTTCGGCGTTTTGCAAGCCCTAGAATTGTTTGAAACCTTAAAACCTGATCTGGTGATTATTGATGTTTCGCTTGGAGATGAAGACGGTCTCCAACTGATTCAAGAGATGCGACATCTCAATGCTGATTTACCAATTATGGTGTTTTCGGCCCGTCCAGAGTTTGACTATGCTGAATCGATACTGAAGATAGGTGCCAGCGGTTATCTGATGAAGAACAACGCACCGGAAACCATTGTATTGGCAATTCGCACCGTTTTAGAAGGCAACATCTATCTCAGTGAAACGATGGAAGCAGGTCTACTGGCTCAGGTTCTTGGTAGAGAAAACAGCCCTTCAAAACCTAGAGGTGTAGTCAGCAGTTTAAGTCAGCGTGAATTTGAAGTGTTTCGACTGATTGGTGAGGGCAAAAGCACTCGTCAAATTGCTCAACATCTTCATCGGAGCCCTAAAACCATTGAAACCCACCTAGAGCGGATTAAACAGAAGTTAGAGATAAATAGTGGTACGGAGTTGATTCACCACGCCGTTCGATGGATGGAAAAACAGAACTAATCTGCGATTTTTTTCAACCTATCATGCTTCAAGTGCGTTCTCTTTTGCACCCCTAGCCGGCCATTGTTTGACTTGTCTACAGGATTTCGGGGATATCGCCCACAGAAAAATGGGGAATTTCCTGATTGATCGGTTCAGCGATTGATTATAGAATACGTTTATCGTGGCAGGATTGGCTCATGTTCACAATGATTGTTAAATAATCGCGAAAATCAACCCGATTGCACGGTGCAATCGGAGACCTGTGAAAAGGAGTTTTTTTATGAAAATGCTATTTGGAAATCAAAAATGTCTGGTATTTACTATACTTACTGTCTTGATACTTTGCGTTGGTATACAAAATATTAGTTATGGGCGGTCACAAAAAGCTTACCCTATTGAACCAGGGACCGTAATGCTCTTTTACTTCTTACCCAACGACCGTACATATCGCCAAAATGTTGTTGATGATATGCAAACTGGAATCCTTGAGGTGCAGTCTTTCTATGCCGATCAGATGGCGGCACATGGACACGGGAACAAAACCTTCAAGATTCACTCTGATGACGATGGGGATCCGGTTGTTTATCGCGTGGATGGCGACCGCGGCAATAGCCATTACATAAACACACAGCGTCCCGGAAACGAGATTGACCGCGTTTTTGATACCTCTTCAATCGTTCAATTAGTTGTTATGGACATTAGTAAATCGTCCGGTGGAAATGGAGTTGGCATTAAACAGAAAGGACGGGCAGTAATTTTTGGCAGATGGAACTGGAGTTCTGCAGCCCATGAACTGGGACACGCCTTCGGCTTGCAACACGATTTCCGTGATAATGCCCACATCATGTCCTATGGAGATCAAAACTCTTTGTCTGCAGGTGCTGCTCACTTCTTAGCCGTGAATCCCTACTTTAATAGCAGTGTTCCGCTTCAAGCGGGATCACTTCCATCCGTGCAACTTCTTTCTTCCACGAATTATATATATGGTGTCGTTGGATATGTAGCCGGCCAGCCGATTCCTCCGCTTCATGTGCCGGTCCGAGTCAGGGTTCGAGATCCCGAGGGACTTCAACAGGTAAGTCTTTTTGTGAAGACCCCTAAAGGAATCGGCGGTATTCCCGGCGGATTTCATGAAGTGATAGAATACCGTAATTTGTCTGGGCAAACAGATATGACTGTCACATTTAATTATGAAGGGAACACTCCGTCTGTTGGTGATACAAATCTTCTCAATCGGCTTCGGCACACGGTCTATGTCACGGCTGTTGATAGGCAGGGAAATAGAATTGAAGCTCCACATACTAGTGGATATACACTTCAGGCAAGAAATATTCCGGAGCTGGATGTCCCGCTTCGCAATCGCTCACCACGGGTTGCAGACTCTATTTATAATGTAGTCCGTCTGTTCCATGATCGGAGCGTCTCCAGTTATGATCATATCACTGATGCCCACCTTGCCGACATAGGGACGATGTTTGTGAATAATATTGACACCAACAATCGCCTGAGAAGCGACGATTTTGATGGTCTCACCGGTTTGAGATTGCTTGAACTGAGAATTGAGTCCGGATATTCAGAGAGTACTCCTCTGCCGGCAGGGATTTTTAAAGGACTCACTTCTCTAAGTAATCTCAAAATTAAATGGTATGAAACTTATGGCTCTGATCCATCTCTTTTTCCGAGGATTCCGCTTACCGTAGGTTTGAAGAAGGTTGGCGAAGGTCAGTTCAAAGCGGTTATGCCTACCGGTGCGCCGAAGGACATAGACCGGCCGCTCGTTGTTGTGAATGGAAGTATCAATGGCGGTGCAGAGAGTGTCACCATCCCGGCAGGCAGTGTGGAAAGCGATGTCCTCACTGTGACTCGCACCCCCGGCACAACCGCTGCGGTTATTGTAGACTTTGAGAGGATATTGCCGTATGCCACCGTGTCTGGCTGCGAGTTCTATAGGTCATCCTTCCATTTGGAAATGTTCAGCCCCTTGGCAGGAGCACCCACCCCTGTTGCTGAACGCACACCGCAAGTGCTTGACGCTATCGTAGGTGTAGTGCCAGAGATAAATCATATCCACCACGATAGAGACCTACGCTACATGGTGAATGGGAAATTTGTAGATAAGAAATATAACATGGGGCACTATGTGTCTGAGGCACACCTCAAATCGATTACGAGTCTGGATGTGTCCGGCGGAGTTAACTTAGACCTCGGCGGCAATTGGTTTAGTCTGCATGGGGATGTTACAGAACTGAAACTTGGTGATTTTGATGGCATGTCCAACCTGACAAGTCTTCGTCTGGACGATAACGAGTTGAGTTCATTGCCAGCGGGCATCTTTGACAAACTCACCAACCTGGAAACGCTCAACCTAAGTGGTAACGAGTTGAGTTCATTGCCAGCAGGCATCTTTGACAAACTCACCAACCTGACATTTCTCAATCTATTGGACAACCCGTTGCGTCCACTGCCAGAAGGCTATTTTGACAATCTCCCCAATCTGGAAACGCTTCACCTACCACGTACCATCACGCCAACTCCATTGCCGGATGACAGCGAGGTTACCCCGGTTGCAGACCGCACGCCGCAGGTGCGCGATGCGATTGTGGCTGCAATAGATGGTGTTGATTCTGCCGCCGATGTGACCACAGAACACCTCGCTGCGATTACGGAACTGGATATGCAGGAAGAGAATATTACAGCACTAAAACAGGGAGATTTTGACAATCTCCCCAATCTGGAAATACTTGGCATAGGTGGCTCGTTCAATGTGTTGCCAACTGGCATCTTTGATAATCTCACCAACCTGGAAGCACTCGGGCTAAGCGGCACGTTCAGTTCAATACCAGATAGTTATTTTGACAATCTCACCAATCTGACTACGCTCGCCATAATCAGTCCCCAGTTAAGTTTGTTGCCAGCTGGCATCTTTGACAATCTCACCAATATGCAACGCTTCGGCATAGTCAACACTCAGTTGCGTTCATTACCAGACGGCATCTTTGACAATTTTACCAACGTGTGGTTCATGTCCCTAAGTAACAACCAGTTAAGTTCATTACCGAGGGGTATCTTCGACAAAGCTACAATGATTCTCGACCTAAGCAACAACCAGTTGAGTTCATTACCTGATGGCATCTTTGAGGGCATTTTTGACGAGCCTCCCGATCTTACAGGGGTTGAGATATTTGATGTCCCGCTGGGTCCAATACCAGAAGATCGGCTTGCCGAATTAGGGGAATATACAACTCTTAACCTGACCGGCAATCTTGTTGACCCGCTGCCGCTTACTATCTCACTGGAACGTGTTGCGGATGGTCAGTTCAAGGCGGTGGCAACCGCGGGCGCACCTTATGAACTTGTATTGCCTATCAGGGTTGCAAGCGGCAGCATTGTCGGCGGCGCAGAGAGTATCACGATCCCAGTAGGCAATGTGGAAAGCGATACCTTCACCGTGACCCGCACGCCCGGCACGACGTTTGCTGTTTCTGTGGATATTGAAACATTGCCGGGGCTATGGAGAAACCATTCCGGCTATACCCTTGTCAAATCCGCTGACCTACCGCTCGCGTTCCCAGAACTGGGTGGACATATATTAACCCCGGTTAGCCAACGCTCGCCGCAGGTGCGCGATGCGATTGTTGCCGCAGTGCCTGGCGTGGACAATGCAGTGGATGTGACTGAAACACATCTCGCCGCGATTACCCGACTGACTCTTGAGCTTACTAATCCTACGAAGGCAGGCGATTTCGACGGACTCACCGGATTGACTGAATTTTCTCTGGGGACAGCTCTCACTTCCCTACCGGCAGGTTTTTTCAATGAATTCAGCAACTTGACGGTCTTGTGGTGGGAAGATTTTCAATTAAGTTCGCTGCCAGCCGGAGTGTTTGACAACCTAACCAATCTGACAGAATTGGCTGTGGGTGGAGTACAGTTGAGTTCTTTGCCTGACGGGATATTTGACCAACTCACCAATCTGACAGAATTAGATCTTAATGCTGGGCAGTTGCGTTCATTGCCCAATGGGATATTTGACAATCTCAGCAACCTGACAGAATTGGATCTCGATGCTGGGCAGCTAAACGTACTGCCCGATGGTATCTTTGACAAGTTGACCAACCTGACAACGGTCAGACTAAGTGGCCAACTGACAAGTCTCCCCGATGGTATCTTTGACCAACTAACATCCTTGACAGAACTTAACTTGAGTAACAATCAATTGTCAACTCTCCCTGATGGCCTGTTTTCTGGAATATCGTCGTTGACATCGCTCGACTTGTCTGGCAACGCAGTTGATCCCTTGCCCCTTAATGTCTCACTGGAGAAAGTTGGAGGCGGACAGTTTAAGGCTGTAGCACCAGCAGGCGCGCCGTTTGCTATTGTGCTACCACTCACCGTTACTAATGGAAGCATCAACGGTGGGGCAACGACGCTCACGATTCCCGTGGGCAGTGTGGAAAGTGAGACCCTCACCGTGACGCGTACCCCCGGCACAACGTTTGCCGTCACCGCGGACATCGACACGGTGCCGGGGTTGCCCGCAAACCATTCTGGCTATGCCCTTGCCAAATCAGACGACCTGCCGTTGGTGGTGACAGCGGGAGACATCCCCGACATTTCCGTTTTGACGATGACGATGGGCACAAACCTCAGCGGCACATGGTTCGGTTACAACCGAGATTCGAGACCGCAATACGCCTATGGATCTCTTTCTTCTCAAGCATTCGTCCTGAATGGTATTTCTTACACCCTATATAGACTCTACTATAATTCGGGGGGGAAATCACTGGTTTTGCAAACTAGTCCGTTGCTGCCGGGCGGATTTGAATTGCATTTGGACTCGCATCAGTTTAGGTCAGTAGCAGCACTCGATTTTAATCAGCATACGTGGCGGAATGTGGACTTGAATTGGTCCGCTGGCAAGACCGTGCAGGTACGCCTAATTGAAACCACTCCCATACCGCCAGACCCTCCGACAAACTTGAGCGCGACTCCTGGCTACAAGAAGGTGACGTTGACTTGGGAACCTCCTGCCAACGCTGACCCGACCACGTTGCCTATCACCGAGTACGAAGTCCGGATCAGTAACGATGGGGGAAGCACTTGGGATCCGGACTGGGAGACCTTCCGCCCCAGCCATTCAAGCGGAAGCAATCAGATAAGTGTTACCGTTGGCGATCAAGACGATTACGATTCTGATTTTCGTCATATTAGTCTGGCTAATGGAACAGAGTATACCTTCGAGGTCCGTGCCAGAGGCGGGGATGGTCGTGGTGCTGCCGCACGCGTAACTACGATTCCGGGAGGCATTACCCCAGTTAGCGAGCGCACACCGCAGGTGCGCGACGCTATCGTTAGGGCAATTCCAGGCGTAAATTCTGCCAGCGATGTGACCGAGGCACACCTCGCTGCGATTACGGAACTTAACTTTGGCTTCACAAGTATCAGATCACTTACAGCTAGCGATTTTGATGGACTCACCGCACTGGAACGGCTCAATCTGCCCAACGACACCCAGTTGAGTTCGTTGCCAGCGGGTATCTTTGATTATCTCACCGCTTTGACATCACTTAACCTGTCCCGCATCCAGTTGAGTACGTTGCCGGCGGGCATCTTTGACAATCTCACCGCACTGACATCGCTCTACTTGTCCGAGAATCAGTTGAGTACGTTGCCGGCGGGCATCTTTGACAAGCTCACCACGCTGACAACGCTTGACCTAGCCGAGAACCGATTGAGTTTGTTGCCGGCAGGCATTTTTGACAAACTATCAACTCTAACAAAGCTTGAACTTGACCTGAACCAATTGAGTACGTTGCCAGCAGGTATCTTTGACAACCTATCGGCACTAACATTTCTCAACCTGTTCGGGAATCAGTTGAGTACGTTGCCGGCGGGCATCTTTGACAATCTCACCGCACTGACATCGCTCCACTTGTCCAAGAATCAGTTGAGTTCGTTGCCAGCGGGCATCTTTGATGGACTTACTGCACTAGAAGCCCTTACCCTCGATCGCAACGCGGTTGACCCTCTGCCTCTCATCGTGTCACTGGAGCAGGTTGAGGAGAGTCAGTTCAAGGCTGTAGCACCCACCGGCGCGCCTTATGATATTGTCCTGCCGCTCACCATTACAAACGGGAGTATCAGCAGTGGCGTAACCACCATCACGATTCCCAAAGGCAGTGTAGAAAGCGAGCCTTTGACTGTGACCCGCACACCCGGCGAAAACCTCATTGCTATAGTGAATATTGGTCCGTTGCCGAGTATACCCACTGAAGTGCGATATAATGCCCGTCTTCATCAAGGCTATACCCTCGTCAAATCCGATGACCTGCCGCTGACCTTTACCGCTCCATCGGAAACGACTTTGATGGCAATCAAAGGCACGGTTACAACTGAAGAGGGCACTCCCGCGGAAGCCGGATTGCAGGTAACGGCTACCATCGGGAGCACCACGAAAACGGCGGTTTCGGAGGCAGGAGGCGGTTACAGCGTTATTTTCTTGAGCACAGCGGTTGTTGCCACGAGCGGCGACACAGTGACCGTTCAGGTTCTGAACGCAAACACCGGTGCGACTGCCGAACGCACCGTTCCACTATCGTCCGAACAGATTACCGCTAGGCAGGCGACTGTTGATTTGCAATTTTTGCCCACGGGATCTACGACCACCATGGAATATCAGTTGTCCGTACCAACAGGCATCAGTTTAATTCACGTCCCCCTAGAGGTGACTGCCGTTGATAGCGTAGCACAGACCATCGAATCGATCGCCGACCTGTACGATGCACTCGGCGGTGCGTCAAGCGTGAGCCTCCTGATAACGCTTGACCCGCAAGCCCAGCAATGGCGAGGTTATTTCGGTAGCGGGGATAGGGGGTCGTCTGCGGACAAGGTGTTGACGGATGACCTCGGTATCATTGCGGTAATGACCGCCGCTGCCTCCGTGCAACTTTCCGGCGACGCGCTTGGTACAAACGGCAGCAGTTCAATCACGTTGCACCCGGGGATGAACCTTGTGGGGGTGCCGTTGAACGATTCGCGGATAGCCCGTGTGAGCGACCTGCTTGCGCTAGAAGGGATGAACGACAACATTACGCTGGCTATCGTCTCGGATGACGGTGAGATTAATTTAACCGAATCGGTGGGGGATTCGGGTGATATAGCGGTCACGGGCGGTCAATCCTTTATCTTGGTTGCGAAGAGCGCGGCGACGGTTGAGATTTTGGGCGATGGGTGGTCTACTCCCGCAGGGCAACCGGCCGCCTCACCGATGGCACTCACCGGTATTGAGGTGACGGATACCACACCGGTTTTAGCGGTGACCGGTTCGATCTCGCATGTCGGCGGCTCCCCCGTAGGCGGGAAATCCGTTTCCCGCCTCTTCCGCGTAACCGTTAAGAACCTCTCAACCGGCAAGGTGGACACAGTCGTGCCCAATAATGGCGGCGGCTATCAATTCACCTTCGTCGATATCGAGACCGGCCGAGCCGCGCAGGTTGGAGATATCCTTGAAGTCACAGCGTACTCCGTAGATCCGTTGATTGGGGTACACCCGGTGCGGCATACGGTAACGGTTGAAGATGTGAAGCGGAGCCGTATCCCCTTGGCGGAGTTGGTCGCCTACGAGATACCGGCGAAAACGGAGCTGTTGCTCAACTATCCGAATCCGTTTAATCCTGAGACGTGGATACCGTATCGGTTGGCAAAGGATGCGTTCGTCACACTGACCATCTATGATCAGCGCGGTCGTGTGGTGCGCGATATAGCGGTTGGGCACCGGATTGCGGCGGTCTATCAGAGTCGGTCGAAGGCGATCTACTGGGATGGGAGAACGGAGTTCGGTGAACGGGTCGCGAGTGGGATTTATTTTTACACGCTAATTGCGGGCGACTATGCCGCCACGCGAAAGATGGTTATTCTCAAGTAACCCCGCAATGAATTGGAACGGGCGGGGAGACCCCGCCCCTACGGGTTCTGACATTACGAAAACCGGATGGCACGTTGCAATCGGAAATCGATGAAAAGGAGTTTCTTATGAAAACGTTGATTCTAAACCCAAAATATCTTGTACTCATTTTAGTTACTGTTTTGATAGCCGTTGGCACCCAGAGTAGTTCCGGGCAAACAATCACTGCATCAGTTGACACACCGTTAACGGAGGCAACGCTGGATGGGAGCGTGGTGACACTCACACTAAGCGGCGGCACTTACGAATGGTCTATCTTCGACATCAGGGATGGTGTCACAGTATCTGGCATTGAAGGGGTTACTTATCACTGGGCCTTCGGGGTGGACCGTGTGAGCGATACGAAGATCACTGTTGAACTGGAATTCAACGGCAACTTTGACACCGATGCCATGTTGATCTTCACGGTAGGTGCAGATGCTATCGCAAACTACAACGGCCCCGCACTTACGGCGCAAATACTCGTCCGAGCCAAATCGGTAATTGCATCCACTGAGAGTCCATTGACAGAGACAGAGCTGAATGGAAGTGTGGTGACTCTGACACTACACAACGGTGTTTACGCACCCGAGAATATCGTCGGCAATGCCGTGACGGTATCCGGTATTACCAGAGTCACGATTGGAACCGCCGGGGTGCAGCGCGTTAACGACACGGAGGTGACTGTTACCCTTGAATTCGATGGCAACTTTGACATTGATAAGACGCTGACTTTCACCGTGGGAGCGGATGCGATATCAGATTACAACGGTGATGACTTCACGACTAGCCTGTCGGTCCACGGGTATATGCAAGGGCCGTGGCTCTGGATGGTTGTGCCTACGGATGCCACAGAGGTAGATTCTCTCGCTGCTGCGAGTGGCGACGCAGTTACGGAAGTCCATATTGCCCAAAATGGCGTGAATGAAGGGGATACCGTAGGACAGTTGCAATGGAGAAGCGGTCCTATTGTATCAACAGAGCGTTCCTGCCGCAAGTTCTGTAATCTAAGTCTCTTCGTGTGGCATTGCAGAACCGTGTGTTGGGAGAACAATCTTAACGACACCGCCAACCTCCTTGGATTCGGCACAGGTGACAGCATAGAAGCGCATACCGCGTATGCCTTGATTAATCTCGTCTCGCCTCGAAACCAAGGTGGCACAATGAAGGTGCTGAGTGGTGACACGTTCAAAGTGTGGCTCAATGGCGAGGCAATCCACAGAGAAGTTGCAACAAACCTTGGGTGCCGGAAAGTTGATATACCCTTGACTTTCGACCGTACGGATTGTACGCCAGATCCCCGCACTTATGAGACGAGATACAGTTCTTTCCCCGTGCCCCTTAAAGCCGGTAACAACCTTCTATTGGTTCAAGTCAGCCAGCACGGAGAGTATTGGGGAATGCGCGTTCAACTCGCTCTTGATGCAGCAGATGTCAGCACGGCGATTCCAACGGCTCAAGATGCGGAGGCGACTCCAACGACTCAAGATACGGAAACGAGTCTGATGGCTATCAAAGGCACGGTTACAACTGAAGAGGGCACTCCCGCAGAGGCAGGATTACAGGTAACGGCTACCATCGGGAGCACCACGAAAACGGCGACTTCGGAGGCAGGAGGCGGTTACAGCGTTATTTTCTTGAGCACAGCGGTTGTTGCCACGAGCGGCGACACAGTGACCGTTCAGGTTCTGAACGCAAACACCGGCGCGACTACTGAACGCACCGTTCCACTATCGCTCGAACAGATTGCCGCTAAGCAGGCGACGATTGATTTACAATTCTCACCTTCGGGAATGGAATATCTGTTGTCCGTACCAACAGGCATCAGTTTAATTCACGTCCCCCTAGAGGTGACTGCCGTTGATGGCGCGACACAAACGCTCGAATCGGTCGCCGACCTGTACGATGCACTCGGCGGTGCGTCAACCGTGAGCCTCCTGATAACGCTTGACCCGCAATCCCAGCAATGGAGCGGTTATTTCGGTAGCGGGGATAGGGGGTCGTCTGCGGACAAGGTTTTGACGGATGACCTTGGTATCATCGCTGTTATGATAGCCCCTGCCTCCGTGCAACTTTCCGGCGACGCGCTTGGTACAAACGGCAGCAGTTCAATTACGTTGCACCCGGGTATGAACCTTGTGGGGGTGCCGTTGAACGATTCGCGGATAACCCGCGTGAGCGACCTGCTTGCGCTAGAAGGGATGAACGACAACATTACGCTGGCTATCGTCTCGAATGACGGTGAGATAAAGTTAACCGAATCGGCGGGGGATTCGGGGGATATAGCGGTAACGGGCGGTCAATCCTTTATCTTGGTTGCGAAGAGGGCGGCAACGGTTGAAATCACCGGCGCGGGGTGGTCTAACTCTGATACAGCGGTTGCGCCGTTGATGGCACTCACGGGTATCGAAGTGAGGGATACCACACCGGTTTTAGCGGTGAGCGGTTCAATACTTCCGCCGGTAGGAGGGGCATCCCTGCCCCGACTCGGCGTGACTGATTTCTCCGTCACCATTAAGAACCTTTCAACCGGTAAAGTGGACACGTCCGTGACCGATAATGACGGTGTCACCTATCAGTTCACCTTCGTTGATATTGAGAGAGGGCGAGCCGCGCAGGTTGGGGATATCCTTGAAATCACAGCGCACTCCGCAGATCCATTGATTGGGGTGCACCCGGTGCGGCATACGGTGACGGTTGAAGATGTGAAGCGGAGCCGTATCCCCTTGGCAGAATTGGTTGCCTACGAGATACCTGCGAAAACGGAGCTGTTGCTCAACTATCCGAATCCGTTTAATCCCGAAACGTGGATACCGTATCGGTTGGCAAAGGATGCGTTTGTGACGGTGACCATCTATGATCAGCGCGGTCGTGTGGTGCGCCAGCTTAATGTTGGGCATCAGCTTGCCGCAGTCTACGAAAGTAGATCGGAAGCGATCTACTGGGATGGCAGAACCGACCTCGGGGAGCGAGTGGCAAGTGGGATTTACTTTTATACCCTAACTGCGGGCGATTATTCCGCCACGCGAAAGATGATCATTCTCAAGTAGCATTTATCCAAGCAGAACCCGTAGGGGCGGGGTCCCCCCGCCCCTACGGGATGTGATACCAATTCGTAATCTATAAGCTACAACAAGAGCACGGTGTGATTAGGGTTCACCGATCGGTATTCTTGTAGGGAACATAGACATAAGTTCCCTACGCAATTCGTCGTGTGTTTTTGCGTCAAGTCATCTTGCCACCCGCCAGGGGAAGGTGTAACATTTAGATTTTGAAATCGTATGAAGTTCATTGTTTTTAAGTTGTGTAACCAATTTGATTTCTTTGGCAATTGAAGGAGGATTCTATTGTGATTTATTATCCGTTTGGAAGTAATAAATTGAAAGACCAATCACTGAACAATTACCACCGGAGCCGCACGGTTGCTATGAAATTTGCAAAAGGCCTATTTACAGTTTCTATTTTGATATTCTTTTTCCTTGGACTGATGCCCCGTGCCATGAGCCGAGCTGAAGTGCCGGGACAATCGTCAGGCACATCTACAGATCAGTCAACGGTAAACCCTATAAACCGAGCTAAAGGGCAGGGCTTGATAATTTTATATGGAACCATGGGAAATGCGAATACATTTGTTCCCCCACCACCGCTGCTGAACCTATCCCAACGGGGTAGCGATTCAAGGGGGGCACCATCACAATTTATCGTAACGTACCGCGGTTTTACGCCCGAAGCGCAGGCGGCATTTCAATATGCGGTCGATATTTGGGATTCGCTCATCCGGTCCCCTGTGCCCATCCGGATTGAGGCAACCTTTAGGAATAAAGGTGGATATGAGGATGGATTCATTAATTTGGGATCCGCACGACCGGCAGGCAGGCGGGAATCGGCATCGTTAGGTGTGTGGGTCACTCTTGCACTCGCTGATAAGCGGGTCGGAAGGGACCTGGATCGAGGCGAACCGGACATCATAACGAGCTTCAACAGTAATTCGGAATTAGGGTGGTATTTTGGCACAGATGGCAACACCCCCTTAGGGAAACAGGACTTCGTTAGTGTCGTGCTTCATGAGATTGGGCACGGTCTCGGTTTTTTTAGTTCTGCTACTGTAGTTCCCTTCTCAATTGAGATACTTTCTTTTTCTGTTGATCGGGGTCAGCTGAGGAGCGGCAATCCCGACGAATTACCTGAGATTTACGATATTTTTGTAGAAAATGGAACGGGAGAAAAGATTATCGCTTTTGACGATCCTTCTACCGCCCTTCTGGATGCGTTCACCGGTGACAATCTCTTCTGGAATGGGGAAAAAGGGGTTGAAGGGCACGGTGGCATACGCCCCAAGCTTTACGCGCCCAATCCTTGGCACCAAGGCTCCAGCTACACCCACTTGGATGAGGCTACGTTTCCGGCAGGCGACCCGAACGCTTTAATGACCCCGTATCAAGCTCGGGCCGAAGCAAGTCACCACCCTGGTCCCATTACACTCGGCATATTTGAGGATATGGGATGGACAATCAACAAAGGGCCGGCCTTCACCGACGGCTCCAGTACCACCCGCTCGGTGGCAGAGAATACGGGGGCGGGTGTAAACATCGATAGCCCTGTGGCGGCGACGGATGCCAACAGTGCCGACCCGAATGCGAATCTCAGAGATAGCTTGACCTACACCCTCAGCGGTATTGATGCGGGGTCGTTTGCGATTGAAGGGGCGACAGGGCAATTGAAGACGTTAGCGGCACTCGACTACGAAACCAAGACAGCGTATACCGTAACTGTCACTGCCTCCGATGGCCGACTCTTTGATGAGATTACCGCCACCATCACGGTCACCGACGTAGACGAAACGCCCACGAACAGTCCACCGGCGTTCACCGATGGCCCCAGTGCGACCCGTACAGTGGCGGAGGATACGGCATCGGGTGTCAACATTGGTGCCCGCGTGGCAGCGACAGATACAGATAGTGGCGACACCTTGACCTACACCCTCGGGGGTGCGGATGCCTCCGCGTTTGACATCATTAGCACGACCGGGCAGTTGAGAACCAAGGCGGCACTCGACTACGAAACCAAAGCCACCCATAGCGTAACGGTCACGGTCGACGATGGCAGTTTCACTGTCTCAATCGCGGTCACTATTGATGTCAGCAACGTAAATGATGTGGCACCGGTGTTCATCAATGGTTCCAGAACCACACGCTCAGTGGTGGAGAATACCGCATCGGGCGTAGACATTGGTCGCCCCGTGGCGGCGACGGATGCGGACAACGACTCCTTAACCTACACCCTCAGCGGGGCGGATTCGGCATCGTTTGAGGTGGATCGCACTTCTGGACAGTTGAGAACCAAGGCGGCACTTGACTACGAAACCAAGGAAGCCTATAATACCGTAACAATCACCGTTTCTGATGGCAGTCACACGGCATCCATCACCGTTACGGTCGAGGTCACCGACGTAGTCGAAACCCCCGCGAACAGAGGGCCTGTGTTCACCGAGGGTGTCAGCGCGATCCTTACAGTGGCGGAGAATACGGGGTCGGGCGCGGACATCGGGGCCCCTGTGGGGGCGACGGATGCGGACAATGACTCCCTAACCTACACCCTCAGCGGTACGGATGCCGCTGCGTTTGACATCATTAGTACGACCGGGCAGTTGAAAACCGAGGCGGCACTGGACTACGAAACCAAGAATGCCTATACCGTAACAGTTGCTGTCTCCGATGGCAGTCTCACCGCATCCATCACCGTCACCATCACGGTCACCGATCTCCCTGAAGTGGCTCCAAACACCGCACCGGCCTTCACCGAGGGCAGTAGTACCAGCCGATCGGTGCCGGAGAATACGGCGAGAGGCGTAAATATTGGTAACCCCGTAGTCGCTACCGATGTGGACAGCGGCACCACCTTGATTTATTCCCTCGGCGGCCCCAGCGCATCTTCGTTCGACATTGAGCCGCTCTCTGGACAGCTAAAAACCAAGAGGACACTGGACTACGAAACCAGAGCCTCCTACACCGTAACGGGCACCGTCTCCGATGGCAGTCTTACCGACTCTATCACCGTCACCATCACCGTCACCGATGTCCCCGAATCGCCCACAAATAGGGAGCCGGTGTTCACCGAGGGCAGTAGCACCACCCGTTCGGTGGCAGAGAATACGAGGGCAGGTGTAAACATCGGGGGCCCCGTGTCTGCGACCGACGCGGACAGTGGCGACACCTTGACTTACACCCTTGAGGGGCCGGACGCATCTGCGTTCGACATCGGCCGCACTTCTGGACAGTTGAGAACCAGGACAGCACTCGACTACGAAACCAAGAATACCTATACCGTAACGGTGACCGTCACCGATGGGAGCCTCAGCGATGAGATTACGGTCACCATCAGTGTCACTGACGTAGCCGAAACGCCCACAAACCGGGGGCCGGTGTTCACAGAGGGCAGTAGCACTACCCGTTTGGTGGCGGAGAATACGGGGTCAGGCGTAAACATCGGTGCCCCGGTGGAGGCAACAGATGCGGACAACGATTCGCTAACCTACAGCCTCAGTGGTGTTGATGCGGCATCATTTGCCATTGACCGCACTTATGGGCAGTTGAGAACTAGGGAGGCACTGGACTACGAAACAAGGACCTCCTATACCGTAACCGTCTCCGTCTCCGATGGGAGTCTCACCGACACCATTTCCGTCACCATCGCTGTCACCGACCAAGACGATTTAAGAAGCCCAACGGTAACGTTAGCGTCACAACCGTTGACAGAGGCAACGCTGAATGGAAGTGTGGTCACACTCCGGTTGCGCGAACGAAAATATGAGGGGTGGCTCAGCGATCCGGTGACGGTTACCGGCATCCCCGGCGTAACCGTTAGACCGTCGGATGTGAAGCGTGCGAGCGACACGGAGTTGCAGGCTGAACTCACATTCGACGGGACCGACCTCGACACCAACGCGACCCTCACCTTCACCGTCAAAGCGGATGCCATCGCGAACTACAATGACTCCGCACTCACAGCGACCGCACCCGTCACGGCGGGTACAGAATCGGTGGTCGCATCACCGGCAGCCCCACTAACCGAAGCGACACTGAACGGAAGCACGGTCACACTCACGTTAACCGGCGGGGTCTACGAGTCTCGGTACACGGTCGGAAATAACGTGACCGTATCAGGTGTTGCAGGTGTCACTGTGAACCGATTTAATGTGGCGCGCATCAGCGACACGCAGGTGACCGTTGAACTGATATTTGACGGGACAGACTTTGACACGGATGCGGCACTCACCTTCACCGTCGAGCCGGACGCTGTAGCTGGATACAACGGTGCCGCGCTTATCGCGCAATTACCCGTCATCCCAGTGGTGGAGGAAAACCCAACAGTAACTGCATCAACCCCACATCCGTTGACAGAGGCAACGCTGAATCAGAGTGTAGTGACACTGACACTGAACTCCGGTGTGTACGTGCAATCGAGGGCCGACATCAGTCGGGCGGTGCAAGTCGACGGCATCCCCGGCGTTACGTTCAGCCGGTTCAATGTGGCGCGCATCAGCGATACGCAGGTCACTGTTCCACTGACTTATGATGGGACAGACTTTGACACCGATGGGACCCTCACCTTCACTATCGGCGCAGCTGCCATAGCGAACTATAACGGGCCCGCACTCAGCACGGAGATACCCGTCACCGCCGTGGTCGAAGAACGACCAACAATAACGGTATTAACACCACAACCCTTTACAGAGGCAACTTTGGATGGCATCATCCTATTGACGCTAAACAACGGAACTTACGTGCGATCTCGCTCTGACATCAAAAATGCGATTACCGTATCCGGTATTGTTGGCATAACGGTTGGAAGGTACGTAAGGCGTGAGAGCGACACACAAATTGCCGTTGAGCTGGACTTCAACGGTAACATTGACACCGATGCGGCACTCACCTTCACTGTGGGTGCAGGTGCCATAGCGAGATACGACGGGCCTGCACTGATTGTACAGGTCTCCGTTACCGGGGGGACGGAATCGGTTGCCGCCTCAACACCTGCACCGTTGGCAGAATCAACGCTGCATGGGAGCGTGGTCACACTCACACTGAACGGTGCGACGTACGAGCGATCTACGTTTGATCTCAGAGATGCGGTGGAGATATCTGGCATTGATGGTGTCACTTATCACTGGTTTGATTTGGATCGTGTCAGTGATACGGCGTTGACGGTTGAACTGAAATTCAACGGTAACATCGACACGGATGCGACGCTCAAATTCACTGTGGGCGCAGATGCCATCGCAGGATACAACGGGCCCGCACTGATTACAACACTCCCTGTTACCGCGGGACAGGAATCAGTGGTCGCATCAATAGAGGCACCGTTGACAGAATCAACGTTGGATGAAAGCGTGGTGACCCTGACCCTAACCGGTGGTGTTTACGAAGACTTATGGAGTTCCACCAAAGATGTGACGGTATCCGGTATTGACGGGGTTACGGTTGCAAGTTGGGGGGTAGACCGTATCAGTGACACGGTGATTACCGTTGAACTGGCATTTGAGGGTAACTTTGACACGGATGTCACCCTCACCCTCACCGTGGAAGCCGATGCTCTAGTAGGATACAACGGTCCTGCCCTGATTGCAACCCTACCTGTTACCGGGAGTAAGGAATCGGTGGTTGCCTCAACAGATGCACCGTTGACAGAATCGACGTTGGATGAGAGCGTGGTGACCCTGACCCTAACCGGCGGTGTTTACGAAGACTTATGGAGTTCTACCAGAGATGTGACGGTATCCGGTATTGACGGGGTTACGGTTGCAAGTTGGGGGGTAGACCGTATCAGTGACACGGTGATTACCGTTGAACTGGCATTTGAGGGTAACTTTGACACGGATGCGACCCTCACCCTCACCGTGGAAGCCGATGCCCTCGTAGGATACAATGGCCCCGCACTGATTACAACACTCCCTGTTACCGGGAGTAAGGAATCGATAGTTGCATCAACAGATGCACCGTTGACAGAATCGACGTTGGATGAGAGCGTGGTGACCCTGACCCTAACCGGCGGTGTTTACGAAGACTTATGGAGTTCCACCAGAGATGTGACGGTATCCGGTATTGACGGGGTTACGGTTGCAAGCTGGGGGGTAGACCGTATCAGCGACACGGAGATTACGGTTGAACTGGACTTTGAGGGCAACTTTGACACGGATGTCACCCTCACCCTCGCCGTGGAGTCCGGGGCACTCGTAGGATATAACGGGCCTGCCCTGATTGCCACACTGCCTGTCACCGGGGGTAAGGAATCGATAGTTGCATCAACAGAGGTACCCTTGACGGAGACAACACTGGATGAGAGCGTGGTCACACTGACGTTAAGCGGCGGTGTCTACGAGTCTGAGTACACTGTTGGGAAGAACGTGACCGTATCGGGGATTGTCGGTGTGACTTTTCGCAGTTATAATGTGGACCGTGTGAGCGACACGGAGATTACGGTTGAACTGGACTTTGAGGGAAACATTGACACCGATGTCACCCTCACCCTCGCCGTGGAGTCCGGGGCACTCGTAGGATATAACGGTCTCGCCCTGATTGCCACACTGCCCGTCACCGGGGGTAGGGAATCGGTGGTTGTATCAACAGATGCACCGTTGACAGAATCGACATTGGATGAGAGCGTGGTCACACTGACGTTAAGCGGCGGTGTCTACGAGTCTGAGTACACTGTCGGGAGCAACGTGACCGTATCGGGGATTGTCGGTGTGACTTTTCGCAGTTATAATGTGGACCGTGTGAGCGACACGGAGATTACGGTTGAACTGGACTTTGAGGGAAACATTGACACCGATGTCACCCTCACCCTCGCCGTGGAGTCCGGGGCACTCGTAGGATATAACGGTCTCGCCCTGATTGCCACACTGCCCGTCACCGGGGGTAAGGAATCGGTGGTTGTATCAACAGATGCACCGTTGACAGAGGCAACGCTGGATGAGGGCGTGGTCACACTCACCTTGATCGGCGGTGTCTACGAGTCTGAGTACACTGTCGGAAAGAACGTGACCGTATCGGGGATTGCCGGTGTGACTTTTCGCAGTTATAATGTGGACCGTATCAGTGACACGGAGATTACCATTGAACTGGAATTTGAGGGTAACATTGATACCGATGCCATTCTCACCTTCACCGTGGGCGCGGATGCCCTAGTAGGATACAACGGACCTGCACTGATTGCACAACTACTTGTCACTACGGGACAGACACCGGCGGCATCGCTCGTCGCATCAACGCAGTTGCCTTTGACAGAGGCAACCCTTGATGGGAGCGTCGTCACACTCACCCTAACCGGTGGGGCTTATGAGCGGGCCCTCCGGGACATCCGAGGTGCCGTGACGGTCTCCGGTATTTCGGGGGTAAGCGTTGGAACGTTAGGGATAAACCGTGTGAGCGATACGGTGGTTACCGTTGAGTTGACGTTCAATGGTAACTTGCACGTTGATGCTACGCTCATCTGCACCGTGGGCGCGGATGCCATCGCGAACTACAATGGACCCGCACTCACCGCGATACGACCCGTCACTGCAGTGGTGGAAGCGGTGGTGGAAGAAAACCCAACAATAGCCGAAACGAGTCTGATGGCTATTGAGGGCACCATTAAAACTGAAGATGGCATTCCCGCTGAAGCAGGATTACAGGTAACGGTTATCATTGGGAGCAATACTCAAACAGGCGTTTCGGAGGTCGGCGGTGTGTATACCGTTACCTTTTTCAATCTCCAAAGGGATGTTATCGCTACCAGCGGGGATACAGTGACCGTTCAGGTCCGTAACCCAGACACCGGTGCATCTGTCGAACGCACAGTTCAACTCTCGTCCAAACAGATTCTCGATAAGCAGGCGATCATTGATTTACAATTCTCGCCAACGCCTTCCACAACTGGTCGGGAATATCTGTTGTCTGTGCCAAAAGGTATCAGTTTGATTCACGTCCCACTAAAGGTCACAGCCGTTGATGGTGTGGCACAGACCATCGAATCGGTTGGCGACCTCTACGATGCACTTGGTGGGCAAGCGACTGTTGCGCTCCTCATCACTTATGACCCCGAAACTGGTCGATGGAACAGTTATCTCCATGATGGGCATAGGGGTAGACCCGGTGACAAGGCGTTGACCGATGACCTCGGTATCATTGCCAGTATGAAAGTCGCTAAGTCAGTGTTGCTTTCCGGCGATGCTCTGGGGACAAACGGCCGCAGTTCAATCACCTTGCACCCGGGGGTCAACCTTGTGGGAGTGCCGTTGAAAGATTCACGGATAACCCGCGTGAGCAACCTATTCAAGCTGAACGGGATTGCGGGCAACGTCTTTGTGATAATTGTCTCTGATAACGGGTTCAAGGTGGTGGCCCAACCGGGGGACCCCGGCGATATCCCGGTCACAGGGGGGGGTGCCTTTATCCTCACTGCCCGGAATGCAGCGACAGTTGAAATCACCGGCACAAAGTGGTCTAACCCCCTAGGGCAGACTGCCGCCCCGTCAACCGCTTTGACCGGCATCCAAACGGATGGTGTGACTCCCGTCTTAGCGGTGACAGGTTCAATTTCCCCTGTGGTCGGGAAATCCCTGTCCCGCCCCTTCCACGTCACTGTCAAGAACCGCTCAACCGGCACAGTGGACACAGCGATGACGGATGATGACGGAGTCAGCTATCAATTCACCTTCGTTGATATCGAGACAAGCCGAGCGGCGCAGGTGGGCGATATCCTTGAAATCACAGCGCACTCCCCAGATCCGTTTGTCGGCGTACAACCGTTGCGGCATACCGTAACGGCTGATGATGTGGAGCGGAGCTGGATTTCGTTGGGTGCCCTGGTTGCCTACGAGATACCGGCGAAAACGGAGTTGTTACGCAACTACCCGAACCCGTTCAACCCTGAGACGTGGATACCGTACCGATTGGCAGAAGATGCGTTCGTCACCTTGACCATCTATGACCGGAGTGGTCGTGTGGTGCGCCAGCTTGAGGTTGGGCATCGGATTGCGGCGGTCTACGAGAGCCGAGCAAAAGCCATCTACTGGGATGGGAGAACGGAGTTCGGTGAGCGCGTCGCAAGTGGAATCTACTTCTACTCCCTGACTGCGGGCGATTATTCTGCCACGCGAAAGATGGTTATTCTTAAGTAGCACTTATCCAAGCAGAAACCGAGTTTTGAAGAAAAGCTCGGTTTCTGAAATCCTGTTTAAGTATCATGAGGAAAATCAACCCAATTGCACGTTGCAATCGGGAACCGATGAAAAGGAGTTTGTTATGAAAACGCTAGTTGTGAATCGAAAAATCGTGGTGTCAATTTTAACGCTGTTTGGTTTTGCTTTCCTTGTCACTCTGGGTTCTGTAGTTCCTGCTTCGGCAACCGATTTTGAGATTGGAACACAGTTCGGGATTTCTCGCCTTTCTATAACCGATGATTATGACACTACGAGTGGCACCTTCATCCAGATACCAGGGGGACTGATAAGCGGCTTCTCCCTTCCGGCACTGTACGCTACGTGGTTTCCGGATAAACAGTTTGCTATTGGCCCAGAATTCAGTTTTGGAGGGTTCTCAATTGAGGACTCTAGCATAACTTCACTCTATCTAGGAGGTCGGGCCGCATACTTCCTGAATAGCCACTCAATGTCTAGTCCTTACATCTTGGGGCGAATTTCTCTCTATACCCTATCTGCTGAAGAGGATATATTCAGTGAGGTAGGTGCCCTAGCGAATTTCGGCGCGGGTTTTGGCTATCAGTGGCGTATAGGCCCTGCGCTTATCCTTAGGGCAGAAGGACAGTATCAGCGATGGTTACCTTTGGAGGAAGATATGGGTGCTGGTAATGAATTATCATTCATTATCGGGCTTGGCACCCGGTTCGGGAGTGCTGATAACCCAGCTCCCTTGAGGTAAGCGCGACTAGATGTAACGGTGATATGCTTTACGCTGTCCTAGTGCTTTGTCCACCGTTAAATTGTGGGTAAAATGGAGCAACAGGTTTAATTGCTCACAAAATTAAAGTGGATGAAGCACTAGCATGGGAACATTAGGAGGCAATAGAACTGAGGAGGGAGAAATGATCAGCAAGCCTAATCTGTCTGTACTCATATTGTTGCTACTGTTGGTACAGTTGACAGTTGGATGCAGTGGTCGTAAAGGGCCATTCATCCAACTGGGCGGCGGAATGGCGGCAGTTTATGCCAATCAGGAATGGACTAGTACGAAGATTGTATCGGGAAAGGTCATTGAGCGGAACCATCATGAAAGTACCGTTATTCTACCGGGCCTATCAGGCAACTTCAAAATTGGCGTGGAAATTACCGAACAACTGCTCGTTTCGCCATCGCTTCAAATGAGCAGACTATCTTCATTGGGATGGGGGATCACGGTTTTTCAGAAAAAGAATGCACCCTCCCTGTTTGTCGATATAGTTATTCCCGTTTCTATATATTTTCCGACGCGGTTTCCTCTATCTGAGAGTTTCCAGGGGCGCGGTGGCAGTGTCGGTATCGGGTATGAGTTCAAGAAAAACTGGACTGTACAAGCGAATTTCAGTCACGGCAAACATGAATTTGCGGGTAGCGATGTGGACGAGACTGGCGAATTTATCGTAAATCTACTCACTCTCGGTCTGGCAGGGGAGTTCGTCGATAAAACGAGGTACGATGCGAGATCGACTGGCTACTCTCTTGGATTCACGATAAGCTACATCTGGTACTGAAGCCTTAATGGTTTAGCAAGTTTTAATAGTAATTTTCACATTCTTGAAACCGTAGGGGCGGGGTCCCCCCGCCCGTACTGCGGAGACCAAACTCGGTTTATTCGGAATCCGAAGCGAAACTTTTATTCTTAAACATGCTTTACTTTCTAAATTTGTATTGGATCGTAGGGAATAACGATCGTTATTCCCTACAGGGTAACGATGGTTGTTCCGCCGTTCAGTTTCTCACAATAACCCTAAAGACTTAGCGAGTGAACCACTTAATCCCATGGATATTCAACTATCAACTTGCGTTATCTATAGTCAACCTAGTGCTGTGTCAATTTTGAAATTGTAGATCCTTTGTAAGGTGGCGTCGGCGCGGTTGCCCATAACGGGTGGTCCGAGGACGGGTGGTCCGAGGACGGATGGTCGCGTGAGCGAGCGCATCGCGTGAGCGAGCGCATCGCGTGAGCGAGCGCACCAGATGCCCTTGCGGGTGGCGAGATGACTCGACGCAACTTGACGCAAAACACGCGCCTACAAAATTAAAGTGGCTGAAGCACTAGGTGGGCAGTCGATAATATTGAATATAATGAACAACCCGATTGCATGTTGCAATCGGAAACCGATGAAAAGGAGTTTCTTATGAAAACCCGAATTGTGAATCGAAAAATCGTAGGCTCAATCGTCGTTGTGATGATGTTAATATATGGGTTCCAAGGTACAGGCTACGGGGAGCCGCAAAACGATGCGCCCGAGTTTACCCCAGTCTGTGACCGTACGCCGCAGGTACGCGATGCGATTGTGTCCATAGTGCCGGGCGTAAGTGATTGCAAAAATGTGACCAAATCACATCTCGCTTTAATTATCAACCTGAATCTGAGTGACCAGAACATCACGGCACTGAAAGCAGGCGATTTTGATGGACTGTCCTCATTGCGTATACTCACCCTGTATAAAAATACCCTGAGCAGTCTGCCTGTGGACATCTTTTCCGGGTTGGATTCACTGAATCGACTTGACCTCGGGAGCAACCAGCTCAGCAGTCTACCTGTGGGCATCTTTTCTGGGCTGTCTTCACTGAATCGGCTCAACCTGTCTTACAACCACCTGACCAGTTTACCTGCTGATAGCTTTTCCGGGCTGTCGTCGCTGAGTTCGCTCTCCCTGTCTTCCAATCGCCTGAGCAGTCTGCCTGCGGGCATTTTTTCCGGGTTGTCTTCGCTGGATTGGCTCAGTCTGTCTTCCAACCGGCTGATCGGTCTGCCGGATGGCACCTTTTCCGGACTGTCTTCGCTACGCTCGCTCTATCTTGGTGACAACTCAGTTCCCCTATCGATTGCTGTGTCACTAGAGTCGGTTGGTGAGGGCCAGTTCAAAGCAATGGCACCCACCGGCGCGCCCTTCAATATCGTTCTACCGTTCAGTGTCACGAATGGGAGCATTGAGGGCGGAGCAACCACCACCGTCACCATTCCAATCGGTAGTGTAGAAAGCGAAGCACTCAGGATAACCCGCACCCCTGGCACATCAGATGCGATCACCGTAGATATTGGGGCTTTGCCGGGGGTGCCTACGGGTCATTACGGCTATCGCCTCGCCAAATCCAGCACCTCTGATGGTGATAACACTCCCGTCAGTTTTGCTATCACTATCCCTGACTACAAACCTCAGATAAACAATGCGCCGGCTTTCACGGCGGGTAGTGGCACGACTCGCTCGGTAGCAGAAAACACGCCTGCGGGCATAAACATTGGTGGTCCCGTGTCTGCCACAGATGCTGATGGCGACATCTTAACCTACAGCCTCGGTGGCACAGATGCGGCATCCTTTGGGGTTGTGAGTACCACTGGACAGTTGCAAACCCGTGCGCCGCTCGACTATGAAACCAAGAATGCCTATACTGTGACAGTCACCGTCTCCGATGGCGATCTCACCGATCTCATTACCGTCGGTATCACCGTCACCGACGTAGAGGAGAACCAGGCACCCGTGTTCACGGCGGGTAGTGGCACAACGCGCTCCATCCCAGAGAACACGCCTGCGGGCGTAAACATTGGTGGTCCCGTGTCTGCCACAGATGCTGATGGCGACATCTTAACCTACAGCCTCGGCGGCATAGACGCGGCATCCTTTGGGGTTGTGAGTACCACTGGACAGTTGCAAACCCGTGCGCCCCTCGACTATGAAACCAAGAACTCCTACTTAGTGACGGTTATGGTCTCTGATGGCAGTCTCACCGATGAGATCAGTGTCGGTATCAATGTCACGGACGTAGACGAGAACCGTGCGCCGGTTTTCACGGCGGGTAGTGGCACGACGCGCTCTATCCCAGAGAACACGCCTGCGGGCGTAAACATTGGTGGTCCCGTGTCTGCCACAGATGCTGATGGCGACATCTTAACCTACAGCCTCGGTGGGATAGATGGAGCATCGTTTGGGGTTGTGAGTACCTCCGGACAGTTGAAAACCCGTGCGCCCCTCGACTATGAAACCAAGAATTCGTACTTGGTGACGGTAATCGTCTCCGACGGTAAGCTCACCGATGAGATCAGTGTCGGTATCAATGTCACGGACGTAGACGAAACTCCCACGGACCATGCGCCGGTTTTCACGGAGGGCAGTGGCACGACGCGCTCAGTGGCAGAGAACACACCCGCCGGCGTAAACATTGGGAGTCCCGTGGTTGCCACAGATGCGGATGATGATATTTTAACCTACGGTCTCGGTGGTATAGATGGGGCATCGTTTGGGGTTGTGAGTACCTCCGGACAGTTGCAAACCCGCGCCCCCCTTGACTATGAAACCAAGAACTCCTACTTGGTGACGGTCATCGTCTCTGATGGCAGTCTCACCGATGAGATCACCGTTGGTATCACTGTCACGGACGTAGACGAGAACCGTGCACCGGTTTTCACAGAGGGCAGTGGCACAACGCGCGCAGTGGCAGAGAACACACCCGCGGGCGTAAACATTGGGGCCCCCGTCTCTGCCGTAGATGAGGATGAGGACATCTTAACCTACAGTCTCGGTGGCATAGATGCGGCTTCGTTTGGGGTTGTGAGTACCACCGGACAGTTGAAAACCCGTGCGCCCCTCGACTATGAAACGAAGAATTCGTACTTGGTGACGGTAACGGTCTCTGATGGCAGCCTCACCGCCTCCATCACCGTTGGTATCACTGTCACGGACGTAGACGAGAACCGTGCGCCGGTTTTCACAGAGGGCAGTGGCACAACGCGCGCCGTAGCAGAAAACACACCTGCGGGCGTAAACATTGGGGGTGCGGTGTCTGCCACAGATGCTGATGACGACATTTTAACCTACACCCTCAGTGGCATAGATGCCGAATCGTTTGGTATTGTGAGTACCACTGGGCAGTTGAAAACCCGTGCGCCACTGGACTATGAAACCAAGAACTCTTACTTGGTGATGGTCGCCGTTTCCGATGGGAAACTCACCGATGTGATCAGCGTCGGTATCACTGTCACCGACATAGACGAAAACAAGGCACCCGTTTTCGCAGGGAGTCGTACGACGCGCTCAATTGCGGAGAACACGCCTGCGGGCGTAAACATTGGTGATGCGGTGTCTGCCACGGATGCGGACAGCGATGCCAGCTTGACCTATACCCTCAGTGGTACTGATGCGGCATCGTTTGGGGTTGACCCCACCACCGGTCAGATAAAAACTCAGGCATCACTCGACTATGAAACCAAGAATGCCTATATGGTAATCGTAACTGCCTCCGATGGGGTTCTCACTGCCTCTATCAGCGTTGCCATCTCCATCGTTGACGTGGACGAGAACCGTGGGCCGGTTTTTCCGGGCAGTCGCACGACGCGCTCAGTGGCGGAGAACACACCTGCGGGCGTAAGCATTGGTATTCCCGTGTCTGCCACGGATGCAGATGGCGACAGCTTAACCTATAGTCTCGATGGTACGGATGCGTCGTCGTTTGGGGTTGTGAGTACCTCTGGACAGTTGAAAACCCGTGCGCCACTCGACTATGAAACCAAGAACTCCTACTTGGTCACGGTCACCGTTTCCGATGGTGCGCTCACTGCATCCATCAGCGTCGCTATTACCATCATTGACGTAGACGAAGTGCCGCCGGAACCGATATCGAGTAAAGTCAGCATTAGTGAGATCATGTTCGGCTCGGAAAGGCGATTTACACCCACGCAGTGGATAGAATTGCACAATTCCGGGACAGACATCATCGATCTCACGGGGTGGACACTGACCATTCAGAACCGAAACTCGCCAGACCTGACTGGACCGGTGAATGCGACAATCACCTTTGAGGATGATTTCTGGGGCGATGCGCCAAGAATTTGGCCGGATGATACCGTTCTGATAGTGGGAAGGGATAGTTCTGAAAACTCGGGCAACCTCGCTGAAGATCAGATTTATGACCTTGGCTGGCGGAAGGGTTTAGGCGGTCTTTGGTATACGTTTCTCAGTGCCGAGGGATTCTACATAAAACTGATCGATGACGCGGGAAACCTAGTGGACGAGGCTGGGAACCTTGATGGGGGTGTCGTGCAATGGAAGTTACCTTATGGAACGAATAGAGGCAGGACCAGGTCGGGCCGCCGGACCTCGATGATTCGCCGCTATGCCGATAGTATAGCACTTGACGGCACCCAAGCAGGGGGGTGGATTTCCGCCGTGGATGCGAATTTAACAGCCGAGCAACAAACCTATTATGGGGAGAGAACCGACATCAGTACTCCCGGCATTGGAATCATCGTCAATGAGGTTGCCCCACAGTTCACAGAATATGATGTCAATCAGGATGGTGTGGTGAACATCTTAGACCTTGTGCTCATTGCCACGCGGTTCGGGCAATCCGGACCAAACGCCGCAGATGTCAACGGCGATGGCGCGGTGAACATCCAAGATTTGGTGTTGGTTGCGAGTGCGTTAGGAAACACAGCCGCTGCGCCCGCCTTACATCCCCAAGGACTGACGATGCTCACCGCCACGGATGTTCAGAGGTGGCTCACGCAAGCACGAGGGTTAGCCCTCACGGATGCCGACTCCCAAAGAGGGATTGTCTTCCTTGAGCAACTCCTGTCCTCCTTGATTCCGAAAGAGACGGCACTGTTGCACAACTATCCGAATCCATTCAATCCCGAAACGTGGATACCGTATCGCCTCGCTCACGCCGCCGATGTCCAGATCACGATTTATAACACTAGAGGGACGGTGGTGCGTCGGTTGGATGTGGGGCATCAGTCTGCGGGCTTCTACACCGCTCGGGCACAGGCGGCATATTGGGACGGCCGCAACGAACACGGAGAATCCGTCGCAAGCGGTTTGTATTTCTATCAATTCCGTGCGGGCGATTATACTGCGTTGCGGCGGATGGTTATTCTCAAGTAGTACCAGAACAGAAACCGAGTTTTTCAGAAAAACTCGGTTTCTGAAGTTTGCCGATTTATGCGAGGTTCGCTATGAAAGGAGGCGCGAGTGGATTTTCCATTCGCGGTTTTTATGGGCTTAAAACATGATGAGGGCTGGAACATACCGGCGGATAGTCCTTTTTATCCGCAACTGCCAGCAATTTATCGGAACGTCAAGTTTCAGTTTGTTTTCTTTTATGCCGCACCCGCCGCTGTGCAGGAGTTTCTTCCAGAACCGCTGGAGGCAACCGAAGACGGGCTATGTGTCGCCGCGGGTCTGGATGTCCCGTTCTGCACGAGCTATGGGCCTTTTCAAGAATCCTTTATTGTGATGCAGTGCCGTTTTAGGGAGCAGCTCGGCTTCTACTGTTCCCACGTTTTTCACAATGGGCCTGCTGGCATCGCGGCGGGGCGCGAAATTTACGGTACGCCAAAGATTTACGCAGGGGTAACGGTGCGTCAAGTGGAGCGGTGTATGGGGACGGAGACTCTCCTCTCCGGTTCCCCAGTGCTCCATATCAGTTCGAGCATTGAAAAAGTTGTGCCTCACGATGCGATGCCTTCGTTAACCCCGGCGTGGCGACTGAAAATTATTCCTAGAGCGGATGGCCCGGGCCCAGCAATCAAGCAGTTGATTGATTGTAGCAGAACAACCCAGGATGTGAAGGTCCACTTCCTCGGCAAAGGAACGGGCAGGATTACCTTTGGAGCATCGCCGCTTTGCGATTTAACGTCGCTGACTCCACAGGCGTATGGCGATGCTTTTTACATGGAATCTAGCTATTCGGAAGGGTATGCTGAGATTGTGTATGATTATCTTAGCAATGAAACTGAACAGTAACTTGACAATTTAGAGCCTGTTTGAAAAGTCATCAGGACGTATCGTGAGCGGGTGGGAAAGGGATTTCCCACCCACGGGTTAGGTTGATTGCCGAAGGGTGGAAAAGGGATTTCCCACCCACGGGTTAGGTTGATTGCCGAAGGGTGGGAAAGGGATTTCCCGCCCACGGGTTAGGTTGATTGCCGAAGGGTGGAAAAGGGATTTCCCACCCACGGGTTAGGTTGATTGCCGAAGGGTGGGAAAGGGATTTCCCGCCCACGGGTTAGGTTGATTGCCGAAGGGTGGGAAAGGGATTTCCCACCCACGGGTTAGGTTGCTTTGTTTTTAAAACATTAGAACTTTAAGGAGCGAAAAATGGCGCGATATATTGAAGTGACACTGAAAAAACGAGGCGTGAGTTGCGTCGCCCAGTTGCTCGACGACCTCGCACCGAAAACGGCTGAGGCGGTCTGGGGGGCGTTACCGCAGGAAGGTGACACCTTCCATGCCAAGTTTGCCAACAACGAGGTCTATACCCTTGTTCCGCCCTTTGCGAGCGAGGAGATTGGCCTCGAAAACCCAACTATCCTCCCCATCCCCGGCGACCTGCTCTATTTCTTTTTCCCGCCAGGGATGATTACCCGTCCAGATGTACGAGATGTGGCCGCCCGCACCGGACTCGTCGACCTCGCCATTTTCTACGGACGGGATAACTTTCTCTTTTCGCCAACGACGGGCCCGGTGCCCGGAAACCGCTTCGCCATGGTGACCGAGAATCTTGAGGAGATGGCGAAAGCGTGTGATAGCGTGTGGCGCGAAGGATTCGTCGGTGAACGCTTGGCGTTCCGTAGACTGTAGTGCAAGCAAGTTTCAGTATAAAAGTTTATGTTCCAGCACAACTGGGGCGAATGAAAGCGGCACTGGTTCTGCCGATTGTAGAGAAACCGAGTTTTGAAGCCCTTGCGGGTGGTCCGAAGACGGATGGTCCGGGGACGGATGGTCCGGGGACGGATGGTCGCGTGAGCGAGCGCATCGCGTGAGCGAGCGCACAAGATGACTTGACGCACGTGAGCGAGCGCACAAGATGCGCGCAGTCATCTGCCCATCTGTCCGAGGACGGATGGCAACATGAGTTGACGCATCTTCAGATGACTTGACGCAAAAAAACTCGGTTTCTACGCGATAAAAGTTTATCTTCTGAAGCAACCGCGAAGGCTGGAAGCGTTTATCTCTTCCATCCTTCCAATCTTCCATCCTTCCAGTCTTCTATCCTTCCATCCTTCCAGTCTTATCCCTTCCAATCTTGATTACAGCGAGCGGTTATCTGCACTGTAATAATCGTTTGGTTGTTGGCGGCTGAAATCGTGGTGCCAGACACCGCGAAATAGGGTCTGCCGTTTCGGTGGCATTGCCTCAATCACTTCTGGTGGCAAGTTCATCTTGTGATACTGCGCTTCGCTGGGACTGTAGCAGTTGAAAATCGCCACTCGCGGGTGATTCGGGTTATTCCACTTCGGCCCAGCGTGGCAGACGCTTTCGGAAAATACGACCATCGAACCGGGTGGACAGGTGTAGGACTCGTACAACGGCGAATCCATAACGCGATGCGATTCGTGGACTGAGAAGTTGCTTTTGTGTGAGCCGGACATGAACAACGTACCGCCATCGCCTTCATTCACACCGTTGAGTTCCCACACTACGCGGGTGAGCCCACTGTAGATATTCTGATTGACGCAATTGTAGGCAAAAGCCCCGGAACCGCGCCCGCCGCCGTGTGGGTCGGGGCCGATAGATTCGTAACTGCGAATCATTGAGAAACTGCTTTCACAGCGGACCCCGTAGCAGTCGTCGCTGCGGTCTGGCTTGAGAACCTCTCGCAGGGTGCCAACGACGACCGGGTGGTCGAGTAGAATCTGCGCTGGTCCACTCAAAGAGTAACGGTCTTTCGCATCGAGTGATTCGCGGTCTTGGGAAAGCGCGAAGACGTGTGCTTTGATCTCTTCGGTTTCTTCTTCCGTTAGGGCACCTGGTACTGCAATCCAACCTTTGAGATCGAAGATGAATTTCTGTTCATCGGTCATTGAAATTGGTTCTTTTTCTGCAAAGACATCAATGGGCATTGTTTATCCTCCTATTTAGCTCACCCCAAAGGGAAAGAAACCGAGTTTTGCCGATCCTTGCGGATGGAAACCCGATGACGAGACGCAAAAAACTCGGTTTCTACCATTTATTTTTTTAAACTTGCTCAATTGAGCAGGTTTAAATATAAAAGTTAAGCAAATTTCAGCATACAGAGTCGCGGCTGGGAAGCCGTTCCTACAGGGGTATCGGTTATAAACAGGGTCGCGGCTGGGAAGCCGTTCCTACAGGTTTATTCTTTAAACTTACTCAATCGCTTCAATCCACTTGTTCGGTGCGGTGTTGATTTCATACTTCGCGAAGACTTGGTCAATTGCGGCTTTGACATCTTCCGTCAACGCCCAACCGACCGCGTTGATGTTCTCTTCGACCTCAGACGGTCGCCTCGCCCCGACGAGTGACACGCTCACAGCCGGTTGCGATTGCACCCATCGAAGTGCGAGTTGCGGGAGTGTTTTCCCAAGGCCGTCGGCAATTTCCTTTATCTCATTGACAGCTTGGACGTTGCGTTGGAAGATGCCGGGCCCGAACAGCCGCAATGACATATCCGAGCCCCCGCCACGGCGCCAGTCGCCTTCCTCAAACGTCGTTTCTTCTGTGAACGCACCGGAGAGCATACCGTAAGCGAGTGAGCCGTAGGTCATCACACCGACCCCGTTTTCAAGGGCGTATGGAAAGATCCATTTGGCCATCCTCCGGTCAAAGAGATTGCAGGCGTACTGCACCACATCAACACGACGAACCGACATACACTGCTTAATTTCGTCCAGTGTAAAGTTGGAGAGCCCTGCGTACCGAACTTTCCCCGCTTGGACGATATCCTCTAACGCTCGCAAGGTTTCCTCGAACGGAACCAGGCGGTCTGGCCAATGGACGAGATACACGTCAACGTAGTCGGTGTTTAACGCCTTTAGGCTTCCGTCAATGGCGGCGTAAACATTTTCCGATCGGCTGTCTCGCCCTTTCGGACGTTCGTTTTCGTAGCCAACGCCGAACTTCGTGACAACAATCACATCCTTACGGCGATTTCCCAACGCCCTTGCCAACAGCGACTCCGACCTGCCCATGCCGTACCCCTCGGCAGTATCGAAGCAGTTAACACCTAAGTCAACCGCACGATTGATAGCCGCGATAATTTCGCTCTCATCGAACGCACCGTAGCCTCCGCCCATCTCCCAACAACCGAATCCCATCGCTGAAACTTGCAGGTCTGTCTGTCCAAATTGGCTGTATTCCATGATTGAGTCTCCTTGTATAGTAGTTTCCCGAATCAAATGCTACAATTCCAACAGATAGCGCAACCGAAATTCCAACTCATTACTGTGCTGATTGATACCTTTTTGATGGTTTTTGTTTCTTGTGAATATATGCTGGTAAGCGAAGTCACACTGCCACGCCCGTAGAGGTTCATAAACCAGTCGAATCCCGAACCCGTCTCGTCGCTCAACGACACCGGATGGGAAAGGGATTGCGCTGTAATCTTCGCCGCGGTATCGGTCTGCAACGCTCGCCTCGCCTTGACGTTCCAATTCGTAAAAAAGTGTGACCCGCGAATCGACGTTAACCAAGTATCCGCCTTCAAGATAGAAGGTATCGGCATCTGTCCCCACCCGGTGCCCGATTATCGAGCCGAAATGGGTAAACTGGTTTTCCTCAACAAGGTGCGTATATGCCCAACGATTCACACGCGCATATTCGGCACGGATGCGCGATCTGCGGTTGTATAGCCCATCGGCATACCACGGGCGTTTGCTTGGGGCACTGCCTTGAGTCGCTCCTGCATCCGATTGTAACCCATTCCACTCCAACCCTGCCAGCCAAGCGACAGCGTTTGGGTCTCCGCCATTGGCATATTGGATATCGTCGAGCAGGCACTCGGCGTATAAGCGCATCCCATCGGTTGGACGAATTGCACCTTCAAATAACAGCATCACATTATCGTCCGTATCGGCGTTAAACTGACTCGCGTAGTACGGTAGGATGGGATTCAGATACCGCCACTCAACGTCTTGTGCGTCACCGCCGTAAATGACCATCTCAGAAATGCCGAGTTCCAGCCGATCATTCACCTGATAATCGATCCGATGCCCTGCCATATAGCGATTCGCGAGATACCGGCGGGGTGTCTGGTCATGCCAAATCTGATCAAGTTGAGCGGCAAACACTGTGCCCTTGATTTTGCCGAAAACACCTGTGAGTAGCACCAGATCGAGCGGTGGCGAGTTATCAGAAATGCCAACAGCACCACGGAAACCTGTCCCCCAGAAAACCGGATTGCGGCCAATCAATACCTCAAACTTGGAGAGCGGGAACCGGAGATAAACGCGCTTGAACTCCGTCGTGTAGTTCCATCGCCATAGGCTCAAACGTTTGGATGCCGTTTCGCCCTGAATCGGATATTTCTCAAACGAATCCTGAATCTCGAATGCCTGATAGAGCGTCAACTGTCTGCCAAAGTGATAGGAACACGCACCCTGATATGCCGGAAAGATTTGATGCCGCTCCCGTCTACTCCGTAGCTGTACTGAACCCCGACTCCGCAATCGGTGTCCCGCCTCCATATCCGTTACGATGGCAATCTCTTGACCAAACTCCTGCTTCAGTTTTTCGAGGAGTTGCATAGCGATTGGCGATGGGTTAACGCGCCCATCGGCGACCCGTTCCTCCGCCTGACGAATCACTTTCGCAACCTCCCATCGGGTTCGGGGACGTGTGTGCCGATGGAAGCCCCCTGTGATACCATCGGTCTCCAATTTTTCCAACGCGAAATCAACCCACCCGTCGAACTGGAACGTGACCTGCGGGGTGGCATTTGCGAAGAACACTGAACTGAAGAGCCAGAGTGCTAACAGATTGCGGATGGCTTTAGTGTATATCATTCATTTTTTCCCGCTGCCATTTTCTCCACAAGCCCATCCATCTTGCGAAACTGCCAGGTCCACCGCACATTGTATAGAAACTGCCGGAGGTCGAACCGATTGTCTTCGGGGGAATACGATTCGGCGTGGTAGGACGGTGTTATGGTCGTCATCTTGTGGCGATTGCTCGAATAGTACCGGAAGAAAGTTTTGACCTTTTCTGCTACCTCACGCGGCGGGAGATTACTCCACTCATGGACAAGCTTTTCAAACATGCTTACCGGGCCGCACCGATGAACCTTCCGCAACGTTCCAAAACGACTCAGTTCCGCATACGTCATGCCCATGTCCGCTTCGTCCTCCTGCACGTAGGTCTCCGTTATCGGTTCCAATTCGGCTGTGGGCGGTGCGGAAACCACCTCTGTGAGCGCAGTATACCCCAAATGCTCCGCCGCCCATCCCAGAAAGCGACGCAGGTCTGTCTTACTGATTGCGCCGATTGGGTTCAGGTCTGCGCTACTGCAATCGTACTTCGTCACGTAGCCTCGCAAGCTTTCATCCACGTTGGCGGTCCCCAACACCAGTAGCCACCCGTGTTTGCCGCGCACCCACGGCAACAGTTGCGCTAAAAAATAGGAGAGCACCATCCGTAGACGCGCTTGGATGTTCTGCAACGCCTTGTTTTCTACCTCTGTGCCACCGTCAACTTTAAATTTTGGTTTCTTTCCTGTTAGGCTAACAAATAGGGTGAACATCGCCGTGACAATGGAATCAATCGTTGCATTCAGATGATACGCCCCGATCTGGTCTGTCAGTGCTTTGGCGCGATTTCGCGTTGCCTGCGAACTGTTCTTTGTGCCCATGTAGCAGGTATACAGGACACGATTAGCAAATTCACGGGCATCTGTGGGGAGGTAATTGCTCTGCTCGGCTTCGCCAGCGATACGACGGGCATCTCGAATGACCTGTTGGTTGCCCGCTTTCGTTGAGGCGGCAACCATTTGACACATCGAACCGACCATCGTGGCGACCGAGGAGCTGTCGGCCCCGCCGGAGAGCGGCAGGAAATATCCAGACGCACCCGACCGTCTCAGGTGATCCCAGAGCCAGCACGCTGGGCCGTAGGCGATCTCTTCTTCAGGAATATGGTAGCGGACATCAATCGGCGACGATGGCGCGAGTTGATGGTCTTCGACGGTGAGCTCGAAATCAACGGTGATTCGCGGCACAGATTCTGACTGACTCGCCTCAACCATTCGGCTAATCGCGGCACCTCGCTTGGAACGAACCTCTTCAAGGTCAACGGTTGCGACGACAACCTCGACATCCTTTAAGGAAAACTGTGCCCCCTGTGCCACGATATCCCCATTGACAGCGATTAATGCACACCCATCGTAGTAAAGGCGACCACCATCGCAGCCGTGCTGATTGGCGTAGAGGTAAATTCCGCCTCCCTTCGATGTCGCGTTCTGAATGAGTTGAATTCGCGTATCGAGTTTCCGAAGTTCGTGGTGAGACCCGGAGCCGTTTGCGAAAATCTCAACGCCGTCTAAGCCGAGATAGATATGCGGACTATTCGGCGCAAAGAGTTCTTCGCAGGTTTCAGGTGCCAAAGCGGTATCCCGTGTGGCGATAGCGGCATCGCCAAAAGGCACGGTATCCTGTCCGGTAATTTCTCTAATCATCCGTGGGAGATAGTGTTCCTCCAACGTCCTACGGCGTTGCCACGCGGCAAACCATCGCTGTTCACGATAGTTGCCATCTGACGCGAGGATAAGTTTGGGGCGGATTAACAGAATTTGTCCGTTCAAAACGAACACCCGGCAATTGTACCGCACATTCTTGTGCATGACGGGCATACCGATGTCACACAGTATATCTTCTGTCAGGTCGCCTTTGAGGATTTGCGCTAGGCATTCCCACGAATGCAGGAAGGTATCCTCCTCCAGAAAGTGGTCTTCGCAACCGTACCCGGGAATCTCCAGCTCTGACCCCAACCTGTAGCGCGCGCCTTGCTCTGTTCCTATCCGGATGGATTCAATAATTCGCGCCAAATTTCCCTCAAAATCGAGTGCCCATTGATTGAGATTGCATGTTGCGAGTGTTGCGAGTTTCATGCGGTTTTCTCACCTGTTTGTGTTCTATTTATCGGCCCGTTGGGTTCACTCTATATCTGTATATCACCGTTCTGTGGCAAAGTAGAATCTGTATGGGATATCGGGAGTAGGAACTCCCTCCCACAGGTATCATTGGGAAATTTATCATCCCCAGGGCTTGAGAATCATCTTTGCATTCCGCTGAGACGAACCGATTTCGAGTGCCTTCTGAATCTCGCTCATCGGTAGCACATGGCTGATGAACAGCTCAATGAGCGGGGATGCTTCTGCCACTTTCATGATGCCGGGGAAGTCGTTGAGATTGTAGTGCCAGTTGCCGAACAGTGTCAGTCCTTTGCGGATGAAATCCCGACTTCCGAAGACCTCTAACGCAGTGCCGCACTCGCCAACGAAAGCGACCTTCCCCTTGCGCCGAGTGGCATCAATGCAGAGTCGTTGGGCATTGACGTTGCCGGAGCAATCAATGGCGTAATCCACTCCGATACCGTCCGTCAGATTCATAATCTGTTGAACGATGTCTTCGTCGCTTGGATTCAGCACTTCGTCGGCCCCCATCTCCTTCGCTCGCTCGACCCGCCACGGAACCGATTCGACAGCGATGACTCGGGCACCACGGAACTGGGCGTTGACAAGCGCGCCGAACCCTACGGGACCAATACCCGTGATTAGGACTGTATCAAAAGTGCTTAACCCCATTGTCTGGAATGTGCCAAACGATGGACCGAGCGCACAGCAGGCGAGGCTCCCGCGCTCATAAGACATCCCATCGGGAATCTTTGGCAGAATCCACGATGGCTTGACGATATATTGCGCCATCGTCGCACTTCCCGATCGGCTACCGGTGAACTCGGTAAAATTGTAACTGTTCTGACAATGAATGTAATCACCACCAATACAGAGATGACACTGCCCGCACGGGTACTGTGGCATGACCACGACTCGGTCGCCTTCCTTGACCTTCCCCGGTTGTGCGACAGCGACAACTTCGCCCGCAGCCTCGTGTCCCATGAACTCGGATGTCCCTTCGCCCCCGAATCCTTTGTATTCGGTACACATCGGCGCGGCGTGAATTTTGACAACGACCCAGTCATCTTTTGGCTGCGGGTCTGGCATTTCGATAAGCCCGGCTTTTCGGTCACCAAGTATGGCGGCTTGTTTCATTTATTTTCTCCTTACTCTGTTTGTGTGCAATCCGGATGTTTATCAAGTTGATATCTTACTTGTTGAGAAACGAAATTTGATGTATAATTGGACTTGACGCAAAAAAAATATGCGTTGCTTTTTCAAGAGTTACGAAACTGCTTTGCAGGAGGCGCGTCAAGATTTTAACATCAACGCAATAATTTGACAATGATTAAGTTTCTGACAGGATGTAGGCAGGTTTTAGTATTAAAGTTTTTCTGAAAATGGAGGGTTTGAAGAAGGGAAGAGTGGAAGATTTGCCGGTTCTGGATATTATAGAGACAGAGATGGGGGTATCGGGAGTGGGAACTCCCTCCCACAGGTATGGGGAGCGGGCGGGGCAAGATGAAGTTTCAGAATTTAAACGGGTAACTCCGGTTTTACCAACAAAGGTAGGTGTGGTTTACAACCGCACGGGTGTCCGTATGAAATTACCCAACTTATTTTTTAAACTTCATGATGCCCCGCCTACGGGATATGGGTTTATTCTTTAAGCTTGCTAAGGAGAATTTTATGAAGACAATCAACATCGCTTTAATTGGTGCGGGAGGCATGGCAAATGGGGTTCATTACCCTTCTCTCGCTGAGTTTGATGATGTCAACCTCGTCGGGCTGTGCGATCTGATTCCGTCGAAACTACAGGCGACAGCCGAACAATTTGAGATTGAAAACACTTTCAGTGACTACAAAGAGATGCTGGAAAAAACCGGTCCTGATGCTGTTTATGTCCTGATGCCACCACAGCATCTGTTCGCGCCCGTTGTTCATTGCCTCTCTCAAGGGCATCATGTGTTTATCGAAAAGCCGCCTGGGCTGACGACGCATCAGACCCGCGAGATGGCGTTGGTAGCGGAGCAGAAGGGGTGCAAAACGATGGTCGGTTTTAATCGTCGGTTCATCCCGCTGATGCGTCAGGTCAAGGAAATTGTCGAAGAGGAGGGGGCCATCATCCAATGTATGTCCACCTTCCACAAAAATTCCCCGGCGGCCCTTTACTACGATGGTATCATTGATGTGTTGACGTGCGACGCTGTCCACGCTGTTGACGCACTCCGTTGGTTGGGTGGCGGCGAAGTCAAAGCGGTCGCAAGCGATATCAACAGTTTCTATTCAGACCGAGAGAATAGCTTCAACGCCATCGTGAAATTCGACAGCGGGGCTTCGGGCTATCTCTGTACCAACTGGGCAGTTGGTGGGCGCATCCATATTTTCGAGATGCACGCCCGCGGTATCTCCGCGTATATCAACCCGGATGTTGGGAGCGGAGCGGTCATTCACAGTAACGAAGGGATTAAAGAGATTACAACCGTTGAGTCGGCTGGTACCGATGCAAACCACAAAGCATACGGCTTCTATGGGGAAAGTCGCCATTTTGTGGATTGTATCCAGCACGACCGACAACCGGACACCTGTTTCGCAGATGCAGTCAAGACGATGGAATTGGTTGAGCAGATTTATCGAAATCGGATTGATTAAGGGACCAAGTAACCTTCCGAACATTGGGAAAACCGCCTCAGACCGGCAAAGGAGGACACCATGAGCACGCAAGGGACTCAAAATCATTCTTCCGCAAACGATAAAAGGCCAAATCTCGTTTTTGTTATCACCGACGACCAGGGCTACGGCGACCTCGGTTGCCATGGGAATCCAATCATTGAGACCCCGAACCTCGACCAGCTTTGCAACGAAAGCCTTCGTCTGACCAATCTGCACGTTGGGCCCACCTGTGCGCCGACCCGAGCGGGCATCATGACCGGGCGTTACTGTAACTGCACTGGTGTATGGCACACAATCGGCGGCCGCTCGCTCCTTCGCAACGATGAGGTGACGATGGCGGACATCTTTCGCGCAAATGGCTATAAAACGGGGATGTTCGGCAAGTGGCATCTGGGCGATAATTATCCGTTTAGACCGCATGACCGAGGATTTGAGGAGGCACTCTATCACGGCGGCGGTGGAATCAGTCAAACGCCCGATTATTGGGGAAATGACTATTTCGATGATACCTTCTTTCGCAACGGTGTCGAAGAGCCATTTGAAGGGTACTGCACTGATGTTTGGTTCAATCAGGCGATGAATTTTATCGAAAGGAATAAAGACCGACCGTTTTTCTGTTATCTGCCGACCAATGCTCCGCACGGTCCCTTCCGCGTCCCAAATTCCTACAGTGACCGCTATCACGGAACAGTACCTAACGAGCGGTGCAATTTTTACGGTATGATTACCAATATTGACGAAAATATGGGGCGACTGAGGAATCACCTCAAGGCTCTCGGTATTGAGAATAACACAATTCTTATCTTCATGACGGATAACGGGTCCGCTGCCGGATGTTCATTGGACAGGAATCAATATGTCAAAGACGGGTTCAACGCTGGGATGCGCGGTAGAAAAGGCTCGGAATACGAGGGCGGTCATCGTGTCCCCTTTTTCCTGCATTGGCCGGCTGGTGGCTTTACGGAGGCGTGGGACATCAATCTGCTGGCAGCAAACATCGACCTGCTCCCCACTCTGATCGACTTGTGTGGCTTGGAGGGGCCATCGGAAGAGCGTTTTCACGGCACAAGCCTAACCCCTATTTTCAGCAGCGAAGCGGAGTCGTGGCAAGACCGTGTCATCGTGACGGACTCTCAACGCGTTGAGCACCCGATTAAGTGGAAGCAGAGTGCGACCATGACACAACGCTGGCGACTGATTAATGGCGTTGAACTTTACGATATCTTAAAAGACCCAGAACAACGGCATGACGTTGCAGAAGACCATCCCGACGTAGTCGACGAACTTCGCAAACATTATGAAGCGTGGTGGGAGCTTGTGTCGCCCCGATTTGATGAGGACTGCCCCATCGTGCTCGGCACAGAACAGGAGAAAACACCCGTATTGACAACCCACGATTGGCACGGTGAACAGCACGCTTGGAATCAGGGGCAGGTGCGTCAGGGGTTGGAGTGCAATGGATACTGGGCAATCGAAATCGCTGAAGCGGGTGAGTACGCCTTTGAACTTCGACGCTGGCCGAAGGAGGAGGATAAACCGATTACTGCCGGGATTCCCGGTGAACCGATCAATTTATACAATGGCGGACGAGCACTCGAGCTGAAGACTGCCCGGATTCGGGTCGGTGACCAAGAACAGACCCGAGTAATTGACCCTGACGCAAAGGGGGTGACGTTCACCTTTGCGCTGAACGCGGGCGAAACGCGGTTGCAAACGTGTCTCACTGATGATAACGGGTTTTCGGTTGGGGCGTATTATATCTATGTCACACGCTCGCCATAATCAAGGCGCGAAGGCATCACGGATTCGGGCGATAAATCACTTCAAAGACTTTGATATTATGCGCCCCAAAGTCGGTGATGAAGATGTGCCCATCTTTGGAGATGGCAATACCGGTGGGCTCGACGAGTGTTTCGTCACCGAATGCGATCAGAGCTTGGCCGTCAAGTGTGAAGAGCTTGACATCCCGCGCCCCGCGGTCGGTCACGTAAAGATAATTCCAACGGTCTAGGGCAATGTGACTCGGCTCACGAAATTGTTCCTCGCCCCACATTGCGGTGAGGTTGCCACTGAAGTCGTATTTTTTTACTCGATTGTTGCCGGAATCAACAATGTAGACGTTTCCGCGTGAGTCAACGACGAGATCGGTCGGATGGCGAAACTGTTCACTGGCACTGCCAAAACTGCCGAATGCGAGCACCGGTACGCCCTGGCCGTTAAACTTGATCAGGCGGTTGTTCCCCGTATCAACGACGTAAACTTCGCGGTTGCGACTGATGCCGACACCGCCCGGGGCATCAAGTTCCATTTCGACAGCTTCCGAGACATCTTCGGCGACATAATCGGCCGGACTGCCCACCAACACCTGAAAAATTTGGTCTATCAAACGACAATACTGAACCCGATTGTTGCCTGTATCTACGATATAAAGGATTTCGGTGCGGTGGAAATTGATTGCAACGTCTGTCGGCAGATCAAATTCGCCGACGCGCCATCCACGATTGCCAAATTCAGCGATGAAGTTTCCTTCCGTGTCAATAGCCTGTACGCGGTTATTTCCTGCGTCAGCGACATAGAGGATACCCCGATGGTCGAGTGCCAATCCAACAGGTTGCAGGAACTGTCCCGCACCTTGTCCGGGGCGACCGATAACCCCGATATAGTTTACACCGAGTATTTCTGGTGCGGGAAGGTTTTGGGTGGAGGGGATTATCTGAGGGACTACAATTGGCGGCGTTGAAGCAGATTTGGGACCTGCATCGACTGATTGTTCTGCCGATTGTTGTGGTGCGGAACACCGTAGGAGTAAAAGGAAGAGTAGAAGCGGACTAAGCCACTTGACTACGATTCTGGTTCTTGTTGGCATCCGTCATCGTGCGCGCATCGTTTAGTTTTTTCTGACTTCAAATTTAAAGACGAAGGGGGTTTCGACATCATCAAACTCACTATAGACTTTCGGAATGATGATACGCAACTGCGAGGATTTAATGCTCCGTTTCCGAAAATAGAGGTAGAATTGTACGCGCCGCCTCGGCATAATCGTTGTCGTTTCGATATCTTCCTGTGGAAGTGCGACTGGCGGGCCATCCATGCGAATTGCTTTGTTGGATCGGAAGACCTCAACCGGAAAGCCCGGTGGCATCTTAGGCTTGAAATTCTTCCCTAGAAAAAATGAGTGTTCGGACCTGTCAAGCACCTTGGTTTTGTTTTGCGCCTGATCGAGCATCCAGCAATCTTTTTTCTTGAACGAGACGAAGTGGTCTGTGCCGTTGTAGATAACGATACCAAAGGCATCAACGGCTTTCACATCGTTCAAAGGCGCCGCAATTGCTGTGATGCCGTTTTTGACATGAATCACACCGCCTGATTGTTGCAGGATAGTCGCCTCCGGATCGAATACGGGAACGATCTGCACAGTTTGGAATGCGGAACAACTCAGAGTGGCTAAGAGACTAAATAGAGCAAGGTATTGAAGGATGGTTTGTAAGTATTTTTTCATAAGCTTTTTGTTAGACCATTTGAAGCGTGAACCTGCTTTTGGTGTTGCAGTTCGGACGAAATTGTGGCTTGATTTGCGCCTTTGCGTTAAATTTTCACGCGCCTTCGTCTTGGCGGTTAGCGAGTTGAGCACGAATCCGTTCTAACTCGGCTTCTGCCTTCCGCCGACGTTGGGATTCTTCCTGTCGGCGTTGGGCTTCTGCTCTGGCCAGTGTTTCGGCTTCCTGCTGACGTTGGATTGCTTCTCTGGCAATTGTTTCGGATTCCCGCCGCCGTTTTGCTTCTTCGGCGGCCATCGCTTCCGCTTCCAACCTCAGGTGATGTTCTTCCATAGAAGTCGTTATCGGAGTACCATCAGGCAGATACGGGCGTAACAGCCTCACACCGTTCTCGCACTCCTCCCATTGAAGCCACAGATTTAACGATTCGCTGAACAAGCCGCCCTGCTCGTCGGGAGCAATTTCCACGATGCCACCCGAATGGCTACGCCGCCACCCACGAAATTCCGATGACTTCTTCAGCTCGGGTTGATGGATGAAGTATTCTTTAACTTCCATATCAATCAGATACAGTTGCACTTTTTCATGCCGATCCTGATTCGCTGTTGAGTCGGAGAGAAATTCAAAAACAACGGCAGGAACCGTACCTTCTCTCCACGTATAAAAACTGCGCCGCTGAGGAATTCTATCCACACCAAAGACGACGTAAACATCTGGAGCGACGAATTTTCTTGGTTCCCCTTCCCGATAGTAGATGAAGGAATCCACCCCCACGTAGATGGGTTCATTGATAAAATATCGTGAGAGTTGTTCGCTAAACGTCTGAATCTGCTCAACATGAAATCCTGTGGCACCCATAGGTTCGTCATCCTCGTAAGGGTATCCCGCGATGTAGACGGTCGGTTTTCCATTTGCTTTTGGAAAGACGGGTATATACTTTCGACGTTTGAATTCAAATTCGTTTAAGGTATCCATAATGTTCTCCCTCTGTGTATCGGGGCAGGGATGCCCCTCCCACAATCGGGGCAGGGATGCCCCTCCAACAATTGGGGCAGGGATGCCCCTCATCCTCCCTAAGGTGTTTAAGGAATCCCTCAACCGCTCCTGCTCGATTGCCAAATCGAGCAGAGCCTTCACCCGCAGATGGTAGGTAGCAACTTGGGTTAGAATAAGTGTAGCATATCCACAGGGCTAAAGCAACAAAAAGGGTTCCCTAATATCCCAAACCTAAAGGGATTGGGTTTTACGGGCTGTTTCGATAAATTCGCGCTAAGCAGTTTTAATATAAAAACCTGAGTTGTCACCTTGTAAGAAAAATGGAACGCAAAGACGCTGAATTTTTGCGTCAAGTCATCTGAAGATGCGTCAACTCATGTTGCCATCCGTCCTCGGACAGATGGGCAGATGACTGCGCGCATCTTGTGCGCTCGCTCACGCGATGCGCTCGCTCACGCGACCATCCGTCCCCGGACCATCCGTCTTCGGACCACCCGCAAGGGAACGCAAAGGCGCAAAGATGCAAAGGCTCAAAGAAGAAAAGAAAAGACGATTTAGCTTAATGGTAAATCTACGGCGGATTTTTCATGAACAGAGCGCATCACGGCTTCGGTAAATTCCATATATTTTAACCCGGCGAAAAAACTGGGCGAAACGGGGGTATTATGGCGTATGGCGGCGATGAAATCTTGCTCGGCGGTTCTTCCGTTCTGAAGTTCTTCAGGAATGGCAAGTGGGTTGAGGTCATCTTCGCCTATCCGTGCGCCGTAAATCTCGTCGGTATCAAGATTGTAGACGAGTGTACCGTTACTTCCGTAAATCTCGCACCGATTATTGCCAGCAAATTGTGTCACACCGCTGAAGTGTAGCACTGCCAAGGCACCGTCAATCATCTCTGCAATCACGCCGACATTATCGGGAATTTCGACACTCGCCCAATCGTCAGAATCGGGTAGGCGGCGTTGTGGAATATGAACTTTCGCCAGTGCCGTGACTCGCCGGGCATAACCGAACCATCGGTGTAGAACTTCCGCCCACATACCTAGTGTGAGGATATTCAAACCAGAGAGTTCGGGCATTTGCCGCCAATGGAGTGGGCGACTCGGGTCGGCATATTGGGCGGAAAACCCTGTCATGTGAATGTCATAAATTTGTCCCAAATATCCCGAATCAATGAACTTTTTCATCATCATTCCGCCTCGCAGTCCTGCGGGGACCGGACAAAGCATCGTCTTGAACTCAGTCTGCTGTGAGGCTTCGTGCATCTGTTTTGCTTCCTGATAGTTCATCGCCATACGGGCTTGGCAGAACACATGTTTTCCAGCGTCCAATGCCGCAAGGGTTACTGGGCAGTGGAGGTAAGGGGGTGTTGCGATGAAGACCGCATCAATCTCCTTTTGGCGAATCAACTCCCGCCAATCGGTGTAGATGCCCGGTATCTGGAAATCTTCAGCGACTTTCGCAACGGTTTCAGGGGTTCGATTGCAGACAGCAACAACGTTAACGCCTCGGATTTTCTGCAAATTCGGCAAATGCCTTCGTCGGGCAATGTCACCGGCACCGATAATTCCAACATTTATCTCCTTTTCGCTCATAGACACCTCCTTGTTAAAACGGGGATGGTATATAGCATAGCACAACGTGATAAGGTTTTCAACTGTATTGCAATGGAATTTCAACATCCTTTCGATTTTGATGAGGGACCGGATTGGTCTCCGAATCAGAAATTGGTTCGCGCCGGATTTCAAGATCTGAAATATGTCCCCCGAAGCGGATGGAATGCGACGTTAGCGGCCCATTCTTACGGGGCGCGTCGCCAGCTCTCTCGGTTTGCCGACTTGAACTTGTGGGCGGCGATGCACAACGCGCCAGCGAGCGCACGATACGAGGCATTGGCCGAGGACGCTCTGGTACTGTGGCACGGTACGTCGGCGGCAAGAGCCGAAAAGATTTCTCAATTTGGTCTGTTCCATAAGCGGGGGCTTTGGACAGCGAGTGAGCCGCGGATTGCTCACGGATATACTCGGGGACGCTCCGGGGCGTATAGGGCGGGGTCTGCCACCGTTGTGCTGGTGTTAGATAGAGCGACAGTCGAAGAGGGAGTACATTATCATCACGATTCGCCTGAAATTTTCCGATTCCATTCGGGTATTCCGCGAGAGGCAATTGAATACATTCTCTGGGATGACCGGGTTGAGTTTGTGGGCGCACAGCAGGCGAAGTTGCCGAAACGCTGGGGGGTCGCCCGCTTTAAGAAGGTACTATAGTTTGGACAATTTTGTAAAAGTCATGCGGCTTTGTCAATGGGCAGGGGCGTGTCCTGCTCAAATACGGGCGTAATTTTCTGCGAATTGGGCACTTCTTTCAAACTCGCAGAAAATAAATTCGTCATCAGTTGCACCCGTAAATACGCCACCCGCAACCCCTGCGTCAACCGAACCGGATGATACCAATGAATCCCTAGACGCTCGCAAACCGTCTCAACGCTGACCCCCTTCGCATCTGATTCTGCGGTCAAGAATATCAACTTTGTCACCGAAGCAGCAACAAAACTCAATTGTACAAATCGGTTGATGCTTTGCTTCGATTTGACTTGATAGCTATCGAATCCAAAGTGTTGTTTCGCATCCCGAAACGCCGTTTCTATCTGCCATCTCTGACGATAGTATACAATAATCTGCGAAATCTCTAGCGTGAGGTCGGTTGTGAACACACAGAAATATCGATACGGTTTTGAGACCTTGGAGCGCGTCCGTATCACTACGAGTCGAATGGGCGCATCGCACATTTTCGTGCGCGCCACCTTTGAAGTGACCGAGTGCATTTTCCCATTGAGTTGAATCGCTTTATACCGCAATCGGCGAAAATCTAGGCGGTCTCCGTATTGCTTAGGGCGACCGCGCCCCTTACGCTTCGACACCTTCGGTAAACGGTAGAACACCGCATTCGATTTCGCACGGCAGAGAATCTGATGCCCGCACCGCATCACCGTTGTAAACACTTTACGGCGGGAGAAACCTAATTCAAAGATAATCAACCCTTTCGGTATCTTTGAACAGATACGGCCCAACACCGCATCACTTTTATACCGAATCGTTTTCGGATTTACCCATTTTACCCATACAGGAAGAAGCAGCGTCTGGGTCGCAGTCGCACACAGCACCCCAAGCGCACCGAATTGATGCCCTAAGTGAAACTTCGATTGATTGACGTTACGTTTTTGATACCGGAAGTTCCGGAAAAAGTGTACGCCCCACTGAGTTTTGCCGGTTTTTATTGCTTGGGTGTCATCATAGACATAGACCCAGTTGGGAAAGTGATTCACAATCCATTTTATCAACCGTATTGCCACCGCATCGGCATCCCATTTACCGCGGGAGAGAAACTTGACAAACGACCAATACCGTTTTGACCGGGGACTCGCTTGATAAATTTGTGTCACTGTCCCCCTGCTGTTATTGACGATGAGTCCGATGATAAACGCACGAAACAGTGCGAAGTTTTGGGTGTTGAATAAATCACGAAAATCGGTTAGAATTCTGTCCAAGCAGAAAAGGAGGTCCATTTTTACATTCCTTTCAAAACAGGGTTTGTTTTCTGAAAGGATACCTGTTTTTCTGCTTTTTGTCACCTTAATTCTTAAAAATTGTCCAAACTATAGTAAGAAGGTAGAAGGTCAATGGTATCCGCGTTCTCAACCACCCGTCCGGTTTGACAACGAGCATACTTACGACGATAAGGAGGGGTGGTTGCGGCTCAGCATTCAGAGAATTATCTCTACGCTCCAATCGGCACTTGCAGTTGAAGTTTTCTCATCGCTTTATGCGACCATAGCACCTTGGGAGGTCTTAACACACGAGGATATTTTCAGTGCGCTAGAAGATGTGTGTAGTGCGTCGCGCCGACGTGGCCGTTATCAATGGTTTTCGCTCCCTGATGTGTGAGGCGTGAGAAAGGGGAAGATTGGAGGCTTTGCTGGTTCTGGATGTTCTAGAGAAACCGAGTTTTACCGCAAAAACTCGGTTTCTTTCTTGGAAATCGTACTTAGAATTACTGGATTTAGGGGTTTAATCTATGATAAAATAAGTCAAATCATACTATTAGGACTATAGTTTGGACAATTTGTGTGCTATTTAGATATTCTTATCAATAGATGCTACCTGCTGTAGGGCGAAACCGGTTTCATATTCTGCGATTTTGTTTGCTCAGTTCACCCCGCGGAAAAAGGCGTTGCGTTAGGATGGCGCGGCGATACGCCCTCTGTCGGTTTCCGTGCGTCAGTGGTATAAATCCCGTTTCAATATAAAAATTAAGCCAATTTTAGCATAAAGGGGCACGACTGGGAATCCAAGTCACGGCTAGGAAGCCGTTCCTACAGGGTTTGTGGTTATAAAACGTGTCACGGCTGGGAAGCCGTTCCTACGGGGTTTGTGGTTATAAAACGTGTCACGGCTGGGAAGCCGTTCCTACGGGGTTTGTGGTTATAAAACGTGTCACGGCTGGGAAGCCGTTCCTACAAGTTTATTCTTTAAGGTTGCTTATTCTTAAAAATTGTCCAAAGCTTAGTATTAGGAGGTAGAAATGTCAGAACAGCTAACCGAATATCGTTTTTCATTTGGCCCATGGAATATTCACGAAGGTGCGGATCCATTTGGCCCGCCCATCCGCGACTCGTTTACATTCGACGAAAAGGTGGCGGTTTACCGTAAACTCGGTTTTGTCGGTATCCAATTTCACGATGATGACGTTGTACCGGGTATCAATGACAAGACTCACGCACAACTCATAGCGCGGACGAAAGAGGTTAAAACGTTAATCAGCAATCACGGACTGACACCTGAAGTTGTCGCGCCGCGGCTGTGGGAAGACCCGCGGACGGTTGATGGAGCATACACTTCTAACAGTGCGAGCGAACGCGAATATGCAATTGAGCGGAGTAAACGCTGTATTGATGTCGCCAATGAGATTGGGTGTCGAAATATTGTGCTCTGGCTGGCACGTGAAGGGACCTACCTGCGGGAGGCGAAAAACGCTGCCGAAGCGACGGGGCAGATATTGAACGCAATTAACACAATGTTGGCTTATGACCCGAACATCCGCATCCTGATTGAACCTAAGCCTAACGAACCGATGGATCAGGCGTATATCCCGACAATCGGACACGCGATTGGATTGGCTTATGCGAGCGATGAACAGGAGCGCGTCGGCGGTTTAATCGAGAGTGCCCACGCGATTCTTGCGGGCTTAGACCCGTCTGATGAAATGGGATACGCGCTACACCATAATAAACTCTGGAGCGTCCATTTAAACGACCAGAACGGGCTGAAATTCGATGAGGATAAGGCTTTCGGTTCGGTTGACCTTCGGCGTGCATTCAATCAGGTGCGCGTGTTGGAGGAGAACGGCTATGGTCAGGACGGTGAGTTCGTCGGGTTAGATGTCAAAGTGATGCGAACCCAACCGCGTGAAATATCGACAGCACACCTCTTGAATAGCCGAAAGACATTCCTACATCTGTTGGAAAAAGTGCGAACGTTAGACTCAGAAGTTGAACAGCAGTTTATTGATGTGCGCGATTATGAAGGCTTGGATTTCTACATTCTTGAACACTTGATGGGGATTTAAATTTGAGGCACCTTATGAGCAAAGACGACCGTTATCAAACCATACTACTCCTTGGCCCACCGGGAGCAGGCAAGGGCACTCAGGGAAGGATTCTCGGGGCAATCCCCGGTTTTTTCCATCTTTCCTGCGGCGAAGTTTTTCGCACACTTGACGTTAACTCAGAACTCGGCAAAATCGCCTTGCAGTATTCCTCTCGTGGTGAACTCGTTCCTGATGATATTACGATCAAAATATGGGAGGAATATATCCACGCACATACCGTGTCGGTGCCTTACAAACCGAATATTGATCTGCTCATCCTTGACGGTATTCCACGGAGCGTTAATCAAGCGGAATTGATGGAGAAACACATCGAAGTTCTTAGACTCATCTACCTTGTTTGCGAAGACGAGGAAGCGATACTTTTGAGACTCCGCCGTCGGGCACTCCAAGAAAACCGTACCGACGACGCACACGAAGATGTTATACGACACCGATTCCAAGTCTATCAACAGGAAACGCAACCTGTCGTGGATTACTATTCCCAATCCATCGTCAGAATCGTTGACGCGCTCGGCACACCGGCTGAAATCCTTCAGCGTATTCTTGAAATTGTTGTGCCTGTCCAGAACGCCCACTGTTCCCATGCGCCTGACCTCGATGAAGCTGATGGAGATGAGAATCCATAAGATGTCTTATTTTACTCTTTCAATTTAGAGGAATGGAATGAGACACTTTCGATTGGTAATAATGTTTGGATTACTTGTATACTTTTTCGCGTCACAGTTTCTGTATGCCCACGAATCTTTGATGATTTCCCTACCCTCGTCGGGTGTGAAGCTGAGTGCGAGCCATCTGTCTATTTACCGAATCAAGGCGGTAATACCACCGCCCTACTGCTGGCTTTGCGAAGTGTTGTTTATGGACAGAGGGGGACAGTAAGCACAACAAAAATGAACATTAGAAGGCTCGAAGAATGAATAGAACGCGAATCTAACGAAGTCATAAAACAGACTCCGAATTGAGGTTTTGCAAAATATTTGACATTTCTTCTGATTTGTGCTATATTGCTAAATATAATATAACACATATAGAAAAAATGAGGGGAAAAATGGCGATAAAAGAGGTTTTTTTTGTTGGGGATTGTGTTGAATTTATGTGTGGTATGGATGAGAAACTCGTTGACTTAACTGTGACATCTCCACCTTACGATAATCTGCGAGACTATGAAGGCTACTCTTTTGACTTTGAGAATATCGCTAAGCATCTATACAGGGTGACAAAGCCAGGAGGGCTCGTTGTTTGGGTAGTGGGCGACAAATTTAATGGCGGACGAACACTCACAAGTTTTAGACAAGCATTATTTTTTCAAGAGATAGGTTTTCAGATGCACGATGTCATGATTTATCAGAAAAAGAATACCCCCTTTATGCGAAGCAACGCTTACACAAACTGCTACGAATTTATGTTTGTGTTATCACGGGGTAAGCCAAATACCTTTAACCCGCTGAAAGCGAAAACAGTCAGACATGGCATGGAGATGCTGGCACACAATAAAGGTCCCGATGGGGTAAATAAAAAGGTGCTCAAAGAACTGAAAAAGCAAAAGACACGTACAAATATCTGGTCTTATGCGGTAGGTTATGGCGGCACAACCAGTGATAAGATTGCTTTCAAACACCCTGCTGTTTTTCCCGAAAAGTTGGCAGAAGATCACATTTTGTCCTGGACAAATCCTGGAGATATGGTGTTCGATCCCATGTGCGGAAGTGGCACAACAGGTAAAATGGCACTCAAACACAATCGCAGATTTATAGGAGTCGATATTTCCGAAGAGTACATTGCCATCGCAAAAGAACGCGTAAAAACACTAGACTTGTACTTACTAGAATCTACCTCATAAATACCTAAATGGTTTTTAGAAAGGAGTGTACTTGCAAGAAATCTACAACACGCCCAAGTTGTAAGATTTGTCGACGAGGTATTGATGGGGTGAGGTTGACAGGCACAGAGCGTCAAAAGATGGATATGAGGCGACCGCCACACAAAACCGTTTTTGTATGCCCTATATGTGAGAAACGAACAATTGTTGGCATAACTGTAAGAGTTGTTCCTGATTACGACCACAAAACAGGAATAGGACGGACCTGGATCTGCGACAGTTGCAACACCGGTCTAGGTAGATTCAAAGATGACATCGTGTTTTTTGACAGAATCATTGCCTACCTAAAACGCTTTGATACTGATATATGAAAGTATTCATGCCAAACACCCTCGTAGGACAGGATAAAGCGGGTCAGATTGTTGCGCCGCGATTGATTCTTTCAGATACAATTATGCCCACTGTTCATTGGGCTTTTGTGAAAGAGAACCGGTAAGAGGGCACGGCTACCAATCCGCAACCGCGCTTGCTCGGGTAGGTTAACTCTGGGTCAAAATCAAGTTCCCAAACTTGTCTACTCGTGCTTGGTAGCCGGGATGGAGAACTGTGGTGGAGTCAACCTCCTCGACGATTGCCGGACCTTCCAAAACGCTTCCAGCGGCCAAACGGTAGCGGTCATAAATTGGGCAATCAACGTAACCGTCACGTTCAGCAAAGTATACGGGGCGGCTCGCTTTTTGTGCGTCGGCGACGTTTCGGCCCTCAACCGTCAATTCACGCAGTTGCGGTTTGGCGATTTGACCGATGGCGGTCAGTCGTAGGTTGACGAACTCTACTGGCTCATCGGGTACACTGTAGCCGTAAGCGCGATCGTGCTCAAGATGGAACCGTTTCAGCACGACCTCAATCTCTGGGGGGTGTAGGAGCGGAATTCCTTCGGCGTTTGCTGGTAGCGGAATCGTCAGCTCATAGCTTTGCCCGACGTAGCGCATGTCCACTTGTCGTTGGAACACGGTGTCCTCCGGTTGCATCCCCTCCCGCTGTAGACTCGCTCGCCCCTGTGCCTCTAAGTTGCGGTAGGTTTCGGCGATTAACTCCGTATCCAACTGATCGGTTCGCTGGATGAGCGTCGTGGAGTAGTCGTGCTTGAGGTCGGTCACCAGAAGCCCCATGGCTGAAGTTGTCCCGGGGCTCATCGGGATGATGGTTGTGGGCGTTCCGATTTCCGCCGCCAAGCGGTTGGCGTGTACTGGGCCTGCGCCTCCAAAGGCCATCAGGACAAAATCATCGGGGTCATAACCGCGTTGAACGGACACGAGACGCAGTGCGTTGGTCATTGCGGCATTGGCAATTTCCACGATGCCGTAAGCCCCTTCTACGACCTCCATTCCCAACGGGTCGGCACACTTCTCTTTTATCGCTCGACGGGCGGCTTCGACATCAAGCTCAATTTCGCCTCCTAAGAAATAGCTCGGATTAAGCCGTCCTAATACCAGATTGGCATCGGTGATGGTGGGTTCAACCCCGCCTCCGCCATAGCACACCGGCCCGGGGTCGGCACCCGCGCTTTGCGGCCCTACCCGTAAGATTCCGCCGGAATCAACCCAAGCGATTGAACCGCCGCCCGCCCCGATCTCCACAAGGTCAATGACGGGTGTCCGGATGGGATAGCCCGCGCCACGAGTTGCCCCGAGCCCCGCCTGTGCCGCCACCCCAACTTCGTAATCCTTGGTGACTCGAGGCGTACCATGCTCAACAAGTCCCGCCTTTGCCGTTGTGCCCCCCATGTCAAAGGAGATAACGTCTGGATGCCCCAAGGTTGTCCCCAGGTGGGTTGCGGCGATAACGCCCGCCGCTGGGCCAGATTCTACCATAAATACCGGATTCTCGCTTGCCGCCGCAAAGGTAAACACGCCACCGCTACTTTGCATCACAAGCAACTCCGATTCGAGCCCCTCTTCGCGGAGCCGGGTCTCAATGCGCTGGAGATAGTCTTCAACAACGGGGCGGATGCTGGCATTGATTACTGTGGTACTCGCCCTAAAATACTCGCGGAACTCTGGCGCGACCTCGCACGAAAGGGAAACGACGACATCTGGCAATGCTTCCCGTAGGATGGCACCTGCCTGTTGCTCATGGTCTGGGTTGACGTAGGAGTGAAGGAAGCAGAGGGCAATGGATTCGACATCCGCTTTGCGAAGTAGCGCGGCGACATCCTTCACCGCGCTTTCGTCGAGTGGGGTTAGTATCTCGCCTTGGGCATCTAACCGCTCAGGGACACCGAAGCAGAGATATCGGGGCACCAGGGGTCGGGGTTTCTCGAAGTGCAGGTCGTAAAGGTTCGGGCGTATCTGACGCTGAATCTCCAGTAGGTCACGAAAGCCTTCCGTTGTGATGAAACCTGTGTGGGCGACCTTCCCTTCAATAATGGCGTTTGTCGCTACGGTGGTGCCGTGGACGACGTATTCGACTTCGGCGGGCGAAACATTCGCCTCGCGTAGCATTCGGTGCGTCGCTTCCATGAATCCACCCGCGGGCGCGTTTGGGGTCGAAGGCACTTTGCCGACACGAATCTCACCGGTGGCCTCATTGACGAGGGTCGCGTCGGTGAACGTGCCGCCAATGTCCACGCCAAGACGATACTTTATGGTCATATAGTTTACCTCAAGCAAGTTTAATTTCCCAGGTCCATTCTTTATCTAAATCTAACTTCCTCAAGATCTTTAGCAACTTTATTCAGAGTATCTTCTATAACTGCATTAGATTCTCGTTTCGTGTTCATTTTTTCTGAACATCCTAACTTTTTTCGCAAATCAACGGGGTTTTTCCGTAGAAAATTGATTTGCGAAACTTTGATTTCAGTCCGCTTTTCATCGCGTCAGTGACTGTAACTCTGGTGTGTTATTCACCTGTCCCTTTGGCTTGGACACAGTGGGTGGGCTCAAGTCCTTGATGCGTCCCTTAATGCGTACTTTCCGCTAAAGTAGACTGCTACAACGAACAGCACGGCGATTATGCTGGTGATGATTATAGGTCAGGGATTCATGGTGTCCCCTGATTTGGGTTGTTTGTGGGGTTGAAACGCTGATTTATGCTGGGCAACAGGGATTCGATCTTCCTTTTGACATCCATAGGATTGTCAACCCCCTGGAGAGTTAAGTCACTACCCCCTCTGCCTGTAATTCTGACAAGACCAGAATTGAATATTCTAGCGATAACTCCTTGTCTAATTTCGATTGTTTCAATTGCATCTAAATTTACTTCTTGAGTGTTTCTAGCGACAATTCCTTTTTTGTATATAACCCGTTTATTTGTAACGCCTATTTCCATTTTTTTATAGTAAAACCAGACGTATAGGAAAGTAGCAAGGATGACAATTAAGCCGATTAAAAGCAAGAATAAGCCGGTTAAAAGCAACGGTGCATTAATTACACATACTATAGATACTATAAGAAATGGGAGAGAGAAGAATATTGAGAAGCTAAAGGGCTTAAGCCATTGAAATGTCCAATGCATTTTAAAAATGCATTCAATGTTTTCATCTCTTGACAGTGAATCTTCTATGTATGACATTTAGGAGTTTCTCCTTGTTTCGTGTTGCTTGAGGCAATCGCCTAGATTTTTGCTGACTAACTCTTATTTGGAAACCGTAATTCTGTCGATTTTCTTTCAGTCCGCTTTGCATCGCGTCAGTGACTGTAACTCCTAAAGCCGAGTTGGTATTGATGCAGTAGGTTACAGTTGGTGATTCAACTAATATTTGGCTGTAACACGTTCCGACTCGCACAAGCCGCAGTCGGCTTGACGGGTTACAGTTGGTGATTCAACTAATATTTGGCTGTAACGACGAATTCAACGCGGCCATCGGCAGTGTCGCGGGCAGTTACAGTTGGTGATTCAACTAATATTTGGCTGTAACTATCTGTTGCCGGATTTTGAGGCACAAGCGTTGATGGTTACAGTTGGTGATTCAACTAATATTTGGCTGTAACTAGACATGCGAAAAATAGTAGTCATCTTTAAGATCGGTTACAGTTGGTGATTCAACTAATATTTGGCTGTAACCCTTGGTTTGATTGTAATCATCAGCACTGCATGATTGAGTTACAGTTGGTGATTCAACTAATATTTGGCTGTAACCTTTGCTCACATTCCGATTCTCATCAAAGATAAATGTTACAGTTGGTGATTCAACTAATATTTGGCTGTAACATAATGCGATTCATGAATCGCTTGACATCGGGAACGGTTACAGTTGGTGATTCAACTAATATTTGGCTGTAACAGGAGGCAAGCGGTAAGCATGTTGACTCAATCGGCGAGGTTACAGTTGGTGATTCAACTAATATTTGGCTGTAACCATGAAATTATCGTTGAAGGGACGTGGATTCAAGAGTTACAGTTGGTGATTCAACTAATATTTGGCTGTAACACTTGGACGCAGACACCGGTGCGGGTTTCAACGCTTGTTACAGTTGGTGATTCAACTAATATTTGGCTGTAACTGGCATAATTTCTAGGTTTGTCGCTACAATCGTATGTTCGCAAATTGATTTTCTGCGGAAAAACACGGTCAATTTGCGAAAAATATTAGTTGAGTGGGCTTTCACTGTTGATAACCTGGTAAGCGTAGCCATCACGCTTTTGAATCTTTCTTAATTGCGTAACGTTTCCTGAAGTACGCCCATCTTTCGCTGTCCAGTCGGTTTTGACACGGAGCTTTTGATTCTTTCCTTCGTCCGTTTTGTCAAAGCTGTTGATGCTTCCAATAAATCTGCCTTTGCGGATGTGTATCTCTACCATGTCTAACTTGGCAAACCCGTTACAGTGTTCGATGCGCTTGTACTCCCGCTTGAAACCGGGGGCGGTTTGGACGGTCTGGTAATCTCCCAAGTCCCTGCGGTGTCCGTAGCCGACAGCGTGAATTGCCAAAACGGGGTGGTTGTCATCATCAGTAGGGATACAATTTACAGAAGCTGCGTCATAGTAGTGGGTCTTGGGCAAGCCCGCCTGTTTACGGTTGTGTCGTGTTTTTCCGCCTGTGCCATAAGATAGAGGCATTCCGGTGTTTTTCAGGGTCTCTGAAATCTTCCATCTAATCGTGTTTACGGCTTGGGCATCCTTCATCGGTTTCACCGCCGCTTTCATTGCCGATTGGACTCGTTTGCCAAATTCGCCTTCAATTTCATCAGGATGGCGATTGCCCTTTTCCTGATTGCAGGGATGGCAAGAAACGGTGAGATTGGATGGGATGTTGGTTCCGCCTTTTGCTTTCGGCAGGATGTGTTCTTTCTCAAGTGGAACATCCTTTGCACCGCAGTAAAAGCACTTCCGCCCAAACTTCGCAAGTAGGTATTCCCAAAGTTCGCATTCGTAGAGTGTTCCTTGCTGATACTCAACGCCTTCGATTTCGGGGTTTGCCATTTTTTGCGTGTCAAACTTGACATGCTCAACAGCGAGGTGTGTGATTGGATATGCGTTACATAGACGGCGTGTCCATGTCTCGATATTGAATATGCGAGACATGAGAGAAGGTGCTATCCAGCCCTCACTGCTTTGCCCGTAGGATTGGTATTCCCAGCCGTTTTCTGTAAGGGTGGGAGACTTGCGGGAGCGGTTGTTGAATCGGGGCGGTCGGTGTCGTAACTTGCGGGTTCGGCGGCTCCGCCTGTAGCCAGTGCGATCTGATAGCCCCTTTTTGATTGCTTTGCCTCGATGGTGAAGTTCAATCTTTTGGACAATCCGATTGTCCGAGTCGGTTATTGCCATCCCCGTACAGTTGCTCCCGGGGTCAACAGATAGTGTGTAGTCGGATGTGTGAATATCGACGACAACACGCTTGAGTATGATGGTGAACGGGTATTGCTTGAACACTGCGGCTTTTCCACCCCGTAACAATTGACGCGCCACGGCAGGGGGACACGGTTCAAGCACTTTTTTTTCTTGATCGACGACTGCAATTTTTAGCATAAAATGCCTCACCGCCCCGAGCTTCAAAGCTTTGAAGCTCGGGGCAGGCGGTAATGTGAGCCTCGCCAATGTTACCTGTGTTTGTTATCAGGGTTGACTGCGTGTTGTAAAGCTGTTTACAGAGCCCCCACAGTGCCTCAAACTGGCTCATGTATTCAAGGGTGTGATGGCACAGATAACGGAGTACAATTAAGACTAAGGCTTGATACAACCAAATATCGATTGAATCTTCTTTATTATAGCACAACCGGGGAATTTGTCAACACTGAATATTTGGCTATTTGGCCAAATTAACTGCATGAGTCACATTGCGCTCCGCTGGAGCGCGGGCACTTGGGAGTATCGTGTGCTATAGACATTGCGATCCTCTGGATCGGAAGACAGCAATATCGCTACAGGGGTGTGTGAGTTTTTTGTTGGGGCAAGATGCCCCAGCTACGGCGGTGTGTGAGTTTTTCGTTGGGGTAAGATGCCCCAGCTACGGGGTGTGTGAGTTTTTGCGAAACTTTCACCCATCCTTCCATTCTTCCATTCTTTTGATTACTTCGATCCGCTCCGCAATTTTGTTGTTTCCTCGTCTACAGTCCAAGTGTCGGGGTCTACTGCGACATGGTAAACTGTTCGCGCTCGCTCTAGGCTCACCATCCCGTTGCGGACATCACGCAACACCAATTGCGGGTCTCGCGCTTCAGGGAGACCGTAACCACCGCCGCCGCAGGTGCGGCAACTCACGACATCTTCAGGCTTGAGTTGGACGGTCATCTTGGAGCCAAGTTTGACCGTCTCAGCGTCGGGGTTCAGCACATAAGTTGCGACTGCGCCTGGGTGGCCGTCGAATAGCCCCCAGGGGCCCCATCGGTCACGGTCAGCGAGGATGGTGAATGAAACATCGTGGTCAAAGAAATAGTCGCGGCGCAAACCGAGCCCGCCCCGATGTCTGCCCGCACCTTCAGAATTCTCCACCAGTTCGTAGCGAAGGATGCGTACCGGGTAGTTGATTTCTGTCTCTTCAATCGGGGCGTTCTCGGTGTTTTGGCCGTGGCACTGTACGGCATCAGGCCCGTCGCTGGTCGCCCGGGCACCGTATCCGCCGGCGAGGGTTTCGTAGAAGGCGTAAAGCTCACCTGTACGGGCATCCGTTCCTCCGAAGCCGACTTGGCACATCATTGCCTTCGTGCCCGCCGGGACGCGCTCGGGCAGTGCAGGTGCCAACGCCTTGAACAGCACATCGCTTAACCTGACCTGTGTCTCCCATCCACCGACCACTGGAGCGGGATGGGTACAGTTGACGACGGTTCCGGCAGGTGCTTTGACTTGTACCATCTCATAGAACCCCGCATTGACTGGCACATCCGGATCGATTAGGCTTTTCAGGACATAGGCGCAGGCGGAGAAGGTCTGGGCGTAGGTGGAATTTACCGGGGCCGGACGCTGCGGTTCAGAACCACCCAGATCGAATACGACACCATCATCGTCAATTATCATCTTTGCCACAAGACGCACCGGTTTATCTGTGAACCCGTCGTTGTCAACGTAGCCATCAGCCTCGAAGACGCCTTGAGGCAGTTTGGCGATTTCGGCTTGTGTGCGTCGTTGGGTATAGGCGAGCAGTTCGTCAATGTAGAAGGAAACCGTTTCAGCCCCCATCCGATCTAGGAGCATTGTCAATCGGCGCACCCCGGTGTTATTGGCAGCGAGCTGGGCTCGGAAGTCGCCCGCTGTCTCGCGTTTGGAGCGAATCTGTGCCAACACCAACCGGAAAATATCATCGTCGATTTCTCCTCCGTGTACCAGTTTCACGGCAGGGATAATCACACCTTCTTGATAAACTTCACGAAACGCACCGATGCTGGCAGGTGCGCCGCCACCGACATCGACGTGGTGGGCGAGGTTGGCGACATAGCCGAGAAGCGTATCGTTGTAATACACGGGCGAGATGAGGGTGATGTCGTTGAGGTGGACACCGCCTAGGTACGGGTCGTTGGAGAGAATGGCATCGCCGGGCGCGAGATTATCGGGGCCGTATTCTTGGATGACCCTCGGGACAAGTTGGGACAGCGAGCCCAAGTGGACGGGCTGGGTGAAGGCTTGAGCGACGGGTTGTAGCTTGTGGTCGAAGAAGGCGCACGAAAAATCCGCACGGGTTTTGATATTGGTCGAGTAGGCACTTCGGCGCAACGCGATTGTCATTTCCTCAGTCGCTTCCACGAGGGCGTTGCGAATGACCTCGAATCTAATCGGATGCAATTTGGGGTTCAAAGTCGGCAATATGAAAGACCTTTCTTATAGCAGAGTGTGATAAAGGCGGTTATCGGGAGTAATCATCGTGCTATCCTCTATCAATTATACGCTTTCATTATACCATTGGGAGACAGCTAAAGCAAGGATTAGCCTTATCCAAGCAAAAAATGTCCGAACTGTCTCGTGCCGGATTCGTTGAAAATTTTTAGGTCGTGCCAAAAAAGTTCTGCGAATTGTCACAGAATATGATAAAATGGAAGCTGTACCGGTTCTATAAATATGTTGCTCCGCTGGAGCAGAAGATTGGAGCTATGCTGGTTCTACTATAATTTGGACAATTTGTGTCCTATTTAGATATTCTTATCAATAGGTGCTGCCTGCTGTAGGACGAAACCGGTTTCATATTCTGCGATTTTGTTTGCTCAGGGCACCCCGCGGAAAAAGGCGTTGCGTTAGGATGGCGCGGCGGATACGCCCTCTGTCGGTTTCCGTGCGTCAGTGCTAAGCGGGTTTAAATATAAAAGTTAAGCCAATTTCAGCATAAAGAGGCACGGCTGGGAAGCCAGGTCATGGCTAGGAAGCCGTTCCTACAGGGTTTGTGGTTATAAAACGTGTCACGGCTGGGAAGCCGTTCCTACGGGGTTTGTGGTTATAAAATGTGTCACGGCTGGGAAGCCGTTCCTACAGGGTTTGTGGTTATAAAACGTGTCACGGCTGGGAAGCCGTTCCTACGGGGTTTGTGGTTATAAAACGTGTCACGGCTGGGAAGCCGTTCCTACGGGGTTTGTGGTTATAAAACGTGTCACGGCTGGGAAGCCGTTCCTACGGGGTTTGTGGTTATAAAACGTGTCACGGCTGGGAAGCCGTTCCTACGGGGTTTGTGGTTATAAAACGTGTCACGGCTGGGAAGCCGTTCCTACAGGGTTTGTGGTTATAAAACGTGTCACGGCTGGGAAGCCGTTCCTACAGGGTTTGTGGTTATAAAACGTGTCACGGCTGGGAAGCCGTTCCTACGGGGTTTGTGGTTATAAAACGTGTCACGGCTGGGAAGCCGTTCCTACGGGGTTTGTGGTTATAAAACGTGTCACGGCTGGGAAGCCGTTCCTACAGGGTTTGTGGTTATAAAACGTGTCACGGCTGGGAAGCCGTTCCTACAGGGTTTGTGGTTATAAAACGGGTCACGGCTGGGAAGCCGTTCCTACAAGTTTATTCTTTAAGGTTGCTTATTCTTAAAAATTGTCCAAAGCTTAGTGGTTCTAGTAAACTTTGACAATCAAAATCAGTAATGTCATCATAACTTTGGGTGTACCAATACGTTTGAAGGGAATTGAAACGGACAGAAATTGAGTTTTACCGATCCTTGCGGATGGAAACCCGATGACGAGACGCAAAAAACTCGGTTTCTACCGGGAGCAAGCCAAGGACTTGCATTCGCTATGTTAAAACTCAACTTTTGCAAACAACTTGGTCGTTTTCGTCTTGAGGTTGACCATACGATTACGGAGAAAGTGACTGCTGTTTTTGGGCCGTCGGGAAGTGGTAAGAGTACACTCCTCAATTGTATCAGCGGTATTATGCACCCCGAAGTTGGCGAGATCGTATTTCTCGGTGACACGCTTTATGCCGCTGAAGGTAAGATTCGGGTGCCGCCTGAAAAACGGCGGTTCGGATATGTTTTCCAAGAGGGCCTCCTTTTTCCACACCTGACGGTTCAGCAGAATATCGCATACGGTCGTCCGCGTCAGAGTGACCGTAAGAATCGGGTTGACACCGACCAAGTCATTGACATCCTTCAGATTAGAGATTTGCTCACACGCTATCCCAAAGAGTTGTCGGTTGGTCAACGCCAGCGTGTTGCGATGACCCGTGCCTTGGCATCATGTCCACAAATGCTGTTGATGGACGAACCGCTTGCGGCACTTGACCCGGGATTGAAAAGTCGTATTCTTCCGTATTTACACCATATCAAGCAGGCATTTGATATCCCGGTTCTTTATGTCACCCATTCGATTCCAGAAGCGATGTCGTTTGCAGATGAGGTGGTATCGCTCTCTGATGGACGCATCATCGCGCATGGGGAACCACACGAAGTATTGACTTCTCCAGCGGCTCTGCCGATTGCCCAAATGACGGGGGTAGAAAATATCTTCTCTTTGCCGGTTATTGGGTCTGACAAACAGCGCGGCATTACGGAACTCGCGATGGGGGAACAGAAACTGCGGGTCCCTTACACGGAGGTCAAGTTGGGCACACGAATGCCGATTGCTATCCGAGCGCAGGATATTATCGTTTCGCTTGATTTCGATCTGGCGATTAGCGCCCGTAACCTTTTAAGCGGAACGATTCGTCAGATTGATGTTATCGGCGGCCAAACGATTCTTTCTGCGGAGATTGAGGGGCACCGATTATCGGTGAAAATTACGACTGAGGCACTTGAGCACCTTCAGCTTGTGGAGGGGCTGATTTGTGGCTTCATCATCAAAGCCAATGCGGTTAACCTACTTTGGGAAACTCAAAATTCTTGACGGGAATGGAAGGATGGAAGATTTTGTTCTTTAAGCTTATTTACAGGAGGTTAAATTGATGGACTTGACAGCGACGCGAGCAAATCATTTCCACACGCATGGATTCTTTTTTATACCGAATCCCTTTGGAGAAGTGCGGATGCGCGACATTGAGCGAATCGGGAGGGCGAATGAGTCAACGTGGGAAAGTACGGATTGGCCTGATGGATTCAACAAACTGGCGTGTCAATTTCTGATGTTGGGAACATCCATTCTCGAAATGGTTGAACAACCTGAGCTTGTTGAGCTCGCCAAGTGTATCTTGGAATGTGATCGGGTTCATGTGGGGGCGTGTGGTATCGGAGACGCGTCGAAGATTATTGCTGAGGATGGGCGTTTGTGCCAGCAAGTGCAGTGGCACGCCGATGGTGGGCCAGAGGTGAAACAGGTGTCGTTTCGGACAGCGTTTGATCGGCACGACCCGACCAACGCGCCGCTTCGCATCTTGCCCGGTAGCCACAAACGGCCTAGGGATGAGGTATGGGAGGAATTGTTGCAATTGGAGCTGGCGACGGGTCAGCATGATACGCCCCCGGAGATGGCGTTTGCACGGCACCCGGCTGAAGTTGAGGTCATTCTCGACCCACGCTGGACTTTGGTCTGGACTCCAAGTTGTTGGCACGCAACGGGGGTTAAAACGGCCGCCGGGCCCCGTCGAGCGATGGGTTGGAACTATTTCCCGCCCGGTGGTAGAAAGCGGGATGTGCAGGCGTTGCAACATATATTCGCGGACGAATGGGACGGTTGGAGCGAGGAGCGAAAGCGGTTGTGGGGGATAATTGACTGATTGATTCAGAGCCCCCTTGAAAAGTCGCTATGATGTATCGCCGAAGGGTGGAAAAGGGATTTCACGCCTACGGAATATTTCGATCTTATCAGCGGAAAAGAATCATCAAAACGACCAAAAATTAGGAGGGACTGACAGTGAAAATAAGACTTGACCGTGCGGCTCAAATACGAAAGATTTGCGCTGAACGTGGTATCAAAACACTTGTGCATTTTACCCGGATCGAAAACCTGCGTCGCATTCTAGAGGAAGGTTTGCTGGGCCGGAGTCTTCTCGAGACACGCGGCAAACCGTTTTTGTTCAATGCCTCAGAGCGAGTTGACGGCCATAAAGAGGCGGTTTGCCTGAGCATCAGTTTTCCAAACTACCAAATGTTCTCTATGTATCGGAAGAGGAGTAACGATCGCCGATGGGTTGTTCTGCTTCTTGACGCAAAGGTGTTATGGGAATTGGAGTGCGCGTTTTGCCAAGAAAATGCCGCTCATCACATTCCATTGGAGGAACGGAAAAAACCGGATGCCTTAAAAGGTATGTTTGTAGAAGATTTCCACGCCATCAGCCGTCAGGTCTTGCGAATCCCTGGCAATTATCCAACGCATCCTCAAGCGGAAGTTCTCGTGTTTGACAGTGTTCCAGTGCAGTATATCGACGCGGTCCACTTTTGGAATGGATCGGCTTTAAGTGGATGGTCTTCTAGCAACTCGGGGACATATTCTCAAACGTTTTCCGCAGACCTGCAATATTTTAGACCTAGGTGCGATTTGGGGGTCTGGTAACGGGATAATTTGGGTTGACAACTAAGGGATTCTTGCGTAAAATAAAGGGAATAATCGGCTTGGGAAATGACCGAGTCGTTTTTTTTTGCGATTCCTTTTGTGAAGATTGAGAATTGATTGGGAGAAGTACCTCTTTATAGGTGGCGGGCTTTCGCCGTTCCTTTTGTGACGAATCCGCTGAACTGACCTGATTATTCAATCATACACCATGAAAAGAATCATCAAAACAACTAACAATTAGGAGGGTCTGATAGTGAAAACTGGTTTGGTTTTGATGGGTTTTGTATGTGTCTATTTAACTCTAGGCATTGGTTTGAACAGTGCAACGGCGTTACGTTTCGATTTCAATTCGGCAGACGAGATTGCGGATTGGGAGCTTGGCCCCGATGCGACAGCAGAAGTCAAAAACGGGATGCTTGAATTGACCGTTGCAGCGGGAAACTCTGGCATCTATTTTGGGGAGGAAAGCTGGACGGACTACAAGCTGGAAGTCCGGGCGAGAAAGGTCGCCGGTCCCTATTTCCATCTTTTCACACGGGTTCAGAAGCCTGTGCAGGATTTCTATTTCATGGAGGTTAGCTACAATTCCCATACTACTTCTGTGTTCATGTTTGCCGGTGGAGCTGCTACGGAGATTACGGGTGGCGACCGCCCTGCACGTCCGGATTCAACGGATACAGATGGTGGCGATGCTTACACGATTGCCTTTGAGGTTAAAGGCAATACGCTCAAGACTTTTATGGATGGGCAATTGATGGTCGAGACAACCGATGATACCTATAAAAATGGTCGTCCTGGCCTCGGTGGGCGCACGTCAACGGTTCTCTACGAATATGTCGAAATTACTGGCCCAGGCATCGACCCGCCACCGACCTCAGTTGACAGTGCAGGGAAATTGGCTGTGACTTGGGGACAACTGAAAAATGTTAGATAAACTCAAGTTGTCACCTCCCGTTTGTAGCGCAAGTCATTGCGCGTTTCTTCGCTCGTAGTAAGGAGGGCAGGCCGTAGTAAGAAGGGCAGGCCGTAGTAAGAAGGGCAGGCACAAGGCCTGCCCCTACGGTTTCTCTGGAATAGGTCGCAACTTGGGTAGGAAAAGAGAAACTTCATCAAAGCACGTCTACCGGTAAATGTCACCATATTTTTAGATGTTTCTCTGGAATAGGTCGCAACTTGGGTAGGAAAAGAGAAACTTCATCAAAGCACGTCTACCGGTAAATGTCACCATATTTTTAGATGTTTCTCTGGAATAGGTCGCAACTTGGGTAGGAAAAGAGAAACTTCATCAAAGCGCGTCTACCGGTAAATGTCACCATATTTTTAGATTTCACCATAAATAAATCTGTGGGAGAGTCGCTCCTGTACGCCTGGCGTGTGAGCGGACTCTCCCTTATTTGTTTTGCTCAACCGCTTATTCGGTCTTTATCTTTGCCCATTTCGTGGTGAGTCTGTCTTTCGGTTGAACTGACAAAAACTCACCGTCCATTACTGCTTTGACTTCAGACGCTGTAAGTGCTCTGGTGAACATATAGAACTCATCGATGGACCCACTGAGCCAGCGCCCCTGGACGTGATGCCCAATACCTGCTCGCCGATTCCAATTTTGCGCCAATTCTCCATCCCCCTTTGCATCGTGAGTCTGTTTTCCATCAACATAGGTGACCACTTTACCGCTTTTGCCATCGTAGGTTCCGGTGAAATGAATCCATTCGTCGCTCGGAAGCACGGGGCCAGGATTGATGTTAAAAATGGTCGTGTCGGCAGTGTTCCTGTGGAACCACCGGAATCCACCAGGACGAATTTCGACGTGATAAAGCCCTTGGGCACCGGCGACATCACTGATAACATCAAAAAGGCTCTGTGCGGCTCCAGCCCCATTGTGTTTGACCCAGACACAGAGACTCACAGCGTCCTTGGGTTTTTTCTTAAAACTTTTCCCTCTCATATCCACATCCGTCTTTCCGTCAAAGATGATGGCTTTGCCGAGGCCCGAGGGGCCATCTTCCCATCCTGCTTTGCCGATAATGTCAGCGTCATTTCCGTTGGGCGAATCATCCTTGACGACATTGCCTGTCCCTTCTTCAAAACCGTAGTGAACCGATAAGTCCGCATCTTTTATCACCGAATCGGCTGGAAGGGCAAGTGCAAGGATTAAACTTACAACGATGAAATAGATCTGTTGTGATTTTGTAACGGCTCTTTGCATTACTGTTTTCTCCTAAAGGTTTTTGAATAATTTGCGTAACGAAACGAAACGTCTACGTGAACGTAAATTCGCGCAGAAGGTCATCACCGGTCAATGGAAGTGGAACGGGAACGCCCCCGTTTTCGTGTGAAATGTGCGCGGCGACGATTGCCTCAAGCGCAGCGTAGCCATCCTCGCCTGACGATGTAACTTCGCCATCGCCGATAAGTTCGGCGATACCTGCACTTAACACGGTTGTCCAATTTTCAGTGGTCGGCGCAAGTGCAACAGGTTGGAGTGTGGTACGCGCTGCCCATGGTGGTTGCTCCCGGTCACGTCCCTGACGGGCGAAGAGTTCCCAAATGCCGCGCTCTTCTTCGATATGTACTCGTCCTATTGAACCGTGGATGTCGAACCATGACGGGACACCGAGATTTTCTGAGAGATCAATAAAGGCGCGAGAGTCGCCTTCAAATTGCAGTAAGGCGTGTCCGCCGGGGTCGTGAAATTGTGCGCCACGCGGGTTGGGACGACGAAATGCGTCAAATTGTGCTGAGACGGAGATGATTTCCCGTTGAGTCAACATCCGCATCAGGTCGAAGATATGTGTGGCGATGCAGGCAAATAATGCGCCGCCTGAAGCGTAAACCAGACTCCCAATCTCCCCAATCTGACCATTTTTTAACGTGTCGCGGAGTTGATGGTATCGTGGCGACCAACGGCGCATGTGGTTGATTGCCAGTCGGATGCCCTTGTTGGCACAACTGTCAATCATCTGTCTTGCGGCAACGAGACTGTGCGCCATCGGTTTTTCGCACAGGATGGCACTTACGCCTGCTTCCACGGCGGCGGTTGCTAAATCCGTGTGTGATGGCGTATTGGTCACGATGCTGAGTATGTTGCACTGTTCGTTTTCAAACAGAACATCTGTGGATGTATATCCGCGCACATCGGGATTTTCATCAATGAAGGCGGAAAGTCGCTCTACGTTACTTTCGCAGACAGCAACCACCTTTATTCCCGGTACATCCTGATAGGCAACATAATGGGAGCGACCTTGCCCGCCGAGTCCGATAATAGCGGCCTGCTTAACTGATTGAGGCACGGCGATTCCTTCCTCGCATTCTAACGTTTTGATTAGACGGAATTTTCCGTTGAATCAATTTTCAAAATCTAAAAATTAAACCCAAATGGGTTTGGCAATCATAACACGGTCCCCAAAGCATGTCAAGCAGAAAACTGTAGTTGATTTTGTGCGTGTTGACTGGGAGGGCGTTGAAACGGGGTTGTGGCTTCGCCGGTTCTGTGGAGCGACTTGGGCTCTGAGTTGCTGGATTTGGCAATCCAGCAGACCTTGACTGAGATGGAATGTAAAGTTCACTCTTGAAACTTGCTTAGATTTGTGCAAAAATAGCACTCAAAATTTAGATTAATCTTCACAATAGGACAATGCAATGACAATACAGGAAATTTTCGACTTACACAATCGTGTCGCCATTGTTACGGGTGGGGGCACCCACCTTGGGACAGCAATGGGGACAGCATTCGGTGAACTTGGAGCTACTGTCGTTATCGCCAGTCGGCGGAAAGCGTTGTGTGAGCAGGTTGCCGCTGAGATGAGGGAGAGCGGTATTGACTGCACAGGGCTTGGTTGCGATGCAACAGACGAGGCTGAGGTCAACGCCCTTGTGGAGGAGGTGCTCAGCGCGCACGGGAGGCTGGACATTATGGTGTGTAACGCTGGTGGCTCGGCGACGACGAGCTATATCCCCAATGCTTCGGTGGAGGAGTTTACCCGCACATGGGAGATTAATGTGAAAAGCACGTATATCTGCGCTCAGGCGGCGGCTCGCGTCATGATTCCGCAACGCTACGGCAAGATTATTACCCTTGGTTCGATTCACGGTTTTCTGACAGCGGACAAGCGTTTCTACGACGGATTGGATTTTCAGCGTTCTGGTCCGCCGTATCAAGCCGCGAAGGGCGGTGTGGTGCAATTAACACGGGCATTGGCGGCGGAATTGGGGGAGTACGGTATTACCGTCAACTGTATCAGTCCGGGGCAGATTCCAAAATCAACGACTGACGCGGAAATGGTAGAGCGTTGTCGTCAGAACAACCCGCTTGAACGGACAGGAACGCCCGATGACATCAAGGGTGCGGCTGTTCTTCTGGCATCGCGAGCTGGGGATTGGATAACGGGACACAATCTTGTGGTTGATGGGGGTTGGAGCATCTGGTGATTCAACCCTGTGTCGCTGTGGCTCTTGCCTTGACGAAACTGGCGAGTGCGAATTCCAAATCATCAGGGGTATGGGATGCCATCACGGAGACTCGGAGGCGGCTTGTTCCTTCGGGGACAGTTGGTGGGCGGATGGCGGGGGCGTATACGCCGTAATCGAGCAACGCATCGGCAAACTGCGATGCAACTGTTGATTCGCCAAGCATGAGAGGGAGGATTTGGGTTTCGCTCGGTCGGAGTTCAAATCCCGCTTCGAGCAGAGCGGTTTTGAGCCATTGGGCGTTGGCGAACAAACGGTGGCGCAATTCGGGCGTGGACTGTATCAGGCCAATTGCCGCTGTCGCCGCGGCCACGGTTGATGGCGGTAGCCCGGTCGCGAACATGAAACTACGGGCATTGTTAATCAGAGCGTCGATTAATGTACGGCTACCAGCCACATACCCACCGACTGCACCAACGGCTTTGCTCAGCGTTCCCAACTGAATGATGCCGCGATTTTGCAGACGAAAATGGTCAACCGTACCGCCGCCGTGTTCCCCCAGAACGCCGAAAGCGTGGGCATCATCAACCATCACCATCGCGTCGTATTCGTCGGCGAGCTCACAGATTTCGGGAAGCGGTGCGATGTCGCCATCCATGCTGAAAACGCCATCCGTGATGATTAGCCGACGCTTGAATTGGGCTGAATTGGCCAGTAATTCCTTTAAGTGTGCTACATCGCAATGTCGATAGATCTGCCTTGTGGCTTTGCTCAGACGACAGCCATCAATTATGCTGGCATGATTGAGGGCATCGCTGAGAATGAGGTCACTCTCTCCCACCAATACGGGAATTGTGCTGACATTTGCCAAGTATCCCGCAGTGAATACGATAGCGGCTTCGGTGGATTTCGCCGCTGCGATTTTCGATTCGAGAGCGGTGTAGAGTTGACAGTTGCCCGTCATCAAACGCGACCCACTGGCCCCTGTGCCGTATTCCTGCTCGGCTTCAACCGCCGCCGCGATGACTTTCGGATGAGTACTCAGGGCGAGGTAGTTATTGCTTCCGAGCGAAATAACCTCATGACGGTCAAGCACGATGCGTCTGTCGGGTGCGCTCATGACTGTACGCAGGTGCCGTTTTAGCCCGGCAGACTCAAGTCCATCCAGTTGTGCTTCTAACCAAGCCGTTTTATCCTGTGGCGTTTGTTTCATAAGATAATTTTCCCTTTACTGTCCACTACCTAATCAAATCACGCATTGCACGCTCACGCCCCTCTTGCTGTTGCTCCTGCGCCTCCTCGTCAGAAGGCCGTTCTTCGGGAGCGATTGGTTCACCTTGGGGTGTATCTATCTCAGCGATGACTGGCGTGTATTGTGCGGCTTCGCTTGGCCGCTTGAAGAGGCGGAAGTAATCGAAACGGGTTAGGGTTGGTGGAATGTTGCCGGGGCAGAGGGCGTGCGTACCAACGTAGACAGGGTCTCCCAGTCCGATATGCGTATGCCCACAGCCTTGCCACCGGATGGCATCAGAACTTGCGAAGCCGGAAAAGAGATTGCCGCGCCGCTCAAGTCGTAGGAAGAGTTCTCTAACGTTTCGCAACCCGCCACCACGACCAACAAGGTGAAAGCGACGATTGACATGTCGCTCGAAGCGGACATCGCCTCTGAAGGCGTGAGGCCCGGACGTTTTTTCCAATCTCAAAAAGGCCTGATCGCCCTTCCAAATGAGAAGTCCGCCATGCTCTCTGAGTTGATTTGAAATACGGAGGCGTGTTTCGATGGCGAAATCGCCGGACACCTGCATCAGAAGACGGGGTGCCTCTATGTTACCACCACGACCATGCCAAAGGTCTTGCCCAGGTTCAACACGCATTTCTAAGTAACCCTGACGTTCTGACCAAACCCCGCCACCCTTCGGGTCTTCCCACTTCCATTCGGGGCGCATCGCGTTGCCAATGAATTCATCTTCAAAAACAAGCTCCGTAAATTCAGTGGATGAAGACCAACCTTCGATTTTAATTGCAGAGATTGAATCGCCAAAGTTGTCGGGAAGAATATGTAGGTTTGGAAGTTCCTTTTTAAAGTCCATCGGGTTTATCCGAACCGTCAGGCTTTCCCCCTCGAAGTCGGGATGTTCGTAGAATATAACATCCGCACCGTCGCGGGGGCAGTGTGGCCCCTTGAGAATGCGAATGGAAGAGATTCGGTCTTCAAACCATGTTCGGCCTTGTGCATCACGCAGGTTCGCAACGTCGCGTAATACAGTGAGTTTCCGTCCTCTAAACTCAACATCTTGGTAGCATTCGACGATCAGAGGCGTTGTGCCCCACTCAGGGCCGACGACATCCAATGTCGAACCGAAACTGATTGATGAGACGACATCCCCGAAGTTGTAAGTGATGTCGTGCAAATTGGGATAAACTCCCGGTCCGAGCGGTAGTTTCTGCCCCTGGAAGTCCCGATGCTGGTGTAGGAGGACCTTGTAGTTTGGACTTGAAGTATAACTTGACCCTTTGTAGACCCTGGCAGATGAGATATTATCTTGAAACCCAATATCCCCTGTAAATCGGACAGGTTCAATCACATATCCCCGCCTCCCCCCGAAGTTCGTATGCTGAAAAATCTCAACGATGAGACGTGGTACAACGACTGGCATTTTTTCCCTCGCTTTTGGTTATGCCCCTGGTGAATTGCTTATCAAGTTGGAGCGGTCGTTTCTGTTTGTGGAGATGTATAATACTAAATTAACCAGATTCCTATTCATTCCTTTTCCGATCTAGAAAGCACCAGTGGTGCAAAAGGTGCGAGAATAATTTCGCTAATCTGGTATAAGTTTTAACTAACCTGATGTCTGGCTAAACTGGATACTGGCATGTACCAAATCGTTTGCCGGATTCAACGTCAATTCGTAAATGGGTTGTTTCCAGTTAAATTGGTAACTCGCCCCGTAGCACGACACTGCCGCGGGGATATAATCTTCTGGTACGTGGATAAACAGCGTTCCCTCGTTGTGTCGAGGCGGTTTACAGACGACTAAAAAACTCTGGCTCTGACGATCCCAACCTGCGGATAAAATCTCTACGCCACCTTGGGTAAAGTGAATATCTGTTGCAAGTAACTGGGGGATGTTTTGTTCAGTGCGTAAGCAGAGCAACTTTGCAGAACGGGGTGGAATGCTCATTAGCGTCGTACTGCCTCGCACTACACCCAAATACTGGCGATTCCAGAAGTCGTGTACGAGGTAGTATTTTGATTCATCGAGCCCCAGCGAATCTAAGGTAAAATGGACTTCATCGCTTGTATCATTCCAATTGAACACCCCTACCACGTTCCACGAGTCATAGGACGCTTGCAGGTGCAAATTCCAGACCTGCGGGAATTCGTGTTGATAGAGTGCTATTGGCGTTGCCGCCTCCCCGACAAGCGGGAATAGTTTCGCTAACAGTTCCGCCCGTGCTGATTTCAGTGTTGTGAGGTCGTCGCCACATGTTACCACGCCCCCACTCAATGCCGCCGCCGTAATCGCAACGAGCACCTCATTAATCGGAAGTGGCTCGTCAACAGCGAGTACACCAAATTCATTAGTCCATATTGTACCGTGAATCGGAAGATACGGTATTGAGGTGCAAATAAGTTGCTTGAGTCCCGTACGGTCACCCCATAACCCTTGTCCAATATAGCCGCGATGGCTCGACAGGTGATTGAGCGAAAAACCACCGATGCTTGGGCCATTCGCCGTATTACATACGGAGAGGAGGGCTGTTCGCTGGCTCTCCTCAACTGCTTGATTTAACAGTTGTATCCCCTGCCTGTAGAGTTCAATGACCGTAAGCGATTCGTCGTTCCAATTGAAGTTCTCGAAATCTGCCATCGGGCCAATTGTATAAGCCAAGAGATCTGCTTTGACCAAGTCGCATTCCCATTCGTCAATAATCCGATGAATATATTCGCGAATATACGCTTGTGCGCCCGGGTGCGAAACGTCAAGGAGTGCCACTTCCGCGCCATCTTCGGGCAAAATTACAGAAGCCGGCTTTTCCCCGCCATCCTGCAAAAAGTAGTTAGGCTGACGTTGCACGAGTTCTGAGTTTAGCGCGACAGAGAAAGGGGCGAATCTAATTCCTGCTTTCAATCCCTTGCTGTGGATGCCATCCACAACCTGTTTCACGCCATTGGGAAAGTTTTCGGAGTGAACTTCGTGGCTGGCGGCGGATTGTTGCCAACCGTCTTCAAGCTGGATATATTCCGTACCGTTGGGGTGGTGAGCCCCGAACAACTTTGTTTGGACAATTTGGTCTGCTTGCCGCAGGATGTGCCCAGCATTCATCGGCTTCTCGTCATCGGTTGGACACGCACTCCAGCCTGAGAAAACGCGCTCGAGTTTGTGAGCATTCATGCGTTTGGCAAGCATTTCATTATATAATTGATAAGATTCCGATGCCTGCCCCGAAAAATTCAGGTAGACCTGCTCGGATTCCATCTCTTGACCAGAATGGCAGAGGTGTTGCTCGCACCGATGATAAAGCGACCACTGGTTGATGTCTTGGTTTTCGTCCCGATTCGACTGAACCTGTGAATTGTATCCCACGCGGATGGCAGACCACCACTTTTGGAAACTCAGAAAACCGAACACGAGGGATTTTTGACTCTCTGTATCGTAAAGCACACCATCATAGCCCGCTTGTGTGGCAGTTTCAAAGCCGTCATAAACCGCCCTCACTCCTTGCTCTGATGAATGATTCATGTTGAGAAAGAGGAAGTAGCCTGACGGAGGGCCGCCCAAATTAACGCCGCCTTGGTTTTCCTTGTTGACAGCGGAAACACCAATCAGGGTCATCCCATCTAGCGCAATCGGTTCGTCGTTTAAGTTTTCAACCCCCACACTCAAGATGATATAGGGGGCTTTGTTATAGCAATTTAGGTAAAGGTTCGTCCGAACCCCTTTGCCTTCGGCCTGGTGAGAAAATGTCACTCGCTGATAAACGCCAAATTCGTCCGTTTCGGGAGGGTTGGTGATAAACTCACGAACTCCATTATCCAAGGTGCTTAAAATCGTTCCATCCTGAAGTACGACTCTCGCGTAGGCATTCTTGATGATGGTATGTCCTGACTGGTCAATATAATTCCAAGTTCCTCTTGAGATGTTGAATTTGATCTGAAATTGTTTGTTTTGCGTAACGACAAAACTGCCTTGTCGTGTAACAGCCAATTCGCCGGCTTCTTGTCTCATAACCTATGATTTCCTCCACTTGAGCAAGTTTAATATAAAATATATACATTGCGCTTTGCATGAAGATTATAGTAAAGCCCATAATTACTGGTACACCGTCGACCAGCGCGCTTACAAAGCGCGCCTACCGGTAAATGAGCGCGCTTACAAAGCGCGCCTACCGGTAAATGACCGCGCTTACATGAAGATTCAGAATTTAATTCGGTAATGTGTGGGCAGGCACAAGACCTGCCCCTACAGTGATTTTTGGCGATAGAATTACCGAATTATTTATTTAAACTTCATCAAAGCGCGCCTACCGGTAAATGTCACCATATTTTTAGATTTCACTATAAAAAATAAATTGGGTAATTTCATACGGGTGACCGGTGCGGTTGCATGACGTTTTTAAGTTCTTAAACTTCATCTGGAGCGCGGGGATTTGGGCATATCGTATTCTATAAACATTGCGATCCGCTGGATCGGAAGAGTGGGAGATATGCTGGTTCTGGCTATTCTAGAGAAACCGAGTTTTACCGACCCTACGGGTGGCGCGACGAACGCGACGCAAAAAACTCGGTTTCTGCCGTTTATTTTTTAAACGTCATGATGCCCACCTACGAGCCAAGGGCCCAACAATAAATCAATTTAGCCGATTCCTCGCCGAGCTGTGTGAGGGAGAATGTATCTCCCGGGCTTAGGAAAAGAACATCTCTAGCCTCAATTGTCGATTCGTGTCCATCTGCCTTGACTTCTGCTTTGCCGTTAGTCAACACGTAAATTGCTTCCGCGGTGGTGGGTTCATGTGTAAACGTCTCGCCCGCGTCCAGTTGAATGTAATCGACCAAAAGGTGCTCAGACCCTTTGTCATCAGATACGACGCTTCGCCAATCTCCCGGTTTACCGAACACGGGGCCCGCTTTGGCCATGGTAATCACCTGCACATTGCTTCTATGCCCCGATTGTGGCGTGGGTGTTTTATCGGCGGCATGGTCGCGTTCACCGCGGTATAGTGCCATGTCAGGCGGAGATTGGAAACTGATTAGACGCGCCTGCTTATTGGTCGTGTTGACTGTGCCGTGAATTTCGCCCGCCGGTACAAAAATCATATCCCCCGCTCTGATCGGTGTGTAAACGTCTCCCTGACGAATTGCCCCACCTCCTTCGAGAACGACAATTGCATCTTCCGAATAATCGTGATAATGTTGCGTAAATTCTTGCCCCGATGCGTGTAGCCCATGATTCAGCGTCAACTGTTTTGACCCCATATCGGGGTGGACAACACGCCAGTTTTGTCCTTTTCCCATTGTAAACGGTGTGCCGGATTCAAGATTTAGAATTTGCATGATTGATTATGACCTTTCATTAATATAAAACGGAGATGGTATGCTATCCCGAAATTCGCGTGAATCAAATCCATAGATTATTTAGTATATCATATTTTTCTATCAATCAGGTAGGATTTTTGATGCTGGCTTGCTCCAGTTTTTAACAACGATATGACCAACTACTTTTTTCTTTTCTACAGAAGCGAGGGATGGTAAAATAGGGTTTGGTGGGCTCTCTGAAGTCCGCAATAGAAAGACACCAATTTTTTATTCTGTGTCGCTTGGCGGGGAAAACTCGGCAAGTTCCCAAATGCCGTCCCGTAAGCAACTGATTGCAAACGTCACCGGTTTACTACCCAAACCGATAAAATAGGAGGAGCTAGACAATGAGAGTTGTTCATGCAAAACCAATACTTGTTGGCATCAGTTTAATGCTTATTAGTGTGATATTTAACGGCCAAAGCAGTGCCAAAATTGACCCGGAAACCATTGTCGGACTGTGGCTTTTTGATCAGGATAGCGGTCAAACCGTCAACGATTCTTCTGGGAACAACAACAATGGGAAGTTCGTCAAAAACCCGAAATGGGTGAAAGGGAAGTTCGGCAATGCTCTCGAATTTGATGCCGGCCCTTATGTGGAAGTTCCCCTTTCAAAGACGAACGATTTTGCTGGTTGGGAGCAGATAAGCGTTTGTGCGTGGTACAAAACGGATGTACTTAGCGACGAGAAGTGGATGATTCGGAACGGTCAAGTGATGATCGGGCAGACTGCTGCCCCGAATGAGTGGTCTATCGCGATTCGAATCAGTGGGGCTTGGATTAATACTGAAGGTCTCAAATCAAATTTTCCTGTACAGAAAGGTGTTTGGACACATGTGGCGGGTGTCTACGATGGAAGTTCTTCCAAACTTTTTGTCAATGGTAAATTTGACCGAGGAAAAGCGGCAAAAGGCGGATTAGAGAAGAACACCAATCCGATTATGATTGGGAGCCGAGGTGGTGCTCAACTCTATGATGGTCTCATTGACGAAGTCGCCATTTTCAATGTCCCGCTGAGCACCGATGATATAAAACATATCATGGACCAGGGGTTTGAAAAGCTCCAGGCTGTTTACCCCGGCGGAAAACTGTCCACCGTTTGGGGGAGTATCAAAAAACAGTAAACAGAATAGTTCACACCGCCGAACGGTTACTCTGACGGAGTGAATGCTACTCCCATTCCAGAATGACTCCTAGAGTCTCACCCAAGCGATCGAAGAGGAGATCAAACGCTTCTTTGGCTTGGGTAAAATGGAACCGATGGGTGACCATTTCCTGTACGCGGAATTGCCCGGTTCTGATCATTTCAACCGCTTGCTCTGCAAGTTGCGGACGCGGGACATTCGGACTGATATTCCCCATTTTTTTCGATTCATCATGGGATAACTGTTGTCCGTGATACTTCGCGATTAGATAAATTGTCCCTTCTGCCTGCACCATCTGCTGGGCTTGCTCGAAAGATTGGATACCGGGCGTTCCGCCGACACAGTCAATGACGATATCCGCTCCGCCATCTGTCAGGTTTTTAACCGCCTTCACCGGGTCTTCCTCTGCACAGTTGATGACGTGGTCGGCATCGAATTTTTGTGCGATATGACAGCGGAGCTCCAGTGCGTCCACAACGATGAGCTTGCCGGGGTGGTATGCTTTGGCCGCCTGCATAACCAAACTGCCGACCAACCCTTGTCCTAAGACCACCACACTGTCGCCCTTTTGTATGTTCGCGGCGAGTGTCCAACCGACCGCACTGGTCGCCAGCGGCATGAACGTACCCGATTCAAAGGAGACTTCGTCCGGCAAAAGCACGGAGACTCTGTGAGTATCCTCTGGGTCGCTGACGACATATTCGGCGTGGGGTTGCGTCGTTGCGACTTTCTGTCCAACGGAAAATCGGGTTGCCTCATCGCCGATTTTGTCTACTACACCGGCCACAGAATATCCTACGATGCTGGGGTCAACGGCGTGGGACATCATATACCGCACAAGAATCTCCGAACCGCGACTAATCAGAGTGACTTTGGTTTTCACCAACATCTCCCGACTTGTAATCGGCGGAATCTCCACATCTTCTATGGCCATATTGCCGAACCCATCCAATTTGACAACACGTTTCATTTTTTCCTCCTAAGAACCTGTTTGAAAAAGAAAACACTGCCTCAAAGGTTGATGTTTCCATTTAATGGTTTACTTTCTAAATTTGTTTTGGATCTAGTAAGGAATAACAATCGTTATTCCCTACAGGGGCACGATCGGTGTTTCGCCGTTCAGTTTCCCACTCTAATCATAAAAGCTGAGCGAGTGAGCCATTTAATCGTTGAAGCAATAAATACCAAGCCGAGCTACAGTAGAAGCGGATAATTTTTCAAACAAGCTCCTAGATTCATTGACGAAATTCCTCTAACCATGGGTCGTCAAATGCCTCGATTGCCGCTTGGACTGCCGCCACCGCTTCGGGGGTGCCGATTTGCATCAACGCCCACGCTGTGCTCGTACGTAATTGACGATCCGAATTTTCAAGTATTTTAATAAGTGCCGGAACCGCATCCTTGGCGGGGGGACCAATTTTGCCCAGGGAGTTGACACTCACCGCGCGCACACCCCGCGATTCATCGGTGAGTTTGGCGACCAACGCGGGGACAATCACATCTGCGGGGGTCTTGATAACGCCTAGAGCCCTAGTGCTTTGTCACGTCAAAGTTGATGGGTATAGAAGTCGCGAGCACAGCTCGCTCCTACAAGAAGATAAGCGCAGCGCGGAATCCAGACGCGCTCTAAATACTTTTCACCCATCATTTTAATGTGGACAGAACACTAGCGGCACTGATACGCCCTCGAGGCTCGGCATGGTCTAGGGCTTTAAGTAGCACCTCAACCGTCTGCTGATCGCTTCCCGTGTGACCGAGTGCCTGGATAGCAAGAGAGAAAAATGAAATGTTGTCTGGGTTATCAGCGATGCCTTCTAGCAACGCCGCCTTGGCGGGTGGCCCAATTGTCATCAATGCAATCATCGCATCGATGGCAGTGAGTGAATTTGAGTCGCCGAGTGTTTGAACCAATGCGGGGCTCGCGACTGCGGCGGCAGGCCCCATCTTCCCCAATGCAACAGCTGCCGAACCACGGACCCCCTCATCCGGATCGTTCAACGCCGCTGTCAGGGCTGGAACGGCGGCACTCGCAGGTTCGCCAATGTGACCCAATGAACCCGCAGCCGTATTGCGTACGGCTGGATCGACATCGCCCAATGCTTGTATTAACACAGGAATGCTTCTGGGGTCGCGGATCTGACCTAAGGCACCTGCGATATCGGCTCGAAGGGGGTCACTGGTATCTAACAACCGTTCGTTTAGAACCGGAACCGCGCCGGTAGCAGGGGGCCCCATTTGAGAAAAAATATGAATAACCGAGACGCGAACCCGATTGTTCTCGTGGTCGATCAGTTCAAGGATCGCGGGCACCGCAGGCGCGCCGATATCTGCCAACTGCTCAAGAGCAGGTACATGGTCTGGATGCTCTGGGGGCAGTAGAACCTTTTGAATCAAGGCATCAATTTCAAGCTGTAAGGCGTTATCCGGTTCAAGTGGATTGACGACAGGCGGGTCGGGGTCAATCGGTTCGCGGGTGTCAATGTCATCAGATTCACATCCACTTCCCATTGTAGCGCATAGCAGGAGTAAAAGTATGAGCCAACTATATCCTTTCATGTCGTTATGCCTCCAATTTGAGATGCTATTTTTGGATAATCAGCTTACGGGTGGCTCGAAAACGCCCCGCTTCGAGATAGTAGAAGTAGACACCACTCGCGACGGCTTCTCCTGCGGCATTTCGACCATCCCAATACGCTGCCCTCTCTTTGGTGAAATATTGCCCTGGTGCCTTGATACCCAGTGACAGTTGGCGAACTTGCCGACCATTTGTGTCATAAATTTTATCGGTTGTAGATGGCACGTCGCATTTCCTCAAGACGACGCTCTTGTTGGGTACGCAATGCCTTCGTCTGTTGCTTAATTGGATCTGGAACCACATCGTCTATTTCAAAAGGTTGGATCAGCAACTTAATCTGGTCATCTCACTGTTTAACCTGTGGGATGTAAACCGCTTTCTCTTGGTGTGCGATTTCAGATCTCGGTTGTTCAGAGAGCGTAACAATAACCCGAATCTGTTCCTGCTTCTCAGCTACGGCGAGGACTTCAACGGCAATCTTACCGACGAAGGCAGGTTCCGCTTCCGCTGGTGGGGCAGGTGGTTTGGGTGGACGAAGTTGGTCTAACTGATCAAATCGAAGAAAAGCAACTTTCACTAGTATTATATCATACAACCGTGAAAGTGAAACCGAAAAATGACTTTTCAAACAGGTTCTAAAAATTTATTAGGTCCCCTAAGTTTGCGCTGGTAACCACTTTTCGTAAAATCGTTGCCAATTGCGGTACATCACATTGGCGATGTCTGGTTGTGTATATCCGCGATTCTCAAGCACTTGGGCGACCTTCTGATAATCGGCCACGGTATCAACCTCATAGGGTGCGCCGTCTGTTCCGCCTTGACCATCCGTATCCCCACCAATTGCGGCGTACTCCGAGTTGCCTGCCAACTGGCATACGTGGTCGATGTGGTCTACGAGGTGCTCAAGGGTGACCGCCTCTCTCGGGAACCGGCTGCGGCGAGCTGGAATTTCTCCCCCCCAATCGATGTCCCCTTCGGCATACAGCATCCATGTATCCATTGACGCGCCGATAACGCCGCCCCGCGCCAAAATTGCTTTGAGTTGTTCGTCCGAAAACTGTCGCTCGCCGGGCACCAACGCCCGGCAGTTCTGGTGACTTGCCATCACAGGACCGGAGAACGCATCCATGGCACTCCAGAACGCTTCATCGGCGGTGTGGGTGAGGTCGAGAATCATCCCGAGTGCTTCCATCTCACGCAACAGGGGTTTGGCGGGTGGCAACAGACCGCCGGGTCTACCTGTCCCGTGAGCGTATGTGCTGACCCCGTAGTGTGCCAAGTTCACCGTGCGTAGTCCACTCTCCCACCATTCGTGAACATGTTCCGGCCACAGAATGGGGTCTGCGCCCTCCATACCGAGCACCATGCCAATCGGCAGGTCGTTATAACCCCCTGGGCTCGGTTCATCGCCCGAAGGGTTCGTGGCATCTAACCATGTACGCATAAGTTCGTTGAAGTCCTGTCGGGTTCTGAGGATACGTGCAAAGCCTCTGCGCTCTAAAATCCGATAGTAGGCGAGGTGCGCTTGGGCGGCAGCGTAGGCAATCTCACCACTCCTGTATCCCCAGATAGGACTGTTTTCCCGTTGAATGCGTCCCGCGACCTTAACGAGTGCAACGGGAATCTTTCCACGTCGCATTTCTGGAATTGAAGCCATTGTGCCAGAAGCGGGCCACCGCTCCTGTTCGCGGGATGCGCCCTGTGCGGCTCGAACCTCTGCAATCGGTTGGGTCAGGTCACGATTGAGGTCAACCGCACCGTAAGCCATCGGATAGTCACCGTCAATGATTAACATGATATTTTCCTCTCACTCGTGTCAATCAGAATTGCGCTTCCGTGCGAGCTAGACCAGATGGCAATCCCTCGGTGGTGTTGTAGCCACTTCCAGCGGTGATTGGCCAGGATTGACCACCCTTGAACTCAAAATCTTCCCCTAGACCACACAGCCAGTGGAACAGTCGTGCAACGTGGATGGAATCGTACCACTTTTCTAGCACTGATACGTCCGGTCTGAAGTTTAGCCCCATAAAGTCACAATCCGGGTCAATGACCCAATCGCGTTGCGGTGGAACCGTCCGCCAGTAGTTGTACTTGAGGAGGTTGCGAACCCCGCTGGCGGTGGAACTAGTGGCACGGTGCCAGATTGAGTAGTGAGTGATAAAGATTGAGCCCGCCGGTGCGACAGTCTTGACCGCCTTGCGAATGTTGCCGTAGTGACTCATGAAGCGGCGTTTGACCCGTAGAAAGTGCGAACTCGGCACCAACTCGGTCGGTCCCAGCTCCGTCGGCGTATCCTGCGGGTAGTAGAACACCTGTAAAAAGTCTAGCCGTGTGCTATCGATTGCTCCGCCATCGCGATGCCAACCGCAACTCACTGTTCGAGGACACTGAACACGGTGGTTGCTCATAATCATCGGCAACTTGAAGTCTTTCCCCAAAAGTGACCGCACGGCGCCCGCCGCCTCTGGGTTTTTGAGAACTCCTTCGACAAACCAATCCTCCTCCAAAATGGCGACCGGCTCCAAGCTGGAATGGTCATCAACAAAGCGACATGTGCGACGATTCAATTCGTCCGGAACAACTCCTTCGAGGATGATGAACCCCTTCTGGCAGAACTCGATTACCTGTTGGTCTGTGAGCGTTGGTTCACAGTCGTATGTTTTATCGTTCATCACGAAATCCTTTGATTGGTTGTGGGTTGAGTGGCTATGGGACAAGCTATTTCTCAAGGACAAATTCGCATCCGAGCCCGTAGGTCTCGTTCTCCCCGACCAACATCAGTGTCATTTCGGGGAATTTGACAATGCGCCAGCCGTCACACATCGCTTCGTGTACGGTCTGATAGGGCCACTCGTCGGGATGGTCGGGGCCGTTATGCACACCGTCACTGTCCACAATTGACATGCCCTCGACTTGCGATGTTACCAGAGTGCTTGAAGCCTGCAAATACAGCAGGCGTTGGCACGGCTTGGGGGGTTCGATCTGACGGTTGACACCTTCCAAAGCGCGCTCCAACTCCTGCTCGGTCAGGGTGCCTGCGCGAAATTTGGCCAGACACTGTTCCAGTTGTTTTTTCACTTCAATCATCGGTTCACTCCAAGCATGTTTAAGAATAAAAGTTGAGCTTCGGATACCCCAGAAACCGAGTTTTGAAGAAAAAACTCGGTTTCAAAACGTAAATGGGGTTGGCATAAGGGTATCTCTGCGCTTACCACGGCATCGTGCGGTTGGTGTACTTCCGCCCGATGTTTGCGGCTTCTTCGCCGCCGGAACCGACCCGAACCCCTTCATCAATCATTTGGGTGACATTGTCCGGATTGACACCGTTTAAGAACGCGACATTCGCGGCTTCACAAGCGGACTTTACTTTTGCGCGGGCTTTGGCCATGTCTTCTGCATACGGTGGGTCGTGTGCATCGTAATAACCGAACGAAAACCCCATATCTCCCGGTCCCCACTCGGCAAATGCAATGCCGGGAACAGCGGTACTTGCTTCCGCATTGGCGAGGGCGCGTCGGTTTTCAATTTTGAGACCGAGCATGATTTCGCCTTCGGGATTCAGCGGCCAGACATCGGCTTTTCTGAGATATTCTTGTGTTGAAATGCCCCAGATTGATGCGGCATTTCCTTGGCCGCCGCTGCCGCGTCTGCCCTCATCAAGCCCCGCGCCAACGCCCGCTGAATGGAACGGATAGCGTGTGGCTTCAACGAATGCCTTCACTGCCCCCTGTGTTTCGGCGTGGCAAAGTAGGATGCCGTGAACGCCACATGCCAAAACCTGCTTAATCATCCACGCATTTGCACGCATCACACTTTCGTCGGTGCCATCAGTTGGCAGTGTAGTAACCACTGTGGGGGTGCGGTGCCCGCTTTTCGTGGGGCCGCCGTCTACAAGCCCTCGCATAAACTGTGCGAGACCCTGTAAGTTAAAAAGCCCGTGCTCCATTTCAACAGCGATGTAGTCTGCCCATGTATGTGCGGCGTTGAGGCCGCCATCATAACTTAACTCGCCCCCACCGCTGTAATAGATGGGTTGTCCCTGTTCAAGTAACTCAATTGCCCGATTGACTCTACTCATGGTTTCACCTCTCAGATGTAGATTTTCGGTATTATACCAGTATTGGGAGATTTAGGATAGTAAAATCTGCACAGAGGCATTCCGTTTTCGGTTTTCTGTGTATCGTATTGTAGGGAATATCGAGCTGAACGGGCTCAGTGGGAGGTGTCAACGGCAAAAGAAAAAGCGCGGCTCGGTATTGAGCCGCGCTTTCACGCAAAAATGATGATGTGAACTCAATTCGCCTCATCATAAGTAGATTCGTTTATCATCCCTAACGCGCCTATACATTATCTCTCTGATGGCGATCTCTCGCGAATCTGCTTGATAATACGCTGTCCCTTTTTCCGAATCTGCTCATACCCAGACCGCTCAAGGTAGCGCCTGATTCTACCGACTTTTTCAAAATCAACTTCACGCGCCTCGTGGATAATCGCTTCAACCTGTTTCACCTCGGCGGCAGTTCCCAAAACGCCTATCACATCAAGCGCAACACTGCGTACCATATAATCGTGTGCGCTAAAATACACCGGTTCAGATCTATGCAGCACTTCTCGAGGGGTCGAATAGTGCTTAGCATGTTTGGCAACAAAGGAAAGCACCCGCGTACGCTTATCGCGCAGCACTTCAGGCGATTGTCCAATCATCAGTGACAAGATATCATACGCATTATAAACAGATATTCCACTAATCTCAGGGTGATAGAAGTAGTCCGGATGGCCTTCCTTACCTGCGTTGGCTCCCCGTTGGATATGACCGTGGGGACCCCGTTTGGCCTCAAATAGCAAGTCCAGAGTCCTCGCAGGATTCACGCTGGCGAGATAAAGATGCCGAAAGGATCCCGAAAACCCATTCTCATTGAGTAATACGGCTTCATGGATACGTGGGTCGAATGTGGATTCGGCAGCCTCCGCGAGAAACATCAGATATTCTGCAACTCCCTCGTGACTGAGATCGGAGGGAAGAAGCGGCCTGTTCCCCTCGTAGTCCGTCTGCTCTTTTAAGTAGAGAGCGACAACTCTATCTATTATCTCCGGATTGTTATAGCGGACAAACGTTCTTCCCCCGAACTGCATACCCTTGGGGACAATACCGGTTCCCAGTCCTGTTGCCCGATCTTTATCACGAAATTTTCCGCTTGCCATTGCTCGGTCCCATTCTTGAAGAATAGGTTCTAATTCCTCTGGAGAGAGTGTCTTCATCAGAGGCGCGCAAGGGGGTGTTGGGACAGGAGTTGCCGCTTGAACAATACTGACAACGAATAAGCACAACAAAATAGATCTCAGAACAGTAACAGTCATTTTGAATTCGCTCCTCCAGGTGCCGGAGGTTTATTGCGCTGCTGCTGTAAAGCTTCGTTATACTTGATTAAGCCCTCGGCATACTTCGCTCGTAAGGTTTGCTTGAGCTCTTCGTCCTTGATGTATCTCTCCAAAAAGGTTTCCAGCTCACTCTCATTATGAGGCGGTTTTAAGTACGCAGAAACCATATATTGCCCAATCCAACGACTGAATGATTTGCTCCACTTTCTCAATATAATTTGTCGGCTTCTTTCCGCCAATTCTCTGCGATGCTCGACAATTAACTTTTCATATTCTGCCCGCAGTTTAGGGTCTTTAATTTTAGAGGGAGCCATTCCCGATCGTAGAGCTCCACCTTCGATTTTTCCGTTTCGGAGGGCTTCTGTGATACCTGGCGGAAATGGGGGTTTCATGTATAACACCTTAGAGAAGTCATGGGTTTCATCAATTTCCGCCTCCAAGCGTTGAAAGCCACGAGCAAACAACGCCATCTTCTCCGATCTGTGCGCTACCCAAGGCGCCCCGGATAGTTTGCCCTCAAAGTATTCCGGATCACCTACTATTCTCTCGAGCAATCTGAGTTCGGCATCAAGCGGTAGTTCGGGTGTCTGTCGCTCTCGCGATTTCGCCAATGCGAGTCTCGCGTATCCGATCTCCAGCTTAGCATCTCGTCTGAAGTTGAGATGTTTTGAATAGTCGCCTCGATTTCTCCAGCTGGTTGAATCCAATACATTACAAACTACCAGGGTCAAATCGTAATAGAGCAGTATCTCTTTTGCCACCCATTTTTGGAGTAGTCTTTCCGCTTCTTGTTCAAAGCGGTCAAGTGTGTAATTCCCGCGCGGCTCCTCAACGGGGTTATTGAAGCCCTCCAACCGCTGAACAGCCAACTTGTAGTCGGGATGTTTGAGTTTGAGTTGATGGGGAATGAACAACGATGGCTTCGGTTCTGCGGAAGCAGAAGGCGAGTCTGTTGAGGACGAATCCTTCGACTCTGCGGCAACGGAAACCGAGTTTAGCAAGCTTAAACAGACTGAAAGTCCTATCAGGAATAGAAGAATATGCTTTAACATCGTTATATGCCTCCGTATGTTGAAGTCATTTTAACATGATCAGTGATATGTGTCAACAGTCAAATCTTCACTTATTAGGCGCGTTTCGTTCCCGCAAATTGGGAGCCTATAAAACCATCGACAGGAGGGGTCAACAGCAAAAGAAAAAGCCCACCCCAGTACCAGCACACTAGGACAGGCTTTCATTTTAACGCTACAACCATCAGATAGAGTGTGCCATCTCATTTCACAACTCGAAAGTCATGTCCTTGTCTTGTCACCTTAACCCCCAACGCCCGTAGAGCAGAAGAAGCTGCTTCCCGAACGGGATAAATAATATGTAGTTCGGGACAATCTGAAATAGCGGCCACACAACCATGGTCGGTGCGTTGAAAATCATCTTTGAGCGCGCGTTTGAGCGCAGGAATCGCAGCTTTATTTTTGATTTTCTCCAAAGCCATGGCAGCAAGTGTACGAATTTCACCATCTTCCGCCTCTAAAAAGATTGCCATCACTTCAGGATAAACGACTTTATCACTGAGTAACCCAAGTGTACAGAGGATGAGCTGTCTCTCTGCCACTTTCGCCCCCCTTTGCGGTCTTCCCTCGGAACCTGACCCTTTTCTTATTGGTGGCTGCAAATATTCAAGGTGCCGCTTTAAATGAGGAATCGCCTCAGATCCAACATCAACGAGTGCGAAAATATATTGCCTTTTGAGATATTCGCTCAACGTGATATATCCACTCGGTAGAGGACGTGCTGAATACGGATCCTCAATCTCTCTTGCTAAGACGGTTGTAAGAGCAGACACTCGAATTTGTGGAGAGATATCTTTATTCTTGCCTATTGTCCATGCTAATTTGCCAATCTCTCGATACTCCCTCGTTGCATATCCTTTTCTTGCTCGATGCCTTTCGACAAATTGAAATTGGTTAATTAGGGTCTGTGATTCTTCGGATTGGGCGTGAGCATCAACTGTAATGCTTAAAGCCGAAAGTGTCACCATCAGAACGAGGCTGACTCTAATCTTTTTCATCAGTTGTCTCCTTTTTGAAACGTAAGATTGGATTGAATTGTCACTACCACTGAGCACCACCGACTGACCAATCTTCACTATTTGCACTCCCATTTGGCCATGAAGCTTCCGCGTCATAGGCATGGTCTTCAAAATCCCGATCTCCATCTCCATCGGTGTCTGGCTTCTGCCGATTATAACCGTAAGCCTTTTCCCGATGATCTGGCACTTTATCATTGTCCCGATCTCGGGGATCTCCGTTGATGTTATAGCCTCCAAAAGGGCGCCACCACAGGTTATAGTCTTCCAGATGTTGATTTTCGTGGATACAGGTTCTGGCAAACTGATCTATGGAAATTGCACATAGTGCGCCAATCTCAAAGAAGTGATCTCCGTCTCTATAGCGACCATATACATTTGCATCGAGATTTGAATTATAGCGATGATCTCCAGAACTCGCACTGGTTTGGCTCCAGTAGTAATACCAGTTCGGGTTACTTGTGGGATTCTCTGTTCCCGATGGATTAAAAAAGCATTTAACACTTTGCTCCTTTGAAACAGAAACTCCATTATAGGTTAACGTCGCTGTTACTGTGTTCGCACCAAAATCACTATTGCTTGACGGAAATGAAGTTACAGTTATTGTCCCTGCATTTCCGCCTGAGGTGTAGGAGTAGGTCTTGTGCCTACCCTGACCGACGAAATTGCAGTGGTAAGTCTCCCCCGATCTTATACAAATTTGTAGCTAAGCCAATAATTATTTAGACACTCGCCCGGTCGGCGCGGTTGCCCCTTGCGGGTGGCGAGAATGCCCTGACGGGTGGCAAGATGACTTGACGCAACTTGACGCAACTCGACGCAACTTGACGCAAAACATGCGCCTACCAGGGAGGCTCACACTTACCGGGTGTCTACATATTTTCCGGTTTCACCATAAACAGATTGACACATTAGATCTGCTGGCCCTTACGGGTGGCGAGATGACTCAACGCAATTTGTCAATCCAGCAGGAGCCTTTGGGGGCCGGGTGCCGTACGGGGTTTAAGCAGCATTATCTCACACGCGCTTGCTCTTGTCAATATATGCCTTTAGATGCGCCAACGCTCTGCCGCTGTCAATTGCTTCTTTCGTGCGTTGGACGGCTTGGTGTGGGTCGTCGCACAAACCGAGTAGGTGGTCAGTGATGGCTGTATTTAGCACGATGCGGTCATAGATTTCGCCCTTCTGCCCGGACAGTGCGGCTAAACCTGCTTCGACAAATGCTTCGGCGGTTATCGTCCCCAATCGGGGGTTTTTCTCGTAGTGGAATCCGAAGGTTTTGGGGTCAACGTCTAGTGAGAAGTTCTCGCGTCTGCTGTCAACGCGCCGGAAGCCTTGAGAATAATTGACCGCCATACGGTCTGATTCGGAGGGTTTTCCCAACCGAAGAGCGTAGTGACTTGTGCCTTCCTCTCCCTTCACCGCAAGCCCTGCATCAAAGCCGCGGTCCCACATCAACTGAAGCAACGGTTTCTCGTAACCGGGGTGATAATAGCCAATGACCATCTGATTCGACCCGGACGCTGAAAAGAGTTGCTGCGCCTTTTCGGTTGCGGCCCAAGGGGGCCGTTTCTTGATATGCACCCGTAGTTCACGGACACTGTAACCACCGGGGGAGTATTCCCGCTGACTGACGTAGGCAAACCCAACATCGGGGTCTTCGATTAGGGATGCGGCGGCGGCGAGCGAGAGATCTGTGCGCGCACCGAGGGCTTGTAAAACCTGCTCCTCGGTGACTCCGTTTTTCGGGGGCATTGTATCAACGCCGTGAAGTACGGATGCCTCTCCGAGTGCCGCTCGCACGACCGCAACAAATAGCGTAGGTCTAAAATAGCGTGTTGCGCCATCGAACGGCTCGCCAAAATGTGTCAAGGTATCAACGGAGACCTGCTGCACACCCTCCTGACCGAAAAAGGCATCCAAGTACCCGCGCACTTCATCGTAACTTTCAAGGTTCATGCGTTGACCGATTAGGGCAGCACCTTGCAGTGTTGATTTCACCGCACCGCTGATGATGGCTTCTCCCATCAACCGTGTTTCATTCGTGGACAGATGCTTGCCCCGCAGAATCTTTTCAAGTGCTTTGAAGACAATCTCCTCTTGGGGGTTCGTGGCTTTATACCCGGTATCGGGGTTGATGATGAATTGAATATCTGGCGGCAATTTGTCGAGCTCGGCTTTGTACCTCTTGAACGCGGCGAGCTCCGCTTCACTCCACGCTGTTTTCTTTGGAAACCCCTTCCGAATCGTCATTGCCGCGAAGAATGCCCCCATCTGCGCTTCGGAAACTGCTTGTGCGTGTGGAAGTTGTCCGCGTACTGATTTTAAGATTGTCCCAAGAATTGGGCCTGGCTGGATGGGGTCGGTTGATTTTGCCCCTAAGGGACGGGTTTGGTGTGGCCCGGTGCAAACACGCGCTTGGGCTTCTAGCACGTCTTCGTTTGGGCCAGGATACTGTTTTGGGTTCATTACGATTCCCTCCTGTCATAGATTAATGCCCGGCCACGCTTCAATCGGCTGTGTTGAATTGACAATGTGCATTCCAGCGTCGGAGAAGCGTTGAAAGGCTTCATTCGCTTGGTCGGTGAAGTCGAGCACGTCTGGGACGACCACTGGAGAGGTGCAGTCTTCGAGGAGGTACACTTTCTCGGCAAATGCTTCATCCCTATCTCGCATATCGGAAAGCAGACCGTCAACTGTCCAAGCGACGCAATGACTCTTTGCTTGACCTGTGATGATGAGCAGATCAAAACCTAGCAGTTTATCAATCAGAGCGGTGCGCTTTTGGGCAATCGTGCGACCTCGCTGGTCGTCAAGCACCTCCGGGCTTAGCACGGAATAATTTTCGGTTAAAGGGTTGTCGCCCTTGATTTCAAAGGCGGTTTGGCTATTGCGAGCGATGGTGTGGAAGAAACACGCCTCCTCCACGGCGGCGACCAGCGCGTGACCGATGCCGCCGCGCATCGCATGGTATGGCCAGATAATAAGCGGGTATTTGTCCTCCTCGGCGAGCCTTTTTACATAATGCTCACCGTAAGCCTTTAAGTACTCGTCGTCCCCTGCTCCGACGCTGTGTGCGACAGCGGGATTTACTTTCCAGTGTCCTTTTTCAACATCGGCTTGACTGATAATGGTCATCGGTTCCGGATGGGTCCCTTGGTCGTTGACCCAGAACGTCTGATGGAAAATTTGTGTGGCGGTATGCGTATCCATCGTAGGGACGGTCTCGGTGATCAGATTCAGGTTCCGATATATGAACTGGCACAAGCGCACGTTATCTTCGACAGCACCGTTGCCTGACTGACCAGCAACAAAAAGCTCAAAATCGGGCAGACAGAATGTGTTCTGGACATCCACAAGCAACAAACATATCTTTGCATCGTCCACTGCGGCGGGCTTTAGATTATGTTGTTCTGCCCATAGACGGGCATCTTTGGCGCGCTGTTCATACGGAACGCGCCAAACTTCGCCGACTTTCTCTGGATGGAAATGTGACGGGATTGGTAACTGTTTCGGTGCCATCACTTGGTCTCCTATTTATCAATTGATGGATGCTCAATGGGTTTCTGGAATAAGGTTTTCTATTGGTCGCGCCCCGAGCTGAAGAAGTGGTTTGTTTGTCTCTGTCTCAAAGGTGAAAAGGGGTTTGTCCCATTCCGATACTACCCGTGCGAATTGCAGTGTGTGACTCCCTTCCGCGGCGTGTGCGATAAGTACCTTGTCCGCCAGTGCGGCAACAAATGCGTTGCGTTGGCTTGCCAATGTTGCGGTTGACCTCCGATATTTGCTATCGAAAATAGACAGGATTAACAGACGATTTTCGGATACCCCACGCTTCCACTCTGGTTTGAGCCGCATGTTTTCAATACCTCGGGCGGGACATAAGATAATCGGTTGTGCGCCACGGAGCAGGACGCGCAGGCATTCTCCTTCAACTGGAGAGTGATACCCTCCTATGGTGGGTATTCCTGATTTCTGGAATTGCTGGGCTAATTCGTGCGTTTTCAAGATAATCTCGCCGGGGCATCGACTGGAGCAGAATAGTGCCCAACGGGTATCCTGCCGCTCGAACAGGGCGGTATTTCCCCGTGCCCAGATAATTTCTGGGGCTTCTGTTTTTAAGTAGTCCCTCAATTGCTTTGGGTAATTGGGGGATGTTTGTGTGATGCGTTCGGTTCGTGGTGTCACATTCTCATCCAATATGTATCGGGAGTGGGAATTCCCTCCCACGGCAATCGGGAGTCGGAACTCCCTCCTACGGGTTTGTTTTTATGGTACCGCCATGAACTGAATGAGTCGCAACTTGGGTCACATATACTCTTTGAAATCTTCAAGTTCGTCGTCAAAATCTTCAGTCATGCGAATGAGCCCTTTGGCACTGCCAGCGCGGGGGGCGGTCAACGTGGTCAATCCTTCACCGTAAAACAGCAGATGATACTTTACATACGTCTTATCCAGTAATTGAATGCAATGAGCGAGTTGGTCGAATGTCGCATCCTGTTCTGGGTCTCGATACGCTCGATCAGAAATGTATTCATTCGCCAAATCTTCACAGGTTTTTGTTGCTTTCTTGAGTTTAGCCAGATCGCGTTTTACCATCCGTGGGCAGACATGCGTTCCGCTGGCATCGGCGTATTGCTTAAAATCGGCTTTAGAGACATCCAGCTGTTCCGGATCCGATTCGGCCAGGACGGAACAGTAGTCGTTGAAGGACAGCTCTTCAGGGTTTTTGGCTATCTCATCAAGCAATCCAATAAGAGATATGCTATCCTGCGGCGGTTTTATTTGCCGACGTAACTGTGATAGCGCGTAGGGCAAATGAATCCTCCCAAGATAGCGCGAGTAAATGCTACACCAATGGACATTGCTGTGCTGCTCACGGATGATGTCTTGGACTTCCCCGTATATTTTTGCATCCCAAACAAGGGCTCGAATCTCGTCGTGAATTGTCGCCATCCATTCTCGCCACTTTTTCAGTTTCTGGCTCATCTTAAATTCTTGATTCATCGTTCTATACCTCCGAAATTGAACCCATCAACTGTAGTGATTGGTTCTGTATTTGTTGTATTGTTACCACTCTCTGATTATTTCGTAAGCATCAAAGCCCCTGTCTATACTGATTATGGGAAGGTTGCCAACCATCCCCTGAGCAATTATCAAGCGGTCAAACGGATCTCGATGATGAAACGGTATGGTCGTCAACTTCACGAGGTGATCGACTGTGATATGCAATATCTTAATATTGTTGAACGACAGCCGTTCTGGAAACAACCGCTCGAACGGTTTGTCTAAGGGAAGTTTTCCTAAACTCGCTTTAATTGCGATTTCCCATAGACTGGCGATACTGATGAAACGCTCGTTGCTTCGATCTTCAATTAACTCTAGTGTCCTACTGCTGAGTTGTTCGTCGCCAGACAGATACCAAAGCAGCGTATGTGTATCAAGAAGATATCTCATTCCATGTACTCTTTGAATTCTGGGAGTTCGTCGTCAAAATCTTCGCCCACGGTAAAGAGCCCTTTGGCACTCCCAAAGCCAGTCTTTATCCATGGCTCAAGAAAAATAGCCTTCCACTGGTATTGATAGGTTGGCATCAACGTGTCCATCCCTTCAGCATAAAACAGCAGATGGTACTTCACATACGTCTTATCCAACAGCTTAATGCAATCATCAAGTTCCCCAAATGTCGGTACAACTTCCGGCTCGTCCTTATCCCAATGAGCAATGCGTTTATCGGCAAACGCCTCATGTTTTGCTAGTGTTGATTTGAGTTTCTCTCGATCAGCTACGACTTTCTGTGGGCACATATACGCTCCACTGGCATCTGCGTATTGTTCAAACTCAGTTTGAATCACTTGTTGGTAGTCCAACCCAGATCGAGCCAACTGTTGAGGGGCACCCGACTCAGACCAGAGAGAACAGTAGTAGTCTAAAGACAACTCTTTCGGGTTTTCAATAATCTCATTAAGCAATCCCACAAAGGATATGCTATCCTTATGCGGTTTTATTTGCCGCCGTAGCCCTGCTAACGCATGAGAAAGATACGTCCTCGCAAGATAACGATAGAAGGAACTCGGCTTTTGGATACTTGGATTCTCACGGATGATGTCTTGGACTTCCCAGAATATGTTTGCATCCGCAACAAGACTGCAAATCTCTTTTTCAATAACCTTCATCCATTTTCGCCACTTTTTTAGTTTCTGGCTCATCTTAAATTCTTGATTCATTTTAAGTACCTCCTGAGGAGCGGAAGATTGGAAGGTTGGAGGGGAAAGACCAGATCTTTCATTCTTCCTATTCCATGTCTCTGGCAGTCGTTAGGGCCGATTTGGTAGCTCCGGATCTAGTTGTATTGCTTTGGCAAAGTCTCGGAAGGCATGGTCATGCTCGCCTTTTTCGAGGTAAGCCGAACTACGATAGACATAGGCCTCGGCATCATCGGGATTCAGCGTTATCGATTTGGTATAGTCGGCGATGGCACGGTCATAATCACCCTTTTTGTCGTAAACGAAACCGCGACAACAATAGGCATTGGCAAAATCAGGGCGCAGTTCTATCGCTTTGGTAAAGTCTGCAATGGCACGGTCATACTCACCTTGGCCCCCGTAACTCAGACCACGATTGTAATAGGCTTCGGTATAATCAGGATCTAGTTCTATCCCTTTGGTAAAGTTTTCAATGGCAGGGTTAAAATCGCGTTTGCTCTGGTAAGTGAAACCGCGACCACAATAGGCTTGGGCATTATTGGGGTCTAGTTCTATTGCTTTGGTAAAGTCTTCAATGGCGCGGGTTGATTCGCCTTTGTGGTGATAGCTCATACCACGATGAGCATAGGGCGTAGCATCATCGGGAAGCAGTTCTATCGCTTTGGTAAAGTCTTCAATGGCAGAGTCATACTCGTTTCGTAAGTCGTAAGCTAAGCCGCGCAATAGATGGACATAGGGAGCGAGTTCGTTTTGCCCACTCCGCGTTTCGGCGACACTCTGAAGCACCATTAGAAATGCTAAAGTGTCCCCGTCGTTCTGGTATTGGTCTAGGGCGTTTTGGATACGGTGGATTTCTGCCTCGCAGTAGGAAAATCTTTCGATTAGGTAATCGCGGTAATTTCTCATTTTGAGGTCTCCTTGTGAAGTCCTAAATCCTTAAAAACGCTCCCTGAACTAGGCGTAACGTCTTCCATGATTTAGCCTCCATACGTCAACACTGATGTGGGTGTTTACCTCGTAGGGTGCGCTTGCCTTTCGGACAATGAATACCGATTGATACAGTATTGGCCTATGTCAGAGGGGATATTGAGACAAGTTCAGATCAGGTTAGAAGGTAAACAAAAGGTAAACAGAAAAAAAAAGCTCGAGTCAGTTTCAACTACCAGTCAACGCTCAATGATGGGCAGTGGATTTGGCAATCCACTGCGAGCGCGATTCGTGATACTTATTCTCCCCAAGGATTTTCAAGGGGTATAGGTTTACTCCGCCCTTTGTATCTTAACTTAACCCGTATTGTACCTGATGGACGAGGCGGAGGGGTCTCTATGGCAACCTCCCAGTTCAGGGTGTCTTCTTCATTGTAGGTGGGAACGTCAAGGCGTTGGGATTGCGTGTCTGCACATTCTTGAGTTATTTTAGATTCAGTATTCAATTTCTGCCTCCAAGCGTTATTTAAGTTCGTAGCCAACTCGGATAGACATACCGCAGATTGAGAGCTGTCGGCGTTCTTTTCGCCGCGGTTGCAAACCTTTATGCCTGTAGGACTGTCCGCATTGCGGCGATTCCCTCAAGCAGATTGACACTCGGAACGTTTTCGAGGGCGTTACGCAATGGGAAAATGATATTTCTCCCTAAGTCTTTGGCAGTCGCTCGGTCTGATTTGGCTTCTTCGCGTACTTTCAGGTGTGACGACTCTTTCCAGTGATTGTAATAGGCTTCGGCATCATTGGGATTCAGTGCCACCGCTTTGGTATAGTCTGCGATAGCGCGGTCATGATCGCCTTTGTGGTGGTAAGCCAAACCACGGTGGATATAGACAATGGCATCACCGGGATTCAGTGCTATCGCCCTATCACAGTCTGCGATGGCACGGTCATAATCATCTTTGTAATAATAGATACCCCCGCGATTGTTATAGGCATTGGCATCATTGGGATTCAGTGCTATCGCTTTGTCAAAGTCTACCATGGCACGATCAATCTCGCCTTTGTTACAATAGGCACCCCCGCGATTGTTATAGGCATTGGCATCATTGGGATTCAGTGCTATCGCTTTGGTAAAGTCTGCGATGGTACGGTTAATCTCACCTTTGTAATAATAGACAGCCCCCCGATTGTTATAGACATTGGCATCGTTGGGATTCAGGTCTACCGCTTTGGTAAGGTCTACGATGGCAAGGTCATAATCGCCTTTGTGGTGGTAAGCTAAACCACGATGGATATAGAAAATGGCATTATCGGGATTTAGGTCTATCGCTTTGGTAAAGTCCGCGATGGTACGGCCATGATCGCCTTTGCTCTGGTAAGCCAGACCACGATGCATATAGGCTTCGGCATTATCGGGACTCAGGTCTATTGCTTTGGTAAAGTCTACGACGGCACGGTCATAATCGCCTTTGTAATAATAGACAGCCCCCCGATTGTTATAGACATTGGCATCATTAAGATTCCGTGCTATCGCTTTGGTAAGGTCTGCGATGGCATTGTCATAATCGCCTTTGCTTTGGTAAGCGTAAGCGCGACCAAAATAAGCTTTGGCATCATCGGGATTCAGCTCTATTGCTTTGGTAAAGTCTTCAATGGTGCAGTCATAATCGCCTTTGCTCAGGTAAGCGTCACCGCGCCCGCAATACGCATTGGCATCATCGGGGTTCAGTTCTATCGCTTGGGTAAAGTCTGCAATGGCACGGTTAATCTCGCCTTTTCTCTGGTAAGCGAACCCACGATGCTTATAGGCTTCGGCATTATCGGGATTCAGGTCCAATGCTTTGGTAAAGTCTGCAATAGCACAGTCATACTCCTGTTGTGAGCAGTAAACTACGCCGCGCGATACATAGAAATGAGGCACGTTTGGGTCAAGTTCTATTGCTTTGGTGAAGTCTGCAATGGCACGGTTGTACTCCTGTTGTGAGTGGTAAACTACCCCGCGGGTTAAATAGAAATGAGAATCACCTGGGTCAAGTTCTATCGCTTTGGTATAATCTGCAATGGCACGGTCATTGTCGCCCTTTTTCCAGCAAGCCCGACCGCGATTGTAATAGGCGTTGGCGAGAATAGGGGTGTCAGGATTTAAGGATATGACATCCGTGTAGTCCGAGATGGCATTCGGGTGATCTCTCCGGTATGCTTCAATACCACACCGCAGGTGGTCTCGGTCGTTGGGGTTCATAAGCGAATCCAGTTTTCCCAACAGCGTAAACAGATCCGAGATGGTAAAAATCCTCAATCCACCGTCCCTCAGTTCCCTCATTTTGTATCGACTTAGACCCAAAAAAACCGCCGCGTCCTTCTGGGTCATTTTCTGATCGACAACCAAGCAGTGGATCCGATATGCCAGTTTTGCTTTTACCAATCGTTCTTCGGGATTGGGAAGTCCCAAATCCTTAAAAACGTTTCCGGAACTGGGGGTAACTTCTATCATGATTTAGCCTCCTGCCGCTAACTCTTGGGCTCTCTTTAATCGGCGTTTGATGAGATTGATTTCTTTCTTGGGTGTTGCAATGCCCCTTTTGGATTTCTTTTGAAAAGCGTGTAGCACGTAAATTTTATCACCGATTTTGGTGGCGTACACGGCTCGATAGGTGTTTTTGTCGTAATCAATTCGGATTTCCATGACACCCGAAAGCCCCTTGCCCTTCAACGGCTTGGCTTTCGGGTGTTTATTCCCCTCCTGTGCAACCTCAAGCGCGTACACCATTTTATCTTGAACAGTTTCGGGAAATGCCTCCAAATCCCTGCGTGATGAACCAACCCAATCTAAAGATTTTATCTCGCGCTCTTGTGCTGTCTCTCTCATGCTGAATCCTGTGCAAAGAAAGCCTCGCTATTCACCCGGTCCTGTCTGAATGGGTGTTAGCGTTCCAGTTTGAGTTGGTGAACATCAAAGTCCACAAGCCTAATAACGCCTGGCTCATTGTCGTATTCCACACCGATGGATGCAATTGTTTCGCCGCATCCTGAAGGGTTCTTGTATTAAGCAATATCACGGATTTTCTCAAGATTACCGTCTACGGTGATTCTATCGCCCGCTTTTCAATCCTTCACACGTTGGAACGGGATATAGCCTCCTTGTTACGAATTCAGATTATCAGATTGAACCCCGGCCTCCCTTGTGAAATTGTCCAAACTTTAGAGTAATGATAGCATACTCACGCAATAAACACAAACAAATACGGATTGCGTTTTGCGTCTTTTACGTCCCGCTTGATAGGGTGACGATTCAACCATTGCTTGTTCTTAGTGATCGCAATCTTTATGCCTGCGGGGAGGTCTAGTCTGGCTTCTTCTGATTCATCTGTGTTGCCTTGGTAAAGGCTGCGTGGGTATGGTCAAATTCGCCTGTTCTGTCGTAAGCCAAAGCACGATAGGTATGGGCTTCGGCATTATCGGGATTCAGGGCGAGCACTGTGTTATAGTCTTCAATCGCCCAGTCATACTCCTTTCGTGAGTGGTGAGCGATACCGCTCAATAAATAGACTTGGGAGGCGAGTTCTTTGTTCTCAGACTGCGCTTTGGCGATGCTTTCAAGGGCTATCAGAAGCGCGCCAGTGTCACCGTCTTTCTGGTATTCTTCTACAGAGGCTTGGAGATAGCCGATTGCCTCCTCGGGGTCGGCAAGTATTCCGATTAGGTAATCGCGATAATCTATCATTTCTCTCATTTTTGAGACTCCTTGTTGTAATAGTTGTCTACTTCTTTCTCTATTTTTCGCAATTCAGGTGTAACGTCATCTGTCATAACAAAATCCCACTTTTTTTAGTGAGTGCTATTCGGGCATTAAAACACACCTTCAGATAATCTCTGGGGCTCTGTTTCCAAATACCTGCACAGCACCTCTAAGGTCTAACAATGCGTTCTGGGTTGCGGGTTTCGAGCTCTTGTTGCAAGGCTTCGATCTGTTTTTGCTGTGCCTCAATTTTTTCGTCTTGGGCGCGTATGTCTTTTCGCTGCATGGCGACGATGATCTGTGGTATCCCTACGACCACGGCAATGAGAGCGACCAAAGCGATCACCATCGCAAAGATGTAGTTCAAACTTTTGCCCATCTCTTCAATTTTGACGTAGACTTTTCCAACTTCTTGTGAGATGTCTTTTGTGAGTTGCTTCTCGGATGCCTCAACTTTTTCTTCAACATCGCCAATCTCCTCTGTCAGTCGCTTCTCGGAATCTTTGACTTCCTTTTCGACAATTGCGTGAATCTTCTCAAGGTCATCTGCGGTCAGTTCACTGAACGCGGAGGCGGTACAGAGCAAAAGCAATGCACTCAAAATCAGGATTAACTTCATTTTAATACCCCTTTATCCGTCTAAGGTCTAACAATGCGTTCTTGGGCGCGGGTTTCGAGCTCTTGTTGTAAGGCTTTGATCTGTTTTTGCTGTGCTTCAATTTTTTCGTCTTGGGCGCGTATGTCTTTATATACTCCATAAACACACTCAATTCCACACTGGTTCAATTATAGCTAAGCCAATAATTATTTATACATCGCGGTAGTGCGGTTGCCCCTAACGGGTGGTCCGGGGACGGATGGTCGCGTGAGCGAGCGCATCGCGTGAGCGAGCGCACAAGATGCCCTTACGGGTGGCGAGATGCGCGCAGGGCGCGAAGTTCATCTTCCCATCCGTCTTCTGATTCGTCTGCCCATCCGTCTTCGGATGACTCGACGCAACTTGACGCAAAACCGCACCTACCGGCCGGTGTCTACATATCTTTCGGTTCCACCATAAAAGCAACCTTCGTGAGTAGACAGATATTTGGGTATCGGCATTGGCAACGAAACGTGCAAAATCTGGTTATTGATTTTCCAATCTAAAACTATAGTGATGATTATTTTAACATATCGGCATAGCACAATGCAAACAAAAATCAGTCATTTCTCAATCCCATACGATATTTGATGTCGTAGTTGATGATGAAGTCTAATTCCTCGTCTGTGAAGCCGTAGTGTTGGGCAAGCACACGGTCAATTTCGTCGATGATGGGTTTGCATGGAGCAACTGAAAATTGATCGACTTCTGCTTTTCCATATATTATACGGGTTGAATTTTTCCGATAGGCAGTCATCAACTTTTCTTCAAGTGAATAGAACTTATCTAGTGATTGTTGAGGCAGTGGCAAACTAATAGGTAGCATTGCAATATCTGAAGGATAAACATGCCGTGCGTCAGTTAGACTTTTCCAAAAAAAATAAAAAAGGTTGCTATTCAGAACGCATAAATAGGTCGTCGCTAAATCCCTTGATGGCAAATGTAACTCAGAAATGGTTGTGTGTGTTTTTTCTGGATCTGCAAGAGAGCGATAATGTGGTCGAAAATTGAACGTTTTAATCCAGTAACCTCCTGCATTATGATAAAAAACGGTGGAATTGCCTCGGAATTCTCGATACGAACGCCAGTGCTGACCGGCAGCCAGAATCTTTGACAGTGCAGATCGAGAAATTAAGGTATTTACTTTCGGCAGGCTATATTCTTGGACGATACCGTTCAATGAAGTATATTTCAACAAATGAAACAATTCAGGTCTCTCATCTGCATACCAAGTTGTATAATCTGTTGTGTATGCCGAACCATTACTTCCATTGCACATTAGGCATATCGTAAGCCGTTGCATAACGCTTGGAAAAAGGGCCGCTGGCCTTATCGCAAAATTACTAAAGTGAATCATATCTGCCTTATTCAGTAACCTTCTTTGTAAAGGCTTCATCCGTTGAGCAGAAGTTAGCGAGATGGGCACAATTAAGCCCATCCGAGAGTGTGCTTTTTGAATAGACTGTGATTGCTCCATCACAAATGTATATAAATTCCCACAACTCTCCGTCTCATACCCGCTAATCGTGTAATCTTTTTTCACCTTGCTATATTCCACATAAGGCGGATTGCCAATAATCACATCAAAGCCACCGCCCTTGAGAATGCCGTAAAATTCAATGAACCAGTGGAACGGCTTGTGCGAAGATAGCCAGTTCTGATAATCCGGTTGCTTGTCTGGATCGACCTTGTATTCATCGGCAAGGAATCGGTTGAGTTCATCTTCTAATGCCTTGAGTTTATCTTGTAACACCTGTTTATCGGTAAGTGTTACGACACCGCCCAATTTCGTCTGTTGCTGGCGAAACCGTTCAAACAGGTACTCAACGTCCTCCGCACCCTCTTGAATACGCTTGATGGTGTTGTCGAAGTCTAGCTTACCGGTGACAGCGTTTTCTACCTCGTGGTACGTTGCGTATCCGACGAGTGTATTCCCCACCTGTATGTTAAAGTCGATGTCGGGTAGGGGTTCAATCTGCTCTACGTCCTCGATCTGTGCCACCATTTTGAGGAAGAGCCGTAGCTTGCAAATCTCTATTGCCTCCTCCATAATGTCTACACCGTAAAGGTTGTTGATGATAATGGATTTTAGGATGAAGTAAGGGCGATTCGGGTGTCCCTCAATGGCTTCAAGGATTTTGCGGAAGTCTGAAAATTGTTTGGGGTGAGGCGTTTTGGGGGCGTACTGTAATTCGTCGAGGAATATTTGCATCCGCTCCAGACACGCTTCGTAGAGTGGTTCAAGGATATTAAGTGCGGCGAACAGGAACGCACCGGAACCGCAGGTCGGGTCGAGGATGGTCACCCCAGTGATGGCGTTCCAGAAGGCGCGAAGCAGTTCGGGGCCTTCACAACTTTCAATCACATCTTGTGCGAATTGGCGGATGTCCAGGTTTTCGGTAATGAGCGCGTTGATATCCTCTATTTCGCCGTTTGAGAGCTTGGCGTGAACGGCTTTGTATCGCTCCCGCCGGGCGACGACTTCGCGCCAGAGCTCGGTCGGCAAGGCGTATTCAGCGGGCGCGGGCGTGTTCCACTCGGTGCGTTTGGATACATCGTCAATCCCTGCCGCAATATCTTCGGGTAACTCCAATTCGACACCCGTTTTGACCGCATCGTAGATGTAACGGTCTGGGTCGGCACTCAGCAGTCCCCAGACGCTTGTTTCTCCCTCAAAGGCGATTTTGCACGCTTTCCGGGCGGAATCAAAGAGGAACGGAATTATCGTATTTTTGCTGATGTACTCGGTGATGTCCTCTTTGGTGTAGTACGCGCCCTTCTCCTTCTGGTAGTACGCGCCCTTCTCCTTCTGGTTGATGTATTTTTCAAAGATGTAGCCGAGGACATCGGGGTTAATCTCGTTATCGTTTCGCAGTAGACGGTCGTCGAGGTGCCACTGGTACTGATCGAAGAAATTGAAAAGTCCCTCAAACGCCGTGTCGGGAATTTCAATTTCTTTCCCATGAAGTGCCTCAATTTGGTGTTCCAGAAAGATGCCGCCGTTCAGGTAAGGCACGGTGCCGAGCAGACGCTTCGCACCGTCGCTCCGTTCGGATTCCAGTTTCGCAAACCCTTCAAAGAATAGCGGACAGAGGAAGCCGGTGTAGTATTGGTCAATCCCGTCGGCTTTGCGCTCTGCCAGTTTGGTTCGCAAATAGTCTGTGTCGTCGTTCAGGAAGCCCTTCTTCTGGATAAAGTAGATGAACATCAGGCGATTAAGCATCACCGAAGTGTACCAGCGTTTTATCTCTGGGTCGGAAATCCCTTTGAGGAATTTGAGAAATAGGGCATGTTCTTTTTCAAAATGCTTATAAAATTGTTTGGTGACCTGTTCCACGTCAAAGGCCGCCCGAACGCGCCCTGTTACGTCCGGCAACGTGACTCCTTCTTCCTCTGCTAAGCTAAACGTAATGGTTTCGAGTTTCTGAATGAGGGCCTCACCGGATTGTCCCCGATGATAAGGATGTTCACGACATGCGTCGGGTCTCCCCGGCTCCCGTTTGACCCACTGCCAGATTTGAGTGGTTTGCTCAGCATCGGCGTAAATGATGAGGTGTTCGTGGACGGATTGGGCAACCTCTTGCTCAATTTTACGTCGGGTTGGATAATCTGGAATACTCCCATCGGCAGTTGTGGAACAGAGAAAGACGGCCATCCCGCGTTTTTGGGCAATTGCGGTCAATTGATATTCGTTTTCGTCTCCATCCGTTTCGCGGATTTGGGTGTTGAGTTCTGCGGTGTGGCGGTCCCAACCGAGTTTTTCAATCACGAGGGTTTCAAAGTCAAAGTCTCTCAGAAGTTGGCGAATCTGGTCGCGATTAATTTGCATCAGCGTTTTCCTTTCTCCTTGCGGCAAGCCCCAATGAACAGATAATCTGCGGTTCTTGCGTTTCGCGTTCCCCGTGAATAATACAGAGCCGCTCTTCGTCGCGCAGGTTAATGACCAGTTGTGCGAGCTCCTGATCTGAAATGCCGCTACGAAGTTGGCGATTGAGGGTGTCGGTTGCCGCCTGACGCAACGGGTAACGATAGATATCTTCAACCGCGGCGTGAAGTTTTGAAGTATCGAAGAGCGTCTCTTTCATATCTTCAGCGTACCCTCTCAGACGGTCATAGGTACGGCGACGTGCGCTAGAGGGTCGCCCCAATCCGCCCCCCACAGATTTCTCCTCGGAGACCATCAACGTCGTCGCTTTTTCCACGAGGTGGTGGTGTTCCTCAAGGGGTGGCAGTGCTGGGGTATCTGGCGCACACGCGGCGGCTTGCAGGATGGCAAACTGGGATTCCGTCACGCTCTGCCCGTCTCGGTCTACCCATGCGAGTGCGTCGTTGCCTTCACCTGTTCGCATGTAAACCAGTGCCCCTTCCGGTTCGGCATCGGTTGGGACATGCGATTGTGTGGAATAAACGACAGGGGGGAGTTCAGTAATAAGCCGTTCTAAGCCTGGGTCTTGGGTTATCGCATTTTTCCAAATCTGATACGCATGAGAGGCGAGGTCAACATTAGTATCTGGGTCGTCGTCCACCAAGCCCGCTTTCTCATTGTAGAGGTCAACAACTACCTGCTCATCGCCCTCATCTTCAAAGAACGCTTCGTCCGTTCCAACCACCTCGGCGTTCTGGCTCAGGCGTTCCCTGACTCGTGACCGCAACGCAATGATGCGTTCCACCCCCTCGGCCGGTAGAAACGAATAGCACAAAATATGTTCTGCCTCTTGACCGATTCGGTCCACCCGCCCGGCACGTTGCACCAAGCGGATAATCGCCCACGGTAGGTCGTAATTGACAACAATCGAACAATCTTGTAAATTTTGCCCCTCACTGAGTATGTCTGTGCTGATGAGAATTCGCAGCACGTTTTCTTGGGACGTGTAGCTATCCTGCTTGTTGTTGCTGACAGGACTGAATCGCCACGCCAGCTCGGTTGGGTTCGGTGAGTCGCCAGTTACCGCCTCCATATCAGTAATCCCACGGGCCGAAAGTGCGTTTTTCAGATAGCGCACCGTATCGGCAAATTGTGTGAACACGAGTATCTTTTCGTCCGGATGGCTTTGGGTTAAGAGCGTTTCGAGTGCGTTGAGTTTTGCATCGTTTTCCGCATCCCATTTACCGTATTGTCCCAAGATTTCAAGCAGGGCGTGTGCATCGTCGGCGAGTGCTTTCCGAAGCGATGGATTGAAGAGATCCGGACGTATCCACTTAAACCGGCTTTTGTACTTTTGGGTCGTGTAGCGGCGATAGATTTCAGCGGCGCGCTCTTCAAAGGCATCGGTTGTATGGGGTGCGAATTGCGAGCTAGTGTCATCAATTTGCGCTTCGGGGTCGTCCTCAAAAGCATCCGGTATAAAATTCACCGCATCGGCATCCTCATCACGGACACTGGTATCGAGCATCACGGCATCCTGCGTTCCGATCGGGAGCGGTTGGTCGTTGTCAATGGCGTAGAGGTAAACATGGTTTCGTAGAACGTGTCGCTCAACAGATTGGATAAACACCTGTCCGCTACTTTCCAATCGCTTGAACAGGTTGGTTCGACAGAAACCGATCAACCGCTTTCCGCCTCTGGAGAGGTTTTCTAATTGGTTTTTCTCGTCGGGTGTCGGCGGTTTCGACGGTGCGGTGAGGATATAATTTCCAAGCCCGTATCGCGGGAGTTTCAGATCGGTAATGGTTTTCACAACACCCGTAGAATACAACTGGGCATAGAGGTCATCACGGTTTTGGTCATCAATTCGGAATTTCACCGTTTTGGGAACGCGTGTGGGAAAGTAGGAGCGGGTGCCGTCGGGGAAGGCGAGGAACTTCCGTTCCGTTTCGGGGTCTGTTTCGGCGTAGTTTTCTATGATGAAACTGCGGGTGCGGCGGACAAGATAGCGTCGCATCAATTCGCGCCAATCGTCAATGGATTCGCTCTGTTCAAACGCGGCAAGGGTTCGGATACCGACTTGGTGTTTCCGAGTAAATTCGCTTGCACCGCCTAATGCCCTGATCAGTTGTTCGGGTCGAACGCCCAAATCCTCTGCTTCATCAACGAACAGGCGCAACTGGTTCGAGAGGTCGAGATAGGTTTTATTGTAGGGCGTTGCAGAGAGGAGGATAACCTTGCTCTCATTTTCACCAATATATTCCTGAATCGCCCGATAGCGTTTTCCCTCGCGGTTCCTGAGGTTATGGCTTTCATCAATCAGCACCAGTCGATGGCGTCGAAGGTCCGGCAGCTTAGTGAGGACGAGGCTTAATGAAAGCACCGTTGCCCGCAGGCGATACTCATCCCGATAATTTTCCCACATGTTCACCAGATTCTTAGGGCATATAATTAGCGTCTCCAGTCCATAATCGTCCTCAAATATCCGTGCGAGTGCGGTGCCCATGAGCGTTTTGCCGAGCCCTACGACATCCCCGATCAGCACCCCACCGCGGCGATTCAGGTGATGCGCGGCGATTTGTACCGCGGCGGTTTGAAATTCAAACAGCGTCTCCTTAAAATCGCGTGGAATCTGAAACTCGTTCAAACCCGCCCGCGCCTCGTGTGAGAGGTGGTACGCCATTTTGATGTAGATGTGATACGGCGGGATTGGTTCTTCACGCGCCCAGCTCTGCTCAATAATTTCAGCCAACTCATCGGAGATATCAAGACACCATCTGTCTTTCCACCGTTCTTCAAACCACCGTTCTAACTTCTCACAAGCGTCCGAATCGAGTACATCGACGTTGAGTTCTCCCTGCCGTGAAAGTCCGGCAAGGGTTAGGTTGCTGCTGCCGAGGTAGCCCACAATTGGCGTGATCGGGTCGGGTCGGTAAAGCAGATAGAGCTTCGCATGGAGAGGATATCGCAGAAATAGCCGTACCTTCACCTTACCGGCGCGGATTTGATGTGCCAATTGCCGCAACCCTTTTTCATCTTCACGGGTCGGGATGCCAACGGTCAACTGTTCGCGGAACTCCTCTGCCAATCTTCGTTTCAAACGGGACACAGTTTGATTGTCAACCGTAAGGTTCTGTTTATCCAAGCGCATCCCCTGCCTGAGTTCTTCTTCCGGCAACCGTTGCATTCCGACCAGTAGGCGACAACATTCGTCGTCACCGCCTCGCCACGCCTCAATGTGGGGCGCAATCCCTTTCCAACCGCGAAGGTTAAAATAGCCGACACAGAAATCGGCCCGATCGGCAGTTTCGAGGGTTTCGCGTAGTGCGGGGAGCAGTTGCTGGTCGATGTTATCGAAGATGCGGGGCATTTAAGACTCCTTGTCGAAGAGTGGAAGAATGGAAGGGTGGAAGATTGGAAGGGTGGGAGGAGAAATTCATTTCATCTTTCTCTCCTTTCATCCTGCCAGTTCTTTCCCTTCTATTTTTCCATTCCTTTCCGTAACCCAACTTGCCATAGTGACTTCAATCCGTTTTTTGCGATTGGTCATCTTGCTTTTCGGTTTTGGCAAGCGGGTCTTCTCGCGTCAGGTCCCCATTCGGGAGTTCGTAGTAGATGTGTCCATTAAAAGAATACACGTTCGGAATCCCTTTTTTGCGATTCTCTTCCTGTACTCTTTTGGCGGCACGATTGGCAATCCGCAGGAATTCAAGTGTTTCTTTGTAGATGTCAGAGTTTAATTCGTCTTTACTCATCGTGTACCTCCATTGTTAATGTCTTGCATAAACAGTTCAAAGAACTCTTCATTTAGCACCGTGACCTGACCCTCCTTACTAACGGCGACCTCCTGAGTTTGTTCTCCAGAATTGTAGAACAGATGCCACCGATCGACCAGATCTTTGTAGATGTCCCAAAAGTTACGCTTGCTCCGATAGAATCGACGCACGATGTCTTCTGCTGGCACATCGTGCCCGCCCCCCATCACCCGATTTCGCACCCGAGCGACGCACATATCGGGGGATTTGAGAAAAAGAAAGATGATTGTAACGGTATATCCAGCGTCTTTCAATTGGCGGATTATCCGATCAAATCCTTTTCCTGCTAGGGTGACTTCGACGGCAAAATCCTTGTCCGTTTCAATGAGGCGTTGGATTTCCTCAAAAAATAGACGGCCCGCTTGAATTTTAACTTTGTCGAAGTCTTCTGGGCGGGATACCAGTTTCGCCGCGATTGCGTCAGCACTAAGGTATTCAACATCTGAATCGCCGAGATATTCGGATGCAAACGTCGTTTTGCCGGACCCGTTTGGTCCGGCGATAATCGTCACAGTTTTTGACAAGGGGCCTCCTTGTGTTCACTTCAGTTCCGCAACCCATGTTTTGACAACCCTAGCCATCTCTACGAACACATCCTCATCTGTTTTACGGGACCGTTTGAGCACTTTGAAACCGTGGTCGGCGGTATCTAGCAGATGTAGGGTCGCTTTGTCGCCTAGTTTTTCACAGACGGGTGTGAGCAGGTCTAGTTCTGCCAACTTGTCGCGTGTACCGGACAGGAACAGCATCGGAACAGTGACATCATCAAGGTGCTCGGCGCGTTCTGTACCCGGTTTTCCAGACGGATGAAGCGGAAATGCGAAAAACACCAGCCCGCGTACATGTTCGACCGGTGTCTCCGCCGCGGCGTGTGACGACATTCGGCCGCTATAGGAGTGCCCCCCAACAAGAAGGGATAGGTCGCTCGCAACCTCGTGTGCGGCAGCGGCGGCGGAGCGCACGGTTTCCAGAGCAACGGCTTGGGATTCGCGTCCTCCACCGCCCCGTTCCATGTAGGGAAACTGGTAGCGAAATGTCGCGATTTCTATATCTGCCAAGCGTTCGGCGATGGTCTGGAGGGTTGTGTGTCGCATGTTTGTACTCGCACCGTGTCCGAGAACTAGCAACCAGTTCGCGCCTTCTGGGCGGATGAGTAGTGAGGAGACTTCGCCTTTTTCCTCTGTTGCGGTGAATTTGGATTCGATGGTTTCGTAGGTCATTTTTTGTGCCTCCTGATGTGCTAACACAAGAGTTAGGACAACCATAAAGGATGTCCATACATGTTTCTCATTATTTTACCATTGTTACGCGCCTAATGCAAAATTAAGATGTATCGTGATCGGGTGGGAAAGGGATTTCCCACCTACGGGTTTTGTTGATCTCCGAATGGTGGGAAAGGGATTTCCCACCCACGGATCCGTTTTTAAAACAGGTTCTAAAGGCGGTTTGAGGGTGTGTAAATATTTTGTCAAAAGTTTGGGTTAATGTAATTTACAGGGTCCTGTTGGGTGTTTAATGTCAACGTTGGGGCAAGATGCCCCGGCTACGGGGGTGTTTAATGTCAAAAACTTTACATACCCGCGGTTTGAGGGCATCAATGATTTAGTGGGTAAAAAGGCTTGCGGTCAAAAGGGGGATGCACTATAATAACTCAAGTTTCCACGTATTCCAGAGAAACCGAGTTTTGCCGATCCTTGCGGATGGAGACCCGATGACGAGACGCAAAAAACTCGGTTTCTAGTTTATTATTGAAAATTGCTAAGCCGAGCAGGGAGGATGAATAGATTAAGATGAGTTCTGATGGAAAAACGGGTTTTGCGTATCATCCTGATTACCTTCAACATTATACTGGGCCGTTGCACCCTGAACGTCCGGAGCGCTTGAGGGCGAGCCTTGAGGCGTTGGAGGGGTCGGAACTGTGGGCGGAATTGCATCCGATTGAACCGACGGGGGCGACGGTGGGGCAGGTGTGTTCTGCTCATGATAGTGGGTATGTTGCTCGGGTGAAACAGCATTGTGAGCAGGAGGTTCCGCTGGACTATGATACGCCTGTTGTCGCTGAATCTTTTGATATTGCGTTGCTCTCGACGGGCGGTGTGTTGCGGGCGGCGGATGCGGTTATTGCGGGTACGGTTCGCAATGCGTTTGCGCTCGTGCGGCCGCCGGGGCATCATGCGGTGCCGAATCGGAGTATGGGATTTTGCTTGTTCAATAACGTCGCAATTACGGCTCGGTATCTGCAACGTGAGCATGGGGTTGGTCGGGTTGCGATTGTGGATTGGGATGTACATCACGGCAATGGGACGCAGGATATTTTTTATGCGGATGGGTCGGTTTTCTTTTTTTCTATTCACCAGTCTCCGCTCTACCCGTTCACGGGGGCGGCGGATGAAAGAGGAGCGGGCGATGCGGTTGGTACGAACTTGAATGTGCCGATGCCGCCGGGGAGTGATACGGAGGCGTATATCGCGGTGTTCCAAGATATACTGAAGCCTGCGTTGCTGGATTTTGCACCGGAGGTTGTGATAATTTCAGCGGGGTTTGACGCTCACTATTTGGATCCTTTGGCATCAATCAATGTCACGGCGGAGGGGTTTGCGGCGTTGACTGATATTGTGGCTGAAATCGCGGGTGAAACGGCGGGGGGGCGGATTATCTCGGCGTTGGAGGGGGGATATAGTTTGCAGGGGGTATCGGAGTCGGTTGTCGCGCATGTGGAACGGCTGGTTAAGAGTGCTTGAATTTAACGCAAAGGCGCAAAGGTGCAAAGACGCAAAGAAGAGCAAGAGAGATACAGAGGCTATTTTTTCTTGCCGACGTGGATGGCGACGATGCCGAATGTTTTTCGGTAAAATTGGACATCGGTTAGTCCGCAGGTACGCATAATCTCTTTGAGTTGGTCGCAGTCGGGGAATTGCATCACTGAGCGGGGCAGATAGCCGTAGGCATCGTCTTTGTTTTTGGATATGAGATTCCCTAGCCCGGGTAGGATGTGTTTGAAGTAGAAGGAGTAAAGCCCGCGAAATAGGGGTGTTGTGGGTTGACTAAACTCCAGAATCACGACGCGCCCACCTTTGCGGGCAACTCGCGTCATCTCGCGGATGCCGCCTTCAAGGTCGGCAACGTTGCGAATGCCGAAGCCGACTGAGACAACGTCGAAGGTGTTGTCTGAAAATGGAAGCTGGAGCGTGTCGGCTTCGATCGGCACAAAGGTATGTGTCCGTTTCTGTCTCTCCACTTTCTTTTTCCCTACCGTAAGCATCTCAAAGCAGAAATCTGTTCCTACTACTGGCGTACTGTTGTTTAGTGCGTCGGCGTAGGCGAGGGCGAGTTCGCCGGTGCCGGTACACACATCTAGTACGCGACTCTCTGGAGTGACTTCACTGACGCTGGCGGCAAACTTGCGCCATGACCGATCGAATCGCAAACTGAGCAGTGAATTTAGAAAGTCGTATTGTCTTGCGATTGCGGAGAAGATATTGTGGACGTATGTCTCTTTGTTCATTGATATTGAACTAGGCCCCTTCTGCGTATTCTAGAGAAACCGAGTTTTGCCGAAAAAACTCGGTTTCTGCGCTACATGTTTCTCACATGCGTAATTTTGCACCTAGCTCGCGCTCTAGGCGTTGGACAATTTTTCCGTGGACGCGATCGACGGTTTCGTCGGTTAATGTCTCGGTTGGGGATTGGTATTCGATTGCGTAGGCGAGGCTTTTTTTGCCCGCTGGCACTTGGTCGCCGGTATAGACATCAAATAGGTTGACGGATTTGACCAACTTCCCGCCCGTGGCTTGAATAAATTCGCTGGGTTGATTTGCGGGGATATCGGTGTCGAGGATGATTGCCAGGTCGCGATTGACGCTGGGATAGATTGGCAACAGCTCGAATTGTGCGGTCAGGGTGGATACCGCAACGAGTTTGTCGAAGTCTAGCTCAAATAGGTAAGCCTTGTTATCAAGGTCATAATTTTCTAAGACTTCTGGGTGTGCTTCTCCGAAAATGCAGAGGCTGGTTTCGTTCACCCGAATCTCTGCGTTGCAACCGGGGTGGAAGGTTGGATGTTCCGTGCGGGCAAGCGTGAAATCTGTGATACCACAGGTATTGAGCACACCTTCAACTACCCCTTTGATATCAAAGAAATCCGCTGGCCGTTGCGAATCGCCGTATAACCCTGAACCGATATTTCCGGCGATAATCCCTGTGACCTGTATCGGTTCGTCTGAGAACTCGGTATTCTGGTTTGGGGAATCGGAACGGTGTCTTCGTTGCAAAACTTCCCCATCCGCGGGGGACATGAAAACGGTCGCCATCTCGAAGAGTTGAACATCGTGGAGCTGGTGGTTTCGATTCCGTTGGGCATTCTCTAGCAAGCTGGGGATTAGCGTGGTTCGCATAATGGACATATCTTCGCTCAACGGATTGCGGAGTTTGAGCGCGGCTCGAAGGGGATGGTCGGGTTCAAGCCGTATCCGATCAAAGACATTCGGGTGGTAGAATGAGTAGTTGATCGCTTCCATCATACCGCAACCGAGGAGGTACGCTTTCACGCGGTTGTGCAGTTCCGATTTCAGGTCTGGCGGTGGAATCGGGATGTCGCCTTTGGGAATCGTCATCGGGATATTATCGTACCCGTGGACGCGGGCGATTTCTTCGATGAGGTCAACCTCGCGCTCAACATCTGGGCGGAAGGTCGGCACGGTGACTTCAAAATCATCGGATACGGTAAATTCAAGTCGGGTTAGAATCTCTTTCATCTCAGCTTCCGAAATGTCTGTGCCGAGGACGAAATTGACGCGCTCTGGACGTAGCCTAATTCTGACGGTTTCACGCTCGCCAGGGTAAACGTCGATAACCCCCGCGCACACCTCGCCACCGGCAATTTCAGCGATGAGTTGAGCTGCGCGGTTCATCGCCGGGATAACGCCCCCTCGGTCGGCACCGCGTTCAAAGCGATGCGATGCGTCGGTGTGCATACCGAGAGTTTTGGAGGTTTTTCGGATGCTCGGTGGGTGGAAGTACGCGCTTTCGAGCAACACATCGTCCGTCTCCGCCGTGATTGCCGAATTAAATCCGCCCATGATGCCCGCCATCGCCACGGGGTTCTCGGCATCGGCGATCACGAGCATGTCGGGGGTGAGTTCGCGTTCCTCTTCATCGAGCGTCTTTATGGTCTCGCCCGCCTTCGCACAACGGACAACGATTCGGTTCTCAGCAAGTTTATGATAGTCGAAGGCGTGCAGGGGATGGCCGCATTCCATCAGAACGAAGTTGGTAATATCGACAATGTTGTTGATTGGCACAAGGCCGATGGACTCAAGCCGACGCTGTAACCACTGCGGCGATGCTTCAATTTTGACCCCGCGGATGACTCGTGCTGCGTAACGTGGGCAGAGTTCGGGGGCTTCGATCTTCACGGAGGTAAGTTCCTGAACATCTGTTTTCCCTTCCTTTACTTTGACCTGTGGGCGTTTTAAGGGATTCCCGGTGATTGCACGGATTTCCCTTGCGACTCCGAATATACTCAGGCAGTCCGGGCGATTTGGCGTGACCTCCAGTTCAATCATCACATCGTCAAGCTGTAATGCCTCTGTGAACGGTGCGCCGATTGGCAAGTCGTCAGGAAGTTCCATTAAGCCTGCGGCTTCATCGGAGATTCCCAACTCCTGCTCTGAGCAGAGCATCCCTTGTGATGCTTCGCCTCGGATTTTCGCGGCTTTAATTCTTAACCCGTTGGGCAGTTGTGTGCCGATTAGGGCGACGGGCGCGATAAGCCCTTCCCGCGCATTCGGCGCACCGCAGACGATTGTTAAGTCGGCATCTGTGCCCGCATCAACATCGCATAACACCAGCTTCTCGGCGTTTGGATGCGCTCTGACGACTTTAACTTTGCCGATAACCACGCCATCAAGCCCTTCTCCGAGCGGTTGAATGGATTCGGTTTCGATACCGAGCATCATTAACGAGTCTGAGAGTTCTTCAGGGGATAGGTTGAAATCTATGTATTCTTTTAGCCAATTTATGGTTACGTTCATATTTGCCTCTTGTGGAAGAAGGGGAGTGGAAGGATGGAAGGATGGAAGATTGGGTAAAGTTTCTTTTCCCCATCCTTCTACCCTTCCCCATTCCCCTCAAAATGTACAGTTTATTCTTTAAGCGTGCTGAGCAGGTTTATATAAAATTTGGGGTATTGTAAACTATGCCTGCTCTAGCTATCCGAGAGAAACCGAGTTTTGCCGATCCTTGCGGATGGAAACCCGATGACGAGACGCAAAAAACTCGGTTTCTAAAATGTACAGTTTATTCTCTAAACGTGCTGGAAGAAGAAATCTTCTGCCGTCTTTCGGAGAATCTGATCTTTGTCAGATGCTGAAAGAAACTCTAATCTATCTCGAACAAACCCGATGCTATCCTCGTAGGTGTGGTCAACGACCTGATAGGGGCAATCGCTTGCCCACATGAGGCGTTCTGCACCGAAGGCTTCATAGACGCGCTGTACCAGTTCGGCGAGGTCGTCGTAAGGCGGTGTTTTTTCGCCGAGGGCATAAAATGCTGAGGCTTTAACCATCACGTTTGGGTGCTTCGCCATCGCACAGAGCTGGTCGATATGTGTGTTGGTAATCGGTTGGCCTGCGCCGATGCGACAGAGATGGTCGATGATTACTGGGGTCTCTGGAAACTGTTCACACCGTCTGTCGAGAGCGGGTAGGCCATCGGGATTAATCAGGGGACATACGGCGAGATTGTGTTCTGCGCCTACCATGAACATCTGATCAAACCCGTGTCCATCAAGCCAGCTTTCGATTGGCGCGCTCTTAGGATAGACGCGGAATCCACGGACACCCCGATTGGCAAGACGGCGCATTTCTTGACCGGGTTCCTCTCCCTCCCAATCAATGACAGCGATGCCGGAGAATACGCCGGGATGATGGTTCATTACGTCGAGCATGTATGAATTATCAAAGCCGTAAAAACTCATCTGGATGAGCACGATTCGATTGACACCTGATGGCTCGGTATGTGTGAAGAGTTCGTCGGGCCGGAAGGTCGGTGGCTTCATATCGCTTTTCTGATATGATTCGGCAATCGGATAGTGGTCAAATACGTCGGTCCAGACGTGAACGTGTGCGTCAATATATTCCATTTTTCCTCCTTTTACAGGCGCAGCGATGGATTAGGCAACTGTGGGATTAAGCAGGTTTAAGAATAAAATTTGAAATATCGTGTGCTATGCTCGTTCTAGTTATCCGAGAGAAACCGAGTTTTGCCGATCCTTGCGGATGGAGACCCGATGACGAGACGCAAAAAACTCGGTTTCACCACTTAAAACTGGTTTATAAATCGTAGGTCGTTTTCGTAGAGTACCCGTATATCTGGGATGCCGAATCGGATGCTGGTTACTCGCTCCACACCCATGCCGAACGCGAAGCCGGTGACCTGTTCGGGGTCGTAGTTGACATAGCGGAAGACGTTTGGGTCAACAGCACCTGCTCCTAAAATCTCTAGCCAACCGGTGTGAGAACAGGTTCGGCATCCTTTGCCTGCACAGACTGTGCAGGAGATATCGACTTCTGCACTCGGCTCGGTGAAGGGAAAGAAGTGGGGTCGGAATCGGATACGGGTCTGCTCGCCGAACATCTGCCGTGCAAATGAGTATAGTACGCCTTTCAATTCGCTAAAGGTGACGTGGGCATCTACTAACAACCCTTCGACTTGGTGGAATGTGGGCGTGTGGCTGATGTCGTAATCGCAGCGATACACTCTGCCCGGGACGATGATTCGTATCGGTGGCTTGCGCGCCTCCATGAAGCGGATTTGGACGGGTGAAGTGTGTGTCCGCAAGATAATTTCATCGGTGATGTAGAGGGTATCTTGGAGGTCTCGTGCGGGGTGCTCTGCTGGCGTGTTGAGTGCGTCAAAGTTATAATATTCATGCTCAATCTCGGGGCCTGTGGCGACCTGAAAGCCCATGCCTCGGAATATCGCCTGAATGCGGTCTGCGGTCTGGGTGATCGGGTGTTTCTTCCCGAACTGTGGGGGGCGAGCGGGCAGTGTAATGTCAACCGCTTCGTCAGCGAGTTGCTGTTCCCGTGCTTGTACCCTCAAAGTCTCGGCGACCTGATCGAATGCCTCCGTGAGTGTCGTTCTTATCTCGTTTGCAAGTTTTCCGACAACAGGGCGTTCTGCTTTGGACAGCTTGCCCATCCCTCTCATGACGGTTGTTATCTGTCCTTTGCGTCCAAAGTACTTAATCCTAAGCGATTCGAGTTCACGTGCATCTGTGACGGCTTGAAGTTCGGCGAGTGCTTCGGTTTTAATCTGTTTGAGTTGTTCCTGCATATTTGCTCCCTCGGATTAAGCAAGTTTAATATAAAAGTTAAACAAATTTCAGCATAAAGAGTCACGGCTGGGAAGCCGTTCCTACAAGGCTCACGGTTATAGCCCGTTTCACGGCTAGGAAGCCGTTCCTACGGGGTTCGCGGTTAGAGCCCGTCTCACGGCTGGGAAGCCGTTCCTACAAGTTCATTTTTTAAAGTTGCTTAAAAATAAAAAACGCCTGTCACTTTGTCCACTAGGGACGAAAGCGACAGGCATCAACTTCCGCGGTACCACCCTGATTGACAGATAATATATCTGTCCACTTCATTGCGTTGTTTCGATAACGGTGAAACGTCCGGCACAAGCCTACTTGCGTGTTTTGGTTCAGCTTGGCGGCTCCAAGGTGAAATTCGGCGGTTGACTCCAAAGACGCGCTCTCAGCCGGTGGTGCGTCCTCTCTGGTTGGGGGTTCCCAACCGCTTACTTTGTCCTTTCATCGCCTTTAGTGGCTCATTTGAGAAAAAATGAACCGTTATTCAGATTCAATTGTATTGATTTAGCCTTTTGCAAGTTCGGCAATCTGAGCGAATCCTGCTTCGTCATGGATTGCCAAGTCGGCAAGTGCTTTGCGGTCTAGCTCAATACCGGCTTGCTTGAGTCCGTGCATGAAACGGCTGTAGGACAAGCCGTGCATTCTTGCGGCGGCGTTAATACGCGCAATCCAGAGTCGTCTGAATTCCCTTTTGCGAGTCCGTCGGTGTGCATAAGCGTAATTCCACCCTTTTTCGACTGCCTCCTTAGCAGATCGCTTCAGGTTGTTACGCCCGCCGCGATAGCCCTTGGAGTGCTTCATGATTCTCTTTCGGCGTTTTCGACGAATACTTCCTGTGTTGACTTTTGCCATTCTTTGTAACTCACTTAACTGTAGCGGGGCAAGATGCCCCGACTACGCGGTTATAGGGGCAAGATGCCCCCCGACTACGCGGTTATAGGGGCAAGATGCCCCCCGACTACGCGGTTATAGGGGCAAGATGCCCCCGACTACGCGGTTATAGGGGCAAGATGCCCTGACTACGGGGTTATAGGGACAAGATGCTCCCCGACTACGGGGTTATAGGGGCAAGATGCCCCGACTACGGGTTATAGGGGCAAGATGCTCCCCGGCTACGCGGTTATAGGGGCAAAATGCCCCCCGACTACGGGGTTATAGGGGCAAGATGCCCCCCGACTACGGGGTTATCGGGGCAAGATGCCCCCCGACTACGGGGTTATCGGGGCAAGATGCCCCCCGACTACGGGTTATAGGGGCAAGATGCCCCCCGACTACGGGTTATAGGGGCAAGATGCCCCCCGACTACGGGTTATAGGGGCAAGATGAAGATTAAAAAAATAAATGGGGTAATTTCATACGGGTGCCCGGTGCGGTTACCCCTAACGGGTGGTCCGAGGACGGATGGTCCGGGGACGGATGGTCGCGTGAGCGAGCGCATCGCGTGAGCGAGCGCACAAGATGCGCGCAGTCATCTGCCCATCTGTCCGAGGACGGATGGCAACATGAGTTGACGCATCTTCAGATGACTTGACACAAAACCGCTCCTACCTTGGTTGGGGTTACCCGTTTAATCTTAAACTTCATGATGCCCCAACTACGGGGTTGAGGTTGATCAATCTCACTGAAAAATCAACCGCCGCAACCGCTTCACATTTGCGGCATTGGTTATGGTGTTTTGTCTCAGCCTCCGCTTCCGTTTCGATGTCTTGGTCAGGAATAGGTGACGAGAGTACGCGCGCGTTCTGCGAATTTTCCCTTTGCCTGTGAATTTGAGGCGTTTTGCGGCACCTTTATGTGTTTTAATCTTTGGCATTTGGACTTCCTTCTGACAACAACTATGAAGATTTCGGTGTTAGGATCATCAACATGGTGTGGGTTTCCATTTTGGGTGGCTGCTCAATCTCTCCAATCTCAGCGACATCTGATGCAAGTCGATCTAGCATCTTTCGGCCGAGGTCTGCGTGCACTATCTCACGCCCCAAAAATGTCATTTTCGCTCTCACCTTCCAACCGTGGGACAAGAAGTTTTCGACATGCCGCTTTTTGAATTGATAATCGTGTTCGGCAGTGTCGAAACTAAATTGCACCTCTTTCAAGCGAACTACAGCCTGTTTCTTTTTAGCTTCCTTTGCCCGTTTGCTTTTTTCGTATTGGAACTTACCGTAGTCCATAATCCTACAAACAGGCGGGTTTGCATTCGGCGAAACTTCAACCAAGTCTAGCCCGGATTCTTCAGCACGCTCAACAGCCTCTCTCGATGGCATGACACCGAGTTGGTTATTGTCTTGATCGATGACTAAAACTTCTCGTGCTCGAATGCGCCAATTCACTCGATTCTGTTGGGTCTCTTTCTGATAGCGATTTCCTCTACGCTGTCTCCTAATTTTCTACACCTCCAAATCTGCGATCGATTCGATTAGGGAGAACCGATCATTGCCATACAGGCGGTCTGAATTAACAAATTAACTGAAACGACTGACGTAAATTAGATAGTATTATAGCATACACAAAACATCAATGCAAATTAAAATGAGGGGGGTTCGGGTCATTTATCGTAAAGCGGATAAATCTAAGCCGAGAAACTCACCCCAAGGGTTCGCCCCTACCGTCCCAACCGTACCCCTTAACCAATGGAAACATGTCGCCGCACGGTACGATGGGAGCGAGGTGCGCGGCTTCATCAACGGCACCATTGATTCCGCAACCACCGCCGCCACCGGCGCACTCACCGCCACCACGGCACCCCTCTGGATTGGGGGCGATACCACCCACCTCAACGGCACCCTCGACGACGTATCCATCTTTGATTACGCCCTCTCCGATGCCGAGATAACGAACTTAACAAACAACCGATCGGGCAGATACGAATACCACCACCAAAACGCTTTGGGGAGTAACATCGTCCTCACCGATGGCAAAAAAAATGTGCTCGCCCGGTACGAGTACGATGTGTTCGGTGCCGTCCGCAGTGAAACCGGAACCAGCGACAACGTCCGTAAGTTCACTGGTAAAGAGTATGACGCAGATGTTAAACTCTACTATTATAGCGCACGGTATTATGACCCGTATATTGGGCGATTTACATCAAGAGACCCCGCTAAAGACGGAGTCAATTGGTACGCTTACGTCGCAAATAATCCGTTGAAGTTCATCGATCCCACGGGACTAAGGAAGGTCAATGGTATAGAACTATACGCGCTGAAATACACGTTTGGAGAATGGATCGCTAACTACCTTGCCGATGAGATAGACATTGAGCTCACCACTCTACCTTCAGGGATAGCCGGTAGAGTGACATCCAGTACTCAAATCCTTCTCAAGAGTAGCTATGACCTATATCAGAAGGACCGTACCAAGGCACTTAAGGATTTATCCGTTTTCATCCACGAGGCCACCCATATCTGGCAAAGACACACCAATTTGCATCGTGGCGGGACGGGCGGCCAGAATTACCAGTACACCGTCCAAGAGTTACACTCTTTAGATCTCCAGATAGAGCAACATGCAGAAGCCGTACAAAACTGGTTTTTTGTCTCGTTTGGGTTACATTCAGAGGCAATTACGAATGCATGGGATGGCTGGAATCATCTATACCAGAATAATCTATATATCAAAGGGTTGGTAGACGATGCCGTAAACAAAAAACAGCAGAACAGTCTGAACTGGACCTCATTGTTGAATCTACAGTTACAAGTGGACCAAGACTATGCCAACGTACTCAACCAAATACGCAACCCGATGAATATCATTCGGGGACCGTATTTCTGGTGGTAGAGGTATTATGAAAAGTAAGGAGGTAGAACAATGCGTTTAACAATTCCCTTACTCACAATTGCCCTCTGTGTGCTCGGTTGTGGTGAGGGAGCAGAACACGAACAACCAATATCAGCACAGAACATTATTGGATTAGCAAGTGTCAGAGACACGCTTTATGTAGTGGACTTATGGGATGGTGTGTGGCGACTCAATAATAAAACAGAGTCATGGGAACTCATACTCACCGACGCACCGCTGGTGGACGCGATCGCTGTTGATGACAACACACTTTATCTTGCCACCTCTTCCGGTGTTTATCGCCTTGAGCCCGATGGCGAAACCTTCACGCGAATAATACCTGAAAGCGCGCCTCTTTTGGTAGCTGATGGTTCCTACTTTTACTTCAGTTGGAACGATTTACTCCACCGACGAAAGAAAGACGGCGGTGCAGAGTCGTTAGAAATCCCCCAGATGAGTACCCGTAGTGTGATAACGTCCATAGCGGCCCAGGGAGATAACATCTTTGTTTCGACATATAACACCGCGACGTTTAAACACGCGCTCTTCAGCTCCGTAGATGGCGGTCATTCATGGACAGCAATAAACGGAGTCCCCTTTATCTCATCGAATCCTGTTACTAAGCAAAAGTCACTACAACTTTATCAAAGCACCCTCTACATTACTACGAGGGATGGGGTTTATCGCCTGCCCATTGGCACCACCACTCCGATACCTGCGGGGCTCAACGACTACGCGGTAATCTCATTATTAGTAGAGTCAGAAACGACACTTTACGCAACTGCATCGCGTAAAAGTACGGAGGCCAACATCACCCTTTTCCGTTCCGACGATGGTGGAAAGAACTGGCAGAACATTGGAATTGAGGGTTTTATCGCAATGGCCGTCTTTGACAATCAACTGTATGTCGGCAGCCGGAGCGGTGAAGGGGTATTTTACACCGACGACGCGGGGGCTACATGGCATCCCCTCAACAAAGGATTGAACCTGCCGAGTGATGAGGAGTAAACTAATACGAATTGGACCGTAGGAGGGTAAAGCGCAGATACCGCAGAATGAACTGACTGTTATCTTCTGCTTCAAAATGCTCTCTTCTTGAAACAGATACAGAAAACCCGTGCCGGGACCGTCACCCAAACCGTCTCCTACAGTTACGATGGCGCAGGGCAACGGGTGAAGGTCACTGACAGCGGTGGCACCCGTTACTTCCTATACGATGGCGGAATGCCACTGCTCGAACTCAACGCAACCAAGAACATCACTGCCTCTTACCTGTACGGTGCCGATGGCGTGGTCTACCGTAAGAAACATACCACCACGCCGACATACGAATACCACCACACCAACGCGTTAGGCAGCACCATCATCGAAACCAACAACAGCAAAACCGTGCTCGCCCGGTATGAGTATGATGTGTTCGGTGCCGTCCGCAGTGAGACCGGTACCAGCACCAACACCCGCAAATTCACGGGCAAAGAGTACGACGCAGATGTTAAACTGTACTACTACTCCGCACGGTACTATGACCCGTATATTGGCAGGTTTACACAACGCGACCCCGCCGGTGCCGGAATCAACTGGTACGCTTACGCATATAATAATCCACTCGCGTTTATTGATCCCACGGGGTTAAGGGCATTTAGTCCCCTCGAAACAGCCGTCATTAATACCACTTTCAGTGGTTCAATATCTCCTAGCGAGTTAAATATAGAAACTCAGGATATGACAGAGTATGATGGTCTTTATGATTCAAAAACTAAAACGATCAAAATTAGAGCGAGTCTATATGAAGCCGCAGGACTCAATGCAAATTCTACCGTGGAGAATACCGATATAATGGCTCCGCAGGTCCTTGAAGCATTGGCTGTTTTAGTCCATGAAGCCACCCACCATTGGCAAGACAAATATAACCAATATCGCGATCCTGTGTCCCCTGTTCATGGCGCAACGGCGGATGGGAATGCTTTCTATGCGTTTGGCTCATCCGATCTCTATAATCTCCAACTGGGAAGCGAACAACATGCGTCAGCAGCCGCCGCCTACTTCATTTTGAAATGGCAGTTAGCTCATGGCGCATCTAACATCTATTTCGACGGAAAGGCCGCAGATCGAGTAAGAATGTGGCAATTCTACGGATTTGGGGACTCGGTAGTTGATGTCATGGGTGATGGCACGTTTGTTAATAGATCAACAGCACTCTACTTGATGGGGTTTTTTGGACCTCTGGGTTCAGAGATATCTAGTGCGCGTCTTTTACCCACAACCTGGGGGAACATAAGGAGGGAATAGAATGAATACGTTAAATGGTGATCGAAATGCACGACGAGGACTCGTGTATTTGTCAATCGGTTGGCTTTTTGTATTCACGGCTTGTGGCGATATTGACGAGGCACAGCGTGCACGTCTGATAAAAACTTACCCGCCGGGCACCACAATGCAACCCTTTGATCAAACTATTGAGTTGATCTTCACTGCGCCGGTTAGAAATGTTCGCGTGGATGGTCTGAGTGCCCTACCGGTCAGCAGTGCACCTACCCCAGTTTGGAAGGGGACTTTAGGTCATCTTGATGTCTTTAGGTATCGCCACGGTTATTATCCAGCGGAAAATATCTGCTTGAAACTCACTTACGAGGACGAATTCGGAAAGCGTATTGAAAACTTATGTGGTTGGCTACCCACGCGGATCAGCGAGTCTCCATCGCCACGCCTCATCTCTGGAACCGTAAAAGACGGCGATAGGAATGTGGATTCCCAACAACTGAATCGTGATGGAATCACCTTCTTTTTTGATAAGGATGTTCCGATTTTACCAGAGTGGGGGCGTATTGAAATCCGACCCACTGAGGGAGAACCGCTTAATTGGAATGCGTTTTGGACACCCGTATCTGTAAAGATAACGCCTTTGCCGGTCAACGAGCTGAAAGCCGGAGTCACCTATCTCATCAAAATAAGATATGAAGATGCTAAAGGCGATCGAGTGGAGGAAACCATATCCTTTACGACAAAGCCGAGTGATGAGTAAATAATGCAAAGAAAACGGTGTTTGATAACTCTTTTATTCGCCATCGTTCTCGTTCACATCGGTTGCGGCTCAACAGGTGAAGATAACGGACAAGAGGCAACAGGACTGACGGTAGGTCGGATTCAAGCATTAGCCGGTGTCAGAGGTACGCTTTATGTAGCTGCCTACTCGGATACTGTTTTACGATTCAACAATAAAAAACGGTCATGGGAACGCACACTCATCGACTGGGAAGAGGCACACTCACTCGCTGTTGATGACACAACACTTTATGTCGGTACAGATTCTGTCAGTAGAGGAACCAATATCTACCGCCTTGAGAATGATGGCGAAACCTTCACGAAAATAACGCCTCAAGGCGAGTTGAGTAGAGGAGTCGCCATGGCAGTCGATGGAAACACTCTCTACGCTAGCTTCGACGATGGACACATCTTCCGTTCTCTTGACAGCGGCGATACGTGGCATCAACTCACGAGCTGGGAAGGTGGGCGCGAGAGAGGGGCATGGACCCTTGAATACAAGAGTAGCATAGCGGTCAAGGAAAACGCCATTTACGTGGCAACACCGTACACCGGGGTATTCGGCTCCGTAAATGGCGGATTGAAATGGAACGCACTAACCATCATGGAGGATGCCCCGCTCCTTGTGTTGGACCTACTATTATCTCAAAATACCCTCTACGCAGCGACGACTAAAGGGGTTTATCGCCTAACTGTCGGCACCACTTCTTTTCAACCTGCGGGACTCAACGACATCTCTGTCAACTCACTCGTCGCGTCGCCGACCGCACTCTACGCGGGCTCGTGGGAAAACGGCGTATACCGTTCCCGAGACGGTGGAAAGAACTGGCAACACATCGGGCAAAACGGAATAAAAGTCAGCACGTTAGCCCTGTTTGAAAACCGACTCTATGTCGGTGCTTTTTCTTCCCAGGGGCTGTTCTATACCGACGACGATGGTGCGAGTTGGCATCCGCTCAACAAGGGATTGATACAGCTTCTTGAGTAATCTTTTTGACAAAGTGGCCCTGCTAGGCACATGGCAAAGGGGGGTATCCCGCTCCATTGATGCAAGTAATCACTGTTCCGTACAGCAAACTTTCGCCTAGCCTCGGTGCCCCCCTTCTTGAAGTGCAGAGGGCGGGGGCAGCCTCTCCTATGACGGTGTAGACGACTCCATCCAAGGTGCCGATAGCGATGCGTGAGACCTCGTTGGGAATATGCTCACGCTCAGCTGTTGGGTGAAACGTCGGGGTGTGAGAGGCGAGACGCTACTCAAAAAGGCAGACTCTAGTGCTTCATCCACTTTAATTTTGTAGGCGCGTGTTTTGCGTCAAGTTGTGTAGAGTCATCTTACGAACGGGTTGCCGTTGCGTTATAGCGATAGTAGTAATACACCGTGCCGCAAAAGTGATACTTTCTAAAGCGTTTTGAAGTTTGATTTGGGTACTCGCTTGTTAAGAAAGATACATAGGAATCAGACAAAGCCAATCGTTTGAAGCGTTCGTAGCACAATAACGCCGCTTGCCAAACCGCCCAACACCAATATAATCAGGATACTTACGGTCATTGCCAGACGGACAATTTGCGATCCAAGTTCGGGTCGCTTCAGTGACCAAGCGTATGCGAACCCAAAAGTTATCCCAATACCGGCAAAGATCAGAATTGATACCCCTAAAATAGCGAGGAGCAGACCGGGGAAATCAATCATCATCATTGTGTCCGGCAGGTCACTGTATTTCTTCCAACCTTGAATGACAGCGATGAGCATCCCGATGAGAATCAGGATGAAGGCCGCCAGTATAATTAAAGTGTTTCTGAATGCCTTTTTCATTTTGTATAACGAGTTAATCCGGTTTTCAATTACAAGATCTGCTGGATTTGTCAATCCGGCAGTAGCAACCTGGGTGTTGATCCGCTGGATTTGGCAATCTAGCAGGAGCAGTTGGGACCTGTTAATCCTAATTTGGGCCTGCATTCGAGAAAAGTTCCTGATCGGTTTTTCTTTGGCGAATGCCTCGAACCATCAATCCCGGTCTGCCTAGGCTCTGGCCAGCAAATTGCTCATTGTCGGGGTTTCGATAACCGATACGCACGATGCGGCGATTTTGGTCTGTTTGATTGATGTGTGACCCGTGAATTGTGTGTAGACTGAAACAGACAACATCACCCTGTTTTGCTGGGACCGGGACGCTATCGGCGAGTTTGTATTCGCCGGTGGGTAGATGTGGAGTACACCCTGTGCCATCGGGATTTTGCGTGATATGTTCCAATGCACCGCCTTTGTGTGCCCCATCCAGAAAACGGATCTCGCCATTTTCGTGGCACGTATCATCCAGATGCACAAGCACATCGACGTAGCGATTGTCTTTATGTTTGTAAAATGGCCAGTCCTGATGCATTGGGAAGGGTTGCCCAGTCTCCGGCGGTTTGACGTGCATCGTGCTGTGATGCAATTCGACATCAGAGCCTAACAAGTCAGCCATCGCATCACAGAGTTGGGGGTTCGTCACCGCTTTCATCCATGCTTCCGAGTAGAAATAGAGGTCGTGCATGGCAATGAGCTGGGACTTCCGTTCGGTCTCCTCATCCATATATTCCTTTCGCCACGGCCCTGACCAACCCGCAGATTTTGTTGACCATTGGTCAATCAGCCAGTCAAGTTGCTCCCCGAGTTCCTCTGTCTCTTCGGGCGTAAAAATCTTCGGAATATGTAAGTAGCCGTGTTCCCAAAAAAATTCAACTTGTTTCGGGTTTAGCATGAGCACAATCTCCTATGTTGTTGATTCAGGGTTCGTACAACTTTACAAGCGCGTTAGTTTAGATCGCATTCCGTTACTGCGCTATTTAGGGGCATCTTCCGGGGGGAGCGGAGGCGGTTCATCAAAGGGAATTTTCTTTTTCTCAGCCTCAATTCGACGGTTATTCCATGCTTCTCACAACTGATGATTCTCAGTTCTGCCCTCAGCTAGGGCCTCTGCTCTAGCTGGCTCAATCTGCGCTTCCTGTTCTCGCATATACAAACGCCACAGTATCATGATAGTAGTCACTCCTCCCTCAAAGATAAACGTCTTGGGTTCGTAGTAGCGACATTCATTGCGCGTCTTGCTGTTCCTCCTTGAACCTTTTCTTCTGTTCTTCTTTGCGCCTTTGCATCTTTGCGTTAAAATTTCAAGACTTTATTTTAGGTGGCAACTCGTGTTATAATATCCAAGCGGGCAGGCACGAGACCTGCTGCGGATACGATTTTTTAGGATGGATAGAAGTATACCACAAACAGTTTAATTTCTCAAGGATGGAATTGGGAGGTCGCGGATGAAGAGGTGGCAGGTTGGATTAATCACGGTTTGGGTGTTGGTGTGGGGAGTTGGCTTTGGATATGGTGCTGGGGCGGCGGCGGTCGGTGTTTGTTTGGGGCCTGATGGGCAGTTTTTGCCCTGGGTTGTAGATGATGAGCAGGGTGGGGTGGCGGTTGTGTGGGAGGATTATCGCACGAGGAAGGATTGGGATGTGTACGCCCAGATGCTGAACCCCAACGGGATGAAATTGTGGGAGGGGGATGGGCTGCCCCTCTGTGTTGAGCGAGGGAATCAGCGGTATTTGCGGATGGTGCGTAGCAGGGACAGGTTTGTTGTGGCTTGGAACGATAAGCGGACGGGGAATTGGGAGATTTACGCGCAAGCGTTTGATGCTACGGATGCGGTGTTGTGGGAGGAGAATGGGGTGCCGGTCTGTGTGCATCCCGCCGAGCAATCGACGATAGCGTGTTTAAGCGATGGGGTCGGGGGAGCGGTTATCGCTTGGGAGGATGGGCGGCGTGATTCGGCGGCACGGGACCTTTACATTCAGCGGGTGGACGCAAACGGTCAACCGATGTGGGAGCAGAATGGCATTCCTGTTTTGCCATCTGACTCGCTCCAGAGTGACCCGCAGCTTATCGGAGATCTGGGGGATGGGTTTTACGTGGTCTGGTGGAACGTGATCGGGTATGAGCGGTGGCGTATCATGGTGTATCGAATCGGTTTTGATGGCAAACCGTTATGGGGGGAGCCTGTTGTGGTATCGGGAGAAGAATCTCCCTCCCACGGTGAATCACCCTCCGACAACAAGTTGCACGGGGAGCCGCGTGTGACTGGTGATGGGGAGGGGGGTATTGTTGTGGTTTGGCAGACTTATGAGAATTTTATCAATGATAACCTCTACGCCCAACGGATTGGTCGGGATGGGAAGAAACGGTGGGGCGACAGTGGTGTGACGGTTTGTGACGTAGCGGGCATCCAGAAACACGCTTCAATTGCCGCTGATGGGCATGGTGGGATTGTCGCTGTGTGGCGGGATGAGCGGGATGTTTATTCCGATCTTTACGCGCAACGGCTCGATTCCGATGGTAAACCGCAGTGGCGGGTCAATGGTGTCCCAATCTGTGTGGCGGGCGGGCATCAGGATAAGCCCGCTCTCGTCCGATGGGGAAGTGAGCGGTTTTTTGTGGCTTGGGTTGATTTTCGGGAGGACTACGGTGAGGAGAGCCGAAACGCGATTTATGGACAGGCGATTGATTTGGAGGGGAATGTCCTTTGGGAGCAGGCAGGTGTGCCGATCTGTACGGCAAAGGGGGAGCAGCAACCGCCGTTTGTTGTCGGAACCGCGCTGGGTAGTTTGGCTGTGGTGTGGAGTGATGCGCGGCGGGATCTGGGGGATATTTATATGTGGCTTTATGAACGATGAATTGAGTTCAAAGAAGAGTTTTAACGCAAAGACGCAAAGACGCAAAGGCGCAGAGAAGAGAAAAAAAGATGCAGAGTTTTAACGCAAAGGGGTAAGGGCTCAAAGAAGAGAAGAAAACCTTATCGGACGACAGTCATTTGTCGGGTGGAGCGGAATTCGTTGGTTTCGAGGGTATAAAAGTAGATGCCAGCTCCGACCAACTCGCCCCTGCTGTTGCGCCCGTCCCAATATGCGGCTTCTGATCGGTTCCGATAGACCCCCGCGTTCTGTTGACCGGGCGAAAGGTCGCGGACAAGATGCCCACCGACATCGTAGATGTGGAGACGAACATCAGCACTTTTAACCAGTTGGTAAGGAATCCACGTCTCCAGCTTGGTTGGATTGGGGTAGTTTGGAAAAAGCTCAGTGCGGTTGACAGGCGGGAGCGGCACCGGTTTCTTTTCGTCGGGCGGCTTAACCGACCTGCTGATGCGGTAAATCGCATTGGCACGGTCGTCGGAGACGAGGAGCGCGCCATCGGGCATCACCAAAACGTCCACAGGCCGTCCCCACGCGTTTCCATCTTCGTTGAGCCAGCCTTTGGCAAAGACTTCGTATGATATGGCTTTGTCCCCTTCAAGCCGCACTAAGGTCACCCGATAGCCGATTGGCGTTGAGCGATTCCACGAGCCGTGTTCTGCGATAAAGATCTGATTCCGATATTCGTCGCCAAACATGGTGCCAGTGTAAAAGCGCATACCGAGTGCAGCGACATGCGGGCCCAATTCTATCGCCGGGGGCGTAAATTCTTTGCAGTCGCGTCCTCGTCCGTATACCGGGTCAAGGATATTCCGGCCGTGGCAATGCGGGAAACCAAAGTGGATTCCGGGCTTGGGCGCAAAGTTCAGTTCATCGGGTGGTCGGTTATCGCCCATGTGGTCGCGTCCGTTGTCGGTGAACCAAAGTTCTTTCGTCTCGGGGTGCCAATCAAAACCGACGGTGTTTCGCACACCGCGAGCGTAGACTTCTAGCCCGGTGCCGTTGGGCGACATCCGCCGGATTGTTGCGTAGTCCTGCTTATCACGGTCGCAGACGTTGCATGGGGCACCGACAGGCACATACAGCAACCCATCGGGTCCGAAACGGATGAACTTCCAACCGTGCGCCCGATCTGTGGGGAGGTTCCCGTTGACGACCACGGGCGCGGGTGGGTTGTTCAGATCCAATTCGATGTCCTCGTATCGTAATACTCTGCTGATTTCGGCAACGTAGAGGTCATCATCGCGAAACGCGACACCGTTGGGTGAATCCAGTCCTTCCGCGATGGTGATGACTTCGTCGGCGGTGTTGTCTTTGTCGGGGTCTAAAACGGCGTAGACTTTGCCGTGTGTCCGTGTCCCGACAAACAGGGTGCCGTTTGGACTGAGTGTCATTGAACGTGCGCCAGGGACATTTGTCGCGTAAATGTCGATTTCAAATTCGGGTGGCAGTTTGATTCGCTCAAGGGGTAGGGCACCAAGGTTGCTGGCGTGAAGAAGGCACAAGAGGGCGAATAGTAGGCGGATGGAAGCTGGGAAAATGGGGTGGAATTTGAGGATTTTTAGCTGGATGTTTTTCATGGTTTGGTTCCTTTGTCGGGGTTGAAAACCTTGTCGGGGTTGGAAACCTTGTCGGGGTTGGAAACCCCTCCTACGAGTTTAGAAATTGATGGAAAAAAGATACAGAAGTGTATCATTAGTGCCACACTTTTTGTTTTAAGAGTTGTTTAGATTCGCCTTTCTATGTGGCCTGGTTATGGCACGACAATTGCGTTAAGGTTATCCTAACTTTATTACAAACGATACGGAGGTAGAGAATGATGACAAAGCAACTGCAAACACAAGGTTTATTACGCAAAGGATTTATGCTTGGCATATCCTTGGTTCTACTGGTCAACGTTAACCCAATTTTCGGGCAATCGGGCGTGGAGGAACATGAACTTTCGGAAGTTCTCGTCGGCGACGAACTGCGCTATGTGACGGTCGGTGGAGATTACCTCTGGTTGGCAACTCCCACAGGTGTGAGTCGATACCACTTCGGTGAAAAGAGATGGGATTTCTTCACGACCAAGGACGGGTTAATCAGCAACGCGGTCAACTGTATTGCCGTTGAGTGGAAGGAGGGTATCCTTCGCAAAACCCCGACGGAGCGCGTGTGGTTCGGCACGGATTCTGGCATTTCCGTTTTCGATATGAAGAAAAACGAATGGGCAAGTTATACCGTTAAAGACGGACTAATCGAGAATAAAATTAAGTGTATCTCCGCCCGTCGGGATTGGATTTGGGCAGGCACAGAGCACGGCGCAAGTGCGTTTCAACAGAAGAAAAAGCGGTGGCGTTCTTATGCAACTTTTCCGGGCATTAAGTCACCGTCAGTCACTGCCATTTATCACGATTCCAGGTATGCGTGGATTGGGACAAATAGCGGGTTGGCGAGATATAATTACAAACACAAGCAGTGGGAGTACTTCACTGACAATACCAGTTTCTGGATAAGTCCAGAGGGCGGAAATCGGGCTGTCCCGAATTCGCCATTTCTGAGTCGTTCGATTTACGGTATTCAAGGCAGTGGGGACTATGTGTATATTGCCACCAGCACCGGACTGGTGACAAGCAGGAAGCTTTTTAAGAGCGCAGACCTGTCTCGGGAGAAATCGGCTTATGGAGTATTAAAACAACCCCAGCGAGTTGCGGCAAATGCACGGGCAATGCGCTCTTTTAATGGACTAAGCCAGGCACGTCAACGTGCCCTTGAGGGCCAGCGGGCGAGAGCCGAAATGTCATTCTCAAGGCGAGAGAAGGCGGCGTGGATAGACCTTGGCTGGGAGGTGTTTCAACCGTCATTGGTCGTGCGAAACAGAGAAAAGCGGGAGCAGATATCTGATCAAATTCAGGCGTTGGCAGTTTCCTCTCGGCAGGTGTGGATGGCGACGAATAACGGGCTTTTGAAATTCGATGCCAAAACGCGGAACTGGGATTGGTATCATCAGGATATGGGACTGGTATCGAATGAGCTCAATTCAGTCGCAATCAAAGGAAATACCATCTGGATTGGGACGATACACGGATTGTCGAAGTACAGTACATTTTCAAGGAAGTGGCAAAACTACCGAAAAGAGGACCCCTTGCCTTCAGCCAATGTGTTGGCAATCGGTGAGGATGTAGGCGCGGTTTGGTTAGCTACGCCTAAAGCGGTGAGCCGATTTAATCCGGACACAGAACGGTGGAAAACGTACACGCACGAAGATGGCTTAACGGATGGCAGATTGAGCTGTATTGATGTAGTCGGCAACTACGTCTGGATGGGGAGTGCCCACGGCATATCACGATTCGACAAATCCAACACGACATGGGATTATTTTCGGGCGGCAAAAAGTGGGTTGGCAAACGACGACATCACGGCGATTCTGGTTGATGGCAAGCATATCTGGGTTGGCACCAAGCGTGGGCTCAACAGATATGACAACACAACCGGCGAATGGACCGTTTTTTCGACCCGCTTGGGATTATCCGATAATCAGATTACCGACCTCGCCGCCGACCCGCAATATGTGTGGGTTGGGACAGAGAAGGGGTTGTCTCGATACAGCAAGGCGCAGGAGCGTTGGGAAGATATCAGCACATTGGGAGAGATGCCCATCCTCTCGGTCACTGGCGCAGGAGAAAAGGTATGCGTTTCGACAGCGCACGGCATTTACCAATATGTCCAATCGAAGTGGACCAAAGTCGAGACCAATCTGACGCAGGTTTCCGACACCATCGCGCTTGATGAAGGTCAACTCTGGATGGGCGGCTGGCGACATCTGATGCGGTATGACTTCGCGTCGGGGCAGATGCGTCAATTTACCGAAGAAGATGCCCAAGGGCTTTCTCGGGTGCGTGTGCATGACATCAAGCCTTCAAGCCGATATGTTTGGGTTGCGACGGATGGCGGTATCTACAGATACAACAAGGCTGACGATACGTGGTGGTCTTACGCGCCGAGTCGGGAGCGGGGCAGCACAGAGACCCTCGTCCACGATAATATTAAAGCAATCGCGGTCGGCGGAAGTGAGTTTGTCTTTGTCGGTACGCCGAGTGGGATAAGCAGATACGACAAAGTGGTAGATTCATGGCTCAATTACACGCCTAGGGACGGATTGGTTCATGAATACGTTTCCAGCCTGCTGTGGGTAGACGATGAACTGTGGGTTGGGACTTACGGGGGTGTCAGTAGATACAACTTGGTCTTCGATCGGTGGACCAATTTCACACGAGCGGACGGTCTGTGTGATAACCGGGTTACCGCTATGGCTTTGGCGGGGAATCACCTCTGGTTTGGGACACAAAAGGGCGTTTCACGCTACGATACGAAGGCGAAGACTTGGCAAACCTACACACGGGACGATGGACTCCCCGATAACGTCGTGTGGGCGGTTGCGGTTGATGGAAGCGACTTATGGTTTGGCACGAACAGCGGTGCCGCAAAATATACTTCTTCGGCAGACGAGTGGCAGGTGTACACCACCGACGACGGTTTGATTAACAATATTGTCACCTCAATCAGTGTCGAAAAGAAATACATCTTCCTGACGACGCCAGCCGGTGTGACGATATACGACAAGGAGATTAACTCTCTGACCCCGTATTCACGGGCAGATGGTTTGGTCGCCAGCGAGGCTAAGAGCATCGGCTCCAAGGAAAAATACCACTGGATGGGAACCGCAGAAGGGATTACGCTTTACAACCAAATCACCGACCTCTCGCGGAATTTCACAGAGGTCGATGGCTTGCCATCGAACAACGTGCAGGTGGTCGCGATTGATGGGGACCAGCTCTGGTTCGGCACGGATTCAGGGCTGGCGAGGCATCACTGGATACGCGGCGAATGGACAACCTACTCGGCGGCCCCGACTGAGGCGATAGCGTCAGCGTCGGAGTTGGTGAGCAATAACGTGAAGTCTGTGGCCTCGGACGGGGATTTTCTGTGGGTTGGCACGAGGTTGGGTTTGGCGCGATACGACAAGATTTTACACACATGGCACCTTGCCGACCTACTCCGCGAAAGAACCGTTGACAACACTGTCAAGGCGGTTGAGGAGGCTCTTCAAGCGATCGCTCCAACAAAGACAAAGAAAATCTATGTCAATTATGACCCAAAGGTTGCCGAAGAGAAGGCGATACAGGCAATAAGTAACAAGGTTAAAGGGAGGACTCCGATGCCCAGCGATCTGACGGTGCCATCGCCATTTGTCAAGGTACGTGTGAAGTTCCCGCCGACCCCATCGGTGCGTGTCATTGCACCGATGCCCGGACGGCTCTGGCTCGGAACCGAAGCAGGCGTGATTGTCTATGATAAAACCACCAAAGCGGTCAAAGAGATTCATCCGTTGCTACCTTGGGTGCGGGCCATCCAGTATCATCAAGGCAAAGCGTGGGTGTTATGCGATAACCAAATCGCTATCTATGACTGGAACGATGATACATGGACGCTGATTTCAAGCGAAAGAATTGTCGAACACGCCCGGAGCCGCAATGGGGCTATCAGCGAAAAACTGATAATCGCACCACAGGACTGGGGCATCGACGAGTGCACAGCGATGGCGATTCTGGATAAACAGATCTGGCTCGGGCGGGAAAATGGGTTAAAAATCTATCAAATTGATTCCCGTAAAGTTCGGTTCGATACCGAAATAGATATCCCCGAATACCTTCAGAACGCCGAGATTACCGCGCTCGATTCATACGGCGGAGACGTTTGGATTGGAACACGGAACGGACTGTTCCAGTACCGTGCGACAATTGGGGAATGGAAGCCTTCCACGATTCTCAACGGGCTCGCAGGAAACGACATCAGCACCATCGCCTGCGGGAACAAATTTATCTGGGTGGGCACCGCCGGTGAGGGGGTCAGTCGATACAATAAAATAACGCAAAAATGGGATAGCTTCAATATCGACGACGGCCTCGCGGGCAACAACATCCGTAGCATCACGCTTGATGGAAAGTATGTTTGGATGGGTACTTTTTCGGCGGGTGTGTGTCGCTACGATCTGACCACTGAGCTTTGGACGACCTACCGCACGACAGATAACGCGACGCTGACGAGTCGGAATTGAGCAAGTTTCAGTGTAAGAGAAATGGAACGCAAAGGAGCGGAATTTTAACGCAAAGACGCAAGGCAGAACAGAACGCGAAATCAATTGTGTGCTATGCCTGTTCTGCCTATTCTAGAGAAACCGAGTTTTGCCGAAAAAACTCGGTTTCTTTGGCATTGAGGGACAGATAGTTGCCTCTTTTCATCAATTTATGCTCCCCAAATAAATTTCGTGATAAAAAACCGCGGCTGTTGCGTCTTGCGTCATGTCAATAGAATTAAAGTAGGAGGTGACCATCATGCAGATTCAACGTTACAATGAAATTGACCTTATCCGACAGACGCTGGCTGGGGATACATCGGCGTTTGATCGGTTGGTCAAGACCCATCGTGCGACAGTCTATGTGCTGGTGCTTTCATACACCAAGAACCCGGCAGATGCCGAAGACCTGACCCAACGGATATTTATCCGGGCTTATGAGCGGTTGGCAACTTTGCGTGAGTTGGATCGTTTTCTACCCTGGCTTCAACGGATTACACATAACGCCTGCAAGGATTGGATTCGTCGTCAGAGCGATTCAATGACCAGTTTCGAGGAGATGAACCACGCGGATTTCATGGAAACCGTTCCAACCCCTGAAGAGATTGCGCTGAAGCGTGAAATCGAAGCCGTTGTCCGAGAGGCAATCGGCGCGCTAAAGGAGACAGACCGCAAGCTGGTGGAGGGTCGCTATATTGAAGGAGCGAGTTACGACCAGTTGCAGGTGGAGTCAGGTTTGTCATACGCGGCGATTGCCAACCGTCTGAAGCGCGCAAAACAGCAGATGCGTCGCCGAATCGAAAAACTATTGGGCGGTATGGCGATATTGCCGGGTCGAACCTTTATTTGGGGAGGTATAGAAACGGTGAAATTATTAGCGAACTGCATTATCTTCTCTCTCGTGGTGCATCTGTTAGCCATTCTCATGTTCTCTGCGCTGCGAAAGCCTGTCGTCGGTCCGGTCGAAGACGCACTGACCGTGACCCTCTCAACCATCAAACACCCGGTGTTGAAACGCGAAGCGCGATTACACAAACCTGTCGTTCCGATTCGTGCTCCGAGAACATTAGCGGCTGTTGCACCTCGGGAGGGGAGTCCGCGGGTTCATCAGGATTCAGCTCCCTCTTCGATTCGCATCGCCCCTTTACACTTTCAGCATTCCGCCAACAACGTCCTACCGTCAGCGGATGTCGGGCTAGCTGATGGAGAAGACTTTGGAGAGATTGGTGGAAACGGCGACGGTTCAGGAGATGGCACCGGCAGAGGTATCGAAATTAATCCCGTATTGGGTGAACGGGTGATGCCGAACAGCAACCTTTTCAATCGCACTGGTGTCCTTCAATCTCCGATGGCGAAGAACAAGCTGGCAGGCGCAGTAACTCTCGTTGACGCGTACAATCTGGATCCGCTTCAACCGCCAACTCTGACACCGAACCGTTCAAATCGGGTTGACGTTGTGTTCCTCATCTCCTGTAGAAGGACAATGCGTCCGTACATCAACGATGTCGTTGCGTTCATTGAGCGCGAGATACAGCAATACCAGGCATCACGCAAAGATTACCGGGTGGGTATCATGATATCCGAGATGGAATTCATTGATGGCCCTCACTACATCAGATACTTTTCATTGAGCGACCAGCTCGATAAAGCACTAGAGGCATTGAAGCATGTCCAACTTAAGCCACTATACATAGATATTCAACTGAATACGATTCAATACGCGCTTGAACGGTGTGCGTTTCGCCCGGATGCCCAGCGTCATCTTATCTCCTTCGGCAACGATATTCCGATATGCGGTGGCTATTCCGCAAAATCTGTTATCGAACGTTGCCAAACACTCGGGGTTGTTCTCAACATTCACGGTGCGGATACGCAGGTTGGCCCGCTTCTCGCATCGCAGACTGGGGGAAAATGGGTTCCGGCTTTTAAGAATCCATATGATATCGAAACGCTAGAAATCCTAAACCATCATGCCCCTTACTGGAGACTCAACATCACGTTAGACAGTGTAGTAGAACTGCCAATCCGTGTATCACATTAAGAAGGGGAAATCCAATGACGTGCAAATTCTCTCGGTTTTTAATCTTTTTCCTCGTGTTCGTCGGTTGTAGCCCGGGTATGCTGATGGTTGAACGCCCGATTATGCCGGGGTCTTTGACCGTGATTCAGCTTTCCGAGGATGGCTCAATCACGCAGCACGTTGACCAACTCCCGCTTCCCGGTGCGATTGCCGGTCTGTCTGATATCGTCGCTCGGGACGGGCGCGTCTATATCGCCAGTTACAAGCAGTTTCTGATCGTGGAAAGCGATGAGAGCGGTAAACTGCAACTCCTGTCCTCGTTGTCGATCCCCGGTTACGATTCTGCCCTTGCTGTGCATTCAACGGAGCCAGTTGCCTACGTGACAAATAGTCAAGGACTGTTTGTCATTGATATCGGCGATTCAGTCGAACCGAAACTTGCCGCACATCTGAAATTGTCGGAGGAGTTGGCAAAACTCAACCTTCCAACCCCGCTCAAAGTCCCGATCGGAACAGATATCGGTTGTGAGGACAATAAACTGGTCTTGACATTGCAAGGGAAGGATGAGAGTCCGAACACACCGCGACGTTTCATCCCAAGCCGTGCCGGTATCACTGTGGTATTTGACGTAAGTAGCCCACTCGCTCCCCAAATCGAACGCGCTTTAGATGCCTTATCCGGTGCCGCTGCCGTGGCAATGGGACTTTATCATCATCAGGTGTTTGTTGCCGGCGATGAACTGGTAGAGTATCAAGACTTTAAGCGAGAACCAACGGACGGTAGGGGGATTTGGTTCAAAGGTGTCACATTTGATGATGGTGTTGTGAGCTCGGGCGGCATCCCTGGGGATGTCATTGAGATGAAATTTGTGATGGGGCCGAAAAAAGATTGGGAAGCGGGAAAGACAGCGAGTATCGTCAAGCAGTATCGCCGCGCCAGTCCTGAAGAACGGCGTGAACTTGAGGCATTGACACCGTTGGATCAGGGGATACTCTTCATTGCAACAGAACATGCGGTGGTCTCGGTGCCTCTATCGTTGAAGATTCTCATATGGAGATCCGACAAATATCCTCGCCTCTATGGCATAGATGCCCATGGGCATTCGGTGTATGTGGCAGCGGGTGAAAGCGGGGTTGATGTATTGAAATCGGATGGTTTCATTGAGTTTTCCAGACGTGGTCGGCTCAAAACTCTACCCGCCCCCGCTTTGGATGTTGCGAGTTCAGCAGGGAAGCTCTATGTGCTATGCGGTGAACTGAACGTGAAGAATGTGCAACACAACGAACGCTTAACCGCGAAGTAGGATATGTCGGGGAATTGCTATATAGAAATGTGTATCCCATAAGCCCGTCGGTTGGGGCAAGAATGGTAGGAAAGGGATTTCCTACCCACGGGCCAGGGATTTTCTACACACGGGGTTGTTTTTAAGACAGGTTCTTAGAAATTACCGACCCTAAGAAAAGTCATCCGCTCCCGCCGTGCTTCGGTTAAATCACTCCGATAACCGTTGTGCTTCATGCCTACTGCTTTCATTCCACCCTTGATCAAACCGAAACATCCCCCTTTGGGGCAGTTCCTTCCTTTTTAACATTAGGTACTAAAAAAATCAGTGACATTTTTCGGTCGGTTGGGCACATACATACAGATAAGAGAAAGGAGGCATTTGCTATGTCAGATACAGATGTCGTTCAATCGGCTTTGAAAGGTGATTCTACAGCGTTTGGTAAGATTGTCGAAGCTTATCAGCAGTCTATCTATGCCCTTGTGCTGTCGAAAATCCGGGATGCGTCGCAGGCACAGGATTTAACACAGGAGACTTTCATTCGTGCCTACCTCAACCTTGAATCGCTCACAGACCCAGAGAAACTCGGTTCGTGGCTTGCGGGTATCGCCGTTAATGTGTCATACAAGTGGCTTGAGAGAAATCGGCAGTTGGAGAGTCTCGACGAGATTCTGGAAGTGGAAGAACCTGAATTATCACCGGCATTCGGTGCTACGATAACCGACACTTCAATGGAGGAGGTACTCCAGCACGAGGAGATGCGTCAATTCCTCTGGCGTGGCATTTATACCCTTGATGATTCGTTACGAGAAGTCATAGTGTTGTTCTATGTGCGACGGATGAAATGTGCTGAGATTGCCCAATTCATGGGAATTTCTGAAGGGACGGTCAGGAACCGTCTGCACAAGGGACGCAAACAGTTAAAGAAGGAGATGCTATTCATGCGAGAACATCATGTCGAGGCCCCAGAATTGCCAGAGGATTTTAGAGCTAAAATCGTCGAGGAAGCGATGGCGCGTGGCGAAGCGTATCTCAAAGAGAATTCGTGGGAACCCGCAAAACAGGCATTCCAGCGTGTGGTCGACGTTCAAGAAGACCATGCTCAGGGGTATCGCGGAATCGGATTGGCAACCCGCGGTCAGGTATTGGAGCAGTTGGATGCGCCAGAAAGACAAGTAGATGCCCAAACCTTGGAAGAGGCTTTTACGGAACTATCCCGCGCTTATCGTCTGGGGGCTAAGGATTGGGATACCGTCTGGACGCTGGGTAAACTGTACGAGCAATTCGGCCGGTGCGAGGAGCAGATCCAGATCTTCTTGGATTATTCGCAAACAGCCCAGGACCCGCTTGAGGCGTTCAAGGCGGGAGCTGAGGCGGCGCATGAGATGGGCGCACTATGCTCAAGTCGGTATAACGAAGGGGTTGACCTCCATCAACAGCTACTCAAGCGGTATATTGAGGATATTCCTCCAGAGGAGCAATTTGAGTCCTATAGTAAGCTCTGGGCGACTTACAAGGAAGCCAACCGCATTGAGTTATGGTTGTCGGGAACTTCTGCACTTGAAGAGGATGCATTGCCAAAACTGACATTTCAAGACCGGAATGCCTATATCGGTTGGCTATGTGATGCCTATTTTGAACTGGGTCGCTATGAAGCGGGAATTGAGGCAGGTGAGGCGTACATTAATTTCGTGCTCAATATTGAGACTCGGCATCCCCACTATCACGTCTATCTTGTCGACGGCTATCCTAAATTGCTCCTTTGCTACCAAGCGGCGGGGCGGATGGACAAAATCGAACAGGCGTACCAATTCATTGAGCAGACGCTTGACGATTATGAAGCCGAATGGAAGGCACGGGTTGCAGAGCTTGAAGGCTTAAACGATGCCGACCTGCATCAATGGGATGAAATTTACAGTAATCTGGAAGACCTACCCTCCTACCCAACCAATTCAGACAAGAAAGAGATTCAAAAGTGGATGGATGAGGTATATCACATCGGCACTGATTGGGCATACCACAACGCGGGCTGCGGGTTTAAGTGGATTGATGAAGGTGAAAAAGCGATTCACTTTTTTGAACGGAAGCACTGTCAAGACGACTGCAACCATAACATGTGGATGGTTGAAGTTATCTTGGACTGCCGAAAAGATAAAGACCTCGCCTTAACGTATTTCAAGCGTACGGCTTGCGATAAGCGATGGGTCGCAAGCGGACAATTGCGACAATGGTTTGAACACAGTGATTCCTTAGAACCCGTCAGGGATGACCCGAGGTTTCTTGAAGTGATCAATTCTGCTCACGTTGTATAACCTAATTGCCCCTATTCCAAACTTCCCCTTCTGCGTTTAACCATTTCAAGTTCCCACTCGATTTTTCGATGCTTTACCCCACTTTCTTCGTCATAATATCCTGAAAACACGAGCCGACGAGGGAGTGGGGTTGGCTCATAAGCAAGTTTAAGGAATAATACCAATTCCGATAATAAATCACTCGTTAATGGAAGTCCGATTTGCGTCAACTCATGTTGCCACTTTCAAAGAAAGTCATAAGCAAAAACGCATCAGACCCCCGTAGCCGGGGCATCTTGCCCCATCGGATCACGATACGTCATCAACCGCACCCCCGTAGCCGGGATTACAGGCGTTTGATATTTCATCAAAACCGCTAACGCGATATAAATTTTCAGAAATGGTATAAGATTGTGGGAGGGAGTTCCCACTCCCCATGCGCTCGATAATTGGGGACACCAGAAGAGTGAGAGATTGGGATTGGTTACATAACAAAACCCATCCTTCCAGTCTGCATAAGTCTTTAGTCGGAGCATATACATGAAAAGAGGTTTGTCAATCGCCATCGCTGTTATGTTCGCCATAAGTTTTCAAACGGGAGATGTTTGGAGTGCCGTGACCGTTGGGCAGGATGTCTTTCGTTCCGTTAAGAAGGAGCTCATCGCCGTGAAAATTGAGGAGCCACCTGCGATTGATGGTACGCTCAATGATGTCTGCTGGAAGAATGCCCCGAAAGCGGTCGGTTTCACCGATGAGCGAACCGAAAAACCGGCAAAGAATCAATCGGTCGCCCAGCTTGTTTATACGGACACCGCACTCTATGTCGCGTTTTACCTCTACGATGACCAAGTGGATAAAATTGTGGCACGTCAGACCAAAGACCAGACCCGGTTTCGTGGTGAGGATTGGGTCTCCTTCACCATCGATCCGTTTCACACACACCAATACTCCGATAGAAACTTCTTTATGGCAAACCCGCTCGGCACCAAATTCGCGCATCTCGCTACAGGGCGCGCAGAGAAAAGCGAATGGATCGGGCTTTGGCAAGTCGCCGCGCAGATTGTGTCGGACGGATGGGTTGTTGAGATGGAAATCCCATGGCAGATGCTGGATTATCCCGATACAACCGGGCCGATTCGGATGGGTCTCAACTTTGACCGGGAGCAACAGCGCACAGGTGAACGGTCTTGGTGGTGCAACTTAGGCGTTCAGGAGTTTCGTGAGAACGATGGCCATTGGGTTGATGTGTTACCGCCGCCGCGAAAACGTGACCTAAAATTCTTACCCTATCTGATTAGTGGAATTAGCGAAACCGAAACTTCTGTAGGAGCGACCTCCCGGTCGCGAAGGGAATATACTGCCCGTGCAGGAGCTGCCCTACGCTATGAGGTGGCCCCACAACTGCGACTCATAGGGACAGCCAACCCAGATTTTGATAACATTGAACAAGCCGTGGAAGGCATTGATTTCTCTTACGGTGAACGCTACGTGAATGACCGGCGTCCTTTCTTTTCTGAAGGGGGCAATGTTTACAACGTTGGAGGTCTTTTCCATTCGCGGCGGATTGTGGATATGGACGGGGGTTTAAAACTCTTTGGGAAACTCGGGAAAAATACCTCAGTCGGCACGTTAGGTACCTATCATCGAAACAACCAGAACCTTATCCTTCAAGCTTCACAATCGCTAACGGCGACATCTAGTATCAGCACTGCATTCCTTTCGCACCATCGCCGTGACAGCGAAGCGAACAACTTAGTTCATCTTTCAGGAGATGTCAGACGAGGTAAGGTTTCGGCGGCATCAACGCTTACCCAAAGTTGGGCGGGGAAGTCAGATGGGAGAACAGGAAATGCCAGCTTAAGCTACAATGGATCGCTTTTTCAACCGGAAGTAGCACTATTTTTTGTGGATGCAGATTTCGTAAATAACCTCGGTTATCACCCGTTCACCGGATACAGCGGTGGGTATGTACAAGGAAACATCCGTAACGAATGGCGCGAGGGATTTATTCGTAGTGTCTATCTCTGGACAGGGGTATTAGCCTCTAACACCTATGAAGGTGAGGTTTTTCGGCGTAACCTCTCTGCCTTCTCACAACTCCTGACCCATAGTGACTACGGACTTTTTATTAGCTGGGATGGCGGACAATTTGAAGAATTCACCGATAGTGTCTTCAGCATCAAATTAAGCACACGTGCCTCGGATCGGTTTAACAATATCAGCATCGGCTACACAGGCGGTGAACAGGCTGGTGAGCGGATTCATCGCGTCAGTGGGAACCTGAATCTCCGCGCTTACGGCTTCACTGCAGGACTCTCTTCCAGTATCCAATGGCATTTTGAAAGACGTTACCAACATATTCTAACCCTTGCGTACGATTTCAGTCCAGCTTTAAGCTTGGGCAGTCGTCTCATTTGGCAGGTGGATGGAGTCAATATGTACTTCGCATTGCGTCGCTCCGGGTATGCTGGTACCAACTTTTTCATCATCCTCGGCGACCCGAACGCTGTGGAATTTAAGAGACATCTGGTAGCAAAGGTGCTACGGGCGTTTTAGATTGCGTCTCAGTATCTACGCTCAAGCCGGTCAATGAGTCTCAACGGGCATTGGGGACTTTGGGAATGACGTGCCAAGTACCGCCTGTTTCAACTGCAAGTGCCTGGTGTTGGTCATCGACCAGTCCGAGTACGTTGGTGTGAATGTCAAATTCATGGCACATGGCGATTACCTCGTTAACGGTAAGTTTTTTGAGGCTCGTGAACGGCTCATCGGTAACTAAAATCAGGTACTTTGTGGAATTTTGTCGAAAGCGCATTTCTCTGATGGTCTGCTCAATGGCATCGAGGGCGTTTTCATCTTGGCGAGTCCGGATGGTTTCGAGGACGCGCTTATATTTCGTCACGTCTTTCGTCAACTGCGATACCTGAATGTAGTTGACAGGCTGGTTCTGTGGTGCCCAAAACGTCGTCAATCCAAGGGCATAATCGCTCTTCGCAGATTTGTACACATCAATCATTTCTCTGAGGTGCTCACGTACAGCTCGAATATTATCGGTCATGCTTCCGCTTGAATCAATGACAAATACGACATCAATCGGGCTGCCCCTGCTATCTTTAACAATCCCCCTTGCAAGTCGCCACATCACGGCACCGAAGCTCGGTTGGGGTATCGATTCTCCGTAGTTCGCGCCTAGATACGGGTTTAGCGTGATGGCTTCACCATCTGTTCCCGCCTGCGACACATCAAGAATCAGGTGATTGCGTGTCTGTTGGATGCCGGAAGGCCCAAGCACGAATAGCCCTTTCGTTCCCATACTGGATGATGTCTCTGCTTCGGTTTGTGGCAGTGCGGTTTTATCTGCCCGGAGATCGCGAATCGCGGTGCTGAGATCGGCTTGTACATTGGGTGCAACCTGTGCCGTATTGAGCCGATAACGGGGACGGGTGAAATCAATAGCTCGCTTACCATCGGTGGGCAGTGCTGTCAATTGGACGGACTTGGCTTGGGGCGTGTAGATTTGGGTGGATTTGGTGAACTGCCGGCGTGGAACAGTCTTGAGCGGTTCAATCCGAATTTTGGGCGGGCGTTCTCGAGTGTTCCGGGCGGTAAAGACATCTACAGCCAACAGATCAGTGAACTCCTCGGTAAGCTGCTGTTCTACTACGATGTAGAATGTGGCAGTTAGCGCGATCAGATGTAAACAGAATGAGATGAGTAAAGCACGGCGTGTTGATGATTTCATGGTTTTCCTCGGTGTGTGCGTGGCTACGATTTGACCACTGAGCTTTGGACGACCTATCGCACAACGGATTACGCAACGCTGATGAGTCCTAATTAAATCTTGGTTCATGGATTACCAATGCGTCATGTTGGCGGTCTGACCATTCGGTATTGGCGCCCAAGCCCCTTTCGTTTTCTCAGTAACTTTGAATTGGAAGGTGTCGAAGGTCCCGATGACACTCACTTTCGCGCCCTTTTCGAGGCACAATTGGATGACGGCTTCAGCGGAATGTCCCCCGGTTGACGGTTCATCGGTGACGATAATCAAATACGGTTGCGCGCCGGGTCTCAGTTTCACCTTCCGAAACCCTTCGACAACAGCATCGAGAAGCATTTCGTTTCCCTGACACGGGAGAGCGAGGATTTTGCGAATGTCGTCCAACGTCTGTGGGGGGTGATACACGTTAACGAAATTCATGGACCCTCCGGCGCTAAACCGCACGGCACCCAACTTGTAATCAATCAAAGCGTTGTCCCAATCGCGCATCATCAATTCCAACGGCTTGAGAAACGCTTCAAGTTTGTCTTCCATACTTTTGCTACTATCAAGGAACAGAATGATATCCACCCCGTTAGTATCCATGTTTTTTAGGAATGCTTTACCAACTGTGACCGTGTCCTCCCAACGTGCATGACGCAGTGTGCGGGTATTACGGCGCGAGCGTCCCGCTCTATTTGATGGCTGTTGGCGTGGCTGTACAACAGGGTCTTTCGGAATAGCATAGCAACTACCGCCTGTTTTTTCGGCAAGTGCCTCGTGTTGTTTCTCCATAAGTCCGAGTACGTCGGTGTGAATGTCAAATTCATGGCACATGGCGATTACCTTGTCAACGTCAAGTTTTTTGAGGCTCGTGAACGGCTCATCGGTAACCAAAATTAGATATTTTTTGGAAGCGGGTCGAAAGCGCATTTCTCTGATGGTCTGCTCAATGGCATCAAGGGCATTTTCGTCTTGGCGAGGCCTGATAAGTGCAAGGTCGAGCTTATATTTCGTCAAGTTTTTCGTCAACTGCGATACCTGAATGTGGTTGACCTGCTTCAGTGCCCAAAACGTGGTCAATCCAAGGGCGTAATCGCTCTTTGCCGATTTGTACACATTAATCATTTCGCTGAGGTGCGTCCGAACCGATCGAATATTATCGCCCATGCTCCCGCTCGAATCAACGACAAATACGACATCAATCGGGCCTCCCTCGCTGTCCTCAACAATCCCCTTTGCAAGCCGCACCATCAAGTCGTCGAAGCCCGGTTGTGGTATTGATTTTCCGTCGTTCGCGTCCAGATCTGGGTCTTGCGTGACAGTTTCACCATCTACTCCCATCTGCGACACATCAAGAATTGAGGAGTTACGTGTCTGTTGGATACCGGAGGGACCAAGCGTTTTTCGCCCTTTCGTTCCGATACCTGATGATGTCTCTGATTCAGTTTGTGGTAGTGCGGTTTTATCTGCCCGGAGACTGCGAACTGCCGTGCTCAAATCGGCTTGCACATTGGGTGCAACTTGTGCCGTATCGAGCCGATAACGGGGACGGGTGAAATCAATAGCTCGCTTACCATGAGTGGGAAGTGCTGTTGGTTGGATGGATTCCGCTTTGGGCGTGTAGATTTGGGTGGATTTGGTGAACTGTTGGCGTGGAACGTGCCTGATCGGTTCAGTCCGAATTTTTGGCGAGCGTTCTCGGGTGTTCGGTGCCGTAAAAACATCCACAGCCAACAGATCAGTGAACTCCTCGGTGAACCGCCGTTCTACTACGATGTAGAATGTGACAGTTAGCGCGATCAGGTGTAAACAGAATGAGATAAGTAAAGCACGGCGTGTTGATGATTTCATGGTTTCCTCGGTGTGTGTGGTGAAGATGTTGTGGATTGAGGATTCCGGGAACATCACATTGAACGGATGCGCTGAAGTCACTAGACCAGAGGCGAATCAACGCCCTCAGCTTCTACCCCGAAAACAGAACACCTAGATAGGCGATAGATTCATCAACCACCCGTTGGACTTCATCAAGCCCCGTGTCTGTTCCACCGTGTGTGCCGACGATTTCGAGGATGACGTAATTGACACCATCAATTCCGTTCATGATGGCGGCGAGGGCTGGCAGGTCTAAAATTCCTTTGCCCGGTATCTGGGTCTCAAAGTGACCAATCGGACGTTCGCGACTGTCGCGGTTGTCTCGAATCCGCAGTGCGAAGAGCCAGTCTGCCAATTGCGTGAGTGACTCGCCTGGGTCTTCCGGTGGGTCGGTACGATAAATGTGCGTCGGGTCGTAGTTTAGCCCAACCCATTCGCGGTCAACTTCCTGCATGAACCGGTACCCAGTCTCCGCAGAATACACGGCATTATTGACATGTGGTTTGAGTGCCAACTTAACCCCCGCCTGCGAGGTACGGAGTGAGACTGCATTGACTCGATCGACTACCTCTTTAAAACTCGCTTCATCATCGGATTTCCCGCCCGCGCCTTCGGCAATCATCGGGGCGCCGACGAGTTGGGCGGCTTCGATGACTTTGTCAAATTCTGGGGCCTCCATGGCGATTCCGCCTGTGCCAGCAATGGATTCGATTGCTAAACCGTGTGCAGCGATTTTTGATTTAACATCTTCATAGTAGGAAGCGGGTTTTCCAATCTCTAAATGCGGTGCCATCCCTGGTCGGGCGCAGAGTTCGATGGCTTTGTAGCCCGCTTTTGCAATTCCCGAAAGGGCTTCGTCTAAGGGAAAATCGCCGTACAGTATGGTACTGCAACCGAGTTTTTTCATCTAATGTTCACTTTGATATGTTTAAGATATAAAATTCGCCAGGGCCGCCTCGATAGCGGTAGGCTCTCACGCGAATCGCATACTGGCCATCCTCCTGTAGTTCAACGCTGAGCATGGAATCAAAGCTAATTCCGTCATCGTCGTTTTCAGCGATTTCACGACCGTTGGGGTTATAAAGTTCTAAGACAGAATCGAGGTCTGACCCAATAGCGTCTGCCGTGATGTCAATCGTAACGGTATCGCCCTTCTTGCCCTCAAACACGAAGTAGTCCCTATCTCTCCGAGTCCCGATCTCTCCGAACTCTTCGCCTCCGTAGCTAATCGGAGTCCCACTCCGGCGGGAGTTGCTGTGGTCGTCTAGGGTGTCATCATTATCGTTATTACTACTGCTACCGCCGGATTCTGAAGTCCCTTCGCCGAGGGAGGCAAATTCACCAAGTTCTGCATCAAATTTAGGCTTTGCTGTTACGGCGGCACCTAACCCCTTGAGTTCGCGTTTCTCCTGAACACTGGGACTTACCGTAAGTTTGACGGAGAGGGTTGTCTCTTCCAATTCAGATGCAACGAACAGCTCTGCGGTGTAATTGCCCGGAGCAAGGACACGCGTATCGTAAGCGAGGGTTACAATGCCAATCCCACCGGGGCTGAGTTCCAGCGATGGAGGCTCAAAATCTAGCCAAGATTTCACCGCCTCGGTGCGGATGTGGATGGATTCGCTGTGCGGTCCTGGATTTGAAATCGTGACTGCTTGCGTTCCGGTTCGTCCGGCGGATACGTCTATCACAATCTCTTGCGGACTGATTAGAAGGGGTATGGTGCGCTCTTGCCAAGCTGGTGGCTCTTCAATATCCGGTGCACCCAACACATGGCTGATAGCCGCATACAGGTTTAATTTGCCTGCGCCGTAGGTGCTGTCGATTCCTGCCATCCCAAGGTCGGATGCTGTCCGTTTGAGTATCCAGCGCAGGTCGGCGACGTTCAAATGTGGGTCGGCTTGTCCGAGCAGTGCAATGGCTCCCATAACTTGAGCGGAAGCAAGGGATTCGCCGCTACTCACGCGAAACCCGCCATCAATTGATGGGACAGGGTGATGCGTAGCTGATGCCGACAGTTCTGGTACAATACGCGGGTGATATGACACTGCGCGATGCTTGCCAAACAGGATAACCTCGTCACGTTCATCCAACGCACCAACTGCAAAAGGGTTGACAGGCAGCGGAATATCGTGAAGGTGCGGTGGAATACTGGCATCCAACCCGACAGTAATCACACAGAATATGCCCAACTGACACAGGTTATCAACCGCCTTCGCACTAGCGATATCACGCGCCAAATCGGCTTTACTCAATGGGACGTTGATGACGCGGGGAATATCGTGAGTTCGAGGATTTCCGTCCGCATCGGCAACCCACTGCAAGCCCGCATAGAGCCATGAAGCGTACCCGCCATCTCGATTCATCACTTTCGCTGCCATCCAAGTTGATTCGGGAGCGATTCCCAAAGTGCTGTCCGTCAGCACATTCAGTAGGGTCGTGCCGAACCCTGTGTCATCATAAGGTTTTGCCTTCGTCTTACACGCATCAAACCAACTGTTGTCGCCGCCACGGTAGGTGTGGCTCAGATTTGCAACGGACAGATCTGCGCCCGTGCCGAGCACCCCAATTGTAACCCCCTTTCCGGTAATCTGAAATGTCTCCCAAATCTGTTTTGCACGGTTTATCTGCTCCGATTTATCCGTATCGTAGGAGAGTTGAGGAGTAGGATAAAACCGCTCGGGCATAATTATCCGCACTTCAGGGAGCGTCGCAATCTGGTTCAGCAGTTCTGGCGTTGCAATCGCCTGAACGCCATTAAAGACCCAAAAACGGTGATACGATTTGACAGTGCCATCCTGCATTCCTTTGGATAGCATGTCAATCAATCCCCGCTGTGTCTGATTCGAGAGCCGCTGCAAAGTGGTAATTTTGGCATACGTGCCCGCCACCTGTCGAAGATTCGCCTGCCTTGACATAACAATGACTGCACGTATAAAACCGTCTGGCGGTGTCTGTTCTAATTGTGTTCTGATTTCTGCATCTAGGGTCGCTGCCCAGTTGTATGCGGTGGGCGACATGATGAAAATTAAAATACCAAAAGCGACCCGTAGGAGTTTTTGTTTTATAACCATGTTTAAGCTCCATTCCTAAATTTGACGGTGTTGAATTAACCTAAGGTGTCCGTCGGGGCAAGATGCCCCTCCTACGGGGCTGAGCGACGTTGGTAAATCTGATGATAGCACAGAAAGACTTACCGCGTCCAGAAATTCCTATCTAGACTTCGATATTGGATGGCCTCAGAAACGTGCTCTGCTTGGATGGTTGGATTGGCCATGAGGTCTGCTATTGTTCGCGCGACTTTTAGGATGCGGTCGTACGCGCGCGCGCTGAGACCGAGTTGCGTAATGGCGACGCGCAGGAGTTCTTGTGCGCTGTCTTCAATTCGACAAAATTCACGCAGATGACGGGGTTCCATGTCTGCATTACAGTGGATATGCGAATCCGCAAACCGTTCGCGCTGGAGCAGACGCGCTTCTTGAACCCGCGTGCGAATACTTTGGGACGGTTCACCGGTGAGGTCGCTTGCTAGGTCTTTATACTTGACAGCGGGGACTTCTACCTGAATATCAATCCGATCCAATAGAGGACCGGAAATGCGGGAAACATAGCTTTGAATCTCCTTGGGCGAACAGCGGCATTCACGGGTGGAATCACTGAAGAAACCACAGGGACAGGGGTTCATTGCCGCTACAAGCATGAAATTCGCTGGATAGGTGAAGGATGCCGCCGCACGGGATATTGTGACCTGACCATCTTCGAGGGGCTGTCGCATTACTTCTAAGACGTTCTTGCGAAATTCGGGAAGTTCGTCAAGGAAAAGAACACCGTTGTGGGAGAGACTCACTTCCCCGGGACGCGGATACTGACCGCCCCCGATTAATCCGGCATCGGAGATTGTATGGTGCGGTGAACGATAGGAACGTGTCGCAATTAACGGGACATCAGCAGGCAGAACCCCCATAATGCTATGGATTTTTGTCGTTTCCAGTGCTTCCGTCAACGTCATGTCTGGCAAGATGGTCGGAATCCGTTTCGCAATCATCGTTTTTCCTGACCCCGGTGGCCCGATCATGATCAGGTTGTGCCCACCGGCGGCGGAAACTTCAATGGCGCGTTTCACATGCTCTTGCCCCTTCACATCCTCAAAATTGACCGAATACTCCATCTGCTGGTCAAATGCACTCCGGATATCGTAATGAAAGGGCGGGATGGCTTTTTTGCCATTGAGGAATTCAATCGCTTCATCCAAGGATTCGACCGGGTGGACATCCAATCCGTCAACAATTGATGCCTCTTTGGCATTCGCTTTGGGAACAACGAGCCTCTTGAGTTGTTGCTCCTTAGCGGATAGCGCGATCGGGAGACAACCATGTATGGGCCGAATACTACCATCAAGAGCCAATTCACCTAACATGAGCATTTCATCAAAATTGTCGGTAAGCACCTGACCCGTTGCCGCCATTACGCCGACTGCGATTGGAAGATCGAACGCGGAACCCTCTTTTCGGACATCGGCGGGGGCGAGGTTGGCTGTAATTCGGCTGGTGGGGAAGTAGAACCCGGAATTTTTAATCGCGGCGGTGACACGGTCTTTGCTCTCTTTAACAGCACTATCTGGCAACCCGACAGTGCTAAAGGCTGGCAACCCGTCGGAGATGTCAATTTCCACTTTGACAATATAGGCATCAATTCCCATCACAGCACTGCTTAGAACTCTGGCAAGCATCTTATCGTTTTCCCCTCTTTGAATGCACCTAAGAATCTTTTTCTTCTGTTCTTAACAAGAAGTATCTATACTATAGCATAGAGTTAACCATAAATCAATTGCGAAGTTCGTTTTCTAGGGTCATTTATAGTAGAATCTAAAAATATGCAGACACGCGCTTGGAGTTGGGTTTCACTATATCTACAAGAGACAGGCATTGAACCGCAGAACCGATATGGTTGGTTCCCTTGATAGCGATTCGCGCTTTGCCGTTCAACCCAACCTACAGGAAACTATTCCAGAGAAACCGAGTTTTGCCGATCCTTGCGGATGGAGACCCGATGACGAGACGCAAAAAACTCGGTTTCTGCGTTTTGCCGACCCTATGGGTGGAGCGACCAACGCGACGCAAAAAACTTGGTTTCTGCCTACTATGAACATTTGATGTTGACAAGCTGTGGATTAGATGCTATGTTTATCTACGCAATCGCTAAATGGTCGTCATAAAACCCGGATCCCGAATGGTTTTTAATGAAATGACGACCCACTCAGACGAAATATAATGGAGGTCAAACGAATGGAAACGAATGGTATCCGATGTCTGGACTACGGACTCTCATTCCTCTGTAACCCTTCCCGAGGCAATGCAGTCCGTTTTTGGATTGAAAGCCGGACGACGGTGATTAATGACACGGCTGGTACATCAACGGAATTTTATCAATGTGCATCGTGCAAGAGTGAAAATACATTCGGGGAGAAAGACCTGTTCTACAAGGATAACTACGATTTTCTTCCGATTTTTGGTGGCGAAGACCTGCTCATCTTCCGCAGACCTGTCCGAATCAGCGAACGGTATCGCGAGACTGTCAAGGCGGCGGATGTTTGGGGGGTGCCCATCCTAAAACTCCGCGAAGGTGAGTGCGTAACAGAACTTGACACTTGGGAAAAAATCCGCGACACGACCGCAGAGGGCGTGCCGATTGTGACGCAAACGGAGTTGGAGAATCCTGATACTGGGCTACGCGCAATTATTGAGTGTCCAGTCAAGACGATGAACATCAACCTTGAACGTAGCATCTATCAAGTGGACACAGGGCCGATTGCCTTTCCTGACCTGACACGGCACTATGACCGGTTAATTGATTGTCTTAGCCTTGCGTTCATCGCCTTCAACGCGCCGCACTTTGCTGATTTCATCATCGAACAACCGACACCGGTCATTGAAGATGGGCTGGAACGGTGTCAAATCTATCACTACTCGAATCCCTTCTCGCTTTCGGCGAAAAATAGGATACTCGCCGTATCACCTGCGGATGAGACTGCTTGATGCCGTTGAGCAACACGGTTGCCATCCGAAAATTCAACTTTTAGGGGAAATTCATGAACTATCCGACTTATGAATCAATCGGCGTTAGACCACTTATCAATTGTCGAGGCACCTATACAATCATCAGCGGGTCAATTATTCTGCCTGAAGTGCGCCAAGCGATGCACACCGCTTCACAACAGTATGTCCACATGGATGAACTGATGGAACAAGTTGGCACCCGAATTGCGCAGTTGATGCAGTGCGAGTGGGGTTTGGTCACTGATGGGTGTGCGGCGGCACTGTGTCAGATTACGGCGGCTTGTGTCGCGGGTACTGACCCGGAGAAAATGGTGAGACTCCCTGACACGACGGGGATGAAAAATGAGGTAATCGTCCAATCCTGTCATCGGCATGTTTACGACCATGCGGTGCGGATGGTGGGTGTGAACATTATTGAGGTTGAAACGCTTGAAGACCTCAAAGCCACCCTCAACGACCAGACAGCGATGTTACTGGTATTCGGAGATGCCGCCGAGCGGGGCAAAATTACCGTCAAAGAGATGGCGGATATCGGTCGAGAACACGGTATCCCGACTTTCGTTGACGCGGCGGCGGAACGACCAGATGTGCCGAATTGGTATCTTGAGCAAGGCGTGGACGCTGTCGGCTACAGTGGTGGCAAATGCCTGCGCGGTCCGCAAGCGTCGGGACTGGTTTTGGGACGCAAGGATTTACTCGAGGCAGCTTTTATGAACGGCGCACCGCATCATGCGTTGGCGCGTCCCATGAAAGTGGGTAAAGAGGAAATTATGGGACTTTTGGCGGCGGTGGAACAGTGGGTGCAAAGAGACCACGAGGCAGAATGGAAGACGTGGGAACGCAGGCTCGCACTGATTACGGATAGCGTCGCACATCTTGAATCCGTCACCACAGAAATCCGTCAGCCCGGCAGGTCAAACGTTGCGCCGGTACTTCAAATCAACTGGGACGCTGAGGTGATGGGAATCAGCGGCACGGATGTCGAAAAGCAGTTGTCGGACGGTGCCCCGCGCATCGAACTTTTCGGTCATGCGGAAGGTGTCTCTGTTATGCCGTATATGATGGAGGAGGGAGAAGCGGAAATCGTCGCTGACCGACTGGGTGCGATACTGAATTAACACATTGCGCCGGGATGCGACTCACCGACCTATCCCAATGAAACTCGTTCTACCACCTTTGACTTAGAAGCACAGTATCTCTGTGCCTGCCGTAAAATCTGTGCTTCTGCGCTAAAGGGGAACGCTTATCAATTACCCTATGGCACTGGAGGGATAAAGATGAACACTTTAAGCACCGTTGACGAGAACGCCATTCCAAACGCCCGGCAAAACATAAACCACCGACCATTTGATAGACCTAAAAGAAAAACTAGAAAAGCGACGATAAGGGCGTTGACGGTCATATCGTCGCTTTGAAGTGGGCACTCACTAGAAAAACATGGTGCTTTCTGTTAAAGGTAGCAAACAGTTACCACTGCCCATATCCGTGAGTTACGGGGCATGTTGGAACGTGAAGATAGCATCATCGGGCTTTATTTGCCTATCCAACCCAACAAGAGGCATGATTACCGAAGCTGCAAGTGCTGGCGATATGAGTATGAGGGACAACCTTATCACCGCTTGCAAATATGCACAATCGAACAACTCCTAAACGATATTCCATTCCACACACCTTCAAAAGTGAGGACACTTAACTGGGAACAGCAAGGGCGACTTTTTACATGAATTACATGAAAAAAACTTGGCAAGTTTTGTTAAACTGTGTATAATAATATGACAGTTACGCATAATAGGGAAAGAACCACTCCGTGGCGACAATCCTAACCGAGACATAGCTAATCAATCAGACGCACGACCGGTGCGGTTGCATGACGTTTAAAAAATAAATCGGGTAATTTCATTCGGACAGACGGTGCGGTTGGGGCTTTCCGATCTGCAAACCGCAATGTAAACACAACCTGGGTAGCATTCTCCAAAACGTTAATACAAAGGGGAATATATGAAGGGCTTGAAGAAGTTAGGCACAATCATCGGGCTACTAATGCTTATCTTGAGTTCTCGCATTGCTGACGCACAGCAACCTCTTGCACAACAAGCTTTCGATATCTTGGAGCAACATTGCCTAGACTGCCACGGCGAATTCGGGGCATACGCGGACGCACTCGTGATTCAACACAAGCGGTTAATTGAAACCCAAGCAGTGGTTCCGGGGAACCCCGATGCCTCTGAACTCTATGTGCGCTTGCTTGGAGATACAACCGATGGTGAACAGATGCCGCTGGGCCAAGCCCCGCTGGATTCCGAGGCGATTGCCACGATTCGACGCTGGATTGGGGCAGGGGCCCCAAATTGGGATACCATCCCCAAACCCAAACGCCGCTTCATCACAACCGATGCAATGCTTGAAGTCATACATACCCACCTAACATCGCTCACAACGTTTGATCGCGCCTTTGCACGGTATTTCACGCTGACGCATCTCTACAATGCTGGTGCAACGAATGACAACTTACGCGCTTATCGGAATGCCCTCTCGAAACTGATTAACAGTTTGTCTTGGGGCCCCCGGGTGAGAAATCCCCAACCCATCAACAGCGAAGAGACAATCTTCTACATTGACCTACGCCACTACGAATGGGATCGCGAAAATAACCCGTGGTATAAGATTGAACAGGCATATCCCTACAGCATTCCGTTAAAGTCGGGGACATACACGGCGTTGTGTCAAAAAACGAAATGCGAACTGCCGTTTGTCCGAGCAGATTGGTTCATTGCAACCGCCTCACTGCCACCGCTCTATTACGATATTCTTGACCTCCCGAAAACGGACCTGGAATTGGAAGCCCAACTTGGAGTGAACGTCGCGGCAAACATCAAAAATGCCCCGGGAGTTCGCGTCTGGCGAGCAGGGTTCAATGAGTCCGGCGTATCAAACAACAACCGGATTGTTGAACGCCACGAATATCGGTATGGTATGTATTGGAAAACCTACGACTTTGCTGGAAATGTGGGACAGCAGAACATCTTCAGGCACCCACTTGCTTTCAAACATGACGGTGGCGAGATTATCTTCAATCTCCCTAACGGATTGCAGGCGTACTATCTGTCCACTGCTTCCGGGGACAGGCTTGATGCCGCACCCATCAGCATCGTTTCAAACGCGGGCGCGAGGGACCCTGTGGTTCATAATGGGCTCTCGTGCATGGGCTGCCATACAGAAGGGATGAAGACGTTTGAAGATCAGGTGAGGCCCGCTATTGAGCAAGTTCGTGCCCCTCCTTACAACAAAGAACAGGTGCTACGCCTCTACGCAAAAAGGTCGGAGATGGAATCTCTTGTTCGTGCGGATACCGAGCGTTACAAGCGAGCAATTGAAGCCGCTGGGGGCGTTTTTGGCGGTAGTGAACCGATACAACAACTGGTCAAACAGTTTAAGGGACCCATTAACGCCGCACACGCGGCGGCGGAGGTGGGATTGGAACAGAACAACTTCATCGAACAGATTCGCGGGAATAGTACCCTGCAAGATATCGGCTTGATGGTGCTAGGAGTCCCGAAAGGTAGCGTGAAGCGGGACGCATGGACAGCGCAATTTAGCACGGTAGTCTCTGCGCTAAACCTTGATAAACAGAGCAGCTCGTTCCCACCGGATACCCCAACGGTTCCGAAAAGGGAATCTTCCAATAATCCTTACACCGACATGGCATTAATCCCTGCGGGCAACTTTCAGATGGGGAGTAACACTGGCGATTCCGACGAAAAGCCGGTGCACACCGTCTACGTCGATGCGTTCTATATGGACATACACGAGGTCACCAACGCACAATATAAGCAGTTCGTCGATGCCAACCCGCAGTGGGGGCAAGCCCGTATCCCTACGGATTACCATGATGGCGAATATCTAAAGCACTGGAATGGCAACAATTACCCAACCGGTAATAAGAATGTGCAGGAGTCTGCGGTGTTTGGGGATGCCTGGAATGGCAACAATTACCCAACCGGTAAAGGAGATCACCCTGTCGTCTATGTGAGTTGGTATGGTGCGATGGCGTACGCACAGTGGGCGGGGAAAAGACTGCCGACCGAGGCAGAGTGGGAAAAAGCTGTGCGCGGAGGCTCAGTTGGTAACAAATACCCGTGGGGAAATTCGATTGACCCCAGTCAGGCAAACTACGGTGATCATGTTGGGCGTAGTAATGTTGGGAACACAACTACTGTGGAGAGCTATCCGCCCAACACGTATGGGCTCTACGATATGGCGGGCAATGTGTGGGAGTGGTGTCTCGATGCGTATAAGAAGGATTTTTATAAAAATTCCCCGCGTCGAAATCCGATTGCGGGGGAAGGAGTTACCACGAATATTACAAATAACTTCACATATATTACAACATTGCGCGTGTTGCGCGGTGGCTCGTGGGGCATTGATCCGAGATACCTGCGCGTCGCCAATCGCAACTGGGATAAGCCAACGTTCTCGAGCAACTACGTAGGTTTTCGTTGTGTGAGGGCTGTAGCTCCTTAACTGTTTACCCCTTCCGTGCCTGTTTCTCAGTCTCTACATTCGCGCGATATGCTTGCACAGTCAGCACCTATCAGGGCAAATCTGTTCTGTCCACCAGAACCCTCAAACCCTGTTTCATAATCGCCAGTACCCTTTGCATTCGCCTCACCACACCAATCACACTTTCCCACGAAACTAATCCGCACTCTGTGCCACCAGTTCCTGATGTTTATCATCCACCTTTCTAGGCTACCGACCCTTTGGGGACAAATCAAGAGACATTTTCAATGAAGCATGAGATGAACCAGATGAGAGGAGGCAATCGAGATGAAATCTGTTTTTCAAAATTCCAAAACAGCAAGTCCCGCTTTGCCCAAAAGCCTCTGGGTGTTTACGATAATGCTTAGCTTCGTATTTGTCTCCCACGCCCCATCTGCTGGCCCACGAATCCTATTTTCGTCCACCCGCGATGGCAACCCCGAAATTTACACCATGAATCTAGATGGCTCTAATGTCGTCAATCTCTCTCTCAACATCCAAGAGCCGATGGGGCCCCTACCGTCACCCAGCCGGTCATCGCAATTAAGGCGAATCCGACGCGGGCGAATTGAGCACTTGTTGTTGCGGATAAGAGTGGACGAAAACAAGTGAAAAGTGATACAATTTCAAGCATGGGCGATTCTCCTTTCTCAGTTATGGATTAGGTATTCATAACTTTAGGATATTCGCCCTATTAATTCAATCCTTATTTTGGCGAAGGTATTGGTAAAAGGAGGTACTAATTATGCTGTTTGGCTCATTAGAAATGATAAATCTACGCCGAACCTGGAGTCTCGAGGCTGACGATTTTACGCCGTGGTTGTCGGAAAACTTGACATTGTTGAGCGAGATACTGAATATGAACCTTGAATTTGTTGACCAACACGTCAGAGTAGGGCGTTATGAGTGTGATTTACTATGCCGGGACACTGTTGGTAACTCATGCGTAGTCATTGAAAACCAGTTGGAGGAATTTGATCATGACCATCTTGGTAAAGCGTTGGTCTATGCGGCTGGGTTGAACGCCCGTACCGTCATCTGGATAGCAGAAGACTTTACGAATGAACACCGAAAAACTCTTGATTGGTTGAATGAGAATACCCATGATTGTATTCAGTTTTTTGGTGTGAAACTTGAGGTAATTCAGATAGATAATTCGCTCTGTGCGCCGAAGTTTAATATTATCGTAAAGCCGAATAACTGGAGGCCAACTACAATAAGAAGTGATGACTACTGGGATAATTTTAGGGACTACTTGGAACAACACGGAAGTAGCCTTGACGTGCTAAACTGGCAATACGGCCCTGATTTTCTTGGTTTTTACCTGGGTTATGGCGAGAATAACGGTGAGCATCCTGATTACTGGATTGCAGCAGGTAGAAGCAACGGATTTATTGCTGCGAGCTTCTCCATAAAGGACAGCCTTCAGGGCATCCGGCAATGGTTTAGAGAGAACGAACAACGTGTTAGCGAAAGATTTTCTGAGGAATTTGAGGAGGAACCTCTGTGGCCGTCCGGGCTTCGCTATATAGTTGTGCAAGTTTCGCGGAGGTTAGATAACCAAATAGAACAGGATGGAGAGTTTGAATGGCTTCGCGAAAGACTTGAAAGGCTAGAGGGCCTCTTTAAGCATGGTGGCGAGATTAATTTTCTGGAGGAAAATCAATGAAGAAAAGGGTTATTATAAAATAAATACACAAATCATCATAAGCCGTTTCAATGAAGTGTGAAATGAACCAGATGAGAAGAGGCAATCGAGATGAAATCTGTTTTTCAAAATTCCAAAACATCAAACCCCACCTTGCCCAAAAGCCTCTGGATGTTTACGATAATGCTTAGCTTCGTATTTGTCTCTCACGCCCCATCTGCTGGCCCACGAATCCTATTTTCGTCCACTCGCGATGGCAACCCCGAAATTTACACCATGAATCCAGACGGCTCTAATGTTGTGAATCTCTCTCGACATCCAAGAGCCGATAGGGATTCCACTTGGTCCCCAGATGGTAAAAAAATTGGTTTTATGTCCACCCGTGATGGAAATAGTGAGATTTTTGTCATGGATGCCGACGGAGGAAACCCAACCCAACTGACTCATACCCCTTTTCCCATATGTAATACGAGCTTTGTCTGGTCACCAGACGGGACCAAGATTGCCTTTGCCTCAGACCTTGATGAGCAACCGGATGTCTATGTCATGGAGGCCGACGGTAAAAATCCGATCAATCTGACTCGGCACCCGGCGATGGACGTTCCGAGTAGTTGGTCGCCCGATGGAACGAAGATTGCTTTTCGCACCGATCGTGATGGCAATAGTGAAATTTACATTATGGATGCCGACGGAGCAAATCCTCGGAACCTCACCCGCAATCGTGCTAGAGACCGTGATGGTCGCTGGTCGCCGGATGGAACGAAAATTCTTTTCTCCTCAACCCGCGATGGCAATTTTGAAATCTACGTGATGAATGCCAATGGGACGAACCCGGTGAACCTGAGCAATAACCCTGCATTGGATAGGGCGACTGGTTGGTCGCCGGATGGAACAAAGATTCTTTTCTTCTCGGATCGCGACGATCCGCGTTGGGAGATCTATGTGATGAATCGAAATGGAAAAGGTGTTGTCCGATTGACTCACAATCCGGCACTGGACTATTGGGCTTCATGGTTCGATCCGCGGTTCCCGGTTTCCGAGCAAAAACGACTCCCAACCGTGTGGGCAACGCTCAAACGGAAGCCGTAGAGAGTTTAGGGATTTTAGCACTTGTATGTGTGAGAACCATTGGGGGGTAGCGAAAAAATGGCACACTCTTTGCACATAGGTATGGTGAAACATGAATCAAAACGCCAATTCGTAAACGCCTGACAGATAACGCCCTTAACATCGCAATTGATGAATAAATTTAAGGATTGGAACCGCACGAAATCGGGCATGAACACGCCTCTGGCTGCACAGGAACGGGCAGGTATGTCACTGTCAGGCAATCCGAATTAGCCATCGTATCAAAGCGTTCCGCATACGGTTTATCATGGCCTGAAAGGAGTTTTAAGAATTGAAGTGCCAGAAAATCCATCACAATCTATTCTTAGCGATTCTACTGTTGGTAGTGTCTACAGGGCCGGTTTTCGCACTCGAGCCTGAGCCATCCCCGGCGGGTGGAGGGGCACTTGAGATTGCAAAACGGGGTGGACATGTTTTTGTCGAAGACCATGATGATTTTGATGCCAATTTGTTTGATGAAGCCACGTTTGAAGCCACGCTTGAAATGTGGATTTACCTCAAAAGGGCACCCAAGTTCGGTGAGTCGTGGGTTCTATTCCATAAAGAGGGAAGTTATATGATGACATTAAATGGACATTGGATTGACGACAGGTTGGTCCCCTTGGGGCCAAATCAGGTTGCGCTATGTTTCTACCGTCGCTGGGAACGAGGAGGCGGTAGTATCGCATTTACTCTGAATAAAGATCAACTTCTTTTGAAGCAATGGTATCATCTGGTTGTTATGTTTGGTAAAAAAGGATATACATACTATTTTAATGGGACACAGAAGGGCGGTGGAAATTTTCACCAACTAAATAACTTAAATTTTCCGCTGTATATCGGCGGTACCGGTATTTTCGATACCGTATTCTTGGAGCGCGTGAAGGGTGGAAAAGGTATACCATTTACCGGTGGTCTCATTGATGAAGTGAGAGTGTCAAACATCACTCGCTATCCCCACAGAGTGCATCAAATTGCCGTTCCAACCGATCGGTTTAATCCCGATGGCAACACGCTTGCGCTTTGGCATTTTGATGGCGGGCGAGCAAGTTGGCTGCAAGACACTTCCGGAAACGGACATACGTTGACTGCTGTTGATTCGGTTTATCTTCATGTTGAGAGCCGGGGGAAATTACCGACCCTTTGGGGAAAAATTAAAAGCCATTTTCAATGAAGTGTGAAATGAACCGGATGAGCGGAGGGGGTCGAGATGAAATCTGTGTTTCAAAATTCCAAAACATCAAGTCCCGCTTTGCCCAAAAACCTCTGGGTGTTTACGGTAATGCTTAGCTTTGTCTTTGGATCCTACGCCCAATCTGATGGCCCGAAAATCGTATTTTCGTCCGGCCGCGATGGCAACACCGAAATTTACACCATGAACCTGGACGGATCCAATGCTGTCAATCTCTCTCAACATCCAAAAATGGATCATTACGCCGCTTGGTCTCCAGATGGAAAAAAAATCGGTTTTATCTCGGCCCGCATACCCCACCATAACGAATTATCATGCAAGCCTGTAAACCCCAATCTTCTAGGTTTCGGCGTATTTCAACTTTTTTCTGGAAATCATCCTCAAGATCTGTCATAATAAAGGTTGTGCAATTATTATAATAATTTTATTGACATGAATCAACTGAGGATGTTTTCCAAGGAGTTGAAAAATGCTTGTTCGTGACTATCATATCCATACAAGACTGTCCCCCTGTGCTGAGAAAGATTTTAACGTCGAAAAAATTCTTCAAATTCAACAAGAACGCGGTATGGAGGAGATCGGGTTCACCGACCACGATTTCAGCTACGGCTACAAAGTGAAGCTGATTCAAGATGCCAAAAAAGCCATCAATCAGTGCGAGCCATCAATTCCGGTCTACTTTGGCGTGGAATCTCACATGCTCGAATATCGGGTGTCGTCGATTAATATTCAACTCGCCTCGTATTTCGATTACGTTTTGATGGCGCCCAACCACTATCATTTACGGGGTGTGGAACTTCCGAGCGACTTGAAGAACCCGAGAAAAGTGGCTATCCACGAAATCTATATGTTCGAGGCGGCGATTGCATGTCCAATGACCGATGCTGTCGCTCACCCGTTCGTTTTGATGCCAGATGTTTTCCACTTTTTCTCGCGAGAAGAGCTGTCAGCGTTTGGGCAGGAAGTGATGCGTAACATCGATCAGAAGCGGTTGATTCATCAACTTGACCTTGCGTCCCAACGCGGCATTGCGATTGAAATAAGTCCCAAATTTATTCGGTACAATCAAAGGCATCTGATGGCGTTTTACCAGTTGTGCCTTGAGCGTGAGGTAAAGTTATTCATCGGTAGTGACGCACACAGTGTAGAGCAACTCGGCGAGCTGTCTATTCTTGAGCCGGTCCTAACGGAATTGGGCATTCGTGAAGATAATCTGTGGCATCCGAAGGAGTGGCAATGGTAGGAGGTTGAAAACTAGGCGAGGGGGAATGGGCGCAACCTCCGATATTCGGGATCTGGTTGCGGCACCCTCCTATAACACCCCCAAGAGGCAATGCCAAAATAGCACCATTCCTGACGGGTGGCCGCTGGAGTGGACGCACCCGCGCCTCCCTCTATTGAATGGTGAGAGCAAGAACGTTAGACTCGATATCGGCTGCCCCACGCGAAGCCTTTATGGGAAGATAAATTTTTTCTGACGTTCCCTCGCGCTTGCTCTCAATCATCTCAATATCCTTCTTCAAGTTGTCGATTGCCTCCTGTTTGGCATCCGGAGGGAGTTTACGGTTCGCTTGGATTCTCGCGATATCGCGTTGAATCTCAACAATTTGCATCGGTTGGTCTACTAGGGACTCTCGATAGACCCTCAGGTTCATCAAGACCTGTAGTGTATAGTCGCCTGGTACCAGTTTATAATGCACCTTCAAATCTTCCAACACTGCCTTTTTTTCCATCCGTGCCTTCAGAGCTACGCCCTGAATACATTGAACCGCTTTGTTCTTCGAGAACAGTGTCTTGAGCTTGCTCGCCATCGAGATCGGGTATTTCGGTTTGACGACCTCGCCTTTTGCATCCTTGACCACCAATTTCGTAAACGCCCCTCTCCCCTCGACGGTGACATACGGCACCAACAGATCAAACTTACCGAGTCGGATTGTCATTTCGACAGGAATCGCTTCGTCGGGGGCATAAGCTGATTTTGGGGATGTTAAATGGAGTTCGGCAAGCCCTGCCGGGGTATCTGTTTCTTCGGGTGGTGGATTCGTCTCCACTGCTTTCTCAGATATCCCCCCCAAACAGCCGATAACACAGAGCGTTAAAATGAGGGTGGCGGTCAAGTAAAATTGATTTTTCATTCTGGTCTCCTATGGATTGCTTAAAATTAAGTTTAGGCTAGATTAGCAGAAAACCCAGAAAATGTCAATTAAAATAACGCAACGCAATCAGTAGTTTTGGGCTTGAAATTCAGATGAAACGGTGATAAAATATCGCCTTCAGAAGGAGGCGACATCATGGATAAAGTGCAAGAATGGATTAAGACTTATGGGGTTGTTCTCGGTTTACTGATAGCCTTCGGAACGTTCTCCTATAATTCCTGTGCGACTCGATTGGAAATCGTTTAAAAAATAAATTGGGTAATTCCATACGGACACCCGTGCGGTTACAGACCGCACCTACCGGGGGTTGGGAAAACCCGGAGTTACCCGTTTAAATTCCTAAACTTCATCAATAAATCGTTAATTCTGTCTTGTGCTTCTTTAAGCCGATATTCCGCATCTATTTTGAGCGGTTCCTGCATTTATTCAATTCCTGAATATCCGATAATCTGACTTGACGCAAAAAGGCCGCGCCCCGGCAGGCCTGCTGTCCTACCGTGCGCTTCTAACCAGAAATAATTACGTGTGTGTGAAACTCCCGTTTTCTCGAGTTTTATGTGCTTGCTAAACAATTAGACCGTATGTTAACATCACTCACGTTTGCGAGCAGAATGTAAAAAGGGGGAATAATTTCAGGGCTGTTTACGCCAGCTAAGAAGAAATAAAAACAAATTTCCATCTATGTGAAGGGGGTTCACCTGTGGATGGCGTTTCACCTGTGGATGGCGTTTCACTTGTGGGAGGGAGTTCCGACTCCCGATACACCCGATAATTTTAAACTTCAGTAGCTAAACTTTAACAGTAAAACGCGCGACTGATTACTTTTTTTTTCTGTCAACCTTTGTCAACCTTTCGCCATGAACCCAAATCAATTAGATATCCCCTTGAAGATAGGCCACTTCTTATTTTCAGGGGATAATATCTCAAAAGTCAAGTGAAGCACCAGAGGTTGACGCCGACATCAATTTATCGCATTTTTAACCGCTGTCAACCCGGTTATTAAAAAATAAGTTGTAAAACTCAAATTGGAGGGGATATTGGCAAACCCACCCCGTCATTTTATGGCGCAAACGAGTTGTGTCATTAAATATTCCCCTAAAGAATGGGATTACGAAAAGGATACCATCAATTCTCTCAATTCGCATCCACAACTGCGGAGTCTAGGTTTAAGTAAAGGTTGTACACCAATTTTGATCACAAAAAAACGCAAAGACGCGAATAGGAAAAGCGGTGTAGGTTGGGTTGAACAGTTAAAAGTAGGGAATAACGATCGTTATTCCCTACTTGACTCTACCGTGCGGACTTGATTTTCGCCCATGTGGTAGGGAGTTTATCATCCGCCTCAACAGCGAGTGATTCTGCCATGTCTGTTTTAATTGTCTTCGCATCCAAAGCCTCAGAGTAAATGGCGAACTCATCGATATCGGAATCGGCACCGTGGGTCGCGGGCATGTAGTTGATGCCGACATTAAAACCGATCTTCGGCTTTGGGGCGAGCGGCGGGAAGCCACCTAGCCCCTCGGTTTTAGAGACCTCCGCTCCATCAATGAAGAACTTCGCTTCACCCTTGTCGAAATCCCAGGTTGTCGCTATATGGTTCCACTGCCCCTGTTTTAGGGAAGCAGAAGGAGTCTGCCAATCCTGAAAGTCCTTGTCGGCGGCATCTTCAAACCAGAATCCGAATTTGTCCGCCTGCCCTCCTGTTTTACCCTGTCCAATCAGCCAATAAATCGCCGCAGTGTTGGCATCAAAAAGCCGATACGATGTTCCCGTACCCGGTTTCCAGTTGGGCTTGAACCACATCATTAGTGTGCCTGCCGGGTTGGTTTTCTGCTGAAGAACGTCGCCAATCTCAACAAATTCGTCCTTCAGGCCTATTGCGATTGCTTTTCCAAACTTCCCGGCGACGCGTTTGCCCCCGGTGATAGCTCCATCATTGCCGTTCCCGCTCGCATCGTCGGCAACGGACGGTTTGCTACCGTCAAAAGCGAGCCACAATTCTAACGATTTATCCTTCGCCTCCCCAATCGGATTAAAAAGGATGATTAAACCTGCTATGAGCAGGCCAACTGTTATTCGGCCAAACATAACTTTACCTCCTTATATCCGTGTCATTAAAATGAGTTACTAAGGTTGGGACAATCTCGGTGCAAAAGTCAAAAAAGAGGTTATGCTTGTTTTGAGATGCACCTCATCTTCTGCTTTGACAGTATAATCGAATTTCGTTTATTGTTCAACTGTAAAATAGGGGATTTATGATGAAATCTAAAAATATGTAGACATTTACAGGTAGGAGTGCTTTGGAAGCGCGCCTACCGCTCGGAATGAGCATCTTTTCACTTGACCCTGTTGGGTGACTCTGATAACATCTTGAAAAAATGAGAGAATGAGTGGGAGGCAAATGCAGATTACGATTACCCCGGAACAGCTTGCGAACAACAAAATGTCCCAAGCTGACCTTGATAAAGCGGTCGAAGCGATTCGTTACGATGGGTTCATCATTTTGGAAGATGTTGTGTCGCACGAACATCTGGATGTACTGCACGAAAAGATGGACGAAGACTTAGAAACATTGATGACAGCATCGGCTTTGCCGGTGAATTTTACCGAGGGGCATCTGCAACAAGACCCGCCCCCGTTCGCTCCTTATGTCTTTGGAGATATTGTCGCCAACCCGTTTGTGATACAGGTGACGAAGGCTGTGCTTGGCGATGGCGTATTTAATAGCTATTACAGCGGCAATACCAACTGCCCCAATAGCAAAATGCAACCTGTGCATATTGATGGCGGGCAGTTGTGGCATGGGTTGAAGCTGGCGCACCCGGCGGCACAATTGGTCGTCAACGTTGTCCTCGAAGATGTCACCGAGCAGAACGGCAGTATCGAACTGTGGCCCGGTTCACATCTTGATACGAGCGTCTCCGTAGATGCCCCCACGATTAAAGTGCCCCCGCGAACCGTGGAGGAACGGTGGCTTATCGCAGTACCGGAGCGGGGGAACATGAAAAAGGGGAGTGTACTAATCAGGGATATTCGGCTCTGGCACAGGGGTATGCCGAACTATTCAGACCGTCCGAGGCAGATGCTCGCTATGATTCACAATATTGGCTGGCACCAACGGGGCAACCCACTCGCGTTTAATCAGGGGTGCGAGGAGGTCTTTGAAGGGTGTGGGTTTGACCCGAATGTCACGTTTACCGATGAACCGATTGACTATATCTTTCGGAATCGTAGTTACGACTATCATGAGGCGGAAGATTCGGAATGAAGCCGTTCGGCGTTAAGTTAAACATTACGGCAATCCATCCAAAATCTGAAGGGGAGCATGAGTAAAGGAAAACTTATTGTTAGTGTATTGATAGCAGAGCCGGGGCAAAGAATTGATGGACATCTGAAAGTCGGGACGATGCCAGATGGGACCGCTGTCCGCCTGCCAATTGTTTTAATCAACGGCGCGAAACCGGGGAAAACGCTTTACGTGCAATCCATTAGTGACGGGGACGAACTGAACGGCATCGCTGTCCTCCATGAGATTCTGCGACGGGTGCGTCTTGAAAGTCTGCGGGGTAGAATCATTGCGGTGCCGATTGTGAATTTCCACGCCTTTCACGCCAAACAAGCGGATAGTCCGGTTGATAACGTGAAAATGAACCGATGTTTTCCGGGCAAGCCGAATGGGACATCAAGTGAGCGCATCGCGCATCGGTTGTTCAGTAGCGCAATCCGTCAGGCGGATTACTGTATTGACATCCATCAAGGGGGCGTTCACCCGATGGTTGATGAGGTGCGGGTGCGTGTCGGCGACGACCATCCGCAACATGATGCCAGCCTCGAATTGGCTCGCGTTTTCGGTATCGGTTATATCCTTGACCAGAAAGGGCCAGAAGGTCAGCTCGCTCAAGCGGCACCGGATGTCGGGATTCCAACAATTGACCCGGAGTTGGGAGGCTGTCACGGCTGGGATGCGACGAGCATTGAAAAGGGCGTACGTGGGGTGCTCAATGTGCTCAAATACTACGATTTTATTGATGGTACAGCGCAAATCCCCGACCATCAGATTATTGTGAAACGGTTTGTTACGCTTTTGAGCAATGAAGGGGGTTTTGTCTACTACCAGGTAAAATTGTACGAGCATGTTGAGGCATATCAGCCCATCGCTAAAATCTGTGACGCTTTCGGGCATCGGCGAGCGGTGATTCGCGCTCCAGAAAGTGGTATCTTCTGGGCTCACCCTGCCTACCCGATGGTCGCAAGTGGCGAATCGGTCGGAAAGATTGGTATCCTTGCGAATAATTAATACTAACGTCGAAGATTGGAAAAGTGTTTTCGTTCAGCCTTTCGGAGGTCTTTAATCGGCGAAATTTGTGTAACCTTGGTGTGAATTCGCATTCTGTTCTTCCCTGCGTCTTTGCCCCTTTGCGTCTTTGCGTTCCTTTATTAGAACTTGCTTATGAAAAAATTATCAAATATCAAGGCATTAACATTTGACCTATTCGGGACTATTCTTGATCTTGGCGGCAGTCTAACGCCGTTCATCGCCCAGTTTCTTGAATCCAAGGGTTCAGATGCATCCGCAGCACACTTTTGGGAACAGTGGCGTACCCGTCAACGCCTCGAACAGTACCAAGACACGATTATGATGCTGGGACACTGTGGCTATCAGGAGGCGGCGCGCCGGGCATTCGTTTACACGTTGGGCCTCAATCATGTCCAAGCCTCAAGCGAGGAGGTCCAAAACTTCATGCGCGCATGGCAGGAGTTGTCGCCTTTTCCCGATGTGTTGCCTGCGTTAAAACGCCTCACATCCCGATATCAGCTTGTTGTGCTGTCCAACGGCGAACCTGATTTCCTTGAATACCTGGCGACCCATCGAGTTCAATGGGAGTTTGATAATATCATCTCGGTTGAACTTGTCGGTGCTTTCAAACCGCATCCCGGGGTCTATCGCCGTGCGGCGGGGGAGCTCGGTCTCGAAGTTAGTGGATGCCTGATGGTCTCGGCAAACTCATTCGATGTCGTCGGGGCAAAAGCTTGCGGGATGGGCGGTGCGTTTGTTAATCGCTACGGGCTTCCGTATGAAGATACGCCGTACCTGCCTGACCTCACTGTTCAAAATTTCACAGAATTGGCCGTCGCCCTGCTCTGAATGGTCATTCTAATCTTCCAATTTCCTGAGGAGCCGTAACGAATGTATCAAAGCAACCGTGAAGCATTTATGCACCAGATCAAAGGAGGTGTGGCGATTATTCCGAGTTCACCGCCTGCGATGTTCAACCACGATACCGAATATCGGTATCGGCAAGATAGCAATTTTTACTACTTGACAGGCTTTGAAGAACCGGAGGCGATTTGCGTCATCGCGCCTGAACACCCAGAACATCAATATGTACTGTTTGTCCAACCTCGTGACCCTGAAAAGGAGGTGTGGACAGGTAGACGTGCTGGCGTTGAAGGTGTCAAAGAAAACTACGGTGTAGACGAAGCGTATCCGATTGAGGCGTTTGACGAAAAGATTTCTGGATATCTTGAGAACGCCGATGTGCTTTACTACAGTTTGGGGGAGAATGAAGCGGTTAATAGCAAAATTATTAAGCTTTTTAAGCGGTATAGTCAGCTTCGGTTGCGAACCGGGAAGGGTCCGAATACACTCACCGACCCGACGGAAATCTTTGGAGAGATGCGCCTAATCAAGAATGACGAGGAACTGGCGCGCATCGCTCAAGCAACGGCACTCACAGCGGAAGCCCACCTCGCCGCGATGAAAGCGACCCAACCTGGGGTGTATGAATACGAGTTGGAGGCACTGATTGACGCAATTTTTCGTAAGAATGGGGGCCGGGGAACGGCATTCCCAACAATTGTCGCGAACGGCGAGAATGCAACGATACTGCATTACACAGCGAACAACTGCGCCATCCGAGACGGGGATTTGGTGCTTATTGATGCGGGGTGCGAGTACAAATACTACAACGGCGATATCACCCGCACTTTCCCAGCGAATGGAAAATTTACTGAGGCACAACGCGAAATCTATCAAGTTGTGCTTGATGTCCAACTTGCGGTCATTGAAACGATTCGTCCCGATGTATCAATTGATGAACCGAACAGAACAGCGATAGAACTATTGACCGAGGGGATGGTGGCACTCGGTCTACTGAAGGGTGAAAAGGAAAAACTCATCGAAGATGAGGAATACAAGAAATTTTACATGCACCGAGTTGGGCACATGCTCGGGCTTGATACGCACGATGTGAATAAAACGCGGGATGGCGAAGAACACAAGACATTTCAGCCCGGTATGGTGACAACGGTTGAACCGGGGCTCTATATCCAACCGGACAGCGAAAATGTGCCATCAAAATATTTGGGAATCGGTGTGCGGATTGAGGACGATATCCGCGTCACAGAGTCAGGGAATGAAGTTTTGACAGCGAAGGTGCCGAAAACCATTGAGGAGATTGAGCAATTCATGTAGGATTGGAAGAATGCAAGAATGCAAGGGTGAAAGGTGGGGATTGGAAGGGTGGAAGAGTGGAAGAATGGGGGAGAACCTTTCATCCTTCCAGTCTTTTCCCTTCCGCTCTTTATTGCATGGTTACTTGGGCGGGGTTGATGGCCCCATACTTGCCTTTGTTGGCGGTAATCTCAAAGGCTTCTGGGACAGCGTCAATGCCTGATAGGACGTGCGTAATGGTCGGTTTCACGCGCACACGTCCAGAGGCAACCAAGCGGACGGTGTGTTCCAAATGCCCTAGCGTACTGATGTCGGGGAATAGGCATCTTAGGCTTCGCTCACGGAGCAGGTCAACATTAAGTTCCATCGGCTGACCGAACCAAGAGACGACGATCAACTTTCCGCCGGAACGGACGGCATCAACTGCTTGGGTAAGCGTTTTATTGCCGGAAAGCCCCTGTTTCGGGCTTCCGCCTGCACATTCAAAAACGATGTCCGCACCGTTTCCGTCTGTCAACTCGTGGATGACCTCAATCGGGTCGCTATCAAGCGCATTGATGGCATAGTCCGCCCCCAGCTCCTTGGAGACCTTACACGCTTCCTCCCGAACGTCGACCGTCATGATGGCTCCTGCTCCACTCGCACGAGCGACCTGCATACATTCAAGCCCCATGCTCCCCTGCCCAAAAATAGCGACGGATTCCCCCATCCGAATTTCCGCCGTGTCCACTGCGGCGAGGGCATCACTTAACGACTGCAAGCAGGCCGCCTCGTTGTCCGAAATCCGGTCATCCACTTTGACTAAGGCAATTTCAGGGAGCAGCGCGGACTCAGCAAAACAACCGGGCAGTTGAAAACCGATGATTGGCCCGCGTCGGCAAAGTTCACTGCGCCCGGAGTCGCAAAGTGAACAGCTGCCACACGGCAACTTCGCACGGGCCGCCACACGGTCACCTGGGCGAAATTGGGAATCCGCATCGGCTTCCACAATCCGGGCGCAGAACTCATGTCCAAAGAGTTGTATCGGTGCCGATGTTTCAAGCCTCTGTTTAATCTGGTCGTAAGCGAGCGTAGGAATGCCGTACGCCAATTGCGCCTCGGTGACAGATGGTTGCACACATAGAATATCAGCAATCACATGCCCTTCGCTGAGAACAGGACGCTCCACTTCATCCAACCGCATATCATTAAATCCATAAAACCGCCAAGCCTGCATTTCAAGCCTCCTAATAATGATCCGTGCCACCTTGATGAGAACAGGATAGAATAGGTAGTCACTTAGGTTATTTTATATCAGGTCGGTGCTTGTAGGTAATCAATCAACCTCCGCAACAAACGTTTGTGCCGCTCATCTGAAATGTTACCGAGTGTGCCACGCACTAGCCGACGCGGGATCACACCTAGAAAACTAAGTCGAATCAGAGATTCCGAGTGTAAGCCGCTTAATGTGAAATCAGCATCAGCAGGTGAGATAATATCATCAAGCCCTTGGACGTAGTAATTTAACCTTGTGCTTACACCACAAACAAGGAGGTCCCGGTAAGGTATTGGCATTTCTCGTAGAACAATTGCGGGCCTATACTTTAGTTCTTCATCAGCTTGGAACAAGGGGGCAAGAATGACATCACTTTCCTTCATAATCAGGATTTACCCATTTAAGCATATCTGTTGTGTACTCAGGTTCGTCTTCTCCGTATGCCCGTGCAAGCATCTGCATGGAGAGACGATACCAGGTTTCACGTTCCGCCGACTCTTGTTCTGACTCATATTTTTCAATGAGAGCCCCAACGACTTCCATTAATGAAGCCAAAGGGTGATTTTCACTTTCACCGACGACAGTTCTTAAATCGTCCTTCAAAGCTGAAAGCCGCTGATAGTCGCTCTCTGTACGCGGCACGAATACAATAGAAGCGAGTTGCGGCCATATATCTTGAGCGGTCTGTATTTCGGTTATCATGTTAACTCCTTATTCGCTGCCAAAAACTTATTTATGGTAAAGCCAATAATTATTTAGACACTCGCACGACCTGCGCGGTTGGCCCTAGCGGGTGGAAACCAGATGACTTGACGCAAAACACGCGCCTACCGGGGTGGACCACGCCTACCGGCTGTCTACATATTTTCAGATTTCACCATAGTTGAATGCCTCATGCATTGTCAGTCAGTGTGAGTATTCGGTCGGCACCATCAGAGTATAAGGCACGAAAAGCCTTCATAGATTTCTTCGTGTTTTTACGCACAACCCCCTCTTGTTCAAGTTGCTCGTCGCTCAAATCAAAAACCGGGGCGTTATGCTTTTGTGAGCGGGCAATCAGACTATTAAAGTCGGGCAACTGGAGGAGTGGACAACTTATAGCCGAATCGTAGGCAAAATCTGGGAAAAGGAGTTCAAGCTCGGTTGGATTCGATCCGATCTCACTTGCCTTCTTATACAACTCATCCGGAAGTAGCATATCGTTTTCGCGTAACACAGGTATGAGTTTTGTCTCAATTCCTATTTTTATTTCGTCAATCCACTCTCGGAAGGCGGCAGAAGGGATCTCTTTCCGAACTCGATAATTCTGGATTATGGTTCCGAGGAATTTGGGATGCTTATCAGGAAAAGGATAAATCGCATCTCGCAGCAGCGGTAACGCTTTGCCCTGATTTGCCCAAGCGGACCATTTCGGTAAAATCGAGGCGAGACTCTCCGTTGCCATCGCCGAGAAGTAGTCAGGAAACATTGGGACAATAAAATAGTCGCTCGTCATCAGCAAATTTTGGTTAATCGGTCCCAGGCTTGGGCTCATGTCTACCAAGATAAAATCGGCATTGTACTTGTCAGCAGTTTTGGAAAAAAGGTAATGCAAAGACCCTGGCAGATTCTGGAGCGTTACCAGTGAACCGGACAGTTCTTGAGCAATCCCTAAAGTGACTTCGTATTCGGCAAGACCGATGTGCCCTGGTAACAGGTGCATGTTCGGTTGTCCGTTGATTGGCTCACAGTTCACCGGTTCAATGAGCATGGGCCGGGATTCAAAAGCGGGGGCAAGCCCATCGCGGATATTCGTCACCCCATTTGACGCATACATTGATGCGAACCCCTCGGCATCCTTGAATCCAAGCACCATCCCGGTGAGGTTACACTGCGGGTCAGAGTCAACGATGATGACCTTTTTTCCCTTGTTTGCCAACATCCAGCCGAGGTTGAAGGTGGTTGTTGTCTTGCCCACGCCCCCTTTGTGGTTGAACAGTGCAATCTGTTTTGGCATATTATCTCCTTACTATACTTCTTCAGAATTTCTGGCGTGATTTTAACAAATGAAAAATTGAATCGGACGATGTCATCCCCGGCAGAAATCCCGTCTCATGTCTTGGCGGTGTCATCCGAATCAAAAACGTTCGGATTATAAGGGACATCAAAACGCTCCAGAAACCCAAGATCTTCCTCTTTGAACGTCCGACGAGAACTACGCGCCTCCTGATTTTTAATATAATCGACAACAGCATCCAACTGAGAATGAGAATACGAGAATGCGGCAAAACCCGCCTGCCATTCAAATCTTCCCACAACCCCTCCTTTTTTGTTAATGAATTTTGACGAATTTGCCTTGATGTCTCTCACCAAAGCAGAGAGCACAGTGTCTGGTGCCATGCCGACAAGGATATGTATGCGATACGGACTTGAATCAATCCAAATCACTGTCTGCTTTTTGTCGGTGACAATGCGGGTAATATACTGGTGTAGTGCTTTTTTGTGCTGTTTTGGAATGAGGCATTGTCTGTCTTTGACAGCGCAGACAATGTGTATGCAAAGTTGGGTATAGGTATGAGTCATAGTGTTTTCCTTGAGGGAACTGTTCACCTTTCGCACCGCTGGTGATTTTTTATGGTTTTGTTTGGGGTGCTATACGCCGTCCGCACCGCTGAAACTTTGGCTTAAATTCTATTCAATCTCGCCGTAAATGTCAATCATTTTTGGAGATAATTGCGGTCACGGTCAGAAAAGCACTTGACACTGATAAATGAATCGCATAAAATTTTAGCTATCAGAGACCAAAGATTGGAGAAAACCGATGAAACGCTTGAATAGGTGCATGTTTGTTTTTTCGATCCTTCTGTTCCTTCAGTCATCGCTGGCAACTCTATCATTCGCTCAAGCACCCCCTGGTGATGTGGAGCGCATTTCCATCGCAGAACTCAAGGGCTTATTAGATGCAGGGAGTAAGGTGGTCATCGTGGATGTCCGTAGCAAAAAGAGTTACGATAAAGGCCATCTTCCGAAAGCCATCTCAATGCCCCTTGCCGACCTAGCAGCTCGGCATCAGGAACTCAAGAAGCATCCACTACTCGTTCTGTACTGAAGCTGACCGGCTGAAGCCACAAGTGTCCGTGCGGCACTTACGTTAATGGATAAATTTGGGTTTAAGAAGGAGACAGTAAAAGTGCTAACGGGTGGTTTTGTTGCATGGCAGAAGGCGGGCCACCCAGTCAGTGTAACTTCGTCCATCTCCCCTAAGAGGAAACGCTTTACCCTCTGGGGTCGAGTCAAGTTGCGCCCATAGACTGAACGCGCAATCAACGCGCTACTACTAACCGAACCGCTACTACGAAGGGAGTGGCGACTTATGAAAATCACAGACATTGAATACCGTACCGTTTCCATCCCATTTGTTCCTGCGATACGGGAGCATTCGGGTATGGATTATCCGACCACTTTGGTTTGGGTACACACAGACCAAGGGCTAACAGGATTGGGTGAGAGCAATTCTCTGAATAGCGATATTACAGACCAAGCGGACGAGATTGCGGAAAGATATGTCGGCAGAAATCTTTGGGAGATCGACCTCGCCTCCGAGTCGTTTGTCTTCCAGTGTGCCTTTTACGACTTGGCAGGACAGGTATTGGGTGTGCCTGCCCATAAGTTAATCGGCGAGAAATATAGGGATAGTGTTGAACTCGCCTATTGGTCACCACCGATGCCTGCGGAAGCAACAGCGGCGGAGGCAGAACGTGCCGCGAACATGGGTTTTCGGGTGCATAAATTGAAAGCCCGGACTGCGAATATTGTCGAAACCGCTCGTTTAATCACAGAAGCGTGTGGCCCTGATTTTCAGATTCGCGTTGACCCAAATACGGAATTTGGAGATTTGGAGACCGGGCTCCGGCTCGCACGGGAGTTGCTTCCCTATAACATAGAAGTCTATGAAGACCCAATCCGATTTGAGGATTTGTCTTGGTATCGTCAGCTTAGGGAAGAGGTGGAAGTCCCTGTCGCCCGGCATTTGGGGGCACCCCAGGGAATTTTAGAGAATATTCGCGCCGATGCGGTGGATGCTGTCAACATGGGTGGGAATGTCGCGGGGCTCCGCAAAAGTGCCGCCGTTGCCGAAGCCGCTGACTTGCCGATTTGGGTGCAGCTCTTCGCGTTCGGTTCATGTGTGGCTTCAACCTTCGCCGCACACATCGCATGTACACTCCCAAACTGCACGATGCCTATTGATGAACTCCCACACATCCGCATTGATGATCTATCCGGCGGTAGCATGGACCTCTCTGACGGGGCAATTAAGCTGTCGGACGCGCCGGGCTTAGGTATCAGCCTTGATATGGATGCTGTTGAGCGGTATCGAATCCGTTAAGAAACGTCCACCCCGTAGGCGGGGCATCCCTGCCCCGCATTCTTTCCACCCGTAGGCGGGAAATCCTTATCACGCATCCTTTCCACCCGTATGCGGGGCATCCCTGCCCCGCATTCTTTCCACCCGTAGGCGGGAAATCCTTATCACGCATCCTTTCCACCCGTAGGCGGGGCATCCCTGCCCCGCATTCTTTCCACCCCGTAGGCGGGAAATCCCTTTCCCGCCTTCTTTCCACTTTCGCACTCCAAAGGCGAATATCATTTTCCTCTCAAAAAAAACATCAACGGTAGCCCCATCAGCATAACCGCGCCTGTCGCATAGAAAATGGTTTTAAGCCCATAAATATCCCCGATAAATCCGAATAGGTATGGTGCCGTAGCCGATGCAAGGAAATTGAGGGTATAGTGTAGTGCATAGCCCCGACTGCGACGCTCCGACTCCAGTGTGGGGGCAACGCCGACATATATGACAGAGGATGTCCCATTCAACATAAACCCAAATAGCGGCAAAAAGAGTACGATTGTCCATCCAGAGGGAATTGACGGAAGCGCGAAACAGCCAAGTACCATCAGCAACTCGGTGAGCAGAATAATCTTTTTAACACCAAATTTCTTGATGGGTAGGCCGCACAGGAGTTTCCCCAATGCACCACCGAAAAATCCGAGAGACATTAACCCACCGACAGCACTCTCTTTTACACCTATCCTGAGTAGCAAGAATCCCAAAAACGCCGTAACAGCGGACCGGATGCCATTATCCAGAAATCCGAGGGCGGAGTAGAGCGTGAATTGTCTGGGTGCTACGATGCCCCAGCCCTGGAAGGTTCGCCGATGCGTCTTATTGAGGCGATGGGCTTCCGTTTTCGATACGCCTTGCTCTATTTTTTTGACGATATTCGCTCGAAAAAACAGGAGATACAAAACAGACATTCCAAGTCCAATTACGCCCAATACCGCGCAACTTTTTTGCCATCCAAGTCTGATAACTAAAACGCCCGCCAAGGCAGGGAAGACTACCTTGCCAACGTCCCCGGAAAAGTTCAATGTGCTGATAGCCGGACCGGATTTTTCAGGTGGATAGACGTTTGAAACGAGCGCGGTGCCCACAGGGTGATAGACCCCTCCCCCAATACCCCCCGAAAGTATCAAAATCATCGTTAAAGGATAGCTGAACGCCACAATCAAGGCGATATAGCTGACGCTGAACCAGGTCGCACCTAAGCCCAACATCAGAATGTCTCCAAAACGCTCAGACAGAAATCCCGCCGGAATCTGCGCCGCGCTTATCGCACCGTGACTCGCAGTTTGAAGGAGGCCAGACTGCGTGTAGGAAAGGTGCAAATCAGCGGCAATGAAGGGCAGTAGGAGGGCTAAACTGGAAATGTAGCCATCGTTAATGGCATGAAGAACGCTGCACCACCATAAATGCTTTTTCGGACTATCTTGAATCTGTGTTCGCATGTATCTGATACGCTCAATCGGACGTGACGGGTGAAATGTGAGCAGATTGGGTGCTTAGGAGGGCGGGAAGAACCCGATGCAATTTGCCAATCCCAATCGAGCAGACCGTGGAGACTGATATCTTTATGGATTAATGCCGTCACGGCATGGCGTTTTCGGCCATTCGCTCATTTTATACAGGCTTAAAGTCATTGCCCGGGCTGGATGTCGCCTGCTTACGAGTCGTGATAAACTCAAGCAATACGGGAAGCCCTTGTTCTTCGGTTACGCGTCGGGCGCGTTGGAACGCCGGGACGATTTCGCTCGGTTGCTCAATACGCTCGCCATGGCCGCCCATTGCGCGGGCGAGGTCGGCGTAATCGCTACCGAGATTGCTAATCTGATATTCCGATTCGGCAACGCCCCTCGCTTCGCCCGCCATGCCGCCGTTATTGAGCACAACCGTGATAATGGGAATCTGATGTCGGACAGCGGTTTCAAAGTCCAACCCGACCATGCCAAACGCCGTATCGCCGCAGACGTATGTGCAGACCTTTTCGGGGCGCGCCAATTTCGCGCCGATAATCAATCCCAAACCTGTCCCCAATGCGTGTGAACGTCCCCAACCGATAAAACTGCGTGGGCCTTCGGATTGATAGAAATTCAGCATCTGCGAGCGGATACTTCCAGAGTCATGGGTCACGATTGCTTCGTGAGGCGGGATTGCCCGCATTAGATCGTGGATGACGCGAAATGGCGAAATCGGTGTCTCGTCGCTCGTCAGTTTGGGCATCCAATCCGCCAGCCAACCTTCCTTGATGGACGCGATTTCCGATGCAACGGCATCTTGTGCCCGGGCACGATTTCCCAAAATATCCTTGCACACCGCTATCAGTTGCCCAAGCACAAGTTTGGCATCTCCGACGATAGGATAGTCTACGTCGTAATCCTTTTGCACATCGCTAGGGTCATTCGTTGCGTGAATAATCTGTTTACCCTCTGGCACGTTCATCGCCATGGCGTGATTCGTAAAGCTACACCCGATACCGCACACCAAATCGGTAGCCTGCGTGAAGTGATAGGCGGCCTTGGACATTGCGGACGCGCCACACTGCAAAGAGAGGGGATGCCCCTCTGGAAACGCGCTTTTCCCGAGCAACGTCGTCATCACTGGTACAGCAAGCAATTCGGCAAGTTCGATAAGTTGTTCCGTCGCCTCAGCGTACAGAATGCCTTGGCCTGCATGGATGACCGGGCGTTGGGCAGTGGACAACGCCGTGGCAGCGGCCTCAATATCCCTCGTATCGCCCTGAGCTCTGACAGGTTTCACAGACAGCGGATTGGTGTCGGAATCCTCTGTTTCTTGCAACGCCACGTCTGCAGGTATCTCGACCATCACTGGGCCAGGCCTGCCTTGTCTTAGTGCTGCCAACGAACGACGCATTGTCGTACGAACTCTCTGGGGCGATGTCACCACTTCGACGTGCTTTGTAATCCCCATATAGTTCATATCTGACCGAAACATCGGTGACACGCCGTGGCGGTCTAATTGATGGCCTAATGGCAATAAAAGGATTGGCACCGAATCGGAAAAAGCAGTCGCCACGCCGGCGAAACTGTTTTCGGTCCCCGGGCCCCACTGCATGGCGAAAACTCCCGGCTGTGAGCCATTGGTAACCCGCGAGAACCCATCTGCGATATGAACCCCAACCCGCTCTTGGCGGCAGACAATGGGCTGAATGCCCACCTGAGCAGCGGCTTCAATCATAGACGTTGTTGGAAAACAGCTCAAGTATTCAACGCCTTCGGCTTTCAACATTTTTGCGATTGCGTCTATTGTTTTCACGGTCATCCTCTGTTTCAAGCTTACCGTCCGTCTGGAAAATCGTCTCGGTTAAAGTAAGCATTCTTGACGGTATCGGTCTTCGATGTCGTTTGCGCGCTTGCCCAATGGGTGGCGTAACCCCGACGCCAGCGATTTGATGTGTTGCGATGTGATGTATGCAACGTCTTACAATGGTGAAAGACAACACCGCCTTTGTTTACGATAGCCAACGCCTCTCTTGATAGGTCAATCAGTTCAGGTGGGGGAACAAGATTATACGGCTCATCAGGGTCGGGCATTTCGTGTGGTAGAACTGGGCCCTTGTGCGAGCCGTCAATATAGCGGAGGCAACCGTTTGTCATGTCAACATCGTCCATCGCTATCCACGCCGTGATGACATGGTCTGCTGGCTGGCATTTGAAGTAGAAGTTATCTTGGTGATACGGCTTCGCACTACCGAAGTTGGGTGGTTTCATAAAAATCTGATCTGTCATGAGCAACGGTTTGACACCGATGAGCCCTTCGATGAGTCCCGACAAACGCTGGTCAAGCACAAAGGATTGAAAAGCGGATTCTTTAAGGAACGGTTGGTTGATTTTGCGTGGCGCGATTGTCCCGTCTGCGGCACGGTCAACGGCGTAACTATCCGCATCTTCTTCTTTCAATTCCGTATCGCTGACCGCAACAGCGAGTTGTGCGATGCGGTCAATCTTGTTGGGCGAATACACATCTTCGACAACGACCCAACCTTTTCCCCAGTAGTGGTTGTAAGCCTTTGGACTGATGTTCATCTCATATTCCTCCTCGCTTCGCATTATACGCATTTACGAATCGGTGTCAACCTGAAAACGCAAATTCATTTAACACCAGTTTTCTTGACTGCATCTTTCTGTTCTGTTAGAATAACGTAAGCTGCTACCTATTCCAGAGAAACCGCGTTTTGGGTATCCGTTGGGGCAAGATGCCCCGCTACCATTCCGTCGAAAGGACAACCACACACAATGCGTCGTCTGAACGCTCACATTATAACCGCTTTTATTATTTCTGTCATCACTATTCTGAATGGCGGAGTATCGCCGTGCGAAGCGGTACGTGAGGGTACGGCAAATGCGGGCATTATGATAAAACGGTATGAACGCGCCAAAGATTACGGCAGAGCGGCTTTGTGGCGTGAAGCGGCGGCGGAATGTCTGGAGCGAATTTCGATTCCAATAACGAAGGGGTTGGTCAGATACCATACCCGTCACGGCAACGACAAACTTGCGGCACGGCATCGCAGGGAGCGCGCCGATATCAATGCACAGCGCGAGCACCATCTGAAACGCGCCAAGGTGCATTGGGCGAAATCAGAAACGGATTCAAAGGCTCTTGAGCGAGAGCGTAGAGATATCGCACGATTTATCGCGACATGGATGCCGTACTATCCGGATAACTTTTACGATTTTGGTTGCTATCCGAATTTCCTCAAAAAGCGGGGTGAAGCGTTCAAGCAAAAAGCGGATTATGCCGCCGCGTTGAACATTGAGGCAGACGCGGCTGAGCTGTGTGCCGAGCAATACAATGATATCACCATCGCTTATTTTCGGTACAAAACCGAGGGAGCTAAACGGGCAAAATGGATAGCAGACGCGACAGCGTATCAAGAGTACACGAAACAATATGAAAAAGTGAGGGACGCGCATCGCCGACGTGCGACGTTACTACGAGTACTCGCACAACGTCAACCTAAAGCGTGGCCTGCTGAAGCGGATAAGCGGGACATCGAAGTCCCACAGCAGAACACAGCACTCACACCAGAGCAGGCAATTTGTGCCGCAATGTCAGATGCCCGTGTGAAACAGATTTTAGCCGACCACAGAACCGCACATAAATATGCGTGGTTTCAAGGGTTCGCTTGGACGGTTAGTTTCTATAACCACGGTTGGGGAAATCTCGCGATTGCAATTATTGACGACAACACGGGGAAAGTTATTGATGTGCTAGATCAGAACTGAAGCCCGATACCCGGCCCCTGCGTTCTCACTTCCCACGCAGCTTATTAGCAAGCTCAAGCAGAAGTTGTTTTGCATACTGGCGTCGTGTCGGTTGCAGAGGCGGCGGAGGGATAACTATGCCTTGGTCGCGTTTGACCCACCCTTTAATCTCGCCCTCGATTCTGACCCGCAGCCATTGGCTCTGTAGGTCAAGATAAACCTTGAATTGCCCACCCTCTTTTATGATGATATATCTCTGCTCATTATCGACCACCAGCCAACTGCTATTTGGTTCCTCAATTGTGCTGTCTGGCTTCTCAATTGTACTATCTGGGTTCTCAACCGTGCTGTCTGGTTCCCCAGTCGAAACAGCAACTTTTGGGGACAGTGGAATGCGGTTATTCTTGAATGCCTGCGCCAATACCTCTGGAATCATCCCATTATCCAACTCACTTTGCGATGCTAATTTGACAGCAAACAGTAGGGGGACTATCTCCATTTTTGACCGTTTGTAAACGTTGAGTTTATCCGATTCTTTACTGATGTCGTATGCCTGTTGCGATTTGGCATCCAGTATCAACCAGTTCTGTCCCTTTTCTGGCGTAGAAAGTTTCGCCTCCTGAGAAATCCAAATCCCTTTGTTGTCAAACGCCTGACGCAAATCCTCCGTGTAAACGTTGAGTTGATTCGCCGCTTTTCTGATAATATACGCCGCGCCATCTCCATTGATTATCTGCCATGTATCCTCTTCGGGATGACTATTAATGGTCGCATCTTGAGAAAGGTTCGGCAACGTTTTGTTTGCAAACGGTTCGTGCCACTCTGCTAAAACAACGAAATTGTCGAAAGGTGAGTAAACGTTGAGCCCCGTTGACTCCTTCCAGACCTCGTAAATCAGTTTACTCTGCTTATCCGTTATCCACCACCTGCGTCCGCTCGCTTCAATCGCAACGCTTGAATTCTGGGACAGCAAGATGTGATGGTCTGCAAACGCTTGTCGTAAATCCTCTGAAACACGGCGATTGTTCAACTCGTTTTGAAATTCCTGTCCAATGCGAAACAGTTTCTTTTTTTCCAAGTTCGCCCAACTTCCTACCCCGACCTGAAACAGCAACTGTTCCGAAAGATTGCCTTCGTTCAAACCGCTGAGGAACCGCAATCCGAGTTGAAACACCAATGTCCCTTTCTCCTTTGTATAAGCGATTGGAGCAGAGTTTACAGAAGGGCGTTTGCGTAAAGCTGACCTGCCGTACAGTTGCAGTTTGGGAGACGTTTTAGACGCTTCAGGGGGTGCTGCCAGCACATAGATGCCAACTCCACCAATGACCAAAAGAACTAGGAAAATCATCAAAGAGAGCGTTTTAAGGATGCCTCGGCTTCGACGCGAGGAAATTTGAGAGTGCATATTAATTGCCGTCCTTTGAAAGAATTTGAGAGTTCCGCCCAATTTCTTGTAAACAAAACCTAAGTTGCTACCTACGCTGTACGCGGCAACTTGGGTTAATTAAGTGAGGGGTGCTCACAATCAAGAAATTAGCGTATCCACTGCTTGCTGTAGCTTATCAAAAGTCTCCACTTCAGAAGCCTTAACGAGAATTTCCCGCAAACGTGCAATCTCCTGAATGGATTCGAGGGGCGGTTTGAGTTGTTCCGCACGGTTTGGGCTGAATCGTTCGCTGATGACATCGAGAACGGCAAGCATAAGTCCTTGTTGGATGCCTTGTTCTATGCCTTCTCGGCGACCTCTTTCCGCAAAGTGTTGAGCAATTGATGATTCGTACATGGTTTCCTCCGAAATGATATTGAAAAGGGTTTGCGAGTCATAAACTAATCCACCGAGGGTTAACAAGTAGACCAGAAAATCTGCTTTGTCAATCGGGGCTAATCCGAGTTGGTCCACTGCCCGCACACATTCTCTGAACCACTCTTCTAGCGGCGTATCTTTCGGCGGTTCCATCAATAGCGCAAACGGAAGAAGCCCCCACAATTTCTCATCAATCAGCCCAGGGTCATTGGCTCCGGCATCCGGACGGAGATAAATAACGAATGCGTAGACAGGGACCCCATGTGCCTCGATTAGCCTGCCAATGTATCCTGCCATTCGACGGGGCATCGGTGTCTTTGTGCTGTCACTGGTTTGGAACTCGATATGCACTAAACACTCCTCGCCATCGATTTTCACACGCACTTTTCACACACTTTTCACACACACTTTTCACACGCAAAAGGATATCGGTTACCCGCGCTTCGACGGTCTCCAATCCGGGGTCAGTGATTTCCAAGATTTCAAACGGTTTTTCCTTGCCGAGGACAAATTGAAGGAAATCTTGGGCATACTTTTTGAACAGTTGCTTGGAAACTGTATCAAAATCGGCCATTTTACCTCCTCTTTACTTGTTAATTAACCCAAGTTACCACCGGCCCGGTTAAAGAATCCCTCAACCGCTCCTTTCCAGATCAACCGAGTTTTTTCGGAAAAACTTGGTTTCTTCCCTTTCAAGGTGTGCGGATGTGAATCACCCACAGAGCGTAGGGTACAATTTAAATTATAATACATCATACGCCAACAAAAATCAAGATGAATCGGGATTAGAACAAGGCATTTCGGTAGTAGTGAAGTTTGCTTAGGTAAAAAATCAGGTTTCCACCATTATACGCGACCGAAGAATGGGGGATGTGCAGTTTTAGTGATTGCATTTCGACACATTTTAAGTTATGATATTGGGGTGATTCATGCGTCAGTGGTCAGTGATCGCTTCTACCCAATACCTAATTTATGGAATTTAGACATAATGCTTTCAATATCAACACTCAGTGACTTCATTGAATCTCATCCAAAAACACCCGATGAGATTGAAGAAAATAACCCCATTCCAACGCTGGCGATTCAATGGGCTCGGGCGGAGGAGTTGGTTTGGACATTGCGATTGACGGAATTTTTCGGTGATATCCAAGGCGGTTGGGGGTATCAGCCGGATGTCGAATGGCAGGTCAATGAACACGGCGCAATGTCCTACACCGATAGGCCGATTTCAATAGACCCAGCTATTTCTGGTACAGCTTCTGCCTGTGTTCAACCAGGTGATGACTGTTTGACGTTTGAAATCACGCTCAAAAACAACTCATCGGAAACGTGGAAAGACTGTTGGGGATGGGTCTGTTTAATTCACCGTTGGGCGCGTTCATTCCAAGCCAACTGTGAATTGCCGACAGGCGGCACTCCCGCTCAAGCGTGGATGCCTGCAAACGCATTGTCTGCCCCACTAGAGCGGTGGCTGAAGTGGTGCCCGGTACAGTCAAAACGTGAAATTGCAACGCGAATTGGTGAGAATTATCCGACGAGATGGCAACCCCATATCCACGCCGTGCAGGGTGCTGTACGGGCTTGGCGGGTCATTGATAACAAACAGCAGTTTATCGAACTCTCTTCCTCCGATGCAATCATTCTGGGGTGGAGCCATTGGCCGTGTACCGATATGGGGCTCTACTTTGGAACCCTTGAAGCGCGTCAAACAGCCACTGTCTCAGCGCAACTGCGTTTTTTTGAAAAATCATTCGTTCCAATCTAATACATTTGGATTTTCGTACTTTGAAACACTTTTATCCTTTCATTTTTATTGGTGTCATAAGCATCTGCATTGCCAGCGCGGCGGATGAGGCGGAGCCTGTTTTTCGCTTCGGGGTTGCGGCGGATGCACAATATTGTGATATCAACAGGCGCGGGACGCGGTATTACCGGGCTTCTCTGACGAAACTTCAAGAATGCGTCACGGATTTCAATTTACGGGATGATTTGACTTTTGTGATTCATCTCGGCGACTTCATCGACAGGAAGTTTGCGAGTTTTGATCAGCTGCTCCCGGTTTACCAGCAACTAAAAATGCCGGCATACCAAGTTCTTGGGAACCACGATTTCTACGTGGCGGGTGCAGACAAGGGCAAAGTCCCCCAAAAGCTTGGGCTTGAGAAGCCGTATTACGATTTTGCCTACTATTCTTGGCGATTTGTTGTATTGGACGGCAACGACCTTAGCCTGTATGCCCATCTAAAAGGTAGCGCGAAATATAAAGCGGCAGAGGCGATGTTTCAAAGCCTGAAAGCGAAGGAGGCATCCAACGCCTACGATTGGAATGGCGGCATCGGCGCGGAGCAGATTGCGTGGTTGAAGCAGACGCTTGAGAATGCCGAGCAAGCTGGCGAGACAGTCATTGTGTTCTGTCATTTTCCGGTTTTTCCAAAACACTCGCATAACCTTTGGAATGATACCGAACTGATTGACGCTATCGAACCGTACAAATGTGTCGTTGCGTACATCAATGGACATAACCATCAGGGTCACTATGGGCAGAAAAACGGCATCCATTATTTAACCGTTCACGGCATGGTCGAAACACCAGATCAGAACGCTTATGCTGTCTTTGAAGTTTACAAGGATAGGTTGAATGTTATCGGATATGGGAGAGAGCCGAGTCGTGTCCTGCATATTCAACAATCGGATTAGGATGACAGCACGATTTCATGTCAATGCTCAATAACCTAAAAATATGCCCGACTTAGCTATCTCCATTGACCTCTTGCCATCTGACTGGATAACCATTTTTTATCTAAGTATCACTGCCGTGCTGATTGCGATATTTCGTAAAAACTTGGCACGGTGGCCGATTTACCTGCTGGTGCATATCGCCTTGGTGATTGGGATTCTGTCTCTCAGCGCGGCACCGAAGGCTTTGCCCCCTGTCCTTCAAGTGTTGCGCGACGCATATCCTTTGGCGACCATTCCAGCCTTCTATTGGGGCGTTGCACAGCTCACACAACTGATTTTTCGCGATTACTTCGATAGCCTGATTGTCCGCTGGGATGATTGGCTGTTCAAGATACAACCGAGCATTGCGCTCAGTAAGCGTTACCCGTCAGTCATTCTCTCGGAGTTTTTACACCTCTGCTATTTCAGTTATTACGGCATTGTGGTTTTTCTCGGTGCAGTCCTCTACCTTCAGGGGAGATATGACGCATTCCACAACACCGTATTCGCAGAGATTTTCACGTTCAATGTGTGCCTTATCTGGTACATTTTTATGCCCGTTACAGGGCCGCGGTATGACCCCGAAAAGATCGGAGGCACCCTCGCAAACGGATTTTTTTACAAGCTAACCCATGCCATCCTCTCTCGTGCATCGTCTAAAGGGACAGCATTTCCAAGTTCGCACGTTGCCATCGCTGTCGTAGTGCTACTCTGTGCGGCGCGGTATGATTTGATCAGTTTTTTAATACTTTTGCCGTTATGCGTTGGGCTGGTTATCGGCACGGTATACGGTCGATTTCATTATGCGGCTGACGCTATCGCGGGAACTATTTTGGGGTGCGCGATCTTTTGCATCGCACCCACTGTTTATCAATGGCTTTTGAAAGGATAACAATAACACCAAGCAAGTTGAAGAATAAAGTGGTGGGAGGGAGTTCCTACTCCCGATACACCCGATCAATTGGGGACTTCAGAAGATAAACTTTCATGTTGAAACTGGCTAACTCATATTCAGATAAGGAGAAAAAACATGTGGACACGTAGAGCCTTTCTTAAATCAAGCGGTCTTGCCCTGTTCTCGGTTTCGCTCGGGGGCACACCGCTGTTTCTAAGTCGAACTGCCAACGCCGCTACTAACGCGGATTCGCTCCGTCGTAAAGTGCTGGTTACGATTTTTCAGCGGGGTGCGATGGATGGTCTGATGGCAGTCACCCCGTTTAATGACCCGATGCTTCCAAAACTGCGCCCGCGCCTAGCGTTAACCGCTGCCAAATTGGCAGGGGATGCGGCGTTGATTGACCTTGATGGGACGTTCGGACTCCATCCCTCCTTCGCTCCGATACAACCCCTTTTTCAGGAAAAGCGGCTTGCTATCGTACACGGCGTTGGCTCACCGAATCCGACACGTTCTCACTTTGATGCACAGGATTATATGGAAACAGGCACGCCCGGCCACAAAGGGACGCGCTCTGGCTGGCTCAACCGAGCGGTTGGTCTGCTGGGGCATGAAGCGACCCCCTTCCGTGCGGTTGCCATGACCAAGGGGATGCCGCGCGCTCTTTCCGGCGATAAGCCTGCATTGGCGATCAACAATCTGGCAAATTTTGGCGTAAAGGTCCCGGGGGACAAGCGGGCATCCCAGAGCGCAAAGGAGCTCTTCAAATCACTGTACGAAGATACATCGGAGGAGCACCTTCGTCGTGCGGGACAGGAGAGCTTTGAAGCGATGAAGATGCTTTCAGCGATTGAAGTTTCAAACTATCGCCCTGCCAATGGCGCGAAATACCCGCGTTCTGGTCTCGGCAATAGCTTGCGGCAGATTGCTCAGCTAATCAAGGAGGGTGTGGGGTTGGAGGTCGCGTTTGCCGAAGCGAACGGGTGGGATACGCACGTCCAACAGGGCACCATAACGGGACCGTTTGCGCGACGTGTTGGAAATCTCGCGCAGTCAATCGGAGCGTTCTGGGCGGATATGGAAGGCTATCACGACGAAGTTGTTTTGATGACGATGACGGAGTTCGGCCGCTCGGTTCACGAGAACGGATCCGGTGGCACCGACCACGGCCGCGGCTCTTGTCTATTTGTCCTCGGCAACCGCGTAGACGGGGGCAAGGTGCACGGGACTGTGCCGCCACTCGTCGTAGAATCTCTTGACAAGAGACGGGACCTGCCTGTGACAACGGATTTCCGCGCGGTATTCGCAGAGGTTGCGGGAGCCCACCTTGATATCGACGATAATCAAGCACTGTTTCCCGGCTGGACCGGAAACCGTATTCCCCTGATAAAGTAGTAGAAAAATGGAACTGAATTTCCATCCACGGGTTGGGTTAATCGCTGAAGGGTGGGAAAAGGATTTCCCACCCACGGGTGGTGTCCTATAAATCGCCCGTTGTCCAATCCAAATTACCCAACTAATTTTTTAAACTTCATCTTGCCCCGCCGTACCCGTAGGCGAGGCATCCTGGCCTCGATAGAATATGCCAACACTAAACCTAAAACCCACACACAAATCGATAAATGACTACTACGTCGAACTGGAGCGGTTGGACAGGCTCAATATTACGAATGAAACCGCAGTCAGAGAGCCGTTCCAAACTCTGCTCAAACACTGTGTACGGCAACTCAGGTGGACCCTCGTTACTGAGTATCCAATGAAAGGGCCTGAGGGCAATCAGATTTTCGTTGATGCAATGTTGCTTAACGGTGTTAACATGCCGCACGGCCATTGGGAGGCGAAGGATATCCACGACGACCTCGCCGCCGAGGTGAAACGCAAGTTAGAACAGGGCGTAGTGATAGGATACGTTAGGTTAAAACTCATTATCACTTGATCTTGCCAGAATCATCGTTGTAAGGCGGTTTTTTCTTAAAATGGATACCTTCCAACTTACCTTCCAACTTTTCTCCTTCAAGCCATTCTTCCCAAGCCTGATTCACTCTGTCCTCAGTTTCAGTTTTGGTTTTAGACACAGTTTTTGCTACGATCTCTTCAATCTTATGTTCCTGTTTCCTTTTGTAGTAATTCCATAACATGCCGAACATTGTTATTATTCCTTCAATGACAAGTGTTATTATTATCGCTACAGGGATAGAGTTGGAGACATAACCCACTGTATTGATAAGGGATTCTCCGAAACTACCTCTATTTTGAGTAGTTTCGTATTGTATAGCAAAATAACAGTGTATCGCAATTAAGGTTAGGAGGATCGAGACGTTAGCAATAACGAATCTTCTGTTAAAACTGAATATGGAAACTCTTTCCATTTCTTTTTACCTGAAATTAGAATTAACATGCTTGACCTCCTAATGGTGTTTGCCCATTGTATCATTTTCGCTTTTTTCGTGTCAAGCAAATTATTGTTATTTCCGTTAAAAGTGAAACAACGCCCGAATGTTAAAGGCGTTGTAGGTTGAATTTTGAGTTTTAAGTCTAACTGACACTCCGCACTTCTGATTCCCGTTTTTTGGATTTATTTCTCAAACCCGCGTGGTACCTACATTGAGCAGGCGATCCAAGGTGAGCTGGAAAAAAAGACAAGGAGAAAATGGAATCTTAGTCGACCACTCCGAATCTCCGTCATCCTGTGCGAATCCTTTTGTGACGCGGGTTTGTCTTAAAAATACTAAAACGTGGCAAAACAAGTGCGGAGTATGGGGTAAAATAAACTAAACAAGGATTTTCTTTTGAATACAACCTTGTTTAGTTTATTCCGTAGGTTACTACCAACCTTCACTGTTATCCCAAATGAATTTGAGCATAAGAAACGCTCCTGTAGCAACAATTACCGTCCCCCCAACTATAACGCCTCCTCTAACCTGTTGGCTTTGATATACTTTGCTATAGTCGGTTTCGTAGATATTGCCTTCTTCAGAGATGTAAAAATACAACCGATATTGTCTGAATCTTGACATGTAAATATATTCCTCGTAGTTATTAGGTGGTATGTAAAGGTATGTATATGTTCATTGGCAATCTCTCTATCTTTGGATATTGATACCCTGTCTACTCCCGCAGTATGTCGCCCGCTATTCACTTTGCATACTCTATGAACTGCAAGGGTTTTAACTGCTTTTGATCGCTTGCCTAGTAGATACGAATAATATCGGATATTTGCAGTTTTGATGAGTAAGTCTATCCCTGATTTGAACTTCTATGCTGACCCGCAACAATCCTTTCCCTTCTACACCTACAGTGAAGAAGGCACAAACCGCCGCGAAAACATCACCGATTGGGCGTTGGCACAATATCGGGCACATTACGGCGATGAGGCAATCGGAAAATGGGACATCTTCTATTACGTCTACGCCCTCCTCCATCACTCCGCTTATCGGGAGCGGTATGAGGCGAACCTCAAGCGAGACCTGCCGCGTCTTCCATACACCCCCGACTTTTGGGGGTTTGCCAAAGCGGGTCAACGGTTGGGGGAAATTCACGTTGGTTATGAGGATGCGGAGGAATATCCGCTGGGTTTCGTTGAAACACCGGATGTGCAACTGGATTGGCGTGTGGAGAAAATGAAACTATCCAAAGACAAAACGCAGATTGTGTATAACGATTTTTTGACGCTTGACAGGATACCAGCGAAGGCGTTTGAATATCAGCTTGGGAATCGGTCTGCGTTGGAGTGGGTGATTGATCAGTATTGCGTCAAGACGGACAAACGAAGCGGTATTGTCAACAACCCCAATCGTGAGGACGCCCCGCAGTACATCGTTAAACTCATTAAGAAAGTGCTCACGGTCAGTTTGGAGACGGTGGAGATTGTTGAGGGGTTGCCGGGGATGGATAAATAGAACGCAAAGACGCAAAGAACGCGCTACTACGCACGTTACGCCTTCCAACTTGCGACGAAATCTGCAACGCCAAAATCCTTCGGCATCTCATAGAAATGATACCTCGACGGACGTTGCTCGTATCCGGGGGCAGGTCGCTCAACATCTGACTGAATGCGGGCATCAAGGGGTTTGAACCGCTCCCATAAGGCTTTTGCCTCCGCTTGGGAGAAGAAATCGGCGATGGACGCGCCCCATTGTAGCGTAATTGAATGTGACATCATCGCCGCGTATCGGATGCCGATATGCTCAGGGCGGTCGAGGTCGAGGTGCTTGAGCGCGTACACTCGGTTGGCGACTTTGCTCAGGTATACGGTCGAAAGCATCAGTCCCTTCTCTCCGCGGCCGGGGTGCAGTTTTTCGAGCCCGGCATAGTAGGCGGCGGGGTCTTTTTGGATGGCACCGCGGAGTGTGGAAACGGTATGCCCCATCATCTGCTCGCTACGTTGTATCCAGCGTTCAAAGGTCGCTTGCGCTGGGGCGGATAGATGCTTTAGGTAGTCCGTGTTTTCGTATTGGGTGTAGGTCGAAAAACCGCCATGAATCGTGCGCCGCAGTTTGGTGCTGTAGTTGCTACCCCAGTGCAGGATGGGCAGGATGTAGACAACGCCATCGCCTGCGGAAAGGTGTGTCTGAACGCCATTGGGAAAGGGTACACGCGAGTTTGTCCCCAACATTTCGTCTTCTTGTGCGGTGTTGAGCCGTGCGTGGCTGCCGGGGATGACCCACAACACATCGTCATCGTAAAGGGAGAGGTTCCATTGCACGTATCGGGGACCATTCTCAATGATGTCCTCTACATAGCCCTGTACCGGTGCCCCGAAGGGTGGATAGAGGTCGCGATGCCAGTGGGCGGGGCCATGGTCGCGCACCGGGTTGCACATCAACATCATTGAGTTGACTGCCGCATCTTCGACCCCCAGCAACTCGTTGCTGAGGCCTTGCATATTTTCATGAAGCCAGATTTCCACTGTGTTGGCGGTTTGCTCATCGATTTGGTCAGCCAGAGGGTTCAGGTGCAGGAGCAACCGTGGTTGCTCTGAGGTTTCCCATACACCGCCGGGTGGGTCGTCAGGCTTGCGTTGTTGCGCCCAGATTGCTCTCTGCTGTTCGACCAAGCGTTCATAGCTGCTGCGTAGCGCGTCAAGTTCGTCCGGCGGGATGACATTCCGTACAATCAGATATCCTTCTTCAAGAAATTGGTCGCGATTCACTTTCATTTGTTTTCCTTTCATTTGCGGGTCGTTAGTTTGAAAAAGCGGGGCAAGATGCCCCGCCTACGGTGATGGGCAGGGCTGTTGTCCTCGTTTAGTTCCAAGCCTTGAACCGTAAGATGCCCCGCCTACGGTGATGGGCAGGACTGTTGTCCTCGTTTAGTTCCAAGCCTTGAACCGTAAGATGCCCCGCCTACGGTGATGGGCAGGGCTGTTGTCCCCGTTTAGTTCCAAGCCTTGAACCGTAAGATGCCCCGCCTACGGTGATGGGCAGGGCTGTTGTCCCCGTTTAGTTCCAAGCCTTGAACCGTAAGATGCCTCGCCTACGGTGATGGGCAGGGCTGTTGTCCTCGTTTAGCTCCAAGCCTTGAACCGTAAGATGCCCCGCCTACGGTGATGGGCAGGGCTGTTGTCCTCGTTTAGTTCCAAGCCTTGAACCGTAAGATGCCTCGCCTACGGGGATGGGCAGGGGGGCGAGGAGACCTCGCCCCTACGGGAGAGGCAGGGCAAACTTAAACACCGACCCCTTTCCAAAAACACTTTCTGCCCATATTCTCCCGCCGTGCTGTAGCAGGATGTGTTTTGTGATAGAGAGTCCGAGCCCCGTGCCTCCCATCTCACGGGAACGTCCTTTATCCACTCGGTAAAATCGCTCGAAAATCCGCGGCAACGCATCCGAGGTGATGCCGATACCTGTATCGCTGACATATATGATGACCTCAGATTCATTTGTTTCGCCAGAAACGGTAATAGAACCACCTTGTGGTGTGTACTTGAGGGCGTTGTCAATCAGATTGACAAAAACCTGCTCGATTAGCAGTTTATCGACGAGAGGGGTCGGTAAATCGTCGGGGATTTGCCACTCAAATGTCATATTAAATTCATCGAATGCTGGCCCAAAGAGACTGATGATTGGCTCTTGAAATTCGGTCATTTTGCAAGGTGCCAACTTGAGTTCAATTGCCCCTGATTCGATCCGGGATAGGTCGAGGAGGTCTGAAATCAATTGGGAGAGTTGCGATGATTGCTGTAGGATCTTTGCAACAAACCGCTGGCTCATCTCCGTATTGCTCAGTGTGCCGTTGAGAAGCGTTTCGGCATATCCTTGAATTGAGGTCAGCGGAGTTCGCAGTTCATGGGAAACGTTGGCAACGAAATCTGCCCGAATCTGTTCCAATTTTCTCAATTGGCTCACATCGTGGATAACCACCAAGTATTCATTGGCAACGGGGACAACGATAATCTCCGTTTCGCGCTCAATCTCGCCTGTAAGCCGAATTTCGTCAAACGCCGCCTCCGATGTCTTCTTCGCCTGTTCGAGCAGGCGACCCAATGCGGGGTCCCGGATAGCTTCGATTAAAGGGTGTTGATGGTAATCCTCGGAAAGCGCGAGCATTGTGACTGCGGCGGGATTCGCATAGACGATGGAGCGTTGACTATCGATTAGTATAACCCCTTCGACCATCTTCTCCAGAATGGTCTCTGACCGCCGATGTTCCTGCGAAATTTCATAGAGTTGGGCTTGGATACGGTCTGCCATCTGATTGAAGTGACGGGACAATTCGTCAAGTTCACCAGACGAGGGGACCGGAACCCGAGAGGTGATTTTTCCATCAGCGAGTGATTTTGTGGCACGGGTCAAGTTCCGAATCGGTTTCATAATTGTTCCAGCGGTCGTCAGGCTGAGGAAAATCGCAACGACCAATCCCGCACCGCTCGCCAATAGTAGCGTCTGCTTGACACGACCGATAATCAGATCGACTTTTTTCATCGGCAACGCCACCCGACATACCCCAATCACTTTGTCTTGGCGAAACATCGGCAACGCAAAATAACGCAACGTTGTTTGTACAGTTATACTGTATCTGTCCGCAATGCCTATTCCGTCTGAGAGTGCCTCCAGTATTTCTGGGCGGTTCCGATGATTGTCCATCCTTTCCAAATTTTTCCCATCCCGTTCCGTGTCCCCCCATACGATTCCGGTTGGCCCGATGAAAGTTAACCGTGCGTCACTCGCTATATTGAGTCCATCGACCAGCGCATCAACCGCCTCATAGCTGAATGTGTCGGGCAGTGTGCTAAGCAGAAAATCTCGAACCAAGTGGGCTTGTGCCTTCAATTCCGATGTAATCTGTTCGTTGAGCATTCGCTTGAGGGTATGATTTAAGTAACCATACATCGCCAACAGAATGATGAGCGCAATGCCTATGTAGTTCAAGATTAATCGGATACGGATACTCATCGCAAATCTCCTTAACAACCTTTGGTATTAAAGGTTTATCTTCTGAATTGACTAGGAGGAATGGAAGAATGGGATTGGAAGACTGGAAGAGTGGAAGATTGGGGGATTCCCTTCCAACCTTCCCTTCCTTCCAACCTTCCCGTTTTATCCCCTTCCAAACCACCCTCAAAATGTAACGCTTATTCTTTAAATTTGTTAGATAAAGACCTTGTACGTCCGAATCCCTAATGACGGCCCGATAATCGCCCAAATGCTACCGATGACATAATCCCCCAAAATCAAGCCCAAAAAGAGAGGGGCGACCCGTCGGTGCATCTGAACGCCGCCGTGCTTCAGGATGAGATATTTGAGCAACCACGCGACGAAAAAGGCGAACCAGAAGTAGTCCATCGCAAAACTGATCGCTAGCGCGTATCCGGCGGGATGGAACGGCCACCATAAGAAGTGCGTCCGCATGTACATCATCAGAAATGTCAGTAACGCGCCCACGCCCATGTAGCTCATTCCAAGCCAGTCCGGGTCGGATGGATTGTGCAACCACCGTTGTAACCTGCCGAAAGATTCCCTGCCAACCCACCCCTTGAATCCGCCAGCCTTCGCAACGGCGCCGTTCCGAAAAGTAATGTCAAGATTTGCCCAGAACGTGGCGAGGATTCCTACGATAATTGCAATCAACATCGCACCCCAGAGTCGTCTATTCCCCATCTGCGTGACTTCTGCCATCTTGAACGCTTCAATCTGATTCGGCATGGGGTGATTCCGATACCCGCGATTGAACCAGTAGAACAGCGACACAATCGTTAGGCTGCCGGAGTCAAATCGCCGAGTGCCGCCGATTGTTGCCATGATGTCGTGTGGGTTGACGAAGTAGATCTCGTGCGGTGTGCCGAGTTCTGCGCGCACACGGGTGATGGCAAAAGAGAGCATGAAATAGAGCCCGAAGAATATCGCAGCGACCCAAAGCGTCATCCCAGCGATGGATACGAAAATCGCAAGCGTAATTATCGAACCGAGAATGCCGAGTGCCGCCCACCGATACGGCATCGGCTCATTTGAATCATCAAGGGTGGTGTCGAGCCCAATGATTTTTTTGCCCACCTCAATGAGATGACGGCGTGTTACCCATACTGCGAGAAAGAACAGTGAAATCCACGCGCCGTAAGCCTGCTGGTTCAGCGCGGGGAAGTATCGTGTGCCGAGTGCTGCGCCCATCACTCGTTCAAGGAGACGGACAACGAAGAAAAACCAGCACGAGAAGGAAAGGTCGAGTGGGAGAAAGAACGCTAACCCAATTGCGAATGGGTACATCGAAATGCGGGTCCATCGAATGACATTCCACGGGCGTTCTGTGAAGATGTTGTGCCAGACAGGGGCGCGCTTGATGTAGGGGATCTCAGGAAATTGCGGGAACAGAAAGTGAACCCCGTTGACCAGTCCGATGACAGCGGCAATCCCAAAACCCATCCACATCATCTTGTCTTTGAGCAGTTTTGTGCCGCCATCTTCGGACAATCCGAGGGGGAGTTGAATAATCGGGTACGCGAGTTTCTCCTGCTCTGTCCACCGCCTGCGGATGAGGGTGTTGATGCAGAGCATCATAAACATCATCACTAGAAAGAATAGCCCCCAGAATGCGAGCGGTTTTGCCCACGTATAAAAATTATGTTCCGTATAAAACGATGCCTCTCCTTCGTAGAAGCCTTGCAGGCTTTTGCTATCGGATATCGTCAGCCAATTCGGGAGATAGCGGAAGAACAGTTCCTGCCATTCATTCTCCGGTGTCGCAAACCAGAACGGGTGAGCGATGCTACCGAACATATTTTGGATGGTATCGTGCCCAGCGAAGGTGCAGGAGATTGCCACCATGATGTAGATAATCAGCAACTCCGCTTGCGTCAGTGTCGCATGCGGGGCGTAACGCTTCAGGAGGCAATTTACGAGGACGATAACGAACAGAATAAAGATGGGTTGAATGAACAGCGGCAAGCATGAGCCGTCAAGGGAGTAGTATTTGACCTCAACGATTGTCATCCAATAAACGTTGATAGGAATCAATAAAATGCCGAGTAGCAGGGCGCGCCACGTCACCTCAGACGTGAAATGTATATTTTCAGACTTTTTCATAGGTCTTTCTGTTCTTCTTATCTTCTTATCTTCTTTGCGTCTTTGCACCTTTGCGTTAAATTTAAGTGTCTTTGCGTTCCATTTTCTTATTATACACGCATTTCCATCATAAAACGATCTATGATAAGCATATCCGTGCACAAAACACCTCATGAAACCGTTTTCTTTATGAAACGTTGCTTAAAATATGAAAGGAGATCCGCCATGAGAACAAAACGCAAGCCAAAAACTTTAGCAGAAAATGTATCCCACCATCTGAATCGGAAAACGCAACTCGAAGCAATGAAAAAGGCGCTTTTGGAGAAAGCCGCTGAACGATCCAAAGCGTCTAAGGCTTTGAACCGTCGCGATAAATCGTAAACCTTAGCAACTTTGAAAAATAAACCCGTAGGAGCGGCTTCACAGCCGGAACCCATAGGCGCGGCTTCACAGCCGCAACCCGTAGGCGCGGCTTCACAACCACGACCCATAGGCGCGGCTTCACAACAGCGACCCGTAGGCGCGGCTTCACAACAGCGACCCGTAGGCGCGGCTTCACAACCACGACCCGTAGGAGCGGCTTCACAACCGCGCCCCGTAGGCGCGGCTTCACAACAGCGACCCGTAGGAGCGGCTTCACAGCAACGACCCGTAGGAGCGGCTTCACAGCCGCGACTTCCTTATTGGATATGGAGAGCGAGCGATGAAGATACGAACCGCTACAACCATTTTAATATTCACGCTGGTGTGTATCACAGCAGTTGGAGAGGAGAAAGATATGTCAAATGTAGCACAGCAACCCCGTCATGAGTTGGGTTATGTTTTCACCGACCCATCTGAAACGGTGAATGATACGCGTGTTCACGCGCTCCGAGACGTGAACACGCCCTACACCTTCCCCGGATATACGAAAGAGGAATGGTTGGCGACAGCCGCAGAGTTGCGAACCCATATTTTGGTCAGCACTGGGTTGATGCCAATGCTGGATAGAACGCAGTTACATGCAGAGGTCTTCGATAAGATTGAGCGGGCGGATTACACCGTTGAGAAGGTCTCTTTTGAAGCGTGGCCCGGTTTCTTTACTACCGGTAACCTCTACCGCCCAAAAGGGAAAACTGGTCCGTTTCCGGGCATTGTGAGTCCACACGGGCATTGGGGCAGAGGGCGATTGGAAAATCTCGAAAGAGGCTCGATTCCCGGGCGTTGCATTAATTTCGCCAAGCAGGGGTATGTGATTTTTTCTTATGACATGATCGGTTACAATGACAGCGGGAAACAGATTAAACACCACTACGGGGGTGCCCGCGAAGGGCTTTGGGGATTGAGTGCGATGGCACTTCAGCTTTGGAATGGGGTTCGGGCGGTCGATTTTCTACAATCTCTTCCTGATGTTGACCCGAAACAGATTGGGTGCACGGGTGCTTCGGGAGGTGGTACGCAGACGTTTATGCTGACAGCAATTGATGAGCGGATTCGAGTCTCCGCGCCTGTCAACATGATTTCTGCTCACATGCAGGGCGGTTGTCTCTGCGAGAACGCGCCGAATCTTAGGCTGACGCTCAGCAATCTCGAAATCGGAGCGATGATGGCACCCCGGCCCCTGCTTCTCGTTTCGGCGACGGGCGATTGGACGAAGAATACGCCGACGGTCGAATATCCCGCCATCCGCAGTATCTACGCGCATTTCGATGCCGAGGACAAGATACACACGGTTCAAGTTGATGCCGAACACAACTACAATAAGGCGAGTCGGGAAGCAGTCTACGCTTGGTTCGGAAAATGGTTTTTGGGCGAGGATGATGCTTCCCAGTTCACGGAGGTCCCGTTTGAGGTTGAGGCAGATGATGCCCTATTGGCTTTTTCCAATCGCGCAATGCCTTACTATGCGCTTGATGGCGAGGAACTCAGGGCATCATGGACGCATAATGCCAAGCGGCAAATTGCAATATCCAAACCGAAGGATGCATCAACGTTAACAGATTTTCAAAGCGAGATGGGCGTTGTGCTGAAACACGCACTGGCAATCCAAGTCCCTGCGTCTTTGGAACTCAAGGTTGAAGAACTTGGCGAAATTGAGGGAGCGGATTTTACAGCGCATCGACTCCTAATTGGACGCAACGAGGTCGGCGACCAGATTCCTGCAATCCTCTACACCCCCAATGCAGGCGCAGAACGCCGCGTAGCAACCCTTATCGTTCATTCAGAAGGGAAGGCAACTCTTATCGACGCAGAGACCGGCGCGCCGACTCCGATCATCGCCTCACTGCTCGGTGCAGGTCAGGCGGTGCTGACAATTGACCCCTTCCTGACCGGCGAATACGGGGATGCTGAACGGAATACGGATGTGAATCACTACACCACCTACAATCGGACAGATGCCGCGTGGCGCGTACAGGATATTTTGACCGCGCTGACATATTTAAGCGAAAGGTCAGACGTTTCAGCGGTCAACTTTGTCGGCATCGGGCAGGCGGGACTATGGGGAATGCTCGCCGCCGGATTCGCTGATGTCGCCCGTATTGTCGTGGATGCCGATGGATTCGACAACAGTAGTGATCAAGCATACCTCGCATCCTTGCCGATTCCCATTATTCGTCGTGCAGGTGATTTTCGGACGGCTGGTGCGCTCATCGTTCCACGCCCCCTGCTTATTCATAATACTGGCGATGCGTTTCGAACTGGCTGGATACGCGATACCTATCGGGCGGTTGGAGAGGAAGACCAAATCAAGGTCGAAAGCAAAACGGCTTCTGATGCGACAATCTTGGAGTGGTTAGTAGCAACACAGTAAAAATCACCTGCTCCGGCTAAACTCCATCTAATGTTGCTGGGTTGACAAATCCAGCAGATCCGTTACCCACACAATACCAAAAGAAAAGCCCGATAAGATTAATCTTACCGGGCTTTTTCCAATTCAAGTCAACTGGTATTTCTATAGCGATATCCCTCGCTTCACACAGACTTTGCGAATCTTGTTAATCGCTCCGCCAACCCGCTTCCCTTTCCGCTTTACGCCAAAAAGATGCTGACTGACCACCCGTCTTGAGATGCCGAGTGTTACAGCAATCTGTTCCTGTGTTCGCCCGTAAAAAAAGTAGAGCATCACACAGTGCCGTTGGATAGCCGTTAGTTCTTCATCGATGATTTTACGGATTTGCGTCATCACTTTCTGCTTTTGGTCCTCGCGTTCATACCGTTGTTCGCGGAGCCCGGGCGGGTCGTACCAAAGCTGGTCTTCGTTACAGAACCGATGGAAATATGTCGGTGGAACCGGAATTTCCCAGAAATCTGGGTTGAATTGCGGCATAGATAAACTTCTCCTCTATTATATAAGGCGGAGGATACCTATGCCACGACCAATCCAAATGTACATTAAGAAAGCGTGTTTATATCAGATCGGGGGCAGAGGCACCTGTACCTACTATCGTGTGGATTGAATGCAACTGGCTTATTGGATGCAAAACTTTCGTATTCATGGTGCCTCCTTTCGATTCTATTGAGCAGTATTAATCATTTCTGCCTTACCTTACCTTTTCGATGTACGTTAATGCTAATGGAGCAGGGAGCAAATGATGCTAGTGGAGCGGGGAGCAAAAGCTCGACCCACTCCGCTAGTTCCGAATGTGCGACGTTAACCGTCACACCACCTCGGTGAATTAGTCATAATAATTACCTCCTTACTCCGCTAAGCGGACAGGATAAGATTGCCATCTCACAATGCTAAGCGGTGTGAAATTTCAATCTTTCACTATAACACAGTTTCGGATGCACTTTTTGTCCGTTTTGCAAAAAAAAATGTGATTTTTTTATCGTTTGAAGGTAGTTTAGTCAAGCAGATAGTTGGTGTCACTTAAATTGACCGAAATCTGGAAAACTGGATTCAAAAAGGTACGCGAGTTTCGTAAACACAGCCCGTTCACCTGGGAAGCTATCAACAAACACAAAGAAGAAATGGCTTTCTGGAGTAAATTCGTAGTCGAAGATTGAATTGAAATTGTAGCTGACCTCAGTTTGCATCCGTTCATCTACGCGTTCAACAAAAATCCGCCAACCGATCTTTTGGGTAAATTGATAGTTACTGCGGAGCCGGGAAATAAGTGTATTTTGATGTGTATGCCAAAAGAAATTATCGAAATCCAGATCGACGGTGAGCTTATCGAAGAGGTTGATGCCAGCCGAGAAGCGGGTAAGTCGGTTGAATTCATTTCGCCGGGTACCGAAACGATTTTCAACCCCCAATTGTCCCCACGGTGCCTGATAACCAATCTGTGCGCCGATAAACTTGGCATCGAAAAGTTGACCGACTTCGCGAAGCACTCCGAATCCACCGAAAGTGAAGAGGTTAAATCGCCCAATGTCAATATTGAAGCGGAACTCGCTCCGCCGTTCCCGTAGCAAGCTTTGTGCATTGGTCTGATAGAAGTAGCGTGCATCACCCCAAAAGGATTCCACGAAATGCGCCTCAGGAAACTCATATCTGTACCTGAGACGGGTCCGCGCCCGACGGAACGCCTCCTCTTCGAGCCCCATCTCATTCGGACGAAAGCCGTCCTGAATCTCTTCAAGCTGAATGTTGGCAAACCACCCTTTGTGAAGCCATTCCATTGCGGTGTGATACGCCCAGTGCCTTTCACCATCAATGAAATTAGTGGCATACTGCGACGCTACCGTCCAGTCTCGATGAAGTCCAAATCGACCATTGAGCGATAGGAGAGCCACATCTCGGTCTGCTTGGTGTTTGTGAATCCCCATCGCGCCGATGACCGTCCGCTCACCGATGTCGTAATTAACCCGCCCTGCTAAAAGATTCGCCTGCTTTTTCTCATTCGCATCATACCGATCGATCATTTTGCCGTAAGTATTGACGACCGCGAAATTGGAGCCGCCAATTTTGCCTGCCGTTTTTGCACCGAAATCAATTTCTTGAACGCGGCGAGTATAGAATAGATTGAGCGGCAGTTCAAACAGCTCAGCACCCTCTCGGAAGAATGGACGGCGTTCTGGGAGAAACAACTCCCGGTCACTTGCTATGTTAATTTGCGTCGGGTCACTTTCCAATTGTGAAAAATCGGGATTGAGCGTCATATTCGAGGTGAGGTGCGTCGAAATCGGGAGAATCAGGTCTAACCCACCATCAAGGTCGTTGGAACGATTTGCGAATGCACGATAGCTGCTGTAGGGAAGAATACCGAGCGTGTTCTCTGTTTTGATCTGTTCTAAATTCAGCCCAGTCAAATTGCCAAATTCCGACACGCGTGAGAAAAAAGCCGTCTGAGCCCACGAATAGGATTGACCATTTATCGGATGCACCCGCCAAAAGTTGATTCCCCATGTGGTATTACGCCGATTAAAACGGAGCGCACGAAACGGAATCGCAAATTCTGCGGTCCAATTATCCCGGTTTTTCTTTACTTTTGCATCCCACTTGGCATCCCAACTCATGTCGAAAACACTCTCATTTCCGACCCGCTCATCCGTCTGTGTGCCGAGTGTATTGATGGCAAAAATATAGCAGTTGCGACGGTCATGATAGGTATCGAGCATCACTTCGATACAGTCATTCTGCCAGACTGCAGAATCCCGGCGTGTTTTCGTTTCGCGTAGGCTTTTCATGTTCGGCTCCGCGCAACGCACACCGATATAGAGGGTGTTCTCATCGTACAAAACCCTAGCTTCGGTGTCCAATTCGGCAGGGTGAGTGTTTCCCTCCTTTGCACGGAAGAAATGGGTCGCAACTTGGGCGTTTTGCCAGACCTTGTCTGTCAGTTCACCATCAATTACGGGGGGATTATCCACCCATGTGGCACTGATGGTGCGCCTTGAATCTTGCGTTTGTGCGAAAAGCGGTATAGCCAGCGACGCAATCGACATCCAAATTATTGCGCGTGACCACCGCCATCGTTCGGTTTCGTCCACCGTCTTTCCCTCCTACCTTTTTGAGATGCTAGTGGAGCGGGGAGCACAGCTCGACCCACTCCGCTAGTTCCGAATGTGCGACGTTAACCGTCACACCACCTCGGTGATTTAGTCATAATAACTACCTCCTTACTCCGCTAAGCGGACAGGATAAAATTGTCATCTCACAATGCCAAGCGGTGTGAAATTTCAATCTTTCGCTATAACACCGTTTCGGATGCACTTTTTGCCCGTTTTGCGGGGAAAAATGTGATTTTTTTTTGAAGGTAAGGAAGATTAAAGAATAAACTTTACTTTTGGCGCAGAAACCGAGTTTTTTCTTCAAAACTCGGTTTCTCTAGAATAACCCCAAGTGCGTAAGGCCTTTTTAAAATAATCGGCTCTGAATAATTCCGTATTCTTCACACTTCTGGATTACCAACTCCGAATTTTTGCAGTGCTCCAGAATGAAATAGTTCTCCTTCAAATCCTTTATTTTCCTAATGGAAATGCTTTTCTGGCCCAGTTTTTCAATTAGAACAGTTGGAACGAAATAAAGTTCAAACGACTTGTCGTTTACAGGATGAACACCAATTACAACGTCTGAGGTTTCTGTTGATTGTGTGTATTCTTTAATTCCTGATTTATACTCCCGATCCACACCACCTCTGGTACCACCGGTAAAGCTAACAGACTTAGAGGCTGTCTTGACTTGAGCGCGGATAATATCCTCATTCCCATCGTAATCTTTTCGGACAATGATTATGTCATACGGTGATAGCGGTAAGTCAACTAATGACACATTTTGATATTTTTTCATCAAAAGCCCAACAACGATATGCTCATGGGCAAAACCTTCTACCGATGACTGTCGTCCTTTCTCTTCTTTTGTCCTCATGTTTACCTCATTTTCTGAGCACCAAAATCCAGTCTGTGTTGATTCGTTCCTCTCTAGGAACTTTAATAAAATGTTTGATAATCTCTGAGCCAAAATAGTTTTCAACATCAAACCCTATGTTTTCGGCCAACGTCATCAGATACTTCCAGCTTTCAAATAACTGACCGCGAATCCGATTATTACCCACGACAATAATGTATCGACCTCCATCACGTAAAACCGAGTAAACTTCAGCCAGATTTTTTCGCATATCGTCTAAGTATTTGAAAGCGATGTACGCTCGTCTTGGGTCCTGTTCAAAAATCTTCTTCATGACCGCATCCGCCGCTTCCACGTCGATCTGGTGTTGGGTCTGATAATCCTGCGCTGCAACACTTTCAGTCCCAACATGTTTTTTCTTTAAGGGCGTTAAAGTGCCATGAGCTAACCCTAACCAGTAGAGCTCTAATTGATGAGTCCTCGGATAATCAACAGCGTTCGCATAAGGCGGGGAAGTCAAAGCCAAGTCAAAAAAATCCGCGTCGTGCTTGATATCCCGTGCGTCCATGTTTTCTGGAAAACTTACATTTATGTCGCGTGGCGCGTTTTGAGAAAATTCTATCATCTTAGGTACTTTGACTAGCACCACTTCTGCAAATTTCTTCAGGGCATCGGAAGGGTTGACCTGTTTGTTTAGTACCTTCCGAATTACAGTCCTTGTGCAATTGTCATCGGCGTTGGACACAGAACGGATAATCGAGGAGAAACAGACCTTAAAGAAGTCTTTAACGTCCTCACTTGTATTAAGAGACTCAATAGCCTTTTTTAGGTAGGTTAGTTCTAAGGTAATTTCTCTGTTGAACCAATTATCCCTATAAGGGAAGAACGGTATATCCGATTCTGATACTTGATCGGGATGGTAGTCTAGTACGGCCTGTAATAGAAATTCTTTAGATGCGATGAGTTCCTTTTCATCTAAGGGTGTTACCTTGACTTTTGAAATGAAGCGAGAAAACGGATCAACATCAATACCAACAGAGTTTCGTTTCAGTAAGAGTGCTTCAACATTTGTCGTTCCGCTCCCCGAAAACGGATCGAGTATCATATCGTTTTCCTGAGAATACCGTTTGATTAACCAACGCGGTAATTCGGGAAAGAATTTAGCGGGATACTTATGCAATCCGTGAGTAAGGAAACTCTGATCATAACTAATAAACAGGAATCTAGCACCATCATTAATAGCCAGGTCCACAGGAATTTCGCCATCAATTCGCACAATCTCCTCATCAAACGCATTCACAATTTTCTGAACATTATCTAGCGGTTGATGTGCATCACTTTTGGGTTTCTTCCGCTTGCGATTTTTTCGTGCAACCTTCGCTGATATGGTTGACAGTGAAATTGGGTACCACGGTGAGGCTATTTCGGTTTGTACGAAGTCCATTTCGGTTCGTATGAAGTCCATTTCAGTTTGTATATAGGTTTCGTCTGTTTTCACTTTGAGAGACTCCTTGACTCATGTTAAGAAATCGTGGAGAAGTCGGCTTTGCACTTTCTTTTGACCTGAGCCGACTCCTTACGGTGAATGGGATGGTTTCGGTGCATCGCAAAATTCGATTGCGAGTTTTTACTTCGAGGGTTCTGGATAGGCAAAACTGTGTTTCGTCACAGTCCAAAATACCCTCGTGCAGCGTCCATCACCGCACTTGTAATCGCCGCGCGTCCTTTTTCACGAGCAAACTGCGCTGACACCTTGGTGGCAAGGGAGGCTAATTCCTTCTGATATTCAATTGTCCTTACCTGATCTGTGGAAATAGGCGAGAGTTCACCAAATAGAATTAAGTGCTTCCTTTCTTACCTGACTTCTCCAAAGTAGCTCGGTTCCATTTCTCTTACCCCCAATGAGTTTCCTGACGAAGCAACTCACCAAAGATGCTGTCTGAATTAATCGGTTAGAAGAAATCAAGTTTTTGCCAAAAAACTCAATTTTCTAATTCATTTCGTTTATTTTGCTTCCAGATACCCTTCCGCTTTCAGCAATTCTGCCAAGAGTAGCTGGCCGCCTGCGGCCCCTCGAACGGTGTTGTGGCTGAGGGCGACAAATTTATAGTCGAAGATATTGTCCTCACGCAGTCGTCCGAGGGTGATTCCCATGCCACTGCCCGCGTCACGGTCAAGTTTTGTTTGCGGCCGGTCGGGCTCGTCGTAATAGGTCATAAACGGAATGGGTGCGGAGGGGAGCTTGAGTTGTTGCGGCTTCCCTTTGAACGCTCGCCACGCCTCAATCATTCGCTCAATGCTGGGCTTAATCTCAAAGGAGACCGATGTTGCGGCAAGGTGCCCATCTGACACCGGCACCCGGAGGCATTGCGCTGAAATTTCTGGTCCGTCCGCTTTGACAATCTCATCTCCCTCAATCCGCCCCCAGATTTTCAGGGGTTCCTGCTCACTCTTTTCCTCTTCACCGCCGATGAATGGAATAATATTGTCAACCATCTCTGGCCAATCCTCGAATGTCCTGCCTGCCCCAGAGATCGCCTGATACGTGCAGGCAACCGCTTTCAGTGGCTTAAATTCAGCGAGTGCGTGCAACGGTGGTACATAAGGCTGAATGGAGCAATTCGGTTTTACCGAGACAAATCCAGCTTTCGTGCCGAGTCGCTTTCGTTGCGCGGGAATAATATCGACATGGGCTGAATTGATTTCCGGTATAATCATCGGAACATCGGGTGTCCAGCGGTGTGCAGAAGCGGCGGACACGACGGGGGTTTCCCGTTTGGCGTACTCTTCTTCGAGTGCGCGAACTGCGTCCTTATCCAACCCTCGACTGGTACTGATTGCAGAAAAAACGCAATCCACTTCGTCAATCACGGTATCAATCTCGGACGCATTTTTCACCATTAGATTAGCAACATTGGCCGGAATGTCGGTTTCCATCGTCCATCTGCTGTTCACCGCTTCGCGGTATGTCCTGCCTGCTGAGCGCTCGCTTGCGGCGACAGCGGCAATCTCAAACCACGGGTGGTTTTCAAGTAACGTAATGAACCGTTGTCCAACCATGCCGGTTCCACCAAGAATGCCGACACGTAGTTTTTCCATTAATCTTCCTCTCTTTGTTAGAGCCTGTTTGAAAAGTCATCATGAGGTATCCCACTGGTATTTGAAGACGGGTGGGAAAGGAATTTCCCACCCACGAACCGGGGATGATTCCCGAAGGGTGGGCAAAGGATTTGCCACCCACGGAAAGAGGTTACTTTGTTTTTCGGATACTTCCAAATTGACTCAAGGGGTGAGGTGCTGTCATTTATTTTTAACCTCATCCACCGAATCTCGCCGGGCCTCTCGCTTTCGGTGGAGGCAGAATGACCCGGTCGCCTTCAACCAACCCGCTCTTTATAATGACATCAACTGCGTTCTGAATTCCGGTTTCAACGGGAACCTTCTTGCCTTTCGCGCCAGTCTTTCCACCGCCGGACGCGCCTCCCTCATCGAGCATCACGAATCTCTCGCTTTTTTCCGCGATTGTTGCAGACACGCCATTTAATTTCTGCTTGCCATTGACCAGAATCGCGAAAACTCCCTGACCGGGACGGAGACCGCGTTGTGAGCTATCTAGGCTAATCGTCAATTCGCCCCCCCCTATGCGCGTGATACGCCCTTTGAAGGTTTTCCCGCCTGCATTCTTGACCTCAACGGATTGGTTCTCTTTGAAGTCTGACGCATCATCGCCAACTTGGGCGGTAATCAGTATCGACTTGTTGTTTTGGACAGCATCAACGGGTAGCATCAGCACATTTTTCTCCTCGTGAGTGATGACATCGACATCAGCACTCATGCCTGGGCGCAGTTCCGATGGTGAACCAGTGACTTCGATCATCACTTCAAAGGTAATGATGTTGTCCCTTTCTTCTCCAGTCGGTGAAATTTCGGCGACGCGACCTTCGTATATTTTATTCTCATAGGCGTCCGCTTTGATTTCTGCTGGCTGGTCTTTGCGGAGCCGTTCCATATCCACTTCATTGATGTAGGTTTTGACGACCATATCTGACAAATCCGCAATCGTCATGAGCGGCAGGCTCTGGGCGAAGGCAGACCGGCCGGAAGTGACAATTTCGCCCTCCTCAACTTCCAGCATCATAACAGTGCCCGCCATCGGTGCTTTTATCGTGGTCCACCCCAGGCGTTCTACCTCATTTTTCAGGTTGCTCTTGCGCCGGAGCACATTCGCTTCGGCACTTACCTTTCCCTGTTCGGTGACTAGCTTTTCATTTACGATGGTTTCCTGAAGTTCCGAGAGGCGAGTTTTGGTCATTTTCAGTCGGAGATCCGCTCCCGCTTCCTCCGACTCTCTCATTTCACGGAGTTTCTCTAAATTCAACTCCTGGTATGTTAAGGTCGCTTTACGGGTTAAAATGGCGGTGTCTCGCACTTTGATGGTTTTCTTTTGAGATTCAACTGTTTTCTCCTGGGATGCAACACGTTGCAGCGCGCTCTTATTTTGTGATAGTTCGCTGGCGTACCGCGCTTCGGCATCTTCCAATGACTTCTTGGAAACCAGTTTTTTTTCAAAGAGTTCTCTGTTTCGTTCAACCTCTGATTTCGCGTTGGCCAACGCAACTTTCGCCGAGTTGAGTGCCTCCTCAAGCTCTGAAAGCGTTAGTTCTGCCTGATTGTGCGCGATATTCGCCTGCTCAAGGGCGATTTTATCCTGCGATAAAGCGTTCTCGGTCGTTTGAATATTTGTCTCAGCTTGGGTAATCTGGGTTAGCGAAGTTGCCAGGGTGGTCAGTCTATTGGTCTTCTCAATTTGGACGGTGTCCTCCGCCTGGCGCAACTCACTATCAAGCGATTCCTTTCTGAGTTGAATGTTGAGCTCTGCTTGCCTGAGCTGTGCGTCTGCCGCATCGACATCCGCTTTCGCCTGCTTCCTTGCTTCTTCGTACTCTTCCTGCTCGATTTCCAGCAAGATATCGCCCTGCTCAACAGGATTGCCCTCTTTTACATATAGCGTCACAATCTCGCCTGCGACGTTTGACTTGACTTCAACATCAGTACGCGGTTCGAGATTTCCCGTCGCGCTAATTCGCATCTGGAAATCCCCGCGTTTGACAACGCTGACTTTTTTCTCAGTATCGGCAGATTTATTTCCTCGATTTTTGAGTAACCCGCACGATACGATGCCTCCTGTTAGAACAGAAAACACGATTAAACCGATGATTATCTTTTTCACGGTTCAACAACTCCTTTGTAATGTGTAATGGTTAGAAGGGTAGGCACAAGACCTACCCCTACATTTCTCTTCCTGAAAATGGCTTAGTCAGTCCGAATCGCCTCTACAGGCGTTAATTTTGCCGCCTTATTTGCGGGATACAACCCGAAAAATACGCCTACAATCAGAGATACAATCAGTGCCGCAAGAATGGTCCCGAAGGAGATAACCGAAGGCCAGTTACTCCCCGGCCACACAAATTTTTCGATTAATACGGCTGTACCTTGCCCCATAAACACACCGAGAAAGGCACCAAGTATTCCACCGAGCAGGGTTAGCACAGTGGCCTCAATGAGGAACTGCATTAAAATATCGCTCCGCTTGGCACCGATTGCCTTACGCAAGCCAATCTCCTTTGTGCGTTCAGTGACTGAAACGAGCATAATGTTCATAATACCGATGCCCGCGACAAAGAGCGCGATACACGCAATGCCTCCCAACAAGGCTTTCATCGTGGTCCCGATCTTTTCGGCGGTGGCGAGTTCCTCCACCGCTGTCCAGTATTGATATTCCTCACCCGAATTTTTGTGTAGCTGTCCCAATATTCTTTTCGCATCGGCTATCACAGATTCCAACTGGTCAACATTTTCGGTCTCAATACGGATGCGCTCGATATCATCCCGACCCTTAAACCGCTGTTGCAAGGTTGTTATCGGAATAATGAATCGGTCATCCCAGCCTTGGGTATCCATGGCATCGCCTTTTTCTTCCATCACGCCGATGACAGTCAAGCGGACGTCGTAGCGGGGCCCCCAAGAGGTGGTGCGGGTTGCCCGCAACTCTTTGCCAATCGGATCTTCGCTTAAGAAGACCTCCTCCAGAATTTTCGAGCCGATCAGGGTCACAGTGGCGGCATTTTCAACTTCAGTCTCATTGAAAAAGCGTCCCATCTGCGGATACCAATTGTGTGATCGGTCGTAACCGGCTGTCGACGCGACAACCCGCGAGTCTTTCGTTCGCCCTTCATAAATCACGTTCCAGCCGGGGAAATCGTCCTCTGCGACAACGCTGACCACCCCGGGCACATTTGCGAGGATAGCGAATGCGTCATCTGTTTCAAGGTCTTCGGCACGGTTCCGTTGCCAACGCCTCGTCCGTACTGCGCGCCCTGCCGCTCGCGTCAACGTCCCAGACTGTTTATCCCACTCGTTCTTATAGACCTCAATCATGTTCACACCACCGGTACGCTCGATTTCGCCCCGGACCATCTCCCGTGACCCGTCACCGACGGATACCATGCTCACAACGGAGCCAACGCCGATGACGATACCGAGTATCGTCAAAAATGAACGTAACGGATGCCGACGTAAACTTGCCAGCCCTAGTACAATATATTCGATAATGCTCATCTGTTTTGCTTCCCTCCTTTAACAGTTGTTCTACTCTGTCCTCAACGCTTCAATTGGGGAGAGTCGTGCTGCCTTAATGGCAGGATACAGTCCGAAGAAGATTCCAATTGCCGCTGAAAAACTGAATGAAATCACCATCCACTGCTTGGAGATGACCGCTGGCCATTCGGGAACAATTTTGACGATATTTACCGCAATACTTGCCATACCGTATCCAGCGAAGACGCCCAACACAATACCGATCAAACCGCCGACACAACACATCAAAACTGCCTCGACCAAAAACTGCAAGAGGATATCTCTGCGTTTGGCACCGATTGCTTTTCTGAGCCCAATCTCTCTTGTGCGCTCGGTTACGGAGACCAACATCATGTTCATGATGCCGATACCACCGACCAGCAGGGAGAATCCGGCGATACTGCCAAGCGTTATCGTAATGACCCATCGAATCTGGGTAAACTGCTCCATCGCCTCTGTCATCTTACGGAGGTTAAAGAAGTCATCCTGGTTCCGGTGTTGGGTTCTCATGACGGCTTTAACTTCCTCAACGGCTTTGTCAACCAGATCGATGTTTTTCGCAATGACGGTAAACATCACAATCTTGTCATTCCCGGTATACCGTTGCTGTGCGGTTGTGAGTGGCATGAACACCAATTCATCCATATTCCATCCGAACCTAAGGCTTCTCCCGCGGCTTTCCATAACACCGATGACCATGAACCGTTCGACACTTCTCTCCTTGCGCCTGTTTCTTCCGTCGCCAAAACGCCTGCGTGAACCACGCCCTCGGGCGATCTTAATCTCCTTCCCAAGGGGGCTTTTCTCTCCAAAGAGTGCCGTGGCAACCTCTGATCCAAGCACACAGACTTTTCCCTCATTATTGACTTCTTCATCTGAAATAAAACGACCCGCTTGCATATTCCATCTCATTCCTTCGGCGAAGGATGCATCCACGCCGTTATATCCTGCCCGTGTTTCTGCCCCACCTTCGGCTTGCATTAGCACACCCCGCCACTGTGGAACACGCGGTATAACCGTCCGAACTGAAGGGCATTGTGCTTCAATTGCGTGCACATCCTCATACTTAAAGTATTCTTTGCTAGTATTTCGTACCCAGCGGTTGCCCTTACGGATATGACCACTGCGGTACATTGTAAACTGACTCACACCGCCAAGTTTGTCGGCATCCTGAAGGACGATGAGTTTCGCGCCATCGCCGATCGAGATCATTGCGAGCACAGAAGCCACGCCGATGATGATGCCGAGCATAGTCAACAGCGAGCGCATCTTATTGATACGGATCGCTGTAAACCCAACTGATATTCCTTCGGTAATTCTCACTTTCATCCCTCCTGTGGCTTGAATTATTTTAATCCAAGTTGCCACCTAAAGATTCTTTTTGGACATTGGTTGGATATACCAACTGGTAGTCGGTCTCAACCTCCTCAGGTTTACTCTGGTACCCTTTCTTGTACTCAACAACACGGGCATGGAACGATATTATACCAATTCCGATAATAAATCACTCGTTAATGGAAGTCCGATTTGCGTCAACTCATGTTGCCACTTTCAAAGAAAGTCATAAGCAAAAACGCATCAGACCCCCGTAGCCGGGGCATCTTGCCCCATCGGATAACGATATGCGTCAACTCATGTTGCCACTTTCAAAGAAAGCGTCATCAACCGCACCCCCGTAGCCGGGATTACAGGCGTTTGATATTTCATCAAAACCGCTAACGCGATATAAATTTTCAGAAATGGTATTACATCGCCCTTCTCTAAGTGTCTTGCCCATCTCCCATGTCGAATCCACACATGGTCGGTTAGGATATCTATCTGACCTGCCATCCTAATGTCCTTGAGCATTACGGTCTTGATTGTCCCACGAATACGAGACGACGTTGTTTGCCTGAAACGTGATACGATGCCGCTAAACCGTAGTCGGCAATCAAGATATTGCTTGAGCTCTGACCGTTGTGCCATTTCTCCTCCTTGGTCCCCTGGCAACAATCCGCCAGTGTTTTCGGAATTCGGAATGCCATATTTGGACGAGGTGTTTAACGATTGGTTTAATTCGCTTTCTGCCTACGCGATATGTTCTTGAAAAATACGGTTAAAGAATCCCTCACCCAGTCCAGTAAACCTCACCTGCTCCTGCTGAATTGCCAAATCCAAGCTCTTCTATATATCTTCTTTGCGCTCTTGCGCCATCCCGCCTTTGCGTTCTTTCTATTTATCGTTTCTATAACCTCAAAGCTTGCATTATATGATATAATACCCTAAGTTGCTAACTATTCCAGAGAAACCCCAGAGAAACCGAGTTTTTCCGACCCTACGGGTGGCGCGCCCCCTACGAGTGGCGCAGAACGCGACGCAGAAAACTCGGTTTCTGCCCCCTTCAAGCGATTTTCAAGTTGAGCGAATGCGCTCGGAAGGAACAAAATGATTCTATATTCAGCGATGTCTCTTATGGGGATGGTATGGACAAATGCAGAAGCAGAAACGCTATCCAACACGCAACACCTCACGATGCAAGGCGACCTTGCGGCACAGATGGTTGAGGGCATCGGCAAATTTTTCATGCGCGAAATTGATGCCTCTATTGAACACCGGGCGGAACAGTGGCAGCGCGATTTTTCATCGCACGAGAGTTATGTCGCCGCTATTAAGCCGAATCGGGAAAAATTTATGAAAATCATCGGCCTCGTTGACGAGCGAGAAGCGGTCAAGATGCACCTCGTGGCGACGGTGAATCAGCCCGCACTCGTTGGCGAGGGGGCAGGATACAAGATTTTCGCTGTCCGCTGGAACAGCATCGCGGGCGTAGATGCGGAAGGATTGTTGCTTGAACCGGATAACGAAGCGGTTGCCAACATCGTCGCACTACCTGACTGCGATTGGACACCCGAAATGTTAGTCGGGCTGACATCCGGGGTTCCAGAGGGGGCTCAGTTTGCCCGCCGATTGGTGGAGAACGGGCATCGGGTCTTGGTGCCGCTGTTGATGAACCGGGAGGCAACCTATTCCGGCAACCCGAAGGTTCGTATGACGAATCAACCGCACCGTGAGTTCATCTACCGGGCGGCATACGAGTTGGGCAGGCATATCATCGGTTACGAGGTTCAAAAGGTGCTCGCGGCGGTCGATTGGTTCAGCGAATCAAATTCGACGGCACCGGTCGGGGTCATCGGCTACGGCGAAGGGGGATTGATTGCCTTTTACGCTGGTGCTGTTGACACGCGGATTGATGCTGTTGGGGTCTCCGGCTACTTCCAACCGCGTGAACCCCTCTGGCGTGAGCCGATTTACCGTAACGTCTGGGGGCTGCTTGACGAGTTCGGGGATGCCGAAATTGCCAGCTTGATTGCACCACGCGCTTTGGTGATTGAATCCGGTCCCCATCCCGAAGTTGAAGGGCCACCCACCGCATCAGAGGGACGCAATAGCGGTGCCGCGCCCGGCGTTGTGACAACTCCGCCACTTGAAGCTGTCAAAGCCGAATTTGAACGCGCCCAGCAATTGACCGCACCCCTCGAACCTCCCGCACCATTGACACTGATAAAAAGCGATTCACCGGGGAGCGATGGGTTACTCACGACCGTTTTGGATGGGCTTTCAGTCGGGAGCGAACTTGATGCCACGCCGAGCCCTCCAAAGCATCATCGCCAGTCTTTCGACCCGGAGCCTCGTCTGAAACGCCAGTATGAGCAACTGATCGAGCACACGCAAGCTCTGATGCGCGAAGCGGAGTTTGACCGTGTGGCGTTTTGGTCGAAAGCGGATGATTCTAGCGTTGAGCGTTGGGAGGAGAGTTCCCGTTGGTATCGCGAATACCTTTGGGACGAAGTCATCGGCCGTTCCCCATCAGCGACTGTGCCCATCAACCCGCGCACCCGCGCCATTTATGACACGCCGGCATTCGTCGGATACGAGGTGGTACTGGACGTTTATCCGGATGTCTTCGCCTACGGCATCCTGCTCGTACCCAAGGACATCCAGAATAGTGAGCGTCGTCCGGTGGTCGTCTGCCAACACGGATTGGAAGGGCGGCCCCAAGATGTCGCTGACCCCGACGTTGTGAATACTTCGTATCACCAGTATGCGTGCAGACTTGCAGAGCGCGGATTTGTAACCTACGCGCCCCAAAACCCTTACATCGGGCAGGACGATTTCCGGGTATTGGTTCGCAAGGGGCATCCGTTGAAGCAGTCGCTCTACTCGATTATCGTCCGTCAGCACGAGAGAACATTGGAGTGGCTATCTTCCCTGCCATTTGTTGACGAGGAGCGTATCGCTTTTTACGGATTGAGCTACGGCGGCAAGGCGGCAATGCGGATACCATCAATTTTGGAGGGGTACTGTCTGTCAATCTGTTCGGCAGATTACAACGAATGGATTTGGAAAAATGTCTCCACCCAGCACACCTATAGTTACATGTTCGGGGGCGAGTACGATATGTTTGAGTTTGATTTGGGGAATACGTTCAACTACGCGGAATTGAGTTGGCTTATATGTCCGCGTCCATTCATGGTTGAGCGTGGACACCACGATGGCGTTGCACCCGACGAATGGGTCGCCTACGAGTACGCCAAAACGCAACGGCGATATGACCTGCTCGGCATCGGTGACCGCACAGAGATGGAAGTTTTCAATGGTCCGCATACGATTCACGGTGTCGGGACGTTTGAGTTTTTGCATCGGCATCTGAAGTGGCCGAAGCCGTAATCCGAACCCAGTGCCGATAGTTCCAAAGCAACAAGCCCGGCGGAGAAATCTGGTCGGGCTTGTTATTTTTGCGGGGAGTAGCTTTGGTTACGTCCATCTTTTCAAAAGGCGGGCATGGCATCATAAGTCTGGCCGTCAAGCAAACGTCCATTCCGTTTTTTATTTACCCCGCCCCACTGTTTAAAGAAGAACGGAACTTCAGCAACTTGGCACTGGTCTCGAATCTGTATCACCCATTCCTCACACATTGGCCTTGCACCTGGCCCCGACTCCCCCCCGACGATTGCCCAGTCGATATCGGTAAGGTTCAAGTTTGGGAGCGGACCCAGCAACGGTTCAAGGGAGAGAAATTTGATTTGAGCATCCGTCTCCCGTAGATGGTCAATTCGACAGGTATAATCCTGATTCTCAACACTGACTCCCATCCACACATTATCTGGCCACTCAATATCAGGACTCAACTCAAGCAATCGTTCAGAGCGTTTCGTCAATATCTGAAATTGATGCCAATGGGCTACTTTCATGACATTGAAGACTTGCCCGATAAATGATTCCTCCACATCGGCATGAAACAGGTCACTCATCGAGTTGACAAAAATGAGTTGAGGCTTTCGCCATTTAAGCGGTGCGTTAAGGAGTTCGGGTACGACTCGAATCTTGTTTTCCCACCTCGGCCCGCTCGGTGTCATCTTTGCCAAGTCTTCGTATGCCATATTTTTCCCCGAAAATCGAGTAGCCATCCTTTCGGCATAACAGAAACGACAGCCTTCGGAAACACGAGTACAGCCTCGAACCGGGTTCCATGTGGATTGTGTCCATTCGATTTTTGACTTGGTTGCCATGATTCATCCCTCCCCTTGGAAATGTCGCGAAACCTAAGTTCTATCAACTACGGTTCAGTTGCTTCAGTTTTTCGTCGTCCACACCGTAACCTTTCTGTTATATTATACTATACATACGTTAGGTGTGCAAGGAAAACGCAATTTACACGATTTTCTTAGAACACGAATTCGTATTATTGAACCAGCGACAAAAGAGGAAAAAAGGGGTTTAATACCAAATTAATTTCACGAGTCACATTGCGCTCCGCTGGAGCGCGGAGATTTGGGCATATCGGGTTCTAATGAGTTTTGACGTTCAACTTCGGTAATTTCTAAAAACCGCCGGCCCGTGGGTAGGAAATCCCTTTTGTGTTCGCTCACGCGATGCGCTCGCTCACGCGACCATCCGTCCCCGGACCATCCGTCCCCGGACCTACCCTTCTTGCAATCCTCGACTTATGGCGGGAATTCCTTTCCCACCCGAGCCACCAAACATTACCGATTTTGATTGTCAAATTTCACTAGACATTGCGATCCGCTGGATCGGAAGAGTGGAAACGCAACATGGTCCCTTGTCAAAATGTAGGAACGGCTTCCTAGCCGTGACACAGTTTATAACCACAAACCCCGTAGGAACGGAAACCTCCCAGCCGTGACACGGTTTATAACCACAAACCCCGTAGGAACGGCTTCCTAGCCGTGACACGGGTTATAACCACAAAACTCGTAGGAACGGATTCCCAGCCGTGACACGGGTTATAACCGCAAACCCCGTAGGAACGGCTTCCCAGCCGTGACCCCGTAGGAACGGCTTCCCAGCCGTGACCTGGCTTCCCAGCCGTGACTCTTTATGCTGAAATTGGCTTAACTTTTATATTAAACCTGCTTACCACTGACGCACGGAAACCGACAGAGGGCGTATCCCCGCGCCATCCTAACGCAACGCCTTTTTCCGCGGGGGCACTGAGCAAACAAAATCGCAGAATATTAAAACGGCTTCGCCCTACAGCAGACAGCACCTACTGATAAGAATATCTAAATAGCACACAAATTGTCCAAACTATAGTACCTATTCTAGAGAAACCGAGTTTTGTCGCCCCTACGGGTGGCGCGACGAACGCGACGCAAAAAACTCGGTTTCTGCCCGCTCCATAGATCTGCTGGATTTGGCAATCCAGCAGGAGCGGCTCTCAGCACCTTAACTAGATTTCGCCCGCTGTTGCGCTTTTCGCTGTTGCGCCTTACGGGAGCGGAGCAGGATACCATCAAGCTGGAGATGTGTTGCATATCCGATTAGGCTTGCTGTGTAAAACGGAAGACCTGTCTTGATCAGTTGTAGATTCTCTGGTGCCGTGGGTTCACTGAAATCGAACGCATCGCGATTGAAATAGATTGGCAGGAGCAGAAAGATACCGGGGAGCAGTAGCATTGTGATTCTGGAGTGTGTCCAGCCGCGATGTTTGCCGATCAGGGGGAGCATGGCAAATAGGCCGAGGACTGCGGATTCGGCGTAGTATCCGCGAAAAATTAGGACGAGGTTAAGGGCGATAAAAATCCGGTAACAGATCCGTTGGCTCTTGCTTTTGATGTCCACGTCGGGCCATAATCCCGAAAGTACGGCAATTATGAAACAACCGCCGATTTTCCACAGATTGTTCCCATTAAATCCATCTGACATGTCAAGAGGAACCGTTGGATTCCAATCAATAGGAAGTTGCATCAAAAAATAACCGACCAGCGAGCCGGCAACCGAAACGACGAAAAATGCACTGTAGGCGACTATCCCGCCGATGTAGTGTTCACGAAATAGGCTCATCTGAGTGTGCTTTCAAATAGACAACTTCTCTGTTGAGTATCGTTCCGATCAGGTCAATCTGATAGGTCAATTCATCCCAGCGAAACAGAATCAGGTTGGCGTTCTGTCCGTCATCAACAGTGAGGCGGTCTGTGATGCCGAGCAATTCTGCGGGGCGGTTTGTTGCAAGTGCAATCGCATCCTCAAGTGGGATTTGGGCGAATCGCACACTGTTTTCAACGCCTCTTGCCAATTCAATCGCGGAACCTGCTAAATACTCCGTATCAACCAATCGGACGCACCGCTCGGATGTCAGTTCAACTTCTCGGTCGGCGAATTGATAGCGTCCGGGCGGCATCCCTGCCAGTGACACGGCATCGCTGACTAGGACGCATCGGGAAAGCCCTTTCGCTCGCATCATACACTTGACGACAGAGGGCGGGAGATGATGTCCATCAACGATTAGGCTTGCCCACAGTTCATCGGCGGCAAGCTGTTCCCAGATGTAGTTGGGATGGCGACGGATAAGGGCGTGGGCACCGTTGCCGAGATGTGTCGAGAGTTGCGCGCCCGCTTTAATCGCGGCATCAATGTCACTTTGGGCGGCGTTGGTGTGTCCCAATGCGGTGATAATCCCTTGTGCTGTCAACTTTTCGATGAAAGGAATCGCCCCTTCAATTTCTGGTGCGAGCGTAACCATGCAGATTTTCCCATCGGCCATCTCCTGCCATCGTTGAAATTCATCCCAATCCGGTTTCCTGACGTGTGCTTTGGGATGCGCGCCTCGGGGGCCATCTTCGGGTGAGATATATGGGCCTTCAACGTGAATTCCGACGATAGATTGATTTATCTTGGAATCGTTACACGCCGCTACAATTGCACGGAGCGAGCCCGCCATCCGCTCGAACGCGCCGGTTATCACTGTTGGACACAGGAAACCGGTCCCGACGCGCCAGAGTGCTTGGATCATTCCGCTGACATCGTTTGGTGTGACGTTTTCGGCATTGAAGTCGTAACCAGCGAAGCCGTTGACTTGAATATCAACAAGTGCCGGCGCTATACATAAGTCATCTGTCACGACTTCTGTTTCACGAATAGAAACTGTTGCTCGTTCAGTCATGTCGATCTCTAGACAGTTCCCACTTGAAACGAGTTTTCCGTTGAGTTTCACAATCTTCTCCATCTGTTAATAAGAAAAATTTAACGCAAAGACGCAAAGGTGCAAAGACGCAAAGAAGAAAAGAACACGCTATCAATTGCGCTACTACTATCTACCTCTGTATGTACGGCAATAATAGCTCATGGGCTGTTGCGACGTTGAGGGTGAGGGTGTCTAGTGAAAGAAGGAGTTCGTTTGCATCCATGTTTCCGGTCGCAAGGCTATCGACGAGGACAACCCGTTTATCGTCTGGGTCATCTGAATTAATTCCAAAGCAACTTGGGAGAATCTCGGTATTCTGGTCTAGAATCTTTTCGTAGATCTCTTCTAACTTCTGCAAATTGAGTTGATTCAGTCCACATAGGTCTACCATGAACTCAATCTGTGACTCGTCTATAACTGCGAAAATATTTACGCCATCTTCATCTTGGATGATAAGGAGTGAACCTTGCGCTGTCGCCGTATACCCTTGCCCTTGAAGAAATTCGATGATGCTTGATGGTGTGTTTAATTTTGCCATTTGTTGCCTCCTACTAAAATGTCTGAAGATATGGGTTTGTCTGTGACAGTCAATTATAACCAAAAACAGATCTGTTGCCAATAGAAAAAGGCTTGCATTTCTAGGGAAATTCAGTTATTCTGTGTTTGAACATAAGAATTTTAACTTCTAACCAACAACACAGGAGATAAAAATGGAACGTCTTGACTATGGACAAACGGGACTCGAAATTTCACGGCTCTGCTTTGGAGCGGGGCATCTTCAGAGGGCCTGTGAGAGCCATGAGGCAGGGGGTCAGCTACTCTGTGCCGCTTTTGATCAGGGAGTAACGTTCTGGGATACCGCTGAGGGGTATGGGTCGCAACCGCATTTGGGAGCGGCGTTGGCAAATTTAGACCGGCAACAGGTCGTCGTTCAAACCAAGACAGGGGCAAAAGACCGCGATGGGGCGCGTAAAAGCATTGAGCGTTCTCTCCGCGAGATGAAGACGGATTATATTGATGTACTTTTACTCCATGGCGTTTCCTCGCCTGAAGACTTGGAATCGCGGGAAGGAGCGTTGGAGGTGTTCTTGGATGCAAAGGCCGAAGGGCTTGTCAAGGTCATCGGTTGCTCGACGCATATACATACTGGCCCCGTTATGGATGCCGTTATCGCTCATCCGGAGATTCGGGTCATCCTAGCGACAGCGAACAAGGAGGGGCGCATGTTGGAGGGTGGCTCGTTTGATGGGCATCTCGAATATATTCAGCGCGCCTACGACCTCGGCAAAGGCATCAGTATCATGAAGGTGATTGCCGCAGGGAATATTGATGAATCGGAGATTGCGGATTGGATACAGTGGGGGTTTGAATTGGAGACGACTCACGCCATCAATCTCGGTATTTCCGATCATTCGCAATTGGAATTTGATGTGAGCATTGCTCGCAAACATGCAGAACGTCGCCGCAGTCAGCGGAGAGCGGCCTAGTAGATTTGAAAAGTCAGGATGACGTATCGGTGAGGGGCGGGAAAGGGATTTCCCGCCCACGGGTGAGGGACGGGAAAGGGATTTCCCGCCCGCGGGTCAGGTGCAGAGCAGGGAGGCCCCGCCCACGGGTCAGGTGCGGGGCAGGGAGGCCCCGCCCGCGGGTCAGGTGCGGGGCAGGGAGGCCCCGCCCACGGTATTGAGAATCAGTGGCAAATCCGCGAATAGATATTTTCTAATCCCTGGATTAGAACCTGCCAATCGTATTTTGTTTCGACCAGTTTTCGCCCGGCGTTGCCTACTGTTTGACGGTGTGATGGGTCTTCGATTAGATTAATCACATGCTTTGCGAAGGTGTCGGGGGTGTCTGCTATTAAGAGGTCTTGCCCCACGTTGGCATCTAATCCGAGTGCGCCAATCGAGGTTGTGACGACTGGTACACCCATCCCCATCGCTTCAAGGTTTTTCGCTTGCATTCCCGAACCGGATCGGAGCGGTGCAACGAATACAGAGGCTTTTTCAAAGTAGGGACGCGTGTCAGGCACATGCCCGGTGACGACGATATCCTGACCATTTGCGAGTTGTTGAATCTGTTGGGGTGGATAGTTCCCGACAATGTAGAAGGTGATTTCGGGACGCGCTTTTCGGATGATTGGGAAGATTTCTTGCGTAAAATATAGAACGGCATCCGAATTGGGAAAATAGCTCATCGTGCCGGTGAACAGCAGGTGTGGTTGAGGCTCGGTCGTTGTGGGTTGGAAGTATTCTAGGTCAACGCCCATCGGCACAACCGATAGATTCAGGGTTGCATCCTGCTTGAGTAGATAGTCCTGATCGAAGGGGGATACAACGGTTGCCCAATCAAAGGACTTCGTGATTTCGAGCTCGTATCGCCGCGCCCTACGTTCTTCAAGCTTGACCAAATGCCGCTTTATGCTTCGGTCTAGAGCAACGCGACGACTCAGATTCAGTGCCATTGAGTCGGCAAGGTCTAACACTCTTGGTATCTCCTGAAGCGTGGAGACGTATTGTGCCATCCGGAAGAATTGGACCTGTATCAGATCAAAATCGGTCTCATCCAGAACTTTGTCAATTGTGTGTTGCATCTCTTTCGCATACCAGTAGTGGAGTTGAAATGGTTGCTTGGAGAAGCACCGTAAAAGGGTATTGAGGCGGGCGTGGTTTCGTTGAAAACGGACATATTCGATACGGTCACAAAAGGGTTGCAAATGCTTGAGATTGTCTATATCTTCATCGGATTCAACAAAACAAACCACTGTAAGGGAATGGCGTTGGGCGAGCTGTTTGATGAAATGATAGGCTCGAATCCGGTCGCCTCGATGTGGCGGATATGGACATCTGAGGCTTAAAAATAGGATGTTCATTTGATAAATTACCTACTGTGGTTCCTTCAGATAAGCTTGATAATCAAATTCCTCTTCTCGTGTTGTAGTATTCAACGACGAATCTCTCTGTTGCATCAAATGCTGTGATTAAACGAAGGATCTGTGAATCTTCTTCTGTGGTAAAGATAATTGACAATACCCGACCACCGGGGGTTATCCCTATCCACATCTCCCGGTCCTTGATACTTCTGGGGCTTGTCAACTGGGTATCCGTCTGGATCCTTCAAGTGCCCAAACCACCTCGCGAAACTCAACCTCGTGTTCCTTTCCCACTTATTGACATTTGTCTTCGTCCCATACAAATCCGATATTCATACCACGGGCTCCATAGTATCATGCAATAGGTGTTAGATTATACGATTCATAAACCTGTAGCTCAATCTCATTATTCCGTGGCTAAGCAAGTTTAAATATAAAAGTTGAATAAATTTCAGCATAAAGCGTCACGACTGGGAAGCCGTTCCTACGGGGTTTGCGGTTATAAACAGGGTCACGGCTAGGAAGCCGTTCCTACAGGCTATAAGGGGCATTTCTCCTACCGTTCTTTATCAGGTTTGAGATTTTTTTGTAGTTCGTCTAGTGCTTTAAGTGCTCGATCTCCTCGATTTGTATGTTTATGTATCGTCGCCTCGATTAAGAAAGTGAGCGCATGTGCCTTAGTACTTGGGCCACCTCTACTCCTGGGGCTGGTTGTATTTAATGGGATGGTTGTAAGTTTTAATGCGTTTTGCATGTCAATTTTTGCATCCACGGGTTTGCCAAGCTTATATTTCGTGTCGCCTCGTAGGTAGTAGATTAAAGGATTATTGGGCGAAAGTTCTATCGCCTTATCGAAGTCTAGTAAGGCATCGGGATATAGTTCTAATTTCGTCTTTACATATCCCCGACCAATATAGGCTATAGCCAAGTTTGGTCTGTATTTTATTGCGGAGTTGTAGGCTTTAATGGCATCGACATATCCCTCAAATACCCCATGCCCGAGGCCTGCCGCACTAAAGCTTAGAGCAAAAGCGAGGTCAAAGTCAAGGCCCTGGAAAATGAGGTATTCTTCATGCTCCCGGGCAAGGTATGCCTCTAATCTCGCTGTGGCAATATGCCAACCGATGTAGGCTGTAATAAAATCGGGGATGAGAGCTTTGATTCTGTCATCATCAGAAATTGAGGATTTATATTGTTCTAGGACCTTAGCCTCCGGTTCTATGGAGCTATAGACACCTAGGGCGGAGCTATAGGCACCTATCGCACGGTCAAAAGAATTGGCAGCTTGATAATATCGGCTTGCTCGGAGTTCTGCTAACCCCTTGCAGGTATTTGCCACAGTGCTTGCATATCGCCGGTCATCAAAAGAATCACGACTATGAAGGAGAGAAACAAAGTTCTCAAAGTCTTCAATAGCACCGGAATAGTCTCCTAATCTGTCTTTTGCCATGCCTCGAAAAAAATTGGCATCAAACAATTCGTACTTATCGAAGATTTCGATGGCCCCTTTGTAGTTCCCTTCGATTAATAGCCGCTTACCTCGCTCATAATGGTACTTCGCTTCGGTTAGGTCACCTAATCCTTGTGTGCTTATGCACAGTTGGATGGTGAGAACAAAAACAGTGATACCTTTTGCAGAAAATCTATTCATCAGGCTTATCTCCCTTGATAGTTGTGATTGCGTTGGGTATGATGGCGACTGCAAGTGACAGAATTACCTTTGTCGGCGGCACTCATACCCGCAAGAATATCTTGTACTGTTTCAGCTACAGTGGATAGAAATGAGAATTCGATGTGGTTTGCTTATTCTATTTCCTTTTATTCGGATGTCCCTTCCACACTCGTAATTTCTTGGAAGGGGAATTGGTTTGTAAACATCCACGTCTACTAGGGGGTTAGCATTTCGGCGAGGTCGTCCGGTAGCTGAACACCGTGTTTCTGATTGAAGTCAGAGATGCTTCCATAGCTGTAACGAAATATAGCGACGATATTCTCTCCTAGATTCTTGGCAATTATCAGATCTGATTTGGCATCTTCCCATTTTCCCAGGGGTAACCGCGCCATACCGCGATAGAGATGGGACCGACCATAAGCCCATTTCAGGTCTATCACCGGGTCATCGTATTCAATGGTTGGGTCAGTCTCAATTTGCTTGTAATAAGCGACATCACCGGAATTCAGTTCTATCGCTTTGGTACAGTCTTTGATAGCGAGGTTATACTCGCCTTTGTTGAAGTAGAGCCTGCCACGATAGTTATAAGGATTGACATCACTGAGATTCAATTCTATCGCTTTGGTAAAGTCTTCAATGGCATGGTCAGAATCGTCTTTGTTGAGGTAGGCCACACTGCGATTACCATAGGCTTCGGCAAAATCATGCTTTAGTTCTATCGCTCTGGTATGGTTTTCAATGGCACGGTCATACTCACCTTTGTCGGCGTAAGCTAGACCGCGATTGGTATAGGCAGCAGCAAAATCCAGTTTGCGTTCTGTTGCTTTGGTGAAATCTTCGATGGCGAGAGCGTACTCGCCTTTGCAGCGGTAAGCGTTGCCACGATTGAAATAGGCATCGGCATCATCGGGGTTCAGGGCTATCACTCTGGTATGGTCTGCAATGGCACGGTCATACTCGCCTTTTTCGCAGTAAGAAAGACCACGACCACTATAGGCTTTGGCATAATCGGATCTCAGTTCTATTGCCTTGGTGAAGTCTTTAAGGGCAAGGTCATAATCACCTTTATGGTCGCTGACATCGCCTTTGCTGTGGTAAGCAAGCCCGCGATGGTAGTAGGCTGGCGTAAAATTGGATTTCAGATTAATCGCGTTGGTATAGTGCTTGATTGCCTGATTATAATGCTCTAGTCTCGTTTGTTTATTCATTCTCCGAATCTCCTTTTTGTTGACGGTCCAAACCTCTGTAAAGCTCTATGAATGCAATTTACGTAGTATCGAGGCATCCCTTCCTCAATCAGCGTCCTAAAAATATTACGCCTGGTGCGAGTTAGTGGGGATTCAGTTGTCATAAGGGAAACCGCGGAATTTACATATTCGTCCTCGCAAAGAATAGATCGCTACTGTGACTGGATCTTTGGTTTCCAACTAGCACAACCCGTAATATTGCCTCAGTATCTCTTTGCACTTTTCAACTCGCTTGGCTTTCACCTCTTTCCTAGCATCTTGGAGTTGTTTCTCTTCCTCAGGATTAGAATAGGGATAATCCTCAGCACCGCTCTTAACCCAGCGTCCCTGCCTCGGTACTAAGTCAACATTGACTATAGAATTAGATTTATTAGCTAATTCCATTAGCTTACTATAGTTCTTAGGATTAGGAAGCGATTTAAAATGTGACACGTTACCTTCCACACAGAGAATTGCATCGCTTTTGACACATTCTTCAAAATACCGTTTTGTCTCCATGTGAAATTCAATGACACCTTTAATGATATCCTCTATTCCATTGCATATATCACACATTATTTTTTACCTCCCTGATTACTAATCGCGGCTGCTGGTCGGGTTCTCTTCCTTGAAGAGTATTCGTGTATAAACTTTTCAAAGGACTCTATATTAATCGAAGTTGCACCCTATTCCAGAGAAACCGAGTTTTGCCGCCCTAACGGGTGGTCCGAAGACGGATGGCAAGATGACTTGACGCACGTGAGCGAGCGCACAAGATGCGCGCAGTCATCTGCCCATCTGTCCGAGGACGGATGGCAACATGAGTTGACGCATCTTCAGATGACTTGACGCAAAAAAACCCGGTTTCTACCTTAGAGCCGATATTCCGCATCTATTTTGAGCGGTTCCGGCATTTATTCAATTCCTGAATATCCGATAATCTGACTTGACGCAAAAAGGCCGCGCCCCGGCAGGCCTGCTGTCCTACCGTGCGATTCTAACCAGAAATAATTACGTGTGTGTGAAACTCCCGTTTTCTCGAGTTTTATGTGCTTGCTAAACAATTAGACCGTATGTTAACATCACTCACGTTTGCGAGCAGAATGTAAAAAGGGGGAATAATTTCAGGGCTGTTTACGCCAGCTAAGAAGAAATAAAAAGAAATTTCCATCTATGTGAAGGGGGTTCACCTGTGGATGGAGTTTCACCTGTGGATGGCGTTTCACTTGTGGGAGGGAGTTCCGACTCCCGATACACCCGATAATTTTAAACTTCAGTAGCTAAACTTTAACAGTAAAACGCGCGACTGATCACTTTTTTTTTCTGTCAACCTTTGTCAACCTTTCGCCATGAACCCAAATCAATGAGATATCCCCTTGAAGATAGGCCACTTCTTATTGTCAGGGGATAATATCTCAAAAGTCAAGTGAAGCACCAGAGGTTGACGCCGACATCAATTTATCGCATTTTTAACCGCTGTCAACCCGATTATTAAAAAATAAGTTGTAAAACTCAAATTGGAGGGGATATTGGCAAACCCACCCCGTCATTTTATGGCGCAAACGAGTTGTGTCATTAAATCTTCCCCTAAAGAATGGGATTACGAAAAGGATACCATCAATTCTCTCAATTCGCATCCACAACTGCGGAGTCTAGGTTAGAGCTATTCTTTTTCCTCCACAATCGCAATTTCATCGGGTGTAAGATCGTACAACAAGTATACTATTTGATCGATCTCATTTTCAAGGTTGGATACATCCTCGTTTGGGACGGTGCTTTTGGTGGTGAGGATTTGGTTAACCCGCTCTTCTATCTGTGTGGCAAGGTGTTGGTTTGTTTCTGTGATAGGGGGCACAAGAAGCGGTTCTAAAGCCTGAACGCTTACAATCAAATCGCCTGTGCCTGTTTTGGGCGCAAGTTCAAACAGTTGATAATGAGATAAACGCGAATTTAACACAGCAGTGAGAAATTGCGCTCTTTTGCCCGTAGCAATACAGGTGCTGTCAAGGCAAAGCATGGGGTGTTGAGAATATGCAAACCGCAAAATTGAACCGATTCGCTTCCAAACAATCTTCGCCTTCTCAAATTCAGGGTAGTAAGCACATGCCCGGAGATTCCACCAGTTCGCGCCCTGGTCGTCTCTAGTAAATAGCCCTTTGCCTCTTTTTTTATTTTTTTCTATCTGTTCTCCTGTGGTTTTGAGGTGATTGTAGACAGCGGGATACTCGTTTGGAATATCTAAATCGTAACCGGTTGCGAGCATGTACCACCTAGATTTCCGAACATGGTAGCGTTCAATGTCGCGCCCACGCAGAAGTGGTTTGATGATTTCGGCTGCCTTTGGGTCTTGTGCTATCAGGTCGTCGCGCTTGGCTCCGTCTATGATGAATGCTTCGTTGCAACCTGTTATAATTCCGCGATAGATGTTTATATCCCAATCTTTGAGCGGTTTGCCGATATCCTCTATTTTGTGTTTTAGGGCGAGTTCGGCGGGTGAGCGTATTGTCCACGCTTCGTCTTTGGGGGGCAGGGCCATAGCCATCTCGTTATCGTTTAAGTATTGGGCGATGTTCCCGGTGTGTGGGTCAAAATCAGATTCGATGGTTGTGGCAGTGAAGGTCAAGCGCGCATCGGGTGGGGTGTTTTGTAGAAGCAGGATGTTGGTGTCTACGGTGGCATCAAATACACCCGGGCCCATGTCCAGCAGTTGAACGGGTTGGGTGTGCCCTATAAGATAGTCTCTCAACTTTTTGCCATACCCTGCGCGCATCCATTTGTTGGAGGTAATAAAACAGACATGCCCGCCGTTTTTCAACAGTTGATTCGCTTTTTCATAGAACAAACAGTAAATATCTCCTGTTCTGATAAAGCTGTCAAAATTGCACGGCGCATACAAACGCCCCAATCTCCCGTTGTCTTTTTGCAGTTGAATATACGGCGGATTCCCAATCACGACATCAAACCCATCTGCAACTCCGAACATCCATTCTGGGTCAAACCAATCTGTACTTGCGTTTTGGTCGTAGGGATCCCAGGCGGCGATTTTTTTGGCATCATCGGCGGGCATCCCAATATGCCTTAATTCTGTCGCCAATTCTCGTCGTAATTTTTTGTCCGCTCTCTTACACGCTAGTTTCTGGGAGCGTGTCCTCGCGTGGAAATGTCGCTCGCGGTTACCCCCCAGTTCTCCTTCTAAAGCCTTCGCTTTTGGGCTTGTCAGGGTTCGCTCGCTCTTAAGACCGATTAGGGTGTTTGCCGCGATAAAGCGCGTCTCCAAGTTTGGTAGAGGCTTGATTCCGAAGTTGTCTGCGTCTTTATCGGGCTCTTGCTCAATTGCCAAGGAGATGAAGAAGCGGAGTTTGGCGATTTGGCAGGCGATGGATTGGATGTCCAAGCCGAAGATGCTGTTTTGGATGAGGTATAACTTTCGACCGAAATCCGAGTCGCGATACCGCTTGAACGTTTCGTCGATTTCGATGAGTTCTTCGCGCCGTACTTCGTCGTCCTGTGTGTCAAATGCTGTCTCCGCTCGCTGTAGCGCACGTTCTTTCTGTAACTGTTCCCATCGAGTGTTATCTGGGTCAAGTCGACGCAGTGCGAGCGTCAGTTTGTGGAGTACGCCCATTGGAAAGGCACCGGAGCCGACTGCTGGGTCTAAGATTTTCAACTCTGAAATCGCTCGCACAACTGCGTCTGATTCACGGTTATCGAAGTACGGGTTGGGGGACCCAACCCCTACGTCATCGTCGAATGTCTGCGCGTAATCGAAAAGATAGCGCAACCGCTCCTCCCACAACTCCGCATCAAGATCCGTTGGTTGGACCTGTTCTGCCAGCGTTGCGGTTAACGCCGCCTCCACCATATAGTCCACAATCGGGCGCGGCGTGTAGTAGGAGCCGGTCTGTTTCCGTGCGGTAGCACCGGTTTCAGGGTTGAATGCAGCGAGTAGGTTTTCAAACACTTTGCCGAGCAGTTCGGGGTCTAACGCTACCTCCTGCTCTATCGGCGTGTTCTCCTCTACGGTGAACTTGTAGTGTTTCAGCAGGGGAATCAGGCCGTGGGACTCGTCAAAGAAGAGACGGTTGGGGAAGCTTAACTTCTTGTAGTGTACATCGGAAAAACAGTCAATACGGTAGCCGCCATCTCCTGTCCCCTCCTCGCTGTCGAGGCAATCGAACAAGCCCCCGTTGATGAATGGGGTTTGGGCGAACAGCCCTTGCAGTTTGTGGAGGTCGCTTATCTGCGCTTTGTAGCGATATAGTGAGAAGTTGCGATGTTTAGCGTTTGTGCGTGTGCTAAACTGACGCTTTTTGATTTCCGTGTTCAGCGTGGCGAAAAACAGGTTTTGGAGTACGGCGCGGTAGTAGGAATCGCCACTTTCGCGGTCGTAGGCTTTCAGCAAAGGGGAGACTTCCGCCTCGGTGAACAGTGCATCCGCTACCAATCCCTTCTCTTTAATAAACCACACAAATAGCAGGCGTGTAATTAACCGAATCACATGCTCCTCTGGCTCCAGGGTGCGCTTTTCGTCTGTCGGAAACTTTGCCTCCGCAATTGCCCATTCAAACCAGTTGAACAGTTTCTGGTAGAATTGCTTGTTGAGTTCTTCGGTATCCAGTCGGGCAAGCCACGCGGCGAGCAAGCCATCGAAGTTTGCCGGTTGGGTGTTGGCACTCATCCACTTCGCGCACTCTTCCAGCGACAACTCAAATAGAATATCGAGATGCGCCCGGTGTGGGATATTGAGATGAATGTCTTTGATTAGGGTGACTTGTTCGAGTACGTCTCGGTCTGGGTCACGCTTGTGTGGGCGGCGACCGACGAAACATAAGGTCAAACGGTTCTCAACGCGCCCTAAAGGGTGGCAAGATGACTTGACGCAGAAGATGACCACAACGGGCATGATTATCCGCTTGTTGATCTCGCGTGTGAATTGGGCGTACTTGCTTCGGGAGTAGTCTTTGGCTTTCAATTCTACGGCAAAGAACATGAAACTCTTTGCATTCCCCTGATCAAAGGCAGGTGCCTCAAACAGCTCTATCTGATTGCTGGCGGCAATTTCGTCATCTGTCACTTGAAACACCAGCTCTACCGATTCTGCGTCCTCAAGGAATTCCTGTTCCGTCTCGGTGTTTCTGTTCCGGGCGGGTAATGCCTCAATAAATTCATCGACCGTTTCCCAAAGTTTCGCGGTGCGTTGGCTGCGGTAGCCCAAAACTGCCAGTAGGTCTTTTGAGGTTTCTAAAAAATCGCTGTCGGGTATTTTCGCGAGAGCGGATTCGATTTCTTTCTTTTTGATTTGTTCGTCGGTCATTGGGTTTGTTCCTTGTTAAGCAAGTTTCAATGATCTGCTGGATATGTCAATCCAGCAGGAGCGGTGGAGGGATTTGTCAATCCAGCAGGAGCAGATGAGGAATTTCGCATTTCGGATGATAAAAAAAAAGGGAAATTGGGCGAAGATCAAATCTGCCCAATTTCCCTAATCTGAAAGGATGAATGGTACACTACTTCATCGATCCGGGAGGATAGATGATCACTTCAGCCCGTCGGTTTCGCATTTTTCCTTCTTTGGTGTTTCCTGCGGCGACTGGCTCTGTATGTGCGCGGCCGACGATATCAATATCGCCGGTGATTCCTTTCTCTTTGAGATATTTCGCAACAGAGGCGGCACGGGCTTGAGAAAGATCCCAGTTGCTGCGATACTTGCCTCCGAGCACTGGGGTGCCATCAGCATGGCCGATGACTTTCACCTGATAGCCGGCATTGTTTTTAATAGCGGCGATTCCCATATCAAGAGCTTTCATCGCTTCTGCGGTTAAACTGGCTTTCCCGCTCATAAAATGGACGGTAGCAGCCCGCATCGGCTTTCTGGCAGCGACTTTTGCATTTTTCGCTTCGTCTTGTGCCATCTTGAGCGAATCTTGTAGCTGCGCGAGAGATCCGTCGTGGGAGCTTGCCTTCTGATCAAGCATCTTGATTTGAGAGCGCAACTTATCGTCTTCGCCTGTCGCGAAATTTCGCGCTTCTTTCCCCGCATCGTTAGCGGCTTTGGTGAGCTCTGTGCGGAGTTTGCTGTCAGCATCTTGACCCTTTTTGATGGTATCGGCATCGCCTTGTTCTGCGTATGCAATCGCGTCTTCTTTGGCGCGCTCTGATTTCTCGCCAACCGCGTTTGTCAATGTGGTGTTTTGATTATCCACTTTACCGTCAAGCTTGGCGACATCCCCTTGCAACTTTGTATGGGTTTCGTCAGTCTGTTTGACGTAATCATCTCGCCACATCTCGAAGTCGTTCGTACTGAGCTTTCCACATCCGCTTAGAGCGATACTCGAAACAAAAAGGGCAACGATGGACAGCATGGTTACATTTTTCATTTTTTCCTCCTACAAAGGTTAATCACATAAGTGAGTTATGGGACGTGTATTTGTCCACCCTGCTGATTTTACGTCGCTATCTTGCGATAATCAGAAGGGCAATTCTTGGAATAATGAGCTGACCGTTCTTCAACGTGAATATATTTTAGCACAATCCTGTTTTTAATACAAGAAAATTCTGAATGAGGATGGGAAAGAAAATTTCAGTCGGTTGGGTAACTCCTCAGAACTTGTTTTAGAAGTCATCATAACGTATCAGGAGAGAGCGGGGCAGGGATGCCCCGCCTACGGGGTCAGGAGTGGCTTTGTTTTCTTTTGACTTCATAAACCGCACTGTGATAAAATGACTCAAGTTGCTAGCTAGAGACTGCTGACGAATTAGAAATCGCGTTTTTGCCCCAAAATCGGTTTCTTCTAACCAGCCAATTATTTCTACCGCACATCTACAAGCCCCAAAAAAGGGTATAAGGGAGGCAAATTTCTATGGAATATGATTCACTCTTTAAGCAACTACTCAAGGGATTTTTCCAATCTTTTATGGAACTCTTTTACCCACATGTGGCACAACGCATACAGTGGGAGTCCATTGAATTCCTTGATGCAGAGGAACACTCACAAACGGCAGAGGGACAATCATTTCATCGGAATGCAGACCTTGTTGTAAAAGTTGCCACCTTTAACGGTGCGGACGAACTGTTTTTAATCCACGTTGAAATCGAAAACCCGTGGCGGGAGGCCCTCCAAGCTCGGATGTTTGAATACTTTATGCTCATACGCCTCAGTCATCGTCTGCCGATATTCCCAATAGCCCTTTGTCCCGAGCGTAGAACGAAACCGTTTGAAGTGGAAACTTATCGAGAGGAAATCTTCGGTCACGAGCTGGTGACTTACAACTATTTTCACATCGGTCTGTCGGGTCTTTCTGTTGCGGACTATTGGTCAGATGATAATCCGGTGTCCTGGGCCAAGTCTTGATAGATAGAAGTCCGCCTTGATGGATAGAGGCGATGAGGCTAAAATTGAACGGATGTCAGCCTGCTATCGTCGTATTTACGAAAGTGAATACGAAGACGATGAGAAGATTCTACTGTTAAATTTTATTCGTACGTATTACCAACTGACCCCTGACGAATCCACTGCGTTTGATGAGCGGCTGGGTCAGGAAGTCAACCGGGAGGTAAGAGAAATGGAATATAGTTACTTTGGCAAAGTGAGGCAAGAAGGGCGGCAAGAAGGGCGACAAGAAGGGATACACTTAATTCTTTTGGAGTTGTTGCAAGTAAAATTTGGTGAACTTCCACCTATTATCACAGATCGGGTCAGGGCAATTGAATCTCAGGAGGAATTAACAGGCCTTGTCACCAAGGTGCACAACGCGGAGTCACTAGCAGATTTAGGGCTAAATGGAGCCGCATAGCAAATTGGATTTGGGAAGCCAAACCGAGCAGGGATTACCAATTTTCAAGAAGAGAGACCAAATGGGACAGATTAGTATTGTCTTAATTGCAGGATTAATTGTTTTATTCCACGAACCTCCGGAAAATATTAGAGAGGTCAATGAACTGCTCACAATTGTATTTACTGTGGGGGCAACAGTTGTTCCGGCGATTTTGGTTTATTTTTCGGGTTCCTATGCGGCACGGACAACCTCTACTGACGTGGAGGAGCAGGTGCGTCGGTTGTATCTCTTTAAGCGTACAGCGATTGTTTTTGAGATTCTTCTGCTGGTCGGCTATGTCTGTGAGATACATCTCCTGAACTTACCGCTATTGATTCACCAAAGACTCCAATTTTTACCTTTTGTCAACATGCGGCAGACATTGGCGATTATTCCGCTTATTGTTGGACTGATGCTCATCCGAGTGGCACTTTATGAAATCGATCAGCTGGTGCTCCGTCAACGTTGGAAACGCAGCGAACTGCTGAGTTTCCATCTGAAATTTCTACTGCTACCCCTTATGCCGCTATTTGTCTATTTAGCCATCCTTGATCTGATTGTGCTACTTCCGACAGGCGTGAAAGCGTTTTTTATTGAGCATGTGTATTTGCTTATTGCGCTTGCTGCGATGTTGATTCTATCGGCATACGTATACGCTCCCCTGCTGCTCGGTCTGATTTGGAAGACGGTCCCACTTGCACATCCCGACTTAGAGGCGAGGCTTCACCGCTTGGCTGAGCGGGATGGAATTAAATATAAAAACATCGTGGTTTGGCAGACGGGGTCGCTGTCAATTGCAAATGCGGCGGTCGCCGGGATTGCCCCGTGGGCACGTAAGATTTTTTTAACCGATGCGTTAATGAGACGTTTCACGGTTGAGGAGATTGAAACAATTGTCGCGCATGAATTTGGGCATATCCGTTATAAACACCTTTTGACCTACCTCCTCTTTTGGCTAACCTACTTTCTTGGCCACATGCTCTTTTATCTCTACATCGTAGCCCCCATCGAAAGCGCACTACCCGAATCCTCCATTCTGCCTTCAATTGTGACAATCGCCTTTTTCGTTTTCTACTTTGTCTTTGTTTTTCGCTATCTGTCGAGACGTTTTGAGCATCAAGCAGATCTCTACGCTGTAAGGCTAACGGGCAATCCTGAAGTGTTCAAATCCGCGCTCAGTCGTCTTGCTCTCCTCAATTATTTCCCCAAATCAATCCGGCGTTTGTTTGAGGTGTTTCATACCCATCCTTCGATTCATCGCCGGATTGCGTTTATTGATTGGTTGGCGACAAAGGATTCGCGGGTCTTACGTTATCAGCATTACCTGCTTGAAGCAAAAATTATACTCGCTTTGATACCGATGCTTGCTGGCATACTCTTTTTTGGTAATTGGCCTCAGTTGGGTTGATGGCGGCATCCAAACTCAAATGCGACAAAGGAACAGAAACTTGATGCAACAAGACAAATTGCAAAATCGGACGCTCGTTGAAGAACTGAACCACTTCTGCACGAAAGAGCGGGAACGTATCTATAATCGCCATCAGTTTGGAATTGGCGGTAAGGAAATTGTCGAAGAGTACACCCGCCTTGCAGACAACGTCATTAAACGCATTTACCACGCGGCGATTCAAACGGATATTTTACCCGAAGATACGCCGATGACGATTCTTGCTTTGGGCGGATATGGTCGGCAGGCACTCAATCCCTATTCTGACATTGACATCATGTTGGTTTATAAGAACTCTCAAGTCAGTGCAGAGGAGTTGCGGCCGTTCGCGTCTCAACTCATTTCGACCCTCTGGGATGTCGGATTTGAGGTGGGGCATAGCTGTCGGTCGATCAAGGAGTGTATCCGTGCAACCTATCAGGACATTTTCTCAAAGACATCAATGATCGAGGCGCGAGCAATTGCCGGTGACAAGACGGTTTATCGCCAATTTCAAAGACAGACATCGAAGCACGTTTTCAGAAGGAAAGTGAGTCGATTTATTGCACAAACGATTCATGAATGGAACGAACGGCATGAGAGTTATGGTTCGACCATCTACCTCCAGGAGCCGAACGTTAAGGAAAGCGTCGGCGCGCTTAGGGATTTTCACACTGCGATTTGGGTTGCAGCTGTTCGCTATCGCGTCAAAGAACTGCAAGGGCTCTGGAAGCGTGGGATTATCCCCGAAAGCGTCTCTGATGCCTGCGAGGCTTCACTCGATTTTCTCTGGCGATTGCGGAATGAACTCCATTATCTCGCACAAAGACGCAGCGATCAGCTGACCTTTGAAGTACAAGGAACAGTAGCAAATAACCTCGGGTACGAGGACGAAAGCGATATGTTCGCAGAAGAATTGATGATGCGGGATTACTATCTCCACGCGGAGAACCTTTACGAATTTGCAAATCTGATCATTGAGAGCGTGAAGTATAGGAAATTATCCGCGAATTCGCTCATTAATCGTTTAGGTGCGAAAACATTACCTAATGGCTTTATGGTAGTACGGAACGAGATCTGTTTTCAACCGGGTCGGTCTGATTTTCACTCCAGTCCGAACCGCATGATTAAAGTATTTGCTCATCGTCAACAGCTCGGTTATCGAATCAGTGCCGAGATACGACATCAGATTGTCAAACGACTTAACCTAATCAACGACAGTTTTAGAGCTTCAGAGCATAATGCAACCGATTTTCGCTTGATTCTACGCCATGGAGAGCGGGTGGCTGAGACGTTACGTTGTATGCACCGTTGGCAGGTATTAGACCGTTATTTGCCGGAGCTTGGGGCAATCCGGTCACTTGTCAAATGTGACCCACCACATCGGTATACTGTTGATGAGCACACGATGTATGCAATCGAGAATCTTGAGGAGGCAACGCTTGCACAACTGAAAGATGGAGAGGCTTTTGTCGAGATTCTAAAATCAATAGAGCAGCCGGGGTTGTTGCGGCTTGCCGTTTTATTACATGACGTTGGAAAGGGAATTGCGGGGCCCGGAACTCACGATGACCGCAGTGTTGAAGCGGCGAAGGCGGTATTAACCCGTTTACAAATCGAAGGAGACGATGCAGAAATTGTTCTGTTTCTGATTGCGAAACACCTTGATATGAGTCACATAGCGCGTCAACGTGACCTTGATGACCCGAAAGTCATCCAGCGTTTTGCAGAACTTGTTGGGGATGAACAGCACTTAAAAATGCTTTATCTCTTAACGTTTGCGGACATGCGGGCGGTCAATGAAACCATCTGGACGAGATGGAATGCAACGCTACTTAGGGAACTTTACACGCGAACCCTCAAATTTCTACAGGGCAACACAGACCAGATGCGGCTTGATGAACTGCATGAGGAGGTCAACCGGTTGATTGGTGATGTTGTCGGTGAGGGTGAAATTAGCTTGCACTTTCAGACAATGCCTGAACATGCGTTGATTTCAAATCGCCCAGAGTTCATTAGCAAACAGATTCAGCTTATCAAGCAGCTAGGTGACGCGCCGATTGCTGTCTCATGTTTTGGCGAGGGGCAAACAAATACCCAAATCGGTATCTGTACACGCGATGCGCGGGGAATCTTTCGACGTATTACCGGCACTCTCGCAGCTGAGAATATTAACATCTTAAGGGCCGAAATTGATACACGCAGTGATGGTATTGTTATTGATGTGCTCAATATCACAGATGGGAAGACGAAAGAAGGCGCGACAGCAGAACGGTGTCATCAGATTGCTGAGACTTTAATGGATGTATGGGAAGCTCAGGATGATATCGAAACTGGCCTTCATCAAAAAATTCAGCAGACTGCTTCCCCTCCTGCCCCACGCCGTAATATACCCACAGAAATCTATATTGATAACGACGGATCAGACCGTGCAACGATTATCGACATCCGTGTTCCGGATCGGGTGGGTTTGTTATATACAATCTCAGACCAGTTTTATCAGCTTGGGCTCGATATTTGTATTGCAAAGATTTCTACGGAGAAGTTTTGGGCAATTGATTCGTTTTATGTGACGGAGAAGGATGGTACGAAAATTACACATCCGGAGCGGATTAAAACAGTGCAACAGACGTTAGCGGCTCGGTTGGAATCGTGATTTTTTGCAGGATACCTGTTTTGGAGCAAGAGCGGGACAGGGATGTCTTTCCAACAATTGGGGCGGGGATGCTTTTCCAACAATCGGGGCAGGGATGTCTTTCCAACAATCGGGGCAGGGATGCTTTTCCAACAATCGGGGCAGGGATGCTTTTCCAGCAATCGGGGCAGGGATGCCCCTCCTACAGGGCGCGGCAGGGGTGAAAATGACGACTGAAATCGGATTAACACCCATTCTCGTCGGAATCGCGGGCGGGAGCGGTTCTGGGAAAACGACGCTGACAACAGCGATTTACGAACGTCTTGGGAACCAGCACTCCCTTGTAATGAGTTGCGATGGGTACTACAAAGACCTTAGCCATTTGTCCCCTGAAGCCCGTGCGGCAACGAATTTTGACCACCCAGATGCGTTAGATATCGAAACCTTGACCCGCGACCTGCATCAACTCAAAGCGGGATACCCCATCGAGGTACCCATCTATGACTTCACCACACATACCCGCGTCCCAGATACCCGCCTTGTGCATCCCGCGCTGATTGTACTAATCGAAGGCATCCTGTTGTTCGCCATTGAGGGGGTCAGGTCACTGCTCGATCTTCGGGTGTTCGTTGATGCGCCTGCTGATATCCGTTTCATCCGTCGTATGGCCCGTGACATTGCAGAACGCGGACGCACCGTGGATTCCGTCATCCGACAGTATCTGAGCACCACTCGTCCGATGCACAATGCCTTCGTTGAGCCGAGCAAGGGGGTTGCGGATATGGTGGTTTCAGGAGAGGAAAAGATTGAGCGTCTCACGGCCTGCTTGCTGGAGCGTATCCAAGCACTTACAAGTTGCTGCCCCTAGCCCTTCTATTTCTGTTCTTCTTTGCGCCTTTGTGTTAAATAAGGAGTTTGACCATGCCCATTTTTACAGCAGATGAGTTAACCGAAATATGTCTGAAAGTCTTTCGTGCCCTCGGTATCTCGGAGGGGGAGGCGGAGGTGGTGACGCGCTCGATGGTTGATGCGAATCGAGTTGGACACGATTCGCACGGTGTCATTCACCTGCCAAAATATGTTCGAGAAATTGAAGATGCCCTCATTCAGCCAGGGGCAGAAATTGTGGTCAAACGTGAATCCCCTTCGATGGCTGTGTTGGATGGCAATTGGGGGTTTGGCCCTGTTCTCGCCACACACGCTGTAAAACTGGCCGTTGAGAAGGCAAAGGCAACGGATATTAGTTCGGTCACCGTCTGTCGTTCAAACGAGGTGGGCAGATTGGGTGGCTATGCCTTGATTGCGGCAGAAGCGGGTATGATTGCGATTCTGACGGTCAACGACCACGGTGGCGGTGGGTGTGTCGCCCCCTTTGGTGGCATTGAACCGCGGCTCTCGACCAACCCGCTCGCTTGTGCGATTCCTGTCGAAGGACGTGCGCCGATTCTCTTGGATATGTCCACCAGCGTCGTCGCTTCGGGGAAAATACGGGTCAAAAAGCACCGGGATGAGTCTGCGCCAGAGGGATGGATTATTGACGCATCGGGTAACGCAACGACAAATGTTGATGATTTTTATGGGCAACCGCCCGGCGCGATACTTCCGTTTGGCGGAATTGCCGCTCATAAAGGATTCGGACTCAGCTTTCTCGTCGATGTGCTTTCGGGGGCGTTGAGCGGGGCGGGATGTAGCCGCGAAGGCGAGTCGCGGGTCGGCAATGGGTTGTTTGTTACGGTGATTAATATCGCCAGCTTTGTTGACCTGCCGATTTTCAATACGGAGGTGGAACGGTTTATCGAATACATCAAGTCCGCGAAGAGGGCACCCGATGTTGCCGAAATTCTCGTGCCGGGCGAGCGGGGGGTGCGTGAACAGGAAAAGCGACTGAGGGACGGTATCTTTATTGAGCAAACCACATGGGCGAACATCCAGGATGTCGCCGCGAAGTGTGGGGTTGAAGTCTGAGAGTTGGTTTGAAAAGTCATCACGACGTATCGGGAGAAGGCGGGAAAGGGATTTCCCGCCCACGGGGTCAAGGCGGGAAAGGGATTTCCCGCCCACGGGGTCAAGGTAGGAAAGGGATTTCCCACCCACGGGGTCAAGGTAGGAAAGGGATTTCCCGCCCACGGGGCTAAGAGGACAGATCAATGCGAATGACACCGAATCTGTGCATCAGTCGGTGAACCAGAAGGCGTAAAGCTGCGCCTCAAGTAACGAAAAGCGTAGGCGTACGGTCGTGCCGCGAAGTTCGGTCAGGTCACTCTTCTCCTTCCAGCACATCGGTTCGTCAATACTATCGACCATCGCCGGTATACTATCGTCTAGGGTGTATCCGGGGAGCGGTCTCCCATCATCGGGGTTGATAACTTCTGCCTTAACCCTGCCTCGCCATGAGTCCACATTGACGCGCAGTTCTCTGCCTTCCACAACGAGCGGTTTGGTCAGGGTCGAGCCCCATTCAACCCCACCCTTTAGCGACACGAAGCCGTCAACGCGAAGTTTCGCGAGTGCGATGGCGTGGGTGTCAAGGTATTTTCTGTTCATCAGGTCGGGCAGGGACTGGACGCGGTGACGGGCACCGAGGTAGTAGAACCAGAGCTCGTTGTTGCGTCGGACGGGACCGTTGGCGACCACAATCTGCCCGGTATCGTAGGCACTGCCATCCCCTACGGGTGATAGCTCCATGAACGGTGTGCGGTTTGCTACGCGCTCCCACTGCCGGAGGTCTCGGCTGGAAGTGAGTTCCACTGACTTACGACTGTCCACGTTTTCGTACAGGGGTGGATGCTTTCCTGACCAGTGGTGCATCACCGGTAGCCCCAGATACAACCCCTCGTAGCGGAATACGGGAAAATTGTAAACATCGGTGCGCCACTCTTCGGGGCGGTTGTAGACAGGGGTGAGATAGTCGGGATGCTCGATGAATTTCCGCATCCGCTCTTCACCGTTCTCTTGGTCGAGCTGGTCGGCGTGGAATACCAGTTCTATCTCGCTCCAGTTTTCAAAGTCCTCGCTGGTACTCAAACAGAAGGCGCGTCCGTAAGGTGACCGACCGTCGGGACTGCTGTGCTTAACGGTGGCGATAAATAGCCGATTCTCCTCATCATAACCAAAGTGCGCCTCGTCCGAGCTTGGCACCGATGGCACATCGAGGTATGTCCAGTGAAGGCAATCCGCGGAGATGGCTGGCGTTAGCCCGTGTCCTGTTCCGCCCCATCCCATCCCTTTGTAGCGTCGTCGCTCGTCGGGGTCGTGAGGGTCGTAGATCGGGGCGAGCGGTATTCCCGTGGGCAGGATGTTGTTCTCTGTTCCTATCGCGGATGCTCGCCATGATAGGGCATCGTAATCGTGAAGTCCTAGGACCGGCTTATTCCAATTCACGCCATCTTCTGAGATTGCATAGCAGATAAAGCTTTTCCCACCCATCGGCGCGCCGGTCATGTCGAGTTCTACCTCAGAGGTATCTGACTCGGCGATTGCGTAGTAGAGCGTCTTGAAGACCTGTTCCTCGGGAACCCAGGCCGGGGTTGTCCACATCATAATACCGCAGTTCTCCCAGCGATGCTCTGCCCTAAGCACAACGTTATTGTCGAATTTCTCTGGCTGGTGCAGTTTGCGGGCGAGATTGTCAATTTCCTCAACAACATGGTCATCAATGAATAACGCTTTCATTTTGCTCTCCTCGTATTGGATGTCGTCGGTCAATTAAAAACGTTAAAATGCGCTATTCCATTGAACGAAATTTACAATGGGGGCGTTTCAGTTCGGGCACGGCTTACCGAGAAAACACTTGACTTGATTGGGTGGTATTGGTAAGATTGATATGAACTGAAAAACATGTGATGAATCGCATTACCACAAACTCCTACTATCAACAAACCGTATGACTGTTAATTCGCCGCTCACCAACACTTCGGAATGCGCTCCTGTGACAGGCCAGAGCGGAATCTGGCGTTATTTCTTCCAGCCTGTTGACATCGCTTCCCTTGTTTATTTCCGCATTGCCTTTGGCTCGCTTATGCTCTGGGAGGTGTGTTATTACTACAATCGCTGGGTTCAACGCTTATGGATTAATCCGGAATTTCACTTCACGTACTACGGATTTGACTGGATACGACCGTGGCCCGGTGGTGGGATGTACATTCACTTTCTGATACTTGGGGGACTTGCGGTCTTTATCATTTTCGGTCTTTGGTATCGGGTCAGTATTTCCCTGTTTTGCTTGGGGTTCACCTATGTTTTCCTGTTAGACCAAGCGCAGTATCGAAACCATTTCTATCTGATCTGCCTGATTAGTTTTCTGATGATTTTTATCCCTGCCCATCGTGCGTTTTCAGTGGATGCGTGGCACCGTCCCGCTATCCGTTCAAACACGGCACAGGCATGGACACTCGGTTTGCTTATCGCGCAGGTTAGCGTTGTGTACTTCTATAGTGGACTGGCGAAGATAAACGGTGACTGGTTACGCGGTGAACCGATACGGATGTTCTTCTCGCAGTTCGATGCTCCGCTTATTGGTGGATTGAGCAATGAGTGGTTGGTGTACTTCTTGATTTACGGTGGTCTGGTGTTCGATCTGCTGGTTGTGCCTTTGCTGTTGTGGAAAAAAACACGCCCCTTTGCGTTTGCGTTTGCGGTTGCGTTCCATCTAACGAACCTGTGGATGCTGAAATTCCGGTTTTTCCCGTGGTTCATGATTGCTTTGACTGCACTGTACCTCTCGCCGGATTGGCCTCTACGTTTGACTGGACGATGGTGGTCTGCTTCAAAACAGGAACGACACGAGCCGATCCGTTCCGAGGAGAGCGTGTTCCTTCAACCCCGACAGCGTGTGGTAATTGCGCTGGTGGGCATCTATTTGGCGGTGCAACTTCTTGTGCCATTGCGACACTATCTCTATCCGGGGAATGCGAGCTGGACCGAGGAGGGGCATCGGTTCGCTTGGCGACTGAGATTGCGCGCTAAGGAGGTACAAAGTGCGGAGTTTCGAGTGACGGTAGACAAAAAAGTGTTGAAGATTAATCCGCTACGTTACCTGCTACCTTGGCAGGTGCGAGAAATGTCCATCCACCCGAAGATGATTCTACAGTTCGCTCATCACGTTGCGAGCGAATACCGCAAAAAGGGGTATGAGCGGGTCGAAGTGTATGCCGCAGTTCGGGCGTCGCTCAATGGGCGTAAGCCTCAACTGCTGATTGACCCAAAAGTGAACCTCGCGGCTCAGTCACGTACACTGGGGCATCTACCGTGGATTGTCCCACTGACAGAACCGTTGCCGACACGCCGCCAAACCAATTAAATTTAACGCAAAGACGCAAGGACGCAAAGAAGAAAAGAAACCGAGTTTGGTTTCCTAAATACGGGCGGGGAAACCCCGCCTCTACGGGTGGGGGGACGAACGCGACGCAAAAAACTTCGGTTTCTCTGGAATTAGGTAGCAAATTGTAAAATATCACAAAAATATATTTGGTAAATGCTGATGCTGATATGGTATAATCTCTTTAAAGTTGTCGATGAGCGGTGTACTATTGTGACTCGTCGGCGGCTCCGCATAAGCTGTGTCGGAAGCTTGGGCATAGCAGATGCAATTTGAGAGTGTTACCTTCACATCATTTTTCAGAACGTGTTTGAGAGGGCCAACTTTTCAAACACCCTTTCAGATTCACAAAACAGATGTCATCGAAAGGAGAATGACAATGTTCAAGAAAGTAGTAGCGATTTTCTGCATCATTGCCCTTCAAGGCGTACTCGGTTGGGGAACGAAGCCAGCCTATTCAGTCGGTGCCGTTGAGGATGGGCTGATTGCTTATTGGTCTTTTGATAAAGATTCGGTCAAGGATAAAAAGGAAGCCACCGATATTTTCGGCGGGGAAGTTGCTGTTATGAAAGGGGACCCGGAACTTGCCAAAGCCGCAGATTGTAAGATTGGCGAGTGCATGTTGTTTGATGGGTCTGTCGATCGTCTGCTCGTTGAAGACGACCCCAAAAGCAAATTCGATAGGGATTGGGATGAGATTACCCTCGAAGTCTGGGCTTATATCAATGCCTTAGACGATAGTTGGAATCGCATGATCTCTTTGGACAACACTGCCGCTGGCAATAGTAGTGTTGCGTCTCTGTATTACGATGACGACGATGATCGGTGGAATTTTTGGGTTAAAGGATCAAAAGGTGCTACCGATGCCGGCGCTCACGACATTAAGGGCGACATTCCGCTAAAGAAGTGGCTTCATCTCGTGGGAACGTATGATGGAGACACGGTTATTCTCTATGTCGACGGAAAGCAAGCAAATAAGTATTCGATTAAGGGTGGACCGTTGAAAAAAGGTGGACTCATGCTGGGTATCGGTGACCGTTCAGATGGCTGTGATTGCGATACCATACAAGGGTATCTTGATGAATTTCGCATCTATGACCGGGCACTGACAGCTAACGAAGCCGCAAACAACTTCAGAGCCGAGGGGCTTGCTGTCCAGCCTGCGGGTAAATTAAGCACGACTTGGGGCTCGCTCAAGTCAAGACGGCACTGATACAATTTACCTTGCTGGACTAGAAAACGAAAGGCACGCTTACAATAGTTGTGAGCGTGCCTTTTTTATTTTGGAGTCCTGTTTGAAAAGTCATCAGTATCGGAGGGCGGGAAAGGGATTTCCTGCCCACGGGGTCAAGGTTGCTTTCTTTTTAAGATCAGGTTCTTAAACCCACCCATCGTCAACCATCAGCGTCAATGGTGATTCCATCTCTTCAAGCGGTAGCTGAATCCTACGTCGTTTTCGGGATGACTCATAAATTGCCATGAGCAGTTCGTGGGTCGCGTATCCCTGATAACCACTTGAGCGGTGTTCTCGGTCCTCTTCAATGGCGGCAATGAGATCTTGTACGGGACTAATTTCCGAATCAAGTTCGGGTGTCACCCATTCGCCTCCTGACGCTGCGGTGCGGGAACGGAGAGACGGTCCACCCGGGGCGGCAAGTTCAATTTCACCCTCTGTTCCGTAACAGTAGATATGGTGATAACCGGGGGCGGTATCGCTACCCGATTCAATGATGGCGCGCACATTGTCCTCAAACTTGAAGTAACCGAGCGAGAAATTCTCGGAGTGGAGGTCGTAACTCGTCGGTGTGCCAATGCGCTCAATCTGACCGATCACCCAAACGACGGGACGGTCGCCATAGAGAAATCGCATGATATCAACGGTATGCGTGGCATTGTCCTTGAGGTCACCTCCGCCGCAGACACCGTGAATCCGAAAGAGTTCGCCAATAAGACCGTCGGCAATCATCTGTCTCGCCGCCACATAAGGCGCGCTAAACCGTGTTTGATGGTCAATTGCCAATTTCACGCCGTGTTCCGAACACACGTCAAGCATTTCTTGCGCCTGCCCGAGATTCTCCGCCATCGGTTTTTCAGAAAGGATGCCTTTCACACCGTGTTTGGCGGTTTCGATTACTATCGGTGCATGTAGTTTTGGGCGCGTACACACCGAAACAATGTCTATCTCCTCTGTTTCGAGCATTTCAATGTAATCGGTGTACTGTTTTTCGACCTCGTACTGTTCGCCATACGCTTTCAACCCCTCTGCGTTCACATCGGCAATCGCGGCCAGAGTCGCCCTCGGTTCATTCACATACCACCCTGTGTGCATGTGAGAAATTCCACCGCAACCAATCACTGCAACTTTGTAGATTTTGTCCATTGTAGATGCCTTTCGCTCCTTTTTTGCTTTTGGCTTGCACAATCTGGTTTTACGCTAATCGTCATCCCAACGCAACGTGACACACATCGCTTCGTCAAGCCGTTCATAGAGTAACCTGAAGGCTTCGACCGCCTCGGTTTTTCCATCAAGTCGATGCGTGACCATCTCCTGCGGGCGCACTTGACCGCCGATGAGCAGTCCGAGCGCGACCTTCGCACCTTCAGCTCGCCGATATGGGATGTGCCCGGCACCGAGAATCTTCTTATTCATGACTTTGTGGACCTCGAGACGAAGGGGTTCTTTGTGATAGAGACCGATAAGCAGAATTGTTCCATTTGCCCGGGTCATGTCCTGCGCCTGATCGAATGCCTTCATACCCGCCGGGCCTCCAACGGCTTCGATGACGACATCTGCGCCGTTGCCGTCTGTGAGGCGTTTGACCGCCGCAACAGGGTCTTCCGTGTTGAAGTTAATGACTTCGTCGGCACCGAGTTTCTGTGCGATTTCACACCGTAAGGGAATCCCTTCGACCATGATGATGCGTTGCGGTCCTGTGATTCGCATGACCTGCATACAGAGGCTACCGATGAGCCCTGCACCGAGAATAACGAGGGTATCCCCCGGTTGGATAGAGGAAGCCCAAGACCACATGACCGCACTGGTTGTCAGCGGCCAGAACGTGGCATTCTCGAATGAAAGTTCATCGGGCATGTGTCGGACAGTGACTCCCGGTTCGACATCAACGACCACATACTCCGCATGTGGGGCACTTGCCATAACTCTGTCACCGGGTGCAAACGCCGTGACCTCGGCTCCCACTGCCTCAATGACACCGGCGGCGGAGTAGCCCATAGAACGTTGCTCTAAAGCACTCTCACTGGTGTATCGACCACCGATTTCCGATCCGCGACTGATAAGAGTGACCTTGTTGCGAATCAGTGCCTGTCCCGTTCCAGGCGAGGGGATCGGCACGTCCTCAATGACAAAATTGAATTGACCTTCGCGTTTCATCAAGCGTTTCATACGTAAACCTCCATAGAGATACTTCTCACTGATGACAAATTCCGTTATAAGGTTGAGTTTGATAACCGTTCAATGCAGTAGGAGCGTTCCTCAAACCAAGCGACGCAAGCGGTCAGCCACGCGAGGGTTCGTGCCTTGTGCTTTTATGTTCCCGCGCCAACTCAGCGAGGTGCGTATCATTCTCCATGACCTGCTCAAGGTGTACCATCCGCTCTGGCCCTGCGGTGCGAATCATCTCTTCACCGTGAATGCGATCTGTCCAGAATCGCGCCTCATGCCCCAATTTCGTGCGTAGCTCCTCAATCCGGTCCTCGGGATAGCGGCGGCAGAAGTTCATCGTGTACATCTGCCGCCGCTCCGTCCCGCCAAAGGCGGCGTGCTTGAGGTTGTGGTTGAATACGACGATATCCCCAGGTGTCGTCTCCAAGATGGCGGCAGGCACCTCAGTACCGTGCATTCCCCAGATTTTACCACTTTCCCGGATGCTCTGTTCTATGCCATCCGCATAGCTTTCGCCGACCCGGTGGCTACCGGGAATCACACGAATTGCGCCGCTGTCGCGTGTCAGTCGGTCAAGGTAGAAAGCAATTTTAATACTGAGTATCCGCTTGCCATCGTAGCCATCGGAGTGCCAATTTGTGTCGCCTGCATAGAGGTTGCCATCCCCACTCGTATAGTTAAAGTCGTCACCGCAGATACTGGCGGCGATATCGTGAATACGCGGGTCGTCCAGCAGGGAACTGAGATACTCGCTCTGACCGGGGAACGGAAAGATGCAGGAGCGATTTACGCCATCGTGTGGCTTGCCGTGGTGTCCGTCGCCGTGGGCACCCCAAATTTCCTCGAACGCATCAATGATTTTATCGACGCAGTCCGCCAATAGTCCGGGAAAGTACAGGTAGCCAAACGTGTCAAAGAACGCCATCTGTTGGTCGGTGAGCTGTGTTGGTGCCATTCTCGTATCTCCTTTAGCAAGTTTTAATAATAAACTTCACATTTTGACAAGGGCCATTTCGCGTTTCCCCTCTTCCGATCCAGCGGATCGCAATGTCTATAGCACACGATATGCCCAAATCCCCGCACTCCAGCGGAGTGCAATGTATATAGAACATGATAGGGCGGTTAAAACGAACCCGCCTGACGTGAGAGTGAATTATACGTGAATTTGGTTGATTTGCCAATGAAAAAGTGATAAGATGCCTCACCAGCTACTGAACTAAAACCATGAGGAGGAGTTATGGATATGTATCGCGTTGGTATTATCGGCTGTGGACGTATTGCCAGCACAATGGAGGACGAGTCCGATGTGCATCCCATCTCGATAGCGGGTGCGTTTGAGACGTTGCCCAACACCCAAATCGTCGCCGCCTGCAACCGTGGTGCAGAGAAGTTACACGCCTTTGGCGAACGATGGGGTGTTGATGCACTCTACCACGATTATCGTGAGATGTTGGAGCGCGAAGCCCTTGACATCGTATGCGTCGCCACACATCCCCCGTTGCATCCAGAGATGGTGGTCGCTGCTGCCCAGGCAGGTGCGAAAGGAATTTTCTGTGAGAAACCGATGGCACTGAGCCTCGGGGAATGTGACGAAATGATCGAAGCATGTGAGCAAGCGGGGACAACACTCCTGGTCAACTGTTCCCGAAGATGGTCGGGCGAATATCAGGCTGTCAAGCAGTTGTTGGAGTCCGGTGAGCTTGGTCCCCTGTTGCACGTCGTCGCCCACTGCGAAGGGTGCAAGCCGTCGCCAGACTGGGTGGCGGATACAGAAGGGCCTTTGCTACACGATGCGGTTCACACATTCGATGTGCTGCGCTTTCTAGTCGGAGATCTGGCATCGGTGCTCGGCACAGCACGGCGGCGAATGCGCCATGAGTTTCGCGTTGAGGACGCCAGCTATGCGCTGTTGCAATTCCAAAACGGTGTGGACGGGGTTGTCATCAGTGATGAACTGACAGAATATGAGCGGTGGGATGTGGAGTTGCAGTGTGAAAAGGGTGTTGTGAGAATGGGTTTTGGCACAGGTTTGTGGCGGTCAGAACCGATCGAGTTTGAAAAAGGGTCCTGGTGGGCTTTGGAGCCGGGCGAGCTCCCCGAAGCGACTTGGACGGAGACCACAGTGCTCCGGGCGGCTACGGATTTGATCAATTGTATGGAGAACGACCAAAAACCGCGTTGCGATGGTTATGATGGGCGCGCATCCATTGAGGTCATCATGGCGATTTATGAATCAGAGCGTCGGGGCAATCAGTGGGTTGACTTGCCGCTCGGTATGCAGGAATCGTTGGTTGAGATTCTAAAACGTGAAGGGAAACTGTGAGAAGATTTATTTTTTAACCGCGCTCACATTTTCCTTGTTGCGTCTGTCGCTGATTGCAAGCTGTCGCAATGGGAAAAAGAGCCCGATTGACGCAATGACCAAAATAGCGGCAGATACCCAATAGGGGATTTGAAAGGTCTGCGGGCTATACAGTTTACCCGCTGAGGGGCCGAACACACGTCCAAGACTCAAGAATGTATCCATAATGCCGATTGCGGTGCCCTGTCCAATTTTTGTCTGCTTAGAGACCCATGAAGTATTCGTCGGGCGGACGATTTGGTGGCCGATTCCGGTGATTGTCAGATAGACCGTCAGTGTGAGAAACCCGTCCGCCCAAGGGAGTAGAGCCATCCCCACAGCGTTTAGTATCAACCCAAGGATAATCAGCTTGAACTCGCCAAATCTGTTGATTAATCTTCCTAAAATTCCCCCTTGTAGCAGGGCAACGATTGTCCCCATAATTGCGAACATCCACCCCATTTCTCTCTGGCCATATTGGAACCGATCTTTGATAAAGAGCGGGAAAGTGGTTTCTAGCCCTGAGAAAACAAGCGTTGAGAAAAACGCGACGAGAAATAGCGGTGTCAAAGGGTGTTTCCACGTCCCCCTACGCAATACCGCCCCAGGCGAAAGCCACGGTTCACGGTTGTGGGAGGGGGCACTGCTGGTATGCCATTGGCGTTCCCTTTGGTCACTTTCTTCGGTCACTGTTGCGCTCAATTCATCGTGTTTTGCCAACGTCAGTGATTCTGGCAAAAAAAGCAACGCGAATACAAATGTGACCAAAGACAATCCACCGGCGGCAAAGAAGGGGAGGTCATGTTCGCCCATTATTCCGCCGATGGCGGGCCCCATAATAAATCCAAGCCCCATCGCGGCACCCATCAAGCCCATGCCCTTCCCGCGTTCTTCCTCGGTTGTGACATCGGCGACATACGCCATCACTGTTGGCAACACGGCGGCTGACAATACGCCCGATAAGCCACGCGCAATAAACAGGATCTTCAGTGTGCTTGCGATACCAAACAACGCAAGCGCACCGGCGTTGCCAATGAGGCCAATCAAGATTGCCGGTTTTCGGCCGCGCCGGTCAGAGATACGTCCCCAAATCGGCGCAAAGATCAGTTGCATCGCTGAATAGACCGCCATTAAGCCGCCGATTTGCGTGGGACTTGCTCCCAAATCTTCCGCATAATATGCGAGGTGCGGAATGATGATTCCAAAACCGAGCATAATGAGGAACATCGTCAGAAATAGAATTGTTAGGGAGCTGTTCCGCATACCTTCTTAATAATAGAACGCAAGAGCGCAAGGGAAATTAAATGGAACGCAAAGACGCAGGGAAGATAAAAAAATAGATAAGATGATTATAGGTGTGGATGGTGGAGATGTCAAGTCTAAATCTTGGGTGTGTAAAGTTTTTGTCAAAATATGAACTGAATAGGCAGGTTGCAAGGTATGGCGAAAAATGGTATCCTTTCCTAAGCCTTTTATTTTTCAAATAATAGGAGAGGATACCAATGTTTAGTATATCATTACAAAGTTGCGAAGTCAAAACGTTTGGTGAAGAAGCCAAGCAGTTTGTAGAAGACGTGAACGCACTCCTCGAATCCCTCACTTCAGACTCTGGGGTTTCGTTAGAAGATGCCGAGCGTCAGGTCTTGGAGGCAACCCGCGCGTGGGGCAAAAACTCTTAGAGATGTGTGTTTCCCAAAACGCGTGGGTGCCTGTTTCAGAACCGGTGGCGTGTGCTGTGTGTCAGAACGCGTGTCGTCGGTTACGGAAACGGAGTCGTCATTTCACCACCGCCTGTGGGGGGATTCGTGTTTCGCGTTGGGTGTATCCGTGTGAATCGGGTCATTACCTTATGCCGTGGGAGGCGGGTTTGTCCCCAAAATACCGGAATGTGTCAAAACAAGTGCGGAACATGGGTTATTAGGTCTTAGGATGGGTTCACCTCGCACTTCCGTTTTCAGGCAACGAACAGTGTATCAGAAATCCGATTAGAGATCAATGATCTTATTTTGTCATCTAGGACTATATTGGTTTTCACTTTTTTACCCCACTTTGGGCGGCGAATTTGTGAGAGAAAATTCACACCCACGACAGGCAATTTGACAAAATGTTAATAAAATATTGCCGAATTTCGTTGATTTTCAACAAAATGTTAATAAAATATTGCCGAATTTCGCTGATTTTCAACAAAATGTTAAAAATCGAAAAGAAAAGCGTCCAATTAATGGCTATTTTTCGGTTTCTGATGTACAGATTCCCCGTTTTCTGGGTTCCGGTAAATTTTTTCCTAATTATCCGCAGCACCGTAAAGATAGTCACCGTCTACAATCTTCCCGCCTATACGACCAGAATAGCATCCTCAAATATCTGAGTTTGGCACGGATTTTGCTCCTATGTTGCCTAACGTCAGAAAGATAGGACGTGAAATTCCCCATTTTCGATAAGTCGCAACTTGGGGGATAAAACTTAACGGATTGGGATTGGTTATGTGACCAAACCCAAAAAGAAGCCGACCGTCGGCCCGAACCGACAATCGGCTTTCAAACCCACAATAGCCCTTATGAAATTTGACAATCAAAATCGGTATAGAATCAATCTCGTTATCTGTAGTGCGGACGGGGAGACCCCGCCCCTACGGTTTTGTCGCCTTTTAAGATGGGAATTTATTACCGAAATTGAACGTCAAAACTCATTAGGTAATTCATGATTGCAAACTTGTGTCGTATTGGGAAGCAGGCAATGGAGATTGTTTTGTGTTGGTCGCTGTTTCCTGCATAGTTAATTTTACCTTAACAAGATTTTGAAAGGAGCTTAAAATGTTTTGCAAACGAGAAGACTGGACTAAACTACGGGTATTTGGGATTATGACACTCGTGTGTTTACTGACCCTAACACAAATTGCTACAGCAAAACGTGTAAGTGGGTGGGGAAACAACCTTCCAAGTGTATGGGCAGAAGTTGAAGTGCGGTGTCTCCAATACCACAGCCCGCAAGGCATACCGGTAACCACAAGTTGCCATTGGTTCCAACTCTGCAACTATCATGACTTCACTGTTGGTTATGACTATGAATTCCAGCATGAGGTATTTGACCTCGCAACGAACGAGAAAATGGGCGAAGATAAGCAACTCGGTCAGGGTAGACGTGAGGTTGGGGAGCAATCGGCTTCTAATGGTGCCGTGCAGGGGCTAGATGTTAGCAATTATACTAGAGGCAGGGGGTACAGATTACACGCGTATACCCGCCTAAATGCGCGCAGAGAGAACCAAGGCGGACAGAATCATAGCTGGGAAGTGCATGACGAGATTGAGTTTTTTCATCCGCAACTATAGCCATGAGCGTAGCCTTCCTTTCGTTTTCCAGAACAGGGCACCAAACGTCTCATGACAATGGGTGCCCTGTCCCTCTCTCAAAAGGAGTAACTTGACGATGAAACTTCATAAACTTTCAATCGTGTGTAGTCTGATGCTGTTCGTTTCAACCGTCGTATCGGCGAAAATCGTCTTCCAGTCAAACCGTGACGGTAACAGTGAAATCTACGTGATGAACGATGATGGCACCCAGGTACAACGCCTGACGAATAACCCACTTTATGACGCAATCCCTATGTGGTCGCCGGACGGGAGAACCATCGCTTTTATGAGAGACCTATATTCGGCGGGAGTGGGTAAGGGACAACAGTATGATCTGTTTATTATGAAGGCGGACGGGAGCAACCAGCGAAATCTAACCGACCATCCCGCCCTGGATGTCCTACCATCTTGGTCTCCCGATGGGCGGCACCTTGCGTTTACAAGCAATCGAAGTGGTAGATGGGAAATCCATATTATGGATATCTTGAGTGGCAGTGTCAAGCAACTGACCGATAGCGCAAAGCGTGACGGATACGCGGGGAGCCCGGATTGGTCTCCGAATGGGAAACAGATCGCCTACGAACTCGCACTGCGAGGGCAGGGGCGACACATCTATATTATGGATGCCGATGGCAAGAACGCGAAGTCGCTCACAAAAGCGGCTCAGCTACTCATACCAGGGCAGGCAATTATGCGGTTTGCTCCGCTCTGGTCGCCAGACGGTCAACAGATTTTGTATATTGAATCAACGTTCGCTAAAGATCAGGGCAAGGTTAGAGTGATTTCCGATAAACTGTTTGTTTGTCACAGTGACGGTTCCAAGCTGCGGAAACTGCCCATCCCTAAAGGGTGGCAAATCACCACAGCGTGTTGGGCGGCGGACGGGACTGACATTTTTTTCGCAGCTATCGAAAATGGTTTGGTTAAACCGGGTGGTAATTTTGAAATCTACCGGTATAATCGGGTCAATCGCCAGATAACCAATCTCACCAACCATCCGAGGGGAGACGTTTCTCCAGATTGGTTAGGGCAGAACTTTTCTGTCTCCCCGGTGAGGAAATTGAGCATTCAGTGGGGTGAGATAAAGCAGCGAGGACTAGCCGAAAGCTTATCAACACGTTGAAAATTACCTCTATCCTTCTCTCTTAAAGAATCCGAAACAGAAACAGTCCAGTGAGAGCAATTCTCGCCGGGCTGTTTTTAGAAACTTTAAATAGTAATTTTACATCTTACATTTCGCACTTATTTTGAGAGGTTCCGGCATTTATTCAAATCCTCTGAACCTTTGTGCCCACTAGATTTTCACACTGACTGTGCTTTTCGCGACAACCTGCCTACTTCTAACGGACCTCCCCGCTGAACACGATAACGATATGGACGAAGATTGGGCATTCAAAAACCACGAAAACCCTGAAGTAAGGCAGATTGTATGGGGAGAAGCCTACGCGAGTACTTGGTATGATCCCCCATTCGCCAAAAGCTATCAGTATGCCTACGTATCAAATGGTAGCGACGAGGTACCCATCCGATGCTATTGCACGTTTAGGACCACATTGACGGGGCCTGCGGCTTTTGATCCGATACTCCAGGAGGGCGAAGGGATGGCACCAAGGAATGATTGGTGGATCGAAGCCACCGACTCCAGACACTTCAGATTCGGTCTGAGTGGCAAACCAGATGGGGACTACACGATTCACGCGAGTTCTGACTTAACCGTAAAAGCCGATTTCGATAATAATGGAAGTCTCGAATCGGTTGACGGATTCCACGCGTCAATCTCCACTGATTTTCGGAAAGAATAGCCTTTCTCTATCAGGGGACACCGACCCTGACGGGTAGCGAGATGCGTCAACTTGCGTCGAGTCATCTCGCCACCCGCAAGGGCATGTTGCCATCCGTTAGGATGACTCGACGCAACGCAAGCGGCGAGGGGTACCGTATCGTCGCTTGCCCTCAAAGAATCACCTGCCCGATCGTCAGGCGATAGGTCTCCCTGACGGGTGGCAAGATTCTAAGACGCAAATCAACGCATATAGGAGGTTTTCACAGATGAACCGTCCAAAGTTAATCAGGATTCACACGATTAAAGGATTAAAAGGATTAAGAGAAGATACTTTGCGCCCTTCCTTATCTGCTCTGCGCCCTTGCATCCTCGCGCCCTTGCGTTCCTTTCTCTGCTCTGAAATCCTTTTCTTCGCCTGCTGGTCGCTCTTGTTCGCCGGGAGTTGATTATTAGCCGATGGAATCCGAAATGGGCCCCGGATGGAAACGGATACTGTATCGGCAAACCGAGCAGACGCTGGCGCAAATCGGCAATGTGATACATTACATACCGCAGGCGTATCGCTAGTAAAGACCTCTAGGTTTTTCAAGGGTGTATAAATATTTTGTCAAAAGTTTGGGCTAATGTAATTGGGGCAAGATGCCCCGGCTACGTGGGTGTTTAATGTCAAAAACTTTACATACCCCTAAATCTTGACACGATGTGTGAATTAATGTATAATCGGATAATCTGGAGGTTTGTCGAAAAACTGGCGTATCGGGAGTAGGAACTCCCTCCTACAGGTTTATTCTTTAATCTTGCTTAAGGAGTCAACATATATGACGGATAATCCGAATGTCGTTCTCATCTATGGTGATGACCTCGGGCGGGGGATGCTGGGTTGCTATGGACAGAGGCATTTTGAGACACCGAATATCGACCGTCTTGCAAACGAAGGAGTGCGATTTAGCCAAGCTTACGGTTGTGCATTTTGCGCGCCATCCCGTGCGAGTATGATGACAGGTCTCCACGATTGCCACAGAGGCACATGGACATATACTCGGGGCGGGTTGTACAACAGCATTAGCGCGGGCGAGATGACACTGGGTGAAATCACGGAGCTGATTCACACGACAGGACTTCAAGCGGGGCCGGATGATGTCTTCTTGGCGCAAATCGCGGAGGAGGCGGATTACGTCACGGGACAGATCGGGAAGCTGGAATGGGGCTTTGACACGACGGGCGCACGTATCCGTCGGCACGGCTGGCAGTATCACTACGGTTACTATGACCATGCGCGCTGTCACGGCTTTTATCCGCCTTTTCTCTTTGAGAACGGGCAACCAACGTACATTCGGGGCAATACACACCCCGACTGTGGGGTGCATCTGGATTGGGAGTCACCTGAAAATGCGGCGCGCCGTGGGAATCGACAGGGGAAAGCGGTATATTCTCAGGACATTTTCAACGAAAAAATCATCTCGTTCCTTCGTACACACAGGGACAAACCTTTCTTTCTGTATCACCCGTCTCAGTTGCCGCATGGGCCGATTGCGATTCCAGAAATTCATCCGGCCGTGAAACACTCACCGGAGTTGACGAGGTTTGAAAAAGAGTACGCTTCGATGATACTGAAGCTTGATGAAACGGTTGGGATTATCCTAGATGAACTTGAACGACTCGGCATTGACGACCGCACGATGGTTATCTTCTGTTCTGATAATGGTCACGAAGTGTATGCGTTGCAGGAGGGGCGTACTTCTGGTCGGAGAAAGAATTTGAATGGCGACCCCTTCGATGACATCACCACGAAATTCTATTCGGAGACAGGCGGTGATGTGTTCAACGGCAACGATGGCATGGGCGGCTTGAAGTGGTCAAGTTGGGAAGGTGGTACGCGAATCCCTTATCTGGTTCGTTGGCCCGGAATGAGCGCGCCTGACCGTGTGTCCAACCACATCCTCACAAATTACGATGTCATGCCGACCTTAGCCGACCTCATGGGGGTAGAATTGCCGCAAGGTAAAGATGGTGTGTCGTTCTTACCAACTTTGCTGGAACGGCATGAAGACCAACAGAGCCGTGAGTGGATTGTATATGCGTCTTGGCTTGGTCCGGCGTTGGTCACCGAAGATGGCTGGAAGCTACGGTATATCAACAGTGAGGACAGTTTCCAATTATATCAGCTTGGCTGCGACTATCGCGAGGAGAACGATGTTTCAGCAGATTATCCTGACATCGTCGCCCGACTGAGCAGATGGATGCTCAATGCCTGCGAGGGCGATTATCAAAACGGTACGCCTCAAGCGCATTATACGGCGTATCCGGATAGAAATTGACTTGAATAAACTTTACGCAATCTGACGATAAGGCTTAAATTGGATGCCGAAAAAACGCCCGGAACCCTTGTAAACATTGATTTTTTTGGATTGTTTTACTCCCTAAAATATGATATAATAATTATTGGCAATCCTTATTTACGCGATATGCTATCATCTTTTCAGTGAAGGACAGTGGCGAACACAAGCCGCTCCGAACTGTGAAATGAGGTGTTGTTTATGATCAGCCGACAAGAGATTCAAGCGACTTGTGATGACATCGTGCGAGAATTCGCTCCGCTACAAGTGATTCTCTTTGGCTCTTATGGATATGGCACACCCACGGAGGACTCGGATGTCGATTTGCTCGTCGTCATGGCGATTCCGGAATCGGAGACGCGTCGCCAATCCGTAGAAATACGACAACGTATCCCCCACCGCTTCCCCATGGATTTGCTCGTCCGGTCGCCGCAAGAGATTGCTTATCGCATCTCGTATAACGACTGGTTTCTTCGCGAGATAACCGAAAAAGGAGAGATACTTTATGGTACTGCGGATTCCTTGCAAGCTGCGCTTGCAAGTTGCGCCGCTACATGCAGGGATGCATTGAAAAAGGAGAAGGATGCAATGAATCCGTTGACATTGGAGTGGATCCAAAAGGCTGAGGGCGATTATGCTATCATGCATCAGAGTCACCACTCATCAAATCCGATATACGATGCGATCTGCTTCCATGCCCAGCAGTGTATCGAAAAATATCTCAAGGCGTGGCTTCAGGAGGCAAACATTCCCTTTACGAAGACACACGATTTAGAAAAATTACTAAGTTTGATTGTTCTTACCATCCCTGCTTGGGGGGATTGGCAAGCCGATTTCTCTACGGTTTCTGAACATGCGGTGGATTTCCGTTATCCGGGCAAAGCAGCCACTGACACTGATGCACAACACTCGATGAGAACCTGTACGCAGGTTCGCCAAGCAGTTCGGGAGCAGTTGGGTTTACCTCCCAATGTCGCCTAGAAAGCCTGAAGACCATCTCGCAGAAATGGTTTTTTATTTTCAGATTTACCTAGCTTCAATTCGTTCAATTTCAACACATCAAAGAAGGATTTTCTATGCTCATTATTGATGCACATCTCGATCTGTCTTGGAATGCGTTACAAGGCAACCGCGACTTGCTGAGTTCCGCGTATACCATTCGCACCCAAGAAGCGCGTATGCCGGATAAAGGACGGACTCAAGGGACTGTCGCTTTCCCGGAGATGCGTCGGGGACGAATTGCGGTTAGTTTTGTCACCCTGTTTGCTCGCTCGACCGGGCGGGCTACCCCTCATGTTGATTATGCTTCGCCTGCTCAATCCTACGGCATCGCCCAAGGTCAATTGGCTTACTATCACGCCTTAGCACATGATGGTCACGTCTGTATCATCACGGGGCGAGACGACTTGGACAGCCACATTGCAGAATGGGAGGCTTGGGAGAACGCGGAGACAACTGATACGAGCGACTCCAGTAATACGCCGCCCTTGGGATTCGTGATTAGTTTGGAAGGGGCGGACCCGATTCACAATCCCGGTCAATTGGAGGAGTGGGTCAATGGAGGGTTGCGCCTGCTTGGGCTGAGTCACTACGGACCGGGACGCTACGCCGGTGGGACGGGCACAGAGATTGGATTAACTGAACTGGGCTCGCGCCTGCTGGCTGAAATGGAGCGTTTGGGTGTTACCCTTGACCTTACCCACTGCTCTGATCAGGCGTTCTGGGAGGCATTAGAACAGTATCAGGGATTGGTTCTCGCCAGCCACAATAACTGCCGGGCTCTGGTGCCTCATCAACGTCAGTTCAGCGATGAGCAATTACGCGCGATTTTTGAGCGGGATGGCGTTATCGGCACTGCTTTTGATGCGTGGATGCTGCAACCGGGTTGGATTACTGGCAAAAGTAGCAATGAAACCGTTACCCTGAACACTGTTGTTGACCACATCGACTATATCTGCCAACTGGCGGGCAATAGCCGTCACGCCGCTATCGGTACAGACCTGGATGGTGGCTATGGGCGTGAGCAATCGCCGAGTGACCTTGACACCATCGCTGACCTGCAAAAGTTAGCTGGATTGTTAGCGGCGCGTGGCTATAACGCCGATGATATCGCCGCTATCATGCACGGCAATTGGCTACGATTCTTGCGCGAAGCGTGGTCTTAAAAAACCTCTATATAACCCAAGTTGCCACTACACGATATGCAATCTCTGGTAAAAAATGGTAAATTAGAGAAACCACAGGATGCCCAAAGATTAGTCCCTGCCTAGCTCTCGCGACAATCAAGACGCATTGTAAATTTACCATAACCCTCATTTGGAGTCCGCTTATGATGTCTTAAAACGGTTCGCATTTCTGGCGATAATAACGTATAATAACCCAAGTTGCCAGCTTAAATAGAACGCAAAGGCTCAAAGGTGCAAGACAAGATCATTATCAGAGATTAAAAATGGCAAAAACGCGTTGAGCTTTTGTTGACTTTTTGTTGACTCTAATCTAGGAGAAAATTCATGAGTACGCTTGAACGAAACGTTACAGCTCTTTTCAGTCTACAAGGTAGAGTTGCCATCGTCACCGGTGCTTGCGGGTGGCTTGGCTCGGCAATGAGTCGGGCTTTGGCCGAAGCGGGTGCCCGAGTCGTCGTCACCAGTCGCGATGGGGAACAAGCTGAGCAGTTCGCCGCCACATTGCCGGGCGAAGGCCACCTTGGACTCGGTTTCAGCCAAGGTGAGACTGACACGATTCCTGACTTCGTCGCCGATGTCGTTGAACAGATGGGGCAGATTGATGTGTTGGTCAACAATGCCTACGGTGGCACTGCGCCGGACATTGACGATGCCACAGCCGAAGATTTCAATCAGGCGTACCATGTGGGCGTGACCGCTTATTTTCTGCTCGCCCGAGAGATAATGCGCCATTTACGTGACCGTCAAGCCCCCGGCTCGATTATCAACATCGCCAGTATGTACGGTGTCGTGGCTAGTTATCCGAGTGCTTACGAGGAATTGGAGGTCAACAGTCCTCCGAACTATCACGCGCTCAAGGGCGGTGTGGTGCATTTGACCCGTCACCTCGCGGCTTACTGGGCGAAATATAACATCCGCGTCAACGCCATCGCTCCTGGTCCCTTTCCTAAGCCAGCGGTGCGTGATGGAATACCCGGTTTCATCCCGCGTTTGGAAGAGAAGGTTCCGTTGGGTCGTATGGGCAGACCGGAAGAATTGAAGGGTGTCGTCGTTTTGCTCGCTAGTGATGCGGGGAGTTATATCACCGGACAGAATCTGCTGGTTGATGGCGGGTGGACGGCGTGGTAAAGTTGACAGCTAGGTTCCACCCCCGGTAGGTGCGGTTTGATGAAGTTTCAGAATTTAATCGGGTAACCCCGATTTTCCCCACCCCCGGTAGGTGCGGTTTTGCGTCAAGTCATCTGAAGATGCGTCAACTCATGTTGCCATCCGTCCTCGGACAGATGGGCAGATGACTGCGCGCATCTTGTGCGCTCGCTCACGCGATGCGCTCGCTCACGTGCGTCAAGTCATCTTGTGCGCTCGCTCACGCGATGCGCTCGCTCACGCGACCATCCGTCCCCGGACCATCCGTCCCCGGACCATCCGTCTTCGGACCACCCGTTAGGGGCAACCGCACTACAGCGATGTATAAATAATTATTGGCTTAGCTATAAACGTCATGTAACCGCACCGAACCGGGTAAAACGGTCAAAAAACTGAAAACTAAATGACCCTAAGGTTTTGAAATCAACTTGCAGACTGAATCCGTTTCGGCTATAATGAATTAATACATCCATATTTTCCTCTCCTGTTTTGTGGAAGGCTGAAAGACGCAATTTCTAATCTACTTGAGGACAGTTGATAATGAGCATCAAAAACAGTAAGCAGATCAATCTGATTAAAATCTGGGCGGTTTGGACCATCCTACTCCTGTTGATTTTGGCGATAGGAACATTACGTGGGTTTTTTCGCCATTCAACGGAGATTGCATCCGATACCGACACATCAAAATCTTTAAGAATGAATTTGTTTAAGAACCAACCCATTGATAATCCTAATCCATCCGCGAAAAAACGTGATTATCTTAGAGCTTCTGCCTGGCCCAAGGGGATGCGGCTTTATCGCGACTGGTGGAAGCGGCGCGATGCTGCCATTTACGTCGCTGAAATGGATCGGAATGCGAAGAATATCCGCTTCGGCGTTGAACTTGCAAACGCCCGTATCATCGGTAGGGAAAGAATTAGTGACATGGCAAAGCGACGGGCGACATCTGATTCGCCAATACTTGCCGCTGTCAATGCGGGCTTTGGTATTCGACAAGATGCCAGAGGGCGCGGCGGGATGTTTTTTAATCTTCATATTCAGGATTGGGAATTGGTCGTCATTCCGCCTAGGCGCGACCGATGGGGGTATTCTCCGCCTTCTGCATGGGGTGAAACTTCCTTTGGCGTGACGACTAAGGGAGAGTATCTGATGGATGCGGTTGAATTGAACGGTGTGGTTCGTATCAATGGGAAGCAACTCAAGGTCGGTTGTATTAACCAGCACTGCGATTCGGGATGCCCTACCGTGATTTTTACCGCCCGGTTTGGCGAACAGACGCTTACGCAAGGTGCCTACGAACTGACCCTCAAGCGACTCAAACTGCCTCTGATGGGCAAATATTGCAGTCGTTTCGTAATTACCGCAATCAACCCCGAAGGCAACAGCCGGATTCCGAAGGACGGTATCGTACTCGCGCTCAACCGCGACTTCGCACGAGAGTGGAAATCCCAATTTGCTAAAGGCGGGAAAGGCGAACTACGCATCGCGCTCTCGCCCGATAAATGGCAAAAAGTTCCCTACGGTGTCGGTGGGGATGTCCGTCTTTTGCGGGATGGGGAAATCGAACCTGCACTAGTAAAATTCCACAAATCTGGTGGTAATTATGCCCCTCAATACAAAAACGGAGCCGCCCAGCACCCGCGTAGCGCAATGGGATTCAATGACGACAAACTATTTCTGATGACAGTTGACGGACGGCAAGCAGGGTATAGCATGGGAATGACCTTTTATGAGATGGCAGCTTTTTTCCGAGACCTTGGCCTGAAGCACGCAATCAATCTTGATGGCGGGAGTTCAGCGACGTTGTGGGGGTTCGGTGATGTCATCAATCGTCCATCTCGCGGCGACGAGCGGCGTGTATTCAATGTCGCCGCGATTGCGGTCCGTGCGGGGCGCAAACGAAAAAGATAGTGTTGAGAATGAATCCATTAGAGTCTTCTAAACATTTCGACAATATCATACTCGCTTCTGCTTCGCCACGTCGGGCGGAGTTATTGCGGCAGATTGGGCTTGAGTTTCAAATTTGTCCGAGCCGTGTCGTAGAGCCTGAAATCACACATAAATCGCCCGAGACAGCGGTGCAGGAACTTGCGCTGATAAAGGCGAGAGCGGTTACACACGCAGTTGAGCATGGGTTGATAATTGGCGCGGATACAGTTGTTGTCATTAACGGACAGGCGATTGGTAAGCCGAAAGACAGTAAACACGCCATCGAACTCTTGACACAACTTAGCGGAAATCGCCACGAAGTCATCACGGGAGTCGCATTAATTCAGCTTGATGAACCTGCGGCGACAAGCGGTCGCGGGGATATCGCACGCCACGAAATCGTGTGGGCGGAAAAAACGGTCGTTTACTTCAGGAAATTGAGACGCTCGGAAATTCTCGAATATGTTGATAGCGGAGAGGCGGTGGATAAGGCAGGGGCTTACGGGATCCAAGGCAGAGCCGCCGCCTTCGTTGAGAGAATTGAGGGGTGTTACTTCAACGTGGTCGGGCTCCCATTGGCAAGCTTGGTTGAAAGGCTCACAACCATCGGAACGCCACTCTCTTTGAGCAGTTTGTGAAGGTGTGTTTTGAGAAACGCTCTTAGAAAAAAGTGTTGAACCAGCGTTGAATAATTCTGTTTTCCATGGCATACGATAAGGCAAAGGAGAAGAAATCATGAAAGAAGATCTTCAATTTTGGACTACATTGATAGCTGTTTTTGGCGTTTTTGTAACCCTATTTATCACGATGTTGAAATTTAATAGGAATAGTGTGACTAAAGCAGATTTGAGGGATACTAAAGAAGAGTTGAATAATGGCATTGAGGCATTTCGTTTGGAGGTAAATAAAAAGCTTGAGGAAATAGATGGGCGGCTTGCTGAAGCGGCGGCTGACCGGCGAAGGATTGAAGAGGAGGCACGGACTGAACGAAAAGCGATTGAAGAGGAAGCGCGCGCTGACCGGCAAAGGATTGAAAAGGAGGCGGCGGTTGACCGGGAAAAAATTAGGCAGGAAACAAGTGAGGGGTTTACCGAGGCGGCGGTTGACCGGCGAAGGATTGAAGAGGAGGCACGGGCTGAACGGAAAGCGATTGAAAAGGAAGCGCGAACTGACCGGCAAACAATTAGGGCGGAAACGAGTGAGGGGTTTGCTCAAGCGAGTGTTGAACGGAAAGCGATTGAAGATGATGCGCGGGCTAATCGGCAATCAATAAGAGATGAGGCGCGTGATGAACGGAACACGATTGAAGGGGAAATAATTCGCCAAAACCAGAATTACATTGAGCACTTGGCGTACCATAACATCAAAAGAAACAATCCTGATTCGGACGATGACGACAGCACTTGATTGTGGGAGGGAAGCTCGGGCATACTTGAGTCGCTCCCACAGCAAAGTGCTTGACTAGCTTACTGGCTCAATTCCTCGATAATTTTCTCAAACTCTTCGAGCAATTCTACTTCGTAGCCATCCGGATCGGTAATGAAAGCCATCTTCATCCCACCCGATGTGAATTGTGCTCGCCAGTCGTCCGGCCAGATTTCAAGTCCTGCGTTCTCAAGTTGGTCGCAGCAGGCGACGATATCCGGCACCCCAATGGCGAAGTGCATCAAATCTTCTGGAACGTCAAGTTGATAGTCGGGTGAGTAGGTCAACTCTAACGTATGTAGGTTGCCGGGCAGTTCGAGATGAACAATCTGGTTGCCCGCAGGAGACTTATCGCTTCGACTTTTGACAACGAAGCCTAAGTGGTCGCAATACCAGTTTATGGATTCCTCCAAATCGCTGACGCGAACCCGTGTGTGTAAAAAAACAGCCATCGTGATTTCCTTTCTGTTAAATAGGGGTTATGAGTCGCCTCTTTTTGGGTCGTAACGCTAGAATTATACCCAATCGTGGCGCAGATGCCAACCGTTTTTTGTTTCGCAAAACAATTGCTACTCAGAAGGAATTTGAATGTGAAAAAGATTTGGATACCTCAAGCGATTGTCATCCCTATGCTATTGTGGGCAACAAATCCTGATAATCCTTATGGGTACTACATACTGCTCCGATGGGTCTGCTGTTCGGCGTTCGTGTACGTCGCCATTCGTGCATACAACCTAGAGCAATACGCCTGGGTCTGGATTCTTGGGGTTACAGCCGCAGTTTACAATCCGATTCTCAGGGTCCACGCAACACGGGAAATCTGGTTGGTTGTCAATTTAGTTACCGTTGGGTTGGCGGTCGCATCTATTTCTGTCTTGAAATATGATAAGGCAGAGCAAGGAGAGTGACACGGTTCGCCTTTTTCTTTTGATTATTTTTATAGAGTGCTGAAGAATAGCACGAGGATTTGGGGAAACAGTATGAAAGATACAGTTCGATTTGGTGATTTCGTTGAGGTGAATCCACGCATCCGATTAGAGAAAGGCAAAGAATATCCGTATGTTGAAATGGCGGCTGTCACCCCAGGTAATGGATTTGTTTCACCTCAAGCAAAGCGAGTCTACAAGGGTGCGGGTTCACGATTCCAATCTGGCGATACGCTTTTTGCTCGCATTACCCCCTGTTTAGAAAATGGAAAGATTGTCCAATTTCGCCATAGCGCGGATGGACCCTGTTTTGGATCGACCGAGTTTTTCGTTTTTCGTGGCAAGCCCAACGTATCAGATTCGACTTATATTTTTTACTTGGCTCTTAGTCGAATCATTCGTGATACTGCAGAGAAAAGTATGACGGGTGCATCAGGACGGCAACGTGCGATGTTGTCAGTGGTTGAAGATATTCGTGTCCCAGCTATTCCGCTCCCAATCCAACGCAAAATTGCTGCCATCCTCAGTCCTTACGACGACCTCATCAGGAACAACACCCGACGCATCGAGATCCTTGAGGAGATGGCACGAATAATCTATCGACAATGGTTTGTCGAATTTCAATTCCCAGGACACGAGCATGTTCCGATGGTAGAGTCGGAGTTCGGGAGGATACCGCAGGGATGGGAGGTAAAGAGTTTTGGCGCGGTTTCCCTTAACTTTGATCGGCAGCGGAAACCACTATCAGGAATAGCTAGATCCACCATGCAAAAGGAAAAGCCCCGATTTCGACAAACTTTCTTTATTTGTTCATGTCCAACGTAGCCATTTTGAGTTATATTACAGGCACCGCACAGCCAAAAATTAACCAACAAAATCTGAATAGGATTCCAGTTATTTCACCTCCGCAAAGTGTGTTAGAAAGATTCAACCAAATGATTGAACCTATGTTTGATAACATCGTTGCTCTAGATCTTAAAAACACCAACCTCCGTAAAACCCGAGACCTTCTACTTCCCAAACTCATCTCCGGTGAGCTTGACGTATCCAAAATTGATGTGGTAAAAACAGTTGGACAATAGGTCGTCGGGAGCGGCATCGTCATATAACCGCTTCTAAAAAAGTTGTAAGAGGAGCCATACAGAATGAAAAAAATCAAAGTCGGTATTATCGGGACAGGGGGAATTGCTGGTGGGAAACACCTGCCCGGGCACCAAAAAGTCGAAGGAGTTTCAATCATCGCCGCGTGTGATATTGATGGGCAGCGGGCGGAAAATTTCGCTGAACAGCATGACATTAAGCATGTCTTCACCGATTACAATGAACTTGTTGCAATGGATGAGCTGGATGCGGTTAGTGTATGCACACCGAATAATTTTCATCCTGCGCCAACAATCGCGGCACTGAATGCAGGCAAACATGTCATCTGTGAGAAGCCGATCGCTGGAAATGCGGTTGATGGACAGGCGATGGTCGATGCCCAGAAAGCGTCCGGGAAAGTGTTGCAAATCGGTTTGCAATCCCGATTCGGAGCTCCTGCACGAACATTGCGGAAACTATATGAGGACGGCTTTTTCGGCGATATTTACTACGCCCGTGCGATGTCAATGCGTCGGCGGGGCGTAGGCACGGCCCCGACGTTCATCACGAAATCAATTTCAGGTGGAGGCCCACTCATTGACATCGGTGTGCATATTCTTGATGTCCTATTGTGGATGATTGGCACCCCTAAGCCAATTGAGGCGTTTGGTAGTATCGCTCAGAAATTCGGGCATCGGGACAATGTGATTAATCCGTGGGGTAAATGGGATGCTGCCAAATTCGATGTTGAGGATTTTGCGATGGGCATGGTTCGCTTTGAAGGTGGCTTAACCGTTACGTTGGAAACGGCATGGGCATCCCATACTGGGGACGTTGGCCCCACGTTCTTCATGGGCGACAAAGCGGGAGCGACGTACAGTCCTTTACGCATTCATAAGGATAAAGCGGGCGAAATGGTAGACTACGAACCGGAATTGCTCACCGGTTTGCTGGGTGAATTTGAGTCTTTCCACAAAGCCATCCGTGAAGGGCTACCATCGCCCGTGCCAGCGGAAGAGGTTCTCGTTGTCGCCAAGATCTTTGATGCCATCTATGAATCCGCCCGAGTTGGCCGTTCCGTGCCGATTCAGTAGAGGTTGGGTTTTCCAACCCTACGCCTTCAATTTCCCAACTTTCGGGCTTCGCTCATTGAAGGAATTCGCCCGGAATACGCGATCCCTGATATTGTGCATCTGCATCTCGGTTGGCAAGGACTTCAGGGATATCACCGTCCCAATAGTCTGGAGCGGTTGTGGCAGTCCGTCTGTGCCATGCCAAAATCAGGGTTCTGCGATGGTCAGTCTGATTTCTTCGTGCAGAATGTAGGAGGCGGGCATCCGCTAGAACGAGCGAGCCTGCCTTAGCGTACACATCCACCTGATCCGGATGGTCGCTAAACATGGTGGGATGGTTTTCTTCGATAAATCGCGCACCCTGCTCATGGGCTGGCACCAATTGGTCATGCAACTCAATTCGCTTGTGATGTGTGCCCGGTATCACTTTTAAGCAACCGTTTTCAGGTGTGGTATCCGACAAATAGTAGTTCAGAAACATAATCTGCGGCCACGGTGAAATACTGAGCGGGTCGTTCCACTGCATCCAATCTTGGTGCCAATAGAGTGCGGGTTCCCCCGGGTCTTTGGTCAGGATGATAATTCCCCCGATGCTCTGGAAATCTCCAAAACCGAGTTGTTCGAGTGCTTGGCGGGATGGTTGCCAGTCCAGCAACTTCTGAATGATTGGGTTATCTTCACCACGCACACCCACATGCTGACCTTGATACTTAAAGTCAGGCGGTGGTTCATGAAATTCCATTAACCGCTCCGATTCTTCGCGCAGTTCGTGCAAAAAATCTTGCGTCAAAATGTCGTCTATCATGCAGTACCCATCGCGGATGAGCTGTTCACGTTTTTGTATGGCGAGTTCTGGTATCATATCGTTCTCCTTTTCGGAAGTCGAAAAATCAAAGAATGAGTTGGTTGACGTATACTTTATCCGAAATGGCGTTGTTTGGCAATCAGAATTTTAGCCATAAAAAAAAGGGCGCAAGGAAGAACAGATCCGCTGGATTTGGCAATCCAGCGGGAGCGGCCTGGGGCCAGTAGGAGCAAACTGGACCTAGCTCGAGTACCATGGGCAACTAAATGCCCCTAAATTTGAACATTAACCCTTGACATGTCAGTTGAGAGTGTGTATAATTCAGGTCGATTGTGGTGGATATAGCTCAGTTGGTAGAGCGCTTGACTGTGGATCAAGAGGTCGCGGGTTCAAAACCCGTTATCCACCTTCATTTATTATCAATCTTGCGTGTAAGACCCCATCTCTTTTGCGTCAACTCATGTTGCCATCCGTCCTCGGAAGAGTGGGGATGTAACACGCCTCCTCGTTTTTGCGCTCGCTCACGCGACCATCCGTCCTCGGATTTGCTGTAAAAAACTGTGGATTTGCTGTAAAAAACTGTGAACTGTGCTATACTATACTTCGTTAGATGCGCTCGCTCACGCGACCATCCGTCCTCGGATTAACGTGACGGAAACCACAAAATCTCCAGCGAAAGTATGGTAATACGACATCGTCCGAGGACGGATGGTCGCGTGAGCGAGCGCATAAAACTTTGACGTTGGGGGAGAGCATCCCTATCATGCCAGTTGAAACTGGAATACGCGAGCGGATTGGAAGAGGCGTAATGCCCAATCGATCCCCTAGAGATGCTAAGCCAACTCTAGTAGTGTTGGTGTGCTTGGTAGAAAGAGCAGCTATATTGTGTCAATTTATGCGTCAAGTCATCTTGCCATCCGTCCTCGGACGAGCGACACGCAACTTCACTAAAAATAATCTTGCTGTCCATTTGGACGAAATGGGCAGGACATTGTCCATTGTCTCAGTAGACCGTAAGACGGGGTTCGCCCCGCTGTCCGCGCTAACGGCAGAATCCCCAGCCCTTTAAGGTGGGGAGTATGTCAATATCAAATTAGGATTTAGTTAAAGATGTTCAATATTGCATTACAGTCATTCAAGATACGCATCGCTCATCATCATTCCATCCTCTCTTGAGAAGGGTGGATTAGGATGATGGTGTATTTGTTGGGCATAGCCCCCAATAAGCTAATCCTCTCTTCCTTAGGAGGGGATTTTGTTTATTGGGGGCTTTTTTTATACCGAAATAGGAGTTGATTGATTATGAAACAATTCAGCAGACCCCCAGGCACTCACGATTTTTTACCCGCAGAAATGGCAAGCCGGAATTATGTTGAGAAAGTGATGTGCGAAACTTTTGAAGAATATGGATTCCAGCCGATTCAAACCCCGTTGTTTGAGGAGTTTGGACTCTTATCAGCACAGGCGGGTGAAGAAATCCGACAAAAAATGTTCACTTTTGTGGGTTCAGACCAGGTTGATTATGCCTTGAGACCGGAATTAACCGCTCCTGTTTGTCGGCTGGTCGCGACGGAAGCATTACAACATCTGCCGTATCCCCATAAGCTGTATTATGTCGGTCAGTGCGTACGGCAGGAACCTGTGGGGCAGGACAGAGAATTTCGACAGGCGGGCGTTGAGTTAATCGGTTCAGAATCGGTTTTGGCTGATGCTGAAATCATTACAATACCCGTGAAGATTCTGGAAAAATTAAATATTTCTGCTTACAATCTTAAAATCGGCAATACTGGAATTTTTCGAGAAATTTTCAGGGTCGTAGACATCCATTCCAAAGACCTCAGCGAAATCATCGGCGATATAAACCATTTGACGCAGTTGAGAGAGGAGTGTGAATTTCTTCAAACCCTGTCTCAGACGACCTCAATCGAATATATAAAAAAAGAGTTGCGAGCCTTACGCCGCCTGCAAGGTAGAGCATACGATGGAAAGTACGAAATCGATCGGGATACGCTTGAAGATCTGAGCGAAGATTCCGCACAGGAATGGCTAGAGCACCTTCCGAAAGTCGCGGAAGAGGTCTATCAAATCACTTGGAAAAAAAGCCTTTCTCTCACGGATGAAATATGCCAGTTATGCCTAGATGTTTCAAAAATTCACGGCAGTCGAGAATATGTCATGCGAGAATGGGACAAACTAACGCGCGAAACGGCTGTGCAAGCGAAACAAGACCTGACCAAGCTGTGCGATTGGCTTGACCATTTTGGGGTAACAGATTATACGGTTGATTTGGGGATTACTCGTGGGTTTGATTTCTATACAGGGACGGTCTTTCAAATTGAATCACCGCTACTCGAAACACAGCATCAGATTTGTGGTGGTGGAAGATACGACCGGCTCATAAAGGAATTTGGGGGACCAGACCTTGCAGGCGCGGGGTTCGCGTTTCAGTTTGAAAGATTTATCGAAGTCTTTGAAAAGAGCCAAAACGGGAACGCTACGGTTGAATTCAGAAAGGATTGTTACATCGCCACGACAGGCTCTGAATTGATACCTAAGGCGATAGAACTTGCAGAAATGCTTAGAGCAAAAGGGAAAAAAGTGGAAATTGACCTGATGGGTCGGGCACTTGAGGCGCAACTTGACTATGCGACTGATATGAATTACGATTACGCGCTGATTTTAGCCCCTGACACATTACAACAGAATGAGGGGGTCTTACGGGATTTGAAAACCGAAACGGAGCGACCTGCTCAATTCGTAGAACTCTCGGATTTATTCGCGGAATGACTTATGTGTGTTTACCTCGACTCGGTAAATGAAGCATTTACGTGCACTCACCCCAAAGGGCCAGAAACCGAGTTTTGCCGCCCCTACGGGTGGCGTGACGAACACGACGCAAAAAACTCGGTTTCGCTGCTGGATGGATATTAGAAAATGGAGGAATCAAGTAGTATCATGAAAACTGTTGTCAGCGAGCAGAAGGAGAAGCAGTTGAATATCCTTTTGCCGAAAGGAAGTCTACACGCAGAAACCCTTGAGATGTTTCAGAGAGCTGGATATGATGTTGAGGGTTATACTGCCACAGATCGGTCGTATCGAGCGAAAACAGTCAATGACCCACAACTTAACATCAAGATTTCCAGACCGCAAGAAATTCCGACCTATGTTGCAATGGGGGGCTACGATTTGGGAATTACGGGACAGGATTGGGTTGAAGAAACTGATGTTGAGGTTGCGGAAATTTTGCCTTTGGGATATGGTAAAATGGATATCATATTGGCGGTGCTTGAAAGTCGCACGGACATTGACTCTTTTGAGGATATCATCAATTCGGCGGAGCGCAATATCCGTATCTCTACAGAATATCTCAATATCTCGGAGAAGTATATCCTTGAAAAAACAGAGGCACTCCTTGGCAATTCGGTGCCACCTGCGATTCGTACACCGTGGAAACGGCTAAATACGGCAGGTGCCTCTGAATCGAACATTACCTTAATTCTATCTTTCGGTGCCACGGAGGGAAAACCACCGGAGGAAGCGGACGCTATTATTGATAATTCAACATCCTCACGACGGACGCTAAGAGCGAACGGCTTAAAAGAGATTGAGCGGTTGAGAGTAACGGAAGCAACCCTGATCGCCGGCCCTGAATCCCTGAAAGATGCCTGGAAACAGAAAAAGATTGAAGAAGTCAGTCAGACATTGGAGAAGGGGTTATTCAGGCGGCGAACAGAAAGCTTGCTCGGTCACATCAGATGATAACCCAAGTTGCCATCAACACGGTTAAAAAATTCCTCCCTCGCCCCTGCTGAATTGCCAAATCCAGCAGATCCGCCACCCGCAGAGGGTAGGTAAATAGTATGCAAAAAAGGAGAAGATTATGGCTCAGAAAGTGACAACCCGCGTTCCACGGGGCATGAGAGATATATTACCAGAACAGATGATTCGCAGACAGTATGTCATGGATGTCATCCGCACGGTTTTCGAGGAGTTTGGGTTTGAATCACTCCAGACCCCTGCTATTGAGTTATCCGAGATTCTGATGGGGAAGTACGGTCCAGATGCTGAAAAACTGATCTATCAAACGAGTCATCAGGGTGGACGGGAAGAACTCTCGCTGCGATATGATCTCTCGGTTCCACTCTGCCGAGTCGTTGCGATGTATCCAGAACTGCCCAAACCCTTTAAGCGGTATCAAATCTCCCCGGTATGGCGGGCTGAGCGACCGCAGAAAGGGCGCTATCGTGAGTTTTTCCAGTGTGATGCGGATACGGTGGGCAGTGCGAGTATGTTGGCAGATGCTGAAACCCTGAACCTGATTTATGAAATTCTGATACGGTTGGGGTTTAAGCAGTTCGTCATAAACATCAACAATCGAAAAATTATCACGGGTATCGGTCAGTTTTCAGGGGTGCTAGATAACCTGTTGGGGGGGCTCTACCGGTCCATTGATAAGCTGGAAAAGATTGGTTTGGATGGTGTGCGTAAAGAGCTGGCGGATAACGAGATTCCCGAAGATGTCATCAATAGACTTCTGAATCTGCTCAGTATCGAAGGGAAAAACAGCGAAGTGCTCGCTACGCTCAGCGACCAGTTGGGCGATTATCCGATTGCGCTTGAGGGAATCGGCGAACTTGAGGAAATCATCGGTTATATGGAATCGCTTGGCATCTCTGAAGAGTACTACAGCGTCAAGTTTGCTATGGTGCGCGGCTTGGATTACTATACCGGTCCAATTTACGAAACGGTGGTCGAAACCCCGCAGATCGGGAGTATCACAGGCGGAGGTCGATTCGACGATTTGGTGGGGATGTTCACAAAGCGCAGTTATCCCGCTGTTGGGACAAGCATCGGTATTGAGCGAATCATTGACGTTATGGAGGAACTGGACATGTTCCCGCCATCGGTCGGGAAAACGTCCGCTCAAGTGCTGGTAACAATCTTCGATGAAAGCTTGGCATCCGAGTCGCTCAAAACCGCCAATATGTTGCGGAAAGGCGGGTTAAATACAGCACTATACTTCGGAACAACGCGGTTGGGAAACCAGATTGGCTACGCGGGGACAAAAGCCATTCCGTATGTGGTCATCCTCGGGCCCGATGAACTCGAAGCTGACGAAGTCACCGTCCGGAACCTGCCGCTGAGAACGCAACAGACGGTTAAACGCGCTGAAGCTGTCGGGCTTATCAAGCAGTGGATGGCTGACTAAACAAGGAGAGAAATTTTGCAAAAATTAAACGGTTTAACAGCAGACGAGATCGGATTCTTCAAGGAGAACGGCTTCCTCATCGTAGAAGACCTCATTGAACCTGATGTGGTTGAAATGTGGCGGGAGCAGACGTGGGCACATCTAGGGAGTGGTCTTGACACGCCCGAAACATGGCCGGGTGAATATGTCGTGAGCGGCTTTGAATTTTCGCCACCAGAGAAAGCGTTCGGACATTTGCCTGCGGTCACAACAATCGTTGAACAACTCGGTGCCGGGGAGTTCGTCGGGGGCGGTGGTTCACCGCTGGTTCAGTGGCCGAAGCCAGAGAATGAATGGTCAATGCCGGGGAGCGGGCACATTGACGCTTACGGGCCCGGTGGCTGGAGTCCATTTATGCTCGGCGCGACCACGTATCTTTACGACGTTGAACCAGGCGGAGGTGCATTCGTCTATTGGCCCCGAAGCCATCATACGACACACGAGTATTTTCTCCAATACCCTAAGCAGATTGATGGGAGTTTCAGAGAGGTCGAAAATTTTGGATGGAACATCTTCTCAGACCTGTCGCCAGAGGGACCGCGGGAATTCACAGCCCCTGCTGGAGCGGTTGTCTTTTGGCACTGCTTCCTTTGCCACACGGGGTCAACCAACGTCAGATCCGTGCCTCGTTTCGGCATATTTGCCCGCTGGCGTCACCAGAACCGGGAATCAATTAAATATGAGATTCCGGAAGACCTGTGGAAGCATTGGGCAATCTAAACTTTGATTGATGCTCTCACCCGCTCCTTTAACGGCGGGCGAAAAAGGTATCAATGCCGGCCTCAACGTCCTCAATCGGATGGCCGAACTGTTTTTCGTAATTTGCGTGGGTATCCCGTTCCGTTTCAGTCAGCTCGGTGAGCGGGAACGTCAGCGTCTCCCGGCTGCGTTTTGCGGATTCGCTCATGGCAATATTCATCTCCTGGTCTTGATGGCCAAGCCGTGCGCCATATCCCGGCTCGGTGTCGTTCAGCACGGCGTTGGCGATGCTGAGGAGTTCATCAGCGACTGCAATCTGTCCTTCGTTGAGCGGATACCCCTTCAGCGGGTTGTCCCACGTAATCACTTGGTCGGGAAGTTCAAGCTCAATCTTCTCAATGACTTTCGTACCGTCAACATCAATTGTCGTGCGATTGGGGGTGTGGGGGACACCTTGTGCGCCGGTTTCCAAATCTTCGGCGGGCACGACGTAGATTGCTTCGCCGACAATCGTTCCCTTACTCCCGTCAATCTGCGAGATACCGCCCTGACCGCGGCCAAGTGAACGGGCATGAATCACATTAGAATAGACCATTAACGCCGTTGCGTTGTTGTCAAATTCAAGAAATCCAAACGTCCAGTTATCGCTAGAGTGGTGACGTTTCATACGGTCGATAATCGGAATGACTGGCGTGGATTGCGCGATACCGAGAATCGACTTCGGCTCTCCGCCCGCCCGTAGCCGGAGCATACTCATGCCGTGATAGCCGCCTTCATAGAAGATGCGGTAGATACGCCCTACGGTGCCGATTGCCTCTGCCTCGATGACTTTCGACAGAAAGCGTTCTCTCGGCACACGGTAATAGTTCTCCGCAACTTCAAGCTTGACGTTGTTCTTTTTTGCCCTCTCAATCATAAGTGTTGACATCGGCAACGTCACAGCAATCGGGGTTTCAATGATGATGTTGACACCCGCATCCGCCATAAAGCACGCAACCGCATGGTGTGCCGAGCCCGGCACAACGATGTCCACAACATCAAGTTGTTCATGTTTCACCAAATCTCGGACGTGTGTGTACGGATTCGCGCCGTACTGTTCGGCGTACCGATTGGCGACGGCTTCTTCCATGTCACAGATTGCCACGAGATTATAAACGTCTTTCAGTTTCGCGATAACGGGCAGATGTGCCCCGCCCCCGCGTCGTCCTGCTCCAACTAAAGCGATATTTAACTTCGACATTTTCGCCTCCTAGAAAATAATCCGCCTTGATGAATTATACCAGCCGTTCCCAAGAGTTATTTCATAAATGATGTTGAAGCATCTGAATGAAATCGACCATCAAGTCTCGATGTGCATCCGTTTCTGCCATAGGTTTCCCGTCCGATTCCTGATAGACAATTGTCTGTGCCGACCCCATTTTTTGTGGCATGGTATCATCTCCCCGTATCAAGATTTTAAGGGTTGCGAATCTATTTCTGAGTATATCAGAAATTTATGTTGAAGTCAAGGGTTAAGCAACTTTCAAGAATAAAATTGTGCTTGACAATCGCATAAATTGAGGTAAGGTATTATCTATCCAAACCGATAATCAGATAAGCAGAAGATTAAATGGATGATATACCAACCGCCTCAATACAAGTGCATTTTTCCGAATTGACAGAGCCCAGACGGCAGGATACTCGCACCCGCCATAAATTGATGGAATAAACAGATGCAATTCCCCTAATAACGTATCCCTTTTTGGCACTGACGCATTTTAAGGAGAAACCGACATGTATCCAAAATCCATTTCCTATTACGGAGCGGAGACGTTCGTACCGGATGGCATCCAGTGCAACGCCGGACCGCTCTCAATGGTCTTCGAGCCGGACAAAGGATTCCTGCGCTATATTCGGCTCAATGACCAAGAGATTCTTCGCGGAATCTACTCCGCTGTCCGGGACCACAATTGGGACACCATCGCTCCGGTGGTATCCAATTTAACAACGGAAACGACAGATGATACCTTCAATCTCACTTTTGATGTGACCTGTCAGGCTAACGAGATTGACTTTTTCTGGAAAGGCACGATTACCGGTGATTCACAAGGCACCGTTCAATTCACGATGGACGGGGTTGCACATTCCACCTTCCAACGGAACCGGATCGGGTTCTGTGTGCTTCACCCGCTCGGATGTGCGGGGCACCCGTGCGTTGTCGCAAAAGTTGATGGGACAGTGGAGCAGGGGGCATTTCCGCAATATATCTCGCCGCATCAACCGTTTATGGATATGCGTTCTATTTCACACGAAGTGGTGCCGGGGCTATCAGCCAAAGTCGAATTTGAAGGCGACATCTTTGAGATGGAAGACCAGCGAAATTGGACAGATGCATCCTTCAAAACCTACTGTACGCCGCTCAGTGTGCCTTACCCTGTTGAGGTTCAGAAAGGGACGCAGATTGTCCAGTCGATTACAATCACCCTTGAAGGAGATGTACCAGCAACAGCTCAGGGACGGGTTTCATCAACCCCCGTAATTGATTTTACAGTCAGCGAAGCACCCGCCGTAAATGTGCCGAAGATCGGGGTTGGGTCGGCAAGCCATGGGGAGGTGCTTAACGCAACAGAAGTGCGACAACTCAAGGTGTTGAACCTTTCCCACTTGCGGCTTGACCTAGAACTTTCCGACCCCACGATGGAGGCTAGACTACGTCAAGGGTGCCTTGAGGCATACGCATTGTGTGCATCGCTTGAGCTCGCGCTTTTCCTCAGCGATGCCGCCGATGATGAGCTGAACGCGTTTTCCGACCTTGTTAAGAAGGTAGGCCCGCCAATCGCAAGATATCTGATTTTTCATACGTCGGAGATGTCCACTTCTGCCCGGTGGGTTGAGCTGGCGCGGCGGTATATCCCGAACGCACAACTCGGGGCGGGCACAAATGCGTATTTTACCGAGTTGAACAGGGAGCGTCCACCTGTGGAGGCGGCGGATTTCGTGTGTTATTCAATAAATCCGCAGGTTCACGCGTTCGACAACGCCTCGCTCGTTGAAACCCTCGAAACGCAGGGGCAGACAGTCGAAAGCACCCGGCAGTTCGTCGGTGGGCTTCCGATTGCGGTGACACCCATAACTCTCCGACCCCGATTTAATCCCAACGCAACGGGGCCAGAGCCCGAACCTGAGGGAAGTCAAGTACCATCACAGGTTGACCTACGACAGATGGCCCTGCTCGGAGCGGGATGGACGCTGGGAAGTCTGAAATACCTCTCCGAAAGTGGGGCGGATAGCCTAACCTACTATGAGACGACAGGCTGGCGTGGGGTGATGGAAACGGAATACGGATCCCTTTTACCACGGCAGTTCCAATTGATTCGCGACGATGTTTTCCCACTTTATCATGTTCTCGCGGATGTCGGTGAGTTCGCCGGTGGGAGCGTGATTCCATCGCGGTCGAGTACACCGCTAAGCGTTGACGGTATGGTACTTCGCAAAGACGGGACAACCCGCGTTCTGCTTGCCAACCTGAGTTCCAAACCGCAACGGATTCGGCTACACTGTTCCAAACTCGGGACGCAGGTTCGTGTCAAGCGACTCAACGAAACGAATTTCGAGGACGCGGTGGGTTCCCCAGAGTCGTTCAGGAGCAACAAGGGAGAGTTAATGAAAATCAAGGATGGTGCGCTTGAATTGGAGCTACTTCCCTTCGCTATTGTCCGCATTGATGCTGGTAAGCAAGTTTAAAAAATAAACTTGTGGCAGGGGATTTTTTACCTGTGAGAGGGAGTAGGAACTCCCTCCCACAGGTATCGTCTGATTGGCGTTGGAACGGCTTAGGAAAGGAAATCGAAAACATGAAACAGACCGATTTTATTCAAATTGGACAACAGAAGAACTACATCCAAATCCTTGACGAAGGGACAACCATCCATTACATCGTCCCCGACAAGAGATACAGATTCAAAGCCCCGGAGGAACAGGTTCGGGCAAGCTACTATGTTGAGTTAATCGAGCGGTATCAATATCCCGAAACCCGGATTGATTTTGAGGTGACCGTTCCGCGGCGAATTCCATCCGATTTCGCTGACATTGTCGTCTTTGACGATGATGAGCAGCAAATCCCTTACATTGTAGTTGAGTGCAAAAAGGACAAGATTTCTGAAGCAGAATTCAGTCAGGCAATTGAACAGGCTTTTGGGAACTGCCACTCTCTGTTCGGGGATTTATGTGGTGTCGTTGCAGGCAATACACGCCGTTTTTTTGAGGTCAAAAACCACAACTCGCTTGAGCGTACCCAAAATATCATCGCAGATTTCCCAATCGGATACGGGACGGTTCAGGAGTGGCGATACAAAAAGGGAGACCCGAATTGGGAGCTATCGGTCGTTGAACGGACAGAGCTCATCCGCGCCCTTGAAAAGTGCCACGATACGCTCTGGCAGGGCGGGAGACTTACGCCAACAGATGCGTTTGATGAACTCACCAAGCTGCTCTTTATCAAAATCCGAGATGAAAAGAGAGCCAGACGGGACGGTGAAACGTACGATTTTCAGATTAAGACGCATGAACACCCCGAATCGGTTGCCAATCGAATTAAAGCGTTGTATCAGGATGCAAAAGCACAAGACTCTGAAGTCTTTACAGAGGATATTGAAATTGATGATAGTCAATTGTTCTCCGTTGTCAATCACTTGCAGGGCATTAACCTCAACCAGACAGATCTGGATGTGAAAGGCGTTGCCTTTGAGCGATTTCTTGGCAACTTTTTCAAGGGTGAAATTGGGCAGTATTTCACGCCGCGTGAGCTGGTTGTGTTTATGGTCAAGATGGTCATACCGCACCACGAGGAGCGTGTCCTCGATCCAGCCTGTGGTTCGGGCGGCTTTCTGCTCCACACCTTGGATTATATTCGCGCCCAGGCATCCGAATTTCACACCCCAAGCACACCTGAACACTATACCCACTGGCACGATTTCGCCAAAGAGCAACTCTTCGGGATTGAGGTCAACGATTCAATTGCCCGCGTTGCCAAGATGAACATGATTATCCACGATGACGGGCATAGCAACGTCATCGGCAACGATGCACTCGTTGGTTTCGATACCCTCTACGCCCAGCACAGAGATTTTGAAAAAGAGACCTTCGATCTGATACTCACCAATCCGCCTTTCGGTGCGGTGGTCAAAAAGGTAGAATCGCCCTATCTCTACGATTACGAACTCGGCAAAGGGAAGAATTCTCAAAATACAGAGATCCTGTTTCTGGAGCGGTGTTTCGATTTCCTCAAGTCAGGGACCGGAAAACTCGCAATCATCCTGCCCGATGGGATTTTGACCAATTCCTCGTTGCAGTACGTCCGAGATTACATTGAAGGCCGTTTCCAAATCCTCGCCGTCGTCTCACTGCCACAGACCGCGTTCTCCCATTACGGCGCGGGCGTGAAAACGTCCATTCTGTTTCTGCGAAAGTTTTCAGAGGAAGAGTATAGCGTGTACCAAGCCAACATCAATCGGGTCAAGGCAGCAAATGAAGCGGTTTATATACCGCGAATCAAGGTTCTTGAAGATGAGCGGAAATCGGTTATTGCGGGTGGCTGTCCGGCCCAGGTGGCTTTGACAGAACAGTATCAACAGCGATTGCGGGATGTACTAACCAACATCAATGAACTGAACCAGCGGCTCGGCAAACCACCGACGAAAAAGGTTAAATCCCTGAATGACCGTCTCATCCGAGACACAGCTCCCCAAACCGTTCCGAAACCTGTGTTTGGTGACTCCAAAATGTTAAACGCACACCTCAAGGCACATACGACAGACCTCAACGAACTTGAGGAGGAATCTCGTGAGGCATTCAAAGCCGCTACCGATTCGGAGTGGGAGCGCGAAGCCAAGGCGGAATACAAGGAAAAAATTGACACCGTTAAAGAGGAATGGGCGGACAAGAACACTGAAGATATCCGCCAGTGGATTCGGGAGAATAAGAACGACCCGATTTTCATGGCGATTGCCGAGCATATCGGCTACGACGCAACGGGACGGGTAGACCCAATTAACGACCTCAATATGATCTGCGATGAATATCGAAGGTTCAGCGACGAAACCTCAGATTTTTTCGGGTAAGCCCTGATAGGGAAGGTCGTATTTTTATCCTCAATCAGGGCGAACTTGAGGATACGTTTGGCGTGGATTTTTATAAGCCAATCTTCATTGAAAATCGAGAAAGAATAGTTGCTAGTAAGTTCAAGTTGGTTAGGCTTGGTGCGATTTCAACTAAAATTACTAAAGGGGAAACCCCTTTATGGAAGGGTGACGAATACCAAGAAAAAGGGATTCTGTTTGTGAAAAGTGAAAATGTGTTGAGAGGATCGCTTTCTTTAAGTAAAAGTGTTTTTATTGATGATGACGTGCACCAACGGATGAATCGTTCGCAGTTAAAAAAGGGAGATGTCTTGCTAAACATTGTGGGAGCGTCAATTGGCAGAAGTTGTGTTTATGATAGATCGGAAACCGCGAATATCAATCAAGCTGTGTGTCTCATAAGACCTTCAAAAGATGTAAATCCCCATTGGTTGTGTACGGTTCTAAATTCAGATCCATTTCAAACAGTTTTAGACCAAATAAAGTCAGGCGGTGCCAGAGATAACATAGATTTATACCAAGTTCGGGCATTGAAAGTACCATTTTCACCGCTCGACATCCAAAATCACATCGCCGAAATGATGCAATCCGCTTACGCTCAGAAAAAGCAGAAAGGGCAGGAGGCGGACGCGCTTTTGGATTCGATTGATGATTATGTGCTGGCGGAATTGGGGGTTGAGATGCCAGTTGTTGAAGAAAAGAAGTGCTTTGTGGTTGATCCCAGTGAAACGGCGGGTAGGCGGGTCGATCCTCTATATCTGAAAAATATTTCCCATTTTAGAAGCATTAAAACTCCATATTCTCTGACTCCTCTAGGGAAACTGCTAATTGATAAACCAGAGTATGGAGCAAATGAGCGGGCGATTAACGGAAATCCTGAAACTGATGTTCGGTACATTCGGATCACTGATATAGATGATTACGGAAATCTTCTGAACGATGACTGGAAAACCGCAGAAACCATCCATCCCAAATACTTGCTCCAAGAGAATGATGTCCTCTTTGCAAGAAGTGGATCGGCAGGGCGGGCGTTTGTTTACAAAAGCCAATTAGGTAAGGCTATTTTTGCAGGCTACTTGATTCGATTCAAGTTCGATTCCACAAAGGTAAACCCTTCATTTGTGTTTTACTATACTTTGACGAAGATGTACAAATTATGGGTGCAATCCATTCAAAGGACAGCCGTGCAAGCTAATATAAATGCAAAAGAATTTCAGTCGCTTGAGATTCCTTTAGCACCGCTTGATGTTCAAAATAGAATTGTTGAAGAAGCGAATAAACGTTTATCCCACGCAGCACAGCTCAGACAAGAAGCCGATGCCATTGTGGAGGAGGCAAAGAGGGAAGTTGAGCGGGTGATGTTGTAAGGGGTATCGGGTTGAATCGTCAACCTAATCAAGCTAAACGTAAAAAACGGGTTGAACGCAAAAAAACGCAAAAAGCCACAAGGCACAACCGCGCAAACCCGCACAGCGTCTGAAAAGAAGAGGTCTTGCGTTTTGCGTTTGGAGCGCAAATAGATGTCAAAGCGCAAAGGCAAACGCAATCCGTATCCCCTGACAAACGCGGCTCTGTTTGCGCTTGACACAAATTGGAGTTCCTGATATTTTTTAACTGTACGCGCCGTATCTACAAAACTGCAACGTGCTTACCCTATATCCACAGGAGAAAAACCATGACCTACTTAGACAACGCACTGAAAGATGGACACACCCAGTTTTCGGACGAGGGGGACGCTAAGAAGATTACCTATGTTGCGATGAACCACACAGAAAAATATGCTGACCCCGAAGGGAAAGTTAGAGCGGAATATTGGGCAGAACTGATCTACCGCTACGGCTATGAACCGCACCGTATCGGGTTTGAAGTAATGGTCCCTAACCAGACTTCGAGGGCTGATCTGGTCATTTTTCACGATGACGCACGGACACGTCCCTATGCCGTGATTGAGTTTAGGGACGACGGCCATACCGATGCAGTATTCGATCTGGCGATTGAACGGGCTTGTGACTGCGGCACATCGGCCAATTTCCGTGCAAACTTTGTTGGAGTGGTCGCCGGTCAGACACGACGATTTCTCGATTTCGCGCCGAGATTCGGGATTCGCGAACGCGAATCGAATATCGTTGCAGACCTGCCTCGGCAATATGGCAAGCCAGAGGAATTCCGTTTTTGGAAAGGGACCGAAGACGATATTTTCCCTGTCAACAAAGCGGTGCTCATTTCTACGTTTCAGAAATGCCATGACACCCTTTGGGACGGCGACAAGCTCTCGATTTCAGAGGCTTTCGGCGAGCTATGCAAAGTTATCTTCGTCAAAATCAGCGACGAGCGGGCAAGCCGCAAAAATGGCGAACCTTACGAATTCCAGACCAAGACACACGAGCCGAATGACCAGCTCTATGAGCGCATCAGGTCGCTCTATAAGGAGCAGCAGTGGAGAGCTCCTGATGTTTTCGCCAATAGTCTCCAGATCGATGCTCCGACACTCCGCACCATTGTCTCCCATATCGAAGGGATTAACTTCTCCAAGACCGACCTTGATACAAAGGGAGTGGCATTTGAGACGTTTATGGGCGACTTTTTCAAGACGAGCTTTGGTGAGTATTGCACCCCGCGGGAAATCATTGACTTCACGGTTCAGATGATACAACCCCAAAAGAATGAACGTGTACTAGATCCCGCCTGCGGTTCCGGCGGTTTTCTGCTCAACACGCTTGACTATATTCGCAAAGAGGCGAGCGATTATCACGAAGAGCCCGTAGATTACTTTAAGGACTGGGGCGATTTCGCCAAAAAGATGCTTTTCGGAATCGAGTTCAACGAGGATATTGCCCGTATCGCTAAAATGAACATGATTCTCCACGGCGACGGTCACACCAACCTCATCATCACGGACGCACTGCAACCGCTTGAGCGCATCTATGAGCGGACAGGGAACAACGAGTTTAAAAAACAGTCCTTTGACCTGATTTTGACCACCCCACCTTTCGGCGCAATGGTGGCTTTGTCTCAACACCCCTATCTTGAGGATTATAAGTTGTGGAATCAGACGAGTGATGCCTCTAGCAAGGTACCTCGCAACAGACAGCGGAGCGAAATTCTCTTTATTGAACGCATCTGGGATTTTCTCAAACCCGGCACAGGACGTGCTGCAGTCATTATACCCGAAGGAATTTTAACCAACTCCTCGTTGCAAGAAGGACGCGACTTTCTGTTGAAACGCTTCCAGATTAACGCCATCGTGAGCCTGCCACAAACGGCGTTTGCTCCTTTCGGAACGAGCGCAAGAACGAGCATCGTTTTTCTCCGCAGACGCGCCGACGGTGAACATCCGAGCGAAGACGAACCAATTTTCATGGCAACACCGAAATTGACTGGCTATGATGCCACCGGAACTGAAACGAAGAATCAACTCCCGGAAGTGGTGAGGCAGTACCGGGCATTTGAAAAGAATCCCGAACCTTTTTTCGTTCAGCTTGGGATTACGCCACCCCAAAAAGAATGTCTTGTTTATGGCGTTTCGCTTAAAGAAATCAGTGCTGCCAACAGGCTCAGCGTGGATTATTTTCATCCTGAGCGGACACTGGCAATCGAATCAATTCGTGCGTCCAAATATGCCGAACGTGCTGAACAACTCAAAGATATCGCACATTTCCACCGCGATGTTGAAATCGTCAACAATCCCAAAGAATACATCGGTTTGGCCAATGTGCAGAGCAATACTGGTGAGCTTATTAAAGCTACCACCGCCAAAGTCGCAGGACGATGCCTCCGTTTTTACACGGGTGATATTCTGTTCGCGAAGCTTCGACCTAATCTGAATAAAGTCTATCGAGCACAGCACGATGGGGTTTGCTCGACAGAGTTTCACGTCATCCGAATTCAAAATGTACGCAATCAAGAAGATTCAATATTGCCGGATTACCTTGCGGCTTTCCTTCGCTCATCCATTGTAGTTGCACAAACCAAACACATGATGACGGGAGCCACACTTCCCCGGGGTGACAACGATGATGTTGGGAATTTGCTGATTCCGATCCCTTCACTGGAGCGTCAAGAAAAGATCGTTGCGGAACTGTCACGTCGCTATCTCAAAGCCCGTCGCCTCCGCGAAGAAGCGGCGAAGGAGTGTGAAGCAGCGAAGGCACAATTTGAAGCACAGCTTTTGAGCGGGGAGGTCTCCTGAGATGACCGTGACGGTAGATTATCTCGTAGTGTGTTCCGGGGACAAGAATTTGGTGGCACTCTTAGCGGCAATGTTGAAGAATGCACTGGAAGAAGTGGATAAGGGTTCGCCGGAAGAAGAGGTATTAAAACAGTCCATTACCATCCGCTACACCAAGACGCGAGAAGATGGCCGCCAGATCTGCGGATTTTCGGTGCAATTCACGATTGACGAGGAAGGTGAGAGTGCAGAGGCAAGCGAAAGCCTAGAAGAAGGTGAAAGCCAAGAGAAAAGCGAAAGCCCAGAAGAACGGATGGAAAGCTTAATCAACACATTCAGCGGTGCTGTAGCGGGTCGTACCGACGAGGGGATCGAACATCTGCTGAAATTGAACGACCCACAATTGCGGTGCAGACTTCGTAATTACGGAGACGAAATCTTTGAAATCGAAATGCAATTACGAGAAGCCCTCACCTTGATTTTCGTCGATACCTACGGCGAAGATTTTTATGCACTGTTGAAGGATGTTACGGTGGAACCTACTGGAAGGAGAGCACCTGAACAAAGCCAAATGCAAGTCCAATACGAAAATCAGTTCTTTTTTCTGCTGTTCAGTAACTATATCAATGTCAACGTTCGCAAGCAACTCAGTGTGGAAAGAATCGAAGAATACATGAAACGAGCGGAGGCTTTTGAAGAGCTGAAGGGGATGATTACCGCTGAGCGACCGATTACAGAAGGGCGATACATTGATTTTTTGGACAAATTGAAGAAGGAAGTTAAGCCGATTGAAGAGTTGAGAAACTGCGTGGCGCATAACAGATCGATTCCGGAGGACATCATCGCCAATTATGAAAAGGCGAAGAATCGGTTATTGAAAGAAATCAACGAACTCCTCACCTCACAGGAAAACCGTGAGGAGGAGCTATGAGACCGAAACCCAGAATTGAAACCATCCAGCCTTATCAAAGGGCAATCCCCACACTCCACATGAAGATTAAAAAATAAGTTGGATTATTCGGATACACATTTCGCACCGCTGGTGCTTTGGCTTGGGGCGGTCCGGCGGTTCTTAATCCGCGAAATCCGTGTCATCCGTTAAATCCGCTATTGAGACAATGATGCAGATGGCACTCGCTGGGTGCGGGATGCCGAGTAACCCGACGACGAGCCCGACGGTGATTAAACGCAACATTGTTTACCCCTTAGTTTCATTTCGGTTTGGATATTTCCGCGTTGACGGTCTTGCTCGCAGGTAGATGGCAATGGTGGCAATAATAGCGATGGTGGCAATGTAGACGATGGTAGCGCAGGAGTCGAACTCCTCCCGCCTTCTAGTTTCTATGCTTACGTCGTCGTTGAGCCGTGCAATCTGCTTCTGCATTGAATCAAACCGATCCTTGGTTGAATCAAACCGCTTCGCCATTGCATCGAGAAGCTTCTGGAGTTGGGCTTCTTGTTGATGATGGAAATCAACATGCTCACGAGCGGGCATGTCGCTTTCATGGGCATCCGACTGAACGAGGATAAGCGTGAAGCTGGTCAAGACAATTAACAGAAAGCTCGCGGGGCGGGGATTCATGCAGGCTAGGCTAACAGGTTTCTTCTTCACGGGTTGCCTTCCCTTCATCTCTGTTTTCACATTCTCTCGCTTTTCTACGACCTCAAAAACGTGTGGGAGACATCTGCGGGGATGCAGGCGTAAACACTCTCCTACGAAACGAGCATAAACTCACTATAACACCGTTTTCGATGCTGTCAACAAAAACATTCCACGCTTCTAGGATCTGCTGGATTTGGCAATCCAGCAGGAGCGTACGGGGCCAGTAGGAGGGTATGGAGCCAGCAGGAGCAACTTGGAACTTGCCCATGCGTGTGAATTAGAAATATGACCGACCGAGCGTGTTCCCGGCACTGAAGGCGTTATAGGGTACGCCAGCGGGTAAGCTGCGGAAGCCCCATGTGTCTGTCGTTGCGTCATAGCCTAGACCGACTGAGGCGGCGGGCTCGGCGATTAGGTTAATTTGAAAGGTGAAATCCTGCCGGACACCGCCGCCGAAGGAAACTGCGTCTGTACGCTTGATGCCGATTCGGTGCCAGGAGAGTGTCATGTTCCAGTCGTGGAGATTTCGTCGTAGCGTTAGGCTTTGTGAATAGAACTGTTTTTCAATCCAATCGTAAATCACTCTGAAATTAAATTCCAATCGCTGGTTCGGGCGGTATCGCCAACTGGCGTTGATGCGGCGGGAGGCTGAATATATGTTGCTGTATGAACTTCCGGCGGATATATCCCATAGCTTGCGTCGGTAGCTCATGTTGGACCGGAAGCCGACCATTTTGAACCGTTTGCCATCGTCTTCGTCGGGATTCGGGTCGTGGGTCGCTCGCATTGTGAGATTCATATTGCGGCTCGGTAGCGGTGTGAAGGTTAGGTCGCTGTCAATGAGGTCGTATTTGCGTCTGCGACGACTGAACGAGCTCCGTTCTGGGTCATCTTCGGTGAAATCTACGCCCACTCGGGTATCGAAATCAAAGATGCGGTGCGGGGATTTGTTGCGCCGTGTCTTTATCTCAACGCTGGACCGGAAGGTATAATTAAGTCTTTTCTGTTCATAGAAGTAGGTGCTTCCGCCGAATGGATAAAGATTCTCGTCTCTATCAACGGGGGGTTGGAAGTTAAAGATGAGCGTCGAATCAATCTGATGACGCATACGACGTGCGCCGGGAATAAAACTGATGTCATAGATGCGAAAGAGCGTGTTGTGAGCACTCATTCTCACGTCGTAAACCCCGCGGATGATGCTTTTGTTTCCTACTTGGTCTCTGTCGTGCCAAATCACATCGGTGCCGAAGTCAAGGTCTACGCGCAACTCGCGATTGCGCGTGAGCTGTAGTGTTGATTGCTTCCGCACGTCGAAACCGAGGTCTATCGTTTGGAGGAAGACGTTCTGTTCCTCCCGGTTGCGTTGGTAGTCGCGATAGTTCTTGCGAAATAGATTGCTCAGTGCAACATCCAGATCGAAACTGCTACCTCTCAACGTCGGGATACGAAACACGGATAGGATTGGGAGGTCTGTTTGAAATTTTTCAGACACTTTAATCAGCCCGGCATTCACGGTTTTGAACACCGGTAAGCCATCCATTCGCATACGCGAAAAGGACATCGTGAATTCGGGGAGTTTTTGCAATCTGCTTGTTCCTTCCCCTTCGAGGTCTAAAGAATGAGAGATCTGTAAGCGTGAGAGGAAATCCCCAACTGTCTTCGTCGAAAATTTTAAGTTTCCATCTCTGTCTGTGTCCTCAGTGTCATCGGCGGACAGGGCCGAACCCCATGTGAACAGCGCGAAAGAGTCAACGGTTGATTCTGAAGTGCCGAGCCCTTCTTTGAAAAGCCGCGCTTGCCACTCAACCCGCCCCATAACATTGATGGGACGCCGTCCTGCGGTTGGATTATCCCAGGGGGTATATATAGATTGATTGTGTCCCCACCGCATGGTCCATCGCTGTCCGGTTTTGAACGCATTTTGACGGCTGAATGAATATTGGTCTTGGGCGAGCAGGAGAAAATCGCCTCGATAGGTTCGCTTCTTGTCAATTTTAATGATGCGATGTGCCGTGCGGGTTTTCAGAACGCGGCTAAATTCCCCTCGAACCAGTCGCCTGGCTTGTGTAGCGACTGCGCTCGGACTTTCCCAACTCCCCCGATACCCGTGTTTTTCATAGACTTTTATCTCTTCTTCCTCCTCTTCTTCGTCACCTTCTTCGGTTTCATCATCAGTATCAGCGGATTCCGTTTGATTCTCCTCTACTTTATCCCGGTCCGTTCCATCTTCCCCTCCTTCCGTCTCATCTTCCTGTTTCTCGGTATCCCAGATTTCGTTTTTCAGCGTTGGCCACTCCAGTTCAAATTGGCGGGCAACCTGCTCGAATGTCGGTGTCGGTTCTTTTTCAATCAGTTGGAAAATGTAAATCCCCCTGTCCGTAAAGACCGGTATTGTGGTTTCACCGGGTTGCTCAAGCCGCCGCACCGAATATCGCCAGCGCGTATCCATCTCGTTGAGGGGCATCCTTTCCCCATTATTCAGTTCTGAGACTTCCGCAAGGGGGTTTTCAGCGACTAATTGCTGGAAAGATTCTCCCGCGACGGCGCGCTCTTGCAACGCTTCTGCGGTTTCTCGGACGGTGTCTCGCGTTTCAGTGCTCGGCTCAATGGCAATATCAATGCGCCGGATTTGGATTTCCCGCTCACCGTATACATCAAGGACGCGCTCTACTTTGAGAATATGGAATGCCAATTCGGTGCGAAGAATCTCGCTGAGCGCGCCCTGTTGAAGTTGCTCCTGTTGTTGGAAGATGGCTTCCTCTAAAACTGGCTCAAGCCTCCGCTTCCCTTCATCGTCCTGTTCCCCCGGCACGAGAAATCCCAGGTCGCCGCCTTGATATCGAGTTTCTTGATGGTCAGACTGATTCTGGGCGAGCTGGCTGAAATCAGCATCTGGTGCCTGAAGTTGTTGATACAGCTCTTCAACTTCCTTACGGGCTTTTTCGATGTCAGCGTCGGTTATTTTGTAGGGGAGGAAAATCTGGCGCAGCTTGTATTTATCGTATTCCCCTTCTAGGCGGTCAGAGAGTTCTTCGGCTTTCTCCTGAAGCTTGGTCTTTATCGTGGGCGATGGATTGGGCGGAATGGGAACAATGATCTCTTGATACTTGGCATCATTCACGCGGTATCTGCTATCGAAACCGTAGCCGCTACCGCGCCGTGTGCTCTCGTCATATAGGAGCGCGGCATCGTACCGCTTCCGGCGCACCAGCGGTAGGATGATGCTGAGGAATTGCCCTTGATAACTATCCGTACCGACTTTGACGATGATTTTTGCGACTTTATCTTTCCGAAGGTCGCGACGGTAAACCGGGAAGTAGAACAGCGGAATGCCGCCCACTTTTAACACAATATTTTTGGCAATCAGTTCTTTATCAATGCGGACGATGATCTGTGATGCGGTAAAGTAGTAGTGCGGGTGTTTCAGCGAACAGGTTGTCAGCGAACCGGCGCGCACGTAGGATTCCTCGGCTTCAATTTTAAAGATCTCCGTACCGCGATAATACCACGGATCGTTGTATGTGTACCCGTTCCGCACGATTCCTTTTTTCGTCTCAAGGTTATAGATTAATTCATCGGCAAAGGTCTTCTCATTTCCGACGATGAGGCGGACGTTGCCTGAGGCGCGCATGATGTTTTCGTCGAAATCCGCCCAGATGTGGTCGGCATAAAGCACGACATCCTCAAATTTGATTAACCCATTGCCGTGGATGCGAACCAGGTTATTGACCATCGCCATACTGTCGCCATCTCCGATTAGCATACCTTTTTCGGGGGTCATCTTTTCTGGGTCAAGGCGTTCGGTAGCAACCTTTTCAGGGGTGGCGGGCTCAGATGGGGTTTCTGGCGGGGTCTCTGCCGGGGGTTCCGCTGGGGTTTCCGCGGGCTCGGTTTCGGACTGATTCTCGTCAGCGGGCGGGGTGGGGTCGTCTTGTGCAACAAGATTAGCGATGGGAAGCAGTAGGCAAAAGAGAAGCGTTATAAGGCGTGAAATATGGAACGTGATGCGTACGTTGAAGCACCCACGCAATTGTGCAGTGGGCGCGTGGTCTCGGATGAATCGCAATAGGTGTTGCACTTGATGAGATAAGGAGTGAGCGGGGGATGAAAGGGACAGGTATTTCAAATATTGAGACTCCCTCATTTCTTTCTCAATTGCCAACTTTCCCATCCTCTTTTCCTTCGGCCTTATCTTCGTCAAGCGGATTGATTTTTATATAAGAGTTTTCAAGTAGCAGATCGGTGTAAGCCTTCCATTCTTCCTGAAACTGTTTCTGGCTCAAGTGTATCCGGATCTGTTCCTTCTCTATTTCGTTCAGTTCGGGAACCGCGCGACTGTCAATTTTATAGATATACAGTCCGTGCAAAGTTTTTACGGGACGGGTATGCTGTCCGGCTTCAAGCGGTTCGATGATTTTTCGGATTTCTCGGCTGAGTTTATTCAACGAACGGATACCGAGATTTCCACCGGTCTCTCGTGTCTCGGAGTCATCTGAGTACTGTTGCGCGAGCAGGTTAAACTCTTCGCCCTGGTCTAGTTTTTGAGAAACAGCGTCAGCGCGTTCATTCGCCTTTGTGATTGCTTCCTCACTCGGTTTGAACGGAATAACAAAAAACCGGAATGCAATCTTCTTATCGGTCTTGTTGGCAACTTTGAAGAGATAAATCCCATCAATATTCTCAACAGGGTCGCTAATTTCGCTCGCATTGAGTGTGGAAAGCACAGTGCGAAATGGATTGGGCGAATTCTTAATTAGCTCAAGTGACCGCTCAATGAGAATGCCTGCTTCCTGTTTTGATTCTTCATCCTCGGTATGCTGTTGGGCAAGGATTTGGAAATCTTTTCCTGCTTTGACCTCTTGGAGAATTGCATTCGCTTTCTGTAGCGCGGCTTTACGGACAGCTTCACTCGGCTTAAAAGCGATGAAGATACGCCTCAATTGAACTTCGTCTGCTTTAGTTGAGAATTGGCTTCGATTTTCTTCAAAAAACTTCTGTATGTCGGTCTCTCGAATCTGGATTTTCGGACGGATTCGTCCCATCACTAGCTTTTCCGTCATTAAATTGCGCTGTACCTGCTCACGGAAGGAGATAAGCGTAAGCCCCTCCCGCTTCAACTGCTTGATGAATTCTTCGTCTGTTTTAATTTGTGCTTGCTGCTTAAAGGTCTCAATATAGTGCGCTATCTCTTCGTCTGTGACTTCGATTTTCAAGGTCAATGCTGTTTCGACCAGGAGCAATTGGCGGATCAATCGGTCAAGCAATTCCTCCCGTTCTTGGGTCGCCCGCTCCATCGCTTCACGGGGACTGAAACGGTGTTCCTGCTGTAGTTCTACCGCCCGTTGTCTGACAAGGTTTTCAAGTTCCCATTGCGTAATCACTTCGTTATTAACATAGGCGATGATTCGATCGAATATCTTCGCCGTTGCGATATCTCCAGCGAGGCAAATTAAAAGTGCGATGACACCTATCCAGCGAATTGTTTTCAAAAACATAAGAGATTTCCTCCGGAACTGTTTAATCTCCATCAGGGCAAGATGAAGATTAAAAAATAAATTGGGTAATTTCATACGGGTGCCCGGTGCGGTTACATGAAGATTAAAAAATAAGTTGGGTAATTTCATATGGGTTACAGGTGCGGTTACCCCTAACGGGTGGCGAGATGCGCTCGTTCATACGACCATCCGTCCTCGGATGACTCGACGCAACTTGACGCAAAACCGCACCGGGGTTGGGGTTACCCGTTTAAATTCTTAAAATTCATGATGCACTGCCTACGGGGTTAATGTGTCCAGCTTTGGACGTTAAATCGGCGTTAAGGGGCACCGGCGGCGGGGGCAGCCGGTGAATCAGCGGTTTGACCAAAGTTGTTTGCAACTGTTACGAGGTCGAAGATATTCACGATACCATCGCCGGTGACATCCGCGGCGGGATTGGTTGGGGGCGTTTGGCCAAAGCTTTGTGCGACGATGACCAGATCAAGTATATTCACGATGTCATCGCCATTGATATCCCCCAGAATTGCGCTGAGCACAACAATTTCATCGCTCTCCATCGGTGAGCTCTGCGTCCCATCACTATCCGTTGCGATGACTTGGACAGAGTAACTGCTTCCCTTTTTGAGTGGTCCGCTCAGTGTTTTGTTTGTTGCCCCCACAATCAGCGCACCATCTTCCATCCACTGGTATGAGAAGGCAGATTCTGGCAGGGTTGGTTGATTGTCGGTATCTTCCGGGTCGCTTGCGGTTGCAACCGCGATGAGCTGACTGGAAGTCAAAGGCAACCCGCCATCGACAACCTCAACGTTCACGGTGACAAGAGTCGGTGGCACGTTTGTGGTTTCGCTTTCGATGGTCGTTGATGAGAGGATGTCCGCCTTAAAACTGGCCGTGTATGGGATTTCACCTGGTTGAATGGTCTGGGGGTTTACAAGATTGAGCTCAAACGTGCCACCAATGAGACCACCTATACTTGTCTCCCCAACGAATGCACCGTCAACCTTCACATTTAGATCGCTGGCGACGGTGTCGATTGTTATTGTGTAGGTTGTTTTTTTGTCAACCGAGATAGTGCGGGTAAAAACGACTTCTGGAATCTCAAGCGTATTTCTTATTGTTAAAAGGAAAAAATTTACATTTAAGCTTATTTCTCCTGAGTAAGTTTCGGTGAGCGTGTGTGTGCCCGGTTCGAGTGTAACTGTAAATGGCCCACCCTTGAGCGTTCCATTGGGTGACGAGACTTCAAAAGTCTGCCCACCGATAGAAATAACACCTTTGAGTAAGAATGAATCAAATTTAACTTTTAAGGGCAGACCTGCATTAATCCTGATTGGAATCTTAATAGTCCCCTCATCAGCCGCAGATATTTCTTTTTTAATCTCTTGCGAAAAAGCCGGGGATATGCTAAATAATATAGCTAGGGCAATAACAACTGTATAGGTTTTTATCATGAGTATCCTCCTGAGTCCGTATTAACGGAAGTTGTGGGTTGTCCAGTTAAAGCAAATCTGACATAAAAACTGAGATGTTCGGATTTCAAAGCAAAAATGGTTTCAAACGCTGTGAATTATAACACGTTATTGTGTACCAATTCAATGTCAAAACGGGAACTTTTTTAAAACCTCAAAACCGTAGCCGGGGCATCTTGCCCCAAGGAGTTCGTAACATGGGATTACAAGCTTGGATGCGTATCGGTCAACCGCTCGAACCAGTGATGGACGATTACGAACGCATATTTGATACCTGGGAAGCAGGCGGAATTCGCGGCTTCGTCTTTGGCCGCACACTTTTTGCGGATGCACAGGGACAATTCACTGTGCCCGCTTTTCCATCCAACCCGCAAGCATATCGGGCCCGGGGTTTGGAGCCAAATGTCCGCAGTACCGAAACGGACGCAGGCAAAGAGCAACTGCTCCATGCAATGCTTGATAACGCCAAGGCACGGGGTTGGACGATTTTCATTTTTTCCCCTGGACCAGGGGCAACGGGTGCGAAATCACTACCTCCGGAAGAAGACCCTTACGGGGCGATAGCTACAGCCGCTGTCTGGGATGAGATTTTTAGTGCCTTTCCTCAGGTTGATGGCGGTATTATGGACGGGTGGACGGAGTCGGCTTACGAACTGAGAAGACACCACGGGAACGCTGTCTTTGCGGACATACCCGAGTCCACCAAAAGACAAGCCACCGTCAGAGGTTATGATGCGGCGAAGCTGGAACGCGGAATGCTTCACCTTCGGAAGCGTTTCCAGAGTTTTACACCCGCCGAAGTCCACTATTACGGCCCTTACGGGTTTCTGTCGGAGATGAATCTCTTCGATATCAATGAGGATGCCATCTACTGGCTTCGCTGGCGACGGAATGATGGCACCAAAACGGGCGCAGCCTTTCGCCAAGAATTGGATAAATCTTCGCGTCGGTTGTTATTGGGCAATGGACCACGTTCAGCGGTGTTTTCTGGCATGACTGCACTCGACTTTCGCGCTTGGGACAGCATCGTTGATATCCTGCTTGTCAAGCATTACTTCTGGCATCGCGGTTTTGATGGTATGTACGGCACGGTTGCCCGATGGGTTTCACAGATTCACGAATGGAATCCTGGACTGACCGAGCAGGATTGTTTCACGATTGTCAAAGCGTGGCTGGGTGTGGATTTGCCGGAAGTAAATTCTCTCGCGGATATGGATGTTGGATTCCCTCTCGCGTTCTTTGAGCAGGTAGTAACGGTTGAAACCGAACGGGCACTCGCCGCAGTCAGCGAACCTAAGAAGATTGTCCCCTGGGTTGACACAGGGCGAATGCCACACGGAGGTGACCCGATGACATCTGGTGATTTACATCGCATCCTTGAAGCCTCTGAAGAAGCGGGGTTGAAGCGTTTTCTCTTTCACAATCACGCGCACCTGACATCGGCGGAATGGTGTGTTATCTCTCGATTGTGCGGAACCGCATGGAACGAAGACCCAGGGGGGTATTGGCCGCCTGCGACGCCGAAACCGGCGAGCTATTGAGTTGGCTCGGTCGGATCTGGTTCGTCGGGGAGCGGTAAATCGGTCATTCTCGCGTCGGCGATCTTTTTCAGGCGCCAGGACTCTAGGAGCTTGATTCGGCGGCGTTGTATGTCGATGAAGCCGAGGCGTTTGAATTCGTTAAGCAGGGCACTGGTTGTCTCTCGTGCCGTGCCGATTAGGTTGGCAAGTTCCTGTTGCGAGAGCTTGATGTTCAGAATGATACCTCGACTATCACGGACACCGTGTATCTCCCCCAAGGAGAGTAGTAGCAAGGCAAGGCGAGAAGACGCACTCCGAAATACGAGATTTTCCAATTGGTTCTCAATGTGTCGCCGACGCATCCCGATCAGTTTTGTGACGCGCATCGCCAACTCCGGTTTCTTTTTCAGGAACAGTTCAAAATCGCGACGGCGCATGATGCAGAGCATCGAATCATCAAGTGTCTCGGCTATCGTGTCACGCGGGCTGTCATCTACCAGTGCCATCTCCCCGAAAATTTCACCCGGTTCGAGGAGTTCTAGGGTCAATTCTTTGCCATCGGGTGATAGCTTGTAAATTTTGACACGGCCCTCTTTGAGGAGATAGACGACATTGCCCTCATCCCCCTGACCGTATACCTGTTCGCGCCGGCCGTAGGGCTTCATGTGTGTCATTCGCTCCACGGTCGCGAGGTCGGCTTCGGTCATGCCCTTAAAAATATTGATGTGTTTCAGATACCAGATTTTTTCCATTTCTGTCTGCATTTCGGGGGCCCTCACTTAATCGCCCCTAGTGTAGCTGTTGGATTTCACTCTATATCTGTATCTGACCGTTTTGTGGAAAAGCAGAATGTTTATGGGGATTGATAATTTCGGAAACCGAATCGTTCGGCCAAGCCGTAGCGAAAAATTGTCGCCAGGATTTTATACGCGGCTTTAATCGTTCCTTGAACGGTCCCGGTGATTTTTGATTGCCCAATCCGTTTTCGATAACTGACTGGTACTTCACAGACACGCATCCCCATTTTAGCGGCTCTGAGCTGCATTTCAACTGTCCATCCGAAAGTTTTATCCTGCATGTTCATTTCGAGCAAGCGGTCGTAGCGAATCGCCCGGAACGGACCTAAGTCTGTATAGCAAACCCCGAACAGCAACCGAATCAGGAAGGTTGCCAGCGTGTTACCAAAGCGCGCTTGAGGGAGTAGTGCCCCCTTCTCACGGGTTCCGCGAATTCGAGAACCGATTACCAGTTCCGCTTCACCGCAAAGGATTGGATGGGTGAGCAGTGGCATCTCCGATGGATAGTCGCTATAATCGCCATCAAGAAACACAACGATACCGGGTGCGTTCAGGTTTACAATGCCTGCTAGACACGCATAGCCGTAGCCTTTGCGTTCTTCCCGCACGACTCGGGCACCGGACGATTGGGCGATTTCAGCTGTCTGATCGGTGCTTCCATTGTCAACGACGATAATCTCTTGCACACAATCTTTCGGAATGTCGGCGATGACTTTACCGATCGAGTGTTCTTCATTGAATGCGGGGATGATTACGGAGATTTGCATATCGGTGTTCTCCGGAGAAACCGAGTTTTTTGCGTCGCGTTCGTCGCGCCACCCGTAGGGGCGGCAAAACTCGGTTTCTCTTGAATAGGCAGAACCGGCATACCGATTTTGATTGTCAAATTTCATCAGGAGGCATGTGAGTGACTATCGGCCTCTGACTATACCGCTGTCTTTGAGGTATCTATAAAGGTCACTATCGGTTGTCAGAATTAGCTTGGTATTCTGATCGGTTGTTTTTCGATAGGTTTCTAGAGTTTGGAGAAAGGAGAAGAACTCGGGGTCTTTTCCGTGTGCTTCTGCGTAGATGCGAATGGCTTCTGCGTCGGCATTGCCTTTAATTTCCTCTGCGGTCTTGTAGGCTTCGGATTGGATGCGTTCTAACTCCTTCTGCTTCTGTCCCATAATGTCTGCGGCTTCGCCCTCGCCTTCAGAGCGGTACTTGGCGGCAATGCGATCGCGTTCGGAAATCATTCGGGCGAAGACCTCTAGGCGTACTGATTCGACATAGTTGATGCGCTTAATCTGTACATCAATAAGCTCAATTCCGAATTCTTCAGGCAGGTTTTGCCGTGCCTTTTCGAGAATCCTTTTTGTCGTTTCTTCCCGCCCGATCTCAATCTGCTCAAGCGGCGCGCTACTACCGCCTCCTTCGGCGACTTCTAGTGCCCTAAGGTTCGGGTCTAGGACACGGTTTGAATCTCGCACCACTTCGATTAACAGTTGGTCTGATACCAAGTCGCGGGCCGCCGAGTCGATGATGTCATCTAGGCGAGATTGTGCGGCGACTTCGGGGTCGGTCGCCCGGAAGGCTTGGTAGAATGCGAGTGCATCTGTAATCCGCCAGCGTGCGGTTGCATCGAGCCAGATGAATCGCTTATCCTTCGTTGTAATCTCGGTTGGGGAGCCGTCCCACTCAAGGATGCGTTTATCGAAACGGTGTACTTTCTGAACAAAAGGCGTTTTTGTCTGCAAGCCTGCATTAACAATTGGGCGACCAACAGGGGCACCGAATTGTGTAATAACCACCTGTTCCGCTTCACTGACAACATAGAACACGTTGGCGGCTAAGAAGATACCAGGTATTAGAATGATAATAATTAACGGGAGGACTGTTTTGAATCTCATCTGAATTATCCTTTCGCGAGCCGGAAAATGACTCGGGCTCGCATCTCGCGCCCTTATTGCCCTAACTGCAAAATCGGAATTGGGCTGTTAGATTGACCATCAATGACATAGATCTCCTTGACTGCTGGCAGAATCGCGCTCATGGTTTCGAGATAAAGCCTTCGTCGAGTGACCTCCTTCGCCTCTTGATACTCCTGTCGAATTGAATTGAATCGGTCGGCATCGCCTTTCGCTTCGTTGACGCGCTTTAGGGCGTACCCCTCTGCTTCTGAAATTTGCTGTTTCGCGAGCCCTTCGGCTTTTGGAACGACTTGGTTGTAATCTCTGCGTGCCTCATTAATCAGCTTCTCCTTCTCCTGTTTCGCTTCATTGACAGAATTAAAGGAGGGCTTCACCTTTTCTGGGGGAAGGGCATTCTTGAGGGTAACGTTGACGATGTATAAACCGGCTTCGTATCGGTCTAACAAATTTTGCAAACGTTCCTTAACAGTGTTGGTAATTTCGATACGTCCAACAGTAAGCACTTCCGTGACGGTACGGTCTCCGACGACGAGGCGCATGACCGCTTCGGACAGGTCAAGTAGGGCTTGCCGAGCATCACGGATTTCAAAGAGATATTGCCGCGGGTCACTAATCCGATATTGAACAACCCACTCGACATCGGCAATATTGAGGTCGCCGGTCAATATGAGCGACTCCTCTGGAAAATCGCGAGTATCGTATCGCGTACGGACACCTGCCTGACGGGTGCGGAATCCAAATTCTTCCTTTTCTACGGTTTTGACGGGAACGCCGATTGCCTTTTCAATACCGAACGGTAACTTGAAGTGTAAGCCGGGGACAGCTTGACGTTGGTACTGACCGAACCTCAACACGACAGCGACCTCGTCGGCTTGAACGGTGTAAAAACTGGTTGCTAACACCGCAATGACGAGCACAACAATAATAGCAATCAGAATACGATTGGGTGTGACGAGGCGTGTGTACGGCTGTATATCATCCCACAGTTGTTGCTGCATAAAAGTAGCTCCTAATCAATAGAGTAATGTGCCCGTTTGACAACAGGCGGTGAGCAAATCGTAAGTGTGGGCGCGACTCAAGTATTAGAACCGCGCCCCCATAATCAAGTGCTGTCGTCCTCTTCTGAAACAGGATTAGATTTTTGAGGCTTGTGGTGCGCTAAGTGCTCAATGTAATTCTGATTTTGACGAATGATTTCCCTCTTAATCTCTTTCCGGTCAGCGGTTGCCGCCTCTTCAATCCTTTTCCGTTCAGTGGAGGCTTCATCTTTCATATCTTTCCGGTCAGCGGCTGCTTGAGCAAATCCCTCACTCATTTCCTGCCTAATCTTGTCCCGGTCAGCGGCTACCTCCGCTTCAATCCTTTTCCGGTCAGCGGTTGCTTGAGCAAATCCCTCACTCATTTCCTGCCTAATCTTGTCCCGGTCAGCGGCTGCTTGAGCAAATCCCTCACTCATTTCCTGCCTAATCTTGTCCCGGTCAGAGACTGCCTCCGCTTCAATCCTTTTCCGGTCAACCGCCGCCTCATCAAGCCGCCTATTGACTTCCTCAAACCTATTATTGATGTTTGAACGAAGGGATTCAATCGTATCATCCAAATCTTTTTTACTAACGGTATTCCTACCGAGTTTAACTATAGTAATTATTAGCGTTACACAAATAGCAAGGATGGGAATCAATAGAGCAAAGATGGGAGCCAATATAATCAAGAGTTCTAGTTTAGTGATAGTTGATTCTCCCTTATTTTATAATCTAAGTTGCTTATTCAAATCACACTTTATAATACCATGAAAAACAAAATTATTCAACATTTATTGAACCTCATTAGGGGCAATGGCTTTATAAACTCCCAATTTTTGAGAACTGAATTCCTCTACTTCGGCCAGATTTCCTTGACATTTACGCGAATAACATTTACTATATTTGACCAAACAGCCGAAGTTCGCATCTGATCTGCTGGATTTGGCAATCCAGCAGGAGCTACCTAGACGCTTACAACTTGTTCAATCAATAAAACCGAATAATAAGAGAGGCCAATGCAAACATCTCACAGATACTTAGACCCTGTGGCTCTTTCCCAGCTTGGCGGTATGGAGTTGGTCGCCCGTCTCGTGGTGGAAGGGTTCATAACAGGTTTACACAGAAGCCCTTATCAAGGCTTCAGTGTTGAATTTGCTGAACACCGTCAATATATGCCCGGTGACGAAATCCGATATATCGACTGGAAGGTGTACGGCAAATCCGACCGTTACTATGTCAAAAAATTCGAGGAGGAGACCAACCTTCGTGCTTACCTCGTGCTCGATGCCAGCGGTTCGATGAATTACAAATACGATGAAAAGCGCATCACAAAATTCGAGTACGGTTGCTATCTCGCCGCATCGCTTGCGTATCTAATGCTCAAGCAACGGGACTCGGTCGGTCTCTCAATCTTTGACACACATATCCGGGAGCATATTCCGCCTCGTGGCGCAGCCATCCACCTTCATGCGATTATGGCCGCCCTCGAAGGGGCTCAACCGGGGAACGAAACGAACATCAGCACCATCTTTAACGAACTCGCCAAGCGAATCGTCCGGCGTGGATTGGTAGTCGTGATATCTGACCTCCTCGATGACCCCGCAGAGGTGCTATCGGCAATCAAGCACCTTCGTCACCGCAAGCATGAGGTCATTGTCTTTCATCTACTCGACCAGGCGGAGATGACATTTCCATTTGAGGGCCCGGTGGTCTTCCGCGATATGGAGACGGAACGAACACTCCCGACGCAGGCAGAGGCACTCAAAGGGGGCTATCTTGACGCACTGAATGCGTTTATTCAGGAGTACCGCCGTGGGTGCGGGGCGAGCTTAATCGACTACGTTCAGATTAACACGGCGACCCCGTTTGATTATGCGCTGTCGTCGTATCTGTCACGGCGGAAATAGAGATATTATCGCCCCTCTTTCAGACGCGCCCATACTGTAGCGAGTTTGTTACGCACATCTACGGCAGCCTTTTTCGTCTCGGGTAATTTCCCAGCGACAGCATCTTCAATTTCGGCTTCTGTCAAGATACGGTCGTATATAGCGATTTCATCAAGGATGCCTTCATAACCAATTGCATTGCCCGGTTTTCTGGCACCGATGTATAAATCGGCAGCATTGGCAATTTCGGCATTTGTGGTATCTTTCCCTTCCCCTGTCATTTCACCATCCAGATAGGCAATCAGTTTCTTGCCTTTGGCATCTCTTATAAAGCAGCATTGATGCCATTCGTTATTGACGTTTCCGATAAACGCTTTGGGAAAGTTGCTCCCGTCATAGATGGCGAAGTAGAGGTCGTTATCGGGTTCCACTTCAACCTTGAACGGGTAGCCACCATTGAATTTTTGCAAGGGGCCTTGCCAATTTCCTTTCGGTTGGTAGTTAATCCACAAGCAGATTGTGAAGGAGTCATCTTTCGTAAAGTTATACGAGTCGTGGTTTTTGATGAGGACAAAATCATCTTTGCCATCGAATTCCATTGCCTTTCCGAATTTGCCAGCGACCCATTTCGCTCCATTGACATCCCCATCGTTGCCTGTACCGCTTTCATCCTTGACCACGTTACCTGTTCCAGCATCAAAAGACCAGTACGCAACTAACCCAGCGGCAAATAGGTTTGGTGTAAGGGAAATCGCAAAGAACAGGGTCGTAATTAGCGTGAATACAACTGTCTTTTTCATTTGTTTGGCTCCATTTCGTATTTTTAGAGGGTGGACGTAGCAAATCGGATGCGGTCCCGTCAGCTACAATTCCTTGATACACAGGTCACGAAACGCGACCTCTTGTGGTGGCCCGGAGTGAAGTTGCAGACCGATCAATCCGGTCCTCGCGCCCTCCGGGTCATTAAGTTCCGCGGTGACCGAACCGTTAAGGATGAGCAGAATGTAATCTGAAACAGCGACAATTTCGTAGGAGTTCCAATCATTTGGACGCAGAAGGGACTCAATGAGTTGAGAGTTATAACGCACAAGATGCCCGCGCAGGCGTTCCTCATAGAGCGCGCCCCAACACCCATCACCCATGTCCGCTTGGTAGCCCGCCATGTGGTCTTCTTCATCTACGATACTTCTAAACTGTATCCCGCTATTGTAACCGTGCAGGCGTGTTTCGCAGTGCATGATGAAGTCGCCGTACTCCTGCTCTGTCCGCAGAAAATCGTTGTAGCCTAGATTCGAGGTTGTGCGACCAACCAGAACCCCGTCTTCAACTTTCCAGAGATTGGGATCCCCAACCCAACCTGTTAGGTCTTGTCCATTAAATATGGATGTAAAACCGGATTTGATGTTCATCTAATTCTCCTTATCGAATGTTTGAGATTCGTAGTGAACGCTATTATACCGTCTTATGGCGTTCTGTCAACAAAAATATCCGGTGTGAAAGGATAATGTTGTGCTGGGGAAGGGAAGTGGGTATAATTTAACCATACTTTTAACTTCTGTCGGAGGTGAAATCAATGCGCCGTTTAAGAGTCCTACTACTTCCACTCAAAGATCATTTTGAACCGTGGTGTGATGATGTTATTCAAGCCGTTGGGGAGCACCACGAGCTGTCTGTCTTTGATGACACCCAACCGCTTGCCCCACAATTCGATGGTATTGAGGTTGTCATTGACCAAGGCGGGAGTGTTGGCACCCGTGCAATGATGGATGTTGCCACTGACGCTCGGCTTTGGCAAATTCTGGGCACGGGGTTTGATCATTTTGATTTGGAATACATTCGTGGAAAGGGAATTGGAGTTGCGAATTGTCCGGGGCAGTTTAGCAGTGTGGCGTTGGCTGAGACCGCGATGATGTTTATCCTGATGCTGGGTCACCGCTACCGGGAAGGGGAATCGAACTTCCGATCCGGTGTACTCTACGAACCGATGGGGAGGGAATTGGGTGATTTGAACTTAGGGATTATCGGATTCGGTGCGAGCGGCCAGGAGTTGGCGCGGCGTGCGAAGGGGTTCGGGATGCGGATTTTGGGCATTGATGTCCGAACCATCGAGCCAGAGATTCTCGAAGAACTTCAGCCTGACCTGATCGGAACGCCGAGCGATATGGATAACGTTGTGGCTGACAGCGATTTCCTCTCGTTGCACCTGCACCTGAACGTCGAAACCCGTCACATCATTGATGAGCGTCGTCTTGGGTTGATGAAACCGAGCGCGTGTCTGATTAATGTCGCTCGCGGCGCGCTTGTGGACGAGTCGGCACTGTACCAAGCCCTCACCGATGGCAGACTCGGTGGTGCGGGCCTCGATGTTTTCGACCAAGAACCGCCGGACCCCACCTTACCCGTTTTTCAACTTCCCAATGTTGTGGTCACGCCACATATTGCCGGTGTCACCTATGAAACCTCTCGCAGCCGAGCAATGTGCGCCGCTCAGAATGTTGACCGTATCGCACAAGAGCTTGAGCCCTTTTATCGGATTGACATCTCAGCTTAACCCCTTAATGCACCGTTCGCGTCGCTACTCTGCTTTGCACCCTCGAACCGCTCCTGCTGGATTGCCAAATCCAGCGGATCAGTTCTGCTTTGCGTCTTTGCGTTCCTTTTTTCTGACTTTTATACGAAAACTTGCTTACCCGTTGAATAACACTTTACGGCCCGATTCAATTGTGGTACAATAACAGCATCAAAATTATGTGTAAAGGAATCGGTTATAGACCATGAAGATCGCCGTTTTGGTTTCGGGTAGTGGTACGAATTTGCAAGCGTTAATCGATCGGTTCCACAACGACCCGATGAGTGATGTGGAAATCGCGCTTGTCCTCAGCGATCGGCGGAACGCCTACGCCCTGAAGCGCGCCAAAAAGGCAGGCATCCCCACCGAGGTGGTCAGAGTTCGCGATTTCCCTGACCGTGTGGCTTTCGACGCTGAGATTGCCAGAATCATTGATAAACGCGATATTGAGTTGATTGTCCTCGCCGGTTTTATGAAGTTGTTTCAGCCTCCCTTTGTGCAACGCTATTGCAACCGTATCATCAATATCCATCCCTCACTCCTGCCTGCATTTCCCGGGGCACATCCTGTGCGGGATACGCTGGCGTATGGGGTCAAAATAACGGGTGTAACCGTCTTTTTCGTGGATGCGGGGCTGGATGCGGGCCCCATCATTGCCCAGGTTCCAGTGCCGGTATATGATAACGATGACGAGGAGCAACTGTTGACACGGATTCACGCGCAGGAGCATCAGCTCTATCCGAAAGTTATCCAGTGGTATGCGGAAGGGAAGCTCGAAATCATCGGCAGAAAAGTGATTGTGAAGGAGTGAGACGAAGTGATAGCCATTTCGACGATGTGGAACGCGTTGAAGCAACCTGACGGTGCGGCGATGCTTGATGAACTCAAAGCCCTTGGCGTTGATGCAATCGAACTCAGCCGACATCTGACGCGGGAACAGGTTGAACAGATTAAACCGCACTTAGCTGAGACAAAGCTGTGTTCTATCCATAATTTCTGCCCGCTTTTGCCTGACATCCCGCAGGCGGCAGCGGAAAATGACCCGATTCATTTGTCCAGTCTGGATGCATACGAACGGAGAGAGGCGGTTCAGCGGACAACCCGCACGATGGAGTTGGCGGTGGATTTGGAAATTCCCATTGTCGTCCTCCATCTCGGTCAGGTGGATACTTACGATAGGTCTTATCTTATGTACGACCTTTACGAATATGGGGAGCGCGAATTCGAGGCGTTCAACAGTAAGGTCATTGAGGCAATGGATTGGCGCGAGCGGAAGCAGGCGGAACACCATGATGCGGTGTTGTTTAGCCTTGACAAATTGAACGAGTCGGCGTTGCGGATGAACCTCTATCTCGCGATTGAGAATCGACCGCGATATTATCAGATTCCGAATTTTGATGAGGTCGAGATGTTTGTAGAGACGTTCAGAGGGAGCAACATGCGGTATTGGCACGACGTAGGGCACGCCATGCTCCAAGAACGCATTGGGCTCTGTTGGGCAGACCGATGGCTCGAAGCGTATGCCGACCAATTGATAGGGGTTAATCTGCACGACCTCAAAGAGCTTGAGGGCTACTATCCCCCAGGTTTTGGTGACCTTGAATTTGATGAAATTCTGTCGCAATTGCCGCCAGATGTTTTGAAAGTGTTGGAAGTCCGGCACGGCACTGCGGAGGAGTTGGAAGAATCGGTACAATTGTGCCGAACGGAAGTTAAGCAGAACGCGGGCGAGGAGTAGAGCAGGTCGGTTGCTCAATTCACCCCTCGCTCGTATCATAGGAGGGAGTATCTATGCAACGTGAAATTATCACTTCGCAAAAATCATCACCGCCGAACGGGTCATACTCTCAAGCGGTTAAGGTCGGCCAACTCGTTTTTACGGCCGGCATGGCAGCGATTGACCCTGAAACGCAGGAGTTGATTGCCCCCGGTGACATCGGAACACAAACTGCCAAAACGCTGGATAATTTGCAAGCGATTTTAGAAGCCGCTGGCACCTCGCTGGCGAATGCTGTGAAGGTCAATGCTTACATCCACGACATTGACGAGTGGGGAAAGTTTAACGAGGCTTATGTCGAGTATTTCCCTGAAGCCCCACCGGCGCGCACCACAATCTCCGTCGGCGGTTTCCCCGAAGGGATGTGTGTCGAAATTGATGTTATCGCGTTGGTGCCGTAAAACGCCATTGAAATCCCAACCCCCTAGTAGGTGCGTGGTCAATCCCTAGTGCTGTGTCAATTTTGAAATTGTAGTCCCTTTGTGAGGTGACACCGGCGCGGTTGAAAACACGCGCCTACAAAATTAAAGTGGATGAAGCACTAGTAGGTGCGGTTTTCCAACCGCACCGGTCGTTGTAAACTTTAATGCTGAAAGTTGCTTAGGAGAGAGCGTATGGATTTAAGAGGTAAGATTGCTATTGTGACAGGAGCGGGTCAGGGAATCGGTGAAGCGATTGCCAGGCGTTTGGCAGGCGCGGGCGCGGATATCGCTCTCGTTGATCTGAATCGGGTTTCTATCGAGGCCGTTGCGAAAGAGATTGAATCGTTGGGACGCAAAACACTCCCCATCCAAGCCGATGTCTCAAGTTCCGAACAGGTACAAGGCATGGCTCAGCAGACACTAGACACTTTTAATCAGATTGATATTCTGGTCAATAATGCAGGCATCGCCGGTAAGACAGCACCCTTGACCGAATTGGATGAATCGGATTGGGATGCGGTGATGGATGTGAATTTGAGGGGTGTGTTTCTCTGTTGCAAGGCAGTCATCAATCACATGATTCAACGGCGATACGGCAAAATTGTTAGCGTGGCATCAATCGCTGGCAAGGAGGGGAATCCGACGTTGATACCGTATTCTGTGTCCAAAGCGGGGGTCATCTGCCTGACCAAAGCCTTGGCAAAGGAGGTCACTGAATATAATATCCACGTCAACTGCGTTTCTCCGGCGGTTATTGAGACTCCTATCCTGAAGCAGGTGGCACAATCAACGGTTGATTATATGGTGAGCAAAATCCCTCTCGGACGGCTTGGAACGACGGAGGAGGTTGCGGCTGTCGTACATTTCTTAGCATCGGATGATGCCAGTTTCGTGACTGGGCAGTGTTACGATGTGAGTGGTGGTCGGGCGACGTATTAGGAATGGAAGGAACTTAGCGCAAAGACGCAAGGGCGCAAAGGCGCAAAGAAGATAAAGTCTGAGACAGGAGGATGAGTGAATGAAAATAGGGTTTATTGGAGTCGGCGGCATTGCTGGCAACTATCGACGAAGTTTAACACAACTTGAACGCCCGATTGCCGCTGTATGCGACATCAACGCAGAGCGGGCAAACCAAATTGCGACTGAGGAAGGGGCAGTTCCGTACACTGACCATCGAGAGATGCTCCAGCAGGCAAAACCGGATGTGGTGTTTACTTGCATTCCCCCTGGCGCACACACAACACAGGTCGCTGACGCGGCGGAATCTGACGCAGCACTGTTCGTTGCGAAACCGATCGCCTTTGATTTGGACACCGCTCGACGGACCCGCGATGCAATCGGTGCGGCGGGGGTGATTAACCAAGTCGGTTACATGGCACGATACAGTGACCTGACCCAGAAGACTAAGGCAGTTATCGGCGACCGTAAATTAGCGATGGGGGTCGGGCGATTTCTCTGTCGTATGGGCGCGAGCCATCCGTGGTGGGGCAAGTTCGCGATGTGTGGCGGGCAGATGTTAGAGCAGAGTACCCATGTATTTGATCTGTTACGCTATTTCCTCGGTGACGTGGCAAGTGTGCAAGCGTATGGGATTAAAGCGGTATCCGGCACAATCGCTGACTTTGAGGAGTGTACGACATGCAATCTGCAATTTGAGAGTGGGGCGGTTGGTAATGTCACGAGTACGTGTGTCACACAAGCACCGAGTAGCTTTGCCGCCGAATTGGTGGGCAATGACCTTTATCTCAAATTGACGCTTGACCTCGAATTGCGCGGACACATCGGTGGGGAAAATATCGAATATGATGGCGTTGAGTCGGGTTATTATCGACAGGTTGAGCAGTTTGTACAGGCTGTTGATTCAAATGACCAAGGCTGTGTTCGTTCCGCTTACGCCGATGCGCTTAAAACCCTCGCCGCAACAATCGCGGCGAATAAGTCATTGGAGACGGGGGAGGTTGAGCGGGTGGAAAATTGAGGAAGATTGGAAGGAAGAGGAAGATTGGAAGGCCGGAAGAGGGCGGATTGGAGTTTGCGGTTTTGTGTTCTGTTTATTGGCAATCAACTTTCACAAAGGGGCACTTCATGATGAAAACCACCGTGACGTTACTTATGCTTTTAACCCAATTTTCACTCAACACCTTCGCCCAAGATTCTCCACAATGGGGGCTACCCGTAGGCACCAAAGTACGCCTCGGTAGAGGTTGGATATCTGGTGATATCTCATATTCGCCCGATGGGGCTCGACTCGCGGTCGCTGGTTCGATTGGTATCTGGCTCTACGATACAACGACCTATCAAGAGACCGCCCTGCTGACTGGACATACGGATGGTGTCTCTAGCGTCGCGTTTAGTCCGGATGGGCGTACGCTCGCTAGCGCGAGTGCGGATAAGACCATCCGGCTCTGGGATGCCAGAACGGGCGCACACAACCGCACACTCACGGGGCATACAGAGGAGATCTGGAGCGTTGCGTTCAGCCCGGATGGACGCGCAATCGCTAGTGGGAGTAGGGACAAGACCATCCGGCTCTGGGATGCGGTTACGGGGGAGCATAAGCGCACACTCACGGGACATACGTGGCCTGTCACTAGCGTTGCGTTCAGCCCTGATGGTGGAACGCTTGCCAGTGGAAGTTTCGATGGCACGGTGCTCCTGTGGGAGCTTACTCCTTCCGCCAACGGAACACCACGGTGAGTGTTTCGCGCTCCCGAGAGAAACCGAGTTTTGCCGATCCTTGCGGATGGAAACCCGATGACGAGACGCAAAAAACTCGGTTTCTGAAGTGAATCGGTGGGATTAGATGGCTTCGGGGCCTTTTTCGCCGGTGCGGATGCGGATGGTGTTTTCGATTGGCACGACGAAGATTTTTCCGTCTCCGATGTTGCCTGTTGCCGCAGTGTGCTGTACGGTCTCGATGATTTTGTTGATGTTTTCGTCGGTGACGATGATTTCGAGTTTTAACTTGGGGACAAACTCGATGGTATACTCGCTTCCGCGATATAGCTCTGTGTGTGCACAACTTTGCCCAAACCCGCTGACCTCACTGACGGCCATGCCTTGAATGCCGACGCTGTTCAACGCGTCTTTGACTTCTTCGAGTTTGAAGGGGCGAATGATGCACTCTAGTTTTTTCATCAGTTATTTCTCTGACCAGAAGGGTTGTGTGCTCAAGCATCTTTGACGCGTTGCCATCGTAGTACCGCTTGGGCGTGAGGGGATAGACGCTCCCACAGGTCACGCGGAAAGTGCTTTTCGGTGTACTCGTGTAGCCATCGACTGAAAACCCAGGGCCGGCAGAATGCCATACACAGTTCGTCGCGGACATCATTTGACAGATTGGGGGTGCCGCGATGATAGGCGCGTCCGTCTTGAATCCAGAGTGAACCTTTCTTCAGATTGAGACGGATGGGGTGATATCTGCTGGGTTTGGCTTCTGTGCCAATAACGTTTTCGAGTTCACTTTGCAGGTCTTCATCGGCGACGTATTGGGTACACGGAATGACCTCGAAACTGCCGTTTTCCTCGCTCGTATCAACGAGTGGGAACTTCACGCCGACCTGAAAGGCGGGGAGCATAACGCCTGGGAAAATGAGTTGGCAGTCTCGATGCCAGTTCTGATAGTCTGTGCCCGGCAGGGGGATGTTTGAGTCGAAATGTGACCAGACGTAATCGGGTCCCAACACCTGCTCTAGGAACGCGACCAGTGCCGGGTGCTCGAATATCTCCTCGTCAACAAATGGCTGTCGAAATGGCACTCTGACGTTATAGCGATGATAGCCACGGCTGGGGTATTCTCCCTGCTGCTCAATGTCCGCATCGCGGACCGGTATCCACGCCTCGCGGATTCGGTCAATTCTCTCCTCTGAAATGAGATTTTCAAAGACAACGAACCCGTTGATGCGCCATTCTTGCATCAGTTGGTCAATGTCGTAGGCACTCATATACCCTCCCTATTTCAGCAAGTTCCAAGAATAAACTTTATTTTGAGGGTGGTATGAAGGGAAAAGACTGGAAGGTTGGAAGGTTGGGTGAAATTTCTTTTCCCATCCTTCCCTTCTTCCATTCTTCCCCTCTTCCACTCCCCTCCTCCAAGTCGCTTCAGAAGATAAACTTTAATACCAAAAGTGACTTACACTGGATTGTTTGATCACACTATTCAGCGGCATAGGCAATTGCGGCTGACGGGTAAATCGCCACTTTGGGCTTCTGGTCACGATATATCTGCTTCAACAGATCGAGGGTCTCATCCCACGATTCGACGTGTTTGGCTTTGGGGTGCGTTTCCAAGATTTCCATTGGGCCAACAGCATCGGATAGGAGGAGATAATCCCATCCCTCTGTTCTCAGCAGTGGCTTTCTTTCATCCCGCTCCCTATTTTCCTCGGCTCGCTGTCTCTTTCTCGCCAGGATGCCAGCGCGATGGTAGCCAGTCCCCTCGGTCCCAGCGGTAATCAGGATACGGGTCGCCTCCGGTTGGGAGTGCCGCAATGGCCAAGAACCGATGCCGCCGTAAGGGAGGTCGTGGTCTCGCGGATAGCCGGTGGAGATGACGATATCTGCATCCGGCATCGTCTTGACCACATACGCTTTTCTCGCATCTTCGACAGCGGCACGGTGCGCGGCGACCAAATCCCCGACAAAGAGGGTTGAAATCTGCCGTTTGTGGTTGAGCGTTGTCAGCACGGACGCATTGAGCCCTGCCATCCGAGCGGCGTTCTCGGAGTTGAGCCGGAATTGATTCTCAACGGTGCCAGCGTTTCCACCGCCCTCTAAAGTGCCGTGTGCGCGGCTAATGGTTTCATAACTCGCCACACCTGGGATGATAATTTTCCCACCACCGCTGAAAGCCGCCGTGCCGTGTGGCCAGTTTCCGCTGACACCCACCTTAAATTCGCAATCCATCACCCACTGGTTGACGTGAAGCGGAATCCCGCGTTCTGTTTCGCCCAAATAGACAAATGGGTCATCCAATTCATTCTGTTTCACCTGAAAACGGCGCACGACATCCTCGCCCAGTTTTTTGACCAATTCATCACGTTTCATCTGGCCGTGGCATCCAAATCCCATAAAGATCAGGATTTCCTCTTCAGGGATGCCGGCGGCATCCAGTTCCTCTAAAATGAACGGGATAACCTCTGAAGCGGGTGTGGGGCGTGTGAGGTCATCGGCAATAATCACGGCACTTTTCTTACCTTGTGCCATCTCGGAGATACGCGGCGACCCGATCGGTTGATGGAACGCACGACGCATCTCGTCTACAGAAAGTGGCTCCCGCTCTTCAAACGCGATGATGTTGAGCTCCCAATCGTCAGGGAAGGTCAGGTCGAGTTTTCTATCGCCGTACCAAGCGGCTGTTAAAACTTGAACGTGTTGCATTATCGTCTGTTCCTTTCCGGATTCTACCCGATACAAACTTAGCGAATGAAGCTATGACGGTTAAAAGGTACGCGGCATCATAACCGTCCCGATGGTGAGTTCCCAGCACCCACTTTGACATTCGTTCCTTCCATCTGCTCCACGACATGTTGGATGCACTCTTCAACGGTTTTGAGCGGTGGGTCTTCGTACGATTCCAGACTAAAGTTCAAGTCATTCGCACCGAACACGAACATATCAACGCCGGGTTTGGCAAGTTTTCTGGCGTTGACGACGGCATTGGGGGATTCCAGTTGCAGAATGAGGATGCCGTTGTTATTCCACCATTCCGCGTATTCTAGGCGGTCTCCACCCGTAAAGCCGTACCCGTTGCTTGGCCCCCAACTCCTTTTACCGACCTGTGGATAGTAAAACGCATCGATGGCTTCATCGACCGTTGCCTCCTCTTCGACCTGCGGGACGACAATAGCGAGGGGCCCTAGGTCTAGCATATTCCCAATCAGGTAGGCGTGGCGCGTATGTTTGATGCGTAACTGGACCGGGATACCCAACTCCTCTGCCGTGTTGCAGAACGTGACCAATTTCTCTTCGTTGAACGCAGAGTGCTGGCTGTCCACACCCACCAAATCGTAGTCATCCTGACTGAGGATTTCCTCAAGTTGACTCTTGGTTGTGTTGATGGACGCACCTGCGATTTTGATGGTCTCACCACTGTGTATCCGTTGTTTTAATAAAACGTTATCTGGCATTATAAGCAATCTCCTTGGATTGATAACCAACTCACAGTACCGATGCTTTCAGTCTAACCATTATACAGATTTTAGGAAATCTGTCAACTCAATTACTCAATTTCGGGATTTAAACAGGCATTGTTCTGCCGGTGTAAGCCCGACCCGCTTTTGCAACGTCATCGGACTGACCGGTGCCAAAAATTCTCACGCCCTCGTCAATGTGATTCGGGATGTCATCGGGTGACGCGCCTTCGAGAAAGGCCAATCCGGAGGCTTTGCACGCGGCGAATACGCGGTTTCTCGCGTCTACCAGATCCGATGACAACGGCGACGGTCTCCTCCGGTAGCCAAACGACATGCTCATGTCTGAAGGCCCCCATTCGGCAAAAGCAATTCCAGCAACCCGAGTCGTCCGCTCAACGTTGGCGAGGGCACGGATGTTCTCAATTTTCAATCCGAGCAGGAGCTCGCCATCCGGATTCAGCGGCCACGGGTCTGCTTTGTCTAAATACTCGTCGGCAGAAATGCCCCAAATCGGTGCCGCACTTCCTTGTCCAGCTGAGCCCCTTCGCCCAGCGTCAAGCTGCGTACCGACACCGTGTGTCTGGAATGGATAACGACAGCATTCCACAAAGGCCTTTACCGCTTCTGGTGACTCTGCATGGCATAGCAGGAGACCGTGTACGCCTCTTGCCAATACCTGTCTGAATTGCCACGCATTTGCCCGAATGACATCTGCGCTGGAGCCGTCCACCGGTATTTCCACGATGACACCCGGGGTCAGGTGACCGCTGTTTGTGGGACCACCGTCAGCAAGCCCACGCATGAAATTATCGAGCCCCGCCATATCAAAACTGCCGTGCTCCATGCCGACGTTGATATAATCCGCCGACGTTCCTGCCATAGACTTACCCGCCTCATAACTGAGTTCGGCTCCGGTGTGGCTCCCTGTGTAGTACACTGGCTGATCTTGCTCAAGTAATTCAACGGCTTTGTTAATTCGCTTTGGCATAACGCACCTCTCACTGTAAAAAATGAATCCTATCCGCTTTTTGGGTGGATTCTGATTGTGCCATATAGTGGCAAATTTTCGCGCTCTGGTTTGGAAATAGTCTCACAAATTCGTTCAGGTGTCAAGTAATTTTTAGACCATTCCAACCGTCGCCGCTTTCTGCAAGGACGGTTTTTGCTTGACCCGGTTTAGGAATGCTGGTATAGTAATCGTATTCTGATCGGTATCGCGATTGGGATACCAACACTTGAAACGTGACAAAGGAGATCGAATGGCAGTGAAATACGATACAATCATCGTCGGAGCAGGCGCGTCTGGTGCCGTACTCGCCACTCGCCTGACTGAGGATGGGAACCGGTCTGTCCTATTGTTAGAGGCGGGCCCCGATTTCCCAGAGTTTGAGGATATCCCCGATGAAATTAAGTTCGGCTACGGCAAGGACCGCAATATTTGGGCACATGCCTTCGGCTACCCTACAAAATTCGGGTGGGGGTACACGGCTCGAGCGACCAACAGGGCACCCAACATGTTTGTCCCACGAGGTAAGATAGTTGGCGGTTCAAGCGCGGTGAATGCACAGATCTATCTCCGTGGTGTGCCTGAAGACTACGATATGTGGGCTTTTCGGGGAAACGACAAATGGAGTTTTGAGGAACTGCTCCCCTACTTTTGCAAAAACGAGGCTGAACCGGAGTTTTGTGATTCCTTCCACGGCACCGATGGCCCCATCCGCGTCCGGCGGTTCATAAGGGAAGAGTTGACTCCCGAACAGAGGGCGTTCTACACTGCCTGTCTCGCTGCTGGCTATCCGGACTGTCCCGACTCCAATGACCCGGACTCTACGGGGGTTGGTTTGTTGACACTCAATAATCCTGACGGGATTCGCTGGAGCACGGCGATTGGTTACCTCAGCGAAGCACGTCACCGCGCGAATCTTACGGTCAAAGCAGATTGCTTGGTACATCGTGTGTGCTTTGAAGAGAACCGTGCTGTCGGTGTCTGTGTAGAGCGTGGAGGCGAGATGTTCACTGTCTACGGCGAGGAGACCATTTTGTGTGGCGGTGCGATTGGGTCGCCCCATATCCTCATGCTTTCGGGTATCGGACCGGCAAATCACCTCGAAACGACTGGTATCGCCGTAGTACACGACCTGCCGGGGGTGGGTCAGAATCTCAGAGACCATCCGCAGGTGCCGGTCACGTTGCGGGTAAAAGACGAATTTCTGTCCGATGGCACAGAACCCCGGCTCCAAGTCGGTCTTCGCTACACGGCAGAGAGTTCTTTGATACGCAATGACATGTTTATTCTCCCGGGTGCTTTTGCTACCGAAGGCGGATATTTTGTCGCATCCGAGGACAAGCCTCTGGGATTTTACATTGTGGCTTGTATCTATCTGGCCGAGGGTGCGGGTGAAATCAAACTCGCCACTTCAGACCCGCACCGCCAACCTGTGCTAGACTACAACTACCTTGCAACGGCCTCTGACCGCAAACGACTCCGAGAGGCAATCCGCATCATCATTGATTTACTCAACCACGAAGCGTTCTTAAACCTTGTTGCGGAACGTATCGGGCCGACGGATGCTGAGCTGGAGACGGACGAAGCCCTAGACCAGTGGCTGATGCGCGAGGTTGGAACCAGTCACCACGTCTCATCAACCTGCAAGATGGGGCACAGTTCGGATTCGATGGCTGTGGTAGACCAGTACGGCAGAGTCTACGGCGTTGAGGGGCTCCGGGTCGCCGACGCTTCGATTATGCCGGACTGCGTCCGTGCGAACACCAATGTGACTTGCATGGTTATCGGAGAACGTATCGCGGATTTGATAAGGAGATAGAAGATGTCCAAACGGATACTACCCCCTCACGGGCAAAGTTGGCAAGCGGTTAGGGCAGAGATGGAAGAGATACGCAAAGATGACCGGCCCTGGTACTGCGAACGCATGTTCATTGGCGGAAGCTACTTTGCCGGCGAGGATATCGTCGAAGTTGCAAACGAAGCATATCAGCAGTACATCAACTATAACGCGCTCTATGCCACCAAAACATTTCCGAGCCTCGCCCGCTACGAAACATACATCGTCGGTGCGTTGCTGGAACTGCTCAATGCGCCCGAAGATGCCGTCGGCAGCATCACCACTGGCGGCACCGAGAGCCTTATTATGGCCGTGAAGACTGCATATCAATGGGCACATGACCATCGGCAACAGTCGACGGCACCTGAGATTGTGGTGCCGTACGCCGCACACCCTGCCTTCGACAAAGCCGCACATATCATGGGTATCAAGACCATCCGCATGACCAAAAGTCCAAACTTTCACGCTGATGTGGACGAGATGGCCCGCGCCATCAACGATAACACCATTATGCTCGCTGCCTCTGCGCCCTCCTATCCGTTTGGTGTCACAGACCCGATCACTGAGCTAGCTGTGCTGGCGGAGAAACACGGTTTATGGCTACACGTAGATGCTTGCAACGGTGGCTTTGTTTTCCCTTTTGCCCGCAAGCTCGGCTATCCCATCCCTGACTACGACTTCGCGGTTCGGGGTGTCACCTCGGTCTCCGTGGATGTCCATAAGTTAGGCTATGCCAACAAGGGGGTGTCTGCGCTGTTATTGCGTGATGCGAGTTTGGAGGCTTACCAACGCTATGACTTTGAGGCGTGGCCTGCGGGTAAATATTCCACGCAGAACCTGATGGGCTCGCGTTCAGGGGGAGGACTGGCATCGGCATGGGCGGTACTAAACTACCTCGGAGAGGAGGGCTACATCGATATCGTGGGTAAGATTCTCGACATCCGAGAGCGGTTTATTGATGGCATCCGGGGCATCAATGGACTCGAAATTTGGGGCGAGCCGCAGGCGTATCTAATTGCCTTCGGATCCAAAACGCTAGACATCTTCGCAGTTGATGAGGGCATGGCTGAACGCGGCTGGTTGAGCAGTCGCCTGATACATCCGCCATCCATCCACCTCTTCCTAGACATGTCGCACGAGTCGGTCGTTGAGGAATACGTGCGCGACTTGGCAGAGGTCGTTGAAGCGGTGAAGACTGGCACTTTTCGGTCACGTTCAGGTAGCCAATCCAGCAAATCTAATTTGAGTAATTACGCCGTTGAGTAGTTGAGCTGTTGGGTTTCACTCTATCTCTGTACACGCGCGTTGACTCGAAACGCGGAAACGCTATTGGCATTGATAGAATTTCGCTTTTTACCGTTCAACCCAACCTACTACGCCTAACTATTAGGAGGAAGCAAATGCACGTCGGTACGCAACAATTTAACACATCAGACGAAGATTTGGAATACCTCGCAAGACACGGGGTTGCCAACAAGAATGAGAACTTTATCACCTTCCGTCGGTCGCACGGCTGGGATGTTGAGGAACTGGTTGAGAAGAAGGAGAAGTGTGCGAGATTCGGCATTGCCATGGAGATGGTCGCCATTCCCCTCGCCCATCTCAACGTCAACGGCGGGAGCGTACCCAACTACATGCTCGGCAATTATGAGGAAGGCGATAAAGAGATTGAACTGGTCTGTAACATGGTTCGGCAGGCTTCCGAGGCAGGTATACCCGCCATCAAGTATTACCTCTGCGAGATGGAGAACCAACGCACCGAGAGCAAACCGCCCGGACGCGGCGGGTCAATATATAGCACCTGGGACCTCGAAGAAGCCAAAGACCGAGAACCGCGGTTCGATACGCCGGTCAGTGCCGAGATAAACTGGGAACGAGTGACTTACTTCCTTGAGCGCGTCATCCCTGTGGCGACGGAATGCAAGGTCAGAATGGCGTGTCATCCGTGCGATCCGTGGTTGCCGCCTGGCTATCGGGGTGTTGACAGAGTGCTCGGCGGCGCAGACGGTTTCAAGCGGTTCATAGAAATCTGCGAAAGCCCGTATCACGGTGTCAATCTGTGTCTCGGATGCATGGCGGAGAGTGTGACGCATCCGAGGAGTGAGGTACCGGAAATTATCCGTTACTTCGGGGAGCGGAAGAAGATCTTCCTCATTCACTTCCGCAACATCGTCGGGGGACGCAACAAGTTTCAGGAAGTGTGGCCGGATGAAGGGGTCATGAACATGCACCGGAACATGCAAGTCCTCAAAGAGGTAGGGTATGAGCACATGATTGTGCCTGACCATGCGCCGGGGCATAAGGACAAAGATAGCGGTCGCCAAGCATTTGCCTACGAGTTCGGTTATATCAACGCGATGATTCAGGCGGTTGTGGACGAAAATTGAGCTACATTTCTTGGATGGGAGGGTGGAAGGGACAAGACTGGAAGGATGGAAGGGGTAAGACTGGAAGGATGGAAGGATGAAACCTCGCCTAGTTTTCCAATCTTCCACCCTTCCAATCTTCCGCTATTATTTTATGAAACGTGTTCTGTATTCCGTCATTACGGGAGAGATTTCAGGGTTCATCCCAACACTGATTCGCACAACGCTGACCCCGTTTAGCTGGGTGTACCGTATTCTCGTAACCGCACATCAGTGGCTGTACGACCATCGTCTGCTCAGACAGCACCGCTTGCCTTGCCCCGTCATTAGTGTTGGCAACATTGTCGCTGGGGGTACAGGCAAAACCCCGGCCGCAATCTGGATTGCGAAAACGTTGCAGCAGGCGGGGATTCGGGCCGCTATCCTCTTACGCGGGTACGGTCGTCAAAGTGGCTCGGCGGTGGCGTTCGTTTCAGGTAGCACAGATTCTACCATAGGTGGCGACGAGGCAGCGATGACCGCTATTGAGTTGCCGGGCGTTCCTGTGTTGGTGGGGAAAGACCGTTATACGGCAGGATTGACTGCGATTCATTTGTGCGACGTTGATGCGATTATTCTCGATGACGGATTCCAGCACCGCAAATTGGTACGCGACTTAGACATCCTCACCGTTGATGCAACCCAGCCATTTGGCATAGGAAAATTGCTCCCCGCTGGCACATTGCGACAGCCACCATCTGCCCTAAGTCGAGCCGATGTCATCCTGCTGACGCGAACAGACCTCGTTGAATCGTCGCGCCAAGCGAGGGAGTCGGTTGAAAGTGTCGCCCCCGATATTTCCATCGTGGAGAGCTGTCATCGTCCGATAGCACTCTATCAATTGAGGGATGGTGAGAAATTCGAGCTCCAGTTCTTGAAAGATAAACGTTTGCTCGCCGTATGCGGCATCGGGAATCCGAACGCCTTCGCCGAAACGTTGCGCCAATATGAGCCGCAGCACGTTGAGCTGTTGGCGTTTCCTGACCACCACCAATACCGCCCTGCCGACCTTGAGCAGATACTTTATCGAGCCACTGAGATGGCCGCAACGATTATCATCACGACCCAGAAGGACGAGCAACGATTGTGCCACCTATTCGCGCACGAACACACCGCCCCCAAATTTGAGGGGTTGCGGTTTTATGTTCTCGGCATTGAACTGGTGATTACGGAGGGGCAGGAGCAACTCACTCAACGGCTTATGGAATGTGTTGAGGCAGTCTGAATCGCGGATTAAGAATGGAATTTTAACGCAAAGACGCAAAGGCGTAAAGAAGGGCAGAAGAGAAAAATGTGAAGTTTATTCTTGAAAGTTGCTTAGTCTAACTTAAAAAGGGTTTTTGCGTTTGTGCCGAAAATTTTAGCTTTCGCGTGGGCGGAGATGTCCATCCCTTCGATGAGGTTTATAAAAATTTGCGGTTCAACCCACGGATGGTCGGTGCCAAACACCAAGCGGTCTGGACCGGAGAATTGATAGGCGTATTGCAATGCTTGCTCGGAGGGTGAAACGAGGTCGAGATAGATACGGCGTAGATACTCACTCGGCGGCTGTGTGATGTTTTCTCGCCCTCGCCCCATGACCTCGGTTTGATGGTCAATACGCCCTATCATGTACGGCAAGACACCCCCAACATGCGGCATAACGACCTGTAATCGGGGGTGCCGCTCAAGTATACCGCTGAGAATCAGGCGTAGGAGCGCGAAACTGGTATCAACCTGAAGCCCCATCATCGGAATCATCCAATGGTCTTTGATCGCTTCGCCCCATGTTGGTACGGTCGGATGCAGGACAATCGGCAACCTTTTCGCTTCGGCGTGCGCGTAGACTGGCGCGAATTCGGGATGATCAACTGGTCGCCCTCCGATATGCGAATAGAGCATCACACCCCTGAAGTCTAACTCCTCTTTCGCCCGGTCCATTTCTGTAATCGCATCATCGGGATTTTGCCAGGGCAGGCTGGCAAGTCCCGCGAACCGACCCGGGTATCGCGCAATGACATCGGCGATGAAGTTGTTAAGTGCCTCCGCGCCTTTCAGTGCCAATTCGGGTGCGAGCATACAAGGGCCCGGAATGTTGGTGCTAATCACCGATATATCAATCCCTGCCCGATTCATGTCTTCCAGCTTGGTTTTCGGGTCGTATTTCTCCGCTCGCAGGCGAAACTGCTGGACATCTCCATAAGTGATAAGCGATTCATCTCCACGCTGCACTACTTGCGGGGGATGGGGGTTCTGGGCAAGAATCTCAATGTAACTCTGGGGAAATACATGACTTTGGCAGTCGATTCGCATTCCGATCACTCCTTTGTGGTAGGTGAGGCATCCTTGCCGCACCCTCTTCCGTCCACTCCCGATTGAATCAATCATCAACTGGCAATTCCGTTGCGTCGGTTGTCGTTCCTTTAAGCCCTTGGCGGGCTTCGGAACTTGCATCAACACGAACAGGAGTTCGACCGAACAATCGGGCGACAAATCGCTTGAGCCATTGGTCACTGATGATTGCATATAACGCTGGCATAATCAACAGCGTCATCAAAGTCGCCAAAGCGAGGCCGAAGATGATTGTGCTCGCAAGCGGTTGCCAGAAAGGCGATTTCCCACCCAACCCGATTGCCATCGGAATCAACCCGAAGATAGTGGTAACAGTTGTCAGGATGATGGGACGCAGACGGATGCTTCCGCCCTTGAGGATGGCTCGCCACCTGTTATAGCCCCGCTGGCGGTATCTGTTGATAAAATCAATGAGTACAATCGAATCGTTGACGACAATCCCGGAGAGCGCGACGATACCGAACATAGCGATTATGCTTAGCGTGGCGTTTACCACGAGTAAGCCGACCATTGCGCCAATGATGCCGAAAGGCACAGCTATCATAATAATCAACGGCTGAAGGTAGGATTTGAATTGCGTCCCGAGGATGATGTAGATGATTAAAATGCCGATTAGGAAAAGTTTCCAGAGTTCCGCAAATGAGTCTCGGATATCGTCAAACGCGCCGCGAAAGTCAAGTCGATAGCCGGGATACAGAGACTCAATGTTTCCAAATGCCGCAATCAGGGCTTGATTCGCTTTAACAGCACTGGTCTTGTCTTTGTCCACAGATGCTGTGACAGTAATGGCGCGTTCCGCTTCAAATCGGCGGACTTCCGCGTAGCCTTGTTCCTGGTGCACTTCAGCCACATCCCTAAGTGGCACGATTGTCCCCATCGGAGTCGTAATCAAGAGTTCTTCGATGTCTTGAATCGCTTGCAGTGCGTTGTGGTTATACCTCACAATGACATCGATCGATTCATCTGCGTCACGATAGGTCGTTGTTGTATTTCCTTCAAGTGCATTACGTACATCATAGGCGACCTGAGAAATATTCAATCCGTACTGGTGTGCCTTATCTTCCTTGACGCGAATGCGTAACTCGGATTTACCGACGAGAAAGTCATCCTGGATGTCGTAAACGCCGTCCATTTTATGAAGTTCATCTTTAAGTAGCCCGGCAATCTGTTCCAACTGCTCGAATCGTTCACCTTTGACTTTCACTTCGACATCTCTGCCTTGCGGAGGCCCACCCTGAAGTTTGTCAAATATCAGTTTTTCAATACCACTGATTACATTAATCCGTGGTCGAATTTCCGCGATAATCTCATCAACACTACGCTTGCGTTGGTCTTTGGGTATCAGTTCAATGAGCACTTCGCCAACATTGGGCCGAAAAACCGCGCTCTCCAGACCGGAGGTGGGCGTGAGCAAACCGATGTTCGAGACAGTGGCAGCAATTTCGCTTGCGGGAAGAGAGATGATAACTTCCTCAATCTGTGCGATGATATCTGTCGTCTCCTTTATCCCAAATGAGTTCGGCATCTCGGCTTTTATGTAAAACTGCGGGAAATCCTCGCCGGGGAAGAGTTCTTTATCGAGCATCACAAAGGCGCCAACGCAGAGTACCAAACCGATGGTCAGAACGCCGAGGACAGTGGCATATCGCCACCGAATAATTCCTTTGAGTAGCCTCACGTAACGGCGACGAACCCGGTCAAACCATCCATGCCGCCGTTCCGTTATCTTCTCCTGTTTGCTCCATTCGGAGATATGCGCGGGCAGAATCAGGAACACCTCAAGCAACGACGCGGCTAATACCAAAATGGCGACGACGGGGACAATACGCATAAACTGTCCTGGCACACCGGACATAAACAGGAGTGGTCCAAACGCACCCATCGTGGTCAAACTTGCCGCAAGGACGGGCCAGCCAACCTCTTCCGCCCCGGCGATTGCGGCTTCTTTGGGCGACTTGCCCTCCTGAATGTGGCGGTATACATTTTCGATCACGACGATTGCGTCATCCACAACGATACCGACCACGAGAATGAGACCGAATAGCGAGACACCACTAAGGGTATATCCGCTCAGGTGCATAAACATGAACGTCGCCATGAACGCAATGGGAATACCCAACGCCGCGAATAGCGCGTTCCGCCAACCGAGAAAGAGAAAGAGGAGAATCACAACGAGGATAAGTCCGAAAAGTGCGTTTGTTTGCAAAATCCCCAGGCGTTCCGATAGAATTATTGAGAAGTCATTTACCGCCGAGATTTCTGCTCCTTCTGGCATATCCGGTTTTCGCAACTCTAGCAGTTCACGAATCTCCTTGACCAGCTTGATGGTATTGCCTTCCTTCTTCTTTTGAACGGTCAGGCTGATTGAAGGCGAACCGTTAATCCGCGATAGTGTGCGCGGTTTCTCATAAGTGTCGGAAACTGTCGCAACATCCCGCACACGCAATGGCGTTCCCTTCGGTCGGACGCGAATGATTGTTTCTTCAATCTGTTTGGGGTTCTGATATTCTCCCATCGTGCGGACGAGGTATTCCGATGTCCCAACCTCTAGGGTACCAGCGGGGAGATTCAAGTTATGAGATTTTAGGGCGTTGACGACATCCATGATCGGGAGTTGGTAGGCTTTCAAACGATCTGGATCGACTTCGACCCAAATCTCCCTTTCACGTACGCCAGCGATTCGGACAGTAGCAATATTCCTGATTGCGAGGATTTCATCCTTGAGGTTCTCCGCGATTTCACGCATCTGCTCTTCGGAGATACTCCCACCGATGGCGACCGTCAACATCGGAAAACCGGATGAGATGTCCATTTCGACGACATCCGGTTCCGCGAGAATTTCATCTGGCAGGTCGTTGACACGGTCAACGGCGGCCCGAAGGTTCTGAAACTGTTTATCAAATTCACGGTCACTCATTTCTTCAAACTGCACCGTGATGATTGACCGACCTTCGGATGAGGTAGAAACAATATAGTCAACCTTGTTCACGCTTTCGATTTCCGTTTCAATCGGCGCGGTAACAAGTTTTTCAACCGTTTCGGGCGCGGCACCGGGATAGATTGTTGTGATTTGGGCGGTGTAGAGGGTAATTTCAGGGGTCAATTCTCTAGGGAGGATAACCCAAGCATACAGACCAAATCCGATAATGAAGACCATTATCAGATTTGCCAAGACGGGATTTTTCACGGACAGTTTTGGGATTGACATAAGTAAACTCTGTCTGAATCGCGGATTAGCGATTGGGTGGGAAAGAGATTTCCCATCCGTATGGGAATTGCGCGAATAAGAAACCGAGTTTTGAAGTTTCCCTAACGGGTGGTCCGAAGACGGGGATGGCAAGATGACTTGACGCACGTGAGCGAGCGCACAAGATGCCCTTACGGGTGGCGAGATGCGCGCAGGGCGCGAAGTTCATCTTCCCATCCGTCTTCGGATTCGTCTTCCCATCCGTCTTCGGATGACTCGACGCAACTTGACGCAAAAAAACTCGGTTTCTACTCGGTTTCTATCTACTGCTTAAACAACGATTCGTCCACCTCTGCGTTGATTGTGACTTCGTTGATCTGGACTTCGATCCCTTTCTGCCCGTTATCAATTTGAACGATGTGGAACGCATTCTTCACACCGGATACATCTCGATAGTCATCCATATATTCTGCCCGATTCACTGGACCGCTCTCCGTTAGCGCAGTGTAGTCCTGTCTGATAATGAACTTTGTCTCTGGGGCAATAAAGAGCTTCACACTATCTGCCGGTGAATTGCTGACCAATACGACATGAGCCATTTTTCCGTTCACCGTTTCTGTGCCGAGATACTGCGTGGTTATCTCGTCGTTAAGAATGTATGACAGTAGATAAGGCGTTTCTCGAAAAATGGATTTTTGGGTGGATTGCGCCAAGGATTCCGGCAAAGGTTGAGTCCCTTGGGCGAATGTCATCCACGCAGATTGACCGTCATAAATCTGACTCATCTGCATACCGGTCGCTTGGACGGTTAGATCAGCTCGCGCCTTGTTAGGGAACACTACGGTTCTCTGTACCTGTACGTCCATCATGCCCTGGGGCGTATTGACAGTCATTTTCGCCTGTGAAACGATGTTCTTAATCGCCTTTAGCTTCTGCATCCCTCCATAAGCCTCAACAACGGCAGTGAGAATCTGCCTCGCTTTGGCGACATCCGCCTCACCGGCTTCGGGAACAGGTTCGGCACTGGGTGGTGGAATCGTAATATCAACCTCAACCACATCACCGAGCGTACTTAACGGTTGATCGAAGTCGCCTGCCTTGCCGACGGCTAATAGGGTGAATTTATCCGGGTGCAGGTATTCAGTGGCGACCCGCTTGATGTCCGCTTTTGTGACGGTTCTAATCCGTGCCATCAGTGCTTCAACGAAGTCTTGCGGATAACCGTAGTACGCATATCTGACTGCCCGCCCGAGAATTTTCCCCTTGGTATCGTAGTCGAAAACAGAAGAATTCATGAAGCCATCAATCGCTTGGGCGAGCTCCACATCGGTGACCTCTTCGGTACGCATCCGCTCGACCTCTTCGAGAATCGCTGAAATCGCCGTCACAGTTGCTTCCGACTTGGTGCCGCAGTAGATGAGGAACGTACCGGGCACATCATACCCTGCCCCGTAGTTGTTCCCAACATCATACGCCAGCCCCTGTTCAACACGGATACGATTCGTCAGCCTACTGCTGAATCCAATCCCTAGAATTTGACACGTCACAACCAGTGCGGCGTAGTCGTCATTGCTGCGTAACCAACCGACGTGTCCCATCCGTATGTTCGTTTGATTTACGTCATCCTTTGTGACCAGCGCGATTTTCTGCTCAAAGTTCTCAGGAATTTTCGGTTTCTCTGGAAATTCAATCGCCGCGGATTCCCACTCCTTGAACGCCTCTCGAATCTTGTCAAGCATCACTTGGGAGTCGAAATCTCCGAGAACGCCTAAAATTATGTTATTGGGGCGAAAATACTTCTGATGGAAGCCGACGAGATGAGCACGGGTGATGCTGTTAACGGTGTCGTATTCGGTCGTGCGCGCATAAGGACTGTCTGCGCCGTGAATCAGTTTCGGAAACTCTATCGCGGCGATGCTTTGCGCGTCGTCATTTCGGCGGGAGATTGCGCTGCGATGCTGAACTTTGGCCAATTCAATTTTATCCTCTCGAAACGCGGGATTCATCAGCACATCGGCGAGAATAGATAGCCCGATGTCGATATCCTCTTTTAGCACCGACATCGACCCTGTGCCTGAACTCAGACCGATACCGACTTCAACGGAAGCGGCTAAATTCTCCAGAATTTCATCGAGTTCATCGCCCGTTTTGCCCACGGTTCCACCGGTCCGCATGACTGTCCCTGTGATGTCGGCCAAACCGACTTTATCCGCTGGCTCATAGATTGAACCGGTGCGAACCCGCAAAGAGATGTCAATAATCGGTAATTCGTGGTCTTCTAAGAGATAAACAATCATTCCATTCTCTAACTCCACCCGCTCTGGCACAGGGGGCTGGGGTTGATTGAGTGGGGGGTAAACGAGCCCTTCGTGGGGCTTATTTGCCATCTGTTTCCCACCACATGCAACGAAAATGAGTATTAAGCTCGATATGAGTATATAGGACAAGGCTTTTTTCATTGATTTTCCTCCATTTTGCGCTCGCTCATGCGACCACCCGTTAGGGCTTTCTTAGGTGTTTCGGTCAAAATCTCTGCTACTGATCGATTGGAATCGACAAAATATTCGTTTGCAATCCGTTTGATATCTTCCGCTGTCACCTGCTCAATACGTTCAAGTGACTTGAACAGTTCCCGCCAGTCTCCCATGAGAAATTCGTATGTACATAACTGGCGTGCCATGCCGCTGTTGGATGCGAGCGCACGAATTAAATTCGCCTTTGCTTGCGTTTTGACCTTCTTGAGTTCGGCTTCGGAAACGGACTCGGTTTTGAGTTTCTCAATTTCTGCCAAAATCGCTTCCTCGTTTTCGGCGTTGGTGCGCTCTTGTGCGGGGAAGGAATAGAAGATAAAGAGATTCGGGTATTTATTTCCTGGGAAGCCTGGGAATGCACCCGCAGAAATCGAGAGCTGCTCGTCTCGAACCAGTTTCTTATATAGCCGCGAGGTGCGCCCAGAAGCCAGAATATCGGTAATTGCATCAAACACGGCATCATCGGGATGGCTTGCGGCCGGTTTATGGTACGCGATAGCGATGAACGGCTGGGTCTGTTCAATAATCCGGATTCGCCGTTCTCCCAACTGCTTGGGTTCAAGCGTCTCAACCTGCGGCGGATTCGGGCGAGCGGCAATTTTGCCGAAGTATTTTTCAGCCAGCTCAATGACTTCATCGGGGTTCACATCGCCGACAAGTGCGGCAACCATGTTACTCGGTGCATAATACGCTTCAAAAAACTTGAGTGCTTCAGCGCGTGTGGTGGTGTTGATATCGGACATGTGACCGATGATGGGGCGTCCATACGGATGTGCGAGATAGGTAAGCCCCGTCAGTTCCTCAATCAGCCTGCCAACGGGACTGCTCTCGGTACGCATCCGGCGCTCCTCCTTGATAACCTCTTTTTCCTTGAAGAACTCCCGCATCACCGGATCAATAAATCTTTCGGACTCAAGGGCCATCCACAATGCCAGCTTATTCGACGGGAGGCTATAGAAGTACATCGTATAATCGGCAGATGTTCCCGCATTGACTCCCACGGCACCCGCACGTTCTAAAATTTGTGCATACTCCTCGCCGTTAGAGTACTCAGCCGCCTCCTCCTGAAGAGCTTCAAACTCCATCTGTAACTGTTTGACATTCTCCGCTTCTGCCCGCGCACCTTTTGCCCACTCGGCTCTGAGTTTATCGAACACCATGTCCATCTTGTCCATCACGACCTTTTCTTTTTCGTAATCCTTTGTGCCAATCGTCGTGGTCCCTTTGAATGCCATGTGCTCAAAGACGTGGGCGATGCCTGTGTTCCCCATAATCTCATCAGCAGCACCGACATTCGCATAGATAAGCCCAGAGAACACAGGTGCCTCGTGCCGCTCAAGGATAATAAACTTCATCCCGTTAGATAAAACGTGTTCGGTGATTTTTTGTTGAACATCTTCAAATCCGGCGGCATATAGGGCGGATGTGTATAGAATGAGTAATAAAAAAACAGCAGCGCGGAACTGTACTCCGGTTCTACGCGCTCTGGTTTTGAGTTGTTGCATCGGAATTTCTCCTTAACTTATACAGTATTTGGTCGAGGCAAGATCGGGGCAGGGATGCCCCGCCTACGGGGGATAAAAAACAGAGAAAACATTAAAAAAGCCCAGAGACAGGGTCCCTGAGCAGGCCCTTACGGATGGCAAGATGACTTGACGCATCCGAGGACGGATGGTCGCGTGAGCGAGCGCACAAGATGACTTGACACACGTGAGCGAGCGCACAAGATGACTTGACGCAACTTGACGCAAAAAATATCTCAACAATTTGGAACTACTCGGTGAGTGCTCCGCTTTTCTTTAAGTCTTCAAGTAAGCCAATCAGCGCGAAGCGTACATGGGAGGAGAGGGCTGAATTCTCGGCCCGCAGGTCTGCTCCCTCTTCGTCGGGGTACATCACATGGGCGGCGACCGCTCGCCTGACATGACGCTCGGCACGGTCGTCGTAAGGGATGTATTTCTCTTTTGGTGCGGTACATGCCGGGCACTCATCTGGTGGGCTGTCGGCTTCCGTCCATAGATAACCACATGCAGTACAAACGAACATTGTTTTTCCTCACTTTCGTCTAAAGCTGGATGTTGAAAAGATAGATAATTCTAACATACACGACAGCGAAATGCAAGGATTAAATTAGGGGGGAAGGGGGGAAGAAAAATGGAACGCAAAGGCGCAAAGATGCAAAGACGCAAGGAAGAACAGAACGCGCAATTAATGGTGTACTATGCTCGGCCTATTTCAGAGAAACCGAGTTTTGCCGACCCTACGGGTGGAGCGACGAACGCGACGCAAAAAACTCGGTTTCTTATGCCTTCCCGTCCTCCTCTTGAAGTTGTCGGCGTAGCTCAGTGAGTTGGTCGCGTAGGACAGCGGCGCGCTCAAACTCTAGATTGCCTGCGGCTTCTAGCATCTGTTTGTTCAGGTCTGCAATTAATGCTTCGATATCATCGGTTGAGCTGGCCTCTGCGACCTTAAGTTTATCTGGGGCTTCCTGCTTGTCGGGGGCATCTGCAAGGTCGGCAATCAGGTCCCGGATGGCTTTGTCAATTGTGGTTGGTGTAATGCCGTGTTTCTCGTTGTATTCCATCTGAGTTTTGCGGCGGCGGGCGGTTTCACTGAGGGCGTTGCGGATGGCATCTGTCTGCTTATCGGCGTATAGGATGACTTCGCCATCAATATTTCGCGCGGCACGGCCGGCGATCTGGATGAGTGATGTCTCCGACCTGAGGAACCCGGCGCGGTCTGCGTCGAGGATGGCGACGAGCGAGACTTCGGGGAGGTCTAAGCCTTCGCGCAGGAGGTTGATTCCTACGAGCACATCAAAAGTCCCTTCGCGCAGTTCTTTGAGGATGCGAGCACGGTCAAGGGTATCAACATCGGAATGCAGGTAGTTCGCTTCAATCCCCGATTCGGTGAAATAGTCGGTCAAATCTTCTGCCATCCGCTTGGTCATCGTGGTGACGAGCACTCGTTGGTTTTTGGCGATGCGTTCGTTGATTTTCCCGATGAGGTGGTCAATTTGCCCTTCACTCGGCTGGAGAATGAGCTTTGGGTCGATTAACCCTGTCGGGCGGATAATCTGTTCGGCCACTTGGGCGCTTTGCGATAATTCGTACTCAGACGGCGTTGCAGAGACGTAAATGGCTTGGTTGATGCGAGATTGAAATTCCTCAAATTGGAGTGGGCGATTGTCTAGCGCGGAGGGGAGACGGAATCCGTAATCTACCAATTTTTCCTTTCGGGAACGGTCTCCACGATACATCCCGCGCAACTGTGGGATTCCGACGTGCGATTCGTCAATGAATATCAGGAAATCTTCAGAGAAATAGTTGACCAAGCAGTAGGGCGGTTCACCGGGTTTCAATCCTGAGAGGTGGCGGGAGTAATTCTCGACACCTGAGCAGTAGCCGACTTCTCGCAACATTTCGAGGTCGAAGCGGGTGCGTTGCTCAATGCGTTGTGCTTCGAGCAGTTTGTGGTTCTCAACGAAGTATTCCATCCGCTCTTGAAGTTCGGCTTCTATATCTAGCAACGCCTGATTAAACAGTTCAGAATCGGTCATGAAGTGCTTGGCGGGATAGATTGCCACTTCAGCGTGTTCGTCTAGGATTTCACCTGTTAGTGTATCAATCTCCGTGATGCGGTCTACCTCGTCGCCGAAGAGTTCGATGCGGTACGCGCTCTGCGCGTAAGCTGGGAAAACTTCAATGACATCGCCACGCGCGCGGAAGTGTCCCTGCCAAAAATCAACTTCGTTCCGCTCATACCGTATGTCTACCAACGCGCGTAGCAGTTTATTTCGCCTGACCGTCTCCCCGATTTTTACTTCGACCTTTTGGACTTCATACTCGTCCGGAGATCCGATTCCGTAGATGCAGGAGACGCTGGCAATGATGATGACATCGCGGCGGGAAACGAGGGAGGCTGTTGAGGCGAGACGCAGACGGGTGATCTCTTCGTTGAGTTGTACATCCTTTTCGATATAGGTATCTGTGCTTGGGATGTATGCCTCGGGTTGATAGTAGTCGTAGTCGCTGACAAAGTAGTGAACGGCGTTATTGGGAAAGAGTTCCCGAAACTCGCTGTACAGTTGCGCGGCAAGCGTCTTGTTGGGCGAGAGAATGAGCGTTGAGCGTTGCACGTTAGCAATTACATGGGCCATTGTGAAGGTCTTCCCTGACCCTGTGACCCCTAATAGGGTCTGAAATCGGTCGCCCTTAAGCAAGCCATCGGTGAGTTTGGCGATGGCAGCCGGTTGGTCGCCTTCCGGTTTGTAATCTGAAATCAGTTCAAATTTTTCCACCTTTGTCTCTCCGTTGTTTGGTATTAAAGTTTATCTTCTGAAGCTAAGGAGCTGCTGGATTTGTCAATCCAGTAGGAGCGGGATGGGGACGGTTTCTACGGTTTCTTTCTATTCGTGTGCGCGACAGATTTGTTGCGGGGCGTATCCGTCTAAAAAGGCTTCTGTTATCGTGTGCGTACACTTATCGGATGCGAGCAGACCTGTCTCCTTGTCAATTTTGCGGAAAACAACTGTGGAAGGCACGTCAAACTTTTTGCTGGGGCCTCTCGCGCCATCAAGCATAACTCGTGTCCAGATCGGTAGGGCGGCTTTTGCGCCCTCGCTCCTTGTGCTTTTTTTGGGGCTGTCGAACCCAACCCAAACGCCAACGGTGAGATTCTGAATGTAGCCGACGAACCATGCGTCTGTGAAGTCATTCGTTGTTCCTGTTTTGCCGGCTGCTGGACGTTTTAAGCCACTCCTGCGCGCTCTCGCGCCAGTACCGTCCTTAATGACACCTTCCATCAGATGCGTAATCAGGTAGGCCACGTCTGCATCAAGAACTCGCTTTGTCTGAACACGGTTTTCAAAGACGAGCTCACCATCTCGGTCTTCAATATACTGAATGCCGATCGGGGTCGCCCGGACTCCGCCATTGGCGAATACCGCGTAAGCCGCCGTGATTTCAAGCGGTGTCACCTCTGATGCGCCCAAGGCGAGCGAAGGATAGGAGCGTAAGGGGCTCCGAATACCGAGCCGCTGTGCCAAATCAATTGCCCGATTCACGCCTTCCGGTTTTCCATTTTTCCCGGGAGGCGTTTCCCATGTCTGCTTTGCTGTCGCTACGTTGATTGACTTTTCCAGCACCTTTCGTACTGTCACTTGACCGAAATAACGGCCGCCGTAGTTGCGAGGGGCATACCGCTTTCCATAGTTTTCCACGAACCAAGCTTGGTCATCAATAATCGTCGCAGGATTCACTAGGGAGGGCTTTTCAAATTGACTCGCGAAGACAATGGGTTTGAATGCGGAACCTGGTTGCCGCTGGCTTTGGACAGCGCGGTTTAAGAAATTGCCGTTTACTCCCTTTGCTCGGAATGAACGGGGCAGGAAGTAATCGCGGCCGCCGACCATTGCCTTGATCTGTCCGGTCCGTGGTTCAATTGCAACGAGCGCGGCTTGTAAATAATTTTTAATCGGATTGATACCGTTGTTATTTTTTAGATTCGCATCGTAGTTGGGCGTGCTAAAACGTTTGTCAAGTTCGCGTAGGTGTTCCGCAACAGCCTGTTCAGCGACTTCCTGCATTGAGACATCAATCGTTGTGTAGACCTTGAGCCCCTGATTATACAACCGGTCTTTGAGTATCGGCATCCCGAGCAGTTGTTGATGAATGTAGTCGAGAAAGTGGGAGGCTTCTCTGCGCTTTGTGCCTTCAGGTGTCCTAATATCAAAGGGTGCCTTCTTACTTTTTTCGTATTTCGCTTGCGTAATGAACTCTTCACGTCGCATTAAGTCGAGCACCAGATTCCGGCGCGATTTGGAGTTGTCGGGGTGTCGGATGGGCGAGTAGCGGGTCGGCGATTTCGGAATGCCAGCAAGCGTTGCACATTCGTGTATTTCTAATTCCCAAACGGGTTTGCCGAAGTAACTCATCGCGGCTTCTTGGACACCGAGCACCTCCCGTGAACTATAGCGTCCCAAGTTAATCAGGTTCAGATACTTTTCGAGGATTTCGTCCTTGGAGAATCGGGCTTCAATTCGGACAGCAAGCAACGCCTCTTTGATTTTCCGCATGATTCGCCGTTCTGGGGTGAGATAGATGTTTCGCGTGAGTTGTTGGGTGATTGTGCTCGCTCCTCGGAGACGGGGTGCGCCTTTGAACACCTCCCAAAACGCGGAGAGGACACCCTTAACGTCAACGCCCCAGTGCTGGTAGAACCGTTTATCTTCAACGGCAAGGAATGCCTTTACTAGATATTCGTTCCGACGCATTTGTGCCAATGACACGATTTCCCGTGCTTCGCCCGCTTTATTGTACTGCTCGCCGATTAATTCGGGTTGAAGGTCAAAACTCGGAATGTCTGCCCCGTTGTCGTTACGAATGGCGACAATTTTGCCTTGACGCAGGTCAATTTCCACCAGAAAGGGTTCGTAGTCGGCGTGTGGATAGTGGAATCCTTGAAGATAAATCCATATCCTTCCCGTTTTCTCCTCAGGGTCAAGCTGGGTCGCATATTGTCCTTCCTTATGCGGTGTCCGAGAGGTTTTTTTGAATGCTAAGCGTTCCAACTTCTTCAAAAGGAAATCGCCAGAATCCTCGCGTTGGACAGTGCAGATTGATGAATAGACTTCGAGGTGTTGTTTCCAGATGCTTGCTTGGTCGTATTCTAGTTGATTCAGGTCGATATCTTTGACGATTTCCCAAGAGGAGAGCATTACCCCGCTGGCAAAACCGATTCCGATAAAGGCTAGTGATATAATCAGAATCAATACAGACAGAGCAATGCCTAGGAGTATGCGAAGAATTGTTTTGAGCAGAGCGGTATTCATAAAATCCTATCCGTTTAAGCAAAGTAAGCAAGTTTTAATAGTAATTTTCACATTCTTGAACCCGTAGGGGCGGGGTCCCCCCGCCCGTCCCTTGCAAAAACTTGATTTCTTTGGAATCGGAATCGAAACTTTTATTCTTAAACCTGCTTAGGTGTATTTGAATATTAATTATAACACATTAGGAGGATGGTAAGCAAGTAGAATGGGAGGGGAAGAGGGGAAGGATTGGGAGAAGGGATTGGAAGGGGGAAGAGTTTATCCATTTCATTTTTTTCGGGATCTGCTGGATTTGGCAATCCAGCAGGAGCGACGGGTGCCACCCTCAAAATGTAAAGTTTTTCTTAAAATTTGCTCCAATCGTTGAATTGTGTGCCATTAAATTTGCGAATATTTCTTGTCATCTTAACTTTTGTGTAGTATAATTTAGTATTGTACAAGTAGCAGTAGCGATTCTGTTGCTGGAAAGTGGTGTGGAAATTTTCAAGGATATGACACATAAGGAGGACAAATTGTGCGCAAACCATTAACGCAAAAACAGGAAAGAATCTTCCAATTCATCTGTGAGCAGATTGGAAAGTTCGGCTATCCCCCAACTGTCCGTGAGGTCGGGGGTGCGTTTGAGATTTCTGAGAAAGCTGCCCATGACCATTTGACTGCGATTGAGAAAAAGGGGTATATTCGGCGTGCGGCGGGTAAGCCTCGTGCGATTGAGGTGATGGATTTCGCTCGTAAACCGGGGGCTCAGGGGTCGGTCGAAGTGCCGATTGTTGGCCGGGTTGCGGCTGGCGCACCGCTTCTCGCTTCGGAAAATATTGAAGGGACGCTATCGCTCCCAAGCAAAATGGCGAAAGACGAAACGTGTTTTGCTTTGCGCGTCAAGGGGGCGAGCATGGTCAACGCGGGAATTTTCGAGGGGGATTTCGTCATTGTGAAGGAGCAAAATTACGCAGATCCGGGCGATATTGTCGTCGCCCTCCTTGACGATGAGGCAACGGTCAAACGGTTTTTCCCGGAGGCAGATCAGATTCGGCTGCAACCGGAAAACGACACCATGCATCCAATCATCGTTAACACTGTTGAGGTTTTGGGGAAGGTTATCGGGTTGTTCCGTCAGATGTGAGAACGGTAGAGTGCGGGGCAAGATGCCCCGCCTACGGTATACTAATACCAATTCCGATAATAAATCACTCGTTAATGGAAGTCCGATTTGCGTCAACTCATGTTGCCACTTTCAAAGAAAGTCATAAGCAAAAACGCATCAGACCCCCGTAGCCGGGGCATCTTGCCCCATCGGATAACGATATGCGTCAACTCATGTTGCCACTTTCAAAGAAAGCGTCATCAACCGCACCCCCGTATCCGGGATTACAGGCGTTTGATATTTCATCAAAACCGCTAACGCGATATAAATTTTCAGAAATGGTATAATACCAATTCCGATAATAAATCACTCGTTAATGGAAGTCCGATTTGCGTCAACTCATGTTGCCACTTTCAAAGAAAGTCATAAGCAAAAACGCATCAGCCCCCCGTAGCCGGGGCATCTTGCCCCATCGGATAACGATATGCGTCAACTCATGTTGCCACTTTCAAAGAAAGCGTCATCAACCGCACCCCCGTATCCGGGATTACAGGCGTTTGATATTTCATCAAAACCGCTAACGCGATATAAATTTTCAGAAATGGTATAAGCTTTGGACAATTTTTAAAATAAGAGCACTGACGGACGCAAACCGACACAGGGCGTATCTCCGCTTGATGCGAACGCAACGCTTTTTTCTGCGAGTTAACCTGAGCAAACAAAATCGCAGAATTTAAGCAGGTTTTGCCCGACAGCAGGCAGTACCTTTGATAGGAATGTCTGAATAGCACACAAATTGTCCAAACTATAGTACGGTATAGGGATTATCTGTTGCTGCTAAACCACGCCAGTGGGGTGCCATCTACTCGTTCTCTGGGGGCGTTTCTTGGAAGATTGGGAAGAGGTAGTCGGAATTCAGGGAATCTCGAAAAAGGATGTGCAAGGCTTCAAAAGCCTGTCTATCCATGTTGGGGTATCTACGGCGGAGGTCAGCGAAATCGGTTGTTGAAATCAGAAAGGCATCCATGTGGACATGCTCGCCTCGAAAACGTTGATGTGAGATTTCACGGAGTCTTTCAAAGAGATTTATTCTCGCGTTGTCCTCATGGATGGCTTCATGCACCATGCCGTGGGGTTCAATGAAAACGATGCGCTGTTGCGCGCCTTCGATTATCCAGAGGATGAAGTCGGGATAGAAGCCTTCGTTTTGATAGAAGCCGATTCCTCTGCCGCGGCTCTGGTTGCGTAAAAGGAATATCTTTCTTGATGCGAGGGCCGTTCCGCTTTGTTGACAGACGTAATTGTATAGGTCTTCTACAAAGTGTTTCTCGCTGTCTTCTAAGGCAGGCGGTGCTGTGCGCCACGCTGTATCCCCCGTGTCTACGGTGAGGAGCGGTTGATAGAGGTGCCGGTCGTTATAGACGTTGGGCAGCTCGGTTAAATCGGGGCCGTATATTGCACCACTCTCCATGAGCTGTTCAATGAGCGGTTCAATTTCACTCGCTTCGTTTCGTGGAATGTAGACGCTCCAATCTGTGAAGTTGGCATCGCTTTCGTCTAACTCCTTTAACTGTACCCTTTCCTCGTTCCACCGCTTCTGAATGATGCCGTAGAATTTGGCGATGTATTTACGGAGAAGCGTCAGCACTAACCCCTCTAAGCGTTCAAGTTCCTCTTGTGATGTCGGAACCACTTCAGATTCATTCATGACGGAGAGTTGATACAAGCCTTCGTTTGGACTGAGAATCTGTTTGAGAATCTCGGTATCAAAAATGAGGTTGTGAAATCCCTTTTCCTGTTTGTATTCAAGAAGTTGAAGATGAATTCTTTCCCAGTCTACCAGTTCCAAGCTGGTCTCCCGTATGTGAGTTGGGAGTGCCGCTTCCGCACGTTCGCTTTGGATGCCCCGCTGTGAGCTACTCCCGATAATGTCAACCGTTTGCGTACTGTGAGTGACAAAAACACCGGGGATTACTTTAAGGCGGACACACTGTCCTTCGGCGGCTTGATGGTAGGGGGCAACTGTTGGAAGGTAGAGTCGGTTCGCCAGGTGCTCCAGGTTGGGTCTGATTGGCAGTGGCAATTGGACAGGTTCTTCGTGCGGAACGCCTTCGCGGGTGAGGTAGTCTCGGAATTGTGCCATGAAATTGGCGCGGACCGCGAAGATGTTGAGAGTCTCCAAGAGTGATAAATGGGGCGGATGCTCACCGTCAAGGGCGGCACTGCGCTTGAGTCTCATGTCTTTGCCGCGTAGCCGAACCCCTCTGCCAAACAATTGGATAATCTGGGAACCTTCCTTCCTGCCGATGTTGAGCAGCCCCATGGCGGTGACGCGCCAGCTGTCCCACCCCTCAATAAACTTTTTCGCACCGATCAAGATATTGATCTGGCTGTCAGACTTGTTGATGTCGCTGAAGAGGCTTTCGGTGAGGACATCTTCGGATTCTGTGACGATGCCGGTATCGTCGGTTTCAACCAGTTTTTTGAAGTTAGAAGTGTCGCCGATGTAGATGAGCCCAAAGTAGTGACGACCATTGGTGGTTTTCAGTCCGATTTCGCCTTGGGCGTTGCGGACATCGCAGAGATGCAATGCCCCACTTGTGTCAGTATGGAAGACCTCATTGAGAATGCCTGTGTAAATTCGCGCTGCGTTGGTGTAAGTTTCCGTGGGGGTCTCTCCGTAGAGTGCTTTGAGATAGCTGAGTCGGTTGTGAAAGACATCGACCCCGGCTTCATCCGATAAACCGGAGTTGCCGTCGATAATCTGATCAATCGCCTGAATTGCCCCGTTATCTTCGTTTTTTAGGAACCGGTGCAGGAATCGGATGACGTTGAGGATATCGGAGCGATTTCGGCGATTTTCGGTATAGACAGCGTTGACTTTACTGCCGACGAATGCCCATAACGGCGAGTCTAAGCCGTAAGTACGCACTGCGTCGGTGTTCTGCTTGAAATAGCGTCGCTGTTCGTAGAAGCTGAGGAGATTGCCTAAGAGGAGTGTCTCGGTCTGGGTCTCTTCGTCGTGGCGGACGTTGAGGATGCGGAAGTTTTTGCCGTATCCGTCGCCGTAGAAGTATCGGTAGGAGTAGTCAAAAGCAATCGCTTTCCCGTATTCCTCCACGAGGTCTGGGTTATCAGCGGAAGCGAGTGCCTGTCCAAAGGTTGCACTGTATTCAAAGGTGAATCCGATTTCGGCGAGTTTTTCGCGATTATTGCGCCAGACTTCGCCGCTACTGCCTTTGTGTCCTTCATCGACAAAGATGAGGTTGTTTCCCTCAAATGCCTCAACAGGGACGCTCAAACCGCCACCTGTCTTTTCCTCCACCAACTTCGTAATTTCGATGACCTGCATTGCATTGTGAGCGTATGCGAGGCGATTGCCTTCAACGTTGAAGCGTTCGCACCGGATGTCGGAGTTTGCGAGTTCGCGGAGGTGTTGCTCGCTCAACCCTTCGTTGGGTGTGATAAGCACAATGTGATCGAGCTTAGATTCGCAGTAGTGCAAGTACTGGTGGTAGTTGATGTGCATGATGAGGGTTTTGCCTGCACCGGTTGCCATCCAGAAGGCGAGTTTTTCGAGGTCATCGGATGTGAAGATGGTGTCCATGGCATCGCCGGGGGCTCTCGCTGCGTTACGAGTTTGCACAAAAGCGTTGAGTTGGCGCAGGAATTCCGCAGGTCTGTTGAATTTCCAATCTAAAAAGATTTCGGTGTAGAGGAGAGCGAGGTATTGGAAATAGCGGAGGACGATTGGTTGGGTGCGTTTGTTGTTTATGGCAGACAGATGATGTTTGATGTTAGTGTCGTAGGTCGGAAGTGCCTCCTCAATTGCCGAGTCGGGTACTACGCGGGACATAAGGAATTCGCAGACGGGGGAGTGTCCGTCTGGGTTGAATCCTTCGTCCACGTTGTTCACGGCGTTGAGGAGGTCGCGGGTGGTCTTATACCCGAAGTGGTCATTGAGCCATGCGTGGAGTATAAGGTGGTTGTCAAGTTGGGGTTGTGAGTTGTTGCTGGGCATAGAGATTGTTCTCTTTCTGTCTCAAAACTACTTTCTACAATGGTTCGGTTAAAGGCAATACCCAACGTAAACAGGTTTAAAGAAAATATACACATTGCACTCCGCTGGAGTGCTGGAATTTAGGACATTGCGCTTGCTATAGACATTGCACTCCGCTGGAGTGCGGGCGGGGGGACCCCGCCCCTACGGGTTCTGCGCCTTCCGACCCTTGGGGGTGGCGACCATAAGACGAGACGCAAAAATAGAAAGTTAGTTTGACAATAAGTCATCCAAAAACTCCAATCCTTTTTCTATTCCGCTAGACCATCCCCAGCCTTCAAAATCAACTTTCACAGACTTTTGAGCGACTAGGATGAAAGATTGCCCCCCCTGAACCCTATGATCGCCATCATCATTCGATTGAGCAACTATCTTGATCCCACTGTCGGCGTCCACAATAACCGTAGAAACATTACCGGCAATTCCTTCAAGTTTCAATATGTCACCAACGTGTGTTATTCGCGAATCTTTGAGGGGTATTCCTATAAGGTTAATTCCTGCACATAGCATCACTGAGCTCTGTCCATTTGTCCCTAAAGGAGTGCCTCGCAGACGTAAAGAAGCGGGGTGATTCATACTTGCAATAATGCCAAGGTCATCGGTTAAGACTCTATCGCTGAGTCTGCCTTTATCTCTAGCCCCCGTATAACTCGCCCATCTCTGGATTGTGGAGTCATAGGTAACAAGAACACTTACAGCACTTTCACCGCCAAGTACAGCGTAAAGATCGCTCAAAGTTTCAATGGTTGTAGCAACCTCATTAACTTCTGTGATGTTCAAAGGAATATGGATGAAACTTACCCCCGAAGGCACGGTCAGATCAAAACCAATTTCATTAACAATGTTGAAGATTAAGGGTTCTTCAATCCCCTCAACTGATGCTGAAATGGTATTCAATCCTGTACTGGAATTACATTCAAAAATGGCTTGTGCTTTCCCTTTTTTATCCGTAGCAACCGTTTCCTTAATCACACCGCTCCCTTCAACAATAGCAAAATTGACTGGTACGCCTTCAAATGCAGCTCCATTTTCATCTCGGACTTCAACAACTAAAGGTTCATCTGAAACGTTTGTCAAAAATTTGGGGTTGCGAACATTATCAAAAATTATCTCGACACCCCTCGCCTTTAATGCAGGAATGTACTCGTGAATTGAAGGATAGTTCAAAACATTACCTCGTAAATCAACCTTGTCTCCAGCCCCCAACCCCAAATTTTCTACTATAGGAAGTATATCTGATATCGGAAGATAATAGATTTCCAAAAACGATAAATTAACCAGATTTGACACAACCGATATATCTGTCACTTGAGATTGACCAAAACGCAAATCCCACAACTTCGTTAAGTTTTCCAAAGCAGATATATCCGATATAGAAGTTCTAACCAAATACAATTCTTCCAACTTCGTTAAATTTGACAAAGGTGATATGTCAGATAAATTAGGACTGTTGTGTAAATGAAGTAACTTCAAATTTGTTAGGTTTGACAAAGCGGATATATCTGATATTTGAGTACCTTCAAGATATAAATACGTTAAATTAACCAAATTTGACAAATCAGATATGTCGGTTATCGGAGTATTTCCAATATACAGAGTTTCTAAATTAGTCAAATTCGCCAATATTGAAACATCAGAGACTAAAGTATTCCGAAAAGCTAAAATTCTCAACTTAACCAAACCCGATAAATCAGATATATCAGATACCAAAGACTCGTGAATTTGCAATTCTACCAAATTAGCCAGACCTGATAAAGGTGATACATCAGATATTGAAGTATCTGACATATGCAAATAGGTTAAATTAGTCAAAGTTGATAAAGCAGATATATCAGTTATTGGATTATGATCTAAGAGTAATTCTCTCAATCCAACTGCATCCTCAAGTCCAGTCAAATCGCTGATGTCCGCTTCACGAGCCTCAAGACGTGTCAAGGTTTTCATTTCCACATCAGTGATCGGTTCGCCAGAATTTTTACCGAGAGCCGCTTCGATCTTTGCCCGCAAATTGGGATCAGGAATTTCGACTTGAGCATTGCTAACCCTTCCAAATACAAACAGAATTGAAAACCATAGAATCGTCCAAAACATTCTACCAAAAACATTATGCTTCATTACTTTTGACCTCCATTAACGAAATTGTTCTAACCGTTCGGGTGCTATTTATACTAAATTAACTTCATGAGTCACATTGCGCCTGCTTCGGCGCGGTTATGGACCTATTATGTTCTATAGACCCATCAATGACACGCTATCAAAATCTAAAGGATTTCCACTGTGAAAAAAATAATATAGCGGAAAGTGTAACATTTTCTGTCCTACGTGAACATCAGTCGTTTGAAGAGCGGATCTAAGGATTCTGCCTCTGGAACTATGCTGTCTGTATTAACATAGACTGCGTCCGCGTCTTCGGTTAGTTTGTGTTCCTGAATAAAACGATAATCGCGTTCCCAATCTGCTGTTCCCCAGCCTTCGGTGGTGCGCCAGATAATAGCGACATTTTTTTGTCCGACTGTGCCGCGGTAGATGAGGTAGCGTCTCTCGCCATCAGATAGGCACTGACGGGTTCTTACGGTGAGGCCGAGAAGATAGTTGAAGGTTTCGGGTAAATCCACATCCCGCGGTTCCGTCTGTAGCCCCTCAACAATCTTGAGTTGATAACTGAACGGGTTTTGGAGTTTAGGGACGTTAAGGAGCGTAGGACTTTCGCGGGTTTCGCTTCCGATAAGGTAATGGAGCAGGTGTTTGTCATAAAACGAAGTCTCTTGCTCGGTAAATTCGATGTTATTGAGCGTGTCTTCATAAGATTCAATACGCTGGTATTTGATGATGTGGGAGAGGCGACTCTTACGGGAGACGGGTTTGGCATCCTTCCACTTTTCGGCGTAGACAGCTTTCATCACACGCGGTTTGAGAGCGGTGTCGAAATGATGTCCCATCTCGATGAGGATGTATTTGCGCTTGCCTTCGTCTTGGCGGTTGAGGTTGATGGTGGCGTGAGCGGTGGTGCCGGAGCCTGCGAAGTAATCTAGCACAGTATCATTTTTCCCAAGAGAGGAAACGCGGAGGCAGTCCTCAACGAGATGGATGGACTTCGGAAACGGAAATGCAAAATTATCGCCAAGCATATTTGTTAGAAAAGTGGTCCCATATATGGCTGCAGCGTATGTTTTTCTATCCCACCATGTCTTTGGCAGGATACCTTCCTCTTTTAGATACCATTTTAAGCGAATTCGGATCTTGCCACTCCGATCTGTTCTCGCGTACAACTCAGATGATGACAACTGCTCTTCTACCTTTACAATCCCGTATCTCCATGTCACTTCCTCGCCATTCGGTTTGATTGGGAATATCTCCGTTTCACCGGTTCCTGGTGATTCCAAGAGTTGCCATCGCCGGGTTGTCTCATTCCATTCCATTTCGGGAATTCGGATGTCCTCACCCCTGACAAAGAGCGGATAGAACAAACGAGGTCTGTTCTCGCGTAGTTTATTAGGGCCTCCGCTATCGTTTCTCAGGGATACCCATTTGAAGCGGCGGCCTTGGGCATCAATCTCTTTATAGTTCTTAAGTTGTTCTTCTGTCCATTCAATATGTCCTGCCTGTGTGTCTTGTGTTATCCCGAAGAACATGGCATATTCGTGGGCAGAAGCAAATCCCGTTGGTGTTGGTCGTCCCGAAGTGTGCGAACAGACTGCTACTATCCCCAATTCATTCTCTTTCCCAAAGAGATTCTGAAGTAAATGTCGGAGATTAGAAGCCTCCACGTCATCAATTGCTGCACATAGGATGCCGTTGTCTGTCAACAACTCGTATGAGACTGAGATCCGATCTGCCATCAACGACATCCATGATGAATCTTTGTAGTTGTTTTTATACAGAATCGCAGAGGCATCGGTATTATAAGGCGGGTCAATATAGGTGGCTTTTATAGACTCGCGATATTTATCGGTTAGCAGATTTAGCCCTTGGAAGTTCTCGCCGTGAATGAGCAAGCCATCTGTTTGACTGTCTATGTCCTTAAAACGCGCTAAGAGGCGATCTTTGAAGTCAGCGTCAAAGTGACGGGTATCCAAAACGAGATTTGGGTTCTCTTTGAGGAAGGGGATGGAGTGGGGTTCGGTATACTTGGAATCAACGAGGTCGCCGTTTATTTCGTGGATAGCGAAAAGCTCTTTCCACTCCTCACGCTGGGCGGTGTTCTGTGCAATTTCGGGGTAGAGTTCTTCTGGGACGTGGTCGAGGGTGAGGCAGTAGTCGGTGGAGAGAACGAATTTCTTTTTGAGCCAGAGCCGTTTCTGGAATTCTTCGATCTGGGAGAGAAAGTCGATAACTCGACTCGCGATGCAGTGAACAAGTTTCGCCGTTTCAAGCCAACCCTGACGGGTGGCAAGATGACTTGACGCATTATTACTATTGGTTAAGTCTACCCCCCCCCCGCATTAACACTTGTTAAAATTAAATCGGATAACGGGATGACTTCGTTTTTGATATAGACATCAAGTTCGCGGTTGAGGAACTGCTCAAGGTCTTTGTGGATGAAGAAGTCTGCGGTGTTGCATCGGGTATAGGTGTCAAGGTGTTTCTTAAGAACAATCTCCAGTGCTGCGTGGGCTTTGTAGTCGTTGCTAACACGTTTCAGGATTTGCGTTTCGGCGGCATCAATGATTTTGTCCTGCTGTTTTTGTTTGCCGTAAAGTGACTTTTCTTCATCGGTGAGGGGGCGGTATTCAAAGGGGATCTCGATTTCATCGGTTTCCGGTGAATAGGTTGTCTCGGCAGACAAGGGAATGAAGAAGCGGTTTGCGCCTTTGACGTTGTCTTTTTCAACATCTATATCGCGGAGGTCGAAGGTGACGGTGATGCCCCGGGATTTGAATCTGTAGACGGAGAACTGCTCGCCGCTCTTGACGTAGTACTGGTCCCGGTTTGCCCAGTGGAGGTAGACCTCTTCGCCGTTGTATGGGATGGCGTAGCGTTCGGTTTGGGAGTAGCGGCGGCGTGGGATGAAGTCGCCATCTTCGTAGTAACGGGAGAAGAAGGTATGGAGGTGGTTAAAGACAGCATCAGCGCGCTGGTCTCGGGTTTGTGGCGAACCGTGTTGGGCTTGTGCCTCAAGATATTCCCGGCCGAGGGGCGTTTCTCTGTACATTTCGTTGATGAGATTTCCGTCAGCATCTAGGGCGTTGTCACCGAGGGTTTGGCGGATCTGTTGTGCGAGCGTCTCTAGTTGTTGGTGTGCGGATTCGGCTTCGGTGTTTGCGTCAAGAATATTGTTTACGATAGCGGGGAGTTCCTCGTCGATGAAGGCTTGGACTTGAGCTCGTCGATAGTTGATGATGCGGTAGATACCGAAGTCGAGGTCTGCGTCATCTGCGCGAAAGAGCTTTCGGAGGAGCGTTTGTAGTTTTTGGAGGGATGTTTGCATGTTTTTTCTGATCTCGTTGTCTAAAGGTGCAGATTTTAGATAGCATCTGTCACACCGCGCATCAATGAGTGGTCTGAGTGCGAAGGCGTTGCAGCTCGGCTAACGCTTGGGCCAGTTCTGCTTCGGCATTTTGCCGGGCATCGGCTTCCTGTTGGGCCCGTTGTTCGGCGTTTTGTCGGGTATCGGCTTCCTGTTGGGCCCGTTGCTCGGCATTTTGTCGGGCATCGGCTTCCTCTCGGACGCGGGCTTCGGCGTTTTGGGCGCGGGCTTCGGCGTTTTGTCGGGCATCGGATTCTTGTTGGGCACGTTCTGGGGCGGGATGCAACCATTCCCTTGTACGCGGATTATACAGACGCAATACACCATCACGCTCCCCCAATTCCAAACCTAACACACGCGACCTAAGACGTGAATCCACAAAATCTATCTCATGATAGACACCATCAATCAGCTCATACCCGATAAAATTCGGTTGTATCTGCCCTTCCGGGTCATAGATATAGTACTCCTTCACTTCAAGCACCTTGGCGTAAAGGGTCTTTTTCCCCCCTATATCATTCCGATGGGTGCTGTGACTTGACACCTCAAGCACAAAATCGGGCGTTTTCCCCTCTTCCCAGGTCAAGTAGGTGCGTCGCAGCTTTTTCGCAACGCCGTGAACCACAAAAACATCAGGTGCCACGGATTTTCTGGTATTTCCCGGTTCATAATATATGAACAGGTTCCCGGAGACATAAACTGGCTCATCGCTGAAGTGATGTTGAAGCATCTGAATAAAATCGACCATCAAGTCACGATGTATATCTGTTTCTGCCATCGGTTTCCCATCCGATTCGGGATAGACAATTGTGGGCGCAGCCTCCCGTTTTGGTTGCATGGTGTTATCTCCCCGTATCAAGCGTTTAACCGATATTCCGCATCTATTTTGAGCGGTTCCGGCATTTATTCAATTCCTGAATATCCGATAATCTGACTTGACGCAAAAAGGCCGCGCCCCGGCAGGCCTGCTGTCCTACCGTGCGATTATAACCAGAAATAATTACGTGTGTGCGAAACTCCCGTTTTCTCGAGTTTTATGTGCTTGCTAAACAATTAGACCGTATGTTAACATGACTCACGTTTGCGAGCAGAATGTAAAAAGGGGGCATAATTTCAGGACTGTTTACGCCAGCTAAGAAGAAATAAAAACAAATTTCCATCTATGTGAAGGGAGTTCACCTGTGGATGGCGTTTCACCTGTGGATGGCGTTTCACTTGTGGGAAGGAGTTCCGACTCCCGATACACCCGATAAATTTCAAACTTCAGTAGCTAAACTTTAACAGTAAAACGCGCGACTGATCACTTTTTTTTTCTGTCAACCTTTGTCAACCTTTCGCCATGAACCCAAATCAATTAGATATCCCCTTGAAGATAGACCACTTCTTATTTTCAGGGGATAATATGTCAAAAGTTAAGTGAAGCACGAGAGGTTGACACCGACATCAATTTATCGCATTTTTAACCGCTGTCAACCCGGTTATTAAAAAATAAGTTGTAAAACTCAAATCGGAGGGGATATTGGCAAACCCACCCCGTCATTTTATCTCGAAAACGAGTTGTGTCATTAAATCTTCCCCTAAAGAATGGGATTACGAAAAGGATACCATCAATTCTCTCAATTCGCATCCACAACTGCGGAGTATAGGGTTTAAGGCGTGAGAAGCATTTAAATATATCACAAATTTATGGGGATGTCAAGATGCCTATCTTCATTCCAGAAGATTTTCGCCGATATGCCGATATATTATAACAGTTTTGCTTTCTTGCCAACAAAAAAAGCACGGTGTTTTGGTTGCGACTATTTTCTGTCTAGGTTTACAGGGCGGGTTGGTCGCTGGAGGTTTTGCACAATCGGGTTGATAAATTTGTGTGTGGAGGTGTAAAATTAGTGCAAAGCTAACTTGTAAAAAACACGAGTCGCGCCTCCTACGATTATTGTAAGTCGTGGGGGGTGTGACAGCGGTTAAAAATTACGGAGTTTTAATGAATCGGCGAATCGGCGAATGGGTGAATTATCTGACACGTCGCCTCCTACGAGGTCGGGGCGGGGATGCCACGCCTACGGGGTTGGGGCAGGGATGCCTCTTCCACTGTTTACTTATCTGGCTTATCGTTGCCCATGTCCCCTACGCTCTGTCCGACCCTATTGAAGAACTGGGTGATGGGACGCAATTCTGGACATCGGAGATGCCGCTGTCGCTTGCTCGGACACTCGTAAGGGAACCGACTATCTGTGCGAGAGGCGAAGAGATTTTCGTTGCTTGGAGCGATAATCGGCTGGGGCAGTGGGAAATCTTTTTCCGATACAGTGCGGATGGGGGTATTACTTGGCAACCGGAGGAGCGGGTCACAGTAACGAATACGGATTCTGTGGAACCGGCGATTGCGTGTGACCGCCAGCGCGTTCACATCCTTTGGCTAGAACGCCAGCGGTTCGGGCAGTCGGTCGGTGGCGTTCGGGTGGAATCGGTTACGCACCCCCAAATCCGCTATACGGCATGGGATGGGATCGGCTGGCGTTTGCCCCAAACGTTGTCATTACAGAAGAGTGTTGTTCGCCGCCCAAGGATTGCGGCACCCCCTCCCGATGGGTCTGTTTACGCTGTCTGGGAACGTCAGGGGGAAGGACAAGGTGTTCTGACCACTGCGACCATCACCCGTAGCGACGATGGTGGACGGACGTGGGCGCGGCCTCGCCCGATTACGCAGGGGGATTGGGAGACCGCTGAACCGGACGTTGTTGCTGGCAGCCGCTCGGCGTTTGTGACATGGCGGGATGGGCGTGAAGCAACATCGAAAATCTACGTCAAGCGGTGGAGTGAAACGACGGTCACTGGGGAGTTCCTGCTTGCGGCGGATGGTAATTGTCGCCGTCCATCAATTGCCGTTCAGGAATCGCGAGTTTTCGTGGCGTGGGAGTGCCTGTTGGGCGATATCTCCCCGGCGGACATTTTCGTTGCCACAAGTGCTGACCGGGGCGAAACGTGGATGCCCGCGCAGGCAATCTCGACCAACACGACGGAATCCATTGCACCGCAACTAGTCGTCCGACAGGATGATGCGTGGATTTTCTGGCAAAACGGCACGGCTGCGGGCAATTGGGAAATTCACACCGCTCGACATCAATTGCACGATACATGGACGCAGGCAACGCAATTCACCGAAAGCAACAGTAATAACTCAATCAGCCCGGCGGTTGTTGGGCAGGTTGTTACCCTGAAAGGAGTTGAGGAACAGCTGCACCTCGTTTGGGTTGAACAATCGAATGCCAATCGCTCGACGATACTGTATTCCCGCCGAGATACGCTCCCACCGATTGCACCAAACCAACCCTTCCATATCGACCCTGACGCGCCTGCTGGCTTTGACAATGATTTGGAACTGACATTTGCTTGGCGTTCTCCCTCGCCGAAGCGGGGGCAGGGGAGCGGTGGCTCTCAAGTTCAGCACCGATATCACGTCTTCCTGTCGATTGATGGTGGGGCGTATACCGAGTTGGGTTCGACAGCAGAAGATATCTTCACGGTTAGCGGCGAAAACAGTAAGCAGTATCGCGTTAAGCTGAAAGCCTCTGACCTTGTCGGGAATCTGAGTCCGTTTTCTGAACCCTCTGCTCCGGTGTTTGTGGATAGCAATGCCCCGACTGTCGAGATTCACCTGCCTTTGCCGGATACCGTTGTCACGCAACCCGTCCCAATAATCGCGACCTGTCAAGATACCAATCTGGTCGAATGTCGCTTGCAGTTTGGGGCGACGATTGCACCGGGTGAATGGCGGTCACTCGGCGCGCCGATTCGCATCCCGTTTGAGCGGGAACGTTTAACGGTATGGGATACGAGCAAGCTTAACGGCGTTTATACCCTCGCGCTCATAGCCATTGATGCGGTGGGCAACCGCTCAGTAACAGAAATCCCCGTATTCATTGATGGTACGCCTCCACTGTACTTGGAAGGTGGCAAAAGTGTGGGACTCATTGATGAAAACCTCGCTGTCTCCTTCCGCACACCCGCTTGGGGTCCCGATGGGCAGAACATTGCGTTCTCCAGCAACGAAGGCGGCGCTGTGGACATCTGGATGCTCGACATCGGGGCGCACAGGCGCGTCCGTCTTACCCGTGATATTGCGATTGACCTGCACCCCACATGGCATCCAAACGCTGACCTGCTCGCCTTTCAGTCCCAACGGTACAGCACAACTGACGGGTTGTTGACCGGTTGGGAACTCTGGACGGTTCGAGCTGATGGTAGTCCTCCCCAACCGTTAATTTCGGTAGCCAATAGTCTCGCATTCGGGGGGGCCGAAGGGCTGTTCGCGAGTGCCAATTTCGAGACCCCAGCGTGGTCACCGACGGGCAGACAACTCGCTTTCGCGGCAGACCTTGATGGGGATTTGGAGCTGTGGGTCATGCGTAACGCCAACGATGTTTTATCCGGTGCCGCTCCCGACCTCTTCCAATTGACTCGAAACAGTGCCCAAGACAGTTATCCAACATGGTCGCCGGATGAGACGCATTTGGCGTTTCAATCGGACCGGACGGGGGATTGGGATATCTGGCAGATTCGTATTGATGCCTCCGATGAGAAGCAGGTCTACCGTAGCCTTGCCAATGAGACACGCCCGAACTGGTCGCCCGATGGAAAGCGGATACTTTTTCTATCTGATCAAGGAGGGAATGCGCGGACGGTTTTCGCCCTGAGTCTACAAGACGGAGACCTTACAGAAATTTCTCGCCCTGGCGTTCCGATTGAGCATGTGGATTGGTCGCCCGATGGGAGCGCGCTCGTCTACCAACAGGGCGAGCGGCTGTATACCATGGCACTGAATTTTCCGGCACCTGAGATTGAGGCAAAAATCACTCACCCATTTCAAGGGGCGCACGTTCAGGGGGTGGTCAACCTGTTGGGGCTTGCCCGAGGCGTTCGGTTTCGAGAATATCGTTTGGAATATGCCCCAACCGCTACTCCGCGTTTTCTCGGCAGAGGGAAGGAAACTGTTGGGGCTACGCAGTGGCAGCGGATCGGTGGGAACTCAACCGCTCAGGTGTCCCGCGAAGGTTTCCTTGGACAGTGGGATACGCGGCGATTACACGGCGTGTTTGTATTGCGATTAATTGTCGTTTCGGCAAACGGCGAGGAGATTTCGGATAGCATTACGGTGTCTGTGCATAATGAGCGACCGCGTCTGGAAATCTTCGAGCCGCCTGATGGGTTGCTCACAACGGAGGGATTACTGACCGTGCGCGGTCAAACGGAACCGCAGGTCGATATCAGTGTGAACGAGACCCCAATTGCCGTTGACGATGAAGGCAACTTTCGCACACAGCTATTTTTGAAGGAGGGTCAAAACGAGATTGCAATAGAAGCGATAAGCCCAATTGGGCGACAAGAAGACGGGCTACGGACAAGTGTGCGCCGAACTGTGTTGCGTGATACCCGTGCGCCGGAAATTGTCATTGACTCGCCGAAAGACTTTACCATCTCTGCGGCACCTTACATCACCGTATCCGGGAAAGTGGATGATGTCACGGCGAAATTCTCGATCAACGACATCAGTATTCCGCTTAGACCCAATGGGGATTTTAAGCGAACACTGCGACTAAAAACTGACCTGCCGGACGCGACAGAGGCATCGACAAACCTTATTCGGGTTAAAGCGGCGGATGGCTTGGGACGTACAACGGAAGCACAGCGTCGCGTTATTTACGCACCGGGGAAGCAGGTGGATTCGCCTTTTGTTCAGAAGGACATCAATTCGCCAGCAATCACAGAAGTTATGCCACCTGACGGGGCAACACAGATATATTCCGAACTGGCACATTCCAATGGGAAAATCACCGCCATCTTGGTCGATGATGTCGCCATTGACCCGTTGACGATTCGATTTAGCTTTGATGGCGTGGATTTTGTCTTTGACGGCACTGAGGAGGCATCAACCTTTGACGGGCAGACCTTCGACTTCCAGCCTGATACGGGGCAATTCACATATACACCGTCTACCATCGGGGCGGGTAGACCGTTGATTGATGGTCAGCACACATTCAAGTTGGAAGTGAAAGATACGGCAGGCAATGCCGCTGAGCCAATAGCGTTTTCGTTTTTCGTTGATACGCAACCGTTTGACACCGCAATCTCAGCGGAGCGAGTGGGTAACGTACTCAAGGTTATCCTCGGAACGAACAAACCGTTGGACAGCATTCCGCTGGTCGAGGTTTTGCCTTCCGGCGCGTCGTTGGGATACCCGTTAAATCTCATTCCATCGAGTGAAAATGGAGTAGCGCAGGGCACTTCTAAAACAGGAGACACAACAAGAAACACAACAGGAGAACGTTCCCAACTTCCTGTGTTTCGTTATGTCGGGGAATTTCCCTTTTCACCGTCTCAGAGCGGATTCACGCTTTCTGCAACCGTGCGCGGTCTGGGTGGAATGGAAGTTCCGGTGGTCGGCTATTTTACGGACGAAGACCGTTTTCCGGATGCCCCGTTGGTGCCATTCCCCCAAATTGTACGTGGACAGACTTCGTTGCTCACCTTAACACACCTATTTATCGAAGGCGGGCCAGCAATCATGTTTCTGCAACAGAGCACGGCAACCGGTCTTAGAGTCACCTTACGCAGTCAAGGCGGGTTAGAGCGAAATCTGATTCTCGCGCAACGGCAAAACGCCACGGATCGGGGTCTGACGATTCTTCAGCCGGTGTACGTGGTCGAAGCCAACGCTGCGGAGCAGGAGATTGCGTTTCGGATTGGGGTGCCACCGCCCGCGCGCTTACGAGATTCGGGAGGGAGCCAGCAATCTAAGGGCAAGTTCGATCAGACTGCGCTCTTTCAGTGGGATGAGCGGTTACAGCAGTGGCTTCCGCTCGATGCACACGTCAATGAATCGAAGTTGATGGAGGCGGTCGCCGATCGGTTGGGGCATTACGCGCTCCTTGTGGATAATACGCCCCCGACCATCCAATCGCTCTTTGAGGATGGCAGCGAAGTTCCGCTGGAGCGTTTCCTCATTGAAGTGGAGATTCTCGACCACGGCTCTGGGATAGACGCAGTTGCCTTGAAGATTGATGGACAGCGGTCAGAATTTGTGTGGGAGAATGCGCCGACACTCGATAGTGGTGAGCAGACAGCGACCGCACGATTAATCTATTTGCCGAGTAATCTTGAGGCTGGCAAACACACATTTGAGGTAGCAGCAACGGACCGGGCGGGCAATGTGGCACAACATCACCAGACATTCTCTACCCGCGACATTTTCGCTTTCGCCGATGAGGTTGTCGCCTATCCCAATCCCGCGTCAAGCGCGGTGAACATCAATTTTAAGCTCACCATGTCCGCCGATGTCACACTTGGGATTTATAACGTCGTCGGTGAATTGCTCTACACCGATGAATTGCAGAACGTCGTCGGTCAGCAGTCAGTGACTCGGAATGAGCGGTTTACCTGGAAGTGTAAAAATCAGGTGGGAGAACGGGTTGCGAGCGGCGTTTACATTTACATTTTGGAGGCTGAGCGGGAAGGGGAGGTCGTGCGTCAGACGGGAAAGGTCGCTGTTGTGCGATGATTGCCCCTTCAGCCATCTTTCTGACCCGGGCGGTTTGTGGACTGTCTGCTAATTTCCGCGATTTAATGTGTCAAGTCTTTCAATACCTTTGGCAATAATTTTAGCATGGTCGAATGCGAGCGGTGGTAATTTTGCGGTCAAAAACCAACGGCATTCCGTAGCGTCCGAACCGGCGACGAGCCGCGCTTGTGTCGCATCAATGGTGCCGTAATACGCAACAGTGATTACCCGACCACGCGGGTCTCGCTCTGGGCTCCCAAACGTCTCAAGTTGGGTGAGTTGTACATCGGAAAGTCCTGTCTCTTCGCGCAATTCACGGAGGGCAGATGCTTCGAGAGTCTCATCCATCTCAATGAACCCGCCTGGGAGGGCCCAATGGTCTTTGAACGGGGGATTTCTGCGCTGAATGAGCAAGATCTTCCGAGCTGTCGAATCCTGAGCAAAGAGTAAAATGTCAACCGTAACGGATGGGCGTGGATATTCGTAGCTGTACATCTTGAGGTGTCCGCCTCTTCTTGAGTTATTTTCTATCAATTGTAGAGTGTATCGTGACACCGTTTGGCGGTCAACTCAAAAGATCGTTTAGCTTGACACTTTTGCGAACGGTATGATACAGTTGGAAATTGTTCTATTAGCCCAATTAACGCAAATTAACGCAAAGGCGCAAGGACACAAAGGCGCAAAGAAAAGAAGAATAGAAATAGAAGCCTTGGATAGAAGGGCTTGGATATGGCTATCCAAGTCGAGCGCGAAGGATAAATAGGACGCAAAGAACGCGCAATAAATTGCGCTATTAGTGACTCATGTTCGAGGGGTTTAACGTGATGAAACAGTTATTGTGTGATACCAAACTACAAAAAGCCCTTCTGCTTTCGACTGCCCTGCATCTCATCTTTATAATGGTTGTGGGTATTGTATATCTCCAATCGTTGGAGGAGGAGAGGGATGCGCCGATTATACAGATTGATATTGTTTCAGTACCGTCGAAGCGTTCACTGAAGATGCGGAGCCGTCCAGTGCATACTCCGCCTGTTTCAAGGTCAATGAAGCAGGTGCAACCGCAGGCAATCACGCGGCGTGCTCCGATTGTCGATCACATCGCGCCTATGTCACTTGTAGCTCAGCGCAATCTAGCCGAAGTGCCGCTCGCAACGTTGGATGCAGCGAGTGTGCCGCTTGCGTCAACTTCCAATACGGTCGGTGAGACAACTGCTCTCCCATCTGGTCCACAGACGCATGGGCGAGTTTTGAAAGTGGCGAAACGTGCCCCCTTGAGGCATCATACGATTCAGAAACAGCAGTCCTTTGGTCTTGACAATCCGCATCCACTGCCCCAAATTGATGGTTTGACGCAATCGGAAGTCGCGCTTATTCGGATTGCTCGCAACATTTTGTCCACCCGCACAAGCGATAAAATGGACATCGTTTTTATCATTGATGCTAGCCAAAGTATGCGTAATGACATCGAAGCAGTCCGAGACCACCTCAACCAGATGACCGACCTGCTGCAAGCGGAAGCACTCGATTTCACGATAGGTGTCGTCGCATTTCGCTCCAGCACGGGTTATTCTCTGCTCGGTTGGGATTTTGAAATCACCGCTCAAACGAACTCCATCCGCTCGATTAAAAAGTCCCTCAGCGGAATAAAGTGTCGAGGGGGCGAGAAGGCGCTTGACGCGCTCATCCATGCGGCGAATAAGGTCAAGTTCCGTGAAGGTGTCGAGCGGCGTTTCATTTTGGTGACCGACGAATATGTGAGTGGCGACTATTCGGCAAAGGAAGTGTTAGCGCAGATGGAATTAAAGGAAATCCACGTTGATGTTATTGGTCGGAATGAGCATTTCCAAAAGTTAATCGCTCAGCGTACCGATGGCATCTGGTTGCCGATATCGAGTTTGAAAAATTAGATTAATCGAGGTATGAAAATCAAAGGAAAAAAGATACCCAATCACCCCTACGCCATTGTACTCACAGCGATTTTTCTACTGGTTGGCACAATCGTCGCCGTACATCATGAAATGTGGCGGGATGAACTCCAAGCGTGGTTGATTGCCAGAGACAGCACCTCTCTAATTGAGCTATTTCGTCACCTGAAATATGAAGGGCACCCTGGACTTTGGCATGTTCTCCTGATGCCGCTCAGTCGCATCACCCAATCGCCGGTTATTATGCAGGTGTCCCATCTGTTAATCACCACGACGACTGTTTATCTTTTTGTGAGATACGCGCCTTTTAACCAGTTTCAAAAGTTTCTCTTTGTGTTCGGCTACTTTCCCGTCTACGAATACTCCATCCTCTGTCGAAACTACGGGATTGGGCTACTGTTGATTTGCTTGTTTTGTATACTATTTTCGCGGCGTTACTCCAAGTTTCTGTTGGTCGGCGCGATTTTATTTCTGTTGGGGCATACGAGCGTACATGCTCTGATAATCGTCATAGCGATCGGTTGCGGGCTTATGCTCGATTTTCTTTTGACTCGAAAGCGTGTGCTGGCAGAAGGCCATAACGGCGAATGGCAGATCTGGGTGGGGTTCAGTTTGATTGCCCTCGGCATCATCACGTCGGTATTACAACTCAATCCACCCGCGGATACCGGCTTCGCCCTTGCGTGGAAGTGGGATTTTGACGTGGAGCATCTGCGAAAAGTGGTCAAGATTATGACACGCGCCTTCTTCCCCATTCCTAAAGCAGAACTCGGTTTTTGGGGCTCGCAATGGTTGGAAAATTACGCGTTCTTCACGGCGATACAACTCCATCTATCCTACCTGCTGATGATTTGGTTCGCGCTGGTTCTGCTACGGAAACCGTCGGCACTGCTTACCTATCTCATGGGAACAATAGGGTTGTTGACTTTTTTTTATGTCAAATATTTCGGAAGTATGCGCCATCACGGTTTTCTGTTCCTGCTGTTTATCACGGTGGCGTGGGTCTATCAACATTGCGGAGAAATAAAATTGGAGCGATTGAGTCGCCTGAGTACGGCCTGGGGTAAGTCATTAAGCCCAATCCTCACGCTTATCTTAGTTTTTCACTTTATCGGTGGTATTACGGCGATTCGGATGGATTACCGACATGTTTTTTCATACGGAAAGCGGACTGCCGAATATATTAAAGCGGCAAACATGCAGGATATGCTGATGGTTGGCCACGGCGATTTCGCAGTGAGTACGGTTGTCGGGTATTTGGAACAGGACGCTGTCCACTATATGCGTGGCGACCGACCTGGCTCCTTCGTGAGATGGGATAACCTCAGAAATCATGATGTTTCTAATGAACAGGTTGTTCAGAAAGCGAAGGAATTGAGAGATGAGCAGAAACAGGCTGTCCTAATCATTATGAATCGTGCATTGGGTAAAGCGCTCATTTCTCGATATGCCTTGATTGAATTGGCGAAATTCACAGGGGCAACAGTGAGCAGTGAGGAGTTTTATCTGTATCTGATGCCGAAATCGTCTCTCGGCGAACCCTAGCAACTTTCAGTTTTTGCTTGACCAACCCATATTCAAGTGATATGATTAGAAATCGTAGAAAAACCTGATTGTTAAAATGGAGTATGTGGTTGATGGCAAGACGCAAGCGAAAGAGACGTAAGACATCCCCGTCGCCAAATCGGGCAGAAAGCCAACAACAAGGAATGCCGCTCGACCAACACGGTACCCCATACGGGGGTTTTGGGCCGTTACGTATTCGGCTCTACGGGGATGAGATGCTACGGGGAAAAGCACTTCCTATTGAACAGATAACCGATGTTGAACGAAAACTAGCTGAAGATATGTTGGTGACGATGTACGCGCTCCCAAACGGAATCGGTTTGGCTGCCCCGCAGGTCGGTGTTTTGAAACGGTTGATTGTTATCGACCTGAACCGAGGTGACCTATCGAGCAAACCGTTGGTGTTGATTAACCCGGAAATTCAAATGCTAGAAGGGGAATTGACCGCGGAGGAGGGGTGCTTGAGTATCCCTGATGTATCCGCCGATGTCAAACGTGCGGCGAAAGCGGTCGTAACGGCCCTGAATCTTGATGGCCAGGAGATCGAGGTGAAGGGCGAAAGCTTCCTCGCCCGCGCCCTGCAACATGAAATCGACCATCTTAACGGGATACTGTTCATCGACCATGTGAGTGGTTTGAAACGGCCACTCCTTCGTTCAAAGTTACGCAAGCTAAGCCAAGAGTTACAAAAAAGTGTGTGAAAGGAAAAAAGATGCCACAAGATGCCCAATCTTCAAACATCGAGCAGAAACTAAACGACCTCAATGAACGCTTAAAATCATACAAACAGGTGATTATCGCGTTCTCTGGGGGTGTGGATAGTACGTTTTTGGCAGAGGCAGCACGGCGAGCATTGGGGGAAAACGTCCTAGCGGTCACGGCGATTTCCGACTCCTACCCTAAGCGAGAAATGCAAGCCGCGCAAGACATCGCCAAAGCACTTGGCGTTCGGTTTGAAATGGTATTCACCGAAGAACTCGAAGTCGAAGGTTATGCCAGCAACCCGACCAACCGTTGCTATTTCTGTAAAACGGAACTCTTTAACAAGCTAAATCCGATCTCTGAAAAATATCAGATTGGCACAATTGTCTACGGTGCAATTCCTGATGATGTCGGAGACCATCGTCCAGGGATGGATGCCGCGAAACAGATGGGGATTCAAGCCCCGCTCATTGATGCGAATCTATGGAAAGCGGACATCCGCGCGCTCTCAAAACAGTGGGGCCTGCCGACGTGGGATAAGCCTGCTTTTGCGTGCCTCTCCTCTCGCTTTCCTTACGGCACACGAATCACCCGCGACCTACTCCGCAAAGTTGATGATGCTGAGCAATTCCTCTACGACTTGGGGATTCGGCAATTTCGGGTTCGGCATCACGAAGACTTGGCGCGCATTGAGGTAGACCCGCAGGAGATTGAGCATATCGCCGAAAAGCCGATTCGAGAGCAGATTAGTGCAGAATTCAAGAAGCTGGGCTACAAGTATGTCACGCTTGACCTGCAAGGGTATCGGTCTGGTAGTCTGAATGAAGGACTGATAAAAATTTCAGTGCCGAGAGCCTAACGTGAACCGTAGAGAAGGGTAGAGATTGAAACAGATGCGACAACAAACACCATCCATACCTGACCAACAAATCGAACCACTCATCGGGGCAGAAAATTTCGATTGGAAAAAATGGGATGCCTGCACCCATTGTGGACTCTGCCTGCCGACCTGTCCAACTTATCGCGAACTGGGATTGGAAACGGATTCGCCTCGCGGGCGCCTTTACCTGATTGGTGCCGCCTTTAGAGAGCAGGACCCGATTCCACTCAATAACGATTGGGAGAAGTACATCTATCGTTGTTTGGACTGCCGTGCGTGTGAAACCGCCTGTCCGTCCGGTGTCCATTTTGGAGAGGTCATTGAGGAGGCGCGAGCGATATATGAACGGAATACGGAACGCCCGACAGAGCAGAAGTTCTGGCGAAATCTTGTTTTCAAAGAGATTTTGCCCAACAAAACGCGGCTGGAACTAATCTTTGAGTTGTTGTGGTTGTATCAGCGGCTCGGTCTTCGCCGGTTGGCGCGAAAACTGGGGATTCTGAAGCTGATGGGCAAGATGGGCGAGATGGAAGCCATGATGCCTGAAATCCCGCACCCGTACCTCAAAGAGACCATCCGGGAATTCACGCCGGCAAACGGGGAGACGAAGTATCGCGTCGGATTCGTTTCTGGCTGCATTATGAATCAGGTCTTTACCGACATCAACCGAGCGACCATCCGTGTGCTCACCGAAAATGGGTGTGACGTGGTGACCCCAAATCAGCAAACCTGTTGCGGGGCATTGCACGTCCACAATGGTGTCCAAGATGTTGCGCTCGAGCTCGCCCGACAAAATATTGATGCCTTTGATACCGATGAATTGGACGCAATCATTATCAACTCGGCAGGGTGTGGGGCGACTTTGAAGGAATATAACGTTTTGATGGCGCACGATTCGGCATACGAGCAGAAGGCGAAAAAATTCACCGACAAGATGCGGGACATCAGTGAGTTCCTCGCTGAAATTGAGATGAAACCTCCTGAAGGCGAGATTCGGCATCGTGTGACATACGACGAGCCGTGTCACCTTGTGCATGGTCAACAGATTCGAGCGCAACCGCGAAAAATACTTGAAGCCATCCCCGGATTGGAGTTGATAGAACTGAGCGAGTCCGAATGGTGTTGTGGGAGCGCGGGCATCTATAATATCGTGCAACCTGAGATGTCAGCGCAGATCTTAGAACGGAAAATGCAAAAGATTGCTGAAACGGATGCGGAGATTGTCGCGACGGGGAATCCCGGTTGCATCTTGCAGATTCAGCTTGGCGTTCAAAAACATGGATTGCCGATGAAGGTGATGCACCCCATCGAGCTCCTTGACTGTTCATATCGAGGATACGACTTGACAAAATAGCAGAATCTGAGTAACACATACGCATTGCATTAACTTATGAGGCGAATGTGGCGAAGCCCCCAAAAAACGACACTCGACGCTATCGGCCGGATTCCATTTTCAAGTGGATAATGAACCGTCAATTTACCCGGTTGGGTATCCCGATACAGACCCAGGTTGAAGTCGGCCACCTACCCCTCACAATTGACGTGGTTCTCACACCGCGCAACGAAACAGAACAGCAAAAAGTGAAGTTGGAAATCGCGTTGCCTGATGTTAGACCGCATAACCTCATTGAGTTTAAGAGTGAAAATGACCCATTGACGATTTTCGATTTGCAGCGTATTGAGGCGCGAGCGAAGCTTTACATGAGTCAAAACCGCCTTTTATGCCGCGATGTGACAATCACGATTGTTTGTGCCAGAACGCCGCAAAAAGTGTTACGCCATTTTCAAGAGGACATTAAGTTTGAATCGCTTGGAGGGGGCTACTATCGTAGCACAGACAATCTACCTATCCATATCGTCGCGATCAACGAACTGGAAGTGACACCTAAGAACTATCCATTGCTGATGTTTGCGACCTCGAAGCGTAAGTTTGTGGCATTTCTACGCGACGCAATGGGCCAAGCTGAGAGTGATGATAATCCGGTGATAACCTTCGCGTATTTTCTAAAATCTGACTTGATAAAGGAGCTTAACATGCCTATCAAAAACCGTCTATCCAAAGAAGCGTTAGCGTTCATCATTGAGGACATCGGTGATGAAATCCTCTCCTGCTTTAGTCCTGATGAAATCGCGTCCCGTCTTAGTGTTGATGAACGCCTTACCGGTCTTAGTGCTGAAGAAGTTCTGGCCCGCTTTAGTCCTGAAGAAGTTCTGGCCCGTTTTAGTGCTGAAGAAGTTCTGGCCCGCTTTAGTGCTGAAGAAGTTCTGGCCCGTTTTAGTCCTGAAGAACGGGTCGCCGGACTGAGCCCCGAAGAACGCAGGCAACTTCAGCGATTATTGGAACAGTGAACCGACGACCGGAAAATTGAAATTGACAATCGCCTAAGACCCTGGCGCGTGATTTGCGCTTATTTGCTAAAATCTGAACTGATAAGAGATTGACATGCCTCGCAAAAACCGTCTATCCAAAGAAGCGTTAGCGTTCATCATTGAGGACATCGGTGATGAAATCCTCTCCTGCTTTAGTCCTGATGAAATCGCGTCCCGTCTTAGTGTTGATGAACGCCTTACCGGTCTTAGTGCTGAAGAAGTTCTGGCCCGCTTTAGTGCTGAAGAAGTTCTGGCCCGTTTTAGTCCTGAAGAACGGGTCGCCGGACTGAGCCCCGAAGAACGCAGGCAACTTCAGCGATTATTGGAACAGTGAACCGGCAACCGGAAAATTGAAGTTGACAATCGCCCCAGAGCTTGGGGCGTGATTTGCGCTTATTTTATAAGCCCCGAACTCATACAGGAGAACCAAATACCCCTAGACCGCTAGATTTTCATTTGACAATGCTGTTTTAATCTGTTAAAATTTACAGAACATCTAAAAATCAAATATCGTGCGATTCAGGTGCTGGCGGCCGATTTGGTCGCTGGAGAATAGGGAAGTGCGGTGAAAATCCGCCACGGCCCCGCCACTGTAATCGACAGAAAATGGTGTCCATCGTGCCACTATCCGAGCAAATGGGTATTAAAGGGATGGGAAGGCGGACATCAATTGTCGTTAGTCAGGAGACCTACCTGAATAGGTGTTTCACGATAGTTTTCGCGGGAAAACTGTGAAACGAAGGTTATTTCTTCTGCTAAAGACCGTGTTTTTATATATAACCCCAGTTTTCCTATGAAAACTGGGGTTTTTTATTTTTAGAACCAACGCAATTGAATCAACGACCACCGGAAGGGCTGGTCATTATTTACAAGAAAGGAAGGCTAAATTTAATGAACTTGCACAAAACCAAGTTGGCACTCGCCTCCATAATCTGTATCCTTATCGCATTCACCGTTTTCGCCCAAGATGGCGTACAAAATCTAGCGATTGTCGTCAATGGACTTGAGGACTCTAAGCGTTCAATCCATCCTTCCCTCTCAATCGTTGACTTGGATGCGCCTGATACCAAGAACGCGGTTGAGAATGAGATTATCCGGATCGGCAACGCGCCGAATGACGTTCAGATCCAAGGCGATTTGGGATACGTCGTCAACACGTACAGCGATAATGTCCAGGTTATTGCTCTGAGGCGCAGAATCAGCCTCACGGAAATCGCAACCGGCGATGGTACTCTGCCAGAGAAGATTGCTTTTGTGGACGAATCAAAGGCGTATGTAACCTGTAATGGCACTGATGAGGTCAAGGTTGTTGATCTGAATCAACGGCGGGTTGTCAAGACCATTCCCGTCGGGTCGAAGCCCTGGGGCGTGACGGTGCTCAACGGAAAGGCTTATGTTACAAATTCGGCGGCAGTTACCGATTGGACTACCTTTCAGACCAATTACGGTGATAGCAGTGTGACGGTGATTGACACACTGACCGATACCGTTTTGCAGACGATTCCGATGCCGACCAATGCAACGAATATTCTAACGGATGGCGAGTCGAGAGTCCTTGTGCAATCCACCGGTGATTTCGGTGCCACGCTGGGAACCCTTGTGATTATCGACGCAAATAGTGATGAAGTTGAAAAGCGGGTAAAACTCCGACTCACTCCAGGCCCAACACCCGTTATAAATTCCCAAAAGCAGGTTTTCATTGGGAGTTTTGGCGGTATGCTCGTGTACGATCTGATAAGTGGAAAATTTATACACGACCGCAATGACCTACTCAAAGAATTCGGAGGCGGAGCTGGTATGGCGATTGATTCGGACGATAACGTGTATATCACCGTGCCCGATTGGTCGGGCGGTGGACAGGACGATTTGCGCGTCATGGGGCCCGACTATTCCCTACTCAAGAGCTATCGGGTTGGAACAGGGGCATCCTTCGTCGCCATCGGGCAGCTCGGTCTCTCTAGGGTTGCAGTGGCTGATGTCAATAACGATGGCGTAGTGAACATCTTCGACCTCGTTTTGGTTGCCGGTCACTTTGGCGAAGAGGGGGCAGCGGTTATCGGCGACCTCAATTCAGATGGTATCGTCAATATTCTAGACCTTGCGTTCATCAGTGCCCACTTCGGTGAACAGGTAATTCCGTGATGCAACGGAAAGAAAGCCGATGAACGCATAAGGGTTAGAGAGGGAATCTCTAACCCTTTTTTATTGACTCGTATTTTTACATCGTGCTACAGCATCGTGCTACAGTGAGAATACTCGTTTCGTAGAAAACGCATAATTTAGCGCGAAAGGAACAAGCAAACCGTTTGCCCTTGTGATAGGCGGCATCATCCTTGCCGGAGGCATCGCTGTCTTCATCCTCATATACTTCCTAGTGAACGGAGATGACGGCTGATAAGCCCGAAACCCGTGACATAGCGTCAGTGCTATCTGTAATTATCGCACACAAGTGCACACCCGAACATGCCGATGCGGGGATGGGTCTAGCACACCGCCAAGTCGCTAGACTCATCCCCTCACTCCCTACCTTATTCGCGGAGCGTTACGGATTACGCTCGCACTTCATCTGACCAATCCCGCCATATATCGCCGTCTGTGTTGTCCATTACGAGTGGGTCAGGGACCGCCTCAGGCGTTTTTTTGAAGCCGTAGATTGTCGCTTGGCGGATGACATCGTTGGAAGCGTTCTGCCCTGCGATGTGCAGAATTTTGGTGTGCCACAACACTACCGTACCGGCGGGGCCGTGGCAATCGAACGGCTCGGTATCCGCCTTAATCTCCCCAATGACGGGGTCGGCATAACCGCCCGCCTTGCGTACTGCCAAATGTTTGTCTGTGTGCTTCTCACCTTCGTTGAATGCCTTCCACTGCTCTGGCCAGATTCGTGAGTGGCTTCCGGGCCACACGGTAAAGCCGCCGCAGTCGGGCGGTACGTCGTCAATGTATGCCGAGAGCTGGAACCGCCAGCGACCGTAGCACGCCCCGTCGGAGTGGGCACCGGGGTAATCAAGACCATGAGGTGGGGTGTTCGGCAACGTACAATACAATCCGCGAGTCCCTTGTGCATTCAGCCACACCGGTCCGGTTTCGGGTAACCGCAGTGCTTCTTCCGTCGTGAAGGTCCCTTCTGATGGCCAGCCCATCGTGTGTCCGACATGGCTGACAAGGCCTCCCACTGCGTCGTCGCACATAAAGCATGGGCCGGTCGTGGTGTCAGACTCGTCAAGCCCAGCGGGCCACACGACCGTTCTCTCCCCAAGCAGTTGCTCGGCGACTCGCCACAGGGCGCGAGGAGCTAAGTTGAGCAACAGTTCTGATGCCCCATTGCGGACCGTGAACCGGTGTCCACTGCCGCTGAAATACGGGTCGCCTCCGCCATCGGGCCGTACCCTGAGCTTGGTGGTCTCCTCCTCAGTGATGGGGTACCATGTGGAGGGGTCATCCCTTTTCATGCGGGGAAGGTAGCTTTCAATCGTCTCCCACATTTCGTCGCGGGCCTGGCGGCAGAGCTCAGGGTCAAGAACTGCCGGAAGCACTAAGATTCCATCACGCTTGAACTGGTCAATCTGTTCTGCTGTCAGTGGAGCAATCTGTTTCACACTTGGATTAGACATCGCTATTTTCCTTTTTGTTTGAAATGCAATTGATGTTCTGATTTGGTAGCTCGCACAACGTCCCTTGAATTTACACACCAAATCGGTTAGAAAATTGATCTGACATCGGCTACGGCACGAGGACCACTTTCCCGATCGATTTTCGGTCTTCAATCAAACGGTGCGCCTCGGATGCCTCCTCAAATGGGTATATATGGCGCACCACAGGCTGGAGTTTGCCATCCGCAACCAGTGAGATGAGTTCTTCCATAATTTCAGGGGAGCGAGACTGTGCATTACTGATACCGCCCCACCCGATCAACTTCAGGTTCTTCACCCAAAACGGCAAGAAATCGACTTCACCTATCCCGGTGAAACTGTTTGAACCGAAACTGACCATGCGTCCACCCTCCGCCATGCAGTTGAGGCTTTGGGTGAAAACCGTACCGCCTACTGGGTCTAAAACGACATTGACACCGCGGCCATCTGTCGCGTCAAGTGCAGTTGTAACGAAATCATCGCTTCGATAGTTGATTGCGAGGTCTGCCCCCAATTCGCGGACCAGTTCCAGTTTCTCTGGATTCCCCGCGGTTGCGAGGACGGTCGCTCCGAAAGCCTTGGCAAGTTGAAGGGCGAGAACGCCTGTGCCGCCCGCCGCCGCGTGGATAAGCACGGTTTCACCTGCCTGTAAGCCCGCCGCCACTTTCAGGGTATGATACGCCACCGGTGCGTAGTCGAAGCCAACCGCTTGTTCGGGGGTAAACGGCGACGGATATGCTGTCGGAGATGGCCTGCTGTCCGGACGCGGTTTCAAGCCCTCCGCATCCACAACGGCAAATTCGACGTATGCCCCTGGTGCCAGGCCGCCAACGAGATGCCGCGCTCCTTCTTCAACCCCTTTGACACCTGCCCCAAATCCCACAACCTCGACGCAAGCCATTCCGCCGGGAAAATACGGCGGTCCCTTGATGCCGTAGCTCGCTTCGCGGTGTGAACCGATGCGCCCACTCCCGCCGTGTCGAATGTGGAGCTGGATATAATCCACAGCGACAGCGAGCACCTTGACCAACACCTCGCCCGATTTCGGTTCGGGCATCGGTATCTGATCGCACTGTAGCACTTCTGGTTCACCAAATTCGTGGTGTAGCACAGCTTTCATTCTGTTTTCCTCCATCTTTCAGGCGGTAAATGGCGTACCCGTCCGGCGCAACGCCTTGGTGATGGCGATCTGGCAGGTCACGTAGGCACCAGCACCTATATTGCCGCGATTGTTCATGTTGCCTGCGGCGTACCCCGGACGTGCGTCGCCGATTGTGCCAACGATGAGATTAGCGTGTTCAACCGTCGTATCGTAGTGGCCAGCGATTAAGCCCACCATTTCGCTGAAGGCGATTTTCACCGCCTCTTCCCAATTCGCACCTCTGCCACTGGTCAGAAATTCTTCCGGGGCTTCGACGACGTGGGTGGTCTCTACCACCGGGCTACTGGTTGGGAATCCGGGAGAACGGTCTACCTTCAAGGTAATCGTAGAGTCAATTTCAACGCCAGTGCCGGTCAATTCACCGTCCCCCATGCGAGCGTGGACATCGCCCAAGGAAAGCCCGCCCCCCGGTTTCTGGGCGCGGATGTGTACGGTACTGCCGGGTTGGATGGAATTGAAATCCATATTCCCGCCGTGGTCAATTTCATACCCCGCCACCGATTCCAACTGAACAACCCCAATCATTGGCCGAATTGGCACAACGAAGTCGGGCGGGAAATGAACCAGCCCATCGCGCACAGGGGCAATGAGCCGTATACTGCCCCAGTGTGGACCGCCATTTCGATAGAAACCGTAGGGACCCACCTCCATGTCGATAATCTCTATTGAAACCCAATCCCCGGGTTCGATGCCTTCAATGAGGAACGGGCCACCGGGACGCGAACCACGGGGTGTGCCGACCTCGAAAACCATACCCGGTCTAAGTTCTCCGCTGATGCTGGTGTCTTGGTCGTGCCCACCGACGGTTTCGATAATGACCGTTTCGCCAAGTTGCAGGGTGCCTCTGACTTGACCGCGTGCTGGGTCGTCTGGACCTGTATAGTAAGGTGTTCGCGTGAAGTGTCGCATAAGCTTGTCTCCTTTAGTACAGTTCAACCTTTTTTAGAACGTCTCCGCTTTTCTTTCTTTACACCCACTCTACACTATGATAAGATAAGTTGTGTTTATCTGCAAGGGATAAAAATCCTAATACCATTATGGCAAACCCATCTTCATGATATCCCTATCCCACGAGTTTGAGTAATCACGCCCTCATTGCACGCTACGGCTCAACATGCCGCGCTGTGAGGTTTGACACGAGGCAGTAATGGAAGTCATCATCAAAACAAGCTATGCGGAGCTCGGCAAGGAAGCCGCAGAAATCATTCAGAATGCCCTCATCAAAAAGCCGAATCTCGTACTCGGTTTAGCAACGGGTAGCACCCCGATTGGGCTATACAATGAATTAGGACGATTGCACACCGAAGAAGGCTTAGACTTTTCGCAGGTCGTCACGTTTAACCTTGATGAGTACGTCGGTATTCCGATTGACCATCCCCAAAGCTATCACACCTTCATGGTACACCATTTGTTTAATAAGGTCAATATCCCAGCTTCAAATATCCACATCCCTCAGAACAGTGCCGAGAATTTGGAGGCGTTCTGCGAATGGTATGAACAGCGAATCTGCGACTTCGGGGGGATTGACATTCAGGTGCTCGGTATCGGTGTGAATGGACATATCGGCTTTAATGAGCCGGGCTCCTCGTTGCAGTCTCGGACGCGAATCAAGACATTGGATGCATCAACAGTAGAACTAAACACCCGTGACTTTGATAGCAACTTCGACTTTGTGCCAGACATGGCGATTACGATGGGGGTCGGCACAATTATGGAGGCGAGACAGTGCCTGCTTCTGGCGAATGGGGCATTGAAGGCAGAAGCGATTGCCCAGTGCGTCGAGGGACCCATCACGGCGGCAGTGCCGGCATCCGCGTTGCAGATGCATCCAAAAGCGGTGATTCTGATTGATGAGGAATCAGCATCAAAATTGCAACGGGCAGATTATCATAAGCGGGCGTATGAGAACAGGCGCAAACTTGAAAAGGGAACTTTGCTATAATTTTAGAGCTGAGCCTCACCACAAATAGTGAAAGGATTTCATCATGCAATATCGAACACTAGGTCGCACAGGATTGCGCGTTTCAGAGATCGGATACGGCGGAGGGCGTGTTCGTCCCGACGAAGATGAGGACGCAATTATCCGCATGTTGCATCACGCTTTCGACCTCGGCCTCAATTTCATTGACACTGCTCCCACTTACGGCAATGGCGCGAGTGAAACGATTATTGGGAAAGCCGTTGCGGATAGGCGGGATGGCTGTATTATCGCAACCAAGACGGAAGCGATTGACCCGGTTGGCATCATCGCCGATGTCGAAGGGAGCCTCAAGCGACTACAGACCGACGTGATTGACGTTTTGCAATTTCACGGCGGGTGGTGGTCAGAACGCGAAGCAGTCGATGAAATTTTAGATAGGGGTGGATTGGAAACGTACCTGAAATTACAGGACCAAGGGAAGATTCGCTTCACTGGATTCTCCGCGGATGGGCCCTCTGGCGGTGTCGAACGCATGGTTGCATCAGGGGAGTTCGACATGATGCAAATCCATTACAACCTGATGCACCAGAACACCTGCGATGTCTTTGGGGGACGCGGCGTTATTCCAGATGCGGTGGCGCAAGGCATGGGTATCGTGCTGATGCGTTCGACGACGAGCAATCTATTTCAGGGCTTGATGCAGAATTGCTTTCCAAATGAGATGCAAGGGGTCGACTTGGACAGTTTTCTGTTGAACTACGCACTTTCAAATCCGATGGTCAATGTCGCTCTCATGAGCCTTAAAAGTATTGACGACGCGAACTGGACAAACGCTGTTTCGGATAACGTTGAGGGTCGGTTTGACTTACAGACAATTCATCAACGGTAAGAGCGATAAGCCTTGATAGGTGCTACTTGAGGATGCCCATCCGCCGCAATGCAGAATACCCTCCCGCACGGAGTTGATAGAAATAGACCCCACTTGCGACCAATTCACCGCTTGCATTGCGGCCGTTCCAATAGGCGGCGTTTGCCCGAGCGGTGTAGAAACCCGCAGGCCGATGCCCCAGCTCGAACCGACGCACCACCGCCCCCTTTGTATTATAGATCGTAAGCGTGACATCGGCGGCGTGGGCGAGATGATACGGTATCCACGTTTCGGGGTTGAACGGATTCGGGTAGTTGGGCAACAGAGTTGTCTCTTTTGGGGTCAACGCTGCCAAGAGGTTTGCTAAGAAAACAACCCCTCTTTGGAACGTTGCATCCGTGAGGGCTAGACCCCGTGCTTGAGTGAGCCAACCCTGGACATCAGCGACAGTAGGGGACGGGTTACCCATCCCGTGCGAGCCAAGTGCCTGGGGATGTCCAGCAGGCGCGGTTGCCGCGTTGCGTATTGCACCGGCAACCAACACCAAATCCACGATATCGACCACGCCATCCCTGTTGACATCCGCACTATTTTCTCCCGTCTGCCTAAAGTTTGAACCAACGAGCACCAAATCTTGGATGTTGACCACACCGTCGCTGTTGACATCTCCAAAGATTTGTGGCGGTTCAATCACTTGTGCACCTTTAATGATTGGGACCGAACGCTGTCCATCCGGATCAACAAGGTTGACCTGGGATAAAGTCAACGTGGATGCTTTGACCACAACGACCTCAAAGGTAAGCAAGGCAAGTGTGCCTTCGCCTTTTCCCACCCCTGCGAGTGCAGTGGCGGCAACCGTCACTTGATTTCCCTCAACAACCGGTTGCACAAAGAACGCGCCCGTTGGGAGGTAGTCGCCGGTGGCACTCGCCACGTAGCGAAGGGCGGTGGAGTCAAACCCCACAGTTGCCTGATAGCCTGCGACATTTTCTCCGCCAGTGATTTTGAGGAAGAGGGTGAGTTGTTCTCCGATAGCGGGCGACTGGACCAGGGATGGCGAAACGCTCACCGTGGCGTACGTGGTGGTGGAAGGGGTGAGTTCCCACAGGAGCACCGTGCCATCCTCACTCCCACTAGCGAGCGTACGTCCATCGGGACTGAACGCAATGCTATTGACCCCAGACGTATGCCCGGTGAGGGTGCGGTCGTGCGCCCCCGACTCCGCATCCCAGAGACGGATGGTATTATCGTAACTCCCACTAGCGAGGGTGCGGCCATCGGGACTGAACGCTACGCTTCTGACATAAGACGTATGCCCGGTGAGGGTGCGGTTGTGTGCCCCCGACTCCGCATCCCAGAAGCGGATGGTGTTGTCCTCCCTAAAAGAGCTCCCACTCCCACTAGCGATAGTGCGGCCATCGGGACTGAACGCTACGCTATTGACATAAGACGTATGCCCGGTGAGGGTGCGGTTGTGCGCGCCCGACTCCACATCCCAGAGCCGGATGGTATTATCGTGACTCCCACTAGCGAGGGTGCGGCCATCGGGACTGAACGCTACGCTGAAGACCATCTCCCCATGCCACGGGGTGCGTTTGTGCGCGCCCGTCTCCGCATCCCAGAAGCGGATGGTCTCCCAATTCCCACTAGCGATAGTTCGTCCATCGGGACTGAACGCTACGCTAAAGACCCGCTCCGTATGCCCGGTGAGGGTGCGTTTGGGTGTGCCTGACTCCGCATCCCAGAGACGGATGGTCTTATCGTGACTCCCACTAGCGATAGTGCGGCCATCGGGACTGAACGCTACGCTATTGATCCGAGACAGATGCCCGTAGAGAGTGCGTTTGTGCGCGCCCGACTCCACATCCCAGAGCCGGATGTCCCGATTCCCACTTCCACTAGCGAGAGTGCGGCCATCGGGACTGAACGCTACGCTAAAGACCTCAGAAATATCCCCGGCGAGGGTGCGTTTGTGCGCTCCCGACTCCGCATCCCAGAGACGGATGGTATTATCCCACCCTCCACTAGCGAGGGTGCGACCATCAGGACTGAACGCTACGCTATTGATATACCACGTATGCTCGGTGAGGGTGTGTTTGTACTTACCCGTTCCCGCATCCCAGAGTCGGATGGTGTTGTCATCACTAAAAGGCCCCCCACTCCCACTAGCGAGAGTGCGGCCATCGGGACTGAACGCTACGCTATTGACATAAGAAGTATACCCAGTGAGGGTGCGTTTGTGTGTACCCGTTTCCGCATCCCAGAGTCGGATGGTCTTATCCCTACTCCCACTAGCAAGCGTACGGCCATCGGGACTAAACGCTACGCTGTTGACCACAGAAGTATGTCCCGTAAGCAGAGCAACCTCTTGATGGGTTGCGGTATCGTAGAGCCAAATACCAATACCTCCCGCGACCGCGAGACGAGTGCCATCGGGAGAATACTGTATGTCATTTATCGTGCCTTTGCCGAAGCGCATTTTGGCACCTTTGGGCAGATGCCATTGTGGGGAATCTTGGGCAAAAGTATTGAGTGAAAATAGGGTTAAAAGAATCAGTAAAGTTATGGTTGTCTTCATGGTAAAGCCTGTAATTATTTGAACGATAGCAGGTTTGACCTACAGACAATTCATCAACGGTAAGATGACCGAAGTTTACAATAGAAAGCAGTTAGGCTTTTTGTTTGATCATTTTGGATAAGATGCCGATAATTTTGGCGGGGTTATCAATACTATAGTCTCTCAAATCAATGTGGACAGTGTCGTTCTCAAGTTTGATAAACTTCCAAGCGGTCCCTGACGTGACAACACCATAAATGCGACGAATATCATTCCCTTCCTGTTCATTAAAAATCTGGGCAGCAACCATCTCGGCTGTACACTGGCCTAAGCCGTGCATGAGGTTTTCATTCTTTGCCTCGACCATTGTTACGACGGGCGCATTTAAAAACAACTGTTCGGGGGATAGGCTCACGATAAAGTCACAGAAACCCGCCAAATCCCTTTCCCGATCGACATTGAACTCAAGCCCTGAGAAAAAGCTAATTTTGCGATCAAATCGCTTCCTGATTTCGACGAGAATATTTGTGACAATGAGCTCGGAACGGGCTTTTTCCGTATTGATGGCGACTGCTAACGGTACGTTTTCCACTAATGTCGAAGCTAGATGCTCGCTGACGGAGCTCTCTTCGATGTTTGAAAAGATACCGACCGCCTCAATCAGTTCAAGCTGAAAATCGCGTTGCGCCCTTCTAAGGGTGAAGTTGCTGTAAGGCATTTTTGACCACCTGACTACATCTCATTTCTTTAGGTAACGCCACCCTGGTAGGTGCGTGTTTTGCGTCGAGTCATCTCGCCACCCGTCAGGGGTAACCGCACCGATGCCACAAAACATTACTCTCAACAACTAGAAGAGATAAAGCTGATTCATCTTTGCAGGTGATTTATAGAAAATTACTTCCGTACTTGTCTTGCCTGCAACACCTTTCGATTGTTTCAGAGGTTGAAAAGGTAAGTAATCACCGTGTTCGCCCTCACAAAAGATGATTTCCCCTTTTCGACTCAAAGCCCACTCTGCTAGTTTATCATAGTTGATTAAATCACTTCCGTACCGATAACCCACTCCCGCGTCTTTTTTATAAGGCGGGTCAATAAACCAAGTTGCCTCAATATCTGGCGTTTCGGTATAGTCACCACAGATTATCTGCCAATGTTTTACTTTGAATAGATTATTCGAGATCTGTCTCTTACTGATACTCCAGTTCCTTGCGAGAACGGGTGTTACTTTTATCGTCTTATAATGAAATGCCATCTTGGTTGCCGCATGTATGATATGTAGAAAATCAGAGCTTTTTTCACCAATTTTCAAGTCCGGCATTTCTAGTATTTCTTCAGGGGTCGCATCTTCAATCAACCACTTCCATAGGCCCGCCACCCTCTCGTCTTTTTCCACTAAAATGACGTTTTTCTTCCAGTTATACCCATTTAGGGAGTATGCGGCTGAACCAGCAAAAGGCTCAATAATCGTATCAAAATTCGGGCTGGGATAGTAGCTGACTATCTGTTTTTTTCGTCCGTAGTAATAGAACACGGATAACACGTCTCTTGATGGATTTTTCTGTTCAAGCGAGTTTGAGTATTAAAGTTTATCTTCTAAAGCGACTCGGAAGAAAGGGAGCTGTGCCGGTTCTGCCTATTCCAGAGAAACCGAGTTTTGCTGAAAAAACTCGGTTTCTGCCTGCTTTGCTCAAGCATCTTGGATCAAATTCCGAATCACATAGTCGAGAATCCCGCCGTGCCTAAAGTATTCGACCTCAATTGCCGCATCAATCCGCAAGAGCAATTCCGTTTCGCGGCTCTCTCCCGATTCGGTGACGATTTCCAGCTTGACCGTTTGCCCCGGCTCAAGTTTGTCCGCTACGCCGGTGATGTTAATCATCTCACTCCCGTCCAGATTGAGGGATTGCGCGTTTTCTCCATCCTTAAACTCTAACGGTAAAACCCCCATCCCGATCAGGTTGCTCCGATGGATGCGTTCAAAACTCTCGACAACAACCGCCTTCACGCCGAGCAGCTTCGGCCCCTTCGCCGCCCAATCTCGCGAACTGCCGGAGCCGTACTCTTTACCGGCGAAAATAACGGTCGGTATGCCTTGCGCGATATACTCCTGTGCCGCCTCGTAGATGGTGGTCTGCGCTTTGTCAGGATATTGGATCGTAAAACCACCTTCGACACCGGGGAGCATAAGGTTCTTGATGCGGTTGTTCGCAAACGTGCCTCGGCTCATCACCCGGTCATTGCCGCGCCGCGACCCGTATGTGTTGAATGCCCGCGGGGTAACGCCTCTGTCTTGCAGATATAGACCCGCTGGGCTATTCGCACCGATGGCTCCAGCGGGTGAGATATGGTCAGTTGTGACCGAATCACCGAAGATTCCAAGAATCCGGGCGTTTCTGACATCCTGAATGGCATCCGGTTCGTCCTGAAAGTGCTCAAAGAACGGCGGGTGCTGGATATAGGTACTCTCATCGTGCCACGGATAAAGTATGCCGGAAGGAGGTTCTAATTGGTCCCATTCGGGTGCTTGACTGTAGAGGTCGTCGTACATCTCCTTGAACGTCTTCGCATCCACCGACTGGCTGATCAGGTCGGCGATTTCACCGCGTGACGGCCACACATCGGCGAGGGAGACCGCTTCGCCATCCGCGTTGTGGCCGAGCGGTTCGCTTGTGAGGTCAATGTCGATTCGTCCGGCGAGGGCATGAGCAACGACGAGCGGTGGGGACATCAGGAAATTCGCCTTCACATCCCTGTGTACCCGTGCCTCAAAGTTCCGGTTGCCGCTGAGCACACTGGCTGTGACGAGATTTAGGTCATCAATTGCTTGCTGAACTTCCTCATCAAGGGGCCCGCTATTTCCAATACAGGTTGTGCAACCGTATCCGACCACGTTGAATCCGAGTTTTTCGAGGTAGACCAACAGCCCGGCGTTCCGCAGATATTCCGTCACGACCCGCGAGCCCGGAGCGAGGCTTGTCTTGACGTAATCGGGAACTGTGAGCCCCTTTTCAACCGCTTTCTTAGCGACAAGCCCGGCAGCGACCATCACGGAGGGGTTGCTCGTATTGGTACAACTTGTGATGGCAGAGATGACGACGGAGCCGTGTGTGATGCCGTGATAGTCGGTTTTCTTGTCATCTGCTCCGGCAATTTGCGCTTCTGAAAGCCCGAACCCGCCCTCGGTCATTGATTGTGTGAGCAGACCGGAGAAGGTATCCTTGACTTTCGATAGCACGATGCGGTCTTGTGGCCGTTTTGGTCCTGCGACACTCGGCTCAATTGCGTCGAGGTCAATGACCAATTCCTCCGAATAGGTGAGCTCGCCTGCTTTTGGAACCCCGAACAGCTCCTGATTTTCGAGATACGCTTCGACCATCTGCACATGCGTTTCCGCTCTGCCAGTAAGTCGCAGATAGCGCATCGTCTCCGCGTCAGGCGGAAAGAAGCCAATCGTCGCACCATACTCTGGGCACATGTTCGAGATGGTCGCACGGTCAGGCAACGAAAGGGCTTCAACGCCTTCACCGAAGAACTCCACGAACATACCGACGACCTGCTTTGCCCGGAGTTTTTGGGTGACCGTCAATACGAGGTCGGTCGCCGTTACTCCTTCTTTGAGTGCGCCCGTCAACTCAACACCGAGCACTTGAGGCATCAGAATATAAACAGGTTGCCCCAACATCGCGGCCTCTGCCTCAATTCCGCCGACTCCCCAGCCGACGACACCGATGCCATTAATCATCGTCGTGTGGGAATCGGTGCCCACCAATGTATCGGGGTACACGGTCTGCTTGCCATCTACCTCATTGACCATGACGCATTTGGCGAGATATTCCAGATTGACCTGATGAACGATGCCGATTGATGGCGGGATGATATTGAATTTGCTAAACGCCTGTTGCCCCCATTTGAGAAATTCGTATCGCTCTTGATTCCGTTCAAACTCTAGCAAGGTGTTGGTCTCGAAGGCATCCGCCGTTCCGTAGGCATCTACCTGAACGGAGTGGTCTATGACCAGGTCTACAGGAACAAGCGGCTCGATAATCTGCGGGTCGCCGCCGAGTTCCGCAACCACTGAGCGCATCGCGGCAATATCAACGAGGAGCGGCACACCTGTGAGGTCTTGTGCGACGACTCTGGAGGGCTTAAACGGCAATTCGACCGTCTTAGGGGCGTTCGCATCCCAGTTTGCCAAGTCAACGATATCCTGCTCCGTAACCTGATGGGTGTCGTAGTTCCGCAAGAGGGATTCCAGCAGAATCCGTATGCTCACCGGCAATTTAGAGATAGGCCCGATTCCGCCTGCTTCCAATGTCGGCAGTGAGTAGTAGAAAAACTGTTTTCCGTTACTTTCAAAGGATTGAAGTGTGTTAAATAGATTGTGCATCCGTATCTCCGATAGTTTAAATCAGGGTAGACATAAATATTATCTGAATTGTAGGGGTTGGGTTCCCCAACCCGCCGGACGTGAATTATGAATCATCCTCAATTACGAGGCTTGCTCTTCATCTAGGTCAAGCGCGACGAACCGATAGCCGATGGCTTTCATCCGCTCGACGATGGCTTCACGCATATCAACCGCACGCGCAAAATCAACCTCCGAAACCTGTATCCGTAAGACGGGCGCGTGGTCGGTAAGTGATGCTGTTTTGATGCCGAGTTCTTCTAAATTTTGTTGAGCAATCGGCAGTCGCTCAGCTTCGTTATTCATCGCGTAACTCCGTATCGGGAGTAGGAACTCCCTCCCACAAGAGAACTCCCACACGTATCGGGAGTGGGAACTCCCTCCCACAGGTTTATTTTTTAAGCTTGCTTAGATTGTTCCGTACTATGCTCCGCTGCGCCAATCGCTACCGGCCATAAAACCACCATCGACAAAGACCGTCTGTCCGGTGACAAAATTGGAAGCCGCAGAAGCGAGGAATATCGCTAATCCAACCAAGTCGGCAGGCTCGCCCCAGCGATAGGCGGGGGTACGATTTAGTACCCATTCGTTTCGGCTGTCTGAACGCACAGGGGCGGTGAGTTCTGTTTTGATAAAGCCGGGGGCGATGCCGTTGACCTGAATGTTATGGGGTGCCCATTCCACCGCAAGCAGTTTCGTGAGTTGCGTCAAACCACCCTTTGCGGCGGTATACGCCACGACGGTAGGTAGCCCAATGGCTGAGGTTAAGGAGAGGATGTTGATAACTTTTCCCGCGTTCTGCTCAACCATCACCTTGCCACACGCTTGCGTCAGGAAGAAAGTGCCTTTGAGATTGACATCCGTCACAGCATCCCAATCTGATTCGGAATACGTTACAGCAGGCTCGCGGGCGTTGATACCTGCATTGTTAATCAGGATATTGATTTTCCCAAACTCATTCACGGTCTTTTCGACAAGTGTATCAATTTGATCAAGATTCCCGATGTCTGCTTGAATTGGCAAAACCTGTCTCCCACCCTCCGCACCGATTCTTTCGGCGACAGGTTGAAGCGTTTCCAACTTTCGACCCACAACAACCAAGTCTGACCCCGCCCCCGCTAACCCTTCGGCCAACGCCAAACCGATTCCCCGACTGGCACCGGTCACAATGCTGACTTGCCCATCGAGCCGAAGTTTGTCAACTACTCCAATTGCGGATGCTTGCATAATCCCACTCCTGTTTGAAATACGTGATGTCAAAGGCTTAGCAATTATATCATTGTGTCTATAATGCGTCAATCAAAAATCAGTGCCTTTAGGGGAGGCACAAGACCTACCCCTACGTGCCTTGCAGTATTAATTGACATATTCTGCCGTTTGATGTATCATAACGCATTACCTCTCACTGACTGGAGTTAGATTAATGACAAGTCAAACCTCTGATGATACCAGCCCCACTAAGACCGAGTTCGGATTCTGTCCCAAATGTGCCAGCGCGCTTGAAGAGCGAATGATAGAGAACAGAATCCGTCAAGGATGCACGGCGTGTGATTTTGTCTTCTATCGTGACCCGAAGCCGGTTGCTGGTGTCCTCGCGCTCAAGGATGGGAAACTTCTGCTCATCCAACGGGGGAACGAGCCGAAACGCGGTCTCTGGAGTTTTCCGACAGGCTTTATCGACATTGGGGATACCCCAGCGGAAACGGCGATTCGTGAGACGCAGGAAGAGGCAAATGTTGAGGTACAACTGGATCGGTTGTTGGGCGTTTATTCGAACGAAAATCGTACCGTTGTGCTAATCGTCTATGTCGGCACCGTTGTATCGGGCGAACCGAGCGCATCCGCGGAGGCGTTAGATGCGCGTCTGTTCGACCCGCAATTTTTACCCGCACTGGCGTTTGACCACGATTACCAGATTTTAGCAGAACTTTTTGGGAAGGAAATCAGTTGATTATCAGTCCTTAAACTAAAAATGAAAGGAACTCATAACATGGCAAGAATACCGATTGGATTAGAACTCTATTCTGTTCGACAAGATTTTGATAATGATGCCCGCAGTACCTTGAAAGCGGTCGCCGAAATGGGCTACGAAGGCGTTGAATTTGCGGGCAACCAGAAACACTCTGCCGATGAACTCAACGGGATGTTGGACGAGTTTGGTCTCGTTTGTTGCGGTTGGCACTGTCCGTTTGACCGGGTGCAGGACGACCAACTCGAAGAGACCATCGCCTTTAATAAAACTGTGGGCAACCCCTACGTCATCATCCCGGGAATCCCGGCAGAGCTTCGGAAATCGCGTGAAGATTGGCTTAAGCTCGCAGATTTCTTCAATCAACTTGCCGAGAAACTCGCTGAGCACGACTTAGTCACCGGATACCACAACCACCACGTCGAGTTTTCACCACTAGACGGGGAGCAACCTTGGGATACCTTCTTTGGCAACACGAGTAAGGGAGTCATCATGCAACTCGACATGGGGAATGCGCTTTACGGCGGGGCAGACCTCGTTGGGCTCTTGAAAAAGTACCCGGGACGGGCAGGAACGGTGCATCTCAAACCGTTTACGAAGCCAACCAACGGCGATGACCCACACGCCGGATTCCGACCCCTAATCGGTGAGGACGATGTGCCGTGGGACGAGATTTTTCACCTTTGCGAAACCGTCGGCGAAACGGAGTGGTACATCGTCGAATACGAAAGCGATGCCTATACGCCTCTGGAGTCTGTGGAACGGTGTCTGAACAAACTGAAGGAGATGGGAAAGTAAGGTGAAGACTGGAAGAGTGGAAGGATGGAAGAGTGGAAGGATGGAAGGAAACGATCTTACATTCTGCCAAGGAAACTGAAACTTTTGGAATTCAAGAATGAAAACATCCGCAAAAGTTGCTGGCTATCACGGTATCTGGTTTACATTGGGGCAGTTCTCGGATTACGGCGACAAATATTCAGGCGGGTTGGGGACTTATACCGCCAAGCATCTCCCATTAGCCGTTTATACGCCAGAGGCAAATAAGACATTCTTTGTCTACGGTGGAGCGAAAGACGGGAAACGGCATCTGCTGGCGATGGCTTCATACTATGACCATGCCCGTCACGTCGTCCCCCGTCCGACAATTGTTCACGACAAAGGGGGCGTTGATGACCCACACGATAATTCAAGCATCGCCCTTGATGAGGATGGATATGTTTGGGTATTCGTGAGTGGACGGGGCAGGAGCCGCCCCGGATTCAAGTATCGTAGCATTGAGCCGTACAGCGTTGAAGCCTTTGAGCAGGTCACTGAAGAGGAGATGACCTACCCGCAACCGTGGTGGGTTGAGGGCGAAGGGTTTCTCCACCTCTTCACGAAATATACTGGTGTGCGAGAGCTTTACTGGAACACAAGCCCGGATGGCCGCGGCTGGGGGGAGCATCAAAAGCTAGCTGGTATGGGCGGACATTACCAGATCAGTTGTCGACGCGGAAACCGCATCTGCACGGCATTTAACATGCACCCCGATGGCAAAGTGGATGTCCGCACGAACCTCTACTTCGTTCAGACGGACGACATGGGCAGGGTGTGGCGCACGGTTGAAGGGGTGCCAATTGCGACACCGATGACTGCCCCACACTGCCCTGCACTCGTGAGAGATTTTCAAGCGGAAGGACGACTTGTTTATGTCAAAGACATTGACCTTGACGCGCAAGGGAATCCAGTGATTCTCGTTCTCACGAGTGCCGACCATAAGCCGGGCCCATCTGGCACCCCGCGTATTTGGAACGTTGCCCATTGGACGGAGGGCAGATGGGAATTCCGCGATGTTACCCACTCGACGCACAACTACGACATGGGCTCACTTTACATCGAAGCAGACGGGCTCTGGCGCGTCATCGCACCGACCGAGCCGGGATCGCAACATTGGGGCACAGGCGGTGAAATGGCGATGTGGGTGAGTGCGAACCAAGGCATCGAATGGCGGAAGGTGAAAGCGTTGACAACAGGGAGCCGTTTCAACCACGCTTACGCTCGACGGCCGGTCAACGCACATCCCGATTTCTATGCGTTCTGGGCGGATGGCAACCCCGACAGCTGTTCCGAGTCCCGACTCTACTTTACGAACCAGACGGGGGATTCGGTTTGGACCTTGCCCGACACGATGCGCTCCGATTTTGAGCGGCCTCAACGGTTAGCTAAAGATGCCTGCTGAAGAATTTCACACGCCTATGTTTCGCCTCAACAAGAAATCGTTTTGCGTCCCAATCCTCAGCAGGTTCCAACCCGCTTTCCAGTTTCTGTAGTACGAGATTGACATTACAGATCATCAATCTCCCAGATTCGCATCGTGCCATCACTTGATGTTGAGAGCAACTTCGTGCCATCGTGACTGAAATCTACGGAACGAATCTCCGCACGATGCCCAGAGAACGCCGCGACGCGCTCCCACGTTTGGGTGTCGATGAGTTCAATAACGTGGTCGCTCCGACCAACCGCCATCAGCGTCGTATCTGGATTCAGATCCACAGGGATTGGAAACTCGAAATGCGGTATCTTCCTCGGTCGGTAGTCGGAAAGTAGCGTTTTGACAACCTGCCCGCTGGCGATATCGAAGGCGACGAAATGCCCCGACATAAGTCCTGCGAATAACCGCTTTCCATCCTTGCTGAACCGCAAAAACATCGGCGAATTGGGCATGTCTAGTGTTTTCAGGGGTTTCTTGACCGATTTCCCCTCACTATTAACAGGCACATCCAATTTCTGACTCAACTTTCCCGTTTTTACATCCCTAAGCCAGATGGCGTTAAATACGCCACAGGCGAGTTGATTTCCGTCTGGGCTAAATGCCAATGCGCTCACCATCCTTGCGAATGAGGGTGCCCCTGGTGACCCTTTGCCGCCGAATATCGACGTTTTCTTATTGCTTGGCTTTTCCTTATTGACAAACTGATGCAACTCCCGCTCTGCCGAAATATTCCACAAGCTTGTCGTATAGGCATCTTCCCCAACGGCGAGTTGACTGCCGTCCGGGCTGAGTGCCAACACGAAAGGGGTTCTACGGCCAAGTGGAATTCGATGAACGACTTCACGCTCTATCGCATCCCAGATAACGATTCCGTTTGCCGTGGCACTCGCAACGTGAGGGCTTATCGGGCTGATGGCAGAAAATCGCATGTCAAAATATTTGGCAAAGATGTCCCGCTCAACGATGCGCCCCGTACTCGCCTTCCAAAGTGACGGGTGCGCCCCTTGGACTAGAATCGTGTCATCGTCTGACAGGAAATACGCGCCCCCGGAAAACACACCTTGCTGAAGCATCACACGCTCCGCAGATCTATTCGCCATCACATCCACCATTTTAACCGATGCCTTATCGCTGATCAGTAGGTGCGTGTCATCGAGAAATTGGCTGATTCTCCGAGACTCACCCATATAAATGGACTCGCCCGTTTGGAAATCCCACACGGCATCTCCCAGTGCGAGGTAACGACCGTCGGGCGAGAACGTGACTGACAATTTCGGATCGGGAGAGAAAATTGACACGCCCCGCAATATACCATCGCCAACTTTGAAGGTCTTTTTGACCAGCCAATCGGTTGTATCTATCACATCAACCCGTTGCTCTCTCCACGCCCGGAATGCGAACCATTCTCCCCTCGGGCTGTATGCAAAAGTCAACTCTGGGTTATTATCTTGGAGGTCGAATTTGTGTAGCACTTTTCCATTCCGCGGATTAAGGAAAACGAAGCGAGGCGGAGGCGGTTTCGGCCCAGTCGAGTGAAATTTATCAAATTCAAATATCACCAGTTGTTCTCCATCGGGGCTGTATTGTATTGCCTCAACGGGCGGGTCTTGGAGATGCGACCGTTTAAATGAGCGGAGTTGCTCGCCGGAAATGGGGTCAATGAATACGACATTCAAACCCTGCCAAGGCAATGCAAGAGCAACCTCCTTCATTGTCGGGTGGAGTGCCACGTCAAGGCGATCGAGCCACCGGCGGTTGTGTAGAATGTACACGCTGAGCTTATTGCCTGCTTCGCGTATGTCGAAAATATGGCGAGTGGTTCGGTCAGTGATATACCAACGCGGGCTCCCTCGCGGAAAGAAGGCGTTCTCCAACTGTAAGTCATGTTCGGCGAAAATGCTTCGCAGGTCATCTGAAACGACCTTATTATCGAGTTCGGTCACAAACTCTACCCCGATGTGGAACAAAAACGTGCTCTTCAGCGAATCAAACGAATGAGTCGCAACGATCTCCTTCTTCTCCACATCCCACACCTTTAACTGTTCATCGCTATTCCAGACCAGAAATCGGCCATCCCGACTGAAAGTTGGTGACTTTATCTCTCCGGCAGTATCCACAGTTATCGGTGGTTGGTTGCCATCGGGGCGATGCAGTTTCAATCCAAATGGCGTAAGGAGCGCAAACCATTCTCCGTCTAGCGAAGTGACAATATCATCAATACGACCACTGCCAATAACCTGCGCCGCCGCACCGGTTTTGCCGCCAACACCCGTTTGTTCGCCCGGTTCTACCTGTTTGGCTGGCACATCAATCCGTTTCTTCTGTGTATCTGCTTGTGCCACCCCAAGAACTGGATCGGCATCAAGTAGCGATACGTTGATAGCCTCCGCCTGCGACGCGCCACTGTCTGTGCCCGTTGGAAAGAGCCCCGAAAGGCCACCCAACAACATGACGCTCAAAATGGTTGCAAGCGGGAGCGGGGCGAGCCAATGTGCCTTGGAAACAGGCGTATTAGACCCCGATGGCTTTGGCTTGGGTAGTGAAGCAATTTTGTCCAAAATGGGAATACAAAAGTTCGGTTTGGAGGACGAGCCGAAGTATTCTTCAAATGTACTTTTTAATCGCATCTCCAGCTTCTGGCGGGCGCGAAACAGACGCACTTTAATCGCCTCACGCGATGTCCCCAAAAATTCCCCTATCTCCTTGAGGGTGAATCCGCTGAAGTAGTGCATCAATATCACCAACCGTTGCGATTCTGGCAAGGCATCGATCTCTTCTTTAACCGTGAGGCGCGTTTCCAGATCGCTACCGTGGGTTGGTGTCGCTGGTTCAGCGGCGGCTTCCAACGATTCGTGGGCTTGATGCTTCCGATGCCACATACGGCATTCATTGGAAGCAATCGTATATAACCAACTCCGAAAAGCGTGCGGTGTCTTCAGTTGCCCAAGGTTTAGATACGCTTTGAGCAACACCTCTTGGGTCGTGTCCTTCGCGTCTTCTTCGCTCGGAACTTGGTTCAAACAGTAGGCGTAGACAGCACCTTGGTAGCGTTCTACCAAAAAGACAAACGCATCTTTATCCCCATCTAACACCGCCTTGACCAAACCTGCATCATCATCGTAACGCATGATTTTCTTCCTCCAATTTGAGTTAAAGATGAATTTCAGTAGCTTTTAGATGCGTAAATTGGACAAATGGTTACACGAAAATTTCGGTGGCAGTCAGTTTATGGATTGCACCCGTTGAGTTGATGGTGCTTCGACTAAGTGCTAAAGCCAGGGCCAACAATATCATCGTCGTTATGCTCGAAACTGCCAATTTCGTTTTCATTGTCCATCCTCCTCGAAGAGGGCCTTTAGTAGTTGCCGGCTCAATTCTCTCGTTTGCCGTTGCTTTTCGTACCAGACTTCCCTCCAATGAGTGGATTCGGCTTGCGCTTCCTGAAAGAGTCTTTTGCCCTCCTCCCTCACAAACTTGAGTTGTTCCTCCGACCACTCTATCTCATCAGCTTCAGCCTCTGTCAGACCGAAAATGGAATAGGGATTTTTCATGTAGGCTATATGGGCATCTTGCGCCGGGCGTTCTAAGGACCTCCTCCACTCATCCACTGCCAACTGACGTTCAAGCATTTTCGCTTGAAATGCCTTGTATTCAGGGGAGTTTCTGATGCGTTCTATCCGCTGTTTGCGTGTTTCCTCATAATTCAGCGGGGTTCGATCTCCGTTATCTGTCAATAGCGTGTCTGAGATTGCCGGATCACCGGAACTTTCAACCTCCGGATCACGACGTTCCGTTCCGTCTAGGCTTTCAAGAACGGCAATCGCTTTCTCAATATCTGCCTGACTCGGCGGTTGGGAACTTTGAACCGTCGACTGCCCGGGCGATTCCAAGACCGCCTCACGCCTCTGGTCAGGTGTCCGAACTTCAGCTTCATCTTCAGATTCATCAATCTTCTGCGTAGAAATGAGATAAAACAGGAAAACCCCTACCCCGACTCCGATGACGATTGCACTGATGACAAAGAGTTTGCGAAAGTTAAACTGGTTTGGGAACTTCATTGACTTTCCTCCTTTTTCGGTTGTGAATACCTGTAAGATGCACAAATTGGGCAACTGGTTACACGAAAAATGGAAGGTAGTGGGATTTTTAGGCAGAGGAGGGATGATAGAAAGAGGAGGGGGCGTTACAGAGTCGTATTAAACTTTAGATCAATACTCACCTCGCGCATTCCAACCGGGGTACTGTTCTTCTAATGCGGCGAGGGTTTGGGGGGTGTAGTACGGATGTCCGGCGGGCGGGAAGCGGAAGACTTCACGCTCTTTCGCTGTTAAAGTGCCGATAAACTCGCGGAACGCGGGATGCCTCCCCTTGTCGGTGTAATGTCGGAAGCCTTCCCAGTAATGGTCAGCACGCCCTAGACCGAACCCCCATGTGAAGCGTTGTCCATCTTTACGCAGATAATCGCTGGCGGAGTGGAGCGTGTAGTTGGTGAAGATGCACAATGCCCCACCTTTGCACACGAACGGTTCGCACTTGGACATATCCCGGTCATACGCTTTGGCAAGCAACCGCAGGGGTGCTTGGTCTTCGGCGACATCTTCAAGATGCACCCAAAACACAAGTTGACCGAATGCCCGATGTGTCTCTGAGGGGGGGAGTAGCGAATTATTTCCATTGTCGAGATGTAGCCCTGAAGCATCGCTTCCGATACCGCCGCCTTTGAAACCGGGGTAACGAGCGATCATGCAACCGGCTCGAAACTGGATGTGTTCCGTGTCAAACCATTTTCTGGCAAATGCCCACGCTTGGTGGTCAACAATGCCCCTAAGTAGGACCCCCTCTGACGATGGAAATTCTGTGAGAATGGCACGGTTCGGTGGTGGCTCATCCTTCACTTCCTCCCATGTCTTAAGTACCCGCCGTTGGGCGGCTTGCATCTCTTTGAGGTGTGCCCCTGTATAGTAGTTCGGAATGATAACATAGCCTTTTGCGTCCAGTTCTTCAAGGTGTGCATCGGTCAGCTTTGCAGACATGTCTTCTGCCTCCATACGTTCAGTCGCTAAGTCAATTCGATAGCTGTTTGCTGTTCGACAACCGCTTTGATGTGTTTATAGCCGGCAACCTCTATCAGTTCTAGCGTCTCCGGCGATAGTCGGGCCAAGAGCTCCTTCGGAAACGATACAAAGGATGCATAGGCCGTATACTGCGGCATGTACCGCATAATCAGGAAGCGACGCTCCCTGTCTTTCGGTTTCCAGACTAAGGCACCGTGAGTGAGTAACTCGGAGATGATTACCACATCGCCGGCACGGGGTGTGATATTGGTCACGGCAGGATGCGGTGCTGGGTCGAGCGTATCGTCGTCTGTCACGAAGAGATCAGTTGGGCGTAAGAAATCGCTCTTGTGAGAGCCGGGAATCACGACAAGCCCGCCATCCCCGGGCATCACATCGGTCAAGTAGAAGAATACCACGAAAAAGTCGCAGTATATGCGCCCATCTTGGGAGAAGTAACGTGGCATCTCCGGACCGCCACCGCCCTCTCGGGCACAATGGAGCGGGTGAAACGTCTGCCCGTGAGTATTCCGCGCCAGTGTGCCGCTGGTGAATCTGGGTTTACCACCCGTCAGTTCTTTGACAATCGGCCAGGTGACCGGATGGAAGCAGAACCTCTCAAGGACTTTATCGAATGCAAATCCGTGGCTATACGGCGTAAAGTCTCTGCGTTCTAGGTCTACGTTAAACCCCGGAGGCAATTCTTTGGGTGGAATCTGGATGTATCGGTCAGCGGCGGCTTGGGCACTTTGTAATTCCTCGTCGTTCAGGACATTTTCGAGATGGAGATACCCTGTTACATCAAACAGATAGCGTTGTTCGGATGTCATTGGAAATTGCCTCGCCTCCTGTGTAATGGGCAAGGCAACCTTGCCCATACACAAGTGTGTTTGAATCGTTTGGCACGGATGGATGCCAACCTATAGGTCGTAACCGCGCTCGTCATGGAGCGAGAGATCCAGCCCCTCAAGCTCTTGCGTCTCGTCAACGCGCAGTCCAACTGTGGCATCAACAATTTTGAGAATGACCCAGGAGAGTACGCCGCAGTAGACGACCGTAACGATGATGCTGAGGAGTTGTGCGAGGAGTTGCTCTCCAATGTTGATATCCTCTAAACCCCCTAGCCCTTTGGCGGCAAATATCCCCGTTAATACACAGCCAACGATTCCGCCAATTCCGTGTACGCCAAAGGCATCAAGAGAATCGTCGTAGCCGAGCGATTGCTTGAGGCTGGTCGCGCCCCAGAAGCATACGATGCCTGATGCGAAACCGATGGCCAGTGCGCCCATTGGGCCGACATGGCCGGACGCTGGCGTGATTGCAACGAGCCCAGCCACTGCCCCCGTCACGATGCCCAATACACTCGGTTTGCCGTGCTTTGACCATTCGACGAGCATCCAAGCAAGTGCTGCGGTCGCGGTGGAAATATGGGTCACAAGCATCGCCATTCCTGCCGAGCCGTCTGCCGCCAAAGCACTACCGGCGTTGAAACCGAACCAGCCGACCCAGAGCATTGACGCACCAACGACGGTCAAGGTTAGATTATGTGGTGGCATTTGGGTGTCTGGATAGCCAGCGCGTTTGCCAACCAACAAGGCAGCAACCAGAGCCGCAATACCCGCGTTGATATGCACCACGGTCCCACCGGCAAAATCGAATGCGCCAAGGATATCGTTGAAGAATGAACCCTCGCCGCTCCAAGCCATGTGGCACAACGGCATGTATACGATTATTGACCAGATTCCCATAAACCAGAGCATTGCGGAAAACTTCATCCGCTCGGCAAAGGCACCTGCAATCAGGGCAGGCGTAATAATCGCAAAGGTCAATTGAAAGGTGATGAAAACCGCCTCTGGAATTGTGCCGGACAGGCTTTCTTTGTTCACACCCTTAAGGAACACCTTGCCCAGTCCCCCCACAAATGAATGCAGGTTAAGTTTCCCCGAAACCATTCCTGTGGTGTCGAAGGCGAGACTATAGCCCACCACGACCCAAATAATTGTTATCAACCCGGTCAGTGTAAAACACTGCATCAGCACTGAAAGCACATTTTTCGTTCGCACAAGCCCACCGTAGAACAGCGCGAGCCCCGGAATGGTCATAAATAGCACCAATGCTGTTGAGGTGAGCATCCAAGCGGTGTCCCCGGAGTCGGGTGTGGTTGCGTCTTGCGCCAGCGCGTACCTTGACAGAACAAGAAGCGTTAGTATACAAACTATCCAAACAAGAGCTCTTTTACTTATGAGCAGTTGACTCAATTTTGATGTATTCTGTGTGTGTTGCATCTATATACCTCCAATTTCGGTTAGGAGTGTCCAAAACAGCGGATTTCTAGCGCGCTCGCTCTTAGGGGCGTACCATGAACACAATTTGGCAATTCAGAGCGAGCAAAGTTTCATTTCCTGAAAATGCACAAGCGATTATCCGTAAAGAATAGAGAATACATCTTAGCACAATTAAAAAGTAAGATCAAGTGTAAATTTCCTGGTTGGAGAGGTGACTTAGGAGGTTTGGGTATCCTCCTAAGTCTCATCGTGGAAGGGAAAAGCGTATTCTGAATCGAATGGCACTGAAATCAACCGATCGTCTTGCGAGAACGGAGAGCTCAGTGCCATTGATGAAGGTAGGAACGTGGCACTTAAAAATTGAGAACAGAAGAAGTGGGAAAAACTCGCCCAACCCCTTCGGACTAACTGCCTGTTTGAAAAGTCATCATGGCGTATCGTGGATTAGGTGGGAAACGGATTTCCCACCCACGGGTCGGGTTGCTTTGTTTTTAAAACAGGTTCTAAATTGCCGCAGGCCCTTTTTCGCCGGTGCGGATGCGGATGGTCTCCTCAACTGGAGTTACGAAGATCTTCCCATCCCCAATCTTTCCGGTTGCAGCGGACTGCTGCACCGCTTCAATAACTTGATCGACGCTTTCTTCAGGAACAACGATGTCAAGTTTCAACTTAGGCACAAATTCGATCGTGTATTCGCTTCCACGATAAAGCTCAGTATGGCCGCGACTTCGCCCAAAGCCGCGTACTTCGCTGACTGTCATGCCTTGAACGCCGACTTGGGTCAACGCTTCTTTGACCTCTTCGAGCTTAAAGGGGCGAATGATGCATTCTAGTTTGGTCATTGGTCTATATCCTCCTTTTCAGCTTTTCACACTGGCTTTAATGGATAGAAGAGATTGTAAAATCTGGATACGCACTTGCCGCGTGTTCGCCGAAATCTAAGCCTTCCATCTCTTCTTCTTGGGTGACACGCAAGCCAACAATTGCTTTAATGGCACCAAACAGGATAAAGCCTGTTATTATGCACCATGCAAAAACAGCGATCACGCCGACACATTGCACACCGAGGAATTTAAACGCAGCGGCCTTGTCTGCGGCGTAGAACAGTCCGCTCTCGCTATGGAACAGCCCAAGTAAAATTGTTCCGAGCGCACCACATACCCCGTGTACAGAGATCGCACCGACAGGGTCGTCAACTTTTAATCGCTCAAACAGCAACACAGAAAATACAACAACGATTCCGCCCAGCAGACCGATAATCGCGGCGGATAATGGTGTAACATTCGCACACCCCGCAGTAATCGCAACGAGTCCGGCGAGTGCTCCGTTGAGTGACATGCCCGCATCTGGCTTTCCGAGCATCAGCCAAGCGGTGGCCATCGCGGCGATTGCACCAGCGGCGGCGGCAATATTTGTCGTCACAGCGATTGATGCAATTGACACCGGGTGTGCTCCCATTTCGCTACCCGGATTAAAACCGAACCAACCGAGCCACAAGATAAATACGCCAAGTGCCGCCAACGGCAGATTATGCCCAGGAATCGGCCTCGGCCGTCCATTGCCGTCATATTTGCCGTGACGCGCTCCTAACACGATTGCCCCCGCCAGCGCAAGCCAGCCACCTGTTGAGTGGACGACCGTTGAACCGGCAAAATCGGTAAATCCGAGACCTGAGAGCCAACCTGCGCCCCATGTCCAGTGTCCGACGATAGGATAGATTAGTGCGGTGATGAAAAAACTGTAGATGAGATAACTCTTAAACTGGGTTCGTTCAGCCATTGCCCCAGAAACGATTGTCGCAGCTGTTGCGGCAAAAACCAGTTGGAACAGCCACGCCGCGTATGTTGGAACAGTTGTCCAATCCAATGCGTCGTAGGGATTCGCAGCTAATGCTTGCCCGACATCATCGGGCACCTCACCTGCTGAGACGAACCAACCCGAAAATCCGAAGAAGTCGTTCCCATTGCCAAACATAATGGCAAATCCAATTATCCAGAAGGCAATAGACCCCATTGAGAAATCGAGCAGGTTCTTCATCAAGATGTTCACTGCATTTTTCGCACGGGTGAATCCAGCTTCGACCATGGCAAAGCCTGCCTGCATGAAGAAAACCAGAAACGCCGCAACCAATACCCAGACCGTGTCTGCCATATACTCTGCATCAGGGACCTTTATTCCGTTCGGGTTGTCGTCATCAACCTTTATCTGATCCAAGGCAAAGGCGTTTATGCTCAAAAGCAACGTAAAAATCAAAACAGCACCCAAGAACTTTGAACTGTTTCGTAAATACTCTTTCATTTAGCACTTCCTTTCACTAAGTCTTAATATAATTGTCAATCTTCGCCAACCACTAGGGTACTCTGGCGAAATCCTGATTGTGCTCATCTTTGTTCCGTGATATAATGATGCAACGGACTCACGAAATGCGTGATTTCACTGTTTAGCAATAAATATACCACAACCAGGGATGATCGCTAATTGCCCCTAATTGATTAAGCGATACACGGCATGTGTATAGCGAGAATATCGCAACTCCGCCATTTTTGCGGCACACATGCTGAATTTTTCATCACGAAATTGCCCAAAAAAACAGCAAGTTCATTTCAACTTCCGAACCGATTTTTCAAAGGCAACCATTCCGTCTGGCTGCTCTCCGCGGTCATTTTGGTCGGTGGCTTCCTGCGCTTTTGGCAGCTGGGGGCATGGAGTTTCTGGATTGACGAAGTGTTCACTGTGCTTGATGCCCAACAATTTTCGTTGGAGAATTTCAAGGTTAACCCGATTCCTTACTTTGCCATCAAACTCTCAATGTCAATTTCGGGCACAGACGAATGGGGTAGTCGTCTGATTCCGTGTCTCACCGGCATCTTCTCCATTCCGCTGATTTTTCTGATGGGAAGGGCGTTGTTTAACACACGAGTCGGCGCGCTCGCGGCGACCTTCCTCGCCTTTTCAAGCTGGCATCTATTCTGGTCCCAGAACGCTCGGTCGTATGTTTTCACCGTTCTGTTTGCGATATTAGCGGCGTGGAGTTTTTATCTCGCTACGGAACGGGACTATCCGTTCCTTATGCTCGGGTCACTGGTTGCTACGCTCTGTCTAATCTTGTCGCACACCCTTTCTGTGATTTTCGTCCCGGCACTTGCTGGATATGCGCTCAGTTTTTGGATTCCCCTTCCATTCAACAACATCCGCAAAGCACTGCCGCCCGGGATACGCCCTCGCAACCTGTTGATTTTTTTCACGCCATTCGCATTTGCGGCGCTGCTACTCGTCCTCCCTCAATTTCGCGGCTATCTCTTCTCCGGTTGGGGACTAAATGAATGGCAGCGGAGCCCGGTTTATATTCTCTTTACACTCGTGGGCGGTTTGGGTGTACCGATTGCCGTGACAGCGTTTTTCGCATCACTGTCGAAGCCGATGGTTCGTGCCAAGTGGTTTCTGATCTGTTTTTCGGGCATCCCGCTCATTCTTTTTCTCATCGCCTCGCGGCAGGTCAACGTTGCGGGTTACTACCTATTTTTCACGACACCCGCCTATCTGCTGCTCGCCGCAGTGGGTTGTGACCAGATCTGGAGCGCAATGCAGATTCCGTCCCGACTCCGCTACGTCTTGCCGTGCTTAATTGTTGTCACAATGCTGTCTCAAGACTACCTCTACTTTCGCATCGAAAACGGTGGGCGTCCGAAATGGCGTACGGCATTTTCGACCATCCGCTCAGGCATCTCGGAAGGCGACCCTGTTTTTGTGTCGGCACCACGTATGAGTGAATTTTACCTGCCAGAGGTTCCCCATACTAACGTCGTCGCGATAACATCGGATCTAATCGAAGAGATGCTGGCGGATACGGAAGCATTTGAGCAGAAGTGGAAGGGAAGCAACGCCGTGTGGTTTGTAATTGACGGGGGAAACCTGAACGTCTACGATTCAGGAGAGCGATTCCGGGGCTGGGTTCGTCAGCGGGCACAACTGGTCAAAACCTTTCCCGTCTTTGCCCGAGCAAAGGATTTAACGATTAACGTCTATCTATGGAAAAATTAGTTTGGCCGCAAGGACGCTTAAATTTAACGCAAAGACGCAAAGACGCAAGAACAGAGAGAGAAAAATGAGCACTTACCGCCGTAAACTTATCGAAGTTGACTTACCGCTAGATGACATCAACCACGAATCTGCACGGGAGAAGTCTATCCGGCACGGGCATCCGTCCACGTTGCATTTGTGGTGGGCGCGCCGGCCGTTGGCCGCCTGCCGCGCTGTCATTTTCGCCAGTATGGTGGATGACCCATCTTCCTGCCCGGACGAGTTCCCTACTGAGGACGAACAACGTGCGGAGCGAGAGCGACTCCACGAAATGATAAAGCAACTCGTCAAGTGGGAGAGTACCGACGAGAGACAACCCGATGTGAAGCCCCTCCTAGCGAACGCACGTTATGAAATCGCCCGCTCGGTGGCGCGGTCTCGAGGCGAAACGGCACCCACCGATCCGGACGAAGTGTTGAACTACTTGCGGGAACACGGGTTGCCGATATATGACCCCTTCGCCGGTGGCGGTTCTATACCGCTCGAAGCGCAACGGCTAGGACTCAAGGCTATCGCATCAGACCTCAACCCGGTGGCGATCCTCATCAACAAGGCACTGATTGAAATACCACCTAAGTTTAAGAACCTGCCTCCCGTCAACCCTGACGCTGACGACCTAGGCGTATCCGCAGGAACAGGCAAAAACGCACAGCGCATTCCTTGGCGCGGCACGTCCGGGCTTGCAGACGACATCCGCTACTACGGGGCGTGGATGCGTGATGAGGCGTTTAAGCAGATTGGGCATCTCTACCCAAAGGCAATACTGCCGGACGGTAGTGAGGCTACAGTGATTGCGTGGCTGTGGGCACGTACCATCCCGTGCCCAAACCCGGCGTGTGGGGCCCAGATGCCTCTGCTCAAGACCTTCCAACTCTCCCAAAAGAGCAACAACGAACATTGGATTAAGCCTGTCATCGGGAGAGGGCTCTCCCTCCCACAGCGCGTATCCTTTGTGGTGCAGAACCACAGCGACGGTGTCCCCGATAGCGGCACGGTGAACCGCCACGGCGCAGTCTGTGTTGCCTGCAACACCGCGATCCGGTTGGCTGATGTCCGTGAGCAGGCGAGGGATGGTAAAATGGGAGAGCAGATGACCGCGATAGTTGTCGAGGGAGACCGCAGACGGATATTCGTGTCACCAAACGATGCACATATTCAAGCGGCAATATCCGCCGAGCCCGCCTGGCGACCTTCCCAAGCAATGCCCAATACGCCTACTTTGGTAAGTGGCCGAGGCTTTGGTATTACCCACTGGCATCAACTTTTCACCCAACGTCAACTGCTTGCAATAACCACTTTCAGCGATTTGATTGCAGATGTTCGCCAAATGGTAAGGCAAGAGGGGGGAAACGACGAATACGCCAATACCGTTTGTACATATCTCTCGCTTGTTCTCGGCAGAACGGTTGACAGCAGTTCCAGTTATGCAACTTGGCAAAATGTGGGCGACAAAGTTGCTCACGTTTTCGCACGGCAAGCAATTCCGATGGTCTGGGATTTCGCGGAAGTGAATATCTTCTCTACTTCAACCCAAAATTGGATGGGCCAAATTGAGTGGGTCGCAAAGGTTGTAGAGCGACTGCCCTCAGATGTACATGGCGGTGTGGTGCATCAGGCGGATGCGTCCACAACGATTTGCGTCAAGTCATCTTGCCACCCGCAAGGGCACGCCCAAGCTGGGCCTGTCATTGTCACCGACCCGCCCTACTACGACAACATCGATTATGCCGACCTATCGGATTTCTTCTACGTGTGGCTACGTCGCCCACTCCGCGAGGTTTATCCGGATCTGTTCGCTGGTATCTTAACCCCCAAAGGTGAGGAGATAACAGCCATCGCCTCCCGATTTGAGGACTCCCGGCAGAGATTTGAGGCCCTGCTGAACCAGACGCTCAAGATGATACGGGAACGGTGCTCCAATGAGTTTCCGTCGTCCATCTTCTACGCGTACAAACAACAGGAGGAAGAACGGGGAGGCCGAGCCTCCACCGGTTGGGAGACGATGCTGAGTGCTATCGTGTCAGCGGGTTTCGAGATAGTCGGCACCTGGCCGATGCGTACCGAGCGTTCCGCCCGGTCAACCGCTTTGGGCACGAACGCGCTGGCATCGTCTGTGGTACTGGTGTGTCGGCCGCGCCCCGATGATGCCGACTTCGCAACGCGCCGTGAATTTTTCGACGCGCTTGAGAGGGAACTGCCCGCGGAACTCGACCAACTTACACAAGGCGGGCACATCGCTCCAACCGATCTGGCGCAAGCCGCCATCGGCCCAGGGATGCGAATCTACTCCCGCTACAGCCGTGTGGCGACAATCAGCGGTGTGCCGGTGCCGATACGCGAGGCACTCGTGGCAATCAACAGCGTCATCGCGCATTACCATGACCGTCAAGAGGGCGAGCTGGATTCGGAGAGTCGGTTCTGCTTCGACTGGCTCAAGCAACACGGCTATGCCACAGGGCAGTACGGTGAGGCGGAGACGCTGGTACGCGCCAAGGATATCGTCATCAGCAAGTTACAGGGTTCTGTGCTCACTGCCGAAGGGGGGCAGGTGCGGCTACTGCCGATCGAGGCGTTTGAAGACAGCGAACAGTTGCCTGACGGAATGACCGCGTGGGAGGCGTGTTTCCGCATGGCATATCACATGAACTTTGAGTACGGCAGAGGGGTCGAAGGCGCAGCGGATGTCGGCGAAGCGATACGCGACAAGCTCGATTCTGTCGAGCGGATGGCGCGTATCCTCTACAACCACTATGACCGCAACGGGGATGCCGAGAACGCTGTCATTTTCAACAACCTCGTCGTGGCGTGGAAAGACATTGAAATGAAGATGGCAGACCCTAGACAACACACCCTCTTCAATCAACCCTAAGCACCTGTTCCAAGCTGTGATTTCATGTTCTATTTCTCCTTGCGTCTTTGCACCTTTGCGTCTTTGCGTTCCTTTTCTTCACTGCTCTGCCAAAAATGCCTCAAGGTCTTTGAGCGCACGTTCAACATAGGCAACTGCTCGCTGTCGCTTCTTTTTGGGCCGTACCGCCGGTGCGAGCGGGGGAAGGATGCCGAAGTTCGCTTTCATCGGTTGGAAATCTGCCAAACTGGCGTGTGTCACGTAGTGACATAACGCGCCAAGCATCGTCGTAACGGGTAAGACGATGGGCGATAGACCGCTAATAACCCGTGCAGCATTCCAACCCGCCAACAGTCCAGTGGCAATATTGCCCATGTAACCCTCTACCCCGGTCAGTTGTCCCGCGAAAAACAGGTCAGCGCGTTTACGGAATTGGAGCGTGGGTTGCATCAATTCTGGTGCGGAGACGAACGTGTTGCGGTGCATCTGCCCGTATCGCACAAATTCTGCTTTCTCCAAACCGGGGATGGTTTGAAAAACCCGCTTCTGTTCAGGGAATTTCAAGTTCGTCTGGAATCCGACCATGTTATAAAGTGTTGCGGCGAGGTTGTCTTGGCGCAATTGGACAACAGCGTGGGGTCGTCGCCCGGTGCGTGGGTTTGTTAATCCCACCGGACGCATTGGCCCAAATGCGAGGGATTGATGTCCACGCTCGGCGATAATTTCGACGGGCAGGCATCCTTCAAAAAAACGATGCGCTCCCGCCCGAACCCCGCTTTTGACCGCCTCCTCAAAAGATTTTAACGCGATACGTTCCGCCACAAGCAGGGCATTGACAAAGTTATCGTATTCGTCGTTGGTCATCGGGCAGTTAATGTAATCGCCTTCCGCCTGTTCCCCGCGCCCATATCGTGAATCCCGAAAGGCGCTCTCCATGTTGATTGACTCCTGCGTGACGATTGGGGAGATGGCATCAAAGAAGTAGAGATGGTCTTTCCCGCTCAAATCTGCGAGCGCGTCGGAAAGCCGTGCTGAGGTCAGTGGGCCAGAGGCGATGACGGTGGGGAAGCTGGGAATATCGGTCATCTCCTCACGGATAATTTCAATCTGGGGATGTTGCGAAATCCGATCGGTGACCTGTGCTGAAAAGGCATCACGGTCTACGGCAAGTGCGCCCCCAGCGGGCACCGCTGTCGCTTCGGCGCATTCGACCAACATTGAGCCCATACGCAGTATCTCTTCCTTGAGCAACCCCGAAGGTCGGTCTGGAAGCTGTGAGCCTAATGAGTTGGAACATACCAATTCGGCAAAATGGGATGTGGTATGCGCGGGTGTCGTGACATTCGGGCGCATTTCATAAAGGGACACTCTGACCCCGCGTTGTGCCGCTTGCCAAGCCGCCTCACTCCCTGCTAACCCACCACCGATGACAATTAATTCAGACATAGTAACTCAATTCTTGGAAGGGGTTTGGTTATGCGATATTGTGATCAATGCAACATTTTCCGTAAGTATATCGGCAGATGTTAGATCTGTCAATATTGATTTCGAGCACGAGGACGATACAGCATCCTGCTCTGACCCAAATTTTTGCGTTCTTGCGTTTCAAAAAAAAGGTTGATATAATTGACAATATGGCGTATAGTAACCTAAGTTGCTACCTACCATCTGCGGGGACCCTGCTGGATTTGGCAATCGAGCATGAGCGGTTGAGGGATTCTCTAAACATCTTAGGGGGGATGACGGGCATCCCTGCCCCGATTGTGGGAGGGGCATTCCTGCCCAATTGTGGGAGGGGCATCCCTGCCCAATTGTGGGAGGGGCATCCCTGCCCAATTGTGGGAGGGGCATCCCTGCCCAATTGTGGGAGGGGCATCCCTGCCCCGATACGCGAAGGGAGAACATTATGGATACCATAAAAGACTTTGAATTCAAGCGTAGAAAATATATGCCCGTCTTTCCAAAAGCGAGGGGTAAACCGACCGTTTACATACCAGGATACCCCTACGAGGATGAACAACCTATGCCAGCCTCAGAATATCACGGTGTACAGATTAACACGTTTTACGAGCAACTCGCACGGTATTTTGAAATCAATGAGCTTATCCACGTTGGGCTTGACACATTCATCTACTATCGGGAAGGGGAACCAGACAAATCCGTCGCCCCAGATGTTTACATTGTCTTTGGTGTGGATAGAATGACCCTGCGGAAAAGTTTTTATACGTGGAAAGAAGGTGCGGTTCCTGCGGTTGTTTTTGAGTTTCTGTCCGACTCAACAGCGAATCAGGATCGGCATGAAAAAATGCGACTGTATCTGATTGATATGGGCGTTGAAGAATACTTCATCCATCAACCTGCAATGACGGAGCCACCGGAATTTCGCGGGTGGCGGCGCGATCCTTCGGGTGCCATCGTCGAAATGGCTTCCGACGAGCAGGGTGGCTTGTTCAGCGAATCGTTAAATCTGTGGCTGAGATGGGAGGCGCGTGAGAACGATGTGAGGTTGTTACGCCCGTATCTACCTGATGGTACTCCGATAACGACTTCTATGGAAGAACATCACCTGAGGTTGGAAGCGCAAGAGATAGCCGAAGAAGAAGCAGAACGGCGGCGGGAAGAAGCCCAACGGCGGCGGGAAGCAGAAACACTTGCCACAGAAGAAGCAGAACGGCGGCGGGAAGAAGCCCAACGGCGGCGAGAAGCAGAAACACTTGCCACAGAAGCAACCCAACGTCAGCATGAAGCAGAAACACTTGCCACAGAAGCAACCCAACGTCAGCATGAAGCAGAAACACTTGCCACAGAAGAATCAGAACGCCGGCGAGAGGCAGAAGCTGAGTTAGAACGACTTCGTGCTCAACTTGCTAACCGCCAAGACGAAGGCGCGTGATAAATCCAAGAGAAGAAACCGAAAATCGCCCATGGCCGGACGAAGAAGCGACGATTTAGTGATGCTTTCTCGATAAAAAAGACTTCCGAGGTCTGGTTTGAGACCGCGGAAGTCTAAAGTTAAAAATTACGTCAGCCGTAAAAGTCGTGGCTCATGTTAAGAAATCGGGGTGAGAAACCGAGTTTTTCCGCAAAAACTTGGTTTCTCACCCCGATTGATTTCACTTCACATAAGCCGATTGATTTTGGTGCTGCCCCAGGTTGTGGTCAACTTGCCAGCAGGCATCACGGCAAGAAATGGCTCGGCACCTTCCTTCATGAGTGTTTGAACTTCTGCCTCACTTAGGGGTCTATTGAAAACGGTTAGCTCGTCCATAGTACCCGCGCCAATGACAGGAGAGAAACCGTCGTGGCCAACACGAAAGCCCGCATCATTTGTTTTAAATAATGCCACCGTTCCCTCGTTGGTAAAAACGCCATCCATAAAGAAAGAGACCGTTTTTTTGCCATCGTGGGTAACGGTTAGAAATATCCACTCATCGTCCAAAGGGACAGGGTTTTTCCCGTGCGCTTGTGGGCTACCGCTTGCGTAGTAATCCCATACCCGGTCTTTCCCAACCCAGGTATGATAGTTATCATTTGTATTCTCGTCATTAGCTTTTGATACAAACGGGGACCACGACGTGAAACCGCCATCCCATTTTAGCCAGTAACTAATGGTGTGCCCTGTATTGGTCAAGTCCAAAGTATCATTATCATCAGGGACTTCGACATAAAATTTTGCATTGAAAGCGAGTGCTTTGCCAACTTTTCCATCAACCCATACCGGGTCGCCCTCCATGAAGCCGCCATTGTTTTTGTATTGTGTCAGGTCTTTTACGACCTTGCCCCCGTCCTCATCAAAGGGAAAATACAGCACTAAAGAATCATCCCGTCCCACTGCGGCTAATGGGGAAAACACATAAAGCAAACTTGCGATTAACGCGCTGAACAGCAAGGTTCTCATTGGAATACCTCCTCCTTATTCAGGTTTTCTGGGCAATCTCAAATTTTAACGACTGTCTTCACCAAAATAAAAAATCGCGACAACTTCTGCTCCCATTTTCAACATTCTTCGCAAGGAGTCCCCTTCTGATTCTTATGACGTTTAAGAATTTAAACGGGTAACCCCAACCAAGGTAGGTGCGGTTTTGCGTCAAGTCATCTGAAGATGCGTCAACTCATGTTGCCATCCGTCCTCGGACAGATGGGCAGATGACTGCGCGCATCTTGTGCGCTCGCTCACGCGATGCGCTCGCTCACGCGACCATCCGTCCCCGGACCATCCGTCCCCGGACCATCCGTCTTCGGACCACCCGTTAGGGGTAACCGCACGGGCACCTATATGAAATTACCGAATTTATTTTTTAAACTTCATTTGAATCAGAAAAGGCAATTAGCAGGAATTTTATCACGGGTGTCGTTGCCTGTCAAGACAAAGTAGAAAGGGGGTAGAGATTTATCAAAGAGGTCACTTCTCTGGGCAATGGATGACTGCCATACCCCACGGCTCAATCGCAAGTTGGAATGCGCCATCGGAACGAGGATGTCGGCTTGCGCCAGTAGGTCGTGCGCTTCAGCGAACGGCCAACGTGGTTGCAGTGTGACCTGTGCCGGTGTGCGCTCAAGATTGAACACGAAAATGAGCCACCCGCCGAGGCGCGAACGCCTCGTCACCGGGACCACACGGTCTCCTTTGATGTCCACCGGCGGCTGTACCCCAAATTCTGATGTGAGCCCAAGGACTAAATCCGGATGGCCGACATCCCCAAAGCCAGCTACAAGGGTCAACCCGTACCAAGTGAAACGGCCGTCCGCGCTACGAACCGCGACAGTCTCATCGCCGAGCGAAGCGATTGACTGCGTGTCCCCGCGTGGCTGAAGCACCGCGTACCCACACGGTGAGGTAATCGTGACGGGGCCATAGGGCGTCTCAACCACGTTCTGCCCGCACTCGATGTCGTATGGAGTCACCGCAGAGAAGTCCGCCACGCGCACCCCCAACCTGTCGGCGAACCCTTCCGGCGGGCGATAGCTGGACTGACCGGAGCCGTCATACATCCCGAAACTGCCTTCCGCCACCAGATGCGTATCCGGGTTCTCGTCCAGGGTTCGTCCAATCCGCTCCCGAGTTTCGTCGTTCATCAGCGTGACGTTGGGCAGGAACAGCAACCGGTAGCCCGACCAGTCCATCTTTGGCGTGACGATGTCGGCGGGGATGCCGTTCGTCCAGAGTGTGCGGTAGACCCCACGCAGGTCGGCGATGAATCGCTCAGTTTCCTCATTGAAGCCGAACAACTCTTGTGATTCGGGGTCATAGACGATTGCGACCTCCGACTGCGGACAGACTAGCGGCAGGTGGTCACTCAGACCCCGGATCTGCTCGATTGCCCGGACAGCACCGTCAAAGCGCGGCGTCGGCTCGCCATCTAAGGCGATTAGGTTATAGCCCGGCGACTCGAAGCTGAGGTATTCCGGCCGGTACTGCCAGAACATCGTACCAGCGGCACCACATGCGAGCGTCAGCCACAGCAACATGGTCGTTTCCTGCGGAGCGGACTGTTTCTTCCAGGTCACGCCGCCCGGCGACATGCCGGCGTATATCTCTTCGTTCCACCAGCGTCCATTGCGTCCGACACTCCGCGACCAATCAAAGCTGAACGCACGGTCTGCGATCTGGTAGGGGTCGGCGGACGTGAGCAAATTGTTAGATGACATCGACATCCCCCAGCTATCCACATGAGGAGCACACGCCTCATCCCATGGTCGGGGTGTCCAGCCGGCGTGGGCGCGGACCTCGTGTTCGGAGTCGATACCCTCAACTTCGTTCACCATCCATTTCAACTGGTCAACGAGATTTTCGTAGTGGAACCGGCGATACATCAGCATCTCGACGATGTTGTGATTTGAGCGTGGCACTTCCACATCTTCCCAACGGCGATAGCGGCGCAGGAAACGTGCGTTGAGCGCATCTAACGTGAACTGCTCGTGCAACCAAGCCTTGTATTTGGCGAGTGTATGCTCACAGTAGCACAGGCCGCCATCCGGAGACACCGGGCTGATGCCATCCCAGAGGCCCCATATCAGCAAGTTCGCTCGATCTTTGTAGCGGCGCACGACATGGCGCAATAGCCCGCCACCGTACTCCCGCCAGGCGGGATGGTCGTAGCAATGAATCATGGCACCTTGGGGCATAGCCGGAGAAGCCCTCGGTGTACTTGGCTGCCCCCGAGAGTTCACAGAGAGGATGTCGGGATGCTCCCGGGTGAGCCACTCCGGACAGGCACCGTGCGTGGCAAGTGTGATGTCCAGCCAGACGTACAACCCATGTTTGCCCGCCAGATCGAACAGAAGATCGAAATCCTCAAGTTCGTAGATACCTGGTCGTGGCTCCATCCAATTCCAGTAGCTGAAACTGCGGACGATGCGAAATCCCGCCGCGCTAATTCGGGCGAAGTCGGCATCCCACACATCGTGCTTCGGGATGGGGGCCCGGTAATACTCGACTCCCACCGGAAATAGACCTCCAGGACGTTCAAAACGCTTTATGCAAGTCATTTATGTACTCCTTCCCGTAAGCATGTTCAATATAAAGTTTATCTTCTGAAGTTCCCAAAGGGTTGGGAAAATTGCTTCTGAGTCCCGTGTCTGCATCCCGTTGCTTTGAAGGACGTTTACCCCGTGTGCGGGGCTCGTTGTTCGGAATCCCACTCGGTGCGGGGCTCAGTGTGGGAGAAGAAAGCAAGGATGGCTTTCCATCCTTCCCATCCTTCCCTTCCCTCCTTCCTCAAAATGCAATATTATTTTTCAAACTTGCTTATGAGAAGGGGGTACGATTATTCAACTTTTGCATCGTCTTTATCTTTAGAAGGGAGCACTTTTCAGTTTATCAAAATTGTTGATATCTGTCAACAAAAAAAGGGCGGGAGAGAATGTTGGGCGGTGAGGGTGGCGAACACTCTCTGCTATCCCTTTTTCGTGCGTTTGCACGACGTAAACGCTTGCTATCCCTGGCGGATTACCCGATGTTCACCCCATGAAGTCATGTAGACCTCTGCAAGCCCGCTTTTCGCGTAAGGAGCGAGCTCCAGCTCGCGACTTCTCGCCGAAATCGGGCAAAAAACTGAAAAGTGAATGACTCTGGCAACTCACGTTATTATACTTGAATTTTTTCAAAAAAGTGAATATACTTTTTCAAAATCTTGAATCTCAAGAGGTGACCACATGCTCGAAGACATTGAACGCCTACAACTTGCCGCACTACTCCACGACATCGGGAAATTTCGGCAGCGGACAATTGCAACACCGCCCTTCCGCCCTCACGAACAGCACGGTTGGGAGTTTGTAACAGAGGACTTTGGAGGCTTCTTTCATCCGTGCGGCGATGATTTGAGCGATGCGATCCTCAACCACCATCGCCGCAGCCAGACGAAGGAAATTGAGAAGCAGGTAACTTTGGCAGATTGGCTCTCCGCCAAAGAGCGCGAGGTCGAACAGCGTGAGCAGGAAAAACCCTCTCACGCCGCGTTGGTCTCGATTATGTCGCGCTTGCAAATCCCTGACAAGCCACAGCCTCCGGAATTGCGATACGATCTCAATCCGTTAGACATCCGCCGCGAGACCATTTTTCCAATAGAGAACCCCCACATCCAGCCGAGCAGGTACGGCGAACTGTGGGATCAATTCACGCGAGAACTGCAGCGATTAGCGGGTGAGCGTGGCTATCAGGGAGCGGACTATCAGACGCTTGTTGCGCTGTTGCACAAGTACACCGCCCGGATGCCCGCTGCGACCCCTTGGGAGGGGGGAGCCGAGCGGACTGTCCCCGATGTTTCGCTCTACGACCACCTCCGCACGACAGCGGCGGTAGCGACTTGTATTCATCGGGAAATTCTTCCCGATGACTTGGACAACTATCTTCGCCAATCCGCCGACCAACCGCTGTGTGCCTTGCTCAAAGGCGATATTTCAGGCATCCAGAAGTTTCTCTATCAGATAAAGTCCGACGGGGCATCGCGGGAGTTGCGCGGCCGGTCATTCTACCTGCAACTGTTGACGGAGGCGATTGCACTGTGGATCTTGCGTCGATTTGACCTGCCGATAACGAATCTGCTACTCGCAAGCGGTGGGCATTTCTACCTGCTCTTGCCCTATAGAGAGGCTAGGGAGAAGATCGACGCGCTCCGTGCTGAGATTGCCGAAAAGCTGTGGGGGGCACATCGAGAAGAACTTTCGGTTATTCTGGCAGGCGTCCCTGTAACAGCGAACAATTTCGATGATTTTTCCGAGAAGTGGAGCATCGTTTCAAGGGAAATTGAGCAGCGGAAACTGATAAAAGGACGGGAGCTGCCGAGGGAGAAGATGTTTGACCTCTTTTTCACACCCCGCAACGAATGGGAAACAGAGGACTACGGATTCCCGGAACTTGGAAGGCAATTACGGGATACCCAATATCTTGTCACCTTTGAGATTCCCGCACAACCGATTCCCGACGAACCGGATTGGGGTGAAATCATCAGCAGCTTTGGGGTAGCGGTTCACCTCGTCAATAAACCAGAAGACAAGCCGACTCCACCGACTGACGCAACCCGTGCGACGGTGTATCGGCTCGCTTCGACCGATTTTCTTTCTGACGAAATCCTCGAAAACTTCCGTTGGGAGAATCTACCTGTGAGCTACGAGTTCCGCCTGTTGCCGCAAGTCATCCCCCGGAAACCTCATAGTAAGGAGGTGGCAGACTTCGACCAACTCGCCGACGCATCGGAAGGGTCAAAGTGGCTTAGCGTGTTGCGGATGGACGTGGACAATCTCGGCGCACTGTTTAAGGACGGGCTTGGTGAGAGTGCGACAATTTCACGGATAGCCACGTTGAGCGAATCATTGCGGCTCTTCTTTGAAGGCTACGTCCCCCAACTCTGCCGCAATTACAACGCCCATCACACGCCTGAAATTTTGGAGTTAATCTACGCGGGCGGCGATGACCTCTTTCTCGTCGGCGGATGGAGTGCCACACCCCAAATCGCCCGGCAGATTCGGGACGAATTTCGTGCGTTTGTCGGCGGCGAACATGTCACACTTTCGGGCGGCATCGCGGTCGAGCATAAGAAGTACCCGCTCTACCAATTGGCGAACGACGCTGGCGATGCGCTCGATAACGCGAAAGCGTTGCGAAAAGATAAGGACGCGCTTAGCTTCCTGCAAAAACCGATGACTTGGGAAGATTTCAACCGAGTTGATGAGTGGCATCAGCGACTGTTGAAAGCAGTCAGTGGCGAAAAGCCGTTGTCAAGTAGCTTTCTTACGCGCTTGAGCGAGATTTACCATCTCTACGAGAGCGACGAAGAGAGTCAACGCAAATGGGCTTGGCGGCTCATTTATCATCTGAGCCGTGCCAAGCAGATGCACAAAAAACATATTGCCTTGATTGATGATCTACGTCAAGAACTGGTCGTCAATCACGGTGAAGCAGGTGAACTCCTGCAATTTCTCCGCGTCATTGTACGTTGGACAACTTTACGAACACGGGAGGATAAAAATGGGACACCAACCCAGAGATAATCGCGGTCATCAAGGGAGAGATAATCGCGGTTCTACGAGAGTCAATCTGGATGCGAGAGTTATCACTGAAGGTGGTGAAATTTTGGTAAAAGAGGCAGAGCAACGGGGTAAGCAACTTGCCCGGGATTTGACAACATCTCAGATTCGCAATATCTACAGTGCGGTCAAGAAGATGCAGATGAAAGGTGAACTGGACTCCCACAAACTCTTGATGCTCAAGCCGAAACTCGCATACGCCGCAAAGCGACACGGCGGCGGTGTCAATACGCTGAAGGACGTTCTGACCCAGGCAATTGACCTTGTGGGAAACGATTCAAAGAACTTCAATCGGTTTGTTGATTTCTTTGAGGCAATTTTAGCGTATCACAAAGCTTACGGAGGAAAGGATTAGTAGCCGTAACCGGAGGAGAACAGAAATGGCAAGTATTCAACTTCAAGGAAAGATCTTTATCATTGGTGAAATTGAAGCAGTGACAGGCCTACACATCGGCGGAAGCGCGGGCGAGTTGGATATCGGCGGTGTGGATAACCCCGTCATCCGAAACCCACTCACTCGTGAACCGTACATCCCCGGCTCGTCTCTACGCGGCAAGATGCGGTCTCTGCTTGACCGGCACCTTGAGCGACCACTGAATAAATTCATCCGTCGCGGTAGCCCGCAGGTTCGCATCCACGAGTGTCAGCAGTTGGCTGACTACAGGGAATGCTCGGTTTGTCAAGTCTTCGGTATCGCGCCGAACCGTGATATAGAAGACACAATGCCCACGCGTTTGATTGTCCGCGATGCGCTTTTGACCGCCGAGACGAGGGCGCGTTTTGACGAAATTGACACCGACATGCCGTACACAGAGATCAAAACCGAGGTCGCAATTGATCGCATCACTTCGGCAGCAACCCCACGCCAAGGCGAGCGTGTGCCGGCAGAAGCCATCTTCGGACCACTGGAGATGGTCTACAGTCTCTACACCCTCGACAGCGATTCTGCGGAGGGCGTTGACCGTGAAATATCGCTTTTTGATGCCGTGTTGACAGGTATGGAACTGCTCGAAGATGACTATCTCGGCGGTTCAGGGTCACGCGGCTCAGGAAAAATTGCCTTCCGTGATTTGCAGATGGCCTTCAAATCTCGCCAACATTACGAAGACCCGCAGTCAGTACCTGTTACCACGCTTGTTGACGGGGATGGCGTTGCGGCGTTGCGGGAGACAAATTATCAAAACCAGATTTTAGAAGCAATCCAAGCGTAGGGAGGAGCTCATGTCAAAACATGTCACCTACCACCTCAACTTCCGCTCGCCTCTCCATCTTGGTCGGCGCGGGGTTGGGTTGGAGGAAACCGAAATCTCAATCCCCGCTGACACCCTCTTTTCAGCGATCTGTCAGACGTGGCGGACGTTTTACGGGGCAGAGCATCTCACCGATTTTTTGGCTCAGTACGAAACGGGTGAGCCGTTTCTGTTGACCTCTGCCTTTCCCTTTGCGGGCGATCTCAGATTCTTCCCCAAGCCGTTGGGAATTAAGTCTGAAATTCGGTTTTCGGACGATGACCGCAAAAACCTCAAGAAGGTTCGCTTTGTCTCGGAGAAGCGTTTTCGTCAAATTGTCAACGGTGAGTTGATTGCGTCTAACCGCGGCGATCTAATCAACAACGACGACTTAATCAACGATGAAGAAATCTGGGTTCACGACGATGACAAAAGCCCTCCCACGGTTTGGCAAACGCACACAATACCTCGGGTGACCTTAGACCGCCAATCGTCCGCATCGGAAATTTGGCACCTGAAAAATGTTAAGTTTCGCAAAGGGTGTGGGCTATGGTTCACTGCGAAATTCGAGGCAGAGGAGACGCAAACACAAATCGAAACGCTCCTCCGTGTACTCGGTGATACAGGCATCGGCGGTGAGCGGAGTGCGGGGTACGGTCTGTTTGACCTCGATAGCGAACCTGCTGAGCCTGAATCAGACAAGCAGACGAATCGGTTTGTGACGCTCGCACCAGTCTGTCCGCGAGATGCCGATGAGTTGGACACGCTCATTCAAGGCGATGTCGGTTATGCGCTCATGGAACGCTCCGGTTGGATCAGTTCTTCTGAGGCAAGCTACATGCGTCGTCAACAGGTCTGGATGTTTGCAGAAGGCTCTGTGTTACAGGGGAATGGCTCACGGATTGGTCGTCTCGTCGACCTGAAACCAGATTCATGTCCGCACCCGGTCTGGCGGTACGGCTACGCTTGGCCCGTGAAAATAAACAACGCTGAGGATTGAAAAGTGCTTAGGGAGGTCAACTGTGAAATACGAACTTAAAACCATCACGCCCATCCACATCGGCACGGGCGAAAGGTTGAGTCAGATTGATGGCTTCTATGACAACGGGCGGTGGCATCGCATTGACGTTGATGCGGTGCTGGCGGTAGCCTCTGAATCCGAGTTAAATCGCCTGACCGTTGCGATGGGGCAACGCGGCTTTCAGTGGCAGAAATACCTTCCGACCGATCAGCCGTTTGCGCGTTACGTGCTACCGTGCCCTGAAGAGCCGCAGGAAACCGAAATCCGCGAGGCGATGAAAAACGCCTTCAGTCGTCCAATAATTCCCGGTAGCAGTATCAAAGGCGCGATTCGTACTGCGTTGCTGTGGGATTTAATCAGTGGTGATAATCAAGAAGCCCAAGAAGCCTTTGAGTATTCAGTCAACGATTTGAAAGCGCAGTTACAGCGAAAACCGAATCGGAGCTGGGTCGGACAACGAATTGAACGGCGTGTGCTTGGGAAAGACCCGAATCACGACCTGATGCGAGTCGTGCAGGTCAGCGATACTGTGCCCATTGCGGTTGAAGCCCTAGAAATGGGCGTGGCGTGGACAGTTACACTCAATCGCGAAGATCAGCTTGTCCAGAAACGTGAAGGCAATCGTGAGTACAAGACGTTTGTTGAACAGATTCAAGCCGGGCAGACGCTGGAATTCTCAATCAAGATTGACAAGTCCCTCCTCCGCCAGCGTGAAAAACGCGAACTCGGCTACAGTGAGCGACAGGAGCGCGTGCTCTGCGACGATCTCGCTGGAGTATGCAATTGGGTGGCGGAAGGGCTGGCCAAGGATGAATCGAATTTCTTTGGGGCGTACTACTTAGATGAGATTGCCAGCTTTTACGACACCCTTTTGGAACGCATCGAAAATCTGCCAACCGGTGCATTCATCCTACCGGTGGGTTGGGGGACGGGGTATCGCGCCAAAACCGTTATCGAATTGTTGACCGAAGGCGAAAATGATTTGATGATGAATCTGCGACAACACTACCGTCTGGGCGAAAGTCGTTCGCGTCGAGATTACTATCATGAGTTTCCTAAGACCCGTCGGGTTTTGTATCATGGACAGCACCCCAAGTCACCGCTCGGTTGGGTCCAAATCACACCTAAAACGTAGATTTTCGGGAGGTCAATTCATGCGAATCAAAATTACATGCGATATCGGCGAAGGTGTCCTTCTACCGATTAACTCCAATCACCTGCTCACGGGCGTTATCTATCAATTTCTCAAGGAATCCGACCCTGAATACGCGGATTTCCTCCACCAAGACGGCTATGAGTTGGAGAACCGGCGTTTCAAACTATTTACCTTCTCTCAACTGATGGCAAAACGGCGAGAGATACGAGGCGGGGAGATCTACTTCTGTTCCCCGCTGACATGGTACGTCTCCTCATCGCAGAGACCGTTTCTAGAAAACTTCGCCGCCGCGCTAATGCAGAACGGCATCCTACAAATTGACCGTCAAAGGCTCAAGGTGCAAGATGTGGAAGTATTGCGTCAACCCCGTTTTGGCCCACAGATGACTTTCCGGTGCCTCTCACCGATTACAATGTCCACCAAGCGGGAGCGAGCCGACCAACTCGTTGCCCACTACTGCCTGCCCGATGACTCCCAGTTCTCCGAGTTGGTTCGACAAAACCTAATTCGGAAGTACGAAGCGATGTACCGACAACCACCGACCGAGAAATCCTTTGCGATGACATTCGATGAGGCGTATATGGCCAAAAAGGAGCGTGTGACGCGCTTAATCGATTACAAAGGGATCAAAATTCGCGGTGTCTTATGTCCGTTTCATGTCATCGGCACCCCAGAGTTAATTCACGTCGGCTACGAATGCGGCTTCGGCGATAAAAATAGCGCAGGCTTTGGCATGGTCGAGGTATCACGAACAAGAGGGAGGTAGAAACCGAGTTTTTTCTTCAAAACTCGGTTTCTCAAGGATAACTAGAGCTACCGTAGCTTGCAATACTACAAATTTTAAATTTAAATCGGCTCAAACTTGCTTAAAATAGGGTTTTAATTTTTTACTTTACATTTGTTAAGTTATATGATATTATAAATTGTCATGATTTGTTCCAAGGAGGTGTTTGATATGACTGAAAAACAGTTAGAGTTTGATCTGACCCAGGGTTCGCCAAAGGATTCAGCATTGGTCTTGAAATTGACAGGAAACCCGTGGACAGATTTTGGGATCGTCAGTCTCTGCGAGGAATTGCGGTTGAGTGATCCGCCTTTCTTGGTTGAGCAACCGTTCCTGACGGAACACGAGGCGACGATCACGATTGAGACTTTGGATATTGAGACAGTGGAGACTTGGTTTAACGGGGTGCTGAAAAGTCGATGGAATCAGATTTACTGGTTAAGTCGAGTCGGAAAGATACTCGATCGGTCTTTAACGTATGATGCGGAAGGATTCGTTGTTACTGATGAGAAAACGCTGATTACGGACAGTGATAAAGCGCGAATCAAGGAATTTTCTCCTCAGACACAGGTAAAAGATGAAATGCGAATTGCACAGGCGCGATTAAATTTCATCGGAATGCCTGCAGATGCTCGCAAAATTAAGCGAGAACGGGAAACGCTAGTCCGAAAATTTGTGCTGAATTGGATTTCGCCCAAAGGAAAAAAGAGGTGCGAAATCTCCGGACGACCAAGTGATAAGCTCGAAAAGGTGCTTCAAATGGTGAACCCGTTTTCAAACAAGCATCACAACGTCAAAGTTCGCGGCTTTCGTGGCAATAACAGCAATTTCGAGGTAGGTCCGATTCTCTATTTCGTCAACCTTTGCACGGCATTTGAACCGCATATTCCTTTTGTTTATAATCCGTCTGCAAAGCCTGACCCGACAACATTCTTGATATTACCTGAAATTGCTGACCTCTCGCTATTGGCACAGGTATATGCGCGATTGCAGATGAATCTCAAGGACATAAGCGATAGGCGCACAACTTCGACATCAACGAACCTTCGCGGAATTCGGCGAGCATCAGATACCTACTCGCTCGCAATCACGCTGTTTCATAACATCTTCTATCGGTTCACAGTGGAATCCGAAAGTGATAACGACGGTTCTTGGGACTTTGCACCGTTGGGTGAGCCTGATAAAGTCCGCAGGCAAGTGATACGATGGGTGATTATCCCATTTGCGAGAAAACAGAATATCCGCTTCGGAAATTTCCACGTCGTAGAGGTTGACCATCGGCTCTATGATTTCATTCGCCCGATTCCGTTCGGGGATGGCGATGAGATTCGGCTCGTACCAGATATTATGAGTTGTACTGACTTTAGCAACCCCGGCGGCGAGAACGCAATTCGGCATTTGAGCCAAGCGATCACAACAAGTGACACCCGACTGATGAAGGTCGCAATTTTTGAACTCTGGAAGTACACCGATGCAATCAATTTTCGCCCGCAAAAAGGGAAACCTCATCCGGTGCGCCTGTTGCGGTATTTCATTCAACATTTCTTGGAGGTGAATGCTGTGTTAAACGAAGAGCTACGTGAAGACCTACGTGCATTGGCAAACACGATAGGACAAATTTTTAACCGAGATGTCACGCTGATTAGCAAACTGTATAATATTTCCAGTGAGAATGCGTTCCGTTCTGTGCTGAATCAGGTTTTGTTCCGATTGTACAAAGTGAGTACAGGTGACGCGGCGAAAGAGCTTTTGCCACTCAGACAGGAACGCATTCGCCGTATTCTAGACGAAATTTCACCCGAAAAGTGGAAGGAGATGGCAGAGACACTTTCGACTTTCGTGAGTCTATCTGCCTTTAACGCTAACGTTTTTGAATCTAAACCCAAAAACAATGGAGAAACACAATGACGAATTTCAAGGGCATTACGATGGTTTGGTTGAGCAAAACCGACCTGAGCAATCTTAACGCAGGCGAAGGTGGTGGTGGTAATGTTACCGAACTGAAGGTTTATGACAACGGCCGCAAACCGTATGCTTCCGGTCAGTCTGTTCGACATGCACTTCGAGAGGCAGTTGAACGCAACAATCCGGGTGTTTTTCTCTGCACACCGGAATCTCCGTGCGGCGATGTCGAAAAATGCTGGCTTTGCGACCTGTTTGGTTATTTGAACCCGAAACTAGGTGAGGGGTTTGATCGGCGATGGTCCCCCATCAAGGCCACACCTGCTCTCGGTCAGATTGCAAACGATATTGTCACTGACCTGCTAATTCGGATGAGTGACCGAGAAAAATCCGACGATAGACAGACTCGTGACCAGCGAATTGCCTATGTCCAGATGATGTCCAATGTCTATCGCACCGGCCTTTCGCTCGACGTTGCAAACATCGGGATGGTTGTTCGTGCGAAGTACGAAGGAAAAGGCAAAGATCAGACATTCGGTGGGTGGGAAATGGTCGCAGACATCGAGACAGAAGAGCGGCGGGACCGTGCTGTTGCAGTGTTGGAAGCGATTGGTGGCATTTCGGATTTTGCAAAGCAGGCGCGAAATGCCGCATCCCTTTCCCCAGACATTTTCATCGCTTCAACCCATTCGCGATATTCGCATCGGACGTTGCGAGCGTTGGAATGTGACGACGATGGCAACGTTGATACGGATACGCTGCGAGTCATTTTACAGGATTTGCAAGATGACGGAGCGACAGCGTTTTTCGGCTTCACGCCGCATGTCGTAGCGAACGACGACGTACTCCTTGAAACGTTCAAGGAATTCGGACTTGAACCGATAAACCCAATTCGAGGGTTGCGAAATCTAACGGAAGCGGTTCAGAACGCTTCGGTTGAGTGAAAACGAGTCAGGGCGAGGAAATCCTCGCCCTAATTTCAATTGGAGGCAATCGTGGAAAAAATTCTCACATTCGGCTTAATCTGCCCATTTTGGACCTCGTTCCGCAATCCGAGTACAGTGAACGTTCATGTAACCTATCCTTTTCCGCCGTTGACAACGCTCTATGGCATGTTAAACGCTGCGCGCGGAATGCCGCAGGACTGGCATGATGACCGCGACGAATGGCAGATTTCACTCGTTGTTGAACGAAGTGGACAGTTGATTGAAACCTTCAGCAAAATTCTGAAAATCTACGAAGAAAAGCGGGGAAAAGCCGAAGTTGCAGAGGACAGGTATGGTAAGGCGGTTTTCGATAGAACAACGGTTATGCGACAAAAAATGATTGGCGTACATTACATTGTTTATCTCAAGTCTGTGGAAACCCAACTAATTCAGGCACAGCGGGCGTTACTATCCCCACAGTGGCCCCTTTATTTAGGTGAATCCGATGACCTCGTTGATGTGCTTTCGCCACGCATTATTGACATTGAACCGATTCTCGCACGTCGTATCCATTCAATTCTCCCGGGGTTGGCGGAAGGTTGTCGATTGGTCAAAGTGCCTCACCATTTTATAAAACAGGGTCGAAGCTGGCACGTAGAGCAACAGCTCTACTCGATCCCGCCCGAAGGCGAAGCGGTTGAATTGAGTGAACCGAAGCTGGCATATTCAATTGAAGGGAGGAATGTGATTTTCGATGGAGATTCTCGGTAAACCGAATCAAACCCTGTTTGGACATATCCGCGACTGTTTGACCGTCTGCGACGAACTGCTTATTCGGCGGGAACCGTTCTTACGGAATTTCTGCGAGCGATACGGTTGGGATTGGCAAGAAGTGCGTTGTTGCATTCGCTTTGCGGTTTGGTTTCACGACATCGGTAAAGCATCGAATCAGTGGCAACAGTACATCAGGGGGCAAGGTAAATCAGTTACACATGCACTTCCATCTTTCGCAATCGGCGCGATGAGTCTCGGCGTAGGCGGATTTGAGAACAGTCCACGATTTGCGGCACTGTTTGCGATTCTGGCACATCACATGCAGATGCTCCACGACGGCTCTTTTCCCGAAGAGAGAAATCGGCGTTTGCACGTTGATATGCCGGTGGCGTATGTCACCGAACATTTTGCGCGTTTTCGTGAGTTTGAACCCAGTTTGGCACTCACCGATAGGCGAACATCACAGCTTGATTTGGGGCGAGTCTGCAAAATTCTCGAAAAAGTCAAAACCGATGTCCACAAGGAAAAGGACTTATCGTTCAAGGTACTCTATTCGCTTATGCTCAACTTCCTAACAGCGTCCGATAACCATGCAAGTGCGAATGCGCCGGAAGATGGCTCGCCGGACAATCCATGCGAGACAAATCTCACACACGACGCGCTTGCTCAAATTCACGATGAATTTCCACTTTACGACAACGCTCAGTTGAAATCATTGCCATTTTTGTCCAAAGGTCTGCAACCCAACGACATGCAACGAGAAATTGTAGCATCTGATTCAGATCGATTGATTCTGAACGCGGGATGTGGCGAAGGAAAAACAGCGGCAGCGTTGCTCTTCGGGAAGAAGCGGTTGCTAGAGAATCGCATTGAGCGAATTATCCTGACGCTACCAACGAAATTCACTGCGAATAATCTGTACCGCGATCTGTTTGACCCAGAAGTATACGACATTCCTAAGAAGTTAGTCGGCATCACACACGGGGATTCGAGAGAATTTCTAACGCAACTGACGAAAAAGGAAGAAGAAAACAGTGAGCAGAGAGATATAAACGAAAATGTAATGGCACAGGTGTTTGAGAACAATTTCTATGCGAAGCCCGTGACGATTTCGACAGTTGACCATCTGCTGATGAGCCTCTATCACGGCTACAAATACGCTGACCGAGCGTTTTTCAACGTGGCATCTTCTCTCGTCGTTTTCGATGAAGTTCACTACTATGAAGGACGGACCATAGAAGCAATTGCCGAAGCGATGCGTCGCTTAACGCAGTTAAAAATCCCTCATCTTGTGATGACAGCGACGATTCCAACTGCTGTGCGTCAACGCTTCGACCAATTAAATCCCGGTCAACCGTATCCCTTCCAATGTGCACCTGCGGTGATCTCCGACACAACAACCCCCAAAGCACCGTTTGAAATTACCCAACTTCATGAAACGCCGTTGGATGAGGAAAACGCGATTTCGTCAGAACTCGTAGATCTGGTAGAGCAAAATCAGAACAAACGGCAGATTATCTTTGTCAACCAAGTCAACCGAGCGAAGAACGTTTATCGCGCACTGAAAGAACAGGATATCTGTGATAACCTAATCTGCTACCATTCCGGTTTCATTGGCAAGCATCGCGTAAAAAAAGAAGAGATTATCCGTTCACTTTTCAAAGACCCAAGTAACCGAAAAGATGATGAACTTGAGATCCTTGAGGAATGCAACTTCAACAACTCGGATGCCTGTGTGCTGGTATCAACACAAGTTAGTGAACTCAGTTTGGACATCAGTGCGGATGTGATGTATTCTGAAATCGCACCGATTGACTCAATTGTTCAACGGGGTGGGCGACTAAATCGCAAAGGCGTTTCACCTTTTCGAGACGGGTATACCTATCGGCTTTATCTTATGCCTGCTTACGAGGATAAAAGGGCTTGCTTACCTTACGAACCTGATATATTACAAAGGTCGTGGGATGTGATTGGTGGTCTATACACTTTCCGAGATGCCTGCGCGTGGGTTGATGCGGTTTATCAAGAGAGTCAGCCACTTATGCACAACGAACTTTCAAAGGCAATCAATACGGACCTCGTATTTGGGAAGCGTCCGCAGGACAACTACGCTGGAGAAACTGACGAGGAGGGAAGGGTTGTCATTCGGGAGCAACGTTATCAAACTTATGATGTTGTCCCTTATGAATTTGTTGAAATCGTTGAACAAGATTATGGGCATTACAAGGCACATCACCTCAGCATTTCAGAAGGCGCGTTTCGGGTTGCACGCAGTAGAGATAAAATTTTACCGAGGAAGGCACCGCAGAAATTGACGAACCGCCAAGGAGAGACGCGAGAAGTAGAGATTCCTTTTAAAGCGATTCAAGCCCTTTACACCTTTGACGTTGGACTTCAGCTTGAGGAAGAAGTTGTCTCAAATTTCCTATAGTCACATCTCTATCTACTGAAAAGGAGCACTCACAATGCAAAATCCAACCCAAACCCGCATCACCGGCACTGCGATCAACTACCTCTACGTCTGCCCCCGAAAACTGTGGTTCTTTCAGAATCATATTGAGATGGAACACACCTCAGACCTAGTCGCGATGGGGCAATTGCTCCACGATCAGAGCTATGGGCGTGAAAAGAAAAAGGAACGCTCAATTGACGACCTCATCCGCATTGACTTCATCGACAAGGATGGCATCCTCCACGATGTGAAGTCAGGGAAAGCGATGGAGAAGGCGCATGAGATGCAAATTCTGTACTACCTCTACTTGCTCAAACAGAAAGGAGTGTCTAATCGCAAAGGGGTGATCAACTACCCGCGCCAACGACGAACCGTTGAAGTCGAATTGACTCCAGAGAAAGAGCGTGAAGTTGAAGCTGCAATCCAAGAGATCAGAAAAATATCCAACCTCCCAACACCGCCAGATGTTGAGTTCACCAAAATCTGCAAATCATGCAGTTATATGGAATTGTGTTGGAGCTAGTAGGGGTTGGGTTTCCCAACCCGTCGGACGCGGGGCCAACCCGACCCGCGGCTGGAACCTCATCCCCCGTGGTTGGGTTTCCCAACCCGTCGGACGCGGGGCCCTCGCCGTTCGCGGGCGGGGAGACCCCGCCCCTACGATTAGAATTAAAAGGAGAATATCATGGCCAGAAATTATTACGTCAATCAATCTGGGACATTGAGACGGAAAGATAACACAATTTACCTCGAAAAGGAAGATAACTCTCGTGTGCCGATTCCGGTTGAAGATATCGATGCCTTTTACCTGTTCGGGGAACTCACCCTTAACACACGACTGCTGAACTTTATGGCGCAGAAACAGATCCCCGCGCATGTGTTTAATTACTACGGTTACTATTCTGGAACCTATTATCCCCGCGAATACTTGAATTCGGGTTTTTTGACGGTTAAGCAGGTTCAGCACTATGAACGGAACGCTAAGCGACTCCCGATCGCTAGAGAGTTCGTAGCGGCGGCTGTCGCAAACATCTTGAGAACTCTCCGTTATCATTCCAACCGGGGGAAGGATTGTGAGAATCAGGTGAACGAAATAGAACGGTTGGCTGAAGGCATTGAGACCGCCGAAAGCCCAAGTGAACTAATGGGATTCGAGGGCAACATCCGCGAGACATACTATTCCGCACTCAATGCCATCCTCGACCTCGAGACACCCTTTGAGAAGCGTGTGCGCCAGCCCCCGGACAATCCAATCAATGCCGTGATTTCGTTCGGAAATTCGATGATGTATAGCGCCTGTCTGACAGAGATCTACCGTACGCAGTTGAATCCGACCATCAGCTTCCTACACGAGCCGGGGGAGCGGCGATTTTCGCTCAGTCTCGATCTGGCGGAGATTTTCAAACCCATCATCGTCGATCGAATCATCTTTCGCCTTTTCAACCGAAAGCAACTACAGGAATCGAAGCACTTTGATATGGAACTGGGCAGTTGCTATCTCAATGAAACAGGGAGACGACTGTTTCTTGAGGCCTTCGATGAGCAACTTAAACAGACCATCGAACATCGTAAGCTGAAGCGGAAGGTTTCGTATCAGCGTCTGATTCGGCTGGAATGTTATAAACTGATCAAACATCTCACGGGTATGGAAACGTATCAGGCGTTTCGGGCGTGGTGGTAAGAGAGGAGAATTCTAATGTATGTTATTATTGTTTATGATATTGAGGTCAAGCGAGTTTGGAAGGTCTGTAAATATCTCCGCCAGCACCTCAACTGGGTACAAAACTCTGTTTTTGAAGGCGAGCTAACCAAAGCCCAACTCGCCAAGGTGAAGGCTGGACTGCTCTCAATTATCGACGAAGACCACGATGCCGTCATTATCTACCAGATGCGAGACCAAAAGTGGGTAGACAAGAATACGCTCGGGAAAGATAAAAATCCCGCCACCAATCTGTTGTAAAATGCAATTGCAGTATAAACTTGAGGGGGTTTTCGGCACAATCGGTTGTCGTCAACCCCTCAAAATCTTTTAATCCAACCTCACCCATTCTAAGTTTTTGACATGCCTTTAAGCCCACAAACGCTGAATTGGCGCATAATCGTGCCGTATCGTCAACCTCCTAGGGATTTTACACAACCGCACATTGACGACCAAATCAAAAATCTTGCATTTTTAGCTTGCACTATCCATGCGATCTGGTGTATTATATTTACCGAAATTTCCGCGCTTTTAATCGAACCATTGTGGAATTGAAACAAACCTCTTGGATGTCAGTCTCAAACGTGATAACGACTTTTAATCGAACCATTGTGGAATTGAAACTTCTCTACAGCGTCAGTATTCAGAACCCATGCCTTCTTTTAATCGAACCATTGTGGAATTGAAACCTAAATTCACCGGTATCCTTGAGCGTAAAAGTGCCTGCTTTTAATCGAACCATTGTGGAATTGAAACTGGCTAAAAGCATTCCTTGAACATCACGCGGGAAAACTTTTAATCGAACCATTGTGGAATTGAAACATGGACGACTGGAAGTTGCATGACGTTGTAAATCTACTTTTAATCGAACCATTGTGGAATTGAAACGCCCGCACTGCCCGCGCCACCGCCCGCCGAGCTGGACTTTTAATCGAACCATTGTGGAATTGAAACTGTTGAGTGGTCGGGAGAGGCAGGGACGGATGGCTTTTAATCGAACCATTGTGGAATTGAAACAGGTGGCGGCAGAATATAGCGGCGTGAGTTTTGAAACTTTTAATCGAACCATTGTGGAATTGAAACTAAAGCTACCCGTTGTGCCGTGCGTTCAGCTTCCGCTTTTAATCGAACCATTGTGGAATTGAAACTCGGTTCTAAATCGCCTATCGCCTGCCGCACCGTCTTTTAATCGAACCATTGTGGAATTGAAACCATTTACAGATTGCGTAATGCAACATTATTCCCCCCTTTTAATCGAACCATTGTGGAATTGAAACATTTACGTCGTAAAGGATTCGGATACGTCTATCTTCCTTTTAATCGAACCATTGTGGAATTGAAACATCAGTATCACGCACATAAACAATCATACCGTGTTCTTTTAATCGAACCATTGTGGAATTGAAACTGTTTTGATACTGATCGACTTTGTAGTGCTCACCTGCTTTTAATCGAACCATTGTGGAATTGAAACCTGATAATCACTGATACAAAAATTCGCGGCGACCGTCTTTTAATCGAACCATTGTGGAATTGAAACAGCTATATCGACCATCTCCTGAAGTTCTCGCTCAACCTTTTAATCGAACCATTGTGGAATTGAAACCACGGTTTGGCGAGTCTCAAAATCAGATTTGATAAGCTTTTAATCGAACCATTGTGGAATTGAAACGCACTTTTGGATATGAATCGTTCCTCGTACGTAGACTTTTAATCGAACCATTGTGGAATTGAAACATGAAGATGCTGAGTGCTATTTGACGATCAAATGTCTTTTAATCGAACCATTGTGGAATTGAAACTAAACCTTGAAATGGGGCATGTTGCGGATAACCCGCTTTTAATCGAACCATTGTGGAATTGAAACCATTTTCTCTGCGCGCGCCTTTTCGGCTTCTGGTGCTTTTAATCGAACCATTGTGGAATTGAAACCAGGTGTGGTCTTGACGGCTTACGGGCGAACTGTTGCTTTTAATCGAACCATTGTGGAATTGAAACTTCTACAATTCCTAAAAGCAGGCACTCATGATAACTTTTAATCGAACCATTGTGGAATTGAAACGTTCGCGTGGTTGATGAGCAGATATTCATTGCTCGGCTTTTAATCGAACCATTGTGGAATTGAAACTCGGCTGGTATACCGGTAATTTGTCGGGATGAGCGACTTTTAATCGAACCATTGTGGAATTGAAACGGAGAAGCCGGGTGTAGCGATTAATGTGGATTCTGCTTTTAATCGAACCATTGTGGAATTGAAACGCTATCTCGGTCTGACGACCTTTACAGGCCGCCTTCTTTTAATCGAACCATTGTGGAATTGAAACAGGAGAAGTGGCGTGAATGGGAGAGAGCTTATAACGACTTTTAATCGAACCATTGTGGAATTGAAACGTTGAAATTGAGACCGAAGTACAGTATGATTTTCGTCTTTTAATCGAACCATTGTGGAATTGAAACAGTGTCTCATTATCATCGATGGGAAGCCAAGACCCGCTTTTAATCGAACCATTGTGGAATTGAAACTTGGAGTCTCATGTTAGATTTTGGCGGACGGTCGGCTTTTAATCGAACCATTGTGGAATTGAAACATAGAGAGTGGTGCAGCAACGCCACGTAGAACCTTCTTTTAATCGAACCATTGTGGAATTGAAACGCCACTAGCTCCAACTCCGATGCACGTTCATAACTACTTTTAATCGAACCATTGTGGAATTGAAACACCGTTACACGACTTCGGGATTAACTATCTCGATTACTTTTAATCGAACCATTGTGGAATTGAAACTTGTCACTGGAATGCTGCACGACAACGGCAGCAGAAGCTTTTAATCGAACCATTGTGGAATTGAAACTCGCGCCAAGCTGGTTTAACATTTCCAAGCGTCCGACTTTTAATCGAACCATTGTGGAATTGAAACAGCTACTAAATGAAACTGCACTGGCGGCTGTAAATCTTTTAATCGAACCATTGTGGAATTGAAACACAGCATTAAATGTGCGATGTGCAATTGATACAAGCTTTTAATCGAACCATTGTGGAATTGAAACACATATAGTTACTCTTACTCTGCTGCTGCTGCGTTGCTTTTAATCGAACCATTGTGGAATTGAAACTAGACATGAGAAAAATAATAATCGTCTTTGATTTCCCTTTTAATCGAACCATTGTGGAATTGAAACTAATTCATGAGACCTTCAACGAGTAGCTGATCGGCTTCCTTTTAATCGAACCATTGTGGAATTGAAACTTTTATCTTTCGGAACGAAAAACACGTAGATGCATCCTTTTAATCGAACCATTGTGGAATTGAAACGCTTTCCCCAACCTCTCCTCTTACCTCGCCCCCGTGTGGAATTGAAACATTTTTCTTGACGCGATTTTGGGGGTGTGATATCCTTCTTTAAGCGAATCAATGTAGAATTGAACTTGAGTGCTATACAGGTTAATCAAATCAGTGTGAAATTGAAACTCAGAAAATACCGAACTATAGCCAGTGCTGCTGCCACCGTCGGTTTCCTGCTCGGAACGCTAATGCCCGTGCTTGCGTTTGCTGTAGGGCGATGGTCGTGCCCGTTTGGCGATGGTGTACTCCGTATCGGCGCATTTGTGTTGCTAACGGGTGTATTGGGCGGTGTGCTGGTGGGAAATGCGGCTGCCGTTGTGCTGATACTGGTGGCAAAATGTCGTCAATCGCTAAAACAGTGAAGGGGGATTTTATGAGTACAGATATACTACGTTTTGGTGTGGTCGGTTTGGGAATGGGGATGTCCCGCTCTGGGACGATTGCGAGTACGGAAGGTGCTGAATTGGTCGCTGTCGCTGACCTGGTCGAGGACCGGCGGAAGGCGGCGGAGGAGAAGTTCGGTTGCGAATCGCACAACGATGCCCTCGAGATGTTTGAACGCGATGACATTGATGTGGCAATGATTATGCTGCCGAGTGGGCTTCACGGCAAGTTCGGCATGGAAGCGGCGAGACATGGCAAAAACGTCATCACCACTAAGCCGATGGATGTGAGTTTGGAAAACTGTGACGCGCTTATTGCGACGTGTGAAGAAAACAGCGTCAAACTGCTTGTGGACTTTGGTGAGCGATACGGGGAACGCAACCGAAGGGTTCGGACAGCGTTGGATATGGGGGCACTGGGCACACCTATCCTGTGTGAACTCCGCATGAAGTGGTTCCGCGCCGACAGTTATTACGAGGGCTGGCACGGCACTTGGGAACTTGATGGCGGCGGTTCTATCATGAATCAAGGTGTGCATTACGTCGACCTGATGCTCTGGTTCATGGGCCCTGTGAAACGGGTTATCGGTGCCCATTACGGCGTGTACGCCCACGAGCACTGCGAAACCGAAGACCTCACATCTGCCATTGTCGAGTTCGAGAGCGGTGCCGTCGGCAACATCGTGACAACCACGACGTACCCGGGCGGCAATGTATCCATGGTACAGATTCATGGCGAGAAAGGCATCGTCGGCGTTGGACCGGAGGTCTGGGAGTTCAAGGATGGTGAGCCACAAATCGATCTCCCGCCCTATCCGGCAAGCGTTATTGAGGATGCCATCCGCGTCGTGCAAGGGGGCGCAGACCCTGCTGTGGATGGCTATGAAGGCAAGCGGTCAGTCGAGCTCAACATGGCAATCTACGAGTCCGCCCGTAGCGGCAAATCGGTTGACCTCTCTTGATACGTTGCTACCGAGTCAGCACCTCTTTGATGGTGTCAACAACGATATGCACATCCTTCTCTGTCAGCCCCGGGTGTATCGGTAGACTCACGACGCGGTTGAACGCCGCCTCGGCGGCGGGGAACTCGCCTGCACGATAGCCGTACCGTTTCTGGTAAGCAGGGAAGAGGTGCAGCGGGATGTAGTGAACGTTACACTCGACATTTTCTTCGCGCATTGTATCAATGAAGTCGTCACGGCTAATTGTGAACGATTGTGGCTGGAGTTGAATGATGTACAGGTGCCAAGCGTGACGGACGTTTGCGTCCTCCTTGGGAGTTACGATGCCAGGGATATCGCTCAATCTCGACGTATAGATTTCGGCATATTTGTGACGAATCTCATCCTGCTTGTCGAGTTTCATGAGTTGGCATAACCCCATCGCCGCTTGGATATCGCTCATATTGTATTTGTAGCCTTGCGTCTCAACTTCGTAGTACCAGATGCGCTCGCTAGACCGGCGCGCCCACGCGTTCTTATTTAAACCGTGCAAGGACAACGGTTTAATGGTTGATGCTAGATGGTTGCTGTTGGTGGTAATCATGCCGCCTTCGCCCGTTGCCAGATTTTTGTTGGCGTAAAAGCTGAACGCTGACAGGTCGCCGATGGAACCGATACGATGGCCTTCGTATTCAGCAGGGACAGCGTGTGCGGCATCATCAATGAGGAGCAGGTCGTACTTTTGGCAGAGCGCGAGCAGGGTGTCCATATCGCAAGGCAACCCCGCGATGTGGACTGGCATAATCGCTTTTGTGCGGGACGTAATCTGTGCCTCAATCTTGGAAACGTCAATATTCAACGTGAGTGGGTCAATGTCAACGAAAACAGGCTTGGCTTGCGTGTAGCCGATTGCTTCTGCCGTTGCGGTGAACGTGTAGGGCGTGGTGATAACCTCATCGCCCTCCCCGATGCCTGTGGCGACAAGCGAAAGATGCAACGCTGCCGTACAAGAATTGACCGCCAAAGCGTGTTTCACGCCGATGTACTCCGCAAATCGTCTCTCAAACTCTGCGGTCTTCGGGCCCGTACTGATCCATTTGGACGCAATGACTTCGCTCACGGCTTCAATTTCAACTTCATCAACCCACGGACGACTAAATGGTATAAGACGGTTTTGTGCCATAAAGTTCTCCTTTAACTTGGTCAAGTTTCAATTCGGCGGAATATCAGGCATTATAGCAAGCATAGCCGAAAAGCACAATAAAAAACTTCTTGGATGGAAGAGTGGAAGGTTCTTGGATGGAAGGATGGAAGCGTGGAAGGGTGGTAGAGGAAAGAAAGACCGGGAGGCTGAAAGGGATAAGACTGGAAGGGTGGAAGGATGGGGGCAAGTTTCTCCCCCCTTCTTTCAATCTTCCAATCCCTTTTTCTGAAATACTGAGAGTTTCTTACAAACTATAGGAGGCAGTCATGACTGAAAGTACTTGGGGTAACGTTTACAGAAGGCTAGGCACCCGCCCGGTGATTAACGCAACGGGCAACCAAACGGTACGCGGTGGTTCAACCCCCTCCGCCGCAGTGAGGGAGGCCATGCAGGAAGCCGACGCCAGCTTTGTTGAGATGGAGGAACTATTGGAGCAATCGGGAGCGCATATCGCTTCATATCTAGGCGTTGAGGCGGCGTATGTCACCGCAGGTTGTTATGCCGCGCTTGTCCTATGTTCTGCGACTGTGATGACTGGGAACGACCCGGAGAAGTCCGCCCAACTCCCAGACACCACCGGGATGAAGAATGAAATCATCCTCCAGAAAAAGCAACGATACGGTTACGACCGCGCCTACACCGTACCCGGTAGCAAGTTGGTGATTGTCGGGGACGATGACGGGTGCACACCGATGCAGTTGGAGAACGCTATTGGGCCGAATACAGCGGGTATCGCTTACCTGATTCAGCCTGACCAAGGTAATGCGGTTCCGCTTGAACAGGTTGTTGAGATTGCACACGCCCACGATGTGCTTGTCATCGCAGACGGGGCGGCGCAGATACACCCGATTGACTACTTCCGCCAGAATGCTCAATCTGCCGATCTGGTCTGCTTTGGGGGCAAGTACTTCAACGCCCCGCACTCCACCGGGTTCGCATGTGGGAAGAAGGAGCTAATCGAGACGGTGGCGGCGCACGGGTTTATCGGTCCGCGCCCGATCGGTAGGGGGATGAAGGTGGACCGGCAGGAGATTATCGGTCTTGTGACGGCTATCGACTTATGGTTCGCCACTGACCATGAGAAACGGTCACGAGAACAGGACGCACGATATGCCGCCATCTCCGAAGGGCTTGATGGCATTGAACACGTCTCAACGGAGGTGGTATACAGTCATAGCCACACCCTGTCGAGTCTCCATGTCACCTTTGATGTCGAGTCGCTGGGCAAGAACGCACAGCAGGTCGCCGATGGACTTGACGCAGGGACACCGCGCATCAGAGTTGCCCCCCACGGTCAGGATGCACTCACGATTAACGCCTATACGCTCAATGAAGGGGAGGAGTACATTATCGCCAGCGCGTTGCGGAGCCAGCTAATAGGTTAAGCGTGAGTAGAAAATCCCTTTTCCACCGGCTCACGGTGTCCTGAAAATGGAAGGATGGAAGAACAGAACGCGCAAGCACTGTAGGGTTCACCGATCGGTGAACCCTACTTATTCCAAAGAAACCGAGTTTTTTCTTGAAAACTCGGTTTCTCATGGATAACTACAACGGACATCGATTTCAAAACTGCAACTTTTATATTTAAACTTGCTTAAGGAGGAACTGAATGAAGGAGGAAGAACGCACCGAACTCAGCAGTAGAGAGAAAAAAGTTCGGAAAAAAGAACTGTCTGCCAATCTCAAGGAAATCGAGGAGCGAATCGAGCAAGACCCGCAGAACGCGAACCTACATATCGAAAAAGGGCGCGTGATGGGTCAACTCATCCAGGTCGGTGGCCCAATGGCCGCGATGCGATATCTCAAGGATTTGAAAAAGGCGTTCCAAACGGCGCTTGAACTTGACCCAGAGCACATCGGGGCGCACTTCGGCCTTGGGATGATGAAATTCCATACCCCCCAAGGGTTCGGTGGCGATTTGGACGGTGCCATTGCCCACTTTGAGTTTGTCGTTGACAAAATGCCATCCGACACATCGGGAGAACTGCTCACAGAGGCGCATCTGATGCTCGGTCAGTCCTACGAGCGAAAGGAAGATGCACCTCAAGCAATTTCTCACTTTGAGCAGGTTCTAAAGCTTGACCCCACCAACGCGCAAGCGAAGGAAGCACTGGCAGAACTGGGTGGATAGTGTGATTGGTGCGGCGATAGGCTACGGGGATGCCCACGGAAATTATCAATCTTGCGTGTAAGACCCCATCTCTTTAGAGTGGGGATGTAACACGCCTCCTCGTTTTTGCGCTCGCTCACGCGACCATCCGTCCTCGGATTTGCTGTAAAAAACTGTGAACTGTGCTATACTATACTTCGTTAGATGCGCTCGCTCACGCGACCATCCGTCCTCGGATTAACGTGACGGAGACCACAAAATCTCCAGCGAAAGCATGGTAATACGACATCGTTAAAACCTTAATGTTGGGGGAGAGCATCCCTATCATGCCAGTTTCAACTGGAATACGCGAGCGGATTGGAAGAGGCGTAATGCCCACTCGATCCCCTAGAGATGCTAAGCCAACTCTAGTAGTGTTGGTGTGCTTGGTAGAAAGAGCAGCTATATTGTGTCAATTTATGCGTCAAGTCATCTTGCCATCCGTCCTCGGACGAGCGACACGCAACTTCACTAAAAATAATCTTGCCGTCCATTTGGACGAAATGGGCAGGACATTGTCCATTGTCTCAGTAGACCGTAAGACGGGGTTCGCCCCGCTGTCCGCGCTAACGGCAGAATCCCCAGCCCTTTAGGGTGGGGAGTATGTCAATTTCAACAGACGTGGAATCACCGGTCAGTCCATCGAAACAACGACACCACTCCCTCCATCAACCGCCCGGATTTCGAGCGCATTTCCATAACGCATCGCACCGTAACTCAATCGCGTGAAAAAAAAGATTCGCGTTACGGCTCTGAGCAGCGGTAGCTGTTTTTGAAATGCGCTCTTCCCTCTGTTCTTCCTAAAGACGGGGAGCACAATTGAAATCGCATGAACAGAAACGCAGACAAACACATCCAAAGCAAGTGCAAGGATAAAGAACAGTGGAAGGGGAATCCAGATATTCCGTTCCGGTTTGCCTGCGTCTCTGTTGCGGATGCAAATTCTTAGAACGAGTGCGAAACGCCGACGGCTTGGTCTGCCCATTCTTCCTCCAGTCGTGACATTACTCGATGCGAATTTTCACACCCTCATTTTCATCCCCTACTGACACAAAGTCAAACGGTCCGATATCTTCAAGTTCGTCAATTCCCTCTTCAATCACTTCGGCGACGGCGGTTAACACCTCAGTGAAGTCAAAATCAGCGTATTTCTCACGAAATAATTGGGCAGATTCTCCCAACTCCTTATTCTGAGCCATTGATAGATCGATGGCGAAGGGTATCAGTTTTGCGAGCGGAGGCAGGAGCCGCCCTGCCCATTTTGCAAGCCTTAGCGGCAGTGCAACACTCACTTGTGGTGCGTCTACATCGCCTTCAAATACGATAATCTTCAGCAATTTCGCCTTGTTATTGCCAGACTCTGGCGGATTTGGTGTGGTTCGTGTATCCATCGTTGTTCTCCTTACTGGTTTTAAGAATGAGTGGAGCATAACGCCCTAGACCGTTCATAATCGGTTGATTGATTTGAACTTTTGCGAGATAACGCGTTCTTACCATCACTGGTGTCAACACAGCGTGGATTCGCTGGAATGTGATTGTAGAAGCGCGAAGGTAGATTCTGGGCGGTAGTAAAATTAAGCCGACAATCATTGCGGCGAACGCTTTGGGGAATCTTGTCAATTGTCCGCTGGACAGTTCTCTCAATACACCTGTGATGAATCCCAGCTCTTGAGAGAAATCCCACGGCGATGCTGTCCTCTCAATTCGTGCCATTATGTTATCTGCCAAATCTGGGCGGGCTTCAAGCTGTGGGTAGCTTTCGATGCCTCGGATAGTCGCCTGTAGGTATTCCAGCTCTCGCTTGCACCCCTCGCAGGCGAAGAGGTGGGCTTCAAACTGAGCAACACACTCGGTATCAAGCTCCCCATCAATGTACAATTGCGATACCTCTTCAAAGTTTTTACAATCCATGTTTCACATTTTCCCTTCTACAAAGGCTTTCAACTTCGATTTTAGAAGTTCCCTAGCGCGAAAGAGATGGGTTTTCACCGTTCCGATCGGAGCTTCCATCACCTGCGCGATCTCGTCGTAGGAAAGTTCGTTGAAGTGAAAGAGCGTGATGACCCATCGATACTGAGGCGGAAGTTCGTTAATTGCCGCATGAACAGCGGACTTGGTTTCCTCTTGCTCAATCAACTCCAAAGGCGATGGGGCAGAATCGACGACTTGAAAGCCATCCGCTGTTGTTGAGGATTCATCAAATGGCTCATCAAGTGAAACCATCGGTTCATGGCGCAAGCGATTGAGGCACTCGTTGCGCGCAATTCGACATAGCCACGTTTTTAGACGTGATTCACCCCGAAATGCTTTCAGAGAATCGTATGCCTTGAGAAACGTCTCCTGGGTTGCATCTTCTGCGTCTTCAGGCTGTTGGAGCATATAGGAGCACAGATTGAAGATGTGCTGTTGGTGACGCTCAATCAACAGCCTGAACAACTGTGTCTCGCCCATGCACACCCGTTTGACCAATTCATCGTCATCCACTTGCGGCGTATCGACTGGGCAGGCAGGAGTTCCATCGTCTTTTCGAGCATTTGTTTGTGGCATCGGGCTTGTCCCTTATGTGACAGTTTAACGTTCTGCACAAATAGACACATAAGGACAGGATATGTTTCAAGAAAGTTTGGAATGGTTCTGTTTTTTTTCGTTGAGGAACGGGGTATCGGGAGTGGCCACTCCCTCACAGAGTATCTTGGACGGTGCTATTGCCCACTTTGCCTTCTTATAAAAACGTTCAACTTCAATTATTACGAGGAGCGAAACCGCAGCGCAGAAAGCAAGAGAATGCTCGATGCCCTGCGGCTTGCCCTTGATTTGAGGAGTCGCCGTAACCGATTGAAATCTAATTTTCAGTTACGACCTCCTGCTCTTGGTGTAATTAGGTTGTGTTTACATTGTAAAAGTGGTTGCCCTTTAACGGCACCTTTGGTATCATAGATGCCATGGAAGATGGGGGCTATGACTCAGATGCCTTCATAGCGGCGATAGAGGCACGTAATGCGGTTGCGGTGATTCCACCTCGTAAGAATCGTGTTGTGCAACGTTGTTACGACGAGGCGTTGTATAAGACTCGGAATTTAATAGAGCGTTTTATAGGGCACTTAAAGCCGTATCGTCGGGTTTTCAGTCGTTATGATAAGTTAGCGGTTAGGTATCTCGGTTTTGCCTATTTTGCTGCGGTTCTGATTCAATGCAGGCAAAATGTAAACACAACCTAGAAACCTCCTCTGAAGCACAACCCCGAAAACCAACTCAACAGTTAGACGACATCTTGCTTATGTTCTTTTGGGTGATCGGCACCGGAATCCTTGCGTTTTTCGTTGTGTTTGTCATTATTGTCTGGATATTACTCAATATGAAGTAGGGAAATCATTAGACCGGAGTAGCTCATGCTAAGAACCTCGCCCGCCCAGGCTAGTTACCATCGAGGTATTGCTCATCTTCACACTTACCAATATGACGCGGCAATTGTCGAGTTCAGGAATGCGATAGCCCTGGATCCGAGATTTAAAGAGGCACACCATGGGCTTGGTCTTGCTTACTTTCAGATGGGCAATCTTGAGGAAGCAACAGAGAACGCCGAAGCGGCGTTAAGGATTGATCCGCACTATCAGCCTACGCTCGGGCTTTTGAATGCGATAGACCCCTCTAATGCTCCTTCTATGGCACCATCACCTTCCCCAAATCCACCGTCTCAACCGTCTACTGCCTCGGGGGCACCAAGACCGTCTCCCACAAATCCACCGTCTCAACCATCTACTGCCTCGGGGGCACCAAGACCGTCTCCCACAAATCCACCGTCTCAACCATCTACGCCTGCGGGGACACCAGGACCGGCTCCCACAAATCCACCGTCTCAACCGTCTACGCCTGCGGGGACACCAAGACCGTCTCCCACAAATCCACCGTCTCAACCATCTACGCCTGCGGGGACACCAAGACCGGCTCCCGCAAATCCACCGTCTCAACCATCTACGACCACGGGGACACCAAGATCGGCTCCCGCAAATCCACCGTCTCAACCATCTATGACCACGGGGACACCAAGATCGGCTCCCACAAATCCATCGCCTCAACCGCCACCGGCAACAGGTGCGTCAAGACCGGCTCCTACAAGACCAACTTCTCGAGCACCAAAGTCGGGGCGTACTTTCTCAAACCGTATGCCTAACCTCAGGCAGCACATTGCGTCGAACCTTTGGCAATACGCTACTGGTGCTTTGGTACTTGTCCTAGTGATTTGCGTTGTGGCACTCGCAATGCAGATGCGCGCAAAAGATAAAGATGAAGTGCTTCGCCGAAACCGACAGTTGGAGGGGCAACTCGCCAAACGGAAAAAGGAAATAGTATCGTTGGTGGGTATAAACCAAAAGTTGCGAGACGAGAATCAAAGGTTGCGAGACCAGAACATAGGGATACCCCCGGATACCGAGGGCGACAGAACCGGCTTGCCGGAGGGGAAACCAAATTCGCAGGGGAACGAAAGGGGCACCGAAAATCAAACCCCTATCACTCGAGGACGGGCAAGCGAAAAAGAAGGTTTTCGCAGTCAAAACCGAGGGCAGAACCCGCTCACCAAAGGGGAAACGGAAATAAATTCGCAGGGGAACGAAAACCCAACATCGCGAGACCAACTGACTGAAGGGGAGGAAGGAACTCAGACTCAAATTACTAGAGCCCAGGATCAAACGGCAGAACTTCTTAATCAAAACGAAAGGTTGCGAGATGAAAAAGAAAAGCTTCGTAGCGAAAACCAAATGTTGACAGCGGAGAACAAGGCGTTAGGGGCGCGACTGCAAAAACTGATGGAGTCAGATCTCCCACCAGATGTTGATCCGGATGATGGACAACAGCGTCCGCCCCTCGCACCGGCATCCCTCCAAAGGATTTTTAGTGAGCGCAGTCCCCAAGTAAGGTCGGCTGCGATGTCTAAAAATAATCAAGCATCCATTGCCTTTAACAAGAAGCAGTATAACAAAGCAATTGATCTGTTTCAGGATGCCGTAAAGAGCGAGCCGAAATCTGCAGTAATCCACTACAACCTTGGCAGCACTTACTTGGCAATGAGAGAGAAGGCCAAGGCCATAGAGTGTCTTCGAGAGGCAGTCGCCCTTGACCCAAAATTTAAAGAAGCGCACTACAACCTTGCCCTTGCTTGGTCTAGGCGAGGTTACCGTCAAGAAGCGATAGATGCGGCTCAAAAAGCGTTAAAAATTGATGAGAATTATCAGCCTGCTCGCGAGCTTCTAAAAATTATTGAATAGGCTTGATAGTAGCCAACCTGCCCTCACTGAATGTGCGAAACTCAGATTTTAGCTTCTCCTCTAGGGATAGGCTCGTCCTGATCTTCTCTTCTGTGAACCCAATCGTCTCTGGATGCGCTTGATGAACCCGGTGCAGGAATCTCATCTCCATTTTCCCGGGCCACCTCTGAGTCAAGCCCATTTCAAACCACGTTACTTTTTTCCGAACAAATTTGACGCTTATCTCTCTAATCCAAACAGAGAATTTCAGAGACCAAGGAGATTATAACCAATGAAAAATACCATCGCTCACATTGCGGGATTGCTGTTGGTACTCAGCGTGTTCATCACCGCAAACGTGCAATCACAAAACGCACCAGACTCACCGAGTAACCTCTCTCAAGAGGATAAACGATTCGATCTGAATAACGATGGTCGGTTAAGTGCCGATGAGAAGGAGATTCGGATCGAGGCCATCATATTTGAAACCTTCTCCGATACCCAACTCAGTAAGCGCGAGATTCGTCAGATGTACGGCGAACAGCGCGACGGATTCGATAGGCGAGGCGGTCAATTTCGTGCCGGATTTGATAGAAGAGGCGGCTTCCGAGGATTCGGCGGTGGTTCGGCGAAACGCCTCAATCCAAGCGAAGTTAAGTTTCACGATGGGGCCGCCACGATTCCCGATCGCGAGACCTTCAAGAAACTCGCCTATCAGGGCAGACAGGTACTTGGCGACATCCACCTTGACGGACTTGAATACGTGAAGTTCAATATCGAAGACCCGGGAAAGAACGAAGCGCAAGTCTATTTCATCAATACCAAAACCCATCGTGCTCACCCGATGTTTATGGGGGCGATTGGGTTGCCGCACAGGGGTAATCAACAGATGCGGGGTGTCCTTATCTATCGTCCATTCTCCAAGGCACCAAATGGTGAACCCGGTGTCTACACCTTCGAGTTTGAACCGAATGACGCATACCCATTTAAGATGATTCAGATCGCCCACGACCTGCTCGTCGCCAACATGCCCATTCTGAAAAATCGGCTCGGATACTGTCCGTTATGGGGTGCTATCAACATTTACGTACGGGAGAAGGCGTTGTATGACGCGGCGGAATTCCCCGTCTATTTTGAAGATGACCTTTACGCCGACATCGGCTACCTTCCACTGAATCTAGCGGAGTCATTCGGTCTTCTACGGTTGATGGATGTAAATGACCGCCCCACTCCTCGCGATATCGTTCTGTACAAAACGCTACCAAACGAAATGCCACGGGTCGCGGGAATCATTACCGGTGTGCGCCAAACCCCGCTTTCCCACGTCAATCTCCGTGCGATTCAGGACAAAGTCCCCAACGCCTTCATCACCGAAGCGTGGAAAAACAAGGTGATTGCCCCTTTAATCGGAAAATATGTATACTACAAAGTGGGCGCAGACGGCTTTGAACTCAGAGCTGCAACTTCCAAAGAGGTCGAAGGCCATTTTGCCGACTTGCGACCCGCAAAGCCCCAGATACCGATACGCGACCTATCGGGCACGAAGATTCGCCCACTTGACGACATTGAGTTTGCCGATTCATCCCAATTCGGGGTAAAAACGGCTAACGTGGCGACGCTACGCACGTTCGGATTCGCAGAGGGGACCGTGCCGAATGGATTCGGGGTACCGTTCTACTTCTACGATGAATTAATGAAGCACAACGACTTCTATGCGTATGCTGAGGCGTTGCTCAAAGATTCGGCGTTTCAGAAAGACCCCGACACGAAGGCATCCGAACTGAAAAAGTTTAGGGAACGGGTCAAGGCGGGGAAAATGCCTGCGTGGATGATGGATGCCCTTTCCGATTTACAAAAATCGTTTCCAAAAGGCACATCCATCCGATGCCGCTCCAGTACCAACAACGAAGACCTGCCCGGCTTCAGCGGCGCGGGTTTGTACGATTCGTTCACGCACCATCCAAATGAAGGGCACCTGTCGAAGTCGATTAAGCAGGTGTTCGCAAGTCTCTGGAACTTTCGCGCTTTTGAGGCGCGTGATTTCTATCGCATTGACCACTTCGCCACTGCGATGGGCGTGTTGGTTCATCCCAACTTCACGGGCGAGTTGGCTAACGGCGTAGCGGTTACCGACGACATCCTCTATCAGACCGAGGGCAATTACTACTTGAATACGCAGGTTGGCGAAGACCTCGTGACCAACCCACAAGCACTGTCTGTGCCAGAGGAGATTCTCTTAGATTGGCGGGACAGGGGGAACTACAGAGTCGTGACCCCCTCTAACCGCGTGGCAGAGGGCAAACAGATTTTGACGGACGAGTACTTGCAGAAACTGAGTTCCTATCTCGATACGATACACGACCAGTTCAGTCGTCTGTACAACTCTCCTGCGATACCTGAGCAGTTCGCCATGGAGATCGAGTTCAAGATTACTCACGATGGCAAACTCTTAATCAAGCAGGCGAGGCCGTGGGTGCATTGAGGAGGAGCATTATTTTCCGTCACAGCAGAATTGGTCCCAGGTTGCTCCTGCTGGATTGCCAAATCCAGCAGATCCTGTGAAGCGTATCATGAGAGGGCGGGAAAGGGATTTCCCGCCCACGGGCCGGTGTAGGGTTAGGTCTTGTACCTACCCTTCCATAGGGTTAGGTCTTGTACCTACCCTTCCATAGGGGTTAGGTCTTGTACCTACCCTTCCATAGGGTTAGGTCTTGTACCTACCCTTCCATAGGGTTAGGTCTTGTACCTACCATACCTGAGCAGTTCGCCATGGAGATCGAGTTCAAGATTACTCACGATGGCAAACTCTTAATCAAGCAGGCGAGGCCGTGGATGTATTGAGGAGGGGCATTATTTTCCGTCACAGCAGAATTGGTCCCAGGTTGCTCCTGCTGGATTGCCAAATCCAGCAGATCCTGTGAAGCGTATCATGAGAGGGCGGGAAAGGGATTTCCCGCCCACGGGCCGGTGTAGGGTTAGGTCTTGTACCTACCCTTCCATAGGGTTAGGTCTTGTACCTACCCTTCCATAGGGTTAGGTCTTGTACCTACCCTTCCATAGGGTTAGGTCTTGTACCTACCCTTCCATAGGGTTAGGTCTTGTACCTACCCTTCCATAGGGTTAGGTCTTGTACCTACCCTTCCATAGGGTTAGGTCTTGTACCTACCATACCTGAGCAGTTCGCCATGGAGATCGAGTTCAAGATTACTCACGATGGCAAACTCTTAATCAAGCAGGCGAGACCGTGGGTGCATTGAGGAGGGGCATTATTTTCCGTCACAGCAGAATTGGTCCCAGGTTGCTCCTGCTGGATTGCCAAATCCAGCAGATCCTGTGAAGCGTATCATGAGAGGGCGGGAAAGGGATTTCCCGCCCACGGGCCGGTGTAGGGGTAGGTCTTGTACCTACCCTTCCATTCTTCCATCCTCTCCCCTTCTATTCTTCCACCCTATTTTTTTCAACGTTTCGCCTTTTGCGCGGCTTGTTGGATCGCTTGGAGCCCTTCTTGATAGAGACGGTTGTTGGGTTCTAAGCTAAGTGCTTTCTTGATTGCCTCCGTTGCCTGCACATAGTCTCCGTTCAGGTAATAGAGCCATGACAGCGTGTTAAGCGAAACTGCCGACTTAGGTTGTAGTGCAACCGCTTTCTGGGCGTGGGATAACGCCTCCTCAAGGTTCATGCCTTGAACCCCGTATAAATACGCCAATCGCTCATAGGCACCGGGCGCGGAGGGGTGAAGTTCAATCGAACGCCGAAACGCCTGCTCTGCTTGCTTAAACTGGTTCTGTTTCGCGTAAAGTCTGCCCAAAAAGTAGTGGACTTCGGGGAGGTTGGGTTGAAAGGACAGCAGTTTTTGATACGCGGCAACCGCTTCTTGAGGTCGCGAGAGTTTCAGGTAGATCTTTCCCAGATTCAGCAACGCTTCGGGAAAATTGGGTCTTAACGTCGTGGCCTGCTCGTACATCTCAAGTGCCGCTTCGTAATCCCGCCGATTTTGAGTGATTTGAGCGTGTTTGAGCCGGGCGAGCCCAAGCCCGGCATACGCTTCAGCCATCTTTGGATTTAACGCCAGCGCACGTTCCTGCTCGCTGATGGCTTCCGCTAGCTTGCCTTGCATGGCGTAGGCGTAACCGAGTCCATTCCGCGCCTCTGCCAGATTCGGGTCGTGCCAGAGTGCCTTCTTGTATTCCGCCACTGCTGCCTCGTATTTGTGGTCATTCAGGTAGATACCACCCAAGTTGGAAAGCGCTGGTGCTTTCTGCTCGTTCCGCATCAACGCCGCACGTTGCTCCTGCAAGTGTTCAGCGGCTTTGTTGAGCTCCTGAGAGCGTTTCATTGCCTCTGTTGCTTCAGTCTGCTTACCCTGTTTGAAATAGACCAGGGCCAACTGGTAATATGCACGGGCGAACTGGGGATTGATGCGAATTGCCTCTCGAAACGCCTTATCGGCTTCCTGCCATGACTTGTTTTGGACATGAATTAACCCGAGCTGAAGGTGTGCTTCCGCGAATTGCGGGTCAATGCGAATCACCTGATGAGTATATTCAGCAGACCTCTTAAAAAGACCACGCTCGAAAGCGATCAAGCCGAGATAGTAGGTCATAGCCGCCCGCGACATGGGGCTCACTTTATCCAACCATCTCTGATCTTCCTTCTCAAAAACGTCCGGCGGTACAAATCTGTTGCGATGGACTTTCGACGATGACGAAAGCCCCAACGCTTCCGTGAAGGCCGCTTCTGATTCGTCATACTTGTGTAACCGGAAATAGCACAATCCCGATTCCGCGTGTCCAGCACTCCAGTCCGGACTTAGGTCAACCGCCTTCTGAAAAGCGGATAAAGCCGCTTCAAAATTCCCTTGAAGATACTCTATCCGTCCCATCCAGTAGTGTGCATCAGCAGAGTCCTCTTCCAAACGAAGGGGCAAACGAAGCAGATGCTTGAGCGTCTCCGTTGCCTGTTGCATTGCGTCCAGTGCCAAATAAGCGAAGCAGAGGTTCAGGTATGCTTTGACCGACCTCGGATTATTATCCACATCACTTTGATATTTCGCCACAATCTCACCCAGCTCAAGCCCCGATTCGTGGCGCGCATCGGCTAAAGAGTGACTCTGCGGGATTAATGCAAATAGGCTTATAGACAAAAGAAGCAGGTATAACGTGCGCTCTTTTGCCCATAAGCCTATTCGGAGAGGTGAGTCGATCGGCAAGACTGTCATTGATAGAAGGCTGTCATTGATAGAAGAAATGTAGGGGTAGGTCTTGTACCTACCCGTCTTGTGCCTACCCGTCTTGTGCCTACCCTTCGTGCTCTTAATACGGGTTTTTGAGTTTGCCCCATGTAGTCGCCGCCTTGTCCCTTGGGGTGACCGCTTGCGCGCCCTCTATACCTTTTTGATGAATCTGTGCCACTTCATCTTTACTCAATGCTCTTTCAAAGATAAAGGCTTCGTCAACGACACCGTTAAATTCCCGTCCACCGAGTACCCAATTCCCGATGCGAAAGTTTGAGGTGGCAGCGACAACAGGGTCTTTTGATTTGAACTTTTTCTCCGTAACCACCTTACCATTTAAGTACCATGTGCCTTGGTCACCTGAGCGCACACAGACCATGTGGTTCCAAGCATCGGTCTTGAGTTGAACCGTGAACCCATCTGCTCCTGCCCAATTGACACCATCTCCAAGAGCGATGCCGAACCGATTGACGTTGTTCTGAATCTGCTCAAAGGAAATGCCGCGCCGTGGGGGTTCCTGATGGCTGGAGAGGATATTCGTCCATGTTTTCTGTTTGTCTCCCGGTTTTGCCCAACAGCCCATGGTCATATCAACAGTATCCACAACCACTGGGGCCTTCATTGCAACCCAGTCATTCTGTCCGTTAAAACTCAACGCCTTGCCGAACTTCCCGTTGACCCATGCGGGCTTGCCGGATGCAAAAGAGCCGTCGTGGCCATTCTTAGAGGAGTCTTTGACATCCTGCCCCGTCCCTTCATCAAGCAACCAGATCGCCACAACATCTTTCAAATCCAATGCGGCATCACAGATGCTTGGTAAAATCAGACTCGCAAAAATCAAGCTTATACATAAGCCAATAGATCGAAAAATCGTTATTTTCATACTCGTCTCCTTCATTGATGTAATAGAGGTTTGAAACAGTGATGAATTGTATCACACTTCTCTAAAAACTTCAACGAAAATTTGGCTTGCATTGACACAATCTGACCTACTCCGAGAAGTCCAAACAAACCATCTCCTGCGAACTTCTCAAATAGAGTTTACCGCCAGACAGTGATGGTGCGGTCCAGCACCGCCCACTGAGCACCTGCGTTTCTGCGATTTTACGATATTCTTCCGATGTCGCTTCGACGAGCGCGAGATTACCTCTTTCGCCAAGGACAATTAGATGACCATCCGCCAAAATTAGGGTCCCTTTGTTGAATCCGCGTGCGCTCCACGCCTCCTCCCCCGTGTTCGCATTGATGCACTTTAAGAATGCCTGATCGAAGCCGTATATATAGCCCTCATGTAACACCGAGGTGGCGAAGTGATTTTGCATTACGCGGCTCTTCCACACCTCTTTTGCCGTGAGTTTGCCATCGGTCTCCTCGATCTGGACGACAGTAGCCCCCACGTCGTATCCTGAGGAGATAAAGAATCTGTCCGGGGAAATAAAAATGGGCGTTGCCGCGTTGACGTTGTAAGAGGTTTGCCAAGGGTGTCGCCAGTAGACCGTTCCGTCTTTTGGGGCGACGGCAACCAGACCATCTCCGGTAAAAAACACGGCCTGCTGTGTCCCACCAATTTCAACCGTTATCGGCGACGAATATCCGCTGGGGTCATTCTGAGTGCTCCACACAATCTCGCCGCTCTCTTTATCAAACGCAACAATCGCTTTTCCATCAACACCGCCAGTTTCGATGAGAAGCAGGTCACCTGCGACAATCGGGGAGCTAGAAAACCCGTGTTGGGGAAGTCTGCTCGAAAATGCCTTTGAGAAGTCGGAGTCCCATAATTGCTTGCCACTATTCGCATCTAAGGCAACCAGCCTTCCGAAAGCACTCAGGACATAGACTGTATCGCCATCAACCGTTGGGGTTGAACGGGGCCCGTCGCCACCTTGACGGTTCTCAAATAGGTAATCATCAAGATGCCTCCAAAGTTCTGCCCCGGTTTCGGCATCGAGACAAACAACAATCTCGTCTTCTCCTTTGGCGTACATCGTGTAAACTCGCCCGTTGGAGACCGATATGCCGGAGAATCCTTTGCCGAGCGGAACGCGCCACAGCTCTTTCGGCCCTGCTTCGGGCCAGCTTTTCAAAATGCCAGTCTCATGCGAAATACCGTCCCGATTCTGACCGCGCCATTGATGCCATTCCGCATTTGTTGATTCTGTTGATTCGTGTCCTGCGGCATACGTGTTGATATCCCACGCACAGAGTAGTGCAAGGCACACGACAATTCCTAACCATAAATTTATCCGTTTCATTCAATTACCTCAGTTGTTTGGATTGTTCAGTTGTTTGAACTATTGTTGTGTTATTTTTCCGTTGAACCCAACGGGAATCTTTCATTGATTAACATGAGCGGTTCCTCGTCAGAAACAATCCGGTAAGTTCGACTCAGAAAGGGCTCACCCTCCAAATGGCCGATAGCCTCCGGCACCTCCTCTAGGTGTTCGAGACCACACCAGAGCAGGTCACGACGGGTTTCTAATCCACCGCGTCGCAATAGCCCGCCCAATCCCTCACCATCAATTTCCAATCCCTCCTTAATAACCTGCGGCAGGCGTTGGGTTGCAATCAGGGACGTTGCATAAGTATGGATTGTGGGCAGTTCGCCGCCTTTCGACCGTGTCTGGAGTACCACCTGCCGCGCCACGATTTCTGCGCCTGCCGGCAGCTCAAGCCAGTCATGCTGACTCGGTAAGGTCTGCTTCTCTTGATCGAGAACCACAACCTCTACGGGTGAGAGCGTATACGCCTCAATAGACCGCGTTACCGTACCATCCGTAACAAGCAACACGCGCTGAAATGGCGTTAATCGTGTGAGGTTGACCTCCGCCAAGTGTTCAGGTTTCGCGGATTGGGCGACAAAAAGATCCTTCATTCGCTTCCTTACCTGATGCGTTGCCAGATGTGTGGCCTCATATGTTGGATGAGTCGTACTACCCAAAGGGAGCGTTGAATCAAAAGGTTTATTTACATTCATTGGTCTGTATACCTCCGTCCCGTCCTGATTTTCCCCATACTCTCTTTAACCCTCATCACGCATCGCCTCGGTGTCCCACCGGCCGTTACTGACCGCAAATTCGGCAGAGACATCAAATAGGGAAACTCACAGATTGTTTGCACTTCATCAATTTTAGGCAAATAAAATTAGAATTTGTTCGGAAAAAGATGCTCTGATACGGGGTTCCCCGATTTGATTAAACAAACCCCAACCTATTTCGTCTATACCCTCAACGTTGTAGGAGGGGCATCTTGCCCGCCCTGCCGTAGGAGGGGCATCCCTGCCCCGACTGCTGTAGGAGGGGCATCTTGCCCGCCCTGCCGTAGGAGGGGCATCTTGCCCGCTCTGCTGTAGGAGGGGCATCTTGCCCGACCTACCGTAGGAGGGGCATCCTTGCCCCGCCCTGCCGTAGGAGGGGCATCTTGCCCGCCCTGCCGTAGGAGGGGCATCTTGCCCGCCCTGCTGTAGGAGGGGCATCCTTGCCCCGCCCTGCTGTAGGAGGGGCATCTTGCCCGCCCTGCCGTAGGAGGGGCATCCTTGCCCCGCCCTGCCGTAGGAGGGGCATCCTTGCCCCGACTTGCTGTAGGAGGGGCATCTTGCCCGCCCTGCCGTAGGAGGGGCATCCTTGCCCCGACCTGCTGTAGGAGGGGCATCCTTGCCCCGACTGCTGTAGGAGGGGCATCCCTGCCCCGATAAAACATCAAATTAAAAAGGAGACCGAAAACAGTGAAACTCAAATGTGCTTTGATTGCTACGGTAGTTCTGTTGACTGTTCTGTTTATGACTGACATATCCGTTCGCGAAAGTGACGCGGACATTGACCCAGAATCCATTATGGGAATATGGCGTTTTGAAGGAAAAGGGAATACAGTTGAAGATTCCTCTAGTAACGATAATGAGGGGAAGATTGTTGGTGCTAAACGGGTCGCAGGAAAAGAGGGTCAAGGGATAGAATTTGATGGCTCTAATCATGTGGTTATCCCGGCCAGCGAGACCGTTGATGATTTCCTCGATGGGTTTACCTATCTGCTCTGGGCAAAACCGTTAGCCGCCCCTTCCGGTCCACACGTCCGCCTCATAGAACGGGATTGGCACAATCCAAATATCCTCATCGGTAACGGTGGCGATTTCTATGGCAGTTTCATATTCAATGGCGGAATAGACAATAGTGCCATCCGAGGCGGCACTTGGAAAATGGATGAGTGGACTTTTGTCGCGCTAACTCACGATGGTAAGACGCTCATAATGTACGTGAATGACGAAAAGGCGGCAGACTTAAAAGTGGCAAAACCGGAGTTCACCCAAAATAATGACGGTGGCTCTATCTGGTTAGCTCGCTGGAAGGGCGGTCCCGGTTGGGATTTTAAGGGAGTTATTGACGAAGTTGCCATCTTTAACGTCCCGCTATCCGAAGCTGACATCAATGCCGTTATGGAAAAAGGGCTTGAGACCGTACTCGCTGTTTCCCCCACTGGTAAATTAACAACGACCTGGAGCGCAATGAAAATGGGCAGAACAGCTCGATAGTGAACTCTGCTTTCCTGCTCCTATCTGAACTCAGTTCCCACTCCAACAGAGTCACCACTCCAACAACGGGAGCAGATCTGCTGGCAGACGTTCACGCAACGAATCGGGAAATCCGTCGCGATATTTTATCCGGCGGAACTCCTCCCACAACTCGGTCGCCGACGTATCGAAGAACGAGGTGAAGCATACATAGCGCGCCCCATCCGTGGAATTTCCTGAACCCGAATGCAGTGCCATCGGATTGAAAATCAATAGGTCGCCTTCATTCGGGCAGACCTCAATCCCTTTGCTCGTATCGATTCCGGCAACACCCACTGGATCTCGTTTGAGCGTGTTCAGCTCTTCCACGGTGTCCATCTTTGCAGTGGCCGCATACGTCAAGTGGTGCGACCCTGGCACAATCATAAACGCTGCGCCGCCGGGAGGTACTGTATTCAGGCAGTGGGACATGTGAAAGTAGGTCTGCCGCGGCACAGCGTTGTACTGTCGCGGGAAGAACGCCCAGTCTACATGCCACCCCAGCGGTCCATGCGGTGGTGGCCGGGGGTCGGAGCGAATCAGTACCTGCTCCAACAATCGCAACTCATTCGGTTGCAAGCACCGGGTGGCCAACTCGAACAGATTCGGGTTGTTTAGAAAGTCCGCCATGATGGCACCGGGAATCGGATGGCGCAAGACAAAGTGCCACCGTTCCCGGTCCTCTTCCGGTGTATTGACCGGCGGCAGTAGGGAATCAATGTGCGCTCTTCCCCTGCGGGTCATCTCGAGATCCAAAAAACCGCGCACGATTGTATACCCTTCCTGCTCTAAGTGGTCAAGGTCTAGATTTAGCATAATGTCAGTAAATTCCTTGGCAAGTTTCAAGAATAAAAGGGAAAAGACCGGAAGGTTCTTGGTTGGAAGGGTGGGTTGAGGTCTCTCTCCCCAATCTTCCAATTCCCTTCTTCCTAGTTGCTTCAGAAATCAAGTGCTGTCGTCCTCTTCCGAAACAGGGTTGGATTTTGGTGTGTTATGGTGCGCCAAGTGCTCAATGTAATTCTGATTATGACGAACTATTTCTGCGTTAATCTCTTTGCGTTCATCACGCGCCTGATCAAACCCGCGATTCACTTCCGTCCTAATCTTTGCCCGGTCAGCGGTTGCCTCCGTTTTAATCTCTTTCCGGTCATCGGCGGCCTCCGCTTCAATACTTTTTCGATCATCCGCCGCTCGATCAAACCCGTTACTCATTTCCACCCTAATCTTTGCCCGGTCATCGGCGGCCTCCTCTTTAATCTCTTTGCGTTCATCGGCGGCCTCCGCTTCAATCCTTTTCCGGTCAGTGGCGGCCTCCTCTTCAATCCTTTTGCGTTCAGCGGCGGCCTCATCAAGCCGCCTATTGACTTCCTCAAACCTTTTATTTAGTTCTGAACGCAGGGATTCAATGCTATTATTCAAATCGCCTTTCGTGACAGTATTCCTGCCCAATTTAATGATAGCAAAAATTAGGGTTACAAAAATACCAAGGAGAGGCACCAATATAATCAACAAATGGTATGTATTCACGATGGTTTATCCTCCTTTGTTTATAGCCCAAGTTGCTTATTGACACCTGTTCTTGTTAAGATGCCAATTCGCGTTTTATTATACCATGAAAAACAAAATGATTCAACCTTCAAGCAAGTTTCCCCGCAAGTTTCAAGAATAAACTTTACATTTTGACAGTGGTGTGGAAGGGAAAAGATTGGAAGGTTGGAAGGCTATTGTAGCAACACAATGCCCCTCTTCCAATCTTCCCTTCTTCCATCCTTCTATTCTCTTCTTCCATTCTTCCAAGTCGATTCCGGTTGTGATTTTTACTCGGATTTGACACGCCCCCACACCGTTGTGAGTTTGGCAGACGGGTCAACCGCCGTTATCCCAAGCTCTCTCGCAACACCGTTTTTCATCAGATTTTTAATGTCCCCTTCATTCAATGCAATACTCAAAAGGGCGACATCGTAGAGCATACCATTAAGAAGCTCTGAAGCATTGGCGGTCCAGCCACCGATGTGGACCTCCGATGTATCCCGTGGCGGTGGGCCACCGACGTTGGCGGAACCGATTTTCGCGCCATTTTCATAGATGGTAATGGCATTTTTTCCATCGTAGGTCGCAGTCATATACAACCAAGTATCTTTCTGGACCTTCCCTTGGCGCCAAGCCCCTTGCCATCCACCTCGACTAAAGTAACTGTCCCAACCAATACAGCCGCTATCGGTTCTGAAAGCGTAATTTGTCCCCGCGCCACTTCTTTTGCCAATAATATGTCCATAGCCGTTTTCGGCTTTATTCACATATATCCAAGAAGTGATTGTCCACGCTTTTTCGGCATATAAACTATCGGAATCTCCAATGACAACTCGATCAGATGAGCCATTGAAACTCAGCACAGAGGTGGTCTTATGTTTATCCCATTTCGCGCCCTGTATGTCACCATGATTCTCGTTGCCAGAACTATCTTTGGCAATCTTGCCTTTACCTTCGTCAAGAAGCCAAACTCCCATCGCGTGTTTCGGATCAATCTTCGCATCACTTTGTGGGCTGAACGTCAGACTGATGAGCATTAAACTGATGCTCACTCTCGTTAAACGACGCATAACGGTTTTCATCTTTACCTCCTAAATAATATAGTAGTGGTTTGTGGTAGCGCGTTGATTGCGCCTTCTGCGGTAAACAGTAGTTGTTGATTCTAGCACGGTTTTCCTGTGAGAGTCAAACGAAAATTCCTGCGACTGGGGGCATTTAAGTTTTCCGAATTTGTCTGAATCGCGGATTACACGGATTACACGGATTACGCGGATTCTCGAATAAGAGTGGAAGATGTACGCTGGAAAAACAGTATGAATCTGGTTAATTTGGTAGCCATCTTTTTTGATTCGGTTTGGGAAAATTCGTTTTTCCGTTTCGGAGGTTAGAGCGGTGTGGGGCAAGGCGCGACTTGGTCTTCAGTGGTTCACTCACTAAGTCTTTAATTCACTGACAGCACAAAGAGGATGCAGTCATTTCCCTATATCAATTCTCATTTCACTTTATTCGTGATTTGTTTGCGGGATGTCAAATGCCATTATGGTTAGCGTAAGTTCTCGATTCGGATCGTCACGGTGTGCAAAGATGAAACGGAAAGATGTCTCCGATGGTATCTCCAACTCACGTTTGTAGTTCGGATGCTCTTTGGTCTTTGATTTTATGGTCTCCAAGACCTTCGTGAATCCCTTGTTTCGATTGAAAACAATCACGGCCACTTTGGTATCACGCCAAGAACTATAGCGCAAAAGCTGATCGATTGTCTCCAGCAGTGTTTTGGGACCACCCCAATACTTGCATTCGGCAATGAAGACGTTTTTCTCTTCGGACCGAATCAAAATGTCTGTCTTTCCTTCGTAGTTGAATGTTTCCCCGGTAGCCTGACCTTGGTAGTGGCCATTTAGTTGGACCAAGAAATGCCATCGCAAAGTCTCTTCAGGCATTGCTGAGAAGGCTGAAGGGCTTCGTTCCATTACCTGAGCCATGTTTCCAATGACCTCAAGTATGTGTTCATAATCTGCGTCATCAAGAGCCGGTTCCGGTTTATACGGCATTGAGCTTGCCTGTGGAGGTCTCGGTGTAATCTTCCGACGCACCTCGGGTGCTCGATATGTTTTGGGCGAATCGTCACGTTGTTTGAGTTTGAAGCCAAGAGACGCAACGAGGTTCTGATCTCTCAGGAGTCTCTCGCGACGTTGCTCAATACAATCGCGTGCAATTGAGTCAAGCTTGCTGTTCAGTCTGTCCATGTCCGAACGAATCCTTGTCAGGTGATTGTCAATACGGTCTACTGTCTCGTCGATTTTTCGCCTCACCTCGTCTCTTTCGAGATCTGGACCAGTAATTGAGAAGGTAATGGTGCCATCTTCAACCTTACCTCGTGGTGGGCTTGGATTGAGTGCATAAGCTGGGAGTCGAATCTTGAATACGTCTGCCTCGCCTGTGAACGGCACGGTGATTTCGATTTCGGTACCGGGAATGTAAACAGGCTTGCTTCGATCCTCAATGGCGCGAAATCGATCGCGGCTGACATCAACTTGTGTTTCACGTCGGTCTAAGGCAATATTATCTCTATCGAGGACCGGGGCATCAATTCGGTATTTTTTGACCAAATACTTGCAAAGATCATCCACCGATGTATTGAGTAGTTGATTTTCAGCCCAACCCTCAATCTCCTCCTCCAACATTTTGCGTTGATTTGCTTCAACTCGATCCCATTCAATTTTTGAAAATAGGATATCATCCTGGCTCATCATTTTGTCTACTGATCCTCCTTCATAAATTAGATAAAGTTTGTTTCATAACACATGCTCAGAGGTCACACAATATATCTCCTAGAAAATCGATCATTACCTGCCCTCTGCGCGGTTCTTGGCGAGCTTGAGGAGTTGCTCGGCTATTTCAGGCTGAATCGGTATGAGTGTAGGCCACGCCCACCACTGGGACTCACCAAATTTACTAAAAATCGTCTCCAAATCCGCTTTCTTAATTGGATTGTTGTAACGACTCCACTTAACACAGATTCGATATTCTGGATTTTCCTGATCTACCTTCCGTTCGTCGCCTTCGTATGTTTTCTTATCCCAATGCTTTAAAACTTCACCGACAGCCTCAACACCGACTTGATTAACATACATGAAAAGAATATCACCCGGGTTGAGTTTGCCAAGACCCTGCACCCCATATTCTTCATAGTCTCCTGAAGTAAAGGCGTAGCCACAGTCAATCCACTTTTCGGGACTGCCCTGACCGGATTTGTGTGCCGTGGTATTGGTGTTGATATAGTAGTAGTTCATATTCTCATCCTCCTTTGCTAGTTGGCAATTTTGTTAGTTTCGCTACCCTTGCCTGTGAGATTAGAATCGCACCACGGGCGAGTTATGGCGTTTTTTTAACGCGTGTGGACAATTGCGCGACCATACGCTTTATGTGTTCTCGCCTTGTCACTGAACTCGGTTATCACTCGGATGTGTCGGTTCTGATTGATATCCATCGCCGTTTTGGTCGTAGATCGGATTTGAGGTAAATCGGTAATCGACTTGAGGATATAACCACTGTTTAACTCGTCTCTTAGATACTCATCTAGTGTATACCGTACTTTTTCTTTGGTGGTTACAAAGTATTCACTCATGCCGTATCTAAATATCTTGACGCGATAGGGATAGGTCAGTCTCGGTTAGGCGGTTTTGGTTTGGGTTTCCACTTGAATATAGATTCCCCTTACCCCCAGGGAGTCGCATAACGAGTGACAAAGCGTCCAATCCTTACGTGATAGAAGATATTGTTGCGGAAGCAGACCTAGAGTTAAAACCGATTCGCAAGCAGAATTCAAAGCGGTGCTATGAGCCTTATGAGGCTTACGTGGTGAGTTATCATCGTCAGTCGGTAGAAACGGTAGCGAGTTTGATTCGGCGATTGATGCCTTCTTCTATCCATGCGGTCACGGCGGAGGGCTTTGAATTGAAAGTGGTCTTATTTATACTGGCGACCCGTATCAACAAGCTCTGAGTTCACCGCATCAATAGGTGGCAACTTAGGTTACCTACAAGAAACGAACATTGAATCGCAGAACCGATATCGATGCAACGTTGATAGCGATTCGCGTGTTACCGTTCAACCCAACCTACAGGAAACTAATCTTCCATTTTTCAGAGAAGTCATTGGTAATCGGCATTGGATGCGATTGATTTCCTTCTTACGAGTTACTATGCCCCTTTTGGTCTTCTTTTCCAGTGCTTTTCATCACGGTATTTTTTGTTATGCCTCCAACCAATACAAACCACTATAACAACTGCAACAATTATAATAAAAAACGCAATAGTTTCAGCGGTAATAACGAATTTAATAACCCACGCATCAGTAGACCACAAATCAATGGTACATAGAGCAGTTTCAACTTTTGGATTAGAAAAAACGCGAATGAACTGGGCAACGCTGTGAGCAACTTTAACTTTTGGATCAGTGGCTTCAACTTTCATATCACACGTTACAAAAAAAGCTATAGGTAGATATAGCCAGAACATACAACGGCGAAGACGTTGACCTTTTAATAAACTTTCAGATCTTTCCCAGTGTATTCTTAAATGTGAATCCAATCCCACAATCCGTTCTATTTCGTGAATTCGCCTCCACCGGATTCTAAATCTATGTTCATAGCTTTCAGATGAGAGATACCAGAACGTCATTAGCATTAACCCGCCAGAAGCCGCGAGCAACTTAGGAGTTCCATCCCTCAAATAAGGTAAGGTCAATGCTGCAATGGATAACGGAATTAAAACGGCTGTCAATTTTGAGAACACATCATCATCATGCCGCCAACAAAGCCCTTGCTCTCTATATTCTTCCAACCAGCGTTTTTCCATAAAATCAGGAAATTTTTTCATTGACATAGTTCAGTTCCTTTAATCGTATCATTCACCCCGATACCCCCTCCAACATCACCCGCTCAACTTCCCTTTTCGCCTCCGCCACAATGGCATCGGCTTCTTGTCTAAGTTTCGTCGCTTTGGATTTTCGGATCATAACTTCGTCAGCAATTCGATCTTGGATTTCAGGGGCGGGAACAGGAATCAACAGATTTTGAACATTGGGCTTTGAGGTATTTGGACGCACCGTGACAATATTCCAAGTATGTCTAATTTGCTCCTGAATCAAGCGGTTCGATAAGATTGCCAATAGATAACGCTGATTTATAATTTCCTTTTTACCTCTAATCACAAACAGGAAAGACCCGAAAGTGTAATTTTCAAAACTCTTGGGAACGAGGGCTGTTTTACCCGTTGTATTTCCACACTGAACCATCAGAATATCATCAGCTTTGACACGCTTCAAATCTAATCTTGGGGTATCAAACGGAATGTATTTAACCTCAGACATATCAATACTTCCGTCCTGTAGAAGATTGGTAACTCTTATCATTGGTACACCTGTATCACCCGAATCTGCATAATCTTGTGTAGGCATAAGACCGTAATCTAATTCACTCACTAGATTTCTTAAAGAGAAGACCTGCTCATAGTCATTTATGACACTATAAAGTTTCTTAAAATAGGGTAAGTGATAATACGAATCAATCCGCCGACCTGCCCTTTCATTGGCATAAACCACAAAACACTTCTTTTCTTCAACCGCTGGCATCTCAATCCCTAATTCCGCGAGCACATAATCATCAATCGAATCCAAAAGTGCGTCCGCTTCCTGCTCTTTCTGCTTTTTCTGCGTGTAGGCGGCTTGCATGATTTCGACGATGTGGTTTTGGATGTCAAGCGGTGGAAGAATAATTTTGAGGGAATACAAGGCTTTATAATCTAAGGCGGGACGAGTACCGCCTGTCACTTCCCTAATTGCCAGAGATCTACCAAGAGGTGAGTTAAGAAAGACGGAAACATAATGAGGGTTGATATTGATGTTCGCGACTTGTTCTTTGAGATGGAATCGAACAGAGTGTTGATTTATATTTCCTTCAAAGTTATCCGGTACAACAGCGACACTTCCGATTCTCCCTGTTATCGTAAACACCAGATCATCTTTTTTAAGTTGTGCCCGTTTCAGCATTCCCTCATGAACTTCTCTCTTGATGAACTTTACATCGCTCAAATCAATACCTTGACTCGTAACATTTTGGACTCTCAAGAAAGGGATACCGGACGAATCTGTGTAATAATCTTCGTCCACTTTCGGCGTAATTCCGCTGGCAATGTCATTTATCAGTATTCCTAAGTTGAAAACATCAAACTGCACACTGTCAACGATTTGGTCAAGGGTTCTAAATTCCTGTTGGTAATAGTACGAATCAATCCGCTTACCAACTGTTTCGCCCCGATAGGTCACAAAAATCTGATTCTCCCTATCAGGGCTTACCCGAAAAAATCTGGATCTTGAGTGAACCTTTGATATTCGTCGTAGATCATATCAAGGTCGTTAATCGGGTCCTCGCGTCCCGTTGCGTCGTAGCCGATTCGCTCTGCAATTGCCATGAAGGTTGGGTCGTTCTTATTCTCCTGAATCCACTCGCGGATATCCTCAGCGTTCTGGTCTGCCCACTCCTCTTTAAGTGCGTCCATTTTTTCTTTGTAGTCCGCCTTGATTTCGCGCTCCCACTCGGGGTCTGCTACTTTTTTGAATGCCGCGAGGTACTCCTGCTCAAGGGTGTTGAGGTCTGCCGTATGTTCCTTGAGTTGTGCCCGTGCGGTTTTGGGGTCAGAAGGCGTAGGGTCGGGAACGGTTTCGGAGGCGTTGTCTCCGATGAAACGGGCCCGCAAGGCTTGCACTTTTTGTGTTGATGCTTTACCGAGTTGATGGTTCAACGCATCAATGGGGTCAAGAATTGCGCTAAATCGTGAGCGATGCACGTTTGTCAGGGTAATTTGCGTTGGACAGCCAGCGGCAATAACCAATTTCTGTTCATCCTCAAGCACCTTGATTCGCGGTGTGTAAACCGCTTCATTTTTCGCCTTCACCCGATTGAGGTTGGCTTGATACACGCTATACTCCTCGTCTGAAAACTTTCGCAGGAACAGAATGGACGTTTTCACGCCCGCGCCGTAATGGGAGAACGCGGTCTGTGGCAGTGAGACGACGGCGAGGATTTGGAAACGGCCTTCAATGTAATCTCGGACGTACTGCAACGAGGAATTGGTCAAAATCCCGTCGGGCAGGATGATTGCGAGTTTTCCGGTCCCTGACTTGAGGAAATCGAAACACCGCTCCAGAAACAGGATCTCTGTCTTTTGAGAAGCGTTCCCTTTGCCGAGTTCGTAATCGTCGAGATAGGGCGATTCTACCTTTTTGACCACCGCACCAAAAGGTGGATTGGTGAGTATCAGATCGAAGGTCTCTTTTTCAAAATCCCTGTGCTGGGTGTAGAGGATATCGAAATTAACGAGTGCGTCATTGCCAATGACGTTGCTATGCCCGTCATCGTGGATAATCATGTTCATCTTGGCAACGCGGGCAATTGAATCGTTGACCTCAATCCCGAAGAGCCGCTTTTCGGCGAAATCGTGCCAGTGAGCGTAGTGTTTCGGTGTGTCTGGCTTGTAAAATTCGGATGCCTGGGCGCGGATATAATCCAAGGCGTGGAGCAGAAAACCGCCCGAACCGCACGCGGGATCGAGGACACGCTCCTCGTGTTGCGGTGCGACCATTTTGACCATGAACTCAACCAGTTTACGCGGTGTGAAATATTGCCCGATTTCGCCCTTGAAAAAGTTGCCCAGAAACCGCTCAAAGGCAACGCCTTTCACATCCAAATCCGTCTCGTTGAGGTTAATGCCCTGCAAGTGATTGACAACGGAGAACAGTTGACTGTCATCAATTTCGATATCTTCTGTAAAGACCTCCGAGTCTCGTGCTTTGGCATCTTGATACAACGCTTTAATCCGTTTGGCAACCGATTCGGGCCCTTCATGCGTCTTAATCTGAAAGTCGTACGTTTCACCGTCCCGTCGGGCTTTCTTTTCATCTTGGATTTTGATAAAGAGCAGCTTGGCGAGTTCATCAAACGCATCTGTTGGCGTCAGTCTCCCGCCCTGCCAGAGCGTGTCATGGCACTTTTCCAGGGCGCGGATGAGCTCTGCCCGTTCAACGACCAATAGCTCCCAATTCGGGTCACCCTTTTTATATCGCCACTCCTGAACCGTCCCGTATCCGATTGGGAAATCTGCGATAATATTTTGTGTCCGCTCAAGCGGGGTGTAGTTTTTGACCTCAAAAAAACGGCGTGTGTTACCTGCAACGACACCGCATAGTTCTCCGGCCAAAGAGTTACAGTTGCCAAAAGCTTGTTCAATTGCCTGACTGAATTCTGCTTCAGAAATCTTGTCCTTTTTGCACTCAACTACAATGTAAGGGATTTGCTGCTCATCGTCGTCAAAGACGACGATGTCAGCGAAATCAGATGGGGTTCGTCGTGGGACGGTGACCTCAAGATTAATCCGTGTTTCGGGGTATTGATACCGCTCGATTAACTCAACGTAGTAGCTTGCTCGGACTTGTTCTTCTGGGGCTTTGAATCTGTATCTCTTGTCGGGGACAATGTAATGGATGGTTGTCCCTTGATCAAGGATTTGGATGTAGCCTTTCTGTTGTCCAATTTGAATAAAATCGGTCTGTTTCATGTTTTCGATTTCCTTTCCTGAGCGGTTTTAACGCCAATCTTTCTAATCCGCGAAATCCGAGAGAATAATTGTAGGCTTTACCATAATCGCTCTTGCGTCTTTGTGTTATTATAACACGATTCATTCAATATTTGGTTTGATTTTTCTGTGAATAGTGGTACAATGAGTAAAATATCACTACTTTCGCTCAGCAAGTTTAAAAATAAAAATTGCAGTATTCCAAGATACGATTGTTCTAGTTATCCATGAGAAACCGAGTTTTGCCGAAAAAACTCGGTTTCAAAAATGTAAAATAACTTGCTAAGCGAGACAAAGGAACCACAATTATGAGTCTCAAAATTGGCATCTGTGGTACAGGTGCATTTGCCAACTCCTTTATTTCACTCTTTAAGGCGCATCCACAGGTCGCTGAACTGGTCCTTTGTGACCTTGATGCCGCAAAGCTTACGGAGAAGGCGGAGCGATTCGAGGTGTCGCAGACTTGTCCATCGCTCGATGTGCTCTGCGAGACTGATGTTGATGCGATTGCGATTTTTACCCAGCATCACTTGCACGGCCCGCAGGCGGCTCAAGCTCTCAGGAGTGGGAAGCATGTCTACTCAGCCGTGCCGACCGCTATCTCTTTGGAAGAGGTCACTGCACTGGTTGAAGCGGTTGAGCAAACAGGCAACATTTACATGCTCGGTGAAACGAGCTACTATTACCCGTGCGCTATCTATTGCCGTGAACGCTATCGGAACGGCGATTTTGGTGATGTGGTCTATTCGGAAGCCGAATATTACCACGACTATTCGCACGGGCTATATGGGGTTGCCCAGTCGCGGCACGGCGCGGCGTGGGAGCAGTATTACGGCCAACCTCCGATGTACTATCCCACTCACTCGGTGAGTATGATTGTATCTGTCACCGGTGCCTATGCCACCCACGTTTGCGGCATGGGGTTCGTTGACCGACATGAGGACAACCTTTACGCCCGTCCCGACAATATTTGGAAAAACCCGTTTAGCAACGAGACGATGCTCTGCCGGATGTCAGATGGTAGCACAGCGCGGTTTAACGAGTTTCGCCGGGTCGGTCACCCCGGCACCGTTGGGATGCGCGTCTACGGCACCGAAGCGAGTTATGAGGAACAGGTCGGTAGCCAGATGTGGGTCACTAAGGAACGGGGCGCGTGCGTTGATCTGTCAAGCGAATTGGCGTGTGAGGGGATACCGGTGCAGAGTGGGGATGACCCAATGGCGAAGGTAACAAACGCGGATGGTACCCACGTCGGCGTTTCCAGCGTCCACCCGGTAGAGCGGTTGCCCAAAGAATTTATCGGTCTACACAACGGGCACCGCGGCTCACACCAATTTCTCGTTCACGATTTTGTGACAGCCTGCATCAGCAACCAGCACCCGCCGACCAACGTCTGGCAGGCCGCCCGCTACGTCATCCCCGGTTTGATTGCCCACGAGTCTGCCATGCAAAATGGGCAGTTGATAGAAGTTCCAGATTTCGGTGAACTGCCAAAGTAGTGCGTGGGAAATCCCTTTCTCGCTCACTACCACCTGCTACCGATACGGAGGAATTAGTATGAACCAACAGCCAGACCAAGCAGATCTTTTCATAAGCGGTCACGGTGATTATGACACCTATCGAATACCGTCGGTTATCGTCACGCCCAGCGGGGCACTTCTCGCGTTTTGTGAAGGCCGCAGACACGGTTCGTCGGACACCGGCGATATCGATATCTTGCTCAGACGGAGCGAAGATCTGGGTGAAACGTGGGGGCCGATACAGGTAATATGGGACGATGGCCCCAACACCTGTGGCAATCCGTGCCCGATGATTGAGCGGAACACCGGGGTAGTTTGGTTGCTGTTGACGCACAATCTCGGCGAAGACCGTGAGGGTGAAATCTGGGCGGGGACAAGCAAAGGGACACGCACGGTTTGGTGTGCCAAGAGCACCGATGATGGCGCAACATGGTCAGCACCCGTTGAAATCACTGATGAGGCGAAAGCCCCGAACTGGTCGTGGTATGCCACAGGGCCGGGCGTTGGGATTCAGTTAGAGCACGGGGAACACAAAGATCGTTTGGTCATACCGTGCGACCACGGTATCGCAGGGTGCTACGACTATCACGCCCATACTATCTACAGCGATGACAGCGGCGCGACGTGGCAACGGAGTGAAAGCGTTCCCAATAACACTACCAGTGAATGCCAAGTGGTTGAATTGACGGATGGCAGGTTGATGCTTAACATCCGAAATCACGATGCATCGCCCACGCGCAAGAAGATTACAGACGAGGTTTTCACATGGGCAGACCTAAGGGAAGACCCGTATCGTCGAACCATCGCCATCAGCAGCGACGGTGGGGAGACATGGGATAAAGTGAGAACAGATCCTACGCTTCTTGACCCGCACTGCCAAGCGAGTCTGTTGCACGACCCCGATAGCGGTGCATTGGTTTTTTCAAATCCCGCGAGCACCACCCGTCGCCAGATGACTGTTCGGTTGAGCGAAGATGGTGGAGATACGTGGATAGCCTCTAAGCGACTACACGCTGGGCCATCCGCCTACTCATGCCTGACGACCTTACCTGATGGCGGAATCGGTTGTTTTTATGAGCGCGGCGAGCGGTCTCCTTACGAAAAAATCACGCTGGCGCGGTTTACGCAGGCGTGGCTGAAAACACCGCCGATGTCCGTTCCGCCACACCCCGACGCAATTCCATTGATTGACCTTTCGGGCGATGCCGAGCGACAGGTGGTTGTCGAAAAACAGCCCGACCAATATCTCGGACATCCGACGACGGTTTTACTCGCTGATGGAAAGACGATACTGTGTACCTATCCACTTGGGCACGGAGGACCGTCGGCTGTGCTGAAGCGAAGTACCGATGGCGGGTTGACGTGGTCGGAGCGGTTGCCGGTGCCAGATAATTGGGAGACTGCCCGCAACTGTCCCTGTTTGCATCGGCTCACAGACCGGGATGGGGTTGAGCGACTGTTCGTAATTGAGGGCAACGGTGACATGCGTCAAGCGGTCTCACTCGATAACGGGGTGACATGGACACCATTTGAGCCGAATGGATTGCACTGTGTCGTCGCGCCCATTACGATTGTACCGCTCAGTGGCCATCGGCATCTGGCGTTGTACGTCCGCTGTCCGCGTGATGGCGCAGACCGACCGCCCTTGACGATTTGGCAGAGTATTTCCGAAGATGGGGGACTAACATGGGGACCGGAGCAAAAAGTGGGTGAGATGGAGGGCGCAGACCCGGACGAGCCGTGTGTGCTCAAGTCGCCGGATGGGAAGCAATTGTGCGCTTTAATGCGGGAAAATTCCCGTCGGGTCAACTCGCTGATGATGACCTCGGATGATGAGGGCGAAACTTGGTCGGAACTCACAGAGTTACCCGGCTCACTGACGGGTGACCGGCACATGCCGCGATATGCACACGACGGTCGGTTGGTCGTTGCGTTCCGGGATGTGGGTCACGGCAGTTCAACCAATGGTCACTTTGTGGCATGGGTAGGTCGTTACGAAGATATCGTCGAAGGCCGCGACGGTCAATATCGCCTGCGACTGTTAGAACACCACGGTAGGTCTGGCGATTGCGGCTATCCGGGCCTCGAAATCCTGCCCGATGGCACCTTCGTTGCGACCACCTACGTCGTCTACAAACCGGGTGAGCAGAGTTCAGTCGTCAGTGTGCGATTTAAGTTGTCAGAAATTGATGCCCTCGTCGGTTCGTAGTATTTTCCGGTTTCGGGTTCATTGTTCCAACAACCGCTGAAGTTGTCTGCGTTGTTCGGGGGTAAGCGCACTGATTAGCTCGTCAGGACTCAGACCGCTGAGGCGTTCTTCGGAACTCAGACCGTTGAGGCGTTCTTCGGAACTCAGACCGTTGAGGCGTTCTTCGGAACTCAGACCGTTGAGGCGTTCTTCAACACTCAGACGGGAAGCAATTTTATCACCGATGTCCGCAATTATGGAATCCAAGGCTTCTTCGGATATACGGTTTTTGATGGACATTTTTATCTCCTCTGGCAAGTCAGGTCTGAGCAGATATGTGGAGATTATGCTTCAAGCACTCGGGTGATTGTCAACCTGAATTGTGCGGTTCCGGGTTTACTGTGCCAACAATTGCTGAAGTTGCCTGCGTTGTTCGGGCGTAAGCGCATTGATTTGCTCGGGCGTAAGCGCACTGATTTGCTCGGGCGTAAGCGCACTGATTAGCTCAGGCGTAATCGCACTGATTAGCTCGGGCGTAAGCGCACTGATTAGCTCTTCGGGACTGAGACCGGTAAGACGTTGTTCAGTACTAAGACGGGAAGCAATTTTATCACCGATCTCCGCAATTATGAAATCCAAGGCTTCCTCGGATATACGGTTTTTGATGGACATGTTCATCTCCTCTGGCAAGTCAGGTCTTAGAAAATATGTGTAGGTTAGGATGGGATCATCATCACTATCATCTCTGCCGATTGCGTCGCGGAGAAACTCCATAAACTTCACCTTTGAGCTGGCAAACATCAGAAATGGATAGTTCTCAGGGGTGACTTCAAGTTGGTTGATGGCAATGATATGGACAGGTAGCTTGTCTGTGCTGCGATAGTAGCCACCGCCAAGGGATTCAAACTCAATATCTACTTGAGACTCGCGCAACACTTTTCGCGGCGTTCTGGCACAAACAATCGTGATTGTCACATTGCGGGATGAAAGGTTGTTTTGACCCATGTAAAGGTTTGCGCGTCCCAGAATAAGGCGCAAACCTGACATCGTCAATGGGTCATTTATGCTCTTGAACTCGATCAGATTAAACAGACGGACGTGGCGCAACCCTGTTTTCAACCGCACTCTTCGCTGAAGGGTTTTGCTGAGCCGTGCGAGCGTCACGTCAATTGTACGCGGTAAGCGACTCACTTCAACCTCTGTCTGGATGGGGATTCCCAATCGGGTTAATTGAAATTCCATAATCCACTTGAAAACAGAATCTGGGGGGTAGCGGCGCATAAAATTCACCTCATAAGTTAGCGTAATGCCAATATGTTACTCAAATTTTGCTATGTTGTCAAGTCGTAATGGACATGAATCAGGGCTATTTAGTTTTCCGTTTTTTGACCGAAACGCCCCCGGCCCGTAGGTGGGGCATCTTGCCCCATGCCGGAGAATTAAATGACCCTGGGCATGAATCGGTCATGTTCTGAAAGTGGAAGGTTGGAAGATTACGCCACATTTTATATTGAACCCTGCTTTTTGGGTTAGATTACAATTGCCAATCAAAAATTGGCTGATCAGGAGGAAAACCGTGAAAATTCTACTTTGTATCACCCTTGTTTCCCTATTTGCTGTTGGGCCCCTTTGGGCGAAAAATATGGCACTTGAATTAGACGGTGTATCAGCCATTCAAGTGCCAAATAGCGATAGCCTGAATCCCAAAACCGCCATAACCATAGAAGCGTGGATGAACATGAGCAAACCCGTGGGCGAGTGTCTCGCAAAAGACTGGGAGCCCCTAAGAGATTACATCTTTCCAGAGATTGTCCAAAATGGGAACGGCTTGCGATTTGTCCTCTGGCCTGGCCCGAAAATCCTTGATGTGCCCGGGCTACAGCCGAACAAATGGCAACATCTAGCTGGTGTGTGGGATGGCAAAGAGATGCGGACCTATATTGATGGGGTGAAAAAGGGTGCTTCACCATTTGCTGTGAAGGAATTGGCATCGACCGATGCCCCCCTATACGTCGGTGTCGGTGCGAATAAAAATTGGTTCTGCAAAGGCTTCATTGACGAGGTCCGCATCTGGGAAGTGGCGCGCACCGAAAAAGAGATTAATGAATTTATGATGACGATACTCAACGGAGATGAGAAAGGTCTCAACGCACACTACACCTTCGATGAGAGCAACGCCAAAGACAGTACCAAAAATGGAAACGATGGCAAAGTTGGATTCGGAAAGCCGAGTTATGCTGATGTCACCAAAGACCTAGACCTGCAACCCCTCTCCGTAGACCCCAAAGCGAAGCTAACGACAACGTGGGCATGGATTAAACGGACGCGGTAAGAGGAGAAGAGTGGAAGAGTGGAAGGGTAGAAGAATGGAAGGGATAATATCACATTCGCAAAATTATTCTTGCATTTTTCGCACTGCTCGTGCTTTTGGGTGTAGGGTTCGGTTTTGCCCCGCCCTCCACCGGCACCATACACCGTAGGCGGGGCATCTTGCCCCGCTCTCCACCGGCACGATACACCGTAGGCGGGGCATCTTGCCCCGCTCTCCACCGGCACGATACACCGTAGGCGGGGCATCTTGCCCCGCTCTCCACTGACACGATACACCGTAGGCGGGGCATCTTGCCCCGCTCACCACCGGCACGATACACCGTAGGCGGGGCATCTTGCCCCGCTCACCACTGACACGATACACCGTAGGCGGGGCATCTTGCCCCGCTCTGCCGTTTACTTGCTCCGCTTTGCGCCTTTGCATCTTTGCGCCTTTGCGTTAAATTTTTGATTCACGGTCGCCGTTTGTGGTTTTTGACATCCAATTCGCGAAGGCATTCCAACGTTTCCTCAAACGACAATTCACCCGTTGATGCCGTGTGTTCAAGAAAATCCTGTGTCTTGGCGTTGAGTACGCCGTAAAACGTACGCGCCTCCGGGTCAGGATGGTCGCGCCAAAGTTCAACCGGTATCAACGAATCCTCGCTTAGGTATCGACGATACGGATGCCCATAATAGATCTGGACCGTTTTGCGCTCCATCTGGGTCGGACGGGTCGTGGCAGTGTGCAGGACACCGATGTTGAACAGGATGGCTGTCCCGGCGGGGCCGTACAGGTCGGCAATTCCGCCACGCTCAAGCTGTGCGTCTGCGTCCAGAGTCTCGGCCTCTGTTGATTCGGGGGATAGGGAGAAACAGTGTGTCGTTTCGTCAACGTCGGTTAGATACAGCATTAGCTGCATAAACCCGATGCGTAACGGATGTTCGCTCCAGTATGGCCGATCTCGGTGCCAACCGCGATTCAGCTCCCCATCGTACGGTGCCATGTGCCGGATGCAGATTTCTGAAAAGCAGGGGTCATTGCCCATCAGGGTGCGTAGACAATCCATAACGATCGGATGGCGGATAGCATTGTCAAACTCCGGTGAAGTGAGCAGGGCATCGCAATTCACCGTCTGGTGTAGTCCGATACGATACCAGTGCTCTTCCACGTCGGTGCGGTCTCGGTCAAAGACGTTGACAAAATGCTCCACTTCAGCATCGCTCAGGATCTTACCGAGTGAGACGTAGCCGTTCTCTTTGAAAAATTGATAATCTGCTTGTTTCATGTCAATCTCCTTGTCTTTTGGGTTCCAGTTTGCTTCCTTATGACGTATCGCGGCGGGGCAAGATGCCCCGTCTACGGGGTTGAGGTGCCAAGTTGAGTTAGAATAATGCAACTTCAAATGAAAATGGTATACACCTCTCGGTGCAGGATGATTCCAACGACTGACCATAAAGAACCCACGATATAATCGCCGAGAATGAGTCCGAAAAAGAGTGGGATGGCTCGTCTATGGGCTCTGATGCCGCCGTGTTTCAGAATTAGGCTCTTGAGCACCCAACTGATGAAGAACGCGAACCAGAAATAATCCATTGCATAGCTTACGGCCAACGCATAACCTGCCGGGTGAAATGGCCACCATAAGAAACGCATTCGCATCACCATCAGCGCAAACGTGAACGCCAATCCGAATCCCATGAAACCAACGCCCGGAAGGTCTGTTTTTGTGGGATTGGTCAGCCATCTTTGTAGGGGTACAAAACACTCGCGTCCGATAAATTCCTTCGCGCCGACAAGCCCGGAGGACGCGCCGTATCTGTAGATGATGTCCAAATTCGCCCAGAAGGACGCGACTATACCACAGACAAGGGCCAAAAGCATCGCATACAACAACCTACGGTAATGGAGCGAAGCGAGCTCGCCGATTTTGAAGCCTTCAAGTTGGTTCGGCATCGGATGCGAGGCGTACCCACGATTGAACCAGTAAAAAAACGACATCACAGTGAGGTCGTTTACAGAAAACGCCCGTGTCCCGAAGGCTCTAACGAGCATTCGACGCGGGTTGACATAGTAGATCTCGTGCGTTGCCCCCAATTCTGCCCGCATCCTTGTTATCGCCGTTGCCAGCGCGAAATAGATGCCGAAAAATGACGCGATAGCCCACATCGACATGCCCGCCCTACGACAAAAGAGAACAATAAAAAGCACTCCTGAGATGATACCCAATACCGCCATTCGGTATGAGGTCGGTTGTTCTGAATCGTCGCGGTCAGAAGTGGGATTTATCAGACCCCTGAACACCGCTCTGAGATGTTCTCTGCTTATCCATAAGGCGATGATAAACAAGCCTATCCAAGCCCCAGAGCCCTGCTCATCAAAATACGGAAATCGCGGCATTGATTGCCACCCCATCATGCTCCCTACAATGTTCGTCACTTTCCCGAAGACGAAAAAGAACCAGCAGGAAAAGGAGAGGTCGAGGGGCAGGAAAAACGCCAAACCGACCGCGAAGGGATAGGGGGTTAAACGGGTCGTGCCGATGGCGTTCCACGGTTTACTCGTAAAATACTGATGAATAGTCACACCCCGAACAGGGATACGTGGTATAATCGGCCAGAGATAATTGAAGCCGTTGACCATATCAATTGCCGCCGCGATGCCGAAGCCTATCCACATCGGGCGACTGTTCAGGAGTGTACGCCCTTTCTCCGATGTCATCGCAACGGGCAACTGAATCACCGGGAACGCCAGTTTTTCGCTCTCACACCACCGACTTCTGACAATGACGTTAATACACAGCATCACAAAGACGAGCGCGAAGAGAAGACTGCCCCACGCAAGCAACGGAATCCACCACACCCGGAGGTATTGGAGGGTGTAGAGGGTTGATTCGCCGCGATAGTAGCCATCAATGGCCGCTTTGTCATGAATCGTCAACCACGGCGGTAGATGACGGAAAAAGAGCGTCTTCCACTCGTTCTCAACGGTTGCAAAACGGATGGGGTGGACAATACTGCCAAACATGCCCTCTGCGATGCTTTCGCCCGAAATCGAAGTGCCGACGGTTATCATGACGTAGATAACCAAGAGTTCGCTGGTGCGGAGCATCTCGGTTTTCGTGACTTTCGCTGCCAGTTGGTTAAGCAGAACCACCACAAACAGCGTTGCAACCGGGTAGACAAAAAGCGGCAAAGTTGAACAATCACCGATACTCCATCCCACTTCAACGATTGTCGTCCAGTAACAGTTCACAGGGATGAGCAGTATTCCGAGCAGGATTGCCCTTTTGCTCACGATGTGCATGTGGTCATTCCCATCGCGTTCTTGGGTTCGTAGTAGCGCAGTTGATTGTGCGTTTTTCGTTGTGCCTTTACGTTCTATTTTAGCAACTTGCGTTATTTTATCACGGTCTCGTTTTTTGTCGATCTGTAATTTTTCTCATGAGCACAAAATCAACCGATAGGCACTCCGTACTGACCCCACGCGTACTGCTCGCCGTTCTGCTACTCGCTCCAATTAACTGTTATTTCCTCATTCAGATGGAATTGGTGCGTTATACCTTTCCGACCTGGGTTGTGCCGTTGTCAAACGTTATCTTTATCCTAGTGGTGGTTCTGGTCATCAACGCGCCTATCCGTGCTACTTTCCCCGGGCAAGCGATTCGACGCGGCGAACTGCTGCTGATTTACGTGATGCTAAGCTTTGCGACAACGCTGGCGGGGTGCGACGTGTTGCAAGCAGTGTTGTCCGTCTTAGGTCACAGTTTCTGGTTTGCGACGGAGGAAAATGAGTGGAGAACGCTGTTTTGGGACCACCTCCCACGATGGCTCACCGTTTCGGATAAAAGTGCTTTGCAAGGGTATTACACAGGGGAATCAAGTCTTTACTTCGCGCACCACCTGAAGGTCTGGACACCCGTCGTGTTTGCTTGGCTAGTCTTGTTTCTCGTGTTGTCGGTCATCTTCCTCTGTTTGAATACCATCCTGCGTCGGCAGTGGATGCAACGCGAGCGATTGACCTTCCCCATAATCCAACTTCCGCTGGAGATGACCAATCCCGGATCCAGTTTCTTCCGCAATAAACGGATGTGGCTCGGCTTTACCATCGCTGCGGGGATTAGTCTGCTCAACGGGTTGAGTGTGCTCTACCCGACGATACCACACCTCCCGGTGACCCGCCGTTTCTTTCGGTTTTACGAGCCACCGTTGAGTTACTACGGGGGCGTAATTGTCGCGTTCTACCCCTTCGCGATTGGGATTATGTTTCTGATGCCGCTTGATGTTCTGTTTTCAACCGCCCTCTTTTATACCCTGTACCGCAATGAGGTCGCACTGGCGAAAGTGGTCGGCTTACAAGGGCTTCCCAAATTCCCCTACCTAAACGAACAAGCCTTCGGCGCGTTTGTTGGGCTGTGCATCTTCTTTCTATGGGTTGGAAAACGCCATTTTCGAGCCGTGCTGAAAAACGCCTTTGATCGAGAGGGAGAAATTGATGACACCAATGAGCCGATGCGCTATCGTACTGCGGTTTGGGGGCTGATTTTGGGGCTTGTTCTTTTTGCACTGCTACTCCACAGAGCGGGCATGTCGTTTTGGGTGGCTTCCACGTTCGCACTCCTTTTCCTAATCACGCCAATTGTGACAACCCGCATCCGTGCCGAAGCGGGTATATTCGTCCATGCCTACCACTGGCAGGCCCCGAGATATGTGTTACGCACAATTTTAGGCACTAGACGACTTGGGCCCCAAAACTTAACGGCACTATCCGTATGCTTTTTTAACCGCGACTATCGACCGCAACAGATGCCACACCAGTTGGAAGCCTTCAAGATTGCCGAACAAGCGAATATCAATCCACGGCGGATGCTTGCCGCCATCATCATCGCGACAGCCCTCGGTGTTTTCGTCGCCTTTTGGGTCCAACTTGACATGTATTATCGGCATGGAGCGGATTCTGGCTATTACGGCCCTTGGGCGTTGGGATACGGGCGGGAGTATTTCAGGCGGTTGACGAACTGGGTGTCATATCCGACGAACACAGATTGGGTGTCTGTGTTGTTTATGGGAATCGGTTTCTCTGTGATGATGTTGCTGACATATCTGCGCGTCAAATTTTTCTGGTTGCCGCTCCATCCGCTCGGCTATGTGATGGCGAGCAATCAAGAGATGTCCGACCTCTGGGCACCCATCCTAATCTGTCTCTGTCTCAAGTGGCTCATCCTTCGGCACGGCGGCATCCGAAGCTACCGACGCGCCATCCCCTTCTTCCTCGGTCTGGTGCTCGGTGACTACCTGACCGGTAGCATTTGGAGCCTCTTGAACGTGGCGTTGAATACGACGATGTATCAGTTTTATCCTTGACATACTCCCAAGCCTAAAGGCGTTGGGATTCTGCGATCATCAAGGGAAGCCCACCATGGCGTACCATGGCGGGTCTAACACTCTCTCCTGTGCGCTCGCTCACGCGACCATCCGTCTTCGGACAAAGGTTGATGTCCCAACCTTGTGAACGACTTTTGCGGCGTTGACATCGCGGTCGTGTTTAATGCCACATGAACAACGCCATTCACGTACTTTGAGGTCAATGAAGGCGTGTTTTTGACCGCAAGCGTGACAAACCGTTGTTGTGGCTGTCCAACGGTTAATAGTCTCAACACGCTTGCACCGCTTATGTGCTTGCCAACGTATTTTTAACATGAAGTCACCGAAGGCGAGGTCAAGCACTTTTTTGCCCCAAAGCCGTGCCATGCCCTTGAGGTTGAGAGCTTCAAAAAAGCAGAAGTCAAACTTGCGGACGAGGTTGATGGCGAGTTTCCAGTGATGCTCTTCACGCTGGCGTTGAATCTTACGATGCTGCCGGGCAAGGTGCTTTCGTGCTTTTTCGCGGTTATTACTGCCCCGTTTCTTTTTGGACAGCGACCGAGATGCTTTGGCAACCTTGCTGACAGAGCGTTTGTAGAACAGGGGCGATTCGTGTTTCGTTTCATCGGAACAAGTGAGAAAGGTTTTTAACCCAAAATCAAACCCTGCTGTTTCACCAGTTAGTGGTTCGGGAGTTAATCCTTCAGCATCACTATCAACTCTATCGTTGTGAGCCTGCTGGTGTACTTCAGTTGAGTTGATAGTGATTGTTACGATGGTGATATAGAAATCGCCTAGTGTGTCACGCTTGACCGTTACCTGTTTGATTCGACTGCATCTTGTCGCCTTTGGAAATAAGCCTGTTGGTCAACTTCTTTTGGGCTTCAATGGCTTGTGCGAAGAGCTTATCAAAATTATTATCGCATTCACCTTCTATATTTCGGCGAATTTCTCGAATTTCCTCAACTATGGGGTCTTGCCACATCATCTTATACCTCCCTGTTCATAGACTGATATTATATCATACAACTTTGAGAGTTGAAGCCATTAAATGGCTCTTCAAACAAGCTCTCTGATATTTCTCAGGATGCTTCAGATGGCAATAACTATCAGAGGTCTCACGCGTTGCGCTCATGAAAATGCACACGGAGTTCAAACCCCTTTTTTCTTTCACCCCACAACACACCCCCTTATTGGCAATTGAAACCGCACAGACCCCAGACCAGATTTTTAACCCAGGGGCCCACAGCACACAGCCACGCACAGAAGATTCTTTTCTGACGCCTCCCTGCGACTCTCTTTCTATCCATCAAGCCGTAACGTTTCAATCCTTGCCAAACCCCGCTTTTGCGTCAAGTTTGAGAGGGTCGGTCACCGATGACCGACCCTCTCAAGTCATCTTGCCCCCCGTCAGGGTCGTATCTCATCTTCTTCTGCTCTACATCTCTGCCTCCCTGCGTCTCCTCGTTAAATTCTTAAAACTCTGCGTCTCTGCAACTCTGCGTCTCTGCGTTAAGGGCTTGCTCTGCGTTGGGGATATTTTCAATTCGGGGGGTCTCTGAGGTGCGAACAATCAAGGATAATCGGGCAAACGTGTGTGCATTTTCATGCGGTGATGCCGTCTTTGCATTGATAGTTACTAGGCTCCGGGCGGTTTTAATAAATGTCAGGCTCTTAATACTGAAAGTTGCTTAGAACTGGAACCATCCCATCGGGTGTGTAAATATTTTGTTGGGGCAAGATGCCCCGGCTACGGGGGTGAGGTGGCAAATCGGATTAAAGGTTGACAAAAAACGGTAAACACTTCATACTATCCGAACCGTCAAACAGATCATTTCGCACAGACATCTAAATTTTACCACAAAGGAGAAATTGATGGCACAAATAGAAGCCTCTCAAATCCGTGACATCGGCATCCCGGTCAGGTCGGTGAACTGGGTTCAGCTCCATCCGGGCCACGACCGTGACGGTGCCCCGTGTCTCTATGCAACAATGGGACAGCAGGCAGACAACCTTTTCGTGCTCCAGATTAAGTTGGAAACCGGGACCTGCCGTCAGTTTGTTTCAGAGGTGCCGAAATCAAACTACCCCACAGCGACATTGATGAGTCGCACTGGGCAACTTTACGTTGGAGCGGCTTACGCCGGACATCTGCTCTGCTTTGACCCCGCAACGGATACGCTCACTGATCTTGGGGCCATCAACCCCGGCGGTGCCTCCTTTCCGTGCCGTATTGATGAAGGGCCCGATGGCCAGATCTGGATAGGAAGCTACGGCACCGCCGACCTGACCCGCTACGACCCGGAAACGGGGCAATTCACCCGTTATGGCCGAATGGATGAAGTGGATATGTACAATTATCCGCTGTTTAACTTTATTGATGGCACAGTTGCCTGCCTGATTCGGATGACGCAACCGCATGTGGAGGTATTCAATCCGCAGACAGGAGCAAAGCAGACGGTTGGCCCCGTAGTGCCAAAAGGGGAGGGCACAATTGACCTGCGTCGTGGAAACGATGGCCATCTGTACATCGTTTCCAGCGAAGGCAACTTTCGCATTGAAGGTACGGAAGCGGTATCGGTAGAAGTCATCCCCGATGCCCCACCGTCACCCGCGCTCTCCGATGGAAGTACCTTCGCTTTTACCGATGGTGGAGCGTTGATTTATCGGCAGCTCGAAGTACGAAAACCGAGCGGCGAAACCAGAACCTTCGAGCTGGACTACCAAGCCGGTGGAAGCGATATTTTTTATCTCCATGCGGGCCCAGACGGGTGCCTCTATGGTTCAAGCATTCTACCACTCCATCTATTCCGTTACACCCCTGAATCAGGTGAATTGACCGACCTCGGCCAATGCTCCACCGCCACCGGTGAGGCGTACTCAATGGCGAACTTTGAGGGAAAAATCTACATCTCATCATATCCCGGTGCGACCCTCTCCGAATACGACCCAGCGCAACCTTACCATTTCGGCAGCCAACCCGACGACAATCCGCGGGACCTTGGACGCATTGATGACATATCCTATCGTCCCCGCTCGACACTCGCTGGCCCGCTGGGTTGTGTCTGGACCGCTTCCATCCCAGACTACGGCAGGTGGGGCGGCCCACTCTCCTACTACAACCCGAAAACTGGTGAGAAAAAGGCGTATTACCGAATCTGTGGTGACGCGAGTTGTTATACCCTTGCCCACCTGCCCGACCAAGAATTAATCGCTGTTGGCACGACAATCGCCGGGGGCAGTGGCACACAAGCGAAGGTCGATGAAGCCGTGCTGTTCCTATGGGACTACAATAGCGAAGAGAAGGTTTGGGAGAGCGGGCTAGACTGTCCAGTCACCAGTTTCAACGCGCTGCTGACGGGACCGGATGGCAGACTGTATGGCACAGTTCAAGGTGGGGATATGCCAGCTGGGCTTTTCGTTTTCCATCCAGAATCCCGCGAATTTACGCATCGTCTCTCACTTCCCGACCCCAATCCACGCGACCTTGGACTACAGAACGGGCCAGATGGGAAAATCTACGGATTCACATCTACAGCCGTCTATCGACTCCATCCCGATTCATTAGCGATTGAGGTTGTCTGCGAAGGGAGCGGGTTTGGCATCGCGGGCCCAATCTTAGGAAAAGACCTCTATTTCGCCACTGGCCATCACCTCCGCGCAGTCAAAATTTTCTAATCGTTTTCTGTGCTTCTGTTTTCTTTGCGCCTTTGCATCTTTGCGCCTTTACGTTAAATTTAATCGTCTTTCTACTATGGAGGTAAATCAACCGTGCATCATATCATTTTGCGCGTTTTAAGAATCAGTATGTTGGGGTTAATCGGCATCCTAATTGGCGTATCCATCTACGCCGACGACTGGCCACAATGGCGTGGGCAGAACCGCGACGGTGTCTGGCGTGAAACCGGCATTATTGAGAAATTTGACCAACCCGAAATCCCACTCCGATGGCGTGTTCCCGTTGGGAGCGGCTACAGCGGCCCCACCGTCATAGATGGGCGTGTCTATCTAACCGACCGCGTTACCGACCCGAAGCAGGTCGAGCGCGTCCACTGCTTCGATTGGGAAACAGGAAAACCGATCTGGTCTTACACATACGACTGTGAATACAGAGACGTGCAATACATGGCGGGACCACGGGCGAATGTCACTGTTTCCGATGGCCTTGCATACACCCTGGGGACAATGGGACATCTTCACTGTTTCGACGCGGTCAGCGGCGAACTCAAGTGGAACCGAGCTCTCAATACCGAATACAGTATCCGTATGCCGATATGGGGTATCTCTGCGGCACCCCTTGTTGAAGGCGATGTCGTCATCGTCCACATCGGCGGTACGCCCAACGCCTGCATCGTCGCCTTCGATCGGAAGACAGGGGAGGAGCGATGGAAAGGGCTTGAAGACCGCGCATCCTATTCTGCGCCCATCGTCATTGACCAAGCAGGGCAGAGGGTCGTCGTCTGCTGGACAGGCGATAACGTTGTCGGACTGAGCCCGCAAACCGGCGAGGTTTACTGGAAACACCCGTTTCCACCTCACCGCAATACCATCATCGCCATTTCAACGCCTGTGCTGTATAAAGACCAACTCTTCTTTACCAGTTTTTACGACGGTTCGCTGATGCTCAAAGTCAATCCAGACCGCCTTGCGGTCGAAGTCATCTGGCAGCGCAGAGGGGCTGACGAGAAAAACACAGATGCCCTCCACTCCATCATATCAACCCCAATTCGGCTCGGTGATTACATTTATGGGGTGGACAGTTACGGCGAGTTGCGATGTCTTGATGCCAATAACGGCGACCGCGTATGGGAAGACCTCTCTGCTGTCCCAACAGCGCGCTGGAGTACGATTCACTTTGTCCAAAATGACGATAAGGTGTGGATGTTCAATGAACGCGGCGAATTGCTCATTACGAAGTTGTCTCCCGAAGGCCTTAACATCATCAGTCGTGCCAAACTGATTGAGCCAACCCGCGACCAATTGAACCGTCGTGACGGGGTTTGCTGGGCACACCCCGCGTTTGCGTACAAACATGTGTTCATCCGAAACGATAATGAATTGGTTTGCGCCAGTCTGGAGAAGTGAGATGAACGCACCCCCGCAAACGTATCGCCTCGGCATTGACATCGGCGGAACATTTACCGACATCGTCCTGATGGGCGACGATGGAACCATCATGACGCAAAAAGTACCCTCCACACCGGACGACTACGCCCGCGGCATCCTTGATGGTTTGACCCCGCTGATGGATGAGGCAGTTAATTCACACGCGATAACCTCAGTCGTACACGGCACGACGGTAGCGACCAACACGATTTTGGAGCGAAAAGGGGCGGTGACCGGACTCATCACAACCAAAGGCTTTCGAGACGTACTCGAAATCGGGAGGCTTCGCTATCCTAGACTTTATGACTTGACATGGGAAAAGCCTCCGCCGTTAGTGCCAAGACGTTTGCGATGTGAGGTTGAGGAGCGAATTGGGGCAGATGGTGAGGTGGTGTGTCAGCTCAATGTCGAAGCCGCACGGGAGACCATCCGCTGGTTACTCGCACAACAGATCGAGTCGCTTGCGGTCTGTCTAATCAACGCTTACACCCACCCCGGTCACGAGCGACAGTTGGGCGCACTCATCCGCGAACTCGCGCCAGACCTCCCGGTATCGCTCTCTTGCGAGGTACTGCCCGAAATCAAAGAATATGAACGCACCAGTACCACTGTTATCAACGCCACGCTCCAACCCATCGTGGGCCACTATTTGCGCGGACTGTCGGAAAAACTGACCGACACGCTTGAGAATCCGCATTTGCCACTCTACATTATGCAGTCCAATGGGGGTGTGATGTCCGTGACCGCGGCGGCTGATAGACCGATTCACATTATCGAATCAGGGCCCGCGGCAGGTGTCATCGCGGCACTGAGCTTAGCGAAGCGCGTCGGTTTATCCAATATGCTAACGCTCGACATGGGGGGCACCACGGCGAAGGCATCACTGATTGAGAACGGTCAAGTAATGCGCTCCTCCGAATACGAAGTTGGGGGCGGAGTCTCGGTCAGTACACGCTTGAGCAAGGGCGGTGGCTATCCGCTACGGGTGCCTGCTATTGACATCGCTGAGGTCGGTGCTGGCGGGGGAAGTATTGTACGTGTGGACAGTGGCGGGGGAATACGGGTGGGGCCAGAAAGTGCCGGGGCGGTTCCGGGGCCGGCGTGCTATGCGTTGGGCGGTGAAGAACCGACGCTCACAGATACCAACGTGGTCTTGGGCTATCTGAATCCGAACCACCTCGCGGGCGGCGGCTTGCCGTTGAACCCAGAGAACGCACATCAAACGCTCCATGATAACATCGCTGTTCCGCTCAACTTGAGCCTGCCCGAAGCCGCTTACGGGGTCTATCGCATCGCCGTAGCAAACATGGCACGCGCCGCGAGAGCCGTCTCGGTTGAACGTGGGCGCGATGCCCGTGAGTTTGTGCTGTGTACCTTTGGGGGCAACGGCCCTTTGCACGCCGCCGAACTCGCACACTCCCTCGGTATGAAGCGGATTCTCATCCCACCCTCGCCCGGACTCTTCAGCGCATTCGGGTTGCTGTTCGCAGATATCGCGCATCACTCGCTCCAAACCTACAAACGTCCGCTCGCTGAACTAGACCTTGATGATTTCGTGGCGACGTTTGGGCAGATGGAGGCAGAGGCACAGGCAGGATTGGCAGGAGAAAACTCTGTTTTGCAACGAGCGGTAGATGTCCGTTATATCGGGCAGTCATCTGAACTAACCCTCCCGCTGTCCGACACCGCACTTCAGGATACGCAACTGGTCAACACATTGGGTGCCCGTTTTGCCGATGCCCATGAGCAAACCTACGGCCACCGTGCGCCTGATGACCCCATTGAAGTTGTTAACCTGCGCGTTACTGCCCTCACCCCGACTGCCACGCCCGATATTTTTAATTCGCCATCAACACGCTCTCAGACACAATCCGCACTCCAAGACCGCCGTTGCTACTTCGGCGCGGAGATCGGCTGGTTAGATGTGCCCATCTGCTCCCGCAATGCACTTGAGCGCGAACCGCAAGCTGGCCCACTCATCATTGAGGAATACGACACGACGATTCTGGTCCCCCTCCACCACACAGCCTCACGGGACGAATGGGGCAATGTCGTGATTGAGGCGGAGTAGGGCTCATATCCCATAAGGAACTTTTAGCTGGGAGGTCTCTAAGCAAGTGCTAAAGCACTTCGGGGCGGGTTACACAGTGTGGCCATGTTACACGCAATACGCGATACCCAGACTTGGACAGGCTGTTGAAATTTATGTTTCTCAGATTATGCAGTTTCAAAACCTTTCGGTTCGAGCGTCGTAATCCTCCGGAAATTCGCTTGCTTTCGGCATCATTATCCAGAGGACAAGATACGCGATAAAAGGAATTCCTGGCAATCCAATGGTAAGCACCACCCAAAGTACTTGCACGATCCAAGAGGGTGCGCCAAATTTGTAAGCAAAGCCTGCACAAACGCCTCCGATTGTTTTCCTTTGTATGATGCGAACCAACCTTGGATCTCCGGCTTCGGTTTTTGGCGCCATTGCGGGCGGAGTTCGTTTTCTAACCAGAACAACAGCGAGCAACACAATCATGGTGATGAACAAAGTAAAAACAAAAACTGGAACTATCAAAGAAACAAATAGATTTATCCATAGGCTTATTATATCCATCGTTACTAATCCTCACTTTGGGTTGGATTGACAACGGTTTTCAGCATTTCCGCCTTGCAGAATATGGACGTTTCAAAACCTTTCGGTTCGAGTGTCGTAATCCTCCGGAAGTTCGCTCGCTTTCGGCATCACTAGCCAGAGGATAAGATATGCAATTAAAGGAACGCCTCCCATTCCAAAGGCCAGCACCACCCAAATGACTTGCACTAGCCAAGGCGGTGTGCCCAGTTTATAGGCAAATCCAGCGCAGATGCCTGCGATTGTTTGCTTTTGTGGGATGCGAACCAACCTTGGATGCCCGTCTTCGGTTTTCGGCGAAATTTCGGCTGAAGTTCGTTTTCCAATAAGAGCAACAGCAATCAACACAATCACAGCGATGAACAGAATAGAAACAAACACTGGAAGAATTATAAAAAAACATGACTCCATTGGTATTTCCATTGTTACTAATCCTCGAAAGTTAGGCAAAAGTCGAACGCTCACGTCTCATCTCAAAACCTTTCGGTTCGAGTGTCGTAATCTTCCGGGGATTCGCTCGCTTTCGGCATTACTATCCAGAGGATAGGATATGCAATTAAAGGAACGCCTCCCATTCCAAAAATCAGCACTACCAACATAACTTGCACGAGCCAAGTTGGAATGCCAAATTTATAGGCAAAGCCTGCGCACACCCCGCCGATTGTTTTCCTTTGTGGGATGCGAACCAACCTCGGCTCACCAGTTTCGGTTTTCGGTGAAATTTCAATTGAAGTTCGTTTTCCAATAATAACGGCAACAAGCACCGCAACCACAGGCACTGCGATGAACGGAAGAATAATAAGACATTCAAATGGACCTGGAGTTAGCATAACCAATCCCTCCAAACGTTATTGTATTCTATTTTTCTAATCGAGATGGCAACTTGAGTTATTGTATCACAATTTCGCCACTCATGGGTTGAGAAAATGGATCTATCTGCGTTTGAAATGGTCTCACTCTGTTTCCTTAGATATTCTTATCAATAGATGCTACCTGCTGTAGGGCGAGACCGGTTTCATATTCTGCGATTTTGTTTGCTCAGTTCCCCCCGCGGAAAAAGGCGTTGCGTTAGGATGGCGCGGGGATACGCCCTCTGTCGGTTTCCGTGCGTCAGTGGTATAAAGCCCGTTTCAATATAAAAATTAAGCCAATTTTAGCATAAAGGGGCACGGTTGGGAAGCCGGGGCACGGTTGGGAAGCCGTTCCTACGGGGCACGGTTGGGAAGCCGGGGCACGGTTGGGAAGCCGTTCCTACGGGGCACGGTTGGGAAGCCGGGTCACGGCTGGGAAGCCGTTCCTACGGGGCACGGTTGGGAAGCCGGGTCACGGCTGGGAAGCCGTTCCTACAAGTTTATTCTTTAAGGTTGCTTATTCTTAAAAATTGTCCAAAGCTTAGTCAAAGCTAGTCAAAATTTTTGTTGCAATAAAAATAAAAAAATGCTACAATTATTAACAGTTGATTCCCTAAGTTAATCGTGGAAATTGACAATTTTAGTTATACAAGCATAACATATAAGGAGAGATAACAAGATGAAAGTAAGATTTTTGTGGATTGGCATGGCTGTTCTATTTCTTGCGGGTGTGTTAACGGCTTCAAGTGATGCTGCAATAGACCCGGCAACCGCCGTAGGAATATGGATGTTTGATGAGGGCGCGGGTGAAACCACAACAGATTCCTCTGCAAACGGAAATGACGGAACACTCATGGAAAACCCGCAGTGGGTAGCTGGCAAATTTGGCCAGGCCCTTGAGTTTGATGGCACATCTTTTGTGGATATGGGAAATGCAGAATCCCTTCAGTTCGCAGGGAGCGTGACAATTGCTTTTTGGGTTAAATCTGCAAGCGTAGCCGCGGGCCGTCAAAACCCACTTTGTAAATCATACGGCGGCGAAGGGTGCTTGACAATAGAGCCAGATGGTCGGATGAGTTTTTATTGGGGCGACTGCGGCGGAAATTGTCAGCCTTATGTAGAGGTTGCAAGACCTGCTCCTGGCACATTCGTAGATAACGAATGGATCCACGTCGTTGAGGTAAGAGACGTGTCGAAACGCGAGTATCAGCTATACAAAAACGGTGAGGTTGTGGCCACTGATGGTTGGGCGGAATGTGGTGTTCACCCCTGTGGAGATTCCGCTCCCAGCGAGCTGAATCTGCTCATTGGCTCGGGTTATGCAGGTAAATTCATAGGCATCATTGACGACGTGGGCATCTTCAATACCGTTCTAAGTGAAGATGATATTATGAATATCATGAACAATGGATTGAAAGGGGCAACTGTCGCTGTTGAACCCGCCGGCAAACTCGCCACCACCTGGGCACGCCTAAAGCAGTAACAGTGCTACTGATAGACTGATAGACAAATTATCACAGGCAAGGACACATCGTTGTTCTTGCCTTTTTTTCATCCTTGAAATTCATTGCACGTTCAATGGTGAAATCCGAGTGTAATGGTTGATATTTTTCATTGGGTTCCGTTCAACCCAATCTACGTGCTGTCTCGCGGGGATGAGCAGAGGTGGGCCCTCCGCTACTCCCGCGCATTGGCATTAAAGTAGACCGGGTCCGGTTTGACCCACTCCTGTTCGCCATCTTCCCAGACTTCGCGTTTCCAGATTGGCACAATCTGTTTGAGCCGATCCATGGCATACTTGCACGCCTCAAATGCCTCTTTGCGGTGTGGGGAGGCGACCGCTACCGCTACGCTGACCTCACCAATTTCCAACCGTCCGACCCGGTGAATCATGGCAACGTGGGCTAGTCCCCACTTTTCGCGAATCTCTTGTGCGATTTCTGCCATCTTCTTTTCTGCCATAGGTGGATATGCTTCGTATTCGAGGTATGAAACCTTGCGTCCACCCGTGTTGTTGCGGACAGTCCCTAAAAATGGCACAATAGCTCCGGCATCGTCTGCTTCGACAGCTTGGATGACATCTTCCGCAGTGATAACCTTGTCTGTGATTTTAAACATTTTTTCCTCCTGTAACTGGTGGTATCAATGCGACTTCGTCGCCATCTGAGAGCTGGGTGTGTTCGTTTGCATATTCCCAATTCACTGACATCTGCATCACCTCGTAGAATTCGGCGATTTCTGGCCATTCTTCTTCGAGACGGTGCAAAATGTCCATTAGGACAGCTCCTTCTGGCAGTTCCATCTCTTCTTCGTCTCTATCCAACATTTCGTGGCAAACAGCGAAGTATTTGATTTTAACGTTCATTGGTCCTCCTGAAAATAAGTCTGAAGCGGGGCAAGATGAAGATTAAAAAATAAGTTGGGTAATTTCATACGGTTGCCCGGTGCGGTTGCCCCTAACGGGTGGCGAGATGCGCTCGTTCATACGACCATCCGTCCTCGGATGACTCGACGCAACTTGACGCAAAACCGCACCTACCGGGGGTTTCATACGGCTATGATGTATCGCCGAAGGGTGGAGTACTATTAACTCTGGCGTAGTACGTCTTAGGTTATAGCTTAGGAGAGTTAATAGTACTAGGGATTTCCCACCCACGGGTCTGGAGGTTAATCTCCCGTTGTCCAATCCAGATTACCCAATTTATTTTTTATAGTAAAGCCCATAATTACCGATACACCGTCGACCAGCGCGCTTACATGACGTTTAAGTATTTAAATCGGTAATCCCGATTTCCCCCATGCCCAGTAGGGGCGGTTTCCGAACCGCACCGGGCATGGTTATGGAATTACCGAATTATTTTATTAATCTTCATCAAAGCGCGCCTACCGGTAAATGTCACCATATTTTTAGATTTCACTATAAACTTCATCAAACCGCACCTACCGGGGCTGTGATTACCTGTTTAATCTTAAACTTCATGATGCCCCGCCTGCGGGGGTTAGGGCGACGGGGCAGGAATGCCTCGCCTACGGGATTGTATTATACCGCAATAGTGCTCTGAAAACAAAAGGAATCGGTAATCGGCCTCCTCATGGTGTTTCGATAATCGTAATTGTCTCATCTATACGTGCGTTTTTGAGCAACTGTATATGACCGCTTGGCCAGGTTACTTTGACAGTTTGCACGGTTGTTGCATCGCCAAGCCCAAAGTGTAGGGTGTGTGCGCTGTCGGAGGCGTAACTTCCGCCGCAGGTGACTTCTCTGACTTGTGTGCGATTTTCGGTTTGGACGCGGACTTTCGCGCCAATCCCAGCTCGATTGCTCCGAGTGCCAATCAGCTTGATTTGTAGCCAGTGATTGTGATTTGTTGCGTCGTTTCTTAGCAGTGCCGGTGCGCCGCCGCAGGTGGTTACAAGCAGGTCGGCATCTCCATCGTTATCGTAATCGCCGACCGCTGTGCCGCGTGCAAACAGACGGGAGGAGAAAAATGCGCCCGCCTCTTGCGAGATTTCATTGAATCCACCATCGCCGTTGTTGTGGAACAGTTGACACGATTGCTTAGCAACAAGGTTCAGATTCACCAATTCCACATTGTCCCAAACGTGCCCGTTGGCAACAAAAAGGTCGAGATTCCCATCGTTATCGCAATCAAGAAACTGCGTCCCGAAACCGAGAACCGCAAAACTCGGTCTGGCAAGCCCCGCATCAAAGGTCTTCATGGTGTAGAACCCATCCCCGTCGTTGTGGAAGAGGCTGTTCACTTCGAGTGAGAAGTTTGTCACAAACAGATCGAGTTTGCCATCGTTATCGTAATCTCCGTTGGCGATTCCCATGCTACCGGTGATTCTCCCATCGGCGTTATAGGCGACTCCCACATCATTCGCAACGTTAGTGAATGTGCCATCCCCGTTGTTGCGGTACAGAAAATCCTCGACGGTGTCATTCGTAACGAAGATGTCTGGATAACCATCGGCATTATAGTCGGTAAAAAGGACACCCAATCCCTTCCCCTGATTCGTGACACCGGCGGCCTCTGTGACATCGGTAAAAGTACCATCGCCATTATTCCGATATAGCGTATCGCGAACCCCTTGATACTCGTGGGGACTACAGTAGATGTGAACCCCTTCCATATAGCAGTCGTGTGCTGTCTCAACGGTGTAGTCAAGGTAGTTTGCGATGTAGAGGTCAAGCCTACCGTCAAGGTCAAAGTCACCGAAAGACGCGCTCACACTCCACCGCGCATCCCCCACACCAGCGTGTACCGTAACATCTGTAAATGTGCCATCCCCGTTATTGCGATAGAGCTGGTTTTCTCCGAAGTGTGTGAGATACAGGTCTGTATCCCCATCGTTGTCATAATCTGCCGCGATGCACCCCATGCCGTAGCCACGCCCTCCGACATTTGCCATCTGTGTTACGTCTGTAAATGTGCCATCCCCACTGTTTTTATAGAGTGCGTTAGTGGCGGTGTCGTGCTCGGATGCCAAAAGTGAGCCGCTGTTTACGAGAAAGATATCGAGATTGCCATCGTTGTCGTAGTCGAAGAACAGTCCGCCGGCACCCATCGTTTCGGGGAGGTATTTCTTTCCGGTGGCTCCGTTGCTATGCGTAAAATGAATCCCCGCAGAGGCAGTTTGAGCGGTAAAAGTAGTTATTGCGGGGCGTTCAGGCGTGGCGGTGTCAATAGGAAAATTTATAAGGAGCAGAAGTACGCTGATAAACGCGAAATGCGGAAATCGGTTCATGGTTAATTACATTCAATTTCATTTCCGTGTGCCGTAAAGGTATTCATCATGCTACCTGCTGTAGGGCGAAACCGGTTTCATATTCTGCGATTTTGTTTTCTCAGTTCCCCCCGCGGAAAAAGGCGTTGCGTTAGGATGGCGCGGGGATACGCCCTCTGTCGGTTTCCGTGCGTCAGTGATATTAAGCAAGTTTCAATATAAAAATTAAGCCATTAGCATAAAGGGTCACGGCTGGGAAGCCGTTCCTAATGAGTTTTGACGTTCAACTTCGGTAATTTCTAAAAACCGCCGGCCCGTGGGTAGGAAATCCCTTTTGTGTTCGCTCACGCGATGCGCTCGCTCACGCGACCATCCGTCCCCGGACCTACCCTTCTTGCAATCCTCGACTTATGGCGGGAATTCCTTTCCCACCCGAGCCACCAAACATTACCGATTTTGATTGTCAAATTTCACCAGGGTTATCGGTTATAAACAAGGTCACGGCTGGGAAGCCGTTCCTACAGGGTCACGGCTGGGAAGCCGTTCCTACAAGACCCGCGGTTATAAAACGGGTCACGGCTGGGAAGCCGTTCCTACAAGTTTATTCTTAAAAATTGTCCAAAGTTTAGTGGTATTAGAACCTGTCTTAAAAAGAAAGCGACCTCGGCCGTAGGTGGGAAATCCCTTTCCCACTTCTCTGTTGGTTATTCTACAGCTTTTCGCATCTCATGTCTATGTATTTTGCGTAGGTCTTATTATAACCCAAGTTGCGACCTTGAGATTAAGAAAAATTTAACGCAAAGACGCAAAGGCGCAAAGAAGAACAGAACGCGCAATCAACGCGCTACTACTGGCGGACAATCTAAAAAAGAATAACTGAGATCTGCTTTCTTTTCAAGCAGAAATGGCATAGTGACGAAATTTTCTATTGACCGGCCTTCTGCATCGTGTTAAAGTATCACCGTTGAAAATGTCAAAGTCATACCTGTTGCGGAGGATATACCGTTGGCAGGATTGACAAGCCTGGGTTGGACAACAACCCACTCTATGAATTTATTTTCAGAGGAGGAACATTGATGAAACGTTTTGCTTTGTTAGTTGTAACGTTTGTGTGTGTACTTTTGATAAGTGGCACGGCAGGTGCGGTTCTAAACGATGGTTTAATCCTGTACTTCCCCTTTGACGATGGTGAAGGTGAAGTCGTCAAAGACCATTCCGGGAATGGGCACGATGGAAAAATCTTCAGTTTTGATCAGATGGACTGGGACAAGGGGCAATTCCAAGGGGCTATTGTGATGAGTGCTAAAGGGGCTGAGAAGTTAGCAACTGCGGAACGGCTTGGTCGGATTGAAGTCCAAGATGACCTGGGAAATCCGACAGCACTGACGATTTCCCTTTGGTTTTACGCTGACATAGATAGCGGTTGGAATTACTTGGGAGATTTCCGACCCACCGGTTCCTGGTTTGCCAGAGATAGTGCCCAGAACATTAAACTTGACGGACAAGGTCAGGTCGGCAGTGGAGACTATCCGCGCAGGGAATGGGTCCACTTCGTTGTCTTAGCGGATAGCACATCAACGACCTACTATATCAACGGCGAGGAAACAGGGACAGCAGGCGGTGCGGCCAAGCTGAACATCGGTAGTAGCTTGCACATTGGCTCACGCTTCTCGAAAAACGAATCCTTTCTCACCCATCTTGATGACTGGGCGATGTGGGATCGCATCCTAACCGAATCGGAGATTGCCGAATTAGGGAACATGCCTGTGATTCCAGTAGTAGCTGTCGATCCGCAGGGCAAGTTGACCACGACGTGGGGGCATCTCAAGGCAAGATCGATACCTTAATTCTTCGTACTCGCGAAACGCTTTGGTGGAGGGCGAGGCATCGTCCATTATCGTAGGGGTTGTGTTACCCAACCTCTACACCGAATACCCCACGATAAATATCATCGTGGGGTGTTTTTTTGCACGGTGCGACCTTTAGAACTTGGTTATTATACCATTTCTAAATGTCGCATTACGGTCAGAAACCCATCGGGCGATTTCGTTTTCGGCGTTTTGTGCATTTAGGGGGAAAAGTCGGGGCAGGGATGCCCCTCCTACAATGACCCTACACATATACGTTTGATTTGAAAGTTGCTTAACGCGATGGCGGGATATAAACTACGCGAAACCCGATTCCACGAAATGACATATTAGCGGGGAGCCGCGTTCGGAGTGCGGAACGGAGGTAGACTGTACTGTAATTATAAGCGCCGCCTCGAATTGACCGGGCGGCATTTCGTCGGGAGCGAGCGATATAGAGCGGGTTCTTCAACGGACTGTAGCGGTAGAAGGAAGCGTTATACCCATCACGGCACCACTCGGAGACGTTTCCTGCCATATCCATCACGCCGTAGGGGCTTATGTCTTGTGGATAGCTCCCGACCTCTACAGGGTAGGCAACATTTTTGCCGAAGGCGGCCATCCTTCGATTGGGGGCAGTATTGCCCCAGGGATATTTTCGCCGGTCTGTTCCGCGAGCGGCTTTTTCCCATTGCGCTTCAGTTGGCAACTTCACACCACTCCAATCACAAAACGCCGCCGCATCAAACCACGTTACGCCGCCGACTGGCTGATTCGGATGGGAAAATTCAGGAACGTCCCATATCCATCGCTTTTCCTTCCGATCATACGGTGGCTTGTGTCCTGTCGCCTCCACAAAAGCTCGATATTGGACGTTTGTAATCTCGTATTTACTGATGTAGTAGGCATCCAAATGGACTGTATGCTTGGGGGCTTCGGCGGCAAATACCTGACGTTCTAGTGTTGAACTTCTCAGGTTTGCGGACTCAAAAGCGGCATCTATTTCTGCTTTTGTGCTACCCATTTCAAATACACCTGCTGGGATGAGGATAAATTCGATGCCTTTGTGGGTTAATGTCGGGCGGAGTGACTCGACATCGCTGTGTGAGAGCGTGGAAGCAGATAAAAAGCTTATAAATAGAATTATTATCATTCGTTTGTGGTTCGTAAGGTTTATCATTTTTGAAGCTTGATCATCCGCAATTTTTCAGATTGTGCTGTTAAAAAACGTCGGTGTGGGGCCATGAGACGACGGTTAAGGTAGTGATGCCCAGTCGGGGCAGGGATGCCCCTCCTACGGGAAAGAATAACTGAGATTTGCTTTTTTTTCAAGCGGAAATGGCATGGTTACGAAAATTTTCTATTGACAGACTTTCAGCATCGTGTTAAAGATGCCCAGTCGGGGCAGGGATGCCCCTCCTACGGGAAAGAATAACTGAGATTTGCTTCTTTTTCAAGCGGAAATGGCATGGTTACGAAAATTTTCTATTGACAGACTTTCAGCATCGTGTTAAAGTATAAACGTTCAATAATGAAAATGTCAAAGTCATACTTGTTGCGGGAGATATACCGTTGGCAGGATTGACAAGTCTGGGGTGGGCAACAGTCCACTCTACTAATTTGTTTTCAGAAGCAGTTTGTTTTCAGAGGAGGAACATTGATGAGACGTTTTACTTTGTTAATGGCAGTGTTTGTGGGCGTACTTTTCATAAGTGGCATGGCTAGCGCGGCTCTAACGGATGGTTTAATTTTGTACTTCCCCTTCGATGACGGTGAAGGAGAAGTTGTCAAAGACTTTTCCGGGAATGGACACGATGGAAAAATCTCCAGTTTTAAGCAGATGGACTGGGACAAGGGGAAATTTGAAGGGGCTATCCAGACGAGTGCTAAAGGTGCCGAGAAGTTGGCACATGCGAACAGACTCGGTCGGATTGAAGTCGAAGACGACCTGGGACACCCGAAGGCACTGACGATTTCCACTTGGTTTTACGCCGACATAGATAGCGGTTGGAATTACTTGGGAGATTTCCGACCAACCGGTTCCTGGTTTGCCAGAGATAGTGGCCAAAACATTAAACTTGATGGGCAGGGGCAGGTCGGTGCTGGAGAGTATCCGCGAAAGGAATGGGTCCACTTCGTTGTCTTAGCGGATAGCAAATCAGTAACCTATTATATCAACGGCAAGGAAACAGGAGTTAAGGGCGGTGCGGCAAAGCTGAACATCAGCACCAACATGCACGTTGGCTCGCGCTTCTCGGACAACGAATCCTTTCTCACCCATCTTGATGATTGGGCGATGTGGGACCGCATCATAACCGACAAGGAGATCTCCGAATTGGGGAAAATGCCTGTGATTCCATTAGCTGTCGATCCGCAGGACAAGTTGGCGACTACGTGGGGGAATGTCAAAGCAAGATCGATACCCTAATTCTTCGTACTTGTAAAACCCTTTGGTGTCAGTAGGGGCTTTTCAGTGAGATATCCTGGAGAGCCCCTCTCCGCAATAACTTGGACTACAAGTACCACAAGGAACAAAGAAGGAATTAGATTGCCACCGATTAAAGCTCACAGAATAATAAGCGATAACCCAAGTTGTAGGTATGAGCCCCCTTCGTTATCTAACGCTATTCATAGGACTCAACGAAATTGATGTGAAGTGCACTGGTAATTTCAAGAGGTAATAACCAATGTCCCCTAAAAAATATATACTGCTGATGCTTTTAATCACAACTGTTATAGTCGGTCCCTTGGTCTACCAACGCTGGAGTGAAGCCCGTCGATTAAAACAAATAAGAGAAGTGAAACAGCAAGCGGCTCAGCTCAATGCTATTTCCCTGGCAGATTTCCTTGCAGAGTTGGAAGACACTTCGCCAGAAGAGACATTGTTGCTACTCTACACCGGTAACACTCAAGCGCACCTTGAACCGTGCGGTTGTTTTATCGGTCAATCTGGTGGATTACCTAGACGTGCTACCGCACTCTCTCGGATTAGAGAGAAGGGCTTTTCACCTCTGCTCGTTGACCTGGGGGGACTGGTGCCCTCTGAAATTTCTAAGATGAAGCCGGATTCCATCCAGAAAATCGCATCGTCTGATGGAGCTGTCGAACACCTACATAACGATGAAAGCCCTTTATTGGATCGATTGCGAACGGAAACGGCCCTTGAGGCAATGTCCTTGATGAAGTATGAGACTCTTGTCCCCAGCCAAGTCGAATCCAACTTTGGAGCAGATTTTATCGAAAACATTTTGACAAATCAACCGTTTCCACTGCTTGCCTCCAACCTTCAGACCGCTTCAAGAAACATTCAACCCATCTTGATAAAAACTGTAGGAAGTAGAAAGATTGCATTGATTGGATTTTCAACGTTGAGGCATTCTGTTTCACCTTCTTGGGAAGTTGAATCTTCTTTTGAAGCACTCTCTCTCCTCTTGCCGCAGGTCCAAGATAAAGCAGATTTTATCGTTCTTCTGAGCAATTTTTCTCCCCAGACCAACCGCGAGATTGCCGGTAAGTACGGAAATATTTCAGCAATTTTGAGCCATGATGTCGGAGAATTTGAGCAAGTTGGGGATGTATTCCTGGCCTATAGCGGTTCCAAGGGAAAGACACTGGGAGCACTTATACTGAGTGACGAAGGAGGAGTACGGACTGCCTCTGCACACCAAATTGCCCTGACGGAGGCAGTCGAAGATGATCCGAAAGTGCGAGCATTATTGACGGACTTTTATAGTCAAGTGAAAAATGATCCACGGTTGCAGAGGCAAGGCCAACCATTATTTTCTGACCAAGCACTTGAACGGGATGCGAAGAATACTTACATCGGTTCTAAGGCGTGTCAAGAATGTCACCGAAAAGAATTTAATCAGTGGGCACACACCTCCCACGCGGTCGCCTTCAACACATTGAGATATGTTGGGAGAGAATTTTATCCCGAATGCGTTTCCTGTCACGTCACCGGATTTGGGTATGAAAGCGGATACCAGATCGGCAATCCGAAACGAGAACATCTTGCCGAAGTAGGATGCGAAACTTGTCATGGTCCCGGCAAAGCGCATGTACACAATCCAATAACAGAGAACATCCGTGGGAAAGTCGAAGAGAAGATTTGTGCCAATTGCCACATGCCCGATCATTCACCGGGATTTGATTTGATTGTCCAACAGTTAATACCAGAGGTAAACCATAGTCGCACGAGGCCTAGCCTGAAAGCGATTATTGATCAGCGACTGCGCGGTCCGATAAAGCCTCAAGTGGAGTTATTCGTGATGTCTTATTGCTCCTTTGGTGTGCAAGCCGAGCAGGAGTTACTTCCATTTCTTGCAAAGTATGATGATACTATTAACTTCAAACTCCGGTTCATTGCTAGTGTGGAGGATACCGATGCGGAACTTTCATTCACCAGTTTGCATGGAGAGCCAGAAGTCATTGAAGATCTCCGTCAAATGGTGATTGCAGCACAGTATCCCGAGAAGTTTTTTGATTACCTCCTTTGTCGTGCCAAACATCTTCGGGAATCGTGGACGAAGTGTGCTCAAAAAGTTGGACTTGATGTTAATAGGATTGCTCGGATGGTTGGTACTGAGCAAACAAGGAAACAATTTTTACAGGAAATTAGACGAACAGAGGAGTTGGGTATTAAAGCATCACCCACTTTAGTCATAGATGGACGGCGGATTTCTGGTGCCCTGTGGCGCGGAAAGGTATCAGAAACCTGCCGCTAACAGCGTGGCGATTTTTTCAACGAAAATCTGTCAATTTAAAGTTGACAAAGCATTATTAACTATCATATCATTAAGCATTGTAGAGTGTGGTGGTTAAACGGATGCTGGAAAATTGGTTCATTATTCTTAACCATTGCAAATTAAAAAAGAAAGGAGGCAAAATCACGTGCACGCTCACATTAAGTCAACCGTACAACGAAAGATTTCTGATTTTATGCATCTTGAAGACGGGAAAATCGGAAGTCGGACCGCCTTCACCGTGGCGGCCCTGGCAGGTGCTTCAACTCTAGGTGCTCTGTTGTTTGCTCCGGCAACGGAAGCTCACGTAGAATGTCATGGTAATCATGACTGTGACGACAATACGATTTGTTGTTTCGTACCTGATACCAGTTACCACTGTAAGCCAGAGTGTTAATAGCGACAGATTTGCGTCCAATTGCAGAAGTCGAGGGTTATAACTCTCGACTTCCGCTTTCGCAACTTTTGACCAAGGAAGCAGCGTTGACAGCGTTTGAAGAACTCGAAGCCAAATGGGATGAAAAAGACTTCCTCGCTGTATCTGGCTCTACGATGCCAAAACACTGACGGAAATCGGGCTGTTAGAAAGACACACATCAGAGGTACGCTCCGTCGCCTTCAGTCCCGATGGGCTTCGACTCGGCCGGATAATACCATTCGGCGGATGTCGTGGTAAAAAAGCAGACAGCGGTGTTGAAGGATCATACCGGCTTGGTGGCTTCTTTAGTGTTTAGTTCAGATGGGAAGGACTCTTGTCTCGGGCAGTCGGGATGCTTCCATTCGGATGTGGGATATGGTGTGATGAGGCAGATCGGTGTCTTGAAGGGGCACCGTGAGTATGTGCAATCCGTGGACTTTAGTCTTGACGGGAAGACGCTCGCTTCCGGAGGCGGCCGCCGCGAAGATTATACCGTCAGACTGTGGGATGTGGCAGCGCGAAAGCAGATTGCTGTATTAGATGAACACAAAAATATAGTCCACACGGTTGCGTTTTCACCGGATGGCAAAACGCTGGCTTCAGGAAGTGTTGATTTTACGGTTCGACTGTGGGATGTGCCAAACCAGCAACAAGCGGCGGTGTTTTGGCATCATACCCAACCCGTTAATAAGGAGGAAATGTTCCATGCATCCGTGGGAGAATGACAAACTCAATCTCAATGATTCGTGGAGTCTAGGTGAGGCAGCATTTGTGAGGATTGTTGAATCCATTCGCTGCCTACAAACGCCCAAAAGAATCGTCGAGTTTGGAAGTGGGAAAAACTCAATTCGGTTCGCTATGGCTTTCCCCGAGACAAGTATTATATCGATTGAAAGCAATCGGCGACACCAAGAAGTAACGACCACTTTGATCGAAGAGTTCGGCACGAATAACCTTAGCGTTAGACATCGGGCACTACAGTTTCAAACCTACGGTTCTGGACAGTTACTGTCTCATGAAGAAGATTCCTTCTTTGGTGATTTGGAGATAGACTGCGTGATCGTCGATGATCCCCCATTTTATACACTAAGGGGTAGAGAAGCGTGTTTGTACCAGATTTACGACAAACTCCGAATTGGTGGCATCGTAATTTTAGACGATTATGGGAGAAGCTATGAAAGGAGAATTGTGAAAAACTGGCTATCGATCTACCCCAAAAGTTTCTCGATGAAGGTCATCAAGGTAGGACATCAGTTCGCTGTGTTGCAGAAGCTGAAGTCGGTCAAACCCAACTGGGAAGATAAGTCTAGATGTCAAGATATCCTTTGGGTGAATGAGAATTATGCCCTTGTTAAGTCTGCCTTGGTGCATCTCGATGATGCCTTTCTGAATGTCATATCCAAGAATAACCAAGGAGCGAGAGATTTCGTCAATGCCATCCGTGATGTCTACCAGATTTCCACTGACCAAATTCAGGCCACTAGTGCTCTTGACACTAAACTTGAACCCGAGGAACGTTTTCGTCGGCAAAAGGAATGTTACAATACAGTCGCAAACATATTATCTCTACCACCAAATTCGTTCTGGACTCGCACGATCAAGTTTTCTCAGGCATTAATTGCTCGTCTGAGAGGGCGTTAAGTCCCTTTCTAAGAAAGAATTTCAAAACTTCCCAAATCCTGATACCCGAGTCGAAAGGAACGCATAAATCATGATTATGCTTTTTGTGTTCGTTGGATTGTGTATATCGCGTCCTGTACAAGCAGACGTAGAGCAGAGCAAATTGCAAACTGAGATCCTTGCACATTTCCATTTTGACGGGAACGCCGAAGATGCCAGCGGACGTAAGCACCAGTTCCAACTAAAGAATACTCAATTCAAGGACAACGCACTTTACCTCAATGGAAAGTATGAATTCAGCGGCACCCCTGACGGTTATCGCGCAGTGTGCGAGACACCATTACTGAGCGACACATCGTTCACCGTGGCCATCCGGTTCAAGGCAGATTCTTTTGAAAGGCGAGCCCGCAACATCCTCACAGGCGGGGTTTACTCCCGGTGGTTTGGAATGCACCGAGCAAAGACGGGAAATCTCATCATCACGCTAAATAATAAGCAGTTTGAGCATGAAATCAAGGACGCCGCACTACAGAAAGATAAATGGACAGTGATCGTGTGCGGCGTTGATTTAGTTGCTCGAAAAATCATGGTGTATCTAAACGGGCAAAAAACAACGCAAATCAGTCTCCCTGAAGATTTTAAGCTCGCGGTTGCAACTCCAAAAAACAAAAAGAAAAGCGACAAAGTCTGGACATTTACGAACTATTCCAACATGATGGTATTCCATGGTCTCGTTGATGATTTGATTATTTATAACAGGATGCTATCTTCGGATGAGTTCAGCAGCATTCCTCTACGCCCCTAGTTAGTAGCCTCATAAAACATTGCAGTTGAAGACGGTAATCTGTCTTTCGTTTTTCTTTTTTGTATAAAATTTTGGACTGTTTTGTGAATTCTGCGTGAGCATTCGCAAGGTGCTTGTATGTTAGAATGCCCTAAACAATTCAGAGACATTCACCGATTTGATGCCGATGGCAAATTGTATGTTGCTGACTTAGATGCATGCCAAATCCTGGAGATAGATCAGTTGACGTGGGACATTCTAGAAGTGTGTTCAACTTACGACAACGATCAAATTTTAGCGCATCTGAGGGGAAGCTACGCAGAGGGAGAAATCATTGATGGTTTGCAGGCACTGGCGGATATTGAAAAGGATGGCTTAATTTTTTCTTCCGAAGCAAGGCAAGTATCTGAAATGCCTTCGTCACGGATGAAGATTTTAGCCCCGAGAATCAAAGCCGATCGAAGAGATATAACATGGAGTGCTCACGGTGCTTCTATCTCTGAGCAACATCTGTTGCAAGCACTGACGAAGTACGCCGATGTTTACGTCACACAAGAATCTGATGCGACTGAGGAAATGCGCGTCACCTTCTTTCATCCCGGAAGTACAGCCTCTCTTCTCCGAGCACTATCCGTTGGTTATGATGGGGTGTTGCTCAGCAATCCAACCGAAATTGAATTTTCTGCTTTGTTGAAATCTTTGCAAATTCCCGTTGTCCTGCCGATTCGCGAAGAGCGGGGTGAGGATGGGGCGATGATTAACGCGATTCTACAGTGGTACGCCTCAATGCGGGACTTTGATGCCTTTATGACACTTACCGAGTCGACGAAAGATTTCTACGCTCAATTTGTAATGGATACATCTCTCTTTCACGTCATCCCGAATGGTGTCGAACTAGATCATTTCAAACCGATGGAGAAAGCTGCTGCCAAACGGGAAATTGCTCAGATACTTGGTAAGCCGGAACTTCTAGAGAGGCCAATAGTCGGCTTCCTATCACGATTCCACATTGAAAAGGGACCGGGACTCTATATTAAGCTGGCGGAAATGAACCCCCAATACATCTTTCTCGTTATTGTTCCCGACTTAACAATTTATTCACTTTATCAGCTACCTGAAAATTTAATCTACGCGGGCAAACGTCCTAGAGATGAACTTCCCCTGTTTTATAACGCTTTCGATCTGTTCTGTTTTCCATCTTTACTCGCTGAAACGTTTAGTAAGGTAGTCTTAGAAGCGATGGCTTGCGGTGTGCCTCCCATTGTGCCGAACTATCATAGTTTTCCTCATGTGGTTGGAGATGCAGGTGTGCTTGTTCCTGCGGAGGCTTTTCGGCATGAAATCGGTAGCTTGGCAGGCTACGTTTGTCCCTATGAACTTTCAAAAGTGGTGAACCGGCTCTTAAACGACGATGAGGAACGTCAAAAATTAAGCATGAAAGCACGAAAACGTGCGATGCAATATTCGTGGGATTTCAGTGCCCAAAAGCTGATTCGCTTATTTCAGCAACTGAATCAAAAGAAGTGTTTTGCACAACGAAAGCGTGATTTCTTTGTGACATTTGCCCCGATTTATAACCGCACGGAAACGGATTTTAAATATAAATCCCAGTTGATTAATTTGACAACGAGTCAGGAGGCTCCTTTGCAGAGGAAGACATACACACAATCTGTAGCGGAAGGGGTCGCCCTAAGTCTATTAAAACGACATACTCCGCGGGAAGTGGAGGCCGCTTTACTACACCTCTGTGATGATTGGAATCAAGTGCGTGACATAATGATGCGCGTAAAAGCTTTTGCCGAGGCAACCAGCTAAAAATGTGTCATAGGCATCAAAAATCGGTTGCCGAAGTTGGGAGTAACGTTCAATGATTGATTTTCCACAGAAATTGCATCAAATCTATCAATTTGAGCAAAACGGGGTGAAATATGCCGCAGATTTGAGTCTTGGCTATGTTGTTGAGATCGATACAATTATCTCGCGCATCCTGGATTTGTGTGAGTCATTCAATGGAGTCCAATTATTGGAACAATTGGAAATTGACTACGATAAATCTGCCATCAGAAGCGCATTGCAAAAGCTAGAGGAGTTTGCCTTAACCGGAATGTTCTTCGACGGGCAGAAGACGCAATCTCTTGAAATGGACAGAAGCGAGAGGCTACGTCTCTTTGTGTCTCCCGGATTTTTAAACACCTTAACCTTTCGCACCTTTACAAGCAAGGTCGAATATTTCTATCTTTTATCTGCTTTGGCAAAGCAGGCGGATATGGAAATCGGATACCCCATTCAAGATGAGAACGCTTTGGAAGCCGAGGTTGAATTCGATGTTGAAGGCATCAAGAAGATACCATTCAAAAAGGACCGGATATTTTCTCCCGCAAAATACATTCCGGAAACGTGTAATGGAATTTTAACGTTGTCATCGGTTTCGTATGAGGAACTCCCGTTCTCGAATATCAATCAACCTGTTATTCATAGAATATGTAGCAATCAATTTACCAGGAGCGGAGAAATTGGAAAGGATGTACAGATTCAATCCTTTCTTGAAATGTCCTTCGTGCTCCGTAACTTTGATGCTTTATGTGCGGATTCTTCGTGGACACGAGATGCGTTTAATAGGGTATGTGAAACAAAAGACGTTCATGTGATTTCAAATGGTGTCAACCATGATTTATTTTCTCCCCTTAATAAACAAGCGGCGAAGATAAATGTTGCTCAAGCATTAGATAACCATGAGTTTTATCACAAGCCAATTGTTCTGATCATCTCAGGCTTTTCTCCAGAGGAAGGCGTTCCATTATTGACGAAACTGGCCATCCAAAATCAGGGGATGGCCTTTTTGATTTTAGATGAGATGATGAGAGACTACATGAAAGACAAACCGGGCAACATCGAATTTTACCCGATTTCCGATGCCAAGGATATCGATGCACTGTCTATCATCTTTAACGCCGTTTCTCTCGCATTCTTTCCTACAGTCTTAGGCGTTTTATCTTCTCATGTACTAAGTGCCATGGCATGTGGTGTACCAATGATTGTTGCAGGAGCTGAAAAGATGCCCTTTGAAGTGGGCAACGCAGGGATCTTCATCAAAACCGATTGGGATGCTTACGGGAAACTCAACATCCCTGTTGAAGCACTGTCAGAGCAACTTCTGTTTTTGATCGACCATGAGGCTGAAAGACAACAACTCGGTGCGAATGCACAAAAAAAAGCCGCTTCCCATACATGGGAGGCAACGGCGCAAAAACTCATTGAACTTTTTAGAGCACTGCGGGAACAGCAGTATTCCAAAGAACAGAGCCATCGACATTTTCCGCTGAAATTCATGCGTTCTTATGACAAATCGGATGGAAGTGTGGTTTCCCTCGCCCGTCAACTGCCAAGCTTTCGGAAGTTGCCAGTGCATGATGCAATAGTCGCAACGCTTCTTCAAGACCATACACAGAAGGAGGTTTTGGCAGTTTTGAACCATTTTTGCAAAGATCCGGAGCGGGCAGAACACATTTTGGAGAGAGTTTTAAATTCAGACTTCAGATATTAAGGAGTGTGATACGATTATGTTTAGCTATGACAACTTATTGGTAGTCATGCCCCTCCTCTTTTGCGGTTATGCAAGTTATACGGACCTAAAATCAGGGGTCATCAAAAACAGTTGTACTTTTGGACTTCTTTACGCGGGTCTGCTTATCCAACTCAGTTTCTTTATAATCGGCAGGACAACGTTCAGTTTCTGCCTCAGTATTATAACTGTTAGCGGGCTCATTGCCTTTGCTTGTTACTGGTTTGGTGTTCTATCTCCTGGCGATGCCAAACTGTACTACGGTATTTCATTGGCATTACCACCCTCCTTATTTGTGCAGACATCAATGCGCTTTCCACCAATTATTGTGCTCGCCAACATTTTTATTGTTTATTTCTCCTTCGGGCTCATTTACATACTTTTGAGAACCTCCTTCAAACAGAAAAAGGAAGCCTTGGCGATGACATTTCTCGCCGAGGGATTCAAGAAGAACACCTTCGATTTTTCCATGAACTTACTCTTCTTTTCAGCATTTGCTTATTGTGTTTATTATCTCTTCTTTCTGGCGAGTAATCTGTTTTCCATTCCGTTAAATGGACTTCACACATTGGTGCTCGTTATTTTTGTATTTTTTGCCTTCAAAAGGTTAATCAAAAAATACGAAAAAAAGAAATATTGGGCATTCATCATTATGTTACCCTCCTTACTTGCCCTAGGATACTTTCACCCAGGATTGCTCACTCTCTTTGTAAGCCGCTTTGTTACTTTACTTGTTGCGTTTTTCTTTGTATATTCAGTCCTCAAAGCTTTTGTTCTCCATCTGGACCGCATTGCGTTGAGCAAATGGGTTGACATTACCGAATTACGGCAGGGAATGATTCCGGCAGAACAAATCAAGCGGGTTTTTCATCAACAAGATGGCGTTCGATATGAGAAAGAAGAAACTGTCATGTCCAACTTACTGGATGAAAACATTGTAGTCTCTCCAGTTCCAGAAGGAATTTCAGAGGAGAAAATCACCGAGTTGCAACAACTCGCTGCTGAAGGACATTTTCATAGCTTTGATAACAAACTTTTAATTCAACATACATTCCACTTCGCTCCCATAATATTGCTGGGAACACTTCTCACGATAGTTTGCAAAGGCCCGTTTTATGCTATCCTAGCGAGGTTCATATAGTTAGCGAAGTAATAGCTAGCATCGGAGGGATACTCTGACCTTCGATGAATAGCATATACAGCTGGGCGTGGATCGAAATTATGCACCCCAAAATTAAGAAAGCCATCTATGACTTTGCCACTTTTTCAGGGGCACTACTCTTTATACTGCTCGTGCTTGAAATTCTCATCCGGATTTTCTATAGTCCACCTCTGAGCAGTCACAAGCTCTTTACTGAGTATGACTCACTGCTTGGTTGGCGAAAAATTCCGAATATAACCGGAAAACATGTGACATCCGAATACACAATATCTGAAAGAATGAATTCCAAGGGGATTCGTGGGCCAGACTATTCTTACGAAAAGAATCATGATGAATATAGAATCTTTGTCCTTGGTGACTCATTTGCTGAAGGGTACACCGTTGAGTTTCACGATCTCTGCTCTGAAGTCTTAAAGATAAAACTGAATGCAGGTAAAAGTGATAAGCACTATGAAGTGATAAATGCGGGAACAGGTGGTTATAGTACCGACCAAGAACTTTTGTTGTTTCAAACGGAGGGGAAAAAATACTCACCAGATCTGACAATTCTGATGTTCTACGACAATGACGTTTGGTATAACAACCGGGTCAGGTATTGGCGTGGATATAAACCCCGCTTTCAACTCAATGAAGATGGGACGCTCAGAGTGACAAACGTCCCTGTTCCGAAACCCGATTTGGCTACAAAAGGTTATATACAAAGTCATGTTTTAGGTCCTACGGGAGCTTGGCTTTACAGGAAATCATGTTTATATAGGTTCGTATCGAATCGGCTAAAACGTACTTCCTTGTACACAAAAACGAATCCTTTATACACTTCAACGAATTATGACGGGCAAATGCATTCTACCGCGATTCCACAAGAATTCAGCGTTTATCAGAAACAGGCGAGTGCTGATGTTGCTGAGGCTTGGAAAATTACGGAGGCAATTCTTATTCAGTTGAAGAAGGAAACCATTTCCATCGGCAGTAAATTGCTTGTTTTCTATGTTCCGATGCGAGCCGGTGTTTATCTGAAAGAGTGGAATAAGATGAAAAATCAGTACAGTATTTCAGATGAGAATTGGGCGATAGAACAGGTCAGAGACCAACTTGTTGCCATCTGCGAAAGAAATGATATTGATTGCTTGGATCCCCTTGAGAAATTTCGAGTTGAGGCGAATAACCTTCGGTTGGAAGGCAAAAGACTCTATTTTGCCAATGACGGACACTGGAATGCAATTGGACATCAATTCGTGGGAGAAATGTTGGCAAGATATATCGGTGAGACATATCTAACACAAGTTTCAAGCTATAGGAAGCAAGTTGATACCGATAGCAATTCTCGATGAAGCAGGAGATGAGCCAGATGAAAGGAGAAGGTCGAGCTGAAATCTTTTCTTCAAAATTCCAAGATAGCAAGCCCCAATTGATCCAAATGTCAGACGTTCGTATTGATAAATATTTAACCCTCATATCTTACACAGATACCCTACGGTAAGTGTCATCGTGGGGTATTTTTTGGCATGGGGCGGGGTTGATCACCGAGGGGTGGGAAAGGGATTTCCCACCCACGGGGGTAGAATAAGGGTGGGAAAGGGATTTCGCACCCACGGTTTTGCACCTGCGGTTTTGTTTCCTACCCGTAGGGGTTGGGTTGTTTTTAAGACAGGTTCCTAGAAAGGGGGAAATGATGGCTGAAACAAAATTGGGCGTGTTGGTTCACGGTGCGGGTTGGGTTTCAACACAACATATCAAAGCGTTTGATACGAATCCACATACTGAGGTCGTCGCAATCTCTAGTCGTAAATTGACAAGTTGTCAAGCTCGCGCTGAGGAGGCGGGGTTGGAGGGGATTGGGCTTTATGATAACTATGAACAGGCCCTAAAGCATGATGGTGTGGACATCGTTTCGGTATGCACACCGCAACAGTTGCACGCGGAAAACACAATCGCCGCCGCAGAAGCGGGGAAACATATCGTCGTCGAGAAGCCGATTGCCAACAGTGTAGCGGAGATGGGAGCGATGCGCGATGCGGTTCGGGCGGCGGGTGTCAAGACGATTGTGAGCTTTGTACTCCGCTGGAATCCCCTTTTTGAAACCATCAAGGCAATGGTAGCGGACGATGCCCTAGGCCAGGTCTATTTTGTTGAGGCAGACTATCAGCACGACATCGCGAGTTGGTGGACCGGCTACGAAGATGCGCGGAAAAAGTCAACGGGCATCAGTGCCCTGCTCACTGGCGGGTGTCATGCGATTGATTCCATCCGCTGGTTTGCCGCCCAGTCGCAGTATGAAGCGGCAGACATCGTTGAGGTATTCGCCTATTCGGGCGGGTACCGTAAAGGGGTGGCTGAAGAGTATGACTACTTTACCTCGCAATGGCGCGAGGGCCCACCGCTCGAATATGACGATTTCGAGGTATGCTTGGTCAAGTTTGCAAACGGTGCGCTCGGAAAAGTCTCCGTCAATTACGGTTGTATCATGCCGTACACTTTCCCACTAGAGATTTTCGGCAATCGCGGTTCGATTAAGGACAACCGGATCTGGTCCCATAAATTTCCCGGACAGAACGGATGGGTCGAAATCCCCGCAATCCTACCGGACAGTGCGGATGTCACACACCACCCGTTTCAGGGTCAGATGGACCACTTCGTCGACTGCATCCTTACTAATCAGGAATCTCATTGTAATCTTGAAGATGCCATCAAGACGCATGAGGTCGCTTTTGCGGCGTTGGAATGCTATGAGACGGGGCAACCTGTGGGATTGCCGTTGCTGTCGGATTGATACCAAGAAGCTAGGAGGCGAGACTATGCTCACTGAAGCAGAGATGGAACAGTACCGAACCCAAGGGTATTTCATTACAGATAACGCTGTCGAACCAAATATGCTCCTCCCGCTACTGGAATCCACCAAACGGGTAAAGGCAAAGGTTCTGTCAAATGAGATAGACATCTTTACGCATCGCTCAGAGGACGGTGAACCTTGGGCGATTCGAGGTCTCTTCGCCCCGGAGTTTGATGAACCGATCTTTGCGGAATATCTGATGTCCGAACCCATCATGGGCTATACTCGCGCCTTTCTGAGTGGTGAATTACGGTTAGGCGGGGTACTCATTTTCACCAATCCTTACGAGGCGGACTACGGATTCGGGTGGCACCGTGATTTCGGGAAGAATGCGCGGGATGGCACGGAGGAGGTCGAACTGGAAATCCTGAACAGGCCCATGACTCGGGTTAAGTGGCATCTCGCGTTGATAGACGATGCCTGCCTAATGGTCGTTCCTGGCAGTCAGAAGCGTTATCGGACTGACCACGAGCGTGAGTGCCTGCTCAATACGCGCCACGAGGATATCCCCGGTCAGAAGGTGATTGCGTTGAAGGCGGGTCAAACCGCTTTCTGGAGCGGCAATATCATCCATCGAGGCATTATGAAAAAGGATATAGAACGTCTGACAGTAGCAGGGAGTTGGGCAAAGCACAGTGCGGATGACCCGCCCGAAGAGACGGATAAGAGGTTGAAATGGATGTTAGCTGAAAATGTGCGCGGCGCACTGCCGGAAGCGATGCAACCGTACTATGACCGATGGCGAGCCCTTCAGAACGGGTAATTCACAAATCCCAAACCTTCGAGGAGGTATCTTAGAATGAAACCGATAATTTTAATAGGACTTCTGCTCTTAATTTCCGGTTGTGGAAAAACCTACCAATCCGTAGCGGTTGAGAACTTGAAAATGCAACCACACAGTTACGACCAAAAACAGATAACGATTTCTGGCATCCCATCACCGCCACAACGTGGCGATTTTTCATCGCCTACTCCGTTGCACGGTGGGTATTGGACGTTTGTTATTAACGGTGTTAGATGTGCGGAGATGGTGAACTTTGAAAATGAACCTCGAATCCGATCGATGGTCAAGATGCTTGTGGCCGCAGAGCAGGCGGGTCGTCCAATCAAAGTTTCGGGGAAGATGAAAGGGCAGATACTCGACATTGCGTCTGTCGAGGGTATCGGCACAAACACCCCGTGGTACAAGAATAGGAGTCCGTACTATTCCTATAGCCAATATTACGAGTGGTCTCCCTTTGCTTATAGTCCAAACGTGCTGACTTCAAAGGCTTGGGGGGCGAAGGCAGCGCGTTGATAAACGTCCAAATGGAGGCGCACTGACATGAAGGAACGGGGAGGTTGGTTAGCACTCATAATTGCTCCGATATTTCTCGTAGGGGGACTTCACTGGGGGATACGCCTACCGGATATCGACCAAAAGACGAGTTTGCTACTCCACCGCTCTATCATTACACACGGGCCGCTCATTCCTCTAATCCTGTTCGGACTGGCATTGCGTCTCCGTTTTCCACCGGTCCGCTTGTTTGCGATGGGTGTGAGTCTCGCTTTTGCTGTGCACCACGCCTTTGATCTGTTTCCGAAGGGATGGAGCGCGTATGCGCTTATTAGCATCCCCTTCGTTGGCTGGACCCCGGCAACCTTCTCATGGATATGGATTGCGTTTAGCATCTTAGCTGGCACATATCTCGCGGCTCAACTGGCGCGGGGGGGAGTCGATTCAGGATTGTATCTGCTGGGAGCTGGCTATATTTTCGTATTAACTCTCCCAAAAGAGGATAAGTTGCTCGGTCCTGCTGTTTCTCTGATCATTGCAGTGATTGTGTCAGGCCTCATCGTACTACCTTCAAAGCTGAAACGGCGAGATTTGCACGATAGCCCGATATAACACCAGATTCATATTGTTTTACCGCCTTGCATCTTACTTTCAAAAATAAAAAAAGGCAAGAACGATGTGTTCTTGCCTTTGCTGATTCGTCTATCAGTAGCACTGTTATTGCTTGAGATCTGCCCATATAGTGGCGAGTTTGCCAGCGGGCGCAACGGCGGCTAACTTTTCCAATCCCTTGTCCATGATAGTATTAATATCATCCTCACTTAGCACCACATTGAAGATGGCCACTTCGTCAAGGATGCCTCTGAATTTACCGGCATAGCCATGAGCAATGTACAGATTCAGCCCGCTGGGCGTAGAATCGCCACACGGGTGAGCCCCACATTTATTCCACCCAGCAGTGGCGGCAACTTTACCGTCTTTGTACATATTGTACTTGCGTTTTTTGACATCTCTGGTCTCAGCCACGTGAATCCATTCTTTACTTTGGAAGGTACCGGGAGGGGGTCTTTGAACCTCCACATAAGGCTGACCATTTCCGCCGTTATCGCCCCAATAAAAACTTAACCGGCCATCCGGTTCCATTGTCAGACAACCTTCGCCGCCGTATGCTTTGCAAACGATGTTTTGGCGGCCACCGGCTACCTCCTCAGGTCTAGCCCAAAAAACAATTGTCACATCCCCATCAAACTGAAGGGATTCGTCATTTCCCATATCGACAAAATTGGTACCATTAAACTCAAGGGCTTTGCCGAATTTGCCATTCACCCATTTAGGGTTACCCGTGAGTGCCCCGTCATTTTTGTTTGGAGAACCATCTTTTGCCGTTTTACCATTACCTTCATCAAACATCCACAGGCCTACCAAGGTTTTCTCGTCTAGCTTGGCATAACTTGAAGCCGTTAACATACCCGCAATAAACAGCACAACCATGCCAATCCACAAAAATCTGAATTTCATCTTGTTACTCCTCCTATATGCTATGCTTGTGTAAACATTCTGCACCGCTTTGTAAATCGGTGCGACCAAACCGTTCTTCCTTAAAATTTGTTGATTCCCACGATTCACTTAGGAAACCAACTGCTAGCTATATTAGCATGTTTGCATTTTCATTGCAACAAGAATTTTGACCTTTTTCATTTTTTCGCTAAAAATCATTTTCAAGGCAACAGGTTTAAGTGGTTCCTTATGAAATTTGAGGTTCAAAATCAGTAGTGGTCTGGTCCCCAAAAGACCACCTCTTGTTGGGGGAGCAACACTGACAATAGTGCGGAAACTTCCCGCGCCATAGAAGTGCCACACGCTTTTACGGTGGGTTCAAGGCGGCTCCACCCCGACTCGCCAAGTAGAGCACGCCAAAAAAAACGCTCTGGAATTTTCAGTGGGACAACGTTGGCGGCAGTGTTAAAAACCTGCAGCGCACCTGAACCATCAAGCTGTAGCACCGCTTGCTGGTCATTGACCTCAAAGCCGAGCTTGACCGGTGCAAACCGTCCATTTGACGCATTCAGTTTCGATTGCAGTTGCGGCAGAAGTTGGCGGAGTAGGTTCGGCAGATTGATGACACGCGCCATCATTGTGGTTGTCCCGGTCAAAGTGAGATCGCCGGTTGTGCCTTCGACAAGCAGATCGACCACCGGATGCCGATGTGGAATCTCCGCGCTGATATCTTCGACATCCTGCGCGTCACACAGGTGTAGGAAATGGTTCGTTAATGCGAGCAAGACTGTGGCATCTATGCGATTATACGCCAGCTCATTGATGTGCGCGTGACCCTCTTCAATCTGAAAATTGAGGGAGCCCCCCAACGCTTCTCCCTGCCGCGCAACCACAGTCGGTAACACGCCCCTTATACGCGATGGCCCCATATCCCAGTAGGGGCGCGAACGCACAATAGACCCACTCTGTTGGGCGTTATATTCGTTATAGAGCGTCGCAACTGCCTCCAAATCCCTCTCTTCGTTGAACGGCACCACATCCCAATCTGTCTCCCCCAACCGAACCATCCGGCGGCGTGTGATACGCACCCCCCCCATCGGAATACACGCCCATCCCAACCGGCGGTAAAATCCACACGGAATAATCGAAAACAGCACACTGAGGTCGTAACCGCTCGCCCGCATATACGAGATAGCGTCCTCAAGCATCGCTGTCGCGTAACCCGCTCCACGATGCTCTGGGTGGGTACACACCCCGCCAATGCCTCCCATTCGTGCAATACACTCCCCACCAATCCGCATCTCACGCTCCCAGATCCGCAAAGTTGCAACAATACGCCCGTTGACAACAACAACGCGAGTCTGCTCAAGCGCATAACTTTGGTCTTCCTGAACATAAGCAGAGTAGCGCGCGTGGCCATCGCGGAGAAACACCGCACACTGTAGGTCGATCATCTCCGTTAACTCTGATTCGCGAATGCCTCGTATTTCCATAATTTCTCCTTTAAGAATTGAGATTCGTTGTATCGTTGAGATGAAGCTGATATTTCGTAAATTATAACACACGACACAGTGCAAAAGGGCGATAATTGCACACAGTCAGACTACAATAAATCAGAACAGGGTAATCTACCACTATTGTGTGATAACCTGAGTTGCTACCTATTCCATAGAAACTGAGTTTTGGGTCGTCGTTTCCAGCATGATAAACAAATTGGTCGCGTTTGCGTCTAAGATCGTACCTTTTTATCGTAAAAAACTCGGTTCCTTCGCTTTTGCCTATCAGGGGCGCGGCTTGAGTTACTATAGAGGCGACCAATTGCCAATCACCATAATCATAACATTTACGTTTAGAGGAGATAAAGATGGTGAAATATCTTAGAATTTTTTTCATTCCAATTCTACTTTTTGGTCTCGTTATCTGTCTATTTTTGTCTGCTCCACAAGAGGAGAACAGAGAACCCCAAACCCGCAACGTGCCGAAAGTATCTTCAAAGGTCCCGAAAGCATTTTCAAATAATTCGACAGATTCTCCTTCGCCTGAAGGAGACATTCCAAGCATCCCTAGAGAAGACATCCCAGAAATAAAAAGAATAATCGAATATCGGAAACAGTGGGAGGGAAAACCGTCTCGTTCAAAAGTGTTGGTAAATGGCGAATGGGTTCAACTGAAATATGGAAAGAACGTTTTCCACACAGGGCCCGAACCGAGAAATTTTACGCAGGAGGAACGGAAACGGATGGATGAACTCGATAGACTAATTACCGCCGAGACGACGACAGCACAAGAGCGAAAGAGATACGCTACAGAGCGTCTAAAACTCATAAATGATATAATCGTCGGTCAGCCGCCAAGGACAACGATTGTACAAAAAATCCCTCCCGATGTTTCCCGTGAGGTGATGATGCGGTTTGAGAAACTTGAAATGGAATCTTTTATGGAAATGCTAAACAAAGAAAACAAAGACAGAACAGAGACCAAGCTAAATCGCCTGATAGAAAATGGGATATTCGATAGAGCGGAACTAATCGCTGATGGCGTGATAGATGCGGAAGGACGATTGATACAGTCCCAATCTCCGCATCACCACCACCATCCGACTCCTGATGACACAACACATCCAAGTTCAACACACGGCTTGGGCGACTTTTCAGACGGTCATACCGCCTCTGAAACGGTATCGCAACCACCCCAAGTAATGGATGTTACAGAACCAATACCTACCGACGGCCTAGATCGCTCTCAGGAGTGGGAATGGATGCGTAGCGGAATTGAATCGGAATCTGAATGGGAGCAGTTGCTTCAGGAGCTTGAGGCGAAGTTAAAAACATATCAGGGAACGGCAACGACACCTGAGCAAATTACCCCTGGGGCGACCTCGCCTCCCAAACGGAGGGATGTAATGCTTCGAGACCGCACAAAGCAACATCGCAAAGTGGACAAACCGCCTCACCGCCCGCGAGATACCCATCCAAAAGCGAAAAGCAAGTAATATTTTGGTCAGTTCGCAACGGAATAGAGGTCAGCCTTAGTGTCAAGAGGAATTCTGCATCTAAGGCTTAAACACAACGCCGAGTGCCTCATTTGGTGTTTGGATGAGCTTCTCACATCCCTCTGCCGCTTGCTCGATGGTCAGGACATCTGTGATTAGGGGCTTCACCTTCAATTTGCCTTCGGACATAAACCGCAAGACTAACTCCAGATTGCGTTGCGTCGGCCAGGGGACAAACACGGGCGGATAATCTGCGCCGTGCTCATACGCCTCATCGTGGTAACCGGGGCCGGTGCGCGCCGCGCTGATTACGTCCACATTCCCAAGCCCGGCAGCGAATCTGTGGGTAACGCTCGCACCCCCAACAATGACAATACGTCCCATCTTGTGCATATCGGGAGTCGTCTTGAGCATACTCCGGATTTGCTGAAACGCTTCGGTTCCATCGCCTCCAAAGGCGATAATCCCGCAGTCCATGCCGTATCCGTTGGTGAACTCCTCCGCGAGTGGGACCGGATCGGTTTCGGAAACGTTGATGGGGAGTGCAACCCCCGCTGTTCGGGCAATCTCCACCCGTTTGGGGAAGCTGTCCAGTCCCATGACATACGCGCCTGCGATTTGGGCAATTTGACAGGAGAGTTGCCCAACCAGGCCGAGTCCAGCCACAACCACATTTTCACCGAGCACGATTCGCCCACGTTGTACGGCATGTAAGGCAGTTGCGGCGAGATGGTTGGATGCGGCTTCCTCAGGGCTCACGTTATCTGGAATCTTCGCACAGAGGTTGTGTGGAATGCAGGCGTGAGTTGCATGGAGCGCGTATCCTCCGCCCATACCCGACACCCGGTCACCGACCTTAAATTCATCGCAATCGCCCTTTTTGTCAATCACCACGCCCGCGTTTGTATAACCGAAGGGATGGTGGGTCGGATTTGGGCTCGGATTTGCGCGTCTACTCTTGACACCGCCAAGTCCTGACCCCGGGCTCACCATTGAGGCGTGGACTTCGACCAATAATTGTCCTTCTCGAAGTTCAGGGATTTCCTGCTCCCCGGTCCAGATCTTTCCGTTGCTATCCATCATTACTACTTTTCTCGTTTGATTCATTATTGTCTCCTATTGATGCGGCTATTTGGTTTTCGGCTTTTTGTCCATTTTTGGGCGAAAAGTCGGGCAGGGATGCCCCTCCTACGGTGAAGTCGGGGCAGAGATGCCCATCCTACGGTGGAGTCGGGGCAGGGATGCCCATCCTACAGTGGAGTTGGGACAGGGATGCCCATCCTACGGTGGAGTCGGGGCAGGGATGCCCCTCCTACGGTGGAGTCGGGGCAGGGATGCCCATCCTACAGTGGAGTCGGGGCAGGGATGCCTCTCCTACAGTGGAGTTGGGGCAGGGATGCCCATCCTACAGTGGAGTCGGGGCAGGGATGCCCATCCTACAGTGGAGTCGGGGCAGGGATGCCCATCCTACAGTGGAGTCGGGGCAGGGATGCCCATCCTACAGTGGAATTGGGACAGGGATGCCCCTCCTACAGTGGAGTCGGGGCAGGGATGCCCATCCTACGGTGGAGTCGGGGCAGGGATGCCCATCCTACGGTGGAGTTGGGACAGGGATGCCCCTCCTACAGTGGAGTCGGGGCAGGGATGCCCCTCCTACAGTGGAGTCGGGGCAGGGATGCCCATCCTACGGTGGAGTCGGGGCAGGGATGCCCCTCCTACGGTGGAGTTGGGACAGGGATGCCCCTCCTACAGTGGAGTCGGGGCAGGGATGCCCATCCTACAGTGGAGTCGGGGCAGGGATGCCCCTCCTACGGTGGAGTCGGGGCAGGGATGCCCCTCCTACAGAGTCGGGGCAGGGATGCCCCTATCCTATCGCCGTTTAAGGCGCAAACTGTTGGTGACAACGGTGACGCTGCTAAACGCCATCGCAAACGCTGCCAACACCGGATGCAGTGCTCGAAGTACCATCGGCAGGAAGGCCAATGGATACAACAGTCCCGCTGCTACTGGTATGAGCACGACATTGTAGAAGAACGCCCAGAACAGATTCTGCTTGATGGTACGCATTGTCGCTGTGCTCAACGCAATCGTCTGTGGGACAGCGCGTAGGTCGCCGCGCATTAGCGTCACGTCAGCGGCTTCCATCGCGATATCGGTGCCGGTGCCGATAGCAATCCCCACGTCGGCTTGAGCCAGTGCAGGGGCATCGTTGATGCCATCCCCGACCATCGCTACCAAGCCTCCTTCCGTCGCCTGTAGTTTTTTCACCTCTGCTGCCTTCTCACCCGGCGAAACCTCGGCGAGTACGCGGTCAATGCCGAGTTGTTCTGCAAATATTTCCGCTGTGGCGCGATTATCGCCTGTCATCATCACGACCTCTAAGCCGAGTTGGTGCAGTTCGGCGATAGCGACTGAAGAAGTGGGTTTGACTGTGTCTGCCACGGCGATAAGCCCAACTGCTTCGCCGTCAATTGCCACCCACATAGCGGTCTTTGCCTCCGATTGTAGACGCTTAGCGTGGGGCTCGAAACCGTTGAGGGGAATTCGATGTTCTGTCATCAACTTGAGATTGCCTACCACGATATGATGCCCGTCAACGTGAGCAGTGATGCCGTGTCCTGCAACTGCCTCAAAACTGTCGGGCTCAACGAGCGTTAGCCCGCGTTCCTGCGCCTCCCGGACGATTGCCTCGCCGAGCGGGTGTTCGCTCCTGCGCTCGGCTGATGCGACGAGTCGAAGGTGTTCGGATTCACAGTCGGTGAAGCTGATGTCTGTGACAGAAGGCTCCCCTTCGGTAATGGTCCCTGTCTTGTCAAGGAGGATGAATTTGAGCGTGTGGGCGGCTTCGAGGGCTTCGCTGTTTTTGAAGAGGATGCCCTGCTCAGCACCTTTGCCGGTGCCGACCATAATCGCGGTCGGTGTCGCCAATCCCAACGCGCAGGGGCAGGCGATGACCAGTACGGCGACCATCCGCATCATCGCTGGCGTAAAATTGACTCCTACTCCGAACCACCACACGAGCAGTGTCACCCCCGCGATGCCGATAATCGCTGGCACAAAGAAACTTGACACCCGGTCTGCGAGGCGTTGAATGGGGGGTTTGCTCCCTTGTGCTTCACTGACGAGCCGGATAATCGTCGCCAGTGCTGTCTCCGCGCCGACTTTGGTTGCCTCAAATTTGAGCATCCCCTGCTTGTTGGTGGTCGCGCCAACCACTTCGTCTCTCGGTTTTTTGTCTACCGGGAGACTCTCTCCAGTGAGCATACTCTCATCCACAGCAGAGTGTCCATCAATCACGACCCCGTCTACCGGAATCCGCTCACCCGGTCGGACGATGACGAGGTCGCCGACAGCCACATCCTCAATCGGGATGTCGGTCTCCTGTCCATTCCTCACGACGCGGGCGGTTTTTGCCCTAAGCTGGATCAGTTTCTTGATTGCCGCACTTGTCTGCCCTTTGGCGCGAACCTCAAGTAGCTTGCCGAGTTTAATCAGCGTAATAATCACGGCGGCAGTCTCAAAATAGACGTGCCCCTCCAGCGAGGTGTTGCCGAAAGTCATCGCAATTGTGACTATCAGGCTGTAAAAATACGCCGCCGATGAGCCCATCGCAACGAGTACATCCATGTTCGCCGCTCGATTGCGGAGCGATAAAAAGCCCCCGACATAGTAATCCCAACCGACATAAAATTGAACGGGTGTGGCCAGTGCCAGCATCAGCCAGTTAACCCAAGACGCATTCCCCCAATTGCCGAGCAACGCGAAGTCCCGCGCCATGCTCAGCACAAGCAGTGGAAGCGCGAACGCGACACCGACCCAGAATTTGCGCGTTTGGTCTCGAATTTCGGCTGCGCGGGCGGTCGTTTCGGGGTCGTCTAACGCACCAGAATCTCCCTTGACGACACCATAACCTGCCCCCTCAACGGCGCGGATGAGGTCAGCACGAGTGGTTAGGTTGGGGATGATAGCGACCCTCGCCTGCTCTGTGGCGAAATTGACCGTCGTTTCAAGGGTGCCTGGCACCTCTTTGAGCGTCCGTTCAACCGCCGCCGCGCAACTGGTGCAGTTCATCCCCGTGATGGACAATTCGACATTTGTCGTAGCAACATCGTAACCTGCATCCTTGACCCCTTTGATGATAGCCCCCTCGGTCAGCACAGACGAATCGAAGGTCACTGTGGCACTCTCGGTCGCGTAGTTGACGTTGACCTCGCTGATGCCATCCAAACCCTGAAGATTGCGCGTGATTGTGTTTGCACAATTGGTGCAGTGCATTCCCATGACGGGCAGGGAAATCTGTTTTTGGGACATTTTAATCTCCTCGCATCGCAAAAATGGTTATCGTATTAAATGGTAACACAGCAGGATTGGATTGTCAAAGGGTGATATTCGATCGCGTGGGAAATGGTACGAATTTTCCCCTTGACGATAGGCGGTTTTTTTGTCAAAATAAGCGAGCCATACATTATGTTTGAAATTCGTATTCTTGCATTGTGCATCGGTTAAATCGGGGCAGGGATGCCCCTTCCACGGGGGTTTTTCTTTGCGTTCTATATTCTCTATTGTGTTTTGGAGTGTCAGTTTACTGAATGTATCATCAGCTAATCCGCTTCGCTTTGCAGAAGTGACCTCGCAAGCCGTGATTGGCTTTCGGCACACAGATGGGCGCAGTGGGGAACGGCATTTCATTGAAACTCTCGGTGCGGGCGCAGCGTGGTTTGATTACGACCGAGATGGGGACATCGACCTCTATCTGGTCAACGGCGCAGACCTATTCGGGGCGCAGGCTGAGCCAGTACCTACGAATGCGCTCTATCGCAATAACGGGGATGGGACATTTACGGATGTCACTGTTCCTGCTGGGGTTGGCGATGGGGGGTACGGCTTCGGCTGTTGCGTTGGGGATTACGATAACGACGGCTTCAGTGACCTCTATATCACAAATTTCAGTCGGAATATACTGTATCGTAACAACGGAGACGGCACCTTCGCCGATGTCACCGAAATCGCCGGTGTGGGTTCGGAGCGATGGGGCACTTCGGCCGCATTCGCCGATTATGACAAGGATGGTGACCTTGACTTAGCGGTTGCGAATTATGTCAAATACCAATTGGCGAATAATGCCGTGTGCCATCGGGGCGGGCATCGGGTCTACTGCCCACCCGCAGATTTTGATGGAGTGCCAGATCAGCTTTATAGAAATAACGGGGATGGTACGTTCACGGATGTGACGCGGGAAACGGGGTTGTTTGGGGCGACTCCCGGCAAAGGGTTGGGCGTTGCTTGGGGCGATTACGATAACGATGGCTATCCCGACCTTTTCGTTGCGAACGATACAACGCCGGATATGCTATACCGAAACAGCGGGGATGGCACATTTATGGATATCGCCCTTTTTGTCGGGGTGGCACTCGGTGCGAAGGGTGTGCCACTCGGAGGGATGGGGGTCAACTTCGGCGATTATGACAACGACGGTTGGCTCGATGTGGTTGTGACGAACTTTCAGGATGACCCCAACAGCCTCTTTCGCAACGATGCAGATGGCACGTTTGCAGACACCACCTATGCCGCACAGTTTGGGGGCGAAAGCCTTTCTTACGTTGGTTGGGGCGTGGACTTTGTTGATTTGGATAACGATGGATATCCCGATCTCTTTGTCGCGAATGGACATATCTACGATAACGCTGAAGCGATTAATAAGGGCATCAACGAGAGTAGCACTTATGCACAACGGAATCAAGTGTTCATCAATCGTCGAGATGGTACGTTTCGCGATGTTTCCGATCAATCGGGTGGCGGGTTGAGTTTGAACAAGGTCAGCCGCGGTGCCGCGTTCGGCGACTTCGATAATGACGGAGATCTGGATGTTCTCATCACCAACTCCAATGATACGCCCGACCTGTTGCGAAACGAGAGTCGGAATCCAAACCACTGGCTGATGCTTGAAATGGTCGGTACGCAAAGCAATCGGGACGGAATCGGAGCGCGGGTCAAGGTCGTGACCGATTCCATTTCACAAATTCGAGAGGTGAAAAGCGGGTCAAGTTACCTCAGCCAGAGCGATATGCGACTGCACTTTGGGCTTGGTGAAGCGGCCGTTGCTGAGTTGGTGGAAATTCAGTGGCCTAGCGGATTAATTGAACGTTTTGAAAATGTGAAGGCTGACCAAGTACTTCGAGCAGTGGAGGGGAACGGATTGACGAAATAGAACGTTCTGTGACAAATTCACAATTCACGCGCATCCAACCCGATTCATGAAGATTAAAAAATAAATTGGGTAATTTGATCGGTCCGGTTGCAAACCGCACCTACCGATGTGGGCCGCACCTACCGGGGTTGGTCAAACCGGAGTTACCCGTTTAAGTTCTTAAACTTTATCAATCGGGTGAGTGCGTGCAACACACATACGGAAAGGTAATTAACAATGGCTGAATTTAAGCTAACCGAGCAACAACTTAGTTTCTTTGAGACTTTTGGTTATCTCAGTTTTCCCGGCTTGCTGGGAGACCGCATCGACGAGATCGACAGAGAATTTGAAGCGGTTTGGGCGGCGAATGGCGGGGGACATTACGGCAAACCGCATGATGGGAAAGCCCGTTCCTGCATCGCTCAGTTTATTGGCCACAATGAACGGCTCAGCTCACTGCTAGACGACCCTCGAATCCTTGGTATCGCCACCAGTTTGCTGGGGGATGATTTCAATTACATGGGGAGCGATGGGAACTACTACGTTGGCAATACCGGCTGGCATTCGGATGGATGGCAGACGGACATCTTACACATCAAGATAGCCTTTTACATTGACCCTTTAACTCGTGACACCGGTTGTCTGCGCGTTATTCCAGGGAGCCATCTGCCCGGCGACCAATACGCAGACCAACTCGCAAAACAGGCAGGTGGGAGTCAGGAGGTTTGGGGGATGCACGGTCAGGACATCCCAGCGATGGCGTTTGAGACGCAACCGGGCGATATTGTGTGCTTCAATCATAATACCAAACACGCGGCTTTTGGCGGCGGGCAACGCCGACGGATGTTTACGATGAACTGTAGCCAGCGATACCCCGAGGACCGGCTCGAAGACCTTCGCAACTATATGAGTGGTGGGGCTCGATTCTGGGTTGAACGCGCATACGGGGAAGTGATGATTAATACTGCGGGGCCGGAACGGATGCGACATCTTGAACAGAAGCTCGCGAATGATGGGCATCTGGCAGAGTTATCCCGACAAGCCCGCGAGCGAATGTCGGAGCCGTCACGCGGTTGAAGTGGATGTGAGGTCACAGAGGCGGGAAAGGGATTTCCCGCCCACGGATCGGGGGACGGGCGGGAAAGGGGTGCCTAGCCTATGGGATTGGTATTCGGAACGGGCGGGAAAGGGATTTCCCGCCCACGGGTCGGGGAATGGGCGGAAAGGGGTGCCTAGCCTATGGGATTGGTATTCGGAACGGGCGGGAAAGGGATTCTCGCCCACGGATCGGGGGACGGGCGGGAAAGGGGTGCCTAGCCTATGGGATTGGTATTCGGAACGGGCGGGAAAGGGATTTCCCGCCCACGGGTCGGGGAATGGGCGGGAAGGGGTGCCTAGCCTATGAGGTTGGTATTCGGAACGGGCGGGAAAGGGATTTCCCGCCCACGGATCGGGGGACGGGCGGGAAAGGGGTGCCTAGCCTATGGGATTGGTATTCGGAACGGGCGGGAAAGGGATTCTCGCCCACGGATCGGGGGACGGGCGGGAAAGGGGTGCCTAGCCTATGGGATTGGTATTCGGAACGGGCGGGAAAGGGATTTCCCGCCCACGGGTCGGGGGACGGGCGGGAAAGGGGTGCCTAGCCTATGGGATTGGTATTCGGAACGGGCGGGAAAGGGATTTCCCGCCCACGGATCGGGGGACGGGCGGGAAAGGGGTGCCTAGCCTATGGGATTGGTATTCGGAACGGGCGGGAAAGGGATTTCCCGCCCACGGGTCGGGGAATGGGCGGGAAAGGGGTGCCTAGCCTATGGGATTGGTATTCAGAACGGGCGGGAAAGGGATTTCCCGCCCACGGGTCGGGGAATGGGCGGAAAGGGGTGCCTAGCCTATGGGATTGGTATTCAGAACGGGCGGGAAAGGGATTTCCCGCCCACGGGTCGGGGAATGGGCGGGAAAGGGGTGCCTAGCCTATGGGATTGGTATTCAGAACGGGCGGGAAAGGGATTTCCCGCCCACGGGGTATTTTATGAGGTATATCGGGTGTAAGAACAATCTCCTATCCTATATCGAGGAAGTGACGCTAAAGCACAGTCCTCAGAAGGGGGTCTTTTGTGATCTTTTTGCAGGTACACATTCGGTCGCTGCACATTTCAAAAAACTAGGATTTCAGATTATATCCAATGATCTGCTTTACCTCGCTTATGTCTTCGGGCGCGCTCTGATTCAAAATAACCACAAACCGACCTTCAGTCAGTTGACGCATCTCCCGACTGTTGCTCCCTCTCGGCTCTTTGATAGAGTGGATGCGTACCTGAAGACGTTAAATTATTTGAACCATCTCGATCTGGTTTCGGATGGGTTCATCTTTAATGCCTACTGCCCGGGTGGAGACAATGAGTATAAACGGCAATACCTCTCCAACAGAAATGGACAGAAAATTGACGGAGTCAGACAGCAGATTGAAGCGTGGCGGCAGGATGAACTGATCACCGAAGATGAATATTATATTCTCCTGCTGTCGCTTCTGGAGGCGGTATCCAAAGTGACCAACATTTCAGGAACTTATGGAGCGTATCTGAAAGACTGGGACGCAAGGACATACAACGCACTGACGCTTGAACCGTTTTTGCCGATTCCATCAGATAAAGAGCATGTCGTTTATCAAAAGGACGCCAATCGCCTCATCGAACAGATTGAGTGCGATGTTCTCTACATTGACCCGCCGTACAATACCCGTCAATATATTACGAACTATCATCTCCTTGAGACAATCGCGCGATACGATAAGCCCTCCGTTTATGGTAAAACGGGACTGCGTCCGTATTCCGAATCGGAGAAATCGGCGTACTGCTCAAAGTCAGCGTGTCTGCGGGCGTTTGAAGCGTTAATATTGCAAGCGCGGGCAAAGCACATCATTGTGAGTTACAGTAGTGAAGGCATTATGAACGCAGCGGAGATACTCGACGTATTCGGTCAAAAGGGGGCGAGCCCTCAACTGATTCCCATTGATTATCGACGCTTCAAAAGCAATTCAAACGGTACGGTGAAAAATAACAGGAACGTACAAGAGTATTTATTCTATGTCCAAACAAAGTGAAAAGAAAACAGAAACAGGAAAGCGTGATGTACGCAACACGCTCAACGACTTTACCGGCAGGGAATGGGTCTATTTTCTAAATTCAATTGAACTGATTGAGGGGGAACCCGACCTCATGACCGGCGAAGCACTCAACGAGTTGTCAGAGGAACAGTGGGCGGCGCATCAGGAGCCTCTCATTGACACGTTCTATCCGACTTCGGGCGAAGATAGCGATGCCCATCACATTCGCAAGGGGCATCCATCGCCCAAACCTCCGCAACTGATGAAGCGACTCATCGAATTTTTCACCAAGAAGGATGGCTGGGTGCTCGATCCGTTTGTCGGTGTAGGGGGTACGTTGTTAGCCTGTTCAATGGCAGGGCGCAAGGGCGTAGGGGTGGATTTATCGCGAGCGTATCTTGACATTTATCAGAAAGCATCTGAGGAATTGAATTTAGAACGCCAGACCGTTTACCGTGGAGATGCTGGGGGTCTTGAAAGCATTTTCAGGGACAAGGATTATCTGTTTGACCTGGTCTTGACCGATCCGCCATACGGAAATATGCTCTCAAGAAAGCGTACCGGAGAACGGAAGAAGAAAACTGGCGATGATTCACCAACGCCTTTCACAAACGAAGGACACGACCTGGGAAACATGGCTCCCGAACAATTCTACGAGGCACTGAAATCCGTCATCGCCCAGTCCATGAAATTCTTAAAAGTCAAGGGATACGTGGTGGTCTTCTGCAAAGACCTACAACCGACTGCCGAATACCACAACCTCATCCACGCCGATGTGGTCAATACGTTGGCGCAGATAGACAACCTCCGGTTCAGGGGATATAAAATCTGGTATGACAAGTCTCAGAAACTGTATCCGTTTGGCTATCCGTATGCGTATGTGTCCAACCAACTGCATCAGTTCATCTTAATTTTTCGCAAGGAAAAGTAGAACAAAGACGCGAAAATTTAACGCAAAGGCACAAAGATGCAAAGGCGCAAAGAAGAACAGAAGAACGCCCGATCAAGCAAGTTTAAAAAAATAAATGGCAGAAACCGAGTTTTGAAGAAAAAACTCGGTTTCTAAAATTCATAGGAGAACTACAATGCCCTTAACTTCGAGTCAACTTGACGCGTTTCATCGGGATGGATTTATCATTGTACCAGATCTGTTCGACCCTCAAGAGATGGAAGCGGCTCTGGCTGAGATGGAACGGATTTTCTACGGCACAAGCTTTGCAAAATACATGGCAGAATTTGACGCAACAGAGGAAGCGAAGTCGATTGAACCTGTCCCGACCAAAGCTGTCTCTCACTATGGCGACACGGAATTTGGACGTGCCCAGTTTCCAACCGGGGCATACACCTTGGATCGGTTAATCGAAAACGATGGATACCTCGACGTTTTCGAGCAGTGTTTGGGAACGGATGAATCAAGTTATTGCAACGCACACCTGTTTATGCGTTCTGGGCCGACAGACAAAAGACATCCTGAGTTTCCGTGGCAGGGCTATCACATTGACCATTACACCAACTGCTTTTTGCCACCAAGCGGTGCAGTGGGGGCGTTTGATTATGTAAACAGCGGTGTTTATCTTCACGATGTGGATGATGACGGTGCGCCGATGCACGTTATCCCCGGCTCGCATCGGCAGGTGGTTGAACTGTTCCCACGTTTAGCCGAATCGGGGCATCTTGCGGGCGGTGGTGTGACGGATATTCGGGAGGTCGCCGAATTTTCCGAGCCCGTCCCTACGCCTGCGAAGGTTGGCAGTGCGCTGTTCTATTCATCCTACCTCATCCATGCGGCAGTTCCGTTTGAAAACAAGCGGAAGCAACGCGCATTTTGGACGTTATCCATGGCGCGTGCGGATAACAGTCGTTGGACCAAACTGGCAAATCCGTGGACAGGACCAGAACAGGGGTTTATCAGACCGTTCTGGCAAAAGACAACGCCCCGTGTCCGCTCGCTCTTTGGCTGGCCGCCACCGGGTCACCCGTATTACACCAATGCAACCTTAGAGAACCTCACATTGCTGTTTCCCGATTTGGATGTTACGCCTTATCGGTAGCGGTACGATAGGGCTATTTAGTTTTCGGTTTTTTGTCCATTTTGGTCGAAAAGTCGGGGCAGGGATGCCCCTCCCACGGTGGCGTCCATTTTGGGGGCAAAGTCGGGGCAGGGATGCCCCTCCTACGGTGGCGGGTTGGGGATGTCGGTTCGCGCTTATCGGAGAATTAAATGACCCTAGCGGTACGAAAAAAGACTTGACACGATAGGTCTAATTCGATAAAATTGCTAGGCTTTAACAAAACTGTATCACATACAAGAAAGGGGACAAGAAATGAAAATTTCGGTCCGATTTACACTTTTATACATTGGCATAGCCTTCATGTGTCTAGCGTTGACAAACATTAGTGATGCGCTGGAACCGACAAGTTTCGCCGCAATTTGGACACTTGATGAAGGGGCCGGCGATAAGGTGGCCGATATGTCCGGCAACGGTTATGATGGCGCGTTCGCATCCGGCGAACCTCAATGGGTTAAGGGAAAATTTGGCATGGCACTCGATTTTGACGGTGTCGATGACTGGGTAGAGATGAATGACCCGGTTGTTAAGGAAACCGTTGATTTCACGATGGGCTGTTGGGTGAATCCCGGGGACACTCAAAAGACGTGGACCAATATTCTCTCCAGCCATCAAGAACCGCCACGGCGCGGGATTTCCTTTGAGCAGATTGAGAACAATGTCAACCTGTTTGGCGTGGCACTTGGAGATGGTACCAATTGGGCAGGGGCTGAGAACTTCAGGGTTCAACTCATAACAGGGGAGTGGAATCATATGGTCGTTGTCCGTAGCGGTGACCAAGGCACATGGTATCTCAACGGTGAGGTAGCGGTGGCGGAAAAGTACGCATCAGGCGACCCGGTTGTCGCGGCGACCTCGAATTTCCGTATTGGGAATTGGGTACTCGGCGGAAGGGAGTTCAACGGCACTGTTGATGAGGTTTTCCTAATCAACGAGGCACTGAGTGCTGACCAAGTTAAAACCATCATGAGCAACGGCATAATCGCTACTGAAACGGCTGTTTCACCGGCGGAGAAAACTGCCACAACATGGGGCAGGATAAAACGCGCTCATTAGGTAACACTATTGACCCTGGCGGGCGGTGGGATTGCCCAGCACATTCTACCGTCCGATGGGGCTCCCCATTGCATTCTCCTCTTGTAGGAGTTACGCACTTGGCTGAGTTATTTTGAGATTGACAAGTCCGCTCAACAATTATATACTTTCGCGAACAAATCACGTCAAAACAGCACTAATCTCTTCTCTGCGTCTTTGCGTTAAGTTTCTCTGGAATCAGAGCTTGAAACAGGTTAACCGTTCTTCAGCATAAGCGGATAAGCCTTGTGCTGGGCGATTGTGTAAATAGCCGATTGGGGAGCAGATTGCCGTGACATCGCCGACCTGTTGCTGAATCGGAAAATGTGTGTGGGCAAAGAGGGCATGTGTAACAAGCGGTTCTTTAAGGCAGATTTCGCCAAGCCCGCGACTTCCCATAAACGCGCTGAAAAAGTCCCAAGGCAACTTATCCTGATAGACGACACATGCTTGGAAGGGAACATGGTGCGTTGTTACAACGATGCGAGAAACGTTCTCTTTAATCAAGTCAATCTGACCTTGCAACTCGTCCTCAAACCGATGAGCGACCTCCGGGTCTGTGCCCTCCCACTTCGCGTAATGCACATCATTCCACACCGAGCTGAGCAACTGTTTTGATGCGTATTGGGCGTTAGATATGTTATATTTCTCCTGACGAAATGAGTAATCGTACCATCCGATTGTCCCACAGAAACCGATCCCATCTTTGACAAAAGGTTCAACTCCAAGTGGATGGAAATCGCACTCATGACAGAGCTCCGCCATTGCGCGACACTTCTGTTCACTCGTGACGTGCGGGTGCCGAACCACCCAGATATCGTGATTGCCGGGGACGAATAGCTTGGAACACTCCAGCTCTGAATCAGCGAATACCGTAAGCGTTTGGGACAGTTCAAACAGGTCTGGCGAGAGGTCACCCGCGAGGATGAAGATATCGAGCTCGGCGTTCTGCACAGCCTCGACAATATACGGCAAAACCTGTTTATTCAGTGGGGTGACATCGGTATGAAGGTCTGAAGTGACACCAATTTTCATCGGGGCTTTCTACTTGAAGAATCGCTCGCAGTGGATTGACAAATCCACGGCACATCATAGGCTGATTACATTGATTTTCCGTCGAACTGTGCAAGTAGCTCATTGAGGAATGTGCCAAGTCCACTTCCTCCTTGAAGGCGGTTCTTTTCTTCACGAAGTGCCTTAATTGACCTCTCATCACCGATTTTGGCAATGGCATCAACGAGCGTGAGCCTAATTGTTGGTTCATCTACTGTTTTGAGTGCGGCGATCAGCGCGTCGCGGACTTGGTCGCCTCCAATGTTGCCGAGCGCAGATGCCGCAATGTCTTTGACCCCCACATCGCCACGGTCAAACGCCTCAATGAGCGGTTTGATTGCCGGTTTGCCAATCTGACTGAGCGTGAGTCCTGCTTGAAAGCGGATGCCGGGAACTTCTAGCCCATCTTCCATTACATCCACCAAAACCTCAATAGCGGATAGCGGCTTGAGTGCCCCTAAAATGGATAGGCAAGCCCGCCGAATCTCTTGGTCGGGTTCGACTTCACGCTTCATATATTTTATTGACAATTCGATGAGATTCGCTTCATTGACTTTTTGATGGAGTGCCTCAGACCGGTGGCGAAACTGGGTGCCGAACGGGTCTTTGAGGGTCGCGAGGTTCTGCTCAAGGTCTACTGTGAGCAAACCGAGGATTTCAGCAGATTCACGTTTACGGGCATCCAACTGATCTGCGGGCAATTCGTTGACGTTTGCCTGTTGAAATTTCTGAAACAGGTCATTGAGTTGGCTTAACGCCACAAGGCGTTCAAGTCCCTTCGCGGCGGTCTTACGAAGCGAGGTTTCAGAACTCTCTTCGAGCAGGTTGACTAGCGCGTCTACGGCTCTCGCATCGCCTAGATTACCCAACGCTTCTACGGCGGCGAGCTTGACACCAACCAATTCCGTGGTGCGGAAGGCGACTTTCGATTTAAATTCCTTAACTGCTTTTTTGTAATCTTTAATCTTCTTAATTTTCCGCTCATCAATGACGCTCTTGATGAGGTCACCTACCTTGATGTTGGCGTTATACCCGGGGCTGCCGTTCTTTACTTTGCTAACCCTATTGCCCTTAACGTCAATACCGATTTGATCTCCTCTTCTTCGGACAGCGAGGCGAATATCTCTACCATCAGCCATCAGCAAGCGGAAGTTATTGTCGTCCTTCATTGATTTTTTGACTGCCTGTTTATAGTCGCTACCGCTGTTGATGGGGTATTCGCCGATGACATAAGAGATCAGTTCCCCTGGTTGAAGCGAGGCACGGCCCGGCGAAATCACCACCACTCCTGTCGTTGACCATCGGTTTTCTAAGTCGCTGTCTAACTGTTGGATTTCCATCTGAAGTTGCTCGTCAACGTAGCGATTGTCACCGCAACTGACAATAGATAACACAATTAAAATGAGAAACAAATGCCCTGCTTTTCTAAACATAAATTCTCCTTATTGTAACTGCCTGAGAGCAGATACTATTGAACCTTAACTTCCCGGCTCCCCTGCTCGCCCAAGACCTCTAATAATGGCCGAACCGCTTGTTCGTCCCCCAGCTTGGCGAGGACTTGAATTGCATCAACACGGAGCGATGACCCTTTGTTCTCTGCAATCTCAACCAGTTTCTTAACAGCCTGCCCGCCAATCTTTCCAAGTGCTTCAACTGCCAGTCGCCTGACCTCCGGCTCTACCCTGTCCTTTTCGCGTTTTTTGGAGCCAGATTTGACAATATCTACCAAATCATCAATTGCTCTCTCGCTCCCAATCTCGCCGAGTGCCTTGACAGCGTTGAGGCGTGTACCCATTCGCCTTTTACGGTTTAGCAGTTTTAAGAGGCGTGGAACGATTGTATCTGCATCCATTTTGCCAATTTCAGAGAGAACCCAATGGGCATCATGCCGGTCGCGATTGTCTTTGGACTTAATCGCCTTTTCCAAAGCGTTGAGTAGCTTTTGTTTATCAACCCCGCCCTGTTTGTAGATACGCTTCAGTGCGTCAAGCGTCGCCGATTGACGTTCTAGGTCATTATCTCTAAGTGTCTCAAACACAAGGATTTCCCGATACTTGCGTTTATTCTCCTGATACGCTTTGAACATGTGATGTCCGCGTTCTTCAATGGCTGCTGCGTTCCAGTCCTGACTCTCACTGGCGGGGTCATAGAACTCTTGAGAGTTATAATATCCCAACAGATAATGCGCTTCGGCATTGTTCGACTCTTGTTGAATGGCCAACTGAAACGCCTTAACTGCACGCTCCTCTTTGCGCCGTTTATCAGATTTAATCAGTTCCTTACCTTTAGAAAGGTGCTCATTATGACTCCCGCACCCGATAAGAAAAATAACAATGCCAATCGCAACAACAGATGAATTGACGTATTTCTTCATTTTTACTCCCGGTTTAGAAACCGAGTTTTTTCTTCAAAACTCGGTTTCTGTTGGAACGTGAAACGTAACGGTCAAGCGCAATTACGTTTCACGTTTATGCTTGCAGCCCGCCTACGGGCAGATTGTTTTACGTCACAGCAATTCTCGCTGTCCGCCCTCGGGCTCCGCCTCTTCAGACTGCTCCTCAGATGGCGATTCATCCGAATCTTCTTCTGCGGACTGGTCTGATGAGTCAATTGGCTTCTGCAACGTGACGACCGGCCGTTCATCAAACCCGAATCGCTTGTATGCCTCAACGATAGAGGTCTCAGTGCTGGGAATCTCGATTTGAAGCATGTTGATGTCATTTTCTCCAGCGAGTTGCTCAACGGTTTCAATGAGTCGCTCTGCAACACCGAAGGCTCGGAACGGAGCGGATACGGAAAGTTGCCCAATTTCTCCAACTTCCGGCAGGGAGTTGTTACGCTCAACCCTGACGCTCCCAATTGCATGTCCGCTCGCCTCAGCAACAATTCGGAAGACATCCTTTTTCCGATTGCTTTTGAGGTCATCTTTAAGCTCTGCGGTGATGTCTTCTAACGTACTCTCAGGGAAACAGTAGGTGTGCAGATGCTCTGCGTCTTTGGCTTCAGCCTCTCGTATTCCCAATTTAGCTACCAGTTCAAATTCTTGATTTGCCATGATAATCTCTCCTACAATAGTACAGTTTTCTGAAAGGTGATATTTCTTGACCAATTGAATCTAAATTCACAAAACCACAATCTACAGTTAACTATTGTAACACATTCGCAATTTGAAAACAAGCAAAAATACACAACCTGCTTCACTACTCGTTTACTTCGGTTGATTGAGCAAAATTCCTATCTTGTCCTATCCGTAACTGACGCTCAGCATCAACGACATCACGATTGATTTTACGGATACATCGCTCAAGTTTGTCCAGTAACGTTGTATGCTCCCGCATTGCCCGCCGCATCTGTCTAAGCAGGTCAACGACCAATCGAAATGAGCGAACAAAATCGCCATCGGCAAGATCAGCAAATTCGCGGAGTTCTTCAAATTGACATCCGCGACTCCATGCCAGCATCGTTGCGCTCAATTGTGTTTCGAGTGTCGGTGTCTCCTCTGCGACACCATACCGGGCTTCAAATTTTCGCACGGGCTCAAATTCTGCTTCCGCTTCTCGTAGCATACGATTCATGCCCTTGTCGTTCAACTTTTTGTAGAAACCGGAGTTCTTCCTCGGTTCGGACACAATCGCTAACATAAGGACGTTGATCTCGTCTTCGTTTAATCGTTCAAAGAACCCTTTGAAAAACAATTGGGTGACCTGCATTTCATAACCGTATATCTGCGAAGCGAGCTGTCCGCGTGGTAACAGCGTTTCGCCTTCAATATACCCGAGATTTTCGAGTACCGAAAGCCGCGACGAAATCTGCTCTTTCTGGTAATTCTCGAAATGCGCCCGTTGCTGTTGCAAATGCCTAATCTGTCTGTCCCCCTTCTCAATTTTCCTGGACTGCTTATCGCAGAGACTGAATCTTTCACAATTGTGACATAGATTCTCCTGTTTCGGAGATTCAGCCTGCTGGATTTGCTGGTTAACATCCGCGAGTTTCTTCATCCGTATGCCCTTTTTTTTCCGACCACGTTCCTTTCGTTTTATCAGCGCACGCTCAGTCTTTAAGACATTTACCTGTTTGGCAATTCTCTTTTGCAGGAGGCCGTAACTGCGAACTTGCTTAGACGCATCCACGCCTTCGTGAATACAGGTCGGCGATGGAAGGTTTTTAGAGCCCTCTCGCTGACGTTTCAACTTCTTATCAATATCAGCAATACGCTCAACGTTTTGGAAGTTGCTCAAACTCTGGGTACATACGTCGTAAATGTCATTTCCATGTTTTTCGTAAAGATTGAGAATACTTGAGTAGGAAAGGTTAAATTGGCTTTCAATCATCTCAATCTGGCCAGAGACGACTTGCTGCACTTCCTTTGCAGAGGCGAATCGCGGGGCAACCCGGGCGTAAACATAACCTACCGTATCAATGCCACGTCTCCCCGCCCTACCGGACATCTGATGGTATTCACGCGACTTCAGATAACGGAAACCGACACCATCGTATTTCTCAAGGCTTTCAAAGACTGCCGTACATGCCGGCATATTGATGCCAACGGCGAATGTCTCCGTTGTGAACAGCAACTGGAGTAGCCCTGAGGTGAACAACTGTTCAATTACCTCCTTTAAGGTCGGCAACATTCCAGCGTGATGGTAGGCTATGCCTTTAGAAACAAGTTCACGCATGATGCTAACATTTCGGTCATCTTGGATACCGTATCGCAGGCAGAGTGAATCGAACAGGGTTTCAATTTCCTCCTGTTGCGTCCGCGTCAAAAAATTCGGTTTCTTCGGATCTGCGTAGAATAGGGCATTCCGCTCGCATCCTTTACGACTGAAACAGAAGTAGAGGCAAGGCAACTGTTTCTGGCTCTGAATATGTTGCATCAGGTCAGTACCAATCAAATCCGGTAAATTGTCGCCCTCGTCGAAATCAGAGTCATAGCCAGAAATTATCCGCTCCAGTTGCCTGAGATGTTTGATACTCCCAACACCATATCCGTCGAGGTAAAGGTGATGCTTGAGTGGCACCGGACGTTTCAATTCCTCAACGACATCGATCTCGATTTCACGCACACTTCGCATCCACTCTGCGAATTGATTGATATTTGGAATGGTCGCGCTCAAGCAGACAAACTTGATATGTTGTGGTGCGAAAATGATGCTCTCTTCCCAAACTGTCCCGCGTTCAATATCATTGATATAGTGAATTTCATCGAAAATCACATATTCAACACCCTCCAAACGGGCAATGTCATCAAAAATCGTATTCCGAAAAATCTCAGTCGTCATTAGCAAAACTTGAGCATACGGATTGAGCACGACATCTCCGGTGACAATTCCGATCTGTTCGCCGTACTGCTCATAAAAATCACGATATTTCTGATTACTAAGTGCTTTAATCGGTGCCGTATAAATCACTCGGCATTGTGCTGAAATGCACTTTTCAACCGTGTACTCTGCAATAACTGTCTTGCCTGCCCCCGTTGGCGCGGTAACAAGCACGGAATGCTCGTGATCTATTGCGTGAATGGCTTCTTCCTGAAACCGATCAAGCTGGAATTCCTTATAATTCATTAATAACTCCTAAATTGTGCTAGTTAATTATAACCGCTTTCCTGTCTTTTGTCAATTGCGAAATGAAGGAATGAAGGAGGGAAGAATGGAAGAATGGAAGCAAGAGAAAAGAATGCAAAGGTGGAGGGAAGACCAGAATAACGAAATTTTACTTGCACCCGATTTCAAACGGTGCTATGCTTTACTTGTCGCTGTCTGAACGGATACGGTGGAAAGTGCTCCCATGGCGTTTCACGCTAGAAAGGAAACATATCACAATGGCAGAACAGATTAGAATCGGCGTTATCGGATGTAGGGTTGGTCGGCAGTGGGTTGCGGGGGCAAAAGCAGGCGAAGATACACTTGCCTGGGCGGTCGCTGACCTGGATGGTGAATTGGCTCGCCAAGTTGCTCAAGAGAACGGTGCTCCCAAAATATACGGCGACTATCGTGAGTTGCTGGCGGATGATACTGTTGACGCTGTCGGGGTCGCAACGCCGCCTGATGTGCGAAAACCGATGGTTATTGATGCGCTGAAGGCAGGCAAGGATGTGTTGGTTCAGAAACCGCACGGATGTAACGCTGGCGATGTCCAAGAAATCAACACGGTCGCAGAAGCCACTGGGCAAACACTCGTGTACTCCTATTTTATGCGGCACGAGGAAGAGAACAAAAAGACCCGCCAGATGATTGCGGACGGTAAAATCGGGCGGGTCTACCATGCGCGAGTGCATTATCACTACCGGGAGCGAGGGGTCAACCACAATCCATCCGAGTCCAGACGCTGGCTATATGAATCGGGATTCAAAGGTGGAGCGTTGGGACAGCACGGCTCGCACTACCTCGACCAAGCGTGGTTTCTGATGGGATGTCCGCAACCCGAATGGGCGTTTGCAGTCAGTCATAGCGCGTTTCCTACGACAATGCAGGTCGAATCTCACTCCGACGACTATCTCAGTTTTCTGGTCGGATGCAATGGTGGCATCACGCTTCAGATGGACACTTCAGCCATCATTCCCACATGGGCGGACCGGGCGTGGGATTTACGGTTACGAATCTTAGGGACCGCAGGCACAATTGAACAGGAATCAACCTCGCAACCTGCGAGCGGGAAGCGTTCGGGAACACGCCGTCTGCTCGGTGCCATCTATACCGAAGGCGATGATTTCATCGACGAATTCGTGGCGCACGGCGATGGTGATTTCAACACCGAGATTCGCGATTTCGCAGGAGCGATTCGTGGCACAAACCCGCCAGATGTCTCCCCCACCGATGCACTGACTTTCATGAAATTGCTGGATGCGATCTATTTAAGCGCGGAGACAGGAGAGCGGGTGCAGATTGAGAATTGAGGCGAAATGAGTCAAGCGCGTTATAATGCCACATACTATCAAGCCACACAAGTAGAATCCTGCATCATCAACCTCAAGGCAGGCACCGAAACGAATTTCAGAGATATTACCCCTCCGATTGATTGGCGTATGTTCTTTGAAAATGAGAATCCCGTTGAGATTGAAGTCGGATGCGGCAAGGGGCGTTTTTTGCTTGAAGCCTCGAACCGATACCGTGAAACCAACTTCGTTGGGATAGAACGAGCACCCAAATACATTCAACAAACCAAGGAGCGGTTGCTGAAGCATAATGTAACGCAGGTACTCATTGTTTGGAGCGATGCCGCTTACTTTGTAGACCGATACGTCGCCAGTGACTCGGTCAACGCGTATCATGTCTATTTCCCAGACCCATGGCCGAAGAAGCGGCAACACAAACGTCGGATTTTTAACAATGAACTGTGGATTAAGGGACTCATCCGGACGCTGAATCCGGATGGCGGGCGGATTTACATCGCCACCGATTACGCGACGTATTTCCACGAGATTCACGACAAACTCGCCCAATCCCCGCATTTGGCCTATCTACCACCGGATGCTGTTGACAGAGAACACATCCCAACAAACTTCGAGCTCAAGTATGTCAGGGAAGGACGGAAAATTTACCGGGCGGTATACGAGGTGCGTAAGGCGTAAGGGAAACGCACAGCAAATTGGAAAAGTCAGATAGAGGGACGGAAACTACTGCTGAACAATTGCAGTCTGAACGCTTGAAATAAAAGCAACCCCAAAATGGTTTTCGATTATTTTATAGGCTGGCGTATCAGTGAGCGTTTGTATGCAAGCGTGGTGAACTGTTAACGTTGCCTCTTGAAGTTTGTGATTATCTTCCAAAGCAACGACCTTGAGTCCTAAGGCCTGTGCCTGATGCATCGAGATATGCCGTTCATGGGATAGCGTTAAAGCGTGATTTGCTAATTCGTCTATTACTTTTTCTGCGTTTGCTTCGGCATCAGGTTTACATTTAAACATTCCCGTCATCAACCAATCTTTAACTATCTGCACAGCCCATTGAATCGCCTTTGTACTTTCGCCGATCAAGGTCGGGTGATACTTTGAAAAAATGGCTTGCCACAGCGGTGCTATTGCAGGATTCCTCTGAATTGCTTGCTGGGCTTGGTTAAATTCTTCAATGATGCCGTGTGCAGGCATCCCGCCAATCTGCGGATCGATCGGGCCAAGACTCGAATGCTTCCCCATGAGAATTTCTTTACATGCGAGTGCTATCATCGTTCCACCAGACATTGCAATCTGTGGAACAATTGCTCGGATGTCGTTGCTAAACATTGATCGAAGATAATCAACAAGGGACTCGGTTGCTGCCATTGAGCCACCCGGGGTATGAAGAAACAAATCTAACCCTTTAGAACGCTCAAGGTCATGAATGACAGTCATGAATCCGTTTTTGTCATTATCATCTATTTCAAACCCTATAGCACCTTGAGGTTGCAAGATACCCTTTTGAAGCCACCCTGAATAGTAAACAATGACATTTCGGTCTGTGAGTTCATGAAGTTGTGCCAGGTATTTGCGTCGCGTTATGTCATGGGTACTACCCGCAGCTCTGACCTCATTAAGAAGTTGGTTCCAGTTCGGCATCAGTTTTTTCCTCTAGTGAAATTTGACAATCAAAATCGGTAATGTTATCATAACTTTGGGTGTACAATACGTTTGAAGGGCATTGAAAATTGAACGTCAAAACTCATCAGGTGTGCGCTTTGAGTTATCTGAAAATGAAATGGTATAAGTCCTCTCAACAGAGTCAGATTCATAATTGACAGGGTTTAGCATCAAAAACTGACTCCGCTTTTCGGGAGTATCCAGATCGAGTTTTTTAAAGAAATCAAGAATTTCGGCCTCTGACAATGGCTGTTTACGGCTCATAGGTTAATCTCCTTCCGATTCAAAAATCATCTTCTTCGTCGTCCTCCTCAAGAAACCGTTTGGCAAGTGCCACGCACGCGAGGGCATCCTTGCCGTACCCGTCTGCCCCCATGTCGTCAGCGAACTCCTGAGTGACCGGTGCGCCGCCGACCATAATCTTGACATCTTCGCGGAGATCTGCGTCGATAAAGGCTTCAATCGTCTTACCCATGTTGGGCATAGTGGTCGTCAAAAGTGCCGACATTCCTAGGATGGGTGCCTCATACTCCTCAATTGCATCAATGAACTCGTCCTCTGAAGTATCCACGCTCAAGTCATGCACGACGAATCCCACACCACGTAGCATCATAATGCAGAGATTCTTGCCGATATCGTGTAGGTCGCCTTTCACCGTTCCCATGACGACGGTTCCGATGGGGTCAATTCCTGAATCAGAAAGAATCGGCTCGATGTACGCCATGCCCGCCTTCATCGCCCGCGCACACGCCAGTACCTCCGGGACAAAAATGAAGTTCTCTCGAAACTTGATACCCACAATACCCATCCCCGCGATCAGCCCGTCGTCCATGATTTCCAGTGCATCGGTGCCTGCCTCTAACGCTCCCTTGGTCAACTCATCGACCGTGTGATGGTCGCCATCAATAAGCGCGGCAGAGATTGCTTGCATCTCAGGGGTTGCTTTGGAAAAAATCTCAATGCTCCGTTCAATCTCATCGGGTTGTTCGAGATATTCCTCGATTTCCTCCCGGATAAATTCGTTTTCGATATCGGTTATTTCTGCCAATGTTTCGCTTCGCCTCCTTGAAACTCTGTTGGGTCTATTCGTTCTGCTTGACCTGAATCGCTCTGTTTTAATTTCTTGCGGCGTGTTCCTGATGCCAATCCCGCACTGCCTTGGGAATTTCGACAAGATTTTCGATAGCCGTTTGGAGCGGAATCGCACACTCCGGGCCGACAAGTTGTACACCGGCATCTAGGTTTCTGTAAACCTCCTGTCGAACCACCTCGGGCCCTCTGGCAAACAACGTCTCAGGATTGTTGATATTCCCGACGAGAGAAATCCGATTTTTTACCACTTCCATGGACTCGCCCGGTTTGTTCTTGGAATCGTAATGGAAGGCTGCCATACCGGTCTGGGCGATGTATTCCATTCGGTCAACCGTCCGTCCGCAGATATGAAGAATCAGCGGAATCGGGATGCGCTCGACAAATTCAATGTGCAGGTCGCGCAGATAGCGTTCATAATACTCGCCGCTGACGAGGTCACCGGTCGCGTGGTCGGGGAGCGTGAGCGCATCTGCGCCCGCCTCGATTTGGGCGACACCGAATTGCACAGTCACCTCCTTGAGCCTGTCCAATGTCAGCTTTGTCTTGCCTGGGTCGTCAAGCGACAGAAGCAGGAACGGTTCAACTCCAAAGCAGTGATATCCCAGCGACCACGGTCCCATGGTCTTTCCAATGACAGCGACATCATCACCGAATTGCTTCTTGAGAATTTTAATCGCATCGAGGACGCATTTGGTGTCCGGGTGGGTTAAGAGATCCGATGGAATTTTAATCTCGTCAGCATCCTCCCAGATCGGTTCGCGCATTTTTACCGTCGGCCAGTTGTCCTTCTGTTCCCACTGAATCTGACACCCTAGCGCAGAGGATTCCTGAATGATTGTGAAGACCGGCATGATGGTATCAAAGCCCAACTCGGTATGCCCGGTGGCGGCCAGACGTGCCATCAATTCTGGGTCTCGGTTGGCATCCGGGAACGGTGCATCAACCAAATCCATAAGCTCAACTGTAGCAACCGATGTTGGATTGCAAACGGGTGTCCGATCCACCAGCTCCCGACGCAACGCCGCAACGACACGTTCACGACTGGTCATCGGGCCGACTGTTGGTGTTGCCATATCCTTATCCTTTCTCTTTACTCGTCTTGGACAGTTCTAATAAATATCAAGTTGGGTAATTTTAGACGGACGCTCGGCGCGGTTGAAAACACGCGCCTACCAAGGGGGATCACGCCTGTAGATTTTAATTTTGTTGACTTGGTGCCGAAAGCACTCCGCGTGAAGCCGTCATCTGCTGTTCCCGCACTATCGCTCGTACATTCGGCGCACGCACCAGCAATAAGCCGACCATCGCATCGTGGGAATGCCCGCACGGAAAGGCGACCTGGTCCATTGCGCGCTCTTCCATTTCGCCCAGTTTCATCAGACCGCCCGCAATTGCGGAGATTCGCCGTGCGCTCCCCCTTCCATCGCCATCGGCTGTGACACGATAAACGCCATCCTCAAGCCCAGAAACGGTGATGTTTAGACCCGATTTTTTATCCAAGATGGTTAAGGGACGTGGTTCAATTTCGCTGTTCGCGTCAAGTTTGCACGCTTCCAGAAAGATTCGCTTGCAAGCCAACTCATGGTTTGCCCAGCAGGGAAACCGGAGTAGCCGGCCCGTCGTTAAGACCATACCGCCGAGAATCTGCATCGCCTGAACCACAGATGCAATTCGTTCTGCCGCTTTTTCAAGCTGGCTATAGGTATGAACCAAAAACGCTGGTCCCTCGTCCGTCTGTTGACAGTATAGCGCAATTGTGATGTCGTGGAATTGAGGGTCCATTGGGACCAATTCAATTCGCCTTCCAATATCGACTATTTGACCCATCGTTAGACCTCGTTGGAAAGAATCAATCGGCTTTGTCAAAAGATGTGAATGTTTTTGACATAAGCCCTTTTAAGGAAAGTTTAACCTATAGTTGAGGATTTGTAAAGTAATAATTGAGGTTGGTTTATAATTCGAGCCCGACGGGTTGGGGATGAAGTTTAAGAATTTATGGTTAAGCCAATAATTACCTAATTTTTGTCCAATGAAGCGGGGATGTTATTGATGTTTAGGAACGTCTGAACCGAGAAAGGACGTAGAATAGGATACCAAGAAAACGGAAGAAACGCAACCCCCAAAAAAAGAGCCCCCCCCGAAAAAATGGCGGCAGACTGCCCAGGGACCGCTTTGTGCGATGAGGGAAGTTTTGCAAGCCAAAAAGGTGTTATTTCCGATACATCAAGGCGTATCAATCGACCAGAAGACTGTGGTGTATCGGCCAACGGACAAGTTGGTGTTTGCGGTGCTCGGATTAGAAATGGCATTACTTGGTCCCCCGATAGTCAGCATATCATCTATGTTGTCGAGGCACCAGATTTTGAAGAGCTTGAGCAGGCGGGTTTAATGAAGATTCGGGTTGATGGAGATATGCCAACCCAGTTCAGGACTGACGAACTTCAAAATTGGATGAATCCTGTGATGCAGTTGGTCGGGGCTAGAAGCCCCTCCTACGGTTTTTGGAATCGGTTTTCACGAACCGATATCCAAGCTGAGATTTTTCTCATTTCAGTCGATTTTTATGGACAGGAACACGAAAGATAATTTCCTTGAAAAAAAATCGTAATAATTACTTGACATTACGATAGACCGTTTGATATAATACAACGCTTGACACGTTATATCCTTTGGATGGGCTGAATAAAAGGGGTTTTTATTCCCAAAAGCTTAGTGTGTTAGCCACAAATTTTGCGAGTGAGTTGAGTTTGTGAAGCCCCTATCGGGGCTTTATTTATGTGTACTTAAAATTTCATTGGGGGAAATATGCCGACGATAAATCAATTGGTTAGAAAGTCCCGTAAAAAAAAGCGCAACAAGAGTAAAGCACCTCTTCTTCGTAATTGTCCGCAACGGCGGGGTGTTTGTGTGCAGGTCAAGACCGCACAGCCGAGAAAACCAAATTCGGCACTTAGGAAGGTCGCTCGTGTTCGCTTTACAACAGGTGATGAAGCGACGTGTTACATCCCTGGAATTGACCATAACTTACAGGAACACTCTGTTGTACTGGTACGCGGTGGAAAAGTTAGGGATTTGGCGAATGTAAGGTATCATATTGTCCGAGGGACATTGGAAACCGCGGGTGTTGAAAATCGACAGCAAGGCAGATCGAAATACGGGGCTAAAAAGCCGAGTTAGCCATTAACTCAAGGGGAGTAGACTATAAGGAGTAGGTATGCCACGACGTAAAATTGTTGCCAATCGGGAGACATCCCCGGATCCGAAATTTAATAGTAAGCTGGTTGCGAAATTTGTCAACTATTTAATGCTACAAGGGAAAAAGAGTCTTGCCCAACGCATCGTGTATGGGAGTTTTGACCTAATCGAGGAAAGGACACAGCAGGAGGGCTTTGCGGTGTTTCGGCAGGCGATTAACAATGTCAAGCCTGTCCTCGAAATTCGTCCGAGACGTGTTGGGGGGCAAACTTACCAAATTCCGGTTGACGTGAAGGCAGAACGACGTACGACGTTAGCGATTCGTTGGATTATCCAATCTGCGCGTGACCGAGGCGATAAAACAATGATTGAGCGCTTGACAAGCGAACTGTTGGATGCATCCCAAAATGAGGGTGCCGCCATTCGCAAGAAGCAAGACCAACATCGAATGGCAGAGGCCAACAGAGCGTTTGCCCACTATAGATGGTAAAAATCGTTTGGATGGTGAATTTGATATGAAGGTTGAAACTCAAAATAACTCGACATCAGAAAATCGCAGAACCGTAGACCCTCGCAGATTTGCTTTGAGTCGTACACGGAATATTGGCATCATGGCACATATTGATGCTGGCAAGACAACTGTAACCGAGCGGATTCTATATTATACTGGCCGCGTTCATCGGATTGGTGAGGTGGATGACGGTACGACAACGATGGATTGGATGCCTCAAGAACAGGAACGTGGGATTACCATTACTGCCGCGTCAACGACCTGCCGCTGGAAAGAACACCGTATTAATATTATTGATACGCCCGGTCACATTGACTTTACCGTTGAAGTTGAGAGATCCCTGCGAGTGCTTGATGGGGCGGTCGCTGTCTTTTGCGCTGTTGGGGGTGTGGAACCGCAATCCGAAACGGTTTGGATACAGGCGGATAAGTATAAAATTCCACGCATCGCATTCATCAATAAAATGGATCGGACCGGGGCAGATTTCTTCCGAACGGTTGAAATGATGGTTGAGCGGCTCGGTGCCGAAGCGATACCCATCCAATTGCCAATTGGGTCGGCGGAACGATTTAACGGCATTGTTGATTTAATCTCGATGAAGGGGCTGGTCTGGGATGAAGCGAGCCTTGGGTCTGTCGTATATGAGACTGATGTGCCTGAAGATATGACAGAGATGGTTGAGGAATATCGGGAGCAACTGCTAGAGGCAATTGCGGAAGGGGATGATGAGCTCTTAACCAAATACCTTGATGGCGAGGAATTATCTGTAGAGGAAATCAAAGCTGGGTTGAGAAATGTGACGTTAAGCGGTCAAATCGTTCCTGTGCTGTGCGGTACTGCCTTGAAGAATAAAGGCGTTCAACCGTTACTTGATGCGGCAGTCTCTTATCTTCCGTCCCCAGCGGATGTTCCACCGATTGCGGGCGTTAATCCAAAATCTGAGGAGCCCGAGGAGCGTTTGGCTAATGATAATGAGCCATTCTGCGGCTTGGCTTTCAAGATTATGACAGATGCTCACGTTGGTAAATTAACATTCCTTCGTGTCTATTCAGGGGTTTTAACCAAAGGGACGAAAGTATATAATAGTGTGCGGGGAACAAATGAGCGGGTTGGAAGACTAATGCAGATGCACGCCAATAAACGTGAGGAGCGTCAGGCGGTGTATGCGGGAGATATAGCGGCTATCATCGGTTTGAAGGATATTGCAACGGGCGACACCATTTGTGAGCCAAACGCGCTAATCACATTGAAAACAATGGTTTTCCCCACGCCGGTTATGTCAGTCGCTGTTGAGCCGCTCACAAAATCAGATATAGAGGTTCTGAATCGAGCACTCTTGAAACTGGCTGAAGAAGACCCGACGTTTAAGGTGCATCAGGATGCCGAAACGGGGCAAACCCTTCTGTCAGGAATGGGAGAATTGCACTTAGAGGTTATCATAGACCGGTTGGTACGAGAATTCAATGTCGCTGCGAATATTGGGAAACCGCAGGTTGCCTATCGTGAAACGATTCGGACGAGTGCAACGGCACACGGAAAATGGGTCAAACAGACTGGTGGGCGTGGACAATATGGACATGTGGTTATCGAAATCTATCCTTTGGACAACGCGGCCGGTTTTGAATTTGTGGACGATATAAAAGGCGGTGTTATTCCACAAGAGTATATCTCTTCTGTTAAAAAAGGTATTGAAAATGCCACGAATACCGGAATTATAGCGAACTACCCCGTTGTTGATGTTGGGGTACGGCTCTATGATGGCTCGTTCCATGCTGTTGATTCGTCGGAGATGGCATTCTCAATCGCGGCCTCAATTGCCTTTAAGGCGGCCCTCAAGCGGGCCAAGCCAGTTCTGCTTGAACCGATTATGGAGGCTGAGATCATCGTGCCTGATGAGTATTTGGGTAAAGTAATGGCGGATTTGGGCGCACGACGTGCCCAGGTGCTTCAAACGGATATGCAGGCAAAATCGCGTATCCGTTTGATTCAAGCCAATATTCCGCTTTCCGAAATGTTCGGTTATGTTAAAACCCTTCGCTCTTTATCGCAAGGACGTGCAACCTATTCGATGGAGTTTTCGCACTACGGCGAGGTGCCGGAACGCGTCGCTGAAGAAGTGATTTCGTCAAGAAAATTGTCTTAGGATATAACAGTAAGTGGGTCAAAGGCGGTATCGGAAATATTATGAGGATTTCCGAATTTGCCTTTTTGGGATTCGTTGACTGTTTCGCTTATTACGTTAATGTGAGGAGATTGATAGAATGGCAAAGGAAAAATTTGAAAGGACTAAACCCCACGTTAATGTCGGCACAATTGGTCACGTTGACCACGGTAAGACGACATTAACAGCAGCAATTACGATGGTTTTGTCAAGACTTGCCGACACGGACTACGTGAAGACCTACGATGAGATTGACAAAGCCCCTGAAGAGAAAGAGCGTGGCATTACGATTAACACCGCTCACGTCGAGTATGAAACTGAAAATCGTCACTACGCCCACGTTGACTGTCCGGGTCACGCTGACTACATCAAGAACATGATTACCGGTGCCGCCCAAATGGATGGCGCGATTCTGGTTGTCTCTGCGGCTGACGGTCCGATGCCCCAGACGCGGGAACACGTTCTGCTTGCCCGACAGGTTAATGTGCCTTCTCTCGTTGTCTATTTGAACAAGGCAGATATGGTTGATGATGAGGAATTGTTAGAGCTGGTCGAGCTTGAGGTTCGTGAACTCTTAGAGGAGTATGAATTCCCGGGCGATGAGGTTCCAGTTGTTATCGGTTCTGCTTTGCAGGCAATGGAAGCGATGGAAGCTGGGGGTGCCCCCAACGATGATGTCTGCACGTCAATTCTTGAGTTGATGGCGGCAGTTGATGAGTACATTCCTGAACCGGTGCGGGATACGGAGAGACCGTTCTTAATGCCGATTGAAGATATTTTCACAATCCCCGGACGTGGCACAGTCGTCACCGGGCGTGTGGAACGTGGCATTGGCAAAATCGGGGATGCGGTTGAGATTGTTGGCCTTCGGGAAACATATAGTACCGTAGTAACAGGCACCGAGATGTTCCACAAAGAGCTTGACGAAGTTCAAGCCGGTGACAATGCTGGTTTGCTGTTGCGCGGTGTAGACCGTGACGAAGTGGAACGGGGACAGGTTTTGGCGAACCCGGGTACGATTAACCCGCACACAAAATTTGAAGCGGAAGCCTACATTTTAACGAAAGAGGAAGGCGGACGCTATACCCCATTCTTCAGCGGTTATCGCCCCCAGTTTTATTTCCGTACAACCGATGTAACCGGTGAAATGCAACTCCCGGAGGGAATTGAAATGGTGATGCCTGGGGATAATGTGACGATTACCGTTGAACTTATCAAACCGATTGCGCTAGAGCAGGAACTTCGCTTCGCAATTCGTGAAGGTGGAATGACAGTCGGAGCAGGGGTTGTTGCAAACGTTGTCGAATAATTAGAAAGCTGTAGTGAGTCCGGTTGGACTCACTACAGCTTTTTTATTGTTCATCTTTAGACCGGGTTGAAGTTGAACCTTGGTTCTGCACTCAACAACCGGGCACCTTGATTGGAGATGTCAATGGACAGTCAGAAAATTCGCATCCGTTTGAAAGCCTTTGACTACCGTTTGTTAGACCAGTCTGCGGGGCAGATTGCAGATACGGCTAAGCGGACCGGGGCAGTTGTGTCGGGTCCCATCCCGCTCCCGACAAAGCGGAGTATTTTCACCGTACAACGGGCAACGAATATTGATAAGAAGTCGCGTGAACAGTTTGAAATGCTAACTCACAAACGACTGCTAGACATTTTAGAAACGACTCCTAAGACAGTGGACGCTTTGATGCGTCTAGACCTGCCCGCTGGTGTTGATGTCAGGATTACCCTTCTATAAACGTATTGTGATTGGGGGGAAAGGGATTTCCTAGCCACAGGTATCGGTCATATCGGGAGTGGGAACTCCCTCCCACAGGGGTTGAATGATGTTAAATCTCATAAGGAAGATTACAGAAGTTAGATCCTTTTTGGAGTAGAAGATGAGTGGAATATTAGGAAAAAAGATTGGTATGACACAGGTTTTTGATGAATCTGGTGAAGCGAGCCCGGTTACAGTGATTGAAGCGGGGCCATGCCCCATCGTGCAAATCAAAACAGTAGATACTGACAGCTATCAAGCAGTACAGTTGGGATTCGGGAACCGGAAGAAGATTAACCGTCCAAAACAGGGACATCTCAACAAAGCAGATGTTGAATCGTGCCAATTTTTGAGAGAGTTTCGGGTTGATAGCCTTGATGGTTTGTCTGTTGGTTCAACGATAGATGTCGGTATTTTCTCTGCTGGCGATTTTGTTGATGTGGCTGGGCAGTCGAAGGGACGCGGTTTTGCAGGTGTCGTTAAGCGTTGGGGATTCAAGGGTGGCAGAAAAAGCCACGGAGCAGAGCAAGACCACCGGCGTCCCGGTTCCATTGGCGCAAGTGCTTATCCCGCTCGTGTTTTTAAGGGGAAAAAAATGCCCGGGCGAATGGGCGGTGAGCGGGTTACAGTCCAAAATCTACAAGTGGTCGCGGCAGATGTCGATAGGAATCTGTTGGTGGTTAAAGGTGCAGTTCCTGGGCCTCCCAATGGGCTGCTTATGATTCAGAAATCCGTTAAAAAGGCGTAAGGCGCGTACGACTCCCAATTGCGGGGAGTTGATGTGATTTAGCATGAGCCGTGAATTAAGGAAGTTTAACTATGGCAACTTTGGATGTGTATGACCGTTCAGGTAACATTCTTCATCAGAAAGACCTGTCTGATGAATTTGTCAATGCAACCGTAAATGAGGCAGTTGTGCATCAGTGTGTCGTTGGATACCTTGCGAACCAACGGAGTGGAACGGCTTCGACCAAAACGCGGAGTGAAATTCGGGGGTCGGGTAAAAAACTATACCGTCAGAAAGGAACCGGTAGAGCGCGTGCTGGGGATAGAAAATCGCCCACAAGAGTCCATGGCGGGGTTGCATTTGGTCCGAAACGACGGAGTTTTCGCCAGAGACTGCCTGAAAAGGTTCGTCGGACGGGCATACATTCTGCATTGGCGGATAAACTTCAGAATAACGGATGCCTCCTCATTGAGAACTTCACTTTACAGAAACCGAGAACTAAGGATATGATTCAACTACTGGATAATCTGAATCTTGATGGCAAAACCCTTTTCGTTCTTGGTCAACACGACCCAGATATTTACTTATCCGTGCGGAATATCCCCAAAGTCAACAGTTGTACATGGGATAAGCTGAATGTCTATGATATTCTTTGGCACGACCGGGTCGTTCTTACTGAAGATGCGGCTGTCAAGTTAGAAAGCAAATTTGTTAAGCCCACAAGTGCAAGCGAGGAGTCTGAATGATGAAAGATCCATATCAAATTATACTCAAACCCCGGATTACGGAAAAAAGCACAATCCTTCGAGATTCAAATAAGTTTACCTTTCTGGTCGATGTCAAGGCGACCAAGACGGAAATCCGTCGTGCCGCTGAAGAGTTGTTCGACCTCAAAGGAAAAATTTTGGATGTGAATACCATACGCATCCGTGGTAAGACGAAAGGCCAGCTTTATCGGTATCGGCGTGGAAGACAACCGAACCGAAAAAAAGCAATTCTAACTGTTGAAGCGGGAACGTCAATCCAGCTTTTCGACAGTATTTAACATAAGGGGAATCGGAGTGGCAACCAAAACATACTCGCCCGTAACGCCAAGTCGCAGATCTATGACGGGGCACTCTTTTGAAGAAATTACCCGTAAAGCACCGGAAAAATCTCTAGTTAGAGGTGTGAAGAGCAAGGCTGGGCGAAATGCTTTAGGACGAGTTACCGTTAGACGGCGCGGCGGCGGTCATAAGCGGCGGTCCCGCGAGATCGATTTTCGGCGCGAGAAGTTCGGTGTACCTGCAAAGGTTGTGTCAATAGAGTATGACCCGAACCGCTCAGCCCATATCGCACTTTTAAGCTATGCCGACGGTGCGAAACGATATATTATCGCGCCTTTGGGTTTGCAGGTCGGCGATATGTTGGATTCAGGCCCGGACGCAGAAATCAAGGTTGGAAACGCCTTACCGCTTGAAAAAATTCCGCTCGGTAGCTCCATCCACAATGTGGAGATGATTCCGGGAAAAGGCGCGCAGTTGGGGCGTAGTGCGGGTGTTGCGGTACAGCTTGTTGACCGCGAAGGCAAATTTGCACGAGTTCGTCTCCCGTCCGGTGAGGTTCGCCTGATTCCTGTGCAGTGCCTTGCAACAATTGGGCAGGTTGGCAACATCGACCATACGAATATATCAATAGGCAAGGCAGGGCGTTCTCGATGGATGGGACGTCGTCCGAAAGTTCGCGGCGTTGCAATGAACCCAGTTGACCATCCGCATGGTGGCGGTGAAGGAAAGAGTTCAGGCGGCAGACATCCCGCAACTCCTTGGGGTGTACCGACCAAAGGGTATAAAACACGACATCGGAAAAAGAAATCCAATAGATATATTGTCAACCGTCGGAAATAGATTTCTTTGTCATCTTGTTCAGGAAAGGGGATTATAATGCCACGGTCTGTGAAGAAAGGACCTTACATTGACCCGAAACTGCTAAAAAAGATTGAAGCAATGAATCGCTCCGGGACCAAGCGTGTGATTCGCACTTGGTCTCGTCGTTCAATAGTGACGCCAGAGTTACTTGGCCACACCCTCTCAATCCACAACGGAAAGAAATTCTGGCCTGTTTATATTTCAGAGAATATGGTGGGGCATAAGTTGGGTGAATTTGCGCCTACCCGAACGTTCAGGTCCCATGCTGGCGATAACCGATAAGTTAATCAATGGGTGAGGAGATTGTATCATGGTATCAAGAGCACGAATTCGGAATGTACCCATTGCTCCACGTAAAGTGCGCTTAGTCGCAAATTTAGTGAAAGATTTAGACGTAGAAGAGGCTCTGAACCAGCTAACATTTACGCATAAGGCTGCCTCTCCAGTCATTCACAAATTAATTAGATCTGCTGTGGCAAATGCACAAAATCAAGACTCCGCCATTGATGAAGGCAATCTTTACGTAAAGCAGATTGTCGTTGATGAGGGAATCACGCGAAAATGGATTCGACCAAGGGCACGCGGTATGGTAAATCGCATTTTGCGACGCCGGTGCCACATTACAGTTGTGCTGGATGAGGAAAGTGAGGAAAATGGGGATTGAGCGTTTGACCAATTGGCAAACCGATCTGTATTTATCCCGTTGCCTCTCTTGCCCAGCAGATTTGCGTCGCGAAGCACTCGATAATTCTTGAGGAGGTTTCGGTGGGACAAAAAACGCACCCGCGCGGGTTACGCCTAGGAATCATAGAGACTTGGGATTCTAAGTGGTATAGTGAAAAGGAGTATGCCCAGTGGCTCCATGAAGACTTGAAGATTCAGAAGTTTGTGACGGAAAGACTCGCACGAGCAGGTATTTCTCGTGTTGAAGTTGAGCGTGTCGGTGACAGATGTAAAATCAATGTGCACACAGCGCGTCCCGGTATTGTCATCGGGCGGCGTGGTTTAGAAGCAGAAAAATTACAGGCTGATTTAGAAAAGCTTGTCGGCCGAACGGTTCGCATTGAGGTTACGGAAGTCCCACGGCCAGAACTTGATGCCCAACTTGTCGCTGAGACAATCGCCGCGCAGATTGAACGCCGATCTAACTTTAGATCGGCGATGAAAAAAAATATCGCCGCCTCAATGAAGGCGGGGGCTCAAGGTGTTAAAATAGCCATTAGCGGCCGCCTCGGCGGTCATGAAATGGCGCGTTCGGAGTTTAGTAGCGAAGGTCGAGTGCCTTTGCATACGCTCAGAGCAAATATTGATTACGGATTTAAGGAAGCAATGACAACCTATGGCAAGATCGGTGTTAAGGCATGGGTTTTCATACGTGAAGTAATCGGTAAACAACCGCTGCCAGAGCTGTCAACTACGGGCCGTGTGGCAGAGGTTCCTTCATCGGGTGCGGACCGGCATCAACAACCGCGCCGCCGTGAAGACCGTTTTGATGCTGACCGATCAGGCCGTCCACCTCGTAGCGGTGGCCGCGGTGGTGGTGGACAACAAGGTGGCCGTGGCGGTGGTCGTGGAGGCGGTCGTGGTCGAGGTGGCCAGCGGGGTGGCCGTGGTCGAGGTCAACAAGGTGGCCGTGGCGGTGGCCGTGGCGGTGGCCGTGGCGATGGCCGTGGTCGTAGGGATAACAGAGGGTAATCCCTTATGATTTGCGTCTAGAAGTGCCGTGTAACTAGCAATAAGGAGTTATGTCAAATGTTAATGCCGAAACGGGTATTACATCGTAAAGTGCAACGAGGAAAACGTCGAGGAAAGCCGTATAGAGGTTCACAGATTAACTTTGGTGAATTTGGTCTGCAAGCCACAGAATGTGGCTGGATTACAAGCCGCCAAATTGAGGCCGCCCGTGTCACAATGACGCGCTATGTACGGCGTGGTGGAAAGGTTTGGATTAAGATTTTTCCGCATAAACCCGTTACCAAGAAGCCTGCTGAACAACGAATGGGTAGTGGAAAGGGACCCCCGGAATATTGGGTAGCGGTTGTTAAACCGGGGCGGGTCCTTTATGAATTAAGCGGTGTCCCCATCGAACTCGCAAAGGAAGCGATGCGCCGTGCGTCTCATAAGTTGCCCATTAAAACAAAATTCATTACTAGGACTGGAGATTAATCAATGGATATTAGTGAATTGCGGAGCAAATCCACCGAAGAACTCGAAAGCGACCTCCAAGAGCAGAAAGAGAATCTATTCAATCTCAGATTCCGACATATACTTGGACAGCTTGAGGATACCTCCCAGTTGAGGAAAGCAGGAAAGGATATAGCGCAAATGAAGACAATTCTTCGGGGACGCGAGCTTGGAATTGAAGCTGCACCGTAGTTTATTGTGTACAAAGTGAGGATGAATTTGAGTAAAACGAAACAAGGTCAGCGAAAAGTTCGGACAGGTACTGTGGCAAGTAACCGAATGGATAAAACAGTCACCGTAGCCATTGTTCGGACTTACCAGCATCCCTTTTATAAGAAAATTGTGAGAAGTACAACAAAAGTTCTAGCCCACGATGAACAAAATTCGTGTGCAGTAGGGGATGTGGTTCAAGTGATTGAGAGTCGCCCGCTCAGCCGCCGAAAACGATGGCGTGTGCAACGAATCCTTTCAAAGGCTGAGTCAGCTAACAATTAGAGGTCAAGACCTCAAGCACTGGGCGCAGTAGTGGAAAGGATATAAAAATGGTTCAGTCTTATACTCGGTTGGCCTGCGCCGATAATACAGGTGCGAGGTCTATCATGTGTATCACCGTACTTGGCGGCACACGAAGACGATACGCTCGGGTCGGTGATGTCATTAGGGCAAGTGTAAAAGAGGCAACCCCCAATGGTCAGGTTAGCAAGGGCGAGCTGGTTCGAGCCGTCGTCGTGCGTACCGCTAAAGAACATCGCCGTTCCGATGGTTCTTACATTAAGTTTGACAAAAATGCCGCCGTTTTAATTGATGACCAGAATCAGCCTCGGGGTACACGTATCTTTGGGCCTGTTGCCCGTGAGCTGAGGGAAAAAGAATTTACAAGGATTATTTCTCTCGCTCCAGAGGTCATCTAACCTTAACTTCTTGGAGGAGACCGTGTCTCAGAGAAAATTGCACGTCAAAATGGATGATGAGGTCTATGTGCTAAGCGGGAAAGATGTGGGCAAAACAGGGGTGGTTCTTGAAGTGATTTCTGATAAGAACCGCGCTGTTGTTGAAGGTATTCACATGACCACGCGGCACCTTCGCCCGAACCCGCAGGGGCAGGGTGGTATTGTTGAGATGGAAGGGACGATTCATCTCTCAAATCTGAAGCTGGTTTGTCCGAAATGTAATCGTCCGACCCGCACCAAACTTCAGGTCTTTGAGCGAGACATGGGAAATCGAAAAAAGAAATATCGTCAACGTGTCTGTAAGCACAAAGATTGCGGCGAAATTGCGGAGCGTACTTAATAATTTAGCCCGAGTTGTCACCTTAATAAGAAAAGGATCAGAAATCGAGTTTTTTACGATAAATCAAGGCGAGTTGGGCGAAAACGTGACCAATTTGTTCAATGTCTACGAAGCGGAGACCCAAAACTCGGTTTCTCTGGAAAGTGATTAATGAGTCCATATCGGTTATTCTATCAGGAGAAAGTTAGCCCTGCATTACAGCAACATTTTAGTTATCCGAATTTAATGCAGATTCCAAAACTGGACAAGATTGCCCTGAATATCGGGGTTGGGGAAGCGATACAGAACCCCAAGTTGTTGGACAACGCCGTTGAGGAACTGACGCAGATTGGCGGACAGAGCTCTGTTATTACTCGCGCGAAGAAATCCGTCTCGGCTTTCAACGTGCGCTCTGGCATGTCCATCGGTTGTAAGGTCACCCTGCGACGTGAACGAATGTATGAGTTTTTCAATCGGCTCGTGAATACGGTCTTGCCACAAATTCGGGATTTCCGGGGGCTTTCTCCCGATGCTTTTGATGGGCGTGGAAATTATTCTCTAGGCCTTCAAGAGCAAGTTATTTTCCCGGAGATTGAATATGACCAGATTAGTGAAGTTCGCGGGTTAAATATAACCATTGTAACCACAGCGCAGACCGATGAAGAGGCGCGTGAGCTATTGCGGCTAATGGGTATGCCGTTTCAAGAATAATTCTAACCGGATAGTGGGTCGGTTGGATACGCATATCGCCCGCTATTGTAAAAAAGGAGCGAACAAAGTTGGCGAGAAAATCACTGATTGCGAAGCAAAAAAGACCTCCTAAATTCCGAACTCGACAGTATAATCGTTGCACTCTATGTGGGCGTGCTCGCGGTTACCTACGGAAGTTCAAACTGTGTCGGATTTGTTTTCGACTGTTAGCAAGAGAAGGTAAAATCCCTGGTGTCAGGAAGGCTAGTTGGTAAAGGAGAAAACTGCATGTCAATGACAGACCCTATTGCAGACATGTTAACGCGCATTCGCAATGCGAATATCGCCAGACATGAACGCGTTGAAGTCCCCGGATCAAAACTTAAATTGGAAGTTGCTCGCACCTTACATGAGGAAGGGTTTATTCGGAATTATCGTTTTATTGATGACCGTAAACAGGGGATTTTAAGGATATACTTGAAGTATGGCGAAAATTCAGAAAGGGTAATTACAGATCTGAAACGAATTAGCAAGCCGGGCAGAAGGATTTACGTCGGCGTAGACGACCTGCCTCGGGTATTCGGTAACGTCGGTATTGCCATACTATCCACTTCGCAAGGTTTGAAAACAGCCAATCAGTGTAGGCGAATCAAAATCGGTGGCGAGGTGCTTTGCCATGTTTGGTAATCTCAATCGCCTGTGGCTAGGAATTGTAAAGAATCTTGAGCAGTCCCCGAATTTATTCGTGGGGACGCTTACATTTGGGAGAAGATGCGATGTCACGAGTTGGACAAACGCCAATTAACGTGCCTGAGAATGTTAAAGTTACAGTGGATGGGTCGGAGATTGCTGTTGAAGGGCCAAAGGGAAAACTCAACCAGACGGTGCCTCAGGCCATTGATGTGAATTTCGATGATGGCATTATTACGGTTAAAAGACCGTCGGATCAGAAGCACCATAAATCACTACACGGGTTGACCCGGAGCCTTATTGCGAATATGATTATGGGGGTCACTGAAGGCTTTGAAAAAAGACTCAGGGTGGTCGGAACCGGGTACCGTGCTGAAGTAGACCGGCAGAATCAACTGGTTCTAAATGTGGGATACTCTCATCCTGTTACATACACACCTGCTGAAGGAATCACTTTAACGGTCGATGATTCTGAAACCATAGATGGACTACCTCATATTCCGATTACTATAAGTGGTATTGATAAGCAGCTTGTTGGACAAACTGCGGCATCAATTCGTCAGATCAAAAAACCTGAAGTTTACCAACCGTGTAAAGGCATCCGCTATGAAGGCGAACAGGTGCGGAACAAGGAAGGTAAGACGAGAGTTTGACGGCTTAGGTCGTTTTTATCAGATTTTGGGGGAGTTAGCATTGGATCGAATCAAGAAAAAAACTATTGCTCAGAGTAGACGCAAAAAGCGTGTCCGAAGGAAGATTTACGGTACAAACGAGCGGCCAAGGCTTTCTGTTTTTAGGAGTCTGCGGCATGTGTATGCCCAGATTATCGACGACGAAAGAGGCGTAACGCTTGCGGCGGCATCAACACAATCTGCTGAATTGACAGATAGCCTGTCAACGGGAGGAAATGTCAACGCGGCACGACAGGTTGGGGAACTTATCGCTCGAAAGGCGAGCGAATGTCAGATAGATTCTGTCGTGTTTGACCGAGGGGGAAACTTGTATCATGGTCGGATTAAAGCACTCGCAGATGCGGCTAGAGAAAATGGCCTGAAGTTCTGAAATATACGCCCGGCTTATGAGCCCGTTTGATAAAGTCATCATGACGTAGGCGGGGAATCTTGCCCCGCCTACGAGGTTAAAACAGGTTCTTATTTTATCGCGGAGGAGAAATTTTTTGTTAAAGGAAAAAATTAACCCGGATGATTATGAATTTGAGGAACGCCCGATTCCAAATTCCATTAAGCGCGTTACGCAGGTTACGAAAGGTGGAAGGAACATCGGCTTTAACGTGCTTTCAGTCGTTGGCAATCGTGAAGGTATTGTTGGGCTTGGGTTTGGTAGCGCGAATGATATAGCGTTAGCCATTAGTAAGAGTATTGCGGATGCCAAAAAGAATTTGATTCGCGTCCCTCTCGTAGATGGTACGATTCCGCACGAAATCATGGCGGAGTTTAAGGCGGCTAAGGTTCTGCTGAAGCCTGCGAGTGTGGGCACAGGAGTTATCGCTGGGCTTGCAACGAAGATTATATTGGAATTTGCGGGGGTGCAAGATGCCTTAACGAAACGTCTTGGGTCTAGAAATGTGAGGAATATCGCAGAGGCAACAATGCTCGGGTTGAGGAGCCTCAAGGATATTAACGAAGTGGCTCAGCTTCGCGGCAAAACGGTTGAAGAATTGACCACTTAGGAATAATTTGATAGTCATTGGAGTATAGATTAATGAAACTGAACGAACTCAAACCTGCTCATAATTCAAAACGCTCAAAAAAAAGACTGGGGCGTGGAGAAGCTTCTGGTCAGGGTAAAACCAGTGGACGCGGTCACAAGGGACAGAAATCGCGGTCTGGTGGGTCGATTCCCGCTTGGTTTGAAGGGGGACAGATGCCACTTGTTCGGCGGCTTCCGAAGCGTGGCCCGAGGAGAATCGCGCATAAACGTATCGCGTACGATGTTGTCAATGTCGAAACGCTGAATTGCTTTGATGCTGGCGTTACGATTACGCCTTCGGTCTTGCGCGAGGCTGGAATTATCAAGCGCAAGGACGCAAGGGTTAAGATTCTTGGGGATGGCGAACTTGATAAGCAATTGACCGTGCAGGTACATGGATTTTCAAAGTCAGCTATTGAAAAAATTGAGTCTGTTGGCGGCACAGCCGAGGTGATTTAAGTGATTAAAGCAATCCAGAACGCATTTAAAATTCCAGAGTTGCGGAGGCGCATCTTTTTTACAGCGGCGTTGATAGTGGTCTATCGACTTGGGGCTCACATAACGATTCCCGGAATTGACGACATTGCGCTGGAGAATTTCTTTAATACGCTAAAAGACCGTCCGGGCGGTAACGTAATCGGGTTCGTAGATCTCTTCGCTGGTGGTGCGTTCACACAGATGACAATTTTCGCGCTCGGCATCCAGCCGTATATTAGCGCGTCAATTATCATGCAGCTACTTGCTGTGGTGCTTCCTTCCCTTGAAAAACTGAGGAAAGAGCCGGATGGACAGAAGAAGATTATTCAATATACCCGCTACGGCACGGTTATCCTGAGTGTCGTTCAAGGAATCGGAATAAGTTGGATTCTGCGTAATCCCGGTCAACTCGGGATTGATCAACCGGTTGTTACGAATCCGAATTTGATGTTTCATTTTCTGACGGTCATCACCTTAATGGCTGGTACATCTTTCGTAATGTGGCTCGGCGAACAGATTACGGAGCGGGGAATTGGGCAAGGCATATCACTGATTATTACGGTCGGAATTGTCGCTGCGGCACCGAGTGGTGTATCTAACGTATTCAGTCGCTTAGGGAGCAGTGGAAGTAACGCTCTTCAAATTCCACACTTGACTCTCTTTTTAGCTCTGATTATTATTGCGGTTATGGGTACGGTCTACATTACACTGGCAACTCGTAAAATCCCCGTTCAATATGCGCGACGGGTTGTGGGGCGCAAGGTGATGGGTGGACAAACGACGCATCTCCCGCTGAAGGTGAACACAGCCGGTATGATTCCGATTATTTTTGCTGTGACCCTAATGCAATTTCCGGCAACTGTTTTGGGGTTTGCACCACGATGGACCTGGGTGCTTTGGCTACAAGGCACTATAGGCAATTCGGGGCATCCCGTTTACTGGACCATCTATGCCCTGCTGATTATCGGTTTCACCTATTTTTACACGGCTGTGCAGGTGAACCCTGTTGAGATGGCGGATAATTTGAGAAAGTATGGTGGGTTTATCCCAGGGATTCGTCCCGGCAAACGAACCGCAGATTATATCAACGATACTTTAACCCGAATTACCTTACCCGGTGCGCTCTTTCTTGCGGCAATTTCCGTTATTCCCATAATTTTCGAGAATCAGCTCAGAATCGGGACAATGGTCAGTGGGGCATCGGTGCTGATTGTTGTTGGCGTTGTGTTGGACACGGTGTCGCAGATTGAGTCGTATTTAACGATGCGACATTATGAAGGCTTCTTGAAGGAGAGACGGGTCAGAGGGCGCCGTACAAGATAAGGTGCGCTGGCAATAGAACAGGAGGGGCAATGAAAGTCCGAGCTAGTGTGAAGAAAATATGTAACCAATGTAAAGTTATCAAGAGAAAAGGCGTTATTCGTGTCATTTGCTCTGCCAACCCAAGGCATAAACAGAGGCAAAAGTAAAGGAGGACACTCATGGCAAGAATTGCTGGTGTTGATTTACCGCGCAATAAAAGGATAGATATTGGCCTGACCAGTATCTATGGGATTGGTCGTTACAAAGCGTCACAATTGGTGGATGAATTACAAATCCCACCTGAGAAGAAAGCAGAAGATTTGACCGAAGATGAAATTACCCGGTTGAGAACCAAGATAACGCAGGAGCATAAGGTTGAAGGCGATTTGAGGCGTGAAATCGATCTGAATCTCAAAAGATTGATGGATATAAATAGCTACCGGGGATTACGTCATCGGCGTCAGTTACCTGTGCGGGGACAGCGAACAAGCACCAATGCTCGAACACGTAAAGGAAAAGCGAGAACCATTTCGGTGGGTCGAAAAGCCAAAGAATCTGCCCGCAGAAGTGGTTGATACAAGTTGACAACAGGGGTCAATTAGAAAGGAATCAGCTTTGAAATCCAGAAGAAGAGAAAAAAAGAATGTTCCTGAAGGGATTGCCCACATTCAAGCGACATTCAACAATACAATCGTCACGATTACGGACCCGAACGGCGGGACGGTTGCGTGGGCAAGTGCTGGTGCACTAGATTTTCGTGGCTCCAGAAAATGCACACCTTACGCGGCGCAACAGACCGCAGAGGCGTGTGCACGAAAAGCAATGGAACACGGTATGAAACGTGTTGAGGTACGGGTTAAAGGACCGGGCTCCGGCAGGGAATCTGCTATCCGTGCCCTTTCAGCGGCAGGCTTGGAGATTACATCAATGAAGGATGTAACTCCAATCCCTCACAACGGTTGTCGACCTCCCAAACGTCGGCGCGTTTAACTCTGAATTGCAAGGGAGAAAAATGAGTAAATATCTCGACTCTGTCTGTAAATTATGCCGAAGAGAAGGCGAAAAACTCTTTCTCAAGGGAAGGCGTTGTTACACCCAAAAGTGTTCGTTTGAGCGTCGAAGTTATCCGCCTGGTCACCATGGGCAGAAACCTGTCAAAGTCACAGACTACGGGCAGCAGTTGCGGGAAAAACAGAAAGCCAAACGTACTTATGGTATCTTAGAAAAGCAATTTAAGAATTACTACCTTAAAGCCGCGAAACAAAAGGGCGGGACCGGTGAAAATTTAATGGTCTTGTTGGAACGCAGGCTTGATAATATGGTCTATCGCCTTGGTTTCGCAAATTCACGTCAGCAAGCGCGGCAGCTGGTTAAGCACAACCATTTCCTCGTAAACGATAAACGGGTCAACATCCCGTCCTATTTGGTAAAAGTTGGCGATGTTATTCAAACGCGAGAAAAAAGTCGTGAATTGGCTGTCATCGAAGAAGCACTCGAACAAGCCGAGCAGAGAGGTGTACCCGAGTGGCTTGAGTTAGACGTTGAAAAACAGCAGGGCATCTCGAAAGCACTTCCGAATATTGAGTATGCCACCGCAAACATCCAGACGCAGTTAATTGTTGAACTTTATTCTAAATAAATCTATGATGTAGGGGGATATCATCAATGGCAACTGAATTAATGATTGCAGAAGGGGGCATCACCAAGCCAGACCGCTTGGTTGCAGATCGAGAGACCTTGACACCAAATTATGGCCGGTTTATTGCCGAACCTCTAGAACGTGGATTTGGGATTACGCTCGGTAATTCCTTGCGGCGGATTCTGCTTTCCTCAATCGAAGGTGCAGCAATTACCACTGTTGCCATTGACGGTGTACAACATGAATACTCATCCATCCAAGGGGTTAGAGAAGAAGTCGTCCAGCTCATCCTTAACCTCAAAGAGATTCGATTCCGCGTCCATACAGATCAACCCGTGAAGCTATATTTATCGGCGGAGGGTTCTGGTGATATTACAGCCGCTGACATTCAACCCAACAGCCAAGTCGAGGTCATCAATCCAGACCAACACATCGCAACGCTCGATAAATGTGATGGACTGAATATGGAACTAACTGTCCGGCGGGGACGGGGATATCTGCCTGCTGAAGAACAATCCAACGGTGACCACCCTGTTGGGGTTATTCTGGTTGATTCAAAATTTTCTGCGGTTAAGCGGGTCAAATTCCATGTTGAAGAGACACGGGTGAGAGATCAGACCAATTTCGATCGGTTGATCTTGGAGGTCACAACGGATGCTACTCTCACTGCCAAAGAAGCGGTTACCCAAGCGGCGAATATTTTGATTGACCAGTTACAGTTGTTTAGTGAGTTTGATGAACATTATGTCGAGCCTGTCGAAATCGTTGACGAAGAAAAAATCCAGCGGGAAAAATATCTATCCAAACCGGTCGCTGAACTTGAACTTTCTGTGCGTTCCTCGAATTGCTTGGAAGCGGCACAGATCGTGACCATCCGCGACCTCGTTGTGAAGACGGAAAATGATATGCTGAAGTTCCGCAATTTTGGTCGGAAATCTCTGAACGAGATTAAGGATATCCTCGCAACCATGGGGCTTTCTTTAGGCATGACGCTTGATGATGATGATAATAATTATCAAGAAGAAATAGATTAGAAGCAGGAAGCGACTCGTTCGTTCGCGTTCGATGCGAACAGCATGTTGATAGTAGGAAGGACACGCAATCATGCGGCACAGAAAAAAGGGAAGGAAACTCGGCAGAACGTCAAGCCATCGTAAAGCTTTGTTCAGTAACCAAGCGACAGCGCTGTTTGAACATGAGCAGATTCGCACAACGTTGCCTAAGTGTAAAGAACTCACCCGAGTTTTGGGAAAGTTAATTACACTCGCGAAACGTGGCGACCTGCATTCACGCCGACAGGCGGCCAAAATCATTCATGACCGTGAGGTTTTGCAGAAGTTATTTGATGATATTGGGCCGCGTTATCAGGATCGGCAGGGTGGATATACGCGTATCATTCGCGGCGAGTTGAGACGGGGTGATGGGGCGCAGATGGCTTATATTCAGCTTGTTTGACAAGCGGGGGAGGATGCTCTGGTCTATGGGTTGGGTCGCTCTCCGATCCGAAGGGTGGGAAAGGGATTTCCCACCCACGGGTTGAGGGAGTTCTCACCCATGGGTTGAGGGAGTTCTCACCCATGGGTTGAGGGAGTTCTCACCCATGGGTTGAGGGAGTTCTCACCCATGGGTTGAGGGAGTTCTCACCCATGGGTTGAGGGAGTTCTCACCCATGGGTTGAGGGAGTTCTCACCCATGGGTTAGGAGAGCTCTCACCCATGGGTTGAGGGGATAGAATAGGGTTTTAGCGTTGATTGATAATGAATCAATCAACGCTTTTTTTTCCATTAAGATCTGCTAGATTTAGCAATCAAGCAAGGGCAACATTGGCTAAACTTGCTTAATATCGGTATGCTACTGACACAAATACGCGATTGGATGTTTGACCGGTTGTCAATGAATTGCCAGAGCGTGTCCATGAGCCGCGCATGTAGGCAATATCAAACTTGATGACTTCATCAAAGACTTTGCCCACACCGAATGTTATGAAATTCCGATCGTTGTCAATGTCTTTTCCTTTGAACGGAATCGGGTCGTGAAAATAGCCGACGCGGACACTTGTGCGAATGGGTTGTATCTGGTATTCGGCACCGACACGAATCTGAATCGTACTGTCATAAAACCGTTCAAAATCATCGCTGAAGATGTCTTCGGCGGGAAGGGGGACATATTCGGTCTGTGTCCAGTCCGTAAACTGGATGTCCCCGGCGAGAATTAACTGCTTCTCCAACAGCTTGACAGCGACACCTGCCCCAAATTCAAAGGGTCGCCGAAGCTCGTAGTCAGTGAGGCCGTCCTCAGCAGTGTTTTCCCTTTCGCCATCATCAAAAACGGCTACGGTTTCTTGACGCCAAAGCTCGTCTACATCGAGATTCGTAGGAGCGACTGCCGTTAGTCCTACCGTCACATATTCCCCAATGCCAGCGAGAAGCCCAATTCTGCCGCTGACACCGTAGTATTGACGGTCAAAGGTGTCGTAGAATGCAAAGTCGGTCAGGTCTGAGTCAATATTGCGGACATCAGCCGCCGCACTGTCCGACTCGTTAAAACTGTTGCCGTGCCAGAAATCGAATGAGCCCCCGAGCAGGATGTACTCCGAGAGAAACACGCCAGCCCCGAAACTCCATAGCGCAAGCCCGCCGGTGTTGCTGTTTATTTCATCAACATCAAGGCCGCTGAACAATCCGCCGGATGAGGGGTCGATGCCTTGAATCGCAATTCGCGAATCAAAGTTTTGCGGGCGATTGTATCCAAACGCCAACGCAAATCCACCTCGCTTTACATCAAAAGGATAAACCATCCCAATTGAATTGGGACGGGTTTTCGTCCTGCCTATCTCTGTCGGACGTGCGCGTGTAAATTGCGTTTCCGCATCCAATGCGCTGTGTGAAAGACTGCCAAATAGCTCATATTTCTTAATTTGCGCCAAACCTGCCGGATTCCAGTAGAGCGCGGTGAAATCATCTGCAACGCCAAGAAACGCGCCGCCCATCCCCATCGCTCTCGCGCCAACACCGAAAGTGTTGCCGATAGCAATTTCTTCAAATTGGGCAACGCTAACCGTTGCCAGAACTGTAAGGCTGTATAACGTTATCAGCCAAATGCAAGTGGTTTTCATGGTTTAATGTCTCCTTTCAGATCTTCGCAACTTTCTAAGTCGTGAATCTGGTGATTCCGATGAACTCGCGGCCGGGGGACGCTTCGATTCATCGGTCTCCGTAGACCGTTTCGGTCGCTCTGATGCTGAACGCCCGGAATCGCGCCCTCGATAACTCTGCCGCCGTCGCCTGCTAGAGTCAATATCACCTCTGTTGTAGCGACGTGGGTAGTACCCGTAATCGGGATAGTAGTGGTGTCCGTAGTATCCGTAGGGATAGTCGTACCCGTAAGGGTCGTAATAATCGTAGTACGGATACGGGAGATACGGTTGCGGAACGTAACCGTCCCAAATGTAGTATTGGTCGTTATAGGGGGCGTGAGCATCAGCACTCGGTTTTCGATGCCCGTAATATCCCTCGGCCTCCACGTCCGCTTCGGCCTCCACGTCCGCTTCGGGCTGTGGCTCAGCAGGTTCGCCCTCGCCCTGCCGCTGATCGTATGCTTCCTGCCGTACAGGGAGTGGCGACTCATAACCAAGCTGTGTGTAACATCCGATGCAGAACAGTGCGAACGCTAAAAACAGACCAGTGAAAACAAATCTATTCATCATGGTTTTCATCCCCTTCGTTATAAAGAATGGGTGACTATTGCTAACATAGAGCAATTTAGATGCCACAATTTTCGGTTTATCAAAGTGACGCATGGTCGTTGTCTACGGTGTACATCTCCGTTGAGATGTGGCGATAGTAATACACTGTGTCGCAAAAGTGATACTTTACTGAGCAAGTTTCACTAGATCTGCTGGATTTTCCAATCCAGCAGGAGCGACCTGGACTTTGTTTACCAAAAGTATAACATATCCAAAGATGTAATTTCAACATACGGCTTGGAAGGTTGGCGTTAATGTGATAGAATACAAAGACGATTGAATTTAACGCAAGGACGTAGAGCAGAACAGAATGTGCAATCAACGCGCTACGATTAACCAAATAATAGAAGGAGGAGGTATGGATAATCACAACGCATCAATCTCAAAAGAGCTACTGGGAACCTTGAATGCTATTCAGCAGCGTGTACTCTGGCTGGCGACGCTTATTGTTCATGATGCAAACTATCGCCGAAACGGTAAAGATCAGATGAAGGGTGATCAGATGAAGGTGGGTGGACACCAAGCTTCCTCGGCATCAATAGTCTCGATCATGACGGCACTTTATTTTTATTTTCTTCAGGCGGGTGACCGGGTTTCGATAAAGCCTCACGCCTCGCCGGTTTTTCATGCCATTCAGTATCTTTTGGGCAAATTGCCGCGAGAATACTTGACCCAGTTTCGCGCATACGGCGGTCTACAGGCTTATCCGAGCCGGACGAAAGACCCGGATATCGTTGATTTTTCGACAGGCTCTGTGGGGCTAGGGGCAGTCGCGCCGGCCTTTGGGGCTTTAACGCATCGGTATACGCTGTCTCACTTTGGCGAAGTCAATTCGCGGCGGTTCGTAGGGGTTATCGGTGATGCCGAATTGGACGAAGGTAACGTCTGGGAAGCCATTCTCGAACAATCCCTCACAGGGTTGGACAATCTCCTCTGGATTGTTGACCTCAACCGTCAAAGCCTTGACCGGGTTGTGCCGGGTATTCGGGCGCATCAGCTTGAGCGTCTCTTTGCCGAGAGTGGTTGGCAGGTGCTTGAAGCGAAGTATGGGCGTACCCTTCAGGCACTTTTTAAGCGACCCGGCGGTGAGGCGTTACGGCAACGCATCAATGAAATGAGCAATGAGGAGTATCAGGCACTTATCCGCTTACCGGGGCAGCACATCCGCGAGAGCCTTCTAAAGGGGGCGGGTGTCAATCGTCCTCCGCTCTCCGAGGTGCTTTCAGATATTTCGGACGACCAACTACCACTCGTGTTGAGCAATCTCGGCGGCCACGACCTTGAAGAACTCCTGACGGTACTTTCGCAGATTGACGCGGAGCAAGAGCGGCCAACGATTCTTTTCGCTTATACAATTAAAGGCTGGGGGTTGCCGATCGCTGGGCATCCGCTCAACCATTCTATGCTCCTTTCTGAAGAGCAGATGGCTGATTTGCGCGAAACCCTTCGAATCCCCGCCGATGATGAGTGGGCCGGATTCCATCCCGACTCACCCCCTGGACAACTTTGCGACGAAGCAGCGTCCCGCCTGTTCCCAAATCAGAAAGTGCCCCCTGTGACGCTTTCGGCGAGTGATATCCCTGAGACGCTTTCGCTTCCGACTCAGGGATTCCTGCATACCCAGCAATCTTTTGGTCGGGTGCTGATGCGTTTGACCCGTGTACCTAAGTTGGCCGAGCGCATCGTCACGACCTCGCCCGATGTCTCGGTATCGACAAACCTTTCGGGATGGATTCTCAAAACCGGTGTGTTTGCGCCGAGTGAGTTACCGGACTATGAGACCGAAGCCAACCAGTTCAAGCGGTGGAGGTATGGCCCGCAAGGTCAGCATATTGAATTGGGCATATCCGAGATGAACCTTTTCATGCTATTGGGAATGCTCGGTCTGTCGGCGGAGCTGTGTGGGCAACATCTTATTCCGATTGGTACGGTCTATGACCCGTTTGTGTGCCGTGGGCTCGATGCCCTGATTTATGCCCAATACTCCGGCGCAAAATTCATATTCGCGGGGACACCGTCAGGGGTTACGCTGTCGCCAGAAGGGGGAGCGCACCAGTCAATTGTCACGCCATCACTCGGCGCAGAGTTACCCGGGCTCGACGCATACGAACCGTGTTTTGCTCAAGAGCTTGAGTGGATACTCCTCGAAGCCTTGCGGCAGTGTTGCAACCGTGTCTATGGACGCTCGACCTATTTGCGCTTGTCCACGAAGTCCATTGACCAAGAACTGCTCACACCCGCGCTAGAACGCCTCGGTGCGGATGAATTGCGGCATCAGGTACTCGCCGGTGGGTATCGGCTTGTTGATTGGCGTACGGCGGAGCAGGTCGCATCCAAAGAACGCCTCGTTCATATTGCGACGACGGGTGTGATGATTCCAGAAGCGGTCGAGGCGGCAAACGCGCTCAACAGCAGAGGGGTTGCAGTCAATGTCCTAAATCTGACCAGTCCGCGCCGACTGTTTGAAGCGTGGAAGGGCACACGAGAAGTGCCGTCGCCGAGTCCCTTTGATTGGTTGATTCCGACTAACGAAAGGCACGCGCCGATTATCACCGTCCATGACGGGGCATCCCACGCGCTTTCTTGGCTCGGTAGCGTCTACGGAGCGTTGCTCATCCCACTCGGCGTTGATGAATTTGGGCAATCGGGCACCCGCACAGACCTGTATCGACATTTCGGGATTGATGCGGAGGGCATTGTTAATGCGGGGCTAACCGCATTAAATCGTTGCGGTTTGTATTTGTAATGCAAGGGTGCAAAGGCGCAAAAAAGAAAAGACGCAGAGCAGAAAACTCCGGTATGTGTTGGCTAATCTGTTCGGGATTATAAACCAGACTGCTAAAGGTGCTCAAATTCCCAATAAATTGGGCAAATCCTCCGGTGCGCCATCTGCCGACTTTATCGCTTTGACACATTCGCCCAACCAGCTATCGGCATCCCTATCATCAGGCCGTTGCATCAAAGGCGTGAGCGTCAGTAAACCGGAGTCCTGCGTTTCCAAAACCACTCGCCCGTCTATCTCAACCAATCTTATCACTTGTAAGGATAGGTAGATTCCTCACGGAATTTTCCCCCCTTCCAAACCGGGCGGACGACTTTCACCGCACACGGCTTTCCAGATTTCCACTTTGTCCGAATTTTAGACATTATAATGGTTTAATCAACAGGTGTCTGATAACACCAAGGGCGGAATGGTTCACTCGCTAAATTTGTATGCAATCTAGTGGAGCACAGACCACAATAATTACAAGGGTCAGTTCCCCTACTGGCGAGGTTGCATGAAGTTTAAGGATTTAATCGGGTAACTCCGGTAGGCGTGGCCCACCCCGGTAGGCGCGTGCCCTTACGGGTGGCGAGATGACTCGACGCATTTTCAACCGCGCCGGTCGTCAGATTAAATTACCCACTTTATTTTTTAAACCTCATCAAACCTCGCCAGCGGCGCACAATACGTAGAGTCTCATGAAAAAATTGCGTAAGTCCTACTCCTCTTCGATTTTCATTTGCTTCAGATGGAGACACATTGTAGCACATTTTCACTCTGACAGTAACCCAAAAACACAGCAGGGAGTTCCTACCGTGAGAGGGTGTTCCCACTCCCGATAACTGACACGAGTTTTTTCATTGATCGGTTTCTACAAATGTGATATAACTTGATTGCGTCTCGTATGGTCGTAAACTTGAACCGATTTTCGGAAGATTGCGATGACAATACATGGAGGAGGAAGGCTTTATGGAGCGAGCAATTCGTGTAGTGGAACAGCTAAAAGGCCCAATCGTACCAATAAACATCTGCTTTGGTGATGACGATTCGTTAAACGTTGCCGCGATGCGAAAATATGTCAACTGGTTGTGCGAGCAGAACATTCCCGTGATACTGCTCACATACGGTAGTAGCGAATTTTGTAGCCTGACAGATGAAGAAATCTGGCGGTTGACTGCGGACATCGCAGAGGAGATAGCAGGTCGGTCACTGTTCATTGCTTCAACTGGTTGGTGGCCCCCGGAGATGTGCAGGGATTTTTTGAAACACAGCGATAGCGTAGGGGTGGACGCAGTCAAGATACAGATGCACCCAGGGTTAGGAGTAAAGCGTGAAGTCATTGTTGGCTACTTTGACAGCATTCAGGATGCCGCACCGATTCCCTTGCTGATTTTAGGGGCATGGCAAGACCCGTATCCTGTGGAAGTTGTTGCCGAGTTGGCAAAACGCCCAGAGGTGGTTGGTATCAAAAACGACGGTCATCCCTTCTACGCCTACTACGACCTCATTCGCACGACTGCCGAAGAAAGCTTTGTCGTGGTGAGCGGTGGGCAGATGCGTAATTTCATGTTCGGATATCCGCTCGGTTCAACGGCGTATCTCTGCACCGTCGCGCCCTTCCGCCCGGACATTGCGTTGGCGTTCTACAATGCCCTAACGACAGGCCGTGACGCTGATGCCCGAGTACTTGTGTTTCGCTATGAGGAGCTTTGGCTCAAGGTCGCAACAGGGCTAGAGTGGTTGCCCAGCATCAAATCGGCACTTCATATTCACGGACTCTATCCAAACCATCGGCTCCGAACCCCCGCTGTCTCGCACACGGACGCGAAACACCGCGAAGTGCAGGAAGCGTTAGAGCGAATCTTTGGGCCCATTAAGTCCGCCGACCTCCAATAATGCGCTACTCTGACCGTGGGCGGGGCATCCTGCCCTGCCGCGTTGGATTTCTACGCGTCAATGAATTGGGGTACACCAATTTTCCACCAAATCGGTAAAAAAAGGAAAAAAAAGGGGACATCCCTGAAAAGTTGTGTTATAATTGTTCACCAAACACGATTTGCCGAGGAGGTGAGCAGGTGACTCAAACTGCCCGAAAACCCAGTGGCCATCTAGCTTTTCAAGGCTTTTTGCCGGAAAATCGCGTTTAATCTAGTATTTACAAGGGTTTGGCGGATTTTCGCCACATATTTTCGCCCCAAAAAAGCACGACGCAGTTCGCGTTTAGTTTTGCGCCTCCGGAGCCTGATGAACAGTGGATCCAAAATGCGGTCTCTTTGGATGAGCCTGCCCGTTTGAAGGGAATTGAAACATAATACGATCAAGGCGTTCTCAAGGGATGATATTACTTTGGATACCCTTCCAATCTTCTACCCTTCCACCCTTCTAGTCTTTTCCTTCGATAAAACATGCCAACACTCAACCTAAAACCCACACACAGACAGATCAGAACCTACTATGCCGAACTTGAACGGTTGGACCGGCTCGGTATTACGAATGAATTTGCTGTCCGTGCGCCGTTCCAAACCCTGCTCGAATATTGTGGACGACAATTTGACTGGACCCTCGCCCCTGAATATTCAATGACTGGGCATCAAAAAAAGCGGATTCAGGTTGATGGGGCGTTGGTTGACAATTTCAAGTTGGTGCTGGGGTGCTGGGAGGCGAAGGGGCTGGGTGCCAACCTACCCGTCGAGGTGCGACGCAAGTTAGAACAGGGCTATCCGCGTGACAATATCATCTTCCAGACCCCACAACGCGCTATCCTTTGGCAGAACGACCAGCAGATACTTGATGCCAACCTGACGAACCCGACGCAACTGGTCAACGTCCTTCAAACCTTCTTTGCCCACCGGCCGCAGGAATATGTCCAATGGGAGGATGCGGTCGCGAAGTTCAAAGACGAAGTGCCCGCGCTTGGGGCGGACTTGGCGAAACACATCCAAGACGCACGGAAGACGAACCGGCAGTTTATCACCGCCTTTGCCGACTTCCACGCGAAATGCTGTCAATCCATCAACCCGAACCTCTCCGAAGCGGCCGTTGAGGAGATGCTCATCCAACACCTCTTGACCGCACGGATTTTCCAAACTGTCTTTAGCAACTCAGACTTCACCCGCCGAAATGTCATTGCCCGCGAGATCGAGACGGTCATCAACGCGCTCACCTCTCACGTTTTCAGTCGCGAGGAGTTTCTCCAACCTCTTGATCGGTTTTACGGCGCAATCGAACGCACCGCCGTGAACATAAGCGACTTCTCCCGAAAGCAGAGTTTCCTCAACACCGTTTACGAGCAGTTTTTCCAAGGCTTCTCCGTCAAGGTTGCCGATACGCACGGGATTGTTTACACGCCCCAGCCAATCGTTGATTTCATGGTGAGAAGCGTTGAGCATATATTAAAGACCGAATTTGGTCGCTCCTTCTCTGACCGCGGTGTTCACATCATCGACCCGTTTGTTGGGACCGGCAATTTCATCGTGCGGATAATGCGCGAGATTCACGGAACCGCGCTCGAGTACAAGTACACTAACGAACTCCACTGCAACGAGATAATGCTCCTCCCATACTACATCGCGTCAATGAACATTGAACACGAATTTTATCAAGCGACGCGCATCTATCATCCGTTTAAGGGCCTCTGCCTCGTTGATTGGTTTGAACTCGCGGAAGGACGACAATTGCCGCTGTTCACACCCGAGAACACCGCGCGCGTTGAAAAACAGAGGGAGACGGATATGTTTGTGATTATCGGCAATCCACCCTACAACGCCGGGCAGGTCAACGAGAACGACAACAACAAAAACCGCAAGTATGAGACGATAGATACGCGGGTTGCAGAGACGTATGCAAAAGACTCCGCAGCGGCCAATAAAAACGCATTATCGGACCCTTATGTGAAGGCGATACGGTTGGCATCGGACCGGATTGGGGAGGAAGGGATTGTGGCTTTTGTGACGAACAACAGTTTTCTTGACAGCCTAGCGTTTGATGGGATGCGAAAACACCTCGCCGACGATTTCGATGCGATTTACATTCTCGATTTGAGTGGGAACGTCCGCAAGAATCCAAAACTCTCAGGCACAACGCACAACGTCTTTGGGATTCAGGTCGGTGTGAGCATCAATTTTTTCATCAGGAGACGCGACAAAACAAATTCCCAGGCCGAAATATTCTACGCTCGTGTTGATGAACTTTGGCGCAAGGAATACAAATATCGCTATCTCAATTCAAAGGAGCATTACGGAAATATTGGATGGACGAGGATAACACCTGACAAGCGATACACATGGCTTACCGAAGGGCTCCATGATGAATTTGAGACCTTCCTCCCAATGGGGACTAAGGAAGCGAAAGCGACGAAGGGCGAGGCGGTAGATGTGATTTTTAAAACTTACAGCAACGGCGTTAAAACCAATCGCGATGCGTGGGTGTACAACTTCAGTCGAAACACATTGACTGAAAACATGAGCGGGATGACTGATGTCTACAACACGGAAGTCGATCGGTGGAAACGTCAAGGAGATCAGGTTGAAAACCTTGATGATTTTGTGCTGTCTGATGACAAGAGAATCAGTTGGAGTTCAGGCTTAAAACAGAAACTGAAAAGCGGGCAGATTGCAGAATTTACCGAAGCAAAAATTCGACAATCCCTCTATCGCCCGTTTACGAAATCAAACCTCTACTTTAATCGAATGATGACTGAGCGTGTGTACGTCTTTCCATCCATCTTTCCCACACCTGAAACCGAACAAGAGAATCGGGTGATTGGTGTCAGTGGACTCGGAAGTAACAAACCGTTTCAAACCTTGATGGTGGGAATGATGCCGGAATCTCAAATGCTTGAAAAAACCCAATGCTTTCCTTTCTACACATACAACGAAGATGGCGCAAACCGCCGAGAGAACATCACCGATTGGGCGTTGGCACAATATCGGGCACACTACCAAGACGACACCATCGGAAAATGGGACATATTTTATTACGTCTACGCGCTCCTCCATCACCCCGACTATCGGGAGCGGTATCAGGCAAACCTCAAGCGCGACCTCCCACGCCTGCCATACACCCTCGACTTTTGGGCGTTTGCCAAAGCGGGGCAACGGTTGGGGGAACTCCACATCGGCTATGAAGATGTCCCCGAATATCCGTTGCGTTTCGTTGAAAACCGTGACTTGCCGATTAATTGGCGCGTGGAGAAGATGCGGCTGTCCAAAGACAAAGCGCAGATTCTGTACAACGAGTACCTCACCCTCTACGGGATACCAGCGAAAACGTTTGAATATCGGCTTGGAAATCGGTCAGCGTTGGAGTGGGTAATCGATCAGTATTGCGTCAAGACCGATAACCGAAGTGGTATCATCAACGCCCCCAATCGCGACGACCCGCGGTACATCCTCAAACTCATCAAGCAGGTGCTCACCGTCAGTTTGGAGACGATGGAGATTGTGGAGGGCTTGCCGGGGATGAATAAATAGAACGGAAAGACGATTAAATTTAACGTAAAGACGCGAAGATGCAAAGGCGCAAGGAAGAAGGGAAGAGGGGAAGCAAAGATGCAAAGATACAAGAAAGACGCACTATTTCACCGGGATTTGAGTTATTCCTATCCCGTTCTCGTGCGTGGCGAAGGGATTTACGTCTACGACGAGACGGGCAAGTGCTACATAGATGGCGCGGCAGGGGCGGGCAACCTCACCTTGGGCCACGGGCGTGAGCGTATCGCAAAAGCAATGGCGGAGCAGGCGGAGACGCTGGCATACTGCTTTTCCACGCATTTTACGAACCAACCCGCGGTGGACTTTGCCGCCCGCGTGGTAGCACTTGCGCCAGATGACCTCGACCATGTTTACTTTGTCTCAGGCGGGTCAGAGGGCATCGAAACGGCCATCAAGATTGCCCGACAATACCATGTGCAATGTGGCAACGGGCAGAAGCATCTGGTCATTTCGCGCTGGCGCAGTTACCACGGTGCCACACTCGGTGCTCTCTCTGCTACCGGTGCCCCCGGAATGCGAGCCCCGTTCGAGCCGTTGTTGGCACCATTTCCGCACATCTCCCCCTGCTATCCGTACCGTTGCCCTTTTGCGGGATGCGCGGGGAAGTGCAATCTCACCTGTGCACGCGAACTGGAGAAGGAAATTCTACAGGTTGGGCAAGAGAACGTCGCCGCCTTTATCGCTGAGCCTGTCGTAATGTCCGGTGTCGCCGCTGGTGTGCCGCCGCCCGATTATTACCCACTCATCCGCGAAATCTGCGATAAATACAACGTCCTCTTTATTGCCGATGAAGTCATTACGGGCTTTGGCCGAACGGGAAAATATTTTGCGATTGAGCATTGGGACATTACGCCAGATATGATTGTTTTCGGGAAGGCAGTCAGCAGTGGCTATAGCCCTTTAAGTGGTGTCATCATTCGAGACGCGCTCTACGAGCATTTTGCAGAGAGTGGTAAGCCCTTCGCGCATATCTTCACCTACGTCAACAATCCCGTCGGTATGAGAGTCGGGTTGACGGTGCTCGACATCATTGAAGAGGAAGGCATCCTTGAGCATGTCGTAGAGATGGGCGAATATCTTCTGAAACAGGCAGAAGCGTTGAAAACCCATCCAATCATCGGCGAGATTCGCTGCATCGGCCTAATGTTGGGTATTGAACTGGTGCGAGACCAGCGAACCAAAGAACCGTTCCCCGCATCGCTTTCGGTCAACAAACGTATCGGCAAAATACTGTTGGACAAGGGATTGTCTGTAGCGACTTTTGGTGGTATAGCCGATTGGGTAAACGGCGACGACATACGCTTCCATCCTCCGCTGATTATCACCCGCCACCAGATCGATGATGTGTTGGAGATCATTGACGCGAGCCTCACCCAGTTACAGGACGAACTATCGCCATAGCATAGTCAACCTAAGTTGCTATCTACTGTAAGAGTGAGTTCCCCACCTGTGGGAGGGAGTTCCTACTCCCGATTCCCCTATTAAAATAAGGTTGATATAATCCACAATCTCACGTATAGTAAATACTACTATGAAACAACAGCGGTACGATAACGTCTCCAAACATATAATCTTTAAGTATCCCCAATCCATCGCAAAACTGGCCTTCGGAGGTGAAAACTTCGAGGTGGAGGTGATACTGGCTACCGAACAAATCACTATCAAGGCAGGCTACACCGATATCACGCTCAAGGTGAAGCGTCCTGATGGAACATTGGCCATCCTCCACATTGAGGTGCAAACACACGATAGCGAGGAACCGATGCCGTTTCGTATGGCATCCTATCACGGATTCCTGCTTAGTGGTCTACTCAGCAAGTAAATATAGTAGAATCTACGATTACTTGGACATTGTGGGGCGAGGTTGCAAGCCCCGCCAGCGGAGGGGAGTGGTTCTACTGTTCCCTGGAGTGTCTACGTGTTTTACATAGGAGGAAAGACATGAAACGTTATGGGAATCTTCATGGAAATTCCGGAATTGCTGCTTATGAAGAGGGCTCTGATTTCATCAGAATCCGGTTCACGAGCGGCAGTATCTATCTGTACACTTACGACAGTGCATGCGAGGAGGACATTGAAGAGATAAAAGAATTGGCGAGAGAAGGGCAGGGGTTGAACAGGTTCATTAGCGAAGTTCAGCCGGGTTATGTGAAGAGAGAACGTTAGTGAGTTCTTGAAGGACAATTCCTTTAGGTTCGTAGTAAGGCGATTAATTGCCTGTTTTGATGCACAATGAATTGCCCTACTACGAACCCACGGCGCAATGAAACGTTTGACAAACGTCCTCATATAGTGTTATGATTATGTTCTATCGTATCAGCAAAGGTGAACATATCCGGTGCGGGATTATGGAAGAATATTTCTATTTTTAACCCCTAAATCCTCCAACCCCCTTTATCCTCCTTATCAAGGTCAAGGGGTAGGGGGCTTATGAACCGACTGCGTAAGTGCTAAGGAGAACAGATATGGAATTTTTCTCCATTGAAGACGACGCTATCTCACTCCCCAAAGGCGCGTGGGCGAAATCGCACCGGATTAACGTGGGTTGGCGTGGGAAACAGATCGCTTCGCTGAGTCAGGGCGAGTATCGCGCTTACCTTTTTCCTGTGTACACACCGGCGGGGTTTGCTGTGACCGCTGAGAGCCCGATAGACCATCCGCATCACAACTCACTTTGGATTGGGGCAGATCACTTCCATTGTCGCTTCCCCTTCTCCACAGGTGCGCATGAAGATGGCTCCTATAACTTCTATGTCAACGACACCTTTCAGGGCCGTGCCCCCGGGCGGATTCTCAGTATTTCGGTGGAGAGTACGGAAATCTCAGAAGCGCACCTCAGGCTTGTGCAGACGCTGAATTGGCAGGGTCCACGCGAGTGGGGTGCACCGGAAGGCCGTACTCTTGCGGTTGAAATCCGGACTATCGATATCTATCCTGATGAGATGGCGAACCTGATTGACATCCGCTCACAATTGCGTACAACAGATTGGGAGATTCGCATCGGCCCGACACGTCATGCTTACTTTGGAGTTCGCATGGTCGAGGCACTTCGTGCGACGAGTGGCGCGCGTCTTATTGATTCAGCGAATCGCTCCGGTGGTTCGGAGATTACCGGGCAGATTTCCGACTGGGTGGACTGTTCTGGCAGGGTCGCCGCAAATCAATGGGCGGGGGTTTCCCTGTTTCCTGCCCCATCCGCGGCGAATGAACCGTGGTTTGTCGCTGATTGGGGAACATTAACGGTGAATCCGTTTGCACAAAAGGGAAGAACGGTTCGCCAGGGCGAGGTATTGGACCTTGCCGTGCGGGTGGTTGTACATGATGGTGACGCAGCGGAGGCGGACATTCCATCATATTATGCGTCTTTTCTACAACATCTAACCTAGTTGTACTCTATTCTCCCCCTTTTTTATAGCAGGGCGGGACGAGAAGCAAACGATGAACCCTCTCTACTCGGTTACAATGTGCGGTGGACTTGAAAAAATTGCCAGCGACGAAATCCAGACGCGCCTCAACGATAAAGGCAAGGTACAGATTATTGACCAGAAGCCGGAGCGCATCCTTCTTCGCTATTCGGGTGGCGTACGAGACCTATTTTCGCTTAGATCAGTTGAGCACGTTTTCCTGGTCGTCAGGACATTCTCAAATATCACCCGCTCCCGTCATACGTTAGCAATGATGAGAAAATCACTCGGACGGCTTGATTTTCGTCCGTACTTTGCGCTCTGCCAAAGTGCTGGGCTACGATTGCGAAAGCAGGTCACTTTCCGCGTCACCAGCCAATTGTCGGGACAACGGAACTTCCGGCGAATTGACCTCCAACGCGCCGTTGAGCAGACGCTGATAACTTACGGCTGGCGTCGGACAGATAATAACCCCGCGCTCGATGTGTGGGTCGAAGTGCATGGGGATGATGCCTACATCAGCATCAGGCTTTCACCGCTCAATATGGCACAGCGGGATTACAAAAAAGCGCATATCCCCACTTCTCTGAAACCGACCGTTGCGTACAGTCTTGTTCAACTCTCCGACCCACAGCCGGACGATGTATTTCTGGACGCAATGTGCGGTGCGGGGACAATCCTCATTGAGCGGGCGTATTCAGGACGTTATCGTTATCTGCTCGGTGGGGATATCTCAACGGAAGCCATCCACGCAGCGGAAACGAACATCGGCAAAAAACATCGCCCGCGTCAACTTTTTCATTGGGATGCACAATCGCTCCCGCTGGCGGACTGGAGTGCCGATAAAATTGTTTGTAGCCCGCCATTTGCGAAAAAGCATGATGATAAATTTGTAGACCGTACGCTCTATCAGCAGTTCCTCATTGAGTGTGAGCGTGTCTTAAAACCAACGGGCAGAATGGTATTGCTCACAACGCACCATTTTGCCCTTGAAAATCTGTTGAAACAACGCCGGTCATTTCAGATTGTGCAAAGGTTGAAGATAAGCCTCCTTGGACAGAATCCTTGGGCATATCTTTGTATACCGTATTGATTTGATAATGTTATCTGCTGGATTTGGCAATCCAGCAGGAGCGGGGGAGAGATTCTTTAACCATCTGCGGGGAAAGATTAGCTGGATAAGGATAATTTAATGAGTTCAAATGATAAGCTTGCATCCTGTTTTCAATGATGTTATACTCGTATGTGAAGTAAACTCTATTGGATTGGAGCAAACTGTAAGTCGGTAGTCGAGACCTAGAACCGGGCGTTTGAAAGATAAAAAACGCCCTCATAACAACATAGGTGTAAATTATCATGAAAAGAAGTAATATGCTAGGGGCATACTTAGAAACGAAACAGGAACAACGGCGGAAACGTGCGAAGCGTCAGAAAAGGATGGCCGCGGGGTTGCCGGATTCCGCGCCACTGAAGGCGGTGCCGTTGAGTGCAGAACAGAAGCAAGCAGTTTCTGCCGCTCAAACGGCGGTGCAGGAAGAACTCGGAAAACGCAAGCGGGCTGCCAAACCGTTAGCGTTGGTGGTTTCTGCGGGGTTTCACGTTCTGTTTGGTTGGCTTATCGCTATATTTCTCATCCAAGCCCAACCTGTTGACAATGAGAAGGTAAGCGTAGATCTGTTCCGGGCGGATCCCGTTCCAGAAAAACGTCGTATAGAGCGTGATGCGAGAACGATTAAGCGTGAGGCCACTGTTAATAAGACCGCCCTTCCTCAGCAAAGAGTTACAACGACGGCGCAAATCCCAAGCGATAATTCAGGCTTCACGATTCCATCCGACGATTTAACCTCAACACTGCCAACTGATGTTGATGCGGGGCCTCAGTTTAAGGGAATTGATAGGAAACCGGTGGTCCGCGCACCCGAAACAAGGATTGCGCCTACGACCACGTCGATTGCACCGGCAAGAAACAAGGCACCGTCACTCAGCGATCAAATTCAGAAGACAACAGAGCTCCCCGACCTTGATTTGGCTGAACCCAAAGTCACGGCAACCACTAAGAAACTGACCCAACAACCCCGTTTCCGCCAGAAAAAGAAGCCCAAATACCCGGAGCTTGCCCGTCGTGCACAGAAAGAAGGGGTTGTCGTGCTTGAAGCGACAATCGGAACCGATGGCATCGCAACGGATATTAAAGTGGTTCAAAAACTCGGACACGGATGTGATGAGGCGGCGATTGCCGCACTAAAAGCCTCTCGATTTGTTCCTGCTAAGCGGGATGAAAAAACTGTAGCGGTGAGGATATCGATTCCGTATCGTTTTGAACTTGAGGATAGCAATTAAGTAAGTTTTAGTATATCGTTTAGTATATCGGGAGTGGGAACTCCCTCCCACAGGGGAACTCTATCCTACAGGAGGGGAGGACGACAACCATCACTTAATTATCTGATAACGTATCTTCCGCTTCGGTGGGTGTATTGCTCGGGTTCTGTTCTTCTGTTTTCTCTTTTTGAATGCCGTTGTATTTGACCGCTGCCCATGGTTCGGCGACGGACTTCATACGCGCATCCGTAAGTCTGGTGATCGGGGAGACGGGTGGTGAATCGGTTGGACTAAAAAACGTCAGTTTGACGAGAAAGATTGTCAATATCAGATAAAAAAGTAGGGCAGTATAATTCACAATGGTGGGAGGCGGTCCGAGCTTCAAAGCGGTAAGGAGACGGCCAATCGGGTTTATGAGGAAAGCCAATCGACTCTGCTTTCTGTGTTCGCGGACAATCCGTGTCTGAATGCGCTCAACTAGGTCGGGGGGCGGCATCGGTTCAGGGAGGTTTTCGAGAACAGCCACAGTATGCAACACCTCTTCATACGCGTTCCGACAGTTGGAACATTCAAGAAGATGTTGTCTCAGTTCCGCTCTATCTTGCTGTATCAACTCGGAGTTTAGATGATGAGGATTCAGGTTTTCCATAACCTGTTTACAATTGACATTCATAACCTCTCCTCGTTACAGTTTTTGATGTTTTTGAAGTTTTGACTTGAGATTTTTTATCGCAGTATTTAAACGTGAGGCGACTGTGCCTTCGGAGCAGTTTAATACTTGGGCAATCTCACGATATTTGAGGTGTTGCATATAAAATAGGGTGATGACTTCCCGCTGTTTCGGCGGCAACTGGTTAATCGCCTCCTGTATGATGCCATCGCGCTCCGTTTTGAGTACCGCTCGATCTGGACTGTCGGTGGTATACAGAACCTCCTGTTCTTCAAGAGTCTCCGTATACGCTTTTAACGTTCGCTGCCGGGAGTCGGATTTGCGAATGTACTGTTGACAGATGTTGATTCCTATGCTGTATAACCACGTCGAAAACTTTGACTCAAATCTGAAAGAGTGAATAGACTTGTACGCTTCTAGAAAGATCTCTTGCGTTGCATCGGCCGCATCTTCTGGATGGCCCAATATGCGGTAGGCAAGCCCGTAGATCTTGGCATGATGGCGGCGCGCAAGTTCATTGAATGAATCCGCATCACCTTCGATAGTTTTATGAACGTAGATTTCATCAGACAGCATAGGCAGTCCATTTGATAGCATCTAACAATATTACAGGTTAGTGGATTCACGCCGCAGACTTCTTCAAATAAAAAATCGGCGAATCCGCGTCGTAAATAAATTTTCCACGACAATTTTACTGTCCCCAATCTATTCAACAGTAACACGGTGATACCGTTTTTTCCCTGAACGGAGCATTATACCTTCTCCATCAAGGTCTTCCTGCGTCACAATAGCGTCAATTCCTGAGACCTGCTCTCCATTGATGTAAGCCCCACCCTGCTGAATGAGCCGACGAGCTTCGCCCCTTGAGGTCGCTAAACCGACTTCGTGAAAAAGAGCTATGATGGAAATCCCTTCTGCAAGTCTATCGGATTCGACCTCCGATGTCGGGATGGCAGAGAGGTCGATGCCTTCTCCCCCAAAGGCCGCATGTGATGCCGCCCGTGCTTTCCCCGCTTCTGTTTCGCCGTGCGCCAGTTTGGTAACTTCATACGCAAGCACCTCTTTAGCGTTCCGACTTTCGGCACCTGTCAACCTACCTAAGCGACGCACCTCTGTAATCGGTAAGAAGGTAAAGTACGCTAGAAATCGCTCCACATCACGGTCATCGGTATTAATCCAGTATTGGTAAAACTCGTAGGGCGATGTTCGGTTTGCATCAAGCCAGACGGCACCACCTGCCGTTTTGCCCATTTTTTCCCCACTCGCCGTGGTGAGCAGGGGAAATGTCAGCGCGTGTACCGTTTGCCCTTCCGTGCGACGAATCAGGTCTACACCGGCGAGAATGTTGCCCCATTGGTCATCTCCACCCAATTGTAAGACGCAGCCGTGTTTCTGGAACAGGTGCAGGAAGTCGTAGGCTTGCAGAAGCTGGTAATTAAATTCAATGAACGATAGCCCCTCTTCGCGTTCAAGACGCTGGCGATATGCCTCGGCCCGGATCATTTCGTTTACTCGGAAGTGCCGCCCGATATCGCGCAGGAATTCAATGTAATTCAGGGGCATTAGCCACTCCGTGTTGTCCAAAAACACGCCACGGCCATCGCTAAGGTCAAGGTAGCGTTTCAACTGCTCGAGTAGGCAAACACCGTTTGCTTCAATCACTTCACGCGACATCATCTGGCGCATCTCTGTTTTCCCGCTCGGGTCGCCGACCATTGTTGTTCCACCGCCGATAATCGCAATTGGCGTATGTCCTGCGCGTTGAAGATGTGCCATCGCCATGATGGGCAGGAGAGTCCCGGCATGAAGGCTATCCGCTGTCGGGTCATATCCCACATAGTAGGTCACTCTGTTTTCTGATAACAGTCTTGTTAGTGCCGCTTCATTGGTGCATTGTTGCACAAAACCGCGTTCCTGTAGGATTCCAAAGGCGTTTTCCATTTTTGCTATTCCTCACTTTGCAGATTATCGAACTGTCCATTTGCGGACAAGTCGTTGTATGAATTGGTTTCAGGCGCGTAACAGATGTTTGAGGGCTCGTGAGCGATTCGAGTACGAGGGGGCAGAGGAAATCAGAAGAGGGGCCGAATTAATAGTAGTACAGGTAGGGATAGACGTACTGAGCCAAAAGTAAGTTCATGAACCAAACCTCGAATGTGATTGAAAAGGGAAGACTCTTAGAGTTGGATTCAGTGCATAAGGCGTATGAGAAATCACCAGCGATTTCCACCAAGCCCCTGCGTTAGTAATTTCCCAAGAACTGAACTCGGTTGCGTTCAGGGTCTGAAATATCGAAACACGCTAATCCATCCTCATTTTTTAAGGGGCTCAGTCGCAGTCCCTTAGTCTTGAGGGTCTGATGCACAGCTTTTACACTCTCGACGTGAAAGACAACCTTTTGTCGTCCGCCGTTTGGCTTGCTTGCGCCGTAAAGGCAGAGTTTAGAACTGTGCTGGTTTTGCCTATTCCATAGAAACCGAGTTTTACCGAAAAAACTCGGTTTCTGCTATCCGATTCCCTGAGTCTCTATTCATATAGGGCTTGTGTGAACGCCTAGAAACTTTCTGCATGGTGTGCTGCGAGTAGCAATTCCTTGAGGCGTTGCAAGTCATCAATGGTTTCAAAGGTAGGCTTTAAGAGCTGCACAGCATTAAGATGGAATCGGGCTCCGAGCAACGCGAGAATGGATTCAATGGTTGCCTTTTTTCACCGCGTTCAATGCCTTGTTTAATACCGCGTATTTCGTCTTGTTCAATGAGGCGATCCGCCATTGTGTATACCATGTCTGGCACATCCTTTCTCCGTGAAAGTGGGATTGCTCGTACAATTTAGCACCGTGCAAATAATTCATCCCGTCTAAGTGAGGATATGCTCATCTAGAACGACAGTTTCGCTTCTCTCTTTGCCAACGGAAATCAGTACCACAGGCACATCGAGAAATTCAGCGACGTAAGCAATGTACTCCTTCGCATTTGTCGGAAGCTCTTCGGGCGAACGAACTTGGCTTAGCGGTTGCTTCCAGCCGGGCATTGCTTGATAAACTGGTTTGCATTCCTCAAGGACGCTCAAGCTGGTTGGGAATGATGATATCGTCTGACCATTACGCTCGTATGCGGTGCATATCAGGATTTCGTCGAGATGGTCTAGGACATCAAACTTCGTCAGTGCCAGACTGGTTAAGCCGTTGATTTGGGTCGCATGGCGTAGGGCAACCAGATCTAACCAACCACACCTGCGCGGCCTTGCTGTCGTGGCACCGTACTCATTTCCGATACGACGAATCTCTTCATCCACATCTGGGGGCATCTCCGTGGGAAACGGTCCGCTACCCACTCGCGTCACATAGGCTTTTGAAACCCCTAGCACCTCATTAATTGCTTGCGGGCCGATACCAAGCCCCGTGCATACGGCACCAACAGAGGTGTTGGATGAAGTGACATACGGATACGTTCCGAAATCAATGTCGAGCATCGTGCCCTGGGCGCCTTCAAAAAGCATCCGTTTTCCGGCTTTCAATGCGTCGTTGAAAAACTCTGGTGTTTCAACGACATACGGCGCAAGTCGCTGGGCATATTCGTAATATTCCTCTAGCAGAGCCTCTTTATCAATATCCCCGCCGATTTGACTCAGGGCGTAATCCTTTACGTCAAAATTAAAGTCAATTTTCTTCCGAAAGAGATCAAATTCGAGCAGGTCTGCGACCCGTATGCCGGCATAACGGTTCATCTTATCAGAGTAGGTCGGACCAATGCCGCGGGAGGTGGTGCCAAGTTTTAGACCGCTACTAAAATCATCCCACGATTCCATAATCCTATGGTAAGGCATGATTAAGTGGGCACGCGAGCTGACCTTTAGATTATCTGTATTAACATCAACTCCACGCGCTTCCAGATGGTCAATTTCGGTGAAAAGCGTTTCTAAATTGATGACCACACCGTTGCCAATGACATTCACGATATTGGGTCGGAGGATGCCGGAAGGAATCAGGTGCAAAACGTACTTCTCTTTCCCAACAACTACCGTATGGCCCGCGTTATCGCCGCCCTGATACCGGGCGACAACATTAGCTGTCGCTGCGAGGAAATCGGTCGTTCCACCTTTGCTTTCATCACCCCATTGGGCACCCAATATTACTGTATTCGACATGATTTACATCCTAAAAGTCAATACGCTTAACAAAACACAAGAATGGGTGAATCGATTTTTTGTGTTTCGGATAAAGCAACTCACAGTGCAAACAATTACCGCTTAGAGAATTGAAAACGGGCCCGTGCGCCCTTCTGTCCGTATTTCTTGCGTTCGACCATGCGAGAATCGCGAGTCAAGAACCCCGCTTTTTTTATCGGTTGCTTTAGCGATTCATCTGCTTTGACGAGGGCGCGGGCGAGACCGTGTAAGACTGCCCCGGCTTGTCCTGTCGTGCCACCGCCGTGCGCATTGACAAACACATCATACTGTCCAGTTCTGCCCACTACTTCCATCGGTTGTTTGACAAGTTGAACTAGGTCTTCTCGACAGAAATATTCCTCAATTGGTCTTTTGTTAATGACGAACTTGCCTTCACCACCGGGCATCAATCTGACCCGTGCAACAGCAGTTTTCCGCCTCCCTGTGCCCCAATACTGTTCTACAGCCATTTCTTTCCCTTCTTTTTTAACCGAATTGTGCGATGACGAGCCGATTAAACCTCTAATACTTCCGGTTCTTGGGCTTGATGCGGGTGATTCGGGCCCGCATACACTTTTAACCGACTAATCAGCTTACGTCCAAGGCGATTTTTGGGAAGCATACCCTTAACAGCGTGCTGTATAACGACTGTAGGGTCGTTCTGCATCTGCTCGTTGAAGGTTCTGAATTTGTAACCGCCAGGGTAGCCGCTATGACGAAAATATGTCTTCTGTTCTGCTTTCTTACCTGTAACAACAATTTTATCAGCGTTGATCACTGCAACGCGATAGCCCATGTCCGCATACGGCGTAAAAGTAGGACGGTGTTTGCCTCTAAGCACCATCGCAATCTGAGTCGCCATCCGTCCGAGCACTTTTCCGCTTGCGTCCACGACGTACCATTTAATATCTCTCGTATGAGATTTCGGAAAAAACGTTCTTGTATGAAGCATGATATGACCTTAATCTATAGTTTCTTATATTTTATACAGGACACCCGAAGCCACGCGCTTTAGCACTTTCCTCAATTGTTTCTCACAGATCGAAATTCGCTAGGCTTCCGGTACAACAGCGTGACATAATATCATCAACGATAACCCTTTGTCAAGGGCAAATCCAAAAACTAGGGTCATTTAGTTTTCAGTTTTTTGCCCGGTTTCGGCGGGGAGGTCGCGCGCTGGAGCTCGCTCCTACAGAAGATGTTGACCGAGGGCTTAGGGCCAATAAGGACAAAGGCTTCAGCAAATCTATGGCATAGCCCGAATCCCCGTAAAATGAGTGAAGGCAAGGTCATTCAAAAATTAGCAATCGCCCTGTTCTCATCCAGATGCAGATGACAACGGGGCTTTTTTATTGGTGTCAGGACATTTTTGGGGTTTCACTCTCAAGGTTGTATGATATAATATCAGCGAAAGCCAAATATCCACTTAAATTTTCCGTGCAATATCGGAGAGAATTCCAAATAAAACCTTGCCGAGCACCGGATGTGCCAATCCACAGCATCTCGGTGCAAGTCGGCTTGCCTTTTGGCCAAATCTATTCGCTTCCAATCAAGGAGGAACCTGATGCAAGACTATCAACCATTAAACCTCTCCGCACACTGCAACGTTGGCGTGAATATTCTCGGCGAGAACGCCAATCCTGCAATCGGTGAACAAACTTTCCACGGTCTGCCGTTCCAAATCGGTTCAGGGGGGAACTGCTTTCTTGGATTTGGGACTGATGTGAATACAGATTCCATTTCCATCGAGCTCAACGAAAAACCTAAGCGCGTCATTGTGGCGCATCGGTTGCTGGAGTCGAAGATTTTTGAAGGCGATGCGGTTGGACGCTTGGTCGCCAATTATATCTTCCACTATGCAGACGGAGAATCGGTCAGCGTCCCCATACGTGAGCGTTTCGAGATTGCCGTGATTCCGCCGGGGTGGGGGCAGATGCCTTTTCTCGCGTGGGCAGATCGGAAGGATGGGCTTCATCCGCGTTATGAAGGGAGTTGGGGTTCGGCAGGCAATAGGCAGACTGAAGCTACGCAGGCGGGGCCGAGCAACTACTATCTTTGGGTCTGGGAGAATCCGAACCCATCTGAGCCAATCGAATCCATCGAGATTGTCCCAGCAGGTCTGAAATTCATCGTCGCGGCTGTTACGTTGGGGCATCTTGATGAGGCACCCATCACCCGAAGGGCAACCCGCGAAGTCAAAATTACCTTACCGCAGGATGAAGATGCCCAAAAGCCATTCCGTATGGCAGTCGATGTAGACCGCGGCGTGGCAACCTATCCGTATCCGCTCCCGGAACAATCGGCGGACGACTTTCTCAACGATGAGCGGAAAGGGTGGGGCGAGCAACAGAACAACAGCAGTCGTGCCGCTTACGCCACGGTTTCAGCGACACCATCGGCAACAGTCACCGTCAAGAATCACGATGAGGAGCTGGGGGCGGTCAAATGGGGCGAGTTAGAGGAGAAAGGCAACGTCCAACCCAATGAGCGTGTGCAGGTCGAACTTATCGACACCGGCAGAAATTGGGTCCACACGACGGTCATTGACCATGACACTGGACAGCCGGTGCCGTGTCGGGTCCATTTTCGTTCGCCCAAGGGTGTGCCTTACGCACCACATGGGCATCACGCTCATATCAACTCCAACATGGGGACGTGGCATCTCGATGTCGGCGGGGATGTGCGGCTTGGGCAGATCTCCTACGCTTACATTGACGGAACGTGTCAAGGCTGGCTACCTCGCGGCGAGGTCATCGTTGATGTCGCACGCGGCTATGAATACGAACCGTTGCGGACGAAGGTGGAGATTCAGCCCGGACAGCGTGAATTGACGTTGCGGCTCAAACGGTGGTGCAATATGAACGCCGAACGCTACTTCAGCGGAGATACGCATGTCCATTTCCTCTCAACGCAGGGGGCGCGCACGGAAGCGCAGGGCGAAGACCTTAACGTCGTCAATCTCCTACTCTCGCAGTGGGGACACCTCTTCACCAATACAGAGGAGTTCATCGGTCGCCCAACCGTTTCCGATGACGGACAGAGTATCGTTTATGCCACGCAGGAAAACCGTCAGCACCTTCTCGGTCATCTCACGCTACTTGGCTTAAAGGAGCATGTCAGCCCGTGGTGCTCCGATGGTCCCGGTGAGGCGGAGCTGGGCGGAAATATGGAGACGACGCTCTCGCATTGGGCGGATGCCTGCCACGCACAAGGCGGGACCGTGGTGCTACCGCATATTCCGAATCCCAACTGCGAACCGGCGACGTTAATCGCAACGAATCGTGTTGACGCTGTCGAATACCTAACCGACGCGCATTACGGTCATATCGAATACTACCGTTACCTGAATTGCGGTTACAAGTTGCCACTCGTCGGGGGAACGGACAAGATGACGAGCGATGTTCCTGTCGGTGTCTATCGCACCTACGTCCATATTCCCGATAGCGAGCCGTTTACCTACGACAATTGGTGTAAGTATCTCAAGGCCGGGAACACTTTTCTCAGCGGTGGCCCAATCATTCGTTTGACGGTTGATGGACAACCAATCGGTAGTACGCTCAATTTGCCCGGAAACGGCGGCACGGTTGAAGTGGAGGCGGAGGCGGAATCACTCTTCCCGATTCATACGCTCCAAATTGTTCAGGCGGGGGTAGTCGTCGCTTCGACAGTTGAAGCGCAGGGTGTCCGGAAACTCCAGCTCAAAGCGAAGGTGCCGGTCACTAAGCATTCGTGGATTGCGGCGCGATGTGGCGGGCCCGACTACCAAGCGGTTCGTCACTACGATGGCTGGGGACGCGGCATCATCGCTCACACCTCGCCCGTCTATATCGCTGTGGGAGGCGAGTGGTGGATGTTCGATAGCGAAACTGCGAACTATATGCTGACATTAATCGAAGGCGGTCTCTCCTACATTCGCAAGACCGCCCGCCACCATCACCCCGATAGTGTCACACACCATCACGGGGAAGATGACCATCTCGCGTTTCTCGAACGTCCGTTCCGAGAGGCGGAGGATGCGATTCATCGGCGGATGCATCAGTTGGGGATTCCGCATTAGAAAAACAGGACGTAGGTTGGGTTGATCTCTGAAGGGTGGGAAAGGGATTTCCCACCCACGGGTTGGGTTGCTTTGTTTTTAAGACATGTTCTAAAACAAGTGGTAACATTCAGAACCACTCTGAAATTGATAGGAGGATATTTATGAGTAATCAGGTTGACCAAGCTGTTGAGAAATTCCGACTTCTCGTCGAAGAGCAGATCGTTCGCGTCGCAGAAATTAAACAGGCTACAGATTGGATAGATTATGCTTCCTTGAACCCGATTATCATTGGCGTTTGTTGGGGAGATGGGATTGGTCCCGAAATCTCAAAGCGGGCACAAGAAATCTTGGAACACATACTTCAAGCTGAGGTTGCGGCGGGGAAAGTCGCGTTCAAAATCGTTGATGGTCTCACCATTGAAAATCGCGCAAAGCACCTGAAGTCTATCCCTGATGATGTCCTAGCCGAACTAAAAGCTTGTCATGTCATCCTCAAGGGGCCGACCACCACGCCGCAGAAAGGCGACCAGTGGCCAAATCTGGAAAGTGCAAATGTGTCAATGCGACGTGAATTAGATCTGTTCGCCAACGTTAGACCTGTGAAAGTGCCGGTGGATAACATTGATTGGACGTTCTTCCGTGAAAACACAGAAGGCGCGTACATTCTTGGCTCTAAGGGTTTTGATGTCACAGATGACATTAGTTTTGATTTCAAAGTCATCACGCAACCGGGGGCGGAACGCATTATCCGTCTTGCTTTTGAGTACGCCAAAAACAACAACAAAAAGCACGTAACGGCGGTGACGAAATCCAACGTTGTGAAAACATCAGATGGTCGTTTTTCCCAAACAGCCACCCAAATCGCTGAGGAATATAAGCAGTACGGCATAAGACTCAGCGAATGGTACATTGACATTATGACCGCCAAGCTTCTAGATCCGGCGCGCCGTAGCGAGTACGAGGTTATCGTGATGCCGAACTTATATGGCGATATTTTGACAGACGAGGCGGGACAGATACAAGGGGGCGTCGGCACAGCGGGAAGCGCGAATATCGGGAAACGGTATGCGATGTTTGAAGCCATCCACGGGAGCGCGCCCCGGATGGTGGAAGAGGGTAGGGCACAATATGCACATCCATCCTCTATAATCAAGGCCGGGGCGATGCTCCTACAACACATCGGCTACGGTGAACGCGCCGATAAATTGGACATGGCACTGGAGCTCACAACGCAATTTGAAAAGCGGCTTGAAATCACCGGTAGAGACACTGGCGCGACCGGGAGCGAGTTTGCAAACTACATTATGGAATGGCTTGATAACCCTGTGCTAAAGAAGACGTGGGAATCGTACGCAGGCGGAAACGGGTAGGGGCAACTCTTGTGGTTGCCCGCAGGGACTTGTGGTTGACCAACTGTCGGTCAATCCGCGGGTTCCGGGGTTGTGAGATCTCCGCTGGCTATCGTCGGGCACCAGAACTTCTCAATGTATTGAATGATGAGCTGTGTGCCCTCTTCATGGTTGACATAGGGGGGCTTGAATGGGTTGTACATCGCATCGGTCAGATCTCTGACGAGCACAACGTTGAAGCCCCACTTTACCATCTGCTTGATTGCAAACGACCTTCCGAGTATGCACATGTTCGTGTGAACGCCCATAAAGATTAGGTTTGTAATCCCTTTCTGTTTCAGGACATTATAGACATCCTGACCATTATCGCTGATGGCATCGCCTGCTCCGATCTGGATTGCCGAATGTTGACGATGCCACGCCTTGTAGCTTTCCGTCTCGCCGGTGTCAGAACCGCCATCAGAGGCATCAACTGGCTGTGGCGGGTCATCGCGTTCCAGTTCTGTCGGCGGGTCAGCGTGCGGGACATCCGTAACCCATACGCGAGCCGGGTCGTCCTTATAAAAATCCATCGTGTCCGAAGGGGCATGGATAATCATCACGCCACGGTCTCGCGCCCGCATGATAACACTGTTCATACGCGGTGCCATAACATCCACACGCTCAGTCGCGCCCCAAGACCAGTGTTTATTCCACATATCCACGATAATGATGGCGGTCTCTGACGGTTGCCAAGTCACTTCTTCTTCAATGGTACGCCAGCCGTGCCGACCAACCGTTTTCGGCTCCTGCCTAAGTGTGGTGAGATGAAGCAGACCATCATCAGACCTTGGGCCCGGGTTTATTGAAAATGTGAGGCGTAATACATCAAATATCATAATCTATTCTCCTTGTCGGTAATTGAAGGCGGTGCGTTGTGCTGTGGGAAGGTGGTTCTGAGTCAGGGTCGGTTTTAATCAGAATGCGTTTTACATCTGGTCAATCTCCAGCTCGACCTTGGAAAGGTCATCAATGCGAAAAACGTAAGCGTCCTCGCCGTTATCCCTGTAGTATTCTCGACGAATGAAGACGGGGTGAAAGCCCATCTGTCTATAGAGATTCTGCGCTGGTATATTGCTTGCCCGTACTTCCAAACTTACCGCCCTCCCTCCTCGGTGCCGGATATATTCCAACGACTTTGCGAGGAGATATTTGCCCACGCCTTTGCGTCGATATTCCGGTGAAACAGCGAAGTTTGTGATGTGCGCTGCGTCATCAACAAGCCAAAAGTTGATGAATGCAATCGTTAGTTGCTGATAACGCACAACAAGCCAATGTGCATGAGGGTTCTTTCGGCTAATGCCGTGGCGAAAGGTCGATTCGCCCCACGGCAATGAGAAGGATTGACGTTCAACCTTCATGACCGCCTCTAGGTCGCTTTTGTGCATGTCATCAATTTCGAGATTCGGAAGTGGTTCTCTAATTCGCATCTCTACACCTAGCACCGTCTCTCAACAGAGCCGAGCCACACCTTGCCGCTACCGTTTATACTGAGACCGATCTGTGTTTCCGCCGCGCCGCATCGCATAGACCAAGAGATTGGTCATGAAGCGATGCACATCTGTTGAGCGGCGCAGTCGCAACCTGGTTCGACTTTCAATCTCCGCTGTCTCCATCGCACATAGGTAGTCCTTGCGATTGAATACAACAGCAAGTCGAGTCCCGATTGAGATGCCTTTATGATATTTGAACGGAGAAACCTTCGGATTGTCTTCCGACTCCCAAAAGACATCTCCGCCGGTCGGGGGCCCCGAAAGTTGATAGTATATGTTGTAGATTTCGTGATCGTGGTCGATATTCTCAAGCCCGTATTCGGGAAAGACCTCCTGCAATTCATGAGTGACCATCGCCGCAAACAATCCTTTGAACCCACAATCGTCGAAAAAGAGCATACCGCCCCGTTCGACGATGTATTTCCGCAGTGCCGCGCGCTCCTCCAAAGTGAACGATTCCGTCAACGGTCCCCCTTTAGCAAGGGTCCGATCAATAACCATCTTCTTATCGTGCCCGGTCATCACAATAAAGGGGGCATCGAGAATTCGCGGGTCGGTAAGCGACAGAGCACCACCAGCAAAGTTCATGTCGGCATGGATTTGGGTATTTTCCTTTAGCCATTGGATAAAACTGGGTATTGCAGTCGGGTCTTGCCACCAGTCAGCAAGCGAATGTTTCAGTCGAATCAAGCGTATATGCCCCCAGATGTCTGGACCTTCGCCCCTGAGCACCGCCCCCAGTTTATTTTTAGGCACTAGACCAGGGTCGTCCGTATCGACCTCCGCTTCCCCAAGGTCATCGGTTGCGCCCGTTTTTGCAATGCCCGATCTAAGACCGCCTCCCTGCGGTGTGCCACGATTTGGTGCCTGAAAGCCATCGGTCATCCCCCCACCTCTCCGTCGCCCGTCACCCAATGCGGTATCGGGTGTGCCGGTCGCAAGCCCATCAGGGGCAGTCGGGAGGTCGGCGGCAGTCGTGATGGGAGTAGCAGCGGTGTCGGGGATATCAGCGGCGAAATCAACGTTCTGGTTCACCGGTGTCAGCGATTGAGGTATGGTGTCTGCAAGCTTTGTCGGCGCAGCCATCTGAACTTGAGGTCGCTCGCTCACCTCGCGGGTGACGGTTTTACGCGGCACTTTGGGTTGAATACGTTTGACAATCGGTTTTTTGATTTCTCGCTCCGTCTGCGGTAGGTCAACCCACTCTAAGGTTATGGCATCTTCCTGAATGACTCGGTCTTTGATTGACCACAAAACGATGAACACAAATATCACATGCAAGGCAATAGAGAGTACCATCGGGATAGTCATCCGGCGCGGTCTTTTTATCCGTAAAGCGGTATCTGCCGGAACATCCGTGTAGGATATCTCCCTGCCGCTTGTTCCACCGAGATGATATGTCTGCGCGCCACACACGATTTCCACCTCGCCGCTTGCCCCCATCGTAAATTCAGCGGTTTCGGATGCGGCACTCTGAAGAATTCTGCTGAAACGCTTAATCGGTAAACAAACAGTCCCCGACTGCGTGACTTCGGCATCAATCGTGCGTTTAATATCCTCTGCCGCAATCACGACTGTACCCGCATCCGTCGCTTGCAGAGAGACCTCAAAGAGAGACGCAAGTGACTGCTGTTCTGCGACATCTACTCGCACGGATTGTAAGGCTTTGAGGAGTGCTAATCGGTTGATAGTGAAGTTCATGTATTTATGTTCTCCCACCAGCTTGGTCGAATTAGGTCTAACAGCGTCCGTCAAGCCTCTACACGAGGCGTTCGTGTCGCTGGCGATAAAGGTCACGGTCAACAACTCTTACCATCGCGGACAGGTTTAGGTCTTGACCGAGGAAATCCTTTACCTGCTGTGCAATAGTGGTCGGCTCTTCGAGAACGGCTTTGTGCGCCACATAAAGGGTCGGGATATTCCGATTGGCGAGAAGCTCTTCGATTTGATGCAACTGCTGGTCGAAAATCTCACGGAGTCGCTCATCGGAAAGGTCGCCTCCACCACGTCCCTGACGGTCAAGCATCCTGTTCTGAGAAGCGATGACCTCGCCCAATTCGCGTCTCATGAAGATGATTCTGTAGTCTAGCTCTGATGGCAGAGCCGACAGGAGTTGTGCAATGATTTTGACCGCCTTGCCCTCTGCTTCGGGGAGCCAGGAACGGTCTGTGCGAAGCTGTTTGACCTTCTCATATTCAAAATAGCCACGGGGGTTGTCAGCATCGGCCTCGCGAAGCGCGTCAGTGAGACAGGGATGCCCGCCGGCGTGGAGCATTTGCATCATCATTGAGGTGCCGGAGCGCGGTAGGCCGGAAACCACTGTGATAAATTGAGCGCGGTCGTCTAACTTGAATTTGGTATCGTGAGTTGTGGTTGTCTCCATATTGTTAGATACAAAATAACATTTTAATCTCAAAAAGTCAAGCGTATTTTTTCAAAACATAATCACCCCCGCCTCTTCCCATCCTTGAGCGATTAAAATCCCCACTTCTCCCATCCTTCCCGATGATAGGCGAGCAGAATTGGTGTGAGCAGTGTGTTAATCTGCGTCTTGATTTCGGATGTCTCCCTATCAAACAGGAAGAGGGTGGGGATTATGTCATCTGAGAGGTAACGGGTCGGTACGTCAATTTTCACTTCTTGCGGTTGCACCTGCCATTCACCGAAGATATTAAAGCCCCATTCACCAAAACTTGGAACATAAACGCGATAAGCAACGACCTGAAATTCTGCGGCTTCAATGGTTTGGTGAATGCACCAAAACGCTTTCCGCGCAAAAAACGGTGAACTGCTCTGTGTTACCGCGAGCCCACCTTTGGCGAGATGCCGTTTGACAAGGCGATAAAAGGTCTTTGCGTAGAGCGACACAAGTGCCACATCATCAGGGTCAGGCAGGTCGATAATGATGAGGTTGTAGTGTGCGTCGCTCGTTTGGAGAAATTGCTGTGCATCTTGGTTTATGACTGTCACCTTCGGATGGTCAAGTCCATTCTGATTTAGCTGGCGTAACATCGGATGCTGACGTGCCAAGTCTGTCATTTCATGGTCTAGGTCAACGAGTGTAATTTTCTCAACATCATCGTACTTTAAAATTTCGCGGATGGCAAGCCCATCGCCCCCGCCAAGCACGAGAACCTGTGAACGAGAAGAAACGAGCGAAGCCGCCGGATGGATAAGGGCTTCATGATACCGGTGCTCATCTCGCGTACTAAACTGTAAACGTCCGTTGATGAACAAACGGATATCGTCCTTCCAACGGGTCAGGACGATGCGTTGGTATTTGGAAGTTTTCGATAAGATCACCCGATCGGAGTAGAGCCGCTGTTCAAGATAACCGCTAACCGGATTGCTCACTATCAAACTCCCGATCAAACCCACCATAATACCACCCGCCACAATCGAAACCCACTTCAGGTGCTGAATTTCCCGTCGAAACAGAATCAGGTTTCCGATAACCACAGCAATATTTGCAAGCCCCATCATCATTGAAGTCTCGATGATGCCGACAAACGGGAGTAGCAGGAGAGGAAAAGCGAGCGAGCCGATAAGCCCACCGATGTAGTCCAAAGTCAGCGCATTGGCGAGCGCAATCCGCAAGGTTGTGTATTCGCGAAAAATTCGTGTCAGGAGGGGTAACTCCAATCCGATCAGCGTACCAATCAGAATGATTAACCCCCACATGGTCGGTACGTAAAGCAGATTAAAACTGTAAGCGGCAAATAGGATGGGACAGGAAAAACCACCACTGAGTCCAATCGCGAGTTCAACAAAGACAAACGTCTCAATAAGATGCCGCGTGACATATTTGGAGGCATACGAGCCAATGCCCATCGCTGTCATAAACAACCCGATGGTTACAGAAAATTGATAGACGCTATTTCCGAGGAGATAGGAGGAAAGGCTTCCTATGCCGAGTTCGTACACGATGGCACAAACGGAAATCGCGGAGATAGATAACAGGAGCAGAATAGTTCGGGACTTGAGTCGGGAGTCGGTGTCGTTTTCAGGCATTTGGGGTATTGTTGCATCTACTACCTTCCACTTTTGGCTTGACACATTTTAATTAGAGTTATATAATTGGGTTGACAATTGATTTTTAATTCTATCAGGTTTTGCAGGTTGTTTCAACAGGAAAATGCGCGGGGCTGTTTTGAAAGCGCGGAAGATTGAGCGATATTCAGGTCATTTTGAATTATTTACGCCGCAGATGACTCGGTATCAGAATTTTAACTTGCAACAACTGTGTATGATGTGTTATATTTTTTGGGTTTTCAAATAGAACGTTTGCCCGATCGGGGCGTAGCGCAGCCCGGCTAGCGCGTCTGCTTTGGGAGCAGAAGGTCGGAGGTTCAAATCCTCTCGCCCCGATTTTACCGTTTTTACGCCTGTAGCTCAGTTGGACAGAGCAACTGACTTCTAATCAGTAGGTCGCAGGTTCGAATCCTGCCAGGCGTGTCTTTTCGACGGATGGTGGATGTAGCTCAGTGGTAGCGCACTTGACTGTGGATAGAGTAGTGGTGGGCGTCCTCAAGCTTTGAGCAAAAACCCACCCCATTCTGAATCGTCCGTCGTTTAATTCGATTGAAACCCGATAAGCTTGAGGTTTACTCACGCTTTGAGCCAAATATTTCTTACGCGCCGTTAGCTCAATTGGCAGAGCATCTGACTCTTAATTAGGTGGTTGAAGGTTCGATTCCTTCACGGCGCATTTTGCGATGCGGGCGGGTGTTGGAACTGGTAGACAAGATAGATTTAGGATCTATTGGGGTTCGCCTCGTGAGGGTTCGAGTCCCTCCTCGCCCATCATTGCCGTATTTAATTGATTCCCGCGTTCGTTTACAAAGCACAACCTATCATAAAAGCCTCATTTGAACACCTCCCAAATATTGAGGCTCACCTTTGGACATCGGTTGGAGGTTTCCTTGAACGTTGAAATAAAAAAACTAGAAAGTGGTCAAGTCCGATTACGAATCGAGCTCTCCCCTGAAGAGGTCAATGAAGAGTTGGAGCGCAATTATAAGAAATTGCAGACGCAAGTTTCTATTCCCGGTTTTCGGAAGGGCAGAGTGCCGACCGGCATCCTTAAAGCGCGATTTACTGACCATATCAAATTAGAATCCATCCAAAATCTTGTCCCACCGGCTTACGAGGAAGCCTTAATTTCTACCCAGCTCATTCCGCTGAACAATCCCGACATCTCACCGTCACTTGATAAAATCGAGATTGCAGAAAACCAGCCACTCGTTTTTGAAGCGACAGTTGACATCAAGCCTGATTTTATCCTCCCCGATTATGAAGAGTTGGTGATTGACAAAAACCCTGAGAATGTCTCGCAGGACAGTGTAGATGAGTATATTCAGCACTTGCAAGAACAGTATGCAACCTTTACCCCGATTGAAGCAGAGCGTCCTGTTCAGGAAGGGGATTATGTACAGATTGACTATAAGTGTTCTAGTAATGGTCAGGCTGTCGATTCCCTATCAGAGACGGACATCGATATCCAATTGGGTATAGGCAGACTTCCACCAGAGGTTGAGGCTGGGATAATCGGTATGACAGTTAACGATTCTAAGTCGATTCCGGTTGATTTCGATGAGGCATCGCCGCATTTCACCAGTGCTGGTAAACACGTTACATATAACGTGACCTTACACGCAATAACGCAACAGCAACTGCCCGAATTGGACGACGAATTTGCCAAAGACCTGGGATATGAAAGTCACGATCAGCTTTACGGCGTGATCTGGAATAACCTTGTTGAGGATGAAAAATCGCAGATTTACTATCGGCAACAACAAGAGGTGCTTCAACAGCTTATTGAGAAGACCGACATTGAAATTCCAGAGGCGTTAGTCAATGACTATGTTCAGAAAACGCTTCAAAATATCCAGCAACAGTTGGAACAGGATAACAAAACGGCTGAAGAAGCGGACGTGGATATGGAAAAATTACCCGACGACCTGCGTAGGGATGTCATCATACAAACCAAACAGTCATGGCTCTTCGACGCAATCGCTGAACGTGAGAACATTTGGATAACTGATGAAGAATTAGACATTGAAATCCGACTCGTTGCTGAACAGCAAAACCTTGATGCCCAAAAGTATGTTAGCCAAATGAAGGCAAGCAATCGCTTGGAGGAGTTCAGAGACCAATTGAGGAATCAAAAAATTTACAGATTCCTGATTGAGCGAGCTACCTCCAAGCAGTCTCTGATTATTTCATAACGATTGCGCCGCGCGTCTCGCTAGGCGCGCGGCGCAATCGAAAGTGGCGTGAGGAGAGCCCGTCGAATGAACCTTGTCCCTATTGTTATTGAGCAAACCGCCCGCGGTGAACGGTCTTATGATATCTACTCACGGCTACTCCGGGACCGAATTATCATGGTCGGTTCGACAATCGACGACACCGTTGCAAACAGTGTTATGGCGCAGATGATTTTCTTGGAAGGCGACAATCCCGATGCAGATATATCTTTGTACATGAACACGTTAGGGGGTTCTGTCTCAGCGGGTTTGGCTATCTACGATACGATGCAATTTATCAAGCCCGATGTCCAAACGTGGTGTATTGGACAAGCCTACAGCATGGGAGCTGTCCTGCTGGCTAGCGGTACGGCTGGAAAGCGGTACGCGCTACCCCATTCGACGGTACTGATTCACCAACCGATTAGCAGTGGAATCAGAGGTCAGGCATCCGACATCAGTATACATGCCGAAGAAATCCTTCGGATTCGGGAAGAACTCTATTCAATTCTATCAACACATACCAATCAACCGTTGGCTGCCATTCAGGATGACGCAGACCGTGATTTTTATATGACAGCCGATAAGGCACTTGAGTACGGTATCGTTGACCATGTTGTTGCTCAACGCGCTACCGAAGACGATGAAACGTAATCCGACCAGGGGGACTCAGGAAGACAGCCATCCCTCACCCAAACTGGAGAATGTTCTATGCCAGATATTGTTGACAATGAAGATGTTCGATGTTCCTTCTGTAAGAAGACCAGAGACGAGGTACGCCGGCTTTTTGCCGCGCTTTCACCGGAAACATATATTTGTGACGAATGCGTTAATATATGTAGTGAAATTCTCTTAGAAGGTGAAGAGTTCGAGGGGCCCGCTACCCCAATTTCATTGCCCAGCCCTGCCGAAATTAAAGCCCAACTTGATGAATATGTCATTGGTCAAGAACTGACTAAGCGGATTTTATCTGTTGCGGTTTATAACCACTACAAACGCTTGAAACATGATAAAAGGTCAGAGGTCGAATTAGACAAAAGCAACGTGTTACTCCTCGGCCCGACCGGCACAGGAAAGACGCTTCTTGCCGAGACGTTAGCGCGGATTCTCGATGTCCCCTTCGCCATCACGGATGCCACCACACTGACCGAAGCGGGATACGTCGGAGAAGATGTCGAGAATATCGTCCTGAAGCTGGTACAAGCTGCAGACGGTGACGTGAGACGAGCGGAAACCGGGATTATTTATATTGATGAAATCGACAAAATTGTCCGCAAATCTGAAAATCCATCAATTACAAGAGATGTTTCGGGCGAAGGTGTACAGCAAGCCCTTTTGAAAATCTTGGAAGGGAAAACTGCCAATGTCCCGCCACAAGGCGGCCGCAAACATCCACATCAGGAATTTATCGAGGTTGATACCACCAAGATACTCTTTATCTGTGGGGGAACCTTTGTCGGTCTGGACAAAGTCGTTCAAGAACGGATTGGGCAGCAGGCGATAGGATTCGGTTCGAGCATTCAAGGAAAAGAGGAAAAACCGATTCATCAACTTCTTGAGCAGATCATTCCCAAAGATTTTATTAAATACGGTTTCATTCCAGAGTTCGTCGCCCGCATACCCGTTGTTGCAATCCTTCATGAACTTGACGAATCGGCACTAATCCAGATTTTAACCGAACCTAAGAATGCCCTTATCAAACAGTATTTACAGTTCTTAGCGTATGATGATGTTACACTCTATATCAACGACGATGCGTTAACCGCCATCGCTCGTGAAGTTATGAAACACCAAACCGGTGCAAGAGGGTTAAGAGGCATTCTGGAAAAAATCATGTTAGATTCGATGTTTGAAATTCCCTCTTTGACAGGTATCCGGGAGTGCATCATTACAGCAGATTGTGTCTTGAAAGGCGCGCCTCCTCAATTGGTTTATAAGGATGGACAGAAGGCTCGTACCGCTTAAATGACAGCACCGGTGACCGATTGAGACTTTACCCACCGGTGCTTGATTGAAATTGAATGACATTTTGAAATAATACCTAATTTCCTAATTTCTCACCGATTGTGCCGCGCGCCACGCTTGTCGCGCGGCACAATCGTAGGTCATCTCTAAAGGAGTCTCCTATTATGAATTCGGATACAACCAAGGGCCATGATGATAAAACATCCCTCATACCAGTTATCCCTCTCAACGGAAAGTTTGTTATTTTCCCTCGCGGCAACCAAAAATTACATGTGGCAAGCCCGATAGGAACTTTAGCAACGAAATGTGCGATTGATATTGAGCGACTTGTCCTTCTACTGAATCCGAAGGAGATCGGAACGGAGAACCCCGGACCCGACGATTTACAGCGCGTTGGTACAGTTGCCAGCATCACAAAGGATTCTGAACAGAGCGATGGGGCGATTGATATCGTCGTTGAAGGCGAGAGCCGTGCAATTGTGTTGCGTTGCTTTGAAAGAAATCAATTCCTACAAGCCGAAGTCAGAGTCATCAGAGACCAACCCGACAAGTCAAAAGAAGCTCGCTCATTAATGCGAGTAGCCACTACCAGTTTTGAAAAATACACGAGCAATAAAGAGATACGTGCCAACGACCTAGAACGTGTGAGGCGAGAAGAGAATCCAGGACCACTCGCAGACACGATTGCCCAGTTTCTCAGTGACGCGACCGACGTACCCCCTGAGAAACTACAACAAGTTCTGGACGAGCTAAACCCAATTAAACGCCTTCAGATTGTTACCGAAATCCTTGAAGAAGCGGTGGAACTGATTGAACTTGAAGAGAAGATAGAAGAAAAAATTAACCAGCAGGTCCACAAATCCCTCCAGAAAACCCATAAAGAATTCTACCTTCAAGAACGCATGAAAGTCATCCAGAAAGAACTGGGTAGAGGCGACGAACAAGCCGAAATCGACGAACTCCGCGAACAAGTCAAGGGTGCTGGCATGACAGAAGAAGCCCAAGACAAAGTCATGAAAGAGCTAGACCGCCTCCAACAGATGCCCCCGATGTCCGCAGAAGCAGGCGTTATCCGCACCTACGTCGACTGGTTTCTCGCCATGCCCTGGAACAAGCGAACCGAAAACAAAATCGACCTCGACGAAGCAGAGCGCATCCTTGAGGAAGACCACTACGGACTCCAAAAACCGAAAGAGCGTATCGTAGAATACCTCGCCGTGCTCCAACTCGTCGAGAAGCTAAAAGGCCCCATCCTCTGCTTCGTAGGCCCACCCGGTGTCGGCAAAACATCACTAGGGAAATCGATTGCCCGCGCCACAGGACGTAATTTTGTCCGCATGTCACTCGGCGGAGTCCGCGACGAAGCCGAGATTCGAGGACATCGGCGCACCTACATCGGCGCACTGCCCGGCCGGATTATCCAAGGCCTCCGAGACGCCAAGACCAAAAACCCCCTATTCCTCCTTGACGAAATCGACAAGATGAGCTCAGACTTCCGCGGCGACCCCGCCTCCGCCCTCCTAGAGGTGCTAGACCCTGAACAAAACGACACCTTCCGCGACCACTACCTAGATATCCCCTTCGACCTATCCGAAGTCATGTTCATCACAACCGCCAACATACGCACCCCAATTCCCCCTGCCCTCATCGACCGCATGGAGATAATCGAACTACCCGGATACACCGACTACGAGAAACACAAAATCGCCAACCTATTCCTGATACCCAAACAGCTCAAAGAACACGGGCTCAACCCAGAATCCATCCAAATATCCGACGATGCCATCTCCCAAATCATCCACCAATACACCCGCGAAGCAGGCGTAAGAAACCTAGAACGCGAAATCACCAGCATCTGCCGCAAAGTCGCACGGAAGATTGTAAAAGCAGGCGACGAGAGCGGCACCGTTCACGTTGAAGTCGACCAGTTATCCGACTACCTCGGCCCCGCCAAATTCACCCGCACAAAAGCAGAAGAACAAGACGAAGTCGGTGTTGCCACCGGCATGGTCTGGACACAAGTCGGAGGCGACATCGTCGCCGTAGAAGCCACCACAATGGCAGGCGACGGCCAACTCACCCTCACCGGCCAACTTCAAGACGTTATGAAAGAATCCGCACAGACCGCCCTCGCCTACATACGCTCATCCGCTACACAACTCGGCGTACCCCCCGAATTCGACTTCGAGAAAAACAACATCCACATCCACGTCCCCGAAGGTGCCGTGCCGAAAGAAGGCCCCTCCGCAGGAATCACCATCGCCACCGCAATGATATCCGCACTCACCGGTAGAGCCATACACAAAGACATCGCAATGACCGGCGAGATAACCCTACGCGGCCACGTCCTCCCCATCGGCGGGCTAAAAGAAAAAGTATACGCCGCCTCCCGACACACCATCACCCACATCATTATCCCCCAAGAAAACGAAAAAGACCTCATCGACATTCACGACGACATCCGATCCGCCATCCAATTCCACAAAGTAGAAAACATGACCCAAGTCATAACCCTAGCACTCAAACCACCCCTACACCCCGTCGACAGCATACCCCAAGCCATCGACCACGCACTCAAAGTATCCGATGCGCCTAGACAAGTTCCTACAAGCGAGTCGCCTCATTAAACGGCGCACCCTTGCCAACCAACTCTGCCAACACGGCAAAGTCACCATCAACGGCAAGACCGCCAAAGCCGCCAAACTGATCGCTCCAGGCGACCTTTTATCCATCACACCACACAACAACCACACAACCACCTACGAAGTCATCAAAACACCATCAACCCCCGTACCCAAAACAAAAGCCCACACACTCTACCGACAAATCTATACTCCTTAGCGGTCGATAGACGTAGTACATCGGTGAACCCGCTAAAGAGTATAACACACGAAATCCAATGAAACCCAGACCTCTCCCCCGCATCGGCATTACAATGGGCGACCCCACAGGCATCGGCCCCGAAATCATCATCAAAGTCCTCTCACACCCAACCACCTACCAATACTGCGCCCCCATCGTCATCGGAAGCCCCCCAATCATCCAACACGCACTACAATACACCCGCCACCCCCTAAAAATACGTACCCTAACCCCACCGCCAGACACCACCAACACCCCATGGAAGCCCCCAGATGCCATCTACGGCACCATAGACCTCCTAGCCACCAGCCCACCACCACTACACCCCCAAGACATACCCATCGGCACAGCACACCCCAAAGCAGGCGAAGCCGCCGTCAAAGCCATCCAATACGCAGTACAACTCGCAATGCACCACCAGCTCGACGCAATAACCACAGCCCCAATCTGCAAACTCGCCGTTGCCCAAGCAGGCTACAACTACCCCGGACACACCGAACTACTCAAAGCCCTAACCAACGCCCCCAAAGCCATCATGATGCTCGCCACAGCCCAACAAGCCACAACTGTACGACCTGAAGTATCCGACGACAGCGTTGATAGTACTCCCCTCCTTTACATCTCATTCGTAACCAGCCACCTCCCCCTCGCAGAAGTGCCAAAACACCTCACAACCGAAAAAATCCGAGATGTCATCCAGACCACACACCACGCCCTAACCCAGCTCGGCATCCCATCACCCAGACTCAGCGTAGCCGCACTAAATCCCCACGCCGGCGAAGAAGGCATCCTCGGCACAGAAGAAACAGAAATCATCACCCCTGCCATACAAGCCACAGCACCCCTAAACGTCCAAGGCCCCTTTCCCGCCGACACACTCTTCATCAACGCACGAGAACGACGCTGGGATGCCATCATCGCCATGTACCACGACCAAGGAAGCATCCCAATCAAACTCATGGCATTCGGCAACATCGTCAACCTAACCCTCGGCCTCCCCATCATCCGCACAAGCGTCGACCACGGCACCGCCTTCGACATCGCAGGCAAAGGCATCGCAAGTGAAAACAGCCTCACCACCGCCCTAAAATTCGCCGCCCGCCTAGCCCAAACCAAAGAAACCGAGTTTTTTCAGCAAAACTCGGTTTCTCTAGAATAAACACAACTAAAAAGGAGACCCAACACCATGCACACACACACCTCCAATCCGCCATCCTTCCCCTCTTCCATTCTTCCATTCTTCCATTCTTCCATTCTTATCTTATGTCTCATAGCCTTCAACACAGTTGTATGGGCCGCCCCACCCCTCCAAATCATCCACACCGACCCCCAAAGCCTAACCCTCACATTCACCCTCCCCGACCTCCAAGTCACCACACAACCCCTCTCGGCAAACGACAACCAACACCCCGATAGCGTTGATAGTGCTACCCACATCACCTTCAAAGATGCCCAACCGACCACCCAAATCGGCCACCCCCGCCTCCCCACCTACATTCAATCCATCGGCATCCCCGACGGCCCCACACCCACCGCCAGCATCAGCAACACCCGCTCCGAGACCCGCCCAACGACAACCATCATCCCCACACAACCAGACACCCCTCAAGAAACCCCCATCATCGACCACACCCGCTACCGAACAGACCGCTTCCATCCAACCCATCCCGTCGAAATTACCCCACTCGGATACATCCGCGGCCAACGCATTGCCCGACTCCAGATAAACCCCATCCAATACAATCCCGCACGAAAACTCCTAAAAATATACCGAACCCTCACCATCCGAATCCAGTTCACACCCTTCACCACAACCCCCTCTCTGAACACCACCTCCTCGTCACACCCCTTCGAGCAGATACTTGCAAGCACCCTACTCAACTACCAACAAGCCAAACAGTGGCGAAAGACAGCGCAGTCATTCCCCGCCGCCCCGACCACAAACAACCTCACGAGTCTGAGGTTCAAAATCGTGATAAACAAAACCCACCTCTACAAAATCACCGCCAACGACCTCAAAACCGCCGGAGCCGACCCCACACAACTCGACCTACAAACCGTCAAACTAGAAAACCAAGGGCGACCTATCGGCCTCACCATCTTCGATAAAAACCAAGACCACAGATTTGATACCGACGACTCAATCGTGTTCTACGGTCGCAAACTCACCAACAACCGATTCACAAACGACAACGTCTACTGGCTTATCTTCGGCGGCGTAGGGAGTACAGCCGTCGACACCCGCGACGCCCAACCCAAAACCCCAGAGACCCCCATCCCATTCGCCTTCAAAAAAACCCAACACTTTGAAGAAGACCGCTACCACGACTTCCTCTCCGGCTCCGACATCAAATCTGAATTTGCAGACCACTACTTCTGGACAGGCCTCACCGGCGGCCACAAAGACAAAAACCAAAAACACATCCAAATCAGCGTCCCCGATGCCATCCCCCGCACCCTGATTAAGCGACGCGCCGAACTACGCATCAAGCTACAAGGCGCCACCCACAAAGGCCGCGCACACCACAAAGCCCAGCTCCGCCTCAACAACAAGCCACTACCACCCGTCGCCGAGTGGAAGAGACAAGCCGCACCCATTTTTATCCGCGAACTCGACCAACACGCCTTCATCGTACACGACTCCGTCAACATCCTAACCATTATCGCCCAAGACCAAAACGAAACACCCCCCAGCGAATTTGATTTCTACCTCGACTGGTTTGAACTCGACTACTGGCACACCTTCAAAGCCACCAACGGCGCACTCCAATTCAACACCAACACCGAACCCCGCTCCGCCGGAACCGTTCAATACCGCGTGACCAACCTCAACAGTCCTCAGATAGACCTATACCAAATTCACGACGGACAAATCGTTGCCCGCCTCATCAACGCTCAAATCGAACAGACCACCAACACCAACACCCGAATCACCTTTGAAACCCAAGTCACACAACCCACCAGTTACTTCGTCATCCAACACAGAAACTACCGACGCGTTCCGCACCTCACCAAACCACCCCCCTCCACACTCAGAAACCCAGCCAATCAAGCCGACTACATTGTCATCACCCACAAAGACTTCATCAACAACATCCAACCCCTCGTCGAATTTCGGAAATCACAAGGACTATCCGTCACCGTCGTTGATGTCCACGACATCTACAACCAATTCAGCCACGGGATTTTTAACCCATTCGCCATCCAGAAATTCCTACGCTACGCCTTCACCAGTTGGCAAAAGAACGCCCCCACCTATGTGCTACTCGTCGGCGACGCACACTACGACTACAAACAAACCACCATCGACTACTACCTCCGCGAATACGGCACCACCTACGACCTCTACCCCAACACCGTCCCAACCCTTCATGGGTGGGCACCCAACAGCGGAGAAACCGCCATGGACAGCCGATTCGTCGCTGTCAGCGGAGACGACCCCCTGCCCGACATGTTCATCGGCCGCCTATCCGTTCAGACCACCCACGAGTTAGACACCATGGTCAAAAAGATCATTAACTACGAACAAAACCACCACCCCGGCCCCTGGCAAGCTGTCATAATGCAAGTGGCCGACGACGACTCCGACAACGTCGGCGATACCATCTTTGAAAAAAAACGAGACTACCTCATCAACGAAATCATCCCCGTCGCCTACGACACCCGCAAAGTCTACCTCAAACAAATTGCCAGCCCCGGACGCACCAAACAAACCATACTCAACACTATCAACCAAGGGGCCGTTATCGTCGAATACGCCGGACACGGCGGCTCCGAAACATGGGCAGACGAAAACATCCTCCACATCAGCGACCTGCAAAGCCTACGAAACAAACACCTCCCCTTCATCATCACCACCACCTGCCTGAACGGGCAATTCGATAAACCCCTACCCATCGGCAGACGTTCCCTCAGTGAACAATTTATGATGGGAACAAGCGGTGCCATCGGCACACTCAGTGCCACTCGACTCACACTCGCCTCCTCAAACGCCGAATTTGACGAAGACCTGTTCAAATCCATGTTCACCGTCAAGCCCCAAACCCTCGGTGCCATCGTCGGCAATGCAAAAATCAACTTCATGCGCCGCGCCCCACAACTCTGGATACCCGATGCCGAACAATACACCCTCTTCGGAGACCCCGCGACCCGCCTCGCACTGCCAGAGCTAGAAATCAAAGTCGAACTTGAAGACACCGTACTGAATACCAACAAACAGATAATCATCATCCCCAACAGCGTCGGCCACCACCAGACATCACCTTTCACCAGCCAAGTCGAATTTCACAAAGCCACCGACTTCAGCACCCAAACCATGACCGCACTCGCACTCTTTCCCAACGACCTCGACAAAAATCCAACCAACGACCGACCCAGACGACGCGACCGAATTCAAGTTTGGCAAGGCGACTACGGCACTATCCGCCTCACCATCCCACCCCGCCCCGGCTCAGGTGCCGGCATCATACGCGTCCACGCCTCCGACAAACAGCGATCAGCCATCGGCGGCACAAAATTCTGGATAGACACACCCGTCGTTTACGAAATACGAGAAAACATGGATGCACACACCACCAACACCCTAACCCTCTCCGTACAAGTCATCGACGACAACGGCCCCGCCGGCATCACCACCGTCACCGTAGTTTGGGACAACACCACCGACTTTGAACAACACACCACCCCCATGATACCAGACCCATCACCCCCCGCACCCGCACTCAAAGGCGGGCTCTGGTACAAACTCCAAACCCCCATCCCACTGCCCAAAGGAGGCAGACAAGTTCGCTATCAGATTATCGTAACCGACACCACCCGTCGCGTCACCCAGACCGACCGCAAAACCCTCAAAGTACCCGAAGGCCCCAACATCGCATTCGGACTCCTCGATACCGTTCCACTCCGCTACACCTTCTCAAAACGCCTCAACGCCCACACACTCACCGCACAATTAGTCAACGACGGCGGCAGACCCGTCAACGTAGACATCGAAGTGTGGTTCACCGAAGGCAATCCCGACCAAAACGCAGACAGTAAAATCGACCCCGACGCCGACGTACTCGGAACAGTGCTCGTCAAAACCAGCGACTGGATAGACAGCGACACCGCACTACAGAAAGCCACAGTCATACTGCCACTCAAAACCCCCCTCTCCACCGGAATCCACAAAATCTACGTCATCGCCGACCCAGAACCCCCCGACGCACCCCAAGACAACATCATCGGCAGACTCGAAGAACCCAGGTCCTACGACAACAGAAGCTCCCGCACATTCATCGTCAACGAATTCACTCTAAAGGCAAACGAGGAACTCACCGCATTCAGCCTAGACCGCGTATTCGATGCCCACTTCCCCGCCAACGCCGCCGCACCCACACCCCTCACCGTAGACTCCTACCCACCCCCAACCTCATTCCAGCCCGACCTCAGCTTCGCCCCCATCCCTCGCGTCGCTGCCCTGCGAAGCCGACTGCCAAACAGCCAAGACACCAACCAAGACCCAATCCCAACACAAGCGTACAACATCACCCTCCACACCGGCGATACCCAACTCACAAAGCCCGTTGATATCAAAATGCGATTCGACCTAATACGCCTAAAAGAACAGGTCCAAGAAAAATTCAGCCTACGAGAAGGCGACCCAGGATTCGAGGAAAACGTCCAACACCTCACAGAGCAGATGTCAATCTACGCATGGCAAGCACACATTAAAGCGTGGAAACGACTCCCCTCCCACATCCAGCGCGACCAACACGGCACCCTAATCCAAGAACCCTACGTCACCCCCACACAAACCGAAAACACTAATCCCCAACCACTACACCCCACCAACATCCGCATCGATGCCAGCCTCACCCCACTCGGAAAATGGATTATTTTCCTCCTCGACCCCCAGCGATACGAAGTCCTGCTACACCGTAACGGCGAACGCGAAATAGAAAAACTCGGAAAAACCGGACAACTCGGCAAACCCTTCCTCGACGAAATACTCGGCATCGAACTGAACATCCCCCACCGTGCAGACCTCCCCCCCTACGAATTCGGAGATATTCTCAAATTTGAAACAGAACTCAGCGACATCGGCAACGTCCGCCTAGGTACCCGCTCCAATACCAACCGCGGCAACGGCACCGCCAGCGTTGAAATCAGCCTCGGCCCCGACAAAGACTTCCAGACTGCACACTGGCTCATCTTCTTCACCAACAACGCACGCTTTGAACTCCGCAACACCAAAAACCAACCCGTCCGCTACCGACACGGCGCCATCATTCAAGGCCGAGTCAACCAACGACTCATCCTCAACCACCTCGGCATAGAACTGTTTATCACCTCCGGCGACAAAGAATACGAACTCGGCGACAAAATCAAATACACCACCGCAACCGTTAGCACCATCTCCACCCAACTCACCCAACTCACCCCCCTCGCCCTCATCTCAAGCAACGACCGCACCCCACCCATTCTACAGCTATGGGCTAACGGCATCGCGCCCACAGATGGCGACGTCATTCCCCCCCGCCCAAAAATCTCAATGGTTATCGCCGACGAAAACGGAATAGACATCGACACTCTCACACTCAGCATCAGCAAGAACAACGGCCCCTACGAACCAATTACCAGTACTATTAACTCTGACGAAGTACACACTGAGGATGACAATAGGAGAGTAAATAGTACTTTTACCATACCTCACAAAGACCACCCCACCACCATCCCCGTTCTATACAAACCCATTCTATACATCGGCCGCTACACCCTTCGTATCGCTGTCAACGACCTCAACCAGAACCCCCTCCGAGGCGAAGAACAATTCCAAGAATTTCGATTCCGCGTCGAAGAACAGCCCGACTTTGAACCCCCACAAATTCAAATCCTTGCCAACGGACACCCCCTCACCCACGACACCATCCTCCACGAACAACAAGTATTTACCATTCATATTACCGACAACCACACCATCGACCCAAAAACCGTCCAACTCTCCCTCAGCAACACAAACCAACCCCTCACCCCCATCCCCCCAGAGCAATACCAATTCACATTTCACTCCAATCAACCCACCCAAGCCAAAATCGTTTATAGACCCGACCTCCCAAACGACCACTATCAGATTCAAGTGCGCGCCGCCGACACCAGCGAGAACACAACAGACCCCCACCCTATCCCCTTCCAGCTCGACGAACCCATCAACATCAAAGACCTATTCAACGTCCCCAATCCCATGCACACCAAAACCGTTTTCACCTATACCCTTACACAAGCACCCGACACGGTCACAATCAAGATATACACCATAGCAGGTCGCCTCGTCCGCACACTCACAGACGCATCCGACAACAGGAACTACAACGAAACCTACTGGGACGGGCGAGACCAAAATGGAGTCCGACTCGCCAACGGCACCTACCTTTACCGCATCACCGTTCAAGGAGAATACCAGAGACTCAACAAAACAGGCAAGCTAGCAATCTTGCGATAGGTAAGAACAGATCAATTTCTCAGTGTGAGATAAGCAGGAAAGAGTATGCAAGCCCATACAAAAGGCATACTCCCCACTGTGTGGGGCTTATGCTCTTTCAGCGCTATGTTACAAAATACCGTATTTATCATAAACCGCTCTCAACGTCGAACCTTCGCGCAGTTCATCGCGGGTGCGGTCTTCGCCGCTGACTTTTTCCAAAGCGGCTTCAATCACTCTGTTTTCCACCTCCTTGGGAACCACAACCACCCCATCGTAATCTCCGAAGACAATGTCGCCGGGATTGACTTTGACTCCCCCGCACTCAATCGGCACATTATACGCAATGACATCGCCGCGCCCGCTAGAATCTACAGGCGACAATCCAGTCATAAATATCGGAAACTGCATGGTAATAATCTGTTTCGCATCCCTGATAAATCCCTCGACGATTGCACCCCGCGCGCCGCGTGCTATGGCGGCTGTCGAAAGCAGTTCGCCCCAAAAACAGTTGCGGGTTGAATAGTTGGTTGAGCAGACCAACACATCATTCGGTTTTAGGCTGTCCACGGCTTCGATTTCCATCTGGTATGGCGCGTCGGGGATTTCGTAAACATCCACACTCAAAACTGGCATGGCACGTCCAACAACGACAGCTTCAATGTATAACGGGCGAATGTCATGCCGCATTGACTGTTGGCGATAGCCTATCTGGTCAAGGGCATCTGAAATGACGGCAGCGTATAACTGTTCCGCCATCATATCAAATAGTTCCGTGTCATTATTCCATTTCATCTTCTACTCCTTATCCGTTGTTGGCATCACCGCGTAACCGGCGTAATTCTGCCTCAAGTTGTCGTCTCGCTTGAACCTCGGCATTGGCGCGTTGTTCTGCCGCATCGGCGCGTTGTTCAGCCTCCGCACACGCTTGAGCCTCGGCATCGGCGCGTTGTTCAGCCTCCGCACACGCTTGAGCCTCGGCATCGGCACGTTGTTCAGCCTCCGTACGCGCTTGAGCCTCGGCATCGGCGCGTTGTTCAGCCTCCGCACACGCTTGAGCCTCGGCATCGGCACGTTCCTCAGCCTGAGTACGTGCCATCACCACATTGGCATAATCTCCCATCAATACGCCATTCTCATCATAACACGCGATATTTCCCTCGTGCAAACCGATCCATAATTTCACAGGTGGTACCCACAACCACCCCTTGGCATTCGGCTCAAGGGGTGCGTAACCATCTCGGGTCAGTTGATATCCCAATAAACGCTTCTCAGGCATATCGCGCCGGATAGCGATGTCCGCAATCACGTACCACGCTACCCCAACCTGTTCATAGTGGTCAACCTTTTTCTCCAGGTCAACAGACAGGGTCGCCGGCGACGTGACTTCAATAATCAAGCTCGGTTTTGTTCCCTCTTTGACTTCGTTAAAGGTGCCCCAATTCTTCCGTTGCTGAACGTTAAAAATTACCGAAATGTCCGGGCCATGGGGTCTGATACTGGAGTGCGCCCAAGCCACGCGCACGTCACCGAGGACAATAGCCGTTGGGTCATCAGCAACCTGTTTCTTCAATACATCGTAAAGGTAAGCACAAAATCGATAATGTTCTTCGGTGTGCATTCTGAAATCTCCGACCTGCGGGTGCAGGATGTCCTCAAGCGTCAGCGGCACCTGTTCGTGTATCTGCTCACCAGTGGGTAGGATGCGCGGAATTTCGCGCCACCCGTAGCGGTACGGGTCTTTTTTCTTGGGATTGCTGATGGCGTCCGACTGAAGCTGCTCTACAAGCTCAGGGGTTCGGGCATCAGTGACTTCCTCACTGTTTGTTGGTGTACTCGCTATTTTCATCGTGAGCCCCTTTTCGTATGGATAGCACTGTAGCGGAAGGTTCTATCGCGGTTTCGCCTGCTTGGCACCCACGCTTTACATCAAGCGCAAGTCGGGCGACAAGCAGGGTCAAAAACGTATACCGCGATATTTTAGTATTTTAAGATAGTACCCCACTCACCCACAGCCCAGATTGTTCCGTCCGCAGACTGACCGAGGTCGGTGAGGGTGTTCTGGGTCGGTGAAGTTTCGAGGAGCCAAGTGACTCCGCCATCAGTGGTATGCAGGATGATGCCCTTTTCGCCAGCTGCCCATCCCTCATTTGCATCTTTGAAGAAGAGGGCAAACAAGTTCTCATTTGTTGGCGTGACCTGTCGCGTCCAGGTGGTACCCCCATCTTTCGTGGCTAAAATCGTGCCTTGGGAGCCGGCAACCCAAGCAGTTTGTGCGTCAATTGCATGCACATCTCTTAATTCCTCGGCTCCAATCTTTGCTGTCCACGTCTTTCCACCATCTTTCGTTCCGGCGACAGTACCACTAGCCCCTGCGACCCAACCCACATTTCCATCAATAAAATGAACAGCGTACAGTTCCTTGTCATCGGCATCTGAACCGGTTGCTCGTCCAAACCACGTTTTCCCGCCATCGCTGGTAGACATGATTTTACCCATTTGACCGACAGCCCAAGCGTCGGTCGACGTAGAGAAGCAGAGGTCAAAGGACCCGAGGGCACCTTTCCAACTAGCGGTGGGGCCCAGATCATCAAATTGAATGCGCTTGACGGTGCCGTGGCCCTCATCACGCGGGTTACTGACCCCTTTCCACGTTTGCCCACTGTTGTCGGTTTCGATTAGGGTGCCGTTGGTTCCAACGATGTAGCCAACTGTTCCATTGGCGAATCCAACACCATGGAAATCAAACTGATTTCCGCTACTTTGTGGTGTCCAGGTCTCGCCACTGTTATCGGTGTACAAAAGGACACCGGATAAACCAATCGCCCATCCCTGCTCACCGTGGAACGTTATTTTTGTCAAATGGTTGTTCATCGACTTTACCTCCCACGTCGCACCGCCATCAGTGCTGTGCAGGACGGTTGCGTGTTCTCCAACCATCCACGCTTCTTCGGGCGATACTATATGAACGCCGTTGAGCCGATTGGGTACGGGTCTTGGACTGAGCGGTGCCCAGTTTACCCCGCCATCAGTTGTCCGAAGGATCACTCCGAATTCTGCGGCGGCGAGTCCGAGATTTGAGTTCGCGAAATAGATATCCCAAATCGGTTCGGGCATACCGTTGGTATTTGGGACCTTGCTTTCTTGAGTCGCCCATGTCTTTCCACCATCGGCGGTATGAACGAGTGCGCCGTTTCCGCCTGATGCCCACCCTTCCTGGTCGTTGAGCATAAAAAGGGCATCAAGTGAAGCCGCTATGCCGCTTTTCTGGAAAGACCACGTTTCTCCTCCATCAGTTGTATGGAGCATCGTCCCGGCATCTCCAGATGCCCATCCGACATCTGGGGTCATAAAATGAATGCCCTGAATGCCGTTGTTTGTTCCGATATCGCCCAGATCTGTCCAAGTCGCCCCGCCATCTGTGGTACGGGTAATAAACCCGGCATCGCCGCCAGCCCAACCATTTTGTGCATCTGTAAAATATATGGTTGTCAACGCAACATGCGTCCCAGTTGTCAGCTTCGACCAGGTGGCACCTCCATCCGTAGTCTTCAAGATGATGCCATTCTCGCCAGCAATCCAACCAGTTCGCGTGTCAATAAAGTGGACTTTGCTGAGGTCTGCCTTAAATGGAAGCGACTGGGCGTCCCAAGTCTGCCCACCGTTGTTAGTCCGCATAATCATTGATTGTGAGCCGACAATCCAACCGTGTTGCTGGTCAATAAAATAGACATCTGATAGTCCCGATTTCCATTCCCCTCCGCGTACAGATGTCCACGTTTTCGACGCGGCAAAGACCGCAGCAACAGGGAGCAGCAATAGCATTGCTGTCACTAAAACGAATCTTCGATAGTATCTTCTTCTGCTTGCCATTTTTATTATCTCCTATATTTCTACAATGTCATACAAATCAAGTGCTTCGCGAGAGAAATGAAGCCCTCTTTACGGAACGGGTGATTTGTCTTGCGAATCGGTGCAGAAACCGCTTGAGAATTTAGGTGAGAGACACCTAAATTCAGCCCAATCGTGGTCTGATATTGCTAAGGTGGGTCTTGAGTGCCATCAAACCAAGATAGAGTCTTGAGCGACAGTCTCATCGCTTCGCAGGGCAATGACATTGTAGTGGTAAGTGTTTGTCGCGAAATCTGCTGTTGACAATTGCTCGTTAAGCGAAAATCGGCGATAGCTCTCTCTTTTATCGCCTTTGGGCATAATGGAAATATTATACAACTATCGCCCTAACCCGTCAAGCAGTTTTGCCGAGAAAAGTAAAATTTACAAAGCATCGCCGATAGTCCTTCTCTTTCCAGATGGAGGAATATCAGACAGCAATCCATTAAGTGTTTTGAATGGGCTTGATTTATGTGGTATAATTAATCGAAGTTGCTACCTACCATCTGCGGGTTAAAGGGTTACTGGATTTGACAATCCAGCAGGAGCAGGGAGGAATTTCGCATTTCGATCGCATTTTTGCGACAGTGTTGTATCATAGTTAATACATCCGCTTCTCTTGCAGGCTCCCTCTGTTCCGTAATCACTAGAGGAATTGATTATGGCACCTAAATTGCTCTAGCAATGGCTGAGAGTAGACAACGTTTCTTCGTTGAATCCAATCCATTAATGAGGTGAAAATGATGTATCAAAAGTCTTGGCGCATTGTGTTTCTTGTCTTGACCATCGGCATCGTGGTGGGATGCGCGCCTAAGCCACACGTCGATATCTATATGCTACCTGTTACGGGGCAAAAGGGTGCGATGGTTGATGTCCCCACAGGTTCTGTAACGGTGGAGCAAAACGGGGTTCAGATTACGCTTGAACCGCTTGATGAGGTTGAGTTGTATGAGGTGACGAAGAATTTTCGGATTAACCCGTATGTTTCGGTGAATCGTCGGGGGAATGTTGACCCCTTATATACTGTCTTTGAACTTCGTGTCCATAATGCAGATAACAAGCGGGTCGTCGTCGAAGACCTAGCAGTTTTAATTGACGACGCGGGTGAGCAACGCACTTCGTTACCCTATGCGTACTTCAAAGATTTCTATACCAATGTGGGGCCGCGAACCGTTGTGCACCGCGACATTGGCTATCGTTATCGCTACCCCTATCCCCGGTCGTACTACTATAGTCCCTACCGCCACTATTACCCCCACCGCTATCGTTATGTTTCCCCGTATTACCGGACATATAATGTCTATCCGGATGAGAATCGCCTAAGAAACGCCCGCATGGTTGTTCGCGAAACCATATTCGATGGTGGGAAACTGTTCCCGGGAGCCAAGCGGAACGGGTTGCTCGTGTTTGATCGGATTGATACGGAGGTTGGGGATGTGAAGGTGATTATTCCCGAAGTCCTCGTCATTGACAAAGACGGGAATCAGTCTAAGGTTGATTTCAAGTTTGATTTCCGGCAAGTTGTTGCTGTGAAGGAATAAATTCATAGCGACAACGACACAGATGCGGAATGCCGTGTTTGCGGAAGCGCGACTGCTTGACTTCTTTAGCGCACTCACACGGCATTCTCTCCTATTGGGTAAACTCACGGAGTTTTAAGAAAGGGGAAAATAATGAGTAATCAACTCTTCCCAGTAGACCCCAAAAAAGCGGAGGAGATTTCAATCCAAGATGGAAAATTACTGCTTTATCGGCACCTGTTCTCGCCTGAAGAAAGTGACGCTTTTTTCACAGAACTAAAAGAGACTGTGGATTGGCAACAGGAGGAAATCAGATTATATGGAAAGGTAATTCCCTTACCTCGATTAACTGCATGGTTCGGCGATGCAGGAAAGACCTATATGTATTCGGGCATCACTGTCGAACCTAAGCCGTGGACTGATCCATTAAAAAAAATGAAGGAGCGCGTTGAGGAGGTGTCAGAGGTGAACTTCAACAGTGTTTTACTCAATCGCTACCGAAACGGACGCGATAGCGTTTCGTGGCACAGCGACGATGAACCGGAGTTAGGAAAAAACCCGATAATTGGTTCGGTTAGCTTTGGCGATGTTAGGGATTTTCAACTCAGACACAAAACGGACAAATCAGTAGAAGTAAAAAAAATACCCCTGCCAGATGGCAGTTATTTGGAAATGGGCGGCAGTACGCAACACCATTGGGTACACCAGATACCGAAACGGAGTCCGAAGATTGGGCCGAGAATCAATCTAACTTTTAGAGTCATAAAGGGGATCTGAAGTATGTCGACCTCAATCGTTATTGTCGTTAGCATTGTTGCCCTGATCATTATTCCTGGGCTTATCGGCAAATTGTCAAAGGCAAATCAACGGAACGCGAAACTAAAACGTGAATTGGCGAAGACCAAAGATGACTCAGCATCGGCTAAATTAGAGGTTCCCGGATGTTCAGCGTATCGTACGCTTCTTGATGCGATCTATTCAGAAAGAGGCATAGAAACTGACGTGGCGGGACAAAAAAAATGTCGTCAGGAACTACGAGACGCATCAGAAAAACTATGGGCAGAATTCAAAAAACCGGTAATTTCGCCAGACTACTCAAAACTTGATTATCAAGAGGCGTATTTGCTATGCTACTTTTTGCCATATTCACAACCTATTCCTTCAGAAGTGCGGAATGTAGGTATTATACACCCTCAATTCAATTTGTCAATAAGCTTTGCAACAATCTCTCACTATACAGTGCACAGGTCATTTGAATCAATGTGGTGCTCAAGGGGAAAAGGGCTTTGATCTGACAATCCAAGCAGATCAGAGCAGTGCTACTTGACGACCACCATCCGCCGTAACGCGGAATAATCACCCGCCCGGAGTTGATAGAAGTAGACTCCGCTTGCGACCAACTCGCCGCTTGTGTTGCGCCCGTTCCAATACGCCGCACGGCTCCGGTCCTGATAAATACCCACAGGCTGATACCCCAGCGAAAGCCGCCGCACCACCCCGCCTTTTGTGTCATAAATCGTAATCTGAACATCCGCAGCGTGAGCGAGATGATACGGAATCCACGTCTCTGGGTTAAACGGATTCGGATAGTTGGGCAACAAAACAGTCTTTTTCGGGCTCAACGCCGCGAGAAGTTGCTCTAATAAGATAATTCCTCTTTGCAATCTTGCATCCGTTAGGTCGAGACCTTGTGTTTGGGTGAGCCACCCCTGGACATCAGCGGCAGTAGGGGACAGGTTACCCGTCCCGTACGAGCCAAGGGCATGGAGATGTGCGGCAGGTGCAGTTGCCGTGTTGCGTATCGCATCGGCGACCAATACCAAATCCAAGATATCGACCACGCCATCCTCATTGACATCCGCACTGTTTGCGCCGGCCTGCCTAAAGTTTGAGCCGACGACCACCAAATCTTGGATGTTCACCACGCTATCCTTGTTGACATCTCCAAAGATTTCTGGCGGTGCAATCACCTGCCCACTTTCAGCGCGAGGGAACCAACGCTCCCCATCCGGACTTACAAGGTGGACTTCAAATAAACTCAACGTCGATGTCTTAACAGCGATAACCTCAAATGTGAGGGTTGCAAGTGCCCCATCGCCGTGCTGCGCCTCGGCGAGTGTGGTTACGGCAAGCGTTACCCGATTTTCCTCAACAACCGGTGGCATAAAGAACGCGCCCGTTGGGAGGTAGCCGCCGTTGGTACCTGAAACATATCGGAGGGCAGTGGGGTCAAACCCCACAGTTGCCTGAAAGCCTGCAACGTTTGCTCCGTCCGCGATGTTGAGGGAGAGCCTAAGGGACGCTCCGATAACAGGAGACTGCACCGGTGAAGGTGCGAGGCTCACGATGGCATTCGCGTTGGCGGAGGGAGTGAGCTCCCACAGGAGTACCGTGCCATCCTCACTCCCACTTGCCAGCGTTCCACCATCGGGACTGAACGCTAGACTACTGATCTCATATGTATGCCCCGCGAGCGTTCTCCGGTGCTCGCCGGTGGCCACATCCCATAGATAGATTGTACCGCCCGGATAACCGCCACCACTTGCCAGCGTCCGGCCATCCGGACTAAATGCAATGCAACGGACTCCATCCTTATGCCCGGTGAGGGTACGTTTATGTTCACCCGTAATCGCATCCCACAGCCGGATGGTCCCGTCCCCACCCCCACTGGCAAGGGTGCGTCCATCCGGGCTGAACGCCACGCTAGTGACATACCTCTTATGCCCCGTGAGCGTCTGCCGGTGCTCGCCGGTGGCAACATCCCACAGACGGATGGTCTTGTCCTCATGACCGCCACCACTTGCCACCGTTCTACCATCTGGGCTGAACGCCACGCTGTTAATCCTGGACGTATGCTTAGTGCGGATGATGTGCAGGGGCGCGCCGGTTACCCCATCCCACAGACGAAGGGTAGCATCACTATTCCCACTGGCAAGCGTTCGGCCATCCGGGCTGAACGCTACGCTATTGACACTCGTATGCGTCCTGAGAGTCTGTCGATACTCGCCGGTCACCGCATCCCACAGACGGATGGTTTCGTCTGGACTCCCACTGGCGAGTGTACTACCATCCGGGCTAAACACCACGCTATAGACATGTTGCCTATGCCCCATGAGAGTGTGCCGGTGCTCACCGGTGCTCACATCCCACAGACGGAGCGTATCGTTTCCCCAAATTCCGCCATACCCAACTGCCAGCGTCCTGCCATCCGGACTGAACGCCACGGTCCGGACATCCTTTGTATACCCTGTGAGGGTCTGTCGGTGTCCGCCGGTGATCGCATCCCACAGATGCACCTTGTTATCCGATCCTCTACTTGCCAGCGTCCGTCCATCTGGACTGAATGCAAGACTCCAAACCTGATACAGATGCCCTATGAGCGTCTGTTGATGTGTGCCACTGACCCCATCCCACAGATGAATTTCTCTATAACCGCCACTTGCCAGCGTCCGTCCATCCGGACTGAACGCAATGCTAGTGACACTCCCCTCATGCCCGGTGAGAATCTGCCTGGGCACACTGAAACCCAAATCCCAAAGCCGGATGGTATCGTCTGAACTCCCACTTGCCAGGGTGCGTCCATCCGGACTGAACGCTACGCTAGTGACACTTTCCGTATGCTCCATGCGGGTCTGCCATGGCGTACCGGTGGCGACATCCCACAGTCGGATGGTTCCGTCGTAACTTCCACTTGCCAGGGTGCATCCCTCCGGGCTGAACGCCACGCTGTCGATCGACTTCGTATGTTCCGTGGGCATCTCCTTGTGTGTTCCCGTCGCCGCATCCCACAAACGGATGGTCTTGTCCTTAGAATCTCCGCCACTTGCCAGCGTCCGTCCATCCGGACTGAACGCGATGCTATTGATCCAAGACGTATGCCCCTTGAGCGTGTGCCGGTGCTCACCAGTAACGGTATCCCACAAACGAATGGTCCCGTCGTAACTCCCACTTGCCAGTGTTCCACCATCGGGACTGAACACCACACTAATGACCGTGTCCGTATGCCCCGTGAATAGGGCGAGCTCTTCACCGGTGTGTGCATCGTATATCCAAATTCCTATACTGCCCGCCACCGCCAAGCGATTGCCATCCGACGAATACGCGATATTACCAGATGTATTACCTTTACCGAGGCGCGCTTTGGCACCTTCGGGTAAACTGAGTTGTGTATAATCCCGGGCATAGGCGGTTTGTGAAAACAGCGTTAAAAGCATCAGTAACGTCACGGTTGCTTTCATGATGAAGTGCTCCTTTTTCGGAAGTTCTGCTCCTTCGCATATAGAGAAATGAGCTACTTAACAATTACCATCCGCCGCAACGCCGAATAATCCCCGGCACGAAGTTGATAGAAATAGACTCCGCTTGCGACCAACTCGCCGCTTGTGTTGCGCCCGTTCCAATGCGCCGCACGACTCCGATCCTGATACATACCCATAGACTGATACCCCAGCTCGAACCGACGCACCACCACGCCCTTGGTGTCATAGATCGTAATTTGGACATCGGCGGCGTGGGCGAGGTAATACGGTAGCCATGTCTCTGGGTTGAACGGATTCGGATAGTTCGGCAACAGGGTCGTCTCCTTCGGGGTCAACGAGGCGAGAAGTTGCTCTAAGAAGATAATCCCTCTTTGCACCGTTGCATCTGTGAGGTCAAGCCCTCGTGCTTGACTGAGCCACCCCTGGACATCGGCGGCAGTAGGGGACGGGTTACCCGTCCCGTAAGCACCAAGTGCATGGGAATGTGCGGCAGGCGCGGTTGCCGTGTTGCGTATCGCATCGGCGACCAATACCAAATCCAAGATATCGACGACCCCATCTGCGTTGACATCCGCACTGTCATCGCCCGTCTGCCTAAAGTTTGACCCGACGACCACCAAATCTTGGATGTTCACCACGCCATCCTTGTTGACATCCCCAAAGATGTATGGCGCTTTAATCACCTGCGCCCCTTTAACGCCAGGGAACGAACGCTCCCCATCCGGATTGACAAGGTTGACTTGAGATAAGGGCAACGTGGATGCCTTGACAGCGACAACCTCAAACGTGAGGGTCGCAAGTGTGCCATCACCGTGCTTGACCCCAGCGAGTGCGGTTGCGGCAAGCGTTACCCGATTTTCCTCAACAACCGGTGGCATAAAGAACGCGCCCGTTGGGAGGTAGCCGCCGTTGGTACCTGAAACATATCGGAGGGCAGTGGGGTCAAACCCCACAGTTGCCTGAAAGCCTGCAACGTTTTCCCCCTCTGCGATGTTGAGGGAGAGCGTAAGGGGTGCTCCAACAGTAGGCGATTGTACTGCGGAAGGAGCAAGGCGCACGATGGCGTTTGCGTTGGTGGAAGGGGTGAGTTCCCATAGGAGCACCGTGCCATCCTCACTCCTACTGGCAAGCGTTCTGCCATCTGGGCTGAACGCGACGCTACTAATCCCAGATGTATGCCCCGCGAGAGTTCTCCGGTGCTCGCCGGTGCCCACATCCCACAGATAGATTGTACCGCCCCGATAACCGCCACCACTTGCCAGCGTCCGGCCACCCGGGCTAAATGCAATGCTACTGACTCCATACTTATGCCCGGTGAGTGTACGCTTATGTTCACCCGTAATCGCATCCCACAGATGGATGGTATCGTCCAGATCTCGCCCACTACTTGCCAGCGTCCGTCCATCTGGACTGAACACCACGCAACTGACACTCCACGTATGCCCAGTGAGGGTCTGCCGGTGCCTGCCGGTGGCCACATCCCACAGACGGATGGTCTTGTCCTCATGACCGCCACCACTTGCCACCGTTCTACCATCCGGGCTGAAGTCCACGCTAATGACATACCCCTTATGCCCCGTGAGGATGTCCAGGGAGGTGCCGGTTACGCTATCCCACAGACGGATAGTCGCGTCGGAGCCAACACTTGCGAGCGTCCGGCCCTCCGGGCTAAACGCCACACTTCTAACAACCCCTCTATGCCCCCTGAAGGTGTGCCGATGCTCGCCGGTGACCGCATCCCAAAGCCGGATGGTTTCGTCGTCACTCCCACTTGCGAGCGTTCCCCCATCCGGGCTGAAGTCCACGCTAGTAACATGTTGCCTATGTCCTATGAGAGTGTGCCGGTGCTCGCCGGTGGCCACATCCCACAGACGGAGCGTCTGACTCCCCCAAATCCCATCATGCCCAGTTGCCAGCGTACGTCCATCCGGACTGAACGCCACGCTCCTCACCTCCTTTGTATACTCCGTGAGCATCTGCTGATGCCCGCCAGTGACTGCATCCCACAGATTCACCTTGTTTTCCCAACCGCCACTTGCCAGTGTACTCCCATCCGGGCTGAACGCCAGGCTTTGAACACCCCACTTATGTCCCGTGAGGGTGGCTTTGGGTGCACCGCTCCCCACATCCCATAGACGAATGTCCCCATACCCCCCACTTGCGAGCGTCCGTCCATCCGGGCTGAACGTTACGCTAGTCACTCCAAATTCATGTCCGGTGAAGATCTGTCTGGGCACACTGAACCCCAAATCCCACAGACGGATGGTTTCGTCTGAACTCCCACTTGCGAGCATCCGTCCATCCGGGCTGAATGCCACGCTCCTGACACTCCCTGTATGCTCCATGCGGATTTGCCAAGGCGTACCTGTGCCCACATCCCACAGGCGGATGGTTCCGTCGTAACTTCCACTCGCCAACGTTCCACCATCCGGGCTGAACGCGACGCTATTGACACTCCCTGTATGCCCGGTGAGCGTATCCTTGTGTGTTTCCGTCACCGCATCCCACAAACGGATGGTATTGTCCTTATAACCTCCACCACTTGCCAGCGTCATACCATCCGGACTGAACGCCACGCTAATGACACTCCCCGTATGCCCTGTGAGCGTCTGCCGGTGCTCGTTAGTGGACGTATCCCACAGACGGATAGTATCGTCTGAACTCCCACTCGCAAGTGTCCGTCCATCCGGACTGAATGCCACGCTAATGACACTCCCCGTATGCCCCGTGAGCAGGGCGAGTTCTTCACCGGTATGTGCATCGTATATCCAAATCCCTATACTGCCCGCCACCGCCAATCGACTTCCGTCCGGTGAATACGCGATTTCGTTTATCCAGCCTTTACCGAGGCGCGCTTTGGCACCATCGGGTAAACTGAGTTGCGTATAATCTCGGGCAAGGGTGGTTTGTGAAAACAGAGTTAAAAGAATCAGTAACGTCACGGTTGCTCTCATGATGAAGTTCTCCTTTTTAAGTTGGGTAATTTGCTTCATAAGCAAGTTTCAAGAATAAACCTGTGGAAGGGAGTTCCTACTCCCGATTCCCCCGATACCTGTGGGAGCAAAAGAGAGTTGATATATTTCGCGACTTATTTTACACCGACGAGACCTCTTCTAATCCGAGGAATCTGTGTAATCCGCGAAATCCGTGATTCAGACAAACAGGGAAAACGAAATGACCCTAATTGCAGAAATAGGCTACTTGACAATCGCCATCCGCCGCAACGCGGAATAATCCCCTGCACGGAGTTGATAGAAATAGACTCCACTTGCGACCAGTTCACCGTTTGTGTTGCGGCCGTTCCAATACGCCGCACGGCTCCGGTCCTGATAGATATCGGCAGGCTGATATCCCAACTTGAACCGACGCACCACCGCCCCCTTTGTGTCATAAATCGTAATCTGGACATCGGCGGCACGGGCGAGCTGATACGGTATCCACGTCTCCGGGTTGAACGGATTCGGGTAGTTCGGCAACAGTGCTGTCTCTTTCGGAGTCAACGCCGCGAGAAGTTGCTCTAAAAAGATAACCCCCCTTTGCAACGTTGCATCCGTGAGGTCGAGACCCCGTGCTTGAGCGAGCCACCCTTGGACATCGGCAGCAGTAGGGGACGGGTCACCCGTCCCGTACGAGCCAAGTGTCTGTAGATGTGCGGCCGGTGCGGTTGCCGCATTGCGTATCGCACCGGCAACCACCACCAAATCCACGATATCGACGACCCCATCCGCGTTGACATCCGCCCTGTTCTCTCCGGTCTGCCCAAAGTTTGAGCCAACAAGCACCAAATCTTGGATGTTCACCACGCCATCTTTGTTGACATCTCCAAAGGTTGGCGGTGGTTCAATCACCTGCCCATCTTCAACGAGTGGGACAGAACGCTCCCTATTCCTCCCTACAAGGTTGACTTGAGACAAGGGCAACGTCGATGCCTTGACAGCGACGACCTCAAACGTAATGACTGCAAGCGTCCCATTACCGTTGCCCACCCCGGTGAGTGCAGTTGCGGCAAGCGTCACCTGATTTCCCTCAACAATTGGTGGCACAAAGAACGCGCCCGTTGACAGGTAGTCGCCGTTGGCACTTGAAACATATCGGAGCGCGGAGGTATCAAATCCTACAGTCGCCTGATAGCCTGCAACGTTGGCTCCTTCCACAATCTTGAGAGAGAGCGTGAGCGACGCGCCGACAGCGGGCGAGGGCACCGGTGAGGGAGCGAGGCGGACGGTGGCATTCACGTTGGCGGAAGGGGCGACATCCCAGAGGAGCACCGTGCCATCACCACTTCCACTAGCCAGCGTCCGCGCATCAGGACTGAACACGAGGCTATTGACAGTCCCCGTATGTCCAGTGAGGGTCTTTTTATGCACACCGGTCACCGCATCCCACAAGCGGATGGTCTCGTCCCTACTCCCACTAGCAAGGGTCTGCCCATCCGGACTGAACACAACGCTACTGATCTCCCATCTATAGATACCGTCCCATCTATGCCCAGTAAGGGTCTTTTTATGTACGCCGGTCGCCACATCCCACAAGCGGATGGCGGCATCCCCACTTCCACTAGCAAGTGTCCCCCCATCCGGGCTGAACGCAATGCTATAGACACGCCCTGTACCAATGAGGGTGGTTTTATGCGCCCCGGTCATCGCATCCCACAGCTGGATGGTCGCGTCCCCATCCCCGCCACCACTAGCAAGTGTGCCCCCATCTGGACTGAACGCCACGCGAGTGACACTCCCCGTATGGCCCGTGAGGGTATGCAGGAGCGCGCCGGTGACTGCATCCCACAGATGGATGGTATTGTCCGGCCGTCCCTCACCACTTGCCAGTGTTTTACCATCCGGGCTAAATGCTACGCTATTGACAGCCCCCGTACCAATGAGGGTCTTTTTATGCGCCCCGGTTACCACATCCCACAGCCGGATGGTCTTGTCCCATCCCCCTGCACTCGCAAGAGTCCCCCCATCCGGACTGAATGCAACGCTATAGACCGAAAATGCAAGGCTATTATAGACCGAAGACGTATGCCCGGCGAGGATGTGCAGCTCTGCACCGGCCATCACATCCCACAGCTGGATGGTGCTGTTCTTCCACCCGCCACCACTTGCGAGCGTCCGGCCATCCGGACTGAACGCAACGCTATTGAAATTCCCTGTACCAATGAGGGTCTTTTTATGCAAGCCGGTGACCGCATCCCACAGACGGATAGTGTTGTCATCACTTCCACTGGCAAGGGTGCGTCCATCCGGGCTGAACGCTACGCTATTGACAGTGTGCGTATGCCCGGTGAGGGTGTGCAGCTCTGTGCCGGTCACCACATCCCACAGACGGATGAAACCATCCGCACTCCCACTTGCCAGTGTACGACTATCGGGACTGAACGCAATGCTACTGACAGTCCGCGTATGTCCCGTGAGGGTGTGCCGATATGCACCAGTGACCGCATCCCACAGGCGGACGGTTTTGTCCCTGCCCCCACTTGCCAGCGTCTGTCCATCCGGGCTAAATGCGACGCTATAAACCTCAGACGCATGTCCAATGAGGAGCCTTTTATGTGCGCCGGTGACCGCATCCCACAGATGGATGGCATTGTCCGGCCGTCCCTCACCACTTGCTAACGTTTTACCATCCGGGCTAAATGCCACGCTATAAACCCGAGACGTATTCCCTGTTAGCGTCCTTTTATGCGCGCCGGTGACCACATCCCACAGCCGGATGGTGTTGTCCTGATACCCTCCACTACTTGCCAGCGTTTTACCATCCGGGCTAAACGCCACGCTACTGACATACCCCTTATGCCCAGTGAGAGTATGCCGTGGCACACCGCTGACCACATCCCATAGGCGAATAGTCGTGTCGGAGCTCCCACTTGCCAGCGTTTTACCATCCGGGCTAAACGCGACGCTGTAAACCCGAGACGTATGCCCCGTGAGGAGGGCGAGTTCTTCACCGGTGTGTGCATTGTATATCCAAACACCTATACTGCCCGCCACCGCCAAACGATTCCCGTCCGGCGAATAGGTGATTTCCTCGCCTAGCACACCTTTACCGAGGCGCGCTTTGACACCATCGGGTAAACTCCATTGCGTATAATCTTGGGCAAATGCGGTTTGTGAACACAGGGTTAAAAGCATCAGTAACGGCACGGTTGCTCTCATGATGAAGCTCTCCTTTTGGAAGTTGGTGTATCGCATCTAAAGCCCGCACAACTCTTGAAAAACTGCGGCAATAACCGGAACTTACCGATTGCCGACTTCAAATTATAAGGTAGCAAAATATGTGCCAAGCTGGAAGTGTCAGCCGCATCCCCTTTGGTATACGAACTTTGTCAATGCCATCGGCACTTTGAATCAATGTTCGGTTTGGAGACCTACTGAAACTTTCACGACTATTGCCCGAAATGGTGCAATTGGACTGCCAAATCTAGCCCCGAATCGCTCCTACTAGCCCCGACCACTCCTGCTGGATTGCCAAATCCAGCAGATCCTTATCCAGCTAGTTAGTACCACGCCACCATGAAATACTACCTAAACAGCAAAAGCCCCACCCGAATGAAACGGATGAGGCTTTTCTGATAGTATCGCTCGCTGTGGATCCAATCCACAGCACACGCGGGGATGGGCTTGTTTGGCAATCCAAGCCGAGCGGGGATGGGCTACTTGACGACCACCATCCGCCGCAACGCAGAATAATTCCCTGCACGGAGTTGGTAAAAATAGACTCCACTCGCGACCAGTTCGCCGTTTGCATTTCGACCATTCCAATGCGCCGCACGACTCTGATCCTGATAGATGCCGACAGGTTGATGCCCCAGCTCTAACCGACGCACAACTGAACCCCTTGTATCATAAATCGTGATTTCAACTTCCGCAGCGCGGGCAAGCTGATACGGTATCCACGTCTCAGGATTGAACGGATTCGGGTAGTTCGGCAACAGGACTGTCTCTTTTGGAGTCAAGGTTGCCAAGAGATGTTCTAAGAAAATAATCCCGCTTTGGAACCTTGCATCCGTGAGGTTTAGACCGTGTGCTTGAGTGAGCCAACCTTGGACATCCGCGGCTGTAGGGGACGGGTTCCCCGTCCCGTAAGCACCAAGTGCGTGGGAATGCACGGCAGGCGCGGTTGCGGCGTTCCGTATTGCACCAGCGACCACCACCAAATCCACGATATCGACCACGCCATCGCCGTTGACATCCGCCTTGTGCGCTCCCGTCTGCCTCAAGTTGGAGCCAACGAGCACCAAATCTTGGATGTTCACCACGCCATCTCTATTGACATCTCCGAGGAGTTGTGGCGGTTCAATCACCTGCCCATTTTCAACGAGTGGGTATAAACGCTCTCCATCCGGATTGACAAGGGTGGCATCGAATAGGGCCACCGTGGATGCTTTGGTTGCCACAACTTCAAAGGTGATGGCCGCGAGTGTGCCATGACCGTTGCCCACCCCGGCGAGTGCGGTTGATGCGAGTGTCACGCGATTTTCCTCAACAACGGGTGGGACAAAGAATGCGCTTGTTGGGAGGTAATCTCCGTTGGCACTTGAAACATATCGGAGAGCGGAGGTATCAAACCCCACAGTCCCCTGATAGCCTGCGACGGTTTCGCCATCTGCGATGTTCAGAGTGAGGGTGAGCGGTTCTCCAACAGCCGGTGAAGGCACTAGGGATGGCGAGATGCTCACCGTGGCGGTCATGTTGGGAGAAGGGGTGACCTCCCACAGGAGCACGGTGCCATCCTCACTCCCCGACGCGAGGGTGCGGCCATCCGGGCTGAACGCTACGCTCCACACCCTATTCAAATGCCCCGTGAGGGTGCGCTGCTCTGTCCCCGTCTCCGTATCCCACAGACGGATGGTAGTATCAGCACTACCACTAGCGAGGGTGTGACCATCCGGACTGAACGCTACGCTCCACACCCAATCCGAATGCCCCGTGAGGATGCGCTGCTCTATCCCCATCCCCGCATCCCACAGACGGATGGTATCATCCCTACTCCCCGATGCGATTGTGCGGCCATCTGGACTGAACATTACGCTTTTGACCCCAGACGAATGCCCGGTGAGGGTGCGCTGCTCTATCCCCATCCCCGCATCCCAGAGACGGATGGTGTTATCATCACTTCCCGATGCGAGGGTGGTGCCATCGGGACTGAACGCGACACTGTTTACATCTTCCCTATGCCCCGTGAGGGTGTGCTGCTCTGCCCTCGTCACCGTATCCCAGAGACGGATGGTCCAATCCCCACCCCCTGATGCGAGGGTTTGGCCATCCGGACTAAACGCCACGCTAGAGACCCAAGGCGAATGCCCCGTAAGGGTGTGCTGCTCTGCCCCCGTCCCCGTATCCCACAGACGGACGGTCTCATCATGACTACTACTAGCGAGGGTGCTACCATCAGGACTGAACGCTACGCTATAGACATAACCCCTATGCCCCGTGAGGGTGCGTTGCTCTGCTCCCGTCACCACATCCCACAGACGGATGGTATCCTCCCAAAACCCCGATGGAAGGGTGCGGCAACCCGATGCGATAGTGCGGCCATCGGGACTGAATGCTACGCTTGTGACTCCAGACGAATGCCCCGTGAGGGTGCGCTGGTGTATCCCCGTCCACGCATCCCACAGACGGATGGTCCCATCCTTACTCCCCGATGCGATAGTGCGGCCATCGGGACTGAACGCTACGCTTTTGACCCCATGTGAATGCCCCGTGAGGGTGCGCTGCTCTGTCCCCGTTCCCACATCCCACAGACGGATGATCCCATCGTAACTCCCCGATGCGAGGGTGAGGCTATCGGGACTGAACGCTACGCTATAGACATACAAATACACGGTGAGGGTGTGCTGCTCTATCCCCATCTCCGCATCCCATAGACGGATGGTCCAATCCCCAAAACCCGCACGCGATGCGATAGTGCGGCCATCGGGACTGAACGCTACGCTTGTGACCTCAGATGAATGCCCCGTGAGAGTGTGCTGCTCTGTCCCCGTCCCCGCATCCCACAGACGGATGGTCTCATCATGACTACTACTAGCGAGGGTGCGACCATCAGGACTGAACGCCACGCTTGAGACACTCCCCGAATGCCCCGTGAGGGTGCGCTGCTCTGTCCCCGTCCTCGCATCCCACAGACGGATGGTCTTGTCCCCATACCCCCCCGATGCGATAGTGCGACCATCGGGACTGAACGCCACGCTTGAGACACTCCCCGAATGCCCCGTGAGGGTGCGCTGCTCTGTCCCCGTCCCCGCATCCCACAAGCGAATGGTGTTGTCAGCACTACCACTAGCGAGGGTGCGGCCATCAGGACTGAACGCCACGCTTCTGACCCCAGACGAATGCCCCGTGAGCAGGGCGACTTCTTGACCGGTTGCAGTATCGTAGAGCCAGATACCGATGCTACTCGCCACCGCGAGCTGAGTGCCGTCGGGCGCATAAGCGAGTTCATTTATCCACCCTTTGCCGAGGCGCGCTTTGGCTCCCTCAGGTAAACTGAATTGCGTGTAATCTCCGACGACGCTGTTCGGTAGAAACAGGACAGAGACCAACAACAGACTCAACTTCAAAGCCAGTGATTTGTTTCGCATTTTCTTCTCCCGTTCAATTTTTACTTTGTACGGTTTCGTCATTTTAATGCGGCCAATCCAAACATGATTTGAAGTTACTTGACAATCACCATCCGCCGCAGTGCGGAATACTTCCCCGCACGGAGTTGGTAAAAATAGACCCCACTCGCGACCCGTTCTCCGTTTTCATTGCGACCATTCCAATGCGCTGCCTGTGCCCGAGCGGTGTAATAACCCGCAGATTGGTGCCCTAGCTCAAACCGACGAACCACCACGCCCTTTGTGTTATAAATCGTGAGCGTGACATCTGCGGCGTGGGCGAGATGATACGGTATCCACGTTTCGGGGTTGAACGGATTTGGGTAGTTCGGCAACAGGACTGTCTCTTTTGGAGTCAAGGTTGCCAAGAGATGTTCTAAGAAAATAATCCCGCTTTGGAACCTTGCATCCGTGAGGTTTAGACCGTGTGCTTGAGTGAGCCAACCTTGGACATCCTCGGCTGTAGGGGACGGGTTCCCCGTCCCGTACAAGCCAAGTAATTGGAGATGTGCGGCAGGCGCGGTCGCCGCGTTCCGTATGGCACCGGCAACCAACACCAAATCCACGATATCGACCACGCCATCGCCGTTGACATCTGCACTGTTCTGTCCTGTCTGTCCAAAGTTTGCGCCAACGACCACCAAATCTTGGATGTTCACCACGCCATCTTTATTGACATCTCCGAAGCGTTGTGGCGGTTCAATCACCTGCCCATTTTCAACGAGTGGGTATGAACGCTCTCCATCCGGATTGACAAGGGTGACTTGGGATAGGGTCACCGTGGATGTTTTGATTGCCACAACTTCAAAGGTGATGGTCGCAAGCGTACCATCACCATCTTTTACCCCTGCGAGTGCGGTTGATGCAAGCACCACGCGATTTTCCGCAACAACAGGTGGGATAAAGAATGCGCCCGTTGGGAGGTAGTCACCGTTGGCACTTGAAATATAGCGGAGGGCGGTGGAGTCAAACCCCACAGTCCCCTGATAGCCTGCGACGGTTTCGCCCTCTGCGATGTTGAGGGAGAGCGTGAGTTGTTCTCCGATAGCGGGCGACGGGACCGAGGCGGGCGAGACGCTCACCGTCGCTGTCATGGTAGGGGAAGGGGGGACCTCCCACAGGAGCACGGTGCCATCCTCACTCCCCGATGCGAGGGTCCGGCCATCCTGACTGAACGCTACGCTTAAGACATACGAAGTATGCCCTGTGAGGGTATGCTTCTCCGCCCCCGTTGTTGCATCCCACAGACAGATGGTATCATCACTACCACTAGCCAGGGTGCGGCCATCCGGACTGAACGCTACGCTATTGACCCAATCCGTATGCCCCTCTAGCGTGTTTAAGTGCATCCCCGTTCCCACTTCCCACAGACGGATTTCCTTATAACTCGCCGATGCGAGGGTGCGGCCATCCGGACTGAACGCGACGCTAGTGACCGAATCCGTATGCCCCGTGAGCGTACGTATGTGCGCGCCCGTTCCCGCGTTCGAGAGACGGATGGTCCCATCATCACTCGCCGACGCGAGGGTGCGGCCATCCGGACTGAACGCGACGCTAGAGACATAATCCGTATGCCCCATGAGTGTCCGTCGGTGCACACCCGTTCCCGCATCCCAAAGACGGATGGTCCCATCATCACTCGCCGACGCGATAGTGCGGCCATCCGGACTGAATGCTACGCTTCTGACCACAGAGGTATGCCCCGTGAGCGTACGTATGTGCGCGCCCGTTTCCGCATCCCAGAGACGGATGGTCCCATCATCACTCGTCGATGCGAGGGTGCGGCCATCCGGACTGAACGCGACGCTTAAGACAATAGAGGGATCTCTGAGCGTCCGCTTCTCCTCCCCCGTTCCCGCATCCCAGAGACGGATTTCCTGATAACTCCCCGATGCGAGGGTGCGGCCATCCGGACTGAACGCGACGCTTAAGACAGTAGAGGGATCTCTGAGCGTCCGCTTCTCCTCCCCCGTTCCCGCATCCCAGAGACGGATGGTATCATCCAAACCCCCCGATGCGAGGGTGCGACCATCCGGACTGAACGCGATGCTAGAGACATACAAAGTATGCCCCGTGAGCGTACGTTGGTGCGCGCCCGTTCCCGCCTCCCAAAGACGGATGGTCTCATCCGAACTCCCCGATGCGATAGTGCGGCCATCCGGACTGAACGCGACGCTATTGACCCAATCCGTATGTCCCGTGAGCGTACGTTGGTGCACGCCCGTTCCCACATCCCAAAGACGGATGGTACCATCGTCACGCCCCGATGCGAGGGTGCGACCATCCGGACTGAACGCGACGCTATTGACCCAATCCGAATGCCCCGTGAGCAGGGCGACTTCTTGACCGGTTGCAGTGTCGTAGAGCCAAATACCGATATTACTCGCCACCGCGAGCCGGGTGCCGTCGGGCGAATAGGCGAGTTCATTTATCCCCCCTTTACCGAGGCGCGCTTTGGCACCATCGGGCAAACCCCATTGCGGGGAATCTTGGGCGAAAACGGTTTGTGAAAACAGGGTTAAAAGAATCAGTAACGCCACGGTTCTTTTCATGATGAGGTTATCCTTTTTTGGGAGTTGGTTGATAGCATCTAAAGCCCGCACAACTCTTGAAAAACTGCGGCAATAATCAAAGCTTACCGATTGCCGACTTCAAATTATAAGATAGCAAAATATGTGCCAAACTGGAATCGTCAGCCGCATCCCCTTTGGTATACGAACTTTGTCAATGCCATCGGTGTCTTGCGATTTGGAGACCTACTGAAATGTTCACAACTATTGCCCGAAATGGTGCAATTGGACTGCCAAATCTAGCCCCGAATCGCTCCTACTAGCCCCGACCGCTCCTGCTGGATTGCCAAATCCAGCAGATCCTTATCCAGCTAGTTAGTACCACCCCACCATGAAATACTACCTAAACAGCAAAAGCCCCACCCGAATGAAACGGATGAGGCTTTTCTGATAATACCGCTCGCTGTGGATTGGCAAATCCACAGTACATGTGGGAAGTTGGCTTGGATTTGGCAATCCAAGCCGAGCAGGGAGGGAGAGAACTACCGCAACGACATCTTCGCGCCATCAACCTTTCTACGCAATACGACCCCCCACTGACCTACAACCCAGAGTGTGTTATCGTCTTTGGCGCGAGTGACGGCGTAGAGGTCATTTGCGATGTCAGTGTGTTCCTGTTCCCAAGTCTCACCAGCGTCCGTTGAATGGATGATTGTCCCTGCGGCACCGACCGCGTAAATCTCAGTCTCAGATAGTGCGAACACCGCGTAGAGGTCGTATGTCACATTGCTAAGGAGGGCTTCCCACTTAAATCCACCATCGGTCGTGCGAAGGACGATACCGTAACGCCCAACCGCCCAGCCTTTGCGCTTCGTGATGAAAGAAACTGCGTTCAGGTCGTAGCCACTCTCGGTCTTGTGGTGTTTCCAGTATTCGCCGCCATTTATCGTGCGAAGCAGATCTCCGCTCTGCCCGACCGCCCAACCGAGTGGTGCGAACCTTATCTCTAAGCCGATGAGATTGGTGTCGGTCGCTGTCCGTTGCGGTGTCCAAATGGGGCCGCCATCCTTATTGTGAATAATCTGTCCTTGCCGCCCAACAGCCCAACCCTCAGAGAATTTGCCGAACCCCACATCGTTCATCGCAAACGGCGACGGCGGATCATTCTCAAGCAGAGGTGGACGCATCGGCGTTTGTCCAGCCGACCATTTTTCGCCATCGGTTGTATAAAATACCGTGCCATCGCTCCCCATTGTCCAGCCCCATTTAGGGTCAAGCGAAGGGAAATGGATGCCGATGAGTCGTTGTTGCGTCCCACTTTGAAGCGTCGTGAACGTCTTTCCTCCATCCGTCGTTTCCATCAACAAACCGTTATCGCCAACAACCCAACCTTGCTGGCTATTAATCAGTTGGACATCGCGCAGGTGCTCAAGATGGCGAGAACCGAGTTTCTGTTTCCACGTCTTTCCGCCATCTGTCGTTTTGTAAATATTCGCATTCTGACCGGCAGCCCAGCCGATTTGGTCGTTAATGAAGTGGATATTGGCGACCACCCGTCCGCCACCGCGATTCCGTCGTCCGAATCCACCTCGCCGCGCCGGTCTCTGATTGCGGTTCTGTTGTTGCGGTCGTGCGGTTTCGGCATCTTCAGGATTGTCGCCAAGTTCACCCTCTGGGGCGAGCCCGCCAGGGCGTTGGCGTTCATTGCGGCGACGCTGTTGGAACTGCTCGGCGAAATTTTCGTCGGCTTGGAAGTTATCCTCCGCAACGGGTGGTTCGGCTACATCTTCTGAGTCTTCTGATTGTTCACCTGTCCAAAGCGAAAGCCAGTCAATCTGTTCGGTATCGGCATCCTCACGCCGAACGGTTGATGCCTCCCAAGTCTGACCACGATTGTATGTGGTGAGGACACTACTGTTTCCGCCGATACCCCAAGCAACTTTGTGGCTACGGAAGTGGATGTTGCGAATGCGTCCATTCAGTGAAGAGGCTTGCCGTTTCCACGTTGTGCCACTATCTTTAGTAATCAACGAAGTGCCATCTGCCATGAGCACCCAACCCGACTTGGCATCGGCAAAGTGAACCGCCGCACCCGCTTGGTTAGTTTTGGAAAGAATCTGCCAATAATCACCGCCATCGGTCGTGTGCAGAACGTACCCCCCATCCCGACGTTGCGCCACCACTGCCCAACCCTCATTGCTGTTGATGAAATGCACGTCAGCAATCGGTTTGTCGGTCGTGCCGCTCTGTTGGCGTTTCCACGTCAACCCGCCATCAAGCGTGTGGAGCGTCTGCGCTGGCCCCGCCGCCAGCCACCCCTCCTTTTCGTTGATAAACTGCATCGTGCGAATTCTACGGAAATTCTGTAAAACGCCCTTCACGACCTGCCATGTTTCGCCACCGTTTTCCGTCCTAAGTAGCATCCCCTGCCCCGCTATCCAGCCGTGATTTGCATCGGCAAATGTGATGAGATTGAGACTGCCATCCACGCCACTGTGTTGAGGTGCCCATGTGGCACCCCCATCGGTTGTGTGTGCAATCACACCACCCTCGCCGATAGCCCACCCGTTGTTGTCATCAACAAAATAGGTGTCGTTGAAGTTTGTCTGCCATGTCGCCTGACGCAGAATCTCCCAGTGATAGTCCACTTCTTCGACTGTCGGTGCTTCGGGTTCAGTGGATTCGATTGTCTCTGCCACCGGCGGGAGTTCAACCGGGAGTTTTTCAGCATCAACGGAATATCGCATCGCAATCCCGCCGCGCCCGACAGCAACCATCCCTTCAGGGGAGAGGGCGAATCCGAGCAGGTCATTTTCCGTGCCGCTCTCTTGGAGTTCCCACTTCGCGCCCCCGTTGCTCGTGGTGAGAATCACGCCGTTGTCACCGACGATGATGCCGTGATTCGTATCGGCGAGGTAGAGCTTGTTCAGGTTTTCGTCCGTGCCGCTCTGCTGAAACCGCCACGTCTGCCCGCCATTTTTGGTGTGCAAAATTTCGCCAGATTGACCCACAACCCATCCGATCTGGTTATCTACGAAATAGACACCGTACAGTTCATTGAAAGTGCCGGGTGTCTGCTTTGTCCATTTCAGGCCGCCATTGTTCGTATGCAGAATTATCCCCGGCCATCCGACAATCCAACCTTCGCGCTCATTGAGGAAAAAGACAGCTCTGAGCGAATGGAATTCACCCGGTGACTGCGGAATCCACGTTTTTCCCCCGTCAGCAGTATGGAGAACCGTGCTCATTTCACCGACCGCCCAACCTTTCTGGGTATTGACAAAGTAGAGATTGTAGAGCTGAAGTCCCAGACCGGTGTTCTGACGTTCCCAGGTCTTCCCACCATCAGTGGTGTGGAGAATCATCCGACGGTCACCGACCGCCCAACCCTCTTTGTCTGAGGCGAAATGGATACCACGAATATCGTCCCAGAGCTCGGTTTGAACCTCTGTCCACGTCTGCCCACCATCTTCACTCATGGCAATCGTGCCCCGTTTGCCGACAGCGATGGCGCGATTGGCATCGGCAAATTGGACATTCTCAAGGTCATTCGCAGTCGTGCCGCTCTCCATCTGCCACGTTTTCCCGCCATCCTTCGAGTGCAGAATCGTGCCGTGCCAACCGACCGCCCACGCCTCTTTTGCACTGGTCAACTGCACCGCCAGCAGGTTATTTTCGGTGATGTTATCGAGCAATCGCCAGTTCTCCCCACCATCATCTGTTACCGTTATGAAACCGACATCCGCTACCGCTACACCGTGTTTCTTATCCATAAAATGGATGTCGTTGACCGTGTCTTTCACATGACCGTTGATGTTGGGGATGCGGCTATCCTGATAATCCCATGTGGCCCCGGCGTTTCGTGTGCGATAGATTGAGCCATCGCTGCCGACCAGCCACCCCTCGGTTTTATTGATAAAAAAGACGCGCTTGTTATCAACGATGAGTCGCTCTCTGACACTAGTGTAACGACCCGCCTGATCGTTCCACGTAGCCCCACCGTCCTTTGTGTGCAAGATGCGGTCATATTCACCGACCGCCCAACCGTGTTTATTGTTCGCAAACCAGATGCCGTTGAGAGAATAGTCATTCGGAAAGTCTTCAATCATCACCCAATGCCGCTCCCACGTTTTTCCGCCGTTCTTCGTGTAAAGAACGACACCACCATCTTCGCCAACAATCCAACCCTCCTTTGAGTTTGCGAAGCAGACATCCCTGAGCATTGCTATCGTTCCACTCGTTTGCAAATGCCAGTGCCTGCCACTATCGTCCGTTGCGGCGATTAATCCGCCATCACCAACCGCCCAACCGTACTTTCGATTCGTGAAGTAGACCGCTTTGAAATCGCCTTGGGTCTCGATTTCTTGGCGTCCCCACGTTTTACCACCGTTGTCGGTGTGGATGATGAACCCCTTCTTTCCGACAACCCATCCAAGCTTCGCATCGGCGAAGTGAAGGTCTGTGAAATGTGTCTCCCAATCCGCTTGGCGCGTGACCTCTTTTTTACAGCCAATGGGGAGCATAGCGAGTACCAAAGTGATTATCATAACTGGGCAGATTCGTTGAAATGTATGTTTCATTGTGTCTCCTCCTTCTCGGCATCGTGAGAATTTTTTGTGATTATCAACGCGGAATTCCGAAATCTTCATCCATATTAGCATTTAGACAAGCGTTTGGTCAAGTTGTTCTTTTTTTGTCACGCTTGAGTCTCGAAAAAGTTCGTTTTTTTCGTCAAGGATAACTTAAATTGTCACCTTGGTAAGAAAAATGGGACGCAAAGACGCAAAGACGCACAGAACGCGCAATGAACTACCGGGCGAGAAGGGGCATCAAAAAACGGTGTGACATCTCAGTGGGATTCTTCAATCAAGAGTGGGCGAGAAATGAGGTAGGCAAAGAATCCCGTTTACAACACCTCAATCCATACGGTAGGTGGCTAGGGCCTGCTCGGCTTGGATTGCCAAATCCAAGCCCTTTTCTTTATTTTCTTTTTCTTATCTTCTTTCCGTCCTTGTGTCCTTGCGTCCTTGCGTTCTATTTCGAGGGAATTGGTCGGTAGGCGGTTTTGAGAGGCTGGTCTTAGGCGGGACATCCCACGAATGATAGCCACACTTTAGACAGCGAAACTCAACTTCAACGAGATTTCTGACCCTGCCGGTTTTGCGAGGCTTTCGCCGAGTGCCACATTGCGGACAGCGGCTCGTGCGGCGTTCATCCGCTTCACTGCTCCCGAAATGCCTCAGCAACCAAAAGAGCCCGCAGATTACACCCACGAGCATCGTGCAAAACAGCAGGAAAAGCAAGAACGGCAGAATATTCATCTGAATACCCTAAATACGCTAAAAATGGAGACGAATCAGCGGCTTAACCGTCAAATGCGTATAGGTTTCCTCAGAAACGGGGTCGGAGAAGAACGGTTCAAAGAACGCATCGGCACAAGCCAGAAATTCATTGAGCGCGATTCCCATGTACATCCCTGTCGGATTATCCAAATTACCACACACCTGACGCAACTTGTCACGCCCGGCTGTCGAAAGTGTTCGCAGCGGTCTGAGCATTCGCATGTGGTACTTGATTAGTGATGCCGAGACCTGAATCAAGCCTTGCAGAAACAGTCGATAATCACCCGTTGCTGGATGCCACAATCCCTCCCACGCCTCGTGCGCTTCCCACCAATAAGCGAAGTTGAACAGATCTACTCCATAAAGGTAATCCTCAATCTCGCGCCATGCTATCGGTGGTAGGAGTGGCCCAGGGTTTTCTTCCAATCCGTAGCTATGCCCTTGCGGGTCTTTGATTGGGTGGGGCGTTACACCGGGCACATGTCGATAAGGCGGAAAAGCGCGTTGCGGGCAGTAGCGAGGCCAATTTGGATCTAATGGGTTGGGTTGTTCAATCATCTGCGTCTCATGTGTGCTACGAATTGGGCTATCCCCTTATTCCCCCAAATCAACCTGCGATGCGTTGCCGACGTTCAGGGAATGGAAATTTCCGACGATTCTGGCAGATGCACCAATAATGGACTGGTTCAAGAGGATATTCTGTATGTGTGCATCTGGATGGATGACCGCATTTCTAATGATGGCACTGCTGACTTGAGCCCCTTCGCCAATCGAAGCGTACGGGCCGATAACAGAATGTTTAATGGTCACATCAGCTCCGATGAAGACAGGCGGGATGACCACCGAATCCGGGAAGTTGTAAGCTTGGGGGTGCTTTGCTAAGAGGTATTGGTTGGTTTCCAGTAGTGCCTCCGGCTTCCCACAATCCAACCAGTTAATCTGAGCCGCCTTCATTTTTTCGCCGCGCTCTAACATCAACTGCAAGCCATCGGTCAACTGGTATTCATTCTTCGTCCGGATGTTCCGTTCAATGAGTTCATCCAGACACTCAAACAGCAAATGACTATCACGCACGTAATACATTCCCGCAATGGCGAGATTCGTGGGTGGGTTGTCTGGCTTCTCGACCAATCGGGAGATAAATTCTCCTTCGATTTCAACAATACCGAAATTTTGCGGGGCATCAACCTCCTTGACACCGATAACTGTGTGGGGGCTCTGGAGAATCTGTTTGGCATCGACCTCAAGCACTCCATCATCAAGTAGGATGAGAACAGGTTCACCCGCGGCACGGTCTTTTGCCAGCGATATCGCGTGTCCAAGTCCTTGTGGGTTTTCCTGCCGAATATAAGTGGAAGGCACATCGTAGTTTGCTACAACGTACTCCCGAATCTGGTCACCCGATTCCCCAACGATAAAGATTAATTCTGAAAGCGTATCAACGTGAATAATGGACTCAACGATGTGAGCAAGAATCGGACGGCCTGCAACGTGGACGAGCGTTTTGGGGGTCGTGTAGGTATGAGGTCTGAGCCGAGTCCCCATCCCAGCAGCCGGGATGATTACCTTCATTGGAGATGTTCCTCCAGCAGGTGGGTCAGAATCTAAGACTCTGGTGTCTTGGTGATTTCCAGCAACTGCTCAATGATATCAAGACTGGTCGTTCCGTCCGCCTCAGCGTTGAAGTTTGTCAGGATACGGTGTCGCAACACAGGTTTCGCGACCGCTCTGATGTCTTCATAAGAAACGTGGTAGCGACCATACATAATCGCACGCGCCTTTGCGCCCAAGACAAGGTATTGTGAAGCCCGCGGTCCAGCACCCCAGTTGACCCAATCCTTGATAAAATCGGGCGCGTTTGGAGTAGTCGGGCGAGAATTACCGGTCAACTCAACGGCATAATCAATAATTGATTCTGCGATAGGGACTTTTCTAACAATCTTTTGCAAACGCAAAATTTCCTCACCCGTGAGCACGGGTTCTAATTCCGGTTCATAGGCGGAGGTGGTTTGCATAACAATCTGTTTTTCATCACTGGGCTCGGGGTAGTTGATGAAGATGTTGAACATAAACCGATCCAATTGTGCTTCTGGCAAGGGATATGTTCCCTCCTGCTCAATTGGATTTTGCGTGGCTAATACAAAGAAGGGGAGCCCCAATTCATAAGTCGTGCCACCCGCAGAGACTTTGTACTCCTGCATCGCTTGGAGTAACGCCGCTTGGGTTTTGGGCGGAGTCCGATTAATCTCGTCTGCAAGCACGATATTGGCAAAAACGGGGCCCTTGATAAAGCGAAAGGACCGGCTGCCGGTCTCCACATCATCCTGAATAATGTCCGTGCCGATGATGTCGGAGGGCATAAGGTCGGGTGTGAATTGGATACGGTTAAAATCGAGCTTCAAGACCTGCGCCAAACTATTGATGAGAAGCGTTTTCGCCAAACCGGGCACACCGACCAATAAACAGTGTCCTTGAGAAAACAGAGAGATTAGCAACTCATCAATAACTTCCTGTTGGCCAACAATCCGCTTCCTGAGTTCATTCATAATCTTTTCGCGTGCATCTTTTAAGAATCCAGCGGCTTCTAGGTCTTCTTCTGGCACATCAACAGCGTCGGGATTGTCCAAATGTCTATTCTCCATATAATGTTAAGATAGCCCAAGTTGCTACCTATTGGGTTTGTAGTAGTGCTATTCATTGCGCGTCTTGTCTTCTCTTCTTCGCGTCTTTTATTCTGCCCGCCACATCTGTAGCCCGTCGAAATCAAAATTGAAGTCAATAATTGTTACGCCCGCCTCTTCAAGTTCGCGTCGCACACGATGTTCCTGATCCGGTTTACAGTAAAAGAGCAGGCACCCTCCACCACCTGCCCCACACGCCTTTCCGCCGATTGCGCCGTGGCTCAGCGCAATTCTGAAAAGGTCATCAATCTGTTCATTCGTGACGGAAGGATGGAGTGCTTTCTGATTCTCCCAATTTTCGTTCAGCAACTCCCCAAAATCTGTTAATTTCCCCTGCATCAGCTCGTCTTTAACCGACTCGGCGATTGACTTGAGATTCCGCAGTGCACTCCTTGTCTCTTTATTACCATTTTTATACGCATCAGTCACATTTTGGTGAATATTTCCCGAAAGTCGGGATTTACCCGTATAACATAAAACGAGATTCTTCTCAAGTTCGTAGCGGACATCTGGCGCGATTCGCAAGCGAGAGGTTTTAACCTCTTCACCGATAAATTCCATAAAACTGATTCCGCCAACAGCACTCGCATAGTGGTCTTGTTTGCCGCCGAGGATGCCCAATTCATGTTTCTCGATTGAGCTTGCCAACTCTGCGTATTCGTAGGATAGCAACGTTGCCTCTTTGAGTGCACCGAGTACCCCGATTAGAGCGACCCCCATTGCTGCGGAGGTGCCCAACCCACTTCCAGGAGGCGCGGTTGACTGGGTGATCAAGTCAAAACCGCCATCGTCAATTGACATTTTACGGATAGCCGCTTTGACCAGATCGATATTGCCATCGTACTCAAGTTTGCGGATGTCCTCCGCCTCTATAAAGGTATCAAAGTCCACGGAATAGATGCGGATACGTTTACCGAGAACGCGTTGCAGCTTACTCGATTCGGGGGGGCTTTGTTGTTGATTTTGACATGCGATTGTCGCGTAAGCGTAGATATTAATTGCCGCGTTCGCAACGAGCCCCTTGGATTCCTCTGTAAATCGTGCCACGTCGGTCCAACCTCCTGCAAAGTCAATACGAACAGGGGCTCTAGATCGAATTAACATCTAACTCTCCTTCGTTCAGATGTGGAGTCATCGGTTAAAGGGGAAAACAGAACGGTCACCTCAACTGTTTTTTTACGGGCAAAACGCACATCTCAAACGGCAAGGTAAGCGATTGACAATTTTTTGTACGATTTAAGGATTTCTGAGACGATTTCATTGAAATGAAAGATCGGATGGCAGTACAATAAGGAGCGATTCAATAGGAAAGAGACTCCCATTCTCCAAAACGATCCTTACCAGAAAGTCGGAATATGGGAGTCGCAAGCTATTGAAACGATTAAGCAACAGCATCTCTCAACCCTTTGCCGGGTTTGAAAGCGGGGATTTTCTTTTCACCAATCTGAATCGTATCCCCTGTTTGGGGGTTACGACCTTCGCGGGCGGCTCTCGTTCTGACTTCAAACGTGCCAAAACCGATTAGTCCAACCGATTGACCATCGGAAAGCGAGTCCTTGATGGCTCCAATAACCGCGTCAAGTGCCGCACCTGCTTCTTTTTTTTCTAGCCCTGTTGCGTCAACGACGCGGTTGATGACATCCTGCTTTGTTACGTCGGCCATGTTAATCCTCCTCAAAATATTTTGATGTAGTACGAGGTACAGCGGCCTACCTTCCACCCGAAAGGGATGAGGTCTTGACAGCAAAATTGATCAATAAAATCGCTCAAACTCGCACTATAACTGAATTTGACGCAATTATACTATCACATATGTTAATCTGTCAAGAAAAAATATAGTGATGACATTGGTTAGAGGGTATTTTTTGAAATTTTATGTGACAAAAGGGGAGATTTGACCATGGGACCAAAAAGTGGATTGCCAGAAAGTGGATTGGTCGTTAAAAACGTTATTAAGCATTTTCACCGCAAAAAACCGTTGCCAAGCGGTCAAAAGTTGAGTCTTCGAGATCAGATTCGTCGCTTCAACCGTGAGAAGGAGAGCATTAAGGCGGTTGACGGGATTTCTTTCCATGTTGAATTGGGAAAAATCTACGGCATCTTGGGGGCAAACGGTTCAGGCAAGTCAACGCTCATCCGCCTGATTTCCACACTCCTTCTTCCTGACAGTGGAGAGATTACCATTTTTGGATACGATGTTGTCAAGGATAGTTTTAAGGTAAGGCAGTTGATTAATCGGGTATCGGTCGAAGCGTCCTTCTTTAAGAAGCTATCGTCTGAGGAAAACCTGACCTACGCGGCAAGGCTTTACGATATCCCCGCCCGCGAGATACCCGAAAAAGCAAAGCAGATTCTTAGCAAGCTCGGTTTCGATTCAACACGAATGGACGAGGGGATGGAAGACCTTTCGCGCGGGATGCAACAGAAGGTGGCAATCGCTAGAGCGTTGCTCACTTCTCCTGTTCTACTGCTTCTTGATGAGCCGACGACAGGGCTTGACCCCAAGTCAAAACGCGATGTACAAGCCTTTATCAACGAAATTCGGCATGAACGGGATGCCCTCGTCCTATTGACGACACACGACATGGACGAAGCGGAGAAGTTGTGCGATCAAATCGCAATTATTGACCAGGGAAAATTCATCGCAGAGGGCGGCGTGAAGGAATTGAAAAGGCTCATCCCCAAGCCGGAAGACGAAGTCAGCTTAGAGGATGTATTCATCGAACTAACGGGCAAAGACCTAAGCGAGGAGTAAGTCAGGGACTTACAATCCGCTGTTGCTTCAGGATTTCTATTTCTCGTGCGAGTTCTTCGATTTTTCTCTCTTGTTCGCGATCCTTTCTGCTCCGCCATACGACGAGGATCTGTGGGAGACCTACGGCTACCACAATTAAGGACATGAGCCATGTAATCTGTTTCTCAATACCAGCCACCCGTCCACTGAGCGACGCAACATCCTGTTTTACAGACGCTATCTCATCTTTCACAGACGCTATCTCATCTTTCACAGACGCTATCTCAGCTTTTAGAGGCTCGATTTCCTTTTCGATTTCCTCTTTGACAATCAAGCGGATCTTATCCAGGTCTTGCGGCGTTAACTCAGCGAAAGATGGCAACGCGATGGCACAAAAGAGAATTGAGAAAAAAATGATAGTTTTCATGATGTACCTCACTTTGCATATAATACCAATTCCGATAATAAATCACTCGTTAATGGAAGTCCGATTTGCGTCAACTCACTTTCAAAGCATAAGCAAAAACGCATCAGACCCCCGTAGCCGGGGCATCTTGCCCCATCGGATAACGATATGCGTCAACTCATGTTGCCACTTTCAAAGAAAGCGTCATCAACCGCACCCCCGTAGCCGGGATTACAGGCGTTTGATATTTCATCAAAACCGCTAACGCGATATAAATTTTCAGAAATGGTATAATAAATCATATCTGCGCTCAATTGTCAATGAAAATGTCGTCTGTTTCCGTTTTTTATAATACAGTTCTTTCGCCGAAGGGCAGTCTCGGTAAAATGTCTCTGAAATAGTCTTGAATCTCGTAGAGCTGTAGTGCTGGGGCTTCCATGTTCAAAAACGGGTGTCGATATGTCCCGGCACGGCTTGCTTCTGTCCGCATCCCACTTGATGGCGGTGATGTGACGACGAAAACGCCTAAATCCGCTTCCTCGTTCTGCATCGCGGTGCGGAAGTCTCGGATATGTCCGAGTGTATAGTTTCCGCCTTTGACCTGAGCGACGGCTTTGCCATACGCCTGTCGACCTCTTACCGCTCCGATCGGAAATCTGAAAGTGCCATCTATCCCCCCATCTGCTCCCTTCTTCGCATTGGATTTGAATTTCAGCACATGGGTAATGCACCATTCCTCAAATCCCTGTGGGGCGGTGTGCGCGAGTTCTAATGCCTGCTCTCCATTTTCTGGGGTGCCGGTGATGTGGACGTTGTTCCGCTGTTGGGGGAACAATTTTTCAAATTGGCCATTGACTGCACCAATCGCGAGATAGGTTAAGTCGATTCCGATCCACTGTCTGTTGAGTTCTTCCGCTGCCATTAGCGTTGTGCCACATCCGCAGAACGGATCAAGGACGAGGTCTCCCTCGTTTGATGAGGCTGTGACGATTCGTTTGTAGAGTTCAATTGGCTTTTGGGTGGGGTAGCTGGTGCGTTCTCCAGATGATGGCATAATAGGTTGCATTACCCACCAGTCTTCAGGGTGCTTTCCTCTCTCGTTCATATTGTAATTGTCATAAACTCTGTCCCCTCTAAACGCTCTTGCCCTATATCTGAGCCGCTCTTGGCTCTCTTGTGAATAAGGTAGTCTAATGTCGTCAACATTAAAAGTCACTTCATTGGTTTTGGAATATCTAAAAATAATATCGTGTTTTCTTGAAAAATCATTTTTCGGCACTCCACCTCCTCGATAACACCACACAATCTCATTCCTAAAGCTATTTACACTAAAAACCGCATCCAGAATGATTTTTAGGTAATGGCTTGCTGTGGGATCGCAGTGGAGGTATAGGCTTCCGGTGGGTTTGAGGATGCGGTGCATTTCTACAATTCTGATCGCCATCATCACGAGGTATGCCATCATCGGTGTTTCGTTGAGGAACTGGCGTAATCCTTGAATGGTATCGCCGATCTGCCTGCCGACTTCGACGATCAATTCCTCGTAAGTTTCCTCTGCTGCCTCGCCCCAGGTCCATGTGTCTGTGAACGCTCTAACAAGGGTATCGGGTTCTCGGTCGCGTTCGTCGCGGAACGGAACGAAATAGTCGCGCTTGGAATTGAACGGAGGATCGGTAGCGATCAGGTCAATGCATTCGTCAGGGAATTTTCGCATCTCCTCTAGGTTATCGCCGCGGATTAGGGTTCGGTTTTCATACATCGTTGTTTCCTTAAATTGGTTTCGGTTTTGACGTACTCCTGTTTATACTGAATGTTTCTCTGTTTCTCTAGGGCTATTTAGTTTTCGGCTTTCTGTCCATTTTGGGCGAAATGTCGGGGCAGGGATGCCCCTCCTACAGGTTTAGTTTTCGGCTTTCTGTCCATTTTGGGCGAAATGTCGGGGCAGGGATGCCCCTCCTACAGGTTTAGTTTTCGGCTTTTTGTCCATTTTGGGCGAAATGTCGGGGCAGGGATGCCCCTCCTAATGAGTTTTGACGTTCAATTTCGGTAATTCCTAAAAACCGGCCCGTGGGTGGGAAATCCCTTTCCCACCCTTCTTGACGTGAACGCGAAACCAGCTCGCTCCAGCGGAGTGCAATGTGTAATCAGAATATCTACATGAGAATATTACCCATTTTGATTGTCAAATTTCATTAGGGAGTGTTGGGGCTGTCGGTTCGCTCTTATCGGAGAATTAAATGCCCCTATGTTTCTCTTGCGAAGTTGGTTGTCAAAGGATTTTGTGGTATAATATGGACATCGTAACCAATAAAATTGATGGGAGTAATTAGACTGATGCTAAATATCGTACGTGAGACAATTGTATCTTATGCGTTCATTGAACGAAATTTTAATCTTCTCAAACGCTACATGAATTGGGAGATTCTTTTCTTCACCTATTCAATCGTCAATGCGTTAACGATTGGATTGATTATGGTCGATCGAGGCACAAGTAAGGATGTGCTGTATCTGGTCATCGGTGCGTTGATTTGGGGCTTTCTCTCAATCATGATGCGCGAGGTCAGTGATGCCATTACGTGGGAACGTTGGGAGGGCACCATCGAGTACACCTTTATGGCTCCCATCCATCGCATCACCCACCTCGTCGGCTCATGTTTTTTCGCGATAATATATGGATTGCTGAGGACCGGGCTCGTCTTAGCCGCGATGCCGCTGTTCTTCAAGGACTACGTCGACCTCAGCGATGCGAATTGGCTGACAATGGCAACCGTTGTTGCTGTCTCAAGCCTATCTTTTATCGGAATCGGTTTAATGGCGGCGATCTTCCCGTTGCTCTCGCCCGAAAAAGGACAAGCGGCGACGGGCATTCTTCAGTCCGTTATTCTACTGGTCTCAGGGGTCTACTACGAAATCGACGTACTCCCCTCATGGTTGCAAACGTTATCCAAAATCTCACCCGCGACATACACCCTGAAATCCATCCGAGCCGCGATGCTTGACAATGCTTCCATCGCCAGCCAAATGCACAACCTAATCCTGTTGTTGATTATTGGTATTATTACCATACCGGTAGGATTCTGGATTTTTCACCTTGGAGAGAAATATGCCAAACGGGTTGGCCGTTTGAAACGGAGTGGGTAATCTGATTAGCCCTAGAAGTTGGGTTTCACTATATGTGTAAGAGAGGGGTATTGAACCGCTGAACCGATATCGATGCAACCTTGAGAGCGATTCGTGCGTTACCGTTCAACCCAACCTAATGAGTTTTGACGTTCAACTTCGGTAATTTCTAAAAACCTCCGGCCCCGTGGGTAGGAAATCCCTTTCCTACCCTTCTTGCGATCTCGGCTTATGGCGGGAATTCCTTTCCCACCCGAGCCACCAAACATTACCGATTTTGATTGTCAAATTTCACCAGGAGACTATCCGCTTGGATGGCCATGAAGCGAAGGCAGCGGGTAAGGTCTCACAAGGATGCCCCCTTGTTCATAAGACTCCATCGCTGCCCATGTATATTCCAGAGCGGCGAGCGCGTCCCGTCCAGAAGCCCTCAACTGTTCTTTCGGGACACCGTTGGTAATGTCTTCGAGGAAGGCGTGAATCCTGTTCGGAAAGGTTTGTCCGAAGTCCGTAATGCCCGATTCGGTGACAATCGGTGGCGGGGAAGCCCCCAAATCCAGTCGCTCAGGTTGCGCCTCGCCCTCTGTGCCGGGCGCAGGCCAGAACGTAACCTTTTCGATACAGTTTTCAATGCAGAACGTCCCCCTTGTCCCACCAACCTCGACACTCCACCATCCGCCCAGACCAAAGGTCGCATCGCCCCTCTGGCTAAGCAGATAGCCAACGCAATCATTGGCAAACTTGACGTGTACGCTGTTGATCGAGAGCATCAAGTCACCCGCCTTTTTCCGGAAGCTTGGTCGGTTGACAAACGCCTGAACATGCGTGATGTCGCCACAGAAGTAGCGCATGACGCTAAACGGATGCGTCAGAAACGCTTTCATGTGGAAGTACGGAAATCCCTTCATACGGGGCGAATTTTGAGGCTGATAGGTCTCCTCCCCACCGGCAAAGCCCATCTTATGCAGACAGTAAATCAATTCGCCGACCTCCCCATCTTCGATGTGCTTCTGCGCTCGTTCCGCAGGCGGGGTGAAATAGTGGTTCAGATTACAGCCGAGGTACACATCCTGCTCCGCCGCCTTGGCGACCATTTCCCTAGCCTCGCCGACATCGTTGGATAGCGGTTTCTCGACGAGAACATGTTTGCCATACTCAAGTGCCTCCATCGTCGGCTGATAGTGCCAACTGCCGTTTTCATTCCCGCCGGTGCTGACATCCACGATATCCAGGTCTGGCTCACCTTCCACCATCTGCTTGAGGCTATAATACGCTTTCACACCAAATCGCTCCGCGACGCTATCCGCCTGCTCTCTCACAACGTCACACACAGCAACGAGCTCCGCCAATTCGTCTTGAGCATAACAATTCGCATGGTTCGTACCAATTCCACGCAGACCAACAACACCGACTTTTAGTGCCAACTTTGATCCCTCCTCATAAAACCATACAGTCCACCGTCAACAGAACCGACCGCTCAGGTGAACTGAATGTGAAGAGCCCAACCTACATAAGCCAATCCAAATACTATCCAAATCCCCGCTATCGTTTTCATCACGAGGCTTGGCCAACCTGTTTTCGTGAAGTAAAATGCAATGTGACTCAATAGGAGCCCCAACGCGACCACAAGATTGACGTATGGAACATGACTATGACTGGAACTTGTCCACTTCAGTAGGATAAGCCCGTTGAAGGCGAGCAGACAAATAATAACCCCTAGAAAACCGTATCGCCACAGATTGCTTCGCACGAATCCAGTTACTGTTGACCTCTTTTCTGAATCTTCCGTCATCAGAAATTACCTCCTTCGCAAAAACATTAATAAAACCACCCTGCCCCTGTCAACAGAACCGACCGCTCAGGTGAACTAAACGATAAGAACCCAAAATACGTAAGCGAATGCAAATGCCGTCCAAATCCGTACAATCGTTTTCATCACGCGGTTTGGCAAACCTATTTTCGTGAAATGAGACTCAGTGTGAATAAATAGGAGCATCAACGCGACCACAAGATTGCCGTATTGGTCATAACCGAAATTTCGATGCTTCAGCAGGAGAAACACGCTGCAGACGAGTAAACAAAGAATAACCCCTAGAAAACCGTATTCCCGCAGATTACTCTTCACGAACCGAGTTGCTATTGATGTCTTCTTTGAATCTTCTTGGGTGAGCTCTCTCATGAGAAATTACCTCCTTAATCACAAAACATTGATAAAACCCCACAACCCACCGTCAACAGAAACGACGGTTAGAAGATGCGTAGGAAAGAATAACACGTTAATTATGAGGATAACAAGGCAGACCGCTATGGTCGAATAGAGAACAAAGGGAATAATATTTGTACGCACAGACGATGTGCCTAAGTATTGGTTCATCGCGTTGGTGATTTCTGTGAGCAAGGGATAGTGCTGGTTCTGTTTGACCTTGATGTGGACCGCTCCCATCAGCATGTACACCTGTAGGTCAGCTTTAGCAGATGTCAGCCGTATGAGCCGTTTTGGGCGAACAGATCTAAACCTTCTTAAGGAAAGAGGCTCACCGACTTCGTAGGACCAGCGTCGCTCTTCGTAGGGCAACTGTAGCTTTTCAAGCGTTGTCAGGAGTCCCTCACAAAATGGCGTATATGTTACGCCGAATGCCATGTATCCCTTCATTGTGTTATATGCTATCAGAAGGCTACCCACGGACATCAGAAGGCTACACGCGGATAGAAGAAGGGATAATATACTCAGGGGAGGCATGGGTCGCGAAAACAACAATACGAAAAGCGGTAAGATTACTGAAATGGAAGCAACAAGTGCCATTGAAGAGGGCCACCTTGATGAGATTAGGAAAGGCCGCTGGACCTTAAGGCCCCAAAGCCCAACAACAAGGAAGGGGATTGCCATCAGCCCAAGTATAATTGAAAACCACACCTTGATGATGTAGAAATTTGGCTCCATGGTTGTCTGCCTCCTTATTCTGCCAAACGAAATTTTTCAGTTGTCGTAGGCGTTTACCGGAAACTGACATCAGCTTGACACCCTTGACACAGAATGCTCATTCAATAGACCGCAGATATGAACATCACATCAATCTACTCCATGGCGCGATATTTCCGCTCGTATGCCGCTCTATCCTGCAACGCCTGTTTACGCGGCAACGCATCTGCTAATCTTGCAGGCGCGGCAGGGTGAGGCTTAAAGATATAAATACTTGTGACTCTGGCACCGTCATCGTAAGTAAATTCAATTCCCTTTTTCCAATACCAGTGTTTTATCCCACCGTCTTTAATCTCTTCGGCACGTCCAAATTCTGCCTCCACACGCTTGCGTGTACTTCTGATACCGTTTCCATCCGCCGTTTTGGCTTTATTCGGCTCTTTGATAAATAGACTGCTGACAAGATCGATACCATCAAGATAACCGGATAACCCGATGTCCGGATCCCAATACGCAAACCTATTGCCATCACGATCGCTCGGTCTTCCATACAACGCTTTCACCTTATCAAAGGCATCCCCCAACTTAATGCCAGCGGCTTGTTCCCCTGCTACAATCAGCGAGTGAATAATCTTGACAGTTACCGACTCAAACGCTTCGCTAATCCCATCGCTCACGGTTAGCGCAACGGTCACCGAACCCAGCTCGATTGGGGCAGTCCATGTCGGTGTTGGAGTTGTCTCTGAACTGAGCATCCCCTCTTCCACGCTCCAGTTGTACGTCAACGTATCGCCATCCACGTCTTCAGTCACAGCTTGAAGTTGTATCCTCGCGCCCGCATGAACCTCTGTCGGGACGACGATTTCCTTGATGATGGGTGCAGAATTTTCGAGATTGATGGCAACGCTTTTCGATTTAACAACCGATTCGTTAATACCATCATTCACATAAACTAGGACAGTCGCTGACTTCACATTCGAGGGGGCTGTCCAGTTCACGGTGCGCCCGGTTTTTGAATCAAGTGTACCCGCTTTCACTTCCCATACATAGCTCAATACATCGCCATCCGCGTCATGTGCAACAACCTGTAATTCGACACTTTCACCAGGGTCAACCTGCTCTGGAACAATTAAGTGATCTATTACGGGTGGGCTATTGTGGCCTTCATTACTACCATCTTCGCCACAGCCAATAATTACCGTCGAGATGGCGAACAACATAACCCATCGTATCGCAATTCGCTTCATCGGTATTAGTTCCTCCTAAGCATATTATAGCTAAGCCAATAATTATTTGTACACTCGCACGCTCGGCGCGGTTGCAAACACGCGCCTACCAGGGAGAACCACGCTTACTAGCTGTCTACATATTTTCCGGTTTCACCATAAAAATAAAAATTTAGCTTCTGAGTCCAAAGAAACCGAGTTTTCAAGAAAAAACTCGGTTTCTAAATGGTAGGGGGTTACGCATTCATACAACTTCCCGAAACCTGATAGCGTATAGGTCAGCGTCCTTCATGGTGAAACGGAGCCGGATCGGCTGACCCGCCAACGCACTCAGATCTCCGCCGTCCTGCCAAGCAACGACACGCTCAATTTCATCTCCATAAAGACACGCCTGATAGCCATCAATTCGCTGGAGATCGACAGACAGTACCTCAATGCACAGATCGCCAGCCACAGAGGTCGCATAGTTGACCACGAGTTCTGAGCCGGTAAACGTAAACGGTTTGGTCACAAATTCGCCGCCACGGTAGGGCGCATTGACGGAGACAAACCCATCTGTGCGAAGGGTTGCCCGACGCAAGCGAGCAGAGGGGTGGCGATAATGTTCGACACAATAGAGCGAGATTTCCGCTGGGCCCGTTGGCACAATCCCAACGCCTGTAATCATGTTGCGCTCGGTCCAGTTGTCAGGGTCAGGGCCGGGGCGGATGAAGGCCTCCATAAAGCGTCTGTCCCAGTGGAGCCCATCCCGGCTACTCATAAACACACCCTCGGAAAGTCCATCGTGCGGCCAATCTTGATGGAATTTTCGGTCTGGGACAAAACGCTTGGGGAACATCAAGTAAATATGCGGCGCGCGGAAATACGGGGTACACGCATTTGTATAGAGATGCTCTTTTGGTGCTTCCCCTGTGTCAATCGGTAGAAGTGCTGTCCAGTGCAGAAAGTCTTTGGATGTGGTCCGACGAATCCAGCGCACACCCGTTTGATAGGAATCACCGCCTGCCCGACCGCGTATGTATGCGACATATTCCCCGCGCTCCCCGTCCCAAAACGCGACATTCGGCGAGTCAAACGGGCCTTCAGTCAGGACCGGGGCATCTTGCAACAATTTCCAGTGAACACCGTCCGGAGAACCCAGGGCGAACACGCCACCGCCACGGACAATTGCCTTGTACCGCTGGCTATCAGGGGTTGATGGATTGGGGTCAAGAAACGGTGTCATATTCCCGCCCGGGCCTTGCCACACGATGTTGTTGTCCTTCGTTCCGTCAAACGCAAAGCATCCGATTAGCGGGCGTTCCCAGTTAATCCCATCACAACTTTCCGCGTACGCCGTGTATGCCTTCCCTTCTTCGCGGAACGCCCGATACCAGAGCCGGTAGCGATTGTCCACTTTCATAACCACCGGTGCCCAACTAATATCCCCTTCCCACGGGCGGTTAAATTCAAAGACGATTTCACGAAACACCGGGGGATGCATCTGGAGTGTAACACCGTTCATTTCTTCAATCAGCCAATCGTCAACGAACAACTCCCGTCGGGTGCCGAGTTGTAGGGTCTCAACCGTTTTTCGATTCTGCATCATATCGCCTCCTCACTGTCTGCAATTAAATCCAGCGGCAGTAAAATCCGCGTCTTTCTGCTGGTTGCGTTGGTTCATTCATTTTAAGCGATGTACAGTTTCGCGTCAAGTGGGAAAAAACTGTCTGAATCGCGGATTTAACGGATTAAGAAGCGATCTCAGCGGTGTCAAATATTCTGAAGTCCCTTATTGTCGGGTGTATCGGGAGTGCGTACTCCTTCTCACAGTGTTAGCAAATTATACCAATTCCGATAATAAATCACTCGTTAATGGAAGTCCGATTTGCGTCAACTCATGTTGCCACTTTCAAAGCATAAGCAAAAACGCATCAGACCCCCGTAGCCGGGGCATCTTGCCCCATCGGATAACGATATGCGTCAACGCATGTTGCCACTTTCAAAGAAAGCGTCATCAACCGCACCCCCGTAGCCGGGATTACAGGCGTTTGATATTTCATCAAAACCGCTAACGCGATATAAATTTTCAGAAATGGTATTACCCGATTTATTGTTTAACACCTACTGTGCAGGTGCTGTGCAGAATGAGAGAGTTAACGGTATCACGAATCGCTAGAAAATGAGTCACTGCTTGACTTTGCGTGTTCATGTTGCTGTTAGACAATCCCTTCTGCACAGTTGGCCGATGGGGGTTTCGGGAAACGATAGTACAAATTGCGTTTGAGTTTGCGTTTTGCGTACTATTTTTGCGTCAAACGCAAAACGCGAGACGGTCTCTTTACAGACAGTGTGTGGTTTTGCGCCGTTTTGCCTGCCTCATTTTTGCGTTTTTTTGCGTTCTGTTTGCGTTCAATTTGATGGGGTGACGATTCAACACCATACTGGTGCAAACCGACAACTTCGTTTGTTGCAAATCGTCCTCCATTTCTGTTCTGAAGTTTGAAATTGATTGGTTGTATCGGGAGTAGGAACTCCCTCTCACAGGTGGAAACGCCTAAGCAGGTTTAAGCAAGTTTAAATATAAAAGTTGCACTTTTGAAATGGTTATGTTGCTCAGTGCGGAGAACAATTGTGATGCCGATCGTTCTCTATCTTAACGATTGAAAGGATAAGGTGGTCGTGGCAGCGAGTCAAGATGATTTTGTAATTTTTTTGGGAGGATAAATATTTTTCGAAGGGTAGGGGTGGGTTTTGCAATCTGTCGGGCGTGGAGATGAGGTTTCAAAATTTTCATCGGGGCAACGAAACGGGAATCGGGGCAAGATGCCCCTTCCACAATTTTGTCTTTCAGTCCCCTTTTAATCGGGTCAATGAGTGAAACGTCGCTTTAGAGTTTCACGGGCTTCGAGAAGCGCCTTTCAGTCCCCTTTTAATCGGGTCAATGGTTGAAACCGTAAATGAACCTATATGAATCTCTGGTACGGGTTCAGCTTTCAGTCCCCTTTTAATCGGGGCAATGGTTGAAACCCAAGTCCCTTGGACTGTCCCACTTTTAAGTTCCCCGTCTTTCAGTCCCCTTTTAATCGGGGCAATGGTTGAAACTTGTTGGGGGTTATGAGTTGAACCTTGCGGACATGCCTTTCAGTCCCCTTTTAATCGGGGCAATGGTTGAAACCCAAGTCCCTTGGACTGTCCCACTTTTAAGTTCCCCGTCTTTCAGTCCCCTTTTAATCGGGGCAATGGTTGAAACACATTACGCTTGTTTTGCATAGCGGCGATGTCTATAACCTCTTTCAGTCCCCTTTTAATCGGGGCAATGGTTGAAACGCGGTGGCGTTGCAACCACTTTATCGTTTTTAATACTTTCAGTCCCCTTTTAATCGGGGCAATGGTTGAAACGCAGAGTATGAATCAACGAGCGATTCGCGTAGAATACTTTCAGTCCCCTTTTAATCGGGGCAATGGTTGAAACTACCTGTGGAATCACGCAAGACCGCACTACCACAGCTTTCAGTCCCCTTTTAATCGGGGCAATGGTTGAAACACTCCCGCACCTTAATCGGTACATCTAGGTCACCGGTCTTTCAGTCCCCTTTTAATCGGGGCAATGGTTGAAACAAACCTCGATGAGTTCGTTGATGACATGGAAATCGACTTTCAGTCCCCTTTTAATCGGGGCAATGGTTGAAACTCAATGATTATCGAACAGAGTGAACTGTTCATCTTCCTTTCAGTCCCCTTTTAATCGGGGCAATGGTTGAAACGCTTGCCGGTGCTGGTGCAAAGGTCGGTGGGCGGACTTTCAGTCCCCTTTTAATCGGGGCAATGGTTGAAACTGATTAGAATTGGTTATACCCCGTTTTCTATCCGCATCTTTCAGTCCCCTTTTAATCGGGTCAATGGTTGAAACCGACCACGGATAGCACTCATGGATCGCCTCCAAACCCCTGAAATGTCTATGTTTTTGAACCGTTTCCTACATCGTAGCACAAAACGCCTCTGTTTTCAAGAAAAAAATGTATGTCTCCATTGTGTCTTGTGTTTACCTGTATCCATGGGGTTATTCTCGCTGTTTTCGCAAATCGCCTTCTTATGTTGTAGTCCACACGTTAGACCGTGCAGATCAAGGTGGGGCGGTCGCAAATCGATCCGCTTCTCTAAGGCTTCAGCCAAAACTTTGCTTAATCTAGGTTGCATCCTATTCCAGAGAAACCGAGTTTTGCTGATCCTTGTGGATGGAAACCCGATGACGAGACGCAAAAAACTCGGTTTCTACCTTCTTTTTTTTCGCAAATCACCCCACCTTTTCCGCAGAAAACCGATTTGCGAAACGCTCACAACACATCGGCACAGAATCGACGAAATTCGCACTCGACACATTTTCCGCGCTGTGGGGTCGGTGGTGGCATCCACTCGTTGGAAAGCATATCCCGTATTTCGTTGATGGCGTGGAGGGTCTTGCGCCTAAGTGTCTCTGTGATCGGAACTGGTGTGATACGCTGTGTGGGAATCCGATAGATAAACCCTTGAGCAACTGACTGACCGAGACACTCCTCCACCAGCATCGCATAAGCTGTCAACTGATATTTTGCATTTAGGTTGAGGCGTTGGGTGGTTGACTTGAACTCGACTGGAAACGCGCCTTCTTCCGTTTCGATGAGTAAGTCGAGCACGCCTGTCAATCCAAGAGACTCGGCGTGTAGTGAGACATGGAATTTACGACTTCCAGCCTCAAGCCCATAGCGAGAGAGGGTTCGCCTCCGCTCCAATACACTCAGCACCTCATGTTCGACTGCGCCGAGTTGCATCGGATGGGTCGTTGGACGCCCTACAGGGGTGTAGTAGGTGTGGTAGACCACTCTTGGACAGTAGAAATACTGTTTGATGTCGCTGACTCGTATGTTCATTGTTCAACCTCCTCAATAATGGTTCGTTTGTCGAAGTCCTTCGCACATACGCTGATGATTTCGATCTTTCCTTCTGTTTTGCCGAGTTGTGCTGTGATTTTCTCTTCTAACGCCCGCCGTCGTGTCGGGTTGATGTCGCCCAGGAATGCGCTGTATTGGATGCGTTTTAAGCCGTAATCGAGGCAGACATCCGCGATTTTTTTGCGGACGCGGTCTTTAACGATGTCGTAGATGACGTAGGTTTGCATCGTGTTATTTACCAGCGAGAAACGAACGGATGATAATCCCGTTCACGGCGGAGGAACATTGCCAGATGGCGGGCTTGGAGTTGAATAATGTTGCAGAGTTTCTGTTCCTTTCGCTCGAATCGCTCGGTCTCCTCTAGCCGTGCTAGGACGCGGTCAGCAAATGCGCGTCGGGTGTCCTTGCTTAAATAGCGTTGGGTCGGAATTTCAGTTGCCGCATCCGATTTTGAGGCCTGGCGCGTAGCTTTCGCGGCATCGCTATCTGGCCCTTCCCACTTGACTTTGAATCGCTTGTTAATCATCGCGAACACGACCCGATCAACGATTGGCTGCCGGAACTCTTCGATAAAATCGAGCACTAGGGATGGTTTGCCGGGGCGGTCAACGTGTAGGAACCCGGCGAACGGTTCGAGTCCGGCGAGTGCGAGCGCGGTCCAGATCTGTGAGTAGAGAATCCCGTAACCGTAGTTGAGCAGTGCGTTTACGTCGTCAACCGCACCTTGATGGTTGCGGGTCGTGAATCGTCCGGCAGGCAGTAGTCGTTGAACGCATTCCCAGTAGAGCGCACCAGCGCGTCCTTCGAGATTGAGTAACGTGCCGCGTACATTATCAATTGGGGGCGTGTCAGTTGCTTGCATCCTCACGCCCTGAAGTTCATCCATAATCCCCTCGATCTTTGTGAGTCGGTCAACCAGTTCTGTGTACTTCTTGGGTGCCTGTTTCTTGCGGTATTTGCCGAAATAGCGGACGAGGTTGATCTGGTTCTGTAGTTTACCTGTGGCGAACCGTTTGGCAATATCAACCCCGCGTTCATCGTGGAATGCGGCGAGTTGTTCGCGCCGTGAAATCACAGTTGCGGTCAGCGATGGGCTGTTGAGTTTTGCGTACGGTTTGCCGTTGAAGCTGAGGAACGCGATTTCAATGCCGCGTTCGGTACATGCTTCGATGAGATCTGAGGATATACTGACACCGCGTGAGGCAATGACAATTTGATCAAGGTCCATCAGCGCGTGTTCCTCTTTTTCGCGTTCTTTGTCTCGGTATCGGACGCTGACGCGCTCGGAGCGTTTGCCGAGGTATGCGCCAAAATCGTCAACGATTAGTGATTGCATGGTGGTTGTCCTTTCGTTTGTGGGTTGTTAAGCAGGTTTCAATATAAAAATTCAAGGGGTTCCCTTGTCTGATAAATCGAACGCAAAGGTGTGCAGGGTAGCCGATCCGCTGGATTTTGGGGGCGTATCCCGCGATAACTACTCCATTATGCTCTGCGAGGATGGACAGGGACACCCCGGCACATGGCTCTGGATGGGTGTTGAAGATGCCGATGAATTTTATGAAGAATACAAGGCGAGCGGTGCGATAATTCGAGATGCACCAACAAACTATCCTTGGGCATACGAACTGAGAGTAGAAGACCTAGATGGTCACGTTCTACGAATCGGGTCCGGGCCCAAGGAGGATGAACCTCACAACCGCTAACATTTGGAAATTTTGGGCGTATGCCCGCCGTGCATCAGGGGATTTTTATTTTCACCGATTTGGTAAGGATCTGTGCACTCCACTGTGTGCCATCCTCAAATTCGCACACCGGTTTGAACCGGAAATCAATGACATAATTCCCCGTTCGGAGCGGATGAAGTGTGCCAATGAACGCAAATGACTCGTTGGGCGGAATGGCGACCTTCTTGACGGTATCAGCTAAAAACGCAGTTTCATAAAAATCTGTCCCCCTATTTCCATTTACTACAACGATAGGACGGCCGGGAAACAGTACATCCTCGCCCTTCCGATGTTTACAATGCAGCATCACATTCTCGGTTGTAATGTTGTGAATTGACACTTTGAATTTTAGCCTCTGTTTAGGGTGGTAAGGCTCGTTTAGCGGCGAAACATGAATACGGATGGGAGTATCCTCTAAAATCGTCCGAAGTTCTGTTTCCAACGTTCTGACCGTCCTTGTCCTGCTATAACCGGGCGTTGGAAAATCGTGTGCATAAATGCCGGTGTGCTTTGGATATTCTTTGACGAGCTGGTTAAGTACCGCTATCGCGCCTTCAATGTCTCCGCGCTTCTGTTTGACTTGGATGAGCCGATAGAGCATCGTTACGCCCGGGTCACTGTTGTAGCTCCGATAGGCACCGTTTGAAGCGTAGGCGCGTTGGGCGGTTTGGTACGCCTTTTCCGCTTCGGCAAATTCGCCTCTCTCTTCCTCAAGGATTTGTGCATATCGCGAGGCGAGTAGTGGTGCGGTTTGATAGGTCCACCGTTTCTCCTCAAATGTTTTTCTGCACATCTCAACATTCTCAGCACCATTGAGATAGTTACGGCTGAGTGCTTCATCAGCGAGGGCACGGACGGAAGAGTCGGCGTGATTGAGGTAATCAAGCATAATTGGAAAGAGTTCAGGCGGCGGATTCTTTCCAAATGAACTGAGTCCCCAGCGAACAATTTCAGGGTTGGTATCGCCAAGCGCACGACCGAGGAGTTCATTACGCAACGCCTCTGTGACGGGGGAGTGCTCTGAGTGATATGGCACCGCTTCAAAAGCGGCGAGTCTCACCTTTTCATATTTATGGGAAGTTCGTGCGACGATTTGATCCAAAATTTCCTTTGACATGTAGCCACTGGCTTGATACTCGAAGCCGAGGCGCCCTAGCATTTGAACCAGCAGTTCAGGCGATGCCTCCGGATCGGATAGCAGTGCAAGTAGGATGCGATTCGATTGCGGAACGTGGATGGCTCCGAGCCCAGAGATAGCGATCAAGACATACTGCTTATCAACTTTATCGCGGTTATCTAAAATATCCTGCCAGAATGGGATGAGCCGTGGGTTGTTCTGACGGCGCAGGCTATCAATAGCCCGATGTCGGACATTTTCATCGGAAGCCGTTTTGTACAGATTCAACAGTGCGTCCAACGTCAAATCGTCGTGCCGTTGGTATGAGAACGTGAACCACGGTTCGCCTACCGGACATCTTAACTCGGGTCGGATGGTCGCCATCAGTTTCAGGATTTCTGCTTCTTTTTTTGCTACGGGGTTTTGAAGGATGGAACACCCTGAAGCTAGAAGAAGTGTGGTTATGGCAATGATGCGTTTCATAGAATCTCCTTGGTTTTTTGGGATTGGACTGTTCAATAGAAACCCCTCAGGTGGCTTTAAGTTGCTTAACCCAAGTTGCACCCTATTCTAGAGGAGAAACCGAGTTTTTTGCGTCGCGTTCGTCGCGCCACCCGTAGGGTCGGCAAAACTCGGTTTCTTTCTGTTTTACTCTTTGGGTAGTATCGGACGCTGACGTACGCGGAGATAATTAGGGAATCATTCTCTGTTTCTTTCCTTAACATACCTGATCGTAGATTTCTTTCAGTAGAAGGGCATCTCCATCAAATGCAATGATGTATTTCCCACGAGATCCGCATCTAAACCATGCCAGTCGCCAGTCCAATTTGGGGATTAAATCTATAGGTGCGAGAACGAATACACGGCCAGTAACACGCTCTTTGTATTTCTGTTTTGCCATCACATGCGAAACCGGTGTCAAATGGCCTTCCTGCATAAACTGCATATCTTCTCTTGAATAATCGGCAGTTGTGCGAAGTATGCTACAACAGTCATCTTCACGTTCATCGTCGAAGGTTTTGGCAAACCAAACTTGACGATACCTTCCGTAGCCTTTAACGTAGAGCCGATCATGGTTTTCGTTATACCATAACCGTTCGGCACGAGTGAGCAACATCTTCACATCGGCGTCGTAGGACCAATCGCGTTCGTTTTCCCTTTCTCGAACATCCCAAACCTCCTGACTCGGTAGGGATGTTCGGAATGAGTCAAGTTCTTTATAATGTTCAAACCAAGTTGGTCTACGTCGCAGTTTCAATCGAGCACGTTTCATCTGGGTTAGACACATCTGTGCGGCGTATTCTTTTAAAGCGTCATCTAACCATGTCTCAATTTCAGTTTGCATTGATTCATCAGCAGACCAATCGTTGAGAATCTGACTGCGGAAGTTCTCGGCTTGGGCAAGCACCGTAAATGCACCGCCCTGGGTGTCAACAAACCACCCTTTCGCATCCTGTCCGGGATAGATGGTTTTAACGCCCTCCTCCAGAGCATCACGGGTGATGTCATCTCCAAGTGACTTGACCGCTTCACATTCACGCGGGGTAGCGAGTAGGAACGCTTTTCCAGTGCTATGTCTCCCAAGGCGTCCAAATCGTTGCATGAACGATGCCTGATTGCCTGCCTCAAAAATCAGATAATCGGTTTTGAAGTCAATACCAACTTCAATTGCCGCTGTGCCGATGACAAGCGTCTTGCCTCTGACATCTCGACTACTCCGTGCGGAAAGCCCGCGAATCGGTGCGATTTCTGTGCGTGGTATTCCCGCGTCAACAAGGGCATCTTCCAGTGCAATGGCGTTGACGACCGAATTGAGGATAACGACACAAGGCACATAGTCTCCCGCGTTGTTCGCTTCCCTGTTTTCTGTCTGAAGCCGGTAGAGTTCGTTCCGAAGTTCAAAAACCTTTGATTGTGCGGTTGCGACGACATCCCGAGCAACCGGCAAAGCATTGAGTTCTACATTATATGCGACCGTGCGTTCGCCACAGATAGGTTGCGGAACTGTTACATCTGCATCAACGACCAACGGATTGAGCAGTCGATCCAGATAGGTTTTGACCTCTTCATTCGGAGTGGCAGAGAGCAACACGACCCGATGAAACGCCCCCATACGTCGTGCCAAAAAGATGAGGAAGAGCGCGTGGGCTAATTCAACGCCGTTATAGAGATGAAACTCGTCAAATACGATGGTCTGATATGCTTGAAACTGTGCTAAGGCCTCTTGGCTACCACTATAACGTAACGAGTACAGAAGATAAAGAATATCAGGGTTAATCAATACAATTTTTCGCTTGTCCTGTTGAATTAGTCTTTTCAGTGCGGCACCTTTTTGTTTTTCACCCATTCCCCAAGCCTTTGCAAATGCCGCCAGCGTCGGTGCGTTAATTTGAACAATTTCATATTCCTCAGTTCCCGCTTTTTCATTTGCTGTTTCCGGTGTTCGTTCCCGATATGTTATCCCCTCGTCATCCATCAATTGCTGAATCGCCCGCGATTGGTCTTGTATCAGCGCGTTTGTTGGATAAGCGAACACAGCAGATTCGTGATTTTTCAGTACGGGTAACGCTGTCGCCCGTGTTTTGCCACTCCCTGTTTTTGTTACGAGCAGGAATCCGGTGTGGTTTTTCCATTCGTTGTACATGGCGGCTTGATGTGGATAAAGATGAGTTGTCACATCTTCCACAGCAACTTGTTTGTAAGAATAGCCTTGGATTTTCATGATACACCTCCAATTCGGTTCAAAACACGTTTGGGGACATGTATGGTATGCCTTGTTCTGCCAGGGCTGAAGAACACCCACCAATCTTGGGCCAGGGTTGCTGTCCGAAATAACAGATGTGGGGGAATCATCACCGGATCATAGTTCACGAGCTGCCCGTTGACATCCAATGGGTTAATTGGGTGTGTTGGGATTTGTTCATTCTCACGGTAGATTGCAACAGGTTGAGGGACCTCATCCCACCGAATGCGGATTGAAGCCCCCTTCTTACCGAGCCGCGTTACCCCTGGGGGACGATAGCTATCGAATGTGAAAACGTAGAATTGATAGCCTTTTTCTGGACGTTCTTCCTCCGTTGGCTCCCACGATGGATTGATGTAGACTCGCTTTCCCAAATTCGGTGTATTCATTGTTTTGCTATCACCCGTTGTTAGTGTGCGTGAATCAACGGCATTGAAGGTGATGGTCGTGCGCGATACGTGCTCGGGATGGTTAGCATGAGCGGGCGTTGCGTAGAGCGGCATCGCATTAAATTCACCGTCCGGATCTTCAACATATTTCGGTGTTGAACCGAGATATACACCATAGGAGCGTTGTGAAATTGCATAGCAGAGTGCGTAATTGTGGAGAATGGGTTGGGTCGTTGAGACTTTGCTGATTTCGTTGGAGGAAAACCAGAGGTAATCGTGGTTATACAGTCGTCCTGCAAATACGCGCACACCGTGTTCATAAAGCCGAATTGCGTTTGCCATGTTGTCACCTCGCTTGGCTGATGTGTACGGAGAAACCGAGTTTTGCCGGGGTACGGGCGGGGAGACCCCGCCCCTACGGGTGGTGCGCCGAACGCGACGCAAAAAACACGGTTTCTTGTGACGTTCATTTTTTCTGTTGGGATTCGACGTAGGCTTTCGCATCGCCGTAAGCTGTCGTCAATAACGATTGATCGAACGGTGTGTTCGCAGCGGCTTCGACGATTGCATCCACCTGATCTGGCGAGAAAATAGTCACACGATCAGGATTGCCTGCCCACGGTTTATACTTCTCGGCAATCGTTTTGAAGGTATCTCCGACCAAGTTATCCCGTTGGTCATAAAGTTCGAGTGTGAGTTCAAGTGGCGTGATGACCTCTTCCCAACCACCGATGATGCCGAACACAGAGTTACGCACATCTCCACCGATTCGGGATTCTGCACCGTAACTTTTGCTTGCCAATAGCGTTTTGATGGTCAAAATGACTTCAGTGAGCGTTGTGCTCCGCAAGCTAACGATACTTGGAAATACGGTCGCAGGTACGACAGCGTAGCGGCTACCTAATGCTTGTCCAGTCGTTTGGTTGAGGTCATTAATTGCGTTGAATGTTGTTGACGATTCAATATCCTCAAATGGGAGCAAGGAAAACGCTGTTGAATACTCTATGCGGTGCTTTATGTTGGCTCGATTTTCACGTCCAGATTCTGTACTGGTCGCGCCAAATAAGGTACAGCGAGGGCATTCGAGACAGAGGTTGTCTTTCAGATAGCATTCTGTCTCTGCTATATTTGCCTCAGACGTGCCTGTTCGCAGGAGTTGCTCCAACTGCCGTGATTCAGCCGCTTTCTGCTTCGTTGCCAGAAACGCCACTCGCATGGTAGTGTCGTTACCATTGTTAAGTGAAAGGGGCGTAGCGACTGTGTTAAGTTCGCGTGTTTCTTCTGTGCGTAGAACGGTGTAATCCAGTATTTCGCGCATCAGTAGGATTTGAACGGTCTTCGCACCGATCAGCGGTTGCGGTTTCTCTATAGTGAAGGGTTTCAAAAGGTCTAAGCTACTCATTGTCGTCCTCCTCTTCTTGGATGATGGGTTCCGTTTCGGTAGATTTCCAGAAACTGGTAATATCTTCCTTCTTTACTTCGTTTGCCTCCTTAAACGCCTGATTTTTCTGAGAGGGGAAACGAACGTCATCGAATTTCAATAACTGCGCTCCCCACGCTGTAGCGAGCGCAGTTTCATTGGCGTAACGTGCTTTAAGAAACTCAATAAACGCCCGGCGCGTTTGTTCAAGCCACTCGATAGCCTTCTTTCGTCGCGTGTAGTAGACGATGTAACGAACGCGTTCAGTAACCTTGGAGACGGCTGTGATGGGTACCTCGCTACACAGCGTCAATAGATCTTGCGTCCCCGTTTCAAGGGCTTCAAGTGCGGATGGCGATAAATATCCTCGGTTATTCTCGTTCATCTCATGAGCACGGACTGCCTTTCCTACCAATGTTTTGGCATCCTCTTTTCGGACACGCGCCCCGTCAAGAATTGTCGGCACAGGTCCCATAACACCGTGCATGGTTCGCGTGGTTTTGGGGCGATATTCATCAAGATACCGATCAAAGGCATCGGCGATGCCCTCAATTTTGGGACGAACGGTTTCGATATCAAACCGCTCCCCTTTGGTTACGATTAACTGTCTCATCTGAGAACCTCCTTCATTTGTTCAAGTAAATGGAAATGGTGCATGTACGCTTGGCCGTTTTCGCTTTTCTGCTCAATGCGACGAAGGACATGCCCCAACGTTGGACTTTTGAGAATTTGGTAGAGATTGGAACGTTCAGGGAAAGCGGTGGCGTTTGCCAACAATGCAACAGCACCGATGGCATCTAGCCATCGCTTGGAGGCTTCCACAGAGACCCACTCGGCACCGACAATTTCTCGCAACGCGGGTGTTGGTGGTACACGGGCGACTCCCTCGCCTCCTTCAAAGGTTATCATCTCCCCTGCTTTGACCACAGCAACGGAACAATCTAATGAAAGCCCTAGTATTAGCGTTAGGTAAAGTTCGCGGAGACCTGCGTTTGTGTCGGATTCATTACCAATTGACATAGGGTTTGTCAACGGTACGAGAATCATGTGCGGTGTCTGACAGGCAATGTAAAACTGGGGATTTAAACGAAATGCCTTTGTGCGAATCTCGCGAGCTTCGTCGTCTTGGACTTCGCCATCAATAAGAGCCTGTAAAGCTGCTTCTACTGTTGTAAAACTGGTATCCCACAACTCGTTGATTTCATCCAGATCGAGCTCATCCATACCGTAAGTCGCTTTCAACTCTTTTTCTAAATCTCGCCGATTTCGCTTTTTCGTGTCCACACTTGATTCGTATGTGACAATTTCAACAATTTCATCGGGTGTCAGTTGATACACGTCGTAATCGCTCAACTTTTGAGCAAGGTTGTAAGTAAGTCCGAACGATAGATGCAAGTCAGGATTGGGATTCGCTTCCGTCATTCGGATTAAAGCTTTGTCCCAAATCTGAATCGCCTTTCGTCGGAACGCTTCACCACTACTGTGACCGATATTCATGCGCGGAAACAGCACGAGAATATCGGCGACCTGCGAACCGAGCAACACTTGTTGGAGAAACCGCTCATACTTACAGGTCTCGCAGATGACAATCTGTCCGGCTCCGCCGTGCGAAACCCCGCGGTTCGTGTGTCCCTCCGGATTGCCGACGAAATCGGCTTTCGCCTTTGTACCACCATCAAACGTTTGATTGCAGATTGGACAAAGATGTAACCCTTTATCCTTTCGAGCATTTGCTTTTGTTTGCCCGTACGCTTGTATCTGCTGTGCAATCAGTTCGTCAAGATCTAGTTGAGGTGATGGATGAATCAGGTCGGGCATGAAACATTGTGCAATATCTTCCGATGTCGCACGGGTTGGTCGACTTTCATCACGTATTGCGTTGTAGACTTTGTTCGCAATCTCTACAAGGGTATCAATGAGAATCTCCGCGCGTTTGGCATCGTCGACATACTCAATCTTCGACACATTAAGCCCAAACCGTGGACCATCCAGGGACCAAAATCGGTCAATGGTAAGTGTCATCTCACGAGCCGGCATTAACGTTGATGTTTTCTGTAAATCGTCGTAAGCCTTTTCACCGAAAACAGCGTCGTATTCTGCTCGCGCGACACTTTGTGGGGTTACTTTTGGTGCTTTCTTTTTCCCACCACCTTCTGCAAAATCAGCATAGGTTTCTTCTGCTTCCGGTGTGACTTGCTTACCTAGAAGACTATCTGCCAAAGCGACTTTGAAGAATTTGAAGACACACATTTCGGACTGTGCGACTCCAATGCGATCAGTTTCCAATGCCAGTTTATTTTCGTCAACAGGCGACTCATCACCCTTGAACTTGAGGTAGTCTCTTACGGTTTTCCGTCTTGCCGATTCAGGTTTGTTGCGAAATGTTGTCCGATTGACACGACGCGCGGCAACCGTTAAACATTCCCTCAGGTCCCGATAGTCGAAAAGGTCTACCTTCGGCATCATACTCTGAAGCGGGCTTCCAACGATTAACTGCGCCATTTCACGCGGCATAGCTTTTTCGATACCCTCAGCCATTTGGGTTTGAATTTCGTCAACGCTGGGCTCTAGCGGTTGAGTCGCGCTGCTTGCCACGTAAAGTGTGCCGTTGCTGTAGTGTAACAACTGGCTCCAACCGCATTTAGTAAACGCATCAATTGCGGCACAATGTAGCAATGTCGTTGAGACCCCCCGCATCTGGACGAGATGGTAGGCGGTGTGTAGATGGTTGGATATGCACGTTTTCTCTGCAACATATTGTAATCCCGCGAAAAGACCTTTTACTGAGCACAGATTATCCACAGTGTCAACAATGTCTGCCAATGTTTTCCAACGTGGATTTGTATGTTGACCAAACAAAAGTCGACTGGTCACGTTCGCGGGTGTTCTTTCATGGCGCATGTGCAAAAGAACCGACGATAGCATTTCCTCAACGCCATTGAACCCAAACTGACTCGCCAATTCGGGTACCACCTCCTCGGCTAACTCTCGATTCACATCGGAGAGGAAGTCCCGCCTTCCCATCACGTATTCCTGCCACGCGTCAAGTTCCTTACCAACATCATGGGCGAGCACACTGGTTAAAAGCACTTGCTCCTCGGATTCCGTTAGTGGCGGTGAGAAGGTGTGCTGAAGCAGTGGCAACAATGTGATAAGCGCGTCAATTTCAATAAGTGTGTGGTCAAATAAGCTTTGCTCAAAATTTCGCCGCTTTGCGGTTTTTTTCTTCCAATCGCGGTTGAGCATGAATTTGACAGCACTTGTTCTGAATGCTTGATAATCCATATTTCAATACCTCCATAAAAACAAACTCTTGAGTTGGTGGTTCTATTATCTGGGTTATATTGTATTCCAGAGAAACCGAGTTTTGAAGAAAAAACTCGGTTTCTACGCTCTGCCCTTCGGATCCTTTTCTTATCAAGGTGGTAGCTTGATTACCCTATATGATGGTCCTTTTCACATTGTCCGCTTTTCATCGCGTCATATAGGAAATGATTGGTTCTCTTTTAAGAAAAAAAACAATCTTTCAGTCCCCTTTTCATCGGGGCAGGGTTCAGGTTAAACAATCCAAGTTGCTACCTTGTATAAATAAAAGGAAAAGTCAAAGACTGCTTTTACGCTAAAACAAGATTTCTGCGTAATAGATGAGAACTTAGCGTGTCAGAAACCGAGTTTTGGTGCAAAACTCGGTTTCTTTGGTGGAATAGGTAGCAACTTGGTTTAAATAATCTTCTGTTGAATTTTAATTCGGGACCTTTTGTGAAGTTGGTGAATTCGCTGTGGTGATATTTCATGTAATCTGCCAATTTCTTCCAGTGTGTAACCTTGTTCTATCAAACGACAGATATCAAATTCACGTCGTGTTAGAATTGTCTCCAGATCGCTCCAGAGCATTACATAATCTGCTAGTTGATCATTATATCCGAATTTTCCCTCCAACGATACTAAAAGTTCGTCGCTCTTCTCGGTTTCGGTATTATCCGCGCTCATGAGTTGGTGTAAATCGTAAAATCTGTTTTCGCGCTTGATCGCCTCCAGGACAAATTTCAGGATCCAAGGATATGCGTGGGTGCTAAATTTATTCCCGCGCTTTAACTCAAAGCGATCCCGTGCAGTAATCAAGCCCTCAATACCTGACTGTATTAGATCTTCACGCAAATCGCTGAAAGCACCATTTCTAGTGATTTTTTTCACATAAGCTAATACAAGCCCTTTGTGTTTCTCAATGATTTCGTCGCCTGCCTCCTTATCACCAGCGTGAAATTGGTTAAATAATTGGACATCGTCCATCTTATGCTCCTCCTTTGGAACCTATTGTATTATTACTTACTCTTATTATACAATTGAGAGCCGGTTTTTTCAAGGGGCAAGGTAATTTTTTTTATAATTGAGAGAACACTGACCTATTCGAGATTCAGAGAAACCGAGTTTTGCCGATCCTTGTGGATGGCTCGATGACGAGACGCAAAAAACTCGGTTTCGAGTCGGTTTCTTAGGTTTCTGCGGTTTCGGTTTCTGCCCTTTTCTTGCAGTGGCAATTTGATTATCGTATATTATACCCCCTATACCCGTCAGGACGTGTCGGTGGTTGAAAATTTTTGCGATTTTTTTCAGGTCGTTTCGTATTTTTGCGCCATTTTCTTGATTTCCTGAGCAATCTCCTCACGGAAATCGGGGGGCGAGATAATTTCTGCACAACTGCCCCAGTGCAAAACCTGACGCATTAACCCCTCTCGCCCATCGGTGTCGAAGTGCATTTCGATTTGGTCGTCCTCTAAATCGATCTGTTTTTTCAGGCCGGGCCAATTTTGGTGGCGTATCCAGCGAGATGCGGGTGGGCCAACACGGATGACTGTCTGCACGGGTTGACCTTTCATGCCGCCGAATCCGCGCTGGGCATATTCGTTGAGGTCGAAGTTTTCTGGACGTTCAAAGGGTTCGTCGAGGACGGTTAGGGAGCGCATCCTGTCGTCAAACACAAATTCGCGGATGTCTTTTCGGGTATGGCAGTAGGCGATGAGTCGGAGGGCATTGTCTGAATAGGCGATGCCGTAAGGGTCTACTTTGCGTTGGCTCAATTCGCCTCGGCTTGCGGAGTAATAGACCAAATCGAGTCGTTGCTGTGCGGCACATGCGTCTTGGGCTTGGTCAATTTGTGGTGCGACGCGCTGGAAATCTTTCACGGGCTGAAGTTGAAACGCGAGGATATCACGGATACGGTCAAAGTATTCGCGACTTTCATCAGGTAGGGTGGTGCGTATTTTCTTGAGGGCATTGGTGAGTGCGTCAAAGTATGGTGTTCCCTCAAGGAAGGTGATGAGGTCTTGTGCGAGGGACAACGCCAACCGTTCTGGTAGAGACAGATCGTGGGCTGGGAACTGGTAGTCCGATTGGAATTTGTACCGTTTTTGTCGTCCGTCCTGCTCTTCGACAATTGATGGAAAATACCGCATGAGAGTATGGATATCGCGCTCAATTGTGCGTTCACTGACACCGGTTTCTGCAATCAGTTGTTGCTTTGTAGCACCGTAGCGTCTGCTGATTTTATTCAGAATCATCCATTGACGTTCAATCTGCTTTTCGTCTGTAGTTCGTTGAGGCATTCGCTGTTCTCCGTTCTAATGGGTTAAAGGGATGTGTAAACGGTAGGATTATACCAAATTAGCGAAATTAATCCGGTATAGGGCCTTATGCTAGTTTCACTCTGAGCCCGATGGCGGCTAGCTAGTGTTTATGCGAATCTTCCTCAACCTTAGCCTCAGATTCAGTCTTATCGGTGTTGCTGAAAAGAACTAGCATAACCCGCCGTATAATATCGTTTCGCTTGTCTGAATCTCGGGTGAAGAGGATTAAGAAGATTAAGAGGATTAAGAAACCGAGTTTTGCCGAAAAAACTCGGTTTCTAAAACGTTCAGGACTTACGCAATGTGCAATGAATTGCGCTACTACGGGTGTGTAAATATCAAAAACTTTACATACCGTTGGGGCAAGATGCCCCGGCTACGGGGGTGGGGCAAGATGCCCCGGCTACGGGGGTGGGGCAAGATGCCCCGGCTACGGGGGTGAGGGCAAGATGCCCCGGCTACGGGGGTGTTCACACGGCTTTTGAGAAATACACGTATTTCCAAGTTGTATTTGTTCGTAGTCCGGCGATTTATCGCCTGTCTTCGTAAGTCCTAACGTTAAAGTAAGTGGCTAACCAATGTCCAATCGTTTTGCGGTTGACCTCGCTTCAGTCGGCGACTTGTTGTCGGGTTGTGGCTTGGCGGGTGCGTATGAGATAAAGCGCGGTGAGTCTTTGCTTTTCAAACCCGGTTGATGCGGTTCTCAACCGTGTTTTCAACTCAGAGGCACTCTCTGTAATCTGTGGGAGTTTCTTGGCTCATGAATCGAATCCTTTTTTTGAGATGTTGGAGTAGAGTATACCACAGATTATAACCGATTTACAGTGAGAAAAGACTAATCAGAAATGGTATAACAATATTAAACGAGCTGGCATGTGTCCCGCTGTGGCTGTATGTCAGCGGATCATTGTTCGCATCCGTTGCGGACACCGGCGCGCCGACGTTTGTGCCTATCGGTGCGTTTAGAGCGACGGTGCGCGTGGTCGTCGTCGAGGGAAACAAGGTTATGCGATGTGAAAAAAAATTTGAAGGACGTTCACGAGTCGGTTTAAGAAACCTTTATGGTGTATCACAATTGATTCCGCTTGCTTTGGCGTGGTTATGAGTGGTACATGCCCAAATAACGTAACTTTAGAAATTACCGTGCTCCACTTCGGCAAATCTTGGACATGGTGTTTGATCTAGGGTCTAAAAAAACTACTTGTAAAAGCCATTTAAGAATCGTCTTGACTTGGCGACTTGCCCCAATTATGGGCTTTACCATAAACGTCATAAGTCCCAACGTGGCGATAGGTTTATAGAAAACCCAGCAGTGTTGGTTGAATTGGAAATTGGCCGCAGTTCAGTTTTGACAATGACCGATCTGTATGTTATTATTTGATTCAACAGCCTAAGCGCACGACAGTAAATTATTCACAACGGAGGGACCATGAACATAAATGTCAAAGTCGGTGATTTTAGAACAGAGGAGGTTGATGCCATCGCATTCGGGGTCTTTGAAGAGAGCGAATCTCCTAGCGGCATGTTGGGGGCCATAGATGACGCGATGGGAGGCGAAATTCGCGACCTTCTCGATTTGGGGGACTTCAAAGGTGAAGCCAAGCAGACAACGGTTCTCTACACAAAGGGAGCGATTGCCGCTCCACGCCTCGCTCTCGTCGGTTTGGGCAAAGCCGAAGATTTCAACCTTGAAGTCGCCCGTCAAGCGGCTGGAATAATCGCCCAAAAGTTGAGGGATTTGGGGGTCAAAACGTTCGCGATTCCGTTGCACTCTGACCCGCCGCAGGATATGATACAAGCGGCCGTAGAAGGTAGCACCCTCGCTCTCTACCAATTCAATCAGCACAAAACACAAGACCTCGACAAGGTCAAGGAGCTTGAGGAGATTACGTTCTTGGCAGAAGACGAAGCGAGCAAAGCTGTGGTTGAGCAAGGGGTGGAGCGCGGCGAAATAATCGCGAACGGAACGCTTCTCGCTCGCGACCTGAGCAACCAACCGCCGAACCATCTTACCCCAACAATCCTTGCCGACAAGGCTCAAGAAATTGCGGACACAACGGGCCTCAAGTGCGAGATTTTCGAGCCAACACAACTCAAGGAACAGGGATTCGGTGCGTTGATTGGTGTCGCCCAAGGGAGCGAAGAAGAGCCGCGATTCATCATCCTGGAACACCTCCCCGAAGGCGATGCGAAAGAGACGGTTGTGTTCGTTGGGAAAGGCATCACATTCGACAGCGGTGGGCTTTCCCTCAAGTCAGGCAGTGGGATGATGGAGATGAAGCACGATATGTCCGGCGCAGCGGCAGTGCTGGGTGCGATGCAGGCTGTCGGGCACCTCAAGCCGAACCTCCACGTTGTCGGTCTGATTGCCGCAACTGAAAACATGCCGAGTGGGACTGCCCAGAGACCGGGCGATGTCGTCACAGCCTACGGTGGAAAGACGATCGAAATCCTCAACACCGATGCTGAAGGTCGGTTGGTTCTCGCGGATGCATTGGGTTACGCGAAGCAGTATGACCCGAAAGCTGTCATTGACCTCGCGACACTAACGGGAGCAGTCATTACGGCGTTGGGCCATGTCGCGTGTGGGATGCTGGGGACAGACGACGATCTGATGGGGAAAATCAGAGATGCTGCGGAAACAACACATGAGCGAGTGTGGCAGTTACCGTTGTGGGATGACTACGACGAAGGGCTCAAAAGCGAGGTTGCGGATGTAAAAAACATCGGCGATGGCACCGCGGGGACAATCGCCGGGGCCGCATTTTTGAAGAAATTCGTAGAAGATTATCCGTGGGCCCATCTCGACATCGCCGGCACTGCATGGGGGATGAAAGGTTCGTCCTATATTCCAAAGGGGGCTTCAGGTTACGGTGTGCGTTTGCTCGTACAGCTTGCTCAGGGTTGGGCAACATAACCATTTTAGAAACTTGCTTAAAAGGATGGGTGGATGTTTGCCTATATCATCAGAAGACTCGTTCTCGTTATTCCAACTTTGCTAGGCATCATGCTGGTCAATTTTTTCGTGATTCAGGTTGTGCCGGGCGGACCCGTTGAGCAGATGATCGCTCAAATCACCGGCACCGCGGTTGATGCGACTGCGCGTATTTCGGGCGGTGGCGAGGGGGATACCATCGGCGGGCAACAGAATGCAAAATCGCTTGACGCTTCGTCGCCGACGAACAGCAAATATCGGGGTGCGCGAGGGTTAGACCCTGCTCTCATCAAAGAGATTGAGAAGATGTACGGTCTGGACAAGCCGATTCATATCCGTTTCATTGATATGATGATTGATTACATCACCTTTGACTTTGGGGATAGTTTTTTCCAAGACCGCAAGGTTCTTGACATCGCGCTGGACAAAATGCCGGTCTCCATCTCATTAGGGCTTTGGACAACGTTACTCATCTATACCATATCAATACCTCTCGGCATCACGAAGGCCGTTCGAGACGGTAGCCGATTCGACCTTGCCACGAGTAGCGTTATTACTGTCGGTTATGCGATTCCGACTTTTCTCTTTGCAATTATCCTTGTGATTGTGTTCTCTGGGGGGCGTTACCTTTCATGGTTTCCGCTGAGAGGGCTAGTCTCCGAAAATTGGCATGAGCTGAATCTGTTCCACAAGGTGATTGATTACTTCTGGCATCTGGCTCTGCCCATCACTGCAATGGTTATCAGTGGGTTTGCCGCGTTGACGATGCTGACGAAGAATTCCTTCATCGACCAGATCAACATGCAGTACGTGATGACTGCCCGGGCAAAGGGGCTCAGTGAGCGCCGGGTGCTATACGGTCATGTTTTCCGCAACGCGATGCTGATTGTCATTGCGGGATTTCCGAGCGCGTTAATCGGTATTCTGTTCACAGGCTCTCTGCTGGTGGAGGTCATCTTTTCGCTTGACGGCATAGGTCTTTTAAGTTTTGAAGCGGCAATCAATCGCGACTATCCCGTGATGTTCGCTTCCCTGTACTTCTTTTCGCTATTAGGTCTGCTCATGCGTATCGTAGCTGACCTTACCTATTTTTTCGTAGACCCCCGAATTGATTTTGAATCGAGAGAAGTTTAAGATGTCACCATTAAATCGTCGTCGGATTGCGAATTTCAAAGCGAACAAGCGCGGGTACATCTCGCTCTGGATTTTCGGTGTCCTGTTCTTTATCAGCCTATTTGCGGAATTTATTGCCAACGACAAGCCTATACTCGTTTTCTTTGATGGCAAGCTTCTATTTCCGGTGCTGAAGTCGTATCCAGAAACCCGCTTCGGTGGTGAATTCGAGACGGAAGCGGATTATCACGATGAGTACGTTGTCAATCTCATAAAAGAAAAAGGCTGGATGATTTGGCCTCTCATCCCTTATTCTTACGACTCCGTTGCCTTTGGTCGCCCCGCTCCAGCATCGCCCTCGAAACAGAATTGGCTCGGCACGGATGACCAGAGCAGGGACGTTGTTGCACGCCTCATTTACGGCTTCCGTATTTCAGTGCTGTTCGGACTGATTTTAACCTTCTTTTCGATGATTATCGGTGTTTGGGCAGGGGCGGTGCAAGGGTTTTTCGGCGGCTGGATTGATTTGCTCTTCCAACGCTTCATGGAGGTCTGGGGCGGTATACCGCGGCTCTACCTGCTCATTATCCTCGCCAGCGTTGTCGAACCGAACTTCTGGTGGTTACTTGGGATTATGTTGTTGCTGAGTTGGATGGGCTATGTCGGTGTGGTTAGGGCGGAGTTTTTACGCGCGCGGAACTTCGATTTTGTACGGGCGGCGAGAGCGTTAGGGGTTTCAAATATTGTGATTATGTTCAGACACGTTCTGCCGAATGCCGTAGTTGCGACGATCACTTTTCTGCCATTCAATTTAAGTGGTGCCATCGCATCGCTCACCGCGCTTGACTTCCTCGGCTTTGGGTTGCCGCCTGGGTCTGCATCCCTCGGCGAAATGGTTACGCAAGGCCGAAATAACCTTCAGGCACCATGGCTCGGATTGACCAGTTTCTTCGCCCTTGCGGTTATGCTGATTCTGCTTATCTTCACTGGCGAAGCGGTGCGTGATGCTTTCGACCCCCGAAAGACATTCGTTGAACGTAAGGATTAAGCAGGGGCAGGATTGGAAGACTGGAAGGGTGGAAGGGCGGAAGATTGGAAAAGGGACCATCCCGCTCCCGCTGGATTGCCAAATCGAGCGAATCTGCGCGTCCTTGCGTTTTTGCGTCACACGCTACGAGTGCCTAAAAAAAAGGGTTGATATAACTCACAATGCCACGTATAATAATCCGAGTGACCACTCGGTTTCTAATCCGAGGAATCCGATAAAATTAAGCAAAACCCAACACCTCAAACAACCGGTGGCAAGTATCACTATGGCGCAAAAATACGATAACGTCTCAAAATTTGTCATCCTTAAGTATCCTGAAGCCATCGCAAAACTGATCTTCGGAAGTCAAGAGGTGGAGGTGGAGAAACCGCTGCCTACCGAACAGATCACGGTCAGCCACGGCGACGCTATCTTCTGGGTGAAACACCGGGATGGCAAAAGAGCCATCCTCCACATTGAGGTGCAAACACACAACAGCCAGCAACCGATGGAAACCCGCATGGCAAGCTACAACGGCTCCCTAATTGGCAAACATAAGTGCCCCGTCTACGGTTGCGTTATCTATTTGCACCCCAACGCAGGCAAAACGGATTCCGGCCACTATGCTTACGAATGGGATGGCGGCGAGTATCTTATGCGGTACAAGGTGATTCGGCTCATTGAGATAGATGGGCAAGCGATTTTGAGAACACAAGAGCCCGGTTTACTGACGCTCACGCCGTTGATGCAACGGCCTAGTGGGTTGGATGCCGATCAGTGGTTGGGCGAATGTGCCGAAGCGACAAAATCGGCAAACGTATCACCAGAGGATTTGCCCAATTTATTGGGGATTTTGAGTGTTTTTAGCAGTTTAATTTATAGTTCCGAACAGATAGAACAACACATACCGGAGGATATGATGCACGAATTTCCGTTAGTCCAACGCTTTATTGAACAAGGTATTGAACAAGGTATTGAACAAGGTATTGAACAAGGTCGGCAAGAGGGTCGGCAAGAGGGTGAAAGAAAGGGTGTCGTTGAATCCATTCTCACGTTGCTAGGAACCCGATTCCAGTCTGATGCTGTGCAAGTCCTAAAACCTAACCTTGAAAGTATTGGCGATTTGCCACGTCTCAGAGAATTGCTCATCACAGCATCCGATGCACAAAGCCTAGAGGCCTTCATGCAAAGCCTACGCCAATAGTAGACCTACCTAGGTAATTTCTAAAAACCTCCGGCCCGTAGGTAGGAAATCCCTTGCTTCCGTTTCCTGTAAATGTTTTGAAATTCACGAGAAACGGGAGCTTCCTACCCTTCTTGTGATACACGCACACCCTGTGAATCCCTTTCGGGGCTAATCCACCAAACACTTTTCATTAGAACATGGTAGGCCCATAGACCGCGCCAAAGTAAGCGCAATGTGACTCATGAAGTTAATTTGGTAAGCATGTTCCATCTGCTGGATTTGGCAACCCAGCAGGAGCAACCTAGGACCAGGTAGACTTTGGACGCCCCCCTCAGAAAAATGACACCATTACTACAAGTAAAAGATCTCTCAGTTGACTTCCATATTGAGTACGGGACAGTTCACGCGGCAAAAGAGGTGTCATTCACCATCAATCGTGGTGAAACGTTGGCACTCGTTGGGGAATCTGGCTCTGGCAAGTCGGTGACAGCGTTGAGCATTCTGCAATTGTTACCCTATCCCACGGCGCATCATCCGGGCGGTAGCATTTTGCTCGACGGGCAAGAACTGGTCGGGGCACCGCTGTCGGTGCTCAAAACGGTGCGTGGCAACCGCATCTCAATGGTCTTTCAAGAGCCGATGACATCCTTAAATCCGTTGCACAACATTGAGAAGCAGGTCGATGAGACGTTGATACTGCACAAAGGGATGTCTAGGGAAGCCGTCCGCCATCGAACCCTTGAACTGTTTCATCTCGTAGGTCTCGGTGAAGCGGAAAAAAGACTCAAAGCGTTTCCACATGAACTGTCCGGCGGACAGCGGCAGCGGGTGATGATCGCTATGGCACTAGCAAACGAACCCGATTTACTCATCGCTGACGAACCCACGACAGCGTTAGATGTTACCATTCAGGCGCAAATTCTTGAACTGCTTTCAGGCCTACAACACCAACTGGAGATGGCGATGCTTTTTATTACCCACGACCTCGGCGTTGTGCGAAAAGTGGCAGACCACGTCTGTGTCATGAATAACGGTGAAATTGTAGAGCGTGGCGCAACGTCCGAAATTTTTAACGCGCCATCGCACCCATACACACGCCATCTCCTAGACTCTGAGCCCGCTGGCTCTCCGCCCGAAAATCCCGATTCCCAACCAATCATGCGTACGGAAAACCTGCGTGTCTGGTACCCGATCAAAGCTGGGATACTCCGTCGTACCATGGATTATGTGAAGGCGGTTGATGGGGTTACAGTGGGGGTGAATGCTGGACAGACTATAGGTGTTGTGGGAGAATCGGGTTCTGGAAAAACGACGCTCGGTCTCGCACTATTAAGACTCACTGCTTCTAATGGGCTAATCCACTTCAAAGAGCAAATGATTCAAGGACTAAAATCCCGCGCGTTACGCCCATTACGCCGTGAGATTCAGATGATTTTTCAAGACCCGTTCGGAAGCCTAAGTCCCCGCATGTCAATCGGACAGATTATCGAGGAGGGGCTTAAAATCCATCAGATTGTGGACACACCCGAAGAACGCGAGACACTGATTATAGAAGCACTCGAGGAGGTCGGGCTTGAGCCTGAGAGCCGAGACCGTTATCCGCACGAATTTTCCGGTGGGCAGAGGCAGCGCGTAGCGATAGCGCGAGCCATCGTACTGAAACCGGAATTTATTGTCCTTGATGAACCCACATCCTCACTGGATGTGAGTGTCCAAGCGCAAATCATTGAGTTGCTACAAAAATTGCAGCAGGAACACGGTCTGGCTTATCTCTTCATCAGCCACGACCTGAAGGTTGTTCGCTCAATGGCGAACTATGTTATTGTGATGCAGAATGGAAAAATTGTCGAGCAGGGGCTTGCCGATGAAATCTTTGATAATCCTCAAGAAGATTACACCAAAGCATTGATGGCAGCTGCCTTTGAGTTAGAAACCGTTTCAGATGGTGTCGTAAAAACGTGAGTTTACGACCCAATTCGCCGATTAGACACTATAAATAATGAAGGAGGAAATTCATGTACACCAGAACCATCCTAACAACACTGATTGCGATACTCTTTAACGCGATACTCTTTAACATGGCATCCTTTACGGCGCACACAGAATCTCAAACCGCTCTCCCCTACGCGGAAGCAGGCATTTCGGAAAGAGAGGCCGCCACCCATTTACTAGAGCGGTTTGCATTCGGGGCTCGCCCGGACGACATTGACAGGGTCGTCGAAATGGGTTTATCGGTTTGGTTAGAACAGCAGCTTTCAGGGAATCTGCCGAGTCCGATGCTTGAAGGCCGCCTTTCGGGATTCCGATCTCTTAGCATGTCTGCCCGTGACATTGTTAATACTTATCCTCGAAACGGCACTGTACGCTCGCAGGCAATTCGTGCGGGCATCCTTCCCAAAGACTATTCCAAGGTAACTCAATCAGAGATACGCAAGAAGTTAAAGGCGTTTTCGCAGGAGAAGGGCTATCGTCCTCCGGGCCAACTGAACAACGAATTGTTGTCGCAAAAACTGTTCCGCGGGGTGTATAGTGAAAATCAGCTTGTGGAAGTCCTCACCGATTTCTGGTTCAACCATTTCAACGTGACGATAAGAGACAATCAGGCCAGCCTGTGGGTGCCCTCCTACGAACGGGACGCGATTCGTCCGCATGTGCTGGGGAAGTTCCGTGACCTGCTTGGCGCAACAGCAAAACACCCAGCGATGCTTTATTATCTCGATAACGCCCAATCCACTGCACCGCCAGCACTGCCCCGTCGGCGGAAGGTACGACAGCTTGCTGGCAGTACAGAAGCGGGGTCAGAAATGATGGAAATGACAGCGCCGCCGAAACGCGCAAAACGTGGTATCAACGAAAACTACGCACGCGAGTTGCTTGAATTACACACATTGGGTGTTGATGGGGGCTATACGCAAAAGGATGTCGTCGAAGTCGCCCGTGCATTGACCGGCTGGGGCGTGTTTCCATCGAGTCGGGGTGCCAAGCGCATTCGGAACCAGATGAAGCGCAGACCCAACGCCTTCGTCAAAGAGGGTGAATTTTTATTCAGAGCCAGTGCCCACGACACCAAACCGAAAACGATTCTCGGTCAGAAATTTCCAGCGGGCGGCGGAATCGAAGAAGGTGAACGGGTCTTGGACATGCTCACCCAGCACCCATCAACAGCGCACCATATAGCTTACAAACTTGCTGTCCGTTTCGTGTCGGACAATCCACCTGAGACTTTGGTAAATCGCTTGGCAGAAACCTTCCTTAAAACCAAGGGCGATGTTCCTGCTTTAATTCGGACAATCGCCGTATCACCCGAATTTTGGGAAGCTGCGAAGCAACGAACCAAAACGAAGACACCATTTGGACTTGTGGTCAGTGCCCTACGCACACTTAACGCTGACGTGAAACAGACGCGCCCAACGCTGAGCTGGATTGCTCGAATGGGGCAACCGCTGTATGCCTGTCAGCCCCCTACCGGCTACGCGTATCACGCTGAGGCGTGGGTGAATACAGGCACACTGCTGAGTCGAATGAACTTTGGTCTCAACCTTGCGGCGCGTCGAATTAAAGGGGTCCGTCTCGATCTATCTGCCCTGAAAGCAGACCCGCAATCGGAATCCGCTGATACGGCACTCAATACCTACGCCTCCCTCATCCTTCCTGAACGCGATTTGACACAGACATTTCAACAACTGACACCAATTGTGCAAGAGGGACTTCAGAAGCAAAAACAAGCCCGAAAGCAGAAAAAACAGGGCGAGATGGTGGCGAGGATGGTTGGGGTCATTATTGGATCACCGGAGTTTCAACGCTATTAAGCATGTTTTAGTAGTAAATTTGACATTCTTGAAACCGAGTTTTTTCGGCAAAACTCGGTTTCTCTCGGATAGCTAAAACAGGCAGGTTCATCAGCCGTGAAGAGCCGGAACGCCGGGCAGATACGGCAGTGGTTGAAACCATCAAGATACCGAAAAAAAGAGATAGGTTCCACGCCTCAAATTAAATGGAAGGTTCAAGTACTTAATGACGAACGAAGAAAAAGTTGATGTCTTAAAAGAAGCCCTGCCTTATATCATTGCGTTTCACGGAAAAGTATTTGTCATCAAAATCGGCGGAGAGCTTGCGGGCGATTCCGAAAGCTTAGACTCAATCGCAGGGGATATTGTATTTCTTCGTCACGTTGGTATCAACGTGGTTGTGGTTCACGGCGGCGGTCCGCAAGCCACCAAACTCGCAGAAGAGAGAGGTATCGAGCCAAAGATTGTCCAAGGGTTGCGGGTGACCGACATCGAAACGTTGAACATCGCTAAAATGGTTTATGCCGGTCAAGTGAACACCGACATTATTGCGAGCCTTAGAAAACACGAACTCATGACCCCCGATGAATCGCGCTTAACCACCCAAAGAGCATCGGGCGGCGGAAGAACACCGGGCGGGGTTGGGTTAACAGGCGTTGACGGAAATTTGATACGGGTCCAGAAAAAGGGAGCAGTAGATGGCGAAGACCTAGGGTATGTCGGAGAAATTGAAGTAGTCAACCCAGACATTCTGCACGATTTAATCGAAAAAAGGTATATCCCTGTCGTGGCCTGTCTCGGCTTCGATGAACACGGGGATGTCTATAACATCAATGCCGATACGGTCGCAGCAGAACTCGCCCTTCACATGGAAGCGGAGAAATTAATTGTACTCACCAACGTGCCGGGCGTTTTGAAAGACCCAGCAGATGCAGATTCTCTAATCTCGTATCTGGACGTTGAACAGGCAAAAGCCATGCTCACAACCGATGCGCTGACTGGCGGCATGATTCCAAAATTAGAGGCGTGTATCCGCACCGTCGAAAGCAAAAAGGTTGAAAGAGCACATATCCTTCAAGGCACCAAAAAAGGCTCACTCCTCGTTGAGGTGCTGACACGCGGCGGCAGTGGTACAATGATCGTCACCTCAGAAGAAGCGCACAAGTATAAGGCAAAAGAACTATCGGTCAAAGAATCCCCGTAAGAGCATCTTGCCATCCGTCCTCAGATGACTCGACGCAACTTGACGCATTACGCGGATTAAGAGCATTAAGCTGTCTGAATCGCAGATGACACGGAGAACGCGGAATTATTGGGGGGTTAGGATTGCGGCGATGTCGGGCGGTAGCTGAATATCGTGTTTGCCCTCGAAGTCCGAAACGCTTTCGTAGTCCATACGAAACTCATCAACAATATTTGCTCCCTTCTCTTTGGCAGTCGTCAGGTCTGATTTGGTTTTTTCCCATTCTTTCAGGAGTAACCACGCCAGACCACGATTGTAGTAGGATTCGGCAAAATCGGGTTTACACTCTATTGCTTTGTTAAAGTCTACGATGGCGCGGTCAAAATCGCCTTTTTTCCTGTAAGCAATACCGCGATTGTCATAGGCTTTAGCATCATTGGGTTTGAGTTCTATCGCCGTGTTAAAATCTTTGATGGCAAGTTCGTATTTGCCTTTTATTCCGTAAGTAGCACCGCGATTGATATAAGCATCAACATTAGGATTAAGTTGAATTGCTACGTTATAGTCTGCGAGAGCATTGTCATAATCGCCTTTATGGCGGTAAGCACCGCCGCGACCGTAATAGGCATCAGCATCATTGGGTTTTAGGTCTATGACTTTATTAAAGTCTATGATAGCACGGTTATAGTTGCCTTGTTGTCCGTATATCGCACCACGATTGTAATAGGCTGGAGCAAAATCAGGTTCAAGCCTTATTGTCATGTTAAAGTTTTCGATGGCACGGTCAATATTGCCTTTAGCGTAGTAAGCCAAACCACCATTGTAATAGGCATTGACAAGATCTGACTGAAATCGTATCGCCGTGTTAAAGTCGACAATAGCACGATCAATCTCACCTTTGTTGCGATAAGCCTCACCACGACCACAATAGGCGTTAGCATAATCGGGATTCAGGTCTATCGCTTTGTTATAGTCCTCAATGGCACTGTCATGATCGCCTTTGAGGCAGTAAGCCCTCCCACGATTGTAATAGGTTTCGGCATTATCGGGGGTTAGGTCTATCACTTTGTTAAAATCACCGATGGCATGGTCATAATCGCCCTTTTTGCCGTAAGCTGCTCCCCGATCGTTATAGGCTTCAGCATAATCTGGTTCTCGTTTTATCGCCTCGTTAAAGTCCATGATGGCACGATCATAATCGCCTATATAGCGATAGTAAGCAAGCCCGCGATTGTGATAAGCATAAGTCTGTTGCGGATTTATCTTCAAGCATTCGGTGTAATGTCTAATAGTGTTTTCATAATCCTGTTCCTTCTCACAAGCTAAAGCTGCACCAAATTCAGCGTGGGCACACCATCGGATGTCCTGGCTTTTAATAAAACCATGGATATCGTTGTAGATGGTCTCGATAGATATGTTGTGGTACTTTCGCAGGTATTCTAACGTAGGTAGTTTGAGACTTTTGGGAATATTGATTACGTCGTCTGGTTTTGGTTCAATAAACCCATCGGGTGGTCGAATAAATATACTCTTTTGGGCTATGACGCGGTTTTGCGGATTCCGAGGTTCCTCGACTCTGTATTTTTCCTTTATCTCCTCGGTTTTTGGCAACAAGATAACCCTGCCACATTTGTCGTAAGAACCATCGCAGGCGAAGAAGAGGGCTATCAGATAGTCGGTCGTAAAATCTATCAGGTTGGTTTTACCTCCGTAGTGCTGGAGTTGGGTTAGGGCTTCAAACCCGTCTCCGTTGATGTACCGCTTAGCATCTTTCAGTTCTAGTTCTTGAATCTCCTCTATAGTATAGATTCCCATATCAACTTTATAATATTCACGCCATAGGTTTGAGGAAACTTTCCCCTCGTATGGATGTTCTTTATAGTGTTTAGGTTCGCCGCGGTAGAGATAGTCACCATCGGCTGATTTTGCGACTATCTCCTGGATTTTTTCAAAAACCGCGCTTAGGTCGTCTTGCGGTTCGGATTGGGTTGGTGTACTCATGATTTGTCCTCTACAATGGAATTTCTGCGGGGGAAGTCGGTTTGTAAACATTCACGCTTATTGGGGTGTTAGCATTGCGGCGATGCCTGCGGGTAACTGAATACCGTGTTGCTCGATCTCCTGCTCCTTGGCAGTCGCCAGGCATACTTTGGCTCTTTCTCATTCCTCTTAAGTGCAACTAAGCTTTGCCTCGACTATAACCTGCATCGGCGTAATTGGGATTCAGTTCTATCGCTTTGGTAACGTCTTCGCTGGCACACTGATGCTCGTGTATTCTCGCGTAAACAAACGCACGACTATTATAGTACTGGGCATCATCAGGTTTGAGTTGTATCGCCGTGGTATAGTCTTCGATGGCACACTCATAATTGCTTTCTTTAACGTAAGCAATACCGCGGTTGTAATAGGCATCGGCATAATCAGGATTCAGGGCTATCGCCATATTATAGTCACCGATGGCACGATCATAATCGTCTTTGCTCATGTAAGCCAAACCACGATTGTTATAGGCTCCGGCAAAATCGAGATTCAGGGCTATCGCCATATTATAGTCACCGATGGCACGATCATAATCGTCTTTGCTCATGTAAGCCAGACCACGATTGTTATAGGCTAGGGCATCATTAGGATCTAGTCGTATCATCATGTTAAAGTCTGCAATAGCACGGGCAACCTCCCCTTTACTGTAGTAAGCAACCCCGCGATTGTTATAGGTGTTGACATCGTCTGGATCGAGTTCAATTGCGTATGAGTAACGTTCTATCGCCGCGTCTATTTGCCTGATCATCATCAAAGCGTTACCGTGTTGGAACGCCAATTCAGCGTGTCGTTCTTTTTCAGATGTCTCGGAGGACGCATCCACCTGAGCTTGCATTTCTTCAACGGCTTTTCGGATACCATCCACCACATTTTGCCAACCATCACTCTGAGGTTTCCATTTGTTAATAGGCTTACCTTTGTGCGGCAAAACTTCAAAACCACTTAGTTGATGTTTTAGCCAATCGCAACTCTCAAGGATGATGGAGATGATTGTTCTTCCTGCCCTTACAGCCTCGATCAACTCCTTATTGCAGTTTTCAGAGGCCAGACTATCAACGGAGACGAGATAGAGCAGAATATCCGAATTGGCAACCTCTTTGAGAATGTCTTCCTGACGTGCTTCGCCACCTGCGGTGATGTCAGTATCATCCTTAACCTTTATGTCGCCTGTATTCTCCATTACAGCAAGACACGTTCTCAATCTCTGCCTTTTCCGTTCGTCCTTACGCGAATAGGTAATGAATCCTTTTAGGGGTTTGCTCATTCTCTTTCCTCCGTCTCGATCGGGATTTGCAGGATTTGGGGGTTTTCAGAATTTTCTCGCCATACTGACACCTGACATTTTTCCAATCTTAAGAATTCTTCAAGTTTCATCACGACAATACCTAATAATTCTTTTAACCAACCCTTAATCTTAAGAATTTTTTTATCCTCTGTCAGAAAAATATCTCTCCCAGACAGGTAATGGGCATGGAGATGATCCCAGTCTTGATATTCTGGTGGATTCTCCCCGGTTTGTTTAAAAAAGTCGTCAATAATAGATTCAGCCGCCTTTAAAAATTCGGTGCTCCCTGGTTTGTCGAACTCCGGATTCAAAAGGAATCGCTTGCTACGACTGTCAAAACAACAGCGCATAATTGAAGGAATCTTTCTAATATAGCTATCTGTAAGCAACTGATCTTCACACGGACGTAGGTCAAGATCTTCTTGAATTCGGTGTGTAACTGCCAAATCCACCGGGTATTTCTGACGAAATTCCAGCAAATCTACTACCTCACCTCTCTTCATATTGAGAAACACGTTGGAGTCTAACGTTACTGACGGTAGACTATAGATACAATTATCCTGTTCTACACCTGCTTCCCTCTTATAGTTCAGTACATTTATCGTACTAGAGGTGGGGAAGATCAGTGTAATATGAATATCCGGTAAGACGGACTGCCCAATATGATGAGCACGATCATTCACAGTTTGTATAAGCTGGTTCCGCATCTCTTTCATACTCTTAGCTTGAAAGTCATCAGACATCTGACGTATCTCGTCAATTTTCCGTTTGGGGACATGAAAAATTCCCTTCAATTCATTGTTTTTGTCTTTACACTCGATCCAAAGATACTTTTCCAACTCACGGGTTTCCACGGACCGATTGAGAACCTTTTCTATACTAGAAGAAATTCCCTTGAGTATGTCATCCTCTACTTGACTATGGTATTTTTTCCAAGCTTTGGATTCACCGTGATTAAAAAATATTGTAAATTTTATATCATTAAGCTTTTTGACTTCCGCATCCATGAGTTGCGGGTGCTTAGTGTGCAAGTCTCTGAATACCTCGTCGCACGCTGTATTGGCAGCGACTTTAAATTCAGTGGCTTCTTCTTTTAAACCCTGTAGTAGCGAATCAGCTAAATTATCCATTATAATTTCCTTTCTCTTTCCTCCACAATTTTAATTTCATCAGGGGTAAGATCGTATAACAAGTATACTATTTCATCAATCTCATTTTCAAGGACAGATACATCCTCGTTTGGGTTAGCGCGTTTGGCGGCGAGGATTTTGTCAACCCGCTCTTTTATCTGAGTGGCGAGGTGTTGGTTGGCTTCTGTGATAGGGGGGATAGGGAAGGGTTTCATGAATTCACTTTTAAATCTGATTCCTTTTGAACCCAAATGACCGCCCGCATAGTAATTTTTAAATGCGAAAAGAAAGAACTCTGAATTTAAGATACCAATCAAGTAGGTAAGGTGTTTGCCTGTTAATATCCGGGTCGTATCAAGCGAATTGAACTTGTTTCTATCAATAAGAAATGTCCCTTTCGTTACCATCTCTTGCCAAACAATCTTTTCCTTCTCAAATTCGGGGTAGTAAGTGTTTGCACAGCGTTGTAGCGCGTACCATTCGTATCGAATACCCGTTTCGGATCTATTTCTTTTTGACAACCTATCTTGATATTGCAATAAATGATTGTAGATGAAAGGATACCGTTTTTTGAATTGCTCTTCCGCATTGCGAGATGCGCCTGTAATCGTGGTATCTTCATGTAATGGAAAGTGCCACGGTATAAATAACAGATATAATCCTGCCCATTGGGCATGGTAGCGTTCTATGTCTCGCCCGCGCAGAAGTGGTTTGATGATCTCGGATGACTTTGGGTCTTGTGCGATCAGTTCGTCGCGCTTGGCTTCGTCGATGATAAATGCTTCGTTGCAACCTGTTGTAATTCCGCGATAGATGTTTACATCCCAGTCCTTGAGCAGTTTGCCGACATCCTCTATTTTGCGTTTTAGGGACAGTTCGGCAGGTGAGAGTATTGCCCACGATTCGCCTTTGGGAGGAAGTTCCATAGCCACTCCGTTATCAATCAGATATTGGGCGATGTTATCGGTGTGTGGGTCAAAGTCAGATCCGATGGTTGTCGCTGTGAAGGTTAAGTGAGCATCGGTGGCGGTGTTTTGTAGTAGCAGGATGTTGGTGTCCACGGTGGCATCAAACACACCCGGCCCCATGTCCAGCAGTTGAACGGGTTGGGTATGTTCAATGAAGTAATCTCTTAAATTTTTGCCATACCCTGCGCGCATCCATTTGTTGGAAGTAATGAAACAGAGATGCCCACCGTTTTTCGACAGTTGATTCGCTTTTTCATAGAACAAGCAGTAAATATCGGCCGTCTTGACAAAACTGTCAAAGTTGCAGAGGGCATACAAACTCCCCAATTTCCCGCCATCTTTTTGCAATTGAATATACGGTGGATTGCCAATCACCACATCAAACCCGTCCGTGAGGCCGAACATCCGTTCTAGGTCAAACCAATCCGCGCTGGCGTTCTGGTCGTAGGGGTCCCAAAGCGCGATTTTTTCGGCATCATCGGCGGGCATACCGATACGCTTTAATTCCCTCGCCAATTCCTGGCGTAATTTGTGGTGCCTTGTCCGACATGCCAGTTTTTTTGAGCGTGTCGTTGCGTGGAAATGTCGCTCTCGGTTGGCATCTAGTTCTTGCTCTAACGCTTTCGTCTTTTGGCTTATCAAAGTTTGCTCACCTTCAAGACCGATTAGCGTATTCGCTACCACAAAGCGCGTCTCCAGATTCGGCAACGGCTTAATTCCGAAGTTGTCTGCATCTCTATCCGGTTCCTGCTCAATGGCGAGGGAGATGAAGAAGCGAAGTTTGGCGATTTGGCAGGCGATGGATTGGATGTCCAATCCGAAGATGCTGTTTTGGATGAGGTACAACTTTCGACCGAAATCCGAATCCCGATACTTTTTGAAAGTTTCGTTGATTTCGAGGAGTTCTTCGCTCCGCACTTCGTCGTCCTTTGTGTCATCAAATGCCTTATCTGCCCGCCGTTTCGCTCGTTCTTTCTGTAACTCTTCCCATCGATTGTTATCTGGGTCAAGTCGACGCAGTGCGAGGGTTAGCTTGTGCAACATCCCCATCGGAAAGGCACCGGAGCCGACGGCTGGATCCAGTATCTTCAGCTCTGAAATCGTGCGCACAATCTGCTCTGTCTCAGCGTCATCAAACCATTCGCTGGCATCGTCGCACTCCTGTGCATAATCGAACAGATAGTGCAACTCCTCTTCCCACAACTCCTTGTCGTCATCCGTTGGCGACACCTGCTGTGCGAGCGTCGCTACTAACGCTTCGTCCACCATGTAGTCCACAATGGCGCGGGGGGTGTAGTAGGAGCCGGTCTGTTTCCGTACTGCCGCGCCGGTTTCGGGGTTATACGCGGCGAGTAGGTTTTCAAACACCTTGCCGAGCAGTTCGGGGTCTAACGCGACCTCCTGCTCTATCGGCGTACTTTCCTCGACGGTAAACTTGTAGTGTTCCAGCAGGGGAATCAGACCGCGGGCTTTGTCAAAGAAGAGATAGTTGGGAATCTTTAACTTTTTGTAAGCGTTATCCGAAAAGCAATCAATCCGATAGCCGCCATCTCGTGTCGCTTCCTCGCTGTCAAGACAATCAAACAACCCTCCATTGATAAATGGCGTTCGCGCGAACAGTTCTAGCAGTTTATCGGGGTCAGTTATCTGATCCTTGTAGCGATACCGTGAGAAATTACGATGGCCCGGGTTTCCGCCTTTGCTAAACCGACGTTTCTCTATCTCGGTGTTCAGTGTGGCGAAAAATAGGTTCTGGAGTACGGCACGGTAGTACGAATCGCCGGTGTCCGGGTCGTAGGCTTTCAGCAAGGGGGCAACTTGCGCCTCGGTGAACAGTGCATCGGCGACCAATCCCTTTTCCTTCATAAACCAGACGAACAGCAGGCGTGTGATTAACCGGATGACGTGCTCCTCCGGTTTCAGGGTGCGCTTTTCGTCTGTCGGAAATTCTGCCTCATCGACGGCCCACTTAAACCAATCAAACAGCTTTTGATAGAATTGCTTGTTGAGTGCTTCAGTATCCAGGCGGGCAAGCCACGCCGCGAGCAAACCATCAAAGTTTTCCGGTTGATTGTTGCTCCCCATCCACTTCGCGCATTCCTCTAGCGAGAGTTCAAATAGAATATCGAGATGCGCCCGGTGTGGGTTATTGAGAGCTATGTCCTTGATCAGTGTGACTTGTTCGAGCACGTTGCGTTTTGATTTACGCTTGTGAGGGCGGCGACGGACAAAACCGATAGTCAAACGGTTCTCAACGCGGAAGAGGACCACAACCGGCATCACTATCCGCTTGTTGATCTCGCGTGTAAACTGGGCGTATTTGCCTCGAGGGTAGTTTTTGCCTTTCAATTGGACCGCAAAGAACATAAAACTCTTTGCCCTCCCCTCATCAAAGTTGGGTGACTCAAACAGCTCTATCTGACCGCTGTTCTCAATTTCATCGCTCGTAACTTGAAACACCGGCTTTATTGATTCGACTTCGGCTCGGAATTCCCGTTCTGTCTCGGTGTCTTGGATCGGGGCGGGAAGTCTCTGAATGAAGTCATCTACGTTTCCCGATAGGTTGAGGGTGCGTTGGCTGTGGTAGCCTAGAACCGCCAGCAGGTCTTTTGTGGTTTCCAAAAAATCGCTGTCGGGTATTCTCGCTAAAGCGGATTCGATCTCTTTCTTTTTGATTTGTTCGTTGGTCATTTGGTTTGTTCCTTTTTGTTGGGGAGGTTTTCCCCCTCACCCTCCGTCGCCGCGGGCAGTCCCTTAATCCCAACATCGCCATCATTCCGAGTGGCATCTCACATAAATCGCCTAGAACGCAAGCACTGATTGGGTTTCCGCCCTTTTTTCTCTCCATCAAATGGATGCGTTTACTCAGAAAACTCAGAAAAGTATCTGACAGAACACACACCCATATTTGACAGAAAAGAACAGAACAGATTGAATCAAAGCTCCTTCCCCTGCGGTAGGAGCTTTTTTTCTTGCATTTCCTGTTATTCTATGTTATTCTTTTATAAAGTTTTTACTTTATAAAATATAAAATTAGAAAGGAGCACTCAAAATGACTTACCTCATCACCGAACCGTGCATTGATGTCAAGGATGCCGCATGTGTTGAACCGTGTCCGGTCGAGTGCATTCACCCATTCCCGGATTCAGACGAATTTGAAGGAGTCAATCAACTTTACATTGATCCGGAAGAGTGCATCGACTGAGCAGTATGTGAGCCGGAGTGTCCGGTTCAAGCCATCTTCGCAGAAATGGATGTCCCCGAACAGTGGGAGCACTTTACCGAAATCAATGCCAACTATTTTCAATCAACGGAGGTTTCACAATGAACACATCATTTGACCGCCCGTACAGGCCAGTAGATCTAAATACATCAATGGTTAAGGCGTTTCCGCTTACCTCAATGGCTGAAAAACTCATGAGAGAAGCAACTTCCGCCACGTCAAGGCGAGCTTCGATGACGCTTGCTCGCGGGGATGAACTGACCGTTGTATTGACCGTCATGAAATCGGGAGCTGCGCTTGAGGAGCATCCGGCCCCTGCTGCTGCTACCGTCATTACGCTGAGCGGTAGCATCACATTTACAACAAGTGCTGAGCAAATCACGCTGGAACAAGGGGACGCGGTTACCTTTACAGCTGATATCCTTCACGCTGTCTATGCCCGCGAAGATAGTGTATTTCTTATCATTATTGGTGGCAAAAGCTCGAAGTGACACGCAGAAAAATTTTTGAGAGTGTTACCTTATGAATAGATTTATGGTTTAATTTTGCGAACAGAAAGAAAGGAGGAACTCAAAATGACTTACGTCATCACCGAACCGTGCATTGATGTCAAGGATACCGCATGTGTTGATGTATGCCCTGTCGATTGTTTTTATCCACTCCCGGATTCAGACGAGTTTGAAGGGGAAGACCAACTCTACATTGACCCGGCCGAGTGCATCGACTGAGGTGTATGTGAACCGGAGTGTCCGGTTGAAGCAATTTTCGCAGAAATGGATGTCCCCGAAAAGTGGAAACACTTTATCGAAATCAATGCCAGCCATTTTCAATAGCACCTATACTACATTAGCGAAATTATTCTTGCATTTTTCGCACCGCTGGTGCTTTGAGGAGGGAGTACTGTCTTCTTTCCACGTAATTTTCTAATTGTTGTTGGATTTTCGTGTTGGAACGGAGATTCGCAGATTTACTAAAAAGCGGCATCAATTCGCTCCTGAGTTTCTTGCTCAAGCCGCTTAATAAAATTCTCGACTTTGCTTGGAAGTGGCTCAAGCGTATATTGCTGATGATTCACAGTCCTATCTCTTTCTTGATCTGGGACCAAGCTTTCCCACCACCAGCGGCCAATTCCTGCTCCGCCTCGGCGATATCTTCCAAGACCTCTGGCTCTGAATTGAGCAAGGCGGTTTCACGCCATTCGGAGAGAAAAATCGAAAGCGTCCCAGCATCTTTTTTGCCCTCAGAAATCTGCGTTACCGTCTGGAGCAATTCCGAGAAAAACTCAACAAGCTCTTCGGTTTCTAACCACTTGATCCAATCTAGGGGTTTTGAAGTCGCAACGGATTTGACAAATAATTGGTCGTTCATCAGGTGTCCAACGACAAGTTTGGGTTTTCTCATTTTTTTACCTATAAGAACTTTCAAGCCTACACTCCGCTGCAGATGCTTTTGTGCCGCGGGTTTGTCCTCAAAATACCAGAACGTGTCAAAACAGGTGCGGAATATGGGTTCAAGCAGGTTTTAATAATAAATTCACATTTTAGAAACCGAGTTTTTTGCGTCTCGTCATCGGGTCTCCATCCGCAAGGATCGGCAAAGCTAGGTGTATCGCGGATAACTAGAGCAACCGTAACTTGAAAAACTGAAACTGATATTTCTCAGGATGCTTCAGATGTCAATAACTATCAGCACTCTCACGCGTTGCGCTCATGAAAATGCTCACGGATTTCAAACCCCTTTTTTCTTTCACCCCACAACACACCCCCTTATTGGCAATTGAAACCGCACACACCCCAGACCAGATTTTTAACCCAGGGGCCCACAGGACGCAGGCACGCACAGAAGATTCTGTTCTGACTCTTCCCTGCGACTCTCTTTCTATCCATCAAGCCGTAACGTTTCACTCCTTGCCAAACCCCGCTTTTGCGTCAAGTTTGAGAGGGTCGGTCACCGATGACCGACCCTCTCAAGTCATCTTGCCCCCCATCAGGGTCGTATCTCATCTTCTTCTGCTCTGCATCTCTGCCTCCCTGCGTCTCTGCAACTCTGCGTCTCTGCGTTAAGGGCTTGCTCTGCGTTGGGGATATTTTCAATTCGGGTGGTATCTAAGGTGCGAACAATCCAGGATAATTGGGCAAACGGGTGTGCATTTTCATTCGGTGATGCCGTCTTTGCATTGATAGTTACTAGGCTCCGGGCGGTTTTAATAAATGTCAGTGAAACTTTTATATTGAAATATGCTCAAGCAACTTTCCAGAATAAACTTTACATTTTGAGGGTGGAAGGATGGAGGGAAGAAACTTCACCCAATCTTCCATCCTTCCAATCCCATCCTTCCATTCCCAATCTCATAATGGCAAATCAATCGAAAAACCGCCTCATCTCCAAATCAACAGGACACCAAGTGCCTCCCCAGGCGTGTTCCACAGGAAATCAAATGCTTCCTTTGCCTGGGCACAAGGGAAGCGATGGGTAATCATCCGACTCGCTTGGATCTTGCCGGTACGGATTTTTTCCAACGCCCGTAAGGCAGTTTGTGAGAGCGGCTCGGCGGTCAGGATGCCAGCAACAAGCCGCTTGCCCATAATTTTTGATGAATGTAACGGCAGCGGAGCTTGCTGGTACAGCGCAATCAGTTGAATTGTGCCTTTCCCACGTACCATGTCCTGCGCCTGCTCAAACGATTTTACACCCGCATATCCCCCGACGCAATCAACCACAAGGTCTGCGCCTGTTCCGGCGGTTACGCGACGCACCGCCTCAATCGGGTCTTCATCGGACGCATTAATCACTACATCCGCCCCCAACTCGCGGGAGATTCGACAGCGCAACGGTAAGGTGTCAACGGTGATAATCCGCTCGGGGTTATATCCACGCAGAGTCTGCATCATCAAACTCCCGACGACTCCTTGACCGAGAATAACAATCGTGTCCCCTTCCTGCGCCCCTGATGATGCCGCCCAAGCCGTTGCCTCCGTCGAAAGTAGCAAGAAAGTTCCCTGTTCAAAGGACACATCATCGGGCAGAGCTACGAGATGCCCCCTTGGCGAATCTGCATCGCCGACCACATATTCCGCGTGTGGTGCGGCGACCATCACCCGTTGTCCAACCTGATATGTTGTAACCTCCGCCCCAACCTGCTCAACAACACCTGTAAGCGAATAGCCCATAATTGATGGCGGAAGTGCCTCATCCCTGATATAGCGTCGAAACAATTCTGACCCTCTGCTAATCAATGTAACTTCTGTCCGCACCAAAACCTGACGACTATTAATGTCTGGAATTGGCACCTCTTCTAACTGAATATTACCAAAACCTTCCGGCTTAACAACCCGAATCATTTTGATGTTCTCCTAGTAATGTACTGGTTCTTGACAATGGGCGGTTTCATCTCTCCGATGCTTTAGAGGTTCCTGAGAATCCTCTTCCCTCTTCTCTGCTCTGCGTCTCTGCGTCCCTGCGTTAAATTCTGCGCGTCTTTGCCTCTCCGCGCCTCTACCCAATGCCGAAATAACGGTTTCACGTCGTTGGGCAGAGCGTCGTAAACCTGCGGTGGCACGAGTGGAACGAGGTTATCTCTGCCGCCCGTTTCATCTACCAACCGGGCGCGCTCGACCGAGCCGGGCATTATCACATCCAGATTGAGCCACCACGGAGCGTAACGCACAACGACCGATGTGCGCGGTTCATTGGAACGATTCGGGGCAGTGGCGTGCCACATTCGGCTGTCGATGACCAACACACTGCCCGCTGGACCTGTTGCCTGCATCTCCGTCGGATACGGTTTATCCGCATTCACACCGTTGTCACCGGTTGGATTGTTTCTCGCTCGGTGGCTACCGGGCACAATGAGGGTGCCTCCATTTTCGCGGGTAAACGGGGATAGCATCCACAACGTCGTCAGATGCATCGTCGCGTCGGGATAGGGAGCGGGGATGTGCCCAGCGTTGTTCTGGTTGAACGGCCAATCCGCATGCCATTTACCGCGCTGATTTCCCGGGTAGTTAATCGTTGCAGTCGTAAAGGAGATTCGCACATGGTGCCCCAACATCTCCTCAACGACTCCCAACACATCCCGGTCAGCCAAATAAGGGGCAAGCGATTGGTCGTAGCGAATAAACCCTGGCACATGTCCAATGCCTTCGGGTGCTTGGGGATTGCGATGCGCGGCAGTTGACCGTTCAACGCTTTCACGGACAGTGCTGACCTCATCTGTGGGGATTACCCCTTCAATAACATACCAACCGTCAATCTGTAGGTGCCGCAATACCTCATCCTGATTCATCGTCGTCTCCTCTTACCACTCGGAGCGTCCGACATAAAGTGATCGGTTGACCATTGGCAACCGCACATGCCCACCACCGAGTCGATGAGACTCGATCATTCCCATCAGCATCTCCTGACTGCGCCGGGCAAGTTGAATCGGCCCCTGAGTCTCTTCCCCAGTGTCTAGGGATTCGGCGATGTTTTTAATACCCATTACTGTGCCAGTATCGCGGGGTACTTCTGGAAAAGGCACATCCTCTAGGATGCGCGGATATTCTCCCGCTTTGCGGAAGTGACAACTCGCGCCGTTGTTGAGCGTCCGTAGCTTGCCCTTCGTGCCACACACTTCAAATTCAGGACCCGTGCCTGCCGTGTTGTAGCCGTGCACACCATTGGAGAAACGGACATAACCCCCGGCGATGGCAGGGTCAGCATTCAACCGATTGCCCTCCCAATCCTCATCGTTGCAAATAATCGTGCCTTGAACGAAGTCAATCTCGGCATCACCTGCCATGTATAGCAACATATCCGCGGCATGAGTTAATCCCCAGAGTGCCGAACTTGCCCCATACTGTGCGATGACACATTGAACGTCGCCAATCTCACCCGCATCAATCAGCTCGCGCATCTTCCGATAAAACGGCATGAAACGGCGTTGCGTACCGTAGTTGAATTTGACTCCGTATTTCTCAACCGCTTCAACCATCGCATCCGCTTCCTCTATCGAGCAACAGAGCGGTTTTTCACAGTAAATGCCTTTAACGCCATTTTCAGCGGCGTAGGCAGTAATTTCCGCGTGAGTCGCTGGACGGGTTGCAATGCACACGATGTCCGGTTGCTCTATGGCAATCATCTCACGGTAATCGGTGTAGCACCGAGCCGCATCGTAGCGTTGGCGAATGGATTCCGCTTTCTCGGAGATTACGTCCGATACTGCCACCAAGTCCGTCCGCTCACACTCCACACACGCCGCCGCGTGCGAAAAAGGAAGCCATAGATAAGCGTCGGGCCGCCCTTCGACCTCGTCGTCAATCGTTGACCCCATACGTCCACAGCCAATCAGACAAGCCTTATATTGTGTTGCCATCTTGCTTTCCTCCTAACATTAAGCCAATTCCAGCATTAAAGTCTATCTTTTGAAGCAACTTGAAAGAGGGGTAGATTGAGTGACAGTTTCCTCTTCCACCCTTCCATCCTTCCACCCTTCCAATCTTGTGTCTCCCGAATTACTCAAATTGGAGCCTAAAACCCGCCTCAACCGAGGTTTTCTTAATCGGCTCAAAACCCATCTCCCCGTCTTCCTTTTCAACCTGATGGAAACGGTACTCCTGAAGAACTGCCACCTCAAACGAGGCGAACAGTTCGTATCCGATTCGCACCGTGAAGGCGGATTTCTCATCAAGTCGGAACAGATCCTCAACAAAGCCCGGATCCTTGACACTGTTCGGATTACCGAGTTCTTCAAGGTACGGCAGGCCGATGTCCCGTTTCGTGTAGAATGCACGGAACGACATCCGCTCCACTAGACCGGATTCGGTGATGCCCGCATACAATCGTGGTTCGCTGTTACTATAGTCTTGGAAGGTTGCCATCAGGTCAACCTTTGGAATGGGGTTCACTGCCAACATCGAGAAATAGCCGCGTATTGCCTCATCACCGCTGGCATCCTCCTCCATTCCCAAAAAGTCTGTGGAGGCCGCTTCATAGGTGTAATCAAATACCGTCGGTATGAAGCCTTCACCAAAGGTACGATACTCGGCTTTGAAGAGGGCCTTGGGAATCGACAAACCCACCCCGACAGCATTTCCCATAGCCCGCTCTGTTTCGTCAGGGTTGGCTATCTGCTTCGTGTTGAGAACGGCCAAATCGTCGTAAAGGAGCAGTTGAAAGCGGTTGGTTTCAATGAGTGGGAACGCAATATCGGCACCCAATGCAATCAGCGGCTCTTCGTTGATTGTCTTATCATCTTTCTCATCATCCGGAAGCAGGTTGGGTTTAATGTCTGTCAAATAGGTCGCTCCGAATTCCAGGCTTTCGAGAATCGAGAGCATACCTGTCCCTTGCAGGGGGCGGAGATATGCCCGTCCGCCAAAGATTGTAGGGTCAGCGAGGTTGTTGACCACCGTTTCCAAACCGACGTTCCCGGTTCCGCTACTGACGTTCACACGCAAGCCGCGCCGGTCGTGGTTTGCGTAGCCGGACATGATGAATCCATGGCCGATAGTCACATAGTCTAACTCTCCGAACCGGGCGTACAATGGTTCGTTGAGCCCCCCATAACGGAGATAACGAATAGTTCTTATAATCGTGCTGAGATTGTCCCATTCTTCCCCATCTTCGGCAAGGAACTGCGCGTCCATCGTACCATCCTCGTGCTCCTCCGGATATGGATTGTACAGTAGGACGAGATCCAGCCCAATACCAATCTTACCAAGGTCTACCTCCGGTTGCAACTGGAATCGAAAGAATGGGTCGCCCTCAATAAGAGTTAACCCAATTCCTGAAACCCCTTGTTGTCTCAGAAGAACTTCCCCCATCTCTGAGGCACCGCCGTATAACTGTGTATCTCCTTCTTGAGCGTTGGTTGGTAAAGCAATTGTGAGTAATAAAATTCCCATAAAAACGACTGCGTATCTATTCAAATTCATAAATCGCTCCTTTCAGGTAGAGTGGAAGAGTGGGTGAAGTTTCTTCCATCCTTCCATCCTTCCCATCAGATCTCTTCCAGCTGCAACTTAAATATCTTCTCCAAAGTGACTCGCGACAAGCACGAGATCTAATATATCCACAATTCCATCCCCGTTTACATCAGGGTTCTCCCCCGCAGGAGTGGTTATCTCCTCCCCAAAGCTGCCACTGACAAGAACCAAATCGAGAATATCCACCACGCCATCATTGTTCACATCCCAAGGTGCTGGGGGATGGGGCACAAGGTGGTCAGAGATGAATTGCAACGACTTTTCTGCGATAAATGTATGTCCGAGGTTATGCGGTTCGTACTCATGAGCGATTCCACGGTCGGTCATCGAGGCAACAAGTGCTTCCGCCTGACGGATGAATGCCTTTTCATCTTGATTGCCGTGTACTATCTTTATGGCATTCAACTTTGTCGGTCGATTGCTTGCCCGGTCCAATTCGTGAATAATGTCATTTTCAATAATACGTTGCTGGACACTTTCGACGGGCCTAAACCGGGGCGGCAAAATTGACACCACTTCATACGGCAGGTCAAGATAGAAGGGAGGCTTGTCAGGGTTGGAAGCTACCGCTGCCAAATACGCAATCCCATTCCGTATCGGCAGCGGTAACTTATTGAATTCTCTCCAAGCACGTTCTTCGGAGACTTTGAAAACATCGATAAGTGCCAAAAACGGTCCGGCGGTCTTCGCAAAAAGTTGCACCCACTCGTCGCCGAAATCGTAAGTGCCAGATTGGGCAACAACCACACTGAACACCTCTGGATATTTCAGTGCCAGATGCATTGAGCCGTATGCCCCCATTGAAAAACCGGTGATACCCCGGCTGTTTCGGTCAGGTATCGTCCGAAAAAGGGTATCAACGCGACCAACCAACTCGCTGACAACGTACGTTTCGTAATCTCCAATCGTAGGGGAACTGAGATACTGACTCCCACCGAACCGATTCGAGCCATCAACGAATACAGCAATCATCTCTTCAATCTGACCATTGAAGAGCATTGCATCCATCGCCGCTTTGACTCTTTGGGTCAAACTCTGTGCGTTGCCATTGAATCCGTGCAACACATAAATCACAGGATAACGTCTATCGCTCGTTTCGTAGCTCGGCGGTAGATACACCCAAAAAGGCCGCACCGAACTATCGCCAATGAGATTATTCTTCAACGCTTCGCTGTCTATCGATTGCATCAGTAGGCGGCCATGCTGGGCATTGACATCGTGTACCGATGTGACAGCAATCAGCAGAGTGTACAGAGTGACGATGATGGTCGTTTTGTGTATTGGGTTGAACACAGTCCTATATACTCCTTATGATGTATCGGGGCGGGGCAAGATGCCCAGGCTACAGTATACTGATGTAGCGGGGCGGGGCAAGATGCCCAGGCTACAGTATACGGCACCGGTCAGGTTCCAATCCGTCCATCCTTCATTTGGATAACCCGGTCCGCGTCCTTTTTCAAACCTTCATGGTGCGTCACAATGACGATAGTTGTCTTATGCTCCTGCCGCAATTCACTGACAAGGTGCATCAAGTTTTCGCTTTGACGACTATCGAGGTTCGCCGTAGGTTCATCCGCAAAGATTATCTTAGGATTATTCGCAAGGGCGCGGGCAAAAGAGACACGCTGTTTCTCGCCACCCGAAAGTTGTGCGGGACGATGTTCCAAACGGCTCTCCAATCCCACTTGGGTGAGTAGTGCCTTCGCACGGGTCTCTGCCTCGTGTCCTCTCGTGCCGGCGATGCCCATCGCAATCATGACATTTTCGATTGCTGTCAAGTACGGAATGAGGTGAAAGAGTTGGAAAACGAACCCAATCTTTTCTCGACGGAGGGCGGACATATCCTGACTAACATAATCAATCAACTGACCATCAACCTGCAACGACCCGGCGTTGGGAGTGAGGATACAACCAAGCAGGCTAATCAGTGTTGTCTTGCCGCATCCGCTGTCGCCCATAAGCATCACCAACTCGCCCTCCTCAATGGCGATATCAACATCGTCAACAGCGACAACGGCGGCATCTGCTTGCCCAAAATGTTTCGTTAAGCCTTTTCCTTCTACAACGATTGCCATCTAATTTCTCCTCAGACCAAATTCCTAGATTTCCCCTCTGAATGCGACCATTGGATCAACGGCAATCGCCTTACGTCCAGCGAGATAGCCGCTCGCACAACATACAAGGAAGCTAATAAATGCAACGACCAGAGATTCGCCCAAGTGAATCTTGACAAAAATCGGGGCGGCAAAAGCGAAACCGTATGATAAAACGACCCCGATAACAATGCCAACGATTGACATCAAGGCGACCTGCTTGATAATTAATGATACCACGTAGCCATTTGATGCACCGATGGCTTTCAGGACACCGATTTCCTGTGTTTTTTCGAGGGTGGTCACGTATGTAATCATCGCGACTAGGATTCCAGATGCCAACCAAAGCATCACGCGAAGAAACATAACCGCCTTCATCGGTTCAGTGACGTAAGTTCCGATAATATCGTCAAGCGTCTGTTTGAGTGTGCGGGCTTCGATTGTTGCATCTTCGTCGAGATTTTCCGCAACCTGCGCTGGTGTAAAGTGATCCCCCGCTTGGGCTATCACCATATTCACGCTTGGGTAGTTCGCAAACAACACTTTTTGCGCGGCGCGCAGATCCATAAACAGCAGCGGCGTATCAAGTACAAACATAAGGCTCTCTGATTTACCGACGACCTTCAGTTTTTCGCCGCCGATTGTAATCTGCTCACCGATTTCGAGGTCCATCCGCTCGTCAACAACAACCTCCAACGGCAAAGGGTCTTCAGGGCGATAATCAGCGAACCGACTCGGCGTAAACATTCTTCCCTCCATCGTCCGCGTTGGACCGCCCAGTTTTCCTTGTTGATACCCGACAACAATCGCTTTGCTTGATTTCTCATGAATTACTGGGCGTGCATGTGCAAAAACAAGGAATGACAGCGATTTCGGTTTTATTCCCGGTCTATGGTTAAGCGGTGCCATGTACTCTTCATACAGCATCGAAAAACCGACAAACGCGCCCCCAGACCCTTCAGAGGAAATCCAGATCGTCGCGCCAGTGGATTCAACAAACTGACGGGCTTGGATACGCATCCCGTGCATGATGCCACCCAACGCCAGAATAAGCGCGACGAGAACTGTGATACCGATTGCTGTCAGCACCACCCTTGCCCGCCGATAAGCCATGTCTTTCAAGAATATACTTCTCAATTGTCATCATCCTTTCCTGCTTCAGCATATTGACTTGTCATCCAAACGGTCATCAGTCATCCCAAATTTCGCTTGCCCACGCATTATGGTTAAGTGATTTTCGTGTTGTGTTGTCGGGTATCTGTCACCTCTGTCACTTTGTATCAGTAGCACATCCATGTGCATTTTTGTCCATTTCAGGTGACTTCATGCACATTTTTGTCCATTTTAGGTGACTTCATTAAGTTGCTATCTATCGAATGCCGATGTGACTCGCAATATTGTGTTGATTTGCATACCCTTCAGGTGGCAATTTGGGTTAGTATACCTGAATCACACTCTTTTAGCAAGCCATTTCGCAGTAAATGTAATAGATATATTGCTCCTCTGGAGCGGATCGGTTCGTGTGTGCATCCGTGCTGGTCATCGTTGTAAGCAACGACTTAACCCCGGTTATCACTTAGGTCGTTCCATATCGGCGATGGCGCACAGCCGAAATCTGAGTTGACATCGTCCGCAGTTTTTTGTTATGATTAGACTAATCAACCCGTTAAAATCATCACAGTTGACATATCTTTTTAAAAGCGACTCGTAGTTAATTCACGGAAGGTTTGACGGGACACAAGATTTGATAATTCCGTAAATCCACTGACAACATCAAGGATTAAAACCATGCAAAGTAGATGCCATTTCACAAGACTGATTATCGGATTGATACTCCTGCTGTATAATAGCCCCATCAGCTATGGTCAACAGTACGCCTCAATTTATCGCAAAAATGGAGACCGTATTACAGGGCGATGGCTGGGGGCAGATGGGCAGGATGCTCAAATTGAGTATGAAGGCAAGCGGCTATCAATTCCGCTAGATCAGGTCACCATCCATTTCACGACAGACATAAACCTTATCCCAGATGTGCAAGCGGAGAAGTATTTCCGCAATGCGGAATCGTTCTTAGAGTTGGGAATGCGCGCGGAGGCAAAGAATGCCTTTCAGAATGCGATTGAAGCGTTTCCCAAATATGCCGATGCACACTATAGAATCGGGCTTCTCCTGCAAGAAGAGGGGAAAAATGATGAAGCCCTAGAATCCTTCGCACGCGTGGTTGCCATCAACCCCGAAGCCCAAGATATGTCCGCTACCTTCAAGCAGGTCGGCGATGCCTACCATCAAGCGGCAGAATACGATAAAGCCGCCAAATCTTACCAATTGCTCTTTCAGCACTATCCAAACCACCCAGATGCGGCGTATGCCGGTTACACCGTTGCATCCCTACTCGCAGAAAAAGTGGGCGATGTTGAAGCCGCACTCAAAATTCTTCAAGAGTTAGAAGACCGTTTCCCGGAGAGCGTTTACCTTGAACAGGCGCAATACCTGATCGGCAAGTTGCAAATTGACGCAGGCCAGGCGGAAGCGGCGGTAACTACTTTGACGATGTTTATAGAAAGCTACCCCGATAGCGAATGGCTTTATGCTGCATATCTGGCCCGTGGAGATGCCTATTTACAGTTACGACAAAACACTAACGCGCTTATAGATTTCACAAATGTCATTGAATTTGACACAGACCCGCACCGCATCCGTGTGGCGCAACTGAGGCACGCATCAAGCGCGTGGCTGGTTTATACAGTATCCGACAAACTGCCGAGCAATCAAGTTCAAGCCATTGCTATTGATGGCGATACACTGTGGGTTGGAACAGCCAAAGGGTTGGCACAGATTGATATCAGTACCGGCTCGTGGCAACCTAAGACGGAGGGCCTTGATATCCTTCACGAAACCTACGGGCCAATTATTAATGTGCAGGCATTAGCGATTAATGGGCAGGAACTATGGATTGGTACGCTTAATAACGGTGTGATTCAGTATAACAAAACGGAAATGTCGTTCCACAACTATAACGCACGGAGTGAACTCCCGCATAATACGGTCTACGACATCGAGGTTAGCGAAAACGAAGTATGGGTCGCGACTTTTTCGGGCATCGCACGCTACGAGCGATTGACCGGTACATGGTCACGGTACGATAGATACAACAGGCTACCTGCGAATGACATCGTTGCGCTGGCGACCACGACCAATACCGTTTGGGCGGGAACTTCCGAAGCGGGAATAGCAATCTACGACCGCCATTCCAACAGTTGGAGTGCTTACAACACCTCAGGAGCATTAGATGGGAGTGTAGGCGACTCAATTGTCAGTTTCGATGTCAGCGGAGAGCAGGTCTTTTTCACTTGGTATGATAAGCAACGCCAGTCCAACGGATATGGTATCTCAAATGAGCGAGGAGACAGCAGTCACATCGAGCCCGTCATTGATGGGGAAATTGAAATTGATTCAATCAAGAATATTTACATTGCAGTCGATGCCCCTCCCGAAGGGCTTAATACTGTTCCCCCGGGCGATAATGACCCTGGGGTTCCAGAGCCTAACGCTGGTGATACTCCTGAAAAAAAGGGTCTGTCGCCGACGCGGTGGATCGCGACTGACCACCAAGTTCTCGTCTACAGTTCAGACTGGAGCGAAATTCAATATCCCACCGATCGGCTCGGGGATTTTACTGTCAACTGCATTGCAATCGGTGATGGCACCGTGTGGATTGGCACTTCCAGCGGCATCGCTAAAATTGATACGAATGCGGTTGTCTTGCCCCAAAATTAAGAACCTATTTTAAGAACCTGGCCCCGTGGGTGGGAAATCCCTTTCCCACCCGATTTACAGACACCGAGAATGAAAAAATTGCACGTACCCGAATTTTCGACTTATGAAGAAGCAGCTTTTTGGGATAATCTTGACACCGCCGATTTTATGGAAGACGATGGACAATGGTTTCGCTTCAAAAACGCAATTATACGCGCCCTAAAATACTTCACCAACGGTGACCTCTCCGAAAACGCCCGAAACCTCCTAGAGCCCCTCGGCTACCAGAGCGAAAGAACGATAGACCTTGAACCCAACACCGCCGAAGGGTTTATTGAAGCATTTGACCCAAAACACGACCTTAACCCTGATAAGGCACTAACCGCAGATTGGCTTTCCATTGACCGCCTATTTCCAACTCACGGGCGATGAACTGACCTCCACAAAAGAACAGGACGACCCCAACACGACGCAAGTCAATAACACGGTCATTGAATTCTACCTATTCTTTTTACTTTCAGAGGCATCTCATATCTCGGCACGTCGTGCGGTGCGGAATGCTGATAGCAAATTCTCGAAGCAGTATGATTACAAATATCCAACCAAACTTGTAAATGATTGGGTTGATGATAAACTGGAGGTGACAGGCTTTGGATCCGGTTCTACCGCCGACGCTGTTTATAGTGACATTTTGAATTATTGATACATTTTTTCTGTTTTATGTTAGAATATGTCTATTATGGCATATTCCCCCGATTTACGCAAACGCATCTTAGATTTTATTCAAGCAGGCGGGAAAAAATCCGAAGCCGCCCGCCGATTTACCGTCGCGCGCTCAACCATTGATAGATGGTTAGCCGCTGAAGACCCCCTTGCCATCAAAAAACCGGGACCCAAAAAAATGAGAGTGATTGACGAGGAGGCACTCCGAAAACATGTTGCTGATTTCCCGGACTTGACGCAAAAAGAGCGGGCCGCCCATTTCGGTGTTTCAGCGTTTTGTATCGGCTATGGACTGCGAAAACTCGGCATCACGCGAAAAAAAAAACACTCGGGTATAAACAACGCTGTGATGAGAAACGGGCAACCTATTGCCAAGACCTCGCTGTGAAAGAAGCGGCGGGCAGGTCTGCTGTTTATGTCGATGAATGCGGTTTTTGTGCGGAGAGTTTTAGACTTTATGCGTATGCTCCGCAAGGTGCCCCTGTTTTGGGGCTCATATCAAGTCAAAGAACCCGGAAAACCACAATGGTAGCTGCGCGTATAACTATTAACTCTGGCGAGGTACACGATGAGGCTAACAACAGGAGAGTTAATAGTTATGAAGATACTTTTACAGCGTTCTGCTTGTTTGATGGCAGTTGCAATGCGGAGCGTTTCAACAAGTGGCTCCAAGAAGACCTGTGTCCCCTGCTATCTTCGGGCCATTTAGTCATAATGGACAACGCCCGGATACATCAAACGCAACGAACTCGTGAGCTAATAGAAGCCGTTGGAGCAGAAATATTATTTTTGCCTCCTTATTCACCCGACTACAATCCGATTGAACACGATTTTGCAAACATCAAACGACTGCGTGAATACAATGCCGATATACCACTAAATGAAGTGATAAACATGTATCATTAATTCTAAAGTTTACTATAACGTACTAGATCTGTTGGCAACCAAATCTGTGCCAGTGCCAATAGATGATTTGAACATCACGCAACGTGTGACCAAGAGACGCTTTGCAGAAATTGGGCGCGTACTCGAAGGCTTTCAAGTCGCGCACCGTGATGGCGAGGCACTCGTTCCTGATGCCGATCTGAAAACGTTTGTGGGGTATTGGGAGGATGCCAATCTGGAGGGCGTAAACGCTTTCTTTCGCCGTTACCTGCCTTACGACACGTTTTTGCGTTTTTTAAGGACAGAACAGTGTATCTGCGTCCCGCCCAGAACGGACCCTGACGCACGGCATCGAATGGGGAAACAGTTGAAGGAGGATAAAATCGGGCTAACCTTCGTGGCGATTGACACCTTCAAATGGTGGGGCATGGCGGTCGGGCAGGTTTATCTATCGCACATTGGGGATAGAAATATCTACTGGGGCGGTGAGAAACCTGACATGGATACTTTTGAGAAAAGTGTTCGGGCCCATTACAGAGCGATTCGACCAATGGACGGTTTTGCCAATGTGGGGCGACTTGCAGACCGGGTCTGCCGTGAACTCAAGATTCCGTTTATCCGGTTTGAGGAACTGTTTATACAGTTATGTCGGCACCGGCGCGATTGTATGACATCTACCTCTCTGTTTCGTACACCAAGCAGTAAGTCACCAGTTCAAACGCTTCTATCGCGGTCTGAGGCAAAACGAAATGGATTTCCGATTGAATGGACGAACAAACGCTTTATGGAAGATGGTGTTTCTGTCAATGGACGGAGTGTGAAAATGGTTAAATTCCAGCCAGCTCGCCACCGCGCTTAACCTGATTTACGCTGGCGCATCATATTTTCCGAGAAGAGCAGCGAAACAAAAACTTGTGTCGGGCGGTTATCGGGAATGGATGACAAGCGGCTATGAATACACCTATCAAATACCCGGCAGAGGCGAGATCACAATAAATGCTGAAACGTTCCAGATTGCAGAAGAGCTTGTGGACAAACACGGCGGCAAACTCTTTTACCCTGGCAGGGTTGCAACACGGACAGCACGGAGAAAAAAGGAAATGGAACGAGCACCCGACATCGGTAGCTACAGGTAAAAAAAAGCCCAGCTATTAACTGGGCTTCCAAAAGAAAAGGCGTGAAGCTAGCTTTACGCCTTGTTGAATGACTACAACTTAGTTTTCCAAAAAGGATCTCTTCCCTCTCGGCGAGCAATATAAAACTCAAAAGCCAACGTAGTACCAAATTTGAGAATATAAGCTACCAGAGTACTTATCAATATCAAGTAAATCCATGCCAAACCAACGTCATCTTTACTGAATTTGAGCAAAGTATCAAAAAACTCAGTATAGACAATAAAGGCAATGCCAGCGGCAAGGAAATTGCTACTTGCCGCACTTGTCCCAACAAGGTCATCTGATAATGCTATGCCAATAGTAAGCAAGCCACCAACAAAAACAAGAATGCCAATTATAACAGACATCTTCAAATCTCCTTATAGATGTAGAGGCACACCGCCCTGGAGTATTCCCACACTCCAACCTAGCCAGCCAGACTAGGTTAGGCGGTGCCCTGAACCCGGCGCTTGCGAGTTGCCTCTCGCACACAAGTGCTGGGCACATGGAACTTGCCATAAAAGCAAGTTAAACCTAGATTGTATGAAACGGGGGTTAACCGCTAACCGTTCCCACTCGTATGAAAGAGTGGGTGAGGCGTCAACAGGGATTGCTGACGTTCATACCCTCACCCGAACGGTTGACAGTATTATAGTATATTCGCTGGGAGGTATCGAAGTGACATTCAAAAAAGACCTTTCTCTGTTTGGAGTCAAACCGGCCGAGCTCAATCCATACGAAAAACATTTTCTCCTTGAAAACCCGTTTCCAAAATACGGTGAAACGAGCTTTGATGTCTGCACCGACCAAGACGCTGTAAAAAGGGCTTTTGTGTATCTTCTGCGGAACTTTTCCTCAGAGGCAAAGCGGTTGCGTATCAATGGAAAAAACGGTGCGGGTAAGACAAATATCTTGCGGTACTTTGAACGCTTGACTGACGAGGCGGGACGGAGTAGACATATCGAAAATCTTTACCCGATCTATGTCTATGCCCCCGGCGAAAGTTACTTCGACATTCACGAACAAATTGTTGGTAAACTGGCGGAATCCTTCTTGGGTGATTTGCTGAACACACTGCAATCGGACTCAAGTCAGATTGATGCGCTTTCATCGCAGGTTAAACCGGCTGTTGAACTTTTGAGGGTGATAAAAGCCATCACCGAACCTACTCAAAGCGCGTTCCTTCGTCAGGCAGAACGCCAGGAAGATGCCTTGATTCGCTGGATGAAAGGGCAAAAGCTCTCTGCTTCAGATAAGAAACTATTGGCTTATGAGGAAACGCCACCCGCTGAAATTACCAATTCTTCACTCGCCATACGATTCTTGAATGGATTGCTGATCGTGCTAAAAGAACTCAACTTGTGCGACGGCATCGTCCTATTATTCGACGAATTTGAGGAGATTTTTGAGGGACTGACCCGTGCACATCAATCCCGATATGCTCAAGACCTGCGACATCTTTTCGATATGTTGAACGAATCCGTTCTCTTTGTGATTGCAACGGTTCCAGAACCGAAAGACCTTGCACAATATCCTGCAATTGAGCGACGTTTAGGCAACACGGTAGAGCTACAACCGATAGATAGCCTTGAGCTCGCAATTGCCTACGTGTCGGACTATTTGAACAGTGGGCGTGATAGGTATGAAACGTATCTCAAAACGGATGAAAAACAGGGTGAGCGAGAACGTCCCAACGAGTTAAAACCTCTGACACGGGAGATTGTTGAGGCGGAATACCTTTCATTAAAAGAAGAGGTTGAGCAAGCCGAACTTACTGTCTTGCCGGGATATTTTTTACCAAGGATGCGAGAACGAATAAAACAGATTGTAGAAAATTGACATTGATGAGTCGAAATGTGACCCAACCATCCCTCTTTTTAATGCCTTTGGGCAGCTTGGCCAATCGGTAATGAATGTGACGCGCTCGCTTACCTAGACTATCTTGAAGACCGCGGTAAAGTAAACCACATCCATCGTCGTGCCTGTCATAATTTATACGCATTGAATTTTGAGGCGGCCCAAGTACGCCAAAAGAAAAAGGCGAATGAGCTCCAAAGATTCATTCAGAGCCGAATGAAAAGCACTGTGTATAAGAGAACTTTTGAGTATGCAGTTAAACAGGTCAAGTCCGTTTAAGTGGCCAAGATCTGCTGGATTTGTCAACCTAGCAAGAGCAATGGGAACTTCCACCCTTCCATCCTTCCATTCTTCCACCCTTCCGATTCACTTCAAGACATAAACCTGCTTGAGTCATCCACTTTTAACTTGACAATCCCCACAATCAAGTATATAATTTAACCATGCTTAAAATATTTTACAGGTATTCCTAACAAAATATTTCACACTGCATACAATTGGAGATATACAATGCACACTCAGGCAGTTGAGGACTACCTGAAATCGATCTATAAGTTGCAAGAAGGGCAGAGCAAGGTTACGACGACTGTTTTGGCTGAGCTTCTTGAGGTCACTCCCGCGGCGGCGACTGGGATGATTAAGAAGTTGGCTGAAATGAATCTGGTCGTTTATAAACGGTATCAGGGGGTGTCTTTGACTGAGGCGGGACAGAAGATTGCGCTGGAGGTTATTCGGCATCATCGGTTGGTTGAACTTTATCTGGCGGAAGCACTTGGGGTGCCGTGGGATCGGGTGCATGAGGAAGCGGAGAAGTGGGAGCATGTGCTCTCTGAAGACCTTGAAGATCGGATGGATGAGTTGCTGGGGCACCCAACTGCTGACCCGCACGGGGCACCGATACCGAATCGGGATGGGAGAATTGCTCCAACGACTCGCAGTCGGTTAACGGAGCTGTGCGCGGGACAGTCGGGTGTGGTTGCTGAGGTGAGTGACCATGACCCTGCTTTGTTGCGCTATCTCGGTAACTTGAATCTTTACCCCAAAACGGCGTTTCGTGTGGTTGATGTTGCACCTTTTAATGGCCCTGTAACCATCTGTGTTGGGGATGCTCAACACGCGCTCGGCCGTGAGGTGGCGAATCATATTTTTGTGTCGCAGATTAGGGAGAGTGAGTAATGGAGAAAAGATGCGTATTTTTCTGAATTTTACATTAATCCTGATAACGGTTCTGCTTGTTGGCTGTAATCGTCAGTCTGATCGGGCAGATGAGGCAAATTCTCATACAGAAGCGGATGCTATCCAATTGCCGATTCGTGTGGTGACGACGGTTGGAATGGTCACTGATATTGTACAGAACGTGGGGGGCGAGCGCGTCAAGGTCACGGGACTGATGGGCACAGGTGTAGACCCGCATCTCTACAAGGCGAGCGCAGGTGATGTCACCCGTATATCAAAGGCGGAGGTCATTTTCTACAATGGATTGCATCTGGAAGCGGCGATGGGCGGTGTGTTGGAGCGGATGGAGCATCTTATCAAAACGGTGGCTGTGACAGATGGCATCGATCGGTCTATGTTGCTGGCACCGCCGGAGTTTGAAGGCGCATACGACCCGCACCTTTGGTTTGATGTCACACTCTGGATGCAGGCAGTGGAACGAGTGCGCGATACGCTGATTGAGATGGATGCCGCAGGGGAAGGGGTATACCAATCAAACACGAAAGATTACTTGGCAAAACTGGAGGAGCTTCATCGCTATGTGAAGGCGCAGGCGGAACAGGTCGCTCCTGAGCAGCGGGTACTGGTCACGGCACACGATGCGTTCAATTACTTCGGACGTGCTTACGGATTTGAGGTGCGTGGGCTTCAGGGTATTAGCACAGCGACTGAGGCTGGCACGGCTGATGTGCAGGAATTGGTGCAGTTTATCGTGGAACGACGCATCCCCGCGATGTTTGTCGAATCCTCGGTGCCACGGCGGAGTATTGAGGCGGTACAAGCCGCGGTGAAGGCGAAGGGGTTTGCTGTGACCATTGGGGGCGAAATTTTTTCGGACGCAATGGGAAGTCCGGGAACGCCGCAAGGGACGTATATCGGAATGGTGCGCCACAACATTGATACCATCGTGGCATCGCTCATGCGGCAATCAGCGAGTCAGTGATAGCAATCAGTGAGTGATGAGGCAGACAAACCATTGGGGAAGGAGGAGAACATGAAAAAATCTTTGGATAGCAGGTTGGCAATTGAGGTCGCGGATCTGACTGTGGCGTATCGGGATAAGCCGGTGTTGTGGGATGTGGATGTTAGTGTTCCATCGGGTGTTTTGATGGCGATTGTTGGTCCAAATGGTGCGGGCAAAACAACGCTACTTAAAGCAATTCTCGGATTGGTTACGACCGCAGCGGGGCACATATCGATTTATGGTGAACCGTACACGAAGCAAAGGGGTCTGGTGGGTTATGTGCCGCAACGGGGTAGTGTGGATTGGGATTTTCCGACGAGTGTGTTGGATGTCGTGATGATGGGGTGTTATGGGACTTTGGGGTGGATGCGTCGTCCTGGTCGCAGTGAACGTGAGTGTGCGTTTGAAGCCCTCGAAAAGGTGGGCATGTGTGACTATGCAGGTCGGCAGATTAGCCAACTCTCCGGTGGACAACAACAGCGGGTTTTTCTGGCGCGGGCATTGGTGCAGGATGCTCAAGTTTACTTTATGGATGAACCGTTTCAGGGGGTAGATGCGACGACGGAACGTGCGATTGTTACCTTGCTTCAAGCCCTACGTGCGGAGGGTAAGACTGTGGTTGTCGTGCATCATGACCTCCAGACGGTGACGGATTATTTCGATTGGGTAACGTTGCTTAATGTCCGCTGTATCGCTAGTGGACCTGTTGGTCAGGTGTTCAATGAGCAGAATCTTAGGTTAGCTTACGGTGGGCGTGTCGCATTCCTAAGCCGAGATGGTGACGGAGATGTAGGGACGGACTCGGAAAAACAGGAAGAATCCCTCCTGATTCACGGCGAGTTATTTAGAGAAGTGGAGCAATAAGCACCTCGGCGTTGACCCTCATGAGTTTTGACGTTCAATTTGGGGAGACCCCACCCCGGTAGGTGCGGTTTCTGAACCGCACCGGATTTCCGTATGAAATGACCCAATCTCGGGCGGAATGTAAAAAAATAAAATTTAATTGTGAAAGACTTGAAAATTTGATTGCGAGCTACTTTTTTTTCGCGTCTACCTTTGTCTACCTTTCGCCCGGAACCAAAAATCCCGGATATCCCCCTCGGAGCTACGCCAATTCTACATAAACACTGTTTAATACCCAAAAGGCAAACCGAGCCCTAGGGGTTGACGCCAAACCAACTGTCAACCTTCTGTCACCCTTTATAATTAATTGTAAAATACACATAATCTTTTAGAAACCGAGTTTTTTGCGTTGCGTTCGGTGGCCACCTGTAGGGGCGCGGGGTTTCCCCGCCCGTAGGGTCGGAAACCAAACCCGGTTTCTGAGCTAGAACAGGGAGAGCTTACAATACGCCAATTTTATATTTTATGGTGAAACCGGAAAATATGTGGACATTCCCCGGTACGCGCCGAGTCCAGCCGCACCGGTCGTTCAGTGTATAAATAATACCAATTCCGATAATAAATCACTCGTTAATGGAAGTCCGATTTGCGTCAACTCATGTTGCCACTTTCAAAGAAAGCGTCATCAACCGCACCCCCGTAGCCGGGATTACAGGCGTTTGATATTTCATCAAAACCGCTAACGCGATATAAATTTTCAGAAATGGTATAATTATTGACCGAACTCTCCCACAGGTATCGCAATGAACCTCGCAGAATTGTTGAATAATCTTTTCTTTGATTATACGCTTCGTACCGTCGCGATGGGGGCGGCTACGCTGGGGCTTGTCAGTGGCGCGCTCGGCACGTATGCGGTGTTGCGAAGGCAGAGCTTGTTGGGGGATGCGATCTCTCATGCTGCCCTCCCCGGCATAGCACTGGCGTTCTTGTTGACGGGTAGCAAAGCCCCACTCGTGCTGATACTGGGTGCAGCGGTCGCTGGTTGGGTAGGGACACTGTTCGTGATGGCAATCGTCAATACAACGCGCCTCAAGGGTGACAGCGCGTTGGGGTTGGTGTTGTCCGTGTTCTTCGGTTTCGGACTGGTGCTTCTAACGTTCATTCAGAAGCTGCCCAACGCCAATCAAGCGGGGTTGGACACCTTCCTGTTCGGACAAGCCGCCGCCCTGCTTGAGCGCGATGTGGTTACGATGGCAGTTCTCGGTGCCATTGCGCTGTTTGTGATGGTGCTGTTCTGGAAGGAGTTCAAGCTTCTCAGCTTTGACCGTGACTTCGGTGCGAGTCTCGGTTTTCCGATGCGCGCCCTCGATCTGCTGCTGACGACGTTGATTGTTATCGCGATTGTGTTGGGGTTGCAGACCGTTGGTGTCGTGCTAATGAGCGCGATGATTGTTGCACCTGCGGCGGCGGCTCGCCAATGGACAGACCGTATGGGGGTTATGGTTCTCCTTTCGATGCTGTTCGGTGCTGTGGCGGGTGTGAGCGGTGCCGTGATTAGTAGCACTGCTGTCCGCCTGCCAACTGGACCAACCATTGTGCTGTGTGTGAGTGCAATTGTCGTGATTTCGATGACCCTTGCGCCGAATCGAGGATTGTTGTGGAATTGGATGCGTCAACAACACAACCGCCGACAATTGCACGATGAGCTGGTGCTAAGTGATCTCTATATGCTGGTTTCTCAGCATGAAACGCTCGAACATACCCATTCCGTTGCCGCGTTGGAGGCTATGAGCGTCGGGAGCGTTGGTGTGCGTCGTTGTTTGGCAGAATTGGAGATTCGCGGGTGGGCGCGTCGGGTCGGCGAAGAGTGGACGCTAACCCCAAAGGGAATCGCCGAGGCGGAACGACTGGCACAGAAACGGAGCGAATAGATGAACTTTTCACTCCACGTTGACATTCAGATTATCGCCGTTGTGGTAGCGGTCGCGTGTGCTTTGCCGGGGGTGTTCTTGGTGCTACGGCGCATGGCACTGATGAGTGACGCGATTAGCCACGCCATTCTCTTGGGCATTGTGCTTGCGTTCTTCGTCACTGAGGACCTCTCGTCCCCCTTGCTGATTATTGCAGCTGCTGCGACGGGTGTGTTGACCGTGAGCCTCGTTGAGTTGATTCACCGCACGGGGCTTGTCCGCGAAGATGCCGCCATCGGGATTGTGTTTCCTGCACTGTTCAGCTGCGGTGTGATTCTGATTTCCCGTTTTGCGGGCGACGTTCATCTGGATACCGATGCTGTTTTGTTGGGCGAGTTAGCGTTCGCGCCGCTTGATCGGTTGGCCATTTTCGGCTATGAATTGCCCAAATCCCTCTGGGTTATGGGAGGTATCCTGCTGATTAACCTCATTTTCATTGGTCTCTTTTACAAGGAGCTGAAATTGACGACCTTTGATGTGGGGCTCGCCGCCGCACTCGGTTTTTCCCCGACGCTTATCCACTACGGTTTGATGACAATCGTTTCGGTAACGGCGGTCGGTGCATTTGATGCGGTTGGGTCAATTCTGGTGGTTGCGCTGATGATTGCCCCACCGGCGACAGCGTATCTGCTTACCGATCGGTTATCCTATCTGCTTGGACTGAGTGCCTTAATCGGCGTTATTGCGGCGATCGCTGGATACTGGCTGGCACATTTTCTGGATGCGTCCATTGGCGGCTCAATGGCGACAATGGCGGGTGTGCTCTTCTTGTTGACCTTTTTGCTTGCTCCAGACCGTGGCATCATCGCCATCGCTCTACGACGGGTGCACCAGCGGTGGGAATTTGCACAAACAATGCTCACTATCCATCTGTTCAATCACGAAGGTGTCCCTGACGCGGAACGGGAACGGCACATTGAGCATCTGGATGAACACCTGCGTTGGAATACATCGTTTGCCGAGCGGGTGGTGAGATATGCTGAGCGGCAGGGGAGCATTTGCTGTCACAACGGGATGCTGTTCTTGACTGAACATGGGCGGCAGATTGCTCGTGAGGCGTTGGTGAGTTGAAGAATGGAAGGGTGGAAGAGCAGAGGAAGGATGGAAGGCAGTTCAAAATGTAAAGTGTGATAGTGTCATTTTAATCCAAAGGAGAAAACCATGCAAAATAGAGTATACCGTGTTGCTATCATCGGTACGGGTCGAATGGGGGGCTTGATTGAGGACGAACTCTCCGTCAACCAATTTTCGAGTCCTTATGGGCACTTTAGTGCCTACGCCTCCATTGAGCAGACGGAGGTCGTCGCTGTTGCAAACCGTGGCCCTGAGCGGTTGAAACGGTTTTCCGACAGGTTCGGCATCACCAACACGTACCTCGACTACCGCGAAATGATTGAGAAAGAGAAACCGGACATCGTGAGCGTAACAACCCCGTCGTTTGCACGCGCCGAACCGATTATCTTCGCCGCCGAGCATGGAGTACGCGGCATCTACTCCGAGAAGGGGCTCTGTCCTTCGCTGGAATCGGCAGACCGTATTGCGGCGGCTTGTAAGGAGAATGAGGTTGCGTTCAACTGGGGAGCGATGCGCCGACACCACGATGGCTATAAACGGATGCGCGATGCCATCATCAAGGGCGACATCGGTGAGCCGCGATATGCCATCATGTACTGCTACACCGACATCATAAAGCATCACCCGCACACGATCGATTTGGCCTCAATGTTACTTGGCGACCCCACACCGAGTTGGGTAGAGGGGCGTTTGGTACAGAAGGGCGAACTGTTGGCTGGCAACGCAAATGAGCGGTCCCGTTCGTATCCCGACTACGACGCTGTTGGACATTGCTTTGTGCCACCGCCCGGCGAAGAGATCGCTGACCCGATGGTCGGGTTTTTCCGTGTCGGTTATCAGAGTGGTGCGGAGGGGCTCTTTGTGCCGATGCCTGGTCGGTTCGACATAGACATACACGGTACGGAAGGTCGTGCTTACGCTTGGGATAACGGCGATGTCTTGTGTGTGCGGCGTGGCACACGGGGTGAATCAGCGGTCGAGGAGCGGATTATCAAGCCGGCCGGCGAAAGCCCGACGGTGTGTACGATTCGGAACATTATCCGTGAAATGGAAACGGGCGAACGCACGGCGGGAAATATCGACGTGACGATGAAAATGGTCGAGGCGCAGTTTGGCATCGCTTACTCGCACTTGCAGGGTGGAGCACGAGTCGCGTTGCCTGTCACTGACCGCACTCTTTACATTCCCGGTGGATAGGAGGGTAGAAAGATGGTATTGACAGACGAACAGAAGGAGTACTTTGAGGAGAACGGTTACCTCGTCATCCGAAACCTGCTGACCGCAGAGGATGTCGAGGTACTGAAACGTCGCGCCGACCAGATTGCGGCGGGCAAGGCTGAACATGTTCCTGAGCATTGTGTTCAGGTTGAACCTGCGATAAGCAAGGGTAAGACTCAGGCGGAATCGAGGGTCGAATCCATCCGCAAGTTGTGGAATCTCGTGGGGTACGATGATGTTATGCAGGCACACGCGACCAACCCGAAGATTCTGGATGTCATCCAAGACCTGCTCGGACCTGACCTCAAACTGTACGGCGACCAGTTGTTCATGAAACCACCCCATCACGGGTCGCGAAAGGAGTATCATCAGGATTCGCAGTCGTGGAAGCATATTGTCCCACACAATCTCGTGAGTTGTTGGGCGGCGATGGACGATGCAACGCTTGATAACGGTTGCCTGTGGGTCATCCCGGGTAGCCATAAGTGGGGGATTATCGGCAAGGAGCGGGAGCGGGAGATTGAAAGACAAACGCTGGCGGAAGAGATGAAAGATGAAATCGCTGTCGAGTTGCAAGCAGGTGATTGCAGTTTCCATCATAGCCTGCTTCTGCACAGTAGCTACGCCAATCGCTCGTCAAAGCGGCGGCGCGGCTACGCCACACACTATATGAGTGCGAAATTGAGGTATATTGGTGATGGGGAGAAACCGATTTATCTGTCCATTCGTGGTCAGGAGTTTCCGGGCTACGTTTAAGCATATAGGCGGGCCCGTGGGTGGGAAATCCCTTTCCCACCCGACCATCATACGTCATGATGGCTTTTCAAACACGCTCTAAATGTTCGACTTCGACTGACACCCATCAACATTGATACACGCCCCCGAAACGAGGCTTGCGCGTTCAGAGGCGAGAAACACCACGACGTTGGCGATCTCTTCTGGTTTACCAAACCGCCCAAGCGGGAGATTTTGTTCAACAAACGTTGCCATCCCTTCTGGGTCGGCTTTGATACGTCGCTCCCAACCACCTCCTGGGAATAGAATTGAGCCGGGTGCGACGGTGTTGACGCGGATATTATCCGATGCGAGTTCGTATGCTAACGCCTTGGACATGCTAATTTCACCCGCTTTCGCGGCATTGTAGGTGATGTGCCCGCCGCCTTCTCTGCCCCAGATGGAGGAGACCATGATAATCACGCCACCCCCCTGTGCCTGCATCGTTGGGATGACCGCTCGGCTCATACGGGCGGCGGAAACGAGGTTCAGGTCGAGAATCTCATGCCATTCCTGATCGGAGATATCGAGGGTCGGTGTCCAACGGCTGCCGCCGACGTTGTTGATAAGCACATCTATTTGCCCGTATTTGTCTTGGGTTGCACTGACAAATTCTGCGGCTTGTTCGGCATCGGTAACATCTGTTTGCTTGGCGAAAACTTCGGTGCCGTGCCCCTTGATTTCGCTGACAGCTTCCTCCAAGGTTTCGGGTGTCCTGCCGCAGATGCTCAAGCGTGTGCCTTCTCCTGCAAAGCCGAGTGCGATGGCTTTTCCGATGCCTCGACTGGCACCTGTGACGATAACGACTTTGTCTTTGAGTCCAAAATCCATTTATACCCCCGTTTCGTTAAGCAAGTTTTGGTATTAAAGTTTGTGTTCTGAGGCGTATAGGGATTAGACGGGGCAGGATGCCCCGCCTACGGTATATTCTATTTCAAAATAATCATCTTTTGCGTTTGTGCGAAATTACCTGCCTGAAGGACGTAGAAATAGACCCCGCTTGTGACCCGCTCGCCGAAGTCATTCCGTCCGTCCCAGTATACCGCCTCAGAACGGTTGATGTAATTGCCAGCGTGCCGATGCCCCACTTCAAGTTCTCTGACCCTCTGCCCGCTGATATTGTAAATTGAGATGCTGACTGTTGTCGACTGGGCCAGTTGGTACGGTATCCATGTTTCTGGGTTAAAGGGATTCGGATAGTTTGGCAACAGCTTATTCTTGGTGGGAATCTCACCGGTATTGATGAGCCATTCGCGTAATAGGTCGGCAGCGAAGCGAGCGTCAGGGTTAGTGTCAACGACACGTTCGAGTTCGGTTAATGCCATCCGCATACGCAGACTGGCGTTTAGGGATGGCAACGATGTGCGGGTCAGGGTGCTACCAGTCATTTTCCGATGGGCGATGAGACGCGAAGGGGCGGCGAGGGTCGTCGTTTCACCAAAATGGGAGGCGACTATGACCAAATCAAGGATATTGACATTCATATCACTGTTAATGTCGCCCGTTAATCCGCGCCCCCTCTGCCCGAATTGACCGGCGACAACGACCAGATCGAGGATATTAACCTGCCCGTCTTGGTTCACATCCCACCTCGGAAACGCGATGTACGTGAAGGAGACCATAACAGACTGGCCATCGGGATTTTTGACCGTGACATCAACGGTGCCCGCCTCGCCCGGTGGAGCTTTTGCGGAGATTTCCGTACTGGATAGGACGATGATATCAGTGGCATCACGTTCCCCGAAGGTGACGATTGCACCGGGCTGGAAGTTTTCACCGTTCAGTGTGACCGATGCTCTGCCTGAGATTGTGCCGTTATCGGGTGTGATACTTGTGACGACCGGTGGCAAGTGAGTAAAGGTAAAGCTCCCTGGCAATGTTGCAGATTGTCCATCGGGATTTGTGATGGTGACCCCGACAGTCCCTACCTTGCCCGATGGTACTTTCGCTGAGATTTTCGTGCTGGATACGACGACATCGGTTGCATCCTGCCCCCCAAAGGTGACGGTTGCACCGTTCAGAAAGTTTGCACCGTTTAATGTGACCGATGTCCCACCTAAAATCGTGTCCGTATTGGGCGTGATACTTGTGATAATCGGGGCAAGGTGGGTATAGGTAAAGCTACCTGGCAATGTTACAGATTTTCCGTCAGGATTGGTCACAACGACATCAGCAGGTCCAGCGGTGCCTTTGGGTATCCTGATTGTCAACTGTGTTGTGGATTTGAAAACGACGTTAGTCGCTACCGTGCCGCCGATAGTAACGGTTGCGCCGTTCAGGAAGTTTGCACCGTTTAGTGTAGCCGATGCACCGCCTAAAATTGTATTGGTATTGGGTGTGATGCTCCTGATGACCGGGGCAAGGTGGGTATAGGTAAAGCCACCTGGCAATGTTACAGATTTTCCGTCAGGATTGGTCACAACGACATCAGCAGATCCGGCGGTGCCTTTGGGAATCTTGATTGTCAATTGGGTTGCGGATTTGAAAACGACGTTAGTGGCTACTGTGCCGCCGACCGTGACGGTTGCACCGTTCAGGAAGTTTGCACCGTTTAATGTAGCCGATGCGCCGCCTGAGATTTTATCGGTATTGGGCGTGATGCTCCTGATGACCGGGGCAAGGTGGGTGTAGGTAAAGCCCCCTGGAAATGTTACAGACTGTCCATCAGGATTGGTCACAACGATATCGGCGGTGCCGGCGGTGCCTTTGGGGATTGTGATTGTCAATTGGGTTGCGGATTTGAAAACGACGTTAGTGGCTGCCGTGCCGCCGACCGTGACGGTTGCACCGTTCAGGAAATTTGCACCGTTTAATGTAACCGATGCGCCGCCTGAGATTTTATCGGTATTGGGCGTGATGCTCCTGATGACCGGGGCAAGGTGGGTGTAGGTAAAGCCCCCTGGCAATGTTACAGACTGTCCATCAGGATTGGTCACAACGATATCGGCGGTGCCGGCGGTGCCTTTGGGGATTGTGATTGTCAATTGGGTTGCGGATTTGAAAACGACGTTAGTGGCTACCGTGCCGCCGACCGTGACGGTTGCACTGTTCAGGAAGTTTGCACCGTTTAATGTAACCGATGCACCGCCTGAGATTTTATCGGTATTGGGCGTGATGCTCCTGATGACCGGGGCAAGGTGGGTGTAGGTAAAACCCCCTGGCAATATTACAGCTTGTCCATCGGGATTGGTCACAACGACATCGGCGGTGCCGGCGGTGCCTTTGGGGGTTGTGATTGTCAATTGTGTTGCGGATTTGAAAACGACGTTAGTGGCTGCCGTGCCGCCGACCGTGACGGTCGCGCCTTTTTGGAAGTTTGCCCCGTCTAGTGTCGCCGATGCGCCGCCTGAGATTTTATCGGTATTAGGCTTAATACTTGTGATGACCGGGGCAAGGTAAATTTTGATTATTGCCGTTGACCGATCCAGGTCTGTTTGCGTGATGGTGTACATCTTTTTTGCGACAATTTTACCCGTCTGCTCGATGGTAATGCGGATCTGGTCGTTTGCGTCTGCAACACTTCCGCTAAAGCCAATTAGGGTAATCCCGTCAGTTCCTGGACCGCTATCGCCCGTCTTCCCGGTCGCTGTCAGATTTTTCGTCAGGTTCGTTGCTGTGACTTGGAGTTCATCAAGTGGCGTTCCATCTGGCCCGGTCACAGTCACTGCAATGACGAAAACATTAACAGCAAAACTGCTTATCGGTATAGCGAGGCATAGTATGGCGAGTCCTAGGCACAAGTAGTGGGTAGTTCGTCTCATTTTGATTTCTCCTTAAATGTATTGAGCGAAGGCTTTCTGGGTTTTCGGTCAAAATTCCAATAGTTGACTTATTATACCAACAATTGATGGTTATGACAACATGAAATTGCTTGATTCGATCTGGCAGATATGTTATGCTATCCAAACTTAGGGTTGACCCAATCAGCGATGAAAAAATCGGCGATCTCGTTTCCGATGCACCCCCAATACAAGGATGTTGTATGGAACATAAGCTATCCGTTGTTATTCCGATTTACAATGAAATTGAAACGTTAGAGGAAATTATTAAACAGGTCCAAGCGGTTGATGTCGACATGGATAGGGAGCTTGTTCTTGTCGATGATTATTCGACAGATGGTACCCGCAAATTGCTGGAGAAAATCGAGAAATCGGGTGATGAAAGCATCCGAGTATTTTACCACGATTTGAACCGGGGAAAGGGTGCCGCACTGAGAACTGGTTTTCAGCATGTGACGGGTGATATAACCATTATCCAGGATGCGGATTTGGAGTATGACCCACAGGATTATCCCAAATTGATTCAACCTATCCGAGATGGAGAGGTTGATGTTGTGTACGGTTCTCGTTTTACCAAGGGACGACCAAAATCGCTCTTAATGAGTTATATTGCGAATCGGTTTTTGACCGGTCTCTCAAATCTTTTTACGCGCTACAAGCTCACTGATATGGAGACGTGCTATAAAGTCATCAAAACGTCGATTTTAAGGGAGATTCCGTTACGCTCCGATCGATTTGGGTTTGAGCCAGAAATTACTGCCAAGCTCTCCAGGCGCAAATGCCGGCTGATAGAACTTCCCATCACCTATAGAGGGCGTGATTACCATGAGGGCAAAACGGTGAATTGGAAAGATGGTCTAGCGGCGATTTTTCATATTATTCGCTTTCGATTCAAAGACTAACCTTGTTGGGGTACCTCTTGCAGTTGCCCTCGCTATTGAACAGCTTCATGAAAAACTTACAGACCTTACTCCAAGATATTGACCAACTGCTTGATTCATCGGTGGAGCCTCCCAAACCCACTCAAGATTCGGAACGGATACAGGAAAGTCCGGAACCGATAGAGGAAATTTCCACTGATGTCGAGACGGATACACTGCTTGCAACACTGAGGGAAAACTTCGGCCATGCAGACTTCCGGGAAAACCAACGTGAAATCGCCCAAGCCATTCTTGACGGAGAGAATCTCCTCGCGGCGTTTCCAACGGGGTATGGGAAATCCTTGTGCTACCAATTGCCCGCCCTGATGTTGCCGGGGATAACTGTGGTTGTTTCGCCGTTAATCTCTTTGATGAAAGATCAGGTGGATGGATTGCGGGAGCAGGGCATTCATTCGGTGGCTCTGATTAACAGCAGCTTGAGTATCGAGGAGTATCAGTGGGAATTGGAACGCTTAAAACGGCACGAGATCAAGTTGTTGTACATTGCACCGGAGCGATTCCGTAGCCGCCGATTCCTGGATCAGCTCGATTCTGCGTCAATTTCTCTGTTCGTCATTGATGAGGCGCACTGTATCTCTCAATGGGGGCATGATTTTCGCCCGGCGTATTTGGCACTTAGAGAAGCGATTCGTAGCCTTCACCCCCGCTCGATTGCGCTGTTTACGGCGACAGCGACACCTGAGGTGCGTAAAGACATTCTCGGCGAGTTGGAAATTGAACCGTGCCGAATCTTCAGTCGTAGTATTGAACGTCCCAATTTGAAGTTTAGCGTCCATGAGGTTTCTGACCCCGACGAAAAGTACGAAGTGCTCATTGCGTGTCTTGAAGAGAACAAGCACAGACCACCCCTACAGGGGGATGGAATTGTCTATGCGGGACGCAGACGTGAGACGGAGGAAATCGCTGACTATCTGAAATCGCACGGCTATCGCGCTGATTACTATCATGCCGGGCGTACAGATATTGAGCGGAAACGAGTGCAAGAGCGGTTTTTTGATGACGGACCGGATGGACTCAACCTCGTCGTTGCGACCAATGCGTTTGGCATGGGCATTGATAAGTCCAATATCCGATATATTATCCATTGGACGATGACTGGCACACTGGAGGATTATTATCAGCAAGCGGGGCGCGCCGGGCGTGATGGGGAGACTGCATACTGCGTGATGCTCTATTGCCCAGACGACCGCGACCTGCATGAGTGGTTTATTGACGAGAGCGCGCCAAACAAACTAGACCTGCTCAAACTCCTGAAGCTGATCGAAACTTTTCCTGCCGTGGAGGGATTCCACATGATTGCGGAAGATGAATTGGAGTGGTTGGGCGACTTCAAGGAGACAAAGATCCGGGTCGGGCTCAGTTATCTGGAAAGACTCGGTTTTCTCAGAAGACAGTACAATGTTGCCTCAAAACTTTCCGTACGATTGGGGCGCACACAACCGAGCGATGAATCGCAACAGGCGTTTCTGCGTCAGTTGAGTGCGAGGTCGCCGGTGCCGGTACTCGATTTCTGCCGGGAGTTCAGCCTCCGGCCAGACCGTTTCATGGAACAGTTAATTGATTTGCAGAGCGATGGGCATCTGAGATATTGGGGGAGTGAAGATTTGATGCTGATTGAGTTGCTTCAAGACAGCAATCTGTTTGCGAACATCTCCGAAGACCAGATGGGATTTGAGGATTATCTACGAAGCAAGCGTCAGCAGATCGATTACGTGATACGCTATGCGTTGACGGACGGATGCCGGGGACGATTCGTGCGTCAATACTTCGGGGAGCCGGTTGAGGCGGATTACCGTTGCGGGAGTTGTGAGCAGTGTGATAAGAGTTATCGGCTCGTGGAACGGAATAGTGAAATGGAATAGGCGTGTATTTGTATTGATTCGCTCACCTGTCTGTGATACAATAGCCCCGTAGTCAAACTCAGAGTAAAGTTGGTAATTTTTAATGATTCTTGGTGCTCATGTATCAACGGCTGGCGGCTTACACAACGCCATTGACAATGGGGAAGAACTTGGGTGTGATGCCATCCAAATCTTTCTAAAAAACCCGAATCGCTGGGTCGGCAAAGAACTGACTGACACAGGGATTGATACGTTCAAACAGGCGTGGGAGTCGTCTTCGATTCAGTGCGTCATCATTCACGACATTCATCTCTCCAACCTCGCTTCTCCTAAGCCCGATGTACTCGCCAAATCGCGCGAACAATTTTATTCACACCTCCACCTCGCAGACCTGCTGGGTATTCCTTATATCGTCACACACTTGGGCGCGCACCTTGAGACAGGCGAATCGGAAGGTTTAAGCGTTTTGAGCGACAGCTTAAACCAACTTTTCGAGCGGACGGAGGGCGGAAAAGTTAGCGTTCTGCTGGAGACGACCGCTGGGCAGGGGACAAATTTGGGATACTGCTTTGAACACCTGCGCGAAATTATTGATATGTCAGCGTTTCCCAATCGGCTTGGTGTCTGTTTTGATACCTGTCATGTTTTTGCGGCAGGCTATGACCTCCGAACTGAGGACACCTACCACCAAACCTTTAATCAGTTCGATCAGGTCGTTGGTTTAGAGCGACTGCTGGTCTTTCACCTCAACGATGCCAAATCCGAATATAATAGCCGTGTAGACCGGCATGACCACATCGGCGAAGGAAATATCGGCAGTACTCCTTTTCGGTTGCTTGTCAACGATTCGCGTTTTGCCGCAACGCCGATGATTATCGAAACCCCAAAGATGAAAGAAATGCACGCAACGAATCTCGCTGTATTGAGAGGATTGATGGCTTGACTTGATTCGTTGATGTCTTTGGATAAAACGTGCCGTGGAGGGCGACTGAAAATGATCGGTTTTTGGGAAGTGGTCTTCCTGCTCATTATTTTGATTGGCGTGGTCTTGGTTTCTCGGTATCAGGCTAAGCGTATCTGCCCTAAGTGTGGTTTTGCCATCCGCTCGTATACATCTGAATGTCCAGAGTGCGGGACAGTTTTTCCAAAGAAAAAGAGATTACAGGAGCGTTGATGAAAATTACATTTCTCGGAACGGGGACATCAACCGGGGTGCCGGTCATTGGGTGTCGCTGTGCGGTCTGCCAGTCGGAAGATGAGAGAAACCATAGAACCCGTCCTTCGATAGTTATCACAATTGGGGATAAAAACGTCCTCGTTGATACTGCGCCAGAGCTTCGATTGCAAGCCATTCGCTCCTGCATAACACACGTTGAAGCGATTCTGTTTACCCACATCCATGCCGACCATATTCTGGGGCTTGATGACGTGCGTGTCTATTCCATCCTTCAGAATACGACCATTCCATGTTACGGAAGTCAAGCGACAATTGACTATATCTGCACCTTTTTTCATTACGCTTTCCAAAAGCGAGAATACGCTAACGTTACTATCCCAAGGTTGACACCTGTGGCGATTTATGGTCCATTTCAACTTTTCGGTGTTGACATCATCCCGATTGAGTTGCTCCACGGCCAGATGCCTGTGCTGGGGTTTCGCATTGAGAATTTCGCTTATGTGACAGATTGCAGTTTCATTCCGCCAACCTCAATTGAACGCTTGCAAAATCTAGACCTCTTGGTACTTGAGGCGATACGATGGGACCCGCCCCATCCAACCCATTTTACGATTCCTGAAGCCCTAGAAATTGTGGAGCAACTCCAACCGAAACGGTGCTATTTTACTCATCTGACACATGAGGTCGAACACGATTCGACCAACGCTCGGCTTCCTGACCACGTTCAGCTCGCTTACGATGGATTGGTCGTGGCGGTTTGACAATGGCAAGGGCAATCCACCGCGGATTGCGTGTGCTATTCTGCTTTGCGTCTTTGCGTTCTATTTCTCTTTTCAAAGTGGAAACTTAGGTTCAGCCAATTTGCACCCTCAACCCCGTAGGATCTGGTTTTCCCGCCAGAGCCCCAAAACTCAACCGCAACTGTGAGAGTCGTATGAACGATTTGCTTGAATGGTTCAACCGGATATTCGTTGACCAGACAGTATCCTTTGGTGGCATCAGCATTAACCTGATTAGGGTCATAGGTTTCCTGGCTGTTTTCGGTGCGTCTGTGATTATCGCTCGATATCTACAGCGGTTCTGGCGTAAATTATTCACACGGTTGACATTAGAAGAACAGACCCAAGAACGTCTCCTCTGGCTAATTTTCTTCTGTTTTATGTTCGTCGGCTTGATCGTCGGCCTTGCGATTCTTGGCATCGAGATGCTTTTGATGGTCACAATTCTGTCGAAGCCAATTCAAATCGGTAACATCAAAATCAGTTTTATCAGCCTCTTCGCGTTCTTTGTTGTCGTGATGGTAGCGTTCATCCTATCAAAGTACCTGCGACACGTTCTAAGCAGTCGCGTGTTGCCTCGCCTCCATCTCGCCACGAATGCTCAGTTTCTGTTGTTGCGGTTAGTTCATATCAGCATCGTTGCATTGGGGATCATCCTCGGTTTCAGCTTCATCAGTTTGCGGTTGACGAGTCTCGCTGTGGTGTTCGGTGGTTTCAGTGTGGGTATCGGTTTCGGATTGCAGAATATCGCCTCGAACCTAATTTCTGGTGTCATTATTATCTTTGAGCGCCCCATCCGCGTTGGCGACCAAGTGACTGTCGGGGACCTGTACTGCAATGTGCGTGCTATCAACATTCGTTCGACTCTTGTTGTCACGCCGGAGAATATTGCGATGATTGTGCCGAATTCTCAGTTTATTTCAAATCCCGTCACGAATTGGACGCATACCGGCAGTGCTGTTCGACTAAAAATTGGTGTGGGTGTGGCTTACGGTTCAGATACCGCACGGGTCAAGCAAACGTTGCTGGAAGTGGCGGAGGAACACCCGGAGGTCTTCAAAACGGAGCAACCGGAAATCTCACCAATGATTGCGCCTCCCCTCGTCCGTTTTGTGGACTTGGGTGACTCCTCTCTTGATTTTGAACTGCTGGTGTGGATTACGGATGTGCTTCAACGGGCTGATATTAACAGTGACCTCCATTTCGCCATTGATGAAAAGTTCCGAGAATACAACATCACCATTCCGTTTCCACAGCGGGATGTTCATTTTTATCAGGAGTAGGGGGTTAAGCCGTGGTCTTTTGAAGATAAGCAAGCTTAAAAAATAAACCTGTGAGGGGGAGTTCCCCTGTGGGAGAGAGTTCCCACTCCCGATGTTTGTAGGAGGGAGTTCCCACTCCCGATACGTTCTTAGAAAGGAGCAAGCAGATGATTCAAGCCGGATTTGGTCAAAAAGTCATCACCCCAGAGCTCGGTGCGGAGATGCCGGGTGGAATTAACAAAAATCTCGCCAAGCACGTCCATGATGAGCTAGTGGCGAATGCGATGGTGTTGGACGATGGAGAGAGCCAACTTGTCTTGGCGGGGATTGATGCGCTATCGGTCAAAGGTTCCGTGGTACGGAAAGCGCGTGAAGGCATCGAAGCGGCGACGGGTATCCCCGCGGGCAACGTGCTTATCGCGGCAAGCCACACACATAACGGAGGTCCGCTGGCGGACGTTTTCATGAGTGAATCCGACCCAGCGTACTGCGATTTCGTCGCCGAGCAGATTGTGGGGGCCGCAGTTGAGGGATATGAGCGGCGGGAAGCGGTTAGCCTAATTATCGGTGCTGGGGAGGAAGGGAGCGTGGCTTTCAATCGACGATTTCGTATGAAGGACGGCTCGGAGCGCACCCATCCGGGCAAATGCAACCCCGACATCGCTCATGTTGCTGAACCGACCGATCCGATGGTCGGGGTGATTGGGGCAGTCAACGAATCGTGCGAATTTCTCGGTTGCTGGGTCAACTACACATGTCACGCCACACTCGGCGTTGGCGGGGGCGGTTTTTCTGCTGACTACATCTATTACCTTCGGCAAACCGTCCAGCGGGCGATGGGGACCGGTGATGCAATCGTCGTCTTTGGAAACGGTGCTTTGGGTGATGTGACGCAGGTGGATAACCTCAGAGACCGTGGGCAAGAGTCGGGCGAGCATTGGGGGTGGCATGTTGGCACGACAGTCGGGGCAGAGGTGGTCAAAGTATTGGCGCGAATGGAATACACCGATGAGGTCGCCCTGTCGGCCGCCAGCGAAACGATAGACCTGCCTTTACGAGACCTTGATAATGAGGCCCTCAATCAGACACAGGCGTGGGGCAGTCAACCCGTTTGGGAACGTGAACTTGAATTGCTCCGAGAAATCAAGAAAGTGGAGCCGCAGGTGCCAGCCGAAGTTCAGATGATGCAGATTGGGGCAGCGGGTTTGGTCTCCGTACCCGCCGAGTATTTTTGCCGGTTCGGGTTGGACATCAAAGCGAGCTCGCCGTTTGACCGGACGTTTGTTGTTGCGCTTGCCAACGGTTGTGTCGGATACGTCCCAACACCCCAGGCGTTTATCGGTGGCGGCTACGAACCGCGCACCGCCCGCTCAAGCAAACTGTGCCCCGATGCCGGCGATCGGATTGCCGCGGTTGCGATTCGGCTCCTGAATCAGGCGGGAGTGTAGATAGGAGCGTTTGTTTCTCCCGTAGTTTTATCTCCCGATTGAGGCTGTCACAATACGGTCGAATTTCTTGGGCGATTGTCAACTTCAATTTACCGGTTCCCGGTTCACTGTTCCAACAACCGCTGAAGTTGCCTGCGCTCTTCGGGCGTAAGCACACTGATTAGTTCTTCGGGACTCAAACCGGCGACGCGTTCTTCAGCACTCAGACGGGAGGCGATTTCTTCAGTGCTCAGACCGGCGACGCGTTCTTCAGCACTCAGACGGGAGGCGATTTCCTCAGCACTAAAGCAGGACAAAATTTCATCACCGATGTCCTCAATGATGTAAGCCAAGGCTTCTTTGGATAGACGGTTTTTGATAGGCATGTCAATCTCCTGTATCAGTTCAGATCTTAGAAAATACGTGCAGGTTAGGATTGGATTATCATCACTATCATCTCTACCGATTGCGTCGCGTAGAAACGCCACAAACTTCTGCTTTGAAGTCGCAAACATCAGCAATGGATAGTTCTCAGGGGTCACTGCCAGTTCGTTGATGGCAATGATATGGATAGGTAGCTTGTCTGTGCTGCGATAGTAGCCCCCTCCAAGCGATTCAAACTCAATATGCGATGGATAATGGTACAACACTTTTCTCGGCGTTCCGGCACAAATAATCGTGACGGTTATATCAGAGGCGATAAGGTTATTTTGACTCATGTAAAGATTTGCTCGTGCCACAATACGTTGCAAATCGAAAATCGTCAATCGGTCATTTTCGCTCTTGAACTCAATTAGGTTATGCAGACCAGCGTGGTGCAACTCTGTTTCCCGTTGCACTCTTTCCAGATCTGTTTCGTCGTCAAGTACGAAAACCACGTCAATTGTGAGTGGTAAGTGTCCCACTTCAACTTGGGTCTGGATCTGGATACCCAACCGGGTAAATCGAAGGTTCATTATCCATTTGAAAATGGAATCCGGTGCATAGCGTCGGGTGTCGTTTTTTGGGGTATTCGCCACAGAATTGACCTCAGAAGTTAGCGTAATGCCTATATGTTACTCATGTTTTGCTATTTTGTCAAGTCGTAATTGGATATGAATGTTCGGGAATCATACTGTGAACCGCGTAGCAAACTGCGCGGTTGATAACGGATCGAATCAAAGGAGGGATTAACATGACTTTACGCATCGTCTCGATCGGGGCGCATCCCGCGGATATTTTTGACCAGTCCGGTGGTACGATGGCGCATCATGTCAGTCGTGGGGATTATGTCGGTTGTGTTGTGTTGACTCACGGGGCTCGGGTGCATGACGCAGTGATTAGCGACTCAATGTTTCACCGCAAGGAGGTGCCGGACGAAAAAGAGATGGTGGCACTCATGCAGGAACGCTCGGATGTCAAGGCGGACGAGGTTCGTTCTGCGTGTAAGATTCTGGGAGTCGAGGACATCTACTTTTTCGGTGCGGATGATGCCGTACTGCTCGTTACAGAGGAGACGGTCAGACAGCTTGCAAGGTTATTGCGCCAGCTTCGCCCCGATATTGTCTTGACGCATTTTCCCAAAGAGGGGGATGGACTGACCAATGCCCACGCAATTACTGGACAGATTGTGTTGCACGCCACCGCGTTGTGCGGCAGTGTCGAGCCCGGAGATCAGAATCCACCGCACAAGGTGGCGCAGGTCTTTTTCTTCGGCGCAGGTGGGGCGAGTATACCGCGGAATGTATGGGGTTCGGAAGGCGGGTATTATAACGATGTGTTCATTGATATTACAGATGTCGTAGATAAAAAGCTGGCGGCTCTGGATTGTCTGGTGAGTCAGGGATACGGTGGTGCCTATGCCCGCAAGCGAATCGAAACCAGTGATGGGGCGTTTGGTAGCGCAGGCGGTTGTGCTTATGCGGAAGGATTTATCTCGCTAAATGCCCAGACACATCACTATCTGCCGGTTACCGACCATGCGCTGGAACGAGCCCGCTCATCCGACCATGAGACCATCGCCCGGAACTCGTATCGTATCTCGGTTGATTGAAAAAGACGAACAGCGTCAGTCCGATTATTATCTGCCTTCTAACTCAGTCCGCACAATGCGAGCACCGTCAACAAGACTCTGAAGTTTCAATCGGCACAACCAGCGTGGGAGTTGGAAGAATCCGCAATCCGGTGAGACGCTTAACCGTTCAGGTGGACAGTGCTGTAGAATCTGACGAATGCGGTCAGCGATTTCTTCGGGTGGTTCTCTCCAAAAACTTTTAATATCGACAACCCCTGCCATGAAATCGAACTGCCCTTCAAACCGGGAGTAGATGTCGTGTTCGACCATCTCACGGTTAGCAAACTCCATTGATAGACAGTCGGCATTTATTTCTAGCAGTGCGGGGAACATCCAATCGTATCGGCGTTTGCCGCGGGGGCGCGACCCAAGATTGCCGAAGCATATATGCAGATTTTTTCTCATTGACACGCCTTCCAGCGCACGATTGAGCAGTCCCACCCAATCGGTCAGCTTGCCGGGGATGATGCCGAAACTGGGCTCGTCAAGTTGGACTTCGGTACACCCTTCTCCCTCAAGGGCTTTTAGCTCGCTGTTGATCGATTCGGCAAACTTCCATCCCAGCGCAACACGGTCTTTGTATGGGTCTTCGTCGCGGAGTTGGATGTGCATCGTTAGGGTTAGTGGGCCCGGGCAACACGCCTTAATTTGCTGTCCATCTCCCGCGTTCTCCTTCAAGAATTGAAACTCTTCAACGATACCCAACCCTGTTGGTACACTTATCGTGTCATTTACCCAATATCGGGGCACGGTGTCGTAGCCGTACAGTCCCGCCTGCCGCAGGGTGGGTCTTTCAAGCAACCCCTCCATCCGTCCGTAGAAGTTCTGTACGAAATACCATCGCCGCATTTCGCCATCGGTAATGATATCAATTTCGGCTTCTTTTTGGTCCCAGATGGCTAATCGAACAGCGTCATCGTAGACCTCCTGTTCGTCTGTGGGACCGTATTGGCCCTCTTTCAGGGCATCCATGGCTGTCCAAAACCAGCCGGGTAGGGCATGTGAACCGATAACGGTTGTCGGAAGTAATTGGTCGTATGGCATGTTTCCTCCTTGGGATAATCACTGAATTACATTAGCCATTGAGCGGATTGCGGAGGCGCAGGTTGCTCCCCTCTCGCGTTCAATTGAACATCGGATTTGACATAAGCAAAACGAATTCCTTCGGTACGGGCAAACTCCTCAAAGATACGCTCAACGATTAACGTTGAGATCTTCTGACGCTCAGCCGCCACGACACGATACCGCAAGCGGGCAATTACACCGGAAGGAATCATCGCAAACCGGACGAACGCGGATTCGCCCGTTTCACGGATTACATCGGCGGTAATTTCATTCCCATGCCGCAGCATAATTTCCTCTGCACGTTCAATATCCGAGTCATAGGTTAAACGGATTGGGACCTCATCAAGGATATACTTTTCGTCGAGGGTATAGTTAATAATCGTCCACCGAAATAAGTGTAAATTGGGAATCATCACGCTCCGTCCTGACCGCTCCTCACCACCGACCGTGCCACCAACTTGGTCAAGCAACGTGTAGGTAATTGAAATATCCTTTACATCTCCAATGAGTCCCCCCAATATGACTCTGTCCCCAATGCGAAACGGCTTTCGTAATACAATCATCAGCCACCCCGCCAAATTCATAATTGGGTTGCGAATCCCCCAGCCCAACAACATCATGACAAATCCAAGCGTAAGCCCAAGTATGCCGATGGTTTCCCCAAAGAGAAAAATCATCCCCACCACGACCATGAACATAAAGACGTAACGCCCTATAAAAAAGAAGGTCTGAGCGTTTTCCGTTTTGTAAGCGCGTTGTGTGGCAAAACGTTGCATACGGCGCATTGTCACCTGATAGAATATCACCGCCCCAATAATCACCAGCCCCATTGCAATCAGGGGCGTATACTTGAATTGGAGAATTGCATTCCACATCTCAGGCATAATCAACCCTCACTCTCTGATGAACCCAAAATAGTTGATGTACTGGCAGGCAACGCTGGCTGTTCCTTCCATGAATAGAGTACCTCAGAATGGGGATAACAAAATTCAACCTTGTCGCTCCCGGCAAATTCGTGAAAGATGATTTTGACGATTGCACTCACATTTTTCGGTCTTTCTTCCGGTGATGTTTTGTAGCGTAAACGCATTAACACACCGGCATCAAACAGTTCAGCACGGATAAACGGTTCTTCACCCGTTTCTTTGATGATATCCGCTGTGACCTGCTTTGCCGCGTTGATTAAAATTCGTTCTGCTTCTTCCCAATCGGATTGGAATGTAATCCGTACTGGAACTTCGTCGAGAATATAATCAACATCAAATGTATAATTTGTGATGGTTTGACCAAAGAGAATCGCGTTTGGAATCAGTATGCCCCGACCAGAGCGTTCCTCTCCAGTGACCGTTCCACCAACTTGGTTGAGGATAACGTGAGTCAACGTGATGTCCATCACGTCACCCGTGATACCAGCAATAATGACCCGTTGACCAATTTTAAATGGACGCTTGAGTATCAACATCAGCCACGCGGCGAGCCCTGTCACAGGGGCTTGCAATGACCACCCTAATACCATCCCTAGAAAACCGGCAGAAATACCGAGTGTTTTGAGTGAACCGCCCAAACTAATGATACCAAAAATCGCGATGATAGCTGTCCAGATATACCGCCACGTCGCCATGAAATTCGCGGCATTTTCTTCCTTAAAAGCACGCTTATAAACGTATGCTTTCACGGGACGCGTGAGAATTGCTTTGATAACAAGCAATATGATAATGGTTGTTATGCTTAACAGTGGACCACGCAACGGAGAATTATTGATTGCGAGAATAAAATCTCCAATCGAGTCTAGAATTTGTATTAACGTTTCCATCAGTGTTCCTTCCAATATTTGTTGAACTCAGACGACAATAAACAATACCGCCAAACAAAGTATATCACCGACAACAAGAAAGTGAAAAAAAATCCCTAAAATCTACTTTCACTACGCTATTTCCGAATCCTAAAATGCAGGTCGCTAATAATACCAAGACGATATATCACACCGGGCATCCACGCGAACAAGGTGCTGATATGCCCCACATCACCACTGCATTTCGTGCACTCGTATTTATGAACTGTCCTTAACATAATTATTGTATACGACCTTCGAGACATTTTCAAGGCAATAAAACGTCACTCTGTTAATTCGCCTATTTTTGGGAATCCCAACTAGCGATGAAGTGTTCGAGGTCGAAATTCGCGGGCATTTCGGTAAACAGGTAGCGCATGGGTCGAGACCCAAAGTCTGGAACAGACCTTTCGGCATCTGCTTGAAGTTGGGCATCGAGTGTCTCAAACCGTTCCCAGAGCGTATCCGCTTCCGATTGTGAGAACCGAGTGGCAAACTCCTCGAAGAGATGGATGTTCAACTGATGCTCTGAGACCGCTCGAACCCGCTCTTCGAGTGGTAGGTTGAGAATGTCGGGGCTTTTCAGTTTTCGGACTTTGTCTGCCCACCTGCATAGGAGCACCACGGTCACCATCCGCTCATCCACACCCGGGTGAAGTGTTGCCAAGCCCTCGCGAAAGGTGGTCTCATCCTTGTTCAGGATGGCGCGAAAGGTGGATTCGATTACGTCGCATCGCTGCTTGTGCAGTTCGGCGAATCGCTCAAAGTGCGCCCGCGCATCGGAGAGCAGATGTGCAGTGAAATCCAACTTCCAGTAGTGATGGTTGACGTACGGAAAAATCGCGCCGCCGAAAGAACGGTAGCCTAAATGAATCGTCCGTCGCAACTTGGAACTGTAGTTGCTCCCCCAATGCAGGATTAAATTGCTGTAGACAACGCCATCGCCCGCGTTGAGTTCAACTGGAATGCCGCCCGGTATCGGTTTTTGCGGGTTTGTGAGCAGATGCTGGTGTTCTGCGTCGGTGTTGGGGCGGCTGTGGCTACCGGGGACGACCCACAACACACTGTCATCGTAGAGCGGGATGTTCCACTGCACGTAGCCGGGCGCGTTTGTGAGCATGTCCGTCTGTAACCCGCGCATGGGTGCTTGTTCAATCGGGTCCATGTCCCGATGCCAACTCGCGGGACCATAGTCTTTCGGTGGGCTACACATCAACGCCATCAGTGTGACAGCGGCATCTGGTGCCTGCATGAGTTGGCGGCTGACACCCAGCGTGTTTTCGTGTAAGCAGAATCCCGCCGCGTTCGCAGTCTCCTCGTCAACGACGGTGTTGAAAAACACCCGTGGCTGTGCGCTGGTGTCCCATGCTCCACCGGGCGGTTCGTCCGGCTTGCGCTCAGCTGCCCAAATCTTCTTCTGCTTCTCGAGCAGCACTTCAAAGCTGTCACGCAGTTCGTTTAATTGTTCAGGAGGGATGACGTTTCGTAAAATGATAAAACCGTCATCTAGTAGTTGTTGCGGATTGACTTGCATGGTAGCGTGTCCTTTCGTTGTCATCAGCGGGGGTATTGTGTCTTACTGAATCCGGTCCGGCCGACTGTATACGGTCATACTTTTGCCACGCATGAAACCGATTAGGGTGATTTCGCTCTCCTGTGCGAGTTCAACGGCAAGGCTTGATGCGGCAGAAACCGCGACGATTGTGGGGATACGGGCGAACAGTGCCTTCTGGACAATTTCAAAACTTGCGCGACCGCTTACCATCAGAATGTGTTCATTGAGTGTTGGGAGTTCCGCAAGCAGTGCCTGGCCGATGACTTTGTCTACCGCGTTGTGCCTGCCGACATCTTCGCGTATGATTTGCAGTTCTCCGCTCGCATTAAAAAGCCCTGCCGCATGAAGTCCGCCAGTCGCTTCAAAAACCGATTGCGCCTCACGGAGCTTATCGTTAAGTTGATACAGGATGCCTTGATCGATTTGGAGCGGTGAATCAATCGGCGGGGCTTCACGGTGAACGGATTCGATGGTCATTTTGCCGCATAGCCCGCAACTCGCATTCGCGTGGAAATTCCGTTGCCAACCAGTCTCTGAGTTAGCGTCCCATCCGTTGGTGAGATGGACATCTATGACATTGCCCATACTGTCGGGGTCTACATCTTCGCAGTAGCCAATTGTTCCGATGTCATCGGCGGACTCGATTAGGCCTTCGGTGTACAGAAACCCTGCGGCGAGCTCGGGGTCGTTCCCTGGTGTCCGCATGACAACTATCAGGCTTTGTCCGCCCACACGAATTTCGAGCGGCTCCTCAACGACGAGCGCATCTCTAAGGAGCGATGGTTGAAAACTGCGCCAACGTGTTACTTTTTTTGTGGTTGTTGCTTGTTGAGCCATGAGTGTGTCGAGTGTTGGGGGTTAGCTTATGATGGTATCATCCTGAGAACCTGTTTTAAGAGTCATTTGACTCGGTTTCTTTCCGTTTCAATTCCCTTCAAACGTATTGGTACACCCAAAGTTATGATGACATTACTGATTATCCTCCCCTCCTTGGGTCAAGTGGATTAGTATTCAACAATGTCTCCCCCTCCAAGTTCGCGCCATTCAGTATCGCGTTCATAGTGCTCTACCATCCGCTCCGCCTGCTCCCTCAGTATGCGACGTCTCAAATCCTTGGGGAGTTCTAGGAAAGCGCGACGTTGAGTAAGCAATCGGGGTGAAGAGGTCTCAAGGGTGTCATTAAGCAGTTGTTCGCCCGCCTGCTCCCCTATCAATTCTTCGGAAAGCGCACGGTACACCTGTAGACGAAACCGCTTCGGTTTTTCAGGAGCTATCTCAATCGGTTCCTGCTTTCTCCAGCCCAATCTGTTGATGTCCATACACCACTGCTTATGGTAGGCCTCGGTAATAACCTCCAAATCCTTCAACCGAAACAGAATCGCCTGAATGCTCATTCCATAACGCCACTTGAGGTACAGGAGGTCGTCTATTTCAATGAGGCTGCGCTTCTCGCCAACTTCCCGACGCAACTCCTCGGCTGGTGCAAGAAAAGCGGCACCGAATCGAAACGCCACTTTTTCCGCGTCAACGTCTTCACTCAATTTTAGCGTCAGATGTCCAAGTTCGTGGGCCAAGTTGAGTCGATGCCGGTCTCCCGATGTGCCCCGGCGCATTGCGATCGCTATCGCCAGCACATTTTCGTCACTGTCTCGCGCCACGGCAGAAATACCATCGAAGGCTTCGCTCGCATCAACCTCGATGATGTGGATGAAGTGGTCTTCAAGCACACCCACAAGGTTTTCAATTGGGCCAATGCCCATGTCCCACTTCCGGCGAAGCGCGAGGGAGGCGTGCTCGGCATCTTCCAATTTGTGAACAGGAATACCTTGGATCGGGAGTTCGACGCTGTTGTGCTCACCCATTCGTTGCTGCAACCGGACCCGTTTCTCCACGACTTCAGCGACAAAACTCTCTAGCCGCTCCTGTTCCTTCTTACCCAAGCGAGCGCGCTTCCGATAGGCAACGAATTCGACATGACAAATAGGTTCACCCCACAATTGGATAGACTTAACCCCCAGTGCAGCAGCGATTCGACTGAGTGTCGTCATCTTTGGGCGCATCTTCCCGCGCTCATACTTTGACAGTGCCTGCTTGCTCACCAACCCACCAATAGCTACCTCTAGGTCATCAAGAGACATGCCACGGGCAAGCCTAAATCGTCTCATCCGTTCTCCCAACATGATTAAGCCTCCTTATTCTGATGTTCATTTGCGACGGTTAAGAAACCAAGTTGCCACCGCACCCCCGTAGCCGGGGCATCTTGCCCAGCACTCTACCGATACGTCATGACGACTTTTCAACAGGCTCTTAATCAACCATCGAATTAAGACGCGAAAATCGAATCAGTCATCGTCCTCGGTTGTGTGAAATGTGCCCCACACAGGACGGTGATCGCTCACAGCCAGAGATGCGGCAGCGTCGTCGTTCCCGAAATCGGTCTCGTCGAACCGATCAATCCCGCTGTCTCCAGTGTACTCGGTTAGATGGTGCGTCTGGAAAAAGATGTTGTCGTATAGACTGGTATCTTTGATATGGGACTTCTGTGGGAGTTGAAATAGTTGCGTCATCGAAGGGATGGCCAACAGTGGACGATACGCCTCCCCATCATCGGGATTGCGATTGAAATCCCCTAACAGTATCACATCCTGTTCCGCGCCATTCCCCGCTTGCACCGCCTGATACACACTCGCGAGTTCCTGCACCTCACGCCGACGTTGCACAACCGAATTGCCCCAGATTATATGCACGGCGACCACCGTGAAGTCAAACTCGCCAGCTCTGAACGAAGCGAAATACGGCTCCCGTAGAAAGATATCGTTTGGATCGGAGTACACTGCACCCTCTTCGAGGACACGAACCATCCCCCGATCAAACAGAAAAGCGTACCGCTCCTTCACCTTCGCCCCGACTGGCGGACTGATCAGGTAGTCATAATCCCTTCCGCCCTCCTCAAGCAACTGCTTAGTCCGTCGCAACACCTTCTCATCTCTCACCTCAACGATAGCGATAAAGTCGTAGTCAATCAGTGTCTGTGCGATGTGGTGTAATTCGGCATCGTCCCTGCTGGCATCGCTGAAGATGCGGATATTCCACGCCGCCAAGCGGAACGGAGGTGCGTCTCGCTCTTGCTGAGGGACCTCAATCTCAAGCGGGGACTCCTCTTGGAATTCCGAACACGCCACGAAGAGGCAAGCAAGGATTAACAGCCAAATGCCATGCTTTTGGGCGGTCATGTAACGTTCCTCCTTGTGGATGAAGCTTCATACACAAGGCTTTGTGCTATCAATATGGGGGTCTCTGTGTTCTTAAACCATATCACGCCAAGTTGGAATTTTTCACATCTACCTTCAAACTATATTTTTCTGTGAGAGTTTTCACTTTCTCAAGGAGATTTTGGACTTTGAGTGAAACATAGACGTTTTCAATAAGGTATTCCAAATCAACAGGAACATGGCAACCATAACCATCCACTTTGCTCGGTGATATTAAAAATGCCCTCAGCTCATTTTCCCACTTAAAATCCAAGCGTTTTCTTGTATAATTGCGCATATAATCATACGGGGACCTATTCCCAGTTCTGACTGTGTCGCTGTTACGATATATCACCTTTTAAGGAATATGCTACTTTCTTCTGGAAATTGATTGTAGTCTCTTAATACACCTTCATACACCCGATATTTTTCTTTTTTTAAACAACCTTTGAATTTCCCATAGGTAGACTGGACAACAACTCCATTTCCATTTTTAATATATTTTGCCCATGCTTTGGGCGATTCCTTGTCGTCTCGGCGCCAACAAGTCATAAGCGTTTGAGATTGCAACTTTTTTTCCGTCTCGCGTTCAACCTGATCAATGGCTTCAAACGCTTTAAGTTCTTCTTGTTTTTCCTCGGGTGGCATGTCTGTGTCTTGTAGAATAAGTTGAGTCAATATGTTGCCCTTTGGACTAAGACCTTCTTCCTTATCCTGCATTTCACTTGCCTTTGAAAAAAAGATAGCCTTTTTCTCTAGCATTGACTCAAACTTACAAAATTCTAAATAACGCCAAATCTTTTGATTTTCATCAAGCATGTTTGACCAACTTCCTTTTAATGGTAAATCAACTGAATCTGTCAATTACATTCAACCCTGTTGGGCTTCAACTTTCCCTTAGAATTTCATCAAGTGAGTCAGAAAGATTCCATATTGGATCCTGATTGCCTTCGCGTAGCATTTCTACAATATGAGGAACGCCTGCTGCTGCCAAACCATTGGCGATAGCCATCATGCGATGTGGATCCCCCACAACCTCTACATTGCCTTCAATTGCGATAGCAATCAACATCACTACTTGGACCCGCCAACTGTCCCTGTCGAAGATTGCACCTTCAATAATTATGGAGGTTTCCTGATTTGCTAGATTAACAGGCTTAAGCTGCTTTTGTGCTGCAAGCGATAGCCCGGCAAACCAGAAATCAACCATCCGCGGGAAGGGGCTTTGATCGATGGCCGCCCGTCCACCTGTTTGGCAGTACTGATTATAGAAATCGCGTTGCTCACTAGGCACAATCAAGTTAATGTTGGCGAAGGGATTATAGTATCGCTGTGCCACTGTTCACCTCCTAAGATACTGGTGTCATTGACGCTTCCACATCCATTTGCCGCTTGCACAGTCTGCATTCCCCGCGGTGATCGCATTCACACCGCAACACTTTACGCTCTTCTACCTGTGGGTCATTAACTAGCATTCGGGGATAGTGCGCAGGATTTGTCAGCGTGATCACTCGTCCAGCTTCGACATCCAGAATTTCTTCGCAGTCTGCAATCTCAGAGCGCGTAAGAAATAGGACAAGTTGCGAACTTTCGCGGATAGCGGTCTTGAGCACGGATCTCTTGACGTAGCCACTCATCATTCCGAGCGGCGTGTCAATTACGTTGGGTGCTTCGACTTCACTCACCTTGGTCAAGGCGAGGATAAAAGCTAAGGTTAGTGCCCGCCGCGAGGCACCATTCAGGTCACGGTCAGGATTTAGTGGTCTGTCATTCGTACCGTAGACTAGGATATCAAAATCTTTGCTGATTTCTGCTTTCCGAATGATCGCACCTTGTTCAGGATCTGCGCCAATCATTTCCAAGAAGATGGTGTTCATCAACTCACTAACCTTGGTCAATTCTTCATTTGTCATCCGGTTATAGGAATCCTTGAGAACACGTTCTACGTCGCGTACGACCTCCAGTCCCGCCAGTATAACTGCACCTTTCTTTTGTTCGCGAAGAAGGTTGTCACGCTGCAAAACCAAACTTGCGTGCTTTTTCGTCTGCTCTTCAAGTAGAGTTTCGTATCGCGCCTGGTTCGCGTTGAAGCGGTCACGCTGGTCTTGATGTTGCCGTTGGGTAGCACGAAGCCCCTGAATGTTCGTGTCCGGTATACCATCAAGCTGCGTTTCGAGAGCCTTAAGCTTTTCTCCTTGCTCATCGCGTATACTATCAAGTTCATCGCGGTGCCTCACAACTTTGTCATACTCAACAGTCCAACGCTCATCATCAGCAACCGCCGCTGGCTGTAGGGAACGCGAACCGTAATAAAGGTCAGTGATACTGCTTTGGAGAGCATCCGCCTTTCGACTCTCATCAATTAGGCACCGGATATGGTCTCTTCGGCGTTCGCCATCGGCTTCGTGTGGATTCAGCGACTCACCGCAAATGCAAATAGTCCCTTTGAGGCGTTCTTCGAGGACAGGGATGGTTGTATTGGGAATCTTGCCCTGAGCGTGCAACTCACTTAACTTCGCAAGTCCTTTTTCCAATACGGGGGCGAGCAAGTCGCGCGACAGGAATATACTTTTAAAAAGATTAGAATGATCTTCGCAGGCACCGGTCCGTTGCTTGTCGGTCACCCCCAACGCCCGCTTGGCTTGTTCAATGTCGCACTTGAGTTTTTCTCGATCTCCCTTGACTAGAGCCATGTCAATTTCTTTCTGGATTTCGGCAATCTGCTCATCGAAAGCGGCACTCTGTGATTTGGCATCTTCTATTTTTTTCTCAAGCCTCACAGACTCTTTATCTATCTGCTCCAAATCTGTTACGATTTTCGTGAGTTTCTCATCGTCCCCAATGCGTTTCGCTTCCTTATTGACTTCGGAAGCGGTCTTTTGCACATGCTTGAGGGCATCTTCAATCACGCCAAGCCCCAAAAGCGACCGAATCGCCTTTTCAACGCGCTCGCGCTTGGTCTTTACCGCTACAGTTGCTTCTATGAAACTCAGTGCCCGGTCACCGTCAGTGAAGAATACCTCCCTCAGTTCAAGGGGTAGCTCCTCGTTAATCCAAGCGTCAGGTGGTTCAATAGGTTCGCTACCTGTATCTGTCAGACGAAACAATTTTACCGTTGATGGGGTACGGCTCTGCCCCACGCCCTCCAATGTTTCATATGCAGACCGGATAATGCGGTATCGCTGCTTGGTTTCTTTCGTGTTGCCCTTTGAGCTTTGTCGGTATGTCGTTGTCTCAAATTCTACCTGTGCGGATATTGGAATCTGCGTTCTGTCCGATGCCTCCCAATCAATCGGGTGCAGGCGGTAATCCCGGCCCTTTCCGGGCAATGCATCATCGCCATAGAGAGCCCATTGCAACCCATTGAGAATAGTGGTCTTCCCAGTTTCGTTTTCCGCCCGGATGACTGTTAGTTTTTGTGTGTCATCTGTCGAAAAGTCCAGATCAAGGTAGCGCAACAAGCGAAAGTTTTCAAATTGAGCACTGATCAGTTTCATCAGACATCCTCCTCGTCCATTTGGATTTGACCTCGCTTCTCTGCGAGGAAATGGCCGGCCGCGTTACACTTGTTGTTGATTTGTTGCTGAATATTTGTGCCCTGCACACGATGCTGACTCTCGAGTACGATGATGTCAGTTATAACCTTAACAAGCTCTTCCTTGTATCCGTCGCATTTTTCCTCAATAGATTTGCATTCATTGAGAATGATGTTGATGATTTTTTGTTGGGTGAGTGGCATTATTCCTCCATTTATAAATAAATCGCTTTAACGAGATGATCGATAAGGCTCAATGGTCCGTCAGTCCTACCGGCGTTCAGCGCAAGACTGGCAAATTCCTTTACCCGCGAGAGTTCTGAGCGAATCAGAGTGTGGGCGTCGTCAATATTATCCATGTCCGGCGGCAAGGCAACAAAGTCGTGAATTTCGCTGTGTGTCTTGCCAGTTTCGCTGCATGTCCGAAGAAGTCGCCCACGACGCTGTATCCACTGCCGTTCCACTGTGGTGCTTGCAAGGATGAAAGCCTTTTTAATCTGAGGAATGTTCACTCCCTCATCAAGCACACGCTTTGCGGTAAGGACACGCAATGTTCCTTCCTGAAAGGATTCGATAATGCGCGCTGTTTGGTCACGGTTTCCTGTCTCTTCATACGTGAGTTGGTGAAAAAGTATGCCGTGCGTGTTCAATAAGGCATTAACAGCATCAAGTTGCTCCGGTGCCTTGTCCGAGGCATAAATCAACGTGTGTTGGAGTGTCTGAAAGTCTTCACGCATCAGGACCGTTTCCAGCGCAGCAATCTTATTTTCTGCGGTTTCCAAGAGTGCTCGCCGGTCTCTGAGCAGTTTGGTAAGATACTCATTGGGTTCATCGTTCTCCTGCCTCCAAGCATTCGCCTTAATCCTTGCTGTGAGATTATACCATTCGTCCATTTCATCCTGTGTGAGTTCCACCGGATGGACGTAGTATTCGTATTCAACGAGACATCGCCCGATCGCCTCCTGGAGCGTGAACTGGAAAACGACTGGACCGAAAAACGAAAATATAATTTCTGTCCCCTGTTCATCATATTGACGAATAGGAGTTGCAGATAGACCAAGCCTATAATCGAAGAAAGAGGGTAAGTCAGTGATAAATCCCTCACTGCCTAGATTGTGTACTTCATCGGCGATGAGCAACGTTGTGCAATCAAACTTTTCGATTTCAGACTTAAACCCGCTATCACAAAGTGTGCGGTGAGAAACAACGACAATCTCGACATCGCTCATTCCTGTTCGGAACCGCCGTTTAATCTTATTGAGTTCTCGTGCACGTCCACTTGGTCCGGTAGACGCTGTTAGATTAACTGCTCTGAGCCCAAAGGGCAAAATCTCATCACACCATTGTTGAATAAGCGGAATATAGGGAGCCGCAACAACGATAAGAAGGGGCTTATGTACCTCGTAAAGTCTGTGAGTGCAGATCATGGCTGTGATCGTCTTTCCTGAACCTGTCGCCATTTCTAAGACACCACGATAACCGGCCTCACACCAAGCACTTACAGCTTTGCCTTGATGTTCAAAAGGTCCATCCTCAAATCTCAGTTCTGATGGTATTGCAAATGAAGCACGAGGTAACTCAAATGAATCGTAAGTTCCCGGAGGTTCTTTTATGGTTCCAGTTGCTCGGTGATAGAGTTTCCGAAGGTCCACCTCCGTTGGTGAAGCGTCTGAATGGTAGGTCTGTAACAGACAGTTCTGGATGGCTTGGGGCATCGCAACAACGATACAACTATCATCTTGATTTTCCCAAAGCCGTTCAAACTGTGCACAAAACTTGTCTGTAATATAGTGCTGGTTAGGATTCTCCCACGATTTAGCGATAGAAATTTGCTCAATATTTTTCCGAATCCCCGAATAGGTCATATTGCTTGACCCGTGGGCGGCTATCACGTCAACCTCCTCTCGAAAGAGCCAGATCTTTGGATGGAACAGCGCATCTTTCATCAGGGCAATTTTGATTTCCATACGCCCGCTACGCAGCAACCACGAAAGACATTTCAGTGTATGTTGTTCAATGAGATCTTCAGTGACAACAATATCTTCTAGAATTGACCTAGCGATATCTTCTGGCGAGGTCATGCCCTCTTCTATTGCAATCTTGTCCTCCGTTCGGAGGAGAGGGCTAACAATTAGGCGAAATCTTTCCCGTGATTGGTTTATAAAGGTAGCCAAGCCTGGGGCGAGTTCTACCAAAACCTCGCTGGAAAAGAAGCCTACCATGCAATCAACTTGAGCGGACGATTGAAAGCATGGAATAAACACCTCCTCAGTCACCGGATCTTCAGGTAGCATGTAGAGTGGTCGGATATCGGGCATTGATCGAAGAGTCATGCCATTAATTTTTGTCATCTTCAAGACTCTCTTAAACACAATTGAATTTGGTTCAAACTACAAATTGCAAATCAGGCACGGCTTATCATTATACATATCAGCGCGGATTCCTATCAAACACGATTCTGCCGCGTTGTTTTCACTCGATTTGTTTTTTAATATCGTCCACTATTGATTTCAACAGCAATACTTGAATCTGTGTGCCTGACTGCGTATCCTCAAGGTAACGTGTCACCCCCGGATAGACCCTATCCGGATAATATCTACTGTGTTCTATACCTACGAGGAGAAATTGATTTGAACTGGAAGAACCTTCGTCCCATGCAATCACCAATTTTAGGTCGTTTGGATTTTTGATTCCTTGTTCAAAATCTTGAATAAGCGAAGATGCGGCAACTTTGAACTCTATTGTTGAAAGTTGTCTATCATCTGTCGGCATTACAGGGTCGGTTTGATCTCCGCTCCGTCTTATAATAAATTTTCCATCATAGGTCTCCCTCTGTGATAGCCCAAAACTCTGGTAACCTTTGATATACTTTCTGCCAAGTAATTCAAAGAAGAGTGCAATGACATCATTTTCATCTTTGGGTGCTTTTTTAATCGCGAGTTCAGGGATATTTAGGCTTTCGCGTCCCAAGAACAAGTCGTATTGTTCATCGTCATCTGGTGGTTTGACTCTTCCAACCCAGCCGCTTGCCGCTGTTTGAATTGTCGTTGCATAGGCATCATTCACAAACCTGCGTATACGGCTGACCAAGTGAGTGTCGGTTAATTGTGACTTGCCATAGTTTAGGCTTGCATTCACATCTACAACCAAATCAAAGCAACGTATATATGCCTGATTGCGTCCCCGGGTTAAATCTACTTCGTGTGTTGTAACGACCCCATTCGCTGAAATCACACGTTGGCTTCCACTAGGAAGAAATTCTTCAAAGTGAGGTATCCGAGCAATAGTGAGAAGAATACCGTTAATTTTCGGAAATAATTTCTCTCTATACTCGTCTATTGACTCTCTCACTATGGGGGGAAATTGTCCGTCTCTTCGAAGTAGGAGTTGCTCGTAATCTTCCACACTATCATAAAGGAGGGTATTAAATCCGCGTGCTACTCGAGGAAGACTTGTACCCCCCGGTCCCAGTGGTAGCTTGAATAATCCAAGGCGATTTGCTTGAGAAGCCCAATTATAAGTTTCTGAGACAAGAAGGTATTTAGGGCTAATCTCAAATGAAAATTGCGTTTTTCCGTCGAAAAGGTCTCCAATTTTATCGCCGAAGTCCGCCGAGGGGTTGGAGCAGGTGACATGTATGTGAATGGTCGTATTTAACAGTTCCTGTTTTTTATCAAGCCCATTCAAAACATCCCCGGCGTAGGTATAGCGACGAAGAAAAGTAGCCATTAAGCCTGCCATTCGGTTTTTGTAAAAACCGCGTTCTACAGCCGATTTTAGGGTTTTGCCAAACCCAGTATCGTTACCTTGTGGCAAGCATTGGTTGTACATGTTTTGTATAAATTGCCCAATAGGGTTATCTGTGGCGGGCCCCGGAAATCGATAATGGACTTCCGTTCCATTGCTTAATGGTGATGGATCAGCTTCAAATTGATTGGGAACTTTTAAATCCGGTGGTGGGGCGTTCTCAAATTTGTAAGCGTCTACGATTTCATAACGAAATGCACTCTGATCTGAATTCGACCGGAGACGAAATTCTTTAGAAGAAAACATTACAACTTTTATCCCAACTCCTACGAGTCCAAAGAGTTTAGGATTTCCAGAGCGTTTGGTCCCACCGCCGAGGAACAGAAGTTTTGGATTGTTTGGAAAACCTCCACCATTATCAGTAACTGTAATAGCACTCTGATCTAAGTCAAGGTTAATCTTAATTTCATGGGATTCCCCATCATCAGCTTCAACAATAGCGTCAAGGGCGTTCTGAAGGGCTTCCCCTAAAACAATTTGGGTTGGATTATAGGCACTTATTGTCTGTCTGAGCTGATGCCGGTAATGCTCACTTAGATCGGAGGGATTCAGTAGGTCTAAGGATTCCATTTCAAACTCCATTTTATATTAATGCGAATAAGATGCGTTTAGCAATTTCGCGCCAAATTTCCGAGGTGCTTACAAATCACAAATCAGACACGGTTCCTCGTCATCCTCATCATCAAGGACATCACCGAAGATTTCGACCAACGGACGATTTGGTTGGGAACCCTTTTTTTCGTCCATCGCTTTTCCATAGTTTTCCTTAATCTCCTTAACTCTTTCAGAGTCCGAAAGTTCGACCAAACTCTCGCCTTGACTCCAAGTATACCGCTCGCCCGTTTTCGGATTAAATTTCTCGTAGGCCTTGGCGAGTTCAAAGAGTTCAGGGTGGTTCTCCATCAACCCAATCCACTCCGCTTTGCGTTGGTAGAAGCAGAAGTAGCACCCAGATCGGGTTCGCCACTTGTAATACTCTGGTAAGCCAAGACCGCTATCCTCCAAAATTCGATAGACATCCACCTCGGTAATGCCATCCTCTTTGAACGGATACTTGGGTTCGATATTTCGTAACTCAACGTTCTTCAGCGGTTTATACCCAACGCGGTCTTCGTCGGCACGAATAGCAATGTAGTTGTAAGCCTGATCCTCACCGACAAATTCCTCAAAGGGTCTAATCTTTAATTGCGGTGTACACCAACGCACCTGCGATGATGGGAGCAATCCACCATGCATAGCAAGCCAATGGTCAAAATCACGTTCGAGGTTTAACCGTTCAACTTTTTTACCCAAAAAAGCCTCCAACCGATCGAGAAATTCATACGTCTCCGGCAATTCTTTTCCCGTATCGCAGAAAGCGTATTCCATCTCCGGCACTTTGTCCCGCATGTAAATCGCGAGTGCCGAGCTATCTTTGCCTCCAGAAAGTCCTAGGATATGACGTACCTTTTTGCTCATGTTTGCCTCCATTTCTGAACAATTGATTTTCTGTCCATTTTTCACGCTCTGCTACTTGGGAGAATCTACAATCCGCTACGCACACTGACAACTCGCAAATCAGACACGGTTTATCATTATACACATCAGCGCGGGTTTTATCAAGACACAAGTCGACCACATTATTTTTTATTCTATCACTTTTTGCATTCGTTTCATCAGTTTATTTTGCCCGGTTACCGATGAAATTCCAAAATCCAAGGTTCCAATAGGCCAAAAATCCTGTCTGCTTCTTCTTGAATGTCCTGAGTCCCAGTTCTACAGAATGCCTCATACGTCCTCCCAAAAGTCTGTTAGATTAAGTCTTCGGATTACATCTGAAAGCGTTTCGCCAACCCTCTCTCGATATTCCGTCATAATCTCCTCAATTTCACTATCATCGTGTTCTGATTTATAAACAAGGTCGAATTCACCTTTAACGATTGAATAAAAGAGAACGTCTATTACCTTGAGTAGATTGCTATTGTCATGGACAGCGTTCAAAAGATCTCGGCAGAATCTGTGAGAGCTATTGACTTTCACAATCATCCCCTCCTCAGGATGGTGGGCGCGTTCCCAAAGTTGATCATTGTCTAGCGTATTGACATATAGTACGCGTTGTCCCGTTTCGCTGACACTTTGTAGCTCTTCAGCGTTCATCCGCTTTGCCTTAACCGCTTTACTGCGGCGCGCTTCCAACTGCTTTTTTTCGATCAAAGGGGCAACATTCTCATCACGTCTATCTTCATCGGTTTGGAGATGTGAGATCCGATTTAACTCCTGATTCGCGGTATCATGGGGGCCTTGCGTGAGTGACTTGACCGTAACTCGGTGCGCGGTTTGCCAAGCGGTTCTGCTCTGTTTTACGGCTTCCTGAATCTCCGGTTTAAGCTGGTCTTGGGCGGTCTGCGAAAGCTGTATACGACTCTTTGTAACATCTATGTTTAAGATATCATCGGCATCACTATTGATTAACAGTCGGCCACGAAAAGCGTATAAGTCCCGATCTTGCGGCACGAACCCTAGACTATCTGCCCATGAAATCAATCTCCAGTTCCGATAAATGTAAAAACCGTAATTTCCTGCTTTAATGAGATAACGAGTGCGGCAATCGTTCCGGCTCATTAACCCTTTACGTTCTACGCTCGGTGGATGCGGAAGTTGGGTTATTTCGACTCGTGCATACATGCCTCCGGTGGAATCAAGTTGAATTGCCTGTGGTTTTGTAATCCATTTTGGGTTAAGACCATCCCAATTATGCTCGTTTAAATCAGGATTATCAGCGTCAATTTCGTCTACAAACAAAGGATCCACCGGCGTAATATGATAATCATCAATTTTCAGCGAGAGACGTTCAGATCCTTCTGCCATACCTTTTAGATAGTAGTAGTAAATCACTCCAGCTTTATACGTTAATCCATCAACAATTTCAGACGAGCGGGGTAAGAAGTCATGATGTAGCTTGGTAATACGAATTAAAGTGCCAGATGCGCCTTGTGTACAAGCCTCCAATTCCTTTAGATCTGCCTCTGTCGGTTCGGCTAACTCGTAAGCATATTTGCCCTCCTGAACAATTAAATCTTGATCCAACACGACTTTGTGAACATTGTTTAAGTCATCTTTGGGACGTGATATTACCTCTAACCGTTTCCCTAGCGATGCGGTGGCTGTCTTCAGGCCCATACCGAACTTTGAAAGTGTATGGTCATGATATCGTTGGGTTGAAGAACCTAAGGTAAGCGCGTCAGCTAGTTCCGCCTCATCCATACCGCATCCGTTATCTACAATGACCACTGACTTTAAGATGGCTCGAGGTCTCCCGCGTTGTCCTTTTTTTCGTTCTGCTCTTTCGTCATTCACTTTGATTAGGACAGAGGCCGCCCCTGCTGACACTGAATTATCCACGAGATTCAAAATGGCGGATACTGGGTCGTATCCGATACGACCTAAGGCTTGAAGGACACGTCCTGCATCCCATGTCCCTTCTTTTATATTCATGTTTGCCTCCTGATCGATAGTTTTCAATTGAGTTCTTCCTTGTACATTTGGAAATCAACGCCGAAAGGGAGCGTGATATCCGATTCCTGTTTGGCGAAGTGTTGCGAAAAGTCAATGATTGTGAAACCAACTACTCGTTCGGTTTCGGGGTCAAGACGCAGAATCACATTATCGGAGTGCTCAATACCGGGGCAAGTCTGCTTTGAGGGGAAACGGGTCGTGGGTATCCGACTCAACCCTTTATACCCCTTGATACACCACGTCACAACCGCATTAGAGGCACTTTTCAAACCCTATAACATACGCGTTTTATTGGACAAAAATTAGGTAATTATGGGCTTTACTATAAATCTTCATTAATATCGTAGTTGATGATGAAGTCTAAGGCCTAACGATGCGTTCTTGGTTGCGTGTTTCGATTGCCTGTTGCAAGGCTTCAATCTGTTTTTGTTGCGCTTCAATTTTTTCGTCTTGTGCGCGCTGGTCTTTTCGCTGCATTGCGATGACGAGCTGCGGTATCCCGATGACCACAGCAATGAAAGTTCCCAAACCAAGCACCACCGTAAAGATGTTGTTCAAACGTTTGTCCATTTCCGAGATTTTGACGTTGATGTATTCTTTCATTCTCTTCTCAGATACGACGATTTCTTCCTTCAGTCGCGTCTCGGATTTGGCACCTTCTTCTTTAACAGCAACGATTTCTGCTTTCAGGTCCTTTTCGGATTCGGTGACTTCCTCCTTGACAATTAAGCGAATCTTCTCAAGGTCTTCTACAGTCAATTCGCTGAACGCGGGGACAGTAAAGAGCAAAAGCCCTGCACTCAAAATCAGGATTAACTTCATTTTAGTCTCCTTTGGCTGAGTCAGTTTCCCAATCCCATACGATATTTGATATCGTAGTTGATGATAAAGTCCAATTCCTCGTCTGTCAAGCCGTAGTGTTGGGCAAGCACACGGTCAATTTCGTCTATGATAAAAAATAGTGAAATTACCGCGAAAGTCTCGAGTGGAATGCAAGTCATGACCAGAAGCAAAAATCTTTAACAGTGCAGAGCGAGAGATAAGGGTCTCCACTTACGCAAATTTCAAGCTGAAATAGGCAGAACCTGCATAAATTCCATCCTTCCATTCTTATATTTTGATGGTTTTCTACCTTCTTCGTCGTTGTGCTCAACGGATTTATTTGATATTATATACTACCAACAGGGTAGCACGTCAAGCAAGAAAAAGTATGTTATCGTTCTGCATAAACGGTATAACTCATGTTCCGCACTTATTTTGACACGTTCCGGTATTTTATACCAATTCGTAATTGAACCCCGTATGAACGGCTTCCTAGCCGCGACTGTAGGAACGGCTTCCCAGCCGCGACTGTATGAACGGTTTCCCAGCCGTGACCCGTATGAACGGCTTCCCAGCCGCGACTGTAGGAACGGCTTCCCAGCCGCGACCCTTTATGCTGAAATTTGCTTATAGCGCAACTCATTGCGCGTTTTGGAGCTACTGTCACATTTAGATGTTGAAATCGTAAATATTTCCCCGAATTTGCCAACAGTACATGGAGAAAACAGATGAAATTGTCAGAAGCACAGATAAATCAGTTTTGGGAAGATGGATGCCTCATCGTCGAAGACCTGCTTGATGAGAATGAGATTTCAACTCTTCTCGAATATACCGAATGGGTTGCCAGCGGAGAAGCATCACACATCCCGCAGACACAACTACAGGTCGAACCGGGTGTGGTTGCAGGAAAGGTGCACGCAGAGACATACGCCGACTCATTACGGAAAATGAGCCACCTCGCCTTCTACGACGAGGTTTTTGAGGCACATGCCCGAAACCCCAAGATTCTCAACAGCATTGAATCACTGCTAGGGCCCAATATTAAGCTCTACCAAGACCAACTCTTTATGAAGCCACCGCGAATCGGCTCTCGACAAGGATATCATCAAGATATGCCGCTCGGTTTTCACATCGACCCGCCCGATATGGTGACCTGCTGGACCGCACTAACAGATTCAACGATCGAAAACGGCTGTCTTTGGATAATTCCCGGCACACACAAGTTCGGAATTATCGAGCAGTCGAAGTGGACAGAATATGAGGAGATGTCGCTCGCGGGTAATTTGCCCGAAGAACGGGCGTTGGTAATGAAAGCAGGCAGTTGTAGCTTTCATCACGGTCTGATTCTTCACAGCAGTCGTCCCAACATCACCTCCCAACGGCGGCGCGGTTACGCAACCCACTACGTCAGTGCCGAATGCCGTTATACCGGGCAACCTGACAAAAATGACGCAATGCTCATGCGGGGCAAGTCAATACCGGGATGCATTTAGGTAGGGTCGTTCAATTTAGGTAGAAACCGAGTTTTTTTGCGTCAAGTTGCGTCAAGTTGCGTCGAGTCATCTCGCCACCCGCAAGGGCATTCTTGCCACCCGTTAGGGCGGCAAAACTCGGTTTCTTGCCGTTTCAATTCCCTTCAAACGTATTGGTACACCCAAAGTTATGGGGACATTACCGATTTTGATTGTCAAATTTCACCAGGAGCGATCTCCCGAGCGCGACTTCCCGCCTAAAACGGGCAAAAAACTGAAAACTAAATGGTTCACGGCTAGTAGGGGTAGGTCTTGTGCCTACCCTGACTTGTCTCTACTGACTTGTGCCTACCCTGACTTGTCTCTACCCTGACTTGTTCCTACCCTGACTTGTGCCTACCCTGACTTGTGCCTACCCTGACTTGTGCCTACCCTGACTTGTCTCTACTGACTTGTGCCTACCCTGACTTGTCTCTACCCTGACTTGTGCCTACCCTGACCGACGAAATTGCAGTGGTCAGTCTCCCCAGATGCCATACAAATTTAGAAAATAAACCACTCCCAATTTTCGAGAACTAAATGCTCCTACCGAAAACGGAATCGGCGTATCCGAGATTATCACATAATTTCCAAAAACCGATACCAAAAATTTCGATGACAAACCCACTTATTTGTGATAGGATAACCTAAGTTGTACCCTATTCCAGAGAATCCTACAATGAACGACTGTGCAAGTCGTCAATCAACTTGAAAGGAAAACCTATGAAAATCGTAGATGTCGAACGCACTGTTGTTGATGTACCATTCACGCCTCGGCAACACAAAATCACGGCTGAAAGTGTATCAACGGTGTACAACTGGTCTATTTTAGAACTGTGTAAAGTCACCACCGATACCGGGCATGTGGGTTGGGGCGAAACTGTCATTCACTATACCTATGGTCGAGTGAGCGACCAGAGCGTGGAACGAGTCATTGGGCAAAGCCCTGCCGCACTCATGAACGACGACTCCCTCGGTGCAGGATTGCAGATGGCACTCTTCGACGTGGTCGGTAAAATCTTGGAGGTGCCAGTCTACCAATTACTCGGCACCAAAGTTAGAGATGCCGCCCCGATCTCTTGGTGGTCAATTGATTCCTCTCCAGAAAATTGGGCGGCAGAAGCGCAGGATGCCGTAGCGAATGGTTATACCAGTTTCAAGAACAAACCGAGGCCGTGGTGGGACATTGTGGCTCAAGTTGATGCCATCTCCAAAGTCGTGCCATCCGATTTTAAACTTGACCTAGACCCGAACAGTTCTTTCCGAGACGCTGGAACCGCCATTTCCATCATCAAGAAATTGGAAAAATACGAAAATGTGGCGATGTTCGAGAGTCCGATACCGCAAGGCGATGTGCCGGGGAACAAAGCGATTCGGGCGGCGATAGACCGGCCCGTTGCGATGCACTTTGGCTCCCCGCCGTATACCACCGATATCCGTGAAGAGGTATGCGATGGATACGTCATTGGTGGCGGGCAATCCACTGTGATATGTCAAGGGCTTTTGGCAGCCGAAGCAGATAAACCGTTCTGGTTGCAGATTGTCGGCAACGGCCTGACGACCACTTGGGCGGGACATCTCGGCGCAGTCTTAACCCATGCAACTTGGCCCGCGATAACCTGCATCAACCTCTATAGCCACCATCTACTCAAGACCCCTGTCGCTGTCGAGGATGGATGCCAGAATGTCCCGAATGGATTTGGATTGGGGGTTGAAGTTGATGAGGAGGCAGTCGAGCAATACCGCGTACCTGACGAAAAACTTGATGAGGGCGGTACCTATATTCATCCGAAGCCTGAGATTATCAAGAGTGCTGTCTATCCAGACGGAAGTTGTATCCACATGGCGGGCGATGGACTAAGTTATTTCAATGCAGGCAATGGCGAAGCACAGGTAGAAGGTGTTCGCCTAGACCTTCGGTACAATGACGGTTCCAAGGAGTGGGCGGAGCTGTTTGAGCAAGCGGAGCAGAAGCCTGTACACGCTTAGAAGTCATCGCGACCTCTTACCGTAGGCGGTGCATCTTGCCCCGTGACCTCCGTAGGCGGTGCATCCTGCCCCGTGACCTCCGTAGGCGGTGCATCCTGCCCCGTGACCTCCGTAGGCGGTGCATCTTGCCCTGTGACCTCCGTAGGCGGTGCATCTTGCCCCGTGACCTCCGTAGGCGGTGCATCCTGCCCCGTGACCTCCGTAGGCGGTGCATCTTGCCCCGTGACCTCCGTAGGCGGTGCATCTTGCCCCGCGACCTCCGTAGGCGGTGCATCTTGCCCCGCGACCTCCGTAGGCGGTGCATCTTGCCCCGCGACCTCCGTAGGCGGTGCATCTTGCCCCGCGACCTCCGTAGGCGGTGCATCCTGCCCCGTGACCTCCGTAGGCGGTGCATCTTGCCCCGTGACCTCCGTAGGCGGGGCATCCTGTCCCGTGACCTCCGTAGGCGGTGCATCTTGCCCCGTGACCTCCGTAGGCGGGGCATCCTGTCCCGTGACCTCCGTAGGCGGTGCATCTTGCCCCGCGACCTCCGTAGGCGGTGCATCTTGCCCCGTGACCTCCGTAGGCGGTGCATCTTGCCCCGTGACCTCCGTAGGCGGTGCATCTTGCCCCGTGACCTCCGTAGGCGGTGCATCTTGCCCCGTGACCTCCGTAGGCGGGGCATCTTGCCCCGCCGTAGGATATTGGAGGATGGCGGAGAGGTTCGGTCTGATTGCATAAAAATTATGAAACCCAAATACGACTCTACACTCACATCACAACAGACGGATACCCTCGCCCAACTGCTCGCCCAGCGGCAGCTACCCGTTATCCAGCGATTTGAGCCAATCACCGACTTTGAAGAGCTCCTCACATTTGTGACCGAAAATCCAACGCCCATCGGCCCTACAAACCGGAATCCAGCGTGGCGCATGGGCGCGGTTGCAACACGTTTGATTGAGGCAATCGCAGTCGCTGCTCATGAACCGATGGTGGATACCGGTTGGAAAGTGCTGACGCAAATTATCGTGGAACACGCGGAATATCTGTACACTTACCACCATTCCCGTTATTCCCATGAGCGGCTACAAGCGGGCGCGGCGTTGGCACTTATCGGGGGAGTTTGTCACATTCTGCCCCAGTCAGCCGAATGGCGATTCATCGGCTTCGGCCGCATCTTGGAAGCCATCGCCGACATCCCAAATCTGTCTGCCCAATCTCATATCACTGAGCCGATTGATGCCGCTTTTGAACTCGCTGTGGCACTGAATCTCGATATCCCCGGTGAGGCAATTGACGCATATAACACGGCGTTAAATCGCAATCTTAGAGCTGAAAAACAGACTCCCTTCGCGTTCAGCGAACACAGTTTTGGGGACCGGTTAGACAGCGACTATCCCGAGCTAAAAGCGGTCAAATCCGAATTAGCTGGTGGAAACCTTGAAGGGGCAAAGGAGGCTTACACTGCGTTCCAACGACGAAAAGCAACCGATAAATTCACCTTGGATAGCGCGAAATCGTATCTTGAAGATGTACGTTTCCTCTCGGCCCTCTGCGCTACAGGGCAGGGTGAGCGGTTCAAACACAGCTCGCCGAATGTCAATCATCTAATGACAACGAGCGAAATCGGAATCGCGGCACTTCTGTTCCCAGAGTGGCGGGAGAGCCAACAACTCCTTAAATTTGCGTTGCGTCGCTTCCAGTGGCTCTTCAATACACACTTTTTCCCTGATGGCTTTCACGTAGACGGGGCCACTGCTTCTCACTATCTTGCGTTCACTGGAATAGCCAACTTTTACCGATTTGCCAAGCTGGCCGAGCTTGATTTACCTAAGGCATTTCACGATGGGTTTGAGAAGATTATCGAAGTCTTGATGTATTTGAGCCAACCCGATTACAACCTGCCACCGCTGGGGGATTACCCCTTATTTGAAACGGAGGTTAGTGAGCCTTGCTGCGTCGGTTATCTGTTTTTTCATCAGGAAGATTTTCTGTTTATGGCATCGAAAGGCGAATCAGGAAGGCCGCCTCATGAAACATCATACGCCTTCCCGTATGCCGGTTACTATATCATGCGAGAGCACTGGCGTTCGGACGCGCAATATCTCGTTGCAGACAAACTCAACTTTATCTTATATGCACATCAGCGACCGTTGATTGCCCATCCTCGCATTCGCTTAGCGGCGGAAGTTCCAACGGCGACAGAGCCTAATACCTGCTGGCGCACAACCGAAGGGTGGACAAGGGATTTCCCGCCCACGGGGGCCATAGACCCCGATACCCGCTGGCTCACAACACCGACATTTGATTTCGTGGAAAGTTGGTACAAAGGGGGGGACAGCGATACCACCACCCCCGACTTTCATCACAAACGGTCAATTTTTTACGTCAAGGGAGACTACTTCATTCTCCACGACCTCATTCTCGGCGAGGGTAAGCATCAACTCGAACAGATTTTTCAGCTTGCGCCTGTACGAGAGCCATCAACCCACCCTCCAGATTGGAGACAGGGGCGGGTGCGCCTGGAGGAAAACGGGCATGTTCGCACAGTGGAGCCCGATCTGAGTAACATCGTGATTGCCTCGGTAAACGCAACCGAGCTGAAGGTATCCGTGCAGTGCCGCGAAGAAACTACATTGAACAGTACCATTCCGCTCACCTACACTGCAAATCGCACACTTCCAGCGGTCATGAATGTTGTACTACTTCCGTTGCCTCCCAAAAAGGAGATAACCCCAGAAATTGAGCCGATTGAAGTGAAAACGGATGCGGATGTGCTGGCAACCGGTTTCTCTATCTCACACAACGGTCATCGTGAAATTGTCCTTATTTCGGACGACGGTCTCGCCACCATGTCTACATCAGAGGTGACGTTTGTCGGCGAATACCTTGTGCTCAGACTGAATACAGAACAGGAAACGGAGTTGATTGCAATGATTAACGGACAGTTTCTCAAGTTCAAGGAAGAGGTCTTGGTTGACCTTCTTGAACCGCGCGAGAGCTATGTTTGCTCATGCAAGGAAAGGAACATTAACTGATGTCAACTTATGTCGCCTACGGTGGAAAAGACGTTATCATCACAACGGAACAGAAGCGCGAACTGCTACAGGAAGCGTTAATCAAGCTGGGCGGACACCAACGACGGATTTTGGCGATTCCGCCCGATATTACCCGTTTGCACTCAAACGCAGGAGAATTAACAGGCTTGCTCTACGAACTATGGGCAGAAAGCGACGGTGGCCAATTCGACATCCTACCCGCCCTCGGAACACACGCCCCGATGACGGCTGAACAGACAGCGACGATGTTCGGAAATCTGCCTCAAGCCGACTATCATATCCACCAATGGCGGACCGGTTTGCACCAGTTCGGAGAAGTGCCATCTGAATTCGTCCAGGCAGTTTCGGGCGGTAAAGTCAATTACAGCATCCCCGTTGCCATAGACCCCCTGATTGTAGATGACAACTACGACCTAATCGCTTCTATCGGGCAGGTTGTGCCGCACGAGGTTATCGGGATAGCGAACGGGTTTAAAAATGTCCTCATCGGGGCAGGGGGCGCGGAAATGATTAACAAATCCCATTTCCTCGGCGCGGTTGATGGCATGGAAAAAATTATGGGGCGGACGGATACATCGGTGCGCCGTGTGTTAAACTACGCGCACGACCACTACCTGAAACAGCTCGGCATCGTTTACATTATGACGGTAATGGGGACGGACGAAGCGGGCGAAATCGTTATGCGCGGTTTGTATATCGGCGATGATTCAGCGACATTCGAGATGGCGGCAGACCTCAGTCGTACCGTCAATATGACCCTGCTCGATGAACCGCTAGAACGCGCCGTTGTTTATCTTGACCCATTTGAGTTCAAAAGTACTTGGCTCGGCAACAAGTCCATCTATCGCACACGGATGGCGATGGCGGACGATGGCGAGTTGATTGTCATCGCGCCCGGGTTGCGCGAATTTGGTGAGGATGCGGAAATTGACAGGCTCATCCGTAAGTACGGGTACGCAGGTACGGAAACGACCCTCAGACAGGTCGCAGAAAACCCAGACCTCCGAAATAATCGTTCAGCGGCGGCACACCTCATCCACGGCTGTTCAGAGGAACGCTTCCGGGTTGTTTACGCAACCGAACATCTAACGCGGGAAGAAATTGAGAGCGTCGGTTATGAATGGGCACCCCTCAGCGAGCTCTGCAAACAGTACAACCCAGAGACCCTTACCGATGGATTCCACGACGGATTTTTCTATATCAGCAATCCAGGGCAAGGGCTCTGGGCACTCAAATCGCAGTTTGCGTAAGGGGGAGATTGAAAGATTGGAGAATTAGGATTGGCAGAACAGAAGAACGGAAGAATTTATCCCTTCCACCCTTCCATTCTTCCACCCTTCCATTCTTCCATCCTTTTTCATAGGTTGAGATAACCGTCAAGTTCCTCCGATGTAGGCGTTGGAGTCAATACGCCTCCAGTCGGAATCGCCACTTGAGCGGTCCACATAATCGCGTTGAGCATGAACTTACGCAGGTGGTCATCACCCCAGTTTTTGTGGTGGTGGCCGCCCGTGAATCCGAACCCACGTCCGCCATCCGGCCGCTCCACACACCAAGCGAGATGCTGTGGTTCTCCGTTGGCAACCGACCGGCGCACATGAGGATTGCCGCTGTGTGGGCCGTCTGGTCTCTCAAGCGTTGACGCGGGAGCAATCGCACTCAGCAGAGGCATAACCCCTTGCATGTTCTCCCGAAACCGCATGTGATAGTACCACTCGTCATCCAGTGAAAACGGATCCAAGCCCTCCATTATGGGATGTTCAGGGACGGACGTAAACGCCGCTATCCAGTGTGGATTGACCGAAAAATGGGTCTCGAAATAGCCTCCAATCCAGTCCAAGAAACAATCTCCGACCTTTCCCTTCGGTACTTCCACGGCGTAGTGTAGCATCGCAAGCCCGATACCACGCTTCGTGAGTTCTTCTATTTGGTCTAGATGCGGGATGACAAGGTGTCCACTTCCGCCATCTGAGTAGACAACAATCGCGTCGGCATTCTCGAAAGTCTCTGGGGATTCATCCCAGCCTTGATGCACGACCGCTTCAACACCATCAACGTGCGTGTTTAGCAAATCCGCGAATAGCGCACAACCTGCGGGATGCTCGTGAGCACCGCTTCCGTGGCTCGCACTGCCAGCAATTAGAACGATTCGTGATTCTGTTGACATATTTTCCTCCGATAGTACAGCGATCTTAATGAAGTTTCAGAATTTAATCAGGTAACTCCGGTTTTCCCCACCCCGTTAGGGGCAACCTGACCGTTTCACGCGCCACCCCGGTAGGTGCGGTTTGATGAAGTTTAAATAAATAATTCGGTAATTCTATCGCCAAAAATCACTGTAGGGGCAGGTCTTGTGCCTGCCCACACATTACCGAATTAAATTCTGAATCTTCATGTAACCGCACTCCCGTATGAGCTAGGTGAGCAGAAGAATTTGAATTAAGCAAGAAAGGAGTTTTAAATGACTCATCCCTTAGCAAATAAAGCCAGCATCCTTGAACACTTTCGTAAAAACGGCTATGTGATTCTGGAGAACGCCCTCACGCCTGATGAGGTCGTCCATTATACCGAACTTTTTGACCGCGATAGGCGTGAATTTGGCCACCCAAACTGCTGGCATCCATTTGGTGGATATCAAACCCGGAATTGTAATGCGTTAGTCACCACGCCAGAATTTGATGGTGTGATACGACATCCAAAGGTTCTGCCGGTTATCGAATTTCTTATGGGCGGGCCCGTTTGCTTCGCCGAAACCTGTCTCCGTCACATGGCACCGTATGATGGCGAACCGAATCAGCACTTCCATCGAGACCGCCCGCATTGGTTGGAGCATCCGCTCCGTATGGAGTACATCCAGATGATGCTCTACCTAACCGACGTTGACGAGAGTACACACTGCTTTTCGCTTTCGCCAGAATCGGTTGATGAACCCATCGTCTCCCCCGATGAGCAGGTTGCACGAAGGGGGATTGTTGACTTTCATGGTCGTGCGGGTACGATTGCACTTTTCAATATCGCTGTGCCGCACACCGCAACCGTGCGCGTCACACAAAAAGAACGGAAGAGTATTCAAACGTATTATGGACACCGTTCTCGTCCATTTCTGAGTGACTGTTCTGTGATACCACCCCGATTTTGGCGATACGACCCTGACGCGGAAGTCCGAGCGTTTTACGGAAATCTCAACAAGACAACCAGAGTTTTCCTTGAAGCGTTTAATCCTGATGACGCGGAACATGAACTGCAAGCAGATTAGGACGCTTGAGGCGCGACCTGAAAACTGTAGAGTTTCGCACAATTCATTACAAACCGAAATCGCAATGGATGTCGGGCATCCGATAGAACGCTATTCCGCCAGCGCACCGGATGGCGAATTCCATCCCCGGTGGTCGGAACGCAATCATCGCTTGAAAATCCCGACTGAATTTGACCATCAGCGTCGAGCACCGCAACCTGTATGTTGCCACCGACAGCGTATGCATTGAGATGGAGTGTTCCTTTCGGAATTTGCAACGGCACCGTTTCGACAACGCCCCCTGTTGTTGAGTCCGCATCAAGGGAGACAAAACCGTCCTTGCGCCACGTCGCCCGCCCGATCGCTTTGTATTTGTCTTTGAGCGCGACACCGTGCGTCCTTCGGCTCCCTGTATAGTACCAGTGAATCGCCAGCTCATTGATTATCGGCTCTTTCGCTGTACCACAGATCATTTCGGCATCAAACGAACCGCTTTCGCCGCGTGGAATAATCGGTAGTTGCTCTGCATCAACGCGGTGCCAGTTGACCCCATCCCGACTGTAAACCAGATGGGCATCTATGGGGCCATCAATCGGCATACCGGGCGCGCCCGCCCCCGTCACATACAACATCCCAGCGATACCGATGTAAATATTACCATAGGGAAACCCCGACATGTTGTGAATTTCCGCTCGAATCGCGCCATATTTTTCTTGACCAACTTCATCGTCCCGTGGGCTTGCTCTCAACATCGGCTTTAGCTCCTGCCACGGCCCGGAGAGTTGCGGACTTTCGCTGTAGTAGACCATTCGGCGTTTGTCCGTGTCTGTGTCACGACCGTGGGCGTACGCCCGGAACAGGTTTGCGTTCGGGTCATAAACGACATTGAACGGGCCTTCGTTTTCGCGGGTCAATACGGGAGCGGGGAAACTCGAATCATCCCAGCGGATGCCGTCCGGCGATGTCAGCAGAAAGATATCGCGATATCGGCGACAGAACCCGATGCCTTTATAGCGTTTTTGCGCGTCAGATTCTTCGTCGTCGCGGAAGACACACACACCATGTAAGTCCCACACGATGTTGTTTTCGGCGTTGGTGTTGAACGCAAAAATCCCCAACTTGGGTTTCGTCCACGTCAATCCGTCTTCACTCTCCGCATAGCAGGTCAGGTCGCCCCGGTCATTGTCAACGAAGGTGCGACCATAAGTGTCCTGTGTGCGCCCCATAAATGCCGCAGGGTTTCGAGAGGGGCGCGGCATATACAGCCCAGGAACGGTGTGACCGTGCATCGGTCCCATACGACACATATACCACATCCGATACTTCGCAACCGCCGAATCGTACATCGTTGTGCCGTAGACCAAGATACGCCTCGCATCCGGTGAACCAACGTGTTCCCAAGGCTTGTCATCGTCGGGAGCAACAACGGGCGTTTCATGCTTTACCCCTTGATGGAGCCTGCGGGTCACACCGCGTTTGGACGCAATGAGGAGGTCATCAACAAACAACGCCGCCTCAGGGTCAAGCCTATGAACAGTGTTGGGGTTCACGAATTCTTCTCCTTGATCGATTCATCAGCGCTTGTCGGTAAACCCTCTCACAATAAAAAGGAGCAGGTAGTAGATTCCCCAAACCAAGCCGAAAGGGATAACAAAACCGAGAAACACAATAAGGGCTGGGCCTTCAATCAATACAAGGAATCCTCCACAAAAAAGACTCAATAGCACAGACAAAATAAGCGTCAGTCTGAAAAATCCTTTTCCCCAGTTTATGGTCTTCATCTTTTGTGTACTCCCAAAACAAGCCCGTAGGAGGGAGTTCCCACTCCCGACATTCCCACTTACCTACCGAATCGCTCATGCGGCTTGATTCTTAACCCCTCGATCTGTTCCCAATACCGGGCAGTCGGAGAATCACGCCAATTCTTATCCAAGGCATCCCACGAGAACGCCTCACCGAGCCAATGAAAATGCGGGTGTAACCAACTATCCGTTATCGTGTGGCTCTCGCCCGCGTACCGAAAATCTATCGAAAGCCGGATTGTGTCTAGGGTGTGATTGTCAGCCGCTGCGTGAATCGTGAGCGATTTGAACAGGAGCACATCGCCTATTCGATAATCCGCCTGAAGCCACTCCAGAGCGGCATCAACATCAACTACGTTTCCACCAGGACCAGGTGCCGAACGTGGCAGAAGAAACCCAGCCTTATGGCTACCTTTCAATATCTTCAGACCGCCGACCTGTGCGGGAACGTCCCCGAGCGGTGCCCAGCAGGAGATAATCTCCGTTGAACCCCCGACGTAAAGCCAATCCTGATGCGGTTGCGTACCCCGCTCATTATCACGCGGGAAGGCGATCCGGGCGATGGTCATCGGGAGCGCAAAGACAGGTTCTTGGAAAATGTCCGCCATGACCTTGTGAATATTGCGGTGAAGTTTCAGTCGGTGGAATTCTTCAAGAGCCTGCACCTTCGCGTACACTGGACGCCATTCCGGGGCACCTTCAAGAATCGGTTCTTGGTCAGTGAGCCCGTCCATCAGATCAGCACCCGCTTTCAACCAACCCGCCTCCCCACAGAACTCAAGGATTCGCCTCCTCAGTTGCAACACGTCGTCTGTCGGCAGAATGTCACGCAGGAACAGATAGCCATCATCGCGGAACCGCTTGCGAAGTGCCGGTGGGTCTTTAAGTAGGTCGTTGGATTCAGTGAAGTATTTCATTCGTCCCCCTTTCCAATAGTGCATGAAGCAGTCGAAATTAACAATACCTAACTATTGTGCCAAAAATTGTACGATTTGTAAAGACAAAAATCTATCTCAAGGTTAAGGTCATTTCATTCTCGAAAAATCCCCGTTTCAAGCAACCTTAAAAAATAAACTTGTATGAACGGCTTCCCATCCGTGCCCCTGTTTATAACCGCGGGTCTTGTAGGAACGGCTTCCCAGCCGCGACCCGTAGGAACGGCTTCCTAGCCGCGACCCATAGGAACGGCTTCCCATCCGCGACTCTGTTTATAACCGCGGGTCTTGTAGGAACGGCTTCCCAGCCGCGACCCGTATGAAGGGCTTCCCATCCGCGACCCTGTTTATAACCGCGGGTCTTGTAGGAACGGCTTCCTAGCCGCGACTGTATGAAGGGCTTCCCAGCCGCGACCCTGTTTATAACCGCGGGTCTTGTATGAACGGCTTCCCAGCCGCGACTGTATGAAGGGCTTCCCATCCGTGCCCCTGTTTATAACCGCGGGTCTTGTAGGAACGGCTTCCCAGCCGCGACCCGTAGGAACGGCTTCCTAGCCGCGACCCGTATGAACGGCTTCCCAGTCGCGACCCTGTTTATAACCGCGGGTCTTGTAGGAACGGCTTCCCAGCCGCGACCCGTATGAAGGGCTTCCCATCCGCGACCCTGTTTATAACCGCTGGTCTTGTAGGAACGGCTTCCCAGCCGCGACTGTATGAAGGGCTTCCCAGTCGCGACCCTGTTTATAACCGCGGGTCTTGTATGAACGGCTTCCCAGCCGCGACTGTATGAAGGGCTTCCCATCCGTGACCCTGTTTATAACCCCAACCCTTGTAGGAACGGCTTCCCATCTGCGACCCTGTTTATAACCGCGGGTCTTGTATGAACGGCTTCCCAGCCGTGACCCTGTTTATAACCCCAACCCCGTATGAACAGCTTCCTAGCCACGACTGTAGGAACGGCTTCCTAGCCGTGACTCTGTATGCTGAAATTTGTTCAACTTTTATATTTAAACCTGCTAAGGATGAACCCAGAAAAAATGAGTTTGATTTTTTCTTGATTCTATTTCTGAAATCTGTTACCATTTTTTAATAACGGGTTATGATGCATCGCGGCTCGGAGGATTTTCCGCTTTTGCATCATTATTTACCGCAATACCGCCATGAAGGAACGTATGCCATCTCTCCCAGCAGAAACACGCCTCACACCAGAGGAATATCTCGCTTCGGAACGCAAGGCAACGCTCAAAAGCGAATATCTCAACGGCAAGATACTCGCAATGTCCGGAGCAAGTCGTGCACATAATCTCATCATGCTGGATATCGCAACGGAACTTAACATTCAATTAAGAGAACGGGATTGCGAAGTTTATACGAGTGACATGCGCGTTCAGACTAGTGCTTTGTCCACCTTCATTTTGTAGTCGCTTGTTTTCAACCGCGCCGATGGCCCCTTACAAAGTCACTACAATTTCAAACTTGACAAAGCACTAGTCCGACAGGTGCCTACTTCTACCCAGATGTCGTTGTCGTTTGCGATAAGCCTCGCTTTGAAGATAATGTATTCGACACACTCCTCAATCCGATCATTGTCGTAGAGGTACTTTCACCATCAACCGAAGCGAATGACAGAGGCGAGAAATTTGCGCGTTATCAAGAACTCGCGTCCCTGCGAGAATACATACTCGTTTCACACGACAGGATTCGCGTTGAACATTATCATCTTATCAAGACGCAGTGGGTGCAGACCGAGTTTCACACATATAAAGATGTGCTACCGCTCGGGTCCATCGACTGTAAGTTGCCCTTGCGGGACATTTACAGACGCGTCCCTGAAGTTGTTTCATAACCCGAGTCGCGACCTCAACCTCATAGCCGAAGCGTATGAGTTCCCCGCTAATAAATATGTCAATATACTAAATTGAGGTGTGTTATGGATGCTATGGATGTATTCCTATCTGAGATTTATAAAACGTATGCCATACCTGAATTGGATTTGCGGGTGATGAAGTTGCCCGGTGATAATCTTTGGCAAGTCATGTATCGGTGTTGCTTTGTTGATGTTGATTTGTCGTCTCCCCATCTGTATAAGTATCACGTGGCGGTTCCGATTGCTCTGTGTTACGGTGATGGCAAATCCGTTAGGGATAAACCTAATAAGACTAAGAGTTTTAAGACTCTTGGTAGTGCGATGGCGTGGATAGATAAGAATTTGGATAAGGTTGCTGAGGAGTGAAAATATGCAAGTATATATATGGAAAAATAGGTTAGCGAATGAGACTCGCCGTTTTATCGAGATGCACCGTGACGATGAAGAACCTGCACCGTTTCCGTTCTTCCCAGTCGCTTCAGAACACGAACTTCCAAGCAACTTTCAAGAATAACCTTTACATTTTGAGGGTGGACAGCTTCGCGTATCGACTCTTCCGATCCAGAGGATCGCAATGTATATAGTACGCACGATGCCCAACTCCCGCACTCCAGCGGAGTGCAATGTGGAGATTTTGAAAAAAGGACGCAACCTTAGAAAATCCAATGCTTATCCTAATCAGTTTTGACGTTCAACTTTCAATTCCCTTCAAACGTATTGGTATACCCAAAGTTATGATGATATTACCGATTTTGATTGTCAAATTTCACTAGAATGTAAAGTTAAGCTTAATTGTGTTTGGAGGGAGTCGAAGGAGGAAATTGAGACAATCAATCGTAATAGAAAGAGAACTTATCAAGAAGGAAAACTACCACCTTCTGTACCTTTGGAAGAGTTAAGTCCCTATCATAGTCATTGGATGCCTTACTACGCAATCATTCCTCATGGTGGGATAACCAAGACAGGTTATGTAAAAGAGGCATGGATTGAGTATTCTATTGATTCAATAGAAATCAATGGCGAGTGCTACGACGTAATAAATCCTTATGTTCATGATACCGAACAATGGATACAAGGTTTCATGCTAGGCGATAACAATTTGATAGCGTTATTACCGAGTCCAAAAATAGTAGTCAAATACCTCAACCGACAACCGACAGCCAATAACCAATGAACAAACTCTACTTCGGCGACAACCTTGAAATCATGCGCGAGATGCCAGACGAACGCGTTGACCTGATATGCACCGACCCGCCCTTCAACAGCGGACGAGACTACAACGCATTTCTCACCGACTCCCTCGCACAATCCAAAGCGTTCACGGACACCTGGACCTGGGACACCGCGGCACAAGATACCCGCGCCGACATAGAAAGACACTCCCGCACCAGCGACACCTACAAAGCACTCGACACCTGCCTGAAAGGATACGACCTTGTCCTCCAAAACGCCGTGTCCGGCAACAAGGGTGCGATGCGCACATACCTCGCCTTTATGGGACCCCGCCTCGCCGAGATGCACCGAATCCTCAATGACACCGGCAACATCTACCTCCACTGCGACCCGACTGCCAGCCACTACCTTAAAGGGGTGATGGATGCAATCTGGGATCAGAGCAACCTGAAGAAAAACGAGTTTTTTCGGAATGAGATTGTGTGGTCATATCAGCGATGGACAGGAGCTACAAAACATTTTCAACGGATGCATGACATTATTCTATTTTATGCTAAGAACACAGCGTCAATTCAGTTTAACACTTTGACAGAACCATATAGTCCAAAGTCCAAACACAAAGGAAGGCGAACTACAACTATAGATTCTAAAGGTGTTTTGGAGCAAAGTTACACGGGGGATACCAGTCGGCAAAAAGCAATGAGAGATGTCTGGGAAATTTCATATCTTAATTCACAATCCAAAGAACGCCTCGACTACCCCACACAAAAACCGATTGCCCTCTACGAACGCATGATCCAAGCCTCCAGCAACGAAGGCGATCTCATCATGGACCCGTTCGCGGGGTGCGGCACGACAATAGACGCAGCCCACACGCTCAATCGCTTCTGGATAGGCATTGACCTCACCATCCTCGCACTCGACCCCATGCGGCACCGCCTCTCAGACAGACACGGCTTACAACCCACTATTGATTATGAAATCCACGGCTACCCGACAAACATGCAGGAGGTGCATAAGCTCGTCCGAGACGAAAAGAAATATCACGACTTCTCTAACTGGGCGGTCACACGGCTCGGACTCCAACCCACAAAGTCGGTCGGCGACGGCGGTAAAGATGGCGAGGCGCATGTCGGGCATATCACGCTCTGGGACCCAGAGGAGGCGCAAACCACAAACACGCGTATCCTTGCCGAAGTCAAAAGCGGCAAACCCACAATCTCGCAAGTCCGCGCATTCTGCCATGTTATGGACAAGCACCATGCTATCGGGGTCTTTATCACCATTGAGCCTGTTAGTCCAGGGATGCGTCAAGAAGCGGAGGACATGGGAACATTCTCACACAACAACGCCACATATCCGCGGCTACAGTTCTGGCAGATAGATGACGCATATTTTGAAAAACCAGAGATATTGCGGAGTCTTATCCGCTTACCCGCCGCTTGGCTAGAGCCGATGCGGAAATCGGAGCGGCATTTTGAAGATACCCAAACCCGCTTTAACGTGCTTTTGTAGGAGAGCTTTCTTGTAGCCGGGAAACCTTGTAAGCCCAATAATTTGCGAAGGTATTTATGGTGGAACCGAAAGATATGTAGACACCGGCCGGTAGGTGCGGTTTTGCGTCAAGTTGCGTCGAGTTGCGTCAAGTCATCTTGTGCGCTCGCTCACGCGACCATCCGTCCTCGGATGCGTCAAGTCATCTTGTGCGCTCGCTCACGCGACCATCCGTCCCCGGACCATCCGTCCCCGGACGACCATCCGTCTTCGGACCACCCGTTAGGGGCAACCGCACTACCGAGATGTATAAATAATTATTGGCTTAGCTATAATTTGGTATTAGATTTTTAAAAATTTACTTGACACACGCAAACTTAAAAGGTACAATTCAATCCGAAAGTTGTTCACAGTTACCCCATCGGTTGGTCAGAAATCCTATCGGTTTGGTCAGAACCGTTAGTTTACATTCCGAAACAGGTCGGACGGAACCCGGTAATTCCGCTAATCCTGTTTCCGGGTAACAACGTTCAACTTAATATACTGTCAAACTTCAACCTACCCATCTTTCTCATCCCCGGTTTGGTCAGCCAAAACATCAATAGTTTACGCTCTTCTTCAGCGGAGTATATCTACACAACGCAGATACTCCTGTTTCTGTGTAAAAATGCTCCCACCATTAGCTGGTCATTAAGAAAGGAAAAGCAAATGGAAAATGGTAGACTGCAACGGGAAACCCCATTGGCATTCACCTATTACGAGTTATACCGAGACCTCCCAGCCGCCGAACGTTCATTGCGTGTATTAGCCGACCAAGAGGTGAACGGCAAAAAAAGATCTGTCGGGATGTTAGGTCGCTGGTCGACCAAATACAACTGGCAGTCGCGGGTTCAGCTTTACGATGCCCAAGCCGCACACGACGCGTACCTAGACCAAGCGAAGCGTCGGCAGGCAGAGATTACACAGTTCATTGATGAAGATATGAACATCGCTATTAAATTTCAAAGGCTTTGCAAATCAAGTCTTGAAGAATTAGAGCGATCTGGCAAGAAACGAGATTGTAAAATGTTGCGGCAGATAGCGTTGGCATATAAAGAATCCCGCGAGTGGTTAAAAGAACTCGCTGGCATTTTACAGGATGAGGAGGTAGAAGATGGCGAAGAAGCGGAAGAAACGGAAGAAGGCTAATTTTCATGAGATACGCTATCCAAAGACTGATAGGCACTCTAAAATTCTTGAACAACACGAAAAAGCCGCCCAAGAGGCACGGGAGGCAGAGCTTCAAGCGCGTTTTAGACACCTGGATAATATCAAGTTTTCTTATGAGGTGGCATTAAGTATCATCGGCCAGTGGCTGTATGCTCTTTCAAAGGAGTATTATAAAGACAAGGTAGCCACATACAACTTGGCAGAGGCTTTTCTGCTAGAGGTGGTAATCTCCGAATTCGTTTTTTTGACGAACACCGCGGAGGTGCTGGAGAGTCGGGAATACAAAGAATGGTTTGAAAAAGATCGTTCGAGCACCTCTCTTTACTCTCGCATACGCAACTGGACACCGAAAGTGTTGAAATCGAATAGTGATCTCTACAACGGTGATAGGGTGCCGGCAGAGGCGTTTGTTTCTGAAGTTCAGGCGCGGGTCGCCGCCGCTGATTGCGAGACGATTCGCAAAATGCGAGATGCAGAGTTCGCACGGTTTGCATCCTCCGATATAGACTTTGAGCATCACCGTTCGAGGGCCATTTGGTATCATTGTGACTCTTCGGAGCGTCAATCGATCGAGGGTGCAGAGAAAGTATTGCAAGAATGGGATGCCCGCGGCAGAGCTGCCAGATTGGATGAGCTGGCAACCATAGGGAAGCAAACAGATATAGAGCTACAAAAAGCCAGAGAGAGAGAAAAAGAACTGGCACCTGAGGAGGACAGTTTATCATGGCATATTCAAGCCTTCCTAAGCGTTCAGAAAAACTGTCCATTTGAGGACGGGATTGAAAAAAAAATGGTATGCGGCTATTAAATCCGAGCCATAGTCTAGGTTGCTCCTGCTGGATTGACAAATCCAGCAGATCCTAGAAAATAGCCCTTAATCCTAAAACTGCCCTATGATCGCTTTTTTTTACCGTTAACCTTTTGTTTACCTTTTGGCACAAGCTAGAATTTCCCGAATATCCCCCCGGACCTAGGGCAACACTACATAAGTCGGGGGGCATTACCCAAAAGTCAAGCGACATCCTAGAGGTAAACACCTAGCTCCAAAAGGTAAACATTTGGATAAATTTAACCCATTGTTTACCTATTTTCTTCAATTTTCGACATCAGAAACCGAGTTTTTTCTTCAAAACTCGGTTTCTACCGAAATTGAACGTCAAAACTCATTAGGAGGGAGTTCCTACTCCCGATACGCCCGATCAATTTGGGACTTCATAACTTATATTGAAACCTGCTTGCTCCAACGCTATAAACAGACCCGTTGGGCAAAACCTACTTTATCTCATATCACAAAATTGGGAGTGATTATGTCAAACCAAACAATACGTGTTGCATTCATCGGTTGTGGCGGAAACGCACGAGGGCACGGCAACCGAGTCTCCAAAATTGAAGGGGCAGAGATTGTCGGACTCGTTGATCCGAGCGAGGATGCGATTGAAGGATTTAAGGAACGGGTTGGGTTAGGCGATGATGTCCCGACCTTTAGCGACCACACCGAGCTGTTGGCAACCGTCAAACCCGATGCGGTGGTAATCAGTACGCCCCACACCCTCCACTTCCAGCAGACTATGGATTCGCTTAATGCGGGGTGCCACGTCCACATCGAGAAACCGATGGTCTGCACCGTTGACCACGCCAAGCAGGTTATCCAGAAAGTTGAGGAGACCGGGTTGCACTTGATGGTCGGGTACCAACGCCATCTCCAACCGTCCTATATGTACTGCCGCGAAGTTGTACAGAGTGGCGAACTCGGCAAAGTGCACTTTGTCACCGCGCACCAGTGTCAAAATTGGTATCGCGCCCAACAAGGCCGCTGGCGGCAAGACCCTGCGCTCGGCGGTGGCGGTCAACTTAACGATTCTGGGAGCCACCTCATTGATATTCTGCTCTGGATATTGGAAGCCAGCCCGAGCGAAGTTTTTGCGATGATGGATTACATGGATAAGCAGGTGGATATCCTCACCGCAATGAGTATCCGGTTTGACACGGGCGCGTTGTGCACCATCGGTGTTGTCGGACATGCCGCAGGCGGGATGAGCGAGGACTTTACCATCTGGATGGAAGATGGGACACTCTTTGTCCGTGGCGGCACAGTTTACCGCGAAGAACAAGGGACCGGTCAGGTTGAAGTCGCTCAGGAGCAACTCCCGGAAGGGGGTTCCAAAGACGTTGCCTTTATCGAACTGATTCGCGGTGCGCGCGCGGAAAACCCGATTGATGTCTATAACGGGTTGCGCGTTATCCAACTCACAGAAGCCGCATGGAAATCGGCGGAAATCGGAATGCCAGTGAAAGTCGATCTTAGCTAAAGGAAGATTGGAAGAAAACGACGCGCTTTTTGCTTCCACCCTTCCATCCTTCCACTCTTATACGTCTTATGCTTTATAGTTTGGTTAGCACCGTAATTTCAGATTCAGATGACCGAAGACAACTGAGGCAGGGCACACGCCTGTTGGCAGAAATCGCCCATAACCACGGTATCCCGATTACATGGGCGGTTGATGGGGCTTCGGCGAGTGCTTTCGCGGGTGCGCTCACCCAATGGCACGAATCACACGGTGATGAGCTGTTGCTGATGCTGGATATTACGCCGATTTGGGAGACAGAGGCAGACCTCAACGACCCTTTGCAGGCGGCAGAGCATATCGTCACCGTGCGTGAAAAGTTGCCCGATTACATATCATCTGAATGGCGTAAAGTTGAACGGGCAATGCCGTGGGCAACGCCAATCGTCGCAGGCGCGGAGTGGAAACACCATGTTCTGCTTCACGCGCTGGAACAGGTTGAATTTAAAGGATTATGGGGCTATCGTTGGGATAATGGCGATGACCGAGGATGCCCGTTCGGTTTCTTTTATCCGTCAGCAGCGCAACACAATTTCAGTGGGCACCCCGCGAGTCCAATTGTCGGAGTGCCTTACGATGCGATTGAATTTACCCGGCACAGGACCAAAGGCAAGGCCGCGCCTGACGAAGAAACACAGCCTCCAACTGGGCCAGCAACTCTGCCGTTAGATCTCTTTAATGGCAATGCACAACAGACGCTCGATTGCTACCTCGCCAATTTGCAGTGGAACAGTTGGCTCGGCTACGTTCAGTACATCAATGCTGAAGCCCTGACACTGATAACCCCTGAGCGTCTCGAAGGTTTAGAGGCATATTTTGCATATCTCCGCGGGCAAGCAGAACTAGAGGTCGTGCGCCTCTCGGAGGCTGTCAACCGTTATCAATCTGAGATTGAGCAGACGCAACCCACTTTTATGCTCCTTGAGAACAGCGAGGCGCAATTGACGCTGTGCTATTATGATGCGGCATGTCAGCTCATTTTTGAGAGCGATAAAATAGAGCCTACGGAGATGAAAAACTACCTCACGCCCCCCGCAGAATCCCGTCACGGTGTAGAATTTAACTTGCCCCAGATTGAAACGTTCCTTCCTGCACGGTCAAGGAATCAGTTGAGTCTGCAATTTGTCCTTGAATCGACAAAGGCAATGCCCTACGGGTTCGCGGTCTGGGGAAATCATGCGGGGTTGACGCTCGCAAAATCGAATGCGGATGCGGTGACGTGGGTGGGCGAGCGGTTGTTGTTTATTCGCGTCAATTTGGCGGCGGGGAAAAACGAGATTGAGGTCGTGTTGACCATTTGATTTCTGCTGCTACCATCCAACAGGCGCAGAATCGGTGAAAATTGGAGGGATTCGATCATTGCTTCATAAGCCAGTTCCAAGAATAACCCTATTTTTGAAAAGCGTTGACCTAGATTAAGTTGAATGCTATAATAAAACAAGTCTCATTCCAGAACGTTGGAGGGTGTAATGGAAAATGAGCGGGACACTAAATCGCGAAAATCAGCGACAGACCCGATTTTCAAACGAGTAATGCTCACGCTCTTCCAAGCGTGGGATGTTGATATTCAAACCGAAGTGGAAGTCGGACTCGCGTCGCTACGAATTGATGCTGTGGTCGGCGTTCGCATCCCAGACATATTTAGTGACCTCCCTATCCACACACCGTTTGGACATTTTCGCAATGACAATATCCTTGAGTTCAAAGGATTAGGTGATCCTTTGACGATTGACGATGTCTATCGAATTGCGATGCGGAGTTTTCACTATTTCTTAGAGCGTAAGGTGTCCGTTTTCGATCTGACAGTGACCATAATCTGCGCCCGAACGCCTCGCAAGGTGCTCTCGCACCCGGGGTTTGGGTTCCAAAAGAGAGCAGAGGGCTACTATTTGTGTCATGCGTTCGATGTCCCTGTTTGTCTGATTGCGACCAACGAACTGCCAATAGAACCGATGTACCATTCACTGCTCCTATTCGCGTCCTCAAAAGTGAAAATTCAACCGATTATTGAGGATATTGTAAAACATAACGCGGTACAATTTTTCTTTTTTGTGTCGCTACTTCACCCTAAGGTAGCCCAGGAGGTATTAAAAATGGCGAAAAGACGAGACCGCATCGAAGAGAGTGTGAAAATCCTTGCAGAGGGTCTAGGTGCGCGCCTGGTGCCGTACATAAATCCGGAAGACCGTCTTCGTGACTTGACCCCTGAACAGCGTCTTGCGGGATTGGATGCCGAACAGCGTCTTGCGGGATTGGACGCCGAACAGCGTCTTGCGGGATTGGATGCCGAACAGCGTCTTACAGGATTGTCACTTGAAGATAGAATTAATGGTTTGAGTGATGAAGACCGTCAAGTCCTCCGTCAGTTGTTAGATGAGCAGGACAATGATACCTGAGGCCAAGAGCATAATGATGAATATTCAAGAGATCCAAAGTTATCTCACCGAACAGGAACTAGATGGGTGGTTGTTATACGACTTTCGTGGGCTGAATGCGATCGCTCAAAATGTGGCAGGGCTGGCAGGGCTTAATATAACGCGGCGGTGGTTTTGCTATATTAGAACGGTGGGTGAACCGATATGGCTTGTTCACCAGATTGAAGGGGCGCACTTTTCAGACATGACAGGCGATGTTAGGACGTACACGAGTTGGCGCGCCCTTGACCGTGAGATGACGGAGCTGCTTCCGAAAGGGGGACGGATTGCGATGGAATACTCGCCGAATGCTTCGATTCCGTATGTCTCACGAGTGGACGCGGGTACGCTGGAATGGATTCGTGGCTTGGATGTCGAGGTAGTTTCCTCCGCAGATCTGGTGCAACACATTGAGGCACGTTGGACAGCAGAGCAGTTCGCGGGACATCAGGAATCTGCGCGTTTCATTTTGGAGGCGAAGGATGATGCCTTCGCGTGGATGGGTGACCAACTTCGTCGTGGCAATCAAATTACCGAGTATGATGTCCAATGTCGGCTCATGGAGCACTTCGATAGGCTGGACTTAACTACGGGCCATCCGCCAATCGTTGCGGTCAACGAACACAGCAGTGACCCGCACTATGTACCGACGGCTACGAACCATCGGAAAATTGAGAGGACTGATTTCGTGCTGATCGATTTATGGGCGAAGCAGAATACACCGGATGCGGTTTACGCCGATACAACTTGGGTGGCATACACGGGCGACACTGTCCCTGAGCGGTATGTCAAGATTTTTGAAATCGTTCGGGAGGCACGGGATAGAGCGGTTGCGTTTATCCGCGAGAAAATGGCGGGAGGCGATACGGTCTACGGCTATGTGGTGGACGATGTGGCGCGAGGGTATATCACAGAGCAGGGGTATGGCGATTTTTTTATTCACCGTACTGGACACAGTATCGGAACAGAGATACACGGAAACGGTGCCAACATTGATAACCTCGAAACAAGGGATGAACGGGCCCTTATCCCCGGCACCTGTTTTTCGATTGAGCCGGGGATTTATCTCAGCGAGTTCGGTGTGCGGACGGAGATCGACGTTTTCTTAGGGCATCAAGCGAGAGACGGCGTAATAGTGACAACCGCCCCCATTCAAAATGAGGTATTGCCGCTGCTGTGACTTTATAATTCCGTTTTTTCAGGTCTGTTAATATCCTATCGAAGTGTACTTGGGAATTGGATATCCATTGCAGCGCGTCCAACAGGTTATCGTCAAAAAGCGCGATAACATCAAGTTGATAAATGAGATACAGTTTGTCATCACGGGGCTCCTGGCGTGGCGAGAGCGTTCTGTCCACCGATGACTTGGTTCTCCCATCAATTTGAAAAACCCAAAAGAAATAATCTTCGTTGTGTCCGAGGTATCCGATTTCGACATCCAGCCGATGGTCGGTGGTCGTTTCCACAGATGTGATAACTAGGTTTCGTTTCAGGATTGAGGGATAGATTGAGCAGACGAAAACTTGCTCGAAACCGGAAGGTTTATTGGCGGCATTGAGGATCTCTAACAGTGTGCGTTGCATTTCCACTTTCTTTAACTTGAGGCAGGTTAACGCAAAAACCTCATCCCGTATCGCTTGAACTTCAGGCGGAGTGTCGGAATCCAAGGGCGTGAGATGTCTCGCGAGATACAAGATTCGTCGGCGTTTCGGGGACACGCGCCAGACAATCCAACGCACAAGCCGAACCCAAGTCTCTTTTTCAATTAAGCGTCTGGGTGAAAATTCCCGGACGCTGTGTAACAGACGTTGAAATCGGTTTTCTGAAGGCACAAGGGGTCGTTGATTCATAATGATAAACTGTATGGTCAATTAAATTTGGTGTGCAAAAATTCTGAAATCACTGTTTTGCTCTTGATTCTATTGCTGACGATATGCTAAAATAACGGAGTCTTACGCCGGAGTGGTGAAATCGGTAGACGCACTGGACTCAAAATCCAGCGGACCTTTAGGTCCATGTCGGTTCGAGTCCGACCTCCGGCATTGAAGCCACATCACGTTAATTTTGCGGTGTGGCTTTTTTTATTGAAGATCACTGGCTTTGACAGCATTGGCAAATTCCGATGCAAGTTGCTCATCCATTTCGCTATAGGGGGAGAGTTTGTGCTCAGCCATGTGAGGGCAAGGAGTGCCGAAAGGTGGAAAAGGAATTTCTCGCCTACGGATCTGGTTTGTGGGTTAGAAAGATGTTGGGGTGAATTTTGGGTCATTTAACATTCGGACTAGGCCTTCGTTTCCAAGAGCGAGTACGAATAGACCGCGCCGGTAGGCAAATTTGGTAACGCTTTCGTCGATTTGTATGCCGGCGATGGCACCGTAGATGGTGTATCCTCTGTATTTTGGGAAGAAGTTTCGGAAGGTGTCGAATTTGTCAAGAAATTTGTGCACGTCTTCCGGACTTGGGGTTGTCTTGACTTCAATGACAACGGCCACTTTATCGTCCTTGTTTTTTAGGAGGAGGTCAATTTCCATGTGTTTGCCGTTCCGTGAACGGTCATGCCGTGGTTTGCTTTTTGTGACGTTTATACCTCTGCCTTGGAAGAGTTTGATACTTCCTGGTTCGACGAGTGCTTCAATGAGTCTGCCCCAGTGGTTTGTAAAGAGATCGCTGAGTTTTTGGATTTTTCGATCTGTCTCTCTGTCTCGTTGTCTGGCTTCTTGAGCGTCTTTCTCCCGTTGTTGCTCCGTTCGTTGGAATCGCTGTTCTGCTTCTTGAGCGTTTTTCTCAAGTCGTTGCTCCATTCGTTGGAATCGCTGTTTTGCTTCTTGAGCGTCTTTCTCCCGTTGTTGCTCCATTCGTTGGAATCGCTGTTTTGCTTCTTGAGCGTCTTTCTCCCGTTGTTGCTCCATTCGTTGGAGTCGCTGTTCTGCTTCTTGAGCGTTTTCTCGTAGTATTTGCCAGATTTCGTCGAATTGCTTTCTAGTTTCTTCGTTTTGCATCAGTTTCTCCTTAGGGTTGGTATTTGGAATCGGTTTGATTATAACATAAATTGGACGTTAATGCAAAGGCGTAAGGAGGATTCTAGCGTCATTTAATTCTCCGCTAAGCGCGCACCGACATCCCCAACCCGCTGCCGTAGGAGGGGCATCCCTGCCCCGACTTTGGATGGGCATCCCTGCCCCGACCTTTCGCTGACAATGAACAAAAAACCGCTAATAGTCCTAGAGGATTCTAGTGTCATTTAATTCTCCGCTAAGCGCGCACCGACATCCCCAACCCGCTACCGTAGGATGGGCATCCCTGCCCCGACTTTGGATGGGCATCCCTGCCCCGACCTTTCGCTGACAATGAACAAAAAACCGCAAACTAATAGTCCTAGAGGATTCTAGTGTCATTTAATTCTCCGATAAGCGCGCACCGGCATCCCCAACCCGCTACCGTAGGATGGGCATCCCTGCCCCGACTTTGGATGGGCATCCCTGCCCCGACCTTTCGCTGACAATGAACAAAAAACCGCAAACAAATAGTCCTAGAGGATTCTAGCGTCATTTAATTCTCCGCTAAGCGCGCACGGACATCCCCAACCCGCTGCCGTAGGAGGGGCATCCCTGCCCCGACTTTGGATGGGCATCCCTGCCCCGACCTTTCGCTGACAATGAACAAAAAACCGCTAATAGTCCTAGAGGATTCTAGTGTCATTTAATTCTCCGCTAAGCGCGCACCGACATCCCCAACCTGCTACTGTAGGAGGGGCATCCCTGCCCCGACTTTGGATGGGCATCCCTGCCCCGACCTTTCGCTGACAATGAACAAAAAACCGCAAACTAATAGTCCTAGAGGATTCTAGTGTCATTTAATTCTCCGCTAAGCGCGCACCGACATCCCCAACCCGCTACCGTAGGATGGGCATCCCTGCCCCGACTTTGGATGGGCATCCCTGCCCCGACCTTTCGCTGACAATGAACAAAAAACCGCAAACAAATAGTCCTAGAGGATTCTAGCGTCATTTAATTCTCCGCTAAGCGCGCACGGACATCCCCAACCCGCTGCCGTAGGAGGGGCATCCCTGCCCCGACCTTTCGCTGACAATGAACAAAAAACCGCTAATAGTCCTAGAGGATTCTAGTGTCATTTAATTCTCCGCTAAGCGCGCACCGACATCCCCAACCCGCTATCGTAGGAGGGGCATCCCTGCCCCGACTTTGGATGGGCATCCCTGCCCCGACCTTTCGCTGACAATGAACAAAAAACCGCTAATAGTCCTAGAGGATTCTAGTGTCATTTAATTCTGCGATAAGCGCGCACCGACATCCCCAACCCGCTGCCGTAGGAGGGGCATCCCTGCCCCGACTTTGGATGGGCATCCCTGCCCCGACCTTTCGCTGAAAATGAACAAAAAACCGCTAATAGCCCTAGAGGATTCTAGTGTCATTTAATTCTGCGATAAGCGCGCACCGACATCCCCAACCCGCTGCCGTAGGAGGGGCATCCCTGCCCCGACTTTGGATGGGCATCCCTGCCCCGACCTTTCGCTGAAAATGAACAAAAAACCGCAAACAAATAGTCCTAGAGGATTCTAGCGTCATTTAATTCTGCGATAAGCGCGCACCGACATCCCCAACCTGCTACTGTAGGAGGGGCATCCCTGCCCCGACTTTGGATGGGCATCCCTGCCCCGACCTTTCGCTGAAAATGAACAAAAACCGCTAATAGTCCTAGAGGATTCTAGCGTCATTTAATTCTGCGATAAGCGCGCACGGACATCCCCAACCCGCTACCGTAGGAGGGGCATCCCTGCCCCGACTTTGGATGGGCATCCCTGCCCCGACTTTTCGCTGACAATGAACAAAAAACCGCAAACAAATAGCCCTGGGAGGATTCGATTCGCTGGATTTGATGAAGTTTCAGAATTTATGGTAAAGTCCATAATTATTTAGACACCCTGGGATGTGGTTGGTTTCCCGTAGGTTGGGTTGAATACAGTGACATCCAACTTCAAGCGCGTACCTACTTATGTTTACATTTTACCATAATCGGGTACCCCCACCTCCGGTAGTGCGGTTGGAAACCACACTACCGGAGGTGGATTGGCCAATCCAGCAAGGGCAGTGATGGTTTATCTGTCCAAACGCTTGGATTCGGTTGTGAGCCACTCACCGTATGGGCGGGGCATTGCGTCTGGTGGGCCTAGACCTGATTCGTCGCGCCAACGGCGTAGGGGGTGTTCGCGGTTCTCTTGAGGGAGTTGGACACGAGTGCCGTAGGCGGCGGACTCGAAAATGCCCATCATAATCTCGACGACGTGTCGGCCTTCTAATCCGCTGCATTCGTGTTCGCGGCCTTCGTCGAGCGCGCGGACGTATTCTTCGACGAACCAGTAGTCCGCTTCTGTGGCACTGCTTTTGGGGTCGTAGTGTTCGGGGTAGATAGACTTTAGGGATTCCCACTGGTCATGCGTCCCATCGGGGACGAAATGGGCTTGCGGCAACCACCATGCGCCACTGCTTTTCCAGAATAAACGGCCTTCGCTGCCGTAAAGCTCCATCGCGTAGGCGGCGGTATCCATTCTGTCGAAACGGTGTTGGAGTAGTGTACCGGTCACATTATTGTCGAATTGTAGGGTGGCTGTAATGTGTTCGCAGGCAATTGTCCCCATCCCACTGGGTGATGGTTGGACATCTTTGGGGGTAATTGGATGTCCATCGGTGGTTGCTTGAGTCACGACGCTTCGGCATGTGCCTCCAAACTTGAGGATGTCGTTAATCATGTGTGTGCCGATATTCATTAAGCCGTAGCCACCATAGTAGCCTTTTCCACTGCCGGTAATATATCGGAGTTCGCCGATTTTTCCTTCGTTAAATGCTTTTCCAATAGCTTGCATTGGTGCACTCACCCTGCCTTGATGATGCACAGCGACTCGCACCCCTTTCGCCTGAGATTTGGCGATAACGGCATCGGCCTGTACGAGGTCTACGCACATCGGTTTTTCCACTTCAATGTGAACGCCGTGTTCAAGTACGCGCATACACAGGTCGTAATGAAATTCCGTACCGGTTGGGATGGCGACAATGTCGGGCGCGAGTTGACGTATCATCTCGTCTAGGTCTGTGAATCGGGCGGACACATTGACTTCGTCTCCTAATGTGTTGAGACGTTCTTCGATGAGGTCGCAGAGTCCGACAATTTCTGTTCTGGGGTGGGCGTGATATGCCCTTGCAGCGGCGCTGCCGCGTCCCCGACATCCTAAAATAGCAACACGATAGTTTTTCATCGGATATCTCCTTAATCAACTTTTGGTATTAAAGTTTATCGGTTGAAGTGACTAACTACAACGATGTGCTGGATTTGTCAATCCAGCAGGAGCGGTCTGGGCCAGCGGGAGTAGACTGGGGGGCCAGCTTTCAGTGGATATCTCCTTAAAAAAGTATTAATTGCAATCTGTTAGGTTTGATGTGTCGTCTCAATTAGGTTTGCTCCTTCCAAGCCTTCGCGTACACCGGGGTCGTTGCTGGCGACGATTACTTGGTGGTCTTGGGCAAGTTGGCGGATGAAGTCAACCATCAATTCTTTGCGCTCGTCATCAAGGTGAAGGGTTGGGTCGTCGAAAACAAAGAAACCTGGGTTGCCCAATACCTTTGAGAGGGCGACTTTGAAACAGAGGTAGAGGAGCATCTTCTCACTACCGCTCAGCAACATCAAACTCCTGTCTTTGCCTTCGATTTGTAGTGATGGCAATAGGTGTTGGGTTTTGAGATCGATGTTGGCAGATTCAAAGAGGTTCATACGTTTGAGCCAGTGTTGGAGTTCTTCTTCGGCAGGTTGGAGGACTTGGATCTGGAAGGTATCAATCGTTTTTTGGACCCCGTCACATGCGAGCTCGGCACTGAGGCGGGTTCGCAGGATGTGTTCCGCTTCTGCGTTCACATTTTGCAACACCTCTAGTTTATGGGATATCACAGCTTCGTCAGAGTTAAGTTTGACAAGGCGTTTTCGCAAATTATCAATTCGGAATCGGAGTTCGCGCCTGCGTTCAGCAGTCTTTACGGGATTATCGGTCTGTGTTTGGGTCTCCTCTGCCGGTTTCAGTGCTCGTAACCGCTCGTCAACGGCATCAAATTCACGCTGGTAGTCTGCAAGTTGCGTATCAATCCGCCCAAGCACGTCGAGTTTGCTCTGTAGTAGTTGACGACGCTGAATGAGTTCGCGCATCGCGTTCACGTTCTTCGTATGTTCATCGAGTTGCTTATTTTGTGCCGCGAGTTTTCCCTCATATTTGCTCTTTTCCGATTCCTTTTCCGCGATGATTTTCGCAATAACCTCCTGTTGCACCGACTGGTGGCAGGTCGGACAATGCCCTTGGTCGCTATCAATTAATTGACGGAGCGTCTCACACTCGGTGCTCAGCACTTGAATCTGACTGGTCAAACTGCCAACTTGTTCGATTAGTTCCTCACGTTGTGCCTCTAATCCTTCTGCGTCAGCGATTGCGGTCTTGACTTCCTCGATGGTGTTGCGAAGGTGTTTTGCATCGGTGAAGCCACTGAGCACTGAGGCGCGCTCTTGTGTCAAAGGGGCAATCTGCTGTTGCAAGCGAGAATGGGTTTGGGTCAATTCAGCAATTAACGCTGCATCACTGCTCTCATCGGAGCCGCTTGATAGCAGTTCGTATTCGCCTTCGAGTCCATGTAATTCATCTTCAATTCGCTGAATTTCCTCGCGATGACTCTTGACAGTGGTGACACGCAGGCTCCGCTGATGTTCTTGGACACGCTTCTCCTCCCGTTTGGCAATGCGTCGTCCTTCAATGAAGCGTTGGCGCACCTCCATGAGCCGATCAATTCCGAGCAGGGCGTAGAGGATTTCGCGCCGATCCGCGGGTTGTCGGCCGAGGAACTCAAAAATTTCTCCCTCTCTCAGGAAGGTTGTCGAGGCGAGATGATGATATGTGAGATGAAACATCTTTTTAAGTTCTTCGTCTACCGAGCGTTTGCCTGTGAAAATGGTCTTCCACCCATTTTCACTGCGGTTGCGGAGTTCGATTTCCCCCCGTGTCGATCGAAAAAGTTGATAGTGTTGTCCTTGGTCGGCGAATCCGATTCCGGCTGTACCGCTTCCCGCTCCCGATTGGGCCAACGCAGGCAATCCTACCCTGGGGGCAATCGGCTTGCCTGTTAGTGTGAAGAATATCGCGTTCACAAGCGTACTTTTACCGCTGAAATTTGGGCCAAAAATCAGATTAATTCCGTCCTGGAGTTCAAAATCTTGCAGTTGAAAACAGCCGAAAGATTTAAGTCGAATCCGTTCTAAAAGCATAAGCAAGTTTTCAAGTTTTAGAATTATTGTTGAACATGTCGAAAAGCATTTGGGCGTTTACTTTGTCAACGCCGTGTTCAATTGCCAAGCGGAAGGCATCAACAATCGCAACAATCTCTGATGTGCCAATTGTCTGGTTGTATTTGTTTTCCTTCAAGGCAAGTTCTTCTACTTCTCGTTTGTAGATTTCAATGAGTTCGTTCTCAAGTGTTGAAGACATAGATGTTGTCGTGGGGGCAAGATGCCCCGGCTATGCGGTTGAGGTCAATTGTTGTGTATCCGGCGGCGGGGCAAGATGCCCCGACTACGGGGTTGAGGTGGCAATTTGGGTTATTATAACACATCTTGGGCTATAAAAATGAATAATATGAGAAAATATAGGATGATAGTGCAAATTCGTTTTGACTTGACGATCTGACTGGCTTTGTGTAAAATATACCCTAGTTGTCACCTTGATAAGAAAAGGGGGCAGGAAAAAGGGGGATTGGAATTTGTTAAACCGTTGCTTACTCGGATTTTTTCTCATTTCTTTGTGCTTAGCGTTGTCCAGTTGTGCCACAATATCGCCGGATGGGGCGACGGTAGATGAGTATAATCAATTTGCGATTAGATCCGCGAAATCGCAGTTGTGGAACGAAGCGATTTTCCGCTGGAAGCAGGTTCTCGAAATCCAGCCGAAAAATGCCCACGTACATAATAACTTGGGAGTCGGCTATGAGGCATTAGGGAAAATTGGGCAAGCCATCGAATTCTACAAACAAGCGAGTCAACTTGACCCGGATAATAAGTATTATCGTTATAATTACAGAAAATGTCGCCTTCATGTCGAAAGAAATCGGAAAAAAACGCCCGTTCAGGAGAGTGAGGAAGTTAATTCAAATCATAGCGCGGAATTTTAACGCAAAGATGCAAAGACGCAAGGAAGAGAATAAGAGAAAATTAGGTGAGGATGAATTATGCAATTCTTGATACAGAGTGCCAAGGGCTTGATTCTGATGGTATTGATAGCTTGCTGCGGTTGTGGGCAGGCGGTTACTCGGGTGTCGATTCCGGTTAAGGTTCAATCGGAGATTGATATGAATCGCTATTCGAGCTTTGCCGTTTTGCCATTTTGGGCGGTTAAACTGAAGGATAATGAGGCGCAGCCATCACTGGAAATGGGCGAGGAGGTTGCGTCTATGATGCGGCGGGCGCTGGGGCGGCATAAAGACCTTGATGTGACTCGTGCTCAGGAGACTGAGCGGCTTCTGACGGGCGAAACGATTGATCTGGAGGTGTTGGATGACACGAATGAGCTGGTTCGGATTGGACAATACTTTGAGGTTGATGCGGTTATCACAGGCACATATAAGTTTTATACAATCAGTCAGCCGAGGCGGCGGTATGGGGAACGCTATTCCCCAACGCTCCAACGATATGTGACGGACTATCAGGACTACCTTCAGAAAACTTATGTGCTTTTGTTGCATATTACCATTGTTGATATGGATACGGAGGAAACGGTGTGGAATGAGCAGTATGAGCGCAGTGCGATTGAACCTCATACTTTTGGGTCGTTTCTTGTTTCGCGTGTGACACCGCATGATACGGTCTTGAAAAACCTTGCCAAACAGGCGATATCGGAATTCACTCGTAGGATTGCACCGCATTATGAGGAGGATGAGCGATTTTTGGTAAGGTAGGCTAAGAGAAATTTAACGCAAAGGCGCAAAGAGGAATAAAGGTTTGAAAAGGGAGTGAAAATGATGATTAGATGGCAGGATGGAAAGATAAAAAGATTCATACGGTCTGGGGTGGCGCATTTTTTTCTTGTTTTGCTGTTTTTCTTCCCATTTATCTCAAGCAGTTGGGGGCAGGCGTTTGGGAAAAATAAGGTGACGGCTCAGCATTTTGATTGGTTAATTCACCGCACGGAGCATTTTGATATTCACTACTATCCGAGCGAAGAGCGGCTTGCCGCACTGATGGCAGATATCGCTGAAGCGGCTTATGAAAAACACAGTGAGGATTTCGATTGGGAGATTAAGGAGCGGACACCGCTGATTCTGTATCGCTCCCACAGAGATTTTCAGGAAACCAATATTATGCTCGGAGAGATTCACGAAGCGATTGGTGGGTTTGCAGAACTCTTCAAACGGCGCGTGGTCATCCCGTTCACGGGGTCAATGGAGGTATTTCATGGCGTAATCTTTCACGAGTTGGTTCACATCTTTCAGTATGATATCATCTATCAAAGACCGGCCGCTCGCATTTATAGTGGTGAATTTCTCTATTCCCCACCGCTCTGGTTTATTGAGGGCATGGCGGATTATTTCGGCAACGATAACAATGCCACGGGAGAGATGGTTTTAAGAGATGTCAGTATCAACAATCGGCTTATTCCATTAACCGCCCGTCAACCTTTGAGCTTTACAACCTATAAGACGGGGCAGTCGGCGATCGGTTACTTGGTTGAGACGTATGGCAGGGAAAAGGTGGGCGAAATTATGCACGAGTTGCGGCATATCCGCACGAAAGACCTGAATATAGCCTTTAAGAATATACTCGGAGTTAGCCTTGAGCAATTCGATAAGGATTGGCGTACCGCAGTTAAGAAGAAGTATTGGCCCTTAATCGCGCACAAAGACCTGCCAGATTCGATTGGGAAGAATCTTACAGTGAAATCGCGTTATTCCCATAATGTCAAGCCCGTTTGGTCACCGAGCGGCGATCTGGTCGCCTATGTGACGGGTAACGACGGTTTTGGTGAAATCGTTCTGATGTCTGCGAAGACGGGCAAAAGTCTTTCACGAATCAGCAAGCACTTTTTTGGTCGTAGCTATGAAGATATCCGGACGGACGGAAGCGGGATTGCCTGGTCGCCTGATGGGAACTGTATTGCCTTCATTGGTAAATATCACGGCTCCGATTATCTGTTAGAGGTAAACATCCTCAACAAAAAGCTCACTCGGCGCATCAAGATTGACTTTGACCACGCGGCCTCGCCCGGTTATGACGGGAGTGGTGAGCAGATCGTTTTTTCTGCCTTAACAGCGGGCAAAATGGATCTCTATATCCTCGAATTGGCGACAGGGAAGATTACCCAAATGACTGATGACCCTTTTAACGATACCCATCCCGTATGGCATCCTACGAAGAATCAGGTGATTTATTCGTCAGAGCGCGAGGGAAAATCGAAACTCATCATTATTGATGTTGACCGTCGTACCCAACGCCAGTTGACCAACCTCGACCACAACGCCATAAATCCAAGTTGGACACCGGATGGCGAATCGGTGATTTTTTGTGCAGACCTGAATGACGTTTATGATATATGTACGATCAAATCGGATGGCACAGACATGATGCGCCTGACGAATATTATGACGGGTTGCTACAATCCAAGCTTTTCTCCAGACCAGAAACAGGTTATATTTGCGGGCTTTCACAAAGGGAAGTACGATGTCTATGTGATGGAGGCGGAGAAGTCGATTAATGAGAAAATTGATATGGTGCCGCTGGAAGTCCAGTCTGTTGTTCAGGAGACCGTCAAAGCACCGGAGTATCGGGTTGGACGTCGTAAATATGATATGCGAGTTGTCCTAGATGCGGTCTTCACGAATTTCAACTTAGGGGCAGACGGTCTCCTCCGGAACACGACGGAACTGGTCGCCAGCGATATGATGGGGAATCACCGTTTTGGGCTTTCTGTTGCGAATCAGTCGGGGTTCATCGCGCCGGACTTCATTGCGAGGTACGGCTATCTTACACGGCGGGCGGATATCGGGACCGCAATTTTTAACTTTCACGAATATCATATTTTGGGGTCTCCGCGCAGTCGCCGTGGGATTGTGCAACGGACGACTGGGCTGATGGGATACATGAGCTACCCGTTTAACCGTTACCGTCGTATTGAGTCGCAATTGATGTTGTACTCAACGCCGTTCACCTACAATTTTGATACCGAGCTGGACTTTGACTCTGGGCGCGGGTTTTTGATGCTCGGTACACTTGCCTTTGTTACGGATACAACGATGTGGCGCGAGTTTGGCCCTCACACCGGTAGACGGTACAGGATTGGCGTTGAGAAGTCATTTCGCCGATTTGGAAGCGATTTAGACCTGACGAATCTCATCTTTGATGGGCGTCACTATTTCAAGTTCGGCAGACGTTCGACTTTAGCGACGCGCCTGTTCTTAGGGGGCAGTTTCGGCAGAGATCAGTCGCTCTTTTACCTTGGTGGCATTGATTCGATGCGCGGATACGGTTACGAAGAACTGGTCGGCACCCGCATGGGATTGCTTAATTTCGAGATTCGTATTCCATTCATTGAGGAACTCCGATTCGGTTGGCCGTTCGCATGGGCGATTGGAGGCATTCGCGGAATTATCTTTTCTGACTTTGGCACGGTGTGGTCAGAACACCAGTTCAATATTGAGACTGGGCGGCAGATGCGGGATGCGGAGGCGGAGACGTTTCGCATTTTTCAGCGTGAGGGGAATCGCTATCGCCTTGATGATGTGAAAGCGTCGATTGGGGTTGGACTCCGTTTGCAACTAGGTCTCCTTTCGCTGGACTTTGCGGTCGCTCGTCGAACCGATCTGGTCACTTTAGATCCGGATGCAAAAATTCATTTTGGATTAGGGCAAGCGTTTTAGGATTGAGAATTATAGTGAAATCTAAAAATATGGTGACATTTACCGGTAGGAGCGCTTTGTAAGCGCGCTGGTCGCGGTGTATCAGTCATTATGGGCTTTACTATAAATGACCCAAGTTGCTTAAATTTAACGGAAAGACGCTAAGAAGAAAAGAACGTGCAATCAATTGCACGACTACAAATCAAAGAGTGTGCAATCAACGCTCTACTACAAACTGAAAGAAGGTTTTTATGAACCGACGTTCAACTCGACTTACTATCATTGGTGTGATTTTGGCGGTCTTCGTGGGGGCCGTTGCTATCGTCGTTAAAATTTATCCCGATTTGCTCTGGTTTGATCGGGTCAACTACCTCGACATTTATACGAAGATTCTGTGGAACAAGGTCTTTTTGGGATTTCTGGTCGGTGGATTCTTCATTGTCGTTATACTTGTCAACCTCTATCTGCTTTACCGTTTCACGCCTGCTCAATTAAACCCGACGCTCGTGGAATCCATTTTTGTTACGGCTGAGCCTGGGTTTGATCTGCGGAAAACGGTTTATATTGCCCTCGCCTTGCTTGGGATTGGATTAAGTGTGTTAATGGGGTATTCCGCGACGGAGAGATGGGAACCGTTTTTGCGGTATTTCAACGCTCAAGAACTCACGTTCCAAACCGCCACGCCCATTATCGTAAACGAAAACCTTGAGGGGAACACGATTCAAATTGCCCAAATAGACCTTGACGCAAAGGGACTTGAGCGTGGGGACAGTGTTACCATCAAAGCGGGAAACCGTAGCGAGACCGCACGGGTGACATCGATCGGAACCAACAGCGTTCAATTGGACAAGGAGATTGCGCTCGAGCAAGGGGAAAGAGCCGTTCTCGTTTCCGCCGCTCGGGACCCAATCTTTAATAAAAACGTCAATTACTACGTTTTTAGAATGCCGCTGGAACGATATGTTTGCGGAAATCTCTTTGGTCTGTTCCTACTGCTGACCATTTTCTCAGGCGTACTCTACTTTTTCCACGGTTCGCTCTTCAACGAGCGGAATCGATTCGAGCCTTCGACCCGCGTTAAGGCGCACTTGTTTATCCTTATCGGGTTGACGCTTCTGTTTCGCGCTTGGAACTACCGCTTTGCGATGTTTGACCTGCTGTACACCACAAACGATGTTGTGCGGAGCGGCGGGGGGTATGCGGCGATACATGCCCGTCTCCCTCTGCTCTATTTTCTGGCGGGTTTCACGATTATTACCGCGCTGGTATTCTTAGCCAGCATCTTTTTCCGTCGAATGGTTTACGCGGTCGGGTGTTTCGGACTCTTTTGGGTCTTTGTCCTCATTGGGCAGGTATATCCGGCGTTTGTGCAGAAGTTTCGCGTTGAACCACGTAAGCAAACACTGGAGTCAGAATACATTAACTACAACATCAAGGCAACCCTCCACGCTTATGACCTCGAAGATGACACCGTTACGGAAGAAGAGTATCCCTTGGCAGGGGAATTATCTTATGAAGACATCACGAGTCAGGAAAATGATTCGGTGATTAACAGTGTTCGCCTCTGGGATAAGCGTCCGTTGCAACGCACTTTTCGTCAATTGCAAGAACTCCGCTCGCAGTACGATTTCGCTGACGTAGACATTGACCGATATCAAATGGAAAATGGCGAACCGCGTCAGGTCATGTTGTCCGGGCGAGAATTGGAATTGCCAGAGGATGTGCGTAACGACTGGTACAAGAAAACCTATGTTTATACGCACGGCTACGGTGCCGTGATGAGTCCGGTCAATGAAATTATCGCAGGAAAACCGCGGATATACATGCAGAACATCGATCCAATCGATTACCACGCCGATTGGCCAGATTCGTACCGATTTGAAGACGACCCTGGACCTCGTATCTACTATGGAGAACGCACAAATCATTATGTCATCGTTCATCCAGATTATCTCGAAACCCACCCAGACCGTACGGAAGAACTGGAGTTCGATTATCCTGAGACATTCGGACAAGACTTCGCCAAATACGCATATAAAGGGAAGGGCGGCGTACCACTCGCATCCTTCTGGCGTCGCCTCGTTTACACGCTGAAATTCAACAACGAAATCAATTTCATTCTGCGCGGCGAAATCACACCGCAAAGCCGTGTCCTCTACCATCGGAATATCACAGAGCGTGTGCACAAAATCGCACCGTTTCTCGGATATGATAGCGACCCGTACCTTGTCGTACACAACGGCAGGCTCATCTGGATGATTGATGCGTACACAACAACCACACGTTATCCTTACTCTACAATGACCCAACGACGGCTTAGGCGTTCCATCGAACAGGGTGGGCTTGAGGTGGTCTTGAAAGGCAATTATATTCGGAACGCTGTCAAAGTGACCGTTGACGCTTACGATGGGAGTGTCAATTTCTATTTGATGGAACGGGAAAACGATCCGATTGTCGCGTGTTATGACCGTATCTTTCCCAAGCTATTCAAGCGTTTCGACGAAATGCCCGAAGACCTCAAAGCACATATCCGTTATCCCGCGTTGATGTTTCTTGCACAAGCGCGGATGTACCAAGATTACCACATGAAAGAACCTGTTACCTTCTATGCCAGCGAAGACCAGTGGGAGGTCGGCAAGGAGCTCTATGACACAACGGAAGCACCCCGTACCCAAACGGAAGCACCGCCGGGTAGTCCATTCGGTGGCCGTCAACAAGGCGCACCATCACGGCAAACCAAGGAGCAAGAGGTCGCGCCCTACTACGTTGTCATCAGGCATCCAGGCGAGGAGAAGGCGGAATTTATGCTCATGTTGCCCTTCACGCCTAAGAATAAGCCGAACCTCATCGCTTGGCTTGCGGCGAGATGCGACCTACCGCAGTATGGGCAACTGCTGGTCTATCGGTTCGCAAAAGGGAAACTGACCACGGGGCCGATGCAGGTGGAGAATTTCATCAGCCAAGAACCGGATATATCCCAACAGATTAGTTTGTGGAATACGCAGGGCTCTCGTGTGCTTCGCGGGAACCTACTGATTATCCCGATGGATGATTCTATCCTCTACGTTGAACCGATCTATATTCAATCTGAAGACGAAGAGACCGCGATCCCTGAGCTGCGACGTGTCGTCATCGGTTATGGGGAAAATGTCGTATGGGGCGAGAGCTTCGACGAGGCATTGCGGAAGATGTTCCCACCGACGGGGCAAGCACTCGTAGATGCTACCTCTATTCCGGACGCACAAGCGCAGTCAGACGCAGGCACAGGGATATCGCCCGCAATCGCTCCATCAGACGGTACATCAATTTCCGACTTGGCGAAAGCTGCCAATCAACACTTTGAGCGAAGCCAAGCCGCCCTGCGAGCGGGAAATTGGGCGGAGTATGGGCGCCATCAGAAATTGTTGCAGGAGACTTTGAGACAGTTAACTGAAATTGCACAATAGACAGTTATCGGGAGTGGGAACTCCCCCCCTCAGATGGGAACGCACTCCCACAGGTTTATTTTTGAATTCTTAACTCTTTTGGAAGGAGGTGAATCTCAATGAGACTCGATTGGAAACCGCGTCATCGGGACATAATTATTGGGGATTATTGGTGGTTGGCGCGTATCGCGGATAAAGCGCGTGCGAAACTTAATGGCACAATCGGTGAATACATCTATCCGTGACCGCAAGATAATAAGTTCCTGGAGGAACATAAGATTAGTGCGGATGACTTTGTCGAGATGGTGAAGGATAACCCATCAGACGATGACATGGTCGCGGCAATGCGGTCGCTCACCGAGAAATAACAGGACGATGTAAGGGTCAGATCCTGTTAAGGATTTGACCCCTACACCCTCCCCGGAGGTTTTATTTTTGGACCCAACAGATTACCGTAATCAATTGAATCGCATTGATGGTGAGATTTTGGCACTGTTGCATCAACGCGCAACGCTTGCTCAGGGCCTAGCAAAATCAGCCAACACACCTCAGTGCGAAAAAGCGTACATCGCGGAACTGATAGCGCAGAACGACGGTCAATTTCCCGTTGAGGCTTTGGAGGCGATTTATACAGAGATTATTTCCGCATGTCGCTCCCTCGAAGAATCGCTCCGCATCGCTTTCCTCGGCCCGGTGGGTAGCTTTGGGCACGCGGCGAGCCTTCGATATTTCGGTTCATCGGCGGAATTTATCCCGATTAGCCCACAGACCGCTATTTTTACGGAGGTCGAATCGAGGCGGGCGGATTACGGCGTTGTGGCGATTGAAAATTCGACAGATGGGACAGTTCGTGATGTCTTAGAGATGTTTCAGCATACGAACCTACAGATTTGCGCTGAAGTTTTTCTGCCCATTGTTCATAGCCTGCTCTCGAAATCTCCGATGTCCGAGATTACCAAGATCTATTCCCACCCTCAGCCAGTTGCCCAATGCAGGGAGTGGTTGCACCAGAATATGAAAACGGTGCAACAGGTCGAAGTCGCCAGCACGTCAGAAGCCGCACGTCTGGCGGCCAATGAACCCGGGGCCGCAGGGATTGCAAGCGAGTTAGCCAGTGAGATTTATGCCATCCCAATTGTCGCAGCATCTGTCATGGATGACCCTAAGAACACTACGCGCTTTTTCGTCATCGGCAACGCTCTAGCTGAAAGAGGTTCAAACAATCGGACTTCACTTCTTTTCGCTGTCAAGGACAAGGTAGGGGCTTTGTGGGAGGTGCTTGGGGTGCTAAAAACCCACCAGATGAACATGAGCAAAATTGATTCCCGGCCCTCTCGCACCAAAGCGTGGGAGTATGTTTTCTTTGTTGAGTTGGAGGGGCATATTGAAGATCAACCTGTCCAAACAGCCCTTGCGGAACTTGAAGATTTGTGTGTGTATATCAAAATTTTGGGGTCGTATCCGTGTGGTTTGTAGGCAGGTTTCATTCATAAGAAAAATAGAACGAAAAGGCGCAAGGGCGCAAAACGGAGGATAAGTTATGTCAAAATTCGGTATCATTCATTATAATTTTGCAGGGGCATCACTCGATGAATTTCTCAGATTCGTCAGTGATACAGGTTACAGCTACGTTGAACTTCAAGTCGGCGATGTCTGGGGGCAGGGGATAGATCACCCCGAGCAAAACGCTGAGGCCGTTCGCAAGCAGGTAGAATCTTACGGTTTGCAGGTGTCCGCGTTTGCCGCTGGCAACGATTTTGTCGTGCTTGATGAGGCTGCCATCCGCGCACAAGTCGAGCGGATGCGTCGGATTGCCGGGTTAGCGAAGCTCCTGGGAGCTTCGGTGATTCGGACAGAAGGGGGTTCCCCCAAAGATGCTGTCCCTGAAAGTCGGTGGGTTGAAGCGATGGTAGGATGTCTCAACCGTTGCGTCCCGTTTGCTGAGGAGGAGGAAATCTACCTTGCTGTGGATAATCACGGGATTGTCACCAATGTCGCCGAAATCCAAGTGGAGGTTTTCGAGGGGGTTTCATCCAAATATGTCGGGGCAAACCTTGATACGATGAACTACCGCTGGTTTGGACACGACCTCGAAACTGTTGGCAAATACTATGAAATGATCGCGCCGTACACACTCCATACCCATCTCAAAGACGGCACCGGTGCACGCAGTGACTATCGCGGTGAGGCACTCGGCGAGGGCGAAATTGATATCGGTAAAGCTGTCCAATGTCTCAGGGATGCAGGGTATGACGGCGTTTGGTGCTGTGAATATGAAGGCCGCGAAAACGATGGGACGGGGCAAAAAAAGTGTTATGAGTACATGAAAGCGAATTTGTAAACCAATAATCCAGCGAACCATCACCATACACTTAAAAACCGACTCTCCGTGATTAATATTAAAGACCTATGCAAATCATTCGATGGAGAAGCGTTTCTTAAAAATCTCACTTTTCACCTCGGCGAGGGCGATCGGCTTGCGCTGTTCGGCGCGAACGGCTCTGGGAAAACGCTGTTGCTTAAGATTCTCGCCACGTTAGTGAAGCCAACCTCTGGAACCGTGACAATTGGTGGACATGACGCTTTTAAGTCACCGGACTCGGTGCGTCCGCGCATCGGTTATGTCCCAGCAAACTTTGAAGGCTATCCCCACAATTCGATTTGGGAATATCTCAGCTTCTTCGCCGCCGCTTATAAGCTGAACAGACCGCAACGTGCCTCGGCAATTGAGGATGTTCTTGGGCTAATGGATCTGACCGCTCTACGCCAGCGAAAAATTGAATCCCTCTCATCCGGTGAGAAACAGCGGCTATGCCTCGCCAAAACATTTCTGCACGACCCAGACATCTGGTTGCTCGATGAACCATTTTCCGCAGTGGATGTGCGTGGACAGACCGAGATGCGCCTGTTAATCCAGGAACTCGGGGCGTTGGGGAAAACCGTCGTCTTGGCAACGAATCGTCTTGCCGACGCGACCCTGACCTGCAACCGCGTGGGAATTCTGCATCAGGGAAGCTTTGCGATATTTGGAGATATGGATGACATCTCCCGTCAGATTGAAGCGACTGCTCGGCTAGAGATTGCGGTCAGCACTGGGATTGACATCGCCCAAGAAATCCTCGAAAACAGGGATGGGGTGACTGCTCTCGAAGTAGCAGACGGACACATCTGGATTGAATCGCATCTGGATGACCTTGAGATTGCTAGGCTGTTGAAAAACCTCATTGATGCGGGCGTTACGGTTCTGCGTTTTCAGAAAATTGAACGCTCGCTGGAGGAGCTGTTTCTGGAGGTCACTAATGAAGGACATCAAACCGCGTCCGAATCATAAAGAATACATCCGTATCCTTCGGGAGATGTCCGCTGAACAGCGATTGCTCAAAGCATTTGAGTTATCCAAATTCAGCAAGAAATTGTTCATTCACGGGTTGCGAAAGAGATTCCCAGAGCTGTCAGATGAAGAATTTCATGAACTCTATCTGGAACGTCTGAAGAAATGCTACAACCTGAACTATTAATCAGGAAAGTAATCCAGACCCTTGAAGCCGCCGGTATCGAGTACATGCTGACAGGTTCCGTTGTTTCGAGTCTACAAGGCGAGCCACGGTCAACACACGATATAGACTTGGTCGTCGCCCTTCCGAAATCAGCGGTGGCAAGCTTAGTTGAGGCTTTTCCGTCACCGGATTTTTACCTATCGGAAGACAGATATGTTGAGGAAATCGGGGAGGTTCGCATACAGGTTTCAAGCCCTGAAGATACCATTTTGGCAAAGTTACGTTGGGCGCAGCTTTCTGGTGGAAGTGAAAGGCAGTTTGGAGATGCCCTGCGCGTCTATGAAGTGCAATTTGAGACGCTTGACCAAAGTTATCTGGCATCTTGGGCAAAAGCGTTAAACGTCGAATCACTTTGGAACCGGTTGCAGGAAGAAGCCATCATAATCTAATAGCACACGATAGCACAACCGATGATAACACAGCAGTAACAAGGAGAAATGATATGATTCGCATTGCAAAGTTAAGTTTCGCGCACGTTCACGCGAGAGGTTACGCGAACCAGATTGACGAGAACCCGGAAACCGAACTCGTCGCCGTTTGGGACGAGGAGGAGTACGGCGGGAAAGAGGAAGCCGAAAAGCGCGGCGTACCTTTTTACGATGACCTTGACGACCTATTGAGTCGAGACGATATTGATGCTGTTTCGGTGGATGCCATCACCTCTGACCACCCCCGCGTGATAATTGCCGCAGCGGAGGCGGGAAAACACATCTTCACCGAGAAGGCACTCGCCATCACCGTTGATGAGTGTGACCAAATTATCGAGGCAGTTGAGCAAGCGGGCGTGAAGTTCATGATATCCCTGCCATCCCGTTCAAGCTCTGAGCTTCTGTTGGCGAGGCGAATCGTTGATGATGGCGTTTTGGGCGACTTGACCTTCGGGCGCGGGCGGGTCGCGCATTCGGCGGCACTTGATAAATGGTTCAACGGTTCGAGCGCGTGGTTTGGTGACCCAGAACGGGCGGGCGGTGGCGCGCTCTTCGATCTGGGTTGTCACCGCGTGGATGTCATCCGTTGGTTGATGGGGCAACCGAAAAAGGCGACCTCGCTGATGAACAACTTCACCGGCAACTACCCGATTGATGACAACAGCGTGTCGCTCGTTGAATTTGCGAACGGGGCAATCGGCGTGATTGATGTGACGTGGATTCATCGCTCCGGCCCCAACCTGCTGGAACTGTACGGAACGGAAGGCTCGCTTGTCATCGGAGGCGGCGATATCCACTTTGAATCCCGCAAACTCTCTGATGACGAGCGGTCGGCGTATCTTGCCAATCCACCCGAAGACCTCCCGTCGGCGATGCAACATTGGATAAACGCCATCCTCCGTGACGAACCGATGCACATCACCATTCAGGATGGCCGCAATCTGACGGAGTTGATGCAGGCGTTTTATATGTCCGCAGAACATGGGTTAGCGATTGATTTACCGTTATGAGATTGGGAATGGAAGATCGGGATTGGAAGATTGGAAGATTGGAAGGGAGGAAGCATGGGTGAAGTTTCTTCTACCCTTCCATCCAAGAACCTTCTAGTCTTTTTTCTTCCACATCACACTCAAAATGTAAAGTTTATTCTGGAAAGTTGCTTGAATCATCAGCAATATACGCTTGAGCCACTTCCAAAGTGGTTAACCCCAATATAGATGATGCTTGCCTCCGGGGACTTATGGGTAATTGTAAGGATTGTGGGAGGGGCATCCCTGCCCCGATTGTAGGAAGGGCATCCCTGCCCCGATTGTAGGAGGAGCATCCCTTCCCCGATTGTAGGAGGGTCATCCCTGCCCCGATTGTAGGAGGGTCATCCCTGCCCCAATTGTAGGAGGGTCATCCCTGCCCCAATTGTGGGAGGGTCATCCCTGCCCCGATTGTAGGAGGGTCATCCCTTCCCCGATTGTAGGAGGGGCATCCCTGCCCCGATTGTAGGAGGGTCATCCCTTCCCCGATTGTAGGAGTGGCATCCCTACCCCGATTGTAGGAGTGGCATCCCTACCCCGATTGTAGGAGGGTCATCCCTACCCCGATTGTAGGAGGGTCATCCCTGCCCCGATTGTAGGAGTGGCATCCCTGCCCCGATTGTAGGAGTGGCATCCCTGCCCCGATTGTGGGAGGGTCATCCCTACCCCGATTGTAGGAGGGTCATCCCTGCCCCGATTGTAGGAGTGGCATCCCTGCCCCGATTGTGGGAGGGTCATCCCTACCCCGATTGTAGGAGGGTCATCCCTACCCCGATTGTAGGAGGGTCATCCCTGCCCCGATTGTAGGAGTGGCATCCCTGCCCCGATTGTAGGAGGGTCATCCCTACCCCGATTGTAGGAGGGTCATCCCTACCCCGATTGTAGGAGGGTCATCCCTTCCCCGATTGTAGGAGGGTCATCCCTACCCCGATTGTAGGAGGGTCATCCCTACCCCGATTGTAGGAGGGTCATCCCTGCCCCGATTGTAGGAGGGTCATCCCTACCCCGATTGTAGGAGGGTCATCCCTGCCCCGATTGTAGGAGGGTCATCCCTGCCCCGATTGTAGGAGGGTCATCCCTACCCCGATTGTAGGAGGGTCATCCCTTCCCCGATTGTAGGAGGGTCATCCCTTCCCCGATTGTAGGAGGGTCATCCCTGCCCCGATTGTAGGAGGGGCATCCCTGCCCCGACATGCGAAGAGAGAAAACTATGGATACCTTAAAAGACTTTGAATTAAAGGAAAGAAAGTATATACCCGTCTTTCCAAAAGCCAGTGGAAAACCAACAATCTACATACAGGGTTATCCCTATGAAGACGACAAACCAATGCCAGGAACAGACTTTCACAGTATACAGATTAACACGTTTTATGATCAACTCGCACGGTATTTTGAAATCCATACGGACATCTATGTTGGCCAGGATAACTTCATCTACTATGAAGAAGGGAGACCAGACAAATCCGTCGCCCCAGATGTTTACGTCGTCCTTGGTGTCCAGAAAGTGCCCCCTCGGCGCAGTTTTTATACGTGGGAAGAAGGTGCGGTTCCTACGGCTGTTTTTGAATTTCTCTCCGACTCGACAGCGCATCAGGATCGGAATGGGAAAGTGGGCCTGTATCTGATTGATATAGGGGTTGAAGAGTACTTCCTCCATCAACCAGACCCGAATCGCCCCTCGGAGTTTCGGGGTTGGCGGCTTAGCCCTTCGGGTGGCATCGTCGAAATTGCTCAGGACGGCGGGGGTGGTTTGTTCAGTGAATCGTTAAATCTGTGGCTGAGATGGGAGGAGCGCGAGAACGATGTGAGGCTGTTACGCCCGTATCTTCCAGATGGTACTCCGATAACGACCTCTGTGGAAGAGAAACACCTGAGGTTGGAAGCGCAAGCGATAGCGGTGGAAGCGCAAGAGAGGGCCACAGAAGAAGCAGAACGGCGGCGGGAGGCAGAAGCTGAGTTAGAACGGCTCCGTGCTCAACTTGCTAACCGCCAAGACGAAGGCGCGTGAAAATTTAACGCAAAGGCGCAAAGAAGAAATTTTTGAACCAAATTCTCAGAAATAGAACCGAAACGAAGAAAAATAGACGTTAGGATACCCACCAAACTCGGAGCGGAATTGCGGTGTCTCGCCCTCTGTTTCCGGGGGATTACCGATTCCAATCAGGGCACCGACAGAGAGATAGATGTCCTGCGCGATGTTGTACTCGATTTGGGCTGAGACGAACGCTGATGTATCTGATATATTCAATAGCGTTTGTAGGCTCAAACTGACCAGCGGCGTGATTTGGAAAGCCATCCCGGGCGCAAGGTAGTGCCTGCCCATCAGATACACTGCCCCATCGGTGTAAGCTGGTTCAGTGAGATTGGAGAGATAGTTTTCAGGTTCCTTTGCACCTGCACCGCTGAAATGGTACTCAATAAATCCGTAGGTTACCCCGCCAAAACTGTAATCCAGACCAACTGACGTGCGGAGATAGTCATCCCCCCCTTTGTTAGAATCATCAGGAACATTTGGGGAAACGTAGGCACCCTCGAACCAGAAGCCCGCCGGGCCGATACCGCGCGCCATATCAAAACCCGCCATCAGGTGCTCTCGAAATCGCAATAGCACAATCGAAAAGTCCGTCTCTACTGCGTTCAACTGGCTGCGAAGAAAGAGGACACTCCTATCAAATCTAAAATCCTTGCCGAAAACATAGCCGCTGTCGAACTCTCCCATCGCACCAATCGGAATCCGCAGGCGAACCGCGTCCACACCGATGCGGTCTTCGGTGTCCAACTCATTGTGTGTGTAGGGGCCAACCACGTCCGTCGGGTTGATGACTCGTGCACTGCCCCATGCGATGGCTTGGCGACCAATTGAGATGTCCGCAAAATCAGTGCTGAACTGAGCTGAAGCCCGATCGAGATTCTGAAAGATGCCAAAGCTCCCGCCCTGTTGGTTTTCACCCGGGTAGACCTGCGAATCCAAATCCGCAACACGATAACCATACGGGTCAACCGCAACAGCGAACTGCGACCGAGCAAATAGGGACGGGTCTTGAACACGGGGAGCGAAATTGTAGGCGAGAGCAAACGTAAGTGCGTCGGTTGGGTCATAAGAAAAATTGAGGCGTATCCGATTGACCACCGCACCGATAACCGGCTCATTTGACACGGGCGAATCGAAGGCGGTGAAGAAACTCTTGTAGTATCCGTCAACTTGGAGCTCTTCGTCCGCCACTGTGGTCGTTGAGAGCATGATGAGTAGGATGGGAGCCGCCCACCAGATGGTCTTGGAGTCGTCAGTGTCCGCTCTACTTTTTAATCCTGTCACTTTCAATCTGTCCGTCCTTCAGTGTTATCAAACGCCTCGCGCTGTTCATCACCATCTGGTCATGTGTTGAAAAGACGAAGGTCATGCCCGTCTGTGCGTTGAGGCGACTCATCATCGAAAGCAGGTCTTCGCCCGTTTTCGAGTCGAGGTTTGCTGTCGGCTCATCGGCGAGGATAATTGTGGGATGTGAGACCATCGCCCGTGCAATAGCAACCCGCTGTTGTTGACCGCCGGAGAGTTGTGGAGGTTTCCGATCGGCGAACCCCTCCAATCCAACCTCTTCGAGCATTGCCTCCACCCGCTTGTGACGCTCGGATTTCGGCACACCTTGTAGGAGCATAATGTATTCGACGTTCTCTTCGACTGTCAGCACGGGAATCAGGTTGTAGGCTTGAAAGATGAATCCGATGTTATCGCGTCGAAAATCGGAGAGTTCATTACCGCTCATCTCCGACAGCACCTTGCCAGAAAGCCATACCTTTCCCGCTGTCGGACTATCTAGCCCAGAGATAATGTTGAGCAGAGTGGTTTTTCCCGACCCGGACGGGCCAACCAACGCCGTAAATTCTCCCGACTGAATCGCAAAAGCAACCCCGCGGAGTGCCTCAACAGGCACATCGCTCTCCGAATACACTTTCGTAATTTCTTGTGTGACAATCACATCTGTCTGCGTCAATGCCGACTCCTTTTCCCAATTTCCGTCTTTGATTAAAAACTCCGACGCATCGCGGTGGCTGGCGACATCCTCGCTGCATATCTCGCCGGATATAGCCCGGTGATAATTGTGAACACAAAAACCGCCACCGAATTGAAGATGAACGGTTTGACTTGCATAACGGGATAGATTAGCTCTTGGATTGTCACGCCCATCATTTCGACACCGGTATAATCAATCCCGACTTTGGCAAAAAGAAACGTGATGCCGAACCCGAGTCCGATTCCGAGTCCAATACTCAGAATGGCCAACGCCCCCGCTTCAAATAAAATGAGTCGCGCCATGCCAAAAGGGCGCGTCCCAACGGCGCGTAAAACGCCAAACTCAAACATCCGCTCGTAGAGTGACATAAACAGCGTGTTGATGATTCCAAACACCACAACGCCAAAGAGCACAACTCCCATGATATATTTGCTGAATTTCGACATTTCAAACACGGCTTCCAATTGGGGAAGGATTTCCGTCCAACTCACCGCTTCGTTGCCGTATTGAGAATACTTTTCCCAGAACGGCAACTGCTTATCCCGACCATACGCTGTCTCCGTAAACTTAATCGCAATTTCATGGACATCGGAACCGATTGCAAGCATCTGTTGGGCTTTCTTGAGTTGAACAAACGCCATGGTGGCGTTCATCACTTCGTCAGCGAAACGATAGATTCCCGAAATCCGAAACATCTCCTGGGAAAGGTCACCGCTACCCGCTTGCGTGACGGTGACGACAACCCTTGCGCCAAGCCCAACCTCAAGGTTTTCCGCCAACTTCGCACCAATCACAATGTTGCGCTCGTTATCGCTTTCAAAGTAGCTCCCTTTCACTATCGCGTCATCAACTTGGGATAAGAACTGTTCGGTTGGTGGTTGAACCCCCACTACGCTAACCGCACTGACATTCGCGGGCGAGGTAATCATCCCCAAAGCGAATACCCGCGGCGTGAAACGCTCAACAAGCTCCTCCTTAGAGAGGGCAGTAACCACTTCGTTGAGTTCATTGACCGTCATTTCGACAGCTCGAGCATCCCGAAAACCTTGTTGATGAATCTGTCCATCGCCGAGAAAGGAAGAGGTGGCAGTCTTTACCATGTTCCGTTCCATCCCCACCCACAACCCATCAGTAAAAATCAACGCCGCCAGACCAATCCCGATCGCCGTTGACGCAATGATGGTACGGCGTTTATTCCGAAAGATGTTTTTCCAAGCGAGTTTAATTAAAATCAACCTAAGTTGCCACCTTGATAGGAAAAATAGAATGCAAAGACGAATTAAATTTAACGCAAAGATGCAAAGCAGAGCAGAAGACACAGAAATAGAATGCGGGGGTTCGGGACAGGCTAGCTAGGGGTGTTTAATAAAAACGTTCAAAATCGTCCAGATCAAGATACTCTTCTGTACGCCTATATTCTACAAAAAAATAGAGCGGGCGAAATTTCAGATTTATCTCCAGATCAATTCCAGCTAAATGTTTGATTTTATCCACAGATTCTTCTGAAAGTATAATGAAAACGTCTCCGTCGTTGCCATCAATTTTTATGTAACCTTTCTGGACATAAGAGATTTCTTCTAACTTTTCTCGATAAAGTTGTTTCACTTCTTCCCAAGCCGGGGGTTGAATTTCCTCAATAATCTGTTTGAGGAACGTATAGTCCTGAGATTTTACACCATTTGCCTGCAACTCTTCATAATGTGCAACAATTTTCGCACACAAGTCCAAAATTGCCGCTTTCACGCTCTCGCCTGTGCCGCAGAGTTCGACATCATCGTAGTTCGCGGTCACAACATCGCCCACACTTTCGACTAAGACCGGAACTGGCTGGCGCAATTGGTAGGAGGGATGTCGAAGATTTTGAACCCAACGGGTTTCAGGGAGTTCGCGAATGAGCTGTTTTATTTCTAAAGGCTTCAATTCTTCAAGTGTCATTGCTTTCCTCCGAACTATCATTAACAAACTTATAGTGGGTATCTAATGAAATTTGACAATCAAAATCAGTAATTTTATCATCAGGTATCGGGCGTATCGGGAGTGGGAACTCCCTCCCACAGGTATCGAATGACGTGAACTTTAGAATTTACCTAAATTGAACGTCAAAACTCATTAGAACGCGTAAAAAAATAACAGGTTTTCAAAAGTTTGTCAACATAGAAATTCATTTTCATTAGTTGTTACCTACCCTGTAGGTAGCAACTTGGGTTCAAATCAGCCACACTATTTTTTATTACCGATTTATTTTTTGAGACAGTTGATGTATAATGTAAGTAGAAATCGAACTGATCTCCCGATCAGTCAGATTATATCCAATTTCTCTTTCAATTACTAGCTGATTTTGACATAATACCATATCTAAATAAAAATGTCGCATTACGTTCAGAAACTACCCCCCGTAGCCAGGGCATCTTGCCCGTCAGTCCGCACTATTATCAGAAATGGTATAATCTAATCCAAATTGCTACCTTGATAAGAAAAATGGAACGCAAAGGTGCACAGACGCAAAATTAAAAGATTGTCACAAACGGTGTAAATTGCTACAATAATCAGTCCAACGGAGGAGACATGAAGATTTTCATACTTGGTGACTTAGAGGGCACAGCGGGTGTCGTGGATTTTCGTCAACAGACGTATAGCGATGCGAAGTATTACGAGCAAGCCAAGCGTCTGGCAACACTAGAAGTTAATGCGCTGGCGGAAGGGGCATTGGAGGCAGGGGCGACCGAGCTCTGGTTTTTAGATGGTCACGGCCCAGGTGGCATGGATTATGAGTTGATACACCCGGAAGTTCAGATGATTATCGGCCGTCCCATACCCGTGCCGTGGGGATTGGATGAATCCTTTGATGCCCTGTTCCTCTATGGACACCACTCAATGGCAAACACTGACCGTGGGGTGCTCTGTCATAGCTGGAGTTCACGCGCAATCGCCAATTGTTGGCTCAACGACGAACTCATCGGGGAGATCGGGTTCAATGCGGCACTCGCAGGCTCGTTTGGCATACCGACGACATTCATTAGCGGAGATGATACTGCGGTTGTCGAGGCACAACAGTATGTGCACAACATCGTTTCTGTAACGACGAAGAAGGGAATTTCGCAGACCAGTGCACTATCGCTTGCACCGGCGAAGGCGAGAGACCTACTTCGTGCGGGCGGACGGGAGGCAATAGAACGGGGGGCAGAGATTGCACCGTTTACTGTTTCGCCCCCTTATGAGTTCATCACTGAACGGCTCACCGAAGAGGCGGTTGATGCGAAAGCGAAACAATCCCATGTCGAAAGGCTCGATTCTCACAAGTACCAGGTTATCGGTGAGACGCTGATTGAGATTGCCCAGCGCCGGTGAAATGGAAAGGAATTTATCGCATACGGAAGCGGGGCAAGATGCCCCGCCTACGGGGGGTATTGTTCATAAATCGTAGTTTTAGGATGGTACCGTGCCCAGGCGAACCAGTAGACGTTGAACGATGGCAGACGCTCAAGCGTCTTGCCTTTGAATTTTCCCTCGGATGCAACGCCGGTGATTAGGTTCCATGTTGTCCCGGTGGTATCCTTTGCGAAATAACTTTTATCCGATTCAAACGTCAGCGGTTTTCCGTCCAGTGGACGCTTAAAGACAGCGGTGGCACTCGATTGCGGGTCGTGAAAGACCAACACTGGTGCCCCATCAATCTCGTCATTGAGAATCAATTGGCCCTTGAAGATTTCAAATGGGTACGCCCGGTACTGTTTCCCAAGCTGAACGCCCACAACGAGGTCTTTATTTTTGAGACGGTCATCGGTATACTTCATGCGACTCACACCGGTTTCGGTGCTGGCATGATATCTGGCATAGCCATCAATTTTTCGCTCCTCAACCCGATGTTCTGGATGTCGCGCATTGAGCGGGAGCGAAAGCACCTTCGTATCGGGATAATTCAGTCGCCACGTTTTCCAAGAGATTTGGGGCATTGCCGCCAACATTTTTAACCGTTTTCCTTTGAGGGAACCCTGTACCGCTTCGCCGGTGATATGCGACCAGAGCGAACGCGTTTGATGGTCATACATCAACAACGCATCGCGCCAGAGTCTGCCAGATACACCAAATGTATAGGTTTTTCCATCAAGTTCTCGGCTATACACGATAGCCGTTTTGCACAACGGTCACCATGTGGTCGCAATTTTCACTCCGCCGACGACATCGTTGACAATCTCGTGCCCGTTCAGCAGATAAATGGAGTAGGCATGATGTACACCGTTGAAACTCACGCCGATTACCGGCGAATCGTCACCCAACTTTGCGTCGTCCGCAAAGACGAAGGAGGGGTCTTTAATCGCCAAGATGCCGTCAAACGGCAGTAGCGCGATGATGGGGTCTTTTGAATAATCTTTCTCGGCCGCTGCTGTTTCCGATTTGTCCGCGTACAGTGTGTCGTTGAGCAGGACGCAGACCAACATTGTGAGGATAACAAAGCTTCTCTTCATTTTTCTCTCGCTTTCGTTGAGTTTTATCAATGGGTTTTTTCAATACCTCCCTAAACGTACCATAAAGACGAAACGGGAGGCAAACAAATCCGACACAACTGGAAGATTGGAAGAAGGGGATTTTCCCTTCCAGTCTTTGCTAAAATGTAACGTTTATTCTTGAAACTTGCTTACAATCTCGCGATTCAATCACATGAGGAGGTACAATATTATGGCATTTGGAGCCGGTACGCACATCTACGAAGTACAGGAAGGGTGGGGGCAATTGCCCCATGGTTGGGAATTCGGATGGATTCCCGCTGTCGCGGTGGATTCACAGGACCGGGTTTATGTTTACAGCAGAAGTGAGCACCCGATGGTTGTCTTTGACCGGGAAGGGAACTTTCTCGAATCATGGGGAGATGACATCCTCAAGGACGCTCACGGCATCTTCATTGACGCGGCAGATAACATCTACTGCGTCGAGCGCGAAACCCATTGTATGCGAAAATTTACGTCGGACGGAGAACTCCTGATGACGTTAGGCACACCTGACCAACCCGCGGATGAGACTCCGTTCAATCTTCCGACTGACCTCGCGGTTGGGCCCGATGGGGAACTGTTCGTCTCCGACGGCTACGGCAACGCACGGATTCACAAATATTCGCCCGATGGCGAACTGATCAAGTCTTGGGGGACGCCCGGGGACGGCCCTGGCGAGTTCGATCTCCCGCACTGTGTCCGGGTTGACCCGCGCAACCGTCTAATGGTTGCGGACCGGTCGAATAACCGCATCCAATTTTTCACCCTTGATGGCGAGTACATTGAGGAATGGGGTGATTTCAGCCAGCCGGATACGATTTTCATTGACGATGATCAGATCGTCTACGTCGCCGAGTTAGACCAGCGTGTCACGATTCTGACCCTTGACGGTGAAATCATCGCCCAATGGGGGAGCGAACGCGGGAGTACGGTGCCAGGCGAGTTCTTCGCTTGCCCGCACGGCATTTGGATAGATTCGCATGATGACCTCTATGTTGGGGAAGTGCAGGCGGATGGACGGTTGCAAAAGTTTATTCGGCAGAAGTAGACGTACCTTGGATGGAAGGGTGGAAGGGAGAAGACTGGAAGGGGGGAAGGATGGAAGGATGGAAGGGAAAAACACATCGTTTTCTTCCAATCTTCCACTCTTCCAATCCCGTCCTTCCAAGTTGCTTCAGAGGATAACTTTAATGCTGAAAATCAATTTGAAAATGAGGGAGAGACAATGAGCGATATCCAACCTACGATGACCGACGAGGACGTGATGGATTTTATCTCAAAGGGGTACGTCGTCCTTGAGGGCATTATCTCAGAGGCGTTCAATCGTCAATATCTGAATTTACCGGGCGGGGGAGTCAGCGAATTTATTCAAACGCCTGAATTTCGGAACACGGTGCTTCTGAATCCAGAAGCCGCCGGGGCCGTGCGTTCACTGTTAGGTGCGAATTTCTTTGTGCCTATAACGGGGCATCATCACCTGTATGAAGCGTCCCATCACGGACAGTCATGGCATTCGGATGGGCTCTCCGAATATGGCCACGGTGTCAACCACCTGCAATGTTACTATTACCCTCAAGAGGTAAAACTTGAGGACGGCCCAACAATGGTGCTTCCCGGCTCCCATCATCGACTCGTTGACCGGGAAGCCATCTCACACTACGGCGATATTGTCGGCCAGATCTCTTTGACCGTCCCTGCGGGCACAGTTGTTATGACCCACTATAGCATCTGGCATAAAGCCGGTCCGAAATTGAATGACAGACGACGCGGGATGATCAAATACTCCTATTTCCGCAACTCCCCGCCGAAACGGGATTGGGTGAGGGAATCCGATGATACACCGCCATATCGCAACCGTGGTCGCCATCCGTATGCGACGGAAGTTGAGTTTTACCGTGACATGGTTTGGGAGAAACAGACGTGGGCATGGATGTGTGGACTTGAGTCGACGGAGGATGTCAGTCACGGCGCAAAACTCTTTATGCAGGTGCGTCCCTTGAACCAGTTTGTGCGTGATGCGTGAAATTAAAAGGTGGAAAAACACCTGAAAGGAATACTCTCAATGGCATCGAGCGAGCAGAACCTATATTTCAACCGATATGTGGCACTACTTGCGATGGCGGGAGAGCCTGAGTTTGTGGACTTTCTGGCAGAGGCACGTCCGCAGGTCGTTCAGATGGGGTTCTACGGTCCCCAGATGTACGGACTCGCGGAGACAGAGGCAGGGGGTGGTTACCCGATGCGCCTCCCTGTGCAGGGGATTCGGGAAGTGCTCGACTGGCAGAAGGATTTCAATCGGAAGGTGCATGAACTCGGTGGCAAAGTGCTCGGCCATTTCTCGATGACGATTGCATGGGGTACCCCAGATCCAAAGGAGGGCTTCCCCCAATTCTACGACGAACTCTGGCCGACAGACCTTCTGGGCGAAAAACCGGTAGCAGATATCAGGGAACTCCTACAACGTCTCCCGGACGGCGAAATTCTCGTAGGAGACCGATACGAGTTTCCGTGGGTGGTCGGTTGTAGCAACAGTCCCCACTGGCTTGAGTTTCACAAACGGATGGTGCGGGTGGCGATTACCGAATGCGATGTGGACGGCTTTGTCTCGCTGTACAATTACAACCACGGATGCGCCTGTGAATACTGCAATCGTGCGTTCCGGGCATATCTCACCGAAAAATATACGGAAGCAGACATTCACGAACAGTTCAGTATCCACAATTTGGATGCCTTCAGGTTGGACGGCAAACTCGCAAAAGTCGCAGGATGGGTTGACAAAGAAAGCTCTCACCCTATGGCGTTGCAGGTTGAGGCGATGCGATTTTCCCAAGTCTCGTGGAAGCGACACTACGATGAAATTTTCATCGAGGTTGGACGGGGACTCAAACCCGACCTAATTTTGGGCTCGTGGAACCATCTGGGATACCTCTCGACAGGCGAGGAACGCAATGTGATGCCGCAGGAGTTGTGGGGACGGGCGGAAGACCTGCTGTGGTACAGCACTGGTGGAAATTCTGGGACGGTCGCGGATGGCGACGCGGGCACCCGCTCATTGAATCTTAGGTACATCCGGGAACTCTCTAGCGGCAAACTCCCGGTGTTGGGCGGGTATGAAGGCACACGAATTCGGGGGAGCATCGCTGAAGGGTTAGCCAACCAGGGGCCCGGAATGGGATTGTACTGCACATGGAACGACCCGGTGGGTAGAAAAGGCTTCGTGGACTACTTCCGTTTCGCCGAAAAATATGAAGCATACTATCACCCAGTTGAGAGCTATGCAGAGGTGGCTTTGGTGTTCCCCCGTCAATCGTTACAGATTGGCGATGATGAACCCGTCGAAACTTTTCGCCAACTTGGGCAGACCCTGCTGGATGCACATATACTGTTTGATGTGGTGTCAGATGAAAAACTCTCCGACCAACGGCTTGCCGAATACGATGCGGTCATCCTCGCCGATTCTAAAGGGCTCAGTCCAGAGCAGTGTACGATGTTGGAGGGATATGCACATAACACACGGTCTCTGATAGTCATAGGGGAACCACTAGCCACAGCAAGCGATGAAGGGATTTTAACGGTGCCAACTGTTGACCGGGCGGCTATCATTGATTCGCTGAAGGGCATGTCCAAAATTGATGCGCCGTGGACGGTCAGGGTGAATGCGTTTGCTCAGCCGGGGCGAATCATCCTGCATTTCGTCAACTACAACAGGGAGGAAACGGATGAAGGTGGTCCTGCCAATGAAAACCCGATCGGTGCAACAGAGATCCGTGTGAATTTGAATTTGCATATCACAGCCATCAGGGAGACCAAAGTGACCAAAGTGAGCCTGCTTTCCCCCGATGTTTCTCAAGGCGAAGAACTCGATTGGGAGCATACGGGCAATTCGGTTCGCTTTCGAGTGCCGTCGGTGTTGATCTATGGAGTCGTTGTGGTTGAGCTAGAGAGATAGACGGAGCAGGGATGCCCCGCCTACGGGGACCGGACCTGGCCCCGAACGCTCCCGCTGGATTGCCAAATCCAGCGGATCGGCATGTTTATAGAAAAATTTGATTGAATTGGAGGATAAAAGTTGATATGATAATGTACATTAGCAAGACTTGTCTGATTTTAACAATTCTTTTGCTGGCGAAAGGAGAAACAGTGACACAAACACCACCAGAATCAGCAGTAATTCTTTTTAATGGAAAAGACCTCAACAACTGGACGACTCGCGACGGTTCCAAAGCGGTTTGGAGAATTGAGGATGGCGTGATGAACGTAGTCCCGCGTGGGGGCGACATCATGACCGAAGAGACGTTCACCGATTTCATGCTCCACGTTGAGTTTATGACACCGGACATGCCGGAAGCGACGGGGCAGGCGAAGGGAAACAGCGGGGTCTTCCTTCAAGGCAGATATGAAATTCAGGTGTTGGATTCTTACGGCATCAAGGTTCCGGGCAAGGGCGATTGCGGTGCGATTTACAACCAGTTCGCGCCTCTCGTGAACGCTTGCAAACCGCCTCTCGAATGGCAAACATACGACGCAGTCTTTCGGGCACCTCGCGTTGATGATGCCGGAAAGATCGTCGAACCTGCACGGATGACTGTTTTGCAGAACGGGCTTGTCATTCACAACAATGTCCAACTGCCGGGTGTCACCGGGGGCAACATTGGGAGCGAGGTCGGAGAGCCGGGGCCCCTGTTGCTCCAAGACCACGGCAACGATGTCAAGTATCGTAATATCTGGATTGTGCCACTTCCACTTGAAGGGTCAGATACATACGAACCGCGGTAAATCTGTGATACCCATCAGCACCCGAAGCGTGAAGGGTGACAAAATGCCTTTTCACGCTTCACCTATGCCGTTGCACACATCGGCGTAGTCATTTAACACAAAGGGGCCGCTCACATGGATACACATTTCTTTGAAGGGTTGGACGGAATAGACCGCCTACCCAAGCCGCGAGATTGTGGTTTAACAATGGTTGTTGATTGGGGATTCGGATTGTACATACAGGAAGACCTCCTTACAACTGCGGGTGAATACTTCGATTTTGCCAAAATTGCTGTCGGACTCTCACGCCTGTTGCCAAACGAAGTGTTGGCGGCGAAGATAAGAAAATATCAAACGGGGCAGGTCGAGCCATTTCCCGGCGGGCAGTTCTTGGAATATGCGGAGGTACATCGCAAGGCGGAACTCTATCTGCCAGCGGTTGCCGCAGCCGGATACCGTTGGGTTGAGGTGTCGGATAACCTTGGGGCGGTCACCCTTGAATGGAAGCAACGCATGATTCGTCAAGCGAACGAAGAGTACAATTTGAGCGTCTTGGGCGAGGTTGGGAAAAAGGAGGGGATTGAGAGCACGGTCTCTTTCGCCGATGATGCCAAGGCGTGTCGCGACGCTGGGGCAGAACTCATCCTCTTGGAAGCCGCCGAGTTGGTCAGCGATTCGCGTGAGATAGCACAGGCTGTTGTGGAAGTTGTGGAAGTTGTCGGGCTGGATAAAGTTATGTTTGAACTGCCCGGCCCGTGGATCGCTGGAGTCAACGAATACGATATCCATCGTATCCGCTGCGAGCTTATTGACCGATATGGGCCACAAGTCAACTTGGGCAACGTTGACAGTTCTAATATGATGTTGGTGGAGGCATATCGGCGGGAATTGGGGGTCAACGCGGGGCAGTCAAAATGAGCGAATAGCGGCTTAAAACACCCTTCAACCAACTCATCCAATGTTTACGTTATCTCAAACTAATTCCAAATCTAAATGTTACATCTAATTCAAAACGTGCAATGAATCGCACCACTACTATCCGGGTTTTGTCCCTTATGGATAACCAATTCGTATAAGACGCAAGCACACAACGCCTTTAGCGAAGCGAAAGATAAGAATCTGCCTCCGCTCTTCCCTGCGCCGCTTTTGTCGTCCAACTGCCTGTCCAAATCCCGCCTTCACACCGGTTCTTGATTCGGTGCTCCGGTTCTGTCTTTTCTGCTCTGCGTCTCTGCCCCTCTGCGTCTCCGCGTTAAGGGCTTAAAGCGTCTCCGCGTTAATTTTGTCGCTTATGGACAACGAATTAGTATCACATCTTAAAAGGAACATTTGAATGCTAACAGAATCACAAATTCAGGAATTTCACGAAAAAGGCTACCTCAGAGCGGGTAAAGTGCTGACCGATGCCGAAGTCGAAGCCCTCCGAGAGCGGCTTGATCTTGTTATGGATGAGAATGGCGAAGCACAGCCTGAGTTGTTGCGAAATCTAGCGGGTGCAGACCTGTACGCCACCGGTGATGACGAAGAAGACGATGACCACATGCCAACAGGCGTAAAGATGTTCGCGAGTAGCGTTGTGGTGCAGATTGTCAACATTTGGGAAGCGGACGGCCTGTTCAACGCGCATATCTACAATCCTAAGATAACCGCGATGGTCGCGCAGTTATGCGACACGGACACGCTCCGAGTCTGGCACGACCAGATCCAGTACAAACCGCCTCGCGTCGGTGGAAAGACCGGGTGGCATCAGGATTATCCTGCGTGGCCGATTCTTGAGCCCGGCGACTTGGTCAGTGCGTGGGTCGCCCTCGACGATGCCACAGTGGAGAATGGCTGCATGAGCATGGTGCAAGGAAGTCATAAGTGGGGTATTCATCGGGACCCAAATGGAGGCCGTGGCCTGAGCACCGGCGAAAACTTTGAGTTGGGCTACAACCCTGATTTAATTCCCGAAGGCGAAGAAGCGCACGCCGTACCGGTGGAGGTGAGGGCGGGCGAAGTGGCATTTCACCACTGCCTGACGTGGCACGGTAGCCCCCAAAATCCAAGCGAAAAGAAGCGTCGGGCAATCGCCGTTCACTACATGCCCGGCTACACCCGTTTTGTGCCGATAGGAAACCATGTAATGGATCATCGCGTTGAGGTAGACGAGGGAGAAGTGCTCAAGGGCAAATACTTCCCGACCGTTTGGGAGGACGGCCCACTAACACCAGCACCTTTGCCACATCTGATGGCGTAAGTCGCCTTGATACCTTTCAAGACGCGCCGCGAATACCTCACCCCTCACCCGCTCCTACTGGTCCCTCGCGCGCTCCTGCTGGATTGCCAAATCCAGCAGATCCTTGTAGAAGATAGGGAGCAACTTAGGTTATTTATGAAGAGAAAAATGAAACGAATCAGAAACCGAACTTCCACAGCATACCCCCTGAACCTGACACTGGTTGGTTTCGCACTTTTATCAATGTCCTTTTACGCAACAGCGGAGTCACAGCAGGAAGATGTTTCCGAACTGATGGATACACTTTTCTCTGATGACCGGGAAGTTTGGGTTTCGGCGGTAAAACCGCTTGCCAAGTTAGAGGATAAAATTGTGCGCCCTTTGGCTGAAGCGGTGAAAAAGGAAGGGAGCCGTTACTACTACAGAGCGCAGAAGGTTTATGAGAACCTCACAACGACAGCCGCAAAAAAGGAACTTATCGCACTTCTCGACGACCAGGATGAGCGGATTGTCCAGATATCTGCTCGAGCCTTGGCGAAACATGGTGACAGCTCGGCGCCTGCGGCGTTGACAAAAGCGATGAAACGGATTCAGGATAGTTACACACGGTGGAACATCGCCAATGCATTATGGAAAGTTGAAGCGAATGACCAATCCGCCGAAGCAATCTTAAACGTCGCCAGAAAACATGAAGGACAATCCAAGTATTCACTGTTTGAGATTGTAGATAATCCGATTGGTCGAAGACATATAACCGAAGCGGAACGGTTCGACTTTCTGCTTAATTACAAACTGTCAATGCACGTTGGGGGACCTGAGGCACTAGACATTAGGCTGGGGATGCGGGATAACGAATATGATCGGGAACTATTGCCGGATAATGATGACAAGCTGTTCTTGGAGAAGTACCGGGCCCAGGCGACTGATATAATGCTCCTCCGACTGCGCGATAGAGGTTCAACGGTGGCAGCGTTACTGCTCGGCTACTTCAAGGAACCGAAGGCACTTCCAGACCTCAAAAAGTGGTTCCTTGAATCCGACTCCTTCTATGGGTGGGAAGGCAACTGGAGTCCGATAAACGGTGCTCATTTCACCCACCATCATTGCTATGAGGAAGCCATCACGCACATCACGGGCAAGCGGATCGACGAGGCCATCCAACTCACAGCTGAACAGGTGACGCAACTTGTCCAAAAATACCATCAAGAAGAAGACGAGTACGCCTGTGCTCCCGAACTCTACGTGTTATTTCGGTTAAAACCGCATATTGCGCGTGAGGAGGCCGCCAAGAAATTCAGAAATTCAACAAAGCAGGCGCGTTTTCCCATTGGTCACGCGATGGTAGAGCTCTTACCAAACGGATTTTTGCAAACGGAAGTCCGTAGACTATTGGGGGCACCGGACAAAGTTGAGGAGTCATCATGGTCTTACGGCTGTGGAAAAAGCCCGATTGGCAACCCGTATGTTTTGAGGATTACTTTCGAGAATGGTAAAGTTATAAAAATAGAGGAGGAACGTATATATACTAAGGATAGATAACGCCCCTATCTCGCCTTAAAATTAACGCTTAACACCTTCTCCAAATCCTCACGCGGATGAACCCCGAATTGTTGCTCGAAATTCCGATCGAAAGCTTCCTCCTCGGCGGGCTCACTCGGGAGCGGGAGGTGGATGGGTTGTCTATTCGCCTGAATGGACCGCTGGGCGGCGATGACCATTTCCTGGTCGGCTCGGCCCATTTCACCCGTCCACAGCGGGTCTGTGTCTTCACGCACGGCTTGTGCAATACCGTCAAGCATCGTCGCCAGGGAGATGTTTCTCTCGTCAATGCCCAAGTTTTGATACGGATTAACCCATTCTATTGTTCCGCCCAACTCCGTCGGCAATTCAACATAGATGCGCTCAAGCACCCCCGATGCTGCGAACTCGCGCTGAAACGGGTAGGTCTGCGCTGTTCCGTTGCGCTCTGCGATGTCTTGGTCGCTACATACATTGACCGTCTCCCCACCTGTCGCGCCTTGATTGCCATTCGTTACAACTGTACCGCGCTCACCACACGTCTCGAACCCAACGAGTGTATTGCGCCCAAGGCAACCGTTCTTGTTACCGACCATCGCAATCCCGATGCCACCGTTATCGAAATCCACGGCGTAAAATTCCAGACCTTCGCGGTCGACATTTCGCTTAGCCCGATCAACGTAGGGGACGACCGGCATTGAATGACCAATCCCGCTGACAGCGACGGGCTTGGCATCCATTCGGCAGCGAATCGCGGCTAAACCGTGATATCCGGTTGTTGAGAAGAGTCGATAGCATTTGTGAATGGGGCCAATCGCACCCGCCCGGATCAGATGGCAGACAAACTGCTCGACAGGGACAAACGGGAAGTTCTCTGAAGTCTGGAGCTTGACACCGTTTTGGGCAGCGGCTTGAATCATCATATCCATGAGTCCAAGCGTCGGTGCGAGCCCTGTCTCGACGTTGTGCGAGATGCCACACTCCGAGAGATAGCAGGAGACAACGTGATGTAGCGGTGCAGGCACAACGACATCGCATACATCCAACTCTTCCTGAGCAACCAATTCGCGGACATCGGTGTAAGCCTTAGCCGAAACCTTTGCCGCTCCTACTTCCGCCGATTCGCGATGAGCGTCGCAGACCGCGACAATTTCAAAGGTGTCTTTCAACGCCGCAGCGGTTGCGAGATGGCCGCTCCCCCGCCGCCCGTGACCAATTAGTGCATATTTCAAACGTGACATAATTTACCTCTTAAAAGATTCTTCCCCAACTTGAACGGTTCGGTTGGCAACTGGATTGCTCACACACCGCCCCTCACTGCACACACTGATATCCAATCGCCTCAAGGCTTTGCCGAATCTTGAAAACCTCTGCTTCCGGCAACGAACGAAGCGGGCGGCGCATGGTCATACTTGGAAATTTGCCGATTAGCCAACGGGCACACTTCATCCGTTGGTGTGCATCACCGCTCGGTTCACCAAAGTTGTAGACAATGCGCGCCAACGGGTCAACCAGTTTTCGCGCTTTGCGAGCACCGAGTAGGTCAGCATTAAGGGCACAATACACCACCTCGACCATCAACTCCGGTACGAACCCTGCAAAGCCGATTAGTGCCCCATCGCACCCCTCCAATAGCGAGGCAAGCAGATATTCATCATGACAGGTGAGAACGGGGATATCCGGTGCTGCCTCCTTCAACTGCTCGTAGTCCCAACGCCAACGTGCCATGTCGCGTGTTCCCATCTTGATACAGACCACCTGCGGAATCTTCACCAGTTCCAGCATCTCATCCAAGCTATAGCCCGCCTTCGTCCAAGCGGGGTATTGGTGTACAATAATCGGAATATCCGCTTCGGCAACATCTTGGAAAAATCCAATGACCGTCTCGCTTGTGCGACCAAAACGGAGCCAGTGGTGGGGTGGCATCAGCAGGATACCATCCGCACCCGCTTCCTTCGCGGCGATGGCGTAATCTGTCGCCTCCAAGCTACCCTCAGCACTCGCGCCGGAAATGACTTTCACTTTGCCCTTCACCGCGTCAGCAGTGATTCTTGTCACATCGGCGCGTTCGTATGGTCGCAACGATGTAATCTCTCCGGTATGACCATTACAAACGACACCTTTGACCCCGTCAACATTGGCGAGTTCGCGCATATATGCCCGCAGACCTTCTTCATCAATAGATTCGTCTTCGTGAAATGGGCAGAGGGTTGCGGGAAATACCCCTGCCCACGGATGATGTTCCCAGTTCATATAGATTCGGTTTCCTTTCGATTCTTGGGTACGGAATTAACGCCCATGCTGGCTTGCATTATCTCACAACTGGGTAGGGATATCAACATTTTTCTCGTTGAACAGTGGCGCGTGAGTGCGTATAATACTACCAATTCCGATAATAAATCACTCGTTAATGGAAGTCCGATTTGCGTCAACTCATGTTGCCACTTTCAAAGAAAGTCATAAGCAAAAACGCATCAGCCCCCCGTAGCCGGGGCATCTTGCCCCATCGGATAACGATATGCGTCAACTCATGTTGCCACTTTCAAAGAAAGCGTCATCAACCGCACCCCCGTAGCCGGGATTACAGGCGTTTGATATTTCATCAAAACCGCTAACGCGATATAAATTTTCAGAAATGGTATAACCTATTAAAGGAGAACCTATGCGAAAAAAACTTCCCAACATTAGTGAAGGAATCGAGACACTCAAGGCAGAGATGCGCAAAACTTCTGATGTCCATCGGAACCAAAAGCTGATGACGCTCTATCACCTCAAAAGCGGGTATGCCAAAACGCGGCGGGAGGCAGCCTCTCTAATCGGGGTTCACCCCAAAACCGTCGGCACTTGGCTTACCGTCTACGAAACCGATGGACTTGAAGCGATGCTTCACCGAGGCACCCCCACAGGCAGACCGCCCTTACTGACAACCGCACAAGCCGATACGCTACGGAGCAAACTCCAAGAGGTTGAAGGGTTCGCTAGCTATACAGATATCCAGGAGTATATTCAACACACCTTAGGGGTCAAAATGAGCTATAAAGGCGTTTATTCCCTCGGGCACGACCGATGGAACGCAAAACCAAAAGTGCCCCGCAAAACGCACGAAAAAAAAAATGTATCCGATGCGGAGGACTTCGCCGCAACCCTTGGCGCGCAAGTGAAGGCAGCCTGCGCGCAAAAACCGGTCTCAAAGTTCAAAAGCACCCGTCTTTTCAGTCAAGATGAATCTCGATTCGGGTTATTAGGTTGTGTTCAAAGACGCATCACTGTGCGCGGGACGAAACCGATAGCAAGCGTTTGTCCTAAATATGAATCAATTTACCTCTATGGTGCGGTGGATCCCCGCACAGGTGCTTCCTTTTACTTGGAGTTTGCTGGGCTAACGAGCGATTGTTTCCAGTATTTTTTAGAGGCATTTTCCGAGGCGTTCCCGGAGAGTCTGAATGTACTAGTTCTTGACAATGGGCGGTTTCATCTGTCCGATGCGTTAGAGGTTCCTGAGAATGTGGAGCTACTGTTTTTGCCGCCATACAGTCCGGAGTTGAATCCGATTGAGCGGGTGTGGCAATACTTCAAACAGCGTCTTTTCCGAGCCACTTATTCAAGTTTAGAAACCCTGCAAGCCGGTATAACGGCGATACTGAAAGAGACAAGTGAGGCTGCCATCTCTAAAATGACTTCCTTTCCATTTTTCATTGATGCCGCAAAACAGATTTGATTTTTCAGAATTGGTATACCAAGGAAGAATGGGATTGGAAGATTGGAATTGGAAGGATAGAAGACTGGAAGGATGGAAGGGTGGAAGAATGGAAGTTGTGCAGGTTCTGCCCATTCAAAAGAAACCGAGTTTTGCCGACCCTACGGGTGGCGCGACGAACGCGACGCAAAAAACTCGGTTTCTGCCATTTATTTTTTAAACTTGCTTATGTCGAAGAACCCGATTTCGGTGACTGACCGAACCATCATCAAAAATATCCTGATTGTTACGCCATTAAGCCTGATGGGGCGCGGTGGGACGCTTCTAATCTATGCTGTGCTTGCCAACTGGTTCGGCGTTAAGCAGGGCATGGATTTCCTCTACTACCACTGGGGTGTTGCGATTTTTCTGACCGAGATTTTGAGTTCGGCTTCGGTCTATTCGGTACTGATTCCGCTGCTTGCAACGGAACGCATAAAAAGCCACGCGGATGCTAATACGTGCCTTCGGGCAATCTTTTCGCTCTATCTCATCTGCATCCCTACTATCTGTTGTGTGTTTTCCGTTGTCTCCTATCTCATCTCCCGCTTCTTTTTCCCCCAACCGAACCTTTCTGCTCTTGTGCCGATCGGAATTCTTTTGGGATTTTCATTCTTTACGATTATCGCTGGCATCCGGTGGATGCTCAGAGGCGTTTTAGATGCGTATCAACGCTTTAATCTTCCGGCGATTGTGCAGGGGCTCCGCGTACCTGTCGTCATTGGACTCATTTTTTTGCTCAAATCGTCGCTCGGTATTCTTAGTATTGTTTTGGCACTTATTATTGGCGAACTGTTTCAGGGGCTGACGCTGTTTATCGCGTGCCGATTTTCGCTCAAAATGCGCGGTCTATTCAACGTGACACAGGCTCAAACCCATTGGCGAAAGTATCCAAAAACGGGAGAGTTCATCAGGCAGTGCCTCACCATGATGGGTGCCGCGATCTCTGACGGAATAAATCCTGTCGTAGACCGCGGCATGGCAAGCACACTGGGCCCCGGGTCAGTTTCCAAATTGGATTACGCGCTCAGACTGTGCGCCATTCCCGAAACCGTAACGGGTGTCATTTTACCTGTGTTGCTCTCTCATTGGTCGGCAATCTCCGCCGACGCAGGGCAACATCAACTCCGACGCAGCGTTTGGAACGGGGTTCTCATCACCTTGGTTCTGATGGGGCCGCTGGTTTTCGTATTACACCATTTCCGTATTTCCATCGTCCAACTGGTATACGGGCACGGTGTTATGGAGAGTGCAGAGCAACTTCATGTGGCATCGGTACTTGGGGTTTACCTAATCGGAGTGCTCCCTCGCTTGATAAGCCGGTTGTTGATTCGGGCGCATCTTTCGCTCCAGAATGTCACCTTCATCTTCTCGGCGACGCTCATCCGGACGGTTTTTAACCCCATTTTAAACCTTGTATTTATGCGAATTTGGGGCTTGGAAGGGGTTGCACTGTCCACTGCCCTGCTCTCGTTCCCATTGATGGTCTATATCGGAGTTGCATTCTGGATTGCCAGTCGGCGTGAAGCGTGAAATCTCGGGCATCAGATGAATCGTTGTCTTTTCACTTTGCTATTTCGGGGTGAATATGCTAAAATGCAGGTATGAAATTGTGAAAGGGGGAGCGGGATGGAAGAATTAAAAGTGGGTATAATCGGTTGTGGTGGTCATGCCCAAGGCCACTTTGCGATGGTTAAGGATGAACCGCGGATGAGACTGGTCGCAATCGCCGAAATCGACGCGGAACGGCGCGCTGAAGCAGAGGCAAAACACGAACCGGAGTTTGCATTTGGAGACTACCGTAAGATGTTAGATCAGGTTGACCTTGATCTAGTCTACGTTGTCACCATGCCCGGTCATCTCCTACCAATCGTGTTGGACTGTTTGGGACACGATTTACACACATCAATTGAGAAGTCGCCGGGGATGAATACCGCAGAGACGCGACAGATGCTCGAAGCCGCGAATAAGAGCAAGGGCAAAGCCATCGTGTCGGTCAACCGCCGTTACAAACCGGAAGTTTTGGCTGTGCGGAAGTTGTTGCAAGAGCGCGGTGGGGCAATTCAAGTTGCCGCAGACTACCACAAGCCTCCTTCAGGATTGGCACGTCCCGGGCGGCGCGAGGTCGCACCGCCAGAGATTATCTGCGATGCCATCCACCATGTTGACCTGCTCCGTTGGATGGCAGGGCGTACGCCGACTGAAGCGGCAAACCCAACGGAGGTCTATGCCCATTCGTGGAACGGGACACGGGAGGGTACGCCGAGATACAATGCAATTATTCACTTTGATAATGGGTGTCACGGCGCAATGATGAGTCACTACGGTGTCGGCTATCGGATTCAGTCGATGGAGGTCCATGCTGAAGATATGTCTGCGTATCTAGACCTGACCCGCGGATCGGAAATAAGGCTCTACTGTGATGGGCAGCTAAATGAAGAACCACTTAAACTTGACGCTGTGGGGGGTGCAGGTTTTAATGAAACACGCCATTTCGCAGACTGCATTCTCAACGATACAACGCCGTGGAGCCCGCTTGAAGACCTCGTACATACGATGGAGCTATGTGAGGCAATTGAACAAGGGCATCAGGGATTGATGTGAGCGAGTTACACCGTATCTTTTAGTGCGAAGCAAAAATTACCTGAACAAGAACAAACAGTGCGGGAGGGACTTGAGAGAAACGACACAATCGCTCCATAGCACAGCAGCTAATGAGAGCGATTTTTCTAAAGTTTGGTCAGTCACTGTATCAATAAATTCAATAAACGAGGAGAACAACGATGCCGGGAGCAACAACACTCTATTTTCCCGAAGTCGGTCCTTCGTGGGAGGACTGGGTACAGGTGGTCAACGTCGGAAACGAATCTACGAAGGTGTTAGCGATTGCGAGACACGCCGGCAATGGACAACCGCTCTGGTCCGAGGAGAAAGAGCTCGGTCCTTTTGAGTGCTGGACACCGAATGTTGAAGCGGTTAAACAGAATTCCTCGATGCAATTTACAGCAGACCAACCGATTGTTGCCGAGCGGCACATGCACGGCGGGACCAACATTCTGGATTTCGTTGGAGCAGCGGTTGAATATGAGACAGTCGGGCAACGGCTCTTTTTTCCGGAGTTGGTGGCTGGGGCGCAGGATTGGTTCCGCTTCCTGAATGTAGGGGAGGCGGATAGCATGGTCAACATCGTCCTCCGGAACCGTAACGGCGATGTCATCCGGCAGATTCATCGCAACATTCCGCCGCTCCGTTGCTGGGATATCAACGAAGGAGGGATGGGGAATGTCACCGGAACGGTTGAGGTGCAAGGTACACAACCACTCGTTGGTGAGCGGCATTTGCACTATCAGGGTGGCAAAACGTCTGTGGGACAGTTTGGGCAGGTCATTTCGGACGCTCCTAAAACGCTTTATTTCCCTGAAGTGGGACCGGCGTGGCACGATTGGGTGATTGTGGTCAACGTTGGGCGGGAGGATGGGAAAATCACAATGATTGCGCGGGAGGATGGGACCGGTAAACCGGTTTGGTCGACAGAGCGGACGACGTTGCGTCCGTTTGAATGCTGGACTCCGAATATGGAGGAAATCAAGATTAAATCTTCAGTGGAAGTGCGAGGCGACCAACCGATTATCGCTGAACGCCACATGCACAGTGGGACAAGTATCATCGACCTGCCGGGCGCGTCCGAAGAGGGGGGCCACGTTGGGCGTCGGTTGTTCTTCCCGGAGGTTTACACCGGCGCACGGGATTGGTTTCGGTTCCTGAATGTCGATGAGGCAGATGCGCTGATTAATATCATCATCCGCAACCGGAATGGGGATATTATCAGACAACTCCACAACAGCATTAAACCGTTCTGTTGCTGGGATGTTGATGACCAACAGATGGGCAATGTACGGGGTACGGTCGAGGTTCAGAGCTCGCAGTCCATCGTCGGGGAGAGGCACATGCACTATACGGGCATACACAAGGGAGCGGTTGTGGGCGAATACGGGGTTGTGATTGACGAGTAGAAGGTTTTGTCATGAAGTTAGAGCTATTTACCCCTAAAGAAGCGAGAATCTTAGCGGTCTTGGTAACACACATGGTTGGAACATATCGGGAAAAGGATTTCCCTCCCACAAATCGGGTTCAGATATCCACGGTGACGATTGATGGCTTTGTCGCTAAGCTATCGAAAGGGTTGCAAACCCAACTTAAGTGTGCGCTTCACCTCTTTGAATGGGGCCCGATGCTGTTTATCGGCAAGCCGCGCCGTTTTACGCGCCTCTTGCCGTATGATGCCGAGGGCTACATTCGCTCGTGGGCGGAGAGTCGGTTCGGGTTCCGACGACGGCTCTTTCGGGGGCTCAGGGACATGTCGTTTCTCGGTTATTATAGCCAAAAGGATAATGAAAAATGAGCATCCGGGGCCGGGACGTGAAAGGGGATGTGAGTGACACAGTTGATGTCTGCGTCATCGGTTCCGGGGCTGGGGGTGCGGTGGCGGCGAAGGAACTTGCGGAGGCGGGGCTCTCGGTGGTGGTCTTGGAAGCGGGTGAAGACCGTGACCCGGCGACGTTTAACCGATACGCGCCAGAGATGCTACACCGTCTGTTTTGGGATGGTGGGATGCGACCGACTCACGATGGTTCGATTCTGATCGCTCAGGGGCGTGGGGTTGGCGGTTCTACGGTGCATAACCTATGTTACGCGGTGCGTACCCCTGACCCAGTGCTGGAGCGGTGGAGGGCGGAGTTCGGCATCCACGACCTATCCCCAACTGACCTCGCGCCATCCTTAGAGCGCGTTGAGATGGCGTTGGCGGTGAAGCAGATTGAGGAGGCGGAGGTCAACGCGCTGAACCGGCTGGTACGTCAAGGCTGTGAGGCGATGGACTGGGGCGGGGGCGTACAGCGGCATAACCGCGAACCTTGTGCGGATTGCTCCGCAGGGTGTCTGTTCGGGTGTCGTGCATCAGCTCCTGGACGCGGCAAGCAGAGCATGGCTGTGAGTTACATCCCCCGTGCGGTGGCGGCTGGGGCGCGGGTATACAGCGATTGCCTCGTGGAATCCATTATCGTGGAAAATGGTAGGGGCGGGGTTTCCCAGTCCTTCAGTGTAACGGCGAGATTGTCCGAGCCTGATGGGGTGGATGCGAAGATACTTACGATTCACAGCCGGGCGGCGGTGCTGGCGGCGGGGGCAATCAACTCGCCTCAACTGTGGTTAAATAGCGGTCTACCTGACCCTGGGAAGTGTGTAGGGCGGAACTTACACCTACACCCCGCTGTTTTTATCGGCGGCGTTTTCGATACCCAGATTGATGCTCATCAAGGCATTCCGCAGAGTTTCTATATTGACCATTTTTTAGACCTAGAACGCGACCCGGATAGCGGATATCTCCTGATGCCGCTCTTTGGTCCTCCGGTACTGGTGGCGGCGAGTATGCCCTCCTTTGGTCGAGAACACCGGGAGCTGATGGACAACTACCACCACATCGCAGGACTGCTGGTGTTGCTTCATGACCGTTCTGCGGGCCGGGTAACGGTGCGTCGGAATGGGTCGCCGGTGATTCGCTATCGGCTCTCACAAGCGGACCGGGCGTTGTTGGTTGAGGGAATGCTGAACGCAGCGCGACTGCTCTTCGCCGCTGGAGCGAATGAGCTCATCGTTCCGTACACCCGCCGAATCGTGATTAAGGAGCTGGATGACCTTGAGGTAATCCGCCAACGCGGTGTGGTTGAGAACGACATTCTGCTCGCCTCAAGCCATCCGCAGGGTACACTGCGAATGGGAAGCGACCCACGCCATTCGGTGGTCAATTCTTATGGCGAGGCACACGCGATTAACGGATTGTTCGTCGTTGATGCGAGTTTGTTTCCCACCTCAATCGGCATCCCCCCAATGTTGACCGTTGCCGCAATGTCTGACCGCATCGCCCGACGGCTGGCAAACAACTGGCCCCCATAAAAGAGCTCGGATGGAAGGGTGAAAGGGATAAGAATGGAAGACTGGGTGAAAGTTTCTTCTTCCAATCTTCCATCCTTCCAATCTTCCCTTCTTCCAATCCTATCATGTCATACCCAACCGACATACCACTTCTCTTTCAGAACTACCCACATCTTAGGGAACGGATTCCGTGGCTGTCGCTTGGCGATTTTCCAACGCCTGTGGGTCAACTCGAAAGCCTTGGAGGTACGCTCGGATTTGATTCGCTGTGGATAAAACAGGACGGTGGCAGTAACAAGGTCAGAAAGTTGGAGTACCTGTTGGCGGATGCGAAGCGTAAGGGGTGCAGGACGCTGTTCACTGTTGGACCGACGGGCTCAAACCATGTCCGGGCGACTGCGGTTTACGGGAAATCCGCCGGTTTCGAGGTGCACTGTCTGCTGTTTGACCAGCCGCACACGGATTACCTTGAGGGCAACTTCAATGCCATCTCTACCCATGCGGTTCGGATAAAGCAGGTCGCGCATTGGGGGCCTGTGGTTTTGGGATACGAATACCTTAAACAGTGCTGTTTTAACAGCGGATACCGGTATCTCCTTGCGCCGGGCGGGTCATCGCCGCTGGGGTGTCTCGGCTACGTCAACGCGGCGTTTGAACTCAAAGCGCAAATTGAGGCAGGAATGCTCCCGGAACCCAAGCTGATTTTCGTGGCACTCGGGACTTGTGGGACAATGGCGGGCTTGGTCGTCGGTGCGAGGTTAGCGGGCTTGCAGAGCAGAATCATCGGTGTGCGCGTGGTGGGTCAGATGCTGGGGAATCGGTGGCGGGTCGCACGGCTTGCGCGTCGGACGTTGAAGTTGATTAATCCGTCAGAGGCAATTTCGCGTCGTGAAATCGCGCTCTGGCATCACGATTTTGGGCAAGGCTACGCTATCCCGACTGAGGATAGCCTACGGGCAGTACAGCTAATGAGAGCCCATGAGGGCATCACGCTGGAAAACACCTACACGGGCAAGGCACTTGCTGGACTCATCCGCTACGTTGAGAGCCATCGGTGCGAAGAACAGCCGATTCTGTTTTGGAATACCTACGGAGAAATTTAACCCTCTCTTCCACTCTTCCATCCAAGAACCTATCGAGGCATGTCGTTTGGCCACTCGGGATCGGTTGTTACGGTATTTTGCACTAATGAGCGTAATTGCGTGGCGGCTTTACGGGTTGACGATGTACAATCGGGCGGCCCCGACTGCCGCTTGTACGTGTGTGTTGACCGATGTTGAGTGGAAAGCACTTTACTGCGTGACTCATAATACCAATTCCGATAATAAATCACTCGTTAATGGAAGTCCGATTTGCGTCAACTCATGTTGCCACTTTCAAAGAAAGTCATAAGCAAAAACGCATCAGACCCCCGTAGCCGGGGCATCTTGCCCCATCGGATAACGATATGCGTCAACTCATGTTGCCACTTTCAAAGAAAGCGTCATCAACCGCACCCCCGTAGCCGGGATTACAGGCGTTTGATATTTCATCAAAACCGCTAACGCGATATAAATTTTCAAAATGGTATAAGAAGACGACTTTACCCCAGAAATTACCAACGGTTTCTGAAGTGGTGATTTGGATTGCCAAACTCGGTGGTTTTTTAGCGCGGAAGTCGGACGGTGTGCCGGGTGTGACGGTCATCTGGCGCGGGTGGCAGAGATTAAGTGATATTTCCGCCACGTTTTCTCTGATTCACACTGCCGAATTCAACGATAGTTCTTAGCCCCAACACAGATTACCCCTCTCCCCGGAGACTTATGGGTAATAGTAAGCCTCACTATCGGCAATTGAATCAAGCGACAGTAACATCCGCGTCTTTCTGCTGGTTGCGTTGGTTTCTTCATTTTAAGCGATCTACCGTTTTTCGTCAAGTGGGAAAGAAAACTGCACATGGTCATTAAAACGGATTAAGTATCGTGGGCCGATTGAGTTGCGAGATTTTTCAATCGAGCAGGAGCGGTGAAAATGGAATGATGGAAGGTTCGCAGGTTGGAAGATTGGAGGGGCGGGAAAGGGATTTCCCGCCCACGGGGTGTTATTTGAGGATGACCATTTTGTGTGTGCCGGAGTAATCGCCAGCAGAGAGGTGGTAGAAGTAAACGCCACTGGCGACCCGTTCACCGAACTGATTCCTGCCATCCCAGTAGATCGCTTTCTCACGGGTTTGATAGACTGCTGCCCCCCGATGCCCGACATCCAGTTTTCGGACAACCCCACCATGCTGGTCATAGATGGTCAAGGTGACATTCGCATCCGATGCCAACCGATACGGTATCCACGTTTCGGGGTTGAACGGATTTGGATAGTTATGGAGCAGTTCGGTCTTGGTGGGTATCTCATAAGTGAGGAGTGCATCCAATTGAATAACGCTGCGCGTGACATCTTCAGCGGTGACGACATGGCGCGCTGGTTGGATACCAACAGACGTATCCGATGATTGAGCGGTGATTTCAAGGATATCTCCAATTTGTGCGACTCCGCGTGATCCAATGTCAACGAATGTCAACTGGTAGTTGTATCCGTGCTCGCCGACTGTGACCGTGTCCCGTTTACCGGTTGAGAGATTTTTGACAGTGACCTGGGAGAGTCGGGGCAGGGATGCCCCTCCTACGAGGCCCGGGGGCACTATTGAACCCGTCACCGCCAAAATGGGAGTCGCTGCCTCCGATTGGATACCAGTCAGAGCGATCGGCGGAACAGCAGCTATACCAGGGGCATTAACCCACCCATAGCCAGTGATATCAACCGTCGCCGCTTCCCGAGCGGTTAGGATAAAGGAACTCCCCCCTCTAATCTCAACATCCCCCTCATCACCTGCCCGGGCAACTACCTTATACCTCCCGCCATCCAAGGCAATAATGACGGCAACGTTGCCTGCAATGCCTTCTAACGCAAGTAGGTCGCTGACGCGGGTTATCCTTGCATCCATCAACGGCACACCCACAAGGTTGATGCCCGGGTGCAATGTGATTGAACTGTGGCCGTTTGTACCGAGCGCGTCGCCGGAAAGGCGCACAAGGGCAGGAGTTTTCATACTGGCAATGATACCGAGGTCATCGGTCAAAGTCTTGTCCGTCTCAGGCTTACCTTTGTCCCGATCACCGAGATAACTCATCCATCGCTGCGTTTCAGGGTTATAAGTAATGAGGAGGCTGACGTCAGCCGCCCCTCCAAGTGCGTCGTAGAGGTCACCGACCGATTCAATGGTCTTTGCACCCCCATCAACCGCTGTCACCTTGAGAGGAACATGAATCAAGCTGATGCCTGATGGCACCGACAAAAGGTATTCCTTAATGGCAAATTGTATGTCAATCGTTGCCCTCTGCGCGATAATCTGTTCGGACGATAGTTGAACCATCTGTGTGGTAGATTCACCGGTCATCTGCCTGACGACCTGAACTTCGACTGGATCCCCGCTTGTGGCGAGGATGCCAAGAGTAACGACATAAATGGTATGAGCACCTTCGGGCTCTGAAACCGCTGTTCCAGTATGGTTCCCAATGGTAACGGTGACATCCAATCCTGCTTCAGCGGGCGTTCCATCTGCATTTGTGATGTGGCCTGCGATAGCGATCAAGTTCGTCTCCGGTGGGGTGGAGACAACGTTAAAGGTCACTAGCTGGGAAATTCCTTCGACACTTGCGGTGACCGTGCTTTCCTCGTTGTCCCCGGGGGTGAGCTGGCTCTCTGCCTGGCCATTCGCATTGGTCGTGGCACTCCTGCTGCTGAGCGTACCACCGCCTGAGGTAACGGTAAACGTTACCGGAACCCCCGCAAACGGTTTCCCTTTACTATCCCGGACTTCAACAACCAGTACGTTATTATTAGACTCCGTAGTCGTGCCCAAGATTTTCAAAAGGGTATGAGGAATTCGGTTGTCAAACTCAACCGTAACCCCTCTGCTTTGGAGGGTTGGGATGTGTGTATAGATAGATGGGTAGCTCAAGGGATTACCCTCCACATAAATCGTATCTCCACTCCGCAGTCCTGGGTTGGAGGCTGGGGGCGATAAATCCGCTATCGAGTTGTCCCCAAGCAATAGGCTTGTCAGATCGGTCAATCCCACCAAAGCGGAGAGGTCCACTATCAAGTTGTTCCCAAGCTCTAGGTATATCAGATTGGTCAATCCCGCTAAAGCGGAGAGGTCCGATACCGAGTTGCCCCAAAGCACTAGGCCCGTCAGATTGGTCAATCCCGCCAAAGCGGAGAGGTCCGATACCGAGTTGTTCCCAAGCTCTAGGTATATCAGATTGGTCAATCCCGCCAAAGCGGAGAGGTCCGATACCGAGTTGCCCCAAAGCAATAGGCTTGTCAGATTGGTCAATCCCGCCAAAGCGGAGAGGTTCGATACCGAGTTGTCCCTAAGCCCTAGGTGTTTCAGATGGGTTGCAAACTCAAGCCCGGTCAAATCGCTAACGTTCGCGTTTTCTGCTTCAAGACGGGTCAAAGTCTCCATCTCTGCCGTGGTGATTGGGTCACCCGCCTGCTTGCCGAGAGCGGTCTCAATATGAGCACGGAGTCCGGCATCAGGGATGTCGATCTCGGCAGTGACATTGATAGTAACCGTGATTAAGACTACAGCGACTACGCTAAATTGTAAGGTTAAATATCTCATCTAAAATTCCTCCGTTAAGCATGTTTTAGGGATAATCTTCACATTTTGACAAGGCCCACGGCGCGCCCGGCCCCAGGCTGCTCCTGCTGGATTGGCAAATCCAGCAGATCTACGGATGTGCAACTTTTATTCTTAAACCTGCTAAAGCAAGTTTTAGGGATAATCTTCACATTTTGACAAGGCCCACGGCGCGCCCGGCCCCCCGCCGCTCCTGCTGGATTGGCAAATCCAGCAGATCTACGGATGCGCAACTTTTATTCTTAAACATGCTTAAGCATGTTTAAGCATGTTTAAAAAATAATCTTTCGATTTTTCGACAGGCGCAGAACCCGTAGGGGCGGGGTCCCCCCGCCCCTACGGGTTCAATCTACCGGTGACCCTGCAAAATTCATCCTCTGAATCCGTTTAATCCGTTTAATCCGCGATTCAGATACTTTCCGCCTTTGCGTTCTGAATCCTCTGAATCTGTTTAATCCGTTTTCATGAAATTTACTTCAATATAACCATTTTTCGCAGGAGCGACACATTGTCTGCCTGTAGTTGATAAAAATAGAGACCGCTTGCGACGCGTTCGCCGACATTGTTTGTGCCATCCCAATAGGCGGCGCGACTACGGCTCGTGTAATACCCTTCGCGTTGATGCCCAAGTTCTAAACGCTGTACCACTGTGCCACGCGCATTATAGATGGTGATATGCACGTTGCTGGCGTTTGCCAGATGATACGGTATCCAGGTTTCGGGGTTGAATGGGTTGGGATAGTTGGCGAGCAATTGTGTCTTGTCCGGACGCGTGGCAGCCAAAATGTTTTCAAGTAATGCGATTGCATGTAGATATCCTGGGGAACCGTTGCTTTTGGCACGTAGGATGTCTAATTGGGTTTGAAGTGCTACCGGATTCAACTTTTCAAGTGTTTTCTTATCCAGCAAGGAAAACGCTCTTATGATTGATGGAGCTGCCCCTTCATCCGCAATGTGGTAGGTTACAAGTGTCACATCATCACCATCAACTGTGTCGTCCCAATTGACATCCGTGCGAGAATTAACAATATCCCCTCCGGTCTGTCCTAATGCCGCGGTTACAAGTGCCGAATCCGTTGCATCGACACTACCATCCTTATTGACATCCCAGGGCGGGTGTTCAGTAAGATTAATAGTAACTGTAACTGTTTTTGATTCAGCCGCAGGGTTTGGCTGGCCTGCGTTATCGGTGGCAGCACCTGCTGCAACATTGAAAGTCACTGACCCGCTCGTCGTGACATCAATGTCGGCATCAACAACATATCCAGACCACGTTTCTTGCGATTTCCAACCGCTTATAGTAGCTCCAGCGGTGTTATCTGTAAGTGTCAGCTCTGACTGCTCAAAGTCTGATACCGCCTCTGAAAACTTCACTGTTACCCGAAAAGAGTTATCAAACTTGACACCTTTAGCTCGGGTAAAACTTACGAAATACGTTGGACGCAAACTTGTTACATCCAGGCAAATACTCGGACCACTCGGATTTCTCGGACAAGATTTGACAGCCCTTACAATACCGGTTGCTGTATCCAACTTCAGAACCCAGTCTGGTTCTTCAGAGCGGATCAGTGTCAAAATATCAACTTCAGGGGCAGGATCTGTTATAGTGACGGTAATTGTATCGCTGCCGCCATTGCCGTCGGAAACGGTGATTGTGACGGAATAAGAAGTTTTACCGTCATAATCGAGTGCTGCATTGCTTTTCAAGTGGTATTCATAGTCCTCATCAAGACTAAACAATGATGCATCAGTACCACCAAGACTATATGTCAATGTGTCATCATCTTCATCAGTCGCACGGATAGAAGTGCCTAATCTTTCACCCTTATTTACAAATAGGGTGATGCTGCTACCATATTGGAAAACTGGCGCATTGTTTGTTACTTGCGGTGCCCTGCGTGTAGCAGTAACCGTCACGTCAACGCTTGCACTCCCTCCGTTGCCATCAGTAGCAGTGACGGTGACTGCATAGACAGATTGCGTCCCACTTATGAAAACGGCAGTGGTTTGCAGCTGCCCTGTTGTGCTATCAATGTCAAACGATGTTGCATCTGTGCCACCGAGCGTGTATGTCAAGGTGTCGTTGTCCGCATCTGTCGCAGACACAGGATCCCCGATATTTGTACCGGCGGCGGTATCCCCATCTATTTCTATGCTCCGGGTAATATTAATTAGTAAGAACACGGGGGCGTGGTTATCGTCCACGTCCGTGACATTGATAGTGACGTTGATGGTATCTGTGCGACTACCATCGGAGACGGTGATTGTGACCGAGTAGGAGGTCTTCTCTTCATAATCAAGGGCTGCCTTCGTTTTCAACTGTCCGGTTTCACTGTCAATGCTGAATGACGACGCATCGTCACCACTAAGGGTATACGTTAAGGTGTCGTTCTCCTGATCTACTGCAGCCACTGGCGTGCCGATGTTTTCACCCGCCGCCGTATTCTCTGCGACTGATCGGGTCACAGGTGGAGACCCAGAGCCTGCGACTACTATTGAGACAATTGCGAACGCGGGTGCATCATTTACATTATTGACATTGATAGTAACGGTGATAGAATCAGTAAGACTGCCATCAGAAACAGTAATTGTCACCGTATAGGAGTTTTTTCTTTCATAGTCAAGCCATGCCTTGGTTTTCAGATGGCCGGTTTCGCTGTCAATGTCAAACGATGCAGCGTTGTAGCCACCGAGGGTGTAGGTGAGCGTATCATTATTAGTATCTGTCGCAGCGACTGGCGTGCCGATGTTTGTGTCTGCCGCCGTGTTTTCATCTATGGTGCGTGTCGTGCTATTGCCATCCGTGAACACGGGGGCACTGTTTGTTACTTCCGGTGCCCTGCGTGTAGCAGTAACCGTCACGTCAACGCTTGCACTCCCCCCGTTGCCATCAGTAGCAGTGACGATGACTGAATAGTCAGATCGCGTATCGCTAATGAAAGCGGCAGTGGTTTGCAGCTGCCCTGTTGTGCGAACAATGTCAAACGAGGCAGCATCGGTGCCACCGAGACGATAGGTCAACGTGTCGTTATCAGCATCCGTCGCAGAGAACGCCCTGCCGATGTCGGCACCGGCTGCTGTCTCATCATCTATTTCTATGCGCAAGGTGAAACTATCTTGTGAGAATACGGGTGCACGGTTATCGTCTACGTCCGTGACACGGATGGTGACGCTGATACGGTCAGTGAGATCGCCATCAGAGACGGTGATCCTTACCGAATACGAGGTTTTGTCTTCATAGTCAAGGGCTGCCTTTACTTTCAATTGACCAGAACTGCTGTCAATATCAAACGAAGATGCATCGGTGCCATCCAGACTATATTCCAAAGTATCGCCAGCATCAGGATCCGTTGCGGTGAACGTTGCACCGATGTTTGTGCCTGCTACCGTGTTCTCCGCGATTCTGCGTGTTAGGCTCCCCGTTGTGAATACCGGCGCTTCGTTTACATCGTCAACAGTGATGGTGACATCTATGGTGTCTGTGAGACCGCCATCCAAAACCTTCACTATTACCGAGTAGGCGGATTGGGTTTCGTGGTTAAGTGCCGCACTCGTTTTCAACTGACCTGTGTTGGAATCAATACTAAACGAGGCTGCGTCATCTCCTTGGAGCACATAAGCAAGCGGGTTGTTATCTGCGTCTATTGCAGACACGGGCGCGCCGATATTTGTCCCTGCCACGGTGTTCTCTGCAATTCTGCGGGTCGTCTGCTCGCCATCGGTAAACACAGGTGCATTGTTTGACGGTGTGTCGTCTAAATCCGTGACTTTGATGGTGACGCTGATTGTGGCTCTGAGGTTATCCTCGTCGGAGACAGTGATTGTCACCGAATAGGCAGACTTGGTTTCAAAGTCAAGTTCCGTGTTTGTTGTTTTTAGCTGTCCTGTCGTGCTGCCAATACGAAACGAGGGCGCATCGGTGCCACCCAGACTGTAAGTAAGCGTATCGCCATCAGGGTCTTTTGCGGCAACAACCGGGCCGATGTTGATGTCTGCCCCAACGTTTTCCGAGATTGCGCGCGTAGTGTTTTCCCCATCGTCGAACACGGGTGCCTCGTTCACGTCGGTGACGCGAATCGTGACGGTGATGCTGGCGCTCCCCTGGTTCCCATCGGAAACAGAAACCGTTACCGTATAAGAGGATTTAGTTTCATGACTAAGTGCCGCGCTGGTTTGCAACTGTCCTGTTGTGCTATCAATACTAAACGAGGCTGCGTCCGTGCCACCGAGCGTGTATGTCAAGGTATCGCTGGTATTCGCATCTGTAGCAGCGACTGGCGTGCCGATGTTTTCCCCTGCATCCGTGTTTTCATCTATGGAACGTGTCGTGGTATCACCATCGGTGAACACAGGCGCATCGTTTGTCGGCTGCATTACGCTACGGGTGACAACAATCGTAACGGCAATACTGTCGCTACCCCCGTTCCCATCATCGGCAATGACGGTTATTGAGTAGGAGACTCTCGTCCCGCTAATGAGTGCTGTAGTCGTTTGCAGCTGCCCGGAACTACTGACAATGCTAAACGAGGACGCATCGGTGCCACCGAGACGATAGGTCAACGTGTCGTTATCAGCATCCGTCGCAGAGAACGCACTGCCGATGTCGTCACCGGCTGCTGTCTCATCATCTATTTCTATGCGCAAGGTGAAACTATCTTGTGAGAATACGGGTGCACGGTTATCGTCTACGTCCGTGACACGGATGGTGACGCTGATACGGTCAGTGAGATCGCCATCAGAGACGGTGATCCTTACCGAATACGAGGTTTTGTCTTCATAGTCAAGGGCTGCCTTTACTTTCAATTGACCAGAACTGCTGTCAATATCAAACGAAGATGCATCGGTGCCATCCAGACTATATTCCAAAGTATCGCCAGCATCAGGATCCGTTGCGGTGAACGCTGCACCGATGTTTGTGCCTGCTACCGTGTTCTCCGCGATTCTGCGTGTTAGGCTCCCCGCTACGAATACCGGCGCGTCGTTTACATCGTCAACAGTGATGGTGACATTGATACTGGCACTCCCATCATTCCCATCAGAGACAGAAACGGTGACCGTGTAGGTGTGCTTGTCTTCTTCATAGTCAAAGACTGCGTTTGTCCGCAACTGTCCAGAACTGCCGTTAATACTAAAGAAACCCGCATCGCTCCCAACGAGACGGTATGTCAGCGTATCGTCATCCTCATCCGTTGCGGTGAACGGATTGCCGATGTTTGTGCCTGCTACCGTGTTCTCCGCGATTCTGCGTGTTAGGCTCCCCGCTACGAATACCGGCGCGTCGTTTACATCGTCAACAGTAATTGTGACATTGGTACTGGCACTCCCATCATTCCCATCAGAGACAGAAACGGTGACCGTGTAGGTGTGCTTGTCTTCTTCATAGTCAAAGACTGCGTTTGTCCGCAACTGTCCAGAACTGCCGTTAATACTAAAGAAACCCGCATCGCTCCCAACGAGACGGTATGTCAGCGTATCGTCATCCTCATCCGTTGCGGTGAACGGATTGCCGATGTTCGTAGCTGATGCCGTATTCTCTTCGACTGTGAGGGTTCGGTTCCCCGCTGTGAATACCGGCGCGTCGTTTACATCGTCAACAGTGATGGTGACATCTATGGTGTCTGTGAGACCGCCATCCAAAACCTTCACTATTACCGAATAGGCGGATTGGGTTTCGTGGTTAAGTGCCGCACTCGTTTTCAACTGACCTGTTGTGCTATCAATGCTAAAGAAAGCCGCGTCCGGTCCACCCAGACGGTATGTCAGCGTATCATTGTCCGCATCAGTGGCAGATACAGCAGAACCGATGTTGACACCAGATGTCGTATTCTCTACTACAGTGCGGGTGGTCCTGCTACCTTCGGTGAAGACCGGCGCGCGGTTTGCGGGCGTCTCGTTCACGTCGGTGAAGACCGGCGCGCGGTTTGCGGGTGTCTCGTTCACGTCGGTGACGCTGATCGTAACAGGGATGGAGTCACTACCCTCGTTGCCATCGGAAACGCTCACAGTTACCGAATAGGAGGACTTGGTTTCATAGTCAAGGGCAGTGCTGGTTCTTAGCTGCCCAGACCCGCTGTCAATACCAAAGGAAAGAGCATCTGTTCCGCTCAAACTGTATGTCAGCGTATCATCGTCCGCATCAGTGGCAGATACAGCAGAACCAATATTTACACCGGAACCTGTGTTCTCTGCTACAGTCCGTTTGGTGCTGGTGCCTTCGGTGAACACGGGGGCGTTGTTAATGCTACGGAATTCAATCGGTAACGTGCTTGATTTGACAAGCGCGTAGCCCTTATGACGCGACCGCGTATTGGGCAACGTGCCTATCTCCACGGTGACAGTATCGGTCGTGCCCGGGGTGCGGATTATGGTGACGGGTTGGCTTTCCACGCTGCCTGCAGCAACGGTTATACGGGTGGTCCCCCCGGTGATACTCCCGTTTGTAACGGTGAGTGGCAACTCTATACTGAACGGCGCACCGGCAGGCACACTCACCTTAAGTTCGTTCTCACCAACCTTCTCAAGTAAGAGGGTCAGGGGTAGGGGATCAATAACGTTGTCTTGTAGCCATAGCGACGCTGGTGTTGATACGCCACGAAACATACCCGGTGATAGATTCGTCAAGCGGTTACCATTCAAGAAGAGGAATTCGAGTGCCGATAATCGTGAGAATACCTCCGCATCTAAGCTTGTTAGCTGGTTATTATGCAAGAAGAGGAATTGGAGTGCCGATAATCGTGAGAACACCTCCGCATCTAGGGTTGCCAACCTATTGTTATGTAGGTAAAGTTGTGTCAGTGCCGACAGACCGGAAAACACGCCTTTCGGTAGGCTTGTCAGCTGGTTTGTATGCAGATTAATCTGTATCAGTGCCGGCAAACCGGAAAACACGTCTGCGGGTAGGTTCGTTAGTCTATTGTTATGTAGGTAAAGGTCCCTTAGTCCGGTTAGTCCGGAGAACACGCCTGCAGGCAGTGTGGTCAGTTGATTTTCACCCAATCGGAGCTTTGTCAACGCGGTCAGTCCCTCAAAGATACGGTCTGGTAGACTACTGAGTTGGTTTCCGTATAGATTCAGATTTGTCAGGTTGGTCATCCCGGAAAAGTCGCCGGTTTTGAGTGCTGAAATGCCTTTAGCACGTAAATTGAGGTTTGTAATCGTCGCGAGGTGTGTTTCGGTGACATCGCTGGCAGAATTTACACCCAGCACGGCAGCCACGATCGCATCGCGAACCTGTGGTGTTCGGTCAGGAACAGGAATGATATCCGCATAACCGGTAGCATGTGTGCCGAAAACTACCAAAAGAGCCACTAAAAGGGATTTTAGAAATTGTGATTTCATCATAAACTCCTTATTTCAAAAATAATCTTTCGATTTTCATCAGGCGCAAAGACCGTAGGGGCGGGGTCTCCCCGCCCGTTCCCCGTCAAAACTGGTTTCTCACGGGATAACTAGAACAATCGTATCTTGGAATACTGAAATTTTTATTCTTAAACTTGCTTAAGCATGTTTAAAAAATAAACTTTCACATTTCACAAACCCGTAGGGGCGGGGTCTCCCCGCCCGTACTTTACAAAAACTCAATTTCTTTGGAATCAAAAGCTAAACTTTTCTATTGAAACTTGCTTAAGAACCTGTTTTAAAAAGAAAGCAACCCTGACCCTGTAGGCGGGGCATCTTGCCCCGTCACGATAGTCATGATGACTTTTCAAACAGGCTCTTAAGAATGGTGCACAAGTTTGAGCTATAGTGCTTTGTCCATTTTAATTTTGTGAATAGTTAAACCGTTTCTGTTGTTCCATTCGCCCACAATTTAACCGTTGACAAAGCACTAGATTTGTTAATCCCACAGGAATAGCTGGGAATCTGACGTGCCAAGGGAGTGAAACGTTTTCACTCATCGATTTCTGGCTCTGAATCGTCGCATTGCGAACGCTGATTCATCTTAATCGCATCGTAAACTTCCTTGCGATGAACACTGATATTACGTGGTGATGAAATACCTAGCGAGATCTTATCACCACTTATATCCGTAACGCAGATCTCAATATTGCTACCGATCATGATGCTCTGGTTTTCCTTGCGTGAAAGAATTAACATGGGGTTCCTTATTGATTGTACTTCAAGTGCCGATTTGAACAATCGTATTAGAAACCGGGTTTTTTCTTCAAAACTCGGTTTCTTTGAAAGGTGCTACTTAACAATAACCATCTTCCGCGTAGCAGAATAATCGCCCGCGGACAAATGATAGAAATAAATTCCACTTGCGACCCGCTCGCCAAACTCATTCTTACCATCCCAGTAGATCGCCTTATCGCGCCGCTCGTACACCGCTGCGGGTCGATGCCCGACATCCAGTTTTCGGACAACCCCACCGTGCTGGTCATAGATGGTCAATGTGACATTCGCATCCGATGCCAACCGATACGGTATCCACGTTTCGGGGTTAAATGGGTTCGGATAGTTATGGAGCAGCTCGGTCTGAGACGGAATCGCGTAGGCGAGCAGGGCATCCAACTGAATCACGCTCCGCTGCACATCTTTAGCTGTTACGATGTGGTGCCGGGGCTGAACCCCGATAGACGGGTCTGAGGATTCGGCGGTCACTTCAAGGATATCGCCAATCTGTGCGACGCCGCCCACAACGTCAACGAGTGTCAACTGAAAGTCACCCGCGTCTCTGACCGTAACCGTGTTTACTGTTCCGGTTGAGAGGTTCTTGACAGTGACGCGATAGTTCCCACCAGGAGCACCCACCGCAATTGACCCTGTCACTGCCAACACTGGAGTTGTTCCTACCGATCGGAGCGCATTTGCCGCAATTAACGGGGCGGCATTGATACCCGTCGAGTTATACCACCCTGTACCGCTGATGGCGACCGTCGCCATTTCGGACGCTTCGAGAACAAAGGATTGTCCGCCTGTCAGGGGACCATCGTCTTCATCGCCCGCGTGGGTAATCACCTTGGTGACACCATCCCATGTTAGAACTTCAGACACATTGCCCGCAATCCCTTCAAGCGCGAATAGGTCGCTGACGCGGGTGAGGCGAGAATCCTTCAACGGCACCCCCACAAGGTTTAGCCCCTCGCGCAGGGTAATCGCACTCATACCATTCATACCGAGCGGGTCACCAGACAGTTCAACCGTGACACTGTTTTTCATATCCACAAGGATGCCGAGGTCATCGGTCAACGTTCTATCACCGGGTCGCCCTCTACTGGCATCACCGAGATAGCTGAGCCACCGGTCACCAAGCGTCTCCCGAGTAACGAGCAGGTTCACGTCGGTTTCACCACCGAGGGCATCGTACAACTCGTTGATTGTTTCGAGCGTCTTTGCTACTCCGTCAACGGCGGTCACCTTGAGGGGAACGTGAACCAAACTGATCCCTTGCGGGATTGACCAAAGGAACTCATCCAGATCGGTGACGGTGACCGTGACCGTAATCGAAGCCATTAACGTGCCATCGGAGGCGGTGACGGTTACGGTATAGGTGTCTTTGGTTTCGCTGTTCAGGATTGTTACGGTGCTCAACTGACCGGTAAGCATATCCAGCTCAAACGCCGTCGCATCTGCCCCGCTGAGGGTGTGGGTCAACGTATCACCGTCCGGATCGGTCGCGGCTACTGGAGGCTCGATCGCTGTCCCTACCGCTACATTTTCTGTGATTGAGCGGGTCGTGCTGGCCCCCTCGTTGAAGGTCGGCATCTCGTTTATGTTGGTAACGGTGATGGTAACCTCAATTGTGTCGGCGAGGGTCCCATCGGAAACGGTAACCATCATGTTATAGGTGGACTGGGTTTCATGGTCTAACACCGCTTTCGTTCTCAACTGACCGGTATTCATATCTATCTCAAACGCCGCCGCATCTGCCCCGCTGAGGGTGTAGGTCAACGTATCACCGTCCGGATCAGTAGCGGCTACTGGGGGCCCGATCGCTGTCCCTACCGCTACATTTTCTGTGATTGAGCGGGTCGTGCTGGCCCCCGCGTTGAAGGTCGGCATCTCGTTTATGTTGGTAACGGTGATGGTAACCTCAATTGTGACGGCGAGGGTCCCATCGGAAACGGTAACCATCACGTTATAGGTGGACTGGGTTTCATGGTCTAACACCGCTTTCGTTCTCAACTGACCGGTATTCATATCTATCTCAAACGCCGCCGCATCTGCCCCGCTGAGGGTGTAGGTCAACGTATCATTGTCTGCATCGGTTGCCGAAACGGGGGTACCGATGTTTACGCCTGCGGCGGTGTTTTCGTCGATTTCAAAGGGGGTGCTAAGGTCATCGCTGAAGGTCGGCGGCTCGTTGACATTGGTGACCCGTATGGTGACTCCAATTGAGATCACTCCGCCCCGACCATCCTGAACCGTGACCGTTACGGCATAAGAGGGTATGCGCTCATGGTCTAACACAACATTCGCTTGGGTTGTCAACTGCCCGGTTGCAGTATTAATGTCAAAGGTCGCGGCTCCGACGCTATCAAGACTGTAGGTCAACGGGTCATTGTCGGCATCGGTCGCCGACACCGGTGCCCCGATGTTTACGCCTGCCGCCGTGTTTTCCACAATCTCACGGGTACCGCCACTACCTGCACTGAACACTGGTGCGTTGTTTGATGGTGGTGGTGGTGGTCGTCGTGGTGGTGGTCGTGTTGGTGCTATGACAGTAATCGTAACATCGGTTGCGGCGGTGCCGCCGTTGCCATCGTCCGCAGTGACCGTGACATTATAGATGCCTGCTGTAAGAGCTACCGCGGTTCTCAACTGGCCGGTACTGGGCACAATAGTAAACGATCCGGCGTGGGTGCCACCGCTGAGGGTGTAGGTCACCGTATCACCGATGTCCGTATCGGTCGCGGCTACTGGAGGCTCGATCGCTGTCCCTACCGCTACATTTTCTGTGATTGAGCGGGTCGTGCTGGCCCCCTCGTTGAAGGTCGGCATCTCGTTTATGTCGGTAACGGTGATGGTAACCTCAATTGTGGCGGCGAGGGTCCCATCGGAGACGGTGACGATTACTGTATAGGCGGGCTTGGTCTCAAAGTCCAACGGTGCCTTGGTTTTCAACTGACCGGTCGCGGCGTCAATATCAAATGCCGCCGCATCTGCTCCGCCGAGTCTGTAGGTCAAATCCTCGCTGTCGGTATCCGTCGCCGATACTGGGGTACCGATATCTTCCCCTTCCGCCGTGTGTTCTGCGATGGAGCGTACAGTATTGGTCCCATCGGTGAAGCTGGGAACCTCATTGACGTTGGTCAACGTGATGGTGACGGTAATGGATGCACTGTCCCCTTCACCATCGGAGACGGTGACGATTACTGTATAGGCGGGCTTGGTCTCAAAGTCCAACGGTGCCTTGGTTTTCAACTGACCGGTCGCTGTGTCAATATCAAATGCCGCCGCATCGTCTCCGCCGAGGCTGTAGGTCAAATCCTCGCTGTCGGTATCCGTCGCCGATACTGGGGTACCGATATCTTCCCCTGCCGCCGTGTGTTCTGCGATGGAGCGTACAGTATTGGTCCCATCGGTGAAGCTGGGAACCTCATTGACGTTGGTCAACGTGATGGTGACGGTAATGGATGCACTGCCCCCTTCACCATCGGAGACGGTGACGATTACTGTATAGGCGGGCTTGGTCTCAAAGTCCAACGGTGCCTTGGTTTTCAACTGACCGGTCGCGGCGTCAATATCAAATGCCGCCGCATCGTCTCCGCCGAGGCTGTAGGTCAAATCCTCGCTGTCGGTATCCGTCGCCGATACTGGGGTACCGATATCTTCCCCTGCCGCCGTGTGTTCTGCGATGGAGCGTACAGTATTGGTCCCATCGGTGAAGCTGGGAACCTCATTGACGTTGGTCAACGTGATGGTGACGGTAATGGATGCACTGCCCCCTTCACCATCGGAGACGGTGACGATTACTGTATAGGCGGGCTTGGTCTCAAAGTCCAACGGTGCCTTGGTTTTCAACTGACCGGTCGCGGCGTCAATATCAAATGCCGCCGCATCGTCTCCGCTGAGGGTGTAGGTCAAATCCTCGCTGTCCGGATCAGTAGCGTCTACCGGAAGCCCGATATCTTCCCCTTCCGCCGTGTGTTCTGTGATTGAGCGGGTCGTGCTGGCCCCCTCGTTGAAGGTCGGCATCTCGTTTATGTCGGTAACGGTGATGGTAACCTCAATTGTGGCGGCGAGGGTCCCATCGGAGACGGTGACGATTACTGTATAGGCGGGCTTGGTCTCAAAGTCCAACGGTGCCTTGGTTTTCAACTGACCGGTCGCGGCGTCAATATCAAATGCCGCCGCATCGTCTCCGCCGAGGCTGTAGGTCAAGGTATCCTCGCGGTCCGGATCAGTAGCGTCTACCGGAAGCCCGATATCTTCCGGAAGCCCGATATCTTCCCCTTCCGCCGTGTGTTCTGTGATTGAGCGGGTCGTGCTGGCCCCCTCGTCGAAGGTCGGCATCTCGTTTATGTCGGTAACGGTGATGGTAACCTCAATTGTGGCGGTGAGGGTCCCATCGGAAACGGTGACGATTACTGTATAGGCGGGCTTGGTCTCAAAGTCCAACGGTGCCTTGGTTTTCAACTGACCGGTCGCGTCGTCAATATCAAATGCCGCCGCATCGTCTCCGCTGAGGATGTAGGTCAAGGTATCCTCGCTGTCCTGATCAGTAGCGGCTACCCGAGTCCCGATATCTTCCTTTGCCGCCGTGTGTTCTGCGATGGAGCGGGTCGTGCTGGCCCCCTCGTTGAAGGTCGGCTCGTTGTTCGGTGTCGGCGTTGGTGTCGGCGTTGGGTTCGGATTTGATGAGCCGGTGGCCCGTATGGCGACCTCAATTGTATCGGTGCCACCGTTGTCATCGTCGGCAGTGACCGTTACACGATAAGTGCGGACTTCGAGCTCTGCCGCGGTTGTCAACAGACCGGTACTGCTATCAATGTTAAATGAACTGGCATCTGACCCGCTGAGGCTGTATGTCAACGTATCATTGTTAGCGTCCATCGCTGTCACCGTGCCGACGTCTGTGCCTGCTAATGCGTCCGATGAGACTGTGAACGTGGCAATTTCAGCGCTGAACGTTGGTGTAGCGTTGGGTTGGATAATAGTGACGGTAGCCACAGTATCCGCCGAATCGCTAGGACCCGTGGCGAGAATCCCTAAGCTATAGGAGTTCTGCTCCTCATAGTTGAACGTTTTCGCGGATGTCAACTGTCCAGTGTCCCTATCAATCCGAAAAGAATCGTTATCATCTCCGTCATGTAACTCATACTTCACATCACCATCAGAGACCGTGGCACTCACCGTACCGACGGATGTACCTATCGGACTGTCTGCTGGAATGCTGAAAATGTAAGGGGCTCCGGTGAAGACCGGTTTCGCAGTAGCGGTTGCGGTAAAGGTCACGGTTTTGCCCGGGTCCGTAGCGGTGACCCGCGCAAACACATCGACGGTATTAGTCCCTGTGTTGGCGCCAAGGGTGAGCGTACTGCTCGCCCGGCCGCTGCTATTGGTTATCACCGTTTCCGAACTCATCGACCCGCCACCGGCAGTCACCGTAAACGTCACATCAACATTCGCGGCGGCCTCATCCTCATTTTTCACTTCAACGACAAACGCGTTTGCCAATGCGTTGCCCGGCTCCCCGGTCTGGTTATCCCCTGAGATTTTATTCAGCTTCGTTTTGGGAGTAACCGTTCCGTGAAAGGTATGACGCGGATTGCCACCGACGTGCGCCACGACGGAAAAATTGCCTGCGTAAGGTCCAAGGCGGAGTGTCACCTCTGCTCTGCCATCCGTACCGGTTACCACATTTTTGATAGAGAATCCGGCGAGGGATGTACCCCCTACTATGTAAGCCCAACCGGCCTTCAGAACCTGAAAAGTGACGCGTTGCCCTGAGAGCGGGTCACCTGCCTGATTCTGCACCTCAACAACCAACGGGTTCGCTAGGTTCGTGTAGGGAAGCCCCTGTTGGTTATTGCCGGAGATTATCACTACTCTGTGGGGACGGGTATCTTTGCCTGTTGCCCTAAAGGTTGCTACAACGAGCCCAGTCACAGTGATGACGGCCTCGACCTCGTTCAAACCGGGAGTGTCTCCAAGCGTTAGCGTCGTTTGGGCGCGTCCGTCGTCATCAATCGTTGGGGTTCTGGAACTCATTCGGCCACTGCCTCGGACCACCTTAAACGTTATTGACACGTTTCGTGGTGTTACTTTAATGGCAAACGGCTCCGCAAGTTCTTCACCGACAGTGCCGGTCTGCTGATTCCCTGAGACTATCTCAACTTTTACGGCCGTTGCAGTAAAGGTTGCTGAAACGTCACCTATGTCGGGGTCGGCCTTGACCTTGTTCGTACCGGGATCGGGTCCAAGCGTTAGCGTCGTTCGGGCGAGTCCTTGGCTATCAGTGCTTACGAGTTCGTGACTCACGTAGCCATCGCCTTCGATCACACTAAACCTTACATCCCAGCCTTCTACTGGGTTACCGCGAATTGCTACTCTATAGACAAGCGGCTCCGCAAGGGCTTCACCGACAAGGCCGGTCTGTCCATCCCCTGAGTATATCCCTGTTGTCGCAGCTGCTGCCCCCAACAGGATTGAGAGGCAGAGCAACAGAAGAACAGTTAAACAAACAAATTGGGTTTTCATAAGTTTTTATCCTTTCTATACTTTCGCAAATTTTTGAGAATTTATATGACGTGAAATCTAAAAATATCTGAACCGATACCGGTCAGTGTAGCCCACCCCGGTTAGGTGCAGACTTTCAACTGCGCCTACAGGGAGGAACAGCACCTACCGAGGCTGGGTATCCCTCCCCCCTTCCAATCTTCCAATCTTCCCTCCTTCCAATCTTTCAATCTTTCAATCTTCCAACCTTCCAATCTTCAAGGTTTGGTTGCTGTCAGAGTTAAGACTAGATTCCGCTGATTCACCGCAATATCCTTAAAAATTTTGCGGTTACGCTTATGTCTGACATAGAGCTGCACCACCTTGTCTTTGATGTGCTTGAGTTCAAAATCGCCCAAAGCGTTGGTCAAAACTAAAACGTAGACGTAGCCGGTGGGCTCTTCTTCGGTAATATGTACCCCTACTGTCGCTCCCTCAATCGGTTTGCCATTTACATCCAGAATCTTCCCAGTGAGGTATCCGTCCGCTTTGACCAATACAAGGTCGTGCCGCTGGTTCGATTCCAAACCCTTAAATACATGGTACGCGTACTCTGAGTGTGCAATCCCCAGTTGGCCGATCTGAGGCGTAGGAAGTTCTTCAAACCGATAATCTCCGTTTTCGTCGGTGAATGTTGCCCAGCGTTGTGTCTTAGTGGTGATGTGTACCTCGGCACCATGAACCGGTTGACCCGCAGTATCGGTAAGTCGCCCTTCTATGAAAAACGGACCTGCGGCCGGCAACAGGACGAGGTCGGCGATTTGGGAGAGCGACGCTGTTACGGTAAACTGATCGGTTTGCACCGGTTGATACCCGTTCTCGCTCGCGGAGAGCGTATATTGGTCTCCCACGATAAGTTCAACCCCCTTGAATCGCCCATCGCTGTCTGTCAGACTGACAGTGGGCATAGTCTGAATATGTGGATTTGTGTGAAAGTGGTGCATGAGACCGATGGTCACAGACGGAACCGGTTCACCCTTGTCGTTGAGGACCCGGCCGCTGATCCGGATCAGCTCGTACGGTTGCATCTGAATCTCAACCGATGCGCCTGGTTGCACTTCAACCGCCACCGTGCCGCGCAATTTTAATCCTCGATGCTCCGCTTTGAGGACGAGTTTCTGTCCGGGCCGTAGCTGGCGCAAGGTAAATTCACCGTGTGCGTTAGAGAGGTTCAGTTCGTGCGCCCATTGTAGGTTGATAATCTTCGCGTCAACGACCGGTTCGCCCGTCTCCGTGAAAGCCCGCCCCATTAACGCGATTCCCTTTGACAACTGAAAATTCGCGATGACCGTTTTGGCTTCAACGACATCAACATATCTCCTAACGCTTCCGATATCCTGATACCCGCTCGATGCGAAGGCGTAAACCAAGGCTCGCCCAGGAAGAACCGCCGGAAAAAAATAGGCACCGGATTCATCCGTTTTCGTAAAGTGAACTTGCTTTTGAGATTCGGGACGGGCAGCATCCTTCAAATAAATCACGTGGTTGACGAGCGGTGCCTTTGTCGCTTCGTCGGTTACGCGCCCACCGATGAATCCCCCCCGAACTAGGGTGAAGTCCACGTTGGAGACGGTCTCGCCTTCAACAACCTTAATCGACACTTTGGCGGCAGCGGTCCACCCTTCCGGCCCCTCATTGAGAAAGAGATTGTATATACCGGGAGCGAGGTCTTTCAGCAAATAATACCCGTTCGCATCGGTGTGTGCATGTTCCCACCTGTCGAGATGAAGGGCGTTATTCAGCGCGACGATGGCACCTTGCACGGGCGCACCGGTTGTTGCGTAGCTGAGGTGCCCCTCAATCCTGCCTGCACGGATCAGTCGGAATTCGAGCCCCTCCACACCAACCTGTATACTGACGAGCTTCTGCTTCGCGTACCCCCCCGCCTGAATGGTGAGGGCTATCTGTGTGCCCTCCGGCAGTGTGTGCAAGACAAACGCGCCAGTCGCATCTGTCTTGACGGAGGCGATTGGAATACTACTCATCGCTAGGCGCTCTTCAATGATTCCGCCCGACACGTATTGAATCCGTACCTCTGCGTCCTGAATCGGCTCGCCCGCTTCATTCATAATCTTGCCAGAGATTTGCCCCGCCGTTGAAAGTTGGAGCACAGTATTCGTCGACCCTTCGCGCAAAACCGTCTGCCACCCGAACGCGTAATCGCGGTGCGTGGCGACAATCTCTGCGTACCCCGACTTCTTGAACTTGGAACGCGGTAATTCAAAGCGGAACGTGCCATCACCCCTCGTGCGCGTCACAGATTTGAGAGGATTAGATCCCACCGGGTATAGAATTTCTGCACCCGCTACCGGCAGACCAGCCCCATCAATGACACGACCTGCAAAAATGAGCTTTTCGATCTCAGTCTCTGTTACGGCGGTGGAGAACTGCGGTGTTCTATCAGTTCCGTTGCGGGCTCTCATCAAACGCCCCTGCTCCGTTGATCCACCGGCAGGCCCGCCCGGCGGACGTGAACCCGCCCGGATCGGCACGACAGGAGACGGAGCACTTGGCACATCCGGGATATCGGTCAGTAACACCACCTCAATTGATGTCCCGCGCTCTGTGCCTTCCGAGCCCGCACCGATCTGATCGGGTGCCCTTACGGTTATTGAAGCGTTTTGAACCACAATCCCCCCAATCAAAATACAGATCGTCGTGATGAGCGAGAACACGGTTTTACCGAGACTTGTGCCACTCCACCCAGTGAAGGACAGGCTTGGAGCCGGGGTCCGGCTAATCTGGTTCATCACCTGCGCTACAAACCCGCCTTTGAGACCCTTGTTTTTCACCGTTCTCCGGTAGGGTTCTAGCTTCCTGCCGAGTTGCTGACGCGCACGGTGTAACTTCCCTTTGACGGTGTTCTCTGAAACGCCGAGAAATTCTGCAATCTCCTTCAGCGAACATTTACCCGTATAAAACATTGAGAGCACGACCTTATTATCATCGGAGAGTTCGGAAAATGCTTGTTCTAAATCAACCTCCCAATTCCCTGTTGCACGAGCGTATTCAGGGGTCTCCTGTAGGATACTCTTATCAATTTCTTCTATTGAGATTTCACGTTGCCATTTCTTTGAAGATTGTTTTAACCAGCGGTTACACTCGTTCACCATGATTGTATACAGCCAACTGCCGAACCGATATGGATATTGCAGTTGGTTCAGAAAGCGATATGCCCGCATGAAAATCTCCTGCATAACATCGTCCGTATCTATCGGGTTGCCCACTTTCACCAAGACATAGGCATAGACCATATCGCGGTACTTCTCTATTAGCTGGCTAAAGGCTTCTCGATCGCCAGATAGTGTTTGGAACACTAACTTTTGGTCATCGTCTAAAGGCATAAATATTTCTCCGCTCTAAATTGAAAACCCCGATCTTCTGACATTTTCGCCCATTTGGATTAAACCGAATGACTATGTAAAAGGTTACGCGGCGAAATTTTTTTTTTTCAATTATCTTAAACGTACAATACTTTCGCCCCAAAACAAGTCGGATAGAAATTAGATGAGCACAACTCCGAGGCTTGTGATTACAAGCGTTTCACCTTGTGGATAGGGTTATGGTGTCATTGGGAATAAGAGAGGACGGGATAGCAAATTGGAAGGAGAACGCGCGCAAAATAAATTTTTTTGACGCGTAACCTTTAGGAAGATTGGAAGAAGGGGAAGGTTGGAACGGGGGAAGGATGGAAGGTGCGCTGTTCGGTAACTCAATATATTGCGGGTCCATTCCGCATTGATAATACCAATTCCGATAATAAATCACTCGTAAATGGAAGTCCGATTTGCGTCAACTCATGTTGCCACTTTCAAAGCATAAGCAAAAACGCATCAGACCCCCGTAGCCGGGGCATCTTGCCCCATCGGATAACGATGTGCGTCAACTCATGTTGCCACTTTCAAAGAAAGTCATAAGCAAAAACGCATCAGACCCCCGTAGCTGGGGCATCTTGCCCCATCGGATAACGATATGCGTCAACTCATGTTGCCACTTTCAAAGAAAGCGTCATCAACCGCACCCCCGTAGCCGGGGCATCTTGCCCCATCGGATAACGATATGCGTCAACTCATGTTGCCACTTTCAAAGAAAGCGTCATCAACCGCACCCCCGTAGCCGGGATTACAGGCGTTTGATATTTCATCAAAACCGCTAACGCGATATAAATTTTCAGAAATGGTATTACAATCTGATATTTCTCAGGACGCTTCAGATGGCAATAACTATCAGCGTTCTCACGCGTTGCGCTCATGAAAATGCACACGGAGTTCAAACCCCTTTGTTCTTTCACCCCACAACACACACCCTTATTGGCAATTGAAACCGCACACACCCCAGACCAGATTTTTAACCCAGAGGCCCACAGCACGCACCCACGCACAGAAGATGCTTTTCTGACGCCTCCCTGCGACTCTCTTTCTATCCATCAAGCCGTAACGTTTCAATCCTTGCCAAAACCCGCTTTGGCGTCAAGTTTGAGAGGGTCGGTCACCGATGACCGACCCTCTCAAGTCATCTTGCCCCCCGTCAGGGTCGGATCTCATCTGCTTCTGCTCTGCATCTCTGCCTCCCTGCGTCTCTGCAACTCTGCGTCTCTGCGTTAAGGGCTTGCTCTGCGTTGGGGATATTTTCAATTCGGGTGGTCTCTGAGGTGCGAACAATCCAGGATAATCGGGCAAACGTGTGTGCATTTTCATTCGGTGATGCCGTCTTTGCATTGATAGTTATACCAATTCCGATAATAAATCACTCGTAAATGGAAGTCCGATTTGCGTCAACTCATGTTGCCACTTTCAAAGCATAAGCAAAAACGCATCAGACCCCCGTAGCCGGGGCATCTTGCCCCATCGGATAACGATGTGCGTCAACTCATGTTGCCACTTTCAAAGAAAGTCATAAGCAAAAACGCATCAGACCCCCGTAGCTGGGGCATCTTGCCCCATCGGATAACGATATGCGTCAACTCATGTTGCCACTTTCAAAGAAAGCGTCATCAACCGCACCCCCGTAGCCGGGATTACAGGCGTTTGATATTTCATCAAAACCGCTAACGCGATATAAATTTTCAGAAATGGTATTACAATCTGATATTTCTCAGGATGCTTCAGATGTCAATAACTATCAGCGTTCTCCCGCGTTGCGCTCATGAAAATGCTCACGGAGTTCAAACCCCTTTGTTCTTTCACCCCACAACACACACCCTTATTGGCAATTGAAATCGCACACACCCCAGACCAGATTTTTAACCCAGGGGCCCACAGCACGCACCCACGCACAGAAGATTCTTTTCTGACGCCTCCCTGCGACTCTCTTTCTATCCATCAAGCCGTAACGTTTCAATCCTTGCCAAACCCCGCTTTTGCGTCAAGTTTGAGAGGGTCGGTCACCGATGACCGACCCTCTCAAGTCATCTTGCCCCCCGTCAGGGTCGTATCTCATCTGCTTCTGCTCTGCATCTCTGCCGCCCTGCGTCTCTGCAACTCTGCGTCTCTGCGTTAAGTGCTTGCTCTGCGTTGGGGATATTTTCAATTCGGGTGGTCTCTGAGGTGCGAACAATCAAGGATAATCGGGCAAACGGGTGTGCATTTTCATTCGGTGATGCCGTCTTTGCATTGATAGTTATACCAATTCCGATAATAAATCACTCATTAATATCTGTAGGGTCGTTGTAGGAGGGGCATCCCTGCCCCGACTTGGTTCATTGTAGGAGGGGCATCCCTGCCCCGACTTGGTCCATTGTAAGAGGGGCATCCCTGCCCCGACTTGGTTCGTTGTAGGAGGGGCATCCCTGCCCCGACTTGGTCCATTGTAGGAGGGGCATCCCTGCCCCGACTTTTCCCCCTAAACGCACAAAAAGCCGCAACCGAAATCGCCCGATGTGTTTCTGTCCGTAATGCGACATTTTTATTTAGAAATGGTATTATACCAATTCCGATAATAAATCACTCGTTAATGGAAGTCCGATTTGCGTCAACTCATGTTGCCACTTTCAAAGCATAAGCAAAAACGCATCAGCCCCCCGTAGCCGGGGCATCTTGCCCCATCGGATAACGATATGCGTCAACTCATGTTGCCACTTTCAAAGAAAGCGTCATCAACCGCACCCCCGTAGCCGGGATTACAGGCGTTTGATATTTCATCAAAACCGCTAACGCGATATAAATTTTCAGAAATGGTATTACAATCTGATATTTCTCAGGATGCTTCAGATGGCAATAACTATCAGCGTTCTCCCGCGTTGCGCTCATGAAAATGCTCACGGAGTTCAAACCCCTTTTTTCTTTCACCCCACAACACACCCCCTTATTGGCAATTGAAACCGCACACACCCCAGACCAGATTTTTAACCCAGAGGCGCACAGCACGCACCCACGCACAGAAGATGCTTTTCTGATGCCTCCCTGCGACTCTCTTTCTATCCATCAAGCCGTAACGTTTCAATCCTTGCCAAACCCCGCTTTTGCGTCAAGTTTGAGAGGGTCGGTCACCGATGACCGACCCTCTCAAGTCATCTTGCCCCCCGTCAGGATCGGATCTCATCTGCTTCTGCTCTGCATCTCTGCCTCCCTGCGTCTCTGCAACTCTGCGTCTCTGCGTTAAGGGCTTGCTCTGCGTTGGGGATATTTTCAATTCGGGTGGTATCTGAGGTGCGAACAATCCAGGATAATCGGGCAAACGGGTGTGCATTTTCATTCGGTGATGCCGTCTTTGCATTGATAGTTACTAGGCTCCGGGCGGTTTTAATAAATGTCAGGATGATTTGTCACGGAGCAAATCTGTTGAAATAAAAGTGGACAAAGTGTTGAATCTGGAAAGCCGTGTGCGGTGAAAGTCGCACACACGGTTTGGAAGGGGGAAAACACCGTGAGGTGTCTACCTATCCTTACAGATAAGAATGGAAGACTGGAAGATTGGAAGGATGGAAGAGGGGAAGGATGGAAGATTGGAAGAGGGGAAGACCGCCTCGAATCTCCAACCGATGTTCCACGGATCTTTCAGAAATACCCACAGCTCAAGGAACGGATTCCGTGGCTGTCGCTCGGCGATTTTCCAACGCCTGTGGGGCAACTCGAAAGCCTTGGCGGTGCGCTCGGATTTGATTCGCTGTGGATAAAACAGGACGGTGGCAGTAACAAGGTCAGAAAGTTGGAGTACCTGTTGGCGGATGCGAAGCGTAGAGGGTGCAGAACGCTGTGGGACCGACGGGCTCAAACCATGTCCGGGCGACTGCGGTTTACGGGAAATCCGCCGGTTTCGAGGTGCACTGTCTGCTGTTTAACCAGCCGCACACCGATTACCTTGAGGGCAACTTCAATGCTATCTCTGCCAATACGGTTCGGATAAAGCAGGTCGCGCATTGGGGGCCTGTGGTTTTGGGATACGAATACCTTAAACAGTGCTGTTTTAACAGCGGATACCGGTATCTCCTTGCGCCGGGCGGGTCATCGCCGCTGGGGTGTCTCGGCTACGTCAACGCGGCGTTTGAGCTCAAAGCGCAAATTGAGGCAGGAATGCTCCCGGAACCCAAGCTGATTTTCGTGGCACTCGGGACTTGTGGGACAATGGCGGGCTTGGTCGTCGGTGCGAGGTTAGCGGGCTTGCAGAGCAGAATCATCGGTGTGCGCGTGGTGAGTCGGGTGATGGGGAGTCGGTGGCGGGTCGCACGGCTTGCGCGGCGGACGTTGAAGTTGATTAATCCGTCAGAGGCAATTTCGCGTCGTGAAATCGCGCTCTGGCATCACGATTTTGGGCAAAGCTACGCTATCCCGACTGAGGATAGCCTGCGGGCAGTACAGCTCATGAGAGACCGTGAGGGCATCACGCTGGAAAACACCTACACGGGCAAGGCACTTGCTGGGCTCATCCGCTACGTTGCGACCCATCGGTGCGAAGAACATCCGATTCTGTTTTGGAATACCTACGGAGAAATTTAACCCACTCTTCCCTCCTTCCCATCTTCCCTCCTTCCCTCCTTCCACTCTTCCCTCCGTCCCCCCTTCCACCCTTCCACTCTTCCATCCAAGCACCTATTGCTTGGGAACTAAAACGTTTTCTTTTACCCATTTCACATAGTCAAAAAAACCAGTGAAGGGATCGATACCGTCGGGCTCATCCTGTATGTACGCAATACCCATCTGTGATTCGGGAAATGGGAGATAAATGGGGTCAAAGCTACCCAAGACCTTGTCATAGCTGGTGTCTACCTTGCAATTCTTATCAGGTTTGGACCGTCCAGATGAAAGCATTAGTTCATAACGGTACTCTCCCTCACGGGTTTTGTACACACGGAGCCATGCGAAGCCAAGGGCTAGATAGTCAAGCGATCTGCCTTCAAAAATATCAGTATCAGGATGCGGATAGATGCCTTTATATGTCACAAATCCGCGCTGTGCGTCCTCGTGGTCAACCGCAATTGGACTCAAGAGCATCGTAATCCTTACGGGATATAGGTGTGTGGTAACGTCGCCCCCACTCGGCGAATTACTGACGTAGGTAGCATACAGTTCCAGAAACAGTGCGGACCCGACAAAGGTGAGTTGCATTTGTTCGGGGATGGAGGAACGATAGCGGAGTTCGAGACCCAGACGAAGCTCGCCATTATGCGTTATCAAAAGATCTCGGGCGATCCAGTCTGCCGCCGTATTCGGGTTTAAGTTGGCACGTAGGGGGGGGCCATCGAAAAAGCGAGTCACACCCGGACGCGGAAAAACACCCGGGCGAGCCCCAACCGCATACGGAAATCCGGCAAGCTGAAAGAAATTTTCTGATTGCTCATCCGACGCACCACAGGCGAGAAAAACGGAAACGCAACTCAATATGAGTAGATGAAAGAGCGCAGGCAATCTCATTTTGTCAGCACCATTCTGCGGGTTGTCACGAAGTCACCAATCTTGATTTGATAGAAATAGGCGCCATTGGCAAGAGGTTTTCCGTGGCCATCCTTACCATCAAAATATGCCGCTTGTGAGCCGAGGTACCTGTCTTGCGCTTGGTAACTGATATTTAATTGCCGCACAAGCTGTCCGTCAACCCGATAGATTTTAATCAAAACATCTGTTGTGTCCTCAAGCGTGTATGGAATCCATATCCCAGGGGTATTCTTGGGAACTAAAAGGTTTTCCTGAACCCATGCCACATAGTCAAAAAAGTCAGTGAAGGAATCGGTCTCGTTGAGGTCATGCTTATTCCATATATGTTCAACGCCTGCAACGCCCATCTGTGATTCGTGAAACGGGAAATAAATGCTTGGAAAGTTGCCCGAAACGTTTTGATAACTGGTGTCTACTTTGAAATTTTCATCACGGCTGAACGGCTCGGATGAAAGCATCAATTCATAAAGATGCTCTCCTTGAGGAGTTTGGTACACACGAAGCCATGCGAAGCCAAGGCCCAAATGTTCAAGGGATCTGCCTTCAAAAATGTTGACATCAGGAAGTTCAAAGTTGCCTTTATATGTAACAATTGCGTGTTGGACATCCCTTTGGTCAATCGCAATTGGACTGAAGAGCAGGGTAAGCATCTCGGTACGCTGACGCGTCCGGATTTTCCCACGGTAGGGGTAGAGACCTGTCAAGTGCAGAAATACTACCGACCCCACAAAAGTGAGCTGCATTTGATCGGGAATGAAAGAACGATAGCGAAGTTCGAGACTCAGACGAAGCTCACCATCGTGCTTTATCAGCAGATTTTTGAACATCCAGTTTGCCTGAGCCGCAGGATTTATTCTGCGAAGTACTGGTAGACGAAGCCCAGGTGGACCGAACATATACGGGTAAACACCAACACCATAGGGCAACCCGGCAATTTGCGCGACATCATCTGATAGAATGAAATCATCTGGTAGTTCATCCGAAGAATCACGTAGTTCATCCGACGCACCGCAGGCGAGAAAAACGGAAACGCAACTCGCTATGACCAGATGAAAGAGCGTAGGCAATCTCATTTTTTGGGGTGCTTAACTAGAACGCAAAGGTGCGAAGGCGCAAGGGCGAAAGGAAGAACAGAAAGACAGAAATAGAATGCAAAGACGGAAGGGTGCTTAAATAGAACGCAAAGACGCAAGGAAGAATGGAAAGACGCGCAACCAATTGCGCTATGGTGAATCTTAAAAGATGCCCAACTCATCCTTCGCGTCTTCGCTCATCATATCCGGTGTCCAGCGCGGCTCCCACACAACGTTGACATTGACCTCATCAACGCCCTCTAATTGTTGGGTGACGTGTTGTGTTCCACCGACGATCTGGCCGCCTGCGGGACAGCCTGGGCTTGTTAGGGTCATCGTTACGTCTACGGTGCTGTCTTGAATATCAACCCCGTAGATTAAGCCCATGTCAACGATGTTAATCCCTACTTCAGGGTCTATAATCTCTTTTAGACTCTCGAATACATTTTCTTCAGTTAGCATCTCAATCTCCTTAGGTTAGCGATATTCGCCTTCTGCACTGACAAGAATGGCATCGCCCTCAACTTTGACTTCATAACACTCCACCGGTTCAATGGCGGGCATACAGAGTGCGGCTCCGGTGCAGACGTTGAAGCGCGCACCGTGTCGCGGGCATTCAATCTCGTTTCCGTCTAGCTCCCCTTCGGCGAGGGGGCCGCCGTCGTGGGTGCAAACGTCTTCAATGGCGTAAAACGCGCCATCAACGTTGAACAGGGCGACGGGGTATCCATCGACTTCAACCAGTTTCTTCCCACCGGGCGGGATTTCATTCACTTTTGCCACCTCGAAAAACTCATCCATACTCAATTTATCTCCTATTCATCCGCTTCCCCAGGCCACCCTTTAATGCCGTACGCGCCCGCCTTCAAGACCTTTAGGGGGAGCAATCCGCATTTGAGTCTTACGGGGCCTAAGGGAATGCCGAGCATCTCCAAGATGTCGTCTCTAGTCATTTTTTTCACTTCTTCTAACGGCCGCCCTTTAATCTCTTCGGTGAGCATTGAGGCTGCCGCTTGGCTGATTGTACAGCCGTGACCGCTGAATCGGACATCGGCAATCATGCCATCTTCGACTTTCAGGTCGATGCGAATCTGGTCGCCACAGAGGGGGTTATCTTCTTCGTGGGATATGTCGGGATTTTCAAGTGTCCCATAGTTACTTGGGTTTTCGTAATGGTCTAAGATATCTTCTTCGTAGATGTTCATCGACGTTTCCTTCTTCGCGTCAGTAGCTTTTGCGCTTTCAACAGGCCGTCGCAGAGTTTATGGACCTCTTCAAAGGTATTGTAAAGATAGAAACTCGCACGGGTGGTCGCAATGACGTTGTATTTCTGCATGAGGGGTTGGGCGCAGTGATGCCCGGCACGAACAGCGACACCGTCAACACTGAGTACGCCTGCCAAATCGTGCGGGTGGATGTTGTCCAGATTTAACGGAATCACCGCCGCTTTTTGGTGGGGTGCTGGGCCGTAGAGGGTAATGCCTTCAATCTCGTTCAGTTTCTGGTGGGCGTACTGGGTGATTTCCTGTTCGTGGTGCTTAACCGCGTCAAGCCCTATTTGAGTGAGATAGTCCACCGCGGCACCGAGTCCGATTGCCTCGGCAATGCCCGGTGTGCCCGCCTCAAATCGGGTCGGCACATCGGCATACATTGAACTTTGACGCTCTACCTTCCGAATCATCGACCCTCCTCCTAAGAAGGGGGGCATATCTTCCAAAAGCTCTTGTTTTCCGTAGAGTACGCCAATCCCTGTGGGGCCACACATTTTATGCCCGGAGAACGCGAGAAAATCACACCCAATCTGTTGCACGTCAACCGATAGGTGGGGCACACTTTGCGCGGCATCAACAACCACTTTCGCACCCACCTCGTGTGCCGCCGCTGTAATCCATTGAACCGGATTTATCGTACCGAGAACATTGGAGACATGTGTCAGTGCGACCAACTTTGTCCGCTCGGTCAATAGCTCATCTAAGTCTGCCAATTCCAACAAACCGTCATCAGTTACCTCGATGAACCGTAACCGCGCACCTGTGCGTTGTGCGAGCAGTTGCCACGGGACCAGGTTGCTGTGGTGTTCCATGACAGTAACGAGAATTTCATCGCCCTCGCCAACATTCTCGCTGCCCCAACTGTACGCGACGAGGTTAATCGCCTCAGTGGTGTTTCGCGTAAAAACGACTTCGCTTGAACGTCGAGCGTTGATAAAACCTGCGACGTTCTGCCGCGCCTCCTCGTATCGGGCAGTGGCTTCCTCTGAGATTTGGTAAATCCCGCGATGAATGTTTGAGTTGTAGGTTTGATAATACGCATTCATCGCATCAACAACATACGAGGGAGTCTGGGAGGTTGCGGCACTGTCGAGATAGATCAAGGGTGGCTGGGCTTTGGCCGCGAAGATGGGGAAGTCTTTGCGAATGGTTTCCACGTCAAGCCGACGAAATTGGTCGTTATTTATAGATGAGGGCATCCCTTGTGCGACTGACATATAAAAACTCCATTAAAGGCGATGGAAATAGAAGAGTGGAAGAGTGAAAGGTGGAGTGAAGTTTCTTCCCCCCATTCTTCCATTCTTCCAGTCTTATCGTTATCTTCGCATGAATCCAATGTTTACTGAAGCGGGGGCATGGTCGTCGTCAGCACAGGCTTGATCTGTTGGCACGTTAGTCTCCGTATCACTTGACTCAACAATGCCCTCCCGGAGGAGGTAGGCTTCGACTTCATCGCCGCTCACATCAACGAGCATGATGTTGTCGATTTGGATGCAGGGTTGAAGCGGTTGACCACTTTTTGCAACCATTTCGCGGTAGTTATCTGCGTTGTTAATGATGTCCTTGTCGTCGTATTCGAGCCCGTATTTGGCGAATATTGCACGAACACCATTGCTCCAACCACAGACAGGTTTCATGTAGGCGGTAATCGTTGGCTGATCCATTTTTCTTTCCTTTCTTTTCAGTTCTGATTAGGGCAAAGCCCTTATCATGAATTGTTTAAACAGCAAGTTTACGGTTCACCGATTCCTGCAATTGCTCCCTGACAGATTGTAAGGGGATTCGTTGCATCACAGGTTCAAAAAAGCCATCAACAATCATCCGTTCGGCTTGGTCATAAGACAAGCCACGGCTCATAAGATAAAATACCTGTTCCTTGTCAATTGGCCCGGCGGTCGCGCCGTGTGTACAACGCACTTCATTCGCCTTGATTTCTAAACCGGGCAAAGTGTCCGCACGGGCACGTTCATGAAGTATCAAATTATCATTTTTCTGATACGCATCCGTATCTTGTCCTTCGGGGTGAACATAGATCATGCCGCTCCATACGGTGCGGGAGCGGTCTTTTAGCACGGTTCGATAGAGCAGGTCGCTGGTCGTGTGATGGTCAACATGCTCTTGATAGGTATGCGTATCAATGTGTTGGCGGGCGTGGGTGAATGTTAAACCGAGCATTTCAACGTGACTCCCGGTCCCTTCAAGGACGGAGATCTGGTTTAGCTTACTCACGCGGCTCCCCAATTCGCCCGTTATCCAACGAAACTGGGCATCTCGTCCAACAATCGCCCGCTGCGACGAGAAATTCCAGACCTGATGATTCCAGTTTTGCAACTGTACATAGCTCACATGGGCGTTCCGCCCAACGAAGATTTCGACCGCACCACAGTGTAAGCCTGGGGCGTTTGTGGCTGTTGAAAGATGTTCTTCGACGACCGTCACTTGGCTTTCAGCGTCAGCGACTACCAGTGTATGCGCCATCTCTGCGCTCTGCGCCCCAGACATCGCAACAAACACGCGCAACGGAATCTCAACAACAACGCCTTTGGGAACGTATAAGAGGTATCCGCCCTGCCAGAATGCACCGTGTAGGGCGTCAAACTTATTCCAATCAACCGGCACTGCTTTCGTCATAAAATATGACTCAAGTAGTTCTGGTCGTTCCTTCAACGCGGTGTTCATATCTGCAAAGTAAACGTCTTTGCGCTCAAGTGCTTTTAATAAGGTGGTGTCCGTGACAACACCATCTTGTTGAACAATTAGCCCCGATTCCTCTTTTTCTTCTGTTTGCAGAAGCGTTTTCAGTGAATCCGGTAAGGGTATACCTTCGTAGGGGCGGGGTAACCCCGCCCCTACAGCAATGGGGGAATACTGCTCTAACTTCAGCATACGCAGGTCTGTCCGACGCCAATAGTCCTGCACAGGCATCGCCGTGTTCCGTTTCCACGTATCCTCGTTGGGCATTTTGGGGATTGGCAGTGCTTCATAAACTTTGTAGGCATCCAATCGCCGCTCACGCATCCATCGCGGTTCGTCCTGAACCTTTGATATTTGCTTTACAAATTCGCGTGAAAAATCGCCTGTTTGGACTTCATAATTTTGGGTTGATTCTGACTGCAATTAAATCTCCACATCGGGAAAGGGGTTTCCCTCCCACATCTATCCGACCGAACCTTCCATTTGAAGTTGAATCAGTCGGTTCATTTCGACTGCGTATTCCATTGGGAGTTCTTTGACGAGCGGTTCAATGAATCCGCCGACAATCATTGTTGAGGCTTCTTCTTCAGAGAGCCCGCGACTCATCAAATAGAACAGTTGCTCCTCACCAATCTTGCTGACACGCGCTTCGTGGCCGATGTTCACATTGTCTTCATCGATCTGGATGACGGGATATGTGTCGGATTGCGAATCTTTATCGAGAATCAGTGCATCACATTCGACGTTGGATTTGCAATTTTTGGCACCCTTCATCACGCGAAGTTCGCCGCGATAGCTTGAGCGTCCACCGTCCTTGCTAATCGACTTGGAGGTAATGCGTGAGGTTGTATTCGGAGCACAATGAATCACCTTACCGCCCGCATCTTGGTGTTGCCCTTTGCTTGCGAAGGCGATTGAAAGGATTTCACCGTGCGCCCCTTCGCCCATCATGTAGACACTCGGATACTTCATGGTCAGCTTTGAGCCTAAGTTCCCGTCAATCCATTCCATGTGGGCATCTTCATAAGCAACTGCCCGCTTTGTCACAAGATTGTAGACGTTGTTCGCCCAATTCTGAATCGTCGTGTAGCGCACACGCGACCCCTTCTTGCAGATAATCTCAACGACAGCACTGTGCAATGATTCGCTTGAATACGTTGGGGCAGTACACCCTTCGACGTAATGCACTTCCGCGCCCTCATCGGCGATAATCAACGTGCGTTCAAACTGTCCCATGTTCTCGGTGTTGATGCGAAAATACGCTTGCAAGGGATAATCGACCTTAACCCCGGGTGGCACGTAAATGAAGCTACCACCGCTCCAAACAGCACTGTTGAGTGCCGCAAATTGGTTATCCTTTGAAGGAATTATCGTACCGAAATACTCTTTAACGAGGTCTGGATATTCCTGAAGGGCTGTGTCGGTATCGACGAAGATAACGCCGTCCTTCTCCAAGTCCCCTTTCAGGCTGTGGTAAACGACCTCCGAATCGTATTGTGCGCCAACACCTGCGAGGAATTTCCGCTCGGCTTCGGGAATGCCGAGTCGGTCAAAGGTCTTCTTGATGTCATCGGGCACGTCATCCCAACTTTGCTCAACTCGATCTGACGCTTTGACATAGTAATAGATGTTATTAAAGTCCAGTTCTGAGAGATTGCCGCCCCAATTTGTCATTGGAAACTGCTTAAAGGTTTCATACGCTTTCAACCGGTATTCGCGCATCCAATCGGGTTCGGCTTTGACATCACATATCTGATTGATGATTTCACTGTCTAAGCCCTTTCGGGATTGAAAAACAGGCTTAATATCGTCATGAAACCCGTATTTATAATCGTCGCTGACACCAATATCAACGGTTTCGGTGGTCTGTTGCTCTGCCATTTGTAATTCTCCTTGTTTGTCATGTAGGCCGTATCGAGACAAGGATACATCTCCCATCACCGTTGTGGGGGGGAGCGCCCTCTCTCGGCATCCTACAACATCTATTCGTGTTATCGTCTATCGTCTTAAAGCGGCTAAGGGTTGTTCCTCTTCCTCGTTGGCTGAAACTTCCTCAATGCCGTGTTTCTCACGAATCGGATCGTACCCTTCTTCCTCCAGCAGTTGAGCAAGTTCCTCGCCCCCCGATTCGACTATCCTTCCATCAAGTAGAATATGTACAAATTGTGGGCGGATATAGTTGAGGAGGCGGGGATAGTGGGTGATAATCAGAATGCCCAGATCGGGCCCGATTAGCTGACTCACGCTTTCGCCGACGATACGCACGGCATCAATATCTAATCCAGAATCTGTTTCATCAAGAATCGCAATTTTAGGTTCGAGTATTGCGAGTTGCAAAACTTCAGCCCTTTTCTTCTCGCCCCCGGAAAAACCGTCGTTGAGATAACGACGTGCAAATGATTCGTCGATGTCGAGTTGCTTCATTTTTGCGCGTAATTCCTGCCGAAACTCTCGCATGGGAATCATTTCTGTTGTTTCACTTCCATTTGAACTGTCGGCATTTGAACCTTCGGAGCGTACTGCGCTCACCGCCATGCGGAGAAAGTTTGCCATAGTGACACCGGGAACAGCGGTCGGATATTGGAAGGCGAGAAAAAGCCCAAGCTTAGCGCGTTCATTCGGTTCTAGGTCAAGGATATCCTCTCCACTGAAGGTGACTTCGCCGGCATCGACATCATACAGCGGATGTCCCATGAGGGTGTTGGCAAAGGTGCTTTTTCCTGAACCATTGGGCCCCATGAGGGCGTGAATCTCGCCCTGTTTGACCGCTAAGTTTAACCCTTTAATAATCGGGCTTCCTTCGACGCTTACGTGTAAATTTTTAATGATTAATTCGTTGTTCATTATGTATTTTTGAACTCCTGAAGGGGAGGCACAAGACCTACCCCTACGTTAAATTTGATATTCGGAGACTTTAGCCTCCAATCATTGACATGTTGCGAGCGGGTTTTACGAAATCTGCGGCATTGATTTTGTGTCCAGCTTCCTTATTTTGTACAGCTTCAATGATGAGTTCTGCAATGGCTTCATCGGCAACACCCGTGCGTAGGGGTGTGAGCAGATCTGTTTCTGTAATCGAAAATAGACACGTCCGTAACTGCCCATCGGCTGTGAGGCGTACGCGATTGCAATCTTCACAAAACGGCTCGCTGACTGAGGCAATAATACCGACTTCGCCCTTCCCATCCACAAACTGATAATCCATTGCTGGGGCATGTTTCGCATCCCCGTTCCGCTCAACTTGTTTCAGGGGATACACCTCATTTATGCGATTAAGGATCTCTTTGCCCGGGAGGAACATGTTCCTCCCCCAAATGTCGTCTGCATCTAATGGCATAAATTCAATAAACCGGAGTTGATAAGAATTTTGACGGGCAAATTGGGTGAGGTCTAGAATCTCATCTTCCGTAAACCCTTTCATCGCAATGGCATTGACCTTAATCGGGTTGAATCCGCACTGTTGCGCCGCTTCAAGCCCCGCTAATACCTTTGAAAGTACCTTCCGACGGGTTATCTGCTCAAACTTCTCTTCATTTAGCGTATCGAGGCTGACGTTGATACGGCGAAGCCCTGCATCGTAAAGTGCCTGCGCCTGAGTCACCAAACCGATGCCGTTGGTTGTCAAGCTAATGTCCTTCAACCCCTCAATCTCCCAGAGTTGCCTGATGAGCGTTGCAACCTCGCGACGAACTAACGGCTCACCGCCGGTAATTCGGATTTTGTCAATTCCCAAATTGACAAAGACTCGTGCGAAGTGAACAATTTCGTCAAAGGTCATTATACCCTCATCTTCTATGAACTCCATCTCTTCCGGCATACAGTAGAGGCAACGGAAGTTGCACTGGTCTGTCACAGAGATACGCAAGTTTGTATGGACTCGATTGAAGCTATCAATTAACTGTGTTTTCATTGTTTTTTCAGTATTAAAGTTTATCTTCTGAAGTGACCTCTTCCTGTCTTTTCCCTTTCACCCCTTCCTCAAGACCGGATGTCAACAGAAAGTCAACGCAAAGTCAATAGAAAGCCAACGCTAAAAGATAAAGCTCGGCAAATCTCAGTATTAAAATTTATCTTCTGAAGCAAGCCCGGCTTGCCTTTCTACGTCCCCGCCTTCCTCAAAATGTTTGAAGCTAATATAACAAGTTAATCTGGGTGTTGACATCGCACCGATTCGCTTGACTTGGAGCAGTTGATTCTGCCTGATACAGAATTGGCCTAGGTCCGAGGGGTTTTGAGGCGGCAAGTTCAGCTCGGACCGGATGTCAACGCAAAGTCAACGCAAAAAAAGAGCTCAGCAATTTTCCGGCTTAAAGCCCATCTTCTGAGGCGACTCGTAAAAATGGAAGCTACGCCGGTTCTGCCTATTTCAGAGAAACCGAGTTTTTGGTGCCCGTTTCGCAGACATTAAGCAAATCGGTCGCGTTTTCGCCCAAATCATGTCTGTCCATCCTAAAAAACTCGGTTTCTTCCCCTTGGATTTGTCACGCGCCAACGTCTTGGCGGTTAGCAAGTTGAGCACGAAGTCGTTCTAACTCGGCTTCTGCCGCCCGCTGACGTTGGGTTGCTTCTCTGGCAATCGTTTCGGCTTCCCTCCGGCGTTCTGATTCTTCCACGGCTATCTCTTGTGCTTCCACGGCTATCGCTTGTGCTTCCACCGCTATCTCTTCCGCCTCCAACCTCAGGTGATGTTCTTCTATAGAAGTCGTTATCGGAGTACCATCAGGCAGATACGGGCGTAACAGCCTCACATCGTTCTCCCGCGCCTCCCATCTCAGCCACAGATTTAACGATTCGCTGAACAAACCGCCCTGGTCGTCGGGAACCATTTCGACAATTCTATCCGAAGGGCTACGCCGCCACCCACGAAATTCCGCTGGCTCCGTCATTGCAGGTTGATGGATGAAGTATTCTTCAACGCCCATATCAATCAGATACAGGCACACTTTTTCATGCCGATCCTGATTCGCTGTTGAGTCGGAGAGAAATTCAAAAACAACCGCAGGAACCGCACCTTCTTTCCACGTATAAAAACTTTTCCGTAGGGTCATTCTATCCACACCAAAGACAACGTAAACATCTGGGGCGACGGATTTGTCTGGTTCCCCTTCCCGATAGTAGATGAACGTGTCAAGCCCAACGTGGATAAGCTCATTGATTTCAAAATACCGTGCGAGTTGCTCGTAAAACGTGTTAATCTGTACACCATGATATTCCGAGGCTGGCATAGGTTGTTCATCCTCGTAGGGGTATCCTGGTATGTAAATGGTCGGTTTACCCCTCGCTTTTGGAAAGACGGGCATATACTTTCGACGCTTGAATTCAAAGTCTTTTATGGTATCCATAATGTTTTCCGTTCGCGTATCGGGGCAGGGATGCCCCTCCCACAATCGGGGCAGGGATGCCCTGCATCCCCCTAAGATGTTTAGAGAATCCCTCAACTGCTCCTGCTCGATTGCCAAATCCAGCAGTGCCTTCACCCGCAGATGATAGGTAGCAACTTAGGTCAAATATGTTGATTGCTTCGGCAGAAGAGTGAAGCTATGCCCGTTCTGCCTATTCCTGAGAAACCAAGTTGTGCCGAAAAAACTCGGTTTCTGCGCTTTTATGGGTTGCGCTTGGTCTTATCAAGATGACAACGTATGTTATGATAACATAGCGAAAGCGATTTTGCAAGTTTTTTATGGTAAATACCTTAAAAAAGATTTTGCGGTTGTAGAAAGTTAGTCTGTTGGATTTCACTCTATATTTGTATATGACCGTTTTGGCGAAAAGCAGAGTCTCTATGGGTATTGATAAACTTATGCTTTTAACTGTTAGTTCCTTTGAGGTTTCCAAAACATCGATGGCGGGTATTTGTGCCAAAGCGGATTTGATTTCTTTCTTTTTGATTTGTTCGTTGGTCATGTGGTTTGTTCCTTGTTAGGCAAGTTTTCGTTACACGATCTGCTGGATTTGGCAATCCAGCAGGAGCAATCGGGGCCGAAGGGAGTTAATACAGTCGTTCAACAAATCGGCGTAACTCAAGCTCTAGGTCTTTGGCGAGGTCAGGATGCTCATCTGCGAGATTGTTCAGTTCATAGAGGTCTGCTTCTCGGTTGTAAAGCTCTGGCTGGGGCGGTGTTTCCAAGCTTCCAACGAGTGTACAGGAAATCGCACCGAGTGTGCCGGGCATTGTTCGTTCTACCTTTGGAAGCGTTGGCAGCCACCAGATATAGCTCCATTCGGGCGTTCTTATACTCCAAGACTTTAGGTAGAAGCCTGTATAGGCGTAATCCCGAATCTTCTCAATTTCACCAGACAGGAGCGGGATAAGGCTATGACCGTGCATGTGCTCGGGGCCAGCGACCTTGAGAAAGTCAAGGAGTGTTGGCATGACATCAGGGGGTTGAACGAATGCCGAATTTCGCTTGCCACTTCCGAATCCGTCTGGATGGCGAACAATGAATGGAATGTGGACAAGCTCTTCATAGGGCCACGGGCGTGCCTTTCGCATGATGCCGTGTCCCCATTTTCCTTCGCCAAGCGGTTCGCCGTGGTCGGACATGAAAATGATGAGCGTGTTATCAAACATCCCCAGTTCGCGGAGCTGGTCTAAGAAAATGCCAATCCATTTGTCAACCAGCGAGACCTCGCCTGCATAAAGGGCTTGAACGCACTTTAGCTCTGCTTCTGTCAAATATCCCGCAACTGTGCCGGGGATGGGATGGATGAGTTCTTTGTCTGTGTAATCTGGCTGATACATCCGATTGAAAGGAGCGGGCGGATCCCACGGTTCGTGCGGATCGAAGCAATCCATCCATAAGAACAACCCGTCTTTTCGGGGTTGCGTCTCAATCCAGTGGAGCGATGATTTTACGACTTGAGCGATAAAGTGGTCTTCGTCGGTTTTCCAATGGGCTCGATTCCGCAGGTACTGTTCGAGCTGTTCGCTGACCGTTGTGTAATACCTATCAAAAACACAAAAACCTATAAAAACCTATAGGCTACATTTTTGTGCTTACTTCCTGCTTCCGAGTCTCATGCCTCGCTTTGAGGACTTATTTGCTCTCCACAGGCGTTTATACTCTCGGTGCAACGCACCGCGAGGGGTTGGCACGTCATTCAAACGGTCGCGTGTCGATAAGCGACCGTTTGAAAGATGTGCGTTGGACACAGGTTGATGGCCGCGTTAACATCACGGTCACACACGAAACCGCAATGATCGCACTCAAACACGCGCTCGGATAGGCATGCTTTAGGTTTTGGCAAGTTTTTATAGGTTTTGGTAGGTTTTACCAGATTTTACGACTCTGCAACGAGCCCTAGCGGATGCTTTTGGGTCGTCATTGTCCTTGTGGTACGCATCAAGGTCAACGGTGATTGACTTGTCAAGGATATGCGGGTCGCCTTCCTGTCCGCGAATAAAATGAACATAGTCGAATCCACGTTCAAACGCCATTTGCGGTTTGTGGAGGTGATACGTGTCCGTAATCAGCGCAGAGGTATACCCTGAACTCCATAGCACTTCAGCGAGGACAACATCGTTGTGTTCTAAGCGTTGCCAACCGCGGAACGGAAAAGTGTAGCGTCCAGTAAACAGTGAAGTGCGGGTCGGGACCGTTGGTAATCCTTCAGAAAATGCCATATCGAAAACACAACTCTCCGCGGCGAATCTATCCAGATTTGGTGTCCGTATCCAGTCGTTTCCGTAGCAACCGAGATGGTCAACGCGCAAACTATCCGCCATAATAACGATAACGTTCATAAATACCTCCGTAAGCAGTGGTCAGTCTACCGAATTGCTTTATCGCAGAAACCAGTCAATTGTTTGGCGCAAGCCGGCTTTCAGGTCGACTTCCGGCTCATAACCGAGCAATCGCCGTGCCTTGCTGATGTCGGCGCACGTATATCGCACGTCCCCAGGACGGGGTGGAATATGCACCGGCTCGACATCAACTTCCATCATCTCGCCGATTTCCTTAGCGAGTGCTTTGATTGATGTTTGACCGCCGCAACCGATATTAAACATCTGCCCACTAACCCCTTCTGCATGGCAGGCAAGCAGGTTGGCATCAACAGCATTGGCAACATAGGTGAAATCGCGGGTTTGCTCGCCATCGCCAGTAATCTGGGGTGCGTCGCCGTTGAGATAGGCAAAAATAAATTTAGGGATGACAGCGGAGTAGGGAGAATCCTTAACTTGGCGTGGACCGAAGATGTTGAAATATCGCAAGGCGACCGTTTCTAGCCCGTAGAGCTGTGTGAAAACTCGGCAATAACACTCTCCAACGTACTTGGTAATGGCGTAGGGGGAAACTAAGTCAGACGGGAGCTCTTCAACTCTCGGAAGGACAGGCGAATTTCCGTAAGCAGAAGAAGACGCGGCATAAACCACTCGCCGAACTCCCGCATCGCGTGAAGCGACGAGGATATTCAATGTGCCGTTGATATTTGTACTGTTACTCGCAATCGGATTCGCGACAGAACGGGAGACGGAAGGTAACGCGCCCTGATGGAATACACAATCAACCCCTTCAACCGCACGGCGCACAGCATCAAGGTCTCGTAAATCATTATGATGAATTTCAATCTGATCTGCGACACCCGCGATGTTATCAATTTCCCCGGTCGAACAGTTATCAAACACGCGCACCTGCTCGCCTTGTTGCACCAATGCTTCGACGAGGTGAGAGCCGATAAACCCGCACCCTCCGGTAACTAGGTAATGTGGCATTTAATTCTCCGAAAAAATCGTTTATCCTAAAACAATATCAACCCAAAACCAAATTGGTCGTCTATTGTATTGGTCGTCTATTGTATCGTATCATACCAATGCAGGTCAAGCAAATTTACGATTTGGAAATGGCGCATTTGTAGTGTATTGACTATTCCTGAACAAGGAGGAGACAAAAAATGAGTGCAGAAAAAGTGTTTCATGTTGGTGGAGTTGAACTCCACGTTGACAACCGTTCCCTTGGTGCTGATGGCGGGCCGTCTGTCCGCGTTTACGGTGATGTAGATGGCGAATCGGTGCAACTGTTGCGATTCGATTGCTTCCGCAAGGATCCGCATTATCACTATGACCCATCCGGTAAGAACGACTTGCATCCGCTCGACAAAGTCACTGTTCCGGACTCGGTCGCGTGGACGATAGAACAGCTTGGAAATAATCTCGTAGAGATGATTCAAACGGCGGGCTATGATGGCGTTGCTGCGAGCGTTAACCAAGACGCGGTTGCGGCCGTTTTGCAGGAAACAGAATCAATTATGCGTGGTTAAGGGCTTGTTTGAAAAGTCATTATGGCGTATCGTGGCGGGGCAAGATGCCCTGCCTATGGTATCGACTCATAGAAAAAAACCACTGGCGTTATTTTCATGAATACCAATGTCAAAACGAACTATCTACGGGCAACCAACAGCGCATTCAATTTTAGCCGAAGGCACACCGCCAACTGCTCGGAGCGAGGATAGCCCCCCTCAAATTGCGTTACCCACTTCGCCATCAAAGCGCGGCAACGCTTTTGAATACCTAATCTTGAGCTACTACGATTTGGTGAGCGGGGTGGAGGTCGAGGAGTGGTCAAGCTGTCTCTACGGTGAATCCGGTACGCTCTATCAGTGTGATGGCATCTTATCGGACGGCCGCAAACGCTATCTGTTGGAGGCGAAATTCTTTGAAAAACGCCCTGCCTCTGTCCGCGACCTGAGGGTTCAACGACGCGAGCAAGCGGCGAAAGATTTGGATTGCCACGGCATCGTTTGTGTCTCGCTCAACGGCTTCGACGATAGCGTCCGCGAATGGAAAGCACAGGTGGATTCGCTGGAGATTCTGCTGATTGATTGGCAAGCACTCCGGCCACACGTTTTGTCGGGCATTTCGGGGATGGCATCGGTACTCCTGGATGCGTTTGAGTTGGAAGATGAACTGGTCACGAGCGTGACTGGAAGTCAACTCAAAGTGCAACCGCCGCAGTCAGGCGTACCACTTTCGGATTTCCCGGAGTTTATCACTTTCCCGGATACCCTTGAGAAATGGTTGCGCCGATTGCCGAGACTCGCCATCGCCCAACATGAATTGAGCGCGGGATATTTTTTGTACACTGAAGCGGATGCATCCGTCACGCTCATTCCTGATCGGAAATCTGAACTGAGTCTTTGGGAGGCGTGGCAGTTGGAGGACGCGCTCTTTGGATATGCCGCACGGGTTTACAGGGCATTGAAAATCACGGCGCAGGCTCTTGTTAAATGCGAAGACCAACCCAGAGATGTGATTCGGAAGTGGTTGCGGCGGCGAAAGTGGAAAACGGGGGATACCGGCATTCGCAAAGCCCTTGACCATCTCATTATTCTCGGGTTCGTCTCAAAGCGAACTGTTGGTCGGCGTGTGCATTATACACTCACCCCGATGGGACATGCCTACGTTTCGGCAAAAGACCGAGCAGAGTCAATTTTTCGCGCTCACTTGCATCAATGGATGCCGTATCGGATGTTGTGCGATGCCATTCAACATGGCAAAATTGAACCCAAGCGTGAATCCGTCATCCGTTATTTCAGAGAGCAGTATCAACCGTATCAGCCTTATGTGCGTTGTCTCTTCAACAACAATACGACAGACGGATTGCTATCGCTCTATCGAGAGTTTGAATCGGGAACTGGGAAGATGGACGAAACGGAAGTTTGAAAAGTGGAAGGGTGGAAGAGCGGAAGGCGGAAATGTACCCACGCTCTTGGGGTGTCGTAGCCTAAACTGCTGTCGGGCTCTGCTGGATTTGTCAATCCAGCAGGAGCAAACTAGATCTAGATCGAAATGCAAAGTTTATTTTGAAAGTTGCTAAGGAGGAAATTGATGCCAGAACAACTCGCAATTCATGGTGGAACGCCTACGGTTCCAGCGAAAACGATTAAACCGTGGCCCCACATCACTGAAGCTGACCGGCAGGCGGTGATGGAGGTGTTGTCGGGGGAATCCATCAACGAACAGCGCCGAGTTCAATCGGAGAAACTGTCCCAAGAGTGGGCAGGGTACATGGGGCGAAAGTATTGTATCCCAGCCAATAGTGGGACGGCGGCGTTACATATATGCGTGGCCGCTTTGGACATCGGCCCGGGCGATGAGGTGATTCTCCCTGCTTTTACATTCTGGGCATCGGCGGCGGCGGTGCTCCACCACAATGCAATTCCCGTTTTTGTGGATATCGATGAGAAGACGTTTTGCATTGACCCCGCTCAAATTGAGAGTAAAATTTCGGAGCGGACAAAGGCAATCATGCCTGTCCATATTCACGGTATGCCAGCGGATATGGATGCAGTGTTTGAGGTTGCCCAGCGACACGAGCTCAAAGTCATTGAGGACACCGCACAGGCTCACGGGTCACGCTACAAAGGACGGCTGTGTGGCTCAATAGGGGATGTCGCAGGCTTTAGTACGCAGATGTCGAAAACGTTGACAACCGGCAGCGAGGGCGGTTTGTTTGTCACCGATGATGAGGTGTATCACAAGCAAGCGGCACTGTTGCAATATTTCGGTGAATTGGTTGTGCCGGGCAGGGAGCGCGAAGAGCAGGAGTACAACGCCTACGGTTTGGGATGGATGTATCGCGGAGATGTCTTCGGTCAGGCATTTGTCCGAAGTCAGTTGAAAAGGTTGGACGAAAACAACGCCTTGCGTATCCAGAACTGCGATTTTCTCACGACGCATCTCTCCAAAATCAGGGGCATCCAAACGCCATACGTGCCGCCAGGGTGTTTGACGGTCTACTACAACTACGTCATTGGCGTTGACCCCGACGCTCTAGGACTTGACGTATCGCCGAGAGTGCTGCGCGAAAAGATTCAGGAGGCGTTAGGTGCCGAAGGTATGCACGTCGGACAGTGGCAACGCATTCCTGTGCCCGGGCAGGAGATCTTTGAAGCCGGTGTTGGCTACGGGAAAGGATGTCCCTGGACATGCGGACACGGCAGACCCGTCGAATATCGGAAGGAAGATTATCCCAAAGCCACAGCGTTCATTGATTCACACTTCTACGTTTTCGATGTCAATCCGCCGAATGATTTGGAAGTCATGAAACTGTACGTGGAGGCGTTTGAGAAGGTGATGGACAATGTGGATAAGCTTATTGAGTAGCGTATAACCTAAGTTTTCTCTAGGCAAACAACTAACGAAAGGTAGGTATTGGTACGTCTATTCCTTATTGGTAGACGACAAAAGTATCTGGTCAAGTTTGTCGTTAATTGCCTTAAAATCTTCGCGGTTCTCAATTCGGTGCTGGTTGAAATCGGTGCGAAGTTGGTTGACATTGTCATGAAGTTGGTTGACATTGTCACGAAGACTATCTAACCGACCAAGATAGTGCGAGACCTCTGCAATAAGACGCATAATCTTGAACAGGAAAGCGGCAATTGCTACTGTACAAGAAATGACGGTAATAACGATAGACCAAGCAGGCATGTGAACCTCCATAAGGATATATGTGAAACGTAGTAGGCGAGAACAGATGAACCCCTTACTGTCGGTGTAAAATCAATTCTTGTTAGATTTGGCATTATGAGATTCAAGATGGGAAAACGAAATAGCTACGAAGCTCTGCCAAATCTTTCTGAACACTAATAGGGCCTTACTAAGCTTTGGACAATTTTTAAAATAAGAGCACTGACGGACGCAAACCGACACAGGGCGTATCTCCGCTTGATGCGAACGCAACGCTTTTTTCTGCGAGTTAACCTGAGCAAACAAAATCGCAGAATTTAAGCAGGTTTTGCCCGACAGTAGGCAGTACCTTTGATAGGAATGTCTGAATAGCCCACAAATTGCCCAAACTATAGTATAGTATAAATAATCAATAAAGTATTGTCAATTAACCGTAAAGAGACTATCTATCTCTACGATTATCCCAAAGCCACAGCGTTCATTGATTCACACTTCTACGTTTTCGATGTCAATCCGCCGAATGATTTGGAAGTCATGAAACTGTACGTGGAGGCGTTTGAGAAGGTGATGGACAATGTGGATAGGCTTATTGAGTAGCGTATAACCTAAATTTTCTCTAAGATACGGTCAAGTCGATCGTTAATTGTATTAAGATCGTTATGATTCTCAAGACGATATTGATCAAGTTGGTCGTTAATTGCCTTAATGCTATGATCAAGCCGATTGTTAATTGCCTTAATGCTATGATCAAGCCGATTGTTAATTGCCAAAAAATCTTCACGGTTCTCAGAACGATGTTGATTGAAATCATTACGAAGTCGATCGACATCTCTGGTAAGAAAGTCAATCTTCTGATTGAGTTTACCATAACCATAGGTGAAAGCAATCAGAAGCGTGATTAAAGTGATGAGACTGGGTAAAACCTTCAATGCGATTTCCATTGAGTTGAAACCTCCTTATGGATTGAGTTGGAAGAAATGATAACAGAGACGATAAAAAGGGTCAAGGAAAACAGACGTATATGTTAAATATATCCTACACTCTGCACTTCTGATTTCCAATTTTTGGATTTATTTCTCAAACCCGCGGGGTCCCCACATTGAGCAGGCAATCCCAGGTGAGCCGGAGAAAAAACAAGTGGAAAATGGGACCTTAATCTACAGCTCCGAATCTCCGTTATCCTGCGCGACCCCTTTTGTGACGCGGGTTTGTCCTAAAAATACCAGAACGTGTTAAAACAGGTGCGGAATATGGGCTATAACAAGTACAATCAGAGTTAATGCTTAAACAAGGTTTCGTAATGGACTAACTGTAAAGGAGAAAATCTGTCATGAAGGAAGAAATCTCAAAATGAGGACATTGGAAAGTAACGCATTCCGTTTTACGCTTTGCGCTCTACTTTGGGTTAGTTTCTTGGTGGGAGCGGAATCTAAACAGCTCGCCGATTATCCCAATCAACTGGCGAGGGATGGTGAGTTGGTCATCCTTCCTGAGCAGGGAACGGTGTACGTTGCGACAGATTTTCATGCCCACTGGAGCGATTTTCAGCAGTGGCTAACGCAGACGAAACTCATTGAACGAATTGAGGGCGGTGAGGATGTTTACGGCTTAATTCTCGGTGACGTAGTTGACCACAAGCCGGGCGACAAGGTCTTTGAACCTTACGGGGATACGAAGATTGTTAATCGAATCAGGGAACTTCAGGAACAGCTTGGCGCGAAAGGGGAACGCCTGATCTATCTCAAGGGCAATCATGAATATGCCGCCGCTGATACCTATGCCATGCTTAAGCGAGCGGGTATGAATGTTGGCAACCAACAAGCCCTGATTAAGAGGCTGTATCGGACACCGCAGGGGGCATACTACAAACAGTTTAACTTTATTGAGCGCATGACAGATGAACACTACGAATATCTAATCAGTCTGCCAACCATTGCTGTTGGGAAGAATGGATTCGTTGGTGTCCACGCTGGCACTTCTCGTGCCGCCCAAAGCCTCGCCGACCTTGTCAAACCGAGCGAAGATGTGCTGAGCGAGCTACTTTGGGATCGTCCGATTGTCGCACTTGCAGGCGGATATACACCCGCGCAAACAGCGGAATTTCTCAAACGCGTCGGGGGCAGTGTGTTAACTGTTGGGCATACACCGCTCGGTTATTTCCCGAAGAAAATTAGAAGTGGCGTGGCACTGCTCGGCGAGCACCAACTCTTTTTCTCAACAGGTTATGGGGCAAAACCGGGTGTGCGTTCGTATTTAGTCATAGAGCTGTCGAAAAAATACACATCTGTCTCCGAATTTGAAGGTGGAGTAGAGATTCATCCGCTGTATCCAACAGAACAGGAAGAATAGTGGGCTGGAAGAGGGGAAGGAGGCTTCAGAGGATAAGTTTAATACTGAAAGTTATACCAATTCCGATAATAAATCACTCGTTAATGGAAGTCCGATTTGCGTCAACTCACTTTCAAAGCATAAGCAAAAACGCATCAGACCCCCGTAGCCGGGGCATCTTGCCCCATCGGATCACGATATGCGTCAACTCATGTTGCCACTTTCAAAGAAAGCGTCATCAACCGCACCCCCGTAGCCGGGATTACAGGCGTTTGATATTTCATCAAAACCGCTAACGCGATATAAATTTTCAGAAATGGTATTACTTAATGATGCGTGTTATATTTTTCTTTGTATTACCGCTGTTGATTGTTTGTGCGATACTTGCGTCCCGATTTGTGACTTGGGATAGTCTGAAGGGACCAGATGCCGAGGCCATGAAGCATGTCAAAGAAGGCATGATGGTGTTGCAAAATGGCGACTATCGCTCATCGGTGGATGCCTTTACCCGTGCGGTTGAAAAAGACCCCGAATATGCGATGGCTTACATCAGGCGGGGCAGGGTTTATCACCTTTTGAGAGAATATCAGAAAGCGATTGCGGATTATAATCAGACACTGACGCTGAAGCAGTATGAGGCAGAAGCCTACTATGGTCGGGGTGATGCCTATCGGGCGTTGGGAGAACATCAGAAAGCGATTGCAGATTATACCGTATCGCTAGAGAAAAGGTGGATGGCTTTTGTCGTGTGGGAACGGGCGGGAACTTATCGCCAAATGAAAGAGACCCAGAGGGCTTTTGCCGACTATCAAGCGGTAATCAAGCACTATGACGCAGTAATCAAGCGAAGACCGGATGGTGCCGCTCCCTATTACGATCGGGGGCAAGCTTACGTGCAGATAGATAGAGAGCGACTTGCGCTCGCAGATTTTGACAGCGCGATTGAAATTCAACCGGGATTTGTGGAGGCGTATCTCAGGCGTGGTGAAATTTATGAACGGTTGGCGCAGTCACAGCAGGCGGAGGCGGATTATCTGAAGGTCATCACACTTTCATCCCGTCAGATTGAGCGGTGGAGAGGCAAACCCCAAGTTTTGGACCCAGTCTATTACCACAGGGGATATGCCTACGAGCGACTGGGGCAGACTGAACAGGCACGGAAGGATTACGAACAGGTGATTGCGCTTCAATCCGAGTCAGAAATTGCGCGGAAAGCGAGGGCGCGATTGGCATCAGACGATTTTAAGGAAACCGGGGAATAGTCGCCGGTTCGATCAATTTGTGTACGGCACCGTGCCATTCTCATCCGTCACATAACCCCACGCGTTGATGTATTCTGCGCCCGAAAGAAACGCGTCCTCGTATTGGTTCAGTAGCCCTTCAAGCACTTGGTCTAGATGGTGCGTGATAGAATGGTATTCTGCGTTGCCAATGCGATTCTCCAACTGGAAGGGGTCCTTGGCGTTATCGTACAGGAGCCAAGGGCCGTTGAGGTCACGGACATAGGTGTACTGCTCCGTCCGCACCCCCCGATACTCTTTCCCGCCTTGATTTCGCGTATACTGCCCAAAAGGGTGGTAGCAGGCAATCAGGGCGGCAGTTGCGGGTTCGGCCGATTTGCCATCCAGAAACGGCGTGTAATCATTCCCCTGCACGGTGTCGGGGCTCGGAATCCCACACATACCCAGCAATGTCGGCATCAGATCTGGCGTGTTAATCGGGGTTGTGATGCGCCGACCCTGCTGACCGTATCGTTCGGGATAGTGGATGAGAAGCGGCACACGGATGGATTCGTCCCACGGCCGTTGCTTTTTAACTTCACCCTGTGAGTCGAGCATATCCCCATGGTCTGACCAGAAAACGAAAACGGTATTCTCCGCAATTCCAGATGCCTTCACCGTCTCCAACAGGTCGTGAACTAGGTCATCAAGTGCTGTGATGTGCGCGTAGTATCCCGCTAAATCGCGCCGCGCCTGCTCTTCGATATCGGTTGGAACGTTGGGGTGCAATTCAAGTGCTTCTGGCGTATACATCGCGTTATACCCTTCCGGGGCTGTTTGGTAGGGCGCGTGGGGTGGTCCCCAAGATAGTGTGAGAAAAAATGGGGTTTGGGTTGCGCGGTTTTGGATGTATTGTTGCGCCTCCCGTGTCTGCACGATTGCGTCGTATCCGTCCCAAAGCCGTTTTTCCGTGTCGTCGCCTGCGTAGTAGTGGGATTGATTGTATTGATGCGTACATTCCAAAACGCGCCAGAAATCAAATCCGTGACGGCGTTCAGGCGGGATGTAGTTAGACCTGCCGTGCCCATCAATATGCCATTTCCCGATATACGCCGTGTCGTATCCAGCACCCTTAAACGATTCGGCGAGCGAGACAGCGTCATTGCTTAGGCATACATCATTTACAAACACACCGTGTTTGTCGGGATACTGACCGGTTAAAAGCGATGCACGGGCCGGGGAGCAAACGGGACAACCGGATACGGCAGTTGTAAAGTTAAGACTCTGATTCGCAAGACGGTCAAGATGCGGGGTCTGTACATTCGCATCCCCGCCGAAGCCTGTCGCCTGATATCTGAGTTGGTCTGCAAAAATAAAGATAACGTTTGGTTTGTTCATATTATCTTAGGTTATTATACCATTTCTGTTTAAAATTTTCCATTTTTTGTTGAATTTTTCCGTAAACGTGGTAAACTGTTTTGCATCTAACCTATTAAAGGAGAACCTATGCGAAAAAAACGTCCCAACATTAGTGAAGACATCCAGACACTTTTGGCAGAGATGCACAAAACTTCTGATGTCCATCGGAACCAAAAACGGATGATGCTCTATCCCCTCAAAAGCGGGTATGCCAAAACGCGGCGGGAGGCAGCCGATTCAGAATTGGTATAAGATAACTGCGCTGTTGGTATGATACTATCAACGCTCCTGAAGTACGCCCGCAGGTAGACGACGACAGCGTTGATAGTATCGCTATAATTATATTAGTTTTCACGGCACTGCAACGAGCCCTCTTCCCTGCGCCCCTCTTGTCGCCGGTCTGCTTATAAAACGCTATACTTCTCAGAGCCTCTCCGCTCGTATCTGATCTTCCCTCTTCTCTGCTCTGCGTCTCTGCTTCTCTGCGTCCCTGCGTTAAATTCTGCGCGTCTTTGCCTCCCCGCATCTCTGCGTACATTAACGAGTGATTTTTTATCGGAATTGGTATTATACTGAACAAAAACGGTGCCGTCAAGCGATCGATGCCCATCACTCTGTTACAGATCAGACTTTGGGTTGATGAGCAAGCCACATGGCTTCTCACTGAAGAGAAATCAAAAAAAAAGCGACCAACTGTTGAAGCCTTTTGTGAACTCGTTCAGCGGCAGCAAAGGCTTCGAGAGCTACGCGATAGTAAGGATACATTGCTTGCTGAAAACGCGCGCGGGACTTTGACAACCATCTGGAAAGCCAAAAGAGCGGCGCGAGAGCAAGCAAAGTTGGAGAGCAGAAAAAGCAAATCTGAAAAATGAGAATTAAGGCACCATCGTTGCTTGGCGAGAACGCGAAAATGGGGCCACCCAACCACTAATGAGATACACACTGATTGCCAGCAGAATGACAGCATTAAACCCATACGAGATCGCAAGGCACGGGGCGAGAATCGCGCTGACCACTGACGCACAACCGTTGATGCCCCACGCCCAGGCGGTCAGATTGGGGCTATGCGGTTTGAGCAGAGTGATACCGAGTGGGAATGGCATCCCCATAAAAAACGCCAATGGCCCGATGAGTCCGATTGAAACGATGACTTTGACAGCGTCGTGGCTTGCGAGAAAGTGATCAAAGACATGGGGTAGCATCCATACGTAGAGAAACGCAATCAGCGATAACGCCCCGACAGCAAGGCGAATTGGATTGCGTTGAGAAAAAACGTTTTTGAGGGAATGACAGCAAAGGCTCCCGAGTCCAGCGAAAATCAGGAAGGCGCAGAGCACAACCGCAACCGCGTAGGTCGGGTAGGAGAGCAGTAGGATAAATTTCTGTATGAATGACATTTCAATGAGCATAAACCCCACACCTAAGCAGAGAAAATAGAGCAGGACGCGCCACTTTTTGACAGGGGCATCGTAGGGTGTGTTTATCCCCGTTTCAGTTGGATGGGGTAGGGGTTGGGTCCCCCAACCCGTACTCGGTTCTGCACCGGTAAGGTAGGGTGTGTTTATCCTTGTCTCAGTTGGATGTCGTAGGGGTTGGGTCCCCCAACCCGTTCTCGGTTCTGCACCGGTAAGTCGTTGGCGCGAAAACAGGAGGGGTAGGAGAATAAGAACCAGCCCGGCGAGAGTCGCTTGGATGAGGGTGGCGAGCAGGAGCGGGTATCCCCACTCAACAAAGGGGAGCGCGTTTCTGCCGATTGTCCCGAACATCTTGAACAGGAAATCGAATCGGGCGAACTGGAAGAAGTACGGTCGATTGTCCGTCGCAGGGCGCACGTAAAATGGGTATGCGTCGTAAAAATCCGCTGGCGAGCCGAACAGAATTTCTTGAGCGGCACGAAAGTATATCGGCTCAGCCAATTGGTTGTAGCGGTTCGCTTCCGATTCCTCAAGCCTCGGGTAGTAGGCGATATCGAAAGAACGCTCAGCACAAAACCTGCGAATCGCTTCCGTCTCGTGCGGCTCGAACCGGCCATTTTTGATTAGGAGTGTGCCTGTGCGCCATCCGCGAATCAGGGCGAGCTGCTCGGCGGGCACAGTCCCCTCGATCTCCTCCAAAGCCTCAACAGTGGTCGCAAAGAGTTTGAGCATGTCGCGCGGTGGAGATTTCAACCAACGGGTGATGGATACAATCCCGCCATCTGTTAGGTGTTTGACAAATTCGGTGATTGCCTCAACGGTATAGAGGTAGTTCTCGCTCAGCGCGTGAGTGCCCGCCGCGGAAGCCCCGACCGAATCCAGCAATGCGAGCTGGATGAGTTCGTACTTCGTTCCCCGCGATGCAACAAATCCGCGGGCTTCAGCGATATGAACGCGAACAGGATAGGGCGAATCTGGCGCGTAGATATGCCCTGCGAACTCACCGTGTTCACGCTCCACCAGCTCGACCACTTGGGGGTTCAATTCGACAGCATCAATTGAATCTGCGTTGTGATACAGTGCTCTGAGGAGGTCGCTTCCGCCGCCTGCACCCAACACAAGGACCCGCGGCGTTTCCAACAGATGGTACGCCACCGCCGAGGTGGTATCGTCCAGATAAGCCAACTTTGACACGTCCCCATCGAAATCGGCAATGGCTGTCATTCCGTCGGCATCTGTGAATAAACCCAACTGGGGCGGTATGGTGTGCTGTGAACTCAAGCTGAGCCCTGGCACCGCACGGATGGATTGGCTACGGACGACATTGACCAGTCCGAGCGAGCTGTGTCGCGTACTCAGAATTTCAGCGTCCGGAAAGTTTAGTGTGCTGTTCAGCCCTTTGTAGGGCGATATTTTAATCTCAACCGGGTGAAGCAACAGCCAGCCGGTGAACGTCGCTCCAATTCCGATGATAACGCCTGCATGTCGCCAATGGCTACGGTGGGCGTTGCGAACAGTGGCAATCAGGACGCTTAGAAATCCAATCGCTGAAATCAGGGTTAAATTTTGGGCGGGTGGAATAACGGACATCGCGAAGATGATGCCGAACGCGCCCACTCCAGCCCCCATCAGATCGAAGAAATAGAGTTGATTGACTCGGGTGTTGAATCGCGTCAACGCCATGCCGATACAGACCGCGCCGAAGAAGAACGGAATCGACAAAATCAGGTACTGTGTGCAAAGGAGAACGATCTGGCTCGGTTGCCAGACCAGCATGAACGGATTAAACGGTATGTGCTGGATGGTCGCAAAACAACAGACTGCACTGATTGCATAGAGCACCCCAGAGGTGGTATAAACGGTATGAAAGTGTCGGTTCAGGAATCGCTGGGTGAGGGCAATCACACTACCGCTCGCGCCGAACCCAAGGAGTGCGAGGCTTATGACCATGTGCGCGAAATGATGCCACTGTGCAATGGAAAACAGACGCACCAGCACAATCTCGTAGGCGATTATTGAACCGGCGAGCAGGAAGATTGAAACAAAATAGGAGGTCATGGAATTTCATGTTCAAGATGCGATTTAAGCGAATCCAGTTTGACTCAAGGCGCGTTTGTGAGGAGCTCATTTTCTGTGTCATCCTCATCGCCACGTCATTGGGATACGCCGAGGAAATTAGCGTCGTATGCGTCGGCGACATCATGCTTTCCGGAAGTGTCACACCGTTTATTGACAAGCACGGCGTTGATTACCCATTTGATAAAACCCGCGATATTGTCCAAGCAGCTGACATCGCAATCGGGAATCTGGAGATGTCGCTTGCCACGGTCGGCGAACCTGTTCCTAATAAAAAGTATACCTTTCGCGGCTCCCCGCTGGTGGCGGAAGGGATTGCGAATGCGGGGTTTGATGTGCTGACACTTGCGAATAACCACACCGGCGATTATGGGAATGAAGCGTTGCTGGAAACGGTGGTGGTTTTGAGGGGGCATCGCATCCAGCATTGCGGCGCGGGGGCAGACCTTCATGGAGCGAGGAAACCTGCGATTGTCGAGGCGAGGGGCAAACGAATTGCTGTGTTGGGGTATGCGACAACGTATCCATCCGCGTTTTTCGCGGGTGAAGGCGACCCCGGAACAGCACAGGGGAAACCGAAATTTTTTGTTCCCGATATCAAGGCGGCGAAAAAGCAAGCAGATATCGTTATCGTGACCTTCCACTGGAGCGGCGAATTGGTGACCGAACCGCGTGGGTATCAGGAACTGTTTGGGCGCATAGCAATTGATGCGGGCGCAGACCTTGTTTTTGGGCATCACCCCCATGTCCTGCAAGGTATCGAAGTTTACAAAGGGAAGTTGATTGCGTACAGTTTGGGAAATTTTGCGTTTGCCTCCTACAGCAAAAAGGTGCGGACGAGTGCGATTTTACGGGTAAAATTTCAGGATAACGGGCTCGCACGAGCGGCCCTTATTCCGCTCAATGTTTTCAACCGCGAGGTGCTTTTTCAACCCACAGTGCTGAGCGGGGAAGCGGCGGAAGCGGTGCTCAACACGGTGCGCGAGCTATCAAGAAAGTGGAAAACAGAAATTGGAACGGAAGGCAATTTGGGAGTCATTCAGCTCAATTCATCTCCTGAAACGCGGCATTGAAAGCACGCACCTCCCCAATGCTCACTACGATTGAGACCCGATTGCTTAGCTGTCAAATTCCATATACGAAGCCCAATTTCTCGTACTAACGCGTTGTGGACTCCCGGAGCGCGTAAACAGCAAGTCACCGGTTCGGCAAGCGTACTCATGCAGTTCCCGTGTAATTTCAACATCCGTGCGGCAATACGCCTCCACAAGGTCAATCTTTCCGTCGTGCCACCACTCGATAGATTGTAATCCATCTCCAGATTTGGCTGTACCCAATGTTGCCTGTGCCAGATTGTCCAAACTAACGCGAAACCCAAGTTTACGATATATGCGTTCCAACATATCAAACGTCGGTAATTCCTCCTCCAATGAGAAGGATATGTACGGTTCAAGCACAAGGTAATCAAAACTCTTGATATTGAATCCAACGACCAGATCGGCTTCCCTGAGTTTATCAATCAGCGCATCAACGTCTGCCTCAAAAAAAGTGGCGTATTCCCTATCTGCCGTGCTGTAGGTCACCGCAAGGGCAAGTTCCATTTCATCAATATAGGCCCAGCCTCCGACATCAGCCGCACTGTATTGGGTCTCGAGGTCGAAATATACAATATTAGGCTTTGGGTTATGGGTATTCATGTTGATATTGTACAGGTAGTTTAGAGTAATGTCAAGCGAAGTCGGAGCCGCTGTAGGGTCATTTAAAGTTTTAAGAATAAACTTCACATTCTTGAAACCGAGTTTTTTCTTGAAAACTCGGTTTCTCACGGAATAACTACAACGGACATCGATTTCAAAACTGCAACTTTTATTTTTATAGTGACATTTTGAGCAAGTTTTAGTAGTAAATTTGACATTCTTGAAACCGAGTTTTTTCTTGAAAACTCGGTTTCTCACGGAATAACTACAACGGACATCGATTTCAAAACTGCAACTTTTATTTTTAAACTTGCTTAACGCAAAGATGCAAAGACGCAGAGAAGAAAAGGCGTAAGGACGCGGAATTTTAAATAATACCAATTCCGATAATAAATCACTCGTTAATGGAAGTCCGATTTGCGTCAACTCACTTTCAAAGCATAAGCAAAAACGCATCAGACCCCCGTAGCCGGGGCATCTTGCCCCATCGGATAACGATATGCGTCAACTCATGTTGCCACGCATCAGACCCCCGTAGCCGGGGCATCTTGCCCCATCGGATCACGATATGCGTCAACTCATGTTGCCACTTTCAAAGAAAGCGTCATCAACCGCACCCCCCGTAGCCGGGATTACAGGCGTTTGATATTTCATCAAAACCGCTAACGCGATATAAATTTTCAGAAATGGTATTACTATTAAAACTTGCTTAACGCAAAGATGCAAAGACGCAGAGAAGAAAAGGCGTAAGGACGCGGAATTTTAAATAATACCAATTCCGATAATAAATCACTCGTTAATGGAAGTCCGATTTGCGTCAACTCACTTTACAAAGCATAAGCAAAAACGCATCAGACCCCCGTAGCCGGGGCATCTTGCCCCATCGGATAACGATATGCGTCAACTCATGTTGCCACGCATCAGACCCCCGTAGCCGGGGCATCTTGCCCCATCGGATAACGATATGCGTCAACTCATGTTGCCACTTTCAAAGAAAGCGTCATCAACCGCACCCCCGTAGCCGGGATTACAGGCGTTTGATATTTCATCAAAACCGCTAACGCGATATAAATTTTCAGAAATGGTATAAGCTTAAAAGCTGACGAATTGGAGGATACAAATGACTAGCAATAACAATCAAACGGATTACAGGGCGAAAACCCTTAAACCTGAAGACATCATTGTGATGAAGGGGCTTGGTCAGGCGATGATCTCGCCTGACGGGAAATGGGCGGCGTTTGTCCGGTCTACCGCTGTTCTCGAAGCAGAACAGAGCGGACACCTAAGCAATATCTGGCTCGTTTCTACCGATGGCGGTGAACCGTTGCAGTTGACGAATGGTCCCAACCGAGATGAAGACCCGCAATGGTGTTCCGACTCTCGGCGAATTGCTTTTGTCTCCAGACGGAATGATGACAAAAACCAGATCTGGGTTATTCCAATCGCTGGTGGGGAGGCGAAACAATTGACTCGCACGAAGAATGGCGCGTCAACACCCCGTTGGTCACCGGATGGAAATCGAGTTGCGTTTCTGATGCAGGAGCGGGATGACAAAAGTGAGGAGAAACGGAAGAAGGCGAAAGACGACCCAGTAGTGGTGGGCAAAGATGATTTTAAGCAGACGCATCTCTGGGTTATCAACCTCGAAACGATGGATGACGAACCTGAACTCCTCTTCACTTTACCTAGCGGGGATACGGAGCAGGAGCAGGATAAATCCCAGCGTCTGACAGAAGGAGATTTCCACGTCAGTGACCCGCAATGGTCCCCGGATGGGAATCGGATTGCTTTCGTCTCCTCGCCCTCCCCGAAAGCGGATGATACGATGTTCAATACGACGGTTCAAATCCTTGACCTCAGCTCACTTTCATCAACTACCATCCGAAAGTTGACGGAATTTGAGAGTAGCGAGAGCGCGCCACGCTGGTCACCTGATGGGAAACAGATTGCGTTTCTGCGTAGCCCGGAGGGATATGGCCAAAAAGACCTCTATATCATCCCGGCGGATGGGGGGACTTCGACCAATCTCACAGTCGATTTTGACCGGAACGCAGAGACTCCGATATGGTCTCCCGATGGCGCGCCCTTGTACTTCACAGCGATGGACGGTGTGCGCTGGCATCTGTACGCTATCCCGGAAGGGGGCGAAGTACGCCAGATCACTTTTGGCGATTGTGTTGTCGGCGCGGTTTCTATCGCTGATGATGGCGATACGGTTCTATGCACAAAGAAAGCCCCAAACGCGCCTGATGACGTTTGGAGTGGGTCAATTCGTGTAGCAGAGTCAATTCGTGTAGCAGAGTCAATTCGTGTGGCAGAGTCAATTCGTGCAGCAGAGCTGAAACAGATTACGAAGCTGAACCCACAACTTGAGGATTTCGCGCTCGGTGAAGTGCGCGTGATTCAGTGGCAGAGCCACGACGGACTGGAGATCGAAGGAGTACTCTGTTTGCCCGTTGATTATCAAGCGGGAAATGCCTATCCACTCATCGTTGAACCGCACGGTGGCCCACGGAGCACACGCGATTTAGGGTTCAAGGCAGAGTGGCACTATTTCTGCGGAGAAGGTTTTGCCATATTCGCGCCGAACTTCCGCGGTAGCGATGGATATGGACGCGATTTCGCTACGGCTAACTTTAGTGATTGGGGTGTCGGCGATTATCAGGACATTATGACTGGTATTGATTTTCTGATTGAACGTGGTATCGCCGACGCAGAGCGTCTGGTCATCGGTGGGTGGAGTTACGGCGGTTTTATGACCGCTTGGATGATAACACAAACAGACCGATTCAAGGCGGCGGTGAATGGGTGCGGTGTCATCAATCACGTCAGCATGTATGGGCAGACCGATATCCCTAGTTTTATGCACCTCTATTTTGATGGGGCACCTGTATCTGAGCAGATAGGACTATACCGCCGGTTGTCACCGATGAGCTACATCCACCGCGTCAAAACCCCTACGCTCATCCTGCACGGCGAAAACGATATCCGTGTCCCGCTACCCCAATCTGAGGAATTTTACGCGGGGTTAAAAGCGATGGGTGTTGATGTTGAGTTCGTCAAATATCCTCGTGAAGGTCATAGCATCAGCGAGCCGCGACATCGGTTGGATGTCCTCAAACGGCAGTTGGCTTGGTACAGGAAATATGTTGGGTGATCGGAGGCAAAACAGGAACGCACAGACGCGGTGTTTTAACGCAAAGGCGCAAAGCAGAGAAGGACACTGGGACCAGTGGAGGCAAGCTGAACCTAATCGAGTACAAGGAAACCCTAAATCACCTATTCACGCACTGAATTGCTTGACTTTCACTTGAGTGTGAAGTAAAATTATTATGCACTTGATACTTCACAGGAAACCTAAAAATGGGGAATTCGGTATGGCAACTTCAGAAAAAGCCATCTATATGGACTATCACGCAACAACTCCGTTAGACCCACAAGTGCTTGAGGCGATGATGCCCTACCTGACGGCCGATTTCGGCAACGCCTCCAGTACCATGCACGCCTTCGGTTGGGACGCTAAGGATGCGGTGGAACAAGCGCGTCAGCAGGTCGCTGACCTCATCAACGCTTCCCCTGAAGAGATTGTGTTCACCAGCGGCGCGACGGAGTCGGATAATCTTGCCCTCAAAGGAGTTGCGTATCCGGACCGGGGAAAAGGGAATCATATTATTACCAGTACGGTTGAGCATCACGCTGTTTTGGATACGTGTAGCACCTTGGAGAACGAGGGATTTGAGATTACCTATCTAGATGTGGATGGGTACGGCATGGTGCATCCGCAAGCTGTTGAAGACGCAATAACTGATGCAACCATCCTGATTAGTTTGATCTACGCGAACAACGAAGTTGGCACGGTCAACCCCATCCCGGAAATCGGGGAAATCGCTGAAAAACACGGTGTGCTTTTTCATTCTGATGCCGTGCAAGGTATCGGTAAAATTGAGTCTGATGTTGATATCCTGAAGGCCGATCTGATGTCGCTCACTGCGCACAAAATGTACGGTCCCAAAGGAATCGGAGCACTTTATATCCGTGACAGATCTCCTAAAATTCAATTGCATCCAATGATTCACGGTGGGGGACAGGAAAATCAGATTAGACCCGGCACCCTCAACGTGCCCGGTATCGTTGGCTTTGGGGTGGCATGTGCGCTCTCCAAAGCGGTGATGATAGAAGAATCGCAACGCCTGACCACTTTGCGGACCCGGCTCTATGGTCAATTATCCGAACAACTCGATTTTCTGCACCTCAACAGCCATCCCGAAAAACGGCTCCCCGGCAACCTCAACATCAGTTTTGAATTTGTCGAAAGCGAATCGCTACTGATGGGGCTAGAAGGCATTGCGCTTTCGGCGGGTGCGGCTTGTACTTCCGATGCCATTGAAGCCTCGCATGTCCTACGCGCTATGGGGGTCAAGGAGGAAATCGCGCTCTCGGCTATCCGATTCGGATTGGGACGGTATACCACCGAACTGGAGGTTGACTTCGTGGTTGATGCGGTTGTGAAACAAGTTCGGCGTTTGCGCGAGATATCTCCGCTCTATGAAATGGCGCAACAAAGAATCTAACAAACGTGGTGTGGAAGGTAACAAGACTGGAAGGTTCTTGGATGGAAGGTTAGAAGGTTGGAATCGATCGCGTAACCAATACCCTTCTTCGATCCTTTCCTTCTTCCAAAACTTGCTTAGTCATTTATCCAACTATTGGAGAGGAAAACGATGAAACTTTTCAACAAAGGCAATAAAAAACCAGAACCGAAAGACCAAGAGGCAAAGAAACATCCAGACCTTCAGGTTATCAGCGGTTCTCAAATTTCTCGTCCCACAGCGACACCGCAGGCGGGACCGGCACAACAACCGCAACAAACTGTGACACTTCCGGATGTCGAGTATACGATTGCCATCGCAAGTGGAAAAGGGGGGGTCGGCAAATCAACGGTCGCAACCAATCTGGCACTCGCTTTGGCGAAGAGTGGCTTAGAAGTGGGGCTAATGGATGCAGATGCCTACGGGCCGAGCATCCCGACAATGATGGGCATTAACGAACAACTCCAAATGGGAGAAGACAGGAAGCTGATTCCACTTGTCAGCCACGGCATTAAGCTGATGTCAATCGGCTTTGCGGTTTCCGAGAATGAGGCTATGATTTGGCGGGGCCCGATGTTGCATAAGGCCATCCGTGATTTTCTAGGGGGCGTGAGTTGGGGTGCGCTTGATTACCTCGTTATTGATTTACCCCCCGGCACGGGAGATGCCGCGCTTTCTTTATCACAAGCGATTCCCCTGACCGGCGCGGTGATTGTAACCACCCCGCAAGATGTCGCCCTCGCCGATGTCCGGCGTGGCGTTGCGATGTTTGAAAGACTCGGTGTACCGATTCTGGGAATCATCGAAAACATGAGCTACTTTGCCTGCCCGCACTGTGGCGAAAGGACAGACATTTTTAGAGCAGATGGTGGCAAAAAGACCAGCGAAAAACTCGAGGTGTCGTTCTTGGGGCAGATTCCGATTGATGCCGAAATCTGTACCGCTGGTGACCTCGGTGTGCCAATTGTGGCATCCAACCCGGACTCACCGCAATCGGCGGCATTTTGCGATGTGGCGAGTCAATTGGCGGACGAACTCAGTGAGCAGGGGCCGGAAGATGATTTGAAGATTATCGGCTAATGAGCCTGCTCTTAATCTTTTGCGTACCTTGACTTGAACCGAGGTTTCTGATGCTGTCTGTTGAGGAGATCTCGGTTTTTTTGTATCTTCAAATGAACCATTTACACGCGCTCACCCCAAAGGGGAAGAAACCGAGTTTTGCCGCCCTAACGGGTGGCAAGAATGCCCTTGCGGGTGGTCCGAGGACGGATGGTCGCGTGAGCGAGCGCACAAGATGCCCTTACGGGTGGCGAGATGCGCGCAGCTCGTCTGCCCATCCGTCTTCGGATGACTCGACGCAAAACACGCACCTACCGGGGTGGGGTTACCGAAGTTGAACGTCAAAACTCATAAGGGATTGGGCTTGTATGAGCTTAATCCCTTAGCTGGTATCTTTACGGGCTTCTCGCTTCTTTCCTTTATAGGTTTTCCGGGGGTGATTACTTCCACCGCACGTGATAATTACACATTCTCTTTTGGTTTGGAATGGTCAGCGGAGAATCTCCTTTCGGTTCAAGGGATTCTTCTATTCCAATCCGGTTTGTGCCACCGATTGCGCCACCGTGGCACAAACCCGTTGCGTTGACTAATATATCCGGCATAACGAATCAAGGGAAAAGCGCGTTGTTTGCACAAACCGCAGGATTCTAATGAGTTTTGACGTTCAACTTCGGTAATTTCTAAAAACCGCCGGCCCCGTGGGTAGGAAATCCCTTTCCTACCCTTCTTGCGATCTCGGCTTATGGCGGGAATGCCTTTCCCACCCGAGCCACCAAACATTACCGATTTTGATTGTCAAATTTCACTAGACTTTGTTTGAAACAGAAAAACCGTTTCAACAGAGTCTATTGCGTGCTAATCCCATCCATCACCAGCGATTGGAACCGTAGCCGCTTCCTGTGCGGTTAGGATAAATGCTTGCCCCCCAGTGATTGGAATATCACCGGGGTCGCCCGCTTGTCCAACCACCTTAAACTCATCACTTAAAACAATAATGACAGAGACATTATCCACAATCCCCTCAAGCGTGAGTAAATCGCTTACGTGGATTATCCTTGAATCATTCAAGGGCACGCCCACAAGGTTTGTTCCGGGGTGCAATGCGATTGAACTGCTTCCGTCTATACCGAGTGGGACACCGGAAAGGCGGATAGACACCACAGATTTCATGGTGGCAAGGATACCGAAATCATCAGTCAAAACCATGTCTGATGCTGTCCCTTTGTCCCTGTCGTCGTAATAATTGAGCCATTTTTGGCTTTGGGGGTCATAAATGGTAAGGAAGTTGACGGTCGCCGCGCCACCGAGTATGGTGTAGAGGTCACTGACGGATTCGATGGTCTGTGGCTTTCCGTTAACACTCTCTACTTTCAGTGGAATGTGAATTAAACTCATGCCCTTTGGCAGGAACATGTCAAATTTAACAAGGATAGATGCGTCTAATTGAGGCGTGTCATCAACCTCAAAACGCACGATTTCAGTGAAATCATACTTTGAGAAGTTATGTGCTTTATCGTGCACCACCATTTCAGCAAGCCCCCATGTGCCGGGTATACTGCCAACAGGCAGGACAATCTGTTCATGGTAAGTTCGGTAAACGGTTGGGTCGCCGGGAAAATAGATTGTGTAGTTACGCGGAAGGGTATGCGTAAAGTAATGGATTCCACCGTGCGGATCCCGTAGACGCAGGTCTGCTTTCTTATACCCACTGATGTTATCACGTGCTCTAAAGGTAATATCAACCTCCGTTTCACCGTTTGGGTCCTCTGGACGTGTCGGTTCTGCTTTTATGGTAATCCGATTTACATCCAGTTCAGGCGGGATACTATCTGGATTGATTGTTGGCACCTCAATAGTAGCGGGTGGTTCATCAAATTTTATAGAACGCTCGTCTAATTCGCCTTTATAATCGCTGAAGTAGACACGAGTCGAGTTTTCTGCACGATCGATGATTCTGAGGTTATGAACCACGTATTTCCCACCATTATAGTAGTCTGGAATGGTGAGATTCACACTCGCGTCGTATATTTGTTGGTGTGTCTTCTCATTCCATCCTCCCCAGCCCCCCGCGCCCTGAGGATTTTGTCCAGATGCCGCGCCGCGTGAATAGGTTTCAGGATTCGCATCATTGATGTGTATATAGATACCGTTTATTCCAACGTCATCAATAACTTGACAACTAGCGTTAATGATGTGATAAATCCTTCCATTTTCAACACCTTGTGATAACGAAAGTCGCATCGAATTTTTGACATAAGTCGGATCCTCGTAATCTGCAAGAGCGTTGTTGATATAAAGCTTCCAACCGAAATCCATTTGCGCGGATTGATGTCGCTCATTGCCTGCGGCATCTTGGATGGTAATTGCACTTGGCCCCCAATAGCCATTCGCCCGATAGCGTGAGAATTTCGTCGTACCGCGCAGGATATGCCCTGCATCAATGCGTTCACCGTTGGGCCCTATGGCAGAAAGCCACATATCAAAGAAAGTGCCTTTTTCACTAAATATTCTGAGATATGTCCCGCGTGCCGTGTCCAAATCTCCTGTATTATGGATTTCAAGTTCTATCGTTATCTGCTTATCCGCTTCAGGTTCGCCACTAACCTGTATATCGACTCGTATAATCCGCCCTGGATACACGTAATCAGGATATAGATTGTAGACCTCAAACGTCAGGTCCTTGCGAATCTGCGAGATATAACGGGTGCCGTGCATAATCCTATCCTGAATAAATTGATACTTGGCAGGCGCGTGTGAGCGAAGTTTATCAGGGTTCACGATGTAATAACTGATGCTCTCCGCCATATCCTCATTCGGGTTCTTATCGTGTGCATAAGCGGATACAAACGTGGTCCCCTCAGTTGTTGACCACCTATCAGGATTATCAGGATTTTGATACCAACCGCCGAGTTTAATCCAATCCTGTTTGAGTTGTTCGTCAAAAAGGTGTGCCCACAGGAAATGCGCCTTCTCGTGGAGGATGAGCCTGTGAATGTAATCAGGACTGCCTCCTTTGAATGCGCCCTCCATGAACTCTATGTAGCCAGCACTAGGCCATGCAAGCGCAGGTGCGAAGGGGTAGCGTGGGTTGGGCGTTCCGTCTAACCGTCGAACTAAATACTTTAGCCCGGGCGTTTTCAACATACCTGTTGGGAACTCCTCCAATATTGAGACAAGAGACATCAACTCCTCGTTTTTGAATGTTGAGAACCTGCCCGCGTGCTCATTGGTTGTGTGCCGCGTCAGTTCACGATAATCAGGCACATCTACACTAAGAGCGTAACGTTCCCTCAGTATCCGTTTGATGGCGTTTCTATCAGCACCATTATCTGTTACGAACCGAACCACAGCACGATGGAGTCTCTTGGAGAAAAATCTGCCTCTCACCCCTTCAATTTCAGCTAACAACGGTTCAGCATACACAAACGCGGCATCGGCAATCGTGACAATTTTCTGCCCATTTTCAAACCCAATTGCAATATCGTTATGGATATGCAGGTTGCTCAATCGCCAGAGAGAGGGAGGCTCTGTGGATTTTTGCCTGCCAGCAAGATGGTACCTGCGTTGGGGTATTGCTGACTCGAAGGTGCGAAGTAACTTGTAAGCATCCTCTGCATTCCATTCGGGGCTAAGATACACGGAGTAGTCACTCATTAGCTGCAGGGATGCGCTGTGAGATGGAACATGTACTGGTTGGTTTCCTGTGAGTATCACTTCTACGGGTTGGATAACATTGACTCGATCAGAGCCTTGTGGGGTTTCATCCATCTCCCAACTATACTGGAAGTTGTCTTGTGACTGAACAGTGGGAACCAAGAGAGTTACCATGACTAGCATAGATGCCAAGATTAAGCGTAACATTGTTACCTCCTATCCTAACAAATAACGTTGTAAAGCGATTCTGATCACAAAAAAAGCCAACGGTTTGTTATAACCGTTAGCTGAGGTGGAAGGGTAAGGCGTTTTAATCCTTCTTATTGTGATGGACTAAATGCTCAATGTAGTTCTGATTGAGTTGTTCAACCTTATCCTCAATTCTATTCCGGTGGGCACTAGCCTCGTCAAGTTTCGCGTTTGTGGTTTCAAACTTTGCGTTTATCTCCCGTCTTGTCATGCAAGACTGAAAGGAAAACGTCAGTATGGTTAAAAACAGTCCGAGAATTATACCCCAAGTCTTAATCCATTCAATCATTGTTAAGCTCCTTCTTATTGTGATAAACTATAAATGCTCAATAAAGTTCTGATTGAGTTGCTTAATATCTGCTTTAATCTCTTTTCGCTCATCACAAGCTTTGTCGAACCGTTCCTTTATCTCTCGTCCAGACATAATGTTACTATAAATGAATACTCCAATCATTATTAGAATCCCAACGACTGGAGTCAATACCTTAATCCACTCAATCATTGTTAAGATCCTTCCATTGTTATACCAATTCCGATAATAAATCACTCGTTAATGGAAGTCCGATTTGCGTCAACTCACTTTCAAAGCATAAGCAAAAACGCATCAGCCCCCCGTAGCCGGGGCATCTTGCCCCATCGGATAACGATATGCGTCAACTCATGTTGCCACTTTCAAAGAAAGCGTCATCAACCGCCCCCCCGTAGCCGGGATTACAGGCGTTTCATATTTCATCAAAACCGCTAACGCGATATAAATTTTCAGAAATGGTATTATTATATACTAAAAGCATAAAGAATCAGATTGAATAAATCGTAACATATATGATATATCGCATCAAGGAAAAATGCAAGTGTTAGCTGATTAACTCAGAGTATGATAAGCACTTAGATTGTGCATGTTTAACAATTTGTTTCATCTGATCAATAGTATCCATAGTTCTGTGGTTATGTCGCATGGCAAACTCTGCGACATATCGGTGTAGATGTTTTGGGCTCATTTTGTGATAGACTCCCTTATATCCGCGTTTGAGAGTTGCCCAGAAGGATTCGATACCGTTAGTATGTACTTGTTCTCTGACATATTCACCAATAGAGTGCCGAACCTTTGCATGTTTACGTGGGAGTCCGTTATAAGCAGATGCTTGGTCAGTGTAAACGGTGGCGTGTTTGTTTCCTTCTTTTCCTCCGATATAGGTTTCATCGGCTTCAACTTCTCCATCAAATACATTGTTGGCGCAATGATATGCGGCACGGATTCGGTGTAGTCATTGACATTTTCACTTTCGCAGTCCACACAACGGATACCATCTTCCCATCTGCACTTAACAAACCATTTTTCTGCCGTTGCGTCATCAGGAAAAAGTTGGAATAATTCTGTCAATGTGATACCATCTCGATAGTGTTTTCCATGTGCTTTTTGGGTTTCCATTTTGCGATCGTTCATACGACCATCCTTCTTAGGATTAACAATTCCTTTCTTGTTTGAGATGGCACTATTCTATCAAAAAAAGCAATGCTTGGGATTCAGACCCAAAAGAATGGCATTGAATGGTTCTGCAAACCCAAATCGAGAATATACGTCTTAACAAAGTAGACAACATGATACATCTCTGGAGGTGTGCCGTGACTGAAAAAGAACAATTAATCTCCGACCTCTCAAATCTGGTTGGGGACGAAAATGTGATTACCGATTCAACAGCACTTTCGGTTTACGAGTGCGATGGGGCGACACTGTTCAAAGCCTTGCCCGACCTCGTTGTTTTCGCTACAACAACGGAACAGGTTTCAGGAATTGTAAAATTGGCGAACAAGCACGATGTGCCTTTTATTGCACGGGGTGGAGGCACGGGCTTGAGTGGTGGAATGCTTGCCGTTGAAGGCGGCATCATGATTGCCCTCAACCGAATGGATCGAATCCTCGAAATTGATTTGAGAAATCAACGTGCTGTAATTGAGCCTGGGGTTGTAAACCTTTGGCTCACAGATGCCGTTGAAAAGGATGGCTTCTATTATGCTCCCGATCCGTCCAGCCAAAAGGCGTGTACCATCGGCGGCAACATCGCCGAAAATTCAGGGGGTCCCCACACCCTCAAATATGGTGTTACCACAGACCATGTTTTGGGGTTAGAAGTTGTCCTACCTAACGGGGAAATTGTCGAACTTGGTGGCTGTGTTGAAGAAACCCCCGGTTACGATCTGCGCGGGGTTATGATTGGCTCCGAAGGGACTTTCGGTATTGTGACGAAAGCGGTTGTGCGCCTCCTTCGTAAGCCGCAAGCTTATCAAACTCTTCTCAGTGTGTTTGAAACGATTGACGATGCCTCGAATGCGGTTTCCCGTATCATTGCGGCGGGAATCATCCCCGGTGCTTTGGAGATGATGGATAACTTAGTGATTCGAGCCCTTGAGGCAGGTTTTCATTGGGGATTCCCAATTGATGCAGGTGCCGTCTTAATTGTTGAGCTTGATGGCATTGAGGCGGGTATGAAAAGCCAAGTCGAACAGATTATCCAAATTTTTAACGCTCACAACTGTCGTGAAGTGCGGTATGCCAAAGACGACGCAGACCGCCAAGAACTTTGGAAGGCGCGGAAAAGTGCTTTTGGCGCGTTCGGACGGCTTGCCCCGAACTACATCACGCAAGATGGTGTTGTGCCGCGCTCCCAACTGCCTAAAGTGCTCAGAAGGGTCGCGGAAATTTCTGAAAAGTACGATATCCCCATCGCAAACGTGTTTCACGCAGGCGACGGGAATATCCACCCAATCGTGCTGTTTGACGAGCGCGATGCCAGTCAGTGCGAGCGCGTTGATGCGGTCAATACAGAAATTCTTTCGGTCTGTGCTGAAGTCGGCGGTACAATCACAGGTGAGCACGGCATCGGTGTCGAAAAAATGGATTATATGCCGCTCATTTTTAGTCCTGAAGACCTAGCAGCCATGGCAGAGATCAAAGATATTTTCAATCCATCGGGATTATGCAACCCCGGTAAGATTTTTCCGACCGCTGAATCGTATGCAAAACTTGGGCTACAAAGCCCCACATAAAAAGGAGGATTTCATTGGGATACAATCCGGTTTTTCAAATAATTTTTGTCATCGTTGTAGCGGTTGGGATTGGATGTGCTACGCCATCAACGTCCCCGCCCTCAACGTCCCCGCCCTCAACGGTCCTGGAAGAGGCCGCTGAGCCCTCAACCGCAGAATCTAGCACCACTGAAACAGAAGCTGATGCGAGTGGCGTTCCGAAATCTGACAATTTTGATAAGGCAGAAGGGGCCTTGTTTGATGTGAGCGCGCCCCACAAGAGTGAAGGGGGCATGTTACATCTACAAGTACCACAGGAGGAGACAATTCTGCTTTCATCCTTGGAAAGTATATCGGACAAGGAATACACCGTATCCGCCGAAGTGTTGCCGCCGGGAGTTGGTGAACATGTCGGGGTCGTTTTCGCCTCCCGAGGTGAAAAATCACGCGGTATATTTTACCTGTACCGCGCCGCCGGTGCCGACCCATTCGGAACGAAATGCAGTATCGGTCTTGATGCTATGATTGCGGGACGGCAGGTCCGCAATCCAACGATTCAGGTCCGTACTATTGACTTTAAAAAGGATACGCCAATCAAACTTTCGGTTCGTCAGGTGGGTCAAAATGTCATTCTCTCAATTGATGGTACGAACGTCGGAAGATTTCTTGAGCGAAGGTTGAAGGCGGGCAAGGTCGGCGTGTACGGGAAATCCCAACACAGAGACGGAAGCAACGCAACCGTTAAGTTCAACAGCTTTGGGATTGAATAGTGCCCACAAGCAACTTTCAAAAAATAAACTTTACATTTTGATCAGGGGAACCATTTCGCGTTTTCACTCTTCCGATCCAGCGGATCGCAATGTCTATAGAACACGATCTGCCCAAATCCCCGCGCTCCAGCGGAGCGCAACGCACGTTATCCATATCAGGGCATGGAGATATAACAGTGGGCCTTTCAAAACAGTCAAAACAGTTGTGCGACAATCTGAGCCGAATCGTTGGTGAAACGGGCATACATCCTGACCCGTACCAGATCGATGAAATCCGTTCTCAAGCCGTTGTTGCGCCAGCCTCAATTCGAGAAATACAGGATATACTGGCTTTTGCCACAGAACACCAGTTGTCAATCATCCCAGTTGGGGCGGGCACAAAACTCGGAATTGGCAATCCTCCGGACCAGGTCGATTTGGCCCTGTTGATGGAGCAGTTCAACGAAGTGTTGGAGTATGAACCCGCCGACCTCAGTGTTACGGCGCAGGCTGGGGTTCGGTTGTCCGAGCTCCAAGGGACATTAGCCGAAGAAGGGCAATATCTACCCCTAGACCCGCCTTATGCGGCGGATACGACACTCGGCGGTCTTGTCGCGGCAAACGCCAGTGGCCCATCACGACTCCGCTATGGCACAGCCCGCAACCGGGTGCTTGGTATGAAGGTGGTCCAACCGAGCGGAGCGGTTGTGAACAGCGGAGGAAACGTAGTCAAAAATGTTGCTGGCTACGACCTGAAAAAGTTGTACATCGGGTCTTTTGGAACCCTGGGAATCATTACGGAGTTGACGTTCAATCTCTATCCGCTACCCGAGTGCAAGCGTACACTGTTATTGCGCTTCAAAACGGTGCGGGATGCGGCAGAGATCGCATTAGAAATTGCGAACTCCCAACTGTCACCCGTTTTTCTCAATCTGTTCACTGATGGTGCCCGCTCCACAGCCTTGTCCGGAATTATGTTATCTGGAACAATTATCGCGCTAGGCATTGACGGCCATCCCGAAACGGTGGCATGGCAGATTGATCAGGTGCAATCCATGGCGAAACAGGGTGATGCAATCGGTGTGGAAGTGCTTGAGGATACAGACCAAGATGCGCTCCGTTCATCAATGTGTGCCTTTCCTGAAGTCGGTCGGTCATCTCAGGATGTCGTATGCAAAGCAAATCTGCGGATGACAGATGTGGAAGGGTTCGTCAACACTACGCTGGAGACGCTAAACACCGTACACGTTCCAGTGCAAATGATGGGGCTAATGGGAAACGGCGTGGTTTATATCGCCATTTCAGAAGGTTCTGAGGACACAGATACACTCCAATCCATCGCCAAGGGAATCGTAGAATTACGTGAATACGCCATCGGTGTTGGTGGGAGTCTGATTATCGAGTCGGCACCGCTAGGTCTCAAACGTCAGGTCGATGTCTGGGGCCCCGTCGGGAACAGCACTGGATTGATGAAAACAATTAAGGCGAGACTCGATCCAGTCGGTCTGCTGAACCCGGGACGCTTCGTCGAAGGAATCTAATCGGCGAATCAACGCAATCACACAACCCACAATTTTACCTCCCGTTTAACCCTATGTACATCACCGAAAGTGTGGTAAATCGGCTTGAACACAAGTATGGCGTACCCGCCACTCTTCGCACCGCATATCGGATGCGTCGAAAAGAATTTGACCTATTGAAGTGGAGCATGAGGCATGGGCGCGCACACGATGTTACGCTTTTCATCTCGCACGCACGAGAGGATAAAATTGCTGTTATTCAAAAACCGAGTTATCCCCCTGGGGTCTACCGACCGCCCAGCGGAGGCATCGAACGTGGGGAGGATTTTGAGACTGGGGCACAACGTGAAGCTTACGAAGAAACGGGCTTAGCGATTCAACTACAGAAGTACCTGCTCAAGGTTTATGTTGATTTTTCCTTTGAGAACGAAGTGGTGAACTGGACATCTCATGTATTCGCGGCTCGTACGATTGGAGGTCAGCTACAACCTGTAGATACCAAAGAGATTAGCGATGCCCGTTGGGCAACTCTTGATGAGTTAAAAACCAATCTGTTGATGAGTTTGCAGCAATCCGACTCTGCCGGTCTGAGATACCGCGCAGAGTTGCAGGCGGCAACTCTAAAACAATACGGAGGAAGGAAGATATGAAATGCAGAAACAGAGAAGGAGGATTTTGTGGATTGATAACAACATTCGCGAGTTAGAGACACACATCCTGTTTTTGGAACATAAGGGATATGATATCACATCGGCGAGCAATGATTCAGAGGCACTTTCTTTATTGGAAAACGAGATTTACGATGTCATCCTACTTGACCACGACATGCCAGATATGGACGGCATCCGTATCCTCTCGAAGATTAAGCGAACAAACCCGTATTTGCCGGTGATTATGGTCTCCGCAAGCGATCAGAAGGAAGTAATTAATGAGGCAATTATTCATCACGCAGATGATTTCTTGATGAAACCCGTAAGTCCGAGGCAAATCGCCTCTGTTTTGACGTTTCTCCTAGACCATCACGCCATTAAAGAGGATTACACGTTTCAGGAGTATGTCGTTGATTTTAACAAACGGAGATTATTGAAGCAACAGGGGAACCTTGATTGGCGAAGATGGATTGATGTTTACATTCAGCTCTCCGAATGGGAGCTGCGCCTCGATACACTGGATACCGCAGAAGAACTTCGTGAAACCCATTCGCTGGAGAAACAGGAGTGGAATACCCTGTTTGCACAATACGTCGAAGACCATTACTGTGATTGGCTCGTTGGCGAAGATTCGCCAGACCTATCGGTGGATGTCATTTACAAACATGTGCTACCGGAAGTTCAGGTTGGCAAACAGGTGCTTTTTGTCGTTGTTGACTGTATGCGGCTAGACCATTGGCTAAAAATTGAACCCATCCTGCACGCATACTTTAACATCACGAAACATTACTACTACTCGATTTTGCCAACGGCGACACTCTACTCACGGAACGCGCTATTTAGCGGACTGTTCCCACTCGAACTCGCAGAACGCTACCCGGATTTATGGGTCGAAGTCGATGACGAGAACACAAGTGTTAATCGCCATGAGAAAAATCTCATGCGGTTGCAACTGGAGCGACACGGGATTATCCTCAAACCGCATCCGCACTATTTTAAGATCTTCGACGCACGGGGCGAAATGGAATATCTGCAATGGCTGAACGGCACAAAGCGTATCAGTCTCGCGGCTGTCGTCGTTGATTTCCTTGACCTGCTGACGCATAAGCGTTCCGAAATCAGCCTGCTCAAGCAACTGATTCCTGATGAAACCGCGTTCCGAACTCTGGCACAAAGCTGGTTTCTCCATTCGGGACTGTTTAAGGTACTCAAGGTACTTGCTGAACGGGGAGTCACTGTGGTTTTGACATCAGACCACGGCTCCATCCGATGTCATCGGGCCGCTAAGGTCTCAAGCAGTCAGCCCGCAACCAATGGACTGCGATTTAAGATGGCGGGCGGTGGGCTGTGGTGCGATGGAGAAAATGGACTGATAATTACCGACGCGGAACGTTATATGCTACCCGGTGATTTTAGGGAGAAGCGTTATATCGTCGCCAAAGAGGATTACTATTTCGTCTATGCAAGTCAATTTAACGAGTATAAACGCCAATTTCAGGGTGGGTTCCAACACGGCGGCATCTCGCTCGAAGAGATGATCTTACCGTGCGTTACCCTTGACCCTAAGTAGATTAAAGCATAAAAAAGCCCGATGGGATGTATTCCCATCGGGCTTTTTTAATTTCTTCGCATTTCTGAAGATAATAGCGTATAATACCAATTCCGATAATAAATCACTCGTTAATGGAAGTCCGATTTGCGTCAACTCACTTTCAAAGCATAAGCAAAAACGCATCAGACCCCCGTAGCCGGGGCATCTTGCCCCATCGGATAACGATTTGCGTCAACTCATGTTGCAACGCATCAGACCCCCGTAGCCGGGGCATCTTGCCCCATCGGATAACGATATGCGTCAACTCATGTTGCAACGCATCAGACCCCCGTAGCCGGGGCATCTTGCCCCATCGGATAACGATTTGCGTCAACTCATGTTGCCACTTTCAAAGAAAGCGTCATCAACCGCACCCCCGTAGCCGGGATTACAGGCGTTTCATATTTCATCAAAACCGCTAACGCGATATAAATTTTCAGAAATGGTATAATAACCCAAGTTGCCACCTCAACCCCCCGTATCCGAGGCATCTTGCCCCTCTACTAACCCAACCTGTATAGCTTAAATCCATAGGAGATAACACAATGGCAAAAAAATCCGGAAACTCACAAAACAAAGATGTCGAAGACTACCGACACGACAACGCCACCCGAAAGAACAACCCACCCGCAGGCATCGCCGCGTACGGGGTGGTCCGTGAACAGCCTAAGCACGAATATGTCTACAACCCCCACCTACCCCCCGTCCTACGATTTGACGGAAACGCAGAGCCGGACGAACTGCCTGAGTTGCTCGAAAAGGCACAGCAGGGGGCACTCTCCGCCGATGAGGTGAACATCATCGCGCAGGCACTGCAACACCAAGCCCCATGGCTCGAATGGGCAGGCAAACAGGAGGCAAGCTCTTTTACCGTCGATCCGGTGGCACTGCATATCCACGAGCGCGTGAGTGCGAAAGCGATTCTGAATGTGGCAAAACGCGAAAACGTCCAACGCGAACTCTTTGCCGACCCGCAGCAGGAATACGGGGAGGCGGTGCAGTTTTACCAGCACGACGTGAATTGGGCAAACCGTCTCATCTTGGGCGATAGCCTGAGCGTGATGAGTTCCCTTGCAAAACGCGAAGACCTCGCGGGCAAGGTGCAGATGATTTACATTGACCCGCCCTACGGCATCAAGTTCGCCTCAAACTTCCAACCCACCGTCTTTAAGCGCGATGTGAAAGACAAGGCAGAAGATCTCACCCGCGAACCGGAGCAGATCAAGGCTTACCGCGATACGTGGACCCTCGGCATCCACACCTACCTCACCTACCTGCGGGACCGGCTGATTGTCGCCAAAGAGCTGTTGACAGACAGCGGTAGCATCTTTGTGCAGATTAGTGATGAGAATCTTCATCGGGTGCGATGTATCATGGATGAGGTGTTTGGGAGTGAGAACTTTGTGTCTTTGATTACTTATAAGGTGACAAGTGGGACTCAACAAAAGGGCGCACCGCGTCGAATTTCTGATTACCTCCTCTGGTACGCAAAGAACAAAGAGGCGGTAAAATTTAATCGTCTTTTTCTTGACAAAGAGGCGAACAAAAATACTATTTTCGCGGATGTTGAATTGGCGGATGGAACACGCCGCTCGCTAACAAAAAAAGAGAAAGAAAATCCAAATTTATTACCCACAGATGCAAAATTCTTTATGACTCTTCCAGCTCACGGCCAAGGCGCAGGTGAAAACACTTTGAGACATTTTCAAGGTAATCAATACGGGATTCCTGCAAACAGACACTGGACACATACTCTAGAGGGATTTAATCGTCTTGTCAGTGCTAATCGTGTTGTGGCCAACAAAACGGCACTACGAATCGTCTATTATTTTTCTGACTCGTCAGTCTCCGAAATTACGACGACTTGGGATGACACAGCACCAGAGGCTAATAAAACTTATGTTGTTCAAACAAATCCAAAAGTCATCCAACGTTGCCTCCTCATGACTACCGACCCCGGCGATCTTGTCCTCGACCCCACCTGCGGAAGTGGCACCACCGCTTACGTCGCCGAACAGTGGGGGAGGCGATGGATAATGATTGATACCAGTCGCGTTGCGACCACCTTGACACTTCAACGCATCTTGACAGGCACCTACGCCTACTACAAACTCAAAGAGCAATCAGAAGGAGTTGAGGGCGGCTTCGTCAACAAAATTGTTCCACATATCACCCTCAGAAGCATTGCCCATAACAGTGGGCTTGACCAGATCTTTGCAAAACATGAGCCGATTCTGGAAGAGAAGTTGGAGACCCTCAACGGTGCCTTAGCGGAAGTTACGCCAGAGATTCGGACAGCAATGCTTGCCAAACTTGCGGCGAAGGAGCGGCGCGAAAAGAAGAAAGCAATCACGGAGGCGGACCGGCGACGGTGGCAACTTCCCGATACAGCGTGGCAGGAGTGGGAAGTGCCTTTTGACACCGACGCTGACTGGCCGGAGGCGTTGCAGAAGGCGTTAACCGATTATCGCGAGGCGTTTCAGGCAAAGATGGATGCAGTGAACGCCTGCATCGCGGCATCTTCCCAAGGCGAGGAATTGGTCGACCAGCCAGAGGTAGACCGGAAGAAGTTGCGCGTGAGCGGCCCCTTCACAGTGGAGGCAGTGCAACCCCTCGAAGAATCGCTTGATCTGGATTCACCCATCGGCGGGGAATCCGAAGAGTTGCCGGATACATTCGAGTCTGACAGCACAGCGGACGAACCCGCCAATGCCGAAGCGTATCTCGATCAGATGATTCGGTTGCTACGAAACGGCAGTGTGCGCTTCCCCGATAACCGAACGGTGGAGTTCGCGGCACTTGACCCACTTGAGGGGGTTCTGCACGCCGAAGGAAGTTGGGAAGAGAGCGATACGAAGCCAACCGTGGCGGTGGCTTTTGGTCCAGAACACGGGCCCGTGACAGCGATGCAAGTTGAACATTGTGTGCGTGCGGCTCACCAACGTGGGTATGATACGTTGCTCTTTGTGGGCTTCAAATTCGATGGCGCGGCACAAGCCGCCATCCAAGCCAATCCGGATCTGAAAGTTCGTATCCACACGGCATACGTCAACCCCGATGTGGCAATGAACGACCTGCTCAAGAATCCACACACCAGTGAATTGTTCACCGTGTTTGGACTACCGCGCACGGAGCTCGAACCAACGGAAGACGGGGAGTATATTATCAAGATGGAGGGTGTGGACATCTACAATCCTGTAGACAACACCGTGAGCTCCGCGGGAGGTGACAAGGTAGCCGCGTGGTTTATCGACTCCGACTACGACGATCGGACCTTCTGCATCACCCAAGCCTTCTTCCCCGACAAGAAAGCGTGGGAAAAAATCGCGCGTGCGCTCAAAGGCATCATTGACCCCGAGCGTTTCGAGCAGTTCAGCGGCACCGAATCATTCCCATTCCCCGTAGGAACACACGCCCGCGTCGCCGTCAAAGTCATCGACCCCCGCGGAAACGAAGTCATGCAGGTGCATGATCTGAAGAGCACAAACAGATAGGGAGGGAATGGAAGAGTGGAAGGATGGAAGGGATAGGATCACACCCAAAAGCACCAGCGGTGCGAAAAATGCAAGAATAATTGCCAATGTGGTAAAAGATAATCGGAGGTAGAAGATGAATAAGAACCACGACGACTTCGACGGATTCACTGTCAACGTGTTTTTTGATGCAGATGGCGATTATTTAGCCCATTTTGTTGAGATGCCGAATGTGTCAGCATTTTCAGATACACCACAGGGTGCATTAAGCGAACTCGCAGTGGCTTGGGAAGGCGTTAAAGAGAGCTATCGAAAACATCATGAACCCATTCCGCAAGCACCTTTGTGCAAAGAAGACAAAAGATCGTTCACCATCCCCGTTGACGAACAACTTTATCACGTATTGGCAGATGAAGCCGCACAATCGGGAATGAGCCTTTACGCCCTTGTGGCCCAGAAGCTGACGACAACCAAGCATCCGATATAGAAATATGAAACGTGGATCCACTCTTCTGATCCAGAGGATCACAATGTCTATAGTACGCGATAGGCCCAGAGACCCGCACTCCAGCGGAGTGCAATGTGGCGCACGATTGATTCAATACCAATTGTGATTATCAAATGAGCACAATGTCTGATTTTGATTGTCACATTTCATCAACCGAAAACGATGGACCGTAGGAAAATTCAGATGGCAAGAAGGGTTCGCTGCATTCACTTACTCACATTCCCAGCTAGAAGATGTCATCACCTACATCCAAAACCAAGAACAACACCATTCATACAAGACATTCAAAGAAGAATATCTCGAACTTCTAAAACGCTTTGACGTTCCCTACAATCCAAAATACGTTTTTGATCCGGTGGACGAAAACACGCTCGAAACATGATACTCCACACTAGCTTTGGGCGATTTGACGTTGTGCTCGGCTATAAACATTGCGCTCCGCTGGAGCGCGGGAGTTGGCATATTGCGCGTACTATAAACATTGCGCTCCGCTGGAGCGCGAGAGTTGGCGTATTGCGCGTACTATAAACATTGCGCTCCGCTGGAGCGCGCGAGTTTGGCTATAAGCTGGTATAATAACGCAAGTTGTCACCTTTATTAAAAAGAACGGGCAGAAACCGGTTTTTAAAATCCATAGCCACAATTTAGGCAAAAACACGACTAATCTATTGAATGACAGCGAAACGGAGCCGAAAACTCGATTTATCGCAAACAGGTAGCAACTTATACGATTTCAAAATCTAAATGTTATACCTTCAAAACGCACGATGAATTGCATAGGGAACATAGATCTATGTTCCTACAGGAATACCGATCGTTATTCCCTACTAACGCCCTGCTCTTGTTGTAACTTATGGATTAGGAATGTATTAGGTTATAATACCCAATTAACCCGATGCGTATTGTTTTACGGTCTGGTATCGGAACTCTTCCGCTCCATCAGAACGCAATATCTAATCAGTTTTGACGTTCAACTTTCAATGCCCTTCAAACGTATTGTACACCCAAAGTTATGATAACATTACCGATTTTGAGTGTCAAATTTCATTAGAACACGACCGGCCCATAGACCGCGCTCCAGCGGAGCGCAATGTTTATAGAATGACGATATGCCCCAACTCCCGCGCTCCAGCGGAGCGCAATGTGTATGTTTAGAAAATTATGGAGGTTGTTATGGCTGAAGGACAGGTGCTGTTTAGTTTAGAGCTGGACAGATTTCGGGAAGCTTTGGACTCTTCCCATTGGTTTAGACTACAACACGAATTTGAGACAAAAAGTGTTACTCTTTCTAAAAGCCTACTGGTTTGGAGCGAAGAATCAGGAAGAACGTGGTTGCTTACAGACTTTGAGAATAAGAAAACTTATGACATTAAAATGGTAGACGATCCAGCAGGGAATCACACGGTGGATGTATCGGAGCAACCCAGTGATGCAGAACACCCGTTCACCTTAGAAAACACCGCAACGATTCTTGACCGTTTAAGATCTGCTCAGGGAACAGATCAAGGCTTTATTGACTTGCTCAAAAGGCTTGACTTAGACGAACTTGACTTAGAAGGATTAAAACGCTCCGATTTATCAGGGGCAGGCTTTAGCTTTGAGGTTGTGCATGAAGATCTGTTAATTGTTCATGGCATGTTACGAGAAATTCTGACTGCTTCACACGAATGGATACTGAATTACCACCAAGGAGTAGTACGAGATGTTATTATAGGGCACTTGCAACAATTTTATGAAAACGCTCGAGAGATTGAAGAGTTTGAAATTAGCGGTGAAAATCCAAGAGAAACACATGATGCGCTTTTAAAGCAAATTTCTGATTTTTGTGATTCTGCGAAAGAACCTTTAAGGCACATTGTAACTTATTTATCGTCAAGGAAATTAGAGCAGCTTGGGGATGAAATTAGGGTTTCCTCTCGTATTCTCTTGGACAGGTTGAACGCCGAGACTGATAGTGTGAAAGCAAAGAGCGATGAAGCTGAGCAAAAGTTAGAAGAAATGCAACAAGAATTTGATCGCCTGAAGCTTCAGATGCAGAACCAACTAGCGGAAAAGTCGATTTCGCAATACGAGGAAATTTTTGCAGAGCAAGCAGAACAGCATCGAAAGGGGGCGAGGATTTGGCTTGGAATGGCAGGTGGGGCAACTGTTGTGTTCTTTGGACTTTTTTACGTGTTATTGAAATGGCCAGCTTCACTAGGATTGCCAGAAGCCGGAGGATCGGGATTGACTGGGGCCTTGCAAAGTCTCTTTATAAAGGGTTTTTTGCTTTCGCCAATTTACCTGTGGCTTAATCGCTCAATTAAGAACTATACTGCCCAGAAGCATTTAGAGGTTGTCAACACCCATCGTCAAAAAGCACTGGAGACTTTCGATCCGTTTGTCGCCGCCGCAGAGGGCAACCGCGAAACGCGAGATGCTGTGCTATTGGCCGCCACTGACGCCATCTTTGATGCAAATCAGAGTGGCTACTTGTCCGCTAAAGCCAGCAGTTCAGATAGCAGGAGTCCCGTCCAACAGGTGATTAGGGAAATCATACCCGAAAGATCGCCTACGAAAGATAGCTAGATGTAAAGAGTAGATACAAGCCTCACCCCCTACGATAATCGGAGGTAGAAGATGAATAAGAACCACGACGACTTTGACGGATTCACCGTCAACGTATTTCTTGATGAAGATGGCGATTATTTAGCCCATTTTGTTGAGATGCCGAATGTGTCAGCATTTTCAGATACACCACAGGGTGCATTAAGCGAACTCGCAGTGGCTTGGGAAGGCGTTAAAGAGAGCTATCGAAAACATCATGAACCCATTCCGCAAGCACCTTTGTGCAAAGAAGACAAAAGATCGTTCACCATCCCCGTTGACGAACAACTTTATCACGTATTGGCAGATGAAGCCGCACAATCGGGAATGAGCCTTTACGCCCTTGTGGCCCAGAAGCTGACGACAACCAAGCATCCGATATAGAAATATGAAACGTGGATCCACTCTTCTGATCCAGAGGATCACAATGTCTATAGTACGCGATAGGCCCAGAGACCCGCACTCCAGCGGAGTGCAATGTGGCGCACGATTGATTCAATACCAATTGTGATTATCAAATGAGCACAATGTCTGATTTTGATTGTCACATTTCATCAACCGAAAACGATGGACCGTAGGAAAATTCAGATGGCAAGAAGGGTTCGCTGCATTCACTTACTCACATTCCCAGCTAGAAGATGTCATCACCTACATCCAAAACCAAGAACAACACCATTCATACAAGACATTCAAAGAAGAATATCTCGAACTTCTAAAACGCTTTGACGTTCCCTACAATCCAAAATACGTTTTTGATCCGGTAGACGAAAACACGCTCGAAACATGATACTCCACACATTGCGCTCCGCTGGAGCGCGGGTCTTTGAGGCTATCGTGTGCTATAGACATTGCGATCCTCTGGATCGGAAGAATTCATAAGCAGGATGGCAAACAATACGAATCTGGTTAATTTGGTATAATACCCAATTATCGAACTTATTTTGCACCTATCGCCCCTCTGGGGCTTTGGGGTTCGGGGGTCGGTTTTTCTATACACTTATCGCTCCTCTGGGGCTTTGGAATCAAAAGAATGCAGATGCGGGACAGAAAACAATACGATTACTGCAAAAACACGACCCAGAGTTTGTAGAACAATGGCGAGCAAGAGAAACAACAAATAACAGCACATAGTAATCCTGCAAATCCTGATTCAGACAATTTAACCCGAGATTCAGACAACAACCAACCAAACCACAAGGATGCCCCATGAACAATCAAGACCAACTCGAAATCCCAATCCAACCCGTTGAAAACCCCATCCTGTGCAATCCCTACGAAGAACCAGACGCACATTGGGTTTACGATACCCTAACGGGCGAAGCCTCAAAACACCCTGGACGGCGTGAGGCGGGGTACTGGTACAGAACGCAACGCACCGGCAGCGAACAACGCCAAATGCGCTTCATTCAAGAAGAAGAACGCGATGACCTGCCGTTGGTGAACGCCTTGCGGAGCGATGTGAAACGGTGGCGTGAATCAAATTACCGAAACGCGACCCATGTAACTCGCGACCTACTGAACCATTGGGCGCGCGATGACCTCGAGCGACGACTGTTTTTCTGCCAGCGCGAAGCGGTTGAAACGCTCATATACATCGCCGAGATTCTTCGGGGAGGCAAGCGCATCGCCTTTACGCGTCAATTCACAGATGATGAGCTGGATAAGTTGGTTGATGCATCCGACGACCCTGACATCCCCAACCTAATCCGTTACGGTTGCAAAATGGCGACAGGGAGCGGTAAAACAGTGGTGATGGCGATGCTTATCGCGTGGGCGTTCTGCAATCGCGGGAAAACCCCTTCCGACATCCGTTTCCCCGCGGCTGCCCTGGTTGTCTGTCCGAACCTGACCATCAAGGAACGGCTTCAGGTCCTGCACCCCGAAATTTCAGAAAACTACTACGATGCCTTCGAGCTCATACCGCCCAAACTCCGTCCATTGCTCAACAGCGGGAAGGTGCTTGTCACCAACTGGCATCAATTCGCGCCGGAGTCCGAGCATACCGAAGGCGGTCAAAGCTACGATGTCGTCAATAAAGGCGAAGAGACACCGGACGCTTTTGCCAAGCGGGTGTTGGGTGAACTGTATGAACGCGCCCCAATCATGGTGCTAAACGATGAGGCACATCACGCCTATCGCCCCGCGCCTACCGATGAAGAAAAACTATCCATCGACGCAAGAAAGGAACGCACGGAAGCCACCGTTTGGATTCAAGGCTTGGACATGATTAACCGTGCGTGCGGTGTGCAGTTCTGCGCTGATCTCTCCGCCACACCGTTTTACATTCAAGGCAGTGGGCACACGGAAGGCACCCCCTTCCCGTGGCTCGTCAGCGATTTCGGCTTGGTGGATGCCATCGAGAGCGGCATCACGAAGATTCCCCGATTGCCCGTCAGCGACACGACAGGGCGACCCGAGCCGAGATTCTTCCGACTCTGGGATGCCATTAAGGACGCACTCACGCCAGCAGACCGAACCTCTGGGTCACGCAGGCCGAGACCGGAGGCGGTCTATCGTGAGGCGGAAGGCGCACTCTTCACCCTCGCCAGCCAGTGGAAAGAACGCTTTGAATACATTGAGCAGGCATCCGATGCCCAAGAGAAAACGCCCCCAGTCCTAATCGTTGTGTGCGACAACACCAACATTGCGAAGTATTTCTTTGAAAAAATATCAGGAGAAGAGAGCCGTGAGAGTGTCGAGGCGAATGGCGGGCGACAGAGAAACGCAACCCAAACCGTCTACGGGCAGGGTGCCCTGTTTCCCGAACTGCTATCGAACAGCGAAGGCGTTTTACGAACTTTGCGAATTGACAGCAAAAAACTGGCGGAGGCGGAAAGCGATGACCCCCAAAAGAACAGAACACAAGCCGCAGAGGATTTGCGGCAGGTCGTTGCGACAATCGGGAAACCGGGACAACCTGGGGGCCAGATCCGATGCGTCGTATCTGTGGCGATGTTAAACGAGGGGTGGGACGCGAATAACGTCACGCATATTCTAGGGCTACGCGCCTTCACTAGCCAGTTGCTCTGTGAACAGGTGGTCGGGCGAGGCTTGCGGCGCATGAGTTACACACCCGACCCGGAAACCGGGTTGTTGACCGAAGAGTACGTTGATGTGTACGGCATCCCATTCTCTGTGATTCCGTTCAAAGGCCGGCCCACGAGCGACCCCGCGCCGGAAGACAAGCCGAAAAACCACGTCCGGGCACTGCCAGAACGCGCACATTTTGAGATAAAATTCCCCGCTGTTGAGAGATATGCCTTCACCCTGCGAAGGAATGAAATCAAGGCAGACATTGCGGCGATGGAACCGTTCCACCTTGAGCCGGACCTCAGGCCAACTGCCGTTTTTGTCAAACCCGCTGTCGGCTACGAAATCGGCACCCCAACCGCTTTGGGGCCCGGAGACTTCATTGAGCAGAACCGAGAGGCATATTACAAGACAACGCACATCCAACAGATCAAGTTTAGAATCGCGGGCCAGATTGTTTGGAAATTGGTTGGCGATAGCAACACCCACCCTGATCCGAACAGCAATCCCAACGTCCGACTGCAATCCCGACACAAGCTATTCCCCCAAGTGTTCAGGATGGTCGAGCACTATGTGAAAACAAAGGTGGATTTTCGCGGATGTAATCCGTGTGAGCTTGGACAAGAGCAATACGTAACTCGTATCGTTGAGCGGTTTATTGCCGCAATTGAGCCAAATGAGACGGAGGGTGAAAGCCCGCTAACGCCCATTCTGAGCCGCTATAAGCCGACCCGTACATCCGCAGATGTGGATTTTCTCACCACGCGCCCGTGTTATGGAACACAACGGAGTCATATTAATCAGGTCGTGCTGGATACCCAGACGTGGGAGCGATCCGCTTGCTTTTGGCTGGAGCAATCTGAGGATGTGGAATGCTATGTTCGGAACGACCATCTTGGGCTCAGCATTCCGTACGAGTATGGCGGTAGTGCTCACAACTACGAACCCGATTTTATTGTCCGACTCAAGAACGGAGACCATCTGATTTTGGAAATCAAGGGTTACGAAACCGATCAAGACCGTGCCAAACACACCGGTGCCAGACGGTGGGTATCGGCAGTCAGTAACTGGGGCAAGCATGGAAAATGGGAATTTCATGTGTGCAAAGACCCACAACTGCTACAGCGGAAGTTGGCATCTTTCCAACACGGTAACGGTTCATAGTAGCGCAATTCATTGCACCTTCTGTTCTTCTTTGCGTCTTTGCGCTCCATTTTTCTTACAAGGTGACAACTGAAGCGCGGTAACCGAGTTTTTTGCGTCTCGTCATCGGGTTTCCACCCGCAAGGGTCGGCAAAACTCGGTTTCTGCTATTTATTTTTTAAACTTCATAAGGAAAGAAGGGATTGGAAGAGGTGGAAGAACTGAAGATTGGAGGACAGTTTCTCCTTCCATCCTTCCACTCTTATCCATTCCACCCTTCCATTCCTCTACACCTGATTTCAGTATCAGGGAAAACTAAATGCCCCTAGATACAATGGAAAAAGAAGGACCTATGCGAGTCACAACGCTAAATGAGTTTATGGAATGGGCAGCACAATTCAATCACGGAGAATATCTGTTTCGGGGTGTACCAAAGACAGAGTACAAAATGAGTTCGTCCGCTTATCGCCGCGTGAAGCAGGCAGAGGACGGTGATGAGAATCGGGACGAAAATTTTGAGAAATTCCTTCAAATCAATAGGGGATTAATCAGAGACGTACGTCTTCGGGGTCACGACCGGAAAAACGGGCGGGAACTGAAGGATTTGGAAATACTTGCTGAACTTCAGCATTTCCGGGCAGCCACCTGCCTAATAGATTTTACCTGCAATGCCCTAGTCGCGCTCTGGTTTGCCTGCGAGCAAGATTCTGAGAACTCGTCAAAAGAATGTTGTGCTTGCAAGCAAGAATCCAAGAAGCCACCAAAAGATGGTAAGGTCGTCGCGGTGCGGACAGATAAGGGGCACGAGTTTAGAGATATTACACTGGAGTTGTTAGAAAAAGATATTGATTACTTTTTCCTAGGCAATGAAGGCGAGATATCTCAGCATCTATATAAATGGCAACCGCCGCAGCAGAACAACCGTATTATAGCGCAGCAATCTATCTTCCTGTTTGGGGTTGTCGAAATTAATCCCGATAAAGAATGCATCATTGACGGAGATCACAAGGAACAGATCCGTGAGTCTCTGAAGCAAGTCTATGGTATCACTGAAGAGATGCTGTTTCCTGACTTTGATGGCTTCGCACGGCAGCATAGACAAGACATACCGTATACTCAACTTGCTGCCTCTCAATATAGAAAACGCGCGCTTCAGAAAATTGACAGACGTGAATATGAGGAAGCCATTGCTGATTTTACTGAGGCTATTAAAGTAGACCCCGGTAATGGAGATGACTACAACAATCGGGGCAATGCGAGGCAGATGTTGTTGAATCAATCTGGGACAACCGATGTTAATGTATACAAGACAGCTATCGCTGATTATACCGAGGCTGTCAACCTAAATCCCAATTATCCATTTGCATACTACCAGCGGGGAATCTTGAGCCGCGATATAGGTAACCTGTACAAGGCAGTGCAGGATCTTGAAATAGCATTGCGACTGGCCCGGCAGACCGAAAGTGAAAGTTTCATAACCAACATTGAGCAGGCACTTCGTGCAATTAGGCAGGCCCTTCGTAATAACAACACCCGAAGCTGATGAAAACTCTGAAGGCGTTTGCGGATATCGGCAGCCGATGTCAAATATCAACAGACCCTAGGGGTTGAAATTTTTTTCTTGACATGTGTGTGGATGGGTGCTACTATTTACTAACTTTTTTGATGGTTTCTTTAAATTTTTGCCGGGGCGTGGCGCAGGCCGGAAGCGCGCTTGAATGGGGTTCAAGAGGTCGCTGGTTCAAATCCAGTCGCCCCGATTATTTTGTGTCTGGCAACGGACTGGTCTCCTGCCGTGTGGATGGTTAATACTGCTTTTTTCCTGCCCGGACAGCTTAGGCTTCAAGGCAACTTGGACTGTTAAATCCATCAAGAGCATTTTTTGACCACCACACAATCGCAAGCACTTCTGAAAGCATTATAAAACGGGAGAAGAGGATATACAAGTCGTGGATAAGTCCATCGTCAACATCGGACTCCTGGGTTGGGGCACCGTTGGCACAGGGGTCTCTAAAATTCTGCTGAATCAAAGCGAGCTAATCTCACAGAACACCGGTGTGCAACTTAGGCTGAAAAAAATCGTGAAACGGACACTACCGGCTTCGCGGGCTGGAGTTGCCCTTCCCGATGATTGTTTAACGACAGACCCTACCGAAGTCGTTGATAACCCAGAAATTGATATCGTTGTGGAACTGATTGGTGGGGTAACAACCGCTCGGCAGTTGGTAAACAGAGCCCTCCAGAATAACAAACACGTTGTCACCGCGAACAAAGCACTCCTCGCAGAGTATGGCCTTCAACTCTTTCAACTCGCTGCCGCGCACAATGTGAGCCTCAACTTCGAGGCAAGTACGGCGGGCGGTATTCCGATTATCAAAACGCTACGGGAGAGTTTCGCCGCGAATCGTATTCAGTCGATATATGGAATTATTAACGGGACCTGTAACTATATTCTGACCGAAATGCACGAAAGCGAAGTGGATTTTGACGTTGTCCTCAAGGAAGCCCAAGCCAAGGGGTATGCGGAAGCCGACCCGACATTAGATGTTGAAGGCATTGATGCCGCCCAAAAACTGACCCTGCTCATCGCTCTGGGTTACGGTGTCAATGTGCCAATACAGGAGGTTCATGTCGAAGGCATCACAAAAATTACCCAGAAGGAGATTCAATACGCACATGAATTGGGGTACGTTATAAAACTCCTTGGCATCGCCAAGCTCACCGATGACAAGGTTGAGGTTCGTGTGCATCCAACGATGTTGCCTGCCCGAAGCATGTTGGCTAACGTTGGCGGGGCATTTAATGCGGTCTGTGTCATTGGTGACGCTGTCGGTCCAACGCTGTTCTACGGTCAGGGTGCCGGTGAACTCCCAACGGCGAGTGCTGTCGTCGCAGACATTATTGATGCGGGAAAAGCGGTTTGTGGCAATCTGCCCGCACAAATTTCGCGGGCTTGGCTCGCTGAGTCGGAACCGACAATCTCCGTATGTCCCATTGATGACGTTGAGACACGCTATTACGTGCGGCTAGTCGTGCGTGACCAACCGGGGGTTTTGGCGCAGATTGCCAGCATTTTAGGGAAACATGACATCAGTATTGCGTCAGTGATTCAGAAGGAGCCGCACGGCGAAGATACCGTTTCGATTGTCATGGTCACTCACGAAGCGGTTGAGAAACAGATGCAGACAGCAATCCAAAAAATAAATATCCTGGATGTGGTCAAAGGCGAAAGTCAACTCATTCGGATTGAGGAAGAGGTTGCGTTTTAAGACGCTCCGAAAGAATAGTTCATACTAAACGTTTATAGTAATACCAATTCCGATAATAAATCACTCGTTAATGGAAGTCCGATTTGCGTCAACTCACTTTCAAAGCATAAGCAAAAACGCATCAGACCCCCGTAGCCGGGGCATCTTGCCCCATCGGATAACGATATGCGTCAACTCATGTTGCCACTTTCAAAGCATAAGCAAAAACGCATCAGACCCCCGTAGCCGGGGCATCTTGCCCCATCGGATAACGATATGCGTCAACTCATGTTGCCACTTTCAAAGAAAGCGTCATCAACCGCACCCCCGTAGCCGGGATTATAGGCGTTTGATATTTCATCAAAACCGCTAACGCGATATAAATTTTCAGAAATGGTATAAGGACGTAAACGTGGGAATTATCGTTCAAAAATTCGGCGGCACTTCTGTCGCTGATGCCGCAAAAGTCAGGAACGTTGCCAATAGAGTAGTAAGGATGCATGATGCAGGTCATCACGTCGTCGTCGTTGTCTCTGCGATGGGCGATACGACTGACCGACTGATCCGGCTCGCCAACGAAATCAGTGAAAATCCGCCTGAGCGTGAGCTGGATATGCTTCTGTCTACGGGCGAGCAGGTTTCCATTGCACTGCTTGCAATGGCAGTCTCAGAGCTTGACCACCAAGCGATCTCTCTGACCGGGACGCAGGTTGGCATCATTACCGATGGGTTCTATAGCAACGCCAAGATTCAGAGTATCAACCAAACGCGAATTCTTTCCGAATTGGAACAGGGAAAAATCGTAATTTTGGCAGGTTTTCAGGGCATCACGATTGATAATGAGATTACCACCCTCGGCCGCGGTGCATCTGACACAACCGCTGTTGCAGTCGCTGCCACACTCGGAGCTGACCTCTGTGAAATTTGCACGGATGTAGATGGCGTATACACCGCCGACCCGCGTGTCGTTGAAGATGCGCGGAAACTTCCCCAAATTACCTATGATGAGATGCTCGAGATGGCACGGTTGGGCGCAAGAGTCTTGCATTCCCGGTCCGTTGAACTGGCTAAGAAATTCGATGTTCCCCTCCATGTGCGCTCTAGTTTCAGTACAGATGAAGGTACGATTGTTGTAAAGGAAAGCGAAATGATAGAAGAAGTTGTCATTAGCGGAGTAACTTCAGATAGAGATCAGGCAAAAATCTCGTTGCACGGTGTCTCCGATACTCCCGGGGTTGCCGCGATTGTTTTCCAAGAGATTGCTGATGCCAATATCAACATTGATATGATTATTCAAAATACCGGGCAGGATGGGACGACCGATATCTCCTTTACCGTTGCCGAAGCAGACCTGGACGCGACGCTTAAAATTGCGGAAGGGTTCAAAGAGCAGGTGGGTTGTCGTAGCATCAGCACAAACAAAAATATCGCGAAGGTCTCCACCATCGGAATTGGTATGAAAAGCCATGTCGGTATTGCGGCACGGATGTTCCGCGCACTCGCCGACCTGGGCATCAACATTCAGATGATTAGCACTTCAGAAATCAAGATTTCATGTGTGATTGACAAGGAACAAGCGGCACCCGCGGTACGTGCCATTCACGACAGGTTTGAATTGGGACATCCTTCCCATCAATGAGATTATGAAAGCGTTAGAATTTGTTGTTCGCGAAATTCGCGAAGACAGTCCCTACGTCCACGAAATTCAGGTCGCGCCATCAGAAATTGATTTGGAGCTCGAAGACGCGCAATTTGCTGGCCCGATTCACAGTCGCATTCAACTTTTACGAAGCAATCAGAATGTCTATGTAAAAGGGGACTTTTCGGCATCTGTTGTCGTTGAATGCCGCCGATGCGTTGAACCAATTGAAACCGAGGTTACATCAGAAATTGGATTATATTTCAGCCATTCGGATAAACCGGAATCGGTAGACCCCAGTTTGATTGAGGCGGGGGAACGCTATTATTCGGGTGATACGATAGATCTCTGTGAGGATGTGCGTCAAAGCCTCGTGCTTGAGATTCCGATATGGCCACTTTGTGTTGAGTCGTGTAAAGGTCTATGCTCGAAATGTGGGGAAAATCTCAATATCGCCGAATGCAATTGCCGCGAATCCGAAGACGCATCTTCTCCGTTTTCCGCGTTAGCAGATCTGTTAGAGCGGTCAGAAAATCCTCAAAATGGTTCTGACTCGCTATAAGTAACCCAAAAGAGAGTCAAATTTTTATGGAATACGATTCGCTCTTTAAGCAGTTGCTCAAGGGATTTTTCCAATACTTTATGGAACTCATGTTCCCAAATGAGGCACAACGTATACAGTGGGAGTCCATTGAATTCCTCGATACAGAAGAACACGCACAAACCGACGAGGGACAATCATTTCATCGGAATGCAGACCTTGTTGTAAAAGTTGCCACCCTTAACGGTGCGGACGAACTGTTTTTAATTCATGTTGAAATCGAAAACCCGTGGCGGGAGACCCTCCGATATCGGATGTTTGAATACTTTATGTTCGTACGACTCAGGCATCGTCTGCCGGTATTCCCGATAGCCCTTTGTCCCGAGCGTAGAACGAAACCGTTTGAAGTGGAAAGTTACCGCGAGGAAATCTTCGGTCACGAGCTGTTGACTTACAACTATTTTCACATCGGTCTGGCGGGTCTTTCTGTTGACGACTATTGGTCAGACGATAATCCGGTGTCATGGGCCTTTTCGGCCTTGATGGATAGAGGCGATGAGGATAAAATTCAACGACTGGAAATCTGCTATCATCGTATTTACGAAAGTGGATTGACAGACGATGAGAAGTCTCTACTTGTAAATTTTACTCGTACTTACAACCGACTCACACCTGAAGAAGCCGTTACTCTTCGTGAGCAGCTGAGTCAGGCATCCAACCAGGGGGTAAGAGAAATGGAATACAGCTACTTTGGACAAGCAAGGCAACAAGGCATTCAACAAGGCATTCAACAAGGCATTCAACGAGGCATTCAACAAGGACAGCAACAAGGGATGCACTTACTTCTTTTGGAGTTGTTGCAGGAAAGATTTGGTGAACTCCCGCCCGTTATCACAGATCAGGTCAGGGCTATTGAATCTCAGGAAGAATTAACAACCCTTGCTACCAAGGTGATCAACGCGGAGTCATTAGAAGATTTGGGGCTCAATGGTACCGCATAGCAAATCACGGTCCCTGAATTCCCCGTCCCAAATAATAGATCTTGTATCGGGAGTGGAAACTCCCTCCCACAGAGGACTTCGTGAGCGACTGGATGGGGCATCTAACCAGGGGGTAAGAGAAATGGAATACAGCTACTTTGGACAAGCAAGGCAACAAGGCATTCAACAAGGGATGCACTTACTTCTTTTGGAGTTGTTGCAGGAAAGATTTGGTGAACTCCCGCCCGTTATCACAGATCAGGTCAGGGCAATTGAATCTCAGGATGAATTAACAACCCTTGCCACCAAGGTGCTCAACGCGGAGTCATTAGAAGATTTGGGGTTAAATGGTACCGCATAGCAAATCACGGTCCCTGAATTCCCCGTCCCAAATAATAGATCTTGTATCGGGAGTGGAAACTCCCTCCCACAGAGGAATTAGTCTCCCTTGCCAGCAAGGTGTCCAACGTGGAGTCATTAGCAGAAATTGGCAATCTGCTATCATCGTGTCTACGAAAGCGGATTGGAAGAGAATCATCCTAAGTACGCTTTCCTCAATGCAAATGTAGTGAGTGAAACATCTGAGAAGAAAGGAAACTGAACCTAAAAAACAATGGCAAATCCGAAACGTCGAACCTCAAAATCTAAAAAACGTATGCGAAGAAGCCATCACGCGCTTACGGAGAAATTTGTATCCGTATGTCCGCACTGTGGACAGCAGACAATTTTATCCCATCGCGTGTGTTCAAGTTGTGGGTATTATAAAGGTAGACGCATCCTGAAACCTGTTGAAGAAGAGTAGGTTGTAAGGCGGCAGCGATATGGCAAAACGAAAGCGAGTGGGAATTTTCGGTTGGGGTCTAGTTGCTCCTAAGTCTCCAAATATCGAGGTCTTTGAGCGGAACTTAGAACAAGCAGACAGTTGGCTTGAACCTTTTGAAGGGTTTGGCCCCAGCAATTTTCTCGCGGGCGAACCGATGTTTGATTTTCAGGACTACAGACCGTGGATTGATGAGCGGTTTGGCCCGAGGAAATTTCCCCAACTCGATTCCAAAATGGGGATGAATGTCAAATATGCCTTGGGGGCTTTTATTCAAGCGTTGCAGTCCAATCTAGGGCTGGAGCAACTGCTCCAAGATTTGGGCACAGCCGCGCATGTTTGCGTCGGTACAGGTTTAGGAGATTTCCCTGTTCAGTACGAAGTCTCTCTACAGTACGCGAAAGCGCAGAAAAGGTGGAATCGCTTTTGGTGCCAAAAAAAATACAACGCCAAATTGGCGGACTACAATGCAGGGAATAGGGCACTCAAGCGAAAATTGCGCGAAGAACTCCAAATTCCCACAGATCCCGCGACGCTTGACATCGCAGACGAAAATTATGAAGATGCCCTTGATGCTTGGTTTAGCTTCTGGGTTTATCATTCTGACGGACTCAGCGCGTATCTGGAAAACGTCAAGGAGATCGAGTCGGAAAATATTGATGGCGATGTTGATATGTCCAAAGGCAATATCATCCGACGCAAAATTATGGAGCGTAAAAAACTCCAACGGGCGTATCAATCTCCGGATGAGCCGTGGTCATGTGTAGACTCCAAGTTGCTGTGGAATATTCCCAATGTGCCAGCCGCCGAGATATCAATGCTGGGCAAAATTATGGGCCCTGTTATTGCGCCAATTGGTGCTTGTGCGGGCTTTGGAACAGCATTGAAATGTGCAGATAACGCCATCCAACTCGGCGAGGCAAAGGTCGCTGTCGTTGGAGTTACTGACCCGCCGCCACACCCGCTTTCGGTTGGGGCACTATATGGGGCACGGGTAATTTCCAATGACGGACAGGTGAGCAAGCCATTTACCGGGTTGCGCGGAACGCATGTCGCCGGTGGTGCTTGCATTTGGATTGTCGGTGATGCCGAATATCTAACAGAATTGGGCATGCGCCCCTTGGGGTTGGAAATCCTGAGCGTCGCACTTTCCGCCGATGCAGACCATATTATCACCCCCTCTGAAGCTGGCCCAAAACTCGCTATCGTTGAAGCACTTGAGAGAGCTTCCGTAGATGCCTCTGAAGTCACAACATGGGATATGCACGCAACAGCGACACCGGGGGATTGGACAGAGCTGAACAATGCCCGCGATATTTTTGGTGAAGCGACCCGCTATACGGCGAGAAAAGGCACATTCGGTCACGGTATGTCCGTATGTGGCGGTTGGGAATTGACCGCGCAACATCTCGGCGTTGCTCAAAACCGACTTTATCCTGTGAATCTCACACAGGAAGAGATTCATCCAATCATCAAGGAACTCAATTGTGACCTAGTTGACGAGAATACATCAGCCCACTTTAACGGTAATGTCGCAGGGAAAATTAGCATGGGAGTCGGCGGCATCAACAGTTGCATGATCTGTCGGAAATGGGAAGACCTGCCCGATAAATCGTGAACTTTGGAGATACGGTCTTAACATGCTTAAGCTTGCCTTTATTTTCCCCGGCCAAGGTGCTCAAAAGGTCGGCATGGGGCTTGAACTGTTCCAAACCTATCCGATTGCGCGTGCGACCTTTGACGAGGCGGATGCCGAGCTAGATTGGTCATTAAGTCAGCTCTGCTTTGAAGGCCCTGCTGAGACACTGAAACAAACGGAAAATACACAGCTTGCGATGTTGGTTTGTAGTGTCGCCGGGTTACGGGTGCTTCGGGCATCGGGCATTTCGCCGAGTATTGTCGCAGGACACAGTTTGGGAGAGTATTCTGCGCTCGTTGCCGCTAACGTGTTGGAATTTTCAGATGCACTCAAACTAGTCAAATATCGCGCCGAATTTATGGCAGAGGCATCTCAGCAGCAGGCATGTACCATGGCGGCGGTCTTAGGATTGAAAACAGAGGTATTGCAAGCACTGTGTGAAAAAAAACAATCTGAAGGCATCGTTAGTATCGCAAATTACAATTGTCCCGGGCAGTTGATTATCTCCGGTGGGACCCGAGCCGTTGAGGCTGTCATCGAACAGGCAAAAGCGGCGGGGGCGAGACGGTGTTTGCCACTTCCGGTAAGTGGGGCGTTTCATTCACAACTAATGGAACCCGCTCGTGAGCGGCTCCAATCTGTCATTGGAGATTTCGTATTTCATCCACTACAGACCAAGTTCGTCGCAAACGTCACCGGGGATTTCGTGCGAAATGCGGATGAGATTCCCCAACTCCTCACCGAGCAGGTGACACGCCCGGTCCAGTGGGAAAAATTAATTCGGACGATTGGGGCTGAGGGGCTATCGCATTTCGTGGAAATTGGTCCTGGGAACGTGCTTTCTGGTATGGTGAGGCGTATCTTCGCTGACGCAATCTGCTTGAATGTTGCGGACATCGAAAGCCTTGAGAAAACGATATCGGTGATAACATGACACTTAAAGATAAAATTGCAATTGTTACAGGGGCATCACGCGGAATCGGTGCCGCGATTGCTCGAAAATTCTGTGAAGAAGGAGCAAGTGTGATGCTCTGCTCCCGTTCTGCCGAGGCGGTTGCTGGCGTTGCTGAAGCGTTGGTCAACGAAGGCTGGAATGCCAAATCAACACAAGCCGATATTTCCAATAAAGCCGATGTGGAAGCCCTTGTTGACCTGACACTCAAGGAATTTTCTCGCGTTGATATCTTAGTCAATAATGCAGGTGTTACCGGCGATGCGCTGTTTATGCGGATGAAGGACGAGGATTGGGATACCGTTCTACAGACCAACCTGACCGGGACCGCGTACTGCATTCGCGCTGTCCTGCGGTCAATGATGCGCCAGAGAAGCGGCAGGATTATCAATATGTCATCGGTTGTCGGTGTCGCTGGCAATGCGGGGCAAGCCAATTACGCCGCTTCCAAAGCAGGCATCATCGGTTTGACGAAATCAATCGCGAAAGAAGTTGCGGGGCGTGGTATTACTGTAAATGCGATTGCCCCCGGGTTTATTACAACTGACATGACCGCCAATCTATCAGAAGCAGACCAACAGCGGATACTGGAAATCATTCCGCTAAAGGATTTCGGGGTGCCTGAAGATGTTGCCGCTGTCACATCGTTTCTCGCCTCTGAGGGGGCGCGCTACGTGACAGGTCAAGTGATTCAAGTTGATGGTGGTATGGTGATGTGAGTTGACAATTTAGAATTGGGAGGGTTCATTACGATTCTGAACCGTGCCAAATATATAATCGCTTAATAACATGAGGAGATTCAGTTAATGGCTGTAAATCAAGAAAAAATTGTAGATATTATCGCAAAACAGTTGCAGATTAGTCAAAGTCAGGTAACGCCTGATGCATCATTTATGGATGATTTGGGTGCCGATTCTCTGGACACCGTCGAATTGATCATGGTACTTGAGGAAGAATTCGATATTGAAATTCCGGACAGCGAGGCCGAAAAAATTCGCACTGTCCAAAATGCAATTGATTACCTGAACGAACTGGTTTAGCAAGTTTGGGTATTTCGGTAGAGTGTGGGGCAAGATGAAGATTAAGAACTTAAACGGGTAACCCCACCCCCGGTAGGTGCGGTTTTGCGTCAAGTTGCGTCGAGTTATCTGAAGATGCGTCAACTCATGTTGCCATCCGTCCTCGGACAGATGGGCAGATGACTGCGCGCATCTTGTGCGCTCGCTCACGCGACCATCCGTCCCCGGACCATCCGTCCCCGGACCATCCGTCCTCGGACCATCCGTTAGGGGTAACCGCACCGATCGTCCGTATGCAATTACCCAATTTATTTTTTAATCTTCATGATGCCTTCGCCTACAGTATGTGGTATCGGTAGAATGCGGGAAAGGAATTTCCCGCCTACGGTATGGACGAAAATCGTGGAGAAGTGAACACATACGGGATGGTTGATTTTTCTACACATCCCGTTTTATCGTCATGCAAATAGTACGCAAGGGGTATAATTCGTGGAGCGAGTCGTTATTACTGGAATAGGCATTATCAGTCCTGTTGGGAACTCAAAGGAGCAGTTTTGGGGGGCAGTCTCGTCAGGCAAAAGCGGGATTGCGCGGGTAACGCATTTTGACCCGACCGATTTTCGGTCACGGATTGCTGGCGAAGTCAAAGATTTTGCACCGGAGATGTTTCTGCCGCCTAAATTAGCAGAGCGTTTGCCGCTGTTCATCCAATACGCCCTTGTCACGTCGGTTATGGCACAGCAGGATGCCCAATTGAATCTGTCCAAGGTAGACCCTTATCGCGTCGGCGTTGGAATCGGGTCCGGAATTGGCGGTATTAGCGTACTTGAAGAGAATGCTCGCCGATTGTTTGAAAAGGGACCGAAAAGAGTCAGCCCTTATTTTGTGCCCTATGAAATCATTAACATGGCGGCTGGACAGGTTTCGATGTACCTCAAACTCAAGGGGCCAAACTTCGCTTCGGTAACTGCATGTGCAACGGCGAACAACGCAATTGGAGAATCGTTTCGGATTATTCAACGCGGCGATGCGGATATTATGTTTACCGGTGGGACTGAAGCCGCGATTACGCCACTGAGCTTTGCAGGCTTTTGCTCGATGCGAGCGATGTCAACTCGGAACGATGACCCGTGCAGTGCAAGCCGCCCGTTTGATAAAGAGCGGGATGGATTTGTGATGGGCGAGGGAGCCGGGGTGTTGGTTTTGGAATCCCTATCTCACGCTTTGAAGCGTAATGCTCACATCAGTGCCGAAGTTGTTGGATACGGCATGACCGCAGATGCGTATGATATGGTACACCCTGCTGAAGATGGAGAGGGCGCGACCAAAGCGATGGAGTACGCGCTACAAGATGCCCAAGTTCCGCCAGAGGACGTTGATTATATCAATGCTCACGGAACATCAACGCCGGCCGGCGACCGCGCCGAAACTATTGCGATTAAAAGCCTGTTCGGGCCCCATGTGCAACGCCTCGCTGTGAGTTCAACCAAATCAATGACAGGGCATCTGCTCGGCGCAGCCGGTGCCATTGAGCTCATCGCCACTGTATGTGCGCTCGAAAAAAGTTACATCCCACCCACAATAAACTACGAAACCCCTGATCCGGATTGCGACCTGGATTACGTGCCGAATCAAGGGCGAGCCGCAGATATTCAAGTCGCACTGTCCAACGCCTTCGGGTTCGGAGGACATAATACATCAATTGCCATCCGCAAATATGTTGATGCGTAGAACGTGAACAGCCACATTGAAAATGGTATGTGCATACATCGGTTTTGGCTCTAATGTTGGTGCTCGGCTTTCCCATATCAATCACGCACTACAACGGCTATCGGAAACAGATGGCGTGTCCCTGACACAGGTATCTTCCCTCTATGAAACCGAGCCGGTAGGGGATAAAGCGCAGGATGCTTTCCTCAATGGCGTGGTTGCCGTTGAAACAAGCCTATCGCCCAATCAATTATTGGAGCGATTGCAGCAGATTGAGAAGCAGGTTGGACGCCAGCAGCGAAGACGGTGGGGGCCAAGGGAAGTCGATCTAGATCTGTTAATATACGACGAGTACTGCATCAACACGCCAGAGCTTATCCTACCGCACTTGGAACTGCACAAACGCCGCTTTGTACTCACCCCTTTTGCAGAAATCGCGCCTGACGTTATCCACCCCATCCTTCAACAGAACATCCGAGCCCTGCTCTGTAACCTGACGGATGAAAATACGGTAGAACGCGTCGCACCCGCGGGGGTTCCTTATCAACACTAGGCAACTTTGGGTATTAAAGTTTATTCTTGAAGGTTGCTCAGTTCCTCAAACATGTCCGGTGCCACGGAGAAATTTCGCTCTACGGTTTTTGTTGAATCTTCAACCTCCCTGTAACCGAGAGTTTCGGTATAAGAGTAGGTACATTTTTTGAGGGTTGCGTCCGGCCCTGTCCCATGCCGATGGTAGTGCGTCGACGTTACCATAAGCTTCAGATTATACCCGCGTCGGACGTTCAATGTGTACGCGCCTGATGATGAAGTCTTCGCCTCACCCTCACCCACCGCTGAACCGGCACTCCACTTAACTACCGTGACATTTTGGTAATCCACCCCATCAAATGTGACAATGTCGTTACTTAAAGGGGTGCCATCTTCGGCACAGATACAATTTCCGTGTATCGTAAACCGATCAACGGCGTACTGTCCTGGTTGAAGGACGAATAGAACAGATAGGAGGAGCGCAATTGTCATTGTCAACGGTGTGAGGAGGGTACGTGTCCGCGCATAGGCGAAGGTGATCACACACGCTGCTACAAATGGGAGGCACAGGAGAAAAGGAAATCCCCACAGGTATGCTAATAGGAGAGCGAATGCGAAGTTAAAAATTCCTGCTAAGACCGACGACATTCTGCGTTCTATGGCGTTATATCCCATTCCCCAAAAGAAGACACCTTGGGTGATAACAACGACAATTATCGCAATCACCATTTCACTAAGCGCGATAACACTATCATTTGTCCCCCAATCGGCAAGGGAGTCTAACGGGCTTTGCCACGGAGACAAAAACGGAATTGAATGCCGATAAAGTAGCCACCGCCACCCCAGGTCCTCCAACCAACAAGCAAGCAGTGCAAGCGGGAACAGTCCCACTGCCCAGAGCAAACCACGCTGCCAATTGTGGAACGTCAGTCCGACCTCTGACCACGGCAGCCCGTATTTCCGCCGCACGAGTAGGTAACTCGCACCCCAAAATACCGCAGATGGTGCCCCTACGATAACCAGTAACACACCTGCGGGAAATTGGTCCGGATAGTCGAAAAGGGAGGCAAAGGCAATCATGATACCAAAGATAAGTACCACGCTAATTATCCCAATGAGCCAACCTGTATCGCTGATATCTTCTGACCGCACGAACGGTTTTTGAGCGGGGCGACTCTGTGAATCTGAGGATGCTGTACGTCGGGCCATTTTCCCTCCTAGGGATGGTGAGATGTGAACTTCCAGCAGACATTCTCACGCCTATATTTTACAAAACCGGTGAGAATCACGGTAACCCAGAAAAAACTGAAGCCAAATGAGTGAACGTCCCTACAGTTGACTCCGCAAATACTGCGCGTTCAGCTTCAATAACCACACCGCCTCTGAAGTGAGAATCTGCTCCGTTTTCGACATCTCTTCCAGGGTGGTTAGGAACTCAGAAATCTGAACGCTCGCTTGTGGGATTCGATTCTTATCCAGAGCCAGCTTTAATGCCTTCAATGTCTCTCGTAGTGGTTGGGCTTTTTGTGTGTTATTGACCCAACCCAATTTAAGGCTTTCTTCAAAAAGCGACTCCAAATGAGACGCAAAATCAACCGGACGAAACACCTCAGGCACAGGCACCGGGCCAATCACTTTTCCCTGAACACTATTCTCCTCTACACGAAGTGACACATCAGTTGCCTCCCTTAACTCATGTATCGTAATGTGTCCTCTGATGTAAGCTGTCAGGATTCCCGGTAGGCCGGGGCTTTGAAGCGTAAATCCCTTCAGAGATTTCCCTGGCTGAATGTACGTCGAAGGCTCTCTATCACTTCTTGGTAATCCCGACCAGCGAACCCAGTTCGGGGCGTACTCGAAAGGTCTTGGTTCCCGGGAATACCAGTCCTTAGGGTTGGTGAGAGCGATCCTCGTCCCTTTTGGTGTCTTCATCCTTATAACAAAGGTGCGAATGGGTTGACGACTTGTTTTCAGACTCTGAATTTGGTATTTATAGAAATATTCTGGTGGTCCTGCTGAAGGGGAAATTCCCTGGGCGGATGTTGATTTCTCCACAGTTGATTTGACAATAACGGCGACTTTGGTTGCCGGTTCAAAGCGCACAAAGTGAACCTTACCATCCTGCCCGCGATAGTAGATCCGATAGTTCCCCGTTCCTGCAATTTCCTCAACGCCTAGATTCTGTTTTTCTACTTTATCAAGAGCAAGAACGGGTTTAAACATCTCTCGTTCCGCAAAAACCGTGGCAGAGAGAGAGAGAATCGAGAAAAAGACGATAAATAGCTGGATTGACACACCTTTTGAATACATTGCGAACCTCCTGTATGCTCCGTTGTTGCCTTATGAGTTTTGACGTTCAATTCAATTCCCTTCAAACGAAAAGGTACACTCAAAGTTGTGATACCATTACTGGTTTTGATTGCCAAATTTCACTAGGCAAATCAATTACATGAAGTTTAAATAAATAATTCGGTAATTCTATCGCCAAAAATCACTGTAGGGGCAGGTCTTGTGCCTGCCCACACATTACCGAATTAAATTCTGAATCTTCATCCAATTGATATGGATATGGTTGGGATTACGTGGAGGATGTTGCTTAATACTACTGCACATAGAGACACCGCAGGGGCAGGAAAAGTTCATTGGATAGATAAAAAAAATTTGGCCAGTCTACCACAATGAACGTTTAACGGATACGAATCCGCCGCACTGCGGTAAGATGAAGGCGAGGGAGCGGTATTATCAAAGGACACTCGTTCCCTTCGACCATCAAAATCCGCGCATTGACAATCTGGCTATCACGGGAATCGTGCAAACCGCTGAAATGTGACGAGCAACAGTTTATCATAAAAGCCATTAATTGACAAAGGGTTTATTGACTTTTTAGGGAAATGCGTAAGATTGATGCCGGTGCATCCCAAAATATCGACAAAACAGGATTGACACGAACCGAGAAACTTGCTAGACTCATTCAGAATAACAACCTTGAAATGAAGGAATACACAATGACACAACCAAACATTCTTTTTCTGTTTAGTGATGAACACAGTCATCGTTTTATGGGGCACGTTTCACCTGAAGATGGGGGTGAGCCTGCGTGGACACCGACGTTCGATCGGCTTGCATCGCAGGGGACGGTGTTCTCCGATGCGTACTGCCAGATGCCGCTCTGTACACCTTCCCGGCTCTGCCTGCTGACGGGGCGTGAGGTTCGCGGTGCGGGGGCGTGGTCGAACAAGTCTGTGCTCCGCCCCGAATTGCCCACGTTGCCGGGTGTGCTCGCTGAAGCGGGATACGAGACATGCCTGATCGGGAAGATGCACCTCGGCGGTGGGCTTCAGTTCGTAGGGTTTCGACACCGCCCCTACGGCGACTTAACCGGGAAAACAGGGCATCAGAACGAACCTGTTGACCATCCAGAGGCGAGTTCGATGTGGATGCGTACCAAAGGGGCGGGTATCACGGGGATTCCAGAGAGTCTGATTCAGGATGAGGTTGTCGCGCATGAAACCGTTGCGTTCCTCCGGGAGCACCAACATGCCCATCCAGCCCAGCCGTGGTTTCTGTGTGCCTCCTTTAGCCGGCCCCACTTTCCGCTCACCGTGCCTCGCCGCCATTTCGAGCGGTATTGGCCCAACGGCGTAACCGAGCCGAAGGTCGGCGCAACAGGCGATGCGTATGACCACCCGATGAGCGTTGGGATGCGGCGTGGGTTCCAAGTGGATGCAATCGCACATGAGGAGATGATGCGTGCCCGTGCGGCGTATTTCGGGTGTGTGAGTTATCTTGACGAGGTCATCGGCGACCTGCTGGTGCGGCTTGAAGCGGATGGCTTGCTTGAGAACACGATTATCGTCTACACCTCCGACCACGGCGAGATGGCGGGCGAACACGGGGTGTGGTGGAAAAACGGTTGGTATGAAGCGTGTACACGGGTGCCGTTGCTCATCTCATCACCGGAGCAGCGACGCGGTGAACGAAGTCCGTGCAGATGGAGTACGCCTGTGGGCATCATTGACCTATTTCCGACCCTTTGTCGCCTCGCCGGTGCAGAAATTCCAGACGGTTTGGATGGCACAGACCTCGCAGACGCGGTTCAGGGAGAGGTATCGCCCCCGGAACGTCCGATCTGTTGCGACGTACTCACACCGCGCTGGGGACCGGGAACGGAATTCCGCATGGTGCGTCAGGGGAGTTATAAATACGTGCGGTTCCGAGAGGCGAAGCCGCTGTTTTTCAATCTCGCCGACGACCCCAGTGAGCAACACAATCTTACGAATACCGCATCTGGAACCGATGCCGAAGCCTTGAGGAGCCTCCAGAATTTCGCCGAGCGTTCGATGGATTTTGATGCCGCTGAACGTGAGCGACTGGAGCGCGATGGAAATTTGCACGAACAGTACCCGCAAGATCTCCCGACCTCAACCGGAAATCTCTATCTGATGCCCTCTGGAACGCTGGTCAACGCAGAGGACGCGCTGTATCACCCCACCGTCATCAGCGATGAACCCGCCGACGCTTTTATGGATTGGCCAGGGTGTGACGTGTGAAATGAAAAAATGGAGAATATAGACGGTCAAGCGATTTCACAGAAGGAGTTGATTCGCTTTGTCATGAACGGGTATAATTATGGCGTATGGCACGAGAGCACAACGGAAAGGAGACTAAAATCATGGTTGATGTGGCCTCATTGAAATTCGACGTGATATTCAAGAAAGCCTTTGGTCAAATTGATGTCTTTCGTCAGTTTGCCCACGATGTGTTGGGGCTTTCTATCGAAATTGACCGGGTCATTCAAAGTTATCGGTACCCCGAGCGGGCGGGCTTTGTTAATATTGAATACGACCTGTTTGCCGAAGACCTCAAAAACCGAGTGATTGTGGAGATTCAACACGTCAAAAGAGTTGATTTCTTTGATCGGTTTCTCTATTACCATCTCATCGGGTTGGTCGAACAGATAAAAACGCACAGCGATTACCGTTTTCCAAAAGCGGTCTACACGGTCGTTGTGGTAACAGGGGAAGAACCCTTTCGAGAGGTACATATTCCCCCGTTCAGCATTGCTGTCAGCGGTATGGAGGCATACAACGAGTTCGATCAGCCTTTCGGGATTTATCCGCATCGGTTGGTGTTTCTCAATCCCCGTGCAAAAACCGACCGAACGCCTGAAAATATCAAGGATTGGTTGGCGTTAATAGAGGATTCGCTTGATGAACAGATCGACGAAACACTCTATCCGCTTCCGATTTTTCAGAAGATGATTGAAGAAATTAGGAAGAACAACGTCACGCCGGACGAATTGACTCAAATCAAGGACGATGCGTCTTGGGAAGGTACTTTTGAGGGGTGGCGTGAGGCGGGGCATGAAGAAGGGTTTGAGGAAGGCCGTGAGGCGGGACGTGAAGAGGGACGTATTGAAGAAAGGAGAGAGCTTGCACTGTCTATGCGACAGCAGGGTATGGATGCAACGCTTATCACTCAAATAACAGGGTTAGATATCGAAGAAATTCAATCGCTTGAGAACGGGAATAGCGAAAGGTAGGAGATACATCTCACAGCGGGCACATGAATGAAACGTAAAAGTTTGGATGAGCAGAAAAAAAAGATTTACTTTCGCTACGACGATGGCACAATCATTGCCGAAAACGCTGACACCCCGCCTGAACACTTTGAATGGGATGAGCGGGTCCAGAAGTGGCGTACGCTTGCGTTGCATTACCCGGACGCTGTGAATCAAATTCGAGAAAGCGGCATCGCCTATACAACCAGCGTTCCACGCTACAGAACGATTCGCCTTCAACTTCAACTCGATTTCGAGCTCCACGATTACCAAAAGGAGGGCTTGAAAGCGTGGATTGATGCAGATTGCCTCGGCACAGTTGTGCTCCCGACGGGGGCAGGAAAAACATACCTCGCCCTCAAGGCGATTGAACACGTCAGACGGAGTACGCTGGTCGTTGTGCCAACGATTGATCTGCTCAATCAATGGTACGACCTGCTGGCCAACGCCTTCGACCTTGAGGTCGGTATCTTAGGCGCGGGATACCACGAAATCGAAGAGATTACTGTCACGACATATAATAGTGCGTATCGCTACTGTAATGAATACGGAAACCGCTTCGGCTTCTTGGTCTTTGACGAGGTACACCATCTGCCTGCGCCGACCTATAGTCACATTTCAGAGTTTAGCATCGCTTCCCGGAAACTGGGTTTGACAGCGACCTACGAACGCTCGGATGGCGCGCATCACGCCCTTCGTAGGTTGGTCGGTGAGGTCGTCTATCGAAAGTCCATTGATGACCTCAAGGGCGAATATCTATCGGACTACGAAACGGTTCGGTTATATGCCGCGCTTACGGCAGGGGAACAGGAGGAATATGAGCGGAACCGGACGCTCTATCTGGCATATTTACGCAGTCATAATTTACGCTTGCACCCCGGTGGATGGCGGGAGTTTGTGCGCTTGAGTGCTCAAAATGCAGATGCTCGCCATGCGATGCTGGCGTTGAACCGTTCACGGACAATCGCGCTTGAAGCGGAAGCAAAGCTGGAAATTTTGGAATCCCTCCTCAAACAGCACTGTCGGGACAGGGTGCTAATTTTCACGGAGAGTAATCGTTTTGCTTATAAAATCTCTACCCGACATCTGTTGCCGACCATCACCCATCAGACAAAGACAAAGGAACGCAAGCGGATTTTGGAGTGCTTCAATCGCGGCGAATATCCTGCTATCGTAACGTCGAAAGTGCTTAACGAAGGGATTAATGTACCGGACGCGAACATCGGGATTGTACTGGGTGGGAGTGGAAGTTCGCGAGAATACGCCCAACGGCTTGGACGCATTCTTCGCAAACGGGAAGGGAAGTACGCGATACTCTATGAAGTGGTCGCGAAGGACACGCTTGAGAAGGGAATCTCTCAGCGGAGACGACGGAAACCGCGTCAGACAAAAGTTTAACCCTGACTTGGCTGATAGTAAGGGTTCGTTCCGGATGCGTGGTCGGTTGTGTCGATAACCTGCTTGATTTCAGGGAAAGCTTCTTGAATCATCGTTTCGACACCCTGTTTCAATGTGACGTTAGCCATCCCACATCCCTGACAGCCGCCGCCCATCTCAATGTATATCGCATCATCGGTAGCATCTAGGAGCACAATATGCCCACCATGCGCCGCAACCGCCGGATTAATCTGCTCATCAATGAGTTGCTGAATCTCTTGCGCCTTCGGATTATCCCAAGTTGGCGTGTTCGGGTTATCAATCTTGAAGCCGCTTGAATTAAGGTCTTCAACATAGTCGATGGTCGCGCCTTTAAGGTTCTCTGCACTTTCCGGATCGATCAAGACACGAAAATCGCCACATTCAACGACGATATCATCGGAAGCCGCTTCGACTTCGAGGCCGAGACCATACTGAAACGCCGAAGCTGTGCGGCCCTGTATACTCACACGCAATCCTTGAACCTCTACCTCTTCGTTCTCAATGACCGACTTAACCTTTTCCTCTGCCGCCTCGGTCACTGTGAGTAAAGGGGCACTATTTTCTGATTCTGGATTTTTCTTTAACTTGCTTAATAGATTTTTCATTGCTTGGCAGCATTCAACGAAGAGTGCTACGTTCTCCTTTCGCTAATCGGTTCATGACTAGAAGCTCATGAACATCTCAGCACTAAAAATCAAGCACACCGCTCAGTTCGACAACCGATTTACGGGTGCTTGCTGGCTATAAGTGGGGTTCAATTCCCCCATTTCATCGTACATGCGTTGAAGCCGGGCGATCGCTTCCGTCTCCAATTGTCGGATGCGTTCCCGAGTGACGTTCATCTTTTCGCCAATCTCACGCAGTGTCTTTTCCTCGCTCCCTCCAAGACCGTATCGCATTTTAAGCACTTCGCGCTCTCTGGATTTTAATTTGCTAAGGAGTTCATTGACCAAATCTTCCTCGATCAGTTCTAAAATGGAGCCGGACTCCGGGTTTGCGAAGGCATCCTCAACCAATTCACCCAACGTTGTCGCGTCTTTTTCATCACTCAGAGGCAACTCAAGTGGAACTGTATCGGTATTCAGCGCAAGGATTTCCTCAACCTGCTCACTCGGCAAGTCTAGGGCTTCAGCGAGCTCCGCAATGGTCGGGGCACGATGTAGGCCTTGAGAGAGATGGAAATAGGTTGACTCAAATTTGTTGACTTTCGCAACGATGTATGATGGCAACCGGATGGAACGAGAACAATTATCGAGTGTTCTCATGATGCCCTGTTTAATCCACCATATCGCATAAGTGCTAAACTTAAATCCCCGTCGATAATCGAACTTATTCACGGCTGTCATGAGTCCGATGTTCCCCTCTTGGATGAGGTCTTCGAGAGGGACGTTGTGTCCTTGATATTTCACAGCGACTGAAACGACTAAGCGCAAATTTGCTCCAATCAATTCATCTCGGGCAGACTCATCGCCAGCCTCAATCCGCTTGGCTAATGCAATCTCTTCTTCCCGAGACAGAATGGAATGATCTGAGACATTGCGAAGCCAACTGCTCAGGGCATCAGTATGGATGGTTTGTGATTCATCATCGGATTGGATAAGCCAGTCTTCCTCATTTTCAAGACTAACTTCATCACTGTTTCCATCCAAGGTTGCGTTGTATACCTCGCCTTTCAATGCTTCATCAAGCATGTCGTTTCTCCGTGTTGATTATATGTTCCTATCCACGCAAATTGAGACGTATCGTGACGGGGCAAGATACCCCACGGTTTTGAACCATCGTGATAATAACATTTTATTTATGTTTTGTCAAGTAAATACCTTAAAAAACTTTTTAGGCTTGTAAATAGGCGATTTTTCTGATATAATTGGCGCGATTATACCGGGAGGAGGCAACCACATGGACTTGTTACCGAAAGAAACACGAGGAGAGATAATCTCTCTACTCAAGAAAAGTAATGGTATGGCTGTCGGTCAGATTGCCGAGGCGTTAGACCTTCATTCAATGACGGTTCGCCAACATCTATCGGTCTTGGAACGCGACGGATACATTGACCATGACCGGGAGAAGACGGGGCGCGGGCGGCCTAAGTATATGTATCACTTGACGAAGAAGGCGGCTGAGCTATTTCCGAGCGACTATCAGCAATTTGCGATAAATCTCTTAGACACTTTGGCGGTAATAGAGGGTGAGGAGAAGGTGGAGGAACTTCTGACGCAGCAGATGGAAGCGAAGATTGAAAGGTATTTCAAAGATATTGGGGACAAGAGTTTGGTGGAAAGAGTAAAGCAACTTGAGGCGTTTCTCAACGAAGAGGGATACATGGTTGAGGTTGAAGAAACCCCGGACAAAACGGCTTATATCCTCAAGGAACACAACTGTGCGCTGAAATCAGTTGCGAGCAAGTATCATCAAATCTGTCATAACGAACTCACTCTGTTTCGACGACTGCTCGGCGTTCCTGTTGAACGTCAATGTCACATAGGGACAGGTGCGCCCTTTTGTGGTTATAAGATCTTCAAACGAGGGCTCGATGGTAAGGAGGGCATTCAATGACAAAATTAAGAACCGCCGTAATCGGTGTTGGGGGGCGCGGAAGTGCCGTGCGCCTGCGCCATGTCTTGTTAATGGACGATGTTTTTGAACTGGTCGCAATCTGTGACAGGGACACAGAAAAAGCCCGTCAATTCGCGACAGAGCACGGCGTTAAAGCCTACGGTCGCGTACAAGACCTCGTTGCAAATGAGTCGCTAGACCTTGCAACTGTGAGTACGCCCGGGGATTCGCACCACGTCATCTGCACCTACCTTGCCGAGCACGGGGTCAACATTATTGTCGAAACCCCGCTGGCGATAACACTTCCGCTCTGCGACCTAATCGTTGACGCTGTCGAGCGGAACGGTGTCAAACTCGAAGTGGCAGAGCAATATCCCCGCGACCCGTGGCATCTTATGAAGCGAAAGATCATGGATGCGGGATTAATAGGTGACCTGCTTCGCATCTATAGCCTGTTCCAGACAGGTGGCTACCACATCATGAGTAGCATCCGCCTACTGTCCGGATCAGATCCGGTTCGGGCGACAGGCATCTCTATGAATCGTTCGGTGCCGCGAGTCAATACCAGTGCCATCCGACAGTACACGCGGGAGAATTGGTCAATGGGCATCATTGATTTCGCCAACGGAGCGACGGGGGTCATGGCATACTCCTCGCTATACCACGCACACGCTGTCGGACGCAAGCAGACGACGCTATTCCAGATTGATGGTACAACGGGAACAATCGTTGATAACAATGTCCATCTCACAACAGAGGAGCAACGGCTAAACGGTGGTCGGGCGACAGCCTATCCCATTAAGAGCGTGATGAAGGACGTTGAAGATGGGCAGATTTTGGATTATCTAGAAATCGAGACATCACCGCCGTTTCGGTGGGAGAATCCATTCCCGCAATATAAGGTCAGCGTCGGTGGGTTGGCGATTATTGAGGAGATGGACAGCATCGCGCAAGCGGTCTTGAACGACCAGCCGACGCGATACGATGCCAGGACGGGCCGAAAGGATATGGAACTCCAAATTGCGATTGAGGAGTCTGGACGACTCGGTAGAATACCGCTTGATTTACCGTTGACAGAGATTACCCCGCATGAAGCGCAAATTCATGAGGGATTCAAAGCGAAGCACAACGTAGATGTTTTCGATGTCGATAAATTGGTTGATTTCTTCTTCCCAAAGGCTTAAACGGAGTGAGATGTCAAATGTAACAGATCGAGCGGCAGAACGCAATCGACGTGCATGGGATGCGTTTCGCCAGCAACAGGACGAAGGTTTGGTCAATATCCGTCCGAGAATCGATCCAGCTACGGCGGCGAAAGTTCTAGAGACGGACATCAGCAAGACGGGTGTCGGCTATCTGAGCCCGGCTCAAGTGGTTGAACTTGCCGGAGATGTTAGCGGAAAACGGTTGCTCGATATGGGGTGTGGCGACGGGGATGAGCTGTTCCAATGGGCACTATTGGGTGCTGATGTCGTGGGCGTCGATAATTCGCCCAAGCAGTTGGAAGCGGCACGAGACAATGCGAACGCATTGGGCATCTCCTGTCGTTTCGTCCTCGCAGACCTGTTACACCTCCCAGATGACTTACTAAAGGGCGAATTTGACATTGTTTTCTCTTCGGCGGTCACCTGCTGGATTGGCGACCTTGCGCGTTGGGTTCACAACGTATTCCTCGCGCTGAAGCCGGGGGGAATCTTCCTTCTTAATGCCGCCTACCCACTCACCGCTTTTGCCAGAGATATTATAGAGGGCGAGGCGAACAGAGAGAGTTATTTTTCAGAAGGTCCTTTTTCAGAGCAGATTGATGGAACACACGATGAAATCACGACGGTCGAATGGTACTATACTTTGGGGAGTTTGGTGACAGCGGTTGGACAGTCAGGCCTCCGTATCACGAATCTTATCGAACACCCCGGATGTGGGAATTATGAGCATTGGCCGGGCGGATTTACGTTGCGAGCCGTTAAAGAAGGGGAGCAGTGAAATTACCCTTCATCAAGCATCTGCCGTACACGGTCAACAACCCCCTCGACAACCGTGTTGAGGATATGCCCACCCTTCGGGATTGTCGCAAGTTGTGCGCTATCATAAGTGACCTCGTCAGAACGGATGCGGTGCGGGAATGCGACCATCGCAAAAGAGGTTTCAAACTCCCCCGCGTGCCCCGCTGACCGATCCGATTCCAGATGCGCCTCAAAAAACGCCTCTGGACATACATGCCAATAGGTCAGGTAAGTTACGCCAAGTTCGTCCAGTTTTTTCATCTGTTCAGGCGCGACGGGCTCAAGATTTCTCCGCATGTTCCCGCCATGCCCATTAAGCACCATAACTTTGGGTACGCCAAGCCGTTTTAGGCTATGGCAAACATCGTGGACATACTCAAGGTGAACCTCTGGGCGTATCGTCAACGCGCCACCTCGAGCCATGTGATGCTCCGACACCGACATCGAAACGGTTGGCGTAACCAAAACGTGCGGATAAAAGTGCGTCGCCACCCGTTCGGCGATTTCCGTAACACTCGCGGTGTCATGAATCATCGCAAGGTGGTCGTGATGCTGTTCACAAGCCCCTGTTGGGACAATCGCTCCCTTAACTACGCCATCCGAAATTGCCGCTCCCAACTCTTTTCGCGTTAGTTCTCCTAAAAGTATACTCTGTTGCATCGGTTTACCCCCGTGAAATGTTTTGAAAATACCTTTGATTTTCACTAGAAAATGGTCGTTCATAGAAACAATCTGATATATTCTATCACATTCACGCGAACCTTCCAAGCGGTATGTTGAAATACATCTGATATTTATCCAGATCTTTGAGATGTCAATAAATATCAGTTAAGAAGAAAAAGTGCTAGAAAAAATCGTAGAACAACGTTTTGATAAGGTACGAAGGAGGAACGACGCACAATGGCTAACGACAATGGGCTCATTTACCGCGCACAAGCTGGAGACGAAGAGGCATTTGCTGAACTGATGCGGGCAGACTATGCCTACGTTTATACGCGATGAACAACTGGAATTGATTCGCCGGGCAATGGAAACGTTGTCGGAAAAAGATAGAGAGATTGCACGCTCGTACTATCTTGATGGCGCAAGCTACGACGAACTGATTGAGACACACGGGCTATCATACAAGGCGATTTCGTTTCGGCTCTCGCGTGCCAAACAGAGACTCACCAAACGGTTGCAACACCTGCTCACCGGCTTATCCGTTCCTTCCACAACAATACTCAAACAGATCTACTCAGGAGGTCTCATAGTCATGAAAATTGGAACGGTACCCAAAATCGCTGTTACGGCAATAGGCATCGTCGCGCTCATCTTCAGAAGGGACGCTGATGATGAATTACAGGTTCTCTACAACAGGAGTCACTTAACGGATAAACGTGGTCTTAAACAGGGAACCTCCTTTTTAGAATCATTATACCCATGTTCCGCACTTGTTTTGACACATTCCGGTATTTTGGGGACAAACCCGCGTCACAAAAGCATCCGCACAGGATAACGGAAATCCGGAGCTACAGATAAGGTCCCAATTTCCACTCGTCTTTTGCTCCGGCTCACCTGGGCTCACCTGCTCAATGTAGGTGCCACGCGGGTTTGAGAAATAAATTCCCAAATCGGAAATCAGAAGTGCGGAGTGTAGGGTATAAGTATTACGGAGCGTGTATATGAGGAGGTTGTCATCAGAGATTAGCGAAAAACGCGTTGAGCTTTTGTTGACTTTTTGTTGACCTGCCCTTGCATAGTGACCGACAAACCAACTGTAAACGATTAACAGTTTTGACGGGTCGGCTATCGATAGCCGACCCGTCAAAAAGCGAACGTGTATAGAAAACGGCGAAAAGTATATGACACGAATTATCTTTTTCCCTTTCATTCTCCTGCTCTTGGGAGCTACGGGTTGCGGGTGTTGTCTCATCGGTGGTGGGGAAACTGGGCAGGCAGATAAATTACATCACGCGCATAGAGTAATGGAGATGGGGCTCGGCGGCCCCGGCTGGGCAGTGCTCTCACGCTTCGTCTCTTCTGCCGAAAAGGATGGCCAAGATGTCACACACCTCGTCCGGGGGGTAAGAAAGTTTCAGATTAGCAGTTTTGAGCTGAAGGAACCGTCTGAAGAACGTCGGGGTGAAATCTTCAAACTCTACGCCGAATTGATGCACAAGAAGAAGTGGTATCTCCTGAGCCGGGTAAACAACGAAAAACACAACTCGTGCATCTATGCCCAATGCGATGAAGACAGTTTGCGTGGGATTTTTGTGGTCGCTATTGCAGGGAAGAAGATGTACGTCGTTAAGGTCAGCGGGGTTATTCGCCGAGAAGCCTTCGCAGAATTGAACACGCAGCTCGCCGAATTCGGAATCCGTTTGCCAGTCGCCGACTAGCGGACGCTACAGTGTCGCTGAACACTCTACTTTATAAATTTTACTTGCCCCTCTTTTTTTTCTGTGTTACAATTTTGACTGCTCAAACCCCACCATCCTGTTATTGAAACACTCGGAGGAAAGCGCGAAATGAAATCCACTCGAAATTTCAGACAGATTGCTACACTCGCTATTGTATTCTGTCTTTTCATTGCACAGAATGGAGCGGCCGCTCAGGTTCCAGATGTGTCAAAAGGAATTATCTCCTTTGACTTCCCAAACGCGCCTCAACCGAAAATCGAAGTCAACCTAGACCGCCCGTTTATCAAGTTGATTGCCAAGGTAGCAGACCATAAGCCCAAAATCGCAGAGTTGATGGCGATGTTGGACAGCGTTTACCTCCGTGGCTACGACAACGATGTCGCAGATTTCGACCACGTCATTCACTATTGTGAGCAGGTCTTAAAAATGGACGGTTGGGAGATTCTTGTCAAAGCCAAGCGAGAAACGAAGAAGGTAGTTGAAGAAACGGGAGAGGATGGAGCTAAAGTTACTGTTAGATCTGATCGAAAAACTAAGACAATTGAAGTCAACACACTGCGAGAGGGCGAAAAGGTTCGCGCCATTTTTGTGGTCATCGCTGACGAAACCGAGACAATGTTTGTGAACATCCTCGGCAGGATCGATCCGGGCAGAATAGGTGAATTGTTAGCCAACTTAAACAATGTTGGACTGAACCTGCCGCAACTCAAGTTACTAGAAGCTGAATTCAGTTCCCCCGCGAAACCGATTGAAACGGATGGTGGCACAGACACAGAGGCGGAAACCCCAATGCCGCCATTACCTGCCACCCGTTTTGTAGACCGTAAAGGGAAGCCCATTCACAAGATTGAAATCAAGGGAAATCAAGAAATCAGTACCGCTCAAATCAAGAACAAGTTGGAGATGGGGCCCGACGACTTCAACAACTCGGTTAAGCTGATGAGAAGTCTTCTTCCCTTTGAGCGTGTGCGGTGGGGTATTCATGAGAAAGAGGGGAAACGGATTGCAACGATTACAGTCATCGAGAAAGACAGGGTAAATTCAAATTTCAGCCTCACCGGCGGTTTTAATCGCATTGATGGGTGGCGACTCGGACCGGCGTTAGAATTGTCGAAGGAGCCAGATCTCTGGACACCACCACGCTTGAAACTATTCGGAGAACTCACCTACGGCTTCTCGAGCAAGGCTTGGAATTATACCCTTGGCACACAGACAGCAGAGAGTGCTCTCAGCAGGTGGCATCTGACGATAAGCGCACGCATCCATCGACTCACAGCGGTCAGGGACCAGACTGTGCTGCCACATAATGGCGAACAGTTTACAATGGCGTTCTTGTATGGTGGGGATTATCGGGACTATTACGAAAGAGATGGTTCGGAGCTCTCGGTACGGTGGCATCCTGCTGGCTCGTCCCATTCCGTGACGCTGACCGCCCTTGATGAAAACCATTGGAGCCTCGGGAAAACCACAGATTGGAGTCTGTTCCGACGCGGTGCAATCAAAACCGAAAACACACGAATTACCCCAGGCCATTTGCGAAGTGCAACGTTACAGTACGATTTTAACCGCAAAGCATCTGATCGACCTTTTGACAGTCGGCATCATGCGTTCTCGATCGAACACGGTGATGCCGCAGTCGGTTCTGATTTCGATTTTACACGTTTCGAGGCAGATTTTAGGAAATATGAACGTATAGGCGAGGCAGGTCTCGCTGTACGGTTTAAGGTTGGCACTTCGCGCGGGACACTTCCGATTCAACGTCAATTTATCATCGGCGGCCCAGGCACACTTAGGGGGTATGACCTTTACGAATTTACGGGCAATCATACGGTACTCTATAATTTGGAATACCATTTCAGCGCAGAAGAGATTGACCCGGGGTTTCTATTTCTTGATGCCGGACATGCGTGGGACACTCTTAGCGACTTCGCTCTAGCGGACATAAAGGTAAACATAGGAATCGGCCTCGCTGCCTCCAATGATGAGGATTTCAGTTTCAGGGTAACATTGGCACAAGCCCTGGAGCGGGAAGATGCGCCGAAGTTCAGATTTAAGCGAAAACCCCGCTTGGCCGTCAGATGGACGCGCATGTTTTAGAACCTGCTTAAAAACAAACCAACCCGCCCCCCGTGGATAGGAAATTAGGCCCGTGGGTGGGAAATCCCTTTCCCACCCTTCGGAGATTAACCCAACCCGTCGGACTCGAATTATGAACCACCCTCACTTAATAGGCCCGTGGGTGGGAAATCCCTTTCCCACCCTTCGGAGATTAACCCAACCCGTCGGACTCGAATTATGAACCACCCTCACTTAATAGGCCCGTGGGTGGGAAATCCCTTTCCCACCCTTCGGAGATTAACCTAACCCGTCGGACTCGAATTATGAACCACCCTCACTTAATAGGCCCGTGGGTGGGAAATCCCTTTCCCACCCTTCGGAGATTAACCCAACCCGTCGGACTCGAATTATGAACCACCCTCACTTAACCACAACAACCGTTCCACTGATCACTTCATCTTCGGCGTGAATTTGGTAGATATACAGGCCTCCCTCCACAACTGCCCCACTCTCATCTTTGCCATCCCATACGTTCAATCCGTTGCGTAGCGTCCGCACCCGCTGCCCCGTCAAGTTATAAATCTCAATTGTGAACGGTGCGTCAGTTTGGACGTGGAACGTTGTTTTGTCGCCGGGAGCACCGCTGTTGTTCGGCGTAAAGGGATTCGGTGTTGCCCATCCGCCTGTGTTCTTGCGCGTCGGCTTGCGGGCGGAGGCAATTAAGAATTCACCCGTTTGACTCACCCGCGTGAGCAGTTGTCCACCTGCAATCTGTGTACTGGTCGGATGCTTCTTGACACCGTCGTCGTAGAAGACCGTCAACACTGTATTCCCCGCTGAAATTGGCACGTTTGGGGCAACAGGGAATTGCAGTTGAAGTGGCACAGCGAAGGTCAAGTGCCGCAGTGCCCGTCGGTGGGAATCCCAAGCCATCAGTCGATAGCGCATCTGCCCCTGAACCCGTTCCAGATACAGGTGTATATCCGCTCGCAAGGCGTTGGGCGGGATGGTCACGATGGTGTCGTCGTCGCAGATTCGATATTGCGCCTGTGTTCTGTTTGCGGCAATTCGTGTCTTGATTATCAACTCCCGTCCAGTTTCAATCTCGGCTCCCACGTTGCCCGCACGGTCTTTTGCGACAAATCGGAATCGCCCGGTGCCATCGCCGGTGATCGGAGATATTCGTAATTTTGAATGCCACTCTGTTGGCGTACTTTCGACTGCGACCAGATCGAGAGGCAGTTCCTGTTTGTCTTTCGGTTGAAAAAACAGTTTGAGAGGTTCGACTGACTGTTCAGACAACACCACCTTGATTTGAACCTCGCCCGAACTGGTTTGCGGCGGGGTTTCCTCCGGCGTAGTGTAGTGAATCGCGCTAGGGCGACGGTTGACCACCAGAGGTTTGCTGATATGGATGCTTAACTTTGGATGTTGTGTATCAACCTGAAAGCGATAATGGAGCGGTTCGCTGACGTTCCCTGCTTTATCAACCGCGATGAGATGGAAGTACCAGATACCATCCGACAACGGGGAATCGGGGCTCGCTCGTAGCCAGATATGGCCTGTCAATCTAGGAATGGGGCGAAGTCCACTCGCATTGGGGTTGAGCGATTGCTTGGGAACCGTTTTCGGCTCCTCATCCCATACCCAGAAAAAGTCCGGGGTTCCAGAAATATCGCGGTCAATTCGCAGTTCAAGTATCGGCTCCCGATTGGCGTACCAGCGGGTTTGGTCGGGATGCGTGGAATGGCTCACGACCAGCGATGGCGATTTACGGTCAACCCTCAAACTAATCTCCTCCGAAAACCCGATATTACCGGCACCGTCACGCACACGAACCTGCAAAGATACGCCATCCGCCTCATCAAAGTGCGGGATTTCGTCTGTGTCCCGCCATCCTTCCGATACCTCGTTCACGAAGGGTTTCCAATCCGAACGGCTAAGTCGGTATTCGAGCGTCCCCTGGTCAATTCCTGAGCCTTCATCCCCTATCTGTCCGCTATAACTGGTGATGGCTTCCCGAATCCACTTCCCTGATTCGGGGGTCTCAAGCGTAATCATCGGCGAAGTCGTATCAATTCTAATTTGGTAGTGTGCTGTTCTGCCCTGAACCCCGGTTGGACTGATTGCCTTGAGGTGAAAGTACCAGATGCCATCATCCAACCTCTCCTCAATTCGGGAACCGTGCGTGGTTTCCGGTTCATCATCAGGAATCGTGTCGGAAGCACCATCGAGGACATAGCTGTAGCGAATCTGCCCACTCAACGTTGTGAAATGTACCCAACGTAGGTCAACAGTATCTTCCGATGTCCACTGCCTATAGATGTGCGTCGGTGAACGCACGATTGGAGTTGCCGGAGTAGCACGGTCAATTTTTACCTTATAATGCACGACATCACTGAGATTGCCCGCGTTATCACTTGTCCGGAGATGGAAATACCACACCCCATCTTGGAGTGCGGAACGGCTCTCGCCGCTATCAATGGGTGACGTGGGAATCGTTCCCGGTTGCTGGTCCCACTCGCCAAAGTAGCCCGCAATTCCAGACAGGTCGTCGGCAATCGTCCACGCAACAGTTGGCTTCGGATTCGCATACCAGTGCTCGTTGTTCGGATGTGATGGACTGCTGATTGTCGGTGTCGGCACAACCGTATCCAGCTTAAACGTGAGTTCGGCCTCGTTTCCCCAATTGCCCGCGCCGTCACTCGGACGAATGCGCACATTCCACTCACCATCACCGAGCACGACTACGGGTGTCCATCGGAGCGGTGCATTGGGGTCAACTTGGAAGCGGTGCATCGCCCCCGTTTCAGTGCGGATTTGCGTTATCTCATAGATCTCGACTTCGCTGTGACTGTCTGTGCTTGGTGCCCACGCGAAGGTGATTTGAGGGGCGGTCAGCCATGTCTCAAGGTTCAGTGGCTGACCGGAATCGGTTGTTAAAAAAGCAGAGAAGTTGGGGACATCGCTTGGCGGCACCGTATCAATTTGGAAGGGACCAAGATGGAGCGGCTGCTGCACGAGCAGCCCCACGTTATCAATTGCACTGAGATGAACATAATGGGTATCTCCATCTTCAAGGCTTGGGCTTCGGTAAGTCATGTGGGAGAGGGGGCCGGCACTTGATAAGTGGAAAGCTGAATCCGGGCTAGGAATCGTCATCGGCATCGTGTCCCAAACAATCAGATGGTTTGCAATACCGCTGGTTTCATCAGACACGGCGTTCCACGTCAATTCAATCTCCTTTTTATTTGACCAAGTACCAATCTTGTGAGACGAGCTTTCAAGATTAAACGGCGGTTCGGGCGGACGTGTATCAACCATGAACGGACCAAGATGCATCGCTTTCGTCCAATTGCCCACAGCATCAACTGCGCGCTGGTGAAGATACCAGACACCATCAACGAGAGGCGGTGTTGAGAGTGCAGTGACCGCACGACCAACGTTAATTTCCTCTCGTGGAAACGTCAAAGGGTGATTGTCCCAAAGCACCGAATAACCGCGCAACCCACTGGCATCATCTCTAATCTCCGACCAAGTGAGCTCAATGGTATTGACCGTTGACCAAACCTCAATTTCATGACTTGTGCTGTGAGCATCGGTTGGCAACGGGGGCGGCACTGTATCAATCAAAAAAGGCCCCAAATGCGATGTTCCACCCCATGTATCATTTTCATCTCTGTTCCTAAGATGAAAGTAGTGCGAATCTCCATCCGACAGCGGGGCACTTGTGAGAGACCGATGGCGCGCGTTCAGGAGCACGTTGCGAGGCGGCGAACTGTATTGCGATTCGCTCCACACGAACGAAAAACCACTTAACCCCGCTCTTAGTGGCGGTGGATGCCACTCAACGGTAATCCTGTTATCATTCGACCAAACATTCGGGGTATGAGACAGGCTAGAGAGATAGGCTTGCCGTTGCACCTCGACTTCGACGCTATCTTTAAGCACACCATCGAGAGACAGCCGAAAGATGTATGCCCCATCAGGTTGGCTTGAGTATGGATACCACCGGGGCCCACCAAACCGATGTAACCGTCCCGTGCTCTGAAGCCCCATATTGAATTTCCTAATGCTCGAACCATCTATATTGAAAATCTCAATCTCAACGCGCCCTGATTGTGCCAACTCATACGGGATAATGCCCTCGTTGGGATTGAATGGAGCCAGCGGTGGAAATGCAAAACGGGTCCGAGTCGGTTGATTAACAGATCTGGACTCCCCTTCCATTCCCATCGCCTCCAGTACGCCGAGTTCAATTGCTTCAGCGAACCGTCGCCCATGTTGCCAATCGCTAATCCTGTCCGTGTTCTCAAACGTTAACCCCGGCCACCAGAAAAACCAGATGCCATCAGCGGGTTCAACGGATTCGTTGCCGAGCAGTTCAAAATCGGGGCTTAGGACCTCCCGAATCTGCTGGCGCATCTCCCAATGCGTTGGTTGCCCAAACCCGCGTGGGTCATAAGCTTGCAACACGATGTGAATTTTTGGACGCGGTAATCCGCGCAAATCCCGATTCGGAAAAATGAGACTCCGAGCCTGATTCAGCGACCATGCCAAATCTCGATAACTTGGGTCAAACACAGGTTGACTGCTTCGAGTCATCCAGATATAGGTGCTCGCACTGAGCATCACCACATCAGCGGGGTCGGTGAAACGTACCATTCGGAGCGGTGTGTAATTCGCGCCATCAAGCGTCACATCTACATACCTCTCATGTCGCCGAAAACCGCCCTCCGATTCGGCTTTCTCAATAACCCGCACCATTTCTTCAAACACATCGGGGCTAAAGAAACCGCGACTTCCGCCTCCCATCGGCTCCTCGGCAAGATACCATCCCGCGATGACACCATCATGCGGAGCACTCTGCTCCCATTCACAAAGCTGTTGGATAAAATTCATCAGCCACTGCTCCCCATACGCCTCATAAGGTCGAAACAGCGGCCCAACGATGGCACGGAGTCGAACCTCGCCATTTTCGTTGCCCTGTTCATAGACCTCTTGCAAAAACCGAGTCCACCAGAAGGCGTGAGGGTCTTGTCCCAATGGTGTATCCGATAGGAGTTTTTTCGGCCAATAATGCTGTACCAGATTACACGCCTCATACGGATAATATCCGCCCTGCCAATTCGTCGGCACCCCCTGCCAAACCTCCCGAAGATCGGATTGCGATAACCCCACATTTCTCTCATCAAGAAGTGCGTAGGCGTTAAACATCCCAATCGGGATAGGCTGCCGCTTCGTCTCCTGCCCAACAGCGGAAGTTGTTAGAATCATCAGCAGTCCGTAAATTGATAAAATTTCGAGTTTCAAATGTTTCACCGTGTCAGTTTCCCTCCCTTTACAACAACTCAAGTGCCACCTTGATAAGAAAAACGCAAAGGTGCAAGGACGCAAAGCAGAACAGAAAGACGCGCAATGAACGTGCTACTACGAACATACTCTTCCGGATTTTGAACAATTGAGCCGTTGTAATACCAATTCTGATAATAAATCACTCATTAATGTCTGTAGGGTCGCCGTAGGAGGGGCATCCCTGCCCCGACTTTTCCCCCTAAATGCACAAAACGCCCAAAACCAAATCGCCCGATGGGTTTCTGACCGTAATGCGACATTTTTATTTAGAAATGGTATAAGTAACCTACTATTTTACCATAGGCCCCATTCGGGGTCTGCTTATGATGTCTTAAAACGTTTCGCATTTCTGGAGATAATAGCGTATAATAACCCAAGTTGCCACCTTGGTAAAAAAAAGCGCAGAACCCGAGTTTTTGCGTTGCGTTCGTCGCACCACCCGTAGGGTCGGCAAAACTCGGTTTCTCTGGGGTTTTTCTGGCATTAGGGAGTAACGTGGGTTATTATAACTCACATCCACATTTTCGTCCAACAGATTAGATGTAGAAAAACGGTTGATAAAGTGACAACGATATGATATAATTCTGTCAATCTCTGCTCCGCCAATAATTTCGATTGACCGTATTTTGAATCGGACTTAAAATAATCGCGGAGCCATCTGTCCAAAGGGAGGGCAAATTGCGTAATTACGAATTGGTTCTGATTATTAATCCAGACCTTGATGAAGATGAAACGAACGCGCTCGTTGAACGTGTTAAAGGCATGATTGAATCCGGCGAAGGTAAGATATTGAAGATTGATTTGTGGGGTTCAAAGCGACTGGCTTATCCGATTCGGCGACACACCGACGGATATTACGTTCTGTATATTTTTGAAAGTCAGCCGGGTGCTATAAGTCAATTGAACAACTCACTCCGGTTAATTGAGCCCATCCTCAGATATATGATTGTACTGTTTGAAGGCGATATCGAGAAAGTTCTTCCCTCAGTTAATAATGTGCCACAGGAAGCCGACGCACAACCTCAAGAGGAAGACGCACAACCTCAAGAGGAAGACGCACAACCTCAAGAGGAAGACGCACAACCTCAAGAGGAAGACGCACAACCTCAAGAGGAAGACGCACAACCTCAAGAGGAAGACGCACAACCTCAAGAGGAAGACGAAGAAGACGCACTAGACAGTGAAGCCGAAGCTGAGGATGAGGATATCATGTCAGAAGATTCTGAAGATGAGGATGGAAGATGAGGATGAAGATTATTTTGATGTCAACGAAAACTCTGATGAATCTTAGCATCAGATAACGTGAAGGAGATAATGTTATGTCGTACAATAAGGTCATACTGCTGGGCCGCCTAACTCGAGATCCCGAATTGAAATATCTTCCGAGTGGAGCAGCGGCAACTAGATTGGGGCTTGCAATAAATCACACTTATAACGATCGGCAGACGGGCGAGAAAAAGGAAGAGGTTTGTTTCGTTGATGCTGATGCCTTTGGTAGAACGGCTGAAGTGATGAACGAATATCTTCAAAAAGGCAGAGAGGTCCTCGTTGAGGGGCGTCTCAGGTTTCAAACATGGGAAACCGATGATGGGCAGAAACGCTCTAAGCACTCCGTTTTTGTGGACCGATTTACGTTTGTCGGTGGCCGTCAGGAGGACGGAATGGAAGGAGGAGGGTACGGCCAGTCTCAAGGGGGTTCCGCTCAGCCCACTTCTGGTCAAACTACAGGGGGTTCCGCCGCCGATGATGAACCGCCAGCAACGGATGACGATATCCCCTTCTAACGAAAGCACTTCAAAAGTGCCGATGAGAAAACCACATTTATGTGGGCGGGAACTCAGAAGCACAACCAGCCAAAAGCGGGCAGAGTTGGTGTCCGCTTTTTCCACTTCAATGTAGGGAGTTTGATAATGGAAGAACGCGAACGTCGAACATACAGGCCGCAACGCAAACGTTGCCGACTGTGCGCGGAAAAATTGACCTTTATTGATTACAAAGATGTTGCAATGCTCAGGAATTTTATCACCGAACGCGGAAAAATTCTCAGCCGTCGTGCGGTAGGGAACTGTGCAAAACACCAAAGGCGAGTCACGCGCGCCATTCAGCGAGCGCGTAATATTGCGCTACTCCCCTTTACGCAACATTAGGTAACAATACAGGAAACGTACCTGACCACATCCGATAAAATATGTCACATTTTCTCACATGATCTGTGGTGTTTTGTGGTGTTTTGTGAGGTTGCGATTACCAAGGCCGTCGGCGAGAAGCACAGTTGCGACAAGCAGAAAGCCCGACAGGGCTTGGCCTCTCGCCACATCCGCCGCTTTTACGGAACAATACGGAAAGCGTATCCTGACCGTATCCGCTAAAATGTGTGAGATTTTGTGAGGTTTTGTGATATCGCGATTATCAAAACCGAATGACTTGTATCTTTGGGTTGTAAATGGTATTCGGTTATCGGATACAAGCACCGAGTTGCCACCTTGATAAAAAAAGGTAGAATAATAATAAAGGGCGACTTGTGTATTAATTTAGTGAGGATTTTATGAAGGTTATTCTTAGAGAAGCGGTAGAAGGGCTTGGAGGCGCAGGAGATGTTATAATCGTTGCCGATGGCCACGCCCGAAATTACCTCATCCCGATGAGACTTGCCGTTCAAGCCACGGAGAAAAACCAACGACAACTTGAACACGAGAAGCGTCTCTTAGCACACGTTGAGGTCAAAGCCAAACAGGGTGCCGAACAACTCGCCGAGCAAATTGCAGGGGTCACATGTACCATGCAACGACGCGCTGGCGAAAACAATCGGCTTTTTGGATCAGTAACCCCGCAAAATATCGCAGAAGCACTCGCCGCCCAATTGATTGAGATTGATCGGCGACAGATTGACATGGAGGAGCCGATTCGAGAATTAGGTATCTTCACAGTTCCGATTCGCCTCCACTCCGACGTTATTGCAAATGTTCAGGTCATCGTTGAACCCGACGCTTAACTTTAGAGGTGATGTTTAATGGCATACTCTCAATCAACGGAGCCACTTCACGATAGAGAGGCAGAGCAGGCGGTACTTGGCGCAATGATGCTGGAGGAAGCCGTTATCCCGCGTGTAATCGCCCAACTTGGGCATACGCCAGAGGCGTTCCTCACGACAGACCATCAGCTCATCTATGCCGCAACGCTCTCCTGTTACGACCGTTTGGGGCAGGTTGATGCTGTGCTCGTCGCAACAGAACTCGAAAAAGCAGACCAACTGAAACGGGCGGGTGGTCCAGGTTATCTTTATGATCTCCAAGCCCAGATTGTCGAAACCGAGAACACAGAATTTTATGCCGAGATTATCCGAGAAAAATGGATACGCCGCCAGTTAATCTCAATCAGTGGGAATCTCAACCAGCTCGCACGAGACCAAGAAAAAAAACTGGACGATGTGCTCAACGAAGCGCAAGAAGGACTATTCCAATTAAGTCATAACCAAACCCAACAGGGCTTTGTGCAGTTGGCACCAATCGTCAAAGAGAGCCTTACCGGCATTGAGCAGTTATACAGAAACGAGCAGAGGTATGTTGGCATCCCAACCGGGTTCACAGATTTCGATGTGCTGACCTCTGGGTTGCAACGCAAAGACCTTATCATTATCGCTGCCCGTCCAAGCATGGGAAAAACAACCTTAGCACTGAATATCGCCCAACATATTGCCATTGACCAACAACTCCCTGTTGCGATATTTAGCCTTGAAATGCCGTCACAACAGGTGGTCATGCGAATGCTTGCTGCCGAGGCACAAATTGATTTCGGCCAACTTAGGACGGGTAACTTTCAGGAAGACGATTGGGAACCCCTAACAGAAGGCGCAGAACGGCTCATGGCTGCCCCAATTTATATCAGCGATGTTCGCGGTGTTGGGGTGCAAACCTTGCGCGCAGAAGGTAGACGGCTAAAAGGAGAACGTGAAGATCTCTCGGCAATCATCGTTGATTATTTGCAATTGCTCAGAGGCGATGGTGCCTACACCGGACGGGTTGAAGAAATCTCCGAGATTTCCCGTGCGCTCAAGACTCTCGCTTGGGAATTGGATACACCTGTTGTTGCCTGTTCACAGCTCAACCGTGAAGTTGAGCGTCGGCCCGATAAGCGTCCGCAACTTTCGGATCTCAGAGAATCCGGTGCCATCGAACAGGATGCCGATGTGATTGCATTCCTCTACAGGGAAGATTACTACGACGAGCAAGCGGACGACCAAGGACTCGCAGATCTGATTATCAGAAAACAGCGGAACGGGCCAACGGGTACGATTCGGTTACAATTCTTTAGAGAGCAGATGCGGTTTGATAATATTTATGTTTAGCCATCGACTACTGCCAATCTGCCAAGCGGATTGGGCTTGATAATAGACTCTGTTGAGACAGAAACAACGTCTCAAACAAAATCTATTTCCTGCTTTGGGAGGAATGATGAACAGTGAACGCGGCTCTGAAACAAGCAAATCAGCGACCGATCCGATTTTCAAACAGGTAATAACCACTTTTTTCCAAGAATGGGAAGTCGATATTCAAACCGAAGTGGAAGTCGCAAGATTGCCACGAAGAATTGATGCTATCGTTCGTGTGGTACCACGAGCACTTCACGCTATCCGGTACCTAACACCGTTTTGGTATTTTCTGATACACAATGTCATTGAATTCAAAGGACGAGCAGATGCATTGACGATTTATGGATATCAGCGAATTCTGTCGCGGAGTTATCAATATCTCGCGGAGCATCAGTTGGATAACCCCGAGTTAACGTTGACCATCGTCAGTGCCCGAAAGCCTCGAACCGTTCTCTCTCGATCGTATCTTGGATTCAAACAGATAGCTGAGGGGTACTATTTTTGTGACAACGGTGGACTGCAAGTCTACCTAATTGTGACAAACGAACTCCCAGTTGATCCTGTGAACTATTCACTGCTCCTATTCGCATCCTCAAAGAAGAAAATTCAAAAGATTATTGAGGATATTATGAGAAATGAGTGGGTGGAATATATCCAGTACGCTGTTCTACTTCACCCAGATATAACCCAGGAGGTTGCAATGGCCAACAGATTTAGACTGCCAAGAAGAAATATGGAATTAATCGCTGAATACCTTGGTCGAGACCTGGTTCCGTTTATAAACCTTGAAGACCGGGTTCATGACTTGACACCTGCCCAGCGACTTCAAGGCTTGGATGCTGCCCAGCGACTTCAAGGCTTGTCACTTGAAGATATACGTGACAGCCTGAGCGATGAAGAACGCCAAGCCCTTCGCCAGTTGTTGGATGACCAAGAGAGTGATACCTGAGTATAGAACGGAATCCTGTCAGTACTGGATTGTCATTTCAGGAACGTAATAAATGTGATTTTGAGAATTCTGGAGTATGCGAGGGGTTTAATCATGTCCAACAGATTTAGACTGCCAAGAAGAAATATGGAATTAATCGCTGAATACCTTGGTCGAGACCTGGTTCCGTTTATAAACCTTGAAGACCGGGTTCATGACTTGACACCTGCCCAGCGACTTCAAGGCTTGGCACTTGAAGATATACGTGACAGCCTGAGCGATGAAGAACGCCAAGCCCTTCGTCAGTTGTTGGATGACCAAGAGAGTGATACCCAAGACTAAGCGACATGTCGGCCACTACCAATCTGCAAAGCGGGTTGGTAGTGATAACCTGTAACGGGTGAATTAAATTCTGATTAGCTACACTTTAGAACAGCAGAAAGCGTCTTTCTCTATGCAATACGTCGCGAATCGAGTTTTTTACTGGTTCTATGAGGTCGGCAGTGCGTCTCTGCTTGTGTCCAAAACCTTATCTCAGCTTTTCAGGCGTCCGTTTCAATTCCGACTACTGACGCGGCAATTATTGTTGATTGGTGTCAATTCACTGCCTGTTGTGTTGGTGACAGGAATCTTTACAGGTATGGTCTTGGCGACGCAAGGGTACGACCAGTTGAAAGAGTTGTCCGCGGAAGGCGGAATCGGAAGATTTGTCAGCGTATCGGTAATTAAGGAACTCGGACCAATGGTAACAGCATTTGTCCTGTCGGGACGTATCGGGGCTTCAATTACTGCTGAACTCGGAACGATGAAAGTGACCGAACAGATTGATGCCCTTGAGGTTATGGCAACCGACCCGATTAAATATCTTGTGGTGCCGCGCTTCCTTGCCTGTGCAATCATGCTACCAATTTTGACAATCTTTTCAACCGTCTTCGGAATTGGTGGTGGATATTTTGCGGCGATTACTGTCTTTAACATGAACGGGAACTTTTTTCTTAAAATGGCACAAAGCCACATATTTATAGCCAGTATTTTCATCAGCCTCATCAAAGCTTCCGCATTCGGCATGGCGATCGCCGCAATCGGATGCTACAAAGGGTTCACAATTTCTACAGCCGGTGGTGCCGAGGGGGTCGGTAAAGCAACGACCGAATCGGCGGTGACTTCATTGGTTATCATCCTCGTTTTGGATTTTTTCTTAAATCACCTGCTCTTTACAATTTTAGAATTGAGGTAAACAAGTTTCAAAAATAAACCTGTGGGAGGGAGTTCCTACTCCCGATACACCCAACCCATTCACCGGTAGAGCAAACTAAACAGATAGAGTGACATGATTTTTATTAAAGACGTATCAAAGCGTTTTGAAGGCAAAGAAGTCCTTAAAGATATTGATTTGCATATCCCGCGTGGCGAAACAGTCGTAGTCATGGGACGGAGCGGATGCGGAAAAAGCGTCCTGCTCAAACTTATTACGGGACTGATGAAACCTGACCACGGAGAGATTTGGTTTGATGGGGTAGAGATTTCTAAGCTGAAGCTGGAAGAGTTCAATCAAATTCGGCAGCGGGTTGGGATGTTATTTCAATCGGCGGCCCTGTTTGATTCGATGACGGTCGAGGAAAATGTTGGATTCATGCTTGACCGACACACCAATCAAAGTCGGAAAAAAATTCAAGAAATCGTTGAGGAAAAGCTAGAGCTTGTAGACCTCAGTGGTACACAACACTTGAAACCAGCAGAGCTGAGCGGCGGTATGCGGAAACGTGTTGGCCTTGCGCGTGCGATTGCGTTAGATCCGGAAGTGATTTTGTACGACGAGCCCACAACCGGATTGGATCCGATGACACGTATCGAAATCGATCGGCTTATTCAAGACCTACACGACAAACTTCAAGTTACTTCTGTGGTTGTGACTCATGATATGGAGAGTGCGTTTTTCGTTGGAACACATGTGGCAATGATACATGATGGCAAGATTGTTGCATCAGGAACGCCAGACGAAATTCGCAGAAATAATAATCCAATTGTACAGAATTTTATTTTTGCGAGCAATGGTCAGCATACTGAGTCAAATTAATAATCCAAATTGCTAAATGAAGTTTAGGAATTTAAACGGGTAACTCCAACCAAGGTAGGTGCGGTTTGATGAAGTTTAAATAAATATTTCGGTAATTCTATCGCCAAAAATCACTGTAGGGGCAGGTCTTGTGCCTGCCCACACATTACCGAATTAAATTCTGAATCTTCATGAAACCGCACGGGCACCCGTATGAAATTACCCAATTTATTTTTTAATCTTCATATAGCAATTCGCCGTGAACAGTTGAAGCGGCGACCTTAGATGCAAAGGGGCAATCGGTGAATTTGTGGAATACAGAAACAAAAGTGGGGCTTGTTGTGTTTATCGGGTTGGCATTCCTAGGGATACTACTGATGACAGCAACGGATTCTCCGTGGACAACAGGCGGTGACAATTTAAGCGTCTATTTTAATCATGTCAGCGATCTTCGTGTCGGCGCTCGGGTGCAGCTATCAGGTGTACCAATTGGAAAAGTGACAGATATTAAGCTGATAAAGGCGGAGAATAAAGTTGAGGTCAAGATGAGCATTAAGGATGCGTTTGAATGGCTCAAGGAGGGATGCGAGTTACGAATTGATACCATCGGCTTTGTGGGTGAGGCTTATGTAGCGATGGCCAACGGTCCAGTTACAGCACGATTACTAACCCCAATAGATCTCCCTCTAGCAGGTAAAGACACATTGCGTATGTCTGATATTTTTGATCAGACGCTAAATAGTATCACGAAGGCAACACAACTAATTGACTCAGCCAATAAATTCATGCAGGAGAATCAAACAAACGTAAGCGAAGGCATCACGGAAATACGAAACCTGACCAATCGAACGACCCAGGCACTGGAGCGGGTCGCGAGCCGTACCGAAGAAACCCTGACCACCTTTAATCGTATCACTGTGGAAAACGACCTTCGTTTTCAGCAAACGCTTAGGCAGGTGAATCGTCTAATCGGTGAGTTGGAAAATGATGCCCAAGTCCTCACCAGCTACGCGGGCGACATCACACGCACCGTCTATGACCTTGTTCATCGGAACGCCGCCCCCGCAGAAGAAACCATTAGCAATATGCGGGCAAGTTCCTCAGAGCTCCGCCAAGTCGTTGCTCAACTCCGCCGAGATTTCAATGTGTTAAATAACGAACTTTCTGCGCTGATCTCCGAGAGCCGTAACATCATTGACACCGAGCGACCCAAAGTCGATCAGATTTTAGGGAATCTCGCCAGTTCTACCGAACGCCTTGATAAACTTCAGAACAATCTCAACGAGTTCCTTGAGAAAGTACAGTATGGAGATGGTAGTGTTGCCCAGTTGGTGAACAATCCCGATGTATTCAACGAAGCCCGCATGACCTTAAACGCTGTGAATGATACGATGACATCGTTTAGAGAACTTTCCCAGACCCTAGATCAGAAATCCGATCAGCTGAAACTGCCGGCCCGGGCGTGGGATTATGAACTCCGCTACTTGGGCCGTGACAAAAGTCTCCACACTGAAGTCGCTTTCTTACTGCTACCAACTGTGAACCAGCGGTACCGATTTGGCCTCGGAGTCCGCCATGAAGATGTAAAATTTGAGTTCCAATATAATTATGATTTCAACGACCATTTTCGCGCACGGGCTGGATTCATGCGCTCCAGACCCGGCGCAGGATTCGATATTTGGCTACTCTCCCGCAGACTTGGATTGACCGTTGAAGGCACCCGGTTAACCAGCAGATACCCCGAGCTGAATACCGAATTGACGTTTAAACTCCTCCCTTACGGGCACATCGTCATCGGTGCAGAAAATCTGACCAATGAGATACGTTATACCGCCGGATTCCGTATCGCGGCAAGAAACTGGTAATAAAGACTCATGGCAAAAGAACGTCGGCAATTCGTCTGTCAAGAATGTGGATACAGTTCGCTCAAATGGCTTGGTCGCTGCCCGGAGTGCGAAAAATGGAATAGTCTCGCTGAAGAGATCGAAGAAGCCAGCCGCTCTGACCGGCATTGGGCGATTGGCGGCCCATCAAGCCAACCGGAGCCAATCACTCAGGTCGCTGCGAATGAAACAGACCGACGTGTCACACAGATTGGTGAATTTGATCGGGTGCTCGGTGGCGGAGTTGTGCCTGGGTCTGTCATCCTTATCGGCGGAGATCCGGGCATCGGGAAATCAACTTTATTGCTACAAGCCAGCGACGCATTAAGTCGGCTTTATGGCCCAGTGCTATACGTCTCGGGTGAAGAATCCGTTGCCCAAACAAAGCTTCGAGCAGATCGGCTTCAGATTACTTCGGATACCGTGTATGTGCTGTGCGAAAACAATCTAGACCAGATCGAAAAACATATTGCGGAACTGCAACCCACTGCTGTCATTGTTGATTCGATTCAGACGGTTTATATTCCAGCGTTGCAATCTGCTCCCGGAAGTATTACGCAGATACGTGAAAGTGCCGCACAGTTGCTCGTTCTTGCAAAAAGTAAGAATATCCCGATCTTCCTCATTGGGCACGTAACCAAAGAAGGATCCCTAGCGGGCCCCCGCATCTTGGAGCACATGGTTGATACCGTGCTCCAATTCGAGGGCGAACGGCAGCATGTTTACCGTGTGTTACGGGCGGTGAAAAATCGGTTCGGGTCGACTAACGAAGTCGGGATTTTTGAAATGGTTAGCCGGGGTCTTGCAGAGGTTAAAAATCCATCGGAACTCTTCATCAGCGAACGGCAGGCAAATATTTCCGGCTCTGTTATTGTGTCAACTATTGAAGGAACGCGGCCACTGCTTTTGGAACTGCAAGCCCTCGTTTCACCCTCGAACTTTAATATCCCGCGTAACACCACCACCGGCGTTGACCGTCACCGCATCGCACTGCTCATTGCGGTCTTGCAAAAACGGGTTGGACTTGATGTCGGCGATTCAGATGTATTTGTGAATATCACTGGCGGTATGCGGATAGACGAGCCAGGGATTGATTTGGGAATTGTTATCGCGGTTACGTCAAACTACCGAGATATGGCAATTGACCCGCGTACCATCATCATTGGCGAAGTAGGATTGGGCGGTGAGGTGCGCCCGGTTGCCCATATTGAAAAACGATTGCGTGAAGCCGCAAAACTCGGTTTTAATCGCGCCATTTTCCCGGAAAACAACCGGAAGGGACTGGAGTTAAGCGAAGATATTGATTTGGTAGGTGTCAAAGATCTTTTTGACGCGCTCAGTACATTACTCTAATCGCCTGTTTGGAAATATGTCCTTGATGATGAACAAGTGGCACAGTGGGAACAGGCGATTTTGTATCTGTTCTTGCTTACCGTGCATCGTCGTCCGCCTGAAGAATTTGAAGAATTGAAGCCCATTTTTGTCGAGCAAGCTTCACAAACAAAGGAGGGGGACATCATGGAGACAATGGCAGATGTGCTCATTGCAGAAGGTTTGGCTGGTTGCTGACGGTGCTTAAAGTTGTTGGAGAGGCATCCTTGCCTCGACGACGCATCGGAAAAATATGTGAAATTGAGTGACAATTTGTGACATCGCAATTATCCAAAAAACGTGTACCCAAGACTCGGTTTCTCTGGAACAGATGGCAACTTGGATCACTCTAATTAACGCCATCAACCCCGAAGGTTCAAAGCTGATAGAGCTTTCTACCTTTCGGCTAATAGTTTGTCGTGGTTTGCTCAAAGAATCATTGCGACGTATGTAACAATACGCTCGCTTAATTGGCACATGCAATGTGAAAGAAGGTGATTTATATGCAAATTTGGATTATTCGTGCTTCTTTTACACTTTTTAGTGCGGGGCTCGGTTTTATCGCGAACGGGTGGAAAGACGGTGCCATTTTTCTTATTATCTCGCTCATTCTGGTTGGCATCGAATCATCAATTCGGCGTTCTCTGCTCCGAGATTTGTCAGCCTGCTTTGTTGGGTTGACCTTCGGACTTATTGCGGCTACCTTAATTGTCTATATTATTTATCGTGTAACCCAAGAAACACCACTAATGGTAGCAGTGGGCATTGCACTTCTGTTCGGATATAGCGGTATGATGATTTTCTACCGGAGACGGGAAACATTGGGATTGTTCTCTTTAGCTACACAGGGGTTTGCCTCCAAATCGCCGCAATTCAAAATTTTGGATACAAGCGTCATCATTGATGGACGAATTCGCGAAATCTGCCAAACGGGATTCATAGAGGGGACTCTCATGATTCCACAATTTATTCTCAATGAATTACAACATATTGCAGACTCGCCCGACCAGCTCCGGCGGAACAAGGGCCGTCGTGGCTTTGAAATCTTGCGTATGATGCAGAACAGTCCTGACATTGAAGTCGAAGTCACTGAAGAGGATTTCCCCGATGTTGTGGAAGTTGATGCGAAGTTAGTTCAACTTGCTCAGAAAATTGATGCCCAGATTCTCACAAATGACTTCAATCTGAACGAAGTCGCTGAACTTCAAGGCGTGGCGGTCTTAAACATCAATGAACTTGCGAATGCGGTGCGTCCCGTTGTGGTGGCTGGCGAAGTCATTCAGGTCCGTTTGCTCCGCGAAGGGAAAGAACCGAATCAAGGGGTCGGCTATCTCGACGACGGTACGATGGTTATCGTAGAAGGCGGGAAGCCGTATATCGGACAAACCGTTGATGTTGTTGTCACCCAGACGTTGCAGACAAGCGCGGGGCGAATGATTTTTACCCGTAGGAAAATCGATGAAGTGGACAATGGTGGAGAGGAAGATATGCGTTCTGATTCCCGCGGCTGGCAGCGGAAGCCGAATGGGCCATCCTACTAAGAAGCCGTACTTAAAGTTACTTGATGAGCCGATTCTCGCGCATACAATTCGTGTTTTTGATCAGAATTCCATTGTTGACGCGGTCATTGTCGTTGTGGATGCGGCAGATATTGAAACGTGTCGGTCTACGGTAATCGCGCCCTATCGCTTTCAAAAAGTTGCGAGTCTCGTAGCGGGCGGGGAAACCCGCCAAATATCTGTCTTCAACGGTCTGCGAATGCTCCCAACGGATACGGAGTTTGTCATCGTCCACGATGGGGTGCGCCCCTTTGTCACTGATGAAACCATCTTTAAATGCGTCGAGGCCGCGGAGGCGTATGGTGCAGCAGTAGCGGCGGTGCCCGTCAAAGATACCATTAAGGTCGCAGATGACGACGGATTTATCGCCGACACTCCCGATCGGGCAAAACTCTGGGCGGTACAGACACCTCAGGTATTTCGGAAAACTGTATTGCTCGAAGCGCATCGGTCTGCACAACAACGGCAGATTTCCGCAACTGACGATGCCGCGCTCGTTGAACAACTCGGCTTCAAAGTCAAACTGGTTATGGGGAGCTACGCGAATTTGAAAATAACCACTCCCGAAGACTTGGTCATCGCCGAAGCCCTCAAAACAGTCGGAGCACCTGAAAATAGTTGTAGGTTGGGTTGAACACTAAAAAGCGAATCTACATCAATCGAAACCATAGAGATTCTGCTTTTCAATGCTGCTGTCTGGTCGATAGAGTGAAACCCAACACTAATGCTGATAGAGCCACGAGTTACAAACAATTGTAAATGGAGGAAGCATAATGAATCCATTTAGTACATTTATTTCCGCAACTACAGATTATGGAATCAAGCGAATCTTCGGCCAAGAGGGATGCGAGTATGTGACCGCTAACTTCCTCTCCGATGTTTTAGAAACGACCTCCCGCATTGAGGAGGTAAAATTCCTCCCCCAAGAGCTACTGCCCGGAAGTCCCGGTGAACGATTGGCAATCGTGGATGTCCGATGTGTCACCGGAGCCGGTGAACATTTCATTGTCGAAATGCAGAGAAACCGACAGAGATATTTCAAAGACCGAACGATCTACTACAGCACTTTTCCGATTGTCCAGCAGGCTCAGAAAGGTACGGCGTGGCAATTTCATTTAGATCCGGTTTACTGCATCGGTATTGTTGATTTCTCGTTTTCAGAGAATGGCGACTATTTCAGTCGCATTCAACTCCAAAACGAGAAGACTAACGAAGTGTTTTTTGACAAGTTAACCTACATTTTCCTAGAGTTGCCCAAATTCAATCTATCGCTGTCCGAACTGTTAACGCCGCGTGACAAATGGATGTATTTCTTCAAGCATCTAGCAGAGTTAGATGAGATACCCGCCGAGTTTACGGAGCCATATCTAATCCAAGCGTGTGAAATCGCAAGTTATGCGGCCTTAAGTCCGTGGGAGCGATATGTCTATGAGCAGAGTCTCAAAAGCGCACGGGATAGCTATGCCGCCTACAAGACCGCCGAAGAAGAAGGACTCGAAAGAGGGCTTGAACGAGGGCTTGAACGAGGGCTTGAACGAGGGCTTGAACGAGGGCTTGCACAAGGAATTGAACAAGGAATTGAACAAGGAATTGAACAAGGTGAAAGAAGAGCGAAACAGGATGCAATCCTCAAACTGCTACTGCGCCGATTTGATTCCGTTCCTGAACCCGTTATCAACAGGATTACCTCAATACAGAGTCTCTCCCGTCTCGATGCGCTCTTTGAGAACGCAATGACCGCCCATACACTTGATGAAATTGATTTGGAAAGCCACATCCGCTAAGGCAAATGACTTTTAACACAGGTTCTAAAGATAGTCAAATCTAACCACCTATCGGGAAATATCGAAAATGGATATGCGCGTAGGAATTGGCTACGACGTTCACCGACTCGTACCGAATCGAGAGTTAATTTTAGGCGGTATTAAGATGCCCTACGATTTAGGGCTTCTTGGACACTCAGATGCGGATGTGTTGACGCACGCAATCTGTGATGCAATATTAGGAGCCGCCGCATTGGGCGATATCGGCCGACATTTCCCTGATACACATCCCGAATACGAAGGCATCGACAGCCTAATCCTGCTCAAGCAGGTAAAAGACCAAATCACAGACTTAGGCTATGCCATTCAGAATGTAGACAGCACAATTATTGCCCAACGTCCCAAACTCGCACCGTATATTCCTCAAATGCAACAACGTCTCGCTGAAACTTTGGAGATTTCGACGAGTACCGTCAACGTCAAAGCCACAACATCAGAAGGGTTGGGATTCGTTGGTGAAGGAAAGGCGATTGTCGCGCAAGCGATTGTCTGCCTCATTCAGCACGATGGGACTTAGAGCAGGTGTCAAAAACAGGTTCGTCGCACACGCTCTTAGAAAAGGAGAAACAATGGGATTGAAAATTTACAATTCCCTCAGCCGGCAGTTGGAGGAATTCATCCCGCTACAAGAGGGAAAGGTATCAATGTACAGTTGCGGTCCGACCGTCTACGACTATTTTCACATCGGTAACGCCCGTACATTCTTGGTTTCTGATATCATCCGTCGCTATCTTGAGTACAAAGGCTATTCGGTCAAGTATGTTCAGAATTTAACGGATATCGATGATAAAATTATCAATCGGGCAAACGAGTTGGAAATGAAGTCATCTGAACTCTCTGAGCAATATGCAGACGCTTACTTTCAGGATTCTCAAGGGCTTGGCATTCGTTCGGCTGATGTTCACCCCAAACCGACAGAGCATATCCCGGAGATCATCGAGTTAATCCAAGCACTAATTGACAAAGGCGCGGCATACACAGTTGATGGTGATGTCTATTACCGCGTGAACCACTCCGATGAATACGGCAAACTCTCGCGTCGTGAGGCTGAAGACCTGCTTGCCGGTGCGAGGGTTGAAGTCAACGAGCAGAAAGAGGATGCCCGCGATTTCGACCTCTGGAAGAGTGCGAAGCCTTCCGAGCCGTGGTGGAATAGTCCCTGGGGGAAAGGGCGACCGGGATGGCATATTGAATGCTCGGCGATGGCGATGAAGCATTTGGGCGAGACAATCGATATCCACGCCGCAGGTCACGACCTGCAATTTCCGCACAACGAAAACGAAATCGCCCAGAGCGAAGCTGCAACAGGAAAGACATTTGCACGGTATTGGATGCACGTCTCGCTCTTACAGGTCAATGGGCAGCGTATGGGAAAATCTAAGGCGAATTTTATCTTCGTCCGCGACGCACTTTTGGACTATTCCCCTGAAGCGATTCGTCACTTCCTAATCTCTGCACAATATCGCCACCCACTTGACTACAACGAAACCAGTTTGAAAGAATCGAGTAGCGCAGTTCGGCGATTGAACAACTGCCTTGATGCCTTAAAACCGTACCAATCCGATGCCAACGGTGAAGCTGCAAGTGAAACAGCTCATCCGCTACTTGAATCAATCAACGCAATGCACTGGGGCTTTACGGATGCGATGGATGATGATTTCAACACGGCAGCAGCGATAGGAGCAATCTTCAAGTTCGTTGGTGAGGTCAATCAATCCTTGGTAGCCATTGAAAACCGTTCTGCTGACACTGCCAAGCCCGCGCTGGCTTCGGCTTACGATAGTCTTGTTGAAGTCTGTAGTGTACTTGGCATCTACACCGATAAGCGCGATACAGCCGATGAAAACGCAGGGTTATTTAACCCATTGGTAGACCTGATTCTGGATGTGCGCCGCGAAGCAAGAGACCGTAAGGATTGGGATACAGCGGACAAGATTCGCGACCGGTTAAAACAGCTCAATATCGAGTTGAAAGATACCCGGGATAGCACAACGTGGAAGCATGTCAATTCACAATAGCATACAAGTGTATGCAATCAAACCGTAGGTCAAGATTTATATTTCAACAATCTGTGAGAGGTTGATTTTGATTAAGTTTAAGAATTTAAACGGGTAACCCCAATCCCGGTAGGTGCGGTTTGCAATCGCACCGGGCACCCGTGTGAAATTACCTAATTTATTTTTTAATCTTCATGGAAATCAACCCACATATAGAAAATTAGGAGGTCTTAAAATGTGTCGTAGTGTCAGTGTCATTTTGCTTTTTCTCTGTTTGTCAGCTATAGTTGGTTGTGCCACCCTCTTCTCCAAACAGGAGTGGAGCGAAAACTACACCCAGTTGGAAGGTGTTCGAGCAACAAATCCAGCAATGATTGATGGAAACGTGAAAACGCCCGGTGAGACGGTGTTCCCGGAATCCGTCTACATTGCCGCATCGCCGCCATCAGAGGCGATTATCACACTCCCTGAAAAGAAACTCATTCGGCGGATGGTCGTTTATTCTGATAATCTCAAGACATTCGATGTATTCGCCGATAAAGGGGGCATCGGCCTTCAGCAAACGGATTGGCAATTGATCAAAGAAGTTAAAAGTGCCTCGAAAGGTCCAATCAGTCTAATGTTGCCGCTGTCATTCAAAACGGACCAAATCAGAATTCGTGTACTGAGCACAACCGATGATGCTTCTATGCGGCGTAAACAGCGGGCACGTACAGGCGGAGGTGGGTTTTACCGGACGGGGAATCGCCGCGCTGTCGGCAAAATTTATGAAATCGAGTTGTACGGCTATAAATCAACGGAGGATGCACAAGCGCAAGCCGAAGTCGAGAAGCAGGAAGATGAACTCGATCTGTTGTTAAAATGATGGGATCCAGAAATTCAATTAAACCGTTTTATGGAATGCAGAAGTAGAAATTCTGCATTCCGAAAAGGAGGTCAAAATATGCGTTGGGTAACATTAGCCATTGTCATTTTGTGTTCGGTTTCTTTCTTGGGATGCTTGAGTATCGGTGGCTCATCGGTCACATGGAGTGAGAACATCGCCGTTTTTGCGGGTAGCAAAGATAGCAAACTCAACGACGATAATATACACTCCGTTGGAGAGACGCAACCGCTGATTGCAGAAGCCGGTGATAAGGCCTCAATCCAAGAATCCGATAGATACACACAAGCCCTGCTTGAGTGGGGGAAACCGCAAAAGATTCAACGGGTTATCATCAAAGCGGCTGTAGGAGATTTGGAGTTCTTCGACGTTCAATATCGGAACGCGGAAGGCGAATGGAAGACAATCAAAGAGGTTAAAAACAACCTCAGAACCGAATATAAATTTACATTGTCTAATCCGATCAGTACCCGAAAACTCCGCCTCAAAGTTCCACGTCAATGGGATTCGCGTCGGGTCGGTGGACAGAAACGGGCGACGCGAGGAGAAACAGGCGCCCCGATGGGTAGCTACAAGAAGATTCGAGAAATTGAAGTCTACTACGCGCTATCGCCCGAAGAAATAGCCGAAGCAGCATCAAAGACCCAATGAGCGTCCTCAACACGTCAATGAACGCTCAACGTAATCCGTTCGTAATTGAACAACGACAGGCCAATTCGCTCGCGTCTTTTCAAATGGAATTGGTCTGTCGTTGCACCAAGAGTTGTAGATGATGTTATCTAATGAAACGAAGAGTTTGATTCATCTCAGTATCATTCCCGGTGTTGGGATTCAGACGATTCGAGCACTATTACAAGCGTTCTCTTCTGCACAGAACGCACTGGAGGCAACATCGCAGGAGTTAGCCGAGGTTGATGGGTTAGGGCCCCATCTCTGCCGACAGCTCACTGAAGGCAGAGCGCGGGTTCCGATAGACCGTGAAATTGAACTGATACGTACTCACAACTGCCGCGTCATTACGATTTACGATGAAGCCTACCCCTCGCTGCTCAAGCAGATTGAGGGGTGCCCACTGCTGCTCTACATTAAAGGCGAACTTCCGCCGGAGGACGCATTGGGTATCGCCGTTGTTGGCTCGCGAAGCCCGACGGAGTACGGTAAAACCATTGGCTATCAAATCAGTCACGAACTTGCAACCCACGGCGTTACTGTCGTTAGTGGGCTTGCACGAGGCATTGACACATGCGCCCACCGCGGGACCCTCGAAGCAGGTGGCCGGACGATTGCAGTTTTGGGCAATGGGTTGGCTTCTCCTGTATATCCCGAAGAGAATAGACCTCTCGTTGATGAGATTGTGAAAGATGGCGCGTTAATTTCGGAATTTCCGATGACCATGCAGCCGATTGCAAAGAACTTCCCACGTCGTAATCGCGTAATTAGCGGCTTGACTGTTGGAACACTTGTTGTTGAGGCATCAGATCGGAGCGGGGCATTGATTACAGCGCGGCACGCTGCCGAGCAAGGACGCGAAGTATTTGCTGTACCTGGACAGATTGACTCTGAGTCTTCAAAAGGCACAAACCATCTTATCAACCAAGGTGCTCACCTCGTAAACACGATTGACGATATCTTCGATGCCATCCCGCGCCATTATCTGGAATCGTCCCCTCTCTCCCCTGCCGACGGTTCTAAAGAACGACAACCGTCGCCTTCTCGAAAGGCCGTAGACGACACCGTGCGGACCAACGTGCCAAAACCTCCGCCCACGCCACTGCCGCAACTTAGTACCGATGAACAGACAGTTCTCGACGCTGTGGGCACTCCCCACTCACATATAGATGAGATTGCCCGGGCAACACAACTCCCAATCGGCAAAGTGTTAGGAATCCTTGTTATGCTTGAACTTAAAGACGTTGTGCAGCAGTTGCCGGGGAAACAGTTTGCCAAAAAATAACGATTCGGGTAGAGCTGGAGATTAAAATTATGCGTTCAAGTCCTTTGGATTTTGAAAAACCACTCATTGAATTAAGCCAGTATGTCAAACAGTTGAAAGCCTTTGCCAAAGCCAATCCAGAATTAGACCTTGTAAAAGGGATTAAGGCCCTCGAGGATAACTCAACAACACTCACCCAACAGATGTTTCAAAAGCTAACCCGTTGGGATAAGGTTTGGATGGCACGGCATGAGAGCCGTCCACAGGCACCCCTTTATATCAACGGGCTCTTCAAAGAGCCCGTTGAGTTGCGCGGTGATAAATTGCATGGCGACGACCGTGCATTAATTGGCGGGCTGGCTTGGTTTGAGGAACACCCCGTCGTTTATCTCGCACAACAGAAGGGGACAACCCTCAATGAACGGCAGGAAATGAACTTCGGGTATACCCACCCGGAGGGCTATCGTAAGGCACGCCGTCTGATGAAATTGGCAGAGAAGTTTGATCTGCCTTTAATCTGCCTCATTGACACCCCCGGGGCTCATTTTGATGCACGTTCAGAAGAGGGAGGGCAGGCGATGGCCATTGCGGAGAATATCGCGCAGATGGCGACCCTGCGTGTGCCGATTATTGTGGTCTTTATCGGCGAAGGGGGCAGTGGAGGAGCGTTAGCGATTGCGGTTGGCGACCGGGTCTTGATGATGGAATATGCAATCTACTGCGTTGCCCCTCCCGAAGCGTGTAGCGGAATTGTATGGAAAGACCAAGGGGAACATGCCCAAGAGGCAACAGAGGGATATAAACCAACGGCGGCGGATCTCTTGGAACTTAGCATCATTGACGAAATCATTTCTGAACCCCCCGGCGGCGCGCATCGTAACCCCGAGTTGGCAACTAGACGGGTCAAAACAGCGATCCGGAAACACCTCAACGAATTAATGCCGCTAAACAGGGACCAATTGGTTGAACAACGGTATCAACGTTACAGAAATATTGGCATATATGGCGAGGAATAGAAGGATGGAAGAAGAGGTGTGAGAGGGAGTTCCCACTGTGGGAGGGAGTTCCTACTCCCGATATGACCGATCAATTAGGGACTTCAGAAGATAAATCTTAATACTAAAGCTTGCTTGTTAGCCCGCATCAAAAGGACAATTGATGATACGTTGGAATCGTGATTTTCGTTTGTTAGCGTCTGCCGTTTTTTGTGTAGGGGCATTTTTCGGGATTCAGTTTGGGCTTTTCAACAACTTCATCGTCGACCGCCTCGAAATTGAAGCCGATCAGTTGGGCTCTATGGAATCGTTGCGAGAAGTACCCGGGTTCCTCAATGCCCTGTTCATCGCGCTCATGATGCGCTTTGCGCCCCCGATTGTGGCGGGGTTTTCCTTGATTGTGATGGGACTCGGTCTGGCTGCCCACGCTGAAGCAAACAGTTTCCTAGACGTTCTCATTTTCTCGTTTGTGTGGAGCCTAGGGTTTCACGCTTGGATTCCGCTGAACAGTACAATGGCACTCGCTTATTCAGAGGGAGATGAGAAAGGAAAGCCACTCGGACAACTTCGGAGTGTTGAAAGTTTGGCGATGTTAGCGACGATCATTTTGTGCTTGGTTACCGTAGATATCCTTGAATTTGAAGGACTATTTCGGGTCGGGGGGGTAATTGCTGCCATCGGTGGTCTGGCTATCATGTCCGCCTCACGTCAGTTGCAAACGGAACGTGAAGCCAGGCTTGTGCTACGGAAACGGTATTCGCTCTACTACCTGCTATCGTTCCTTGGCGGTTGTCGCAGACAGATCTTCACTACATTTGCAGTCTTCGCACTTGTTAAAGAATACGGCACACCCAGAAACACGATTATCACGCTTTTTCTGATTAATCAATGTGTCGTTTTCGTATGCTCACCGATAGTCGGGTGGTTTGTGGACAAGGTCGGTGAGCGCGTTATGTTGAGTGTAAGTTACCTCGGCTTAATTTTTGTGTTCATCGGTTACGCTCTTCTGAAAAACGTCAATCATCTATACGTCCTATACTGTATTGATAACTTCCTGTACATCGGCGGCATTGCGCTGACGACCTATCTCAACAAAATTAGCCCGCCCAAAGACCTCAAACCGACGCTTGCAATGGGTGTCACCATGAATCACATTGCCGCTGTCGTGGGGCCAATGGTTGGCGGCTTAGCGTGGATGAAGTTTGGCTATCACGTCGTTTTTGTCGGTGGTTCTGCGGTTGCGGTCATTTCCCTCATCGCCACCCAATGGATAAAAGCACATCCCGTACCCGCCGAAGCGGAACCCCAAGTGGATTAGCAAAGCATGATTTATAGCCATCTCATACGCCCTTTGCTTTTTTCAATGGATGCCGAGAACGCACACCATCTTGCCATCAAGCTACTTAGTCAATACAGTTTCCTCGTGCGCGTATGTCAACGCCGCTTTGTGGTCGAGGATGAACGATTACACCTCACAATACAAGGGATGCGCTTTTCAAACCCCCTCGGGTTGGCCGCTGGATTCGATAAGAGTGCGGATGCCGTTCAGACCCTACCCGCTCTGGGATTCGGGTTTCTTGAACTAGGGACAGTTACTCCACTTGAGCAGGTTGGCAATCCGAGACCGAGAATCTTCAGATTGCCGCAAGATTGCGGGTTGATCAATCGCCTCGGTTTCAATAATGATGGGGCGGTTGCTGTCCACAGTAAACTTGAGAAACTCATCTCCGATAATAGGCCACCTAAAATTCCTATCGGAATCAATATCGGCAAAGGGAAGGAGACAGAGATTGCACGGGCGACAGACGACTATCTGTATCTCTTCGAGAAATTATACGGCTATGGAGATTATTTCGTCGTCAATATCAGTTCACCCAACACGCCAAATCTGAGGCAGTTACAGAATCAGGAGTTTTTGACAGAACTCGTTTCGGCGTTGCAATCCAAAAATGCCGAATTGAGCTCTCAATTGCAATCAGCGCGAAAACCGCTGTTCGTCAAAATCGCTCCCGACTTAACCTTCCCCCAAATTGACGCTATCATTCAGATTGTAATCGAACACGAGGTCAGCGGGATAATCGCAACGAATACAACGATATCGCGGGACCGGTTGCGTTCCGATATTCAACAGGAAGGCGGCTTGAGCGGGAAACCTTTGGGAGAGCGGGCATCTAAGATTATCCGTTACATTTATCGTACGACGGAGGGACGGGTCACGCTTATTGGAGTCGGCGGCATTTTTTCGGCAGAGGACGCGTATGAAAAAATCGCGTTTGGGGCGACTTTGGTCCAGGTGTATACCGGATTTATCTACAAAGGGCCTTCTCTGGTCAAGCACATCAATCTCGGGTTACTTCGCTTGATGGAACGCGACGGCTTGAAGAATATCGAGCAAGCTGTCGGAATAAGAACTCACTAGACTCCACCGTAGGTGGGGCATCCTACCCCACCATCTACGATACGCCATGATGATTTCCAAATAAACGCTAACACTGAAACCCACTTGCTTACAAAAATAAAAAACATGACATCCCTGAAAATCTATGATATACTTAAATCAACCAAACACGATTCGCCTACGAGATGAACGATTGACTCAAACCCCCCGAAAACCTAGAGACCATACACCTTCCCGTTTGAAGGGAATTGAAACATTGAACGAAGGATGGAAGCTTCTAACCTTCCATCCTTCCTCTTCTCTTTCACCCTTCCAATCTTCCATCCTGCCAGTCTTTCCCCTCAATAGAATATGCCAACACTGAACCTAAAACCCACACACAGACCGATAGAAGCCTACTACACCGAACTTGAGCGGTTGGACAGGCTCAATATTACGAATGAAACCGCTGTCAGAGAGCCATTCCAAACCCTGCTCAAACACTGTGTGCGACAACTCAAGTGGACCCTCGTTACTGAGTATCCAATGAAAGGGCCTGAAGGCAATCAGATTTTCGTTGATGCCACACTGCTTAACGGTTCCACCCTGCTGCACGGCCATTGGGAGGCGAAGGATATCCACGACGACCTCGCCGCCGAGGTGAAACGCAAGTTAGAACAGGGCTATCCGAGTGACAATATCATCTTCCAAACTCCGCAACGCGCTATCCTTTGGCAGAACAACCAGCAGGTAGCGGATGTTGACCTGACGAACCCTACGCAACTCGTCAACGTCCTCCAAATCTTCTTTGCCCACCGGCGTCCGGAATATGTCCAATGGGAGGATGCGGTCGCGCAGTTCAAAGACAAAGTGCCCGCGCTTGGAAAGAACCTGGCGGAACGCATCCAAGATGCCCGGAAGACGAACCGTCGGTTTATCACCGCCTTTGCCGACTTCCACGCGAAATGCTGTCAAGCGATCAACCCGAACCTCTCGGAAGCGGCCGTTGAGGAGATGCTGATTCAACACCTCTTGACCGAACGCATCTTCCGCACGGTTTTCGATAATCCCGACTTCACCCGCCGAAATGTCATCGCCAATGAAATCGAGAAGGTGATAGACGCGCTCACATCGCAGTCGTTCAGTCGGCGCGTATTTCTTAAACCCCTTAACCACTTCTATGTCGCCCTCGAAATCGCCGCCTTGACAATGAGCGAATACTCTCAAAAGCAGGGGTTCCTCAACACCGTTTATGAGCAGTTTTTTCAAGGCTTTTCCGTCAAGGTTGCCGATACGCATGGGATTGTTTACACGCCCCAGCCGATTGTCAATTTCATCGTGAGAAGCGTTGAGGAGATTTTAAGAACACTTGATCGGTCGCTCTCCGATACAAATGTTCACATCATTGACCCCTTTGTTGGGACCGGCAATTTCATCGTGCGGATAATGCAGGAAATTCGCAAAACCGCGTTAACGCATAAGTACATGCACGAGCTCCACTGCAATGAATTATTGTTGCTGGCGTACTACATCGCGTCAATGAATATAGAACACGCCTTTTTCGAGGCGATGGGCATATATGAACCGTTTGAGGGCAATTGCTTCGCTGATACGTTTGAAGACGCGGAAAGACAACAGTTGCCGCTATTCACACCTGAGAACACCGAGCGCGTCAAAAAACAGCGGGAGACGGATATGTTTGTGATTATCGGCAACCCACCTTACAACATGGGGCAGGTCAACGAAAACGACAACAATAAAAACAGGAAATATGAGACGATGGATGCGCGGGTTGCAGAGACCTATACAAAAGACTCCAAAGCGACGCTCAGAAATAAACTCTCTGACCCGTATGTGAAGGCCATTCGGTGGGGGTCGGATAGGATTGGAGAGGAAGGGGTTGTGGCTTTTGTGACGAACAATAGTTTTCTCGACGCTGTTGCGTTTGATGGGATGCGGAAACATCTCGCAGACGATTTCGATGCGATTTACATTCTGGATCTGGGTGGAAACGTCCGTAAGAATCCAAAACTCTCAGGCACAACGCACAACGTCTTTGGGATTCAGGTGGGTGTGAGCATCAATTTTCTCATCAAAAGACGCGACAGCACAAATTCCCCCGCAGAAATATTCTACGCCCGTGTCGATGAACTGTGGCGCAAGGAGGACAAATATCGCTATCTCAATTCAAAGGAACATTACGGAAATATCGAATGGCAGCGGATAACGCCTGACAAGCGATACACATGGCTCACCGAAGGGCTCCACGCCGAATTTGAGACCTTTATCCCGATGAGTACAAAAGAAGCGAAGGCGACGAAGGATGAAGGTGGAAAAGCGATTTTTAGTCTCTATTCTTTAGGGGTTGCTACAAACAGGGATGCTTTGGCTTACTCTTTCGATCTCAAGTTACTACAAGAGCGCGTTAGCACATTTATCGAAATATACAACAGTGCTGTTGACCGCAAGAGAAGACATGACCCCAACGACCCCGTTGAAAGTTTCATTGATACGAATGATCCACGCATCAAATGGACTCATCGGGTTAAGGAATCACTCAAAAAATTGACGTTAAGCAACTACGAAGCTTCCCACTTTCGCAACTCGTTGTATCGTCCATTCACTCAGAAATATCTCTACTTCGATCACTTCTGGAATGAACGGCGTTATCAACAGTATCGGATTTTTCCAACACCGGAGACAGAAGCGGAGAATCGTGTGATTATTGTTCCGAGTGTTGGTAGACGCGCTGATTATTGGTGTTATTGCACAAACATAATTGCTAATCTAACGGTAACATCCATTGATGCGAATCAATGCTTCCCCTTCTACACCTATAACGAAGACGGAACAAACCGCCGAGAAAACATCACCGATTGGGCGTTGGCACAATATCGGGCCCATTACGGCGACGACACCATCGAAAAATGGGACATCTTCCACTACGTCTACGCCCTCCTCCATCACCCCGACTATCGGGAGCGATATCAGGCAAACCTCAAGCGCGACCTGCCGCGCCTTCCATACACCCCCGACTTTTGGGGGTTTGCGAAAGCGGGTCAACGGTTGGGGGAAATTCACGTTGATTATGAAGACGTAGCGGAATATCCGATGGATTTTGTTGAGTCACCGGATATGCAACTGGATTGGCGTGTAGAGAAGATGAAATTGTCCAAAGACAAAACCCAGCTGGTGTATAACGAGTTCTTGACGCTTGAGGGGATACCAGCGAAGGCGTTTGAATATCGGCTTGGGAATCGGTCAGCGTTGGAGTGGGTGATTGATCAGTATTGCGTCAAGACGGACAAAGGGAGCGGTATTGTTAATGACCCGAACCGCCACGATGACCCGCAGTATATCCTCAAACTCATCGGGAAGGTGATTGCGGTCAGTTTGGAGACGGTGGAGATTGTGGAGGGGTTATCGGAGTTGGGAGGGACTGATAAATAGAACGCAAAGACACAAAGAAGATAAGAACGCGCAATAAATTGCGCTACGAGGTAAAAAAATGGCATATTCAAGTCTCAGTGATTTTGTGAAAGACCTCGAACAAGCAGGCGAACTGAAACGGATTCGAGCCACAGTCTCGCCCGACCTTGAGATTGCGGAGATTACCGACCGGGTGAGCAAGATGGGTGGCCCAGCGTTACTGTTTGAACAGGTAGAAGGTAGCGAGATGCCGCTCCTAATTAACGCCTTCGGCTCCAATAAACGGATGGCGATGTCCCTCGGTGTCGAAGACCTCAACGAGATTGCGGACGAAATTGAAGGGATGATTAAGATCGAGCCGCCGGAGTCGCTAATTGACAAAGTGAAGATTCTGGGGATTCTTGCAAAACTAACGAATTTCCCACCCAAAACCGTAAGACGGGGTGCGTGTCAGGAAGTGGTGCTCACTGAGGAGCAGATTTCACTGGGCCACCTGCCCATTATCAAGTGTTGGCCCCTTGATGCAGACAAATACATCACCCTCCCGCAAGTCTTCACGCACAGCCTAAAGACGGGACAGCGAAACGTCGGCACGTATCGGCTACAAAAACTTGATGAGCGTACGTTGGCAATGCACTGGCAGATTCATCACGACGGTGCCGGGCATCACCGCGAATATCGTGAGGCAGGGGTTCGGATGCCCGTTGCCGTGGCAATCGGCGGCGACCCGGTCATGTCTTACATCGGCACCGCTCCATTGCCCACCGGAATTGATGAACTCCTGTTTGCCGGGTTTCTCCGAAAAGCCAATGTACCGATGGTCAAGTGTCAGACAATTGATATGAATGTTCCCGCTGATGCCGACATCGTATTGGAAGGATATATTGAGCCTGATGAGACCTGTACGGAGGGTCCCTTCGGCGACCACACAGGGTTCTATTCACTGGAGGACGAGTACCCCGTCTATCACATCACAGCGGTCACGCACCGCAAGGAGCCGATCTACCAGACCATTATCGTCGGCAAACCACCGATGGAAGATTGCTACATGGGGAAGGCAACAGAACGGATTTTCCTGCCCCTAATCCGGACGCAATTGCCGGAGGTGGTCGATATGAACCTGCCCCTCTTCGGCGTATTCCACAATTTCGCGCTGGTGTCAATTGATAAACGGTACCCCTACCATGCCAAGAAAATTATGCACAGCATCTGGGGGCTTGGGCAAATGATGTTCAGCAAGTGCATCATCGTCGTTGATAAACATGTCAATGTGCAGAATGTAGAAGAGGTTTTTTTCTACATGGGTAGCAACGTTGACCCAAAGCGCGACGTGACCATCGTTGAAGGCCCCGTTGATGTCCTTGACCATGCGGCACCCTTGATGGGGGCAGGGTCAAAAATGGGAATTGATGCGACAACCAAGTGGGCTGAGGAAGGCTATCAGCGTGAATGGCCTGACGAGATCGAGATGTCGCAAGAGATCAAAGATACTGTGAGCAGGCGGTGGGAGGAGTACGGTATTGAGTAAAGCGGGAGGGCGGTTCGTCACAACCCCCACAAGACGCGCAAAAATACACACCAACTGGAAGGAAAAAATACATCATGTCAGAAACAATCTACGATGTCGCTGTTATCGGCGCAGGGCCGGCGGGAGCACAAGCGGCGGTTTCCGCAAGCCATCAGATGCGACACGTTTTGGTACTTCACTCCGGGAAAATCAGTTATAACCGAGGCCGTGCATATTGGTCGAAATCGGTGGAGATTGAGGATGCCCCCGTTTTCCCGGGCGTCATCGGTTCCCACTTCGCCAAGGCGTTGATGAGCTGGATGGAAAGCCGCACCGTTACCGATATTACGATTGATGGCGAGCAACGGGAAACCGGAATCGAAATCCGCGATGGGCTTGTCATGAAATTAACGAAACACGGGGATATTTTCGATCTAGAGGCATCTACGACTTCGCTCAAGAAAGGAAAGCCGATACAGATTGAACACTTCAAATCCCGCATTGTGATTGTTGCTTCAGGGTTCGATGACCGGTGGCCGGACATTGAGTTCAAAGCGGAGGCGGAGCGGTTGTATCAGCAATATAGTGCCGTATTTCGCTATGCTGGCAATGGCAAAGGGTGGCATGTGTGCATCCGATGCGATGGGCATCTGCACGTCAATGAACATCTCGCCATCCTCGGTGTCGGGGACTACATATACGATGCGGCACTTGGCGCGCAGGATTTCACCGATAAAATTACGATTTTGACCAATGGGCGGCCACACGGTATGTCACCGGCGGTCATTAAACAGGTTCACCAGCGAGGCATCAATATCATTGAGACCAAGATCAGAAAGCACATCGGCGAAAAAATAGAGCTCTTAGGATTTGAAATGGAGGACGGAAGCACACTCTATTTCGACGGTTTTCTGCTTGATGAGGGGCTTATTCCGAACACGAAGTATCTTGACGGGTGGGATTATCAGAAAGACGAGGAAGGGTTAATTATTGCAAACGAAGATATGCAGATGCTCGACACCAACGGCACCCCCATTCCCGGCTTATTCGCCGCAGGCGACATTGTGTCGGGCGAGCGAAACCTGATTGCCACCGCTTTTGCACTCGGACAGGAGGCAGGATTGTCGGCATCAGACTCGTTACGCAAGTGGCATCATCCAAAACATGGATGAGACTTTGCTGGGTGTGAGTCTCTCTTGACTTCCGATTCAGTCATATTTCGCCGCCGTGTTTATGTCGACTCGCGACTTCGGGCGGCTACCCGTTTTTGTCGCTGTCGTACTCGTACACGTTCGCGAGCGCAATTCTCACAGTATTTGTGAGCATGACCTCGGACAGTTATTCTCGTTCCACAACTTTCGCACGCGGCCTCACTCCCGACCCAGTGCTTGTAACCCCGTTTTTTTCGCATGAAGTCGCGCTGTTGCTTTCTTCTACGGACATGTTTGCAATCCGCACAGTATTTTTCCTTCTCGCTCCGGATTGTAATCGCTATTCCGCAGAGGTGGCACTTTCCCTGCGTTCCGAGTATCCGCTTATCGCGTCGGCGCTTCCGATATCGCTTTGCACGCTCTTTGACGCGTTTGTCGCTACACTCAAAGCAGAAACGCCTTGTCTTTTTGCTCGTTTTTAAGGGAACGGGCACGTTACAGCTCTGACACAAGACACTGGTGCGCTTCACATCCACCCCTAGTGCCTCATAGAATCGCATAAGCGACGGGGCTGTCATGCCTGCAATGGAGGCCAGTGTGAAAAAACCATGGTATTTGATCGATTCAGTCGCAACTCGACGGGCATAAACTAAAACCGTCTCATCCCCGTATATCTCCGCAATGCCGAGTTCCATACGGATAGACTCAATCGCCTGCTGTCGCCTTGGTGTAATGTTGGCCATATTCTTTCCTATTATAGTGAAATCTAAAAATATGGTGACATTTACCGGTAGACGCGCTTTGATGAAGTTTAAATAAATATTTCGGTAATTCTATCGCCACAAATCACTTCGGTAATTCTATCGCCACAAATCACTTCGGTAATTCTATCGCCACAAATCACTTCGGTAATTCTATCGCCACAAATCACTTCGGTAATTCTATCGCCACAAATCACTTCGGTAATTCTATCGCCACAAATCACTTCGGCAATTCTATCGCCACAAATCACTTCGGTAATTCTATCGCCACAAATCACTTCGGCAATTCTATCGCCACAAATCACTTCGGTAATTCTATCGCCACAAATCACTGTAGGGGCAGGTCTTGTGCCTGCCCACACATTACCGAATTAAATTCTGAATCTTCATGTAAGCGCGCTAGTCGCGGTGTATCAGTAATTATGGGCTTTACTATAAACGGCACTTCAATTTGACTTATTGTTGACTGTTGACGCTGCAACAGCGAGCCCATTCGTAAAATGATAAGACCGTATCACCGTATCTTTCCTGTCGGATCTGTATGAATTTGTCTATCGTTAAGGGCATTGACTGAATTCGCCGATGTTCGACGACGATCAACCCTGTTTCCGAAAGAATTTCATTAGCGACGGTCTGCTTCAGACACGATTCGTAAAGATTAGAATCGTAGGGTGGATCAAAGTAGACCAGATCGAATTGCACTTTGCGCTGACCGAGGGTATCGAGTGCCTTGCGGGCATCAAGGCGGATGAGTTGCACTTGAGGGTGCCCCCGATACAACCCGCACTGCTCCAGATTGGACGCGAGCAGGCGCGTACAGCGGTAATCTCTTTCGACAAAGGTTGCAGATTCGGCACCCCGACTTAACGCCTCCAGCCCGATGCCGCCTGTACCGGCGCAGAGGTCGAGGAAATCGGCATCAATAATTCGTTCCCGCAGAATGCTAAAAAGTGCCTCTTTTACGCGGTCTGAAGTCGGGCGAATGGTATTCCCCTTGATTGGGGTTAGACGTGTGCCTTTGAATTTTCCAGTAATAATTCTCATACTCTCAAAGCATCCAGCCATCCAGTAAACTCCGCGGCTCTGTACTCAACATCACTTCACGCACACCCGTTGCCCTGTCCCATCCGATTCATAAACCGCATCAAGAATCCGAAGCACCCGCAGAGCATCGTCGCCGGTAATCATCGGTTCTCGGTTTTCCTCAACAGCTTGTAAGAAATCTTGAACAAACTGGACACCGTGCATCCCACCATAAGCCTCGCATTCCGGGAGTTCGTACTCAAAAACGCGGCGGTAAGCAGACCGCCACGCGGGCATCGCGCTCTCGGCCGTGAAGGCAGGTGCCCCTGGTCGGGCGGGATACCAGATGATGTTCCCCATCGTTCCACGAATGCCAAAAAAGCTATCGTAAGACGCGCCAGAGTACCCACCACCACTGAAGGGTAACATATAGCCCGCCTGAAACGTTCCGATCATGCCACTCTGAAAGCGAAGGGAAAGTGCGGCGGAATCTTCGACATCAATCGATTCGCCGCTACGGGTTGCAACCATTGCGCTCACTTCCGTGATTTCGTCGCGCATCAAATAGCAGATCAGGTCGAGATAGTGACAACCGAGCCATGAGAGAATCCCACCGCCTGCCACATCTTTTTTGAACAACCAATGCTTAGGATTGCGGTGTTTGACTTGTGACGTAATCATCCGCATCTCCACAGACATCGGTTCTCCCAAAATCCCCTCCCTGACGAGCCTGTGGATTTCCTGCGATACGGGACTGTAACGGTTCTGAAAACAGACCGTCAACTTAACACCCGCGTTCTTGACAGCTTCCAGCGCAGGTTCAAGAGCTTTTGCATGTCGTGCGACAGGTTTCTCCGTGATGATGTGTTTCCCCGCCTCTGCGGCACGGATGATAACGTCAGGTGTTTCTTCGTTCCTAAGACAGACAAATACCACCGGCACATCTTCTCGCTCAAGCAGTGCGTCGAGGTCTGTGTAGAGCGATTTAATCTTTGGGCTACCCGATGCCGATTTGAACGCACCTAGTGCAGATTTGTCCGCATCGAAAATGGGCACGTCTGTGATTTCATCCATCCAGTTGAGTGTTTTCGTATGTGCGGCTGAATGCGGGTGAGTCACACCGATCAATCCGATTGTTGTGATTTTGCTCATCATTAACTCCTTTTGCGCCCTTCTTCCCTTTTACGGCATAGAGGGGCTTATAAATCAGAGGGCGTTGGGTTTATCGTATCAACTCTCGGCGAATATCCGGGTGGAAACTGATTTTTAACCGAGCGTCCATCCTGAAAAAGCTGCTCCGCGTCCGGGCTGGAACGCTCAGCAGGAGGCGAAAATTCACGCCAATTTTTGCCGTCCAGTGGCGCATCGTATCCCTCTTCGTGGAAGAATCCAATCAGGTGCTGGCGATATGCCCTGGCGATGTGCGCGAACGCTGGATTCCCCGCCAAACTCCGTTCATCAAGCCTACCCGGTGCTCGGCGAAACAGCCATTCGCGTCCGTCAGCGGCAGAGTAGATGTACTTGAAATCCCGTGTGAGTAGCATATAGAGCCCAGTACTCCCCTGCCCAAGTTGCCCGATGATTACCTCACGTTCCGAGTTTCCCGAAGTCACCTCAGCGAGGTCTGCTCCAATATGTTCAGATTGCGGTTGCAACCCTGCGGCGTGAAGACAGGTCGGTAGCACATCAACGAGGCTTGTTGGTTCATCACATCGGACATTTGCCGAAAAGCGTTCCGGATAGCGCACAAGCAGGGGCACCCGAGCTGCCGCGTCGAGAAAAGACCGCTTGCCGTAACAATCGTAATCTCCGAGCAATTCACCGTGGTCGGATGTGTAAAGGATGAGGGTATCATCTAGGATCCCTTCGGCAGAGAGCGCGTCAAGAATCCGCCCAATTTGATAGTCAATGAAAGAGATCGCCGAATAATAGGCGGCGCGCATTGTCCGCAAAAGGTTCATATCCCTGCCCTGGTCACGATATTTGTATCGGTTCTGATGCCGATTCCAGTAGGTGTGTAGCTGTTCGTAATCCGGCGGGAGAAAGGGGAGCGGCATCTCCACCATCCGATACAATCGGTTCCATGGAACTGGGGATTCAAAAGGCGGATGCGGTTTGATGAAACTTGACCAACACAAGAACGGTCTATCCTCACTCCGCTGATTCAGAAATTCAATTGTCCGCTCGGCAACCCACTGCGTATGATGCAGGCGCGATGGGAACTGGGAGGGCTGGGGAATGTAGTAGTATTCGCTCCGCTCACCGTGTGGGGCGACGACGTGGTCAAAGCCATTTTCCTGAAGATGCTGGGTGAAGTCATCGGGGCCTGCACCTTCTTCTGAAAAATCGCGTGTATCAAAACCCCAAAGCTTATTGCGGTCTGGGGAAAAGTGCATTTTTCCGATACCGTGCGTCTGGTAACCGGCTTCTTGTAGAAATTCCATCAGCGACTTGCGTTCTTGGGGCATCGGTGAATTGGTGGTGCAACCTGTCTGATGCGGCCATTGACCGAGTAGAAAACTGCAACGCGAAGCCACGCACACCGGCGACGGGCAATAAGCCGATGTGAAACTGGTGCCTTCTGTGACCAATCTATCCAGGGCGGGGGTCTGGATGATAGGATTGCCCAGAGCCGCGATAGTGTCAAACCGTTGCTGGTCGGTCATCAAAAGTAGGATGTTCGGGGGCTTTGGCATAGTGTATCCTTATTGAGAGTGACGGGTGATTACTTCTTCGTAGTGCATAATTTACACCTGCTCGGCGCATTTGTCAATCATATTTTGGGAAGTATTGACAGACTCTATCGGTTGTGTTACACTTGATACAAACCGTACGATACGAGGAGGATACAGATGCAAACATCAGACAATACCAAGCCCACCGCCACAGAACGATACTTTTTCGACAACAACGGCTATCTGGTTTTGGAAAGCTTTCTTGAGGAAGACCACGTTGCTCAACTCTTGGAGGTACTTCACAGGGGCATCGCCAAGCGGCGACAGCTTGAGGAACAGGGTATTTCGTACACGGGTATGACACATATTCAAGAGGACAACACACGCATCTTCTACATCCTAGACGATGACCTGATGTTCTTGGAGATGCTTGATTGGCCGCCGATTTTGCCGTACGTCACAGGATTGCTCAATGAACGCCCGCACCATCATGCCTCTGATGCTATCGTTGAATACGGGCCGAACGGTCGAGGTATGGGCTGGCATCTAGATGGGCATGACAACGGTTACCGCGGGCTAGGCTCCCCGATTCCTTTCCTACAACTCAAAATTGGATATTACTTGACCGACATGACTGAGCCCGGGCATGGCAACCTCTGTATTGTACCCGGTAGCCATAAGGCACTGCATAACCCAGACCAGGCAGACCTTCAGGACGCAGAGCTGTTTCCTGGAGCCATCCAAGTCTGCGCCCCTGCGGGCAGTGCAATCCTCTTTCATAATGCCCTTTTGCACTCATCGGGGCCATGGACGAAGGATGACGGCGCACGAATTATGCTCTATTACGCCTATGAACATCCGTGGATGATCGCCTCCCAAGAACACTGGGGATACTCAAAAGCGTTTTATAACGGGTTGTGTCCAGAACGCCGCAAACTTTTCCATGGATTCCTATTTGACCCTCCTGAGCAACGATGGGGATGATGTTGCCATCCATGTTGCTCCTGCTGGATTGACAAATCCATCAGATCCTTGTAGCTTCAGAAGATAACCCTTAATACTGACTCCTACGAAAAGGAACCCCCATGCCAGATACGACCACAAACATGCGAGTTGCCGTGATAGTCGGCGAAGAGGCCGCGCAATTGGAACACTTCGCAGCGGCACAGCTCTGTGACTACCTTGAAAAGTGCTTCGACATCTCTACCCACCCCACATCAAACGTTCCCCAAGCGGCGGATACACTTTTTCTCATCGGGAATCCCGAAACCAACCCTGCTGTCAGGGCCGCAACAGTGCCGGATCTGTTTCCACAAGTCAGCGAGCAGGGATTTGTCTTGCGCCACCTGCAATCTGAGAAACGGCCCACACTGCTAGTAGGCGGCGGTAGTCCGCGTGCAACCCTTTGGGCGGTATATGAACTTGTTGAACGGTGGGGCGTACGATATCTCCTACACGGCGATGTCCTCCCGCCAGCCACGACTGGCGCAATTCCTATAAGCGGAAACGGAAGCGAAGGCGCAGGTTTCAACCTCGTGCTTGAGCCAACGCTACCCATCCGGCAATGGCGAGTGATCAATGACTTCGCCTGTGGTCCGGAGTCGTGGGGAATGGCGGATTATCGGCCTCTGATTGACCAATTGGCAAAACTTAAGTTCAATCGTATTTTTCTGGCGTTATGGCCGTGGCAACCGTTTCTGCACTACGAATGCAAGGGGATTCAGCGGGAATCGGCAACGCTGTGGTTTGGCTACCGCTATCCGATCACCGATGATATGGTGGGGCGCGGTCTGTTTGGCGACACAGAAGAATTCTGGAACCCCGACCTGCCCCGCAATGCGAGTTATGAGGAATTTCGGGTTGCGGGCGAGCAACTGGTCCATAACCTGATGGATTACGCACATCAACGCGGGATGGAATGCGTAGTTGTCGCTACGCCGCTGGAATGGACTCCTGAATTTGCTCCCTTGCTCAAGGGGGCTCAGAAAATCCGGCAATTGTCAGAGTTGACGGTTGTTCCGGGAGACCATACGGATATAGACGACCCTGCGTTGGCAGAACTCGCAACCACGGTGTTGCAAGCAACGGTCAACACCTATCCTGAAGCGGATTACGTGGCGGTGGGAATGCCGGAATTTCGCCAATGGGAACGGCTATATGAACGCGCTTGGCAAGCCCTTGACCACAAGCATAACATCTCCACCCGATGTTCGCTCGATGAAGTGCTGACCGGTGCCGCACACCGTACCGGCTACCCCGGCGGTGCAGAGCGTGCGTTACAGGAGGTCAAAGGCGATATTGTCGCGCTCTACTTCTACGACCGACTCCTCAATGACCAACAAGCTCTCAAGGATACCCGCCGCCCGGATATGAAGTTCATTTATAACAGCGTTGCAGAAGAGTTGTTTCCGATACTTGGTTGCCTTGTGCCGGACGGTTGGGAAACGCTGAACTTCGTGGATTACACCGCCTCCCGGATTGTCCAACGTCGGGAGGTACTTCAGAACGTCCCTAGCAACAATATCCCGTGTAGCTTAATCTATACGTTACACGACGACAACGTGGGCGTACTGCCGCAACTCGCAACCGGCTCACTGCACGAATTGACTCAAGATTTACGCCGACACGGTTGGGCCGGGTTCTCAACGCGCTACTGGCTGATCGGCGACCATAACCCCTGCATCGCGTACCTCTCGCAAGCCTCGTGGGAGAGTGCGAGCCAAGAGGTCACGCCCACCGCAGTTTATCGTGACCAGATACGTGCAACGTGTGGCGAGGCGTGTGTGGAGGATATGCTGACGCTGTTTCGTGAGGTCGAGCAAACAACGGTCGCTTTAGAAACACACGGATTAGGACTGACGTTTCCAGTGCCCGGGATGCTAATGAAGCACTGGACACCGCACCCTATCTCCGATGAACTGATTCAAGACTCCCAAAGCTACCAACGCGCCTTAGAATCCGCACACCGAGCGAGACAGAACTCGGAGCCTGCCGGGCAAACTTATATAGACTACTGGATTGGGCGACTGGAATTTGGCATTGCTTATTTGGAGATGATAGCCGCTGTCCGTCACGCAGCGATAGCGGAAGCCGAAGAGAAGTCCGAGGAAGCATTGCAACACGCCGAGACCGCGTTGATAACCGCACGTCGCGCATTGGAAGCATACACCCGTGTCGCTCGAGACCAATCTGACCGCGGCGCGATTGCCATAATGAACGAATACATCTATCGTCCCTTGAGCGCGAAGATCGAGACGTTGATGAGCCACTAACAAAATTTTGCACCCCCAATTTCCCGCTTGCAATCCTGTCAATTTGTGATATGATAATCCAAGTTGCCACCTCGCCCCTACGTTTTCTCTGGAATAGGTCGCAACTTAGGTGTTATACTTAACGTATGCAACGCCCTGGAGCTGTCAATAACAACCTTGACACTGTCAGAACAACTGGCACCGTGTCCTGCTGAGAGGATTTGAGTGAAAAATAAAAGAATTGCGATATTTATACCAATTCCGATAATAAATCACTCGTTAATGGAAGTCCGATTTGCGTCAACTCATGTTGCCACTTTCAAAGAAAGTCATAAGCAAAAACGCATCAGCTCCCCGTAGCCGGGGCATCTTGCCCCATCGGATAACGATATGCGTCAACTCATGTTGCCACTTTCAAAGAAAGCGTCATCAACCGCACCCCCGTAGCCGGGATTACAGGCGTTTGATATTTCATCAAAACCGCTAACGCGATATAAATTTTCAGAAATGGTATTAGTTTCTCCAAAGATTGGGCGGTGCAAGACTTCATCTTCTTTATAGTCGTGGTCGTAATTTATGCGATCATTGTAACACTACATGAGCTCGCCGCAGAGCGAGGTTCCGTTGATACACTAATCGTCATCGTTGGGCATATCTCAAGCTTTATTCCGGTGGCAATTGTCTTGGCGTTTATTTTTGAAAAATAGGAGGTACTCTTATCATGATGCTGTGGCGTATGTATATGCGACAACAGGAAGCACAGATTGAGCAAGCGAGAGTTGAAGCCAAAGCTGAAGGCAGAAATGAGGGCAAAGCTGAAGGCAGAAATGAGGGCATAGCTGAAGGCAGAACTGAGGGCAAAGCTGAAGGCAGAACTGAAGGCAGAACTGAAGGCAGAGCCGAGGCTTATCAGTTGTGGTCAGCATGGAATACCCGTCGGATTGAGGCAGAGGCGCAGAATCTTCCCTTTGATGAACCGCCACCGCCGCCCCCGGAAGCAGCCCCTAAATAGCGCAGTGTTGTTCCAGAGACTAATATAATACCAATTCCGATAATAAATCACTCGTTAATGGAAGTCCGATTTGCGTCAACTCACTTTCAAAGCATAAGCAAAAACGCATCAGCCCCCCGTAGCCGGGGCATCTTGCCCCATCGGATAACGATATGCGTCAACTCATGTTGCCACTTTCAAAGAAAGCGTCATCAACCGCACCCCCGCAGCCGGGATTACAGGCGTTTGATATTTCATCAAAACCGCTAACGCGATATAAATTTTCAGAAATGGTATAATTTCCCACTACCTATCCATTAAGATAGGTTGCAACTTCGATTATTATTTACATAAGGAGGCAATATCAGACATGGCAAACGAATGGATTGAGCTTTTTAATGGTGAAAACCTCGCCGGCTGGCGGATGCGCCACCCGGATCGGGAACACAAATGGGTTGTCCACGATGGCATCCTCGACAACACAGATAGAGGCGTGGACATTATCACCGAGGCGGAATTCGGCGACTGCGAACTGCATATCGAATATCTGGTACCCGCGGATAGCAATAGTGGAATATATCTCCGTGGCCGTTATGAGATTCAGGTCCTCGATAGTTTAGGAAAAACCTACTCATATCCGGCGGAAAACGGCGCACTCTATAGCCAGAAATCCCCGGACGTAGAAGCAAGCAAACCGGCGGGAGAGTGGCAGACGGTCGATGTAACGCTCGAAGGCATGAATTTAACGGTCTTTCTCAACGGAGTCAAAATCCACGACAACGTAACGATCGAGGGCCCGACCGGCGGGCAGTTGGGCGATGACAACCCGCCCACAGGACCGCTCATGTTGCAAGGCGACCATGGCCCTGTTCAATTTCGCAATATTCGGGTTCGAGAATTGTAAACGCCACTCATGCCCACTTCTTAAATTCGTATCGGGTGGCGGTGGTCTCTAGCCGACACGATTTCGGTGCTCAGAGACCAACGCACATCCGCTACCCGACCAACTTAACAATGACAATTCAGGAATTTCAGAAACAGATCGAACAGATCTATTTTGATAGAGACGCTCAGCGGGGGGTAGCACCTACCTTCGTGTGGTTTACCGAAGAGGTCGGGGAGCTCGCAAAGGAAATCCGACGCGAACCGCAAAATATGCAGAGGCTCCAGGAGGAGTTCGCCGATGTATTGGCGTGGCTCTCCACCCTCGCGAGTCTGCTTGGCATAGACCTTCACGATGCCGCACAGATCTACGCCGAAGGGTGTCCTAAGTGTCAAGCCACCCCGTGTAGTTGTTAGAGATATCCAAAAGGGGGTGTATCATCGCTACGCCAAGGGTATGTAAAGTTTTTGACATTAAACGCCCCTGTAGCCGGGGCATCTTGCCCCATCGGATAACGATATGCGTCAACTCATGTTGCCACTTTCAAACAAAGCCTCATCAACCGCACCCTCGTAGCCGGGATTACAGGCGTTTGATATTTCATCAAAACCGATAACCCGATATAAATTTTCAGAAATGTATTACTAGGCTCCGGGCGGTTTTAATAAATGTCAGTATTAGTTTTCACGGCACTGCAACGAGCCCTCTTCCCTGCGCCCCTCTTGTCGCCTGTCTGCTTATAAAACGCTATACTTCTCAGAGCCTCTCCGCTCGTATCTGATCTTCCCTCTTCTCTGCTCTGCGTCTCTGCTTCTCTGCGTCCTAAGAAGGATGGGCAGACGAACTGCGCGCATCCCTGCGTTAAATTCTGCGCGTCCGAGGACGCATGGGGTGACGAACACCGCGCATCTTTGCCTCCCCGCATCTCTGCGTGCATTAACGAGTGATTTTTTATCAGAATTGACATTAGCCCAAACTTTTGACAAAATATTTACACACCCCTACGCCAACTAAAAGCTTGAGATGAGCGAGAAACGATGGACAGGGCCAAGTTTCCCGAAGGAAACGAAAGCGTAATCGAGCTCGAAGCCCGTGATTGTAAATCCGAAACCGGTGGTGATGCCGGAAGCAAATCCAAGGTCGTTTCCGCCAAGGCTGTATTTGTAACCGGTGCGTAGGTGAAGAACATTCGAGATACTGTAAGCAGTACCAAACCCGATTGTCGGATCGTTATCGGAAGGGCGATTCACATCAGTCGTGATGGTGAGGGCGTCATTCAACAGCTTGTATGCCGCGCCAACTCTGATGTTGAGGGGAAGACTAAAGGACTCTTCAACAAATTTCGCTTTGGTGCCGAGATGTTGAGCACTGAACCCGAAAGCGAGCGAGCTTTTGGGCACAACGTATAATCCGCCGATATCAAACGCGACGACTTGTGCATTTGTATCGTCAATCTGTGAACGAACCCATTTGGTGTTCATCCCAAAAGACACACCCGAACCGAAGCGACGCGCATAAGATAGGATAAGTGCAATATCATAAGGGCGAAATATCTTTGTTTCCTGCCCCTTTGCGTCCCGTCCCTGCAATTCACCGGACGAAAGATAGACAGCACTCCCACCAATCACGCCAGCATTGCCTATCGGTTGAACAAAGCCGATAAATTCGTGGTTGATTCCTGCAAACCATTCGTTGTGCATCAATCCGAGCTGGGGACGTTGGATGTTGGCAAGCCCCGCCGGGTTCCAATATGAGGCATACAGATCGTTTGCGTCGGCGGCCTGTGACTCTCCCATTCCAATTGCCTTCGCACCAACCCCGATTTTCAGAAATGCCATGGCGTGTGTCCCGGCTTTTTCATGAATTTTTGCACCATAAGTTCCCGTACACCAACAGAGTACGGCGACCCACACGGTAAGCAGTAAAAAAGATTGATTATGCTTTAGCAAAAAGATTCTCCTCATCAAGGCTTGTCTCTAAAAATATCGCTCTTATTATAGTACTTTTGGAAAACTTTGTCAAATACAATTTCAAACGTCTCACCGTATCCCGTAGGCGGAGCATCCCTGCCCCGCTTACTTCCTATTCATTCCCCTTCAAACTCTCCAACAAACTCTCCACCAGCTTCGTTGCAAATTCATCATCATTAATGTGACAATCCATTTCGATGACCGTCACATTGCCACCGATGTTTGCCTTCAAATTCTCAATCCACGCTGTTCTCGCTTCTGGCGAGTTGAAAGGTTGCCCATCGGCATCAATTGCTGATACGCCGCGGAGCGGAATAATCACCGTAGTCGGGCCATTGGCTTGATTCAACTTACGTGCCATGATTCTCCCCAACTCGGCGTTTTCCTCGACTGTTGTTCGCATCAATGTCACTGTTGGATTGTGCTGATAGAACTTCCGCTGGCTGAACTGCTCAGGAACAGTATCGGGCGGCCCGAAATTAACCATATCCAACGCCCCCGGCGCAACCACTTGAGGCACGGCCAAATCCCCTGCTGCTTCCAACCGATCTGGACCCGCACTAAGCACACCCCCGACCAACTCATCGGCGAGTTCCGTCGTTGTGACATCGAGCACACCGATGATGAATCCCCCCTTCACAAGGTCTTCCATTGCCCGTCCGCCTGTGCCCGTCGCATGGAAGACAAGCACTTCATAACCTGCGTCCTCAAGCACCTCACGCGCCTTAGTCACGCACGGGGTTGTGACACCAAACATCGTCGCACCGATCAGCGGTTTATCGTCCACTACTGGCACTTCTACCTGAACCATGCCAGCGATTGCCCCGGCCGCATTTGCCAGAATCTGCCGTGAGACGCTGTTGATGCCAGCGATGTCTACGACGGAGTACATCATCGCAATATCCTTCGTGTCCACATAAGGACTGGTATCACCAGAGGCAAGGGTTGACACCATGACTTTCGGCACACCGACCGGCAAAGCCCGCATCGCTGTCGTCCCGATTGTGGTGCCCGCAGAACCGCCAAGGGAAATTATGCCATCAATTTTCCCTTCGCTGTGTAGCCGTTCAACAATCGTGGCCGCACCATTCGCCATCATTGCAACGCTGTTTCCCCTATCGCCTTCTGCTCGGAGTGCCTGTAACGATGTACCTGCCGCCGTTGCCACTTCACTCGCGGAGATATCCGTCTCGAAGTGGGGTTCGCCCAGGATGCCTGTGTTGATTGAGCAGGTTGCAACACCGCTCGCTTCAACACGTTCTTTCACAAATTCAAACTCCATGCCTTTTGTATCTAACGTTCCGACAAGACAAACCGTTTTTGCCATCGGTTTCCCCTCCATCGGTTTTGAAAAATAGCGGTGGTTGTATGAAGTTTAAATAAATATTTCGGTAATTCTATCGCCAAAAATCACTGTAGGGGCAGGTCTTGTGCCTGCCCACTGTAGGGGCAGGTCTTGTACCTGCCCACTGTAGGGGCAGGTCTTGTGCCTGCCCACTGTAGGGGCAGGTCTTGTGCCTGCCCACTGTAGGGGTAGGTCTTGTGCCTGCCCACACATTACCGAATTAAATTCTGAATCTTCATTTGACCACCGCATCATTTAGTTCGTGTTAGCATACCGTGCCAGCCCTACCGCTTTTTAAGGCTTCCCCAAGTTGTCGCCAATTTGCCAACAGCTTCGACTGCGGCAACCGGGGCCAATCCATCTTCCATCACAGTTTTAAGCTGAGCTTCGGATAACGCTTCGGTGAAAAAGCCAACATCGTCAAAGATACCCGTCGCCGCTACGTTGCCGGGGCGGGCACCAATCCAGATTGGCGATTTGTTCTGGTCAATCTTCTTGGTCGCCAGTTCGCCATCAACCTTACCATCAATATACATCTTCACACTCTTGCTGTCGTAGACCTTGGCAATGTGATGCCATTTATCATCGGCGACGATTGCTTTACCATCAATACGCCCCCATTGGCCGCCTCCTATGTTCCACATGAACACGGGGTAATGCTCTATGTGAATCCAGATGTCCAGATGTCGGGTTTCTGGCTTTGGTTCAGGCCACACATCGCCATTTCGCCAGACGACATATTGCCACGTTGTCGGCTTGAGCTTCGTCCACGCCACAAATGTGTATGGGTCAGCGTTGAAGACATCGTCATGGTTGATTCTGACGTAGCTATCTCCCTTGCCTGGGAATTCTATCCCACGTCCGAATTTACCGTTCGGCACCCACTTCGGAGTCCCTTTGATTTCCCCATCGTGACCGCTGACTGAGTCTTTGGCAACTTTGCCACTGGTTTCTTCAAAGAGCCACGCGCTTGCGAGACCGTACTTGGCCCCTTGTACAAGAGTTGCCGCCCAGCACAGAATGACTAAGCTCATACAGATTGAGATTATCAGTTTCATTTTCTAACTCTCCTTAACATTTTACATGAGGTTGACCGGTGTCGGTCTGAAAAACCTGGTCGGTCAAATACTTCGGCAACCACAATTGGGTGCCCCTACTATACAGATTATACTATTTCCTGATCAGGAAATCAAGATTTATATGATATCTCATTATGGAAACCGACAAATTCGAGTCATTATTTTATGGGTGGATTTTGACAATTGTTTCGGGTATAATCTTTTGGAGACGGTGGAGATTGTGGAGCGGATATCGGAGTTAATTGAGGGATGGCTGAAATTTCAGAGGCTTGGTATAATATAATGCAGACATTATGCAAGAACTTTGGGGGGTGTGATGAACAATGAACACGACTCTGAGACGGGTCAATCGGCAATAGACCCGATTTTCAAACATATGATAACTGTGCTGTTCCAAGGACCGGGAATCAATATTCAAACCGAAGTGGAAGTCGGGTTTTTGCCACTAAGAATTGATGCCGTCATTGGCATTCAGACCCCAGAGGCACTTCGTGCTATCCGAGACCAAACACCGTATGAGCATTTCCTTACTGACAATGTCATCGAGTTCAAAGGCCCAGGAGATCGGTTGACGATTGACGGATTTTATCGAATTGTGACGCGCAGTTTTCGCTATTTCTTAGAGCATGAAGTGTCCATCTCCGAGATGACGGTGACCATCATCTGCGCCCAAACCCCTCGAAAGGTGCTGTCTCAGCCGGATTTTGGATTCCAAAAGAGAGCTAAGGGGTACTATTTTTGTAATGTCATTGGACTGAAAATCTACCTGATTGCGATAAACGAGCTTCCAATTGAACCGATGTACTATTCGCTTCTGCTATTCGCGTCTTCAAAGCGGAAAAGTCAAGAGATGATTGAAGAGATTGTGAAAAGCGGTCTAGTGGAATATATCCCGTATGCGTATCGAATTCACCCCAAGTTAACGGAGGAAGCATTAAAAATGTCCGACAAATATACCCAAAATTTGGAATACATCGCTGAAAACATGGGTCAAGACCTGCTCCCATTCATAAGCAGTGAGGACCGGGTTCGTGACTTGACACCTGCCGAGCGTCTTGAAGGCTTGGATGTTGCCGAGCGTCTTGAAGGCTTGTCACTTGAAGATAGAATTGGTGACTTGAGCGATGAAGAACGTCAAGCCCTTCGTCAGTTGTTGGAAGACCAAGAGAGGGACACCTAAGCGTAAGCAACATTACGACTTCTTCATATAAGCCAAAAGCAGGCAAAACGGATTGATAATAAAGCGAGTTGCTGGAGATGTGTGGTTTATTAATGACATGCGGTTTCTTTGGCACACATCCACCGGCGTACCCTTCCGCTTATAGCGTGTTCCGAAACGGATGAGCGTTTGGCATCGTTGATGCAAGTATACCTGATAGTATATCCCTAATAGTCAGGGGATGTGACATTGCGGCATTATCTTGACAAACGTAAGGAGAAGAACAATGGATAAATTCATCATCAACGGTGGCAAACGACTCGAGGGTACAGTCTCAATCAGCGGATGCAAAAACGCAGTGCTTCCAATCGCTGTAGCGGCAGCGATTCTAGGGGATAGCGCGAGTGTCATCCACAATGTTCCGAATCTCAAAGACGTTGAAACGTTGTCTGCTGTGCTTGAAGTGCTGGGGGCGACAGCAAAATACAAAAATTCGACACTCTATATTGAACCGATCAACCGTTTCGTTCACGAAGCACCTTACGACCTCGTTCGGAAGATGCGCGCATCAATCTACGTGCTCGGACCGCTCGTCGCACGGATAGGGAGAGCAAAAGTCTCCTTCCCCGGTGGATGTGCGATTGGCCCAAGACCAATTGACCTGCACCTGAAAGGCTTAACGCATCTGGGCGCAGACATTACGGTTGACGCTGGCTATATTCTGGCACAGGCGGATAAACTAGTGGGCACCGAGATATATCTGAGAGGCCCCTATGGGTCAAGCGTTGGTGCAACGGCGAATGTCATGATGGCGGCAACATTGGCGGAAGGCACAACGACCATCCGCAGTGCCGCACGGGAACCACATGTCACCGATCTGGCGCGATTTCTCAACGCGATGGGCGCGAACATTGAAGGCATCGGCACATCAATCTTGACGATACACGGTGTCAAGCAGTTGCACGGAGCAGAACACACTGTTATTTCAGATGACATTGAGACAGGCACATTTATGGTCGCCGCTGCAATGACCAAAGGGGATGTTTTTGTGAAAAACGGTGTGTATGAAAACGTTGCAACGGTGTCCGAGAAGTTAAGCGAAGCGGGTGTGCAACTCAATTGGGGGGATGATGGTGTGCGTGTGACAACACCGGAGCCGCTACACGCAGTTGATGTGCGTACCGATACGTTCCCGGGCTTCCCAACCGATATGCAAGCGCAGGTCATGGGACTCCTCAGTGTGACCCCGGGTATCAGTGTCATCACAGAATCCATTCATACTGACCGGTTCATACATGCAGGAGAACTGAATCGTATGGGTGCTGATATCCGCGTAGAAGGGAACAATGCAGTGATACGCGGTGTTTCCCAACTGAGCGGCGCGCCTGTGATGGCATCAGACCTCAGGGCAGGGGCGGTCTTGGTGCTCGCAGGGCTAGCGGCGGAAGAGCAAACGTCCATCTCCCGTGTATACCATATCGACCGTGGATACCAATCGATCGAGAAGAAACTCGCAGGTCTCGGTGCTGACATTACTCGAGTCAACAGTTAGCGGTCTTTATACCCAGTGTCTCTACGAGTTTCGTCGGAACGTTTAACCATAGGAGTTGACATGCCAGAACAGAAACTGACCGAACAACAACGAGAGCAATATAGAGACGAAGGGTACACCATCGTCCGAAGGTTGATCTCTCCTGAAGAAGCGGTATGTGTGCGAGCTCGTCTCATGGATTTGCTGGAAGGGGCGCACGACTGGCCGGATACCCATTTTCAAGTGATCCAGCTCCCGCAGACTCAGAACGCAGAGCCCGGTAATGCAAAGACTGAATTTGTCCCAATCGGTGTACAGCGACCAGCGCAACGGGAACAGGTTTTCAAAAATATCGCTGACCATCCCAACTTGCAAAACGCGATGGCACAACTGCTCGGTGGCTCGGTGAAACGCTTCACCGATCAGGCACTTATAAAGAACCGTACCATCAGCGGCCAATCGTTCTACCATCAGGATTCTGACTACTGGCGGCTACCACCCAAGCAGGGATGTAATGCTTGGATTGCGTTGGACGAATTTGATGCAGAAGCGAGTGCCCTTGCCATTATGCCTGGGACACATCAATCGTGGGAATTGATGCCACACGAGAGATATTACGACGAACCCGCTCAACACCACGCCCCGACGGGCAAACCGTACATGCGCCTGCGTATTCCGCTTGACCAAATTGATTTTTCAAAGGAAGTTCTGATGCCGATGTCGGTCGGGGATGCCGCATTCTTCACCAATTTCACCTGGCACCGCTCCGAACCGAACAAGTCAGGGGTTCACAAGTGCGCTTATGCGATTGCTTATCAGTTGCAGTAAAAAAATGACTTCAAACATGCTCTAGCGCGATTTTACAGATGGTCTTCTCCTTATCATCGCCATACCAGAGGCTTTCGCCATCCCAAGTGAGGCCGTGCGGTTCACCCGGGCATTCAAAGGAATCGAGCACTTCTCCAGATGTCGAATGGATTTGATAAATCACTCTGTCATTCGTATCCGCATTCCAGAGTGATTCGCCATCCCATGTAAGCCCGTGAGAACGTCCTCCCGGGGTGGCGAGTTCGGCGCGCACTTCTCCGCTCTCTGGCGAAATTTTATAAAAGCGATTCGTGCCTAGGTCTGCACTCCACAGAAACGAGCCATCCCAAGCAAGCCCGTGTGGACCTTGACCGGGCGATGGAAACGACGTGATTGCCTTCAACCCCGGGACCGCAACTTGGTAAAAAGTTTGCTCCGAGAGACTATTGTACCATATATTGGTACCATCAGACGTTATACCACTCGAACCAGGATAGGGTGGTGAAAGGGAAAGCAGGACTTCACCTGTCTCAGGGTTAATCTGATGCAGTGGACCCCCGCCCTCCACACTCCAAATAGATGTGCCCAGCCAAGCGAGGCCATTTGTGCCAGGACCGGGACACGGAAATTGCTTTGCGATTGATGCTTTGAGCATTTTGACTCCTTAATATGGTGGAACCGAAAGATATGTAGACACCGGCCGGTAGGTGCGGTTTGATGAAGTTTAAATAAATATTTCGGTAATTCTATCGCCAAAAATCACTGTAGGGGCAGGTCTTGTGCCTGCCCACACTCCTTAATATGGTGGAACCGAAAGATATGTAGACACCGGCCGGTAGATGCGGTTTGATGAAGTTTAAATAAATATTTCGGTAATTCTATCGCCAAAAATCACTGTAGGGGCAGGTCTTGTGCCTGCCCACACTCCTTAATATGGTGGAACCGAAAGATATGTAGACACCGGCCGGTAGGTGTGGTTTGATGAAGTTTAAATAAATAATTCGGTAATTCTATCGCCAAAAATCACTGTAGGGGCAGGTCTTGTGCCTGCCCACACATTACCGAATTAAATTCTGAATCTTCATGCAACCGCACTACCTCTATCGCCAAAAATCACTGTAGGGGCAGGTCTTGTGCCTGCCCACACATTACCGAATTAAATTCTGAATCTTCATGCAACCGCACTACCTCTATCGCCAAAAATCACTGTAGGGGCAGGCCTTGTGCCTGCCCACACATTACCGAATTAAATTCTGAATCTTCATGCAACCGCACTACCGCGATGTATAAATAATTATTGGCTTAGCTATAAATAAATTTGTCAAACACAAGTATTTCGTAATCCCAGCAGGCCTGAAGCCAAGTGAAACTCTGAGCTTAATGTTGCCTGCTGTTCCGTTAAACAAGTATAACCGATTTCGCACCTTTGTGCCAAAGAAAAAGGACTCACACTGTTCTGTTGCCTTCAGCGACACAACCTTCCGAGGATTCAATTGGGAAAAAGTCGCTCAAAAGAATGTTCTACATTTACCACTGCCAGCAGTTCAGATGCCAATCGTGACCTTCTACGGCAAGGGCCGCAACGTAACCCGCACCCGGATGCAATTCTTTCAGAGACCAACGTTCCGTTTCTTGCGCGTCCCACTTCGTGCTCAATAACGCGGCAGGTTGACCGTCCACCAGCGAAACATCAAATTCAGAAAGGGTTATTGATAGCCCGCCACCTTTTGCTTTGACAATTGCCTCTTTACGAGTCCAACAATTGAAAAATGCCTTCCGTTGGCATTCTACGGGGAGTGCGCGTAGTTCAGCGGATTCTCGGAGTGAGAAGAACCGTTCAGCAATCTTGATGAGCGCAACCTTAGGACGCATGTACTCGATATCGACCCCGAGCTCTCTGCCACGAGTTACCGCACAAAGAGCAAGCTCACCGGAGTGAGACAGGTTAAAGTTGAGAGGTTCCACGCCAGCGATAGGCACTAAAGACGGTTTCCCATAGCGCGCATAGCGAAACCGCAATTGGTCTCCCTCCATGTTCAAGTAACCGCTGAGAATTGCTCTCAACACCCCACGCCCGACGATGAAGTGCTCGCTGTCTTTCTGAAAACGGAAATGCTCGGCTCGCGCTCGCTCGTCTGCCGCCAACGTCGCCAACAGGTTTTGGACGCACTCTGCCGGTAGTTCCAAAGCAATACGCCAAACGTGGACTTCATCGCTTCCTAATGTAAGTGATTCTGGTGGCAAACACCATGATAGATGAGACAACCTCATAAGTAACCCCTAACCGTAATTCTGCATGACGCTAAAAAAATTATGGAGGCAACCGCATGAGGGCCTTATGCTATACGCTCTCTGTCGGTTTCCGTGCGTCAGTGCTGTTATTCTTAAAAATTGTCCAAAGCTTATACCAATTCCGATAATAAATCACTCGTTAATGGAAGTCCGATTTGCGTCAACTCACTTTCAAAGCATAAGCAAAAACGCATCAGACCCCCGTAGCCGGGGCATCTTGCCCCATCGGATAACGATATGCGTCAACTCATGTTGCCACTTTCAAAGAAAGCGTCATCAACCGCACCCCCGTAGCCGGGATTACAGGCGTTTGATATTTCATCAAAACCGCTAACGCGATATAAATTTTCAGAAATGGTATTAGTATGGTTTAGCGGACACAGTATTATACCATATCCAAATAAAAATATTATATTACAGTCAGAAACACAGAGACCAGATTCCGGATACTTATCCTTATGGCATCTATTTGAAGGCAACCAAGCCTTCGGCCTCCGTCGAATCCATTCACCCCGCAGTGTTTTGTTAGCAGTGTCTTGTTATACCAATTCCGATAATAAATCACTCGTTAATGGAAGTCCGATTTGCGTCAACTCATGTTGCCACTTTCAAAGAAAGTCATAAGCAAAAACGCATCAGACCCCCGTAGCCGGGGCATCTTGCCCCATCGGATAACGATATGCGTCAACGCATGTTGCCACTTTCAAAGAAAGCGTCATCAACCGCACCCCCGTAGCTGGGATTACAGGCGTTTGATATTTCATCAAAACCGCTAACGCGATATAAATTTTCAGAAATGGTATTAGTAGTGTTTTGTTAGCAGTGTCTTGTTAGCATCCCATTTTCACCCGTGTATGAACCAGTGAAAAACAGAACGCGCCGAGCGCAATTCGGTTTCATTCAGGCGATTGGGGGTTAGTCATCTAATGAAATTTGACACTCAAAATCGGTCGTGTTCTGTATATTCCACGGGGCAAGAAGGGTAGGAAAGGGATTTCCTACCCACGGGGTTGTTTTTAAGATAGGTTCTTATACCATCTCTAAATAAAAATGTCGCATTATGGTCAGAAACACAGGAGACAAGATTCAGGATTCATTTGAATCTGGCATCTGGAACCGCACTTAGATTAATGAGTGATTTATTATCAGAATTGGTATTAGAACAATACCTATCGGTGCGGTTTGATGAAGTTTCAGAATTTAAACGGGTAACCCCGGTTTTCCCCTGCCCCTGGTAGGTGCGGTTTGATGAAGTTTCAGAATTTAATCGGGTAACCCCGGTTTCCCCCACCCCCGGTAGGTGCGGTTTTGCGTCAAGTTGCGTCGAGTCATCTCGCCACCCGTTAGGGGTAACCGCACCTGTCGTCCGTATGCAATTACCCCATTTATTTTTTGCGCTCGCTCACGTGCGTCAACTTGCGCTCGCTCACGCGATGCGCTCGCTCACGCGACCATCCGTCTTCGGACCACCCGTTAGGGCATGTTGCCATCCGTCTTCGGACGACCATCCGTCCTCGGATAAACGTCATGAGGAGTGCAATGTGCATATTTCATATTAAACTTGCTAGGTACATCCAAAGATAGAGGGGACAGTTGACGGGAGGCGGGAAGGTGCATCCAAAGCCGGTGTCGAGATACCGGCTCCAGGAGCGGTGCTTATTCGGTTTCAATTCCCTTCAAGCGGGAAATACCATCCAAAGCATGACCACGGTAGAATTTCAAACCAAGGAAGAAGTTTCAATTCCCTTCAAGCGGGAAATACCATCCAAAGGAGAAGACGGAGACGAAGAAGTTGCCGGAGAAGACGAGTTTCAATTCCCTTCAAGCGGGAAATACCATCCAAAGTAGAGAGCCACCCCGTAGGCTCCAACATTCGTTTGGTGTGGGTTTCAATTCCCTTCAAGCGGGAAATACCATCCAAAGCGTTTGAGAATACCCCGAACGCCGCTGATGTCATAAGGTTTCAATTCCCTTCAAGCGGGAAATACCATCCAAAGTTTTCGTACACTTCAGGATAGAGCTGAAGTATACGAAAAGTTTCAATTCCCTTCAAGCGGGAAATACCATCCAAAGTCCTATCAACACCTACGCCCACCCATCAATTCACGAGTTTCAATTCCCTTCAAGCGGGAAATACCATCCAAAGTGACAATGATTGGTTGCAGTGTTGATACCACGGTGGACGAGTTTCAATTCCCTTCAAGCGGGAAATACCATCCAAAGGAGCCATCCCGCCATCTTCTGGTAAAAATACTTACGTTTCAATTCCCTTCAAGCGGGAAATACCATCCAAAGTTGGTTGGCAAGGAGGGCTCAGTCGGGGAATTGGCGGAGGTTTCAATTCCCTTCAAGCGGGAAATACCATCCAAAGTTGATATCTCTGATGCACCAGAAGTTTCAGTAGAGAGTTTCAATTCCCTTCAAGCGGGAAATACCATCCAAAGTAATTAAATTAGTTTTTTCCAATTCAATCTTCCAAGTTTCAATTCCCTTCAAGCGGGAAATACCATCCAAAGTAATTCACCCTCCTCCTCAGTAGTTGAACGGAATGGGTTTCAATTCCCTTCAAGCGGGAAATACCATCCAAAGTTGACCGACCGACTGACTATGCCGGTGGCAATCGGGTTTCAATTCCCTTCAAGCGGGAAATACCATCCAAAGTTATAGTATTCTTAATGTCGGAGTAGTCGGGGACGATGTGTTTCAATTCCCTTCAAGCGGGAAATACCATCCAAAGTGGGGTTGGATTCGCCTTTCCGAATTAGCCAGAACAAGTTTCAATTCCCTTCAAGCGGGAAATACCATCCAAAGTTTGAATTGTTTTCTCGCATCGATTACGTTTTGTTTGTTTCAATTCCCTTCAAGCGGGAAATACCATCCAAAGCCCGATACTTGTAATTGTAAAAGGAGATTAAGTTAAAGTTTCAATTCCCTTCAAGCGGGAAATACCATCCAAAGTTGTTAGCGGGGTCTCTCACGGGTAAAACTCGTGAGTTTCAATTCCCTTCAAGCGGGAAATACCATCCAAAGTGTAATTGTATTGGTCTTATTAGTTAAATAATTAAAGTTTCAATTCCCTTCAAGCGGGAAATACCATCCAAAGATGTTTGAAGACGACGACGAATACAATGAATACGAGTTTCAATTCCCTTCAAGCGGGAAATACCATCCAAAGTTGTTAGCGGGGTCTCTCACGGGTAAAACTCGTGAGTTTCAATTCCCTTCAAGCGGGAAATACCATCCAAAGTTGTTAAAAAGACTTTAGCTTCAATAATTTCAATTGTTTCAATTCCCTTCAAGCGGGAAATACCATCCAAAGTTCAATTTCAGTTTTTGTTTGAGTTTGACAGTATTGTTTCAATTCCCTTCAAGCGGGAAATACCATCCAAAGTTGGGGCAGACAAGGAAGTAAAGCTCCACAGTCAAAAGTTTCAATTCCCTTCAAGCGGGAAATACCATCCAAAGGTTAACGGGTTCGGAACATCAAAAGAGGTGCACCAAGTTTCAATTCCCTTCAAGCGGGAAATACCATCCAAAGTTGATTCATATAACGAACGTCAAGTTTTTGTCTTGAAGTTTCAATTCCCTTCAAGCGGGAAATACCATCCAAAGTAACTCGCCGCAACAACGTGGAATCGTCTGGAGAGTTTCAATTCCCTTCAAGCGGGAAATACCATCCAAAGAGACCCCATTTTGGAGCCACTGGCCATCGGGCTCCGGAGACCGAAAACCAAACGCGAACTGCGCTGGGCTTTTTTGGGGCGAAAATATGGGGCGAAAATCCCCCAAACCCTTGTAAACACTGGACCAAACACGATTTTTCGGCAAAAAGCCTTGAAAAGCTAGACGGCCACTGGGTTTGCGGGCAATTTGAGGCAACTGTTCACCTCCGAGGTAAATCGCGTTTGGTATACTCAGAATATAGTACTATAAATTTGCAGGAGTGTCAAATGTTTTTTCGGCTTTTTTGACAAAAATCATACGGACAAGGAATAAAACTGAGCAAGATTCAGACAATTAATGTACCTTGGCGTGTTACATCCCCGGTTTCCTAAAGGCGTGGCACTTACACGCCAGAGTGATGATAGGTTCTAAAGCACATTATCCTAGGGCCGCCTAATGAGAAACGGTTTGTATGTGCTCTCCTCACCCGTTATCACGCGGGCCAAATGTCTGACCTGAAGTTCAATACAGCGAAGGTAGGTCGTCTTTTCGTTGCGGGTGGGGTGTTGAAAGGTCTGTTGCATCCGCCCATAGTATCCTGTGAGGAACCGATTTAGTGCCTCTTTGGTGAAGCGGATTCCTTTGTTGGTCTGATTGAAGTCCTCAGGTTGGAGACGATTGTTGTTGATGAGTGAAAGCACGTATCCATTGACAATAATTGAGCGAAATTCCTCCATTAGATCTGATGCTAACGCGGCATGTCCGTGCTTGGGTTGATGAAAATAACCGCAGTACGGGTCAAATCCGACGACGTTGATGAAGGTGTCAACATGGTTGTGTAAGAGTGTATAGCCGAGTGAGAGCATCGCGTTAATTGGATCTGGTGGTGGCCGGAATTGTCGCGTTGTAAAGCCCCAATCGTGTACGAGAAATTGCCGGAATGCGCGATAATGGGCGGCGGCCCCTGCGCCTTCGTATCCAAGCAGTGCTTCTAAATCCTTGGCACCCTCTAGGTTTCTGAGAATCTGACGCATGGAGCCTACCGCGGATTTAACTTCGGCATTCTTGGTTCTTTGCCGTTGGCAAAAGCGGATGGAATTGGTCAGTTTGCCACGGACAAAACATTTCGCCAATTCAATACACTGTCGCGGATCCGCGGCAACAGTGTATTGGTGCTGTCGGATGAGGGTATCTTTCGCGTAACGGGGTTGGAGTTTTCCCCGATACTTTAACTCAATCAGGTATACTTGAGCTTTCTCGTCATCCTCGTGTTTTCGCGAATCCACAAAAGGTAGAGGTGACAGTTGACCGGAGGCGGGAAGGCGCATCCAAAGCCTGGCTCTAGGAGCCGTGCTTATTCGGTTTCAAACAGGAAAGTCCAACCAATGTTGTTAGGCGAGGGCAAACGGATAATGGTTTACTGTTTCAATTCCCTTCAAGCGGGAAAGTCCATCCAAAGAGACCCTTTTTAGATCCACTGGCCATCTAGCTCCGGAATCCAGTTCATTCGGTATTTTTATGGAGGTGGTGGGAATCGAACCCACTTCCGGAGGGATTTGAAGGCAACCACGCCTTCGTCCTCCGTCGAATCCATTCACCCCGCAGTGTTTTGTTAGCAGTGTCTTGTTAGCATACCATTTTCGCATCCATACGAACAAGTGAAAAACAGAACGCGCCGAGAGCAATTCGGTTTCATTCAGGCGATTGGAGGTTATACCAATTCCGATAATAAATCACTCGTTAATGGAAGTCCGATTTGCGTCAACTCACTTTCAAAGCATAAGCAAAAACGCATCAGCCCCCCGTAGCCGGGGCATCTTGCCCCATCGGATAACGATATGCGTCAACTCATGTTGCCACTTTCAAAGAAAGCGTCATCAACCGCACCCCCGTAGCCGGGATTACAGGCGTTTGATATTTCATCAAAACCGCTAACGCGATATAAATTTTCAGAAATGGTATTAGTCATCTACGGGCTGACTGAGGTGGTACTGTCCAAACCCGAATGCGGTGTGGTGCCCGATGTGCAGATATTCGCCAAGGCGGATAAAAGGGAGGAACGGTTCTAACTCGCCTTCAAAGCGAACTTTGCCGACAAACCCGCCCATGGGGACAGAGCGTTCTGTGCGGTGGGACCGGCGATCTCTTCTCAGCCAGTGGAAGCGGAGTTGATGCGTGACGGAACGGGCAGACTCGATCAACCCGGGGGCATCCACGTCAAGGTCTTCGCCGCAATGGAAGTAACTCAGGAACCGGATGCGGCGAAGCAGATTGCGGATGAGGTGTTCAAATGTCAAGTCACTCGTCCACTGCCCGGCGAGTTTGATACTGGTGGGTGTGAGAAATTCGAGTTCAATCCCATCAGTGACGGGGGGCGCGCCATCCATCACATCGGCGAGACGGAGAATCAGTCCTTCATCGGTCAACATCTCGGTCTCTGCCGTGTAAATCGTCTGGCACCTGTGGCTGTCTCTTGCGGGGAGGCTTTCCACCTTGTCAAGTTGGCACCCCCCACGTTGGTCTCGAAGACCGATGCGCCGCTTACCTATCTGATCGAAGGTGAACACCATCCACGGCAACAAGTTAATCGCCTCACCGATGAGAATCAGATTGCAGGCGAAGGTTTCGCCCGGGGCATATTCCAGTTTCCTTGTGTGCGGCGGTTCAAGGACAAACGGGTGCGGGGCGAACGGCTGGCCTCGGAGGAAAGGACTATCATTGGGTACTGGGGTTTCAAAGCATTTGGAGTAAACGCACTGCTGTGGGAACTGGCACTGTTCCTCACACTGCCGCGTACCCCGGACGCAGGTGATGCCCCGTAAGATATACCCCATCCGTCCGCGAAAGACGTTGCCTTTATATTCCGGCATCTTCAGCGGCTCTTGGACGGTGTAGGTGAAACGGTATCGTGCGAATCGGAAGTTTTGGAGCATGGGGGGAGGGGGTTTTATGTCTTATTCAACTCTCATGCCAAAATTGATTGAACTGTGTTCACTTTTTCTCTTTGCTTATCAGAAAGAGAAGGTCCTTTCCACTTGTTGACACGTTGCCAATAAGCCTTCAATGCTTGCGCTATCATCTGCTTGTCATCGCCTTCAAGTGCTGGAAGTTGTTCGTTGTAAATTTGGATAGATCGGTTTTCCTCTGTTGGGTTGTCGGTGAGGCGATTCAATTCTTCGGCAAGTTGTTCAATAGGAGAAAGGCTTGCTAATCGATCAGCTTCTCGTTGTCTTTCAACCGATTCTTGTTCAACTTGTTGTTGCCGTTTGAGCTCGCTAGTGATAGTATCCGTCTGGTCTGTGAAATCGCGGAAATACCCATAGCCTACCGCTGTTTTCGCTCCAACGCCTTTCAGTTCCAATGCCTTTTGAAATCGGTCCTTGAGTTTATCAAGAGGAATCCGATCCTTTGCTAGGAAAGCAAATCGAAAGGTAGTCTCCTTGACAGTTAGAAAATTGATAGGTACTGGATTTTGATGGTCTGTTGGCGGTTGGTCGCCACCGTAATATTTAGGATAGTGCGGATTCATGATGTCGGTTGCAAAATGGACTTTTTCAGCATCCGGATAGGCATCCAGAAATTGCACTTCTCCGCGTTGTTTTTGGCTACCAAAAACCGCGAGAAAATCAAGAAAATCTGGATCATTCAGGGCTTTGATTTCGTCAACTTTGCCTTCGTCGTCAATGAAATTTTTATCCTGTTGAAGAACCTGAAACCACCAATGCCGCAACACACCCTTTACGGCACTTCCGGGAATATACGGAATGCCGTAGATGTGATGGAGTGCCATGTTTGTTTCCAGAATATGCTCACTGCCAAGTCCGATAATCAGCCGCCAATCAACCGTTGCATCAACGCAGTAAAGTTTGATGCCGCGCGTAGCAAATTGCAAGAGTTGCTGTGTTTGCCGCTCTCTCAAGTGTTTGATAATCTCCGGCTGGGGTTGCTGAAGATATTTGGGAAAAGCGGGTTTACCTGAAGAGTCAATTTCCAGGAAATAACGATACTCTAAAGCACAGTTCTCAATTGTGGGGCGTTTATAGACCTTAAGGTTGTTATGCTCATTCCTAACGAGAAATTTATTTTTCTCATCGGTTATTAACCACTTATGATTCCTTGACTCCACTTCAATGTAGGCATTGTTGGAAAGTCCAATTAAGTTACGCAAATTTTGCGAAGGGGCACCCCCCCGATTCAAAGCACTCACGTAATGATTTTGGAGTTCAAACACCAATTCAGATTTGACGACCTCTGTCGTATCCGAAGGATGATAATCTATTGGCATCAGTTATCCTCCTCTACTTCCTCTACCTCATCCACCTCTTTCATGAGTCCATCAACAAAACGGCGCACCCAATTAAGTAGAGCGAGTGTTTCGACGGTGACTTGTCGATAGATGGGCGATTTGAGTTGAATAACCTGTTTGACAAGTTCTCCCTGCGGGACCAATTGATTGGTAGCGTCGGTTCGGAGCCAATCCCCAATCTGCTTGTACAACTTGTCGTAACCGTTTTCTATCTTCTTACCTGTTTTGTCTTTTTTTCCACCCTTGCTTTTTATAAAAGCTAACGTCTGTCCAAGACCATTCGTTTTTATCAGAACGGGGAGCTTCTTCGCAACGGACTTATAGTTTTCTTTCAACCTTTTCGATCCGTCATCGCTGATCTCTTTAACTGCCTCAAAGGCGTATGTGGCGCGTCCCTGTTCAATTCCCTTAAGAGTTGTCACATTTTGTTGCATCGTTTTCTCCTCCCTGTTGATAAACGTGTGTCCGAACGATCCCTTTGCCAACGGTTGCATTGCCGCCAATTTGAATGATACTCGGTAATCCGTCTGCAAAAAACTTCATCACTTTCTCTGCTTCAATTCGATTTTTATCGGTTTCTTGATCTGCGTAGAAGCTACCTTTTTTCTCCTTCTCATCTGCCTGCTTTTGTTCATCATTTTCACCCTCAATTTTTAAGAATAAAGGGGTCGTTAGTGCAAGCGAATAGAGAATCGAATCGGTCGGTAAATATTCTTCGTACCACAGCGCACCTGTTGCCACGGTGCCAGTTTTACTGTCGATTTTGGTTCGGGCGATAACTTCCGTTGAGAGCATCACGAAATCGCGGAAATCGTCATCGCTTAATACGACGAGGTCCCGTTTCACCTTATCGCGCCAATAATCGTAACTTGGATCATCCGACGGCAGAACGTTTTCAGCAATCCACTCGGCGACAGCATCACATTCATTGTTAGACTTAACAGTAAATGTGTATTCTTCGAGAACAATTTTCTTGTCATTTTCCTCGTCCTTCACGATGAGTCCGCTGTTGCTCGTCACCGTATTGCCGCGAGGGAGATTGTCAACGAAATCAATGCGCGGCTGGCAGATCGAGAGGTCATGTTTGAAACGCTCCAAAACTGCTGGACATGTCACCCATGCAAACACTCCTTTGACTGACTTGACCGGAAAAAGCAAGAGGCGTACATCGGTAAATCCCAAGGCACCTGCGTGTAGGTCGCCCTCTTCAGGACCAAACACAAGCTTAATTTGGGACTCATCTCCTTCAGCACTGAAAATTTCACGGATACTCCCTTTCAGCCCGGATGCCTCAATTTTCGGGTAGTCCGTGTGTTTCTCACGTTGAATCGGTAGATCGACGATGCCGAGGTCGCTACCACTTCCGGCATGGAGCGGAGTTTCGACGATTAGGAAAAGAGGTTTGGCTTGTTTGAACATATTAGTTTATCCTTGTTATAATTCCTTATGAAACATTAAAAGTCCTTGTGTCAAATTCAATTTCAGGTGGTGTTTCAAATTCCCTTTTCCAGTCGGTATACTCTTGATTACTTATATGCCCACGGCTGTCAAATATCGTGAACTGGGTGATTGTTTGTCCATTAACCACGAAAGTATACATCAATCGCACCTGACCGTGGTCAGTTGATTTAAAAATGAATATATCCTGACCACTGACTTGCCCTGTGTGGTTTAAGTCGTGATTGTGTCCCAACTCTCTAAGCCTTTTGTAGCAAGATGCGGGGGTAAGATAATTTGGACGCAAAGCATCATTTAACCTTCCATAAAGTTCTCTAATAACCTCGTCAATTGCTCCTCGGCTCATGGAAGAAGGCAAATTAACAATGAAGTGACTTTTAAGATAGTCATTCCAAAAAATGTTGCCCATCGGTGACAACTCTGCACCGAGATCGTCATCCTCCCAAATAAAAGCACCCAACTCTTTCACGGCTTGCTCATTCTTACTTTTAAAGACGCGCCAACACGTAGGATTATCCATGTGATCGGCTATTTGTGCAAGTACACCGGCGTGAGACTCTATCAAGTCTGAGTTAATTGTCAGGGGTACCCGTGGTATTGTAATAAGTTCCTTTTCGTCCTTAAAGTTGTAATAGAGTGGCACACCCTCAAGTTGCGCGAAAATCGTCAGGTAGGGCAAGGTGGCACCGTATCCGCCGGTGATGTTGATGGCGAGATTCTGACTCCCCCCAGCCTCCCAATCTTTGATGTAATGGATCCTTTGAAATAGATTGGGCATACCTTCTCTCGAAAAACTTACAGTGTTATTAACTTGTAAATGACGAATCACGTCATCATCTGGGTTAAACGTAGCAGTTACCTTATCACCCAAAACACTGTTGGGAGGGTTAATTTGATCCATCAGGATCTCTGCAACTAAGCGAGAGGCAATCGTATCTGAGGCAAGGAGATAAACTGTTATATTATCCTTAAGTTTATCTCGAATTACAGCAGTACTCTGAAGTTCAGCTGAGGCGGATGTTTTTTGATCTCTAATAAATGTTTCACTATGAGTTTTGAGTGCATTGATATATCTACTATTGTCATCCCATTCAGACGCTGGCTTATCTTCAATACGACCGAAACCAGTCTGGATCTGATTATTAGTTTCCGAACCGTTCGTAAAAAGTGATGTCCCAACTGGTGTGATTACAACTGTCATGTTCTATTTCCTCCAGAAACACCGACAAAGCAGAGTCCAAATCCTTCCGCTGCTTGGCGGTCGCTGATGTTTTTATAGTGAAAAGTATCAACAATAGTATCCACGCAATTTTCATCAGAGACCTCAAAATAGTAGACACTGCCAGCAGGAACTGCCTGACGAGTCGGTTTTGGCATATTTTTTTTCATATCCCAACCACCAATGGCAATCGGCTTGCCAACTGCTGCTGTCCTAAGCTCAAATGACAATGATTGATATTGAGCTTTGTATGTGTTCTTGTCAATCCATTTCGGTAACCATCCCTGATTGAAGATAGCAGGGGTTGCAAAATAGAGTTTGAAAGCACCTGATGAACGGATAGCCTCCTTGAGAGCTGCCATATCCTCATCTGTAGTAAGTGGATCTGGGGTGTGGCAACTTCGTTCATAAGTGAAACTTTTCCCTTCTCCGCCAAGTTTCAGCAGCCCATTTTCCGGTAGTTCTATGTCACACTGGTAATCCACGACAAATCCTAAATCTGACAACGCCTTTCGTTCATTTGGTTTGAGGAATTGGGATTGAAAACGCGACATATTAATCCTATACAGCATGTTGTCCTTAGCTGCCGATGTCCGGTAATCGCGTTCAATACCGATTTTGGGTTCAGAGCGAATAAAGTCCTCAATTGGTCTGAATATAAACTCTGTCTGTCCACCCAAGAGATACTCCGTCATATCTATACCTTCTAATCTCCCATTTGTCTCTGACTCAACGTCCTCAGCACCTGACCATTTCAAAAGGTGTGTGAGTGAAGCATTAGAATTGAGGTTAGATGATTTTGTTCCTACCTCAAGAACGTATAACCTCTTATCTGTTCCGTTCTTTTTCACCACAAGGTCAAAAGGAATCGGGTGATAGATTCCTGACTTCCTGTCGGCGAGAAAAACGCCCTTGAGACTTATAGAACCCAGTGAGTCAGGCGTTCCTATCGTTTCCGCCATTTTTCCGTCATAAAAAGCGGACAAATCACCATGTTCAGCAATATATGCGGTTCTTAACGCTCCGAGTATTGTCGGAGGTAAGGGCGGAAAAATAGAATACCCTTCTGATTGATCGCCTTTTGTAAATGGTCGACCATCGCGAAAAAAGAAGGTATCATTGGCTTGTAGAAATAGTCTCACTTTGACTCCCTTGAGATAAAAGTAACAATTTCCAGAAAATTGATATATTCAGTGAAAGTGTTGAAGTTAGCCCATATTTCTAAGGTTTGGTTGATTGCTCGCTGACTCCTTTTATCAGGTTGTTGCCCTTTCGTTTTATATGCTCGTTCAATGATACGCTCAAATTCTTTGTCAAAAAGATCGGAAGGTAATTCGGTCATGAGTATTCCGTCATCTCCGATTAGTTTTGCAAACACATCACGGAAGGTATATAAAAACCGTTTGGAAATCTCGTCATTCTGCAACAACTCAACCAATTTCTGACCGACAGCAAGCACTTCAAGATCACCATGGTTCCACTTTGTAACCATCTCACTGACATTTCCTGAACGTTTGAACAACGCAATCCCGAACGCATCCCGTCCACCATCATTTTTCGCTTTCTTTTCCATCCGCCGTGCATGTCGAAGCACATCACCGATCGGCATCTTGTTATGGGCAATGCACACACCTGCTGAAATTGAAGTGAATTTTGGAAATTTTTTATGCAACTTTTTCAATATAGGCAAAAGGTCTTCAAGATTTGCAAGTGCAAGTAGGTCGTCACCACCGGCATACGTCAACTTACCAAGATGCTCCTCTTCAACGATCTGGCGTGCATCTTTCGTGTATTGAATCAGTTGCTTACTATGTTCTTTATGTTTTTCCCTGTTCTCAGCGTTCCGATTCACCTCACCCATATTATCTGCATCAAGTCCAATAGCGGCATAGTATTTCCCCGGTTCGCCTTTAAGCAATTGGACAAGTTTTTTGCGCAATTCCTTACACTGCTCAATTTGATCTGCTGCTTTTAACACATCAACATTGTAGTACCGTTCAAGATAGGCGGGTTCCAACGTCTCTTCGTAAAGCCATTCACCATCAACATTATTTGGAACGGGACATTTTATTTTCGGTAATGGTTGAATGGTTGGAATCTTAGCCTCTTCGTCATCTGATTGACGTAGTTTTTTGACTGCCTCACAGAACTTTGTATAAACTTCTAACGCATCGGGTATACATAAGATTTGTTCCTTATAGTTCGCCGTAGCGACCTCCGACGTTGATGGAAATCTCAGACGGCTGTTCATAAATTCCTTACTGAATTTAGAGTGGTTTTCGAGGAAATGCATTCCCATCCGCTTTGTCAATGAAACAGCACAGAGAGCTTCTTTTTGTCGGCAATGTCTGGGGGTGCGTTTAGCAAATTTATCCCACCATTCCATCGCATCTTCAATAGATTCCTTTTCTTTCAGATGGAGAATTTCACGTGTGCCATCAAGCGAACACTTCCGCCCCACCTCCTGGGTTTGCTTAAATGTTCGGCAGTTTTTGACTGCAGCGAGACTACCGGCAGTGTAGTCATACCAATCCCCATATTTTTGACCTGTTTCTTCCTCAGTAATCACCCAATAGATATCAAAGAAATCCGATATTTGTTTTTCAAACAATTTCGCAACGTATTTATCACGCCACGTGCCAAATACCTTATCAAGCACGTGTTGAGCCATCAACTCGAATTCAGTTTTTACACTTTCTTCTGCTTCTTTTGCGCGTTCGGCTAAATCACTCTGAGAAACCACAATCCCATCACCAATTGCCAAAAAAAGGTTCGGAAAGGATGGCGTTGTAGGGTTTTGTTCTCTCCAAAAATCAAACGGCGAGTTAGTACCAATAGCCGGATAGATTATTTCAACACTGTCGCCTTGAATCTTTTCCATTGCTGTAGCGATAAGATAAGACAAAATGTAACTGCCCATCCACAAATCCTCTGTCTTCCGTGCTGCTTCAATGAAGGATTGCACGGGGCCGATCGTAAACATAAGCATGAGAGGTTTTGACTGATTTTCACTCATAGAAAATCTCCTACGTGATAATTTCGGCAATAAAACCCAGTTGCTTTTTAAGATCACCTGATGGATCCCCCGGATAATCCCAGCGAAGTAGCGTGACAACCGGAACATATCTCTTTTCTACTTTCTGAACGCGGACATGAATGGGGGAAGCTAATCGATTTCTTCCCTTTGCATATCCTAAAGCATCATCTTTATGAATGTGAGTTGCCTGTCCTATCTTTTTTAATAAACAGCCAACATCGGTTGTGGGTTCACCAAAACCAATTAACCCAATGACAGGGTATTGTGGCAAAGTACCAGGTGGATGTTTCAATTCAATAATTCCATCGTTAATCTCAAATCGCTTGCCTTTTCCAACCTTCGCAACATTGTTGAGCGTATCTAAAACCTCTTGCCGCAAATCAGAAACATTTGCAAAAGACCAACATGTTTCGCGAATTGAGCCAAAACCGCGCCGAGAGCGGTTACCAACACCACCAAGTAAAAAACTGAGCTTTGCAATTTGTTTGTAAATTGAAGCATCTGACACGTTTCTCGTAATCAAACATAGATTAAACTGTTCACCTACATCGTAAGCATCCATTTTAAAAGTGTTCTTATGTGGCAACGGACTATATTCTACGGGAACCCCTAAATCCTTTTTTTCTCCAATACGTATTGAAAACGGGGCTTTACCATCTGTGCTCCCAAACAACTCTGACTCAGCCTTCCGCAATGAATCCGTATCGCAATCCTGCACTGCTCGCCACCAGTAGCGAAACAGTGCTTTGAACGGTGGCGGACGAAGTTCCACTCTCTTATTGTCATGACCATGAAGAAACATCGGTGTCACGGTTTCAAGATTTAACTGAGTACTATTCATTGTGCTTCTCCTTGAACTGGGTTCTGATCAGTGGAGTGGTTTTCCGAATCAATAAGACCGTGTAAAATCAGTTTAACACATCTAATAATTTTTGGCAAACGACTTCGAGATTGATTAGGGTCATTCAGTTTTTGAGTCAAACAATAGCACAATATCCAAATTGAAAAGAGAACCCACTCAAAACAATTTTTCTTGCCGCATAACCTTTAATCCATTAAGTGGGTCTTTGTTTTACCAAGGTATTTTATTTTCAGACAACGAACAGTATATCAAGAATCCGATAAGGAGCCAAGCATTTTATTGAGGCCATCCATACCGAAGAGCCGTGAGCGGAAGATCAGACTACGGGAGAACCTTTGTTGGTTTCAATCTCGTGATCGAGCGTCTTTTAGTTGATTGGAGGGCCGATTGGATAAGGCGATTGGGAATGCCAGTGTTTCTATCTCGGAATGCCGTGAGAATCTTTATTCGTTGTTCGCCTCACCGCGTAGACGACGTAATTCTGCCTCAAGTTGTTGGCGCGCTCGGTCAGCATCATCGGCACGTTGTTCCGCCGCTGCACGGGCTTGGGCTTCGTCATCGGCGCGTTGTTCTGCCGCTGCACGGGATTGGGCTTCTGCCACACGACTATTCTTCGCTGTTTGTTGGTGTACTCGCTATTTTCATCGTAATCCCTCTCGTGATCGAGAGTCTTTTGGTTGCGTAGGACCCCCGTGTTTTTGTTATCACAGAGGTTGACAGTTTCTAGCGCGTTATGTCCTAAACGATAAACTTGTCAGTTTGTTACCTTAAACGATGTCTGCGGTTTTGTCAAGTCTCTTTTTGACCTCAATCTGTTCGATTCTATTTTCACGTTGCAGCAAACTGTCCGGATCTATAGCAGGCGTTGCACTGTGAGTAGACTTCCCCAGTGGATGCCAAAGCAATATTGAGAAGGTTAAGGCATTCTTTACAGAGAGCGTCATGAAATTTGACAGTCAAAATGGGTAGTGTGTTGTGGATTCTACGGGGTAAGAATGGTAGGAAAGGGATTTCCTACCCACGGGCCCCGCGGGGTAGGGTAAGAAGGGTAGGAAACGGATTTCCTACCCACGAGCCTAGGGAAGTTCCTACCCACGGGCCCCGCGGGGTAGGGTAAGAAGGGTAGGAAACGGATTTCCTACCCACGGGCCTAGGGAAGTTCCTACCCACGGGGACTGCGGGAGGGTTAACTGATTAAATTCTGAAACCTCATAAAACCGTGCCTACAATTGGTCGTTCACTCTCGTGGAAGAGGCAGATTCACTCTCCCGTTGCCTTGCGTTTGGGATGCTAAGAACCCGAGCATAATCTTGACAACCTTGTGGGCTTCGCGGCCCGGGGAGACAGGGTCGCCATCGCCATCGAGCACCCGCACCAGTTCCTGAACGCCAGCGGGTATCCCAACAATCGGCCACTCCGGGGGCTGAATCTGTTCAGATGCTTCGCCCTCATGGATGGTCGCTTTCTGATCATTTATGAGGATATATCCGGTAGTCCCCACAATCTCAAGCCGAAATCCGCCAGGCGTGGTCTTCGGGCCACCGGCGTAGTAGCCCCGGACACCGTTGGCAAAGTGGATGTAACCGTGAGCGGATGGCTCGGTTTTCGGGTCGTGGCCGCCGTCGCCGCGATATTCGGAGTAGTCTTCATATCCGGCTTCCAACTCCGCCGATACCCATTCCGGCGAAGATTCTGCGAAATAGCAGATTGCGTCAACGAGATGCGTCCCGTTGCGGAATAGCATCGCACGCCCGCCGCTCAGCGTTCCAATGACGTACTGCACCTCCCCAATCCTGCCCGCCCCGACGACTTCATCCTTCGTATGCCGCCAGAGCGGTTGCCATCTGCGGGTGTGGTCAATGGAAAGGATGGTGTTATTGTTCTCACAGGCTTCAAGCATACGGTCCGCATCTGACACGCTTGTTGCCATCGGTTTCTCGCAAAAAATCCCTTTCGCACCTGCATTCGCGGCATCAACGACCAGGTCTGCATGTCGATGGTCAGAAGTTGCCACGGTCACGATGTCAAGATTTTCATTCGCCAGCATCTCTCGATGGTTTGTGTACAGCGCAATATCCGACCACGTATCCTGCCAGCGTTCCTTAAAGGCGTTTAACGTGTCTTCCACCATATCACACCCGGCGACCAACTCCACGTTCGCTAAGCCGGCCAGCCCTGACGTATGTGCGATTCCTATGCCACTACATCCAATTACTCCAGCACGATATTTTGCCATTATAGCACCTCGCTTTTGAAAATGTGTGAAACGTATAAGAATGGAAGGATGGAAGAAGAACAGATGAGCAATCTCCGCACATCCAAAGATCCCCCCTTTTGGAGTCACTGGCCATCTAGCTCCAGAGACCGAAAACCAAACGCGAACTGCGCTACGTTTTTTTTTCGCAAAAATATAGAACGCAACCACGCCTTCGTCCTCCGTCGAATCCATTCACCCCCTGGTGTTTTGTTAGCAGTGTCTTGTTAGCATACCATTTTCACACCCATACGAACAAGTAAAAAACAGAACGCGCCCAGAGCAATTCGGTTTCATTCAGGCGGTTGGCGGTCAGTCATCTTATACCAATTCCGATAATAAATCACTCGTTAATGGAAGTCCGATTTGCGTCAACTCACTTTGCAAAGCATAAGCAAAAACGCATCAGACCCCCGTAGCCGGGGCATCTTGCCCCATCGGATAACGATATGCGTCAACTCATGTTGCCACTTTCAAAGCATAAGCAAAAACGCATCAGACCCCCGTAGCTGGGGCATCTTGCCCCATCGGATAACGATTTGCGTCAACTCATGTTGCCACTTTCAAAGCATAAGCAAAAACGCATCAGACCCCCGTAGCTGGGGCATCTTGCCCCATCGGATAACGATATGCGTCAACTCATGTTGCCACTTTCAAAGAAAGCGTCATCAACCGCACCCCCGTAGCCGGGATTACAGGCGTTTGATATTTCATCAAAACCGCTAACGCGATATAAATTTTCAGAAATGGTATTAGATGCTGTGCCGTTTTGCGTCGTTTCACCTTTTATGGTCGATTGCGTTTTTTGCGTTCATCTGGATAGGGGGACAGTTCAACAATATACTGGTGCAAACGACGACCACGTTTTTCGCAAATTGCCATCTGTTTCGTCCGTTGACCGCACCTCGAGTTTTTCCGAAGTAGGGGCGTGGGAACTCGGTTCCCTACGGTCGCTTGCTCAGGCAACGCAACGATTTATCAGATAGATTCCATGACCTGATGCCGCTAACATTTGCTGATGTGACATCTGCTGATAACCGCTAAGCAAAAACTTGGCAGTTTCAACGGCGTAATCAAGAGGCTTTTGGTTAATCGGGGGTACAAGGAGGGTGCAGTAAATTGCAAGGGAGCATTTCAATCTCGTAATCGAGATTCTTATAGTTGATACAGGGGATTACGGGCTATTTCACTTATGTTGATAGCCAGAGTTTCAATCTCGCGATCGAGATTCTTATAGTTGATACGTGGGTGGGAAATCCCTTTCCCACCCTTCTTGAAAGCTTTTGTTTCAATCTCGCGATCGAGATTCTTATAGTTGATACGAGCATTATGAATCATGGTATGGCTCGCTTGTTGATGTTTCAATCTCGCGATCGAGATTCTTATAGTTGATACGAGCATTATGAATCATGGTATGGCTCGCTTGTTGATGTTTCAATCTCGCGATCGAGATTCTTATAGTTGATACGTGGGTGGGAAATCCCTTTCCCACCCTTCTTGAAAGCTTTTGTTTCAATCTCGTGATCGAGATTCTTATAGTTGATACAGGTATAGTTTTGACGAAGACGGGATGCTCCTTTATGTTTCAATCTCGTGATCGAGATTCTTATAGTTGATACCAGTCAACCGCCTGTCCCTGCGGGTTCTGATGACCTTTAGTTTCAATCTCGTGATCGAGATTCTTATAGTTGATACAAAAATGACGCTTGACAAGAAGCGCAACGTGAGAATTGTTTCAATCTCGTGATCGAGATTCTTATAGTTGATACAGGGTTGAATCTGAACCCTACGGGCGTTGTGGGTTTTATGTTTCAATCTCGCGATCGAGATTCTTATAGTTGATACAGCCCCCCTTTGGAAGCCAACAATAGCAAGCGTTCAGAACACTACTTTCTATCAGCCTCGGATTTTGGGGGGGTGAAGGCGGTTGAAAAATATGATTTTCAAGAACGAACATCGTCCAAACCCTTATTATAACAAGCTCTGCGCTGATACTGTCAGACTCCAGTGTTTTTGTTAGCACAGAGGCTGACAGTCCCGCTTCTGGATGCCAAAGGCTTCTATTTAGAACCAGTTATAATTTTAAGCGATGTACTTTATTTTGTCAAGTTCTATTTTAAGCGATGTACATTATTTTGTCAAGTTCTATTTTAAGTGATGTACATTATTTTGTCAAGTCTTTTTTCGACCCCAATCCGTTCGATTCCATTTTCACAGGACCGACAGAGGGCGTGTCTCCGCTCGATGCAAACGCAACGCCTTGTTCTACCGGCCCCTCTTCCAATCTTGCCTTCTTTCATCCTTCCAATCTTCCATCCTTCCCCTCTTCCCATTCTTTAATACCCATCTGTATTCCAAAACAGATGATGTGACGCTATTCCTGTGTCCCAATCTGCGGGTTGACGATGCAGTAGGTCTGCAAGGGTGTTGAATGGACCGGGGAGTTGGGAAGGCAGGATGACGCGATACATTGAGCTTCCGTATTGCTCAACGGTTTGGGCACTGAATCCATCCGCGACAGGTGCGGGATACGTCACCTCATATACATCTGCCCCGACCTCTGCAATGGCGTGCCCGATTAAGGCATTGAAGACGCGCACTCCCTGGTCCTGGGTAAACAGATCCGTTGAAGCGGCGAATTCCCTGACCTGCAACCGATCGTTGCTATTCGAGATTGATATGTAACCTTTGATTGCGCCATCCTGTTCGGCGACCCAAGTTTTCGGAGATTCGGTGCGAACCCAATCTCGCCAGTATTTCGGATGGTCACGGACGAATGCGCCATTAAATCGGCGGGAATAGGCATCGTGCAGACTCGCCAGTCGTTCTAATTCAGTCGCCGAGTCGAAGTCCACAGGGCGGATGTGGAAGGCAGCATCAGACTTCGCAGGCATTAGAACTCGGGTGAAATAGCGTGGAATCTTCTCCCACCCTTCAACGCTGTAGATTCGCTGGCTTCCACCGAGCGCGGAGATCACAATGTTCTGCGCTTCCATAAAGCGAATCGCATCCTGTAGTAGCTGGGTTGCAAGGCCACGACGACGATATTCTGGGAGCGTACTCACCTCGCCGATGCCGCCGGCAGAAACAGGCTCGCCGTGAAGATACATTTGGCGGATGAACACACGCACTGTGCTAACGATTTTGCCGTTATCCACAGCCACCCGAATCCCTTCAAGGTCTTGCCAGGGGTCGTTGTACCAATGGTTCATGAAATATTGACGACTAATGGTAAAGACCGTTGCTACATGGTCAAACCAAGCGTCCAGTTCCTTTGATTGAAGTGCGCGAAATTCCATCTGTTGTGTGCTCCTCAGCAGATTTATGGTAAAGCCGATAATTATTGATACACCCCGGAAAGTGCTATCAGTCTCCTGTAGGTTGGGTTCAACGGTAAAGACCGAATCGCTATCAACGGTGCATCGATATCGGTTCTCCGATTCAATGTGCGTCTCTTGTAGCTCAAGTGAAACCCAACTTTCCGTGTGTGTCTACCTATGTTTAAACTTTACTGATATTTCTCAGGATGCTTCAGATGGCAATAACTATCAGCGTTCGCCCGCGTTGCGCTCATGAAAATGCTCACGGAGTTCAAACCGCTTTGTTCTTTCACCCCACAACACACCCCCTTATTGGCAATTGAAACCGCACAGACCCCAGAGCAGATTTTTAACCCAGAGGCGCACAGCACGCAGCCACGCAGAGAAGATTCTTTTCTGACTCTTCCCTGCGACTCTCTTTCTATCCATCAAGCCGTAACGTTTCAATCCTTGCCAAAACCCTCTTTGGCGTCAAGTTGCCCCCCGTCAGGGTCGGATCTCATCTTCTTCTGCTCTGCATCTCTGCCTCCCTGCGTCGCAAGTCTGAATCATTCAGCCTTGCTTGCGTTAAATTCTTAAAACTCTGCGTCTCTGCAACTCTGCGTCTCTGCGTTAAGTGCTTCCTCTGCGTTGGGGATATTTTCAATTGCAAAAACCCGTAGGGGCGGGGGGACCCCGCCCCTACGGTCTTTGCGCCTGATGAAAATCGAAAGATTATTTTTGAAAGTTGCTTAAGCAAGTTTAAATATAAAAATTACACTTATTAACTGCAAACAGTCTGAAAGTATTGAGACTCTGTAACCCCCATCAACGAGCGAAATCGCGAAAAAGGTAAACGGTGTAACCAACCCATCGTCGCTTCACATACTTCTGCGAGACTCTCAAAAAAGTGGCTCCTATGCACTTGGTCACACATCAAATGCCACAGCCGCTCTATCAGATTCAGATGGGGACTGTACGTCGGCATCGGAACCAAACAGAATCGGTGCCGATTCTCTATAAGAAACGCATCTAGATGACTTGTTGTATGGCTAGTGGCATTGTCACGAACTACAAACAGATACCCATCCGGATACATCTCTATTAGATGCTCGAAGTGCCTTTGCACCTCAATATGCGTTTTGCGAGGGTAAATCTCATATAAGCCCCCACCAGACGGGTATTCAAACGAACCTATCATATACTTTCTTTGGTTTATCCCGGGCGTATTGACTTTATATTCACTACCACGAATCCGATACACACGCCCACTCTTAGGACACCAAGATACATTTGATTCATCAAAGAAAAATAGATGCCCCTTTCGCTTCGGCACTTTGATATTTGGAAATCCTAATCGGTGCAGTTGTTCATCGGGGACAATTATTTCAACGGTATCGCTGCTTAATTGTCCCGTGAGAGAAAATTTTGAAGTTCCTCTATCACTTCCCGTTTGACTTGGTAGTCGGGATCGGGGCTCCCAACGCGCAGTTTGCTTCTCCCAGTTCGGCGACCGGTACGCCGCAACGCATTATACACCGTAGGAAGGGTGACCTCTATCTGGTGATACTCAAGGAGATAGCGGGCAATGAGTTTAAGGGTCCATTGCCTAGAGTCGGTGTTCAGCCGCTCATACTCGTTAGGGGTTTGCTCAAGAATCTTATCGAAATCTGCGCGGGTGAGATGCGTGATTTTCCCGTTATACCCCGGCGGACTCTGTGGCAGAAGCGCATCTAAACCGGATTGGTTATAAATATGAATATATTTCCGAACGGTTGGCTCGCAGACCCCAAACATCTCTGCGAGTTGAGGCACACTAAGCCGTTGGGTGGCTGAGACTTTGATAATCATCAATCGCCGATACCAGTTCTTTTTTTCTGCTTTTGAGAGATGCGCCTCTATACGGTCAATATCTTCGGGGGTGCTGAGTTGTGCATATATCATGCTTAAAAGTTAGCCTCCTTGAGGGAAATCGTGTCTGTAACATTAAGGATAACTTTATTCTACGAAATATGCAATATTATTTTTTAAACTTGCTTAAAACTTAATGGTCAATTCCCCTAAAAATTGTCTTGCCTGATTGCGACTTCCGAAAACTTCATAGAGGTCTCCTGAGACATCGTAGAACCGGCGAGTATAATTGCGGCTCGTTTGCGCTGGGTTGAGGTCGGTGTATTCTAGCCACAGATTTGTTCGTGTGAATATGTCCCAATTGAGCCCAAACGCTAAGGCACTCGCATCGCCTGTATCCTCTTGGCGTTGCTTATTGACCGATTGGAAAATCGCGTTTTTGCTGAGGTCGCTTGTGCCATCAAGCCGTTCAACATACAGGTTCAATTCCTTATAATGGTAAGGATTTGGGTTGGTGATGAACTTCAGATTGGCGGTCAAGGTATTGGTCAACGACTTTGTTTGGAGACCGTAGCTATCTTCCGATTTTGGCGGTGTGAGATAATTTTGGTCTATCTCCCCGTAAGTGAATTCATCGGCGAGCATCAGATTCCAACGTTCCGAGAGATTGTATGTCCAAAAGAGGGAGTTGCTCAACTGCAACTGGCGTAGGTCATCTTGGAGGTCGGTTTTATCGTCAATGTCTTCGTAATCTTCTGTGAAATTGTTGTCAACATTGGTTGCCCTCGCGTTGTAGAGCGCGTTCATGTGCGACGGCTTGATCGTAAACCCTTCGATTGAGTATTGGTGAATGGTGAGCTCGCTTTTGTCTCTGAGATAGATATGGCCGAACGCATCGAGTGCGAGAAAGACGAGGTCATGGTCTTCTTCGCTCTGCTTATTCACCTCATAGATAACCCGTCCAGCGTAGTTTCCACCGCTATCAAATCGCTGTACTCGTGCGATGACATTGTGATACACTGTCGCACGAATTGTCGCCGCCTTGAGGTCTTCGTCCTCCTCCTTTTTGTTTTCATCCTTGTCATCGTCGTCATCGTAATATTCGCTGAAATGGCGGCGATACTCCGCCTCTTCTAGCAGACGGATGCGGCGATTCAGGTACTCAAGCTCCGATTGGGCGGTCGGATTCTGACCGAATGGCATGAACCGGGAGCGAGCGGCATCGGTGATGGTATCAGCAATGCCAACGCCTTCCGGCGAAACAAATGTTAAAACACCGGCGATTGGTAGACCGCCGAGATGCCGCTTGAATTGGCTAGAATCCTTAACCAGTATTTCACCCGTCGCTAAGGCAACAATGGCAATCGGTTTGGTAAATTCGCCCTCCCCACGCCCTTTTTCGCCAAAACTGAGGAGGAACGCTCCGTCCCCATTGAACTTTACAACACGGTGATTGCCAGTATCTGCAATCCAGACATTCCCTTGAGTATCAACCGCGATATCCGAGGCATCGTGGTCAAATTCGCCTTCTCCCGCGCCGTATTGCCCGAATGTGAGGCGTTTCTCTCCGTTGGCATCGAATTTGTGGATTCGCCCCCTTTTGGCATCCAACACATAGAGTTGGTTTTGACTATTGAGAGCGACGCGGAGTTTTCGATTGTATCCTACCGGTTGAATCCCAAACGCGGTCTTACCGCTCTCATCAATCATCAGTCGTGCCGGTAAAGCAACCTCTGGGCGGAGATCAACCGCATCAACGAAGTAGGTGTGTATCAACTCTCCTTTCGGGTTGAACTTGTACACACACGGGGCAAACATATAAATCTTCGGTTCGGCAGTTTCCGCGATGTGATGTGTGGTCGCTTCAGCGACGTAGATGTTCCCCTCGCGGTCAACGGCGATGTCCCCCGGCTTTGTCAAGATATTGCTGGCATCTGCCGCCTCTTGAGGAATCTGCGTCACAAATTCGCCCGTCGGCGATAGCTTCTGTACGAGCCGATTATCGGCATCGCTCACGTAGATGTTTTCGTCAGTGTCGAATGCGATGTGAATGTTCGGGCTAAACGCGCCAGCGGTTGAGCCCTTGCCGCTGAACTCTCGTTCAAGTTTGAGAAAGTCCACCGCAAACACTGAACCGAGCCCGCATAAAAGCGTTCCATACACAACCAACAGACACACGCCTAATTTTTTCATTAAATTTGATTCTCCTTCATCATGATGTTCGCACATTACCTGTTTATAACCTCGCCCCTGATGAGTTTTGACGTTCAACTTCGGTAATTTCTAAAAACCGCCGGCCCGTGGGTAGGAAATCCCTTTCCTACCCTTCTTGCAATCCTCAACTTATGGCGGGAATTCCTTTCCCACCCGAGCCACCAAACATTACCGATTTTGATTGTCAAATTTCACTAGGAACGGCTTCCCAGCCGTGACGGAACGGCCTCCCAGTCGCTCCCCCGTTTATAACCGCGCCCCTGATGAGTTTTGACGTTCAACTTCGGTAATTTCTAAAAACCGCCGGCCCGTGGGTAGGAAATCCCTTTTGTGTTCGCTCACGCGATGCGCTCGCTCACGCGACCATCCGTCCCCGGACCATCCGTCCCCGGACCTACCCTTCTTGCAATCCTCGGCTTATGGCGGGAATTCCTTTCCCACCCGAGCCACCAAACATTACCGATTTTGATTGTCAAATTTCACTAGGAACGGCTTCCCATCCGTGACGGAACGGCTTCCCAGTCGCGCCCCCGTTTATAACCGCGCCCCTGATGAGTTTTGACGTTCAACTTCGGTAATTTCTAAAAACCGCCGGCCCGTGGGTAGGAAATCCCTTTTGCGTTCGCTCACGCGATGCGCTCGCTCACGCGACCATCCGTCCCCGGACCATCCGTCCCCGGACCTACCCTTCTTGCAATCCTCGACTTATGGCGGGAATTCCTTTCCCACCCGAGCCACCAAACATTACCGATTTTGATTGTCAAATTTCACTAGGAACGGCTTCCCAGCCGTGACGGAACGACTTCCCAACCGTGCCTTATAACCGCGCCCCGTAGGAACGGCTTCCCAGCCGTGACTCTTTATGCTCAAATTTGTTTAACTCTTACATTTAAACTTGCTTAGAAGTAGAAGCCAAAAGATGGGATGCACTCAGTTGCGCTCCGTCAACCATCCCTCTTCCACTCTTCTATTCTTCCGGTTCAATCCCTTTCATGAGTTCCACTTGATCCCCAGGTGAATAAAAGTAAGAACCATGCTTCCATTCACCGATATCCCCGATTAGTCTTCTCTGTCGAGGCGTACATTTTTCCAAGAGCTCCGGCGACGCCTTTTCGTAATCGAAGCAACGGAAGCACTGGTGGCTATAGCAATAAATCAGTGTTTTTCGGGGTTTATCAGACTTGTTGCCTACCACACCGTGCCACAACGCATGTGGAAAAATAGCGGCATCCCCAGCATTCACGCACAGTTGGACAGCTTCGGGAATATAGGGACCGTCCGGGATGCCTTTTTCGGGGAACAGCTTTTTGTGACTGCCCGGAACAATCGTAAAATTCCCGCTGTCTGGCTGGTCAAGGTCGGTGAGGAAATAGTGGATTTTGGCCTGTAGTGGGCGACTATTGGCAAACACCCGAATCTGCCGCATCGCTTGCCCACCATCGGTGTGCAGATACCCTTTGTCGTTCGGGTTTGGCGGACGGATAATCACTTCGGACATGCTCAACTGAATGTAAGGGTCGAGCAACTCAAGCACAACGGGAAACGTCGTGGGGTGATCCATCAATTCCACAAAAATATCATTGTCTTCCATCACGTTGCGCCGGTCAAGTACAGCGTCAGGTTTGACATCCGGCTTTTGGAGATGTTCTTGGTACATCTCATCGACAACAGTGGTCAGGTTGCTAATCTGTTCTGGGGAAAGGACACCTTTTAGGACAATGTACCCATCTTGTTTCCACTGACGTTTCTGGTCTTTTGTTAAGATACTTGTTGCCATAAACTGCCTCCTGATTTTCGATTAATCGAGTTGTTGCCTCAATGAACCGTTGCCTCAATGGGCGAATGGTGTTATCATAGCGCTACCGTTTTTCTTTCAACGTAAGCGGTGCGGTTACATGACGTTTAAGAAATAAATTGGGTAATTGCATACGGACGACCGTGCGGTTACATGAAGTTCAAAAAAATAATTCGGTAATTTCCTAACGATGCTCGGTGCCCCTTCCCAGTAACGGGTGGGGACTTCGGTTGCCCCTAACGGGTGGCGAGATGCGCGCAGGGCGCGAAGTTCATCTTCCCATCCGTCTTCGGATTCGTCTGCCCATCCGTCTTAGGATGACTCGACGCAACTTGACGCAAAACCGCACCTACCGGGCCTGGGGAAAACATAGTATTACCGATTTAAATACTTATACCAATTCCGATAATAAATCACTCGTTAATGGAAGTCCGATTTGCGTCAACTCATGTTGCCACTTTCAAAGAAAGTCATAAGCAAAAACGCATCAGACCCCCGTAGCCGGGGCATCTTGCCCCATCGGATAACGATATGCGTCAACTCATGTTGCCACTTTCAAAGAAAGCGTCATCAACCGCACCCCCGTAGCCGGGATTACAGGCGTTTGATATTTCATCAAAACCGCTAACGCGATATAAATTTTCAGAAATGGTATTAATCTTCATCAAACCGCACCTACCAGGGGTGGAACTTGGTTTCCGTTCAAAACTCAACAGCGAAGGAGATTGTATGTCTTTAGAGGAAACACTACGCCGGCTAGAGATTGATGGCTTCTGCGTCCTCGAAGGGATTATCCCCGACGACAAAGTTGATGACATTCGAGAAAGCGTAATTGCGGCACAGGTTGCGCACAGCCAAAGGGCCGATGCACAATTCGCAAAGATTAGAGCACGAGGTCACCGGATTGGCGTGAAAGGTGTCGGAGCACTCAGAGGCGTAATCAACGCGACCCAGACTTTTGCCCCGTACCTAGCAGACGAGCGTATTTTGGCTCTCATTGAGGCCTTGTTTGGGGCGTATGCCCGGATTTCCTGTACCGATTGTGTTATCAACTACCCGGGAAATGAGCGTGGCTATCTACACGCGGATTGGCCGTACAATCAGACCAACGCGTCGCACATTTCATCTCCCTATCCCGACACGATTATGCACCTCTCAACCCTATGGATGTTGTCGCCATTTCGTCCAGAGAACGGTGCTACAATCGTGGTGCCGGGGAGCCACAGGGCGAGGAATAACCCCGCCGCCGCGGGCATCAACGAGGTTAATCGAGATGCCCCGTATCCCACGGAAATACAGGTCTCTGGCAGTGCTGGAAACGTACTCATCTGTGACAGCCGACTCTGGCACGCTGTCGCCCCGAATCGTAGCGAGTCGCCGCGAGTGGCGCTACTCGTCCGATACGCGCCGTGGTGGCTCAACCTCAATCCCACAATGGTCGGCGCACCGGAACACACCTACATGGTAGTTGAGACCGGCGGGAAGAATTACGAGGCACCGCTGCTACGTCCAGAGGTTTATGAGTCGCTGCCCGACCGCGTCAAGCCACTGTATCGGCATTGGGTTAAATGTTAAATTTGTTGAACCCTAAATTGTATTGAACCCTAAGCGTAGAGCGAATCGCTCCGACTACCGGGCGTTCTGCCGATAGACCCTGCCACCCTTGACAACTGTGACAGGCACAAGGTTCTGTTTACCGTTCCGAACTTCGCCGTGTGAGTCTACAAGTTGAAATTCGCCTTCCCTAAGTTCAAACACCACCGCATCTCCCCAAGCATCAACCGCTAACGTGCCGACCTGATTCGGCATCAGAATCGCCTCTGCCGGGATGGAGGTGACCTTTGCGATGGCATCGTCAAGGGAGAAGCCGAGATGGAGGAACTTCGTTACAACCGTTGCGAGGTCATAGACCGGCCCGTTGACGTTGTAAACGTGAAGGTCTGACGAAATCGTTTGCGGTTCGATGCCCTGTTCTATCGCGCTTTCAACGATATCCCACGAAAACGAACCCGCGCCGTGTCCAACATCGAAGATGACACCCCGTTCCATTGCCTCATGCACCGATTTTCGCACTCGCCCCTGGGCGTCGAGAATACCGCATTCCGCTGCATGAAAACAGTGGGTCAGGATATCGCGTTCACCCATGACAGCTAAAATGTCATCAATCGAATCGCACCATGCGGCCTGTGGATGCACCATGATGGGTAGGTCTGCCGCGTCTGCCGCTTCACGAGCGTGGTGCAACGGTATCATCCCTGACCGCTCGCTGACGATGCTGTTCTTCGTGAGTCGCACCTTCACGCCTAAGATGACATCGCGGTGCTTCTCAATCATCTGGCACGCTTTGCTGACGTTGGCGTATTCGGGAATCTCAAACTCACCGATATCTGCGCTCAACATCCCCTGAGACGAAATATTGAGTTGCGCCAAAATGCGCGTGTCGCTCACGTCAATCACATATTTGCGAAATCCCGGAAAATTATCTGCACCCGCCGACCCCGCATCAACAACTGTCGTCGCACCTTTTGCGATGCAGGTGGGGTCAGGTTCAATACCGTAATGACTCACGCCATAGAAGACATGAACATGCAAATCAATCATGCCCGGTGTGACAAAACGTCCGCTGGCATCCAAAACTTCGCGGGCATCTGTTTTCGGCAGGTCGTCACCGACTTCGACAACGACGCCCTCAGCGAACGCCACATCTTTGGGCGCGTGAATATTTTGTGCGGGGTCAATCAGCGTTCCGCCTTTGATGAGCAATTCGTAAGCCATATTGTGACCTCCAATTAATAATACCAATTAATAATACCAATTAATAATACCAATTAATAATACCAATTAATAATACCAATTAATAATACCAATTAATAATACCAATTAATAATAACAGCGTTCTCAACAACCGATAAAATTGATGATATACGTCAGTTTAACAGAAATCTGTAGTGCAAGTCAAATATCTTTGATAATTGTTGACAGTAATTGTTGACAAATCGCTTTTTTTATGCTAATCTATGATAAAATCGTCAAAGGCATCGCCGAAAATGGCGGGAAAAAGGATTTTCAACAAAAAAAGTGGGTGAGAAGTGGAAAAAATTCACAAATTGAAGGTACACGGACAAGAATAAAGACGAATTATTTTCTCCTTTCCAATTTAGTCTTTCCTTTTTTTCTTGTCAGTCCGTCTTTTCGTGCAGAATTTGATGTTACGGAACAGAAATCATGCCGTTATACATAGATATATAAAGGGGAATGATACACCGCGCAAGCCATCATGCGCCGGATGCAGGTCTGCATGGGGCACTGTAGGATGGTTGTGTGGCGAACACCTTATGCTAACCATTGGAGGGTAGGCTAGGTAAACGGTGCTATTATAATATGAGGAATAACGCCAATGAAAATGAATGGACTCGTCTTAGGAAAATATCGGATTGAAAAACTGGTTGACAACGGAAGTTTTGCATCAGTCTTTCGCGCAAAAGAAGTGCTTACGAACCGGACCGTTGCCATCAAAACTTTGCCCAAATCAACCTATCCGGACACACGTATCCGTTATCTGCTCACTGAACTCCGGGCGATGGGAATGCACTGGGGACACCCGAATATTGTCTCAATGCACACCGTTGAGCCCGGGGATGAAGAGTACGTTGCATATATTGTCATGGAATATATTGATGGTTCCAGTCTGCACAAACTTATGACTGGGGAACCGCCCTCGCCACATCGGGCAATCAATATCACTTTAGATATCTGTCGTGGATTGATGGCAGCGCATGAACGCAATATCGTCCATCGAGATATTAAACCCCAAAATATATTGCTCACCTCTGATCGGCGGGCAAAAATATCGGATTTTGGCGTGGCATGTTTCCTTGAAACAGCGAGTGCGTATGCGGAAACAGTGACAGGCACCCGAAAATATATGGCTCCTGAACAGTATGACGGCAACTACGATTATCGGGCAGACCTCTACTCAACAGGACTGATTCTGTATGAGATGTTGAGCGGTATATTTCCGTTTCAGGGAATCGACCATGATGAAATCAAGATGCAGAAACAGTGTAGCGAACCTGAATTTAGTAATGAACTCCCGCCTGTTTTGCGTGAGGTACTACAAAGAGCGTTGCGCCGCAATGTGGAAAAACGGTACCAAACCGCCGCTGATATGTATCATGACCTCGACAACATCCGTAAAAGTTGGTATGCTGAAGCGGTACATGGGACCATAGATACCTATGCCAATTCAACTTTACGCGATACGAAATTGGCGGAATACAGAGAAGACTTAAAACTTTCCACCGAGATGGCTGAGAATATTGAACGAGAGATTCTGGATGAGAGACAAGTTGCGGAGGAGAGCAGAACTCGGCACGAACTTGAAACCCGTGTTGACCAACATTATCAACGGGCAATTCAGTATGTGAATACCGCGCCGGAATACGCACTATTGGAAATGCAACAAGCGCATCGCCTCTACGTGACAGATATAGAAGCGATGAAAAAAGCAGACAGAATTTTCCGAAGTTTAACTGAGACAGTCACACGGCCTGCCCCGGCACCCACGGCACAAGATATCATTCAACAGGTTGAAGGACTACCCGCCAATGAAATGCTGATGCTTAAAGAATGGTTGCAACATCGATTTCCACCGACTGAGTCGAGCGATTTGCACTTCTCATCGCCACCACCGACGACGGAGACACCTGCCAATTCAGAACAAACGGAATCGAAAAAGGCATCTCCTGAGTTCATTCTAAGGAAATTGCATGAAACGCCTCGCCATCCGCACGAGAGTGAGGCGGCTGATATATATCAATTGGCCGAAGCGTATGCCAATCGCGGTAAACGTAGGAAAGCGCGCTCCGAATATCTGAAACTGGCTGACTTCTACCGTAATCAAGCCAGCTTGTCTATCAAGTCGGAGGATTGGGAGTTGGGTGCCGATTGTTACTCACGCGCCCGGCTGGCCTACATGGCAATTCGACGTTCCGGAAATGCTCGCCAATGTGCACAAGAAGCCGCCATATATTATGCCAAACTCGCCGAAATAGTTGGAAAACAGCAACAGTGGGCAGAAGCAGGTAAATATTATACTTTTTCGGCCGAGCATTATATACACGGTGATTCCCCCGAACAGGCAGATGAAAGTCGCTCGCGTGCAACAGTTTGCTATTTTAACGTTGCGGAGAACGCACGGAACACAGGAAATCTTGAGCTCGCCTACGATTATTGCGAGCGGACTTTGGCTATCGCTGATGAGATGCAGAAGGCTTCTAAGGCAGGGACTCAGGCGCGAAAATTAATCGCAGAAATTGACGCACTATTTACGGCGAACCTACAGCATCAGTCCTCGCAACACACCTTACCAAATTAACGATGACGCGCGTTTCGGCAACCCGTACAACGCGCTTACAGGTTGACAGTTATTCACCCCCCTATGATGATGAAAACACAGCAGATTAAATCCACTTTACAAGATGGGACTGTTTTAATCGGCACGTTTGTGATGGAGTTCGCTATCCCCTCAATCGCGACCCTCTTTGCGCGAGCAGGCGCGGATTTTATCATTGTTGATATGGAACATACCACCTTCACCATAGAAACCGTCGGACGCATTATCCGGGTAGCCAGAGGTTCCGATCTGCCAAGCATTGTCCGTGTGCCATCCCTTGAGCGGCATTTCATATCAAGGGCGTTGGATGCAGGGGCTTCAGGAGTGATGATCCCTCGCGTAGAATCTCGCGAAGATGTTGAGGCTATCATCTCATGGGCAAAATACGCACCGGAGGGTGATAGGGGTGTTGCATTCGGCATCGGGCACACCGATTACGGCGATTTCCGACAGCTCGATGGAGTCAAATACACCCAAGAGGCGAATGCACAAATACTGATTGTCGGCCAGATCGAGACGGTGAAAGCAGTAGAAAATATTGATGAGATTCTTGCGAGCGGCGGATTGGATGCGATTTTTATTGGACCGTATGACCTATCGACATCAATGGGGGTCTCCGGCCAACTCGACCACCCGTTGATTGTCAACAGCATTGAGAAAATCATCGCCACAGCGAAAAACTACGACATCATTCTGGGGTGTTATGTCAATGAGTTTGAAACCGGCAAACGCTGGCTCGATGCGGGTGTTCAGCTAATCGCTTGTGGCAATGATGCCTTTCTGCTGACGTGCAAATTTGCTGAAGAGCATCAGAAGTTTAAGGCCCGTTTGGAGGAATAAGCCATTGAAACATCATCGGGCGTGGAACACAGATCTCCGTTGCTCTGGAGGAATGTGATGTCGAGCCGAACGTATGACATTCTTTCGATGGGACGCAGTTCAATTGATCTCTATTCCAACGATATCGGCGCGCCCTTTCCCGAAATTACCAGCTTTGGTGCGTTCGTGGGCGGCTGTCCTACTAACATTAGTGTCGGTGCACGGCGACTCGGACTTCGCTCCGCTGTCCTTACCGCGTTGGGCGAAGATCCGGTGGGCGATTTCATTCTCAAATTCTTAAACGATGAAGGCGTTGAAACAAAGTTTGTCCCACGCAAGCCCGGACATCGAACGAGTGCGGTTGTGCTTGGGATTGAACCGCCAGACCGATTTCCTCTCGTCTACTATCGTGACAACTGTGCCGACATCGAACTCACAATTGACGATGTCCTTGCCTCACCGATTGCCGATAGTCGGGCGTTACTCATCTCTGGCACCGGGCTCAGCAAAGAGCCGAGTCGAAGTGCGAACCTCTTTGCCGCTGAGTACGCCCAAACGGTAGGGAACACAGTGTTTCTTGACCTCGACTTCCGCGCCGACCAGTGGCACGACCCGCGGGCGTTTGGTGTCACTGTTAGGTCTGCCCTGCGGTTGGTCGATATCGTACTCGGAACAGAGGAGGAGGTCAAAGCCGCAACGCTCTCCGATCTCTCACAACTCTCCATTGAGCACTCCCAGATATCAAACCCAAATATCGAAGGCGATGTCAAAGCGGCGATTGAGACGATTCTGAATGGTGGCCCAACGGCATTGGTGATGAAACGCGGGGTTGAAGGTGCTGAGGTTTATCTGTCCGACGGAGAAGTTATCAACGCCCATCCATTTCCCGTCGAAGTCTACAACACACTCGGTGCCGGTGATGCCTTCGCCAGCGGTTTTATTTACGGGCACTTAAACGACTGGGGATGGGAGCGGTCTGCCCGTTTGGGCAATGCAACTGGTGCGATTGTCGTCACCCGACACGGTTGCGCGAACTTTATGCCAACGATGCGTGAGGTCGAGGCTTTTGTTGAGGAAAGGGGCGGCTGGTAATTGGATTCAGTCCGCTTAAATCATCGGCATCAGGAAGCACTTTCGATCGCGGAACGGTGTATGGAGGTGTTGCAGAGATTGCAGTCGTCGTGCTTGTCGCGCCTAGTAATCAATTACAAGCCTTACTACCTCTGATGCCCCCAGCTACACGAAGTGTTACAGTCCATTGAACCTCACCAAATTGTTTACATTGATTCGTAAAAAGACTCAACTTCCCATGATGTTGTGATATATTATCAATCTTGCGTGTAAGACCCCATCTCTTTTGCGTCAACTCATGTTGCCATCCGTCCTCGGAAGAGTGGGGATATAACACGCCGCAACGCGTTAATTGTAAAAAACTTGCAATTCTAATATAAATATGCTATACCTCCTTTTGAAACTAACAAAAAGGTGTATACAATGCGAATTGAACAACCTGAAAAAAAATATAGGACATCAGGGCATATTGTCTATAGTTGTGAGTATCATATTGTTTGGTGTACGAAATACCGTCGCCAAGTGCTTTCAGAGGACATTAGAACACGACTAAAGTCTCTAATATACCAACAACAAGATGAATATCAATATTCAGTAATTGAAGTCCAAATCATGCCGGATCATGTTCACCTGTTAGCCGCGGTAGACCCTAAGGAACCTGTTGGGCTAGTTGCATCTCGCATTAAGGGATTTACCTCAAAAGTGCTTCGCTCGGAATTTAACGAATTAAAAACACGTCTCCCTAATCTTTGGACTCGTTCTAAATTCATCTCTTCAACAGGTGGTGTAACCCTTGAGGTCTTAACCCAGTATATTGAGAACCAGAAAGGTGTTTAAGGCAATGCGAACATTCAAATACAAGTTGCAAGACCATCAGCGCAACAAACACTTGCATAGCGACTTGGAAATCATTGCACACGTCTACAACCACTTCGTAGCATTGTGCCGCCGGCACTATCGCATCTATGGACAGTGCGAGGGTTACAAGCGTTTGACATTCAATCGGATGTCTCAGCACCTCACGAAACTCAAACGCCTCGACCAATATACCCGCTGGCGCATCCCGTTTTCATGGGCAGTCCAAAACGCTCTGAAACGCATCGAGCGGGGATACATCAACTTCTTTGAGGGACGTGCCAAAGTACCGCCCAAATTCAGAAGCCGTCACAAATATCGGTCTATGACTTTCGACGGCTCACAAATCAAAATTGAACAAGTCGCCGATGCCGAATACGGCATCCGCCGGTCGCCCGTTGCGAAAATCCGTATTAACACTCGTTGGTATCGGTTCTGGTATTCACGACCGATTGAAGGCAACATCAAGCAAGGCACAGTCAAGCGTGACACACTTGGCGATTTCTACATTACCATCACAACTGATAACGAAGGCTTAATCCCGGAACCCCGGACTGGTGAAACGGCAGGGATAACTATCAACTCTGTCGTAGTACACGATGAGGTACACAACAGTAGAGTTGATAGTTATGACTTTGGGTTGAAAACCTTTCTCACTTGTTCTGATGGTACGAAATACGAATCGCCTCTGTTCTACAAACGCTCGGCTACTCATGTTGCCAAAGCCTCACGGGCACTGTCCAAAAAGAAACGGGGCAGTAACAACCGCGAGAAAGCACGGTTAAACCTTGCCCGTGCCCACCGTAAGATTCAACGCCAGCGTGAAGACCATCACTGGAAACTCGCCCTTGACCTCGTCCGCAAGTTCGATATTTGTTTCTTTGAGGACTTGAACCTCAAAGGTATGGTGCGTTTATGGGGACGTAAAATCAGCGACCTCGCATTTAGTGACTTCATGCTGAAGATGCGATGGCAAGCCCATAAGCGGTGCAAGGATGTTGAGACAATTGACCGGTGGACTGCCACAACAACGGTTTGCCATAGTTGCGGTCAAAAACACGCCTTCATTGACCTCAAAGTCCGTGAATGGGGTTGTTCCTGTGGCATCAACCATGACCGCGATATTAACGCCGCAATCAATATCAAAAAGGTTGGGACATCAACCTTTTTGAATCGGTCGGCACAGCCTTTACTCGCCACGAGTAAAGGCTACGATAGCCGACCCGATTCAATTGCAGGAGAGGGTGTTAGACTCGCTGTCGCACGTCTGAATCAGACGCGCGACAGCGGGCATCCCTCTGTGATAGCAGAATCCCCATCCCTTTAGGGTGGGGAGTATGTCAAAAATGTATTGTAAAGGGTATACACCCAAAACTAACAACCCAAAAAGGGATAACTAATCTCATGAAAAAGCGGATGTTTTTTAACTTCACCCTACTGTTAGTCTCTACTCTGTTTGTATCAAACACCTTCGCCGCAGATTACACGCAATGGAGTTTACCCAATGGTGCCAAAACGCGAATCGGTAAAGGCTCGATATCTGACCTTCAGTATTCTCCAGATGGCACTCGGCTCGCGGTTGCTAGTAGCATCGGTATTTGGCTCTATAATGCACATACCGGTGGAGAAATCGCCCTGCTCACGGGGCATACGGGTGTCGTCAATTCCGTGGACTACTCCCCTGATGGGAGTACGCTGGTTAGTGGAAGTGCAGATGGTACGGTGCGTCTGTGGGATGCTGTCACGGGTGCCCCCAAGCGGACACTCACCGGGCATACGTCCGCTGTCTTAAGCGTAGCGTTTAGCCCGGATGGAAACACACTTGCCAGTGGGAGTGGGAATGAGATTCGTCTATGGAATGCCGTGACGGGTGACCAGAAGCAGACACTCACCGGGCATACGTCCGCTGTCTTAAGCGTAGCGTTCAGCCCGGATGGAGGCACACTTGCTAGTGGGAGCGGGAGTGAGATTCGTCTATGGAGTGCCGTAACGGGTGATCAGAAACGGAAGCTTACTGGGCATACATCGGAGGTTACCAGCGTCGCGTTCAGTCCAGATGGGAGTATGCTCGCTAGTGGAAGTAGAGACAAGACCATCCGTCTGTGGGATGCCGTGACGGGTGCCTACAAGGGGACACTCATGGGACATCTGGATGTTGTAACTAGCGTTGCCTTTAGCCCGGATGGGGGTACGCTCGCTAGTGCAAGTCTGGACAACACCGTGTTCCTCTGGGATGTCGTTACGGGTGCCTACAAGGAGACACTTATCGGACATACGGATGCTGTTACTAGTGTCGCGTTCGGTCCGGATGGGGGGACGCTCGCAAGTGGAAGTAAAGACAAGACCATCCGTCTGTGGGATGCTATCACGGGCAGACACAAACGTACCTTCACCAGACATGCAAATCGCGTCTTAACCGTCGCCTTTAGCCCGGATGGGAGTACGCTCGCTAGTGAGAGTGGAGTCGGGATTCGTCTGTGGGATGCCGTAACGGGCACACATCAAGTAACACTCACCGGGCATACGTCGGATGTCTTGAGCATCGCGTTCAGCCCGGATGGGAATACGCTCGCTAGTGGGGATCGGAATGGCACGGTGCTCCTGTGGGATGTCGCAACAGGAACACACAGGCGAACACTCGCCGGGCATAGCGTTGCGGTCACTAGCGTTGTGTTCAGCCCAGATGGAGGTACACTCGCCAGTGGAAGTGGGGTCGAGATTCGTTTGTGGAATGCTGTAACGGGTATCCACAAGAATACACTCACTGAACATAGCGGTGCTGTCCGTGGCATTGCCTTCAGCCCGGATGGCGTTACGCTTGTCGGTGAGAGTAGGGGAAACGTCTATCTCTGGAATCTCGTGGCGGGTACCTACAAGCGGATAACCATCAGGTATGAATATTCGGATTCTGTCATTAGCGTCGCGTTCAGTCCGGATGGAGCTAAGCTCGCAAGAGGAGGGGCTGAAAGTATCAATCTGTGGGAGCTCGTAACGGGTGACCTCAAGAGGACACTTACCGGACATGCGAATCGTGTCACTAGTGTTGCGTTCAGCCCGGATGGGGGTACGCTTGCCAGCGGGAGTGAAGATAGGACCATCCGTCTGTGGGATGTCGTCACGGGTGCCCATAAGCGGACATTTACCGGGCATACAGGTTCAATCTTGAGTGTCGCGTTCAGTCCGGATGGGGAAACGCTTGCCAGTGGAAGTGAGGATGGCACTGTGCTCCTGTGGGATCTCACCCCTTCCGCCAACGTAGATGCCACTGTGAACGTTTTGCCCTCCCCAGTGGAGTCGCCTGCTATTGGAGAGGCACTCACGTTCTCCCTCAAGGTCGCAAACGGAGAAAACGTCGCAGGCTATCAGGCAACCATCCAGTTTGACCGCACCGCTCTCCTCTATGTTTCAAGTGCTAACGCCAACTATTTGCCAACGGGTGCGTTCTTTGTACCACCGGTTGTCACAGGAAATCGCGTGACGGTTGCCGCAACTGCACTTGATGAGGTAAGCAACGGTGATGGTATCCTTGCCACTATCACGTTTGAGGTTGTTGCTGTCAAGGCATCCGCGTTGACGTTATTTAATGTCATTCTCTCTGACAGTGCCGGTAAAAGTTCGCGGCCTCGCTTTAAGGGTGCGCTGGTAGTAGAACCACCACGCATCGTCGGAGATGTCAACCGCGATGGCGTGGTGAACATCCAAGATCTGGTTCTCGTTGCTTCGCGTTTCGGCCAGACCGGACAGAACAGTGCCGATGTCAATGGCGATGGCGTTGTCGATATCGTTGACTTGGTCAAGGTTGCCGGTGCGTTCGGTGCGGAGGCGGCCGCCCCTTCCGTACACTCACAGACCCTTGCGATGCTCACCGCCGCCGAGGTCCAAGGTTGGCTCACGCAAGCACGGGATTTAGACCTCACGGATGCAACGTCACAAAGAGGAGTTCTCTTACTAGAGCAACTCCTCGCCGCGTTGACTCCGAAAGAGACGGCCCTGTTGCCCAACTACCCGAATCCGTTCAATCCAGAAACGTGGATTCCGTATCACCTCGCCCACGATGCCGAGGTCCAGCTCACGATTTATAACACAAAAGGCACGGTAGTGCGTCAGTTAGAGCTGGGGTATCAGCCTGCGGGCTTCTACACCGCTCGGGCAAAGGCGGGGTATTGGAACGGCCGCAACGAAAGCGGTGAATTGGTCGCAAGCGGTATCTATTTCTATCAACTCCGTGCAGAGGATTATTCCGCGTTACGGCGGATGGTAATTGTCAAGTAGCACCTCCAAAATCGGATTGTCATATTCGGCCGTTTGTGATACTCTATTCCCAACTGAAAAGTAACTCGTCAGATGAAGACACGATTGCCACGATGCAATCACTCAATTGATTAAGTCTTGAGGAAGCGAGCAGGTGTCCTCTTCCCTCTGCTCTAATTCAAGAATATCCTCAAAAACTTACAACTCAAAAAGGAGTATTAATCTCATGAAAAAGGGAGTGTTTTTTAACCTCACTTTATTGTTAGTCTCTGTTCTGTTTCTATCAACCAGTTTCGCCCAACAAACCCCTCAATGGCACTTACCCGAAGATGCCACAGAGCGCATCGGTAAAGGATGGCTATCTGATCTTCAGTATTCTCCGGATGGCACTCATCTAGCGGTCGCCAGTTCCATCGGTATTTGGATCTATAATGTGCAAACTTATCAAGAGGTCGCCTTGCTTCCCGAAGAGTCGGACACGGTTTCTTCTATGGCATATTCTCCTGATGGGAAGACGCTTGCCAGTGGGAGTTGGTCTCAAATCCGCCTGTGGGATGTTGCCACAGGAGAACAAATTGATACACTCAGGGGGCATTTTGGTGTCCGGAGCATTGCTTTCAGTCCAGATGGGAGTATGCTTGCCAGTGCGGGTTACGACAGGACCATTCGCTTGTGGGATGTTGCCACGGGGACCGAAATCAGACCCTTCCTCGGACATACGGATTGGATTACTAGCATTGCCTTCAGTCCAGATGGGGGCACACTTGCCAGTGGGAGTTACGACCAAACCGTCCGCCTGTGGGATGTTGCCACCGGTACGAATACCCAAACCCTTATCGGGCATACGTCTCTTGTCCGGACGATTGCCTTCAGTCCCGATGGGGTTTTGCTCGCCAGCGCAGATTACGACGCGGTCATCCGATTCTGGGATACGGGCACGGGCACACAGATCAAAACCCTTACCGAGCATACGTCTATTGTCTACGACCTCGCCTTTTCTCCTGATGGTAGCATATTAGCAAGTGGGAGTGAAGACGATACCGTCCGCTTGTGGGATGTCGCCACGGGAGCGCACACAAGAACCATCACCGGGCATACGGCTGATGTCTACAGAGTGACGTTTAGTCCTGATGGCCACACGCTCGCTAGTGGAGCGTGGGACGCTACCGTCCGCCTGTGGGATGTTGCTACGGGAGCGCAGATCAAAACCCTTACCGGTCATGCAGACCTTGTCCTGAGCGTGGCTTTCACCCTTGATGACCGCCCGCTCGTCGGTAGAAGTTGGGACAAAACCATCCGCCTGTGGAGTAGCGAGACAGGACAGCTTCAGCACATCCTCGTTGGGCATACGGATGATGTGGATGTCGTTGTTTTCAGTCCTGATGGTAACACGGTCGCAAGTGGGAGTCAGGACGATACTGTCCGCTTGTGGAATACTAAGACAGGGGCTCACCTGAAAACCCTCGTCGGGCATTCTGCTTATCTCATAAGCATTGCGTTCAGCCCTGATGGTATGATGCTCGCCAGTGGGAGTGAGGATGATAACATCCGCCTGTGGGATGTCGAAACCGGGGCGCGCCTGGGAACCCTCTACGGGCATACTGCTGGTGTCGAGGGCATTGCGTTCAGCCCCGATGGCAGGACCCTCGCCAGTGGGAGTCGAGACGATAGCATTCGTATATGGGACATCGCCACTAGGGAAGAGTTGGAAACTATCGACAGGCATACGGATGATGTCATCACCGTTGCGTTCAGTCCCGATGGTAAGACGCTCGCCAGTGGAAGTGATGACGACACCATCCGCTTGTGGGATGTCGAAACTGGTGATGAGTTGCAAACCATCAGTGGACATGACGCTGGTATCATCAGCATTGTGTTCAGTCCGGATGGAGGCACACTTGCTAGTGGAAGTTGGGACCAAACGGTTCGCTTGTGGAATACTGAGACAGGGGAACACATTAAAACCTTCACCGGGCATACGTCTGGTGTTACAAGCGTGGCTTTCAGCTCCGATGGCATGATGCTCGCCAGTGGGGGGTCGGATGGCACGGTTCTGCTATGGGAGGGCGTAATGCCAATGCCCCCCGAAGAACCAACGCAACTCGCCGAAGATGTCAACGGCGACGGTGTGGTGAATATCCAAGATTTAGTGCTCGTTGCCTCGCAGTTCGATGAATCGGGCGAGGATGGTGCCGATGTCAACGGGGATGGGGTTGTCAATATTATTGACCTCGTCAGAGTTGCCGGTGTGTTCGGTACGGAAGCCGCCGCGCCTTCCGCGCATCCACAGGCAATGGCAATGCTTAGCACAACAGATGTGCAACAGTGGCTTACACAAGCACGGCAATTAGACCTCACGGATGTAACTTCGCTCAGGGGGATTATCTTCTTAGAGCAACTCTTAACAGCGTTGACTCCGAAAGAGACAGCACTATTACGAAACTATCCGAATCCGTTCAATCCAGAGACATGGATACCGTATCAATTGCGTACACCCGCAGAGGTTCGTGTCTCCATTTATAATCAAAGTGGTGTTCCTGTTCGCCAACTTTCTCTCGGTTATCAAGCCGCAGGTCAATATATTACGCGTGCTCGCGCGGCGTATTGGGATGGCAGAAACGAGGTCGGTGAATCTGTTGCGAGTGGTATCTATTTCTATACCTTAACCGCCGCAGACTTTACAGCGACGCGGAAAATGGTTATCGAGAAGTAATCGCTTCACCGGTTCCGTATGGGCGGGTCTCCGTACCCGCCCACTTCTGTTCAAGGCTCTTTGACATACTCCCACACCCTAAAGGGATGGGGATTCTTTAGAGCGAGATTCTGCCGTTAGCGCCGACTGCGGGGCGAACCCCGTCTTATATCTGCTGAGACAATGGACAATGTCCTGCCCATTTCGTCCGCACGTCTGATTGGACTTTTGGGGTCGGTCGTCGATGAACGACCCCAAAAGCCGACGCGCTAGGACGGCAAGATTATCTTTAGCGCAGTTGCGTGTCGCTCGTCCGAGGACGGATGGCAAGATGACTTGACGCATAAATTGACACAATATAGCTGCTCTTCTTACCAAGCACACCAACACTACTAGAGTTGGCTTAGCATCTCTAGGGGATTGCTCCCATCAACTAAGATGGGATTGGGCATTTCGCCTTTGTCAATCTGCTCGCGTATTCCAGTTAAAACTGGCATGATAGGGACGCTCTCCCCCAACATTAAGGTTTTAACGATGTTGCATTACCATGCTTTCGCTGGAGATTTTGTGATCTCCGTCACATTTATCTAACGAGGTATAGTATAGCTGACACTCCGCACTTCTGATTCCCGTTTTTTGGATTTATTTCTCAAACCCGCGTGGTACCTACATTGAGCAGGCGATCCAAGGTGAGCTGGAAAAAAAGACAAGGAGAAAATGGAATCTTAGTCGACCACTCCGAATCTCCGTCATCCTGTGCGAATCCTTTTGTGACGCGGGTTTGTCTTAAAAATACTAAAACGTGGCAAAACAAGTGCGGAGTATGGGGTATAGCACAGTTCACAGTTTTTTACAGCACAAAAAATGAGGAGGCGTGTTACATCCCCACCTTTCCGAGGACGGATGGCAACATGAGTTGACGCAAAAAGGATGGGGTCTTACACGCAGAAATGATAAGGAGTTGAAAAATGAAACATACGACAACAATTGAGCTTGCAAATCTAACAGATTTAAACTTGGCAGAGGCGGGTGTTATCGAACCCGAAGCGGTTCGGCGCGTGACAGTTGAAGACGCGCTTGTTGATACCGGTGCAACTCGACTGTCATTACCCACGCCCCTGATTGAATACCTCGGTCTGACGCCGGTTGGAAGTGCGAAGGCGATGACCTCAAATGGCATCGTTGATCGGACTATTTATTCGACGGTCAGATTTACTGTCTTGGAACGAAAGGGAACGCTGGAGGTAACGGACTTGCCAGAGAACGCGCCTGTCCTTGTAGGACACATGGTCTTGGAGTTGCTTGACCTCTGCCTTGACATCAGAAAAGGGTTGACTTATAATCCTGACCATGACAATGAATGGATTGAAGAGCAATGGTGAAAACAATTGGACAGTAAGATGGTTCCATCTAAGGCATTCAATATGTATACCTATTAGTGTCATGCTGCTCCGACATAATAGCGGTTCACAACATTGTAAACCGTTTTTCTATCCACAAAATGAAAAGTGCAAAGTATAAGGGGGCCTCTATGAAAACCCGAAAACTAACGATGGGTCAAGCCATCGTCGAATTTCTTAAAAAACAGTATGTTGAACGCGATGGTGTCGAACATCAGTTTTTCGCGGGTATGTTCGGCATCTTTGGCCATGGTAATGTGGCTGGAGTCGGTCAGGCGTTGCATCAATATGCGGACTCGTTTCGATTCTACCAGACGCGCAATGAACAGGCGATGGTGCATACCGCTGCCGCGTTTGCCAAGATGAACAACCGGCTCCGCACTCTCGCGTGTACCACCTCAATCGGTCCGGGGGCGACCAACATGATTACCGCCGCTGCCGGTGCGACAATCAATCGCATCCCTGTGCTTCTGTTACCGGGCGACATCTTCTCAACACGCCTCGTCGCTCCCGTCTTACAACAGCTTGAATCACCCAGTTCGCAGGACATCTCGGTGAACGATTGCTTCAAACCGATTTCCCGCTACTGGGATCGGATAAACCGCCCAGAGCAGATTATCACTGCACTTCCAGAGGCGATGCGGGTGCTAACGTCACAGGCGGAAACTGGAACCGTTACCGTTGCATTACCGCAAGACGTTCAGACCGAGGCATTCGATTATCCGATTGCCCTTTTTGAGAAGCGGGTCTACACAATTCCACGTCAACGTGCCGATGTAGACCAACTCAGAAAAGCGGTCAAATGGATTATCGCCAGCAAACGTCCGATGATTATCGCCGGAGGTGGCGTGATTTACAGTGAGGCGACAGACCAACTCGCCCACTTCGCCGAACAAACCGGCATCCCTGTCACCGAAACGTTTGCAGGAAAAGGCGCGCTTCACTATGACCACTCACAATGCTTAGGCACAATTGGTGCCTCTGGCACAACGGCCGCCAACATCATTGCGCGTGATGCCGACTTGGTCATCGTGGTCGGTTCGCGCCTCAGCGATTTCAACACGGCATCAAAGACCGCGTTCCAAAATCGTGATGTTCGCTTCATCAACATCAACGTCGCCGAATTTGATGCCGCCAAACACGCCGCCCTATCGCTCGTCGCGGATGCCCGTGTGACACTCGAAGAACTAGGGGAAGCGTTGGCAGGCTATCGTGTTGCTCCAGATTACAGCGCACAGATTGCCAGCCTTCGTGAGGAATGGAATGCCGAAGTTGACAGGATTTATCATCTAGGTCATGTCCCCTTACCGAGTCAAGGCGAGGTGATTGGCGTGGTCAATGAGTTCTCAGACCCGGAAGACGTGGTTATATGTGCCGCTGGTAGTATGCCCGGTGACCTGAACAAGCTTTGGCGCACCCGCAATCCTAAGGGGTATCATATAGAGTTCGGCTACTCGTGTATGGGCTACGAAATCGCGGGCGGACTCGGCATCAAAATGGCGGATACCAGCCGCGATGTCTACGTGATGGTCGGCGACGGCTCCTACCTGATGATGGCGCAGGAGATTGTCACCTCAATTCAGGAAGGCTACAAGCTAATCATCGTGCTCGTCAACAACAACGGTCACAGTAGCATCGGCGGGCTATCTGAAGCAACCGGTGCCCAAGGCTTCGGCACCCGCTTCTTTTATCGTACGGAAACCGGACAGATTGATGGCGATGTGTTACCCGTCGATCTGGCGACGAACGCCGAAAGTCTCGGCGCGCATGTCATCGAAGCCACAACCACCACAAGCCTAAAAGCCGCGTTGCAGGAGGCGAAAGATTGCGAGCACACAGCAGTGGTTAAAATTGATGTTGACTTTGATCAGCGTGTGCCGGGCTACGAATCGTGGTGGGATGTTCCCGTCGCCGAGGTTTCCGAGGTCGAAACGGCGCAGGAGGCTTACGAGGCGTATGCCTCAGATAAGCGCAAGGAGCGTTATTTCCTTTAATCCCACACCGCTCCTCCTGGATTATTGGCAAATCCAGTAGATCGCACCCCACACCGCTCCTGCTGGATTATAGTGAAATCTAAAAATATGGTGACAGCCGGTAGGCGGGGTCCACCCCGGTAGGTGCGGTTTTTGCGTCAAGTTGCGTCAACTCATGTTGTGCGCTCGCTCACGCGATGCGCTCGCTCACGCGATGCGCTCGCTCACGCGATGCGCTCGCTCACGCGATGCGCTCGCTCACGCGACCATCCGTCCCCGGACCATCCGTCCTCGGACCACCCGTTAGGGCATTCTTGCCACCCGTTAGGGCCTACCGCACCGGTCGTGCGAGTGTCTAAATAATTAGGGGCTTTACTATAATCGGGTAACCCCAGGACCGGTAGGTGCGGTTTTTGCGTCAAGTTGCGTCAACTCATGTTGCCACCCGTTAGGGCATTCTTGCCACCCGTTAGGGCCTACCGCACCGGGCACCCGATCGCATTACCCAATTATGGTGAAACCGGAAAGATTCAAAATTGCAACTGCCTCGCAAACTGGCACCCCCGAACTAGCAACCGCGCAACCCGTTACACCATCAAAAGGGGATTTACACGATACAAAAGGAATAAATTGCAACACACTTGCAAGATACACCCCGAATTTGCAACCTTGCACCCATTTTACACCATCAACAGAAAATCGAAAATTTGACTGTAGACCCGACAGTAAAATCCGCACTCGACGCAACCGGGCCAACCATTTACACCATAAAATGGAGACTCAAAATTTGACTAAAATCCGACAGTAAAGCCAAAAAATGAACCATAAGAACAGGAGACCCAAAAATGCTACAAAAAACGCAAAAAATGCAAAATGCCTTGCAACTGCCCTGCAAAGTGCCTCCAGACACCGCAAACCAGCACCGATTCACCCGATAAAATGCAGAATAACAGACGACTCCCCTGCAAACTTGCAATTTTGACCTTGCAACTTGCAACAATTGACACGATGAACCAAAAACCGAAAAATACACCCACTTTACTAAATTTTACTTCGCAACAATCAGTAAAGCGAATTTCACCCCCCACTCCGCCTCAAATATTTGCGTATTACGCAAATATATGTATCCCATCTTTGCATTAAAATTCCGGGCACCATTCTTCCCTGCGTCTTTTGTTCTTCCCTGCGCCTTTGCGCCTTAGTGCGCTCGCTCACGCGATGCGCTCGCTCACGCGACCATCCGTCCCCGGACCATCCGTCTTCGGACGTTAAAAATCTGTTCTGTATTCTTCCCTGCGTCTTTTGTTCTTCTCTGCGCCTTTGCGCCTTAGCGTTAAAAATCTGTTCTGTATTCTGCCTTAGCGTTAAAATTCTGGTCTGGTTCCTGCTTTTTTACCGTGCGATTCTAACGAAAATTAGTTTTATGTGTGTAAAACTCCCCGAAATTTGAGTTTTATGTGCTTGCTAAACCCAAAATAATATATTATATTACTAGCGTTCACGGGCGGAATGTAAAAATTCAGTAAAATACGCGCCAGTTTTGAAACTGGACTCGGACCCTAAGCGGCAGCAAATCGGCCCCTTTGGAAAATCCCGAAAACGCAAGCAGTCACTGAAGTTCCAAGCGTATCTCCGTCTGAAGCCACATCCGGTGACACCCACAGGAGTAAAATTTAGTAAAGCGGAAAATTGCGTATAATGCAAGTTGACCCTTATAGTTCTAACGAAAATTAGTTTTATGTGTGTAAAACTCCCCAAAATTTGAGTTTTATGTGCTTGCTAAACCCAAAATAATATATTATATTACTAGCGTTCACCGGCAGAATATAAAAATTCAGTAAATATATCCCATTTTTGAAAGGTTTACTCGCACCCGAAAATGAAGAAAATCGGCCCCCTTTGGAAAATCCCGAAAACGCAAGCCGCAACTGAGTTTCAAGCGAATCGCCGCCGGAATCTAGATCTAGTGGGGCCCCCAGATGAGTAAAATTTAGTAAAATTTAGTAAAATTTTAATAAATCGGGAAATCGCGTATAACGCAAGTTGACCCCTCAAACCGCACCTACCGGGAGTGGGGTAAACCGGGAGTACCCGTTTAAATTCTGAAACTTCATCAAATCCAGCAGAGATTACCCGATACTACGATTCTCGCATCAATCATTTGAGGTAAAATTATGAAAGCATCTGAACTATTGGAACAGGTCAAAGCCGACGAAGCGATCCCGTGCGATACCTGCGAGGGAACGGTTCCTGCAAGTGAGATTTTAAGAATGGCGTTTAAGTTGGACAAACTTGCTCCACGAATGGGAAACGCACAGGTTGGAAGTGTCGTCTGCGTACAATGTCAAACCGATGACCCCGACATTAAAATTGAGCCACGCGGCGTTGATGTCAAGTTTGTGCGATGAAGTACAAACGGTGCAAAATAGGTTGGAGCGTTTGCTTCTAAACCAAGCTGGAGGATACCATGAGAAGAGAAGTCCGTTGGGAGCGTATGTTTCCCGACGAGTTAGAAGCCGCCTTCGAGGAATGTCCTGTCGTCTATTTCTGCTACGGGCTGTGCGAGCCGCACGGGCCCCAAAACGCGGTCGGGCTTGACGCGCTCAAAGCGCACGGTATTGCCTGCCAAACCGCACGGGAGTACGGCGGTATCGTTGCCCCACCCGATTATTGGCATATCCACGAACACGGCGGTTATGCGTCTTGGGCGTATCACAACGTCGGAGAAGTGCGGAGTTGGCTGACGGCAATGCCCGCTTGGCAGCACTTCAAAAACGTCTGCTACCATATTCGAGCCGCCGATGCGTTGGGATTCGAGGCTGCCATTTTTTTGACGGGCCACTACGGCCCAAATTGGCAAGACCTCAAAACGTTGCTCGGCATCGTTCAACAGCACTTTGCGATGCGACTCTATGGGTTGCCGGATTTCGAGGCAAATGACCCCGGTTTTGACCGTGATGGGAAAAGTGGCGGTGACCATGCCGGTAAGGTCGAAACGTCGTTGCTGTGGGCACTTGAACCGGAGTGCGTTGATGTGTCTCGCCTGCCCGACCCGGATGCGCCGGGGCCGCACTTTGCGATGGGCGCGAACGCACCGGAGTCCAATCGGCTCATCGGCGCGCAAATGGTCGCTGATGAAGTGCAGTGGCTCGGTGCAAAAGCAAAGGAATTGCTTGACGAGTACGCGCAATTGAATCCGACACGCCAACCGCTCACGTTTGACCAAGTCGAAGAGATTTGGGAGCGTGATGTCCGCCCACAACTGAAAGACTTTAAATCGTTACAAGATTTTCGAGGGGAACGGGAACCACCCCCCGAAGACTCTCAATGGTATGCACAATGGCGCGTACCGAACCGTGGATAGTCTCTTCTGTTGAAGTTTCCTTAAGCAAGTTTTAGTAGTAAATTTGACATTCTTGAAACCGAGTTTTTTCTTGAAAACTCGGTTTCTCACGGAATAACTACAACGGACATCGATTTCAAAACTGCAACTTTTATTTTTAAACATGCTTAACCCAACCCCCGTCCCTTTTTGGGTTTGGGGAAAATTTTCAGTTTGATAAGGAGGTCATCACACATGAAACTGATTCTCAGCAGGAAAGGATTCGATTCATCGAGCGGTGGTTGTCCTAGTCCTATTTTCCCCGATGGTACGCTGTATTCTCTACCGATACCCGACTGCTACTCAAAGATTAAATACAGCGACATTAGATATGGCGACCCGAATATCGGAGAGGTGGTCGAGAATCTCACCAACAATAACATTAGAGCGAATTGTAGTGCCCATCTGGATCCGGATATCAACGCGAAGGCTTACCCGCGCCAGGAAGGCTGGCGACCCTTGTTTGGCCAATGTTGCAGTGCTCAAGGCCATCTACGCAACCAAGGTGTGCAAATTGGCGATGTGTTCCTGTTTTTCGGCCTCTACTCGAAAGTTGAGAAAACTTCTGATAGGTGGAATTTCGTCAAAGACGCGCCTGAGCAACATATCCTGTGGGGTTGGCTTCAGATTGGAGAAATACGCAAGGTCGATGAACTGGCGGAGGACGCACTCCCATGGGCGCGCTACCATCCTCACCTATATCCTTCATGGGGTCAAGATTCAACCAACACGCTGTACATTGCGCCTGAAGTGTTGGACTTAGGCGATGGACCGATAGCACCGGGTGCGGGACGATTCCCGAAATTTCACCGAAGTCTGGTTTTAACCGAACCGGGAAAATCAGTGACATATTGGCGGCTCCCTCGGTGTTTCTACCCTGATGCCGGCAAGACCCCGCTTACCTATCATGCCAACCTCAACTGGAAGCAGGATGACGAATACACCTATGTACAGAGGAATGGTCCGGGACAGGAATTTGTCTTGAATCTCGAGCAATACCCCGGCGTAACGGATTGGTTTAAGGAACTCGTGTGTGCACTGGGGCAACCTCAATGACGGTGGCGAGCCGGTTGCCAGCGGCATCTACTAAAGCGGTGCCGGTGGGTTGCCAATCCGGATTCCGTTTAGCGTTTTTTCGTATATTTTGAAAAACATTTTCAACGAGGAGAGATTTTTGTTATGGCCCTAAAAGAGATTAATCACGCGGAGCCGTTCATCATTGACAAGAATTTAGGTTCATGTCTTGACTTGGCATCACAAGACTTCCCCCAAACCAACGCGGATGGCAGACCGGTCATTGAACTCACCCAAGAGCAGAAATACGCTTTTGATATGAGAGGCTGGCTGTTGATACCGGGTGTGCTCACAGATGATGAGATTGAGGAAACGCGCGAATTCTGCCTTCGCTTGCGCCACGACCCGGAATCCATCCCCGAACATGAGCGGTCTACCCTCGGCGGCCCGATGCAGAAACTGGCTGACCATCCCCTTGTCGTAGGTTTTATGAACGAATTTGTCGCGCACCCCGCGCTATCGAGCCAAGAATGCTACGGTTTCCGTATGGAGTCGTGTAGTCTGGTCTACCGTACATTCGGCGATGGGAATTTTGGGCCGCATAACGGCAATGGGATGTTACGTTTTCCGGGCGATTCGCACCTGTACCGATGCATCCCGGGCAAAGCCTACAGCGGATTGAGCCGTGTCGTGTGGGAGATAAACCCTGTGCAAAAGGGCAAGGGAGGCACCCTATTCGTCACCGCAAGCCATAAGGCAGTATACAGCGCGCCGGAATCAATGAAGGATATGGAATCGCCGCTTTGGGAGACATACGAGTGTCCTGCCGGTTCACTGCTCTTCTTCACCGAAGCGTTGACGCATAGCACACATCCGTGGACAAACAGTGACAATGACCGTATCGCCATTTTTAGTTGCTACAACACGGTGAACAGCAAGTGGCACGACTGGAATCCACATCCCAAACTGCTTGAATCAATGCCCGCGAAGCGTCAGACCCTCTACCGCCCGGTCCGTGCGGCGAACAACCTTATCGGTACGGAATATCGCCACTAAGAGATGAACAGGATACCCATCCAAATGCGACACACAAACTCCATCAAAGCTGCCTTCGGAAAAGTCTCGATAACGCCTCCGATTAACGAAGTTTACCCCGACTTCTTCTTTAAGCCCGATGGTGTGCTCGACGACATCTTCGCCCGAATCGCTGTCATCCAATCAACCGACGCACCTGTTCTGGTTATTGCCGTAGACACGTTGGGGCTTGGCGTTGCGGAGACCGCGGAACTTGAGGAAGCCGTGACCGACGCAACAGGGGTTGTCTCAGAGCGTATTTTAATCACGAGTAGCCATAGCCACTCTGCCCCCATTTTGTGTCCAATCGATCTTTACGGTGGCTTTGGTCCATATTTCGACGGTCTTCGCCAGCGAGTCGTCCAATTGGCAAGCGATTTACTGAAACAGGTCGAGCCGATGACGCTCTCAACTGCGAAATCCCACGCAGACTTGAACGTAAATCGGCGGCTGATAACGGCAGAGGGGAACTGCGTCATGCTTCCGAATCCAGACGGTGTCGTTGATAAAAGTGTGCCTGTGCTCGCCTGTCATCGGGTAGATGGGACGTTGGCGGGCGTTTTCTTCAGTTACTGTTGCCACCCCACAATCTTACTGGGGCCGAAGATTTCGGGAGATTATCCCGGACAGGCGCAACTCGCCTTAGAAGCGCGGCATCGTGGCACAACGGCACTTTACCTCCCTGGCATGTTCGCGAATATACGGCCGGCGCTCGTCAGCACGGATGGCCCGTTTAGAAGCGGCACACCGACTGATGCCATGCGTTTTGGGAGTCTGCTGGCTGATGCGGTGGATGATGCGCTCAAAGCTCTTGCACCGGTCCCTGTGGAGGCAATCCGCACATGGAGACTGATTCGACCACTTCCACTTGGGCAACCACTGTCCCGCCGTGAGCTGGATGCACTCATCGCCCAAGCAGTCAAATCCACACAGACGGATGAGAAAAGCGCATCGACGTGGCAAGACGGCTACCAACTTGCTGTACGAGGTTGGGCACAGCGGGTGCGACTTGAACAGCTAGAGGAACGTGTTCCGAAAGCGGTAAACTATACCTTTTCACGATGGGACATCGGGAACCTGTCTTGGCTGACGTTTTCAGGCGAGTTCTTTTTGGAATATGGGTTATATGCCCAAGAGTTGCTCGGAACAGATACAACGTGGACCTTGGGCTACGCACACGGCTGTCAAGCGTATGTGACAACAGCGGTTGCACTCACTGAAGGCGGTTACGAACCGAACGCATATAAGCGGTGGGGACACAGTGCGCCGTTCGCACCATCGGTTGAGGATGCAGTGAAATCCATAATTCGAGAGCTCGCTGAAATACCGTAGGAGCGATCTCCCGGTCGCGACTCTTCGCCGTAGGAGCGATTTCCCAATAGCGACTCTTCGCCGTAGGAGCGATTTCCCAATAGCGATTCTTCGCTGTAGTAGCGATTTTCCAATAGCGATTCTTCGCCGTAGTAGCGATCTCCCGGTCGCGACTCTTCGCCGTAGTAGCGATTTCCCAATAGCGACTCTTCGCTGTAGGAGCGATTTCCCAATAGCGACTCTTCGCCGTAGGAGCGATTTCCCAATAGCGATTCTTCGCTGTAGGAGCGATCTCCCTGTAGCGACTCTTCGCTGTAGGAGCGATTTCCCAATAGCGATTCTTCGCTGTAGTAGCGATTTCCCAATAGCGACTCTTCGCTGTAGTAGCGATTTCCCAATAGCGACTCTTCGCCGTAGTAGCGATTTCCCAATAGCGACTCTTCGCCGTAGGAGCGATCTCCTGGTCGCGACTCTTCGCCGTAGTAGCGATTTCCCAATAGCGATTCTTCGCTGTAGGAGCGATTTCCCTGTAGCGACTCTTCGCCGTAAGCGATCTCCCTGTAGCGACTCTTCGCCGTAGTAGCGATTTCCCAATAGCGATTCTTCGCTGTAGGAGCGATTTCCCTGTAGCGATTCTTCGCCGTAGTAGCGATTTCCCAATAGCGACTCTTCGCCGTAGGAGCGATCTCCTGGTCGCGACTCTTCGCCGTAGTAGCGATTTCCCAATAGCGATTCTTCGCCGTAGGAGCGATCTCCTGGTCGCGACTCTTCGCTGTAGTAGCGATCTCCCTGTAGCGATTCTTCGCCGTAGGAGCGATCTCCTGGTCGCGACTCTTCGCTGTAGTAGCGATTTTCCAATAGCGACTCTTCGCTGTGGGAGGGAGTTCCCACTCCCGATATGACCGAATTTTGATTCAGGATATCTACATGATAAAATTACCGACTTTGATTGTCAAATTTCATGAGGTGGGATAATTTCAGTTGACACGATTTTGCCAGTCGGTTAACATAAAAACCGTAAATTTTCGACAGCGAAGAGGTGCATTATGGAATATCGTCAGTTTGGACAAACCGGTATGCGGTTAAGTGTGATTGGACTGGGAGGGTTGCTCGCCCGCTATGAAGGTGCCTGTGGTCATCCACCACCCGAAGAGAAGCACGCCATCTACCTCCGTGCCGCCGAACTGGGCATCAACCTATTTGATATGGGATACGGGGACGAAGTGCATATTCCCGACGAACTAAAGGGGAATGCAGAAAACCGTTACTTTTCCCTGAAAGTCGGTGCCCCACGGGCGGGAGACTTGGAAGGATTGGTTGACAAGCATCTGTTAAATCTGCGGCGAGATGCGATTGACATCCTTCGTGTCCATCACTACGCCTATCTTCAGGACGAACCGCTCGCCGAGCTCATCGCGGCCCTCAAACAACAAGGCAAGGTACGTGCGCTCTGTCTCATCCGCCACTACCAAACAGACCAGAAAGCCTACGCTGAGGACGGGCCAGAGGCGGATGCGGACGCAGACCTTGTTATCTACAACTACGTCTGTCGTTGGCAGGAGCCCGGCATCCGACAATCCGGCAAGGCAGGGAAGGGTGTACTCATTATGAAAGCCCTCGGCGGCCAATGGATAGGTTGGAACGACCAAACCCGCACAGATTGGACTTATGCGACAAAAGAAACGGTTATACAGTTGGCCCCGCGTGGTGAGGCGATGCGACCAGATTTAGAGCTGGTCTATCCGATTGTCGCTGGCCCTTGGTATAAGCTCGCCCGTGCGGGGGAATTGATTCCCCGCACGGAACGCGCCATTCAGTGGGTGTTGGTAAATAGAGGTGTGAGCAGTGTTTTGGTCGCTGTCGCTAGTGTTGAAGAGCTGGAAGAAGCCCTCGGCATCTAATAAAATTTTTGGAGCACAAGGAGAGCGCAATGAAGGTCAATCCCCAACAACTACTTGACGACGGATATCTCATTCTACGAGAGGTCATTCCCCCAGACCAGTTAGACCAACTTCGTACCAGCTTTGAAGTTCTCGTTGAACGGCAAAAGGCAATTTGGGCGCGGGAGCAGGTGCCGAGCGTGTGGGAAACTGGAGGACAACCGCGGCTGGTACACTTCCAGAACCTTATTGACGAGGAGACCGCCGACACCGTCGAAGCTTGGTTGCACGAAAATACACTCGGCGTTAGTCGCCAACTGCTGAGCGTCCCAGAACAAACGGGGGTCGCGGGGATGATGTTGATGTGTAGCCCGCAGAAAGACCATGGCCCCGCGCACTGGCACCGGGATGTCCATCCCATTGACATGGCCCCGTTGGAGGAATTGCAAATGGATCTGTTGGAGAACGGTCCCAAGTATCTCCAGTGGAACATCCCGCTCTACGACGATGATGTGCTATGGGTTGTGCCCGGCAGTCATCGACGCATTAACACCGAAGAAGAAAATCGTCAACTGCTCGAAAACCCACGTATCCCCTTGCCCGGCGGTGTTCCGGTAGAACTCAACGCGGGTGATGGGGTTGTGTATGTCAACTACATTTTGCATTGGGGTAGCAATTATAGCACCAAGTTGCGGCGCACATTGCATGGCGGCCATACCATTTTCCCGTATTATGATGGCCTGAACTTTACCCAATTTCTTGCCCCCTGGGCACGGGAGGCGTTTGAACAGTGGAGTGAAAATAGCGCGACAATGCAAGACTTGACGGAATCCGCCCTTCGTGCGATTATCAACAGAGAGGTCGATACCTACTGTGCGGCGATTGAAGCCCTCCAACCAAACGCCGGCCCGAGAGCCAAGCTGGCACTGGCGATATATCTTTCCAAGGCGGCCTATCACATCCACGTTTTGAAACATCCCGATGCGGATACGGTACCCCCGGATGTTCGCAGGCGGGCAAGCGGCCCCCACTCGATTACAATCAATTGGGGACCGGAATTCGCCAACCGTTTCTCAGTGGAAGAAGCGGATATGCTCTGGGGGAGATTTAGTGTGCTTGATGCGAAACTACAGGCAGCCGAGGAGCATTTTATTCCCGGCTTCCAGTCGGGGCCGATGCGATACTTTTTCAACGAGAAGCTGGTGAATTTCGATGTTGAAGATTTCATCGCCAGTTGGAGTGTACAAAGTTAATTCGGAAATATCATCGTTAGACAGGAGAAAGACTTTATGAAATCGCTTGACGCGCATCTGCACGAATTCAAAACTGAAGGGTACACAATTTTCCCGAAAATTCTCGACGATACGTGGGTACAACAGATGCGGGATGCCTTCCATGAGATTGTTGAGCGTATCCCAACTCCCGATGGAAGTAAACCCACCCACCTCGTCGACCTTATCGAGCACAAGCCAAAACTCACCGTGCCAGCCATCACAATTCCGCTCATTCTTGATTTCGCAGAGATGCTCATCGGGCCCTACGTTCAATTAGAGTCTATCACCTACAGATGTATCCCGCCGATGCCCAAAGCGGAGGCAGAAAAACGCCCCACCGGCTACCATCGTGACATGTTCGCATTCTTCCCCGAAGATGGTATCTATCACCGACCGTTGCTCTTCAACGCCATCGTCTATCTTCAAGACCTGACTGACGATATCGGCCCGTTGCGGGTCATACCCGGCTCACATACGCGAGCGATGAGCTATACCGGTGACATAAAAGGTTACCATTCCGATGAAAAACTGGTCTACCCGAAATCCGGTGATGTTGTGATGTTCCATTGTAGTATGCTCCATTCGGGTACGCATAACATGTCGAACGAAGACCGGTATCTTTTTATCATCACCTACAACCACTCTTGGCTAAAGTATCGTGCGAACTATAGCGGGCCAAATTCGCAGGCGGTCATCAGGGATGCATATAAGTGCAATGACCGGCGGTTGCTGCGCTTGCTCGGCGTTGATGACCTGCTCTTTAACCGTGCCAATTGGGGATTCCGCGAGCCTGATGAGGAGATTTGGAAGCGGTGGAGAGAGGAAGACAGAGCCGCGCTCGCCGCTGGACAGCAAGCGTAGCCTGACCATTGCCTTAAATGCACCCGTAGCAGACCTAAGGAGAAACCGTGCTGATTCATAACGCCAAAGGGCATTACCAGTTCCTCAGCGGCATTGACCCATATTCCTGCGGTGTCGTTGCCGATAATGGCTACGAAATCGTCCATGTAACCCTGAATCGCCCCATTCCGTGGCGGGACGGATTTGAGTGCATTGATACCTACCTACAGGCGCAGAAGCTGGCGCAGACAGCACTATGCGCCATTCAACTTCGATGTCCAACACCGTTCACTCTGGACGGATTTATCGCCTTTAATCGAGGGTATTGCGAAGTGCTACAAGAATGGGGCCTCTATCACGACAATCTGAATCCGTTGGCCCGGACAAACGTGGCACCGCTGATGGATGCACCGGAAACGTCAATGCTCTACGCTTTCTCATACATACGCCCCTGCAATAAAGCGACCCGACCGACCTTCATTATCGCGGGTGCGGGCGAGTTGTTGGAGGGGGCTCTGAAACCTGAAGGTATCGTGCGCCGAGGGGAGTGCAGTGCTGAAGCGATGAAAGAGAAGGCAGCTTATGTGATTCAAGTAATGGAAGACCGTCTTTTGGGGCTTGGTGGGACGTGGGATTTGGTGAATCGGGTCAACATTTACACTGTGCATCCCCTAAACGGTCTCGTCGAAGACATCGTGCTACCGAAATTAGGAAACGCACAAAGACACGGCATCCATTGGTATCAAACACGCCCCCCAGTCATAGATATCGAGTTCGAGATGGACATGCGCGGCGTAGCGCAGGAACTCCATCTTGATACAGTGGCAGAAACCGAGTTTTTTGCGTCGCGTTCGTCGCGCCACCCGTAAGGTCGGCAAAACTCGGTTTCTCTGAAATAGGCAGAACCAGCATAGCTCCCATTCTTCTGAGTCGCTTCAGAAGCTAAATTTTAATATTAACTTGCTTAAATTCCCATTGGAGAAAACAATATGAACCCCCTTAAATTTCTCGTGTTTGTCGGCACCGAAGGCATTTATCACGACCACGCCGGGCAGGGCAAGTTTCTCGCCGATATGTTGTCAAAAGGCGATGAAATTGATGCCGATTTCTCGCAAGACTACCAGGTGATGGCGGACGGTCTTGATTCGTATGAAGCGGTACTTTTTTATACCGATGTCGGCAATTTCACCGATGCTCAAGAACAAGGATTGCTGAACTTCATCCAACAGGGCAACGGTTTTTTCGGGCTACACACAGCTGCCGCATCGTTTCGCGAATGCGAAGGCTATCACGGTATGCTCAATGCGTTCTTTGACGGCCATAGCAAATATATGGATTTCACCGTCAACGTCACCGATTCAGATGACCCAATCACCGAAGGGCTTGATGATTTTGTCGTGACCGATGAGCTGTACTACCTAAAACACGACCCATCAATGTCGCACCACCTAATGCAAGCCTACGACCCCACCAGAGATGAAACCCACGTCATGGCCTTTAGGCACACCTATGGCGATGGGCGTGTGTTCTACTTCGCCCTTGGCCACGACATGGCTGTGCTTGAGAATCCGAGTTTCCAAGAGGTCGTGCGTCGAGGCGCGCTGTGGGTTGGAAACCGGCTATAACGTTCGGAAAGAAAGACCCAACCGACGGAAGGATAAAAGGAGACCAACATGAAAATTGGCGTGATGTCAGATAGTCACGACAATGTACCGATGATTCAGAAAGCCGCAGAATTATTCAACAACGAAGAGGTAGAGTTAGTCATTCATGCAGGTGATTTTATAGCGCCATTTGCAGTTGCGGCGTTAAGCGGGCTAGAGTGTCCCGTTGTTGGAGTATTCGGAAACAATGATGGAGAACGCATCGGCATTGCCAAACGGTTTGAGGCCGTTGGGGAAATTCATCCGAACCTTGCGACCATTGAGATTCATGGCAGGAAGATCGCCGCAACCCACTACCCCGAACTTGCTGAGCCAATTGCAAAGAGCGGCGAATATGACATCGTAATTTATGGGCATACGCATGAAATTGATGTCCGAAAAGCACAATCGCTCATCCTGAATCCCGGCGAGACGGGTGGCTGGACAACGGGCAGGTCTACCGTTGCCATTGTTGACCTAGACACATTAGAAGCGGAGATTCGCGAGCTATAACCCCCGTGGGCGGGGCATCTTGTCCCGTCTCTACTACAAAACACAATGCCAACACTCGATATCAAACCCACAGACAAAAGGATCAAAACCTACTACGCCGAACTGAAGCGGTTAGACCAGCTCGGGGCTACGAATGAAACCGCTGTCCGCTCTGTATTCCAAACCCTTTTCAAACAGTGTGTACAGCAATTTGATTTAACCCTCATTACGGAATATCCAATGAAGGGACATCAAGGAAACCAGATTTTCGTTGATGGTGCGCTGTTGGACGATTTTGACCGGTGGTTTGGCTGTTGGGAGGCAAAGGATATCCACGATGACCTGGCCGCCGAAGTGCAACGCAAATTTGAACAAGGCTATCCGAGTGATAATATCCTCTTCCAAACCCCAGAGCGCGCTATTCTTTGGCAGCACGACCAGCAGGTGATGGATGTTGACCTAACCGACCCGACGCAACTGGTCAAGGTCATCCAAACTTTCTTTGAGTACCGTCCGCAAGAAATCGCCAAATGGGAGCAAGCCGTCGCGCAATTCAAAGACAAGGTGGCTGAACTTGGAAAGGGCTTGGCAGAACGCATTAAAGAGGAACGGCAGACCAACCGTGAGTTTACGGTCGCCTTTGCCGACTTCCACGAGAAATGCCGTCAATCGATCAATCCAAACCTCTCCCAAGCCGAAGTTGAGGAGATGCTCATCCAACACCTATTGACCGAGCGTATTTTCCGAACCGTCTTTAGCTACCCCGACTTCATCCAACGCAACATCATCGCCCGCGAAATTGAGACCGTCATCAACGCCCTCACATCTCACGCATTCAGTCGCGATGATTTTCTCAAACCCCTTAATCATTTTTATGTCGCAATCGAAGAAGTTGCCCTGAGAATCAGCGACTACTCCCAAAAACAGCATTTTCTCAACACCGTTTACGAGCAATTTTTCCAAGCCTTTTCCGTCAAGACGGCCGACACACATGGGATTGTTTACACCCCCCAGCCGATTGTCAATTTCATTGTGAAAAGCGTGGCGTATATATTAGAGCCCGAATTTGGTCGGTCACTCTTTGATTCTGGTGTGCACATTATTGACCCGTTTGTTGGGACCGGCAATTTCATCGTGCGGATAATGCAGGAAATTCCCCGAACTGCGCTAGAGCACAAGTACACGCACGAACTCCACTGCAACGAGTTAATGCCACTCCCGTACTACATCGCGTCAATGAACATAGAACACGCTTTTTACGAGGCGATGCGTATATATCGACGGTTTGAAAACATCTGCCTCGATGATACGTTTAAGCAGGCGGAAGAACTCCAGTTCCTGCTGTTCACACCTGAGAACACCGAGCGCGCTAAAAAACAGAGGGAAACGGATATGTTTGTGATTATCGGCAATCCTCCCTATAACGTCGGTCAGGACCACGATAGCGATAACAATCCGAATCCTAAGCATAAGACATTGGAGGAGCGAATTGCAGCGACTTATGCCAAAGACTCCAAAGCGACGAATAAAAACGCATTAGCCGACCTGTATGTGAAAGCAATTCGGTGGGCATCGGATCGAATCGGGGATGAAGGGGTTATCGCATTCATAACCAACAACAGTTTTCTCGACGGGCTTGCGTTTGACGGGATGCGGAAGCACCTCGCCGAGGATTTCGATGCGATTTACATTCTTGACTTGGGCGGGAATGCGAGGAGGGGGTTGAAGGTCTCCGATGCCAATGTGTTCGGGATTCGGGTCGGCGTGAGCATCAACCTGTTTGTCAAGAAGAAGGGCAATCCATCAGATCAGGCCCACATCTTCTACCATCGGACAGACGAATTATGGAACAAAGAGCAAAAATTCGCGTTTCTGAAGGACAGAGAACACATCGGCAATATCGCGTGGCAAACGGTTCAACCGGACGTGCGATACACATGGCTCACCGAAGGGCTCCGCCCCGAATTTGAGGACTTTGTCCCAATCGCTACAAAAGCCGCGAAGGCGGCGAAGGGTGAGCCGATGGATGTGATTTTTAAGACGTACAGCAACGGCGTTAAAACCAATCGCGACGCGTGGGCGTACAACTTCAATCGAACCACACTGGCTGAGAATATGAGTCGGATGATTGACACCTACAATGAACAAGTGTTGATGTGGCAACATCAACAAAACCGATCTGCAAATTCCCCTGATAAGGGGGAGGTCTCGGTTGCTGATTTCGTGGTTTATGATGATACGAAAATCAAGTGGGATCGAGAACTAAGACAGCACTTAAAGCGCGGCAGAATTGCTGAATACACTGAAGACAAGGTGAGAAACTCACTCTACCGTCCTTTCACAAAATCACACCTCTACTTTGATCGTGTTATGAACAATTGTGTGTATTTGTTGCCCCCCATTTTTCCTACGTCTAAGACAGAAGCAGAGAATCGGGTGATATGGCTCAAGGTCGGGCAGGAATGGCCAATGTTCGCGCTGATGGTCAACAAAATTCCCGATATCCTGCCGCAAGGCGGCTCACAATGCTTTCCCTTCTACATTTACGAAGAGGATGGCACCAACCGCCGCGAGAACATCACCAATTGGGCATTGGCACAGTTCCGTACGCATTATGAAGATGACACCATCGGAAAATGGGACATCTTCCATTACGTCTACGCCCTCCTCCATCACCCCAACTATCGGGAGCGGTATCAGGTGAACCTCAAGCGCGACCTGCCGCGCCTACCATACACCCCCGACTTTTGGGCGTTTGCCAAAGCAGGTCAACGGTTGGGGGAAATTCATGTCGGCTATGAGGATATGGAGGAATATCCGCTCAGTTTCGTTGAAACACCAGACACACCGCTCAATTGGAACGTTGAAAAAATGAAACTGTCCAAAGACAAAACGTCGCTGGTCTACAACAAGTTCCTAACCCTCGACGGAATACCGGCGAAGGCGTTTGATTATAAGCTTGGGAATCGATCAGCGTTAGAGTGGATAATCGACCAGTATTGCGTCAAAACGCATAAACGAAGTGGCATCATCAACGACCCCAACCGTGCGGACGACCCGCAGTACATCGTCAAACTTATCGGAAAGATAATTGCGGTCAGTTTGGAGACAGTGGAGATTGTGGAGGGGTTGCCGGGGGTGGGGGTGCCTATTGATTAAACACAGCAGATAAAGAAACGTCTAAAATCAAGTAAAGTTTTCGATATGAAATTAAACGCAGTTTACCAAAAAGCTCCGGAAGAATACATCGGATTTGTTTAAAGATTAACCGGTGCTCTAAGATTCCTAAAAAAGCCCATTTGTCGTTGCCACTAACGAAGTGTCAGATGGCATCGCATACTCCGGAGAAAAAGGTCGGTATACGAAATGGCAGAAAGATGCAAAAAATTGAAAATAATCAATTTATTTAGCGGTGCTGGTGGATTCAGTTTGGGTGCAAAGCGAGCCGAATTCGATATAGCAGGATCAGTAGAGATCGATCCACAAGCCATTTCCGTCTACGAGAGAAATTTCCCAAACTCACCACTTTGGGCAAAAGACATATCAACTACCTCAGCAACCGAAATATTACAAACTTTTAATCTCAAAGTTCGTGAGATTGATGGTATAATTGGTGGGCCTCCTTGTCAGGGTTTTAGCCACATGGGTCAGAACAACTCCGAAGATCCGCGTAACAAACTATTTATTCATTTCTTTGAAATTGTCAACGATGCAGTCCCCAAATTCTTTCTCGTTGAGAATGTACCAGGGATTCTAAGTCCAAAAAATGCTCAATTTATCGAACAGGCGCGGTCTAAAGTGGAGGATAAATACGAGCTCTTGGGACCTATGAAACTTGTTGCCACGAAATTCGGAGTTCCTACGACGCGAGCAAGAGTTTTTTTCTTTGGGTACTTAAAGGACCAAATAAATTCAGTTAAATCCACGGAGTTTATACCCGAAAATACGAACTCTGTTTATGTAGAAGATGCTTTGAAAGGTTTGCCTAGGAAAATAAATCCACTTTGGCTTCGCGAAGAGGATGGGTGGAGAAAAATAAAAACAGAAGTAGTAGAAGGCGATTTTGGTTCAAAGTTGCACAGTCAAATACCTGATGGTGTCGGAGATGCAGAAGCAATTACACGTCTACAAAAAAAGAATGAAGTATCAGGATGCCTTGGCACTCGTCATACGAAAGAAGTACTTGAGAGGTATTCTAAAATCAAACCGGGCGAAATTGATCATGTTTCAAAAAGTCGTCGACTTAACTCCAATGGGTTCTGTCCAACTTTAACGGCAGGTACTGGCAGCGATAAGGGGAGTTATCAAGCGGTTCGCCCTCTACACCCCACGGAAAATCGGGTGATAACACCGAGAGAAGCGGCACGCCTTCAAGGCTTTCCCGATTGGTTTCAATTTCACCCTACGAAATGGCACAGTTTCAGACAAATAGGAAATAGCGTAAGTCCTATTCTGGCAGAACATATTTTAAGTGTGATAAAAAAAGCATTCTAAAGGAGCTTAACATGGAAACGAACAAGTACGATACAGTTGATGCCGCGCCTGTTAAATCGTTTTTTGTCGAAATGCTGACGAGGGACATTGAATTGGTTGATGCAATTCTAGACTTACTGGACAACTGCGTTGACGGAATTTTGCGTCAACGGGGAAACAGTTCAGGTGAAACGCCTTATAAGGGATTTAAGGCTGCGATAAAGTTTGACGAAAAATCATTCTCTATTTCCGATAACTGTGGTGGCATCCCTTGGAGTCTTCACAATTACGCGTTCCGAATGGGTAAAGAGCGTAAGGATAGGGACAGCAATTTGCCAACGGTTGGTGTTTACGGAATCGGTATGAAAAGAGCCATTTTTAAAATTGGCAAACAGTGTTTAATCTCAACCCAAAATGAAGGAGACTGTTACGAAGTTAAGATAAAACCGGAATGGATAGCGGAACCGGATAACTGGCATCTGCCTGTATCTGAATCGTCCCAATTTGATAAAGAAGATGGAACGACTATTGTTATCGGTGAATTGAATGAAGGTATCGCAATACGCTTTGGCGAGGGAGCGAAGGAGGAATTCACTCGTGAATTAACCGAAAAAGTTAAAACACATTATGCGTTTATTCTTGATAAGGGTTTCCAAGTAAAAATAAATGGGAATGAAGTCGAGGCGAAAACTACTCAGTTGCTTTTTACTGATATCAACAATACAGGAAGCCTTGATCGTGCAATAAGACCATATATTTATCAAGCAGAGTATGAGGGGGTTAATATATTCTTGAGTGTAGGTTTTATAGGACCTATACCATCTCAAGAGGAGGTAAATGCAGAGCAGGAAAAAAGGCAATTCTCATCAATGGATGCAGGATGGACGATAATCTGTAATGATCGCGCTGTTTTATACTGTGACCGTACAGAGCTGACGGGTTGGGGAGATGCTGGTGTGCCAAAATACCATACACAGTTTATTGCTATTTCTGGCATTGTTGAATTTCAGAGTAACGATGCCGCAAAACTTCCCACTACGACCACAAAAAGAGGAATAGATGCGTCTTCACCTCTATATTTACAGGTTAGACAGAGGATGATAGAAGGGATGCAGGTATTTACTAATTACACAAATAAATGGAAAGGAAGAGCAGCTGAATCAAAGCAACACATGGATGCAGCACGGCACCAATGCACTTTAGATGAATTAAAACAAGAGTTTCAAAACCTGCGCCCAAGTAGTGTGAGTAAAGGGTTGAGGGGAAAGCAATTTAAACCTAAACTGCCTCTACCGAAACCGGAACCATCTTCAAAAAGACGCATATCGTATAGTAAAGAGTTAGATGACATTGAGACAGTTCAAAATTATCTCTTTCGTGACCAAGAAGTTAAACCGTCTGAAGTTGGAGAAGAGTGTTTTGATCAGATTTTGAAGGAGGCCCAACAATGAAACATCCGCCCTACCATTTAAGGGTGAATAAAGCGATTGATAGATTTCTGCTGGTTGAAATTCTTGATATACTCAAAAGACATTGTGACATATCCGATTATACATATTATGGGTTTGGTGGCCCTTTTTTAGAAGATTGTAGGCTCATCCATGATCGATGTCCAGAAATTAAGATAGTCTCAATTGAGAGAAACGTGGAAACTTTCAAAAGACAAGAGTTCCATCGTTTCTCAAAAAAACTGGAGCTAAGAAATGAAGATTTTGCCAGTTTTCTCGCCCATTTCTCAAGTAGTGGTGGAGAAATATTTTGGCTTGACTATACCAATCTAGAAATTGGACATTTCGACGATTTTAAGAGCATTTTACAGAACGTATCGGCAAATAGCGTAGTCAAAATTACTGTTCGAGCAGAACTTCCTTCAAATGCAGGCTCAAGAAATCGTGACAGAAATTGGCGGAATTTTCAAGAAAAATATAATAAAATCTTACCATCAACAGCACGACAAGAAGATATTGAGAGATTACAGAATTTCATAAACTTACTGCAGGAAATGCTTCAAATTACATCGCAACAAGCATTTTCTGCTTCAGGTGAAAGTACTTTTCAACTCTTAAATTCATCTTATTACAAAGATCAAACCCGAATGCTAAGTATAACGGGTATTGTTTGCAACAAGAACGAAGTTTTGGAAATTGAGCGGTGGTTCAAAGACTGGAAGTTTATAAATATAAAATGGGAGGAGCCTCATAATATTGACGTTCCAATCTTAAGCATCAAAGAAAGATTACATCTTGAAAAGAATCTGCCGACAGGAGACCCAACAGGTTGTGCCCTTTCAGAAATTTTGGATTATAGAATAGATGAAGACGAAAAACACATTGAAAAATTGCAGCAATACGAAGAATTTTATCAATACTATCCTTACTTTGCACGAGTGTCAATCTGATCTATTGGTCTGGGTCAAATCCGAGCTGAGCAGGGATGATAAATAGAACACAAAAATGAATTGCACCACTATGAACCAAGTTAAGGAGCGATCAAATGACTGAAGTAATTGTCATCACAGGTACAATCCTTGCCATAATAGGCGTTGGTGTTTCTATTTGGTCCTTCATAGACACAAGAAAACGGTATGATGATGAGTATATGAGGCGGAAACGCCGTGCAGACGATTAAAAACTTCACCGAAGAATTGCCCGGTGGCATACGATAAACGCTTGAGGTATAGATTGCTGAATACCAGATGTGACAGCCATAGATACTTGATTGATAGTTTGGAGGAAAACAGTGACACTTGAGAATTTGAAGCCTTCAGAAGCAGAACAGATCATCCGTTCAGAGTTTCGCCAACTTCCTGAAACCCGCTGGGTTCAAAATCTTCGACACTCCTCCTACCAATTGTGTCAGCCCATTCCTGTCTTAGTCGAAAGAGCAGGCGATACTGTGAGTGCTAGCTACGAGGATGTCGAACTCTACGGCACAGGTGAGAGCGTGAAAGCCGCAATTTTGGACTTGTGTGCGAAAATTGTTGCCCATTATGAGGAGTTGCAGGCAAACGGTAGACAATCTCAGGAATATACGTTTCTCAAACAAATGATTGAGGAAATTCAACCTCCGGCTTGGGAAGATTTTAAACAACTTTATCAAGAAAAGTTGAAAGAGCTTCCTTATGTACGAAAGGGTTACATAAACATTGATGGTCAAAACGCAGACGTGGTCATCATACTTTCAGAAGAATCTGTGGAGAAAATCGAACAATTAGCGAAGATTGATCTCGATCTCTATCAGAGATTTGACTCTCTGTGTTTTCATGTAGAATATGAAAACTCAATGGATTATCTTGAACTGGACGATTTTGAATGTTTTTATTAAAATTTCTGAGTCTACTCTGCCCCCGTACCCCTCCTACGGGGGATGAAAACAAGGTAATTATAGATTTTACTATAAACCCATACTGTGTAAAAAGTATCCAGTCCATCGCCCCGCCTGCGTAAAAAATACCCACCTATTAACCTATTTTCCCGAGCATACCTCCCGTTCCGTGCGCTATATCCTGTACCAGAGCGATCCGAGAGGAGTTGGCACACGATTTGCTTTTAAGCGAATGCTGTGAAAACGCTTAGATTTTCTTTCTCACCAAATCCAAAACTTAAAAAGGAGAAGAACATGAAAGTCACAACCGCGATACTTGGACTTGCGCTTGCCGTTGGATTCCTGCTCACCATTTCCGCAATTCAGGCGGAGAAGCACGAGCAGGAGCACGAACATGCCGAAACACATCAACACGATGAGCATACCAAGAGCGTAGACAAGGTGCGCTGTGCGATTGACGGCATGATGATGAAGGCATCCGCCATGACAGAGATGACATACGACGGCAAAACGTACTACTTCTGCAACGCCAAACAAGCGCAGATGTTCAAAGCCCATCCAGATAAGTATCTCAAACAGATTTCGCTCGGTCCTCTCACATTCAATCTCAACCTCTTGACGGTTAAGGAATACAAAGAGATGATGCAAGATATGGGCATGGGTGGAATGATGAAGATGAACACGATGAAGGGGAAAACACATCGATTGAGTGTTTACACCACCGCACATCATCATGACCTCCCACTTGAAGGCACTTCCTTCGCACTACAAATCACTGATGCCAAAGGTAAAGCAACCACCGTGCCGCTAACCTACAACAAAATGATGAAGGCTCACGATGCTTTCGTTGCCGTGCCAGCAGGTGGAATCCGTCAGATTCGTGTCCTTATTACAACCCAATCAACCAACGTCTCGCTGTAAACTGACCGTGGGTGGGAATCCCTTTTCCACCCTTCAGCAATCAACCCAGACCCGTGGGGTGGGAAATCCCTTTCCCACCCTTCAGCGATCAACCCAGACCCGTGGGGTGGGAAATCCCTTTCCCACCCTTCAGCGATCAACCCAGACCCGTGGGGTGGGGAATCCCTTTCCCACCCTTCAGCGATCAACCCAGACCCGTGGGGTGGGAAATCCCTTTCCCACCCCACGGGGAAAACAGCACTCAATAAAATTTTAGGATACGTTATGAGAAAGCGAGTTTCATTTACATGGTTATTTCTGCTTGCGTTTTGGGTGACCCTTCCAATTGAGTCAAAAGGTCAGACTGAAGCAGAACCAATGTCAACAGAAGCACTTGCCGCAGGGGTTGATCTACCGACCTTAATCCGCCTTGTGGTCGAGCGCAATCCCAAGCTCAAAGTCGCCCGAGCAAACTGGGGGGCAACCATTGAGAGGTATCCGCAAGTAACCGCTCTTCCAGACCCGATGATGACCTATAATTACTTTGTTCGGAGTGTGGAAACCCGTGTTGGACCACAACGGCACCGTCTCGGTTTTTCACAGGCGTTTCCATACCCGGGCACACTTGATGCCGCCGGGCGAGTGACGCTGAAGGAGGTTGAGATTAAGCGGGTAAAATATGAGCAGGTGGTGCGCGACCTGATGGTTGCCCTGAAACTTAGCTATCACGAATTGGCTTACCTTCAACGGGCGAGGCAGGTCACCGAGCAGAATCAGCAATTGCTCGGTCAGATATTAAAAATTACCAACACCCGCTACGCTTCTGGCGAGGCAACGCTTAATGATGTCTTAAAGGCTCAGAGCCAGTTGGCGCAATTGTCATACGATCTGATTCTGTTGCGGGAATTGGAAGAAGTCGAGAAAGCCAACATCAAGCGCGTTCTTTCCGTCCCTTCGAGGACACCATTGGGTTCACCCGCACCCGTCGCTTACACGCCGCTGAATATCCCACTTGTTGATTTGGAAACGAAAGCGTTAGCGGAGCGACAGGAATTACAAATCGCCGACTTGATGATACAGAAGGCGGATGAAGCCATCGCACTCGCAAAGCTGAAAACAAAGCCGACCTTCAAACTCGATTTGGTGACCATCGAGACCGGGGGTGCCCTGATGCCAGATACCCTGGACAACGGGAAAAATCCGCTCTCCATAGGAGTTGGCATCTCGATTCCGTGGTCAAGTTCAAAGAATCGCAGTCGGGTACAGGAAGCGGAGTTGAAGCATTCCGCCGCCCTCGAAAGCAAGCGGTCAAGCGAAGACCAGACGCTGGCGAATCTAAAAAAGGTCTACTTCCGGCTCGAAAACGCCCGGCGATTGGTTGCCCTTTACGAAGGTAGTCTCATTCCACAAGCCGAGAGTGCAATAGAGGTCGCTGAAACGTGGCATCAGGAAGGCACAAAAAGCATTGCAGGCTTTCTTGAAACGCAGAGCGTTTGGCTGAACTTCAACCTCGCACGGCTACGCGCTATCACCGACTATCAGCAGAATCTCGCACGACTGGAACAACTGGTCGGAGGGAGTATCTCACCATGAAACCTTATATTCTGCTTCTTTTCATACTGCTCGTTGCATGTGCGAGTGGGCGAGAGACCACCTATCAAGACCTGCTAACACAATTCCAGAACGCCCCCATCCCCGAATACTATCGTACTGAAGTCGCAAAGGATGTTCCTAAGCCAGAAATTGATGAACAAGCTGAAAAGGATGCGTTTCTAACTGAAGTAGAAGCGAAAGTGCTAAAATTTCAGAAGGATTTTCAAGCCCAATTAGAAAACGAGAGCCCGATTCCCGAACCGTTCTACACCCCAACGAAAGCCCATCTCGAGCTCACAACAGAGGGAGAACAAGCCGAGGCGAAACTTACAGCGCAAATCAATCTTGACCTAATACTGGCATTCGCGTATGCGTCAAGCCCCAGCATCAAAGCCGCCCGCGAGAACTTCAGAGCCACCCTCGAACAGTATCCCCAAGCTGTCTATCTGGACAACCTGTTACGGCAATACAACGCCTTCACAAAACAACTCGACACCAAAATCGGTCACCCCCACCACAAAGAGATGCTGGCGATGAAATTCCCATTCCCCGACACCCTAGCGTTAAAAGGACAAATCATCACCGAGGATGTTCAGATTGCCCAAACGGAGCTCGATATTACGCTTCGAGACCTAGTCACAGATATCAAATTGGCTTATTACGACTATCTCTACCTCAATACAGCTATTGAGATTAATCAGCAAAATCAACAACTCGTTCGTCAGATGATTCAGATTGCTCAGGCTAGGTTTCGTGCCGGCATCGGCAAATATCACAATGTAATTATGGCGCAAGTGGAGTTGTTCAAACTTTCCGACTCGATTATCACACTCGAAGAACAACGGGAAACCATCATTGCTCGCATCAACACGCTGTTGAATCGACCCGCCGATGCACCGTTGGCGATGCCGGAACCTCTCATGCCCGAAGATGTTGCACAACCTTTAGCAGAACTGTACACGTTTGCACTCAAGTCCCGTCAGGAAATTCAGAAGCAGAAATTAATGATTAGCAAGTTGAGTCTTACAATCCAACTTACTACTCGAATGACATATCCCGACCCAACGCTCGGTGCCAGCTATTTTGAGGAACGGATGAAGTTGCCCCCAACATTTTCCACACAACGCACGCTGAATACGGCGAACTCAGCGTCATTCGGGCGGAAAGACGCATACATTCGGGAAGTCGAAATCAAGACCCATGCCATGCAACAGCAGCTCGCCGAACTTGAGAACATGACGCGATTTACAGTGAAAAAACACCACTTCGGGTTAGAAACCGCCAAACGGAGCATTGCATTATACCGCAACACACTGCTACCACAAGCGCGGGGTGCATTGGAAGCCGCAAACACCGCCTATCAAGCCGCACAAGTCGATTTCATCAGTCTACTCGATGCCCAACGCACCCTACTAAACCTCCGCCTCGCAGAACAGGGAGCACTTCGAGACCATCGCCACCACCTCGCACAATTAGAACAGGCAGTCGGACAAATACTGCCCAAACAACCGCTCGCAGAAACCGAGTTTTTTCGGTAAAACTCGGTTTCCTCTCGAACAACCGGGGCATCCTACCCCTAAGGATATAAAACCATGAATCACAACACCAACAAAACCCCCATCATTTATTTTTCCCTCATCCTGATAATCGGTTTTATTGCAGGATGCGAAAAGAAAAATACCCCTGTAGATGGGAAATCCGCTATGGCAGAGAAATCCCATGCCCACCCTTCTGGAGATGAAAAAAAGACCAAATACTGGACATGCGTCATGCACCCAACCGTTAAGATGCCCGAAAAAGGAGACTGTCCCGTTTGCAAAATGGAACTCATCCCCGTCCACGAAGGAGTCGGTCTCACACTCACCGAGAAACAGAAAGCCCTCATACCCATCCGCACCGAACCCGTTGAATTCCGTGAACTGACCCGCGAAATCCGAACCGTCGGCGTTCTCGACTACAACGAAACCCGCATCGCTTATGCCTCCACCCGAATCTCAGGTTGGATACAAGGCCTCCACGTAGACTTCACCGGCATCAACGTCCGCGAAGGCGACGAGCTGCTCACCATTTATAGCCCAGAACTGTTAGCCGCTCAAGAGGAGTACCTCACGGCATTGAAAAGTGTGGATGAATTCAAAAATACGGAGTACCCCGACCTCAAACGCACCGTCGAACAAACCCTCATTGCGGCAAAATCCAAGCTAGAACTGTTCGGGCTAACGCCAGCACAGATAGACCAAATCCGCGAACACGGCGAAGCCCAGACCACCCTGCCACTATACGCCCCCAGTGGCGGAACAGTTATCCACATGAACGTCTACAAAGGGCAATACGTCAACCGCGGGGCCCACCTCTACCGCATTGCAGACCTCAAAAGCCTCTGGATTATCGCCGACATCTACGAATACGAACTGCCGTGGGTTTATATGGGGCAGGATGTCGAGATTACAACACAATCCACCCCTGACCAAACGTTTCATGGGAAAGTCAACTACATCTATCCATATTTCGACGCACCTACCCGAACCCAAAAAGTCCACATCGAGGTCCCAAACCCAGACGGACAATTACGACCAGGGATGTACGTTACCCTTCGACTGAAGCCCACACTGGCGGAAATCTATGCGCGTGAAGCCCATCCCAAAGAACCGTATGCGTGTCCGATGCATCCGTGGATAACCTCCACAACCCCCGATGAATGCGATATCTGCGGCATGGACCTCGAATCCACACGGCCCGATGCAACTACCGCTGATGCCATGAAAACCGCTTGGGTCTGCCCGATGCACCCCAAAGTCCAAGCCGATAAACCGGACGAATGCGACATCTGCGGCATGGACCTGGTTAAAAAACAGGTGCCGATGGACACAGATGCCCACGCAGGTCATAATCACGCCCAAATAGGTCCCGAACTCAAACCGTTGGCGCAAAGCGCGGGGCAGGAAATTTGGGTCTGCCCCATGCATCCGCAAGAACAATCCCATCACCCCGACGAATGCGATATCTGCGGCATGGACCTGGTAAAGAAAGAGGAGAAAACAGAAGGGACTCCCCAGCATTCCGTGGGCCACCAACCAACGCTGATTTTCAAATACGCCTGTCCCGACCACCCCGACCAATACGCCACACTGCCAGACAAATGTCCGATAGATGGGAAGGGGCTCGTGATGACTGGAGAGGTTTTGGCAGTACCTAAGAGTGCCGTTATCGACACCGGTCTACGGAAAATCGTCTTCATTGACCGAGGCGAATCTGGCTACGAACAGCTTGAAGTCGAGTTGGGGCCAGAAGCGTGGGCAGAAGTAAGGCACAACGGCCACACAACCAAACAGCGATTCTATCCTGTTCTAAAGGGAGTCAACCCCGGCGACATGGTCGTCACCAATGGGAACTTCCTGCTCGATTCACAAACACAACTAACAGGCACAGCCGCAGGAGCATACAGCGGTGCACTCGGGGGCGAAGAATCTAGCGCACCAGCACATCGGCATTGATACTTGATTGTAATGTTTTGGTGCATTATACGACGGAGGACGCTATGATTAACCGCATCATCGAAATCTGCATGAACAATCGCCTGCTCGTCCTTGTTACATTCATACTCCTAACAATGGCGGGCTGGTGGGCACTGAATCGTACCCCGGTCGATGCCATTCCCGACATCGGCGAGAATCAAGTCATTGTGTTCGCCGATTGGCCAGGGAGAAGTCCAAGAGACATTGAAGACCAAGTCATCTATCCGCTCAGTATCGCCATGCTCGGCATCCCCGATGTCAAAGATGTCAGAGCTACCTCAATGTTCAGCTTCGGCTACATCAACATCATCTTCAAAGACAATGTAGACTTCTATTGGGCGCGAACTCGCGTCCTAGAACGAATGAACCTCGCACAGAAAGACATGCCCAAAGGGGTCGTGCCAGTCCTAGGACCGGACGCAACTGGCATTGGGCAGGTGTTCTGGTACACCGTCGAAAACGGTTACTACTGCCCTGACCATCCAACAAAACGATATGATGGACCGGGAAAATGCCCCGAAACCGGAAAACCGCTCGTAGCGTCAAGGCTCGACCTGCACGAACTCCGTACTTTACAGGATTGGACGATTCGATACTACCTCGCATCAGCCGATGGCGTATCGGAAGTCGCGTCTGCCGGAGGATACGTCAAGCAGTATCAAGTCGATATCGACCCCAACCATCTAACCGCATACAACATCCCACTTTCAACCGTCTACAACGCCATTCGTGGGAGCAACGTCGATGTCGGCGCAAAGGTCCTTGAGGAAGGCGGTATGGAGTTCCTTATTCGCGGCTTGGGGTTCATAAAAAGCATTGAGGATATTGAGGACATCGTCGTCAAGGCACACAACGGTGTGCCTGTGTACGTTAAAAACCTTGGGACCGTGGCGGAAGGCCCCGACTTCCGCCGCGGGGCATTAGACAAAGCAGGTGTACCAGCGACCGGCGGAGTCGTGCTGATGCGTCACGGTGATAACCCCCTGCGCGTCATCGAAAACGTCAAAGCCAAAATCGCTGAAATTGAACCCGGTCTACCGCCCGGAGTGCGCATCGTTCCCTTCTACGACCGAAGCCATCTGATTCACCGCGCCACAGAAACCCTAAAAGACACCCTCATTGATGAAACCATCGTCGCCGCCGCAGTCATTATCCTCTTCCTAGGGCAGGTGACCAATAGCCTGATTATCGCACTGGTATTGCCGTTGGGCGTACTACTCTCATTCTTAGGCATGAGGCTCATCGGCTTGCCATCGAATATCATGTCGATGGGCGGGATGGCGATTGCCATCGGTGTTATGGTGGATGCAGGCATTGTCATGACGGAGAACATCACACGCCTACTCCGAGAACCGCATGAAGGCGAGAGCAAACTCCAAGTCGCCACCCGTGCCGCAAAAGAGGTCGGCCCGCCAATCTTCTTCGCCATGTTGATTATCATCGTCGCGTTTATTCCAGTGTTTTCGCTAACGGGACAAGCAGGCAAGCTGTTCAAGCCACTCGCATTTACCAAAACCTTCGCCATGCTCGGTGCAGCGATTGTTGCCATTAGCCTCATTCCTGTGGTCGCCAGCATCCTGCTCCCCGATCCAACACGCCCCAAAAATCTCCTGATGCAGATACTCACAATCCCTAGCTGGCCCCTCAGAAAATTCGCCGACGGTATCACATGGGTCTTAAAAGCCAGCTACGGTCCTATAATTCGGTTCGCTGTCAAAAACATCTTTACCAAATTGATTATTGTCGCCTTGGCAGCAGCAATTTTAATCGTCAGTATTCCGCTGACACCCTTTTACAAAAACATCGGCCAAGAGTTCATGCCGCCACTCAACGAAGGCGACCTGCTGTTCATGCCGGTGCTGTTGCCCGGCGCGTCGATTACGCAAGCTAAAGATGTGATGGCAAAGCAAGACATGATTATGAACGGTTTTCCCGAAGTCTCAATGGTCGTCGGAAAACTCGGCAGAGCCACAACCGCTACCGACCCCGCCCCAATCGGGATGTTTGAAACCATCGTTAACGTCACGGATGCCTCTACATGGCCTCGTCGTGCCCTCAAAGCAGATGCAACAGCAACTCTTGTTCAAGAGGTTGCCCTACGACTTATGCGTTCCGAAATCCTAAGCAAAACCCATGTCAGACATATCAATGCCGATTTTACCACACGCATCGCCGCTGATGTTGCAGTGCGAATTGATGAAATGGCGACGCAATATCACAACCCCTATATCTCTGTTGAAGAACGCGAAAAATTATATCGGATTTGGTTGTTACGAGTGATTATGGAGGAACTGCTCACGCAAATGGACGAATCCAGTCAACTGGGGGATAGCGCGTCCGAAATCCAACTTCACGCAATTGCATCCGAGATTGAACCCACCCTCAAACACAAAACCTACTTCCGCACCAAAATCCGCACCGAACTCATCAACGACCTCACCGAAGCCTGCCGGATGCCCGGTGTCTCACCCATCATGACCCAACCTATTCGCAACCGCATTGACATGCTCGCCACTGGAATTCAGACCCCCATCGGTATCAAAGTATTCGGCACCGATCTCACAAAGATTGAAGAAATCGCCGTTCGCATTGAGGGTGAATTGCTCAAACTTCCCGGTGCCGTGGGACCGTATGCAGAACGCATTGGAAACAAACCGTACCTTGAATTTCATATTAATCGGAAAGAAGCGGCACGCTACGGGATTAAAATCGGGTCGGTTCAACAGATCATCATGACCGCAATCGGCGGCATGAACCTCACAACCACCGTTGAAGGGCGAGAACGGTTTCCCGTCCGCATTCGCTACAAAAGAGAGCTCCGCGACAACGTCGAAGCTCTAAAGCGCGTACTCGTCCCAACCCCCAAAGGGGTACAGATACCCCTCGAGCAATTAGTCCACATCCAACGCCGACCTGGACCCGCAAAAATCGCCTCCGAAAACACACTGCTCTTCTCACGAGTCTTCTGCGATGTAGATGTAGACGTGCTCGGACTCGTCGATTTTGTGGAAGTCGCACAGCAGGTACTCAACGAAAAAATCAAGCCGACACTACCGCAAGGATACTTCTATGCGTTCAGCGGGCAATACGAAGCAGAGTTAGAAGCCCGCTCCCGGTTGCTGGTTGTCGTCCCCGTGTGCATCGCTCTGATTTTCATACTGCTTTATATCAAGTTCCGTTCCGCCTCCGCGATGTTGGCGATTTTCCTCGCGATTCCCTTTGCTTTTGTGGGAGGCATGTGGATGCAGTGGATGATGCAGTATGTGCCTCCCGCGCTCGGCGGCGGCTATGCAATTAAGTACAGTACCGCCGTGTGGGTTGGGTATATCGCCCTCTTTGGGGTCGCCGTAGAAGATGGGATTGTGTTCATGGAATACCTAATCGAAAGGATACGAGAAGGCGAACCCATCGACGAAGCCACAGTCAATGCAGGTTTACTGCGCGTCCGACCCATCATCATGACCACCGCTACCACTGTGCTAGCACTCGCCCCAATCATCCTATACGAAATCAGCACCACCACCGGCGCAGAACTAATGAAACCCATCGCCGTACCAACCTTCGGCGGAATGCTCACAGCCACCGTTGCGAACTTGGTCTTAGCTCCTGTCCTATTTTCACTCTTTTACCGGGTTGAATATTGGCTTCAGGAAAAGAGGCGGTTATTTTCTGGTTGACTATTTATCCGATATTGTCTATCATTTCTGAAGCAAGAATAGTGTTGACAACTCCCCACCTTAAAGGGCGGGGGTCTTACACGCAAGATTGATAAGCTCTGAGCCAGAGCCGTTGATTTCAATTGGCATGTGTGGCAAGGGCTAAAGTGAACAAAAGATTTGGAAACCTATGCACAGGTCGAGAGACCTCGTTGCGTGAAAGGAAAATCAAGAAAATGGTTTTAACATTTCTGAATAAGCATAGACACATCGGCCTCTTAATCCTACGTATCGGACTTGGAATCATGTTCCTCATTCACGGTGGCCCCAAACTGTTTGGCGGACCAGAGAAATGGAAAATGTTCGGCATGGCGATGGCAAACCTGGGCATTGGGTTCATGCCAACATTTTGGGGTTTCATGGCGGCGATTTCAGAGTTTTTTGGAGGTATATGCCTCATCCTCGGTCTATTTTTCAGACCGGCATGTATCCTTTTGACGATAACCATGATTGTTGCCGCTCTCAGCCACTTAGCTCGGGGAGAAGGTGTGGGGGGAGCGTCGCACGCCATCGAAGTTGGAATCGTTTTTCTCAGTTTCATCCTGATTGGAGCGGGTAAGTATAGCCTTGATGAAAAACTCAACCCGTATCGCGATGAGGATGAGTGAAAGTAAAGACAGCAATCTTCCCTCTCATTCCGATACCACATTTATTGGAGGATATCATGGTCATTATACTATTCATTTTGGGATGAATTTCGCACATTGTTGCGTGTATAATACTGGTAAAGTCCAGATTCCACTTACTGGGCTTATTCCGATTCGCTCAGAATGACAGAAATTATGAAACGTTATCAAAATTGGATACTCGCCAGCCTGTCGGGCGTTCTCCTCGTTTTAAGCCATCCCAGTTTTAATTTGTTCCCATTGGCGTGGATTGCGCTTGTTCCGTTACTGGTTTCTATAAAATCTACGTCAAATTGGAAGTCGGCATTTTGGCTTGGCTACCTCACCGGATTGATTTTTTTCTTAGGGCTAATCTATTGGATTATTCTGCTTTATCCCTTCGCCAACATTTTTGTGACCACACTCGGTTGCGTGGCGTTGGTGGGGTATATCTCTGTCTATATAGGCATCTTCGCGGTGCTATTGTATCGGTTGCCGTGGCAATCCGGGATACCCTTCGTTTTTGTTGCCGCACTGGGTTGGACCGCGTTGGAGTGGGTACGCGGTTGGTTGATGACCGGTTTTCCGTGGGGGAGTATTGGGTATACGCAATGGAATAATCTGCCCGCGATTCAGGTCGCATCACTTACGGGGGTATACGGTGTTGGCTTCGTTATTGTGCTCTTCAATGCCGCAATCGCACTGCTCTTACGGGGCTATCCGAATTGGGGTCGTGAGGCGAGGGCGCTGATATTGCCACTCATCATCGTTATCGCCAGTTTTGCCTACGGTTTTTTCTGCCTATCCAACTCCAAAGCCGACACGACCACCCTAAAGGTCGCGCTCGTTCCCGGCAACGTGCGCCAGATCGAGAAGTGGATACCTGAAAACTTCCCCAAGATATTCAATCGGTATATTCAACTGACCCAAGAGGCGAATGAATCCGAGCCAGATTTCATCGTTTGGCCTGAAACGGCGTTCTCCAGTACAATCTTTTTGAGCGAACCGGACAACAAGCGAAGGTTTCGGCAAATGTTGCAGGACGGGAATATATATCTACTTACCGGGGTGCCGAATGTTACATCGGATAAGAAGGTCTACAACAGCGTGTTTCTCATCTCCCCTTCAGGCAAAAAGCTGGGAAGTTACTCGAAGATTCACCTAGTGCCGTTTGGGGAATATGTTCCCTTGAGCCGCTATCTCCCGAATTTCATCCAATTTCATCCGTATGAACCGGGCAAGTCTATAAATCTCATCCCTTTGCCGAGGGGAGAGAATGGACAGATTGATATCGGTATCTCGATCTGCTTTGAGTCCGTTTTCCCCAACCTGTTCCGACAAGGAGTTAAGCAGGGCGCAGACGTAATGGGTATCCTCAGCAACGACGCTTGGTTTGAAAATACCGCTGCACCGGAGCAACATTTAGCCGCTGCCCCATTTCGCTCTGTCGAAAACCGTGTGTCTATTTTCCGTTGCGCGAATGGGGGCATATCATGTATAATTGACGCTTATGGCAGAATCATAACACCGCGCATCACGCCTGATGATACGGAAAGCTTCCTGATTGGCGATATTCCGTTCCGCAATCAGAAAAAGACCCTATATACCCTTTACGGTAACTGGTTCCCAATGCTCTGTTTCGTGGTGGGTGTTTTGCTAGTCGTTTATCTGATTTTTGCCGAAAGGATTCCGCGCCTACAGTTTGGGCGACGGCATTAATTCTGTAACGGCGAAAAACAGATTGGTGAAGCGGTAAAAATACTTAGATGCTCCGCTTATCAGGGGCAGGAAATTATGGCGATAACCCAGCTTTTGTTAAACGCTAAAAAACGGTTTGATGGAGATGATTAATGCTCGCAACGTTAGAAACTGAGGTTGAAGCAGTAACCTCTCGACTCCTTGAACTTAGGGGGTATCTTTGACCTTACAGACAAGTCGGAAGAACTCGGTAAACTCCAAGAAGAATCGGCATCGGCAGATTTTTGGAATAATTCTCAGAACGCTCAGAAAGTGACCCAACGGATTGTTCTGCTCCGCGAAGATATCGGGCAGTATCAAAAACTTCGTGCCCAACTCGAAGACATCCAGATTTTAGTTGAGCTTGCCATTGAAGAAGATGACCAGAGCTTGTACGAAGAGATTAACGCCAGTCTTGGAGAGATTACAAACCAGATCGAACAGATTGAGTTTGAACTGATGCTCAATGGAAAACACGACCAGAGCAATGCCATCTTGAACATCCATCCCGGTGCGGGTGGTATTGACGCACAAGATTGGGCATCAATGCTGATGCGAATGTATCTGCGGTGGTGTGAACAGCGCGGCTACAAAACCGAAATCATTGAACTCACATCAGACGAGGAGGGCGGAATCAAAAACGTTACCATTATGGTTAATGGCGAGTACGCATACGGTTATCTTCAAGCCGAAGCAGGTATTCATCGCCTTGTCCGTTTATCCCCTTTCGATTTTAATCACCGCCGTCATACCTCCCTGGCGGCAGTTTCTGTCACGCCTGAAATTGATGATGCTATTGATGTTGAGATGAATCCTACCGACCTGCGAATTGATACCTACCGCTCAAGCGGGGCAGGCGGGCAACATGTCAACACCACGGATTCCGCTGTTCGGATTACGCATATCCCGACAGGGACTGTCGTCCAGTGCCAGAATGAACGCTCGCAACATAGAAATCGTGAAATTGCAATGAAGGTTTTGCGTTCACGATTATACGAATACTATGAGGCACAGCGACAGGAAGAGATTGCCAAACTGCAAGGCGGACGTCCCAACATTAACTTCGGCAATCAGATTCGCTCCTATGTACTCCATCCTTACCGGCTTGTCAAAGACCTTAGGACAGGTGTTGAGGTTGGGAACGTTGATGCTGTGATGGATGGTGCTTTAGACCTGTTTATTGAAAGTTATTTGAAGCATAAGCGTAAGCAAGTTTAATATAGCCCTCAACCGATACGCTTCAGAAGGCAAACTTTAACTAGGTTCTGTTGACGAATTAGAAACCGAGTTTTTGCCAAAAATGCGTCGCTTTCGTCGCGCCACCCGTAGGGCTCGGTTTCTTCTAACCAGCCAATCTTTTATGGAACTCTTTTACCCACATGTGGCACAACGCATACAGTGGGAGTCCATTGCGAACTGTTTTTAATTCATGTTGAAATCGAAAACCCGTGGCGAGAGGCCCTCCAAGCTCGGATGTTTGAATACTTTATGCTCATACGCCTCAGTCATCGTCTGCCGATATTCCCAATAGCCCTTTGTCCCGAGCGTAGAACGAAACCGTTTGAAGTGGAAACTTATCGAGAGGAAATCTTCGGTCACGAGCTGGTGACTTACAACTATTTTCACATCGGTCTGTCGGGTCTTTCTGTTGCGGACTATTGGTCAGACGATAATCCGGTGTCCTGGGCCAAGTCTTGATAGATAGAAGTCCGCCTTGCTTGATAGATAGAAGTCCGCCTTGATGGATAGAGGCGATGAGGCTAAAATTGAACAGATGTCAGCCTGCTATCGTCGTATTTACGAAAGTGAATACGAAGACGATGAAAAGATTCTACTGTTAAATTTTATTCGTACGTATTACCAACTCACCCCCGACGAATCCACTGCGTTTGATGAGCGGCTGAGTCAGGAAGTCAACCGGGAGGTAAGAGAAATGGAATATAGTTACTTTGGCAAAGTGAGGCAAGAAGGGCGACAAGAAGGGATGCACTTAATTCTTTTGGATATGTTGGAAGCAAAATTTGGTGAACTTCCCCGCAAGTTATCACCGATCAGGTAAAGGCCATTGAATCTCAGGAGGAATTAGCCGACCTTGGCACCAACATGCTCAGCGCGGAGTCATTAGCAGATTTGGGGCTCAATGGGGCCGCATAGCAAACCGCTGTTTAGTTGCGTTTCTCGACACTGTTGCCGCATACAGAAATCTTCTCTTTCTTATCTTCTTTGCGTCCTTGCGTCTTTGCGTTAAGTTTTTCTGGAATAGAATATGCCAACGCTCAACCTAAAACCCACACACAAACAAATCAAAACCTACTACGCCGAACTTGACCGATTGACCCGCCTCGGCGTGACGAAGGAGACCTCGGTTCGCGCACCGTTCCAAACCCTGCTCGAACAGTGCGGACAGCAATTTAGCCTGACCTCAATCCTTGAGTATCCAATGAAAGGGGGGGGTGGAAATCGAATTTAATGGTCGCTCCCTCTCCGATCCGGGTGTTCACATCTTCGACCCGTTTGTTGGAACCGGCAATTTCATCGTGCGGATAATGCAGGAAATTGATAAAACCATGTTAGCACATAAATACTCGCACGAACTCCATTGTAACGAGCTCATGTTGCTCCCGTACTACATCGCCTCAATGAACATTGAGTATGCGTTCTACGTGGCGATGAGCATATATGAGCGGTTTGAGGGCAACTGCTTCGCGGATACGTTTGAGGAGGCGGAAAAACGACAGTTCATGCTGTTCACCCCTGAGAACACCGAGCGCGTAAAAAAACAGAGGGCGACGGATATGTTTGTGATTATCGGCAATCCGCCTTACAACATGGGGCAGGTCAACGAGAATGACAATAACAAAAATAGGAAGTACGAGGCGATGGATGCGCGGGTTGCAGAGACCTATACAAAAGACTCCAAAGCGACGCTCAGAAATAAACTCTCCGACCCGTACGTGAAGGCCATTCGATGGGCATCGGATAGAATTGGTGATGAAGGGATTGTGGCTTTTGTGACGAACAACAGTTTTCTCGATGGCGTGGCGTTTGACGGGATGCGAAAACACCTTGAACAGGATTTCACGAAAATTTATCACATCGATCTCAAAGGGAACGCCCGAACATCCGGAGAACGCCGACGTAAAGAGGGTGGGAATATTTTTAATGACCAGATCCGGGTGGGCATCGGAATCAGTTTCTTCATCAAGAAAGCAGGCGCGAAATCTGATAAATCTGAAGTTTGGATTTACTCCATTGACGACTATCTCAAAAGCCGTGATAAGCAGAAAACTTTAATCGAATTCGGTGACTATACAAATGTTCCGATGAAACAAGTGACCAGTAATGCAAAGCACACATGGCTCACCGAAGGGCTCCATGCCGAATTTGAGAATTTTATCCCGCTGGGTACAAAAGAAGCGAAGGCGACGAAGGATGAAGATGGAAAAGCGATTTTTAGTCTCTACTCTTTGGGGGTCGCTACAAACAGGGATATTTTGGCTTACTCGTTTGATTGCAAATTGTTGCAAGAGCGTGTTCACACATTTATCGAAATATACAACAGCACCGTTGACCGCAAGAGAAGACATGACCCCAACGACCCCGTTGAAAGTTTCATTGATACGAATGATCCACGCATCAAATGGACGCGTCAAGTTAAGGCATCGCTCAAAAAACTGGAGTTAAGCAACTATGAAGATTCACACTTTCGCACCTCGTTATATCGCCCGTTCACTCAGAAATATGTCTACTTTGATAACTTCTGGAATGAAGAGCGTTATCAACAGTATCGAATTTTTCCCACACCTGAGACCGAAACGGCAAATCGGGTGATTTGCCTCGTAGCCGTTGGAACTAAAAAGCCATTCCACTGCCTGATGACACAGCAAATAACGGATCTTCATCTTACTGGCGATTCTCAATGCTTCCCGTTCTATATTTACAATGAGGATGGAACAAACCGCCGCGAGAACATCACCGATTGGGCGTTGGCACAATATCGGGCACATTACGGAGATGACACCATCGGAAAATGGGACATCTTCCATAACGTCTACGCCCTCCTCCATCACCCCGACTATCGGGAGCGATATCAGGCGAACCTCAAGCGTGACCTCCCACGCCTTCCTAATGCATCCGACTTTTGGGAGTTTGCCAAAGCAGGTCAACGATTGGGGGAAATGCACGTTAATTACGAAGAGGTAGAGGAATATCCGCTACGTTCCGTCGAAACACCCGGTACACCCCTAGATTGGCGGGTGGAGAAGATTCAACTATCCAAAGACAAAACACAGCTTGCCTACAACGAGTTCCTACTCCTAGACGGGATACCTGCGAAGGCGTTTGATTATAAACTTGGAAATCGGTCAGCGTTAGAGTGGGTGATTGATCAGTATTGCGTCAAAGCAGACAAACGCAGTGGCATCGTCACCGATCCAAATCGTGGCGATGACCCGCAATATATTGTCAAACTCATCAAACGGGTGGTCACGGTTAGTTTGGAGACAGCGGAGATTGTTGAAGGGTTATCGGGATTGGGGGTTTTTTCCTGATAATTTGCTATATGTACGCGCTCATCAAGCATCATTTTGAGAAAGGCGTGAAAGGAAAAATGCGGGGAGGGGTTGCTTCAGAAGATGGACTTTAAGGCTGAAAATTACTTAAAGGTAAAGCGTCAGAAGAGTGATTTTGACTTTTTACATTGCCTTGAAATTTGAGATGTGCTATACTAAACGACCTTACAGAAGCTCTTAAACCGAAAAGGAATCCCTTTCCCGCCCATATACGATGTCAACAAAATGCCAAATTATGACTACCTCACAAGAAATCCGTAAACATCATGAGATTTGAATGGTTCATTGCATTACGTTATCTTAGCTCTCGGCGAAAGCAATCCTTCATCTCAATCATAAGCGTTATCTCGATCGGCGGGGTTGCCTTGGGCATCACCACTGTGATTCTCGTCATCTCTATATTAAACGGCTTCGAGCATGGGTTAAAGGAGAAGTTTCTCGCAAATGAGGCGCATATACGCGTTCAATCCCTGAGCGGGAGATATTTCCCAGATTATCAGGATAAAATCGAGGAAATCAAAGCCATTGAGGGGGTCGTTGCCGCTTCACCTGTGGTTTATGTCCAATCTGCGGTCTGGCCAAAGGACGAAACGACGATTACCGCGGCAATTCCCATTAAAGGGATTGACCGAGAACAGCAAGACCGGGTGACGGGGTTTTCAAAATTTGTAGACGGTTCAGTGGACTTCAAATTCTCACCCGTAGTTGAGATGGCACGGTTGATGGCTGATGAGACCATCACGAGCGGTATTGTTTTGGGTGTTCATGTAGCGCATCGGTTGCAAATTGATATGGGAGATATTATCAGGCTCATCCCTGAAATGGTGGAGTCGCCGCTTAACCCGGGTATTTTTCAGCCGCGTATCAAGAATTTTGTTGTCATCGGTTTTTATCAGTCAGGACTATACATTCACGACAATGCCTTCGGCTTCATTGACCTTGAAACCGCACAAGCACTTTATAAACGCGAAAACGAGATCAACACGATTGAGGTTCGGACAACGGATGCAGAGATTGCACCGCTAGTCAGTGAACGCATCCAGATGGGGCGATTCTTGTTTGATATTGATTCAAAGGTTCATAAGGTTCAATCGGATTTGGATAACAACATTATCTCCGAAGACCTGCGTCAGACGTTTAAGACGGGCGACATTTCGCTCTCCCCAGATACGATGATTTTAACTGGACTGGATGGGGAGCGATGGAAAATAATGGATGGAAGTCAGACTTATGTGGTACAGAAGGCGAGAGGTAAACTGAATATTTACGCCCCGATTCGCCTGGGAGCAGGGCATAGACCGATGACAAAGTCTTGGACAGAGGGGCAAGCACCTCTGTTTAACGCGCTGGAGTTGGAGAAATTGCTAACGCTAATTATTGAAGCACTCATTATACTCGTCGCGGCGTTCAATATTGCCAGTACACTGATTATGGTCGTCATGGAGAAGACGCAAGACATCGGCATTCTAAGAGCGATGGGGACTGCCAAGGGCAGTATCCGAAATGTATTCCTAATTCAAGGGAGTATCATTGGTCTCCTCGGCGGCATCTTAGGTACTGGGCTCGGTGTCGCGCTCTGTTGGCTACTTGAACTCCAAAACGTGCGTCCTTCGCGCTGGCTTGCTCTGGTTGTTCTGCTACCAATCGTGCTTCAGATTCTCTTGGCTTATCGGAACACGGTGTTAAATCTCAGTTTCAAAGTGTTGTGTAGCCTATTCTGGTTAGCGACGATTGGGTTAGCACTCTATTGCATCGCCACGCCCATCTATCTGAATAACGTGTTCGGGCAGGATTTCAGCCAAGTGTATCAACTCAATCGGTTGCCCGTCAAAATTAACTGGTTCTTCGTCGTTTTTATCAATGTCCTTTCATTTGTTATATGCCTGTCCATGAGCATAATACCCGCATGGCAGGCAACGAACAAAAACCCTGTTGAGGCGTTACGGTATGAGTGATCTCATTCGCGTTGTCAACCTCCACAAATCCTATTACGACGTTGCAACGACGCATCGAATGGACAACGGATCGAAAGGCGATAATGGTTCGGGGGAACTGCCTATCCTCCAAGGTATTGATTTTGAAGTGCAGAAGGGCACAACGCTTGCGATTGTTGGTGCATCTGGTGTTGGTAAAAGTACGCTCCTCCATCTAATTGGTGCGCTTGACCGTCCAACGCACGGAACAGTATTTTATGAATCTCAGGATATCTTCACCTTTAGTAACCGGGAGTTAGATCGGTTTAGGAATCAGAAAATCGGGTTTATATTTCAGTTTCATCACCTCCTGCCGGAGTTCACGGCACTCGAAAATGTCACAATGGGGGCGTTGATTGCCGGTCAAAACCCTCATGACGCTTATGACCGCGGGGTAGAATTGCTCAGTTACGTCGGATTATCCGAACGGCTTCGCCATCGTCCCAGTGAGCTTTCGGGCGGCGAGCGACAGCGCGTTGCGGTTGCGCGGGCGTTGATTAATGAGCCCCAAGTCATTTTGGCAGACGAACCGACAGGAAACCTAGACCGTAAAACGAGTAAAGCGATGCTCGAGCTGTTATGGGATTTGAATCAGCGGTTGAACCAGACCCTTATCGTTGTCACACATAATCAGGCAATCGCGCAACGGGCAGATCGTCTCATCCACCTTGTTGATGGGAAGGTATCGGATTCGGTTCAAGTCATTGATTTTTGACAGAAAGCATTGGGAATCGGGAGTAGGAACTGTTTAGCTTCTGAAGCGACTCGGAAGATTGGGAGCTGTGCGGGTTACGTTTGAAAAGAAACCGAGTTTTGAAGAAAAAACTCGGTTTCTACTGAAGGTTGTTTATGGAAATTAAAATAACACAATCAACGAATCCTCAATGGATGCAGCGTCCCCCAGATTCCGAATTGGTATTCGGCAGACATACCACTGACCATATATTCCTTATGGATTATGTGGAGGGCGAGGGATGGCAGAACGCACGTATAGAGCCTTACGGTATGCTGAGTTTGGATCCGGCCGCGATGGTGTTACACTATAACCAACAGGTGTTCGAGGGGCTCAAAGCGTATTCCCTTGCTGATGGTGGGATAGGCTTATTTCGACCAGATAAAAATATAGAACGTCTGAATCGTTCCGCCCGCAGAATGGTTATGCCTGAAGTTGCCCCGGACCTGTTTCTTGCTGCCATGAAGGAACTGGTTTTGCTTGACCGGGACTGGTTGCCGACATCGGAGGGCACATCGCTTTATATTCGTCCGACGATGATAGCCACTGAGCCGGGGGTTGGCATCCGCCCCTCGACGCAATATCTGTTTTATATTATTCTCTGTTCTGTAGGGGCGTACTATCCCGAAGGGTTTAACCCCACGCGAATCTACGTTTCTGATCAGCATGTGCGGGTGGCAAAGGGCGGCGTGGGAGAATCGAAAACTTCCGGCAACTACGGCTCGACGCTCTTTGTTTCACAGAGTGCCGCCGAGAAAGGCTATACTCAGGTGCTCTGGCTTGATGGTAAGGAACGCAAGTACATTGAGGAGGTCGGCACCAGCAACGTTTTCTTCCGATTCCCCGATGAGGTTGTTACTCCGCCTCTTGATGGCACGATTCTGCCCGGCATTACCAGAGACTCGGTGTTGTATATGCTCCGACATTGGGGAATTACCGTTTCTGAACGCCTCATTTCGATTGAGGAAGTTGTCAATGGATACAGAAACGGTAGGCTTAAAGAGATATTCGCCAGCGGTACTGCCGCAGTAATCTCCCCTGTGGGAGAGATTCACTACAAAGGAGAGGATTTCCAGATAGCTGACGGGAAGACCGGTGAATTGGCTCAAAGCTTGTACGATGCGCTGACGGATATCCAATACGGTCACAGAGCAGACCCGTTTGGCTGGCGCGTTTGTATCGCCTAAGAATTGTCTGAATCAGGATTTACTCACAAGATTAAGAAACCGAGTTTTGCCGACTGAGTTAAGCAAGTTTAAAAAATAATGTTTCGATTTTCATCAGGCGCAAAGACTGTAGGGGCGGGGTCCCCCCGCCCGCCATCGACGTACAATGTGCATATTTTATATTGAAAGTTGCTTAAGCAAGTTTAAGAAATAAACGGCAGAAACCGAGTTTTGCCGAAAAAACTCGGTTTCTACTTAAGGAGGGATTATCATGGTTAGAATAGCAATGCGTTTTGCAGTTATTGTATTGGCATTCGTCGCAATATCAGCAGGGGCAGAGGAAGGCACGGATACCGCTAGGGCAGGTGCCACGGATACAGCCAAGTCAGAATCCACTACAGCGAAAACAAAAGTATCCAACATTGATGATGCCTTGGTTGTAAAAAAAATCTCATTTCGCGGCACTGAGCGTGAATCGGAAGACTTCCTCAGCAGTTTGATACAGACAAAGGTGGGAGCTGAAATCTCTTCCGACCTGCTATCGAAAGATGTTAAAAGTCTCTATAAAAATACCGGGTTCTTCTCCGACGTTCAGGTTGGTTATGAACGCCTCAAAGAGGGGGGTATGGAGGTCGTCTATCTGCTTAAAGAGAGCCCAAAGATACAGAGTTTTAGGGTTATTGGCAACGAAAAAGTGAAGTATGGCAAGCTCAAGAAAGGTATAACACTTAAACCCAGCGAAATCTATAGTGATAAACAGCGTTGGGAAAGTGAACGAAATATCCTCAAGACCTACAAACAGAAGGGTTATTACCTAGCAACGGTGAAAACGCATACCGACATCGAGCCCGATGCAAATACGATTACCGTAACCTTTGAAGTCTCAGAGGGACAGCGAATCAAAATCGAAAATATCAATTTTGTTGGCAATGATAACGTTTCCGCCAAATCACTCAGCAAACAGATTAAAACACGGATGGGAAAGCATTTTGATGAGGCGTTATTCGACCAAGATATGACCGCCTTGCGTTACTATTATCAAGACCGCGGTTATGCTCAAGTAAAGGTTCACGGGTATGAAAAGCATCTCACCGATGATAAAACGGGATTGATGCTCGATGTGACGGTCGATGAAGGGCCTCAATACATTATCGAATCCTACACGGTCAATATCCAGCAATCGGGGAAACCCGCGTTTTCCGAGCAGAAGATTCGTAAGATGCTAGACCCTGCGGAGGGGGAAATTTTCGACCTCGGTACATTTCAAAAATCAATTGATAAAATCAAACAGGGGTATCAGGATAAAGGCTACCTGATGGCTGAAATTATCCCGACTCGAAAATTCGATGAGGAAAATGCCACTGTTCATCTGACGTTGAACATCAATGAGCGCGATGTGCTTATCATTAACCAGGTCAGGATTAACGGCTTGGAAAAGACGAAGGAACATGTGATTCGACGGGAACTCGACCATCTCGGTATCAAAACGGATGAGTTACTCGATGCCAGAGCGTTACGCAAAGCCCGCCAGCGTTTTTTTCAGATGGGGTCATTTGTTCGGGATGTTCAGTTTCAAACCACTGCAGTTGAGGGAAATCATCAAGACATTTCTGTCAGCATCGTCGAAACGCCCCGGACAGGTATGTTTAGCCTCGGTGGGGGGTACGGCACGGAGGGGGGCATTTTCGGTGTCGCTGAGGTCGGCGAAAACAATCTCTTCGGACGGGCGTACCGTGTCCATCTGAAGGGGGAATTGGGGAGACACGACCGCCACAACGCGGAATTGCGATTCAATACGCCGTGGGTATTTGGCACACCAACCCGTTTCAGTGCAAGCCTATACAACACCAAACGTATCCGCCGATATTACGGTCAAATATTCCGTGACCGTGGATATGACCGGTATGTTTATGAACGGCGAGGCGCGTCGGTCACCGTAGGCAGACCAATTGCCCACGATGTGGATGTCTCAGTCCGTCTGAGGAATGAAAGAGTTCATGCGACCCGCTCTGGCTATACTGAGGAGCTCGATGACGAGCTTGTCAACCGCTCAACGCGTAGCATTACTTGGCTTTTAGCCAGAGATACACGCGATTATCGGAAAAGTATCTATGACCCGATGGCAGGTTCCTACAATACGGTCTCATACGAATACTCTGGCGGATTACTGGGGGCAGACAACGAATTTCAGAAGTATTCGGTAGACACAAGCTGGTTTTGGAGCCCGTTTCGCAATCATGTCATTGCCGCCCATGCCCGTGGCGGTTACATGAGGAGTAAGCGTACTAGTGAAAAATATGATTTATATCTCTTTTTAGAGCGGTTTCTTCTCGGCGGAATTGACACAGTACGCGGCTATGAGGATTACGAAATCTTCCCAACGAATGCCGAAGGTGAACCGAACTTGAATGGTGGAAATAAGGTGCTTTATGGAAACCTTGAGTACCGCATTCCGCTGGCTGACCGGTTGACGGGAACGATATTTTTCGATATGGGGCAGGTGTGGGATGAACGCCAGTCAAACATCCTCAGAGACCTCAGCTTCAAAAAGGGTGCCGGCCTCGGCATTCGATTTGACATGTTCGGCATGTTGGCACGTATCGAATGGGGCTATGGATTCGACCGCGAGAAGGGTAAATTCCATTTCACAATCGGTCCCGGTTTTTAAGCAAGTTTCAAGAATAAACCCGTATACCCCCTTCTCAAAACTGTAGACGGGGGAGCCTGCCCCGCTTCAGTTCTCAAAACCGTAGGTGGGGTATCTTGCCTTGCTTGCTTTGGGGGTGAGGGATTCCCTTCTCAAAACCGTAGGCGGGGCATCTTGCCCCGCTTGCTTTGGGGGTGAGGGATTCCCTTCTCAAAACCGTAGGCGGGGTATCTTGCCCCGCTTGCTTTGGGGGTGAGGGATTCCCTTCTCAAAACCGTAGGCGGGGCATCTTGCCCCGCTTTGGACATCATGAAAAAGGAGTACCGTATTTTATGAATCGAATTTCACGATTACATCTCATTGTGCCGCTCGTATTATTTCTCCTCGTAGTGGGTGCAACCGCCCAAAACCCTTTCAAATTTGCTGTAGTTGATACCCAAAAGGTTGTCGAGAGTTATAAAAAGGCTCAAGATGCGAATCAAGTATTGACAACGGCGTTAAACAATCTCAGAAATGAATTGGGAAAACTGGAAGAAGACATCCTTCAGCTACAGGATAGCTTAATGAAGCGGAAACTGTTTCTTGAAGAAGCGGAAGTGACGGCTTTAGAACAGGACATTTTGCAAAAACAGCAGGAGTATCAACGTAAATTTCAGGAAGGCGACAAAACGATTACGGACAAGCGGAAAGAGCTTCTGGAACCGATTATCGTCGAAATGGAAGAACTGATAAAGGAAATCGGTAAAAACGAGGAGTATAGCCTAATCCTCGACAAGCGGATCGGTGCCCTTTATGTTGACGAAAAGTACGATTTGACGCAAAAAATCATTGACATATTGAACGCGAGGGTTGAACAATCGGAATCTAAACCCGATGAAGCGAAACAGAAATCTACAGAACCCAAAAGCACGGAAACTCCTCAATAGAATTGGGGCTGATTAACTGAATGTTTTTGTTTGGCAATGGAGTCAATGTGTGGTATGATATGTTAATCATGGGGGTTTGCTAGGTAAACCCTTGGTTTACGTGCGCTTCACCCCAAAGTGTTGGAGAGACCAACTCATCTATCGAAACAGTAAGCAATTATCAAAGTTTCCTTCCGGCCCCCGGTTGAGGGCGATATGAAAAAAAAACTGAGAGAAATTTGTGAGTGCGTCAATGGGGAGTTATATGGCGATGGAGAGATTGAGATAAGCGGTGTTGCAGGAATTAAGGAAGCACAACAGCACGAAATCACCTTTCTTGCGAATGCAAAGTATCGTAGCGAAATGGAGCATACTCAAGCGTCCGCAATTATCATTGACAAAGAGGTGCCCTGCAACGGCATACCCGCGATTCGGGTCCAAAATCCTTATGCGGCATTTGTCAGCGTATTAGAACTGTTCGCGTGGCGTAAGTCGCGAGGAGTCGAGGGTGGTATCCACGAAACCGCTGTTATCGGCGAAAATGTTCAGATGGGTGAGCGGGTTTCCATACAAGCCTATACGGTCATCGGAGACAACGTTGAGATCGGTGATGAGACAGTTATCAACCCGTTCGTATGTATCGGTGATGATGCGAAGATTGGCAGTAAGGTGGAAATTTATCCGAATGTTACCATCCGCGAAGATGTCCAAATCGGGAATCGGGTAATTATTCATTGCGGTGCCGTCATCGGGAGCGATGGGTTTGGGTTTGCAACGATGGGAGAGCAATCCGCCTTCCGATATCGCAAGATTCCACAGATTGGCACAGTCATCGTTGAGGACGATGTCGAAATCGGCGCGAATACGACAGTAGACCGGGCAACGATGACGAATCGTGCGACCCTCATCAAACGGGGCACGAAAATTGATAACCTCGTGCAGATTGCACACAATGTCACCGTTGGTGAGGATTGCTGTATTGCCGCACAAGTGGGAATTGCTGGCAGTGCCGAACTCAAGGACAGGGTAACAATCGCCGGGCACGGTGGGGCCGCTGGTCATCTCACAGTTGGCGAGGATACGGTCATCCTTGCCAAATCTGCTGTCACCAAGGATACACCGGCTGGGAGTCACGTTTCTGGGTTCCCCGCACGGCCTCACGCTCAGGAGTTGCGAATTCAGGCTTCCCTGCGGAAGGTGCCATCACTGTTGCAGGAATTTACACGGCTTCAAAAACGGGTCCTTGAACTGGAAGAGAAACTCTGCCAAAGTACGGAATAACGATCGTTATTCCCGATGAAGCCGAATAATTTATTCTGCGATAGCAGGGCGGATATTCCTATACGGAACATAGCTCTATGTTCCCTACTTTCGGCAATTGAATCTTCGGAAGGTTGGAAAATTGCATGACCCGAATGCCGCGCATTCCGGTTTTGGCCTATCATAAGATAGATGTTGGGTTTGAACTCGGGGTGAATTGCATCGCGCCTCGTACTTTTGAACGCCAAATGCGGTTTCTCGCCGAGCAGGGGTACACCGCCATAACGGTTGATCAGCTGGTTGATGCCTGTTCTGATGCGGGGGACCGAAATAGGGACACGCGTGAGCGGGATTACGACTCCGCTGCGGCCAAGCTACCGCTCCAGCCCATCCTGATTACTTTCGATGATGGGTATGAGAATTTTTACACCCACGCTTATCCGATTCTGAAAGCGCATCATTTGACCGCTACGGTTTTCGTCCTCGCAGGGTACATCGGGGAACTCAACACATGGGATGTGCGGCTTCGCCTCAAACGCTCAAGACACTTAAACCGAGAGCAGATTCAAACCCTCTTTGGTGATGGCATCGGGGTCGCATCACACGGGATGTATCACCGTTTTTTGACACACTGTCATCCCGCAAAAGCGAAGAGAGAACTTGAAGACTCGAAATCTGTACTTGAGGAGATACTCAACCATCCGATTCATAGTTTTGCCTACCCGTATGGGAGTGTGAATGCCAAAGTCGTGGAGCTGGTAAAATCCGCTGGTTATCATATCGCCTTCGGCTTAAATCCGAGCCAAGAGCTGAAGCCAAGTTCGATGTACTGTTTTCCGCGGATAGCTATCTATCGACACGATACCGACAGCTCATTTCAAGCGAAACTTGGCCGGTTGGGGAAATATCGTTTTGGATTTGAATGTCTAAAAAATAGAGTTATCAACCGTTTCGCATATTTGAATCAGTTGCGCGGCTAATTCGCTTATCGGCTTCAAGTGCTATTGCACTGCGACGATAAGCCCTTACGATAAGAGAGGTTATCAAAAAAGAGACAGGGCGAATGCGTTCATGCGTCATCGGTTCACTGAACACGTTTCACGTTTTGCGTTTCATGCTTTGGATTATGTTATTGTCCTCCGTCCAACCCTCCTGTTCCCCGTTTGGACGCTCGTGTTGCTCGGGTATTATCACGGTTCATCACACACCCCCTACCGCGTGAAAATTGGACTGGTACACGCAGAATTCCCCATTCACCTTCAGCTCAACTCCCAGCTCCTGGGGACCATCTGTCTATACTCGATGCTGATGGGGGCGACATATATCGTTAATCAGATTGCGGACAGGGAAACGGATGAGGCAAACGACAAACTGTATCTGGTGGCGCGAGGCGTTGTCAAGTTGCCGATGCTCAAGCTAGAGGTCGGACTCCTGTTTGCCGCTTCCGTCGCGTGGGCAATTGCTTGGTTTCACGATAACCTCGGCTATCTGATTCTTATTGCAGTTTCGATTGTTCTTGGATTAATATATTCGTTAAAGCCATTGCGGCTCAAGGGAAAGCCGATTCTTGACCTGCTGGCAAACGCGCTGGGATACGGTAGCATCGCATTTCTCGTTGGGTGGGGCACAACCGCACAGATTGGCACAGATGCGTTGTCCCGCACCCTACCTTATGTGTTCTGCGTTGGGGCGGCTTTCATCAACACGACGCTTCCCGACCTGAAGGGCGATAGAGCGTATGGCGACCGCACAACTGGCGTTCTATTGGGTGTGAGACGGTCATGCCAGTTGAGTTTGCTCCTCATAGTGGCGGTTATCCTGTCGGGGTGGTGGGTCAGAGATGCGATTGCGTTGATTACAGGCATTCTCTGCTTGCCGTTCTTTGTGTACATGAATTTCGTGCCAAAACGGCCCGTGATTATCTTGACAACGCGCATCGGTATCCTTATACTTTCGTTGATCACTTGTATCGTCGTACCGCCCTATCTGATTCTATTTGTGTGTACTTTACTCCTTGTTCGCTGGTACTACGCAGCGCGATTCGGCATCAAATACCCCTTTGGGGTGAAGCGCACGTAAACCAAGGGTTTACCTAGCGAACCCCTTTAGCGCATGAGCATCGGACTAAAGACAATCTCCACTTATCTGGAACTCTCACGCCCGATTAACGGCATAATCGCCTTTATCTCCGTTCTACTGGGCGCGATGTTTGCTGTCGGCGCACCAATAGCCGGGATAAATTCCATTGGCAACTTGGATGTCTTAACCGTGGCAGTCTCAGCACTATTGTTGCTATCCGCAGGAAATGCGCTCAATGACTATTGCGACTATAAAATTGACCGGATTAATAAGCCGCAACGCCCAATTCCCGCAGGACGGATTCAGCGAAGTGATGCCTTGATTTTTGCCATCGTCCTGCTCGGTCTCGGAACACTCCTCGGCTTTCTTGTCAATCAATACGCCGCGCTGATTGCTGTAATTGTATCCGGATGTCTGATTGGGTACGCACTATGGCTGAAACGCACACCATTTGTCGGGAATCTGGTCGTCGGTGTGCTAACGGGTTTAACCTTTATCGCCGGAGGTATCGCTGTGGGGCCTGTCCATGATGTGCTCGTGCCTGCGATATTCGCGTTCCTGTTTACAACTGCGAGAGAGATTGTTAAAGATATTGAAGATGCCGAAGGCGACCTTGAGTATAACGCACAGACGATTGCTGTCATCAGCCAAAGGGCGGCGGTATTGATGGCGTTGGGCTTTATGGGCGCTGTCATCCTGTTTAGCCCGATTCCGTATCTATTGAAGTTGTATTCGTTGCCGTACCTATTGACTGTGATTGTGGGTGTGGATGTGGTTCTAGTCTATTTCGCCGTGCGGCTGTGGCGAGATGCTTCCAAAGAGAACAGTGCCAAAATCCAGAGATGGATGAAGTGGGATATTTTCGTCGGACTGGGGGCGATCTATGTCGGGTCCTTCTAAACAGGGCAAGATGCCGGTAGAAACCGAGTTTTTTCGGAGACCAAACTCGGTTTCTTTCCGTTTCAATTCCCTTCAAACGTACTGGTAAATCAGGAAAGGTATGCTATGATTCTAATTAAAGAAGAACTGTGTAGTTACTGTGGCGCGTGCGTTGCTGTGTGTCCAGAGAATATCATTGATTTGATCGATGCGTACTTAAAAATCGATCAGCCGAAATGCACTGACTGTATGCGCTGTGTCAAAGGGTGCCCCGTTGGGGTACTCGCTTTAGAACGAAATGGTAAAGTCTACTACCCGAATTATGAGGGCCGAGGGTTGTTCTGATTAGGCAGTTCTGCGAGTTCCAAAATCAGAACAGAAAGAAGATTCTATGCGACATTCAGAATACGATGTCATTGTTGTTGGCGCAGGACCGGGCGGTTCGATTGCAGCGAAAGTCGTCGCTGAGCATGGGCTAAGCGTCCTACTGTTGGAAAAGCGTCAAGAGATCGGCGCGCCGGTCCGCTGAGCAGAGGGCATTGGCACAGAGGCTCTGTGCGAGTTTATTCAGCCAGACCCGATATGGGTCTCCCGTGAAATTAACGGTGCTAGACTCTTCTCACCCAACGAAACCCCGGCGACCATTAACTTCCCGGGTGCCGGATATGTCCTTGAGCGTAAAGTCTTTGACCGGTGTGTCGCAGAGATGGCAGCCGAAGCCGGTGCAGAGATTATCGTCAAAGCGCGCGCAACGGGGGTCACCAAATCTGATGACGGTTTCGTCAACGGTGTCGTTTTCCGTTATTTTGGACGCGACTATACCTGCAAGGCAAAAGTCGTGGTAGCGGCTGATGGCATTGAATCGCAGGTTGCACGATGGGCGGGCATTGATAGCACCCACGACTTGCGCGATGTGGATATTTGCGCCCAATACTTAATCTCAAAGATCGATATCGTTCCAGACTACTGCGATTTCTATCTGGGACGGGAAATTGCGCCGCGCGGATACGTTTGGGTTTTCCCGAAAGGCGAGGACATCGCCAACGTCGGAGTCGGCATTGGCGGTACGATTTCCGGTAGAAATGGAAAACTTGCCATTGATTACCTAAACGAATTTGTCAAACGGAAGTTCCCCGACGGTCAAATTTTGGCACAAGTTGTCGGTTGTGTGCCCGTTGGCGACAGTCTGCCCGACATCGTTGGGGATGGCATTCTCCTTATCGGTGATGCCGCACACCATAGCGACCCGATTTCGGGCGGAGGAATCGCCAATGCGATGTTCTCTGGACAATTTGCCGCCGAAGCCGCTGTCGAAGGCATTCGGATTGGCGATGTTTCTGCAGCAGTGTTGCGGGCGTATCAAAGGCGTTGGGACAAAGAAATCGGGAAAAATTTCAAGCACATCTGTCGCATTCGAGATGGCGTACTCAAATTTAGCGACGATATGTTTGACAAGTGCGCCGAAGTCATAACCAAAATGCCGGGTGACAAGGTGACAATGGCGCAGATTTTCAAAACAGTGCTGAAGCATCAACCCCGATTGCTTCTGGAACTGAGACATCTGATTCTGGCAGGATGGGTCTAATCCCAGTACGGTATAACGATCTTATACCCTAGACTGCCACTCATCACGGGGCTTAGAAGCAATTCCGATACCAAAAACGAGCTTATGAGAGCGGGTTCCGTCCTTAATTATCTGAGAGAAGTCATTACCAAATACAGAGCGGGATATTTCATCCTTATTGACCCCGATGAGTATTCTGTCCCCGATTGCATCCGATTAGCCCATCAGGCTGAGGAGGCAGGGACAGATGCTATCTTGTTCGGGGGAAGTTTTCTGACCGCAGACCTAAATCCGATGGCAGAAGCGTTACAGAATGAAACCCGGCTACCCGTCATCCTCTTCCCCGGCGATTCGATGCAGCTCTCACCCCATGCCGATGCTCTCCTATATCTCAGCCTCATCAGTGGCCGAAACCCCAATTTTCTCATCGGTGAACAGGTTAAAGCCGCCCCCTGGATTCGACGGTACGACCTTGAGGTTATCCCAACAGGATACATGCTGATTGACGGCGGATGTCAAACATCCGTTGGCTTCATGAGTGGGACAACCCCCATCCCGCGTGATAAGTTCGATATCGCGTGGGCGCACGCACTCGCCGCCGAATACCTCGGTATGCAGTTGGTCTACCTCGAAGCCGGAAGCGGGGCAACCCTCCCCGTCCCAGACCAGATGGTCGCCGCCATCCGGAAACACATCCACATCCCCATTATCGTCGGCGGCGGTATTAGAACCCCAGAGATTGCCGCCGAAAAGGTCAAAGCAGGCGCAGATTTCATCGTGACCGGAACCGTCATCGAAAATAGTGATTCACCATCATTGATGAAAGAGTTTGCAGAAGCCATCCATGGGTAAAACTCGGTGAAATCTCGGAACTGCCTCCGCACCCGTACGATGCAATTACTTTGTGGGACGTGGTCGTCACGCCTGGCCGATTCGGCGAATTGGCACGGGTTGCCTGTTTCCCCGGAAACCGAACTTCACTGTTGCCCCTCGCGCTGGTGGACAAGCTGGTGGATATGAGTGTGTTGCTGACGCTGTGTGCCATCTCACTATGGGCGTATTCGATTGCCCTCGGTATCGCTGTGGGTTTCTAGCAGTGCGATGCCGCCCATACTGCTTTTGAGTGCGATGCCTGTGTTCGTCAATGGATTGGGCGGGCGAGAAGGGCTCGCCATACTCCTTCTCGGTCATTATGGTGTGCCGGGGGAACCGGCACTGCTGGCGGCCTTTCTCCTCTTTGTGGTGAATGGACTCTTGCTAAGTGTGCTTGCAGTCGTACCGGGGTTGACAACGTTATTACGACAGCGCGAAACCGTAAACTGAGTCATTTTTTTACCCGATTCCCTGCCGCTCCTGCTGGATTGCCAAATCCAGCAGATCTAAGCTTGTGTATATTTTATATTGAAACATGCTTAGCGACTATACAGAATAAAACGTAAACTTTCATACCACAATTTCTAAGCCCCTTCAATACAAACCGCGCCGAAATCAGTCACAGCGTGGGTTCTCGCCCTGCTTTTGTCTCTACCCAATCCTCGCATTTCCGCCGAAAGGTGTGAAAAGTATGAAATTTCTGAACAGCTAGCTGAAGGCAAATGAGGTAAATATTGTGCTTGACAATCGCAGAAATTGAGATCAGGTATTAACATCGTATGTGGTGCCGATAGATAGGTTAAATATACATACGCGATTGTCCTGAACAGTGAGCAAGACGCTTTAATTTCCCAACCTGTGGCGGGTTAGGTAACAGAGATTTGCCTCTCAAAAGAGAACAGCAATAGGTTGATTTTCCAAAACAGTCATTCTTTATCTTTGATCTTTGGTTAATCTATGCTATAATATGCAGTATCATTTTCGTAGTTGACCGGCAAAGACGAGACTTGATAAAAAATGAGACTTGATAAAAAACAGCAAAAAGCCGTTAACCACCTTACAGGGCGTGCTATCGTTGTAGCTGGGCCCGGGAGTGGCAAAACCACAGTCATAACGGCGCGGATTCTGAATCTTATTCATACCCATAACGTTCCACCGCTGCACATCCTTGCCATCGCTTTTAATAAGAAAGCAGTTGAGGAGATAAGGCAGCGTGTCGTGCGCGGGTTGGTGTCAAAAAACGGGTATCCCAAAATCCGGACGCTTCATGCGTTCGGTAAAGACATTATCACAGAAAACCATGAGCGATCAGGGTTTCACCGCCGACCGTCCATCTGGTCTGGACATCTTGAGAAAATCATTAAGGCGGAGCAGAAACAGATTGAACTGGAAGCCGCTAACGTCATGGTCGCCATCTATAAAATTCAGAGTAAAAAAACAGGTATATCTTATATCGGGCAGACCACGAATCCGGAACGTCGGAAACGGGAACACTTCAGTCACTCCTCAAATGACCGGCTCTATATAGCTATCAGTGCTGAAGGAGAAGCACAATTCAGTTTTGAGGTGTTGGAATGGGTTTCCGGTCGTCATGCGAACCGCCGTGAAGCATATTGGATTGGGGTTCACAAAAAACTCGGCGGTGTTTTTAACTTCACAGAGCCGTTGCAAGAGCAGTTTGGCAACCAACTTATGCTTGAGATGTTCTGTGAACATTTCGGCATCCCCTACACCGAACACCTTGACAAGCATCCCGATTTTGAGAATCTCCGCGACCGCTTTGGCGAGATAAAGGATAAGGTAGCGCGTGCAAAACGACAGGTTGAGGTGGGTCTGTTTGACCCCAACGAATTGAAGGACCAGGTTGTGCAGGCATTCGCCAAAAGATATGAAACCGTCAAAGCGAAAGCCAACGCTGTTGATTTCGAGGACATGCTCATTTACTCCGCAAACTTGTTGGAGACGTGCCCTGACATCCATCAAATCTACCGTGAGAAATACCCTTACGTCCTTGTTGATGAATTTCAGGATATATCCCTGACCGATTTTCGGTTGATTTCGCTGTTGTCAGAGAATCTCTTCGCTGTCGGCGATGACGATCAGGCGATTTATGGGTTTCGCGGCGGCGATTCGCAGATTATGCTTGAATTCGCCAAGCAGTCGAATGTGAAAAAATATAAAATTACGCGCAATTATCGCTCCACCGCAACGATTGTCGAACATGCGAGAGCCTTGATTGAGCAAAACACTTCCCGAATCCGAAAGGGACTTTGTGCTCAGAATCCCACGGAGTCTCAAATAAACGTTTTAGAGACAACACCCGAGACCGTAGAAGATATCCTTTTGCAGGAGTTGGCAGAACCGACTGAAACGGCAATTCTTGCCCGGACGAACTACGAAGTTGATCAGATTCAAGAGATGCTTTCAGGCGCAGCTAATCCGGTGGAGGTGGTGACGATTCACAAGGCGAAGGGTAGAGAATGGGATAAGGTTATCCTCATTCACAATACGCTGGAGCGGCAGTTTCCTCGGCCGGATAGCGATGTAACGGATGAGAGGCGTGTCTTCTACGTTGCGATGATGCGTACAAAGACAGAGTTAGTTGTCCTCGGTGGGGAATGCCAATTTTTGCCAGAGTTCGAGAATATCCGTAAAAATGTCGGCTATTATTTTCGGCAATTTGGGTATTGGCGAGCGAGAAGGAAATTGGAAGAAAAGTGATACTGAAAATAAAATTGGAGGCTTGAATGCTGACCACGTTTCAACAGTTTTGTACATTGATTACGGCTGGAACAGAAGATGATAAAGAGGATTCGCCTGACGAAGTCGTTGAAGAAAATCAGGCGCCAGAGGAAGAAACGGACTCATCCGCAGAAGAAACAGTAGACCAATCGGAGCATACTCAAGACGAGTCATCCGACGATACTGAAACGGGACGGCAGACAGACCCCGATGCGCCGCCGGAAGAATCCCAAGATGAATCTGTTAATAATGAGGAAGAAGTTGCTGAGGACTCGACAGTAAAGGTTGTCGAAGAAGCACAAGTAGCACCCGAACCGATTGAGTTACCCGCTGAGCCTGCTATGCCAGCGATGGAACCGGAAGAAACTGCTGAAGAAACTGAAACGATTGAAGAGCCTTTTGAAGAACAACCGACTGAATCGGTTGTGTCTCCCGATGAAGGCGCGGAAGTAGTTGAAGTGCCGGTCAGACTTGGTGTTATTGACGTACTTTATAACTTCGTTGACACCTTCGATCAGAGTCAAATTAGCAATGCAGAGCACGCATCGGCGAGCAGTCAGGATTTTTCAGGAGGCGTAGGAAAACCTGCAATCTTTGAACATCCGCGAATTGAAGGCGATGCACGGGTTGAGTACGAGGTGGTGTTGCCCCAACTGGAATCGAATGAAGGGTTAATTTTGCATTTCAACATCGGCTTGCGAGATGGCATTGATTTCGACGACCCGCTCACGAAACCTGATGGGGTTCGGTTTGCCGTTGAGGTCTCAGGCGAACGGCGATTTGAAGCTGTCTCTGAAACGTGTCGATGGGATGAGTACGCTATTGAACTTTCTGAATTTGCTGGACATCGGTTGCAAGTCGCATTTTTAACCGAGTGCAACGGTGCAGGAAATACAAACTACGATTGGGCACTGTGGGGAAATCCGCGAGTTCTCAAACTCACCACTGTTCCGCTACCAACCGAACGTGACGAACCGCATCCGAAAATGATACGCGGGGTTGCCCTCGGAGCGTTGGCACCGGATGTGAACCTGCCACTACAAGCGGTTGAATTTGCCTACGATGAATTCCTTCCGACACCGCAAATTGCTGATGAAATCAGCCAGCGCATTCTGGCACAAGTTGAAGGCAACCAAATCGGGCAGGACGGGGCGGACATCGCACCTGATATAAAAGAGGCATATTGTATTGAGATATTGGGATTATATGCCGAACAACCTGAGCCAGCGTTGGTAGCACTCGGTGCAACGTCTGCAATCGTCACAGCGGGCAACGATTTTGAAGTGCAGTGCACCATCCGAAACAATGGCGTTGTTCCGCTCACCCCAGTTCATGAGGCAAGCGTTGTGCTCAATCGGATTAAGTTGCGTCGTGGGCGACATACACAGACGGTCAAGAATCTGGAGCCCGGCGAAGAAACGACGTTGGTATGGCGCATTCGTAGTTTCTCGCGCCCGGCGGGCATACAAATTTCCGCCTCATTTCGGTATCAGACCCCCAATGCCGAAGGACGTGAAAAAGCTGAAAAACAGATCGAGATTCGGCCGTCACTGCCAAAACTATCGGGACAGGTTGCCTCGGAGTTGCACACCTATAACCAGTATGAGCACGTCATCACGGAGAACCAAAACCTTCGAGCGGTGTTTGTTCGGGGCAATCGCGGATTTGAATACTATGTATTGTCTGTTGCAAAAAACGGAGGCTACCGTCAGGTCGCAGTCTGCGATTCGATTTCGGAACTCCGTTATCGGGATGCAAAAGGTACACCGAAACAGCTCAGGATTCTGCCCACTGTTTACCGCCTCGCGGGGAATAACGAGGGCGATTCAATTGTCTGCCTCTCGGGCGAGGTGAAGGATGAAGAGGGTGTGAATTGGTCTTATGAGACGCGTTTTACACTGTCCGAAAATGCGAAACGGTTAAGAACCGAGTATCGCCTCGTGACTGATGAAGCGCGAGAATTGATTGCTTTCAATGGCCCTATCCTGCGGGCCGGTGACAGTGCCTTTGAGTCGAATAAGACGTTTGGGCTCTTCCCCGGTCTGGAATTTTTGGAGGCGGATGAGACATCCTCAAGTACACGCGATGCCGCACCTCCGATTAATAATCGGCTTGTTCCACACCCGTATAAAGTTACTATTCCGTTGATGGTGGTTGAGCATAAAAATGTGCTGGTTGGTTTGGTCTGGAATCCGTTGGAACAGTGGGATGGCGAGCACGACATGTTATCAGCGGTCTTCGCCTCTCCGAATTGGTATGAGAAACAGAAGAATCATCTGATGGGATTGTTTCTGCCACCTCCTCCTGATTGGGTGAAGGAGAATCAGGCGGTTGCCCTGTGGGAGTCTTCTGACCTCGATGATACGGTGGGTCGGGTCCGGGAGGACTCTCCTACAGGAGGTCGGGTCCAGGAGGACTCTTCTACAGGAGGTCGGGTCCGGGAGGACTCTTCTACAGGAGGTCGGGTCCGGGAGGACTCTTCTACAGGAGGTCGGGTCCGGGAGGACCCTCCTACGGGATACGTTTTAGTACCTGACCGGCCCATCACAATTAAATCGCAGATTATCGTTGATGGAAATGCCTCGGTCTTCGACGCAATGTCTCACTGGGAGGAGGCTTATGGGGCACCTGAACCGCTGGAACCGCCCCGTAGCGATGTGGAGGAGCAACTGCTCTCACGGCACGGTTTGATGGAGACCGTCTGGGATGCAGAAAGTGGCAAGTCTCGACACTGCGTTGATTGGGCACCCGCTAATGCCCCCGGTTTTGCAACCTTGTTGTGGTATGACTACCTGGCGACACAGGCGGAAGCCGTTAAACAGCGTGTTGCCTCCATCGCGGAAAGCACAATCAGCGAATCCGGTCCGGCAGGACTCGTTTCCTCTGCGCTATGTCATATTCTGATGTGGGAGTTTCCCTTCTACTTTGGGCATGTTGAGGTGGGGATAGACCACCTCAAAACCGTTACGCAGGAACTGCTTGAGACACAGGAAGATGATGGAAGCTGGCGTTTTCACCCGACCACTGACCGCACGAAAACGTTGGGGGAACCAGGGGATGTTGTTCTCGGTACCTGTGCCCACAAAACTCTCATGTTGCTGAAACATGCTAGAATCACGGGAGACCAAGAATCTCTGGCAGGGGGCTTAAAAGGGCTTGCGGCCATGAAACGCTTTAACATTCCGCGTGGCGCGCAGACGTGGGAATGTCCTCTCTATGAACCAGATATTCTTGCCGCTGCGTATGCTGTTGGTGCGTATGTTGAAGCCTACGAAATTACCAAAGACAACCGTCACTTGGAACGTGCGGAGTATTGGGCGAAAACTGGGTTGCCTTTCCTGTATCATTGGAACCTCGACGACCGCCCGGGTATGCGTTTCGCTTCAATCCCTGTTTTTGGAACGACCTTCCATACCCATTCGTGGTTCGGTGTTCCTGTTCAGTGGTGTGGGTTGGTTTTTGCGTATTACATCCAACACCTCGGCCTCCACAGCGACCAACACCCGTGGCCACAGATTGCAGAGGGCATCACGACCAGTGCCATGTATCAGCAGTGGGCGGAGGGAGAGCTCAAAGGGACGTATCCGGATGGCTTTTACGGCTTCTGCACCGAGAGACGGGGACCGCATCTCAACCCAGAAGACATTATGGTAAATCTTTACACCCTGCGCGGGCTTGACCCTGACGTGTCTACTGCTATTATACCGATGCAGGATGAGGCGACCAAGCGCATTCATGTAAGCAGCGGCGCACAAATTGAATCAATCACGCACAACGAGTCGGGGCAGTTGCGTTTCAAGCTTCGTTATGTGCAACACGAGACGAGTTATAGTATTATCGCGGGATATGGCGTTAAACCGTCTGCGATAAATGTAGGGGATGAAACGATTCCCGTTGTAGAGGTGCTTGAGGAGAGCGAGTCCGGGTGGCTTTACCGTGAGGAGAAGGACATCATCTTTATCAAGTACCAGCACCCTACTGGAGAGGTGAATTTCGAGGTCTTGCCGCCCGATGTGGGCCGGATTGAACCCGAGAGTATGCCCCCGATTGATGCAGGTGAGGAGGACGAGGTTCAGCCCACCGAAACGAAGGGTGATGAGGTCGGCACGTCCGATGCACCTGAAAGACAGCATCAGGAAGAACCGATGTGATGTCCGTTTGACCGGAAGCACCGGGCTAATTTTGGCGAGCGGATAAAAACTGTAAAAAATTTGTCCCTGTGGAGGGACGAGTCTCACGGGTAGCGGTGGTCAGGGACAACCGTTGCCCAAGTCGAATTTGAGAAATAGCCCCTAAGTTCTGTATCACCCAAACACTTACCCGATATTTAACTTTCACACAAATGGAGGAAAAAATGGCTAAAAGAATTGTACACCTTAGCTTCTGTCTGGCGATGATTTGGATTGTTTCGGCATCCGTGTTGTCTACACACGTAGATGCTCAGGATACCACCAACCAAACCGAGGTAGCAAAGGAACCGCTGATTGATTTCAGCGTTCTAACAGTACAGATTGTTGAGAGCATTATCTATAGCATTATCGGCCTAATCGTCTTGGTGGTCGGGTACAAGATCTTCGATCTGGTAACACCGTACGACCTGAATTACCAAATTGCTGAGGACAACAATACAGCGGCTGGCGTTGCTGTTGCGGGTATCCTGATTGCCTTGGGGTTGATTGTCTCAGCCGCGATTGGTTGATTGCAAAATCGGGCGGGGCACTGGCTCGCCCTGAGTGCTTCGTTTTTTACCGGAATGCTCGGTTTGGATTGTCAATCCAATTGGATTTGTCAGGCCGGGCCGAGCACTGTTTTAACTGGTATGATTCCGCAGTTTTTCGCGTTGAATACGGAGGTCACTTGATGAGTACAACTCCAGAAACTGAATACTTAGCCAACCAAACCGTTAGCGACGAACAGATTGAGGAATGGGTTGAGACGTTCCACCGTCAAGGTTTTATGTTCCTTGAAAATGTGTTGCCACCGGAATGGTGTGCCCAGCTCCGCAAAGACCTCGATTGGGCATTGGACAATAACCCGAATGGGCTCAATTCCGGGGGTGAAAAACCCACTATGGAACTGAGTCACCGGATGTTTGAGCATAGCGAGGCGAATCGCAAATTGTTTGATATGGAGCCAATCGCCAGTTTTGCCGAAGCACTTGTCGCTTCAAATTGCCACGTCATCCACAACAATTCCTTCCGGACGTATCCAGGTGGCGGCATCATCACTTGGCATCAGGACGATGCCCCACACTATATCGTCACGCACGGGGAGCCACCGACAAATATTCGTTTGCCGGTTTTACTGTTCACAGCAAACTACTACTTGACGGATGTTACGGAAATCAAACACGGCGGCACAGAGGTCATCCCCAGCTCGCATCTCTTCGGTGGGAGCCCGCCCCGTCCTTTGGAGGGCAAAGAGTGGGAAGATAAAATCCACTATAATTTGGGGAATGCGGGGAGCGTTGTCATGTTCAATAATCAGTCGTGGCATCGTGGGGGGCCGAATCAGAGTGACAGAACGAGATACATCACGCAGGTCACCTATGCGAGACGGCTCATTGGGCACAAATACTATCCGTTCATGAATTACACCATGCCTGAGCATGTTTACGAAAACGCGAGCCCAAGGTTGAAACGGCTACTCGGTTTCCTTGACCATGGGGCTTATGGATGATTGCCAATTATGAAAGCGATTATTTTCCACGAACAGGGCGGAATTGATAAACTCCGCTACGAATCCGTTCTCGACCCGGTTATTGACGCATCGGAAGTCTTGGTCAGAGTGCAGTCCTGCGCCGTGAATCACCTTGATATTCGGGCGCGACGAGACCGACCGGAAGTTCAGCCATTCCCGCACATTCTCGGCTCTGACATCGCGGGCGACGTGGTCGAAATCGGAACTGAGGTTCACAGCGTTGCTGTGGACGACCGGGTTGTGCTGTCGCCGTGTATCCCGTGCGGTCAGTGTGTAGATTGCCGGAACGGCGACGAGAATATGTGCGACTTTCAGATACTTCTCGGTTTCCAAACCAACGGGGGGTATGCGGAATATGTCAAAGCCCCTGCCAAGAATGCGATTCCGATTTCTCCAGAGCTCACATACCGTGATGCCTCTGCTATCCCGATTGCCTATCTCACAGCGTGGCACATGCTCGTGACGCGGGCGAAGATTCAGCCGGGCGAAGATGTGTTAATTCTATCGGCGGGCAGTGGAGTTGGGAGCGCGGGGTTGCAAATCGCCAAGCTGTGTGGAGCGCGCATTTTCGCCACAGCGAGCACTGATGAGAAACTAGAGCGGGCGCGACAGATGGGGGCAGATTTCACGATTAATTACACTCAGACCGATTTCGCCGACGCTATTCAAGAGATGACGGGGGGGCGGGGTGTTGACCTTGTGCTTGAGCACGTTGGCGCGGCGACGTGGGAGCAGAGTATGACGAGTCTTGCAAAAAATGGACGACTTGTCACCTGTGGTGTCACAACCGGGAACATGGGGCAGATTGATATCCGTAAGATGTATCAGAAACAGGTTACGATTATGGGATCCGCTTTGGGAACGGTGTCGGAGTTACGGGCGATTATCCGTATTGCCGAGCGAGGGAAGCTTTCCCCAATTATCGCTCGGGTGTTGCCGTTGCGCGAAGCTGCAGAGGCGCACCGAATGATTGAAGCGCGGGAACATTTTGGTAAGCTCTGTTTGAGCCCGCAGGATTGACGCACTCCAAGACAAGGAAAAAGACTGGAAGGTTGGAAGGTTCTTGGCTGGAAGAGTGGAAGGGTGGATAGGGGTTGCTCCCCAATCTTCCACCCTTCCACTCTTCGTAGTCGCTTAGGGTTCGTCAGGTTTCGCTTAACCAGAGAAATGAAATCACTTGGTTCATGCGGGGTAGACGACGGGAATGCTCGATGAGGGTGTGCGTGGCCTTCGTCCGACACCAGTGGAATAATGGTACTTCGCCGCCTTGTTGCTCGATTTCATTGGAACGGCTTTCGGCAAGGTGGAATGCGGGCGTATCACGGTGCAACGGGTTATCCCGAACCAGATAACAATCGGAGTTCTGGCGGAAACCGTCTGAATACGCGAAGTATTTGATTCGCCCGTTCTCGGAAAAGACAATCGCGCAAATATGTTCACTTAATCGAGTGTAGTGAATCGCTGTACTCGTCAAGGAGGTCGCGTACTTGTCAGTGAGCACGTCAATTGCTGGTAAGCCAACTCCAGGGAGGGTTTCCATATCCGCCTCGAAGATCGGGGCTGGCATCAACAACTCAACGGCAAACTGATTGGCGCGCTGTTCCTCCAATTGGCGCGGGCTAAAAGCACGAAGGTCGTCGCGAAGACATCGGTGTTGGGATTTCTCAACGGTGTCTAATTTATAGTGTCCCAACTCATGAGCAATTGTAAAGTTCTTTCGGGATTGAGACTGGATGCAACTATTGAGCAGTATCCCCCACGCATCTCCAACTTGCATCATGCAACCATCATACCGATTGTCCATCTCCCGTTCCCACACGACAATCTGAAGTGCCTCTGCAATTTCCCGTGGGTGGATGGGAATAGATTGAATATCCAACTCTTGTAAGAGTTGCCACGCATATCTCGCTGGAGTGATTGGTGGATGCGTTGGAGAACGGCGATTTTTGAATGTTCCCCCATTCATCTTCACTCCTCGGAAATTTCACTTTGTTGATTCCCGTTCTCAGTTTTCTCATTCTTATCTTTAAGAAATTCATAAAACTGAAACATTGTTTGTTTATCTTTCTCGGGGAGCTCCATGATGCCCCTAAACATGACACTGACTTGCGGGTCTGCTAACAGGTCGTCGTAGCCCTTTGCCTTCTTGCCGAGTAGGTAATCGGTCGTGACTTTTAGCGCGTCGGCTAAGCTTGAAAGTGTATCGAATGAAGGTTTGCGGGCACCGGATTCAAACTGCGAAATCGCCGCGGGTGTCAGATGTGCAACTTTGGCCAGCTCTGTCTGGGTGATATTCAGTTCCATCCGACGGCTTTTGATAATTGATGCTACAGTTTCCATCATATATTCCTTTCATAATAATTCGCGTAAAAATGGACATTATTGCTATTCTTCGGATTAAAGACTTTCCATTTACAATCAGAGAAGCCTCTTCCTAACGAATGTGACAGATAGTTTAACATTTACATTAATTTTATGCAAGGCTTTTAGTGAATAATTTTCCGCTCATGTTAAAAAAAGGACGAAACGCACCTTTGGCACGAGTCTCGTTTTCCTATGAACCGCATCTTTGAAAATACCTCTTCCCTTTTTTTGGCCCAGCTCATCGGTCGGATTTTCTCGTTAAGTTTAACGCTTCTTCTCGCCACATATTTTCGCGAAACAGAATTAGGACAATACGTCCTCGCAACATTCATCACCAACATGATTGCCAGCATCGCCGAATTGGGGATGCACGCACCCTTAATCCGTGAGATGACACTAAATCTCCAACAGGCGCGTCATTTCATTGGCAATGCCTTGATTATCAGAATTTTCTTGTCAATTGTTGCTTTTGGAGTAATGCTCGGGACAGGGCACCTGCTGGGTTATTCACCGATTATTTTGCAGCTAATCCTGTTGCTCGGTATTGCGGAGCTGATTAACTTAATCGCCCAACTGTTCCGATCTGTTTTTCGTGCCTTTGAGCAGGTGAAGTACGAAGCAATCACGGTGATTGTGGAGCGCGTTCTGGTTGTATTCGTTGGCGGGGTGCTTATTATACTTGGGATTGACCTAATCGGGTTCTGCGTCATCGTGCTAATTGCGAGTTTCCTGAATCTTGTACTGAGTGTCGTCATTGTCATCAAAAAATTCACGTCGTTGCGTTTTAAGTTTGATCTGGCAATCTGGAGCGTTCTGATGAGCCAAGCACTTCCCTTCGCGCTCGGCAATATCTTTAACTTGGTCTATTTCCGAATTGACATGGTGATGCTCTCAAAGTTAAGTCCGAGTCATGTTGATGCGGAGGCGGTGGTCGCTTGGTATTGGCTCGCATATACAATCGTTAATGCCTTCACAATCCTGCCCGGGGCGTTTATGATGGGGGCGATGTTTCCAGTGCTGTCGCGTACTTTTGAGGATAAAAGAGCTGATTTTGCCTCAATATATACTTACGCCTTCAGATGGATGTTTCTGCTCGGAGTCCCTTTTGCTGTCGGTATGGCGATACTCGCTCCAGATATAGCTGATACGCTTGATTGGCTATTGGCGACATTGACGGAACGCTTCCAAACCTCAAGCCTTCCGAATAATGCCGCGCATTTAGCAGAACACATCCAGCCCCCAAGCCCGCCGATTTACGCCCCGCATATCACATCGGTCTTGCGTTTGCTCAGTGCGTCGGGAGGGCTTATCTTTCTAACAACGGTTATGCTCACGGTGCTTCGCGCCGCTGATAAACGCTTACCTTTCACGCTCCTGATGGGAACAACGCTCTTGCTTAACGTCGGATTGAATTATATTGTCATTCCCGGCATTCAAATACCGAGGACGGATATTCAGATCTTTAGTCACACTGGAGCGGCTGTCACAATGATTGTCAGTGAAGTTTATCTGCTGCTCGCGAGTTTTATCTATATCTCACTGCGTATCTCTAAATTGAAGCGGATTGGATTCGCAATTAGAAGCACGTTCCTTGCTGTGGTCATGGGCGTAGCTCTAGTACACCTTCGGGACCGTTGGCCAATTTGGGGGTTAATTCCTGCGGCGATTGTATTTTACTTTGGGGGGCTTGCGATTCTTGGAGAGTTCCTGCGAGGAAAAATGGGAAGAAGAATGAGAGGATTCAAACAGTGAAACGAATAAGCGCGTTCATAACAAGATATGTATATGCCGCATTTTCTTGCGTCTATCTGTTCACGGTCGGATTCCTGTTCGAGAAGAACCGTCTCTTTATTGAGAGGATTTGTGCCCAGTTCGGCTATGTCAAGAAAACCCCAATCCCCATCGTCCCAACGATTGAATTGTCTGAGGTCGTTTCAGAGGAGAGCCCGATTCAGGTTCGTGAGCCCGTCGAAATTGATGGCAACATCTCTCTCGCTGAAATCGCTGTTATGTCTAAATTGGTGAAACGGTATAACCCGAATAGACTCTTTGAAATCGGCACATTTGACGGACGCACCACTCTAAATTTGGCAGCAAATGCTTCAGAGGAAGCGGAAGTCTACACGCTCGACTTACCGAGGAATAAGTTATCCGCGACAGACCTGCCATTGGAATCTGGAGAGGAGAAGTATGTTGATAAGGAGGTTTCGGGGGCAAGATTTTTGGGAACCGATTGTGAGCAGAAGATCACCCAATTATACGGCGATTCGGCGACATTTGATTTCTCCCCATTTTTCAACACGGTGGATTTCATATTCATAGACGGTTCCCATTCCTATGAATATGTGTTGAATGATTCAAAACGGGCACTCGAATTATTGCGGGACGGGCGAGGTTTGATTTTATGGCATGATTACGATAAACCGTGGTGGCAGGGGCTGACTACCGCATTAAATGAAATGTATTCGGCAGGGAAGGAATTCAAGAACATCCAACATATTCAGGGAACGTCTTTGGTGTACTTGGTGATTGACTAATAAGAATGGAAGGGAAAAGACGGGAATGGTTCACTCGCTAAGTTTGTAGGGGTAAAGCAGGGGGACTGACCGGCGGGTAGCGGGGTTAGTTTCTCCCACTGCCCGCCGGTCAATTTGAAGAGACAGAATTTAGAAGGCGGGTAGATAACTCGCCGCATTTGCTTCGTGCCATTGGAGTTGAAGTTCGGCGGTTTCATGCGGCTTGAATGCTCTGATGATGCCCTCTACCGGCGTTCCCAAAATCTCAATCCGTTCAAGGTCTGCCACGCCGTATCCCATCTGATTGGCGTAATGCAATAGCCCAATCTCCAGCGGCTCAAATCCCATTGCCTTCGACGTAACAGCGTCGGCAGCGAACACATCCGCGCTTGCAATCGCAACACCGAGCGCGATAGCATCGGTGCCACCGGGGCCGTTCCCTTGCAAGCCAACGGTCCCATCAATAACGCCGATGTCAGGCTGGAGGTAGCGCGACACTCGAATTAGGTTGATGTTCAACGTCTGCGCCTCCCTCGGTAATTCTCGCTCGCCGTGGGTGTTGAAGCCGTGCATCTTGACACGGTCTTGTTTATAGAGCGTCCCCATAATCATGTTCTTCAGCGCGAGTGTGACCACGCCTGCGTCGTGCGTTTTCGCGACAGCAACGGAGATTGTGCAAGGACAATCGAGCACGGTTTTGGGCATCTTTATTGAAATCTTCTGCCGGTCCGCGAGGAAGATGGTCGTTTCTTCCCAATCCGTTTCCTGATTCAAATCAACGAGCCGAATTGGGATGTCATATTCATCGGGCAGTGCGGTGTAACCGAAGTTCTGGAACGCTTCGCCAGAAAAACTCTCATTACCCCCCTCCGCGATGATAATCTCTTCGGGTGGGTTGGGCACTGTCAGCAGGAAGTCAACCACTCCGCGAATCGCATCAACGTGGGTGGAAGCAAGCTGGTTTGAGCTGGACAGGAAATTAGGCTTCAGCATCACCTGACTGTGGAGTTTCGGAATTAAGTCGTCACGCACCAGATCAAGGGCCGTGAATACGTTTTCGCGTCGATTCTCGGTTCGGGCGAGTCCAACCTTTGTTTTACTGTTTGTCATTGTCTCTCCTATTGAATTAACTTGAGTTATGGACGTAATTGAGTGAAAATCTGCTGAATTTGTCAATCCAGCAGGAGTGCTCTAGAGCTGGATTTGCCAATCTAGTAGGCGCGGTCTGGGGCTCTAGCAGGCGCGACTTGGGTTACTCGTCTCCCGCCAAGTCGGCGTAAATGCGTCGTCCCTCGTTAAACAGGTGCAAGACCTCATCTCGTTGTGCATCCTTTGTGAATTTGCCGGTCCGACGTACCCATTCAATTGAGTTATCAATTGAGCGTACAAAGAATTTCGCAGATTCTTGGGCGATACCGTTAGGGCGACCTGTGCCGATGTAGATGGGGCTTGTGTGGGCGTAAATTGCTTGAGCGAAGCTGTCTCGGGCATTACCATAAGCGCGTGCTGCGAGCCAGCCATCGGTTTCGATTCGGAGGTCAAATTCCCACGCCCCGTGTCGTTTGTCGTCCGACTCATCAAGCGTTTTGCTTTGCGAGACACTCCCGTTGTGAACCAATTCAACACGATTGATGGGATAATGCGAATCCCACGCGATTCGTCCCGACACTTTACGCGGTTGCCCATTTGGAGATTCGATGCGCCCGCCGGGGGTCGTATCATCAACCTTCAGGAATAGTGCGGGCCCGTTCGTGATGAATGTACGCCCCGCTTGCAAGCCCGCCAACCAGTTATCATAAGTGAACTCCTGATCGGTTTGGACATAAACACGATTGTTTGAGCAGATAAACCAATCTGTCCCCGTTGATGCCGGCAGCACAAGCCCACAGTTGAGCAGATTGTACCAGATGTCGTATTCTGGGTCCATCCAGAAGGGGTCAAATAGGTTAAAGGCATCCAGCTTGCCCAACGCGGCGGCGACAGGTGCTTCCATCCCTTGCCCATTGTGACACCACAGCACGATGCCCCCTTGCCGCATGGTGTCATCGCAGGCGTGGCAGAGCGGAGGATAGTCTGGGTCAAAGTCATTGACGAGGTCGCCGCGACTAACCGGCTCAACCAGGTTCCGGATTCGCAGAAACATGACGTGCCCGTAAGCGATGCCCCCACGACGGGAGTTGTGTCGATTCTCCTCACCGCAATCAACGAGATGATGCGCGGTCGAATAGTCCGTCATAAACCCGATTGGGTATTTGTTGCTGGCGTAAGGCAGTTCGCGCCGTTGAAGAATGCTGACAACGGTTACACTCAAATCGTGGACCTTCGGGTCAAGTTGTAGCCGGTCATCGGGTCGCATTTCCTGCTCACTGTAGTGGAGATGCGTATTCCCCGGATACCAGTGTTGGGATGGGAGGTCTGTCCACCGCTTGAGCGGCAACTCAACCTCAACTGCTCCTGATTTCGGCATTGATACCACTTTCCTAAGTGGTTCGTACTCTGTCCCACGTTCAACAACGATGTCTGTCGAACCGCGGGGTACGCTGACGGTAAACTCACCCGAACTATAGAAGAACGGCTCTCCTGGCCCCACTTTCAGAAGACTGTTCGACGGATGGGCAAAATTTCCGCTGCTTGTCAACACATGCACTTTCGCTTCGACAGGTGCGCCGGAACTGCTGTCACGGATAATGCCGTGTAGTGTTCCCATGAGATTCTCCTCCAGAAATGGTATTGCTACATCTATTCATTATCTCATATTTACGCAAATTGTTCAATAGAGAAATTGATGGAACCCGACATGATTATGCTTGCGATGAGTTGACTGTTTTTATATTTCGATTCGTTGCTATTTTTGCTTGTCTTGATTAGATTATCTGTGTTAAAATATGCAAGTTTCTTAATAAAATTTGTGGTAGCTATACAAAACGCATGAAAAACAGCAAATTCAGGAACCATTCCCACTATTTCTTTATTCTTCTCTTTCCGCTTTTTACTCTTTTCGGCATTTTTAGTTTCGCTCTCCAAGTTGCTAATGCCCAAGCCGAAACTCCCTCGGAACCGTACACGCTCCGAACTGGAGATGTCATTAGTGTGGTTATAGATGGTTATCCAGCCTATAGCAGACAGCTTATCGTTCGTCTTGATGGATTTATCTCCTATCCTTTAATTGATTACGAAATCAAAGCTGAGGGCTTGGAGGTCTCCCAAATTGCGGAGGAAATCAGTAAAGGGTTGGAACGTCGCTTAGAAGCACCGAGAGTTTTCGTCACACTTCTACGGAGTAAACCACATTTTGTTTATGTTTGGGGAGCGGTGCAACTGCCAGGGCGTTATCCTTTTGAATCCGAGTCACTTTATCTGTCCCAGACATTGGCATTCGCAGGAGGTTACGATTACGATACGGCAAAACTGACAGCAGTTCAAATCTGGCGCAATGGAAAAATCCACCGAATTGTTGACCTAAAACAGTTGATGGGGAACGAGAATCAGGAGGATGTACCGATACAAGCGGACGATGTTATCTTTGTGCCCAATCTGTTGCAACAACTCCCGATTATGGTGACAGGTGCAGTCCTTGAAAAAGGGCCGCATTCAATCGAGAGTACGCAGATTCATCCACTGCAAGCGTTGATGTTGGCTGGTGGTCAAGAACAGGGTGTCGCAGATTTGGCGCGGGCGATAATCATCAGAAGCACAGGTGAGCGGATAGCCATTAACCTTAAAAGCGCACTTGAAGACGACACTAACGCAGATATACCCATGCTCAGCCCGGGGGATACGCTATATATTCCTAATGCGTATGAGGAAGAAAAGATAAGTGTCTTAGGGGCGGTCGCTCTTCCCGGGCCATACAGCGTTAAAAAGCCGATTGATGTGATTGAGGCGTTATCTTTAGCTGGTGGTTGGGATGAAAGCCGAGCGAATCTGAAAAAAGTCCTAGTCATCCGGTCAGATGGCAAAACGGAACGGGTTAATCTGCATGAACTCCTTAAAAGTGAAAATCTACAAGGCACTCCGTTGTTATATCCCGGAGATCGGGTACACGTTTCAAACCGATTCCGGATTAACTGGTCGGTCGTGTTGGCCGGCGTTTCGGCAGCAGGTATAGTTTACAACATCTTGAGGCGGTAATATATGCAAGAAAGCCAATCTGACACACAAGATATTCGCGTTGAAGATTATATCCGGATTCTATTTTGGAATAAGTGGCTCATTGCCGCAATAGTTGTCGTCGCGGTCTTGGTAGCGTTGCTGATAAACGATCTCGCACCCCCGTTCTATAGAGCCGAAGGTACAATTTGGGTACAAGAGGGGAGTCAACAGTCGCTACCCTTTCTATCGGAGATGTTGATACCCGGGCTAGGACAGCAAACAGAACTGCAAACCTTCAGTGAGATTATTATGTCCCGAGCCATTGTTCCCGATGCTGTTCAGAAATTGAGGGCGGGCGGTCTATTGGAGCCTTTGCCTGTTCATCGTGGAAAGACTGTTACCTGGACCGCAGGGTTGCTGGGGAGACAACCTTCTGAAAAGACCGAGCAGGGCGACTTGTCCATTGAAGAGTGGGAAAGCCTAATGGTCAAAAACCTCTTAAAAGAGGGGTTGAGGGCTGAACCATCTCGGCACTCCGATCTTATCACAATCAGCGTGGAGGCGCTTACTCCTGAACGGGCGCGGGATTTGGTAAACAAGATTTCCGAGGTATTTCAGGAATACATCAAAGAAGACAGGCGGCGGAATTGGGATGCGACCGAAACATTCACAAAAGAAACGCTTCCAGACTTTGAAACGGCATTGAAAGACGCTGAAGAGCGGCTTCGTGATTTTCAAGTGAAAAGCGAGACAATAAATTTGGATGCCGAAGCAGAGATGATTATCCAAAATATCGGACAGTTAGATAGCCAAAGGATTGTGCTTCTCCAATCACGCGCAGGGGCGGCCGGAACACTAGAGGTCTTAACTACAGAAGCGAGTAAGTTGACTAAGACGGTCATCTCTGCCGAGCAATTGACGGATAACCCAATCGTTGCGGCGTTCCAACAAAAGTTAAGTAACGATAGAATTGAGTTAGCCGGATTGGAACTTCAATACCCATTTGGTCACCCTAGTATAGAGCGACTCAAAGCACGCATCGCCCAGACGGAAACAGAAATTCGCGACGAAGATGAACAGCGGATAACAAGCAAAACCACAACATTAAACCCAATACACCAAGGATTAACCGAACAGATGATTGGGGTACTTGCCACGATTCGACAGGTGAACAATAAAATTATGGTTCTCGATGAGAAAATTGCGACCTACGATAAATTGATAGCCGAATGGCCTGACAAACAGTTAGAGTTGGGGCGATTAAAAAGGGAGTTGCTATTAGCTGTGCAACTGTATCAAACACTCGCGCAGACCCAACAGGAAGCAAGGCTTGTTAAGGAAGCGGAATTAGGAAGTGTCAAGATTTTGGAACAGGCTATTCTGCCCGAGCGCCCTATCAGTCCAAGAAAGACATTGAACCTCGCACTCGGTCTCTTAATTGGTTTGGTACTTGGCGTTGGGGTGGCATTTCTGAGGGATTACTTTGACAATACCTATCCCACGTTGAAAGATGCACTTCAGCAGTTGGAAGCCCTTCCGGCCCCCCCGGTTTTCCTCGGCGTGGTGCCAGTCATCGCAGACAATGGAGAGCACCGGGTGGCACTCGTTACCTTTGATTCCCCAAAATCCAACATCTCCGAAGCGTTCCGTATTATACGAACAAAACTGCAGTTCCTCAATCCGGGTGCGCCGATACGAACCATCCTAGTTACGAGCGCGGCCAGTGGCGAGGGCAAAAGCACTGTCTCCTCCAATTTTGTGGTGACATTAGCCCAGATGGACAAGAGAGTGCTACTGATTGATGCCGACATGCGGCGTCCGACTCAGCATAAGACGTTTGTTTCAACGCAACAGGTCCAGACGCAACCGCAACTTCCATCAGACACAGCAGGTGATTCTAATGGAGGTGATTCCAATGGCGGCGAGTCTGCCGGGGCACTCCAGCTTTCTCCATCAGAACGGCGTAAACCGGGGTTGAGCGAACTCTTGATTCAAATGAATGACGATAATTTTGACGAAGTACTCCGTTCTATTGTTAAAAAGACCGAGATCGAAAATCTTGATCTGATTACGAGTGGGAGCATTCCACCGAATCCGGCAGAGCTTTTGAATTCTGAGGCATTAGCCAAGTTTGTTGAACGTGCCAAGGAGGTGTATGACTTCGTCGTCTTTGATTCGCCACCGATACACGCAGTCGCCGACCCGACTATTCTTTCAAATGTGGTTGATGCGGTTATTATTGTGTTCAGCACCGGTACGAAGCGATTTGATATTCTACGTGGGATTGAGAGTTTGACGGGGAGTGTATCCAATACCGTCGGCTCCAAAAACGTTGGCGTGTTGTGCAATAGGGCAAGTTCGCACTACTCTGGCTATTACGGCTACGGGCAGTATGACTACGGCTCCCATGATGAGGATGAAGACAATAATAGCTAAGCCAATAAATATGGTGGAACCGAAAGATATGTAGACACTCGCACGACCAGCGCGGTTGGAAACACGCTCCTACCAAGGAATCAGACGCTCGGCGCGGTTGAAAACACGCGCCTACCGGGGTGGACCACGCCTACCGGCTGTCTACATATTTTTAGATTTCACTATAATGTCAACGTTTGGGCAAGATGCCCCAGCTACGGGGTTAATGTCAAAAACTTTACATACCCCCGACTCACGAGATCGGTTATCAATGTTTCCCCAAACTCGCTGGTGGATTTGATTTGCCGATGAAGCCAACGAGTACGATTATTGTGAGCAGATAAGGGAAACTGTCCAACAGTTGGGATGGGATTTGCCAGCGATTGGCCAATTTTAGCGCATTGGCAAATCCAAACAGGAGACACGCTGTCCCCGCTCTCAAGGGCTTCCATTTTCCGAAAATCACGGCTGCTAAAGCCACATAGCCTCGACCGGCTGTCATTCCTTTGGTGAAGTGGTGCGCTTCGGATGCCAAGAAGCAACCGCCTGCCCCGGCAAGAAGCCCACTGATTAGGACACCGAGATACTGCCATCTGGCGCGACTTAGACCTAGTGCATTCAATGCCTCAGTTGATTCGCCTGCGACACATAGGCGTAACCCCCAAGGCGTTTTGAAAAGAAAAACCTGACTCACAATCACAAGTAGGAGAGTCAGGTATACGATAAAAGCGTAGTTTCCCAGCCACGGAATCCCCCACTGAGGTAGCCCTGCCACCCGTTGAGATGTCGCCCCTCGGATGAAAAATTCTGTGATGCCCACTGCCATCAGATTCACCGCAACACCGCTGACAATGGCATCTGCCCGGAAGCTGATTGATGTGATTGCGTGCAGAAGTGCGATGACACCGCCGCAACCGATTCCGATGATTAACCCGCCCCATGTGGAACCTAACATTGGCGTACCAATCACATACCCAAACGCTCCCATGAGCATCATGCCCTCCAACCCGATATTGACCACGCCCGAGCGTTCTGAGTAGATACCGCCAAGGGCGGCTAAGGCAAGCGGTGTTGACATCCGAATTGTTGTTGGAATCAGTTCAAAGATCATTTTCGTAATTTAGCGATATTTTCTCACACACTGGGCGATAGCACACCGCCTCTAGTTCGTCTTGTGAATCTTGCCGCACAGATTAGAAATAGGATGAGTGCCGCCTCTATGATTAAGAACAGTTCTCTCGGTACATCTGTTAGGATTTCGATGGTCAGTGCCCCTTTGCTCAAAGCACCGAACAGCAGGGCCGCGAATAGAACACCGTAAGGATGGTTTCTACCGAGCAACGCGACGGCAATTCCGGTAAATCCGAAGCCGGGCGAAAAGTTATTAATGAAGCGATAATGATAGCCCATCACATCCCATACCCCCGCAAATCCTGCGATTGCGCCGCTTAGTGCCATCGTCCAGATGGTAACGAACGGTACGTTGATACCGGCGTATGCGGCGGCTTCCGGGGCGTTGCCAACGAGTCGAATCTCATATCCCCATCGCGTTCGCATCAAGAAAAAGTGGCAGAGCAAAACAGACCCAATCGCTAGTAGTAGTGTGACGTTTAATGGGTTGCTCGGCGGAAACATCGGGAAGAAATGTGCCATGCGCGGTAGTTGTGCAGTTTCATAAATTTTTCGCGTTTGGAGACTCATCTGGTTCGGTTCTTGGTAAATCTCTGTGACGAGATAGTTCGTCAACGCGACCGCGATGAAGTTCAGCATGATGGTGTTAATTACTTCATGCACACCGTATTTCGCCTTGAGGTATCCTGGTATTGCCGCCCAGCATGACCCGGCGAGCATAGCGGAACAGAGACACAGCGGGATAAGTAGCACGGCAGGCAGGTTGAACTGGAAACCGACCCAAGCAGCAGCGAATCCTGCGAGGTAAAGCTGGCCTTCGCAACCGATATTGAACAATCCACACCTGAAACCGATTGTAACGGCGAGCCCCGTGAAAATCAGCGGGGTTGCATTAAACAGGACATAACCGAAATCATCAAGGCTTCCGAACGTACTGCTCCACAGCAGGCTGTAGATTTCAAACGCGCGCCCTCCCATGAGTTCTATTAAGATAACGCCCAAAAGAAATACCGCTCCAAGCGCAAGTACATTCGGCAAAACCCGACGAAGCAACCGTGGTGCATTGTGTTTTGAAAACTGTAAGACTTTTCGGATGAGAATAACTTTCAATGGAAATATAGGCATGAGAGCTGTATAATTATACCAATTCCGATAATAAATCACTCGTTAATGGAAGTCCGATTTCATAAGCAAAAACGCATCAGACCCCCGTAGCCGGGGCATCTTGCCCCATCGGATCACGATATGCGTCAACTCATGTTGCCACTTTCAAAGAAAGCGTCATCAACCGCACCCCCGTAGCCGGGATTACAGGCGTTTCATATTTCATCAAAACCGCTAACGCGATATAAATTTTCAGAAATGGTATTACGTCAAGGAACTATTCACTCAAACGCACAAGCCAACACTCCTGTTTCAGCTCTTTCCAGCGTGTTGGTCTACTTCTTTTCACTTTCACTTTAGGAGTTTGCCATGAACATTTTGATGTTACGCCATTCAGCAGGATTTGAGCACAGTTACCTGCCAGATGCAGAAGTTGCCTTGAAAAAGTTGGGGCAAGACAACGGTTGGCAGGTGAATACCACCCACCGCTGCGAACTTATCACCGCCGAAAATCTGGAAAAACTTGACATGCTGATTTTTGCGACAACCGGAAACCTCGCTTTTGATGATTCTCAGAAGCAGGCATTGCTTGACTTTGTCAGGGGTGGTAAAGCGTTCTTCGGCATTCACAATGCGACGGATACGTGTTACGACTGGCCGGAATATGGCGAAATGTTGGGCGGATACTTCGCTGGTCATCCGTGGCACCAAGAGGTCAATGTTATTGTGGAGGACACCACCCATCCTGCGACCCGTATGCTCGGCGACAGCTTCACGCTGGTTGATGAAATCTACACCTTCAAGAATTGGGACCGTAGCAAAACCCATGTACTTATGCACCTCGATAACAGTTCCGTCGACCTCTCCAAAGGAAACCGTGACGACAACGATTACGCCTTGGGGTGGTGTCACACCTACGGGCAGGGTAGGGTTATGTACACTGCATTTGGTCATCCGGACGTGCTTTGGCATCAGGAGTGGTTCTTGGAGCATATCACAGGTTGCATCAAATGGGCGGGTAGATTGGAAGATTGATTGCCACTTGACCAAATTGAGCATAAGAAAAGGATCGACGGGGAACTTGGAGCGTGTTATAATGGGTTAATTTTATTAATTGAGACCCTACGTGCTCGAATGAAATGCAGGTTTGCAGCGCGAATAGTCTCAATGCTAGGCGAGACAAACCGATTCGTCAAGAACTGTCGAACCACATAATAAGAGGAGCGTTTACATGCAAACAAAACCGTTAATTGCAGAATTGATTGGGACCTTTGCACTGATCTTTATCGGTGCGGGGGCGGCGGCACTGAGTAAGGGGGATGTCGTCCTGGTCGCCTTGGCTCACGGCTTTGTCATTGTCGCCTTTGCGTACGCGTATGGGCATATCTCTGGGACGCATATTAACCCAGCGGTAACTTTTGGTCTCTTGATCGCTAAAAAAATAAAGATCACTGAAGCGATTGGTTATTGGGTAGCTCAATTGTTGGGAGGTATCATCGCCGGACTTGCACTCGCCTTTGCGTTGAAGGGTTACGCGGGGGCGGCGGATAGTAATTTGGGCGCGACCGTACTGGCGGAGGGCATTAGCCCAGTTCAGGGTTTGGTTATAGAAACCATTCTAACCTTTTTCCTCGTGAACACTGTTTTGAATGCCGCTGTGAGCGGTAAAGCGGGTAACTTAGCCGGGTTAGCTATTGGTCTAACTTTGTCACTGTCAATTCTTCTGGCGGGTCCGCTCACCGGTGCATCGCTGAATCCAGCTCGAACGCTCGGTCCTGCGGTAGCAAGCGGAACTTACGCCAATATTTGGCTCTATTTTGTCGGACCACTACTTGGAGGGTTGATAGCCGCTTTGCTTTACATTGGAGTTTTTGAGGAAAAATCGCAAGATTAACATCGGTTGAGTCGTGTCAGATTTTCCTAAAAGGCGAGTGGGACAGTGTTGGTCGTCTCTCTCGCCTTTTTTGTGTCCCCATTTGCTCCAGTTTTCAAAGCAATGTGGCAAACCAATCCCGCACCCGCACCTTATCTGCTTCGTTACCGAACCCTAGGCTGAACCAATCTGAATACCCCAAATCCTTCAGCCGGGCAAATACGGCTTCAAAGTTGATGTTTCCCTCGCCGGGGACAAGATGGATTTCGTACTCACCGGTGTTGTCGTTGAGCCGTACCTGGCCGATATTGTCTGCCCCAAACGCATCGAGGAACCCCTCCCATCCTTCCGGTACGAGGTGACCGTGCGCCACATTGAATGCCCACTTAAAGTGTGGGGACTGAATTGTGTCAAAGAACCAATGGGTCTCTTCTACGTTATGGGGCATGTAGTGAATCTCAGCACGTTCTGGTTCTCTGTTGTGATTCTCAAAAAAGATACAGACATCTGTCCGCTCTGCTTGGTCGACCAACCGCTTCATGCGCTCGACAGCCGCCTCACGTCGCCGTCCGACATCGCCGAAGTGATACCCGCCATGCCCAATCAGCCACCCGCAGCCAAGCCGCACGGCAAGTTCCAGATTTGCGGTTAGATACTCGTCCACTGCGTTTGACATAATCGGGACGTGTTCAGCGTTGTTAATTGACGACGATGGATGAATCCCGATTTCGATATCGTGCGTATCGCAAAGGTTACGCACGGTTCGGATGCGGGCGGCATCGAAGGAGGGGATGTCGTTTGGCGGTGTATCTGCCTCAAAGTCAATGTAATGAAATCCGTTTTCGGTCGCCCATCGGATCGAATCCTCAAGGGGTTGGCCCCCTGGCGCATTAAATCCAAAACGATTGCTCATTTTTATGCCTCCCAATTCCTTGTTATGTGCGAATTTGGCGATTTCAATGTACTAACCGTATACGTGCAGTGCAGTTCCGCCGAGAAACATCGCTCGTTCATGGGCGGAGAGAAACGGCGTGTGTAATTCGGACAATGCGACCAACTGTGGATAGTTTGCATGTGAGAGCAACCCCGGCTGGTCGGTGCCCCACATTATTTTCGCTGAGCCAATGCGTTCAATCGCCATACGCATGTATCGCTCGGCACTCGGATATGGGTACCCCTCGTCAGTGAGATAGGCGGGTAGGGCGGAGTTGTCAAACCACACATTGTGGAACAGACCTAAATCAATCTGCTCCTGCCATAGATGCCAACGTTCTTTGTCAGCTTCAGCGGTTGGCCGCGGTTGCCCCAAGTGCGCGATGACAATCTGTAGGTTGGGATGCTTCTCTGCAATTGTACGCACGGCACTCGTTTGGTAGGAACGGCTCCCCACTGCCCCCAGGTCTAGCACAAGTACCAAGCCCGCCCGTTCAATTTCATCCCAGAGCCAAGCGATATCCGGGGCATCAAGTCTCGCTTCCGGGTGGATGCTACACAGCCCTGTGGCTTCAGAGCACTCCAGTTTAATCGCTCGAAAACGGGATGCCTCCATAATCTTATCGAATGCTTCGTGACACGCTTCACCCCACGGATCTAAATATGCCGCACCAATGAACCGAGACGGATAGCGGGTAAGCGCATCAAGAACATAACGATTGCATTCTCCATAGAACGGCCCTTGAAGTAGCACTGCCTTATCAACGCCTGCCCAATCCATGTTCGCCAACATCATTTCAGGGGTGAAGGTCGTTTTTTCACCATACGGCGGGAACAGTTGAAGCTCCGTCTCTCCAATGGCGATGCGTCCGTAGCCCAGCCCGCGTGTGAGACCATCGCCAATTGTGCCACAGACTTCGGGGAAAATGTGGGCATGAGCATCAATAATCGGTGTACGCTCAATTTCGCGCTGAAGGGTATCTTGAGCATCTAGCTTCATCCGTTTACCTCGTTTGATTGTTGGGATGGTCATTTCTCTTACATCGCATCCTGATACGGTGTCACATCCATCCCGGGATAGGCGTGGGCGAGCCGTTGGAGCGATTCTTCGGTATAGTAGGCATCGCCCGGCAGAGGCCAGCCGAGCAGGTGACGGACACGGGGCGTTGTGTTCGTTATGAAATGCAGGTATTCCGACGATGACCAGCCAGGCACCGGACGGGTCGTTTGACACCAATCGGCGTTGTCGGCACGGTGGAAATGAAAGCCCATCCATGCCCGCTGTTTTCGTTTGTTCTCAAACGGTTGCGCGGCGTGAATCGTATAACTGGAACGGAAGACAGCACTACCGGCTTTCGCTGTGACAGGTGTTGGTTTTGCCAATTCCTTAAACTCACGAAGATCTGGGAACCCCATCCCTCCCGCACGTCCGGCATGACGGCCGAACAGCGCATCGAGTTGTCTGTGTGAACCGCGGCAGAGCAACATCGGGGCACCGTCCGGGTCGATATCGTGTAAGACAGCGCAGGAAAGCAGGTATCCGTAACGTTGCCAATCTGGGTGCGGTGGCAGGGGAGAATTGGTGGCGTTATCAATGTGGTATCCCTCCCACGGTTGCTCGCTATATCGCGTATCGGTCAGCCCATCACGCACAAAGATCTGTCCGTAACCGAGACGTATCTCGTCCGTGGCTAACAACTGACACGCGACCTCAATATATTCCTCGTTCTCCAGCAGTTTGTCCACGGCATCAAGACCTGTGGGAAAATGCAACGCGCCCCCGAATGGCCCCGCCAATAGTGCCATCGGCGATGTTTTTTCGTAAGCCTGCTTGAGCTCGTCTGGGTTCGCATCCCATTTCGCCTGATACTCTGCATAAGTCATCCCGTCGTAACCGTTGCGCTCGACGGCTTCTAGTGCTGGCACAAAGGATTCGGGCGGGAAAATGTCGGGCACAACGATGCTGCCGTCGCGCTCCCATGTTGCCAGTTGTTCGTCGGTTAATTTCATGGAACTCTCCTTCTTATTCTTGACCAAAGGGGAAAACGGTGATGTCATTCTCCACTGCCTTTAGCAAAATCGAAATTTCGTGCTTATCGTGTTCATCAAGTAAATCAGCACTCGGTGCCCTTTCGACCATAGATGTCAATACTCCCCGTTGTTTGAGGATATAACGGACAAAATAGTGATTTTCGAGATTTATCAATGGCAACAGCCGGGTGTGCAGGTCGCGGGCACCTGGTTCGTCACCCGCCCACCACCGTTCAACAACTTTCGCCAACAGGTCACCTAATTCGCAAGCGGGCATACAACCGTTGGCACCGCGTGTAAATTCGGAGGGCAACACCTTCCCGGCCGCACCGCCGAAGATGGTCTTGATTTTATCCCCGGCAAGCTGTTTGACTTCGGCAATGTGTTTTGGCCCCGGTTGCCTCTCCTCTTTGACGTATTCGATTTGCGGGATTTCTTCGGCCAACCGAGCAATCTGCTCCCCGGTAAGCGGCGCATAGCCCCCTGCATTCTGTATCATAATCGCCCGATCAAAGACCTCTCCGAGTCGCCGGAACATATCAACTGTAACTGAAGGGTTGGTGCGCGCCGGTGCCATCGCAATCACAGCATCTGCGCCCGCTCGTTGTGCGGCTTTTGCGAAAAACAGCGTCTGTGGTACGGAGACCCCGGAGCAACCGAAGACGACCGGCAATCTGCTGTCAACTTCCTCGAGAACCGCATCAAGGTTTTGGACGCGCTCTTCCTCGCCGAGGAAGTAGAATTCGCCGACCATCACTGGCCAGACAATTCCGTGTTGCCCGGATTCACAGCAGAAATTTGCGGCAGACCGCAAATCAGCGGTATGGATTTCTAAGTCATCTGTGTAGGGTGTGGGTAGTAGACCGAAAAGCCCTTTCATCAGGTTAAATTTTGCCATTTGCGAAACGCTCCTTCTATCTCGACTTTGCTATCTTCAAGGATGACTTCATTTTACAATACTGTCACGAGATGTCAATTAAAAACTAACGGGCTTCAGAAACAGGGTGCTTTGGGGGAGAGCCTGTTTGAAAAATCATCATGACGTATCGTGGATCGGGTAGGAAAGGGATTTCCTACCCACGGGTTGGGTTGAATCGCCGAAGGGTGGGAAAGGGATTTCCCACCCACGGGCCGGTGCTTTGTTTTTAAGACAGGTTCTAAGATTTACGCGATTTTTGTTGACAAAATTTGGCAAATGGGTATAATCATTTTATTCCTTTTTACATCCCTCTGAGAAAGGTGCATAATATGATTCCTCTTATCAGCAGTATCTGTTACGGTACGATAGGTATCTGTCATCTTCCCCGTTTCTGGTGGAAAGTGCTTCTGAGAAAATCCGGACTGCTTGACGCTGAGTATCCCGATTGCAGCAACGGTCTGGATAGATTGGTTATTGAAGCTTTGGGTTTGGACAAGGAAACGGTCCTTGCCTACTTGCGGGATAACATGCCGAGCTACCTTGAGTTTGAAGCCTGGGTGTTGCAGCAGAAGGGTGGCGCACTGGATGAGAACGTCGTCAACCAGTGGAATGAACGGGTCCGAACTCGTGTTCACCGGCCAGAAAAAATCGTTGAAACGTATGCCGATATCGGCTTCTCGGATGATGTCAACGTCAATTCTGCTGTCATACTCAACAGCCTCCAAGATTGGCAACTCTTTTACAAACGCGACCTCGACAGCCTCAGTGGTCAAGTTATCCCCTTGATCGCGACGATTGATTACGGGCCGCTGGAGGTCTGCCAGTTGCCGCGGACATGGTTGAAAAACCTCCTGAAAGCCAAAGATGCCCTTCATCCGGACTACCCCAACATGGCTCAAAGCGGCTTAGATGCCAGAGTATTGCAAGCCCTTCAAATTGAACCGGATGATGCCGTTGCCTATATCCACAACAACCTGCCCACATATATCCAATTCGAGGAATGGGTATTGGAACAGAAAGGTGGGAAAATTGACCGGGGACCGGTTGATCAGTGGAACACCTTCGTGCGTACCCGCATTCACGCTGACAGCAAACGAGTCGAAATCCACTGCACCGTCGGGCGGGAGGAGGATGGCACGTTGACTTCCGCTGTCGTGCTTAACCACATTGAAGACTGGCATTTTGCCTATGTCAACCTTATGGAGAAATCAGACGCGTAGAAATTGTAGCGAAACGCAAAAACATCAAAGAGAACGTTATGTCTTCAATTGAAAAACCGAACATCCTTTTTATTTTGGCAGATGACCTTGGCTGGGGCGATGTTGGCTATCACGGTTCCATGATTCAGACCCCGAATATTGATCGGCTTGCAGAGTCAGGAATTGAACTTGATGGTCATTATGTCTGCCCGATGTGTACGCCCACCCGGGTATCGTTTCTGACTGGTAGACACCCCGGACGTTTTGGCCGTCGTGCGACGACACCTTCTAACCCTCCTGTTCTGCCGGATGGGTACGAGACGTTGGCGACATCGTTGCGAAATTGCGGCTATGACACAGGACTTTTTGGAAAATGGCATCTTGGGTCATCGCCCGAATACGGTCCCAATCAGTATGGGTTCAACACGGCATACGGCAGTTTAGCCGGTGGGGTTGACCCGTACAACCATCGCTACAAAAGGGGACCGTTTTCTATGACTTGGCATCGGAACGGTGAACTTGTTGAGGAACGCGGCCATGTGACCGACCTAATCATGAGAGAAGCGGTGGCTTGGTTGGAAACGCGGGAACAGCCTTGGTTCTGCTATGTGCCGTTCACAGCGGTTCATGTTCCGGTCAAGGCACCGCAACCGTGGCTCGACACTTATGAATCTGAAAAGTATGATGATGACCCGCTCAAAGACCGTTCATTTAAGAAATACGCCGCATACGCCAGTCACATGGACTATGCTGTGGGACAGCTCGTCGAAACGTTGGAACGTATGTGTCAGCGTGATAACACAATCATCGTGTTTTCTTCAGATAATGGGGCGATAACGAAAGCACCACTGCACAGCAGCGACCAATATCCCGGCTGGCAGGAAGCGATGCCGCGGCTCGGTAGCAACGGTCCACTGCGCGGACAGAAGGCGCAGTTATACGAGGGCGGAATCCGTACGCCGACGCTGATTAATTGGCGGGGTGTGCTGAAGCCGGGGACCTGCAATCACCTGATGCACATTGCCGACTGGATGCCGACCTTTACCCACCTGCTCGGATATACACCGGCGGATGACCCGCGGTGGGATGGGGTTGATGTCTGGCCATTCCTGATAGGTGAGGGGGAACAGTGTGACGACCGATCGATTTTCTGGAACTTTAAGGGCTCAGAATTTGCCATCCGTCAAGCCGGGTGGAAGTTAATTACCGATACGTCAATAGACCCGCAAAACAGCGAACTTTACCACATTGAGTCAGATCCTTATGAGACGATGGATGTCGCGAAGAGTAACAGTGACGTGGTTAAACGGCTGTTGGGACGCATCGCTGATGAGCGAGAGTGGGACGGAAGTTCAAAGAGAAGTGATTTGACGTACTCCCCACCCTAAAGGGATGGGGATTCTTAAGCGTGTGAAATTCACGCAACTTTGCACAGGTGCGGATGGAACCGGACACCTATGGGGGATGCCATAACCCCAACTACTGGATGGAATAGCCATCCAGATACTTGGCTTTTTGGCTCGGTCATCGACGACCGAGCCAAAAAGTCCGACCAAATATTGATTGCGCCAACGCCATCACGGTGATACTTGAATCCGCAGGGCTTACAGTGATAGTTGCGATTTCGTGGTTTGTGCCGATGCCCGCATTGTGGACAGGTTTGAGAAGTGTATGCCTCATCAACGGTGTCCACTTTTATGCCTGCGAGCGTGGCTTTGTACTCAATCATACTCGCGATACGTGCAAACGGCCACTGGTGAATCTTCTGGTTAGACAATTTGGAAAACTGTGCATTATCACGAATGCCTTTGAGTTTGCCTATCACAATCGTGTCCGCCTTTGCCTTTTTGCAGTCGGATACAAAACGTGATGTGATTTTGTGTTCAGCATCCCTGATTTGTGCGTTGATTTTCGCAAGGGATTTGCCTTTTGCGCGTCGAAGTCTATACCAGCGTTTTGACCGTTGTTTGCACCGGTCCATTTTGGATTGAAAACGTGCTTTGGTTTTCTCACGGTATTGTTTGATTGACCGCAATTTGCGCCCGTTGTAGATGGTCACGTTTTGCCCATCGTGCGAAACAATTGGGTGAATCTCGCCCATATCCACAGCAACTGTATTACCTGTTATCTCACGGTTGGGCGGTTCAACTTTGTAGATCAGTGAGAAATAGTAGTGACCCCGTTCGTGATACAACTCAACACACGCAGGCTTTTGTAGTGCTTTTATCTCAATCGGTTCGCGGTCTCTTCCAGTAGATAACCGTACCACGCCATCATGATAACTGATAGCCGTTGATTTCCAATGCACCTTGAAATACTTTGGGGTGCGTTTTGGAGGCTTGGCATCAGGATTTGACTTGACAACCGCGAAGTAGCTCTTGAGTGCTTTGAAATAGCTTTGACAGATTGCTTGCACCGTTTGAGAATGTCCGAGGACGGATGGTCGCGTGAGCGAGCGCATAGTTGATAACCACGCAGGCGTTGATACTTTTGGACTGCACCTTCGGAAAGCCAAAAGCCTTTTCGCTTGTGCGTCTTGCGAATCAATGAGACCGTTTTGGAATAGCACCGCCCAGCTTCTTGGGTGAGAAATTCCAAATACACAGTGTCTACATCTAAATGCTTCGCTTTGATTTTTCGTGTGATATACATGGGAAACCTCTCAACCTTCCGTGCCCTGTATCAAAGGGTGTGGCAAGCACCAGCGAGGATGCTGGCATGATACCTTGCCACGAAAGGTTGACTGTAGCCTATCACATCCACTATTGAAAATCAACAAAATCCGAGGACGGATGGTCGCGTGAGCGAGCGCAAAAATAACGCGTTGCGCCGTGCTACATCACCACCCTAAAGGGATGGTGCCTTGCACGGAAGAAAGGTAAAATAAGAAGGATTGTCAACTTCCAAGCCCGAAAATGTAAAGAAAAATCAACAAATATACAAAACTTGTTGCATTCGTGAAGGTTACGTGATATAATAACCTATTAGCGGGCTACTGTGGCCCGTCGGTGACCAACTCCGCAAGTTGCACTGGGTCGCAATACAGTGAGGCGGAGTCAGGGATTTACCGATAGATTTTTTTTTGCAAGAAACGCTTGGTAGGAGTTTGTCGTGTTAACCACGCATGGATTTCGTGCCAAGCGTGCAAAGCGCAACCAGAACAGGAGATTCAGTTAGAATGAACATCTATGTCGGCAATATATCGTTTGATTCCACAGACGATGATTTGCAAGAGGCTTTTGAAAGATTCGGACAGGTTGACTCTGCCCAAATTATTATAGATCGATACAGCGGAAGATCGAGAGGATTTGGATTTGTCGAGATGCCGAACGACGAAGAAGCTCAAGAGGCGATTTCTCAGTTAGATGGAACCGAGCATATGGGGCGAACTCTGAAGGTGAATGAGGCGCGTCCTCGCAGCCAGCGTGGTGGTGGTGGTGGTGGTCGAAGAGAGGATCGCGGTGGTGGCTACCGAGATGAATGGTAATAGCACGTTGACATAATAGACTTACACACAAAGCACCGGAAGGAATTGATACAACCGGTGCTTTTTTTATTCTTCATCTAGGCAAGTCCGTAGGTTGGGTTGAACGGTCCCTAATCAGTTTTGACGTTCAACTTCGGTAACCCCACCCCGGTAGGTGCGTGTTTTGCGTCGAGTCATCTCGCCACCCGTAAGGGGTAACCGCACCGATGCCACAAAATATTACCTGTTTTGACTGTCAATTTTCATTAGATAGTTTGTGAGAATTGCATTTTTGCGCTCGGTGGCGTTATCAATGACAGCTTGGGCTTGGGTGATTTCTGCTTCTAATTGCTTGACTTCTACCACTAACTGCTGTTGAACATTAAGCGGGGGGACGGGGATTTTTATGTTTCTAATTTTTTCTTGCGATAAATTATCTCTTGCTATCCCTGTTCTCATATTAAGTAAGTCCTGATACATTGATTCTAAGACTAGGACCAAAAACTTGGGCACCATTTCCTCAGTTGGTAATAGGGCACACAATGCTTGATTGGTTGAGGCTTGAATATTCAATAGAGCAACTTTCCCAGCAGTGGCCCCATACATTGCCAACAGAACTGTTCCCTTGGGAAATAATTTTGCATTAGAGTTATTGAGCCCTAACTCACTGATAAAATTATCAGCGAAATTTATTTCTTTCTTTGAGACCTCGCCACTATTAATCCACGGTATTGTTCCGTTTTCATAGTATGCCTTTTTATTTGCTAAAGGTGTTCCACCAGAGGAAGTTTTATAAATATCGCCAATCTTTTTCATTCCATACCCTACATTGATAACCGATTGCACTTTTGCTTCAATCTGCTGTTTGGCATCGGTGATGGTTTGGCGGGCCTCGTCTGCTTCCCGATCCACTGCCTCGCATTTATCGGCAATCTTCTGTTGTATTTCAAGTGGAGGGAGCGGGATTTTTATCTCAGGCAATTCATCCGAAGTGGAAATAGAATCAAACGACATCCCTTTATGTCCTGTAAACAACGATTGATTATTGGCTAAAAAGTTAAATAGATAATTGTGTAAGACGTTATCCCTGGCTCTGATGGCGGCCAATCCTCTTCCGATGCATATTTTTTTAAAAGGATTTAAATTGACATTCCCAACGGGGGCTCTAACACTCATTAAAATGTCATTTCTGATTGATTGTTTTGTGATTTTCTCAGTCCATACAGTGGGTTCTGAAAGATATGTATCTCCGAAATCTTTTTTGCCTTGATAGAATGGCAATCCTTTTTGATTTTCATTATAGAATTCAGATTTTGGTGATTGACCTGCAACAATTTCGGCCATCTCCCCTAACTTAACTAACTCCCACTTGGTGTCGATATCATTCTGCTTTAGATTCAGGCTAATCGCTTTATTAAAATCTGTGCGGCTAAAATCCAACATATCGGTGAGTTTGGCATAGCTACAGTATTTGGGTAGTGGGTCGGTGGCTTCACCGATAAAGTTGCGTTTAATCGTCGTGTTTATTTTTTCACTGTTGTCTAAATGCTTTGGGTCAAACAGGGGCGTGATAATATCGTTGACCGTTTCACCGCCCTCATATTTAATGCCCTCACTGCCTTTGGCACCGCTCCACTCGTAGCCTAAAAATTGCTTTCGTGCTTTGCTGGTACTCGGTGCGTTGACAATCAGCACTTTGCCCGCTTGCTCGTGTGCCAGAATAAAGTGGTAGAGTTTGTCCTTTTCTATGGTGTGTAGGTACGCGATAAGGCGTTGCTCCAATTCTGCGGATTGCTCTGTTTCCGATTTTTCTTTGAATCCCTTGGATTTTTTCAGGTTTTTAACCTCTGTACTTTGACTAAAGGCTTGTGTGTAGTCCTTGAAAATATCGTATTGTAGCAATTCGGCAAGTTGCTCAACGCTGGTTGGGGCAAAGAGTTTGATGTATTCTTCATAAGGAACGCCAATGTGGTTGCAATACGCTTTAATCAGATGGTCGTCTCGATATTCCGTCCCTTCGTCATCACCCTCAAAAAAGTCATCCACTCGATTGCGATAGTGCTCGGCGAGTTCTGGACTTTTTGCTTTCCGTCTCAAAAAGAGCACCACCGTATTGGTGCCTGTTTTGCCAAAGGTGCCGCTCCCCAGTTCGGCGATACCCACCACGTCAAAAAATTGTAATAGGAGTTCACGCGTATGGATATGAACCGTATCCGTATTGGACAAAATGCTGGAGGGGACAATCACGCCGACCACCCCCTCGGGTGCCATTAAGTGGTGAATCCTCTCCAAAAAGAAACATTGAATGGTATTGGTATTGCTACTTTCACCTGTGGCTTGGATGAGTTGATACTGTTTTTTATCTTCCTCGCTCAAGGTTTGTAAGAAGCCTTCGACCGCAAAGGGCGGATTTGCCACCAGGACATCGAAACTCTCCCGCTGAATTTCGGGGTGAACAGCGAGCGCGTCGGTATCCAGTATCTTAATCTGCTCTTGACCGTGCATATAGGCGGCGACTTTGGCGACCTTTGCCAAGCGATCTTCCTTTTCAATCCCGGTGATTTGGCTGTAGTAGTCGCTTACGGCTCTGTTCTGTGCTTTAACTAACGGTTCTATCTGATCTGCGTATTCAGTCAGAAAATGCCCCGAACCGCAGGCGTAATCCACCGCTTTAAGCGGTTCGGAGTTCGCTTCAATTTTTTGAGCGAGTGGCAGGGAACTGACAATAAATTTACATATCGGTAGCGGTGTGAAGAACTGGCCTTCGGACTGCTTGATCCCGTCGTCGAGAAAAAACTCAAACATTTCGCCCAAAAACGGGTTTGGGCTATCTGTTTTGAGCCGTAATTTTTGCCACATTTCCACAACCTCTAACAATACTTCGGTGTTTTTGTTGAATAAGCCTTCGTTGTGGGTGTCCAGAAAGGAGAACGCGGAGTTGGTGAAAAATTTAAGTTCTCTAAAATAGCGTTGAATCTGTTTCTTGGTGGCGTTGCGTTTGTTTTTGACCGTCCAAAATGCGGAGTCAATTTGTTCGTTGCTGATGTAGCTGATTTCTTCGTTCAGAAATTTACGCATCCCCTTTTGATAGAGGTCTTGCAGTCTATCGACGAAATCGAAGTAGTTGTCGTAAGCGGGACCGTTCCAGTAAAATTTGAGGTCGTCTCTGTTTTCTTCCTCGTCAACCAGTTTGCATAGAAACAGATTGACCAAGACCTCAAAGGCGTTTTCGCGCCGTGCGATGTTGTGCTTTCTTAAAATGGTTCGGAAATCATGGTATTTCCCCTCTTTATCGACGGCATCAACGACTTTGGTGTCCTCGGCAAGGGTATAGTTGTTTTTACCGATCTGGTAGGGTTGAATATTGGATCCAAAGATACCGACCTTTTGTGTGGCTGATTTGTAGGTAGAATGCCAAACCGCGACCCGTTCTTTAACGTTGGTTGCTTTGGCAAAGGACGGCAATGTTGGATCTTGTGTTAAAATTTCCGGATTGTCACGATGAGAGATAATTTCGTGGTTAAAGTGTAGCTCAGTTCCGATGAGGCTAGAGGCGTAAAGACAGAGATATTGTATTTCGGAGATTTGTTGTGCATAACTGAACAACTGGTCCCCATCTTGATGGGTTTTAGCCCACGCCTTTTCAAACTCATTGCCTGCTGTTTTGCACTCAATAATCAGCCAAGGCTTATTTTCTCGGTCTTTAACCAATATATCGGCACGTCCACCGCTGGCACCGCGCCCAACTTTCCATCTTGGTTCCAGCTCTAAATGTTCGGGCTTGTAGCCTTGTTCTATCAACCGATGCACACACTCAAACACAACAAAATTCTCATTCTGTGAGAAATTGCATGTGTCCTGTCGATTGACCATTAGCCCTCTATCTTCGGGGTAAATTATGCTTTGTTTGCCAAAGTCAACTTTTAAGTCGGTTTCCCCAATTGATTTTTGGAAGGTGTCCCCTTCCGTCGTGAAGCCTAGCGTTTGGAGTAGGTCTTTAAGGTTGTTTTTTGTTATCATCGTAATGTTTCAGTTGGTTCGCGGGTGTTCCTCTTTCTACGGAAGATGCTTATCTATAAACGCCCGTACACCGATAACCATTGTGAGAACCTCCGCGTAGGTTATTTCGCTAAATCGGCCATGGTCAGCTTTGTTTCGTGTATCTCCCCATGTAGTGATCTGCTTATTCTCAGACCCTGAAATCACCTCGATCTGCTTCGCTGGTTGGTAGAGTGCCGCTTGCAGTTTCGATATAGATGTTCGTTGCGGATCGTAGTTCACACCACGGGCATCACACAGTCGTCTCAGCGCGTCTTCCAGGGCGGCACCGGCCAGAAATGCCGAGATCGCAAGCTGTACTTGCTCATGTATTTCATCAGTGCTTTTCTCGGCTGCTTCAACCTGCTTTTGAGCGATGTCGAGAAGATCTCCCTCGATCTCGTGTGCAATTGCCAGCCGGGGACTAATGAGCCCACCTTGATCGTACAGTGCTACCACACTGCGAATTGCTCCGATGATCCTGCGCGGCTCGTTAGACTTCAATACGTCGTCAAGAACGGTCATGAGTGGATGGTTTCTTCCAACTGTGTCATACAGGAGGGACTGCGCCAGGGCAATCCCTTCAACGGAGTGGATTTCCTTCTCGAGACTTTTTATGTGCTCAATTCGATCCTTTATTGTTGTATTTTCGTTTGATTCCATGTTTGAAGTCCTCCTCTAATACCAAAATTAACGTCATAAGTCACATTGCGCTCCGCTGGAGCGCGGGCATTTAGGCATATTGTGTGCTAATGAAATTTGACACTCAAAATCGGTAATGCCATCATAATTCAGGGTGTACAATACGTTTGAAGGGTATTGAGACGAAAAGAAACCGAGTTTTGCCGAAAAAACTCGGTTTCTACCGAACTTGAACGTCAAAACTCATTAGACATTGCGCTCCGCTGGAGCGAAGAGTTCCGATGCTGACGGGGAAAACAATACGAATTTGGTTAATCCTGTAAGGTACAAAGCAATTTGGACTGTCAATTCAACTTTTTTCGCGTATAGTCTTTTGCTTGTCTAATTCTTCTTTTTCTTTCGTCTAGGATCCCTTAGAATCGCCTTAATGGTCCGGTATTTTTCTTCTTCCAGTAGCAATCGTTTCCCTAATACCAGAGATCTATGAGCCCCATCTTCAATGTAGTATTTTCCTAATGGAGACTGTTTATGTTCAATGCAATTTTCCTCTACTAACCACATTGCACAAAACCTATTGTAGTCGAATTCACTGTCAATTTTGAGACATTTATCGAACCAGCTTGGATCGTGCTCGGTACCCGGTAGTCTTTGATATTCACACAGTGATTCAAAGGTGTGACACTTAATTAATCTTTCAGCAACATCCCGGATTGTGCGAGGTTCACCCTTAGAGGTTAGCAAACGAGAGGCATTAATTTCGTGCCAGATCAACGACAGAAATTCGTTTTCGTTTAATTCCGACTTGTAGAAGCCGTAATCTCCACTTTTAACGTAATCGAGAATGTGAGAATCAACTTCACAACATTCGGCATTAATCTCAGCATTGACCTCCTTACGGCTCATTAGGTTCCACTCCTTTCCATCAATTACTTTTGTCTTTTCTCGTAATAAAGCTTTCAAAATTTTCATTGTCTTTCTCCGAATAAATAATACCAAATTAGCGAAATTATTCTTGCACCTAGTGCCCCGCTGGGGCTTTGGGGTGCGAAAGAATGGAGATGCAAGGAAAACAATACGAATCTGGTTAATTTGGTATAAGCAGAACGCAATGGTGCTTTGGTTTTCCATTGGATTATTTTTTAATTTTCACCACGCCAACGTTTAGACCACTCACGCCAGTCAAAAGAGGTAGAATATCCGACAAGTGCCATTACCATGTCTTCTACCATTTTCTCCACCTCAGCCATAACCTTGGCAGGCACTATTGTCGAAATTATTGTTCCACCTGTCCCAGGACCATGAGGCTCTTCAACAGCTCTGTGCCACTTAAATCTGGGAGAGATAATTTCTGAAAAGTACTCTTGAGGTGACTGATTGCCAAACTGATGCGTTGAGTAATAATTAGATAGGGTGACCAGTATTCCGGTAAGTGAATCAATATAGTCGTAACTTGCTCGTGCCATTTCACAGGTATTTGGGTTACTCCATCTTGGTTGTGCTTGAGCTAACAATGCTGCCTTAACTTCTGGCAATGCATTTATATAATCCATGGGAGGTTTCTTAAGCTCATTTGGTTCTAGGAAGCTATTATCAGGTTCCTCTACTTGCTCACCAGGACTTTGATCGCCTAATTGCATTTTTACAGCTAGCTTATCAGCAGTGTTCCTGCGTGTGCGAACACTATCAATCCATTTGCCTCGATATTCGATTACCAAATTAGAGTTTAACTGTCGACCAAATCCGCCCTTTACATGCGTCTCATTGTGACATTCAGAGCATAGCACTGCTAGGTTTTCAAATACATTATTGCTTGGATTCTCGTCAATATGATGTATTTGAACTGTTTTACCTCTTTCTCTACATACACAGCACGTTTTATCCGATGCAAAGAGCACCTTAGTAACTAAATCAGTGGGTATCTGTGTGCGAACTTTTGCCATGACTTCCTTTAAGCATCTTTCAATATAAAAGTTGCAGTTTTGAAATCGATGTCCGTTGTAGTTATTCCGTGAGAAACCGAGTTTTCAAGAAAAAACTCGGTTTCAAGAATGTCAAATTTACTACTAAAACTTGCTTAAGCAAGTTTGAATATAAACTATACACATTGCACTCCGCTGGAGTGCGGGGATTTTAGCATATCATGTTCTATAAACATTGCGCTCCGCTGGAGTGGAAGAGCTGCAATCAAGACGGTGAAACAATACGAATCTAGTGAATTTGGTATTATCGGTTGTTCGGTGCTCCCCTCCGCCCTCTCGCATGTCATTTTTCGGTTGGATAACCGTCTCGCTTCCACCACTCCAAACCTCCAATAAGTTCTTTTACGCGAAATCCGAGTTGCGCCATCTTAAGCGCGCCCTTCGTTGACCCATTACAGCCGATGCCGTCGCAGTATGTTACGTAAAGCATTTCCCGATCCAAATGTGCTGTTGTTTCTGCGCTCATGTTCCGATGCGGGAAATTGACTGCACCCGGAATATGGTCTTCCGCGAATGCTTCAGGAGACCGTGTGTCAATCACGACGATTTGCTCACCATTCTGAATCGCCGTGTTGAGGTCCCACGAGTCCGTTTCGTAGCTCAATTTATCTTGGTAGTGTTGAATTTGTGCGTTCATTTCGTTTCCTCTGTTGTTTAAATATAAATATACGGAGTGAATCGCTATCAATGCGTAGGGAGGGAGATATCTATCCGAATCGGTTCTGCTCAATCAATATCGGTAGAGGGTTGGGTCAATTTCTTGCGCCCAGTGGTCGATGCCACCGACCAAACTCTTAATTCGCTTGAACCCAAGCTGTTGAAGCAGATAAGCGGCATCAAGGCTACGCATCCCGCGATGGCAGTAGATGACGATTTCGGCATACAGATTGAGTTCATAGGCGCGTTGGGGCAGTTCACCCAACGGAATCCACAGTGCGCCATCAATATGGACGGTTCTGTACTCCCACTCTTCCCGGACATCGAGCAAGATAAACTCCTTTTCGTCATCGAGCATTTGCTTCAAACTTTGGGGGTGGATAGCGTATTCGGCGGGATTAAAGAGCAGAATCGCGCCCTCTGCGCTCGGAGCAGCTCGTGGCAAGCGGCGGCGCACAATAAGGGTAACGCATTTGTAGATGAGTTTGCGAAATGCTTTTTGGATTGCTTTCAGCATCAGGACCTCTCACTGAACGTTAGGATTGTGATTGCTTGTGTTGGGGTGGTCTAACAAAACCGTATTCGCGAAATGGCACCTCAAATTATATCCAATCGGTTTGGGAATGTCAAGACAGTTCGATTGCCATCTTCTACAAACGCTTTGACTTCGCAACTTTGTAATGATATACTAAACATTGGTATCCTCACCTATAATTTGAAAAATAAAACGCTTAAGAAAGGATACCATTTTTCGCAATACCTGGCAACACGCCTCTTCAATTCATATTTTTAACAAAAACTTTACATACCCCAACCGTAATCTTCTCTTGACGTGACAAACAAGTTCATGATAATATAGAATCACTATGAGACAGAAACTTTGGCGGGTCAAATCTACTGATATCGAGAAAAGTGCTCGGCTTGCCGTGCGACTCGGTATCCCACCGCTGATTGCTCAACTCCTCGTGACTCGTGGAATTGAAACGGTGGAGGCGGCGAACGCGTATTTGTACCCAACGCCCGCAGACCTACATGACCCGTTTGCAATGCCCGGCATGGAAAAAGCGGTAGAGCGTATCCATGAAGCCATCAAGCGAGGCGAGCAGATCTGGATCTTTGGGGATTACGACGCGGACGGCACCACGGCTGCCGCCTTGCTGTTGAAGACGTTTCGCGAGCTTGATGTGCCCGCGAATTTTCATATCCCTGACCGATTCAAGGAGGGATACGGACTAAATGAGGAAGCGGTTCGTTCCATCCGGGAAGCGGATGGCGCGCTAATGATTACGGTCGATTGTGGCATTAAATCGGTCGAAGAGGTCAAGTTGGCCAACGAACTGGGGTTAGATGTCATCATCACTGACCATCACCAACTTTCGCCGGGCGAGATGCCACCCGCCCACGCCATGGTTACGCCCAAAGTGCCGGGGAGCGAATATCCGTTCGATGGGCTTGCAGGTGTGGGATTGGCGTTCAAGCTGGCGCATGGATTGATGGGCGGCGGTGAACTCACTCCTTTTTTAATTGACCAACTCGACCTGGTCGCCCTCGGCACGGTGGTTGATGTCGCCTCGCTTACGGCCGAGAACCGGACGCTGACCAAATTGGGCTTAATGGAGATGAACAACCGGAAACGTCCGGGGATTCGCGCGCTGTGTAAAGTCGCGAACCACGGGATAGGGAAGCCGATTATTGGGCACACGCTCGGGTTTGTATTGGGGCCGCGCATTAATGCGGCGGGTCGGATGGAAACGGGGCGGAAGGTGGTTGACCTACTGACGACCGAATCTGATGCAGAAGCGATGAGGATTGCTCAGGAACTTAACAAGACGAATCAGGCACGTAAGGATATCGAAAAACGGATTCAGGGGGAAGCGATTGCCACCATTGAAAAGGATATAGACCTGGAACAGGTCAAAGGATTGGTCGTCGCACGGAAAAATTGGCATTCGGGCGTGATTGGTATTGTCGCTTCGCGCATCCTTGAGCGGTACTATCGCCCGGTATTTCTGCTGGCGATTGATGAAGAGCAAGCGAAAGGTTCAGGACGCTGCATTGCGGGGATGAATTTGGCGGATAGTCTAAACGCGTGTACGGACCTGTTGGTGCAACACGGTGGGCATCAAGCCGCCGCTGGCTTAACAATTCAAACCGAGAATATCGAAAAATTTACGGAACGCTTCAACGAATATGCGTGCGACCATCTCTCCGACGACGACCTGCAACCTAAGCTGAATATTGACCTTGAAATTCATTCGGCTGATCTGACATTGGATAACGTTGAGTCCCTTGACCTGTTCGAGCCGTTCGGTCAACATAATCCTTCGCCCACCCTTGCGATGCGGGAATTGGTCTTACAAGATTCACAAGATTCGCTACTTACAATGGGGAAGGCGAAAGAACATCTTAAACTGTTTGTGACCGATGGGCATCAGACGATGGAAGCCGTTGGATGGGGAATGGCAGATCATTTCATCGCACTGAAAAGTCCGAATCTGCGCTTGGATATGGCTTTTGCACCCGAAATTAACGAATGGAATAATGAGCGTCGTGTTCAACTGAGGATTAAAGACCTTCACATTCGCCCTGTTGGCCGTCATAAGCAACGGGTGGTTTTCCCGGAGAATGGACGTGGCGATGTTAAACTTGTAGACCGTCGGAATACGAACAAGCCGACATATCTATCAAACTTGCTTGAGCGAGGGGAGCCGAGTCTGCTCTATGTGCGGGACGCGAAAGCGATTAATCAGCTCGTTGAACTGCTTGACTCAGAGTTGAACGGGAAAATTGGTCAATGTGATGAAAAGACATCTGAGGGGAAGAGGGCGGAACTGATAGACGCGCTTGCAGATGGCGAACTTCTGGCTATCATTTCAAGTTGTACACTGACAGAACTGACTGCTGCCACCCACTTTGTTTTCTGCCACCCTGTTCCGCAACCGTTGACTTTCTTCAGTCGGTGTCAGCCCGCATTCAACTCAACAGAGACAGCGTATATTCACCTGACTTACAATTCAAAAGATGTCAAGTCGTTGCACACGCTGTTATCTTGGGAATACCCGGACAAGACGGTACTGACAAATTTTTACAGACAACTAAAGTCTTTGAGCGATGGCAATGGGCATCGGATTCAATTTGAGGAAATTGAGGAAATCGTCTCGGCGGCTGAGAAGGATTCAATTTCGACACAGGCAATACTGACAGGGTTGACAATCTTTGAAGAATTGGAATTTCTGAGACAGCACGAAGGAGCGTCGAATCGAGAAGTTGAACTGCTACCACCGCCGCCGCAGAAACGTGAACTTCAGGAATCCAAAACATATCTTCATGGTGAGGAGCTCAAACAGACCAGCCAGCTTTTTGCTGACTTCCAATTGCGACAAAATATCGAACAGATTTGGAGGCGAATAACCGATGAGTGTCAACGACTTGATGAATCAAATTCAATTGTATAATCCAGATGCGGATTTTGAACTGTTGTGTAGAAGCTATGATTACGGTCAGAAACGCCACAGTGGGCAACTTCGCCTCTCAGGTCAACCTTATTTCGAGACACACTGTGTTGAGGTTGCCCAAACATTAATCGGTTTGAGATTGGATACCGATACAATCTGCGCTGGGTTGCTACATGATGTGCTAGAGGATACTTCAGTGACTCGTGAGGAGCTTGCGAGTTTATTCGGCGAGACAATCGCCGAATTGGTTGAAGGTGTCACGCAAATCAAGAAGTATCCGTTCAAAGGTGCGGTTCAACAGTGGCAAGCCGAAAACTACCTGAAAATGTTATTGGCAACGGCAGAGGATATTCGCGTGATTCTCATCAAACTCGCGGATCGGTTGCATAATATGGAGACGTTGTCTTTCCATTCGGCGGAAAAACGACAGAAGACAGCGAAAGAGACCCTTGAAGTTTACGCGCCGCTCGCACATCGGTTGGGAATTAATCGGATTAAGAGCCGACTGGAGGATTTGTCGTTCAAGTATCTCGAACCCGACGAGTACAGAGCGATTGCCGACCTGATTGATGAAAAACTGACGGAAAGAGAGGAATACAAGGACAAGCTGGTCGAAATCATCACGCGAGAGCTAGAGGCGGCGGGCATCGAGGCAAAAGTTGATGGCCGTCCCAAGCATATCTATAGCATCTATCAGAAAATCTCCCAAAAAGGCGTACCGTTTGAGCAGATTCGCGATCTGATTGGGCTCCGTATTTGGGTGAATACAACGGCGGAATGCTATGCGGTCATCGGTATTTTACACAGTAAGTGGCCTCATATTCCGGAACGACTTAAAGATTTGATCGGTCTCCCCAAACCAAATGGCTATAAATCGTTGCATTCCACCATTTTGGATGGGGGTGATGGCGGGAGGTCAGTGGAAATTCAGGTGAGAACACATGATATGCACGAGGTGGCGGAATACGGTATCGCGGCGCATTGGAGCTATAAGAAAGGGATACCGTTGTCAGAGGAGGGGCAATCCATTTACGTTGAGTTAAGGCATATGCTCAAAGATATTCAGGGGCTCAATCACCCGCCTCACCAATTTATCCAATCAATGAAGCAGGAGCTATTCTCTGATGAGGTTTATGTATTTTCGCCTAAGGGCGATCTCTATGCACTCGCTGCGGACGCAACGCCGGTTGATTTCGCTTACAAAATCCATACAGATGTTGGACACACCTGCTTCGGCGCGGAGGTCAATGGGGAACTGGTGCCGCTTAGAACATGCCTACGGAACGGCGACCGGGTGAAAATTCTTACCACCCCCAATGGGCATCCAAACCGTGACTGGCTAAAATGCGTTAAGACATCGACCGCCCGCAATAAGATTCGTCATTGGTTCAATGAACAGGATAGAAGGCAAGCACTCGAACTCGGAAAGCGTTTGCTCGAAGACGCAATGCGGAAACAGCGTATTGGCGGAGGGCAGGCAGACCGGCCCCTGCTGTCCTTGAAGTTGCCCGAATTGCTTGCGGTCGTAGAAAAGCTGAAGTTGAAGACAGTTGAAGACCTACTGAGGCACATTGGAAACGGGAAGTTCTCCGCCCCCGATATTACACGGTTGTTGAAGTCAGACGATTCGGAAACAGAAGCGGAAAAACAATTAACAGTTTCCGAGTCAATGCTATCTATCCCGCTTGACTTTCAGTCCCCTTTTCATCAGGATATCGATGTAGCGATGGGGCGTTTGATGAAATGTTGCAATCCGATTCCGGGCGACGAAATTACGGCATATATTACACGAGGGCGGGGCATCTCAATCCACCGGGCAGGATGTATTCGCCTCCGGGATGAGCCGGAACGGATGATTCACATGGAGTGGGCACCTGTAGAAGGTATTACTCACCCCACTGAGATTGTCTTTGAGTGCATTGACCGTCCCGGTATGTTGTTTGAAATCACGAAAGCAATTGCCAAGTGCGCTATAAACATCCGAGACGGAAATATCGGGGATGCGAACAAGGCTCGAAATCTCGAGCCCGATACTTACAAGGCGTGGGAGAACGGGACCGGGTATGACCGCTTTACTTTAGAGGTCACCGGTGTTGAACAGTTATCAACCGTCATCGCCGCAATTCGTCAAATCAAAGGGGTTCAGCGAGTGGATCGGAAAACCTAAAATTGTTTTTGCTATGCGGCTTGTCCGGCGCCGGAAATCACTTTGACGATTTTTCCAGACCGAATACATCTCACGCAGACACGGACGCGCCGATTACCGGTTTCCGTTTGAATACGGACACGTTGCAGATTTGGCAACTGCTTATGTTTGGTACGTCCGCTGACATACTGGGCGCGGGCTCTAGCAATTTGGTTCCCAAACATCGGTTTTTTGCCACAAGCGTAGCAGACTCGGGCCACTTCACCCACCTCCTTTCTCTGAATCTGGTTTTCAAGCTTGCTTAGCATATCACATCACTATGTCCAAATGCAAGATTTTTCTGAAATTTAACGCAAAAGAACGCGCAACGAACACGCGACTACGAACTTTATGGCAAACGAATCCATCTCAGAGCAGATAGAAACACTCCGCGCGCGACTTCGCTATCACGAGCGGAAATATTTTATTGATGACCGGCCGGAAATCTCTGACGGTGAATATGATCGGATGTTCAAGGCTCTGGAGCAGTTGGAGGCGGAGTATCCGGGGATGATCACATCGGACTCGCCGACGCAGCGGGTCGGTGGCGGGGTTGAATTGGGTACACGGGTACGGCATCGCCAGCGGATGTTGAGCCTTGATAACACGTTCAAGCCGGAGGAGTTGCACGATTTCGATCAGCGGGTACGGCGTACGTTGCCTGAGCAGGAGATTGAGTATGTGACGGAGCTGAAGATTGATGGATTGGGAGTCTCGCTACTCTACGAGGATGGCGTTTTGGTTCGGGGTGCGACACGCGGCGATGGGGAGTACGGCGAGGATATGACCGCGAACCTGCGTACAATCCGATCGATTCCTTTACGGTTGATGCCGATTGAGAATATGCCCTCGACCCTAGAAGTGCGGGGCGAGGTTTTCATACCGAAAGACCGATTGGATGAAATCAACAGGGAGCGGGTGCAGAATGGCGAGACACCGTTTGCGAATGCGCGGAATGCCGCGGCAGGGTCTGTTCGGCTACAGGATGCGTCGATTACGGCATCTCGACCGCTCGATATCTTCGTTTACACATTGGGTTACGCTGAAGATATGGCGTTCACAACGCACTCGGAAGCCCTTGAGTTGCTTGACGCGATGGGGCTCAAGCTCAATCCGTATACCGAAACCCATCCGTCGATTGAGGCGGTCGTGGATTATTGTCATCGGTGGACAGCACAACGGGATAGTATTCCTTATGACACCGATGGGATTGTCGTCAAGGTCAATTCGATCGCCCAGCAGATTGAACTCGGCGCGACAGCGAAAAGCCCACGATGGGCGATTGCCAGCAAATTCCCGGCGCATCAGGCAGTGACGAAGATCCGGTCAATCGGCGTTCAGGTTGGACGCACTGGGGTCATTACGCCGGTCGCGATTCTTGAACCGGTGCAATTGGCGGGCGCGACCATCACCAACGCAACGTTGCACAACGAGCAGGATATTATCCGCAAAGATATTCGCGTGGGAGACAGCATCGTGCTGGAGCGGTCAGGCGATGTGATTCCCAAGGTCGTTTCTGTGTTGACGGAGAAACGGGATGGCACGGAGGATATTTTTCGCTTACCTGACTGGTGTCCCTCGTGTAATGAGCCGGTTCATCGCTCGGATACGGAGGCGGCGATTCGGTGTGTCAATTCGGCATGTTCGATGCAGTTGAAGCGTCGGATACAGCACTTTGCTTCCCGAAACGCTCTCAATATTGACGGACTTGGCTCTGCGATGAGTGAAGCACTTGTCGATAATGGACTTGTGCAGGATGTCGCGGGTCTTTATACACTCCAGAAATCTGAACTGGTTGCCCTTGAACGGGTTGGGGAGAAATCGGCGGATAACCTGCTCCACGCTATTGAAGCGAACAAGGGGGAATCGACGGCAAAGGTGCTGTTTGGACTAGGCATCCTGCATGTCGGCGAAAATGTCGCTGAATTGTTGCTTGAGCACTTCGCATCTATTGACGCGCTGGCGGAAGCAAGCGTTGAGGAAATCGCTGGCATTAGAGGTATTGGCCCGCAAATCGCGGAGAGTGTCGCTGGGTTTTTTGAAAGACCGATGAACAGGGAACTCCTGAAAAGGCTGAAGGATGCGGGGTTGAAGTGGGCAGTGGATGCGGGGCAAGATCCAGTTTCGGAGAGTTTCTTCGCCGATAAAACCTTTGTCTTAACAGGGGCACTTTCGACGATGACCCGCTCGGAGGCATCGAACCAGATTAGGGCTCTTGGTGGTAAAGTCACCCCGAGCGTTAGCAAAAGCACGAGTGCGTTAATTGTCGGTGACTCGCCGGGGTCAAAGTACAATCGCGCGCAAGAACTGGGTGTGCCGGTCTTGACGGAGGAGGCGTTCGTTGCTAAATTGAAACCGTAATTAAACCTATGAGCGTCTCCCGTATAATTCACCCCATGGCGTGACGAATAATGCAGTCTCTGGACATTGTTGGCATCGCCTGGCAAGTTGAATTATATCATCAATATGTCTGATATGTTCAGGATTGGAAAGCTGATGTCTTAAAAGCAAAAACTCATTTATCAAGCCTGGCCTATCATTTCGTCTAAACAGAGATGGACTGTACTCGTTAGCTGATGTTAGATAACTAAACCTGTCATTAAATTCTTGAACCAAGTAGTCGGCGTTGGATGGCTCTGAGACTCGACTTAGTTCCCTGCTATTTTTCTAAATAAGAAGAATCGTAATCATGGTAGGATAACCTCGGAATTCAGGGTTCCAGGGAATATATTCAAATGGGAAGCCAGAAGTGAGCGTACACTTTTTTCCGACTCACGTCAAGGCGAAAATCACCGACAGCAGTTCTGAGAGAACTAAACAGATTGAAAGGAGAAATTGCGGAATGAAACAGATATTCATATTCTTGGTGATGGCAGCCCTCATGGTTGCTGTCGTGTTTTTTGCGATAACGAACCTTGAAGCGGATGATGCGAAACACGGTGATGACCATGGTGGGGATAAAGCCGAAATCGCCGTGCAGGATACGCAGAAGGTACATCCTTTCACCGAACAGTGTTACAGGTGTCACGCGAATGAGGTCGCTTACAAGGAGTGGGCAAGCTCTGGCCATGTAAAGGCACTGGTCAATCTGATACACGGCCCTTATGAAACGAGGGATTCCTGTCTCAGTTGCCATTCGTCGGGATATGCCACACTCGCGAATCAGGTCTGGGCTGAAGACCAGCCGTTCAATTTACACACCGCTGTGAACGCAGTTGCCTGCTCATCCTGCCATTCGCACGGGAGCAAGCGTGAGCATCTGCTGGTGAAGCCTGCTAAGAAATTGTGTACGACGTGCCATAAGATGGATTGCGGGTGTGCCGGGGCGGGAATTATTCACCAGTCGCAGGTGGAGATGTTCCTCGGTCGTGATGGTAAGGGGGTCAAACGCAAGCCTTCGCCGCATGTGAAGGTGATGAAAAAACGGTGTGTCCGATGTCACATGGCGAAGAAAGACCCAGAGATCGTCGCTCAACACGGCGGGCATACGTTTATCGCCGATTTTTCGGTTTGCGCCGACTGCCATGACGATATGAGTACCAAACTCCCGAAATATCGTAAGGAGATCGAGGCGAAGATGCAGGCGGTTAAAGGGATGTTAAGCAACGCCGTAGACCCCGACTCTGACCAGTACAAAGCCGCAAAGTGGAACTACGATATGGTCAAAGGGGATAGCGGCTACGGGTTGCACAATATACCTTATGCCAATATGTTGCTTGATTACAGCCTTTCTCTAAAGCCGAAAATCGTGGGGACCGAAGCTGAAGGGGAATAATTGAGGATAACTTGTGTAGGGGTAGGTCTTGTACCTACCCACCCTCTTCCAAAACCCGTAGGCGGGGTATAATGAAGTTGCGGATGTTGGGTTTCACTGCATAAAACCGTTTTGCGGAAAAGCAGAATGTTTATGGGAATTGATAACCTTATGCTTTTTTGCGTCAAGTCATCTTGCCACCCTTTAGGGACCGTTCAACCCAACCTACATACTACTGCGAAGGTGAATTTTGCAAAACTTTCGCCCCGTACCATACCAGACCCGCGCCAACCAGCAACAGGATTCCCATAAACCGGAACATCTGTATAAAATCAAGCCAATGAATCAAGAGCCCTCCAAGGATAGGTCCGGCGACCTTTCCGCTGTTTTTTAGCATACCGATAAACCCCATCCCCGCGCCGATGTGTTGTTCGCTAATTTGGGTGGATACCAGCGCGACCGTGGATGGGAAAACGAGGGCTTGTGCGCCGCCAATCAGTGCCGCGAGTGCCATAAGGCTAAGTGGGCCGTGTGCGATTGTCAGCAGACACAGCGCAATTCCCATCAGGATTATTCCCGTAAATATTGACTTCAAATAACCGACAGCGTCGCCGAGCCTACCGCCGAAGGGTTTCAATACCAAATGTATTGCTTCTTGGAAGGCGAAGAAAGTGCCTACCAATGCAACGCTAATGCCGAGTTCGAGGGCATAAATGGGCAGAAACGCTTTGGCGGCGTAGAGGGCGATAAACACGGTTGATTCCAGCCCGCCCGATAGCCATACAGCGGGGGTGCTCATGCCGAACTTCAGCGCACGATCTGTCTGCTGATAGAGCGCGGGACGACCTGTCTTGCGGAGGAGTGTTGCGGCACTCGACGCGGGTTCCTTTAGATACAGGATTGGAACAAAAGCGAGGATACTTAACATTCCGATTATCGTGAAAACGCTCACCGCTTCCATTGTCAGCAATAGCCAACCGGCGACAGCGGGGCCAACAATGTAACCCGCATGGCGAGCCATGCCGAACCAACCGAGCTGTTCTGCGCGTTTGGTCTCCGTCTGCTCAACGACGAATGCCAGCGTCACAGGGCCGTAAATCGCTGTGGCGAGTCCGTGGACAACCCGTATACCGAGCAAGTGTTCAGGGTTATGAATGAAGCGGTACAGAAAGGGCATCCCTGCAAAGAAGGATGTCCCGACAATAAGCCACCAGCGTCGCCCCCAGCGATCAGAAAGAATACCGATTATTGGCTTGAGCACAATGCCCGTTAAGGTTGAAACAGAGACAATAAAACCGAGGAACGCTCCAGTGGCTCCCAATGTCGTCGCAAAAATTGGCAACAGTGGGGTCTTGCCCATCTGGTAGGCGGAACGGACGATGAAATCGGCAATTGTGATGCTGATAAAATCAAGAGGGCGTTTCACTAAGTTGCAACCTATTCCAGAGAAACTTAACGCAAAGGTGCAAAGACGCAAGGACGCAAAGAAAAACAGAAGAGCGCGTAATGAATTGGGCAAAAAATAGATGGCGCATTCCCGTTACTCAAGAAGTAGAAGCCTCTTCTCAACCTCGGCTTTGAAATTCTCATCTCCTGCCCGTTCCGCGAGTTTCAATGCAATTCGGCAATCCTGTTTTGCCTCCCTAACGCGCTTCAACTTGTGGTTTGAGTTGCCCTTCTCAAGCTTTGCTGTGCCACGATTCCAGTAGTATTGCGGTTTATTGGATAGCACCCTGATGCCCCAATATGCGAGATAACCGAGCACGATTAGGACAACGAATATAACAATCGCGACAATCCAATCGGTCATTGCGTCTTCTCCCCTTTGTGGATGTATTCCGCTACGTTACAACTGGCGGTAGCTCTGCCCCACGAATCAGGTCGTTGAAGGCGGGAACATCTGTTTGGATGAGTGACTGGAGCCCGTTGAGTTGTTCTTCGACTTGGCTCGATAGGTGTTCAAAGACATCATAAGCCTGTTGTGGTGGTGCGGCATCGGCACTCGAAACTATGCTAATCAGATTCGCTAGCTTGTCGCTCAAGCGGGTCGGGAGGCGCAACCGGTCAGCGAGTGAATCGGCTTTGGTTTGTATTAACTCTGTTTCGATGCTTTCGAGTTTATGCTGTAAAGCCGCTGCCGCTTCAGAAATTGCATCGCTATCGAAGTCCTGGAGCTCGGCGATGCGGTCTGTCCACGCTTGCACCTGCCCTTGGATTCGCCGGAGACAGTCAATGGCTTGGTGGGTTTCCGATATCTTGTCCCGAATTTTACACCACAGTTCAAATTGGGCATCTAGGTCTTCCTGACTGGCGGTCACCCGCGGGTCAATGCAGAGTTTAAAGGATTGTGTCATCTGCTGATCGCCGACTTTGAGCTGGACCTGATATTCCCCCGGTGCGGCGAGGGGCCCGTTGTTCGGTTTATCCTGCGGCTTCTTGGGCGGTGCCGAAGGCTTTTCCTTGGTCGGTTCGACCAATATCTCTTGGGCATCTGGATAGCGCATATCCCACACAAAACGGTTCAAGCCCGGCTCAGTTGGGATAGAGATAGCCGCTTGCTGGTTCTCTTGCCCTTGATTGACATCGGTTTCATCGGCATCATCCGCTTTACTGGTAAAAGTGGCGATATCCTCGTGGGAGGGAAATCCTTTTCCCGATACCTCACTGTGGGAGGGAAATCCTTTTCCCGATACCTCGTGGGAGGGAAATCCTTTTCCCGATACCTTAGCGAACGTGAGGGTACACTCTTCAGCGGGTTTTTCTTTGAGCAGATAGTAGACGATAACGCCTTGCGGTGGACTCTCGCCCGCATCAAGGTATCTTCGTTGCCGCTCACCGTTGGGCGACTTTTCCTCATAGAAAGCGGCAGCCGCGCCGAGGGCCATCATATAATTCACCCCCGCATCGCTACGGAACATATTCGTACTCCATTGTCGCCAGCGGCGATAGGTTGGGCGTGGCGCGAACAGTTGTGCCGGGGATTGGACAGTGTCCGCTGTGAGCTGACGTAACGGTGTCAAGTCATCCAGAATCCAGAACGACCGTCCGTGAGTCGCAGCGACGAGGTCTTCGTCTTTGATAACGAGGTCGTAGACGGGGACGACGGGTAGGTTATTATTCAATCGTTGCCAGTTTGAACCGTCGTCAAGCGAAAAGTAGATGCCCGTTTCCGTACCGACATACAGTAGCCCCGCACAAACTGGGTCTTCACGGATGACACGAGTAATTTCGCCATCGGGGAAGCTGTCGCTGATTTTCATCCACGTCTGCCCGTAATCGTCCGTTTTATACAGATACGGTTGATAGTCGTCGAGTTTGTATCGGGTGACAGCGACGTAGGCAGTCGCCGAATCGTGGGGTGAGGCTTCGAGCGTGTGAATCAGAGACCATTCGGGCAAATCGGGCGGCGTTATGTTTTCCCAATTCTGTCCACCATCGCGGGAGATGTGAATCAAGCCATCATCGCTGCCCGTCCAGAATACGCCGGGCTCGTGTGGGGATTCGACAAAGGTGTACACTGTGGCGTAGTGTTCGGCCCCGCTACAATCTTTGGTGATTGGCCCACCTGACGCTCCGAGCTTTGACTCGTCGTTGCGGGTCAGGTCGGGACTGATTGCCTCCCAACTGCTCCCTTCGTCCGTTGAGCGGAATACCAGATTGCCCGCGGTGTACAGAATATTCGGGTCGTGTGGCGAGAACGCGATTGGGAAAGTCCAATTAAAACGGTACTTGAGGTCTTTTGGCCTCCAACCGAAGTACGCTTCCGGCCACACCGTCACCAAGCGAATCTGCCGTGTGCGATGGTCGTAACGCTGGAGTGCCCCACCGCCGCCCGGCGAGCTACCAACCGCCCCGATGTAAACAATGTTAGCATCCTCTGGGTGAACCGCGATATGACCGCTCTCACCTGTGCCCGCCGGGTAGCAATCGTTCCAAGAAATACCGCCGTATTCAGAAGCACTCGGAACGCTGATACTCGAATTGTCCTGCTGTGTGGCATAAACGCGGTAGGGGAATTGGTTATCGACCGCAACGCGATAGAACTGTGATGTGAGTTGATTGTAGATGGTAGACCAAGTCTCGCCTCCGTTGAACGAAACGCAAGCCCCGCCATCGTTGCCTTCGACCATGCGCTGGGGGTTAGATGGGTCAATCCACAGGTCGTGGTTGTCCCCGTGAGGCGTTGTGATTTCTGTAAAGGTATACCCACCATCGGTGGATTTCCACATTTTCAGGTTCAAGATGTAAACGGTTTCAGGGTCTTGCGGGTCGGCGTAGATGTGGCAGTAGTACCAGGGGCGATGCCACAAATCGCGATTGTCCGTCAGCAGTTCCCACGTTTGCCCGCCATCGTCTGAACGGTACAAACCGCCCCGCTCCGCCTCAATGATTGCCCAGACGCGGTTCGGTTTGGGCGGGGAGACCGCAACGCCGATTTTGCCCTTGATGCCTTTCGGAATGCCCGGATTATCGGTGAGTTCTGCCCAAGTATCACCCCCATCGGTTGATTTGTAGAGGCCGCTGTCCGGGCCTCCGCTGGAGAGTTCCCAAAAATTGCGGTAGGTCTCCCAGATTACAGCGTAGAGCACACGAGGGTTGTTGGGGTCTATTGACAGGTCAACTGCCCCCGCTTTTTCACTGCGAAACAGTACCTTTTCCCAATTTTTTCCACCATCCTTCGAGCGAAAGACACCGCGCTCACTGTTTGTGCCGAAGGCATGACCGAGTGCCGCAACATAGACGAGGTCAGGGTTTTGGGGGTGAATGCGAATTTTACCGATGTGCCGCGTCTCTTTCAGACCGGCGTGAATCCAAGTGTCACCCCCATCGGTTGATTTGTAAATCCCATCGCCGTAAGAGACATCAATGCGAATCGTCGTCTCGCCCGTACCAGCATAGATAACATTTGGGTCAGACTCCGCCACAGCAATCGCACCGATAGCGGCGGAATTGAAAAACCCATCTGAGATATTTTCCCAATACGTGCCACCATCGGTCGTTTTCCACACCCCACCCGCGCAGGCACCGAAGTAAAAGACCATCGGGACTGTGGGGTGTCCAGCCACAGCGACAACACGACCACCGCGGGGCGGTCCGATACAACGCCATTTGAGTGCTTTCAATTGTGGATGTGATTGTAAATCATTTGTCATACGTTTTGGCTCCATTCATCAGGATGGTTCAATATGTGAGAGGGAAATCCCTTTCCCGATACATGCCTCGGCCTCGTAGGCGGGGCATCTTGCCCTGCTCCTGTAAGAAATCCCTTTCCCGATACATGCCTCGGCCTCGTAGGCGGGGCATCTTGCCCTGCTCCTGTAAGAATTCCGTGTTAGAGAATAGCACAAAATCCAATCTTTTGCAATAGGTTATTAGAACAGCGGAAAGACGCACGGGAGCAAGGGCGCAAAGAAGATAAGAAATAGTGTTGAACTTTTGGTAGAACTTCTGATAAAATAAGGGTTGGTTGCACAAGATTTGTGATTCTCGTGCAGAGGTGATATTTTCATCGGTGCGAAATTTGAGCCAACAGATTTTAACCTTGACAAGATAATTCTATTTTGAGGTATTTTTCATGTCCTTCGATAGTTTAGCCCTGCACCTCGTCATCCATGAACTTCGTGATACGATTCTCAACGGGACCATTCGCCACGTTGAGCAGCTAAACCCGCATTCGATTACGATTAAAGTTGGTCGTGTAGGAGCGACCTCCCGGTCGCGATTAACCCAAAGCGGGGAAAACGAATTTCTGCTGATTTCGGCGCATTCAACACACGCTCGAACACACCTAATCAGAAGCCGCCAGAACGCACAGAAGCGGTCGCACTTTGCAGACTTTTTGGTGACGCATATCAACCGTGGGGAGATTACGGCGATAGAGCAGGTCGGCTTAGACCGCGTACTAAAAATCTCAATTCAGCCGAAATCCGATGACCCGATTGAGCGAGCTCCCAAAGCACTCATCGCTGAGTTTATGGGCAAACACAGCAATATCATTCTAATCAACGCAGAGACCGGGGTGATTCTCGAAAGCATCAAACACATTGACGAGACCATGAATAGGTATCGTGAGATTTTGCCCGGCCTACCCTACACCCCTCCGCCACAGTCCGATAAACTACACCCACTGACACTGGAATATGAGCAGTTCATTTCGCTCGTTGAGTGTCAGTCGGAAATTGACTGGCGAATGCTTTTCAAGCATATTGATGGGTTAAGCCCAACACTCGCCAAAGAGATTATTGCCCGGTCAGGTCATTCGCCAACATTGGAACAGTTGTGGGAGGCGTATCAACAGGTCATCGCACCTTTCGATCCGGCGCGCAGCGCGCCGCAGGTGCTTATCAATGTAGGAGAGGCTTCCCAGTCTCGAAATGTAGGAGAGGCTTCCCAGCCTCGAAATGTAGGAGAGGCTTCCCAGCCTCGAAATGTAGGAGAGGCTTCCCAGCCTCGACCCGACGTGGTCGCCGTATCCCCGATGAAACTGTATCACTTGCCGCATTCGGATAGCCAACCGTTCGACACGATGAATGAAGCGTTGAATGACTACTACGACACGCTCGCGCTCAAGGAAGCGGTTCGGTCTGAACGACACGCGCTCAATCAGGTATTGGATAAACTGATGACGACAACCGATCGGAAAATTGCGGCCTTGAACGGAGACCTGGCGACAGCGGAAAAAGCGGAAGACTATCGAATCAAAGGGGAGCTGCTCAAAGCACATCTGCACCTTGTTGAGCGAGGGCAAACCACGGTCGAAGTACAAAATTATTATCATCCGGAATTGAGCACGATTCAAATTGAACTAGACCCTGAACTGAGCCCGTCCGATAACGCACAGCAATACTTCAAACGGTATAAGAAGGCAACGCGAGGGCTTTCGATTATCAGTCAATTGATCGCTTCCAACGAGGCAGAGCAGACGGTTTTTCTCAATTATGCCGAGGAGGTAGAAGCCGCGGAGACGCTTGAGCAACTCGGTGCCATTCGTGAAGAACTGGTTAAGAGCGGTTGGATTAAAGACAAAAAGCAGAAACAGGGGAATCAGAGCGAAACGGCGGGCGCGTTTCGGAAATATACATCGCCGCAAGGCTTCCAGATCTATGTTGGCAGAAATAGCAAGGAGAACGACCTGTTACTCCGAGAAATCGCGACCAGCCGTGATATGTGGCTACACGCCAAGCAGATTCACGGCTCGCATGTGATTATCCGAAATCCGGAGAACAAGCCGTCCATCCCGATGCCAACTCTGCTACAAGCCGCCCAAATCGCCGCATCCAACAGTAAAGCACGTCATTCTAGCTATGTCCCTGTGGATTATACTTGGGCGCGATATGTCTCCAAGCGGAAAGGAAACGCCGCCGGATTTGTGCATTACACCCGCGAGAAGACGTTGTACGTCGAGCCAAAAATACCCAATACAGAGTAGGGAATAACGATCGTTACTCCCTACTCTTCCAATACGTTTGAAGGGAATTGAAATTGAACGTCAAAACTCATTAGGAGAGGCTTCCTAGCTTCGATACATCAATCATGCCTGTGTGTAACAACGCCTCTCGGATTCTCAAAAGCATCAATCCACAGGCGACACCACTGCGCGTGGTCTATCATACCGTAGGAGGCGGGAACCCCTGCTCCCGATACACGCTCTGGGTTGTTTTTGCTCCGTACAACAAACGCCGGATGCCCCGTCCGCCCGGTGTGTTGACCGGTGGGTTGATACCGCAAATCCATTGACCAGCGGCACTTGTCCGACACGTTCGGCATCCCGCGATGTGGCGTGAAGCGGCTCATCAACACAAGGTCGCCCCGGTAGCAGGCCATCGGTGTCGGCTCAATACTCGGTAGCACATCGGGGGCAACGCTCGTTCCACCTTCTGGACGATGCCGCAGGTATCCGTTGCCAACAACGCCCTGCAACACTTCGAGACACCCCATTTCAACCGTGGCATCTCCGAGCGGCAACCAGCAGGTGATGACATTGGAATTCTCCGCTTCCGGCATCATCACCCCCGCATCTTGGTGCAAAGGGCCGATGTGGGTAGCGGGGTTGTTATTCTGGTAATATTTAATCGGTGGTGTAGGGCGAAGATGCTGGATGGGACTGCATGTAATTTCGGGCCCAACGAGGGATTCGATGACATCAAGCAGATTCTTATTGTGCAGAAATTCAAAGACTGCCTTGCCCAGATAGTGCATAATGTCCAGTCCAGAACCGATTTCGGAAGACTGCTCAAAGAGTCTACCGAAGCGGGTTTCAAACGGTTCGTCTTCGTACAAGTTCTCGATTTTCCCATCCGCCTTGAGTTCAAGGGCGCGATGGTCAATAAACTCACGTATCTCGTCGATTACGGGTTCCAGATCTTCAGGGGTGAGGGCGTTTTGGGCGATAAGTACGCCGTTGGTGTTAAATTCGTCAATTTGTTGGCGTGTTAATCTCATAAATCAACCTCCATAAGCAAGTTTTAAGGAACTTCACATTTGGAGGAAGGGAACAAGAGTAGAAGCGTGTAAGGAACACTTCCAACCTTCCCCTCTTCCAACCTTCCAATCCCACTCTTCCATTCTTTAACACTATGACAACACTTAATTTCAAATCTCGCATCGCTGTTATTGATGCCAATATTCGGGTGGGTGATTTGCGTGATGAACCATCACCCTGTCGGAACCGAAGCGAATTGCTCGCTGAACTGGACAGACATGGGGTAGACCGAGGACTCATTTACCATGCCCAGGCAGAACACCTCAGTCCCATTGATGGCAATGTGTATCTCGAAGCTTGGTTGGGGGACGATGGACGCTTGCACCCGCAGTGGTCGGTCATGCCTACCCTTGACTCCATTGCTCAGATTCAGGGGCTTCATGCGGAAGGGAGAGTCCAGTGTGTACGGTTGCACGATACCCGACAAGCGGGGGTGCCCTTCCGCCCCTGGGCGTATGATAATCTCCTTTCTTGGCTCAGTGAAGCGCGTATTCCAGTTTTCATCTCCATTCCAGATGCCGATGCCGATGAATTGGTGACGACGCTCCAAGCTTATCCCGAATTGGTGACAATCCTTGTTGGTGCTCATTATACACATGCGTTGTGGGTACGTCCACTTTTAACCGATTTGCCGAATGCCCACCTAGAGTTGAGCCGTTACGAACCGATTGGCGAGCTAGAGGCGTTGCGCGACGAATTTGGTGCAGACCGATTGGTGTACGGTTCGTGGTATTCGCGCTACGCGATGGGGCCAATGCTGTTTTATCTGCACCACACCGATTTGAGCGATGCTGAATTGGCACAAGTCTGTGGGGGCAATCTCGGACGGCTTTTGGGCCTTCCATCTTTCCATAAATAGGAGAAAACCGTGCTCGAAGGAACACAAGTCATTGACTTCCACGGTCATGTTGGCCGATGGGATAGATACGGCATGATAGATAATCCCGCCCTGATGCTCCGTGCGATGGACGCTGTGGGTATTGATATCTCCTGCCTGTTCAACATCTTCCACCCCGATGGCACAACTGGCAACGACCTCACCGCCCGTTTTGTGGCACAGCATCCAGACCGCTTTATCGGGTTTGCCTACGTCTCACCGACGATGCCGGAGCGCATGATACCGGAACTTGGTCGAGCAATTGACGAGCTGAAATTTTCTGCCATCAAGCTCTATCCACCCTTCACGCCGTGGCCGCTGAATCAGCCACAGTGGCATCCGATCTATGAATTCGCCAATGCACGAAAGTTGACCATCATTTTCCATACCGATGGTGGAATACAGAGCCAACCTAAGTTTCTCGGCGATATCGCCCCTCATTATCCGGATGCCAATTTCGTCGCTGGGCATTCCGGCAACACTGTCGAGCCACGAGCGCAAGCCATCGCTGCCGCGCAAGCCCACCCCAACGTCTATCTCGAAACCTGCTCCACCTTTCGCACCCCCGGCGTAATCGAGCAGTTGGTGGCGGAGGCGGGTGCTGAACGGGTACTGTTTGGTTCTGATACACCCTTAATGGACCCGCGCCCGCAGATTGGTAAAATCATCACTGCGGATATCTCTGATGAAGCAAAACGAAAGATCTTAGGCGGTAATGCCCGGCGTTTGTTACGAATTTAAATCCGACCCCGTAGGCGGGAAATCCCTTTCCCGCCACGCTACATCACGGCAACACCGCCCCCATCGCACACTGTCACACTGGGCCATATTGCCCCATATACCCAGTGCGCTCCCCCAAAATCTCCTTTAATTCTCCCTCGCTCTGATCAATCACCTCCTGCGTAGGACTACACCCCGGCCAACACTGCATCCAAGGCGGAGTGAAGCCATAAAACATCGTGTATCGGGTGCGTTGAGACAGAATCGGTACGCCCGTGTGAATCAATGCCTCTGTGAAGTGTAGCACAGACCCTGCTTTTGCCTCAATCTGTACCACCATAGCCTCGTCGAAGATTTCCCGCCAATCCTGTGTCTCAATTCGGTGCGAGCAATCCAGCACCATTGTCCCGCCATCCTCGGAGCCAACATCTGTCAAATAGGTTGCATTGTTGAGAAACGTCGTGTTGATGTAGGGATGGTTGTTCGCGGGAACGATACCGTATTTCGGTCGAATGCCGCGATGCCACCCCATTTTGGACGGCTCACGCAGTTCGTCGTACTGCGTTGTGCGGTCAGGGTGCGGCAGCTTAATCATCGCATGGCAACATTCAAAACGCGGTGGCGTACCCAAAAGCTGTTTCAAGACAGGTAGAATCTTCGGGTGCATAATCCAGTCTCGAAAAATTGGGTCATAGTTCACCATGTTGTCGATGTTCTTAATGTCCTCGGTGTCTTTATGCACCATCGTTGAGACTTTGGCGTTATAAAGATTGTCCAGTGTACCCTTGAAAGCTTCGACTTCTTCAGCTTGGAAGACATTCTCCTGAAGCACCCATCCGTGTGCGGCGAAATGGTAGAGTTGCGCGTCGGTCAGCATTTTGATTCAATCTCCTCTATTTGGTGGTTTACATTTTGGAATGTTTTCGTGGTGCGAAGTTGAATATGTCAAGATAGCACATTAGGCAATAGGTGTCAATGAAATATTTGAGTTTTATTCGTTCCACCCCTCCGCCCTGCCGAGCCTTTAGATTTTGAACAATCCTGTTCAAAAAAGCAACAATCTGAAAACATCAATTGGTTGAATACCGTGGGCAATCCGCGTATAGACGCTATTTTCCGCTTTTGGCATACTGTTTGCTTACATCAACCTGTGTTGCCACCTATCGCGGAGAAACCGAGAAGCGAACATACCACTTCTCCGGAACGGAGATTGGAAAATAGGTTGGGTCATTTCATACGGGTGCCCGATGCGGTTTCAAACCACGCCTACATGCAAATGTCCACGTATGTTCAGATTTTTCGCCAATGGGGTATTAGAGGTCATACGTGTCAATGTGGGGCAGCGAGAGAAATGGCATTCCTTTTGCACAAGTACCTTTTGCACAAGTAGAAGGGTGAAAAAAATGGGGCAGGAGACTACCCCCCAAACGCCTAAGCGCATACACTGTACGGTCAGCATCAATTACATTTTTTAAGGATTAGAAACGCACGAGAGGGTGCATCAACACGTTTTTGGATGCACAGGAGGGGGCAATTCGGATTCATATAACCTAACTGCTGCCCATGAGAGAAATTGAGTTTTTGGGCTCTCTTTCGCAGATATTGAACAAATCGGTCATGTTCTCGCCCAAATCGCGTCTATTCGTTTGAGAGGACAATCCACTTTCAAAAAGGAGAACTTTATCATGAGAACCGCCGTCACCTTACTTATTCTCTTAACCCTGTTTTCACTCAATACCTTCGCTCAAGATTACACCCAATGGGGCTTACCTGAAGGTGTCAAAGCGCGCCTTGGTAAAGGGTGGACATCTGAAATCGCCTATTCGCCCGATGGCACTCGTCTCGCTGTGGCGAGTGGTATCGGTATTTGGCTCTACGATACGACTACTTATCAAGAGATCGCCCTCCTCACCGGGCATACGGGTGGGGTCGAAAGCGTTGCGTTCAGTCCGGATGGGCGCACTATCGCATCTGGGAGTAGGGATGCGACCATCCGGCTCTGGGATGCGGTATCGGGCGCGCTCAAGCGGACGCTCACCGGGCATAAGGCTCGTGTAGAAAGCGTTGCGTTCAGTCCGGATGGGCGCACACTCGCATCTGGGGGATGGGATTCAACCATCCAGCTCTGGGATACGGCATCGGGCACCCATACGCACACAATCACGGGGCATACGTGGGGGGTAAATAGCATTGTGTTCAGTCCGGATGGGCGCACACTCGCATCTGGAAGTGGGGATGCAACCATCCGGTTCTGGGATGCAGTATCGGGCGCGCACAAGCGGACGTTCACTGGGTATAAGTATGAGGTCAGTAGCGTTGCGTTCAGTCCGGATGGGCGCACTATCGCTGGGAGTGATGATTATGGCATCCGGCTCAGGGATACGGCATCGGGTGCGCTCAATCGGACGCTCAAGGGGTGGGTCAGCAACGTTGCGTTCAGTCCGGATGGCCGCACCATCGCATCTGGAGGGTGGGATAATATCATCCGACTTTGGGATGCGTCATCGGGCGAGCCCAAACGGACGCTCACGGAGCATAGCGGGAGTGTCAGCAGCGTTGCGTTCAGTCCCGATGGCCGCACCCTCGTATCTGGGAGTTCTCAGGAAATCCGTCTTTGGGATGTGGCATCGGGGGTGTCCAAACGGACGTTCACTGGGCATACGTATGAGGTCAGCAGCGTGGCGTTTAGTCCCGATGGCCGCACCATCGCATCTGGGAGTGGAGGTTCAATTGTCCGGCTCTGGGATGTGGCATCGGGCACGCCCAAGCTGACCACGGGTTGGGGCAGCAGCTTCGCGTTCAGTCCCGATGGTCGTACGCTCGCATCTGGAGGTTCAGATTCAACCATTCGTCTCTGGGATGCGGCATCGGGTGTGCACACCCACACTCTCACCGGGCATACGTGGAGTGTTTCTAGCGTGGCGTTCAGTCCGGATGGCCGCACCCTTGCATCGGGAAGTGGGGATAATACCATTCGGCTCTGGGATGCAATATCGGGTGCACACAAGCGCACACTCACGGGACATACAGAGGATGTCTCTAGCGTTGCGTTTAGTCCCGATGGTCGCACTATCGCATCGGGGGGGTGGGATAATATCATCCGACTCTGGGATGCAGCATCGGGCTCGCCCAAGCGGACCCTCACGGGACATATATATGGGGTCAGCAGCGTCGTATTCAACCCCGATGGCCTCACTATCGCGTCGGCGGGTTCCGACAAGACCATCCGTCTCTGGGATGTGGCATCGGGCGCGTCCAAGTGGACGCTCACAGGGCATAGGGGAAGTGTCAGCAACGTCGTGTTCAGTCCGGATGGCCGCACCCTCGCATCGGGAAGTGAGGATAACACCATCCATCTCTGGGATGTGGCATCGGGCGCGCACAAGTGGACGCTCACGGGGCATACGGGGAGTGTATACAGCGTTGGATTCAGTCCCGATGGCCGCACCCTCGCATCGGGAAGTGAGGATGGCACAGTCCTCCTGTGGAATCTCACCCCTTCCGCTACCATGACCGCCACAGTAAGCGTCTCGCCATCCCCAGTGCCATCGCCCGCTACAAGCGCACAACTCACGCTCTCCCTCAAAATCGCAGACGGGGAAAACGTCGCAGGCTATCAGGCAACCGTTCAGTTCGATACATCAGCTCTCCTATATATAGAGAGTACCAACGGCGACTACCTTAAAGCGGGTGCGTTCTTTGTCCCACCGGTGGTTGAAGAAAACCGTGTGACACTCGCATCAACTGCACTCGCTGGGGGGAGCAACGGGGAGGGTACACTTGCCACCATTACCTTTGAGGTCGTTGCTGTTAAAGCGTCGGCCCTGACCCTATCCCAAGTCGCCCTGGTTAATCCGGATGGCGAACTTTCGTTTCCACTCATCGAAAACGGAGAAGTGACCGAAGCACCACAAATTTTTGGCGATGTCAACACCGATGGCGTAGTAAACATCCAAGATCTGGTGCTGGTCGGCGCAAACTTTGGAAAGACGGGCGATAACATCGCAGATGTCAACGGCAATGGCGTAGTCAATATCGTGGACTTAATCAAGGTGGCAGGTGCGCTTGGAAACACGGTAACCACTGCACCCGCTTTACATATACAAGCACTCACACCCCTCACTGCGGTTGATGTCGAGAGGTGGCTCACCCAAGCACAAGGGTTAGCTCTCACGGATGCAACTTTGCGAAGGGGAATTATCGTCTTAGAACAGCTTCTGTCCGCGTTGACTCCTAAGGCAACTACCCTATTGCCCAACTACCCGAATCCGTTCAACCCTGAGACGTGGATACCGTACCACCTCGCCCACGCCGCCGATGTGAGACTGACGATTTATGATACAAGGGGCATTGTAGTGCGGCGGTTGGATTTAGGGTATCAACCTGCGGGGTATTATACCACTCGGGCACAGGCGGGGTATTGGGATGGTCGCAACGCAAACGGAGAACGGGTCTCAAGTGGGGTGTATTTCTGTCAACTCCGTGCGGGCGATTATTCTGCGTTGCGGCGGATGGCGGTCGTCAAGTAGCTTCAAATCATGTTTGGATTGGCCTGATTAAAGAAGTAACGAAACCGTACAAAGTAAAAATTTAACGGGAGAAGAAAATGAAAAACAAATTGCTGGCTTTGAAGTTGAGCTTGTTGTTGGGTTCTGTACTATTTCTACCGAACAGCGTCGTCGGAGATTACACGCAATTCAGTTTACCTGAAGGCACCAAAGCGCGCCTCGGTAAAGGGTGGATAAATAAACTCGCCTATTCGCCCGACGGCACCCGGCTCGCCGTGACGAGTAGCATCGGTATTTGGCTGTACGACATTGCAACCGGTCAAGAGGTCGCCCTGCTCACAGGGCATTCGGATTGGGTGTCTAGCGTAGCGTACAGTCCGGATGGCCGCACCCTCGCTAGTGGCAGTGCTGATAACACCATCCGTCTGTGGGATGCGAGGACGGGGACACACCAGCGCATCCTCACGGGGCATTCGGATTGGGTGTCTAGCGTGGTGTTCAGTCCCGATAGCCGCACTCTTGTATCGGGGAGTAGGGATTCAACCATCCGTCTGTGGGATGCGGGAACGGGCGAGCACCAACGTACGCTCATGGGGCATACCTCTTATGTCCATAGCGTGGCGTTCAGTCCTGATGGCCGTACAATCGCATCGGCGAGTGGGAATTGGAGAGATGAGTCAGACAATACCATCCGTCTGTGGGATGCGGGAACGGGGACTGAGAGGCATACGCTCACGGGGCATACGGATGAGGTAAATAGCGTGGCGTTCAGTCCGGATGGCGGCATCCTCGCATCGGGGAGTGATGATCGTACCATCCGTCTCTGGGATGTGAGAACGGGCGCGCACAAGCGGACGCTCACGGGGCATACTTGGTATGATGGAATCGCGTTCAGTCCGGATGGTAGCACCCTCGTATCGTGGAGTTGGAGGGAAATCAGTCTCTGGGATGTGGAAACGGGGGAGGAGAAGCGGACGCTCAAGGGGAATATCTCTGGGGGCGATAGCGTGGCGTTCAGTCCGGATGGTCGCACCCTTGCATCGGGGAGTTGGGATAACACCACCCGGCTCTGGGATGTGGAAACGGGGACGCACCAACGTACGCTCATAGGGCATACGAATTGGGTTAATAGCGTGGCGTTCAGTCCCGATGGGCGCACCCTCGCATCGGCGAGTGGGAGTTGGAGAGATGAGTCAGACAATACCATCCGTCTCTGGGATGCAGGAACGGGGGAGGAGCAGCTTACGCTCACAGGGCATACCTCTGGGGTTGATAGCGTGGCGTTCAGTCCCGATGGGCGGATTATTGCTAGTGGCAGCCGGGATGATACCATCCGGCTCTGGGATGTGGATACGGGCGCGGACATACGCACCCTAACGGGTCATACCTCTAGGGTCGAAAGCGTGGCGTTCAGTTCCGATGGCCGCACCCTCGCATCGGCGAGTTCGGATGGCACCTGCCTCCTGTGGGAGGTCACCCCTTCTCCCAACACGACCGCCACGGTGAGCGTCTCGCCATCCCTAGTGCGATCACCGGCTGTTGGCGAACGGCTTACTCTCACTCTGAATATCGCAGATGGCGAAACCGTCTCGGGCTATCAGGCAACTGTGGGGTTTGACCCCACAGCCCTCCGATATGTTTCAAGTGCCAACGGCGACTACCTCCCAACCGGCGCGTTCTTTGCCCCACCCGTTGTTGAGGAAAATCGCGTCACGCTTGCATCAACCGCACTCGCTAGGGTGGGCAACGGTCATGGTACACTTGCGGCCATTACCTTTGAAGTTGTGGCAACCAAAGCATCCACGGTGACCCTATTCGATGCGACCCTTGTCAATCCGGATGGGAAGCCTTCATACCCCCTCGTTGAAAATGGGCAGGTGATTGAACCGCCCCACCGCTTCGGAGATGTCAATAGAGATGGCATCGTGAACATCCAAGATCTGGTGCTTGTTGGCTCAAACTTTGGGAAGACGGGAGAGAATATCGGAGATGTCAACAGCGATGGCGTGGTCGATATCGTGGACTTGGTCAAGGTAGCAGGTGCGCTTGGGAACACTGCCACTGCACCTACTTTACATGCACAGGTACTTGGCTCGTACGGGACGGGGGACCCGTCCCCTACTGCCGCCGATGTCGAGGGGTGGCTCACACAAGCACGGAATCTAAACCGCACCGATGCAACGTTCCAAAGAGGGATTATCTTCTTAGAACACCTCTTGGCAACCTTGACTCCAAAAGAGACAACCTTGTTGCCGAACTACCCGAACCCATTCAACCCAGAGACATGGATACCGTATCACCTCGCCCACGCCGCCGATGTGGTGCTGACGATTTATGATACAAGGGGAACTGTAGTGCGTCGGTTTGAGCTGGGGCATCAACCTGCGGGCTTCTACACCACTCGGGCAAAGGCGGGGTATTGGGATGGTCGAAACGCGACTGGAGAATCCGTCGCAAGTGGGGTGTATTTCTGTCAACTCCGGGCGGGCGATTATTCCGCGTTGCGGCGGATGGTTATCCTCAAGTAACACATATCAAGGCTTATCTGAATAGCGATTCACCTAAAAGTAAGGAGCACTTTACCATGAAATCCATCGTAGCGTTACTCAGTTTTTTAACCCTATTTTCATTCGACACCTTCGCCCAAGATTCGCCACAGTGGCACCTACCCGAAGGGGTCACTGTACGCCTCGGTAAAGGGGGGATACGTGAAATCGCCTATTCGCCCGACGGCACCCGGCTCGCGGTGGCGAGTAGTATCGGTATCTGGCTCTACGACACTGCAACCCATCAAGCGGTCGGCCTGCTCACGGGGCATTCGTCTGCGGTCTTATACCAAATTAACGTAATTGTTCTTGAATTATTTTTTACAATCTGTTATCATGCGCCCATGAAAAACAGTAATCAAGTTGACCCTCATTTTTCAGTAGAAAAACTCAAAGACAGATATCTCAACTGTGAGCATCCTAAAGAACGCACCCATTGGCATATCATTTGGCTCCTCGCTCAAACCGATATCCCCAGAACACCGCGCGAAGTTGCTGCCATTGTTGGCTGTTCTCCGGATTGCGTAAGGAAACTCCGCCGCCGCTACAACGCTCATGGCGAAGATGCCCTTATAGACAAGCGGAAAACCAATGGCGGGAAACGATGCCTAGACGAATCACAGCAACAGCAACTTGAAATTGCCCTTTCCAACCCACCCCCGGATGGCGGTCTCTGGACGGGGCCCAAAGTGGCGAGTTGGATATCGGAGCAAATTGGGCGACCCGTCAGCACGGTGACCGGCTGGAAATATATCAAACGTCTAGGGTTTACCTTACAAACCCCGCGGCCCCGCCATCAGGCAGCGGCATCGCCCGAGGCACAAGCGGAGGTAAAAAAAAAGTAGCAGATCAGGTTGCTACCCTGCAACGGCAACACCCCGATAAACGGGTAGAAGTATGGGCAGAAGACGAGACGCGTCTGGGTCTTCTTCCCGTTCAGCGTCGGGTGTGGGCCAAAGAAGGTGTGCGTCCGATAGCCCCGGTTTGTCCTGCGTATAAGTGGCTTTATGGATTTGGTTTCGTGCGTCCCAAGACGGGCGCAACGTATTGGTTGTTGATGCCAACAGTGAACGTTGATGTGATGAATCGCGCCCTATCGGAGTTTTCGGCAGCCGTAAATCCTGAAGGGAAGAAACAGATATTGTTGATATTGGATTGTGCGGGTTTTCATACGAGCGATGCGGTGGAGGTGCGAGAAGGTATAGAGTTATTTTATTTGCCTCCTTATTCGCCGGAGTTGCAACCTGCGGAACGGCTTTGGCCGTTGCTAAAGGAGGTGATTGCGAATCGGGTGTTGAAGACGCTTTGTGAGCTAGAGGAGGTGATTGTGAATCGGTGTCGATGGTTTTTGAACCACTGTGAGATTGTACAATCTCATGTCGGTTTTGAGTGGATTTGCAAAATTGATACACAATAAAAATCAAGTAAATTTGGTATTAAGCGTCGCGTTCAGCCCCGATGGCCGCACTATCGCATCGGGGAGTTATGATAAAACCATCCGTCTCTGGGATACGGGAACGGGCACACACCAGCACACCCTCACGGGGCATTCGGATAGGGTGTGGAGCGTTGCGTTCAGCCCCGATGGTCGCACAATCGCATCGGCGAGTTATGATAAAACCATCCGTCTCTGGAATGCGGGAACGGGGGTTGAGCAGCGCACCCTCACGGGGCATTCGGATTGGGTTACTAGCGTGACGTTCAGTCCCGATGGACGCACAATCGCATCGGCGAGTCGAGATGGGACCATCCGTCTCTGGGACGCGGGAACAGGGAGGCACTTAAACACGCTAGAGGGGCATTCGTTTGTGGTCAGAAGCGTGGCGTTCAGTCCGGATGGTCGCACAATCGCATCGGCAAGTTATGATAAAACCATCCGTCTCTGGAATGCGGGAACTGGCGCGCACCAGCATACGCTCACGGGGCATTCGGATTGGGTCCCTAGCGTGGCGTTTAGTCCCGATGGTCGCACAATCGCATCGGCGAGTTATGATAAAACCATCCGTCTCTGGAATGCGGGAACTGGCGCGCACCAGCACACCCTCACGGGGCATTCGGATTGGGTCCCTAGCGTGGCGTTTAGTCCCAATGGACGCACTATCGCTAGTGCGAGTTGGGATGATACCATCCGTCTTTGGGATGCGACGACGGGCGATGGGCAGCGCACCCTCACGGGGCATACCTTGGGGATCTTAAGCGTAGCGTTCAGTCCCGATGGCCACACAATCGCATCGGGTGGGGGTTGGGATGGGCTCATCCGTCTGTGGGACGCGGGAACGGGGACTGAGAGGCATACGCTCACGGGGCATTCGGATTGGGTGTGGAGCGTAGCGTTCAGTCCCGACGGCCGTACCCTCGCATCGGGAAGTGATGATGATACCATCCGTACATGGGATGTAACAACGGGGACGCACAAGCGCGTCCTCACGGGGCATTCTAGGAGTGTCTTAAGCGTGGCGTTCAGTCTCGATAGCCACACCCTCGCATCCGGGAGTGGGGATGGGACCATCCGTCTCTGGGATGCAGGAACAGGGGCGCACTTAAACACGCTAGAGGGGCATTCGGAGGGTGTCACTAGCGTGGCGTTCAGTCCGGATGGACGCACACTCGCATCGGGGAGTTCGGATGGCACCGTGCTTCTGTGGAAGTTAATTCCCTCCGCTACCACAACCGCCACAATGAGTGTATCCCCCACCCCGGTCCCGTCGCCGGCTATCGGAGAACAACTTACCCTCTCCCTCAAAATTGCAGGCGAGGAAACCGTCGCAGGCTATCAGGCAACTGTGGGGTTTGACCCCACAGCCCTCCGATATGTTTCAAGTGCCAACGGCGACTACCTCCCAACCGGCGCGTTCTTTGTCTCACCCGTGGTTGAGGGGAATCGCGTGACATTCGCATCAACCGCACTCGCAGGGGTGGGCAAAGGGAATGGCACACTCGCGACCATCACGTTTGAAGTTGTGGCAACCAAAGCATCCACGGTGGCCCTATTCGATGCCACCCTTATCACTCCAGATGGAGAGCGTTTATACCCACTCGTTGAAGATGGGCAGGTGATTGAACTCCCACAACTCCTCGGAGATGTCAATAGAGATGGCACAGTAAACATCCAAGATTTAGTGCTCGTTGGCGCAAACTTGAAGCAGACAGGAGCACACAAGGCGGATGTCAACGGCGATGGCGTGGTTGATATCGTGGATTTGGTGGTGGTCGCGGGTGCGATACGCAACGCGGCAACTGCGCCTGCCGTGCATTCCTACGCACTTGGTTCTTACGGGACGGGGAACCCGTCCCCTACAGCCGCTGATGTCCAAAGTTGGCTCACTCAAGCACGGAGCCTAAACCGCACCGATGCAACGTTCCAAAGGGGGATTGTCTTTTTACAAAACCTCTTGGCAACCTTGACTCCGAAAGAGACAACCTTGTTACCCAACTACCCGAATCCGTTCAACCCCGAAACATGGATACCGTACCACCTCGCCCACGCCGCCGATGTGACACTCACGATTTATGATACAAGAGGCACCGTAGTACGTCAGTTAGAACTGGGGCATCAGCCTGCGGGTTTCTACACTACTCGGGCACAGGCGGGGTATTGGGATGGCCGCAACGGCAGTGGGGAATGGGTCGCAAGTGGGATGTATTTCTGTCAACTCCGGGCGGGAGATTATTCCGCGGTGCGGCGGATGGTCATCCTCAAGTAGGGAATACCGCTTGTTATTCCGTGTGGCAATAGAAACCGAGTTTTTCCGAAAAAACTCGGTTTCTTAGAAAGGAGCACTTTACCATGAAAGCAACCACAACCTTACTTATTCTCCTAACCCTTTTTTCACTTAATACCTTCGCCCGAGATTACACGCAATGGAGTTTACCTGATGGTGCGATTGCGCGTCTCGGTAAAGGACGGATATCTGGTAATCTCGCGTATTCGCCTGATGGCACCCATCTCGCGATGGCGAGTAGTATCGGCATCTGGATCCACGATTCCACAACCTATCAAGAGGTCGCCCTCCTCACGGGGCATACGGGGAGTGTCTATAGCGTAGCGTTCAGTCCGGATGGTCATACCCTCGCATCGGGGAGTTCCGATGATACCATCCGGCTCTGGGATGTCGCATCGGGGGCGCACACCCATACTCTAACGGGGCATACGGGGAGTGTCTATAGCGTAGCGTTCAGTCCGGATGGACGCACCCTCGCATCGGGGAGTTCCGATGATACCATCCGGCTCTGGGATGTCGCATCGGGGGCGCACACCCACACCCTCACAGGGCATTCAAGAAGTGTGTATAGCGTGGCGTTCAGTCCTGATGGACGCACCATCGCATCCGGGAGTGGAGACAATACCATCCTGTTCTGGGATGCAGCAGGAGGGGCGCCCACCCACGCCCTCACAGGGCATACAAGAAGTGTCAATAGCGTCGCATTCAGTCCGGATGGACGTATCATCGCATCCGGGGGTGAGGATGATACCATCCGCCTCTGGGATGCGACATCCGGCGCGCCCAAGCGTACAATCAGATGGAATACGGATGGGATCAAAAGCGTGGCGTTCAGTCCCGATGGTACCACGCTTGCATCGGGAGGGGTAGACAACGACATCCTACTCTGGGATGTCGAATCGGGCGCGCATACCCAGATCGCCACGGAGCATACGGATGAGGTAAGTGGCATTGCGTTCAGTCCCGATGGCACCACGCTCGTATCAGCGAGTTGGGATTCAACCATCGAACTTTGGGATGTGGCATCGGGTGTGCACAAGCGTACCCTCATCGGACATACGTCTGGGGTCATAAGCGCAGCGTTCAGTCCCGATGGACGTACAATCGCATCGGGGAGTAGAGACACAACCATCCGGCTCTGGGATACAATATCAGGCGTACATACGCACACCCTCATCGGGCATACGGGCGGTGTCATAAGCGTCGCGTTCAGTCCCGATGGACGCACAATCGCATCAACAGGACGCACAATCGCATCAACAGGTCGTTTTCTTTGGCAGTATGACAACACCATCCGGCTCTGGGATGCAACATCAGGCGTACAGACGCACATCCTCACGGGACATAGGAGGAATGTCTTAAGTGTCGCATTCAGCCCGGATGGACGCACAATCGCATCGGGGGGATGGGATGATACCGTCCGCTTCTGGGATGCGGGGTCGGGCGAGCACAAGCGTACACTCAAGGGGCATCTGTGGGAGGTAAATAGCGTCGCGTTCAGTCCCGATGGTCGCACTCTCGCTAGTGGTGGTTGGGACAAGACCATCCAGCTCTGGGATACCACACCGGGGTCTCACAAGCGCACAATCACAGGGCATACGTCTGGGGTCATAAGCGTTGTGTTCAGTCCCGATGGACGCACTATCGCATCGGGGAGTAGAGACAGGACCATCCGGCTTTGGGATGCGGGGTCGGGCGCGCACAGGCGTACCCTCATCGGGCATACGGGCGTTGTCTTAAGCGTGGCGTTCAGTCCCGATGGACGCACTCTCGCATCGGGAAGTAACGACGGTGACATCCTGCTTTGGGATGCGGAATCGGGTGCTCACAAGCGCACAATCACGGAGCATACGGGTAGCGTCTATAGTGTGACATTCAGTCCCGATGGGCGCACTCTCGCATCGGGGAGTCTCGATGGTACCGTGCTCCTGTGGGAGTTAATTCCTTCCGTTACCACAACCGCCACAGTGAGCGTCTCGCCTTCGCCAGTGTCGTCGCCCGCTATCGGCGCACAACTCACCCTCTCTCTCAAAATCGCAGACGCGGAAAACGTCGCAGGCTATCAGGCAACCGTCCAGTTCGATACCGCCTCCCTCCGATACGTGGAGAGTGCCAACGGCGACTTCCTTCAAGCGGGCGAATTCTTTGTTCCACCCGTTGTTGAAGGAGACCGTGTAATGCTCGCATCAACTACAGTCGCGGCAGTCAGCAACGGGGATGGCACACTTGCAACCCTTACGTTTGAGGTTGTTGCGGTCAAAGCATCGGCGGTGACCTTAACCCAAGTGACTCTGGTTGATTCGGATGGGGCGCGTTGGTTTCCGCACATCGAAAACGGAGCGGTGACCAAACCACCACAACTCGTTGGAGATGTCAACACCGATGGTGTAGTGAATATCCAAGACCTGGTGCTTGTCGGCGCAAACTTTGGGAAGACAGGAGAGCACAGCGCAGATGTCAACGCCGATGGCACCGTCGATATCGTGGACTTGGTCAAGGTAGCAGGTGCGCTTGGAAACACTGCCACTGCACCTACTTTACATGCACAGGTACTTGGCTCGTACGGGACGGGGGACCCGTCCCCTACTGCCGCCGATGTTGAGGAGTGGCTCACCCACGCACGGCGGTTAGACCGCACGGATGCAACTTTGCGAAGGGGAATTATCGTCTTAGAACAGCTTCTGTCCGTGTTGACTCCTAAGGCAACTGCCCTATTGCCCAACTATCCCAATCCGTTCAACCCTGAAACTTATGTACCGTACCACCTCGCCCACGCCGCCGATGTGAGGTTGACGATTTATGATACAAGGGGCACTGTAGTGCGTCGGTTAGAACTGGGGCATCAGCCTGCGGGTTTCTACACTACTCGGGCACAGGCGGCGTATTGGGATGGCCGCAACGGGTGCGGTGAATGGGTCGCAAGTGGGGTGTATTTCTATCAACTTAGGGCGGGAGATTATTCCGCGGTGCGGCGGATGGTTATCGTCAAGTAGGACTACAGTTGGCAAGAGAAACCGAGTTTTGAAGAAAAAACTCGGTTTCTGGAACCCACTTTCAAAAAAGGAGCATTTCATTATGAGAATCACGGTAACCTTACTGATTCTTCTCGCCCTATTCCCACTCAACCTTTTCGCCCAAGATTATACCCAATGGAGTTTACCTGATGGGGCGATTGCGCGCCTCGGTAAAGGCTGGATATCTGGTAATATCGCGTATTCGCCTGATGGCACCCGGCTCGCGGTGCGTTGTCGCATCGGTGTATGGCTCTACGATACGTCAACCTATCAAGAGGTCGGTCTCCTCACCCCGCCTTGGGGCAGAGATTTCGCGTTCAGTCCCGATGGGCGTACCATCGCATCGACGAATCATAAGGAAATCTTGCTCTGGGATGTGGCATCGGGGTCGCACGAGCGTACGCTCACGGGACATACGGATGAGGTCAATAGTGTGGCGTTCAGTCCTGATGGCCGCACAATCGCATCCGGGAGTAAGGATAATACCATTCGGCTCTGGGATGCGGCATCGGGTGTGCACACCCACACCCTCACGGGGCATTCAAGGAGTGTGAATAGCATTGCGTTCAGTCCTGATGGCCGCACAATCGCATCCGGAAGTGGAGACAATACCATCCTGTTCTGGGAGGCGAGGTCGGGTATGCACACGCACACGCTCACGGGGCATAGGTATGGGATCAATAGCGTGGCGTTCAGTCCCGATGGCCGCACTTTTGCATCGGGGAGTTGGGATGATACTATCCTGTTCTGGGATGCGGGGTCGGGTATGCACACGCACACGCTCACGGGGCATACGGATGCGGTAAATAGCGTGACGTTCAGTCCCGATGGCCGCACTCTCGCATCAAGGAGTGAGGATAACACCATCCGGCTCTGGGATGCGGGGTCGGGCGCGCACACGCACACGCTTACGGGGCATACGGATGAGGTAAGTGGCATTGCGTTCAGTCCCGATGGTACTATGCTTGTATCAGCGAGTTGGGATTCAACCATCCAACTTTGGGATGTGGCATCAGGCACCCATAGGCGTACCCTCATCGGGCATACGGGGAGTGTCATAAGCGTGGCGTTCAGTCCCGATGGACGTACTCTCGCATCGGGGAGTAGAGACACAACCATCCGGCTTTGGGAAACAATATCGGGTGTACACACGCACACCCTCATCGGGCATACGGGGAGTGTCATAAGCGTGGCGTTCAGTCCCGATGGCCGCACAATCGCATCGGCGAGTGGTTTTTTTTGGGAGGCTGACAACACCATCCGGCTCTGGGATGCAACATCAGGCGTACAGACGCACATCTTCACGGGACATAATAGGAGGAGTGTCAATAGCGTCGCGTTCAGTCCGGATGGACGCATTCTCGCATCGGGGGAGGCGGATGATACCATCCGCTTCTGGGATGCGAGGTCGGGTGAGCATAAGCGTACCCTCACGGGGCATACGTGGCAGGTAAATAGCGTGGCGTTCAGCCCGGATGGACGCACTCTCGCTAGTGGTGGTCACGATAGGGAAATCCAACTCTGGGATACCACACCGGGCTCTCACAAGCGCACACTCAAGGGGCATACGGGGAGTGTCATAAGCGTGGCGTTCAGTCCCGATGGCCTCACTATCGCATCGGGGAGTAGAGACAGGACCATCCGGCTTTGGGATGCGGGGTCGGGTGCGCGTACCCTCACGGGGCATACGGAGCAGGTAAATAGCGTGGCGTTCAGCCCCGATGGCCGCACGCTCGCATCGGCGAGTTCCGATGAAACCATCCGGCTTTGGGATGTAGCATCCGGCGCGCACACCCGCACAATCACAGGGCATACGGAGAGTGTCTCAAGCGTCGCATTCAGTCCCGATGGGCACACAATCGCATCAGCGAGTTGGGATGGTACTGTGCTCCTGTGGGATTCGACTCCTGCCGCCACCACGACCACTACAGTGAGTGTTTCGCCCGCCCCAGTGCTGTCGCCCACTGTCGGCGCACAACTCACCCTCTCCCTCAAAATCGCAGACGCGGAAAACATCGCAGGCTATCAGGCAACCGTGCAGTTCGATACCGGCACCCTCCGATATGTGGAGAGTGCCAACGGTGATTTCTTTCAAGCGGGCGAATTCTTTGTCCCACCGGTGGTTAAAGGCAATCGGGTCACGCTCGCATCAACCGCAATCGGTACGGCCAGCAACGGAGATGGCACACTTGCAACCATTACCTTTGAAGTTGTTGATCTCAAGGCATCGGCGTTGACTTTATCCCAAGTCTCCCTGGTCAATCCGGATGGAGAGCGGTCATACCCAATCGTTGAGAATGGGCAAGTGATTGAACCACCACAACGCTTTGGAGATGTCAACAAAGATGGCGTGACGAACATCCAAGATTTGGTTATCGTTGGCTCAAACCTTAGGCAGACGGGAGAAAACAGCGCAGATGTCAACGGAGATGGGGTGGTCGATATCGTGGATTTAGTGTTGGTTGCCGGTGCGATACGCAACGCGGTAACCACTGCGCCTGCCTCGTATCCGCAAGCCCTTGGATCCTACGGGATGGGTTACCCGTTCCCGACTGCCGCCGATGTCCAGGGATGGCTCACCCACGCCCGGGGGTTAGACCTCACGGATACAACTTTGCGAAGAGGGATTATCGTCTTAGAGCAACTCTTATCCGCGTTGACTCCTAAGGCAACCGCCTTATTGCCCAACTACCCAAATCCGTTCAATCCTGAGACGTGGATACCGTATCACCTCGCCCACCCCGCCGATGTGGTGCTTACAATCTACGACACCAAAGGGGCAGTGGTCCGACGATTGGATTTAGGGCATCAACCTGCGGGATATTACACCACTCGGGCACAGGCGGGGCATTGGGATGGCCGCAACGGGTGCGGGGAATGGGTCGCCAGTGGGGTGTATTTCTATCAACTCCGTGCGGGGGATTATTCCGCGTTGCGGCGGCTGGTTATCGTCAAGTAGGGAGTACCGATCGGTATTCCGTGTGGCAATAGAAACCGAGTTTTTCCGAAAAAACTCGGTTTCTGTAGAAAGGAGCATTTCATCATGAGAACCATCGTAACCTTATTGATTCTCCTAACTATATTTTCAATCAATACTTTCGCCCAAGATTACACGCAATGGGAGCTACCCGATGGTGCGATTGCGCGTCTCGGTAGAGGACATCTATCTGGTAATATCGCGTATTCGCCCGACGGCACCCATCTCGCGGTGGCAAGTAGTATCGGCATTCGGCTCTACGATACATCAACCTATCAGACAGTCACCCTGTTCATGGGTCATAGGGGGAGTAGCTATTGCGTGGCGTTCAGTCCCGATGGACGTACTCTTGCATCAGGGAGTTCTCAGCATATCCTGCTTTGGGATGTCGCATCAGGGGCACACAAGCGTACGCTCACTGGGCATATGTATGCGGTCAGAAGCATTGCGTTCAGTCCTGATGGCCGCACTCTTGCATCGGGGGGTTATAAAGATATCCTACTTTGGGATACGGCATCAGGGGCACACAAGCACACCCTCATGGAGCATACGGATTGGGTCAGTAGCGTTGCGTTCAGTCCCGATGGCCGCACTCTTGCTTCGGGGAGTTGGGATGGTACCATCCAGCTCTGGGATGTGGCATTGGGCGCACGCAAGCACACCCTCATCGGGCATCAAGACGGGGTCAGTAGCGTGGCATTCAGTCCCGATGGCCGCACTCTTGCTTCGGGGAGTCGGGACAATACCATCCGCCTCTGGGATACCACATGGGCTGCGCACACGCACACGCTCACGGGGCATACAGATTGGGTCGAAAGCTTGGCGTTCAGTTCGGATGGCCGCACCATTGTATCGGGGAGCGGTGACAAGACCATCTGTCTTTGGGAGGCGGCATCGGGCGTACAAACGCACACCCTCACAGGGCATACCGGGAGTATACGTAGCGTGGCACTCAGTCCGGATGACAGGACAATCGCATCAAGGAGTTGGGATAATACCATCCGCGTCTGGGATGTGAGGGCGGGTATGCACACGCACACGCTCGCGGGGCATACGTATGCGGTCTATGGCGTGGCGTTCAGTCCTAATGGACGCACCATCGCATCGGGCGGTGGCGGTGAGACCATCCAGCTCTGGGACACGGGTTCGGGCGTATACAAGCATACGCTCACGGGGCATACGTCCGGGATCAATAGCGTTGCGTTCAGTCCCGATGGCACCACGCTCGCATCAACGAGTTGGGATAGGAGCATCCGCGTCTGGGATGCGACATTGGGCACACATACGTACACCCTCGCCGGGCATACGCAGGCTGTACTTAGCGTGGCGTTCAGTCCCGATGGACGCACAATTGCTTCGGGGAGTTCCGATGATACCATCCGCCTCTGGTATGCGGAATCGGACCCGTATCTGCGTACGCTCAGAGGACATACGGAGGATGTAAATAGCGTGGCGTTCAGTCCGGATAGCACCACGCTCGCATCGGGGAGTGATGATGATACTATCTGCCTCTGGGATGTGGAGTCGGGTGTGCATACGCGCACCCTCACTGGGCATATAGATGCGGTCAAAAGCGTTGCGTTCAGTCCCGATGGCACAACGCTCGCATCGGGCAGTTGGGATAATACCATTCGCCTCTGGGATGTGGGGTCGGGCGCGGAGATGCACACCCTTACCGGGCATACGGATTGGGTCCTAAGCGTTGCGTTCAGTCCGGATGGCACCACGCTCGCATCGGGGAGTTACGACAGTGACATCCGACTTTGGGATGCGGAATCGGGTGCGCACAAGCGCACAATCACGGGGCATACGGAGGGTGTAAATAGCATCGCGTTCAGTCCGGATGGCACCACCCTCGCATCGGGGAGTACCGATGGCACTGTGCTCCTGTGGGAGTTGATTCCTTCCGTTACCACGACTACCACGGTAAGCATCTCGCCCTCGCCAGTACCCTCGCCCGCTACCGGAGCGCAACTCTCCCTCACCCTTGAAATCGCAGACGCGGAAAATGTCGCAGGCTATCAGGCAACCGTCCAGTTCGATACCGCCGCCCTCCGATATGTGGGCAGTGCCAACGGCGACTACCTTCAAGCGGGCGCGTTCTTTATTCCACCCGTTGTTAAGGAAAATCGGGTCACACTCGCATCAACTGCAATCGCGGCAGTCAGCAACGGGGATGGTACGCTTGCAACCCTTACATTTGAAGTTGTTGCAGTCAAGGCATCAACGTTGACCTTAACCCAAGTTACCTTAGTGGATGCGGATGGCGAGCGTTGGTTTCCACGCATCGTAAACGGAGCGGTGACTAGACCGCCACAACTCGTTGGCGATGTCAACGGCGATGGCGTGGTGAACATCCAAGATTTGGTGCTTGTCAGCGCGAACTTTGGGAAGATAGGAGAGCACAGCGCAGATGTCAATGGCGATGGGGTGGTCGATATCGTGGACTTGGTCAAGGTCGCAGGGGCACTTGGAAACACTGCCACTGCACCTACTTTACATGCACAGGTACTTGGCTCGTACGGGACGGGGGACCCGTCCCCTACTGTTGCCGATGTTCAGGAGTGGCTCACTCACGCACGGGGGTTAGACCTCACGGATGTAACGGTGCGAAGAGGAATTATGGTCTTAGAGCACCTCCTGTCCGCGTTGACTCCTAAGGCAACCGTCCTATTGCCCAACTACCCGAATCCATTCAACCCCGAAACATGGATACCGTACCATCTCGCCCACGCCGCCGATGTGACGCTGACGATTTATGATACAAGAGGCACCGTAGTACGTCAGTTAGAACTGGGGCATCAGCCTGCGGGTTTCTACACTGCTCGGGCACAAGCGGGGTATTGGGATGGTCGCAACGGCAGTGGGGAATGGGTCGCAAGCGGGGTGTATTTCTGTCAACTCCGTGCGGGGAATTATTCTGCGGTGCGACGGATGGCGGTCGTCAAGTAACTTCAAATCATGTTTGGATTGGCCGCATTAAAGAAGTAACGAAACCGTACAAAGTAAAAATTGAACGGGAGAAGAAAATGAGAAACAAATCACTGGCTTTGAAGTTGAGTCTGTTGTTAGTCTCTGTCCTGTTTCTACCGAACAGCGTCGTCGGAGATTACACGCAATTCAGTTTACCTGAAGGCACCAAAGCGCGCATCGGTAAAGGACAGATAAATGAACTCGCCTATTCGCCCGACGGTACCCGGCTTGCGGTGGCGAGTAGCATCGGTATTTGGCTCTACGATACTGCAACCGGTCAAGAAGTCGCCCTGCTCACAGGGCATTCGGATTGGGTCAATAGCGTCGCGTTCAGTCCGGATAGTCGCACTCTCGCATCGGGAAGTTCGGATGAGACCATCCGTCTGTGGGATGCGGTGACAGGGGCAGAGCAACGCACCCTCACGGGGCATTCGGATAGTGTGTGGAGCGTCGCGTTCAGTCCTGATAGTCGTACAATCGTATCGGCTGGAGGTGGCACCATCCATCTGTGGGATGCGGTGACGGGGGCACAGCAGCGCACCCTCACAGGGCATACTAAGGGGAGGGAAAGCGTGGCGTTCAGTCCCGATGGTCGCACAATCGCATCGGGGGGGTATGGGGACAATACCATCCGTCTGTGGGATGTGCGGACGGGGACTGAGCAGCGCACCCTCACAGTGCATTGGCATTGGGGGTCGAGCGTGGCGTTCAGTCCCGATGGTCGCACAATCGCGTCGGCGAGTGGGTGGCAAATCCGGCTGTGGGATGCGGAGACGGGGATAGAGCAGCACACCCTCACGGGGCCGTATGTCAATAGCATAGCGTTCAGTCCCGATAGCCGCACAATCGCGTCGGGGAGTTACGATGGGACCATCCGTCTCTGGGATGCGAGCACGGGGGCAGAGCAGCGCACCCTTACGGGGCATTCGCGTGGGGTCTATAACGTCGCGTTCAGTCCGAATGGCCGCACAATCGCATCGGGGAGTAGGGATGGGACCATCCGTCTCTGGGATGCGAGCACGGGGGCAGAGCAACGCACCCTCATGGGGCATTCGTCTGGGGTCTTAAGCATAGCGTTCAGTCCCGATGGACGCACTATCGCATCGGGGAGTAGGGATGGGACCATCCGTCTCTGGGATGCGGTGACAGGGGCAGAGCAACGCACCCTCACGGGGCATTCGGATTGGGTGTGGAGCGTCGCGTTCAGTCCGGATGGCCGTACTATCGCATCGGCGAGTTCAGATGATACCATCCGTCTATGGGATGCAGGAACAGGGGAAGAGAAGCTTACACTCACGAGGCATACGGATTATGTCCGTAGCGTCGCGTTCAGTCCCGATGGCCGTACAATCGCATCGGGGAGTGATGATACCATCCGTCTATGGGATGCAGGAACGGGGGAAGAGAAGCTTACGCTCACGGGGCATACGGATTATGTCCGTAGCGTCGCGTTCAGTCCCGATGGCCGCACCCTCGCATCGGGGAGTTCGGATGAGACCATCCGTCTCTGGGATGCCGGGATGGGGGAGGAGAAGCGTACTCTCATGGGGCATTCGGGGGGTGTCTTAAGCGTCGCGTTCAGTCCCGATGGCCGCACAATCACATCGGGGAGTGGGGATGATACCATCCGTCTCTGGAATGCGGAAACGGGAGAGGAGAAGCATACCCTCATGGGGCATTTGGATAGTGTGTGGAGCGTAGCGTGCAGTCCCGATAACCGCACTATCGCTAGTAGCAGTCGGGACAATACCATCCGAATCTGGGATGCGAAAACAGGGACGCACAAGCGTACGCTCACGGGGCATTCGGATTGGGTGTGGCGCGTCGCGTTCAGTCCCGACGGACGCACACTTGCCAGTGGGAGTTGGGATGGCACAGTGCTCTTGTGGGAGGTCACCCCTGCTCCCAACACGAACGCCACAGTGAGCGTGTCGCCCTCCCCAGTGCAGTCCCCTACTATCGGAGCGCAACTCACCCTCTCCCTCGACATTACAGACGGGGAAACCGTCGCCGGCTATCAGGCAACCGGGGCGTTTGACCCCACCGCCCTCCGATATATTTCAAGTGCCAACGGAGACTACCTCCCAACCGGCGCGTTCTTTGTCCCACCGGTGGTTGACGGGAATCAGGTCACACTCGCATCAACCGCACTCGCCGCGGTCGGCAATGGCGATGGAACACTTGCAACCATCACCTTTGAAGTGGTAGCAATCAAAGCATCCACGGTGACCCTATCCCAAGTCACCCTTGTCGATCCGGATGGAGAGCGTTTATACCCACTCATGGAAAATGGGCAGGTGATTGAACCTCCACAACTCTTCGGAGACATCAATAAAGATGGCGTGGTGAACATCCAAGATCTGGTGCTTGTTGGCTCAAACTTTGGGAAGACCGGAGAGAATATCGCGGAGGTCAACGGCGATGGCGTGGTCGATATCGTCGATTTGGTGTTAGTAGCGGGTGCGATACGCAACGTAGCGACCGCGCCTGCTGTGCATTCCCACGCACTTGGCTTGTACGAGACGGGGAACCCGTCCCCTACAGCCGCGGATGTCCAAGATTGGCTCACTCAAGCACAAGGGCTAAACCGCACGGATGCAACGTTCCAAAGAGGTATCGTTTTCTTAGAACATCTCTTGGCAACCTTGACTCCGCAAGAGACAACCTTGTTGCCCAACTACCCGAATCCGTTCAACCCAGAGACATGGATACCGTACCACCTCGCCCACGCCGCCGATGTCACGCTCACCATTTATGACACAAGAGGCACCGTCGTGCGTCGGTTCGAGCTAGGGCATCAGCCTGCGGGATACTACATCGCTCGGTCAAAGGTAGCGTATTGGGATGGTCGCAACGCCAGCGGGGAATCCGTTGCAAGTGGGGTCTATTTCTGCCAACTCCGTGCGGGGAACTATTCCGCGGTGCGACGGATGGTTATCGTTAAGTAGCACCACAATTGGCAAGCGAACCTTAAAGTTCATGCTCTAAAAATGGAAGGATGGAAGAATAGGATCTGTAACCTTCTATCCTTCCCCCCCTTCCATCCTTCCAATCTTCCCCCTTCCACCTTATACTTGTATTACAAGCTGTTTCATGGTATCTTATAGAATGAGCGGACGCGAAGACGTAAAAATTCAACGCAACGGTGCAAAGACACAAAGGTGTGATTTAAGATGAAATGGCACAGTATCGGCTTCTGGGGAGCGTTTCGATGTGTCCTGGTTGGTATTCTCATCGCTGTATTCATTGGCTGTGGAGCCGAGAGGAAACCGAGGTCTGGCCACTGGAAAATCGTTCGACGAGCGGATTGGGAGACGCGCTTCTACGACGTATTTTTCATTGACGAAAACACAGGATGGGCGGTCGGAAATGCTGAGGGCAACACGCCTGAAGAGACAGTCGAGAGCGTAATTGTTCACACGGCGGATGGCGGGAAAACGTGGCAGGCACAAAAAAGCGGTGTCTTCGAGCATCCCTTGCAAAAAGTTCAGTTCGTTGACGCGTTGCGCGGTTGGATTGTCGGGGAGGGCGGTATCATCCTTCACACCGTAGATGGGGGGCAAACGTGGGTGAGGCAGATGTCAAATACCCCGAATCACCTGTTCGACCTCCAATTCCTTTCACCCACCGAGGGATGGGCAGTCGGTGACTGGGGGACTGCGCTGTATACCGGTGATGGTGGCGAGACGTGGACCAATCGTGCGGTAGGACTCGGCGACGATTCGTTGCGCGGCATCTATTTTCTCGATTCACAACACGGTTGGGGTGTGAGCTACGAGGGGCGTACATACTATACCCGTAACGGAGGAGAAATCTGGAAACGGCGGGAGACCGGTACCCGCTACGAACTATCCGATGTAACCTTTGTGAACCAGAGCACCGGCTGGATTATCGGCAACAAACGGACGATACTCCTGACGACAGATGGCGGGAGAACGTGGGATTATTTAACACGGCACTCCAACAAACGGCACCAAGAGACCTATGGACAGCGGATTCGCACGAATGACGAGGGCTCACACACCTTTGTTCTATTCGATTTCTGTTTCACAGATGAGCAGCACGGTTGGATTGCTGGCGACTTGGGCGTGGTCTTGCACACCAACGACGGGGGCAGAACATGGAAACACCAGCGCGGCGGTCCACGACTGCACGTCGGCGGTGATGCCGTTTTGCAGGGCATCCATTTCATCGATGCAGGAGGAGCTTCCCCGCCTCGATACATTGGTTGGGCGGTCGGCGAAGCGGGCACAATCCTACACACAGTCGATGGTGGACGGACATGGGAACTTCAAGCTTCGCAAGGGAATTACCTCGGGGATGTGCATTTCGTCAACAATAAAATCGGATACGCCGTCGGAGACCGTGGTGAGATTTTGCGTACGAATGATGGCGGTAAACTTTGGCATCCTCAAGATAGCCGAACAATGGAGTGCTTCGGTGCAACATATTTCCTCAATGAGAATACCGGATGGGTTTCCGCCGAGTGGGGCACGATTGTACATACCACAGATGGCGGAGCGCGATGGGAATTGCAGGAGACAGGCACCAAGCACGCGCTGCTGGATATCCTTTTTGTGACTGAACGGATCGGGTGGGCAATCGGTGATAGTGGAGAAATTATCCACACCACAGATGGCGGTAGAACGTGGAAACGACAGCGGAGTGGTGTCAGTCGCAACCTCTTTGGGATGTATTTTCTCGATGAACGGATCGGATGGATTGTTGGGCAAGGCGGAATCCTGCTTCATACGCAAGATGGGGGTACGAATTGGAAACTGCAAAAGTATTTCGGCGAGATGTGGCTCGCAGATGTCCACTTCATTGACCGCCTCAACGGTTGGATTGTCGGTGTCAGTGGGCTAATTATGCACACAACCGATGGCGGCGCGACATGGAGCCGCCAGAAACAGTACGTCCAGAACTTTCTAGAAGACATATTCTTCCTCACCCCAAAAGAAGGGTGGATTGTGGGCGGTGAGGGCACCATCCTTCACACCGTTGATGGCGGCGAAAATTGGCGTTTGCAACGGTGTGAGACGCTCCGTAATCTGCACTCAATTCAGATGAGAAGTTCGAGGCGTGGATGGATTGTCGGTGATTTGGGGGTTATATTGGAGTATGTCTTAGATTAAGGGCTTGGATTTGGGGTTCCAAGCCGAGTGACCCAGGTAGCTTGAAGGCTTGGATTTGGGGTTCCAAGCCGAGCAAGGCAGATCTGCCTTAATGAGGAGAAAAAATGACCAACGCAATACAGAATCTCGCTGACTTTAGCGAAACAGAATCCTTTACCAGTGGACTACAGGAAGCGGTTGATGTCTTACCTGAACGCGGGGGAATTGTCTTAGTACCGCCCGGTATCTATCCGCTGCGCCGCCATGTGCATTTGCGGAGCAATGTGACTATCCGTGGTGTTGGGCAGTCCAGTCTCATTACTCGAACACCCGAAGTCTCATCCGCACTTATCGAAGATGCCCAAGCTGGGGACACTGCTGTACAAGTTGAAAGCACCGCTGAATTTGAGGTCGGTATGGAAGTGAGCGTGTTTGACAAGGCAAAGCGCGGGTGGTACGCCACACACGCCCTTATTACCGATATCGATGGAAACACGCTTACGCTTGACCGTCCAATTAATGAGGGGCATCCATGCCTACTGGCGCAGAATGGAATGGTCGCCCACGCTTTTTCGGCATTTGTCGCTTGGGAGGAGAGCGGTTGTGAGCTTGAATCGCTTAGCATTGATGGCGGGAACACAACTGGCCAAAGTGCGTTCGCGGACTTTACCGTGTCTGCCATCCACTTCGTGCGGACAACCGACGCTCGCGTGCGAAGTTGTATTGTGCGGCGTTGGCCGGCGGACGGGTTTAGCGTTCAGGGTGGGGCTTCTGCAACTGTCACGGATTGTATCGCCGAAGGGTGCTTGGGGCACGGGTTTCACCCGGGTACATCGGTACAACATAGCCTATGGACAAACAACATCGGGCGCGACAATGGGCAGGATGGGCTCTATTTTTGTATGAGAGTGCGCCACTCCGTTGTCAGCAACAGCACCTTTTACGGAAACGGTCGATACGGCATCGGCGGCTTGGGCGATGGCTACGATGAGTTTAACGTGGTCGCCAACAATACGTGTGTGAGCAACGCCCGTCATGGAATTGAGGCATCCCGAGGCAAAAACAATACCATTAGCAGTAATATGTGCCTGAATAACTCGCAGGAGGAACCGGGCAAATACAGCGGGATTGGACTCAGGGATGTCACCGGGATGACGGTGAATGCCAACCGATGCCACGATGACCAAGAGACTCGCACCCAAGCCTACGGGGTTGAGGAGACTGGCGAAAGTGCTCAGAACCTTATCGTGGCGAATCACTGCCGTGGAAATCTGACTGGTGGCGTTGTCACCGTTGGTGTAGATACGAAGTGTGTTGAAAATCTGGAATAAGATAACCAAAGTTGCACCCTATTTCAGAGAAACCGAGTTTTGCCGCCCTAACGGGTGGTCCGAAGACGGATGGTCCGAGGACGGATGGTCCGGGGACGGATGGTCGCGTGAGCGAGCGCATCGCGTGAGCGAGCGCATCGCGTGAGCGAGCGCACAAGATGCGCGCAGTCATCTGCCCATCTGTCCGAGGACGGATGGCAACATGAGTTGACGCATCTTCAGATGACTTGACGCAAAAAAACTCGGTTTCTGACCCAAGGTACGAAGATGCAAAGGCACAAAAAAGAGCAGAAAATGAACGCGCTGCTACGAACCAAAGGGGGAGGAGTTTTCTATGTATGACCGAAAAAAGATTGCCGCTATCATCACGGAGTATCGTCCGAACTCCCATGCGGATGTTATCGTAACGAAATTTCTGAAAGGCTTTCCAACAGACGAGGGGCTTATTCCCCCGCGTGTAGATGTTGCGTCAATGTACATTGACCAGTTTCCTGAAAACGACCTCGGTGTAGCATTCGCAGCAGAACACGATGTGCCGGTCTATCCGAGCATCGTCAAGGCACTCACGCTTGGGGGGAACGCGCTTGCTGTTGATGGGGTCCTGCTAATCGGCGAACACGGCGATTACGCTTGGAATGAGAAGGCGCAACAGCTTTATCCTCGTAAGTATTTTATGGAGCAGATTTGCGGGGTCTTTGCCACAAGCAACCGTGCTGTACCTGTTTACAATGACAAGCATCTATCCTACAACTGGCATGACGCAAAGTGGATGGTTGACCGGGCGGCTTCGCTCGGCGCACCGTTTATGGCCGGCTCTTCCCTACCGCTCGGATGGCGTAGCCCGTGGTTGGAATATGAGCAGGGTCTGCCTGTTGAGGAAGCAATCGCGATCGGCTTTTCGGGGTTGGATATCTACGGCTTCCATACGCTAGAAACGCTCCAGTGTATGGTCGAGCGGAGAGTCGGTGGGGAAACGGGCGTTGAGGCTGTCACCTGTCTGGAAGGTGATGCCGTATGGGAGGCCGCCAAAGCGGGGCTTTGGTCACGGGAATTGGCGGAAGCCGCGTGTGCGCCCATTGAGAACAAACCGGAAGGCAGGATGGAAGACCACTGCAAAAATCCCGCACTATTCCTCGTCGAGTACCGTGATGGGTTGCGCGGCGGCGTTCTGATGCTCAACGGCTATGTCAGCGACTTGGCCTACGCTGGGTTGGTCAACGGCGAAATTCAGGGAACGGAATTCTATCTCCAAAACGGTCCCCCCCACGCCCATTTTAGCTATCTCAGTCTAAACATTGAAGAGATGTTCGTGACGGGTGTGCCAACCTATCCCGTTGAACGCACCCTGTTGACAACGGGTGTTTTAGAAGCCGCTTTGGATTCACGCCATCAAGGTTACATTCGGTTGGAAACCCCACACCTTAAGTTGAGCTATAGCTCTTACGGTTCGTTGCGCTGGCGACCTACTGGGGTTCGGCCAACAGGTGCGACACTTGACCCGTGGCCGCCGGGAACAGTCTAAAGATGTGGGAAAAGCCTCCTTGCCTCGATACGAAATCGGGAGTAGGAACTCCCTCCCACAGTAGGAGAGGCATCCTTGCCTCGACGGTTCTGCCTCCGATGCGGGCTACAAAATCGGGAGTAGGAACTCCCTCCCACAGTAGGAGAGGCATCCTTGCCTCGACGGTTCTGCCTCCGATGCGGGCTACAAAATCGGGAGTAGGAACTCCCTCCCACAGTAGGAGAGACATCCTTGCCTCGACGGTTTCTCTGGAATGGAAGCATTATTTGTCTGCCTCCGCTTTCGGAAGCTGTTCCACAATAAAACCACTCCAAACCCAATGGTTATGCTTTCCCTTAGGTGATACACGTTTCTTTGGTCGATAGATGACCTGTGTGAGCGCGCCCGTTGTCACATCCATCGTATAGGAATGCTCAATGACCTCTTCACCCGCGGGAACGATTAGTTTCTTAATGACCTGTTTTCCATTCGCCAACAGATTGACCTGATGCTCGGCATTTTCAGTCGAACAGAAATAATTGATGACTCGGTATCTCCCGTTGGGAAGATCAAGTTTGAACGCAGCATCGTGGGTGTCCCAAACGGCATCCCGAGCGTATGCCGCAATTCCCTTACTGTCTTGACCGTCGTTATGGACCAAGCCCGCTAACGGATTAGGTAGCCCAGGCGATTGCGTCACCCAACCGAATTTACCGCTGGTGTATTCTGTGTTTCTACCAATGGCGTGATAGCCTTCAGCCGTTTCTGCATTATCCGGTTGCATATCGAAGCGTATAATCAAACGGTTATCAGGGGTTTCGTCCCATAACGACAGGTCAGGTTCTTCGGTACGCTTTCTTCGGAATAGCTTGAGGTTTTTGGTTTCATGGATGAGGTCATAATTCGGGGTGAGGTCTGCAAATTTCTCCGCCGCTGGATAAGCCCACGCAACAACATAGTCCTCTCTTCCCGGATACACGCTCGTATTGAATTTGTTGACAGGGAAATAGTAATAGTTCGCCTCGTAGTTATTCAAATGCCCGACATCATCCGCATAGAGTCCGTAGAATGCGACGGTATGGAGAAAGGGAGCGACATATTTTATCGGTCCGAGTGAATCGGATTTACTCCAGTTGGCGCTACGAGCTGTAAATGTGGTGTGTGGCTCGATCAGTTTGACAGCGGACACCTCCTCTGCCATTTCGGGACTTAAATGGGCGTGGTCATAGGCGGTGCGCCCAAAGTGGAGTAGCGTAATGGCTACGAGTGCCGCCGTGAGACCGTATCGAAACACCTTCCCCATATCTGGCACAATCGACGCGGCTAACATCAGCAGAATATAAAGGTGAATCCGGTCGTTAATCCAGCCGCCCGGACCGTAACTCCACGGCGCTCGGATAAACATGATTGTAAAGAGAATCGCAATTGGTAAAAACAGGTCACTTCTGAGCACCCACTGTCTCCGGTGCATCCGATAAACGAAAGAGACGAGAATCGCCACCCCTAAGACCCCTAACAGCACTTGATTGACCGGAATATGCCAATCGGTAAAATAGACGATTGATTTGACACCCCAAAAATAGTCGGCAATCCACTTCATACCTCTATGATTTCCGATTTGATGTAGTTTCATGCTTTGGAGGTAGTATTCCATCAAGATAAAATATGCAGGTACCATGTACCCCCCGAATCGGATTAGTGGCTTGAGTTCTGCAATGAAGAGAGAAAAGATGCTGGACGAGCTGTCATCATTTCGTGCATTCCAAGCCGTGGCAATTGCCTTGCTTCCCCACAGGCAACCTGCGGCAACCGATATGCCGAGTAGCACCAAGCCGTAGGAAGCGATATGGCAGAGATATGTCATTAACAGGAGGACGTAGAGCACAATGAAGTGATTCACGCGAAGGTCTTCCCGATGCCGCCACCAATAGCCGAAGCTAAAAAAGAAGAACGATATACTCAAAGCAAAGTTATAAAAGCCCATAAAGAGCAGATAGTTGTAGGAGAAGATAAATCCAAGCCAGCAGAATAGGTATCCGCGTTCATGAACGGCATTGAGAAAATAGACAAATGAGATTGGCACGAGCCCAATGGTAAGCGTGACGAGGATTTTTTCGGTGATAAGCGGTGGAAAAACATAGAGCAGTAGTGCGAGGATGATGTGCGACATCCAGTTCGGAAAAATCGTGATGTTCAGTTTCCAAACATCCCGCATTATATAGTTTTCATGCTTGTGGTGCTCTATGAGCGTCAAAGCGTTGTAGATATGGCTTGGCCCGTCCTGCGTTGGGAAGTAAGTGAAAACCCATAACGGGGCAACGTGCAAAATCAGTAGAAAGATAAACAGATGTTTCCACGTCGGCTTTTTCCAATTCAACATATATCCAATGTCTCCTAAGTAATGTATGGTGAAAATCCCTTTCCCGCCATCGTCCACCCCGTGGGAGGGGCATCCTTGCCCCGATGCGGCATCCTTGTCCCGATGAGGCATCACTGCCTCGACGCTTCACTGAAATAGAGACACTGCCCCGTCAACGGGCACTGTTCACATTTCGGTTTTCGAGCGTTACAGATTTGCCGTCCAAAAGCGATTAGGTTCATGTGGAATGGGTACATTTTCCCTTCGGGAGTCAGTTCCCGCATCAATTCATGGGCGTTTTCCGCGGTACAATTCTGTGGTATCAATCCGAGACGTTTACTGATTCGGAGAATGTGCGTATCCACAGGAAAAACCTCGTGTCCGCACGCGAAGGAGAGGGTAACAGATGCGGTCTTGACCCCGATGCCTTTGTGTTGACACAGCAACTGTATTGCCTCCTCCGTCTCCATATCACAGATAAATTCCAATTCTAACACCCCGTGTTCAACCTGGAGCCACGTCAGGAAGTTTTTGATGGCACGACTCTTCTGTCCGTGCAGTCCGGCAATTTTAATGGCCTCCCCGATTGCTTCGACATCGGCTTCGCGAACTTCATCCCACGTTGGAAATCGTGCGGTGAGCGAGGCAAATCCTTTGTCACGGTTGACATCGTTAGTGTTCTGCGACAGAATGGTGAGTATTAAGCAATCCAAAACGCGGACTTCAGGTTCACGTTCAGGAACCCCGAGCAGTGCCTCTAGTGTGTCAGACACTAACGCCGTTTTCTCCCTGAGATTTGACAAGTAATACCTCCTGTCACTTCTGCAAGCGCATCTTTTCAGTGGCAGTAAATTCTCCCGCTTTTAGGGTATAAAAATAGGTGCCACTTGCGAGCTGTTCACCGGCATCGTTGCGTCCATTCCAGTAGACAGCACGGGCTCTCGTGAAGTAGGTACCAGCAGGTTTTTCCCCCAAAGATAACGTGCGGACGCGTCTGCCGCTGGTGTCGTAGATCTGGAGCGTGACCGTTGATTTTCTGGCGAGTTGAAAGGGAATCCACGTCTCCGGGTTGAACGGATTCGGATAGTTCTGGTGAAGTGCATTCCATTTAATCCCGCCGAAAGTCGTTAGCCGCTTGCCGAGCGGTTCAACGGCGACAGGTTGACCGTACAAAACGGTATACTCCTTCTCCCCTTCCGTAATGGTAATTGATTGATTGGCGGGTACGTTCTCAAATACCTGAATCTGTCCCGACGGCCACCGCACTTCAATGCTATCAACCACGGTGCTTTCCCCCAAACCGAACCCCGCAATCAGGCTATTGAAAGAGAGATAACTCCCGCCACCACAGATTTCTCTGACCTGCACGGTTGACTCATTAATCAGGCGAATTCGCGCACCGATTGCGCTGGCGTTGCTTTCGACCCCAACGAGTTGAACCGCTATCCAGTTGTTCCGATTCGCGTTGTTACGGAACAGGACATTCCTGCTCTTCACATTCCCGATGAAGATATCCGTAGCACCATCGTTGTCGTAATCACCCAATGCCGAACCCCGCCCGACGAATGCGTTGACGATGCCACTGCTCTCGGATTGGTCGAAAAACGTTCCGTTTCCGCCGTTGAGATACATTCTGTTCGGACTCTCAGTCGGACTGGTTTCGCCAATCAGGTCTCCATTAACCGCGTAAATATCGACCATGCCATCGCCATCATAGTCGAAGAAGCCCGTGCCCCAGCCGATTCCAGGGGCATCCACTACTCCTGCTTCTGTGGCGACATTCTCAAAACTGCCATCGCCGTTGTTACGATAGAGCGTGTTTGCGCCGATATCCGTGATATACAGGTCTAAGAAACCGTTCCCATCGTAGTCGCCGAGCGCAACTCCCATGCTGTTGTGGGGCGTTTTTTCGCCGAGGGCGGATAGAGAAATATCTTCATAAGTCCCATCCCCCCGATTTCGATAGAGATAATCTCTGCCGAAATCGTTTGCGAGATACAGGTCAGAATCGTTGTCATTGTCGAAATCGAAGAAACAGAGACCAAGGGTCACGCCGAAATTCTGAAGACCTGCTTGAACGGTAAAATCGCTAAAAGTGCCATTCCCATTGTTGCGATATAAAACATTACTCCCTTCCGCCGTGTAATTTCCGACGTATAGGTCTAGATTGCCATCCCTATCGTAATCGACAAAAGCGGCAGTCCCGCCCGTTTTCTCATCGCCGATGCCCGCCTGTTTCGTGACATCGGTAAATGTGCCATCGCCGTTATTGTGATAGAGAATTTCAGGGAACTCCCAGGGATTGACAAAGAGGTCTAGAAACCCATCGTTATCGTAATCGCCCCAAATTGCCGCACCGGGCCCTGCCTGCACGTTCGCGCTCTGCACAACATCGACAAAACTGCCGTCGCCGCTGTTTTGGTACAGGCGTGTCCGCTCACCGTTAGGGATATAGAGGTCTAGAAACCCATCGTTGTTGTAATCCCCAAATGCGACTCCCGCCCCCATGCCCAACGGCCCATCAGAAGGCTTAGGTGCATCACCCAATCCGGCGGGCATTGTGATGTCCACAAGTTCCGCAATACTCAGTAGTGGTGTAAACATCACTGCCATCACTGCTATCAATAGATGATAGGTATATTTTTTCCATTTCATTGGTATATTTCTCTTTCCCATTATGTTAGAGTTAAAAACCTGCCCCTGTAGGTGGGCCCAGGCCCGTGGGTGGGAACCCAGACCCGTGGGTGGGAACCCAGACCCATGGGTGGGAACCCAGGCCCATGGGTGGGAACCCAGACCCGTGGGTGGGAACCCAGGCCCATGGGTGGGAACCCAGGCCCATGGGTGGGAACCCAGGCCCATGGGTGGGAAATCCCTTTCCCACCCTTCAGCGATCACCCCAAGCCCTTTCTCACCCGTCTTCAAATACCCGTGGGACACATCATGATGCCTTTTCAAACAGGCTCTAAGCATTGCATCCACTGCGCCACATGCCACAAAAAACGCCCACAAGTCACCCAGACCCATGGGTGGGAACCCAGACCCGTGGGTGGGAACCCAGACCCATGGGTGGGAACCCAGACCCGTGGGTGGGAACCCAGACCCGTGGGTGGGAAATCCCTTTCCCACCCTTCAGCGATCACCCCAAGCCCTTTCCCACCCGTCTTCAAATACCCGTGGGACACATCATGATGCCTTTTCAAACAGGCTCTAAGCATTGCATCCACTGCGCCACATGCCACAAAAAACGCCCACAAGTCACCCAGACCGATGGGTGGGAACCCAGACCCGTGGGTGGGAACCCAGGCCCATGGGTGGGAACCCAGACCCATGGGTGGGAACCCAGACCCATGGGTGGGAACCCAGACCCATGGGTGGGAACCCAGACCCATGGGTGGGAACCCAGACCCATGGGTGGGAACCCAGGCCCGTGGGTGGGAAATCCCTTTCCCACCCTTCAGCGATCACCCCAAGCCCTTTCTCACCCGTCTTCAAATACCCGTGGGACACATCATGATGACTTCTCAAACAGGCTCTAAGCATTGCATCCACTGCGCCACATGCCACAAAAAACGCCCACAAGTCGCAAAAGTAACAGTGCCGACCAAACTTACCAACGGTCAGTGCGGAAGGGTGAGGCAGGCAATCCTTCCTTGTTCATTAAGTTGGGTTCTGCCTCTTGGTGCCAACCGAATCTTACCGCGGTCGGTTCAGTGACCGTATCACTCCACACCACAACTTCGTTGCCGACGATCTCTGCCATTGCTTTGACAAAGTTCCCGTTTTTATCGGCAATCTCAAACCACGTTAGCGGTTGGTTATCACGCGAGACAAGCCCGCCGCCGATGGTGTCGAAGCTGATACGAATTTTTTGCCCATCCACCTGCATTGACTTGTAGAGTGGTCCTGAATAGACCACATCGCCATGATATGTTTTGGCGAGTGCCCACAGCCCCAACCGTTTGCCGACATCCTGCTTGTTCCGTGGATGAATGTCCCTTGTATTGCCGATGTCGGTTGTCACGACCATGCCTGTATTGGGGACTGACAAGGTCGCGCTCTGCGCTTCCCAGATCTGTGGCAACAATAAGGCGTGCTCTCCCCTGTAATTAAAAGGCGCAAGTTGCACAAAATAGAAGGGAAAATCGCCCTGCCCCCAAACCGTTCGCCAACCGTTAATCAGGGCTTTCATCTTCTCATGGTACATCATCCCATCTTGCAGGTTCGATTCGCCCTGATACCAAATTGCGCCCCGGATGCCAAAGGGTACGAGCGGGTGAACCATCCCGTTGTACAGACCTGTCGGTTGTGTATGATGGTTGAGCGGGTGGCGGTTTTCTGGCATCGGCAAAATGCGTTTGTTCTCAGCCAGTGCGGTCCGCGTCTCTCGCACCCACGCTTCAATTTCGTCCAGTTTCTGCCTCATGTAGTGCTCATTCTGACGCTGAACGCTTTGGTGTATCTCTTGGACTTCCGGGACAGACGCGAAGCCTGCCGGCGGGGTCCACGGTTCAATACGGGTGCCACCCCACGAAGTGTGAATCAATCCGATAGGCACATCAAGTGTCTTGTGAAGTTTACGACCGAAAAAATACGCAACCGCCGAGAAATGCTCGACCGTCTCTGGTGTCGTTGCACGCCAAGCCGCGTTGACATCATCAGCAGGAAACCCCGATGGTTTTCTTGGAACGTGAAACAGACGAATCATCGGGTAATTCGCTTCGGCAATCACTTTTTCGCTATCCTTTGACCCGCGAACCGACCATTGCATATTCGACTGCCCGGAACATACCCACACCTCTCCAACGAGGATATCCGTCAACTCAATCGTATTCCGATCTCCGTTTACCGTCATCTTGTGAGGACCGCCTGCGGCCATCATCGGGAGTGTGACCCGCCAATTCCCGTCTGCATCCGCTGTGGTGGTCGCCTCGTGGTCTCCGAGCGTGATGGTGACCTGCTCTCTTGCATCTGCCCACCCCCAAACAGGCACAGGCATATCGCGCTGAAGCACCATATTGCTGCCCAGTACATGCGGTAGTTTGACATCCGCAAACACGGTGGACACGCAGATAAAGGTGATTAACAGACTCAAAATTGTCGCTTGCTTCAATGTTTTCATGGCAACTCCTTGTGAAGGTGATGAATCGTTGGATTCAAGATTAGCATGAATCGTGCTTTTTGTCAAATCCAAAAAGACGAAAAAAAAAGCCGCCGTTCCGATAATAGAACGGCGGCATCAATAATCTGTGAATTTAAGGTCTTCTATTGCTTCGATTCCGGCGGTGGGTCTTTATCCGCATCAGAACGTGCTCCCCCACGCCGTTTCCTTGACGACGCCGACTTGCCTCTCGGCGGTGCCCCATCCTTCTCGGTACGCTGAAACCGCTTATCCTTCGGGAACCGCTTTCGCGCCTGTCGGTAAACTTCAGCGGCTTTCTTGCCTTCGCCCGCCTTCTCATAAGCGCGCCCTAACTCAAGGTAGCTATCGGAACGGTTGGGACTCGACTCAATAGACCGCTTCAGGTCTAAAATCTGTTGATTCCCGACATCAGTCGGGGAAGATTCGCCTCGAATCATTCGCTCATATTCCGAGAGCAGCTTTTCAAACTCCGCTTCCATCGCTTGTCGTGCTTCGGGGCTCAGTGTGCGTTTTCTGCTCTCCGGAGGTTCAGTGGACGGTTCAGAGTCGAAGGGGGTTTCACCATCTCCCGTTTCTCCTTCCGGACTCTCAGGAATTGGAGGTGCTACGACTTCTTGAGGGGTTTCGGAGGTCGGTTCTGGTTGTTGCTGAGATTCCTTATGGATGGGCTTGAAGATTGGGTTTCCAGCCTCAATGGCTCTCATATGCATAAGAGATACCCTAGGGGACCACTTGTGAATGTCAACCCCAGGGGGAGGCAACTTACAAGCCTTCCTATAAGCCGCTAATGCTTCATCATACATCCCCAATCTTTCGTAACTCTGAGCCAAGTTGTGATATGCCACGCCATGCGACGGATCTGCCTCAATAGTAGCTTTGAGGTAGGGAATAGCCTCCGCGGGCTTGTCCACATGGATTGTTACTCCCAGTCCATACCATACATCTACGGAGGTTGAATTCATTTCAAACAATCGTCGGAAAGTCTCCTCTCTCTCATTTCCATCGTGGGGAAGCAACTGGGCCAAAAATAGAAGTTCTTCAAAAGATTCAGGATTTTCAGCCACAGCCTGCCGTGCATAGTGGCGGGCATACTCAAAAAATCCATCTCTTTTGAGCCTTTGGGCAGCGGTGAATGAATCAACTCCCCTGACTAGAGGTGCAACCAGTTCCCATATCGGGTCTGTCGCCAAATCATCGGTAGATGGAGAGACGGATTCCGACGTTTCGGTGGTGCCATTTACATCTGTGTTGCGGTTTACACGAACAGTTTGATCTCTTTGGCTGGAAAGTGAATGGTCTTTAGGCATTTCCATTTCAGGCGATGGAACTTCTCCTGTCAAATCTTCGCTCTTATCCAAGGTGGCCGGCTGCCTATACAATATAAAAAAAATCACCCCTAAGACCACTAGAATTATAAACGGTATAAAGATCCGTGATAACTTTTGCATCGTTCAGCTCCGGTAAGTGGATAGGTCAATGAAGTTTCAGAATTTAACAGGGTAACTCCCGTTTGCCCGCCCCCCGTAGGTGCGGTTTGATGAAATCTCTTTAATTTACGTTAAGACTGGATTGGAATTCCGCTAATGATTCACTGCGAATGACCTGAAGGATTAAAAGTCGCAACTGTGCTGAGTCTTGAATCTGATGAATCGCGTCGGAAACGATTTCGGACGGTTGCCCAAATTTCTCTGCCAATGCGTCTAACAGCACCTGTCGCAATTCCTGCAAACCCTGTTGCAATCCCTTTTCTATTCCAGTCCGTTCAACACTTGTTATGTATGGCATTTTATTCTCCTCCTCCAAAGTTTGAAGTTCGTCCCAGAAACGTATCTGTTCTTCACCACTTAATTGTATCACCCAATCAATAAATTTGAATAGGGCAATGATTTCCTCCCTGCGATATCCCTTTTCATACAACCGGCGTATCAAATACCTTATGGTGTTGAACCGATTACCCCGCCGCCTCAGCCGCTCTCTTTCCTGAGCCGACATAGCAATGCCCTCATGTCCTCTGAGGTCAGTTGATTTTATTCCAGAAATATTGTAACAAATTCCAGTCTTAGTTTCAATCGAAACATTGAAGCCCCAGAGGCATGTATCAACCGGGCAAGAAAAAGCCGCCATTCCGATAACAGAATGGCGGCATCGATAATCTGTGAATTTAAGGTTTTCTATTGCTTCGATTCCGGCGGCGGAGCTTTATCCTTATCAGAACGTGCTCCCCCACGCCGTTTCCTCAACGACTCCGATTTGCCTTTCGTCGTCGAACCAGCCTTCAGGGTACGCTCAACTTGCTGCCCTGGTTCGGATTGACGTTGCAAAGGTTTAATCATTGGATTTCCAGATTCAATTGCCTGGATATACCTTAAAGTCCGGATCGTGGGACTAATCTCATAAGCTTTTTTGTGAGCCGCTAATGCTTCATCATACATGCCTAGCCTTTGGTAACTCTGGCCTAAGACATGATATACAGAACGGTACAACGGATCTGACTCAATGATAGTTTTGAGATAGGGGATCGCCTCTGTTGGCTTGGTGCGGGAGAGCGTCTGTCCCAGTCCATATAATACCTCTACAGAGGTTGAATTCATTTCAAACAATCGTCGAAAGGTCTCCTCTCTCTCATTTCCGTCGTGGAGGAGCAACTGGGCCAAGAAGAGAAGTGCCTCAAAAGACTCGGGATCTTCAGCCACAGCTTTCCTGGCATATTGGCGGGCATACTCAAAAAATCCCTCTCTTTTGAGCCCTTTAGCGGAGGTGAGCGAGTCAACGCCTTCGATTAGCGGTGCCAGCCTTTTCAATATTGGATCTGTCGCGAAATCAGCAATAGGCGGATCGGTGGTTCCGCGTACATCTGTGTTGCGGTTTACACGAACAGTCTGATCTGCTCGGCTTGAAAGCGGCAGATCTTTAGGTATTGTTTCCGTGTCAGGCGATGAAACTTCTCCTGTCAAATCTTCGCCCTCATCCAAAGTGGATGGCTGTTTATACAAGATAAAGAAAATCACCCCGAATGCCGCTAGAATTATGAAAGGTATAAAGATCCGTCGTAACTTTTGCATCGGTCATCTCCCGTAAGTGGATAGGTCAAACCTATCTAATTTTGTATCCGTTTAAGTTGACATCGTGATCTGAGTCATACTGACTGCTTGCGTTTATAGCAGGGACATTAGTCTGCATGATACATCCGGTATGAACACCATTACAGTGATCCAGGTTAATGGCGTGACCAATTTCATGACCAATGGTATTCTTTATTCAGGAGCGGTTTCTTCAGGCACTGCCTCCCTATTCCCGTGTGTCCTTGCCCACTCTATATCACTTCTTACATGGTCAATACTCGCCTGCAAAAATGGGTCGGGATAAAGTTGATGCGCTTTTTCATAGGTTGCCAACGCCTCTTCAAGGCGACCAAGTTTGTGATAACTTCTTCCTAAATCAATGTACGGGCCAGGTTCTTTTGGACGCATGGCAACTGCTTGTTGAAGGTATTGGACTGATTCTTCAGGGTTACGTATCGCAAGCATAGCACCTAAGTTATGTACTACGTCAAACGAATGCGGATTCATCTCATATAATTGACGAAACCCGGCCACTTTCTCTGCATGTTCTAAGCTCAGTTCCGTTTTGAGAAACAGTGCGTCAAAAGAGTCCGAATCCTCAGCCAATGCCCGATCTGCATATTCATATGCGTCTCCGCGCAAGTCGCCATGGAAGCCGTCGAGTGTTTTCAGATATTTCGCGGCACTGAGCGCGTCCATCCCCTCTGTTAGAACCTCAATTGCTTTCGCCCTCGCTTTGGTACGCGGCAACCTATCATATAGAGCGTTTATCCGTTCAAGTTTCTCGGCAGGTATCTCTGGCGGCACAACGACGGGATTGCCATGACCGTCTACTCCTTGCTCGTGAATGTGCACATGGCCGCGAGCCGTTTTGGCAACGCCAGAGGCAGAATTTGCGACACTTGTGTGTGTCCCCTTTTGTGAACCAGTCTGTTCAGCTCCCCTCTCATCACCTCCAGGGATAGACTCATCCGTGTTTCGATGAATCCACACACCAACCATCAGACCTAAGCCTCCTAGAAAGAGGATCCAATAGAACCAGTGTCTTCGTCTCATTTTATGCCTCCTTAGGCGGTATTCCGTCAGAAGGATATTATTCATTCGGTTCCCCTTGCTCCGAACGCTTTATCTGCTTAAAAATGGGGGTTCCTTTTTCAATTGCGAGTATATGATTCAGTTCAACCGGCGAGCGCGTTATTTTGTATGATTTTTTGAGGATAGCTAACGCTTTATCGTATTCTCCCAGTCGTTCATAAGTAAATCCAAATATGGGATATGGCCGATCGGGGTCAAGTAGAGTCGCTTGTTGGAAGTATTCAAGGGCTTCTTCAGGCCGATCATTCAAATGAAGTATGGTGCCCAATCCAACCAATGCATCAACCGAATTCGGACTCATTTTCAGCAGTTTACGAAAGCCCGCTTCCCGTTCCGCATCCTGATTGGGAGGGCGGAGTTGGCACCACAATAGTAGTGCCTCAAAGGAATCGGGATTTTCAGCCACTGCCTTATCCACATAGTCACGTATTGCATCGTGATAGATGCCATAGGAACCATTAAGAGCTCTCAGATATTTCGCAGCACTGAGCGCGTCCATCCCCTCTGTTAGAATCTCAATCTCTTTTTTTTGGGCTTCAGCATACGGTAGGTTATCTAGAGCCTCTAACCTTGCTATCTTATCAGCGGGAATGAGTGAGGGACCTGTGACCGAATGCCCTACTGGCGATGGATGATGGGAGTGATCGGCTTCAATCCGAGTTGGGAGTTTTGGAGACACTGACTGATTGGAAGCCTCCGGTACGCTTTGACCAACAGAGTCATTGTCTGAAATCGGGGTTTGGGATAGACGAGAGGGGGGAGTTTGCCTTCCTGGATGGAACAGGTAATACCCGCCAATAACGAGAGGCACACCCAAGATGAGCAGGATGGTTAGGAAACGACTGTTGAGAATTCCGCGTAGCATTGGTTTTCCTCCTTTGCAAAAACAGGTTTAAATTCAAGGGGTATCACGGAGCCAACTTGTACTCGGGGCCGTGCCAATCTATTGGGAAAAAGCCGTATTGTTCGCGCCGTGAGGCTATTTGCGAGAGTAATTCCTCGTGTTGCATTATGCTGTATCCAGAACCTTGACCTCTCACTAGACTAACGTCATTAAGGTTGATGTGGTGCCCGATTTCATGGCAATGGTATTCTTTATTCAGGGGCGGTTTCCTCAGGCGCTGCCTCCTGGTTCCCCTGTGCCCTTGCCCACTCTATATCATTTTCTACATGGTCAATACCCATCTGTGAGAAGGAATCAGGATGAAGTTGATGTGCTTTTTGATAGGCAGCCAAGGATTCTTCAAGGTAACCGAATTTGTGATAAGAGTTTGCCAAACCGAGGTACGCGTCAGCTTCTCTGGGACGCATTGCAACTGCTTGTTGAAAGTATTCAACTGCTTCTTCAGAGTTACGGATCACAAGTATACTACCTAATTCATATACCGTGTCATACGAATGCGGATTCATCTCATATAATCTACGGAACCCGGCTTCTCTCTCTGCATCGTCTGAACTCAGTTGCGATTTGATAAACAGTGCGTCAAAAGAATCCGGATTTTCAGCCAGTGCCCGCTCTGCATATTCACGAATCGCATCGCTAAGGTCTCCATAGAAGCCATGAAGTGTTTTCAGATATTTAGCGGCACTGAGCGCGTCCATCCCCTCTGTTAGAACCTCAAGCTCTTTCCTACTGGCTTCAAGAGGGGATAGACTGTCATATAGAGCGTCTATCCGTTCCAGTTTCTCGGCGGGTATCTCTGGCGGCACAACAACGGGATTGCCATGATCGTCTAATCCGTGCTCGTGAACGTACGCGTGTCCGTGAAACGTTTTGGCAACGCCAGAGACAGAAGTTTCAACACTTGTGTGTGTCCCCTTTTGTGAACTGATCCGTTCAGTTCCACTCTTTCCATCTTCGGGTACCCGCTCATCTGCGTTCCGATGAACCCATACACCAACCACTAGACCTAAGCAACCTACAAAGACGATCCAATAGAATAGGTGTCTCCGTCTCATTTTATGCCTCTTTAGGCGGTATTCCGTCAGAAGGATATTATTCATTCGGTTCCCCTTGCTCCGAACGCTTTATCTGCTTAAAAATGGGGGTTCCTCTTTCAATTGCGCGTATATGACCCAGTTCAACCGGAGAGCGTGTTATTTTGTACGATTTTTTTAGAGTAGATAACGCTTTATCGTATTCCCCCAGTCGTTCATAAGCAAATCCCAATGTGGAAGATGACCGATCTGGGGCAAGCAGACTTGCCTTTTGGAGGTATTCAAGAGCTATCTCAGGTTGACCACCTAAATAAAGTACGGTACCTAATCCTCTCAACGCATCAACCGAATTCGGATTCATTTCCAGCAGTTTGCGAAAACCGGATTCCCGCTCTGCATCCTGTTCGGGTGGACGGAGTTGGCACCAGAGGAGCAGTGCCTCAAAGGAATCGGGATTTTCAGCTAACGCGCTTTCTGAATATTCGCGTGCCCTGTCAGACCATCCCCGTGCTCTTAGATATTTGGCTATACTTAACGTGTCCATATCCTCTTCTAGGAGCGCAATGATTTTCTGTTGGCCCTCTGGAAATGGTAGCTTTTCAGAGACAATTTCTATCTGTTCAAGGACCTCAGCGGAAATAGGTAAAGTGCTCGTGACAGAATGCCCTACTGGCGATGGATGATGAGAGTGACCAACTTCAATCCGAGTTGGGAGTTTTCGATACACTGACTGATTGGAAGCCTCCGGCAGGCTTTGACCGCCAGAGTCATTGTCTGAAATCGGGGTTTGGGATAGACGAGAGTCGGAAGTTTGCCTTCCTGGATGGAACAGGTAATACCCGCCAATAACAAGAGGCACACCCAAGATGAGCAGGATGGTTAGGAAACGACTGTTGAGGATTTCGCGTCGCATCGATTTTCCTCCTTTGCGGACGATTCGCATCAATACTTCTTCTTTTTGTCAAATTCAAAAATACATTTGCAAAGAGACACCAATGCGGGTACAATATGCGCCAGTATCATGGTTATTGACAATCCAATCCGATGGTTAAACATGGCCATCTGAAATGAAAGCAATAAAGGAGATAAAGATGTTACGTGCAATAAAATTTTCACCCATTCAACTTTTTACGCAAATTGCTATTTCTGTTTCCATTTTGATTTTTGTATCGGTTCCCCTTAGCTTTAGCGGGGAAATCCTCGATGACTTTGAAGATGGCGATACAGAAGGCTGGGAACGCTCTCCACAGAATAAAGATAGCAAGACCTTCTGGGGCATAAAGAAAGGGGAGACTTTCGTCACTTTTGACCCACAGGGTATTGCGTGGAACCAGGCAATCTCCCAGTTCAATTTTACCGGCGAAGGGCTAAAAGTTGGTAATCCAAGCGAATGGACAGACTATGACGTGGAGGTTGATTTGCGTCACAAAGATGTAGCCAACTATCCAGGTGGCATTCGTGGGCGCGTTGATCTCAAGTCAGGCTCACATTATGTTGTCTGGCTATATCCCGCATCATCGAAGATGAATCTGTTTAGCAATCCGGGCTGGGACATTAATACCGCTCTGAAAAACCACGGTGAAGCCGCTTATAAGCCAGAGGTGGATAAATGGCACAAGGTCAAATTGAGCTTTCAAGGGACCACCATCAAGGTCTTCTATGACGGGAAGCAGATGATTGAAGTAAAGGATAATCTGTACAAAAAGGGAACGGTGGCACTGGGTAATCAGGACAAAGTTGTGGATTACGATAACGTCCGCATCACTGGTCCCGGTATCCCAAACTTAAATGTGAGCCCCGTCGAACCGCAGGATAAACTGACGATAACTTGGGGACAGATAAAGTCGTCGCGTTAAGCAATTTAAGGAATAAACCCATATACCGTGGGCGGGAAATCCTTTTCCCGCCTTCTCCCCAACCCCGTGGGCGGGCAATCCCTCTCTCGCCCAACGCCAACCCCGTGGACAGGGCATCTTGCACCGCCTCAATTGAGGCATCGTATTCTTTCGTCCTACGTGAAAAATTCCTCATTATGCGGACGCAAATCCAACTCAAACGACCACGCACTTTTAGGTTGTTGAATCAGACTCCAATACGCCTCGGCAATGTCATCAGGTAACAGCAACGGTTCATCTTCCGACAATTGGTAACGCTCACGGACGCTCGGTGTATCAATCACGCCATCAATGATAATATGGGCAACGTGAATGCCTTTTGGGCCGAGTTCGCGTGCCAACGCCCATGCCAAGCCGCGCACCGCAAATTTCGCACTGGAAAAGGCAATCGCGCCCGGTCTGCCGCGGATGGCTGAGGTCGCTCCGGTGAAGAGAATCGCGCCACTCCCCTTTTCGACCATATCTGGCACAACTTGTTGGGCGCAGAGAAACGATCCGAAGGCGCAAACCTGCCACGAGCGATAAAAGTCTTCGGCAGTTAATTCGGAAAATTCCCCCCACGCCGCATTCCCAGCGTGATTGATGAGAATGTCCACCGTCCCCAACTCCTCACGGATTCTGTTAAAACTGCTTTCGACCATCTGGGCATCGGTGATGTCGGTTGGCAACGCGAGTGCCTTTGTGCCTGATGCTTGTAGTTCAGTAGCGAGCGTTTGGATCTCGTCTGACGAACGGGCGAGTAGCCCGACTTGACACCCTTCAGATGCGAATTTCCGCACGAGCGATGCACCTAGTCCGGGGCCAACCCCTGAAATCACGGCGGTCTTTTTCATTCCAAGTTTCCCCTCATTTCTATAAAAATACGTTTCGATGGCTCCAGTATCTTAACCATACTATCATTGGCCTCAATTAATGTCCAGTCCAAAAAACACAAAGGCGCAAAGGCGCGGAATTTTAACGCAAAGACGCAAAGATGCAAAGGCGCAAAGAAGAGAAGAAAAAGGGCAAGGAAGAACAGCAAGACGCGTAATGAATTTCGCTCCTACGATTCCAATCGGTGGCAACTTGGGTTATTTTATTTTGAAACCTGCTTAAAACGTATCACTTTTGCGACACGGTGTATCACTTTCGCCACACCTCAACGGGGATGTGCATCGTAGATAGCGAACCGAATCAACAAGTCAGGATAACTCACAACTTATACTAATTCCAAATCTAAATGTTACATACAATCCAATCGAATCCGGTGATGGATTGAACAATATCTGGATGAGTCTCAAAATAAAGCAAGCCTTCAACCAATCGGTTCTCTAACTCCGTCATGTCCTCAAACATTTGGTTCGGGAAGAATTTCTCCCGCAACGATTCCCATATATTCTCAACCGGATTCAGTTCCGGGCAGTACGCCGGTAACGACTCCACCATCATCCGCTCCGGAATCGCCAACGCCGATTCACTATGGCTTGGAGCCTGGTCATATATCATTAGAATAAATTCATCCGGATGCCTACGCGACACCTCCGCTAGAAATAGACTCATTGAATCACTGTCCATCTTCGGCAATATCAGAGAATCACATACCCCATCTACTGGACTCACTGCACCGTAAGCATACGTGTATTCCCTTACCGTCTGTTTCAAAACCACAGGACGAAGCCCTTTGGGTGCCCAACATCGCTTCGGTGCATTGATACGACCAAAACGCGCTTCATCTTGGAGCATCACTCGCAACCGTAGACCTCTTTTCGACGCTTCGATTTGAGCCCGTTCAATCCGCGAGGGGAATTTTTTTTAAACGCAGCCACATCGGATTCATTCTGCTTCGGGTGCCGAGGTCTCGGAACCACTTTACGCCACCGATGCCGTTTGAGAAGAGCGTAAACCGTTGATTTGCCAACAGCACTGCCTACTTTAGCTTCATAGGCACTCTGAATTTGTGAAATCTCAATAATTTGACCCGCTTCTGCCTGGGTGCGGAGGGTGTCAAGGAGGGCTTGCTCATCAGCGAGCGAGAGGTGAGCACGGTTTCTACCGCCCTTCGGTTTAGGGGATAGACTCTCAATCCCCTCTTTCCGGTATTGACTTTGAATTCTTCTCACGCTCGCTGGGTGATAAGTCGTTATATCGGCGATTTGGGTTGAGGTATACCCATGCTTTTCTTTGAGATAGACGCATTGGATACGGCGGTACTCCGAGAGCGTGGGGGCTTGTTTCTGGCGTTCAAAGAGTCGGTCTATGTTCTGTTCAGACATCTCTGCTCCTTTGCGTAAGAGAACAGTCGGATTGACGTAGCAGACTTATGTTCACTTCAAGAAAACCAACCGTTAAGGTTGGGATACTTTTCATTATAACACTTTGTAGCTTCTTTAGCAAGAATTAGTATTACACCTATGCGTCAGTTTGATAACCGTAAAATTTTGGCATCTGAATTGCTTTCTATTGGAACAACTTTACACCGTCTTTTGACATGAGCCTTAAACTTTTTTGAAAAGGAGCGAAAAATGAGACACCCTTTGTTGAAACAAACCGCCCATCTTCTCTCGCGGAGAATCCTTTCTGTGTTGATAATAAGTCTTGTGCTGCTATCTGCCAATCCTGTTGGACTGAATTTGGCACTTGGGCAATCATCGCTTGCAAACACGAAGATTGCCTTTCAGTCAGAACGGGATGGCAACTGGGAAATCTATGTAATGAACCGTGACGGAACAGACCCCATAAATCTCACCAATCACCCAGCCGGTGACGCTCAGCCTTCCTGGTCTCCAGATGGAACAAAGATTGCCTTTCAGTCAGACCGTGATGGCAACTTGGAAATCTATGTGATGAACCGTGACGGAACAGACCCCATAAATCTCACCAATCACCCAGCCGGTGACGCTCAGCCTTCCTGGTCTCCAGATGGAACAAAGATTGCCTTTCAGTCAACCCGTGATGGCAACTTGGAAATCTATGTGATGAACCCTGACGGAACAAACCCTATAAATCTCACCAACCACCCTGTAGATGACCTCTATCCGTCCTGGTCTCCGGATGGCACAAAAATTGCTTTTGCGTCAAGCCGTGATGTAAACAATGGAACCTATCACGATGAGGAAATCTATGTGATGAACGCCAACGGAACAAATCCGGTCCAACTCACTGATAATGAGTATCGGAATACATTTCCTAAGTGGTCTCCGGACGGCACAAAAATTGCCTTTAACTCAGTCGATCGGGGCAACTGGAAAATCTATGTGATGAATTCAGACGGAACAGACCCTATAAATCTTACCAACCACCCTGCAGGTGAATGTTGCTCTTGCTGGTCGCCGGACGGACGAAAAATGGCCTTTGACTCCACCCGCGATGGAGGCAGCGACATCTACACGATGAACAGTGATGGCACCGATATCGTTCGTCTGACCAATACTCCGGGAGTGGATTCTTATCCGGCTTGGTCTCCCATTGAGTCATTGACTGCGGTTGAGTCAAAAGGGAAGTTGATAACCACTTGGGGCGCGGTCAAACTGAACCGATAGTTTGTCTCTTCTTTTGCCATGAGCCTTCACTTTTTTGAAAAGGAGTGAGAAAATGAAACATCCTTTGTTGAAACCAACTACGCCCTTCCCGTTCTCGCGGAGCAGTCTTTCTGCGTTGATAATAACCTTTGTGCTGCTATCTGCCAATCTTGTCGGACTGAATTTAGCAGTTCGGCAAGCAACGCTTAAAAACACGAAGATTGCCTTTGATTCAAAACGTGATGGCAACTGGGAAATCTATGTGATGAACCCTGACGGAACAGACCCCATAAATCTCACCAACCACCCAGCAGATGACGGGGATACTTCTTGGTCTCCAGACGGAACAAAGATTGCCTTTATGTCAAACCGTGATGGCAACTGGGATATCTACACGATGAATCGGGGCGGGACAGACCTCATCAAATTCACCAACCACCCAGCAAATGACAGGGATCCTGCCTGGTCTCCAGACGGAACAAAGATTGTCTTTACGTCAAACCGTGATGGCAACTGGGATATCTACACGATGAATCCGGACGGGACAGACCCCATAAATCTCACCAACCACCCAGCAGATGACATTGATCCTTCCTGGTCTCCAGACGGAGCCAGGATTGCCTTTGTGTCACTCCGTGATCGGAAGTGGGGCGACCATTTCGATGAGGAAATTTATCTGATGAACGCCGACGGAACAAATCCGGTTCAACTCACTGATAATGAAAATCGAAATACATATCCTAAGTGGTCTCCGGACGGAACAAAAATTGCCTTTAACTCGGTCCTCCATGGCAACTGGAAAATCTATGTGATGAATCCAGACGGGACGAACCCGGTCCATCTTACCAATGGCTGTTGCTTTTGCTGGTCGCCAGACGGGAGACAGATTGCCTTTGAGGGAGATGATGACTGGGAAAACAATGCCTGGGATATCTACACGATGAATATTGATGAAGGAGATATTGTTCGTCTGACTTATCACCCAGGACCGGATTCTTCCCCTTCTTGGTCTCCTATGGCTTCATTGACTGCGGTTGAGTCAAAAGGGAAGTTGATAGCCACTTGGGGCGCGGTCAAACGGAGCCGATAGAACGCGGTATTGGCATTTGGTGGGTTATCAAGCGCGGTGAAGCGAGAGAAATGGCATTCCTTTTGCACGGTAAGGTGGTAACAAATGGCGCAAGCGGTCAACCCGTAAACGCCTGAGCAGGGGAACGTGTTTTACGGTTGCAATCAACGAATGGGCTCTTGAAGATTAGAACTGCACCTGATTGTGCATCAACACACTTCTGTATGCACAAGATGGGGCAATTTGGATTATCGAATTGGGAGGAGCAGGTTAATGTTGAGAATCCACGCCAAACTATTGGTTATTTTACTTCTGTCCTTGCCGACCTGTTTTGCTTGGACATTTGAACCGTCTCCGGCGGGTGGTGGTTGGCTTGAGGTCTCAAAGCCGGGTGGGTATGCCTTTGTCGAAGACCATGATGATTTTGATGCAAACTTGGGCGATAAATTCACCATTGAGATGTGGATGTACCTCAAAAGACCGCCACGCCCTCGTGAAACATGGGTGCTATTCCACAAGGCAGGCAGTTATCTGCTCACATTGGGCGGACGGACTATTCTACTTGACGAGACCATCTTCCCCTTGGTCAAAGACCAGATGGCTAATATTTCTTATTATTATATGGAGAAAAAAGGTGTCTCGCAATCAGGGAGAAACTACACTCAGGAGATGCTCCCATTGAATAGGTGGCATCATCTGGCTTTCGTTGTTGGTAAACATTTGGGGCTGAACAGGGTGGGTTATATACTGTTCATCAATGGGAAGCAGTCCAGTGGTTTTGCCACCGCTAGGCCGTTGGGGAATACCCATTCACCGCTCTACATCGGTGGTACCGATATTTCTCCCCCCGGATACCAAGAGATTCGGTGGGATCAATTTACAGGAGGACTCATTGATGAAGTGAGGATCTCAAACACCGTCCGCTATCCGATAGCACTTGGGTCTGCATTCCAGCCACCACGCGGTCGATTTTCACGGGATAAGAACACGCTTGCGCTTTGGCATTTTGATGGCGGGCAAGCTGGATGGCTGAAAGACGCTTCAGGAAACGGACATACCCTAACTGATGTCGATGTGGCTTATTTTCATGTTAGGAGCCGGGGGAAATTACCTACTCTTTGGGGAAAGATAAAAAAACGGGAAACAGTGTCACGGTAGGAAGGAGTACTTTAACGCAACGGCGCAAGGATGCAAAGACGCAAAGAAGAGTAGATGCAAGGAGGGCCAGCAAGACATCCAATGAACGCCCTACTACAAACTGAGAGTTGGGTTTCACTATCTCTACGAGAGAATGGCATTGAACCACAGAACCCATATTGATGCGACATTGATAGTGATTCGGGCTTTATCGTTCAACCCAACCTACAGGAAACTTGTTATGTGATGGCAATTATTGATAATGCCTTTACAGATCTCGTTTGGAAAAATACGGAGGCGAATAATGCAACAGCAAAAGGGGTTTGACTGGTTTCAGGTTGTAACAACCTCAATGTTTGTTATTGGTGTTATTGGATTTCTGTCCTTACCGACTTGTTTTGCTTGGGCATTTGAACCGTCTCCGGCAGGTGGCGGCTGTCTTGAGGTCTCAAAGCCGGGTGGATATGCTTTTGTCGAAGACCATGATGATTTTGATGCAAACCTGGGTAATGAATTCACTATTGAGATGTGGATATACCTCAATAGACCGCCACGCTTTCGTGAAACATGGGTGCTATTCCACAAGGAAGGCAGTTATCTGCTGACATTGGGCGGCTGGTATGTTGGATTGTTGGGGGACAGTCGCCCCTTGTCCAAGGACCAGATGGCTAATATTTCTTATTATTACATGGACAAAACGGGAGTCACGCTCTCAGGCGGCAACCACACTCAGGAGATGCTCCCATTGAATAGATGGCATCATCTGGCTTTTGTGGTTAATAAACATTTGGGTTTTAATAGGGTAGGTTATGTACTGTTCATCAATGGAAGGCAGGACGGTGGTTTTGCCTCTGTTGTTCGTGTGGGGAATACCCATTCGCCGCTCTACCTCGGTAGCACCGATATTTCGCCCCCAGGATATAAAGAGATTCGGTGGGATCGATTTACAGGTGGGCTCATTGATGAAGTGAGAGTCTCAAATATCGCCCGGTATTCGGTAGAGGATGGGTTTGTATTTCAGCCCCCACGTAGTCGATTTTCACCGGATGACGACACGCTCGCGCTTTGGCATTTTGATGGTAGGCGTGCGGAATGGCTCAAGGATGCTTCAGGAAACGGACATACCTTGACTGATGTTGATTTGGCTTATTTTCATGTTAGGAGCCGGGGAAAATTACCCACCCTTTGGGGAAAGATAAAAAAACGAGAAGCGATCTCACGGTAGGAAGGAGTGCTTGGATCACGTCTGGTGAACGGGCGAGTAGCCCCCTCTTGGTATCCTTTAGATGCGAATTTCCGCACGAGCGATGTACCCAACCCGGGGCCAACGCCTGAAATTACGGCGGACTTTTTCATTTTAAGTTTTCCCTCATTTCTGTCACTTTCTACTTAATATAACCGAGTTCGCGCAACCGTTTTTCGAGAATATCTTCTTCCTCGGCGGTTGTTTCCTGGGCGAGGAGATCACGATACTGCGAATTGGTGAGAATGTCGTCGTGTATCGCTCTAAATGGGGTTGGGTCATCGCATGGGAGGTTTTCGCCGCTCATTATGTCGCGTAGGACGAACTCTCCGGTCTGTTCGTTTTCTCGGTAAAGCCTTTGACCGTCTGAGATTACCCACAGCCGTACCCCCTGCGGGTCCATTTCGATTTCCTCGCCATCAATTTCGCTCCGGGCAGTAACCCGCTCATGCGCCATCTGGAGATTGCTCTGTTTGAGGAACCCGACCCCGTACAAGCTATCCAATTCTGAAAACACCCATCGCCCCTCAAACCCTTCTGGATTCCCAAGCAGGTCGAGACCGTATCCTTGGTAGGGGACATTGAGACCGGCGAGATTTGCGATTGTGGGAAATAGATCTATCATTGTGCTCGGGCCGGAGGGAAATTCCAATTCAGGGCCGGGGATATGTGCCAAAAGCGGGACGTGGAGCGTGTTCTGGTGGAGATTATCGCCGTGTGCCATCACTTCGTCGCAAAACCCCTCGCCGTGGTCGCCGAAGATAAAGACCGCCCACCTATCCAACGATAACCGTTTCAGAATCTCGACCAGCAAAAATTCGAGTACATGCGTGACTGCGGCGTAATAAAAACGCAACGCTTCTTCCACCCTGCCCGCATCCACCATCGCTTTCAAATTCGGCGCAGACGGAATCCCACCCATACCGTAGCCGCCGTGTGTATACCAGAAGTGCAGGAAACAGAATTGCGGTGTATCTTCAGGTTGGTCGAGTTCCTCCAGCATGTTCTCAAGTGAACCGAGGTGCTGGTTCTTTGCCTGCGGGTCAATTAGCGTGATAAAGTCCTCGAAATCGAGAAAACGAAACACCTCCGCACGTTCTGACCTGCCCGTAATTTTATAACCTGCGTCATCGAAAAGCTGAAAGAGGTTGGGGATACCGTCAAACATCTTGAGGTACGTCTGCCCGTAAAGCCCGTGCTCAAACGGATAGAGTCCGGTAAAGAGCGATGTGTGAGAAGGCCGTGTGGCGGGTGCTGTGACAAAGAATCGCTCTGCCAACGAGAAGTCCTGCGTCAACAGATCGAACTTAGGAGTGTGCATCTGCGGGTTGGTTCGACTCAGAGCGTCATACCGCAAGCAGTCAATCGAAATCAGTAGAAATTTGTTGGTATTTGCCATTTTTTAAGTAAGTTTGAGCGTTAGGGTTTATCTGAAGTTAAGGATCTGCTGGATTTGTCAAGCTAGTAGGAGCGATATGTTCAATAACAAGCTCGAAAATAGAAACCGAGTTTTGAAGAAAAAACTCGGTTTCTGCATCATATATTCAATCAATTAACCGCGCATTATACTGTCGCGGTGTGTGGTGATAACGATGGAACGCTGTCTCATCAAGCGGCGATGGCGTATAGACATAGACCGCATCGCTGTAGGGGTCATACAAAACAACTTCGTCGCGCTCGTCGCCGCACCCATCTGCTGGGAAACAGTGATACCATCCCATCTTACCGCCCGTTGGAGGGGGCAAATTTGGAAAGTCTACCACCTTGTGGCCGTAGCCATCATAGAGCGCGGCAGGGCTATAGATTAGCTGAGGTTTGTCTTTGCCATTCCAATTGATAATCTCCAGCCCGGTGTTGTTTGGGGATTCATCAACCTGAAAACGACTCAGCACCTCTCCGCTGTTGCTCACAACGATGAGGTCTGTGTTGTGTCCGTTGTAACGGATAACCAGTTCGGGGCCCTCCGAATCGGGGTGGACATTGCCGTAACGAATCTCCTGCCCGTGTGGTACAGTTTCCAGTCCGAGTTCGAGCAGTGGATTCCCGTGTGCATCAAGGACCTGCCCTCCACCGGAGAGGATGGCCTCCGCTCCGTTGTCAGGGTCGCCATCCCACTCTTCGACGAGAACAGCGTCCATGTTATCGCCGAGATATTTCTCCCACAGCACACTCCCATCATGGTCAAGCCCAAAATGTCCACCGTTTACTTCGTCCCGTCCATCGCCATCCAGATCACCGACAGCGGGGATATACGCCGCATGTTTGGAGTATTGATACCACCGATTGGTGTACTGCCACAAGATTTCAAGTTTGTGATTGAAGGCGATAATATCGTTGCCGAGTTTGACGACGAAATCCTGGGGGTGTGTGTTACCGCTGAAGTTGGCAATCATCAGACGGTGATGGACGTAGTTCGATAGGTGGAGTTCCCCATCGACGTAGGCGTTGCACTGGCGAAGTTCAACAGGTGCCGCTTTCCGCTTAATCTCACCCGTTTTGCCATCTAAGATGACTAGATTAATCGCATCCAGATTCCATTTGCTTATGCGGGAAGTCGGCCCCCTAACTTCGTCAAAATCGAGTAGAAAGCAGATAACCTCCGCCGCACCGTCTTGGTCAATGTCGTAGATGGTCACAGGGCCGGGACGGTCTGGGGAAGTGGTCGTCAATACCCCTTCGCCATCGGCATCCGTTGCCGTTAAATCCTTATCACCGATAGACCAGATCGGTTCGCCATCGAGCGTGAATGCGCCGAGGAAGCACGGTTTTATCCCGCCAAGCGATTTGTAGACGAGAAAATCAACTGCGCCATCACCTGTGAGGTCGCCGATACGCACATCCCCACCCCAACGACTCCCGTCTGTATTGGTGGAGATGAATTCGTCTGGAATTGGGATTTTTTTGTAAAGAATTGCCGGTTGTGGCGTTTGAAGGTGATTCATGATATGTTGAGATATGGCCTAAGTAGTTCGGGTGATACGCCACCGTATCGTCTAATTTTCGGTGGTGTGGTTGAGAGGTCTAAGACCGTTGAAGCCACTTTGGTAAACGTCTGTCCGCCATCTAAAACCAGATCGACTCTAGCACCGAGTACAGCCTGAACGGCTTGGGCAGAGGTCGCTGGTGACTCGCCAGATCGGTTCGCGCTTGTTGTGGCAATTGGGCCTCCGAACCGTTGCATCAACTGCAATGCCAGCGGATGATTCGGCATCCGTACCCCGACCGTTTTCCCACCGGCGGTGAGCTCAGGCAACAGGTCTTTTTCCTCAACGATGAGGGTTAATTCGCCCGGCCAAAAACGCTCAGCAATCCGGAAAAAGGATTCCGGCAGGTTTTGCGCGACGCGCTTAACATCCGCAAGTGTGCCGACCAGAATTGGAATCGGTTTATCCTCCGGCCGCCCCTTAATCTGGTACAGTTTGCTCACCGCCTCCGGTTGGAATGCATCCGCACCGATGCCGTAAACCGTATCGGTCGGAAAAGCGATAATCCCACCACGGTTCAGGAGTTTGATGGCTTTTTCAAGCCGTGAATTGTCAAATGCATCCATATATTACTTCCCTAATGGTCCCCCTACAGGTTATCAATGTCATAAGCCAATAGATTTAACCAGTATATTTTCAGAATCAACTAAAACGGCCATAGGATGTTATCATCGTTTCGCGTTGTAAGAACCTTTCGCCTCTCGCCATTGCACCATCCACCTGTGGCATGTTGTCCGTATATGCTGGCCATCTTCTGTGTATCGTGTTGAATCAACCCATCAGACATGACCACGAGCCATGGGGTACAGTAATCGAAAACCTCTTTACAGTATCCATTTTCTCTGCCGTGATGTGAAGCGACAAAAATGTTAACACGTTTGAGTAATTCACAGACATCAGGATTCTTGAGCAGTTCAAGCCATCCCGGACGTTCAAGGTCACCCGGAAGGACAAAAGAAATATCACCAATGTTCAAAAAGGTGAGTAAACTCAAGTTGTTGGGGTCCGTGAACAAGGGATAATCGTTGTAGAATGTCTGCACTTGAATCCCTGGGTACTCAAATGGCCCGGTGGAGACTTCTTCTGTGAAATCGTCAATCATTTCGACAAGGGAACGCATAGCATAACTGAGCGAAGGTCTCTTCAGCTTGCGGAGTTCAGTAGAATTGACGCTGAAATTACGAGTTAGTGTTTCAATTTTGAAATGATCTCGCAGCATCGGCAAATCTGCTATGTGATCCTGGTCGTAGTTTGTCACAAAAAGCTGATGGATAACTCTTATACCTTGCTCCCAAAGACATACAGATGGCCAACATGTCTCTGAGGCACCACAGTCAAAGAGCAGAACACTACCATCTCTCGCTATGGCGTAAGCGGCAAACCCGTGTTCTACATCTAGAATCTCAAATTTCATTTGATTAAATCCTCCGTGATAGGGCCAACATACCAAGCCTTGAAGGTGTCATTGTAATCCGTGGACGAGTTTACTTTTCTAGCGAAGTTTTTGTGTGTTACGTAGAGCTCCATCGGTGTTGTACTTGCATCAACGACCATACAATTGGCCTGGTTGTTGGTGATGTAGGTGAGCCCCTTGCTTCGCCACGGCGAGTAGGCCAAGTGCTCGGAACGTGCGTACCCGAAGAATGTCAAGGTTGGCTTGAGTGTGTCAAGGAAATCATACGAACGTCCGGAATCACGTCCGTGGTGCGGTGCCATTAACAGATCTATATTATCCACATCGTCCGAATAATTTTCGAGGATGTGCGTCCATGTATCGTCGTGCGAGTCACCACCGACGATAATTCGGTTGTCCCCTATTCAATAAAGCAGCACGTAAGAGCAATCGTTGTAATCCTGAGTCTCGTTCGCGGAATCTATGAGCTCCTGAGTTGGAGCAAGGATGTCAAGGCCATCGCCTCCTAATCCTTGGTCATCATTATTCCAATACTTTCCTTCATTTCCAGCTAACGGAGCTAGTCGTTTCGGATTGTGGTCGGGCTTCGTATCCCTCAAGTTCTTGTAGAATTCCCAGTCATCTTCGTTATATTCCGATCTTTCCCATGACGAGTCATCCATCTCCTTTTCGTTATCTGTATCCCAGAAATTGAAAGGCCCGAACTCGTCAAATAAAGCCTCAATTCCATCCATATGATCCATGTCGGGGTGTGTCTGGATATACCGGAAAATGCTGTCAATATTGTGGTTATGCAAGTAACTGATGGGGTTGACAGGATATTTTTTTTTGCTGAAAATTGCCACTGATACCTCTCTCAAGCTGTGCCTTTTCGGCAATCAATTTTTCAACCTGCACGTCCGGTGATTTCGCATTGCAAACATCAATCACCGTTACGCGCTCAGAATCATGGCTAATAATTGAGCAGTCGCCTTTTTTAACGTTCAGAAAGTGAATTGTCGCCATTCTCTACCTCCAAATCCAGGGCAGCTTCCAAGAGAAAGCGAGCATAACGATTGGCAGTAAGCCGAACTCCTTTCTCGGTAAACCACACAAGCCAAACTATTATCAATCCGAGGTTAATAACCCCGGGAATGAGAACTGAAACTGATAGTTTTCCTGTACTCCAATCATCAAACCCGATTATTAGACAGGCGCAGAAAGACAAAGCAGTGAGCGTTAGACCGTAAGGTTTCAAGGCAAATATGTTTCGCCTGAACCCATAAGACCTTAGATCTTCAAAAACTCGTGGAAAACGTTTTCTATCGCGTGTTAGACGGCGGAGCTCGTCTACGCAAGATTCATAGAAGCCATCTGTCTCCTGAGGATTCTGATTCTGTTCATCCTGAGATGGAACGTAAAGTCCAAGTCTACGAAGCTGGTCGTGGATGCGGTTACGAGTGTTTGCATTCAACTCGTTATTGCCATGTCTGAGGAAACGTGTTGTTGGTGGACCATCCCATCCATCCCATAGAGCACTTTCACCCTTTTTTCCTAAGTCCCCACCTATTTGCCTACATAGGTAGGAAAGAGGTAACAAAACGATGGTAGTGAGCCCGCCACCTAACCAATTGGATCCCTCTGGTAGAACAGCAAACAGAACCAAAGCAATCGGTGCGATAGTTATGTAAATCGGGAACGCTCGTGCGTAAGTACTGTAAGCATCTAATTTAGCCATTATAACGGCCTCCTGAAAATCTGTTTAGGGTCTTTCACATACACGCCAATGTCTCTCGTAGAAATATACCAGAATTGCCTTTAATGACATTCCTTATAGGCGATTATGCTAGTTCTTTTCAGCAACATCAATAAAGACTGAAGCTGAGGCTAAGGTTGAGGTAGATCAACATCAACACTAGCTAGCCACTATCGGGCTTAGAGCGAAACTAGCATAAGACCCCAGCAATCTACCTCTGAGTAGATACGTGACGAATAGGTGATAAACGCGCTGTTACCATATATGGTACATTTTAGAGGCGAAGTCGCCCGCAGGCGATTATTTTTTTTTGCAGCAAGACACGAAGGTGCGCAGATTTGGGTTAGGGATGCTAATGGAATTTAACAACCAAAATCGGTAATGTCATCATAACTTTGGGTGTACAATACGTTTGAATAGAATTGCACCTTGCATAAATAATATTATATTACTTCCCAAATGGTCGCAGTATAGGTTATCAATGTCATAAGCAAGTTTAAGAATAAAAGTTTCGCTTTGGATTCCAAAGAAACCGAGTTTGGTCTCCGCAGTGCGGGCGGGGAGACCCCGCCCCTACGGTTTCAAAAATGTAAAATTACTATTTAAAGTTGCTTAACCAATAGATTTAACCAACACATTATCAGATAAACGTGGGCGACTGATATCGAATTTGAATTTGGCACGAACGTAGAGGTTCAAGTCGTCTGGACCACCAGATATTACCATCTTTTCGCGTTGTGACTACCTTTCGCCACTGCTTTCCGCGCTGTTGGTGGTTGAACCAGGCACCTTTGGCATGTTCCCCGTATGTGTTGGCCATCTTCTGTGTGTCATACTGAACCGGGCCATCAGACATGACCACGAGCGATGGGCTACAGTAATCGAAAACCTCTTTACAGTATCCATTTTCTCTGCCGTGATGTGAAGCGACAAAAATGTTAACACGTTTGAGTAATTCACAGACATCAGGGTTCTTGAGCAGTTCAAGCCATCCCGGACGTTCAACGTCACCCGGAAGGGCAAAAGAAACATTTCCAATGTCCAAAAAGGTGAGCAAACTTAGGTTGTTGGTATCCGTGAACAGGGGATAGTCGTTATAGAACGTCTGTACTTGAATCCCTGGGGGCTCAAGTTTTGCCGTGGAGACTTTCCCTTTGTAACTGTCCACCATTTGGATTAGCGTCTTCATAGCGGAGCTAATCGGAGGTTCCTTCAGGTTCCGCAGTTGAGTAGAATTAACGGTGGAATTGCGAGTTAGTATCTCGATCTCGAATTTCTGCCGCAACATTGGCAAATCGGCAATGTGATCCTCGTCGTAGTTGGTGACAAAGAGCCGACGGATAACTCTTATCCCTTGTGCCCAAAGATAATCAGATGGCCGACATGTCGGTGAGTGACCACAGTCAAAGAGCAGAACACTACCATCTCCAGCTATGGCGTAAGCGGCAAATCCGTGTTCTACATCTAGAATCTCAAACTTCATTTGATTAAATCCTCCGTGATAGTGATTAAATCCTAAGTGATATGGCCAACATACCAAGCCCTGAAGTTGTGATTGTAGCGAGTGAAAGGATTTTCCCGCCTAGCGAAGGGCTCGTGTGTCACGTAGAGCTCCATCGGTATTTTGCTCGCATTGACAATCATACAATTCGCTTGGTTGTTAGTAATATAGGAAAGCCCTCGGTTTCGCCATTTAGAGTAGGCGAGGTGCTCGGAACGTGCATACCCGAAGAATGTCAGAGTTGGCTTGAGTGTGTCAAGGAAATCATACGAACGTCCAGAATCACGTCCGTGGTGCGGTGCAATTAGCAGATCGATATTATTCACGTCGTCCGGATAATTTTTGAGGATGTGCGTCCAAGTGTCGTCGTGCGAATCGCCACCAAAGACAATACGGTTGCCTTCTGTTCGATAAAGAAGCACGTAAGAGCAATCGTTGTAATCTCGATCTGTCTTGTTCGCTGAATTTATGAGATCCTGAGTTGGAGCAAGGATTCTAAGACCATCACCACCAACAGAACTATCAGCCCCAATGTTCCAATATTTTCCCCTCGCACCCACTAACTGAGCTAATCGTTTCGGGGCGTTTTCCGGTTTGGTGTCCCGCAAGTTCTTATAGAATTTCCAGTCTTCTTGACTATATGGTGAGTTTCCCCATGATGAGTTATCTATTTCCTTCTTGTTATCCGTATCCCAGAAATTGAGAGGACTGAACTCGTCAAATAAAGCCTTGATTCCATCCATGTGATCCATGTCGGGGTGTGTCTGGATATACCGGAAAATGCTGTTGATATTGTGGTTCTGCAAGTAACTGATGGGGTTGACTGGATATTTTTTCTGTTGAAAATTTCCATTGGTACCTTTCTCAAGCTGCGCTGATGCAGCAATCAATTTTTCAATCGATACTCTTGGTGGTTTTGCGTTGCAGACATCGATCACCGTTACATGCCCAGAATTGTGTCTAATAATTGAGCAGTCACCTTGTTTAACGTTCAGAAAGTGAATCGTTGCCATCCTCTACCTCCAAATCAAGAGCAGCTTCTAAGAGAAAGTTAGCATAACGATCGGCAGTTAAACGACGAAATCGATCAATTCGTCTGCATGAAGCCATGGTCGTAACATCCAGAGCTCTGAAACATAAAAAGTTTCGAGAACTTTTCAAAGTCCGCCCGCGTGGTCACCATCAGGATGACTGACTATCACAGCATCAATCGTGCTGGGGTTATCATAATACGTGTTGATATGATTAATTATCTTGTCACCGGTGTCTTGGAATCTGCCATCAATGATGTGGATGCGAGTAACACCATCAATGGAATACCGAATCGGTATCGCATCTCCGCTCTTTTTCGATTCTACGTCAAGGAAATCGATCTCAAAAAAATCTGACATAGTCTATTCTTCCTTCTGTTTCATATTTATACGTTGGACAACGTATTGGGTTTGTTTCCGATAAGCAAACAAAAACAGCACCAAAAGTCCCGCTAAAAAGATGAAGTGGCTTGTATTGACACTCCATGGTAGAGTAAGCATGTTCTTCTCATAAATTTTGAGGCAAATAAGCATTAGGGGCAACGAACAAAGTCCGCGATACATGTTGTTCTGTTCTGATAAGAGCTCAATCTTTGAATCCGACTTTGAAGCCTCTACATAATCTTTGTAGTCCGCGAACTGAATAAGCTTGATACGCTTCAGAACAGGTTCCACAATCAATGATCCGATTCTGGTAATGATTAACCCTATAAAATAATAAAGAAACACCGCTATTATTAAATTCTCTTGGATAAGCGAAAATTCGGTAAGTTTTTCGCCCAATCCTACGAATAAGGCACCAGGCAAGAGATAGTTAAACACGTTATAAGAAGACAATTTTTCAATGATATCTTTCATCGGATTGGTCCTTTCATTGGATTGGTCGTAGGAGTTTTTACCTAACGACCTATGTTTCGTCCAAACAAGTGGGGACATGGGCATGGAAGTTCGAGTCATCTTCAATGTCCAAAAAGTTGAGCAAACTCAGGTCGAATGTTCTTACGCCCTATTATCCTCATCTTGATCAATACTCCTAACTAAAAGCCTGCCCAAGTGAGTAATGTCATAACCCTGTGCCTTCACCATACCTGTATTTTCATCAAATTCTGGCAATTCTCCCTTTTTGTTTTTTTTGAATCTGATTCTGAGCAAACCTAAGCGGGTGAGGTTTGTTTTGTAAGTTTCATAAATCGCGCCTTTATCAACTTGCTCCTGTGAAACTCCGGAATGTACAGCAGGCGTAGCCAGGGTATCTTGATGTTTGGCCCAAAAAGCCATCCGTTCTTCCCCAATTATTGAGTAAGACTTTAAAATGAGCACCTCAATATCATTTAACTCGCCGAGCAGATACAACAATCGTTTGTACGCACTATGTTCTAAATCTTCATCTGTTAAACTGTTTTTTAGCAAGGAGGCTATGTGTTCTATTCGTTCCTCTGATAGTGCCCGAGCTGCTTGCATAAACCCATCTTCCATTAAATCAATCGACTTCTCCTCAAGTATTCTTTTTTCTACCTTAGCCTTTTCTGCTTCGTCAATCTTTGATTTCAGTGTTTTGAGAAGTGATGCTATCCTGTCAATTCTCTGGTTTGGAATTAAGTTGCCAATTATTTCTGCCACTAATGGCCCCACAAAGGGGATAGGACCGAGGATTCCTTTTCCCAAAATTGCTAATATATCATTTTTTTTATTATCCATTAATTTCTCCTAGAGGTAAGGTTCACCAACAGCACAATTGCCATTCAATGACATTCCTTATTACCCGTTTCACCTCGCATAAATAACTTTCTCATCAAGAACACCCAACGCTTCCTGCTCCAATTCATAAGCTTCGGTTCTTTTCCGGTTTGCTTCCAAAACTTTGTCGTTTATTGCCTTTTGTGTATTCTCGTCGCGCAATAAAGGGATGGATATTACGGCAACCTGCTTATCATTAATTTCATCTACCACCGCACCATAGGTATACCGAGTTATCAGCGGATAGGCATAATCGCTTGAAAGCCAAGCACAGAGATAACCAGCAATTTCATTATTTGCCGGTACGACACGGATGATATGTTGATTTGCTGTCCAACCCTCCCAATGCTTAGGAACTATTGTTACTTTCCCAATGGTCCCGCTACATGTAATCAATGTCATATTTTCAGCAAGCGTTAATTGGTTTCTTATCCTATCTCCATGCTGACTTATTGAAAGGTACTTTTTGTTACTTGGATCCAACTCAAATATCTGTTTACCGCCAATAAAGGTGATCCCCTTGCCTTCTTCAACATAGACTCTTTTGAATCGACCCGGCAAGATAACCGATTGGCCGACTCGACTGTCACCAACCTTGACAATCTCCCTTGCCGTTTTTGCTATCTCCTGCTCAATTACTTTCACAATTGGAACATAATAAGAACCATCCAACCGATCGATTAACTCGCTTGAAGGCACGGAATAATTAAGGACACCGGACGTTTTATCGAACTGCTCGGCTTGTTCCTGTAACGCTTCAATGTCGGGTAGCTGTAGACCCTCTTTTAACAAGCCTTGCGCCTCATCCATCAATTCATTGGACTCATCCCGTAATTTGAAGGAGTCCTCAACCAAATTATGAATGACTTGTTTAATACTAGGTGACGGATCGGGAATCGGAATGTTGTTTAGATGTTCGGGTTCAATATGTTTAACAACTGCCCCGTAGTTATTGGTTGTTATGAGCAATCTTCCGACTTTCGATTTTAAGTACGTGTAAATATATCCAGAATATTCTTTTGCTTTTATCCGAATTACATCATCTGATAATGATTGGTTTTCAAGAGTTTTAGACACATAAGAAACCACGCCGATTGTACCAGAACGCGTAAGTAACATTTGCCCTTTTTTAACCCGTGTGCTTTCAATATCAATGTCTGTTAGAGAAGAAATAAATTTGCTGGCTTTTGGATATACTTCTGTCATCTGCGACGGGAGAATGAAGGGGATGCCCTCCTTTGCTTCAACATAGATTCTTTTAAATCTCCCGCAATAAAAGGCCTCCTCAAACATGTCACTGAAATAGGTAATATCCCACCTGCACTGTTCTAAGTCCTTCCGAACTTGTCTTGCTTCAATACCGTAAACGCTTGCCTCTAAGCGGTCTTTTTCAACCACTTCTCGAACAACAACCGATGCCCATTTCAGACCGGAACTTTGAATCTCTTGATCTTCGGCTGTTTGCATGGATGAATCGAGCGGTGCTACCATGCAATACCCTCCTGCTGTTTCCACTGATTAAAAACATCGGGAACGTCACGGCTTTGATCGTCAATGATACGGGTTTTGCCCTCTGCCTTGTAAGTGAAAGCCCCGTCTGCAATTTGTCCCATTTCAATCACATTGGAGTTTTCTGGCACCCAAATCTCATTACCATCTTCGTCCCGCTTAAAGAGCGTATTTCCTCGCCTGTCGTGGCCGACCTTCTCCACCATCGTCATAAAAATGCTATATGGGCGCAGTCCTGAATGCCGCTCCGCGTTAATTTCCTCATGCGTTTTCTTTTGAAGAATCAAGACCGATGTTTGCGTTCCGTTTCCAGGCTGAAAGGCATCTTCGTGCAAATCCACACTGGCAATGATTCGGGTCTGTTCGAGCAACCATTGGCGGATATACCCAAGTCCCGGATTCCCTAAAATTGAATCCGGCAGAACAATAGCCAACCGGCCCCCCGGCTTGAGGAATTGCAAACACCGTTCAATAAACAACTGCTCAGGCGGTGCTGAAGATTGAAAATCAGAAGAAATTGCCCACCCTGTTTGCCCACTTGTATCGTATTGCTCGTTACGCCAAATATAACCGATCTGAAATTGTTCAAGAATGTGGCTATCCTTGACAGGGATTTTGCTCCCAAATGGTGGATTCGTAACGATGACATCGAAGAACTCAATGGTGTTGGCGTTTGTTATGCTATTCGCGTCGATTTTCAACGCCGCTGCTAACTGTATTTTCAGGTCTGGCTCCCATTCATGCGGGGGCAATAGAGAATCATTTCGATAGATATTACCGCTCCCATCGTTATTCATCACCATATTCATTTTGGTCGCTTTGACCAAGTCAGGGTTGATGTCAAAGCCGTAGAAGTTTGATGAGGCGATCTCTTTTATTCTGTCTCTAACTGCATTTCTTTCGTGGTCTGTCCATTGACTCTCTGGTTTGCCCAAGTCCTCTTCAACTTCAACTTTCAATTGTTCAATCACATGGTTCATTGCCATAACCAAGAAACCGCCTGTGCCGCATGAGGTATCACACACCTTTTCATTCGGTCTTGGGTTCACCATTTTAACCGCCATGTCCATGATATTTCTCGGCGTGAAAAATTCCCCTCTATCGCCTCTTAAATTGGATCCGACCAGTTCCTCATAAGCTTTTCCTTTTACATCAACGTGAGTTTCAAGCAAACTGTAAGATTGGAGTTCTGAGACAATCCATGCCAGCGAACGGGGGTGCAAGTTAATCTCATCACTCGCTTCAAATATCTGTGGAAACTGCGTTTTAACGGTCTCAAAAATTTTAGCAATCCGGTTCTTGACCGTTAACTGTCCATCCGGATTGGAACGTTCCCCCGATGTTGCGTAAAACTCAAGTGGCTTTCCTACATTCTGCTCATCAAGTGTTTTACAGAAGATCAGTTTTAACAACTCAAAAAACGCGGGTTGTTTCTGCAAGCCATCAGTCACATAGATGTGATTATGGCAGGTTCTGAAAACCATTAACAGGTTATCTTCGTAGGCTCTTTTCAAGGTGTTGCGCTTAGGTCTGTCAACATCCTCCAAAGAGCCGTCGGCGGGTGGAATATCGTTGTATTCCTGAAATTCAAATTTTCCCTCTATCTTTACTTGCCTGAGTACCTCCTTGTACTTGCCATTGGTCCACATGCCCCATTCACAATTCGGACACGCACTCATGTAGGACTTGAGTTGTTCAACGCCATCTTTCCTATCTTTCGGTTCTACTTTTTCGCTCTTGCATTCAACAATCATCTCAACATAGTCCTGAGTAAACTCAGGGCTATCTTTCGGAAAGATGACAATATCTGCACGGCGCCGTCCCGAACCCAGTTTAACGCCAAATTCTACTCTGATTTGTTCCGGTTTGTATTTGTGCTCATTGACCAATCTTTTTTCAATTGTTTGGCGGACATATTCCTCCGGTGTATCCTTTCGGAATTTACCGTCAATATAATCACAGATTTTGCCATCTGGCACTTTTATGATTTTTGTTTCTGAGTTGGGAATCACGGTTTTCTCCTTTCACGGGGTTCTCATACTTCATAAAAACCGCAGAAACCGAGTTTTGCCGAGAGATGGGCGGGGGAACCGGCGGGCGGTGAGACCCCGCCCCTACGGTTTCATACGATACTGCCGCTTGCAGAAGCGTTGAGGTCTAGGTTGTCTCTCAATCCCTCTTGATATTTGTGGTATGCCACCCCGGCGATCATCGCGCCGTTGTCGGTGCAGAGTGGAATCGGTGGGTAGTAAACCGAAATGCCAAGCTCGGCTGCGGCTTCACTCATGGATTGGCGCAGTTGACGATTTGCCGCAACGCCGCCCGTCAACGTGATTGCCCCCGCGTTCTTCATCTTCGCCGCTCGAATTGTTTTTTGAACGAGCACCTCTACAGCCGCCGCCTGAAAACTCGCGGCGATATCTTCGATGGGTGGCAACGTCCCCGCGGCTTTCTCTTTCTCTACGAAATAGCGAACAGCCGTTTTTAACCCACTGAAACTGAACTGATAGTCGTCTCTATTCAGCATCGGGCGGGGGAAATTAATGGCTGTGCTGTCCCCCTTCTGCGCCAACTCGTCAATGATTCGCCCACCGGGAAATCCGAGTCCAAGATATTGTGCCACTTTGTCATAGGCTTCGCCTGCTGCGTCGTCCCGTGTGCCGCCGAGGATTTCATACTTCCACCCCTGCCGAACCTCGACCAGCAATGTGTGCCCGCCCGAAACGGTTAGGCAGACGTGCGGAAACGTGAGTTCGTCGTGTACCATGAAATTGGCGTAGATATGACCTTCGATGTGGTTGATTCCCAACAACGGCAGATTATGGCAGTACGCCAGCGATTTCGCAGCGGCGACTCCGACCAATAGCGCGCCAATTAAGCCTGGCCGGTTTGTTACCGCGATTGCCCCTACATCGTCAAACGATACGCCGGCCTCGTTGACCGCTTGGTCAATGATGTAGTTAATTGATTCGACATGTCTGCGCGATGCGAGTTCGGGAACGATGCCACCGTACTTCTCGTGCAGGTCAATCTGCGAAGAGATAATATTGGAGCGAATCTCTTTGCCATCAATGACAATAGCGGCAGCGGTTTCGTCACAGGAGGTGTCAATACCGAGAATATTCATTGGTCTCTTACTACATGCCCATTTGCGACAAGGTCATTATCGTCATAATCAACTGTTGGAAATCACCAATCGAGATGAGCAGTTGCCCTTCAACTCCACCGTCCCTGTTTTGGCTGGCGATGCCGATACTGAAGGTTTCGGGAACCTCCGCTAAGACTATTTGGAACTGAAGCATACCGCCGCTTGGGTCCATTGGCGCAAGCAACTGAAGGAAGCTTTTAAGTGCTGTGATAGGTGAGATTGCAACGAGCGAATTATTTTTGAGGCCCAACGTGCGGGTCAGTTTGTCGTATCCTGTGCCTTGCTCAAACCCCATGCTTGTGCCACCCAACCGATCAAGGGCATCTCGGAGTGGTTGAGCACTGGATGCCATCGCAGTGAATAGCTTGCCATCTGTGAGGGCGTAGTAAATGTTCCACTGCGTTGGTTTAAGTAATGCCATATCCTGTGGCAGCTCATCCAAAAGAGAAGTGATGTTCGGTAGGATATAGCTTTTAATCTCCACGCCGTTATACATCTCAGATGGCCCTGCGGCCGCACCCTCATACATACCCGCGTATTCTTCTACTCCCATCCCCTGATACCATGACTGCGTCACTTTCAGATATGTGAGATATTTCTCATCCATGTAGGCTTTAGCCTGCTTCTCGTTGACCCCATCGTTAATATTTAACACATCTGGCATGATGCTGTTACTGAAATCGACAGAAAAAGCCGCCTTATTCCCAAGGACATCGTAAAATTCTGTCATTGCTTCGGTTAATCCCTGGGTGCCTTCTTCCATTTTCGCGGCATCTGCGTCCAGATCTGGGGAAGCGAATAGCTTCAATACTTCCTGAGTTATATTAATCAACCCCTCTTTGTCGTACTGCATCATACCATTCATGAACGCTGTTTTTGGCAGATATTTACTAAGCATCAGCTTTGTCGGCGTTCCTCGAATGTATTTTTGAATATCGCTATCTTCATGACATTTGAGGAAGGACGCAATTTGCAGGTCGCTGCCGTTGAGTTGAAGCGTGAGGCTCAAGGATGTTGTTTGCTCCAACAGCCAGACGGCAGCATCCGCCATCTTAGGGAGCATATCCATACTCATAGCGAGTTGCGGGTTCGGTTCGGCTTCCATTTCGATCTCTTCCGCCATTTTCGCAATACTCTCGTTCAGCATCACGGTAATGGGTTCAGCAATCGGTTCGACTGCCAAATAAAACACAAGGTCATTCATACCCGAGCTTGTATCAAGTTTGAGTGCGGTATAATCGGCATTCTTCGTAATTGGAGGACTTGCCTTCTTAAAAACATCAATGGCGTTTTTGCAAATTTCTGGTGAACGCCCATAAATCAGCACGTCGTCCAGCACGATAAAAGCCCCCTCTTCACCTGTGGTATAGTATGTCATGCCGTTGTGGGTCGTCGCGGCACTGCCTTCCGCTTCCGCTTCAATGGTGCCTTTGACCAGGGCCACATCTTTGATATGAACCGCTGCACCCATTTGGTGCTGCTCTATGCCTGTAAAAAATACAGCGAAGTTTTGGGATAGGTCAAAACCGAGTTCCTCAAGTTCTGCCAAACTGTCAAATCCGGCACCGAAGCTCGCTGCCAATATCTGGGCGATGACTTCTACCGGTGGTGCAGTAGCATCCATTTGTGGATTCATTTGTGCGAAGAGGGCATTAATCTCGTCATTGAACCCGACCAAGTCAGGCGCGTAAACAACGCCAACCGCATCGGCAGGAACGATGTCCAAAACATCCTCAACCGCCGCAGTAAGGTTTGTGGTAAAAAGGGTTAGGGTAATTAGGGTTAGGGTGATTAACAACCGATCCGTTCTCATGTTTTTCTCCTTAAATTTTTATGGTTAATTCCAGTGAAGCTGTCATAACAACGCCACACCTTCAATTTTACGCTTTGAAAATCACTCAATCACCTCAATCTCAAGTTGATTTAGGGTACGCATTGCCCCTTCTCCGAGTTCCAGCATAGAATCGGATTCGAGCGTACTTCCTGAGAGCTGAATGTGATTCGCATCCGCCTGAATCTGTCCGAGTGTCGGTTCCATCGAGACCCACTCGCCGACATAAACCTCCGGCCAGAAATGGTAGTAGAACGCATCCCCTACATACACGATGCCAGCACAAACCCGTGCAGGGATGCCGACCGCACGCGCAAGTGCAATTAATAATACGGTGTGTTCTGTACAATCGCCTGCCCGCGATTCCAGGGTCTGAAGTGCGGACCCGAATCCGACCTCCAGATTTTTGTCGGAAACATTTTCGTTGACCCAGCGACACAGTTTTTTTGCGGCTTTCCACGAATTGGTTTCCCCGTCAATAAGTTCGGCCGCTTTTTCGCGGATTTTCGGAGCATCTGCCTGAATGTAAACCGTGGATTTCAGGAATTGCGCCATATCCTCCCGCTGAGCATCGGTGGACAAGTCTAGCGCGTTTAATACATCAACAGTGGGAACGTTTATCTCCAAGATGCCCTCACGTTGGTTCTCATCGGAAATCATCAATTTCTGTCGCTGGTTCGTCACCACCGCCTTATCGAGCCCCCCTTCGGCCAATCGCAGTCGCGCTTTGAAATAGGGAGAGCCCAGGACCGGCCGTCTGCCCTGTGCGAAAATCTTGGTGGCCAGGATAACATCGACTTCACCCACCTCGCCGAGTGCTGTCTCCATATCGGTTTTTGTGAACTCCATCGGCATACCCATTAGTGCTATTTTCATCCGATAGGTTATGCCATCAGAACCAACCCACACTGTTGTCTTCAGACCACCCATAATATGCATCGTATAATCAATCACATATACAGGTTTCATTTCCCCGTTATACGAAATCTCATCTTCCCTAAGCACTTCGATATCTGTCTTCACAGGTTTCAAAAGGTCTAGGTTGAAAACGTTAAACGTATATTTATCTCCGACGCGGATACCATGTTCCAATACACGGGCAGCGACCATCATCTCAGAAACGGTTTCGGGTGGAATCGGTTGCTGAGATTGCTTCGTTTCCCCGGCAAGGGTTGTCTCCAGATACACGACCCCATCCTTAACACGCCCTTCAACACGCTTCTCCTGTCCAGTTTCGTTCGCTAGCGAAATAAAATGGCGGGGTCGGCCATCCATGCCGACATAAGAAACTTGCGCGTTTTCTGACCGGAACGGTATGCCGGTTCGTTTGAGGTCCATTGCGACATCGGTGCGGATGCGGATGGCGGCTTCCCCTTCGTATTCTGACTGTTCCATGTAGATGTGGGCATACCCAATCTTTGTGCCCATCAGTGTCAAATTCAGCCAATTATCTTGCGGCAATTGTATCATTTTGTCTATCTCCACCGCCTGTGCATTTACAGCCTGCATCAGTATGAAAATCAGAGATGCAATTAAAAACAAGATCTGTTTCATTTTGTGCCCTCACTATCCAAAGATTTGCCAGAGCAGGAACGCCAAACCCGCTAAGCCCATTATCGCTGAAAGTACAAGGTGCCAGTTCAGTCTCGAAATATACCGATTGACGGAGTCTTTAAGCCCGTCAGTCGAATCCTCCAGTGAATCACCTATCTCTGAAATGTCATCTCTCAATTCGGAGAACTGACTGCCGAGCTCTGACCGCATCGTTGCAAATTCATGGGACATTTCGGCTTCCATCTCCCAGACCCGACTTTCAAACTCGCTACGGCTCGCTGTTACTTTTGATACTTGCGGGCACTCACCTCGATCAAGTGTTTGTGAACGGCGCACGGGCAGTTGCGATGTGGGCTGAGGCGGCTTTCCGTTGTATAGGGGCGTTGCGCTTTTCTGCTCTTTTTTCTTTTTATTTGCGTCTGCCATGTTGTGTTGACCTTCCCTTTTGGTCATTTGGAGATATTGTATTATACTTGATCTATTACGTGGATACAAGTGATTTTTTATCGGCTTCTGGTTATTAAGCCTGTTCTTGATTCAGCGGGGAGCATGACGCTGGCGCGCCGATTATCTTCGATGACTATAGCGCATCCCAAAACAGAGTCTGTCTGATCAAAAATTGTTGAATTTCATAAGGATATAGTGTATAATAATCCAAGTTGCTACCTATTCCAGAGAAACCGAGTTTTGAAGAAAAAACTCGGTTTTTGAGGGAGCTCTGACAATGAAAGAATTACTACCAAACGCCCCTGCCGAAGATTATCATAGATTGCATTTGCCCAAAGAGGCCAAAGCGCGCCTCGGTAAGGGCCAGATTGAAAATATTGCATTTTCGCCAGATGGCATTCGATTGGCAGTTGCCAGTAGCACTGGTATCTGGCTCTACAATACAGATGCCTGCACGGAAGATGCCATTCTGACGGGGAACACAGAGCGCACACGGCATACAGAGCGGGTGCTTTGCATTGCATTCTCCCCGGATGGTAGTACACTCGCAAGTGGGAGTCGTGACAAGACGATTCAGTTGTGGGATGCCGTTACTGGGGAACACAAGGTAACGCTTATCGGGCATACGAGTTGGGTCCATTCTGTGGCGTACTCTGTGGATGGCAGTATACTGGCAGGTGGAGTTGGGGATGGCACGATTTGGGTGTGGGATGCTGTCACGAACCAACACAAAGCGACCCTCAAAGGACATAAAGGTGTCCGATGCGTGGCGTTTTCACCGGATGGGCGAACACTTGCCAGCGGAGCCGGGGACCAGACGGTTCGGTTGTGGGATGCCGGCACCGGCAAACACAAAGCAACGCTTACAGGACATACAAACCAAGTTTGGACGATAGCATTTTCACCAGATGGCAAAACGCTGGCGAGTGGGAGTGAGGACGATACAATCCGATTGTGGGATGCCCGTACCGGCCAACATAAGACAACCCTTATCGGGCATACAGGCAATGTCAATACCGTAGTGTTTTCACCGGATGGCAAAACGTTAGCGAGTGGAGGCGGTTGGCAAGACGACACAACGATTCGATTGTGGAATGCAACCACCGGGCAACCCAAAGATACCCTTTTTGGACATGCAATGGGGGTCATTTCTGCGGCATTTTCACCGGATGGCAAAACGCTGGCGAGTGGGAGTGCGGATGGCACGGTTCGATTGTGGGATGCTGTCACTGGACAACACAAGGAGACCTTTTCCGGGTATACGGGAGATGTTCGCTCTGTAGCGGCATCACAGGATGGAAAAACAGTAGCGAGTGGGAGTGGGGACAGCACGGTTCGGTTATGGGATGCAGGCACCGGACAACACAAGGAGACTCTTTCCGGGCATACAGATTGGGCCGGGCATACAGATTGGGTCCATTCCGTGGCGTTTTCACCGGATGGGAAAACAGTAGCGAGCGGGAGTGAGGATGGCACGGCTCGGTTGTGGACTGTTCCCACAGGCCAACACAAAGCACCCCAGCCGGGGGTGGTCGTTCTGCGCCTTGAGGGACATACAGATTGGGTTGATTCTGTGGTGTTTTCACCGGATGGTAAGACGTTCGCAAGTGGGGGTGGGAATGGTACGATTCGGTTGTGGGATGCAGGCAATGGCGAACATAGGGCAACCCTGTTCGGACATACAGAGGGCACAGTTTACGTGGCATTTTCCCCCGATGGTGGCACACTCGCAAGTGGAGATGAGGATGGCATGATTCGACTGTGGGATGTTTTGACCGAAGGACACAAGCGTCTCTTTATCGGGCATACGGAGGAGGTTTTGTCGCTGGCGTATTCCCCGGATGGGAGCACACTCGCAAGTGGGAGTCGTGACAAGACGATTCGGTTGTGGGATGCCACTACCGACCAACACAAGGCAACCCTGACAGGGCACACAGACAGGGTCAACTCCGTGGCATATTCTGTGGATGGAAATATGCTGGCGAGTGGAAGTGCCGATGGCACAATTCGGTTGTGGGATACTCGCACAGGCCAACACAAGGCAACGCTGACAGGCCACACAGATTGTGTTGATTCAGTCGTATTTTTACCGGACGGTAGGACGCTGGCGAGTGGGAGTTGGGACGGAACAGTTCTGCTGTGGGAGCTGGGGCTGTAATGGGAACTCCCTCCCACAAGTGGAAATTCCCTCCTAATGAGTTTTGACGTTCAACTTTCAATTTCCTTCAAACGTATTGTACACCCAAAGTTATGATAACATTACCGATTTTGATTGTCAAATTTCATCAGATTTATCCTTTAAGCTTGCTTAAAACCAAGTCAAAGATGTGAGGAACACTGATTATGAAAATCACCGCCATCCGAACTCGTGTTATGGGAACACCGGGACGGAACTGGATATTCGTCTTTATTGAAACCGATGCGGGAATTACCGGGGTAGGCGAAGCGACAACAGAGTATCAAGAACACGCTGTTGTCGCGGCAATTGAGCACCACTTTGCCCCACTTCTTATCGGCAGGAATCCGACCGAAATTGAGCGACTCTGGCAGGTCATGTATCGCCTCTTCTGGTGGCGACAGGGGGTCGTTATGACCAGTGCCATCAGCGGTATTGAACAGGCACTCTGGGACATCGCCGGTAAAGCGTATCAACAGCCGGTTTACCGCCTGCTCGGTGGGCCCTGTCGGGAACGTGTGCGTCTTTATGCCCGCGGCGATTTGGGACTGTCATCGCAGGCAGAAGAAGCGAGCGCGGCGGTGGCAGAGGGCTTTACGGCTTTTAAGTGGGGTTACGGCCCCACAGGCCGCTCGTTTGACGAAGCGGAGAATATTCGCATGTCGCATGAAATTGCCTGTCGCATTGTAGAGGCAACAGGTGACCACTTAGAATTGATGGTTGATTGTGCCGGGCTGTTCTCCCTAAACGGGGCGATGCGTCTGGTTCGCGGGTTGAGAGACTATCGGATGCTGTTCGTCGAAGAACCTGTATGCGTTGACAACCTCAACGAGATGGAACGTCTACACTCAGCGGGGTTGGGAATCAATTTGGCGTTGGGTGAACGGTTCTGCACCCGCTGGGGGTTTCGTGAATTTTTGGAACGCCGCGCTGTGGACGTTGTACAACCTGATATCTGCCACGCGGGGGGCATCGGCGAACTCAGGAAGATTGCCACAATGGCGGAAGTCTACGGCATTTCAATTGCGCCACATAACCCTTATGGCCCTGTCGCGCTTGCAGCAGCGGTGCATCTTGCCGCCGCGACGAGCAACTTCCTGATTTTGGAGTACTGTCGTCGCACACCGCTCTTTTTCGAGGTGCAAAAGCAGGGCATAACCATTAACGACGGTCATGCGGAGCTGCCGACTGTACCAGGGCTTGGAGTAGAGTTAGACGAAGACCTAATCACCGAACATCCGTACCAACCCCTTGCAATTCGGGAGTATTATAACGCAGATGGTGGTGTGCCATCAGTTTGATTGAGCTCAGTTTCGGTGGTCTGTCCAAGTCACTGGATTTGGCAATCCAAGTCGAGCAGGGAGGGTTAAAACATCCACGGTTTCTCACCTGTCAATAGCGAAAGGGGAGCACTTATGAACCAGAAACTCCGCATAGGACTTTGCGGTTGTGGTGATTTTGGTAAACATCTCGCCCGCTACTTTATGGAAGTTGCCCACATCACCGCGCTGTGCGATGTGAATCGTGCAGGCATTGAGGAGACTGCCCGCGCCTTAACCCTCGATGTCCCACACTTTACCGATTATGAGGAGATGTTCGCGACAGGTGGGTTGGACGCTGTGGCAATCACCGCCGCCAATTATGCCCATGCGGAGATTGCCATCGCGGCGGCTCAAGCTGGGCTACATGTGTTCTGCGAAAAAGCGATGGCGTGCACGACAGCGGAGTGTTGGGAGATGGTGCGTGCGTGTCAAGAAAACAGCGTTAAGCTAATGGTCGGGCACAAACGTCGGCTACGTCCACCGTGGGCGCGCCTGATTGCGCTGACCGAAGATGCGGCGTTGCTCGGTGATGTCTTAGCGATAACAGTTGCACAGTATACGGATAATCGTCCCTACAACTTCTTCAACACATGGTGGGCTGACCCGAAACTCGGTGGGGGTTTCCTCCATCTACACGGCGTACACGTCATCGACTGGTTCCGGGCAATGTGCGGCGATGCCAAGCGGGTGACGGCACTATATGGCCCGCAACATGACCCACGATATAAATTCCCTGATATTCTACACGCCACGTTTCAATTCGAGTCCGGGGCAGTGGCTACGGTCAACGGGGGATTATCCTTTCCCTTGCACAAATTTCGGGAATCTCAAGGCCCTTGGGGGGAATGTCGCCACGGCGGCTTCAAGTTGGTTCCGCAGCTAGACTACATCGACCTGTACTGGCAACGGCTCAATGAGACGAAACCCCATCACGAACGTTTTTCCGACCTCGGCTTCGACGATGCTTACCGATTGGAAACCGGCGACTTTGTGCGATGGATTCAAGAGGAACAGCAACCTTGCCTTACTTGGGTTGAAGGATTGCGCTGCGTTGAAATGATGGAAGCAGCTTACCGCTCCGCGGAGTCGGGCGGTCAGCCAATTGACCTGCCCCTCCACCCTGAACTTGAGGACACTACACCCACGTAGGTAGGATTGGAATAGGGGATTGGAAGATTGGAAGGTTGGGGATAGTTTCTCCTTCCATCCTTCCAGTCTTTTCCCGTCTCCAGTCGGTTGCGAAGTAAAGGAGCCCATTATGATAAAGTCTTACGACAAGCATGACATCATCCATATCAGCGGTGTAGACCATCCCGAATCCATTTCGGTTGGGCCCAACGGGGAGGTCTATACCACCGGCACAGGTTGTCAGGTGTATCGTGTTGACCTTGAGACGAATACAGCGGAACAGTTCGCTCAGACGGAAAGCCGTTGTCTCGGTCAAGCTGTGGACGCGAACGGAACCCTCTATGTGGCGCATACTGCTGGCGATGTGCTGAAAATTACTCCAGACGGTGTAAGCAGTGTATATGCGACCGGCCCCGACGGGCGGAAATTCCTCTGCACAAACTATCCCGCGTTTGACCGGCAAGGAAATATGTACCTCTCGGACAGTGGGGATTGGTCAGGTGACCTCAACGGGCACATCTATAAAATTAAACCCGGTGGCGGTGAGGCGGAACTTTGGTATCCCGAACCCGTTGATACCCCCAACGCCATTGCGCTGGATGCGGATGAGCGTTACCTCTACTTCGTTGAAACTTTCGGCGCGGGCATCGCACGTGTTCCCATTAACTGTGATGGAACTGCTGGGACGTTCGAGCGTGTGCTTCATATCCCCCGCCATGTCCCGGACGGTATCGCATTTGATACGGATGGCCGTCTGTGGATTGCCTGCCATCGCCCGGATGCAATCTATTGCTTTGACCTGAAGAGTCGTCGGCTTGAGTTGTTCGTTGACGATTGGATGGGCGAGGCGTTGCGTGGCCCTACGGACATCGCCTTTGCCGGGCCGAACCGCGATATCATGCTCGCGGCTTCGCTTGATAACTTGTGCATCCACCGCCTCAACAACACTGGTGTCATCGGTCTAAAACTGAATTTCCCCGAGTAGCTCGATGCTATCGGTTAATGCCTCGCGTATGTCTTATGGTCTGGAGAGCAGTATACAACACAATCGTTATTCCGATTCTGTACCTCGGTTTTCATGCCGCTGCCCGATGGAATCCCAAAGTTCGTGCGGGAGTCGTTGGCAGACACGGTGTTTTCGAGAAGCTGGAAAACGAATTGCAATCCGCACGGCCATTCGCGAAAACGGCTTGGTTTCATTTCACTTCGGTCGGCGAATTTGAACAGGCCAAACCGTTAATCGAAGCAATTAAGGACGAGGCACGGATTGTTTTAACCTATTTTTCACCGTCCGTTGCGCCCAACGTCGCCAAATATCCGCATTGCGATGCCGCCGCCTACCTCCCATTCGACACGCACCATAACGCTGAACGACTCGTCGCACTCATCAAGCCATCAATTCTGATTTTTTCTAAGTTCGACATTTGGCCCAATCTCGTTTGGTCTGCGTCCGACCATGGGATTCCGATTGTCCTCATCGCAGGAACCCTGCACGCCAAGTCGAAACGTTTAAGCCGTATCGCCCGATCTTTCTTCAAAAGCGTCCACCCGCATATCAGACTGCACTGTGTCATTTCAGAAGCCGATGCCCAACGATTCCGCCAGCTCTGTCCATCGGATGCTCATATTGAGGTGGTAGGCGATACCCGCTTTGATCAGGTCTATCAACGGGCGATTACGGTTGATGCGGACGATGACCTTTTTCCGGGGCAATCCACCCTGCGCGGGCCAATCTGGATAGCGGGGAGCACTTACGCAGAGGACGAGGCGGTACTGCTTGAGGCTTACCACCTGCTCCGCAAGCACACGCCACAACTGCTCTTAATCCTCGTGCCTCACGAACCGACGGCGGAACGGGTCGGCGAGATTCGGACGCAACTCGATCGGTTCGGATTTTCGCATGTCTGCTTTTCGGAATTACGCGACGGGGCGACTCTTGAGCAGACGGACACAATTGTGATTGACACGGTCGGAATTCTGGCAAAACTCTATCGGGTGGCAGATATCGCATTCGTAGGGGGGAGTTTTCGAGGGAGCGTTCATAACGTGATGGAACCCGCTACGATGGCGAAACCGACCATCTTCGGCCCCACGATTCATAACGCTCATGAAGCCAATGTGCTGAAAGAGCGGGGGGCCGCTCGGTTGGTCAACAACGCGCAGGAGATGGCGGCAGTTCTCGAAACGTGGCTATCGAATGCAGAGGAACGCCAGCGGGTGGGACAACTTGGACAACAGGTGATTGAGGAGAATTTGGGTGCAGCAGAACGGACGCTCGTGCATCTGAGAAATTATTTATCCCAATGAGGAAACTCTTTCGCGCTTTGTGTCTCGTCACCGAACCGCATCCTTCGCGCCCTGTTCCGGGATTCCCGTCAGGGGAAGTTGCTGGTTTTGGGGGGCGGCCCGTTCTGCCCTGCGGAATGTGACATCATCCGGTATCTGTGGATATTCGATACCGTGACCTTCGAGCAATTCCTGAATCGTGCGAATCTGAATCCGTGGATACGTGGTGTGCTCGACGTGAAGCCAGTGGAATCGTCCCGCTGTCGCCGCTTCTTTAAGCATCGGCCCGGTTGGCGGGTTCAGTGTGATAAAAACACCAATCACAGCGTTCTGGTTCTTGACAACCGCTTTCAATTCCCGTATGTCTTTGACAGTAACCTTCCCACTTTTGACCTGAACGACAATCTTCCGGGTCAGTGCTTTTTTCGGGGTGTCGGGGTCAACGTCCTTATAATAAATCACGCCATCCACCCCCTCGTCCGCGCCCTTTTTTTGGCCCTGATAAGGTCTCGCCCGAACCAGACTTAGTGCCCACCACTGGAATTGATAGCGGTCTTGAACCGCTAAAGTCTTCGCGCTCGCCTCATCTTTTGGCTCACCGATGATTTCGTATTTCACATCGTCACCGAAGGCATCAGTGAGGCGGTATTTCAATAGGGTGATTGCAAGGTGTGTGATGTCAATCCCGACCCATTGTCTGTTAAGCCGCTGGGCAACAGCGACAGCTGTTCCGCAACCGCAGAAGGCGTCCAATACAACATCACCTTCATTGCTACTGGCTTGGATAATCCGCTCAAGCAAGGCTTCAGGTTTTTGAGTCGGATAGCCGAGTTTCTCGGAATCGGTTGGACTTGTAATCTTGGGAATCTGAGGCCACCAATCATTAACTGGTGTTCCTTCCTTTCGCAAACCCGCCTCGTAATACTTTCCTTTAACCTGTGTTCTGCCTCGTTTCAGAGTCCCTTCAGAATAGGGACGATAAATCGTGTTGTAGGTGTAAGATTTTGACTTCGTGTATCTCAAAATAACATCATGTTTTCTTGGAAAGTCGTTCTTAGGGATGCCCCCGCCTGCATAACACCACACAATCTCATTCCGAAAATTCCCAACTCCAAAAACCTGGTCTAAAATAATTTTCAGATAATGCGATGCTGTCGGGTCGCAATGCAGATAGAAACTCCCTGTCCGCTTTAGGACGCGGTGGAGTTCAACCAATCGTAATGCCATCATCACGAGGTACGCCATCAGGTTCGTCTCTTTGAGGAAGCCACGAAAGCTCTTGATTGTCTCAACCAGAAGGGGGAGCGCAGTTCCGACCAATTCATCATATCCACCCTCGGTGGGTTCGCCCCAATGCCATGTATCTTCAAAGGCGTGAATCTGTGCCGGCGATGACGTGCCATCCATTTCGCTGAAAATCACGTTGTACGCTTGATTTGAGTTGAACGGCGGGTCGATGTAAATTAGATCGATGCTTTCAGCGGGGATGTGGGTTCGTAAAATGTCAAGGTTGTCACCGTAGTAGAGTTGATTTGTATCCATAGCTACCTCACATAGACCGTGATTGTACGCCTGCCACCATTAAAACGCTCGCGAAACTGTAATAAAGACTGTAGGCCCCTGCTCAAAGGAATCCCCTCTGCCCGACAATGGTTTTTGAGAAAACGGAACCATAACGTTCAAACGCAGGGGAAACCCATATCCGGTGCGTACTGTTGGCCCGAATAATCCAGCGTGCACTATCAGTCCTGAGTTAATGTCCTGCTCTCCAGCCCAATAGGCATAATTTTGGAAGAACTGCAAGTAGGTTGTGTGGAGTGAAAGCCAATCCAAGACGCTACATTCAACTTCTGCGATGAAAGTCGATTCCATCGGACCGCGGTAGGCTTTACTGTTCTCATAGACCGGAAATTTGCCGCGAACAGAGGTGCTCAGCGAAAAATTATAAAAAAGTGGTGTACCGTAGTGGAATTCCACCAACGGGTCAAAAGTTCCGGTGCCAAACTGAATGTGGAGATGTTTCAGTCCTGCATCTCCCAATCTAAATGGGTCTTCTTCAGTTTTCCCCGTCGGAATACTGCTTCCCAGTCCTACAACGAGCTGGTCGGCAGTTCTCAAAACACCAGACCTAGTATGTGAGAGCAGCAGGTTGAGATCTGCGAGCCCTTTATAGCTCTCGTCGCGATGGTGGATGTTTTGGTTTGCGAGTATCGCCCGCCTCTCGGATGCAGATAGGGGAGCGAGTTGTTCAATACTTGCGCGCTGATTCTTGTGCTCGAATGGCACCCTCAACCCAATATTCCAATGGTCGGCGAAGGCGTATTCTACACCAATCGCCAATCGGGTGTAGTCAAGTGAGACGTTGTGCCTGTGCAGAGGGACCGTGATGACGCGACCATCTGGCGTAAGCCCCCTCGTTTCTGAATGCCGACCATCCGCATCAAAGCCCCTCAACATATTGAAAGAAAGCCGGAATTTACCTGTTGCCTCCGAAGCCGAACCGACTCCGCCCACCCCGTCACGCGGAATGACAGGGTTGCTTCAGGCACCTCAGCTCTCCTGACCGAGCACAGGGAGTTGAAGCCAAAAGAGGGTAAGTAGCAGTAGGACTAAAATAGATGATGTGTGTCCCGCGTGTGGGAAGCGGAATAAACGTAAACGTTGTGTATTAATCATGATTTCTACTCCTTAGATTATTCTGATCTATTGTCTTTGACTGCCTTCGTGTACTTGGATGCTTGACCATCGAATTTCGCGGTGTTCATCTAGCATAAAACATACCTTTAACACGTCACGATTGTCAAGAGGAAAATAATACACAATATAGCCCTGCCCCCGTGGATGGGAAATCCCTTGCCCACCCGATAACGATACATCATGACGATTTTTCAAACAGGCCCTAAAAAAACTGATCAAAAGCAACTTTTTATAAACTTATCTGATATGTTTCCGTCTCAATTACAATGCGAACCCCTATGCTCCGACTAAAGGTTTCATACAACTCTCGGAGCTTTAATTACGATTTATAAACCCGTATGTTGTAGTCAGGTGCCTTAGTAAGCCGTGAGCTTGTAATGTATCTGGCTTAAACGATTGGAAATCAGTCACTTTGCTGATTTCAAACAGGAGGATTATCGAATGAAGAGATTTTTTCTTGCAATGACAGCCATCTGCCTAATTCTTGTGAGCAACGCGTTTGCACAAGATGTCGCGATATGTTATGACGCGGCCGTCGAGGGTGGAGGGGGACTAGCTGTTCCCAATCCGGATCAGTTAGCGGAAATGATGGTACAAGAACTGGCAGATAAAGAACTAACAGCCGAAATTGTCGATAGTGCCGCCTTAGCCGAGTATATGAAGGCGAACCCAAAAGGCATCTTCGTCGCAACACAAGGGATAATGCCGGGAACTATCTTCAAGAAACAAGACGCGGATGACCTGATTCATTCCTGGCTAAGAGGCGGGGGAATCGGTGCATTTATCGGCGATTACGCCTTCTATTACTACTGGGATCCGGATACCAATGCGCGTGTCACAGCCGCTGGCGGCGGTCAAGCCAGCGTGTTTGGGTTCACAGTGACCAACGGCACCAGATCTGACGTAACGCCAACCGACCTCGGGAAGAAATACATCCCCTCCCTCAAAAACTGGACATCAAATCGTGCCACAGGCCTTGCCGCTCTGAAGGATAACAATTTTGAATACGAAAGCTACGCAGATGATGGCACAAATGCTGACCCGATTGCGTATCGCACAGAGGATATGGAGGGGTGGTTTATCAATTTCCACACCTCGTGTTGTGGTGTTGCCATTCCCCCAAACGACCAAATTGCGACAGAATATGCAGAACTGATTAAGAATCGGTTCGCACCGGTGGGAACAGCGGTGGATGCAAAGAGTAAATTGAGTGTCGTCTGGGGACAACTGAAGTCAGGCAACTAACAATTCAGTATGTCTCGTGTGAATTTGATTTCGGAAGTTTTCTCAAAGTCGTGGTGTACTGAAAAACAGGTCCCTGTTTGTTGTATGCCACACACTTCCGAAATCTCCGTTTTAAGCCACAAACAGTACAGGAAAGGGTTCTAAACTCTTTGCTAATTTCAAACAGGAGGATTATCAAATGAAACGATTACTCGTTGCAATGACAGCCATCTGTCTAATTCTTGCAAGCAACGCATTTGCACAAGATGTCGCGATATGGTATGACGCGACCGTTGAGGGCGGCGGAGGCTTAGCCGTTCCCAATCCTAAGGGATTAGCGGAAATGATGGTAAAAGAACTGAAAGATAAAAAGCTAACAGCCGAAATCGTCGATAGTGATGCCCTAGCAAAATATATGAAGGCCAACCCAAAGGGCATCTACATTCTAACGCAGGGGATAACACCGGGAACTATCTTCAAGAAGCAAGGCAAGAAAGACCTGGTTTATACCTGGTTAAGAGGTGGGGGAGTCGGTGGGTTTATCGGCGACTACGCCTTCTACTATTATTGGGATAAAGTACGTATCACAGCCGCCGGGGCGGGTCAGCAAAGCGTGTTTGGGGCGACGGTGACCAACGGCACGGTATCGGCTGTGACACCGACCGACCTCGGGAAGAAATACATCCCCTCCCTCAAAAAATGGTCATCAAATCGTGCATCAGGCCTTGCCGTTCTGAAGGCTAATAATTTTGAGTATGAAAGCTACGCAGATGACGGCGTAAATGCCGACCCGATTGCGTATCGCACAAAGGATATGAAGGGATGGTTTATCAATTTCCACACATCGTGTTGTGGTACTGCCGTTCCACCAAATGACCAAATGGCCAAAGAGTATGCGGAACTGATCAGTAACCGGTTCGCTGAGGCGCACTCAGTGGATGCGAAGGGCAAACTGAGTGTCGTCTGGGGAGAGCTGAAGTTAGGCGATTGATGATTCAATATGCCAGTTGTGCAGTACACACGCGAGATATCCAGAAGTGGGAAGAGCAACCACAAGGGATGCTCCGACGTGCTTTGCATTCAGGTTTAAACTATCGGATAAAATGTCTCGTGTGAATTTGACTTCGGAAGTTTTCTCAAAGTCGTGGTGCACTGGAAAACGGGTCACTGTTTGTTGTATTACACTTCCGAATCTCCGTTTTAATCCAACAGGAGGATTAACCAAATGAAAAGATTTATCGTTGCGATGACAGCCATCTGTCTGATTCTTGCAAGTAACGCGTTTGCACAAGATGTCGCTATATGGTATGACGCGACCGTCCAGGGCGGCGGAGGCTTAGCGGTTCCCAATCCTAAGGGATTGGCGGAAATGATGGTGGCAGAGCTGAAAGATAAAAAGCTAACCGCCAAAATCGTCGATAGTGATGAGTTAGCCGAGTATATGAAGGCGAACCCGAAGGGCATCTACATTCTAACGCAGGGACTAACACCAGGGACCATTTTCAAGAAGGAAGGAAAGAAGGACCTGGTTTATACCTGGTTAAGAGGCGGCGGAATCGGTGGGTTCATCGGCGACTACGCCTTCTACTACTATTGGGATAAAGGTGTACGCATCACAGCCGCCGGTGCGGGTCAGCAAAGCGTGTTTGGGTTCACCGTGACCAACGGCACAGTATCGGCTGTGACACCGACCGACCTCGGGAAGAAATACATTCCGTCCCTCAAAAAATGGTCATCAAATCGGCCATCAGGGCTTGCCGTTCTGAAGGGTAATAACTTTGAGTATGAAAGCTACGCCGATGATGGCGTAAATGCTGACCCGATTGCTTACCGCACAAAGGATATGAAGGGATGGTTTATCAATTTCCACACATCGTGTTGTGGTACTGCCGTTCCACCAAATGACCAAATGGCCAAAGAGTATGCGGAACTGATTAGCAATCGGTTTGCTGAGGCGAAAGCGGTGAACCCAAAGAGCAAACTGAGTGTCGTCTGGGGAGAGCTGAAGTTAGGCGATTGATGCCACTGCTCAATTGATACGCTAAACAGTCTAAAGCACCGGTAGTTCACTATCGGTGCTTTTTTTATTACAAATCCAAGGGAGGGGAACATGTACAAATCCTTAACTTTCATCATACTGATGCTTTTCAACGTTGCGATATTTTTATCCGGCTGTGGGGAAGATGACGAAGCAAACGAATTTGAGAAGGTAATTATCTCTGAAACGGATGACGCGACGATGCACCTGATTCCCGCCGGTGAGTTTGAAATGGGTGACCCCTTCGGCGAAGGCAACAAGGATGAACTTCCCGTTCACACGGTATACCTCGACGCTTTCTATATTGACATATACGAGGGGGGCAACGTATGGGAGTTATGCCTTGATGAATTCAAAGAGGGTTTTTTTCCAAGTAGCGCGAAAAACAACCCGGTCGCTGGTGGTACAATAATATCTATTCAAAGTGATCCGGCAAGTGTTGACACCGCTCGCTCGCTTCGTGGAGGTGCTTGGCCTAGCATTGAAGGCGACCTGCGTGTGGCCCTCCGCCTCTGCGCCGACCCGCCAAACACCAGCAGTAACTTGGGATTCCGTTGCGTGAAAGCGGTTACACCGTAACATCTCACTTTGCGCTTTTAACCGCCCCCCAGGTTATAATCAGCTTCCCTTTCGGATGCACAGCAGTCGGTACAGCGACCACCTCCGCCCTTACGGATGCCTCGCAGTTCTCCACACCGACCACATCGCCAAAGGGTTCAGTGATGTTCTGGACCCCGTTGATGGAATCCTCATCCACCCAAACGGCGGTTAAGATGCTTTTGCCATCGGTAATCTGGATGTTGTCAGCCATCATTTGGAAGGAACCCGCGGGGTGATTTGGGTTTGCTGTGTTATCCATACCGAGCGTAATAGCGACAATCTTCTGCCCAGTAAGCGCGTTAAGCGCGACCTGCCGATGCATCCAATCTTGGTCATCACTCGCTGGAAGATTGCCGAGGATATTTCCGTCGGCGGTATGGACAAATACACCGCCCAACCGATGAACACTCATCAATGGGAACCGCACCTGATACTCAAGGAATATCCCCGCTTTTACAACAATTTCACCTTTCCAGACCGGGACATAACACCGTGCAACGGTATTTGCTTTGAGAATATCCGCTTTCAGGGCAAGTACTTTCTCGCCCGGTTTGTGCTTTGTAATAACAGGCCGCAACGCCTCCTTCACGACAATGATTTGCGTTGTTTTTTCAGTCAACGCCTGTGGGGTCCCATCGTCGGTCACTGTAAGCGTTACAGTAAACTCACCCGTTTTCGCATAAACGTGCTTAACTGTCCCACCGGCATCCGTTGTTCCATCGCCGAAATCCCAAGCGTAATTGGCAATGCCGCTGTCGTCTGTGGATTTTGTGCCATCCAGTGTAATTTCAACCCCTACCCGAATATCGCTTGGGGCTTCTATGACTGCAACGGGGGCTTTATTCGTCGTAATTTTGCCCGCCCTTGTTGTCACCGCCAAAGGCTCTGGGACCATGTCAGAGAGTAGGACGTTCACCAAACCAATTGTCGATTCTTTGACTTCGATGACCGCAAAAGTGGCTTTTGCGAGCGTCCCATCACCGCTTGCTGGTTCTGCTTTCGAGGTAGCAAAGATAACCCTATCCTCAATAATGGTTCGTCCAAAAGCACCGGCCGGCAAGTAGTCCCCATTTTCGATACTGACGAGCGAAAGACTGTTTTCATCAAATGCAAGTGTCAGTTGATATGCGAATACATTTTTTCCGTTGGCGATATTGATGTCAACCGTGAACGTCGCCCCAACTGGCGGGGATTTGAGTTCCGGCGGATGGATGGATACAATCGCCTGTGCAAACCCAAGCAATGGGAAGGCCAAGCAGAGAATCACAACAGGCACAATTATTTTGGAAAAGTGTTGCACTGTGTTCTCCTAAAAATACCGTATACCGTGGGCGGGAAATTCCTTTCCCACCCTTCAACGATCAACTCCCAGGCCCGTGGGTGGGAAATCCCTTTCCCACCCTTCAACGATCAACTCCCAGGCCCGTGGGCGGGAAATCCCTTTCCCACCCTTCAACGATCAACTCCCAGGCCCGTGGGCGGGAAATCCCTTTCCCACCCTTCAACGATCAACTCCCAGGCCCGTGGGCGGGAAATCCCTTTCCCACCCTTCAACGATCAACTCCTAGGCCCGTGGGTGGGAAATCCCTTTCCCACCCTTCAACGATCAACTCCCAGGCCCGTGGGTGGGAAATCCCTTTCCCACCCTTCAACGATCAACTCCCAGGCCCGTGGGTGGGAAATCCCTTTCCCACCCTTCAACGATCAACTCCCAGGCCCGTGGGCGGGAAATCCCTTTCCCACCCTTCAACGATCAACTCCCAGGCCCGTGGGTGGGAAATCCCTTTCCCACCCTTCAACTCCCAGGCCCGTGGGTGGGAAATCCCTTTCCCACCCTTCAACGATCAACTCCCAGGCCCGTGGGTGGGAAATCCCTTTCCCACCCTTCAACGATCAACTCCCAGGCCCGTGGGTGGGAAATCCCTTTCCCACCCTTCAACGATCAACTCCCAGGCCCGTGGGTGGGAAATCCCTTTCCCACCCTTCGGCGATCAACTCCCAGGCCCGTGGGTGGGAAATCCCTTTCCCACCCTTCAACGATCAACTCCCAGGCTCGTGGGTGGGAAATCCCTTTCCCACCCTTCAACGATCAACTCCCAGGCTCGTGGGCGGGAAATCCCTTTCCCACCCTTCAACGATCAACTCCCAGGCCCGTGGGTGGGAAATCCCTTTCCCACCCTTCAACGATCAACTCCCAGGCTCGTGGGCGGGAAATCCCTTTCCCACCCTTCAACGATCAACTCCCAGGCCCGTGGGTGGGAAATCCCTTTCCCACCCTTCAACGATCAACTCCCAGGCTCGTGGGCGGGAAATCCCTTTCCCACCCTTCAACGATCAACTCCCAGGCTCGTGGGCGGGAAATCCCTTTCCCACCCTTCAACGATCAACTCCCAGGCCCGTGGGTGGGAAATCCCTTTCCCACCCTTCGGCGATACATCATGGCGACTTTTCAAACAGGCTCCATAACGTTTCCGTCTCTTTGCGTATTGTGCAGATATTCCGCAACCGTTATCAAAGGCGCGGTCCAGATTCGATTCCGAACCGCATCAAGATGGGCGAGCAATTCCTGAAAATCCGGACGTGAAACAGGCAAGTGACCTTCACCGATGCCGTGAAAGGTGAGAATACTCCACCCCCCTTGTGTCGCCGTTTGCTCAACGATGCCAATCAATTCCGCCGCACGCTTGCGTTCGCATTTCCACGAGTTGAGGCAATGGAGGTCTGCGTGATAGGGCGAGTTGATTGAATTCGACATCTCACCCCCTCCCCGCGCTGTGAAAAAGCGTCTTGCCACAATCGGGACATAGCTTTTCCGGTCAACTCCTTTCCCGACAAAGGTATTGTAGCACGGATAGCAGAAACTCCACCGTTGCACTTCTGGATAAACCGATCTGAATCGTCTATCGGCATCAGCCAGTTCGACCTCAACCTCTTCAAGCGTTCGATATTCCAGTCCCCGGTGCTCGGGATTCATGGCACTCGCGCAGCTACACCAGTGATGAATTGAGTGATTGCCGATTTCGTGCCCGGACTCAGCCCCAGGACGGAACCGCGCCAGCCCCTTTTTACCGCCATCATCCCCTCCAGCAGTAATGTAAAATGTGCCGCGAAAATCGTGTGCTTCAAGTAACGGCATCGCTATATCGAGATGTGATGCCATCCCGTCGTCGAATGTCAAACTGATTGCCGCTTGTTTGTCGCTGTCCCAAAGAAATGGTTGCATTGGTTCCCTCGTAGCTCAAAATTATTGGTTGTGAATTTCTCACGGTTTACGTTTCACTCCTCACGTTTCTTATGCCACATCTTCTCGAAGTTATCCTGTGGCGCAAAACCGAGAATCCGCTTCGCTTTCTCATTGGAGAATCGCTGATGCGGGAGGTCTGCGAAGATATTAAAAATTTCGCACCGTGACGGGAGTTTATCAAGGTCAATTTCTAAGCCCAACCGGAACGCTTCCGCCGCGTCTCTCCATGTCACAGAGAACGAATTGAGATCTGTGCCCTCACCTTCGTCATCGTGATTGCGGAAACTCAGGAAGAGATAGGTCATCACGTAAATATCGTAGTTTTCTGTGAAGGCTTTACAAATCTCCAGCCCTAGCCCCTTGGTGATTGGGTAAAGATCCGTGGTGGTCTGGGGCGGCACATCCGGATTAATTTCATAGTCGAATTGGGTATACGGATTTCCTTGAACCGTAAAATGCGGCCCCGTATTGATAATCCGCCGAATACCGTGTTCGATCGCCGCCCGCATCGTATTATAACAGCCGCGTGTACTCACATCGAAGGCGAGTTGCCGGTCTTCGCGGAGCACGGAGCAATTGATGATGGCATCCATACCTTCCGATGCCTGCATGACTTCATCCAGAGATGAGACATCAATTTGCATTGACTCGTGCTTCGTCTCAATCGGCTTGATGTCAGTGATGCGTAATTGATAGTACGGCTCCAACGCTTTTTCTACATGCGGGCCGAGGTAGCCGTGTCCGCCTAAAATCAATACTTTCATTTTTCACCTCATAATTCCGGGATAATTCACATCCCATTTTCATGTCTCACTTCTTTTGCCACCCCGTTTCTTGGACTGGCTGATAGTCCGCTCTTTTATAGATCGCCTCCCACCACGCTCGGTTTTCCACATACCAATGGATAGTATCTCTAAGTCCAGATTCAAAGTCAATCTCCGGTTTCCAGTTCAGTTCACGGCAAATTTTCGATGAATCGAGCAGATATCGACGGTCATGCCCGGGGCGGTCTGCTACATAGGTCTTTAACGTTGCAGGTTTATTCAAAGTCTCCAAGATAATATCAGCAATCTCCTCAATGCTCTTCTCAAGCCCACTGCCTACGTTGTACGTCTCGCCAACCTTCCCGTTCTGAATAATGATATCAATTGCCCGACAGTGGTCTAATACGGCGAGCCATTCCCGTCGATTATGACGACTATGGTAGAGCGGTAACGGTTTATCATCCATCGCGTTGGTCGTAAAAAGCGGGATGAGTTTCTCAGGGGACTGATACGGGCCATAGTTATTCGAGCAACTTGAAATCGTCACCGGCAATTGAAAGGTTTCAAAATAGGCGCGAACCGCATGGTCTGCCGCTGCCTTGGAGGCATTGTACGGCGTACTAGGGCGGTAAGGGTGTTCCTCTTTAAATTTCTTCGGTGAATCAAGCGGCAGGTCGCCGTAGACTTCACAGGTCGAGATGTGGTGAAATCGGCGGACTTGATGCTTGAGTGCCGCATCCAATAGGGTTTGCGTCCCCATCACATTTGTATCGAAGAAGCACCGTGGGGCAAGAATCGCACGGCTATTGTGCGATTCGGCGGCGAAGTTCACAATCACATCGGGTTGACGCGTTGCCAAAAGGTCATCGAGCAGTTGAGCGTCCCGGATATCGCCTCGCACAAAGTGATACCGTTCGGGCGCACTTTCTGCAACATCTGAGAGATTTACACGGTCACCTGCGTAGGTCAGGAGATCGAGGTTGACCACCGAATCCTTCGGATAGCGTCGGAGCCAGTAACGCACGAAATTGCAACCAATAAATCCTGCCCCACCTGTAATTAGGAGTTTCATTAAATTAGGTCTGATTAATCGTGAATTGTGGATTGAATTTCAAGCTACTTTTCGCTCGGTCAATTGAGAAGCGCGAGTTTGGAAATTCAGATTGGATGTGATAAATTGTCCACCTCCCCGCCGGATTTTGGAGCGCACATTCAAAGGCGTGAACCGCATCACCTATTTCCAGCCACGTTGAGTCTGCCTGTTGCCCTTCCGTTTCTGCAACTGTGGTCAACGTTCCAAGCCTCAGGCAGGTAATATTGATACGTCCTTCACGCGCAAATTCTCGACATGTAAACTCACCGAGATGTTTTGACAGGATGTGAGCATCAGTCGTTGGGCGTGGCCTCCACCCTTCGGTCACGGTCCAATTTTCATCATGCTGGTCGAAGAGATGAAGGGTACTCGCATAGATGGCATGGGGCACTTTTTCGTCAGAAGCCGCCATCAGGAGGTTGTATGTACAGCGGGTTTGGAAGTCTATCTCCGTATTCTCCTGTTGCTCCGAAGCCTCGAGAACTGCGGGAGGCAGCTGTGCGACATGGATGATGGCATCCATCCCTTTGACCAGTTGATTGGTTGCCTCATCGTGCCCGAAGTCGCTCCGCACAAATTCAGCGTTGGTCGGAACATCAACGAGCTCTGTTAAGCGAATCTGATGCGCTTCGGATAGAGTTGCGGCGAGCTTCTGAGCCAAGTCCGAAGCCGCCGAAGTAATCAAGATGTTCATTGAAATCTCCATCAAGTTGTTCAGGAAATTAAGTCAGTTCTTATACAACTGACCTAAATATGTTGCCGAATTTTGTCTGCCGTTTCGCGAATCTGCTCGGAGTCGCCCTCCTCAGGCTTCCACGGCAGAACGATTGAATCATTTTCCCAACGTGGGACAAGGTGTAGATGAAAGTGGAAAACCACCTGAAATCCGGCAGGCTCATTGGATTGGAAAAAATTTAATCCGTCTGGATTCAAGGCGGATTTAATCGCATTCGCAATTCGCGTTCCAACTTCCATAATTTTACCAGCGGTTTCGGGGGGTATATCGAAGATATTGCGGTAGTGCTGTTTTGGAATCACAAGCAGGTGTCCCGGGTTGGCTGGAAAGATATCCATAAAAGCGAAGACATCTTCATCTTCGTAAACCTTCGCTGATGGCAGGTCACCTGACACAATTTTGCAAAAAATACAGTCCATCGCTTTTCCTCTCTTACTGTTTAATGAATGATAACCGTTTCAGTTTAGCAAATTTATCAGCGTCAATCAAGTTTTTTTTGAATGTTGCAAATATGAGTGAGCAGTGATATAATAGTGTTAACTTTAGAATCGCGGGTGGCCATAATCCAACAAATGCCCCCCTCATACCATATTAGGAGCGTTGTGATGAAGAAAAAGCACTTGATTTTTGGAACGATATCTCTTTCAGCATTGGTGCTGGTCTTACTCAGTCTAAACCTTGCCCAAAGCCAAGGCAACCGCGTTCAGCGGGGACAATATCTTGTTGATGCTATCGGGGCGTGTGGGACGTGTCATACGCCGCGTAAGGGTGCTGATTTCGATATGAGTATGTATCTCGCCGGACACCCCGCCGGTGAGCCATTTCCCACGTACAACTTTAGCATGATGCAGCAACAGATTTTTATGATTGCATCACCTCAATTGACGGCGTTTTCCTTGCCGTTCGGAACCGTTTTTGCCGCAAACCTCACGCCCGACAAGGAGACAGGACTCGGCGATTGGACGGAAAAGATGTTCATCGACACCATGAAAACGGCCGTTCATCAAGGTGTGGCGGGCAATCGAAAGATTCTGCCGCCTATGCCGACCAAGAATTATGCGAATATAAGCGATGAAGACCTCAAGGCGATTTGGGCGTATCTACAGAGCATCAAACCAATCAAGAACGAAGTACCAACCGCGCTGAATCCCAGAGGTCGGCCATATTAGCCCACGTTGAGAATACAGTTCACGCATTACATCTTAGATTTGGAGAACTATCAGATGCCAGCAACAAAGAATAAAGTCAAGATTGCCGTTGTCGGTATGGGCATCGGCAGACCTAACGGACGCGCACTTTCAAACAACCCACGCGGCGAGGTTATCGCCCTCTGCGACCTGCTTGAGGACCGGATGAAAGCATTTGCCAAAGACCTGCCGGGCGAAGTCAAATTCTACACCGACTACAAAAAGATGTGCAAAGACCCGGAGATCGACGCTGTCTTCGTTGGCACTCCGAATCAGTGGCATGTTCCCATCGCACTAGAAGCGGTCAAAAACGACAAGCATGTGATGGTAACCAAACCGCTGGCGGATTCAGAGGAACCTGCAAAGGAGCTGGTCGAAGCTGTCGAATCCGCTGGCGTGGTGAACATGATGTCCCTCTCAACGCGGTTTGGCGGGGATTGCCAATATCTGGGAAAGTTATTCCGAGACGGATATTTCGGCGAATTGTACTACGCCCGCGCCCGCAGTGTCCGACGGAGCGGCATTCCTGCATGGAATTTAGGGTTCATCAAAAAGGGCGGCGGTGCGTTTCGGGACATGGGTGTGCATGTCCTTGACGCGGTCTGGTGGATTTTAGGTCTGCCCAAGCCCGTCGAGGTGCTCGGCGTGGCGGGTGCGAAGTTTGGTCCACGCGGGCTCGGATACTGGAATCGCACGGTTCCTCCCAAGGAGACATACCAGCAATATGACTCCGATGACTATGCAGGGGGCCTCATCCGGTTTGAAAACGGCATCGGTGTACAGGTCGAGAGTTTTTGGGCATCTCACCAACCGGGCGAATTTCAGATTGAGCTATTCGGCACAGAAGCGGGAGGGTGCATGAGCCCTTTAACCCTCTATCGAAACGATGAACAGGGCGGCTCACAAGATATTCGTGTCGAACCACCTCCCGGTCCGGAAGCGTGGGATAACATCGCTGCACACTTCATTGATTGCATCCTTGATGGCAAAACGTGCGATGCACCGCTCCGCCACGGCTTGATCGTGCAACAGATGATGGAGGGGTTGCTCACGAGTGCAGAAACTGGAAAAGCGGTTCGCATTACAGGTTAATTAACCCAAGCTACCACCTAAACAGTCTAGAGCGCACTCCTTTTCATTGCTCCTATTTAGATGTTGAAATCGTATTAGACTCAAGGGACGAAACCAATTTTTTGGGAAACATGTCAACCCTTGGTGGGTTGATTTATGCCCCGCAAACCCTTTTCGCTATCATTTCGGATGAACCATGTACGAATCATCAATTGCCAGACACTTTGCAGAACGAGGCCGCAGAGAAGGCGTAGAACAAGGCCGCAAAGAAGGCCGTATGCTTTCCGTTATTGATGTCATCAGCGCACGATTCGGCTCAAATAACGCGGAGGCACTCAAACCAACACTTGAGTCCATTGAGGATACAGCACTTTTGCCGCGTATTCTCATTAAGGCTTGCCAGGTCGAGAACTACAGCAAGCAGTGAACATACTGATTTCTTGATTATAAGTTACCGTCACTTGATTAACCCGAGTTGCCATCCTGATACGCAAAGAATAGGTAGCAACTTAGGGTATCGCAACAAGCCCAGCTCTGCTGGGATATTGTCCTCCTCGGAGAAAAAATGCGTTCATCACTAACAGAAATCGGCGATACTTTCGCGCAAAATGGGTTCGCCATTGTGCCGCATCTGTTCAATCGGGCAGAGGTGCAAGCACTCAAGGCGGAGACTCGTGAGATTCTGAAGGCAGTTCGGCGTGAGGCAATCGAAACGGGTAAAGACCCAGAACAGGTTGCAGGTCACGGCGTTTACGTCGGTTTGGCGATTCGCAGCCCCGTATTTCGTGAGGCAGTCGGCGATGAGCGGTTGCTCGATATTCTCGACGTTATCCTTGCCCCAAACATTGAGTTTCTCAGCGACAAAGTTGTTTTTAAGAGCGATAACATGGATTTCGCCAGCCCCTGGCACCAAGACTGGCACTACTGGCACGGCGACCACAAAATCTCATTATGGGTGGCACTTGACGATGCAACAGTCAAAAATGGGTGTCTCAAAGTCTATCCCGGCTCACACAAATCCGTTATCGTCCATGACGGGGACGCAGACGATGGGCACGGGTTTGGTCGTCGGCTCCGTCAAGATGCCCTTGATGAAACCAAAGCCGTTAGCGCAGAGATTGAAGCCGGGGGAGCGGTCTTCTTCCACGACCTGACGCTTCACGCCAGTCACCCGAACAAATCTGGGGCTGACCGGTGGGTATGGATTCCGACTTATCGCAATGCACAGGCAGATGATCTGGATTACCCGTGGGCAGTCGCGGCGGCGGTTGTCCGCGGAAAAGGTAAATAAACAGATTGGAGGAATTATGGCAGACAAACTCGCTATTAATGGCGGAAGTCCAGTCCGCGATATTCAAACTAAGCCGTGGTCACCTTGGCCGCTGAACAACGTTGAGGAATGGGAATTCAAAATTGAACCGAAGCTACGTGAAGTCTATCTCAGCGGCACCGAAGGCATCAGTGGAGGCAAAGCGGAGGCACTCGGTGAGGCTTACGCGCAATATTCGGGTACGAATTACGCGGTATTGATGCCCCACGGTACGGACGCAATCAGCGCGGCGTTATCAGGAGCACTAGACCTTGACGGATTCGGGGACAGCGGCGAAGTCATCGTTCCCAACTACACCTTCGTCGCAACAGCATCCGCCGCACTCGATAGGCGGTGCAATGTCGCATTGGTCGATATCGACCCCGACAATTTCACAATTGACCCTGCGGCTGTGGAAGCGGCGATTCAGCCGAACCGCACACGGGCAATTTTGCCGGTGCATCTCGGTGGACACCCTGCCGATATGGAGTCGTTGCGGCAGATTGCAGATAAGCACGGGCTTGCGATAATCGAGGATTGCGCTCAAGCACACGGGGCGGAGTTTGAAAACAGAAAGGTCGGCTCACTCAGCGATGCTGGGGCGTTCAGTTTCCAATCCTCTAAGAATCTCACCTCCGGTGAGGGAGGCATGGTGACAACGGATAATGAAGATGTTCGAGACCGTGTTTGCGCCTTTATGAATGTGGGACGGGCGCCCGGCGGGGACCGATGGGAATATCCACGACTCGGTTGGAACTACCGTCCGTCGGAGTACCTCGCTGCACTGTTGCTCACCCGATTAGAAAAGTTGGAGGAGCAAACAGACCATCGCAACGCCAACGCGGCGAACCTCTCGGCGGCACTTGAGGAGATTGAAGGCATCACTCCGCCCCAACTGGCACCCTGGGTGACAAAGCACGGCTATCACCTGTACTGCATGAAGTACAAGCCCGACGGATTCGGCGGGAAATCGCGTGATGCGTTTGTTGAAGCATTGAGTCAAGAGGGGATTCCGTGTTCAATCGGTTACAGAGCACCGTTGTCGCAAGAACCCGGCATCGCGCATGTGGCGCAGAAGTATCCAGACCTCATCCGTGAAACCCCATGTCCGAATACAGAACAGGTGTGCAGTGAGAGCGTATGGCTGTTCCAAAATCTCCTCCTCGGTTCCGGTGAGGATATGGATGACATCGTTGATGCCATCGCGAAGATTCAACGGACATGGAGTTAGCACTTAAATAGAACGGAAAGGGACAAAGGCGCGAAGAGGAAAATGAAGGATGGAAGGTTCTTGGATGGAAGGATGGAAGGTTGGGTAAAGTTTCTTCTTCCATTCTTCCACCCTTCCCCTTTTCCATTCCATTCTTCCTTGCGCTAAATTTTGCGATAAAGCAATGAACCCGCCCTTGCTGATTTATGATAATGATTGCACGTTCTGTTGCTATTGGGTGGCACGATGGAAACACCTAACCGCAGGTCGCATAGAATATGTGGGAGGGAAATCCCTTTCCCAATACGTCGGCGAACAGTTTCCCTCGATTCCGACCAGCGCGCTTGAAAGTGCGGTGCAATTCGTTGATTCAGACGGTGAAATCTTTAGTGGAGCAGAAGCCGTTTTCCGGGCTCTCTCCTATGCCCCATACTGGGGGTGGATGCTGTGGATGTATCAGAAAATTCCCGGTTTCGCTCCCCTCACCGAGTGGATTTACGGTTTCGTCGCCCGAAATCGCCCCATCTTCTCTGCGCTGACGCGGTGGCTTTGGGGCCCGGCCCTCGAAAGGCCAACCTATTTTCTGTCCCGTTGGATGTTTCTCCGGCTACTCGGCATCGTTTACCTCATTGCCTTTCTGTCGTTGTGGGTACAGCTTGATGGCTTGGTGGGAAGCAACGGCATTTTGCCTGCCACGGAATACTTCGATAGGGTATCCGAGCGCATTGGCCCTGAACGATATCGTTTGCTACCGACGTTATTCTGGCTATACCCTAGCGACGGTTTTGCTCATGTTCTGTGCGCGGGCGGAACACTTTTATCGGTTCTGCTGGTCGTTGGTGTTATACCGATTCCCGCATTGGTCGGCTTGTGGGCGTTTTATCTATCGTTGGTATTAATTGGTCAAGACTTTCTGAGTTTCCAGTGGGATATCTTGCTACTGGAAACCGGCTTTCTCGCGATTTTCTTTGCACCGGGCACAATCCCGCCCAGATTGTCCAAGGAATCGCCTCCATCGCCGACTGTGTTGTGGCTTCTGCGCTGGTTGCTGTTTCGATTGATGTTCGCCTCCGGTTTCGTGAAAATTGCAAGCGACGAGACCTGGCGGAACCTGACCGCCCTGAATTATCACTACGAAACCCAGCCACTGCCAACAGCCCTCGGATGGTACGTCCATCAACTGCCCGAATGGTTTCAAAAGCTGTCGGTCATTGGCATGTTTGGGATTGAATTGGTCATTCCCTTTTTCATCTTCGCCCCGCGTCGCATCCGATTTTGCGCGGGATACGCGCTCATCGCTTTGCAACTGCTCATTATCGCAACAGGCAACTACTGTTTTTTCAATCTGCTCACAATTGCGCTATGTCTGCTACTGTTTGATGACATTATGCTTCGCAGGTTCCGATGGCAACGGCTTTTTCGCCGTGAGAATCGAGTAGAGGAACACACTCCCACAGAGCAATTGACCACCGTACCTCTATACAGAACCGTCCTGATAGGCCTGCTCACGGTGCTGATACTGACGGTGAGTGGTATCCGGATGGGCGCAATGGTATTACAACGTGGCACCCTTCCGCCACTCGCACAGCGCGTTTTGAGATGGGTTGGGCCGTTTTATATCGTCAACAGCTACGGATTGTTCGCTAACATGACCGAGTCGCGTCCGGAGATTGTGGTCGAAGGCAGCAACGACGGAAGGACATGGCACCAATACGAGTTCAAATGGAAGCCCGGAGCTCTGAAGCGTCCACCTCGCTGGGTCGCGCCACATCAGCCGCGTTTAGACTGGCAGATGTGGTTTGCCGCACTCGGTGGAAATTATCAGAATACTCCATGGTTCCTCAACTTCATGGGGTCTCTGTTAAAAGGTTCTGCTGAAGTGCTGGCGTTACTAGAGCAGAATCCGTTTCCCGAAAAACCGCCGCGCTATGTCCGTGCGATACTCTACGATTACCGCTTTACCGATCTGGAGACCAAAAGCAGTGACGGTAATTGGTGGAGACGGGAGCAAATTGGATTGTACTGCCCTGCGATTTCACTACGGCGTTAAAGAAACCGAGTTTTTGGCGTTGCGTTCGTCGCGCCACCCGTAGGGGCGGCAAAACTCGGCTTCTCAAAATGTAAAATGGGGGGAAAACATCATAGATGTCCCAAAGTCAATTTCTCAAAGTGGCTCTAGAAGCGGCACAAAAAGCAGAAGAAGTCATCCTCAAGTACTATTCCGGCGTTATTGCAGTTGAATTGAAACCCGACCAAACCCCCGTTACCGTCGCCGATCAGGAAGCTGAGCGCGTCATCATTGACACCATCAAGCAACAGTTTCCAGAACACGGTTTTTGGGGTGAAGAATCTGGTGTTGCCAACACCCAGTCCGCCTATCAATGGATTATCGACCCGATAGATGGGACAAAAAATTACATCCGAAAAATCCCTCTGTTCGCAACGCAAATTGCCCTGATGAAAGATGGTGAACTGATTGTAGGCGTTTCCAATTCCCCAATTATGAAGGAACGCCTATATGCGGAGCGAGGCAAAGGGGCGTACATGGATGTAGGAGGACGAGCCCGCTCCCGATACGGGGAACGAATTCATGTGAGCGAAGTTTCTGACTGTTCCAAAGCGATGGTTTGTCACGGCGGGCTTGATATGTTTGACCAAGACGAACTCTTGCCGAATATGTGCAGACTCATCAGGGATACATCGCGCTCTAGAGGCTTCGGGGATTACTACATTTTTCACCTGCTCGCGTCGGGGAGAGCCGATATTGCCATCGAGGCGGCTGACCTTGACCCTTGGGATATCTCAGCTTTGGCGGTAATTGTCGAAGAAGCGGGTGGAACAATTACGGATATGGAAGGCAACCCTTTGGGCCAACGTCCGACCCGAGTCATCGCAACAAATGGGGTGTTGCACGACGCTGTGTTAAGATATTTTAGACAAATGTCATAAGCAAGTTTCAGTATTCTAGAGAAACCGAGTTTTGTCGAAAAAACTCGGTTTCTTCCACAACTTTTATAAAGGAATCCACAAATGTCTCAAATGCGTCTCGTCACCGAGCCACCCGCAAGGGCACGTAGAATTTGTACGCTACTGATAGCTCTTTTATTCACAACCCTCCCGCTGATGCTTCTGATAACATCAGCAAAAGGGCAAACAGAGGAAAACGAAAAAAGCGGAGAACCCGATATGACAGAACTGTTTGAAGGTAACACAAACGCCCCGGATTTCCCGACTGAGCTTGAGTGGCTCAACACGGAGAAACCGCTATCCATAAAAGACTTAGAAGGTAAAATTGTCCTGCTCGATTTCTGGACGTTCTGTTGCATCAACTGCCTACACATCATTCCAGACCTCAAGAAACTTGAGGCAAAGTATCCCGAAGAATTGGTGGTGATTGGGGTCCATTCTGCAAAATTCAGCAATGAACAAGACACGGAAGCGATTCGTCAAGCAATTCTGCGCTACGAAATTGAGCATCCGGTTATCAACGACAAGGATTTTATTGTGTGGCGGCAATATGGTGCGCGTGCTTGGCCGACGCTAGTGCTAATCAATCCGAAAGGACGAATTATGGGCGGGCACTCCGGCGAAGGGATTTTCGACCTCTTCGACGCGATTATCGGGGATGCCGTAAAATACTTCGATGCCAAAGGGGAGTTGAAGCGCAGCCCGCTGAATCTGACTTTGGAGAAGGAGAAGGCATCCAAGACCCTGCTCTCCTTCCCCGGCAAAGTAAAAGCTGACCCCGAGAATAACCGGCTCTTTATCACCGACACAAACCACAATCGCATCATCATCACCGATCCGGACGGTGCCATCCAAGACATCATCGGTGCGGGTAGTATCGGGATGGAGGATGGTGCGTTTGAAACCGCCACGTTCAACCACCCGCAAGGCACCGTGCTCGATGGCGACATCCTGTATATCGCCGATACGGAGAACCATCTCATTCGGACCGCTGACCTGGAGGAGCGTGAAGTCAAGACAATACTCGGAACAGGTGAACAGGCGCGGCGACCTAACGTCAAAGGCACTGGAACAGAGGTTGCGCTCAACTCGCCGTGGGATGTGCTCGCGCATGATGGGAAACTCTACATTGCAATGGCGGGACCACATCAACTTTGGAGTGCCGACCTAGCAACCTTTGAGGCAAGACCACATGCTGGGTCTGGTCGTGAAGCGCGGATTGATGCACCATTGCTGGAGGCGGCTCTCGCACAACCGAGCGGCATTACGACCGATGGGGGTAAACTCTATTTCGCCGACAGCGAAACAAGCTCCATCCGCTCAGCGGACATCGCCTTGGATGGGAACGTCGATACCATTATCGGGGACGACCTCTTTGAATTTGGAGACCAAGACGGGAACGCAGACGTGGCGAGGCTTCAACACGCGCTTGGCGTTGTGTACAAAGACAACCTGCTCTACGTGGCGGATACCTACAACTCAAAGATTAAAATTATCGATCCTGTGAAACGCACCAGTACCACTTACGCCGGAACAGGTGCCGACGGGTTTCAGGATGGCGAGAGGTTAACCGCGAATTTCAACGAACCGAGTGGATTAACGATTCTCGGCGATGCGCTGTATATCGCTGACACGAACAATCACCAGATCCGCATCATTGACATGCAGGCGAATACAGTGCGAACAATGGCATTCACAAACATAGCAGGCCTCGGCAGTCGCACCATGAAACACTTCACCGGGCGAATCGTGGAGTTGGAGGAACACCGCATCAAGGCAGGCACAGGTACAATCGCGCTGACCTTCAATCTGCCGAAGGGATACAAATTTACAGATGGCGCGCCATTTTACATGGAATGGGCATCAAGTCAGGAAGGGAACGTTAAGTTTACCACCACGCCCGATAAATTAGCCCTCAACCCAGAGGCTTTTCCCGTTGAGGTGCCTGTGCAGACAACAATTGGGATTAGCGAGGTGACGTTTGATACGGTTGTCTACTTCTGCCAAGACGAGGGCGGTGCCTGCTTGGTTGATGACCTTCGGATCCGAATACCGATACAAGTAACGGAGACCGCGCCAGCGACCCTCTCGCTTTCCGTCAACGTTGGTCAAGAGTAGCATCATCAATGGGCAGTCTGATCTGGCATATCGGGAGTAGGAACGCCCTCCTACAGGGAGAAACCGAGTTTTGAAGAAAAAACTCGGTTTCTGCGCTACATTCACGCACCACGCAATTCATAATCGGAGGATTTTCTATGCATCCACTCGTCTCACTCAAAGTTCCAGAAGGCACCGTTGCCATTCACTGGTTTGAACAAAGCACCTTTGCTATGAAAGATTCACGCGGCACAATCGTTCAGATTGACCCGTACTATCCACACGAACGGCCCGCGGAGCGATTTATCCATGCCGAGCCGCCGTTGGATGAATCGCAACTGCCGACGGATTATGTGCTACTGACCCACGCGCACGGCGACCACACCTGCTCGGAGTCAATTAATCGAATCTGGGATGCTTCGCCTGCGGCAAAGTTTATCGGGCCTGTAGAGAGCATTGAACAGCTCGCTTCGGAAACAGATGTTGATGCCGGTCATACAGTGACGGTTCAAGCGGGCGAATCCGTGAATCTCAACGGAATGACAGCTTACCCGGTCTATGCCAAACCGCCCGATGGCGACCCCGCCGCAAATATCGGCCCCCCTGATGTAACGCATCTCGGATACGTGCTCAAAGCAGATGGCGTAACCGTCTACTTCTCCGGTGACCCAATCAATACATTCGCCGCCCACGACGACTTGGTGAACGCTATCGCGGCTCACCGCCCGGACATCGGACTGCTTACCAATCACCCGACGGAGGGAGAATTTCCCTTTTTCGACGGTTGCGTAAAAATGGCGCAACGTATTGGACTGAAACATGCCGTGCCCGCGCATCGGGCTTGCTTTGTCACACGGGATTACGACCCGGATGAATGGGCGGCGCAATTCCCCGCAGATGGTCTGACACCTCTAATAATTGAGCGTAATTCGCACATCATCTACCCATAAGTAGGTTTTATAGTAAAGTCTATAATTATTTATACGCTGCGGTAGGCGAGGTTTCAAACCTCGCCTACCGGTGAGTGTCCATGAGAAACCGAGTTTTGAAGAAAAAACTCGGTTTCTGTCAAAGGGAGGTATGAAAATTTATGCACGACCTTGTTACATTTGGTGAGGCAATGGTAAGGCTTACGTCCCCCGAATTTATGCGCCTTGAACAATCTGCATCGCTGTCACTGAGCGTCGGCGGGGCAGAATTGAACGTCGCTGTGAATGCCGCGCAACTCGGATTGCAGACCGCGTGGGTTTCCCGTTTGGTCGATAATTGGTCTGGCAAATTAATCCGCAACAAAGGCCAAGAAGTGGGCGTTGATATGTCCAATATCGCCTGGGTTCCCTTTGATGGTGTTGGGTATGAACGCAACGGGTTCTATCACCTCGAACTCGGTGCGGGGCCTCGCGCCAGCAGCGTCACCTATGACCGGGGACATTCGGCGATTTCAAAGATACAGCTCGGCGAAATTGATTGGGCATCAATCTTTGCGAATGCGCGGTGGTTTCATTTGAGCGGTATCACCCCAGCACTATCGGAATCCGCTGCCGCAGTATCGCGTGAGGCGTTACAAGCCGCGAGAGCCGCAGACGTAAAAACAAGTTACGACTTAAACTACCGTTCCAAGCTGTGGAGCCCAGAGCAGGCGCAGACGGCCAATCGTGAGATGATGCCGTTTATCTCCGTCCTAATCGGTAACGAAGAGGATTTTGAAAAGGCACTCGGATTCAAGGCAGAAGGCACTACCGAGAGCTACAGCAAGCTCGACCCGGAGAGTTATAAAGGTGTTGCACGTCAGGTCAGTGAAGCATTCCCTAGCATTGAGATGATTGGCACAACCTTGCGTGATGCGAAGACAGGCTGGCTGAACGATTGGCGTACCCTGCTTTTTGATGGCGAGGAATTTTATCTTTCCCGTATCTACGAGAATCTTGAACTGGTCGACAGGGTGGGAGGCGGCGATAGCTTCGCAGCGGGCTTGGTCTACAGTCTGCTCCAAGGCAAGTCGCCACAAGATGCGGTTGATTTCGGTGGAGGCTACTCCGCGCTGGCGCATACCTTCCCCGGCGACTTTAACTGGGCGACGGTTGAAGAGGCGGAAAAGGCGATGCAGGCCGGTAGCGTGAGAATCAGTCGTTGACACATCCCAACCGCTCCGTTAAAAGTAGGGAATAACGATCGTTATTCCCTACTGGAGAAAGGTGAAACGATGAACCAAGAAATCGAAGACCGTATTGTTGACGAAATCTTCGCGGCATCCGAAGCGTATGAAAACCTGCTCGTGCTCGCGGATGACATCGGCATCCGGCTGGCAGGAACGCCAAACGAAATCAAGGCGCGGGATTTTCTCCTTGATGTGCTTTCGCGGTACGGGTTGGATGACGTGCATACTGAAGCATTTGAACATCGGGCGTGGACACCTAGGCGCGAAGAGTTGTCCATTACCGCGCCGATTGAACGAAAAATTGTGTGCCGGTGTGCAGGGCTTTCCCCATCTACACCGGAGAACGGGGTTGAAGGCGAGCTCTGCTTCCTTGAACGCGGCGACCGTCAAGAACTTGAGCGTCATAAGGAACAGGTGAAAGGGCGTTTTGCTGTCGTACCGTACTATCCATTTGCCCGACAACTCAAAACGCCGCTGGCGGCAGAATACGGTGCTATCGGATTGATTGAGACGCGGAATTATCCAGGTTCACTTCAACCCGCACGTACCTGTGCCTTTGCGAAGGTTGGGGCGATTCCTGTTGCGTCAATTAGCAAAGAGGATGCCGAATACTTGCGCCGACTTGAGGAGCGGCAGGGCAGTGTGAGGGTTAAGCTGACCCTTGACAGTTGTGTTGAGCGGAAGGATTCATGGAACGTCGTCGGGACGCTCCGGGGAACAGCAGACAGCGAAGAACACATTGTCATCGGTGGACACTACGATACGTGGCACGTTGGCCCAGGCGCCGTAGACAACGCATCTGGCGTTGTGGCTGTCCTTGAAGCGGCGCGAGGGCTCGCACACTATCGAGAGCATCTGCCACGCACAGTCAAGTTTGTGCTTTTCGGTGTAGAGGAATCGGGGCTTGTTGGCTCGTGGGCATATACGCATCAACACGTCCATGAACTCGAGGACACCATTTTGATGATTAACAACGATGTCGGGGGCAGGCCGCGTGGCATCGGCATTTCCGGCTTTGACGACCTGAAACCCCCGTTGGACGCAGTCGCAAAACGGGTTCGTATCGCTGGTGAAGACCTGCCGCTTTTTGGTGTCTCTGTTGGGGGGCCGGGATGGGGTTCGGATCATTTTCCATTCGTAGCGCACGGCATCCCAACGATTGGCCTCTCTACCGAGCCGATTAACCCTGAAGACCGACTTTACGGCCACACCCGCTCGGATACGCCCGATAAGGTGTACAAAGAGGGGCTCACCGAATGCGCAGCAATCAATGCACAGATTATTTTCCAGATTTCCAACCTGCCCACTCGGCCAGCCCAGCAAAAAACGCAGGACGAATTGGAGGAGATATTTGAAAAACACAGCTTCATGGAGACGTTAGATCTGTTGGATATGTGGCCGCCCGAGCACGTCAAACAACGGTACTTTTCGTTCGATTGAATAAGATTGAACGGACATCAGCGCAAATCATTCGCCGTAGGGATACGAAGGAAAGGTTCAATAATGCTCAAAAAGAAACATTTTCGTTACCGAGACATTGACGCACTCCGCGCCGAAATCGATGAACTTGGACTTAGCATCCGGCTTGAAGAAAAAATAGAAAAACTCCTTGAGCCCGTGCAGATTGGACACAAGGTCGCGGGCAACGCATTCGGCATCCACCCCATGGAAGGGTGTGACGGGGCACTTGATGGCAAGCCGAGTGAGCTCACCATTCGCCGTTGGGAACGCTTTGGTCTTGGTGGGGCAAAACTAATCTGGGGTGAGGCGACAGCAATCCTTGATGAGGCAAAGGCAAACAGCCGTCAATTGGTGATTAATGACCAGACCGCGAGCGCAATGGAGTCAATGCTCAATCTCACACGCGATGCCCACCGCAACGCCTTCGGGGCTAACGAAGAAGTGATTGTTGGGATGCAGTTGACCCATTCCGGTCGGTATAGTTATAAAAAACCGTTCATTGCCTTCCGCCATCCAATTGTTGACAAAACGACGCTCATTGATAAAAAGAAGAAAATCCCCATCCCGGACGATTATCCCGTCCTGAGCGACGATGAGCTGGAGCGGTTAGAAGACCTTTATGTTGATTCGGCGAAGCTCGCATGGAAAATGGGGTTTGATTTCGTAGACCTCAAACAGTGCCATACCTATCTGCTCTCCGAACTTTTGGCGGCAAAAACCCGTGAAGGGAAGTACGGCGGCAGTTTTGAGAACCGCACCCGGTTTATTCGCAACATCATCGGAAAGATTCGGGCGGAGATTGGGGACGAGCTGATTCTTGCAACCCGGCTGAATGTCTATGATGGGGTCGCTTACATGGAAGACCCGAACACGACGGTTGGCATGGCCCGAGACTTCCCAACGCCTTACCCTTACGGTTTCGGTGTGGATGAAATGAACCCACCGGCACCAGATATGACCGAACCGATCAAGTTGGTCGGTATGCTCAAAGAACACGGGGTAAAGTTGGTCAATGTTACAATGGGAAGCCCATATTTCAACCCACACATCGGGCGACCGTTTGAACGCCCACCCATTGATGGGTATGAAACCCCGGAGCATCCGCTAATCGGCGTTGACCGACACATCGCGCTGACGGGTGAGATTCAACGCGCCCACCCAGAATTGCCGATGATTGGGACAGGCTACAGTTGGTTGCAAAGATTCCTCGTCAATGCAGGTGAAGCGAATATCCGAGACGGGCGTGTGAGTATCGTTGCTGTGGGCCGTGGCGCGTTGGCATATCCTGACTATGCGAAGGACACAATCGAAGCAGGAGAAATGACCAAACAGAAGGTATGTGTGGCTGTAAGTTACTGCACAGCGTTGATGCGTGCGAAAGCGAATCCACTCGGTCAATTCGCCGCGGGGTGTGTGCCACGCGATAAGATTTATGCACAAATCTACAAGGATGCCGCGAAAACATTGAGTAAGTAGTCCTTTTTCTGAGAAACCGAGTTTTGCCGAAAAAACTCGGTTTCTACAAGGATGCTGCGAAGACATTGAGCAAATATGGTGGAACCGAAAGATATGCAGACACCGGCCGGTAGGTGCGGTTTTGCGTCAAGTTGCGTCGAGTTGCGTCAAGTCATCTGAAGACAGATGGGCAGATGACTGCGCGCATCTTGTGCGCTCGCTCACGCGATGCGCTCGCTCACGCGATGCGCTCGCTCACGCGATGCGCTCGCTCACGCGACCATCCGTCCCCGGACCATCCGTCCCCGGACCATCCGTCCTCGGACCATCCGTCTTCGGACCACCCGTTAGGGGCAACCGCACTACCGCGATGTATAAATAATTATTGGCTTAGCTATAGTTGCAAGACTGGAAGAGTGGAAGAGTAGGGGGAAGAAACTTTCACCCATCCTTCCAACCTTCCATCCTTTCAACCTTCCACCCTTCTATTCAAGATCCTAATACAAGGTTTAATATTATGGCAAAAGAAATTCCTTTGGAAAAAATCGATGACTACCGTTGGCGCATTCCCAAAAGCTACATGCAGGGAATGCGCGTTGATGGCATCGTCTATGCAAACGAAAAACTGCTCGAAGGTGCCAAGAGCGACGAAGCATTACAACAGGTTGCCAACGTCGCGCATCTACCCGGAATCGTCAAGCATTCACTTGCTATGCCAGACCTGCACTGGGGCTACGGCTTCGTTATCGGCGGTGTTGCGGCAACCGACCCGCGGGCTGATGGCGTGGTATCCCCTGGAGGCATCGGGTATGATATAAATTGTGGCGTGCGCCTAATCAGAACAAATATAACAGGCACTCAGTTGGAAGGCAAGACCAAAAAACTCGTGGCGAAGCTATTTGAAAACGTCCCCTGCGGTGTCGGGTCTGCTGGTCAGATTCGGCTCTCGGTTCAGGAAGAGAAGGCGATGCTTGAAAAAGGAGCACGTTGGGCGATTGAGCGGGAGTACGGTCTACTCGAAGACCTCCAATTCACGGAATCAAATGGATTTTTTCCACGCGCCAGTGCTGATGCCCCTAGCCAACGGGCACTTGAACGGGGGAAAAACCAACTGGGTACGCTCGGGTCAGGGAATCATTTCTTAGAGGTTCAGGTTGTTGACCGTGTGTTCTACCGTGAAGCCGCCGAAACGATGGGGCTTACGGAAGGGCAGGTCTGTGTCATGATTCATACCGGTTCGCGCGGGTTCGGTTATCAGGTGTGCGATGAGCATGTCAAAGGGTGGATTAAAGTCGCACAAAAGTATGACATCGCTCTTCCCGACCGCCAACTGGCGGCTGCGCCAATCGATTCAAAAGAAGGGCAGGATTACATCACAGCGATGGCTTGCGGTGCGAACTACGCTTGGAATAATCGACAGTGCATCATGCACTGGGTGCGACAGACGTTCATGGATTTCTTCAATACGAACAAGGATGAGTTAGGTTTAGAGTTGGTTTACGATGTCGCCCACAACATCGGTAAATTTGAGAACCACCTCGTTGATGGGGCTCAGCGCGAGTTGTTCGTCCACCGCAAAGGGGCGACACGAGCGTTTCCGGCGGGTCACCCCGAAATCCCTGCCAAGTACCGAAAGATCGGACAGCCGGTCCTGATTCCCGGTGATATGGGCACCGCCTCTTACGTCCTCGTTGGCAACCCAGAGGCGATGGCGCAGACATGGGGAAGTACGTGTCACGGTGCGGGCAGAATGCTGTCACGTCGAAAAGCGATGCAGTTGACCAAAGGACGCGCCATTGACAAAGACCTTGAAAAACAGGGCATCTTTGTGCGGGCAAAAGGGCGTAGGACACTCCATGAAGAGGTCCCTGAAGCCTATAAAGATGTCGATGAGGTCGTCAAGGTTGTTGATGCCGCTGGCCTCTCGCGGCGCGTTGTCCGCCTGCGCCCGATTGGGGTTGTGAAGGGTTAATTGAGGATTAAGAATGGGATTTGATTTGAAGTGGGGGCAAGTTTGGGGATGAAAAAGCCCGGCTCTTTATTGGGGATGGGCTTTTGTTTTTTCACGCTCCCACCAATTTTTTCTACCACCGTATAGTCCAGAGTTGAACCCAATCGAAAGACTTTGGCAAAACATCAAAGCAAAGCTGTTTTGTCAGGCATATGACACCTTATCGGATACGCTGGACAAACTCACACAGATTTTGCGAAACTATTCGGAGGCGGCTATTGCCAAAATTACAGGATTCTCATATTTCATAAAAACCGCTAATGCGATGTAAAAATTCAGAATTGGTATAAGTTTGCTCCCGTTCTGGTTTTTCTTCTTTGCGCCCTGGTGCCTTTGCGTTCTATTTTTCTTATTCTGGACGTGACAGCGAAGCCCCACAATGAAAGGATATGAACCGCTTTTTTTACAACTCACTCAACAGTCCGCGGAGAAATTCATGATGTCAACCCGCATCCCCCTTTACGCCTTATTTATTCTGCTTCTAATAGTAGATATTACTGTATCCGCCGATTCACTTCCCGAAGCCCACGACCATTGGCTTTGCGGTACACCAATGCTGATGTGCAATCATCCTCACACTGTCCCAACAGCACCACAGCTTCCCGCCGCACCCGCTCCCAATGTCCATCTAGGGCAAATCGATCGGTTCTTCACGCACCTCCCCGAAAAATTGGTAAAAGCGACGTGCATCGCAATCGGTGAGCACATCTACATCTACATCGAAAACTCGAAGCGGGGTATGATGACGGAATTAGAAGCGAATCAGGTCGCAGCGGAGTTCGACTCACGTATCTATCCGCAGGTGCATCGCTGGATTGGCACGGAGTGGAAGCCGGGGCTAGACCGGGATACCCGTGTGACGCTGCTGATGCACGATGTCGGCGAAAATGGCTCGGGACGGGATTTCGGTGGCTACTTTTCGTCAACTGACCAACGCCCAACCGACCACAACAGCAATCGCAGGGAGATTGTCTTCATGGACATCTTCCAGTTTAAGGAGCGGGCCCGTTTCACATTCTACAGCAGTCTCGCGCACGAGTTCGCACACCTTGTCAATTGGTATCAGAACGGCGGAACGAGCGACGAGCGTTGGCTAGAGGAGGGAATGGCATCATTTGTGGAGTGGGCAATTTACGGGAACATCCACAATATCTACGTCGATGGCTACCTCAAGGAACCGAGTGTCTCATTAATTTCTGCGAACACGGCTGACGTGTATTACGGCGCGGCATTTACACTGCTACTCTATCTATTCGAGAATTACGGTGGTCAGGATTTCATCCGCGAGCTTGCGAGTCAAGACCTGCTCGGCACACGAGGCATCAATGCAACATTCGCGGCGTTGGGACAGTCAACGCATTTTGCGAACGTGTTCCAGAATTGGGCATTGGCGAATTTCGTCAACGACCCCAATCGTGCGGTGCTTTTGGGGTACGAAAACCTGCCGAATCGTCGGGTCAACGGACAGGTTCAGCAAGTGTCCAGCTATCCGACTATCCGAGCTGATAGCCTTGAGCGTTGGGGTGCGCGCTATGTTGTTTTCCGAAATCCGCCTCGCCAACTCGAAATCGCTCTTGATGGTAGCGGTGACGGGGCGTTCCACGCCCGGATAGCCCATCTGCCGAACAACGGCGCGTCGTCAATTCGCACAATTGACGTTGACAAAGATAACAACGGGCGGATTGAGTTGGACAACCTGAAACCGGCAGACCAGGTGCTTCTGGTGGTGACAGCAACCTCGGCACAATCCTTTCGCTACGCGGCCACAACCGATGGGAGTTCCGGGATTGTCGTCGGACCCCCACATCCGATAGTGCCTTCAAGCGCGACTCCTGAAACAACAACGCAAGCAATCGGAAGCGAATCACAACCGAGCCAGAGGCGATTGAATATCTCGTACAAGCTGGGGCCGATGACTCAGGTACACCTCTCTAGCAATTATCAGGAGGTAGTCGTCGTCGGAGAACGAGCGTATGCGGTGAGCGATTGGGGGTTGGAGATTTTCGATTTAACCCTCCCAACACAGCCATCACGCATTGGGGAGATTGCTACCCCAGGGAATGCCCAGGGCATTGCGGTTGACGGTGGCTTGGCTTATGTTGCAGATGGCGCGGCGGGTGTCCATCTCATTGATATCAGCCAACCAACATCTCCGCGGCTCATTAAAACCGTTGGTGATTTCAACAATGCCTATCGCATCCAGATTGCCAACGGGAGTGTCTATGTTGTAGACAATTCCAAAAAGGGGCTTACGATCTTTGACGGGCAGGAGATGCAAGATTCTCCAAATCCTAAGCCGATTGGCACATTTCTAACGGTCGGTAATGCACACAACGTTTGGGTTGATGGCGATACAGTCTACCTCAGCGATGATAACGAAGGGGTTCAAATCCTCGATTTTGGGCGAATTGACATCCCTGCAATCGCAGGGAAGGTTGAAATTTTTGGATTCGATTTTCAGGTTGTGGACGGATACGCCTACGTTGCGTCGGGGAGCTTGCATATTGTTGATGTCCGCAATCGGTTGAAACCGGAAATCATCTCAACGGTACACACCCCCGGACTCGCGTCGGGGATTGAGTTTCAGGATGGTTTCGTCTATCTTACCGATTGGCAGGCGGGACTTTATATTATTGATGTCCGTGACCGTGAGTCACCCAAAATTGTCGCCCACCAACCGACATTGAGCAACGCGACAGGTCTGGCACTCTTCAGCAGATATGCGTATATCGCAGATGGCGTAGCTGGCCTGCAAGTAATTGATGTCAGCGAACCGACCCAAGCGCGTTGGCTGAATCACTACGACGCTTCAGGGGCGACCTACGGAATGGACATCGTTACGGAATCGGATGGCAAGAGCATCGCTTACATCGCCGCTGGGCTTGGAGGATTGAAGATTGTTGAAATCACCGAGGCGTTTAATGCCACTGTGACGCATCACATACCCGTTGATGGATTCGCGGCGGAGGTGCGGGTTAAAGATGAATACGCTTTCATCGCGGCAGGCGAAGCTGGCGTGATAGTCATTGACCTGCGAGATGCGGCGCGCCCTAAGCGCGTTGCACAAATTGACACTCCTGAGCCCGCTTGGGGAATTGAAATCGGTGGGGGATACGCCTACATTGGTGCAGGTGAACTTGTTGTCCTCGATATCCGCAATCCAGCGAACACCCGCGTCGTTGCACAACGCCCAATGCCCGGCACCGCCTATCGCATCGCGCTCACCGACGGACGCGCTTACGTGGCGGCCCTCGATGGCGGAATACAGCTCTTCGACACGACCGTTCCTGAAAATCCACGCGCCATCGGGAGTTACGAAACCGAAGGAAATGCCACAAATATTGCCATTAAAGGAGAACGCGCGTATCTGCTAGATAGCCGTATCGGCGTACAGGTTTTGGATATAACGGATGCGTTGCGGCCCGGCCGAGTCGGAACGTATGAGACGGAGACACTGCCCCTCGATGTCCAAATTAGCGGAGACCATCTCTACCTCCTTGAGCAGGAGCGCGTACAGATTGTTGATACACACGATTTCAAGCTGGTCTCCCGTTTCAACGGATTACGGTTTGCAACCGAGCTAACCGTCATTGGAGACGCAGTCTACGTCGCCGACCTCTATGACCTACGAACCTTCAAAGTCAACCAACACCTCTTTGGCCTGCCCGTGGATGACTTCACCGCATTTGGTAAGCCCACACGGACAGACAACATGACCGCACCCCGTTATATCAATCAACTCGGACAAAACTTCCCGAACCCATTCAATCCCGAGACATGGATACCCTACGAAATCGCATCCGATACATCTGTCACGATTCAGATTTACGACCTCCACGGGACACTGGTACGCCGACTTGAGCCCGGACATCGCCCCGCGGGCAGATATACCTCCCGCACCAAGGCAGCATACTGGGATGGCAGAAATGAAGCCGCCGAAACAGTCAGCAGCGGCATCTACTTCTATCGCATTCACGCCAACACGTTCACCGCAACCCGAAAGATGGTCATCCGCAAATAGGTTCCGTTCCGCTCTTCTTTGCGTCTTGGCTCCTCTGCGTCTTTGCGTTAAAATTCTGCACCTCTGCGTTAAAATCCCCAATCCTATTTTCGCCGAGCGATGATCACTTTGGGGTCAAAATCGGTGGAATTGGGATAGAATGTCGGTGGATTGCACTCCGACGCGTCAGTCGCTGCTACGAGATGAATCAACGCCAAGGGCAACGCGCTGTCAATATGTGTATACCCGTTCCTATCCTCTGCCCCCGTTGTGAAAAATCCATCGGTAAAATACGTTTCAACCAACCGTGTACCGAGTGCGGTTGCTAAGGTCAGATAGGACTGCTGATCTGTTGCCGCGTACAGTTCGAGTAAACCGAACAACGCGCAGATCGCATGTTGGTTCGGAAGCGCACGACCATCCGATGTCGCAGGTATAATCCGAGCTACTGTTGCCTGCTCATCGAAGTGCTCGCCCCATCCCATCCCGCTCGCCAAATTGCGAACCATCTGCATAAAAGCCTCGTCCTTGGTGAGACGGTACGCCTTGGCGTAGGAGAGAAACATCAGACCGTTGGCTCGAACTTTTTCCAACTTTACTGGACCACAGTAACCGACCCCCTCCACCGTGTTTTCTGGGGAGAGTTTCGTCCCATCACCGAGCACCGCAGAAAAACTATGGTCTTCTGCGTCGTATGAATGTTCCGCGAGAGCCGTCAAATCTTGGCTAACGATATCGAGAAATGCTTTCCCATCCTCGAGACCGAGTATTTCAAACAGGTTCATCCAAGTCAGGGCCGCTCGGCCGTAGCGCGTCTGGATAACACCATTTGTGATTACCGTTGTCTCATTGACATCTTCCCGCTCAGACATCGGTTCCTTGAAAGACATACGGACACGGCAGGGGGTTCTGTGATTGAATTGATATCCACCAAGCCCCGTCGTTTCATTCCGGATTTCATCGTATCGTCCCGCCAATCGTTTTGCCCATTGAAGCGGTAACCCGTTACTGCTTAATTTCGAGAGGATGGCCCCGGCATAGATGAGGTCACTGCCCGTGTTAATAAAGGATAGCATCGCGTTATCAAGGATTGGCAACGGGCTCCCGGTGTATTCGTGTCCCCACGGGTTTTCCCGCTCCCAATCGGTATATTCGCCGTGACGATTGAATAGCAGGTTTGACCAATCCTTAATATGCCGGTTCCATAGCCCCTCAATAAACAACCGAGTTGCGTCCGCATCAACTTGATACAGAAATTCATAGTACGGATAAACGCACTTCAACTCATGGTTGCCAATGAGTGGCGTATCTTCGAGGAGGTCATAAGAGGTATGCCCACCCCAGTACAACATGCCACTCGCCGTATCTTGTAGTGAATCCAACGCATACTGTATCCACTCGTGTGCCTGTTGCCGATACTTTGGCTCACCCGTCAGCGTCGTCAAACCGTCAAGCGTCCGCAAGAAATTCTGCTGACACGCCACATTCGAGAGAATATGGTTCTCCCATCTGATGGGCTCCCCTGTTTGAAGGTTGATGCCATCCGTCAGAAAAGGGGTCTGCTTCGCACCATATTTATCACGACAGCGTTCCGAAACATTTGCCGCAAACGCCGTGACGGCATCAGTAAACTTTGTAGTATTAGTTGTTGTTGTCAAAATCACTCCTCCATTCTAATGAGTACGTAGGTTGGATTGAACGGTAAAAAGCATAAGGTTAAGCAACTTTCAAGAATAAACTTGTAGGAACGGCTTCCCAGCCGTGACCCCGTAGGAACGGCTTCCCATCCGCGACCCCGTAGGAACGGCTCCCCATCCGCGACCCCGTAGGAACGGCTCCCCATCCGCGACCCTGATGAGTTTTGACGTTCAATTTAGGTAATTTCTAAAAACCGGCCCGTGGGTGGGAAATCCCTTTCCCACCCTTCTTGACGTGAAGGCGAAACCAGCCCGCTCCAACGGAGTGCAATGTGTCATGAGATTTAAGTAGGGAATAACGATCGTTATTCCCTACCGATTTTGATTGTCAAATTTCATTAGGAACGGCTTCCCAGCCGCGACCCTGTAGGAACGGCTTCCCATCCGCGACCCCGTAGGAACGGCTTCCCAGCCGCGACCCTGTAGGAACGGCTTCCAGTACTATTAACTCTCCTAGTACTATCACCTCTCCTGTTGTTCGCCTCATCACGTACTTCGCCAGAGTTGATAGTACTGTTATCCTCAGCGTACACTACGTCAGAGTTAATAGTACTCCGTGACTCTTTATGCTGAAATTGGCTTAACTTTTATATTAAAACTTGCTTATCAATACCCATACAGACTCTACTTTTCCACAACACTGTCTTATGCAAATATATAGCGAAACCCAACAGCCGCACTTGCTTCCAGACGGGTTATAAATCGCTGACACATCATGATGACTTTAACACGCGCCGAACAAGCGGATGCCTCCGCTCCTCCAACGGAAGATACGCCCTTGCCCCCGTGAAATGAGATTCATAGACCGCACTAACACACTCCAAAGAGGTCAGCGCGTTTACGCCTCCGATCTCCGGTTGACGATTCTCGCGGATGGCCGTTATCATGTCTCGAACACTCCAAATCGAATGCCGACCCGGCCACGGCTTGCTTCCGATCATAAAGCATTCCTCATCCAATTCTACCCGTTCCCACGCTGGCGTATGAGCGGCAAACGAGACATCAAAGGGGCAATACCACATTTCGTCCCGCCCACTCTTGGGATTCGGCTTAATCATCAGTTGACCCTCTGAACCAAGAATGTGTGGTCCCATCATCCACCCGTGTCGCGGTTCACGGCAGTAGAGCTCCATTACACCGCAAACCCCGCCGGTCCCACCGATATGAATCATCATTGTGTCGCCAGCCACCATGCCGTTGTCGCGACGGTCGGTTTTACAGAGTTGGCTACTGTGCATGATGTCTTCGAGACCTACGGCGTGTCCACGATAGGAGATCTGGGCATGAATCCACTCAATCCCATCCATGAAAAAATCCATCTCATCAAAGTAGTGGACACCCATTTCCATCAACTCGAATCCAGCCTCCCGCCCCTTGCCGACCTCACGAATTGAACGCAATTCACCAATCCGCCCAGACTCTATCCACTCCTTAGCGTGGCGGAACAGCGGAGTGAACCGATATTGATGACTGACCGCCAACCGCACCCCAGCTTCTGTGCAAGCAGTAAGCATCTCATCCGCACGCTGTAGGTCAACGGCAAGCGGTTTTTCCGACAAGACATTAATCCCTGCCTTCGCGGCGGCGATTGTGACTGGCGTGTGCAACGGAGCGTGTGTGCAAACACTCACGACATCTAAGCTTTCCCTATCGAACATCTCTTCGTAGTCGCTGTAGCGGTTCGACACGCCGTACTCGTCACCGCGCCTGTTGAGTGCGTCGGGGTTAATGTCACAGAGCGCGACAAGCATCACATCGTCAAGGTTTGCGTAAGCCGCTGTATGGCTCCCGCTGATGCCACCGCAACCAACGACTCCTGCGCGTAATATCATTAGGTGTCTCCTTTCCTTCATAAGCAATGCCTGTGTGATACGCACAAAAAGCACTTTAACACATCAGCGCGAATCGTGCAAGGAAAATTTCACACTGTTTTCGGCTTGCCTCAATTGTCGGGATGCGGTATCATAGAATTTCAACCACCGTCTTGTAGGAACGGCTTCCTAGCCGTGACACTTTATGCTGAAATTTGCTTCACTTTTATATTGAAATCTGCTGAATAAGCAACCTTGTAGGAACGGCTTCCTAGCCGTGACACTTTATGCTGAAATTTGCTTCACTTTTATATTGAAATCTGCTGAATAAGCAACCTTGTAGGAACGGCTTCCTAGCCGTGACGCTTTATGCTGAAATTTGCTTCACTTTTATATTGAAACCTGCTGAATAAGCAACCCCGTAGGAACGGCTTCCCAGCCGTGACACTTTATGCTGAAATTTGCTTCACTTTTATACTGAAACTTGCTGAATAAGCAACCTTGTAGGAACGGCTTCCCAGCCGTGACACTTTATGCTGAAATTTGCTTCACTTTTATATTGAAATCTGCTGAATAAGCAACCTTGTAGGAACGGCTTCCCAGCCGTGACGCTTTATGCTGAAATTTGCTTCACTTTTATATTGAAACCTGCTGAATAAGCAACCTTGTAGGAACGGCTTCCTAGCCGTGACGCTTTATGCTGAAATTTGCTTCACTTTTATATTGAAATCTGCTTCATCGCGCGAGTCGACGGTGTATCAGTAACTATGAGCCTTACTATAATAGCACTATTTTATCTAATGATCAAAGGAGAGAAAAATGCCGAAAGAATTAGTTGCAATTGCAGTTCGAGAACCTATCTTACGAGATTACGAAGACGCTCCGGTGCCAGAAGGCCATGTCCGCGTCAAAATTGAGTTTGGCGCGCCGAAACGGGGAAGCGAATTAACCGGGTATCATGCCATCCGTGGCGGCAGTTTCCCGATGGGGTTGGGCAATATGTGCGTAGGGCGAGTTTCCGAGCTCGGCGACGGTGTCGAAGGATTCGAGATTGGTGACCGAGTTTCGGCACACGGGCATCTGAAAGAGACGCACACATGGGGGGCAGATCGGTTACTCCGTTTGAGTGACCGGATGACATGGAAAGAAGCTGTCTGCTTCGACCCAGCGCAATTTGCCTTAGCAGGAATTCGAGATGGACAGGTGCGCTTGGGCGACCGGGTCGCTGTCTTTGGACTCGGTGCCATCGGACAAATCGCAGTGCAGATGGCACGAATGGCAGGCGCCGATTTCGTCGCCGCCGTTGACCCGATTGAACTCCGCCGCAACGTGGCGAAAAACGCTGGTGCGGATATGACGCTCGATCCGGCCGCCGTTGATGTCGGGGAAGAACTGAAAAAAGCAACCGAGGGACTTGGGCTCGATGTCGCCATCGAAACAAGTGCGGTCTACCAAGCACTCGATCAAGCGATTCGGGCAGTTGCATTCGGCGGCAATGTCTCTGTCGTTGGCTGGTCAAAGGAGTGTACAGGCGGATTGGATTTCGGTGCCGTCGCGCACTTCAATATCCCAAACCTAATCTTCGCCCGTGCGTGTAGTGACCCGAATCGCGACCATCCCCGTTGGGATTTCGGTCGCATCTGCAATCTCTGCTGGGATTGGCTCGCTGAAGGCAGGTTCCAATGTGAGGAAATCGTTTCGCCCGTCGTCCCGTTCCTCGAATCCCCCAACGCTTATGAGGAAATGGATTTCCATCCAGAAAAAAGCGTGAAGTTAGGAGTAGCGTTTGAATAGGATGCCACAAAATAAAACGCATTTAGACGATAAAGGCTTGAGAACTTGGCCAAACCTGTGTATAATTAAGTCAATCATGGAATAGAGAGCCAAAAGCAGAGGGTAGCTATTCCAAGGCGGCACTGGCTCAACTCACGGGGTTCTCATACTTTATAAAAACCGCTTATGAAATATGAATTTTTAGAAATGGTATTATAAAGAAGGTGGAACATAATTGTCGTCTGAATCACGGATTAAGCTGATTACGCCAATGACACGGATTCAGAGCCGATTCAACCTTCGGATAAAAAAATCGGCGCGGTGCCAATCTGTGAGATTGCCCATTTCCGAATCGCCCGAATCCAGTGATAACGCGGATTGAATTATGTGCCACCCTCACTTAACTGAGGCATCAATACCAGCAAATGAGTGATTTTGACTACTCTGGCTTGTCCGGCCCACCTTCCTTTTGCTGATTTCTGCGTGGGGTAGTCTCCCCACCCTTTCGGGTCGGTGTCCGGCTTCGGTGCATCTGTTCTATCTGCCGGGCGACCTCTGGGTCGGATTCTCTGAGACGACGGAGTCCCGCTTCTCGACCATACCGATTCAAAACCGCTCGCGCTTTCTCCAAACGTTCTGGCGAAATGCGTTTCGTCTCCTTACCTGTCAGGGACGGTTCGCGGAGTTCCTTTTCGACGCTTTCTTCGGTGGGGAGTTGGGGGGTCAACCGCCTCTCAAGTTCTGCCGCGAACTCCGCATCGGTCATCTCTAAAAGCCGCTTCAACTCCTCGTCGCGAGTCAGTTGCTCGAAAAATCTCTCACGCGCTATATCGGATTCAGTCACCGCCGTCTCCTCTGGTAAAGCGTGAGGTATGCCGGAAGTCGTGGCATCAGGTATTGACGAATCCGGTTGATAGTCATGCGTGTGCCCATGGTCGTCGGCCGTATAAGGTTTACCCTGTTTCGGATCATCGGGTAGTTCATCAACCCCAGCCACTATCACTTCTTCAATGGGGTTCTCCGGGAGATCATCAAGGTAAATGTCAATGAACCGTATACCGTCTGGTGGTGTTGGCATCGGTGTCCCTTCCGGGCGAAATCGAGAATAATATCCGAGCCTATCAAGGTAAGTGTCGACGTCAATCCTCGAATCAACAGATGCGTGATGACCTGTGATGATCTCACGAACGGTGCCATTGGGCTGGGACTCTCGTTTCTTAAAAAGGTAAACGGTGTTGGGATACAGTTTCAAAATATGTCCAGTATTCAGTCGATTCAAACCGATTAATTCCGGGTCTATCTTTTGGAGTTCAAGCAGAAGGGCTCTGTCCTTTTTTGCTAACGTGGGATCACTTAAATGACGATACTCTTCAAGGCTAGCCAGGATGATGGCTTTTCGTTCGGCAGGGTAGTTCATCGCCTGGACTTTTGCTACGAGCTCATCAATTTCAGCGGCACGTTTAGCGGAAGAGGTATCGTGCGCGTGGTCGTTGGCATGAGGGTCAAAATTCCAAAGTTCAGGGTTAATCCGATAGAGTTCCTTGAGACGTAGTCCCAATCGGGTTGCTTCACTTTCGGGAAGCAGGTTGTTGTTATATTTAGCTTCCAGCATCTGAGCTGTCTCAAAAAATTCCTGCTGTTCGGCGGGCGTGAGTTTTCCAGAGTACGATTCAAACTTCTCGATCAACGCCACAGTTTCTGCATCCATCTCTCTATTTTGAGAGTAAAAGTAAAATATTCCAATACACAGCACGGCGACGCACACGACAGCAACAGTAACTGTTGTAATGATTCTCTTTCTGCTTCGCACGGTGTATTCCTCCTAAAAAACATCGTTTTAGAAACCGAGTTTTTTGGGAAAAACTCGGTTTCTTATGCACTTTCTCTTAACATGAGTTACACGGAAAATCCCTGAAGCCGATGTCAATTGACATCGGCTTCAGGCACCGCAACTCAGGGTGAATGGTCAGAGTCAAAATCCGCGTGAGCACCGGCATCAAGAGATACATGAGCGATTGCACACCCACTTGTCCGGAGATGGTCCCAGACCACCGCTGTCCACCCTTGACGGACAAACGTTCCGATGGTGCCAGGCCAGACGGTCAAAGTCACGTTCCCAGCGTATGGTGTGTCGTGGGTACCATTGATTTCCGCCCACGTATACCATGTACCCGTGTGGCCATGAGGTATTACAAATGGAGCTATTGCATGTGACTCAGATTCCCCAATGCGCCCATTTGAAGGGGGACCAGATACAAATTTCTAGCAATTGGAGCGAAAATTAGATATAATGTAAGCAGTTCGGAAAACAGGCAATCAAACGATGCGAGTTTCCCATTCCAACAAACAAAGGAGAAGCGACCATGCCACAGCTTTTTGGACGAGAGTACACTAAGAAACAACTGCTAGAAATGGTCGGAGATATGACCCAACTCGCTTCAACCCGTCGGGCAGAATTGGTAGAGGGAAACGAACGGGGGGCGGAGTTGATTGAGGTCTTCAACGCATCCGGGCTCTGCTTTTCCATCCTGCCCGGACGTGCGCTCGATATTGCTTCAGCGCACTATCGCGGGATGTCGCTCTGCTTCCGTGGCAATACTGGGGACGTTGGCCCCGCCTTCTACGAACCGCAGGGAAATGGCTGGCTACGTGGGTTTTTTGGCGGTCTAGTCACCAGTTGCGGCATGACCTTCACCGGGCACCCCGAAATAGACCCAGAGGAAGAAAACGAAGAACTCGGTCTCCACGGTCGTCTCTCGTTTATACCGGCGAAAGGCGTGGTCGCCGAGAGTGGGTGGGAAGGCGAGGATTACGTCGTCCGGGTACGCGGTCGAATACGCGAAGCGGTTGTCTTCGGCACCAACCTAGAGCTAACGCGGGAGATTTCCACAGTGCTCGGCGAGAAATGCCTGCGGTTCTCAGACCGCATTGAGAACCTAAGTGTAGACCGTTCACCGTTGATGTTTGTCTACCATACCAACCCAGGCTTTCCCCTGCTTGATGCCGGTACCCGTCTCGCGATTAACAGCAAAAAGACCACAGAATGGCTAGAGGACCGGGAGGTATCCCCTGACGACTACGAAACCGCCTCCGCCCCGCAAGCAGAAGCGCGTGACGACGTATACATCCACCACCCCAGAGCCGATGATGAGGGGAACGTACATGTCGCGTTGATTAACGACCACCTACAACTGGGACTCTACTGGAGATTTCCCGTTGCAGAAATGCCCATCGTTACCCAGTGGCAACATTTCCACAGAGGCACTTACGTTACTGGCGTTGAGCCGGGGAACGTCAGCATGTTGGGGCGCGCCTGGAATCGCAAATACGGCCACCTACAATACATTGAGCCCGGCGAGGTCAGGGAGTTCCACCTAGAGATAGGCATTCTTGAGGGCTCAGCAGAGATCCAAGCCTTCGAGGAGCAGGTCAAGCACTAAAAACCGTAGGCGGAGCATTCTGCCCCACCTCAACCCCCAAAGCAACCCGATCCGTGGGTGGGAAATCCCTTTCCCTCCCTTCTTGACACGATCCGTGGGTGGGAAATCCCTTTCCCACCCTTCTTGACACGATCCGTGGGTAGGAAATCCCTTTCCCACCCTTCTTGACACGATCCGTGGGTGGGAAATCCCTTTCCCACCCTTCTTGACACGATCCGTGGGTGGGAAATCCCTTTCCCACCCTTCTTGACACAATCCGTGGGTGGGAAATCCCTTTCCCACCCTTCTTGACACGGCCCATGGGTAGGAAATCCCTTTCCCACCCTTCTTGACACGGCCCATGGGTAGGAAATCCCTTTCCCACCCTTCTTGACACGATCCGTGGGTAGGAAATCCCTTTCCCACCCTTCTTGACACGATCCGTGGGTGGGAAATCCCTTTCCCACCCTTCTTGACACGGCCCATGGGTAGGAAATCCCTTTCCCACCCTTCTTGACACGATCCGTGGGTGGGAAATCCCTTTCCCACCCTTCTTGACACGGCCCATGGGTAGGAAATCCCTTTCCCACCCTTCTTGACACGATCCATGGGTGGGAAATCCCTTTCCCACCCTTCTTGACACGGCCCATGGGTAGGAAATCCCTTTCCCACCCGATCACGATATGTCATGATGACTTTTCAAACAGCCCGTAGGCGGGGCATCTTGCCCCACGGCCCGTAGGCGGGGCATCTTGCCCCACGGCCCGTAGGCGGGGCATCTTGCCCCGCTGAGAAAGGAAACCAAATGACTGCTCAATTAAAACCGCTAAGGGTGTCAAACGACGCAATCAACGACCCGCAAGAGTTGCGTCTCCGGATTCAGGATGACGGTTACGTTTTTTTCAAGAGACTGCAAGCACCTGACAAGCTACTGGCACTGCGTAGAGAGATGTTGACCACCATGCAAAAGGGGGGTTGGCTCGTCGCTGGCACTGACCCGATGGATGGGATTGCCGATATATCACGCCAGTGTACCGAAGGAGACATGGGGTACACAGACGTATACCACGAGGTCTACAAGTTGGAAGTCTTCCACCGTTCAGCGCATTGGCCGGAGGTGTTGGAGACGCTTGAGAAGGTGATTGGCAGACCTGTGTTGCCCCATCCGCAAAAAATTGCTCGCCTCTGGTTCCCACAATACACGGAACACACCACCCCAGTCCATCAAGATTTCGTACACTTTCAAGGCAACTTTGAGACTTATACCTGCTGGGCACCCGTCGGTGATTGCCCTATCGAGTTGGGGGGACTTGCGGTGTTGCCCGGATCGCATAAAGTCAATCAGGTGCTCGACCATCACTTTTCGTTAGGTGCAGGCGGCTTGCGCGTTGACCCCGACGAGTTGGATGGCGAGTGGCACACAACCGACTACGAGATTGGAGACACCTTAATTTTTTTGGCACTCACCATACATAAGGCACTCCCCAATCTGACAGAGGACAGATTGCGCGTCTCGCTCGACAACCGGTATCAGGCAATAGGTGACCCGATCGCCGAGCACATGTTGGAACCACACCTCACTAGACTCAGCCCGCTTGATTGGGAAGAGGTTTATTCCGATTGGAAGTCGGATGACCTGAAGTACTACTGGAAGAGTGTGCAAACTCCTATTGCGCCGAGGGATTTCGGCTACATGGAAAAGGGATTTGAGGAAGCGATCGCCCTTGCCAGAGCAGGCGACGCAGATGCCCAGCTTCACCTAAATCGTATCCTCAAGAATGACCCAACCACCAAGCAAGCAAAGGCGGCGATGGAAGTCCTGCAAGCCTTCAAAGTGTCTGCCGACGAGACCACAGTGTGATAAACGTCTATGCAATACAAGTGACGGTTGTGTTATACCAATTGAGTTTTGACGTTCAATTTTTAATTCCTTCAAACGTATTGCCCTTCAAACATATTGAAAGAGTAGGGAATAACGATTGTTATTCCTTACTATGATGACATTACTGATTTTGATTGTCAAAGTTCATTAGAACACGCATAGCTTACAATCCCGCGCTCACAGCATCAAGTGCCATCATCCTCTTCTTCTAAGTCAGGCTTAGGGTTTCGTGTATTATGATACGCGAGATGCTCAATGTAATTCTGATTTTGACGATTCATTTCGCCCTCAATCGCTCTCCGTGCATCCCGCACCTCAGTTCTAATCCGTTCCCGGTCAGCGGCAGCCTCATCTCTAATCTTTTCCCGGTCGGCAGCAACCTCATCCCTAATCTTTTCCCGGTCAGCGGCAGCCTCATCCCCAATCTTTTCCCGGGCAGCCTCCGCTTTAGCAAAGCCTTCTCTCATTTCATCTCTAATCTTTTCCCGGTCAACTTCCGCTTTAGCAAAGCCTTCTCTCATTTCATCTCTAATCTTTTCCCGGTCAACGGCGGCTTCAGCTCTAATTGCTTCGCGGTCAGCGGCGGCTTCGTCAAGCCGCCCATCCACTTCTTCAAACCGCCTATTTATCTCTAAACGGAGTGCTTCAATGTTATTATTCAAATTGTCTTTGAGTTCTCTCAAATCTTCTTTGGTAACACTATTCCTATTGAATTTTATGAGTGCAATAATGACGGTTACTGCAATAATGACGGTTACAAAGATGCCTAGAACAGGCACCAGTATCCCCAAAAAGTAGTACACATCCGGCATAAGTTTGTTCTCCTGTTGTTTGATATGAGAGGAAGTTCCCATTCCCGATACGCCCCATCAATTGGGGACTTCAGAAGATAAATCTTAATTATGGTGGAACCGAAAGATATGTAGACACCGGCCGGTAGGTGCGGTTTTGCGTCAAGTTGCGTCAAGTCATCTTGTGCGCTCGCTCACGCGACCATCCGTCCTCGGACCATCCGTCTTCGGACTACCCGTTAGGGGCAACCGCACTACCGCGATGTATAAATAATTATTGGCTTAGCTATAAAACTTGCTGATTTTATCAAATCACGAAAACAAAATTATTCAAGTTTACTTGATATAAGGTAGGGTCATTTAGTTCTCGAAAAATCCCCTGCCGAAGCAAGCGGTATGTGACTCGTGAAATTAATTTGGTATTACTCTTCCGCTGACTTCAGATTACCCTGTGTCCATTCATCATCAATAAGTCGCCATAACGCACCCGTTGGATTTTCATCCCGAAGCTCAAGCGGTAGCCTATGTTCACGGATATTGTCAAAGCACTGAAGCATCGCAAACCGTCGCAGAGACGCTGGAATGCCGACAGAGGTAAAACCCGGATGCCCCGTCGCCGGATAGGGACCGCCGTGATTCATCGCAGGAACAACGGCAACGCCGGTCGGCATTTTGTCGTTGAGTAGCCGTCCCACTTTCGGTCTCAATATGGGTGCGAGTTCATCATATAGCACATCGTCAGAATCGCCCTGAGCACTATAAATGCAACCCGTCAAATTGCCCTCAAACGATTTCACAACCGCTTTGGCTTGCTCAATATCATCGGCGACAACGGCGAGACTTTCATTCCCAAATGCCTCCTGCTGGAGTGCTTCAGGCTCTGCCAAGAACTGATTCCCGCTCACCTGCAACAGCGTATTCTGGTAACTGTAGCCCGTTCCACCCCCACTGTCGCCCCCTACGAGCAGTTCGGCACCCGCTTCTTTTAACGCCTCAACACCGCCTGCGAGGTTATTTAACACCCCTTCACTGAGCAACGTCCCAACAGGCGCGTTCGCAAACTTCTCCTTGGCGATTTCAAGGAATCCGTCCGTCTCGCTCCCTTTCATAAGCAGGACGATGCCCGGGTTCGTGCAGAATTGTCCAGTTCCCAAGAGGCACGACGTTAAGAACTCATCAGCGATTTCCTCCGCCCGTTCCTCAATAGCCCCCGGCAGAACGACAACCGGATTGATACTGCTCAGCTCCAAATAGATCGGTTTACCCGCTTTATCTGCCGCCGCTTTGAGTACGATTCCAGCACGACGAGAACCGGTGTATCCCGTCGCCCCAATTAGCGGATGAGAGACCAGTTGTTCGCCCACCGCGTGGTCTGTGCGATAAATCAACTGCACCGTCGCATCAGGTAACCCCGTTTCTTTGGACGCTTCAAACGCTTCTTGAGTCAAAAGGCGTGTCGTCCCCGGATGCGAGGAATTCGCTTTCGCGATGACCGGATTCCCCGCCGCAATCGCCGCCGCAAAGTCCCCACCAGAAACACTGTTGAAGGCAAGCGGAAAGTTGTTCGGTCCAAACACCGCTACACCGCCCTCTAACGCCGCATACATTGAGCGAATGTTCAGCTCCGTATTGATCGTCGGCAACGTCCAAGACCGCTCGCAAGCGGCCTGCGCCGCCTGCCGCAACTGATTGGTTGTACGCGGCAACTCAATCCCATCCAACCGGGTTTCCGTCGGATACGCCGTTTCAAGGTGCGCCATCTCCACAATCGCTTCTCGGCGTACCTCAATCCGGGCCGCATAGCACTCCAGAAATTCCGCTTTGGTTTCCGGCGATACACTCAAAAGCTGTTCAGACGCTTCAGAAGCCGCAACAACCGCCGCTTCGACATCCTTAATCGAACTGACAGGATAGGTTTCGCCTGTCGGTTGTTCCGTCAGTGGATTGTTCGGGTGAAACACACCGACCGCATCCGCTTCTCGCCATTCCCCACCGATTAACACCGGCTTAGCTTGATTTGACACAATCTAATTCCCTCCATATTTAGCCCAACCGGCTATAATAGATTTCTGGTCTTCATATCAATTGTCGTTGGGCCATCAAGCCCAAAGCCTAAGTCATAAGAACGCACGATACCCTCTCTGTCAATATAAAATGTGGCAGGCATACCCCTGACACCGTATTGCCGAAATTGGGAACCTCCATCCAAAGCAACGGTATAGGAGATATGTTGCTCTGCGAAGCTCCTGACTGTCGCATGGTCAGCCTCCTTATTAACTCCAATGACAACAAGTCCTTGCGCTTTATACCTGTCATAGAGTGCATTGACATGCGGAATCTCAACACGGCAGGGACCACACCAAGTTGCCCAAAAATTGAGCACCACCGGCTTCCCTCTGAAATCCGAGAGGCGAACTTCATTCCCATTCAAATCGTACAGCGTAAAGTCCGGGGCCGGTTGACCGACCAGCGAACTTTCCGCTCTGTTCTCTTGAGGCTGTTCTGAAGCCTGCTGTTCTAAAGCCCGCTGCTTGTATCTTGCTTCTCTCCGCTGTTGTGCTTCTTCCAAAGCCGCACAACTCATCAAAAAAGTGCAGAGCAGTAAGAACCAAACAGATACAAACAACCAATGTCTGTGAAACGGGGTTTGCTTTTTCATTTTTTCCTCCTGACAGCAACCGAGTTTTTTGCGTCTCGTCATCGGGTCCCCATCCGCAAGGATCGGCAAAACCCGGTTTCTCTAAAATAGATACTAAAAAGAATAAACTTGTAGGAACGGCTTCCCAGCCGTGACCCCGTAGGAACGGTTTCCCAGCCGTGACCCTGTAGGAACGGCTTCCCAACCGTGACCCGTTTTATAACCGCGGGTCTTGTAGGAACGGCTTCCCAGCCGTGACCCTGTAGGAACGGCTCCCCAGCCGCGCCCCCGTAGGAACGGCTTCCCAGCCGTGACCCGTTTTATAACCGCGGGTCTTGTAGGAACGGCTTCCCAGCCGTGACCCTGTAGGAACGGCTTCCTAGCCGTGACCCTGTAGGAACGGCTTCCCAGCCGTGACCCTGTAGGAACGGCTTCCCAGCCGTGACCCGGCTTCCCAACCGTGCCCCTTTATGCTAAAATTGGCTTAATTTTTATATTGAAACGGGCTTTATACCACTGACGCACGGAAACCGACAGAGGACGTATCCCCGCGCCATCCTAACGCAACGCCTTTTTCCGCGGGGGAACTGAGCAAACAAAATCGCAGAATATAGCTCCCCTCTACCTCAACATCTGGATCGCCTAAGACCAATCCTGCGATGGGTTCAGGATACCCACGGATGAGGTATTTGGAGATGCTATCATATCTCCGCGCCATAATAATCCTATTATACGTGAAATTGTAGGATTATATCAACTTTTTTTTCAATTGCCTCACGTCCCGATGCGGAGCGGAGCCAATTCCGTACCGCCTTTACCGCTTCTTCAGGATTGTTGTTATTGGCAGAAACCGAGTTTTTTGCGTCTCGTCATCGGGTCTCCATCCGCAAGGATCGGCAAAACTCGGTTTCTCTAGAATATCCAGAACCGGCAACGCTTCCAATCTTCCCTTCCTCCAACCTTCCATTTTGCGTCGCGTTCGGCGCACCACCCGTAGGATCAGAACATAAACTTTAATACTAAAACTTGCTTCAGCAACAAAGAATAACCCTGATGAGTTTTGACGTTCAACTTCGGTAATTTCTAAAAACCTCCGGCCCCGTGGGTAGGAAATCCCTTTCCTACCCTTCTTGCGATCTCGGCTTATGGCGGGAATTCCTTTCCCACCCGAGCCACCAAACATTACCGATTTTGATTGTCAAATTTCACTAGGAACGGTTCCCCAGCCGCGCCCCTGTTTATAACCGATAATCCCGTAGGAACGGCTTCCCAGCCGTGACTCCGTATGCTGAAATTTGCTTAACTTTTATATTTAAACCTATACTCCGCAGTTGTGGATGCGAATTGAGAGAATTGATGGTATCCTTTTCGTAATCCCATTCTTTAGGGGAAGATTTAGAACCTGTTTCAATATTCCAAATCCGTCTTTGAGAGCAATCATTTTAGGGTAAATGCCTTGAAAATTCGATGATTTCCCCCCTCAAATGTCCCCAAATGACTGTGCATCCTATTTTTAAAACAGGTTCTTAATGACACAACTCGTTTTCGCCATAAAATGACGGGGTGGGTTTGCCAATATCCCCTCCAATTTGAGTTTTACAACTTATTTTTTAATAACCGGGTTGACAGCGGTTAAAAATGCGATAAATTGATGTCGGTGTCAACCTCTGGTGCTTCACTTAACTTTTGACATATTATCCCCTGACAATAAGAAGTGGTCTATCTTCAAGGGGATATCTAATTGATTTGGGTTCATGGCGAAAGGTTGACAAAGGTTGACAGAAAAAAAAGTAATCAGTAGCGCGTTTTACTGTTAAAGTTTAGCTACTGAAGTTTAAAATTATCGGGTGTATCGGGAGTCGGAACTCCTTCCCACAAGTGAAACGCCATCCACAGGTGAAACACTTTCACATAGATGCAAATTTGTTTTTATTTCTTCTTAGCTGGCGTAAACAGTCCTGAAATTATGCCCCCTTTTTACATTCTGCTCGCAAACGTGAGTCATGTTAACATACGGTCTAATTGTTTAGCAAGCACATAAAACTCGAGAAAACGGGAGTTTCACACACACGTAATTATTTCTGGTTAGAAGCGCACGGTAGGACAGCAGGCCTGCCGGGGCGCGGTCTTTTTGCGTCAAGTCAGATTATCGGATATTCAGGAATTGAATAAATGCCGGAACCGCTCAAAATAGATGCGGAATATCGGATTAAAACTTGCTTCAGCAATTTGGGTTCGAGGCTCGTTGGCTGCATACCGTCAGAGCAGTGCAAAGATGTATCCAATTTTAACACGCGATCTTGAAGACAAACTTTGATGTTTGTTGCCATATTTTGCATGATTAGCGGTGGAACTGCATTTCCAACTTGATGCGATTTCTCAATATACGTCCCTGTGAACCTAAAATCATCGGAGAAGGACTGCAATCTTGCCCCCTCTCGAATTGTCAAGAGTCGAACTTCGCGGGGATGACAGAACCGTCCAGAGCCGGGATGGAAGAACCATCGCGTAATCGTCGGCGCAGCCATGTCAAAATCGAGTCTGCCATAAGCACCACTGTAACCGGATTTCGGGCGAATCGCCTCCGGTAAGTCTTTGATGCCTTGCCCCGGCTCGCTCCTGATGGATTGCCAAATCCAGCAGATCTCCCCCCTGCGTCTGTTCTTCTTTGCGCCTTTGCCCCCTTGCGCCTTTGCGTTAAAATTCTTACTCCGAAACCAACCGCTTCAATTTCCACGTCCCACGCCTATACCACAACCACATCATAAAACCCTGCACGACATTTGCCAGCGCGATGCCGAGCCAGATGCCAACTATCCCTACGAGCCGTGAAAGGATAATCACCAGAATTAGCCCAATACCAATCTGCGCGATGCCCGTAATTACCATCGGAGAGATGGTGTCACCCGCACCGTTGAGCGCACGGCCCAAGACGAGGGAAGCCGCAATAAATCCAAAGGTCAGGGCGAGAACACGGAGATAGATGCCGCCGATTCCGAGAACTGCCGGGTTGTGGACAAACCACTCCATCAACCGCCCCGTAAACCGAGGATGAAGTATATCGGGAAATTTCTGATCAATAAACCAACCGACAAACCAATGCGGAAAAAACAGAAACAGGATACCGATGAGACTCATAACGGCAATCGCCAACGCATTGCCAATCCGAACCGACCTCTCGGCGCGGTCAATCTGTTGCGCCCCAAGATTCTGCCCGACCATCGGCGCGACAGCATTCGCAACGCCAAAGCCAGGGTTCATCACGAAAACCCTAAGCCGCATACAGATGCCGTAAGCCGCAACCACATTTTTCCCATAGAAGGCAACGACCGAGATAAATCCAACACGAGAAACATGCCGCAAAAACCCTTGCATTGAACTGAAAATGCCGAGCGTCAGGATTTTCTTCATGACAGAAAGATTTATCCGCCGATCAACATGCTTCAGCGAAACTGGTCCACGCCCGCTGAAGCAGAGGTAGAGCATAATCACAACACCAACCCCTCGCCCGATAATCGTCGCATAGGCAGAGCCCACAACGCCTAGAGCGGGAAATTTCCAAAAACCGAAGATTAATACGGCATCCAGGACGATGTTGAAAACCGTTGACAGGATTAGGATGTTCATCGGCGTAATTGCGTCGCCCGCCCCCCGAAAGATCGAACCTAACGCCATTGACAGAAACATCACCACCCCACCCAGCAACATCACGCGCAGATACGGCGTACCAAACGCTACGATTTCCTCATCCTTGCCGAGAAACTTCAACCCGAGCTCTGCGAGTGGATAGCCAATGCAAGCAATTCCCAACGCGCACACAACGGCGAGGATAAGCGCTTGCATGGCGATATTTTCCCCTTCTGATCTCTGCTTTGCACCGACAAACTGGGAAACCATAATCACCGTGCCCGTCGAGATGCCAAGCCCGAGCACACTAATCAGTCTAAGCAGGTTTCCACTAACAGCAACAGCCGCGAGTGCTCCCGTGCCAAGTCGTCCAACGAAAACCATATCAACAAAGTTAAACGCATCTTGCAATGTATGGCTGGCAATAAGCGGCAAGGTCAGAAGCAGAAGGTGTCTGAGTATACTTCCCTGTGTAAGATCGTATCGAGATTTTTTCATTTGAAGTGTGCACTACGGTGGGCCCTAATGCACTTTTGACGAGTTTTCAAACCCTTCGTTTAACTCTTCTTCTCTTCTTTGCGTAGACCGTGGGTGTGAAATCCCTTTCCCACGATTCATCCCGTGGGTGGGAAATCCCTTTCCCACCCTTCTCGACACGATTCATCCCGTGGGTGTGAAATCCCTTTCCCACGATTCATCCCGTGGGCGTGAAATCCCTTTCCCACCCCTCTTGACACGATTCATCCCGTGGGTGTGAAATCCCTTTCCCACCCCTCTTGACACGATTCATCCCGTGGGTGTGAAATCCCTTTCCCACCCCTCTTGACACGATTCATCCCGTGGGAGTTAAATCCCTTTCCCACCCCTCATCCCGTGGGAGTTAAATCCCTTTCCCACCCCTCTTGACACGATTCATCCCGTGGGAGTTAAATCCTTTTCCCACCCTTCATCCCGTGGGTGTGAAATCCCTTTCCCACCCCTCTTGACACGATTCATCCCGTGGGTGTGAAATCCCTTTCCCACCCTTCTTGACATGAATGGCAAATCATACCCATTTTGCCAAGCAAAAAAAAATTAAAAATCGTATTGACAAATCCAAACTTATAGATTATCATATTAACATACCGAGATATGGTATACTAGAACACATAATCCACAACATATAGGAGCCCAGCCGATGCCGATGAACTGTCCATACTGTAGCTCTACGGCTACACGGGTACTTGACAAGCGCGAGACCGATGGGGGCAACATCACCCGCCGACGGAGAGAGTGTCTCACTTGTGCAAAACGGTTTACCACATACGAGCGAGCAGAGGTATTAGATCTGTTCGTTATCAAAAAAGATGAACGTCGCGAGGCATTCGATCGGCAAAAACTGAAACGCAATCTGATGAAAGCCTGCGAAAAACGCCCCATCAGCCAAGAGACCATCGATCAGCTGATAGCAGATATCGAGCAACAACTCATCAAGATGCGTAAGTCCGAGATCGATAGTCAAACAATCGGCGAGTTGGTCATGGATTGCCTCAAAGAGTTGGATAAAGTGGCATACATTCGATTCGCCTCTGTCTACCGTGATTTCAAGGATGTAGCAGACTTTGAGAAAGAACTCCAGCAACTGACACTATAAACAACTTGATAGAAACCGAGTTTTTTGCGTCAAGTCATCTGAAGATGCGTCAACTCATGTTGCCATCCGTCCTCGGACAGATGGGCAGATGACTGCGCGCATCTTGTGCGCTCGCTCACGTGCGTCAACTTGCGCTCGCTCACGCGATGCGCTCGCTCACGCGACCATCCGTCCTCGGACCACCCGTAGGGTCGGCAAAACTCGGTTTCTTCTGAATCCTAAGCGAAACTTTTATTCTTAAACATGCTGCACCTCTGCGCCTCTGCGTTAAAATTTTTTTGCGGCTTTACGTTAAAATACATGCCAAAATTCAACATCAAACCCACAAACTCACAGATCAAAACCTACTACGCCGAAATGGACCGATTGGCAAGCCTCGGCGTGACAAAGGAGACCTCCGTCCGCGCCCCATTCCAAAACCTCCTCGAACAATGCGGACGACAACTTAACCTCACCGAGATCCTAGAATACCCAATGAAAGGGCGAGGTACAAACCGGATTTTCATTGATGCCGCACTCGTGAACAACTACAACATGCCACACGGCTACTGCGAATCCAAAGATATCCACGACAACCTGCTCGCCGAAGTCAAACGCAAGTTAGAACGAGGCTACCCGCGTGACAACATCATCTTCCAAACCCCACAACGCGCCATCCTGTTGCAGAACGATTGGCAACTCGAAGCCGACCTAACCGACCCGACCCAACTCGTCAATATACTCCAAGCCTTCTTTGACTACCGCCCACAGGCATACGACGAATGGGAAGAAGCCGTCGCACAGTTCAAAGACGTTGTACCCGAAATTGGGAACGGCTTAGCAGAAATCATCGCAAAGGAACGGGAGACCAACCGTGAGTTTACCACCGCATTTGCCAATTTCCACGAGAAATGCCGTCAATCCATCAATCCCAACCTCTCCCAAGCCGCAGTTGAAGAGATGCTCATCCAACACCTCCTGACCGTCCGGCTGTTCCGAACCGTATTCAACAACCCCGACTTCACCCACCGTAACCTCATCGCCCGCGAAATCGAGACCGTCATTGATGCGCTCACCTCCCACTCCTTCAGTCGCGATGACTTTCTCGAAAGCCTTGATCGGTTTTACGTCGCCATTGAACGCGCCGCCGCGATGATGAAAGACTACGCCCAAAAACAGAGTTTCCTCAACACCGTTTACGAGCAATTTTTTCAAGGCTTCTGCGTCAAAGTCGCCGATACACACGGAGTTGTCTACACCCCCCAACCAATCGTTGATTTCATGGTAAAAAGCGTGGTGGAGATTCTAAAGACCGAATTTAGTCGCTCCCTCTCCGATCCCAATATTCACATCCTGGACCCCTTTGTTGGGACCGGCAATTTCATCGTGCGAATAATACAGGAAATTGACAAAACGATGTTGGGGCACAAATACTCGCACGAACTCCACTGCAACGAGATAATGCTTCTCCCCTACTACATCGCCTCAATGAACATAGAACACGCCTTTTTCGAGGCGATGGGGATATATGAACGGTTTAAGGGAAACTGCCTCGCAAATTCGTTTGAACTTGCGGAAGACCGACAATTCCTGCTGTTCACGCCCGAAAACACCGAGCGCGTTAAAACACAGAAGGAGACGGATATGTTCGTCGTTATCGGCAATCCACCCTACAACGCAAGACAAGCAGACGAGAGTGACAACAACAAAAACCAAAAATACGAGACGCTCGACAAGCGAGTTAAAGACACGTATTCCAAAGACTCTAAAGCACAAAATACAAACGCACTATCCGACCCTTATGTGAAGGCGATACGGTTGGCATCTGACCGGATTGGAGATGAAGGGATTGTGGCTTTTGTGACGAACAACAGTTTTCTCGACGGAATAGCGTTTGACGGGATGCGAAAACACCTTGAACACGATTTCACGAAAATTTATCACATCGATCTCAAAGGCAACGCCCGCACATCCGGAGAACGCCGCCGCAAAGAGGGCGGCAATATTTTTGACGACAAAATCCGGGTCGGAGTCGGAATCAGTTTCTTCATCAAGAAAGCAGACGCAAAATCCGAGAAGGCTGAAGTTTCGATTTACTCGGTTGACGACTATCTCAAGGCTCCTGATAAGCAGAAAACCTTAATCGAATTTGGTGACCATACAAACGTTCCGATGAAACAAGTTACCAGCGATGCAAAGCACACATGGCTCACAGAAGGCCTCCACGCCGAATTTGAGACCTTTACCCCGATAGGAACTAAGGAAGCGAAGGCAACAAAAGGGAAAGCGCAGGATGTAATTTTTAAAATTTATAGCCGTGGTATCAACACAAGCCGTGATGCGTGGGTTTACAACTTCAACCGAAACACGCTGGTTGAGCACATAAGCGTGATGATTGAAACTTACAATGAACAGGTGTTCAAGTGGGAACGACAAGCCAATCGCGAGGCAAACGTTGATGATTTCGTGGTTTATGATAACCAGAGAATCAGTTGGAGCGAATCACTTAAACGAAACTTGCAAAGAGGAAAAACCGCCGATTTTTTGCAAGAAAAGGTGAGGCCATCCCTCTATCGCCCGTTTACAAAATCAAACCTATATTTTGACAGGACAATGATTGAACGTGTATACGTTTTTCCATCGATCTTCCCTACACCTGAGACAGAAGCGGAGAATCGGGCGATTTGCCTAACCGCCATTGGAAGTAAAAAATCATTCCACTGCCTCATGACACAGCAAGTAACAGATATTCATCTTACTGGCGATTCTCAATGCTTCCCTTTCTACACCTACGACGAAGATGGCACAAACCGCCGCGAAAACATCACCGATTGGGCATTGGCACAATTCCGAGAGCACTACCAAGACGAGGCAATCACCAAACGCGACATCTTCCACTACGTCTACGCCCTCCTGAATCACCCTGACTATCGGGAGCGGTATCAAGCAAACCTCAAGCGCGACCTCCCACATCTCCCAGACACCCCCGACTTTTGGGGCTTCGCCAAAGCAGGAGGCCGGTTAGGAGAAATCCACATCAACTACGAAGACGCAGACGAATATCCGCTCCGCTTCATCGAAACCCCCGACACCCAACTCAACTGGAACGTCGAAAAAATGAAACTATCCAAAGACGGGGCACAAATCACATACAACGACTTCCTAACCCTCGACGGCATACCAGCGAACGCCCTAAAATACAAACTCGGCAATCGCTCAGCATTAGAATGGATAATCGACCAATACCGCATCAAAACCGACAAACGCAGCGGCATCACCAACAACCCCAACCGCCCAGACGACCCACAATACATCATCAAACTCATCAAAAAAGTAATCACCATCAGCCTAGAAACCGTAAAGATCATAGAAGAATTACCAGAATTAGGAACCCCCAAATGAGCATTTGCTATGCACAAACTTTACAGCAATCACAAACAACTCAATCTAGGGGCCCCGGCCGCTCCTGCTGGATTGACAAATCCAGTAGATCGGCATCACAGACCCCGCAAAATCACACATCAAGAAAGGAAGATACACGAAAATGATACGCAACCAAAGAATACCATCAGTTCGCCGGACGTTTGTACCTCCCAGTCCTGGTGAGGAGATTGAACACAGAGGTATATACATCGGTGAACGAATCGCGGAGGGAAGTTTCAGTGCTGTTTTCGATTGTCGTGACCAATGGGGAACCGAACTAGTTGCCAAAGTGCTTTGTCCACGGAATCTGCCGTACGATACAATACAATCGGAATGGATCGATGAGTTTCAAAAGCTCCGACTGCTACAGCATCCAAATGTTGTCCGTCTTTACCAAGCGTTTGAATACCGAGATACGTTCTACCTCATCTTTGAGAAGTGTTTATGCACACTGAAGGATTGGATCAGCAACTTCAATATCAATGGAGAGCTTTGGTTACCGGATGTTAGTCATGACATTCTCAATGGGCTCCAGTACATCCACGACCATGGCTATGTTCACAAGGACCTGCATCCAGAAAATATTTTTGTATCTGTACAGAGAGACCCAACGGCCCCGAACAATCCCCCTATTTGGAGATTCAAGATTGGCGACCTGGGGATTAGCCGCCGCGAAGTAGATATCCATTTCAATACTATCCTTGCCCCATGGATGTTGCCTCCAGAACACCTAAGTCCTCAGGATTTCGGTGCTCTAGGAAGGCGTATTGACATCTATCATGTAGGTTTGCTGTTGCTAGGTCTTCTGCTCAACCAAACACCGGATTTCACGCGAGCTGACATTATTACTGGTCATCCAAGACAGCGCGCCAAAAGACTACCATCAAGATATGCGGACGCGATTGCTCGGGCATTGCGGAGGCATGTTATTTATCGAACTCCCTCTGCGATCGACATGTGGCGTGAAATTCAGTTAGCTCAGTGGTTTAATTGTTCACCAAATTAAAGTGGATGAAGCACTAGTGCTTTGTCACGTCAAAGTTGATGGGTATAGAAGTCGCGAGCACAGCTCGCTCCTACAAGAAGATAAGCACAGCGCGGAATCCAGACGCGCTCTAAATACTTTTCACCCATCATTTTAATGTGGACAGAACACTAGATTGATTAAAAGGTGCATACGAACTGGAAAGATACTCACAGTCAGTTTAGAGATAGTAGAAATTGTGAGAGGCCTGCCGGGGATGGAGATTTAACGGCTTTAGTTGGTAAAAATAACGACCATTTTTTGAAAAAAGAGGGAAGAAGATGACTAGCCACAATGAAAGATTCACACTATCACGAGAAGAATTCGATAATTTGTTTAGGAGTGAGCCAAACACTACAATTGATCTAAACAATTTAGAAATTGACCTAGTTTTCAATGACAATGAAAGATTCACACTATCACGAGAAGAATTCGATAATTTGTTTACGATTACAAAAGTGCATAATTTGAGAATCAGTATAGTTCTCAGTGATTCCGGATTGCCCAACGGTTTGCAGAAGTTCATTAACCATTTGGGGGCTAATGTTCGTAGACAGTTTACTCCCGAATTGGTTAAAAGCAATGAAATTCTCATGATATCACCGAAAGATCACGACAAACAGAGATTGATGGATAAGGAGTATTTGAAGAAAATAGTCCAAGGTGTTGTAGATATGTTTGTGAAAAGTAAGCTCTGGCGCATGGATTTGTTATATAACCTGGATGCCCATCTTGAACTCATTATAAACCATCCTACTGGAACGCAGGTATTCAATTATGTAATTTCTAAAGGCAAAGTGCTGACAAAGAATACCACCTTGGTGCCATCAGCAACACTTGATACTAACGTGGTGATACAGTATTGGGAACAACATGGCAAAGCTGAGATCGTGGAGAGCTTGCTAGAACTCGCACAGAGCGGGCAACTAGATCTCAGAGTATCGGGACGTATCCGTGAAGATATTACGCGTCAACCTTTATCTGATAAAATCAATGAACTTCCAGAACTAGGTATTGGGGAGATAGGTGCAATTATTCGCACCGGTTGCTGGCGGCCAGGTTGGGATATGGCAGGGAGTACGAAGTTCCAGCAAGCCGTTAACTCGCTTCCCAATGACCCCAATCGGCCGAACAGGAAACGCCCGGACTGGCGAGACTGGGATCACCTTCAGGCACACTACCTAAATGAGAGAGATGTTTTCCTCACATGGGACAAAGGGATTCTTAATGCTGCTCGTCACTTCAAAAACAAGTTGGATATTATCATAATGAAACCCGAGGAATACCTATGACTTTGTAAACGGGAGATCGCATCAAAATCATCCGGATGACCTTGGAGACACCGGCGACTGTGGAGGGATTGCTGGAGTTGGAGGACAACCTTGAACAGAACTACAGTTTAAACGAGATGTGTAAAAATCTATGAATCAGAACAACTTTTTAGAGACTGTTGGCTATTTTTTAGATCATCGCCATTGGGTAGAAGCCTTGAAATTGTTAAAATTTCAACTTGAGGCGAAGAAAAAAAACAAACACTTCAACTCTCTCGAAATGTTTTATTACGAAAAACTCGAAGCGTCCTTTGAGGAATTAGAGAGTAAAGAATACTTTGAGAATAAAGTAGCTAATAACCTTTTTTACGGTTTGAGTAAAGAATTCGCAGTTGTTCCCTACACCATTCCGAAACCCAATCTTGGTTTACGCAAGTATAAGTTCATGACTTGTCCTCTGCGAATCCTTTACTACGCCGTTGGGCTTTATTTGCTTGAACTTTCTCAAGAGTATCTTAGATACCATAAATCGCACAATCAGATTCATGCAGGCTCTGGAGGGGATCTGCGCTTGGTAAAGAGCAAACTGAATCTTGAGCCCAATAGTATTTTCTATAAAAAACACTATGATAAATTCCGAAACAGGGTAAGAAAGGAAAATAAAGGCAACACAAAGCGTAAAGTTGTTATTCAGTTAGACATAGCAAACTATTTTGATGAACTGAGCATTCCAAAGCTCTTAGACCTGCTGGCAAGGCGCGTCAAACCAAGTATTCAGAAAAAAATGCGCTATGATGCAACAACTCAAACCCAACTTGTTTCCTTTTTTGATTTTGTGATGGGTGGAACGTCGGGCATCCCTCAATCAGATAACAATATCATCTCCGATTTTATCGGGTATCTTTTTCTGGTTTTCGGTGATTTATTTCTGGATGACGAACTCGCTAAGCACAATGATTCAGTGGATAAATATGTGATTATCCGTTATGTGGACGATATATATATTTCAATCACTTGCAAAAAGCAGGATAGCGATTTGAGTGATGCTCAGAGTACAGATTTAAAGAAAAAGGTTCTCAATTCGTTAGCACCTCGTATTTCAGACTGTCTTTATGAAAAATTAGGATTTCGGCTTAATCCTAAAACAAGGCATTTCGATCTAAGCGACCCATGCCATAAAAAGAAACTTGAAGAAAATTTGAAAAAGGTTTCACAAGGGTTTGACACAGCAGATGAAGAAAATAACGAACCGCCCGTTGCTAAACTTGATGAAATCTTTAAGGAGTTGGAACAGTTAAAGTGTTCTATAAGTCCTTATTTTCAGGAACCTCCGCTAAATACAGAAATACTCAAAGAGATTTATGACGATAATGTTCGGAAGATGCTGGAAGAGTCTGCCAACCAAACCCGATTGAAAGAGATTTTTATAGGCTCTGTCAATTTTGATTTTGAATTGGTTAACGCAGACCCATCGCGAATTATTATCTTAATACGAGAATGCGCTGATGTGTTAGAGGCATTTAAGAATTTCCTTCTTTCAAAAAAGGCTTTAACGTCAAGAGATATATATCTGATTCTAAGTTATCTCTGTCAGACAGGATTTAATCAGAAGCAATTCCATACCCTTCTCAAACAAAGCTCGCAGATGAAAGAAATTATGGAAATTTTCGAGGCAGGCATCGTACCACCGGAATTACTAAATTATGGTGGTTTGACGGAAGATCAGACCTTAAAAATCGCTCAATCCGACGTAATTGAACAAATCAGATTAAGGGTTTTGTGTGAGCTAAAAGGAGAACATTCAGTCGCGCTTAATCACCTACTTAACGAAATTCAGGCTATCTGTCGAATGTTAGATGAGAATGCCAAGAACCCGTCCGAATATAAAGAACCGGGAGTAATGCAGTTTCTTAAGAACCAGCAAGTCCCTCACGAAACGTGTGCACAAATCCGGAACTTGTTTGACCGACGCAATAAAAGCCCTGTTTCCCATCCTGACCCCATTGCCTGGGCAGTGACTAAAGATGAGTATATGAACTATCATAGCCATGTCGGCGATTGCCTCAAACATCTAGGAGAAAACTGTTCGCTAGAATCATCATAGGAGCCGAGATCAGAAGGTTACTGCTACAAACCCAATACAGCGGTTGAGCCAAACAACCACGCTTATCCGCGTTATCCGTTAAATCCGCGATTCAGGTTTAACCCTGTAAATCCTTTAATCCTGCCCTTACGGGTGGTCCGAAGACGGATGGCGACATGAGCCGACGCACAAGATGACTTGACGCATAAATCCTGATTCAGACAGCTTAACCACGGTTAACCCACGATTCAGACAATTAGTCTTTAAGAAAGGAAGGAGAAAATGAAAGAACAAAACGGTAGAGTCCTTAATAGTAAAATTGGCTTAATGAGCACTTTTTTTAGTGCTCACCTTTGCTTACCTTTCGACATGAACTGAAGTTCACCCGACATCCCCCCGGATATATGCTACTACTGTATTATCAGGGGTTCATTGTCCGGAAATCAGGTGCAACTCTAGAGGTGAGCACCCCCGATCGATTTTACCGTATTTCTTAAACCTTTGTAAAAAATAATTTGTAAAAACCGAAAGAGGAGGTGATATTGGCAAACTTACCACTTTAATCCTTATTATTTATACTAACCCTCAACCTAATAGAAAGGGAGGAAGATGGCTGAGACAAAACCTTCACATCATGAGCATAAAATCGCAGCCGCGCCGTTTGACGACAAACCCGGTTCCGAGCAACGAGGCTTGACAATTGAGAGGCATTTCACAACCCCCGACCAGCATCCGTTTGACGGAGTAGAATGGGAGTTTCGAGATGCCGGAATCTATAACGAAAAAGGCGATGTTATCTTCGAGCAAACAGGAATCGAAGTGCCGAAAAGTTGGTCACAATTAGCCACAGACATCGCCGCGTCCAAATATTTCCGCAAGGCAGGTGTGCCCGCGACAACGCAAGAGAATAGTGTTCGCCAGTTGATTACGCGGGTGGCCCGCACGATTCGTCGCGCAGGAGAGGACTTCGGAGGATACTTTGCGACATCTGACGATGCGGAAACATTTGAAATGGAGTTGACCGACATACTCCTCACCCAACGCGGATCTTTTAACTCGCCGGTGTGGTTTAACTGTGGGCTTTGGCACGAGTACGGCATCGCTGGCGGCGGCGGTAACTTCCGATGGAACGGAGCGAAAAAAGGGGTTCAGATGACGGAGAACGCCTACGAACATCCGCAAAATTCGGCATGTTTCATCCAGAGCGTAGAGGATTCACTCGACTCAATGCTTGATTTGCAGAAGTCCGAAGTCCGCCTGTTCAAATACGGAAGCGGCACCGGCTCAAACTTCAGCAAAATCAGAGCGAAAGGGGAGTCACTCTTGGGAGGTGGGGCGAGTTCAGGGGTACTTTCGTTCCTTGAAGGCTTTGACCGCTGGGCAGGTAGCATCAAATCTGGAGGCACCACCCGGCGCGCCGCGAAGATGGTTATCCTCGACATGGACCACCCCGAAATCGTCGATTATATTGATTGGAAAAACCGCGAGGAAGAGAAGGCGAAGGCATTAATCGCCGCGGGTTATCCCGCCGATTTTAATGGCGAGGCGTACAAAACCGTCAGTGGTCAAAACAGCAACAACTCCGTCCGCATACCCGATACATTTATGGACTCATATTTACAAGATGGAAAGTGGCAGACCACCTATCGCACAACCGGCGAGATTGCAGACGAGTACGACGCAAAATGGTTAATGGACAAGATCGCTTATGCCGCCTGGGCGTGCGCTGACCCTGGCGTACAATTTGATGACACCATTCAACGCTGGCATACGTGCAAAAACAGTGATCGGATTAACGCAACGAATCCGTGTTCAGAATTTGTTTTCCTTGACAATACTGCGTGCAATCTCGCAAGCATCAACCTCGTGAAATACCTACGAGAAGACCGCACGTTTGACGTTGAAGCCTATCACCACACCATCCGCATCTTCATCACGGCGATGGAAATTATCGTGGCACTCTCCGCGTATCCGACTGGGCCGATTGCCAAACGGTCATACGAATTTCGTCCGCTCGGCTTGGGCTTTGCCAATCTCGGTACGCTGTTAATGCTCAACGGCATCCCGTATGACAGCGACGAAGGTCGAGCGTGGGCAGGGGCAATTTCGGCAATCCTGTCAGGGTACGGCTATCGCACAAGTGCAGAGATTGCCGCCAGCGTTGGACCTTTCTCTGGATTTGAGGAAAACCGGGAGTCAATGTTGGATGTCATGCGGTTGCACCGTGATGCCGCTTACGAAATCGATCAAGATGCCTGCCCAGATAACCTAATCGAAGCGGCCCGCGAAGATTGGGAGCACTGTGTGCAAATGGGAGAGGATGTCGGTTTCCGCAACTCGCAGATTTCGGTCATCGCGCCCACAGGAACCAGCGGTTTGATGATGGATGGCGATACACTCGGCATTGAGCCAGAGTTCGCACTTGTGAAGTTCAAAAAACTCGCAGGGGGAGGCTATTTCAAGCTGGTCAATCAGAGCGTAACGGAGACCTTGGAGCACCTTGGCTATACGCCAGAGCACATCCAAGAGATTGTCACCTACATCGGCGGCACAAGAACGCTCAGGGGCACCACTGACATTAACGAGAGTACCCTCAAGAGTAAGGGGTTCACAGATGAAGACCTGACGCAACTTGAAGAGGGGTTGCCTACCGCCTTTAATCTAGACCTCGCGTTCGCTCCCGGTTTTCTTGGCGAAGCCTGTTTGGAGCGATTGGGAATTGATTCCGAAGCCGCACAAAAGCCTGGGTTTAGCATCTTGCAAGCGGTCGGATTCAGTCAAGAGGCGATAGACGCGGCTGACGAGGTCATCTGCGGACGAGGCACTGTCGAAGGCGCGCCACATCTCAATGAGGCGCACTACGCCGTTTTCGACTGCGCCAACAGATGCGGCAAAACCGGCACACGCTTTATCGCACCGATGGGACACGTCAAAATGATGGCAGCCGTCCAACCGTTCATCTCAGGGGCAATTAGCAAGACAGTCAATTTGCCAAATGAGGCGACGGTTGAGGAGATAAAGCAAGTGTACATCGAGGCATGGAAACTCGGTGTCAAATGTATGGCGGTCTATCGAGACGGATGCAAAAGCAGTCAGCCTCTATCCACAACAAGCCAACAGACTGATACTAAAGAATCCGATTCTGTTGCAGCGCACCATGGCGAGGAGCGTCCCCTCGCACAGACGAAAGAGGGTGAGCGCGATGTGCATATTGAATATCGTCCTGTCCGAAAAAGGCTTCCCGATGAACGCCCATCAATTACCCACAAATTCAGTGTCGCCGGACATGAGGGCTATCTCACGGTTGGGCTTTACGAAGATGGGACTCCCGGTGAGGTATTCCTCAGAATGAATAAGGAAGGGTCAGTCATCTCAGGGCTTATGGACACAATCGCAACGACCACATCCGTCGCGCTTCAATACGGTGTGCCGTTGGAATCGCTCGTCAATAAGTTCAGCCACAAACGGTTTGAGCCATCGGGGTTCACCAACAATGAGGACATCCGGTTTGCGACATCAATCATCGACTACGTCTTCCGTTGGCTCGGGTTGAAGTTTCTGCCGCAGAGTAAAACCTTAGTAGAAGAGGGAGAAATCCTCGAAGACCAACTCGTTCATCCATCGTTGCTACACCCCTACCAACACGGAAACGGCCCTGTAGCTGTGGATGACCCCATGCCAGCAAGCGAACAGCGCACCCAGATCGAAGCACATGAGAAGCAGATTGCGAGGATGCAGTCCGATTCCCCGCCCTGTTACGCGTGTGGGACAATCATGGTACGGAACGGGACCTGCTACCGCTGTCTAAATTGCGGCGCGACAAGCGGGTGTTCATAGTATGCAAAACTCACAGAAACGGAGGTATTGGTTATGAATTTATCTAACGAGCAAGTTATCTTTGAAGACAATTTCGACGGTAAGCTAGACGAAGGCTGGTCATGGCTACGAGAGAATCCAGACAATTGGCGAATATCAAACGGTGGGCTTGAGCTCTGCGTTGAGCCGGGGGTTGCAGATACTGTGCGGAACGCGCTAGTGAGAAGTGCACCCGACCGTAACGAAGGCACATTTGCCATCGAAGTGACCATCACCAACCACACGCTTCCAACCCAACAGTACGAGCAGGCAGGTATCACTTGGTATAACGACGGCAAGCCCGTGTTCAAGGAAGTTAAGGAACTGATAGATGGTGATATCTACATCATTCCAGGCCGAGCCGCCATGCCAACGAAGAGCGTCCGGTTGCGGTTATGCGTTGATGCAAACTCCTGGGAAGCGCAGTATCGCCCCGAAGGCGAGGCAGAATTTCACACCGCCGCGGCAGGCGAACTCCCTTCACCCAGCGACGACCAAGTGAGCATCCAGTGCTACAACGGCCCACCCGATGCACAACACTGGATTCGCTTTGAGAACTTCACCATCAAACGCTTATCCTAGCCCGACCCCGTAGGCAGGGAAACCGAGTTTTTTCCGAAACCAAACTCGGTTTCCCTGCCCATCTTCCAACCGGCCCCTCTTCCAATCTTCCCTTCTTTAATACGAAAACCTGCTTACAGCCTCCCCTGCCAATGAACCCATCGCATCCCAAGGAGGCAAGACAATCGGTTCCAGCTCAAGTGCCTCAAGCAATTCGTCAGGTAGATATTCCTTCCGTGCGGCAATTTCAAACATATACTGATCAAACCAGTTATCGTTCATGAGATAGAACCCTTTGCGGCCGTTGTCCTCTCCCCAACTGTTTTCGACCTTCCACCGCCGGGGCGTACTTTTGCCATTTTCCTGTATGACATCAACACCTGTGAATAGCATCGCATGGGTCATCAAGGTCTGGTGATACTGTAGCCGCCCCGACTTATCAAGCGTGAAAACCGTGTCGTAAACCCCTTCGTAGTCATACAATTTTGCGTCCCAGATGCCAAGCTCCCGTTGCATCATCTTCCCGACATCACACCCCATCCAGACAGGTTCGCCATCAATCATCGTCTGCATCGCGATCTGTTTCATCAGGTCAATATCAATATTCAGGTACTTGACGATACCACCACCCTCAACGTTGCCCAGAAATTCGACCGTGAAGGTTCGACCAATGGGGCTTGTCGGTCTCGGGTCATGAACGAGACACACATAATCATCAATCGGGACAGTGATATATTTGTCGGCGAACTGTTGCGGTGTCAGTTCCCCATCACGATGGCACTTCTTATCAGCGTCGTTCCACTGCCAATCAAAATGCGTTGGCGGCGTACCGAGATGGATGGCCAGAATACGGAAAATCGAATCAAGGATTTCATCCTTCGTATCGTGTAACACGTCAAGACCTGCATTTTTGGCCGCCATATCCCGGAGCGTCTTCGCACCCTCCCGCAGCTTGTGCAACAGAATCCTGTTCATCTTCGCAGAACTTGAGGAACTCTCCGTTTCGGGCATGACCGCCTGTGGTACAACACCGTGCTTTTTGATAACGTTGACGAACATGTTCCACTGCCCACCATCATCAAGTGGGTGGTCAAGTAGCCAAGCGACGTGTCGGTCATCCACCGGACGGTCAACCAGCTCGATGATTCTTTCAAGAAAGTAATTCGACCGCTCCAGCTTATCCCAGAAAAAGGTGTAGTTCTGGCTGAATTGGAAGTCTTTGATATTCATCTTTTTCATCGCGCCGACCCGAAACAGATTCAGTCCAGCGAACATCCAGCATCGCCCGGTACTTTTTTGATTTGTGACACTCCAGTCATCGAGCACATGGCTGAACGTGAAATCGCTACCGGTCACGACATGCCTATTGAGAGCGATGTCATCCACAGAAATTTTGCAGACCGCATTCTGTGCCATTTGATAGCCAGAATGCCCCTCAAAATTACGGCGTAATGTTGCAATTCGATGCGGAGCTAACGCCCCATCAGTTGAACGAAATTCGTCAGTTGAAGATGTCGAAATGGCAGTCATCAGTTTTCCTCCTGTTTAAGCAACTTCAAAAATAAACTCGTAGGAACGGCTCCCCACCCGTGCCCCTTTTTACAACCACGCCCCTGTAGGAACGGCTTCCCAGCCGCGACTCTTGCTTTACAACCACGCTCCCGTAGGAACGGCTTCCCAGCCGTGACATGGGCTATAACCACAAACCCCGTAGGAACGGCTTCCCAGCCGTGACTCCTGCTTCCCCGCCGTGACTCTTGCTTCCCAGCCGCAACCCTGTTTAACCCAACAGCCGCACTTAAAATCTAGGTTGTGTGCCCATCCTACGGTTAGTCTACAGCTTTTTTAATCTCCGCCCAAGTCGTCGCAAGCCTTCCCGTCGGCTCAACGGCAATAGCATCTTCAGAGACATTCATCACACACCGAAACCCCTCTCGGTCGCCGCCTCTGAATACCGGGTCTTCGATAAAACGAAACGCACAACGAAGCCCATAATCTCCAAAGCACCATGCTCCGCCACGCAGGAGGCGATAACTCACCTCTGTTAAGTTGACGGGATTCTCTCTGGGGCAGTACTGATAGTAATCCGGGGCGTACCAATCCTGCACCCACTCGATCACGTTGCCCGCCATATCATGTACCCCGTACCCATTTGGAGGGAAACTGCCGACAGGCGATGTCGTCAAATCCCACCTATCACGGCCTCCGACCCCAAGATAGTTTGCATTCTCGCGAGTGAGTTCATCGCCCCACGGATAAAATTTTTCATCCATACCCCCGCGTGCCGCCTTCTCCCACTGCGCTTCAGTCGTCAAAGATTTCCCCGCCCACGACGCATACGCGACCGCGTCCTCCCAACTCACGTAGGTAATCGGATGGGCATCAGTCAGCGAGAAGTGGCGTATCAAACTCCAATCCGGCTCTGGATGCCCCGTTGCTGCGAGAAATCTCTTGTACTGTCCAACGGTCACCTCGTATGTGTCAATGTAATAGGCATCAAGATAGAGGCGACGGGCGGGTTGCTCATGCTTAAAAGTCTCCCGTGTTAAGGATGGATGCCGCCGTAAGAGCTCCGCAACTTGTGCGTCTGTAGTTCCTCTCAGAAAATCGCCCGCAGGGACCAAGACCATCTCTGCGGCATCAATTGGACTGACAATCGTTTGGGGCAGGGTCTTGCCCTCCGGTTTCTCACCGAATGTCTTGACCGGGCTGAGCATCCCAACAAATGTGAAAACAACACTGAACAAGAAAGCGAATGTCTTCATTGTTTCTACTCACTTCATAGAATTCGCACACGGTAGCATCTATATAAAAAAGCCCATACCGACATCAAGGCGATATGGGCTTTAAAATGTCACAAGTGTAGCGGGTTTCTGCTCACCGTCCAATTATTGCTATAGACGTGGACTAGCGGTTTGATTTGAGTTTTCCCCACATCACGGCTAACTTTCCTGTCGGCTCAACAGCAAGAACACCGGGTACACTGAGTTTCATTGATGCGTTAATCTCCTTTTCGTCTAGTGCCTTGTTGTAGACCACCACTTCGTCAATAATCGCATCTTCAACCTTGTGGACGTTCGGATTCTCGCCAGCACCGATGTAAACCAAAGTCTGTTTGAATACCGGCAGCTTGAAGTTCTCAGGTTGTGCGCCGATAAATTTCCCGTCAACGTAGACCTTTCCATCTTTGCCATCAGCGACCAAAACGTAATGATACCATTTTTTCAACTCAAACTTGAAGTTCGCCAACTTCTTATCCGCGTGATGGCCGGCATCCCAGAACGGGTTAAAATTGGGATCTACCATTGTCCGAAATTCACAACACCCACCGCCATCAACTGCTTCGAGCGAGATAATCCCGTCGTATGAACTATGCTGGCTCAAGAAAAACCACGCTTCTATAGTAATTTCGCCGGTTTTACCAACCGATGAAATGACATCCCTTGCAGGGCTCATCTGGACAATGCCACCGTTCAGTCGGATGGCTTTCTTGAATTGGCCGTTTTCAGATTCACCTTTTCCAACAAGCTCTGCATGATGACCGTTCCCAGAATCATCGTTGACTTTATTCTTTCCAGTAAATTTATCAAACGAGTAATAGAGGAGAATATTTTCCTCTTCAATCGCGTAGGTTGTTAGGCCGACCAGCACCAAGCCGATCGAAAGTAGCAGACACAATAGACTTTTCACGATAAATACCTCCTGCTTAACAATTGGTTATTATTCAAAATTGAAATACAAGACAATTCAGACGACCTCCCGTCAGCTCTACGGATTAGATTTGCCGTAATACTGAAAACACTTGCTTAGGTCTTCATCACTGATTTAAGACGGGAACAGATAATATAAGTTTAGAAAAAGTTGTATTTGATCAGGTTTAAGAATTCCGCTTCACGCCTTGGCCAGCAAGAAAAACCCTCACCATAAACAATTCGCTAAGTCAAAACCGCTTTTTTGTTGACAAATTCCAAAATATAGCATAGGATATTTGGGAAACAGTGTGCTGATACACAGATGTCACCGCTTGACGTAGGGTTCGCGATTTAATCGGGAATTGATATCAACCCAAAATTGTCAAAGTCATTCTCAGAGATTAATCGACTAGGAGCAGACCATGACCGAAGAACAGAAGTATTTATTCGACCTGCAAGGTTTTATTGTCCTCAAGGACGTTATTCCACAATCCGTCATTGCGGAGTGCAACAAGGCTCTCGATGGATTCGAGGATATGAATCCAGAGGAATATCCATCGCCCCTCTGTCTCGGCACGGAGAAGACAGAAAAGGAATTGTACATCTCTAATATTCTGGAAGCGTCCTCCGTTTTTACCCCACTAATTGATATGCCCGAAGTCCTCGACGTTATTGCGGGTGTTACCAGCGGTCCGTATCGCCTAAATCACACCTACACAATCTATCGTTGGGGCGGTGGGTACACAGGCTTACACATGCACGGCACACCGATTATCCCTAAGTGTCAGTATCACTGCCGCAACGGGGAGATGGTTTCAACCTTGACCAAAGCGGTGTTTCCGATGCTCGATTGTGACGTTGAGGACGGTTGCTTTGCCGTTATCCCAGGTGCCCACAAGAGCAATTTTCACCGCCCTTGGGGAAGCCATCCCACCGAAAATCCGGTACTGGCCCCCATTCCTGCGAAAGCCGGTGACGCGATTATCTTCACTGAGGCACTAACGCACGGCTCAATGATAAACGTCTCAAACCGTCCGCGCCGCACACTTTATTACTGTTACAGCATCGGTTACATGCCAGATTGGGGCGGACAAGGATTAAACTTCAGTGCCAACGTTATGGACAACCTCACGGCAACACAACAAGAGATTCTGCGACTAAAATAACCCCGTAGGAGCGGCTTCCCAGCCGCGACCAGGCTTCCCAGTCGCTACCAGGCTTCCCAGCCACGACCAGGCTTCCGAGCCACGACGGTTTTTAGCCGCAAGACGATTTCACGGTCTATCTTCGACTAAAATAACCCCGTAGGAGCGGCTTCCCAGCCGCGACTAGGCTTCCTAGCCGCGACGGTTTTTAGCCGCAAGACGATTTCACGGTCTATCTTCGACTAAAATAACCCCGTAGGAGCGGCTTCCCAGCCGCGACCAGGCTTCCCAGCCGCGACCAGGCTTCCCAGCCGCGACGGTTTTTAGCCGCAAGACGATTTCACGGTCTATCTTCGACTAAAATAACCCCGTAGGAGCGGCTTCCTAGCCGCGACCAGGCTTCCCAGCCGCGACGGTTTTTAGCCGCAAGACGATTTCACGGTCTATCTTTGATAAAATAACCCCGTAGGAGCGGCTTCCTAGCCGCGACCAGGCTTCCCAGCCGCGACCAGGCTTCCTAGCCGCGACCAGGCTTCCTAGCCACGACGGTTTTTAGCCGCAACACGGTTCACGGTCTACATGACCAGGAAGGAACTATGGAAATACAACTCGCTGAACGATTACAGAAACTCCCACCATACCCTTTTGCCGACCTGCGCCGGAAAATAGCCGAGGCACAGGCGAAAGGCATAAAGGTTATTAACCTCGGCATCGGCGATCCGGATTTTCCGACCCCCGACCCTGTTATCCAAGAACTCTGTCGGGCAATAGCAGACCCGAACGACCCTGACCGCCACCGCTACGGTTGCGACATCCCCGTGCCAGAATTTCCCGAAGCCGTATGCGACTTTTACAAGAGACGTTACGGCGTAAGCCTCACCACAGAGCAGGTGGCCACAACAATGGGGAGCAAGGATGCCATTGTCAAGATGGCGATGGCGGTTCTGAATCCGGGCGATATCGGAATCGTAGCGACCCCGGGGTATACCACCTACAACATCGGCCACGTCTTCGCCAGCGCAACGAGCCATTACGTCCCGCTCTTGCGTGAGAACGATTTTTATATCGACTTCGACGCAATTCCGGATGAAGTCAAACGGCTTGCAAAGATCCTCTGGATGAACTATCCGAACAATCCCACAACGGCAATCGCCGACCTTGACTTTTTTAAGCGCGCCATTGAGTTTGGGCGTGAAAACAACATCCTAATTGCTCACGACAGCGCATATAGCGAAAACACCTACGACGGCTACAAGGCACCGAGCCTGCTGGAGGTGGACGGTGCGGACGAAGTCGGCGTTGAGTTTTTCTCACTCAGCAAAGGCTTCAACATGACCGGCTGGCGATTGGGATTCGTCGTCGGGAACACTTCCGCTGTCAACGCGATTCAGAAGGTGAAAGACAACATTGACAACGGTTCACTTAGGGCACTTCAGTTTGCTGGAGCGAAAGCCCTCTCGGTTGCCGAAGAGATTATACCCCCGATCAATGCTGTCTACAAACCCCGCCGGGATATGGTCGTTGATGCGCTGAATGCAAGCGGCTGGTCACTCGAAAAACCCAAGGCGACAATCTATGTCTGGGCAACCGTACCGGACGGTTACAACGGGTTGAGTGCTGAATTTGCGACAGCACTATTGGAGCAGACAGGCGTTGTCGTAACCCCCGGTCGCCTATACGGACAGTGGGGCGAAGGGTATTTCCGAATCTCGCTCAGTTATCCTGATGAAGTGATTCAGGGGGCAGTCGAACGGATTAAGGAGATGAAATGACACCGCAAATACCGACGACAGGCAAACAGGTGATTGTCCATCCCGACAACACCGTCGGAATCAGGGATTTTGAAGTACAGGCACCGGGTCAAGGCCAGGTGCTAGTTGAAACAGTCAGCACACTCATTAGCGCAGGCACAGAACTCGGCACACAAGAGCAACAGCGCGAAGGTGACTTTACGCCCGGTTACTCAAACACAGGGCGGATTATCGCGCTCGGTGAAGGAGTTGAAGCGTACAAAGTCGGCGACCGGGTGCTATCTCTCGGCCGTCATGCGAGCCATGTCACCGTATCAACAGCACCACAATCGCTGGCGAAACTCCCCGATGGTGTCTCTTTTGATGACGGAGCCTACGGGGTCTTGGGGAGTGTGTCGATGCACGGTGTCCGAAAAGCACGACTTGAACTCGGCGAGTATGTTGCGATAACGGGGATGGGGCTTATTGGGCAACTGGCACTACAACTCTCTGCCCAAACAGGCGGCGACCTGTTCATCGCCATTGACCTCATTGACCAACGATTGGAAACGGCTAAGGAGTCAGGTGCCACGCACGCTTTGAACCCCACCCGTTGCGACCTGCGAACAGAAGTCGAGCGCATCACCGATGGACGCGGTTTGGACGTAATCATTGAGGCATCTGGCTATCCAGACATCCTGCCGATTGCCTTCGACATGGCGCGAATCGGTGGCAGAATCATGGCACTCGGCTCAATCTGGAATCGCGAGGTAGCGGTCAACTTCATGCCATTCCACCTCAAAGAACTCACACTTGTTGGATGTCATCAACCGAAATGCCCCACCGTCGCGACACTCGCTTTTCCGTGGACGCAACAGTACAATCGCCGCCAGATCTTGCAGTTAATCCAACGAGGTGAACTGAACGTCGAAAGTTTGACGACACATCGGATGCCTTACGCTGAAGCCGGGGAAGCATACCGTCTGCTCCGCGATGAACGAGATAAGTCGCTGGGAATCGTCCTGACATGGAGTCCAGAAACACCCTGAATACGGTTTTCACCGATTTTCTAGCGAAAAGTGCGTCATCAATGGGTTCAGACAGCAGTTTTTTGCTGAAAAAAAATCTAATAAATGATAGAATGTTATCCACAATCCTGTGGAAGGAAATTCCCACTGTAGGAGGGAGTTCCTACTCCCGACACTTTTGGGAGGAGTTCCCACTGTTGGGAGGAGTTCCCACTCCCGATACAAAACTCAAAAAACAGTATAAGGAAATCAAATTTCTATGGAATACGACTCGCTCTTTAAGCAGTTGCTCAAGGGATTTTTCCAATACTTTATGGAACTCATGTTCCCAAATGAGGCACAACGCATACAGTGGGAGTCCATTGAATTCCTTGATACAGAAGAACACGCACAAAGGGCAGAGGGACAATCATTTCATCGGAATGCAGACCTTGTTGTAAAAGTTGCCACCTTTAACGGTGCAGACGAACTGTTTTTAATCCACGTTGAAATCGAAAACCCGTGGCGGGAGGCCCTCCAAGCTCGGATGTTTGAATACTTTATGCTCATACGACTCAGGCATCGTCTGCCGGTATTCCCGATAGCCCTTTGTCCCGAGCGTAGAACGAAACCGTTTGAAGTGGAAACTTATCGAGAGGAAATCTTCGGTCACGAACTGCTGACTTACAACTATTTTCACATCGGCCTGTCAGGTCTTTCTGTTGCAGACTATTGGTCAGACGATAATCCGGTATCCTGGGCCTTTTCGGCCTTGATGGATAGAGGCGATGAGGATAAAATTGAACGACTGGAAATCTGCTATCATCGTATTTACGAAAGCGGATTGACAGACGATGAGAAGTCTCTACTTGTAAATTTTACTCGTACTTACAACCGACTCGCACCTGAGGAAGCCGCTACTCTTCGTGAGCGGCTGGATGGGGCATCCAACCAGGGGGTAAGAGAAATGGAATACAGCTACTTTGGACAAGCAAGGCAAGAAGGACGGCACTTAATGCTTTTGGATATGTTGGAAGCAAAATTTGGTGAACTCCCGCAAGTTATCGCCGATCAGGTAAAGGCCATTGAATCTCAGGAGGAATTAGCCGACCTTGGCACCAAGATGCTCAGCGCAGAGTCATTAGAAGATTTGGGGCTAAATGGTGCCGCATAGCAAATCACACGGTCACTAAACCTGTAGGAGGGAGTTCCTACTCCCGATACTTTTGGGAGAAGTCCCCACTGTGGGAGGGAGTTCCTACTCCCGATACTAACTTGCTCAAAAAGAACAGAGCCACCACGAAAGAAGGTAACCTTAATGCAGACACCGAACCAAGAGCCCACCCAACTGCTCAGATCTGACGCGATTCCTACGTCAGATGTTCACCAGGATAACACTGTTATCTTTAGGGGAGACGGGGAGCCGAAAACACCTTCGGCGATGCTACAGCGACTTGTTGGATTCGAGGAGGAATTTAGGCTTGAGGTTGACAGCTATTCACTCGGTGGCAATGTCGAACAACTTGAGAAAAAATGCGCTGAAATGTTGGGGAAAGAGGCAGCGGTCTTTATGCCCACCGGTACACTCGCCAACCATCTTGCCATCCGGAAACTGTGCGGTGTCAAATCTCGTGCGATAGTTCAGGAGCAGAGCCATCTCTACAATGACAGCGGTGACTGCGTAACGCGGCTCAGCAACATAAACCTCGTGCCCTTGGCAAAGGAGCGTCCCTATTTTACACTCGAAGCATTGAAAGTCGCAGTAGAGCAGGCAGAAACGGGACGGGTCGTCACCTCTGTTGGCGCAGTGATGGTCGAAAGCCCTGTGCGCCGCCAATTGGGGAAAATTATGCCGTTCGATGAAATGAAGGCGGTAACGGACTACTGCCGAGAGGAGCAGATTGGAAGTCATCTTGATGGTGCACGACTCTACATGATGTCAGGGGCAACCGGCATTCCGTCTGCTGACTATGCAACGTTGTTCGATACGGTGTACGTGTCCCTGTATAAATACTTTGGGGCACCGTTCGGGGCGATTTTGGCGGGGACAGCGGAGTTCGCGGACGGGTTGTATCATGACCGCCGTATGTTTGGGGGCGGCCTGGCATCCGCAAACTTTGCGGCGGCGTTGGCACTTAGGGGCATAGATGGGTTTGAGGAGCGTTTCAATCGCGCTATGAGCCGGGCAAAAGGGCTTTTTGATAAACTCAATGCGCTGGAGAGCATCAGCGTCAAACCTTTTGAGCACGGCTCTAATATAGTTCCACTGGAGTTAGAGACAGATGTTGATAGTGACCGTTTCGTCAAGACGCTAGAGGAACATTCGGTATCTGTATCTGCACCAGATGGCGATGGCTCCCGGCGTATCATGCTCACGGTGAACACAACCATATTACGGCAAGATGCAGCAGCCCTGTTCTCCGCCTTCGAACGCGCTGTCCGAGAGAGTGTGAGAACGGGTACTAGCGGCTTTTAGTCCGAAATCTTCAGTTTTTCTGTCGAGATGTACTATCCAAATCCCAAGGTGATTAGTCTCGACAAACAATAACAGACAGGAGAATCAAATATGCAGACCCATCTGGCACAACACATTCAGGGAACCGCTTTAGTTGATACACATGAACACTTACGGCGCGAAAACGATTGGCTAGAAAATGGCCCAGACATCCTACAAGACCTATTCGGAAATTATGTTCCCGCAGACCTCAACACAGCGGGGGCATCGCCGGAAGCAATGAGTCGCTTGACGGATGGAAAAGACCCGGATATCGCCAGCCGTTTTGAAGGCATCCGGGATGCGTGGGAAGCCACCCAGTTCACCGGATACGGCGAAGCTGTCCGACTCATCGCCAAACATGCCTACGGCATTGACGAACTGACCGGGGAAAAACTCGCATCAGTACAGGAAAAGACCCACGTCCTGCGACGACCGGGTGAACGCTATCGGTTACTGCACGATGTAGCGAACCTTGAGCACACGCAGACCGATGACGGGGCTTGGGCTTGTGCGCCGGATAACTCCGGGCTGGGCTTCTTTCTCTACGACCTTTCGTGGCGCGGGTTCTGCAATGGCGAAATCGATCCGGAGCAGATTGAGGCGGAGACAGGCGTTAAAGTTATCAATCTCGCGTCGCTCAAACGCGGGATGGAGGCGATTTTCGCAAAACATGCCCCGTCTGCCATTGCCGTGAAAGCCCAGCACGCCTACAACCGAACCCTCAATTGGGTGGAACGAACCGATGAAGAAGCATCTGCCGCACTTGCAACCGTCTTGCAGAAACCGGAAACAGAGATTGATGTCGAAACGCGCCTCTGCCTCGGTGATTGGTGCTGGGCGCGAGGGGTTGAGTTGTCAATCGAACACAACCTACCCTTTAAGATTCATACCGGCTATTACGCTGGCAATAACCGTATGCCTGTGAGTCGGATTCCCGCGGGGAATATGTGTGACCTCTTTGCCCGTTATCTGGATGCCAAATTCGTCCTGATGCACATCGCCTATCCGTACAACGATGAACTGGTCGCCCTCGCAAAGCACTACCAAAATATTTGGGTAGACCTGTGTTGGGCGTGGAGCATTGACCCGTACAGTTCTCGTGACTTTTTGCGCCGCTTTATCCATGCTGTACCGATTAACAAGATTTTCGCATTCGGTGGCGACACACAGTGGCCGACAAGTGCCATGGCGTATGCCATCCAAGCGCGTAATGAAATTACGCGAGCCCTGGAAGCGGAAATCGCAGATGGCTATATGACCGAAAAGCAGGCAATGGATATCGCCACGCGCATTATGCGGGACAATCAGTTCGCCTGTTTCGATGTCGGCGGCACACGGGCGAACATTCAGGCTGCCGCTTGATAACCATCTTTGAAAGGAACACGGAAAATGGCAAAGGCGTGGAACGTTGATGACATCGCACCGGAAAAAAGCCTCCAAGAATGCGCTCACAGAATTATTGCCACCCGATTCGATGAAATGATGTCGTATAAATACGATGTGGCTGAAGGCAACCCCGCGGGGGTTTATGATATGCGTGTGTCATCACGACGCTTGCAGTCCGCGATGCAGAATTTCGTTGATTGTTTCCAGGATAAAAAGAAATTTCGTAAGCGGTTGAAAACAGTCAAGAAGGTTACGGACACTCTGGGAGGCATCCGCGACGTGGAAGTGCTTATTGCTCGTTTCCAAAAGGACATCCGCATCCTGTCCGATATTGAGCAGATTGGTGTCCAGAATTTAATCAACCGCCTACAACAAGAACATGAGGAAAAACGCCAACCGGTATTGGAGACATTCGAGAAACTTGAGCGGTATCCTACCGGCGAACAATTCCTAGAATTTTAAGGTGACGTATGGCAAAAGCATGGAAAGTAAATGGAGTTGAGCCAGAAAAAAGCTATCGTGAAAATGCACAAACCATCTTGGCTGTGCGAATCGAAGAGGTGTACTCATGGGCGGGGTTCACCCGAGATGTCGAGCGCAAAGAGGAGCTTCACGCCATGCGAATCTCAATCAAACGGTTGCGCTACTCAATGGAGCTCTTTGGCCCCAACTACGGAAAAGCGTTAGAGGCGCAACAGAAGGTTGTCGGCGATTTGCAAGGACTGCTCGGCGATATTCACGATTGCGACATGCTCGAAGAGTTCTTGGAGGCATGCCTGCAAACGCTTGAAACACAAGCGGATGCGGAGACGGATGCAATCGGCATTAAAGCACTCATATCACGCTATCGGCAGAGACGCAAATCGAAATATCAACAGTTTTTGGCAATGTGGGACGCGCTCGAACAAACAGATTTCAAAAGGAAACTGCTCACAATCACCAAAGGAGACCAGGTTGCACAGTAGCGCGTGTTGGCAAATTCTACAAATGTAGAGGACAATCCCGACTAATTGGCAGCAACTATCGGGAATCCCCAAAACCCCGGAGCCGGGGCATCTTGCCCCAACGGATACACAAACCTCGGTTTCTCCGAAATATATCGCAACTTGCGTTATTTTATAAAAGAAAAACTTTACAAAAGTCTCAAAATGTTTTATAGTATTCATAAACCATCTCCATCTGCATAAAATTACTTTGTAAAGGGCATTAAATGGCAAAAACGAAAGCTTTAATTTTGGTCTTGTTGCTCTGTCTTTGTTCCCTTTTCCCTCAGACGGTCAAAGCACAGAATGAACAGAATTTAGTTCAGAGGGATGACAGTTCAAAAACTGGTGTGCCTGCTCAGAAAATGACCTTGTCCGGCCCGATTCCAGAGGCAATGGAGACAAGTGGGACGGAGCAACGGATTGTGCGGATTGGTGACTTTCATCTTAAAGCTGGGGAAACGGTCGGTGATGTGATTGTAATTGGTGGAACTGCACAGATTCAGGGAACCGTTATCGGGGATATTCTCGTTTTGAAAGGAAACGTAGAAATCAAACCGGAGGCAACGGTTAAGGGAAAACTTACGGTTGTCGTGGGAACAATCTTCGGCAGACACCTTCTGAAAGGAAACGTATTGGGGGACAACCAACGCGGGCAGACAACTGAACTGTATCGAGAGATCAACGGGCTACAACTTGCACCGGTATTGATTTCGTTAATCATGCGTCCACAAAAGATATGGGAATTGGACAAACAGACCAGCTTTTTGTGGCGTCTGCTGACATTCGCCGCGTTAATGAGCGTTCACATTCTGCTTGTCACAGCATTTCCCGAACAGATGAACAATATGGCGAACCTCGTCACTCACCGTCCAATCGGCAATGCACTGTTCGGCATTCTTATGCTTGTTGTTATCCCATGTCTGATGGTCGTTCTGGTATTCTCGATTATTGGGATTCCATTGATGCTTTTCTTCGCCGCGATTTTGTTGGGTATGGCAATTTATGGAAAGACCGCCATTTTTCTCTCGATGGGCAAGGCTATTTTTTGGAAACAATCCAACTTGGTGGGCGTAATCGTCGGTTATCTGATTTACGGGATGGCGATATCCACCCCGATTCACCACATTGATTGGGTTATCCTCTCCCTCGCGAGTACCATCGGAATTGGTGTCTGCACCAGAGGTATGTTTGGACAACGCTCCAACGTACCATCAAAAACCGATCAGCGCAGACAATATGTGACACCCCAGAAATATCGTTGAACCTGTAGCAATTTACCGGTTCACGGTAATCCTTGAATTGATGCCGAAATCACCCTGCCTTTCGTTTTCGTCCGACTGCTCATACATGCTCTCACAACGCGGAGAGGGAAAATCGTGAGATTTGGTCAGCCCGAGCTCCTAGTCTTATTCCTTTTGCTACCGTTTCTTATCTGGTATTTGCGTGATAAAAAAGGGGTGAGTATCCGCTTTTCAGATTTCCACACCGTGCGGCAGATACGCCCCAGTTTTTGGGTGAGGCATCTTCCCGTTCTGAGTTTTGTGCGATTCCTTGTTCTTGTCCTGATGATTTTTGCACTTGCACGTCCGCAATTGTCCCAAAGCCGTGAGAAGGTGACATCTGAAGGAATTGACATTCTGCTGATTCTCGATATCTCCGAGAGTATGCTTGCCGAAGATTTCGAGCCGACAAACCGCCTTCAAGCCGCGAAAGCGGTTATTCATGAGTTTCTCAGCCATCGGAAAAATGACCGCATCGGGTTGGTCGTCTTTGCTGGCGAAAGTGTCACATTATGCCCACTGACGTTCGATTACCACGCGCTGACCAACCTACTGCGCGACGTAAAAACTGGTCTCATAAAGGATGGTACGGCAATCGGAGACGCGCTTGCGAATGCGACCAATCGCCTGCGTGATTCGGAGACCAAGAGTAAAATCGCTATCCTGCTTACTGATGGAGAGAACAACGCCGGGGCTATCCACCCGATTACTGCCGCCCACGTCGCAAAAACGTTCGGTATAAAAGTATACACAATCGGCGTAGGCAAAGCGGGTGGCGCACCGATTCCATATTACGACCCGGTTTTTGGGAAACAGTATCAGCAGATTTTGAGCTATGTTGACGAGGAAACGCCTAAGCGGATTGCCGAAATTACAGCGGGCCGCTATTTTCGGGCGACTGATCGGCAGAAGCTCTCGCAGATTTATGACGAGATCAACCGGCTCGAAACGACGAAAATCGAGGTCACGGCATATATGCGTTACAAAGAGCTTGCCATCTATCTGCTGTTCCCCGCAATCGTGTTGTTCACTTTGGAGATTGTCCTTACCAACACACGCTTGCGGAAGATTCCGTAGATGTCTGTTCTTCTTTGCGCCTTTGCATCTTTGCGCCTTTGCGTTCTATTTCTTTTATCAAGGCGACACTTCGATTTTAATGCTAGAACTTGCCTCAACAAACCTATGAACGAAACATTACTCCGTGTTGAAAACCTCAAAACCTATTTTCGTACTGCTGAGGGGCTGGCCCGTGCTGTAGATGGCGTGTCCTTTGAGATTAAACGCAACGAAATTTTTTCCCTCGTCGGCGAATCCGGCTGTGGCAAGAGCGTTACGGCGTTGTCAGTGATTCAACTGGTGCCGCAACCCGCCGGTTTTATCGCGGAAGGTGCAGTTTACTATAAGGACAAAGAGATTACCCGCCTGCCTGAAGTCGAAAAGCGGAAGATTCGCGGCAACGAGATTGCGATGGTCTTTCAGGAGCCGATGACGAGCTTGAACCCGGTGTTCACCATCGGTACCCAAATCGCTGAAGTTATCAAACGGCATCAGGCGATGAGCGGGAAGGCGGCAAGAATCGCCGCCATTGATATGCTAGAGCGGGTTGGGATTCCCGACCCGATTCAGCGTTTTGATGAATATCCGCATCAACTATCGGGTGGGATGAAACAACGGGTGATGATTGCCATCGCGCTCTCCTGCCGTCCCGACCTGCTGATTGCCGATGAGCCGACGACAGCACTTGATGTCACCATTCAGGCACAGATTCTCGAACTGATTAAGGCACTTCAACGCGAATTTGGCATGGCGGTTCTGATGATTACCCACGACCTAGGGGTTGTGTCGGAGATGACAGATCGGATGGGTGTGATGTACGCGGGCAAAATCGTTGAAATGAGCGATTGGGAGACTATTTACCGCAATCCACGTCATCCCTACACCATCAAGCTACTCGAATCGCTGCCATCGCGCCAGAAACGTGGGGGCTCATTGCAGACAATATCCGGGCGTGTCCCGAAAGCGACGCAGTATCCTCACGGATGTCGTTTTGCCGAGCGGTGCCCCACAGTGATGGAAGGGTGTAAGACGATTCCGCCCCCACTGTTTGAAATTGATAAAACGCATCAGACCGCTTGCCATCTATATAATCCCGAACCGCCGTTTTTGAACAAATATGCACCAAAAACCGATACGGAAACGAAGTCAACAGATATGCTACTTCACCCCGGCGATGCCCAACGGAAAATTGGCGAGCCGCTGGTCAAAATTAGGAATTTACGTGTCCATTTTCCAATCGTTAAGGGCATCCTCAAACAGACCATCGGCTATGTCTATGCGGTTGACGGTGTCGCGCTCACCATTCACAAGGGGAAAACTGTAGCACTTGTCGGCGAATCTGGCTGTGGAAAAACATCGCTTGGCAAAGCCATCCTACGGCTCGGTGTACCGGTAGAGGGACAGCTCCTCTACAATGACGTTGACCTCGCGCAATCGGGCAGACCGGAGCTGCACACCTACCGCAACCAGCTTCAGATTATATTTCAAGACCCGTACTCTTCGCTAAATCCACGTATGATGGTTGGAGACATCATTCAGGAAGGGATGAACACTCACGGTATCGGGGAGAACGACAAGGCGAGAAAAAACCGCGTCAGAGAGTTAATGGTGCGTGTTGGGCTCTCGCCAGATATGGTTGACCGGTATCCCCACGAATTTTCGGGCGGGCAACGCCAACGAATTGGAATCGCGCGATGCCTCGCCGTCGAACCGGAGTTCATCGTCTGCGATGAGGCGACGAGCGCGTTGGACGTTTCCGTACAGGCACAAATCTTGAATCTACTTAAAGAACTTCAGAACGAGTTGAGTCTGACCTATCTTTTCATCACACACAACCTGTCCGTCGTTGAATATCTAGCGGATGAGGTTGCGGTGATGTATCTTGGGCGAATCGTTGAGCGTGGCACGACTGAAGAGATCTTTGATAGTCCCAAACACCCTTACACTCGCGCACTGCTGTCCGCTGTCCCGCAAGTTCATCCGGATACGGGAGTCGAAAAGATTCAGCTCGAAGGTGATGTGCCATCTCCAATCCATCCGCCGATGGGATGTCATTTTCACCCGCGCTGTCCGCAAGTGATGCCGCAGTGCCGTGAGAATTATCCTGATGAAACCACCTTCACCGAAACGCATGCGGGTCGGTGTTATCTTTATCAATAGGAATTTCCCATGCCAAAAATCAAGATTTTACCCCCTGATGTGTCGAACAAAATTGCGGCGGGCGAAGTGGTTGAACGTCCCGCCTCGGCCGTCAAAGAATTGGTCGAAAATGCCGTTGATGCCGAGGGGACAAACATTCAGGTTGATATCCGTGCCGGTGGCAAGCGACTCATCCAGGTCTCAGATAACGGAAGCGGAATGAGCCGCGAGGATGCCCTGATTGCATTGGAACGTCACGCAACGAGCAAAGTTGGCAGTATTGAAGACCTTCAACAGATTCAGACGTTCGGTTTTCGCGGTGAGGCGTTACCGAGTATTGCATCCGTCTCGCAATTTGAGCTTCTGACGCGCACTTCGGATGCATTGGAAGGTACGAATGTTACTGTTGAAGGCGGAGTTGTCAGATCCGTTCAGGAGAGCGGTTGCTCGCCGGGGACTCATATTTCAGTCAATAATCTGTTCTACAATGTCCCCGCACGTTTGAAGTTCCTCAAAAGTGAAGCCACTGAGTTGAACCACATCACCAATCAGGTCAATTGGGCGGCACTTGCCCAGCCGAAGGTCCAATTCTCCCTTACCCACAACGGGCGTTCGCTCGTTGATGTCCGGGCATGCGATTCGCACATCGAGCGCATCCGCCTGCTGTACGGTAAGGATTTCTCCGAAAATCTGATCGAGTTTCATGAAGATTTGCCCAACCTTCGCGTCCACTGTTTTGTGGGAAAACCGGATTTCACGAAGACAAACCGCAACTATCAGCTCTTTTTCCTAAATCGGCGCCCGATTCGTAGCAAGATTATCAGTGCCGCACTCAGTGAGGCGATGCGTTCGATGATGCCGAAAGACCGACATCCTGTTGCGTTCCTATTCCTGACGATGGATGCAGAAGAGGTTGATATCAACGTTCACCCCGCCAAAATTGAAGTGCGATTTAGAAATGAGCGAGCGATATATAGCGGAGTGGTGCGACTCCTTCACAGTGGAATCTATCAGCAGAAATATATCCCAAAAATCGAAACCGAACAGGAACAGCAGGATTCTGCATCGGTTACTGCTGATACGAAGGCGCAACAGCCCCCGCAGCCTAGCGTTATTGAGGGAGATCCAATCCAAGTACCACAGGGGACGCAAGCCCCACAAAGTCAATCGGACACGTCACCCTCGCAGACGGCACCAGCAACGTCGGCGCTTCAACCATCACCTGACGAAGGCGAATCTTCGGATTTGCCCCAGACAATTCATCCGCCGCAACAGCCAATTGCAGATGATGTCCCGCTCGAATTGTTCGATTTCAAGGGCATACAGTTAAAAACCTGTCTGTTCAATACCTACATCGTTGCAGAAGGGGCTGAGCAGGTGTTCTTCATTGACCAGCATGTGGCGGCAGAACGGGTGCTTTACGAACGCTTTGTTGAGCAATTGAAGGCGGATGGCATGGCTGTGCAAGGGATGCTACTCCCGGCGACCTTAGAAGTGACCGCGCAACAATTGACGACGTTCAAAGCATACGAAGAGCTGTTCAAAAAACTCGGCTTCGATGTGGACCAGTTTGGCGGCAACACGATTGTTGTGCGCTCAATCCCCGCATCGCTTCCAATAAGCCTCGTTACGGACACTGTGACAAATCTCCTCGATCAGCTCTCGGAAGACGTTCCCTCTAATATGGATATGCTTGAGGTTCAAGATAAAGCCTTGGTGACGCTGGCTTGCAAATCCTCCGTTAAAGCAGGTGATTCATTGACGATGGCGGAGATGATAAATCTCATCAAAGACCTGTCAAAGGCAAAACTGCCTTTCAATTGCCCACACGCCCGCCCCATCATTGTAGAAATGGGCAAAACCGAATTGGAGAGCCGGTTCAAGCGGCGATGAGACTTGATGTCGTGTTCCAAATTGCTCCTGCCGTATTGCTAAATCCGATTTGCGAACCAGGATGCTCCTGCTCGATTGACAAATCCAGCAGAACACTAAAACTTGCTTAGAGGGAAACTCGTGGCGCAAAATACAGAGACATCCAATTGGGTCGAAATTTATCGCACAGCCGATGAATGGGAGGTGAAGTTGGTTCAAGCCACGCTTGCGAACCAGCACATCCGTTGTCGTCCCATACACATTCGGGAAGAACGGCAGGTGATGCTGCTCGTGGCTCCAGAGGACGAGGTTGAGGCACTAGAGATTGTGAGTCAAATCGGTTTGGCGATTACCGTTGACCAAGCCCGAAACGACCAGACCAGTCGGGCGGAGACCGTAGTTGAAGAAACCGAACTGCCGAACGCAACGCCGGCCGCCGTAGAAGCTATGCTTATTGCAGAGCGTGAAGGCATTGGCGAGATCGTTCATTATATCGGGCGAGGTTATGAACTGCAAGTTGGGCCAGAGCCTTACGGTATGGTTGAAGAAGACCGATGGGAGGAGTTTACCGATTTTAGCGCACAACGCCAAGAGTTTGCTATGCTACTCAAACATGAATATCCAATGCTGTTCCAGTGGCTTAAACAGCGAAAGCTGATGTCAGAATTTATACGTCTGGTCGAATCAACCTATCGGGAAGTTCCACCGCCGCGCCCCCGCGAAGTTCGTCAGCCATCTACTGATGCCGCTGATGCGACTGAGACCGATGGCACGAGAACGAGCAATCTCGCTAAACTGAGTCTCGGGCTCTCACTCATCTCCGTGGTAGCGAAACTGAGTTTTCCGTGGTACGCCTGCCTTGCCCTCGCGCTCCTCGGCTTTGTCACCGGATTTATCGCTAAATATCGGATTGATAACAGCGACGGAGCTCTTAAAGGGAAACCGCTTGCATTGAGTTCTGGAATTATCGCTTGCATTGTCATTGTCAGTGCGATATTTTAAGTCACCCCATACAAAGCCGAGAGGCAGAATGTGGCACCCTGTATCATTGTCTTCGCAAAAGCACCAATCCCCAATCAGGTGAAAACCCGCCTGCTCCCCGCTCTTTCTCCAGAGCAAGTCGCATCACTGTACCAAGCCTTCCTTGTTGATTGGTGCAACGTACTTTCTACAATTGACACCGCTGACCTTGTTATCGCCTATACCCCACCCGAAAGCCGACCAACTCTGCAAGCCCTAATTGGTGAACATGCAATCTACGTCCCTCAAGCCGGGGAAAACCTCGGTGAACGGTTAATCACCGCGGCGCGATGGGCATCCGACCAAGGCTATACGAAGTTCCTTTTTGTAGGGTCTGATAGCCCAACCCTTCCAATTGAATACGTAAAACACGCTCTAACCCTCTTAGAGTCGCGAGATGTCGTTATCGGACCAAGTATGGATGGCGGATACTACCTCATCGGCTTCTCAGAGAACGGGGCTAAGTTAGCCATCCCCACCATTTTTGAGGCAGTCGCATGGAGCACAGCGCGCGTATTTCGGCAGACGCTTGACAAAATTGAATCCGTCAACGCACAATTGGGACTGTTGCCACCGTGGTACGATGTCGATACCCCAGCAGAACTGCAATTCCTATCCGATCACCTACTCGCTACACGCCGCGCCGGAAAAACAATCCCTGCACCACTAACAGACCGCCAGTTGCACAAATACCTCTCAGATTCATCGCCGTAGGCAGGATTATAAAATATACTTACTCAAATCCTGGTTTTCGACAATATCAGATAACTGCTCACGGACATATTCAGCATTGATGGGGATGTTCTTCGCGTCAAGGTCTGGAGCATCAAAGGATATTGCCTCAAAAAGCTTCTCCATGATTGTGTGCAAACGCCGAGCACCAATGTCTTCAACGGTTTCATTGACCTGAAAAGCGAGTGCCGCGATTTCATCAATTGCATCGTCGGTAATGGTGAGTTCAAGTCCCTCGGTCTGCATCATAGAGATATACTGCCTTTGCAATGCGTTTTTCGGTTCGGTAAGAATCCGTTTGAAGTCATCCTGATTTAAACTGTGGAGTTCAACACGAATTGGGAACCGCCCCTGTAATTCAGGGATGAGATCCGACGGTTTAGACGCATGAAACGCTCCCGCCGCAATGAAGAGAACGTGGTCGGTGCGAACCATGCCATATTTTGTTGCCACCGTAGACCCTTCAATGATGGGCAGGATGTCCCGTTGAACGCCCTCTCGTGAAACATCAGGACCAGACGTTGATTCACGTCCAGCGATTTTGTCAATCTCATCCAAAAAGACAATACCGGAATTTTCAACCCGTTCAACCGCCTCGCTCACAACCTTGTCCATATCGATCAACTTTTCTGCCTCTTCTTGCATCAGGAGCTGTCGTCCCTCTGCCACTGTCACACGACGTTTTTTCGTCTGTTTGGGCAACATGCTACCGAACATATCCTTGAAATTGATGTCCATCTCCTCAATGCCGCCGGGCGAAAAGATTTCAATAAAAGGCATTGCGCGGTTTTTGACGCTAATTTCAACAGGATTGTCTTCAAGCTTTCCAGCTTTGAGTCTCTGACGGAACTTTTCCCGTGTCTTTTGATACCTTTCCTCCTGCTGCTGACTGATTTGGCTCTCTGCTTCGATTTCAATCTCCAAACCGGAATCCTCTTCGATAATCTCCACCTCAATTTCATCTACATCCTCAGGTGATTCAACGAATTTTTTCGGCGGTCGGGGTGGAGGAATTAGACAATCCAGCAAGCTTTCCTCAACCATCTCAAGTGCTTTCTCTTTAACGATTTCGGTCTGCTCAGCTTTGATCATGTTGACCGCCAGATCCGTTAGATCTCGAATCATTGATTCAACATCACGCCCCACATACCCAATTTCGGTGTATTTTGAGGCTTCAACTTTAATAAACGGCGCGTCAACTAAGCGTGCCAAACGACGGGCAATTTCTGTCTTTCCAACGCCTGTTGAGCCAATCATGATGATGTTCTTCGGTGCCACTTCGTCTCGGATATCCTCGTCGAGCATCTGCCGTCGGGAACGGTTACGGAGCGCAATCGCGACCGAACGTTTGGCTTCAGACTGTCCGATGATATACTTATCCAACTCTTCAACAATCTGCCGAGGCGTGAGCGCATCGGCTAAGGTTTTCTGATCTGATGAAGGCTTTGGTGTCTCCACAGTGTCCCTCCAGTTGAGTTATTATTTTTTCGTGAATCTGCCATCAAAAGCACGACTAAATTTCAATTGAATCCACTTCGATGGCACGATTCGTATAGATACAAATATCGCCTGTAATCTGCAGTGCTTCCTTGACAATTTCCTCGGCGGTGAGTTGCGAATGCTTCAACAACGCTTTGGCCGCCGACAGTGCAATTGAGCCACCGGATCCGATGGCTAACACACCATCATCTGGAGCAATGACATCACCACTTCCAGAAAGAAGGTAAGCCGCCTCCGCACTAACGGCTATCATTAACGCTTCAACGCGTCTGAGAACCCGGTCATCTCGCCAGTCTCTTGCCAACTCGACCGCAGATCTTTGTAAGTTGCCTCGATACTGCTCCAATTTTTGCTCAAGTTTCTCATACAGAGACAGCGCATCTGAAGCAGAACCTGCGAAGCCCAAAAGAACGGAATCATTATAAATTTTGCGAATCTTCTTAGCACCGTGTTTAATTGCAATGTCTCCCAAAGTCACTTGGCCATCCCCGCCAATCGATACCTGATTATCCCTCCGTACCGCCAGAATGGTTGTCGATCGAATCATTATAACCCCTTCCTCTATCGCCAATTGATATAACAATTAAATAGTATTGGCATTTGCTCGGCGTGGATTGACAAATCCACGCCTTATTCGTATTCCTAAATTCTTATGAAACGAAAAGCCCAAAAGCACAGCAACGGCATTACTCCCATAAAAATGCCGCACCTAAGCCCAGACACAATAGCATACCCGCTTACAGTTTGCCGTTTATAAAAATAATATGGGGAGAGCAAAAAGGTCAAAGCGAATGCAGTCGGAATAAAAACTGGGGTAGAGCCAATGTACGGTAAACTTCCAACAATAAGGTAATTCCAGTTCCATAAACGCACCGAACCGAGTTGATCAAAAACCGTGATACCGATGAACGCCACTACACTTGTTACCCCAGCCGCAATGAAGGCATTTCCTGAAATGGATCTCAATCGGTGGTATAGGTAAATCATCACTATTATAGCAATTAGGAACGTCAATAGCAGATTCAGCGGTGCCGTGGGCAACCAGGGAAGATCGGGACGGAGGTAGTCAATGAGGCGACCTTTGTCATTACCCTGTAACTCAGCAGTGAGCTTCCAATCTAGGAGGATATAAACGACCGATGCCGCAACCCCGCAGATAATACAACGCACCAACTCCGAAGCGTACGCATCGTTCTGCCGAATCGCGTAATAGAACAGCACGGCTGTAATGAATACATTCAGATAGAGCATCCAAATTGAACCAAGCCAAACATCAATCACGAATGCCAGAAAGGTTGTTCCGCAGACAGCAATCACGGCTCTGTCAGTTTGAGTCACCATCGCTCTCACTTAATTATTCGATTGAAGGGGTTTCATACAGGTTGTTTACGGAATGAAACGCCTCAAGGTTTCCGTGAACACTGCTAACAATAAAGTATCACACCACTCCAAAAAGCGACTAAATTATACCGCATCCCCTGTGCCACTGCAAGTTGAAAATTGATACTCTGAATTCGCCCGCAGTTTTAAAAAGGAATAGGAACGACGTGCAATCGAAGGCTATATCCGTAATGGGCAAGTCGTGACCACTTTGTTCAGCAAGCGTGGCATTAATGCTATCAGGAAAGCCAAACTAACCACAGCAGTGGTATAGCTTGTGAGATTTTTTCCTTTTCATAATACATGAAGTTTCAGAATTTAAACGGGTAACCCCAACCCCGGTTTGAAACGGTCGCTTATCGATACGCGACCGTTTCAAGTAGGGGCGGTTTTGCGTCAAGTTGCGTCGAGTCATCCTAAGACGGATGGGCAGACGAATCCGAAGACGGATGGGAAGATGAACTTCGCGCCCTGCGCGCATCTCGCCACCCGTAAGGGCATCTTGTGCGCTCGCTCACGCGATGCGCTCGCTCACGCGACCATCCGTCTTCGGACCACCCGTTAGGGGTAACCGCACCGGGCACCCGTATGAAATTACCCAATTTATTTTTTAAACTTCATACGTAAGCAACTTGCAAAAAATAAACTTTACATTTTGATCAAGGATCGTGTAGCGTTTCCACTCTTCCGATCCAGCGGATCGCAATGTCTATAGCAAGCGCAATGCCCTAAATCCCGCACTCCAGCGGAGTGCAATGTGTATATTTTATATTTAAACCTGCTTAAGAGGTTGTGTGAAAAGTTAATTCTAGTTAACGAGTGTTACAATACACGATATAATTCGCTTTATAAATCAGAATTTATCGTGTATTATGTTGGGTTATGAATAACGAAATATACCCAACAGACTTAACAGATGAACAATGGGAATACCTTCGACCTTTTATCCCGCCGCCAAAGACCGGCGGACGACCCCGAACCGTGGCCATGCGGGCCGTCATTAATGCCATTCTCTACTTCCTACGCAGTGGCTGCCAATGGCGTATGCTACCCAAACACTTCCCACCGTGGGGCACCGTTTGGTATTATTTTAGAAAATGGCGTATTGATGGGACCTGGCAGAAAATTCATGCTCAACTCTACCGCAAAATGAGGGCGAATGAAAACCGAGCCCCCACTCCCACTGGTGCGATAATTGATTCTCAGAGTGTGAAAACCACGGAACAAGGGGGTGAAAGGGGATATGACGCGGGCAAAAAGGTCAATGGTCGCAAACGGCATCTGATAGTAGATACGCTTGGATTGTTGCTTGAGGTTTCGGTTCATAGCGCATCGATTCAAGATAGAGATGGCGCGCAAGGCGTTATTGAGAAATTATTCACAGAATTCAGTTCTGTGAAACGAATTTGGGCAGATTGGGGGTACAGTGGTTCGCTGGCTGACTGGGTGAAGGCGTCTGCAGGTTGTGTGCTTGAGATTGTTTCTCGTCCCCCGGACGCGGAGGGGTTCGTTGTTCTTCCTCGTCGGTGGGTTGTAGAACGTACATTTGCGTGGTTAGGCAGATCTCGGAGGCTGAGCAAAGATTACGAGCGTCTGGGTTCAACAAGTGAATCGCTAATTGAGATAGCGATGAGTCACCTGATGCTCAAGCGTTTAGTTCCCCCTAACGGTTGATGTGCCTAGGAGCCAAGTCGTTAGTGTAACTTTTCACACACGCTCTAAGCAACTTTCAAAAAATAAATTTACATTTTCAGGGTGAACAATTTTGCGTATCCGCTCTTCCGATCCAGAGGATCGCAATGTCTATAGCACACGATAAGCCCACATGCCCGCGCTCCAGCGGAGCGCAATGTGCAAATTTTCTATTAAAACCTGCTTAAGCAACTTTTAATAGTAATTTGACATTTTTGAACCCGTAGGGGCGGGGTCCCCCCGCCCGTCCCTTGCAAAAACTTGATTTCTTTGGAATCGGAATCGAAACTTTTATTCTTAAACCTGCTTACTTGGTTGGAGTCGGCTTGGTTGGAGACAGTGGGTCTTGTCCCTGTTCAATCTTTTGGATGCGGTTTCGCGATTCGGGGGCAACTTCAGGATATTTGGAGATTGCTTCTTGGTAAGCTCGCGTTGCCGCCTGTAAATTCCCTTGTATTTCAAGGCACTCCCCGATGAAATAAGCGGCGACATGCGCTTCTCTATAATCGGGATGCTCTCTTAGGATGCGCTTGAACGCCGCAATCGCTTCCGGGTATTGCGCCTCCCGTCGATACGCTTCTGCTATCATGTGGACCGCATACGCATCATCTCCGAATCGCCTTAACTTTTCCTCAAAAATAGACACAGCTTGTTGATACTCATCTGCTTTGAAGTAAGAAAGCCCGATTTGCTTGATTGCGAGCAACCTCCATTTTTCCTGTTTTTGTTCATCATCAACAATTTGTCTGAAAATGGTACGCGCTTGGTCAAATTGTCGTTGATGGTAATAAAGTTTACCTTTTGCGTAGAGAGCTTGACTGGCTAGGTCATCACGGGGCCACTGTTTAATAATCTGATCGTATGTGGCTACAGCTAAAGAACTGTTTTTCGACAACCGATACGCCCAAGCCAAATGATATAGCACGGTTGCCATACCTTGATAATCCGGAGACTCGGTTTGAATCTGTTTATACAGCTCTATGGCTTTTCCGTACTGCTGGATTTGACTGTAAAGCGTTCCCATATAGAGCTTTATGCTCGGCTTCTGATCCGTGTTTGGGTACTGTAGGAGAATCAATTGGAATTGGGCAATAGCCGCTTCATGTTCACGCGCCTTTCGGAGTCGAAGTGCTTCCTGGAACATCTCATCAACGGCTCGGTCTTCGCCTTTGATTGCGACCTCGATTGCCCCATCTTTTTGCCCGTTAACATTACTCTGATGTCCGCCGCATCCCAAAGCAAGCATCAATCCAAAGCAGGCAACGCCTATAAGGACTGTGTATCTTCCACGTTTCGTATTTCGAGACATTTTATCCTCCTCTTTCTCTATTTAAGAATGACGAACTTTCGGACAGTGCTAAAGATACCAGCGTTCATCGCGTAAAAATAGAGGCCACTTGCCACCTGTTCACCGTGGTCATTTTTCCCAACCCAATAAAGTATCGCACTACACCACTCGAAAAAGTAATTAAATTATACCACCGTTTTATTGAACAACCCATAAGAGAGTTTCTGCCATCCAGGCCAATGTGGACTAGCAATGCATTCGCCATCAATCCATCGGGCAAAATGGCGACTTCGTGAAGTGCTTTGAAAAACTCACAACTGCCTTAACCGAGGTGTGTGTAGAAATCCTATTGTTTCTCCTCCTGCTCGCCTTCATCCCTTTGGCTTCTGTTCTCCAGCCATTGGTCGAGACAGTGGATCTCCTCGTCAATGAACGTGCGAACTCCTTTGAGCAATTCAACCTGCGCGTTGCGGAAATGGGTTATCGATTTTTCGTGCCCTTTTGTTAGTTCCGTTGTGATATTTGTAATCAGTGTGTATAACATCGGGTTGTGCCTCCTTATTAAAATTGCCATTACTGGTTGGGAAGTGTAAAGGTGATTATCAAACGGTCATCCACTAGCTCTGCACTCGTGGGGTTCGCGTGAACAATACTGCGCGGCAACACAACGTACTGCTTGAACCCCCCAATGCGTACAATCAACTCATCACCGTGCTTGGCGAGGTCAATGTCTTCCTTCGTGATAAAGGGGAGATGGACCGAGACCTGATACTGATTGCCATCTTTACTGAATTGATACGGTTTTTTGTCAAAAAAGATATCGGCAGGGTTGGTTTCAGTGTACAAAGATTCGGAGAGCCGTCGAAGCCCCGCCTCACCCACAATTTCATCATTAAACAGATACGCTTTCCAAACCGGAACCTCCGAAAAGTAGTTCAGAGCATCGTTGATATAGTTCTGTTGCGTCCGTTTCCACCCCTCGAAGAACGGCGAATCCACTGTATCGGGAATGATTCGATTGATAATTACGGCATCAATGCACAGTCCGTAAAGGCAGAAGTACATGAAGGCGCGCTGGGTCTCCTTGATTACGACCTTCTCTGGGTTCGTAACAAGGCGCACAGTGGTTATTTTCGGATCGGTGAGGATGTGGTCAATGCCGTGAAGCTGGTCAAATAGGTCCTGGATGTTCTGGAAATAATTATCGCGAGGTAGCTGGACAGCACTGAGCCGCTCGATAACAGGACGGGCAACCTTCACCAGATTCCGTTCCAGCTTAAACAAGTGGTTCATGTACCACTCCAGCGTTGTCGGAATGCTGACAAATCGAAGGGACTCACCTGTTGGAGCGCAGTCAAGAATAATCACATCGTAGGCTTCCTCTCGTACATACTGGTTGATGTAGAGTAGCGCGCAAATCTCCTCCATGCCCGGAAAAATAGCGATCTCCTCAGCCACAATCTCATCTAAGCCCGATTGATTCAACAACGCTCGCATGTAGCTGTGGACGCTTTCCCAATAGTCTATGATTGCCTGTTGGATATCAATCTCCTGAATCCACAACTTATCGTTAATCTGGATGAGCTTGTCCTCCCCGCTGTCCGCCAATCGCTTCTCCTTATCAAATATATCCGACAGCGAATGTGCCGCGTCCAACGATATAACAATAGTCCTGTACCCCAAGTCAGCTAACTTCAAACCTGTTGCGGCGGCGATGCTTGTTTTGCCAACCCCGCCTTTGCCTGTATATAGGATAATACGCATAGTAGTTTGACCTGAATTGCTACCTTGATAAGAAAAATAGAACGCAAAGACGCAAGAAAGAATAGCAAGACGCACAATCAACGCGCGACTACGAACCGCCACACAAGGTAGGTAGCAACTTGGGTTATCATAGCATTTAAACAGCTACGGGTCAAGGAGCTACTGGATTTGGCAATCCAGCAGGAGCAACATAGACAGAGGATTATCGGTTTCCCTTCAGATTGGCTGGCAACATATCAAAGAACGCGCCTGCGTCCTTATGTCGCTGAAACGCAGGTGCCGTAGCTTGCCCACTAAAGCGACTTGCCCTGATGACCTTTCCCTCCTGAGAGACGATGCGCCACGCCCGTTGACCGAGAATAAATAGGTCATCGAACACGCCAGAGAGCGTTCCGACCTCCTGCCCCGAACCGATGTCTATCACGGTGTAGGTTTGCGAGTCGGGGATATTAGAATGGACGTGCCCCTTTTCCCCTAGATTCATCAATTTGCGAGACGCAAGCCAGCGTCCAGTACGCCAGCGCACCCACTCGCGCTGTCGTAGGTGCTCTAGGATAGCTCTGCTTTCTCGCTTTGAACAGAGTGGGGATAGCAGTTCAAGCAGTTCCGGCTCTGGGGTGCCTTCGGGGTATTGATACAGATGCGAAAACGTCTGTTGAACCGCCACAGATAGGTCAGGCGTGTAAGGCTCCTCCGGTAGTGTGCCGCAATCGGCTGTCCTCAACATCGCTTCCAGCACCGCTCTTTCCTCCGAAGTAACTGCAATGACAGCGGCATGAATACGCCCCGCCCGACGATTGCCCCGCCCAATACGTTGAAGCAGTGCAGAAATGCTCCACGGCACCTCTGCAAGTAAAATAAGGTCGATATCCCCGATGTCAATGCCGATTTCCAGCGTGGATGTCGCAACACAGACAGCGACCTCTGCCTCCTTCATGACGGTTTCCGCTTCTTCTCGCATCCGTCGACTCAGGCTACCGTGATGTGCAACGACTGGATAGGGATGCCACAGTGGCGCAAAGGCGGACGCTACCATCTCGACCGATTCACGTCGGTTGCAGAACGCGAGGACTTTTCTCCAATTGTGTTCCCGTACCAAGCGATATGCGGCCTCGTAAGAATCGACAAACCAATAATCAATCTCCCGGGCACCTGCCACCGAAACAACTTCGTAGGGGCATGTCCCACAATACCTTCGCGCAATTTCGTGGGGCGCAGAAAGGGTCGCAGAGAGCAGATGGGTAGAGAAATTTCCGTCGCAGACCAACTTCCGCAGTCTCCAGAGCAGTACTCGCAGTTGGTCGCCCCGATAGGTGTTGTCCAGCAGATGAATCTCATCCAAAATCACCGTTTGCACCGTACCCAACGCTCGCGAACGCCGACAAATCAGTGAATCCAAAGATTCAGGTGTGGTAATCAGACAATTCGGCAAGGCGGTCAACGATAATGTAGGTTTGTCTCCGTGCTTGAGTGCCGTTGTGATTCCCATGTCCTCAAGAGGGCCCTCAATGCGTTCGAGCGTATCGTTGGCGAGCGCGCGGGTTGGAACGATGTACAAAATCGCCAACCCTTCTCCCCCCTCGGATATAAATCGCTCGGCGACAGGTGCAACGACCGCCTCGGTTTTACCCGAAGCGGTCGGCGATGCCACAACGACGTTGGCACCGTCCAAGATTTTCGGAATCGTCTCGATCTGGACGGGCGTTAGCCTGCCAAACCGGGTGAAAAATGGCCCCCAGGCCCGTTTCAAACGACGCTGGATGGCTGTCACCTGCCCGGGGTCAATCATCATAGCACCTCATCTAACACTTGAGCGGAATCTAGCCCGCGTAGTTGCGCGGTCCGTATCAGGTCTAACGTCTCGACGGTGGCTTTAACAAACATCCGTACCGGTCCAGGAATCTGAATCAACCGTAGGAAGATTGCGTCGAGCGTATTCGCGGGCAGTTCCGCTTTGAAATCGTCGTACGCATTTTTGTAGCGCAGGTAAACGTGGTCAAACAGCGTTTTCTGAGACGCTTCGGCTAAAGGTTCTAAATTGATTCTGAAGGATTCCTGCAACTCAGGGAAAACTGTTGAAAGGATTCCGTCTCTTAGGGTGTCGATTGGCGTAAATGCGAACAGCAACTTTAGTCCGCTCGGTTGTTTGTAGAGGAACGGAATGGAGCGCCCCACCCCAACTTGACAATAATCAAGGTCTGTTTTGGTCGGGGGCTCCAGCAAGCGGTCATCGCTATCAGCCGTGCGAATCAATGCTTTTAAGAAGTTCTGGCTCTTATCCGCTTGGTAGAGATTGTCATAGCTGTCAACCGTCTCCGCCTCATCGAATATCAGCAGTAGCCCTTTTAAGCCAAGAATCACTTTCGCCGCCCAACCGAGCGCACTTAGCAGGTAACAGTAAATATTCGCGGCCTTATAATAGGGATACAAGCCGGGCAAGTTTGGGTGACTTTCTGGCGACCTCGAACCGCTTCCGTCAACAAACCGTTGTACCTCTTTTAACACCTCCTCCATCCGTTTGAGATTGCGTTCAGCCGTGTCGATATTGCCCTGACCGACGTGCAGCTTGGTCTGTTGATAAACATTGGGAGGCCGGAGGCTGATATCGCGGGCTTCAATCCACTCCCACAAAGTTTCGTCCAAGCTTCTGTCGATAAGACACTTAAAGTACGTGTGGTCTTCAAGGGCACCGCGGGCGACTGCTTCCTGAATCAGCTCGCGAAATCCCAAAATTTTCGGTTGCGTGCTCTCTGCCTCACAAAATTGCAGATTTTGGATGAAGCGACGATAGACCTGTTTCGGTCGGTGGAAGGGGGACTCATTCGGGTCCATCTCAATGAGCGCGACAGCGAACCCCTCCTGTCGCGCATGTCCGTAGATGTAATGTAGGAGATGCGTTTTACCACTGCCGTACTCTCCGGCCACCATCAGCGCACTGTTGTCAGGGCTGTGTAGCCAATCTGTGAAATGTCGAATCTCCTCCGTTCGCCCGAAAATGAAATCGGATACGCAATCGTGGGGGACGATGCCGAGTCGAAACGCCTCAATCATGCGTCGAGATTTGAAGCGAGCGGGGTCTGGGGCCGCCTCCACCGCCATTATGCTATCTATCTGAGTGCCATTCGGAGGACATCTGCAAATCTCCACCTTTAGGTGCAACCCCTTTCTGACGTAGAAAATGAAATCCCCGAATCAGCGTTTGGACGAAGAGACGTTTGTAGCCGATGTCACCGAAACGCTGTTCGTATGCCGTTTCCGCGGCCATCTCGATGGTCTGTTCAAGCGGCTCAGTTTCAAACTCATGGCTATAAGCGGTCTCATATACGGATGCCAATTTCCCCCCAATCTCGTCCAGAAAAGAGAGCGGTGAGGTGACAACCGACTGCAAATCAATTTTCACACCCGATGGATTCAGCGTTTCAAAAACGGTGATGACGCGCTGTCGCAATGCTTCGTAAACCTGCGTCCGTCCCTCCAAAAAGTTCTCATCTGGCACAGCATAGAAAATCATCGCGCCTTGAAAGTTGGTGTGCCCACATGCGTCAATCACCTCTCGTAGATTGCTCAGGTGCTGTTCGCGCTGTCTGCTGGTTAGGCTCGGTACACGCTCGGCTTCATCTAAGAGAATGACCAACCCCGAATACCCAATCTGCCGTACCCACTGCACCAGTGACCGCAACATCGTCAACGCCGTTGTCCGATCAATCGGCTGAAAGATGCCGTGCGCGCTATGCACCCCCCTGTCGTATCCCTCGCAGTTTAACCACTGGCAGATATTGATAAATTCGTCCTCCTGATTCGCCATCAAGGCACGAATCGCCCCGCTAATCGCTTTGGTAAAGCTGAGACTCTCAATACCTTCAATCGCTTCGACGGTGTCCTCTATTGCATCGTACAAATCCGATGCCGACAGTCCCTTGTCGGTCAATTCTTGAACCAGCCGACCGTACCAGTTGCGTAAAAAGCTGACAATTCCCTGCTCATATCCTGGGAGCTGTTCATCGGTCACCGGTGGAGGCATCAGACCGGCCACAACGGCTTTATACACCAAATCAAGTCGATGAAACGGGCTCGCCTCTGGACTTAGGGAGACATAAGATACTACGAAATTGTGTGCCCAAGCCAAATCGCGCATACAGTAAAGAAAGTGGGTCTTGCCCCCGCCATAGACCCCAACAACAATCTTAAACGCCGACCCGCCATCCTTGACAAAGGATGAAAGATACTCCTCCTCCATGACAGACAGATACGGTTGCAAGCCTGCGGTAAAGAATTGAAATCCATATTCCGGCGGGATACCGTTGGCACCTACGGTCTCAACGATGCGCCGAGCAAGATCGGGACGAAGTTCATTCATAAGAAATAGTCGAGTATTGGTGTGGATGTCAAAAGGATAACGGAAATCATCGCAGAAATCAACCCAATTATAACACACATAAGCAAGTTTGCAGAATAAACTTTACACTGTGACGGAGAAAGGCGGAAGAATGGAAGAGTGGAAGAATGGAAGGATGGAGGAAGAAACTTCACCCAATCTTCCAACCTTCCATCCCTCCAATCCTGCCCTTCCAATTTGCTGCAGAAAATAAACCTTAATGCCGAAAGTTGCCTAGGTCAATATGGTCTTTCATAAACTGGGATAAAAAGGCAGGGTCAGGTGTGTTCTGTTGAAGCCGCTTATCAAACGGGATAATTCCTAAAATCGGCAGGCGGGTCAGGCGGGCGATCTCTTTCGGGTTGGTCTCCTCCGCAAGCCCTTTGGCATCCTCTCGCAATCCGTTGAGCACAATGCCGCGAATTTCAAGGTCATATAAGCGCGCAAACGCGACCGTCAACAGTGTATGGTTGATTGTGCCCAAGTTCGCCCTTGCAACAATGAGTAGCGGGAGGTGCAACCGTTTGGCAAGGTCAGCGACCACGACCTCCCCCTGAATCGGCACAGCCAAACCTCCGACACCTTCGACAACCATAAATTGATGCCTTTGGCACAGCCGATTAAAAGCCTGATCAATCCGACTCAAGTCAATTGTAACACCCTCAAGTGCTGCGGCAACAGACGGTGCGAGCGGATGACGGAGACAGATCGGATTGATCAGCTCAAGTTCATCATCCACCTGCGCGGCGTGTTTGAGAAAAATTGCGTCTTCAGAGACGGTGTGTGCCTTGTGAGGAGAGGGCTGAGAGATACCACCAGTAGCGATCGGCTTCATAACACCAAGATCAACACCAGTAGACTTAAACGCCGCCGCAAGCCCACCCGCGATGACCGTTTTCCCGATTTCCGTGTCTGTGCCTGTGATGAAGATGCCGTTTGCTTTCATTCGGATGCCCGCGTTTCCTTTCAATACATATCAACTAATCCGAATCCACGCTTCGGACATCTATCTTGCCGCTCACAACTTCGGAGATTAAGGTCTGCCGGTATGCTTTGAAGAGTGCGATGCTCCGCTATTCACTAGCTCTCCGTTCGCCGATCTGTGCAGTTTTGCGGTTGAGGAAGGTGGCAATTTTATCCTGTCTCTCAACCAGCGGAAATACCAATGAGTGCACTATTCATGCACAGTTTTTGCGAATTCTTCAAAGTTTTCTACATGGGATGCCACAATTAGCAATTCTTTGAGACGGGGTAAATCATCAATGGTTTCAAGGTTAGGCTTTAGGATTTGCACAGCATTAGGATGGAACCGGGTTCCCAGCAACGTGAGAATGGATTCAATAATTCCCTTTCTTTCACCGCGTTCAATCCCTTGTTCAATCCCTTGTTCAATCCCTCGTGTTTCTGCCTCGTCAACAAATTTTTGGATTAACGGAAATTCGTGCATTAGGCCCTCCGGTATGCGTTGTTGTATCTGTTCCGTGTCATAAATCAAACTGCTCAGGATTCCCAAAGCCACCAACTGCTCACGCGGGGCTACCGCTGACGACCCTACCACATTCACACACTCGTCCAACCACCGTATCGCGTCCATATCCCTAGGCCGTTTCATCAAAGACGAAAACGCCAGTAAACCAGGGTCTTGGGACTCCAAAACCGCTTGACCATCTATCTCAATCAATCGTATCATCTTGTACTGCATAACATACTCGCCACCAGCCCATTCATACGCATAGCGGCCAGGATCAGTTCTGCCGGCGTTCGGGTGCAAATAGATAACACACCCATACACCGGCATCTTATGTTCCTTAATCAGCAACCCGTGATAGGCTGCCATGCGGGCTTCCATTGGTTCCCGGCTGTCGTGGGTTTGTACCTCAATATGGAGGATAGCGAGTGTGCCATCAGAATGCCTCACCTTGAAGTTGACATCACTATAGTGTTCGAGAGTGAGGTGACTGGTAGACAAGCTCTCCCCCACCTCAACATTTGGATCGCCTAAGATTAATCCTGCGAGAGGGTCGGGATATCCACGGATGAGGTATTGGGAAATACTATCATATCTTTGCGCCATAATAATCCTATTATACGTGACATTGTGGGATTATATCAACCTTTTTTTAGTATCACTTAGGACTTGGTCGGGCTTACGCGTATGCGGGTGAGATTACGATATTGTCTGATTCGCGGATTAAAAGGCAGATTGGATTGATGCGCTCAAGTTTATCTTTCCCGATTTCCGTGTCCGTGCCTGTGATGAAGATGCCGTTTGCTTTCATTCGGATGCCCGCGTTTCCTTTCAATACATATCCACTAAGCCGAACCCACGCTTCGGACATCTATCTTGCCGCTCACAACTTCAGAGATGAGGGTTTGACGATATTCTTTGAGGAGTTCAATGCTTTGCTGTTCATTGGATCTCAATTCGTCGATCTGTTGGGTCTTTCGGTCAAGGAAGTTGGCGATTTGGCTTTGTTCTTGATATGGAGTTAGCGGAATTTTTGCATTCAGAATGTCAGCAACGGATGTTCGTGGCATTTTTACCCCGTAGGATATAGAATCACAGTATTCAATGAAACGAGGGGATAGCATTAGATAGAAGAGATATTTACTTGTGTCTTGCACAGAGGGCCTTACAACTATCATTTCACCGAGAGAGTAACCACTGTATTCTGCAAAGACCACCTTGCTGAGGTAGGCGCGAAGTTTGTTGAATAACACATCGCCAGCTTGGAATTTTGCGCCAGTTGAATCATAAGAGCTGTAAAAATCGAGGACTTTGCCTGTCTTCGGTTCAACATTTTCAGGCGATATTTTTATAGCGTCTGTCTCAGGAGTTGAATTCTGACTGATAAGCGTTGCTATGTGTTTTATTCTCCCAATTTCCCAATGCACCGGTATATCTCCAATCCACTCCACCCCCGACGGTTTCATTTCTACATTCGGGTCAAGGCCCTTTGTGACTGCCTGATGTATCAGGACGGTTCGTTGTTCTTGCAGTAGTTCTACCCTGCGTTCTTTGATGCGGAGGAGTTCGTCGATCTGTTGCGTCTTGCGGTCAAGGAAGTTGGCGATGGTGCGTTGTTCTGTCGCAGGCGGCACCTGAACCCGAATTTTAGCCATGACATTATTCATAAGTTTCGGATTGATATCATGTCTAACAAACCGAGGAGTAATTATGTTGAGGGCATGATGAAAAAATCTTAGATCTACATCTTGGTTTTTCGGTGCGAGCGTTCCACACACGTTGGTACAGTTGAATTGTCCTGTTCTGTAGAACACAGTTCCAGCTTTGGCACCGTCTGTTGTCCATGTGATATACTCGCCGTCGAAATCATAAGTATCAATATAGCCCATGACCCCTTCGTTCTCTGTTTGCGACGAATAAACCGGATATTGCCCAGGGTTATTTCCCATATCTTCGTTACTGATCACACGGCCTCGCCCCAAACGAAACATCATCCAAACTGCCTTGGTTTCCCAATGCCCCGGAATCTCCCCAATCCACTCCACACCACTCTCTTTATATTCAGGATAACGCCTCATAATCCCAACACCCCATTCAGCAAGCCTTCACTTTTTCACAGGACTGTCAATAGAACCTAGCAACCGCAAAATCATATATAGCGCATTATACCATAAATCTATCTACAAGGCAATACGCTCAAAACCCGATTCAGACACTCAAAAGTTCCGATAACGTCGTGTTCAGTTCACCTAGCTGCTGACTGGCATCTTGAACAATGCCATCGCGGTCAACGATGAAGCTATCACTACTGCTGTATTGCTTAGAGATTTCGTCGGTATCAATAAGCACCGGATATGAAGCCAAACCGTGCATAAATGCCTGTATTTTATCCTTATCCCGATATTCCGCATCTATTTTGAGCGGTTCCTGCATTTATTCAATTCCTGAATATCCGATAATCTGACTTGACGCAAAAAGGCCGCGCCCCGGCAGGCCTGCTGTCCTACCGTGCGCTTATAACCAGAAATAATTACGTGTGTGTGAAACTCCCGTTTTCTCGAGTTTTATGTGCTTGCTAAACAATTAGACCGTATGTTAACATCACTCACGTTTGCGAGCAGAATGTAAAAAGGGGGAATAATTTCAGGGCTGTTTACGCCAGCTAAGAAGAAATAAAAAGAAATTTCCATCTATGTGAAGGGGGTTCACCTGTGGATGGCGTTTCACCTGTGGATGGCGTTTCACTTGTGGGAGGGAGTTCCGACTCCCGATACACCCGATAATTTTAAACTTCAGTAGCTAAACTTTAACAGTAAAACGCGCGACTGATCGCTTTTTTTTTCTGTCAACCTTTGTCAACCTTTCGCCATGAACCCAAATCAATTAGATATCCCCTTGAAGATAGGCCACTTCTTATTGTCAGGGGATAATATGTCAAAAGTCAAGTGAAGCACGAGAGGTTGACACCGACATCAATTTATCGCATTTTTAACCGCTGTCAACCCGGTTATTAAAAAATAAGTTGTAAAACTCAAATTGGAGGGGATATTGGCAAACCCACCCCGTCATTTTATGGCGAGAACGAGTTGTGTCATTAAATCTTCCCCTAAAGAATGGGATTACGAAAAGGATACCATCAATTCTCTCAATTCGCATCCACAACTGCGGAGTCTAGGCTATATCATTTATCCTCGTCTAAACAGTCATCAACATTTTACTCAATGCCATATTGAGTATGACAGCACTGGGTTCTATATCAGAAAACAAAGTGTTTATGACATGGAAACCAGTGCCCTCATCGGACGGATTGCCTGACCGATTCGAGACACCCGTCGGTGCAATCCGCGAGAAACACTTTAATGAAAATCATAGAACAAATCTCTGATTTCATTTAATTCCCAAAAGGAGGAAAAAATGAGAACCCTAGTTACGATCACGAGTGTCGCCCTGCTAATCGGTTTTGTTGGCAGCAGTTCCGCCGAGGAATTTACAGTGTCAATGACATCCGGTGATAAAAGTTACTCTTCGGATTGGGGATATGTAACGCATACCGCCACGGTAGAAACGAGTCATGTGTTTAATAAAGTGGACTGGTATGTAAATGGCGTTTGGCAAGCGACGACCCAAGGGGATGGCGCAAAGAAAACAGCGTCTTTCACGAAAGGGTTTAGCGGTCACGGTCCCGGAAAGACTTATCGGATAAAGGCGTTTGGTGAGTCGGAAGATGGTGATTGTGCTTCTGATTTGCAGATAGTAAGCGTTTACAAAAACGTCGTCGATCATGATGGGGACACCGATTTTGGATATGTGGAAGTGGCCAAGTGTGAATGGCGTGGCAATACCGCATATGCATATGCAGAAATGTCTGCCAATGTCTCTAACTACACCGGTGCGACGATAGTAGCAACGATGGTGTTTCGGTTTTGGGTTCAGCGTCTGGATATAGACGTGGATAATGTGCTAGATGCCGATGACAAAATTGTACGACCTAGAGTTAAAAATGGGGAATATGCTTGCGATTACTTCAGCAAGTCCTTTACACCCATAGGTGATTTTCCGGAAGGTATCAAAATCCAATTAGGTGCCCAGGTAACGTGTAGTGCAGGAGGTGGTACATGGACAGCCTCCCACTCGACTATTCACGTGTGGGAGTAACGTTTTTCTGTCGTCCTGAGGGATTTATGATTATCAAAATAATCATAAATCCCTTTCTGCTAAAAGATGCTTTGGCCCTTTTGACAAACGGAGGATTCTGATGAAATACATAGAAAAAGGCAGCGGCTGGTTGCTGTGTGCAATCCTTCTGCTGTTCGGTTTATCTCAATCTCACGCCAAAATCGTGTTTCATTCAAAGCGGAATGGGGATACAGACCGTCATATTTATGTGATGGAAGACAACGGCAGCAATGTTAGAAGAATAACGAACCCTGATTATTATGATCATTACCCGCGCTGGTTTCCTGACGGGCAACGGATACTGTTTGTAAGAGACTTATCCCGGGGCAATGGGTCCGTATTCAATGCTGAATTCTATATTATTGATGCAGATGGTCGGAACGAGCACCGCTTTATGGAGAACCACCCCACAGATAATTACCCGGCCCTGTCGCCAGACGGAAAACAGGTTGCATTTATGAGCAGCCGGCGCGACAGAGACGGAATATCGGATGACATCTATACCTATCATCTCGAAAGCGGGCAGTTGAAGCGACTGACTGACAACCTCAAGAGCGGTGCTTGGTCCCGTAGAATGGACTGGTCTCCAGATGGCAGAAAAATTGCCTACGAACATGAATCGAATGATGACGGTGATAACATTTGGATTATGACTGCCGCCGGTGGTGGTAAACATCGACTCAGTCCGCTGGGGCCAGCTGCCCCTATGTTCGACGCTCGAGGTGGGCCGCGTTGGTCTCCATCAGGAAGATACATTATGTATACAGAACACATATGGAAAGTAAATAAAAACCATTTCCGACGAGTGACGACAAGGGTTGTCATTCAGGAGGTGAGGACAGGCATCCGAAGATTCCACCATTTCTCCATAAAGGATACAATCGCCGACGGGTGTTGGATGGGGAATGACCAGACCGTACTGTTACCAATAAAAAAGGAGTGGGATGCCCCGGGTGCCAATTACGAGATATACCGGTACGATTTGGTGACCCGTAAATTGACCAACCTGACGAACCAGCCTGGCAACGACAGCGGTCCTCACTGGATAAGTGGCACCCTAGCAGTATTTCCCGCGGGGAAACTGACGATACTGTGGGGGCAACTAAAGCAAGTCGATTGAGCCGAAAGCACCCCATTAAAGAAAATCACGACCCGTAGGCGGGGCATCCCTGCCCCGCTCGCTCACTTATGTGATCTAATGTGCAATTTATTATCAGAATTGGTATTAGTTCCCATTCAGGGCGTAAATCTAATAAAAATTCTCGTTTTTTTCAGTTTTTCGGGCACACGAACGGGGATGCCAGTGACTTTTGCAGTGGTCTTGATAGGCTTTGGTGCGACCTCGCTTATTGGTCTGCTTCAACTTGATGGATGCCTTGAAATCTTCTCGCAGTTGACAGAAAAAGTTGATATAATTCGGATTAGGAGGTGATGCAAGTGAAATGTGTTTTTTGCGGCGGTAAAGTTGAATCTCAAAAAGTGACTTTCGTTTACGACAACGACAGTGACTACTTTCTCATTGAGAACGTACCTGCCGAGGTCTGTAAACAGTGTGGTGAGAAAACCTACGCCCCAGAAGTGGCGGATGCGCTCATCCACGTTGCCCAACAGAAACCTGAACCCGTTAAAACCATCCAAGTGCCTGTTTTTGACTATGACCCTCCAGTTTTGAGATGAACTCTTTCACGGAATTTGAACTTCGTTCGAGTCAAGTGACTGCCGATTCCATTTTAAGAAGACCATCAGAATTGACGTTAGCAACGGCAACAGTGCCAAGCCGTTTAGAAGGAACATCCGTCCAAAACGCTCACCAAGTAGGCTGATGGGGTAGTTCAAAAACCCTGCAAATCCCCACGCCGCCCCCATCATGAAACTGGAAGCGATGTTCTCATGTCCGGGCAATGACTCTTGTGATAGAACGATATTCACCGTAATCGAGCTGGAGAGGATGAAATTTCCGGCAAAAAGCAGAATGTTAAATCCCCAAAACTGGATACCGATGGTGTGCAAGGAATTGCCCAACAGGTACAGGGCAGTGTAAAAAAGCGGGGGAGCGATGAGCAACGAAAACAGTAGTAAAGCGTAGCGGTTCAGCCGATCTGAGAGCCATCCGCCGACCATAATTCCCATCGAACCCGCGAATGTGAAGCTGGCGATGACGGCTGAGCGCACGAGGTTGGGATACCCTTGTGCGTCAAGTTCTAATGAGAGGAAGTTGACCAAGCCCAGCGTCGTCACTGTTCTCAGTGTGGTAATGAGATAGAGTACGATGAGGGTTCTCAGGTTGGGCCTCAGGAGCTGACCGAAGCTCTCTTTTTTTGCCCCCGATTCTTCTGATGCTGAAACGGTTTCTCCTGTCGGTTGGAGGGTCAAGGTTTTGGCAACAAGTAGGGCGACAGCGAGCCCGGGAATCACGCACCAGATGAGCCAATTTAGCCCATACGTTTCTGAACGGTGCCAAAAGTCAGGAAATGAACGGCTGAGCAGTAGCATGATGCAGAATGGCCCAACTGCCTGCCCGACGTTCCCGCCCGTAATAAAGAGTGAGACCCCGAATCCTTTGCCCTGTTTGGCGAGTGAGGCGGCTTGAACAGCCGCTTGCGGGTGGAATGCAGCAACGCCCAAACCGCCAATCGCAAGCAGAACGAGCAGTAAGAAAAACGTGGGCACGACCCCGAGCAAACTTGTGCAAACCGCAGTCAACGCAATGCCGAAAGTCAGGATATGAATCGTTCGTATACGGTCAGAAAGCAGGCCAAAGGTGACTTGGTTCAGGGAATTAAACGCCGCAGACACGGCGATGATAACTCCTGTTAGTCTGTCCCATGAAGCCGCAGGAATAGCGAACTTTCTGAGTAGCAACGGCAACAGGTGTGATAAGGTCAGCGCGTAGGTGTCCACCACCGCGTGAGCGAATGTGAGCAACCAGAGTTGTTTTCGCGCAGAAAGTCCGTTTTTTTTACCTGCGGTAGAAGAATTCAAATGTGGAAAGCTCCATGCGTTCACCGTTACGCCAAAATATCGCTCACAAATTTCAGCGTTGATTTTACATTTCTGTCAATCTCGTCCACAGTTTTGCCGCCGACACATTCGACATATAACGGACCATCAAATCCACCCACGACAAGCCCGCCAAGCACTTTCTCAAAATCAACGAGTCCTTCGCCCGGTGTGACCATGACATCCGGTTTCCCGTCTTCAACCACGCAATCTTTAATAATCACTGTCGAGACTTGCGCCCCAACCGTTTCCGCATCAGGTTCGGGACGGAGCTCGCCTTTAGTGTAGTAGATGATGTTGCCCGGGTCGTAGCATAAGCCAAAGGCGGGGTGATTCACGCTGTTGTAAGCGTTGACGAGGTCTGCAATGGTGAGGCTGATTCCACCGTGGGGTTTCATCGTTATGTCAACCTGCGTTGCCGCCGCGTGTGGCGCGGCTTGGCGCATCAACTCAAAGTAGTCTTCGTAGTGTGCTTCGTTTCCTGTGCCGCAATCAAGCAACCACCTCGTTCCCAACTCGGCGGCATTGTCAATGAGCCGCTTGTAATCATCGACAGCGGCTTGCAAGCCAAGATTCAATTTTGTGCCGCCGATGAGCATTGAAGGCGTTAATCCTGCGTCTGCCGCGGCTTTGCGGGTTTCAGCGATCTCCGTTTGTGAGCTATCAGACCCCACGGGGACTTTGCCAGCGTTGGCGAACACTGCAACGTCGGTGTATCCTGCCGCCGCGATATGCTCACACGCTTCCGCAAATGTGAGCGAACCGTAGGGACGGGTCGTGCAACCGATGGTGTGTTTCATGAAAAATTCCTTTCAGCCGTACCTGTGAATTATAGGTTCAAGGTTTTTGAAGACCTCTGAAAAGCGGATGCAAAGTGGCGCTTTTCACGATCTTTTCATCTCAAAAGTGTGTGCAAAGCTCTCAATCCTTACGCCAAAATATCGCTCACAAATTTCAGCGTCGATTTTACATTCGCGTTAATCTCGTCCACCGTCTTGCCGCCGACACATTCGACGTAGAGTGGGCCCACAAAACCCTCGGCAACGAGCCCGCCGAGCACTTTCTCAAAATCGACGAGTCCTTCGCCCGGTGTGACCATGACATCTGGGTTCCCATCCTCGACGACGCAATCCTTAATAATAACGGTTGAAACGGTTGGCGCAAGAGCGGGGATATTCGTTTCGGGGCGACGCTCGCCTTTGGTGTAGTGGATGATGTTGCCGGGGTCGTAGCTAATTCCGAAGGCGGGGTGGTTGACTTCGTTATGCGCCTTGATGAGGTCTTCGTCGGTGAGGGTGATGCCGCCGTGCGGTTTGAGGGTAATTTTGACCCCGACCAATTCAGCATACGGCGCGGTTTGACGCATCACCTCATAGAAATCATCGTAGTGTGCCTCGTTAGATGTCCCGCCGTTGAGTTGCCATTTTGCACCCACTTCAGCGGTGTTACCGATCAATTTTTTGTAATCCTCAACTGCCGCCTCCAAGCCGAGATTCAGCTTGGGACCGCCGATGACCATCGAAGGAGCTAATCCTGCGTCTGCCGCCGCTTTGCGGGTTTCGGCGATTTCGGTTTTTGAGCTATCAGACCTAATCGCGACTTTGCCATCGTTGGAGTAGACCGCAACGTCGGTATATCCCGCCGCCGCGATATGCTCACACGCTTCCGCAAATGTGAGCGAGCCGTAGGGACGGGTTGTACAACCGATAATGTGTTGCATAAAAATTTCCTTTCATGTTGCTAAATGGTGAACAAATGCGCTGTGTTCAGCGTCCCCCAATCCGTTGTGCAATTCAGCGAGTACCGTCGCCATATCGCCACGGATGAGCGCAGACACCGCCAAACTCAAGCTGGGAAAGACACGGCTCCGCACGATGCCGTGAGCATCGGGCATTAAGGTTACGGATTCGCCATCAACAAAGCGGAGCCAATAGAGCACATTGTCGTGGGTTTGCCAAACGATGTACTCCTGCACACCGTTCTTAAGATAGACCTCGAACTTGTCATACATATCGTAAGCCGCACTGCTGGCGGCGATTTCGACGACCAGTTCGGGAACCCCTTCGATGTAATCGTCGTCGCTAATTCGGGAGTTGCCACCTGCCGCAGGTTCAATCTGCAACAGTGCATCAGGCTGGACTTCGTTATCGAAGTCTAGGCGGATGGTTGCGTTGTCAGATATGTTGACTCCAGGCGTTGCAACGCAATAGGTCCCCAACCACAGAATGATATGGCTGTGTGGCTCCCCATGCCCTTTATGCCGCACTGGTGATGGCATGTATACAACGCCTTCAATCAGTTCCGCTTTTTTGACATGGGGCATTGCATGATACCGTCGCTCAAATTCGGCCCGTGTGAGCCGGTCGCCGGTCTCTAGCAACGGGGGTTTGATATCGGGCTCATCAAACGGTTGTAAGGTAGGTTGTCCCTGTATTTTTCGGCATTTATGGTTTTGTGCTAAGGCCATTTTATGGTTCCCGTAGTTGGGCGTTTCCGTATTATCATCCCTACTCGACTTGGATGGTTTCCATATCCAAGCCATCTCTCACCGTGTTGCGAGCGACATGACTCTAAATTCAAATCCGATTTGCGAAGAACATCTCTACAATCGCGAGGGTGAATAGTCCGAGCATCAGATACCACCATATACTCTGGTCTTTTTCAACCTCATCGTGGTACTGCGAGACCATTTCTCCTGTGGGAGTGTCCACAGGAGCGGCATCAGCATCGCCTGTGAGCATACTCTTTAACTCCTCGGCATTTCGGGGAGTGAGGTCGGATTCGATGGTGTCGGGGTTGACCGTGAAGTAACGCGTTTTCTGCTCGGAGATGTGTGCGGAATAGATGCCAGGGTGTTCGGTTTTATCGTAGAACACGCCGCCCTGTTCGTTGAGTTGGGTTCGCGTTTCTTCATTGCTCGGATTGAAGATGGCGACCTCTGTGCCCACTGGCAACTCGTAACCGCTCAATTCAACGGGGTCACCAACCCGATAGTCGGGATGCCCTTCCGTCCGTTTGAGGGCGAGGTATTTGACCATTTCATGGATGAACGGGAGATAGACACCGTGAATTGGGAAATCGGTCCATTCGCGGTCAATTGTAGAGGTGAAACAGAGCACCCGTCCACTGCCGTAGGTCTTCTCAAAAAGTGCGGGGCTACTGTCGTCGAACCGGGCGAGCACGACCGAATTTGCCAGCGGAACGGCTTGGAGATAACGGTAAAATCGCCCCTTTCCAAAATCGCCGTGATTCGGGTCTTTGAAAGGGTGGAAGAGCGGGTGGTTGTAATTGAGGGTCGCAACCACGCGGAATACGTCGCGATTCAACGCATCACCGACGGGTTGGACAAAGTTGCACGGCATAAGTGGGTCATCCCCTGCACCGAGCGTCCTCTGATATGCGTCCCGATCGATTTTATCGCCAGCGGTGACAATCAAACCGCCGCCCGCCCCAACGAAGGCTTTCAGCGTTTGGGCTTCCGAAGGGGTCGGCCGTCTGAAGTTGGCGAGGATAAGTACGTCATACGAGTTAATTTCTGCGCTGTTCGGGATGGTCGTGGATTGTGTAAATTCAATCGGAACACTCTGACCGCTCGGTTCGAGTGCCATCTGCAAAAAGAAGGTTTCATTCTCATACGTCCGTCTGCCCGGTTCGCCGTTGACACCGTGGACTTTGATCGAGCGCAGACTCTGGATGAGCAGATAGCGTCTGTTATCTACTACCAGCGCGTCTTCAGGAATCTCGGCGTAACCAGTGTGAATCTCCTCCGTCTGGAATCGGACATCGAACTCGGCATCTGTGACATCATCGGGCTCAATGTCGATTTCGGTTGTGCCAGCGAGGCTCTCGTCAATGAACAGTTTGACGGGTAGATTCTCAACGGCTTCATTGCTAAAGTTTTGCACACGGACAACCACCTGCGCCGGTTTCCGTTCGTTGAGAACGACTTGCGGCACACTGACACCGGTGATTGCCAAGTTGCGAGGGGCCTCCGCACTGAGGTCAACGAAGTTGATTTGTACATCGGGGCTGAGTCGATCGGTTTCAATGAAATTCTCCCACCCGATCTTCTGAAGGTCACCGATCAGATAAATCTCCTTCTGCCCGATATTCGCCTGTCGAAGCATCTCATCCGCGGCTTGAATGGCATCAAGATAATCGGTGGGGACACTGGTCAACTTCGCACCCGTCAAGGCGGGCCGAATCTGTTGATGTTCTGTATTGAGCGACTTGATAACCTGTGCACGATTCGACGCGAAGACCAACGCCGAAGTATCCCGCTGCTGCAAGCCATCGGTGATTTTCTGCGCTTCTGCCTTTGCCCGATCGAACGTATCCTTGTGGCTCATGCTGTAGGAGTTATCAAGGATTAGTACGACATTTCGCTTGCCGCCGGTCCCCCCCGTTGCTGTCGGCTTGTCGGCGAAGAACGGACGGGCGAATGCAATCCCCAATATTGCCAAAATCAACAGACGCATCAGCAACAGGAGCAGTTGCTTGAGTTTATGCCGCTGCACATTAACTTGGTGCGACATTCTGATGAATCGAATCGTGCTGTAAACCATCCGAGTCGCTCGCTCACGGTTGAGGAGGTGAATAATCAACGGTATCGAAGCAGCGACTGCCCCAGCTGCGAGAAATAAAGGTCCTAAGAATCCCGGCATGTCATCCATCCTTTCGTAGAGAGATTAAGAATCCGTTTTATAATAAAACATCACATCAACCCTTCCCGTTTTGCAAGATAAGACGAAAGGGCATAATCAATCGGTACTGATGTATTAATCGTATTATAGTCAATGTCAGACCTGCTCAACTCCAATTTATAGTGATTGATGAAATCGGTTAAGTGACTCTGGTAGCTTTGGCGGATGGTCTGCGGCGTTGTGACCACTTCCTCGTTTGTCTCCGAATCAACGAAACGGGTGATGCGCTCAAACTCAAATTCGAGTTCCTGATGGTCTAAAACATGAAACACGATGACTTCGTGCCCGTTATAACGGAAATGTTCGAGTGCTTGGAGCACTTCATCGGTATTTTCATCGTAGAGGTCTGAGACTAAAATCACCAAGCCGCGCTTGTCCAAACGCTCTGCGACCTCATGAAGTGGAGCACCCATTTTCGTAACTGTTTGGGTCTGGATGCGTTCGAGCGTCAGCAAGATGGAGTGGAGGTGCGAGGGCGTACTTCGGGCAGGCAGGTATTCTTGAAGTTTTTCGTCGAAGTATGCGAACCCAACGGCATCCCGCTGTTTGACCATGAAATATGCGAGTGAAGCAATCATAAAACTGGCGTACTGCAACTTTGTGAGTTCGCCCGAACCGTACGTCATCGACTCGCTTGTATCGAGCAGGAGATAGCAGTTGAGGTTCGTCTCTTCTTCAAACTGCTTGATGTAGTACCGGTCTGTGCGTCCGTAAACTTTCCAATCAATATGTTTGGGATCGTCGCCGGGCATATATTCGCGGTATTGGGCAAATTCCACGCTGAAGCCGTGATAGGGGCTTTTATGGAGACCGGAGATAAAGCCTTCGACGACAGATTTCGCAATCAGTTCCAAATTCCCGATACGGGCGAGGATACCGGGGTCTAAAAAGTGGTGTCCGCCTTGTTGGTCTTGCATCAATTTTAATTCCTTGTTGAGGCTATTTTTTCTTCAAAATCAGCAGGGCGAGGTCATCAAATTGTTGGGCGGCCCCCTGAAATTCCAAGACATCTTCCCGAATACCAGTAAGAATTTCGTTGATGTCTGCACGGTGTAGGCGTTTCGCGACTTGCTCTAAGCGTTCTTCTCCATACTGGTCGTTATTGGGATTCTCAGTTTCGGTGACACCATCAGTATAGAACAGGACAACATCTCCGCTATGAAGTTGGATGGGTTCCGGTTCGTATTCGCCAAATTGAGAGAGCATGTCGTCGGGGAACATGCCTAACGGTACACCGCCCGCTTTCATCCCCAACCATTCACAACTTCCATTGCTCCGAACTACCAGGGGGTAGTTGTGTCCAGCGTGGAGGCAGGTCAACCTATCCGTTTCTGGCTGTAAGCGGGCATAGAAGAACGTTGCGTATTTCCCGTCTGTGCTACTCTCATAGAGCAGGGAATTGAGCGCGACCACCATACTCTGCAAGTCCCGTTCTCTCATGACCTCGGAATACAGACCTGCCCGCAACGTCGCCATCATTAATGCGGCTTGCATACCTTTGCCGGAGGCATCGGCGATTGCCAATACCCACGATGAGCCGTTCGGCTCCTGAATATAATCGAAATAATCGCCTCCAACTGCGCCGCGTGGTTCGTAATAGCCGCTGACATCGTACCCCGGAATATCGGGCTCGGTGTCGGGAATAAGTCCTTCCTGAATTTTTGCGGCTTCTTCCATCTCACTACGCAGTTCACGCACTTCGAGGGCCTCTTGATACAGTCGGGCGTTCTCGATTGCCACGCTGGCTTGACTGGCAAAAGCCTCAAGCAAAACGCAATTCTCTTCCGTAAATTCTAATGTAACGCCCCCTCTCCCTTCCATATCACCGACGACCAACACACCCAACACACTCTCTGCGCGTCCGTGCATTGGGACCACCAACAGGTTTTTTACCCCAAACAGTGCAACTGCTTTGTCATCAGTGCAGATTTGCGTTGTTCCCTGTGTGGTAACCTCTCGGAGCATACATATTGCGGGGTGTTCGGCATCATTGGAGTCGAGGGAAATCGAGAGCGTTTCGAGTTCTGGGTTGAGTTGGAAGTGGGTTTTCATCTCAAGCCGCTGCGTGAGTTCGTCCATGAGCATCAATCCGCCCGCGCTGGCATCTAAGAGCGAGACCGCATGATTTACCAACTCCTCTTCAAGACCGTCCGTGTCCAACAGTCGAGAAAACTGGGTTGCCATACCAGAAAGTGTGAAGAATCGAAACTTCTCTACGCGAGTATTTTCCAACATGCGGGAGTAAACGATGGCAATTGAAGTCTGGTTGGCGAGCACATTCAGTAATTCCCGATCCCACGCTTGCATATCACCTGCTGTGAAAAGCCGTCCGAGACTAATCACGCCCAAGAATTCATCACGTATTTTCAGAGGGGCCCATAGGTTCGCCCCAAGTGCCTTCAACTGGGGGCAGATTTGATTCAAAAACGGTTGAAGGGTGGGCAGCGGATTCGACAATTCAATGATTGAAGATTCAAGCATCGCCGTGATGTCGTCAGGAGTCACCGGGATGACCAGCGACTTGTCACCCTCGGGAATGGATACTTCAATAGAAAGGTGATTCTCAGTCGGATGATAGCGTAAAATCGCGCCGTTAGTGACTCGTAGCGTTCCGAGAATCATTCGCAGATATGTTCTGCTTGATACACTAAAGTTACCGTGGCCCGAGATAATCGTTTCCCCAAGTTGTTCAAGCTCCGACAGGCTAAAAATTAACCGTTCTATGGTTTCTTCAGCAGAGACAGATCGCATCGCTTAACCTCATTTTCACAAATTGTTGATTGCAGATGCTTCGTCAGGGAAGATTCCTGCATGTTGGGCAATCCCCATCATCCGAAAAGTGCGTTCGATTACTGGTGTCAAACCACAGAAATTTAGCACACCATCGCGTTCTTCGAGCAACTCGATAATCTCGATCAGGATTGAAATCCCGATGCTGTTTATCAGCCTCGTCTGTTCTAGATTAATAACGAGTTTGATGTTCCCTTTGTCAATAAGCCCTTTTGCGGCTTCTGCAAGACTCTCACCTCCCGGGCTGTTCAGATAGCCGTCTGTTTTCATGATAGCACAATCACTGGTGTGTCGTATCTCTACGTCAAATTTATTATTTGCCATGTTTTTCCTCCTTAGCGTATGTTCAAATTTAGATAATTTTTCTTAATTGCTCGGATATTTTTTCTTAACCATTGTGACTGTGGTTCCATTTTCCGTACTTTCCACATCAACTTCATCCATCATGTGCCTAATAATTTCCAACCCCCACCCCCGTTTTTGCAACCCTTTATTCTCTGACCTTTGCCTCCTTGAATCGTCAACCTGATTAGTGCGGAAACCGATGCCGTGGTCTGTAATCCTTAGTTCAAGTTCATCATCCCCCATAATAAACTTGATGAAGACTTGTCCATCATCGCTTCGGCTATGCTCAAAGGCATTGATACACGCCTCAATGATTGCCAACTGAATCTCCTCAATGCGTTGCTTATCAAAGTCCATCAGTTTTGCGAGGATAGAAGCGGTTTTGGCGGCGGTGAATTCCATATCTGGAAATATTGGGATAATTAAGGTCACTTCCTGTTTGGTTTGAGCTGCCATTTTAGTTGACCTCCTCATTGTTATTCAGACTCATACGCTGCGGTTCCTTAGCCTTAAGCTTAAGGCGGCTTTCGCGCTCGGTCGTCGATGACCGAGCGCGAAAGTCCAGGAGCCGCTGGCAAGACTGTCAGTATCGCCAATGCCGAACTTCACCATCTCTGCCAAATTCAAAAACCTGTGGGAGGGAGTTCCCACTCCCGATACACCCGACCAATTATTGCTTACGCCAATATCACTCAGATTTTGTATGCTCTACCTGTTTGGAGTCCTTGAAAATCTTCCGCTTAGAAATAAAGCGATATTTGAACAGAGTCCACACCGCACGCGCCCCTTCACGCCAAAACCTCAGTTTTTTCCCCTCTTCCTTAGTGCGAGGAAAATAGGAGATGGGCACTTCATGAATCTGGTAACCACCCCTAAGAATCTTTGCGGTCACTTCTGGGCAGAACTCGAACCCTTCGCAGTTGAGATTCAGGTTTGTGATGATCTTGGCATCAAAAACCTTGTAACCCGTAGATTCGTCGGTGAGGTGTGCTCGATATAACAGATTGACAAAACGCGCGAGCATACTGTTCGCGATATAATTGAGCCAACTTGCGTGTTGTTTCCCATTCGCGAATCTTGAACCGTATACGACTTGCGCCACTCCCGTTCGCAACGGTTCGAGAATCGGCAGAAGGTCTTTTGGCCGGATTTCAAGGTCGGCATCTTGGATAACGACAACGTCGCCGGTAACATGTTCGAGCCCAAGCCGGATTGCAAACCCTTTCCCACGATTTTCTTTGCATTGGACAATTGTTAATTGTGGGTCATCGCTCATCTCCTCCAAAATCTCGTACATCCCATCGGTTGAACCATCGTTGACGACGATAATTTGCTTGTCGATGGGAACTTCTTTGACTTCCTCAACGACTTGTCGGATTGTTGGTGCCTCATTGAAAGCAGGGATTATCACGGATAATAGCATGAAGCCCTCACTTTTTCCGCAAAGCGGAATCCTCGTATGGCGGTAACTGCTGATTTGAATATTTTAATTTTTGTCTGCGGCAAATGGCTAGAGCAAACCTTTTACAAGTCCGCCATCCACTTGGATTGTCGTACCAGTGATATAGTTCGCACGTTCAGATGCAAGGAACACAACAAGGTTCGCAAATTCCTGCGGGTCGCCGATTCTGCCAAGCGGTATATCTTGGGTCATATTGGCAATCGCTTCGTCAAATGTAATCCCTGCTTCCTCCGCCCGAACCGTAGCGAGTTGTTGAATCCGATCTGTGTAGATGATGCCCGGACAGACGTTATTGACGAGAATCTTGTCAGGGGCCAATTCTGTCGCCAGCGTTTTTGCAAACCCGATAACCCCAGTACGCGCCATGTTAGAGAGCATCAGTCCATCTACAGGTTGTTTAACGGACATAGAAGTTAAATTAATAATTCGGCCACCCCCACGCTGGCGGATACTTGGCACAGCTGCACGACAGAGGTTGATGGTACTGAGCAGATTCAGATCGAGGGCGTTTTGATAATCTTCTGGCAGAAGATCTCCAAACCGACCAGCTCTCGGACCACCAGCGTTATTAACGAGAATGTCAATTCCACCGAAATGGTCAATGGTGCGCGCAATGAGGGATTGAACCTGCACCGGTTCGCTAACGTCGGTCGGAATTGCGAGGACTTCCACATCTGTCTTCTCACGAATTTCAGTAACCGTTGCTTTGAGTGTCTCTGCGTTCCGCGCACAGATTGTTACTTTGGCACCCTCTTCTGCTAAACCGAGGGCAATCGCTTTGCCAAGTCCTTTGCTAGATGCACCAACGACCGCAACTTTGTCTTTGAGTCCGAGCTCCATCATGCCTCCTATCGCCGTGTGTTAACGTTAATTCGCTGATTGGATAAATCTATCGTCCTATATAGTGTACATAGTTTGGACAATTTTTGAGAATTTAGATGACAAATTGTATTCTAACCGATTTCCGCGATTTATTCAACACCCAAAACTTCGTGCTGTTCCGCGCAGCTATCATCGGACTCACCGCCAATAGCGGCAGAGGGACGGTGACAAGTATTTATCAAGCGAGCCCGCTGTCGATTCACATTGTTGCAGTATACATACACGCCCTAGTTTCCATTAAGGATGGATTGGAATTCCTCTAATGATGCACTGCGAATGGCCTGACGATGTAAAAGTCGTAACTGCGCTTGGTCTTGAATCTTATGAATCGCATCGGAAACGGGTGCGGGCAGCTCCCCAAATCGCTCATCCAATGCGTCTAGGAGCATCTGTTGCAATCCGTGTTGCAATCCCTGTTGCAATCCGTGTTGCAATCCCTGTTGCAATCCCTCTTGCAGGCCCTCTGCTCTACCAATACGTTCAACACTTGTGATATAGGGCATTTTATTCACCTCCTCTAACGTTTTCACATCGGCACGGAAACGTATCTCCTCTTCATCACTCAATTGTATCACCCAATCTATAAATTTGAACAGCGCAATGATCTCTTCCCGACTATATCCCCTTTCGTACAACTTGCGTGTCAAATACCATTTGGTGTTGAACCCATCCCCACGCCGCCTTAGACGCTCTCTTTCCTGAGCCGCTTGAACCACCACAGCCATCGGATTCTCATCCGATTCCAGCGCGGCGCGCTCGTAGCCCATCAAATTGAACGGAAGGTAATGAAACACAACACCGCTACCAAGTAATTTTGCCTCAAACATTCCATCTGCTGTACGGCTTGCTCTCTCTGTCAGAATCGCTATGCTTATTATCCGTTGCCCGTATCTATCGTAGATGCGATAGAAATAGCGGAACATTCGCTGCGCGAAGTCTGCGTCCGCGTCGCCTTGCACTTCAATGTGAATCAGAATCCACTGCTCGCTTCCGTCTTTGAGGAACGCTTTGACAAGTTTATCGACAACCTTTGCGCCTTTGAGAGCCTGCTTATCGAATTGTGCCATCTCTGTATCCAGAAAGGTGAATGACTTTTGAAAATCAATTGCCTCGTAGACTTCAGGCGCAAAGAAACGCAAAAATTCAGGGAAAAACCGCTCAATGATCTGTTTCCATGCTTCATCGAAGTATGTCCAATATTGACTGCTGGGTTCCGACATAACAATTCCCGCACGTACTGTGATGTCAGTTGAGTTTATTTGGAAAATATTTTAGCAGATTCCAATCTCAGTTTCAATGAAAACATAAAAGAAAGTCATCATGACGTTTCGTGAGCGGACGGGAAAGGGATTTCCCGCCCACGGGGTTGAGATTTCCCCCTTATACTCGCGTTCCAGTTTTGTTGTGAAGTCGATAACGCAGTCAAGTGCTTCTTGGGCAGGATCGCGTTCGGATTGGGTGAATGGTCGAAAACAACAACACAGTTGATGAACGCCGCCAAAAGATTAGTCTGCTCTGGCAGGAACTAAAGCGAAAAACGGAAGATGAGGCATAAGCACAATTCCTTTTAGTTTCCATTAAGAACGGATTGGAATTCCTCTAATGATGCACTGCGAATGGCCCGCACCTGCCCTAAGGCATCAAAACCGTAACCGGATACGCCCCTGCCTATTGATAAGGCCGCATGACTTTTACCAAATTGCCCAAACTAATAGTGTAAATATATCATTGAGACCCCCCAATGTCAACGTCAATTTTTGAGGCGTATAAATCTTGCCTTGAATTTATGCGTCTGATTTTGCTACACTTACTCATCCAGTTTGTCTTTTACTACAGAAATGCCTTGATTCCCGAATGACCGGTCCCTGGTTTGGAAGAGGAAGCATGGCAGGATTTATGTTTGACGAAATACATAGTATCTGGAGGAAGATGCCAAAATGAACCGAACAGTAACAGTAGTCTGCAACCGCGAATACGGGAATCCTGACGAAGTCATCCGCGTCGAAAGTTGGGAATTGCCATCGCTCGAACCGAACTCTGTCTTAGTGGAACTGAAAGCCTCACCGATCAACCCTGCCGACCTCAATCTGATTGAAGGCAGATATCTGCTACGCCCCCCTCTGCCCGTCATACCCGGAATCGAAGGGGTCGGTGTGATTGCAGAAACCGGTAGCGAGGTTGACGGTCTTACCGTCGGTCAACCGGTGATTGCACCCAATCGGATAGGATTCTGGTGCGAGGCGTATGTCACCGATGCAAGTACCCTAATTCCTTTACCGTCTGAGATTCCGATTGAACAAGCCTCGATGCTATCTGTCAACGCTCCCACCGCTTGGTGGATGCTCACAGATTACGTTTCCCTCGAACCGGGCGATTGGATCATTCAGAACGCTGCCAATTCCGGAGTTGGTCGCTTCATCATTCAGATGGCGCGCCATCGGGGGCTGAAAACCCTCAACGTTGTTCGGAGGCCTGAATTGATTCCCGAACTCGAATCGGAAGGCGCGGACATTGTCGTTACAGATGAAGTCCCTTTATCGAAACAGATTCGTGATTTAATCGGCGGTGACGCGGCAAAACTAGGCTTAAATGCGGTTGGTGGCGACAGTGCTCACGAAATCGCGAAATCCCTCGCTGCTCACAGCACACTGGTCACTTACGGTGCGATGGGACTTCAACCGCTACAGATCGCGAATGGATTGTTAATTTTTAAGGACATTCGGTTCCGAGGCTTTATGCTCAGTCACCGCTCTAAACGTACCGAATCCGAAGATATTCAGGAGATGTTTGAGCATATTTTCGCGCTCGCCAAGGCCGGGAAATTGAAGGTGCCAATTGCGAAAACTTATCCCCTCGAAGCAGGTCGTGATGCCATCGTACATGCCGCTCAAAATCGTCGCAGCGGTAAAATTCTGTTTGTGATGGACTAAAGACCGATATTTGTGGGTGTCTCATTCGGGATGCAGAATCAGCTTCAATCCCTCCCTGCTTTCAAAGAGGTCAAACGCCTCCTGCCATTCGGAGATGGGCATTTCGTGAGTAATCAGTGCCTTTGTCGAAACCATACCGTGTTCCATCAACCGGAGTGCCCGTTCCCACGCTGTACGTTTTTGTGCGATGAAGCCGGTGACTTGAAGTTCCTTGAAGGCGATTCGTTCAAAGTCGATATTTATGACTTCGCCGAATAAGCCCATCTGCGTATATTTCCCCCGCTTCCGCACCAATTCGAGTCCAAGCCGGGCGGCAGGCGCGGCACCCGAGCACTCCAAAACAACATCTGCGCCGTAACCGTTGGTATGTTCTTTGACCACGGCATCGGCATCGTCCTTATCAACATCAAGCGTCAGGTCAGCACCAAGTTCCTCTGCCTGTTTGAGCCGGTTGTCGTCACCCGAAGTCCCGCAGACTGCGACAATTCCCCCTTCCGCTTTTGCGAGTTGCAGGCTCAACATCCCGATCGCCCCCGGTCCAGTGATGGCGACGAAATCACCAGCGGCAATTTTTGTCTGCTCAATCACACCGTGGACGCAACATGCAAGCGGTTCTGTGAGTGCTCCCGAAATGAAATCTACGTTAGGCGGAAGTTTGTGCAACCCATGTTCGGGAACGGTGCAATACTTCGCAAACGCACCGTTATGCCAGTAGCCGATAACCTGCCGCTGGCTACAGAGATTACTGAATCCGGCGCGACAATAATCGCACTTGCCACATATCCAGAAACCGGGCTCGACAGTCACCCGTTCACCAATCTCAACACTTTCGACATCTGCTCCTCGCTCAATAATCGTGCCGCTAAACTCGTGACCAATGATGACCGGCGGGTTCATCGGGATGTTGATGTGGTCATGATGGATATGTAAGTCAGACCCGCAGATACCCGCGCTATGCACCTCGACAAGTACTTCGTACGCGTCGGGTTTGCGGACTTCGACGTCACGGAGTTCGGTGAAACCGTCGCCGCGTTTGTATTTTACGACACCTTTCATGAGGTTTCTCCTTTTTCAGTTTAATGCAGGCGCGAGCCATCTCCTAAAGAACCTAATTCTACACCGTAGGCGGGAAATCCCTTTCCCGCCACGACTTTTTCCCGCCACAATATGACCCCCGATCACTCAAACTCGTAAGGCACCGTCTCTGCTTGATGCGTCTTAGCAGATTTTTCCGCCAAATCCATGACCGCAATCACACGCCGCGCAGACTCAGGCGTGACGATTAGCGGTTCACCCTCATTGAGATGGGCGACGATATTCTGATAATAGGATGGGCCAGGGCGGCCGTGGGAACCGACCACCTGCTCAGCAGGCTTCCCTTCAACTTCGGAAAGCACTGTGAACTGGTTTCCTTCGGAGATAATTGCGCCGTGTGAACCGAGTAATTTCCATCGCGGACCGCCAATTTTTGCAATATTCGACATTTGGATGTTCGCGACAGCACCATCCGCGAATCGGATAATCGCTTGAACGTGGTCTTCGTTTGTGATATCCTTCCAAACGAGATTCGGTTGGTAAAATCCTGTAATATTAATCATCTTTGCTTCGATGATGTTGAGTAACCAATCGAGATAGTGCGCGCCCCAATCGTAAAATTGACCGCCTGAGACTGCTTTGACGCTACGCCACCAATCCGGATTTGGGCGGCCGTAACCGCCGCCCCACATGTCAACGCTGAATACTTGGCCGATAACGCCACTATGCACCAACTCACGTAGCGTCCAGAAATCGGCATCCCAGCGACGATTATGGTGGACGGACAGTATCACGTCATTCTCTTTGGCAGTATTAATCATCTCGGTCGCTTCAGCAATGGTAACGCACATCGGTTTTTCGACAACAACATGCTTACCTGCTTTCAGAGATGCAACGGTGACGGAACCGTGTAGACTATGCGGTAGCACATTCGCGATCAATTCAACGTTTTTATCGCCCAATAGGCCTTCGACCGTGTTGTAAGTGCTGATATGCGGAAAATCCGCCTTTGCCGCTTTCGTCCGTTCAGGGTCAATGTCACAAATGGCGACACACTCAATGCCTTCGGTATTCTGCATCATGTTCGCGTGTGCCTTACCCATGTTAAACGCCGCGCCGTAACCAATAACTGCTCCCTGTATGGTATCTGCCATTTAATCACTCCTTAATATTGTAGAAATTCGCCTTGTGAAGAAGCTAGATCTGTGTTATGATGTATGATAGATATTTTCATCCATCAGGATTAGGCAATTTTATCATGAGTAATCTAGCTTGTCAATAAATTTTGGCGTGAAAACCTGAGAATAGCTCAATTGTAAAACAAAACGGATATTTGCAAGGAGGGCAAAAATGGAAACTGCTGCTCAGAATAATTCAACGGAATACGCTGTCTTCACCGACGAACAGCGAGAATTTGTCGAAAACAACGGATACTTTTTAATTCAGAATGCGTTGCCGTCAGATGTAGTTGCCGAAATTGACGCGGCAATTGATGAAATCTACGCTCGTGAGGAGAAGGCGGGGCGATTGGAGAAAGATGGCAAACTGAACATGCGAAACTGCATCACACAGCACGATGCCTTCTTTCAATTGCTCGATTGGCCGAAAACAGTGCCGCTTGCTTGGAAAGTCCTCAACTGGAATATCCAATTGAACACGTCACATCTCATTGTGTTGCCATCAGGGCCAGAGCCAACGCCCCAAGTCAAAAACAGGATTGGCTTACACCGGGACGGAGGCACTTCCCACCGGGAAATGCAGGAACCGCACCCACGGATTCTACTCAAGATTGCTTACGTCATCAGCGATCAGTCAGACCCGGCTTCAGGGGCAACTGTGATTGTGCCGGGCAGCAATCGACTCACGGGCAGACCCTCCGCCGACCCCGATACGGGTTGGGCGAGAGGCGCGATATCAATGAACGTGAAGGCCGGAGACGCTTTTCTCTTTGAACAGCGCACATGGCACGGCATCGGGCACAACTGGTCTGGGGTGCCGAGAAAAACCATCTTCGTCGGCTACGCTTATCGTTGGGTCAAACCGATGGACTACATTATGATGCCCGATGAACTGGTCGCCAAATGCAACCCTGTCCAAAAGCAACTCCTCGGCGTTGTCAGCGACCCATTAAGCTACTATCTCCCCCAAGATGCCGATGTGCCGCTGAAGGAGTTGGTCGGTCATTAGTGTTGTAAGTTTTATATCATCGCAATAGGACGATTAAGGCTTGACAAATTCGCCCGGATGTCCGACAATACAAGCATCCAAAGCGATTTAATAGGCGGTCAGTCCGATGAATCTATTGACGGTTTTTAAGAGGTTTCCTGATCAGGAATCGTGCATTGCTCATCTTGAGAAGGTGCGCTGGGGGGATAATGCTGAGTGTCCGCACTGTAAAAGTGATGATGTTGCTCGCAAGCGCGAAAGCAAGTTACTGACGAATACCGACCGTACCGTGCAGTACGCCCCCACCTAAAACATTCGGTTATCAACCACAGCATCCAATTTGCCGATGGCAAAACCCACACAAACACTATCGAAGGATTCTGGTCACTGCTTAAGCGCGCATGGTACGAATCACACCATCATTATACCCGCAAATATACCCCATTGTACGTAGCAGAAATATGTATGATAACCTTTACCAACGGGAGGTTAGTCCAGTGTATTATCAAATAACAGTGATTTTAGAAGAACAACCTGAAGGTGGCTATACTGTCACCAGTAAAGATTTGCCGGGATTAGTCACTGAAGGTGATTCTGTCGAAGAAGCGTTGAAAAACGCCAAGGATGCTTTTATCACAACCCTGGAGCTTTATGAAGATTTGGGATATTCATTGCCTGAGAGCGTCCAACTTTCGCCCCCAACGGTGCCTTCAAAAAATACACCATTATCATGCCGTATATCAGATGCCAAACATAGTGACTCAAACTACTACACGTTATGAATTATCGAGAAATGAGTCGAAAATTAAGAGTTCTCGGATGTTCAGAAAAGCCTCAACGTACGCGGGGATCTCATAGAAAATGGGTTAATCCCAGTACCAGCGGTTTTAGTGTTATACCTTACCACGGCGGGCGCGATTTGAAAAAAGGGACAATTCGTGCGATTAAGGTTGAATGGGAAGATTTTGTAAACGCATAGTCATTTTCGCAGTGCACTCGCACCTAAAACATTCTGTTATCAATCACAGCATCCAATTCTCCGATGGCAAAACCCACACAAACGCCATTATGGAATCTGTACCAGCAAAGATACTCTCACTTGGAACAGTCCAACCCTCTTGATCAATCAGAGCCAGAATCCGAGACTACCTATTATCATGTAGGTTTGTTCACGTTTCTGGCTTTTCTGCTTTGCGCCTTTGCATCTTTGCGTTAAGTTTCTCTGGAATAGATGGGACTTGGATTATTATAACACTCCAAGTCCCCATCCGAACGCCTCAATGATACATCTTGAGGTCTTTGATTGCCTCCTTCACCTGCTCTGAAATCTGCGGCGGCACACGCGGATTAAACGGCCCTCCCGTTCCACCCTCAATGTCCTCAAACCCGCTCAAAATCATCGCCTCTATGACCGCGGAGTAGTTGTAGACCCGTTCATTCATGAAACGGAGTGCCTCAAGCCCGAAGATTTCCGATTCAATCTGGCGAGAGGTTTCATAATCGCCACGACGTTGCGCGTTGTTGATTTCGTCGGAAGCGCGGGCAAACAGGACGGCAATCCCTGATGTGTGTCCCTTCGTGCCGAGCTCTGCGGGATGTGTACACCGGTCGCCAATGCCCCAGATTACGATGCCACTGTCGCCCACGCCGTTCACGAGGGGCTCGACATCTGCTTCATCGGTCCCGATCTTCACGCCGATGAAATGCGGGGAGTCATTGACCAGACGGATAACGGCCTCAAGGTCGCGCTTCTGCTTGAAATAGTATAGGAACCGTGCGTCACACGATTCACCGTACTGCTCACCAAACTGCATGTACTGTTCGTAAACCCCCTCCGGGTTTGCAATACCTGTGAGCGGCATCAGCAGGAAGGCATCCGGCGGACGTGGCAGATTCGATTGGGCCGTGATGAGCTCGCCTGCATCGGGGATTGGGTTGGGCACGACTCCAGATATCAGAATGCCATCTTGACCGATCTGCTGTCCGGTGACATCCAGAACGTGGGTCTGCTCCGCAACGCCGATGTGATGGACGAGACTCGTTCCAGCAATCGCAATCACGCGGGGGCGATTCCCTTCCAGATAGTTATTCTGCATCAAGTAGTCGATATTTTTCGCATGTCCAGCATAGTCGATTCCGCCATCATCAAAAGGGATGATTGGTATCGCTGTCACGGAATCTAAAGCATCTAACAGGGTTGGGGTATCAATAGCCATTGCGTTCCTCCAAAGAATGGATTATCGTTTTTTCAATTTCACAAGTTGGTCAACTTTCCAAAATTGACACGTTGGCGACGAGATTCTGCGTCCTTCGCCGATTTGCAAATTCACCTATTTCATTCCTTCAACTACCTCAATCAGACGATTGGCTTGTTGTTGTGTGTATCTATCAACTTGCCCAGAGGGCCAAACGACCTCAAGCGATTCAACCGTTTCGCTGCTGCCAAGCCCGAATGTCAGTGCCACCTCACTTTGAGAGCAGTAACTTCCTCCCGTCCGAACCATCTGCCGTTGTGTGATGCTGTCCGCCTTGACAATCACCTTTGCACCGATGCCATCTCGATTGCTCCGCACCCCGATTGTCCTAATACGGAGATAGTTCTTCCGACTCTCGCTAGTATTCTGCAGCAACCTCGGCTTCCCGTAATTCGCTCTCACACCGCTACTGGAGACGAGGACATCCAGATCGCCATCGTTGTCGTAATCGCCGTAAGCCGCACCTCGACCGACATCCAGCTTTCCTGCCCCAGTCTGTAGGCCAATTTCCGCGAATGTACCATCACGCTGATTCCAAAAAAGCGACGGACGTTGTGCATAGGCGACATTCTGCTGATACCGACCGACATCCGGTTCGATGTGTCCATTCACGCAAAATAGGTCTGGGTATCCGTCTAGGTCAAAATCAAAGAAGAACAGGCCAAACGTTAACGTCAACAGACTCGCGTTCCCGATTTTCGCTTGCTTTGCTTGGTCGGTGAAATAATCGCCTGAGCGGGCGTAGAAAAACGCTGTCATCTCATTGCTAAAATTGCCGATTGCAAGCACAAGCCCGCTGTCGTTGTAGGCATCTGCGGCATCAATACCCATACTGCCCCGCGCCTTGCCGCTTTCATCGAAGGCTACCCCCATGACGAGGGCTTCATCGGTAAATGTTCCATCGCCGTTGTTGTGATATAGGAAGTTCGGTTCAGTGTCATTGGCGACAGCGAGGTCGAGCCAGCCATCATCGTCGTAGTCAAGCAGGGTCACACCGAGCGACTTGCCGTTCGGATTGTAAACCCCCGTCTTTTCGGTCACATCTTCAAAAGTGATGTGTGGGGGTGAACCCGCCTGCCCCCGATTGTGATAGAGCCGACACGACTGTCCCGAATAAACGCTCGGCGTACAGTAGGACGGATGTTGATGATCGACGGTGCATGGGATATTCGTTTCAACCGTCCACTCGACATAGTTGCACACAAACAGATCTAACCAGCCATCTCGGTCATAATCGAAAAATGTTGCACTTGTAGACCACCCCGAATCGCCGACCGCCGTGAGTTCCGTCACATCGGTAAAGGTCCCGTCTCCGTTGTTGCGGTAGAACCGATTCGGGCCGAGATTGGTGAAATAGATGTCCGGGTCACTATCGTTATCGTAATCTGCGATAGCAACACCCATGCCGTACATCGGAACGTCTAACTTTGCGGCGCGGGTGACATCGGCAAACCTCCCATCGCCCCGGTTTCGATACAGTTTGGGGGTCTGATTGGATTCGCTGTTATCCCAACCTGTTCCGTTGGCAAAGAGGATGTCCAGATACCCGTCTGCGTCAAAGTCAAGGAACGCACACCCCGAACCCATTGTTTCCGGCATATATCGCTTCCCGGTCGCGCCCGTGAAGTGTTTGAAATCAAGGCCTGCCTCATCGGTCACATCAACGAATTTTGCAGTGGGGAGTTCTGCCGCGCTTGTTGCGATACAGCACACAAGCGTCAAATATAAAACGTGAAACATGATGGGCGAAAAGGACGCGAATTTGCCCGTTTTATGGATGCCCGTTTTATGGATGATACTGTTCGGCAACCTTGCAAATCGCCGCCGCCATGTCTCGAACATCGGATTCCTCGTAAAACTCCTGCATTGGAATGGTGACCACGCGGTTCAAGATATCTTCGGTGACAGGACAGAGTCCCTCGTAATACTTGACTCCCTTTCGTGCCTGCGGATGATCCCACGGGTGGCTGGTGCCGCCGAATGTGCGCTGGTTTTCGATGGATTCACTACACAGAAAAATCGGTTTGCCGATGTAGGACGGAGAGCCGGAAATACCTTCTGCCCCCAATGCCTCAACAAACTGTTTGGCCGAAAACGGTGCATCGGGGTTGACCGTTAAGCCGTAGAGCCAGTACGAGGGTTTGCAATCGGGCAAAACACGTTGGGGTTGGAGATGTGGCGCGCCCGAAATCAACGCGGTCAATAGGTCACCGTTCCGTCGCCGTCGACCAACAACATTCTGAACCTTGCGCACTTGAGCGCAGGCAACAGCGCCCTGTAGTTCGGTCATGTGATAATTTAATCCGATGAGGCTATACTGTCGCTGTGACTGCCCACCGCGATGCAGTCCCTTATCCGTAAACCGCAACCCACGTTCCCCGTAATCGTCGTTGTCCGTGACCGTGACACCGCCCGCGCCAGTTGTCATGTGCTTGGACTGTTGCAGGCTAAAGCACCCAATATCTCCAAGTGTACCGACAAGCTTGCCCTCGTATTCAGCGAGATGCGCTTGGGAACAATCCTCAATCACGACCAGATTATGCTTTCGAGCGATCTGGAGAATCGGGTCCATATCTGTCGCATTCCCAAACAGATGGATAGCCATAATCGCTCTCGTTTTCTCTGTGATGTTTGCCTCAACGCTGTCCGGATCGAGATTGTAAGTATCCGGCAGGACATCGGCAAAGATCGGGATACAATTCTGATAGATAATCGGTAGAATCGAACCGAGGTCTGTGATTGGTGGGGTAATAATCTCATCGCCGGGGGCGGGGTTAATCATGCCCAAGGCGGTGTGAATCGACGACGTTCCAGAATTTGATGCCACAGCATGTTTGACACCGTGTAATTCGGCGAATTCCTTCTCAAATTGGACAACCTTCGTGCCCCCCCATCGGAACATTTGACCCGACTCAATCACATCGGCCAATTCCTTGAGTTCCTCAGCCCCAACCTTTTTGCCGCCGGGCAGTGACGTTGTCCGTACCTTCTCTCCGCCTTCAATAGCAAGACGTGTTTTTGAGTCCATTTCTTTCCTCTCAGCGTAATACCTTTCGCTTATTTAAGACTTGATGGAAGTGTTATCGTTGTAGAGACGAGTTATTTTATCAGGTTTGGGAAATTGCGTCAACCCGAATGAGATCGCTGTAAGACACAGAAATCAGCGCGTCCGCCTTAACCTGAAGTCCCTCCCTGACCAACTGGTGCTCCGCCCGCGCCTCCGCCTCTGTCTGATTCCCTATCACCGTTTCCAATTCCAGAAACTGACCGAGATTGACGACCTCATCAAGATGAATACGGGTCTCGCCAAACATCCACAACTCCCGCCGCTTCTCGACAACCACCATCACGCCAAGGGTTTCGGACATCATCCCCTTAAACACTGTCGGCTGCGGAATGTCACAAAGTTGATAGTTGCTGTAGCGAGATTCCGCCGCATCGGGACGTTCATAGTAGACGAGTTGCGCGGTTGTGTCATCGTCAACTTCCCGCAATTTGAGCCTACCCTTCGGGACATTAAAGTAGGTGTCGATTTGGTGCATCGTTCGACAATATTCCGCCTTGAGTGCCACGGCACGTCGACGAAGCACCGCGAGGGAATCACATTTGGCTTTGAATTCTAGGTTTTTTCTTGGCAATTTAGGTAGGTGAGATGCGAATCCTTTCATGGCGAGGGTTTGTCCCCAAAATACCAGAACGTGTCAAAACAGGGGCGGGAAATGGGTTCAATCATCGTTTACCTCCATATTTCAATCAATGTCAATGTTAAGTTCAGACACGTCAAGCTCGCCGGAGATGAGTCTGGGGAGCAAGAGGTCGCGGGTTTGACGGAGGTTGATGTTCTTTTTGTCAAGAGTTTCTCGGGTTGAGATTAGTGTTCCTAAAACCGATTCGGCTTTACTCTGTAATTGTAGAGGTGGAATTAGCACGGATATTTTTCGCAAGGCCGATTGTCTGATACCTGCCACAGTTGTTCCTGTTGCTCTTGCGTGCAGTTGGTTTTGGATCGCAGGTGAACGAATCGCATAGAATAGAACGGAAGGTTTGATGATATTCGGATTAGCTCTGATACAAAACAGTCTTTGACTTAAACAGATTTTCTTCTTTTCAGCTAAACAGTAAGCCTCACCGAGAGGTGCTTCGGATGTCATAAGAATGTCGTTTTTTTCAACTTCTGACTTCATCCATTTCTTGTATAATTCTTCGCTAACAAACTTAGCTTTCTCCAGATTCACAAGTCTTCCTTGCTTAACATTCATAGCCGACAACGCCATAATACCTGATTCTGACCAATCTCCTCCTAGCTTTTTAGGTGTCTTGCCTCGATAGTCAATGATTTCGGAAACAACCTCACCAAGCTCCTTAACCTCCCACTCCTGCGGTATTAACCCCAACTCTGACTCTACCATCGGAACATTCTCGTGTCCTGGGAATTGGAATTCAATAAACCATTGCCGGTAGATTATTTGTGCCATCTCCTCAAGGATTTTGATGCGGCGGGTGTTGTTTTCGATGAGGTCGTCGTAGGGACTGAGGATGGCGGCAATTTTGTGTCTAGACTCTGGATATGGAATTGGAAAATTCCTAATCGTGTCTTTGGTAAGATGCGAGAATATCGATCCACTGGCTAAGTTGAGGAGTTCATTAAGTTTCCACTCTATGCAGTAACGGATAAATTTAGTATCCAGGGGCGTTTCACCACGAATGGAACAGACCCCACGTCCCAGTGAGTATAATCGATCTGCCCAATTCATTCTTCCTGTTGATGCCCGTACACAAAAGATGAGATCGCCCGTTTTGCCTTCTTTCTTTGAATCCGTTGTGTAAAGCGTACAATGCGGGTGGGTTTCTCCAAACTCGGTTGGCCCGTTGAGCAACGGCAAACCGATTCCTTCATGATTATAGGTTGTTCCTTTAGGCGATGTTCCCATCGTGATTGTGGCGACCTTATGCAAAGGAACCTCAAGATTGTCTATCACACGACCACCTGTCTGAATCAGGATTTACAGGATTATAGGATTTTCAGGATTGTTTATCTACAGTTTACTAAGCTTTGGACAATTTTTAAGAATAATAATACCATTTCTGAAAATTTATATCGCGTTAGCGGTTTTGATGAAATATGAAACGCCTGTAATCCCGGCTACGGGGGTGCGGTTGATGACGCTTTCTTTGAAAGTGGCAACATGAGTTGACGCATATCGTTATCCGATGGGGCAAGATGCCCCGGCTACGGGGGTCTGATGCGTTTTTGCTTATGACTTTCTTTGAAAGTGGCAACATGAGTTGACGCAAATCGGACTTCCATTAACGAGTGATTTATTATCGGAATTGGTATAACAACGACGGTCAGTTTCCAATATTGGTTAGGATTTTTCCTTCGGCGAGTAATTCCCATTCCTGCATGAAAAAGGGATAAGCAAGTTTTCCCTCTAATTCGTGTAAGGACTTAAATTTACCGGCATTCGTGGAGGCGGTATCTCCAACCGAAATCTACTCGGCTTTCTCGCGTTCAATTGGAACCTGCTTGCGCTGATTTGAGTTAGCTATCCAACTCCTCTGCAAATCGCGTTTGGGATGTTTAGTATACTATAAAATTTGCGCGAATGTCAGGTTTTTTTACCGAGAATCCGCATTGCATATTCGCCCGCTCCTCTTATTCGCAAATTCATAGGAAAACTGAACACGAATATTCTAGCAATTGAAACAGAAATTGGATATAATCTCACACAGTTCCGAACCACCCTCACCGATTTGAGGATATAATCTGACACAGTTCACGGACAATCGTCCGTCGGAATTTCTCTGACAGTGTGAGTTTTTCCGATGGTTGATATATGCAAGGAGAGAGCAATGGGAAATATCATCGCATGTAATCTGGGAAGTTATCGGCAATTTGGCGCGGGGGCGTATCAACATTTGCGGCACATTAATCTGACGAATGTGGAAATCGCTGCGCCCGCGCCAGATGATGTCGATACCGTTTTGGATGAGTTAAAATCGCACGGACTGACAGCGACCAGCGTAGCAGCCCCCTGTAATGTACAGGATGCGAACGTCGTATCAGACTTCCAGCCCTCCCTAGAAGCTGCGGATAAAATGGGAGTTAAAGTTATCTTTGTCAGCGTCCACGCAGGCGACTACAGTCGGAGCGTCATCTACGAACGGTTGCGGCAGATTGGGGAAAACGCGGCACCGCTCGGAATCAAGGTCTGCCTCGAAACACATCTTGACCTCGCACACAATGGCGAAATCGCACTCGAAACTATGGGTGGGATTAACCACCCGAACATCTGCATCAACTTTGACACAGGCAACGTCTACTACTACAACCACAACGTCACCGCCGATGGGGAACTCAAGAAGATCATTGACCATGTGGGAAGTGTGCATCTCAAGGAGACCAACGGCGAATATCGGACCTGGAATTTCCCTGCGCTTGGCGAAGGCGTAGTTGATTTCAAAGCGGTTTTCCAGATTCTCAACGATGTTGGCTTCAATGGGCCCTTCACAATGGAGTTAGAAGGTATCGAAGGCGAGGAAATTGACGAAGCCGCTGTCCAAGCGAGAGTCGCAAATTCTGTCGCGCATCTCAAAAGCATCGGTGTTGCTGATTAAACCCGTAGGAGCGGCTTCTAGCCGCGACCCGGCTTCTAGCCGCGACCCGGTTTCCAGCCGCGACATGGCTTCCAGCCGCGATACGGTTTACACGCGATATTGAAATGTTTCGTTGACGATTTTAATCAGACTGTGCTATACTCACCGATGTTGCTTTCAATATCACTAACGAGAGGGGTAAAGTATGGCAGTTCAAGTTGTCACGCCGCGCATTCGTGGTTTTATCTGTACCAGTGCCCATCCGATTGGCTGTCAAAAAAATGTAGATGATGGGATTGATTATATCAAGAGAACAATTCCACTCAAACAGACCAATCCCAACGTGCTCGTTATCGGCGCGTCTACCGGTTACGGTCTTGCCTCACGGATTGCGTTGACGTGGGTTTACGGTGCGAAGTCGCTTGGCGTTTTTTATGAAAGTCCGGCAACGGGCAAACGTACAGCGACAGCGGGCTACTATAACGCCGTTGCGTTCCATCAACGCGCCCAAGAAGACGGTTTTTTTGCCGAAAGTCTCAATGGAGATGCGTTTTCGGATGAGATGAAACGGGAAGCGATTGCTCGGGTGAAGCGGGAATTGGGGAAGATTGACCTGCTCGTTTACAGCATCGCGGCTCCGAGGCGCACACATCCGCATACCGGTGTTGAACACCGGTCCGTGCTAAAGCCAATCGGCGAACCGTATACCGGAAAGACAATCGATCTGAACCGCGAGGTTATTACCGAAGTAACGGTTGACTCCGCTAACGAGCAGGAGATTGCCGACACTGTTGCCGTAATGGGGGGTGAAGACCTGGAGATGTGGAGTGACGCGCTACTTGACGAAGGGTTGTTCGCGCCAGAGTCAACGGTTGTATCTTATAACTACATTGGACATCAACTGACATGGGCGATGTACCGCGATGGGACAATTGGCAGGGCGAAAGAAGACCTGACGCGTCGCGTCAACGAACTTGATGCCCGATTGGCTAACGATGTCGGTGGACACGCCTATCTATCCGTCAACAAAGCCGTGATCACTCAGGCATCGGCGGCGATTCCTGTGCTTCCGCTTTATGTCAGCATCCTCTACGACATTATGAATGCGAAAGGGATTAACGAAGAGCCGATCGGTCAAATGGCGCGCCTCTTCAGCGAACATCTGGGTCAGGATCTGAGCCCGACGCTTGACCCTGACCGCCACATCCGCCTCGATGACCGCGAACTCCGCGCTGATGTGGCAACGGAAGTCACCAATCGGTGGGAGCAGGTCAACACTGACAATTTCCAAGATCTCTCCGATTACGCAGGTTTTAAGCGAGGGTTTCGCAACCTGTTCGGCTTTGAGGTGGAGGGCATTGATTACGATGCCGCTGTGGAAACGGAACTGATGCTTCCAGAATAGAAGTCCCGTAGGAGCGGCTTCCCTGCCGCGACTTATAGCCGTAAGTCCCGTAGGAGCGGTTTCCCAGCCGCGACTTATAACCGTAAGCCCCGTAGGCGCGGCTTCCTAGCCGCGACTTATAGCCGTAAGTCCCGTAGGCGCGGCTTCCCAGCCGCGACTTATAACCGTAAGTCCCGTAGGCGCGGCTTCCTAGCCGCGACTTATAACCGTAAGTCCCGTAGGCGCGGCTTCCTAGCCGCGACTTATAGCCGTAAGTCCCGTAGGAGCGGCTTCCTAGCCGCGACAGCGACTTCCTAGCCGCGATACTTTAATGCTGAAACTTACTTACAAAGGGAGAAATCACAATTGAGTAAACCGATCCAAGTCACCGTTTGGAATGAATATCGACACGAAAAGACAAACAAACACATCGGAGAAATCTATCCTGATGGCATACACAACGCCATCGGCAATTCGCTCAAGGAACAGCCGGGTTTTGCGGTCAGCACTGCAACCTTAGATGAGCCAGAACATGGACTCACAGAGCAGGTGCTTGCCAATACAGATGTATTGATTTGGTGGGGACATGCCGCGCACGGAGAGGTGAAAGATGAAATCGTTAACGCGATTCACGCTCGCATCCTCGACGGAATGGGCTTAATCTGCTTGCACTCGGCACACTATTCCAAGATTTTTACGAAGTTGATGGGCACAACGTGTAGCCTGAAGTGGCGAGAAGCGGGTGAACAGGAGCGGATGTGGGTGATTGAACACGGACACCCGATTGTCGAGGGGCTAGGCGAGTACTTCGAGATTGAACACGCGGAAATGTACGGTGAGCCATTCGACATCCCTGAACCGGATACGCTCGTTTTCATTAGCTGGTTCCCCGGCGGCGAGGTATTCCGTAGCGGTTGCTGCTACTATCGTGGTAGGGGAAAGGTATTCTATTTCCGCCCGGGTCACGAAACCTACCCGATCTATTACGACGAGAACGTCTTGCGTGTAATTGCCAATGCAGTGCGCTGGGGAGCCCCTGGCGACGCACCAAAACCAGTGTTTGGCAATGCTCAACCCCTGGAATCCCTAGCACCGTAAGCGAATTGAAAGAGATTAAGTATGAGCAAAACCCTTGAACGAAGTCTCGGTTTCTGGTCAGTACTGAGCATCAGCATCGGCGCGATGATTGGTTCAGGTATTTTTGTTCTGCCAGGGCTTGCGGCGGGCAAAAGCGGACCGGCGGTGATTTTCGTCTACTTTCTGGCAGGAATCATCGTTTTGCCAGCGGCATTGAGCAAAGCGGAACTCGCGACAGCTATTCCCGCAACAGGGGGGAGCTATATCTACCTTGACCGGAGTATGGGGCCTTTTGTCGGCACGGTCGGTGGGCTTGGAACATGGTTCGCGCTTTTCTTCAAAAGTGCTTTTGCGTTGGTCGGGTTGGGCGCGTATTTGACCCTTTTCTTCCCAACCTTCCCAACAAAGCATGTTGCGCTCGTGCTTTGCATCGGTATTATCAGTCTCAATATCACCGGTGTGAAAAAAACAGCCAAACTCCAGATGGGAATCGTCGTCTGCGTCCTCAGTGTGCTCACGCTCTTCGTTGGCAAAGGGGCGAGTCAGTTGGATCTGATGGCTTATACCCCATTCGCACCCTACGGTTGGCAGGGCGTGGTCGCGGCAACAGGGTTTGTGTTCATTTCCTACGCTGGCGTTACCAAAATTGCCAGCATCGTAGAAGAGGTAAAACGCCCGGAGCGCAATGTGCCTTTGGGCATTCTCGCGTCCTTAGCCATCATGATGGCGGTATATACCCTCGTGGTTTGTGTCCTGATTGGAACCGTACCGATGGGGGAATTGAAAGCGGACATCACCCCGATTGCGACAGCGGCTCAGAAGATGTTCGGGGAACTCGGCAGAAATGCTCTCGCAATCGTTGCTGTGCTGGCGTTGACCTCAATGGCGAACGCTGGATTGCTCTCCTCATCGCGTTACCCCTTTGCGATGAGCCGGGACCAGCTTCTACCTCCGTTACTCAAATCGGTTCACCCGAAATTTCGGACACCGGTTGCATCAATTCTGCTGACAGGCGGGTTGATACTCCTGCTGATTGCTTTCGTGGATGTGGAAAACTCGCCAAGCTCGCCAGCGCGTTCCAAATCGTCGTTTTCAGTCTCGAAAACCTTTCGGTCATCATTTTTCGCGAGAGCCATATCGAGTGGTACAGGCCCCGCTTCCGCACCCCGGCGTATCCTTGGATGCAACTCGTGGGTATTGGGGCATCCCTGCTCCTACTCACCCAGATGGGTAGTTGGTTGCCGCTCTATGGCGTTGGCGGAATTTCTATCGGCGGGGCATTGTGGTACTTCCTTTATGCCCGAAAACGTGCAGACCGCGTCGGTTCTTTGGTCCAGACGCATGAGCGGGTCACCCGGTTGCAGGAGGTCAGCTCAGGTCAGAGTGGAAGAGCGGAGCGGAAGGAAACCCTCGTCCCATTTTACGGCAACGAAACCGAATCTGAGATTGAATCACGCATCCGGCTTGCGATGCTCTTTAGCTTGCCAGAGGGCGTGGTTCACCCCGTTTATTTTGATGAAGTTCCCGACGAAACTTTACTTGATGCCATACAGGATATGGATGCAGGTTCCGAAACATTTGAGCGCAAATTTCGCCGTGCCACCGCTCAGTGGGAAAACCACCTAACGTTTGATACTTTGGCAACACATGATGCCAAACTGGCAATTTTCCGAGCCGCGACTTCACTTGAGGCGAGGTGGATTCTGATGGGATGGCAGCAAAAATCTGTGTGGGATTTCCTGATTCAGATTCACAAACACTGGTGGCTACATCATTCTCCGTGCAATGTGGCTCAATACCTCGACAGGGGGTTGGGGGCGATACAGAAAATCGCTGTAATGACGCAACCGGGCCCTTATGACGCGCTTCTGGTACACGTCACCGATCAGCTCGGCATCGTGTTTGATGCCGAAATTGTTCTGCTACATATCGCTAGAGAAGACCATCCGGAGGCGGAACTCGAAAGGGTAAAGAATTACCACGATGAGTTACGGCAACTCTTTAGAAGCGAGGTGGAGAGTCGAATCATCCGTGCAAAGAAGCAACTTGACGGTGCTGTACGTGAAACGGCGAATGTTGATCTGTTAATCATCGGCGGAGGAGCAGAAGAGCGGCTGCTGAAAATCTTTGCCAAATCCTTTGAGGATAAACTAGCGGAGAAGGCATCCTGCTCGGTTTTTCAGGTCCAAAGCCCGCGCACCCACTCGCATGAAATCACCGCTGCCATCCCTGAGGCAATACAAGCAGAAGGCTTCCGTCTGTTTCCTTTTCTGCATCGTGGGGTTGTCGAAGCCGCAGTGAATGTCAAGGACAAGGCAACGCTTTTCTCCCACATCGCCGAGAAATTTTCCCAGTCCAGTGGCGTTGAAACGGCAGATAATATCGAACAAGCACTTTGGGAACGGGAACAGATGCAGAATACATCCATGGGCATGGGGATTGCCATGCCACACGCTGTCATTCCTGCCCTGAATCAAACCCTTTTCGGTGTCTTCACGTTGCGTCAACCGCTCGACTTTGAATCACCTGACAAATCTGAGGTTGATATCTGTGTCGTCACCGGTGGTCCCCCCGACCAGCGGCGCGTCCACCTCAAAATCTTGGGGCGAATTGCTTACCTCATTCGGGAGACAGACCTGCTCACCCAACTTCGTGAAGCCGAGTCGGATACACAACTTGCAGACGCAATAATCGCTTGCGATAATCAGGCGTAAGCAAGTTTTGGTGCTAAATTTAGCTTCCGCAGGGGCCCCAATTGGTCGGGCGTATCGGAAGTAGGAACTTCCTCCCACAGGTTTATGCTTCCGCGACCTTCACATGCTGGATGCCATTGGATACAAGCCAATCCAAGAGATCTTCCTGCTCATCGCTGATTTCAATCTCCGCCTGATGTTGGTCATCGAGCGGTGAGACGACATAAAAGACCCCAACATCAAGCAACTCCGATGTACGTTCCAACGGGAAGAAAAATTCATCCGGGTTACTACTATCGCGAATTTCGCCCGTTGTGAAGTACTGGAGCTGTTTTCTCAGCGTCGGAGAGATCGCATACGGGGCCGTCCCCGGTTTATCAAGTGCGTGAATTAAATATTTAGCCATCTTAGTTTATTGCAGCTATGCCGGTTCTGCCTATTTCAGAGCCCATATTTTCTTGATTTTTCTATCAGATGGTGCTAAAATTAGCATTATACACCAAAACGGACAATCCCCAATCTATCTTTGGAGAGTCATATGCTTACTTGGGCACAGTTTATTCCTATCATATCGCTTCTGATTGCGATCGTGTCGCTTCTGGTTGTCATCATGATTGCGATTGCTAAGGTTTCACACCGTGTTGGTAACTTAGAACGCGATCTTAGCAATCTTCGCAATGAGTTTACCTTACATCGCGATGAGTTTACCTTACACCGCAAGGAAAATCGTGATGATTTTCAGGCACTTCGCAATGGACTTGATCAGCTGAATCAGAATTTTATTAAGCATCTTACGTCACATAATGAGCAGGACTAACAAGTTTCGACAGCACACAATTTAATCTATCTTTGGAGGTTCGTATGCTTACTTGGCTCCAGTTTATTCCTATCATATCGCTTCTGATTGCGATCGTGTCGCTTCTGGTTGTCATCGTGATTGCGATTGCTAAGGTTTCACACCGTGTTGGTAACTTAGAACGCGATCTTAGCAATCTTCGCAATGAGTTTACCTTACAACGCAAGGAAAATCGTGATGATTTGCAATCACTTCACAATGAATTTCGAGATGATTTTCAGGCACTTCGCAATGGACTCGATCAGCTGAATCAGAATTTTATTGAGCATCTTACGTCACATAATGAGCTAGACTAACCGTGTGTAGACTTCTCACCTCACCGTCTATTCTTGATGCTTCCCCAAGTTGTTGCCAACTTGCCTTCGGGCTGGACAGCGAGGAGTTTCTCTGCCCCGTCTGTATAGAGTTGCTTAATCTCATCTCCCGTTAGTGCCCGCTGAAGGATTACCAACTCGTCAAGCGTTCCCGCCCCTTTGTTGCCTTTCCCGTCGTCGCCCACGCGGACGTTCACATCGTTCCCGACCGTTGTTGGCAACTCGTTTGTCGCGGCATCTTCTTCCCCGTCTATATAGAAGGATACTTTTTTCTTTCCGTCGTGTGTGACCGTCAGATGTATCCACTTATCATCAAGGGGAATTTTGGTGACGGCGTGGGTTTGACCGTTCGGCTGGTTCTCATAATCCCACACCCGGTCCCTGCCGACCCAAGTGTGAAAGTTGTCTTCTTTTGCTCCGCCGCCGGATGTCTTCGCGATAAACGGCGACCAACTTGCATCCTGCCCATTCCATTTGAGCCAATAGCTAATTGTGTGGGCTTTTGTCAGGTTTAAATCCTCGCTGTGTGTAATCTCGACAAAACCGTTTGCACTAAAACGCATCGCCTTACCCAATTTTCCATCGGTCCACTCCGGCTTGCCCTGAAACTTTCCGTCGTTTCCGGCGGGGGAACTGTCTTTGACATCAACCCCGTTGCCTTCATCAAAAGAGAAAAAGAGTACAGCGGATTCATCAGCGGCTTTTGCTGAATAAGACCACACCATCAAACTAACGACTAAAGTACCTAATATTAACGTTCTCATGACATCCTCCTAATGATTCTATTGATTCTTGATTTTGCCCCAGGTGGTAGCGGCTTTGCCTTTGGGATTCACAGCCAGAGTTGCGCCAGGTATGCCCGTGAAGGAGATATAGTCAATCTCCGCTTCAATGTTGCCGGCAGTGCCGGGGTCAATGCGGAAACCGATTATCGTCCGCTCATTCCAACCTCCGCGCTCTAATTTCACTTCGATATCCTCGAAATCGTCCACAGCGTTGACATCGAAGTTTTGACGTTGCAATTCTGCCCAGCCTAGGTCTGCCTCGGTAATGTAGTACACTTGCCACGTATTAGGGGCATTCACACGAACACCGATATAGAGAGTATCGAATTCCTCTCCGTCAAAGGGTTCATAATTCCGCACGTTCCAGCCACCGCCGGGGAACATGTACGGGTCACCGCCGAGCGACGTTGTCTTCAGAACGCTCCGTTCTTTACCCGAAGCATCTTTGACCTCGTCGAACTCCAGCGGTTTCAAATGATTAAGGTCAACCCAATCTTTCAGTTCATCGTTAGAGGCTTTGTCATCGTCGAAGGTCCACGGCGGCGGGGCTACCTTCGCGGCCATTCCATTCAAGCTCAGAATCAGCACCATGCTGATGACATATATCAAAATGTAGCGCATTTTTATATTTCCTTGTAGTTCAATTGGAAAATCCAATTGTATTGGACTCAGTGAGTCGGGATTTTCGGTGATGGCTTCAATCGCCTGTTTCGCGTCAATAAGCACCAGACCGATTTTTGACTCGCTCTATATTGTACCACGTAAGGGTTCCGATTGCAACCAACTGATCATGCCAATTAGTTCATCCTGAGCGTCTTGCATTGGCACTTCAATCAGTGCCGGGCGTTCTGCGGTCAGTGCGTTTTGTAGGATGTCCTTGAAATTCGCGAAGTCGTCCACTCGTGCGGCGTATGCACCGAAAGACTCGGCAAATTTGACAAAATCCGGGTTCGCCAGATCTGTATCAATTGTGCGCCCGTCACATCCCTTCTGCTGTGACCCTTTAATCGCACTCAAAGCACCGTCGTTGACAACAATCGTCACCACGTTAATCCCGTACATCATCGCTGTCGCTAACTCGGATGCCCCCATCATAAACCCACCATCCCCGGCAAAGCAAACGACGGGCTTATCGGGGTGCGCCACTTTAGCACCAATCGCGGCGGGGAAGGAGTGCCCCAACGCCACGCCGATATTTGGATAGAGGAAAGTTCGCGGGTCGTAAATGGGAAACTCGGAGAATGAAGCGTAACCGAGCGCGTGGACATCAATTGATATGATTGCATCGGGTGGGAGCACTTCGCGAATATCGGACAGCAGCGGCAAGGGGCGTTGCGCCTCGAATTTTTGTTGAAGTCCCTCTAAGGGTTGTTCCCACGAGTTCCCGCCTACCGCAACATCCTCAACGAGTGCCTGTAGCGTCAGCTTAAGACCGCCGATAACGCCGATGTCGCAAGGATATTCCCTACCAATTTCCGCCGAATCCTCATCGAGCTGAATAAGTGGACGCGGCAACTCAAGGGTCCAACTTCGCGTATCAATTGACGTGAAGCGCGGCCCGATTGCGATAGTGCAATCCGCAATTTCCATCGCCTGACGAGCGAGGTAGCCATTCGCATTCGTCAGTGCCAGCGGATGGTCTTCGCGCAAGGCACCCTTTGCACATCGTGTAACAACAACGGGTGCATTGAGCTTCTCCGCGAGTAATCGCAATTCCTCACGGGCACCAGAGTGAACGACAGCGGAGCCCACGAAAAGCAACGGCATCTCTGCTCTATTGACTGCCTCGATTGCGGATTGCAAGTCACCCGTATCCGGCGAACTCTCTACCGGACGCTCTACACGCGGGGGTATCCTAACCTCCGCTTCGCCAGTGATAACTTCCATAGGAAATTCCAGCATAGTCGGCCCCGGACGCTGTGTCCGCATCGCCCGGAACGCATTTTCAACAACTACGGGGATTTCAGTGGTCGTGCGGGCGATGGCACAGTACTTCGTAATGGGCTCGAAGAAGCGCATCTGGTCTAGTCCGTGAAACATCTTGCTCGGGTCCCTGCTATAGAGCGAAGAGTCACTCTGTCCCGTGATGAGCAACACCGGCGCGCAATCCGTTAATGCCTCAAGAATCCCGGTTGATGCGTTGCTTGCACCCGGTCCCGGCACCGTAAACGCAACGCCAACGTCCCCCGTCGATCTGGCGTAACCATCTGCCATCTGCGTGGCGGCATACTCGTGACGGACAAGGTAGTGGTCAATCGTCCCCGCACCACAACGAAGCAGCGAGTCGTAGATCTGGATATTTTGCGTCCCGGGCATACCGAACACGCAATCAACGCCTTGTGCTTTCAAACACTCAATTAGAATATCTCCACCTCTCATCCAATAACACCTCTTTCTATAGACATTGCGCTTGCTTTAGCGCGGGAATTGGGGCATATCATGTTCTTTAGAAATTACCGAAATTGAAGTCAAATCTCATCAGGTCCCTTCAAACCTATACTCCGCAGTTGTGGATGCGAATTGAGAGAATTGATGGTATCCTTTTCGTAATCCCATTCTTTAGGGGAAGATTTAATGACACAACTCGTTTTCGCCATAAAATGACGGGGTGGGTTTGCCAATATCCCCTCCGATTTGAGTTTTACAACTTATTTTTTAATAACCGGGTTGACAGCGGTTAAAAATGCGATAAATTGATGTCGGTGTCAACCTCTCGTGCTTCACTTGACTTTTGACATATTATCCCCTGAAAATAAGAAGTGGTCTATCTTCAAGGGGATATCTAATTGATTTGGGTTCATGGCGAAAGGTTGACAAAGGTTGACAGAAAAAAAAGTTATCCGTAGCGCGTTTTACTGTTAAAGTTTAGCTACTGAAGTTTAAAATTATCGGGTGTATCGGGAGTCGGAACTCCTTCCCACAAGTGAAACGCCATCCACAGGTGAAACGCCATCCACAGGTGAACTCCCTTCACATAGATGGAAATTTGTTTTTATTTCTTCTTAGCTGGCGTAAACAGTCCTGAAATTATGCCCCCTTTTTACATTCTGCTCGCAAACGTGAGTCATGTTAACATATGGTCTAATTGTTTAGCAAGCACATAAAACTCGAGAAAACGGGAGTTTCACACACACGTAATTATTTCTGGTTATAAGCGCACGGTAGGACAGCAGGCCTGCCGGGGCGCGGTCTTTTTGCGTCAAGTCAGATTATCGGATATTCAGGAATTGAATAAATGCAGGAACCGCTCAAAATAGATGCGGAATATCGGTTCAAAGGTGGCCCCGATTATTTTTTGTCTGCTCCCCCAAGAAACCGCTCAAGCCACAAGTCTGGTTCATACCCAAGCCGTCGGAGCATATAGCAACCGATTCGTTTCACGAAATTCGGCATGAGATTGAAGAGTCTAATCCTCCACATCACAAAGTGACCTCCATCGCTGAATCGGTCTCCACAACCACGCTTGCAACGGGCAATAATGACACCTTGACACAGTAATTTCACACACGGGGCATTGGACATACCCCTAGACCGTAGGTCAATACTTCTGTAGTTTAACATTTGTACTAACCATTGTCAAACCATTCCCTAGTTTTATCTACCCCACAGTTCTTTTCTTTTTAATACAGGTTCTAAAAACATGGCGAACCCTTCTGTGATGTGATAAAATAGCAACCGTAAAGATTTGACCCTCTGCCGCCGAAAACTATGTCCACCAATTTACCCCATTTCAAACAGATTGCCGCACAACTTGGGACAACACCAGATGACGTACAAATCACCCCGATTCAGCATGGTCGCTTTGACAGAAACAACGTCTGGCGGCTAGAAATTGCGGGCGAGCCCTATCTGCTCAAACAGCACCTAATCACCCAACCGATCGGAGCATCCACCTTTACGCCGTTTCAGATTGAATCGAAAGTGCTTTCGGTACTGCATCAAGCGGGATGTCGTGTGCCGAAGATTGTATGGAAATCCGAGCCCTATCTGCTGTTAGAATGGTGTGGGGAATTGACGCTTGACGACCTCGCTCAAGAGAAACCACTCAAAGATCTCGCAACAATCAGAAACAACGTTGTGCGAGAACTCTGCCGTATTGAGGGTGTGTTCGTCAACCACGCCGACACCATCGCGCCCTACACCTTCCCCCTGAATCTGCATGACACAATGGAGGCGATGTTAACGCAAGCACGGAAAACGATGAGTTACCTCGCACGATTGGGCGAAGAGTCAACTCTCACAAATCGAGAAGCCTTCATTGATACCGTCTGGACCGAGCTCGCAACTCGATTGCAGGAAGTATCCACCGATTCCCCGACGCTCGGCGGCTTGGATTACAACGCTCGAAATGTGGTTATTGATTCTGAAACGCCCACTTTCATTGACTTTGCGAGCGTTGGATGGGATTGGCAAGAGCGGCGACTCGTTCAGACACTGAGCAGTCTCGGCGCACATCGCCAAGGTGGAAACTTCGTCACCCTATTGGACTCAGCGGCGGTTGAACTCTATATAAACGAATCCGAAAACCATCAATTAGGTCGCCCCCGGCCAGGGTTCGCCACACTGGTTGACTGCCATCAATTGCTGTTCTACTTGGTCGCCATTTACCGGCTCGTACGAGCGGTCGCACAACCGGATACAACCGAAAACCGAATCCTTTTACGGGCATGGGGAGACCCAAAAGCGAGACTACGTCAGGCAATAACACTTCTAGCAGATACCCGTCTGAGCACCGACATACATGCCCATCAGCTCCGAGAGTTCATCGCACAATTTCGACCGCTATTCCAAGAAGAGACCAAGCCATGAACCCAAAACCCACAAAAACAACACTCATCCGCAACCCTAAATTTTTCCCTTCCCCCCTTCCATTCTTCCATTCTTCCACCCTTCTCATCATCCTGCTGGCATGTACGATATTTGTAACCTCATCTGATGCCGCGTTGACTATACACGTCCAAGACCGAGCGGGAAAGCCCCTATCCCCAGTACGAGTGCAAGTCTTTGCGGGAATCCTGGAACCGGATAGCGATATCAAGCCGATTCCACCACCCCAACCCCGCGGTGATGGGTTCGTCGGTTTTGTCACAGATAAACAAGGGCGGGTTCGTGTCAACGTACCGCCAGGTCAACACACGATTGTCGCCTCACCCGACCTTGATAACTCACGGCAATTTAGCGAGAGCTTCCTGCTTGTCCGTGAGGTGAATGCACCCGGTGAAGTGAGGTTATCCGTAGCGGAGGCAATACCTGTTACAGTCCAAGCCATCGGTGAAAACGACCTGGGGGCTTTAGCCGCCGCTCGGGTCTCCTTCCGACCAAGCCAGCACACTTTGGGGTACGTTGGACTGGTGAAAAACAATGGTCAGTTGCAGACTGCGATTTCGCCGGGACGCTACCATGTGGTTATCACCGGCTCAATTGCGTTACACTACGTTATTTTGCAAGACCAAGTCATTTCCCCACCCCGCACAACCGTAACCTTCAACGGCAACGCTTTCCCGACCGCGCAACTTCAACTAGACCTACCGGCAAACACAAGCCTTGCGCTGTACGAAGTGCTCGGTACAGAAATATCAAGCGAAATTATCCATATCGTTGAGAACACCATCGGCTATGATGCGGCGTACACAGCGTCCTATGCCCTCGCGCTTGACGAAAACGCTCCGCCGATGCGACTCACTCCAGGCGCAACCTACCAATTGAATCTCAGTTATGTTGTGGAGGTAAGTAAAGGCATCCTCTACGCTTACGAACTTCGGATTAATCAGTTACAAGTAGATACCCCGCGCACCTACCGCATCGGTAATAACGGAGCGCATCCCTTTACACTAAGGGCAGATACGGAAGTTCCCCCCCAATATCGTCCCGGCGACCCTGTGGTAGTGCGGTACAAAATTTTAGACACCCAAGGCAACCAACTGTTCCGCCTTTTCAATTTCTCTGCGGCGAGACTTGTGTTCCCCTTCGTCGTCGTGCGCGACCCGGATGGCGTTGTGGTCGGCAGTAATCCGGTGACGAGTGAGCTCCCGGAGGATTTCTTCCGTTTCACGTTTCACCTGCCCAAAACCGCTCACCCAGGGGAATACACCGTCAACGTTAGCCTTGATGCGAAGATATACGGGCAACTCACAGACCGCTTTACATTTCAGGTGATGCCAGCCGCTGACTCTGTTGCTCCCAAAATTTCGGACTTGGAATGGTCGGCCATCGGAGGCCGACCATTCCAAAGCGCACCCCCGATAGCCGAGGCAAACACACCACTTCAGCTCATCGCGAAGATTGTAGACGAATCATCGCTAAGCACCGTCACGCTCAACCTTTCCGATGAGACCGACATCAGTCCCTCCAAAACCCTGATTCCGACAATCCACTCCGACAACCGCTACGAGTGGAACATCCCAGGGGCCATCGTCGGGTCAGAAGGAAACCTACGCTGGCAGATTATCGCCATTGATGCCGCACAGAATCGGTCTACCGAAACCGGTACAATCGCGCTCCGAGACACAACCCCACCGAAAATCGAGCACATACCGATTCAACATGCGGAGCTCGGGGTGCCGCTCCCTATGTCCGCCAAAGTCTCGGATAATGTCGCGTTAGCCTCAGTAACCCTTTCATATAATACCGGTCTCCAACCAGAAGAAGGGGATTGGAAAGCAATCCCTTCCGCTCTTCCCCCCTTCCAATCTTCCACTCTTCCAATCTTCCACTCCTCCCATTTCACCATCCCTGCAAGTGCCCTTCTGGCAAGTCCATTCACCTATTTCCTACAAGCGACAGATACCGCCGGGAACCCCCAACGCCTGCCCAAGAACGGCGTGTTCAAGACACAACTGTCCGATAAAACCCCACCACAGATTCACCTTATGCCCGTCACCAAATCAACGAATCAACCGCTTCCGATTGAAGCTGTCGTTATCGACAATCACAAAGTTATCCGAGTGGAATTGAACTATCGGCCGATTGGCGAGCCGCAATTTACGAAACTGCCGATGACCGGCAAGGCCCAAACCTACACCGCCCCGATTCCCGCTGACGCACTTATGCCCAGAGGAGCCGAATATTTCCTTGAGGCTTTTGATGCAAACGGCAACGCCGCACGACTCCCCGCAGAAACATCCGGGACTTATCAGATTCGCTCTGACCGTGCGAGCATAGGTAAGCTTTCGTTAAGCGTAGTCGGCAGACCGTTCCCGACGCAATCATCAGAAGCGAACCCAATCCCAATCCCAGTCGCTTATGAAACCCGTTTTCAGCTTAGGGGAGTGGATGCGAACGGACACATTGTCCCAGTGATACCGCTCTGGTGTGCAACAAACGGCATCGGTGAAACCGACCAAGATGGACGATTTTTCGCTGGCATCCACGCCGGGCGGGTTGGAAAAGTCATCGCCACAGTTTCTGCCCTTGATGAATCGTCGGGTGAAACAATCGCGGCACGAGAGGCGGTTGCTTGGATACAACTGAGCCCGGCCTCCGCTGACCACCTGATTATCACACCCAATATAGACGTGGCAACCCTGCCTCTACAGCTTGCGGCAGGGACAGGCCAACCCTTTCAAGCGTCCGTTTACGATGTCTTCGGAAACCGTAGGGCGGACGCTGTGACGTGGCGTGTTGAGGGCGGAATCGGTGAGATGCTCGGAGAGACGTTTTATGCCGGTAAGACCGGGCGGGGTCGCGTAGTTGCGAAGAGTGGCCAATTGCAAGCGGCTGTAGAGATTGATGTCAGTTTTGGGGTACTCGCGGAGATAGAAATCGAGCCCAAGACTTTGAACTTGCGGGCGGGCGAACGGAAATCGCTTTCCGCGTATGGACGCGATACATCAGGGAACCGGGTGCCGATTGCCCCCGTCTGGTCAGTGCACGGTGCCGGCACAATTCAGAACAGTACATTCATCGCCAGTCAGTCAGGGGAAAGTGAAATCGTCGCAGGGTTGGGTGGTCTAACTGCCACTACGCCAGTCAAAATATCACCAAGCGAACTGGCATTAATTCGCACCAACCCCTTTATCGCTTACCTTCCCGTGTCCACAGATAAAGAGACCCATACACATCAATTCGTCGCCGAGGGATGGGACATTGCGGGAAATCCGGTTCCCATTCATAACCTACAGTGGACCATTGATGCCGCTATTGGAACGATTAACCAGACTGGTTTGGTGCAATCAATCAGACAGACCGGCATTCCGGCGTTCGGAAATGTCGTGATTAACGGAGCAGTTTGGGCACTTGGAAAATCGGGAGGGGGTCAACCGCCCATCCCCGGCAAAAGCGTTGTGGTTATCCATAGTGCCCCGCCTAGACCGATTCAGCACCTTGAAGTAACGCTCAACAATTTCGACCAAGCCCTGGATATCTTTACGCTCGTTGTGGGGCAGGCGCAAAAGTTTGAGGCCGTTGGCGTGGATGAGAACAACCAACGGGTACAGCTATTTCCACGCTGGTCAGTGATCGGAGATATCGGTGTCATTCAGCCCGATGGACGCTTCATCGCCATGTTGCCCGGCACTGGTGCCGTCGTCGTCGGAGACAGTGGACACACCGCGCAGATGCCAATCACCGTGACACCCGGTGTGCTTGACGCACTGGGTATCTTTCCCGCGTATGTAACGCTGCGAACCGGGGAGTCGCAGCGATTCCGTCTCTCTGGAGCGGATGCCTTCGGCAATTCCGTACCCATTGACCAGTACAAACCCCAATGGTCAACCATCAGGGAATCTGCTATGAAGCCGATTGCGGAAGTTGCCCCGGATGGCTTCGTGACCGCTGTACACCCCGGTTCTACCCAAATCGAGGCAAAAATCGGCGATAGGGTCGCACGAGCCCAATTATTTGTCCATCCGCGGACACAGAATCCGCGAAATCCTGTAATCCGTGATTCTAGTTTCAAGCGTCCATTTATCAAAGTACACCCCAATCCACTAGAAATCGAACAGGGACGAACACAGCAATTCCACGCCTTTAGCGTTAATCCAATCGCATCCTCTTCCATTCTTCCCCCCTTCCACTCTTCCATTCTTCCACTCCCCTCGTGGCATGTTACCAATGGGCTCGGATTCATTGATGCTCAAGGAGTTTTTCAGGCAGAGAACGCCGGCGAGGGACGTATCATCGCCACATTAGATGGCACGAGTTCAAGCGCGTATGTCACCGTATTCAGCAGTCGTGAGAGCAATACAATCCGTTCTTTAATCATTGTACCGCAGGCTGAAATCACGTTGACCGTAGGCGATACGCAGTGCTTTTATACGCTCGGCATCTTTGGTGAGACCGTCCGTCCGACGCTCGCCTCGTGGCGTGTCTCTTCGGGCATCGGGACCATTGACGCAATGGGGCGTTTTATCGCTGTGACACCGGGTAAGGGTGAGGTTCGAGCGAATGTAGATGGCGTGAGCGTGGCATCCAGTGTCGTTGTTCATCCTACACCGCCCCAAGATGACGGAAAACGAGTGCAACCGATTCGAGAAGAGCGCCCAGGTTTTGGGCAGAAGATCGGTGAATTGGTCGAATTTCGCGTCACGCCTGCATCCATTCGGGTTCGGGCGGGGGAGAAAGTGCGGTTTTTGGTATTCGGACTAGACAGCGAGGGCAATTTCAATGACGTGCGTCCACGATGGGAACTGGTTTCCGATGTCACCCTCGGCCGCATCCAACCGGATGGTCGGTTTATCGCGAATCGCGTTGGAACAGGGCGTATCATCGCACGACTCACAGAAGCCGACCTGCCTCCGCAACAAGTTTCGGTTGAGGTCATCGAAAATCGCCCTGCATTCGGACGGTTAGAGCCTTCGGAACTCATCGTTGATGGCGTTGCAGTTAGGGGCATACCGCTTGAATTTGTCGCATTCGACCAGCGCGGCAACCCGGTTAACCTTCCGCCGGTTGAAGCGGTGACGTGGAAAGTCGTCGGTTCGGTTGGGTCTATTTCCCCGTCAAGACCTACGAAGAAAGCCGTTTTCACTCCCGCCGCGCCCGCTTCAAGAAACCAGATCGGCGAAGTGATTGCCAGCATCCCAAACGCCAACTTGGTCGGAAGGGCGCGAGTCTACCGCTATGCGATGACTGATGCCATCGTCCGAGCGCGAATTGAACCAGACAAAATTGAACTCCCAATCGGCGGCAGTTACCAATTCAAGTGGAAAACCGAAGATGCCGCTGGGCGGTTCGTCGAATCAGAACCAACCTGGGCGGTCAACAATACCAGCACAGGAGCGAAAATTAACGCCGATGGCACACTGACAATTGATGACACGGCATCCGCAGGGGCGACATTGCAGGTGATTGGTACATTGCCGAACAGTCCAATCCGCGCCATAGCAAGTGTGCGTATTGGGCCGCCACCCCTCGCTCAGATTACGCTCGAAAACGTCACGGGAAATTCAACAGTAGAAATCGGTGATAGCCTCCGCTTTCGTGCCAACGGGGTATCCGGGCGCGGAAATCCCGTTGACCTGAGCGGCCCCCTGCGCTGGTCAATCAGTCCACCACAGCTCGCTGAAATTTCAATTCGCCCGGATATCGATACCGAAGCGACCTTGACTTTTAGACGTGAAGGAAACGGTGTCCTCCAAGTTAACCAGAGTGGGCTTTCAGCGACTGCCACATTTACCGTACTGCCGCCACCATCAACGGTTGACCTCAAGATTGCCGTTGTTGATGCCACCGCACCGGTTACAGGGGCCGGAACATCAACCGATCCGACGGTCATCAAAGCGGGAACAACAGTGTCCCTCATTGCGTTAAGCGATGGAATCACTGTTCAACCGACTTGGGGGATAAGACTCCAATCCCCAGCTTCCCATCCTCCCAGCTTCCCAGCTTCCGGTGTTCTCACGGTATTCAGCATCGGAACTGGTATTATCACAGCTACCCATGGCGAGACATCTGCACAGCTTTTCATAACCATCGTCCCCGATGCTCTGGCGATGCTACAGGTCGAGCCTGCGATTGCCTCTATCCTCTCAGACCCACGCAATCCAACGGAATCGAAGTCATTTTCGGTAGATGGATTTGACCTTTACGGCAATCGGGTGCCACCCGATGAGTACACACCAGTGCAGTGGTCTGTAACCGGCGGAATCGGCGAGATGGACAGTTCAGGGGTTTTTGTGCCATCGCCCGTCGCGGCGGGTACGGCGATAATCGGCACCGTTGTTGCTGAATCGAAAGGAATTTACGGTAGTGCCAGCGTTTCCGTGCTCGCTGAGATTGGGGCACTGGCAACGCTCGAACTGATTCCATCGTCAACTGTGGTTGCGGCAGGGGATTCCTTCTTCTTCCAGATTATTGGACGCGACGAGAAGGGGAATCTGTTACCTACGGTTGATGTCCCGATTGTCGTGCGTCAAACGCCAACCGTTGGGCGACTTATCCCCCCAGTTGCCGCCAACGAGGCAAAGTGGATATGGAAGCCCCCGACGAAACTGCCCGATGAATTCAACCGTGTTGTCCGCTTTGATGCACAGACCACGGAGGGCGAACCACTCGTGTCCCCAGAAATTGAGATTACACTTGTCCCGTCAACGCTTGCGGAATTGCGAATTGAGCCGAGCATCACGACCATCAAGGCGGGCAACGCGCAAGTGTTTCAGCTTATCGCAGCGGATGCCTTTGGAAACAGTATCCATCCAAAGACACTGCCAGCGATACCAATTTGGGGTTTGTCCGAGCCATTGGGCGGACTGAGCAACACCACCCGCGAAGGCGCAACTTTTGAGGCACAAAAAGTGGGAACAACCCACCTTTCGGTTCAGGCGGGAACTGTCACGACCTCCGCACAGATTCAGATTACGCCGGGAGAACTGGTGTCCTTGAAAATCGCACCAGAATCGGCATCGCTCCCGGCGGGGGAGACGATTGAATTTCGCTTAATCGGCACCGATGCACACGGAAATCGCATTGAACCGGTGGAAGCAACGTGGCAAGTGCTCGGATTTGACACTGCTGACCCGAAAGAGTCGCAAGACGACTTCACGCAAAACCGCATCGTGCCACACGAAAACTTTCTTGATAGACGACTGTGGACACCCAAACAGGCAGGCACAGGCAGGATTGAAGTGCGTTGGACGCATCCGCAGACGGGCAAAACCCTTACAGCGCAGGCGACAGTATCCGTGACACCCGCCAAACTCGCTTCAATTGAGATTGAGCCACTGACTTTAGAAGTCGGCCAATCCCATGGGACAATCGGAGGCGACCTCTCCGCTCCATATCGACTGATATCGGGCGGCAAATACGCCGTTACAGCGATTGGGCGTGATACGTTCGGTAACTTTATCGACGTGCGTGTGACGTGGCGGCTTACAGGAAATCTGGGCAAAATCGAGGTCGCAACGGCAGGGGACGGTTCCCCGCGCCAGAACAGTGCCACACTGGAGGCCATTTTTGTCGGTGAAGGGAACCTGATTGCAAGCGTTGGAGAAATTCAGGGGGCGGCAAAAGTCATGGTTCTGCCAACCACTGCCATAATTGGACGGTCTGGCGGACGGGTTGAAAGCTTGGCCGGTGCTGTGATTGATTTTCCAGCGAACTCCATCAACACCTCTCACCGGGTTGAGATTTCGATCATTGAGTCCCCCGGGACCACGACCTCAGCCCAACGGGTAACGCGAGTGATTGAGGTTCAACCGCGTAAACTCATCCTCAAACGTCCAGCACAACTCTCGCTCTCTTACGCAGACACAATCACGGAATCTTTCGACCCCAACCGCCTCAACATCTACTTCTGGGACGATTATCAGGAGAAGTGGATTCAGATTAGCAGTCGCGTGAATTTGAGTGAAAAAAGGGTGGTAGCGACTGTCAACCATCTCGCGCCGTATACGGTTATGGCATCAGACCAAGTTATCCCCCGGTCAGAGCAGTTGCAAATTGACGGAATCCGACTCAATCCGCCCGTTTTTTACGCACCAGAGATCAATCGGCTCACCATCGAATACCTGCTCAATGCCCCGAAAATCAACGTCGCCGAAGTAAGCATTGAGATTTTCGATTTCAGCAATCGGCGGGTTCACACCCTATTAAGCCAGGAACCACGCCGCATCGGCCGCAACGCCGAGCAGTGGGATGGACAAACCGACAGCGGTGAAATAGTTCTCAACGGACGATACGTACTTGTGATTATCGCCAAAGCAAACGGTGAAACTGCGGTGTCAAGGAAGTTGCTGATTGTGTTTAAGTGAAAAGCAATTTCACCCTGATGGTGTTGAATCCAAAGATTATAATGGATAAAATTCCAACTCCCGGCCATGTCAGTCATAAAGCCTCCATAGAGACTCCGGAAAGAAGAGCGAATAACACGAAATACCTGTTTTAACATGTTGTCTTGTAGAAATATCTGAGTCAAAGCAATCCGAGGGAGTCATTCGATCTTACCTTTCTTCCGTGCAAGGCACCATCCCTTTAGGGTGGTGATGTAGCACGGCGCAACGCGTTATTTTTGCGCTCGCTCACGCGACCATCCGTCCTCGGATTTTGTTGATTTTCAATAGTGGATGTGATAGGCTACAGTCAACCTTTCGTGGCAAGGTATCATGCCAGCATCCTCGCTGGTGCTTGCCACACCCTTTGATACAGGGCACGGAAGGTTGAGAGGTTTCCCATGTATATCACACGAAAAATCAAAGCGAAGCATTTAGATGTAGACACTGTGTATTTGGAATTTCTCACCCAAGAAGCTGGGCGGTGCTATTCCAAAACGGTCTCATTGATTCGCAAGACGCACAAGCGAAAAGGCTTTTGGCTTTCCGAAGGTGCAGTCCAAAAGTATCAACGCCTGCGTGGTTATCAACTATGCGCTCGCTCACGCGACCATCCGTCCTCGGACATTCTCAAACGGTGCAAGCAATCTGTCAAAGCTATTTCAAAGCACTCAAGAGCTACTTCGCGGTTGTCAAGTCAAATCCTGATGCCAAGCCTCCAAAACGCACCCCAAAGTATTTCAAGGTGCATTGGAAATCAACGGCTATCAGTTATCATGATGGCGTGGTACGGTTATCTACTGGAAGAGACCGCGAACCGATTGAGATAAAAGCACTACAAAAGCCTGCGTGTGTTGAGTTGTATCACGAACGGGGTCACTACTATTTCTCACTGATCTACAAAGTTGAACCGCCCAACCGTGAGATAACAGGTAATACAGTTGCTGTGGATATGGGCGAGATTCACCCAATTGTTTCGCACGATGGGCAAAACGTGACCATCTACAACGGGCGCAAATTGCGGTCAATCAAACAATACCGTGAGAAAACCAAAGCACGTTTTCAATCCAAAATGGACCGGTGCAAACAACGGTCAAAACGCTGGTATAGACTTCGACGCGCAAAAGGCAAATCCCTTGCGAAAATCAACGCACAAATCAGGGATGCTGAACACAAAATCACATCACGTTTTGTATCCGACTGCAAAAAGGCAAAGGCGGACACGATTGTGATAGGCAAACTCAAAGGCATTCGTGATAATGCACAGTTTTCCAAATTGTCTAACCAGAAGATTCACCAGTGGCCGTTTGCACGACTTGCAGATATGATTTGCTACAAAGCCATGCTCGCAGGTATTAAAACGCAGTTTGAGGATGAGAGGTATACCTCTCAAACCTGTCCACAATGCGGGCATCGGTATAAACCCAAAGGACGCAATTATCGCTGTCGGCCCTGCGGTTTTGAGTATCACCGCGATGGCGTTGGTGCAATCAATATCTGGCTCAAAGTATCGGGATGGTTGTTTCATCCCATCCTCGTAGTTGGGGCAATGGCATCCCCCATAGGTGTGCGGTTTCATTCACATCTGTGCAAGTCTATGCACGTCTGAATGTAGATTATATGATAAGTAAAATCTACAGACGTGCGGTATTCAAGAATCCCCATCTCTTTAGGGTGGGGAGTATGTCAATGCACCTCTTAGCTTCGGAAATTGCATTAACCGCGATTTCCTGATTATTTGACATGAGTAGCCCTCTGTGTATGAAATTATACCAATTCCGATAAAAAATCACTCGTTAATGTACGCAGAGATGCGGCGAGGCAAAGACGCGCAGAATTTAACGCAGAGACGCAGAGAAGCAGAGACGCAGAGCAGAGAAGAGGGAAGATCAGATACGAGCGGAGAGGCAAAGACGCGCAGAATTTAACGCAGGGACGCAGAGAAGCAGAGACGCAGAGCAGAGAAGAGGGAAGATCAGATACGAGCGGAGAGGCTCTGAGAAGTATAGCGTTTTATAAGCAGACCGGCGACAAGAGGGGCGCAGGGAAGAGGGCTCGTTGCAGTGCCGTGAAAACTAATATAATTATAGCGATACTATCAACGCTGTCGTCGTCTACCTGCGGGCGTACTTCAGGAGCGTTGATAGTATCATACCAACAGCGCAGTTATCTTATACCAATTCTGAATCGGCTGCCTCCCGCCGCGTTTTGGCATACCCGCTTTTGAGGGGATAGAGCATCATCCGTTTTTGGTTCCGATGGACATCAGAAGTTTTGTGCATCTCTGCCAAAAGTGTCTGGATGTCTTCACTAATGTTGGGACGTTTTTTTCGCATAGGTTCTCCTTTAATAGGTTAGATGCAAAACAGTTTACCACGTTTACGGAAAAATTCAACAAAAAATGGAAAATTTTAAACAGAAATGGTATTATATTTGAAAGTTGAGTTGTATAATCGGAGTCGTGATTCCCAAAGCACCAGCGGTGCGAAAGGTCTATAAAGGTAGCAACTTGGGTTAAATTATCATCTGTTGGATTCAGGGAACGTCAAATCTTCAAGCGGTTTGCCATCTGTGTCGGTGAGCCATAGGGTGAACCCACAGCCCCACCGTCCCCCGCTGGCTTTAACCAAGATGCTGTTTGCGCCGAGGTTCAGTGTTACGGGAACCGTGTGATAGGGAACAAACATTGGTCCGCGGTCTTGGTTGATTGTGAGAACCGATTTTCCGTTGACCCAAATTTCTGTGGTATTCAGGGTGGTGATTCGGATCTGCGCCTGCCGCTCATCGGGCGAATTGACCGTTCCCTGGGCGTAGCCGAGTATGGTTTCGAGTTTAGGCATTAGCCACCTTGGGCGCGGTGCCACCATTGGCTCCGCGTTCCCCTCGAAACCGAAGATTTGCGCGAAATCAACGATGCCATCGCTGCTCTGGTCTGTCACCTGTTTCCAACTGACCTGCCCTGTTTTTCCCTCATAAGTCATCGTTGGGTCAATCTCTACCGATGCTACTAGGGTGCCCCTTTTACCGCCATCCGTGCGATCTGTCTGATCAAACGGGCCGATAATCCACCACGCATTTTCAGGCACAACGCCGGATTTTCGCATGTACTGTTCCGCTTCCTCCGGTTGATTGTGTGCGCGATGGGACATAGCCAAGACCAGATTTGCGTATACCCGTTCGGGGGCATTGGGCGGGTGTGTGAGCACTAAAGCATCCACCAACTGTGTGAACCGTTCCGTGTCCTTCACAACCTTCCCTGCCCGCATGAGACTTGACCATATTCTTTTGGAAAACGTGAACCTGTTGGCAATTTTATTGGCAATTTCACGATGGGCGAATGCGCGTTTGAACGTCGTCTCCGCGGCATCATACTGTTCGTTGACGAGGTACGCCTCTGCCAATGTCCTTGTTACGAACAGGTTGGGGTGGTCTATTTGTGACGCATGTTCTACCAATTCAAGAGTCTTTTCCGGCATTAGCTGTTTTGCCAGCAACTCCGACGCAAGTACGGCAGCCTCCCGCGACTGCCCCCGTCGCTCAATTTCTTTTTGACGCGCCGCAACCCATTGAGCGTATGCGGAATTCGCCTTTTCGGGGTTATCGGTCTCTTTATAAGCGTCGCCGAGGCCCTCGTACACGGTTGGATTATTCTTTATCTGTGATGCCAATTTTTCAAAGGTCGAGATCCCTTCCGCTATGCGCTCCTGAGCCACGTAAACGTCCCAGAGTGCTTTAAGTGCAATATTGCGTTCCCACTCATCAGGGGCAGAACGTATCGTCTCCAGCAATTCGGCGATGGTGGCATCAAAGTCGCCTTGGCGTTGATACAACTCAATCAACGCATTCCGTTTTTGGATGCGCGTAATGGGGGTATCTGCCAGTTTGATGAGTTGTTTGTAGAGCGGTTTTGCCTTTTCGGGGTCGGCATCAACGTACAGTTTTGCCAACGGTTCCAAGATGACAGCGCTATCGGGATTCAACGCCCTGGCCCGTTCATAAGCGGCAATCGCCTCATCGGGTGTATCCTTCAATTCGTAAGCTTGTCCGAGCGCGAAGTGGGCATCAGGGTCATCGGGATTCTCCGCAACCGCTTTAGCCCGCTCCACGATGAGTTGCTCAGATAGATTCCCCGCTCTGTATGCCGTGCGTATCCCTTCCTGCGCGGCTTTCTTCATATATTCACGCTCAGCAACATCCGCCAACCGTTGATAAGCTTCGGCAGCCTCTGCATAGCGTTTCGCTCCGAGATACGCTGTTGCGCGTGTGTGATACAGTATCTCCTGGTCATGGCTCCCAGTCACAAAATTTTGGGAAGTCGCGGTTGCGGCTTCAACCAATTGAATCGCCGTATCGTACAACTCCCCTGTAATGCAGATCTCGGCGAGCGCAATCAACCGCCACATATCTTGACTCCACTGACTGCTTTCGGGTCGGGCGGTCTTGCCTTTGTTCAACATCGTTTGTGCGAGTTCCGGCTGGCCACTTTTATTGAAAGCGGCGGCGGCGTGGTAGAAACTCCGCACGTTCCCCGGCTGTGTTTTGCAAAGCCGCTGGTAGGTCTCTGCGGCTTTTGCGTGGTCTCCACGAGTACGGTGGATGTCAGCGATGGTTTCGAGGGTCGCCGGATTGTCAGCACCTGTTTCAAGGCGTTGCTCCAAATGGGCGAGCAGGTCATCTAACTTACCCTTGTCCTGATACGCCTTGATGAGGTTTTGACGGGTTTCATCATCGCCGAAATAAATCCGGATCCCGAAACCGGATGCACTTTTTATGGCTATACTGTATTGTAAACTGGTTCTGGTAAGCGTCTCGTAAAATTCAATGGCGGCTTGAGTCTGGCCAAGATGTGCGTAGACCCCGATCAGCTCTGTGGCGATGGCTTTTTTCTTCCAGTCGTCGGTCGTCATGTTGATTGCGCTCTTATACGCTACCTTGGCTTTTTCCCATTCGCCTTGGGTGCGATACTTCTGCGCCTGCTGTTGCAGCGTTTCAAAGGTGAATCTGCCTTCCTGCGCCGCCTGTTCAAGCATCTGCTCCAACGTCCCTTTCTGGTCGTGGATTTCCATTATCTCCTGTTCGATAGCACGTCGCTCCCTCTGTTCTCCGGTGTATTGAAGTGCTTCCGAGAATGCCTTTTCGGCGGCATCCAGGTCATTCTTTCGGAGATAAAGTTGCGCCAACTCACGATAGACTTTCGCATTACCGGGCGAGAGTTTAATCGCTTTTTCATACGCTTCGATAGCCTCATCGACCCGTTTTCCGGTGGCGTAGAGTTTGGCGAGGCGGGCGTAGTGGAGACCGCTCTCATCTGATTTGATGTATTGCTGTGCGAGTTCAATTGCCGTGTCAATTTTGCCTGCGGCTTCGTAGGCGTTTACGACTCCATCCTGATACTTCGTGTTTTCGGGGTCGGCTTCCAGCAATGCCTCCCACTCTGCAATGGCGGTATCGTACTTCTTTTGGCGTGAATGGATCGTAGCCAGCTGTGCGCGAGATTCCAAGTCTTCGGGCATGTCGGCGATAATCTGCTTGTACAGGTCTGCCGCGACACTGTATTCACCGCGTTGCATATGTTGCTGTGCCACTGTTCGCAGTCTCCTAAGGGTCATAGCGTTGGTCTTTGCGTTGGTCTTTTCACTTTTCCCCTGCTTCACATCTAATTGCCGTTGCACCATTGCGCGAAAGTTCGGATCGACGAACAGGTCGTCGGAGAGTTCGAGATATATCGCCTCAACATCGTCCGGCATTTGGTTCTGTTGGTATATATTCGCGAGATGCAATTGCGCCCAAAAGTTGTTGCCCCCGTTTAGCAGAATGAAGATAGTCCCTTGCTTGCGGACTGCCCACTTTGCCTTCTCTCTCTCGCCGTTCCGGGTATAAGCTACGCCGAGTTTCTGGTAAACTTCCTGAAGTTGCCACATATTCTGCGGGTTGATTCTCTCAATTGCTGTCTCAAGGAGACGGAGTTCACGTTTATAGTAACTCGCACCCCGGTAGGCATCCGCGAGACTGTTCAGCAAATCCACATTCGTTATATGCGCCTCATCGTCAAGTAGTTGATTGAGGAGCGGGTCTGCTCCTTTGGGGTCATTCTCCGCGATTTTCATTGCCGCAACGAGATAGAGCAACAACTGGTCTTCAGGCTTCTCGGCGAGTTTTGCCTCATATTCCGTTACCAAGTCCTCTATCCGATCGGAGGCTTTGGCGAGCTCAATCAGTTTTGATACAATCGCCACTTGTGTGGGGGTGTCTTGCGAAATCTGCTCTGCCTCAGTTTCGAGCTTTTCGCGTAGGAACAGAATCGCCTGCGTATGCTGACCGGCAGCATTGTAGGCGGAGGCTAACGCAGCGTACGTGTTGTGTGAATTCGGCCGGACTTCGATCAATTTTTCGTAGAGTTCGACCGCCGCTTTGGGTAAATGTCGCCGCATACACTGCTGTGCGACCTCTTGCACAAAATGGGTTGGGAACGCCTGTCCGATAGCAGGCACCATCGCCTCCTTCGCGAGTGAAACCAGTTTATCGACTTCGCCAGCGTGAAGGAAGGTGTTAATTATCGGTGAGAAGTTGTACGTGAGCGCGTTTGGGTTATCCCTGAGTAGCACCATGTATTGGTCAACAGCCTCTGAAAAACGCCTACGCCGCTCCAACATGTGAGCGTACCGCTGGCGGGTCATGCTGTCCTTGGGACGTAGGGCAAGAGCCGCCTCAAATGCCGCTGATGCCTTTTTGAGCTGATTTGTGCTTTCGTAGAACGCCGCCAACCGCATCTGTGCTTGGAATGAATCTGGATTCTTTTTAGCGGCTTCGACCAACCGCGGTTCGCGCTCTTGCGAGGCTTTGGAGCGCCCCACCAAATTTGCCGCCCGCTGGAAATACCACCGAGGCATCATCTGACCGTACCGGCTGGGTTGGTTGGCAAACTGCATGGCGCGTTCTGCGAGACGGGTTGCATCCAATCCGCGCCCCAGTTTTTCTAAATATCGACTTAATTCGATTAGGAAGTGCGGGTCGCGTTGCTCCATTGCCAAAGGCACCGCTTTCTTGGCAGCCGCAATGGCGTATTGGGTGAGGCCGTTCTGATGCATTTTTTGCGAAAACTGGTACAGTTCGCGAGCTCCGCTCGGTGAACTGAGCACTTTCGTTATCAAATCGCGCACCTTACGGGTGTTGCCGGTATGTGTAGCAAATTGTAGCATGAGTTCATAATACTGGCGGCGATTCCGCGGGTCCGCCTCGGCAAGTTCATCAAGTAGGTTCAGTACTAGTTCTTGTTGCCCAGTCTGGATAGACACCAAAACAGTGTTGAGTTTGAGCGTGAGGTCATCTGGAAATTCACTCTGCAACGTTGCGAGGATTTCCTGCGCTTTGTCACGGTTTCCTTCCCACCAATAGCAGTAACTGAGCCCCAAACCGGGATAGATACGGTCTCTGCCTTTAGCCGTCTCCAACTCGTTCTGGAGTTTGGCGTACAATGCCGCAAGCTGTTCTTTTGTCCAGAGTTTGAGGAAAGCGAGTCGCAGATACTGCAAACGGTCTTGATTGTAGTAAGTTGTGGGCGATGGATAGCTGAACTGAATCTGTGTGTATCCGTCGATGGTGTACGAGGAGGACGCGAGTGGTACCACGCGACGGGCATTGGTCACTTTCGGTTTGGTCCGGTCACAGAACGCCCATAACAATTCAACGCCTTTGTCTGTCTGTCCCGTACGGGTATAAGCATCAGCGAGTGTGTGATACATGCGGGTATACTGCTGCCACTGTTGTTGTGCGGGTGATAATGGGGTCATCATCGGAATCGGAAGTTGGGCGATAACGTGCGCCGCACCATCCAGCTTGCCCATCGCAATGAGTGTATTGACCAGTGTTGAACCGGTGTTGAGCTCAGTCACTTTTGCATCTTCCAGTTCATCCAACAGTTTTTCGGCATCCGCCCTGTTCCCCTGACGATAGAATTTATCGGCGTATTGTGCGATATGCGCGTACCGTCTGTTGGGGAGCAACCCAGTCATTTGGTCAAGCTGTTTTTTCACGGTTTCATAGTCGGGATTCTGCATCATTAACTGACCCAATCGCATGTCTTGATATACTGGATTGTTTGGAGATGCAACAATCAACCGATCAGTAATTTCCGCAACCTTGTCGGTGTTCTCCGTCAGGGTGTAAATCTGCACCAACTGTTCGAGGCTTTGGACATCCTTAGGATTCGCATCGGCCGCCACCTCCAATTTTTGTATGAGTTCACCTAGGGTCTCCTGCCGTTGTGCGATGGTCATCAACTGCACAAGCGCACCGGCCTGAGCCTCTGCAAAACTGTTCGGCTGCCACGTTTGCTCGGGTTGAAATGGGTGTCCCTGAATTTTCTGGGCGAGCCCTTGTACAAGCTGGAATGTGACTGTGTGAATTCCGGGGTGTCCATAGGTTTGGTTCGGGTTAACAGCAGCTGTTCCCTGCGGTTTGGGCATCTGAAGGATGCGCTCAAAGTGTGATTGAGCACGGTCATATTCGCTCATCTCAACCAACATCACACCGACCTGATAGATTACTTTCGCGTCCTTGGCCTTTTCGCCCGCACGGTCAAGGACGGAAAGTGCCTCTTCCAACAACCCGTGCCGAATGAGCAACGTCGCGAGTTTGACCTCCGCCTCAAGCGTTTGGTTTTTCGCGTACAGCAGTTTTGTCCACTTCTGAATGGCCTCCTGCTCCCGCCCAACCTTGAACAACAACTCACCGAGGCGTTGCTGGTGAATGGGATGGGGTTGTATCTTGACGAGTCGCTGTTGATAGTTCAGTGCGTCCTGTGGGGTGCCGAGGTCAAGATTGATTTGGACCAGTTGGCCCAACAGCTCTGGATTGTCACGCTCCCGGTCTAACGCTTGTGCGAGTTGCGCTCGGGCACTCGGCAGGTCACCCTTTAGGCGGTAGACTCGCGCCAATGCCAAGATTGGGGCCATGTCGGATGGCTTGGCTTTCGACTTATGTTTCAGCTTCTCTTCAAACTCGCCACCCCATCCTAAGTTGTTATACGCCTCAAAGAGTGATTTGACGAACCCGAGTTTGTCCTCCACATCATCGCTTAACTCCCAGCACCGCCAGTACTGCTTGATGGCCTGTCGGAAGTCGCCCACAAGTTTGTACATCGCGGCGAGTTCCGCCCGAATATCGGTCGCCTCCGGACGGAGTCGAATCGCCTGCTTGAGGTTGTTGGTCGCGGTTTCATAATCCCCGGCCTGCTCGGCGATTTCCGCAAGTAGCTGATGCCCTTCGGGATTGCGTGGACTGTGTGCGACCACCCGCTTTGCGGCGTATGTTGCGGCATCAAAATCCATGGCGTTTAGATGGTACCGCGTAATTTTCGCATAGTATTCCCGGGCGTTCTTGGGGTCAATCTCGACGAGGTGGGTGTAGATGGTGTTTGCATCATCACGTCGCCCCTGTCGGATGTAAAGTTCCGCAAGCCAACGGTTCACCCGCACATCGTTGGGTTGGAGTGCCTTCGCTTTTGTCAATGCTTTAAGTGCATAGCTGATGTTTCCTAACTTCAGATACATCTTCGTGAGTTGCTTCTGCTGGTCAAACGTCTCAGGGGCGGTCTCCAACGCTTCCAGTTTCTCCGCAAGGGTCCCCTGTTGCCGATAGATTTCGAGCTGTTGGTCTCCCATCTGCTTGGCGAAAAATGCGTTAGGTGCGAGTTTCGCCGCTTCCGTGTATTGCGTTAACGCTTCGTCGTACTCCTTGTTCTCCATCAGTAACCGTGCCAACGCCTCACGATAGCGAAACTCCTCCGGATCCAACGCCACCGCTTTACGACTTGCGGTGATCGCTTCAGTACGAAAATCCTTCGCGTTGAGCAACTGTGCGAGCCGGTCATAGTTTGGCGCAGTCCCCAAATCGCCTTCGACCATGCAATTCCACGTCTCAACCGCCTGCTCCCGATTTCCTTGACGGAGGTAGAACTCGCCGAAATACTCCATGTAATCAGGATTGTCGGATGCCAGCGAAATTGCCTTTTCATATTCTGCAATCGCATCATCAAACCATTCATGCTCGGCGTAAATTTCAGCAAGACTGAGACGCGTTCCGGCATTCTCTGGGTCCCGGTCAATCATCCGCTGATATGCCCGCCGTGCCCGGTTTTCGTCCTCAAGTTGCAGATACAATTCGCCGAGTTCACGGTAGATATGGAAATTGTCAGGCTGTACTTCACTGAGCGTTTCGTATTCTGCCGCGGCTTCGTCGAATCTCTCCGCATTGCGAAGTACCTTGATGAGATTTAGGCGGAGATCGGTGTCCGTGGGGGCAAGTGTCAATCCCTTTCGATATCCAGCAATCCCCTCGTCAAGTTGCTGGTTCTCAATGTACGCTGAGGCAAGCAATCCGATTAACGCCACGTCATTCGGCGTTTGGGCAAGTTTTTCTTGATAGTGCGTGATTAAGCCCTCCCAATTCCCGTCGTCGGCGTAAATCGCGATAATACGGTGTTGAAGATCTTTTCTCAGCCAATTGTCCGGTGCGGTCAACGCCAGCGCGGTGTCGTAGCTGGCGAGCGCGTCCTGATAATCGCCCTTCTCCGCCTGAATTTTTCCAATCTCCCGATGACTCATACACACACGATACGGGTCATCTTTTTTAATCTCAACAATTGCCCGATGTTGTGCAATCGCTTGGGCATACAGTTCCTGCTCACGGAACAGCTCTGCTAACTCAATCCGGGCAAAGATATTTTGCGGGTCTAGTTCCGCAATTTTAGCCCACGCCGAAATCGCATTGTCTACTCGGTTTTGGCTGAAATAGGCGCGTCCGAGGGCTTTGTAGAGTGCAGTCAGGTCATCAAGCGTGGCAGTCTGTGATTGGGTTGCGAGTTCCGCCGCCTGTGTCAACGCCGCAATCGCCTCCTCAGGCCGACGGAGCATTGCATTCGCCTGTCCAAGTGCAGCGTACGGATAGTAATCGCCCGGGGCGAGTTCAACAGCGCGTTGGTAGGCGGCGAGCGTCTCCGCATCTTTGCCGAGCCGTTTGTGGATGTGTCCCAAAATTAACTGAATGTTTGGGGCATTCGGCTTGGCTTCTGCCTCCGCCTGATAATCGGCGACCATCTGCTCCAAACCAGCACCTTCGAGGTAGAACTGGTATAAGCGGTCAAAGGTGCTCCCCTCTTTCGGTTTGCGTTCAAGCATCAGTTTGTAGCGTTCAATGATTTTTTTATCGCTCGTCTCGTTTTGGGCGAGGGTCATTGATGAAAGACACAGCGTGTAGCATATAAGAGACAGCATACACACAGCGATTCGATGGATTTTTCGTTCAAACATGCGGATATCTCCTTAGAAAGAGTGGGGTGGTAAATGATTCAACAAATTGGGACGGCACCATTAAAACCCCAAAGTGCATTAAACGTGCCCAATATTTTTGCTTTTTTCGACAATTGCTGGCTCGGTGAGGAGACGTATATAAACCGTTGTCCAAATGGGTCAGAAATCAAAATCTGCTTGACAAAGTTTGTAGATAATGATAACATGAAATAAATTTGAGACTGGAAAGGAGATGAAAATGGCTTCAAAAGAAGACCTCAAAGCACTCTTAGATGGCCCTATCTACTTAGCCCCGAATACATACCTGCACTTTTACAACGGTGGCAAACTTCGTGCCGAGTTTATGGGCGAGCCAAACCCCACGGACGACTATCGTTCTGAAGAGTGGATCTTCTCGACAAATCGTGCCGTGACACCGGGTCGTGAGAATCCGCCCGATAAAGGATTCAGCCGCGTTCAATTGCCTAGCGGCGAAATTGTCCTCCTCAAGGAATTGTTAGAGGCATTTCCAAATGAAACCCTTGGTGAAACCCACGTCGGCAAATTTGGGACAGAGTTGGGCGTTCTGCTTAAAATCTTTGATGTCGGCGATGGCGCACATATCCCGATTCACTGGCATCCTGACCCAGAATTTTCCCAAAAACACCTGAATTCGCCCTTTGGAAAAAATGAGGCGTGGATTGTCATCGGTACCCGACCGGGTGCGAAAGCGTGGGTCGGTTGGAAAGAGAACCTTGGTGTCGAAAAATTTCGTGAACTGATGGAGGCACAGGACATCGAAACGTTGCGGAGCTTGATGCACGTCGTTGAACCGAAAGTCGGCGATGTGATTTTCTTGCGAACCCGCTTTGTCCACTCACTCGGTACTGGACTCTGTATCCTTGAACCTCAAGAACCAACCGACTGGAATATCTTGGCGGAATGGGAAGGCTTTCCGTACGAGAGAGAAGATGGCACATGCGGTCTTGGGTGGGATTTGGCACTTGAGGCAGGTGATTTTAGTAAAATGGAGCTAGATTACTTGAACGGATATATCAGGCGTACGCCAGAGACGATTCGGGAGGAAAACGGTAGCCGTGAAGACCGACTTGTTCCTGATGAGGCGACACCCTTTTTCCAAGCATCACGTTTGACCGTTGGGTCAAGACTGAGTATGCCAGCCGGTAACAGCTTCTATTGTCTGGTCACTCTGCAAGGCGAAGGAAAACTCAGCGGTTCGTTCCAAGACGCACCGCTCACGCGGAGCAAATCGGTCTTTATCCCGACCTGCCTATCAAACTATGAAATAGTGAACACCGGCGACGAACCGATGGAGCTCATCTGTTGCTATCCACCAGCAATCTAGGTGTACCGCTTCCAAAACCCGTGGGCGGGAAATCCCTTTCCCGCCCACTTCTAAATTAAACGGGCTCCAAAAAGTCTTTCACCCAAATGGCAATTCTCTTAATTTTTCAAATCAACTTTTAATCCAAGGAGAAAAACATGGCAAAGAAACTATCAATCGGCAGTTGGGCATATACCTTCGGGCCCTATGAGGACAACCCTGTTCCATTCGATACGGTTGTCAAAACACTGAGCGAATACGGGTTTGATGGCATCGAAATCGGCGCGTTTCCACCGCATATCGACATCAACGATTACCCGATGAAAAGTGACCGGGACGCTGTCAAAGGCTTGATCTCGTTTTACGGCTTGGAGGTCTCCGGTGTCGCTGCCGATTTCTGGTCTCACCCTGGTCCGGGCACGGACGAGGCGCAGGAGAACGATTTCTACTACAAACTGTTCAAGCGCAATTTGCAACTCGTCCTTGACCTCGGTTCTCCATCAATTCGCGTTGATACCAATGCCAACCCAGAAACAGGAATCGAAGGGGTTGACCGACAGGTCGCTTGGGACAGAATCGTTTCCGTTTGGCGGCGATGCGCTCAGGTCGCAGAAGACCACGGCGTACTGATGTTGTGGGAATTTGAACCGGGCTTTATGTTCAACAAACCGAGCGAGATCGTTGGGCTAGTAAATGAAGTTGACCATCCAAACTTCAAGGTAATGTTCGATACGTGCCACGCGCACATGTGTGCCAGTGTCGGTGCACGTCAGGCGGGTGAGCAGGAGACGCTCGGCCCAAATGGTGCCATTGACCTTGCCCGTCAACTCAAAGGGCAGATTGGGCACTTCCACCTAATCGATTCGGACAACACGCTCCACGGCGATGAGACGAGTGAGCATGTGCCGTTTGGCGATGGTGTGTTGGATTTCGACGCGATTATCCCGGTTATCATGGATGAGACAGGCTATGATGGCGAATGGTTCGCTATTGACCTCTGCTTCTGGCCGGAGGCGTGGGAGGTCACCGAGAGCGCGAAGAAGTTCCTGACACCGTATCTGGAGAGATATTGACGGATAAACAGCGGTATATATTGTGGACTATTTCGGGATTTCCTGTCCCAACTGCATCAACGCTGAAACATCTGTTTTAAGACGACCAAATCTCCCTTCGCGGATGGCCTGCCGAATGCCGCGCATTAGGCTCAAATAGAAATGGAGGTTATGGAGGGTGTGCAGATGGGAGCCGAGAATCTCCTTGTCCAGATATAAGTGACGGAGATAAGCGCGGGTGAAGTGCTTGCATGTATAGCACACGCAGTTCGGGTCAAGGGGTGTGAAATCCGTTTTGTACTTCGCGTTCCGAATCCGCACCACACCAAGGGTGGTGAAGAGTGAACCGTTTCGTGCATTGCGTGTCGGCATGACGCAATCGAACATATCAACGCCGCAGCTAACACCGTAGACCAAATCCTCTGGCGTTCCCACGCCCATCAGGTAACGGGGCTTCTCTGGCGGCAACATCGGTGCTGTATAAGCCAATGTTTCATACATCAGTTCTTTCTCTTCGCCAACACTCATCCCGCCGATGGCATACCCGGGAAAGCCGATATCGACTGTGCCATCAACGCTTGCCTGACGAAGCCTTTGCTCCATGCCGCCCTGTACGATGCCGAACAGCAGTTGATTGGGATTTCGGTGAGCCTTCTTGCACCGTTTGGCCCAGCGGAGCGTCATCTGCATCGAATTTTTGAGATATTGATAATCACTCGGTTGGGGCGGACATTCATCAAAGGTCATGATGATGTCCGCTCCAAGCGCGTTCTGAATCTCAATCGCTCGCTCAGGACTAATAAAGTGCTTCGAGCCATCAATTTGCGATTTAAATTCTACCCCATCCTCTGTGATGGTGCATTGGGGGCCAAGGCTAAAGACCTGAAACCCACCGCTATCGGTGAGAATCGGCTTTTGCCACGCCATGAATTTGTGCAATCCTCCTGCCTGTGCAATAACCTGCGGCCCCGGGCGCAGATAGAGATGGTACGTATTCCCCAAGATAATCTCTGCCCCCAGTTCAACGAGGTCTTGAGGCGTACACGTTTTGACGGTCCCGCGTGTCCCAACGGGCATGAAAATCGGCGTGTTGACAACCCCATGCGCGGTCTGCACCTGTCCGATTCTCGCCTGTGTCTGTGAATCTTTTCCAATGAGGATAAATGTATTTTCAGCCATATTTCTCACGCCTCCGTAGACAGAGCATTATTATGGAAACGAACAATCAAACCCGTGTAGAAGGAAACCTGAAAGGAGCTCCTCTATGGCGAACTTGACACTCCCGGTACGTTGGTACAGCAACGAAACCCGATGCGGAGAACTGGAACTCGAAGTTGGACGCACCGCTTTTATGATTGTGGACAGCGATTGTGGGACGGATAATCATCATGTGGAAAAGGGCATTGCGCCCGCGCTCACTGCTGCACGGGATGTCGGCATGACGGTTGTATTCATCCACAACGATTTTTCTCTCGTTGATGAACCGGGTAGCATCAAACGGGAGATTCACGGCACACGCTGGGGAAACGCTGAAGCGGGGACTCGCCCATCACCGACTTCAAGGGCACCCCATCAGCCGAACTACTCACCCTCTATCCAGCCGATGCCGCATGAACCCGACTTCCCCAAACGCGAGTGGTCGGGGTTTCACGAAACCCATGTTGATTATCATCTGCGATGCCACGACATCAAGAATTTAATCGCCGTTGGTTTTAGCCAGCGCGCCTGTTTGTATCAAACACTAGCGGGCGCGGTTGAGCATAATTACCGGGTCGTGATGTTGCGGGATTGCACCTTTTCCGCCGAGTATCCCGATACGGTTGACGAAAGCCTGCCAGAAGGTGGGTGGTTGCGGAAGGTCATGTTGCGGAATTTCGAGCATATTATCGGGTATACTTCGACTGCGCCTGCGTTTGTGAAAGCCTGCGAGGCCGTGCAACGGTAAGAACCGATGGTGGAGCGGCACTTCGGCGTGATCAAACGAGTGGGCAGTTCACTTCACGCCGCCGCCCATGTACGACGCACGAAGGCCACCCCCTTTTCAAAACCCTCCGTGCCCCTTCGGCTTGCCTCTTCGACGCTCACCCATCCATCAAAACCACTATTTTTTAGAGTGGACAGCACCTCCTTTATCGGAGACCCACCCGTACCGACAAGTACGGGCTCAAAGTTGCCTGCGGTACGCACGTCGAAGGCATGTACAACGGCGACCTTTTCCTTCACGGCTTCCAGCAACGCTATGACATCCTCGTTGATGACCAATGGATTGGCCGTATCAAAACAGACCTTCAAATCAGTATCAACGAAATGGTCGAGTATCTCCAGAAAAATCTCGCTCGGTTGAGAAAAATCCCAATATTTCCACGGCGCGCCTTTGGTATGATTCTCGTAGGCCAAAGTAACCCCGAATTTGTCTGCGAAATCAAGTACCTGATGAAATCCTTCAACCACCCTGCTTATACCCTGTGTTCTATTGAGTCCAGGGTGGTTCTGCCCAGCGGTCACGCGAACGAATTTGGCTCCCAATGTCGCCGCCAACTGTACTTCTGCTTTCATCTGTTCGACTTCTCTGGCGCGTTGGTCGGCATCTGGGTGTGTGAAATCGGGATAGCAAACCAGTGTGCATAACTCAAGCCCTACCCGCCGAACCTCCTCACGAACGCTACTCAGAACGTGCGCGTCTTGCTCTGGAAAGAACTTCACACTAAAATCGAGTCCCTCCAATCCCAAATCGGCGGCAAAGCGTATCCAATCTGAAACAGACTGTTTGCCACTAAAAATATCTTCATAGAATGAAACAGGTAGACAGCTTAACTTCATTATCAATTACTCCTCTTCCAACACCCCATTATACGCTACCGCCTCTGGCAAATTCGCCACCAAATGCGCTAGAACCGCCTCGATTGGAGATTCACAACGCAGGTTGGGAAGCGGAAATTCTCCTGTCTCCCGAAAGCGCGCCCCATTCCGAGCGTGGAAATCCCCGCGTCGGTCAGTGAACTGGCCCCAGTGCCCCATTGTATAACGCACGTCCGGTCTCGGTTCGGCGTTCCGCGTCCACTGCTCTGGGAACAGTGCTTGGAATGGAGGCGAGGAATTGAGCCAACTCCCACAACTCACCGCCTCGATATCAGGTCGCTCCATTTTCACATCGCGCAGCAGTCGAATCAGGGAAGCCGCAAAGGGTATGTGCATCTCGCTCAACGGAGATTTGGGTTGGTAGACGTTGGAGATATGAATGTGGAGGTGGCCGGTGTAATTGTAAGTCCAACACTCGTAAGGACGGTCTTTCGACAGTGGTAGGGAGCCGCTCTGCTTATTCAGGTAAGGGTCTAACAGTTCCAGCCCCGATTCCTCAAGTTGCTTCGTAGACTCGTCGGCCATGTGCTGGTCGAAAATCGTTTTAAGTTGATTCAGGATGTCCGCCCATTCCGATCCAACATCCTCACTAGATGGATGCCGTTTTCCGTCGTGAAGTATCGTGTTCCGGTAGATATTCACCCTTCCGTTTATGTTCCCTTCAAAGTCGGTCTCGCCTTCGCGGAAACGTTTGTGGGCATACCACAAGCTGAGCTTGGTAAATTCTCTAACGTAATTGATCCGGACAGCATCCTGTTGTGACATAGTGAAAGGCATTATAGCAAATCAGAGCGGGTTCTGTCAACACTGTTATAATCGAAAAATTCCCGCCGTATGGGCGCGATTCGGCCAAAAAAAAAGCAACCAAATGAATGGTTGCTTTTTCTACAATCAAATTAAGCCCAACACACGCAACATTGGTTATTCAAGAGCACCAATCCTCGTTGATTCTGGGGCGTTGGTTGGAACCTCTTGCTGTACCAAGGTAGCCTCTGGGACATAATTAGTGTAGTCAGAAATATCACCGTGTGTCAGCGAGTAGACTACACAGTTGGTCATGAAACGATAAACGCCAGGGGAATAGTGGACAGAACGGGTTGGCAAGCTAACCGATTCCATTGCACACATATAGTCACGACGCACGACGATGACAGAAAGCTTTTCATCAACCGAGATGCCTTCAAGGTGATTTCGTCTTGGCGGACGAGTTCCCCACCAGAAGATGTCGAATCCGACCGGGGGACCACCCATTTCATAGAAATTGCTATAAATTTCGTGCTCGTTCGGAATACGTTCGATCTGATACTCTGGCATAATACGTCGCATCTGACTGACGAACAATTTAATCATAGCCTGAGCAGGTGCGTTCACACCACAGTCATCAAAGACCATGAATCCACCTTTTTCAACAAGGTATCTGCGTAATGCAGCAGCTTCTGTTTCGGAAAGTTTAGTATCCAGCTTACCACCGGAATAGTTACTTCCTAGCAGGTTACGTGAACGAACCAATGCAGGGTCATGCCCGGTGAAGAAGAGGAAAGGTGATTTATGCAGGTTGGCATCAGTAAATTTGAGGGCACCACCTTCAACGTTCATGTCGGTCTTAATCTTCGTCCGCTCGTTGAGCCATTTGGTCAGCGCGCCGAGCGAGGAAGAATCAGCCCACCAGTCAGAGAGACTGTGCCGAACTCGTGTGAAGCGGAATACGCCGCGAATATCGCGACCTTTACCGATGACTGTTCCGCCCGGTTCACCTCTTGGCAAGGGAGGCACTTCAACGTTACCGAGCGTGATGCTACCAACGACATCCCCTAACGCTTCCGATGTGTCCGCGGCACCAACATCTTTAACCATCGTCAGCCCCGGTGGACGTTCAAAGGCGACTTTGACCTGCACAACGCCAGCAATCCCGCGACCGATGTTTGCCGGACCGGCAGAAGGCGCAGAAGCGACAGGAGCGGTGAACGACAATGTGCCAGGCGCGTCAGAAACGGGCAGGTCTGTATGTGTAATGACTTCTGGCACTGGAACGTTCGGGTTGACTACTTTGGGGACATTTGGATTCAGCGGAACATCGTACTTAACCGGTTTGTTTGCGAATTCCAAAACTGTCGTTGGCTCAACGTCTGATACGCGAACGACCGCGGTGGTAACTCGAGGTTGTACCTCAACGGGTTCAACGACGACGGTATTTTCAGTCGGGACAGTGGGTCTAATAACGGGTTTAACAACGGGTTTACGAACTTGCGGTTTGGGTGGGTCTTTCTCTTCAAGGATCTCAGCACCTACGAGCTCCTTAAACTGTTGCGTTTGGGAGACCAAAATCAAACCGGCGATCACGATAATAACACCGTGAACAATCAACGATGTCATAAAAGCACCTGAAGTTTTTGCGGCACTCATGTTTTTACCTCCAATTTTTCAACTCTCAGTGTTGTAAGTTATTCGATACTTAATCAAGACTCTTGCGGCACTTGGACTAGTATATCACAGGAGTCAATTGTGTTCAAGCAATTTATATGCCATATAAGCAATTTACATGCCATATCTCGAAAACCGCTTGATAAAAGGGTTTTTAAGCGAGGGCGGTAGTTTCAATGCCCAGAACAGTTAATACTCGCTGTTTCAAACTGCACCATTTGGTGCAATAATCTTCGTCAATTATGACTTTTCGGTTCAAAGTGCAAGGCGTATTTGACCGGAACCGCGGGCTTTGACCGCAGGGGTCTTAAACCGTTTTCCATCCAAAATCTCAGGTATTGAAAGCATCTGCATCCGGGGATACAACGTATCGCCAACCGGCAAATCACCCTCTTCTGCCATGAACTCGCGGAAATTCCGCGCTTGTCTGTCCCCTAATGGCGTTGTAAGACCGATTGGAGTTAAATGGCGGGTCAAGATAAATCAGATCCACGCTCTCTAGGACTATGTCTTTTTCGATAATTGTTTAGGCAATCGCCATAGTACAGTTGATTGACTTCCATAACCGCTACCAAGTTAGATCAAGAAGTGTCATGCCGGTCAGACAACCCTCCCGGCATGACGAGGTTGGATTGTCAGTCTATCGCTTGAATTCATCATTGTCGAAAAATCCCTTACCAGCACCTTCTTCCTTTTCGTGGATGATTATCTTCTTGTGTATCCCGATATTTCTCTGTTCGATGGATTCGGCCTTGTTGATTTTCCACTTCTTGCCCGGATCTTTGATGAAATATGCCCACGACTGGCCCGGGTTTCTAAGTGCATTGTTCCCATGGGCACTCCCTTGTAACTGAGCACCGTGTGAGCGAATCCAAACTTCGTGCATATTTGGACCTTTCCAATTGTCGTTCTTAGTAGAAAAATGTTTCCAAAGGCCTTCTATTGTATCCCTCACTCCTTTTGCGCCCTTAGCATCAAGCGGTTCATTACCGGAGATATTCACGTAGAAAAAATCTGACGGTTTGCCTGTCCACAATTTTATGGTGTTGGTCAACTTGCGGTCATTGTACTCCTTCATGAACGCCGCCCATAGGTCTAAAATTTCCTGTTTTTCTGCCGCCCAGTCGATCTCTTTTCTCGCTATCACGTCTTCTTCGTCACCCGTTTTGGGGGGTTGAACTACCTTTTCTTCCGGTTCCTCATCGCCGCCACAGCCAACGAAGCTGAAGCTCGTAAATCCGATAGCCAAAACCACTATCAGAAGATAGTTGGTACACGATTTCATGATTGAATTTCTCCTTTGCAAAAATACGATTTGTCTAACACTTAAAATCTGCTATCCAGAAACTGCATACAATATTAAATTTTAACACATAACTTAAAATTGGTCAAGTCTTATGCGAGTCGATCGAAACGACCAAAATCAACTGCACCAATAACAGGTTTATCAGCAAAGAAATCTTCCAAAGCCGCAAGGGTCATCTCGCCGATTTTGAAGTAACCGTAATTCCCAGCTCCTGAAACGTGAGGCGTAACGAACACATTCGGCAGTTGTCGAAACGGACTATCAACCGGCAACGGTTCGGGCGTTGTGACATCGAGCATAATCAATATTCGCCCGGTACGCGCCTCTGCCAACAACGCATCGTGGTCAATTACGCTTCCCCGCGAGGTGTTGACTAGGGTTGTCCCATCCCGCAGCAGTTGCAACTGCTCTGCCCCAACCATCTTATCTGTCTCCGATATGCTTGGCGCGTGGATGGTGACGAGGTCAGCTCTGGCAAATAGGTCGTTTAGCGAAACCTTCTCGACCCCGAGATTCCCAGCATCCCAATCCGATAGATAAGGGTCATAGACCAACACGGTAACATTGAAAGGTTGCAATAGCTTGAGCACTTGCCGGCCAACCGTGCTCGTCGAGACAATACCGACAACACTTCCCTGAAGGCATTGCCCCTTCCAGTCCAATTCGCTCCTACTCCACTTTCCAGTTCGGGTGTGGGCGATGAAATCAACCCATCGCCGCGAAGTCATAATCAGCATCCCGATGGTCGTCTCGGCGACATTATATGCGATGGCTTCGTTTGCGCTAAAGACACAGATTTCGCGAGGCACAATGTATTCTTTCACAACCGCTCCAACGAGCCGCTTAATTGACCCCGCCGAATGTGCGATTATCCGCAGTTTATCCGCGTTCTGCATCACCTCCTCCGTAATCTGTGGCGTTCCCCAACCCGTCACAACGCCATCGTACCCAGCAACCAGTTCTGCGGCCTGCTCGCTGGTGTAGTTGCTCCCCGTCTCATTCGACGTGACATCAAACTGGGTCTGCAATCTCTCAAATTCTTCAGGTTTGAATACACTCTCAGTATGCCCCGATGTGGGCAAGTATAAGAGTTTGGGTTTGCTCATTTATCGTTCCTCCTCAATTGAAAACCAACGCCCTGTGGATGAGCGAATCCATATCCCGTGGGTGGGAAATTCTTTTCTCACCCCTACCGATACGCTTGACCATCACACTTTATCACCTAACAATTGAATCACATCTGCGACCTCAATCTCCTTCATACATCCTTCGCCGCCGAATTTACAAGAGCTCCCCATACACGGCGGACAATCTGGTTTTCGCCGAATCGTCTGGCTGTGCGAACCAACCGGACCGAACCGTTCCGGGTCTGTTGGACCGTACAGTCCAATTGTCTGAGTGCCAACAGCCGCCGCAAGGTGCATTGGTCCACTATCGTTTCCGATAAAAAAATCACACCGCCTTAAAACCTCGGCAAGCTGCGATAGGGTGGTTTGGCCTGCGATACTGATCGATTCGCCAGACATCTGTTTCTGAATGCTCGCAATAACACTGCTCTCCGTTTGCACACCAACAAAAAGAATCTGAGCACCCTCCTGTGCGATGAGCCGGTCCGCAACGGCGGCAAAACGTTCGGAACGCCAACGCTTTAGGGCAATCGGAGAACCGGGATGGATAGCAATCAGCGGCCGTGAGGCGTCTATCCCTAATCCGTCAAGCAAGTTATCAACCCATGTACGGTCGCCGGGGGCGGAGTAGAAGGTCGTTTCCGTCAGCGGGGTTGGGATGTGAGCGGATTGCAGCACATCAAGATTCCGATCGCGTTCATGGTAGGAGCTAAACCGATCGGAGCCGAGTTTACTCGCAAGCTGCAACGAAGCACGACTCAATCTATACGGTGTTGCCCCAAACAGTGCAAAGCCAGCTGTGAGCCAATCTCCGCGGAGTTCGACGAGCAGGTTGTATTCGCGCCTGTAGAGCTTACGAAATAAGCGGATGGATTTACCCAAATGGCTCGGCCGCCCATCCCGACAGAAAAAACGCGCGTTGTATTGAATGATAGAGTCAACATCTGGATGATGACGTAATGCAACGCTTCCCCACTCGCCTACAAGTGCATCAATCTCTGCCTCTGGAAAAAAGCGGCGTAAGTTTGAAAACACGGGCGTGGCAAGTAAAACATCGCCGAGATGGTCTAATTTGATAACGAGAATTCGTTTCGGATTGAACGCAAGCGGTACGAGACCATGGTACACAACCTTCTGTACTACGGCGGAGAAGATTAGCGTCATTGATTCAATTACAGTTCTGAACATCTGTTTTCGTCCTAAAAGATTCAAACATCCTTTACGCCAACGCTGTGGGCACTAACAGTAACTCCGGCACATTTGCGCGTGGCGGAAGCGCAGCAACGAACAGACACGCATCGGCGACATCCTGCGGTTGCAATGCTCTCGCGATGTCTTCCTGTGGTGTCGGGACAGGTCGCTTTAAGACCAGCGGTGTGTCCGTCAAGCCGGGAAAGATGATTGAGGTCCGAATCCCGTTGTCCCTTTCCTCCTTGAATGTACCGTGTGCAAGCCCGGTCAATCCGTGTTTGCTCGCTTGATAAGAGACACCAGAGGCATCAGGGTACTTCGCAGCGGTACTGGAAACATAAATAATCAGACCCGATTTCTGTCGGCGCATTGTTGCCAGCACCGCTTTGGTACAGTAAAACGCGCCCGTCAGATTTGTCTGAATCATCATATCCCATGTTTCGTTGGAGAGCACTTCGAGGCTCCGTTCTGGGATATTCGTACCAGTGACATAAACGAGAATATCAATCCGTCCGAAACGCTCCAAGGTCGTCTCGACAAGCCCATCGACAGCTTCTGGGTCTTGGACATCCGTTGGACAGGCGACTGCATTTTCACCGATTTCGGTTGCCAAACGATGTAATTGCTCCGCACGACGAGCGGCAAGCATAACCCGTGCCCCCGCCTCAGCAAACGTCGCCGCTGTCGCTTTTCCCATCCCGCTACTGCTACCGACTATAATTGCGACACTGTCTTTTAATGGTTGCGTCATTGTCACACCCTTTCGCACACTAAACCTGTGGGAGGGAGTTCCTACTCCCGATATGCTTCAGAAGATAAACCTTAATACTGAAACTTGCTTACCTTATAGTTTATGGGAGATATCGGTCTTTGTCAAGTGTTATTATTTTTTGGGCATAACAAGATTTTCTTGACATATCCCAAATGGGTTTGTTAATATATTGGTTGATTCTGGAAATTCAGCGACACTGTATATGTGACGAAAGATGTTAAACCACTTCAAAATTTCCCTGTCAACTCATCTCAATTTGACGATAACACCTATAATCATGAAAATTTATCAGCTAAACACCATCACCTATCTCTATTTTTACACATTACGGAGCTTTACGCCCTTGTTGTATTTGGTGCGGCGATGGTGGAGTGCTGGAATAAGGCGAAGTTTTTAGAAGTTGACACTATTTAGCACTTATCATCGCCCATCATCGGACAAGGATTCGATGGTGGGCGTTTTTTTTTAACCCATAACGCAAACGCTTGGGAGGCTGTCAAACTATGGTGATTATCATGAAACCAGATGCCACACAGGAACAGGTCGAGCGCGTCGTCGCACTTGTTAAAAGTGTCGAATTGGACGTGCAACTCAACTTAGGCGAGGAACGTACCGTCATCGCTGTCATTGGCGATAAAACCCGATTGGGCGACAGGCCAATTGAATCAATGGGGGGCGTTGACCGCACGATGCCGATAAGCGCGCCTTATAAGCTCGCAAGTCGCCAATTCCATGAGGAGCCGACAATCGTTGAGGCGAATGGAACGAAGATTGGTGGCAAGCAGGTCGTGGTGATGGCTGGGCCCTGCGCCGTTGAGACCACCGATCAGATTGTCCACATCGCTAAAGCGATTGCCAAATCGGGAGCGACTTTTATTCGAGGCGGCGCATTCAAGCCGCGCACTGGCCCGTATAGCTTTCAGGGCTACGGTAAGGCCGCCTTGGAAATGCTGGCGGAAGCGAAAAAAGAGACAGGACTTGGGATTGTCACCGAAGTTATGACACCACACGAGGTTGAACTGGTCGGTGAATACACGGATGTTTTTCAGCTTGGCACTCGCAATATGCAGAACTTTTACCTTTTGCGCGAAGTCGGCAAGTCAGGCAAGCCTGTTGTTCTCAAGCGCGGGTTTTCTTCGACCATAGAAGAGTGGCTGCTGGCCGCCGAATACATTCTTGCCGAAGGCAATCCAAACGTCATCCTGTGTGAGCGTGGCATTCGCACTTTCGAGACGCACACACGCAACACCTTAGACCTCAACGCCGTGCCTGCGATTAAGGAGTTGAGCCATCTGCCAATTATTGTTGACCCGAGTCACGGTACCGGCATCCGAAGTCTCGTCCCACCGATGGCAAAAGCGGGCATCGTTGCTGGTGCCGATGGATTACTCCTCGAAGTGCATCACGACCCGGACAATTCGATGACAGGTGATGGCGTACAGTCTCTCTTCCCAGATGCGTTTGACCAACTGATGCAGGAACTTAAACCGCTCGTCGATGCGATTGGACGAGAAATCTAATTGACTCTTGGGGCCAGATATGGTACAGTTAAGCCACAGCCTCGATGAAAATCGGTAAAATAGAAATTCTGGAGACAAAATGCACTACACTACACTGCTCATTGGCGATTCCCATCTCTTAACGCTCGGTCTACGTTTGGATTTGGCTTTATTGCGATTGCGTCGCTTGATGGGCAGTGGTATGTTCAATTGACCTTAGATACATTGTCAAAGCTCTTAAACCACAGCCCATCATCAAATCCGATGATGGGCTTTTTTATTGATCGGTCGCTCCGGTGTCCAAATCCGGTTGACCTTCTGAAAGGAGATAGTATGAAAGTGACTTCAACAATTCAGCACGATATTGAACCAATTGTATTTGACACCACGTTAAGAGAAGGGTTTCAAACGCCCGGTGGTATCGGTGGCTCTTTTGAAGAGCGGGTATATGTCGCCGCACTGATACAGCAATATGCTCATTGGGTTGAACTCGGTATGCCCGCCAATAACGTTGATTATCAGATCATCAGTGCCATCAGAGACCGATTCCTGCAAGAAAAGTATGAGGTTGGCATTGCTGTTCTCGCGAGGTGTCACGAATTAGATATAGCGCGGGCGGCGGAGGTGATGGCGAATTACCCAAATAGCCTCATCCATCTGTTTGTGGGAACTTCGGATGAACACAGAAAACTCCGTTTCGGTGGGAGAGATGATGCGTTCTATGAAACGTTGATAATGCGTTCTATAGAAGATTCCGCTTCTCGAAAGGAGTTTGCCAGGGTCATGTTCTCTCCCGAAGATGCGTATCGAACTTTTATGCAGGAGCCTGACAGGTTAATCCGATTCATCAAAGCCGCTAAAACCGGGTACGAAAAGGGAAATGAGAGTGTTGGCAGAGATGAGCCGATGATATTTAATCTGCCCGATACAGTCGGTTATAGCACCATATACGAATTCGGGCATCTGATTGAGACGGTTCAACAGACCTTCGGCGACTCGATTGAGTTGAGCGTACACGGGCACGATGACACCGGAATGGCGCAAGCGCAAGCGATTGATGTCTACGAAAGATACGGTGTGAACTGGCTACAGACGACTTTCGGCAGGTTGGGAGAGCGCAACGGTATTGCCTCTACAGATTTGGTTATCAAAACCCTCGTGAACCGGGGCTATCTTAAAGACCCAAGAATTACTGTAGAGGCGAATCTGCGACAACTCGATCCGACGACAAACGCGATTATGTGGACCCTTGGACGGCAGGCACCGGAGGAGCATTTGGACCGGGTCAATGTCTCTACCGCTGGCATACACACACACCTTGCCGTTGCAGATTCTGACACGTATCATATCTATGGAGACCGATTCGGCTCCGAAACTTACGTCGAATTAGGGCCCACTTCTGGTGCCGAACAGGTCAAAGAGATACTCCATCAGTACGACAAGGACTATGAGAAAAGTGAACTGCTGGGATTTACAGATATGTTAAAGAAGACCGCCAACGAAAGGAAATCCCCGCTATCTGTAACCCACATGCGTTATGAGGCGGAGACCTATTTTCACGGGCATGAGGATAACGGGCTTCAAGTGAAGGATTATCAAGTGACAACCGGTAGGGCGGGTCAAACAAAACTAACCGCCTCCGGTTTTATTGATAATATCCCCTTTATTGAGACCCATGAGAGTAGCGGGCCTGTTGAAGTCACGATGGAACTGTTGAATCGGATTATAAACAACCATCGCGGGACCGAGAGCCGTATCAGGCTTCAATCGTATCGCCCAAGAGTGATTCCCAGCTTAGGTTCAGAATATCTTGAGTGGGAGGTTGGTTCAGAGCCGCAACGACCCAGGCAGATTGGCAAAGATGCTCACCTCGCCATCAGCCTCGCCTTTAGCAACGGCTCAGGCACCTACCACGGTTGGGCAAGACACCAAAACAGTACCGTCGCAGAAATCGAAGCCGTTATTGATGGGATGACCAAAATGTACGCGCTTCAGAAGTGGGGGGCGTCTAAATAAGACGGGAAAGATGGAAGTTGAAGGATGGGTGAAAGTTTCTCTCCCTATCCCTCAACTCTTCCAATCCTACTTATGGCTCCTTTAGCTCCTTGTGCCAATAGATTGCCTCAATCGCCCGTGGCTCCCCCGTTGTCGTAGAATTCATATCATGAGGTTTCGGGACACGATGTACGGTGCTATTGCTGATGGCTGTTGTTTCACCGATATAGAATCCGATGTGCCTTCGCAAACTGCCATCGGCAAACCGAATTGGCTCCCAGAGAATGATACTCCCGGGACGCGGTTCGTCTACTTTCTGCCAACCTGACCGTTCGAGGTCGGCTTCCAAACCCCTGACAGTCGTATGCAGGTCTTCTATCAGTTGACAATGGAAGAGGACCGATGAAACAAAATAGGCACAGGAGAGTTTCCCATCTTGTAAAATATCTTGCTCCTCCTCGTCCACGAAAGCGTATAAATTCTTAAAGAGGTCTGAATCAACGCTACGTTCAATGGTCAACATGTAATTCTTAAAATGACTTAACCGAATCTGTTTCATCAACCCGCCCTCCAGTTGCTACGCTTTCCATTCCCAAAAAATTTCGACATCCAGCTCATTCGCGATGTTTTCCAACCCTCGCAGGTGGTCAACATGAAGCGGGATGCCGCTCTGAATCCACTCTTCACGATTCCGCCACTCAATCTCCCCGGGCAGGTAGACCTGATTCCCCTCAGCCGCTCTTGAAGCGTGAATGGTGCGAACGCCCTGCTCCATCTCCGCTACATATTCATCATAGTCGGTGAAACTTGCGATATTGATGGCAATGAAAAAGTGTTCCGATGGGTCATCCTGCTTATGGCACGCCAGCAGTCCGCCGATGAGCGGGCCAGCTAAAGTGCCCATCGCTAACGCCAACCCGTATCCCCTCGGCCCTCCGGCGGGTGTCAAGATACGTCCTTCGCTCGCATCCGCTGTCGGTTTTCCTTCTGCGGTCAACAACCAATCTGGCGGGATGGGTTTACCGTACATCGCCAACGTCCGCACCTTCCCCCACGAAGATGAGCCACACGCCATATCCAACACAATCGGACGCTCGTTTCCGGCTGGAAGCGCGTAACTCAGCGCGTTGTTTGCCGCCACAGCCTGTGCACCGCCCGGTGCAGCGACCGAAGCTCCCCCCGTATTCGTTGTCGAGAATCCAAGCATGTTCGCTTCAACAGCCATCATTGAATAACACGCAGCTGCACCGAAGTGACCGGCGTTCCGCACCCCCGCCGCTCCGATACCTGTCAATTTGGCCTTCTCAATCGCCATCTTCATCGCCGAAGCGGACGGTGGATGACCGAGACCGCCATCCCCATCAACGACAGCAGACCCCGGTGCTTCCTGAACAACGCGGACCTTCGGCCTTGCTTTCATCCTTCCATCAAGGATTTCCCTGATGTACGAGGGTGCCATGCGCGTCCCGTGTGAGTGAACGCCTCGCAGATCCGTTTCCACCTGAAGGTCTGCCATCAATCGGGCATCTTCTTGACTGACACCCGCTTTTTCATATAGTGTGTAGGTAAAGGCATGGAGTTGGTCTGCTTGAACAGTAATGTCTTGATCCGTTTGATTCATGAAATTCTCCTTGTAAGCAGCTTTCAGTATTAAACACCATCTTCTAACGCTTCCTATTCTTCCATCCCTCCAATCTTCCATTCTTCAATATTTTACGCGATAAACCACAAACGTGCCTTGTCGATGCACCGCCTCAAAATTGGCGGCGTAGGCTTCTAATGTTGGCTTGAGGTATTTGTTGGACCTGCCGCTGGGCGTAGAGATGACGTAGTCTGCGCCGATCCGTCTGATTGAACCGAACACCTCGTCGGGGTCCGCCACCCATGTGAAGTGATAGGTTTTCCGATCGGAAAATAGGTAGACGTAAGAAGACAAATCGCTTACGACAAGGGTATCGGGCGGGGTATTGGCTTTGAGCCATCGCGCAACGTCTAGGATGCCTGCTGTATATCCCGTGTGGTATGGATGCATTCGTTCCCGCTTGATAATGTTCACATCCGACCTCCAATTCCACTGGATGAACACCCCTGTTAAAATAACCACCGCGACAGCTTCGATAATTTTTCGCCGTGCCAGCAACGGCCCAATGCGCGTTATGCCCCGGACAATCAGCGTCAGTAGCTGGAAGAGATAGTAAAACAGGATGGGGATAATCGGCACGAGGAACCGTTCTCCTTCTTTCGATGTCCAGAGGATATAGGTCAGCATATAGAAAAATGTGTAGTATTCGAGAACGCTTCGGTGTCGGATTAGGCAGTATAGGTATCCTGCGAGTAGAATCAACGTGATGATGCGGACGCGTGTGCCGGGTGGAGTTGCTCGCTTGCCTAAAACGATATTTGACAGCAGTTGCTCATAGTATCTTTTGTTGCTCTCTATCCGCGCCATCAGGCTGTTCCAATTGATGAACGGCGCGTCGCGGTCAGTGGTAGTTTGAACGACGAGCTCCCGTTCATAGCTTACCGACTCGCGCAACTCCGACGGCAGTTTCGGCCCGTGCAGATGATTGTGCACCATCCAGAGTGGCGGGATGGTAATCAAGACAATACCGATCGCGATTGCCTTTTTCAGGTTTGCCCGTGACCGTTGGAGATTCACGCCACCAAGGGTCAGATAAGCGATTGCTCCGACGAACAGCGTTAACCCAACGATTCGCGTGAGATAGGCCGCCACAATTAAGCCGATGGTGATGTAGCCGATTTTGCCGCGCCATCCCTCCGAATCTTTTGCGTACCGTTCAACCCAGTACAACGCGAGGAGCGAAATGAAGGTGTAAGGCAGATCGGAGAGAATGCGTACACATTCAAAAAGGACGGGGAATGAGAACGCTGTCGAACACATCACCCCTGTTGCCACCCACCGATTCGATCTGTTTCTTACGATTAGATAGGCAAGCCACAGCGACCCAACGGCGGAGGCGACAATTAACATCCGCATCAACAGGAAATTATACCCAAAAGGGCCGATAATGAGGCCAAGCATGAAGGGAAAGCCGGGGGGATATTTAATGCCGCCATAGCCCATGTATCGTAAACCGTCCCCGCTGATAATGGATTTGCCCATGGCGATATACACCGCGCTGTCCCATGTTGGACGCCAGTGTGTGCTTAACGTTAGACCGCACCAGACCGCGAGGAACGGGAGCAGGAATATTGCCTTTTCGCGAAGGATGACGTTTTTAATCTGTTCAAAGTTGATTTGTGGCATTTGGATAGCACCTAATTTATGGGTTTGGCATAGGTCGTTCCCGAAATTCTCTTGGGAAATTTCTTTGTGTATTATGATAGCATAGATCTAATTCAAGTTGCTACTTGAAAAACAGTGTTGTAACCTTAAATAGAATGCAAAGACGCGGAATTTTACCGCAAAGACACTTTTACCGCAAAGACACTTTTACCACAAAGACACTTTTATCGCAAAGACACGTGGAAGAGCGCAAAGACACTTTTATCGCAAAGACACGAGGAAGAGAAGAAAAGGTGCAAGAACGCGAAGAAAAACAGAACGTGCTCAAAATAATTTTCGTTCAATATAACCTTTAACCCGTTTCAGTCGGTCTAATAAATACATGGCTAGACCGCTGAGGTGCTGTTGCCGTTTTCATTTTTGGTTTAGGAGATTGTTATGTATCCAGACGACGAAAAGTTAGTAGCCCAAACACTGTCGGGTGACCGAGATGCCTTCGGTGTGTTGGTACACAAGTATCAGGAGATGGTCTATACCTACGTGTTTCAGAAGGTGCGTAACGAGGCAGATGCACAGGATGTCACGCAAGAAGTCTTTCTGCGGGCATATCGCAATCTCTATCAACTACGGCATCCACATCAGTTTCGCAGTTGGCTCTATACAATCATGTCCAACGAGTGCAATCGCTGGCTGGTGCGGGTCACGAAAACACGTCAGCGCGAAACCGGGCTAGAGGATGCCACGGAAGAAGCCGTACGAATTGACCCCAAATACACCACCCCCACAGAGGAGTGGCGGGTCGATTTAGAGCAGGCGATCGCCGGGCTCCCTGATGATAATCGAGTGGCGGTGTCAATGTTCTATATGAGCAACTGTTCGCTGAAGGAGATTTCGGAATTTCTTGGCGTTTCTGTGAACACCGTCAAGGGCAAGTTGCATCGTGCGCGTCAGCAACTCGGCAGTGCGCTGTCTGACCGCTACGGCAAATTCCTGAAAGACCACAAACTCAAAGGAGGATTTCTCATGCAGGTGATGAAGCAGATTAACCATATACCGTCTCCAACAATGACATTCACATGGAGTAGCTCCGTTGTTGGTAAAATCGTATTTTCACTAATTACGGCATTCTGTATTTTGATTGGAGGTATTGCGGTTCAATACAATTCAACGCCCAAAGCGTCAATGAATCGAATCGGGATAGGCTCAGAAGGCATAGACCGGGCGGCACCGCTTGAAGTCGCGTTGTTGCCCCTCATTCCGAGTGCAACAGATCCATCCCTCCCGGCCCTTCCCGTGCAGACAGAAGCCCGTCCACAGGTAGTGTCTGCCGGTGCGTTATCCAAGCCGGGCCCTGTGTTGGCTGACCGCCGGGGCACTGATGGTACTCCGCAAGCCCCTGCCTCCGCAGCGGAGGAGACCGAAAAACTGAAACTTTCCATTCGCGTCGTTGACAAGGACAGGAGGCCGGTAAGTAGTGAAGGCTTGCAAATCAAGATGTTCGTTAGGCGTACCATCAAGAAAGGTGGTGGACTGGTATCAGATACCGGACTTGTATTTTCCATGGGTTCGGCATCCGAATCGGTCACCCACACGTTAGGTGGTGGGGCGATTAGCCTTGAGTTCCCGATTTCCGAATTCAAGGGGTGGGAGGACGTGACTGTTGTCGCTATGCACTCCGTTTACGCGTTCGGGTGGCAGAAGTTTTCGTTCCCAGACACAACAGATGTTGAAATCCAGCTTGCAATGCCAGGGGTTATCTCTGGCAAAATTATGAATGAAGCGGACGAGCCGATTCAGAACGCGGAGGTACGAATTGAATACGTGTTCAGCGGTGACCCAATGTCGGGGATATCGGAACGTGATTTGTGGACGGACGCCATTCCCATTGCGCCCGCCAAGACTGATGCGGATGGCGAGTTTGTTCTCCGCCAACTGCCGGAAGGCGCGACGGTAAACCTTGCTGTTCAAGGTCCGGGATACGCAAAGACGCGTTTCACTAGATCAGTCGGCACCGATGGGCTCGAACGCCGGCTGAAGCGTGAGGCTCGGATTGAGGGCCACCTGCGTTACACAGGCACCGGTGCGCCAGTCGAAAATGCGATGGTCGCGATCCAGAGCATTGATTTGACCGGAGGATGGAGCCAGACTATCACCGATGCGAATGGGAATTACCTCCTGAAAAACCTGTCCCCTGGTATGTACAACGTCTTTCTCTATGAGGGACCAGAAGGGTGGACCGCTGTCGCCAAAGAATCCATTAAGGTCGTTGAGGGACAGACGCTCTCGGCCATAGACCTGACCTTAGTTCGCGGAGGATTCGTCACCGGACGAGTGACCGACCAGGAGACAGGCGAACCGATTCCCAATCACCCTATCGGTTTTCGCGATGCCGCCCGCCCGCGCTCTCAGGCAAAGGGGTACGCCATGAAAACGGACCAAAACGGTGCCTATCGTTGCTACGCCGCACCCGGTCCGGCAAGCGTCATCGCCAGCGCACCGCAGGGCTATCTGGATGTCGGACAGGTTAAGAAAGATGTTGATGTCGTTGAAGCCGAAAGGGTCGTCGCTGATTTTCAGTTCGTGAAGGGAATCGAGTTGGTGGGTCGGGTTTTGACGGAGACTGGAGAACCGGTCACCGAAGCGAAGATTACCAACATTGAGAAGTGGTATCAGGAGTATGGCAAATCTAACGAAAGGGGAGAATTTACCGTTAGTGGGCTACGGGCTGGACAGAAACTCGTCCTCAAAGCGGAACATACCGAGTTACAATTACGAGGGAGAGTGGAGGTGGAAGTACAACCGGGGGCATCGGTTGAGATTCATACGCAACAGTACGAGTGGATCAAGGTCTACGGGCGGGTGGTCAACGACCAGGGAGAACCGGTTCCGTCTGCGAAAATCAGGCGGATGCATTGGGATCGGCATCGGCATAGAGGGAGGCGCCGAACCGTCGCTGTGGCAGATGGCAATGGGCGGTATCGGGAGATTGCGCTCATCGTCGGCGACGAGTATGTTATCTCCGCGAACGCAAAAGGGTATCAGGAGGCAAAAACTGAGCTGTTCACTGTGACAGCCGATATGTACAAAATTGCCGATCTTATCCTGTTGCCGGCCCCCGGTCCCTTTTTCATCGAAGGGCGCGTCACCGATACTTCTGGTGAGCCGGTTCGCGGTGCACGGGTATACATAACCCAGCCGCAACTCTGGGAAACACGCACCGACCAAAACGGCGCTTATCGGTTTGAGGAGCTTTCCACAGCTATCATCGGTGCAATAAGTATTGACCACTCGGAGTACGCATACCACGTATTTAAGAATTTGGAATCCGACCAGCGTCACGACTTTGTGCTGGTCAAAGCGGACGGATACCTCATCGGGAAAGTTGTGGATACCGACGGGCAACCGATTGAGCGGGCAATAGTAAGGATAGATATCGAAGCGGATGACTCCTCCGGCTACGTCTACAGTGGCGTTCGCACCAATGTGCTGGGTGAGTTTGAGATTAAGCACATCAAAGACAAGGTTGTGCCCATTTATGTTGGGGGCGACAGGCGTTACCACAGCAACAGAATTTTTAAAATTTTTAAGGATATCAAGGTGAATCAGCGAGATCTGGTCTTAACTGTGACACCAACTAAACGAAAAGATTGAATGGAAGAATGGAAGAAGCGGAAGGATGGAAGAGAGGCAGAGTTTATCTCTTCCAATCTTCCCCCCTTCCAGTCTTCTCCGTTCCATCCTTCCAGTCTTCTGCCTTCCAGTCTTTGCCCTTTGCGTTCAAACTCCTCGCCTTTGCATTCCATTTTTCTGACAAGATGACACGCTCTGCGCTTAAAATACTTTCCGTGCGGCGTAACCCCGAATCCATTTTATGTAACCTTTAATCCGTTTCAGTCGGTCTAATAAATACATGGCTAGACCGCTGAGGTGCTGTTGCCGTTTTCATTTTTGGTTCGGGAGATTGTTATGTATCCAGACGACGAAAAGTTAGTAGCCCAAACACTGTCGGGTGACCGAGATGCCTTCGGTGTGCTGGTACACAAGTATCAGGAGATGGTCTATACCTATGTGTTTCAGAAGGTGCGTAACGAGGCAGATGCACAGGATGTCACGCAAGAGGTCTTTCTGCGGGCATATCGCAATCTCTATCAACTGCGGCATCCACATCAGTTTCGCAGTTGGCTCTATACAATCATGTCCAACGAGTGCAATCGCTGGCTGGTGCGGGTCACGAAAACACGTCAGCGCGAAACCGGGCTAGAGGATGCCACGGAAGAAGCCGTACGGATTGACCCCAAATACACCACTCCCACAGAGGAGTGGCAGGTGGATTTAGAGCAGGCGATTTCCAGACTCCCTAATGATAGTCGGGTAGCGGTGTCAATGTTCTATATGAGTAACTGTTCGCTGAAGGAGATTTCAGAATTTCTGGGTATCTCCGTGAATACCGTCAAAATCAAGTTGCATCGTGCGCGTCAGCAACTCGGCAGTGCGCTGTCTGATCGCTACGGCAAATTCCTAAAAGACCACAAACTCAAAGGAGGATTTCTCATGCAGGTGATGAAGCAGATTATCACAGAGACAAATCTGACAAACCTAAATCCGTTCCACAGAGGTAAAGTCCGCGACCTCTACGCCTACGACGACCAACTCATAATCATCTCAACCGACCGTATCTCCGCATTCGATTCCGTCCTTCCAAACGGAATTCCTCACAAAGGGAGGGTCTTGACAGGGCTCTCCGAGTTCTGGTTTAACCACACCCACTCAGTTGTCGAAAATCATCTCATTACCACAGACATCGCAGGATATCCAGATACCGTCCAACCCGATGCCCAACTCCTCAAAGGGCGTTCCATGCTTGTGCGAAGAACCAATCGAATTGATGTCGAGTGCGTTGTCCGCGGGTATATCGCAGGCTCAGCGTGGGCAGAGTATCAAGCCTCCGGCACCGTCTGTGGCGAGCCACTACCCCAAGGGCTCCGGGAGTCAGAGCGACTGCCGCAACCCATCTTCACCCCCGCCACCAAAGCAGAGCATGGAGAGCACGACGAGAATATCTCAATTGCCCAAATGGAGGAGACGATTGGGAAAGTGCTCACAGACCGAATCATTCAAACCAGTTTCAACCTATTTGAATCCGCAACTGCCCATGCCGAAAAAGTGGGGCTCATCCTTTGCGATACAAAATTTGAGTTCGGGCTGATTGATGATGAACTCATCCTCATTGATGAGGTGTTCACCCCTGATTCCTCCCGGTTCTGGCCGAAAGATGAATATGAGCCGGGCAGACCGCAAAGCAGTTTCGATAAGCAATACGTCCGTGACTACCTGCTTCAAATCGGTTGGGACAAGGATCCACCCGCGCCAGAACTACCGGACGAGGTCATTCACAGAACCAGCGAGAAATACCTTGAGGCATATCGGCTCATCATTGGGCATGAACTGCAAAAGTAAGAGTGAAGGATGGGCAAGAGCGGTGCATCAATCCACAGAGAACAGATGTCGTCGCTCAAAAAGCCCATCTAAGAGGATTTCGACAGACCATGAACCCGTAGAAAACCCATCAACGGTAAATCAGCGCGATATGGTCTTAACCTTGACACCAACTAAACCGAAACCCAAAGATTGAATGGAAGGAAGGAAAAAAATAGGAAGAATGGAAGAAGGGGAAGGATGGAAGAGGAGCAGAGTTTATCCCTTCCAATCTTCCATCCTTCCATCCAAGAACCTTCCACCCTTCCAGTCTTTTCCCTTCCAGTTTTTTCCCTTATAGTCCACCACCTCGTTGGAGGAGGCCAAAGGTCGCCGCAAATATCACACCGTCACCTTGCCATCTAGCAGAAACGGTTAGCGCGAAACTCTCCCTGTTTTCGGTTTTCGGATGGACCGTCCACGCACCTATCACTGACGGCCCGAATTCTGACCGTGCATCGAGCCCTGCGAATTCTCCTTCGATCGAAGAAAAAGACGCACCAGTGCCGAGTCGGAATGTGCTGTTTTCGGAGGACTTAAAGCCGAGACACACATGAGCAGATCCAAGCAAAACGTTTGTATTGTTGGCGAAGGAGTATCCCACACTACCAATAAAGCCGATACGGTTTTTTGCAGCACCTTGATCGCTCAGTGCCTTGAGGTCGATTTCGGTATCGTAGAATCCTAGTGCGCCGATAAATGGTTGTCCCATTCCCACCTTAGAGTGCGCGCCGAGGAGTAGCCCACCAAAAGCCGATTCTTGTGCGTTTAAGGATATCGTCGCGTCCGTATCTTCCAGCTCTAGCGTTGGGCGTGTCTGCACTCGGCGGGGTTCTTTGGCAACTCTCTCAACCTCATCCATCTCAAAAACAAACAGACTGCCATCTCGCGTCCGGATTTTGAGGTTTGTGTTCGGGGTTAACTCTGTGATTGTGCCGCGAACAACACTACCGTTTTTCAGATAAACCACATCTTCGGTCTCCTGCGCGGTCGCGATTATCGTGAAAACAGCCAACATCACGAAAATAATCAAAGGGTGTTTCATTCAGTACCTCCTTTAAGTACGGAATAACGATCGTTATTCCCTACTCTGTTAAAATTATTGCGGGAAATTTCCATGTTCATGTATCATAATAGCACAGATAGGATCTTTTTTCAAAGAGGGAAACGATGCAAAACGAGAAAGAGCTCATCCAAAGTTGCTTGCGTGGAAACAGAGAGGCTTTCGGTCCATTGGTCAAAAAGTACCAGACTCAGGTCTTGCAGCGGGCACGCGCCATTGTGAATAATGATGCAGATGCTAAGGATATCGCACAACAGACATTCCTGAAGGCGTACCTGAACCTACATACCCTCAAAAAGCATGAGAAATTCAAAAGTTGGCTACTTTCGATTGCGACCAATGAGTCGAAACTCTGGCTACGCGATCGGCGCAACGAGACTGTGCTTCCGGACTCTGCTGTCTCCAAACAGAACCTCGAAGAAGAATTGATTCAGAAGGAATTGGTTGATAGTGTCTTTCAAGCAATTGATCAATTGCCGGAACAGGAACGTCAAATCATTGAGGCACATCTGGATGGCAAAAGCAATCAGCAGATTGCACAGGAGCAGGGGTTGTCCTATAAGGCAATGACACATCGGCTTTATGGCGCGAAACGGAAGGTTTTGGAGCGAATCAAGAAATTGATAGCGGTCTTTCCGCCCGTTCCAGCGAAAATTTATCTAAAGAAAGGGGCAGTGAGTATTATGAAAGTTGGAATCGTTACGAAGAGCGGCATTGGTATCCTTGGTATTGGATTGGGAGCGGTGATTCTGTTCACTTTTTTTCCCCCTTCAGGAGAGAAAACGCCTGAGCGAGCAATCGAAACCTCTCCTCAACAAGTCCAGACAAAACAACAATCAACCGGCGTATCTTCGGGCCGTACTGCCGAGTCGCCAGCCAAAAGGAGGCTTGATCTGGACTCTGAAGGGCATTTGACAGAAGAGCGTTCTCCAGAATCCTCCTCGGATACGGTTCGTGAAAAGCCAGTTGACTCTGAGGACGTATCAGAAAACACAGGTGAAAATTCAGAGCAGGAAGCGTTAATTAAAGCTGCTGAAGAAGCGTTCATTGCCCAACTTGTCTCGTGGTTATCCGAAGCAGACAGACTGAAATCACAATTAGAGGATATCAATAAATCAATTGATGCCACCAGGACTCCCGAGGGCAATCTCACTGTAGATTCAATTCCTCTCATGGACTTAAAGAGGAAGTATGAAGAAGATGCACATAATCTCTTAACTCTGCTTTGGGATGAAGAAATCAGAAATTATGTCGGGGATTTGCCAAGAGAAGCAAGCCGAGACCTTTATGACCTTGTGAATCCACCGCCACCTCCAGGAGCTGTAACAGTAGAAGTGCCTTCATGGATACGAGACAATCCTCAAGAGTTGCAACGATACCTCCGAGAACAGTTCAGAGATCGTTCTTCAGGGGAATAATCAACTATTACGTACTGCGAACAAAAAATATAGGGGATGATAATGTTGTATGCAAAAATTTATTACAGAGTAGTGGGCATCATGCTTGCCATTTTTCTTATCCTCGGATTGAGTACTAAGTCAAAGAGCGACTCTCAGATGGATGAAGTCGGCTTTACTGTACAGGAAATCGTAGATGCGTTAAATTTCGCGAGCAGAACGATAGTAGATGGGGAGATTACCGAGGTTTCTTTTAGCACAATGGACATAACCGATAAAAAGAGAGATGTCCAACGCATAATAAAGGAGTTAAATCGGGAACTGAAACAATCCAAGAACAAAAACGCACAAAAAAGAATCTCAAGAGATATTCAATTACATAAGGATTGGCTAAAACTCCTTCCCAAATGGCCAATCCGTAACGAGTGCTATGCTACTTTTAAGGTGCCCCAAGGGGCCGATGACGATGAATTACAGGTTCTTTATGGAAGATATCACTTAACGGATAAACGTGGCTTTAACCAAGAAACTCGTTTTTTTGAAGGATTATATCATAAGACAACAATTGTTTCTACAGAGCATACAGCTGATTTAATAGTATCGGTAGTAGATCCATGGGAGGGGAACGCGATAGGACTTAACATTGGATCTGTAGAAAAAAGTAGGCAGGTTGACGACCTCCCTCTTCATTTATTTGGACGTGTTCGCTTCAAGATCAATGTGAATCAAGTGAAAAAGGTTTATAAAGCGGATTCTGGTCTATTGGTTATGGAGCTCGCCCTGGGAACAACAAAAGTTTCAGAAAACAGACAACTTCATCGATTCTCTAAACTCTGGATTAGTCCTAAGGAGGGCTTTTCCGTGGTTCGTGAGGAAGTCCAGAATAAAATTGATGATAAATACGACATCGAGATTCGTAGCTATGGGGGGTTTAAAGAGTATGCAGGGGGAGTTTGGTATCCCACTTCCCTTGAGTACACTCATTATGTTGCCGGTGGTCGAAAACGCCGAATCAAGAGAGTGATTTCGGAAGTCACAGTCATGATAAGAGAAGCCGATTTCAACATTGGCGTACCGGAGGAATTCTTTGAATTCACGCTAGAGGAGATGACGCAAATTGATATCCTTCTATCTGATTGGTATGAACAACCGGTGTTTCCCGATATGGATTCTCGGTTTCCAAGATTATGGGATATAATAAGATAGAAAGTAAGAATTTTTACGGCCCCTGATTTTGTCTAGATATCAATTGCAATGGTCAACGAAGCTGATAGTTTCAACCTGTTGGTAGAACGGAGGTGCTGCGAGATACTTCCGCATAAATGCGAAAGTATCTCGCAGCGTATTTTATGAGTTACAGAAAACTATTGATTGGCATTTGTATCGTCCTGACAGCTTCCATTACGGGTGGTCACGGTAAGGAGCTAACCAAACAGGATATCATAAAGGAATTGGAGATGACGCTCATACCAGCGGGCGAATTTATAATGGGAACCGATGGCGCAAATGATAATCCTAATCAAAAGCCAAAACATCGAGTTTTCCTGAACACGTATCGAATTGCCAAGTATGAGGTCACAAATGAGCAGTATATAGCGTTTTTCATGGATGGCGGATATAAAAAAAAGGAACTTTGGACTGCTGATGGATGGCAATTTGTGCAAGAAAATGAGGTGACTCACCCGGCGGGATGGAAAGTGAGAGGCTTTGAAGATCTGCGAAAACCGGTCGTCGGTGTAAGTTGGCATGAAGCAGATGCGTTTGCTAAATGGATTGGCATGAGATTGCCAACAGAAGCAGAATGGGAAAAAGCCGCCCGCGGGACAGATGGCAGACTTTATCCATGGGGAAACGAGTTTGATGCCACAAGGGTTTTCTACAAGGCAATCGCTAGGCCTTTAAAAGTCGGCAGTTTTCCTAAAGGAGCAAGTCCCTACGGAATCCTTGATATGGCCGGTAATCTTTGGGAATGGGTTGCAGATTGGTATGATGAAGACTACTATGGCAAAAGTCCCGCCAAAGCCCCTAAAGGGCCAGATACTGGAGAGTTGAAGGTTGCGCGAGGTGGTGGATGGGGATGCAACCGTAGACAGATGCAATGCGCCTACCGCAGGTATGAAAACCCAATATGGAGACGACTTGATATTGGGTTTCGAGTCGTACAGGAAGTGAAATGACGAGCTTGTGATTGTATTAATGACTGGAAATAGATTAAGATTCACGCCCGGCGTTGCCCCTCAATCTTTTCACGGATTCCCGTAGCGAGCATCTCCAATGCAACCGGATTTTCGTTCAGATATGGGATGATCAGATCGGCGTACTGCTTACACGGTTCGGTATAGACGGGGAAGTTTGGGATGACATCCCTGCGATACCACCCAACCGCCCACTCAAGGTCGCCGCCGCGTTGGGCGACATCGCGGAGTAGGCGGCGCAAAACCCGTTCGTGCGCGTCTACATCTATGAACAGTTTGATGTCCATCAGTGCTCTGAGTCTTTCATCCCAGAATATCAGATGCCCCTCAACAATGACCAAATCCCCGGGTTGAGTCGTATTCTTCTCATCACCGCGTGCGGCACCGCGAGTCCCTTGTACCGGTGTCTCAATTGGATGGCGAGCGACGAGTTGCTCGATATGCCCAATCAGTGCTTCCCACAGCACCGCGTCCGGATGGTTCGCTGTGATGACCTTCTCCCGCTCTTCGGGTGGATATTCTGACCAATCCCTGAAATAGAAGTCTTGATGAAGTATCACCGGCGAGAAGGCGTCCAATTCTTCTGCCAGTGCTTTTGCAAATGTGGTTTTCCCGGACGCTGAACCGCCCATAATGCCAAGGGTCACCGGTTTGAAGTTTTGGGGCATTGAATGTTTCCTTTTCAGTTTTTGGAGTGTGAACGCTCGCCTTTTGTAGCAAAGGCGATATTTTTGTGCGTCAGAGATGCGTTAGGTGTGGTCGTTGAGCAGCCGCTTGAGTTCATTCGCTTTGTCCGAGATTTCTCGGCTCTCAAAGGATTGGATTTCAAAGAACTTTGGCAATCGGCGATAAAGTTCTGGCATTCCCAGGATTTCCTCAACCTGTTCTTGAATCCATTTGTCGTAGGCAATCGGATAGATGCGACGGGCAATAAACAGGGCTTGCAGAAATTCCCCGAACGCATTGTAGAGCCGCTGGAACGACTGAAAATGTAACCCGCGATTGACATATAGCGGAATGTGCTCAAGGTTGTTCAAACAGTAATTGCGTACCATATCAAGTCGCTCTCGGCGAAGCGTTTCATTATAGTACGGTAGCCATTCAGCTCTGAGGCGTTCAAAGCGATCGCCGCGCTGCCAGAGCGGGACGGTGTAAACGAGATAATTTCCGATTTCCAGTTCAAACGCATCGGGGCCTGATGTCCAACCGTGATATGGGATTGTAAATTCGCCAGTGATAAATTCGAGGTCAACGTGCGAAAACGCGCCCACCTGATGTAGCGTGTGAAAAACGCCCTCGGATTTGTAGAAGTCATTCCACCGCTCTTCGAGCGCAGACCTACACTCCTCGGTCAGGTTTGGAGAGATGAGCACGGCGATGTCCACACAACTGTCTTGACTCGCTTTTCCACGAGCGCAAGAGCAGGTTAGGTTGACGGATTCAACGCCGGGCTGGCCCGCAAAGAAACTCATGGTCGCTTCGGCGGCTTTTTCGTGTTCGGTTGTCGGATATTTCGCTCGGATTTTCACTGTTAAGCTTCCCTTAGTCGCGTCCAACGCCGAGTGCATCAGCAACTCGGTTGATGTAATTAAACCATGAAGCTATCAACGTGACCTGTAAAATTGCCTTGTCATCAAAACCGCTATCCCGCAATTGTTCGTGGTCTTTCTGTGTGATTTGCGTCGCGTCCTTCGTCAGTTTGACGACATAATCCAACATGACGCGCTCCTGCTCACTGACCGGTGCATTTGTGTAATCATCAACCAGTGCATCTACCAGTTCATCGTCCAAGGTTATTTGACGCAGAAACTCGGCGTGAGATACAGTTCAGTAGAAACAGCGATTTACGGATGAGACGACAGTCGTAATCATCTCGTGATGTCGCCGTGTCAGCGGTAGTTTGGGCGACATCAACACACCGAATGTAGCGAACGCATGGTAGAGCGCATCGGGAATCAGACTGTGGGACGAAACGACGCTCTCTTCCGCATCCAATAGGAATTCGACAGGTAATTTGTACTCGTCCGGGTATAAATCCCGCTGTGCTTCAATCGCCCGGCGCAGTTCCTCGCCTGCTTCCGCCCAAGGTATGGTTTGAATCCATGCCACGATGTTCTCCTTCCAAGCAAATTTTGGTCTTAAAAATTATCTTCTAAAATGAAGGTTGGAAGATTGCACGAAAACGATGCGCTTTTTCCTTCCATCCTTCCACCCTTCCAGTCTTATCCCTTCCACCCTTCCAATCTTTTCCCTTCAAGTCGGGTAATTTTTAATCGTCCAATGCAGACCTATGCTCGTGAATCGGTTGACGCTCCAGATTTGCGTGTGGGTTCGCTTGCCGCGTGATTCCGGTGATGGCATCAACGGACTCGTCGGCTTTGAATCGCGTGTACAACTTCCGCGCTTTTGCCTCCATGTTCGGCTGCCGAAGCGCACGATAGCAACGCATCATGTTGTAATGAGCGTCCAAATCTTCCGGGTCAACCTCCAGCGTTTTCCGGAATTCTTCGAGTGCCGCTTCATAGTTCCGCTGAAGATACAGCAACCGACCGAGCTCATTACGCACCCTTCGGTCACGCGGGAATTGTGCGGCGGCTGCCCGTAGGTGAGTGAGCGCGTCATCATACTTGCCGAATGCTTTTTTGACCAGCGCGTAGAGGTAATGCACCTTCGCCCGATGCGGATTGTCGGCGGGCAAACGCTTTTGAAGTGCAAAGGCTTTTTCAAGCATAACCTCGGCCCCTTTCATGTCGCCTTCCCGAATGCGACAGCGGGCGATATTGACCCATCCGTCCATGTAATCCGGTTCGATTTCAGTCACTTTGAGGAACACGGCTTCAGCTCCTTTGAGGTCGCCTTGAAGAAATAGTCCGATACCGTAATCGTTCCACCGTTCTCGGTCATTTGCTCCAGCGATGATGTTGAGGTTTGGAGTTGGGGTCTCGGCATCAATCACGCGAAGGGTCGTCTTATCCTCTGCCATGACGACGATCGGCAGGTTGGGAATTGACTTGATTTCACCGGCGACCTCCGACGTGTCCCCGGTAAACACCCAACGCCCGTTGTCATACCCTTTATCCACCTGAAAATCGGTGTCATCAGGGTCGCGGACCCCAGCATACGCCCATTGGGTATGCCACCAATTGAATTTTCGATAGTTCAGTTTGGCGTGTAGGCGAATCTCATCTCCACAATCTTCTGGAATGGCGAGCCGAAAGTGAACGGTATCGGCGGCACCGGGTGGAATGGTGCGGGCGTACAACACAGTGCGTGTCGCCCAGGCGTTCCGTTTGTTGATAAGGTTTCCGTGTGCATCGAGCATATAAGCGCGATAGAAATGCGCTCCTTTGTCAACGGGGCCGTTCCCATCCTTCTCCGCAATCATCCCGCTCCAGAAGATGGTCTTCCCGTTTTCATCGGTTGCCTTCAGCTCCAACCAGATATCGAAGGCATCAATGGTTCCGGCGGGGAACCGATGCCCTACACCCCTTGTGCGAACAACCACATCCACGCGCACTGATTCGCCGCGTCTGACGGTGGCATTGGATTGGTCCAGCGGTGCAACGGTCTTTGTGATATCTGTCACGGTGCCGAGACTGCCGCCCTGGTCGCTCCCGTCGCCGGTCATACTTAGTATGGTAGGACGATTGATTGCGCGGGATTCCTGAGCGAGTTTGATCGGTATCGCTGGACTTAACGCGAAAATATCGACTGTAACCTGTTTATCCTGCAAAAACTCGGTGACCACTTTGAGCTGTTCGCTATGCTTGTTGACAAAGGGCAACGCCGTATTCGCCGCGGGGAACCGGTGACTATGCACTTTGCCATCAATGTTCGCCGCGTCTTTAGAGGAAACCAGTGGCATGTGACAGTCCGTACATTTCTTCGCTTTTTCGGGATAGTAGAAGGACAGTGCGCCCTGATGCGAAACACCGCTGGATTGCCATTGGCCGTAGTCGTCAAAGCCGCGAAACCAGCGGAAGTTGTTGACCGGCTCATCAAGATGCACCTTGTGACAGGTCGAACAGAATTCTGCCGTGTTCTGACGATGGAACGGTTTGAGGAAACTCTTTTTGTGCGGTTCGGGGTCAAGGCGAATCAGATAGTTGTGGAGTTTTCGGATAATCGGATTTTCACTCGCCGCGATGTCGTGCAGGGGTGGATATTTGATAACGTATCCGCTGTTGCCCATCGTGTCTTTGACTCTTTCCATTGAGTGGCAGGCTGTACACGCAAGCCCAGCTTGCGCGGCGGGCGTATGTAGATTTTCCCGTATCGGTCTGTCCATTACGCCGTTGAGCAACACCGCGGGGTCGTGACATCCACCGCACCACTTCGACGGTTGAATGCCGTTGACATCCTGCATATACATAATTGACTTGCGATACCACTGGTTGTTGAAGGATGCGAAGTGATGAGCGGATTCGTTCCACTGCTTGTAGATGTCCGGGTGGCAGCCACTGGCAGCACAGGTTTTCGAGGTCAGGAAAAAATCCGTTGGGATAAGTTCGCCTGCGTCCGTCTCAACGGATGCGGGGAAAAAGTGACCGTCGGGGCCCGCGCCTTCTTCGTACATGCTTGTGGGTGGGGACAGGGGATTTTTGACGAGGTAATCGGGATTTGGGCGGTAGTGCTGGACAATTTTCGTGCAGATCGGAAAGACGAGGGCGACTGAGAGCACAATCCCGGCGGTTTTCGCAACCTTTTGCAATCGCGCCGAAGCGTCGGGCTGTCTGGCCCGGTGGAACAGTGCACCGGTACAGAGCACCGTCCCCAGCACCGCCGCAACGATATGGACAACCAGCAACCAGCGGTTTGGTGTCGTCGCGCCAACGACCATCAGATAACCACCGGATGCCCCACCAACGGCGAGAAAAATCACGCCACCTTTTCCCATAATTGACATACCGGTGAAACGCCTTGAGACAAAGCCAACAAACGGAATGACCAACAGAACCCCAACTGCGACATGAAGGAGGACGTTGGATATATAAAACAGCGTCGGCTCACCGAAGCTAACCAGATACCCACTGTTTACCAGCAGAAAGAGAAAGCCGAAAAATGATAGTTTCGTCCAGATTTTCATTCTGAAAGCGTGTATTCTGGTGTTGGAGTGGGGTGATGCCCGCAAAAGTAAGGGCAAGCATTCAGCGATTAGTGTTGTTTGAGGTGGCTTTCAAGATGTGAGACGTGATATTGACGGAGTTCGGCAACTTCTTGCCGGACGCTGGCAACATCTTGACGCACATTGTCAACATCTTGACGTACATTGTCAACATCTTGACGTACATTGTCAACATCTTGACGCACATTGTCAATTTCCTTGCGCAGATTGTCAACATCCTTGTGCAGATTGTCAACATCCTTGCGTACATTGTCAACATCCTTGCGTACATTGTCAACATCTTGACGCACATTGTCAACATCCTTGCGTATATTGTCGATTTCCTTAGATAAGGAATCAAATTTTTGGATTAGTTTGCCATACCCTATGGCACCAGTGCCGATAAGCACAATTAGGGATATCACACTAGGGATGATGGGAATCCAGGCTGACATAATGGTATCTCCTTTGAGCCAGGCATGGTGATATTATATGACAAACGCCTATATAATTCAACAAAAAAGTGGATTATTTATTATCTGATCAGCCGCCGAACGAACGCAAATTCATCCCGCCGTGTACCCGCCATCAATCGGCAGGGCAATCCCCGTTACAAACGATGATTCATCCGATGCCAGATACAGGGCACCGTAGGCGATCTCCTCCGGCTGCCCTAGCCGTTTCATCGGGTGCTGGTTGGCGAGGGCTTGATATGCTTCAGGGGTTTTCACAACGCCCGCAACCAGTGGTGTTTCGACGAAGCCGGGGCATATACAATTGACCCGAATATTGTCATCGACATAATCGAGTGCCATTCCCCGCGTCAGGTTGGCGACCGCACCTTTGGAGGCAACATAAGCGGCCCGGGTCTTTCCGCCAACGATGCCGTAGATTGACCCCATGTTGATGATTGAACCACCCCCGTTCCTGATTATTTCGGGGATGGCGTACTTGGAACAGAGGTAGACCCCCTTTAGATTAACGTCAATGCACCGATCCCAATCCGCTTCCGGTAGCTCGGCAACGGGCAGACGCATGGCAATCCCAGCACTGTTGAACAGAATATCAAGTTTGCCGTAGGTGTCAATGGTCGCCTTCACCATCGCCTGCACATCCTCAGTCGAAGTGACATCGGTACGGACGAGAAACGCCTCGTTCCCGGAGGCTTGAATCTGATTGACCGTTTCGTTACTGCCTTCGTCATCTACATCCGCCGCGACAATTTTCGCCCCCTCTTTTGCAAACAGAAGTGCTGTCGCCCTGCCGATTCCGGATGCCGCACCGGTGATGATGGCAACTCTGTCTTTGAGTCTCATTAAAGTTTTCTCCCTTGTATCCTTAAAGGAAAAGGACTGGAAGGATGGAAAGGTGGAAGGATGGAAGAACATTGTAGCACTCTTCCAATTTTCCCTTCTTCCAATCTTCCCTTCTTCCTTTTACTGCTTTTCCTTCCATGCCGCCGGATTCTCTTCCTTCTCCCCAATCTGGTTTCGGAGCAATCCGATTCTCTCAACCTCCAATTCGATAACATCACCGGGCTGAATCCACCGGTCTAGCTCCCAACCACACCCTTTTCCGACTGTCCCCGAACCGAGAAATTCGCCCGGAAAAATGGTCTCGGACTGCGAAACAAATGAAACCATCTCCGCGAAGGTATAGTACATATCCGCTGTCGTGCCATCCGCCCAAACTTCGCCGTTCACCTTTGCAATCATCCGCAAGTCGTAAGGGTTTTCGATTTCATCGGGCGTAACGAGACAGGGTCCCATGATGTTGCTATTGTCAAAATCCTTGCCCTTCGCTGGGCCGAGAGCCAATGTCATGTGCCGAAACTGGATATCGCGCGCACTGATGTCGTTATAAATTGTGTAGCCAGCAATGTAATCCGGTGCTTCTTCTACGGAGATATTCCGTCCCTGTCTTCCGATGTAAACCCCCCATTCCAATTCAAAATCGAGTTTATCTGTATAATTCGGCCACGTTACGACATCCTCATGTCCGGCAATTGACGCAGGGCTTGTACTCCCCCGATAGTAGTTCGGCAATTTGAACCACTCTGGGGAGATCTCCTTGCCAGTAATACGGGCGGCAGCGTCCATGTGCGTCCGAAACACTCCAAAATCCCGCAAGCTCGCCGGACGCGGGAAGGGTGCGAGTAGCCTCACCTCGTCCACCGAAAAGACGAACCGTTTACCATCGTCCTCCGTTTCAGGGGCCCGATCCAAGGCAAATTCGAGTGCTTCTTCAGCCGCCTCCCTCCCAGAACCACCACGTTCAAAATATTGTAACATATCGGATGGCAGAATTGCATCCGCCTGTTGATGCGCGGCTGATGCCCCAACCGTTTCAGTGAGCCGCAACGCACAGGCGGTGTTGAGATCAACAATCCGGTCATCCGCAATCCAAGCCCCGAGTCGCCGCTGTTTCCCAAGTGGTGACGAAATTTCATAAGTGACAAGTTTCATAAGTTCAATCCTCCGATTAGTTACCTAAAGAGTGTTCATAAATCATTGCAACTGCATTTGTCGCCGAATCTGTTACATTGGGATTGTGACCACATCCCGCAATCTAACAGATTACGGTACTGCAACCGAACAGCCATTGTCTGAACCAGGATTTGCAGGATTATCGGATTACCAGGATTGAAAACTATGTATCAGCCGATCAACGGTTAGCATTGTAGGGCGGGGTCTCTGTGTCCCGCCTTTGCTGTCTGAATCGCGGATTGTCACGGATTTCACAGATCTCGCAGATTTGTGGTTTCGCTTACGCGCTACCCATAGCTGTCAATTTAAGAACATGACTCTTGTGAGAGGGCTTCGCGACAATTGAATGACTCTGACCCAACCTACAGGCTTATTGACAAACACACCACAAAGGTGTATAATTACACAACAGAATACAAGGAGTCCACCTATGCTTAAAATCAACCCGCAATATCTCGTTAATGACAAAGGTGAAAAAACCAATGTCCTCTTATCAATCAATGAATACCGACTTCTCATGCAACGCCTCGAAGATTTAGAAGATAATTTAGAGATGGATGCTGCAGTCCAAACTGAAACAGAGTTTCGCGACTATCAAGACATTCGAGCCGACTTGATAAAAGAAGGAAAGCTTTGAGTGCTCCAACGATTTATACTGTCCATGCAACACGGCGTGCAGAACAAGAATTACGACGTTTACCACAAGATGTTATCAGACGTATTGATGCTATTTTCGAGCAACTACAACATAATCCGCGTCCGCCCGGAGTTGTTAAGCTTGCAGGATAAAAAGGACCACATTGGCGATTACGAGTTGGGATATACCGGATTCTATATCAAATAGACGACCAACATCACCGTGTTAACATTTACCGGATCAAACACCGTCGAGATGTCTATCGCTCGTGAGAGTATAGCATCTTCGTATCCCTTCGTCTATTAGATTGTGAGCACAACCTAAATGAAGATTAAGAATTTAATTCGGTAATGTGGGAGGGGGTTGTAACCCCGAATTACTGAATAAATCTATCACAGCCAGTGATGCAGCACACTGCAAGTTCTACAACAAACATTATAAACAGAAAATCCCTCAATTTTCGACTCTTTTCAATGTTTTCCTTCAAAATATATTTCATAAAGGTAGTTCGCAAACTAACAGTTCGCGGTACGAGAACACTCCTGAGTTACCTATGCACATTAACCCCTCTGCGTTGTAGGGTTTGAATGTGCTGAATTGAGGGAGCATTCAATGGGTTGTCTCGCAGACGAACCGTGTCTCCACTGGCCACTCCCCTGTTTTCGACCAAAAACGATAGGTCGGTTATCGCGTTTTCCGAGAGATCAAGTTCTGTCAGCTTGGTTAAGCCTGCGAGTACCGAAATGTCGGTTACTGCGTTGGCTCTAAGCCACAACCGTCTCATTTTGGTTAAGCGCGCAAGTACCGAGATGTCAGATATCGTGTTCTCCCAAAGACCGAGTCCTGTTAGCTGGGTCAAGCCACCCAAGGCAGAGAGGTCGGATATCAACTTACCCCCAAGATGTAGCCGTGTTAGACTGGTCAAGTCATGAAGCACCGAGAGGTCGGATATCGAGTTGCCCCAAAGATACAACTCTGTTAGGTTAATCAAGCCCGACAGGGCAGAAATGTCGGGTATCAAGTTGCCCCAAAGATACAACTCTGTTAGGTTAATCAAGCCCGACAGGGCAGAGATATCTGATATCGAGTTGCCCCAAAGATTTAGCGATGTCAGGTTCGTTGCAAGCTCAAGTCCGGTCAGATCGCTAATGAAAGACTTTTCCGCGGACAAGCGTGTCAAAGTCGCCATCTCCGCTTCGGTGATTGGGGTAAGGCGTTGCTTACCGAGAGCTACCCAGATCTTCTCACGGAGGTCCCCGTCAGGAATATCCACTTCCCGACTCACAGTTCTATTTCCCATCACATTGCTCCTTGTGTCATTTTGTTTTCTCAACAACCGATTCATAAAGCCGATGCAGTCGCTCCCCGATGCGTTGCCAATCGTACTCGGCTTCGACGTGCTGGCGGGCCCCTTCACCGATCTGGCGTCGCAAGGCAGGGTCGGCGATGAGCCGGTTGACAGCATCGGCGAAATGGCTTGGGTCGTCTGCGATGAAAATCGCTTCCTCATCAACGAGATGCAACCCCTCCGCCCCGACCTGTGTGGAGACGACCGCTTTCCCCATCGCCGCCGCTTCTAGGATCTTCAGTCGTGTGCCGCCTCCGATTCGTAACGGTACGACGTAAACCGTCGCTCGCCCGATGTACGGCTTAATCTCATCAACGCGACCTGTAACGATAACCCCTGGCAGTCCTGCCAACTGTTCTACCCATTCTGTCGGAGACTTTCCGACGATGTAAAATTGTACGTCGGGATGTTCGGATTGGATTTTTGGAAAGATTTCATCTGCAAAGTAAACAACCGCATCCTCATTCGGATACCAATCCATGCTCCCTGTGTAGATGAGCGTTGCAGATTCTTCGGCAGCGTGGTTGGGTTGATACAAACTGGTGTCAACGCCGTTTGGGATAACTTCGATATTGAGGTCTGGACAGACCTGCTGGAGTAAATCCCGGTCAATTTCGGACACGCAGGTGACGACGTTAAATTTCGGGCTCATTATTCGCTCATAGCGGGCAAAGGTGCGTTTCTGCCACCAGAACAGGAGTTTGCGTATCGGGCTCCACGTCTGTTCGCAGAGCCGACCCCATATATGAGAGTCCACATTTTGTTGAGAGAGTACACTGGGGATGTCGGTCTCTACGACATACTGGGCGGCGTGAAGCATCTCGTAGTGGACCAGATCAAAGGACCGCTCTGCCAACACTGAATGAAGTTTCTGCCTAAAAGCGGGCAGGTCGTATCGGGCAACAGTAATTGGCTTTCTTTTAAGCAGAGCTCTGATACCTGTTCGCACCGTCAAGGGGGGCAGATGTGGCGGGTGTGGGACCAGCTCCACCTCAACCCCCAAGCGGTGAAGATACGCTACTCCCTCTCTATCGGTCGGTTCCGTTTCCAGTGCAAGCAGGGTGACTTCATTTTTTTTCGCAATCTGCTTGAGCAGGTTCATCACGCGGATACGCCCACCATCAGTCGGCGGATAAGGGATAGTGATGGATAAAAAAAGAATCTTCATACCATTACGCAAGTTTTAGCATTAAAGGCTATGTTCCGAAAATAGAAGAATGGAAGGAAAAAGCGCATCGTTTTCTTCCATTCTTCCAACCTTCCATCCAAGAACCTTCCACTCTTCCATTCTTATCCCTTCGTTGTCAATCGCAAAAAGATCTCTTCAAGCGTCATTTGGACCGGGCGCATTTCGAGTAAATTCCATCCGTTCTGGACGATAGTTGATGCGATTTCTGGTCGAATATCCGATTCGAGTCCGTAATTGAGGTGGAAAATTGGATTAATGCTCTGGTCCAAATCTTGGCGTTCAATGGAGCTGACGTTTGGAATTTGCGCTAAAGCCGTTTCAACCGCCTCCGCTGGGCCCGCCACCTCAAGGTAAAGCGTTTTTGTGTCCCCAAATTCTGTCGCTTCGGCATCACCTGTGTCAACGAAGACGATACGGCCTTCTGCTAACCGAACATCGCCGGTAATCCGTCCATTGCTGATGACGAGCACTCGCTCGCACGTCATACTCGCTTCCGGTAGAATGTGAGTGCTCAGGATGATTGTGTGTTCCTTGCCAAGTTCCTTAATGAGTTCTCGGATTTCGATAATCTGACGCGGGTCTAAGCCTGCTGTGGGTTCATCAAGGATGATGACATCCGGTTCATGAATCAACGCCTGCGCTAAACCGACGCGCTGACGATACCCTTTCGACAATTGGCCGACAATTTGGTTGCGTCGCTCCGTTAAACTACACGACTCGAGCGCAACCTCCAATCTTTCTGCTCGTTTATTGCGAGGGATGCCTTTGATTTTTGAAATGTATCTGAGATAACCGGTGACAGTCATCTCCGAATAGAGGGGTACATTTTCGGGTAGGTAGCCGATATGCCGACGCACCCCAAGCGATTCCTTGAAGACATCGTATCCTGCTACAGTTGCCCGCCCGCTTGTGGCAGGCATAAAACAGGTGAGGATACGCATTGTGGTTGTTTTCCCCGCGCCGTTGGGGCCGAGAAACCCGACCACTTCACCTTTATCAATGCGGAACGAAACGCCTTTCAAGGCTTCCAATGTTCCGTAATTTTTCGTCAGGTCTTCAACTTCGATCATCTGTTCCTCTCCAGTTCAAATCATACCGCATCGGGCGAGTTCTGGCCTCTGCGAATAGTAAACTCTCGGTCTGCCTCACTTCCCAATACGTGCTGATGGCGCTCAGGCTGGGCATCGGCAGAGCTGGCGACAATATCCGGCAGATTTAGCTGACACGATTTAACGTGGATGTGCTCGGCTTCGACGAACACCGGCCTCCACATCATCGGATAGCAGATTACGGCTGAGGTTATGGCGTAGAACACGTCGCGCCGATTGATAACGCGATTGATGTGGAGATGTCCGTGAAACGCGGCTAAAACGTGATTAAACTGGTCAAGGATTTCCAGAACCGCTTCCGGATTGTCGATTCGGGCACCGAGTCCATCAAACTCTTCGGGTGGGAACAGCAGTTGGTGGGAGAAGATAAAGACCTCCTGGGCTGCATCGGCGGCGGCTTGTAATTCACCGCTGAACCATTCAAGTTGGGTTTCACCGATATGACCGTGCGTCAGGTCTCGGTCAACTTCCTGGGTGTCTAGGAGGATAAACCGAAGGTCTTCATGGACAAAGCTGGTGTAGGCCAGACCATCTATGCCGAAATGGTTGAGATAGGCAGTTTTAGAACCGCTCGCAGGGTTCAAATCATGATTGCCCGGTATGTAGTAGCACGGCGCGTGAAGTTGTTCCCCAAATTGCTTCGCCTGACCCAATGCCGCTTCATACTCGTCAGTCGACATCTCAAAGCTATCGCCACCGCAAACGATGTCTCCACCGTGAATCACAAATTCAGGTTCAAATTCGTTGAGTTGTCGAATCAATTCCGAATAGAGTGCGACGCTGCTTTTGCTCTGTTGGATGCCAGCCCCGAAATCCTGGGGAGCGTCCGGATAGAGGTGTGTATCTGTGATAAATGCGAACTTAAAAGCCATTTGTCCCTTTCTGCTTCAAGGAATACCCTAATACCACATTAGCGAAATTATTCTTGCACCTATCGCCCCTCTGGGGCTTTGGGATGTAGGGTTTCGGGTTTTCTATACACCTATCGCCCCTCTGGGGCTTTTGGGGCAAAAGATGCAATATGAATCTGGTTAATTTGGCATTATACCTTTAAATAGAGTTGGAGTGCAAAAGAATAGCAGAATCGGATTGGAAGGATGGCCAAACTTATACCAAATTAACTTCATGAGTCACATTGCGCTCCGCTGGAGCGCGGGCACTTAGGTCTATTGCGTGCTATAGACATTGCGATCCTCTGGATCGGAAGAATTCATAAGCAGGACAGGAAAACAATACGAATCTGGTTAATCTCGTATTATCCGTTTCTCTCCTCCATCCATCCCCTTTTCTCTATGTCAAAGTTTTTCTTCAAACGTGTCTACTTCCTGCCCCTTGTACTGAAGTTGATACAACCGATAGTAGATACCGTGTTTTTGGAGCAATTCGTTGTGTGAGCCCATCTCTCGAATCTGCCCGCGGTGCATGACGATGATCTTGTCGGCGTTCTGAATCGTCGAAAGCCGATGGGCGATGACAATCGAGGTTCGGTTTGCCATCAGGCGACTGAGTGCGTCTTGGATGAGCAGTTCGGTTTCGGTGTCCACGCTTGATGTCGCCTCGTCAAGGACGAGAATACCGGGGTCAGAAGCGAGTGCCCGCGCAAAGGCGACCAGTTGTTTCTGACCGACGGACAGACCACTACCGTCCTCTTTGACTTCAGTGGCGTAGTGCTCTGGCATCTGCTGAACAAACTTGTCCAGATGCACCTCTTTTGCCGCGGCGAGCGATTGCGCCTGCGTGATTTCCTCCTTGCGGAGACTGATGTTGTTCTCGATTGTGTCGGAGAATAGGAAGATATTCTGCTGTACGATATCAATCGTGCTTCGCAGGTCTTCGAGATTCATCTCTCGAATGTCCACGCCATCAATCAGAATCTCGCCGCTGTTGACTTCATAGAAGCGGCAAAGTAGGTTGATAATTGAGGTTTTACCCGCTCCTGTGTGTCCCACAATCGCAATCTTTTCGCCCGGCTTGACTTTGAAAGAGACATCGCGTAGGACATAGTCTTCGTCGTTATAGGCGAACCAGACGTTTCGGAATTCAATCTCGCCCCTTAATGTCTCAATCTGTTTCGGTTCGGCGGCATCTACAATTTTCGGCTCTGTATCAAGCAGATCGAAAATCCGCTCCGATGATGCCATCGCATTCTGGAAAATTGTGTATTTCTCGCTGAGTTCGCGGATGGGCCAGAACAACCGCTGCCCGTATTGGATGAACATGACCAGTGTGCCAAAACTCAGCACACCTTGCAGAATCTGTCCACCGCCGTACCAGACGATAGCCGCAGTCGCAAGCGAGCCTGTGACTTCAATGAGCGGGTAAAAGAGCGAATAGTAAAAGATACTTCGCAGGTTCGCGTATAGGTACGCCTGATTCCGGTTATCGAACTTCATCGCACTCTGCTGTTCTTGTGCGAACAGCTGCATGGTTGTCATGCCGACGATGTTTTCTTGCAGGAAGGCGTTGATGCGAGCCCGTTCCCTGCGCTGGTCTCGGAAGGCGCGCCGGGAATAGATCTGATAAACCATCGTTGCCCCGAAGATAATCGGCAACACCGTTAAAGTGACCAATGCCAGTTTCCAGTTCAATAACAGCATCATAACCATGATGCCGCTGATTCTGAACAGATTGGCGAAGACCGTGATGACCCCTGACGTGAATAACTCATTGAGTATTTCAACGTCACCCATCACGCGGGTCATGAGTCGTCCAACAGGATTGCGGTCAAAATAACTGACATTCAATCGCTGGAGATGAGAGAAGACCTGCATCCGTATATCGTACATAATCTTCTGCCCGAGCATCTGTAGTTTGAATTCCTCAAAATAGCCGAACCCAAAGGTCGCAATGAGGGCAAGAACCATATAAAGGGCGACCATTCCCAAACCCTCCGCGTTACCCGGCTCAATGTGTTCATCAATTGCGACCATCGTCAGGTAAGGGGGAGCAAGCTGAGCAAGCGTATTGCCGATGGTCAGCAATACGATGAGGGCAACCTCAAGTAGGTATGGCTTCATATAGGAAAGTAGCCGTTTCATCAAAACACGGTCGTAGATTTTACCTAAGTCATGTTCCTCTTCGCTATAGTCATGAAGTGAATTACCGCCACCACCAAACACTCAATGTACCTCCTTTGTGAAATGTGATAGTCAACCTAAGTTGCTACCGACAATTTTTAAGAATAAACTTGTAGGAACGGCTTCCTAGCCGTGACTGTAGGAGCGGCTTCCCAGCCGCGACTGTAGGAGCGGCTTCCTAGCCGCGACTGTAGGAACGGCTTCCCAGCCGCGACTGTAGGAGCGGCTTCCTAGCCGCGACTGTAGGAATGGCTTCCCAACCGCGACTGTAGGAACGGCTTCCTAGCCGCGACTGTAGGAATGGCTTCCCAGCCGTGACCCGGCTTCCCAGCCGTGACCCTTTATGCTGAAATTGGCTTAATTTTTATATTGAAACCTGCTTAATAGCACTGACGCACGGAAACCAACAGCCGCAACTACAATTCATCAAGCTCCTCCTGTAACAACTGTTTCTCGTGGATGTTCGCGTAAATACCGTTCTGCACCAGCAATTCCTCATGTGTGCCACGCTCGACAATCTCCCCATCCTTGAGAACGACAATGAGGTCTGCCGATTTGACCGTCGAGATACGATGGGAAATCAGGATGGTCGTCCGATCCGCCATGATGTCCTTTAAGTGCGTCAAGATTGTATCTTCTGTGTGCGTATCTACGCTTGCGAAAGCATCATCCAAGACGAGAATGTTCGGACTGATCAAGATAGCACGCGCTAACGCTGTACGCTGTTTCTGTCCGCCGGAAATCGTGACACCACGTTCACCCAAAAAGGTCTGTAATCCATCGGGGAACTCCTCAATTTGTGTGAGCAGATCTGCTGCGTGGGAGGCTTCCTTTATCTGAACTTCGCTCGCATTCTCATTGCCGTAAGCGATATTATTTCTAAGCAGATCTGAGAACAGAAACGGTTCCTGTTGAATGAAACCGATATTTGATCGGAGTGTCTTCACGGGGATGTCGTGAATGTCAACGCCATCAACGAACAGGGTCCCCCGCTCCGCTTGGTAGATGCGGGCAAGGAGGTTCACCAAGGTCGTTTTGCCGCAACCTGTCGGACCAACGATAGCAACAGTCGCACCGCTCGGAATCTTGAGGTTGATATTTTTAAGCACAGGCGGGCTATCGGGATACGCGAAGGTGAGCTCTCTGAATTCAATCTCACCCTGAACTGTTTTGATATCATCACGGACATCCTCGTCGTCGTAGATTTCCGGTTTCTCATCAAAAATCTTGTTGATACGCTCCATTGACGCGGCACCCCGTTCAAAGGTATTGACAATGAAACCGAGCGTCACCATTGGGCGGATGAGCATCGTCAGATAAGCATTGAAGGAGACAAAGTCGCCTAACGTGATTTCCCCGTTAATGACATGAAGCCCACCGACCCAGAGTAAGATGACGGCCCCGAATCCGGGCAAAACTCGGAAGAGGGGAAAGAAAAAGGTGGTAAGACGGATACGCTCCCGATTCCGCTCCACAAAATCCTGATTGTGTTCGCGAAAACGCTCGACTTCTCCGTTTTCGAGTGTATAGGCTTTCACGACGCGCACCCCAGACAAGTTCTCCTGTACTTTGGTGTTTAGCGTTGAGTAGGACTCTTGGATATCTTCGTAACATTTATGAACCCGTTTTCCAAGTTGGCGAATTAACACCGCAAGCACCGGATAGGGAAGTAACGCGAGAAGTGTTAGACTGACATCAATCTGTAGCATGATAATGAGAGCAAGAAAAAAGAAGACGATAGCGTCCGCTGTGTACATAACCGCGCTACTGAGCACCATCCGCACAGCGTTCATATCACTCGTCGCACGGGTCATCAAATCGCCTGTGCGTACATTGTTGTAGTAGTTTGCAGAGAGTTTTTGCAGGTGCGAAAAGAAGTCTCTGCGGAGATGATACTCAATTCGTCGCGCAATGCCGTGAATCGTGCGGCGTTGTGCAAACCGAATTATGCCAGCGACGAGGGCAATCGTGAAGATTAGCACTGCATAAAAGAGAATCTTATGTGGGGTCATCGCTCCCGTCGGGTCTCCAATCACAAATATGTCAATCGCCCACTGTAAGAGTTTCGGACGGGTTGACAAATTGCCACCCAAATCGTCAATTGCCCATTTCAGAATTTTGGGACTGATGAGCAGAATACAGTTCGTTGTCAGAACGAGTATAAAACTTAGGGTAATGCCAAATTGATATCGGATGACGTATTTTTTTAGACCGAGTAAGCTATGAATCTCAAATCCCCCCTTTCGTAAAACAGGAAATAGATGGTAATTAATTATAGAGTTTTTATTGGACGTGTATCCGTAATGTAAGTTTAAAACAGATCCGCATCTCGGAATTTTTCATCCATCACGACCACAACATTCCAAAGAAACCGAGTTTTTTCTTCAAAACTCGGTTTCTCTAGAATAGCCAAGAGCCTGCAGATCTTCCAATCTTTATTGTTTTTATTGAAACTAGGTTGCGAAGATGCGGGCTATTATGGTATGTTAAGCAGTAGGCTTTTCAGGGTTTTCCGAGGAGCCGATAGAATTGGATAAAGGCAAAAAAGTGCGGAAACTCAAGCGTGGACTTGTTTCTGGGCGGTTTGCACCGGAGGTGCCTCGGAAGTTTCCTCGGAAATTTCAGAGTTTTCCGAGGAGCCGGAAAAATTTGATAGCGATAGAAAAGGCGTAGAACTCAAGCAGTCACTGATCTCCGGGCGGTTTAGACAGGAGTGGCCTTCGGAAGTTTTCCGAGGAGCCGGAAAAATTTGATAGAGACAGAAAAGGGCTAGAACTCAAGCAGTGACTGATCTCCGGGCGGTTTGTACGGGAGGGGTACTCGGAACCTACTCGGAACCTTACGTTTTTATAGCAACTGTGCTGGGAGGTTTATATTTTTTTTGTAATGGAGGTAAATGATGGCAACGAAAAAGCGGAAGGTTTCACTTCAGGATGTACTTCGTGGAGACTTGGGGGGACAAAGGGAGGTGGAACTAGATTCGGATTTAGAAGCGTTATTTAAGACGCTGAAGGGTGATGAACTTTTGGAGGCAGTTATCGCACGAGTGCAACGTTACGCGGTGGAGGCTTCCGGTCAGACCGTAGACGCGGATTGTTGTCTGCCCTAGCGGGTGGTCCGAAGACGGATGGTCGCGTGAGCGAGCGCACAAGATGCCCTTGCGGGTAGCGATATCCTTACGGATGGCGATATCCTTGCGGATGGCGACATGAGTCAACGCACATGAGGCAACGCAACTTGACGCAAATCGCGGATTAGACGGATGACACAGATTGCACAGATTGCCCTCGGGCTAAAATCGCACCCGGATAATTGGCGAAGGTATTGTTCAACATGATGAGATAATTAACAGCATCAGAACACCGAGAACCATCACACTGAAACAGCCGCAATTGAATAGTATGGTATCTCGTAGCTCTTCTTCTGCTCTCTCCTGAGGGCAACCTTTTCTTAGTCTAGGGTATCTCCTCATTCGTTGAACCTCCCATCTTCCTTAGCCAGCCACTGTAATACAACGGACGCTCTGCCAAAAGCGCGACCAACCCATCACCGTGTGGGATTGTATTTGGTTTGTAAACATTCACGCCTGCGGGGGTGTTAGCAGTGCGGTGATGCCTGGCGGTAGCTTAACACGATATTTCTGCTCAAAGGCAGAGACGCTTCCATAGTCGTCGTGAAACGGAGTAATGATATCCATCCCCTCACTTGCCATTTGGAGGTCTGATTTGGCTTTTTCCCACTCTTCTTGATGTAACCACGCCCGCCCACGATTGTAGTAGACTTCGTGAACAAATTTAGGATTCCGGCAGATGGCGCGGGTAAAGTCTTCAATCGCAAGAGCATAATCGCTTTTTTTGAAGTGAGCTAAACCACGATTGTAATAAAATTCAGCATCATCTTTGAGTTTTATTGCTTGCGTAAAGTCTCCAATAGCCAGGTCGTAATCGCCTTTATCTAGGTAAGGAACGCCCCGATGGTTGTAGGCATCGGCAAAATTTGGGTCCAGTTCAATTGCATGTGAGAAATCTGCGATGGCACGGTCAATCTCACCTTTGCTCTTATAAGTACCGCCGCGATTGAAATAGGCTTCGGCATAATCCGGTTTCAGTTCTATCGCTTTGTTGTGGTCTTCAATGCCGCGGTCAATCTCGCCTTTCTTGACGTAAGCAAGACCACGATTGGTATAGGCTGCGGCATAATCCTGTTTCAGTGTTATTGCCGCGCTAAAGTCATCAATGGCACGGTCAATCTCACCTTTGCTCTTATAAGTACCTCCGCGATTGAAATAGGCTTCGGCATAATCCGGTTTCAGTTCTATCGCTTTGTTGTGGTCTTCAATGCCACGGTCAATCTCGCCTTTCTTGACGTAAGCAAGACCGCGATTGGTATAGGCATCGGCAAAATTTGGGGCAAGTTCAATTGCATGTGAGTAACGTTTTATCGCCATGTTCAGTTGCTTGACCATCATCAAAACGTTGCCTTGTTGGAACGCCGATTCAGCGCAGAGTTCTGTTTCAGACTGAGACTGCATTTTTTCAACGGTTTTTCGGATACCCGCCACCACATTTTGCCAACCGTCACTCTCAGGTTCCCATTCGTTAGTGGGCCTCCCTTTGCGTGGCAGAACCTCAAAACGACTGAGTTCATGATTCCGCCAATGACAAACCTCAAGAATTATCGGGATGACCCTTATCTTGAAGTCTAACGCCTCGGCCAATTCTTTATTGCAGTTTTTTGACTCAAGACTTGTAGCGGAGACCAGGTAAAGAAGTATGTCTGAAGTGACAAGGTTATCGGAGATAACTTTCTCCCACTCGTCGCCCGGAAGAATTTTGTTATCATCCCAAAGCGTTATCTTGCCTTCGTCCTCTATTCCAACAAGGCACGTTTTCAACTTGCAGTTTTGCTCTAGGTCGTTATGCGAATAGGTAATGAATACTTTTAGGGGTAGTGTATTCAATGTTATTTTCCTTTTGATTTGATGGTGGTGATAATTGCGATGGCGTTGAGCCCAACGGCAACAGCAAGTGAGATGTTGATTGTTGCCCGTTGGGATTTCAACGACTATCACAATGCGAATGATGAGGGCGGTAATGGCACACGCCCGTCCTAATATGCGTACAACCCACTTATCGGGAAGAGGGTTGATTTGGCATAATGCTACCTAAACGCTGATACAATTCAATGATTAGCTGTGCAGAAATGGTACAACAAGTTGTCAAATCTTTAAGATGGCTACTATCATTAACAGCCAAGGCACCTCGATCTTGAAATTTGTTAGATAACTCAAGAAGCTTACCTAATTGAGTTTCTACCTGCTCTTGTTCTTCAGAGGATAAAATAAGCATTTTCAATCTCCTATGTGGGACAAGTGTTGGGAAATACTAATTTCTAAAGGATATCTTCTAACGTCTGGACATCAGACATGATGCGAACTCCTTTCTAATTGATGTTGGTGGTGCACGACTGGCTCATGGCAAATGGTGTATACGGCGTTCCGCCCGACACGTCTGCCGGTTGGAACGTCCCGGGCCTTATGCTCCCCAGTCGTACACCATAAGGTGGAACACCACTCGTAAAATGAGACTTCTTTGGCGCACCGGGCAGTGTCCCATAAGAATGTAAGTTAAACGGGATTAGCCGTTACCCGCCTTTTTGTAGACGATACATTTCACTTTACGATATTTGTCACCGAGTTGCAACCGCACAGCATACACAACAAGTCGATGAGTGCCATCAATGATATGGTAGTAACACTCCTTTTCCTCTTGCACCTTTTGCAATATGACTGGGTCTATATACTTAAACGAAAACTTCTTGGCCAGCTTCTTGCATCTCTTAAAATACTTTGCCTCTTTATCCTTTGACGACTCTTTACACTTTGAAGAGAGCTTCCGGAAAACTTCAACCGCACTCTTGGCACCAGTGATTTTAATATAAAATTTGGCAACCTCAAGCAGTGGCATTTTCTCGTTGCCTTCTATCATGGTTTCTCGCTTGATCAAATTAAGCGATTCCTTATCTTCAAAGTGCCCACTGATTAGAACCGATGGTCCCTCAATACTCCTAAGACATCTGCCTTCCTTCATACCCATTTTTATGATTCACCTCCGGAGACTGTGACTCTACGTTATATCTCCTCTAGGACCACCCGCAAGGGCATCACCCCACCCGTCAGGGTTGTCTGCGGAATGTGGCGATTTGCCTCCTCACCCATAATCTGATTGTGGATGAACGCCGGGGCGGTGGTAGTTGCTGAATCAGGTCTGCGTTGTGTTTGGTCGTGGCGGCAACCTGCATACTACATAATCCCTATTTCTTTAGGGTGGCAAGTATCTCATCAACGTGTTCTTGAATACAAAAAATTTCACATTCCTGTGAAGTACTAAGTTTTGCATCAATTCTTTTCCAGAGTTCTTCGCATACTTCCAATGGACCAGAGTAAATAACCTCAGTCTTAGAAGGTATTTCACCTGTTTGACCTTCTATCGTAGGAGTATCAGAACCCAGTTTTTTGAGAGGTACCCAATTCCGTATTGAATCAGGATTGTCATCCTCATTGTTCTGTTTAATTCGACGGTTGAAGAAGAATTTGATATAAGATTCTACACTACCGTCTTGTTTTCTGACTAACATTATTCGATTTCCTTTCAATTTGATTAGTAATGCCGTAACTAAGATGACCCGTTGACGTTTTTTTGTGGGTTAGGGGAGGCTGCCGGTTCGGTAGCCGTGTTTGTCTTTTGTGCTAATGACACCACCACCCATATCACCAACACTTGCTTGGAAGACGTTTTGTTTACCTTTGTTGTAGATAGTTAGACCACCACCATGTTCAGTGGTACTCAATAAAATGGCAGGATTCTGATTGTCATCAGAAATGACTAAAGCACTTCCATCTTCTGTCATACCCAATACAATGGCAGAATTCTGATTGTGATCATAAATGGCTACACCACCTCCATGTTCATTGGTATCCAATAATACAACACCTCCCATTTTATCTGTAACACGAACTTGTCCGCCGTCTTCTGTCATACCCATTGACGCGGCAGGTTTCCCTTTGTCATCATAAATGGTTACATGACCTCCTCCGTGTTCATTGGTCCCCATTGAAGCAACAGGGGTCTTATTGTGATTCTGAATGACTACAGCACCACCGATCAACATAGAGGCACCATCATTCGCTTTATTTGTAGCAATTACAGCACCGGTGACGAGTACATAGCCGTTGCCATCTTCATGGGTACCCAAGTCAACGACAGGGTTCCCATCTTTATCAACAACCACCAATTTAGTCACCTTTATCTCACCTAAAACATCCTGTTGTGCCGTAACGTTTGGTGAGATAAGGTGAGTAGACAACATACCAACCAGCATAAGCGCGCCGCCCAATGCGATGTAGCAAAGTTTTTCTCTAAAATTCATTCGTTGCTCCTTTCGGGGCAGGATGCCCCTTCTACGGGATTGTATTTCACATATTTAGGATTTTTCTATTTGGGAAGTGAATAGGTTTAGAACACTATCAACTTGAGTCCAGTATGTAGTCAAAGTTCAACCACAAACTTTTTGAATAGCGATAGAAAAAGATAGGGAATACCGCGGAAACGACACCCCAGACACCAAAATTGACTATGAAAGGGATAGAGGTGAAAAGTTCAAAGGCAAAGCAGCCCGGAAATGCAAGTAATACTGTTGCGCCGTAATTGAGATACATTGCTCCAACGAAATATCCTTGCTCACGTTCAAACTTCAAATCGCATATTTGGCAGTGTGTAAACATCTTGAACTTTTGTTGAAATAGTGAACCTTCACCACATCGTGGACACTTAAGTCCAAAACCGCGCCGTATAATTTTTTTCAGATTGCTAAGAAATATTTTCATATTCTTTAAGCATAAGGGCGGATCAATTCCAAATCCGGATTCTCTGAGACTAAAGTTGGAACTGTGCGCTCTACAAACAGTTAACTAGCACAATCCGTTACTTTAACCCTGATGGTCCCCCCAATCGTTGTTATAGTAACCCCTTTATCTAGGACTGTTGTTGACCCCCAGCCGATCTGAGGTGCCTCATTGATTTTGGGTTCATTGGGCGATTATTATTTGGGTACAACATTGTTACTCTCCTTGTTTCGGTGCCGCCCTAGTCGGTTGTTGGGTTGCGGCGGCAATCGTCACCGGTCTCAGGTGTGAGATAGACGGTAATCGGGAGTGATTACCGTAGTCCCTTATGTCGATTGCCGGGGCTTATTGTAGCACAGGGGATTCTGGGGTCAAGCGAGAATCGTCTGACTCACCTCCAGTTTTTAGAGGTATTTTATCACACTGTCACAGACATTCTCATGCCCGTGTGTTGCAAAACCACTGATAATCATGACTGAGAAAAAACTGAGACCAAATGAGTTGAAATTTTTCCTTGAAACTTAACGTATGTTATAATTGCGTTACTCAGGATTTAACACAATGTGACATCTAATCAGGTATGATATTTTTGAAAGGACGAATAATTCATGGCAACAGAAGAAGCGAAATGGATAAAGGTCGCAGAGGTGGGTGAAATCGCCGATGGGGGTGCCAAAGCGATCCAAATGGGCGAAGGGCGTAGCATCGCCCTATTCAACCACGATGGCAAAATCTACGCGACCGACAATCAATGTCCGCACATGGGGTATCCCTTAACGCGGGGCGTGATACGAAGCGGGGTTCTCACCTGCGATTGGCACGGCCGGAGTTTCGATTTGAAAGGGGGCGGTTGCTTTAATTACGAGTGCGACGACCTGCAAACCTTCCCCGCCGAAGTCAGAGATAGTGAAATCTGGATTCAGATTAGCGATTTTGCGTACAGACGCAAAGACGAACATCTACGCCTACTTTGGGAAGGGTTATTGAGCGAAGACCGTTGGACGATGTCGAAGGCGATCGCCCTGCTGTTGAGAGGCGGAGTGCCGGAGGCGGAAATCGTGGAGCTAATCCTTCGGCACCTTGGCCGGCACATCGCGACTGAGCGTGATGCTGAGGGTGGCTGGAACGTGTCCCGCTTAATCAACGGCTTAAAGTTGGCACGGCGATATAAAGGCGAAGACCGTTTAATTACCATCACTACGTCAGCCTGCGCGGCTGCTGGGCAGGCGTCGGAACGGCTTGATGTGGTGCCCCTACCCGAACCCGTGTCTTGGGACAACATTGAGCAGTGGGTGCGTATGTTCTCGCACGACGGGCAATCAGGACGCATTGAGCGATGCCTCTTCACCGCTCATCATATCGGCGATGAGGATAAAATTTTGTCGCTGTTGCTTGAATGCACCGTCGAACCGCATTTTCTCGGCTTTCCCGATAACCTAATCTCTGTGAGTTACCTCTCCGAAGTTATTGACGAATTTGGATGGGAAAAGGGAGCTGAATTGGTCTGCGACCTTGGGGCGAAATTAATTGGGCGCCGGCGTGGGGAGCCGGAGCGATTCCGCAGAGACGCTGTCCGCGTCATGCGGTCTATGGTCTCCACAATTGATGATGCAACGTCTAACGCTTCAGCAAACACGCTGACGGATTATGATGAGGATGCATTTATTGGCGCGTTGACGAGCGTGAACGTTCAGAAGTCATTTGATGGCGTGAAAACCGTATTGGAATCGGGCGTGAAAATTGACAGGCTTATCACAACGTTGGTGTTGCTTGCCGCAGACCGAATGGCACGAACTCCTGTGAACGTTGATGCTGGTTGGCCCTGTTTAACAACAGAACTCAATCTCGCCGCATCGTTGCGTACCGCTCAACGGATTGGTGGGGACAAAGTCGCCGCCAAAGGGCTTTTCCACACCGCTTGGCTGATTTTTGAAGACCGCTGGCTAAATATCCCGTCACGCCCACTGACTGAACCGCTCAGCAGTGAAAAGCTGGATGTGCCAAACGAAGATGCAGGCGTGAAACTGGTTATTGATGCCATCGAAACCCTCAACGTGCAGAAAGTTGGGGCCCATGTGCTCGCCTATCTGAACACCGGTTACTCTGGCGCCCGGTTGCTTGAGGAGATCGGCAGGGCAATCCTCTGGAATGACACAGCCAGCGAGATTTTACCAACGTTGCGAACGGTGTTCGAGGAGTGGGCGAATGTTAATGGCGCAGACCCTGCACTCGGCGCAGGACACCCCGCACGTTATCAATTGTTGGTCGCTCTCGCCCGTTACGCTACTGATATCCGCACGAATAAGGATAGCCAATCTGCCACAACTACGGCGATGCGCTTCGCGGAAGGCCGGACGACGGTAGAGGTGTTTGAGGATTAGGTCACTTTCAGTTTTCGATAAGGGAGACAGATCGGTAATGAACGAAAACAGTGTCAATAAGGACGCTTTCACCGAGGCTGTGAAAGCGGGGGACGTTGGACAAGCGGCCTCTTTGCTCACCAGTGACGCGGACTTACGGGCGCAGATTAACGCTCCGTGGTTCTATTTCGATGCCCCAGCAATCGTCTATAGTGCGGGGAGGGGGGAGCGCGAGATGGTTGATGTGTTGCTCCAAAACGGCGCGGACATTGACATCAAAAGCAGTTGGTGGGCGGGCGGCGTTTCCGCGATGAATCAGGTCACAGGCTCAATGCTAGGTTACAATCGGGAGTTGGCGGAATACCTCATCGAGCGTGGGGCGACGATTGATGTACACGCCGCGGCGGGCTTGGATATGCCGGAGGTACTCAACGCGCTCATTGACGAGAATCCTGACCTTGTCAATGAACGCGGTCCTGATGGCATGACCGCGCTCCATTACGCCGCAACTCCTAAGATTGCCGCACTGCTACTTGAACGCGGGGCAGACATCAACATTCAGGATATTGACCATCACGGTACGGCGGCACAATGGACGGTAAGAAGCCGACCTGATGTGAGCCGTTATCTCGTCGAACAGGGCGCGAAAGTGGACATCATCCTCTGCTGTGCTGTCGGCGATGTTGAACGCACACGCACCTTGTTGCAAGCAAATCCCGACCTGCTCCAAGTGAGAGTTACGGGCGAAGCCCCCGGCGGGCATGTCTATTTCTATGCCATTGGGCAAGGGTTGAATCTCTTGGAGGTTGCGCTGAATTTCCAACATCCGGAAATCACTGACGTGCTGTTGGATGCAGGTTACGAGATTCGGCTCAAGGAGTGGTACAGCATTGTTGCGCAAGGTCAGAAAAACATGGATAGGCTCGTCAAGCGATTTATGGAACACGGACTAGACCTCAACACTCGGCAGCAACATCGTCTCGGGCTGTGGGCACCGCTCCATTATCTCACGCACCGTGGGTTGACCTTCGGCATCGCCTGTTTACTCAATAACGGTGCGGACCCGAATCTTACGGACAGTGAGGGACGCACACCGCTCCACATCATCGCCCGCAAGGGGGTTGGGAAAAATCAGGTCGATATGCTCATCGAGCACGGTGCCGATATGAACGCCTGCGACAACCATCAACGCACCCCGCGCGATTACGCCAATGAAGCATCTCGCGATTCGGTTGCGCGTCACCTAGCGGCGTGTGGCGCATCCGTTTCGCATTCACAATAATTTTAGCAAACAAAACAACAATGGAGGAAATTATGTTAAAGGCGCAATCCAACTTCGTCAAAGTCGCCAATCTGGACGAACTCGCCGAAGGGAAACCGCGAGCGGTTAGAGTTGAAGGCCAAAGCATCGCTGTGTTTAAGCATAACGGCAACATCTACGCAACCGATAATCAGTGTCCGCACATGGGCTATCCGTTGACACGCGGGCGCGTCCGCAACGGCGTGTTGACGTGCGACTGGCACGGCAAAATCGGAGGCCCCTGATGAGGATACGGCTTTAGAGCAGATTATCGACGACATTGAATCAATTCGCGTTCACGAAGTCGGGCGACGCACCCGTGAATACCTGAATGCGGGGTTCTCCGGCGACCATCTCTTGTCCGAAATAGGACAGTGTATCCTCAAGGATGATAACGGTTGGGATCTGCTGTACCCGCTCCGGACGATATTTAGCGAATGGAAACTGTGTGAAGCGCATCCGGCTCGCGGGCAGCTACTCGTTGGGCTCTCGCGCTGGGCAACCGATGTCCGTAAGCGCACCAATAGCGATTCCGCCGCAAGGACAGCGCAACGATTCGCACGAGGCGAAACAGCAGTTGATTTGTATGAATGAAACCTCACTACCCTGCCATTGGGCACCAGTTCTGATCTGAATGAACGGAAAAGCCGACTCACTCTGGGTCGGCTTTTTTATTTTCATCCCTTCGAGATGCGCCAACGCTTTTTGATAGACGGTTTCTTGAATGTGTGGTAACATCGTTGCCGCTTTTAAGTGCTGGGAAAGTGGAGAAATTTAGACGATGGAAAAACCTCATACGGGTCAGTTGACGGTCGAAAAACTCAAGGCGGAGCAGATAGATACCGCCTGTAGGCTTATCAATGATGTGCATGGCGAGCTCTATCCATTCACTCAGAAGAACGAAGACGCACTGAGGCAAGCGACGGTCTTTGGCGGCTTTATTGATGGACAGCTCATCAGCGTTGCAGATGGGTTCATGCGCGCATCGGAACAGGGGAGCATCCGTTGGGCTTGCGTTGATCGTAGCTATCGGGACGAATGTCATAGCCTTGGACCGCTTCAGGCGTGTGTAGCTAATCTGAAAGAGCGGGGTGCGAAACAGATTCGTGTTTCAGAGTGGATAGATGCCCCTTATCGAAAGTTATTGGCGGATTTGGAATCGGATGGGATTCAAGTGAAGCACGACCAGCTCGTTCTGCGCCTTGATATGCAGAAGTATACCCGACAATCGCCCGTTGTGGCATCTGGCTATCAGATACGCACCTTTCGAGATGACGATGAGGCGACGTGGGCAGGCGTGAAGAACCATATCTTCGGTAGTGATTCGCACCCTGGTGAGTTCTGGATACAAGGGTTCCTCGGTGTCAACATGGAGACCGATTTTGACCCGCACGGATTCTTCTTCGCCGAACAGGATGGGCAACCTATCGGAATATGCGCCGGTATCGTCCTGCACAACCGAACAAAGATTGGGCGCACTTACCCCGGTGGCATCGGTTGGACGGGCGTTAGTGAGGCACACAGGGGTAAAGGGTTGGGCAGAGCATTGATGACGCATTCTGTGAATTTTCTCCATGACCGGGGCATCGCTGTAACGGAGGTCGGCACACAGTTTTATCGGACGACAGCGGTCAATTTGTACGAGAGCCTCGGATTCCGGATTCACCGTGCCTCATTTGACCTGATTGGGTGAGAGTGGGCGGGGCAGGGATGCCCCGCCTACGGTGTTAAACACCGTGCCTCATTTGACCTGATTGGGTGAGAGTGGGCGGGGCAGGGATGCCCCGCCTACGGTGTTAAACACCGTGCCTCATTTGACCTGATTGGGTGAGAGTGGGCGGGGCAGGGATGCCCCGCCTACGGCGTTAAACACCGTGCCTGATCTGATTGGGTGAGAGCGTACGGGGCAGGGATGCCCCGCCTACGGCGTTAGAGACACGGGGTGCCCTGCCCACAGTGTTAAACACACCCCGCGTATTCCCGACCTCGCATAAGGGAAAACTTAGGCTTTTTATCCAAATCGCCAATCCATTTGGAATCTGCCCGCATGTAGCTGGTGACCATGCCACGGCGACGATGTGCTGTCCGATTTTCACCGCTACCGTGAACGGTCAAACTGTGATGAAAATTGCATCCTCCCGCCTTCACGACCACCGGCACCGCCTGCGATGGGTCTATGCCTTGGGCGTGTAAGAAATCGCTTCGGTCATGAGGCCAGAGCCCCTTTTTATAACTCCCAGGAAGCATCTGCACACAACCGTTCGCTTCCGTAGCATCGTCCAGAGCTGTCCAACAACTCACCAGCGCAGGAGGTTCGATAGAGGTCCAGTAGGCGGAATCTTGATGCCAAGAGACTCTAGAGCCGTGGAACGCAGGTTTCATCAATGTCTGGGTATGGAACAGTTTGATGTCATCTGTCCCAAGGAGTTCGGCTACGATATCCAAGATTCGCGGATTGCTGGCGTGGTTGAAAATCCCCTCGTCGTAACGATGGGGGTCTAGTAGTTGCCAAACCTTATCACGGCGCGCTACATCTTCAAGTTTCCCTTCTTGAGCGGCAGCTTCTAGCCGCACCCCGATCTGGTCTGCATTCGGATGCTCACCAGAAGCCAGCGCGTCAATTTGTTGACGCAACGCTCCGACTTCTTCTGCTGATAGGAGGGCACCGTAGAGCAGAAACCCGTCCCGTTCGTAACTCGATTTTTGTGTTGCTGTTAAGCCCATAATTTTCGTTGCCTCCTCGTAGGGGTAGGTACATCCCGCACGGGATTTCCCTTTCAAAATTTTTGTTGACATCTTTTAGCACATCGTGCTAAAATAGTCAAGAAAATGATTCAGTTCTTAGCATTATATGCTAAAATTACCAATAGTATAGGTCTTGACTTTAGGAGGTTCACATGCCTACTTGGTTGCAAGTTACTGCGGTTATCTCTGCTGCAACTTTTCTTATTACTATTGTGACTCTTGTTGCTAAAATTTCACGCCAACTCGGTAAGTTGGATAATCTCCGTGACGATTTCATGTTGCATCGCAGCGAAAACCTCGCGGATTTTCAGTCTGTTCATAATGAAATTTCATCTGTTCGCACAGAATTGCATCATGAGATTTCTTCATTACGCAAAGAGACTCATGATAACTTTAAGATTATTCACGACAAACTTGACAAGGTTATTGACCATCTCCTGCTCTTGTCGCGTAATTAACCCGCCGCAAGTCTACATTCTCTCAGGCATTCGCCTGTTCCCTCTGCTGCCCACTCTGCCCACTCAGTTCTGGTTCCGTTTCCTCGCCGGTTAGGCGTGGTCATATTTGAACTTCATGTAGGTAATACCGACCGACATAACCATTCGCCATGACAGCTCGATATCTTCGTCAAATTTTTCATCATATTTTTTGACGGTTTCGATAAGACTCTCCAACCATAGGTCATACAAAACTGGCCAGATGTCTAAATTGTCCCGATTATGCACTTCCGCAATCTCTTTGATGTAATTATTCTCCTCTGTGCTGATAAACAGCGACAAGATGTGACGTAACGATTCTTTAAGAACCCGTTTCTGCCGCTCCATATCGACATTCCGAAATTTACGTGCGACCTCACTGGAAGAGGTGATGAAATTCTGGTAGAAGTCCTCAAAGAACGATTCGGTGTGGTCGTTGACAGTCATCACACGGTCAAAACTAGATTGATATATTGCTACAAAATTCACTTTCAACCTCCAAAACATAAGCCAATTTGAATATAAGCCAACAGAAGCGGGGCAAGATGAAGTTTAAATAAATATTTCGGTAATTCTATCGCCAAAAATCACTGTAGGGGCAGGTCTTGTGCCTGCCCACACATTACCGAATTAAATTCTGAATCTTCATGATGCCCCGCCTACAAGGGGTAGAGACAGCCCGCCTACAAGGGGTAGAGACAGGGATGCCGCGCCTAATGAGTTTTGACGTTCAATTTTCAATGCCCTTCAAACGTATTGTACACCCAAAGTTATGATAACATTACCGATTTTGATTGTCAAATTTCACTAGTAGGGGTGGGGTAAAAAAAATGCTTGAATACAAAATTTGGAAACTGTATAATATTTCAAGGCTTTTTCTCGCGGGGATTGGCGAAATAGAACTGTGTTCAATGTATAATAATCGCAAATTTTAAACCATTTTGCAACCCCTATTACTATCGGTAGTCTTTGATGTGAACTACTGTCTCTCCTAATGAGATGTACGGTGAAAGGAGCGTTTACTGAGCATGAACGTTTTTAATCGCGAGAGGAAACTTTTTACCGACCAGTCTACTCCGCGAACTAGCCCCGTTGCTACACCAACCATCACTCCCCCTTTTGAGATGACCAAGAAGCCACCCACTGGTGGCCAGACATCGCAAAAAAATCAAGACCCAAAGCAGGGGATTCTTATCTTTACCTGTCAAGCTTCTCTATTTAACGATGAAGAATTATCTCACTTCTTTGCACAGATTTCACATCTGATTAATGCAGAGAAAAATTACGGTCTCCAAAAAACACCGGAAACCCTTGCTATGCAGTATGAGCAGGAGCTTTCCGTCATCGGTGTCTCTAATTATCAGGTCTGGGGACATGCGTGTTTGTATCCGATTGATGCGGGAATACATGTCCTTGAAGTGGTTATCCGAGACGACTTTCGGAATACAGAGGCAGCAAAACAGTTGGTGAATCTATTTGTACGCCATAATACTCACCAAGAGAAAGAGAGCTACGCACTCTCTTGGAACCCTTATACAAAGCGTCTATTTCGTGAGTTGACATTGGTGCAACGTCAGCTGGAAGCGATCGACCCGAAGCACCTTGATGCCCTCCGAACGCATGATGAATTTATTGAGCAGTACGACATTTTTGTCCGTCGGGGTGGGTAAACTTGGAACATCACCGGCCCACAAGTATCGGGAGTGGAAACTCCCTTCCACAGTGGGAACTCTCTCATACAAGTATGGTACATATTTTAGCATATTGATGGATTGTGTGCGAGAGAGAAATGCGTTTTGTTTTCAAGTCTGTTTTGAACAGACCGCTTACCTAATCAGAGGAAGAATTTCAAGGAAGGGAATTGAGCTCTCTAACAAATTGACGTATTTTCTGCACACACCGCTTCTTTGTTCCATCAACTTGCAAGAGGCTATGGCTCGGCTGTTTTGGCTTTCGTTTCTCTGGAGAGCGGTCTTCATAGCACCAAAAGAACGCACCGGCGTATCCCTTCAAAACCGCCTCTCGTAGGAAACGATCGATCGCCTCCGCTTGCTTCTCCTCGTCAAGCGTTTTTTGCAGCGGCACGTTGAATTCTCCGATGATGCACGGGGCATCCAAGCCCAAACGCTCTAAAGGTGGCAGATTTCCGCTGTCATTGTAGATGTGGAAGTCGTAGAAATCCAACCCGAGCTTGTGATACATTCCCCGTTGCAGATTTTCAGAGGTATGCCATCCGGACCCGACAGAAACACGCATGTTCGGCGCAACGACGTGGATGGCATCGGCACATTCCCTAAGAAAAGTGCGGATGGTCGCTTCGTCTGTTCCCTTTGGTATCCAGTTCCCGTAACGCCCTCGCATGTCCGCCTCTGGTTCATTCATGAGCTCAATCGCAAATAGCGATGCGTTGTTACGGTATCGTTTTGCGAGCGGCTTTATGGCGTGTTCAATGTAGGAGCGTCTTTTTTCCGGATGGGTGATAATTCCAAAGTGATCGGTATTCACAAGGCTGGAGAGCAGGCAAAGATAGAGCTTTAACCCATATTTGGGGCAAAGTTCGTTGAGGATAATGTCGAGATGATCGAAAACCTCTGGCTGAACGGCTGTGATTTTCCCGTCGGCATCAAACTGCAATCCAGCCCTACAGTCAGCAAACAGCCACCATCGTACAGCCACAAATCCCATTTCCTGTAGATCCGCGAAGATTGCCTCGACGCGAGCCTGATCAAAACCGTATCCCCATTCTTCGTGAAAGGCGATGTCCCATCCCATGCGCCCGTCGAGCCACGGCAGGTTGCAACCAAGAATGAACTTTGCCGGTCCGTCTTCGCTAAGGGGGATGTTCGATGGAGAAGAAAGGTTTTGGCTCAGGCTGGAGAGCACTTAGGTTGAACAGAACCAATCCAATAACAAGAAAGCTTTGGGGGTGAAAAATTCCCTGAAGCGGACTCAGGGATTTTTCTTTGGCGTGAATTTGTGCCATAGCAACACAACTTAGAGCACCTGTTGATTTACCGGACTCAAGTATTGACCGATCGGTGTCGTTTTTTCATCGGTCAATACTCGGTTCCCTCCATATCATTGGCGTTACCATACACGGTACAAACGGTTTACTCTTTGGGACGGTTCTGCAGTTCACGCTTCCTGCGCTTAGCCTGTTCGCGTTCCCTACGCCGGGCTTCGTAGTTGCGATCCTCCTTCTGAAGATGATACAGTGCGGTACGTGCTACCCTTTGTGCGTTTTGATCCGTATCCGTTAACAGTTGTGTGAGCACCGCTTCTGCCGCCGCCCGATCTGCCGCAGATATCCAATACGGATGGGGTTCCGCATTAGAAACTATCTCTTCGGGATAGCGATTATGGAACACAAAGGCACCCAACGCCCACGCAGCTTGATGGCGTATTCCGCTACTTTTATGAGCCTCTGCACGCTTTAATCCCTCTAATGCCCGTCGGTCATTGACACGTCCGAGAGCTTCAATTAGATTCAGTCCGTGCGAGGATGATGCTTCTGGAAACTTCGTTAACTCCGGGTAGAGGCGGTCAAGCAGGTAGGGGGTAATCTCATTCACGTACCGCTTGCTTCCGATTTCTCCCAAAGCAAGGGTAGCGTCTCGTGGTACGTTGAATCTGCCGGAGAGCGGTTCTTCGGACATCTTTTTGAGAATCGAGATGGCTTCGAGAAGCGGAATCGGTTTCGCCGAAGCGAAACGTCCTAATGCCCCGGCAATCGAACTTCGGGCGTTTTCATCTTGCTCTTTTTGAACGTGCGAAATCAGCGACTGCAACGCTTGCTGTTTAAGAGGTGTTATCGTGTGTTCACTCGCCCCGACAGATCCTAATATGTCAGCACTATAGCTACGAACCAGGGTAGAGTTATCGTTGAGGTGCTGAATGGCCAGTTGAACGATCCTTTCATCAATGGCAGGTCGTCTGCCTAAGGCATCAGTGAGCTGTTGGGAGGCTAGGCTACGGACCGTATCATCACGGTTTGCCAAGTCGGAGAACAGTCTCGCGTAGTCGCCGGCGGTTGGGGGTACGGACTGTTGATGATAGTCTTCTGTCCTTTTTGATGGCGTGTCAGCCATTGCTATGTGGAAACTTAGGAAAACACTCAGAATCAAGGTACTAAATGTATACCGTTTCATCTTACCCTCCTCGGTTTTTTAATTATACGGTGGATAGTCGATATTTCCTAGGAAATTGCCGTTTTCATCCACGTTAATTGCCTTCGGTTCTGGTGCACTCCCATAAGCATCCCTAAACTCATCCCAGGCGTTCTGCATCTTCCTTATAACATACGCGCCGAAATCTGTTGTTGGATTACCGCCCAGCGGGTAATATGTGCCTCCATCCAAAATCACGACCTGTTTTTCTGCTGCCACGCCCGGATTTTTTGCAGGGTTACTGAGTTTTCGTAACATGATACCGTGGTGACTTTGGTCCGGGTCCTTACGCCACTCCGGATTGTCGGCCCCATCCTGAAAGGTCATTTCTAACCGTTTTAGCTGGCTTGTTTTGCAAAAAAACACTTCGACAGAAACGCCTAGCTTTTCGTCTTGGCGTTGTAGCTGTCCTTGAATCAGAAGATCAATTTTCTCCTGCTTGGCTAAAAGTAAAAGTTGCTCTTTGGCAGTGGAGTCCCCCTGATAATTCCTCTGACTCAATGGCTCATACTTCTGCCTATCTCTTAGATTATAGCCTAAATCTTTTTGGAGTAATCGAGTCAACTGATTCTCGATATCGTTTTTTCTATTAGCGATCTCTGGCTCCTGAGCATCAACAAAAAGTGGTAAGAGCACGATGTTCGGAGCAGATAAGAGACATGGAGATGCCAGACGCGGGAATCCTTTTTGCCATTGAAGGAAAATGAGAACAATTGGAACAAACACAGGTAGCACCAAGATAACAATGACTGCCCATTTCGGGAAACGAAAGGTCGATTTTTGTCGCATTGCTTTGTTTTGCCCTCACTTTGTGTCATAGTCTCAGCAAGATCCGCCCTCAAAAAACAATAGCACCGTGATCTATTCTATCAAGCAGGAACACAATGACCGTGCTATCTATCATAAAATCAGCAGAAAATGTCAATTTCTATTTGTCTCTTGAAGGGATCGCGTCAACATCGCTAAAAGCACCAATGGCGTGTCAACTTGCTATTTTGTTATAATTGAACACCCCTCATTTATTTTTTAAACTTCAGACGTAGAACCTCTTGGCGGAAGCGATTGAAAAAAAAGTGGCGTATTGAGACCATCTTACCATTTGGACCTCGAACTTCTATCTTACTATTCGGACCTTGACCGTCTATCTTTCGCCCCGCAATAGACCAACAAAATAGATCGCCCGTAACCGATTCGGCTTCAGTCGCGATTTGATTGAACGCTTCGCGCAAGGAGACATTTCTCAATCGAACTGAGATACGAATCTTATGAAATTCAGGATTAATACCAAGCACTATCACTGAAAATCCCAACCCGTGCTCGTAGAAAAGTTCTCGACCAAAGGGATGAGCACGTGAGAGTAGAACATTTAACGGCACGTTTGTTGCGTTAACTGACACGCGAGTATCAAGCACCGATTTTTCGGTACCACCCAATTTTTTTGTACGGGGTTCAAAAGAAACAAACTTCTTCTCATAGACGTTCCACTGGTAACCGGGGTCAATTCTCGTTAACTCCGTCAAAACTTCCCGGACCGTTACGTTTGAAAAGGAACGACTGACCCGAGGGCGATTCTTGATGATCCAATTATTGCCTTGTGGCATACAATCTTGTAGTGTATACTCAATAATCTCGATTGAAATTGGGCAACCGTACCGCCAGCGTAACTTTGAAATGGCCTCGGTCACATTCTCGTTTTTCAGATTGATTGGTTTATCTTCGGTGATCATCAGATCTAAAAAAGCGATCGGGGCTGCTCTGGCTTCGCTACCGCTTTGTTGTTGTGCAAAAACTGTCCCAGTGCCCATTATGAGCATAAAACCCACCACCATCAGAGCGAAGCGTTTGACTTGTTGAAATACCATCTTTTCCTCCTCTCGAAATTGCAAAATCTCTGAGTGAATAACGGTTTAGATTCGCTGCTTTAGAAACTGTCATTGCTGGACTCGACGCGTGGTTAAGTTATTCATCGATTCAGCTCCCCACGTAAAAGTCGCATGGATCGTCACACAAATCTCGTGAGTTCCGGCAGTTTCCTCGATCGGTATTTCTACCACTACAGTGCATGGGCCTGTAATATCATTATCCCTACACCAGCTTATTCGATCGACGCCGTACTTGTTGTTACCAATTTGCCCAATAGTCCAAGCTCCGGGCGGGATATCATCGGTACTGAAAATATTGCAAGTATCTGTAACTTCGGTGAAGCCTCTTTCTGTAACCTGAATTCCCTCAAAGTCAAGACCAATGATTGTTGTTGTACCATCTTTGTATGAAACCGTTGCCTCATATTGGTCTCCTCTTCCGAATTCTCCTGCAGGACAAGAGAAGTCCCCAACATCAGCACTGGATTCTGTGTTATGATAGACGAGGTTAACCGAAATTGAGGCAGCCTGAATCAAGCCACCATCGTCGGCATAGTTGCCCTTATCATTGAATTTCAATACCAGTCCGGCACTGCCTAAATCGTCACCGAGACACGTCCGAGAGCCTGAATTAGATTCAGTCCGTGCGAGGATGATGCTTCTGGAAACTTCGTTAACTCCGGGTAGAGGCGGTCAAGCAGGTAGGGGGTAATCTCATTCACGTACCGCTTGCTTCCGATTTCTCCCAAAGCAAGGGTAGCGTCTCGTGGTACGTTGAATCTGCCGGAGAGCGGTTCTTCGGACATCTTTTTGAGAATCGAGATGGCTTCGAGAAGCGGAATCGGTTTCCCATTAGCGAAATGTCCTAATGCCCTGGCAATTGAACTTCGTACTCGGTCTTCTGGCTCTTTTTGAACGTATGAAATCAGCGATTGCAACGCTTGCTGTTTAAGAGGTGTTGTCATGTTTTGGTCCATCCCTGCGAATCCTAATATGACAGCACTATAGCTGCGAACCAGTCTAGAGGGGTTGTTAAGGTGTTCAATGGCCAGTTGGACGATAACGGCAGATTGAGATCGCCTTTCTAGGGCATCAGTGAGTTGTTCAAACGCTCGGCTACGGACTTCATCATCACGGTTTGCCAAGTCGGAGAACAGTCGTACATAGTCGCCGGCAGTTGGGGCTACGGACTGTTGATGGTAGTCTTCGGGGCTTCTTGATGGCGTGTCAGCCGTTGCCATGTAGCAACTTAGAATAAAACTCAGAATCAAAGTGATAAACGGATACCGTTTCATGTGACCCTCCTCGGTTTTTTAATTATATGGTGGATAGTCGATATTTCCTAGGAAATTGCCGTTTTCATCCACGTTAATTGCCTTTGGTTCTGGTGCACTCCTATAAGCCTCCCTAAACCCATCCCAGGCGTTCTGCATCTTCCTTATAACATACGCGTCGAAATCTGTTGTTGGATTACCGCCCAACGGGTAATATGTGCCTCCATCCAAAATCGCGACCTGTTTTTCTGATGCCACGCCCGGATTTTTTGCAGGGTTACCGAGTTTTCGTAGCATGATTCCGTGGTGGCTTTGGTCCGGATCCTTACGCCACTCCGGATTGTCGGCCCCATCCTGAAAGGTCATTTCTAACCGTTTTAGCTGGCTTGTTTTGGGAAAAAACACCTCAACAGAAACGCCTAGCTCTTCGTCTTGACGTTTTAGCTGTCCTTGAATCAGAAGATCGATTTTCTCCTGCTTGGCTAAAAGTAAAAGTTGCTCTTTGGCAGTGGAGTCCCCCTGATAATTCCTTTGACTCAATTGCTCATACTTCTGCCTATCTCTTAAGTTATAGCCCAAATCTTTTTGGAGTAATCGACTCAACTGATTCTCGATATCGTTTTTTCTATTAGCGATCTCTGGCTCCTGAGCATCAACAAAAAGTGGTAAGAGCACGATGTTCGGAGCAGATAAGAGACATAGAGATGCCAGACGCGGGAATCCTTTTTGCCATTGAAAGGAAATAAGAACAATTGGAACAAACACAGGTAGCACCAAGATAACAATGAAGGCCCATTTCGGGAAACGAAAGGTCGATTTTTGTCGCATTGCTTTGTTTTTCCCTCACTTTGTGTCATAGTCTCAGCAAGATGACAGTCAAAAAAACGATAGTGCGGTGATCGATTCTATAAGCCGGAACACAATCACCGCGCTATCTATCGTAAAATCAGCAGAAATGTAAATTTCTATTTGTCTCTTGAAGGGTTCGCGCCAACATCATGTATTTAACCCGAGTTGCCACCTATTCCAGAGCCTTTTCTGATCAAGGTAGCAACTTGAGTTATTTAGCGGCAAAAATGGCGGTCACATCTAGACTACTGTGAATCTCTTACTTACGTAGAAACTCTTGGCGGAGGCGATGAAAGGCAAAGTTGCGTGTTGTGACCATCTTACGATTCGGGCCTCGACCTTCTATCTTACGATTCGGACCTCGACCTTCTATCTTACGCCCCGCAATAGACCAACAAAATAGATCGCCCGTCACCGATTCGGCTTCTGCCGCGATTTGATTGAAAGCTTCCCGCAAAGTGACATTTCTCAGCTTAACTGAGATACGAATCTTATGAAATTCAGGATCCTTACCAATCACTAACATTGAAAATACCAACCCGTGCTGGTAAAAAAGTTCTCGACCAAAGGGATGAGCGCGTGAGAGTAGCACATTTAACGGCACGTTTGTTGCGTCAACTGACACGGGAGTGTCAAGAACCGATTTTTTGGTGCCACCCAATTTCTTTGTACGGGGTTCAAAAGAAACAAACTTGTCGTCAGTGACTTTCCACTGGTAACCGGGGTCAATCCTCGCTAACTCCGCCAAAAATTCCCGAACCGTTACGTTTGAAAAGGAACGACTGACCAGAGGGCGGTTCTTGACGATCCACTTATTGCCTTGTCGCATAGAATCTTGTTTTGTATACTCAATAACCTCGATTGAAATTGGACAGTCGTACCGCCAGCGCAACTTTGCAATGGCCACGGTCACATACTCGTTTTTCAGATGGATGGGTTTATCTTCGGTGATCATCAGATCTAAAAAAGCGATCTGGTCTGCTTTGGCTTCGCTACCGCTTTGTTGTTGTGCAAAAACCGTCCCAGTGCCCATTATGAGCATAAAACCCACCACCATCAGAGCGAAGCGTTTGACTTGTTGAAATACCATCTTTTCCTCCTCTGTTCCATACTCACCTGTTTTACTTACAGTGTCGACTTTACCTATATGGTTCCACGTAAGTTTCTTCTACTTTCAACCTGTTGTGAAACCTTTTGGGGAAGCGTGGGAGCGAGGACGAAACAAATCCCGCCGACTTTATTCTGAGTGCTGAAAACATCACAAGTAAATGATGTCACGATAACATATCCCAGGAGACAGAAATACAATTGCCGTGCCATCATTTCTGGCGTTTCACCGAGGCTCATCATGTTTGTACTTTGAGAAGCGATGAAAGAAAAAATCACGTACAGTAACCACTTTTCCAGTTGCATCGGGACCAGTAATTTTTCGGCCCTGTACCGCCCAAACACAGAAATCATCGAACGCGGTGGCAGCTTCTGCTAACCCCGTAATCGTGTTAAAAGCATCACGCACAGTCACATTTTGTAGGTGAACAGAGAGAGATATCTTATGAAGTTCAGACCCTCTGCCAATGGTAAGCTGGGCAAATCCTAATCCATGACGGTGCATTAATTCTCGTCCAAAGGGATGAGCAGAGGAAAGCAAAGTCGTTAATGGTACATCCGTTGCCGAAACCGATATACGCCCGTCAAGGCCCGATTTTTCGGTGCCACCGTACGCTTTGGTGCGGGGGCCAAAAACAACATATCTGCCGTCATAAACCTTCCAATGGTAGCCTGGATCTATCCGTGCTAACTCATCCAAGAGTTGTCGAACCGTTAGATTCGAGAAAGAACGGTTTACCAAGGGACGGTTCTTGCTTATCCAACGTCTGCCTTCAAGTAGTGTGCGATCTTTCTGCTCAAACTCAATGATCTCGACAGAAATTGGACAGCGGTATTGGAAGCGTAGGAACGCAACCGCATCGGTCACATGCCGATTGTCCAAAATGATTGGGTTCTCCTCGGACACCATACGATCTAAGAAGGCTATCCGTTCATGTGTCTCCTGACTGCCGCTGTCTTGTTGGACAGGTATTACCCGATCATCGCATAGAACTTCCCGGGCATAGCATAACAAGATGACGCTCCCTATCAGTAGAACAAGTAATCCGATGCATCGAAATTTATGCATTTTCTTCTCCTTTCAGAGGTAAATAAATATCAAAAGAGTTCGCCAATTCTCAGACAATCGCGCATCTTTAATAGTGTATTAGCCATAAATAAAATAATGGGGAACGAAGGTTAATTGGCCGAGCGATTTGCACATTCCTGTGAACTTTGTTGTCGACTCGTTGTTAACGTACTCACGGATTGCCCTGCGCCCCATGTTAGCGTTGCACGGCTTGTTAGGCAATATTCATCCGTTCCTGCGGTTTCTTCGATTCTGATATCTATTTTTACAGTACATGGACCTATTAAATCGTTGGACCTACAATAAGCAATTTTGTCGGGGCCATATGTGTTTTTTTGAGTTGTGGAGTTGTACGTAATCCCCCAAACCCCATGCGCATTTGGGTCGTTGTTGAGCGCGATAATATCGATGATGCCACAATCATCGGTTATTTCACAAAAATTGTCTTCCCAAACCTGAATGCCGCCTAAATCAAGGCCGCTAATTGTTGTTGAGCCATCTTTATGCGTGGCTGTCGCTGTATATAGATCGCCACGACCAAAAGTCAAAGTTGGCGGGTCGTTAGGCCCGGGACAACCGACATTACCAGTATCAGCGTTGGACTCCGTGTTGTGATGGACGAGGTTGACCGAAATTGAGGCAGCCTGAATCAAGCCACCATCGTCTGCATAGTCGCCCTTATCATTGAATTTCAATACCAGTCCGGCACTGCCTAAATCGTCACCGACCTTCCATTCACCGTTTAATCCTGCATCATCTGTGAGTGAGCCACGACCGCTACCGCCCGTAAGAACCCACCGGATGTCGGTATCGTTCGCTTCGATTACATCATCAACTTCGTCGTTACAAGTTGCCCCAGGTCCAGCCTCTATATCTTTGTCTTCCCTGCTCTGTACATTCAAATCAACATATCGTTTTGTATGTACACCGCTTAGGGGAACATAGTATTTCCCCGTCGTACTATTATAAACAACCGCGCTTGATACGGAAAACGAGCCAGTCGGTGCCGTATACTTAGTATAATCACATTCCCCCTCATTGCCGTACAACTGATAAACAGCGACCCATAAGCACAGACATACTGTCAGATACAAAATGCCGCCAAAGACCAAATGCTTTTTTCTTCGGTGAATCATCGCTCCTAATGACATGTGACTCCTCCTTATCTATTCGGTTTCCTCTTCAAGAACAACATCGTTAAGGTGTTCTAAACCGTAAGCCGTTGCGGCTTCCATTTCGGCAAACTCGTCTAAAGCACTTTGTATTATTCTGCCAATCAATAAATGAGCGAATGTGCACGAGGTAGGCATCTATAAACGAAATCGACTTGATGCCTCCGCGTCTGCGTGTTGGAGTAGAGCTGGCTCGGCATCTTCTTTCGGTTTCATCGCGCAATTCAACCAACCCGCTGTCTTGAGAGATTGGAATCGCATTTTGGCGTATCAGTTTCAACCCGTTATATTCTGCTGGATTATGGGAAGCCGAGATTATAATGCCCCCGTCCGTCTGGTATTGGACAACAGCGAAATAGAGCATGTCAGTCGAGATCCGACCGAGGTTGAGTACATCAACCCCCGAATCGGTCAGTCCGTCAGCGACCATACGCCACAGTTGCGGCGAACTTTTACGGACATCGTAACCCAATGCAACGGTTCTCGGTTGAAAGAGAGCAGCATAGCCACGAGCGATTTGATAAAAGTCTTCCGGGACGAAGTCAACGTCAAAAATGCCGCGAATATCATACGCTCCAAAGATGTCGCGATTCATTGTTGGTCTCCGCTGATGACACATGAAGTATCGCCAGAATGAACGTTTTCCGATTTGATTGTTTAGGCGTACTTTATCGGAAACGGTTTAAGGAAATTCACAATAAGTAAGGAATTTTACCACATTTTCAAAGATTTTCTCATACTTATTGCTCACAAAACTACTGATAATCGCTACTTCAGAAAAAACTGAGCCCAAATGAGGGAAATGCGTTTTGTTATGATGGGGTAGGAATCAATGAATCAATCTTTTCCTTGACTTTTGCGCGTGGCTGTTGTAATATTAAGAATCAAGCATAGATTAGAGATTGTTATCGGGGGGTGCTCTTGAAGTATCAAGAGCTGAGAACACACCCTTTGAACCTGACCTGGGTAATGCCAGCGTAGGAAAACGTAAACAAGCCGCCAATCAATTTTGCCCAAAGCATTGTTCCTTGATGATGTAAGGGCGATAACGAAGCCGTTTTCCAGATGCTGGAAGACGGTTTTTTTGTGCGATTCTTTCTCACTATATATAATGAAATGGCACCCGCATATGCTACTAAAAATCAACTAGCGGCAGCGAAAAACGCGCCATATTTTGAGAGGGGAAAAAAGCATCGAGATTCAGGCTACAAGGGGATTTTAAGCATTTCGGCCAGTCTTTTGTCTACGTTAAAATGCCGTGAATCTTGGCTTGGTAAGATTGGCAAAAAATGGTCACTGACACAAGTGACATATATGACAGAGCCTAGTGAAACCAAGCGAGAATTTTGGAGGACAGGAACGGCTCCGTTTTGGAATTATTGTTGTTCGTTGAATGGATTCACCCGAAGATATCGCTTCGGGCAACCTTGCGAAGGAGATTGAAATCATGAATCGTGAAGACTCAGCGTCGAAAAACGAAGAATTTTTTCCGAGCAGCCAGAAAGTATATGTCTCTGGCAAATTGTATGACGATGTGCAGGTGCCTTTTAGAGAAATTACCCTATCCCCAACGCACACGGCGGACGGATCGGTTGAAGCCAATGAATCGTTGCGCGTCTATGATACGAGTGGGCCGTGGGGGGATGGCGGACAATCGTGTGACTCCGAATCGGGATTACGCCTACTGCGTGGCGATTGGATTCGTGGACGTGACGATGTCGAAGAATATGAGGGGCGCGAAGTGCAACCTCAAGACAACGGCTATTTGACCAAGGGGCACGAACAGTATGCGAGCACTCGTGAAAAAGAGAAGGGACGTTTGGAATATTTTCCCGCTCTGAAACGGGAACCGCTTAGGGCAAAGAACGGTGGATGTGTCACCCAGATACACTATGCGAGGCGTGGTATCGTTACACCGGAGATGGAATTTATCGCCATCCGCGAGAACTTGGGGCGCCAAAAAGCATACGAAGCGATTTATGGCGATTATCAGACGCGAAACCATTTGAATCACCAACATCCCGGTGAGTCCTTTGGTGCCTTTATCCCTCCGTATATCACCCCTGAGTTTGTACGTGACGAGGTCGCCCGGGGGCGCGCCATCATACCGGCAAATATCAATCACCCGGAAAGCGAACCGATGATTATTGGCCGGAATTTCCTCGTAAAAATCAATGCGAATATTGGCAACTCTGCTGTCGCATCTTCGATTGAAGAAGAGGTGGAAAAGATGCGATGGGCGACAAAATGGGGAGCCGATACCGTTATGGATCTCTCAACGGGGAAAAACATCCATGAGACCCGTGAATGGATTCTCCGCAATTCGCCGGTCCCGATCGGCACAGTACCGATTTATCAAGCCCTGGAAAAGGTGAGCGGCAAGGCAGAGGAGTTGACGTGGGAAATCTATCGAGATACCCTGATAGAGCAAGCCGAGCAGGGGGTTGACTATTTCACGATTCACGCCGGTGTGCGTCTGCCGTACATTCCGCTCACAGCGAATCGCTCCTGCGGTATCGTATCGCGGGGCGGGAGCATCATGGCGAAATGGTGTCTCTCTCACCATCAGGAAAGCTTCCTCTATACCCATTTCAGGGAAATCTGCGAAATCATGCGGACTTACGATGTCTCGTTCTCGCTTGGCGACGGGCTCCGTCCCGGTGCGCTTGCCGATGCAAACGATGAGGCGCAGTTTGCCGAATTGGAAACATTGGGCGAGCTCACAAAGATTGCGTGGGAGCATGATTGTCAGGTCATGATTGAAGGTCCTGGGCATATCCCGATGCACCTGATTAAGGAAAACATGGATGTTCAACTCAAACACTGCCAAGAAGCACCGTTCTATACACTTGGGCCGTTGACAACGGATGTTGCCCCCGGCTATGACCATATCACCAGCGGAATCGGTGCCGCGATGATTGGCTGGTTCGGTTGCGCGATGCTTTGCTATGTCACCCCTAAAGAGCATCTTGGGCTACCGAATAGGGACGATGTCAAAGATGGTGTCATTACTTACAAAATTGCGGCGCACGCTGCCGACCTCGCCAAGGGCCATCCGGGAGCTCAAGAACGTGACAATGTGCTCTCCAAGGCGCGTTTCGAGTTCCGCTGGGAAGACCAGTTCAATTTGAGTCTTGACCCGCAAACCGCCCGCGAATATCACGACGAAACCCTTCCGAGCGAATCCGCTAAAAAAGTCCATTTCTGTTCGATGTGCGGCCCCCATTTCTGCTCAATGAAGATTACAGAAGATGTCCGTAAATATGCCAACGAAAAGGGACTCACCGAGCAGGAAGCACTGACCGCAGGGATGGCGGAAAAGAGCGAGGAATTTAAGCATCAGGGCGCAGAGGTCTATCATGCCGCGCCAAGTCAGCAACCGAACGAGTTGCCGGCAGACGAAGAGGCAGCTGATTGAGCGAAATGAGTGCATCTTCATATTTCACAGAATGCGTCTCGTCATCAAGTCATCCGATGGGGAAAGTGATTATCGTCGGGGGTGGCGTGATTGGGCTCGGCATTGGATGGCAACTGGCGAAGGCGGGGTGTGCTGTGACGGTCTTTGAACGCGCTCAAGCAGGACACGCGGCATCATGGGCTGCCGCGGGGATGCTTGCACCGCTTGCCGAAGTTCACTTTGAAGAACAAGAGCTCCTTCAATTGGGACGTTACAGTCTGGGATTATATCCTAAATGGGTTGGAGAATTGGAAGATGATAGCCAGATGTCTGTCGGCTACAGGACAGAGGGGACCCTCGTTGTCGCAATTGACCAAGATGATGCCTACCTTCTTCAGCATCTGTATGAATCTCAAAAACTGCTAGACCTTCACGTTGAGTGGATTACCGGGGCAGAGGCACGAGAGATTGAACCGTTGCTGTCCCCCAAAATCACGGCTGTAATCTCCTGTGCCGATGACCATCAGGTGGATAATCGTTTGATGGTTGAGGCACTGGTCGCTGCGTATCGGAACGCAGGTGGGATGCTCACTGAGCACGTTCCGGTGGAAAAGATTGAGGTGTGTCGGGGAACAGCGAAGGGGGTTTGGGTCGAAGGAGTTCTGCACGAAGCGGATGTCATCGTTCTTTCAGCGGGGTGTTGGTCTAGGGGCATTGAAGGTCTGCCCGAAGATGTAAAACCGCCGGTCCGTCCCGTCAAAGGACAAATGCTTGCGTTGCAGATGGAATCGGGAATTGACCTTCAAAAAGTAGTTCGCACCCCGCGGGCAAAATATGAAACGGATGTTTATCTCGTACCGAAAAACGATGGTCGGCTGATTGTCGGCGCAACGAGTGAAGAGATGGGATTTAATACGGAACTCACAGCCGGGGGGCTATTTGAGCTCCTTAGGGGGGCGTGGGAAGCTGTCCCGGGAATCTATGACCTGCCGATATTGGAAACTTGGGCGGGGCTCCGTCCGGGCAGTCGTGATAATGCACCGATTCTCGGCCAAACGGATGTTGAAAACCTGATTATGGCAACCGGACATTACCGAAACGGCATTCTGCTCACACCAGTCACTGCTCGCGAAGTCGCTTCGCTTATCTTAACAGGGCAAACTTCGGAAATTATCGCGCCGTTTCAATTGTCACGGTTTTCACAAAATGGTGGGTAAAATGGACATACGAATCAACGGTGAAGCGAAGACGGTTCAGGCGGGTTTGAATCTCTACCAATTGCTACTTGACTTGCAAGTGAATCCCTCCCGACCAGGGATAGCGGTCTCACTCAACCGAGAGGTGGTGCCTCGAAAATTGTGGCAGGAAACGGAGGTTGAGCCTGATAGCGAGATAGAGATTATTCGTGCGGTTCAAGGGGGCTAGTCTATAGCGGGGACACCAACTCCGGCTCTCCGTCGCGCCTTGCTGGGGGAGCAAGATTGCGCTGGCCTTTCGATTGGCTTGGCGTAGATGATTGGCATCGGGCGAGGAACAGGTAACTGTATAACGCCACACCGCTCACTGCTCCAAATAGCAGCTTGACCAACGATGGCAAACTTGACGGTGACACGAATCCCTCAATTATCCCGGCAACCACGAGCAACAACACACATCCGCCAATTAATCTCACAGCATCTCTACAAGCATCAGCGAGCGCACGTTTTCGGGTTGAAAACTTTGGATTGATTAGCGCGTATCCCATCTTCAATCCTGCTCCGCCCGCAATAAAAATCACGGTTAGCTCAATGTAGCCGTGTGGTGAGACAAATGACCATAACGGTAGGGCGAGTCCATGAACATGACACAACCCTCCAACTGCCCCAATCAAGGTGCCATTGATAAGCAAAACATATACTGTGCCAAGCGTAAACATAATCCCAAAGGCAAAGGCGAGAAAAGCCACTCGAATGTTGTTGGTCATGATGAATGAAGCCGCAATACTCCTTTGTACTTCGGGGATATCCGTCCACATCTCTCCACGCTTAATTGTTTCGACAAGTCGATCGGGAACAAGGGTTTCGCCTAACTCAGGGTTGACCCAAACAACCCAGTAGGCTGTGATAAATGCTATTGCAAAAAGCAGAAACGATGTCCCAATGAGAATCACGTTCTCGCGAAATAACTGCGGAAATCCGAACAGAAAAAAATCACGAAACGCGTTCTTTTTCAGCGGTTGGGTTTGATAGATACATGCGTGTGTTCGAGCTGCCAAATCGTTGAGGTATCGGACAACCCGGTCGTTTGGAAAATCCCGTCTCGCAATTGCAAGATCGGAGGTAATTCGGCGATACAGATAGCCCAACCTGTCTAGTTCATCGACAGACAGAACACTTACGTTTCCAGACTTTACGCGGTTTAGCAGTTCGTTCAATTCTGACCAAACACGCTGTTTTTTGTTTACAAATTCTTCTAATGTCATGAGGTTGAAACTCGACTCTCTGCTTTACAAGGCGAGAGGTAGCTCGGCGAGATTACGGTGCGTTCCATGAATGAACATCTATCAATTGATACGCCGGAACAGATTGAATTAAACTATGACATCGCGGGAATCGGTTCGCGTTTCTGTACTGCACTTATTGATTCAATGCTGATTGGTGCAATACTCTTCGGCGGTTGGCTCCTGACACGCGCTATCTATTTTGGTGCGCTAGGCGAGACGCTTGGCTACTGGATGACGGCTATCGTTGGTATCATCACTTTTGCCATTAATTGGGGATATTATATTGCCTTTGATTTAATCAACAACGGTCAGTCGCCGGGCAAGCGTCTGTTGAATTTGCGGGTCATTAAAGAGGGGGGATACCCGATTAACTTTGCAGACTCAGCGATCCGGAATCTTGTGAGAATCGTCGATTTTCTTCCGATGTTCTACGGGCTTGGCATTATTTCGATGATGTTCGATAAAAAATGGCGCCGATTGGGAGACCTCGCTGCCGGAACATTGGTGGTCAAAGAACGTACAGACCTTACGCCCAATCAGCTTATCGCCTCTGTTGCCCCAAAAACCGTTTTGACCTACGAGGATTGGATTCGACTTGATGAAGTGACAGATGTGGAACTGTCCACAATTCGTGAGTATCTTTCACGGCGCGGTATTTTGTCAGTAGACCGCCAGCGGCAACTGGCACGCACAATCGGTACACCAATTGCCCAAAAAATGGGTAGCAATTCCGAGATTGATTATAACGTCTTTCTCGAAGAAGTCTACGCACTGGCAACCTCACAACGAAATACGGGTTAAATTATTGAGCCGTGGAAAAGTAAGCAGGCTTTCGTATTTTCCAAACCTTACTAGGAGGTATCTTTATCTAATTTGTTGTGGTGAGATAGATGGTCTATATGGTTTTGGTTGAGAGCCCTTATTTCCGTCCAGACTTCACCCAGCTTCTTGTTCATATCTACTCGGTGGTCCCGGACTTCTGCCCGTACCTCTCGGATTTCTGATCGGACATTTTGGATTTCTGATCGGACATTTTGGATTTCTGATCGAAGTGCTTCTCTAAGCTCTTTGATATCCGCTCGGATTTCCTCGAACTGCCTATTCATATCCGCCCGGAGTTGCTCAAACTTCTTGTCAGTATCGGTCCTATGTGCTTTCATATCCTCTTTGGTGGGGAACTTCCAAAGAAAAACGACAATCACAATGATAGTCGTAACAACTGGAACCACTATTTGTAACAAATTCGTAATCATCCTAAATTCCTCCCTATGAAAATTCTCAAGTTGTTGCTTTCTCTCCGGTGATTGTATTTGTAGCTCGCTTCTGCTCCGTGAGGCAATGTGATAATATTAGGTGTTAATTATGGTGGATTATAGTATAATTGATGTGAGGTGTCAAGGTAATTGATGAGGTGTTGCGGCGGGAAAAGAATTTCCCGCCCACGGGGTTTGGGAAATTAAGGAGTTAATAGATGCAACGCATTCTTCTAGATACTGACACTGGCGTAGACGATGCACTCGCGGTTATCTTGGCATTGAAGTCGCCAGAACTCAAGGTTGAGGCAGTGACGACTGTGAGCGGCAATGTCCACGTTGACCTTTGCACGCTCAATCTGCTCATAACGTTGGAAACGATGGAGCTGAATGAATATCCGATTGTCGCCAAGGGGGAGTCGCAACCGCTGATCAAATCATTAGTGACAGCCTCCCATGTTCACGGTGCTGATGGGTTGGGGGATATAACGGGGTTGTTGACACCTGACGGTGAAAAACGCTACCCAGAACCGCAATTAAAACTGTCACATCATTCAGCCGTGGATGCGATTATTGACCTTGTGGGACGGTATCCGGATGAAGTGGTTTTGGTGCCTGTCGGTCCGTTGACGAATATCGCAAAGGCAATGATTAAAGATCCGGTCCGGATGCGAAAGATTAAGGAAATCGTCTTGATGGGCGGTGTCTTTGAGACTTATGGGAACGTAACGACAACCGCCGAGTTCAACATCTTCGTTGACCCACACGCCGCCCAACTGGTGCTTGACTTCGGTGTGCCTGTCACGATTGTGCCGCTGGATGTGACCCATCAGATTATTCTGACCGGGGAGTGTCTGAACAGTGAAATCGGTGAGCGCGCTGATCGGTTGTCACAGTTTCTCCGCGATGCCACAAAAGTGTGTATGTCGTTCCATCGCCAACATGAGGGATTTTATGGATTGTATTTCCACGACGCACTCCCTATTGGTCTATTAACCCGCCCTGATCTTTTTGAAACCGCCGAGGCATTTGTACAGGTAGAAACATCAGGCAGTCTGACACAGGGAATGACAATCGCTGACCTCCGTCCAGAACGCCGACATCCGAATCCGAATGCGCGTGTTTGTGTAGGCGTAAATTCTGAGGCGTTCTTGCGACACTTCTTTGACCGCGTTCTGGTCAGTTAAGGATGGCTTAAAAATCATCCCACCTCCCAAATCGTGTGCCGGGCACGTACCGGAATTCTTCGTTTGGCCGTCTTTTGAGTATGTCCGGGAGTTCCAACGCCGGTAGCTTGATTTTCTCAAATGCGGCAAGCTGTTCAGGGGTAAGCGTTCCTCTGATCTCCTCAACAATCTCTGTAATTTCTTTAATGAATTGCTCCCGTTGCGTTATAAAATTTCTGAATTTGGTGCGTAAAGCATTTCGCGCCCGATAATTTATACGATTCCGCCCAAGGCCTTCGTAACGACTTAGCTGGGTCATTCTAGCATTGCTTCGATAACGGTGATAGTCTGCCATGAGTTCGTTTTTCTCGAATTTGTAATCCTCAGCAATGTCACGGATTAACGAAATTTGGGAGGTCACTTTTTCGCGTTGCTCTTTAGACAGGTTAAGGGTGGCTGTACTCTTGGGGATATCAATGAGTTGAACTCCTCCACCACACGCGGAGAAACACAAGATGCAGAAGAGAGGTATGAGGTATTGAGGAAAGCTTAAAAATCGGTTGACGTGCTGATTGCGTGATGCACAATGTGTATGGTCAAACGAACCGAACACAGAAGGCAACGCAAAATGTGAAATGTAAAAGCGGTTTTGAAGTCGGGCTAACGGATTTCCTAATTTCCTCATTTGTAAATCTCCTCTCTTTTGGCTTGGCATATTCCAACTACAGCGATGAATGCTACTATTGTATCAGGATGGATGCTCTCATTCAAGCGAAAAATCTAAGCAGAGGTATCGGGAGTAGGAACTCCCTCCCACAATAGGAACTCTCCTGCAATGGGAACTCCCTCCTACAGTAACATGAAAAGCCCTTGACTAGGGATGTGTTCAAATGCTATCCTTTATTATCCAGACCGGATAATGGTTGCGTTTCTGTGTGGGGAAAAGAGCTGCTGAATTTGGCACCGGCAAGAGCAACATGGAACGTAGCCAGGTGCAAGTTAGACCACGGCGTGTAACATGGTTGCAGAATTATCGTTAATTGGTAATAGGGGCGCATTTATGTTAAATTTTCGTTCAATCGACCCACTTATCGAACTTGCGCTGACAGAGGACATCGGTATTGGCGACATTACGACTGAGTCTACAGTTCAGCCTTCGCAGAGAGGTGTTGGCACAATTATCGCCAAAAGTAGCGGTGTAATTGCTGGATTACCGGTCACACAACGTGTGTTTGAAAAGGTTGACCTGTCGCTCGATTTTCGGCTACAGGTTTCCGATGGCGAACAGGTTCAAAGCATGACACCAATCGCCGAAGTAGAAGGGGCTGTGCAATCCATCCTCATCGGTGAACGCACCGCCCTCAACTTCCTGCAACGCCTCTCAGGTACGACGACACTGACAGCACAGTTTGTCACCGCCGCTGCGAAATACGATGCCAAAATTATCGACACACGCAAAACGACCGCCGGTTGGCGGGTCCTTCAGAAGTATGCTGTTCGCGTCGGTGGCGGATACAACCATCGTTTTGGGCTCTACGACGGTGTGCTGATTAAGGATAATCACATTATCGCGGCTGGAGGGATTGGCCAAGCGATAGAACGAGCGCGGTCGACTGTTGCTCATACGGTAAAAATTGAGGTTGAGGTTGAGACACTCGACCAAGTCGATGAAGCTCTGGTGGCAGGGGCAGACATCATATTGCTTGACAATATGTCCATCAATCTCATGAGAGCGGCTGTCAAGGAGATTGGTAGGGAGGTCTTTACTGAGGCATCGGGGGGCATTACATTGGATCAGGTTGAAGCAGTTGCGGCGACTGGCGTGGATTTAATCTCTGTCGGCGCACTAACGCATTCAGCGATGCCGTTGGATATTAGTTTGGATTTGGAATTGGTTTAGGGTATATTTGGGGAAGGCATCACCTAGCAGGAAGCGTGGGAAAGGGATTTCCCAACCACGGGGTGAGGATGTTGATTTGCTTATGGACAATTTTATTGATATGATTGCCTCGGGATTAGAACAGTTGAGTGGTGGTGGGGTGGTTTTAATCCCTCTTGCGGTCTTTTCGCTCTGGTCGCACACAATTATCCTAGAACGGGCGTATTACCTGCGTAGGGCTCGTGTCATCCCGTCGAATTTCATCACTCGAAGCATCTATCAAGAGCTTGTACAGGGTAATCCAGAGATTGCGATCAAGATGTGCGACAGAAAACCGGGGCCGTTGACTAAGCTACTTCGCACCGGCATTGAGCACCGAGATGCTGACGAGGAAACGCTCAAGCGTATCGTCCGCCTGTCCATTAACACGGAAGACCGTGTCCTGAGGCGATACCTCAAGATGTTGAGTATGCTCTCCTCCGTTGCAATGTATACGGGATTACTCGGTACTGTTATCGGTATGACGCACTCGTTTGGGGCATTGTACACGCCGGGCGGGCAGGTCGGACAATTGCCCGCGATTGCCGATGGTATCTCCGAAGCATTAATCACGACTGCGGCGGGTTTGCTTGTGGCTTTGCCCTCCTACATCGCTTATGATTATTTTCGCACCAAGGCTAGAGGGTTCCTAATCGAGTTGGAAAGGCACGGCATGTCACTGGTCCGCTTCCTTGCAACTGAAGAGTATAAACTCTTCCAAGAAGAATATGAGGATATACGAGAATGGAACAAAGAGACGGACAATTAATCACAAAAGAACAGGGCAAAATCGGAATTGGCACTTTTGGAATCATCGCAATCCTCGAACATATCGTTTTTGTTGTTATTCTCGCACTGGCAATCTACACGAAGCCTGCCCTAGTACCTGTAGAACCGGTTACGAAAGTGACCTTCATTCCGATTGAACGCCCCAAAAAGAAGAAGCCCGATATAGAGTATCCTACCGTTACTCCTCGTGTTCGTCGTATCCAACCGAATGAGGAGTTGCCATCTATCCAGTCCACGAATGTTCGAGATTATTTTGATTCCCCGGAATCAACAGGTGGTTTGCCAACCCTACCACGGACACGCGCCTCAATTCAAGACCCTGACCGTCTATCATTGGGTGGGAGTTCGCCCCGAGGGAGGCGCCGGAGACCTGATTGGCAGGATGAACCAGAGGCCACTGTTCGGGCAAAACCGCTTGTTATCAAAGATGGGTATCATGGACGTTCGGACCGAAAAGGTTTGCCAGACGGTGAGGCACGTAAGCGACCAAGCGGCGAGCGTGGGAAAGATTTTACAGGCCCCCTTGCACCCGGACGGTTATCGGAGGTTAAGACGAATCGCATAACTAAGGGCGAAAACAACAACATTGAGATTCTCGGCCAGGTGGTTGCGAGCGGGCGAACAGTAGAAGGCGGCTTAAAATCGCTTCAGGCAAAGGGGAGTCATGGCGGAATCGTTAAGCTCAGTTTCAAGGTTCGACCAAATGGCACCGTCTTCGACGTTCAACCCAAGCCCGGGACAACCGTTGGTGATACCCGATTAAAGAGAAAGGCAGAGCAGTATGTTATGCGGGTTCGGTTTAGTCAATTGCCGAAGAATGTTCGACAGGTCGTTCAATCTGGAGAAATTAATATAAAATTTACCGTGAAGGCAAAATAAAGAATTTTTCTTGACCTTTTTTTCAAATGCGATATAATATACTAAATATTAACCGAACCCAATCTCAGTTTTGAAATTTCAATTGAGGGTCGGTAGCCGTTTGAGTTGGTTTGTTTGTACTTCAAATGCCCCCAACGACTACAGACCTATTTGTAAAATCTAAGGAGGTTTTACCATGAATCGTGTTGTGTCCCGATACGCGTCCTTCGCACTTTTTGCTATTCTCGCTACGATAGTTATTGGTTGTGCCAGTATCATTCCTATGAGTGTAAAAATCCAGAATGCTGACCGGGCCCTTGAAAAAGCCAATGGATTTCGTATTCAAGCCAATGAACCAGAAGCGAGAGCAAAGGAACTTGCCCAACAAAAAGCCCTTTACGATGCAGCTCTCAAGGCCTATCTTACCGTTGTCGAAGCGAATCCGACAGGAAAATATGCACAGCGAGGGCACTTTGGATCGGCTCAAATTTATCGAAAACGTGGCGAGTGGGATAAAGCCACCGAACATTATCAAGCCATCGTCGAGCTCGCACCATTCGGTTATTACGCTAGTGAGTCGAGCAGTAATATCGCTAACATTCGCAAGAACCGCGAATTGATTCAGAACGAACGGCGGAATTACCAGAACTACAAAGCATTGTATGAACAGACGAAGGAATCTGAACCCAAGAAAGCTGCGGCAAGCTATGATACGGCGGCTGAAGCGTTGTACAGCGTAGCGAAAGCGTATGAGACGCTTGACAACTTCCCTGAATCCATTCGGAATTATGAAAAAGTGGCTGACGAATTCCCGGACCATCGACTCGCGCCCCAAGCCCAGTCGAATGCTGGACGAGTTTATTTCTATAAACTCTTTGATTACTCCAATGCCGGTGGATGGGGAGCGTATATAAAACTGAGGGACAACTTTCCAGATTCTTTTGAAGCAGACCAGGCCGGAACAACGCTGATAAAGACAGCGGAAATCCTCAAACAGATTCGCTTTGATCAGGAACACATCAGAAAGTATACAAGCACCATGGCGATCAAATTTCTGGGAACTGGGCGTAAGTTGCTTCCGAGCGAAATCTACGTCATGGGTTACGAGGGCCAGATGGTTCAGGATTTCCAGCAAATTGGTCGGAACTGGGAAAAGCTGGAAAACTATCCGTATGCAATTGTCGCGTACCGGAAATTGGCGGAGACGCTGTATACCCGAAAGTTCGCGACAGCGAATGCGCTTTATCAAATTGGAAGACTGTATCAGGAGGGCGGTGAATATCAACTTGCCATCGAAGCCTACGATTATTTCTTTGAAACCACTCCTGAATCAACATTTCGTGATGAGGCTGTCTACCAGCAGGCTATCTGCTATCGTGCGATTCGTGAGTTTAGCCAAGCCCTAAGAGGGTTCAAGGGGTACATGAGTCTGGGTAAAGAGTCCGATTTCTATCGCGAAGCCGAACAGATCGCTCGCCAGATGGAATTCGACCAAGATGGGGATGGTCATAAACTCTACGAAGAGCAGGAGGCTGGCACCTCAGACCAGGACCCGAATGATTATCCGGGCGCGAAAAAAAACGAAGCTGAATAATATCGGAATTCAAAACAGAAAAGCAGGGTATTAACTTCCCTGCTTTTTTCATGATCGGATTTGCGTCGGAGGCGGGGCAGAGGAGAACGTATCGTGGGCGGGAAAGGGATTTCACGCCCACAGGCCATATTTCTCCCCCACGGGGCAGGATTTCCCGCCCATGGTATTTGAATGGTTCTAAATCAGTAACTGAACGCGGGAGGAATCTGAGGAAGATAGCGTTGGCTGGATGTATTGATGGATAACGTCCGGGGCGTATCGGCGTGAGAAGTGGGTGAGGACGATATGTTCACTCTCAAAGGTTTCTAGTAGCATCGGCAGGATATCGAGATGTAGGTGCATTGTTTTTTCGGCCCGGTCACGATGCTCCGGCTTCAGGAATGTGCATTCGCAAACCAGAACTTCGCAATGTTTGAGCAACGGATGGGCATCAACCGGTATTTTGTGAGTATCCCCAAGATAGGCAATTAGCGGCAGTTCAATTTGGGTCGTCACCTCAGTCCCATCACGTCTCAACTGGGCAATCTCGGGGCCTGTTAAATTGAAGAACTCGGGTTTGAGCTTGTTGCGTACTTCACAGATGAGATAGCCGACTGATGGAACAGCGTGATAGCTTGGCAGGACGTATGCGACCAGATTTTGGCGAAATGGAATGCTATCGCCCGCCCGAACCGTTGTGAGATGATAATCCCATACCCTGCAACTGTCCAACATCGCTATGCGGTCTAAGATGTCGCACATCTGGCCTGCGCCTTCTTCTGGCACGTAGATATTTCCGAGGGGAATCCCCGCGAGCCGGCGTTGACTTATATAGATGGGGAGCCCGAAGTAGTGGTCTAAGTGAAAGTGAGAGATGAAAACATGTCCGGTCCCGATAAAACTCATCGGGCATCGCCCTAAGTCAAAGATGAGGTCTAGTTCTTTAACTCGCATATAGGTCGCCACGGCAGAACTTGATTCGCCTTCAATTGTTAAATTTCCACAATGCAACAATGTCATTACTGATGTCATACAATTTTGAACCATACATCGTCTGGAGGATTTATGAGCGTTAAAATCGGAGTAATCGGTGGCACCGGATTTTATCAGATGGAAGGACTCACCCAAGTTGAAGTGATTAATGTGGATACGCCATTTGGGAAACCGAGTGATTCGCTGACTTTGGGAACAGTCGAGGAAAAGCGCGTTGCGTTTCTTCCACGTCACGGCGCAGGGCACCGACAACTCCCATCAGAGGTTAATGTCCGTGCCAATATCTACGCCCTTAAAAATCTAGGGGTCGAATGGATTATCTCTGTGAGCGCAGTTGGAAGTCTTAAAATGGAGATTGAGCCGCGCCACTTTGTCATACCAGACCAGCTATATGATCACACGAAAAATCGAATAAACACTTTCTTTGGCGACGGGCTTGTCGCTCATGTCAGCCTCGCCCACCCATTCTGCCCAATTCTGAGCCAACTTCTGTATGACGGAACAACTGAAGCAGGGGAAACAGCTCATAAGGGCGGGACGTACATCTGCATGGAAGGCCCAGCGTTCTCTACCGAAGCCGAATCAAATGTTTATCGACAATTGGGATTTGACGTAATCGGTATGACCGCCGCCCCTGAAGCAAAGCTCGCCCGTGAGGCGGAAATCTGTTATGCGACCTTGGCGTGTTCAACCGATTACGACTGCTGGCACCCTGACCACGATTCTGTCACGACGGAGATGATTATCCAAAATTTGCTGGCAAACGTAGAAGTCGCAAAAGAGGCAGTCAAAACAGCTATCCAAAACATCCCTGAGAATCGTGAGGGGTGTCGGTGTGCAAATGCACTCGAAAAGGCAATTGCAACAAACCCAACGACCATCCCGCCAGCGACCCGTCATAAACTTGATCTTTTGGTCGGAAAGTATTTGGACTCATGATTTGTCCCCTACAATCGCAATTTCATCTGCGGTAAAATTGTATAACAAGTATACTATCTGATTAATCCCATTTTCAAGAGTAGATACGTCGGTATCCGAGTTAGTGGTTCACTCGGCAAGTAAATATGATTTAATTCTCTTCAACAGAAACTGAAATAATATGGGAGGACGTTCCCACCTAATGAGTTTTGACGTTCAACTTCGGTAATTTCTAAAAACCTCCGGCCCCGTGGGTAGGAAATCCCTTTTGTGTTCGCTCACGCGATACGCTCGCTCACGCGATGCGCTCGCTCACGCGACCATCCGTCCCCGGACCATCCGTCCCCGGACCTACCCTTCTTGCGATCTCGGCTTATGGCGGGAATGCCTTTCCCACCCGAGCCACCAAACATTACCGATTTTGACTGTCAAATTTCACTAGGAGGGAGTTCCTACTCCCGATACTCTAATCTTAAAAACTTAGCGAGTGAACCAGTCAGTGCGTTTGGCGGTAAGAATTTGTTGGATTTGGCAATCCAGCAAGAGCAATTTTAAACTTGCTTAGCACCCTTATATTCCGGCTCTGCTTAGCGTTGATTGAATAGGTCGCGTTGTCTAGGGTCTGCCATCTTCATTTCAATGTCTCTCCACGCCACGACGAGGTTGTTGAAAATGACAGCGTTCTCGGCATCCCCGTTGTGGTCGTAGTGGTTGTAGAGGATACGCGCCATCCGCTCAACGGAATCGAGCTTGCCGCGCATCGCTTCGCCCACATCCGCGGAGCCCTCAATGCCTCTGCCGTACTCGAAGTTCATGTGATATGCCATGCGGAAACACGCCTCCCACGCGGTCATCTTGTCGGGCAACTGTTCGGCCTCTTCAAACGCCTCGATTGGCAGTAGCCGCACCTGCCCCCCTTCGGCGGTGAGCACAGAACCCTGTAACTTGCTGATGACGATATCCTTGGCGCGTGCGAGTGTCTCCGCCTCACCGTACTGCCCTGTCGCATAGCCGTGTTGCTTGAGCCAGTCGAAGCAGAACCGACTCTCCGCATCCAGCTCGCCCTCTTGACGGTCATGGTAATGCGCGATGACGCGATTGATTGCGGTAAGTGCCTCGCGTATCGGCACAAGCTCACCGCTGATTGTCGCCACACGGCTGTAGCGGGAGTAGATTCGCATCCCTGGGCCGATGGCGGCTTGCGCCAAATCGGTCGGGGCGATGTGCCCTTCCCGCGTGAGTTGGTTGAGTTCTGCGGGCAATTCCCTCGCCAGCGCGTCGAAAAATTCACGGCGCGTTGCAGAGTCGGCATCATCGGGACGCGGTCGGCAGACCAGTACGACGGAGGAGGCGAGAGCGTTGATATGTTTTTTCAGGCTAGTTGTCAGTTCGGTACGTATCGGCCAAGTACCGACTATCTCGAACCCCGCCGATACGATAGAGTTCAGCATCGTCTCCCAACCTGTTGAAGCCCTACCTCCCCGCTCCTCCTCCTGTTGCTTGTATGCGTAGAAAATAGACGAAGGAAACTCATCGGAGCACCGTTCCCGTATCCGCTTCAGCGTCTTACTTAGCAGTTCCTCAAATCGTCGCCCTGGGTCTTCAAATCGGAACCTGTTTTCAATCATCTCTTCCTGTTTGGGTGTCAGGATGCCTGCGAACAGGTCCGGGTACGTGTCGCGGAGTATCGGACGTAGCCATGCGTAGAAGAAGTCAGACGAATCGGCATAGTGTATGTTGCCGTAGTACGGTGGGTCGGTAACGATGACTGGACCATCTTTGGCATGGATAGTGGTGGATGTATCCGCCTGATACGCTTGACCTCTGTTGGTGTGGGTAGGGAGACGCTCGACAACCTTAGATATCCATTCAACATGGGCCATCCAGTTCCCAGTTGAGGTAGAGAAAGAATTTACTTCAGCAAAATCCCAAACCATCCCAATTCCTTGGCGTGCAAAAACGTGCCCCATTTTTTCACCGGATACATGCCAAGTTGCATAACTGGAACTGATGTCAGCAGTCCTGCCAACGACAAGCGCGAGGTACGTGCAGATGGCATCTGCGTATTCCTCTTCCGCCCCAGTCTGTTTGATTTGATTGCGAACCTTGCCGAGCAAATCGCTGAATGTAGTCAGCGTAGCTAGTTGCCTTGTTGTGAAAAGCTGGTGCCACTGTGTGAACCCGTAAATCTGTACGCTAATGCTTCTCGCTTGGTCCGGCAAATTTCCCGTTGGCCGCCAAGCGGGCTCGGCGGATATTGCCGCTTGAATATGTGCATCGTTTGGTGACACGAATATCCGTCTGCGGTCTCCCTCGACAACTATCGCGGTCATCTGCTCGCCCATGTTGCCAGCTCTCGCCTGCTCACGGACATCAGCCAACCGGATCGCGGTGTTGCAGGCAACACAGACTGCGCCGTGGCGGTTCACCGTGCCGTCCTCGGGGACACCGTCGCTGTGGTTCTGCACCACAAAGGATATGCGCCTCGCCGTAGGGGACGGGTTCCCCGTCCCGTACACGACGGGCTTAATCCAATGTTGGTTGTTGCTCTTTTTGGAGATTTGGAAGGTCTTGAGCATGGGCATCTGGACCCCACAGGCGGGGTTTGGGCATGGGATGGTACGCGCCCACAGCCATGCAATTACTGTCGCCTCGCTACCGTCGGGCAGTGCTGCCTTTGGGTAGAGATGCCCGATGCTGTTAAACGCCTCATCCCGCATCCATCTCCCGTAGTAGCGGATGTCGTCTGCGAGCCCGGATGTACCGCGCCAAGGGAGACGCTGTTTCTTTTTGCCTTTGCCTACCATCATTCCCATGTCGTCTGCCTTGGGATTGACGGGCGGTCTGTTCTTAAACTTGGGTGGCAACTCAATTAATGCTTTGTTGATGAGGACAGCCACCGGGTTGAGGTCTGAGGCGATCGCCTTGAGTCCGAGCCGTTGGGCTTCAAGGGGTATAGAACCGCCACCGGCGAAGGGGTCGTATATCGGCAACGCCTTGTCGCGCAGGTAGTTCAACACGTCGGCCGGATCGGTGGGGGCGGTTTCGCCTCGGGCGCGCGCCACCGAGCGGGCGATTTCGTAACGGGCATCCGCTAGGAGTGCCTGCACAGCGGGTACCCTCTCGTCGGTGCTCTCCCATTCGACGAGCTGCTCTATCATTTTGTGAAGCCGTTTGCGCTCGGCACGTTGGTCTTCCTCGGTCTCAAATTCGTCTGGGCAAGCGGATGGGTCATCCACTAGGGACGCGAAGATAACCGCGCGGCAGGCGGCGAGTGGTCGGCGTGCCCACCACAAATGCAGCGTGGACGGATGGCCGTGCCGAATGGATTTTTCGCGGGCGGATTCGCGGTTGATCGTGTCTAGGGGTAGGTCAACTTCGATAAGTTTACGGCGTTGAGTCATTTCATCTCTCTTTGGAAAGTACTAAAGCTCTGCTGGATTTTGCCAATCCAGCAGAGCGATTTGCACAGATATCAATTTAACATATTTCGTATCTTATGTCAATGGATAACAAATGAGTTTTGAGTTTTAACTTGTTGACATCCCCCTAAATTTGTGATATATTAAAAATAGAGGGACATTTACCGATAAGCCCGCTTTGTAACCGCGCGGGTCGCAGTGTATCAGTCATTATAGGCTTTACTATAATACGGAGGGATAACACGATGCAACTCAGAAAATTGGAGGCCGCACCCACAATTATCTATCCGGAATCGGACGGAGAACCCATGGCAGAAACCGATGTACATCGAGACTTGATGATAGATTTCATCCAGATGCTTCAACATCACTTCCGGGATGCCCCGGTTTATGTATCCGGGAACCTGATGATGTATTATGAAGAGGGAAATACCAAAAAGTCGGTGTCACCTGATGTCTTTGTGGTTCACGGGGTTGAGAAAAAGCGGCGACGGACCTACTTGACTTGGGCAGAGGGGAAAACGCCCGATTTTGTGCTTGAGGTCTCCAGTCGCAGCACCTCTCAAAATGATATGGGGGACAAAAAGGCACTTTACGCGACGGTGCTTAAAGTGAAGGAGTACTTCCTCTACGACCCGGAGGGGGAGCTCGTGCCGCATTTTATCGGGTATCATCTCGTGAATGGTGCCTATCAAGAGCTAGATTTTGTAGATTCTCGGCTTCCGTCGAATGTGCTCGGTTTGGAATTGGGAGAGCGTGGTGGTGTATTGCGCCTGTATAATCCGCGCACCAGGGAATGGTTGCATCCTGCCCCGGAGCGTGCAGAGCAGGCGGAACAGCGCGCCCAACAGGAAGCGGATGCCCGACAAAACGCCGAACAGCGCGCCCAACAGGAAACGGATGCCCGACAAAACGCCGAACAGCGCGCCCAACAGGAAGCGGATGCCCGACAAAACGCCGAAGCAGAACTTGCCGAAGCGTTAGCCGAGCTTCAACGCCTTCGTGCTCGAACAACACATTGATGCTCGGTGCTAATGAAATTTGCCAATCAAAATCGGTAATATTTTGTGGAACCGGTACGGTTACATGAAGTTTCAGAATTGAATCGGGTAATCCCGGCAGGCGCGGCCCACCTCGGTAGGTGCGGTTTTTGCGTCAAGTTGCGTCGAGTCATCCTAAGACGGATGGGAAGATGAACTTCGCGCCCTGCGCGCATCTCGCCACCCATAAGGGCTAACTGCACCGGGCGCCCGATCGCATTACCCAATCTATTTTTTAAACCTCCTCCAACCGCACCGGTCATTCAGTGTATAAATAATTATTGGATCAGCCATAGTTGAAGCGGAACTGAGAGGAGACGATATTGTGATAACGCCAAAGAAGCAGGCTAAGGAGAAGTCTAGGCGAAAATTATTCGAGGTGTTGGATAGGGTGAATAATAAGAATAAGGAGGTCAGCGAAGAAGAAGTTGTCAAATATGCGACGATGGCTGTCGCCGAACTTCGTGCGGAGAACCGTCAGAAGCGTTCAGAACGACCAGATGATGTACAGAGCACGGGTATGTAAAGTTTTTGACATTAAACCCCCGTAGCCGGGGCATCCTGCCCCAACGGTATGTAAAGTTTTTGACATTAAACCCCCTGTAGCCGGGGCATCTTGCCCCAACAGATACACAAAAAACACCCAACAGTGCCCTGTAAATGATATTAGCCCAAACTTTTGACAAAATATTTACACACCCACAGAGCACGGGTATGTAAAGTTTTTGACATTAAACCCCCGTAGCCGGGGCATCTTGCCCCAACAGATACACAAAAAACACCCGATAGGGCCCTATAAATGACATTAGCCCAAACTTTTGACAAAATATTTACACACCCACAGAGCACGGGTATGTAAAGTTTTTGACATTAAACCCCCGTAGCCGGGGCATCTTGCCCCAACAGATACACAAAAAACACCCGATAGGGCCCTATAAATGATATTAGCCCAAACTTTTGGCAAAATATTTACACACCCACAGAGCACGGGTATGTAAAGTTTTTGACATTAAACCCCCGTAGCCGGGGCATCTTGCCCCAACAGATACAGAAAAAACACCCGATAGGGCCCTGTAAATGATATTAGCCCAAACTTTTGACAAAATATTTACACACCCACAGAGCACAATTCAATTGACTAAAGTTTGACAGAGTGATATACTGGAAATTGTTCAGATTAGGTGAAGCAGAGGGTTGATTAACGTTATCATGGCATTTAGACTGCTATTGAATCTGCTGGATTTGGCAATACAGCGGGAGCAATTTAGAGTACCTTAATTTTAATCGGAAAAGAGGGATTGAAATGGCTAGAGTTGATGGGCGTGGGCCGGACCAGTTGCGCCCGGTCAGAATTGTGCGGAACTATACGAAACCTGCGGAAGGTTCAGTGCTTATTGTCGTTGGAGATACGCAGGTAATTTGTACGGCTTCCGTTGAGGATAGACAACCTCGCTATATGCGTGAGCAGAATATTGGCAACAAGGGCTGGGTGACAGCAGAATACTCGATGTTGCCGCGTTCAACGTCGCAACGGATGCAGCGGGAAGCCAGCCGTGGACGGCTAGGTGGACGAACACAGGAGATTCAGCGATTAATTGGTCGAGCGTTGCGGGCAGTCACTGATCTCAAGGCCCTCGGCGAGCGTACAATTTGGCTCGATTGCGATGTCATTCAAGCGGATGGCGGAACGCGTACCGCATCAATTACGGGGGCATTTATCGCACTTTGGGATGCTTGCACATGGCTGATGGAAAAGAAGAAGATTGAAACCTTCCCCATCCGTGATAACGTTGCCGCAACAAGTGTTGGGATTGTTGATGGGACACCGATGTTAGATCTCTGCTACACTGAGGATTCCGCGGCTGATGTCGATATGAATATTGTCATGACAAGTCAGGGCCAGTTTGTCGAAATACAGGGAACTGCTGAAGAAGAGCCATTTTCCCGTGAGGCATCAGACCAACTCTTGGATCTGGCGGCTAGTGGTATCCAAGAGCTCATCCGCTTACAGAACCGTATACAATTGGAAAACTTAAATGAAGCAAGTCTTGGCAACACGTAATCTTGGGAAAGTGCGGGAATTGACTGAAATGCTGAGCGATTGCCGCGGGCTTGAGGTGCTGTCGCTGGTTGATTTCCCCGATGCGCCAGAGGTAGTTGAAGATGGTGAAACTTATGAAGAAAACGCCATCAAAAAAGCGACCCAGATTGCCGAATATACGGGATTGCCGACACTTGCAGATGATTCTGGTTTAGAAGTTGACGCTTTAAGTGGCGCGCCCGGCATCCACTCGGCGCGATATGCGGGCGAGAGGGCATCCGATGCTGAACGCATCCAAAAATTACTGGAGACACTCAAGGATGTGGCTGAACCTCAACGAACAGCGCGTTTTCAGTGTACTGTGGCGATTGTCGAACCCGAGAGGCAATCCAGAGTGGCGGTTGGTGTTTGCGAGGGGCGTATTATTCGCGAGCCGCGTGGAGCGCACGGCTTTGGATATGACCCTGTGTTTGTTCCGTTAGGTTACGCCCAAACGTTCGCAGAATTGGGAGATGAGGTGAAGAATCGCATCAGCCATCGTGCAAAGGCGTTCGCAAAGGTCAAGGAACTCCTATCTGACGGCTGATGTTGAAACGGGGGTGGTTGGTTGGGAATCAGAACTCCCGTAGTTTTTTCTGGAGCCAATGGGTCATCGGCCCAGGTGCTGGGTCACAGACCTCAACGAGGCGGCCGGGCAACGGCTGTCCCAATAACCCCTCAACTTCCGCACGGCATTCGGCAACCACCATCGGATGGTCGCTGGCGACGTTATGAACTTCTTCCGGGTCGTTAATCACGTCGAAGAGTTCATCGCCGTTTTCATCGGTGTAGCCAATCGCTGTGCAGAAATTCCAGTGCTCGTCGCGGACACTGACGCGAGCCCTTGCATTCCCCGTCACAAACTCTGCCCACCCGGTAATGATGCGCTCTCGAATCGCCGATTTTTCTCCCGTCACAAGCGGCCATAGCTCTTCACCATCTGTCCAGTCACAAGGGATGTCCAATTGACCGAGTATCGTCGGCATCAAGTCATGATTCTGAACGAACGCTGAAACTGCGTGATTCTGCGGGCCATTGGGGTGACGGATGAACAGATTCAACTGCGTATTGAATGGATGCAGTTGCCCTGCCCCTTTCCCAAAGTGGCCTTGATCTCGAAGTTGGGTACCGTGGTCTGATACAACGACGACCAACGTATCACTGCGGAGATTCAACTCGTCCAGCTTATTCAACACCCATCCGACACATTTATCCACAAACGTAACCTCGCCGAGATACAGTGCCTCAACCCGCCGGAGCTCATCTTCTGTCGGCCCGTCGCCTTCGTTTGCTGCGCCTGGGGTGATGAAATCCTTACCAACGTAGTCAGGGAAGTATAAATCGGCGTAGGCTTTCGGCGGATCCCACGGTTCATGGGGGTCAAAGCTGTCAATCCAGAGGAAAAAGGGGCCGGCGGTGTGGTTATCGTCAAGCCATTCACAGGCAGATTGAAACACGCGAGCGCAACTGTAATCCACCTCGGAACGCCGATGACGCTGATTGAGCAGGTAGTTGACCAACCCAGTGTGCCTTTGCCAGTTAATCGGTTCGCGAACATGTTCCCGTAGTTGGTCTTCTATTAGCCGGGGATGCCCACTCCGCCAATTGTCGGATTCCTGCCCACGCACGAAATCGAGATGAGCAAACCCCCGCGAGAAGTTCATCGTTGGCTTGAACATGTGGTACGTATCGGCGATAAAGGCCGTTAGATACCCGCGTTCCAGCAGCACTTCTGCGATTGTGTCCTGCTCCGGGGGGATTTTGTGCCATCCAGGCGCATGATGCCAATGTCCACGACGGTCAAAGTTATACCGCCACGGAAAACTTCGCATTCCTGTGAACAGGGCGCGGCGCACTTGAAGTGTCGGCTGGCCCTCCCCAAAAGCCTGTGTGAACTGGACGCTCTCTTCGGCGAAGGCATCAAGGTTCGGTGTCTTCGTGTGACTGTACTTTTTGCCTTCACCAATGATGTCGGCTCGAAATGTGTCCAGGCAAATGCAGATGACGTTCATGGTTGTGTTCCCGTTGTTTCCGGGCTGATTTCGACACTCGGTTCGGACGTGGGTGTGTCATCTTTCAAATCTTCAGATTTCTTAGTCAGTTGGTCAATGTTTGATTTGAAAAGCATGAAAATCTGTGCTTTGTCCTCGCGTTTAACGTAATGTTTCCCCCCCTCCTCTTTGCCAATTAGAAGCGTCTTTTTTGAACCGTCGTTTAGAGTCGCTACAATTGACGACTTGGGCGGTTGGAGTTCATATTCCGCGAGGTCTTCTTTCGGTTCGGCAAAATCATCAGCGTCTAACGCACTCAGTTTGCCCAACAGGCTGTCAATCTCTGTTTGCTTCGCGGAAGCCACAGTCGGGTTCAGCATCTGCCACTTGCCATCGGCTCCGAGTTGGAGTTCGATCTCCTCTGTCTCCGATTTGATGTTCATCTGCATTACGTCGCCCTTGTTGAAATCGAAGATTGTCCGATCCTTCCACGTTCGTGTGCCCTTATCGAAAATGGATTTGAGATACCCCTTCGCGACGTAAACGTGGTCAGAATCGGAGGCGCGAATGTAGCTACTGAGGTAGCTTTGGGTCGTTGTCCCGACGAAAACGTGTGCTTGCGTATTCCCACCGCTGTCCAAAAGCTTCGCTTCTGTCCCGGTACTATCCACCTGAAAACTGGATTGTTTTTCTGGATTCTTGGAGCGAAGGTCCACTTTTTTGAACCCAGCAACCTTATCGAGCAATTCCCCAATGCCTTCGCTGTCCGCGGGATAATTGTCCATTGACGACACCACCCATTGGTCATTTTCTTTTTTCAAGGTGGTCGTTTCCCCGGCGGCAGTAATCTCGATTTGTGTGATGCTTTCCTTATCGAAGTTTGGGAACAGCATCTGCGCTGTCTCGATTTTCTTTGCGTATTCATCTTTTCTGAAGGGATTGGCGACTATCAGGACGAGTACAACGAGAACCGCAAGCACGCCGAGTAGTATCAGAATCTGTTTTGTTTTCATGATGTGTTAGCCAGTTGAGGATTTGATTGGTGAAACGCCGTTACCTTAAATTTTCCCATAAGCCTCAACTAACTGTTTTGCCCTCCTTCTCAAGAAATATCGAGTGATTCCAATAATAGAGACCAGAATCGGAATGCCTCCAATCACTAAGAATTTCAAAAGAAACCGCTCGCTGTCGGATGTTTCCTTTAACGGTCGACTGGTGAAGGTCTGCGATCGGATGCCAATGAGTTCGTCGCCCAACGTGAGCAGATCGACTGTATTTTGGAAGAAGATCCGACCATCCCGGCGGGGTTGGGTCAAAAATTGTGATGTGCCAACGACGATAATCTGTGTCGGTGCGCTCTCGGTTTTTGTCGTTCGCTCTTCGGCTTCCGATACCTGCTCCTCCGTTTCAACCCTTTCGACAACTGGGATGTCTTTGCCTGCATAAAAACTCTTGAAAGTGCCTGAAAGCGCAACTGCGAGAGTGTGGACCTTTTGTTGCCCGGACGGTGGACGAAGCACACTGTTTGGATCCAGATTGTACGGTGCTTGCGCTGTCCAACCGAACTCACTCGTTGTCGCCAATACGGTCCCTTGGACTTTCGCGACTCCAGTGCCTTCAGTTTCCTCGCTCTCTTTGAGGGTTAGTTCCAGCGAACTCGGCCACGGCAAAACCAGACTTTCGAGTTGGCTCGTGATTGTACTTTCACTGGACAGATTTTTCTTCATTGCCTTGACAAAGTACGGATACGGTTGAGTCACCCGCATAAATCCTCGATCAAAAGTCGCGCTCTCGTGATACCGATCTAGCAACAGGTTATTACCCAGTTTTACGCCGTAATGCTCAAGCAGGTCATTGAGTCCGGTCGCCACTGGAACGGCTTGTAAGCCCTGTTGAAGTCTAATCGGATCAATCAGAAATACAGTTCTCCCGCCATGCATGATGAACTGATCGATTTCATACTTCTCTCGCTCCGTCAGTTGTTGTTGCGGACCGGCGATTACCAGTGTTACGACCTTTGCATCAATCGGTTCTCCGTCTTTGACCTCAACCTTGCTCACGTCATACTGCTTACTCAACTCACCCCGTAGTTCCTGAAACCGCTGGGCATCAATATCAAATTCACCGTGCCCGGTGAGAAATCCAAGCGTTTTGGTCTCTTCTCGCGTTACCTTTAGGATGGCAGAGGAGAGGTCATATTCAAGGTTGAAAGTCGATTCGATGAGGGGAAGCACTTCCTTCTCGTTCGCGTAATGCACAGCGATTCCCATGTAGACGTTGGCAACTTCAAGTTTGTCTTTTTCACGGACGTTCACTTGCAATTCAGGGATGCCCAATAAGCGCAGTTCCTGCTTGAGGGCCTCATCGTCGCTCGGATCGATGAAGTCGATCTGGAGATTTCCTTTTGAAAAGGCACGGTACTCGTCAAGCTTGTCCTTGATATCAGCACGTATCTGAGCGACCCTAGAAGGCTTTTTGGAAAAATATGCCTCAATGCGGACGATGTCATCTAGCCCCTCAAGGATATCTTTCGTCGATTTTGATAAGGTATAAATTTTGTTTTCCGTGAGGTCTCCCCGCATAAAATATTGGCATGAAAGGAAATTAACGACCACGAGGATAAAGAAAACAGTAAGCGCAAGGATTAGGGCGTTACTACCCGATTTCAGTTTTCTTGATAGCATAGTTCTACCTCCAACTTCTAACTTCAACAAACAGTACGCTCAAATAGAGGAAAAATCCGGTCATCGAAAGGTAATAGATTAGGTCCCGGGAATCAATCACGCCTCTGGTGATACTCATGAAGTGGGTTGCCAAGCCGAAATAACTCAAGAGTTGCACATCCGCAAAACCAACCAAGAAAAATACAAGACTAACAACTATGCCAAGGATGAAGGCAATAATCTGATTCTCCGTCAGCGTCGAAGCGCATAGCCCGATCGCGATGTACGCGGCCCCCATCAGGAACACACCAATATAACTCGCGAAAATCTGCCCCCCGTCCGGATCCCCGAGGTAAAGTACCAGAGTTGGCACCGGAACGGTGAGGGCAACCATTACGGCAAGTAACACAAAACTAGCGAGATACTTACCTAAAATTACCTCATAACTTTTAATTGGCAAGGTCATCAAAATCTCAACGGTGCCCATTTTTTTCTCTTCTGCCCAAAGCCGCATCGTCATTGCGGGTACGATGAAGAGAAACATCCACGGCATCAGGCCAAAGAATGCCCTCATGTCGGCTTGGTTGTAGAGAAAAAATCTGCCTAACTTATCCCAGAAAAATAACCCAGTGGATACCAGTAGGAATGCAATGATGATGCAGTATGCAATTGGGGAACTGAAATAGCTCCGAAGCTCTTTTTTGAATATTGCTAACGTGTTACTCATTTGCCTGTCGCTTCAACCTCCTTGAAAATCAGTTAGAATTGTCAGCGGATTCGCTACCCGTCAATGTTAAGAACACATCTTCCAAGCTGACCGACTCTTGACGAAGTTCTGTCAGACTCCAGCGATTTTCAACGACAAAACGGAAAAGTTCTTCAGCGATATTATCTTGCTGAGACGAAATTTTGTATCTGAAAACACCGTCATCGGTGCCGACCTGTTTGAAGCCGGTAACAAAATCGAGGTCTCCGAGTTTCGATTCAATCTCCGCTTGAGGCGCCCGAATCGAAATATCAACAACCCCTTCACCCTTTGCCTGTTCAGCCAACTCGTCAGGTGTCCCGTTCGCAACGATGCGCCCGTCGCTAATAATTAGGACGCGACTACAGGTTGCAGACACTTCGGACAGGATATGGGTGCTGAAAATGATTGTCTTCTCTTTGCCAATCTCTTTGATTAGATTCCGAATCTCAATAATTTGGGAAGGATCTAAACCAGAGGTGGGCTCGTCAAGAATCAGGATGGGCGGGTCGTGGACAAGGCTTTGCGCTAAGCCGAGGCGCTGGCGATACCCTTTAGAGAGTTCACCGACATCTTTTTGAATCATCGGTCCTAGTCCGCAAATTTCAACAACCGATTTAATCCGATCGTTCCGTTCGCTCTTGGGGATGTTCCGGATTTCGGCGATAAATTTTAGGTAGTCGATTACGCCCATGTCACCGTAAAGAGGCGCACTTTCAGGTAAGTAGCCAATCCGCTGGCGAACCTCAATAGAGTTTTCAAATATGTCATATCCGTCAATGCTCGCCGTTCCATCATCGGCCGGAAGAAAGCAGGTCAACACCCGCATCGTGGTGGTTTTCCCGGCACCGTTTGGGCCGAGGAATCCAAGTACCTCTCCCGCTTCTGCATCGAAGGAGACATCGTTTACTGCAACTGTTGGACCGTAGCGTTTGGTCAAATTTCTCACTTCAATCATTATTATATTCTCCCTGTATGCAATTCTCAATCTGCACAAAAAATATGTCGCTAGACGGGAAAATAATGATAGCATGTGAACCGAAACAGCGTCAAGTTAAAAACGGACATCCGTGGTCGTAAGAACCGATGAACGCACACATAAGGAAAAAATCCCTCGCAATAGTGATACCTTGATTGATCTAAAAAGGTCTTATGATCTCTCTTTTTGGCCTAGTTTCAATCTCATAACGCATCTATTTATCTCCTTCTCCCGCGGCTCCTGGCCGTCTTCTAAAATGAATTGCCAACTTGACTGTGGCTTCAAACCTCAGCAACTTGAAAGGAGTATAAGATTCAGCGTAAAAACGAATATGTCGCCTTAAATATTTACTTCTTTTATCCTCTGATTCCAGATGTGCTAAGACAGATTTTAGTGCTTCCCTTCTCGCTGTGCGAGCCACACTACTTTCATCACGTTTTTTTGCACTTATCATCAATTTCAATGCTTCAACAAGTGCCACCAATTCTGAACTAGGGATGTCGGAATCAGCGAGCTCGGAGGGAAGGTGCAGGTCGTTAGCGTACGAGCGAAGTACCATGAACTCCTCATGCGTCCAGTCCTTATAGTAATCCTTGTGATGGATTACGTCTTCAGAACAGCCTATAAACACCAGTAAACATATCCACACACTATTTTCTATGACTTTCATTAAAATATTCACCCCCTTCTGTACCTACTTTCTTCTGGCATTCTCTTTCTCCCGTGGCTCCTGGCCGCATAGTATTATCTTCTAAAATAAATTGCCAACTTGACTTGGGCTTCAAACTTCAGTAACTTATAAGGAGTGTAAGATTCGGCGTAATGACGAATATATCTCCTTAAATATTTGCTTCTTTTATCGCCTGATTCCAGATGTGCTAAGACAGATTCTAGTGCTTCCTTTCTCGCTATGGAAGCAATATTATCTTCATCACCTGTTTTTGCACTTATCATCAATTTCAATGCTTCGACAAGTGCCACCAATTCTGGACTAGTGATGTCGGAATCAGCGAGCTCAGAGGGAAAGTGCAGGTCGTTAGCGTACAAGCGAAGTACCATGAACTCATCGTGCGTCCAGTCCTTATAGTAATCCTTGTGATGGATTGCCCATTCAGAACAGCCTACAAACACCATAAAAAGCAAACATATCCACACAATATTTTCTATGACCTTCATTGAAAATATTTACCCCCTTTCATACTCATTGTTATAACACAAATTTTTTTCTATTGACACAGAAAAAAATCCGTGTTACCGTTAAAACATGCGATGGAGATAGGGGGCTACGGTTGTCACTCCCGACAACCGCCTATCTCACACCTTGTACCCAGGTGAATCATCGCTAATCGCATAACCCCTAACTCACTTACAATCGAATAGGCACGGCTACCATAAAACCGTCCCCGCTCCCAGTGCCCCCTTTTTCACCAATCCGAGGGCGGACTGAAACGGTAAATCAGAAATGGTTTGATTAGTAGAATCAATTTTGAATATATGGAGGTACATAAGATGCAAGAACAGATTAGACAACTTGCCCAGGACATTCAGAATAAGGAAAAAGGGTTTCGGTTTATCTATACTCGAAACATCAAGAGCCCAATGATTAATGAGCTAATGAAAACCACTGCCACCGGCATCGCCAAGATTAACTAAGTCCTAACGCGATGCGCTCGTTCATACGACCATCCGTCCTCGGACCAAAAGCGGACTGAAACCAAAAAGGAGGACACCATGAACACCCGACCCATTAGCATCGCCAGCTTAGGCGCCATCCTCTTTGTGGCAGCTGTCTACTTTGGCGGACAACACGTCCTAGAACGCAGCCGTGTGACACCAAAGGAAAAGTCAACCATCACACACACCCAAGAACCAACGCGGGCTGTATCACCAGAACAGATAGCGGACGCACCCACTCCCAGAGCTGTATCACCAGAGCAGACCGCTACCGTAACCGTTGACAACACACCCGTAAACCGTGATTCTGATGTATCTGCACAACAGGATTCTCCTGAAGTTTCCAATAGAGAAAGTTTAGATACTCCACTGGCTTCTGATTTCAGAAACAGTCCTGAATTTTTGGAATATCGAAAACTCTTATCTGCTATTGATGAATTAGGGGATTATCCTCGTCGTCCCGACTTCCAAACCGAACTAGATTATATGTACGCGCTACAGGCTCATCTGAATGCCGTTAAACCCTTCCGTGAGCGTCTTATGGAATTAGATAAACAATATCTCCAGAGTCTTTCTCAGGAGAAATTCAATGAATTTACGACTCGATTAAGAAAAGAGCTCAAGGAAGAAGAGCCTGGAATTACAGACGCTGAAATCGATGAAGAAATTAAAGAATTAGAGGAATTAAGACAATGAAACGCCGTTTGAGTCTATTACTTGCACTGTTTTTGTCTTTACAATCGAATAGGAGAACACCATGAACACCCGACCCATTATCATCACCAGCTTATGCGCCATCCTCTTCGTGGTAGCTGTCTACTTTGGCGGACATGACACTTCAGAAGAGGGCAACGAACCACAGGAGACTCTGGACGGTGTCAATGAACCACAGGGGACGCAAGAAGCCGTTGACGAACATGACGAACCTGCTGATGCGAGCACCCTATCTCAAGTCAAGGAAATTGAGGCGAAAATCTCTCGACTTGCAGAAAAGTACCGCAAGGCCGATGAGGAAAACAGCGCGCGTGTCGCAGATAGCGAGGCCGAAAAGGCCGAGTTACTCGCCGATTTAGATGCCTTCCGTGCTATAAACCAAGAGCTAGATGCCTTGTTAGAAGCCCCGCTGGTTGGTAAACCGGATTGGGCCAACCATCCCGAGGTCTCAGCAATGCGGGCATCACTCACGCCAGAACAACTTGAGCGGGTCCGGAGGCAAGAGAATAAAGATGTCGAGGCTTATATCAAGAGGCACGGAATCACTGGTGACGAGGCTCAACGGCTTTGGGATAATCGCATGTTTACACCTTAGTCTCCTGTTGAAAAAGGGACTGTTTTTCGCGGTCCCTTTTCACCCATCCAAAGTCGGATGCCGATAAACCCATAGGTGCTGAAAATCCATGAGTCAAACGATTCTAACGAAAACGGGAAGGAAGGCGGAGACAACAACCAAGACCTATAATCCCGTCAAATCCAGAAAGGATTAAAACCAATGAATCTCAAATCGATACTCATATCAATCCTATGTGCCCTGCTGTACTTCGCGGCAGTCTATTTTGGTGGGAAGTGGGTCATTGAACAGGAGCGCGTTTCCGATTTTAGCCATAGGAAAGAACAGGAAGCCAAAGCCATCGCCGATGCCAAGAAAGATGCTGAAATTGAGGAATGGATCCGCGGAATCGAGAAGCGAAGAGCAGAAAGGGCACGTATCCTCGAAGAGGCGAGACAGTACCAAGCGGAGTCTGACCAAATAATAAAGGAGTTGATCGAGGCATACAAACGGCGTGGCCTTTGGGATTACAGATGTGACACCCAAGTGTACAACCTGTACAACGATCAACCATAAACAACTCAAAAAGGAGAACCAAATGCATTTCAAACAAAAACTAGCATACATGGCACTCGGGTGCCTCTTCACCATAATCGGCTACATACTCGCATCCCTCAGCGGCAACCCCGATACAGCGGAGATGGAGCCGTTGACGGATGCAGGGATTGCGGAGCGGATAGAGTTGTTTAAAGAAGTGCTATAGTTTGGACAATTTTTAAGAATTAAGGTGACAAAAAGCAGAAAAACAGGTATCCTTTCAGAAAACAAACCCTGTTTTGAAAGGAATGTAAAAATGGACCTCCTTTTCTGCTTGGACAGAATTCTAACCGATTTTCGTGATTTATTCAACACCCAAAACTTCGCACTGTTTCGTGCGTTTATCATCGGACTCATCGTCAATAACAGCAGGGGGACAGTGACACAAATTTATCAAGCGAGTCCCCGGTCAAAACGGTATTGGTCGTTTGTCAAGTTTCTCTCCCGCGGTAAATGGGATGCCGATGCGGTGGCAATACGGTTGATAAAATGGATTGTGAATCACTTTCCCAACTGGGTCTATGTCTATGATGACACCCAAGCAATAAAAACCGGCAAAACTCAGTGGGGCGTACACTTTTTCCGGAACTTCCGGTATCAAAAACGTAACGTCAATCAATCGAAGTTTCACTTAGGGCATCAATTCGGTGCGCTTGGGGTGCTGTGTGCGACTGCGACCCAGACGCTGCTTCTTCCTGTATGGGTAAAATGGGTAAATCCGAAAACGATTCGGTATAAAAGTGATGCGGTGTTGGGCCGTATCTGTTCAAAGATACCGAAAGGGTTGATTATCTTTGAATTAGGTTTCTCCCGCCGTAAAGTGTTTACAACGGTGATGCGGTGCGGGCATCAGATTCTCTGCCGTGCGAAATCGAATGCGGTGTTCTACCGTTTACCGAAGGTGTCGAAGCGTAAGGGGCGCGGTCGCCCTAAGCAATACGGAGACCGCCTAGATTTTCGCCGATTGCGGTATAAAGCGATTCAACTCAATGGGAAAATGCACTCGGTCACTTCAAAGGTGGCGCGCACGAAAATGTGCGATGCGCCCATTCGACTCGTAGTGATACGGACGCGCTCCAAGGTCTCAAAACCGTATCGATATTTCTGTGTGTTCACAACCGACCTCACGCTAGAGATTTCGCAGATTATTGTATACTATCGTCAGAGATGGCAGATAGAAACGGCGTTTCGGGATGCGAAACAACACTTTGGATTCGATAGCTATCAAGTCAAATCGAAGCAAAGCATCAACCGATTTGTACAATTGAGTTTTGTTGCTGCTTCGGTGACAAAGTTGATATTCTTGACCGCAGAATCAGATGCGAAGGGGGTCAGCGTTGAGACGGTTTGCGAGCGTCTAGGGATTCATTGGTATCATCCGGTTCGGTTGACGCAGGGGTTGCGGGTGGCGTATTTACGGGTGCAACTGATGACGAATTTATTTTCTGCGAGTTTGAAAGAAGTGCCCAATTCGCAGAAAATTACGCCCGTATTTGAGCAGGACACGCCCCTGCCCATTGACAAAGCCGCATGACTTTTACAAAATTGTCCAAACTATAGTAAAGAAGTGGTGAAGGAGGGTCGTATTACGCCAAGCGAAATAATTGCACTTCTTAAGGAGAGGGATTATTCCGATTCGGATATCTTAACGATAATCGAAAGAGTCATTCTTGATGAGGATGCAGCGGAGATGGAGCCGATGACGGCTCGGGGGGTTAAAGAGGTGCGGGAGTGGGTTAATGGAGAGATTGATGATGGTAGACTGACAAGGGCTCAAGTCATTACTGTGTTGAGGAAGGGGAATTATTCGGATACGGATATTGTCAACATCTTGGGTGGTGAATAGTATGAAAGTCCACGCCTACGAAGACCTCTTACCGTCTGTTCTGTTCTTCTTTGCGCCCTCTGCGCCTTTGCGTTAGATTCTTCCGAAACCCAACCCACCTCCCCACCGTATAAGTACCTCGTTTTTGTCCAATGAATGTGGGGTTCTATACAATCCCTAATCGCCAGAAAACCCACGTAGACACTGGGCAGAAGCCCGCTTAAAAGGTCTCCAAGCACTGCCAAAGACCTTTTGATAGCAAAAGCGGTAAAAATCACGATTTTTCTCCGTTTTGCGAGTCCGATATCAGAACAAAAGCAGTCAAAGCACTGTTATGATAAGGCTTTCAAAGGTGTGCTGTCGGAATCCGCACCCCTTTTGAGAGCAGTTGAGTCCGCGCCGGCACTGGTCGGACTGGTCTTTTTCCAATCAATAACCTCCCCACTTGTTTGGACAAAACATAGGTAAGTAGACATGGATACCCAAACGTCTACCCACATGACCATCAAAGAAGCCGCCCTCCACTACTACGTATCAGACAAAACCATCCGCCGCAGGATAAAAACAGGCCGCCTCTCCGCCCAACAAATAAACGGACGCTAGTGATTCGGCATTCGCAGGGGATTCTTCTCCCCAAAGCGACCCCAATCAGTGGCGGACCAGGATGCCGAACTTGCAAATTCGTCACGGTTATCGTAAAATGCTCACGGTGGTCAACAAAGCGCGTCAGCTCAAGTCCGGTGCGCGTATCGGTTCGCCACTGGTTTAGAATCTCTTTCCCCCACAACAACCCATCGGCAACCTTCCAATACGCCAGATTGTTCAACGGCTTCCAAGTTTCGGAAAGTTTCTCGCCGTTAATAGGGGGCAAGAGGGATACAGAATTCTAAGCATTTCAGAGGCTTAAATAATGTCAACTGCCTAAGCTAAAGGGGTTGGGTCTAACAGACTCTTTTAGATGAAGGCGCAATTGAATCAGTTAGAAAGCACTTATTCCATTCACGCATTGCCATCCTAATGCGTTCTATATCGCCTCGGGGCCTTTCTCGCCTGTACGAATACGAACCGTCTCATCAACCGAGAGGACGAAGATTTTGCCATCGCCAATTTTTCCAGTTGCCGCCGCTTCTCGCACTGCCTCAATGACTTTATTAACGTTCTCATCCTCAACGACGATCTCGAGTTTCAACTTGGGAACAAACTCAATGGTATATTCGCTTCCGCGATACAGCTCTGTATGGCCTCGACTTCGTCCAAATCCGCGAACTTCACTAACAGTCATGCCGCGAACACCAACGTTGCTTAGGGCATCTTTGACCTCTTCGAGCTTGAAGGGGCGAATAATGCACTCCAGTTTTTTCATCGATTTCTCTCCTTATCATGCGTAAAGATCAGTGATGAGTGATGCGTGGAATTGCGCGCATCACTCGTCACCTCCCAATTTAACGAACCATCCATACCAGTCGCGATTAAATATCGTAGTAGAGATGGAATTCATACGGGTGCGGGCGCAGGTTGATTGCATCAACCTCGTTTTCGCGCTTATACTCAATCCATGTCTCAATGACATCCTCCGTGAATACACTCCCTTTGAGCAGGTACTCGTGGTCGTCCTCTAGTGCATCAAGTGCCTCTGCCAATGAGCCCGGTGCGGATTCGATATCCGCTAACTCCTCGGGTTCAAGGTCGTAGAGGTCTTTGTCAAGCGGGTCGCCCGGGTGAATTCGGTTTTGAACGCCATCGAGTCCCGCCATGAGCATGGCACTCATTGCCAGATAGGCGTTGCATGAGGGATCGGGGGTACGGAGTTCAACCCGTTTCGACCTTTCGCTCTTGGAATAGACAGGAATCCGAATACAAGCACTGCGGTTTCTTTGTGAATACGCGAGATTCACAGGTGCTTCATAACCCGGCACCAACCGCTTGTAAGAATTCGTTGTCGGTGCAATGATCGCGCACAGGGAAGGTAGATGCTCAAGTAGCCCCCCAATATAGTACAATGCAGTGTCGCTCAAAAGCGCGTAGCCTTGGGGGTCATAAAAGACGTTCTTGCCATCTTTCCACAAACTCTGGTGCGTGTGCATTCCCGACCCGTTATCCTCAAAGAGCGGTTTCGGCATAAAAGTCGCTGTCATATTATGGGCACGCGACGTGTTTTTGATGATATATTTGTACAATGCCAGCGTGTCGCCCATTACTGTCATCGTATCGAATCGAAGATCGATTTCACACTGTCCCGCTGTCCCGACTTCGTGGTGGTGCAATTCAACATCAACCCCGCACTCGATCATCTTCAAGATCATCTCAGACCGAATATCTTGGAGGGTATCGGATGGCGGTACAGGGAAGTATCCCTCTTTGTGGCGAGGTTTATACCCGAGGTTGGGGCCTTCATCCTTGCCGGTATTCCAGGTCCCTTCGACGGAATCTACTTGGTAAAAACCGGAGTTCGCGGTCTGACCATAGCGAATATCATTGAAAATGAAGAATTCTGCTTCAGGGCCCCAATAACTCGTGTCGGCAATTCCTGTCGCGTTTAAGTAAGCTTCGGCTTTTTGGGTGATATACCGAACATCTCGCGGGTAACTCTCCAGCGTAACCGGATCCTTAACATTACAGATCAAGCTCAACGTGGGAATTTTACAAACAGGGTCAACGATTGCCGTGGCCGGGTCTGGGAACAGCAGCATATCGCTTTCATCGATGGCTTGGAATCCCCGGATACTTGAACCATCAAAGCCGCTTCCTTCTTCAAACAGGTCTTCGGTCAATTCAGAAACGGGAATCGAGAAATGTTGCCACATACCGGGTAAATCGGTAAATTTCAGGTCAACAATTTTAATCTCTTTTTCTTCTGCAAGTGCAATCACCTCACTTGGTGTCATGCAGTAGCCTCCTATAACTTAATTTTGGTAAACGGATTATCAAACAAGATTGAAAATAGAAATCTGTGAAATCGGCGGGCCAAGTCATCTTGCCCGCGACAGGCTTGGTATGCCTATTAGCCTAAATGTCAAGCGCAAAGGATATGCCAATTTCCCACGATTTCCGATTTTCGCTATTCAAGAACGAATTATTTCTGCCTCTAAAATACAAAATATAGATAGGCAAAAGTAGTACTTAGTAGGTTGGGTTGAACGGTTAAAAGCATAAGGTTATCAATACCCATAGAGACTCTGCTTTTTCACAAAACGTTCATATACAGAGATAGAGTGAAACCCAACAACCGCCCTTCTTTCGTAGTGGGACAATTTATCATTACCCAACTTATTTTTTAAACTTCATTACAACCCCCTGACAAAGCGAGTCGAGGGTCATCATCAATATTAGAAAAATGCTGAATTATTGGGCATATAATTGCCCAAGTTTTCGGCATATCATCGTTGTATCAGTAACGGAGGACGCATTTGTTGACGAAAGCCCAACCGCTCCCGCTACCTACCTTTATTCCTCAGAATCTTCCGCATCAAGATCTGTGCCAAAACGACTCGCCGCCGGTTCAACCTGCCCAGCATATTTGCTCCCCGGTTTTTGGCGATAGGGCGTTTTGGCCGGAGAAGACAATTGTTCAAACGTGAACGCGCAAATCGGCATACCGGGGTATAGCTTAACGGGCATACGCCCAAGGTTGCCGAGTTCCAATGTAGCCGTTCCGACCCAACCTGGGTCGAAAAGTCCCGCCGTACTGTGGACAATAATTCCAAGCCTGCCGAGACTGCTTCTCCCTTCCAGACGCGCCATCACATCGTCCGCCAATTCAAGGGTTTCAAGGGTTGCAGCGAGAACAAACTCGCCCGGTTGCATCGTAAAGCCATCGTCTTCCGGCACTTCAACGCGCTCCATTAAATCGTCGGTATCAATTTCCGAACGCAGATCGATGTAAGGATGTTTGCTATGGTTGAATACAAGGAAGATATTCCCCAACCTGAAATCAACGGAGCAAGAACCGAGTCGTCTCGTGAGATCAGGTGTTGGCGTAATTTTGATTTTCCCAGTATCCAAATATTGAATAATGTCCCGATCGGATAGTACCATTATTTTCTGTTTTAATATCTGATATTATTGGCAAAATGCGTCCAGTTTCCGCTACTGGGCGGTTTGGTAGTGCGTCTTGTCATTGTGTATGATTCTATAATGCGCTCGCTGATGTGCGTACGCGCTTTATGAGACAGCAATTTTGCCCTTCTGCTCGCCCGAAAGAAGCGATTTTGGAGATATCCATATCCTTCGCCTATTGATTGTAGCAGATTTTTGTCCAAATGTCACGTCTTTTTTAGCAGTTGCGTAATTGATTAATTCTATTGTATAATAATCCGCACCCCAAATCTAGCACATGAGGCATTCGCTAATTTTGTCAAAACCTTTTCTATTGTTGATTTTTCGGGATTGGAGGGCATTCTATCCGAATTAATAATGTGACAGATTTCAACCTGAAACACACGCTCGAATGCGGGCAATCATTTCGATGGCAACCGTTGGATGAGTGGCACTACGGTGTCGTTGAGGGCAGATTGCTCAAAATTTGCCAAGAAAATGAGACGCTGGTTGTTGAGAGTTCCGCCGATGAGAACAGCGCGCAATTGGAGACTTACCTCCGTCACTATCTCGACCTGAACCGCGATTTACCGCACATCCTACAGGCAGTGGACATTGATGGCTACATGCACCGCGCTATCGAAACATTCTGGGGGATGCGTATCTTAAATCAAGAAGTGTGGGAATGCCTTGCCTCGTTCATCTTATCTCAGAATAATAATGTCCCTCGAATTAAAGGAATCATCCGAACAATCTCAACCCGATTTGGTGAACGGTTGACCCTTGATGGCCAGGTTAATTATTCATTTCCAACGCCCCAAGCACTCGCCGAAGCGGGTACTGATGCGCTGTTCAATTGTCGGATGGGATACCGCGCACCGTACCTTTGGGCGGCGGCTGTCGCAATTGCGGAAGGGGAATTTGACTTAGAGCACCTGAAAGGTCTGCCATATATGGAGGCAAAACAGCAATTAATGAAATTCAAAGGCGTTGGTGAAAAGGTCGCTGACTGTATCTGCCTGTTTTCGCTCCTTCATATTGAGGCACTTCCGATTGATGTATGGATAAAGCGGATTATTGAGCAACTCTATCTCAAACGTCAAGCGACAATTTCCGAGATTCGTGAGTTTGCAGGGGACTATTTTGGTGAATACCTCGGTTATGCCCAACAGTATCTTTTTCATTACGCCCGGACACATCCTGATTGGTTGGGCTGATTGGTTGGGCCAATTGGTTAGCTAAATTTCAATGTTAGGAGAGTTAAATGTTTGAAGAATTACAAGAAGATTTGCTTGAGCCATTGGAAAAAGGTGTTGAACGCCTTGTTAATCACGTCCAGCAATTGAAACAGGAGAAGGAAGATCTGATAGCCCAGATCGACGTACTCCGCTCCGAGTTGCAGCAGCGGGACGCAAAAATTCAGGAGCTCACAGAGCACAACAATGAATTGCGATATGTCGAATCTGAATTGAACGCATCAAAGGAAACGCAGAGCCGTGACCGTCAAGCAGTTGAGGCAGAAAAAGCTGAGATACAGAAACGGCTTGAAGGCATTATGGGACTGCTGGACCGGGATGTCAATCCGTCACAGGAAACGGCAGCGGTTGATGAGACATATTCGCAACCGACAGTCGTTGAGCAGGATGTGGAGCCGCCATCCAAGACACTCTCATTCATCAAAGACACTCCGTCGGAAAACTAACGATCTACTTTTAGAAATGAGCAAATCAATCAATACCTCCCCTTCGCTCATGGACGACTCTCAGATCCAGCGAACCGATGAACCCGCGCATCCGCAATCTCCAATTCGCGTCCTGGTTCTATCTCATTCCTATATCATGAAACCGTATCGCCGAAAGTTTGCCCTGGTGGGTGAACACCCTGACGTGGATATTCGCGTGATTACCCCTAAGCGTTGGTACGAGAGCATTCAGGAGATTGCCTTTGAACCGAGCTCGCAAACCCGTTGTGATGAATTTCCTTTGCCCATTCGCTTTTCAGGATACGGAAGCCGATTTTACTACCGTCACGGCTTAAAAACGCACTTCCGAGATTTCCAACCGCAGATTATTCATCTCGAAGAGGAGGCGTGGAGCATAAACGCCTTGCAAGCGATTCGGCTCAAGCGCAAATACTGCCCACAAAGCCGTTTCATTTTTCGGACTTCGCTGAGTATCCCTGCAAAACAGCGGTTCGGGCTCCTGCCAGTCTGGATTGAGCGAAAGGTCTTTCGCGAAACCGATGTGGCATTCCCATTGAGTGAAAGTGCTGGGCAGATCTTGAGACAGAGAGGGTATCAAGGCGAGCTTATCCCTTTCTCTAACGGTGTAGACTGCCGATTGTTCCACAAAACGGATGCGAGCGAATTGCTCGCCTCACTCGGGCTACAAGATCACTTTGTGATTGGCTACGTAGGTCGGCTTGAGCAGATGAAGGGTGTGGACACCCTGCTTGCGGCGGCGGCGATGCTGGACTTGGATTATCGGCTCTTGATAGTCGGCGATGGGACATATAAACCGGAACTGGTCAAAATTGCGGAACAGCTTGGCATCGCGAATCGGATGATTTGGGTTGACACGGTTCCGCCCGAAAAGGTGCCGATATACATCAACTGCATGAACACGGTTGTCGTCCCCTCGCGCACGACACCGGATTGGGTTGAGTTTTTTGGGCGGGTACTCATCGAGGGGATGGCGTGCGAGGTGCCTGTCATTGGTTCTGACTCCGGGGAGATTCCCAACGTTATTGGGGATGGGGGCTTGGTCTTTCCTGAAGACAATGCCGAATCTCTCACGGATAGGATACAACAGGTCGCACAGGATGCACTGTTCCGCGTCGAACTGGTCAAACGCGGTTTAGAGCGGGTTCAAGCGTTCACATGGGAAACAATCGCCCAGCAGACCTATGAGGTCTATCGGGAACTTAAGCTGTAAGCAACACCCTTCGCGATTCGTACACCGCCGCAAACCGATGTGCGTCATCCATATCTGAGCCAGTTGTCAAAGAGCGGCTTGATTCGTGGATTTAGTCCCGTAAAGAAAGCTGGCTGGTTCAGCCACTCTTGACTCGTTGGGCTATCGGGGTTCGGCGGTTCATCTTCCCGCACAGCGACGAGGGCATAGTGCAAGGTCTGGCGTTTCTCCCCCGTCCTGTTATGCCCTTTGTGCAGTATACTGGAGTTATAGAACACAATATCCCCCGCTTTCAACGTCACAGCCATCTGGTCGGGCATATCTGCCTTTGGCGAATGCTGTAAGATATGCCGTTCCGCATCGGTAATCTCTCGGCGGTGACTGCCGGGGACGATGTAAAGCGTTTCATCGTCGTACAATGCGCCGTTGAGTTGCACACCGCTTTTGAGTCCCGCCATCAGTTGCTCCAACGGCACCTCCCCATCTCGCACCGAATCCCGATGCCAGTTGATGTGATACGGTTTCCGTTCCGCACTCACCAAGAGCGTACACAGGTGATACCGCAACTGTGTACCGATTAACGCCTCAATCACGTCCAAGACCTGTGGATGTCCGAGCGATTCCACTAAACAATCCTCTCTGATGCTCGGATGGAAAATGTGGTTCACGCCCCAGGTGTCATCCTGCTCACCATCAATATAGCGCAGGTGCGAATGCGCCTTTTCAACGCGGCATTTGTACAAGATACGGTCTACCGCATCTCGATAAGTCTCTATCTCCGCCTGAGACAGCCCTCCCCTACGAATAACGTAGCCGTTCTCGAAAAAAGATTGAATTTCCGTGTTATTCAGCATATTTCCTCCAGTTAGTTTATAATGCTCCTATGTGCAGTGGATTTGGCAATCCACTGCGAACGAGCCTTCGCTCGGCTTGGATGACCATATTCAAGTCCTTGCCCTCTATGCAAGACTCCGCTCGGCTTGGATAGCCATATCCCAGTCCTTTCCTCTATGCAAGCGCGCCTCCGCTCAGCTCGGTCCCCGTGAATCGCCGGTGAGTTTGTGGAGCCTTTGCAACTGCTCGTTATCGGCAATAACAATCAGCGCATACTCGACATCCAGCGTCATACTACCGGACGGGTTATAGACAAATTCCTTCTCTCCGGTCCGAACAGCGACAACGACCAATCCGGTTCGATTTGGAATCTGCGCCTCGTTGAGTGTTAATCCCACCAATTCTGAGTCTTGCTGAATCACCGATTCGGTAAACCGGGTTGTCACCTGATTTTTAAGCATAATGTCCAAAAAATCGGTTACATCTGGACGTATCACGACCGATACGAGACGGAATCCCCCAATCTGATCGGCGAGGACAACGTCATCCGCGCCTGCCCGAACCAGCTTTGAGGGTGATGTATCTTCGACCGCTTTGGACACAACCCTGAGATTCGGATTCAACTGCTTGGAGGACAGCACGACAAACAGATTGTCCTGGTCACGAGAAAGGGTCGTGATTACGCCTCTCGCGCGTTCAATGCCCGCCCGGATGAGCACTTCGTCCTCTGTTGCATCCCCGTGGACGTACAAAAAATTCCGCGCTTCGAGACAGTGTTTAATCCGCTCTTCTTCATATTCAACGGCGACAAAGTCGGCGTTCATTTGAATTAATTCATCAAGCGAATGAATGCCCGTATCCCCTATACCACAGATGATATAGTGGTTAGACAGCCTATTAATGGCTTTTTCCATTTTTCTTCTCCGAAAAACCTCCTGTAATTGGCCTTCGACAATAAAGGCGATTACAATACCGATGCTATACACGAAAATGCCAAACCCACCGATTAGCAACACGATTGTAAAAAGCTTCCCCTCCCTAGACATACCATAATCTTCATAGCCGACTGTCGTCAATGTAATAACCGTCATATAAACCGCATCAAAGATGGTCCAGCCCGGGGAATTACCTCCCTCAAGAATCGTATAGCCGGAGATGCCAATCAAAAAAATCGTAATGAGTGAAGCAACCGCTATCATGACGTTGCGTTGGTAATTCAAGACCGTCTCCTCGTTTTTTGCACTGTCTATTCAACAAGTTTATTTGCGAAGTCGAAAGAGTTTTAGATTCTTCGTCGCGTGGATGATTTCGTAGTCTTTCGCCAATGCCTGGACCGCCGTGTGCTGTGGGTCTACACGCCAAACCAACATGTAGTCAATCTCACCTTCAAGGTACTTAAACTTCCAATTTCCATTCTTATATCGCAACGGGAAATAGCTATATTTCGGTTCGTAATTTGCCACATAATGACTTCCATTTCCGAGGCAGTAGTACGATGTCCCGTGATAGAACGGCGAAAGATACGCAATCTCACCATGATGTTCGGCACCACACCAATGTGTACCGTGTTCCAGAACTGAGACAACTGAATTCGGCTCAATGAGATGGGTGCCAGACATGAACTCCTTCATGTCCTTATTCAGCAGATGATAATCTCGAAGCGTTAGCCCGATATGCCAGACGGACAGCACGAGCATAATGGCGACGAGGCTATGTTTTAGCCAACGGTGTTTGGGAACAAGAAACCAACCGAGTAAAATTGGAAAGATGAATAGATGCACCCGGTCGTTAATCCACGCAGGGGGACCGTAGGCCCACGGCAAGCGAAAGTATAGCACAGTCAATATCATTGCTAAGAGGAGAAACCCAGCTTCTGCTTCAAAGAGCCGTTTTTCACGTATGCGCTGGATTAGCGTCCACACGGCACAGAGACTGATAAATCCGAGCAACACCCAAGACACCGGAACGTAGTCATCGTTAAAGTAAACAAGGGATTTCATATCAACGAAATAGTTCCATAATTGATCAAAAGTTCTGTAACTTGACTTACGCTCCTCAGGATTGGACAGTACGGTTTTGAGCAGAATGAAATAGGCGGGTGTAAGGGTGACAATAAACAGCAGGAAACTCTTCAAGCCTTCTCGCAATTCAAACTTTATGCGACTCAGAAAATAGATGCCCGCGAGAAAGGATAGCGCAAAGACCAGCAACGTATAGGAACTCAGGTGAGAAAAGTAGGTCGTAATCAACAGGAGGTACAGCACGACAGCGTGGGTAATCTGAAAATGCGCTCGATGCTTCCACCAATATCCGATTCCGATTAGACAGAGGGGCACACTTAGGACAAAATTGTAAAATCCCATGTGCAATAGGTAGTTATAGCTGTAGAGGAAGCCGAGAACCCCGAAGATTCGTAAGCGTTTATCGATCGCGCCGAGTAGGTAATAGAATGCCAGCGGAAACAGCAACACGCAGATTGTCACGAAAAGCTTTTCGGCGATAAGCGGCGGGAAGATATAGAGCGCGACGACGAAAAAGGCGTAATTGCTCCAGTTTGGGAACAGTGTCAGGTTTAGATTGTAAACCTCGCGGAACTTCGTAAATTCAGGATTGCGCCACTCTTTCAAAAGATAAGCGTTGTAGACGTGGCTCAATCCGTCTTGCGTCGGAATAAACTCGAACCCCCAGATCGGGATAAGGTGCAGGATGCATAGAATCAGGATGAGTTGGAACGCTCGGTTCTGCCTAAATTGATGAAGCCAATCTTGAATCCGGTTAGCCATTATTATATCCTCCATCATTGGATAAATTATAACACATCTAACCCAGTTTTAGTATTAAAACCCGAGCTCCCCCGTATTGGGTTCGTAGTACCACGCTCATTGAGCGTTTTGCTGTTCTTTTTGCGTCTTTGCCCCTTTGCGCCTTTGCGCCCTTGCGTTAAAATTGTTCCTCTGCTTTGCGCCTTTGTGCCCTTGCGTTAAAATTGTTCCTCTGCTTTGCGTCTTTGCGCCTTTGCGTTAAAATTCCGATTTCCATTGCAAAATTCTTCTGTTGTGTTATAATGCCTTGTCTGTTCATGCCTTATTTTTAGACGAACATTGCTCCGATTGGTTCAACTCGGTAACACTACTGGAGGCACTCAAAATGACGATTCAAGAACAACTCCCTTGGAAGGCGATTAACGATGATAGTTTGAGCCTGTTCAAAGCGATTGGTGTGGATTATGTCACAGTCAACCCACCACCGCCTGACCTCAAGGACGGGCAAGACCGTACAGACTTCTGGAAGGATTTATGTAAGAAGGTTGAGGCGCACGGGATGAAGTTGAATAATGTCGGGATGAGCGGCTGGGATGAAATCAGCCTTGCCCGACCGGACCGGGACGAGAAAATTGAAGCGTGGTGTACGATGATTAGAAACTTTGGCGCCGCAGGCATCCCGACGTTGGGATACAACTTCAAACCGATCGGGAATTTCCGAACGACATCAGCGATTGGGCGCGGCGGAGCTCGCTACAGTACCTTCGATTATGATGAATTTATGGAAGCCCCGCCGGATGTGCCTGAAAAGTACATTTCGGAGGCGCAACTGCTGGAGAATTTGCAATATTTCCTTGAGCGCATCGTCCCGGTGGCGGAAGAATCTGGTGTGAGACTTGCGGTACACCCGGATGACCCGCCTATCCCTGAAGCACTTGGCGGTGCCGCCCGTATCCTCTCAACCCTTGACCATTTTGAGCGGACATTCAATATGGTGCCCAGCGATTCAAACGCAATGCTGTTTTGTCAAGGTTGCGTCCGTGAAATGGGCGAGGACGTGCCTTCGGCAATACGGCGCATTGGGTCTCAGAACAAAATCGCTTACGTCCACTTCCGCAACATTCGGGGCACACCCCAAAGTTTTCAGGAAGTCTTCGTTGACGAGGGCGATGTGGATATGTACGAGGCGATGCAGACTTACAAAGCGATCGGTTTTGAGGGGCCATTCATGATGGACCATACCCCCAGCTTTCCGCAGGAAAATACCCGATGGACAGGGCTTGCTTTTGCAGTCGGTTACATCAGGGCAAATATTCAAGCGGTCTACCGATGAATGCCCCTTGGTAAATTTAACGCAAAGACGCAAAGGTACATAAGGGGCTTAAATTTAACGCAAAGACGCAAAGGTGCAAAGGCGCAAAGAAGAACAGAACCTTGTGGAGGTCTTTGCTCTTGTGGTGCCCCAGAGTGTGAAAACGCCCCTATTACAGAGCCGTAGGAGGTAACTTATGTACAATTCAGTCAAAGTTGCGGCGATTTCATTGAAGCCGACGAAATGGGATAAAGCCGCAAACGCAGACAAGATGGAGGCATTCTTCGCGGAGGCCGCCCAAGAGGAACCGCAAGTGATTTTGACCACGGAAGGTATGCTTGAAGGATATGTCGTGATGGAGGCCATCCAGCACCCAGAGAGGGTCGAAGGTATGCTCGAAATTGCCGAACCGATTAATGGTCCCTACATACAGCGATTTCAGCGGCTTGCGAAAACGCTTAGGACATCTCTCTGCTTTGGGTTCGCGGAGCGTATTGAGGATGCGGTCTATAACTGCGCCGTTTTTATTGACCACAACGGTGAAATCTGTGGAAAGTATCACAAGACACAATTGGCGGAAGGCACTCATTCGTCTTGGACATTTAACCGCATCGGAAAGACGATACGCGCCTTTGATACACCGATTGGTCGGGCCGGTATCGTAATCTGTAATGACCGCTGGAATCCACTGATTGCCCGTACACTTGTTCTTGACGGGGCGCAATTCATCCTTATTCCGTCTTACGGCTCGAAAAACAAGGGCCAAAACCAAGCGGTGCTGGCGCGAGCGCGGGAAAACGGTGTGCCGATTGTTGAGGCGAATGTTGGGATGAACCTTATCATCAGCAAGGGCGAGGTGGTTGCTTACAAATGGGGTAACGACCAGATTAGCACCGCCGTTATTGATATCCCCACCCCCTCCTCACCTGAAACAGCACGTCAATCGGAGAAAGAATACATCCAACAGCAGGGGCCAGAGATGGACAAACGTTACCAGAAGACAATGGAACGATTTCACGAGAAGGGTTAGGTGAATAATTTATGAAAATCGTAGTCGCGCCTGACTCATTCAAAGGAAGTGTCACCGCCTTGCAAGCGGCAGAGGCAATAGAGCGAGGCCTGCATCGTGTGTTTCCCGATGCCGAAATTGAAAAGTTACCGATGGCTGATGGCGGTGAGGGCACCGCCCAATCCCTCGTTGACGCAACGGGAGGACAGATTTTGACGGTTCCTGTTGTTGACCCGATCGGCGTAGAAATTGAGGCACAGTACGGTGTGCTCGGCGATGGGGTCACGGCTGTCATTGAAATGGCGGCGGCATCTGGCTTAACGCTTGTGCCCCTTGAACAGCGCAATCCACTCGTCACAACAACGTATGGGACGGGGCAACTGATTAAAGCCGCACTAGACCGCGGCTGCCGTAAACTGCTCATCGGCATCGGCGGTAGTGCCACCAACGATGGCGGGGCGGGCATGGCGCAGGCACTCGGCGCAAAGTTAATCACAGCGTCGGGTGAACCAATCCCGTGGGGCGGTAGCGGTTTGCGTCAGCTCGATGCAATCGAGCTCTCTGAACTTGACCCGCGCATATCAGAAACAGAGACCGTTGTCGCTTGTGATGTGAACAATCCGCTGACCGGCGAGGATGGCGCGTCGCACGTTTACGGCCCGCAAAAGGGCGCGACTCCTGAAATGGTGCAGACGTTGGACACAAACTTGGCACATTTTGACACGATTTTGCAACGGGATATCGGGGGAACTGTTGGGGATATTCCCGGTGCCGGGGCGGCGGGAGGCCTAGGGGCGGGCTTAATGGCGTTCCTGAATGCGGAGTTGAAATCCGGTGTCGCGCTTGTCATCGAAGCAACTCAACTCGAAAAACGACTTGCGGATGCAGACCTTGTCATCACGGGCGAGGGGCAGATTAATTTTCAGACGGTTTTCGGAAAAACGCCTATCGGTGTTGCAAAAGTTGCAAAGGAGCGGGGCATTCCTGTGGTCGCAATTGCGGGGAGTATCTCTGACGATGCTGACGGTGTGTATGATGCTGGGATTGATGCGATGGTCGATATCGTGCCTGAACCAATGACATTAGAGGTTGCCATTGAAAACGCACCGACGCTGATTGCCAATGCCGCCGAACGGGCCGCACGGTTGATTTCCGTCGGGATGACGGTTTGCTCATCATGACGTGTTGGCAGAGGGCAGGGCAGGATGCCCCACCTACGGGAGGTCGGATAGAAAAAAAGCACCGACAGCGAAATCGCTACCGGTGCTTAATTGTCAGTCAATATGGGAGTGGACGTTAACGTGTTGATTTAAGTGTCGCCCACGTTGTTGCGAGTTTGCCTTGGGCCTCAACGGCTGTAGCCTTTCCAAGGTTTTCCCAACCGTTACCCAGTTCCTTGACCTCGTCGCCACTCAACGCACGGCCGAAAAGCACAATTTCGTCTATTGCGCCCGTATACGACTCAGAGCCAAACTTCAACTGTAGCATTGAGCCTGCGCCAACTTTGCCTTCCCACTCTGGTGTCCAATCGGACTTATTATCAGCCAGTACGCCTTTGGCACTTTCCGGTTCGCCATCAATGTACATTTCGACCATCTTCCCATCGTAAGTACCGGCGATATGATACCACTGCCCCTGCTTCAATTCGGTTTGACCGTAGAGTCCGGGAGTAATACCCTTGTCTGTCCAGACTCGGAAAGAAAATCCATCTGGCACAGGCTCGCTTGTAGATTGGTCTTCCAGAAGGAACGAACCGTTCTTTCTAACACCAGTATCGGAGTCTGCATCAACGCGGAACCACGCGGCAACAGTGAACCCATCTGCGATAGTGTTTATACTATCCGAGTCACCGACATCAATGCTTCCGCCTCCTTTGGCAAGCATAGCCGCACCAAATTTCCCGTTGTTGTCCCAACCGATATCACCTTTGATTGTGCCGTCGTTGCCGTTTCCGGACATATCTCCAACGCTAGTTCCGCTTCCTTCGTTGAAAAGCCAAACACCAATCAACGCTGAGTCATCCGGGGCTAACGCCCATGCACTTGTGCTGATTAACAGCAATATGCTTATTACCAAGAAAAACCTCATTAAAACCTCCTTTAGGTTTGAATTGGGTGAAAAATTGCAATGAATGGATATTTTACCACGATTTATTTCTATGTGCAATGTTAGTTAAAAATTTAATCAGGTTGTAACAGTCGTAGGATCAAAACCTGTTCCACGATTACCTCTCTTCCGTGCAAGGCACCATTCCTTCAGGGTGGTGATGTAGCACGGCACCGCGCGTTTTTCATAGATTTTGCTTATTATAAGTAAAATCTATTGCAATCATGGGGTTTTGTGCTATAATACTGTCAACCTTTCGAGGCAAGGGTTCACACCCGCAACCCAGCGGGTGCTTGCCTCACCCTCTGAACCAGGGCGTGAAAGGCTGAAAGGTAACTCCCATGTATGGCACACGAAAAATCAAAGCGAAACATCTAAACGTTGATACCGGGTATCTTGACCATCTTGCCCGCGAAGCAGGTCGTTGCTATTCCAAAACAGTCTCTCTAATTCGCAAAACGCACAAGCAAAAAGGCTTTTGGTTATCTGAAGGCGACACTCAAAAGTATCAACGCCTCCGTGGTTATCAACTATGCGCTCGCTCACGCGACCATCCGTCCTCGGACATTCTCAAACGGTGCAAGCCATCTGTCAAAGCTAATACTATTAACTCTAGCATAGTACACCCTTGAGCGTACAGCAGGAGAGTTAATAGTATTTCAAAGCACTCAAGAGTTTCTTCTCGGTACGTCAATCGAATCCCGATGCCAAACCTCCAAAGCGCACTCCAAAGTATTTCAAGGTGCATTGGAAATCAACGGCTATCAGTTATCATGATGGCGTGGTACGGTTGTCTAATGGAAGAGACCGCGAACCGATTGAGATAAAAGCACCACAAAAGCCTGTTTGTGTTGAGTTGTATTATCATCGCGGTCACTACTATTTCTCGCTGGTCTATCCGAGGACGGATGGTCGCGTGAGCGAGCGCACAAAGTTGAACCGCTCAACCGTGAAATCACAGGTAACGTTGTGGCTGTAGACATGGGCGAGATTCACCCAATACTATTAACTCTGACGTAATACATCCTCTAGCGTACAACAGGAGAGTTAATAGTATTTGTCTCACATGATGGTCAAAACGTGACCATCTACAATGGCCGTAAACTTCGGTCAATCAAACGCTACCGTGAAAAAACCAAAGCCCGGTTTCAGTCCAAAATGGACAAGTGCAGACAACAGTCAAAACGCTGGTACAGACTTCGACGTGCGAAAACAAAAGCACTGGAGAAAATTGATGCACAAATCAAGGATGCTGAACACAAAATCACTTCACGCTTTGTATCCGACTGCAAAAAAGCGAAGGCGGATACGATAGTGATAGGCGCCCTCAAAGGCATCCGTGAACGTGCAAAGTTTTCCAAGAAGTCCAACCAGAAGATTCACCAATGGCCGTTTACACGAATCGCAGAGATGATACGCTACAAAGCCACGCTCGTGGGCATCAAAGTTGATACAGTCAGCGAGGCATATACCTCACAAACCTGCCCACAATGCGGGCATCGGCACAAGCCATCAAACCGCAACTATCACTGCAAGCCGTGTGGTTTTCAATACCACCGCGATGGCGTTGGTGCAATCAATATCTGGTCGGACTTTTTGGCTCGGTCGTCGAAGAGCGAGCCAAAAAGCCAAGTATCAGGGTGGCTATTGCACCCTGTAGTTGGGGCAATGGCATCCCCCACAGGTGTTCGGTTTCATTCGCATCTGTGCAAGTCTATCGCTTAGCGGTATTCAAGAATCCCCATCCCTTTAGGGTGGGGAGTATGTCAATCGGCAAGGGAAGCGCGATACACCTTTCGCTCCGAGCTCGCGTAGAGCGTCGTCCCCACAACCACCAGTCCCCGGACGTTCCTATCTCTTAACCCTTCATTGACTGGTGTCCATGAGTCGCCGCCATCTGTAGAGCGAAAAACGCCGTTTCTCGTACCCGCGAAGAGGGTCGCACCAGAAACAGCTAATGCGTAGACGTTATCGCTCTCCAACCCTTGATTAACGGCAATCCACGAATGCCCACCGTCCGTTGAACGCCGGATACCTTTATTTGTACCCGCATAAAACGTAGTCTCAATCGTTACCATTGAACGGACATCAAGGTTTAAACCGCCGTTGACTGCCGACCATGCGTTGCTCCCGTCTGACCATTGGAAAACTCCTCCACGAGTGTTCACGTAAAGAGTGGCACCTGAAGTGTTCAATGAACGGATGCCGAAGTTGGTCAATCCATCGTTGACTGCCTGCCATCTGTTCTCGCCCGCTGTGAGGCGGAAAACTCCACCGCCCCAAATCCCAGCATAGAGCGTTTTGCCAATGACACCCAGCGAACGAACGTCACGTCCCATCAAGCCTTCGTTTATCTCTCCGTCCGTGGAGTGGAGGACACCGCCGTTTCGGGTGCCCGCATAGAGCGTCGTACCGAGCACAGCCAACGATTGGATATCACGATGGGTTGCGCCTGTGCTGGCGACTGCCCATGTACGCGCCCCACTCGATAAGCTATGGATGCCCCGATTTGTGGCGGCGTAAAGGGTCGTTCCCAACGGAGTCAACGCTCGAATATGAAGGTTCGTTATGCCCCTATTCATTGCCTGCCATGAGTCCTCACCGTCTGTTGAGCGTAAAAGGCCATCCCCGGTTCCCGCATAGAGCGTCCGGTCCGAAACAGCCAACGTATACACATAGCGATTCGTTACCCCATTGTTGATGGGGTGCCATGAACCTCCGCCCCCCATTACTCGGAAGATGCCATCACTTGTGGCAGCATAAAGTGTGCTATCCAGAACCGCCAAGGCGGTGACGAATGCCCCGTTCAAGCCAGATTGTACCCAAGACCTTTTCTCGCGCACGAATCGAAACACCCCATCCCCATTGGTGCCTGCATAGAGGGTATTATCCAGGCCCCCCAACGCCCAGACCATCTGATTTTTTAGCCCGCTGTTGGCAGGCCTCCACGAGTTGCCATCGTCAGTTGCGCGAAAAACGCCGTCGTTTGTACCTGCGTAGAGGGTTTTGCCAATGACACCCAGCGAGGGAACGAAAAGATTTGTCAATCCTGTGTTGTGCTCCGCCCATGCACTTTCTGCATTTGACCAGCGAAAGACCCCACCGCCCTCCGTGCCTGCATAGAGCGTTTGGTTTAAGACTGCCAACGAAAGAACTCGTAGATTTTGCAATCCGGCGTTGGTCTGTCTCCAAGATTCACCGCCGTCTATTGAACGAAAAACGCCGCCGTTAATCGTACCCGCATAGAGGGTCGTCTCCAGAATTGCCCACGACATAACGCGGGCATCCTTTAACTCAACATTGACCCGAGTCCATGAATCGCCATCGCTCTGGAAACGGAAAATGCGAGCCTGCTCTGTACCCGCAAAGCGTGTGCCATCTGGAGTGACGAATAGGCTAAGGATTGTGCCACCGTAGGGACCGCCTACCTCTTCCCAGACAATTTCCTGCGCGAAGGCAGGAGGCACACTTAATAGCAGAATTATCGCTATTCCAACAACACGGGGCACTACCCAATTCTTTTGAAACATAAATCCATCCTCAATAAATTAGTTGGGAGTCAATCTAAGCACGTTTCGGTTCTGTTGATATTTGACGGATTGAACCAATCCTGACGTACCTTGAGGCGATTTCAGACACCCCTCAATGATTACAGCATTATCCGAATTCGCGCCAGCGAAATATCAACACGCTTAGAAGTTTACGATTGCCGCAGTCTTTCGATTTCTGCTTCTGGGAGCCCTGTTATTCTTGTGATGAACTCAGTGCTTGACCCTTCGCTAATCAGTAAACGTGCAATCGCCTCTTTTTCCTGTTGCTGTCCCTCTGCGAGCCCTACTTTACGCCCTTGATTATGTTCATATATCAGGGTATCTTCCCAATCCTCTTCATCTTTAAGCACCCGAGATTCTTCCGAGGAGATGTTGTCCAATTTAACCGCATCAATCACACGCCCGAAAATGGGTGAACGATAGCGGGTTTCATCAATCTCTTCATCCAGAGAATCCAAGATGATATCCAACCACGATTTAATGCCCGGGGGTGTCTGCCCATTGACCATGTGAGGCACCAAGAACACCAATTGATGCGGATAAACCTCGACTTTGCGACTAAATTCGTTGACGGGGTTGAAATCCGGGATGGCAACACTGAAGTCGATTTCACTATCGCGAGAAGGATTCGTTAAGACAACAATAGTGTAAACCGTTTGGTTGAACTGATACGCTCTGCTGCTCTTCACCTGTTCAACGAGGCCGATGAGATGATAGTACAGGAACCGATCATAGAAGTTCTGTTCTTTGAGATGCTGTATCTCCACAACGATTCGAGTTTCTGGGTCTTCGGCAAACAGGTCGTACTCAATATCAACCTGACTGACAGGTTTGAGGTGTTTATAACCTCGCTGCACTTCATTGGTACGGAATTCAATACCTAAAACATCTTTGGCGAACTGACAGAAGGTAGCCGGTTGGCCAAACGCTTTCTTAAAAGCGGTATCATATCGTAATGGAACGACTCGAGCCATTTCTTCATCCTTTTTTGGGGTCGAGCGTATCGGGAGTAGGAACTCCCTTCCACAGGGGAAACTCCCGCTCCCGATTTATTCCTTAAACTTGCTCATTTGACAGGCACGACATAACCGAAAATGATTGACATTTCATCCTCTGATGTGTATCCAAATCGGATGGGGTACGGTTTATCGCCATTGTAATGTGTCGCTGTATACCGGATTCCATCACCCTGTTTGAAGAGGAGGGGTGGATTGTACATCTTATATCCCGGGTCTTCCCAATCATCGGTTTGGTAGATCGGTTTGCCATCAAGTCGAGAGATCACGAACCGTTCGCCGTGGCGGTGCATGTGTGAGGCGAGCACGACAAGTTCAATATCCTGAGGAACAATCCACGTATCAGTCGTTTCAACCCGTTCTCCGGGTGGTACGTTGATATCGCCATTTGATATGAGGAAAGGACGTGCAATCCGTTTCGCCCAACTTGAATCAACGGTGTGGAAGTTGACGTAGACCTCACCGTGGAGTGTCTCCTTTTGATTCAAATTGATATAATGGGAATTGAAATCGTAGTAGGTATCGGCGTAAATTTTTATGCCAATCCCATCGGGGTATTCCAGCGTCGTGTTCATTGTCTGTGCGCCAGCAACCAACTCACGGTCAATGCCATCGTGACCGCGGTCTTGCGCCACCAGTTCCCGGTGGCCGGATTTGGGAATTTTATCGCCCAATATCCGATAGAGCAGGAAATGGTGGGAGCCTGCGGGCTGAATAATGTCAATCCGATTGACCAGCACATCTTCGGTAATCGGCAATTTCATCGCATAAAGGATTTCTCGCTCGCCGCCGGGCAATATCTCAAACGGTGGAAGATAGGTTTGAAAACCTCTCTCGGGGGGCGGTGGCGGCTCGAAGGCTTCGCGGGCAAACTTGATCGGTGCGTCAAGCGCGGGCATATCTTTGATTTTTCCCTTTTTGGGCGCGCCTGCAACAATCCAGCGACGAATGGCATCAACAGTTTCCCGCGGTAGCGGCTTCCCACCCCGCGGCATCAAGTAACCATGTCCCTCCATTAGTCGGGTTAATTTGAACATGAGCAGGCTACTTTCCGGATAGTAAGGCTCAACGCGTTTGAGTCCCTGCTCTTCAGCGAGAAAGTTCTCCGGATCTGCGTCAACAAGCCCTTCATAAGCGACATCTTCATTCTCAAGGTTCAACCCGCCGCTCGGCTTGGCGGTACTGTGGCAAGATGATGAGGTGCAGTTTGTTTGGATGACATATTCGTAAATGACGTGGTAGGTTGATGCTTCTTCTGTCCGATGTGCGGTTGCAACATCGGCCATAAAAAGCAAAATGGCGAAAAGACTCAGCAAATGCTTCTGATTGCACATAGTGTTTCTCCTAAATTCGTGTATCGGGAAAAGGATTTCCCTCCCACAAGAAATCGGGAAAGGATTTCCCTCCCACAAGAAATCGGGAAAGGGTTGCCCTCTCACAAGAAATTCGGGAAAGGGATTTCCCTCCTACAGGAAATCGGGAAAAGGATTTTCCTCTCACAAGTTGTTTTACTACTGTGTTGGTGTTGCTGTCTGGGTCAGCTTCACACAGACCAATTCAGTGTCGTTGCGGGCGAAGATATGGTTACCGGCGAACGCTGGATGCGCCCATGTATGATCGATGATTGGGGTACGAGACTGCTCGCTGTAACCTTCGGGGGTGAACCGTGCGAGGATCAGTTCGCCATCGGCGTTGAGAACCAACACGCGGTCAGTGTCGCCTGTCCATACCATGCTGGCGTGGGGATTCCGGTCCTTGGGTGTCATCTGATTATCGTCATCCCAGACCTTCTCGCCGGTTTGCAATTTGAAGCAGACCAAGCCGTGGGATTTATCGAGCAGATAGACATACCCTTGCCGATACAGCGGTTGCGACATCAATCCCCGAAGGTATTTATTTTCTGTCCAGCTCATTTCCGCATCCTGTGGGGTTTTGCCGAGGCGGATTGCCTTCGATCCTTCCCAGTAACCGCTGACGAATACGATGCCTTCTTGGAAAATCGGCGAGGCAATTGAGACACCGTATGTCACCTTGTACGGGAAAGACCAGTAAACCTCACCCGTACTCGGCGAGACACCGTGTATATTTTCTGGTGTCCAGCAGATGAGTTGGGCCTCCCCCCGGTGCGTGATGACAATCGGGGTGCAATAGCCTGCGGGGTCGTTGGAAGCCCGCCAGATCTCGTCCCCGTTGAGACGGTCGAATGCGACGTAGCACCCGTTCGGCTTGGCGGCGATATGCGCGATGACCAGATTCTTCCAAATCACCGGCGATGCGGCGAACCCCCATTCCGGTATTTGGGCGTTTAGCTCGGCTTGAGTGTCTTTCGCCCAAATGACGCTCCCGGTCCTCGCATCAAGGCAGTGCAGATGTCCAAGCGCACCGAGTGTGTAAACGCGCCCCTCATAAACTGTTGGTGCCGCCCGCGGCCCGCTCCCGTAATCGAGGTCGCCATACGCCGTTTTATAGGAATGCGTCCACAACGGTTTGCCCGTCTCCGAATTGAAGCAGACGACCCGCTCGACCTCCATCGGCTCGGTTTGCCTGTCCATTGTATAAACACGGCCATCTGCCACTGTGACACCTGCATACCCGCCTCCGACCTCCTGCCGCCAAACCACGGGTAAGCCTTGCTCTGGCCAAGTATTCGGCAGAGGTGGTGCCTTCCATGTGCCATCGCCGTGCTCGCCTCGCCAAGCTGGCCACTCGTCGCCTCCATCGGTTTTGGCATCTGGCCCAGCACAATTCACAATAAAAGCAGAACAGATAATCAACAACACAACACACCAAACAAGGATTTCGAGTCGGTGGAGATAATTTTCTGCCCTGCGGGGAAATACAGTATAAATATTTCTCATTTCACTTTCCTTTTATCCAAAATGAGCTCTGAGACGTTGCACCAGATATGCGCGAAATTTTTCTGGGGCAACCTCTGTTGCACACCGCATGATTCGGGGTGTACTCGGCATCGGATTCGGGCGACTGAGCGTCCGAAATACATTCTCCTGCGTGATTAGATTTTCAATATGCAGGTCTTCAAATCTGCAAAATGACTCATCCCACACACATGCCACCGTCAAGGGGTCGTGGAGAAAAGCGACATTGTCTATCTCTTTGAGGCTATATCCAAAGCCTCGCTCCTGAAGCGGTGTCCATCGGTCAATTTCACGGATAAGGGCTTGCAGAACAGGACTCTCACTTTCTCTCAGCACGTTCATATCCGCTTGTGTGAGCCACGTTTTCAGGGTCACATCTGCGGTCACGAGCCGGATTGGAATCTCTGCGTTGCGAAGGACGGTGTGCGAAGCCTGTGGGTCGGAACAGAGGTTATAATCACCTTTGAAGGGAAAAATACGTCCCGCATACGTTACCAGTGAAATGTATCCCCCCATAACCGTCAGTCGACGGATGTTTTTTGCGATACCAGGCTCTCGTTTCAGTGCCTCGTATACGTTTGTCATTGGCCCAATCGCCACAAGCTCAAGTGCATCATCGCCTGAGAAGAGCGAAATAAGCGCGTCAACCGCTTCAATTTTTTCGGGTCGCGCTAAGGTCGTTTCTCCCTCGATGTTGAACCAGTTGAAGCGAAAACGGGTGGGCTCCGTCCCGTCGGATGGACGTGGTGTTATCGGAGCAGGGCTATCGAGACCAGCATAAACAGGGATGTCGTCCCGACCTGCGAGGGCAAGGTACGCCCTGGCAATCTGGCTTCGATATAGCGATTGCCTGCCGACAACTGTTACGGCTCTGATGTCAAGTTCCGGACTTGCGAGCGCGAGGGCTAAGGCAATCGAGTCGTCGGCATCGGAACCGAGGTCGGTATCAATAACGACTTTTATGCGTTCATGTGCCATGATAACATTCTGCTCGTCGTAGACTGCCCAATCCGCATCAGGATTTGACTGATTAAAGGATTAACAGGATATTGAAATTGACAGATTTCTTCTCTTCCAATCTTCCAATCTTCCACCCTTCCCTCCTTCCAATCTCCCCCATTTTAAGGGTCGGAAACTTTAATCAACTGCTTACCGATATTCGCGCCTTTCAACATCCCGATAAACGCCGCCGGTGCGTTCTCAAACTCTTCGACAACGGTTTCACTATATTTTATTTGGCCCGTTTTCATCCATTCGGCCATTTGGCGAAATCCTTCATCGAATCGGTCAGCAAACTCAAAAACGAGGAACCCTTCGACTCGCGCCCGCTTGACAATGAGGTGCCACAGTTTGCGTGGACCCAATTCCGGTTTTTCGAGGTTATATTGGGAAATCTGACCGCAGATCGCAACCCGCGCCCCCACGCTGAGATTCAGAAAGACAGCGTCCGTGATTGCACCGCCGACGTTATCAAAATAGACATCAACGCCATCCGGACACAGTTCTTGCAGTTTACCATTGTAGTCGGAAACGGTTTTATAGTTGAACGCCGCATCGAAACCGAGTTCATCCACGACGTAATCAATTTTCTCATCGCTACCCGCAATCCCTACGGCGCGACAGCCTTTGATTTTCGCAATCTGCCCGACCAGCGACCCCACTGCACCCGCTGCGCCCGAAACGACGACGGTTTCTCCCGCCTTGGGTTGCCCAATTTCTAAAAGTCCAAAATAAGCTGTCATACCCGGCATCCCAAGCACACCGAGCGATGTTGATATGGGTGCGAGGTCTGGATCAATTTTTCGGAGTTCGCTACCATTGCAGATTGGATATTCCTGCCACCCCGGGGTGCCTTGGGCGATATCGCCTACTTGAAAATCGGGGTGCTTGGATTCGATCACTTTCCCGACGATACCCCCCGTCATGACACCGCCGATGTCTACACCTGCGGTATAAGACTTGCCTGCATTCATCCGCCCACGCATATAGGGGTCAACGGTGAGATAGGTGGTATGTATCAAGACTTGCCCTGCTTTGAGCTCCGGGATAGGCGTGGTAGCGAGCTTGAAGTCGGACAGTTTCGGATACCCTGACGGTCTCGCGGCTAGGGTGATTTGTCGATTGGTTTTTGGCATTTTCATTCCTTTCAAAGATTACTGGGGAATCATTTTCCGCACCCCGTTCTCGTATTGCACATCGTACTCGCCATCGGGTACGGGCATGGCACGGATAGCGAGTTCTCCCATCGTCACCAACGGCTCGGAGAGGAGTAACAACTCATCAAAGGAGGCTTGTGGCGTTTTATCTGTGGTATCAATGACGATTGTCCGCCCCTTTTGCGTAAAAAGCGACTGCTCGATCTCCTCATCGAAACGACGCTTGATTTCTGGAATGTCCTCTGACTTGATGATTTGGTACTCGTGCGGGTCTGATTCCATCCGCTGACGGATGGCTTCATCGCTCGCTGTCACATGAATCAGGACAACATCAGGTAGGTGTGCTTCAAACACCTGTACCTCGTAGTGACGTTGGGCGCGATACATATAATTCTTGTAGTACGGGCTATCTGGGTCATCGCCGTACATAGATGTGTAGACCGCCTCTTCAAGGTGCCACCCGGCAATCAGGGGGCAGGCGTAATTCTTGATAATCTCAACGTGATACTGGATCTGCATACGTTGCATCCGCTCTTTCACATCGTTCGGAAAATCGACCATTAACGCGCGTGATTCGGGGCTCAGGGAGGCATCCGGTATGGTAAAATGGTCGTCGCCGTGCGTCCGAATTTTGCGTTGATGATAGTAGTCCGCCAAAAGCTTGACTAAGGTTGATTTCCCTGCGTATTCAATGCCAGCAAAAATACTTCGCATTGCAAAACTCCTTTTGTTCAGACGTAACATTTAGATGTTGAAATTGTATAACTTCCCCTCTTCTGCTCTACCCCCCTTCCCTCCTTCCACTCTTCCATCCTAAATCTTCACCGAGTGAATTCATCCGGTTTTTTGCTATCAGAGGGCCAATAGCCTTCGCGGGATTGGTCCCATGGATTCCCGCATAAATTGGAAATGACACGCCATTCAGACGCGCTTAGATATGGGTCGGGGTGGAAGAGAAACTGCGTCAACCCTGCACGCTGTGAAGCCGACAAGATGCCGTGTAGGTCACGGGCTGTCATGGCATCACCAGCATGGGGGCTCCGTCCAGTGGATACCCAGGCAACCGTCTTGTTCTCGTCCCCGATGGCTTCCAATGCCCGCCGGGTTTCGCTGTATACGACCTGCTCAAAAAATTCATCTGGAAACCCGAGTTCCATGTCCATCAGTGAGTTGATACCCGGCAGTTCAATGCCAAATAGTGATTGCACCACAGCGAAGCCATCCGCTTCCGTTAGCGTAGGATTCCATTCGCGGAGTTTTCGCACCCAACGTGCGATTGTCCCGTACATCCCGTCGAATCCTCGATGCCAGTAGTAGTGTTTGGGGAAGATGTAGTCAAACAGAGGTGCCATCTGCTGATAATTCTGCCCGGTGAGTGAAGAAAATGTGGCAGTGCGGGGAATGCCTCCCAATTCCACCTTGCGATTGAACCGAGCGAACTGCTCCCGGATCGCCATCATATAGTCGAGTGCCATTTTCTGGCGTGTCCGTAGCCAGTAGAGTGCGTCCTCATTGATGTCGAACAGCGTCAACGCCGCCAACATCCCGCCCGGCGCATGATACCGAACCACGTCTGGTGTCAGGTTGTGAAATCGATCTCGCAGATGCGCGATGCCCCGCTTCAAGCGGCCGATATCTACCCCTAACGCCGCCAATTGCGCCTCACTTTCACGAATCTCAAATAGCTCGCCGCCGTGATGCCACGCCAGTTCGTAGTGTTTTTCGCCGGGGCCGTCGATGATAACTCCGTGCGCTTGGGGAAAGGCGTTCATGGTATCCTGTACGCGGGCGGCAAACCCAACCGCGCCGTAGGGGTCTTCTGCCAACGGCAGGTTGCCGCCACCGCCGGGGACGCTGAAGGTCATGATGTGCCAGTCACGGGATGCGGCATCGTCTAGCATCTCGTGTAGCAGTTTTTCTTTCTCGGTATTCCGCCCTTCCGCCTCCGGTGGGCTTACCCCAAACTCGGCGTACACTTTTGGGTCGGGGGCAAAGGTGGAAACTGATGTGCCATCTGCCTCCGCAAAGCGAAGATAACCGACCACAATGCCGCGCACACCACCGTCCTCCCAAGCGTCGAATATCCGCTTGTAGTCGGCCATCCAGTGTTCGAGCGGGTTATGTGCGAAAATCCAGGGAACCATAGTAGAATCTCCTTTTCGGAAAATGTAGGTTAGCTCATCACAGAACCACCGGCGACCGTAATGGCGATGCCGGTGAGGTAATCAGACTCGGCCGAGGCGAGGAACACCGCTGTCTTGGCAACGTCCGTGCCACTCGCTGCCCGCCCCAACGGCACCCGCTTTTTGTGTTGCTCCACGCTCTGAGCGCGATGTTCACTCTCCCACCACGTTTCTGGTGATATATCTTCTGATGACAACGCGGCGGCAATATAGCCTGTCCGCTCGGTGTCCACAGCGGCAGGACAGATGGCGTTGACGTTGATACGGTGTTCCGCCAGCTCATGTGCTAGGGATTGGGTGAAGCCGATCACCGCGAATTTTGAAGCGCAGTAAGCGGCATATCGTGCCATCCCCTGTTTCCCCGACGTGGAGGACATGTTAATAATCTTGCCACCTCCGCCCCGGTCTATCATGTGGCGAGCGACTGCCCGGCAACTGAGAAAGGTCCCTTTGGCGTTGATGTTCATCTCTTTATCCCAAGCAGTTTCCTCTAGGTCAACCACCAACACACGGTCTTTACCGGGTCGTGAAGCGGCATTGTTCACCAAGATGTCAATCTTACCGAATCGGTCTAGCCCCTGTTGTACCATATCATCGACCTGCTCCGCGTTGGAAACGTCAGCAAGAACGGTCAACCCCTGCCTGCCCATCGTCTCAATCTCCCGCACGACGGATGGCGCGCCTTCCCAATCTGTGGGGCTATCTGCATAGGGATTGCTGACAATATCGTTCACGATGACATCAGCACCCTCTTTCGCTAAGCGTGTCGCAATGGCGCGTCCGATGCCGTGTTCGCCACCCGCGCCCGTCACTAGGGCGACTGTTCCGTTGAGATTATACATGGCTTCACCTCCTTAACCCAACTTAAAGTTTACTTCGCAATGATAACTGCATATCGCAACGGCGTATCCCCAACATTGCGGATGCCGTGTAATACGGTACAATCAACGTGGATGGCTTCGTTGGCGGTAAGACGATGCGCTGTTTCTCCATACACAACTTCTCCTTCGCCGGTGAAGACGTAGAAAACCTCTTGCCCATCGTGCTGGTGCGGCGGATGCGCCCGTGTACCAGGGTCAACTTCCGAAATATGCAAATGGAGCTTATTCTCATCCGCCCCTGCCTCGAAGATAAACCGATCTATGCCTTTGATATCTGTGCTAAATGTTGTGTCCATATCGTCCCCTCATCTGAAATTTTTTCGTGTTGTACCATCTAGAAATCTGTCATCTTTGTCGCCTTTGTCACTTGTGTCAGTGGCCATTTTTTGCCCATTTTACCGAGCCAAAATTTACGGCATTTTAACGTAGGAAAAAGGCGAGTCGAAATACTCCAAAGGTGCTTGTAGACAGAGCACGACCATATATAACCTCTCAAATTATGGCGCGTTTTCGCTTGCGCTAGTTGATTTTAGGAGTGTCATTAGGTCTCTAACCCTGGGCCTTTAAGTGCGACCTCCCTGTGCCTAATGACTCGCCTGCTGATAGTGCATACGGAGCAGGTCTACGCCAAAGTCATCCTCCAGATGCCGCCATACGGAGTGAATGTGGTTTGCGTCATTCTGGGTATTATCGTATTCCACGAAGAAGAACGGGCCGTGCAGCCGATAATAGTGGGGTTTTCCCCGCTCGGCTGGGCCTGCCCATGCAAAGTGGATGTCGTTGACGTTGGCGGTGCGAAGTTTCCGTTGTTCTATCTCTGCGACCTCTTCTGGCAACCGGTCCACATACTCATCAATGAGTTTTACCAAGAGTTCGCGCTGTTCCGTCACCATTGACTCGGCGGCGAGACCTTCAACGGCATCAAACTCAACTTTGGGGACATCCCGCGTGAGAATGTCGGAGGGAGCGGTCGCATTGATAATCGCTTTGCGCTGCCCATCTGCGTTGAGACTGACCAAGAGTTGCCGCGCCAAATCTTCCTCTGAGGAAAGAATCCGTTGCCCCTTATTCGGGCCGCTACGCACTTCGCCGGGATTCGAGCCGAAAAAAGAGGGATATGGGGAAATCAACTCTTTGTTAATAACCGTATAGTGCAGTGAAACGTGATGCCCTTCGACACGCCACCCCCACGGTTTGCTATTTGTCGGGTCCCCGAAAACGGTGAAGAAGTAAAGTTCAGGGTCTCGAATCAGTCTCGCTGCCCCTTCGGCCCGCTCAATTTCACCAAGCGTACTTTCTAGGTTGATAATCGCTGTCGCCTTCTGGTATCCTTTCGCGCTGAGGCCGCTTGAAAGCAGATTGAAGGCGGCGGTTCGCTCTTTTTCATTCATCTCTTTGATAGAGATGCCTTTGCGGTCCCACATCTCAATGGGAATGTAGTGCCAACGCAAGCGTTCGCCTTCTTCAAATGCAATCTCAACCTTCTGGCGAAGAGGCGGTGTTAAAGTTTCCAAAAAATTTGAACATGCAACAGCCATCTGTTCTGCTGTCTCCGATGCCGGAATAATCAAAGGGGGTGCCGATGGCTCGGTATGTGTATGTTCTGCCATGTGGTATATCTCCTTGATAAGAAAAGGGAAAGGAATTGATAGAAACTTAGATTATCCTACTACCATTCCATTATACTATGGTATTCTTCCTGACTCAACCTAAAATTTACTTCTCCTGCCTGATTTCAGATTTCTACTTTTGCGTTTCGGCTAAAATCGTGTTATAATATCATAAAGCAAACATCATTCACTTTGGAGGATGTCATGAACAGTGAGCGCGGTTCTAAAACAGAGCGATTAGCAACGGACCCTATTTTCAAACAGATGATAACCACTTTTTTTCAAGGGTGGGAAGTCGATATTGAAACCGAAGTGGAAGTTGCGCGATTGCCACGAAAAATTGATGCTGTCGTTCGTGTTCCTGCACGAGTCCTTCGCGAGATGCATAGTCTAACACCGTTTTGGTATTTTCTGATACACAATGTCATTGAGTTCAAAGGACTAGCGGATGCGTTGACGATTCATGGATATTATCAAATTTTGTCGCGGTGTTATCAATATCAATATTTCGTGGAGCATAAAGTGTTTGCCCCCGATACGACGTTGACCATCGTCAGTGCCCGAATACCTCGAACCATCCTTTCTCAACCGGAGATTGGATTCCAACAGATAGCGGATGGATACTATTTTAGTGACCACCGTGGACTGCCAGTTTACCTAATTGTGATAAACGAACTCCCCATCGAACCTGTGAATCATTCGCTTCTGCTATTCTCGTCCTCAAGGGGTAAAAGTCAAAAGATTATTGAAGAGATTGTGAAAAGTGGACAGGGAGAACTTATCCAGTATGCGTATCTACTTCACCCAGATATAACCGAGGAGGTTGCAATGGCCAACAGACTTAGACTGCCAAGAAGAAATATGGAATTAATCGCTCAATACCTTGGGCGAGACCTGGTTCCGTTTATAAACCCCGAGGAATTGTTTAGTCAATTAACACCAACCCAGCGGCTTCAAGGATTATCACTTGAAGATAGAATTGATGACTTAAGCGATGCAGACCGTCAAGCCCTACTTCAGTTGTGGGCAGACGAAGAGGGATTGTCACCTGTCCAGCGGCTTCAAGGATTATCACTTGAAGATAGAATTGATGACTTAAGCGATGCAGACCGTCAAGCCCTGCGTCAGTTGTTGGATGACCGAGAAAATGATACCTGATATAGAAGGAATCTGATCGGCATTCAATTATCGTTTCAGGAATATAATGTCAATAGAGCCCAAAACATTGGGGGCACAACGGTTTCGGTTTGGAGGAACAGAATGATTACGACAACGACACCATGGCACCGCCGTAAGAATTAGCGAGTAAGAGCCTGTTTGAAAAGTCATCATGATGTATCGTGCTCGTGGGTAGGAAAGAGATTTCCCACCCACGAGCACCGTTTTTAGCATTAACGAAGGTATCTTGTATGCGAAAAAGAATTGCACTTTACACGGCTATGGTGGTATTATTCCTTTTGGGTTTGTTGCCTTGCCCGTTCCAATCGGAGGCATTCATCGAGAAACGTTATTTCCTCGAAGAAATCATTAATGAATGCACGAATATCATCTTCGGTACGGTGACGGAGATCTCCTCTAAGCGGATGACCGCAAAGGTACGTGTTGAGGAAAACCTTAAAGGCAAAAGCGGATTCAAGGAAATCCAGATTAATATCGCTGTCGGACAGGGCAATTTCCCGCGAGAACTGATCAAGAAGCTCAAAGTTGGATTGCCGATTATTGTATTTTACGCCAAGCGGGGCGCACGGATTGATAGTCTCGGACACGTCAATGGCACTTGGTTTAAGACGCATGCCCACGATAAGGCAGATAAAAGTCGTGTGTGGTGGAATTTTACCCATATCGAAATTTATATGCCCCGTACTTATAACGGCACAACCTCTGAGTTCAAGACGCTCTTGCGCGGCATCTTAGCTGGAAAAATTAAACCTAAGTCGCCGCAGACCGCAGAAATAGAGCATCTTGCCCAAGCACCGCCCGGTACGGTACGCACCCTTGTGCTGACGGGAAATCACTATGATGTTGTATTCCCTATCCTCTCGGAGTTTGGTCGCGTTGGTGAGCGGAAGATTGCCTATCAAAAAACCAAAGACCGAGACCTTACTGACCTCAATCATGCAGACATCCTGTGGATTGGACATGGGGAAATTTGTGAATCGAAATATTTCCTGACACCCAAACAGGAAAACCGAATTAAAACCTTCGTTAAAAATGGTGGCGTTGTGATTGTCATCGGGCAGGATAGCGATGATGAGCGACCATGCAACACGGGTTGGCTCTCTGAACCCCTAACAGGCGTGGAGCGATGGGGACGGAGCGACCTTCAACCGACCCGTGCATCGGGGACACTTTTTAGCAAACCGAACACCATTCAGTCGGGCTCAGTTTTTATTGATGATTCGTGGATAGGGTGGAACGACAGATATACGCTCCTTGCGACCACAAATGGGGGCAAGGATATCGCAGTCGCCATGTTGCCCCACGGCAAAGGGATGTACTTGATTACGAGTTTCCGAAACGAAACCGCCGTAAACATCTTCGTCAATCGCCCGATGATGGAAAACTTGATTCATTTCGCCGTAAAATGGCTTAATAATAGAACATGAACGAACTGGGATTAGAGAACGGCTTGGCAACTTTAAAGAATAAACTTGTAGGAACGGCTTCCCAACCGTGACACAGGTTATAACTGGGAGCCTTGTAGGAACGGCTTCCCAGCCGTGACACAGGCTATAACTGGGAGCCTTGTAGGAACGGCTTCCCAGCCGTGACACAGGCTATAACTGGGAGCCTTGTAGGAACGGCTTCCCAGCCGTGACGCTTTATCCTGAAATTTGTTCAACTTTTATATTTAAACTTGCTTTGGCGTGACATTCAGTCGGTCAGGCATCAAATCTCAACAACAGATTTTCGCGTCGGTCTCTCGCAGACAGATCGAGCGGTTAGATAGGTGAAAACGTATGATGAAAAGAAGAGCAGGTTATATCTTTGTGGGGGCGTTCCTATTCTTCACATTTAGCATAGCGACACCGGCATTTGCAGTAATCCCGCAACTGATCGGGCCGCTCTCCGCATTAGCAGGTATTATCGGGCCAATTTTAGGTTTTGTGGGTATTGCTCTGATCACCGCGTTCGTGTTTGCGCGGGATACGTTTAAGATGATAATGTACGCTATCGGCAGATTTATCTCTCGCTATAAGGTTGCGGTATTGACCGTTGTCATTGTCGCTGTCGTAGGGGGCGGTTTCTGGATTTATCAGGCTACCAGACCGATAGGTATGAATGCCGCTGGCGTTAGCAAAGCCGCCGAGGCCAAACGCGCCTCGTCCTCTTGGTCAACGTTCCGAGGCACGGTTGCACGGACAGGACACCTCGATACCCTTCCCGGACCAACAAGCGGTGAACTCATCTGGACGTTTAAGGCAAAAGGTGCCGCCGTTGATTTTGCTTCATCCCCTTCCGTTGTTGGGGAACGACTTTATATCGGTTCAACGCACGGCTCGATTTTCTCCTCTAGTGGCATAGTCCACTGCATTGATGCAAACACCGGAACGGAGCTCTGGCGATACACTGCACCGATTCCGATCTTCTCCGCGCCGAGTGTGGTGGGCGGCCGTGTTTATGTCGGGGAAGGATTTCATCAGGACTCCAATTGTCATCTCCGATGCCTTGATGCCAATAGCGGCACCCTGATCTGGACCTTCCCAACAGCCAGTCATACGGAATCGGGCCCCACTGTCAGTCAAGGAAAGGTGTACTTCAGCGCGGGCGCGGATGGTGTCTACTGTGTTGATGCCCTCGAAGGTCAAAAAATTTGGCATTATCCATCGGTTCACGTTGATATATCGCCGCTCGTCTGGCAGGGGAAAGCTTATTTTGGTAGCGGATACGGGGTACACAGTATCTTCGCCGTTGATGCCAATACGGGGAAGGCGATCTGGGCAAAGCAGGTTGATTACCCCGTTTGGGGTAGTCCCACCATCCACGAAGATATGGTCTTCTTCGGGCTCGGCAACGGAAATTTCCTCGAAAGCGATGATAATCCGAAAGGGCGCGTCATCGCAGTCAACGCTGAAACAGGTGAACAGATTTGGATGTATGAATTAACAGATGCTGTTCTGACAGCGATCTCGTATCAAAAAGGGGTCATCTATTTCGGTTCGCGGGATGGGCATGTTTACGCGCTAAAGGCGGATGACGGCAAACTACATTGGAAGTCAAGCATCGGAAACCCCGTTGTGTCCTCCCCAGCAGTCACCGAGCAGATGGTTTATGTCGGCGCAAATAACGGTGGCATTTACGGCATAGACAATTCCAATGGAGAGGTCAAGTGGTGGTTTGATACAAACGAAGTTGCCGGTGGGTTACAGATCTATTCGTCGCCCGCGATTGCCAACGGTAAGTTATATGTCGGGGCAGGCCGTTACATCTTCTGCTTAGGAGATGCACCGAAGTAAAGGGAAGATTGGAGGATAGCCGTGCAAATCACTCAGGTCAAAACTTACAATCTCAAGTATCCCTTGATGGAGCCGTTTTCCAACTCGCAGGGGTGGTCAAAGGCGCGAAGTGCTGGTGTTGTGGAGATATGCACCGATGCAGGCATCACAGGATGGGGTGAAGGGCTCAGTCTGCCAAGCGGAGCCGAAATCAACGCACACCTGATTGGCAAGGACCCGTTTGACGTAGAACCGCTCTGGGACGCGCTACACCAACACGCATCGGCTGACATCGCGGCGATTAGTGCGGTGGATATCGCTTTGTGGGACATCATCGGTAAAGCCCTTGAACAGCCAATTTATCGCTTGCTCGGCGGCGCATTCAAGGATCGGATTCCTGCTTATGCAAGCGGGCTATTCAAAAAGGAGAAGCCTGACAATACCGCCGCTTTGATGGATGAGGCAAAACGTTATGTGGATGCCGGTTTCCCCGCTGTGAAGATGAAGATAGGATTCGGTGAAGCCTACGATGTGAAAAACGTCGCTGCCGTGCGGAAAGCGATTGGGGATTCGACGCTGTTGGCGGTTGATGCCAATTGCGGTTATGATGTCGCCACAGCGATTGACGTTGGCCAGGAAATCGCTGACAACGACCTACTCTGGTATGAAGAACCTATCCCGACGGATAACTTAGAAGGCTATATTGAGATAAAGGAAACGCTCAACACCAAGATCGCTGGTGGCGAGGGATTGCGTGGGCGATGGGCGTTCCGTGACCTCCTCCAGAACGGCGGGCTCGACATCGTGCAACCCGACCTCTGCATCGGCGGTGGATTCACCGAATGCCGCAAAATCGCCGCTCTTGCAAGCACCAATGATGTCCAAGTGTTGCCGCACATGTGGGGCACCAGCATCCGTCTCGCCGCAACGCTACATTGGCAGGCAACCATTCCAGATTCGCCGAAAACATCAGATTTCGTCCCCCCACTGTTTGAATGCGATATGACAGAAAACGGGCTTCGCACCCACCTCGCTAAAACCCCTATTCATCCAGTAGAAGGCCATCTCCCCCTGCCCCAAACCCCCGGCTTGGGCATTGAAATCGATCGGGATATCTTGGAACAGTACGCTATCTGAATAGGAGTGGAAGAAGGGGATTGGAAGGATGGAAGGATTGGGAAGTTTCTTCCCCATCTTTTCCCTCTTCCAATCTTCCAGTCTTTGCCCTCCCCCTTCCATCTTTCCACTCTTCCATCCTTCCTCCCTTCCAATATGCCCGTTCTTCAAATACCCTTAATAGTTCTAATCCGTTTTTATTCTCCATCACACTTCTCGCAAATTTACGTTGTTCTAAGTGTTATCTCATGATATAATGACTCAAATTGCACCCTACCCTCCGCGGGTGGAGGCTCTGCTGGATTTGGCAATCAAGCATAGCGGTTGAGGGATTCTCTAAACATCTTAGGGGGATAAGGAGCATCCCTGCCCGATTGTGGGAGGGGCATCCTTGCCCCGATACGCGAAGAGAAAACATTATGGATACCTTAAACGAATTTGAATTCAAACGTAGAAAATATATGCCCGTCTTTCCAAAAGCGAGGGGTAAACCGACCGTTTACATACCAGGATACCCCTACGAGGATGAAGAACCTATGCCAGCCTCAGAATATCACGGTGTACAGATTAACACGTTTTACGAGCAACTCGCACGGTATTTTGAAATCAATGAGCTTATCCACGTTGGGCTTGACACATTCATCTACTATCGGGAAGGGGAACCAGACAAATCCGTCGCCCCAGATGTTTACATTGTCTTTGGTGTGGATAGAATGACCCTGCGGAAAAGTTTTTATACGTGGAAAGAAGGTGCGGTTCCTGCGGTTGTTTTTGAGTTTCTCTCCGACTCAACAGCGAATCAGGATCGGCATGAAAAAATGCGCTTGTATCTCATTGATATGGGCGTTGAAGAATACTTCATCCATCAACCTGCAATGACGGAGCCATCGGAATTTCGCGGGTGGCGGCGCGATCCTTCGGGTGCCATCGTCGAAATGGCTTCCGACGAGCAGGGTGGCTTGTTCAGCGAATCGTTAAATCTGTGGCTGAGATGGGAGGCGCGTGAGAACGATGTGAGGCTGTTACGCCCGTATCTGCCTGATGGTACTCCGATAACGACTTCTATGGAAGAACATCACCTCAGGGTGGAGGCGGAAGAGATAGCGGTGGAAGCGCAAGAAATAGCCGTGGAAGCGCAAGAAATAGCCGCAGAAGCGGAAGCAAGAGCCGTGGAAGCGGAAGGGATAGCCGCAGAAGAAGCAGAACTGCGGCGGGAAGAAACCCGACAGCGGCAGGAAGAAACCCGACGGCGGCGGGAAGCCGAAACACTCGCCAGAGAAGAAGCTCAACGGCGGCAGGAAGCGGAAGCCGAGTTAGAACGGCTCCGGGCTCAACTTGCTAACCGCCCAGACGAAGACGCGTGATAAATCCTTTGTATCGTATCAGGAGCCAACAATGTCACCTTGGATCGCCATTACCCCTAGTGTTATCTCTGTAGTAGGGCTTATCATCACCGGTGCTATGGGATATGGCAAAAGGGGCATCCTTGCCCCGATACGCGAAGGGAGAACATTATGGATACCTTAAACGAATTTGAATTCAAACGTAGAAAATATATGCCCGTCTTTCCAAAAGCGAGGGGTAACCCGACCATTTACATACCAGGATACCCCTACGAGGATGAACAACCTATGCCAGCCTCAGAATATCACGGTGTACAGATTAACACGTTTTACGAGCAACTCGCCCGGTATTTTGAAATCAATGAGCTTATCCACGTTGGGCTTGACACGTTCATCTACTATCGGGAAGGGGAACCAGACAAATCCGTCGCCCCAGATGTTTACGTTGTCTTTGGTGTGGATAGAATGACCCTACGGAAAAGTTTTTATACGTGGAAAGAAGGTGCGGTTCCTGCGGTTGTTTTTGAGTTTCTCTCCGACTCAACAGCGAATCAGGATCGGCATGAAAAAATGCGCTTGTATCTCATTGATATGGGCGTTGAAGAATACTTCATCCATCAACCTGCAATGACGGAGCCATCGGAATTTCGCGGGTGGCGGCGCGATCCTTCGGGTGCCATCGTCGAAATGGCTTCCGACGAGCAGGGTGGCTTGTTCAGCGAATCGTTAAATCTGTGGCTGAGATGGGAGGCGCGTGAGAACGATGTGAGGCTGTTACGCCCGTATCTGCCTGATGGTACTCCGATAACGACTTCTATGGAAGAACATCACCTCAGGGTGGAGGCGGAAGAGATAGCGGTGGAAGCGCAAGAAATAGCCGCAGAAGCGGAAGCAAGAGCCGTGGAAGCGGAAGAGATAGCCGCAGAAGAAGCAGAACTGCGGCGGGAAGAAACCCGACGGCGGCAGGAAGAAACCCGACGGCGGCGGGAAGCCGAAACACTCGCCAGAGAAGAAGCCCAACGGCGGCAGGAAGAAGCTCAACGGCGGCAGGAAGCGGAAGCCGAGTTAGAACGGCTCCGGGCTCAACTTGCTAACCGCCCAGACGAAGACGCGTGATAAATCCTTTGTATCGTATCAGGAGCCAACAATGTCACCTTGGATCGCCATTACCCCTAGTGTTATCTCTGTAGTAGGGCTTATCATCGCCGGTGCTATGGGATATGGCAAAAGGGGCATCCTTGCCCCGATACGTGAAGGGAGAACATTATGGATACCTTAAACGAATTTGAATTCAAACGTAGAAAATATATGCCCGTCTTTCCAAAAGCGAGGGGTAAACCGACCGTTTACATACAAGGATACCCCTACGAGGATGAAGAACCTATGCCAGCCTCAGAATATCACGGTGTACAGATTAACACGTTTTACGAGCAACTCGCACGGTATTTTGAAATCAATGAGCTTATCCACGTTGGGCTTGACACATTCATCTACTATCGGGAAGGGGAACCAGACAAATCCGTCGCCCCAGATGTTTACATTGTCTTTGGTGTGGATAGAATGACCCTGCGGAAAAGTTTTTATACGTGGAAAGAAGGTGCGGTTCCTGTGGTTGTTTTTGAGTTTCTGTCCGACTCAACAGCGAATCAGGATCGGCATGAAAAAATGCGACTGTATCTCATTGATATGGGCGTTGAAGAATACTTCATCCATCAACCTGCAATGACGGAGCCATCGGAATTTCGCGGGTGGCGGCGCGATCCTTCGGGTGCCATCGTCGAAATGGCTTCCGACGAGCAGGGTGGCTTGTTCAGCGAATCGTTAAATCTGTGGCTGAGATGGGAGGCGCGTGAGAACGATGTGAGGTTGTTACGCCCGTATCTGCCTGATGGTACTCCGATAACGACTTCTATGGAAGAACATCACCTCAGGGTGGAGGCGGAAGAGATAGCCGTGGAAGCGCAAGAAATAGCCGTGGAAGCGCAAGAAATAGCCGTGGAAGCGGAAGCAAGAGCCGTGGAAGCGGAAGAGATAGCCGCAGAAGAAGCAGAACTGCGGCGGGCAGAAACCCGACGGCGGTGGGAAGCCGAAACACTCGCCAGAGAAGAAGCCCAACGGCGGCAGGAAGCGGAAGCCGAGTTAGAACGACTTCGTGCTCAACTTGCTAACCGCCAAGACGAAGACGCGTGATAAATCCTTTGTATCGTATCAGGAGCCAACAATGTCACCTTGGATCGCCATTCCCGCTAGTGTTATCTCTGTAGTAGGGCTTATCATCACCGGTGCTATGGGATATGGCAAGAGGGGCATCCTTGCCCCGATACGTGAAGGGAGAACATTATGGATACCTTAAACGAATTTGAATTCAAACGTCGAAAATATATGCCCGTCTTTCCAAAAGCAAATGGAAAACCGACCGTTTACATCGCGGGCTACCCTTACGAGGATGACGAACCTATGGGCGCCACTGGGTTTCATGTTGAGCAGATTAACACGTTTAGCGAACAACTCTCACGATATTTTATCAATGAACCCATCTACGTGGGGGTGGATTCCTTCATCTACTATCGGGAAGGGGAACCAAGAAAATTCGTCGCTCCAGATGTTTACGTCGTCTTTGGTGTGGATAGAATTCCGCAGCGGCGCAGTTTTTATACGTGGAGAGAAGGTGCGGTTCCTGCGGTTGTTTTTGAATTTCTGTCCGACTCAACAGCGAATCAGGATCGACATGAAAAAGTGCGACTGTATCTCATTGATATGGAAGTTAAAGAATACTTCATCCATCAACCCGAGATGAAGAAGCCATCGGAATTTCGCGGGTGGCGGTGCGATCCTTCGGGTGCCATCGTCGAAATGGCTCCCGACGAGCAGGGTGGCTTGTTCAGCGAATCGTTAAATCTGTGGCTGAGATGGGAGGCGCGTGAGAACGATGTGAGGCTGTTACGCCCGTATCTGCCTGATGGTACTCCGATAACGACTTCTATGGAAGAACATCACCTCAGGGTGGAGGCGGAAGAGATAGCCGCAGAAGAAGCAGAACTGCGGCGGGCAGAAACCCGACGGCGGCGGGAGGCCGAAACACTCGCCAGAGAAGAAGCCCAACGGCGGCAGGAAGCGGAAGCCGAGTTAGAACGGCTCCGGGCTCAACTTGCTAACCGCCCAGACGAAGACGCGTGATAAATCCTTTGTATCGTATCAGGAGCCAACAATGTCACCTTGGATCGCCATTACCCCTAGTGTTATCTCTGTAGTAGGGCTTATCATCACCGGTGCTATGGGATATGGCAAAAGGGGCATCCTTGCCCCGATACGTGAAGGGAGAACATTATGGATATGAAGTTTAAGAATTTAAACGGGTAACCCCGACCAAGGTAAGTGCGGTTTGAAACCGCATCGGGCACCCGTATGAAATTACCTAATTTATTTTTTAATCTTCATCAAAGCGCGCTGTCGATGGTGTATCAGTAATTATGGGCTTTACTATAGTTCAGGAAACACGCGATCGCAAATGGCAGAAACCGAGTTTTTTGCGTCGCGTTCTGCGTCGCGTTCGCCGCGCCACCCGTAGGATCGGCAGAACTCGGTTTCTCTTGAAGAGCCAGAACCGGCATAGTGCCCATTCCTCCAATCTTCCAATCCCAATCTTCCAATTATCATAACTCTTGCGGAGGTTAAATCAATGGCATACGCACTCGGCATTGACCTTGGCACCAGCAGTATAAAAGTTGTGTTACTCAATGATGACGGAGAGATTACAGCCACGGCCAGCGCAGATTATCCACTGTTAAAACCGAAACCCGGCTGGGTGGAACAGAATCCCGAAGATTGGTGGCAGGCTCTGTGTGAAGCTGTCCAATCCGTACTCCGTGAAGCCAAGGTTCAGGCCACAGCGATTCGGAGTGTGGCACTTTCCGGGCAGATTAACGGGGCGGTCTTTGTGGACAATCAAGGGAGACTGCTCCGCCCTGCGATGATATGGCTTGACCATCGCTCGCAGGCGGAGTGTGATTCTGCAAACGCGCAAGCGGGCGATCTGCTCCATAGCCGCGCGCTGCAACACCTCAACCCAGTCAACGGTCTGGCAAAAGTGCTTTGGGTACAACACCATGAACCGACAGTATACGCACAAACCCACGCCGTACTCCTACCCAAAGACTGGCTGATCTATCAACTAACCGGTGTTCAAATCGCCGAAATATCAGATGCCTCGACGAGCGCGGCCTTTGATCTCTACGAGCGTCGCTGGTCAACCGAAATCTTGGAGCGACTGGCGGTGAACACCGACCACTTTCAGCCGTTAGTTGAGTCAACTGAAATCGTGGGACAGGTCACCAATGAAGCGGCAACCGCAACTGGATTGGCATCCGGCACACCCGTATGCGGTGGCGGCGGAGATATGCCGTGCATGGTTGTGGGAAGCGGGGTGATTGCCCCCGGTATCGTAAGCGTCGGTATTGGAACAGCCGGTCACGCCGTCACCTTCGCTGCAAGCATGACAGATGCCGCAGTCAATGTACTCTGGCCCATGTGTCACCCGATTTCGGGAAAATACGCTTGGCTCGGGTGTACGCTGACGGGCGGCGCATCGCTGACGTGGTTTCGAGATAATTTCGGCGGCACGTATGAGGAATTAACCGGTGAGGCTGGGGAGGTTGAAGCAGGGGCAGAAGGGCTATTCTTTATGCCGTGGCTCGAAGGCACAGCCACCCCGAATCCAGATGCCCACGCAAGAGGCGGCTTTCTAGGATTATCCCTACGCCATACACGAGGCCACATGGTTCGGGCGTTACTGGAAGGGGTCGTATTCGATCTCCGCCACTCGCTGGAGTGCTTCAAAGAGATCGGGTTGCCAATTGACGAAATCCGTATGGGCGAGGGCGGCTCCCGTGCGGCAGTATGGCGACACATCCACGCCGACATATTCGGACACGACCTCCGACTCATCGAAACCGAAGACCTATCTGCCGTCGGTGCCGCGGTGATCGCGAGTGTCGGCGGAGAGATCTTCCCCGACTTCCCCACCGCCTGCGAAGCAACCATCAAACTCGGCGAAACCATCCCCTGTAACCCAGAACGCGCAAAATTTTACGAGGATGCCTACCAACGGTATTGTGAACTCTATCCAACCCTGAAAAATTGGTATACGAATGGGTAAATATAGCAAAAATCAAGTTCCATTTTGATGAATAGGTTGCCACTTGATTTGGATATTAAACGATAGCTACCTAATTTTTGTCCAATGAAACGCGTATGTTATAGGGTGGAAAAAGTGCCTCTAATGCGGTGATGACGGGGTGTATCAGGGGATGTAAAGGGGTGAATCCCCACGACCTGTTTGCCCTTAAAGCACACTTGCCCGGACACCGACCCTTGCGGGTGGTCAGATGACTGAGCGCAAACAAGCGAATTGGCAGGTTGAACAGCAGGAGAGTCAACTGGTGGCTCGGCTGGAGAGCGAGGTTGATCCCTGACGGGTGGCAATATGAATTGACGCATATCTGCGTGACCAGTTGGATAAGCAGACCCAACTGCTTGCCGCCACGACCAAACACAACGCAGACCTGATTCAGCAATTGCCACCGCCCCCTGTGGGAGGGAGTTCCGACTCCCGATTTCTCAAGATTAAATCATGGGTGAGTCGGCAAATCGCCAAATTCCGCAGGCAGCCCTGACGGATGGTCTAGAACGAGCGCATAACAAAAGCTTGCATAAACCAACCTTTTGTGTTATCCTACATTCAACCGTTTGGGCGAGGGTCCGCACTAACCAAAAAAGTCTAACGCATACGTTCTAATTTATGTCCACAGTCAACAAGGCGTGCGCTGTCACCTCCCTAATCATCACAGGTGAAGAATTCGTCGCCCAGACCCGCCAAACCGAGTGGGGCAGGTCGGCTGATGGAATCGTAGTGCAGCTCTATGACCATTTGGGAAAAGAAATTGCGAAGTATCACGTTGATGGCGGGGAATGGAAGTGCATCAGTGGCAATATTGACAATATTCCTGAGCTACCACACGATGACATCCCCTTCTAGCCAGTCGGTGCAGAAGCGGGGCAGGGATGCCCCGCCTACGGGTTACTGTTTCAGTTTCGCCTTGAGCTGCGCGAGCTCATCGTCAATCTCATCATTTGGGTCTGGCTTGAACAGCGAACTCTCAGCCGAGCTCAGATTCTGTATTTCGGACATGGCCTCCACCTCCGCCTCTGAATCGAAAATCTTGCCCTGAATGCGCTCAAAGGCGTTTGTTGCATCTGCGTCAGTGAGTTTTGCAACGGTCTGATGGATTGCCTTTTCCGCCTCTGCTCGCTTTTTACGGGTGATTAGCAGATTCCGTTTGTGTTCTGCTTCCTCAATTTTGGATTCCAGAGTTGCCAATCCATCTTTGAGTGCTGAAACACTTTCTTTCTGTACCTCAAGCTGTTTATGATAAACTTCTGCGAGCTCACTGAAAGACCGTTTGCGGCGAAGTGCTTCCCGGGCACGGGTGTCATCACCATTTTGGATAAACACGATTGCCCGCTTTTCCCACTTTTCGGCACTTTCCAAATTTTCCTTATGCTGGACTTCGAGTTTGTTTCCGTCCAAGACCGCGGCGGCAATTTGACCCTTTGCCTCCTTCAGTTCGTGACGCATATCTTCTAGCAGCTGATCCAAAATCATTTCCGGATCTTCAACGTGGTCTAACAAGTCATTTATATTCGATTTGAGGACTCGTTTGATTTTCTCAAAGATCGGCATTAGTGATCCCTCCCTTCGCAATTCTCAATGATTAAACCGTATATCGTCTTAATGTATCTTTATCCAGGTTTTCCGAAGGACTCTGGTCTTGTTGTTCTTGCGTCTGCTCGAGATCTTCTTCGGAAATTCCGTTTTCACGAATCACGTCTTCAGCAACATAGAGCGTTGCGCCAAATCTGAGTGCGAGAGCAATCGCATCACTTGGACGAGAGTCAACTTCAATGGCTTCTCCCTTGACTTCAAGTTTAACTCGTCCGAAAAATGTTTCCTCTTTGATGGCATGGACGCATATCGAAACAACCTTGGCATCAAGACTTTCGATGATGTTTTTCATCAAATCGTGTGTCATGGGACGTAGCGGAGCCTCATCTTTGACAAGCTGCGATTGTATGGCAACCGCTTCCGGTCCCCCAATCCAGATTGGCAGTAACTGCTTGCTGTTACCTTCTTTTTCCTTCAGGAAGACGATCGGCGTACCTGTGCTTGCGGCGATGGAAATCTCATAAACTTCAACTTCAACCATGTTATATCTCCTTTTAAGTGATAGAATTGAAGTTGGATTAGGTGCGCCGATATGGAATCAATGTTGCAAGTATATTGCCACTCTGTGTGGTATTGGCGAACCGAATCCGTGGAAAACTAACCCGTAGAAAACTAGACTGTGTGTGAAAAAGAAAGTTCAAGGGTTCAGAAATTACTCAGGGCCGTCTTCGGAAACTCTGTTTTCACGCATTACGTCTTCAGCAACATAGAGCGTTGCCCCGAATCTGAGTGCGAGAGCAATAGCTTCGCTTGGCCGAGAGTCAATTTCAACGGATTCCCCTTTGGCTTCGAGCGTCACTCGTCCGTAAAATGTTTCCTCTTTGATGGCATGAACGCATATTGAAACAACCTTGGCATCAAAACTTTCGACGATGCTTTTCATTAAATCGTGCGTCATGGGACGGGACGGAGCCGTGTCTTCGATAAGCTGCGATTGTATGGCGGCCGCTTCCAACTTCCCAATCCAGATTGGCAGTAACTGTTTGCCGTTACCTTCTTTTCCCTTCAGGAAGACGATCGGCGTACCCGTGTTTTCAGCGATGGAAATCTCGTAAACTTCAACTTCAACCATGTTGTGTCTCCTTGAATGGATGAACCCTTGAACTTTTTTCAAGCTGTGAAGAAATTAACTGAAAAGCGCGTTTGGCTTCACGGTGGTTGACGTTTTTAATGAAATACGTGTTGCGGTCAATCTCAATTGTAAGGGACGCTTGCCCCAAAATACGATGTTTCAGATGACGGTCTAGCTTGATGCCTCTCATCTCAGGAAAAGGAAGATTACATCGGATATTGGCGTAGGAGGCGTTAAGCGTTCCCATGCGTCGCTCCTCCAACACCAACACCCTGTTTGAAGTGATAATCACAAAGTCAGGACTCAAAAGCCCCGCTCGTCCCAATACGCACAGTCTAACGTGTTCATTATCGGTCAGTTGTGATTGAACTGCATCTTGAATTCGGGATGGCAGGTTTTGAAACTCAGTCACCGTAACAGACTCCTTCCATTAAAGCCCTAGAGAACCTAAGTTTCTACCTATCAGCGGATTGGCAATAGTTTTTCCATCTTATCCGCATCTCGTCAAGTGTTAGCACGTAGTACAGGTCAATTGGTTTCCTGTTCTGCCTTCACTTCAGCCTTTAATTTGGCGAGCTGCTTATCAATTTCATCCTTTGTCTCAAGCTCATGAAATTTATGGCTAAGGTCATCCGTCTCTACCAATTCGGCTAACGTCTCAGCCTGCGTTTCAAGGTCACGCACCCGTTCAACCATCCGGTCATAGGCATCAAATGCACTGGTATCGAAAGAAAGCGTTGTAGGCGGTTCGGGGGTAGACCGACGTTGAGAGCGGAACGCCTCTTCGGCATCTAATTGAGCGGCACGGTCACGCATCGTATCGAGTTTGGCGACTAATGTTTTAAGGCTTGCCTTCAGCATATCAATTGTCTTCTGCTGGGTGGCAAGATGTTCGCGGTATTGGCTTGCCCGTTCCACATATTCATGCTTACGGACAAGGGCGCGACGCGACAGGTCTTCTTTACCCTTCTTTAAGGCCAAAACAGCCCGGTCATTCCACGTTTCCGCTTCCGCATCACACGCATTGATTTGACGCTCGATCAGTTTCAAATCGGTAATTGCGTTGGCGACGAGAGATTTCACAGTTTGGATATCCTCACGCACTTCTTCCAACACGATTTGACGAGTTATACGGCTATCTTCTGCCTTCGCTAACAAATTAGTGACATGCGACCTGACGATAAGTCTGGCTCGATTAAAGGTTTGCATTATTCATCCTCCTTATAACTTCATGTGAATTTGATAAAATATCGGATATCTAACAAGCTACAAGGATTTTGCCGTTAGCAGAAGGCCTTGCAATTAGGAAGTGTATCAGGGAGCAATTTAACGAAAAAGGCATGTTCATCCAAACAGTGACCATGCCTCAATTGGGTCAGAAATCAGAAACGATGGAGGTGACGGGAATTGAACCCGTGTCCGGTAGTATTTCAATAAAGGCCACTACATGCTTAGCATAAGTTTTAAGTTTCGCCCACAAGACTCCCTTATGCAGGATTCCCGAGGACTATCTCAAGCAATGTCTCGCGGCTCACCCCTTAGAGAACAAGCAAACCGCAAAGCCCGTATTTTTTCGCTCGACTCACCTGACGGGCAACAGGTTGGCCGAACGCAGCCGTTTAAGCGGCTAGTGCTAACTCAAAATCTTCGTCAGCAATTAAGTTTTTTCCGCCTGTTTAACGAGGCCTGCGGAGACCTCGGCATGCAACCTTTATCTCATCTACTCCCGTCGAAACCTTTTCACCCCCGCATTGTAGCACATAAAGTGTGTACTGAAAACTCTAAAGATACGACTGAATCGCTCGCTGCGTTTCCGCCTTCTTGAGCGCGTCGCGTTTATCGTAGAAATGTTTTCCCTGTGCGATTGCTATCTCTAACTTCACTTTGCCATTGCTGAAATACGCCTTCGTCGGCACAATTGTCATACCGGCTGAACGGATTTTGCTCTCCAACCGTCTAATTTCTCGGCGATGTAGCAACAACTTGCGTATTCGCTTGGGTTCGTGATTCTGAATATTGCCCTGTTCATAAGGGGAAATATGGGCATCAATTAAGAAAATCTCTCCATCCTGAATGCGGGCGTAGCTATCGGTCAAGGTGAATTTCCCAGCGCGTATTGACTTAATCTCCGTCCCTTGAAGCACAATTCCCGCTTCATAGCGATCTTGCAAGTGGTAGTCATGCCGTGCCTTTCGGTTTACCGTAATGGTCTTGGTTGATGGGGTAGCATTGGCATTCTTCATAGCAATTCAATTATAGCACAAACCGAATATAGACGCAAGGATAAAAGGTTACTTACGTTTACCAAGCTGTCCATCCCCCATCAACAGCGATTGTCTGCCCCGTAATCCATCTCGCGGCATCCGAAGCAAGGAAGAGCATCGCACCGACGACCTCGTCAACCTCACCGACCCGCCCCATCGGAATGCGGCTCACCACATCGTCATAAAACTCCTTCCGTTGCAGAAGGACATCTGCAAGCGGGGTTCGCGTGAAGGCGGGAGCGACAGCGTTCACAGTCACATTGTGAGGTGCCCATTCAACCGAAAGCCCTTTCGTCAACAGCACAACCCCGCCTTTGCTACCGGAATACGCTGTCCGCAATGGGCCTCCCACAAGCCCCATGGTCGAAGCGATATTGATGATACGTCCATCTTTCCGCTCAATCATCGGTTTCACGAGCGTTTGCGTCAGGAAAAACAGACCTTTGAGATTCAGGTCATAGATAGCGTCCCAATCCTCCTCTGTCACTTCGACAGCGAGTTTTGGTCGGTTTGTGCCGGCGTTATTGACGAGCACATCCACTCGCCCCCAAATGTCAATTGCCTCTTGGCCACCGCGCTTTATATCGTCCATGTTGCTCACATCGAATACGACAGGTTCAGCTTTTCCGCCGTTCGCCCGAATCTCCGAAGCAACTTCCTCAAGGTCTGAAAGCGTCCGGCTGTTCAAGACAACATTAGCCCCCATCTGCGCCGCCGCAATTGCAAGCCCGCGTCCAATTCCTTTGCCTGAACCTGTAATCAACATGACTTTACCTGTGAGATCAAATCCGGGAAATGCCATAATTATCCTCCATTTTGATGCGTGAAACGTCGCCTTCCGCGGCGCATTCGCCTATTCGCTCATTTTATCTGATTGAGCGATTGCTAACTTCAGTGTATTTTGCAACAACATCGCACGGGTCATCGGCCCCACCCCGCCGGGCACAGGTGTGATGAACCCCGCCACTTCTTTGACCCCTTCAAAATCAACATCGCCGACGAGTCGGTGATTGATAGTGGTAATTCCAACGTCAATCACGATCGCGCCAGCTTTTATCATATCCGCATTAATTAACCCTGGCTGTCCCGCCGCGACAACCAAAATATCTGCGTTCCGGGCTTCTTTGGCGAGGTCTCGCGTCCTTGTGTGGCAGAATGTAACGGTAGCATTGCGGTTGAGCAACATCAAGCCAACCGGTTTTCCGACCAGACGGCTACGCCCGATGCACACAGCGCGCTTGCCTTCAATCGCTTCACCCGTTGATTCAATGAGATGAATAATTCCTGTGGGTGTACACGCTGTTACGCCTTCGTGATTGGCGAGGAGATTGCCAAGATTCACCGGACTCAGCCCATCCGCATCCTTTTCGGGTGCAATCGCGTCAATGACCGCCTGCTCGTCAATCTGAGCGGGGACTGGCATCTGCACAAGGATGCCGTGTATCTCTTCACGCTGGTTTAACTGCTCGACCTGATTGATGACTTCCGCTTGCGTCGAATCTTCCTGCATTCGGTAAACTTCTAAGTGAAAGTGCGTCCGCTTGCAGTCATTCTGCTTATTCTTGATATAGATTGTCGATGCCGGATCATTGCCGACCTGAACAATAGCGAGCCCAGGCTTCAATTTGCGCTTTTTCAGTTGCCGCCGAATGGCACTACGAATGGATTTGGCAATTTGAACACCATCAATAATTTCTGCGGGCATTTTGGGGTTTATGCTCCTCCGGGAGAAAATTGGCGTGTTGAGCGAGACAAGTAATCCGATGCGCGCCATCATTGCATGAGGGTATTATATCATATCTTTTGCGTTTCATCAAAGATTATCGTTACGGTTTAGCCCTGCAATGCCTGCAAATATTGACGCGCGGCTGCCAACAGCAGTGGTGCGGCGTTTCCGCAAGAGAAAACACGAAATCCACGATTTACCGCCTGAAGGCCATCTTCAATGCTCCGTGTCGGATACCCGACGGCGATTCCTTTCCGATTTGCCGCTTCAAGCACCTTCTCCGACGCTTCGGCAACCTTTGGGTGCAATGGCTGTCCCGGTACGCCCAACGATGCCGCGAGGTCGCTCGTGCCGACGTGCAAGACATCCAATCCTTCGATCTCTACAATCTCATCAATGGTCTCAACCGCTTCGGCATCCTCAATCATCGCATGAACCGAAACTTCATTGTTGATGTTCGCGTAGTAATCTGTCGCTGACACAGCCCCAAATTTGATGCCTCGACTCGGACCAACGCCCCGTTTCCCTTGTGGTGGATAAAGTGCGCCGTTGACAAGTTTTTGTGCTTCGTCGGCATTGCGGCAATGCGGGACCAGAACCCCCATTGCACCGATGTCAAGTGCTCGCATAACCATTGCTTCGTTATTCTCATGGATGCGAACGATTGGCGTTGTATCTGCCGCGTACCCTGCGAGAACCATCCGTTCCATCTCCGTCCAACCGATAGAACTGTGCTCGGCATCAATCAGCACATAATCCATACCTGCATAGCCAAGCACCTCAACGAGCCCCGGCTCAGGAAGTCGCACACTCGCCCCAAACACAGGCTTACCTGATTTCAGTTTCTGCTTCATTGTATTCGTTCTGATGTTCATAAGATTTTACCTCCTTGATTGTCAAATTTCATTAGGAGCGATCTTCCGATCGCGACTCTTCGCTAACGAGTGAGGCGTTATTCATTTTTGGCATAGAACATCGCTTTGTTCATCTCGATAGCACCACGTTTAGTCTGCATGGCATCTATGATACCAAAAGTGACGATGAAAATGCCATTCAAATCACTCATGGATATAGTAAAGAGCACCATCCCAATCTCAAATAGGTCGTTATGCAACGGATTTGTTCTTATACCAATTCCGATAATAAATCACTCGTTAATGGAAGGCCGATTTGCGTCAACTCATGTTGCCACTTTCAAAGAAAGCGTCATCGACCGCACCCCGTAGCCGGGATTACAGGCGTTTCATATTTCATCAAAACCGCTAACGCGATATAAATTTTCAGAAATGGTATTATAAGTCGCAGATTTCCCTCTGGTTAGAAACCCTAGATGGGAATCCGGTTGACAAAACCAGCTGCCCGATTGGCTCTCTAAACCAAGGTATTACCTCCTGCGTCTGAGTAATACCTACAAGAAAAGGCGATAGCCAAAAATGTTTCTTGGAGTTTCCAATAAACTCATAAATCTTGGTTCCATAACCAAGATAGAGTTATCACGGTTGACAACCTTATCAGCTAGACTGTTTGCCCGTTAAATCTATATTGTCATATCAAAAAGCGGATATGCCTGTGTCCCAACCTTTGCAAAATTCCCTTGGGTCACTTTCAGTCACCGTCTAGCGCTCGTTTTACGCAGCGCAGACAGGGAGAAAAAGATGAATCAAACGACAGATGTAGTTGTTGTGGGTGGCGGTGTCATTGGTTGTTTTATCGCTTATGAACTGTCAAAAGCGGGATTGGAAGTTACTGTAGTTGAAAAAGGCGAGGTTGGCGCAGAGGCATCAAGTGCCGCAGCCGGGCTACTTGTGCCGCTTCATGTCGCCGACGATGAGCGGACACCCCTCTTTGACCTTTATCTTGCTTCTACGCGTATATTCCCTGAAATCGTGCCCGAACTGGAAGCGGAAACAGGTATCCGTTTGGAATATGCCCAGGATGGCGTTCTCAGGGTTTCTTTGAGTGAGGAGGAAGCGGTAGCGAATTTCTCGAAGTTTCAAACTTGGGGGAAAGCGTTGGGGATGGAGATGATGTGGCTGGACAAAGCGCAGACGCACCAACTTGAACCGGAACTCGCACCGACGATTTGTGGTAGCATCCTTTCCCCGGAAGAAGGCGTTATCAATAACGGCAGACTGGTTCTCGCGTTGGCAAGAGCGGCGGCCAACCGAAACGCCCATTTCCTTGAAGGTCATCTGGCTACCGGGATTTGTAGTTCAGGCGGACAGTTTTCGTCCCTTAAAACGACTCAAGGCGAAATCACCGCCGATCAGCTTGTCATAGCGACGGGGGCTTGGAGTCAGGTGTTCTGCAAGTCGTTGGATGTCTCCATTCCTGTCAGTCCTGCGCGAGGGCAGATGTTGGCTGTCAAAACCATTCGACACCTCGTTCAACGCCCTGTCAATTCCAGCAGAGGGGCCATTGTACCGAGAGGCGACGGTTCGGTCCACGTCGGTGCAACGGTTGAACATGTGGGTTTTGATAAGCGGAACACGCCCAAAGCAATTGCAGACCTCTTGGAAAGAGCCATCACTCTGGTACCCGGCTTAACAGGTGGCCGAATCGAAAAAACTTGGTCAGGCTTACGTCCCTACTGCACAGATGGCTTACCTGTAATTGGCGTTCTGCCCGGATGGAAGAATGTCACCGTAGCCACTGGGCATTTTACAATGGGTATTACCGGAAGCCCGATTACGGCAAAGATTATCAAAGCGTTGATTGTTGATGGGCGATGGGAGCAGTCAATCGAGGGCTTTTCTCCAGGGCGTTTTGCGAAGCACTAAGGACATTTGGTCGCCACGAAACGCCTCCTTGCCAAGCATCCCAATACGGTCGTTTACCGGGTTTCCAAGTGCTTACCGAATTGGTGGACTCTTTTTGGCGAAAACACAATGGTAATTATTGACGCTCTTCTGTAAGGTATCAGATCGAAGGGATTTTAGTGAAAAGGAGAATTTAGTCATGCAAGCCGTAGAGGAACTTCAATCAGCCGTTTCCCGACTCTCGGCGGATGAACTTGCCCGTTTCAGAGAATGGTTTGATGAATTTGATGCTGAAGTTTGGGATGGTCAGTTTGAAGAAGATGCGAAATCAGGAAAGTTAGATCAGCTTGCCAACCAAGCAATTGCAGATTTTCGGGCTGGGAAGTGCAAACAATTATGAATCACTTCACGAGTCCTTCATTTTGGGAGTGTTATCAAAAACTCCGCAAAATATTCAAAAACTTGCAGATGAAAATTTCAAACGGCTGAAGCGCGATCCGAAACCTCCGTCCTTACACTTGAAGAAGGTCAAAAGATATTGGTCTGCAAGAGTAGGAATCAAATATCGGGCTGTCGCCGTGGAAGTTGAGGAAGGTTTGGTTCTGGATTGGAACACACGCTGAATATGATAAGCTGATTCAGTAATTACCTCTTCGTCGTTGCAGTTGACGGTGGCGAATCTTGTGATTTTAATACGAGGAAACGAATGGGAAAACCGAACAAGCATCGGATTGGCATGAGCGTTTCTGACGCGGATGCCGCGGAGGTTACGATGTTAGACAAGGCAGGACAAACCCGCGTTGGAATGCTGGTTCATGACGAAACCGATACTGCCGCTATTGTGACTGCCGATGGAAACGGAGAATACACAGGCTCCTTAGAGCTCAAATAATCCTGCCAGAGCAGAATACATTTCTGTCACGGTACTTATTTGCTCAGATGCTGGGCGAAGAAATCCAGTGTACGTTGCCAAGATGCTGTGGAGGCATCCTCCCGATAACGCTCACCGGTGAAGTCCATGAAGGCGTGTCCAGCGTTCGGATATGTATAGAACGTGTGTGCCTTGCCGTAGCGCGTGAGTTCGGCATCAAGTTTCTGCATATCCTCTAGGGATGGGTTCGCGTCATCCTCGCCAAAGTGGAACATCATTGGACAGTCAATCTCGCTCGTGCGGTCAAACGGAGCCACCACGCCTTCGCCGAGCCCCACCATGATGTTTCCACCGTAATAGGGCACCGATACTTTGAACTGCGGGATGGCGGCGGCCATCAGGTATGCCACCCGTCCGCCCATGCAGAACCCTGTGACCCCCAACGCCTCGCTATCAACCGCCGCGTGATTCTCCAAAAATGCCACCGTCGCCTGCACATCACTAATCATCTCTGCGTCTTTAAGGGCCCGTGGCGAGTGGTCGTCATCTGGTCCAAGGCGGTGATACAGCTCTGGTGTTGCCGCGACATAACCCGCTTCGGCGAGCCTGTCGGTCATCGTGCGGATGAACGTATCAACACCCCCTGCATGTTGTGCAACGACCACCGCAGGGAAAGGCCCCGCACCATCGGGCACGGAGACGTAAAGTTCCATATCTTGGCTACCAACTTTGATGCTTTCTGTAACCGATCTCATGTCATTCCCTCCTTTGATGTTACTGTTTTCTGCCTTGCGTCTTTTCTTTTCAACGCACTTGGCCGCGTGCGGCGACCTGCCACCCATCCACAACCTTATCACCAGCGACAACCGCGTAAGTATCAGCCAGATTCGCAACGACACACGAGTGATTGGGTACAACGCGAACCTTCGCCCCTATCGGCAGATCGAAATCACCGCGTACAACGAAGCCATGCTCCTCCGAAAGCTTTGCGATAATCATTTCGCTGCTCTGCTCCTCAAACCGATCTAACGGATAAGCGAGTCCGAATCCTTCCATCCCGGCAATACCGTGTGCGCCCTGGTCTGTACTGAGCGTTTTTGAACCCGTATCAATAATAAAGTAGTCCGAGTTCGCACTCACGACTGTTGCCAATACCGTGAACGCAATTTGGTCGAGTGCAATAAGCGAGAAGCGGAGCGGGGTTCGATCCATAAACACATAGTTCCCTGGTCGAATCTCCGTTATACCGTCGTATGTGTCGCTGGCGAGAACGGTTGGAGTTGACCCCACAGAAACCTCCGAGAGCTGTAGCCCGTTATCTTCAAGTTGTCCCCGAACCCGATTCAGGATTTGACACTCCTCCTGCGCGGTGTTCCGAACATCGTCGGCAGTTGGTGCGCCATAAACATGCCCTGCATGAGAAAGCAGACCGATTAGGTTCAAACCGGATGCCGCATCAATTGCTTTCGCGAGTTCTACCAGATGGGGATTGTCCTCCGTAATACCGCAACGGTGCAACCCGACATCAATCTTCAGAAAAATATCAACTGTTTTACCGTGCCGTGTTGCCACACGAGAAATCACCTCCACACCAGCGAAGCTATCGACGATCAACCGCAGGTCAACGTCACGAGCGGCCGCTATGAGCCGGTCTAATTTCGATTCAACGACCAAAGGATACGCAACGGTGACAGATTTAACGCCGTTCTCGATAAACGTCAGAGCCTCCTCTGTCTTTGATGCGGTAATTCCCACAGCACCGGCATCCTGTTGCAGTTGAAAAATTTCAATGCACTTGTGGGTTTTGATATGCGGGCGCACCTTTAGATTCTGCGCGTTCGCTAGTTGGGAAATGTGTTGGATATTGTTCTGTAATCGCCCCTTGTCCAGTAACATCTGAGGTGTATCAATTTCCGAAAGTGATTTGCCTATCACAGTTTTTCATCTCCTTCTTTTGTTCGTAGGGGCGGGGTTACCCCGTCCCTACACAATTGGTTGCGTCTTCTTCTCTTCTTTGCGCCTTTGCATCTTTGCGCCTTTGCGTTAAATTTAAGCGTCTTTGCGTTAAAGTCTACGAAGTCAACTTCCGAAATACAAACTCGCCAAGTTCATAGCTAAGTACATCGTCATTCGGATGGAACGCAAAGACCGCCGTTTCACCCGATGCCCGTCCGCCGCGCACGAGCCATTCGTTACGCTTATCGGTCGGTTCAAGTTCAGCCGGGGCGTGCAGAGAGTATGGTGCTCCACCGTGCCCCGCAAGCCGTAGCTTACCGTCACGATATTCGATGTTTACATGGAGCCCGGGTTCCGCATAGTAGTAGCCCAAAAAGCGTTTCAGCGCGTCTGGGGTCGGCTCAAGCCCCGGTTGCATCGGTATAGGTGGCGTTGCTTCATCGGCATCTAGTATCATTTCGAGTACCTCACTTGCCAGCTCAAGACCGCCGTGTGGAGGCCACATGTTAATCAGCACAACCACACCCGTTCTGCTCGGAACGTTGAACCACACCTGCGTCCCGAAGCCGTGAATCCCGCCCCCGTGATTGTGATAGACACGGTTTCCGATGCGCGTCGCTCGCCAAGCCAGACACTGTCCCGCAGACCAATCCGACTCAATATACTGCGGCCGTTGGATGTCCGCCAGTGTCCGCCCGTTTAGCACCGCTGCGTCCTGACTGTTCGCCTGCCCATCACTCTCAGTTTGGAACTGGAACGAAATCCACTTCGCGAGGTCATTGACGGTTGAGTGCAACTGCCCCGCCGCCGTGAGACCGTTGAGGTGCGCGTAAGGTGCCCGTTCCGGTCGGTCTTGATACGGTGTTGGGTTGTAACCGATGAAAAAGTGGGGGCGTAATTCCGATGTGAGATCGAAAACAGTGGACTCCAACCCGAGCGGCGCAATAATATTCGCTAAGACATACTCCGTGTACGGCACATCGCTGAGTCTGTGAACCACCTCGCCGAGTAACGCAAACGCAAGATTCGAGTACTTAAAAGCCGAATCGTGTGCGATGACAATCCCGGTTTCTGGCAGTTTGTTGAGAATCTCCTCGCGGCTCGGAAAATTGAGAGCCCCCCACCCACCCGTCGGTGGCTCCGTAACGAGGCCAGAGCGATGCGTCAGCAACCGCCGAAGCGTTACCCCTTCGACCGTATCGGCTTGAGCGCAGGCGGCGGCAAATTCGGGGATATGCTGTATCAATGGGTCGTCGAGCGAAAGCAACCCCTTGTCCCGCAACTGCATGATGGCGGTCATCGTAAAGGTTTTGGTCACAGAGGCAACACGGGCGATGCTGTTCTGGTCAGGTTTGCGGCCTGAGTCCAGGTCTGCCGCACCGAATCCGCCAAACCAAGCGAGTTCTTGGTCTCGGATGATGCCTAATGCCAGCCCGGGAATGCGGTATGAGGCAACCTTCGTCTCTGCCAGTTGTTCGATATCTGGTATCAGGTTGTTAAGAACAGGATGGTTCATTTGTTACCTCCGCTACCAACTGGAAACCCAGAGCCCTCTACGCGGGATGGGCGGCGAAACCGCAACTCCGCCTTGTAGATGGGATTCATAGAGGCCGAAACCGATTTCCTGACTCAGCATCGTGACCTCAAGATTGCTCCTGCCCGGTTTGCCTGTCTGTATCATGTGGACTAGGTCTTGGATCATTCGCACTGTCCCGCTCCACGGCTCAAACTGTGCAACGTCCACAACATCTAGCGCGCCGGACACGGGAGTTCGGCGGCGTACCTGTATCGCGTCGCCATCGTTGAAAACGCGGATGGTGCCATCAGCGCAGACCAATTCAGCTTCTCGACCAACACCCGTTCGGGCAACGTGCGCCGTTGTGCCGTTATCAAACTCAATCCTCGCCCACGCCAACGGTGTATCGTCAAACTGCATCTCAGAGTCGTCCCCGATGGGGCGAAGCTCTGAAATCATACCCGCAATCGACACCGGCTTTGGGTCACCGAGCAGATACAGCAGTAGGTCAATGAAATGCCCTTCCAGTGCCTTGCCTTCAAAACCTAAGACCGATTGCACTGCCCCAAGCTCGTTGCTTTCGGCAATGGTTCTCGCTTGCTCATAAGCGGTCCAATGCCGATAGATTGGACCATACTCAAGGTGAGTTCCATTGCGCTCAAATGCTTCGCGGATGGCATCCGTTTCCTCCAGCGTCATGCAGAGGGGTTTCTCCGCATACACGCCTTTGATACCTTGGTTCGCCGCAAATATCATCTGTTCAGCGTGTTGCTGCGGGCGCGTCGTCACACTCACGATGTCAAGATTCTCATTCTCTATCATCTTTTGATAATCGGTGTAGCACGCCGAGATATCCCAGCGTTCAGCGAATGCGTTGAGTTTGCCTTCGTCAATGTCACAGGCGGCCACCACCTCCGTCTCTTCAATCACCGCATACGAAGCCACGTGAGAATACGGAAGTACCAAACCACCCCGATACGGACGTGACTCTCTTCTCGTAATCTGTTCATCTTCAATTGTATTTGCCATTCGACCACAACCGATGATACCAACCCGAAATGTCATATTCTATCCCCCCTAACCGTTGAAATCTAGCGTTCCCTCTTATCATCTCACAACCTTTGGAATTTTGCAACACCAATTTTGTAGGAGCGATCTCCGAATCGCGACTCTGGCAGACACTCATTGCCCGATATCGTGCGATTTGAAAATTCCAATTCACCATTCTGTGCATTTGGCAGCCAAACTCAGCCGCGAAACCGTTATGTCACGCCCCTTTTCACCAATTCCCGATTATGGCACATAACTTGCTCTTAAGAAGGCCGTACGCGGAAAACCCGTAACACCATCAATTGAAAAAATGGAGACAAAACACTCATGATGAAAGTGAAACCCAACACAGTTATTCTAATCGGTTTAGCGCTGCTCGTATCTCTGTTTTTGGCTTGCGCCAAAACCGCTAACATTCAACCTGAAGCCAAGGAACCTGAAGTCAAGGAACCCAGGGCCATCATTTACGGAGATGGCGTGGACATAAAAGGGGAAGTTTACCTCTCGGATATTGTCTATAGCGGCGGCAATTTCTGGTCTCAGGGGGTCCCTGAGCAGTTGGAACAGTGGATGAACGAGCGAACCAAAGTAAACGTGCGCTTTATGCCGCAGCCGACCGCAATGAAATCGATCTACCTGTCACCGCCCGCCGATGTTCCACTAGAGCAAGTTCACGCCGAAGGGATGTTCAAACAGCCAATACTGTTGCTCACTGGTAAAAATGGTCAGATTGACTTCACGCCAGCAGAGCGAGAAAATCTGCGGAAATATCTCGTTGAGCAGGGCGGGTTTCTGTTTATTGACTATAGTCCAACCACGGAGAGTGAATTTTATCGCTCAATGCGACAGATGCTCAAAACAGTACTACCCACGCACTCGGTTAAGTTAATACCCAATGACCACGAAATTTATAACTGTTTTTATCAGATGAGCGGTCCGCCCGTTGGTTCAGCAGGATACAAACCGCTAGAAGGGATATTTATCAACAGCAGATTGGCGGTACTCATTAATTCGACGGGCTACTGGGATATATTCTCCGGTGTTAGCGACTACTACTCGCCGGGTGTGCTCAGATTCGGTGTCAACCTGATGATATACGCCATGACGCGCGGTCAAAAGACGGTCGTTGAACCTGAAGCCGTAGATCTCGGAGCGGCGATTCAAGGAAATGACAGAGATATCGCAGGGCATATTTACCTCTCGGATGTTCTCTATAGCGATGGCAATTTCTGGTCTCAGGGGTCCCCTGCATATTTGGAACAGTGGATGAACAAGCGAACCAAAGTAAACGTGCGCTTTATGCCTCAAGAGACGTTGACGAAATCGGTCTACTTGGCACCACCCGTTGATGTCTCCCTGGAGGGAGTCGACACTGAGGGAGTGTTCAAACAGCCGATACTGTTGCTCAGTGGTGGGGCCCGTCCGATTCACTTAACGTCGGCGGAGCAACAAAACCTGCGGAAGTATCTTGTTGAGCAGGGCGGATTCCTTTTTATTGACGATATTTTAAGCTCAATTCAATTTTATGAGTCAATACATCAGATGTTGGAAGCAGTATTACCCTCGTATTCGATTGAGTCCATCCCCAATGACCACGAAATCTATCACTGTTACTATCAGATGGGTGGGCCGCCTGCTGGCTCGAGAGCGATGTATAGGCCGCTGGAAGGGATATTCATCAATGGCAGATTGGCGGTACTCATTAATCAGAGGGGCTATTGGGAGGCATTCACCGGCAGAGGGCCCTACTCGCCGGGTGTGCTCAGATTCGGTGTGAACCTAATGATATACGCCGTGACGCACGGTCAGATCGCGGACCGTTCCGCCTATAACAGATGACATACGCCCCACCCTAATGAAATTTGATAATCAAAATGCGTCAAGTCATCTCGCCACCCGCAAAAGAATTGTAGGGGTAGGTCTTGTGCCTACCCAGGCTCCCTTGATCGCATATAGAAGCGCGTTCCCGTTCCAAATGCCCGCGGACATTTTTTGACAACACTTCACAGTCCAACAGGAGCACTTCACCATGAAAACAGCTACAACCCTACTCATTCTTTTAACCCTGTTTTCATTCAACACCTTCGCCCAGGACTACACGCAATGGGGTCTACCTGATGGTGCCAAAATGCGTCTCGGTAAAGGGCGGTTACATAAGATACAGTATTCCCCCGATGGCACTCGGCTCGCCGTGGCGAGTACCATTGGCGTTTGGCTCTACGACACGACCACTTATCAAGAGGTCGCCCTACTCACGGGTCAAGAGGTCATCCTGCGCACGGGGCATACTGATGATGTCTTTAGCGTTGCGTTCAGTCCCGATGGCACTACCCTCGCTAGTGGCGGTGGCACTATCATCCGTCTCTGGGACGCGAGGTCGGGCGCACACATACGCACACTCACGGGGCATACGTCGAATGTCTTTAGCGTTGCGTTCAGTCCCGATGGCACCACCCTCGCTAGTGGTGGTGGTACTACCATCCGTTTCTGGGACGCGAGGTCGGGCGCGCACATACGGACACTCACGGGGCATACGAATTGGGTCTATAGCGTTGCGTTCAGTCCATCAGGCACCACCCTCGCTAGTGGTAGTGATGATAATACCATCCGTCTCTGGGACGCGAGGTCGGGCGCGCACATACGGACACTCACGGGGCATACGAAGAGTGTCTTTAGCGTTGCATTCAGTCCATCAGGCACCACCCTCGCTAGTGGCAGTTCGGATGATACCATCCGTCTCTGGGACGCGAGGTCGGGCGCACACATACGGACGCTCACGGGGCATACGTCGAATGTTTATAGCGTCGCGTTCAGTCCATCAGGCACCACCCTCGCTAGTACCAGTTGGGATGGCACCATCCGTCTCTGGGACGCGAGGTCGGGCGCACACATACGGACACTCACGGGGCATACGGGGAGTGTCTATAGCGTCGCGTTCAGTCCATCAGGCACCACCCTCGCTAGTACCAGTTGGGATGGCACCATCCGTTTCTGGGACGCGAGGTCGGGCGCACACAGACACACACTCACGGGGCATACGGGGAGTGTCAGAAGCGTAGCGTTTAGCCCCAATTGGGCCACCCTCGCTAGTGGCAGTGTTGATGACACCATCCGTCTCTGGGACGCGAGGTCGGGCGCACACAGACACACACTCACGGGGCATACGTCGAATGTTTATAGCGTTGCGTTCAGTCCATCAGGCACCACCCTCGCTAGTGGTAGTAACGATGATAGCATCCGTCTCTGGGACGCGAGGTCGGGCGTACACAGACACACACTCACGGGGCATACATCGAATGTTTATAGCGTCGCGTTCAGTCCATCAGGCACCACCCTCGCTAGTGGTAGTGAGGATGATACCATCCGTTTCTGGGACGCGAGGTCGGGCGCACACATACGCACACTCACAGGGCATACGGATGATGTCAATACCGTAGCGTTCAGTCCCGATGGCACCACCCTCGCTAGTGGTAGTGAGGATGATACCATCCGTCTCTGGGACGCGAGGTCGGGCGCGCATATACGCACACTCACGGGGCATACGAATTGGGTGTTAAGCCTCTCGTTCAGTCCCGATGGCACCACCCTCGCTAGTGGCGGTTCGGATGATACCATCCGTCTCTGGGACGCGAGGTCGGGCGCGCACACACGTACGCTCACAGGGTATACTCATTATGTCAATAGTGTTGCGTTCAGTCCCGATGGCACCACCCTCACTAGTGCCGGTCCGGCGGGGACCATCCGGTTCTGGGACGCGGGGTCGGGCGCGCACATACGCACACTCACGGGGCATACGGGATCGGTCACTAGCGTCGCGTTCAGCCCCGATGGCACCACCCTCGCATCGGGGAGTTGGGATGGCACCGTGCTCCTGTGGGAACTCACCCCTGCTGCTACCACTACCGCCACGGTCAGCGTTTCGCCATCCCCAGTTCAGTCGCCCGGTATTGGAGAACAACTCACCCTCTCCCTCAAAATCGTAGAAGGAGAAAATGTCGCAGGCTATCAGGCAACCGTGGAATTCGATACAACTGCCCTCCGCTATGTGGAGGGTGACAACGGCGATTTCCTCCCTGAGAGCACGTTCTTTGTCCCACCCGTGGTTGAAGGAAGTCGAGTGACACTCGCATCGAGCGCAATCGGTGGTGTCAGCAGCGGGGATGGCACACTCGCAACGCTAATCTTTGAGGTCGTCGAAGCCAAGGCATCGGCACTCACCCTATCCCAAGTCGCCCTAGCCGATTCCGATGGCGAGATTTCTACCCCACAGCTTGAAAATGGCGAGGTGACGGAACCGCCGCACCTATTTGGAGATGTCAATAGGGATGGCGTGGTGAACATTCAAGATTTGGTACTTGGGGGCGCAAACTTTGGGAAGACGGGCGAGAACAGAGCGGATATCAATAGCGATGGCATTGTTGATATCGTTGACTTGGTGTTGGTTGCGGGTGCAATACGCAACGCCGCAACCGCACCTACCGTACAGCCCCATGCACTAACGATATTGACCGCCGCCGATGTCCAAGATTGGCTCACTCAAGCACGGAATCTAAACCGCACGGATGCAAGGTTCCAAAGGGGAATTATCTTCTTAGAACACCTCTTGGCAACCTTGACCCCAAAAGAGACACTCCTGTTGCCCAACTACCCAAACCCGTTCAACCCGGAGACATGGATACCGTATCACCTTGCCCACGCCGCCGATGTCACGCTGGTGCTCTATGATACCAAAGGTGCAGTAGTACGTCGGTTGGCGTTGGGGCATCAACCTGCGGGCTTCTACACGGCTAGGTCAAAGGCGGCGTATTGGAACGGCCGCAACGCAAACGGGGAATCGGTCGCAAGCGGAGTCTATTTCTATCAACTTCGTGCGGGGGAGTATTCCGCGGTGCGGCGGATGGTGATTGTTAAGTAGCACCCTAATTGGCAAGAGAAACCGAGTTTTTTCTTCAAAACTTGGTTTCTGCAATTCACTTACAAAAAGGAGAAATTCGTTATGAAAACAGCTACAACCCTACTCATTCTTTTAACCCTGTTTTCATTCAACACCTTCGCCCAAGACTCGCCACAGTGGCACCTGCCCGAAGGTGCCAAAATGCGCCTCGGTAAAGGGTGGATATCTGAAATCGCGTATTCACCTGATGGGGCTCAACTCGCGGTGGCGAGTAGCATCGGTATTTGGCTCTACGACACGACCACCGGTCAAGAGGTCGCGCTGCTCACCGGGCATACGGAAAGTGTCATAAGCGTGGCGTTCAGTCCCGATGGCCGCACAATCGTTAGTGGCAGTGATGAAGGTACCATCCGTATGTGGGATGCGGATTCGGGTGCACCCATACGCACCCTTGAAGGGCATACTAACCATGTCAATAGCGTGGCGTTCAGTCCCGATGGCCGCACAATCGCTACTGGTGGAGGTTATCCGGACAACACCATCCGTATGTGGGATGTGGATTCGGGCGCGCACATACGCATCCTCTATGGGCATACATCTGATGTCACTAGCGTGGCGTTCAGTCCGGATGGTCACACAATCGCTAGTGGTAGTGGAGGGTGGGGCAATGACAACACCATCCGTCTCTGGGATGCGGAGTCGGGCGCACATATATGCACCCTCAGAGGGCATATTAACCATGTCAATAGCGTGGCGTTCAGTCCCGATGGCCGCACAATCGCTAGTGGGAGTGGGGTGTGGTTTAATGCGCCGGACAACACCATCCGTCTGTGGAATGCGAATTCCGACGCGCCCATACGCACCCTTGAAGGGCATACGGAGAGTGTCAATAGCGTGGCGTTCAGTCCCGATAACCGCACAATTGCTAGTGGGAGTTCGGATGATACCATCCGCCTGTGGGATGCGGCTTCGGGCGCGCACATACGCATCCTCTCTGGGCATACGGATTGGGTCAGAAGCGTCGTGTTCAGTCCCGATGGCCGCACAATCGCTAGTGGAAGTGATGACGGTACCATCCGGGTGTGGGATGCGGATTCGGGCACACCCATACACATCCTCTCTGGGCATACTAACCATGTCACTAGCATCGCGTTCAGCCCGGATGGTCACACAATCGCTAGTGGGAGTTATGATAACATCATCCGTCTGTGGGATACGGTGACGGGCAAACCCAGACGCACCCTCTATGGGCATACTGACGATGTCACTATCGTGGCGTTCAGCCCGGATGGTCACACAATCGCTAGTGGGAGTGGGAGTGGAGTGTGGGGCGATGACAACACCATCCGTCTCTGGGATGCGGATTCGGGCGTACACATACGCATTCTTGAAGGGCATACGAATAGAGTCAGTAGCGTCGCGTTCAGTCCCGATGGCACCACAATTGCTAGTGGAAGTTATCGGGAAATCCGTGTGTGGGATGCGGATTCGGGCGCGCACATACGCACCCTTAAAGGGCATGGGAATAGGGTCAGTAGCGTCGCGTTCAGTCCGGATGGCCGCACAATCGTTAGTGCTGGGGGTTATAGTGACCATACCATCCGTCTATGGGATGCGGATTCGGGCGCCCACATACGCATCCTCTATGGGCATACTTCTTGGGTCACAAGCGTCGCGTTCAGTCCCGATGGCACCACAATCGCTAGTGGTGGGGATAATACCATCCGCCTGTGGGATGCGGATTCGGGGGCACACATACGCATCCTTGAAGGGCATACTAACCATGTCACTAGCGTGGCGTTCAGTCCCGATAACCGCACAATCGCTAGTAGCGGTTATGACCGTACCATCCGCCTATGGGATGCGGATTCGGGGGCTCACATACGCACCCTTGAAGGGCATACTAACCATGTCACTAGTGTGGCGTTCAGTCCCGATAACCGCACAATCGCTAGTGGGAGTTCCGATGGCACCATGCTCCTGTGGACACTTTCCCCCACCGCTACCATTAACGCCACGGTGAGTGTTTCACCATCTCCAGTCCAGTCACCCGGTATTGGAGAACAACTCACCCTCTCCCTGAAAGTCGTAGAAGGAGAAAATGTCGCAGGCTATCAGGTAACTGTGGAATTCGATACAACTGCCCTCCGCTATGTTTCAAGTGCCAACGGCGACTATCTTCCAACAGGCGCGTTCTTTGTCCCACCCGTTGTTGGGGAAAATCAGGTAACACTCGTATCAACCGCACTTGCTGGGGTGGGCAAAGGGGATGGCACACTTGCGGTCATCACCTTTGAAGTTGTCGCAATCAAAGCATCCACGGTGACCCTCTCCCAAGTCAATCTTGTCAATCCGGCTGGAGAGCGTTCGTACCCGATCTTTGAACATGGGCAGGTAATTGAACCGCCACAAATCTTCGGGGATGTCAATAAAGATGGTGTGGTGAACATCCAAGATTTGGTGCTCGTTGGCACAAACTTTGGGAAAACAGGAGAAAATAAGGCAGATGTCAACAAAGATGGCGTGGTCAATATCGTGGATTTGGTCAAGGTAGCGGGGACGTTTGGGAACGTGGCAACGGCACCCGCCTTACTCCCTGTAGGGAATACCAATCGGTATTCTCTACGTGCGATGTTGACCGCTGCGGATGTCGAAGGGTGGCTCACCCAAGCACGGGGGTTAGCCCTCACGGATACAGTGTTCCAAAGAGGGATTATCGTCCTCGAACAACTCCTGTTTGCGTTGACCCCGAAAGAGACACTCTTGTTGCCCAACTACCCGAACCCGTTCAACCCGGAGACATGGATACCGTATCACCTCGCCCACCCCGCCGATGTCACGCTGGTGCTCTATGATACCAAAGGCGCGGTGATACGTCGGTTGGAGTTGGGACATCAATCTGCGGGCTTCTATACGGCTAGGTCAAAGGCGGCGTATTGGGATGGCCGCAACGCAAACGGGGAATCGGTCGCAAGCGGAATCTATTTCTATCAACTTCGTGCAGGCAATTATTCTGAGGTGCGGCGGATGGTGGTTGTTAAGTAGCACCGTAATGGGCAAGAGAAGGAGGGATTCGTTATGAAAACAGCTACAACTCTACTGATTCTTCTAACCCTATTTTCATTCAACACCTTCGCCCAATATTCCCCACAGTGGCACCTCCCCGAAGGTGCCAAAATGCGCCTCGGTAAAGGGTGGATATCTGAAATCGCGTATTCACCCGATGGGGCTCAACTCGCGGTGGCGAGTGGCATCGGTATTTGGCTCTACGACACGACCACCGGTCAAGAGGTCGCGCTGCTCACCGGGCATACGGAAGGTGTCATAAGCGTGGTGTTCAGTCCGGATGGCCGCACAATCGCTAGTGGGAGTGCGGACGATACCATCCGTGTGTGGGATGCGGATTCGGGCACACACAAACGCACCCTTGAAGGGCATACGTGGTGGGTATTAAGCGTGGCGTTCAGTCCGGATGGCCGCACAATCGCTAGTGGTGGGGCGTTTGGGGACAACACTATCCGTCTGTGGGATGTGGATTCGGGCGCGCACATACGCACCCTCAGAGGGCATACGGATGTGGTCAGAAGCGTGGCGTTCAGTCCGGATGGTCGTACAATCGCTAGTGGTAGTGGGGGATGGAGTAATGAGCCAGACAACACCATCCGCCTGTGGGATGCGGAGTCGGGCGCACACATACGCACACTCAGAGGGCACACGGGGAATGTCACTAGCGTGGCGTTCAGTCCGGATGGCCGTACAATCGCTAGTGGTGGTAGGGGACAGAGTAATGAGCCGGACAACACCATCCGTCTGTGGGATGTGGATTCTGGCGCGCGCATCCGTACCCTTGAGGGGCATACGGATTCGGTCACAAGCGTGGCGTTCAGTCCGGATAGCCGCACAATCGCTAGTGGGAGTTATGACAAAACCATCCGCCTGTGGGATGCGGCTTCGAGCACACACATACGCACTCTCTATGGGCATACGGATTCGGTCACTAGCGTCGCGTTCAGTCCCGATAGTCGCACAATCGCTAGCGGGAGTTCGGATGATACCATCCGTGTGTGGGATGTGGATTCTGGGGCACCCGTACGCACCGTCTCTGGACATACGGATTCGGTCACAAGCATGGCGTTCAGTCCGGATGGCCGCACAATCGCTAGTGGGAGTTATGATAAGACCATCCGTCTGTGGAATACGGTGACGGGCACACCCATACGCACCCTCAGAGGGCATACTAACTATGTCACTAGCATCGCGTTCAGTCCGGATGGCCGCACAATCGCTAGTGGTGGGGGGTTTAGGGACAACACCATCCGCCTGTGGGATACGGATTCGGGCGCGCACATACGCATTCTTGAAGGGCATTGGACGGCTGTCACAAGCGTGGCGTTCAGTCCGGATAGCCGCACAATCGCTAGTAGCAGTTCTAAGGGAATCCGCTTGTGGGATGCGGCTTCGGGCGCGTACATACGCATCCTTGAAGGGCATAGGGGGAATGTCTCTACCGTGGCGTTCAGTCCGGATAGCCGCACCCTTGCTAGTGGTGGGAGTTATAATGACCATACTATCCGTCTCTGGGATGTGGATTCCGGGGTGTCTATACGCACCCTTGAAGGGCATACCAATTGGGTCACTAGCGTAGCGTTCAGTCCGGATGGCCGCACAATCGTTAGTGGCGGTTATGACCGTACCATCCGTCTGTGGGATGCCGATTCGGGCGCGCACATACGCACACTTGAAGGGCATACTTCTTGGGTCCTTAGCGTCGCGTTCAGTCCGGATGGAGGGACGCTCGCTAGTGGGAGTGGGGGGAGGGGCGATGACAACACCATCCGTCTGTGGGATGCCGATTTGGGCGCGCACATACGCACCCTCTCTGGGCATACGGATGAGGTCGATACCGTCGTGTTCAGTCCGGATGGCCGCACCCTCGCTAGCGGGAGTTATGACGGCACCATGCTCCTGTGGGAGCTTACCCCCGCCGCTACCATTAACGCCACGGTGAGTGTTTCACCATCTTCAGTCCAGTCGCCCGGTATTGGAGAACAACTCACCCTCTCCCTCAAAGTCGTAGACGGAGAAAATGTCGCAGGCTATCAGGTAACTGTGGGGTTTGATTCCACCGCCCTCCGCTACGTGGCGGGTGCCAACGGCGATTTCCTCCCTGTAGGCGCGTTCTTTGTCCCACCGGTGGTTGAAGAAAATCGGGTGACACTCGCATCAAGCGCAATCGGTGGAGTCAGCAACGAGGATGGTACACTCGCAACGCTAACCTTTAAGGTTGTCGAAGTCAAGGCATTGACGCTCACCCTATCCCAAGTCGCTCTAGCCGATTCCGATGGCGAGATTTCTACCCCACAGCTTGAAAATGGCGAGGTGACCGAACCCCCACAACTGTTTGGAGATGTCAACACGGATGGCGTGGTGAACATTCAAGATTTGGTGCTTGTGGGCGCGAACTTTGGGAAGACGGGAGAAAATAAGGCAGATGTCAACGGCGATGACGTGGTCGATATTGTGGACCTGGTCAAGGTTGCGGGTGCGCTTGGGAACGTGACAACGGCACCCGCCTTACTCACTATAGGGAATAACAATCGTTATTCCCTACGTGCGATGTTGACCGCCGCTGATGTCCAAAGTTGGCTCACCCAAGCACGGGGGTTAGACCTCACGGATGCCGCGTTACAAAGAGGGATTATCGCCCTCGAACAACTCCTGTCGGCGTTGACCCCGAAAGAGACACTCCTGTTGCCCAACTACCCGAACCCGTTCAACCCCGAAACATGGATACCGTATCACCTCGCTCACCCCGCTGATGTCACGCTGGTGCTCTATGACACCAAAGGCGCGGTGATACGTCGGTTGGAGTTGGGACATCAATCTGCGGGCTTCTATACGGCTAGGTCAAAGGCGGCGTATTGGGATGGCCGCAACGCAAACGGGGAATCGGTCGCAAGCGGAGTCTATTTCTATCAACTTCGTGCGGGGGAGTATTCCGCGGTGCGGCGGATGGTGATTGTTAAGTAGCACCATAATTGGCAAGAGAAACCGAGTTTTTTCTTCAAAACTCGGTTTCTGCAATTCACTTTCAAAAAGGAGAAATAAACAACGTGCTTCTGCGTGTTATGCGCTCGCTCATGTGCGTCAAGTCATCTTGTGCGCTCGCTCACGCGACCATCCGTCCCCGGACCATCCGTCTTCGGACGACCACCCGTAAGAGCATCCCCACCCTGAAGGGATGGGGTCTTATAATTCGTAATCCATCAGCTACAAGATTAGGTATTATACCCAATTAACCTGATTTGGATCCTGTGGAAGGGAGGCGCGTTTTTTCTCGACTGTAACATTTAGAGATCGAAATCGTATTACACACAAGAGTGATAACACCACCAATTGAAATGGAGGCAAAACCGTAATGATCAAAGTAAAACCCAACACAGTTATTCTAATCGGACTAATCACCCTATTCCTGCTCGGATGCTTATTTTCCGCTTGCACCAAAACGGAAGAAAATCAACCGAAAGTTCAGGAACCCAATGCAGTCACTCAACCGAAAGCCGAGGAACCCAAGACGGTCATTCAACCTGAAGCCGAAGAGATCGGGGCTGCGATTCAAGGCAATTACAGAGACATCGCGGGGTATGTCTACCTCTCGGATATTCTCTATAGCGACGGCAATTTCTGGGCTCAGGGAGCCCCTGCATATTTGGAACAGTGGATGAACGAGCGAACCAAAGTAAACGTGCGCTTTATGCCTCAAGAGACGTTGACGAAATCGGTCTATCTGTCACCACCCGTTGATGTCTTCTCCCTGGAGGGAGTCGACACTGAGGGAGTGTTCAAACAGCCGATACTGTTGCTCAGTGGTGGTGACCGACCAATTCACTTAACCCCAGCAGAGCAGGAAAACCTGCGGAAGTATCTCGTTGAGGCGGGCGGGTTTCTGTTCATCGACGATAATGCTCCTGTGGAAGGTGAATTTTATCGCTCAGTACGGAGGATGCTGGAAACGGTATTGCCCAACCATCCGATTGAGCAAATACCTGATGACCACGAAATCTATCGCTGTTTTTATGAGATGGGCGAGCCGCCCATTGGTGCTCTGAATCCAACATGGAATAATAGGACAATAGAAGGCATATCTATCAACGGCAGATTGGCGGTACTCATGAGTCAGGAAGGGTATTGGGAGGCATTCGCCGGCAGAGGGCACTACTCCCCGGGTGCTCTAAGATTCGGTGTCAACATCATGATATACGCCGTAACGCGCGGTCAGATCGCGGACCGTTCCGCATACACACCGATGGAACGCGCCGTTGAGCGGTGAGTAGCAGGTGTTCCCCGCTACTCATCCTCCATCGGGTAATCAATTGCCCAAGCACCCCCTGCCGCATCCCCCTCTGAGATTCCCTCCCAAAGGGCGATGAACGCCTCCGGCGCGTTGTGTTCAGACAGATGGTCAATGAACAATTGGTGCAGGGTGCTGACAACCTCGCCGTTGTCACTGGCAATGTCGTTCTCCGCGAGTGGGTCAACGGTCAGGTCATACAATTCGGGACGGCCATAAGCACCGACAGGGGCGTATCCCCACTGCGCTGTGGTGAGGAACGGCGTTGTCGCTTGGCGCGGCGGGGTGCCCCGCGCGCTAAGGTGACAACCGGTGACCGCGTATTCCCGATGTGTGCCCCCACTGCCCAAAATCTGCTGGGCGAAAGAGATACCATCGAACGGTTTAGGTGGCTCAACGGAAACGCCAGCCAACTCGCACAGCGTCGGCAGAATGTCCATCGGTTGCGCGATGATGTCAACGGTCTGCCCGCGTGGCACATCTCCGCCCGCAATCAGAAACATCGTGTGGCAGATCTCAGGGTAGGTGGGCCAATAGCGTGGGTCATCCGCATCAATGTTGGATTTGCCGGTCCTCCCGTGTTCACCAATCGACATCCCGTGGTCAGATAAAACGGCAACGATGGTATCATCCCACAGTTCTAAGTCATCAACCTTCTGAAGGATCGCGCCGATATGCCTGTCCACCAGTTCCGACTCGGCGGCGTAGTGTGCCCACAGGTTGTGCAACTCTTCCGATGTATAAAGGCTTGAACGACCATAATTGGGGTGTATCATCGGTATGCCCGTATAATCTGGGTCGTAGCGGCGCACGAGGTACTCTGGTGGGTCCCACGGCTCGTGCGGGTCAAAGAAGTCCACCCACAAGAAGAACGGGTTCGCTTCGCTGTTCTCCTCCAACCAACGGATCGCGGAGGTAGACGTTTTCGCTGAGAAGGTATCCGATTCATATCGGTAATATCGGTTTGTCCAACGGTGCGTGTTGGCGAGGGTGCTGCCCCGGAAGCGCGGCTGGGTTCGCGCCTTATCGTCAGGGAGGACCTCCTCAATCGGGTCGTTGAGGTGCAACAACGGCTTATCCCCCTCCTGCCCACGATGTTGGAATGCCGCATCAAACCCCTGCTGAAAACGCGCATTGAACAGGTGCGGACAATCACAGATCAGTTGGGTCGCGTACCCTTGCTGACCCAACATCCGCCCAGCGTGATTAGTACCACTCTGATCAATCGCCTGCCAACCGTAGTGAGGCCAACCCAAAATCCCAGTTGCAAAGTCAGTGCGATGCGGAATTGTCGGGAAGCTGGCCATCTGAAATTTCTCAATTGCCGTCGCGCGTTCCGCCTCAAACTTGTCCAGTTCCGGTGTCCGCACCACCCTCTCGACGCGATGCCCCAGATTGTCGTATCGAAACGTATCGGTGATGAGTGCGATAATATTTTTGGGCATATCTGTTCCTCCCTTAGTTTGTGCGAGTGAGGCCCCGCTCGACTTGGATTGCCAAATCCAAGCCTTGTATAATTTTTGGGTCTTAGCGTTACGTTTCTCTGGAATAGGTCGCAACTTGAGTTATCTTACACCATTAGTAGTAAATTTGACATTCTTGAAACCGAGTTTTTTTGCGTCAAGTCATCTTGCCACCCGTTAGGGCGGCAAAACTCGGTTTCTCATGGATAACTACAACGGACATCGATTTCAAAACTGCAACTTTTATCTTTAAACCTGCTTAAGGGGATTGGAAGAAAACGATGCACTTCTCCCTTCCACTCTTCACATCCTTCCATCCAAGAACCTTCCATTCTTTTCCGATTTTACCGATGCACGTTACATTTTATTTGATATTCTGTTGATGATGTGCTATATTTCAAACAACTGTAAGGTAATTCATCCTCACGAATTTGTCAAGGATTTTATCTAGCCTGAGATTTGGAGATTAGAATGGGCAATGTATTCGGTCATCTCTTTCGGATTACGACATGGGGCGAGTCACACGGCGGGTCAATCGGCGTTGTGGTTGATGGATGTCCACCCCAGTTGAAAATTGATGTTGAGGCGATTCAGTTTGAACTCGATCGGCGGCGCCCGGGGCAAAGCCATCTCACAACGCCGCGTCAAGAAGCGGACCGGGTTGAGATTGAGTCGGGCGTTTTTGAAGGACAGACCATCGGCTCACCCATTATGATGCGGGTAGTGAACAAGGACGCGAGACCCTCTGAGTACGCAAGCCGCAAAGACATTTACCGCCCATCACACGCCGATTATACATACCAGCAGAAGTATGGGGTTCGGAATTGGCAAGGGGGCGGACGAGCGAGTGCTCGCGAAACAACCGGGCGTGTCGCCGCCGGGGCGATTGCAAAGCAGATTTTACGCGAACAGTGTGGCACAGAGATTCTCGCTTACGTCAAACAGATTCACACGATTATCGCCGAAGTCGATTCCGATACGGTAACGCTTGACGATATCGAGGGGAGTCCTGTTCGGTGTCCAGACCCCATAGCCAGCCCGAAGATTGTGGAGCGTATTGAACAAGCGCGGCGAGACCAGGATTCGCTGGGCGGGATTATCGAATCGGTCTCGCGAGATGTACCCGTTGGGCTCGGCGAACCGGTATTCGACAAGCTCAAAGCAGACCTCTCAAAGGCGATAATGTCGCTCCCCGCCACGATGGCATTTGAAATTGGCTCAGGTTTCGGCGGTGTGACTCTCACCGGCTCGGAACACAATGATCCGTTTTATAATGATAGCGGTCAGATTCGCACCCGCACAAACAACTCCGGTGGCACACAAGGCGGCATCTCTAACGGCGAAAACATCCTCTTTCGCGTCGCTTTCAAGCCCACGGCGACAATCGGAAAGGAACAACAAACGGTAGACATCCACGGAGAAGAAGTCACTTTAGCGGCAAGCGGCAGGCATGACCCATGTGTCTTGGTCAGGGCACCGGCGATTGTCGAAGCAATGGTCGCGCTTGTGCTTGTAGACCATTTTCTCCGTCAGCGTGCAAAGTCCTTTTGAGCATCCGAAACCGCATTTCCGATAGGTCGAGGCAGGGATGCCTCTCCTACTGTGAGAGGGAGTTCTTGCTCCCGATAGGTCGAGGCAGGGATGCCTCTCCTACTGTGGGAGGGAGTTCTTGCTCCCGATAGGTCGAGGCAGGGATGCCTCTCCTACTGTGGGAGGGAGTTCTTGCTCCCGATAGGTCGAGGCAGGGATGCCTCTCCTACTGTGGGAGGGAGTTCTTGCTCCCGATAGGTCGAGGCAGGGATGCCTCTCCTACTGTGAGAGGGAGTTCTTGCTCCCGATAGGTCGAGGCAGGGATGCCTCTCCTACTGTGGGAGGGAGTTCTTGCTCCCGATAGGTCGAGGCAGGGATGCCTCTCCTACTGTGAGAGGGAGTTCTTGCTCCCGATAGGTCGAGGCAGGGATGCCTCTCCTACTGTGGGAGGGAGTTCTTGCTCCCGATAGGTCGAGGCAGGGATGCCTCTCCTACCGTGAGAGGGAGTTCTTGCTCCCGATAGGTCGAGGCAGGGATGCCTCTCCTACTGTGGGAGGGAGTTCTTGCTCCCGATAGGTCGAGGCAGGGATGCCTCTCCTACTGTGGGAGGGAGTTCCCACTCCCGATATTTGTTTATCCTTTAAGTACAAGAAAGGAGTTTAAGCTGTGCCAGATTACCCGCAAAACCAACCACATTTTTCACCGGAAGAAATCCAGCTTGCTCAAGAGATCTGCCGTGAGCCAGACACCGCCGGACCAAATCTGATTAAGCGAGCCCGCCTACTTTTATTACTCGCCGCGGATGCATCGCGTTATTCTCAAGCATACGCGCGTGAATTGGGAATTGATGCACGAACTGTACGAAAGTGGCGCCAACGCTGGATGACCGAAGCATTTACACTCGGAGGCATCCGACGGAAAAGACCGCTGTTTTACGGTGAAGGGCTTCCCTATACAGACATTACGGATTTAAGTGGTATGCTCATCGTCATTGAGGGCACAGATGGGGTTGGACGTTCAACCCAGATCGAACGACTCTCCACATGGCTTGAAGTTGAAGGACACGGGGTAATTAGTACCGGTTGGACACGGTCGCCCCTTGTAGGTCGAGCGATTGACAGTGCACGGAGAGGGAATACATTAAACCCTTTGACCTTGAGCCTGCTATACGCCTCCGATTTCGCGGATCGGTTGGAAAATCAGATTATTCCTGCACTCAAGGGCGGATTTATCGTTCTCGCGGACCGGTATATGTACACCGCATTTGCACGCCATGCCGTGCGCGGCGTTGACCCGCAATGGCTGCGTGAGATTTTCGGTTTTGCACTCACCCCGAACCTAGTCTTCTATCTCGATGTTGACGTTCAAACACTGATTCCACGAGCGATGCAATCCGAGAAAGGGTTAAACTATTGGGAATCTGGTATGGATCTCAATTATTCAGAAAGCGCATACGAAAGTTTTGTGGAGTATCAGACCCGTATTTTGGCAGAATTTGATAAAATGAAGGCAGAATTTGAGTTTATCACAATCGACGCTTCGAGAAGTATGGATGAAGTTTATCTCGCGCTACAAGCCGCAATTCGCAAATACCTCCCGCCATCAAACCGTTCCATGCTTAACGAAGGAATTGTCCATTAGGAACTCAGTTCGTAGTAGCGCGGTTAGTAGTAACGCAATTGATTGCGCGTTTCGGATCGGATGTAACATTTAGATGTTAAAAGGGGTTGAAATACTTTGATAGCATTACCAATGGTTGGATTGCCTATTCACACAATCTCGTTCTCATAAAGCTATTCTCTCATGCTCTGGTATCTTCCGAAACTGGCCATCAGGATGCTCTCGAAAAAGTCAAAGCAGATATTTTTCAACTCAAGCAGACATCAGGGATAGACCAATAATGCAGACACAATCACTATTTGATGGACTGGTCGTTGACGCGCCACCGACAGAGGGCATCAAATATGCTGGCTCAAAGCTAAAACTGCTCCCGTATATTCTCCAGCTCGCTAAACAGGTTGAAGCCGATACGGTATTTGATGCCTTTTCGGGCACCACCCGCGTCTCTCAAGCCTTTGCGAAGTCCGGATGCAAAGTCTATTGCAACGACATCGCCGTGTGGTCAGAGGTTTTGGGCAACTGCTACTTGCGAACCCAAAAGGGACCGGATGCGTATCAAGAGCTAATCGCTCACCTGAATCACACAAAACCGGTTGATGGGTGGTTTACCGAGCACTACGGTGGGGTGCCGAATGGAGGCTCGGCGATTCAGTCGGATGGCATGAAGAAGCCGTGGCAAATACACAATACCAGAAAGCTGGATGGGGTGCGTGACGAGATAGAATCTCTCCAGCTTGGGCAAGTGGATAAAGCGGTTGCCCTAACAAGTCTGATGCTTGCACTTGATAAAGTGGATAGCACCCTTGGACATTTCGCCTCATACCTCAAAGAGTGGGCCCCGCGTTCTTACATGAATCTTCAGTTACGGGTGCCGATGCTCTTTTCGTCCGAGCATGAGCATCAGGTGTTCCGCTCTGATGTTTTTGAACTTGTTGATGCCGTTGACGCAGATTTGGCATATCTCGATCCGCCCTACGGTTCAAATAACGAGAAGATGCCGCCCTCACGGGTGCGATACACCGCTTACTATCACATCTGGACAAGCGTCTGCCTTTACGACCGGGCAGAACTCTTTGGAAAAGCGAAACGAAGGACAGACACATCCGACAAGGTTGCACCATCCGTTTTTGAAGAATTCCGCCGTGATGGTAGCGGTCGCTTCATGGCGGTTGAGGCAATTGAGCGTCTCATCAGAAGGGTGCGAGCCAAATTTATCATCTTGTCCTATAGCTCTGGCGGCCGCGCAACAGCGGAGGAACTCAACGAGGTCATCAGAGCGAACGGTAGACTCTTGGATGTCATAGAGCTCGATTACAAAAAGAACGTGATGGCTGGAATGTGCTGGACCAATGAATGGCTAAGAGATGCGGAACTCCCAAATAGGGAATTTCTGTTTCTGATCGAAAAACAGTAAGCCCAACAAGATAGCAACTCATTTTTAATATAGATTTCGAGGTGCCCCATGCAAACCAAACTCAGCGATAAACAGATTGATTTCTACCGCGAAAATGGCTTTCTCGTAATTGATGATTTTCTGACCGCTCAAGAACTTGAGACATGGCGCGAAGCACTAGATGAGGCCGTCATACAACAAGTGGCGCAGAACGAAACCCACAATCAAAGCAGGGAAAATTATTACAAAAATGTCTTTGTCCAATGCGTCAACCTCTGGAAGACCAACGAGAAGATCCGGAACCTCACCCTTGACCCACGATTAGGCAAGCTGGGAACTGACTTAGCGGGTGCGTCGGGGATGTGTCTGTTCCATGACCACGCGCTGATCAAGCAACCGTGGGCGAATCCGACCAATTTTCATATAGACAATCCATCAGACCCGTACCACACACGCCAATCCATTATGTTCTGGGTAACGCTCGACGATGCGACGCTCCAAAACGGCTGTCTCTACTTTTTGCCGGGGACACACAAGACCAGTTGTTTTAATCGTTCGGGAGTGCTCGGCAGAGAGGGGGTCGGTCTAATATTTGACGAATACCCCGAATGGGTGGAAATCCAGCCGTATGCCGCAGAGATGAAAGCAGGCTCATGCGCCTTCATCAATGGGATGGTGGCACACGCCGCAGGCCCGAACATGACTCCACATCACCGCCGGGCATTCGCAATGCTCCTGATGCCCGAACGCGCAACGTTCAGCGGCCAGCAGAGCGTACTACCAGACGAACTGTTCAAACGACTAAAAATCGGAGATGTTCTTGAAGCTGATGATGAGCATCTACCGCTCCTCTTTTCATATCAAAGGAGCAAGTAGGTTGGGTTGAACGGTCCCTAATCAGTTTTGACGTTCAACTTTCCATTTCCTTCAAACGTATTGTACACCCAAAGTTATGATAACATTACCGATTTTGATTGTCAAATTTCATAAGGGTGGCAAGATGACTTGACGCCAAAAAGCATAAGGTTATCAATACCCATATAGAGTGAAACCCAACAACCTCACTTCATGATGCCCCAGCTACGGGGTTAGGAGATACCAATGGCATTGAACGAAGAACAGAAGACCCAATTTTTCCAAGATGGCTATATCGTTATCAAAGAACTGCTCACCACAGACGAACTTGAGACCCTACGCAAGCACTACGCCGACCTCGTGCTTGGTCGAGTTCCCGACTTCCCCGAGGGCCATATCTCTCACTACACTCCGAGTGCGGCGCAAACCGTCGAGCCACCTACGCCCCACGGGAGTCAACATAACCGAAGCGGCACTCAGGTCTATCCAAAGGGTGAAGCAACTGACAGAGAACAGGCTCGCACACCTATTGACGACCCGCTTGATACAGTAGGTCATCTCAAGATGCCTTCGTATTACGATTCGGTCTTCAAGGGGTTTGTTCGGAGTCCGAAATTTGTTGACATCATCGAATCCTTGATGGGACCAAACATCAAGCTCTACTACGACCAGGTCTTTGCGAAACCGCCTTACGCCAAAGCGAATCGCTATCATCAAGATTCCGTTTTCTGGTCATTCTTCGCCAGCAACTTTCAGGTCACATGCCAGGTCTTGCTCGACGATGCAACTGTAGAGAACGGATGTGTGCGTTTCATCCCAGGCAGCCATAATTTCGGCCTCGTCAACTGGGACCATCTGCCTTACATGCTGACAGAGGATGTGCTCGCTCAAGAGGTCGCCGTTCCACTAAAAGCGGGTGATGCGACCTTGCATCACAGCTTGGCCCTCCATTGCAGCGGCCCAAATACCACGCCATATCGCCGGCGCGGTTGGTCAATTCACTACGTCTCCGCAGACACACGCTACATCGGCACACCGAAAGAGACGGAACACCTGAAACAACTCGGTTGTCTTGTCGGCCCAGAACCTGTCAACGGCTGGCCCTTAATCCGCGGCAGTGAGTTCCCAGGTTGTGTATAGTCGGTTCGGCGTAGTGTAATTCATTACACGCTCTGTTCTGCTTTGCGTCCTTGCGTCTTTGCGTTAATTTTCTCTGAAATAGGTGGCAACTTGCGTTCTAAAACATCTCATGAAACCATCCCAACACGCTTCAACGGTGAGTTGGCGAGCGGTGACGATTGGACTCATCCTCATCCCGTTGAATTGTTATTGGATCACGTACATCGAACTCGTCCAATACTCCGCGCAGCCGACAATCGTCTCGCTCATTTTCACGGTCGTTTTCAACGTTTTTCTGCTGACGCTCTTGAATCTGTTGGGCAGACGATTGTTTCCTGTAGCCGTTTTATCCCAAGCTGAACTGCTTATCATCTACATCATGTTATCTGTCGCATCAGCAACCGCAGGACACAGCATGATGGAGATATTGGTCCCGGCATTGGGGCACGCGTTCTGGTTTGCCACGCCCGAAAACGATTGGAAAGACCTCTTTTGGCGATACATTCCCCGATGGCTTGCCGTTGATGACAAGCGAGTGCTGTCAGGCTTTTACGAAGGTGATTCGACCCTGCACACCGCCCAAAACCTTTTGGGATGGCTAACACCCGTGCTCAATTGGTTCGGATTCCTATTCACGCTACTTTTTGTTATGGTCTGCATTAACGTCATTGTCAGGAAACCGTGGACAGAACAGGAGAAATTAGCTTATCCGATCATTCAGTTGCCCTTCGGAATGACGAGCAACGGTTTTTTCAAGAACAAACACCTCTGGCTCGCGTTCGCGCTGACCGCCATCTTCGATATCATCAATGGGCTACATCTGCTGTTTCCCTCAATCCCCTCCGTCTTTGAGAAAGCGTACCAGTTCCAATTCGGTGAGCGACCCTTCTCAGCGATGGGACGGATAAGATTGGGAATTTATCCCTTCGTTATGGGAATCGGATTTCTGATTCCGTTAGACCTGCTGTTTTCGGTATGGTTTTTCTTTTGGGGATGGAAAGCGCAGCTACTTATCGGCAACATCTTCGGGCTAGAGGGCACCGGCTTCCCTTACGTCAATTATCAAGGGTTCGGCGCGTATATGGGGATATTTCTTATCGCGCTTTGGCGGAGCAGAACGCATCTGTGGCGTATCTGGATGCACTTTATGGGGAGCGGAGAGAGACTGGATGACTCTGATGAACCGATGTCATATCGCACGACTGTTCTCGCCGTGGTTATTGGGATGGCGTTGCTGACCTTCTTCTGCTTAAAGGCGGGGATGTCACTGTGGGCAATCCTTATTTTCTTTTCACTCTATTTTGCCCTCTCAACAGCAATCTCTCGGATGCGAGCCGAGTTAGGCTCACCGATGCACGACCTACACTATACAGGACCAGAACAAGTGATGGTTGCCGCAATTGGCACACGAAAGCTTGGACCGTCCAACCTTTCGATGTTCTCCTTCTTCTGGTTTTTCACCCGTACTTTCGACTCTCACCCGATGCCGCATCAACTCGAAGGGTTCAAACTCGCCGAGCGCGCACGCATCAGGAGCAGTTTCATTCTATTCGCGATACTCATCGCCCTGTTCGTCGGCATTCTCTCACAATTTTGGGCACTTATATCTATCCCATACCGGCTCGGTGCGATACATCAAATGTCCCGAGTCCCGATAATATACGGCTCCGAGCCGTGGACACACCTACAAAAGTGGTTAGTCAACCCCCTCCCGCCAGACTATCCCGCGGTAGGATTCACCATGATCGGACTACTGTTCGCACTCTTCCTGATGCTGATGCGAATGAAGTTCTTATGGTGGCCCCTACATCCAGCGGCTTATGCGACAGTGTGCGGGAGTTGGGCAGTCAACTATATATGGTTCAGCCTACTGCTGGCATGGGTAGCAAAACTGCTCCTACTCAAATACGGCGGTCTAAACGCCCATCGCAAAGCGATCCCCTTCTTTTTCGGGTTGATATTGGGGCAATTCATCGTCGGCAGTCTCTGGACGATACTGGGAGTGTTCTTCAACATACCGGCTTATGGAATTTGGCCGTAGACCGAATGTCCCCCGTAGGCGTGGCATCTTGCCCCGCATCGACTGGCAACCCCCGTAGGCGGTGCATCTTGTCCCGCATTGTCTTTTATTTCAAACAGGAGCAACCCCCGTAGGCGGTGCATCTTGCCCCGCATTGACTTTTATTTCAAACAGGAGCAACCCTCGTAGGCGGTGCATCTTGCCCCGCATTGTCTGGCAACCCTCGTAGGCAGGGCATCTTGCCCCGCATCGACTTTTATTTCAAACAGGAGGCAAACATGGCAAAAATACGAATGGCCCAATACGGCACAAAACACGGACACGCCGCAGGAAAATTGCAGGCGATGGCCGTAAACGACACCGTCGAAATCGCAGGTGTCTTTGAACCCGACGACGGGCGACGTACGGAACTTCAAAAGACAGGCAGTCCCTATGCCGACCTACATTGGTTTGAAGACAAGCGCGAAATGTTAGAAGATTCCAGCATTGTGGCAGTTGCATCCGAAGGGCTCAATGCCGAAAGCCTTGAGCAGACCGAAGAAATTGTCACCGCTGGAAAACACGTCTGGTATGATAAGCCCGCTGGCGAGAATTGGGAGCAGTGGCAACGAGTTGTCACCTCAGCCGAAGAGCAACAGTTGCTCATCCAGATGGGATATATGCTCCGCTATCATTCTGCCTTCGAACAGGTCGCAGAATGGGGGCGGTCAGGCTTTTTGGGCGACCTATTCTCTGTACGAGCGCACATGTCCACATCCATCCCCAAAGAATCACGAAGTCGCGTCGGCACACATGCGGGCGGCATCTTCTACGACCTCGGCGGGCACATGCTAGACCAGGTCCTGTGGCTTTTGGGCAGGCCGGTGAAAGTGACCGCATTTTTGCGAAACGACACCGGGGTCGTGCCAACGTTTCAGGACAACACTCTCGGCGTTTTTGAGTTTGAAAACGCGCTCGGCTTTATCGACATCGCCGCGATGGAGCCCCGTCCGATGGCACGACGCTTTGAAGTCTACGGCACTCAAGGAAGCGCAATCATCACCGAACCGTTTGAACCCGGAAAGCAGATCCGGCTATGTCTCGAAGAGGCGAAAGGTGGTTACCAACAAGGCGAGCAGTTTGTCCCAATAGATGGCGAAAGCCGCGGTCGGCTCTACGAACTCGAACTCGACGCATTCTTAGCAACCATCGCAGACGACCAACCCCCCGACCGTCCAATGTCCCATGAACTGCTGGTGCAAGAAACTTTGCTGCGAGCGACTGGGGTGATTGATGGGTAAAGGCTTTGCCAAATCCAACAAATCCTTTGCACTATGATTGGCAATCTGATTTAACATTGACACGCCCGAACCTTCAGAAACCGAGTTTTGAAGCCCTTACGGGTGGTCCGAAGACGGATGGTCGCGTGAGCGAGCGCATCGCGTGAGCGAGCGCACAAGATGCCCTAACGGGTGGCGACATGAGTCAACGCAACTTGACGCAAAAAAACTCGGTTTTTCTGATGGGTGTTACGTGAGAATCCCCATCTTCCGTGTAAGCTAGGACACTCCCGTTATCGCACTACGGAACGAAAGCACTCAAATTATCGCATGTTTTTGATACGTCCCCAAGAGCTAATCGCTTTGCCCTTGGCTTGCACTGATGTGATTAGATCGTCGATAATGTAAACCCCATCACTGGTTCCGGCGTAAAGTTGATCGGTTTTCTCGCTGTAGACCAGTGTCCTGTATCGAAAATATGGCACAGGGCCGTTAATCATTCGCCAACTCCTGCCACCATCCGAACTCCGGTAGAAGGCATCGTTTTTTATTCGATTGTTGTACCCCGCTCCATACATGATCTGCGGTTGCCTGGGATGGATGAAAAGTAGCGACGAGGGCCCTGGGTTTCCTCGAAATATGAGCTTCCAGTTGTGCCCTCCGTCCTCACTTTTGAAAATGGCACGGTCAACCCCGAAAAATGCACTGCCTCGAACCGCGTATAAAACATCCGGCTGAAGGGGATGGACGGTAATGCTTGAGGCATAGTCGTTCAGTTCGCTGTCGGGCCAAGAAAACCGCCGACTGGGATTCTCAGGCACCGGAAGCTCTATCCGCCCCGTCGCCTCACTATATTTGTAAAATATTCCCCTGTGACCGTCTAGCCAGTATACAACCTCCGGATGGGTTGGTGTCACTGTAAAAGAAAATGGCGATTGACCGATGCCAGTACTGCCAATTCTCCGAAAAGAGTGTCCGCCATCTATGCTTTTGTAAAAGCCTGTAGCACGATACTGAACGGCAATATAAATCAGACCCTCAGCATTGGGTGGAACAACAATGTTTCTTATATTGTCCCCGCCGAAGTCTGAAAATTTCTCTTGATAAATCTGTTTCCAATTTTCCCCATCGTCCTGGCTCTCAAAAAGCACGACACTATCAAAAAGCTCGCCGACTGGCTTCACAGTCCTTGATGTGTAGAGAATATCCGGCGGACCGGGCGAAAGGGCAAACGCATCAACACCGTTGTCAACGATTTTCCAGCTTAAACCCCCGTCAATACTGCGGTAGATAGAGGATCTCCTTACCGGGGTGTCAGCTAAGGCGTAAAGGGTTGTCGGTGTTTCCGGATGAACATATAGCTCTTGGACATGCTTACCGCGTAATCCGACAAAATGCCAGTTGACTTCATCGGCGTTTGTCAATACAGGGGCTAGTAAAATCACCAAAATACAAACGGTTAAGTTCACGCTTAAATGCACGAACATCTTCCGACTCATGGCAACCTCCTCCTTTTCATCTAATTCTACGTCGCTGGTGTTGGGGTTCACTAGATCCCTTATGAGTTTTGACGTTCAATTTCGGTAGAAACCGAGTTTTTTCGGCAAAACTCGGTTTCTTGCCGTTTCAATTCCCTTCAAACGTATGGGTACACCCAAAGTTATGATAACATTACCGATTTTGATTGTCAAATTTCACTAGACAACTGTTTAATCGAAAAGTAGAACCTTGACGGTTTTGATAGAAATTGGCTTTTAACCGTTCAACCCAACCTACGTCGCTACTCTTCCATTCTTCCACCCTTCCATTCTTCCACTCTTTCACTCTACATCCCAAACCAATACCGACACTTAACCAAGAAGATATTCAACCCGGCATCCGTGAAACTGCTTCTCAACCGGTGAAATGGACGAAACTCAAGGTCAGCTTCCGCAACCGACTCCAAAGCTGCCTCACGCGATTGGGACCAGACGACAAATAGGGTACTCCCAGGGCGGAATTCCCAGCGAAGGACGGTGTTGCCCCGCAAAGACCGCCGATGGAAGTTGCGGTTCTCGTTCAACGGATACGGTTTGAACCGATACGACCTAGGCTCAACCAACTCCTTGAAGTTTGTATACTCCCCAATGGTGATAAAGGGTTGCACGTAGAACTGAAGGCTCAGCGTCGGGGTAAAGCTGATGTTCGCACGGGTGGTGAAGTCCAGTGTTCGGCTCTTGAGCTCCCCATAAACGTAATGTTTCTCCGTTTGCCCGTTGAGATTCTCCTCAACCAGCTCGACCCACTGGGCATCGTCAACCCGATAACGATACATCGGTCCGATGCTCAATTCAATGTTTGACACAGGGCGAATACGCAGGCGGAGCCTCACCGATGTCGCATAAGACCGCCTATCGTCATTCCATGAGAAAATCGGATTCAACCGTAACTGAATCATTTTACGGCTATCGGTAGCAAACCCTGTAAAAATCCACCAGCCTGCGGGACTCTTAATCAGGGCACCGCCGCGCCTTACGTCATCATCACTAAACGATTCCAAGTTACGCCCCACCCAGAGGTCGTAGTCCCAATAATTCTTAAAGCGACCATCCGTCCAGATCTCGGAGTAGCTACTGATATTGACCCCGTCATAATTCCAATGTCGCCAGCCGTAGAACCCCAAAAGAGCGCGCCGGAAGATGCTGAACGGCTTGTCTTTCCGCAGCATGAGATCGTAATTCCACTCCAGCATGTCACTGCGCCGCCGGAAACCTAAATCGTTAATCTCTAAGTTAGGCGAGAGGGCTCTAAAATCGGTATCGAGTGTCAACCACCCGCCCCGTTTGTCAAACTCAAGGTGTGCAAGATAGCCCGACTTGCGCTTATCTAATTGCCCCGCTTGACTCGCCGCCACAGTGCCAGTGATTTGAAATCGCTCTTTCGCGAACTTCAGATCCCAATCCAGTCCACCGACGTATGCGGCGTTAGAATTTCGTCGATTGACGGCAGTCGTTATCAATCCAACGCGGGAATTTCCTTTCAGTACGTCTTGATTGATGCGACCAACAAAGTAATTGGTTAACGGTTCAATGAGATGCTGGCGTTGGACTTTCTTCCCGTTGACCTGCTCCTCCTCAATCTGAGCGTACATCGGTGCAGTGACCGCCTCCATGATGCCAAAATGGGTATTGCCTTGGGTTTTCCCCACAATTTTAGCTGCACCCAGAATCGTTGTCGCTTCCGATCGGCTCAGTTCGGTGGCTCCGTCGGGAAGTTCAAAATGCCCCGGTCTTCGCCCGATGCGACGGGAGTAAAAGAAGCTGTAATCATTGCTTCCGAAGATAGAAGCACCCTTGACAAAGAAGGGACGGCGTTCATCAAAATACTCCTCATAAGCCGAGAGATTTAAACTCGCAGGATCTGCTTCCACCTGCCCAAAATCGGGGTTGACCGTCGCGTTGAGCGTAATCCCTGAGCTAATCCCATACTGAACATCGCCTCCCACATTGCCCCATAACTCCGTTTCATCGTTGAGGCGTGTGCGTCCCATCGCGTAAGGCAAAAGCTCCAAATGCCGAGACGGGTGAATATCTTTGATGCCGATAAGGTCACCAAAGCGAGACACCCAGCCGGGCTCTCCTCGCTTGACCAAACGCCAGTGAGCCCGCTCTTTTCTGCGGCTAATCTCCCGCTGGACCTGTAGACCCCAAGTGTATTCCGCTTTTGGGGAAAAACGCAACACATGAAACGGGATTTTATATTCTGCCGCCCACCCATTTGCGTGAATCTTGGTCTTCAGAGCCCACACACCGTCCCACGTACTGTCCCCCCAACCACTGGCGGGATTGATACCGTCTGTCACAGACCCAGAAGGATAGGCAGTGAACCAAAAACTGCGCTGCCGGTTGTAATGCGGGTCTAGACTAACGGTAACTTTATCCGAGTCAACATAATTATCACGCCTGACTAGCCGAGAGACAATTTTATCCGGCTCGCTATCATAACACATCACCCCAAAATAGATTGCCTCATCATCGTAAGCGATTTGGAAGGTAGTGCGTTCCGTTGCCTGTTTCCCCTCATCCGGATCCCGTTGGCGAAACCCTTCGTGGAGCGGTGCATTCTTCCATACCTCATCGTCCAAAACGCCATCCAACTTCGGCGGGTGCGTCTTAATTCGGATAGCGGTCGCGGTTCTATGGGCTGATGCTTCCTTGCCTTCAGCCAGTACGTCGCCTGGGGATTGAACCGCTAAAAAAATCACAAGAAACCCCCAGGCGACCCAAAAGTCCAAATCAATTTTCACAGGTTTTTCCTTTCGCCTTTGCGTTGTTGTTTGCCCATTAAAACCCATTGCTCGAAAATAATTCAGATTTTCTCGAGCACGGTCTGAACAGTATGATTCACAATAACACAGTTTCGGATGCACTTTTCTGGTCTTTCCCGGTGCCTTTGCATTCTATTTTTCTTGACAGATTCAATGCCCCAATGTACCATATAATTATAGATAACGAATTGGTATAAATTCGTAGGGGTTGGGGTCCCAAACCCATCGTCCGCATTCGTATGGATTGTAGGGGTAGGTCTTGTGCCTACCCTGACGGACTTATGGATGACGAATTGGTATGAATTTTTTTGCTAATACCGCTGGAAGCTCCGGGGGGCACGGAAATTACCCTTAAAGTCTGTTCGATGATCATGACGTATGGTAAAAGCATACCACAAAGAGGCGAGGCATGACACAAAATTTTCCAGACAACACGCTTTATGAACTGGACAACCTAGACGTGCTTCGTGGTATGAACAGCGAGACCGTTGACCTCATCGCCACCGACCCACCATTCAATACCAAACGGAATCGGAGCGGCACCGCAGGACACTATGTAGACAAATGGAAATGGGGCGATACGGGAATACTCCCCGACCAATGGATGTGGAACGAAGTCCATCCCAAATGGCTAGAAGAAATCAAAGATGACAACCCCGCACTACACCAAGTCATCGAAGCCGCCCGCGTCTGTCACGACGAAGACATCGCCGCGTTCCTATGCTTTCTGAGCGTGAGGCTCCTCGAATGCCACAGAATCTTAAAGCCAACGGGAAGCATCTACCTCCACTGCGACCATGCCGCCAATAGCTACATCCGAATGGCAATGAGTGCCATCTTTGGAAAGCACAACCTGCGAAATGAGATTATTTGGTGCTATAGCCGGCCGTCGGCTCCTAAGCAACGCCAACTGTCGCGTGTTCATGATACTATCTTCTGGTTTTCTAAAGGAAAGCAGTGGACATTTAATCCTGATGCCATACGACAGCCTTATGCGGATTCGAGCCGGGCGCGTGAAGGATATAGTGCTAATACATCGAAAGTTGCAGAGGGCAGTGTCCAACTTGATAATCGGGGTAAGTTTCCCGAAAGCTGGATATACATTCCGCCATTAAAAGGGAACTCGCGTGAATATACAGGTTCTCCTGACCAAAAGCCCATCGCCCTCTACGAACGCATCATCAAGGCTTCAAGCAACGAAGGCGACCTCGTATTAGATCCATTCTGCGGTTGTGCAACTACGGTCATTGCCGCACATAACCTCAATCGACGGTGGGTCGGGATTGATCGAAGAACGGATGCCCGCTACCACGTCGTCTGCCGCATGGCAGGTATATCTCCCAAAGAGCGTGAGAAACTTGAAAAACGGCCTGACCTCGCAGACTGGCTGCACAGGCAGATGGACAAATACGAGTCATATTATCGGACACAGCCACCGGTACGCACAGACACAGGCGATACTGCCGCACCGACATTAGAACCTGTATATCCAACCGACGAGGAATATCGGATGACCCATAACGAAATGCTCAATATTCTGATTGAGCGGTTCGGACTCCGCTGCTGGGGATGCGACTTTGAAGCCCTCGATGAACGATACCTCGACCTTGACCATATAGACCCAAAATCAAATGGTGGGACGAACCATTTGGACAACCGAGCGTTGCTCTGTGGCCCCTGTAACCGAAAGAAGGCGAGTCGTATCACCCTAGTCCAACTCCGCAGAGAGAATGTAAAGGAGGGTTATCTGGTAAATAGGGAGCACCCTATCCCAATTATTCAAACGCGAGAATGGGCGCGCCAGTACATGATCCGCCGAATCCAAGAAGCACCGCATCAACTAAACCTCAGTGGACATTGAGTTCTACCATCTACTCATTGAGACAAAGGGGAGACAACAAAAATCTGAAGGCGAAACTTAGGAAAATCATCAGGTTAGGAGCACTCACTATATGATTAAGTTACTGCATATTGAGAATTTTAAGTGCTTTGAGGATCAGCGTTTTGAATTGGGTAACTTGACACTGCTCACCGGTTTGAATGGTACTGGCAAGTCGTCTGTGATTCAGGCCCTGCTCTTGTTGCGCCAATCCTACCAAGACCAATCTTTACAAGATAAAAAGCTTTTGTTGAATGGGGACCTCATCCAATTGGGGACAGCTCAAGACGTTCTTTTTCGTGAAGCAGAACACGATAAGTTTGGGTTTGGTCTGGAATTTTGCGGGCTATCGGCGAAATGGCATTTTAAGTACGCAATGCACGCGGAGGCAGTTCAACTGACCTCCGAGCAGGTATCGGATGAGGTCTATAATACCAGCCTCTTTGGTGACAGTTTCCACTACTTGCAGGCGGACCGCATTGGACCTCAGTCCGCTTTTGAGACCTCCGATTACGCTGTCCGTGAGTGTAAACAACTTGGGATCAAAGGTGAATATACTCCGCATTTTTTGCGCGAATTCGGGGATAAGAAAACACTCACTGATAAACGTATCCATCCCGATGCCACAGGGGCCGAGCTGATGCATCAAGTTGAAGCGTGGATGGGTGAAATCAGCCCCGGTATCCGTATTAACCTAGGAAATTATGACCGAGACATGAATCGGATAAACCTACGATACACTTTCCCTTCAGGAAAGGTGCGAAGTAATCCTTTTCGCTCCACCAATGTCGGTTTTGGAATCACCTACACACTTCCCATTGTGCTGGCACTGCTCGCTTCTGAGAAAGATGCGTTAGTGCTTCTTGAAAATCCTGAATCTTGTATGCATCCGCAAGGGCAATTTAAGCTTGGCGAGTTGATGGCTCGCGCTGCCAGTTGCGGGATTCAAGTAATCGTTGAGTCGCATAGTGACCACATACTCAGCGGAATACGGGTAGCGGTTCGTAAAAAGATTATTGCCCCAGATGAGGTGAGTCTGTACTATCTATCGCGTCCAGGAGAACCCGATCAGCTCAGTATCAAAGTTGACTCACCCCGTGTGGATGAAGATGGTCGCATTGATGAGTGGCCGGAAGGCTTCTTTGACGAATGGGAAAAGAGCTTGGAGCAGTTATTTTAAGTATTAAGAGGTTAAATCCTACCGTCCTGATCTTACCACCTTCCCCCACACCCCCCGCGCCGTTTTAATCAAAGTCCCCTCCGCAAGCCATTTGCCCGCAACCCGCCACACGATACTTGAGAACGTAGGATAGACATGGATGACCGAACCCAACTTCCGTAGCGGAATCCCAGCCTTCATCGCTAGAACGAACTCGTGGATGACCTCGCCCGCATTCGGTCCGACGAGATGAACGCCTAAAATCTTACCCCGCCACCGGGTTGCGATGACTTTGATAAACCCTTTCGTTTCACCTTCCGCGACCGCGCGGTCTACGTCATGAAGGGGGACCGTGAAAACATCGACATTCCCGTATTGCTCCCTCGCTTCTGCCTCAGTTAGCCCACACCTGGCCACCTCTGGGTCGCAAAACGTCGTCCAGGGCACGACAGAATAATCAATGCCACCGGAGCCCGGAAAAAAGATGTTGCGGACAATCTGCTGTGCTTGGAATGCCGCAACGTGTGTAAAGAGGTAATGCCCGATGACATCCCCAGCGGCGTAAATATTCTTGACACTCGTCTGCAACTTACTGTTGACCACAATACCCTGCCCCCCAACCTTAACACCGAGCTCCTCAAGCCCCAATCCCTCAATATTTGGTTTCCGCCCCGCCGCAATCAGAATCTGGTCAACCGACACCTCGCGCGCTTCACCATCAACCTTGAGGGAGACCCGGTAACCTTCCCCATCAGACTCCGTCCCCTCCTGACCGACCACGAGGACCGCCTCTGTGTTGATCAGAATCGTCACTCCTTCATCCCTGAGATAGCTCAACATCTGGTCGGAGACATCGACATCCTCTTTCGACAAGATGCGCCCACTACGTTGCACGATGGTCACCTCCGTCCCCAAACGGTGAAAGGCCTGCCCGAGTTCAATTCCAATTGGCCCCGCACCGACCACGAGGAGTTTCGCGGGCAACCTATCCAACGTCCACACACTTTCGCTGTCCAGATAACAACCAGACTCAAGCCCCGGAATCGGTGGTGTTGCGGGACGCGACCCTGTGGCAACCACAAATTTTTTGCTGTTGAGGACGGTGGTTTTCCCATTCTCTACATCTTCGACAATAAACGTTGATGCCGAGTCAAAATGCCCGTTGCCAAAGAACACCTCCACGCCCATTTCACGAAAGCGCTCAGGATTGTCGTGTTCCTGTTCAATGGTAGCCTGCGCCCCACGCACATGCCGCATGACACCCGCAAAATCTACCTGAACGTCTTTCACCGTAACGCCATATCTGTCCGCCGCTCTCACCGTGTTGGCGACCTTCGCCGCTTTGAGCAGTGCCTTCGATGGCACACACCCCGTCCACAAGCAATCCCCGCCCAACCGATGTTTTTCGACCAGAGCCGTTCTCTTACCTAACTTCGCCCCAGCCACTGCCAAAACCAGCCCCGCACTTCCACCACCGATAATCGTCAGGTCATATTCCGTCATCCCATCCCACCTCCGTCGTCCATATCAGGATTTTCAAGATTACATGGATTAACAGGATAAAGAAAAAGCCAGATTTCTGCTCTTCCCTTCTTCCATCCTTCCACCCTTCCATCTCCCATCCTTCCATCCTTCCAATCTACCACCCTTCCATCCTTTTTTACTTCACACGCACCCTGTCCTCACCCACAGATTTCTTGTTATAATCGAGAAATACCACCCTCAATTCCCTCCGCTTTACCGCGAGAACCGTCAATTTCCAATTCGTTGCCCCAACCCAATCCGGTTCATAGTCAACATCAGTAATTCGCAAGAATCGGGTTTGAACAGGTGCTGTGCCTTCAAGCACAATGCGACGGTTTCCTGTAGAACGAGCTTTCTCGATTTTTGCAGTTGCTTTGGGAATCTTGCGGTTCAGGTACGATGTACGCGCTCTGATGAATGAACGCATTTCCTTCGGCCAAGGACGCTGGACAATCGAGGCGTAATGCTCAAGCCATGGTGAAAGGTAAGCGACGTTAAAATACTCATCCAACACCTCTCGGATGTAACTATAGTAGAAGTGTTGATGTTTCGGGCTCATCTGAAACTGGCGAATCGGCGAGAAATTCGACCAGATTCGCATATTCGATTGCTCAAACGTTAATTCACTGTCCCAGCCCAAAAGCTCCCATCTCCCCGTCCTGTTTGGACGATACAGGTAGGCATTTTTCCCACGGCTTCCGCCGAAGAAATCCCAATCCGCGATAATTGTACGAACCGCCATCACCCTCAACCACTGGTGGACATCAATAACCTTGTCAATTTCTGTTTCATACCGATTTTGCGGCGTGTTGTTTATCACATTGAGCATCCCAATGAGATGAGTGAAGTCGTCCGCCCGTTCATGGTTGCGAGGTTCGTAGTTCCAGCGATACGAATCCTTGTCCTCTGTGTCCAACCACGCGAAAGAGGCATCGTAATGCTGGAAATGCCCTATCCGATGGGCGTTACCGTAGAACACAAAACGGTCATCGACTTCAAACAATTGACCGTCCGAATCTTCCGGATAGAAGATGGAGAGATACCGTTTGCCGGGCGGCAGGATGTCCTCCCAGATACCCCAAGAACTGCCGTTAAATCGAACCTGCACCCACTCCTGTTGGCAGGTCGGCAACCGCATCTTCCGCTGGAGGTCGAATGCGATGCGTTCGTGGTAGTTAAAATTATTACGGTCAAAACGGGCTTGCTCTTTCACGCCGTGTAATTTCTCGTCGGCGTTGAAGCGGACTTTATACCCCGGAACCCCCCCTCCCCCACGCCCAAAGGGACTACCGATGTACCGACACTTGACCTGATAGTAGACATCCGTTTCATTAAAGATGAACGTGCCATTGAGGGGCTCATTTGAGAGCGTTGGGCGGCCTTGTAACTCCCACACATCTTCAGCAGTCATGATGACACGATAGATTGGGAAGCGGGCATCGGTCAGTTTTCCTTGACTTTCGACCTGGTACAAGCCGGGGGCATTAGCGTCACGCGGCCAAGTCGTCGTACCGCCCTTTGAATCCGCCGCCTTGATGTAAAAGGCAACCGTCTGATTGCCACTGCACGGTGGAATCCGTCCGCTGTAAACCCCATCTTTTGCCATCCCATCGCCATGCTTGCCATCATCATACATTGCAGTTTGAGTGTAGGTACGGTCTCTGTCTTCCTTATAATAGAGTGTCACCGAATCAACCCCATCCGGGTCAGAGATATGAGCGGTAATCTGAACAGCCTGCGTGGGGGTCGGGATAACAGGGGAATGACGCACAGCACGAAAGGCGGGCCCGAGATTCGATTGATAAACCGAATTGCGTCGCCCGGGCGTACCGGTCAATTTAGGGATACGGATACGGTGCGTCTCTGCAACTTGATTGTTCAAGAAACGGGTCACCAAGAGATTGTTGCCCCACTGCCACTTCGCCCAAAAAGAGATTTCATAAGTGCCATTTCTGGTCAGGTGGAATGAAAGGGGTGTTTCGATACGGTTTGCCCCCGTATCCCCGCACCCTGTAGCGACAATTTTCAGGCAGTTCCCGCCCTGTTTCGGTGCCGCTCCTCCAACGATGTGACTCTTGCCAACGACATGACTCTGGATGTGGTTCCCTGTCGCCTGCCACCCCTTTAATCCACGTTCAAATGAATTGTTTTCAATAGATGTTTTTCCTTGATCGGAAAATCGCCCGAGGATAGACTCCTTGGTGGCTTTCACCTGTATCCCATCAATCAACATCTCCCCGGCACCGAGCAGATGCAGGTGAAATTCACTCCCGCCCCCACGCCCCCGACCGCGATTGCTCACACGCCCCGAATATTTGATATGTCTCCATTCCGCCTGCTTTGTCTCATCGCTTGGGGCCCACGCCTGATAATTGCTATTATCCTGCTTAGGGTCAATCAATTCAAGGCTTGAACCGTATCCGTCCGCATATTTCGGCCAGCGACCATTATCATAGTAGTGCACTTCATCCACCTTATTGCCAACCTTGTCGCGCAGACGGATGACCTCACCGTTGTCGCTCAATTGCCCCTTAAAATCACCGAGTACCAATTTGGGGGCGAGGCGATATTTGGAAATAAGATGGTCACGCGCCTTTGCGATGACGAGGTAGCTGTCACGCCGAAGAGTTGTGCCTTTCGGGAACTCAAAGGAGATACCGCCCGAAATTGACCAACCGGAGAGGTTCACGCTTTTTTCCCCACGATTGTATATTTCGAGGTACGCATCATTTTCCGAGTTGGTCGGTGGATGGTACATGATTTCGTTGATGACCACATCTGTTTCGAGATGGACGCGGTTCATTTTACCGGGTGACGACCGCATAACATACCAGTCCTCAGTGCCATCGGGATAACGACCAGTGCTCATCGCATTTGCACCTTTCATACCTGTAAAACGATAAGCCGCAACAACCCGCTCCCCATCAGGTGTGGTCAAGAAAATCCGCTCGGCTTCAGGCTTAATCCTAAAGCCGAGTTCATTTTCGCTGAAATGTTTGAGTCCATAGGGGGGGAGCAGCGTTTTTGCCGGCACCTGATACCGTTTTAAGTTACCCTGCGCATTGCTCAACCAATAACCGCCGAGTGCTAACGGCTTCGACTGCCGATTGTAAAGTTCGACAAACTGACGGCCGGACGATACAAGCACTTCGTTGATAACAACCGGTTGGTCAAGCCCCATCTCCTCGGTGTACCCATTATCGCTCCCGGGCGTACCGCCCATCCGAAGACTTGACCGCCAATTCCTCCGGTCATTCGCGTTTAATCGCGGTGAGATTTTGGACAGCGAATGCCCCGTGCCATCAGGCGCGACGGGCCATCGTCCCCGGCTGTTGTAGGTCACATCAACCATAATTCCGTCAGCGAGTTCGACGAGAACGATACGCTCGCGCCGATTATCCAACGCTCCCTGGAATGGCCCAAAAACATGCTTCACCCCATGTTTTTTCCTTAACGTCCCAGGGTGCCGAGCCACAACGAAGTAGGTTCTTGGCGGAATCACTGTGCCCTCAGGAAAGACGAAATCAATCCCCCTCACAAACGCCCAACCACTGATATCCCGTCTGCTCGCTGTCTCGTTGTACAACTCAATGAATTCGTGCCGTGAATCATTTCCCGGCGGATTGTACATGATTTCGGTGACCTGAATCGCTTCAACCCTTCCCGTCCAAAAGAGTACGCACCCAATCAGCAGGATAAAGAGGTGCCACCGTGTGATGCAGCGTTTGTAAGTTCCTTGCCCTAGCGGGTGGGGTGATGACTTGACGCAAAATTGCATGATTCGTCCTCCTTGTATTATTTTGTCGGCCTGAGTCATCCTAATTATCGTAGGTGGGGCAAGATGCCCCGCCTACGGGGTTGAGCTATCAGCCTACGGGGTTGAGCTATCAGGTTAGCTAAACCACAACCCCATCGGCGTGTCGCCCAAGATGGATGCCTGCTCCGATTCGGAGAGCCCCAAATGTTCCTGAAAAATTGCGAGGTGTTGACCATAAGTCACCTTGGGAATCCAGAGCGATGTCGGGAAATCGCTCCCCCAAATGCACCGTTGCGGGGTGTACGCTTCAATAATCTGCCGTGTGAGCTCAAACATATCGCTGCACGGGAAATCCACCTCCGACCCAGTGACGATAAACGAAAGCTTCGCGTATAAATTCTCAAATCGCCCCAATTCCAGAACGGTTTTGAGGTTTCCAGAATCTGGAAAATCAGATGCTCTCAAATTAGCGCAATGGTCAAGCACGACCGGAACATCGGGATACACGGCGAGCAACTTCGACAGCGATTGACAGTTCGGCGGGTTAAGTAACGCGCAGATGACCATATCCAAATCCTGCACAGCCTCCCACAGACGACGATGTTCGGGGAGCACAGAATCATCCGTCGGCCAGCCCTGAGACACCCGATTCCCTCGCACACCGACAGCACGGGCGTTCTCCAGAACCGCAACCGCACCCTCATCAAACGGGTCTACATTTAACACCCCAGTCGTCCACTCCCGGTTTTCGCGCACCGTATCAATCGTTAGCCGATTATCGTGGTGATAAGCCGTAAAAGTCTGAACCACAACCCCCCGAGCGACGTTGTTCGTCTCCGCTTCATTTTTCAGGTCTTCGATAGTGCCACGACCCGGTTGCGGCAGGTACGGTTCAGGGATTAAGGGATATTTTCCCGTATCTTCAGAATAGATATGAGCATGAGTATCAACAATTTGCATAACAAACCTCCAGAACGCAGATATTTTCCAATCTTCCAACCTTCCCCGCTTCACCTCTTCCATCCTTCCAATCTTCCACCCCTACGGTTGAAACTGTTCAAGCGACAGTGACGGATTCCCCGTCGTAATCAATTCACCAATTAGTTTTCCAGAGATCGGGGCGAGGAGGATACCGTTCTTGAAATGTCCCGATGCGACAATCACATTATCGAAACCCGGCACCGTTCCGAGGCACACATGCTTTGCATACGGCCGCAATCCTGCCCACGTTTGGACGAATGATTGCTCGGCAAGGGCAGGCATCAGCGTGACACCCGCCTCGATCATCTGCTGTGTACCGATGAGCGTTGTCCGCTTATCATATCCCACAAATTCAACCGTCGCACCGATTAGGATCTTTCCATCAGACCGCGGGACGAGGTAGATGCCAACCCCACTGATGACATGCCGCAAAACTGGCGGCATCGCCTCCGCAAGGACAATCTGTCCACGAGCAGGTTCCACATCCAGTCCATAGCCGAGCAGCGCGGCCATCCGCCCCGACCAACACCCCGCGGCGATAACCACCGTATCGCCATAGACCGGTTCACCGTTGACCTCGACCCCTACGATACGACCGTTTTCGCGTTGGAATCCGGTGACAGGATTGCCAAAAAGAAATTGTGCGCCCAACAACGCCGCCCCTTTCGCGAGTGCTTTAACCAGCTTCGGATTTCGGACATGGGCATCGTGCGGAAATCGCACCCCCCCAATCGCCGATTCCGAGAGCGCAGGTTCCAGGTTCCGGAGCTGTTCGGGTGTCAAGACCTCTGCGGAAAATCCACGGTCAACACGCCGGTCCGCCAGTGCGTCCAAATCGCGTTTTTCCGTTTCGTCAAAGCAGAGGCTAATTGACCCCGATTGGATGAACTCAACATCGATATCTGTCTGCGCTTTTAATTTCTCTGCTAATGACGGATAAAGCGCAAGGCTCGCCCGACAAAGTTCAGGATACGGCTCTCGTGTTGAGGCGTGAGATGTCAGAATCCCCGCCCCCGCCCACGACGCTTCCCTGCCCACGCTGTCCGCTTTATCAATCACGAGCGTCTTGACCTGTGCCTCAGCGAGATTGTAGGCGATAGCACACCCAATCACCCCACCCCCAATGATAATCACATCTGCTTTGTTTGAATTCAAGGTTTGCCCTCTCTTTTCGTATTCGGCATGACCACATTAATCGCGACAAGGAGGTCGCTCCCACAGTTAAGCAATAGAGGATTGGAAGAAAGAAGATTGGGGGTTGGAAGAATGGAAGATTGGAAGATTGGGGGAAGTTATGAAGTTTGAAAAATAAGTTGGGTAATTTGGATTGGACGAGACGCATCCCCCGTGGGTGGGAAATCCCTTTCCCACCCTTCGGCGATACATCGTGGTGACTTTTGATACCCAATTAAATTCTTAAACTTCATTTCTTCCCCCTCTTCTCCCATCCTTCCAGTCTTCCACTCTTCCAGTCTGATCCCTTCCAATCTTATCCCTCTCTCACTTCACTGCCCGCCGGGGTCCAGATGGCATAAGGAAAACTCCGCTCTGTCGAAGCCGCACCAAATTCGCCGTTTCTGTTTAGCGCAATCAGCCCGATCTGTACTGCGCTATTCTGGGGTTTTTTCTGCACAATCCGCTCAATCGTTTTCTGGCAAGCGACCATCGGAGAATCCCCACTTCGCATATATTCAACGACGAGAAAACAGGGACAGAACTTCAAAATCTCCTCTCCGAGCCCTGTCGCGCTTGCCCCACCGATATCGTTGTCTACGTAAAGCCCAGCACCAATCAGCGGCGAATCCCCAACGCGCCCCGGATGTTTATACGCCAGTCCACTCGTCGAGCAACCCGATGCCATATTGCGCTCGCTATCCAACGCCACCAAGCCGATTGTGTCGTGGGAATCCGTATCAACACCGCGTTGCTGTTCATGCCACGCCCTCCACCGTGCTGTGCTCAGATCTGTGAGTAGATGCTCTGTTTCAAACCCCTGTGCGATGGCGAAAGCGAGTGCCCCATCCCCGATCAGCATCGCGTGAGGGCTCGCCTCCAGCACACGCCGCGCAACTGAGATGGCACACGGAATATGCTTTAATCCCGCAACACTGCCTACGTCGTGTGTTTTCCCATCCATAATCGCGGCATCCAGCTCAACAACACCATCGGCGTTAGGCAAACCACCGTACCCGACGCTATGCTCGTTCGGGTCCCCCTCAATGAGGTTGACACCCTTTTCAACCGCATCAAGCGCGGGCCCCCCCGCGTTCAAGATCTGCCCTGACATATCAACCGCCACTTTACCAAATCCCCACGTCGCAATCGCCGCGGGAACAATTTCTGATTTTGGCATCCTAATCCTCTTTGCGCCTTTGCGTTAAATTTTTGCGACCTTTCGTTCTATTTTTCTTATTATAACCCAGATTGCTACCTACTCTGTAGTAATTCTCTAACGCAAGTTGCTAGTTGATAAACCAAGCGTCAGGAACCGACGCAATAGTCGGGAATTGGAAGGGTCGGGAATAGGAATTCCCTCCTACACAAAATGGGCGGTCGGGGGCGTACCCTCCGAATCGCTATTCTGACCGTTTGGAGATGCGTTTAGGAATGACGTTTCACGTATTCGATACTTGAGTTAATATTACTGGTTGAAGCTGTTAGCAACCAAGACCAAATCGAGAATGTTGACCACACCATCGCCGTTGAGGTCTGGGGCGGATTTACCGAAGCCGTTGGCAACTTGCACCAAATCCAAGATGTTGACTTTCCCATCGCCGTTGACATCGGCGGGATTTTGGCTCTTAAGATACATCTCACCGTCCAAATCGGGCAGTTGGTGGGTGATGCCACTGTTCCCACTAGAAACTCCCGTTGCAAGCCTCGGCAAAGAAATCTCCTGTGTATTGCCACTCCGGTTATAGACTGCCCAGCCGTTGGTGAACTCCCGAATAAACAACCCTTCAATATTCTGATACCGTTGCGCTTTTGGACCGACAGGTTGACCAAGGTCGGCATCCCAAAATGAATGCCACAGGTGATGATGATCAGCTCCTCCTAAATCCCTGGTCCCATCTGTATAAAGCACATATCCATCCGAATGCGTCAGACTCAAGGTGGTAATAACGCGCATCATGCGTAGATTGTTAGGGCCGTCAGGTGGTTCGATGCTTAGTCCTTGTGCTTCTAGACCGTTTATCCGTGGTTCGCGCAGGTTTGACTCTGCCCAAGAGAGTGTGCTTTCTAGCTCTTGAAGCTCATTATGGGAGTATCCACCGGGATGATCTTTGAAGGTCTCCATAAAGGTGCCGTTGATGTAAGGACCGGTGCGCGGAATTTTATCTTTATTGGTGTTGACCATTATCAAAAAGTCATCACTAACTTCGGCACGGATGCGCTGTATGATATTATCTCTTGCGCGTTGCTCCGTTTCAAAACCTCGGTATCCTTCAGACCAACCAATCTTGTGATCTGCTAGTACGACATGTGTCTCGCTCCACCAATCAAAGAAGATTCCGTCGTACAAGCCACATTTTGCCACGGCAATCGCTTGCTGGACAATTATATCTTGTAAGCCCGGCTGTGTGAAGTCAATCAAATACAAATAGGCGAAATCATCACCAACCCGATTACCTGCCGCGTCTCTTAGCCAGTAGGGAAAATCTTCAGGCAGGGTGCTAGCAAAGGCATCCCGCATTCGGATTTCAACAAGGAAAACCATATTAGGATTTAGTGCGGCAAGGGAATCGCGATGCTTTTGGGCTTCCCCAAGAGCACCGACAACCTGCCACCCTTCATCAGTTTCAACAAAACGGAGTCCAAAAAGAGGGCAACAGAAATAGAGATCATGGAGTGCCATGTGTTCAGTATCTGAAAGTTCAGGTAGATTAAGAATGGGGCTCCAACCGATGCCTCCCCATGCGGCGAAAACAGAGGGAAAATTTCGGTTTTCGATTCGCTCTCTGACTGAGGGAAGGGATGGCTCGATATGGCAGGAGGCATCATAGTGGAACTCAATGAGGTTCAACTCTTGTAATGAACTAATATCGGTGCCGAGGTTTTGATCAATCCAGAGTTTCTCAAGGTTGACAAGGTTGGCGATGGGACTGAAATCAACGATTTGGTTTGAATCGAGTGCCAGAAAAGTGAGATTAGTTAATCCAGATAGTGGACTGATGTCGGAGATTTGGTTATTCCCTAAGATAATACCTCTCAGATTCTTCAGATTACGGAGCGGACTCAAATCGACGATTTGGCACCCCCAGAGATTAAATCCCTCTAGTTTGGTAAGGTGCGCCAAAGGACTGATGTCCACAATTGGGTTGCGGTGTAACCCAAGAGATCGGAGGTTGGTTGCATATTCAAGGCCTGTTAAATCAGTAATACCGCGATCCCCAGCCTCCAGATACGTGAGTCGTAACATCTGTAGCTGGGTGAGAGGTATATCGTCGGGGAGCTTAAGAGCTTCTCGGAGGACTTTTTCCAGGTCCGGGTCGGGTACTTCTACGACGACGCTGAGTTCGTCCAACCGGCTGAGATCAATCCCCAGGTCCAATTCAACCCCCTTCAGTTTAAGCAAGGGGGTAAAGTCATGGATAGGGTTGTTAGCAAGTCGTAGCTCCTTGAGATTTTTTAATCCACTCAGCGGGCTGATATCCGTAATCGCGTTTCTATCCAGCCACAGGGTTTCCAGCGCGGTGAGATTAACAAGTGGGATCAAGTCACTTACCTGATTGTGATTTAGTGCCAAAACGGTAAGATTGATTAATTCAGCCAATGGGCTGATGTCGGAGATTTGGTTATCCCCTAAGATAATACCTCTCAGATTCTTCAGATTACGGAGTGGACTCAAATCGACGATTTGGCACCCCCAGAGATTAAATCCCTCTAGTTTGGTAAGGTGCGCCAAAGGGCTGATGTCTACAATTGGGTTGCGGTGTAACTCAAGAGATTGGAGGTTGGTCGCATATTCAAGGCCTGTTAAATCAGTAATACCGCGGTCCGCAGCCTCCAGATACGTGAGTCGTAACATCTCCTGCTGTGTGATAGGGGTTTGGTCAGGGAGATTCAGGGCTTCTCGGATGGCTGTTCTCAGGTTCGGGTCGAGGATTTCTACAACCTGAGCAGAGGCTTGGGCAACGACAAGAATGAGGGATAGATAAATTAGACAGCGTAAAACTCTCATAGTAGTTCCTTTATTTGGTTCATTAGCTCATTGGTTCATTGGTTCATTATTATCTTGCTAATCCTTTAATTCTGAAAATCCTGATTCAGATTGCTTTGAATCCCGATCGCAACATCGGGGAATCATCCTCGCAATCCACGTCATCTGCTTAATCTGCGATTCAGACAATACACATGCCGCCCCGCTGGGGCTTTAGGAGACTTTGAGGTGCTTATCTTCTATATACCTATCGTACCTCTGGTGCTTTAGGTGGCAACTTGTCTTATTATACCGCATTTCGTCTCAAAACCGAAACCAAAAGGCACACCGAAACGCCACCAGTGCCCTCATAAATGCAGTGCGATGACACAATTGCTAATTTTGACACCACATTTGCCGAAATTTGTGTTATATTATTATGATGTTAGGCGAATTTCGCTTAACCCCATCACACATCGCGCTATCGGAGGAGACCATGAAATGTCAGCGAGTTGTTTGGCCACGCCAAGGAAAAGTTGAAATCGAAACGTTTGAACCCCCAAGGGGTGCACCCGACCAAGTCCTAGTGGAGACCGAATGTTCGCTTATCAGCCCCGGTACAGAACGTGCCTTTCTTTTGGGGCTTTCCAACGCACAAGGGCGTTATCCCTCACGTCCCGGTTATAGCAATGTCGGCAGAGTTCTTGATGTTGGTGAGAGTGTGGAAGGTTTTGACCGCGGCGATTGGGTTGCCTCATCAGCGGGGCACACCAGCCATTTTTCGACCTCACCAGACCGTTTAATCAAAATAGCAGACCCATCGGTTCCCCCAGAGGATGCGGTTTTCTTTAACCTGTGTGCAATTGCTTTACAGGGTGTCCGCAAAGCCCGAATCGAGCTTGGGGAGCCGGTACTCGTCTTGGGACAGGGGTTGATTGGATTGCTTGCCCTGCAACTGGCACAGCTCAACGGTGGACTGCCAACGATTGCCGTTGAGCTTGCCGATAATCGCTTGAAACTTGCAAAGAGCGTCGGGGCAGATTACACTCTGAACCCAGAACGTAACAATTTTGAGGCTGAGCTTGACGACATCACAGATGGCAAGGGCCCCGCTGTCGTTATCGAAGCGACAGGACACCCAGAGGCAATTCATACAGCGTTCCAGTTGGCGGGGTGGTGTGGACGCGTTGTTCTGCTCGCAAGCACCCGTGGCGAGACGAAGGATGTCAATTTCTATCGGGATGTCCATCAAAAAGGGCTCACCGTTTTGGGTGCCCATAACTCTGTCCGACCGCGTCAAGAATCCGCTCCAAACTTCTGGACGAATCGGGATGACTGGGGACTATGTCTGCAACTCATCGCCCATCATCGGATACAGATTGCACCGCTCATTTCCCATCGACTGAAGGGGACGGACGCGCCAGAGGCGTATCAACTGTTGATGGAATGGGATGCGGGGCTTTTGGGGGTTGTCTTGCATTGGCGGAATTGATCGGGCTATAATTTAACCCAAGTTACCACCTCAACCCCGTAGACGGGGCATCTTGCCCCTACCGATACACAAAACGCAACATTAACACGTAGCCTTTATTAAATTGACTGAGACGGAGAACTGCAATGCCACGCGAATATCCAATTGAAAAGATACGAAACATCGGCATCATGGCGCACATTGATGCCGGCAAAACAACAACGACCGAACGCATCCTCTTCTATACCGGCAAAAAACACAAAATTGGCACCGTTGATGACGGCACCGCTGAGATGGATTGGATGGTTCAAGAACGAGAACGGGGTGTCACAATCACCGCCGCGGCGACGACCTGTTTTTGGCAGAATCACGCCTTTCACCTCATCGACACCCCGGGCCATGTTGATTTCACGGTTGAGGTTGAACGCTCGTTGCGGGTACTTGATGGCGCGATTGCGCTGTTTTGTGCGGTCGGCGGGGTTGAACCACAATCCGAAACGGTTTGGCGGCAGGCAGACCGATACAGCGTTCCTCGCATCGCCTTTGTCAATAAGATGGACCGGATGGGCGCGAATTTTCCTCGCGTCATCACGATGATGAAAGAGCGGTTGGGCGCGAATCCACTCCTAATCCAACTGCCAATCGGGGCTGAAAGCGAGTTTGAAGGGGTGATTAATCTCATCAGTATGAAAGCCATCCGTTGGCACGGCGATGACCTCGGACAGACGTTTGAGCTCACAGACATTCCCGCGGAATTGCAGGCGGAAGCCGAAGAAGCCCGCGAGGAGATGGTCGAAGCCGTGGCCAGCGAAGATGATGCTCTGCTAGAGAAGTATCTTGAAGGCGAGGCAATCACTGAAGCCGAGTTGATTGATGGCATCCGCACGGAGACTTTGAAGGGAGTATTTGTGCCGGTGCTATGTGGTACTGCCTTAAAAAACCAGGGGGTTCAACCGTTACTTGATGCCGTTGTTGATTTTCTCCCGTCTCCCCTTGATGTTCCCCCGATAGAAGGGGCAGTTCCCCAAAACGACCGAGCAGAAATCCGCGAAGCGAAAGACGACGCGCCATTCGCCGCTTTAGCGTTCAAAGTTGCCAGTGACCCAAATGTGGATAGGATTGTTTACTGTCGCATCTACTCTGGAACGCTCAATCGCGGAGCAGTCATTCTGAACGCGGCGAGCGGTGCGAAAGAACGGGTGACCCGTATTCTACAGATGCACGCCAACAAACGTGAGGTTTGCGATGCCGCTTACGCAGGCGACATCGTCGCCCTTGTTGGACTCAAGCAGACTAAAACAGGAGATACCCTCACCCCACCCGACGGTTTGCTACTGCTGGAGCCGATGGTTTTCCCAAACCCGGTCATCTCTGTCGCAATTGAACCGCGAAGCGAAAGGGATCGGGAGAAGCTGGAAGAAACCCTTGAGATTTTGATGGACGAAGACCCGACGTTCGCTGTCGCCATTGACGAGGATACGGGGCAACGGACAATCTCCGGTATGGGAGAACTCCATCTCGAAATTTTAACCGATCGGATGACACGCGAGTTTGGTGTCAACGCCCGTGTAAGCAAATTGCAGGTCGCATACCGTGAAACCATCAGCGGGATGGCTGAAGCACAAGGGAAATACATTCACAAAACCGATGAAGATGGCATCTACGGCGACGTTGTCCTGCGCGTGGAGCCACTACCAAGAGGCGAAGGCTTTGCCTGTTTTGACGAGACCAACGAAACCCATTTCCCTCGTGAATATATCCCCGCGATTCAGGGCGTATTAAACGGTGCAATGAATAACGGGATTTTGACAGGGTTCCCGATGCAAGACATCAAAGTCACACTCATCGGCGGTTCATTCCACGAGACGGATTCCTCCGAAGCCGCGTTTGAAGCCGCCGCTGTCATCGCCTTCGAGAATGCGTTACAAAAGGCACACCCGCTACTCTTAGAACCGATTATGAAATTGCAGGTCATCGCGTCCAGTGAATACATTGGCAGAGTGATTGGCGACCTGAACGCTCGCCGTGCCCAGATTCACGAAACAGGCACTTATGAACTTTCCGAATTTATCAACGCGAACGTGCCATTGGGGAAGATGTTCCAATACACAACCGACCTCCGCTCCATGACACAAGGACGCGGCTCGTTTACAATGGAGTTTTCCCATTACGACATCGTCCCCCCCAACCTTCGCGATACAATCCTAAACCGCGGTGTGATATTTGACCATTAAAGTTCCCACTGTGGGCGGGAGTTCCTACTCCCGATTCTTGTAGGAGGGAGTTCCTACTCCCGATATGCTCTGAAGCAACCAGGAAGGATGGAAGATCGGGTTACAATCCCCTGCTTCCTTAGGTTTATATTATGGCAAAAATCAAAGATATTCGATGTATTCGTACACGCTCAAACGGAACATGGGTAATTGTTAAAGTCACAACCGATCAGCCAGGCCTCTACGGTATCGGCTCCGCCAGCGACTACTATCACAGTGAAACAGTCATCACAGCAGTCGAGGAGGTTATCGCCCCACGCCTGATTGGGCGAGATGCCGGGCATATTGAGGACAACTGGCAATCAACCTTCACAAGCGGCTATTGGCGAAATGGTTCTATCCTGAATACTGCCTTAGGCGGTATTGATATGGCACTCTGGGACATCAAAGGGAAAGTCGCCTCAATGCCGATCCATCAACTCCTTGGCGGTCCCTGTCGGGCGGCCGTGCCCTGTTATGCTCACGCTGGTGGGGGAGACCTCCCTGCCCTTGAAGCAGATATCAGACGCTACATTGAGGAGGGGTATCCGGTCATCCGATGCCAGCTTGGAGGATACGGCGGGGGCGGGTTTATCCCACATGACCGAGCGGGAAAGCCCAAAAACGCCTGGTCCCAGAACGACGCATTTGACGATGAGGGGTACATTGAAAGCATCACACAGATGTTCGACTATCTGCGGACGAAACTCGGCTTCGGCCCCAAGCTCACCCACGATGTCCACGAACACCTTCGCCCCCAATCTGCTGTCACGCTATCGAAACTGCTTGAACCGTATCGTCTCTATTTTCTCGAAGATGTCCTGCCGCCCGAACAGATTGCATGGTTCCGTCTCATTCGGGAGCAGTGTACGACACCACAGGCGATGGGCGAACTGTTTATCAACCCGCACGAATACACACCGCTCATCATAGAACGACTGATTGACTTTGTTCGGGTGCGCGTCTCAAAAGCCGGGGGCATCACACCGTGCAGGAAGATTGCCACGCTGTGCGAATGGTTCGGCGTACAAACCGCGTGGCAGGAGGGCGGCGATAACGACCCAGTCAACCAGATGGCCGCAGTACATCTAGACCTAGCAAGTTGGAGTTTCGGAATTCAGGAAGAGAACCATTTTAGCCAAGAGGAACTCGATATCTTCCCAGGTCACGCCGTGCTCGAGGGCGGATATCTCTACGCCAACGACCAACCCGGCCTCGGCATTGACATCGACGAAGAGAAAGCCGAGCAACTCCTCAACAATGAGCAAGCCAGCCATCGCCGATATGCCGCCGAAGACCGCAAAGCAGATGGTACAGTGGTCCGTCCATAGTAATAGGGCAAAATTCCGAAGAACGTGCGATTCGAGAAATAGCAGTATCATCCTGATAAACTATATGTTATAATAAAGGAGAGCGAAATGGCAGAGTTTGACACCATTTCCAAGGAACTGATTACAACTTATCCCCAACATTTCGTGCGATTTCTGCTCAACAGCGAAGCCTTTGAATTCCTCAGAATCATCGACCCCAATTTGAGGACCGTCGAATCGCGCGAGGTCGATTACCTTTTGCTTGTGAAGATCGATGACAAAGAGTGTTTGGTACATATTGAATTCCAAACCAGTGACAGCACGGAAACCCCAATGCCCCGTCGAATGGCAGGATACATCGGCAGGCTAATCGAGCAATACGGGATGCCGGTCTACGCATTCGTTATCTATCTCCGGCCGAATGCGGGTGCAAGGGACCCCGGTCAGTATTTCCAAGAGCTCCCCGGTCATCGAATCCTGATAGAGTATACGGTGATTCGATTGAGTGCGCTCGAAGGTGAACGGATTATTTCAGAGCAACTGTGGGGGCTTCTCCCCTTTGCCCTATTGATGCAACCGCCGACAAACACACCCCCTGAAGATTGGATGCGAGAATGTGTTCGGGGGGTTGAAGCACTCCAATTAGACGTAAGGGACAAAACAAATTTTTTGGGAAACATGTTAACCCTTGGTGGATTGGTTTATAACCCACAAATCATTTTCGATATCATTTCGGAGGAAACGATGTACGAATCATCAATTGCCCAACACTTTGCAGAACGAGGGCGCAGAGAAGGCCGCGAAGAAGGCCGCGAAGAAGGCCGTGAAGAAGGCCGCGAAGAAGGCCGTGAAGAAGGCCGTGAAGAAGGCCGTATGCTTTCCGTTCTCGATGTCATCAACGCACGATTTGGTTCAAACAACGCAGCGCAACTCAAACCGACCCTAGAGGCCATTGAGGATACAGCACTTTTGCTTCAGATTCTCATTAAGGCTTCTCAGGTCGAGACGTTTGATGAGTTCAAGCAAGCAGTGAACACACTGATTGCTTGATTAAGCGCACCCTTCACAATCAAGGGGTATTGCAAATTTACCATAGCACCCCATTCGGAGGAAGTTTATGACATTGCCAACCGCTGATAATAATCTCGCTGACGTAGGAACCGCACAAGTAGACATCACGCCTGACTACCCGATTCGACTCAACGGTTACGGTGGACGACGCACGGAATCGGAAGGAGTCGTACAGCGACTCTGGGCGAAAGCATTGGCAATTAATGATGCGGTGCTTGTGACCGTAGACAACTGTGGCTTGCCTGACGAACTCACAGAGGCAGTCGCCGCTCGGCTCAAGGATAAAGCCGGTATTACGAGAGAGCGATTTGTCGTCGGTTTCAGCCATACACACAGTGCGCCGTGCCTGACCAACGCCGCCGCAACGTTGTTTAGCACGGATATCCCGCCCGCACACCAAGCGACGATTGACCGCTACACCGAGCAACTCGCCGATTGGCTTGAAGAAGTTGGAATGGAGGCACTCGCAAACCGACAGCCGGGGCGATTGGGGTGGACAGAGGGCAATGTCCGTTTCGCGAAAAATCGTCGTACAGAAGGGGGACCGGTTGACCATTCGCTTCCGTTGCTCCGGGCGACGGATGTTGATGGGCAATTGCGGGCACTCTGGACAAGCTACGCCTGCCATTGTACAACACTCGACGGCGAGTTCAATCACATCTGTGGTGATTGGGCAGGCTACACGCAAACCGCCATCCAGCGAAACCACCCGGGTGCCATTGCGTTGGTGACCATCGGATGCGGCGCGGATGCGAATCCATTTCCGCGCACTGGACTTGAGTATGCCGAACAGCACGGCGAAGAAATCGCTTGTGAAGTTCAACGCCTTTTGAAGGATGACCTTAAACCGATTTCCAGCCAGCTTGTCGGCAGGTTTGAGCGGATTCAGTTGCCGTTTGATACGTTACCCACGCTTGACGAATGGAAAGCGAAAGCGGAACAAGGCGGAGGAATTGGCTACCATGCACAAAAGCAGTTGGAGCGTCTCGCTCGAGGGGAAGCATTGCGAACTGAGTTATCATATCCCGTACAAGTCTGGACCTTTGGCGATGACCTCGCCGTGGTGTTTTTGGCAGGCGAAGTGGTCGTTGATTACGCGCTGCGCCTAAAACGTGAATTGGACCGGAACCGATTGTGGGTGGATGGGTATGCGAATGCGTTCCCAGGTTATATCCCCTCTAAAAGAGTGTTGGAGGAGGGCGGGTACGAAGGCGGCGGAGCGATGGTCTATTTTGACCAACCGACCCATTTCGCCCCGCAGGTTGAGGAGTTGGTTGTTTCAGCCGTTCATCGGCTCGTGCCTCAAGCGTTTGAGGCAAAACAGTAAGATTAGCAAGTTTAAAAAATAAATCCGGAAACCAAGTTTTTTTGCGTCAAGTTGCGTCGAGTCATCTTGTGCGCTCGCTCACGCGACCATCCGTCCCCGGACCATCCGTCCTCGGACCATCCGTCTTCGGACCACCCGCAAGGGCATTCTTGCCACCCGTTAGGGCGGCAAAACTCGGTTTCTTTCCCTTACTTTATCAAGGTGGCAACTCATTAAATTTGGAGGTAAAAAATGAAAAGCATAGGTATTGTAAGCATTGGCTTAATCCTCGTGACATTGATGATGTTCGTTACACCAAGTCACGCGAAGATAGACCCCAAAACCGCCGTTGGCATCTGGCTCCTTGACGAGGGCACGGGGAAAAATGTCAGCGATCTTTCTGGCAACGGCAATGATGGCGAAATTATGGGTAAGGCCTCATGGGAAAATGGGAAATTTGGGAAAGCCTTGCAGTTCGGTGAACCGTCTGATTGGGTTCAGGTCAAAGACCATCCGTCCTTACGAGTTTCCACAGTGTACTCCGTTATGGCGTGGGTTAACGCTGAGAGATATTTCTTCCCCGGAACGAAATGGCAAGGCATCATTGCGAAAGCGAATAATCCAAGGTCGTTTAGTTTCTATACGGACACTTCCAAACGCCCCCTAATCGCTATCCATTTTGGAGGTTCCCACATCGTCGCGTTCGGGTCTGAGTTCCCGCTGAAAACATGGACACATCTCGCCTTTGTCGTTGAGTCAGGAAAAGGCGGTGGGAAAATAAGTGCTTTTACGGATGGAAAGTTGGTCAAGGAAACGCCAAGTGCCGCATTAAAAGGGCTACCGGGTGATGCAGATACACAAGATGTCGTCATCGGGCGAACGCATGAAGGCTCGCGGTTTTTCGGGGGGATGATTGACGAAGTCGCGCTTTTCAACGTTGCTCTGACCGAAGCTGACATAGCTGATATTGTGAAGAACGGCCTGTCACGCACACTCGGAATAACCGCAGTTGAAGCGACAGGGAAATTAACTACCACCTGGGCGACGCTCAAGACTCAGGATTAGTATTTTCGTTATGGCAACAAAAACAGACGCGCCAACGATTGCCCAAGACCGAGAGCTGCTGCTCTGGTGGGAGGATTTCTATCTTCCAATCTTTGAGTATGTGCTCAGCGAAGTCGGTGACCTACGCGGCAAGCGTGTACTTGAGCTCGGATGCGGCGAAGGGGGCACATCGGTGTTGCTCGCCAAACGCGGAGCTTCGGTCTTCGGCATTGACCTACTCGATTTTCGATTGGACGCGGCGCGAGAACGAGCCACCCAACATAAGGTGGGAAATGCGGTGCAATTCGCGCTGATGGACGGTACGCAGCTCGGCTTCAATGACAACACGTTTGACCTAGTCATATCGAAGTCTGTTTTGGTATTTACCGACCACGCGGTAATTGCGCGAGAATGTTATCGTGTCCTGAAGCCGGCGGGAAAGGCAATTTTCATTGAAAATATGCAAAACCACCCGGCAGTCCAATTGTATCGCAAGTTCTTTCTGAGGTATTCCTCAGACTTACGTTACTTTTCGATGGTCGATGTTGAAAAAATGCGGCAATATTTCGACCGTATGCAACATCGCGAATTTCACATTTTGGCAATGGGGGCGTTGATTTGGCAGAAAGTGTTCGGGCTTAAAAGCCTCTATCAGATAACCCTCAAAGGCTTGGGGGCTTGTGATAAACGGCTATTGAAATGGTTCCCACGCCTCAACCAGTTCTGTTGGATTACGGCAATGATCTGCCATAAGCAGAACACCTAAACCTCAGTGAACAACCGTAAGAACCTGTTTTAAAAACAAAGCTACCCGTGGGTGGCCCCGGCTCCGTGGGTGGGAAATCCCTTTCCCACCCTTCGGCGATCACTTCAACCTGTGGGTGGCCCTGGCCCCGTGGGTGGAGCATCCCTGCCCCGCCCTCTCCCGATACGTCATGAACCCTCTCCCCGTAGGCGGGGCATCTTGCCCCGCTCTGCTCCGAACCACCAGCGATTGTCATCACACCGTTCTGTTATCCAACGAATACTCTCGGTTGCCACTGGGACCGCCGCCGATTGCCCACGTTCCACGGAATAGTGACCTGCGCTTGGATGGCATTGCTTCAATTGTTTCATGGCTCAGGTTGAGCCGATGCCACTGCGCCCAGATCGAGTTGTAACAATTAAAAACCGCGCAACGTGAATTGTCTGGATTGGTCCAGTCATTCGCGGCGTGGACCAGACTTTCAGTAAAGATGACAGCTGAGCCTGCCGGGCAACTATAGTCATCCATCGCCGTTCGCATACTCTCTTCCCACGGCGATTCGCTGATATTCGGCCGAAACGGATCAGGCCCCCCGTAGTTGAAATGCGCCTTGTGCGACCCGCTAAGAAAGGATGTAGCACCCTGCCCCGCCTTCACCTCTTCAAGTTCCCACACCACGCGGGTTAGCCCGGCGAAGATTTTCCCGCCCGCCACCTGATACCGCATCGCGTTCGCCTGTTGCGGTGGACGCACCACATGCGGCAGGCCATTGTCGCCTCGTTCCGCCGTACTCCAACCGGGAGGACGTACAGTGGTAAAAGAACCCTCACACCGGAAACTGTAGCAGTCATCCGACACAAAAGGGGCTTCCGACAAAATCTCGGACAAAATGCCCACGATTGCCGGATGGTCTAGCAAACTCTGAAGTGCGCCGTCATAACTCTGCCGAGCACCGCCATACACTTCCGATTTCATCGTTTCAATCTCTGTCTCCGACAATACGGACGGTAACGAAATCCAGCCGCGCAGGTCGAAGAAAAACTTCTGCTCCGAGGTCATCGGTACCGGGGCATCGGCTTTGGTTTCGGTTTGATTTGATGTCGCCATTTTTCCCTCCAAATCGTTAGCTTGATTGGCTATCGTTCTTTGTCTCAATGCCACTACACTTTACAGCAGGGCATCACAAAAATCAAGCGGAAAATTGACCCCACCGGTTAACGCCTATCCTATCAGGCACGTTGAGACTGATACGAAATCAGTCGTCCAGTTCAATTCGATAGACACCCTGCGAGGTACCAGCGTATAACGTTTTGCCTGCGACCACCAGCGCAGATATTATCGAACTCGGAGGAAATGATTTAACGAATTCCCATGAATCCTGCCCTTTTCTGAGCCGAAAGATTCCTTGATCCCAGCGCGTTGCATAGAGTGCGTTCCCCACCGGATAAAGAGCCCGAGAATACGCTGATGGTAACCCATCGTTGACCGATTCCCACGTCTTACCGCGGTCTGTTGACCGGAATACACCCCGTCCAGCAACTCCGGCGTAGACGGTTTTCCCTAAAACCACAGCCCCACTGTTTTGACCGTAACGAGAAGTGGGCATCTCGATTTCCGACCATGTGTCCCCTTTATTGCGTGAGCGCATGAGGTCTTTGTCGGCACTAATATAGAGGGTTTTCTCCTCAACAGCAAGCCCCGTTAACTCATCCAATCCAATATATACCCAATCATCGGGATGAGGACTGATATCCGTCCAAAACCGCTTGCCACGCTGCCATCGAAACAGCCGCGGGCCTCTGCCCATTGATGCGATGGCGTAGAACGTATCGCCTGAAATCGCAAGCTGTTCAACGCTATACATTTGGTGGTACGTGTTAGAATACCTTGGGTCTTTGTCAGCCGTGCGCATCTCTGTTTGCACCGGAATCCATGAATTTTGGTCATCCTCCAAACGATAAATTCCGGCGGTGGTTGCCCCCTGTGTGCCCATGAAGTTCATTTCATTCATGCCGAGATAGAGTGTCCTCCCCGAAACGGTGAGTGCCCCTACATCTATTGTAGGCAATCCCCGATGAATCGGTATCCAATTATTCCCGCCATCCACAGATTTGAAAATACCGTTGCGATTGTACGTCGTCACATAGAGGGCGTTCTTGAAAAACACCAGATCGCGCATCATCGTACCGATCAGTCCCTCGCTGATTCGCTGCCACGATTTTTCGCCAGCGCGCCACCGGAACACGCCTGCCCCTGTGCCGATACAGACCACATCCGCCGAGAGTGCAACCATGCTGTCAACGCTGTAAATCGGTAAATCGTCCAATCCGGTTTCCATTGTGACCCACGATCTTCCGTCGTCTGTGGAGCGCAGTAACCCTAAACCGTTGAGTTGGTGTAAGTCATTGAGGAGGGCGTAAATCGTATCACCGAATGTCACTACGCTTTCAATCCTGATAGATTGATTTTCCAATTCCGGTGTTATTGGCATCCAAGTGTCGCCTTCGTCCGTTGAACGGCGTAAATCGACTTCGCTGCCAATGATCAACGCCCGCTCCGTAGTGGTGAAAAAGAAAAAGTTGGGTTTTGGAACATTCGCGATTCTGATCCATGACGTTTCACCATCCTTGAGTCGAAAGAGTTCTTCGCCCGTTTTGGCGAAGAGGGTTGTTCCAACCGTCATGAGTCTGTCAGGCGGTTCATCAGGCAGACCATCGTGGAGGGGTATCCACGATACCCCATAATCATCCGAGTACACGATTCCATCGTTAAGCCGACTGATGTAAATTCGCGCCCCGACGACGCTGAACCCACTGATTTCCATGCTCTTCGGATTTCTTTCAGGATATTTCACCCACTGCCACGATTCGCCCCGATTGTTTGAATAAAAGAATTTCGCAGTTGTGCTGAGATAGAGCACACCATTCACCTCTGTTATGGTAAGCGGGAACGGTAGCGAACCGTCAACATAGACATCCAATCCATTATTGACAGGAACCCATAAATCGCCACCGTTGCTGGAACGGAAGACTCCTGAACTGTCTGTGGCTGCGTAGAGTGTGCCATCTGACGCACGGAACAATTCGCCAACACTACCGCCGTACGGGCCGTTGGTCTGCGTCCAATCGGTGTCATTAAACCCCTTACCCGATTCGGCGTTTGCCGCTGCCGCAACAGCCGTTCCACGGGGGGGAGTGCGGTGCTGGTCGGCGCGCGCATTCAATCGCCCCGGACGATTGATGAGAGTAGGTTTCGTATCCGGCAGGTGAATCACCGGCGCGTCAATGAGGTCAACTCGCACGGTGGGTTCGGGGGCGTCAAGACTGTACGGTTGCTGAAATAGCGTCATTAATAGCTGCCCAAATCCGATACATAGCGCAACCACAAGCGTTGCCGCCGCAGACAACCACGGCAGAATCGGTTTGCTCTGTGGCGTTGGCGTTGAGGGAACGTGCTCAATTCGATTCATCGTATGTTGTGTGAAGGATGGCGGCAATTGAAATGCGCCCAGTGTTTGCTTAATCATCTGTATTAACTCCTTTTTGAGTTGTGCTCGGGCACGATAGAGTCGGTCAAGAACTGCACCGCGGGATGTGCCAATGAACCGCGCTATCTCCGCGCACGTCATCCCGCCGAGATAGTGGAGCGTCAACACCGTGCGTTGGCTTTCCGGTAGCTCTTCGAGCGCGTCGTGGACCGATTGACGGGTTTGTTCGTCAGTGAACTTTGCCTCCGCCAGAGCATTGAGCCCCATCTCAGCGGTATCAAGCGGTTGCGTCGGCAATCGCCGTTTTCGATGCCACATCAAGCAGAATCGTGCGGCAATCGTGTAGAGCCACCCCGGAAAGTGTTCCCAATCCCTGAGCGTGGATAGCTTTTCGTATGCTGCAAGGAAGGTGTCTTGCGTAATATCTTCAGCAGTGTGGAAATTCCCAACTTTGCGGTAGGCAAGGGCGTGGACAGCCCCTTTATATTTATCGACAAGAAACCGGAAGGCAGTTTCATCGCCATCCAAGGTCCGTTTAATCAGTTCCGCATCACTGTATGCCATGTTCATCGCTCCCGATGTTTGTGGATTATTCAGTGGCAATCACATCAGCGTCATTGCCTTCTATTATATCATGATGCACATTGTGGGCAAATGATCAGATGCAAGTGTAATTTTTTTAATGAGTCACGCAACACTGAGAGGGGTAAAGGTGTTCTTAAAGTCAGTGCTTGCACTTTTTCACTTTTGCTGTTATGCTTTCTACTATCCCATTTGAGATAACGATTCGGTGACGCAATAGAGAGGAGTTCGTTATGAAATGCAGAAAGGGCATACTTTGTCTATTGATGGTTACAGCGTGTGGGGTAACTCAAACGAATTTGAATACACTCGAAAAGTTGCGCTCCACTCATCAAAGGCAATGGAACGAGTGGCACAACATTGGATATGACCTTATGCTCATGGGTGATGACGCTGTCCCTTTTCTGATACAAACCCTTACAGATGAAAATCTAAAGGCGCGTCAGTGGATGAGCGAAAGTGAATCAGTGTGTAAGCGTGTGATGTATTTTTTGGAAGAATACTACCCTGATCCTCGAGCCTTGCCGGCACTCACGCAAGTCTTTTTATCCGATGCTAGTCAACACCTCCGCTGGCGGGCGGCTGTGGTAATTGCCGGTATTGATGCCAAATATGCACGGCAGTTGATGAACGAGCACTTGGATGGCGATATGGAGACACAAGGCGTTGCATTCGACATCCTTGAGATGCTTGGGGATAAACGAGTACCCTCAATGCGCGTTTCGGCACTTGTTTCGAGGTTGGAAAATCCAGAAACGCGCAGAAAAGCCGCTTTCGCGTTAGCCGAGCGCAAAGACAAACGTGCTATCCCAGTGCTCCTTGAGATGTTAGATGATAAAGAACTCCGTTATAAGAAAGATGTGATAATAGCACTCGCGCGGATCGGAGATAAACGGGCGATTCCGGTTCTCCTCAACGTGCTCAACGATCTGAATCCCCGTAGTAACATTTATTTCAAGGAAAGGGTGTTGAATGGACTCGCACAGACGGGAGATGAACGGGCGATTCCGGTTCTCCTGAATTTTCTCAACTTCGACTCAGTGAATCTGGCTCGTGAAGTTGTAAGGGTTATAAACGCATTCGGTCCGTCAATTGTTCCACCACTGTTAGAACGGATGAAGCAGACCGAATCGCACAAAATTCAGGATCGGATTGCACACGGATTGAAGCGTGTTCACCATCCAGAACTTGCTCCCATTTATGAGCAGGTCTATCTTGAGACTGAGGATAACGGGGTTGAATCTTCAATGTTAGAGGCATTTGCAAATATGGGCGCAGTCGGGTTTGAATATCTGCTGAAGCTTGCGAAACAGAAGCCGGATTACAGAGCGTTGCATCGTTTATCAACCTATAATGGTGCGGCAGTTGTTGATGCTGTAGCGGGGCTCGCGCTCGATGAATCATACCCGTTCCGTTCAAAAGCGATTAATGCCCTTGGATTATTCGGTGAGTTGTGGAAAGCGGAGATAGCCGAACATATACCGCGCTTACTCACCGATACAGACCCGGTGGTGATACTCAATACACTCTACCTCATTCAAGAACTGAAAATGACCGAGTCGTGGGAAGCGGAGATAGCCAAACACGTACAGCACTTACTCATAGATGCTGACCCAGAGGTGAAATTCCGCACGATACGCCTTATTAAACATCTAAAAATAATCGAGATGATACCTGCTTTGCAGAAACTAACGCAAACAGCTAACGCGCAGATTCGGAACGCCGCGCACAATGTGTTGGCTGTTTTATCACAGGCAACACCGCTAAAGATAAGCGTCGAAATGAACCGTCAGCGTTACGATTACGGTCAACCGGTAGATCTGACATACCACATCACCAATGTCAGTGCCCATCCCATTACGATTTGCACTTTTGGAATGAGCATGGTAGATGAGTTTCTAAAACTGGAGATTCAGTTACCAGATGGCACTTTTGGAGAATATCATGGACCAAGGGCATATTTGGTTCCCCCAAGTCGGGAGGATTACCAAACCCTAAAATCCGGTGATGAATTAACTGTCACAGCTCCCGTCTCTGAATTTTACTGGCTGTACCAACCTGGACGTTACACCATTCAGATACGTTTTTATCCGGCCGATGATGGGCTTGAATTTGGCTTCTTGGCATGGATCAGAACACTTACTGCGCCCAAAGTGCATTTCGATATTGAACCGCCCACAGCGGAACAGTTCAACACCATGCTAGCTCGTATTGATGCCGAGCGTATCACGGAAGCAACCCGTCCTCAGACAATCGAAACTTGTCATCAACTTGGTGAATTGCAGAGACCTGAAGCCATTCCAGCACTGAAAAAACTGGCGTTGATGCATCCCGATCTCGGCCTCGGTGAACATGTTTTATCCGCGTTAGCCAAGTTCTCCAACCATCCTGAGTTAACGCCGATGTGGATTAGAAGACTAGAGGTGGGGAATTTAGGAAGTGTACATAGAATGGCGATAAAGGCGTTAGGTGCGAGTGGAGACTCGCGGGCAATTGAGCCCTTGTGGCGTACTGCCTACCGGAACAGCAATTACACTATTGAGGCTGTACTTGCACTTCAACAACTTGGCGATGATAGTAGCGTCGAATGGTTCAGAAATAGCGCGTGGCGAAAGCTCCAACACAGGAATAAGAGAGTACGCGAACAAGGGGTTCAGATACTTCGTCAGCTTCAGCCGCGTCGCAACGAGCGACAATCACGGCGCAATCAGCCTCCAGACCCGCAACAGGTCTTGACAGACGCTTGGTTTTCCGCTATAATTCATGACCGACAGATTGGAGTGAAGTGGGTTGCTGCCGGGGCGAAAGCGGTAACACTCACCGATGTTGAGGGGTTACTAGAACACCCGAATCCTAAGATTCAAAAGTCTGCCGCTTATGCACTCGCCCGCCTTGGTAACGCATCCGGTGCCCATCTGATTCGACCAGATCTGTATGCGAAGGATGTTAGCACACGCCAAAGAGCGAGAGTCGGAATGCTCTATATATGCCGCGAGTAGATAGGAAAAATGGTGGAGAAGTAACAGTTTGCTTTCGTCAGCGTTGGTATACACAGTTCATCCTTTAATTTTCAATGTGACTTAGTTAAAATCGTTAGGTGTAAAAAATGCAAAAAGAGAATCATGGTTCATCTGAAGCTGAAGCTCTACAACCCATCCCCGACGGGTTGGTTGTCCTGACCTTTGATGACGGTAACAAGTCGGATTATACTTATGTTGGGCCGCTGTTGAAGCGTTACGGTTTTGGAGCGACGTTTTTCATCACTGAAGGTCTAAATTTTCTCAACAACAAGGCGCACTACGTTACATGGGAAGAGGTGCGCGCGTTGCACGAGGATGGTTTTGAGATCGGGAACCACACCTGTCATCATAAGAACGTCAACACACAATCGAAAGCAGAGTTGCTCGCAGACTTGATACACATTGATAACCGGTGCGAGGAGTACGGTATCCCTGTCCCTGAGACGTTTGGCTATCCTGGGGATAGCCACGGACCGGAGGCGGTGGAGGTGTTGATGAAAAAAGGGGTCCGCTTCGCACGGCGGGGCATCGCGCCGGAGTACCCTTATCACTTAGAAGGCGGGCGAGGGCCAGCTTACGCTCCGGACGTTCATCATCCCCTGCTCCTCCCGACAACGGGGGCAGCCGGTCCAAACTGGGGGTTCGCGGATTTGGTCTGGGCGGTTGAGCAGGCGAAGGATGGAAAAATCACCATCCTGACGTTTCACGGTGTGCCTGCCCTTGAACATCCGTGGGTCCACACCTCACCTGAGCTGTTTAAGACGTACATGGATTATCTTCGTGACAATGGCTATACTGTTATCGCGTTGCGAGACCTGGCCAAATACGTTAATCCGATGGGTGCTCATGTACTTTAATCCAAGTTGTCACCTAATAAAATTTCATTAGGCATAGCGTGTTCTATGATTTTTAATGTTACTTAGCCCAAATTGTAGGTGTCAAAAAATGCAAAAAGAGAATCAGGAATCATCTGAAACCCTGCAACCCATCCCCGACGGACTGGTTGTCCTAACCTTTGATGATGGCAACAAGTCGGATTATACTTATGTTGGGCCGCTGTTGAAACGTTACGGTTTTGGGGCGACCTTTTTCATCACTGAAGGTCTAAATTTTCTCAACAACAAAGCGCACTACGTTACATGGGAGGAGGTGCGTGAGTTGCACGAAGCGGGTTTTGAAATCGGGAACCACACCTGTTATCATAAGAACGTCAACACACAATCGAGAGAAGAGTTGCTGGCGGACGTAATACACATTGATAACCGGTGCGAGGAGTACGGTATCCCTGTTCCTGAGACGTTTTGTTATCCTGGGTATAGTCACGGGCCTGCGGCAGTAGAGGTGTTGATGGAAAAGGGGTTCCGCTTCGCACGGCGGGGTATCGCACCGGAGTACACTTATCACTCAGAAGGCGGGCGCGGTCCGGCTTACGCTCCGGACGTTCATCATCCCCTGCTCATCCCGACAACAGGGGCAGCCGGTCCAAACTGGGGGTTCGCGGATTTGGTCTGGGCAGTTGAGCAGGCGAAGGATGGAAAAATCACCATCCTGACGTTTCACGGTGTACCCGCTCTTGAACATCCGTGGGTCAACACTTCACCCGAGCTGTTTAAGACGTACATGGATTATCTTCGTGACAATAGCTATACCGTTATCGCGTTGCGAGACCTGGCCAAATACGGCAATCCGATGGAGAATCATTGAAATGGCAAAACGCAAACAAGCAATCACCGAAGAAACAATCGCCGCAGTAGAAAAACTGATCGGTTTCACATTTACCGAATCAGAACGAGCGTTGATGGTCAAAGGATTAGGGAGCCGCCTAGCGGATTACGACAAGTTGCGAACGGTGCCGTTGGAGAACAGCGTCGCCCCGGCACTCAGATTTGATCCGCGATTGCCCGGAATGACCTTTGATAAAGAGAGACACCCCTTGAGAATGGGGAAAGTGCCACCGCTAGAGCGACTGGATGACCTAGAGGAATTAGCCTTCTATCCTGTGACGCACCTCGCCCAACTGATTCAAACGCGGCAGGTCAGCTCGGTTGAACTGACGCAGATGTGTCTGAATCGCTTAAAGCGATATGACCCGATTCTCAAATGCGTGGTGACGCTGACTGAAGAACTCGCATTGACTCAAGCCAAACGGGCTGATGCGGAAATCGCAAACGGCAATTATCGGGGGCCTCTACACGGGGTGCCTTGGGGGGCGAAAGACCTGCTGGCAACTCGCGACATCCCTACAACGTGGGGGGCGATGCCCTACAAAGCACAGGTCATCAATACCGATGCAACGGTCGTTGAGCGGCTTGAAGAAGCGGGCGCAGTGCTCGTCGCCAAGCTGACGACAGGGGCTTTGGCAATGGGGGATATGTGGTTTGATGGACAGACGAAAAATCCGTGGGACATTGAGGAGGGGTCTAGCGGCTCTTCGGCGGGCCCCGCCTCAGCGACAGCGGGAGGGTTGGTGGGCTTTGCGATTGGTTCCGAGACGCGAGGCTCAATCGTCTCGCCATCAACCCGATGCGGTGTGACCGGGCTTCGCCCAACGTTTGGCCGCGTCAGTCGCGACGGTGTGATGGCACTGAGTTGGAGTATGGACAAGCTCGGGCCAATATGCCGTTCCGTCGAGGATTGTGCGGTTGTCTTTGATGCCATCTACGGCCCCGATGGAAAAGACAGCACCGTTGTAGACCTGCCTTTTAATTGGAATGCCGACCTGGAGTTGTCCGACCTGCGTATCGGGTATGTGAAAAGTGCCTTTGATGCGGCCCAAGCGGAATATGACGACCAAACGCTTGAGGAGCTACGTCAACTCGATGCCGAGCTAATTCCAATCGAACTGCCCGATTACCCGGTTGAAGCAATCGGGTTTATTTTGCTCGTTGAGGCCGCCGCCGCGTTCGACGAATTAACCCGCAGCGACCAAGATGACCTGCTTGTGCAACAGGGCGAAGGCACATGGCCAAATATATTCCGGCAAGCACGTTTGATACCGGCTGTTGAGTACATCCAGGCCAATCGCGTACGAACACGAGTGATGCAAGAGATGGCGGCGTTAATGGCTGATATCGATGTCTACCTACACCCCACGCATGTCGGGATTAACCTCGGGCTAACCAATCTCACAGGGCACCCGGCTGTCGTTGTCCCGAACGGCTTTACCCCAGAGGGCGCACCGACCCACAGTATTACCTTCGTTGGCAAACTTTATGGCGAAGCCGAAACTTTGGCCGTCGCGAAAATTTACCAAGATGCAACAGACTTCCATCTCAAGCATCCGGAAATGACATACGAATGAAAATCAACCAGGAACCTTCCAATCTGTTTATCCTTAACCAATATACGAGGTGAGAAATGCCAGATCAAAAACTACGTGCAGGCGTTATCGGTTGCGGCCTTGGGGCGAACCACGGATACGCCTACGACCAAGCCCCGGAATATGAACTCATCGCCATCTGCGATCTAAAGCCAGAGGTAATTGATGGGTTCTACGGACGTTCGCGGGTTGAACGCGGAAGCGTCCAGGAGTACACCGACTACCATGAAATGCTAGAAAAAGAAGCTCTTGATGTCGTCAGCGTTGCAACACCGGATGATTACCACGTCAATCCCGTCTGCGACGCATCGGATGCCGGCATCAAAGGGATTTTCTGCGAGAAACCGCTCACAATCAACCTGAAAGATGGCGACCGCATCATTGAGACCGTTGAGCGCAACGGCACAAAGATGTCCGTTGACCACACCCGAAGCTGGTTGCCGTTATATCAGGCTGTACGAAGTGCAGTTTTGGAGGGCGAGCTCGGAGGTCTCACGCGCATTGTCGCCTTCATGGGTGGGCGGCGGTCAATGCTTTTTCGCAATGGGACCCATCTCGTTGATGCGGTCTGCTACTTCGCCAATGCTGAGCCAATGTGGGTCATCGCCGCACATGAGCGCGGCTTTGAAGACTACGGAACCGAGTATAAGGGAGAAGGCGGCAGCGATCCGATGCTTGACCCAGGCTCAACAATTATTATTGAATTTGCCAACGGTGTTCGCGGTATCGTCAACAGCGCGAAACACACCCCGTCTGGACTCGAATTTGAACTGCTGGGCCCAAATGGCCGCTTCCGACTAAACGATAGTCACTGTTTAGCGTGGAAGAGTGACCAACCGGAAGGTTCAGCCACAGAAGCCCCCGCGCCTCAAGGCGGGACTTATGGGGATTTCTTTGGCGATAGTCTGATTCTACCAGTTCAGGAAATCGCTCAAATGATTTTCAACGACGTTCCGAGCAGTTCGCCGCCCCGTCGCGCCTTAAACACGTTGGAGATTCTCCTCGGTGCGTTAATCTCACAATCCCGCGACAGCGCGAAAGTCTACTTACCTCTGCCACGGGACTGAGCAAGTTGCAAGATAACCTTAATTTTGAACGTAGAAACCGAGTTTTTTCGGCAAAACTCGGTTTCTCGCGGATATTTAGATTCTCCTATAATGCTGAAAGCTGCTTATGACACTACAGGACCGGATCATTGATGCACATATTCATGTTTGGACATCCGATTTTGAAAACTATCCACTCGCGCCCGGTTTCGAGAAATCAGACTTGTGGTTGCCTTCTTTTACGCCAGAGGAGTATTTTGCGTACAGTCATCCAATGGGAAAGGTGCGGATAAATCTTGTCCAGATGACTTGGTACGGGCTAGACCATAGCTACATTATCGACCTGATCGCCGAATCGCCAGAAATATATGTCGGCACAGGTATTGTCCCTGTCGTGACAGATGTTTCACTCGCGAGTCCGGACAAAACGATGGTCGCACTCTCCCATAAAGGGATTTATGCGTTCCGTGTGCGTGGCGGAAAGACCGCCCGTCAACCGATAGGCGATGTGACGCGATGGTTGGACTATCCGGGATACGAAAAGATGTTTGCCGCGGCGGCTGAACACAATCTCGCGTTAAGTTTTCTGATGGGGCTTGACGATTTGCCTGACCTGGACCGGATGTGCACCCGATTCCCTGAAACGCCGGTGATTCTCGACCATATATGCGGTGTCCGAATCAAAGACGGTGTGTTCCCCGAAGAAGATGTCAAAATCCTCTGCCGTATGGCCAAACACAAGCGCGTGATGGTAAAACTTGGCCCTTTTCAGGCGTTGGGCGATGGGAAGGCACCGTATCTCGAGCTATTGCCACTGATTCATCAAATCGTTGATGCCTTTGGCCCGGAGCGTTGCATGTGGGAAAGCGACAGCGGAGGCCCTGTCGTAATGGAGAATCCACAAACGGATTATCCCGCGGCCATCGCGCTTATCCGTGATGCGGCCGACTTTTTAAGTGATTCGGATAAAGAACAGATCCTCTTTAAGACCGCCGAAGATCTATTTTTCAACCGCTGATATGACGATAATGCCACCTCGTCCCCTGTAGGCGGGGCATCCTGCCCCGCTCTTGGCCCCGTAGGCGTTGCATCCCTGCCGCGTTCCTCGGCCCCCGTAGGCGGGGCATCCTGCCCCGCCTACGGCATCATCTCGCTCGCCTTTTTTCTGCCCAATTTCCCCCAAAAGTCGTCTTAAATATACCCTGTCGAACCGTCTGGACGGATTGGAGAAGTGCGTTGCCAGTGAATGTATTCATTATCGGTGATCGCATCTTCATTCACTTCAACACCGAGCCCGGGGCGGTCTCGCAGTTCCAAATACCCATCTTTCGGCAGATACGGTTCGTCCACCCATTCATTCCACTCAGTGCCTGTCGGGAGGATGTATTCGAGGACTTCAAAGTTCGGTATAGAGGCGCAAAAGTGGACATTCACAGCGGTGGCCAGTGGCCCCATGGGATTGTGTGGCGCGATACTGACATAATGCGCCTCGGCAATCGCGGCGATTTTCCGCATTTCGAGCAACCCGCCGCATATACATATATCGGGCTGGATAATGTCTGCCCCCTGCGCGGCGATGAGGTCGAGGAATTCAAAGCGGGTATAGAGGGATTCCCCCGTCGCCAGGGGCACCTGCATCTGGGCGCGAAGGCGAGACCACGCAGGAATGTGTTCGGGGCGCAACGGTTCTTCGTAGAAGTACGGGTCAAACGGTGCAAGCGCATTGGCGAGTTGCAACGCACGGATAGGCTCGAAAATCTTCGCATGCGGGTCAAAGGCAAATTCCCAGTTGTCCGGTGTGTGTTTACGGATGTCCTCAAGGTAGGTTGCCGCCGCCGCACAGACCCTCCCCCATCGGTCAGCGTCCGGATTGAGTTGATAGGGACTGGTCTTAAATGCGGTAAATCCCCACGCTTCGTTCAACCTCTGCGCCGCCTCAGCGGCTTCCTTACCGTTCCGCCCTCCGATTCCTTGATAAACGCGAATACGGTCGCGCGCTGCGCCTCCCAAAAGCATATAAACGGGAAGCCCTGCCGCCTTACCACTGATATCCCACAACGCATGGTCAACCGCAGAGATCACCGCCAACCCCGCACCGCCCGGCGGGAATCGGAATTGCTGGTGCAGTTTCATCATGATGTACTCAATCCGACGCGGGTCATCGCCCCTAATCATTTCGCCGATGTAGTTGGCAATCGGTTCAACGGAGAGGTCAGGCCCAACAGAATAGGCTTCGCCCCAGCCGTAGAGTCCCTCGTCGGTTTCAACTTTGATTAGCCCCCTCGGACGGTTTCCGAAGCGTGCCATAAAAGTTTTGATGTTCGTAATTTTCATCGGTTTGTCCCTTTCTTGAAGCGCGAACATAAACGTCACTGCCCGTCCCACAAGCACTCGGTTAGGGTGCAGATTTACCCAATCACCGGCAGACTGAAAGCGGTAATCGTTCCCTTGCAAAACACCCCACGCCTGCGCGGTGGTTATCCTTTTGTAGTGATAGGTAGTAGATTCCTATGATTCAGATTGACTTTCGATATATTCCTTAAATTGCTTAACAGCTTGTTGAAAATCATTAGTAGATTGCATCAATGTTTCAAATGTTTCTTTTGCATTTCTAAGATTTTCTCCAGATTCTTTAACAATGCTAATAGCCTCATCAACAACTTTGACAACGTCATCACGATATTCCCTTACCTTTTCCACTTCCTTTGAAGTTTGACTAAGGGCATAGATGATTAGCGCGATTTGCCCAATCAGGAATCCGCCCACTAAACCGAGCCCCCACCTCAACCCGTTAATCTCGGCTTGTACTTTATCGAGCTTCAAATCGGTGCGTTCAATTATACGTTTTTCCGATTCTGTTACTCTCTTATCGACGATTTTACGGATTTCTTCTAAATCGTTGGGCGTTAATTCGGCAATAGCATTATCAGCGATAAGGAAACATATCAGAACCAACAAAGCCATTTTGACCTGAATAATCATCTCATTAGCCCTTTCTTGACACATTGATGATCCTATTTCAATCTTACCACCTAATAATACAATTGTCAAGACCGATAGCGAGTGACCTAGGGTCATCTAATTCTCCGATAAGCGCGAGCCGACATCCCCAATCCTCCACCGTAGGAGGGGCATCCCTGCCCCGACTTTTCGCTGAAAATGGACAAAAAACCGAAAACTAAAAAGCCCTGCGAGTGACCTAGGGGCTCTGTTGCTCTCACTTAATGTACAGTCACCGATAGTTTTGGTTCTCGCTATACGCCGATGGTGTACCTATATACCAAAGATTGGAATGGGTCTATCAAACATAGAGATTGGATCGCTCAAGGCGTTTGGGTCTTTCGCCACTCTGCGAAATCTGCATCGATCTCCTCTGACCATTGCCTGTCAATTTCGCCCGGCGTGTATTTGCCTTCGCGTAGACGCTGGTGTCCGAACCGATCGCGCAAGTTGACCTCCTCACCCCGTTCTACGACAGTTTGGGCGAGATGTGGGGGGATAAAAATCACGCCGCTACGGTTGCCGAGCACCACATCGCCCGGCAAAACAGTCGCTTCGCCAATGCGGATGGGGATGTTGATGCCCGTCAAGGTGACGTTGGCGATACCGGTGGGGTCAACACCTCGCACAAACGTCGCGAAGTCGGGCAGTTCATAGATGCCATCGAGGTCGCGGATGCCGCCATCAATGACCATCCCCGTTTTGGTCTTAGCGAAAATGGCATTGCCGAGATTATCGCCCGCAAACGTGCCTTCCTTGACTTTGCCAAACAGGTCAACGACGATGGCATCATTTTCGACGAGTGTATCAATCACCCATGAGTTTTGGCCCCCGATGCGCTCCTCTTTTTTGCCCTGCGCTTCGACAGCACTGTTCAGGTCTGGGCGTGTCGGGACGAACATGCACGTCACCGCCCGTCCCACGAGCACTCGGTCAGGGTGCAGATTCACCCAATCACCGGCAAACTGAAAGCGGTAGTCGTTCCCTTGCAATACACCCCACGCCTGCTCGGTGGTTATCTTCTTCATCCGTTGGAGAATATCGTCCGGCACCCGAGGTCTACCATCGGGAAACCGCTCGCCATCCCAGTCTTTGGTGATTTCAAGGATGGTCTCTTTGTTGATGAGTTTCACAGTTATATTCCTTCCGTGTAGAACGGTTAAGGTTCAGAATGCGAATCCAAGTTGCTCCTACTCAAAACCAGCCTGTTTCCACACCTTATCCAACGACCCAGCAGTCACTTTTGCGGCTGCCAGCGGTGCCATGTCGTTGAGGGTTGCGCTGAACGGTTCAGGGGTTACGGGGCCGTCATAACCGATTTCCTTGAGGATGCCCATCAGTTCCGGGAGCGGGATGACACCCGTTTCCGCAGGAAGACACCGTATATTGTCGATTTGGTCATCCGGATCAATTCCTGCGGGCGCGTCGTTGATGTGGACGTAGACCACATCCGATTTCGACAACTTCCGAACATCGTCAAGCGTTGCGCGACAGGTGTACCAGTGCCACATATCAAACAACAGCCCGACGTTACCCGTACCAACCGCAGCGGCGAGTCCGAGCACAGCGTCCATTGAGTAGGTGAAAAGATACTTTGAGGACTTCCGACTCGTCGCAGGGCCGATGAACTCCAAGCCGAGCGAATGCCCGTATTCCTTCAGAATCTCAGCAGGGCGGCGCAGACGGTTGACGTGAAAATCCCAGTTCTCTTGGAACGACAGCTCATTTGAGCAGGGTGGGACAACGGTCGTGCAGCGATGGCAACCAAGGTCTGCGGCGAATTTTGCGACCTCAGGCAGACGCTCCAAGCTCTCGTCATATTCGGCATCTGTGCCGCGCCAATTGACCGGAAACCCGAAACCGCCCATCTCCAAGCCCGCTTCTGCCCAAAGGTCTTTGACATATTGGACAGAATGTTCTTGGGCGAGTTGGTTCGCTTCGCCGAGATTAAGGTCTAACCCACCAAAGCCTGTGGATTTCGCCAATTCCAAACCTTCCTGCATGTTGATACCCCCAATACCTACGGCACCGGGACTTAGGTTTTTGAACATATTCTATTCTCCGTTATCTTAAAAAATTATGTTGTGTGAGTGGTGCTCAAACATCTGGTTGTAGAAAATAAGTGCCGATTCTGTTTGGGCAGTAAGATGATTATATGACAGGAACTTAAACACGTCAAGCAAAAGAATAGAAGGAGGGAAGATTGGAAGGGGGGAAGATTGGAAGGAGGGAAGATTGGAAGGAGGGAAGAAACCGAGTTTTTTCTTGAAAACTCGGTTTCTCTCGGATAATTTTTGCAACTTGCTTTTTGTCTGCCCTTGCGGGTGGGGTGATGCCCTAACGGGTGGCGAGATGCGCGCAGGGCGCGAAGTTCATCTTCCCATCCGTCTTCGGATTCGTCTGCCCATCCGTCCTCGGATGACTCGACGCAACTTGACGCATTTCGCGGATTAAGAAGATTAAGAGGATTATTTTTCTGAATCTCGGATTTTTCATTGCGCCTTTGTATCTTTGCGTCTTTGCGTTAAAATTTTCGACATAAACAGTTGATTTCTGATCGGATTTTTGATACACTTCATTAAATATTATACTCACAAAATAGATCATAAGTTACGTCACAAGAAAACAATTTTAACCCGATTCCGTTTCCAATTCGCATATTGTGCTATTTTTCGATCCCAATGGCATACAGATTTTCACCCGACTGTAGGCGCGGATTCCCACATCCGTCCGTATACATTTTTCGACAACACTTTACATTGACAACCAACTCCCAAAAAGGAGACCTTTACCATGAAAACAACCGTAACGTTACTTATTCTGTTAAGCCTGTGTACACCCACATTCGCACAAAATTACACGCAAATCAATTTACCCAAAGGTGCCAAAGCCCGTATCGGTAAAGGGAGGATATCTGGTAATATCGCGTATTCGCCCAACGGCACCCGTTTTGCGGTCGCGAGTAGCATCGGCATTTGGCTCTACGATACCACAACTTATCAGGAGGTCGCCCTGCTCACGGGGCATTCGGATGGGGTCTCTAGCGTAGCGTTCAGCCCTGATGGCAGCACCCTCGCATCAGGGAGTGATGACAACACCATCCGTCTCTGGAATGCCACTAATGGCAACCCCATCCGCACCCTTAAGCATACGGGTAATGTCTCTAGCGTTGCGTTCAGCCCCGATGGCAGCACCCTCGCATCAGGGAGTGACAACACCATCCGTCTCTGGAGTGCCACTAATGGCAACCCCATCCGCACCCTTAAGCATACGGGTAATGTCTCTAGCGTTGCGTTCAGCCCCGATGGCAGCACCCTCGCATCAGCATGGGGTTGGGACAACACCATCCGTCTCTGGAATGCCACTAATGGCAACCCCATCCGCACCCTTGAGGAGCATACGGATTATGTCTCTAGCGTAGCGTTCAGTCCCGATGGCAGCACCCTCGCATCAGGGAGTGACAACACCATCCGTCTCTGGAATGCCACTAATGGCAACCCCATCCGCACCCTTGAGGAGCATTGGAATTCGGTCTCTAGCGTAGCGTTCAGTCCCGATGGCAGCACCCTCGCATCAGGGAGTGACAACACCATCCGTCTCTGGAATGCCACTAATGGCAACCCCATCCGCACCCTTGAGGAGCATACGGGTGATGTGAGAAGCGTTGCGTTCAGCCCCGATGGCAGCACCCTCGCATCAGGGAGTAATGACAACACCATCCGCCTTTGGAATGTCACTAATGGCGTGCTTATCCACACGATAACAGGGTATGCCCTTGCAGTCGATGGCGTTGCGTTCAGTCCCGACAGCCGCACCCTCGTATCGGCGGTACATGATCATGATGATATCAGCGTTTGGGATATCGCATCAGGCGCGCTCATCCACACCCTCGGGGACTATGATCGGGACGCACTCGGGGTGCATCGGTTGTATCTCTCAGAGATTGCGTTCAGTCCGGATGGACGCACCATCGCATCGGTGAGTGACGATGGCATCGTGTTCCTGTGGGATCTCACCCCGTCCACCGTGAGCCTCGTTCCTTTCCCAGTGCTATCACCCGCTGTCGGAGAAAAACTGACTCTCTCCCTCAACATCGCAAACGGGGAAAACGTCGCAGGTTATCAGGCAACCGTTCAGTACGATACCTCTACGCTCCGGTATACAGAGAGTGCCAAGGGCGACTACCTCCCAACGGACGCGTTTTTTGTTCCCCCTGTGGTTGAGGGGAATCGGGTCACGCTCGCATCAAGCGCAATTGCCGCTGTCAGTAACGGGGACGGTACGCTTGCCACCATCACCTTTGAAGTTGTGGAACGCAAAGCGTCAATAGTCACCTTGTCCCAAGTCTCTCTAGTTGATTTGGATGGCACCCTTTCGTTTCCAAAGATTGAAAACGGTGCTGTTAGCGAACTGCCACAACTCGGTGTAGATGTCAATGCCGATGGTGTGGTAAACATCCAAGATCTAGTGCTTGTGGGCGCAAACTTTGGGAAGACCGGAGAAAACACCGCCGATGTCAACGGGGATGGCGTGGTCAATATTGTAGATTTGGTCAAGGTGGCAGGTGTGTTCGGTGAAGCGGCAGCTCCACCTTCTGTGCTTCCCCATGTTTATGCTCGGAGATGGATGTCGATGCTCACCGTCGCGGATGTCCAAGGTTGGCTCACCCAAGCACGGGCGTTAGACCTCACAGATGCAACGGTGCGACGGGGGATTATCGTCCTAGAGCACCTCCTCGCTGTGTTGACCCCAAAAGCGACCGCCCTATTGCCCAACTACCCCAACCCGTTCAATCCCGAAACGTGGATACCGTACCACCTCGCCCACGCCGTCGATGTCACCCTCACAATCTACAACACAAAAGGTGTGGTCGTGCGTCAGTTCAAGCTAGGGCATCAACCCGCGGGCTTCTACACCGCCCGCACACGAGCTGCCCATTGGAACGGCCGCAACGCCAGCGGCGAATCCGTCGCCAGCGGTGTCTATTTCTACCAACTCCGTGCCGACGATTATTCCGCATTGCGGCGGATGGTTATCCTCAAGTAGGACCACAATCAGCAAGAGAAACCGAGTTTTGAAGGGAAAACTCGGTTTCTTAATCCTGTAAATCCTTTAATCCTGTGAATCCTGATTCAGACAATTGCAGGAGATTATTCCGCATTACGGCGGATGGTTATCGTCAAATAAAAACAGACTAAGCGGATTAGGAGCGTTCTTAATCCGCTTAATCCGCGATTCAGACAATTCCCCCCTTCCATCCTTCCAATCTTCCATCCTTCCCCCCTTCCCCCCTTCCCTTCTTCCATCCTTCCATCCTTCCAATCTTTCCCCCTTCCAATCTTCCATCCTTCCAGTCAGCCAAATAAAATGTTGCAAAACCGCGCGGTCGTGCTATAATACGTCTACCCTTTTGCGAATGCCCGTAGAATGACAAAATCCGTAACGGGGGCATCGGGGGAGATGACGATTAAGGAGGCTTTAGATGAAAGTTGCTGACGCAATTGCTCAGGTTCTTTTAGCGGAGGGCGTGGAATACCTTTTCGCCTATCCGGTCAATCACATCATTGAGGCGGCGGCCGAAGTGGGCATCCGCCCGATTATCGTGCGTCAAGAACGCATCGGACTTCACATGGCTGACGCGATTAGCCGAATGACTTCCGGTCAGAAGATTGGCGTGTTCTGTATGCAGAGCGGCCCAGGGGCGGAAAACGCCTTCGGGGGTGTGGCGCAGGCGTATGGAGATTCTGTCCCCATCGTCGTGTTGCCGATGGGGTATGCACGTTCAATGACCAATGTAGACCCGAACTTCAATTCCTCACACAATTTCCGAAACGTCACCAAATCGTGCGAACAGCTCATTCTACCCGAAACCGTTGGAGATGTTATGCGGCGCGCCTTTACGCAAGCGAGAAACGGCCGTCCCCGCCCGGCGTTGGTAGAGGTCCCAATCGACCTATTTGAGGAAGATGTATCCGAGCCGTTCAATTACCGCCCGGCCCCGACTACCCGTTCAGGGCCAGACCCCGATGCCGTGAAAGAGATAGCAGGAGTCCTGCTTGAAGCGGAACGCCCTGTGATTTACGCCGGGCAGGGTGTCCATTACGCGCAAGGCTGGGAGGCATTGCGGGAATTGGCGGAGTTGCTGGAAGCCCCTGTGACCACAAGTCTCGCCGGAAAGAGCGCGTTTCCCGAAACCCATCCCCTCTCGCTCGGCTCCGGCGGCCGTTCCCTCCCGAAAGCGGTTCGTCATTTCCTAGACCACGCCGATGTGATTTTCGGGGTCGGGTGTAGCTTCACTACGACACACTATGCCCCCAAAATACCGGAGGGCAAGACGGTTATCCACGCCACGCTTGACCCAGCGGATATTAACAAAGACGTTCCCGTAACACACGCGATGGTTGGAGATGCCCGGCTGACCCTCGAAGCGTTGGCAAACGAAGTTCGTGAGCGTCTCAATTCAACGTCAAGAGGCCGTGCGGACGCAGTTGCTCAGGAGATCAGGGAGGTCAACGGCGCGTGGATGGCGGAATGGATGCCGAAGCTCACCTCCGATGAGGTGCCGCTTTCGCCGTACCGGGTAATATGGGACCTAATGCACACCGTTGATGTCGCCAACACGGTCATCACACACGACGCTGGAAGCCCCCGCGACCAGCTCTCACCGTTCTGGCAACCTGTGACACCGCTCTCCTACGTCGGGTGGGGCAAGACCACACAATTGGGATACGGACTCGGTCTAATGATGGGCGCGAAACTCGCCGAGCCAGACAAGCTGTGTATCAACATCTGGGGCGATGCGGCGATTGGATTTACGGGGATGGATTTTGAAACCGCTGTCAGAAACCAAATTCCGATTCTTTCTATCCTCTTTAACAATTTTTCGATGGCAATTGAGTTACCGATAATGCAGGTTTCGACCGAGAAATTCCGCAGCACAGACATCTCAGGGCACTACGCAGACATGGCGAAAGCCTTCGGTGGCTACGGTGAACGCATCGAAACGCCTGATGAGATTATTCCTGCGATTAAACGGGGGATTCAGAAGACGCAGGAAGGGGTGCCAACCTTACTGGAATTCATCACAGCTAAGGAAATTGAGTTCTCGCTGCTTTGAAACTGCGTTGACTTGGAACTACCGTTGATAGAGGAGGAGAGTACAGATGCACGAACCCGTTGATAGAGATTGGAATGGGGGGGTTGTCAGGTATCCAGACCCTGCGATTGAAGTCATTGACCCGCGTTTCGCAAAATATAAAATCCCCAACGCTGTCGTTGAGCGGTTGTGGACAGGCGCACGATGGGCGGAAGGACCGGTTTGGTTCGGGGATAGTCACCACCTTCTGTGGAGTGATATCCCGAACAATCGGATAATGCGTTGGACAGAGGAGACTGGCGAAGTCTCCGTGTTCCGCTGTCCGTCGAACAACAGCAACGGCAACACCCGCGACAAACAGGGTAGACTTATCACCTGCGAACACGGCACCCGCCGTGTGACCCGCACCGAGTATGACGGTAGCATTACGGTACTGATGGGCCGTTTCGACGGGAAACGACTGAATGCTCCCAACGACGTGGTTGTGCATCCCGACGGGCATATCTGGTTCACCGACCCAGGGTACGGCATCCTCTTGAATTACGAAGGCGGGCTTGCTGAATTTGAACTGCCGACCAACGTTTATCGGCTCAACCCGGACACCGGCGAGGCGACAGTCGCCACAGACGAGCTCGAAAAACCGAACGGGCTCTGCTTTTCACCGGACTACGCTAAACTGTATATTGTTGATACAGGCGCCTCACACAAACCAAACCATCCGCGCCACATTCTCGTCTATGATGTAGTGGATAACGCTCGTCTGACCAACCGCAGGCTGTTTTGTGATATGGCACCCGGCACGTCGGATGGCATCCGTTGCGACATTGATGGCAACCTCTGGGCAAGTGCTGGCTGGGCGGGTGACGGATACGATGGGGTCCACATTTTCGCTCCCGATGGCGACCTGATTGGCAAAATCCATCTCCCGGAAGTCTGCTCCAACCTGTGTTTCGGCGGTCTCAAAAGAAATCGCCTCTTCATGACCGGCAGCCAGTCGATTTACGCCGTTTATGTCGAAGCACAAGGCGCGCAGATACCGTGAAATGACTGAGAGAAAGCAGAGAATAGGATGCCCTTCCCTTCTGTGTCGAATTTTCCAACAACGATGCAAGCAGTACGATTGCACGGCGCAACCGATCTTCGGGTCGAGGAAGTATCGCATCCCGGCCCTCCGAATGCTGGCCAAGTACTACTCCGAATAAAAGCCGTTGGTATCTGCGGGAGCGACCTGCATACCTACCAAGACGCGCACATCGGGGATACGCACTTGGCCGCACCGCTGATCTTGGGACATGAATTTAGCGGTGTCGTTGAAGGGGTGGGAGCGGATGCCTTGGATGGCAACGGCGAACCGCTTCAAGCGGGTGTGCGAGTCGCCATCGATCCGGCCCAACCGTGCGGCCGCTGTGAAATGTGTGCAACGGGAAACCCGAACCTCTGCCACCGACTCCATTTTTGCGGACTCTACCCCGACGATGGGAGTCTCTGCCAGTGGATGCATATCCCATCCCACACCTGCTTCCCAGTGCCGGACAGGGTTGATGATGCGAGCGCGGCGTTGCTCGAACCGTTCGGGGTTGCGCTCCACGCCATTGACCTCGCCCGAATTCGGGTCGCGGAGAGCGTTGCGATTCTCGGAAGTGGCGCGATTGGACTCTACATCCTGCAATTGGCAAAACGCTCCGGCGCTCAATCTGTTTTCATCTCTGACCAATTTCCGTGGCGGTTGGAAGTGGCGAAACGGTACGACGGTATTCCGATTAACTATGCCGAGGTTGAACCCGTGGAACCGGTGATGGAAGCCACCAACGGGCGTGGGGTTGATGTGGCAATCGAAGCCGCGTGGGCTGGAGATGCGGTGCAACAGGCGATGGAGATGGCGCGCCCAGGCGGTCGACTGGTGCTGGTTGGGATACCGGGAGAGGATAACCTCGTGATTAAACATAGCACAGCGCGGCGAAAGGGCTTGACCATCCGATTCTCGCGGCGTATGAAGCACACCTATCCCCGGACGATTCCGTTGGTGGCGTGTGGCAGTGCAGACCTGACGGGTATCGTCAGCCACCATTTTCCACTCAGCCAAACACCGGAAGCCTACGCGATGAATGCCGCCTATCGCGACAATGTTGTGAAGGTGATCATCGACGTTTAAGAAAATAAGATTGGAAGGATGGAAGATTGGAAGGATGGAAGAGGGAAAGAATAGGAGGGGAGAAATGAAAGATTGGAAGACTGGGCGATTGGGAAGATTATACCAATTCCGATAATAAATCACTCGTTAATGGAAGTCCGATTTGCGTCAACTCATGTTGCCACTTTCAAAGAAAGTCATAAGCAAAAACGCATCAGCCCCCCGTAGCCAGGGCATCTTGCCCCATCGGATCACGATATGCGTCAACTCATGTTGCCACTTTCAAAGAAAGCGTCATCAACCGCACCCCCGTAGCCGGGATTACAGGCGTTTCATATTTCATCAAAACCGCTAACGCGATATAAATTTTCAGAAATGGTATTAGAAGGGGAAGGGTGGAAGATTGGAAGAATAGGAGGGAAAAAATGAAAGATTGGAAAACTGGGAGATTGGGAAGATTAGGAGGGGAAGATTGGAAGGATGGAAGATTGGAAGATTGGGGGAGAAACTTTCTCCCATCCTTCCAGGTTTTACGTTTGACATTTCACGTACTGCTCATCCTAGTCTGTGGGTGGTCACTGGGCTGTAGTCGGAGTCAACCCCAGGTTTCCACCGCCGACCTCCGGGCGTACCTTCAACCGATTAAGGCAATCGAAACGTATGCGGGGTTTGAGACGAAGAATCACCGGCTTTATTTTGGCAACCGTTTCATTGAACGTCACATCCTATTGAATAAGGATGCAAAGCCTGTGCAGACCATCCGTTATAGACACAAACCGTCAGGGCGCAATTATGTCAGTCTGCCGAGCGAGGAGTTTCGGTTTCGGGTCGGTGAAATCAACTTTTCTGGCGACAGCGAGTGGCTCAGTTATGACTCGTATCGAATCAAGCAGGAATCTGGGGGGAAGAGACGTATCACCATCCGACTGACGTATTTCGCAACGCTGAAGGCCCCTTTCTCCGGTCTGAAAGAGAGAATTGAATCGTTGCACTCGGTTGATACTGATCAAGAATCAACGCCTCAGAAGAGCGAGGAGAAGGATGCTCCCTCCGACAAAAGAGCGGAGTCGGTCAAAGCGGAAAACGACAAAACGCCGATTTTTCATCTCGAACTCCACTACGACATCCATCCCAATCTGCCTGTCATCCGCAAATGGCTTACGGTTCAGAATCTGACGGATGTTCCGTTTTCCCTTGAAGATATCACAGTTGAATCACTGCCCTTTTTCCCAGGGAGGGAGGTAGACCTTCACATCTGGGGCGCGAGTCACCTTGGACAGCTATCGGAATCAACCGCTTCAAACAGTATATCAATACCGTGGAGCGGTGGAGCGTCAGAAGGGTTTGTCGTTTTGTGGGACGCTAAGGCCAATGGGGGCCTGGTGTTCGGTAACGAGGGCGCGGGGCTACTGAAATACTATCAGATCGGTTTGGGGCATAAAAGTGAGGCAGACCACAACGCCACTGATGCACCCTCATCCCCAGTGCTGGTGTCAACCGGTATGCCGCCCGCAGAGGTTACGAACGGTGTTGAGCTCCGTGTGCCGCCCAAGGGCTCGGTGAGTAGCCCCGTCGTTTGGACAATGCTTTTTGATGGAGACAGGGATGCTATTGCTAAAATCCTTGACGCACTGGATGTTATATCCGCACAACCGCCTCATATACCTTCATTGGTCTGGACGAAGCCGAGTCTCGAATGGCATCCGTCTTCGGAGGTCGCTCCGGGCAGTTTTGTTGCGGTTGATTACGATTGGAATAGCGAAAACATCCCGATTCTGAAGGGGATGAGCCAACAGATACACGACACAGGAAACAAGTTCGCGATTCGTTTGCCGATTGCCGAGCTCAGCACGGAATTTCTAGACCGACCTGCGTGGCAGTTGACACCAACGCCAGTATTCCGATTTCCGACGAAGGAGGATTCTCAGGAAAGTGATGAAGAACCAGAGGAACGGGCGGAGCCTAGTGCGGAAGGGGAACAGGTGACCCAAGAACCAACGGCAAATCAAGCAACCTATTGTGTGCTGAGTGATTACGGTTACTACATTTCCCACGCGGTAAATACTCTGCTTGAGGAGATATCGCCCGACCTGCTTATCTTTGATCGGTCATTGCTCGGTGCATCGGACAGTTTGTTGATGGGATGCAGTGGGTATGGACACGAACACTATAGCCGTGCCGAGTCAATTCCACTAACCTACCGTTGGCTCTTTGGGTTTGCCGAGCACTTGCGCCAACAGTATCCGAACCTGCAACTCGGCATCACATCAGCGGCTTACAGAGTTGACCGTGCGGATTCAGCGTGTTTTGCTCATTTCGATTTCTTCCTCCGGTGATGCTCGGCGGATAAACAGCAAACGGTAGGAAGATAAGCAAGTTGCAAGAATAAACTTTAATGCTGAAACTTGCTTATGCCCCATTAGCGAAATTATTTTTGCATTTTTCGCACCTCTGTTGCTTTGGAGTGGCCTGCTTAACCAGAATCGTCGGTTGAAACCGATTCGATAGTCCCTAGGTTTTCAACGCGCTTTGAGCCCGTCGCTGTGCTGATGTGCAACGAGTCCGGCAATGTATCTGCTCCGGACGTTGACTTTAGGTAAGCCAGCGGGTCATGATGCATCGCGCCATCAGGGAGCCACTCCCATAGCGGTCCCAAGTCCTTTCGTATCTGGTCGACGTAGAACGATGGCAGTTCGGTGGTTTCCTGATCAAAATAGCGTAGGAACTGCGGGTCGGTGTTAAGCCGTTTACGGATTTCCATGTAGTGCTTGATTAGGCCCCAACCTTCCGACGACACCGTCCGTAGAACGTGCGCCCACCGGGCAGTGGCGACTTTGTTGGCGTGAAAACGATGGCGAGCTGCGCGCCATGACAAGGAGTACTGGGCCAGATCAATCAAATGGTCGTAGAGCTCCAACCATGAATACTGCTTAGGCACAACGTTTGTGGCGTGATTGTTGTTCAGGAAGTGGAACGGGACGGGGAGAACACGGTTATCGCGCTGGTATTCGAGATTGAGGGGCGCAGCTTCTCCGTAGGCAGTGAGTAGCAAATAGGAGGGATACACGCCGGGGGTCAGATCCACAAACTGTTTCGTGAGTTCAAACGGTTCAGGCCCCTCTTCAAAGTCGAGCCCAAACACGAAATTGGTTTGTACAAAGGGGATATACCTCAGAACGGTGTTGACGTGTTCGGAGACCTGCCGGACTTTGTGGATTCCCGTCGTCTTACCGGACTTTGACTTGTTCCCCATGTCGTACCACGACTCAATGCCGGGCAGGATGGCCTTGAACCCATTTCGTTGCATCCGTTGCAGGTGAGGCTCCGTTAAGACCGACAGACTACTTTCGGCAATGAAGCTGATGCTATCTGGAGGCACCGCTTCCTCGATTGCCTCCATGATATCGTTGAATCGGATACCAAAGTTGGGGTCATGCCAGCTCACATGAGGTCGCTTAAACTTACTTAAGAGGAACCGTAGGTCTTCTTTGATGACATCAAATTCCAACGGTTGATACGGGACAACCGAGTCGATACAGAAACTACAGGTGTACGGACACCCTAGACTGTTGAGCATCGGGACGCACTTAATGAAGATGGCTTTCTTAAGCGTCGGTTCAATGAACTTCCAGCGCTCCCTGGCGCCCGGGAGCGTCGTGGGTTGCTCCTTGGCAGCGAGGCGTATGCCAATTGGCCGGTGCGGAGAGCAATCACTCAAGACATCGCGGATTATCTCCTTGTTACTGAACCCGAGAACGTAGTCGAAGTACTGCTGCGCGTCCTGCGGGTAACAGCGGGCATGGGGACCGCCGAGCACCGTGACTGCCCCCTTTTTTCGGAAAAGGTTGCTTAGCGCGTATGCCAGTTGTGCTGTTTGCGTGAACGAGCCGATAAAGACAAGGTCTACATCATCGGGTAACTCATCGACCAGATTCTCAAAACCGGTGTAGCATACGAATGTGACATGATGTCCCTGTTCTTCGCACCACACACCGATGACTTGCGGCATAATACTCGCGTAATTAGGATAAATGACACGATCCCACCATGCCTTGGTCCGGCCTTTGGCGGCGAGATCGATAATTCCGATACGTAGCTTTCGCATAGTGCCTCCTGTTTGGCGTTCTCACCAAACGTCGATTAAGGTGATTTTGAATCAAGTATTTGCTTGCCCGGGCATTATCATTTATAGATAATATCATAGATATTTATAATGTAAATTAAAATCGGAGGATAGAAAGAATATGTCAGTGGGGTGTGGCTGATGCCACTCCTACGACAGTCAGAGCGGTGTCAACCGCGAATTGCAGACTGACTGACAGTATTTCATTGGAATTATTAAATGTGACTAGAGTCAAGTTACATTCAAGCTGAAAAAACTATGAAAGCTAGACCTAAACTCGTTTACGCAGACAAAGACGGAAATATCTTCGACCATCCGACGCTTGAAATGGGTGCCACGTCTGGAAGGGAATTGACCATCCCTCAAGCCGCCGATCTGATTCCTCTGCCCCAAGACAGCCGCTTATTCACAATGCCGGGCAGAATCCCGATGGGGTGGCACCCAGACCGTGGCAGGTTTACGGCATTTGATGGTGGAAAACGGAAAGGGAAGGGACGCAGTGCAAAGTCCTTCGGTTCATATTGCGCGGTTGCCGCTTTCCCGCCGCCAGGGTATACACGGACACTGCTTCCGGCAACGCGGTTAGTGGATTCTAGTCAATTGTTACCGCTTTGGGCATATACCGCTGTCGGGTGGAAGGATGGAAGGTTCTGGGTCGCTGCCAAACAAGTGGATTCAAATCCACACTGGGTGCCCGCAAATTTTGATGACCGAGAGATTACACCGAAAGTAGAGGAGCGACTCCAAGCATTTCCAGAAAACCGCCTGCTAGAACACCTCTCTCGATGTGCGATTGATTATCACTGTTTTGCGGCGAAAAATGCGTTCTTGCGACGATGGGAGCTTCCCATCCCAACTGCGCCCGGCTGTAACTCGCGTTGCGTCGGGTGTCTCTCATGGCAACCCCCAGCTTCTCATCCTTCTAGTCACGAGCGCATCACCTTCGCTCCAACAGTTAAGGAAATCGTCGAAGTCTCTGTTCCACATCTGATGGAGGTTAAGAAGGGGCTAATCAGTTTTGGGCAAGGTTGCGAAGGGGACCCGATATTACAGGCAGACCTCATTGAGGAAACCATCCGTGCGATTCGGGCGGAGACCGATGCGGGATCGATAAACATGAACACCAACGCCAGCCGGCCCAAGGATATCCAGCGATTGTGCGAGGCGGGATTGAACAGCATCCGAATCAGTATGAACAGTGCTATTGAGGAGACCTACAATCGTTACTATCGCCCCGTCAACTACACCTTTAATGACCTGGTAACGTCAGCAAAGATTGCGAAAGACCACCAACTGTTTGTTTCTATCAACCTACTCACATTTCCCGGGGTCACCGACAGAATCTCTGAGCGTGATGCGCTACTTCGTTTTATTGAGCAGACCCAGATCGACTTCATCCAGATGCGAAATTTGAGTATTGACCCAGATATCTATCTTGACGTGCTCGGTTTGGAGGATGAGCAGATGGTAGGCATACGACAGTTTATGGAGCGGATAAGGTTGGAATTTCCGCACATCGGATTGGGTTACTTCAACCGACCCAAGGAGGATTATTCCACGAGAGGGAAAGGGATTTCCCGCCCCCGGGGTGCAGTGTCACAAGGTAGGATGTCCTATTCATAGAGGGCTTCTGCAAATCCCTCAAAGCTTTCTGCATGGGCGGCCGCAATTAGCAATTCTTTGCGACGGCTTCAGGATACTTACGGATTAGGTGTTTTGAGACCCTGTCGTATTGTTGCGCCATAATGATGTATTATACATGGAATTGCGGGATTAGATCAACCTTTTTTGCGTTTCATTTAGAATCTCTTTTAAAAATAAAGCACCCCTGCCCCGTGGGTGAAAAACAGGTTCTTATAAACCGCCTCTGTCAACCGCGTATTTTTTTCTATGCTAAACAATTGTTCAGCACGAAGGCGAGCGGCTGTTCCCATGTGGGTTAGGCGTTCTCTGTCCTTGGCGAGTTTGAGAATTGACTCAGCAATCGCGGATGGGTCTTCAGGTGGCACCAAGATGCCCGTATCCGATGTCACCAACTCCTTACTGCCGCCGAGTGGCGTGGCGATAACGGATTTGCCCGCTGCCATCGCTTCAATGATTGTGCGCGGGCAGGCTTCGGGGATGATTGAGGGGACAAGCATAATATCGAGAACCGCTGTAATCGCTCGCGTATCGGATAGGAATCCGGTAAAGATGACCCGGTCCTCAAGGTTCAATTTTTTGACGCGGGTTTTCAATCCGTCAATGTACGCGCTATCCTCTGGGAAATAGGGACCGCCGACAACAAGCAATTTAACCGGCACCCCCGCAAGTTCTGCCATTGCTTCAATGAGTACGTGAATACCCTTCTCCGGCGTGATGCGAGTCACCACGCCTACCAATAGGTCTTCACGGGTGAGATTCCACTGCTCACGCACCCCTTCACCCGCTGTGTCCGATACACAATCCGCCTCTAATTCCATGCCGTTATAGATTAACACCTGTTTGGATTCGGGGGCAAAATCCCAGCGTGTCGCCTTTGACACCAAAATCACCCGATCGACCAGCTTTTCACCCACCCGATCGAGAAATCCGTAGGATGTGGCATACCGTTTGTGCATGACAACAGGGGCACCACTGAATTTCCCAACGATGCCCCCGATTAATGCTGTTGCCAGAGAGTTGGCGTGGATGAGACTGATGCGGTGCAATTTCACAAACCCCAGGAGTTGGAAGAGTACGCCCAACTGTTGGCAGTCGCGGATAAGGTCGTTAAGAGTGAATCGGCGGATTTTGTCTTTCTTATCGTGCGCGGCGGGGAGGTTCAGCGGGATGACAGGAATCCCTGCTTCCCCTGCCGCAACCGCCAACATACTATCTCCCAAGCAACCGAGAAACGGCTGAAAGTGCGTTCTGTCCAAATGCTTGAGCAGGAATAACAGACTCCGTTGACCACCACCGATTCCAGAGCCGCTGTCGAGATATAGGATATTGTGCGGTTTCGGGCTTACCATGTCGTGCCTCCTCGGACGTAATTCGGTGTCAGCGCGAAGTAATCGTCCGAATCCCCGTTTAATAATCGCTGGTATCCGAGCCGAGCGATACCGGTGCCCCGTGGCACATTGAAGCTTGCATCGGCGAAAGTTGCATCCGCGCCGCATCTCTCCCGAATAGCGTCAGCGTATCTTCCCAAGCCATCTCCGACGAAAACCGCTGGGGCATCAATTCTATCGAGCAGCGCATTGATTGGAACACAGAGGTCTTCAGACCTGCGCTCTAATTCGGTTCCACCGTGAAAAACGGCACCGTATACTTCATCCCGCCGGGCATCTAGGACGCAGCAGATCAGCCCGTCCGTGTAACGCAGGTTGTACGCGATGGCTTCTAACGTTGAAACACCGATAATCGGTTTTTTGCTGGCATAGCAGAGCGATTTTACTGTGCTGACCCCGATTCGGACACCTGTGAACGAACCGGGACCGATTCCGACAGCACAAGCGTTCAACTCATGAACGCCGAGACCAGCCCACTTGAGAACAGCATCAATCGCCGGCATCACCCGCGACGAGTGGGCACCCACGACATTCAATGTGTGCTCGGCAACGAAATTATCACCGTGAATCAACCCAACGCTGCCGATGGAGGTTGAGGTGTCAACACCAAGAATTTTCATAAGGTTTTGGCTTCTCAAGGTTCTAATGAGTTTTGACGTTCAGTTTTCAATTCCCTTCAAACGTATTGGTACACCCAAAGTTATGATGACATTACTGATTTTGATTGTCAAACTTCACTAGGGAGGTTGTTGGGTTTCACTCTATTATCTAACCGTTTCATGGAAAAGCAGAATGTTTATGCGTATTGATAAACTTATGCTTTTAAGCGTTCACCCCAACCTACGTCCTTTTTCTGTTCTTCTTTGCACCTTTGCGCCTTTGCGTTAAATTTAAGCGTCTTTCGGTTCTATTTATTCATCCCCGGCGAGCCCTCCACAATCTCCACCGTCTCTAAGCATCTTTCCAGTCAGTACACACTTTTGATCTATTTGCCTGCATCGACAACGAAACGGGAAAAAGTTCTGTTGGGGCGGCGACGTGTCGAAAGGTGGGTGACAACCAAACCGAATGGAGGGAGGTGGCGGAAACACATTCCGCGCCACAGAATGGTGTCGTATTAAGGGAGGTCAATCCGATTCCAGAAGTGTATTAATGTACTCTTCAATCTTCAACGAATGATTAACTAGCCTTGCGACCCCTTCCGGATCGCCTCGGTAAGTATAGGCATCATATCGGGCTCTTCGACTCGCCTTATACAATCCATCATATTCAAGGTATATAATACTAAGATGGTTTTGGACGTGTTGATTTCTTTCCACATGCCCTTTGGGGTGAATTCCTCGTTTTGCGAAATAAGAATCAACGGCGTGTAGGGCTTTGTAAAAAGCGAGAGTCACAATCCAGTCAGCGTGTTGAGGGTTATTTGGAGATTGTTCAAGATCAGAACGCGCGAGCTCCGTCATGCTTTGCTTATCTTGGTGTTCTTGTGTTGTTGGCATAGGTGCAGTCCCCATTTTCATCCCCTGTTAGAGGGATACCGGGGGCGGAACGCGCTAGAGGGAAGTTTAATAAAAACGTTCAAAATCGGCCAGCTCAAGATAATCCGTTGAGCGTTCATATTCAACATGAAACCATAGGGGGCGAAATTTCAGATTTATCTCCAGATCAATTTCAGATAACCGTTCGATTTTAACTACAGATTCTTCTGAAAGTATAATGATTACGTCTGCGCTGTTGCCATTAATATTTATGTAACCTTTCTGAACATAAGGGATTGCTCCCAACTTTTCTCGATAAAGTTGTTTCAACTCTTCCCAAGCCGGGGGTTGAATTTCCTCAATAATCTGTTTGAGGAACGTATAGTCCTGAGATTTTACACCGTTTGCCTGCAACTCCTCATAATGGGCAATAATTTTCGCACACAAGTCCGAAATTGCCGCTTTGACGCTCTCGCCTGTGCTGTAGAGTTCGACATCCTCGTAGTTGGCGGTCACAGTATCGCCTGCTCTTTCGATTAAGATCGGAATTGGCTGGCGCAGGTAGTAGGAGGGATGTCGAAGATTTTGAACCCAATGGGTTTCAGGAATTTGGCGAATGAGCTGTTTTATTTCTGAAGACTTCAATTCTTCAAGTGTCACTGTTTACTCCTATATTAACCCGAGTTGCTGCCTAACGTGAGATTGACAAAGTATAACAAATAAACGATCCAAGGTCAATTCAAAAACAACGATGCCTTTATGCACTGCGAGCGATCTCATCCCTGCTCAACTTGGATAGCCATATCCAAGCCATCTTCCCTCGATAAACCCGGCAAGCCCTCCACAATCTCCACCGTCTCGAAACTGACTGTGAGCACTTTCTTGATGAGTTTAACGATATACATCGGGGCATCCGCACGATTCGGGTCATTGACAATGCCACTCCGTCTATCCGTCTTGACGCGATACTGGTCAATTACCCACTCCAACGCTGACCGATTCCCAAGCCGATATTCAAACGCCTTCGCCGGTATCCTGTCAAGCGTCAAAAAATCGTTATACACAATCTGCGTTTTATCTTTCGACAGCCGCATCTTCTCCACCCGCCAATCCAGTTGCACATCCGGTGTTTCAACAAAACCCAGCGGAGATTCCTCCGCCTCCTCATAGCCGACATGAATTTCCCCCAACCGTTGACCCGCTTTCGCAAACCTCCAAAAGTCGGGTGTGTATGGAAGGCGCGGCAGGTCGCGCTTGAGGTTCGCCCGATACCGCTCCCGATAGTCGGGGTGGTGGAGGAGAGCGTAGACGTAATGGAAGATGTCCCATTTGGTGATTGTGTCGTCTTGATAATGTGCCCGATATTGTGCCAACGCCCAATCGGTGATGTTTTCGCGGCGGTTTGTCCCATCTTCGTTGTAAGTGTAGAAGGGAAAGGATTGTTGCGGGTCAACATAGAAGTTCAAATTAGGAATAGCTTTGCTCATCAAAACAGCAAATTCTTTTCGACCATACCCCCCGACACAAATCACCCGATTCTCTTGTTCGGTCTTAGGTGTAGGGAATATGGATGGAAAGACGTATACAGACTCAATCATCATTCGGTCAAAGTAGAGGTTCGATTTTGTAAACGGGCGATAGAGGGATTGTCGGATTTTTGCTTCTGTAAATTCCGCGATCCGTTCTCTTTCTAGTTTGTGTTTTAAGCCTAAACTCCAACTGATTTTCTGGTCATCATAAATCACAAAATCATCAACGTTCGCATCACGATTGGCTCGCCGCTCCCACTTGGACACCTGCTCATTGTAAGTATCAATCATCCCGCTTATGTTCTCAGCCAGGGCGTTTCGGTTGAAGTTGTAAGCCCACGCATCACGGTTTGTGCTGACACCGAGACTGTAAGTTTTGAAAATCACATCCACCGCCTCACCCTTCGCCGCCTTCGCTGCTTTTGTACCGATCGGAATAAAGGTCTCAAATTCAGGGTGGAGCCCTTCAGTGAGCCATGTGTATCGCTTGTCAGGCGTTATCCGTTGCCATTCGATATTTCCGTAGTGTTCCTTTGAATTGAGATGGCGATATTTGTCCTCCTTGCGCCACAATTCATCAACACGAGCGTAGAATATTTCGGCTTGGGAATTTGTGTTGTCGCGTCTTTTGATGAGAAAATTGATGCTCACACCGACCTGAATCCCAAAGACGTTGTGCGTTGTGCCTGACAACTTAGGATTCTTACGAACGTTCCCACTCAAGTCGAGAATGTAAATCGCATCAAAATCTTCGGCGAGGTGTTTTCGCATCCCATCAAACGCCAGACCGTCGAGAAAACTGTTGTTCGTCACAAAGGCGACAACCCCTTCATCCCCAATCCGGTCCGACCCCCACCGAATGGCCTTGACATACGGGTCGGAGAGTTGATTTTTATTCGTTGCTTTGGAGTCTTTGGCATACGTCTCTACAACCCGCGCATCCATCGTCTCGTATTTCCTATTTTTATTATTGTCGTTCTCGTTGATCTGACGGATATTATAGGGCGGATTGCCGATAATCACGAACATATCCGTCTCCCTTTGTTTTTTAACGCGCTCACTGTTCTCAAGTGCGAACAGCAGGAACTGTAGTGCTTCCGCCAGTTCAAACGTATCAGAGAGGCAGATTCCCTTAAACGGTTCATATATGCCCATCGCTTCAAAAAAGGCGTGTTCTATGTTCATTGACGCGATGTAGTACGGGAGCAACATTATCTCGTTACAATGGAGTTCGTGCGTGTACTTGTGTGCTAATGCGGTTTTGCGAATTTCCTGCATTACCCGCACGATGAAATTGCCTGTTCCAACAAATGGGTCAACGATGTGAACATCAGGAGCGGAGAGGGAGATACCATTAAATTCGGTTTTTAGAATCTCCTCCACGCTTCTCACGATGAAATTAACAATCGGCTGAGGGGTGTAGACAATTCCGTGCGTGTCGGCAACTTTGACGGAGAAGCCTTGAAAAAACTGCTCGTAAACGGTGTTGAGAAACCCCTGCTTTTGGGAGTAGTCGCTCATTATCGCGGCGGCCCGTTCGATGGCGATATAAAACCGATCCAGCTTTTTGAGAAAAACCTCGCGGCTGAAAGTGTGAGATGTGAGGGCATCAATGACGTTCTCAATTTCACGGGCGATGACATTTCGGCGGGTAAAGTCTGAGTGACTAAAGACAGTTCGGAACAGTCGCACGGTCAAGAGGTGTTGGATGAGCATCTCCTCAACGGCGGCTTCGGAGAGGTTGGGGTTGATGGCTTGACAGCATTTCTCGTGGAAGTCGGTAAATGCAGCGGTAAACTCTGGGTTCGTCTCCCGTGCCTCCTTGATGCGTTCTGCCAAGCCCTTCCCAATTTCGGGCACTCTGTCTTTGAACTGCGCGACCGCTTCTTCCCACTCGTCGTAGGCTTGCGGTCGGTAGGCAAAGAAGGCTTGGAGTACCTCGACGAGTTGGGTCGGGTCGGTCAGGTCGGCATCGAGTTGCAAATCGTTCTGCAACAGGATGGCGCGTTCTGGGGTTTGGAAGATGATGTTGTTGCGAGGATAGCCCTGTTCTAACTTGCGTCTCACTTCGGTGGGCAGGTCGTCGTGGATATCTTTGGATTCACAGTAGCCGTATTGTAGGTTGTAGTTGTCAACCAGTGCGGCATCAACGAAAATCCGATTGCCGCCCCGAACTTTCATAGGGTATTCAAGGATGGCGGTGAGGTTAAATTTCCGTCCGCACTGTTCGAGCAGGTTCTGGAACGGTGCGCGGACAGAGGTCTCCTTTGTTACGCCGAGACGGGTCAATTGGTCTATTTCGGCGTAGTAGGTTTTGATTAGGTTATCTGTGGGTTTTAGGTTGAGTGTTGGCATATTTTTAACGCAAAGACGTAAGGAGGCAAAGGCGCAAAGAAGATGAAAATAGAAATATAAGACTGTTATTCATTTTGATCTGCTTCTCCAATGAAAAATTTCAGACCGCCACAATAAAAGCGTGAATTTCCTCCACTTCGCTTGGATTAGTGTGAAACCATTCTGTTCCTTGAGCGTGTTCCATGTGCCTACCGCGTACAGCCAAGATTGCATGTATTGCCTTCTCCATATCAGATGGAGTATCTGTTCGGATAGTGAGCGCAAGTTCGGGTTCTTCTGGAGCCGATGTTTGTGCTCTAACCCTACGGACAGGGTCGTGTCTAGTTCTGCCAACCTTGCATGGCCAAACAGATTCTCCTTTAGATTGTGCCTCCTTCCGATAAAGAGGGAGATAGTAGAGGTAGACTGAATCCTCTCCGGATCCGATTTCAGAAGGTACATCGGGTTCGATGATTTCTTCCTCATCGGGTGCTTGAGGCGGTTCGACACTTTCAGGACCCTCTCTCCCAGGCGAATCGGGAATTAAATCGATTCGCCAATAGCCCTGGGAAGGATTTTCTGCGATTCCGGATTTTTTTAACTTATACAGTGCCGCATAGATGGTAGTCTCCGGAACATTTTGAGCTTCTGATGGCAATCCACCACGGTCACAATGGATTTGAATCACAGTTTCAATGATTTCCTGCCTATTAACAGTCTTCCCCGAAAATTTTTCTATGATGAGTTCCTGAGCAATCTTAGGTATGAGAGGCACTCCAACATATTCATAGTCGTTGTGTTTGATAATTTCTGCCTCATCGAGTGCTTGAGGTAGTTCAACACTTTCGGGCACCTCTCTTTCAGGAAGATCGGGGCTTAGACTGATTCGCCAATAGCCCTGGGAAGGATTTTCTGCGATTCCAGATTTTTTCAACTTATACAGTGCCGGATAGATGGTAATCTCCGGAACATTTTGAGCTTCTGATGGCAGTCCACCACGGTCACAATGGATTTGAACCACGGTTTCGACGATCTTCTGTCGCTTAACAGTCTTCCCTGAAAATTTTTCTATGATGAGTTCCTGAGCAATCTTAGGTATGAGAGGCACTCCAACATATTCATAGTCATTGTGTTTGACAACTTCTTCCTCATCGGGTGTGGGAGGCGGTTCGATACTTTCAGGAGCCTCTCTCTCAGAAAAATCGGGAATTAAATTGATTTGCCAATAGCCTCTGGAAGGATTTTCTGAAATTCCAGAAGTTTTCAGATTCTGTAACGCCCTCTGGATAGGCCCCCTAACATTCTTAGCTTCTGATGGCAGTCCACCGCGCTCATCATGGATTTGAACCACAGCTTCAACGATTTCGGACCTCGTAGCAGTCTTCCCTGAGAATGCCTCTTTGATGAGTTCTTGAGCAATGCTCGGTGTGAGAGGCATCCCAGTATATTTATAGTTGTTATTCACTTTGATCTGCTTCCTCAAATGAAAATTTTAGTTGCCTACCGTTCCACAGGCAGGCTTAGGGCCTGTTTGAAAAGTCATCATGACGTATCGTGATCGGGTGGGAAAGGGATTTCCCACCCACGGATCGGGTTGCTTTGTTCTTAAAACAGGTTCTTAAGGGCATAAATTATCTCCGCTCCCAACGGCTTGGATTCATGCCCGGTGCCTCGCTCGCCATGTTGGGCGGTTTGTTGCCACCTCCGAAATCCCAATGGCGCGTGTTGCGGTCGCCGAATAGTGGGCGAATCTTCTCTGGGAGTTTCTCGAGGTCTTCAGGACTCCATGTGTCAACCTCTTCAATCGGACTTGCCCATGCTGGGCGGTAGGCGATGGCGAGCATTTCACGCGCCCAATCGCCGACGTTGGGATAGTTCCCGTGAAAGACTTTGTGGTTAATTAATACCGCTGAACCCGCTTTCGCAGGCACCATCACTGCTTCGGGATGGGTTTCGTAGCGTTTGTAGGGATTCGCATCGGCGTGCATAGAGAGGTGAGACCGAGGTATGACGCGGAACGGGGAGACCTCCGGTGTGAGGTCATCGAGATAGTACAGCACCCGCACCATAAAGGGAATACTGCCCTCATAACCGAAAATCTGTGAGCCGTACGGTTGTCCGTCCGTGTGCAAACTGATGCCGGGATGCCCCGGTTCCGAGCGGGCATAGCCGTAGCTCATGACGATAATTTCATCGCCGAAGAGTTCTCGTAAAAAAGAGACTGTTTCGGGATGGCCAAGCAGGTCGGTAAGCGCGCCCCCTCTAAATTGGATGTTCGGACATCCTCGCTGGTGAACGCTGTAATTGACTGCACGGGTTTCCAATTTGGCGGTTTCTGCCTTGAGCCGAGCGATATGGTCGGGAGAAAGCAGGTCTGGAAGAAGGAGATATCCTTCAACTTCGATTTGGTGAATTCGTTCTCCGAGTGTCATAGATGACCAGTCGCGGTCATCAATACGCCCTGTGTTCATTGTGTGTCTCCTTTCGGATTGGTATTCCAACTCTATTCCTTTGGCAACAAATCGTATCGCACCCGGTAAATTTTCATCCCGCTCTCATTGACCAATTCAAAACCGGGTATTTCTCCGCTGTAGAGCGGGCGTAGGCTTTCTTGTCCGTTGTGAGTAATATGCGTTACGCCGTAGGTTCGCATGACCCATAGGATGCGTTCAAGCGTATCGTAGACCATGTGGACAGTTTGGCGGTCAGCGTAAAAATGGAGATCCCACGGCTCAGCATCCATAATAATTGCGTCCGATGGCGTATTGTCGCGCAACCAGTGGCTGCCAATGATGCGGTTCTTTTTGCGTTCGCTATCAACGTATGGATACTTTCCCTCTCGCACACCCTCACTCCACAAGCGCGCGTTGGCATGTATATTATACGCCGAGACGAGGGTTATACCAAGGGTCAAGATGAGCGGAAGGATTGCATTGACATATTTCGCAAACCAGCCTGAGCTAACAAACCGCTTGCAGAAGGGACGTTGGCAATCTGAAATCCAGTCTTTGAGTTTGGTCAGAAATGCAGAATAGCTTGTCCACCCCAATGCCGCAATAAGGGCGACGGTGGGCAGAACGAGCCGGTCAATCGGTGCCCAGAGGATTGAGAGAAATAGCACCAACGCACCGATAACAAGCGGGACGATATAGATTTCCCGGTTTCGCCACAGACAGAATAGCCCGATAATCGCGGGGATGCCGAAAAAGCCGATGGGGATTCCGAAGGGATATTTCGGGAAATCTTTGAAGCATATACGAATTGGGGTGAGGGTGAGAAAATACTTGAGGTTAATCGGCGGGTCTGCGCCCGGGTTCGGGTACATAACGACGAAAACCCACTCTAAATGTACATCAAGGAACTCCTTCGTTTTCTTTGCGACGTGAGAAAGCCCCAACGGAACTTTACTCGTCATAAACGATGGATTCGGTTTATCCCAATAGACCGCGTATTTACTGCCCGTCGAGGGGCTTCCGCCTTCAACCATATAGTTCTGCGTTGAATGGAGGGGATTGCCGAAATGAATTGCATTCCGCACCCACCAAGGTGCCATAACCAGAATCGCCAACAGCATCCCCATTAGAAATCGTCTGTCACGAAGCAGTTGCTTGGGCCCGCCTTTGGCGATGAGATAAAACAACGGAAATGCGGGTATCAATGCCAGCGTAACGCCCTTGGCATAGTACCCTAAACCGAGAAAAATCCCCATGGGGTAATAGTATTGACTGCGCTCCACGCCTTTGACCGCGCACAGGACAGCGAGACAAACCACGAAGGAGTAGGTGATGTCGGAGAGCGCGTAGAGCGACCACATAAATAGGCTCGGATAGAACATCACGGTGAACGCCGCACCGACGCTCGCCCATCTGTTTCTGCTGAACTGTTTGGTGAGCAGATACGTTGCGGCAGGCAGAAATAGACTGGAAATTACCAGAGAGGGAAATTTGGAGGCGAAAGCGGTCTTGCCCAGCAGAATATAAAACGGGGCGATGAGAAAGGAGTAGAGGGGCGGCCAATGGTCTTCCGGACGGGGAATGCCCGGATATTTAAGAAAGAAAAAGCTGATATACTCAACAGACAGCCACTTCCCACGCCGCAGACTATCCGCCATCTCCGCATATCCAGAGGCATCCGATTCCCCTACATGTTGGACGGGGTAAACAATGACGCATTTGACCACCAGCACCACCAACCCAACCGCGAGAATCACCCAGAGGTGAGTATCGGTATGCCTAAGGAGTTTTGCCTTTACTGCATCAAAGCCCATCTTTCCACCCACTTTCAAAGATACCCGACTCCCTGTAGGAGGGGCATCCCTGCCCCGACTCCCGTTGTAGGAGGGGCATCCCTGCCCCGACTCCCTGTGTTAGGGGCATCCCTGCCCCGACTCCCCTGTAGGAGGGGCATCCCTGCCCCGACTCCCCTTGTAGGAGGGGCATCCCTGCCCCGACTCCCCTTGTAGGAGGGTCATCCCTGCCCCGACTCCCTGTGTTAGGGTCACCTCTGCCCCGACTCCCTGTGTTAGGGTCACCCCTGCCCCGACTCCCCTGTAGGATGGTCATCCCTGCCCCGACTTCCCCTGTGTTAGGGTCATCCCTGCCCCGACTCCCCTTGTAGGAGGGTCATCCCTGCCCCGACTCCCCTTGTAGGAGGGTCATCCCTGCCCCGACTCCCTGTGTTAGGGTCACCCCTGCCCCGACTCCCCTGTAGGAGGGTCACCCCTGCCCCGACTCCCCTGTAGGATGGTCACCTCTGCCCCGACTCCCCTGTAGGCTTACTATTACCCACAAGTCTGCAAAGTCTTGTAGGGCGTGGGTTCTATTCCCCTCTCGTTCAAACATCTAAATCAAAGCAGGCAGAATGGCCGAATTGAGAATCCGTTTTTGATGGATTCGCAAACGTAAATACGGTACAATCCAGAAGATTGGTTCACCAAATAAACATTATCCTATCAATAACTTGGCGGCACTTATGGCGAAAAATAATAATGAGCCGACTCCGTCTTGGAGTCGGACAGAATTTCAAACCATAGATTTGGGAGATAAACGACTCACGGCGCGCCTGATTCAGGTCGCTGATGAATTGGAAGCGTACCCGCAATCGAGTATCAATGCGGCTTGCGGCGACTGGGCAGCGACCAAAGCCGCGTATCGCTTATTTGATAATCCGAAGGCCACAGCGGCGAAAATCCTAGCCCCTCATTTTCAGCAAACGGTTGCCCGAATGAGTGAATATCAGCGGGTGTTTGCGGTACAGGATACCACCTATCTAGATTATACGCATCACCCATCAACCGAAGGCGTAGGGCCAATCGGAACAAAGAAGCAGAACATCTATGGGTTTGTCAAACACACCACCGTAGTATTCACCGAGTCCGGCGTACCGTTAGGGTGTCTCACCGATAAAGTTTGGGTTCGTGAAGACGGGGCACAGAAACCGAGACAATCGAACCCACCGATTACGGAAAAAGAGAGCTACAAATGGATTGAGGCATTAAACCAAACTAAAGCCCAAACCCCAGAAGGCGTTGAGGTGATTTGCATCTGTGACCGTGAGGCAGATATTTATCAATTTTTCGTTGAAGCAGGCAGCACCCCCTTCGTGATTCGCGCCGCTCAGAATCGACGCGTTGATAATGAGATTGGCAAACTCAACGATTTGGTGAAAAGTCAGCCGTGTGCCGGTGAGCTAGGGGTCAAGGTGCCGAAGCGGGACGGTCACCCTGCCCGGACAGCGACTCTCAGCGTTCACTTTGTGAAAACGAGGTTGCTTCCGCCTAAGCGGCCTCCGGCGGAATCTGCCCAAAAGTTACCGCCGATTGATGTGCATATCGTCTGCGTGACGGAACCAAATCCGCCGGTTGGAACGCCGCCCCTTCAATGGCTGTTAATCACCAATGTGGAAGTGAGGGATTTCGCGGATGCGGTCGAAAGAATCCGCTGGTACAGTTTGCGGTGGCATATTGAAGTGTATTTCAAAGTGCTTAAATCCGGTACCAAAATTGAGGCATGCCGTTTGGCAACTCAGGCTCGGCTTTTCCCCTATTGCGCGCTAATGAGTGTGATTGGGTGGCGGTTGTATTGGGTGACGATGTACAATCGCTACGCCCCGAGTGCGGCTTGTACGTGTGTATTGACCGATGATGAGTGGAAAGCCCTTTACTGTGTGACTCATAAGACAACGACTTTACCGCAGAAATTACCAACGGTTTCTGAAGTGGTGATTTGGATTGCCAAACTCGGTGGTTTTTTAGCGCGGAAGTCGGACGGTGTGCCGGGTGTGACGGTCATCTGGCGCGGGTGGCAGAGATTAAGTGATATTTCCGCCACGTTTTCTCTGATTCACACTGCCGAATTCAACGATAGTTCTTAGCTCCAACATAGATTACCCCTGTCCCCGGAGACTTATGGGTAATAGTAAGCCTTGTAGGAGGGTCATCCCTGCCCCGACTTCCCCTGTGTTAGGGTCATCCCTGCCCCGACTCCCCTGTAGGAGGCCTGCCCCGACTCCCCTTGTAGGAGGGGCATCCCTGCCCCGACTCCCCTGTAGGAGGGGCATCCCTGCCCCGACTTCCCCATGGTTACTTCCCCTCCAACACAACCCGATTCTGAGGAGGCAACGGCGTTCCCGACATTGGCGCGTTCACGATGATTCGTGCGTCACTACCCAGTTCTTGAAAAGCCTTCTGGAGCGCGTCATCAAAAGAACGGGTCGAGTATGCAAAACCGTAGGAATGCGCTTGGTCATCCTCCAGTTCTGCCACGATGAACGTCCTTCTTCGCTCAATGCCACGGCGATGGCTCCACGACATACAGGTACTGCGCGGCTCACCTTCACGGCGAGTCAGAATTTGCGCGAGACGACTCAGCGGGAGTTGCATCAAACGAAATTTGGCGAGTGTATCCAGTTCACCCGCATTCCCACTGACATTGTGCGTCCCCGTATTTTCTAGCCAAGCGTTTGTCGAATCGATCGTCTGTTGCAAAGCCCGCTCCTCAGACCACTCAGAGAGGTCAGGTTGCTCATGAGCGGAGCAGACGAGGATGACGATTCCGTTTTCGTGCGTCACCTGTTCGGCGAGCTCAATCCGCATATAGAGGCAACCAAGATTCGGACTCGCACCAACTCCCATGATATATATGTCTGCGGGTTCAACCGGTGTCATCGTGCGGTTTTGGCAATATGCCACAGCGGTTGGCCACTCCTCGCGGTGGTAGCCAGCAAAGACGGTGCCCGCAGTGAAGTCGATTTTCATGTTGAAGCCCGCCAGATCACCGGCGTTTTGTATATCCTCCCGTTGCGGATTGCCCGGTCCCCATCCGCTGATTGGGCGGTTCATCAGGATATAGGTGTGGTTATGCCGTATGGTGTCGCTTCCAGACGCACCGGGCAGGACAATGCCCGCGCCCCCATGCCAACCGAAGAGCGACGGTGAGCATCCCCCAACACCGAACACATAATCCGCCTCGGCCACCGCTTTGTTGACCCACACCGGCGTGCCCATGGACGTTGTTCCAACAAACGCTAGGTCTTCCGCTCTGTGCGGGTGGTGTTCAACATATCGTACACGATGCAACCACGCCGATTGTGGCGGGACGTTCCCACACAATCTCTGCTCTGCTCCCGCGTGGCCGTGCATACCCGCTGCGTGAACGACGGTAATACGCTGATCGGGTACACCCGCCGCATTCAGTTGATCTAGCAGGTAGGGGCCAATGTTGTGTGGCGGCCCCATCAGGCTGTCCATCGTGTCCGTAACCAGCAACGCCACGCGGTCAGAGGGGTTCACCGCATCCATAATTGGAGGGCAACCAATCGGTTTTTCGAGGGCACCCTTGACAAGGTCGATGGGCTCGCCGAGCGCGGGGGATTCTTTGGGCCTAACAACGGTCTCAATATTCCGGGCAGGGATGTTGAGGGGCATCTCGCCATCTGTCCACGGGATGCTAAATGTCTCCATGATTTTACCTCTGGTTCATAGTAGCGCGTTCAGCGCGCCTTTCTTATGAAGTTTCAGAATTTAATCAGGTAACTTCACGGACGTGCTGTAAATGTTTTTCCTATGATCTCCGTCCAATCCAGATTACCCCATTTATTTTTTTAACTTCATTTCTTTAAGCAACCTTAAAGAATAAACCTGTAGGAACGGCTTCCCAGCCGTGACCCCGTAGGAACGGCTTCCAGTACTATTAACTCTCCTAGTACTATCAACTCTCCTGTTGTTCGCCTCATCACGATAACTATTAACTCTCCTGTTGTCATCCTCAGCGTGTACTTCGCCAGAGTTAATAGTTATTTCGCCAGAGTTGATAGTACTGTTATCCTCAGCGTACACTACGTCAGAGTTAATAGTACTCCGTGACACTTTATACTGAAATTGGCTTAACTTTTATATTAGTCGTTATATTGCAAAATGTAAACCACACTCCTTCTTATTCTCAGACGAATCGGCATTTTGCCATCGCCATCGTCCGGCTCTGTTCTCCTCGCCCGGCCTGATCGGTGTTGTGCAGATACGACAACCCAGCGATTCGTAAAAGTGTCCGTTCTTATCACTTTTGAGCAACGGATTCACTGGGATATCGTATTCGCGGATGAACTCCCAGACCCTATCCGTGTTCCAATCTGCCAATGGGTTAACCTTCAAAACGGGGTGTCCGTCATGGTCTATTATCTCTGCCTTTGGCACATGCTGTCGATCTTCGGATTGGTCTCTCCGTAGCCCTGCAAACCAGATATCTAAAGTATCCAAGAGCGATTTCATCGGCCTGACCTTCCTGATCTGGCAACAGTATTCCTGCTTCTCTTTGCTATCGAAAAACAGATATTCACCGTGTTGCGCTACCATTCGCTCTACTTCTTCCTTATCCGGCTGAATCCGTTCGATATGAATATTATAACGCGCCTGTACCCGCTCAAAGAAATCGTAAGTTTGCGGGAATAAACGGAGCGTATCAACTGTGCAAACTCGGAATGGCAATCCGTTTTCATGCGCCATGTGAATCAGAACCATCCCGGACAATTGCCCGCTTGTGACAATCGCAACACGTTCCTTAAATCGCTTAAAGAGGTGAAAGAGGATTTCCTCCGGTTTTTCGATTAAGTGAACCTGATAGCATAGGTCATCACTTATCGGGTTTTGTTGATAGGTGGGTTCAATCACTGGGTATCTTGCCCTCCTTGATGAGGATTCGGGTTTATTGATATTCAGGGTGACGCATCCAGAATATCAGATGTATTTTCAAAATATTGACTCTTGCTGAAATAGCGTTCGCCGGTATCAGGCAAGATTGTCACGACCGTTTTGTCTTCGCCGAGATCTTTAGCGACTTTCAATGTCGCGCAGACATTAGCCCCCGACGACATGCCGACAATTAACCCCTCAGTTTGGGAGATTTTCTTCATCGTCCGGTAAGCGGCTTCGTCGGAGACGGTAATCACTCTGTCAATGATGTCTACATTGAGCACTTCAGGAATCCGACCGGCCCCGATGCCGTCAATGTGCGTTGGCCCCGGCTGCCCACCCGACAGCACAGGCGACACACTCGGTTCGACAGCGACAATCTGCACGTCAGGATAGCGGTCTTTAAGCACCTCGCCAACGCCCGTCAACGTGCCCCCTGTCCCAACGCCGACGACGAAAAAATCGACAGGGGCATCCAAGGCTTCCAGAATTTCACGTGCCGTCGTTTGCCGATGGACTTCAGGATTGGCGGGGTTGATAAATTGGTTCGGCATGAAGTGATTGGGGTGCCGCCTGACAATCTCCTCCGCTTCCCAAATGGCACCATTCATACTTTCGGCCTCAGGGGTCAGCACGATTTCCGCGCCGAAAGTAGAGAGCAACATATACTTTTCACGGCTTACGTTTTCTGGCATGACCAAGATGATACGATATCCGCTTGCAAGACCGACGATTGAGAGACCAATTCCTGTGTTGCCAGCCGTCGGCTCAACGATTGTGTATCCGGGCTTGAGCAAACCTCGCTGCTCAGCGTCCGAGATCATGGCGTGCCCGATCCGGTCCTTGATGCTACCGCCGGGATTGTACGATTCCAACTTCGCAAAAACCGTTGCGTCGTTCTCGCAGAGCAGGTGATTGAGGCGAACGAGTGGTGTATTGCCAATAAGGTCTATGATATTTTTAGCGAGTTTCATCATGAGCAATCACCGTTCCCAAGAAATTGATGGCCGATATAATCGGTTATAATTATAGTGCATTTGACGCTGTGGGTCAAATTTATTTCTCTCATACGAATTGGCAATCCATAAGTGACAAGATTCGGGCGTTCGTAATCGCGCAATTCATTGCGCGTTTTGGATTAACTGTCATTCAGTTCTCCTGATGAAATTTCTGGCTACGTTTTTTCCGTTTTTTGGGTATCCTTGTTTTCGTCATTCTTAGGTTCATACGCTCCAAAACGGCAGAGTGTCTACGTATTTTCGTAATTCACCATAAATTTACATAGGAGGTAAAGACATGAAACATTATGGGAATCTTCATGGAAATTCCGGAATTGTTGCTTATGAAACGGGCTCTGATTTCATCAGAATCCGGTTCACGAGCGGTAGTACCTATCTGTACACTTACGACAGTGCATACGAGGAGGACATTGAAGAGATGAAAGAATTGGCGAGAGAAGGACAGGGGTTGACCAGGTTCATTAGCGAAGTTCAGCCGGGTTATGTGAGCAGAGAACGTTAGTCAGTTCTTGAAGTCCATACCTACTTGAGGATAACCATCTTGCGTAAGGGGGTAACTTTGTCTGCTCGTAGTTGGTAGAAATAGATTCCCGCGGCGACGCGCTCGCCTGAAGTATTGCGGCCGTCCCAATGGGCCGCACGACTGCGATTTGTGTAGAACCCCGCCGACTGATGCCGTAATGCTAACCGCCGGACGATGGTGCCGCGCACGTTATAAATCAGAATTTGCACATTACTATCCTTCGCCAACTGATACGGTATCCACGTCTCCGGGTTGAACGGGTTCGGATAGTTGGGCAGCAGTAGCGTCTCATCGGGGGGTAGTATCTCCGTTCCGCTCGCGGGCGCAACATTAACCTCCCCACTGTCTGTGACCAACACAAGTAATTTGTTCTCAACGTTCCCTTGACCGTCATCGGCGGCTTGTGCAACATTGGCAGGCACCGTGAACGTCACCGAACCCGTGTTCTGAGTTCTGACTGTCGCTGTGTATTCCTTACCATCGGCACTCTTCTGCCATCGTGTAATAGTAGCACCAGTCTCAAAGTCATCAACCCCGAGCTCTGACCGCTCAAAACCGGTCACAGGTTGGTCAAAGTCCATTACTAACTGAAACGTCCCGCGTTTGACCGTCTGATCCCTTTCTTCTACACCATTCTGCTTCGCATACATAAGCGGCTCCGGCCTGTCAGGTGTGAGAACCTTTATGGTGACGGTGATGGTGTCGGTGCCGCTCTCCCCATCTGAGACTTTGACTGTAACGCTATATTGGGACTTGGTGGCGCGGTTGAGTGGGGCCTTGGTTTTCAACTGTCCGGTTGCGGTCTCAATGCTAAACGACGCGGCATCGGTACCTTCGAGGCTATATGTTAACGTGTCCCCGTCCGGATCTGTTGCAGATACTGGCTCCCCAATCTTCAAGCCTTGCTTTGTGGTCTCTGCGATGGAGCGGGTGGTGCTGTCTGGGGCGAAGACTGGCGGACGATTGGGTGGAGCTTCGTCCACATCAGTGACGTTTATGGTGACGGTGATGGTGTCAGTGCCACCTCTGCCATCGGAGACTTCGACGGTGACCTTATAGGAAGACTTCGTCTCAAAGTCTAACGTAACTCCCGTTTTCGTTTGCAATTGTCCGGTCGTTCTGATGATGTCAAACGATTGATAGTCGGTAGGTGAGTCGCTGTGTGCCTTGAGGCTGTAGGTCAAGGTGTCTCCGTCCTGATCCGTTGCTGCCACTGGTTCTCCGATGTTGACATTTGCGCCAGTGTTCTCTGCGATGGAGCGTGTGGTGCTGTCTGTGGCGAAAACCGGTGGACGATTGGGTAGCGTTTCATCCACATCAGTGACGGTGATGGTGACGGTGATGGTGTCAGTGCCACCGCTGCCATCGGAGACTTCGACGGTGACCTTATAGGAAGACTTCGTCTCAAAGTCTAATGTAACTCCCGTTTTCGTTTGCAATTGTCCGGTCGTTCTGATGATGTCAAACGATTGATAGTCGGTAGGTGAGTCGCTGTGTGCCTTGAGGCTGTAGGTCAAGGTATCCCCGCTATTTGAATCCGTTGCAGACACTGGGTCTCCGATGTTGACATTTGCGCCCGTGTTCTCTGCGATGGAGCGTGTGGTGTTCTCTGCAGCAAATACCGGTGGTTGATTAGGTTGAGGTTCGGTGCTGTCTCCATCATCCAAATCGATCAGCACCAGATACTTTATATCACGACACGGTCGTCCGTCATCTACAGCGTGTGCCGCACCCGCATGTATGCGAAACGTCATGTTGTGGTTATTTATCGGTGTAATCGTCGCTTTGTAGTCCGTGTCGCCCGCAGACCCACGCTTGTGGGGACCACTCCATCCTGTTATCACGGTGCTTAGGTTTTCTCCTAAATGGCTTACCTGCAGATCAGAACGTTCAAAGCCCGTCACAGGCTCATTGAAGCTAATTAGCAATTCAAACGGACCGGTAATTATCTCTTTCGCGACTCCATCTTGGTATGCTACGACAACCGCATCTACGCCTTCCAATAGATTCGTGACACTGATAGTGACGGCGATTGTGTCACTTGCCTCATTGCTGTCAGAGACGCTTACTGTTACGGAATAGGAGGTCTTTGTTTCAAAGTCGAGTGCAACTTTGACTTTCAGCTGCCCGGTTGCGGTATCAATATCAAACGAAGCCGCATCATCGCCGCTGAGGGTGTAGGTTAGTGTGTCTCCACTATCGTCATCGGTTGCTGCCACTGCGGTGCCGATGTTTTCACCTGCTGCTGTATTCCCTGCGACTGAGCGCGTGGTGCTGTCTCCATCGGTAAATACCGGCGTATCGTTTGCGTCTGTGATGTTGATGGTGACGGTGATGGTGTCAGTGCCACCTCTGCCATCGGAGACTTCGACGGTGACCTTATAGGAAGACTTCGTCTCAAAGTCTAATGTAACTCCCGTTTTCGTTTGCAATTGTCCGGTCGTGCTGATGATGTCAAACGATTGATAGTCGGTAGGTGAGTCGCTGTGTGCCTTGAGGCTGTAGGTCAAGGTGTCTCCGTCCTGATCCGTTGCGGACACCGGACTGCCGATGTTTTGGTTTGCCGATGTGTTCTCTGCAACCGATCGGGTGGTGCTGTCTGAAGCGAAGGCCGGCGCGCGGTTGGGTTGCGTATCGTCCACGTCTGTGACATTGATGGTGACGGTGATGGTGTCGGTCAGCGCGTCAGTGGAGGAGATGTCATCGGAGACGGTGATCGTGACGGTATAGGAGGACTTGGTTTCATAGTCTAAGTCAGCCTGGGTTTGCAATTGTCCGGTTACGGCGTCAATTCCAAACGATGAGGCATCGGTGCCACTAAGGAGGTATGTTAAGGTGTCCCCGTCGGCATCTGTAGCGGTCACTGGGCTCCCGATGTTTCGGCTTGACGGTGTATTCTCTGCCACTGTGCGGCTGGTCCTGGTGCCTTCGGAAAACACCGGCGCGCGGTTAGGTTGGTTCGCATCGCCCTTTACTATCACGGTCAACCTCCTTTCACGATTCCCTTGACCATCATCAACGGCTTGTGCCGCATTGGCAGGCACCGTGAACGTCGCCCCACCCGTATGACTTACCTGAACTGTCGCGGTGTACACCGTACGGTCAGAACTCACACGCCATCCCGTAACCGTAACACCGGTGTCAAGGCGATGAACGGCGAGCTCTGACCGCTCAAAACCGGTCACCGGTCGATCAAAGTCCATGACTAACTGAAACGTACCGGGGAACGTAGCGAAGGTGACTGTCTGATCCCGTTTTTCAACGCCATTCTGCATTGCGACCATAATCGGATCCGGACGGGTATCGGTGTCTGGGACAACCGGGTCTACCTGTGTAAGGTCAATTGCCACTGTCTGTTGTATTGCAGCGGTGTTTTGGTTGCTACCACTGTCTACAGCGACGTTTGCGGCGACGTTGAAAATAGCGGTGCCGCTACTCGTCGGTGTGATAGTGGCTCTATAGTCTGTGCCGCCTGTTTGCGGGTTCCACGCCGTTATACTCGCTCCTGAAGTGCCGGTGACAACGAGTTCGGATTGCACAAACCCTGTCACTGCCTCACTGAACACAACGGTCACATCAAATGCTCCATTCTGAACACCCGAGGGCACATTGATACTCACCGTGGGTGACGTCATATCCACCTGAACCGTTTTCTGTGTCGCAGCGGTATTCTGATTATCCGCGGTATCCTTGGCGACATTTGCCGCAACGTTGAAAATAGCGGTGCCGCTACTCGTCGGTGTGATAGTGGCTCTATAGTCCGTACCGCCTGTTTGCGGGTTCCACGCCGTTATACTCGCTCCTGAAGTGCCGGTGACAACGAGTTCAGATTGCACAAACCCCGTCACCGCCTCACTGAACACAACCGTCACGTCAAACGCACCATTCTGAACACCACTTGGCACAGTGATACTCACCGTGGGTGACGTCATATCTACCTGCACCGTCTGCTGAGTGGCGGCGGTGTTTTGGTTGCTACCACTGTTTACTGCGACGTTTGCGGCAACGTTGAAAATAGCGGTGCCGCTACTGGTGGGTGTGATAGTGGCTTTATAGTCTGTGCCGCCCGTTTGCGGGTTCCACGCTGTTATACTCGCTCCCGAAGTGCCGGTGACAACGAGTTCAGATTGCACAAATCCCGTCACCGCCTCGCTGAAGACAACGGTCACGTCAAACGCACCATTCTGCACACCCGATGGCACATTGATAACGACGGTGGGATGCGTGAGATTCACTTGAACTGTCTGTTGTGTTGTAGCGGTATTCTGATTATCCGCGGTATCCTTGGCGACATTTGCGGCAACGTTGAAAATAGCGGTGCCGCTACTCGTCGGTGTGATAGTGGCTTCATAGTCTGTGCCGCCTGTTTGCGGGTTCCACGCCGTTATACTCGCTCCTGAAGTGCCGGTGACAACGAGTTCGGATTGCACAAACCCTGTCACCGCCTCACTGAAGACAACGGTCACGTCAAACGCACTATTCTGCACACCACTCGGCACGGTAATGCTGACGGTGGGTTGCGTCATATCTACCTGAACTGTTTGTTGTGTAGCGGCGGTGTTTTGGTTGCTACCACTGTCTACTGCGACGTTTGCAGCAACGTTGAAAATAGCCTCCCCTGTTTGCGTTGGAGTGATAGTGGCTTTGTAGTCCGTGCCACCAGTCTGCGGGTTCCACGCCGTTATACTTGCTCCTGAAGTGCCGGTGACAACGAGTTCAGATTGCACAAATCCCGTCACCGCCTCACTGAACACAACCGTCACATCAAATGCGCCATTCTGAACACCACTTGGCACAGTGATACTCACCGTGGGTGACGTCATATCTACCTGCACCGTCTGCTGAGTGGCGGCGGTGTTTTGGTTGCTACCACTGTTTACTGCGACGTTTGCGGCAACGTTGAAAATAGCGGTGCCGCTACTGGTGGGTGTGATAGTGGCTTTATAGTCTGTGCCGCCTGTTTGTGGGTTCCACGCTGTTATACTCGCTCCTGAAGTGCCGGTGACAACGAGTTCGGATTGCACAAACCCCGTCACCGCCTCACTGAAAACGACTGTCACATCAAATGCGCCATTCTGAACACCACTTGGCGTATTGATGATGACGGTGGGACGCGTGAGATTCACTTGAACTGTCTGTTGTGTTGCAGCGGTATTCTGATTATCCGCGGTATCCTTGGCGACATTTGCGGCAACGTTGAAAATAGCGGTGCCGCTACTGGTGGGTGTGATAGTGGTTTCATAGTCTGTGCCGCCTGTTTGTGGGTTCCACGCTGTTATACTTGCTCCTGAAGTGCCGGTGACAACAAGTTCAGATTGCACAAATCCCGTCACCGCCTCACTGAACACCACTGTCACATCAAATGCGCCATTCTGCACACCACTCGGCACGGTGATACTCACCGTGGGTGATGTCATATCCACCTGAACCGTTTTCTGTGTCGCAGCGGTATTCTGATTATCCGCGGTATCCTTGGCGACATTTGCCGCAACGTTGAAGATAGCGGTGCCGCTACTGGTGGGTGTGATAGTGGCTTTATAGTCTGTGCCGCCTGTCTGCGGGTTCCACGCCGTTATACTTGCTCCTGAAGTGCCGGTGACAACAAGTTCAGATTGCACAAACCCTGTCACTGCCTCACTGAAAACGACTGTCACATCAAATGCGCCATTCTGTGCACCACTCGGCACGGTGATACTCACCGTGGGTGATGTCATATCCACCTGAACCGTTTTCTGTGTCGCAGCGGTATTCTGATTATCCGCGGTATCCTTGGCGACATTTGCCGCAACGTTGAAAATAGCGGTGCCGCTACTGGTGGGTGTGATAGTGGCTTCATAGTCCGTGCCGCCTGTCTGCGGGTTCCACGCCGTTATACTTGCTCCTGAAGTGCCGGTGACAACAAGTTCAGATTGCACAAATCCCGTCACCGCCTCACTGAAAACGACTGTCACATCAAATGCGCCATTCTGTACACCACTCGGCACGGTGATACTCACCGTGGGGCGCGTGAGATTCACTTGAACTGTCTGTTGTGTTGCAGCGGTATTCTGATTATCCGCGGTATCCTTGGCGACATTTGCGGCAACGTCGAAAATAGCGGTGCCGCTACTCGTCGGTGTGATAGTGGCTTTATAGTCTGTGCCGCCTGTCTGCGGGTTCCACGCTGTTATACTTGCTCCTGAAGTGCCGGTGACAACAAGTTCAGATTGCACAAATCCCGTCACCGCCTCACTGAACACCACTGTCACATCAAACGCACCATTCTGCACACCACTCGGCACGGTGATACTAACAGTCGGTTGCGTTTCGTCCACATCGGTGACGCTGATGGTGACGGTAACGGAAGCGGTATCGGTTCCACCATCGGAGACGGTGACCGTCACCTCGTAGGAGTTGTCAGTCTCATAGTCGAGTGCCGCTTTGGTTTGCAGCTGCCCGCTTGTGCTGACAATATCAAATGACGCGGCGTCGGTGCCGCCGAGTGTGTATGTCAAAGCATCAACAGTAGCATCGTCAGGATTAACATCCGTGTTAGTGCCGGCGACATCGGGGTCCGTTGCTGCCACTGCCGCACCGATGTTTGTAGTCGCCTCCGTATTCTCTGCCACTGAGCGCGTTGCGGTAGTAGCAGGGAATGTCGGTGCCTCATTGACGTTCGTTACATTGATGGTGACGGTAACAGAAGCGGTATCCGTTCCACCATCGGAGACGGTGACCGTCACCTCGTAGGAGGTCTGTGCTTCATAGTCGAGTGCCGCTTTGGTTTGCAGCTGTCCGCTCGTGCTGACAATATCAAATGAGGCGGCATCCGTGCCGCCGAGCGTGTAGGTCAAAGCATCAACAGTAGCATCGTCAGGATTGACATTTGTATTGGTGCCTGCGACATCGGGGTCCGTTGCGGTTACCGCTGCACCGATATCTGTGCCTGCCCCTGTGTTTTCTGCGATGGAGCGAGTATCGGTGGTAGCAGGGAATGTCGGTGCCTCGTTGACATTCATGACATTGATGGTGACATCAATAGAGTCGGAACCGCCAATGCTATCAGAGACGCTCACTGTTACGGAATAGGAGTTGTCAGCCTCATAGTCGAGTGCTGCTTTGGTTTTCAGTTGCCCGCTTGAGCTGACAATGTCAAATGATGCGGCATCGGTGCCACTGAGGGTGTATGTCAAGGTATCGCCGCTATCGTCATCCGTTGCTGCCACAGGGTCGCCGAATGCTGTGTCTGATGCAGTATTCTCATCGACTTCGCGAGTGGTTTCAGTTCCATCGGTGAACTCCGGCGCATTATTGGGTTCGGTGACAGTGATAGTGACAGCAATGGCGTCGATACCGCCATTGCCATCAGTGACGACGACTGTCACGGAATAGGAACTCTTCGTCTCACGGTCGAGTGGTGCTTTGGTTTTTAGCTGCCCTGTTGTGCTGACAATGTCGAACGAATCCGCATCAGTCCCATTCAGCCTGTAAGTCAAAGTGTCTGCGGCATCGTCATCCGTTGCCGCCACCGGGTCGCCGAAGGCTGTGTCTGATGCGGTATTCTCAGCGACTTCGCGGGTGGTCTCAGTTCCATCGGTGAACTCCGGCGCATTATTTGACGGTTCACTGATGACTTTCAGCGGCAAGTCACTGGATTTGGATAGTGCGTATCCGGTATGGTTTGAGGGCAACCCGGGCAATGTGCCGATAGTCACGGTAACGGCAGCGGTTGTGCCGGTTGTGCGCGTCACGGTGAGGGATCCGCTCTCCACGTTACCGATGGGTACTGTAACCGTGGTGGCACCACCATCAAGGGTGCCGTGGGTAACAGTGACCGGCAGCACCATCCCAAAGGGTGCCCCGGTGTGTGCCGTGGCCTTAAACTCCCCTTCTGCAACCTGCTTTAGTGAGACCGTCAGGGGCAGTGGATTAACGGTATTGTTGTTAAGGTTGAGCGTTGTAAGTGCTGTGAGACCTTCAAACACCCCCGCCGGTAGCGTGCTAATCTGGTTGTTGTGCAGGTAGAGTGCTGTGAGTGCTGTGATTTTATCAAACACCCCCGCCGGTAGTGTGCTAATCTGGTTGGTGTGCAGGTAGAGTTCTGTGAGCGCTGTGAGTTTATCAAACACCCCCGCTGTTAGCGTGCTAATCTGGTTGCGGGACAGGGAGAGCAATTCCAGTGCTGTGAGTTTATCAAACACCCCCGCCGGTAGCGTACTAATCTGGTTGCTGTACAGGTAAAGCCGTGTGAGTGCTGTGAGTTCATCAAACACCCCCGCCGGTAGCGTGCTAATCTGGTTGCTGTACAGGTCGAGCCGTGTGAGTGCTGTGAGGCCATCAAACACCCCCGCCGGTAGCGTGCTAATCTGGTTGCTGTCCAGGTCGAGCCGTGTGAGTGCTGTGAGTTCATCAAACACCCCCGCTGTTAGCATGCTAATCTGGTTGCTGTACAGGCGGAGCGTTTCCAGTGCTGTGAGTTCATCAAACACCCCCGCTGTTAGTATGCTAATCTGGTTGTAGTGCAGGTAGAGCGTTGTAAGAGCTGTGAGTTTATCAAACACCCCTGCTGTTAGCGTACTAATCTGGTTGTTGTGCAGGTAGAGTTCTGTGAGCGCTGTGAGTTTATCAAACACCCCCGCCGGTAGTGTGCTAATCTGGTTGTGGGACAGCAAGAGATCTATGAGAGCTGTGAGTTCATCAAACACCCCCTCCGGTAGCGTGGTAATCTGGTTGCTGTCCAGGCGGAGCGTTGTGAGTGCTGTAATTTCATTGAACACCCCCGCTGGTAGTGTGCTAATCTGGTTGTTGTTCAGGTAGAGTTCTGTGAGTGCTGTAATTTCATCGAACACCCCCGCCGGTAGTGTGGTAATCTGGTTGTTGTCCAGGGAGAGTTCTGTGAGTGCTGTGAGACCGTCAAAATCGCCGGCTTTCAGTGCGGTGATGCTTTTGTTGGACAGGCTAAGGCTCGTAATAGCGGCGAGATGTGTCTCGGTCACGTCGGCGCAGTCGGACACGCCCGGCACGGCAGCAACAATAGCATCGCGCACCGCTGGCGTGCGGTCACATACCGGCGTTACCACAACAGTGATAACTACTGAGGTTGAGGCAGTGAACTCGCCATCAGAAGCGGCGACGGTCCCCATATAGGACGGCTTGATTGTGCGGTCAAACGCAACACCTGTCTTGGTTTTCAACTGACCGGTATCGGAATCAATATCAAATGAGGCTGCATCCGTGCCACCGAGTGTGTATGTCAACGCATCAACAGTAGCATCGTCAGGATTAACATCTGTATCACCATCAAGGTCCGTTGCTGCCACCGGGTCTCCGATGTCTGTGCCTACCGGTGTGTGCTTTGTGACTTCAAGGGTTGTATCGGTGGTATCAGGGAATGTCGGTGCCTCGTTGACATTCGTGACACTGATAGTGACAGTGATGGTGTCGGAGAGTGTGCCATCGGAAGCGGTGACTGTCATCTCGTAGCTAGGCTTGGTTTCATAATCGAGCGCGTCTTTGGTTTTCAACTGACCGGTTGCGGTGTCAATATCAAACGTTTGATAGTCGTTCGGTTGGTCGGTTGTGCCGCTGAGGGTGTAAGTCAACGTGTCAGGAGTAGAAGTCTCAGGATTCGCATCGGTGTTTGTGCCGGCGAGATCGGGGTCTGTTGCTGTCACTGCGGCACCGATGTTTATGTTTGCCTCTGTATTCTCTGCCACTGAGCGCGTGGTGCTATCCCCATCGGTGAACTCCGGCGCATAATTGGGTTCGGTGACACTGATAGTAACAGCAATGGAGTCGATACCGCCGTTGCCATCGGTGACGACGACTGTCACGGAATAGGAACTCTTCGTCTCCCGGTCAAGTGCTGCTTTGGTTTTCAGCTGCCCGCTCGTGCTGACAATGTCGAACGAATCCGCATCAGTCCCATTCAGCCTGTAAGTCAAAGTGTCAGTGGTGTCGTCATCCGTTGCCGCCACCGGGTCGCCGATGTTTTCACCCGCTGCGGTATTCTCCGCCACTGAGCGGGTGGTCTCAGTTCCATCGGTGAACTCCGGCGCGTTATTTGACGGTTCACTGATGACTGTCAGCGGCAAGTCACTGGATTTGGTAAGTGCATATCCCTGATGGCCTGAGGGCAACCCGGGCAATGTGCCGATAGTCACGGTGACAGCATCGGTGGTGCCGGTTGTGCGTGTCACGGTGAGAGATTCGCTCTCCACGTTCCCGATGGGTACTGTAATCGTGGTGGCACCACCATCGATGGTGCCGTGGGTAACGGTGACCGGCAGCACCATCCCAAAGGGTGCCCCGGTGTGTGCCGTGGCTTTGAACTCTCCTTCTGCAACCTGCTTTAGTGAGACCGTCAGGGGCAATGGATTAACGGTATTACCGTGCAGCCAGAGCGTTGTGAGTGCTGTGAGACCTTCAAACACCTCCTCTGTTAGCGTGCTAATCTGGTTGTTGTGCAGGTAGAGCGCTGTGAGTGCAGTGAGTTTATCAAACACCTCCTCTGTTAGCGTGCTAATCTGGTTGGTGTGCAGGTAGAGCGTTGTGAGTGCTGTGAGTTTATCAAACACCCCCGCCGGTAGCGTGCTAATCTGGTTGCGGGACAGGGAGAGCAGTGTGAGTGCTGTGAGTTCATCAAACACCCCCGCCGGTAGCGTGCTAATCTGGTTGCTGTACAGGGAGAGCGTTGTGAGTGCGGTGAGTTTATCAAACACCCCCGCCGGTAGCGTGCTAATCTGGTTGGTGTACAGGTCAAGCCGTGTGAGTGCTGTGAGTTTATCAAACACCCCCGCCGGTAGTGTGCTAATCTGGTTGTTGTCCAGGTAGAGCGTTGTGAGTGCTGTGAGTTTATCAAACACCCCCGCCGGTAGTGTGCTAATCTGGTTGCTGTACAGGGAGAGCGTTGTGAGTGCGGTGAGTTCATCAAACACCCCCGCCGGTAGCGTGCTAATCTGGTTTCTGAACAGGGAGAGCGTTGTGAGTGCTGTGAGTTTATCAAACACCTCCGCTGATAGTGTGCTAATCTGGTTGACGTGCAGGTAGAGTTCTGTGAGAGCTGTGAGTTGATCAAACACCCCCGCCGGTAGTGTGCTAATCTGGTTGTAGGACAGTAAGAGATCTATGAGAGCTGTGAGTTCATCAAACACCCCCGCCGGTAGCGTGGTAATCTGGTTGCTGTCCAGGCGGAGTTCTGTGAGAGCTGTGAGTTGATCAAACACCCCTGCCGGTAGTGTGCTAATCTGGTTGTTGTTCAGGGAGAGTTCTGTGAGCGCTGTAATTTCATCGAACACCCCCGCCGGTAGTGTGCTAATCTGGTTGTTGTTCAGGGAGAGTTCTGTGAGTGCTGTGAGACCGTCAAAATCGCCGGCTTTCAGTGCGGTGATGCTTTTGTTGGCTAGGCTAAGGGGACCTGTAATAGCGGCGAGATGTGTCTCCGTCACGTTGGCGCAGTTGGTCACGCCCGGCACGGCAGCAACAATAGCATCGCGCACTGCTGGCGTGCGGTCACATACCGGTGTTATGACAACAGTGATACCTACTGAGGTTGAGGCCATAAACTCACCATCAGATGCGGTGACGGTCACCATATAGGACGACAGGGTTGTGCGGTCAAACGCGACACCTGTCTTGGTTTTCAACTGACCGGTATCGGAATCAATATCAAATGAAGCAGCATCAGTGCCACCAAGCGTGTATGTCAACGCATCAACAGTAGCATCGGTTGGATTAACATCTGTATCACCATCAGGGTCCGTTGCTGCCACCGGGTCTCCGATGTCCGTGCCTATCGGTGTGTGCTTTGTTACTTCAAGGGTTGTATCGGTGGTATCAGGGAATGTCGGTGCTTCGTTGACGTTCGTGACATTGATGGTGACATCAATAGAGTCGGTGTGGGTGCTATCAGAGACGCTCACTGTTACGGAATAGGCGTTTTTTGTTGCTTCATAGTCGAGTGCTGCTTTGGTTTTTAGCTGCCCGCTTGAGCTGACAATGGCAAATGACGCTGCATCTGTGCCGCCAAGGGTGTAGGTCAGGGTGTCAGTGGGATCGTCATCCGTTGCTGCCACCGGGGCGCCGAAGGCTGTGTCTGATGCCGTATTCTCCGCCACTTCGCGGGTGGTCTCAGTTCCATCGGTGAACTCCGGCACATTATTGGGTTCGGTGACAGTGATAGTGACAGCAATGGAGTCGATACCGCCATTGCCATCAGTGACGACGACTGTCACAGAATAGGAACTCTTCGTCTTACGGTCAAGTACTGCTTTGGTTTTCAGCTGCCCTGTTGTGCTGACAATGTCGAACGAATCCGCATCAGTCCCATTCAGCCTGTAAGTCAAAGTGTCTGTGGTGTCGTCATCCGTTGCCGCCACTGCGCTGCCAATGTTTTGACCTACCTCCGCATTCTCCGCCACTTCGCGGGTGGTCTCAGTTCCATCGGTGAACTCCGGCGCGTTATTTGACGTATCACTGATGACTTTCAGCGGCAAGTCACTGGATTTGGTAAGTGCGTATCCGGTATGGTTTGCGGGCAGCCCGGGCAATGTGCCGATATTCACGGTAACGGCAGCGGTGGTGCTGGTTGTGCGTGTCACGGTGAGAGATCCGCTCTCCACGTTACCGGTGGGTACTGTAATCGTGGTGGCACCACCATCGATGGTGCCGTTGGTAACGGTGACCGGTAGCACAACCGCAAAGGGTGCCCCGGTGTGTGCTGTGGCTTTGAACTCCCCTTCTGCAACCTGCTTTAGTGAGACCGTCAGGGGCAGTGGATTAACGGTATTGTTGTGAAGGTAGAGCCGTGTAAGTGCGGTGAGACCCTCAAATACACCCGCCGGCAACGTGCTCAACTTGTTGTGGTTCAGACGGAGCACTGAGAGTGTCGTGAGCCCCTCAAACACATCCGCCGGCAAGGCGGTTATATCGTTGCTTGGCAAGGTGAGCGTTGTGAGGGCAGTCAGCCCCTCAAACACATCCGCCGGCAAGGCGGTTAAATCGTTGCCATCCAAGTTGAGCGTTGTGAGGGCGGTCAGCCCCTCAAACACATCCGCCGGCAAGGCGGTTAAATCGGCGCCGTCCAAGTTGAGCGTTGTGAGGGCGGTCAAACCCTCAAACACATCCGCTGGTAACGTGCTAATCTTGTTGTAGGTCAGTCGGAGCGTTGCCAATGCGGTGAGCCCATCAAATACGTCCTCCTCCAAACTGATCAACTGGTTCTCGTCCAGAAAGAGCCCTGTGAGTGCGGTGAGCCCATCAAATACATCCTCCTTCAAATTGATCAACTGGTTGCCGGTCAGGAAGAGTCCTGTGAGTGCGGTGAGCCCATCAAATACATCTTCATCCAACAGGCGTAACCGGTTGCCGGACAAGCGGAGCGTTGTGAGTGCTGTGAGTTGGTCAAACACCCCCGCCGGTAGCGTGGTTAACTGGTTGTCGTTCAGGCGGAGCGTTGTGAGTGCTGTGAGTTGATCAAACACCACCGGCGGTAGTGTGCGTGTGCGAATCTGGTTGCTGTTCAGGTCGAGCGTTGTGAGTGCTGTGAGTTGATCAAACACCCCCGCCGGTAGTGTGCGAATCTGGTTGCTGTTCAGGTCGAGCGTTGTGAGTGCTGTGAGTTCACCAAACACCCCCGATGGCAACGTGCGAATCTGGTTGTTGGACAGGTCGAGTTCTGTGAGTGCGGTGAGACCGTCAAAATCGCCGGCTTTCAGTGCGGTAATGCTTTTGTTGGCAAGGTTAAGGGGACTTGTAATAGCGGCAAGATGCGTCTCCGTCACGTCGGCGCATTCGGTCACGCCCGGCACGGCGGCAACGATAGCATCGCGCACCTGTTCCGTGCGGTCACATACCGGCGTTACCACAACAGTGATAACTACTGGGGTTGAGGCAGTGAACTCGCCATCAGATGCGGTGACGGTCACCATATAGGACGACTGGGTTGTCCGGTCAAACGTAACACCTGTTTTGGTTTTTAGCTGACCGGTATCGGAATCAATATCAAATGACGTTGCATCAGTGCCACCAAGCGTGTATGTCAACGCATCAACAGTAGCATCGTCGAGATTGACATCGGTATTGGTACCGGCGACATCGGGGTCCGTTGCTGCCACCGGGTCTCCGATGTCTGTGCCTTCCGGTGTGTGCTTTGTTACTTCAAGGGTTGTATCGGTGGTAGCAGGGAATGTCGGTGCTTCGTTGATATTGGTGACATTGATGGTGACATCAATAGAGTCGGAACCGCTGTTGCCATCAGAGACGCTCACTGTTACGGAATAGGCGTTTTTTGTTGCTTCATAGTCAAGTGCTGATTTGGTTTGCAGCTGCCCGCTTGTGCCAACAATGTCAAATGAGGCGGCATCTGTACCACCGAGTGTGTAGGTCAAGGGATCACCACTATCGTCATCCGTTGCCTCCACTGCGCTGCCAATATCTTCCCCTGCTGCTGTATTCTCTGCCACTGAGCGGGTGGTGCTGTCACCATCGGTGAACTCCGGCGCATTATTGGTTCCGGTTTCGTTCACATCGGTGACGCTGATGGTGACGGTAACGGAAGGGGTATCGGTTCCACCATCGGAGACGGTGACCGTCACCTCGTAGGAGTCCTTTGTTTCATAGTCGAGTGCTGCTTTGGTTTGCAGCTGTCCGCTTGTGCTCACAATGGCAAATGACGCGGCATCGGTGCCGCCGAGCGTGTAGGTTAGAGCATCAACAGTAGCGTCGTCAGGATTAACATCGGTATTGGTGCCGGCGACATCGGGGTCCGTTGCGGATACCGCTGCGCCGATATCTGTGCCTGCCCCTGTGTTTTCTGCGATGGAGCGGGTATCGGTGGTAGCAGGGAATGTCGGTGCCTCGTTGACGTTCGTTACGCTGATAGTGACGGTGATAGAGGCGGTATCGGTTCCACCATCGGATGCGGTGACTGTCACGGTGTATGAATTGTCGGTCTCATAGTCAAGTGCTGCTTTGGTTTGCAGCTGTCCGCTGGTGCTGACAATGTCAAATGACGCGGCATCGGTGCCACCGAGTGTGTAGGTTAGAGCATCAACAGTAGCATCGTCAAGATTAACATCGGTATTTGTGCCGGCGACATCGGGGTCTGTTGCGGATACCGCTGCGCCGATATCTGTGCCTGCCCCTGTGTTCTCTGCCACTGAGCGAGTATCGGTGGTAGCTGGGAATGTCGGTGCCTCGTTGACGTTCGTTACATTGATGGTGACGGTAACGGAAGCGGTATCCGTGCCACCATCGGAGACGGTGACCGTCACGGTGTATGAGTTGTCAGTCTCATAGTCGAGTGCCGCTTTGGTTTGCAACTGCCCGCTGGTGCTGACAATATCAAATGACGCGGCGTCTGTGCCACCGAGTGTATATGTCAAAGCATCAACATTAGGGTCGTCAGGATTGACATTAGTATTTGTGCCGGCGACATCGGGGTCCGTTGCGGTTACCGCTACGCCGATAGCTGTGCCTGTCGCTTTGTTCTCTTCCACTGAGCGCGTTGCGGTGGTGCTAGGGAATGTCGGAACTTCGTTGACATTCATGACGGAAATGGTGACGGTAACGGAAGCGGTATCGGTTCCGCCATCGGATACGGTGACCGTCACGGTGTATGAGTTGTCAGTCTCATAGTCGAGTGTTGCTTTGGTTTGTAGCTGTCCGCTTGTGCTGACAATGTTAAATGAGGCGGCATCGGTGCCACCGAGTGTGTACGTCAAAGCATCAACATTAGGGTCGTCAGGATTGACATTTGTATTGGTACCGGCGACATCGGGGTCTGTTGCGGATACCGCTGCGCCGATAGCTGTGCCTGCCGCCGTGTTTTCTGCTATCTCCAGCGTAGTGTCGGTGGTAGCGGGGAACGTCGGTGCCTCGTTGACGTTGGTGATATTGATGGTAACCTCAATAGTGGCAGTGAGACTGCTGCTATCGGTAGCAGTGACTGTGACGGTATAGGAGTTCTTGGTTTCAAAGTCGAGTGCTGCACTGGTTTTCAACTGTCCGGTGCTGCTATCAATGTCAAAGGTGGTGTCACCGGTGGCATCAAGGCTGTAGGTCAACGTATCTCCGCTATCGGGGTCCGTTGCTGTCACTGGGGCCCCGATGTTTGTGTTTGCCTCCGTGTCTTCTGCTATTTCCAACGTAGTGGCGGTGGTAGCGGGGAACGTCGGCGCCTCGTTGACGTTGGTAATATTGATGGTAACGGTGATAGTGTCGGAAAGTGTGCCATCGGAGACGCTGACCGTCATCTTGTAACTGGTCTTAGTTTCATAATCGAGCGCGTCTTTGGTTTTCAACTGACCGGTTGCGGTGTCAATATCAAACGTTTGATAGTCGTTCGGTTGGTCGGTTGTGCCGCTGAGGGTGTAAGTCAACGTGTCAGGAGTAGAAGTCTCAGGATTCGCATCGGTGTTTGTGCCGGCGAGATCGGGGTCTGTTGCGGATACCGCTGCGCCGATGTTTGTGCCTGCGTCCGTATTCTCATCGACTTCGCGGGTGGTGGTCTCAGTTCCATCGGTAAACGTCGGCGCATAATTGGCTTCGGTGACAGTGATAGTGACAGCAATGGAGTCGATACCGCCATTGCCATCGGTGACGACGACTGTCACGGAATAGGAACTCTTCGTCTCCCGGTCAAGTGCTACTTTGGTTTTCAGCTGCCCGCTCGTGCTGACAATGTCGAACGAATCCGCATCAGTCCCATTCAGCCTATAAGTCAAAGTGTCTGCGGGGTCGTCATCCGTTGCCGCCACCGGGTCGCCAATGTTTTGACCTGCCTCCGTATTCTCCGCCACTGAGCGGGTGGTCTCAGTTCCATCGGTGAACTCCGGCGCATTATTTGACGGATTACTGATGACTTTCAGCGGCAAGTCACTGGATTTGGATAGTGCGTATCCCCGATGGCCTGAGGGCACCCCGGGCAATGTGCCAATATTCACGGTGACAGTAGCGGTTGTGCCGATTGTGCGTGTCACGGTGAGAGATTCGCTCTCCACGTTACCGATGGGTACTGTAATCTCGGTGGCAGTGCCATCAAGGGTGCCGTTGGTAACGGTGACCGGCAGCACAATCTCAAAGGGTGCCCCGGTGTGTGCCGTGGCTTTGAACTCTCCTTCTGCAACCTGCTTTAGTGAGACCGTCAGGGGCAGCGGATCAACGGTATTATCGTGCAGCCAGAGTGCTTCCAGTGCTGTGAGACCTTCAAACACCCCCGCTGTTAGCGTGCTCATCTGGTTGGTGTACAGGCGGAGCGTTGTGAGTGCGGTGAGTTTATCAAACACCTCCTCTGGTAGCGTGCTAATCTGGTTGGTGTGCAGGTAGAGCGTTGTGAGAGCTGTGAGGCCATCAAACACCCCCGCCGGTAGCGTACTAATCTCGTTGGTGGACAGGTAGAGCGTTGTGAGTGCTGTGAGTTCATCAAACACCCCCGCCGGTAGTGTGCTAATCTGGTTGCTGTACAGGTAGAGCGTTGTGAGTGCTGTGAGGCCATCAAACACCCCCGCCGGTAGCGTGCTAATCTGATTGTTGTTCAGGTAGAGCGTTGTGAGTGCTGTGAGGCCATCAAACACCCCCGCTGTTAGTGTGCTAATCTGGTTGTTGTCCAGGTCGAGCCGTGTGAGAGCTGTGAGTTCATCAAACACCCCCGCTGTTAGTATGCTAATCTGGTTGCTGTACAGGGTGAGCGTTGTAAGAGCGGTGAGGCCATCAAACACCCCTGCTGTTAGCGTGCTAATCTGGTTGACGTGCAGGTAGAGTGCTGTGAGTGCTGTGAGTTTATCAAACACCTCCACCGGTAGTGTGCTAATCTGGTTGTTGGACAGTAAGAGTTCTGTGAGCGCTGTGAGTTTATCAAACACCCCCGCTGGTAGCGTGGTAATCTGGTTGCTGTCCAGGCGGAGTTCTGTGAGCGCTGTAATTTCATCGAACACCCCCGCCGGTAGTGTGCTAATCTGGTTGTTGTTCAGGTTGAGTTCTGTGAGTGCGGTGAGCCCGTCAAAATCGCCGGCTTTCAGTGCGGTGATGCTTTTGTTGAACGGGCTAAGGCTCGTAATAGCGGCGAGATGTGTCTCCGTCACGTTGGCGCAATCGGTCACGCCCGGCACTTCGGCAACGATAGCATCGCGCACTGCTGGTGTGCGGTCACATACCGGTGTTACCACAACAGTGATAACTACTGAGGTTGAGGCAGTGAACTCGCCATCAGATGCGGTGACGGTCACCATATAGGACGACTGGGTTGTGCGGTCAAACGCGACACCTGTCTTGGTTTTCAACTGACCGGTATCGGAATCAATATCAAATGAGGTTGCATCTGTGCCACCAAGTGTGTATGTCAAAGCATCAACATTAGCATCGTCAGGATTAACATCGGTATTGGTGCTGGTAACATTGGGGTCCGTTGCTGCCACTGGGTCTCCGATGTCCGTGCCTTCCGGTGTGTGCTTTGTTACTTCAAGGGTTGTATCGGTGGTAGCAGGGAATGCCGGTGCTTCGTTGACGGTCGTGACATTGATGGTGACAGCAATAGAGTCGGAACCGCCCTCGCCATCAGAGACGCTCACTGTTACGGAATAGGAGTTCTTTGTTGCATAGTCGAGTGGTGCATTGGTTTTCAGTTGTCCGCTTGAGCTGACAATGGCAAATGACGCGGCATCGGGGCCGCCAAGGGTGTAGGTCAGGATGTCAGTGGGATCGTCATCCGTTGCTGCCACCGGGTCGCCGAAGGCTGTGTCTGTTGCGGTATTCTCATCGACTGAGCGGGTGGTCTTAGTTCCATCGGTGAACTCCGGTACATTATTGGCTTCGGTGACATTGATAGTGACAGCAATAGAGTCGATACCGCCATTGCCATCGGTGACGACGACTGTCACGGAATAGGAACTCTTCGTCTCCCGGTCAAGTGCTACTTTGGTTTTCAGCTGCCCTGTTGTGCTGACAATGGCAAACGAATCCGCATCAGTCCCATTCAACCTATAAGTCAAAGTGTCAGTGGGGTTGTCATCCGTTGCCGCCACAGGGTCGCCGAAGGCTGTGTCTGATGCCGTATTCTCAGCGACTTCGCGGGTGGTCTCAGTTCCATCGGTGAACTCCGGCGCGTTATTTGACGGATTACTGATGACTTTCAGCGGCAAGTCACTGGATTTGGATAGTGCGTATCCCTGATGGTTTGCGGGCAACCCGGGCAATGTGCCGATAGTCACGGTGACAGCAGCGGTTGTGCCGATTGTGCGTGTCACGGTAAGAGATCCGCTCTCCACGTTCCCGATGGGTATTGTTATCATGGTGGCACCACCATCAAGGGAGCCGTTGGTAACGGTGACCGGCAGCACCATCTCAAAGGGTGCCCCGGTGTGTGCCGTGGCTTTGAACTCTCCTTCTGCAACCTGCTTTAGTGAGACCGTCAGGGGCAGTGGATCAACGGTATTATTGTTCAGGGTCAGCGATGTGAGTGCGGTGAGACCTTCAAACACCCCCGCCGGTAGCGTGCTTAATTGGTTGTAGCTCAAGTGGAGCGTTGTGAGTGCTGTGAGTTCATCAAACACCCCCGCCGGTAGCGTGCTAATCTGGTTGCTGTGCAGGTCGAGCTGTGTGAGTGCTGTGATTTTATCAAACACCCTCGCTGGTAGCGCGCTAATCTGGTTTTCGTACAGGTGGAGCGTTTCCAGTGCGGTGAGACCATCAAACACCCCCGGTGTTAGCGTGCTAATCTGGCTACTGTGCAGGTCGAGCGTTGTGAGTGCTGTGAGTTCATCAAACACCAGCGCCGGTAGCGTGCTAATCTGGTTGTTGGACAGGTCGAGCGTTTCCAGTGCGGTGAGTTCAATCAAACCCCCCGTTAGCGTACTAATCTGGTTGTAGGACAGGTCGAGATGTGTGAGTGCTGTGAGTTCATCAAACACCCTCGCTGTTAGCGTGCTAATCTGGTTGTTGGACAGGTCGAGCGTTTCCAGTGCTGTGAGTTCATCAAACACCCCCGCTGTTAGCGTACTAATCTGGTTGTAGGACAGGTCGAGTGCTGTGAGCGCTGTGAGTTCATCAAACACCCCCGCTGTTAGCGTGCTAATCTGGTTGTAGGACAGGGTGAGTGCTGTGAGCGCTGTGAGTTCATCAAACACCCCCGCTGTTAGCGTACTAATCTGGTTGTAGGACAGGGTGAGTGCTGTGAGCGCTGTGAGTTCATCAAACACCCTCGCTGGTAGTGTACTAATCGGGTTGCGGGATAGATCGAGATGTGTGAGTGCTGTGAGTTCATCAAACACCCCCGCTGTTAGCGTGTTAATCTGGTTGTCGTACAGGTCGAGTTCTGTGAGTGCTGTGAGTTCATCAAACACCCTCGCTGGTAGCGTGTTAATCTGGTTGCGGGACAGGTTGAGCGTTTCCAGTGCGGTGAGACCGTCAAAATCGCCGGCTTTCAGTGCAGTGATGCTTTTGTTGGATAGGTTAAGGTTCATAATAGCGGAGAGATGCGTGTCCGTCACGTCGGCGCAGTCGGTCACGCCCGGCACGGCAGCAACGATAGCATCGCGCACCTGTTCCGTGCGGTCACATACCGGCGTTACCACAACAGTGATAACTACTGGGGTTGGGGTCATAAACTCACCATCAGACGCGGTGACGGTCACCATATAGGACGACTGGGTTGTACGGTCAAACGTAACACCTGTTTTGGTTTTCAACTGCCCGGTTTCAGAATCAATATCAAATGACGCTGCATCAGTGCCCCCAAGCGTGTATGTCAAAGCATCAACAGTAGCATCGTCGAGATTGACATCGGTATTGGTGCCGGCGACATCAGGGTCCGTTGCTGCCACGGGGTCGCCGATGTCCGTGGCTACCGGTGTGTACTTTGTTACTTCAAGGGTTGTATCGGTGGTAGCGGGGAACGTCGGTGCCTCGTTGACGTTGGTAATATTGATGGTAACGGTGATAGTGTCGGAAAGTGTGCCATCGGAGATGCTGACCGTCATCTTGTAGCTGGTCTTAGTTTCATAATCGAGCGCGTCTTTGGTTTTCAACTGCCCGGTTGCAGTGTCAATATCAAACGTTTGATAGTCGTTCGGTTGGTCGGTTGTGCTGCTGAGGGTGTAAGTCAACGTGTCAGGAGTAGAAGTCTCAGGATTCGCATCGGTTTTTGTGCCGGCGACATTGGGGTCTGTTGCGGATACCGCTGCGCCGATGTTTGTGCCTGCCTCCGTATTCTCATCGACTTCGCGGGTGGTGCTATCCCCATCGGTAAACGTCGGCGCATAATTGGCTTCGGTGACAGTGATAGTGACAGCAATGGAGTCGATACCGCCATTGCCATCGGTGACGACGACTGTCACAGAATAGGAACTCTTCGTCTCCCGGTTAAGTGCTGCTTTGGTCTGCAGCTGCCCTGTTGTGCTGACAATGTCGAACGAATCCGCATCAGTCCCATTCAGCCTATAAGTCAAAGTGTCAGTGGTGTCGTCATCCGTTGCCGCCACAGGGTCGCCGATGTTTTGACCCGCTGCGGTATTCTCCGCCACTAAGCGGGTGATCTCAGTTCCATCGGTGAAGGTCGGCGCGTTATTTGACGGTTCACTGATGACTTTCAGCGGCAAGTCACTGGATTTGGTAAGTGCGTATCCGGTATGGTTTGTTGTGGGCACCCCGGGCAATGTGCCGATATTCACGGTAACGGTAGCGGTTGTGCCGATTGTGCGCGTCACGGTGAGGGATCCGCTCTCCACGTTACCGGTGGGTACTGTAATCGTGGTGGCAGTGCCATCAAGGGTGCCGTTGGTAACGGTGACCGGCAGCACCATCCCAAAGGGTGCCCCGGTGTGTGCTGTGGCTTTGAACTCCCCGTCTGCAACCTGCTTTAGTGAGACCGTCAGGGGCAGTGGATTAACGGTATTGTTGTTAAGGTAGAGCTGTGTAAGTGCGGTGAGACCATCAAATACACCCGCCGGCAACGTGCTCAACTTGTTGTTGTTCAGACGGAGCACTGAGAGTGTCGTGAGCCCCTCAAACACATCCGCCGGCAAGGCGGTTAAATCGTTGCGTGGCAAGTTGAGCGTTGTGAGGGCAGTCAGCCCCTCAAACACATCCGCCGGCAAGGCGGTTAAATCGTTGTCATCCAAGTTGAGCGTTGTGAGGGCGGTCAGCCCCTCAAACACATCCGCCGGCAAGGCGGTTAAATCGGCCCCGTCCAAGTTGAGCGTTGTGAGGGCGGTCAGCCCCTCAAACACCCCCGTTGGTAACGGGCTAATCTTGTTGTTGGTCAGTCGGAGCGTTGCCAATGCGGTGAGCCCATCAAATACATCTTTATCCAAACTGATCAACCGGTTCTCGTCCAGAAAGAGCGTTGTCAGTGCGGTGAGCCCATCAAATACATCTTTATCCAACGTGATTAACTGGTTGCCGGTCAGGAAGAGTCCTGTGAGTGCGGTTAGCCCATCGAATACATCTTCATCCAACAGGCGTAACTGGTTGCCGGACAAGCGGAGCGTTGTGAGTGCGGTGAGTTCACCAAACACCCCCGATGGCAACCTGCGAATCTGGTTGTTGTTCAGGGCGAGTGTTGTGAGTGCGGTGAGACCGTCAAAATCGCCGGCTTTCAGTGCGGTGATGCTTTTGTTGGCTAGGTTAAGGGGACCTGTAATAGCGGCGAGATGTGTCTCCGTCACGTCGGCGCAGTCGGTCACACCCGGCACTTCGGCAACGATAGCATCGCGCACCACTGGTGTGCGGTCACATACCGGTGTTACCACAACAGTGATAACTACCGAGGTTGGGGTCATAAACTCACCATCAGATGCGGTGACGGTCACCATATAGGACAACTTGGTTGTGCGGTCAAACGTAACACCTTCCAGGGTTTTCAACTGTCCCGTGGCAGTCTCAAAATCAAACGATGCAGCATCAGTGCCACCAAGGGTGTATGTCAACGCATCAACAGTAGCATCGTCGAGATTGACATCGGTATTGGTGCCGGCGACATCAGGGTCCGTTGCTACCATAGGGTCGCCGATGTCCGTGCCTTCCGGTGTGTGCTTTGTTACTTCAAGGGTTGTATCGGTGGTATCAGGGAATGTCGGCGCCTCGTTGACGTTGGTAATATTGATGGTGACATCAATAGAGTCGGAACCGCCCTCGCCATCAGAGACGCTCACTGTTACGGAATAGGAGTTGTCAGTCTCATAGTCGAGTGCCGCTTTGGTTTTCAGTTGTCCGCTTGAGCTGACAATGCCAAATGACGTTGCATCGGTGCCACTGAGGGTGTATGTCAAGGTATCGCCGCTATCGTCATCCGTTGCTTCCACCGGGTCGTCGAAGGCTGTGTCTGATGGAGTATTCTCATCGACTTCGCGGGTGGTGCTGTCATCATCGTTGAACTCCGGCGCATTATTGGTGTCGGTGACATTGATAGTAACAGCAATGGAGTCAATACCGCCATTGCCATCGGTGACGACGACTGTCACAGAATAGGAGTTCTTTGTTGAGTAGTCGAGTGGTGCTTTGGTTTTCAGCTGCCCTGTTGTGCTGACAATATCGAACGAATCCGCATCAGTCCCATTCAGCCTGTAAGTCAAAGTGTCTGTGGTGTCGTCATCCGTTGCCGCCACCGGGGCGCCGATGTTTTGACCCGCTGCGGTATTCTGAGCGACTTCGCGGGTGGTGTCAGTTCCATCGGTGAAGGTCGGCGCGTTATTTGACGGTTCACTGATGACTTTCAGCGGCAAGTCACTGGATTTGGTAAGTGCATATCCCTGATGGTTTGCGGGTAGCCCGGGCAATGTGCCGATATTCACGGTAACGGTAGCGGTTGTGCCGATTGTGCGTGTCACGGTAAGAGATCCGCTCTCCACGTTACCGATGGGTATTGTTATCATGGTGGCACCACCATCAAGGGTGCCGTTGGTAACAGTGACCGGCAGCATCATCTCAAAGGGTGCCCCGGTGTGTGCTGTGGCTTTGAATTCCCCTTCTGCAACCTGCTTTAGTGAGACCGTCAGGGGCAGTGGATTAACGGTATTACCGTGTAGCCAGAGCGTTGTGAGTGCGGTGAGACCATCAAACACCCCCGCTGGTAGCGTGCTTAACTGGTTGCTGTAAAGGAGGAGTTGTGTGAATGCGGTCTGTCCATCAAACACATCAGCCGGCAGACTGCTTAACCGGTTGACACCCAGGTCGAGGCTTGTAAGTGCGGTGAGTTCATCAAATACCCCCGCCGGCAGACTGCTCAACTGGTTGTCGTTCAGGTTGAGCGTTGTGAGTGCTGTGAGTTTATCAAACACCCCCGCCGGCAGACTGTTCAACGGGTTGCTGTTCAGGTCGAGCGTTGTGAGTGCGGTGAGTTCATCAAACACCCCCGCCGGCAGACTGCTCAACTGGTTGTCGTTCAGGTCGAGCGTTGTGAGTGCGGTGAGTTTATCAAACACCCCCGCCGGCAGACTGCTCAACTGGTTGTCGTTCAGGTTGAGCGTTGTGAGTGCTGTGAGTTCATCAAACACCCCCGCCGGCAGACTGCTCAACTGGTTGTCGTTCAGGTTGAGCGTTGTGAGTGCTGTGAGTTCATCAAACACCCCCGCCGGTAGTGTACTAATCTGGTTGCCGGCCAGGTTGAGCTGTGTAAGTGCTGTGAGTTTATCAAACACCCCCGCCGGTAGTGTACTAATCTGGTTGCCGTTCAGTTTGAGCAATTCCAGTGCGGTGAGTTCATCAAACATACTCGCCGGCAAAGAGCTAATCTGGTTGTCGTTCAGGCTAAGTGCTGTGAGTGCGGTGAGACCGTCAAAATCGCCGGCTTTCAGTGCGGTAATGCTTTTGTTGGATAGGTTAAGGGGACCTGTAATAGCGGCGAGATGTGTCGCCGTCACGTCGGCGCAGTCGGTCACACCCGGCACGGCAGCAACGATAGCATCGCGCACCACTGGCGTACGGTCACATACCGGCGTTACCACAACAGTGATACCTACTGGGGTTGAGGCCATGAACTCGCCATCAGATGCGGTGACGGTCACCATATAGAACGACTGGGTTGTGCGGTCAAACGTAACACCTGTTTTGGTTTTCAACTGACCGGTTTCGGAATCAAAATCAAATGAGGCTGCATCAGTGCCACCGAGTGTGTAGGTCAACGCATCAACATTGGCATCGTCGAGATTGACATCGGTATTGGTGCCGGCGACATCGGGGTCCGTTGCTGCCACCGGGTCGCCGATGTCTGTGCCTTCCGGTGTGTGCTTTGTTACTTCAAGGGTTGTATCGGTGGTAGCAGGGAACGTCGGTGCCTCGTTGACGTTGGTAATATTGATGGTAACGATGATAGGGTCGGAAAGTGTGCCATCGGAGACGCTGACCGTCATCTTGTAACTGGTCGTAGTTTCATAATCGAGCGCGTCTTTGGTTTTCAACTGACCGGTTGCGGTGTCAATATCAAACGTTTGATAGTCGTTCGGTTGGTCGGTTGTGCCGCTGAGAGTGTAAGTCAACGTGTCAGGAGTAGAAGTCTCAGGATTCGCATCGGTGTTTGTGCCGGCGACATTGGGGTCTGTTGCTGTCACTGCGGCACCGATGTTTATGTTTGCCTCTGTGTTCTCTGCCACTGAGCGCGTGGTGCTATCCCCATCGGTAAACGTCGGCGCATAATTGGCTTCGGTGACAGTGATAGTGACAGCAATGGAGTCGATACCGCCATTGCCATCGGTGACGACGACTGTCACGGAATAGGAACTCTTCGTCTCACGGTCAAGTGCTGCTTTGGTCTGCAGCTGCCCTGTTGTGCTGACAATGTCGAACGAATCCGCATCAGTCCCATTCAGCCTATAAGTCAAAGTGTCTGTGGTGTCGTCATCCGTTGCCGCCACCGGGTCGCCGATGTTTTCACCCGCTGCGGCATTCTCACCCACTAAGCGGGTGGTCTCAGTTCCATCGGTGAACTCCGGCGCGTTATTTGACGTATTACTGATGACTTTCAGCGGCAAGTCACTGGATTTGGATAGTGCGTATCCGGTATGGTCTGAGGGCAACACGGGCAATGTGCCGATAGTCACGGTAACGGCAGCGGTGGTGCCGGTTGTGCGTGTCACGGTGAGAGATCCGCTCTCCACGTTCCCGATGGGTACTGTAATCGTGGTGGCAGTGCCATCGATGGAGCCGTTGGTAACGGTGACCGGCAGCACCATCCCAAAGGGTGCCCCGGTGTGTGCTGTGGCTTTGAACTCCCCGTCTGCAACCTGCTTTAGTGAGACCGTCAGGGGCAGTAGATTAACGGTATTGTTGTTAAGGAAGAGCCGTGTAAGTGCGGTGAGACCCTCAAATACACCCGCCGGCAACGTGCTCAACTTGTTGTGGTTCAGACGGAGCACTGAGAGTGTCGTGAGCCCCTCAAACACATCCGCCGGCAAGGCGGTTATATCGTTGCGTGACAAGGTGAGCGTTGTGAGGGCGGTGAGACCATCAAACACTTCCTCCGGCAAGGCGGTTAAATCGTTGTCGTCCAAGGTGAGCGTTGTGAGGGCGGTCAGCCCCTCAAACACATCCGCCGGCAAGGCGGTTAAATCGGCGCCATCCAAGTAGAGCGTTGTGAGGGCGGTCAGCCCCTCAAACACCCCCGCTGGTAACGGGCTAATCTTGTTGTTGGTCAGTCGGAGCGTTGCCAATGCGGTGAGCCCATCAAATACATCTTTATCCAAACTGATCAACTGGTTCTCGTCCAGAAAGAGCGTTGTCAGTGCGGTGAGCCCATCAAATACATCCTCCTTCAAATTGATCAACTGGTTGCCGGTCAGGAAGAGTCCTGTGAGTGCGGTGAGCCCATCAAATACATCTTCATCCAACAGGCGTAACCGGTTGCCGGACAAGCGGAGCGTTGTGAGTGCTGTGAGTTGGTCAAACACCCCCGCCGGTAGCGTGGTTAACTGGTTGTCGTTCAGGCGGAGCGTTGTGAGTGCTGTGAGTTGATCAAACACCCCCGGCGGTAGTGTGCCTGTGGTAATCTGGTTGTTGTTCAGGTCGAGCGTTGTGAGTGCTGTGAGTTGATCAAACACCACCGGCGGTAGTGTGGTAATCCTGTTGATGTTCAGGTAGAGCGTTGTGAGTGCTGTGAGTTCACCAAACACCCCCGATGGCAACGTGCGAATCTGGTTGTTGTTCAGGTCGAGTTCTGTGAGTGCGGTGAGACCGTCAAAATCGCCGGCTTTCAGTGCGGTAATGCTTTTGTTGGCAAGGTTAAGGGGACCTGTAATAGCGGCAAGATGCGTCTCCGTCACGTCGGCGCATTCGGTCACGCCCGGCACGGCGGCAACGATAGCATCGCGCACCTGTTCCGTGCGGTCACATACCGGCGTTACCACAACAGTGATAACTACTGGGGTTGAGGCAGTGAACTCGCCATCAGATGCGGTGACGGTCACCATATAGGACGACTGGGTTGTGCGGTCAAACGTAACACCTGTCTTGGTTTTTAGCTGACCGGTATCGGAATCAATATCAAATGACGTTGCATCAGTGCCACCGAGTGTGTATGTCAACGCATCAACATTAGCATCGTCGAGATTGACATCGGTATTGGTGCCGGCGACATCGGGGTCCGTTGCTGCCACCGGGTCTCCGATGTCTGTGCCTATCGGTGTGTGCTTTGTTACTTCAAGGGTTGTATCGGTGGTAGCAGGGAATGTCGGTGCCTCGTTGACGTTGGTAATATTGATGGTGACATCAATAGAGTCGGAACCGCTGTTGCCATCAGAGACGCTCACTGTTACGGAATAGGCGTTTTTTGTTGCTTCATAGTCAAGTGCTGATTTGGTTTGCAGCTGCCCGCTTGTGCCAACAATGTCAAATGAGGCGGCATCTGTCCCACCGAGTGTGTAGGTCAAGGTATCACCACTATCGTCATCCGTTGCCTCCACTGCGCTGCCAATATCTTCCCCTGCTGCTGTATTCTCTGCCACTGAGCGGGTGGTGCTGTCACCATCGGTGAACTCCGGCGCATTATTGGTTCCGGTCTCGTTCACATCGGTGACGCTGATGGTGACGGTAACGGAAGCGGTATCGGTTCCACCATCGGAGACGGTGACCGTCACCTCGTAGGAGTCCTTTGTTTCATAGTCGAGTGCTGCTTTGGTTTGCAGCTGTCCGCTTGTGCTCACAATGGCAAATGACGCTGCATCGGTGCCGCCGAGCGTGTAGGTTAGAGCATCAACAGTAGCGTCGTCAGGATTAACATCCGTATTGGTGCCGGCGACATCGGGGTCCGTTGCGGTTACCGCTGCACCGATATCTGTGCCTGCCCCTGTGTTTTCTGCGATGGAGCGGGTATCGGTGGTAGCAGGGAATGTCGGTGCCTCGTTGACGTTCGTTACGCTGATAGTGACGGTGATAGAGGCGGAAAGTGCGCCATCGGAGACGGTGACCGTCACCTCGTAGGAGTTCTTCGTTTCATAATCGAGTGCGTCTTTGGTTTTCAACTGGCCGGTTGCGGTGTCAATATCAAACGTTTGATAGTCGTTGGGTTCGTCGGTTGTGCCGCCGAGTGTGTAGGTTAGAGCATCAACAGTAGCGTCGTCAGGATTGACATCTGTGTTAGTGCTTGTGACATCAGGGTCCGTTGCGGATACCGCAGTGCCAATGTTTGTGGCAGCCGCTGTGTTTTCTGCGATGGAGCGGGTATCGGTGGTAGCAGGGAATGTCGGTGCCTCGTTGACGTTAGTAATATTGATGGTAACGGTGATGGTGTTGGAAAGTGCGCCATCGGAGACGCTGACCGTCATCTTGTAGCTGGTCTTCGTTTCATAATCAAGCGCGTCTTTGGTTTTCAACTGGCCGGTTGCGGTGTCAATATCAAACGTTTGATAGTCGTTGGGTTCGTCGGTTGTGCCGCTGAGGGTGTAGGTCAAAGCATCAACAGTAGCATCGTCAAGATTGACATCTGTGTTAGTGCTTGTGACATCAGGGTCCGTTGCGGATACCGCAGTGCCAATGTTTGTGGCAGCCGCTGTGTTTTCTGCGATGGAGCGGGTATCGGTGGTAGCAGGGAATGCCGGTGCCTCGTTGACATTCGTGACATTGATGGTGACATCAATAGAGTCGGAACCGCTGTTGCCATCAGAGACGCTCACTGTTACGGAATAGGAGTTGTCAGTCTCATAGTCGAGCGCGTCTTTGGTTTGTAGTTGCCCGCTTGTGCCAACAATGTCAAATGACGCTGCATCTGTACCACCGAGTGTGTAGGTCAAGGTATCACCACTATCGTCATCCGTTGCCTCCACTGCGCTGCCAATGTTTTGCCCTGCCGCTGTGTTCTCTGCGATTGAGCGGGTTGTATCATCCCCATCGTCGAATGTCGGCGCATTATTTGACAGTTCACTGATGACTGTCAGTGGCAAGTCACTGGATTTGGTAAGTTCGTATCCGAAATGGTCTGAGGGCGGATCGGGCAATGTGCCAATAGTCACGGTAACGGCAGCGGTTGTGCCGGTTGTGCGCGACACGGTGAGGGAACCACTCTCCACGTTCCCGATGGGTATTGTTATCGTGGTGGCACCACCATCAGTAGTGCCATTGGTAACAGTGAGTGGCAGCTCCATCTTAAAGGGTGCCCCGGTGTGTACTGTGGCTTTAAACTCCCCTTCTGCAACCTGCTTTAGTGAGACCGTCAGGGGCAGTGGATCAACGGGATTACCAGTCAGCCAGAGCGTTGTGAGTTCTGTGAGACCTTCAAACACCTCCTCTGTTAGCGTGCTAATCTGGTTGTTGTGCAGGTAGAGCCTTTCCAGTGCTGTGGTTTTATCAAACACCTCCTCTGGTAACGTGCTAATCAGGTTGCGGTACAGGTTAAGTGTTGTAAGTGCTGTGAGTTGATCAAACACCCCGGCAGAGAGTGTGGTTAACTGGTTTTCGTCCAGCTGAAGCGTTCTGAGTGCTGTGAGTTGATCAAACACCCCGTCAGAGAGTGTGGTTAACTGGTTGTTGTCCAGCTGAAGCGTTCTGAGTGCTGTGAGTTTATCAAACACACTGGCAGAGAGTGTGGTTAACTGGTTGCTGTCCAGGCGGAGCGTTGTGAGTGCTGTGAGTTTATCAAACACCCCGTCAGGGAGTGTGGTTAACTGGTTTTCGTCCAGCTGAAGCGTTGTGAGTGCTGTGAGTTTATCAAACACCCCGTCAGGGAGTGTGGTTAACTGGTTTTCGGACAGCCAGATATATGTGAGTGCTGTGAGTTTATCAAACACCCCGTCAGAGAGTGTGGTTAACTGGTTCCTGAACAAGTAGAGCTTTGTGAGTGCTGTGAGTTTATCAAACACCCCGTCAGAGAGTGTGGTTAACTGGTTGCTGTACAGGTAGAGCGTTGTGAGTGCTGTGAGTTTATCAAACACCCCGTCAGAGAGTGTGGTTAACTGGTTCCTGAACAAGTAGAGCGTTGTGAGTGCTGTGAGTTGATCAAACACCCCGTCAGGGAGTGTGGTTAACTGGTTGTTGTCCAGCCGAAGCGTTGTGAGTGCTGTGAGTTCATCGAACACCGCCGCTGGTAGTGTGCTAATCTGGTTGTTGTTCAGCTGAAGCTCTGTGAGTGCGGTCAGACCGTCAAAATCTCCGGCTTTCAGTGCGGTGATGCTTTTGTTGGACAGGTCAAGGCTCATAATTGCGGCAAGGTGTGTTTCGGTTACGTTGGCACAATCGGTCACGCCCGGCACGGCGGCAACGATGGCATCTCGCACCTGTGGTGTCCGGTCACAGACGGCATAACCGATACTTTGCATGCTACAGAGTAGCAGCAGCACGGTGAAAATCAATAGTGTGGTTTTTTGGTTGATGTTCATTTTCATAATGGATAGTTTCGCAATATAAACGCGCCGGTCATCCGCCCCCTTGGTAGGCGCGTGTTTTCCAACCGCGCCGGTCGTCCGATACTTTAATCTAGGTTGTGTTTACATTAGACCTATACTCCGCAGTTGTGGATGCGGATTTCAAGAATTTATGGTATCCTTCTCCTAACCCCATTCTTAGGAGGATTTTCAATGACACAACCCACCTTTACTACACAACGATTAGACCATCTCGGAATTGTTGCCGGCATTTGCCATCGCATTGACTTGATTGACACCATTGATACATTCATCGGGAAAACCAAACGCAACATCACTGTTGGAGAAGCCGTTATGGCTATGATACTCAACGCTTTGGGCTTTGTCTCACGACCCCTCTATTTGACAACCGAGTTCTTTTCAAATAAACCGGTCAATCTCTTGATTAACCCACATCTCCAAGCCACCGATTTCACCGATGACAGTCTTGGACGCGCATTAGATACCCTCTATGAAAATGGAATCACCGCACTCTTCGCTACCGTCGCCTCCAAGGCGTTAGCCACTTTTGAGATACACCATCGCTTTGTTCATCTCGATAGCACCCCCTTTAGTCTCCATGGGGCGTATGATGCGGACAGCGACAATCAAAACGTCATTGAAGTCACTCATGGGTATAGTCGGGATTCTCGTCCCGATCTCAAACAAGTGGTGGTACAGATGATTTGTTCGTATCGGTCTCAGATTCCGATTTGGTTAGAAGCCCTTGATGGCAACACAGGAGACAAAACCAGTTTCCCTCAGACGATTAAGGCGTATACCACACAACTTCAGGGAGCGCAAACGCCCTATTTTATTGCCGATAGTGCCCTATACACCACTGCCAACATCGCCACATTATCAAATGTCCGATTCATCACTCGAGTCCCCGAGACGATTAAGGCGGTCAAAGCCCTCTATGAACGCCTCTGAATTGAAGCGATGGCGGTCTCAAAGCCCCCCGGCTATCGTTACCTCTCCGTTGGTAGCATCTACGGTGATGTTGAGCAAAGATGGTTAGTTGTGCACTCCGAATCGGCGTATCGTCGGGAAGTTGCCACTTTGGAGAAACAGATTGCTAAAGCACACCAAGAGGCGGCAAAATCACTCAAGCAATTAAGCCACAAAGAATTTGACACCGCACAGAGTGCGCGCGAAGCGGTTGACACCCTTTCCGGTCAATGGCGGTATCATAAGCCGGGTGCCGAAATTCGCTCTGTCCCGCATTACGGCACCCGGGGCAGACCCGGCAAAACGGCGATGCCCACCCGGTTCGGCTTTCGCGTTGCAGGTGAGGTGGTTGAAGACGATCAGGCCATACAAGCCGCAAAGCAAAGTAAAGGGAAGTTTGTTCTAGCGACGAATGAATTAGATACCACGGTGCTTGATGAAGAGACGCTCCTTTCCGCTTACAAATCGCAGAACGTCTCTGTTGAACGAGGATTTAGGTTTCTCAAAGATCCGTTATTCTTTGCGTCAAGTCTATTTTTAGAAAAACCGCAACGAATCATGGCTTTGTTAATGGTGATGGGGCTTTCATTACTCGTTTATGCGCTGGCAGAACGGTTTGTGCGCGCTGCATTGGTCAAGTGCGAACAAACGATTGAGAACCAAGTGGGTAAGCGCACCCAACGCCCGACGCTACGGCGCATTTTTCAAGTGTTTGAAGGGATTGATGTGTTATTGACCGAACAAGAGGGTCAAATCCATCGCGTGGTATTGAATCTCAAACCGATTCATTATCAAATTCTCGACCTATTCGGTGGAGAAGTCAAAAAATGTTATATTCCTGATTTGTAACTGCGGAGTGTAGGATTAGACATTATAACAATTTAATTGCGAGTCATTGTTGGTGTATGGTAGACTCTTAAAATCTGAATTTTGGATACCCATCGATGACACGATATCAAAATCTAAAGCAAAAACCGAGAAAATTCCTCTCCCTCACAGGACATACCCTTGAAGAAGAAACACGCGGAAAAAACTGGCATATACCACGTACAAAAATAGTCCATTGCCGAAAGTGGTGTTATTGACCCCTTCGTTTGAAGGGCGCACACACGACAAACGCATTGCGGGCTCAACCGGATATGATCTGTTGCCAAGGGGAAGCGTGTTGTATCAAGATACCGGTTTTCAAGGGTTTCGTCTTCCCGGCATAACCATCATTCAACCGAAAAAGAAACCGAAGGGCCGGGTGCTCACGGTCTCGGACAAAGCGAAGAATCGGGCCATTTCGTCGATCCGCATAAGAATTGAACATGCGATTGGAGGCATCAAAAGATACCGCATCGTAAAAGATAAGCTACGGAACTAGAAAAAAGGGTTCAGCGATCTTGTGATGGAAACGTGTTGCGGTTTACACTCCGGCTCAACTTCCGACCTTGGTGTTATCAGACAACTGTTGATTAAATCATTATAATGTCTATTAAAACCTGCTTATCTTCTCTTCTCTGCCTTGCGCCTTTGCATCTTTGCGCCTTTGCGTTAAATTTCTCTGCGCCTTTGCGTTAAATTTTTAATTGGGCACCAACTGGTCATGCCGTTTGCCTGCAATTAATCGCTCACCATCAGTGAACCCTTCTGGCCGGTCCTTGAGGGCTTGGATCAAACGCGTACGCCACGGTGACAGGTGTGCATCGCGGTCTGTCTCCAAAGCGATGTCGTGCAGTTCGTTTGAGTCTTCGTCAAGGTTGAAAAGGTGCTCTTGACCGGTCTGGCTATACCAGACATACTTTGTGTGACCGTCAGTCAGGTAGTGCACACCGTCTTCATAGCGGTAGCAGCCGGAGTGCTCGCCGTGTAAAACTTCGCGCCAGCCATCCTCCTCGCCCCGCATCAGAGGGAGCAAACTGCTTCCGGTAACGGTCTCAGGAATCTGTACGTCAGCCGCTTCCAAAAAGGTAGGCATGATGTCCTGCAATCCAACTGCGGCGCGGGTTATTACCTCCTGTGGATATCCCCATCCCCTCGGTGCCCGAGCGAAGAACGGCACTCGCGCTGAAGCCTCGTACGCGAAGGTTTTGCGGAACATATTGTGGTCCCCGAGCATTTCGCCGTGGTCGGAGGTGAACAGAATGAACGTGTTGTTAAGAAGCCCGGTATCACTCATGAAGTTAACCAACCGTCCCACTTGGTCGTCAATGTGATTAATCATCCCGTAGTAAGCCGCACGGGCGCAACGCATCGCGTCTTCGTCGAGACACAGAATTGAGGCGTTGATATCCAACCCTTTCTCTGGGCCGTCAAACGGGGGTGCCCAATCGCCAACAACCGGCATGGGTAGGTCTTGGGTGATGTAGCGGTCGTAGTAAAATTGCGGCGGAGTGAGCGGCGGGTGTGGGTCAATGAACGAAACATTGAGACAAAACGGAGCAGAAGGGTCGCGCTTGCGAAGGAAGTCTATCGCCTGCGTGGCACACCAGAAGGTATGGGTTCGATCTTCGGGGAGGTAGTGGGGTCTGCCAACCCACCCATTCGCTGAAACGCCGTGCGCTACACCCGCATGTGAGGCACCTCCCTCAAGTGGCACTGCGCCGCCTTCCATGAGCCAGTCGGTGTAATCGTTATTTCCGCCTCGTGTGGATTCCGCCAGCCGAATGTGATCGAAGCCATACCGTTTGCGGGAGGGGAACAGGTGGAGTTTCCCGACCATTTCCGTCTGATAGCCCGCTTTCGCAAGCTCACCGGCGAGCGTATGGGCTGGATTCCACTGTACCCCACCCTTATATCCGACCATTCCATTGACCGCGGGTGCTTGTCCGCTCATCAGTGTGCGTCTAGCCGGGATGCAACTTGGACACTCGGAGTAACCCCGTCGAAAATGCGTCCCTGAACGCGCCAGCCAGTCGAGGTTAGGGGTCTGGAGGACGGGATGCCCCTCAATGCCGAGGCAATCGCCGCGTTGTTGGTCTGTTAAGATAAAAAGGATGTTTGGTCGTGTATCAGCCATATTTTATGCCTCCGCGCGGTGTAATCCGCTCCCATGTGCCATCTTCCAACTGCTTGTAGTGCGTATGGCTCGGCACGAGGTTGGGGGTTACTGTGAGCCACATTACGAGAGGGCCATCGAAAGACTTGATTTTGTGCTTCCGTTCGGCAAGTGTGACCACGACATCGCCCGGGCCAACGGGGGCAACTTCGCCCTCCTCGGTGACCAGACCACTCCCACTCAAGAACAGAAAGACCTCATCCGCTTCATCGTGGCTATGATAATCGCATTCAATGTTTGGCGGAAATGTCAGCATCCCACCCCGAATCTTTCCCGATTCTGGGAAGCGTTCTCCGTTCTCTGTCCCCAGCATGACGACAGGTTCCATCTCGGATGGCGCAGATGACACGCCCTCCTCAGAAGGGTAGTTTGGGGTCACGCCCGATACAAATTTAAGCGAAGCGGCACCAACGTTTTTTAACATATAAGGTGTACCAGCGGGGATGTAGGCTTGCATCGGTGCAGTAAATCGCTCCACCTGTTCGCCGCCATCCATCGCGACAATCTCACCACTCCCTTCAAGAAAGAAGTAGACCGCATCGGAGTCGGGATAGCTATACAGTGGGGTGTCTTGTCCCGGCTCGCACTCGGTCATAACGCAGTTGATTGTCGGCAGGTCAGCGATGACTGTGCCGGGTGTCGGTTTCAGGGTTAGCATAGGTTGCTCCTTAGTTCGCAGGTTTCAAGCAGTTTTCACCGAAAATCACGGAAAACGTCTTACCTGTAGACACGGACCGGGTTTCGGCATCCATATAGGCGGCACTGAATGCACGTCGGGGGTGTCCGGTATGGTTCACGCCAGATCGGTGCATCATGAAATTATGTATCAGGATAGCTTCCCCTGCCTCTGCCTCCAAATTGATGACCTTTTCCTCCGGCGCGTACTTTTCGATGTCTGTATCCGAGATGAAATGCCCTTCGCTGAGCACCCCGAATTTATGGCATCCCGGCACAATCTGCATACATCCGTTGATTGTCGTGGCTTTGTCCAACGCTGTCCAAACGGTCGTAGTCGGGTTGCGGTCAAGCCCCCATCCCACACCGACATCCTGATGCCACGGTAACACCGTTCCTTGGTCGGCGGGTTTGTTCATGAACATGGAGCGAAAAATTGAGACATTCTCACCAATGTAGCGGAGCGTGAGCTCCCGGAACAGCGGGTGTTGCATGTACGTGAGGAACAACGGGTCTTGCTCAAGATCCATAATTTTTCGGTATTTGAGCGTTGCCCCCTTGTGGCCAACTGACTCGCGGGGCATCTCGCGATAAACGCTGGTTGTGCCATCCAGTTGAAATCTCATGTTCTCATAAGGCACTCGCCCAAGCATGATGTCGTCAATACGACCTTGCAAAGCTGTCAACTCGTCGTCTGACAGCAACTTTCCGAGACGCAGGTAACCTTGTTCCATAAACTGTTCATGTTCTTCTGGTCCAAATGTAGTGACTCGCATCAGAAAAATCCTTTTTGAAGATGATGCGCGGTGCATCATTGGTGAATCGGCTGGTAGCCTATTCTATTGTGAATCCGCTTTCTTCGGCGGCATGACAATAATCTCAATACGGCGATTTCTCGCTCTGCCATCCGAGGTATCGTTTGTGTCAATGGGTCGATAATGAGCATAGCCAACAGCGGCGAGACGGGCGGGAGCGACGCTGGCGTGTTCTTGTAGATAGCGCACCGCCGAGATTGCCCGTGCAGTGGATAACCCCCAATTGTTTAACCGTGAGCCTTTGTACGGTACGTTGTCCGAATGCCCTTCGACGCGAATCTCCCGGTCGGGATAGCGATTTAAGAAGGTCTTCGCAATTTTATCCAGTACACGTTTCCCCGCAGGCTTAATCTCTGACCTCCCAGAGTCAAAGAGAATTTTGTCCATCAGGTTCACTGTCAGCATCCCTCTGAGCTCGGTAATCTTGATTTCTTTGTTTTGAATTTCCTTTTGCAAGCTGTTAATCAAGTCGCGAGACTCTTCCTCCCGTTTCCGCTTTTCGGCTTCAAGTCTTGCCTTTTCCGCCTCAATCTGCTTTTTAGCCTCGCTCAACTTCGCCGACCGCTGTTGCTCTTCGTCTATAAGGCCTTGCAAATACTCAATCTTGCTGACTTTTGCCGCAAGTTCTTCCTTTGTCTGGTTCAACTGCCGGAGTCGCGTTGCGGATTCTCCCGCGTACTTCATCCGATCCGTTTGTTCCGCGAGGAAATCCTTGTATGTTTTCCTGTACTTCACGTTGTAGTAACTGACCAGTGTAACGAGGATAATCAGAATCAACCCCACCCCACCGCCAATCATATATAGCTGTTTTTGCGTCATTGTTTACCGTCACCTCCAAAAAAAGCGAGATCTGGAAGAGTGCAAGAATGGGTGTTCACCTTCCACCCTTCCAACCTTCCTTCCCTTCCATTCTTCCACTCTTTATCCGGTGATACAGGATTTGAAGCCCTTTTAACATCAATTCCGGATCAATCCGGTCAACCAGTTCTGAATCTTTGGCAATCAGGTCTGCGAGCCCACCTGTTGCGATGACCTTCACATTTATTCCGAGTTCCGCTTTCATGCGGTGAATGATGCCTTCCATCTGTCCGAGAAATCCGTAGTAGAATCCAGATCGAACACAATCATTCGTGTTTCTGCCGATGATGTTCGGTGGTTGCGAGAGGCCAATCCGTCTAATGAGTGCCGTGCGGTCAAATAGGGCATCCATTGAGATGTGGATACCGGGGGCAATCACGCCCCCGAGATAAGCACCATCATCCGAAACCGCATCGAATGTGGTTGCTGTGCCGAAGTCCACAACGATAAGGGGACCGCCATATTCATGATATGCTCCCACCACAGTTGTAATACGGTCTGATCCCACCTCTTCGGGGTAGTCGCATCGCAGTTCGATACCGAGTTCCTCGTCAGTAGAAACGATGGTCGGTGAAATCTGGAAATACCGATCACACATCGTGACAAACTCGCGTCGGACAGAAGGAACGACCGATGAGATAACGATTCCCTCAAAACTGTGTCGTGGGATTTCGCTAATCCGTAACAACTCGCAAATCTGAACGCCGTACTCGTCGGCAAGCCTGTGCCGGTCTGTCCGTAATCGCCAGCTTGTTTTTATTTTTTCCTCGTCTAAGATGCCGACCTCAATCGTCGTATTTCCGATGTCGATGGCGAGTATCACGGCATTGCTCCTCGGCGTGGCGTGTTACCGGCCTCTAACCGTAACTTGAGAGACTTTCGATGTTGGAAGATATTTTCCCAAAACCGAATGCACTTTGGCTTGGGTCAGTCTCAACGGTGTAACAATGGCGCATTTCTTTCTGGAGCCAGTGCGCCATTCTTTCTCAAATTCTGCATACGAAATGAGGCGAATAGCACCCGTTACGGGGTTTCCTAACTGAAATTGCTGTGCCGCGTTATCATAACCCATCATGCTCCACAGATGGACTTTATTCCCGTATCGAAGCAGAACGAGCGGAGACCAGCGTTGCGCCACAAATGCTTTTAATACATCGAGTTCACCGTTAGAGACGATGCAGATATGCGCAACCTGTCCCCGCGTTGTGGCGTAGAGTGAATCCAGTTGGTTGACGTTAAGTTGGGTTCTAAAAATTATCCGTAACAGGGTTAACCCCCTCATATCGATCCGACCCGCTTCTGGCAGAGTTGGGTCTTTAGCAGATGAGGTTGAAGTGGCTTTCGGGGGCGTTGGGGTTGGCGAACTCGCAGTTGCCCCTTCCTCTTTCTGTGTCGAAGCCACACAGCCTGTAAAAATGAGACATAGTACCACATAAGCCGTAATCAAATAGACCGAACCGTTTTTCATGTTTTTCCCTCCTCAGAGAACGCGTATCGGTGGTTAAAATTAAAATCTAGTTTAGCACAAGCACGATTTGCTGTCAAGCAGGAAACGGTGCAATTCCGTTAGATCGGTTGGAGGGCATAAATTTGTCTTGATACATGGTGCAATCTCTGTTAAACTTAAATCAAAACCGAATCGAAAGTAACTTTGAAATTGGAGGGTTCATCATGGCAAGTTCAATCCGATTACCGGATGATTTCGCAAATTATCTGAAGATCAAAAACGCACCCCAACGCTTTGGGGAAGCGACAGAAGTCGCCGAAAAGGTAACAGCGGCGCAAATCGGCCTGTTGCCGAACCTTGACCACGCCGCCATTTTCACCGACCCACCGTATCTTGTGGCTGGCCCGTTGAAACAGCTCGGTTACATCTCCGGTTGGGATACGCGATGCTATCCGTCACCTGTGGATGGCTGTGATTATATCAATGTATCCGCCCGATTGCCCGACGATAGCCGTGCAAAGGAGGGTGGCTGGTTTGATTACGTCGCCGTTGTGCATCCCGTTGACACGGATGCGCGGGAGCACATGTTGAGTCAGGGTTACGGGAATCCGTTTATCCACCATCTGACGTGGGGAATCGTCGCGCCTGAACGCACCAGTGACGACGATTTTGAGTACGCGAACCGAGTTGTGCCGTTTATGGTTGAGACGCGGGAGCAAATCGGGTCGGTCATTGGCGATGCACCTGGGACGCTGATTACTGCCTTACCGCAAGCGGTTATTGAGCACCCAGATTTCGATTCAGCGTCGGCGGAGTGGTTTGATGGATTGGATGCCGACCAGTATCAGGTTGAATCTATGCAGGGCGACGGTTTTCTCATCCAGTTCTTCGTCCTAACCGGCGGTCGGATTGAAGTTGCGCTCAGGGTGGACACGCAGCAGACCTTTAATCCCAAGAGTGTGCATAAAATCTCCGAGGACGAAATTAGTGCGGTTCAGGATGAATAAAACGCATCCAAAGTCAGGATGAATAACATGAAGCGAATATTTTCCATGAAGAATTGGGACATTCTTACACGCAACAAGTCGCTTGCAATGGTCGCAACATTTGGTTTGTTTGCGGTCTGGTTATTGCTACCCGACGATCTTTTAAAGACGATGGCCCTACATGGTTTTTTATGGGGAAGCTTCTCGTTGTCGGTTATCGTTATGGAATCGGCGGATCCGCAGAGGGTTCCTAATACCAATTCCGATAATAAATCACTCGTTAATGGAAGTCCGATTTGCGTCAACTCATGTTGCCACTTTCAAAGAAAGTCATAAGCAAAAACGCATCAGCCCCCCGTAGCCAGGGCATCTTGCCCCATCGGATAACGATATGCGTCAACTCATGTTGCCACTTTCAAAGAAAGCGTCATCAACCGCACCCCCGTAGCCGGGATTACAGGCGTTTGATATTTCATCAAAACCGCTAACGCGATATAAATTTTCAGAAATGGTATAAGTTTTCGCAGAGGATGCCGAATTGGGCAAGCATTCTGTTAATCTACGGCACCGCCATTCAAATTCTTCTGTGGTATATAAGCGTAAAACTCGAATAGCTTATCGAGCATACGCAGTTCATCGTGCGATGAGGAGAATATCGCTTTGAGTAATCAACAGCGCGCCAACCCCTAAGAGCCCCATCCCGACCATTCGGGGTGGGGCTTTTTAGCAACTCAACAGGTGACACCGAATGTTCATTCATAATCTCTGCTGGATTTGGCAATCCAGCAGGAGCAACAGGGACGATCGGGAGCGGCCGGGGGCATCTACAGCGGTGTGGGCCTTGCTTCAGAATGTAAATTTAAGATTTTTCTTGCGAAAGAGAGTGATTGTGTGTTACACTTAATCCTACTTTCAAACTATCCTTTTAATCTGATCCAGAGAGGTTGGGAAAGGAATGCTGAAAATAAACGACTTCTACTCTTATTGTACTGTTATTGACTTAGAGCCTCTTCCATTTCCATGGGTGGGGTTTTTTTATGCTCGATTTTAAGCGGTACCTGTGGGAGGGAAAGGGATTGCCCGCCTACGGTATATGGATTTAGAACCTTTTTGCAAATCTGCGGAATTATGGCAAACGTAACAGAAATAATTAAATTTTTCGACATGCCGATTGGGCGCTTCTCAGACCGAAGTGCCCGATGGTTGCTCCAAGACAGAGAGTACGTCCGAGGATTGTTTGAAATCCTCGCCTACAGACTGGTGCCCCTCATTGATTTTAGTCGACTCGAACTCATCAACACGAGTTTTCTTGCCGACGACCTGCGAGAGCGGTTCGCAGACATCGTATTTAAGGTGCCACTTCGTAGCGAATCGGGTCCCAAAGAGCTGTTCATCTATATTCTCATAGAACACCAATCCACGGTGGATGTGAAAATGGCACTTCGAGTCAATTCTTACATGAACCATATTTTGGATTTGCAAAGCCGGGAGTGGGAATCGAACGACGTTCCCGCCAGTCAGCAACGTTTGCGTCCGATAATCCCGATTGTGTTTTACACCGGCGAGCAGGGATGGAATGCCCCGCTGACCCTCGATGCCATAATGGACATCCCGGATGTGCTCTCTGAGTTTGTTCCGCAATTCAAAATACTGCTCCTAGACGTAAAGGGGACAGATGATGCCATCCTAACGCAAAGCGGTCATCCGTTGGGGTGGTTGCTGACCGTCTTGAAAAAGGAAAATGCGAGCGAGGCAGAGATAAGGGGCGCGTTGATAGAAGCCCTCTCGCAGATCAACACCCTTGGTGAAGCACAAAGGCAACAGTGGGAGAAGGCGATTTCCTATCTGCTGTTGCTAATCCTACATCGCCGTCCGGTTGACCAACACGAGGACTTGAAAGCAGTCGTTCAGGACCAAATTCCACTTTCACGTAGAAAGGATGTGACAGACATGGTATATACAATGGCAGATCGCCTCATTAAACAAGGCGAAAAACGCGGTATTGAACGCGGTCGTGAAGAAGGTATTGAACGCGGTCGTGAAGAAGGTATTGAACGCGGTCGTGAAGAAGGTATTGAACGCGGTATTGAACGCGGTACTGAGCAAACTCTTACGACAATTGCGATTTCGATGTTGAATGATAATCAACCGATTGATGCGATTGCGAAATATACAGGATTGTCTGAGGAGGCGATTGAACAGTTAACGGAATCGGTTAGCTCATCCACATAATGACTTTTCAAACAGGCTCTTATTCTTTAAGTGTGCTTTAGCAGATATGAACGCAAAAGTGATATTGGATTTCATTCAAGAGATTGGTGTGCTGAAAAATATCCCGCGCACGGGGTGGCGATTCCGAGGAATCAAAGATGCGGAGAGTGTTGCAGACCACTGCTATCGGGTCTCACTGCTGTCGATGATTCTCGCCGATGTGTTGAAAGCGGAGGATATCCCACTGGATGCGGAAAAGGTGATGCGGTTGGCACTACTCCACGAAATTGCCGAAGCGCGGATTGGTGACGTGCCGTTTCCCGCTCTCGAATATATTCCAGAGGTGGTAAAGGCGGATGCGGAACAAGCAGCGGTCAGTGCAATGCTTGCCGACTTTGGAAGCCTTGGGGAGCAATACACCCTGCTTTGGGAGGAATTTGAGAAAGGCACTTCCCTTGAGGCAAAATTGGTCCGGGCGGCTGACAAGTTGGAATTGATGATTCAAGCATTTGAGTATGAGAAAATTGGTTATCGATCTTTGGATAAATTCTGGGAAAATGACTGGAATCAGTTAGGATTCGACGCTTATCCACAGATTCGGGAAATTATGGATGTCCTGCTTGAAAGAAGAAAAGAGGAGCTAGGCAGATGCGCGAAAAAGCCCAAGTTATGACAGCAGAGGATATTCGACGGGCCTTAATCCGGATTTCACACGAGATTTTGGAACGAAATCATCAAGCACTCGACAATCTGGCACTCATCGGAATTAAGAGCCGAGGTGACCATCTCGCCCAACGAATTGCCAAAAATCTAGAGCAAATTGAAAACATCGAAATTCCTGTTGGGGCAGTTGATGTGTACCTGTATCGGGACGATGTAAACCTCTACCATCACGCGGCCAAAGTGAACCGCACGGATATCCCTTTTGATGTGACGGGAAAACGCATTATCTTGGTTGACGAGGTGCTTTACACAGGGCGCACAACCCGCGCGGCGATGGACGCAATCACCGATTTCGGACGCCCGGCTGCCATCCAGTTGGCAGTCTTAATCGATCGGGGACACCGTGAACTACCGATTGATGCCGATTACGTCGGCAAAAACCTGCCCACTTCGCGGAAAGAGATTGTCCGTGTCCAGTTGATTGAGGAACAAGGGGTTGACTGCGCCGTGATTTGCGAGGAGGGTGCACCGTGAGTCAATTGCTTATCCGTGGCGGCCATGTAGTTGACCCAGCGAATCGAATTGATGCGATTCAGGATGTGCTGATTGATGATGGGAAAATCGGTCGGATTGGTGAACGAATTGAGGCAGGAGGAGCTTCAACCGTAAATGAAATTGACGCAACGGGATTAGTTGTTACGCCTGGGCTCGTTGATATGCACGTTCACCTGCGGGAGCCGGGATTCGAGTATAAAGAGACAATCGCTACCGGAACCCGTGCAGCAGTCGCCGGTGGATTTACATCGGTCGCATGTATGGCGAATACCCAACCGGTGGCGGATTCGCCGGAGGTCATCGCATTTATCCGAGCGCAGGCGGGAAAATACGGCGCGACGAATGTATTCCCAATCGGCAGTATTACCAAAGGCCTGATTGGGGAAGAATTGACAGATGTGCCTGCATTGATTGAAGCGGGGGCTGTCGCACTAAGCGATGATGGAAAAACGGTCATGAACGCCGCCTTGATGCGGGATGCTTTGGCGTTCAGTGCCGAACTCGGTTTTCCGGTCGTAGTCCATTGTGAAGAGCACAACCTGAACGCCGGAACAGTCATGAATCTTGGCGAAACTTCAGCCAAACTAAACCTACCGGGCAGTCCAAACGCCGCCGAGGACATCATCGTCGCCCGTGAGATTATGCTGGCGGAGCTAACCGGTGGACATATCCATATCCTGCATGTTAGTACCGCTGGCGCAGTTGAACTCGTCCGATGGGGAAAGCAGAAGGGGATTCGTGTGACCGCTGAGGCCATGCCGCATCATTTTGCGTTAACAGATATAGCGGTCGAAAAACACGGCACGAACGCAAAGATGCACCCGCCTCTACGGTCACAGACTGACGTTGATGCCATCATCGAAGGGTTGAGCGACGGTACGATTGATGCCATCGCTACCGACCATGCTCCTCACGCCCCGTTTGAAAAAGAATGGGGGATGCTTGAGGCACCGCCCGGCATCATTGGCTTAGAAACCTGTGTCCCACTCGTGTTTACACATTTGGTTCATACTGGTCGGCTCACTTTATCAGACGCAATTGCCAAGCTGACGTGTGTGCCTGCGGAGCTCTTGGGAATTGACCGGGGCACACTCTCAATCGGTGCCGTTGCGGATGTCGCATTAATCCATCCCGAAAAGGGTGCCACTGTTGATGCCACCCGTTCTAAATCCAAAAGTCGCAACACGCCTTTTGATGGCGCGACCTTGAAGGGCTGGCCGGTGATGACCATCCGCAACGGCATAATCCGATATGAACTGAGCGAGAGAACCGCAAAATGAGGAAAGACCCAAGGCTGAAGGATTTACCCTCAATAGAAACAGCACGATTATTGCTCAGAGCACTGAAGCTGAGTGATGCCGCAGATACATTTGAATACACTTCAGACCCGGAGGTCACAAAACACACTTTTTGGTATCACCATAAATCAATACAGGACAGCAAAGCGTTTATTTCATGGCTGATTAGCGATAACTTTGCCTGTTGGGGTATTATCCATAAAGGAACCGATAAGGTCATTGGAACCACCTTTCTACACTCCTTTGACTTTAAAAATCGGAGAGCAGAAATTGCGTTCAATCTCGCACGAAAATATTGGGGGAGCGGATACGGGACAGAAGTCGCTCAAGCGTTGATTCTATTCGGCTTCGAGTATTGGTGTCTGAACCGAATTGAGGGAACCTGCATGGTTGAAAATATCGCTTCCGCTCGCGTGCTGGAAAAAGCGGGTATGACATTCGAGGGCATCTTACGGAAGCATTCCTATGCAAAAGGCCAATTTCACGACATGAAGTTGTATTCAATTTTAAGAAATGAAGTCTAAACCCAGGCGGCTCCTGCTGGATTGACAAATCCAGCAGAGCTTCACCCAAGCTTCTTCGGATCCAAGCAACTTTGAATAAATCAATTACATTTCGGCAGAAACCAAGTCTTGCCGACCCTTGCGGGTGGTCCGAGGACGGATGGTCGCGTGAGCGAGCGCACAAGATGACTTGACGCACGTGAGCGAGCGCATCGCGTGAGCGAGCGCACAAGATGACTTGACGCACGTGAGCGAGCGCATCGCGTGAGCGAGCGCACAAGATGCGCGCAGTCATCTGCCCATCTGTCTTCAGATGACTTGACGCAAAAAACTCGGTTTCTAATCTCAATAAAACGTATGAAAGCAATTCTAGCATTAGCAGACGGGACAATTTTTGAAGGCGAACACTTCGGCGCAACGGGCGAAACGGAAGGCGAAGTGGTTTTCAATACAAGCATGACCGGCTATCAGGAAGTGCTCACCGATCCGTCCTACAAAGGACAGATTGTGACAATGACCTATCCGTTGATTGGAAACTACGGTTGCAACACGATTGATGTTGAATCAATGCAGGTTCAGGTTGAAGGGTTCGTCGTGCGGGAATACAGTGGCCATCACAGCAACTGGCGCGCCAATTGGAGCTTGGGCGACTATCTTGAAGAAAATCGAATCATCGGTATCCAGGGGATTGATACCCGTGCGTTGACGAAGCGGCTTAGGGTGCATGGGGTGATGGATGGTGTGCTCTCAACAGAGAGCCTTGACGCTGAACGGCTCGTCGCCAAAGCGCAGGCGTGGCACGGATTGGTCGGGCACGACCTTGTTCAATATGTCACCTGTCCCAGTCCCTATGCGTGGAATCAGCCGGGGGCAGATGTGCTCAATGGGCAACTGCTAACATCCGTTGAGACACCGCCCAAACCGCGATTTCGTGTCATCGCAATGGACTTCGGCGTGAAATATAATATCCTCCGTCAGTTAACGCAACACGGGTGTCAGGTGCAGGTTGTACCGGCGCACACATCTGTCCAAGACATCCTTGCCGCCAATCCCGATGGTATCTTCTTATCAAATGGCCCCGGAGATCCGGCCCCTGTTCGATACGCAATAGAGACCGTGCGGCAACTCATCGGTAAAAAGCCGCTCTTCGGTATCTGCTTGGGGCACCAATTCTTAGGGCTTGCTTTAGGTGGAAAGACTTTCAAACTGAAATTCGGACATCGGGGGGTGAACCAACCTGTCAAACGATTTGAAACTGACCAAGTAGAGATTACCTCGCAAAATCACGGGTTCTGCGTGGATATTGATTCGCTCCCGAATGCTGTAGAAATTACCCACATCAACTTAAACGACCAAACGCTCGAAGGTTTTGAACACAAGGAACACCCGGTCTTTTCTGTGCAATATCATCCAGAGGCAGCCCCGGGCCCACACGACGCAAGCTACCTCTTCGCAAAATTCACCAATCTGATGAAGGGAGAAGCGTGAGTTATCCCAAGTTTTTTTAAGCAAGCTTCAGGAGGAAACTTTGCATTTGGGGCGTGAACAGGCTTCCGAATCACCCGTCCTTCGGGTGGCAGGATGACTCGACACACAAGGGTAACGGATTCCCCTTCCTATCTTCAATTCTTTCAATTTCCGATTGAAGGATTCCACGAAAATCAGGGTTGACTCATTATGACATATTATGCCAAAACGAACTGACATCGAAAAGATCTTGATTATCGGCTCCGGGCCGATTATTATCGGTCAAGCGTGTGAGTTTGATTATTCCGGGACTCAAGCCTGTAAAGCCCTGAAAGAAGAAGGCTATCAGGTGGTGCTTGTCAACAGCAACCCCGCTACAATCATGACAGACCCCGAATTCTCGGATCGGACGTACATCGAGCCGATCTCCGCAGATGTGGTTGAACAGATTATCGCCCAAGAGCGTCCGCAGGCGTTGCTCCCAACTATAGGGGGGCAGACGGGCCTCAATGTCTCTGTCGAGGTCGCAGAGGCGGGGGTGCTTGACAAATACGATGTGGAGCTGATTGGCGCGAAGCTGGATGCGATTAAGAAGGCAGAAGACCGGGAGTTGTTCAAAAAGGCGATGCAGGAAATCGGGTTGGCTGTACCTAAGAGCGGCATTGCTCATTCCGTTGAAGACGCGGTGGCATTCATCACAATGATCGGTTACCCGGCGATTATCCGTCCGGCGTTTACCCTTGGCGGCACGGGCGGTGGGATTGCGTATAATATCGAGGAATTTCGACAGATGGTCGCACACGGGGTGGCGTTAAGTCCGGTCAATGAGGTGCTCATTGAGGAATCGGTAATCGGGTGGAAAGAGTATGAGCTTGAGGTGATGCGCGACCATGCCGATAACGTCGTCATCATCTGCTCGATTGAAAATGTTGATGCGATGGGAGTTCATACCGGTGATAGCATAACGGTCGCACCCGCCCAAACCTTGACCGACAAAGAGTATCAACAGATGCGAGACGCGGCCATCCAGATTATCCGTGAGATTGGGGTTGACACCGGCGGCTCCAACATCCAATTCGCTGTCAACCCAGATACGGGACAGCAGGTTGTCATTGAAATGAACCCGCGCGTCTCCCGGAGCTCCGCACTCGCCTCCAAAGCCACCGGATTCCCGATTGCGAAAATCGCAGCGAAACTGGCGGTTGGGTACACCCTTGATGAAATCCCTAACGATATTACCCGCCAGACCCCTGCCAGCTTTGAGCCGACTATCGACTACGTCGTTGTCAAAATCCCGCGTTGGGATTTCCAGAAATTTAATGGCACAGACCAAACCCTAACGACCCAGATGAAGTCCGTAGGTGAGGCAATGGCGATTGGCAGAACGTTCAAGGAAGCCTTGCAGAAGGGCTTGCGGTCACTAGAAGCGGGGTGGTACGGGCTTGATAATCACCCACTCGAAACATTGCCGCTCTCTGAACTCCCCCAGAAACTGACGATTCCAAACGTTGAACGAATCTTTTACATTAAGCAGGCGTTGCAACGTGCAATGAGTGTTGAACAGATTTATAATTATACACATATTGACCCATTTTTCCTGTATAATATCAAAGAACTGGTTGATGCTGAGGAGGCACTTGCGGCTGACCTTCAAAACTATCCGATCGAAGGCGAGTGGGACCACGAGATACTGTCAACGCTTCGGAACGCAAAACAGCTCGGCTTTTCAGACCGGCAAATTGCCGAAATGTGGAATGCTTCAGAGGAAGATGTGAGGAGGCAACGGAACGCGCACGGGCTCGAAGCGACTTTTAAGACCGTAGACACCTGTGCGGCTGAGTTTGAAGCCGAAACGCCGTATTACTACGCGACCTACAGCAGCGAGGATGAGGTTCGTCCGACCAATAAGCAGAAAATCATGATATTGGGCGGTGGCCCGAATCGGATCGGTCAGGGAATTGAATTTGATTACTGTTGCGTTCACGCAACCCTCGCGCTGAAAGAGGATGGCTATGAAACAATCATGGTCAACAGCAACCCTGAGACCGTCAGTACAGACTACGATACCTCCGACCGACTCTATTTTGAACCGCTGACTTATGAAGATGTCCTCAACATCGTTGACCGCGAACAGCCGATGGGTGTCATTGTTCAGTTCGGGGGGCAAACACCGCTGAATCTCGCAATGGCCCTTAAAGACGCAGGCGTTCCAATTATCGGAACGGGGTCGGATGACATTGCCCGAAGTGAGGACCGGAAGTTATTTAAGGAGGTGCTAGACAAAATCGGATTGACGCAACCGCCGAATGGTACAGCGACCTGCCTCGAAGAGGCAAAGCCGATTGCCGAGTCCGTTGGATACCCTGTCATGGTGCGGCCGTCGTATGTGCTCGGCGGCAGAGCGATGCAAATCGTTTACGATGATACGGGCTTGGCTGAATACATGCGTTCAGCGGTTGCCGTTTCGCCAGCGCATCCGGTACTGATTGACAAATATGTCGAGGATGCCATTGAGGTTGATGTGGACGCGATCTCCGATGGAGAAATTACCGTGGTGGGCGGTATTATGGAGCATATTGAGGAAGCCGGCATCCACTCTGGTGACAGCGACTGCGTTCTACCCCCGTATACCCTCGTTGAGGAGCAGCTCGATGCCCTAAAAGAGTATACCTACGCCCTCGCGAAGGCACTGAACGTCTGTGGACTGATGAATGTCCAGTATGCAATTAAAAATGACCAGATCTATGTGCTTGAAGTCAACCCGCGGGCATCACGGACAATTCCTTTTGTCAGCAAAGCGATTGGTGTGCCATTGGCAAAACTTGCGGCGCGCATCATGGCAGGGAAGTCCCTTACAGAACTTGGATTTACCAAAGAGATCGAACCCGATTATTTCAGTGTGAAAGCCCCCGTTTTCCCATTCAACCGCTTTCCGGGCGCGGATTCGCAACTCGGCCCTGAAATGAAATCAACGGGTGAAGTCATGGGCATTGATTCAGACCTCAGCATCGCCTTCACGAAAGCCCAAAAAGCGATTGGCTCCGGGCTACCATTCGAGGGACGTGCCTTTATCAGCGTAAAGAACAAGGACAAGCGCACCGTTATCTTTATCGCCCAAAAACTGCATGATATGGGATTTCAACTCATCGCGACCCACGGGACAGCGAGGGTACTTCGCCGAAACGGTCTGAAGGTTGGATTAGTCCATAGCATCGGAAAAGGACGACCGACAATTCAAGATTACGTCAAAAATAACGCGATAGATATTATCATCAACACCCCAACGGGATATGCACACCAACCGAGCGAACAGTTGATTCGGAAGCTTTCAATAGAACACAACATCCCAATTTTTACGACGATTTCAGGCGCGGCGGCCGCTGTCAACGGCATTGACGCGCTCCGTCGTGGTAAGGCTTCCGTCGTACCCGTTCAAGATTATTATCAGGAGGTGTGATTCACAAATCAGAGAATTTACGAAGCTGTGAATGGGAGAATTTGCGGGCTATCTGTTGGAGGAATTCATTTTCCGTTCACATATATCATTTTTTTCAGGAGAGGTGAGAAATGCCAAACAATGTTATTGAAAGAAACACACATCTAATGCAAACGCTAGATAAAGTTCTGGAGAGTCTGTCATTTGATGCTGTCCAACCTGTTCAAGTCTTATCACTTGCAGATGGCAGGGAGGTCGTTATTATACAGGCGAATGCGTTTACGCTCATGCGTCTTTACGCCTCCGGCCGTCCAGATGGCACAAAACCGCACGGGCGCGAGTCCTACTATGAATACTTTCACGACCAACTTGCGGATTATAAAAATCAGCACGGTAGCGATGAAGGATTTCGATTAACGCCAGAGGATTGGCGTTCTCTATTTGATGAATCCACTGACCGATACATTAGGTATTTACATTTCGCATCAATCAAACGCTGGACTGATGTCAAGCGGGATACCGAGACCAACATTGCCGCTACGGATTTCGCCCGCAAATACGCGCCTCCAGCCATCGCGTGGCAACACTACCAATACAAAGGCTACATGCTAATGATGAGTGGGATTGCGAATGCCGAACTCAGTCTCAGGGAAGGCGACGAGGAGGAAGCGTTAAGGCAGATCGATTTGGGAATTCAACGCATCGGACAATTTTGTGGCGAATGTCTACGCGAAGGCTACGGCGAGGCAGAGAATATCACACGCGAACGGTATCTGAGCAACCTAATCGAATTTCGGTCAGACCTTGAATCAGTGGAGGAGGGATTGGAACAACGCAGAAACCGTCACGACGATGACGTAGATGAAACGGATGAGGACGAAGAGCGAGACCTCTTAGGGGAGTTAGCGGAACTCTTGGGCGAAGAAGCGGAAGAGTAACATTCTCCACACCGCTCCTGCTAGATTGCCAAATCCCTGTGAGAAACCAAGTTTTTTCCTCAAAACTCGGTTTCTAATCCCCCATAGTGCTCCTGCTGGATTGACAAATCCAGCAGATCCCTGAGAAACTAGACAAGGAGGAGCTATGAAAGCTGCTGTTCTGTATGAATTAAATCAACCTGTTGTCGTTGAAGACATTGAAATGCAAGCCCCCAAAGCAGGCGAAATCGTTGTGAAAGTAGCGGCGACAGGCGTTTGTCATAGTTGTTACCACGCTGTCACCGGCAAACTCGATATACCTCTTCCCGTCGTATTGGGCGACGAGGGTGCCGGGGTCGTTGCGGAAGTTGGAAAAGGGGTTACTCTGGTCAAGCCCGGTGACCACGTCATTCTCTCGTGGGTGCCATCCTGCGGTCACTGTATATACTGTACGCAAGGCTACGCCAATATCTGCCTCAATTCGAGAAAGGGCGGACGCGGAAACCTTCCCGACGGCACGACCCGCTACAGCAAGAACGGAGTGGCTATCCACCATTTTGGGATGGTTGCGTCCTTCGCCGAGTACAGCGTAATCCCGCAAGAATGCGCGATTCCGATCGATAAAGAGATGCCGTTGGATAAGGCAGCTCTAGTCGGATGTAGTGTCACGACAGGAGTTTGTGCAGCGACGAATACCGCCCAAGTCCGACCGGGAAGCAGTGTCGTCGTTTTCGGTGCGGGCGGGATTGGCTTGAATGTGCTTCAAGGCGCGGTCATCGCTGGGGCAGAGAGAATCATCGCTGTGGATATAATGGACTCGAAATTGGAATTCGCACGGCAGTTCGGGGCAACCCATACGATTAATGCCAGCGAAGGGGATGTCATCGCCGAGATTCAAGACTTGACCGATGGCTTAGGGGCGGATTACGCGTTCGAGGCAATTGGTACAAAGATAACCTACGAACAGACAGTGCGTGCCATTCGGAATCGCGGGAAGGCAATCTGGATTGGTGCTCCACCCCGTGAACCGATTTCCCTTGATGCCAGCATCGTCTTTTGGGGCGAAAAAACCGTGATGGGCAGTAATTACGGCTCCGCACGTCCGCGCTACGACATGCCCCGTTTGCTTGCGCTCTATCGTGCCGGTGTGCTCAAGTTAGATGAACTGGTCACACGAACCTATCAACTGGAGGAAGTCAACGAAGCCTTTACCGCCATGCTGAACGGAGAAGTGGCACGAGGAGTAATTCAGTTTTGAACCGTACGTCACATTCGCAACCTCAAGGCTGGGATCGGTTGGTGTGCTGTTGTACTTTGAGCGGACTGATCGGGATGGTATGGGTCATTGGTTGCGCGGAAGGTGAAAGAACAGATGAGCATCTTGAGGCGCAACACGCGACAGGCTCAATTTTCGGCAATATTTCACCAATCACCGTTACCGACGCAGAAGTAACAGTGTTACAAGACGGGGAAGTTATCACCGTTGTCAGGGTTAAAGACGGGGTCTTTGAGATTGACAATCTCACCGCTGGCACCTATCAACTTCACGTCACGGCACCCGGTTACACGACGAACAGTGCCCTCAAAAACGTAGAAGTTATAGCAGGCGAAACAACCGACGTAGGCCGTGCGATTATCTACCCCCAAGAGACCGGGAAATATATTCCAACCCGCCTCATCGGAACCGTGTTTGATGCCGACAGCGGAGCCCCGATTGCTGGCGCATCAATTCGTGTCGAGTGTACAGAGGGTATCTGTAGCATCCTGGAGAGTATCTCAAATTCGGAAGGAAAATTTGAAGTTACAATCTGGGCAGATCTCGCTTCAATTGTCACGGTTAAAAAGGAGGCATATCAGACCGCCCAGATTGAAGTGGTCGGCATCCCAACCTCAACGGCAAAATTGATTGAGGTGGGGTTGGAAAAACGTGGAGAGTGATTAAGTCTTGCGACTGAAACTATTGCGGTCTCTGATACCGATTTCTCAATTCGACAATCCCTTCCAGATCTTCCTTTAATTCCCGGTTGATATCAGGATTTGCTATAACATCATCCACCCATTCAACGCCATCATTGACAAGTTGGGTGACTAACTGAATATATTGACCTGCACTGGGAGCATCAAGACGTTTTTGAAAGTTGGGAATACGTTCATAAACTGAAACCGTGTGCATAATTTGATACTGCTTATTTTCCATCCACCTGTCATCACGATTATACAAATATGTCGGGCCACAGGTGACTTGCCACCCGAGCTCAAATAGGGCCTGATAAATCATAAATTTCGGAAGGGCGACGCAGAAAAATTCGGCGAAATTCTCACTTACGAGTTTCTGAACTTGATTGTGTCCATATTGCTTGACAAAAGCAGATTCAAAATCCACACTCGTACTGATATTGTCAATGACTCGATTTTCAAGTTGTTGTATTGCGGTTTGATCTGTCAGATCTGGATCAATGTGAGAGGTAAGAAATAACGTGAATTGGTCGCATTCGCGATTGTTGATTGAAAACCTTGATTCCGTTTGCCACTCTAAAATTTGAATAATTGATTCCAGAAGGGGTGTTATAATCCCCTTTCTGGCGGGAAACATGACACCAAACACGTCAAGGTTGATAATATCGAATGGGAACGCTTCATGTAAGCGATGATGTGCATCTTTGAATATAAGCTTTTCGTGGATCTCAGGTGGATAAGAATCCTCATCTTCCAATGTTTTCCCCGTTGTTTCTTCATCGTCCTCAAACAGTACAATCTTTTCAAATGCGCCTTGAAACCCTTGTTCAGCGGAGCCTATTAAATTAGCTATTTTCCCGAACTTCTCAAGGTCCTCCTCACAAAAGTAGACACCTTCTAGGTACCCTGTTTCCTCTGACCTTTTAAGAATTTCCTCGCGTTCTAACATAAAGACATCAATTGCATCTTCTGCACAGAACGTAAAATAGCGCAAGGGAATCCTTTTTGACCGTTTTCTGATTGCCTGTTTTTGTTGCTGAATAGCCCGCAACCATCCGTATCTTCTGACGTAATGTTTGGGAAGATCTGTTTCAAAATTGATGTGATTCATCTATGCAGGCTCCTATAGAGTTTACAACAAACCTAACTTTACGAACTCTGATAGTAGCAGGTAAAATTTTTCCCTACGTTTGTCCTCTGGAGCTTCCATAGAAATTTCAAAGGCATACGCGATGCGTTGTATGAGTTCCCGTTTGCTTTTAGCGTTAGGTAATAAGGGGCTTTGATTGTTCTCGAATATCATGTCTTGAACTGTATCAATTGTCAGGGGAAATGGTTTTTCATCTGTTCGAGTGAGTACATAATCGCCGCCGAGCTCTTGACGAATTAAAGATTTGAGGATGGCTCGTTTTGTATTTTCCCTATCCTCATGTATTCCTTGAGACCTTTTTCTTTGGCCTCGGTGTGCTTCGGGAAAAACTTCCTGCTTGAGCAAATTGTGGATAATCTCTTTGAGTTTCACGAAGTGAGGATGCATCTCATTGAAACTGTCCCTGTCTATGTTTAGCGCGAATTCCAAGCCCTTTTCAACATAGATTTCACCGGATAACCAATTGAAACACGGTGCCGGAATGCTCGGGTATGTAAAGAGAGTTGGGTCGTAAGTCCCGATAGCGGTGTTTCGTATTCTTACCAACAAGCCACGTAGTTCCATCGGTTCAACTGCGTGACCATTTTGCAAGTAAATGTAGCCAGATAATTTGAAAGTCTGCCCATATACTTCTCCCTCTTTATTGACAGAGAATAACTTTCCTGTTGTTTGTTTATGCTTTGGTATTTGCGGAGCGGCAAGTGGATATTGATTCGGCTTGCGTAACGATAAACCATCAACAACTACCTGAAATTGGTACGCTCTTAATGTTTCTTGCAGGTCAATTAACCGTTTTTTGAGTTTCGGTTCTACCTCAATTTTATCCCAATCAAAGGGACCTGCCTCGGCGTAGGGAACTGGACATGCCACAGTTAGCTCCCAAACCATCTGCCAATAGTCACCGAGAGCTTTCACAGATCTGGCGCGGTGGATGGTCTTCAAAAATGCTGAAAATTTTGATGGCAACCGCTCTTCGCCTACAGTTGCTCGAAATTGCCTCAGAAAAGCCGAGCGCACCCGCGAGGCAATCACATAAGTGCCTGCGTTGTCCGGTTCATAGTCAATCGGTTCGACCATAAATTCCCCAACGTTGATTGACTGCTGGACGACGGGGTCTGGTGGAATATCACTCACTTTTTCACGGAGGAAATCCTCCAAACGTACCCTTGCCCTAAAAGCCGTTTGAGTCTCCTTATGATGCGATATAACTCTGAACTCGCGACAAATTTGAGCAATTCCCAACATACCAATCCCTAACCACCCAATTATTGGTCTACCCAGCTCTGTCACATCATTAGGGTTCCCATCAGTTGCAACCCGCTTCGTGCTTTCGCCGATTTCCTGAGTCATTATCCTTTCAAACTTCTCTTGCTCCATCCCACTGCCATTGTCACGGCATGTGATGATATCGAAGCTCGGCCAATTCGTGGTAATCGCAACACGAGTCGCATCGGCATCAAACGCATTACTGACTAATTCTTTTATCGCATCAGCGGGGCTACGATATATGCCTCCACTAATGTGCCCCAATATTTTTGAACTGACCTTAATTTTGTGCCAGTTACCCATAGAGCACCTCATCTATTTTAGTGGTTAAGAGCTTCATTGAGGATCGTATTAAGTTACTGTCTAAGCACTTCCTCACGATGCCACTCCAAGGCATCTTGGGCAGGGTATAGTTGATTGTGTTCGGGCAACAATATAGATCTATCGCGCAGTTCAGTTAGCCTGTCCTCCGTTGGACGCTGATCGGACATAAGCACCGAAACAATAACTTGATAGGTCTCGCTCAAGGAAATTAATCCTTTGTCAAAAGCCCAATGGTGCAATTTGCACAGAGAAATTCCATTTCGTACATCGTCATTCTGCGAAAGACTAAAGGGAATGATGTGGGCAGCGTCAGTCGCACTTTCTCCGTCCATTGTGACAATACGCAACTCACAGACAGCGCAGGTGTAATTGTACAATCCCATGATTGCTTGACGGAAACCCGCGTCACGAATTGAAGTTTCTGCTTGGATTGGTGCTGTTGGTTCCTGAGATGAAAAGGGAAGTTCGCTTTGTCGGATTAGCAAAGCCCTATATTCTCCAATCTGCTGTTCTTCTGCAAGGAGACTTTCGATCTCTTGCTCGAAATCCGAAAGATAGGTTTGGATAAGGGTTTGGCGGATGACTTCTCGATGCAGGGGATTAGTGAGTAAAACAAAAAGGTCGTCATCCAAACTCGCATACGCAATAACTTCGCGAAGGCGAGAAATCCCTCTGATTCGACTGGCGACGTTCAAGGCTGTTTCGTATCCAGGATTTGGATGGAGATGCCAGAATTCATCACCTCTTAAGTGGAAAAATGGCAAGGCGATATTGGTCCTTCGATTCGTTACTGTTGACCAATATTTCATGAAGGTCTCAGCCAAATCTGGGGAGAGGTGGATCCTATTTTCGTGAATCTGTCCTTGCTCAATCAGTTCAATGACTGCCAACAGGAGGAGAGGCTTGTGAGGAGCGTCTCCGTGCGCCCTGTCTATTCGCAAGCGTTCCATCCTTTGGACATAGTTTTGTAGGATATCGGGGGACATATTTTTCGTGATACTTTGGCAGTGATTCTTAGGACACACACTTAATCACAGATACAGGAAGATGGATTTGATTCTTTTCCACCCCGAGTCGTTCGGATTGGATTGCCCAATCCAAGCCCTTGCATACTATTCGCACCTGTGTTCGGAGTCTGTTTGAAAAGGGGTTAGGCTTAGGTCGTTGAATCAACCGATTCGGTTAATTGTTTAATCTCCGCTTCAGATAAGCCGGTGTATTTGACAATCGTATCAATCGGTTGATTATCGTTCAGCATGGCAATCGCAATTGCTGTCAGGGCTTGCTCAGTACCTTCTTGGCGCCCTTCTTGGTGCCCTTCTTGATGCCCTTCTTGACGCCCTTGCTTAATCCCTTGTTCAATACCTTGCTCAATAAAGTGTTGGACTAACGGAAATTCGTGCATCATGACCTCCGGGATGTGTTGGTTAATCTGTTCAGAGTCATAAACCAAACTGCTAAAGATACTCAAAACCGCCAATAAATTGGGCAAAACCTCCGGTGCCACGTCTGCCGCCTTGGTCGCTTTAACACATTCGTCCAACCAGCGATCGGCATCCATATCATTAGGCCGTTTCATCAAAGGCGTGAGTGGTAGTAAACCGGGGTCCTGCGTTTCCAGAATCGCTTGCCCATCTATCTCAATCAATCGTATCACCTTGTACTGCATCAGATACTGATTGTCGGTTATATCAACCCTGTTTTAGTTTGTATGGAACAGGTAGCAACTGGGGTGCCCCTAATGCTTTTGCGTAATCTTGGTGCAGTTTATCTTCATCCCCATCATACGCATCTAACATATAGAGCAAAAGATTTCTGACGAGAGTTTTCCCACCCGTCATCCGCTTTCGCGTTGGATGCCAGATAACACCGTTATAAGGTTCTGCTGTCAAATCAGTAGGCAATTTTGAAACCAACTCAAAGCACCTATCCAATGGGTATTTCTTGACCAGCGTTGAAACAATTTCAGTGATAATTGTCAATCCGATTGGGCGAAAAAGAATACTGCCACCCTCTGGATTTCTGTATTTTTTAACGACCGCAGAATAATCGGAGGCGGTGCAAAACTCGGTCAACGGAGCGAAGCTATCTGTGAGTCTCGTAAAATAATCGCAAGCGTTTTTGTAGTGCGTATCAAGAATTTTATCACTGAATCGTGTTTTAGTCAATCCATCTTTTATGTCCGCTGCGTTCTTTTTTGCGGAGGGAGCATAGATTTTCGTACATACCTAAGCGATAATCTACCGTGTAGAGGGCAACCCGGGTTGAACCCGTTATTCAAAAAGCCCTAGCCATTTGATATGGTTGGGGCTTTTCTGATCTGCCAGTCGTTCGGATTGGATTGCCCAATCCAAGCCCTTGCATACTATTCGCACCTGTGTTCGGAGTCTGTTTGAAAAGGGGTTAGGCTTAGGTCGTTGAATCAACCGATTCGGTTAATTGTTCAATCTCCGCTTCAGATAAGCCGGTGTATTTGACAATCGTATCAAGCGGTTGATTATCGTTCAGCATGGCAATCGCAATTGCTGTCAGGGCTTGCTCAGTACCTTCTTGGCGCCCTTCTTGATGCCCTTCTTGACGCCCTTGCTTAATCCCTTGTTCAATACCTTGCTCAATAAAGTGTTGGACTAACGGAAATTCGTGCATCATGACCTCCGGGATGTGTTGGTTAATCTGTTCAGAGTCATTTTCGTACATACCTAAGCGATAATCTACCGTGTAGAGGGCAACCCGGGTCGAACCCGTTATTCAAAAAGCCCCAGCCATTTGATATGGTTGGGGCTTTTCTGATCTGCCAGTCGTTCGGGTTGGATCGCCCAATCCAAGCCCTTGCATACTATTCGCACCTGTGTTCAGAGTCTGTTTGAAAAGGGGTTAGGCTTAGGTCGTTGAATCAACCGATTCGGTTAATTGTTTAATCTCCGCTTCAGATAAGCCGGTGTATTTGACAATCGTATCAATCGGTTGATTATCGTTCAGCATGGCAATCGCAATTGCTGTCAGGGCTTGCTCAGTACCTTCTTGGCGCCCTTCTTGATGCCCTTCTTGACGCCCTTGCTTAATCCCTTGTTCAATAAAGTGTTGGACTAACGGAAATTCGTGCATCATGACCTCCGGGATGTGTTGGTTAATCTGTTCAGAGTCATAAACCAAACTGCTAAAGATACTCAAAACCGCCAATAAATTGGGCAAAACCTCCGGTGCCACGGCTGCCGCCTTGGTCGCTTTAACACATTCGTCCAACCAGCGATCGGCATCCATATCATTAGGCCGTTTCATCAAAGGCGTGAGTGGTAGTAAACCGGGGTCCTGCGTTTCCAAAATCGCTTGCCCATCTATCTCAATCAATCGTATCACCTTGTACTGCATCAGATACTGGTACCCGTCCCATTCATAGGTATAGTGACCGGGGTCGGTTTTGCCAGCATTCGGGGCAAGATAAATAACACAGCCGCAGACGGGCATCTTATACTCTCTAAGCAGGTATCCATGATACGCTGCCATCCGCAACGGCATCGGTTCCTGGCTATCGCGGGTTTGCACCTCAATGTGGAGCGTAGCTAATGTGCCATCAGGACGTTTCACCCTGAGGGTGATATCGGTGTAGCCGACATCGACAATAATCTGCTCAGTAGAGAGGGTTTCCTGCACTTCGACGGTTTGACTGCTGAAGACCAGTTTTGCCATCGCTTGCGGATACGCCGAGATGATATATTTTGAGACGCTATCATATTGTTGTGCCATAATAAGCAAGTTTTAATAGTAATTTTCACATTCTTGAACCCGTAGGGGCGGGGTCCCCCCGCCCGTCCCTTGCAAAAACTTGATTTCTTTGGAATCGGAATCGAAACTTTTATTCTTAAACCTGCTTAATATTATATGTGAGGTTGTCGGTTATATCAACCCTGTTTTAGTTTGTATGGAACAGGTAGCAACTGGGGTGCCCCTAATGCTTTCGCGTAATCTTGATGTAGTTTATCTTCATCCCCATCATACGCATCTAACATATAGAGCAAAAGATTTCTGACGAGAGTTTTCCCACCCGTCATCCGCTTTCGCGTTGGATGCCAGATAACACCCTTATAAGGTTCTGCTGTCAGATCAGTAGGCAATTTTGAAACCAACTCGAAGCACCTATCCAATGGGTATTTCTTGACCAGCGTTGAAACAATTTCAGTGATAATTGTCAATCCGATTGGGCGAAAAAGAATACTGCCACCCTCTGGATTTCTGTATTTTTTGACGACCGCAGAATAATCGGAGGCGGTGCAAAACTCGGTCAACGGAACGAAGCTATATGCGAGTCTCGTAAAATAATCGCAAGCGTTTTTGTAGTGCTGACCAAGGATTTCATCGCTTAACCGCGTTTGGGTCAATTCCTCTTTTATCTTTGCCAGCCGCTTGTTTTTCGATACAACATAGATTTTTGTGAATAGGATTCCGAGCAGATCGTACAGATTCCCAATGGTCGTAAGGCAAGTAGAATTGCTGGGTGGTATATTACTGGTGGCATTGTTCAAGATGCGGTCTTCCATAAACATGGGATTTTCCATAACCAACCGCCGAGCAATGATAGCCATTGTATCATCCTCGTCAAGAGCAATAATCTCCCCTTTTGAAACAAGTTTATCGTTCTTGTTTAATGTTGTGAAAAGCCTCCGACTTCTTTCCATTCCTGCTTCATCTGTGCGATGGGCGATAAATATTACCGTCAATTCTTCTTCGCCCAGTTCAGGGTCTTCCTCCACAGCTTCCTTAATTCCTATAAGTCGGTGTTGCCCATCAAGTGTGAATAGTTTTTCGTCGCCGCTCAAACTGAGAAATCCAATTCCAGCAACTACATCGTCGGGGATGTCCTCGGCATCTACCAATGGATTGTTGCTGTCAACACGAGTAATCGCATGCCAATCGGGCTCTCCTTCATAGACTGCTACGATTAGTGAATTAAAGAAACGCTCTTTTTGTTTGAGGAGATAATTTTTTATCTCCCTACCACCATTCCTTTTTATCCATCTCTGTACCATTTTGCTCAAGGCTGGGCTTTGATAAATCTCTTCAGCGATACTCACCCGTTCAGCAATAACCTTGAGTTTCACTAGGGCAGGATAATACACCCAATCACCGATTAGACCTCTTAGCGAAGAAAGATATAGTCTTTCCATCATCATATTCCTTTGATTATGTCACTTATGTGCGTTGAATGTCCTCGCTCAACGAAAGGGGGCGTGAAAGTATCTAACAGCATTTGTTCTAGTTGTCTTAAATCCAGAGCCGGATCAACTTCAGCGTAATAAAAATACAGATAGTCTTCCCATGTATTCAACATTAAATTGACTCGTACTCTTTTGGATCTCTTTTTGTCTTGGAGATAATCCCCAAATCTCTTTCGCAAGTTACGCTCGCTCTTATATCCTGTCTGTCCGATATATGCTAAATAGCCGTGCGATGGAAATTTGGCAAGTCTTGGCTCAATGAAAAAAGCATAAACTCCTTTCTCGGTAGGAACCTGGTTTATGTTATTTTCTTCAAACTTCACGCATTTCCAATCCAATGGAATCGGCGGGTCAGTGTAAGCATCCCATTGTGTTTTCCAAAGAAGGAAATTCGTCTGATAGATTCTTACCTCTTTTTGCTGACTCACCACATCATAATGTGCCATAGCATTTCCTGTCACTGCCTAATCCGTATCTACTCCTACAACAAGTCTACCAGATTCCCTATCCTGTTGCCGCGCATTTTGGTGACCTGCTCCTGGGTAGTGATTCTCAGGACACACACTTAATCACAGATACAGGAAGCTGGATTTTGTTCTGTTCTACCCCTAATGCTTTTGCGTAATCTTGGTGCAGTTTATCTTCATCCCCATCATACGCATCCAACATATACAGCAAAAGATTTCTGACGAGAGTTTTCCCACCCGTCATCCGCTTTCGCGTTAGATGCCAGATAACACCGTTATAAGGTTCTGCTGTCAGATCAGTAGGCAATTTTGAAACCAACTCGAAGCACCTATCCAATGGGTATTTCTTGACCAGCGTTGAAACAATTTCAGTGATAATTGTCAATCCGATTGGGCGAAACAGAATACTGCCACCCTCTGGATTTCTGTATTTTTTGACGACCGCAGAATAATCGGAGGCGGTGCAAAACTCGGTCAACGGAGCGAAGCTATATGCGAGTCTCGTAAAATAATCGCCAGCGTTTTTGTAGTGCTTATCAAGAATTTTATCACTTAACCTCGTTTTCGTCAATTCCTCTTTTATATCTGCTTGTCTCTTTTTTTTCGATATAACATAGATTTTCGTAAAAAGGATTCCGAGCAGATCGTACAGATTCCCAATCGTTGTTAGGCAAGTAGAATTGCTAGGTGGTATATTATTGGTGGCATTGTTCAAGATGCGTTTTTCCATAAACATGGGATTTTCCATAACCAACCGCCGGGCGATAATAGCCATTGTATCATCCTCGTCAAGAGCAATAATCCCCCCTTTTGAAACAAGTTTATCGTTCTTGTTTAATGTTGTGAAAAGCCTCCGACTTCTCTCTTTGCCCGCCGAATCTGTATTATGAGCGATAAAGATGACTGTCAATTCGTCGTCACCCAGCTCAGGATTCTCTTTCACAGCGTCTTTAATGCCCACCAACCTGTCTTGTCCGTCCAGTGTAAAAAGCCTCTCGCCACCACTCAAGCATAGAAATCCAACATTTTCGACGATCTCATCAGGTATTGTATTGACCTCTAATATGCTGTTTGGCTTCAGGTTGGTTATTCCATACCAATTGGGGGCCCCTTCGTAAACTGCAACGATTAAGGAATTGACAAAGCGTTGTTCTTGTTGAATCAGATATGCTTTTATCTCTTTGCCGCGATTTTGACGGAGCTCCCGCTCCACTAGCTCACTTAGGGTTTTGCTCTCATAGATTTCTTCTGCTAAGTTTACTCTTTCAGCAATATCTCTGAATTTCATTAAACACGGAAAGTACTCCCAATCGCCGATAATTCCTCGTAGTGAAGAAAGATATAGGCTTTTCATTGTCTTAATCCCCCTGATATTGACTACCCCCTAAGCTTTGGACAATTTTGTAAGAATAATAGCACTGACGCACGGAAACCGACAGAGGGCGTATCGCCGCTCGATGCTAACGCTACGCCCTTTTTCTGCGGGGTGACCTGAGGCAACAAAATCGCAGAATATTAAACCGATTTCTTAATCCTGTGAATCCTGCCCTAACGGGTGGCAAGATGACTTGACGCAATTCAGGCAACTTATGATGTTGCTGAATCGTCGCCAAGCTTTACCAATCCCTTCAGGAGCTCAATTGGAAGTGGGAAGACCAGCGTAGAATTCTTGGAATTCGCAGAGACTTCGATTAGGGCTTGGAGAAATCGGAGTTGCACAGCGGCGGGTGTGGAGCTGAGCATCGCGGCGGCATCCGTTAAAGCTCGGGCAGATTCTAATTCCCCGTCCGCATGAACCACTTTTGCTCGCCGTTCCCGCTCCGCCTCCGCCTGTTTTGCCATCGCACGTTGCATCTCCACAGGCAGGTCGACGTGTTTGATTTCCATCGCAAGTACCTCGACACCCCACGGTTCGCAGTGTTGGGCGATGATATTCTCAAGGTCTTGGTTCAACTTTTCCCGCTCTGAGAGCAGGTCATCGAGTTCCGCCCTTCCGAGCACACTCCGAAGCGTCGTCTGAGCAACCTGACCGATTGCGAATCCAAAGTCTTCAACCTCAATGACCGCCTTATCAGCGGCAATCACCCGAAAGGAGAGCACAGCGTTCACACTCACAGAAACGTTGTCTTTCGTAATGACATCTTGGGGGGTAACGTCTTGGACGATAACGCGGAGACTTATCCGCTCTATTCGCTCAATCCAGAATGGAATCAGCCAGACGAGCCCGGGACCTCCCACGCGACTTAATCGCCCGAACCGAAAGACAACCGCACGCTCGTACTCCTTCAAAATCCGCACAACGGTCATCATGAAAACGATAAAAACAACGATAGCAACTCCTACCCATACTGGTGGTATTTGTGGCATTCACATATCTCCTTATTTAAATTTTTGACTACTCATGCCCAAACTCTTCCATCACGGAAGGCGCATCACGGAAGGCGTTTGAGCCAATTAAACGAATTTTTAGCCGCTTCCTCAACGGCTTTCACATCGTCTTTGTCGTTCTTTGCCGCCTCCAGTGCAGGCATCGCTCGTTTGTCATTGAGCTTGCCCAATGCTTCCGCTGCATGGAGTCTGACCCGATAATCTGTGTCGCCCAACGTCGCAACCAACTGTTCAAATGCACGAGGGGCACCGATGTGTCCTAACATTCTTGCCGCGCTTGCTCGCACCGTTTCATCTGTATCCCTGAGATCGTTGATGTATCGCGTCACTTGGTAGAATTGCGCCTCATCAGGAACTATCTGTCCAAGCGCAGCCGCGGCATTCTGCCGAACGGTGCTTTTGGGGTTTGACAATGTCCTAATCAACGCTTCCTTTGCCGTATCTCCCATCCGACCCAACGCCTTCGTTGCCGCTGACCGCACCACGGTATCAGGAGCACCCATTTGAGCGATAAGGGCATCAATAGCTGGTACCCCACACTTCACCAGTGTATTGATGGAGGCAAGTCGAACCGCGTCATCCGAATCCTGAAGTCGCTCGATAAGCATGTTCACAACGGACGACATTGGGGTAGTGTTTGGAAGCGTTTCCGCAATCTCGCCGAGAATGCGAATGGCACTCAGACGTGTGTTTGAGGCTTGAGCACTGAGCTGTGTTGAAAGTGCCGAAATCGCCGATTCACCAATCTGTACCAACGCTGTCGCCGCATGTTGGCGCACGATTGGGTTTCTGTCTTTAAGCACTTCGACCAAGAGTTCCGCCGTGTCAGGGGTGCCACCCCTTCCCAGGGGACCAATAGCCGCTGCACGGATGGTGGCATCTGCGTCCTGTAAGTCGGCGAGATAGCGGGTTCGTTGATAGGTCATCGCCATCTCTGGTTCAATTTCAGTCAGTAGGGTTGCTGCTACGGCACGGGCCATCGCGTTTTCATCATTGAGCAGTGTTGCAATCGCGTCACTTGCTGACGAGCCAATCCGTTTTAAGGTATCCGCCGCCCTTAAACGACTTGAGGCATCTGAACCTATCAGTGCATTCACCAACGGATTAATCGCCGGTTGCAGTTGCTCCTGCGTCTCCAGTTGCGATGCGATGATTCCTATCGCCATCATCGCATTCCACCGGGTTGAAGGGTTCTCATCGCTCAAGAGCAGGATAAGTTCACCGAGCGGAGGTTGGTCAATTTTGCCGAGCGTGAGAGCCGCACTTCGGCGAACCCGTGCATCTGGGTCAGAGAGGGCAGCGACCAACCCTCTCGAATCCGGCAGATGCCCAATGGCGCCCAAACGATTGAGTGCCAATATCCGAACCGAGACCTCTGGGTCTTTGAGCTCCGTGAGACTCCGTAGAATCTGGTAGCTCGCCGCCTTATCCGGTTGAATTTGGCTCAGTACCCCTACGGCAACAGCGCGGGTCGTCACACTGTCTGCTCCAAGCAACGCGGTCAACGGCTGAACTGCCGGTTCGCCAATCTGTACCAGCGTATTGACAACAGCTGAATTGGCCGTCCCATCCGGGGTCATCAAGGCAGCGACTAACCGTTGCACCACATCAGGGCCAATTAGTACAACCGCATCGCTTGCGTGACTACGAACCTGATTGTCCTCATCCTGCAAAGCGTCAACAAGCAGTTGGGTAGCGGCGGCTATCGTCCTGCTACCGAGACGTGTGGCAATCTGTCTCAGTGCTATCACCGCAGTTCTGCGGACCATACGGCTCTGGTCTGTGAGGATGCCGCTTAACGGTTCAACAGCATCCTCATCGCCGATGCTCGCCAGCTCAACGGCACTGTTTGCGCGAATCGTTTCATCCGCATCAGTGAGGTCGATGATTGCGAGCCGCCGCCGATAGACCGTTGCCAGATCTGGCTGAAGCGATATCAATGCCTTCAAGGCCCGCAATCTAATACTGCGCGCAGGGTCGCTGAGATCTTTGGTGTAACGTTTGATCTGGTGCGTTTGCTCCGCTTCGGGTACGATTTTCGTCAACGCCCTCGCCGCATGGGCACGGATGAGATAATTCTCATCTTCTAGCAAGCCGTTCAGAGACTTAACCGCAGTAGAATGACCGATTTCACCGAGTGCATCAATGGCCGCCACGCGCACGTATAGGTCGGAGTCGTTGAGCAGTTTAATCAACGGTTGAACGGCTTGTTCATCTCCAATTACGCCCAACGCATACGCACCGTAGAGGCGCACGGGGACATCTTTATGATTAAGTTGTTGGAGGTGCGTACTTATATCCGCTTGTTGAGCAGAGACAACAGGAATCAAATAGAATAGCATTATCGCAAATTTGAGAACGGCTCGCTTTATGTGCATGTCAATCTCCTGATTATCAGTCGTTGAGAAAACCTAACGTTCTACCTCTGAACGGCATTCTACCTCTGAAAGTTACTACACGGGACAGCTACTATCCATCCCTACTAACCTTTGGACAATTTTTAAGAATAAGCAACCTTGTAGGAACGGCTTCCCAGCCGTGACCTTGTAGGAACGGCTTCCCAGCCGTGACCCCGTAGGAACGGCTTCCCAGCCGTGACCTGGCTTCCCAGCCTGACCTGGCTTCACAACCGTGACCCTTTATGCTGAAATTGGCTTAATTTTTATATTGAAACGGGTTTTATACCACTGACGCACGGAAACCAACAGAGGGCGTATCCCCGCGCCATCCTAACGCAACGCCTTTTGCAGCGGAGGGAACTGAGAAAACAAAATTCCACCTGCAAGGATCGGCAAAACTCGGTTGCTCGCAGATAACTAGAACGGGTATAGCCCACAATACTACAAATTTTATATTAAACCTGCTTTTACGATTTTTCCCAAATAATTAGATTTTAGTTTACTCTAACATGCTGGCTTTGTCAACCTCAATGTTGTGTTTTACGCTTGCGAGATTTGGGTATCTGTGCTATAATGTGCCAATCATTTCGGCTTGAGGTCATCAATGGTTGCCATTGAAAAAGAGCGCGCGCACCAAACATCAGGGGTAACCTGGCGTGCGATTTTAATTGCCTTACTTCTCATTCCGCCCAACGTTTTTTGGATTATCGAAGTTGAATGCGTCTGGCATTCTGGGCATCCAACCACGATTTCGTTGTTCTGGAATGTTGTCCTGAATCTGTTTTTTCTCATTCTGCTTAATCTAATTATCAAGCGGTTCGCTCCGAGGGCGGCCTTGACCCAAGGCGAAATGGTTACAATTTACGCGATGCTCTCAATCGCCTCTGGCCTAGCGGGACACGATACGCTGGCGCTGACTATCCCCGCGATTCCCCATGCGTTCTGGTTCGCCACGCTCGAAAACGATTGGGCAGGCCTGTTTCACAACCATATTCCAAAACATCTCGTTGTTGCGGACAAGGAGCTCATCCGCGGCTTCTACGAAGGCGATACGCCGTTCTACACAGAAAAACTTCTCCGGGCATGGCTCTGGCCGACACTGTGGTGGACAGCGTTCATCCTCCCGTGGGGTACAATCATGATCTGTTTGAACGTGATTGTTCGCAAGCAGTGGACAGAGCATGAAAAACTCGCTTACCCGATTATTCAACTGCCGCTGGCGATTACCGAGCGGGGTGGGTCTGCTAGTTTTTTCCGAAATCGGATTCTGTGGATAGGGTTTATCAGCGCGGCGACTCTCGATGTCTGGCACGGTCTCGCCCATTTCTATCCCATCCTTCCAGATTTCAGCGTCCGGCATAATGCCCGGAATTGGGGGACGTTCTTCACTGAAAAACCGTGGAACGCCGTTGGAACTATCACTGTCCCGCTCTATCCGTTTGTGATTGGGCTCGGATTTTTGTTGCCACTTGATCTCTCATTCTCGATCTGGTTCTTCTACATTGTCGAAAAACTCCAACGTGTTTTTGGGAGTGCCGTTGCAATTCCACCCCCTTTTCCTTACTTCAGCGAACAATCCATCGGGGCGTGGCTGGCAATATTTGTCGCAACGTTAGTCATAACACGGAGGCATCTGCTCAACGTTGCACGGACGATTTTGGGAAGGCCGAATGGGCTTGACGATTCTGATGAACCGATTCGCTACCGAACATGCCTTGTGCTGATAATTCTCTCCGCGCTGTTTATTACTTGGTTCTGCCTGAAAGCGGGGATGACGCTCCTAATCATTCTGCCGTACTTTGCGTTTTTCTACGCCCTTTCCGTGGCGATAACCCGGGTACGTGCGGAGATAGGGCCTCCTGCTCATGAGATGGCGGGTATGGTCAACGGTCAACAGTTCCTAATTAATATTTTGGGAACACGCCGAATCGGGCCAAATAACCTAACAGTCTTTCCCTACTTCTGGTTCTTCAGTGGACGTGGTTATCGGGAACACATTATGCCGCATCAGTTGGAAGCGTTCAAAATCGCCGAGAGAACCGGGATGAATACAAAGCGGCTTGTGGCAGCGATGATGATTGCCGTGCTGTTTGGTGCGCTGGCATCCTTTTGGGCGACTGTGAGTGAACTCTACCGTCTCGGTGGAGCCATCACAGGTGCGGGCGGCGGAGTCGGCCCTTCAATCGGGCACATTTATCAATTCCGGTGGCTGGCGGGCTTGCTTGCATATCCGCGTGACCCAGACCCAACTGCGATGGGATTTATGGCAGGGAGCATGGGCTTTACGTTTCTGTTAATGTTGATGCGGATGCGATTTATCTGGTGGCCGCTACACCCCGCTGGCTACGCGCTCTCGATGACCGGTGGTGTCGGGTATTTCTGGACCTGCTTGGTAATCAGTACAACTATCAAATGGTTTGTTCTCAGGTTCGGCGGGCCGGCGTTGTATAGAAAAGCGGTCGGTTTCTTCTTCGGTGTGATTCTAGGCGAATACTGCGTTGGGGCATTCTGGAGCGTGTTGAGCGTTATTATCCGTACACCGATTTATGATTTTGCACCGGGATAGCCAGTTCGACGGTTCATGTGAATTGTCTGAAGAATTGAATGCGACTAGAGCACATAACAGAAACGTCTTACAAAGTCATTTGGCAGTTGAGGTAAACTGGTGGGAAAAATATCCAAATATCATATTGTATTCCTCCTTCTATGTATCGGTTGTGTCTCCATACCAGCGGGAACCTCTGCCGAAGAAGGAAGTCACGCAGCGGAATTTCTCAGTCACGGTGTCGGTGCACGAGCATTGGGGATGGGAAGTGCGTTTGTATCGGTCGCGGATGATGCGACAGCGGCCTACTGGAATCCAGCGGGGCTAACGCGAGTTCAAAAACACGCCTTCTCTGCGATGTACTCAGACTCCTTCGGCGTGGAAGGGGGCAGTTTCTTGAGCAAGGGATTGGTAACGTACAATTTCGTCAATTATGTCCAGCAGATTGAAGACATCGGAACTGTCGGCGTGAGTTGGATTCGGCTCGGTGTGGACGATATTCCGAAAACAACCTTCATTGATACCAACGAGAACGGCATTTTGGGGGATTTCCAAGACAAAAATGGTAACGGCATTAAAGATGAAGGGGAGTTATACATTGACCGCCCTACAATCGAAGAGTTTTTCAGCAACACCGACAATGCCGTATTAATCTCCTATGCTCGTCAAATCAACCCCGAACTCGCGGTCGGTGGAAATCTCAAGCTACTCCGCCAATCAATTTTCGTAAACAGCGGAAGCGGTTTCGGCATTGACCTCGGTTTAATGGTAGAGCCACTGCACGGACTTCGGATTGGGGCGATGCTACAGGATGCCACGGGCACACAGATTCGCTGGAACACCCCCGCCCGTCCGACGTTCACTCGCAACCGACGAATGCGGCTCGGCGTATCCTACGACGTTACCCCCCCGATAATTGGAGATGTGACAGTCGGAGCAGACCTAGAAACAGGTGCAAAAGACCTCGCCGAAGGTAAGGGTAGCGAGACCCTTTTTCGCATCGGGGCGGAGTATCGGTTATTCAAGGTGGTTGCGTTTCGCGTCGGTGCAGACGGAGACAGACTTGCAGCAGGAAGCGGCCTGCGCCTTCGCATCGACAAAGCGACGCTATTTGTAGATTATGCGTTCAACGCCCATGACCTCGGCAATTCACAGAGGATTTCGATATCCGGATTTTTCTAAATACAGGAGGAAAAAATGAACGACCAAGATTTCAAACTGACAGACCAGCAGATGAATTTCTTTCAGACCTTCGGTTATCTGAGTTTCCCCGGGCTGATGGCAAACCGTATTGATGAAATTGATAGCGCGTTTGAAGCAGTTTGGGCAGAGCGTGGCGGGGGACACGACGGGAAACCCCACAACGGACAAGCCCGTTCCTGTATTGTCCCATTTATTGATCAGAGCGAGGTCCTCTCTGCTCTGCTAGACGACCCTCGTATTTTAGACATCGCAACCTCTTTATTGGGCGACGACTTCAACTATATGGGAAGCGATGGGAATTTCTACGTCGGTGACACAGGTTGGCATTCCGATGGGGGCCATAAGCCGGAAGACCCGATGCACATCAAAATCGCGTTTTACCTTGACCGGTTGACCCGCGACACCGGAAGCCTTCGCGTGATTCCGGGCAGTCATATCTTCGGGGATGGTTATGCCGATGTGCTTTCCCAGCAGATTCGAGAAAGTCAAGAGCGATGGAGCGTTCACGGCAGAGACGTGCCCGCGGTCGCCTTTGAAACCGGGCCGGGTGATGTTGTGTTGTTCAACCACAATACCAAACATGCGGCATTTGGGGGTGGAACCCACCGACGCATGTTCACGATGAACCTCTGCCAACGCTACCCGGAAGACCGTTTGGAGGATTTACGCAAATATATCGGCAACTCGGCGCGTTTTTGGATTGACCGGAAATACGGTGAGAAAATGGTTCGCACCGCGGGCCCACAGCGAATGCGGCATTTAGAACAGGTGATGGCGAACGATGGGCATCTCGCCGAACTGTCCCGCCAAGCGCGAGAGCGGATGACAGAGCCTTCGCGTGGGTAATTGAGAGGGGGGAAGGCGAAAAAAGACTGCTTGACATCTTTATGCGATTCTGTTAGAATGAAATTATTGGAAAATTGTCGGAACTTTATCACCAAACGCAAAGGGAGGACATTAAGATGTTAAGGGCAAGATATTCTGTATTCAGCATCAGCATAGTCATCCTAAGCCTGATGTTCACCAGCATAAGTAATGCCGAGATTGACCCCAAAACGCTTGCCGGGCTGTGGCTCTTTGACCAGGGCTCAGGCAATGTCGCCGAAGATCTCTCCGGGAATGGCAATGACGGAAAACTGGATGGTCCGAAATGGACTAATGGGAAGTTCGGCAAGAGTTTGGAATTTGATGACAGCAAGACTTTTGTGGATTGCGGAAACGATAAAAGCCTAGATGTCAACAGTTTTACATTGTCCGTATGGGTATTTCCTACGGTCATTAATCTCGCCACGCATGAAATGATTGTGGGAAAGGGTTGGTCAGGAACAGAGAGGTCGTATTACATGAGTATTTTGCAGGGGAAGGCATTTGTATCACACCGAGACCCCGGGAATACGGCCCAATCTAATGTGAAAGGCACAACCGACATAAAGAAGAACGCCTGGTCCCACCTTGCCGGCGTTCACGATAGAGACGGGAAAACGGTTGCGATTTATGTCAATGGGGTCAAAGAGAGTGAGAAAAAAATTGACTACGACGTTATGGTGACCCCGAAAAAAGTTTTGATTGGAAACCTCGGCGACCACACACTCTTTTTCGGCGGTAAGATTGACGAGGTTGCCATCTTTAATGTCGCTGTTGATGAGAAGGATATTAAGCAGATTATGAGTAAGGGATTTAGCTCCGTTCTCGCTGTTTCTCCAAAAGGGAAATTAGCCACCGTTTGGGGCGACATTAAACAATAGCCTTGGTCAGTTCACCCACAACTCGCTCCCATGATGCGCTGCGTCCGATTTTCGACGCAGCGCGTCAAGGGGAGTATGTCGGATTCAAGCAAGATGTCCTGATCTGGTTGATTATAGAAAAAGGGAAAATTTCACTGGACATAAATCGCAATTGCATATATGATGAAAAAGAATGGAAGGTTGGAAGAATGGAAGGTTGGGTAGAAGTTTTTCCCCTAATCTTCCACTCTAGTGTTCTGTCCACATTAAAATGATGGGTGAAAAGTATTTAGAGCGCGTCTGGATTCCGCGCTGCGCTTATCTTCTTGTAGGAGCGAGCTGTGCTCGCGACTTCTATACCCATCAACTTTGACGTGACAAAGCACTAGGGGATCGGAATGACGTTTCGTTCCATAAATTTGACTGGAACGATTCAAGCCCAAGTGGGCAGAAAGCGGATGGGTGTTTCACGGATTCTCAACCGATCAAATTGAATCCGTATAAGTGCATCATCCGTTATCCAAAACGTGTTTGAAGGCCAAGGTGTTTTGGCCGAAGCACGTATCACATTTTAACTTTCAAAACCGACCTATACTTCCGCAACATTCTGAAAATCCGGATTCACGAAGTGGAAATCCGCATGATCCTACAAAATCTGCGGCTCTATAGGCAAACTCTCAATAAGGAGAAGATTAATATGTTACATCGTTGGTATGTGCAACTAACGCTTACCATTTTTGTTGCGTTGTTGCTGTTGACAATACCCGCCCATGCGGTCAAGAATCTCAAAATATCGAACCATGGAGGCGGAAGTCAAGTCTGGTTTGAAGCGGAAGATTGGGATGTACGAGATCCCGATACCGATGAGTTTTTCCTGCTTGTTGACGAAGCTGGTGCGATAGGTAAAGCACTTACTCGTGCGGGTGCCGCGGGCGGCCGGCTGACCTACAAATTTAATGTCGGTGCGGCCGGTGGCAAGGGTGGCACATGGTATTTCTGGGGGCGAGTTGTGAATCCTGCCAATAATTCGGATTATATGCTCGTAGAGGGCGATCCGGACGATGCAGAGATCCCTGGTGGTCCACCATATCCGGGCGACAACGATACCCCACCCTTTGTCAACGACGATGACCGGATTTTTGAACAAAATATCGGTGACGTAGGTGCCTGGGACTGGGGGAGAGCTGACCATGGAGAAGGGCATACCAAAGACCTTCAAGATGGCGTGAACACCATGCACATATACCACCGACAGGGAAATGATTCCAAGAAGATGGATGTTTTCGTGTGGGCAGACAGCCCTGATTATACGCCTACCGATGCCGATTATAACAGTGCCACAGCCGCAGTAGCAGTTGAGCGCGCCGGCAAACTTGCTACCGTTTGGGGACGAATCAAATCGAGGCGTTAAGTCGCATCTCGATACACTCCTCAAATGATGGAAAGGAGAAAATCATCATGTCTCAATGGTATCAGCGAGCACTACTCTGCGTTACCCTGGTGCTGTTGTTGGTGACGATGCCAGCGGATGCCGTCGATGTCTTCAAAGTCTCAAAAGTCGGCGGTGGAGTTCAAATCTGGTTTGAAGCCGAAGCGTATGATGCACGAGAACCCAAAGGCCATCAATTCTTCCCGATCGCCGGAGAGGAAGGCGGTACGCCTGCCCCCCCGAAAGGTGCATTCGGAAAAACGGTTACTCGAACCGGTGGTGTAGGGGGGAGGCTTGTCTATTCATTCGACATCAGTAAAACGGATGGCGGCAAGAAAGGTCTATGGTACTTCTGGGGGCGCGTCGTCAATCCAAGTAACCAATCGGATTACCTGCTTGTCAAGGGGGCGAACAAGAAGATTCCTGACAAAGCACCCTTTCCCGGGGGCGATGGAGTCGCACCATTCGTCAATGCGCTTGACCGAATTTTTGAGGCAAATGTTGCCGCTTGGGGATGGGATGGTGGCGGCCGCGAGGGGCATAAGAAGGAACTTCAGAATGGCGAAAACTGGATGTATATCTACCACAGACAAGGGAATTCTACCCGGTTCATGGATGTCTTCGTGTGGACAGACAGCTCCCAATACCGTCCTACCGATGACGACTATGAAAAGGCCAAGGAAAAGACTGCGGAATCGGTCGAGGCGACTGGCAAACTTGCTGAAATTTGGGGAAACATCAAAGCTAAGCGGTGAAGCCCCACAGAACGCTACAGTAGCCAGCTATCCTCGAAATCCGGATGCGACAAGTTGAGTCGTTCATCCTGATAATAATTCACAACACAAACAGCTTTAGGCTGTATTCAGAAAAACTAAACTAAGGAGATAATTTTCTATGTTTGCAAGAATTTGCTCACTAATTGCTATTTTGGCCATGGTCTTGACATGCGTTGGGATCGCATCGGCTTTCAAGCATTACATTGATGCAGAGAACACTTCCACACCGATTACGAAACCGTTTGAGGTCAAAAAGGATAAGGCAGATGCGTTCGGCGATGGGTATATCCTGGCCCCACAGGGGAGCGGAAATGATGGAAATGCCATTGCGACGTATGAATTTTCTGTCCCCGGTGGCAAGTACCGGTTCTGGGGACGGGTAGTTGCGCTCGATGGCGGTAACGATTCCTTCTTCTGGGGCATTAACGTTTCCGCCGCCGAGCAGAAGTCCGGCGAAAACTGTAGTGGAAAAATCCCAGGAGATCAGAAGCATATCTGGGACACAGGTCAACCAATCACAACGTGGGGATGGTCAAAGATGGACAGCAGAAATTGCGCTGGCACCGATGGAGCAGACCAGCTCGTTGTTGACCTGACGAAAGGAACATACACGCTGTACATCATCCAACGCGAGGATGGCACAGAATTGGATGGTATCCTCGTCACGGATGAAGACCTGCAAGCCGATCAATTGCCGAAAACGAATGCGGAAGCACGAGCCATAGTCGCTGTCGAAGCGAAAGACAAATTAGCGACTGCTTGGGGAGCAATTAAGGCACAACGCTAATCAGTTGATATTTGAACCTGCGACTTCCGAAGGTTCATTGATTTGATTGTAGCTCGAGATTCCTAGCTTGACGTATGCAATTCGTCCATTTTGGAATCTCGGCCTACATTCATATTAACCTTAAGAATTAAACGGGTAACCGCACCGGTCGTCCGTATGCAATTACCCCATTTATTTTTTGCGCTCGCTCACGCGACCATCCGTCCTCGGATAAACGTCATGCAACCGCACCGGCCATCCGTATGAAATTACCCAACTTATTTTTTAATCTTCATATATTGACCTATATTCTATGCAAAGAGCAAACATGGCATTCAGAAAACTAATATTAACTCTATTTCTCCTAAGCACAACGAGTGGGATAAGTTCCGCCTTTATGGTCTACATTGACGCGGAAGATGCCGGTGACCTGAGTGCACCGCTTGAGGTCAGAGAAAAAAAGGGAGCGTTCGGTGGGAAGTATGTTGTGGCACCGCAGGGAGCCGGGAATGATGGCAACGGTTTTGTTCGGTATGCCTTCGAGGTGCCCAAAAATGACACCTACTATTTTTGGGGGCGTGTGATTGCAACCGATGGCGGCAACGATTCTTTTTTTTGGAGCATTGATGATCCCGCTCCAAGGTCAGCGGAGAATTGCGGTGGGAAAATCCCAGGGGATCAGGTACACATTTGGGACACCGGCAATCCTCGCCTCGATTGGGAATGGTCTAAAATGGATAGCAGAAACTGTGACGGAGCAGCCGGCCAAGACCAACTTGCCGTTAAACTGAAAAAAGGCATATATACGTTGAATATTATTCAACGAGAGGATGGCACAGAATTGGACGGCATTCTGGTTACTGATACGAAAAATCCAAAGTTTCCTGAAACAGAACGGGGTGCCAACAATCTCAAAGACAGAGACCTCGTTGTGCCACCGATAGTTAAAAGGATTACCGTTTTCACCATCTACATTGATGCCGAAGACGCGGCTAAAGTCACTGCCCCCTTTGAGATAAAAAAAGATAAAAAAACCGCTTTCGGTGGAAAATATGTGGTCGCACCGCAGGGAGCAGGCAACGATGGCAACGGCCTTGCGAACTTTGAAATCGTTATCCCTAAGACAGGAACATATTACTTTTGGGGCCGGGTAATCGCCACTGATGGGGGAAATGACTCATTCTTTTGGAGCATTGATAATCCCAAACCCCGGTCTGGTGAGAACTGCGGCGGAAAAATGCCGGGAGATCAGACGCATATCTGGGACACAGGTCAACCAATCGCGACGTGGAGATGGTCGAAGATGGACAGCAGAAACTGCGCTGGCGCACCGGGACAGCAACAACTCGCCGTTGACATCAGAAGGGGAGAATATACGTTAAATATCATTCAACGGGAGGACGGCACGGAATTGGACGGAATCCTAATTTCTGCGACCCAAAATCCGGTTTTCCCTGAAACACAGGAGGAAGCGGAAAGATTCAAAAAGGGATTATCCGTAACACCCAAACGGAAACTATCAACGCTTTGGGGGACGCTCAAGAGACAGCAGTAGTATGCACAAAACTTCCGTAGGTGGGAAATCCCTTCCCCACCCTGGCCCCGTGGGTAGGAAATCCCTTTCCTACCCTTCTTGAACTTGTGGGCGTAAAGATACGTCCAGACTCTAAATCTTGTACAGGAGGAAAATAAAATGATGCAATTGAAACGATTTGCGATGTGTTGTTCTGTTTTCTGTTGGTTTGAGTCTCATGGTCACATCTGGATATAGCGCGGATTTCGCCAATTTGGTGTTCTACTTTCCACTAGACGAAGGAAGCGGAGATAAAATTACGGATATCTCTCCGAACAAATTCGTGGCAAAACTTGAGAATAAACCCAAGTGGGTGCAAGGGAAAGTAAAGGGCGGTGTTGCGTTCACAGACGGCAAATCAATGGGAGCCTCAGTGCCGGCAAATAAAATATTAGACATGGGCACGGCTGACGTGAGCCTGGAAGCTTGGTTTAAGACAGGTAAGAAAACTGGGCAAGGGTTCATGTTTATCAAGTGGGACGGCCCTGGATACTACATCAAACTGAGAGATGGCTTGCTTTACACCCGCTATCATGACGGTGCGGCAGGCGGAGAGGTGCCCGGCAAAACCCCTATCGCCGATGACAAGTGGCACCATGTCGTCTCGGTTCGCAAGGATAAGACTACGATTCAGATCTATCTTGATGGCAAACTTGACCTAGACGACAAAAACGCCGCCGGTCCCGGTAAAACGGACAACGGCGCGCCTTTGGAAATTGGGCGATATCGGGCAGAGCGGTATTGGGATGGCATTCTTGACGAACTTCGCCTGTGGCAGAAAGCCTTATCGGAAGAAGAGGTCACAATGGCGATGGAGGGGAACATTTTATCCGTCGAAGCGTCAGGAAAACTGCCTATTGCTTGGGGCCTCATCAAGGCAGGGTATTAGGACTTCATTCTACAAGTTTGTATCAAACCGTATCGGGAACGGACCGGCGGTTTGCGGCGGTCCGTTTCCTTTTTGGCAATCAGAGCGCAACAGGTTGCCCCGTCTCGGCACTGTTCAATACCGCCTCCATCATCTGTTGCACAATTAGACCATCTCGAAGAGGGGCTTTGCACGGTTCACCGTCAAGAATGGATCCAATGAAGTGATTCGCAATGCGGTCGAACCCCTCCATTTTTTCGATCGGTTCAGGAGTGAGGTTTTGCTCCACCCCATTCTCCATCCGATAGATTATCAACGGCGATAGTTGCGCGCCTCCGTCCGTGCCGAAGAGCTCAATCTGGCGTTCCGTTGGCTGATGCGATGCCCAGAAACTCTCCACCTGTAAACCAATCCCGCCTTCAAAAGCGATAAACCCTCCGGCATAATCGTCCACAGCAAATTGTTCGTAGATATCTTTGGGCGTTTCCTGCGTATACCCCGCACCGTGCGGTCCAAACTTTGCCCCTCCGGTTCCGAGGACATGCAACGGCTTAGGTTTTCCCAAGAGCCACCAGACCGCATCGAGGACATGCACTCCCATATCTCTAAAAGCACCGCCCCCTTTTTGAATGAATTCCAATCGCAATTGGTTGGAACCTCTCCAGACGGGTATCCCGTTTCGGCGAATACTGCGCGCCTTTGCATAGTAGAGTTCGCCGAAATAATCCTCCCGCGCTAGACCGCCAAGATGCTGGCAGGCATCACTAAAGCGCATCGCCAAAGACATCATGTTGACAACACCAGCCGACTCTGCATCCGCGACGAGCTGTCCCGCCGCCCCCTCAGAGTCAGCAAGCGGTTTCGTGATCAGGACATGCTTGCCGTTCCGCACTGCTTCACGTCCGATTGGCGCGTGCCACTGGTTCGGTGTACCAACAAAGACCGCATCAATTTCGGGGTCTTGACACATCTCTTTGTAGTCCGTATAAAGCTTCACCGGATTCGGCAATTCCTTGGCAAAAGCCTGCATCCGCTCTTCGACGAGGTCACATAGTGCCACGACCACGCCCCGCGGATGCTTTGCCAGCGCACGGCCGTTAGGGCGACCAATCCCCATACCGACAACAGCAATTTTAACGTTGCTCATTTCCATCCTCCCTTTCTTTTAACCTTCTCTTCTTCCAATCTCCCAATCTTCCAATCTTCCTTTCTGCATTGTGTGGTCAGAACGCTTTAATACCAAACCCTGCTCAGGTGGTCAAAGTGATGACATCCATCTTGATGATTTCCTTCGGGTGCGTGTAGTGTTCTCGGGCGATCAATTCCAACGTTTCAGGCGATAGACGCGCTCTGACCTCTTGGGATACACGGCTTTCTCCGCGATACTGTGGGCCATAGCGCAGCACCAAAAAGCAACGATACCGGTCTTTCGGTTTCCACGGCAATGCGCCGTGCGTCAGCAATTCGGAGATAATCACCATATCCCCCGCTTTCGGCGTGATGTTGACAACGCCCGGTGGAAGGCTGTCTTTGTCTTCGACCACGCCGTGATTAAACAGCGTTTCGGGACGTGGAAACTCAGCCTTGTGTGACCCCGGCACAACCAATAGTCCTCCATCTCCCGGGTACACATCGGTCAAATACGGGAAAATAACAAAATCATTGCAGAAGATTCGCTCATCCTTTACAAGGTAACGGGTACTCTCCCACCCGAAATCTTCCCGAGCGCAATGCAGGTATAGCGGTGCTTCAGACTCTGACACACCGGCTCTGTCAGCCATCATTGTACCCCGCATAAGCTGCGGCTTGTTGTTGGTCAGCTCCTTGACAATAGGCCAAGTCACCGGATGCACCGCCAGTGCCTCTAATGCCTTATCAAACGCAAAGCCATTTTCAAACCCTTTCCCATTTGAGCGGAAGCCGGGCGGCAGTTCTTCCGTAGGGGTATTGATATAGCGAAAAGCGGCCTCTCGCGCCGCCGCTAACTCTTCAGCACTCAGGACGTTCTCCAAATGGAGGTAGCCGGTAACATCAAACTGGTAGCGTTGTTTGGGGGTCATTATAGAACTCCCTGACATTCGGTCATCAGTTTTAATAATAAACTTCACATTTTAGAAACCGAGTTTTTTGCGTCTCGTCATCGGGTTTCCATCCGCAAGGATCGGCAAAACTCGGTTTCTCGCGGATAAGCAACTTTCAATAATAAATTTTACATTTTGACAAAGACCATGACGCGCCTGGGCCCCGCCGCTCCTGCTCGATTGACAAATCCAGCAGATCTAATCTGCTGGTCACAGTGCCGACAAAGTCTCAACGAGCCAAGGTAGCGACCGCTCACCCGAAAAGAGGTGCCCTGCATCAAATTGGTGCAGGTGGATACTATCCTCGGCACCAGCAGCACGATAGATTTTCTGTGCCATCTCAAAAGCGGGTTGTACAGGGCGACTTACGTCCTCCGTTCCCCATTCGACAAAGATTGGGCGTGGCGCAATCAACCCCGCGATATCTGGCATCTCACAGAGCGCTCCGATACCGCGCGGATGATGGCAGATGCAATGTCCGAACCATGACGTTTGCGCGAACGTCGTGAAATAACCGCTCAGCACCCCCGCCTTGACACGAGCATCAAACGCCGCGTGAACGATTCCGAGCCAGCAACCGCCAGACAGACCTGCAATTCCGATCCGTGTTTCATCGACCTCTGGAAGGCTTTGGAGGTAATCCATTCCGCGCATCAGGTCATAAACCCTATACCCGGTGAGGTCTTCACCGAGTAGGTTGAGCCTGCGCCAAAGGAAATCGCATCCACCAGAGGGATGAGTCCGCTCTCCCATCCCAGCGTTATCGGGGCACAAGGTCACCATGCCCTGCTCCGCAAGCGTCCGCCCATACGCGGCACCGTATTCGCCCTCACTGAAGACGACATCCTCCTTGCCGTTTGGGACATGCCCGTGGATGCATAGCACGGCAGGCGTTTTTTCGGTCGCGCCTTTCGGAATTAGCAGATAAGCCGGGATGGGAACATTCGGTCGTGACGAATAGATCACTTTGTGCAGAGTAAACTTCTCAAACGTCTGTGTGGAGAGAATCTGAGGGTTCAACGGAGCGATTGCGTCGGGAACAGGGCCGAGCAACTGCCGCAATTCCGGCAACAATCGCCTCCGCCACTCCTGCCACGCATCGAATGTATCTCCGTCAAACGCTAAACGCGGTTTGTGGTTGGCAAAATCACTCTCAAGAATCTCGGCAGATGAAAAAATCATTTTTTATAGTGAAATCTATATGGTGACATTTACCGGTAGGCGCGCTTTGTAAGCGCGCTGGTCGCGGTGTATTAGTAATTATGGGCTTTACTATAATACCAAATTAACCTGATTGGTATTGTTTTTCGGTTTTGCGAATCCATTGAAAACCGATATAACGCAATAATATTTAAAGCAATTTGGTATAATACCGTAGGCAGGGCATCTTGCCCCGCCTTCTCCTAATACGTGATGACTTTTCAAACAGGTTCCTAATCGGTTGGTCGCTTGAAATAATCTTCAACCCGTTCCAACGGTTCAAATCCCAAGATTCGCTTCGCTTTCTCGACCTGATATTTTCCGTGTGCGAGGTAACTGAGCAAATTAAAATCTTGGAAATTATCGGGAACAGACTCAATCTCCAACGCGAGCCGACAGGCGTGTTCTAGGTCTTCCCAGACCACCGTAAAGGTCGGGAAATCCTGCTTGGTCACCGGGACAGTTGGCTTTGGGCCGAGTCCGTTAAAGACAAAACAGACCGTTTGAATATCATAGACCCGCGAGTAGATTTTGCAGATTTCCATGCTGAGGAACTTGGTAATCCCGTAATAATTCGTCCCCGGTATTCGCGGCACGTCATCAACATCAAACTCGTGGTCGTATCCGCTACGAACCAGTTGAGGGCCTGTGTGAATCACTTTTTTTATATTATGCTCAACGGCGGCTTTCATGACATGCAGCGCGCCTTTTACATTCACGTCAAAACTTACAGTCGGGTTGTCGCGGATGACAGTGAAATTCATAATGGCATCCATCCCACGAGATGCCTCTAAAACTTGGTCGTAGCAGGTTATATCAACCGTCGTAGTCGGTGTGCCTGCTGGATGCGGGACGATATCCGTAAGGTGTAGCTCATAGTCTTTTGCCAGCCCCGGCGTGATGTAGGGGGCAATGTTACCAGACGCGCCGAGGACGAGAACTTTTTTCACCGGTGAATCCTCCTTATGCGTGAAACGGTGTTAAAATGAGCAGATGAATTTGCGAATGGGCGAATCTCTATTGGTAGTGCGCCTCAAAATTGTGCGTGGGGTGATACCCAATACCGCGGGCTTTATCAATCAGAAACCTCGGATTCGGAATATCCGCACAGACATGATAGAAGTCCCACCGCTGTTGCCATCCAATCTGCTCACTACTATCGCGACTCAAGGCACAACGAAACGCTTGAGCGGCATCCCTAATATCAAGCCATGAGGCATTCGGCGTTTCTCCCTGAACCGCTTCCTCTCGCACAAGTTCCCCGAGCCGCAATGCAGTCACAGTAACCCTGTTCACGCGTGCAAACTCTCGACACGTCAATTCACCCAAATACTTCGTCATCTCTATGATTTCTGGCGATGGAAGCGGTTTCCACAACTCGCTAATATAGATATCGTCAGGGTATTCGTGAAAAATTGCCAAGGAGCTGGCATAGATGAATCGCTTGATACCAGCGTTCACCCCAGCGGTAAAGATGACGTGCGTCCCTCTTGTGGCGAGGTCAAGGATTGTCTGTTCCCGCTCCAGCGTATCTGTGGGGAGTTCAGTCGGCGGTTCGCTGGTATGAATGAGGACATCCATCTCACGCACTGCCCTCGATGAATCACCAGCATCTAGGATGCTCCCCTGTATCACTTCAAATTTGCCCTCCTTATCAAGCGGCACACTATCCATAAGACGCAAATTATGATCTTCGCCGAGTTCATCGGCAATAGCATCTGCGAGCTGACTCGACGCGCCTGTAATCAGGATGTTCATTTAGGCTTGCCTCCTTAAAAGGCTAGACGATGTTCGTTATTCCGTTGGGGTTGGCAATCCAACGGAAGCATTTGTCGTGTATGGTATACTCTCATCATACCGAAAAGTCAGAAATCTGTCAAATGCTTTTTTTTGACCAGAGCAAAAAAGGATCGACTCAATTGGTGTTTTCGGCTAAAATGAGAGCTGGAGATTTTGGCATATTATAGTAAAGCCTATAATCCGCGATTCGGACAAAAAGAGTAGAGATACAAGCTGGAAAAACAATGTGAATCTGGTTAATTTGGCATAACTACATCTATGAGGGAGATATAAATATGAGCAACGAGACAATTCGCGTCGGCATTATCGGTGCGGGTCAAAACACAACGTCCCGTCACATTCCGGGATTGCAAGAAATTGATGGTGTCGAAGTTGTTGGCGTTTGCAATCGCAGCCGCGAATCATCGGGACGGGTCGCACAGGAGTTTGGGATTCCGAAAATTTACGATAACTGGCGCGAAGCCATTGATGACCCAGATACAGGAGCTATCGTCATCGGGACGTGGCCGTATATGCACTGTCTCGGTACAGTCGCGGCTTTGGAAGCGGACAAGCATGTGATGTGTGAAGCACGAATGGCGATGAACGCCCAAGATGCTCACGCCATGCGTGATGCCGCTCGCGCAAAACCGCACCTCGTTACCCAGATCGTTCCGTCCCCGTTCACCCTGCGTGTGGACAACACGGTGAAACGGCTCATTGCCGAGGGATATATCGGCGACCTACTGGCAATCGAAGTGCGAGCAGGCGGTGAATTTCTTGACCCCGATACCCCCTTGCACTGGCGAGAAAACTTCGACCTGAGCGGTTTGAACATAATGAGTATGGGCATCTGGTACGAGGCGTTGATACGCTGGGTCGGTGAGGCAACGCGGGTGGTGGCGATGGGCAAAACCTTCGTCAAGATGCGTAAGGATGATAATGGAATCATGCGTCCTGTGCGTATCCCCGAACACATTGACATCATCGCGGACATGGCGTGTGGCGCACAGATGCACGTCCAAGTATCCAACGTCGCTGGCTTAGCGGGCACGCCAGAAGGGTTACTGTTTGGCAGTTCAGGCACACTTCGCTTTTCGGGCAACAAACTTTATGGCGGGCAGAAGGGCGATGCTGAACTCGCCGAGCTCGACATTCCTGCTGAAGAAGAAGGCGGTTGGCGGGTGGAAGAGGAATTTATCAATGCCATTCTCGGGAATGAGGTTATCACCCACACTGACTTTGATACAGGTGCGAAATATATGGAATTTACGGAAGCCGTCACCCGGAGCATGGTGTCTGGCACAGCAGTTTCGCTTCCGCTTTACGTGTCTACCTGATGTGTGGGAGGGAGTTCCCACTCCCGATACTGTGAGATTCGCGGGAATCGGTCACTCAAATTGCGTTTTACTCTGACTGCACGCTTTGCCCTTGCCACGGATTATATCAGCTCGGTTCCATGTATCAATTGTGCGACAGATAGGGTTGCTCTCACCCAGCATCCGTTGCAGGCGGTCTTTGGTGAACCACTCGCAGTATCCATTGGCCAGTGAGTCGGCGGTCAGATTCGCATCCGAGTATCCGTACGTACGGCAGATACCGTTTTCCGCTTCAACATCCGCGATATAGGACATCCAAGGAATGTCTAACCCGAGTTGCGCTTTGGTCAGGGCTTGCAGCGAACCGATCCGGGCCCCGACATCCCAACTGACCGTCTCTTCTTCCCACGCTTCGCCGCCGGGCAACTCCCACCGGCCGTTCTCCTTGTCGTGCAGAAGCAGGAATTTCGATTCCTCGCCGTTCGGGCACTCGATGAGCAAATGTGCTGTCGTGATAGGCTTATCAAAACAGGCGGGCAACAACCGTTTGCCCGCATCACTCAATGAATCAAGGGCGGCGTGATTGTACGAATAGTAGCCCGCCGCGGGGGGAGCGTTGACCGCACAATACTTATTGAAAATACCGCAACGGTCTTCTGTGGTCGTGCCCGCCGGTGCTTTATGCCAAGTGTGCTCGTTGGCAAGCAGTAGGTCGCCCGCCTTGAGTTCAGGGTCAATAAAGGGGGGCAGTTGCGCGGCATCCGGACGGGTGAGATCTAATATGTGCGCCTCTTCGTCGATAACCTGGGGCAGTTTATGGGATTTCGGCGACACCAGAAACGGCCCATACGCCGGATCAAAATCGGTCAGTGGAATGATGGCAAACAGCCAATTCATTGATGAACCGACAGGCCGCCACCGTTTATAGTCACAATGCGCGCCAGAGCCTTTATCGCCCGGGGTACGCAGATATGCGACGAAAGCGGTCAGATGCGCTGGTTGACCCAGCAAGCCCTCAACGGCATCAACAACCGTCGGATGTTCAACAATGGATGCCATACCGGCATCAGCCATCCGATTGCCGCTAACCGTGTACTTCGATGGCTCAGGATACTTCAGCGACGATGGGTATGCGTCACGTTGTACCTCCTGTTGGACGATACTACGAAGTTCACCCGCTTCGTCAGTGGACAGTACATTGCGAACAATCAGAAAGCCGTTCTCATTGTAAAAATCGACCTGTTCCTTGCTGATAGATGGCGTATTAACCGTAGTCATATATGTCCCTCCTAGCGAATCGAAGTGCTGACCTGCAATGCGCGTTGCTGATAGAGGTGTTCAAACAGATTTCCTTCGTGCGGGTCATCCCAGGAGATCTGGTTCGTGGGAATGGGTCCCAAATTCAAACGTTCCACATCAGGCGAGGCGAGCAGGGTGCGGGTAAATTGTTCGTCTTCCGTGATGGCCGTGACCACTAAGCTGGGCCCGATGTGTTCCAATATCTCCCTTTGCGGCACTCCGACCACACTGACGAATGGGAACAGAAATTCAGTGTTTGCGAGTGGATGCTCCGGGGTTTCACACCAAATGACAGTTGGAAGCAGGAATGTACAGCCATCTTTTTTCACCACCCGTTCCCCGCCACGCAGCTCGGCCGTCACATCCATTGCACCGGGGACTTTAAGCTGGCTATCAATTATTGCCGAGAGACGATGGGCAAACGTTGCGTCCGTAAAAGCCGCAATCTGAGCGTTTGGGTCATCCAGAGGTCGCGCATTAATTTTGACCAATTCTCTCGCCAACGCCTCCGCAATTTCACGACTGTGCATCGGTACCCAGACACCGGAAGCATTGATACAAGACCGCCCACCGTTTTCAGCAATCGAAGTGACCATCACATCAAGAGAGTTCCTCCACCCATCAATCTTGTCTTCTGCGATGATAATTTTGCTCTGTCCAGGGCCGTGAATTTCCACACGCGGGTCAGTTTGCCATGGGGCTACCGTCGAGCCCCCTCCAAAGAGCATCGTTCGACCGCAACGGAGCAGTATCTCCGCGGCACCCGAATAATCCGTTGGATAAAATCCGAACCCTTCAGAGGGACAACCTGCCTCAATAAAAGCTTGTGCGATGCGAAACGGTGTCCACGGTTCCTGACTCCCTGGCTTGAGCACGACTGGCACTTTGAGCGGGATCGCTGGAAGCCAGAGGGAATGTACGCCCGGGGAATTATTCGGCAACACAGCCCCCAATGCGTTGGTTTGACAAACATAGCTCAGAACGCGTTCGTCTTGCACACCCCAACCGGTATCGAGAATGGAGAGGTCTAAATTGTGCGTCAATCCACTCAAGATTGTTTCCATCTCTTCCAGTGCCCGTTGAATTTTATTCATATTCTTTCGGCAGAGAGTTTCTGGCATCCCCGTGGTTGCAGACAACTGTTGGATGTAATCGTCAGGCGATTGCAGGGTGCTGTCCAGCGGCAAATCGGATTCCATAAAAAAACGCGCCGCTTTTTTGCAGATGCTCAAGAGATCTGAGACGGAGAGTGCGTCGAATGCGCGTTTGTTGTCCGCAACGTCGAGTAAGTCTTTGGCAATTAACCCTTGATTGGCTTGGCTAACGACCGCAACCGGTTCGCCCGTTTTGATATGCACCACACGAGCGGTATTTAGACTTTTGTACGTACGTCCGCCTCTCAGAATCGGGAGGTGTATCATGATGCGATGCTCCAATTGTGAATTTGTAGTGAAATCCAAAAATATGGTGACATTTACCGGTAGGCGTACTTCGATGAAGTTTAAGAACTTAAACGGGGCACCCCAACCAAGGTAGGTGCGGTTTAATGAAGTTTAAGTATTTAATCGGGTAACCCAGGTTTTTCCCAGGCCCGGTAGGTGCGGTTTACCGCACCGCCCGTATGCCATTACCCCATTTATTTTTTGCGCTCGCTCACGTGCGTCAACTCATGTTGCCATCCGTCTTCGGACGACCATCCGTCCTCGGATAAACGTCATGCAACCGCACCGGGTGTCCGTATGCTATTACCCTACTTATTTTTTGCGCTCGCTCACGTGCGTCAACTCATGTTGCCATCCGTCTTCGGACGACCATCCGTCCTCGGATAAACGTCATGAAACCACACCGGGCACTCGTATGAAATTACCCTACTTATTTTTTGCGCTCGCTCACGTGCGTCAACTCATGTTGCCATCCGTCTTCGGACGACCATCCGTCCTCGGATAATCTTCATCAAAGCACGCGGGGCGACGGTGTATCAGTAATTATGGGCTTTACTATAATCGCCAATCCTTGATAATGGATAGAGAAACATTAAGCCCGTGTCCCTGTTGATTTACCGAGCAGACCAGACGGACGGAAGATAATCACAAGAATCATGATAATATAGGCGATAGCAAGGCGATAGCCCGACGAAATATAACCTGCACCGAGAGTTTCAGCAATGCCGAGCAGCAGGCCGCCGAGCATTGCGCCTGTGATATTGCCGATTCCGCCAAGCACAGCTGCGGCAAACGCCGCGACTCCTTTGTAATACCCCATTGTCGGCTCAATCACCTCCCGCACTCCGACCATGACACCCGCAACCGCTCCGAGTGCAGAGCCAATGGCGAAAGTCACCAAAATGACCCAATTTGTGTTGATTCCCATCAGGTGTGCCGCAACTTTGTCCTGGGCACACGCCCGCATCGCTTTACCGATTTTCGTTAAGTAAATAATTAGGTTTAATCCCACCATTAAGATGACTGCCAGTACGAGAATAAACATATCTCGAAATAGGAGTTGGGCGCCCCCGGGCAACGGAATGGAATTCTCGGTCAGAAAAGTCGGTATGGTTGCGGATGGGAATACACGCCATTCGGCACCCCAAATCATTCGGGCGAGATTTTGCAGCACGAGTGATATGCCGATTGCGGTGATTAGCGCAGATAGGCGGGGTGCATTACGAAGCGGGCGATAGGCGATGAAGTCAATTAACATGCCCATTGTCGCGCAGAGTAACATGCTGATTGGTAGGGCGACCCAAAATGGAAGTCCAAAGGTGGTGACGCATAGGAACGCAAAATATGCCCCGAACATGAAAATTTCACCGTGGGCAAAGTTAATCAGTTGAATAATTCCATACACCATGGTATACCCGACGGCAATCAGCGCATAGATGCCGCCAAGGATAAGACCATTTATTACCTGTTCTAGCAGTTCTGCCATGAAATGTTGATTATCCTCCTTGGCTACCGAGCGATTGTTAGGCTACACACGATTTTGATATGCTGTTTCGTTCCAATGTATGTAACTTCATTGCTTGAAAAGGCTTTCCGTTACTTCAGTGTCAGTCATCTGTTTTTCGGCAGCGACAAATTTACCGTCTTTGACCCTTTTGACATAAGCAGGCTTCACGCAATCCCCATTTTCGTCGAAGTAAGTCAATCCGGTGATTCCTGCATATCCCTCTTCTGGCGTATCAATTGATGCCAAATAGTCGCGGATAGCCTTTCGATTTTCTCCCACTTTTTCAATGGCTTCGACGATCATTCCGAGCGCATCATAAGTCAACGCCGCCCATGTATCAGGTGCTTTGCCGTAGTCTGCTTCAAATGCCTCATAAACCCTTTGGGCTTCAGGGGTGCCGATTTCAAACGCAAACGGTGTTGTAATGTATGTGCCTTCGGCGGCTTGACCAGCGTTTTTCAGAAAATCGGGAGAATCAACACCATCTGCACCGAAGAATGGTACGGTTATGCCGGTTTCGCGCGCCTGTGAAACGATTAAACTCGCTTGTGCGTATAAGCCAGAGATAAAAATCATATCTGGGTTTTTCCCTTTAATGCTGGTTAATTGTGCCTTAAAGTCAGTGTTATCCCGGTCATACGCCTCTGACGCAACAATTTCGAGTCCAATTTTTTCTGCCGCTTCTGTGAACGTATCTCTGAGACCACGTCCGTAATCATCGTTATCAAAGAAAACTGCAACACTTTGAACATCTGTCAACACGTCTTTGATATACTTTGCAATGAATCTTCCCTGGAAACCGTCATGATATAGGTTGCGGAATGTCCAATCGCTCCCTTTGCAGACACGCACGTTGGTAGAGCCGGGGGACAGCTCAACGATTCCGTATTGCTTATAAATCGGTTTCCCTGCTAATGAACAGGAACTATTGAAGTGACCAATCACCGCTAGAATCTGCCGATTGGTTGCAATTTTGGTTGCGACATTTCCCGCTTCCTTATCTTTTCCGGTATCATCTTCAAAGATGAGCTTCAACGTTTTGCCGTTGACACCGCCAGCGGCGTTAATCTCCTTCGCCCTAAGTTCCGCACCCCGCTTGATCATTTCTCCAAACGCCGCGACACTCCCGGTAAAGGGGCCCGCAACAGCAATTTTAACTTCATCTTTCTGCCCGCTTTTCTGCTCGCAACTCACCAGTGCCAAACTGATCATCCCAACAAATACGACCAGAGAAATTACGGTTAAGTGTCTGATATTTTTCATCTGTCCCTCCTTAATTTGTATTGAACTTGTAATAGCCCAGCAGCAGAGTCAATTTGCTCTCTTCGGGCTCTATCACCAAAGACTCATTTCTAACCCAATAACACTTTATCACAGATCAAGCTATTTGTGCAATGAAAAACATTAGGAATTTCCAAAGTCTGCCAGGCTTTTGTTAGTGTTGCATGACGACTAAGTCAGATTTGCTCACCCACTCTCCCGAATCATCAGGTAAAAAGTCAGCTTCTTTTCCCACGAGGTCTGACGTGAACTCGTGAATATCATAAGATTCAGGTATTGACATACTCCCCACCCTAAAGGGATGGGGATTCTGCTATCATAGAGGGAAGCCCGCTGTAGCGAGTCTAACACTCTCTCCGGCAAAGGTTGATGTCCCAACCTTGTGAACCACTTTTGCGGCGTTCACATCGCGGTCGTGTTTGATACCACATGAACAACGCCATTCACGGACTTTGAGGTCTATGAAGGCGTGTTTTTGACCGCAACTGTGGCAAACCGTTGTTGTGGCAATCCAACGGTTAATGGTTTCAACACGCTTGCACCGCTTATGGGCTTGCCATCGTATTTTCAACATGAAGTCACCGAAGGCGAGGTCAAGCACTTTTTTGCCCCAAAGCCGTGCCATACCCTTGAGGTTTAAGTCCTCAAAAAAGCAGAAGTCAAACCTGCGGACGAGGTCGATGGCAAGTTTGAAGTGATTATCTTCACGCTGGCGTTGAATTTTACGGTGGGCACGGGCAAGGTGCTTTCGTGCTTTTTCACGGTTGTTACTGTCCCGTTTCTTTTTGGACAGCGACCGTGAGGCTTTGGCAACCTGGCGGGCAGAGCGTTTATAGAACAGGGGCGATTCGTATTTCGTTTCATCAGAACAAGTGAGAAAGGTTTTTAACCCAAAATCAAACCCTGCTGTTTCACCAGTTAGTGGTTCAGGGGTTAATCCTTCTTGAATGGGTCGCCTATCGACAAGCGACCCATTCAAATCTGTTGTAATGGTAATGTAGAAATCGCCAAGCCCGTCACGCTTGACTGTGACTTGCTTGATGTTGCCTTCAATCGGTCTCGAATACCAGAACCGATACCAACGCCCACGGACGCGGATTTTCGCAACGGGGACATGGCGGATGCCATATTCCGCATCGGCGAAGGGTTCTATTTTGATTTGCGAACCGTCAAACGTCATTGACCGGTATTTTTTACGGCTACGGAATTTGGGTGGCCGTTTGGCACGGTTCTCAAAGAAGTTGATATACCCGAGTTCAATCCGTTTCAAAGCGTTTTGGACTGCCCACGAAAACGGGATGTGCCAGTGGGCAAACTTATCAAGCCGTTTGAGTTTCGTGAGGTGCTTGGACATTCGACTGAATGTCAAACGCTTGTAGCCTTCGCACTGTCCATAGATGCGATAGTGGCGGCGACACAATGCCACGAAGTGGTTGTAAACGTGGGCGATGATTTCCAAGTCGCGATGTAAGTGTTTGTTGCGCTTGTGGTTTTGTAGTTTGTATTTAAATGTTCGCATGGGATTCCGTTTCACCGTTTATGCCTTGTTTCAGAAGGTGAGGCAAGCACCCGCTAGGTTGCGAGTGTGAACCCTTGCCTCGAAACGGTAGAAGGAGCATAGCATATCCCATCGAAATTTACAAGGTTTTTTACGCGCGTCTGAATGGTTCAGACGCGCGCGCTGCGGCGTGTTACATCCCCACCCTAAAGGGATGGGGGCTTACACGCAAGATTGATAAGTGCTCACGGACAATTTTTCTGCCGGGTTTCCAGTCGCAGCGATCCAACATAGTGGCGGAAATATTAATGCGAGATTCAGGTCCGCCCAAGTAACGCATGAGTCCAAAGAGTTCTGGCCCAGGACCACACCCAAAGAAAGAGGCGGTCAAGACCCCATCTTCTGGCAGTTGAAATAAGAAGCTCTTCTTTAGTATCGGACGATTGAGAATATAAGGAACAGGTTGGGAATATGGCAGCAAGTAGCGTAACAAATACGCCTATTGATACTCAACCTTTGAGTAGTCTGGCGAAACTACAGGTTTTTTTTCGGTATTCTTCCCATAGTTTTTCAGAGGCTTCTCGTAGTGCATGACGACATTTTTTTCTCCCGCTTCGTCAGTTTCTATGCCTCTTGCTGAATAGATCGCATCAAGAAGTGTGCGATACGCTGAACAGCCGGGAACCTCTAATACCAAATTAACTGGAATTTTATTGTGTATCGGTTTTGCAAATCCACTCAAAACCGACATGAGATTGCACAATCTCGCAGTTGTTCAAAAACCAGCGACACCGATTCACAATCACTTCCTCAAGCGCACAAAGTGTCTTCATTACACGGTTGGCAATCACCTCCTTTAGTAACGGCCAAAGCCTCTCGGCAGGTTGCAACTCCGGAGAATAAGGGGGCAAATAAAATAACTCTATACCCGCTGGCACTTCCAGCGCATCGCTCGTGTGAAACCCCGCACAATCCAACACTAACAATATCTGTTTCTTGCCCTCAGGATTCACGGCATCGGCAAACTCCGCTAGGGCGAGATTCATCACATCAACGGTCACTGTAGATATATGCAATAATCTATCAATAAAAATTTCAGTAAGCAAGTTTTAATAGTAATTTTCACATTCTTGAACCCGTAGGGGCGGAGTCCCCCCGCCCGTCCCTTGCAAAAACTTGATTTCTTTGGAATCGGAATCGAAACTTTTATTCTTAAACCTGCTTATTGAGCAAGTTTCAAAAATAATGTTTCGATTTTCATCAGGCGCAAAGACTGTAGGGGCGGGGTTCCCCCGCCCTCCATCAACGTACAATGTGCATATTTTATATTGGAAGTTGCTTGATTCAGATAACCTAACGTAATACCAATTCCGATAATAAATCACTCGTTAATGGAAGTCCGATTTGCGTCAACTCATGTTGCCACTTTCAAAGAAAGTCATAAGCAAAAACGCATCAGCCCCCCGTAGCCGGGGCATCTTGCCCCATCGGATAACGATGTGCGTCAACTCATGTTGCCACTTTCAAAGAAAGCGTCATCAACCGCACCCCCGTAGCCGGGATTACAGGCGTTTGATATTTCATCAAAACCGCTAACGCGATATAAATTTTCAGAAATGGTATAAGTTGCTACCAATTCAAGAAACCGAGTTTTGCCGATCCTTGCGGATGGAAACCCGATGACGAGACGCAAAAAACTCGGTTTCTTTCTCGTTATATTACCAAGGTGGCAACTTGGTTAAGATATATGCTATAATTTTCAGGATGGGCGATAGAGCGTGCGAGCACCTGTTCAGAGCAACCGAGTTTGGTTGCCGTAGAACGGGCGGGGAGACCCCGCCCCTACGGGTGGCGCGATGAACGCGACGCAAAAAACTTGGTTTCTACGCCGCCCTGGCGTTAAAATTCCTCTGCCCATCTGTCTTCAGATGACTCGACGCAACTTGACGCAAAACCGCACCTACCGGGGTGGGACCGTTATCCGGGGGGAACTGGGGTTACCCGTTTAAATTCTGAAACTTCATCTGGAGCGTGGGAATTGGGGCATGTCGCGTTCTGAAACTGGTCACGACTTCCAATTAGGAGAAATTTCAATGTCATCTAACATTCTCATCATCGGCGGCAGCGGCTTCGTTAGCGGTACTTTAGCGCAGAGGGCGGTTGCTGATGGGCATACGGTTTGGACGATAACACGCGGTCAACGACCACTCCCTGATGGGGTTATTGGTCTGATTGCTGACCGGCAGGAGCGGGCGATATTTGCCCAAGTGGTTGCTGAGGCGGGGACGAATTGGGACCTCGTCATTGATTGCATCGGCTACGAGGAGGAGGATGCCGAACAAGATATCGCTGTGTTCCGCTACTTAACACCGCATCTGGTATTTGTATCAACCGATTTTGTGTTTGACCCTTCGCATCGCCAGTTCCCACAAGGTGAGGAGAGCGATTATTACTTCTCAGGCGGATATGGCGGCAAAAAGAGACTTTGCGAGTTGGCCCTGACCGGCAGCGATACGGGGGATATGCAGTGCACGATTGTTCGACCATGCCACATTTATGGGCCCGGGTCGCTACTCGGTTGCCTACCGTTGCACGGGCGTGACGCGCAACTCATTTCAAAGCTCAGGGCGGGGGAAGTGCTACAACTTGTCGGCGGAGGACACTTTTTGCAGCAACCGATCCTCGCTAGAGATCTGGCTGACCTCCTCTTGAGCATAGGCGGTAATGAAAACACTTACAATCAGATTTTCTGTGCCGCCGGTCCAGACATCATCGAATCTCGTGAATATTACCGAATCATCGCCGAGTTGCTTGGCGTTGAACTCAACGTTGAGGAACTCTCAGTGACTGAGCACTTGGTAGCACATCCTGAAGCGGCACCGTTCCTCTGCCATCGAATCTATGACCTAAATCGGTTGGAATCTAGCGGCCTCAAAGTGCCGAGTACGTCAATTGAACAGGGGCTACGGGAGCACGTTGAAAGCTTATTGGAATAATCCGAGTTGCCACTTTACACAAAACGCAAAGACGTAGAATTTTAACGCAAAGGCGCAAAGATGCAAAGGCGCAAAGCAGAGCAGAAGGGGTCAGAGAGCTAAATTATGGACTTCACATTAACCTCAGACCATGAAGCCATCCGCCAGCGCACACGCGCATTTTGTCAGCGCGAGATTCTACCCAGTGTGCGTGACTGGGACCGAGCACAGCATCTACCATCCGAGGTTGTGCGGAAGATGGCGGCGGAGGGACTGTTGGGGGTCTGCATCCCCCGTCAATATGGCGGATTGGGTTTGGATTACTTGAGCCTCGGTATCGTTTCGGAAGAGTTGGAGCGTGGTGACAGCGCATTTCGCGTCCTGATTGCGGTGCATCTCGCGCTCAATTCGCTGGCGTTGTTTCAGTGGGGGAGCGAAGCGCAGAAGCAAACGTATCTCGTGCCGCAAGCGCGGGGTGAAAAACTTGCGGCGTTTGGCCTCACGGAACCGGGTGCGGGGAGTGATGTCGCAGGCATCCGCACAACCGCCCAGCGTGATGGTGAGACCTACCTGCTCAACGGCGAGAAAACGTGGATTGGCTGTGCCGATATCGCCGATAACTTTCTGATATTTGCTTACACTGACCGTTCGGCAAAACATCGCGGCATCTCTGCGTTCATTGTTGAGCGGCGTTTTGATGGCGTGAGTACATCGAGCATTGACCACAAGTTAGGCGGGCGGATGGGAAACGTAGGGCATATTCGCCTCGAAGATGTGCGCGTACCTGTAGAGAACCGTCTCGGTGCGGAGGGCGAAGGCTTCAAAATCGCAATGAGTGCCCTGGACAATGGGCGTTATACCGTTGCTTCCGGTGCCGTTGGCCTGATAGTGGCGTGTCTTGAGGCGAGCGTGGCTTATGCCAAACAGCGTGAGACCTTTGGACAACCCATCGGTAAGCATCAACTTGTCCAGCAAAAAATCGCTAACATGGTCGCTGGACGCGACATTGGGCGGTTGCTCAGTTATCAGGTTGGATGGATGAAGAATCAGGGGCACCGGTGCACCCGCGAGGTGAGTCTCGCAAAGTGGACGAACTGCCAGAATGCCTTCCGCGCCGCAGATGACGCAATACAGATTCATGGCGCACACGGTTACAGCGACGAGTACCCTGTTGAACGCTATTTCCGCAATGCGCGCGGGACACTGATCTATGAGGGGACCCAGGAGATTCATCAGTTGATTCAGGCGGATTATGCGCTTGGCTACCGCGTTGATAAACCGGTCACCAATCCACTGCCGCCCTATCCGTTTGAATCGTGTTAAATGACAATCGTACGCCTTATTTGTGAGGAGGGGGATGATGGCAGGTGCATTAACCGGCATTCGCGTCCTTGACCTATCCCGCCACCTCGCCGGACCCTACTGTGGGATGATGCTCGGCGATTTGGGGGCAGATGTTGTCAAGGTCGAGCGACCTGATGTCGGGGATGAGACGCGACAGTGGGGACCGCCGTTTGTCGGGGGGGAATCGGCGTACTATCTGTGCTGCAATCGTAACAAGAGAAGCCTCACGCTCAACCTCAAGCATGAGCGCGGGGGCGATATTGTCCGAGCACTCGTTCAGCAGAGCGATGTGTTGATTGAGAACTTTCGCATTGGCGGTTTGGACGAACTCGGTTTCGGCTATGAGACGCTAAAATCAATGAACCCGCGCCTGATTTACTGCTCGATCAGCGGCTTTGGGCACACAGGCCCTGACCGTAATCTGCCCGGCTACGATTTCCTGATTCAGGGGCGCGGCGGTTTCATGTCTATCACTGGGGAACGTGACGGTACGCCGATGAAGGTAGGGGTTGCCATCGTGGATGTTGCGACCGCACTGTTTGCGGGCAACGCCATCCTTGCTGCTCTGTTTGCCCGTGAGCGCACAGGGGTCGGTCAACATATTGATATGGCGTTGTTCGATTCACAGTTGGCATTGCTCGCAAATGTTGGGAGCAACTACCTCTGTTCAGGAGAGGTGCCGGAACGGTGGGGCAACGCCCACGCCAGCATCGTGCCGTATCAGGCGTTTCAGGCGGCAGATGATTGCCTCGTCCTCGCCATCGGCAACGATGGACAGTGGCGACGGTTCTGCACGGCCGCTGGCGTGAGAGTGTGGGCGGACGACGCACGTTTTGCGACCAATATCCAACGTGTCGCGCATCGAGAGGTGTTAATCCCGATGTTGGAGGCCCTCTTGCGTCAGAAGAGTGCCGCCGATTGGATTGAACTTTGTGCGGATGCCGATGTACCTGCTGGTCCCGTCAACACAATGCACAAGGTGTTCACCGACCCACAGGCATGTGAGCGAGGGATGTTGGTTCAGATGCCACACCCAACGGCAGGGGATGTCCGGCTGGTAGGCTCACCGTTCAACTTATCAACAACGCCGGCGCAGATGCGTCTACCCCCGCCGCTACTGGGCGAACATACCGACGAAATTCTTGCAACTGAACTTGGGTTGGCTGAGGCAGCTATCGCCACTTTGCGAAGTGATGGCGTGGTGTAGAGCGGGGCGTGGGCCTGGGTAAGCGACCGTGCGGGTCATTCTTGATTAGGGACTGTATTCACATACGTGTGGGTCAGCGGCTCCCACCCCAAGAGTCGCTTCGCTTTTGACAAATTAATCTCTTGCTGTTCCTCATCACCCGCGATGAATACGGCATCAAAGCCACTATTTTGAGTCGCTATTGCGGCAAGGTACGCGCGGGCGAGGTCTTCCTCATCCGTCCACCAGATATGCACCGGGTTGGCCTTGGATTGGATCCGCCGTTCCGTCCATTGTTCCCGTGTCGAAGGCCCCGTGATTCTCATGGCAATGATTGACATATCGTGCTCCCGGCAGAAGTATTGGCACACCCGCTCACCGAGCCCTTTTGTCAATCCGTATACGCCAGGGTTATCAAGCGGGATTTCCTCCTCAGACGGAAAACGATTTCGTGTTCGTTCATGAACGGTAAAAGTACTTGTGTACACCGCATGGTGAATGCCTTCCTCCTTTGCCGCGTGTAACAGGATGTGCAACCCCATCAGATTCGCTTCGTGGTTTGCAACGATGTCATCGAAATCTGCGACGGATGAGTTGTCGCTGGTGGGGCGTCGCATCACCATATAGACAAAAGTATCCATCCCTTTGATGGCTTGCTGTACAATCTCTGGGTCGGTTACAGAGCCTTGAATATAATCAACGGTAGAATCTTTGGGCGGTGAGAGGTCGAGAATACGGAATTGATGGTGCGCTTTCATGTAGGGGAGTGTCATGCTCCCAACATGTCCAGAACCGCCAACGAGTAGCACTTTCACGGGAATCTTCTCCTTTTTAGCTTTTAGGAAAAAAACAGTAAGGGGCGGGCATAACTGCATGAAATGACCGCCCCTTACTATTTTGGCGTGATTATCGGATTCGCAATTGACGTAGGTAATAGTAAACTGCTATTCATCCCGACGCTGGTCGGCATTTGGCAACATCAAGAACCGTCCTCCACCATTGCTGGATTTGACATACAGGCTCACCTTTGGCTCGCCCTTAAGGGTCTTGATACGTTCAGTGTAATCATCCAAGTCTTGGACCTCTTCCCACTCGATCTCCTGAATGAGGTCGCCAACTTTTATACCGGCTCTGGCGGCAGGGCTGCCTCGGTTAACTCGCGTAACGACCACACCGCGCTCGCCTTCATGCCCATAGCGTTCTGCCAACTCGCTGGTCAGGTTCTTCACTCGCAATCCCGCAAATTCCGCGCCGGCCTCAGGGGCGGGGATGAAACTCGGTTGCCTGCCGCTTCTTCTCATAGCATTAAGTACTTCTGCTGGCGGACGTTTCCCGATCTTGACTTTTAATACCTTGTCCTCACGTTCGCGAATGATTTTTACCTTGACGGTTCTCCCCACTTCAATTCCTGCCACAACGTGCATGAGATGGCCAATGTCGCGGATGGAGATGTCATCAACCTCAATAATTACATCGCCACGCTTGATGTTACCTTTTTCAGCAGGTGAATTAGTCCAAACATTTGTAATCAACGCCCCTCGCGGCTCGTCAAGGTTTAAATCTTCAATAAAACTGTATTCGACGGGTTGGAGACCCACACCTAACCACCCCCGCTCAACGATGCCTTTCGTGATAAGAGATGTCATAATCTGTTTCACGAGGTTGCTCGGAATAGCGAATCCAACGCCGACGTTGCCTTGGGTGGTGAAGCCGCCTGAGATGATGGCGGTGTTAATTCCGATTAATTGACCGTAGATATTGACCAACGCACCGCCACTATTCCCTCGATTAATGGAAGCATCGGTTTGAATGAAGTCTGCAAAGGTGACAATCCTAGCCGACCGCCCCTTTGCACTGACGATGCCCCTTGTCACCGTTTGAGATAGGCCAAATGGACTTCCAATTGCAACCACCCACTCACCCACCTGAAGTTTATCCGAGTCTCCGAATTGTAGTGCGGGCAGATTCTCGGCATCGATCTTGAGTACGGCGAGATCTGTACCCCCATCACCTGCATCTTTGCCAATCAATTCCGCTGTATATTCGCGCCCATTGGGCAAAGCGACCCTAATCTCTTCAGCACCTTCGATCACATGGTTGTTTGTTAAAACGTAGCCGTCCTCACTAACGATAACACCGGAGCCAAGTGCGCTAAGCCTTTCCCGTGGCTCTTGCTCTTCTTCGCTCTGATTGTCCCGGTCCCTTCGGCCACGAGGGGGCCTGAAATAATCAAAGGAATCTTCATCAAAAAAAGACAAGGGCCGTCTGCCCCTGTTCAATTTACTTGTCTTAACCTGCACAACTGCTGGCTTGACACGGTTCACCAAGGCGATAAAGGCGCGGTTTGCCCGCTCCAGATGCATAAGGTCATCCGCGTTTGCATGACTGTCTGCGGTGTCATTGCTGGTCTGACCCACTGCTGTTTGCGTCACAAACTGATTGTTATCTTGTCCTATTGTAATGCCGATGGCGATAATCGCACCTATCATAAGTGCTAAAATCCATTTGGTTGACTGTGAGCAAAACATGATCTATCTCCTTATTTTTTTAAGTTATTAATTTCCGATGCTCTAACGTTCGGTTGCTTTAGACACACTTATTGAAAAAGGAAAGTTTCAGGAAAATTACAGTAAAATTATCTCCGAATTTCAAAGTTTATTTCAATAGATTAGCACAAGTCGTGATTTGGGGCAAGAAAAAAGCGTTCTACCGTTTAGGCAGAACGCTTTGGGAAATTCCTAACGGGCCTATTCTACGCTGATGTTAATTTCTTTCGGTTTGGCTTCTTCGACCTTTGGAATTGATACCACCAATACACCATCTTTGAATGTCGCCTTGATGTTATCCGTCTGAAGGTTCGGAGGCAAGGTGAATGAGCGGTGGAAACGGCCGTAAATTCGTTCAACTCGATGATAGTTGCCCACTTCACCTCCATCCTCCCTGCTCTTTTCGCCCTTGAGTGTGAGAACATTGTTTGTCACCGAAACCGCAATCTCCTTCTGAGTCACCCCCGGAATTTCGGCCCGGATCTCGACATGGTCAGCCGCTTCTAAGACATCGGCGCGGGGCACCCAATCCGAATCAGTGGCTTCAGCCTCACGGTCAGTCGGCCGCTTGCCGCTGAAAATATCCTCACCAAACACATCGACAAAAGTGTTAAGTCCATCAAACAATTTACCCATATCATTCCATGTTGCGCGTGTCATTTTCATGCTCCTTTAATTGTGGTTTTCCTGCTTGAGGCGGGTGCCCTCAAGCAGGGTTAGATTGGTAGTCAGTTCATTATTCCGTGCTGATTGGAATCTCTTTTGGTTGTGCTTGTTCAGTCTTAGGCACCGATATCGTTAGCACACCGTTTTTGAATCCCGCTTTGGTTTGGTCTGTCTGAAGGTTGCCGGGCAATGTGAATGAACGTTGGAATTGACCGTAACCGCGCTCAACGCGCCGGTAGTCACCGGCTTTCCCGTCCGATTCATTTCTTTTTTCACCTTTGAGTGTCAACACATTCTCCGTAATCGAAACGTTGATATCCTCCTCAGATAGTCCCGGCACCTCTACTCGGATTTCTACACGGTCATCGGCATCTACGATGTCAACTGGCGGTAACCAATTCCGGCGTACCGCTACACGCGGCGTACCGCGTCTACCCAAGAAGTTGCCAAAAACGCGATTGACTTCTCTGTGAATATCAAACAGTTCCCGTGCGGGTTTCCAAGTTGCTAAGGTCGTCATTTGTCTTTCTCCTTTGGTTTACGTGATTTGAACTTGATGTTGCGTTATTTCCATCGTCGCTTGTATTAAGCAAACAGTGTGCCAACTTTTGTTCTCATCTGAATGAGCCCCTATAAATAACCTCACTTTCCTTACTTTTCAAGAGTAATCCAGCATATTCTCGCCAGTTGCCTCGACAGACCGCAATCGGAATCCTCGATGAGATGCGGTTTTTCTATGTCAGACTGACAAAATTGTTAATGTCAACTCATGGGTGGTATGTCATTATGACATGCCATTTTCAAACTGTATGCGTCAATTTGCCATCCATTCCAGAGAAACTTAACGCAAAGGCGCAAAGATGCAAAGGCGCAAAGAGAGAGAAGAAAAGACGCATAAAGGAGAAAGAGGCGCAAGGAAGAACAGCGAGACGTGCGTAGATAATGGGGTGTGCTTCTGGGCGTAGGTGCCTTTACTCGCCTTGTGAAAGGCGTTCAACATGTTCTCGGACGATGTCTTCCGGGCAAAGTTTGATGAACATCCAAGAACCGGGGACTAAAATCACAAAGCTACCAATAAGGAAATCGTCAAGTTTGCCAATAACTGGAATAAAATCTAAATCGAAAGGGTTCCAAAAGTAGAACACCGCAAAAGCAACGGCGAGGAGCTCAAATAGGACGAGAATTGCTTTGCGATGGATGGGCACACGCGCGTCCATAAATAGCCGCCAAGCGAGTCTAATGAAATTCGGTAGGTGATACAGAAAACGCAAAAAACGTAACATTCTTGGTGTCTTCCCATAAAAAGAACCGTGATAGTTCATGAGCGAACTCGATTGGTTGGCACGGGTTTGAACAGCTTCGTAGATAAAATCGTCTCGGTATTGATGATTGGTGATGGAGATTGTTGGCAATTCATGTTGACAAAAGGCTCGTTTGAAAAATTAAAAAGTTACCATTGAAATAATGTTGAAGGATAAAAACTTTCATCTGCGAAAAATGATCGCCCCTTGTTGATACATGCTAACATCTCCTCATTAAAAGGAAAAGTATCAAGCGGATTTGTGGACGTGAGTCTCCTCTTTTTCAAACAGAGGTCAGCGAAGAAGTGGTAAATTGAGTAACTCATCTATTGATTTGATTCAAAGAACGCCATCTGTTTGGACACAGATGGCAATTCTCGCTTTAGCACATTTGTACCCCAAATGGCTTCCAAGTTCGGGGTACATTCGTACACTTTGAATAGACTTGAAATATCATCCGCTTCTCTTTTTTCAGCAAGCCTGTTTTGGATGAGTTTGACGTTGAAGGCATCCAGTTCAATACCGACTGATTTTCGTCCCAATTGTTCCGCAACGACTAGCGTTGTCCCTGAACCTGCATACGGGTCAAGTACGACATCACCGGGCTGGGTCGAAGAGAGAATTATCCTAAGGAGCAGTTGAATCGGTGCCTGCTGTTTGTGGAGGCGATTTCCCTCGGCATCGCGTAAGGCTTCGTCACCCGCAAAATAACCGGATGTCAACTCACGAATATCGTCCCATACGTCAGTGACGAACATGCCGTTTTCTCGTTTGTATTTGTAATCTGCGGGAAGTGGCGGGTCAATTCGCAGGCGGTGAAATACCCGTGGGCTCTCCGCTTTCGTCGCGAAAGCGATGATTTGGTAATGCTTGCCGAACCGCTTCATCCCGGGGACAGCGGATGTTTTCTTTTTCCAAATGATCAGGTTCTGAAATGTCCACCTGGACGCCCGGAGACACCGCAGAACGGATTCAGTGTTTTTCTCGCGCTGCATGAAATAGAGGGCACCACCCGCAGAGGTTCGGTCATAAATCTTTCCACACACCTCGCCCATCCACTTCCAATATTGCGCTTCGGGAAGGTTATCATCCCACTCGTTGTAACGCTTGTCCTGATTGAAGGGCGGGTCTAAAAAGGTGAGGTCAACGGGCCCCCAAGCGGTGTGTTCTTCTAGTAGCGATGTGCAATCTCCGTGTAGGACAGTTCCTTTCATGTTATATCCTTGAATCATAAAAATCGCACTGTTCAGCGATACGGTTGGTCGGCACCCGATGCAATACTCTGTTGGGCATTTGAAATCTTTCGACAAGGTCAAACAGGGTTGGATCAGTTCTTGTGCCATGCTTGCGATAAATATTTATGGTTTCCGCCACATATCTTGCCAATTCAACAGGCACCGCATTCCCAATCATCTGTTCCAAATTTGTTTTCGTGCCTTCAAACTTAAAATTCCTCGGGAAGGTTTGTATATAACTGCGCTCAATTGTTGTTAGCGGACGAATTTCGTCAAATGCTACACCTTTAGGGTCACACGTATGCAATTTATATCCCTTGGGGATGGGTCTATTAACACCTCGAACAGTTGGGCTTGGCTCATCAATGGAAAATATACCTCTTCTGTGATAGCTCCTTGGATGACGGTAGTAATACTGGATTCCCAACGAATCGCCTAGATAATCCCTTATGCTCATCGGATGCTCACTGAGTCGGTCACGGAATATTTTGTTCAGTTGGTTGTGTTTATCTCCAAAGTGGCCTATCAGAAAAAATCTCGTGCGAGCTTGTGGCACCCCGCAATAAGAAGCATCAAGGATTACCGAGGATAACCCATACCCGTTTTCTATGAACTGCTGAACAATTTCGCGTAAAATATGACTCTTTTTGATCCGCTCAACATTTTCCATAACAAACCATTCAGGCCTGACCTTGCACACAATGTTGGCGAAATTGTAAGTGAGGTCTGCTCGACCTAAAGTCTCATCGCGTTTGCCCGCGCTTGAAAAATCTTGACAGGGGGGCCCACCCATAATTAGGTCGGGGCAATACGGTCTGATTTTATCTACAGACTCATCTTCATTGGTCAGGTCTTGATTAATAACTGGATGCGAAAAATTGCTCCGATATACCGCTATGGCCGGTTGCCAATTTTCAAATGCCGCTAGAACTTCATAGCCATCCATTTCAAACCCTAACGACAACCCGCCACAACCTGAAAAAAGGTCGACGCATTTCATCAGTTGAATAACTCCGGTGAATGAAAAATTATTGCATCAAATCTTCTCTCTGGACTGAGATTATCTGGTTAGAATAGCGTCTGTTGTTTGGGGGCTACATCATCTTTCGGTAAATGTTTGGGCTTCCTATTTATCCGAGGGTCTATGCTGTCAAAACCTTCAAAGGGTTCTGCTAATCTCCTTTTGATGAGGTCTATGTACTCTGGGTTAATCTCTATTCCGATGCAATCTCTATTTAGCTGCTGTGCGACCCTTGGTGTTGTCCCACTACCTCCGAATGGGTCAAGGATTGTGTCGCCTACATTTGAAGAAGCTTGTATCATCCTTTCAACGAGTGCTTCTGGCTTCTGTGTCGGGTGATTCTCTCGTTCGGGATTCGAGTAGTGGACGTGTGAAAAATTCCATACGTCGCCGGGATTTGCTCCAGCCATGTTATTCCGCGCTCTGTAGTATTTCTGAGGAATACGAATATCATCCAAATTGAATGTAAATTCTTGACTCTTGTTGAACATCAGAATGTCATCATGGCGTGGAGAAAAGCCTAATTTTTTCCCCATTCCCTGTGTATAGTGCCATACAATCCAACTGTTAAAGCACATTTCAAGTTCTCGGTGCAGTATATCGTACAAATACGATATAAACCGTACTCCCATAAAAACATAGATTGTGCCTGTTGATTTCAGTATCCTATGGGTTTCTGTGAGCCACGACTGAGAAAATTCCAAATATTCGTTGAACCCTTTCAAATCTTGATTATTGCCATAATTCTTTCCAAGATTATAAGGTGGGTCGGCAATAACCAAGTCAATGGAGTTTGGGCGTAAATCCATCAAGATTTCTAAAGCGTTTCCTTGTATGATTTCGATTTGGTTCATGGCTGGCTCTGAGCAGTGATACCTTATGGTAAACAGGTGCGGAATATGGACTTATCGGACGAATCTGGTTAATTTGGTATAACCCAACTGTCACACTCGAAAAATCTGACTAAGCAAGTTTAAATAGTAATTTTACATTTTTGAAACCGAGTTTTTTCTTGAAAACTCGGTTTCTCACGGAATAACTACAACGGACATCGATTTCAAAACTGCAACTTTTATTCTTAAACTTGCTTAATTATCCTTTTTCTGCAATGCCCGCTGATAGAGTGCGGTTGAGTAGAACTCATACGAAGCCGCCGTGTCTGGCACATCCACGAGGTGTACCGTAAACCGTGCTGGTACGCCGTTGTCTGGTAGGTAGTCCCGGAAGAAATTTCGGTAGCCCTCAGCGTAGGCTTTACGTAACCGTTCCTGCTCCGCTGCGTAGCCGAGTGGGTCTACCAACGGATTCGGAGATTTCGGTTGGCATCCGAACGCATGAACCTCAATGAAATCTACGTCTCTCAGAGAATTGCAGATGCCCGCGTCTTTTAGCCATGCTTCCCAGCTTTTGAATACCAACGGAATTTCCTGCTCTGGCTCCATTGACACCAGCTCATCGAGATTTAGCACACCTTTTGCTGAGTATCCGCCGGTCAGTCCCGCGAAGTAAATTTTCAGGTCGCCATCGGGCAATTCCTCCGTGACGAGTGCTGATAATACAGGGTGGTCCCCATGATAATAGTAGGTCAACTTTCCGCGTTTCTTGACATTAAATGCCATAGTTTTCTCCATAAACAGCTTTCAGTATTAAAGTTTAGTTTCAATTCCCGTCAACGAATTGGTAGAAATTCCCACCGAATAGTGCGGCGACGTCGCGCTGAATCTCTGCTGGCGTTACTGTCCAGCCGGAGTCAAGGAGTGATTGGTATTTTTCGACCAAGACGTTTGCGATGATCTGCCGAGAGTGTTTCCACTTGTAGATTAATTGGTCTAAAATACGCGCATCCGAATGTTGCGGAATCATACTCAGACCGAGCAACTCAATCCGTTCGAGGGTGATTTCGTTGATAATGCTCGGATTGTTCATGAACCACCAACAGCCGAAAATCATCAAGTTGCTAAACTTTCTGCCAAGCACACACAGTTCGTGCTGGTTTTCGCGTGAAAGCAGGGTAGCAAAGAATTTGTTGTCCCCATTTTCGCACAGCAGATTCTCTAAGCTGGTTAAATCTGCTTTCCCCATGCCATCCCCGGCGAGTTGTAGGTGTGGGTTGACTGCCCGCTTAACCCCAATCATCAACGCGAAGGGAACGTTAAACTCCCGTGACACTGGAAGGATGCACGCTTCAATTATCTTTCCTCGTGCTGACTCTTCGGGGTATTGGAAGTCAGGCGGAAGGGAGACTGCCATGTACTTAGGGTTCATCCGGCGCATCCAGTCTTCTAAGAAACGACGAATCTCACCCAACGCTGTTTCAGACAGCGACTGGTCAACTTTATACCCAAAAGCGGAGAGTTGGTCGTGCGCCGTTTCGTGGTATGTGTTGAGAAGCGGGTCGATTCGTAGGGCGGCGTGAAACCGCCCATCCCCGTTCAGCTCCGAAAGCCAGACAGGACGCTCGGCAGAATCAAAGGGATCGTTAGTCATAACGACTTCCTTGACCTTTGCTATCTGGAAAACTTGGTCAATGAAATCCTCAACCTTCATGCCGGCGAAGTAATCCCGATAGCTTTGAAGGTCGCGGGATGCTACGTCTAATCCGAGTTCGTTGAGTGTCGTTACGATGCCCCGACACGCCTCGCTCACCGGCGAATTTTCGATAAACAGGGTCTGCCAGATGAGGTCTGCCTGTTCGGTTTTGTCCATCGCCCAAAATTTCTCGTAAGAGATCTTTGTCTGGCGGAAGGTCTCGGCGATTAGATAGTGATAGGTAATCAGCTCATCAATGCCCCACAAAAGCAGATTGCCAAAAGGGGTACTGAAAAGATGGGTATGAATATCGGTCACTTCTTGGGACTCGACGACTTCAAAAACGGTCTCTTTTACGGTTTCTGAGCGAATCATATATGCCTCCATCAATGGTTGTGAGTGCACCGCCGGTGTCATTTATTCTGACATTTTGCGCTCGATAAAAGCGAGCACGTTCCCTCGATTTGTACCGAAGCGGACATAGGTGCCCCGAAAGTTTTCGAGCCGGGAAGGTTTGACAAAGGGACTGAGGAGCACACCGTTGCGGTCAATGTAAAAACTGTGAAAGGTTGACCAGGGCTTTACCTTCCGGTAAAAGAGCGAAGTGACGACAATTTCCTCCTCATAAAACGTGTAGCGGAAGGGCACGAAATAGCTATACAGGGACCCGATTAAAAAAGTCGCTGAAAAGACCGTAGGAAAAAAATTAAAACGCCAGTAAACGCCAGAAAGAACGAGAGTCAGAAAAATGAACAGCAGAACCGATCGCTTCCAATTCTCACGGAGCGGATGGACAATCCAAGTTTGTTGTGGGGTAGCGCACTCGGTCATCGGCGAAATTGGGAAGTTTAGGGGACATCAACCGCATGTTTCGTAATAGAACGGAGCGGTGAGTTATTGCTCGGTCTCTGCTGGTTCTGTTGTCTCGTCGGTCGATTCGGATTCTTGATTGTCCGTTTCGGTTTGGTTATCCGTTTCGGCTCCATCCGCGGGAGGTGCTTCAAGTTCCTCTTCGGTGGTCGTCTCTGACTGTGTTTCTGGCGTTCCTATCGGTTTTAGCGTACTACTCCCCGGGTTACCGTAAAAGCGCATGAGGATGAGCGATATCACAATGAACGCGATCGCCGCCGCTGTTGTCAACTTGGTGAGAAAGTCTGCCGAACCCTTACCGCCGAGGATGGATTGCATTTCAGAGGCACCAAACGCGCTCGATGAGAGCCCCCCACCCTTGCTATCTTGCAATAAAATGCTGAGTACCAATAGGATACATATAGGTACAAAAATAACGACCGCGATGGTCATAAAAATTTCCATGATAATTCCTCACTTAATTTTAGATGAAGATTTTGGTGGGCGGATAAATCGGTTTCTATTATTCGCCCGTTTTAACGCTTGCCTTCACAATCTGTGCAAACGATTCCGCTTCCAAACTTGCGCCACCGACTAGCGCGCCATCAATATCCGGCTGCGCCATCAGGTCGATGACATTATCCGGTTTGACACTACCACCGTACTGAATCCTGACCTGTGCGGCAAGATCGACTGAATACTGTTCTGACAACCGTGTTCTGATCAGGGCGTGGACATCCTGCGCCTGTTCGGGAGTCGCTGTTATGCCAGTGCCGATTGCCCAAACGGGTTCATACGCAATCACCGTGGATAGGAGCGCCTCCGCCGATAGCCCAGAAATCCCGTTGATTATGTGGTCTTCAACGACAGCTTCCGTCCGATCCGCCTCCCGGTCTTCGCGTGTTTCGCCGATGCAGATAATCGGTTTTATGCCGTGCGAAAGCGATGCCCGAGCTTTGCAATTAACGCTTTCGTTCGTCTCACCGAAATAGGTACGACGTTCTGAGTGACCGATGATGGCGTAGTCACAGCCGACATCCTTGAGCATTACCGGTGAAATCTCGCCTGTAAACGCGCCCCTATCTTCCCAAAATAGATCTTGTGCGGAGAGGCGAATATTGCTCTCTTCAAGTGCATTTGCAACGGCCGAGAGGGCGGTAAAAGTTGGTGCGACAACAATCTCAACACCAGCGACATCGGCCACAAGGGCTCGGAGTTGCGTCACAAGACCGACGGATTCGCTGATTGTGTTGTTCAGTTTCCAATTCCCCGCAATAATGGGTATCCGCATATTTCCAAAATTATCCTTCCGTTTAGAGCACTTGTGCTGTCAACTCAACGAGGCGGTTTGAGTATCCCCATTCGTTGTCATACCAGGAGAGCACCTTGATTAGTCCGCCTTCAATAACTTTGGTAAACGGTGCATCAAAAATCGAAGACCGTTCGTCATCGTTGAAGTCGATAGACACCAGCGGAAGTTCCGAATAACCCAAAATTCCGTTTAAGCTGTTTTCTGAGGCATCCTTGATGGCAGCGTTGACCGCTTCGACGCTCGCCCCACGTTCCAAATCAACGGTGAGGTCAACGACCGACACGTTTGCGGTGGGGACACGAATTGCGAACCCGTCAAGTTTTCCATTCAACTCCGGTAGCACCTTGCCTACTGCAACCGCCGCGCCTGTTGTCGTTGGCACCATTGAGAGTGCTGCCGCCCGCGCCCGTCGCATATCCTTGTGCGGGAAGTCATGAACCCGTTGGTCGCCAGTGTAGGCGTGAACGGTTGTCATCAATCCGCTCTGAATCCCAAAATTCTCATGCAATACCTTTGCTATCGGTGCAAGACAGTTCGTCGTACAGGACGCATTAGAGATAATATGGTGATTTTCTCTATCATATTTGTCAGCGTTGACACCAATGACGACGGTAATATCCTCATCTTTCGCAGGTGCGGAGATGACCACTTTTTTCGCACCACCTGAAGTAATATGCTTTTCGGCATCCTCTCTTGCCGTGAAAAACCCCGACGATTCGATGACGACATCAACCCCGAGATCTCGCCACGGCAGATTTCCCGGGTCGCGCTCTGAAAGGACACGAATCGCCTTACCATTAACACTGATTCCGTTGGCTGTGGATTCGATTTCGTCAGGCAGTATTCCGTGTACGGAATCGTGCTTTAGTAGATAAGCGAGTGTTTCCGCGTCGGTCAGATCATTGACAGCGACAAAGTTGAGCTCAAGTGCTGGATTTTGCAAAGCGGCTCTGAGTGCATTGCGACCAATCCGTCCGAACCCATTTATTCCAACTCTAGTTGACATTCATTCAATCCTCCATGTCTATCATTTTTATCTTCCGCGCTCTTACATTAAATATGCCTAGATTTCAAGTATTTCTTTCTCCGAAATTGGTCAGGTAGGAAGCTAACCCATGAATTATCACATACAAACCGTCTATTAGTCAAACAAAAAAGAAGCCTTCTAACCCCGGCTTTTTTGTTGACACGACATCATCCCCGTTTTATAATGAGTATGCTCGTTTCTTGGGGGAGTTTCACGTCGGCACCCCGTCGGTGTCCTCCACACCTTATGGAAGGAGAGAGTACAAATGGAAACAGACGACAACGTGATAGAACTCTGTGAACAGGGCCTAGTAAAAGCCCTATCAGACGACTTTGAAGGTGCAATCGTAGACTTCAACAAGGCAATAGCTCTCGACCCGGATTTTGCAGAAGCCTACATCAACCGGGCCTACGCGAAGGCGGAGTTAGGACAACACACCGCCGCCATCAAAGACCACAATAAGGCAATAGAACTCAACCCCGATTTTGATGTCGCCTACGTCGCTCGCGGGAATGTAAAATGCATGTTAGGCCAAGACACCGCCGCCATCAAAGACTACAATAAGGCAATAAAACTCAACCCCGATTTTGATATCGCCTACTTCGCTCGAGGGGATGTAAGGCGCATGTTAGGCCAAGACACCGCCGCCATCAAAGACTACAATAAGGTAATAGAACTCAATCCCGATTATGCCGAAGCCTACAACAATCGGGGCCGCGCGAAGGCGGAGTCAGGACAACACACTGCCGCTATTAGAGACTTCAACAGGGCAATAGAACTCAACCCCACTAATGCCAGTCCCTACTACAATCGGGGGCTCGCGAAGACGGGGTTAGGACAATACACTGCCGCCCTCAGAGACTACGACAAAGCGATAGAATTCGACCCCGATTTTGATGCTGCCTACTACAATCGGGGAAATACGAAGCTCAGGGTGGGACAACACACCGCCGCCATCAGAGACTACGATAAGGCAATAGAACTCAACCCCACTGATTTTGCTCCCTACGTCAATCGAGGAGTTACGAAAAACATGTTGGGACATACCTTGGAGGCAGAGCGAGATCTCACGACCGCATTGAGACTCGTGGAACAGGCAGGCGAGATGCGCTTAAAAGCCGAAATCGAGAATACAATGCAAGATTTAGGATTCCAAATTCCATGACACAAAATTTCCCAGACAACATCATCTACGAACTTGACAACCTAGACGTACTTCGCGGGATGAACAGCGAAACCATAGTCGCCACCGACCCACCGTTCAATACCAAACGGAATCGGAGCGGAACGGCAGGACACTATGTAGACAACTGGAAATGGGGCGATATGGGAATACTCCCTGACCAATGCCCTAAAGGGTGGTCGCGTGAGCGAGCGCAGAAGTGGAACGAAGTCCATCCGAAATGGCTAGAAGAAATCAAAGATGACAACCCTCCACTGTTTCAAGTCATTGAAGCCTCCCGCGTGTGTCACGGGGAGAACATCGCCGCGTTCCTATCCGTTCTGAGCGTGAGGCTACTGGAATGCCACCGCATCCTAAAGCCCACTGGTAGCATCTACCTCCACTGCGACCACACCGCCAATAGCTACATCCGAATGGCAATGGATGCCATCTTTGGGAAGAACAACTTTCGGAACGAAATTGTGTGGTCATACCAACGTTGGACGGGAGCCACAAAGCATTTTCAAGGGTCAAACCATTTAGACAACCGAGCACTACTATGTGTCCCCTGCAACCGAAGAAAATCCAACCTTATCACCCTTATCCAACTCCGCAAAGAAAACCAAAAAGACCGCAACCTGACACAAACACACACCATCCAAATCGTTGAAGCCAGAGCATGGGCAAGACAATATCTACAACAACAAATACGAGAAACCCCCCACCAGCTAATAAATCTCGACAGACATTGAAATAGCCTGCTTTAACCGAAACGAGGTGATGAAAATGTCTCGTAAGGCTAGGTATAAGGAAAATGTGTATGGATAGCCTTTCTGCGATTAAGCATTCACTCAACGACGCACAAAATACACTGAACCAATTTATGCAATCTGCCTCAAACATCGAAGTCATGAACGAAGCTGTCGGTCTGATTAAAGATGTTTTTGAGCGTAGGGGCACGATTTTCGCCTGTGGGAACGGTGGGAGCATGTGCGATGCGATGCACTTCTCCGAAGAGTGTACGGGCAGATTCCGAAAAGCGCGTGACCCCTTGCCCGCCATTGCCCTCTCCGACCCATCACACCTGACCTGCGTTGCGAATGATTACGGCTACGATGAAGTATTCGCACGCCCCCTCCTCGCATTTGGGCGTACCGCAGATTTACTCATCGTCATATCAACGAGCGGGAATTCCGCCAATCTCCTTCGCGCAGCCGAGGTCGCAAAGTCGCGGGGGATGAAGGTTTTCGGCTTGCTTGGGAAGAATGGCGGGAAGATTAGACCCCACTGTGATTTATCTCTTATCGCGCCGGGGAACACATCCGATCGGATTCAGGAAATTCACATAATGGTACTGCATATCCTAATTGAGAGCGTTGAGCGGCTGATGTTCCCGGAAAATTATGATGAGGTTTAGTCAGTTCGGATGACTTGACCCCGCATCCGTAGTAAAAAAAGGAGCGATCTTTATGAATGGAGCACACTGGTTGGTGGAAACGTTGCAAAGACGTGGCGTAGAAGTTGTCTTCGCACTCTGTGGGAATGGGCTCAAGCCGTTTCTGGATGCGTGTGTTGACCTACAGATGCCCGTCATTGACACCCGAAACGAACAATCCGCTGCATACATGGCGGATACGTGGGGGCGGATGACAAAACGGATTGGGGTGGTTGCGGTGAGTGCGGGCCCAGGTCACACCAACGCGCTAACGGGGGTTGCGAACGCCTTTTGGGATGGCGGACCGATGTTGCTTATCAGCGGTTGCGCGACTTCGCAGACGCGGGGTTTGGGGCATTTTCAGGAACTCGATCAGGTCGGCATGGTTGCACCGGTATGCAAATATGCCCAGTTCGTTAATCACATCGAGATTTTGGAACATGAAGTGACCAACGCCCTCGGAGCCGCGTTATCTGGCCGTCCGGGCCCAGTGCATCTGACAATACCATCGGACGTGTTTGGGGCACAGATGCCCGATTCAGCCGTGCGCGGTTTGGAGAAGTCGCCAGCTGCAGAGGTCAATCCGCAATCATCAGGAAGCCCGGAGCTTGTCCGCGATGCGATTGATAGTCTGGCAAACGCAGACCATCCGGCAATCATCGTCGGTAATGGCGCGTTTTATGCCGATGCCGGAGAAGCCCTTGCCGAATTTGCCGCGCTGACACATATCCCGATCTTTTCAAATATGTGGTCGAGGGGATGCATCGAAACCCCCTTGCCTGAGTATGTCGGCACAACCTTCAGCGGTGCAACCAACGGGGCATATAATGGTCTTGCTGAAACCGACGTTGTGTTGGTGTTGGGTGCCGAGATGGATTACCGGGTGGGGTATGGCAGACCGTCCGACTTTTCAGAATCGACACGTTTTATTCGCGTTGAGTCTGGCCCAGACGAACTCTCGAAAACGGTAGAGCCGATGATCGGCATCGTTGGGGATGTTCGGTCTGTCCTTGAGCGGATGAATGACGTAGCGAAAAGCCGCACATGGGACCATCGGGCGTGGTTGGGGAAGCTACAGAGTATGCGCGAAGCATTTCTTGCAAAATGGGAACAGCGAGGTCGTGAAGATGTATCCCCACTCACTTCACTCAGAATCTGTCGGGAAATCCAGCCATTTCTGGAGGAAGACGTAACCTTCTTAATTGATGGTGGAAATATAGGACGATGGGCAAACATGGTGCTGTGGAATCGTAACCCAGCGCACTGGTTCACCTGTGGGGCAAGCGGCGTTGTTGGTTGGGGCATCCCCGGTGCGGTTGCCGCAAAACTGGCTCGTCCAGAACAGCCCGTCCTACTGCTCAGCGGTGATGGGTCAGCGGGGTTTACGATTACGGAGATCGAGACGGCGTTGCGCTTCAATACGCCATACGTTGCCGTTGTGGCACACGACAGTGCTTGGGGAATCGAAGCAGACTCTCGGGAGCCAGACCGTCGCATGGGAACGGTATTCGGCGAAATCCGCTTTGACCGCGTCGCTGAAGCACTTGGCGCAAGGGGCGTTTACATCGAACAGCCGAATCAGCTTGCACCTGCAATCGAGCGCGGGTTAGCCACCGACACCGTCACGGTTATTCATGTACCGACAGAACTGGGTGGCATTGGCTATATTGATAGGCAATATGCGGAAGGTGAGATATAATCTAAGCAAGTTTTAATAGTAATTTTCACATTCTTGAACCCGTAGGGGCGGGGTCCCCCCGCCCGTCCCTTGCAAAAACTTGATTTCTTTGGAATCGGAATCGAAACTTTTATTCTTAAACCTGCTTAGAGTATCAAGGCTAAAAGTGTTTATTGTGTTATTGAATGTGTGTGCGGCTTGCGGCCTCCGAAGATGGCATGGCCGGCTTTCATCCAGAATACATCAACGTCAGTGAATCCAGCGGTATCAAGCCATTTGAGTTGATCGAATAGGGACGACGGTTTGTCAATCGCATTCGGCTCTGTCTCCCAGTAAAGATTCCAGTGAATCTCACGGAAGTAATTGTATGCGCTAAGGTTTCCATCCAGATCGCGTGAACGTTGATAGACTGCTTCATCCCACGCTTTGGCCGCAACCCTCTTCCCAAGCTGGGTCGTCGGTTGAATCAGATCAGCGATAATGAAACTGCCCCCTGGTGCTAAGATGGAAGCCATATCTTTGAACAAAGTTTGCTTTTCAGTGTCGTCTAAGTGATGAATGGCGAGAGAAGACACCACAGCGTGAACGGGCCAGGACAACTGACGCCAATCGCTTGCGGCTAAATCGAATTGAATTGCCTCGAAACGCTTGCCATAAGCGGTGAGTGCTTTTTCTATTTGCGCCAGCATTTTGGGAGAACCGTCCAAACCGTGAACTTGGCACTCAGGAAATCTATCTAGCAGGGCGCGAGTGAGCAGACCTGCCCCACAGCACAGATCGAGTATATGAGCGGGCTCTGATGGACGAGGGATGAGATCGCAAATGCAATTAATCTGGGACTCTCGGTCAGGCACGAAGTATTTTCCGTAATCGATAAAATTTTGAGAATCCAATTCCTCCCATTGGGGTTGAGTGACATCATTATTCATAGCGTTGACCTCGCTAAATCATTTGAAAATGGTTAAAACAGTTTCAGTTGTCCTACGGCTTCATCACTACCCTTGTCCTGCTTGCGACGCTTTGGGCGGCGGGTCAGGTTGTGTATGGGATCTTCATCAGCTTTAGGAACAGAGGGGATATCCCGGGATTGACTTTGTTCCATAGCCGCTTTTGCACGCCGAAGGTCTGCAATCGTCACCCACCTCGGCCCAATTCCGATGATTGCGCCATCCTCGCCCGCCAGCCAAGCCAAATCGGCGGCGTTTGCCAGTTCTGCGAATGGTTCTAATGCTTCGCGCAGGGCGTTATTTTCAGCTTTAAGATGCTCGTTTTCTTCCTGTAGTGTACTGTATCTCTTTCCTCTTTGACTCATTAGAACTCCAGTGACGTACTCCCAAGCCTAAAGGCGTTGGGATTGTCTTAATTTACTTCACGCGGCACGGAAAATAAACGCGCCATCTTCAAAATCAACTTCTATGCTACTACCGTCACGGAACCGGCCTTCGAGAATCTCAAACGCCAAGGGGTTCAGAATGTCTCGCTGAATTGTGCGGCGGAGTGGTCGTGCGCCGTAGACCTCGTCGTAGCCACGAGTCGCGAGTTCCTCTTGAGCCACTTCTGTGATGGTGAGTGTGATATTTCTTTCTGAAACGCGAGTGCTCAGTTCATCCAGTTCAAGCCCTACGATCTGCTTAATCTGTTTAACCCCAAGCCGATTGAAGATGACCAAGTCATCAATACGGTTGAGGAATTCGGGCCGGAATTGCTGTTGCAAAGTGTCCATCACGCGATTGCGAATCTCTTCCGGCTCAAGGTTTTCCGAATTAATCCACTGGCTACCGGTATTTGATGCCATGATGACGATGGTGTTCTTGAAATCAACGGTGCGTCCCTGTCCATCGGTCAAGCGCCCATCATCAAGCAGTTGGAGCAGGACGTTGAATACTTCCGGGTGCGCCTTCTCGATCTCGTCAAACAGGACAACAGAGTACGGGTGCCGTCTCACTGCTTCAGTGAGTTGTCCGCCTTCGTCGTATCCGACATACCCGGGCGGTGCGCCGATTAATCGGGAGACCGTATGCTTCTCTATGTACTCGCTCATGTCAATTCGCACCATTGCGCCCTCGTCATCAAACATGAACTCCGCCAACGATTTCGCCAAATGGGTTTTGCCAACCCCTGTGGGGCCCATGAAGATGAATGAGCCGATCGGGCGGTTAGGGTCTTGCAACCCAACACGGGAGCGGCGGATGGCGTTGGAAATCGCATCAACGGCTTCATCCTGCCCAATAACTTTGTCCTTGAGGCGATCTTCGATGTGGAGGAGTTTCTGAACCTCACCTTCGACCAATCGGGTGACGGGGATGCCTGTCCATTTGGAGACAATCTCGGCGATGTCCTCCTCATCAACCTTCTCTTTGAGTATATGATTCGATTCTTGGGAGGTTTCCGTGGCTGCTTGTGCATTTTTAAGTTGTGCCTCAAGCTCACGAAGTTCACCGTACTTAATCTCTGACGCTCTGGCAAGGTCGCCCGCACGGGTTGCCTGCTCCTCCTGCCCTTTTAGGACATCAATCCGTTGCATCAATTCCCGGATGCTGTCAATGGTCTCTTTCTCGTTCTGCCACCGTGCTTTGAGTTGGTTACGCTGGTCTTTTAGATCGGCGAGTTCCGTTAATAGCTTAGCTAGCCGTTCTTTGGAGGCTAGGTCATCCTCTTTCTCAAGTGCCTGTTCCTCAATTTCCAACTGGATGATGCGACGTTCCACCTCATCGATCTCTTCGGGAACACTGTCAATTTCAATCCGCAGGCGTGATGCGGCCTCGTCAACAAGATCAACGGCTTTGTCGGGCAAGAACCGATCGGAGATGTACCGCTTTGATAGCATCGCCGCGGCGACAATGGCATTATCTTGAATCTGAACGCCGTGATGGGTTTCATACCGCTCCTTTAGACCTCGCAAAATAGCGATGGTGTCTTCGAGCGATGGCTCTTCGACCCTCACCGGCTGGAAGCGTCTCTCCAAAGCCGCGTCTTTTTCAATATGCTTGCGATATTCGTCTAGCGTCGTTGCACCGATACACCGCAGTTCCCCTCGCGCCAAAGCTGGTTTGAGCATATTTGAAGCGTCAACAGCCCCTTCAGCCGCGCCCGCGCCAACGATTGTGTGGAGTTCATCAATAAAGAGAACGATTTGTCCGTCAGACTGTTCAATCTCTTTGAGTACCGCTTTCAGCCGGTCTTCAAATTCGCCACGATACTTTGACCCGGCAATCAATGCGCCAAGGTCTAGTGCAATGAGTCGCTTATTTTTCAGGCTCTCTGGGACATCACCGTTGACAATCCGTTGCGCCAGTCCTTCGACGATTGCGGTTTTACCTACCCCCGGCTCCCCAATCATCACAGGATTATTCTTTCGGCGGCGCGATAGCACCTGCATCACCCTGCGAATCTCGTCATCCCGACCAATCACCGGGTCTAGCTTGCCGCTCATTGCCTCTTGGGTCAAATCCCGGCTGAATCGCGTCAGTGCTTGATATTTATCCTCCGGATTCTGGTCAGTGACCTGTTGCCCCCCGCGGATATCGACCAACGCCTGGAGAATCTTATCCTTCGTGACCCCCTCGTTCTTTAGGATTTTTGAGACTGGACTGCTTTTCTCCTCTACGCACCCGAGCAGTAGATGCTCCGTACTTATGTATTGGTCTTTGAGATTTGTCGCTTCCTTCCAAGCGATGTCGAACACTCGCTTGAGCGTTGGTGAGATATGAAGTTCCTGAGCACTCCCTTGAACCTTTGGACCCTTCTGAACTGTTGCAACGATTTCGGATTTGATTGCCGCAACATCCACCCCGACTTTCTGTAGGATGGGTGTCACAACACCATCTGCTTGATCTATTAGCGCGAGGAGTAGATGTTCAACGGCGACATCAGGATTTTCCGATTCGCTCGCTAGACCCTGGCCGGCTTGCAACGCTTCTTGTGCTTTGATCGTAAATCGGTCGAATCTCATTGCCATTCTCCTTTCATCAAAGGCACCTACATCGCCGTTGTCGTATCGGTTGAGCGCAAACGCCCTTTCTACTTCTGGGCAAAAGGAAACGTCCCCTCGTATCCGCGTGGACGCGAAACGTGCCAGATGCCTTCATACATCGGTGTTAGCTGATAGTGACAGACCACGTTACTCCGTTCCATGTCGTCTTGGTCTTTCGCACCCTGATGGGGGATATGATTGATGAATATCACACAGTCGCCCGCCTTTGGATAAAGAACTACGTGTTCTTGTGCCTCACACCACTCCTCAAACTTGGGACGGTTCATCGGATAAAGGTGGGGCGGCTCCATGCGGTGCCCGTTTTTGACATACTTCAGATGCCCCAACCCAGGGCCATTGTCTTGGAAGTAGAAGGTTGTATTGATGCCAATAGGCGGTGTCGTGAGGCGATATTTTTCTGCTTCCCGTCTCTCCTGCCAATAACCGTAGAAATCCAAGTGCCACTCTTGGAGATAAGGGCCCGGATTGATATGTGCCCGGAAACTGCGGAGTTGGCACTGCTTGCCCATCATCCCTTCAAGATAAGGACGCAAGCTGGAGTGCCCAACCAACGGGGAATATGTATCCGGCTCCCGGTCTAACAGCGTATCAAACCACATATTCCCGACCGCGTTAAGCCCTTCTTCCCAACCCATCGCGCGGGCATGGTTGATGCGTTGCCGAATATGTTCCGTTTCTTCAGGGGATAACGCGCCTTCGACCAGTAGAAAACCGTCTCGCTCAAGTTGATCTAATTTGCTTTCGATGTTTTGCATTGCTCGTTTGCGCCTCCTGTTCTGGTGCGAAAAATTCGTCGTCGTATTTGAACCCGAGTTGCTACAACCCCGTAGGCGGGGCATCTGGTCTCCCCGCACCGTACTCGGTTTCTCCAAAATAGGCCACAACTTGGATTATTCTACTTTTTTGCCAATCGTGGTGTCAAGTCTAAAGTTTTTGCGTAGGTCTACCGAACCCTCCAATCCCGTTCCATACGCAGGAGGGACTCGGGGAGCGGTTCTAGCGACTTATGCCGAAAACATTGCGCTGATACTTTCCCGATTATGGATGCGTCTTATTGCCTCTCCAAAGAGGGGCGCGACCGACTCAATCTTAATTTTTTCTGAAAACGGGGCGGGATGGTCTTCAATGCTATCTGTGATAAGCAGTTCTTTGATAGGGCTCGCCTCTATTTTGGCAATGGCATCTTTGCTAAATGCACCATGGGCGACCATCGCGTAGATCTCTTTTGCCCCCTGTTCCATTAACTTCTCGGACACATCAACAAGCGTTCCACCTGATATTGTGACATCATCAACGATAACAGCGGTTCTGCCTTCCACATCGCCAATAATTTCGAGCACTTCAGCGTTCTCATCGTGGGCGACGCGCCTTTTATCGGCGATAGCAACGGATGCATTGAGATACGACGCATACCTTCGTGCGTCCTTCGCAAAACCGGTGTCAGGAGAGACGATGATAATATCTTTAAGCTCTTTCCTTTTAAGCCAATCACACAACACAGGTAGGGCGTACAAATTATCCGCGGGAATGCGGAAGAAACCTTGAATCTGTGCGGCGTGCAGATCCATGGTCACAACACGGTCTGCACCAGCCGCTTCAATCGCATCGGCGCAGACCCGCGCCCGAATGGAGACCCGAGGCTCATCCTTCTTATCCCCTTTTCCGTAGCTAAAATAGGGGATGATTGCCGTCACAGATTCTGCGCTGGCACGCTTAAACGCATCAATCCAAAAGAGCAACTCCATGAAGTGGTCGTTAGCCCGAAAAATTGTCGATTGAACCAAGTACACCCGTCGGCCTCGCACGTTTTCCAAGATGCGCACGAATATGTTGCCATCTGAAAACTGTAGCGTTTCATTCTCTCCTGGGCTAATATCTAGATACTCACAGATGCGAGCGGTGAGAACTGGACTCCCGCCCCCAGCGAATACCATAATATTGTCTGCTGACATAATTGATTTCCTCCTTGTGGAAAAAAAAAGCCCTTAAAATAAAAAACTCCCTTGGAGGCAGAGAGTTTTTAGTTCTTAAGGACTTTAATAATAGTCGCATCGCTACCCCCTCTGCTCAAGAGAGGCTAGAATGGTGATAGATATTTAATGGATTGGATATGGGCTCGCGCATTTTTACTCACATTTCTGTCTAAAATCTCAACCAACGTTGTTCGGATTATACACGACCTCAGACAGTATGTCAAGCGAAATTTGCAATGACTTTTTTCTTCTTATGCTATAATGATCTGAGCAAAGTTAAGAAAAGCGAATACGCCAGATGGAACTTGAATTTGACGGCCATCAATCATCAGACATAAGCAAGTTTTAATAGTAATTTTCACATTCTTGAACCCGTAGGGGCGGGGTCCCCCCGCCCGTCCCTTGCAAAAACTTGATTTCTTTGGAATCGGAATCGAAACTTTTATTCTTAAACCTGCTTATTAAGCAACTTTTAGTAGTAAATTTGACATTCTTGAAACCGAGTTTTTTCTTGAAAACTCGGTTTCTCATGGATAACTACAACGGACATTGATTTCAAAACTGCAACTTTTATATTTAAACTTGCTTAAGTTGAGACCGACATGTTATGTAAAGAAGGATTAACATGCCAAACATAAAGGTAAAATGCTGATCAGGATTAAGCGCGCACAACATCTTCTGATGAAGCTTATGTAAACACAAAGCGGTTTCCTGATAAACTCTCTACCCATGATTAACCGATGCCTCAAGGGCCCTCACGCGTGATTTTTTCTCTGATACCGCGTCGCCGACTCTCCTTCAACCTTTGCAACTCCCGATTATAGTATGCGGCGGCATCTTCTCCGGTTTTTTCCTTCAAAAGCAGGTAGTCTATTGTTTCGGCAAGGCGGCGAGCTTCTCTTTGGAATGTTTCACCCTCGGCGCGAATCTCAACCAAGATATTGTTGCGAATAAAACGTATACTTGCAAACCGATTTTCATTTTTGTTCCCATTTACAAAACAGACGTGACCAATTCGCAACTCCCGAGTTGGTGTTGCATCTTTAACACGCAGGGCATGTGGCAGAGAATTGGCTGCAAATCGCAAAATGGTATACTCGTGCGCTTCTTCGCTAGATGGGGCAATGAATAGATTAATTTCCAGTCGATTTTTTCTCTGACGGTCACTCAAAATGTATTGGTGGCGGAGGGTAAGCTCCACATTGGGACTGATACCAGATTTCCCGGCAGTAAATTTCCGAGCCAATGGTGATTTGTCGGTAATGGTCGGGAATCGGAATAGGTCTAAGAGCACCGGTGCCACTCGCATCGGTTCGTTTTTGCCGGGCCATTTTGCAAAATTGACCTCAGTTTTGAGTCGATTGGCATTTGCTCTAAACATTTCAGCCTGTGCAAGACTCTTCTGTATCATACAGAATTGACAACCAACTAGGATACCGATAAAACAGAGTATCTTCTTCATGATATATCTCCTTCTATTGTGTGACTTCGTGGTCGCATCCAAAAGCAACTTCCGATCTGATTGGTTTGCTAGAGCTCCACGCACCCCGTGATGAATCTCATTATTCCATATCAACGGGATAGGTTGTCTGATGCCGATGAAAATCTTTCTACAAAAATCGCTTTTTCGACCTCTGCAACATTAAACACCGTCAATTGCGCGACGGGGATATTTCGCTAGGTGCCTGAGATCTGGTTTTTGCCGCCTCGCGCTTGGCTTTTGCCTCGGTAAGTAACTTCTCAAGTACGGTTAGCTGATGACCAATACTCGTCTTCATGACTTGCTGCCTCCAACTCGTCGCACCAGGGGGTAGAGATTGATTGGACAATTCCTTTTCCACAATGGTTTCCTCAACAAACTCACGATACGCATTCACTGCCAGTTGATATTGCTCTTCTGCCTTCGCCCAACGTCTGTTTTTGGTAAGTAAATCACCAACCAATCGGTTAATTGACCAACGACTCCCATCAGGACTCGCGACATTTGCCAGTTCAAACCCAATAGCAATCGCTTTCTCGACCTCGGACTGAGACTGATAGAGGCGCATCAGGTAACGATAGGCAAAATACTGAGGTCGATCGACCTCCCGGAAGGCGTATCGCTCGGAGCTGTTTACTAAGTGAACGTTCGGGCGTTTTGCGAGTTGGTCATCCGTAGCAACTAGCGTCTTTAGATCGCCTGCTCGGTCAATTATTGCCTCAAGCGCAACGATTGCGCCTTTGACATCCCCCTGCCTGTGAAGCATCTGAGCAACCATGAACTGGGCAACGTCAACTGTGCGTCTCGGATATTTCTCTAGGTGATCGAAATATGCGATGATTTCAAGCCAATGAGCACCACTCTGATAAGAACGAGATCGCGATAAAATCGGAACCGTCGCCATCAGCCAGAGATGCTCAAGCTTGCAACCTCGATAAGGATTCCAACCAACAACAATGGTACGTTCCGAAGGATAGTTCTCCATCACTTGCCTCAGGGCCGTAATTCCGCTTTCTGTATTTCCGTCTACGGCCGCTTGCCCCCCTGCAAGCAGCAAGGCGGCATCGTCTGCCCATTGACTGGTGGGAAACTGGTTGATAATTTTTTGCAACCGTTTTTTTCTGTCTGGCCAGTCAGCGGGACTAAAGGAGTAATAGAGGCGAATCTCCTTCCAAATTTCTATCTCCGCCTCCATGCGTAAGTCCCACCGTTGAGAACGGGTCTCTTGGCCATGAGCGAAGTTGGACATGCTGGTAAACTCGACTACAAAGGTGAGAAGGATGGAATATACAAAAACGATTGGCTTCATTGTTTTTCTTTTCGTTTCATTAAAACCCTTTGAGCGAAACTAATACCAAATTAATTGCATGTATCACATGGTGCTCCGCTGAAGCGCGGGCATTTGGGTCTACCATGTTCTATAGACATTGCGCTCCTCTGGAGCGGAAGAGTAGAAATCCAAGACGTAAAAACAATACGAATCTGGTTAATTTAGTATAAATTGTCTCTCAATAACGACTAATCAATCTGAGATTCATCAGTCGTTATCGTAACTTTTCACACACCTTCTTAAACAAATGACTATTAATTCCTTCTTGATTCAATTGATACAAATGAATGACTTTTTTACCTATAATGATGATGACAGAAGCTGTTGTGACTCGCCTATTTCGACTCTCCCATAAAGGAGAACGGACTCTGTTAATCGGGAACTCTAAAATCGGCGCATCGGCTTCCTGTGAGCGTATTTCGGCCGCTTGACGCGCCAAAACCGGAGAATCAAAAATGCAGATATCGATTCCGACGACTTTTCCATCGTCCGTCCATTGACGGTATCTTCCCAACTCAAGATGCTGATCCCCGACAAGCCATTTTGAATCTCTTTCACCTTTTGCGGTAAAATCTTTCAAGACGGTTTGATTCGCCTTGCACACCTGATTTTCATATTCTACGACTGAAATCTGCTTCCCTTTTACGAGTTCAGGTATCAGCGGTGAAGCATTCTCCAAAATCTTTTGCTCAATGGTTTTAGCGAAGTTGGAGAGAAAGGAGATATCTTCTTGCCTCGCGTCAGCAAGGCGGATCTTCACGCCGACGTTATTCTGAAGGAACAAAATGACCCCTTTTATCGCTGTCCCACTCGAATCAATTGCCCCAACCCAACTTTTCTCTCCAACTAGATGTTTAGTGAACCCGCCCCACCAAAGCGTCTCTGCAATATGAGTCCTTTCATAATTCACGCCTTTTTGTGCTTGGATATCTGAATCAAACAGACACACTTCGATTGCAATTTCTTTTCCATCTTCAACAGAGTACCAAATTTGTCGAGTTGCCTCTTGAACTTGATCTCCCTCACCAACTATCCAACTCGTCTGCCGCTGGCGTTTTAATGCATATCCGGGGAGATTTGATTCATTAGGTAACACTTGCAGAACTTCAGCGCCTTGGGAAAATCCATCGCGTGAATATACGAATCCCATGATTGACACAATAATGGCAACCATGACCATTCGGACTTTTGCTGTTCCTAACATGATAGCTGACTCCTTACGCGAATTTGCCATTAAATATGCAATTGGCGGCAATCCGGCGGGGTCTCAACAGACCACATACAGGTTTCTGCTTTGGATAGCAGTTAGCGTGACAAGGTGACTAAAATCGGAATAGAGTCGTTAATTTAGTCCTAACTTTGGATAATCCTCCTTATCCACCGGCAGGGTCATTTTGATTCCTTTATTCGGCAGGTAACGATATTCAATGATTCTATTTTTGGTGGGATCTGCTGGGTGAAATTCATCCTGGAATAGCATCTTATGTGCATGTGATATATTCTCAACCCATAGCTGAACACTGGATGAAAGCTCGCGTCTCTTTTGAGAATTAAATATTTCTGCCACCGCTATATATGCCTCCATTCGTTCTTCTTGGTATAAGACAAACCTTTCATAACGCCATAGTTCTCGGGGAGACAAGGGGGCTTTGAATATAGGATACAAGACATTCTTTCGATACAAATCTACCGCCTCGCGGAACTCCTTTTTCACCGACGAAACCTCACTCTCAAGACTCTTGTCATATAAATAGGTAGCAACAAATTGGTCAAATCCCTTGATAATCTGTTCAACCTGCCAATCCACGGCGGCTTTTGCCAACTCGCTTGCCAAATCCAACCGAGCGACGTATTGACGAACTGCCCACCGGATTGTGATTAGCTCAATAGCCAGTGCGTCCACATTGTTCAACTGTTCAGGAAGGGCGCGCTCGCAATACGTTCTGAAACTGTTTCGGAAATTATCATACTCTGCCGGGGTTAGGATACGGTACAGGGTACCTTTAAGTGCGGATTGAACGTTCTTCGTGTAGGTGTCAATCTGTGTGTCCGCCCATTGGGGCCGGTGCGACCTAAGAATTTCCCGAACATCGGACATGATTTCAGAGGCTTGTTGCTCAATCAATTCTAGCGGTGCGGTGGTATTTTGAGGTCGCCCCAGCTTCGGAGGATAAGCGGCGAGGAACCAGGAAAAATGGTATGCCCACGAGGCATAGCGACTTTTAGGGTATGTCTCAGCGAATGTCTCATAACGCTTTAACGTTTCAGCCACGGCATCCTCTTTCTCATCATCGGTCTTATACCAGATGGAGGCATCCATGGATTCGCGAGCAATCATATCAGAACAGCAGGCAATGGCAAACTGACACCGTGCCTTTATCGCCTCTTCCGTGGCATTTTGAGAGATATAATCGAAAAGCTTAATCCCATGAAAGTAGTGGGAACGAAACTTCTCAAGTGCCTGTTGAAATAAATCCTGATTCGCTTCTACGCAGTACTGGACAAAGTATAGGACATACTTATCGAGTATGTTTTGGGCGAGGTCAATCTGGCCATGCTTGATAAATTGAGTCGCAAATCCAGATGCAGTGAACGCTGCCCGCTCGGTTCCATACTCTCCCGCGGCGGCAATCTGTTCCAGTAGTGTGATAGTCGCTTCAATAGCTGGCTCGTATTTCTGCTCCTCAATGAGTAACTCTATGGTGTAGGTTGCCGCAGCAACTTGGGTTCTAATTTGATCGTCAAACCGCTTCCGTTGTGCCCGCTCTTGAGCGTCTCGAGCCGCGAGTTCCTTTCTCTGTTTCTCAAATAGTTTCTGAACCTCGATATCCTCTTCTCTAAATGACCTTTCGGCCTCTGCTTGTGCTCGTTGTATAAACTCTTCACGGAGGACATTACCCAGTTGAGTCATCTTTTTGGTCGGCGGCAACTTGTAGACTTCGATTGCGCTGAGCGGCGTTACAAACAGTCTCGGAAAAGCACTCTGGCTCCATATATACTGTTGATTCGCGATGTATTGGTTAGCATCGCTCGGGGATAGACGATTCTCTAGATTGGCGGGGACACCGGGGGCACGATTCAAGATCTGATTCTGTACCTCGACCAACTCCGCACGAATCGCTTTAATTTCCACCTCTGATAATGGCCGTTTGAGTGTGGGGTTTAAGGGGTCATTATATTCCCACATAAGATTATGTCTAAGATTGTTTACACTTTCTTCAACCTCTGCTTCTAATTTCGGGAATATCTCTAAAGCGATATCCTTTGTGAAAGTGACAATCTCATCAATCTGTCCCTTAATCTGCCGCCGCTGTTCCGGCGAAGGCGGGTCTGTGCTTAGAAACCACTTTGTAAGACTTTTCAGGTTCTCGCGCGCCAACTCAAAGTTTAATTTGTCTAATTCGCCAATAGATTCTAGGGATTGGAGAGACTCAGATTCTTCCATGGCTACGAGTAAGTCATTAACCCTATCTTGACGATGCTCGTCCGTTTTCTCGATCTCTTCGGCGATGACGGCCGATAACTGTTTCAGTCGTGTGTCACCGGCCAGCTCGGGTGCTTTAGCTGTAAGGATTTCCTCTACCACTTGATGACGGTCTTTCCGGAGTGTGATTGTCAGTACAGACACGAGAGCAACCAGTACAATGACACACGACGCGATGAAGCGTTTTGATAACTTGCTCATTTTTAGTCCTCCCTTACTTGACTCTGTGAAATTAAGTGTACGACATCCATTTACTATCGAATGAAAGACATAGCTCGCTAATGCTTAATCAGAAATTGGAATTGAGTTGAAAAGGTAGCCCGATACAACGCAAGCGATTTCCTGAAAAAAACACCCTCTTGCTTAAAGCGATTTGTGTTTTGGGTAGAAAATATTTTATCATAACTGGGCATCCTTTTCCATCACTATTTTCTCCTACAGTCTAGTTTGATGATGAACAGGGCGCGCAAAACTGGAGATTAAGTGAAAAATGAAATTTGCGATGACTTTTTTTCCTTCTTGTGCTATAATGATCTGAGCAAAGTTTGGAACAGCGAACGAGCCAGATGAAACTTGAATTTGACGGTCGCAAATTATCAGAAATGTTATACAAAGGATTAGGTTGGAAGAATGCCAGTTGATGCTATCCAAGAGATTCAGAGAACCGGGGATACCAAAAACGATATGCTTTTGGGGCAAATAGAGGAACTCGATAAATCCTTAACAGAATATTTTCCCGAAACACTCGTTATTGATAATGCTTTGACCAGAAAACTGGTCAGCTTCCAAGCGAATAAAGGGCGTACCTACTATAGATGGTACAAATACAAAGAAGCATTTTCGGCTGATTTAGTAGAATATCTTTTCCGCAAATACAGTGTGCTCAAAGGTAAAATACTGGACCCTTTTGCGGGTTCGGGCACAGCGTTATTTGCATGTTCCGCTTTGGGTTATAACGCTGAAGGTATTGAATTATTGCCGATTGGGCAAAAAATCATAAAAGCAAATGTTCTCGCTAGAGGTGCTGATAAACAAAACATCCTGCTTGGATTAGAAAGCTGGTTGCTTCAAAAACCGTGGAACATCGAAGGGGAAGTTAAAAATTTTGAAGTGCTTCGGATAACTGATGGAGCGTATCCTCAAAAAACACACCACAAAATAGGAAGATATCTGAACGAGCTGGAATATGAACGCCCAGAAACAAAAGAGATATTGCTGTTTGCCCTGCTGTGTGTTCTGGAATCCATAAGCTATACAAGGAAAGATGGGCAGTACCTTCGCTGGGATTACAGAGCTGGGCGCAGAACGGGTAAAAGCCTTTTTGACAAAGGAAACATTTTACCATTCGATGAGGCCATTGTCCAAAAGCTAAACGAAATCAAAGCGGATATAAACCTTGGCGATGACAAACACGATATGTTCTCATTTATGCGAGAGGATATAGAGGTAGGAGAGGTTAATTTGCTAGAAGGCTCCTGTTTAGATGTTCTTCCGAAATTAGAACGCACGGCTTATTCGGGGATAATCACCTCACCGCCTTACTGCAATCGTTACGACTATACACGCACTTATGCGTTAGAACACGCTCTGCTTGGGGTCAATGAAATTGAATTGTTGGACTTGCGGCAAGCCATGTTAAGTTGTACAGTAGAAAACAAAGCAAAAGCACTTATTGACTTAAATCACGACTGGCAGACGGCTATAAGTATTTGCGATGGCTTACCTTTATTGCAGGAGGTATTGAATTATTTGGATTATAAAAGAGATCAGAAAGAACTCAATAACAGTGGAATTGCTCGTATGGTGAGAGGTTATTTTTACGAAATGGCGTGTGTTATCCAAGAGTGTTACAGGCTATTGAGTAAAGGGGGCATGATGTTCATGGTTAATGACAATGTTAGATACGCTGGGATTGCAATATCTGTAGATACAATCCTATCAAAAATAGCTGAAGATATCGGATTCCAAATAGAAAATATCCTTGTTCTACCTCAAAGTAAAGGCAACAGCTCCCAACAAATGGGCAAGCATGGCCGAGAAGCATTAAGGAAATGTATCTATGTATGGAAAAAGGATTAATAAATGCCGTTTAATAACCACCTCAAATCGTACGAAGATTTAATTACTCCCTATGAGGAGACGCGGGCAGGATTCATTTCCTTAGCATTAGAAAAAAATAGAACGGCAACGCCTTTTGTTGAGGAAGCTAAAGCACTTAAAGTATTTGCGTCAAGAGCAAAAACACCAAAGGAGCTATTACAGATAGATGAAATACAAAATTCATTACTGACAGCCGCAGGAACTTCTGACAAGGCAAAGAATTACCTGCAAGAAGAAGATAAACAAGAAGCAATCAAGGGGTTAATTGAAAATTTCTTGGAACCTTCAGGTCAGTCATTTATAGATGAATTGGTTTATCGTTTCTTGCTAACGAGAGGTGATTCTCTCGGTGGTAGGATGAGAAATTTAGCAGGTGCATTGAGCGAGTGGCGATTTACAAGAATCCTTATATCCACATGTTCAGTAAGTGGTGTGGATTTTGAGTATCTTGATTCAAAGAGTAGAAATTGGATGCACCCAGATGCTGAGCTAGAAATAGAGAAACGGCTTAAAGGATTGTGTTGGGTGTCTCATGGAAATGAACGAACCTTGATTTACAACTTAACTGTACCAACAGTAAAAAAGAATGTAGACCTCTGCTTATTTGATTGTTCGCCAAGTGAGATGATATTTGGAAGAAACAAAGATTCAGCACACTGTAAACCAGAAAAATATCTTGCTTTGGGTGAACTAAAAGGCGGTATTGATCCAGCAGGGGCGGATGAGCATTGGAAAACAGCAAACTCAGCACTTGGTAGAATCAGAAAAGCTTTCTCAGATAAAAATTGTCGCCCTAAGACATTTTTTATAGGTGCAGCCATAGAAGAGGCAATGGCTGAAGAAATATATCAGCAACTAAATGAGCACACTCTATCAAACGGGGCCAATTTAACAAATGAAGCTCAAGTTGTTTCGTTGTGTGATTGGCTAATTAAAATATGATGCAAAGTCTGTAGCTCTGGTTGTAACAGTGTTTGATTAAATCGTACAAAGGGTGTAAATGGCTACAATGAGTTAAGGGCCATGGGATTCCCCTCGTTTTGTGTGCTACAGACGTTTTAGAGGAGACACCATGGTTTTCAAGTAAAAACGAGTCCGCCTCCAGAAATCTTTAGGTGGCAACTTGGGTTATGCAAAGGAGAATGGCAATGTTAAAAGCTGGATTTATTGGTGCCGGTGGTCGGAGTCAGGGCGCGCACTATCCGAATGTGAATCGTCTTGAGGACGATGTCGAGATGCACGCAGTGTGCGAAATTGATGAGGGAAAACTTGACGACGTCGCCAAAAAGTATGAATTCGCGCAAACGTTCACAGACCATCGGAAAATGCTCGATACGACAGACGTGGATATCGTCTACTGCGTGATGCGTGAGCAGTGGATTTTGCAACCTGCACTCGATTGCATCAGCGCCGGAAAGCACGTCTTTATAGAAAAACCCCCCGGTGCGAATAGCGACGAAACACAACAGTTGCTCGAAGCCGCAATCGCAAACGATGTCTATGTGATGGTCGGCTTCCAACGCCGTTATGCCGCCGTTACCCGTGAGGCGATGCGCCGTGTGGCGGCGAAAGGCCCCACATCGCAGGCTGTCACGACGTTTAACAAGCAGATGCTCGGTGGCGATGGCCAGGAGTTCACAACAACGCTCTGGAACGACGTGTGCCACGTTGTAGACCTACTGCGATACATGGCGGGCGGTGAACCGACCGAAGTAACAGCCTATCGTGACAAGTTCGGGGGCGAAAGCCGGAACTTCTACTCCGCGCTGGTGAAATTTGACAACAATGTGACAGGTGCCCTATTCGGGAATCGTGCGTCGGGCGGGCGTGTGTTGCGCTCGGAACTCCACGGGACCGGCATCGGATGCTATATGAAGATTCCGCAAGAGATCGAGATCCACGAGGACAACAACAGCCACACAATGGGCGGCTGGGAGGTTGATGGCGTAGACGAGCGCGACACTCCTCAATATGAAGGGGTCCTGACAATGCACGAACACTTTGTTAATTGTGTGCAAAACGGGAAACAACCACTCACAGATCTTCGGGATGTCATTCATTCAATTCATCTTGTGGATGCGATTGAAGGCGAGTTGCCTCAATGACCAAAACTCAGGTTGACGCAGAAGCACATTTTCCTGTGCTCTGCTTTCGTGGCTTGCTCACTAGGGTCTTTCTGCCCTTCCCCAACGCAAGCCACACCCCCGTTCCCTGAACAAACAGAAACGCTATTTTCAAGAGTAAACGAGAGGAGGAAACCGTGCTTTCCGAACATCATCTTCAACATCTAATCACCGATGACGAACTTCAACAATTCAACGCAGAAGGACATATTACTGTCCCAAACGCGCTCCCTGATAAACTGGTGAAACGGTTGGAGGTAAAGGTTGACGAGATTTATCAGGCGCACCTTGAGGCCGAATATGACCCCCACACCAAGAGCAAGTTGGTGCCAGAGAGTAACTTCTTTTATCCCAATTTTCTCGGCACAGACCAAGTCTTTATCAACCTGTTGGATTGGTACAAAACTTTCCCGAAAGTATGGGGGATTCTCGGTTGGAATGTCTACTCGTACCACTCCCACTTTATCATAACGCCACCACGCAAGCCCGAAGAGCGAAACAAACCGAGGCCGCTTGGATGGCATCAGGATAGCGGTCGTGTGAATACCGAGATGGAAAGCTCCCCGCGCCCCCGTTTGTCCTTGAAGGTTGTCTTCTGGCTTTCGGATTGTTCGGAGCCGGGACGCGGTAACTTTTACATCATCCCGGGTAGCCATCTCCGCGACAAACTTGAAGACCGGCCGAGCGATGGGTCACTCCCCAAAGGCGCGCTGTGCGTCTGTGCCAAGCCCGGCGATGCCGTATTTTTTGATCGACGGCTCTGGCACGCTCGTAGCGAAAACGACTCCGACATCACACGGAAAGGACTATTCTACGGCTACGGCTACCGCTGGCTTCGCTCGAAGGATGACCTGACGATTCCGCAGGAAATCTTCGATCGAAATGACTCGGTTCGTCAACAGTTGCTCGGCGGGGGAACCAATGCCAACGGGCATTTTTCGCCAAAGGATGACGATGTGCCGCTGAAGGTCTGGCTTGCGGAACACGGGTTGATTAAGGAGTGAAAGATGAAAATCGCTAAAATCGAACAATTCTTCCCCCGTCGCCGCACTCGCCTTGTTAAAATCACAACCGACATTGGCATCTCGGGGTGGGGCGAGACGACGCTTGAAGGCAAGCCGAGAAGCACCGTCGCGGCTGTCGAAGAACTTTCAGACTACCTCATCGGCAAAGACCCGTTGCGGATTGAGCACCACTGGCAACATATCTACCGCTCCGCCTTCTATCGCGGCGGTAATATCCTGATGACTGCCCTCTCCGGGATTGACCAAGCATTATGGGACATCGCAGGAAAATACCACGAAATGCCGACGTACAAGTTACTCGGTGGTGCCGTGCGGGATCGGATTCGCGTCTACGCCCATTGGGGTATCGGGAGCATGACCGACGAGGGCAAAGCCGACGCAAAAGAACGGCTTGAGATGCTCCAAAAAAGAGGAGGGTACGACGCATTTAAGACTGGCCCCAGCGGCAAGTGGCGAGCGCATGAGCCGCCCACTGTCATTGATGCCTTCGTCGAACGCGCCTATTTGATGCGAGAGTGGGTTGGTCCCGATGTGGAGCTCTGCTTTGACTTCCACGGTAAGATGACCCCGGCACTCGCCATCGAAATCTGCCACGAGTTGAAGGGTATGCGCCCGATGTTTGTTGAGGAGCCGGTGCCGCAGGAGAATGTTGATGCGTTAAAGCAGGTGTCAGACCACGTCCCATTCCCGATTGCGACTGGGGAACGGCTACTCACCCGCTGGGGGTTTCGAGAGATTTTCGAGAAGCAGGCGGTGGCATACATCCAACCCGATACATCTCACACCGGTGGCATCACGGAACTCAAGAAAATTGCAAATATGGCAGAGGTCTACTACATGCACATCATGCCCCACTGTGCGATTGGCCCGGTGGCATTCTCGGCATCGCTTCAGGTGGACGCTGTGGTGCCGAACTTCCTCATCCAAGAGCAGATTGACCCCGGGCTCGGCGATGGACTGCTAAAGGCAGATTGGGTTGTGGATAATGGTCACATTGAGTTGCCGACGAAACCAGGGCTCGGATTCGAGATTGATGAGCGTGAGGCGGAACAGGACTGTGGCATCTACGAAGAAGAGTTGGGCGGCGAGTTCTACTACGAGACGGATGGAAGCGTTGCAGATTGGTAATTTGGTATCAGAAACCGAGATAGAACCTTGGCCCACATATACTATCCTTCACTCGCTCCTTTAGCTGCGATTCCTCACCCGCTCCTGCTGGATTGCCAAATCCAGCAGATCTTTATAGCAACTTAGATTAAAACAAGGTGAATATCATGGTCGATCAGAAATATCTTTTAGACGATGAGACGATGCGAGATTTCATTATCAATGGATACATTGTTGTGAAACCCTCGCTTCCGCCAGATTTCCACAAATCCGTCTTCAAGCAGACTCTAGCGGTCATTGAAAACGACGGCAGACTGGGCAACGCTCTATTTTCCGAAGTGCCAATGCTTCAGCAGGTTTTCGATGACCCGACGGTTGATGGGGCACTGACCAGTATTTTGGGGCAGAACTACACTGTCAACCGGCACAACGCCTGTCACTACCATCCGCCGGGGAGCCAGGGGCAGGAGTTTCATAAAGACTATCCGCTGGGTGGAAATGTCCGTTACCACCGTCCACGCTTGGCGATGGCGTTTTATTATCCTCAAGATGTCACTGAAGATATGGGGCCGACAGCAATCCAACCCACTACCCAATACTGCATGACCCCGCAGAACGATGCCCCCGGGTTGGCACTGTGCGGCGAGGCGGGCACAGTGACAATCGTACACTATGAACTCTGGCACCGTGCGACAGAGAATCGAAGCGACAAAATCCGGTTCATGCTCAAGTTTCTCTTCTGCCGTATGGAGGAGCCAACTCGTGCATCGTGGAACGCTGAGCAACCGATCTGGGAGTCGGAACAGGTGTGGGCATACGCGCCGACAAACGGTGGGATTCAGCATCAGGCGATGTGGCCGCATATTTGGAACTGGTATCACGGCGGGCAGAACGGCGAAATGAAAACGCACCCCCAGAGTACATCACAGAGCCCATCACAGGATAACGGTCACGACACCGCTTCCACTGTGGAACTCATCAAGGGATTGGGGTCTGAAGATGTATCGGTTCGCCGAACCGCCGCCGATGCGCTCCGTTTCGCAGGAGCGGATGCCGCGGACGAGGTCATGCCAGCATTGAGAGAGAAGCTAAATGACCCAGATGAGGTCGTGCGCCTTAATGCCGCGTATGCGTTGGGCACGATTGGTGAACCGACAATACCGACCCTGATGGACGCGCTACGGAGAGAGTCAGAAACCGCTTGGGAGCCAAACCTCAACCGCAACGACTACACCAATCCGAGCCAACTCGATACTCCCTTCGGTCTCGCTGCTATCGGTACGCCCGCGCTCCCCGCACTGACAGCGGCGTTGGATGACCCAAAATGGTGGGTACGTGCCGCCGCCGCAATGGCGTTGGGGTGTATGGGACCGCCAGCGAGCCCGGCTACGTCCACATTAACAGAGGCGTTGAAAGATGAGTCAGAGTGGGTGCGTCGAAACGCCGCAGATTCATTGGGAAATATCGGCCACCTATCGTCAGAGGCAATGGCAACCCGTGTTGCGAATGCGTTGGTTGAGGCGTTGGATGACAAAAGGGAAGTGGCGCGCTGGTCACTATCCGATTCGCCGTTTCGTGAAAATGCCATCACCGCGTTGGTAAAAATGGGGCACCCCTTACCGTCAGCAATTCCCGCCCTCGAAAAGGCGTTGACGGATGAGAATGAATACATCCGTTCATGGGCTACCATTGCTTTAGGCGCGTCCTCCTAATTCTCACTATAGTTTGGACAATTTGTGTGCTATTTAGATATTCTTATACCAATTCCGATAATAAATCACTCGTTAATGGAAGTCCGATTTGCGTCAACTCATGTTGCCACTTTCAAAGAAAGTCATAAGCAAAAACGCATCAGCCCCCCGTAGCCGGGGCATCTTGCCCCATCGGATAACGATATGCGTCAACTCATGTTGCCACTTTCAAAGAAAGCGTCATCAACCGCCCCCCCGTAGCCGGGATTACAGGCGTTTGATATTTCATCAAAACCGCTAACGCGATATAAATTTTCAGAAATGGTATTATACCAATTCCGATAATAAATCACTCGTTAATGGAAGTCCGATTTGCGTCAACTCATGTTGCCACTTTCAAAGAAAGTCATAAGCAAAAACGCATCAGCCCCCCGTAGCCGGGGCATCTTGCCCCATCGGATAACGATATGCGTCAACTCATGTTGCCACTTTCAAAGAAAGCGTCATCAACCGCCCCCCCCGTAGCCGGGATTACAGGCGTTTGATATTTCATCAAAACCGCTAACGCGATATAAATTTTCAGAAATGGTATTATCAATAGTGTCACGGCTAGGAAGCCATTCCTACAGGGCTCACGATTATAGCCCGTGTCACGGCTGGGAAGCCGTTCCTACAAGTTTATTCTTTAAGGTTGCTTATTCTTAAGCAAGTTTTAATAGTAATTTTCACATTCTTGAAACCGAGTTTTTTCTTGAAAACTCGGTTTCTCACGGAATAACTACAACGGACATCGATTTCAAAACTGCAACTTTTATATTGAAAGATGCTTAAAAATTGTCCAAAGCTTAGTAATTCTCACTGTGAAAGGGAGGTCCTACTATGGGAGGTCAACCCTGCCGACCCGATGGACACGAAAGGACTATCCGCGAATGGACAAACCGAACATCATTTACATTCACTCACACGATACCGGGCGTTATGTCCAACCTTATGGTCACGCAATTCCAACCCCGAATATTCAGCAATTGGCGGAGGATGGTGTGCTGTTTCGTCACGCATTTTGCGCCAATCCGACCTGCTCACCCTCCCGCGCCGCGTTGCTAACAGGGCAGTGGGCACACAGTTGCGGGATGGGCGGATTGGCAAATCGCGGTTGGAGTGTGCCCGTCCCTGAACACCTTATCGGGCATACATTGCAGGTGGCGGGTTATGAGACGGTATTGGCAGGATTCCAGCATGTAGTACGAGATGTCAATACTGCCGGCTACACCCGCATTCTAAGCCAAGAAAGCCAAAAACCGGCTGAAGAACGGGCAGTTGATTTCTTGAGCGAAACGCACGACACCCCCTTTTTCCTTGATGTTGGGTTCGGTGAGACGCATCGAAGAGGCGAAGGTTTTGACCCACAACCGAATGGCGAACCGAAAACCGACCCGCGCTATGTGAACCCTCCAGCACCATTCCCCGACAACCCGACCACTCGGCGCGACATGGCGGCGTACATTGATGCCGCTCGAACCCTCGACCAGAAAATGGGAACAGTGTTTGATGCACTTGACGAGCACGGTTTAGTGGATAACACACTTGTCATCTGCACGACAGACCACGGGCTCGCTTTTCCCAATATGAAATGTCATCCCACCGACCACGGCATCGGCGTGATGCTTATCATGCGGGGACCGGGCGGTTTCGACATCGGTAAAGTTGTTGATGGGTTGGTCAGCCAAATCGATCTCTTCCCGACAATCTGTGAATTGGCTGATATTGAACGTCCCGCTTGGTTGCAAGGTACCTCTATCACCCCTCTAATCCGTGGTGAAACCGACGAAATCCACGAAGCAATCTTTGCCGAAGTGAATTATCACTGCTGTTATGAACCACAACGTGCAGTACGAACCAAACGGTGGAAGTACATCCAGCGGTTTGACGATGCCACGACCCTAGCGATGCCCAATTGCGACAACAGCATCAGCAAAACCTTCATGCGCGAGCACGGCTGGGCAGAGCAACCGATTGCGTCAGATCGGTTGTACGACTTGGTATTTGACCCACACGAAACCAATAACCTCGCTGCAGATGAAAATCATCAGGCGGTTTTACAGGAGATGCGGAGCCGGTTAAAGCGTTGGATGGCCGATACCGACGACCCGTTGTTGGCAGGTCCAATAATGATGCCACCGGAAACCGCTGTTATCAATGACCCCGCGGATATATCACCCGGTGCCCCACACTATTCCGCGAGAGAGTTCCTCGGGATTTAAATTCTCTGAGCATAGGTAGGAAGTGTCAATTGATTGCGCGTTCTTAGGTTCGTCTCTCTTTGGAAATAATAAGCGAAAGGAGTTGGTGTCACATGGGAGCAGATAAAGAAAAAGAACTCCTTGTATACTACGTTCTATTGTTCGTCATAGGGGCATTGCTAGGAGGCGGTCTACTCGTGACGATTTTCGGCGACGTATCTGACCGTAATGGATGGATAATACTCCTCTCTATCCTTCTCGGGGCGTGGATAGGTGTTGTGTTGTGGCTTAGGAACCTAGGCTTCTTCTCAAAGCCAAAACTTTAACACTTGGTAAGCAATAATCCCAACGCACTCGTTGATTTAAAGTACGGCAAATTACTTGCACATTCCCTATTGGTCGGGTTTCTGCATCTCTCCATTGGACCCCTACAGTTCGTGATTCCAAGATTTTGATTCTCTGACAGAGGTCATACCGTGGAAGGAGTTATCAAAAATGAGGATACGCCGTCATAGCCGAGGTAAGAAATACACGGGTCCCTACGGAGCGGCGACTGTATTACGAGATGAGAAAAACGCTCGTGTTGGATTTGATGCTGTGGCACACAGAAATCGGAACGCAACTTCTAGCCGAGCCTTGAACGCTCGTGTTGGATTTGATGCTGTGGCACACAGAAATCGGAACGCAACTTCTAGCCGAGCCTTGACATCGGACGAAAAGGAGGCTTTGCAGAAAAAAAATGTGACGCTGAGCTACCGACAAAGAAGACGCAAAAGTAGGGTAGGCAACATTGAAGATTGAAAACCGACATTATTCCTTTACGCCTCAGCACCGGGCGATTTACAAGGGAATTGTTTTAGAACCACTCTTCCGCAAATGGAACAGTGCACAAATGTATGTAAATCACTAAGGAGGAATTACCATGAGGTCTGTTTTCGCGCTATTGAGCCTGATAACCTTAACTTGCTTTTTTATAACCCCACCCACATCGGCTGCCAACAAAGTCTTGAGCCTGAATGCGGAATCGGATTATGTCCTCATTCCAGATTCACTAGAATTGAGAGGCGGGTCGAGTGTTGTGAAAACAATTGAAGTGATGTTCAAGCGGGATCTACCCATATCGACGAGTCCAATGCCGCATCCAAAGACGCAACGCCCCATTGTCGCCAAGGCACTACATGCAGGGAAAAAAGATTGGGTAATTCTGCTCAGATCGCACGGCCAAATCAGTTTTTATTCCGAAGCATTCGGTGAGGACTATCAACTGTTTGGGAACGGTGTCAAATTGGGCGTTTGGCACCATGTCGCAGCGGTGCTTGACAGACCCAATCGCCGGCTCTCTCTGTATCTGGATGGAGAACTTATCGCCGAGGATACCGATTGGGGAAACCACAGCGCATGGACATCCGCACCTGTGCAAGTTGGCATAATGACTTACAATTTTGCCGACCTTGCAGGGGAAATTGATGAACTTCGTGTCTGGAACATCGCCCGGACGCAGGAGGAAATCAGGGCATCAATGCACACAACGCTCACAGGAGACGATGGCGGTTTAATCGGTTACTGGAACTTCGAGGATGGCACAGCGAAGGACCGGTCTAAAAATGGACATGATGGCACACTTATCGGAAATGCGGCGATTATAGAAGTGCCTCCCACAGTCGCTCTTGAGGACAGAATTGCAAATCCCTACGCTCAGTTCACGATGGATATCCCCATCCACTTCGCAGAAGGGCTCAGTCAATTCAATTTTGACCTAGAATTTGACCCATCTCTGCTACAGGTGGTACAGGTTGAAGAAGGAGGGTTTTTAAGTAGCGGTGGCAACAATGGCACATTGTGGAAAAAACCGCAGGTGGATAATAAAAACGGGGTGGTTCGCAACGTTGCGTGTCGGCTAACAGAGACAGCAGGGGTTGCCGAAAATAGTGGCGTACTCGCTACCGTTACTTTTCAGTCACTTAAAACTGGCAATGGCAACGTTCGCTTACAAAACCCTCGCCTCTTGGGGAAGAACGGGCGAGAACTCACCCCACAGACGCAGGGTGGCGCAATAGCGGTTTTCTCACACGGTACCATCTCAGGAACGGTCATGGACGCTGAGAGTCAAATCCCGATTGAACATGCCCATATTAAGGTCTCAAAACGCCGCTCTATCACGAGTCTGTTCAAACGCGCCTCGGGGCCAGGTGCCCAAGGAGGGCTAAAAAACGATGCTGGTTTTGAACTTGCTACCTTCCCTGATCGGGAGGGCAACTATACCATCATGGGCGTTCCTCCCGGAAAGTTTGAGGTGACAGCGAGCACGAGGTCAGGTATGTATCGGAGACCAAGCCGAGCCAAGGCAAGTGTCACCCCCGGAGCCATCACCGCTCATGTTGATTTGGAAATGAAACCGGCACCGCCACCCCCAAGATCTGCGAAGGTAAAGAATCAACTCATCGGCCAACCCGCTCCAGACTTTACCTTAAACGACCTTGATGGCAACCCGGTCACGTTGGCAGACTTCAAAGGCAAACCGGTCATCCTCAATTTTTGGGCATCGTGGTGAGGGCCCTGTCGTGCGGAGGTTCCGCACCTTGAGGCACTTTACAAACAGTATAAAGACCAGGGGCTAGTCGTGATTGGCATCAATACCGAGCGCGACCACGCAACCGTGAAACAGTTTGTTGAAAGCAACATCTCCTATCCCGTTCTTTTAGACGGGCAGATGCCCGCTCAGACGTATGGCGTTGGCAACATTCCAGACACCTATTATATTGACAAAGAGGGCATCGTCCGTTACCGTGACTTAGGTTTTGGGGGCGGCCAGGAAAGAGAGCTTGAGAAGAAGATTAAGGAACTCCTGTAATGAGGAGAAAAATTTAACCCAAGGGCGCAAGGACGCAGAACCGCAAGGAAGAAAAAAGAGTGGAAAGTTGGACCCTCCATCCTTCCACTCTTCCAATCCTATTCTTCCATCTTTCCATTCTGCTTTGCGCCTTTGCGTTTCATTTAGCTTTGCGCCCTTGCGTTCTATCCATCTAGCGTCTGCAATTGACTCCCCGCCTTCCACTGTCGCCAAAAATTCACGCCCGCGCTAAATAGCAGTCCCACCCCAATCACGCCCATCATAAAGCCACCGATTGCGAATTTGGGTAGCGTTATTAGATAATATCCGCCGCCAGAGAGGAGAACCGCGATGGCAAAATCTTGGCTACACCGTTTCAGCGTAAGGGTACGAACGGTGTGCAGGTTCCTCCGCTTCTGCTGTGCGATGTATTGGTTCATCTGTTCAACGGAGATTTGCGGCGGATAAGCGTGTGCATCCTCCGGTCTAAGTGTGCGAACACATCGAAAGCCGATATTGTTTGCGGTGTACTGTGGTGTTGTATGCAAGCGATTCGCACATCGGAAATATTGCTTGGCGGTCTGGTCTCGAACTTCCAACCACGACCCACCTCGCAAGACCTTGTGCTTTTTCCAATAATTCCTGTTTCTGTTTGGATTTCCATTATAAGGATGATACCAGTCGGATGTCCACTCCCACACGTTCCCAGCGACCTCATGCACACCGTAAGGGCTCGCCAACGCGGCACAGGTACCTACCGGGGTGGAGTAGCCGACGAGCAACTGCGCTGTGGTGGGGGGTTCGGCTGGCGTTCTACGATGGCTTCCATCCGCATCAGAAACTGGGCCGGCCCCCTCCTCGACTTCCCCAGCATCCGCTAACTGTGAGTCAAATTCGTTACCCCAAGGATATATGCGTCCATCTGCACCCCTAGCGGCCTTTTCCCACTCCGCTTCCGTCGGCAATTGTTTTCCTGCCCACTGTGCATACGCAGAGGCATCATCCCAACTGACGTAGACAACAGGCAGATTCGCCGATTCGGGTGGAAATTTGCCCTTTTCCCAATGAATCGGGGGGGAATGGCCTGTCGCCTGCACAAATTCGCCATATTCAGCGTTGGTGACGGGATAGCAGTCAATGAGATAGGGGTCTAGGAACACCACACGTATCGGGGCTTCGTCCAACTTGGCATACCGAGATTGCGCTAAGGTGGAGCCGTAAAACGGTTCGATATCAGTCCCCATAATAAAGGCACCGGGGGAAATCAGGATCTCGTTACTGTGTTCAGGGTTGTTCATCGACGAAAGTTCCATTCTGCTGTTGCATACTTGGTTTGGGCGAGGGTTAAGGCAGAGTCAAGTTCCTCCTGCGAAAGTTCACCAGTAACCCATGTGGGGAGGGAGTTGATATAGCCCCCTAGCACCTCCTCGAATCCCGATGCGACTGCACCTTCAAGCTGTTTTCGGGCTATCGGCGTTGGGTGTTCAATGTTGATAGCGGTCGATTTTTTGGAGAGGATACGACCATGCTCAGGTTGCCTTGATGTCAACTCCAAGAGCTCGGGGGGAGGCATATCCAGAGCGATGTAACTTTGGTACATCGCCCCAATCCGGTTGCGGCGTTGCGAAACACCTGCAATCTTCTTTCCGTTGTACATGACATCGTACTGCGCGGGCTGAGCGAGACAGCTATTCGGCTCAACGCTATCTCCGTCTCGCTGTTCGCGCGCCGTCCTTGGCCTATCTGATACCGGAGACCGACAGGCAGGGATGCCAAGTCGCCGAAACCCCCTGATTAGGGAATCGCTGATAAATCGGTATGAAGCAGAAATTCCTTTTGGCATTCCCTCTATTCCGTGAGGCACGATGAGCGTATAAGTCACATCCCAACCGTGGATGACCGTACCGCCCCCCGTCATTCGACGAACAATCTCAACATTCCGAGCCGCGCACGTTGCTGTATCAACTTCAGCGGTGATCTGTTGAAAGTACCCGAAACTAAAAGCGGGTTGCGCCCAATCGTAGAACCGCAATGTCGGCTGGGGAGCAGCTTTCTGTTGCAAAAGCATCGCTTCATCAATTGCCATGTTCATCGCCGCACGATGTTTTGATGTGCTTAAAAGTCGCCAATTGGTGTCCATTTTTGATAGCCTCGCCCCTCCGTTCCCCGAACCCGTAGGCGGGGCATCTTGCCCCGCCTAATCGGTGAGGGGACCAATACGCTTCTCAACCAACTCGACAGGCTCCTGACAGCACTCACACTCGCTGGGCGCAGAAGCTCGAATCGCGCACGTCTCACAGTAATAGTAAAGCTCGTGAACCCCCCCATCGTGAATTGAGTAAAGCGTCATCGCTTCAAGGATGTGGGTTTTGGGGAAGGTGCGCCCTTTGATAATCAGTTCTTTTTTGTGCAGACGTTTGTCGATGAACAGTGCCTCTGACATATTGGTGCGGAGCAGAGTATAAAAAATTCCATCTTCCGTTTTGAATCCGTACAGGTGCTCATGTCCGGCGGGGAGGTCTGCGTCATACAGTTTGTGCATCTCCTCTGACAGACAAACAATTCTGCCACGCACCTGAATGTCTCGCGCTTGCTCAGCTTCTGTTCCGGACTTCTGCTCCTGTATATCCGCCGCGAGGAGAGCGGACAGGACTAAAACCAGTCCACCCATCCAAAAAATAAGATGTTTGCGAACCATTGGCTCTTCTCCTTAATGTCACTTTAGCGTAGAAACCGAGTTTTGCCGAAAAAACTCGGTTTCTCTACCGTTCCCAAAACACATCAACGCCCAATTCGTCCGCAAATTCTGCGAGTGTGTTCAGATGTGTCAGATGGAGTGAAACCCCATTTTCCAACGCATCCTGATGGTTCAACCACTCAATCTCACCGGGCAGGTAGATGCGTTCAACACCCTCTGCACGATTCGCGTTGCGGACCGTACGAATTTCGAGGTCAACGGCTTCTGTAAATTCGTCGAGCGGACAGAAATTGCTCACCTTGATGGCGTAGAAAATATGCCCACGTCGAGCGAGGTCGGGGGCGGTCTCCGGCGTTCGGTTACACGCTGCCGGGCCGCCGGTTAATACACCACTGATTATACTCATGACAATCGCTAGACCGTGCCCCTTGTATCCACCAAAGGGCAACATCCCGCGGGCTTCACTCGGTTCCTGTGTCGGTTTACCATCGGCATCCAATGCCCAATCAAGCGGCAACGATTTCCCTTCCATCCCATACACACCGACCTTTCCCCACGCCGACATCCCGCACGCCATATCGAGCACAATCGGCGGTTCTGCTTTCGTGGGGATGGCATAACCGATTGGGTGATTTCCGAGTAACCCTGAGACCCCGCCATACGGCACAACGCTTGCCCCGCCCGTCTTGGTCGTAGTGAAACCGATCATGCCTTCCGATAACGCCATCATCGCGAAACACGCCGCCGCGCCATAGTGATTGCTATTGCGAACAGCGACCGCGGCAATGCCACTCGTGTGTGCTTTCTCAATCGCGAGATTCATGGCACGGATACCGGCGACGTGTCCGAGACTGTTGTCCGCGTCAATCAGGGCAGTGCTCGGCGCATCCTGAAGGATGCGAGGGGTTGGGGTTGGATTAATCTCTCCATTACGCACACCACTCGCATAGCCGGGCAGTGCACGGGTGCCGTGCGAATAGGTGCCCCGCATATCCGTTTCCACCTGCATTTGGGCGACACCATCCGCATCCCCCTTAGGCACACCAACGGCCTGATACAGTTCGCTGGCGAATGCCTGAAAAGGTCCCGCTTGAATTTTGATTCTATCGGTTTGTTCATTCATTGTGAACTCCTTCAATGGTTTGATGTCTGGTGGTCAGGTGGTCTGCAATGTGCTACACATCAGCCAGTTTCAACGCCTCAGTTGTCATGGTTAGAATGGTGTGTCACTGACGCGCCACCCGAAAGCCAAACGTATAGCACGCAATATAATGGCGAAAACGAGCCGTTGTGCGAACGCTACACGCACTCCGTCTGCCACGATACCAAGACCCGCCGCGGACGACGTAATACTCGCCATCAGTCGGTCCCCGCGGATCGCGTAGCGGTGCATTGTGATAGTAGTCCGTTGCAAACCAATCGTGGCACCATTCCCAGACGTTTCCGGCGCAATCCATGACACCATAAGGCGATATCCCTTCCGGATAGCTACCGACGCACGTTGTTCCTCTCCCTGCGATGTTACATCTCGCCTCATCAAATTCGTTTCCCCACGGCCAGAGGTGTCCGCCATCTCCGCGTGCGGCCCTTTCCCACTGCGCTTCGGTCGGCAAGCCAATTGTAATACCTGTGTTTTCGCTAAACCATTTGCAGTAGGCAAGGGCATCCGCCCGGGTCACGCACGTAACGGGGTGATCGAGTCTTTCGTCGAGCGGACCTTCGCGCAGTTTGTACCAGACCGATTTGCAAAGCCCATCAAGCTCACGCTCTGTCCGATAGCCGGTGCCCTCGACGAACGCTTTGAACTGCCGATTGGTCACCGGGTATTTCGCCATTGTGTATTCGGAGAGATAGACCGTCCGTTGCGGCTGTTCGCGTTCCAGCCACTCATCGGAATACTCGGTGTCAACCTGTTTGACGTGGCGGATCTGCGCGTTGCTTGAGCCCATGATGAACTCTCCGGCGGGGATGGCAATCCATTCCATTTCGTTTGCTTTTGTGATTGGATTTTTGGGCATCATCGTCCCTCAGATGTAATACCAATTCCGATAATAAATCACTCGTTAATGGAAGTCCGATTTGCGTCAACTCATGTTGCCACTTTCAAAGAAAGTCATAAGCAAAAACGCATCAGACCCCCGTAGCCGGGGCATCTTGCCCCATCGGATAACGATATGCGTCAACTCATGTTGCCACTTTCAAAGAAAGCGTCATCAACCGCACCCCCGTAGCTGGGATTACAGGCGTTTCATATTTCATCAAAACCGCTAACGCGATATAAATTTTCAGAAATGGTATAATATGTATGATTCCAGATTTAGGGGTTCAGGGGGCAAGATACAACATTTAGGCTACAGGGCAGGATGACCATCAATTCCCTTTTCAACGGTTCGACTGAGACTTTGAGACTTGAATGAACTCACTGACCCCCTGAACTCATCAACTCACCGTTATTGACTCCGTTTCGGACGAGCAGGCTGACCGGTACGAGCCGATTCATAGATCGCGTCCATTAACTCAGATTGGATGATGCCATTCATTGGACTCGTACGCGGTTCAGCGCGACCGAGAATGGTGTCGATGAAGTTCTGGTCTGGTGAACCGGCCGACATCTCATCGGTGATTGGTAGCGGGTCAAGTTGCTCGCCGCCCTCCCAAACGCGAATCCATCCACCGCCCCAGCCATCAATTTCGATCCGCCCACCGTCAAAAATGCAGGCCATGTGCGTACCGCCCGGACTCGGACAGTTCCCACTCACCACCATGGCTGCGAAAACCCCGTTTTCAAAGCGTACATTAATCGACGAATTGATGTCAACATCCCGATCCTGATTGTCAACGAAGGCGTAGACCTCGGCGATGTTGTTTTCGACAACCCAGCACAAGCTATTGAGCAGATGTGCACCGCTGTCATACGCCTGCCCGCCGCCAGACAGCGCGGGATTTTGCCGCCACGCCCCTGTTGTCCCCCGCTTCCAATCCTGCGTGATGTAGCCCGTAATCAACTCCAGCTTGCCGAGGGTATTATTGCGGATACACTCACGAAGATAATAGAAGTTCGCTGAGCATGGGGTATTATAACCGATGATGAAAGCCTTACCGGTCTCCTTGACCTTTTCAGCGATGGTATACGCGTCATCTGCATCTGTCACCATCGGCTTTTCCATCAGTACATGACAACCGGCGTCGAGGGCAGCCATGCCCTGCTCGAAGTGGAGCGTATGTGGGGTTGAAATTACCACCGCATCCGGTTCGACAGCGTCGAGCATCTTTCCGAGGTCGTCATACGCGGGCGGACGAGGTTCGAGGTCTGGCAGATTCCTGTCAATATATCCGTTAACGATGTCCGTGTTTACATCACACCCCGCGACGATTTGGACATCTGAAAAACTGTCCATTCGACGGGCGTGACCGCTGGAATTTCCACCACAACCAATCATAGCAAGACGAATTTTAGACATTATCATTCCTGCGTGTAAGACCCCATCCTTTTTGCGTCAACTCATGTTGCCATCCGTCCTCGGAAAGGTGGGGAGGTAACACGCCTCCTCTTTTTTTTGCTGTAAAAAACGGTGAACTGTGCTATACATAACTATTAACTCTGTCGCAGTACACGAAAGGGCGTACAACAGGAGAGTTAATAGTTATACCTCGTTAGATGCGCTCGCTCACGCGACCATCCGTCCTCGGATAAATGTGACGGAGATCACAAAATCTCCAGCGAAAGCATGGTAATGCAACATCGTTAAAACCTTAATGTTGGGGGAGAGCGTCCCTATCATGCCAGTTTTAACTGGAATACGCGAGCAGATTGACAAAGGCGAAATGCCCAATCCCATCTTAGTTGATGGGAGCAATCCCCTAGAGATGCTAAGCCAACTCTAGTAGTGTTGGTGTGCTTGGTAAGAAGAGCAGCTATATTGTGTCAATTTATGCGTCAAGTCATCTTGCCATCCGTCCTCGGACGAGCGACACGCAACTTCGCTAAAGATAATCTTGCCGTCCTAGCGCGTCGGCTTTCTGTCCGACTAGTCGACCAGTCGGACAGAAAGTCCAATCAGACGTGCGGACGAAATGGGCAGGACATTGTCCATTGTCTCAGCAGATATAAGACGGGGTTCGCCCCGCAGTCGGCGCTAACGGCAGAATCTCGCTCTAAAGAATCCCCATCCCTTTAGGGTGTGGGAGTATGTCAATCACTCCTTCTGTGAAATGTAGTGAACTTGATAAGAAAAGGGGCAGAAACCGAGTTTTTTCGGAAAAACTCGGTTTCTCTGTAATAGGTAGTAACTTAGGTTATTATAACACAAATAACCTCAATGAAAAACGCATTTGTGACAAGTGCCTCGATCAGCGCAGACCGATTGCGCGTCCTTCCATTCTTCCATCCTTCCACTCCTATTCTTTTTTGCGCCTTTGCATCCTTGCGTCTTTGCGTTAAATTTCCGCGTCTTTGCGTTTTAGCATTCGTTCAGCGTTTGGGCGAATGGTTGCCAAATCCTCACTACGGCTCAGTTCATGCATAAACACGCCTTGATAGTCAATCTCACCCAATGTGTCCACAACGCCGTTCCAATCAATGTTTCCGCGCTCCGGCGGCAGATGTTCATCCTGCTCACCGTGATTGTCGTGGAGATGTAGCGTAATCAGATATTTGCCAGAAATCCGCAACGCTTCCACCGGGTCACCGACGATATTGCGATGTCCCACATCAATACAGATGCCAACATTCGGTTCGTCAACGTCGGCGATCAGTTGGACAAGCCGCGTCGGTTCACGGGTATAACCGTGGGGCGTATTCTCCAATGCAAACGAAACATCCTTAGGGGCGGCGTACTGGGCGACCGTTCGCAGATTTGCCAAGAACGCCGAGCGTTTCTCCTCATGGTGGGGTGCATCTGGCTCAGGAATCTGAATATGATGCGTCACCAGAATACCACCCTCCAAAATTTCCATAACATCAACCGCCTGCTGGTAAGCTGTGAGCGTTTTTTCCTGTTGGGCAGTGTCTAGCGTCGCCAGATCGAAATCGCTGTCGAATTGCTCAAGGTGGATGTGAAGCGAATTGAGATGTAATGATAGGTCTCTCATCGCCAGTTCCAGTGCCATGAACCCCGCATCATCCGTGTATGAAAATTCGGGATGATAGTCAGTCAATTCGAGCGACTCTATGCCGGCCTGCTTAAATTCATCAAAAAGGGTCCAATTGAGTGGGCGGTCACGATACAATATTGTAGAAGCACCTATTTTCATCTTAACCTCCTGACCCGAATCTGTTAAACTGCTGAAATTGGGAAAACACAAATATAGCGAAGATAATGAAGAACACCAGAAACAGAGAGGTCACAACCAACCCCCAGAATGACCTTCTCTGTGGCGAGTTTTCGATCACATGCCGTCTGCTCTCGTCCTGCCGGGTAAACCGTAACAACCAATTCCCCTGATAAGCAATCTCCCCGCTATCTCCACCTGTGAGGAGCCCATACCTATCAGCGTTGACTGAGAATTCCTTACGTTCCCCGTTCTGAAATTCAAACGTTGCAAAGTAGTATGTGCGTACACGCGTTCCACCTGCACCGTGAGGGTGAGCCGAAGTTGAAGCACTGAACGCAGTGCGCTTATCCACAACCCGTGCAGGCGCGGTTTGCTGGGGTTGTATCGAATTATGCAGATACCCCCGCCACGCTTTTACGACGTGACTGACGATAAAACCGGTAACTGCAAACATGCCGATAAAAATAACAATCGGGAAAATTTCAAACATTGTAAACCTCACTAAGAATCTCTGGATTATTCTATCAACTTCTGGTAAACTGTTTACATACGATTTGACTCAATTTGAAACGCATCTGGAGGAACATGGAAAAAATAATACTCGATACAGATATTGGCGACGACATTGACGACGCGCTCGCCCTGACATTTGCCATCATGACTGGCAAGATTGAATTGCTCGGTGTCACAACCGTGTTTAAGAACGCCGAACAGCGGGCGGAGCTGGCGTGTTGCGTGTTAGAAACCCTAGGCCGCCCAGAGATTCCCGTCTATGCAGGCATCGGGAAACCGCTCTTTGAAAGCATCCCAGATTGGGAAACAGTTGTAGCCAATCACCATCCGCGCCAGATGGATGTCTTAAAGAAGCAGGCACCCTCAATTAAACCGCAAGCGGGCCGTGCGGTAGATTTTATCATTGATACCATAATGAACGGCGATGGGGATATTACCCTTGTGCCGATTGGCCCATTGACCAACATCGCCGCCGCGTTCATCGTTGAACCCCGCTTAGCGCAGAAGGCGAAGATCTGTCTGATGGGCGGAGTAACCAACGCCCTACAGGCGGAGTGGAATATCCTTTGCGACCCCGATGCCGCGCACGTCGTCTTCCGCACCGGCGTACCGACCACGATGGTGGGGCTCGATGTCACGCGGAAGTGCGTCATGACTGATGCTCAGGTTGAGGCCATCGGTGCTGTAGACCGCCCAATCAATCAAATCTGTTTTGAGCTCATCCACTTGTGGGGTGGCGCGAACCCCAAGCCACGTCCAACGCTTCACGACCCACTCGCGGTGGCGATGGTCACCGACCCGACCTTCTGCGAACAGCGCGAGATGCGTATCGAGACTGAAATCCGCGCTGACCATCTGCGCGGCGCAACGGTCCCAGTTCGCGGTGAGCCGAACGCTTCCGTCTGTGTGGATGTTGATGCCGATCGGTTTATGAACCATTTCGTCGCAACCTTAACAGCGTGAAAAGACTGCAAGATTGGACGGAAAAAGATTGGAGGATCGGAAAACTGGAAGGGATAAGACTGGAAGATTGGAAGATTAGAAGACTGGGGGTTTTAACCCCTCGCTCCCATCCTTCCCTTCTTCCATCCTTCCATTCCCCTTCTTCCACCCTTCCATCCTTCCATTCCCGTTTTTTAACTCTTACCGCCCGCGTTGTTTTCGGATTTGACGGAGCAATTCCATCAGTTTCGGCACATCGGGATGATTCGGCTCCAAGCGCATAACCTCCTCGCCTTCAGCGATTGCGGCATCCAACATGCCCACGTTGTAATATGCCCAACCGAGTGAGGCGTGGATAATCGCGACATCTGGTTGCAACTGCAACGCCTGCTGGTACTGTTCAATTGCTTGGTGATACTGTTTTCTCTTCAGATGGATGTTGCCCTGTTCAAAGTAGGGATTACCCGAACCCATCGGCATCCGCGTTCTGGCTTGATCGGATTGGTGTGCTGTTCCACAACCGACTAAAATTAACAGGTAGAGCAGAAGTGCATTTTTACCCCACAATCTCATTGGGACCCCCTTCCGTTGCCAACTAAGATAGCATTATCTTCGCATACTGTCAATCTAATTCGCAAATCTGCGAATAGGGGACGCGCTCAAATGAGACGAAAGGAAATTATGGCAGGAATGTAGGGGTCGGTCTTGTACCTACCCTTCCTTACTTGCTTAAAAGGAAATTATGGCAGGAACGTAGGGGTCGGTCTTGTACCTACCCTTCCTTACTTGCTTAAAAGGACGAAAGGAAATCAAACAGATGAGAGTTGCAACCGGCGGCATTAGCCACGAAACCAGCACCTTTACACCCGTTCCAACAACTTTACAGAGTTATAGGGACCGATTCTACCTACATGGCGACGAACTGCTCAGCACATTTCGCGGCACCAATTCCCCGATTGGTGGATTCATTGACGGGGCCGAACAGCACGGCTTTGAATTGGTTCCGACCGTCCTTGCCACCGCACAGCCGAGCGGGCCAACGCCTCGCGATGTTTTTGACACCATCCTAGACCAGTTACTACAAGGCATCGCCGAGGCGGGGGCTATTGATGGCGTGTTGTTGAGCTTGCACGGTTCGATGGTCGTCGGCGACCTTGATGAACCGGACAGTATTGACGACCCGGAAGGGCATATCCTCACCGCTATACGCGAGTTAGTCGGGCCAAATGTGCCCATCTTGTCACAATTGGACATTCACTCCAACGTGTCGCCACAGATGGTTGAGATGGCGGACGTGCTCATCGGACGCGAAAGTTATCCAGAGGTCGATATGGCCGACCGGAGCCGCGAATGCGCCGATGTCCTGGTGCGAATCCACAACGATGGGGTTCGTCCAACGATGGCCCTGCATCAAATTCCGATGTTTTGGGGCATAAATCAAGTGACCGCGCACTCTCCGATGCGTGAGGCAATCGCCGAATTGCACCGAATCGAGGCAGAGCCCAGTGTAATATGCGGTTCAATTGCGACCTGCTACTATCTCGCGGACGTGCCACACATGGGGTCATCGGTTTACATCGTCACTGACAACGACCAGTCGCTCGCCCAAAGTTACGCTGACCAGCTCGGTGAATGGATTTTTGAGCGACGGGCGGACTGGCACTATCCAATTCCCTCAATCCGCGAAGCCTTGAGAGAAGCCGAAGCGGATGGAAAATATCCGGTGATTTTTGCCGACAGAAATGACAACACCGGCGGCGGCTCCCCGGGCGATAGCACCGGCGTGTTGGAGGCGTTCATTGAAGCGGGGCTTGATGATGCCTGTATTCTCTACATTGTTGATACGGAGGCAATTGCCGCGTGTCACAATGCGGGCGTAGGTGAAACTTTGACGCTAGATGTAGGGGCAAAATCCACCCCGCAACAAGGGCACCCTGTACGCATGACAGCAGAAGTCGTCGCGCTGTCAGATGGGCGTTTCCGCTACGATGGCCCGATGTATGAAGGCTTGGAGGCGAGTATGGGGCCCTCTGCACATATCAAGCAGGATGGGATTCACGTTCTGCTCGTCACATACCGTGAGCAACCCTTTGACACTGCTTTTTCCCGAACACTCGGCTTAGACCCACGCGAGATGCGTTACATCGGGGTAAAATCAACAGCGCATTTCCGCTCGGGATTTGAACCCTGGGCAGGTGCCATCCACGTCGTGGCCGAACCGAGTGTGCATACCTTGAGCAATTTGACTTTCAAACGACTGGGACGCAAACTATACCCATTCGACGATATATAATGGAGAACCGCATGAAAATAGCCATCCTTCACGGCCCGAGAGACCTTACAATTGAGGAGCAACCGCTTGACACCGCCAACCTCAAGCCCAACGAAATCTGGCTAGAGACCGAAATCACCGCCCTGAAAATTGGGACCGACCGCGGCAACTACGAAGGTGCAGAACAGGTGCCCGGCGCACCCGACTACCCGAGATGGGTTGGAGACAGCAATCTAGCGGTAGTGCGAGGCATCGGCAGTGCCGTCACCCGTGTTCAGGTCGGTGACCGGGTCGTCACCCGTCAGCCGCACCAATCCGAATACGTCACCGCCGAGTCAGAGAGCATCGTTAAAGTCCCCGACAGCGTCCATCCGGAAGACGCTGTCTACACCCATCTCTACGCCCTAAGTGCCCACTGCTATCGCAAAGCGCACTTCCAACCCGGCGAGAACGTCGCTGTTGTCGGGTTAGGGGTGCTAGGGTTGGGCGCGGTGGGGCTCGGCCCCGCCTTTGGCGCACGGGTTGTCGGGCTTGGCAACAGCCCCGTCCGACTCGAAATGGCAGAGCGCATGGGTGCCCAGGCCGCGTACATGTCCGACGACCCCGACCTCGAGGCAAAACTGGACGATTTCACCAACGGCGTAGGGATTGACCTAGTCATCCTCACCGCGAATCCGTGGCCCGCGTATCGGACATCTCTACAAGTCGTCCGCCCAAACGGCCGTGTATCCATCGTCAGCCTACTCGGCCGCGGCGAACCCCCGCTCGACTTTAATCCCCTGACGATGGAACTGTTTTACGCCAAAGGCATCTCAATTATCGCAGTGTCCGGCGCAGCGGGGTATCTCTACCCAACACCAGAAACCCGATTCGCCTCAGACCGCTCAGGAGACCATATCCTTTCGCTAATGGCAGACGGTCTGCTTGAGCCGAAACGATTAATCACACACCGCTTCCACTACACCGAGATGGTCAAAGCCTACGAGATGGCGTACAATCGGGATAAGTCAATGTTGGGTGTGATTTTTGATTGGCGAAATTAGGTCCCAGTACAGTATGAAACATTCGGTAGAAACCGAGTTTTTTGCGTCTCGTCATCGGGTCTCCACCCGCAAGGGTCTTCAAAACTCGGTTTCTCGCGGATAACGATAATTATCTGGTGGCCGACAAAAACATCAATTGGAAAAGTAATACCAATTCCGATAATAAATCACTCGTTAATGGAAGTCCGATTTGCGTCAACTCACTTTCAAAGCATAAGCAAAAACGCATCAGACCCCCGTAGCCAGGGCATCTTGCCCCATCGGATAACGATATGCGTCAACTCATGTTGCCACTTTCAAAGAAAGCGTCATCAACCGCACCCCCGTAGCCGGGATTACAGGCGTTTCATATTTCATCAAAACCGCTAACGCGATATAAATTTTCAGAAATGGTATAAGATTGATAATCAGGAGTGGAATAGACGAAAATTCTACAACCGATCTTGAGGAAGGAGTATCTGGACAGGCGGTGTAAAAGAGGACTGTGGAACATCATACCCGGCTTCTTGTAGCCCTTCGATATGAAACTCGATAGCTTCAGCAATCAATGTCCGCACTTCTTCCAATGTCTCACCGACAACACCGCATCCTGGGAGATCCGGGGCATAAGCACCGTAACCGTTCTCGCCTTTTTCAAAAATAACGACGTATTCCATAAGGTTTTTCCCCTCAATTCTTGAGCTCGGCTTGCTTTAGAATGTTATTGAGTGTCCCTCTTGGGACATCTTGATTTTATCGAAATCGGCAAAGGCGAAAATGGACTGGAAACGCAGAAAAAACTGCTGGTAGAATTGCTGGATAAGAACCAGTTATACGTCAACCTTTCAGAGATTGACGATGCAGATTTTGATGTCAGCGAGGAAGATAAGGCGTTGAACAAACAATTCTATGAGCAACAGGCACAGGATGATGAAGAAGATACAGTGCTATTTTCAAACCGTAGTGCCAATCTTTGACCGCTTTAGGCGAGGAGTCGAGATCTCCCCATCGAGATTCTTCGCAATACGAGCAGATTTCTTAGGCGATTGTCAACTTCAATTTTCGGGGTGCCGGTTCACTGTTCCAATAACCGCTGAAGTTGCTTGCGCTCTTCGGGACTCAGCCCGGCGATCCGTTCTTCAACACTCAGCCCGTTAAGGCGTTCATCCGCACTAAGCCCGTTAAGGATTTCATCCGCACTAAGCCCGTTAAGGCGTTCATCCACACTAAGGTGGGACAGGATTTCATCACCGATATCCTCTATGATAAACGCTAACGCTTCTTGGGAGAAACGGTTTTTAATAGGCATGTTCAGCTCCTTTATTAAGTCTGATTTTAGAAAATATGCGAACGTTATCACCGGATTATCATCACTCTCATCTTGAGCCATTGCGGCGCGGAGAAACGACACAAACTGACAATTGTAAGATCCCCTCATTGCTGCGGGGCATTCGTGGCTCACACCGTAGAACGGATGACTTGTAGGGCATTTATGGGGATTTCTTGGGCGTTTGTCAACTTCAATTTTCGGGGTGCCGGTTCACTGTTCCAATAACCGCTGAAGTTGCTTGCGCTCTTCGGGACTCAGCCCGGCGATCCGTTCTTCAACACTAAGCCCAGTAAGGCGTTCATCCGCACTAAGGTGGGACAGGATTTCATCCGCACTCAGCCCGGTAAGGCGTTCATCCGCACTAAGTCCGGTAAGGCGTTCATCCGCACTCAGCCCGTTAAGGCGTTCATCCACACTAAGGTGGGACAGGATTTCATCACCGATGTCCTCTATGATAAACGCTAACGCTTCTTGGGAGAAACGGTTTTTAATAGGCATGTTCAGCTCCTTTATCAAGTCTGATTTGAGAAAATATGCGAACGTTATCACCGGATTATCATCACTCTCATCTTGAGCCATTGCGGCGCGGAGAAACGACACAAACTGACGCTTCGAGGTGGCAAACATCAGCAAGGGATAGTTCTTTGGGATCACTTCCAGCTCGTTGATGGCGACGATATGGATAGGTAGCTGGTCTCTGCTCCGATAGTAGCCCCCACCAAGCGATTCAAACTGAATGTGCGATGGATAATGGGACAACACTTTTTGTGGCGTTCCAGCACAAATTATCGTGACGGTTATATCCGGGGCGATTAGGTCATTTTGACTCATGTAAAGGTTCGCACGGGCCACAATAAGTTGCAAATCTGAAATCGTCAATCGGTCATTTTCACTCTTAAACTCAATGAGGTTATGCGCTCGAACGTCAGGCAACGCGATTTCCAACTTCACTTTTTGCTGTTCTACTTCGGTGCGCGGTGTGAGAACCACGTCAATTGTGAGCGGTAGGTAGCCAACTTCAACCTGCGTCTGTATCGGGATACCCAAGCGGGTAAATTGACGGTTCATTATCCACTTGAAAATGGAATCCGGGCTACGGTGTCGAGTGTCGTTTTCTGGGGGCTTTGCCATATTCACCTCATCAGTTAATCCAATGGGTATATGTTACTCAGATTCTGCGATTTTGTCAAGTCGTAATTGTGCCGTATAGGGGCATTTAATTCTCCGATGTAGGAGGGGCATCCCTGCCCCGACTCCCCTGTAGGAGGGGCATCCCTGCCCCGACTCCCCTGTAGGAGAGGCATCCCTGCCCCGACTCCCCTGTAGGAGCGACCTCCCTGCCCCGACTCCCCTGTAGGAGAGGCATCCCTGCCCCGACTCCCCTGTAGGAGAGGCATCCCTGCCCCGACTCCCCTGTAGGAGGGGCATCCCTGCCCCGACTCCCCTGTAGGAGGGGCATCCCTGCCCCGACTCCCCTGTAGGAGGGGCATCCCTGCCCCGACTCCCCTGTAGGAGCGCCCTCCCGGTCGCGACTTTGCGCCCAAAATGGACAAAATGCCGAAAACGAAATAGCCCTGATCAGAACGAACGGTGTTGCGATTTGTCAATCGCTGTGATAAAATCAATCAGTCCCTTGCAGGTGACCGGGAAACTGAAGACAACCTTGCAGGAAACCAATACACAAAGCGAGTATTTTCTATGAATACAGAACCTCTAACTGCAAATGTAGACTTAGAGCACACCGATAAAAGTATCCGCCCAAGTGAGATCTCTGAACGATTAGCTGTCATAGCCCAGCGCGAAGACAACTGGGATGAGCGTGAATCCAAAAAGCCGAGCGAGTTCGCTCTAAATAATGCGAAGCGTCTGATGGAAGAATTGTTAGGTGCCATCATTGCTGCGGGGCATTCGTGGTTCACACCGTTCATCTCCAGCGATGAAGATGGTTATATTACTGTAGCATGGCACAACGGGAAACACCAATTACATCTTGAAATCGCTGAAAATGAAGTTGAGTATATCACGGTCTGGGGCATCAAGATTGATACGGAGATGGACGTAGGCATACTAAACAGGGACAATTATCTAACACTTTGGGAATGGTTGCTTGATGGATAAAAACGACACAGAAATACAACAAGCGATTCTAGCTCTTTCTGAAGCCGTTTACCGAATTGGACTCGGAAAATTGGGATCGGCAGATTGAAGCGGATTCATAGAACGGAAAATTGGATTTCTTGATTGACGAAGCCTTTGAAACGAAAGAAAAGGGCACCCTCAAGGAACTTTAGATGCATCGAACAACACCCCGCTTCTGGAGACGCTTTGAGCAACTTAGAGCTTCTGTTCAAAGGGTTGCAAAACGAAATTTGTCCAAAGACAAGAAAGGAGCGAAAATGTCACTTCTCAGAGAGATACAAGATGCCGCCATTGACTCCAAAACAGACCTTGCAAGCTTTTTAAGGCAATGCAAAGTCCTTGCAGCACGATTAAGCAGTGCTGAATTTGGGGCTTGGGTTGACAATGAATTAAGTGGCTACAAGTCAGTTGATGATTTGCCGGACTATCGTATTTTTCAGGTGTCTTCTAAAGGAGATTTTTTTGGGCGATATAAACAACTCAGGAACGCAGATATACCGTTATCCCGTATACCTGAGAATTATAGAGAGAGTATTTCACACTGTTATCTGAGAGAATCAGTTGCGTCAATTGAGGCATTAGTAGAAGAATCCGCTGAAGGATTGATTTCCGTACCTTGGAATTCTGATTTCGTTGCGTCGGTAAGTGCGGAAATATATCAGGATATGAAGTGTATGGAGGCATGGAAGGTACTACCAAGAACCAGCTTGATTGCAATACTAGATGAGATCCGGAATCGAATTTTAAGTTTTGTTCTAGAGATTGAAGCTGAAAACCCAGAAGCTGGAGAAGCAGAGATAAACTCTAACCCCGTCCCATCAGAAAAGGTTACTCAAATTTTTAATACCTATGGGAGATATAATGAATAATGACAACTTATATTATTGCTTTTGAAGTGCCCGACATCGATAGAAAGAATGCTCTTAAAGAGAAGCTCAAGCAATATAAAGCTTATTGTCCTATTCACGATAATTGTTGGGCAGTTCTCTCAGATCTGACCCCTTCTCAAATTCGAGATTTTTTGGATGAGGCTCTTTCCGAATCAGACCGAATATTCGTTATTCGGTCTGGGACATCCGCTGCGTGGAGAAACTCCTACGGTGAGAAGAATACTGAATGGCTAAAGGAGAGATTATAAAATGGTTAAGCACGATTCTCCTTCCAATGATGAAAAGTCTATCCCAGCAAGGCGAGGCAGAGTTGACTCTGTCAATTTATATGAGGTGAAAGAGGAAGAATTAGAGTTATTAGAAAAAGGATCGCCAGCACCGCTACAACTTAACTTTGCAATTTTTCTATTCTCAATTGCATTCGCATGTATAACTGCTTTAGCAACGTCTAATTTTAAATGGCAAATTGTAAAATCAATATTTACTTTTGTCAGCGTAATCGGCATTCTACAAGGTACGTACCTTATAATTAGCTGGTGGCGCGCCAGAACACCAATTGCGAAAGTAGTAGCGACGATCAGAGATAGAATAAACGGGAACTCGATTGCGGCCCAAGTACAGGAAGAACCTGAGACTCAACCTAAGGATCCAGAAAATGATGAGGCACCCTATGGCTAACGTTCGGTTGCAGATCACATCAAGACACGAATAGCTTTCAATCTTCCGCCGGAGCAAGCAATATTTCTACGGAATGTAGGCGGTCTAGAGTCTTCGCTCCAGAGGAGCGCAATGTTTATAGCCGAACGCAATGCCCAAATCCCGCACTCCAGAGGAGTGCAATGTGTAATCAGATTTAACGCCAACACCGATTTTGATTGTCAAATTTCATAAGACAAGAAAGGAAAGAAAATGTCACTTCTCAGAGAAATACAAGATGCCGCCATTGACTCTAAAACAGACCTTGCAAGCCTTTTAAGGCAGTGTAAAATCCTTGCAACCCGATTAGGCAGTGCTGAATTTGGGGCTTGGGTTGACAATGAATCAAGTGGCTACAAGTCAGTTGATGATTTGCCTGACTATCGTATTTTGCAGGTTTACTCTAAAGGAAAATTTTTGGGAGGATATACAATATTTGGGAGCGTAGATATACCGTTGTCTAGTATACCTGAGAGGGCTAGAGAGAGAATCTCACGCTCTTATGTAATGGAATCAGTTGCTTCAATTGAGGCACTAGTAGAAGAATCGACTGAAAGATCACTTCAAGAACCTTGGTCTTCCGATTTTGTCGCATCGGTAAGTGGAGAAATATATCAGGATATGACGTGTATGGAGGCATGGAAGGTAGTACCAAGAACTAGCTTGATTGCAATATTAGACGGGATCCGGAATCGAATTTTGAATTTTGTTTTGGAGATTGAAGCTGAAAATCCAGAAGCTGGTGAGGCATCGATAAACTCTGAACCTGTTCCATCAGAAAAAGTGACTCAAATTTTTAATACTCATATAAGTGGAGATGCTCAAAACGTCTCAATAGGAGGCAATCATGTCCAACAACATGCCACGAATACAAACGCAAATGCAGAGTTATTCACTGCACTTATAGATGCTTTAAAACCTATTGAGGACTCAAAGTTAAGAGACACTTTAACATCAAGTGTAGAAGAAATGCGCTCTACACAAGGTACAGCTAGCTTTAAAGCGCACTATGAAAAATTCATATCTTTATTCGCGGACCACATACAAGTTTTGGGACCGATAGTTGCACCATATTTGCCAGCATTGGCTACAATTGTGCCTTAACAAATTGATTCGACTGGACATCCACCCATGTACCAGTTCACTTATCATTGGGCGAAGGGAGAACCACCGCCTAAAGGATCCAAACATGCCAAAAAACTTCAACGACAAACTAATCAACCTCCTCAAAACCAACCCCGATTTCGTTGACGAGGAAGGCGAACTGGTCACGGCGGCGGCGATCAACTCGGCGTGGCAAAATGATCCCAATCTTGTGAAATTACTGCTCTCCGACAAAGAAATCGAGACCAAATTCTTTGACGAGATTGAAGGCCGCTGGCTCTTTAATCACAGGGAATTCATCGAATACCTCTCCGACAAAAACTTCCTCTCCGATTCCTACACCCGCTTCCGCAACAGGATCGGGTTGACGATTGACGATAAATTTCTGCGGGAGCGGGGCGAGGTAGCTCTGGTCTGGCCATATAAAGATTGCGTCTTAGAGGGCGGCCAAACGAAGGAAGAAGAAAAGCGTAAAGAGCTATTTTTCAACGAAGTGCTGGCACACGATGAGATTAACCGTCTGTTTGACTGCAAAGTATTGACCAATTGGAAGCGTTACACAGTTGATGGATGGCAGTCCCCGCTGTGCCCCCCCCCGATCTGGCCAACCCTGTCCACAAGCGGATCTGACAGCTCTGAACCGCGATGAAAACGGCACCATACGCGAAAACCTGATTATCAAAGGGAATAATCTCATCGCCCTTCACACCCTCAAACATCAGTTTCGCGGACAGGTCAAACTGATTTACATTGACCCACCGTATAACACAGGGAATGATAGTTTTGGCTATAACGATAGCTTCAATCATTCGACATGGCTAACGTTTATGAGAAATCGATTGGAAATAGCAAAGGAATTGTTGCGGGATGACGGAGTGATTTTTGTGCAGTGCGATGATAACGAGGCAGCATATCTAAAGATTTTAATGGACGAAATTTTTGGTGATACTGCTTACGCGACAACAATCTATGTCCAAGTCAGATTTAGCCAAAAAACATTATCCGAAAAGAATGATTACCAAAAGCTGATTGAGCAGATTCATATCTACCACAAAAAAGCGTTTACTCCTATTAAGCCTACTGAGGAATACTCAACAGAAAAATTCGTATGGGAGATTGTTGAGAAAAGCGATGGACAAGCATTGGAGCTTGGATCTAAATCTGTCCTTCTTTTTAAACCTGGCGAATATGAAATTGTCCGGAAAGAAGCTGCTTTATCTAGGCTCAAAGAAACATGGGCAAGTGGTACGGTGCTCAAAAGTAATGCCTCAGGCAAGTTCTTTGGACAATACATTGCTCCAAGAGTCAAAATTGATGGTATCGGATGCTTGTATAAGGTAGAAGGTATAGGGGAAGATGGCCTCGGCTATAGATATTTTACGGGTCCAAAAAGAGCCGGAGCAACGAAGGGAAAATTCTATTCGGGAGTGCCGATCTCAAGATTGGAGGAACTAGAGAGAGGAGAAGCTAGGAAAGAGTTAGTTATTCCTAATTTCTACGATTTTGCAGATAGTTTTGGGAATTGCCGCCACGAGGGAGGGGTAGAGCTACGAAGTGGTAAAAAACCTGAAGCTCTATTAAAATTAATCATTGAAATGACAACGGAAGAGAACGATATCGTACTGGATTTCTTTTCCGGTACAGGAAGCACTCTTGCTGTGGCCCATAAATTACAGCGTTCCTATATTGGTGTTGAGCAGTTAGATTATGATGAGAACGCCAACGTCATCCGTTTAAAGAATGTGATTCAAGGAGATACAACAGGGATCTCAAATGAGGTTGGATGGCAGGACGGCGGCAATTTCATCTATTGCGAACTGATGCCATACAACCAAGCCTATATGGACAAAATCCAATCTGCCCAATCATCCGAAGAGCTTGTAGCACTTTGGCGAGACATCGCCGAAAACTCATTCCTGAACTGGTACGTGAACCCGGAACTCCCAACAGAGGCGGTAGATGATTTTATCGAAATCGGCAAAGGAGAAGATGGACTGGAAAAACAGAAGAAACTGCTGGCAGAACTGCTGGATAAGAACCAGTTATACGTCAACCTTTCAGAGATTGACGATGCAGATTTTGATGTCAGCGAGAAAGATAAGGCGTTGAATCGGGCGTTTTATGGTGATGCCTCCCAAATAACCGAATTGAAGGAAGAGAGAAATGACTGAAGAAAGAAAGCAGGAACTAAGACAATTGCTAAATGAAGCAATGGAGGATTTGGCGATACTACCTTTTTCAGGATATAGTTCTTTGTTTCGACCTAGACCTTTATTGTTACCTGTAAATCTATATAGAAAGCACTTACAACAACGCTGGGCATCTTATCTGCGCGATTACTTATCAATTGAGCTTCGCTTCTATCCTGACATTGTAAATGAGGCTACAAAATCAAAACTTCTGGACTTTATCAGGGAGGAGTTAGCTCCATTTATCGAAGAAGACGAAATTGGATCTTCTAGCTATCGTACAGAAGGTGAAACAGTCGATGGATTTCGACTGGATGGTCTGAGATACTGCCGCCTTGATCTGCGTTTCTTTTTAGAGCACCTTCTCAAAATTGCCATTGCTCGTGGAGTGGAGGAAGCGGTATCAATTTTTGATAGGTTCGGTTGTCCCGAAGGTACGCATGGTTTTTTTCAATCCATTGTATCACTTGAAGGGATACGGCTAGAGACAGAAATCCAAGTCTGCGAGAGAGTACGACTTGTCCCTTTTTCTCGTTCAACAACGCCAGAAATCTGGAGTTATTTGTCTAATTTTTCTAGCTATGCCTCTAGTCTGGTGGCAGAAGATCCTCCCATTGGAAAAACACTGCTCATCATTGACCGTCCTGCATTTTCGATATTTCACAGGCCTTCCCCAGAACCATTTCAAGACGGAACTCGGATAAATGACCTCCTACGTCAATTTGAGTTAGATGGCGAAAAATTTCCGAACTCCAGCGCTGTTAATTCCTTCGAGAAACTTTTTTGCCAAGCACTGTCTTTGGCTTGTAATTCCGCAGTTCAAATTGCTAGGGGCGGATGGTTTTTGGCAGAATATGAATTCTTCCAGCCGGGCAAAACGGGTGGAATAACTCATTACCTCGGCCCATTTGGAGATTCCACTAAGGCCGGAAAGGCTGAAATAGATGAAGCCAAACGTCTGTATGAGGTCCTGGTTAACTTAGATTCAAACATTGGAGAAAAATTACAAATACCGATTGATAGATGGATAAAGTCAAAAACAGGTGGGAATCCCATTGATAAGATAATTGACTTAGGAATAGCCTTGGAAGCCCTCTATATACCAGATGGCGGTAGCGGGGAAATCACTTTTAAATTGGCGGCCCGTGCTACGTGGCACTTGGGGAGAGATAAAGAACATCGGAAGAAACTAAAGAAAGAGTTTACTCAGATATATGATTGGCGTTCCAAGGCTGTTCATACAGGAGCACTACCCACTAAAAAAAAGAGAAAACCTTTTACAGAAGAAGAGGTTGTGAAGTTTATCCAAAGAGCCCAACACTTATGTCGGCAATCAATAATGAAGATTCTGGAAGAAGGGAAATTCCCTGAGTGGAATGACTTGATACTCGGTTGAATTTTTCACAATAAACTGGTAAACTGATTCGTGAGGACACATATCATGACTAAATCTGGGAAGGTAGAACCTCTAATTGCAAATGTAGACCTAGAGCACACCGATAAAAGTATCCTCCCAGGTGAGATCTCAGAGCGATTTGATGTCATCGCCCAGCGCGCAGACAACTGGGATGGGCATGAATCCAAAAAACCGATTGAGTTAAGCCTCGATCGCGCAAAGCGTCTTATGGAGAAATTGTTAGACACTGTCATTTCTGGAGGGTATTCGTGGCTCGCTCCGTTCATCTCCAGCGATGAGGACGGTTATATAACTGTAGAATGGTACGGAAAAGAACGGCAACTACATCTGCGAATCGAAGAAGATGAGGTGGAGTATATTAAGTTACAGAGAACAAATACCCAGAGAGAAGTGCACGTAGAAGCGATTCGCAGTGACGACTGTTTCGCGCTTTGGAAATGGTTAATGTATGGATAAAAACGACCCTGGAGGATCGGCATCCATAAATCCATAAAACGAGCACGCAATGATTGATCGGGAGTTATCAACAATTGATTCGTGAGGACACACATCATGGCTAAATCTCGAAAAGCACATATAACACCAGAACTGCTCAAGTGGGCGCGTGAAAAACGCGTTGGACTGTCTATTGAGTATGCGGCGAAAAAATTAAAGATAAAACCCGAACGGCTTGAGGCGTGGGAAAACGGAGTAGATCTGCCCACGTTTGCACAATTAATGCGGGTTGCCGATCTCTATAAAACCGGCGTATCTGCTTTCTATTTGCCGGAACCGCCGACCAGTTTTCAACCGCTTGCAGATCATCGGGGATTACCGGAACCACTTGCAACCGATGAAGAGCAAGCGTATAAGCTAAATGCCAATATCATTGAGGCTTATGAAAGGCGAGAAACGCTCATTGAATTTTACGAATTGTTAGAGGAATCCCCCCCTCAAGTAACGCTGAAACTGAGTGAAGCGGACGAGCCAGAGACCGCCGCGCAAAAAATAAGGACCTTTCTTGAGTTCAACAGGGAACGACTGGCGAAATCCAAAAATGCTCACGCCACGTTGAAATTTTGGAAACAAACCGTCGAAGCGAAAGGGATCCTGGCCTGCCAGACCTCCGCAAACCCACATCTCTCCATTGACCTAGAAACGGCGCGTGGGTTTTGCATTGCACAGAATCCGTTTCCGGTGATTGTGGTAAACTCCAAAGACAGTCCCAACGGTCGCATTTTTACGATTATTCACGAGTTGGTTCACATCGCGCTCGGAAAAAGTGTCATTCAGAATACAGGCTTTAGCAGTCATCCAAATCTGAACTCGCCCGAGTTTTTTTGCACTCAGGTAGCGGCTCAGGTCTTAGTTCCCGAAAAGGAAATCTACAGAAACAGCCATCAGGAAAAGGATAAAGATGATTCTGCACAAACCGGCGGCTGTGCATCGTATCATAATCGGTTGCTGAATGCCTCTGGGGAGCATTTCGCACGAACTGCGTTCACCGCTTATTACGAGCAGAAAATCACACTCGCTGAATTAGCCTCTGTCCTTTCTAATTCTAACATAAAACCCCTTTCTGAAATTGAGAGTGCTATCTTCAGATGAATCCACCGTTGAATCAAAATCAGTTAATTTACAGTCTAGACACAAGCTCGCTGATTGCGGCGTTTCATGAATGGTATCCAATCAAAAACTTTCCTGTTTTGTGGCATAAAATTGAGGAACTGATAAAAGACGGCCGACTGAAAATGTTGGAAGCTGTTTTCAAGGAAGCCATGAGGGATCTGGAGATAGAGGAATGGTGTGACCAGAGGGAATTAGAGCAGTATTTGCAATTGGAAGTTGATGACGCAGTAGAAACCGAGTTTGACGAGGTACAATTGAGGTTCCCCAGATTGGTAAACACGCGAACGGGGAAATCGGCAGCGGATCCGTGGGTAATTGCTTTAGCAATGGCAACTCCAAATTGTGTTGTCGTAACGCAAGAAAGTCATGGTAGCAAAAGGAAACCGAAAATCCCTGATGTTTGTGATCATTTTGAGGTTGAGTACATTAGGATGGTAGACTTGATAAAAAGAGAAAATTGGATCTTTTAATTCCAACTCCCGGACAGGAGAAGCACAAGAATGGTTGAAAATTTTTTATACGAAACGATATTAGACGAATTCGGGCGTAGAACTATCCAAGCGACCAAGATGCCCGATTATCTTACGGATAATCTTAACCCTAAATTTGAACTGCGCCCCTATCAGGAGGAAGCCTTCGTACGCTTCTTTCTCTATTTTGAAAACGATTTCGATGGCAAGGAACCCCCCATCCATCTGCTCTTCAACATGGCAACCGGGAGCGGCAAGACACTCATCATGGCAGGGTTGATTCTCTACCTCTACGAAAAGGGTTATCGAAACTTCCTCTTCTTCGTCAATTCCACCAATATCATCGAAAAGACAAAGGACAACTTCCTCAATCCCCTGTCGTCCAAGTACCTCTTCAATGAAGAGCTCCATTTCGGGGCAAATCGGGTCCCCGTGACACCCGTCCCCAACTTTGAAGGTGTCAGCGAAAACGACATCAATATCTGTTTCACCACCATCCAGAAACTGCATTCTGACCTGACAACCGAAAAAGAGAACGCCATCACCTTTGAAGACTTTCGCAAGCACCGCGTCGTGCTGATTGCCGACGAAGCCCATCATATCAATGTGACGACCAAGTCCCAGCAGGAATTGTTTGAGAGTTGGGAGAACACCGTCGAGCGCATCTTTCATCAGAACCGAGACAACCTCCTGCTGGAATTTACCGCCACACACGATTACGAAACGCCCACAATGATCCAAAAGTATCGGAACAAGGTTATCAACCGTTACGACCTGCTCCAATTCCGCAACGACCGCTTTTCAAAGGATGTCGTCATCGTCCAATCCGATTTCGACCTGAACCAACGTATTCTACAAGCCCTTATTCTGAGTCAATACAAGCAACAAGTGGCGGCGAAATACCAGATTAGCCTCAAACCGGTGATTCTGTTCAAGGCACAGCGCACGATTGCACAGTCAGAAGAGAACAAAGCCAATTTTCATCGGTTAATTGATGAACTCACCCCCGCACAGGTGGCGGAGATTCGCCGATCGGACGTTCCGATGGTTCAACAGGCGTTCCAATTCTTTGATGCGAACCGCATCAGCGACATGCAGTTGGCAGAACAACTGAAACAGGAATTTCAGGCACACTACTGTCTCTCCGTCAACAACGAGCAAGAGAAGGAGACCCATCAGATTCTGGTCAACACCCTTGAAGATCGGAGCAATCGTATCCGCGCCATTTTTGCCGTGCAGAAACTGAACGAGGGGTGGGACGTGCTGAATCTGTTCGACATTGTCCGCTGTTACGAACCGCGGGATTCGGGACAGGGCAAAATCGGAAAAACAACGACCTCCGAAGCGCAACTCATCGGGCGCGGCGCACGGTATTTCCCGTTTGTCCTGCCGGAGCATAACGAGCGGTTCTGCCGTAAATTTGACAATGACCTAGCGCACGAACTCCGCGCCATCGAAGAACTCCACTACCACAGCGTCAACGATTCCCGCTATATCTCCGAACTTCGCACCGCGTTGATTGCGGAAGGCATGATGGACACACAGGAGGTAAATCGCGAGCTGAAACTCAAAGAGTCGTTCAAGCAGACCGACTTCTACAAGTACGGCGTAGTTTGGCTCAACACCCGCCACCCGAAAAATTATCAGGACATCCGATCGTTTGCTGATTTGGGCGTGAAGCGGCAAAACCACCGTCATGAAATTGCCACAGGTCACGGCGGCGCGCAAGCCGTTTTGAAAGAAGGGGCTGAGACTGATGTGCTGAAAGAGGAAAACCGTCGGGATGTCAAGGTGACAGAGCTCGGGCACAACATCGTTCAAGCTGCCATTGCCCGGAACCCGTTCTTCACCTTCGCGGCACTCAAAGGCTATTTCCCTCATCTCGCTTCAATGCGCGAATTTATCACCTCCGACGACTATCTGGGTGGGTTGGAAATCACCTTTGAAGGCGAGCTAAGTAGACTGAAAGATAATCCCGCCGAAAAACTGGCCGCCGTTTCGGGATTGTTGGGCCAAATCGAAACCGAAATCCGCCAGCAGATTACCGAATACGAAGGCACAGACAGTTTCCGTTCGCGCCGAGTAAGCGACATCTTCAAAGATAAACGCCTGAAATTCAGTCCGCAAAACCCGCTTGCCGAGGATGACCCGCAGTTTGCACATTTTGTTGGTGACAAAGATTGGTTTGCGTTCAACACACTCTACGGCACCGTCGAAGAAAAAGCCTTCGTGCGAGCCCTCCACCGCGAAATGCTGGCATTGGAAGGCAGATACGATGCGATCCATCTGCTTCGCAACCAAGGCCATTTCGCCATCTACAATTTTTCCGATGGGCAAGCCTTCCAACCCGATTTTGCCCTATTCCTAAAAGAGAAAGACGGTAAATCATCCATCTACCAACTGTTCATTGAACCGAAAGGTCAACACCTCAAAGCACATGACCGTTGGAAGGAGAAATTTTTGGAAACGCTCACGTCCCAGTTTGACTCTAAACTGCTGGAATTTGGAGGCAAAAAGTACCGTTTAATCGGTGTGCCATTCTACAACAGCGAAGATGAAAACCAGTTTAGGGCAAGCCTTGAGTCGGCGTTGCACTACTAAATCGTATGAACTGTAGGGGTAGGTCTTGTACCTACCCTCACCCGCAAATATGAATTGTAGGGGTAGGTCTTGTACCTACCCTCTTGTACCTACCCTCACCTGCAAATATGAATTGTAGGGGTAGGTCTTGTACCTACCCAACCCTGCAAATATGAATTGTAGGGGTAGGTCTTGTACCTACCCTCACCCGCAAATATGAATTGTAGGGGTAGGTCTTGTACCTACCCTCACCCGCAAATATGAATTGTAGGGGGCGGTCTTGTACCTACCCTCACCCGCAAATATGAATTGTAGGGGTAGGTCTTGTACCTACCCTCACCCGCAAATATGAATTGTAGGGGTAGGTCTTGTACCTACCCTCACCTGCAAATATGAATTGTAGGGGTAGGTCTTGTACCTACCCTCACCCGCAAATATGAATTGTAGGGGTAGGTCTTGTACCTACCCTCACCCGCAAATATGAATTGTAGGGGGCGGTCTTGTACCTACCCTCACCCGCAAATATGAATTGTAGGGGTAGGTCTTGTACCTACCCTCACCCGCAAATATGAATTGTAGGGGTAGGTCTTGTACCTACCCTCACCTGCAAATATGAATTGTAGGGGTAGGTCTTGTACCTACCCTCACCCGCAAATATGAATTGTAGGGGTAGGTCTTGTACCTACCCTCACCCGCAAATATGAACTGTAGGGGGCGGTCTTGTACCTACCCTGACCAACGAACATGAACTGTAGGGGTAGGTCTTGTACCTACCCTCACCCGCAAATATGGGTCTACTCGGCAAGTAAAGTTTTTGACATTAAACACCCCCGTAGCCGGGGCATCTTGCCCCAACACCCCCGTAGTAGCGCAATTCATTGCACATTGCGTAAGTCCTGATTAGAACAGTTGATTGTGCCAATCGTTAAAATTTTCGTATCTTTCCTCTACCATTTATCACTCAACTATCCCCTTTAATCTGTTTTTAGGATATATTTTCATGGAGAACAGAAAACTGTTAGTTCCAGCACTGAGACCGGTTGAAGACACAGATGTAACAACTTGGGAACTTCCTGAGGGAGCAATTGGCAGGTTGGGGCAAGGATTTCCACTCGACGTAGAATTCTCGCGTGATGGGACCTATCTCACCGTTGCAACCAAAATCGGATTCTGGATATATGATACGGCAACAATGGCACCCCGCGCGTTGTGGGGCACCGAACGAGGAATGTTTAATGTTGCCACCTTCTCGCACGATATGCGATGGATCGCCACCGGCGACCAAGACGGTATCGTTAAGGTGTGGGATACAAAAAACGGGCAATCTGTTGCGAAAATGGGCTGGGGAAACACTCGGCAGCGGCGCAATAGTATCCTGCATGTCCACTTTTCACCCGACGGTGAACATCTGGCTGCATCCGGTTTTGGACACAGTGCAGTCTATGCTTGGCGGACAAATCCTGACATTCCCATCGCGAGTTTTACCGTTGAAGAGCCCAAATTAGAGGACTACAGAAAAGAGGGCGCTGACTACGACAGACATTTTCCCATCTCTTTTTCACCCAGTCGGAATCTGCTTGCACATGTGTCCTCCCCAGACACTGTCACACTTTCAGATATAAATACCGGTGAAGACATTGCTCACCTCACTGGACACACTGCACCGGTGCATTCCCTCCTCTGTTCCCCTTGCGGGCAGTACCTCGCTGGAGCGAACCTTGGTGCCACGCTCCAGGTTAGGATGCACAGTCATTTGGGGACATTTGAGGGGGGAAATCATCGAATTTTCAAGGCATTTACCCTAAAATGATTGCTCTCAAAGACGGATTTGGAATATTGAAACAGGTTCTAATACCAATTCCGATAATAAATCACTCGTTAATGGAAGTCCGATTTGCGTCAACTCATGTTGCCACTTTCAAAGCATAAGCAAAAACGCATCAGCCCCCCGTAGCCAGGGCATCTTGCCCCATCGGATAACGATATGCGTCAACTCATGTTGCCACTTTCAAAGAAAGCGTCATCAACCGCACCCCCGTAGCCGGGATTACAGGCGTTTCATATTTCATCAAAACCGCTAACGCGATATAAATTTTCAGAAATGGTATAAGATTGAGTAAGTGTCCACGCAATAGTTGACAATATATCCCAAAGATGTTACACTCTCAATCTATAATCAAAGATTGAGAGGTTTAGCATGATGGATATAATTGCGTTGATAACAACTATACTAACAGGTATAGGCACAGTTTGCTAGGTTGTGTTTACATTTTACCTGCACTGAATCAGAACCGTAGCAAAATAGACAAAACCGAGATACCGAACCGCTAACTTATCATAACGACTGAAAACGCGACGATACCGCTTTAAGTACCCTATAAAACGCTCTATTAAATTCCGAGTTTTATACAATTGCTCATCGTAACACCGTTGCTCAACACGATTCTTACGAGGCGGAATCACCGCAACCGCACCCATAGCCGCTGTCGCCGCTATAAACGCATCCGAATCATACCCTTTATCCCCAATTACATAGGGGCACGAAAAACCTTCTATCAAATGGATTCCTTGCGTCACATCATGACACTGCCCTGCAGTTAATATAAACCGCAAAGCAACACCCGAATCAGAGTAGCAGATATTCAACTTGGAACTGAAACCGCCACGACTCCGGCCCAGGGCTTCTGCCTTTTGACCCCCTTTTTGGGTCGGTGCCCCTGCCGCCGAAGCATGGGCCCGAATCATTGTGCTATCCACAAGGAGCGCATGCACCGCCTCGTCTGTGTCGAAGATGGCCATCATTTGCTCAAAAACGCCCGCATCACACCATCGACCAAAGCGCCGGTAGATGGAGTTCCAATATCCATACGATTTGGGTAAATCACGCCAAGGCGCGCCATTTTTGGTCATCCACAGCACGGCAGAGAGGAACTTTCGACACGGTTGGGGTTCGCCGACATATACCTTTGGATTGTCTTGTAGAACCGGTAGAATCTTCTCCCATACGGAATTGGGTATTTCAATGGGGCATGTTTCCCGATGGGGTGTTTTTGTATTTTCCATGACCCTATGATACCAAAGGGGGCGTTAAATGGAAACCATTTTTACAATGTAAACACAACCTAGTATATATAAGATTAGTCAAGAATGATTTGAAGAGCAACTTGGAAAATACTATCAGAAACGAAGTTGACAAAGTTAAATTAGTTGTCAACGAAGTTAAGGAAGGACTTGACCGAGTTGAGAACCGACTTGATACACTAATCGGATACCCAGTCAACCCTCAGAGACGAAGGGGCGACCCAAAGTTGCTTACAGAAAAGAGGGAACAAAAGGAAGAATAATCAGGAAGAACACTCGATAAGAAGGCAATCAGTAAGAAAAAGGGAAAACTGGCGTTTCATTCCAAAAACTCCTTTATAAAGTTGTCAAACTCTATAATTTCTTCAGAACCTGTTTTAAATAGGACTTACGCAAAAATGGTATAGGCGTTGTGACATGTGTACGTCAATCCGGCGTTAGACCGGTATTGGTTGATTGACTATCGCATCTACGATAAGCAAGGCGATGGTAAACCGAAACTCGATCATGTGCGAGATATGCTCTCGGTCTTGGTTTATTCGCGCCCTGTTGCTTTTTCCACAGTTACCAATAAAAAAGGGAATAAATTGCAACACACTTGCAAGGTGCACCCCGAATTTGCAACCCTCCAACCCCAGTTACACCAGCAACAGAAAACCGAAAATTTTACTATAGACCCGACAGTCAAATCCGCACTCGATGCAACAGGGGCAACCATTTACACCATAAAATGGCGACTCAAAATTTTACGACAAACCCGCCAGTAAAGCCCCAAAAATTAACCATAAGAACAGCAGACCCAAAAATGCTGCAAAAAACGCAAGAACGGCAAAATGCCTTGCAACTACCCTGCAAAGTGCCCCCAGACCCTGCAAACCAGCACCGATTCACCCGATAAAATGCCGAATAACTGACAACTCCCTTGCAAACTTGCAATTTTGACCTTGCAACTTGCAACAATTGACACGATGAACCGAAAACCGAAAAATACCCCCACTTTACTAAATTTTACTTCGCAACAATCAGTAAAGCGAATTTCACCTCCCACTCCCCCTCAAATTTTTGCGTAATACGCAAATATGTGTATCCCATCTTTGCATTAAAATTCCGGTCTGTCATCTTCCCTGCGTCTTTGCGCCTTTGCGTCTTTGTGCGCTCGTTCATACGACCATCCGTCTTCGGACGTTAAAATTCCGGTCTATATTCTTCCCTGCGTCTTTGCGTCTCTGCGTCTTTGTGCGCTCGCTCACGCGATGCGCTCGCTCACGCGACCATCCGTCCCCGGACCATCCGTCCTCGGACGATCCGTCTTCGGACGCTAAAATTCTGGTCTGGTTCCTGCTTTTTTACCGTGCAGTTCTAACGAAAATTAGTTTTATGTGTGTAAAACTCCCCAAAATTTGAGTTTTATGTGCTTGCTAAACCAAAATTTATATATTATATTACTAGCGTTCACGGGCGGAATGTAAAAATTCAGTAAAATACGCGCCAGTTTTGAAACTTGACTCGGGCCCTAAGCGGAAGCAAATCGGCCCCCTTTGGAAAATCCCGAAAACACAAGCAGGCACTGAAGTTCCAAGCGAATCTCCGTCTGAAGCCACATCCGGTGGCCTCCACGCGAGTAAAATTGAGTAAAGCGGAAAATTGCGTATAACGCAAGTTGACCCTTATAATTCTAACGAAAATTAGTTTTATGTGTGTAAAACTCCCCGAAATTTGAGTTTTATGTGCTTGCTAAACCAAAATTTATATATTATATTACTAGCGTTCACTGGCAGAATGTAAAAATTCAGTAAATATATCCCATTTTTGAAAGGTTTACTCGCACCCGAAAATGAAGGAAATCGGCCCCCTTTGGAAAATCCCGCAAACGCAAGCCGCAACTGAGTTTCAAGCGAATCGCCGCCGGAATCTAGATCTAGTGGGGCCCCCAGATGAGTAAAATTTATTAAAATTTAGTAAAATTTTAATAAATCGGGAAATCGCGTATAACGCCAGTTACCCCTTATATATGAGCTGCCTTGATAAAATAATTTATGGTAAAATGTAAACATAAGTTGACACGCGCTTGAAGTTGAATTTCACTGTATTCAACCCAATTGACAGGCTTACCACGCTCTCTGGTTTCCGCGGGAAACTCGGAAAAGTTTGAAACTTCCGAGCATTTATCGACAGTGTTTTTCAAATAACAACTTGGATTCTTTAATACCTTCGCCAGATTCAAGACGGGTGGATAGACATGCCATATATTGTATGATAAATAACATCTGATCTCAATATATGTACATCAATCTGATGCAAAGTCGAAAAAGCGAAAATTGGCGAAGGTGTTGTTCTTAAAACAGGTTTTCAAAGCAGGCACAAAGGATGTCCCTACTATCATCCCAACATTTGGCAACACATTTTGAGAAAGGTGTAAAGAATAAGACTGAAGGTTGGAAGACTGAATAGAAGTTTCTCCCCCACTCTTCCATCCTTCCACTCTCCAGTCTTGCAATTTGCTTATGTCCAATTCAGAAATTTGCTTCATGACTGCTGTAGAATTAGTCGATCACATCGGCGCAAGGACCCTTTCCGCACGGGAGGTGATGGAGGCTCATTTGGCCCAAATTGAACGGGTCAATCCGAAAGTGAATGCCATCGTCACGCTCCTCGCTGACCAAGCGATGGAGGGCGCGATAGCTACGGACGAGGCGATAGCGTCTGGCGAGGGTGGGGGGCCGTTACACGGGCTTCCAATCGCACATAAAGATCTGGTCCCGACGAAGGATATCCGCACGACGTTCGGCTCGCCCATCTACAAGGATTTTGTGCCAGACCACGACGGCCTCATCGTAGAGCGGTTGAAGAAGGCGGGCGCGATTACCATCGGCAAGACCAATACCCCAGAATTCGGGGCAGGCTCACAAACCTACAACGAGGTCTTCGGGGAGACTCTGAACCCTTACGACACCACCAAAACTTGTGGCGGGAGCAGTGGCGGTGCCGCCGTGAGCTTGGCGTGTGGAATGCAACCCATCGCGGACGGTAGCGACATGGGCGGCTCACTCCGCAACCCGGCAAACTTCTGCAATGTCGTGGGATTTCGGACATCGCCCGGTAGAGTGCCCGTTTGGCCCGCGATTGCGGGTTGGTTTCCCATATCCGTGCAGGGGCCGATGGCTCGCACCGTCGAAGATGCCGCCCTCACGTTGAGTGCCATTGCCGGGCCTGACCCCCGTTCCCCTATCTCGATTGACGAACCGGGGCGCGTGTTCTACCCGCTGATAGAACGGCATTTCGGCGACGTGCATATTGCTTGGATTCGTGAACCCGGTGGCATCCCTGTTGACCCGCAGGTAACACAAGTGATTGATGCCCAACGCGACGTTTTTAACGCGCTCGGTTGCGTTATTGTAGACGATGAACCGGACTTTAGCGATGCTGATGAGGTCTTCAAGGTGTGGCGAGCGTGGCGTTTTGAACTCGCTTACGGAGACTTGCTCCCAACACACCGTCATGAGATGAAGGAGACCGTCATCTGGAACATCGAAGAAGGGAAACGGTTGACCGGTTCCGAAATTGGAAGGGCGGAGATTAAGCGCACAGAGCTCTATCATCGCATCCGCGCGTTCATGGAGCGGGTTGAGTTCCTCATCCTTCCGGTCAACCAAGTGCCACCGTTTGACGTAAGCCAGCGTTATGTGACCGAAATCAACGGTGTGGAGATGGAGACGTACATTGACTGGATGAAATCGTGCTACTATATCAGCGTGACCGGCCTGCCCGCCATCTCGGTGCCGTGCGGCTTCACATCGGAGGGTGTGCCGGTTGGCATCCAGATCGTCGGGCGACAACACGACGACTTAGGCGTTCTCCGACTCGCCTACGCATTTGAACAGGCAACTGGTTTTTGGAGACAACGACCTGCTGTAGTTCAATAGAACGCAAAGACGCTAAGAAGATAGGATGCAAATTATGAACAGAGAAAGACATCGCCCCAACATCCTCTGGATCTCTTTAGAGGATACCACCCCACGTTTTGGGTGCTACGGCGACCCGATTGCCCGCACCCCGAATATTGACCGACTTGCTGCTGGGGGCAGACGGTATCCGAATGCGTTCTGCACCGCCGCCGTGTGTGCGCCGAGTCGGTCAGCGATTATCACTGGGATGTATCAGACATCAATTGGGACGCATCACATGCGTACATCGCATACGAACCAGTACGCCCCAGAACTACCGACACCGTATGAGACGGTGCCCCCGCCGTATGTCAAAACTTTTACGGAATATCTGCGGCGGGCGGGATACTACTGCACGAATAACCAAAAAACCGATTACCAGTTCAAACCGCCGATTACCGCGTGGGACGACTGTAGTAACAAAGGGCATTGGCGCAACCGAGACGCGGGGCAGCCGTTCTTTTCCGTCTTCAACCCGACGATGACGCACGAAAGCGGGATGTGGCCTCGCGATGACCGCCCACTCACCACCGATCCGGAGGGTGTCCAATTGCCGCCATATCTGCCCAACACTCGGAAAGCGCGGGAAGCCTTAGCGCGTCACTACGATAACCTCGCAACTGCCGATGCCCGCGTCGGCGAACTCCTCGGCCAACTTGAGGAGGATGGGCTCGCCGATAACACGGTCGTGTTTCTCTGGAGTGACCACGGCGAAGGCTTGCCTCGCGCGAAACGGTGGCCTTATGACACGGGCATCCGTATCCCGTTGATTGTCCGATGGCCGGGGCAGATTGAGCCGGGGAGCGTCTCTGATGACCTCGTGAGCCTGATTGACCTCGGCCCGACGGTGCTTGCGCTCACCGATGTTGAACGACCCGCACACCTTCAGGGGCAACCCTTCCTCGGCCCGCAGGCGGTAGAGCGAGAATACATCTTTGCCACCCGGGATCGCTACGATGAATCTTATGATATGGTACGCGCCGCACGGGATAAGCGGTACAAGTATATCCGAAATTTCTATCCCGAATACCCGTACCTTGTGTGGATTCCGTATCGCAACAGGCACCCTGTTATGCAGGAGATGTGGCGGTTACACGCCGCAGGCGAATTAGACGAGACGCAGCAGGTGATGTTTCGCTCGTCCCGTCCCGCCGAAGAGTTGTACGATACCGAACACGACCCCTATGAACTCAATAACCTCGCGGATGACCCCGACTTCCGCTCCACGCTCGAACGGATGCGGAACGCCCTCGACGATTGGCGTGACCAAGTCGGAGACCTGGGCGACATACCGGAGGAGCAGATGGTCGCCGGTTGGTATCCAAACGGCGTTCAGCCACAGACAGCATCACCTGTGTTCATTCCAATCACCGAATCAAATCTTGGGCTCGATGCCGCACCCGACGGCGGAACCTTCACCGGGCCGTTACTGGTGCAATTCTACTGTGCCACGCAGGGAGCGTCAATGGCGTACACTACTGAAGCTGGTGAAAATCCCCATTGGCGTTTGTATAGTGAGCCGTTGCGCCTACCGAGCGGTACCACAGTGGTGAGAGCAAAAGCCATCCGCATCGGATATAAAGAGAGCGACGAAACAACGGCGACGTTCACCGTTAAATAGAACGCAAAGACGCAGATTTTTAACGCAAAGACGCAAAGATGCAAAGGCGCAAAGAAGAGAAGACGCAGAGCAGAGAAGACGCAATGCCCAAATGACTTTTAACCGTTCAATCCAACTTACGCCCTGAAAGTTGCTCGCAAAAGCAACTACAACCGAAAGGAGTCAACCCATGTCTAAGCCAACCAGGAACATAACCCATTCCTTAGAAACCTATAAACGCGCCGGTGAACTTATTCCCGGCTGGACCCAACTGATTAGTCGCCGCTCAAGCCAATTTGCCCACGGCATCAGCCCCATCTACGCCCAAAGCGCGAAAGGCTCTCGTTTTATTGATGTCGATGGAAATGAATACATTGATTGGGGCAGTGCTGTCGGCGCGATTATCCTTGGCCACGCCGACGAGGTCGTTGATAGCGCGGTCAAAGCCCAGATTGACCGCGGCAGTCTGTACACGCTGAATTGCCCGCTCGAAATTGAACTGGCAGAGGAGTTGGTCGATACAATTCCAAGCGCTGAAATGGTTCGATACACTAAAGGGGGTGGCGATGCTTGTGCTGTGGCGGTCCGTATCGCTCGTGGGACAACGGGCAGAGACAAAATTCTGTTTAGTGGCTACCACGGCTGGCATGACTGGTATCAAGCCGCGAACTATCTCGTTGACCCGGAGAGTGGCGAATTTCCATTCGCAGGAATTGAACCGATCGGTGTGCCCAAAGTGTTAGCCGACACAGTTGTGCCTTTTGCCTACGGCGATTTGGACATGCTACACGATTTGTTGCGAGCGCATCCAGGCGAGGTCGCCGCGATTATGATGGAACCGGTCCGCTCCACGCTGCCTGAGTCTGGATATCTCGAAGGCGTGAAGGAATTGGCTCGGGAATACAACGTCATTCTCATTTTCGACGAGGTCTCTTGCGGATGGCGGATGTCGATTGGGGGTATGCAGGAGTATCTCGGTGTTACCCCCGATATGAGTGTCTTTGCGAAAGCGATGTCTAACGGTTACCCGATGGGCGCAGTCGTTGGCTCACGGGCAGTCATGGAACCGGCGAGCCGTATGTTTATCTCAAGCTCTTACTGGAGTGATAACGTCGGGCTGGCCGCTTCGCTAACGACGATTCGAGAGTTGAAACGACGGAACTCTGAAGCCCGCTTTGAGGAGATTGGTGAAAAACTGCGGGCAGTTGTCAATAACGCCATCGCGACCGTTGGGCTATCGGGAGCGTGTACTGGGCTCCACTCCAACCCCTCAGTCTCCCTCGAATTGCCCGACGAGACACTCGCGCCCCAGGTGAAAACGCTATTCATTCAAGAGATGTCGAAACGGGGAATTCACTGCTATATGGGGTTTAAGGGCACTCTCGCTCATACCGATGAAGACATTCGCATCACCGGTGAGGCCGTGCTCGAAACGTTAGCGGTGATTAAATCGGGTCTTGATAGCGGCGACGTGGACAGTCTATTGGAATGTGACATCAAAAAGGAACCGTTCCGTCGCATCGTCCGATAACAATCATCACCGAAAAGAAAAAGACTGGAAGGATACAAGGATGGAAGGATGAAAGGCAAAAGGGTAGAATAGTGAAGGGTAGAAGGATGGGAAGAAGAAACTTCACCCAATCTTCCACTCTTCCATCCTTCCAATCCCCATCTTCCACCCTTCCACCCTTCCAATTCCATTATGTGTTTCTAAGGAGGGGATAACATGAACAAACAGCAGATGCAGATGTCGCTGGATGGTTTGATTGCTGAATACACGGACAACAACCCACGCTCGAAAGAGATGTTTGAGCGAGCAAAAAATTCACTGCCCGGTGGAAATACTCGCACCGGAGCATACATGGCTCCCTTCCCGCTCTATATTGACCGGGGTGAGGGCGTTCATTTTATTGACCTTGATGGCCACCGTTTGTTGGATTTCGTCAACAACAATACCGCTTTAATTTTGGGACATGCTCACCCGGTCGTAGTGGAGGCACTCAAAGAGCGCGTGGCGAAGGGCACTGCGTTCTCCCGACCAACTGCTCTTGAAGTCGAGATGGCTGAGTTGTTGCGAGAGCGTATGCCTTCCCTAGAACGGGTTCGCTTTTGCAGTTCCGGTACAGAAGCGGTATTGAATTCAATCAGAGCCGCGAAGGCGTTCACCGGGCGACGCAAAATCGCCCGATTTGAAGGCGCATATCACGGGGTGGGTGAATATGCACTGATAAGCTACGTGCCCCCGCTGGGCCCTGAGCTCGGCCCGGCACATCGGCCCCACTCTGTTCCGTCTTCAGCGGGGTTATCGCCTGCTGTCGTAGACGAAGTGGTTGTCTTACCGTTTAACGACCCCACAGCGTGTCAACAAATCATCAATGAGTATGCCGATGACCTAGCCGCAGTCATCATAGACCCGTTGGCCACAGGCGCAGGCACGATTCTCCCGGTTGACGATTTCCTGACGCAACTCAGGGCGATGACTACGAATGCGGGCGCGCTCTTAATTTTCGACGAGATCATCAGTTTCAGGGCATCACGCGGTGGGGCACAGGAGCTGTACAATGTTCGCCCCGACTTGACGTGCCTCGCCAAAGTCATCGCTGGCGGAACCCCCGGTGCGGCGTTTGGAGGACGGGCAGATGTTATGGCACTGTACGACCCCACATCGGGCCCTCCGAAAATCCCTCAGTCGGGGACATACAATGCGAATCCGATTGCCATGGTCGCTGGCCTTGCAACACTTCAAACAATGACACTGGAAGCTTATGAAAGACTGGGTGCGTTAACCCGGCGATTGGGGAAAGAGTTGGATACGGTGTTTAGAACCGCCGATGTCCAAGCACAAGTCACAGTGGTGGGGTCACTGTTCCGAATCCACTTCCTGCCGAATCCACCACGCAACTACCGTGAAGCTGCCCTAGATGATGCGTTGATGCACAGATGGCTGTTTTTCTCACTGCTCAACCAGGGGATTCACTGGACATTTGGGGGGAATGTATCGGTCCCTATGGAAGACGTGCATATCGAACAGCTTGTCTCCAGCGTTCAAACCGCCCTTCAGTGAGCGATGTCAATGAAGGTTTCTCGGTGGCGTACAGTTGCCGTAGGATGGAATAGAGTATTGGAATTGAGGCTCTGCATGGAACAGTGTGGATTCTCGCAAATTAAGGGGTGTAAACCATCCCCGTATTGCAACCATTAATAAGGTGAAGATTTTATGGACAAGATACTTTTGCCCCAGACCAATGGCGACGGATTGCCCGTCATACCCATGAGCGACGAACAGAAGTACATCTTTGACTTAAAGGGCTGGATTAGCTTGCCCGGGTTATTAAGCGAAGAACAGCTTGGGTCAATCCGCGAGCACCAGATGAAATTCCTGCACGACCGCGATTCGTTGCCGCCCGAAGAGCGGGACAATCACGGCGGTCCATCTCAAGTCCTGCTAGACCCTCCCGAAGTGGTCGGCGTATTGAATGAGATTCTCTCCCATCAGGGCTTGGCCGCCGAAGATTGTTACGGGTTTCGATTTGACCATACCTACACGAGCTATCGTAAGGCAGGGCACGATAATTTTAATCCCCACGGTGGGAGTGGATTCTTCAATTTTAGCGGCAATTCTCATATCTATCAGATGCAGGCGGGACGTGTACACGCCGGGCTGACCCGTGTGGTATGGGAATTAAATGCGGTTGAAGAAGGCGATGGCGGAACGATGTTTTTATCGGGGAGTCACAAAGCCGCATTTCCTCGCCCTCAAGAGATCTGCGAGCGCGACAGTGCGTTATGGGAGACATACACATGCCCCGCAGGCTCGGTGGTAATTTTTACGGAAGCACTCTGCCATACGGGAACACAATGGACCAATGAAACCCGAGACCGATTGAGTCTATTTACGTGTTATAACACGGTAAATGCCAAATGGGGTAAAGCGTGTCCGCCACCGGAATTCATCGCGTCATTACCCCCGAAGCGACAGACCCTCTTTCGCGGTGTCTGGCACGGGATGCGAGATGTGCCGGGAATAAATAAGTATTACGACGAGGCGAATACTGGACGGTTTGGTTAGAACCTGCTTAGTGATCGGGTGGGAAACAGATTTCCCACCCACGGGTTAGGTTGATTGCTGAAGGGTGGGAAACGGATTTCCCACCCACGGGCCTGGGGATTTTCCACACGGGGCAGGGTTGCTTTGTTTTTAAGACAGGTTCTAAATGCTTATTCACCAAAGGACTTGACAACCCAAAAATTAAGATGTTATGATAGCCTATATTCCGAACAATACCTTGAGGAGAAATGCGTGAACCATCTGAAATTATATTTCTCTATTATTATTGGGTTTCTTGTCCTTTCGCTATCTGTTGATGCCCTCCCGCCCGATTTAGAATGGCAGAGTGCGATTCGGGCCGCTCGAAAATATATCAATCCCAAACCCAATTATACCCCTGGCGAAATTGACAGGTGCTTCACCGACAGCTTTAATATTCTCGCCAAAAATTGGAATCGTTTGCCCGCCATCTATCAACGAGAATTTCAGGGCATCTTCCTGCGACCAGGGCAACCCGGCAGTCCCTACGGTTCTCTCCATTTACCGAAAAAGTTTGACACGCCCTATTTCCGATTCCACTACACCACCATTGGTCGGCACGCCCCACCCCTTGAAGACCTAGAGCCGATGAACGGTGTGCCGGATTACGTCGATATTTGCGCCGACGCGATGGAACGGTCTTACCGTATCGAGGTGGATTTGATGGGGTTCAAACAACCGTATGATGACCTTTGGGTAAAGGAGAATGGCGGGAATCACAAATTCGATGTTTACCTCTTTATGTTCCCCGCGCTCGGCTTCACAACTGCCGATTGGTTCAATGGGCGTGTGCTCTCGACTGTCGTTACGTGGGGCCCTTATTTCGCCCTGAACTCCCGCCTTTACGATTTTTTCGGGAAATCCGAAGGCATACGATTCCTTAAAACAACCGCCGCCCATGAATTCCTTCACGGGATTCAGTTTGGTTACAACGCTTTCATGCCGATATGGTTTATGGAAGCCTCGGCGACATGGATAGAGGCAAAAGTCTACGACGGTGGGCTGATTGATGATGGGGATAATATCTCCGACCCCGACGAACTTGGGGAAGCCGATGCCTATAATTACTTTCCGAACCTGCTTCGCCTCTGGTTTCTTCAACCTGACATCGCGCTTGACAGCCGCGTGGGGCTTCATGAGTATGCCTCAGTGATTTGGGTCTTCTATATGGCTCAGCGATTCAACGTCGACATTGTCAGGCAGTTTTACGCAAACACCACGGACGGTTCTTACCGAGAATTTGGGAATTTCTCGCAGGTATTCATTGACAACGGTACTACGCTTGCTGAGGCGTTTAAGACCTTCACTGTCTGGAATTATTTTACCCACACCCGGGATGATGGGAAGCACTATTTTAGCGGGCACCGCTTCCCGCCTGTTGCGATTCATCCGAGCGACGTGCATCGTTCCTATCCGGTTCACGTTGATTTCGATTCGGAGTCAATGCCTGAACCGTTCTCGTCGCGCTACATTGTCTTTGAACCCACCGGGGTGATGGACGAATTTGCGGTCAAGATTGATGGTGCCGACCTCGCGCCAATTAATATGAGCACACTGAATGCAGATGACTATGCGGCGATCTCCGATGAGTTAAACCGGCATAACATTACAGGTTTACGCGGATGGGGAGCGAAGTTCATCCTTGAAAAAAGCGATGGGACAACGGAGATTCGAGAGGCATTTACCTATCAGCGTTCCCAACAGGCGCAGATGACGTTCAAAGATTTCGGCGGGAAGATTAAGAAGATAACGCTGATTATCATCAACCTCCGTCCCGATATTGAGCATGTCGTGACTCCTGGGGAGAGTTACTTCGGTGGTTCAGTAAGCTACACGGCAGGAAAACCTCCAACGGGTAAACTCTCGGCCCCAACAGTGACGCAGGCCAGGGGAGGTGTGCGTGTACAGTGGAGGCTTGAAGCAGGGACAGATATTCGTGAAGTTGTTATCCTTCGGAAGCGTTACACCTCGCTTGTTCTGACCGATGACCGACAACCCTTTCAGAACAGTATGGAGGTGTTGAACGCCGCGGACCGGGATAGGAATGGCATCCCTGAAGACGACATTAACATCGCCGGGCAGGTTCAGGGGACACAGACAAGTTTCACGGATACAACGATATTCCAAGACATCAATACTGACCACTGGGCGTTTGACCCGGAGGACACGCAATACTATTATGCCGTTGTGCCTGTGAGTGCAGCGGGCATTATGGGCACACCGAGCATTGGACAGACCGGCATTACGCCCACCTTCACGCCGACACGCACGGCAAGAGCACCGGCACACACGCGGCTCCACCAAAGTTTCCCGAACCCGCTTAATCCTGATACCTGGATTCCTTACGAACTCGCAGAAGAAACCCCTGTTTCAATTGAGGTCTACAATATCGCGGGGCAGTTGGTTCGCACTTTGGAACTCGGTCTGAAATCGCCCGGACGGTATCTCACCAAAGGGAGTGCCGCCCATTGGGATGGTCGGACGGAATCGGGAGAACGCGCTTCCAGCGGTGTCTACTTCTATATGCTAAAAACTGGGCTTCATGTTGATACGCGCAAGATGGTAATTCTCAAGTAGGTTTGATGTCGAGGCAAGGATGCCTCTCCCACAGCGAGGCAGGGAGGCCTCGCCCACTCAGGTGGTAACTTGGGTTAGAAAAGGAAATTTGCAAGTGGTAAAATACGGAATAATTGCTTCTGTTCTGGTCGTAGGGCTCATCTCCCTGCTCAGTTGTGGGGAGGATGGGGTAATCCGTCCGGAAGATAAAGTGGAACCACCCACGCTTGACAATACGGCACTCCACGCGGTTGATTTTCCCACCAACAACGGCTCCGCCTGGAACTATATCAACACCGATACAGGTCAGGAATTTACACTGCGAATTGAGGGCATCCGAGACATTGGGGGCATTACCCATCGGCAGATGACCGTCAGCGAGATTCGTCCCAGACAGCAGAACAGCATCAATCGTGCGCCCGTTGACCATATCTCTGCAAATAGCCTCTATTTCCGTATTGACTCCGATTTTTTTGCTTACCCTCTCCCAATTTTTGCCACCTACTTTTTGAAAACACCACAGGCTTGTATCGAATCTGCGTTTGATGCCTTTATCGCGTTTTTCGACAATCCGATTGTGCATGAAAAGCATTTCCCCTCCCGGCTGATCTGGGATTTCCCGTTACAGGTCGGAAAAGAGTGGGTCGTATTTGAAAAGAAAACACTGCCCGCAGAACGTGTTATCCGTCGCGTCGTTGATGCCAACGTCCCTGTGACCGTCCCCGCAGGGAGTTATAACGCTTATGTCGTTGAAGAAACCATCGTTGGTTTATCCCGGGCAACGGCGGTGGAGATGCTGTTTCGCATCGGACTGGGATTTGTGGCGGACTTGAACCGAGAGATTATTTTTGAGGAGTTACACCAGGTGTTTGAAAAGAATGGCATTTTACTACCTGAAGATGCCACCGTTTCGATGGTGCTACGGAACGGTCAGTGGTTCATCGCCGATGGAGCAGGAAGGACATACATTATTACGAGAGAGGACGATGAACTCGAAATTTACGCCTTCAAACAACCTGGTACGCTGGGGGAATCAGAGACTGTGCGATATGAACCCGCAAAATACTGGGTCGCCCCGAACATCGGGGTCGTCAAATACTACTACACACGCTTGAGAACGGCAACGGTGAATGAATACCGTGTCAACCTGCTCAGACCGATAACATTTGAGTTAAAAAAATCCGAACTTACCGATGCGAACTTTCGTTAGGCCGTCTCAATAAAATGTTATCTCTTAGCCATCAAAACATCCCTATCGCAATTATCGGTGGTGGTATACACGGTATCTCCATCGCTATGCGGCTGATTCGGGACAGACCACAGGCGGCGAAACATCTGGTGGTCTTAGACCGCCATCCCCAGCCGCTAACCGCGTGGTGCCGAAAGACAGAAGGACAGGGGATGACAGTTCTCCGCTCGCCCGCCGTGCATCACATCGACACCGAGCCGTTGGGAATCGTTGAGTACGCCAGAAGTGCCGATCGGCTCAATGAACTTGCCCCGCCCTACGCGCAACCCTCCACCGCTCTGTTTCTGGATTTCTGTCGCCACGAAATTGAACAACACGGGATTGAACAGGTCTATTACCCTTTCGATGTCGCCACCCTGCGTTGGGATAAAGGGAGTGGGCGATTTCCGTTCCGCATCATTTCCCAACGCAACGAAGGATTTCGGGCACGTTGCGTCATCCTGGCGACCGGTTCTGAGGATTTTCCGTATATCCCAACGGAGTTTGTGGCTTGGCAACGTCGCTTCCCAAAGCGTGTCCTACATTCGTGCAATTTTAACCTACAGACACTAGCACAGGCGGAAATCGGCTGTTCGCACACCAAGATTGTTATCGTCGGCGGCGGATTGACTGCGGGCACGTTGGCGAAGAATCTCGTTGAACTTGGAAAGCAGGTTGTCCTGCTCACGCGCAAGCCGTTGAAGATTCAACAGTTTGATTTTGAACCACTGTGGGTAGGCCCCAAAGCCTTGGGTGAATTTAGGCGTGAATCGGACTGGGAGAAACGGTATGAAATCATCCAGCAGGTGCGTGGAGAGGGGAGTATGACCTCTGAAATTGCCGAGGGGCTTATGAAGCACACGGTGGGAAGGGACCCGGCCGTCTCTCTCTACAGTGAGGCCAGCATCCTTCAAATTGACCAGCTAGATAAGTTAAGGATTCAGACCACGAAAGGCGCGATTGATGACGCTGACCTGCTCATTCTCGCAACGGGGTATCGGTTCGGCCTTCGCCGTTACCCGTTTCTTTCTGGCCTCATCAAACAGCACGCCATCCCGATTCTGCACGGACTGCCACTGCTTGACGAGAGCCTGCAACTCAGGCCGGTTGAGAATCTCTTCGGTTCTGGCGTTATCGCCCAACTCCAGATTGGCCCAGCGAGTGGAAACATCGTCGGTGCGACACTTGCCTATGACCGATTTCGCCAAAACCTGCTCCGTGAGATTCCGACCTCATATTAATGTTAGCGCAATTGGGTAGACGGTGTGCTGTTGATGAAACGCTCTAGCGACTCAACGCATAAGCGACGACGTTCATTCCTTGTCTAAATGCCCAACTTCGCTGCTCCTCGCCGCCCGGCGCGCACTCTCTCCCTTCCCACGCACAGTTGAGGTCGGTTGGGCAGAAGTAAACGACGACGCGGTCATCAACCATAATCGCTTCGTCAAAGTGTCCGTAGGGCGACACACGTTCAGGCAAGAGCTTGTCGCCACCAAGATATTCATCGTGGTCAAAAAGCGTATGGTAGATTGGGTGACTGATGTCAATTCGCTCCAGCTTTTTGTCTGGGAAGACCAGTCGTTCCATCAGGTGATGTATTGACGGACGCATACCGCCTCTCCCGTTGTAGAGTCGAATATCACAATCCTCCGCGTGGATGAATCCACCCCGTTCCAGATATTCTCGTAACCGCTTCACCTGACTATCCGAAAGGCGAATGCCCATGTGTCCGGTCATAAAAATATAAGGATAGTTGAAAATATGCTCGTCATCAATTGAGACGTATTGTGCATGTTGATGCGTTTCAACATCAATTGACGTCTTTTGTGCCAAGACCTCTGCGAATTTGACATCCGCCGCCCCGAATCCCCAACGATACCAGTCAACTGCGTTGGTGTACCAATCTCCCCCCGGATATTTAAGTCGCACGAAGACGAACTTTTCGTCCGTTGTCTCAGTTGGTGGACGGTGGTGTTGAAGCCAACCATAGCTGAATCCGTAGTGCGCGTCTCGTGATTGGTCGTAGGGGAGATACTCCCGAAACGCCTCGCTTGAAGGTGCAAACTGATTGGCGATAAGTGCGGAAGTGGCGACTCCTGCTGTGCCTTTGATGAATGCTCGGCGCGAAAAGCGTGGTGGGGTTGGATGTTCTATGTGTTTCTTCGGACGGTGCAGTCGGTTCTCGCGGGACATAGCTATATTCTCCTTTCGGGTTTGGTATAATACCATTTTCATAAGGGGTTGAAATGTGTTTTCACTCATCAATTTCTGTGTCCGAAACTACGGTTTGCGATTCGCATAAGTTAAAACGTCAGCCGGGATAACGATAACAGCAATCAACGCAATTAGAATAGAAGGCAGATCGCTAACGCGTGTTTCAGCAATTTCTGGACACCGGTTTTTTTAATCTGCCAGCACTCACCAACCGAACCTGCTTCGGCGGGGGGAAAATCACAAAAAACAGCAGCAGAATACTGCTGTTCTGGCTCTGTAGCACGTCGGTTTGCCAAAGCCTCCCATTTCTTATGAAAGTTGCCTGCGGTATGCTCAATCGGAGCGATGAAGTCTTTGACGTTGACTTCTGCGTCGTCGTTAAGATTGAGCGTGATTTTGTTTCGTAAGATTTCCATTTTAACTTTCCTCTACAGAAATCCTGGCGTAGAAAGCATTTATGTCTCCTATTTTACTGGACTGATCACCGGTGGCACCCAGTTTAAAAACTTCGCCTTGCTCAAAACGATGGCGGATTGTTGTAGCTGTATTGGGTTCAAGACCCCACACTGAGGCGAGGGTTTCCTTTGGCATCCCTTCTGTCGGGAGTTCAGTGTCGCTATCAAACAGGTCAAACGAACCGGACGCGTCTCCATTCCCGACCTTGACGTAGATACTGAGTGTGCCACCGTCTTCAAACGCCGTGGTATCAATATTGACGACAGTGTAATCTTGATAACCGTTTCCCGGTGCACGAAAAAGACCCAATATTTCTGGCGACGATTGGGCACTGTTGAGGACAATACGCCAGCCAGTTGAAGGTGTGTCTGAAGTACCTTCATTTGAACTTTCCTGTACGGAAACTGTTGCGCGAAAAGCGTTGACACACGGTTCCTCTCTCTCCCAATCACCGGTGGCACCCAACTTAAAAAGTTGACCGCGATCGAAACGATGCGTGATCTGCTTTGTGGCACCGGCTTCAACCCATATCCAAGTAAGCATGTCTTTAGGGGTTTCTGCTTCTGTGGAAAGTTCACTATCACCGTCAAACAGATAGAACCCACCTTCACCTTCACCTTCATCTCTGCCGACTTCAATGTCAATAACGAGTGTGCCACCATTTTCAAAGGCTGTGGCATCAATCATGACAACGGTATAATCTTGATAACCGACTGTGGGGGTACGAAAAACGTCCAACACCTCCTGCGAAGGAGACTCTCTGGTGAGAATGAGGTTCCCCAATCCGGGCTGTTTCCCGTCCAAGGCTCCCTTGAGGAATGCAAGGTAATCGCTATACTGACCCCCGCCGAGGAATTCGTTGACGAGTTGTCTGCCCATCAATTCAAAATCTGGCGAAATAATCAAACAGTCTACTGGTGAATGTTCTTTCCATCCCTTCATGATGGCTTCTGCCAAAGGATGGGTTCTATTAAACAGTGCCCTGGATGCGTCTTCAAATCTCTGTGTCGCATAGTCACGCATTACGGATGTCCGCTCTAATACGATATTCGATGCCCAGGTGTTAATAAAGTTTTCATTCAAGAATTCAATGAGTTGATTGTCAGAGAGGACACCTGCCCTCAGGCTCTTGCCGCTCCCTCAGCACGCCTCATCAGCGAGCGGTCCATCTATTGAGATAACATGAATCGGCTTCTGTTGTGTTTGTGCTATTTCTAACGCCTGCTCCGGCAGCACCCAGTTAATTTGTTCTGATTTATAGAAACGCTGTATCAGGATGCGTTCGGCTTCTTCGTGGGTAATGGAATCCCCTGTGAATTCGGCATCTCGAACTGGATCCTGTGTCCCGACACGAAGTTCCATTTGGGGGCAGAGACCGGCGTCCGTAATAGAATAACTTTTATTTTTTTCTTTCTTCCAGTTAACATCAAAGTTTACTGGACCGTCAGGGACGTACATCTCGAAAAAAGCGACCTTCTCTTCGATTCGGTCAACCACAAGGTGTCCGGTAAATTGCGACGGTGTAAACCAGCCGTCTTCTAACTTGAACTCTGCATGAATCCGAAACACGATGTCGGCAAATTTATCGTTGTAAGCACGTAGGCATGCCCACAATCCGCGGGAATCGCCAGCATTGATGTGCATATCTAAATTTGGATTCGGATGCAATTGCCGAAGCAATTCCCTTACACCGTCTTCCTCAACCTGCCAGCATTCACCCACTGAAACCAATTGCGTTGGGAGAAAAGCCTGAAAAACTGATGTAGAATGGTATTTTTTGGGTTCAGCGACCCGAAGATTCGCCAATGCGTCCCACTCTACATGGAAATCGGATATCGTATGCTCAATCGGAGTAATGAAGCCTTTGACGGATACTTCTGCGTTACCACCAAGACTGATCGAAATTTTGTTAGAAGGTTTCATAAAAATTTTAGGCTTTGTGAGAGAAAAGTCGACCTCTTCAAAGTTATACCAATTCCTGCTTCATAAGTTACAATAAGAGCAGGATGTTAGTAGGGAATAACGATCGTTATTCCCTACTGGCGCGATTCATCGTGGGTTTTGAAGTGTAACATTTAGATTTTGAAATCGTATTAGAAGGTTAAGGGTTTTGTCTATGTATTTGTGTAAACCCTAAGTGGGTTTTGCACATCAGTTGCATCGACCTAAAATGGTAACATAATGAAGGGCTAAATCGCAAGGTCAAGGAGCTCGCACGAGGATGTCATCCAAATTCAACACCATCGACGCTTATCCACCACCCGCTGCAACGGTTCATCGGCAACGAAGCGGCGCAGATTCTCCTTTACAACCTCGATACGTCGACTACAACGGTTTGTTAGGCTTTTTGTCTATGTTGGTTGATGATTTTTCCTAAACCCCTCAAGGCTTCGTTAACCGATTTGGCATCGGGGAATATTTGGGCAACGTCATCATCAAGTCTAACGATATTTGTGCCTTCGCGGTATCTCTGGGCATATTTGCCTCGAACCCCTTGACTGAAATCATATTCATCAAGAAGATCCGGATCGTGTTGATTAACTGTTACTTTCTTCATAGTTTTTTCTTTCGTAGGATGTTGCTTTTCGAGCAGAAATTCGGATTTCGTTGCGTTGTTCCACAAGTGAAACCCAACTCCAAGCTGAATTGCCAAATAAAGGAGCTCGCATGAAGGGAGGCAGTCAAATTTAACACCACCGACGCTTATCCACCACACGCTGTAACGGCTCACCAGCAACAAAGCGGCGCAGATTCTCCTTCACAACCTCAACCCGTCGTTTTGTCGTATGCGGCGCGACCCCTGCTGTATGCGGTGTAATAATTACGTTCTCCATGCCCCAGAGTGGACTATCGGCTGGGAGCGGCTCGGTCTCAAACACATCAAGCCCTGCCCCCGCAATCTCGGCCTGTTGCAACGCCACAGTCAGGTCTGCGAGGTCTACGACGACTCCCCTTGAGATGTTAATCAGGTATGCGGTCTGCTTCATCGTGTGAAGTTGTTCGGCCCGGATCATTTTTACCGTCTCTGGCGTATGCGGCACACAACTGACGACGAAATCAGATGTTTCCAAGAGCGTATCCAACCGATCGTTGCCCCACAGTTCGTCGACAAAATCGGGTTTCTCCTTTTCGACCGCATTCGTTGCAACGACCCGCATTTCAGCCGCCGCCCCGCGTTTTGCGAGTGCTGTGCCGATACCGCCGAGCCCGATAACGCCAAGGGTCTGGTCTGCGAGATGGATGACAGGCACGGCTTTTTCCCACTTGCCTTCAAGTTGCCGCCGCAAATAGATGTGAAGCCCGCGTGCAAACATCAGAATGTATCCCATCACATGGTCTGCAATCGAATCGCTGTAGATGTTCTGCATGTTGGACAAAGTAACATCGCTCTGAATCAGTTCAGGAAACATGTAGTGTTCCAAGCCCGCCATCGGTGTCTGAATCCAACGGAGTTTTTTCGCTTTCTCTAGCATCGGTGCCGTAATCCTGCCATACATCGCATCAACTTCATCGATAACATCTTGTGCCTCGGTGTCTTCTTTTACGTTCAGCACCTCAACGTCATTTGAAACGGATTGAATCTCTCGCAACTCGGTTTCATCAACCGCTGGATAGATTAGAAATTTCATTATACATCCTTTCCTCATGAAAGCAGTTCGGTTTTTCTATACATCTTGCGCACCTCTGCTGGCTTGTGTCAAACGGGCTCTAAAAACCGAGGTCTTTGCGGACGACGTTACTCAAAGGTTCGCTCGCCATGAACTGTTTGAGATTATCACAGAAAAACGCGACTGTGCGACCAGGCCGGTGCTGTGAGCCACCGGCGGCGTGGGGTGTGATCATGACGTTGTCCATATCCCATAACGGACTATCCGCCGAGAGCGGTTCAACTTCAGTCACATCCAATCCCGCTCCTGCAATTTTTCGCTGTTGGAGGGCTTCAATGAGAGCGGGTTCGTCATGAATGGGGCCTCGGGCGACATTGATGAAATACGCCGTGGGCTTCATCAACGTCAGATTTTCCGCATTAATCAATCCACGAGTTTCATCCGTCAGGGGACAAGCAATCATGACCACATCCGCACGGCTCATGATATCGGGCAATTGATCAATTCCGACCAACTCATCGCAGATATCAGGCTTATCTTTCAGATAGGCATCAACACCGATGACGTACATCTCAAACCCCTTTGCCCGTCTCGCCATGTGCTGGCCGATACCGCCCATGCCAACAACCCCGATGGTAAAGCCTCCGATTTCAATCATCGGCGAATTTCCACGTCCGCCCCATACATGTTTGTCTTGGCTTCGCGTAAAATGGTGGATGTTTCGCGCCAAACCGAGCAGTAGTGCAAAACCTTGGTCGGCGACATGCGACCCGTACAGCCCGGCGGCGTTCGTCACGATAACATCGCTATCCCGCAGGGCAGGATATAGAAGTCTATCCATGCCAGCACTTGAAGACTGAAACCACTTTAGGTTGGGCAGATACTGAAAAATTTCTTCGGGGCAGACCCCGTAAATAATTTCTGCATCTTTTCCCTCTTTGATTAGTTCTTCCGTGGAGGTTGCAAAAACAACGGGATTTTCGCCTGCGGCATCTAAAATCATTTGGCGATGCTCTTCATTCAACTGGGCATTAATCACAATTTTCATAGATTCACCTTTCTTCGGGTCATCGTCTCATGGGAAAAATGAGAATCAATCAGGCTTTATGCCTTCCACGGCGGCTCTTCAGGGAGCACCGCATCAAATTCATCAATCAACTTCGCTTCGTAGTCGCCCTCGTATTCATCGTTAAAGAATTTATCCATCGCTTCGGTGATGAACCGCTCCCACGATTCCTCTTCGTTGCCCGGGTTGACGGGAAAAAACAGGGCATCAACGTCTCGCGCCGCTTTCAGATCTCCGGGCGAATCCCCAATCATAAGGACACGGTTAGTCGGGTATTTCCCTTTCGCAGTCAATGTCAGATGTTCCGTTTTCGTCCCCATCTCCTGCCCCGCGATGAGGGCAACGTATTGGTCAATGTTGTGTTCTTCCCATTCGCGTTTGAGGGCTTCATAAGGGGTCGCTGAAACGACGATGGCATCCGAACATCCCTGTAGTTTTTGCAAACTTTCGCAGACACCGGGGAAGGGAGGCAGATTGTGTACAATCTCGGCGACAGTTTCGTTTACGCCAAGGCTCCATTCGAGCACCTTGCTGAGTTCTTCATGCCGCGCGCCCGATGCGTTTTCAATCGCTGTTTGGAGCGCGGGGTTGCCCAGTTTTGTCTCCTGTTCAACCCATTCTCTGAGATACGGGAGTTCAGGAATTGTAAGCCCTGTTTTCTGAACTCTGGGCATCTCACGCAGGAAATCGCAGGAGAGCAGAATTGCCTTGAAACGGTTGGTGCCGCGCGTTTTGGAATAGAGATTGACAAAATCCCACACCTGATGCACTTGGCGTGAGATGGCGGCAAGCCCGAAGTGCTTAATCAGATTGACGCTGAAACAGTCGTTGTGCTTGACTTCCATCGAATTGAAAGCGCAACCGTCGGAGTCAATGCCGACGAAATAGTCGTGTTGGGGTCGAAAGTTCTTTAATTCAGCTTGCGGTTCTTGGGTCATCTAAAAATTTTCTCCCTCTAATAACAGAAACTCAATCTCTTACATTATTCAATAACAACTTCTGGTCTACCTTCCACCATCCACTCCGTATGAAAAACCGTTGGGTCACCATCGGTGCCGGAAATCGTATTTCCCGCCGCATCAATTTTGTGATATGTGTGTGCCCCGAAATAGTCCCGCATCCCTTGAATTAGGTTCGCCGAAAGCCTGCTATTGCGGTAGCTATCGAAGTACGCCAGGGCAGAGCTAAACGCAGGAATCGGCACACCGAGTTGCGTTGCCGACGCGACCACATGGCGCCAATTGTCTTGCGCCTCCTCGATGACTTCGCGGAAATATGGGTCAACCAACAGGTTCGGCAAATCCGCGTTGCGTTCAAACGCTTTGGCGATGAGATGCAGGAAATGAGCGCGAATAATACATCCACCCCGCCAGCCTAACGCAATTGTTCCAAGATTAAGATGCCAGTCATTCTCTTGACTCGCCTCGCGCATCAATGCAAACCCTTGCGCGTAGGAGCAGATCTTCGCGGCGTAGAGCGCATCGTGAATCGCTGTGAGGAATGCGGATGGGTCGCCATCATATTTATCGCTTGGGCCGTTGATGACCTTTTCGGCTTCGACACGCTCGCTTTTGAGCGCGGAGATACATCGCGCAAAAACTGCTTCGGCGATTGTCGGTGTGGCAATGCCGAGGTCAAGTGCTGAGATACTTGTCCATTTCCCCGTGCCCTTTTGACCGGCTTGGTCTAGAATCGTGTCAACAAGCGGGACACCGGAGGGGTCTTTCTGCGTGAAAATGTCCCCTGTAATTTCAATAAGATATGAGTTCAACGCGCCCTGATTCCATTCGTTGAAAACCTCGTGCATCTGGTCGGCACTGAGTCCTAGTGCCTGTTTCATCAACGTATAGGCTTCGCAAATTAACTGCATATCCCCATATTCGATGCCGTTATGCACCATCTTGACGTAGTGCCCAGCACCGTTAGGCCCGATGTACGAACAACACGGTACGCCATCCACTTGAGCGGCAATCTGGGTGAAAATCGGCTCCACAAGCGCATACGCTTCAGGTGAACCTCCGGGCATCATCGCAGGGCCCTTTAACGCTCCCTCTTCACCACCAGAAATTCCGGTGCCGATGAACAGCAACCCCTGTGCTTTAAGCGCATCGTGACGGCGGATGGTATCCATAAAATTTGAGTTCCCGCCATCAATAATTAGGTCACCTTTTGACAGATGTGGTGTCAATCGCTCAATAAACTGATCGACCGGCTCGCCCGCCTTGACCATCAGGATGATTTTCCGCGGCGTACTCAACGCGCCGACCAATTCTTCGATGGAATGTGTTCCGATGAAATTTTTGGCTTTCGCCCGCCCTTCGATGAAATTATCTACCCGCGAAAGGGTGCGATTGAATACCGCAACCTGAACCCCTCGGCTCTCGATATTCAAGGCGAGGTTTTCGCCCATTACTGCCAATCCGATAAGTCCAATGTCAGCTTTTGCCACTTTGATGTCCCCCTAGTCAGATATCTGTTTTCAAGATATGATACATTACTTGTGAAATGCGGTCAACTAAAAAAGTGGAAGGAGCAGAAGGAGAGGCGAAGAACGGGTTACATCCCGGCATCAATACTATTTTTGACGGTGGTGGGTGGACTTATCAGATGGGGTTGTCTGGCAATACAATAAGCATTACCGCGCAGAAATTTTTGGGGGTAGTACCAATTCCTACCTTGCTCTAGACTTTTGTCAACATCTCAAAGATGAAATTCGCGATGATGCCTGCTACGACTGTCCAAAGTCCGATGCCGGTGATTTTCGCCCAAAAACGGGATTGTTCTAACTCTTTCCGAATATCGGTCATATCTTCCCGAAGGCCTGCTATATCTTCCCGAAGGCCTGCTACATCTTCCCGAAGGCCTGCTACATCTTCCCGAAGGCCTACCACATTGTCCTGAAGGTATTTAATACCGCTTTGAAGCAAGTAGAGTTCTTGGATAATCCGATCGGTTTGAGCTGTGCTATGTTTCATTAACTGTTCAGTTTGGATATCCATGTGGGCAATCAACTGTTCAGTCTGGACATCTATGTGGGCAATCAGCCTGTCAGTCTGGGCATCTATGTGCGTAGTGAGCTGTTCGGTTTGGGCATCTATGTGCGTAGTGAGCTGATCAACGATGAAGGTGGCAGAAGTCGAAATCTCCTCTGACAGAAGAACAGAAACTTCTTTTTCGGTCAAACCGTTTAGGCCTTCCTGATCCAAGCGGATGTGAATATCTGCTAACAGTTCTTTTGAGTATGAGTTCGGCATCTTCTAACTCCATTTTAGGGATTGTGGGTTTGCTGGCATAGACATTTGTTGCCCACAATTATACCACGATTCCGAAATAAGTCAAAAGGGAATATTTTTCAGCCATCAATATACGGTGGGTATGGAGGGTCGGATTAAGCTTTGGGCATACGTTCAAGGCCGAGGAGTTGGCGACAGCGGGGCGAGCGATTCTGCACGTATTCGGCGAAGTCAGGAGTGGGAACACACGGAGGGTGTTGCCTCATTCCAAAGTGGACGTAATTGTAGAGGAGCATCCGACGGGCTTTGGTGTCGATGTTGTCCATCGCGGTGTGCCAGATATGTCCGTTCCAGAGGACAGCGGTGCCTGCTTTGCCAACCAGTTTAACATGATTCGGCATATCATTCAGGTCGTCGTATTGGGGCACGGTATCAACATTAAGTTTATGGCTACCGGGCACGACGCTAAAGGGGGCCGTTTCCGCGTCAACGTCTTCAACGAGAAAGAAGATTTTGATCTTTAGGAACGGAATCTCACATGCCCGCATCTCTTCCCACGCGTGTTGGTCATCTGCATCCCATTCTTCAGGCGAGAAAAACGCTGTATTTGCATCCCGATGCCAGCGTGTATGGGCACTCGTACCAGCTGGTTTGACGTGCAAGGCATTGTCAATCATCATTATATCCGGCCCCATGAATGCCTCAGCGATGGGAATCGTTCTGGGATGTTCGAGCAGGTCGAGGAACAGGTCATCGTGCGTCACGACTGGATAGACGACATGAGCACTCTGACCAAGCCCATAAGGTTTGAAGCCTGGCGGGTTGGCGATGGTCTCTTTCCACTCCGCCTGCGTCTCGGCTTCGACGCGGTAAAAGGCTTCTTGGACTTGTGCGAGCTCGTCATCTCCAAGGGCGTTTTCGACGATTAGGTATCCGTTTGTGTCAAAGAAAGCATACGGGTCGTCGGTCAACGTGTTTGGGTACCCGCTCATAAGAACCTCCGCTGTAAATTGATTTCACACCATCCTTGTGCATTTTTGGCATTGGGATTGAATTGGCTCTCACAACAATTATCCCGCGAACTTTGCCGAGACGATTTTTGAAACGCCCGCCTGTTCCATCGTTACGCCGTACATCACATCGGCAGTCTCCATCGTGCGCTTGTTGTGGGTAATAATAACGAATTGTGTCTGTTCGGTATATTTGCGGATGAGATTGGCGAACCGGAGCACATTCGCCTCATCAAGTGCCGCATCAACTTCATCAAGGACGCAGAAGGGGCTCGGCTTAATTTTGAATATGGCGAACAGGAGAGCGATGGCAACGAGTGAACGCTCCCCACCGGAGAGTTGCGTGATACTCTGGGGGCGCTTCCCCGGCGGTCGAGCGATAATGTCAATCCCCGACTCTAACACATCGGCCGGATCTGTTAGCCGGAGTTCTGTTTCGCCACCTTCAAAGAGTTCTTCAAACACCGATTGAAAGTTTGCGCGAATCTGTTCAAAGGTTTGCTCAAAGGCATCGCGTGAAGTTTGGTTAATCTGTTGAATGCTTTGATAGATATCTTTGAGCGATTTCTGTAGGTCTTCCTGTTGCTCCATGAAGAGCTCTTCCCGTTGTTTGTGTTCCTCATACTCTTCAACCGCCATGAGGTTGACATTCCCCATATCCGCGATTTGGGCTTTTAACTGCTCAATCTCCTCAAGCAACTCAAGATTGTTGTGTTCGTTATCCTCCATCTCAATCTGATCTATCGAAAGCTGATACTTATCGAGGATCTGTGTGGCGATCGCTTTCATTTGCATTTGCAACTGTGTGACCGTCACTTCGAGGTGGTGCCGCATTCGATTGTGTTTCTCAAATTGCCTTCTGGCAGTCCGCATCCGTTTCTGTGCTTCATTAACCTGCTCAATTAGGGCATCGCGTTCCTCCTCAAATTGCCTCACCTTCTCTTCAACCGCTGACTTTTCACCCTCGATTTGGAGGAATTTACGCTGTACATCCTCGATCTCCTTTGAGAGGTCTTGGCGTGTCTGATCATCGGAATCAATAACCTCTTGATGTTCTTGTATACTCCCTCGAATCTGCACCTGATTTTTTTCGAGGGTTGACAGTTCGACGGTGAGACTCTGCAATTTCTCGCGCTTGGCGGCTAACGAAATCTCAAGTTCTTGACGCGACTGCGTAACCTCATCACGTTTGTTGCTTTCACTCTGAATCTGTTCCGATAGTCGCTCAATCCGTCGTTGTAATCGCTTCCGAGTTTTATCAAGTTCCTCGAATTGTTCTTGGATGGTCTTCTGTTCAGCGACGATTTTTTCAGTCTCCTGATGCAGGTTCTCGCCTTCAGTTTCGACCTCGTTCAACTGACGTTCAAGTTCCGCGACCCGTCGCTCCTGTTGTTCAAGGTCTTTTGCGATACCTGCATGTTCAATCTGGTTATCCTGCCATTCGGTAATCAGCGTTTGGCGTGACTTCTGGAGCTGGGCAACTTTTTCGGTGTGTTGCTTACGCTGGGCATCCTTCTTATTCATCGTCAGCGTCATTTCATCAATTTTTTCATGCAAATCTTCCAACTCTCTGGAACGACTGAGGAGTCCGCTGGTCTGTTGATTAGAACCGCCTGTAATCGCCCCGGAGGTGTTGATGAGTTCACCTTCTAACGTAACAAGCCGAGCATTTGGGCGCAGGCTACGCGCCAATTGAATGGCCGTATCAAGGTCTTCAATAATAACCGTGTTGCCCAACAGATGTTCAACCGCTGTTTCATATTTGGCATCATAATCCAAAAGTTCGGATGCCAAGCCGATGACACCGGGTTGATTCAATAGGTTGGAATCACGGAATGCCCGTGGACGCAACATATCCAACGGTAGAAAGGTGACCCGTCCAGTGCGAGTTTCCTTGAGAAAAGCGATTCCTGCCGAAGCGTCTTCAGCGGTTTCTGTCACGACATTTTGAATGGCACTGCCGAGAGCAACCTCAATCGCCAACTCGAACTCCGGGTCGGTGCGGATAAGTTCTGCGATGACACCACAAACCCCTTCAAACCGCTCGGGTTCCATCTCTCTGATTTTCATAATTGCCCGGACACCGGTATAGTAACCTTCATAAGCCGATTGCAGTTTTTCCAACGACTTCAACCGCGAGACATTCATGCCGAGTGAATCTTGCAGACCGCGAAGTTCTGCCTCAAGTTTCCGAAGGCCCGTTTGGTGTTCTTGCAGTTCCTTTTCGGCCTGCTTCTTTTCAGAATCAACGCGAATCGCGTCCGCCTGCAACTGATGGTCACGTCTTTGCGCTGTGGCGTAGCCCGCTTTCGCCGGTTCCAGTTCAGCTTGCAATTTATTTCTGTTTTCGACGACGCGGTCGAAATTATTTTCAGAATACTTGAGTTTGTTGTCAAGCGACAGCTTTTGCGCTTCTAGCTGTGATGCCTCATTCGTCAACTCAAGATGTTCTGCCTTCATTGTACTGACAGTCTGTTCCGTATTCGATATGCGCTCTGCCAGATCTGTCAATACACGTTTTCGGGCAGTCAAACGGCTCTCTTCAAGTTTGAAAGTCACCTCAAGTTTTGTGCGCTCCTCGGTCCGCTCACCCTTCTGAACTTCAAGCTCGGCGAGTTGCTTTTCGAGCGACTCAATGGCTTGCACCGCCCGTTGTCGCTGTTGCTGAATGTTCAACTGGCGTTCTTTGTTCAGTACGATTTGCCGTTCCGCATGTTCAATCTGGCTCTCAAATTGGCGCACAATCGCTTGGTTCTGCTCAATGAGCTCGTCCAATTTAGACCGCTGTGCGCTTGCCGTCTCGATTTCCCCTTCCGCTAGCTGAATCGTCTCATTTGCCTGACTCACAAGGTTTAGTATCTCATCAAGACTCACCTGTGTCTCGGTTAATTCCTTGACAAAACGCTCGTACTCCCGGCGATTGAGATGCAGTTCGAGGTCTTTTAATCGCTCGTGCAGTTGATTATACTGTTGGGCTTGTTCCGCTTGCTTCTTGAGGGATTCGGTCTCGCGTTGCAACTCGTGAATCACATCGTTGAATCGAACGAGATTTTGCTCCGCCTCCTCAAGTTTCTTGATTGCCACCTTCTTGCGATGCTTGTATTTGGTGATGCCCGCGACTTCGTCAAACAGAAAGCGACGCTCTTCGGGACGTGTATTGAGGATGAGATCAATTTTACTCTGCTCCATGATGGAGTAAGCAGTAACGCCCATCCCTGTGTCCATAAAAAGTTCAGTAATATCACGGAGCAAACAAGGTGTCTGATTAATCAGGTAAAGACTTTCACCTTCGGCCGTCAACTGACGACTGACTTCAACCTCTGGGGACTCAAGGGCAAGGCCTCCTTCAACATTACTAAAACGAAGTGACACTTGCGCCATCTGCGCTGGCTTGAGATTCGCTCCACCGTTGAATCGAATTTCTTGCATATTGCCGCAACGTAGCGCACGAGCACTCTGCTCGCCGAGTACCCAGCGAATGGCATCGGATACGTTGCTTTTCCCACACCCGTTTGGGCCAACAATGGCAGTAACTCCCGGTTCGAGTAGCAACACTGCGTCTTCAGCAAAACTCTTAAAGCCGGAGATTTTGATTTGATTGAGGTGCAACGGTTATTCTCTCCTTCAATTGGAAATTTGCAAGTTACACTTTCATTAACGAGAGTTAACCGAAAGGCGTTTCGGCAGTCTCAGAAAAATCTGTTCAAAATCTGTACAATGTCACATTAATATCCCTTCTGCTTATCAATCACGCTCAACATCGGCTCGCCCTTCAGGAGGCGTTCGAGATTCTCGCAGAAAAGCCCAATCGTCCGATCGAGCCGAATCGGAGAGCCACCGGCGACGTGGGGGGTAATGATGACGTTGGGCATATCCCAAAGTGGACTGCCTTGGGGTAGCGGCTCTTCGGGGGTAACATCAAGCCCAGCACCGCCAATTAATCCTTCATTTAGAGCCCGCAACAGACTAGGGCCGTCAACAATCTTTCCGCGTGTCACGTTAATCAGTAGCGCGTGGCGTTGCATTCGCTCGAACGCCTCGTCGTTAAACATACGGTCTGTTTCATGCGTCCAAGGCGCGCAGATGGACACGATATCAGACTCAGCGAGGAGGTCATAAAATCGGTCCATTTTCCAAACTTCATGGACGAACGGTGGTGGGTCTACATTTTCCGGGTCAACCGCGATGACGCGCATGTCAAACCCCTGCGCCCGTCTGGCGACCTCAATGCCGGTGCCACCGAGTCCGACAATGCCGAGCGTGCGGTCATTCAGTTCCCACGTTTGCTCACGAATCGACATGCGGTTTTCCCAGGTCCGTTCGCGGACAGCGCGACCAACACCTCTTAACAGACCGAGAATCAACGCCCATGTCTGATCTGCGAGATGGGGCCCAACAAATCCTTTGGCACTGGTATAAATGATATCGCTTTCAGCAAATTCTACCCAGTCTTGTACTCCATCAACGCCCGCCGAAAGAACCTGTACCCATTTCAGTTTCTCACCGTGGGCGAACAGTTCCCGGTTGAAGCCGCCGAGAAGCACATCCGCATCGGTGATCTCTTTGAACAGTTCTGCCCCATCTTGGGGTTTAACGACTTGAATCTCGTCGGATATCGACTCGATACGTTGCCGTTGTTCCGATGTGATACCCGTGTTAATCAAAATCTTCATGATTATCAAACTCCTCGTTTTATTTGGGTTATCTTCTGAAGTATATCGGGAGTGGGAACTCCCTCTCACCGCTATCGGGAGTGGGAACTCCCTCCCACAGATGGGAACTCCCTCTCACAGCCATCGGGCGTGGATGAAGAATTTTTTAACCACACGAAAGATTTTTCGTTCAATTTATAAAGGCTATGCCTTAATTTCTAACACCCACTACGATTTCAAAAGGAGAAATTACGTGTTACATTCACGGTTGAATCAACTATTCACTTTCAGCATTTCGATTTTGCTTATCCTTCCCATCTTCATCATTGGATGTGGAGATGAGGGAGACGACGAAAACGGGACGGACATCGTTAAACCTGACCCGTCGCCACCCACACCAGAGCCGCCACTACCTCAGCCACCAGAACCAGAACCGCCGCCCCTGGTCTCGTTTGCTAAGGATATACAGCCAGTCTTAAAGGCAACTTGTGCAGTTGCGGGTTGCCACGCTGGCGGTGCTCCGACAGGAGGACTGAATTTGGAGACTTATGACAATTTCAAAAAGGGTGGCAATAGCGGTGCGGCGTTTAAGCCGGAAAACGGCAAAGGTAGCGTTATCGTCGGGCGTATTGACGGTGGCGGGATGCCCCCTGGCGGACCACCCTTAAAGCAAGCGCAAATCGATCTTTTCATCAACTGGATCGATGCAGGCGCGGAGAACAATTAAAAAATGTACTCACTCAAGGTCGGGAAAACTCCCGACCTTTTTTTTATCCGCAACTTGAGATACTATTCTGATGAGTTTTGACGTTCAACTTCGGTAATTTCTAAAAACCTCCGGCCCCGTGGGTAGGAAATCCCTTTTGTGTTCGCTCACGCGATGCGCTCGCTCACGCGACCATCCGTCCCCGGACCATCCGTCCCCGGACCTACCCTTCTTGCGATCTCGGCTTATGGCGGGAATGCCTTTCCCACCCGAGCCACCAAACATTACCGATTTTGATTGTCAAATTTCACTAGGTTGGGTAGAACGGTAAAACACATAAGGATATCAATACCGATACAGATTCTGATTTCCCACAAAACGGTGATATCCAACAGATATAGTGAAACCCAACGGTCCCGCTTTATCATAACCCCATCTATTTTTTTAATCTTCACAACCAAAATCACAGTACCATCACACATGCCATACGTAAAGCGATCGATTTTCCAACGGAAGCCCCACACGCACCCCACCCTGCCGATGACTCTCTGCCACCGCCAAACAGATTTCAGTGGCATGATGGGCAATCGCAACATCGCCGGTCGGCGGCACCGCTCCCTCTAACGCAGTAATCAGGTCTTCTAAACAGAAAGCTGTCGCGCTTTTTGCCGGAGGGTCGGGGTAAGGGGCTTCGCGGTAGACGGTACGACTGCTTCCCAGTGGCGCGGCTTTACGCAAACGCCAATCAATACCGTTGTTCATACTCTTAATCGACCCTTTTGTGCCGAAGACCTCGAAATCCCAATGGCCCACCGGGATGGTCCACGCCTCTAATCCCCCTTCAAATTCAATATGATAAATCGCACTCGGATCATTGTCAAGTCGATTATTTTCGATCTGTAAATCTCGCGGACGCAGCTCGCCTCGAACCCCAATCCCTTGCGGGTCACCCATTAAGTACATCAACGTGTCCACCGAGTGGATATGTCCGTGCAACAGGCTTGATGAGGCGTAATGCACACCCACCTGAAGGTCTCCAATCTCGCCGTGCTCAATCCACCGCTTCGCTTGGCGATATCGCGAGTCAAAGCGTCGCAAAACCCCCGTGTTCAGGCGAACCCCATTGTCACGACACGCCTTCAGCACCCCATCCGCCTCTAACATCGAGCACGCCATCGCCTTCTCCAAATAGATCAACGGCACACCCGCCTCTGCAACGCGGATTGCCATCTCCGCGTGGATGTCCCCTTTCGTACAAATTGCCACCAAATCCGGCGTTTCTTTGGCAATCATCTCAAGATAATCTTCATACAACGCAGTCACACCCCACCGTTCCTGAAACGCTGCACGCTTTTCTGCCAACAGGTCCGCACCTGCGACGAGTTCTAGTCGGTCAACTTTCTGGCACGCCGCCGCGATAGAATACGGCAGCGTAATCGGGGGATAATCAATCACTTCCTGATCGATGGTGCTTCCCATTCGACCCAGGCCAACAATTGCCGCACGATATGTTTTCATTTTATAAGCACCTCCAAACCTTTGTTCAAGTTGCGAGTTCATCCGTTCAGCCTACAACCGGATACAATTTGCTACTCTTCTTTCTGTTCGCAAAATTAGATCATAAATCTAGCCATAAGGTAACACTCTCTAAAAAATAATGCAAGGATTATTTGGTATTACAAGGTTGTTTTTCGGATGTGAAAGAGGAGGAATTGACATACAAAAAGGAAGACAGTGGTGGGCGAGCGTTTTGGTGGTCGTTGGCAGTTGGATGCCGTTCCGAAAGCAACCTGTGGTGGTCGCATCCAATCTGGTCTGGAGACAGGAACGGGTGGGACCGCACACGGGTGGGCAGGTAAACGATTTGTGGACGTGTGTGTTCCGTTGCCGAGGTATCTCTCAGATCTCTGTGAGCAGTCCATCCCGTTGAGCGCGAGAACAACCGCACAAATGCCTCCAATCCGTACAAGGATCTTCTTCACGGTTTGTGAAGTTCATTACTTAGCTGAACGCTCTTTTCGGTCAGCGGGAGTTGGTAGATTTCTCCTAGGGCATCAGGAACTGTAAACAGGAGACTGATAGCAAATTCTCTCTTTCTCTCTTTCCAGAGATTCTCTTGCTCCTCAAACCAGAGATTCCCTGGATCCCCCAATCCATTGAATGTTCTTCTCGGTTGAGGAAATGGAGTATCTTCAATCCGTTCCTGTTTTACTACCAACTGCTCACGTATTTTTTCAAGCTCGCCCACGGATAGTGGTCGCTTGAATGCAGGATTTAAGGGGGTATCATATTCCTCAATGAGCTGGCTTCTAAGTTGAATGGACTTCTCTTCAATCTGTGCCGCTGAGTCTGGGAACATATCCAAAACGAAATCTTTTGTGAAAGATACAATCTCATCAATCTGTCCCTCTATTTGCCGCCGTTGTTCCGGGGAAGGCGGATCGGTACTTAGAAACCACTTTGTAAGACTTCTCAGGTTCTCCTGAACCAACTCAACCCTTAATTCGCCTAATTCACCGATAGATTCTAGGGACTGGAGCTCTTCAGATTCCTCCATTGCTCCAAGTAGGTCATCAACCCTATCTTGACGATGCTCGTCCGTTTTCTCGATCTCTTCGGCGATGATAGCTGATAACTGTTTCAGTCGTGGGTCACCAGCCAGCTTGGGTGCTTTAACCGTAAGGATTTCCTCTACCACTTGACGACGGTCTTTTACCACTTGACGACGGTCTTTCCGGAGTGTGATTGTCAATACAGACACCAGAGCAATCAGCACAATCACACTCACACACAACACAATTAAGCGTTTTGATAACTGACTCATTTTCAGTCCTCCCTTATTTGATTTGTGAAATTACGACGGTCTTCAACATCTTTTTCAACTCCGTATGGGGTATTGCGCAACTTTTCGCCAATCGTGTCTATGTTTTTTGCGTAAGTCCTAAATAGGTACATCGGTTGATAGCACGGTAAGGGGCGCAAACCGGAATAGAGTCGTTAATCCAGTCCTAACTTTGGATAGTCCTCCTTATCCACCAAGAATGTCAGCTTGATCCCTTTATTCGGCAGGTAATGATATTGGATAACTCTCTTTTTAGTGGGATCCTCTGGGTGGAACTCATCTGGAAATATTGTATTATACGCACGACCTATAGACCCAAGCCATATTTCAATAATCCATTGAATCTCGTCTCTTTTTTGAGAAAGAATGAGTTGATTGAACTGATGATTCATGAATTTATCTGCGCCCGTTTTCGTCTTCCTTTCTGCTGTGTCTGTATATGCCTTCAATCGCATCCCAATTCGTTCTTCTTGGAATAGGATAGATCTTTCATAACGCCATAGTTCCCGGGGAGACAGAGGCACTTTGAATATAGGGTACAAGATATTCCTTCGATATAAATCTACCGCCTCGCGGAACTCATTTTTCGTCGCCGAAATCTTACTCTCAAGACTTTTGTCATATAAATAGGTGGCAACAAATTGGTCAAATCCCTCAATAATCAGTTCAACCTGCCGGTCTACGGCGGCTTCCGTCTGTTCATTTGCCAAATCCAAACGGGAGACGTACTGACGCACCGCCCATCGGATTGTGATTAGCTCAATAGCCAGTTCATCCACATTGTTCAATCGTTCAGGAAGGGCGCGTTCGCAATACGCGCTGAAACTGTTTCGGAAATGATCATACTCTGCCGGGGTTAGGGCACGGTACAGGGTGCCTTCATAAGCGGCTTGAACGTTCTTCGCGTAGATGTCAATTAGTGCGTCCCCCCATTGGGATCGCTGAGACCTAAGAATTTTCCGAACATCGGACATGATTTTACCGGCTTGCTGCTCAATCAATTCTGGCGGGGCAGTGGTATTTTGCGGTGGTTTCCCCATTTTCGGCGGATAAGTGGCGAGAAATCCCGAGAAATGGGATGCCCACCCAGCATATCGACTTTCGGGGTATTTCGCAATCACCGCCTCATAGTGCCTTAATGCTTGATTCACCGCCTCCTTTTTTTTAGCATCGGTCTTATACCATGTGGAGGCATCTATGGATTCGCGGGCAATCATGTCTGAACAGCAGGCAATGGCAAACTGACAGCGTGCCTTTATCGCCTCGTCCGTGGTATGTTGAGCGATATACTCAAAAAGCTTAATCCCGTGAAAGTAGCGGGAACGAAAATTCTCAAGTGCTTGTTGAAATAAATCCTGCTTCTTCTTTGTGCAGTATTGGACATAGTATTGGACATACTTATCGAGTATGTTTTGGGCGAGATCTATTCGACCATGTTTGATAAATTGCGTCGCGAAGCCAGATGCTCTGCCGGCCGCTCTGAGGTCGGCATACCCTTCTGTAGAGGCAACCTGTTCGAGCAGTGTCATTATCGACTTGATCGCTTCTGTATATTTCTTCTGCTCAATGAGCGACTCTGTTAGGAGATGGCGAGCCTCGATTGACATCGCTGCATCATCAGCAGATGCTACGGATTCGACAACGGGAAGGATATGAGCATAAGTTGATGCCTCCTTGCCTGCTCTCTGGGCATGAGCCAAGGCAATCTTGGCTCGGAGCCATTCGCCTTTCACCCCGGATATACCCGCACCCGCCAGGAGGTACTGTTCATCAAAAACGTCATCATCTATACCGGTGTTGATACGGTAATTACTGAAAATGCTACGTCCCATCAACTCGTATTTACCCGTATAGAATTGGGTTTCCGCAGGAAGTAGCACGGCATCGTCGAATATCTCAAAGTTACGATGAATAGCATCGAAAGCATTGGATGGGTGATTGTTTCTATCTTTTTCTCCCAAAGGAATAGGTGGTGCACTCCTATCACGATTGAAATCTGGAAACGATTTACCACTATCATCGGTCTCGTCGGTGTGGAGGGAACCCACCTTATCTTGACGGTTCACACCTGTTCGTTGTGCCATCTCTTGAGCGTCTTGAGCCGCCAGCTCCGCTCTCTGTTTCTCAAATAGTCTCTGAACCCTGAGATCGTCTTCTCTAAATGATCTTTCCGCTTTTACCTGTGCGCGGTGGATAAACTCTTCACTGAGCACATTACCCAGTTGAGTCATCTTTTCGGTCAGCGGCAGCTTGTAGACTTCCATTGCGCTGAGCGGGGTTACAAACAGCCTCGGAAAAGCACTCTTTATCGATAAATATTGTTTAACATCGTTCTTAGATAGAGGATCCTCTAGATTGACAGGGGCACCGGGGACACGATTCGAGATCTGATTCTGTACCTTGACCAACTTTGCACGGATTTCTTCCATCTCTGCCTCCGATAACAGCCGTTTGAGTGTGGGCTTTAAGGGGTCATTATATTCCCACATAAGACTATGTCGAAGATTGTTTACACTCTCTTCAACCTCGGCCTCAAAGCCTGGGAATAGATCCAAAGCGATATCGTTTGTGAAAACGACAATCTCATCAATCTGTGCCTGTATCTGCTTCCGTTGCGCTGGCGTGGGCGGCTCGGTATTTAGAAACCAATTCACCTTATTTCTCAGAATTTCGCGAGACAATTCGTCTTCTAACTCATCTCCATCCAATTCAACGGGTAGAGACTCAGATTCCTCTATCGCTACAAGTAGGTCATCAACCCTATCTTGACGATGCTCATCCGTTTTCCCGATCTCTTCGGCGATGATGGTTGACAACTGTTTCAGTCGTGTGTCACCAGCCAGCTTGGGCACTTTAGCCGTAAGGATTTCCTCTACTACTTGACGACGGTCTTTCCTAAGTGTGATTGTCAGTACAGATACGAGGACAACCAGCACAATGGCACACAATACGATTAGGCATTTTGATAACTGACTCATTTTCAGACCTCCTCACTTGACTTTGTGAAATTAAGTGTACGACATCCATTTACCATCGACTGAAAGACATGACCCGCTAATACCCAATCAGAAATTGGAATTGAGTCGAAAAGGTAGCCCGATACAATGCAAACGATTCTCTGAAGAAAAACTCCATAAATGCAATTGTTTCCACTGAAGGGGACAGCATACTCAGAAAAGTGCGATGTCCAGCCTCAAATCGTTCTTCAAGTCGTTTCCGAGTCCGAACTGACCGCAAATATTTCTGTTCCATTTCGACAAGTGACTGCGGTGCGTCTACCCTCGTTATCGCATCAACAATCTGTATCACAACGGCAATTCTGTTCAGGTGCCATTGGAGCAGTTCATCCTCGTCCGCTGTGATGTGTGTTAATCCCTTTGTTTCACGCAACCACTTTAGGATATCCGCTTTCGCTGTAGCCAACTCTGAAATGGTCAACGGACGCTTAAGCGCAGGTAAAAGTGGATTTTGAGCGACTTTGGTAACGGTTTCTAGCAGGATGCGTGTTGCTTTCTCCTTCAACGCTGGTGGAATAACAAGGGTCGTATCTCCCTCCTGATCTTGAATTATCAATATTAACGACTTAACCTGTGAGCGCAGATTGGATACGTCTTTAGGCCTAGGAAGTGGATTTGAGAGGAATCGTTCAATATGCCACTGGGTACGGCGACAGAGGAACTCCAGTTCATCGTCCACAATCTGCCCGGGCAATTCCAAGAGGTAGCTCGGAAAGAAATGAGCAAGCGTCTGCACTCTGGTTTCCATGTTGTCTACCGCTTTTCCCTCAAAGGCAGATTGGACAGCGTTGATTAGCTTCGATCGCTGTGGTTCCGTCCAGAACGGACGATGTTCCGCCATTTGGGAGCGCAGTTCCTTTAATGGAAATCGGGACTTGGTCTCTGAGTTCGCTACGTCAAAGCAAGGTGCAAACCCAATAATCAATGCAAGCGTTAGCAAACCGACTAAAACCGTATCCCGCTTGAGAAACACTGAAATTGATCCAATTATTGATGGTACATCTTCACAACAATTTTCTCGTTCTATCATCCCATTCTCTCCTACACTTCATCTTCAGGCATCAGCACCCTCAATTTTGCTCGTCCACGCGCCGCCCAATTGTTCACATCAGTCACACTAGCCCCCAACACTTGGGCAATCTCTTCGTGACTCTTCCCCTCCGCTCGCAGGAGTAGTGCCCGTCGTTGCGACTCAGGCAGTTTCGCGATTGCCTCACGAAGTTTCGCTACCAGCTCCTTGCGCTCTGCGAGTTGCTCAGCGCGCCCGTGTTCACGAACTGCCGCAATCTCAAGTATCTTTTCATCGGAAACGTCAGAGAGTGATATCAACTCAAAGCGTTTGGACTTCTCTCGATATTTATCCACGATGAGTTGATAGGCTATCCTGCGTAACCAGCGGTAAAACTTTTTCGGATCTCTCAGTTTTCCGAGATGTGCAAGAGCCTTAATGAAAGCATCTTGGGCGATGTCTTCAGCATCCTCCCTTTTGCTGCCAATTTTTTTGAAAACATAATCGATCAGACTATCCTTGTGCTGGTTATAGAGCTCCGAAAAGGCTGTTTGTATCCCCAGCTAAAGTTTGGCGAACCAATTGAGCATCACGCGATTCCTCATCCTCTCTCATAACCTCCTCCGGTTAGAGATGTATGGAGTTAAATCGTATTAATCACATTATCAACACCTCAGCACTTTGAAAATACGAAAACGTTTTATGCCTTCACTAGATTGAACGCAAATCAGGCTAAAAACTATCATAAAAATTTCATTTTTTTGAGTTTATCATCAACCTTTGTGTAAGAAACGTTGCTCAAGTTTCGAGTTCGTCCGTCCGTCCGTTAACCTATCTAAAAATACTTCGGCCAGAGACGCTCCGGCTCCGCAGTAAAGGTCATCTCCGTTCCTTGCGTCGGATGGGTGATGGTCAATGCCCGTGCATGGAGTGCCAACGCTTTCTGCCCGAACTTCACCTCAGCCCCGTACCGCAGGTCGCCAACCACTGGGTAGCCCCGATACGCAAATTGGACGCGAATCTGGTGATGTCTTCCCGTGTGTAGTTCGATTTCAACCCAAGAGATATCGTTGCGATAGCCGAGACAGCGAAAATAGAGTACCGCCTCCTGACCTTCGCCTCCCCGTTTCACTACTCGGCTTGTGACACCCATACGGACAATCTCATCGGCCCAGTGCCCTTCATCCGGAACTTTGCCTTCGACGAGTGCCCAGTAGGTCTTTCGTGCGGTTCTGTTGTGAAATTGCGCCGAAAGATGCGCGGCGGCTTTGGAGTTCCGCGCAAAAATAACGACACCCGACGTCGGTCGGTCAAGGCGGTGGACAAGGCCCAAATAGACCTCATCGGGCGAGTTGAATTGACGCTTCAGGTACTCACGAGCCTGCGCTAAGAGCGTGGGGTCGCCGGTGCGATCACCTTGGACGAGCATACCCGCTGGTTTGCAGACGGCCAAAAGGTCTTCATCAAGAAATAGGACTTCAGGGGGTTTCATGGATTTTTCGCGACGGAATTTACGGAGTCATATTCCAGAGCTGCGCGGCTGTCCCACCGAGGATGTGTTCCCTGTCATTAGCTGACAGGAACGGAATCCCTTCCCGAATGAGGCGGAGTTCCTGCGCTAGGGTGGGCCAGTTGTGTTTGACGCGGTGGTGGCCGGGGTATCCTGTGCCCCATACCATCCGCGCGGACCCGAAAGCGGATAGCAGCTGCTCAATGAACGGATGCACGTCCGCGTAGGGAAAATCTTGGTGCGAGCGTCCGGCGACATCCGATAGCTTTAGGTACACATTGTTGTAGCGGGAGAGTTCCACGATTGGCTCAAACGCCGATTCGTCCGCACCCACCTGTGGATACCCCATGTGGTCAAGGATAAGTTTCATACATGGATATCGTTGGGCAATGACAGCGACCTGCCCGGCACACTCCGCCCGGAGGTGGAATTGAATGATTGCATCCAACGCGGCAATCTCTTCCCACATCGGCCCGTTCTGTTCGGTCAGCAGAATCTCTTCGTCAGGGTAGTACATGGGATGGAGGCGGAATCCCACCAGGCCACGCTCCTTTATCCAGTAGCGGGCCTGTGCGGCATTGTTCGCGTCTTGTGGGTCAATTAAGCCGTGCCCGATGAACCGGTCCGGAAAACGTGCCACCGAATCAGCGATGTAGCCGTTATCCCAGGTTGACCAACTGGTTTGCACCAACACAGTCCAATCAACGCCGTGCTCGTCCATTTCTGCTAAGAGTTCGTCGGCGGTGCCGGGTTCGTCTGGATAGGAATTCCAATTCGGGGCGGTGGGGCCCACCGGGTATTTGGGGGGCTCGATTTCCCACACATGAACGTGGGTGTCTACAATCATGGGGTTCTCCTTCAAAAGTGTTGTCGGGCATACGCTAATCGGTCTGGCACACCGATATCAATCCAATCAATCTCTGCTTTGAACACGTAAAGGTTTGAGACATTCGGAAAAACATCGCGTTCAACGGAAAACACATCTGTTTTCGGAAGGTAATTCGCAATTGATTGATTAAAGAGATAAACGCCGCCGTTGATATAGCCAGACCGATGCACTGGTTGCTTTTCACGAAATGCGGTGATTCGCCCTTGAGGGTCGGCAGTGAGCTCGCCATACGTGCTGATATCGTCGACGAAAATCCCGAGTAACGCGCCATCCATCTGCGGTTGTAGGCGGTCTAACATTCGGACGAGTGAGAACTCCTTTATCAACACATCGCCGTTCAGCACAAAAAACGGCGATGTGGAAACCAACCGCATGGCATTTTTAATCGCGCCCCCTGTGCCGAGTCTTTTCTCCTCTTTGGCGTAGCGCACCTCCAAACCGCGATGGCGAGTGCCAACCGTGTTGTAAAGCACATTGTGTTGGTGGCCTGTGGCTAAAATAACTTCGTTAACGCCGGTCTCCCTCAATAAGTCAAACTGCCAATCGAGCACAGTTCGATTCCCGATTTCAAGCAGAATTTTCGGTACGCTTTTTGTGAGCTTGCTGAGCCGTGTTGCGAGTCCACCGCAGAGGATTATTGCTTGCATGAATAAGTACCTTCCGGAAAGTCATCCGCTTATTGAACCGTAGATTGCTCACGTCATCCTGCCTCTGACGATTCATCAGCCTGAAATTCAAACGCATTCTCAATATGTTGAAGTTTGGTCAGGTCCGATTGTGAGGAAAGGAATACGGCAATAACATCAAATCGGCAGGGGAAATCGAGCAGACCATCGGTTCGCAAGTAGTTTAAGGCAACCTTAGAGATCCGTTTCTGCTTGGTACGGGTCACCGCTGACTGCGGGGTGCCGAATTTGAGACTGCGCCGCGTTTTGACCTCAATAAATACAATCCGTTTTCCCTGTTGCGCGATGAGGTCAATCTCGCCAAACGGGGTCCGATAGTTACGCTCAAGAATCTCGTAGCCGTGTGCTAAGAGATGCTCCATAGCGAATGTCTCACCGATTTTGGCAGTCTTTATCTTTGAACGGCTCATGACTGTAGTGTGAAACTGCGACGATGGATTGGACAAGGGCCAAATTGGGCAATTGCCTGACGATGTTGAAGGGTCCCGTATCCCTTATGGCGTTGGAACCCGTAGTGCGGATAGGCCTGATCGAAATTGACCATGTGTCGGTCGCGTGTTACTTTGGCGATGATAGAGGCGGCGGCGATAGATTGGCTAAGCGAATCTCCCTTTGGAATCGCTCGAGCAGGCGGTGAAATGGTCGGGAGATGTGTGCCATCAACGAGAACGTAGTCGGGAGCAGGGCTAATCTGTTCGATCGCTTGACGCATCGCCTGCATGGTTGCCCCCAGGATATTCAACTGATCAATGCCTTCATTGTCCACGCAACCGACTCCGATAGCCACTGCCGTGCGTTGAATCTCATCAAACAACCGAGCACGTTGTTTGGGAGTCAACTGCTTAGAATCAGCTACCCCGGGAATCACTGCATCAACCGGCAGGATGACTGCTGAAGCGACGACAGGGCCCGCTAATGCTCCTCGCCCGGCCTCGTCAACTCCTGCAATCCGCTCGTAGCCTTGTTGTTGTAAAGCCCGTTCAAATTGCTGGATAATCTTCTCGCCTCTCTTTGTGGTCAATACTTGGGAACAGATGACGTTTAAAAAATAAATGGGGTAATTGCATACGTACGCCCGGTGCGGTTGGAAACCTCACCTACCGGGGTTTTCATACTGCTGAAAATTACCCGATTAAATTCTGAAATGTCAGAGTAGCAGATTAGACTTCCGAAGCCCGTGTGACTTCGGAAGTCTTTCACTATTAGCCTGTAGATTGTCTGCTCTCCTTCACTCTCGCGGCTCGTCCTGTCCGATTTCGCAGGTAGTACAACTTCGCCCGGCGCACTGCACCGTATCGAACAACCTGAACGCTTTCAATGTTTGGGGAGTGTAGCGGAAATGTCCGTTCACTCCCTTCGCCATAAGCAACTCGGCGGACGGTAAAGGTCTCCTTCAATCCACCATGATTGCGTCGAATCACTGTGCCTTCGTAGGCTTGGAGGCGTTCCTTTTGGCCTTCGCGGATGCGTGTGTTGACCTTAACCACATCGCCTGGCCCGAAATCAGGAAAGCCGTCTTTGGTATATTCACTTTCGACAGATTCAATTAGGTTCATTTTCTCCTCCTTTCAGTTTTAATGCGTTAAGATAATCTATGTCCTCATCAGGCAGTTCAATCTTTTGGAGTAGGTCAGGACGCCGTTCAGCGGTTCGCTTGAGAGATTGTTGATACTGCCAATGGGTTATTTTCTGATGATGGCCTGTCAACAGGATTTCAGGCACCTTCATTCCTTCAAACTCCGCCGGTCGTGTGTAATGGGGGGCATCAAGCAGTTTTTGGCTAAAGGAATCCGATTGAGCGGATTCGTAATCTCCTAACGCCTGGGGCAGAACCCGTCCAATGGAATCAACGAGTACGAGTGCCGGAATTTCCCCGCCACTGAGAACATAATCTCCAATGGAGATTTCGTCTGTAACAAGTTTCAGACGTACTCGCTCATCAACGCCTTTATATCGGCCGCAAATCAAAATCAGATGAGATTCCAGGGAAAGGGCTTCGGCAAGGGGTTGATTAAAGGGCGTTCCTTGGGGGGTTAGGTAAATCACCCGGGCAGTTGATTGAGAATTTAATGCCTTGACCGCCCGAAACAGTGGTTCCGGCTTTAAGAGCATTCCTGGACCACCGCCATAAGGGTAATCATCAACCACCTGGTGGCGGTCTGTGGTGAAATCTCTGAGGTTATGTACGTTGACGGTCAAAATACCAGCGTCCTGAGCACGCCTCAAAATGCCCGCTTGCAAGGCAGGAAGAATGGTCTCCGGGAAAAGAGCAATAACATCAATTTTCATCTGCTGATATGGAGTGGAACTGAACAGATACGCACTCATTCAATTATCTGAATAACCACCCCGTCCTTCACGATGATTTCTACCTGCGATAACTTCGTGCGAATATTATCACCAACCTCAATTTTCACAGGTGCATCATACGTACCACTGACAAAGAGCTCATCATTTTCAAGCAGTTTGATCAGTTCTAGCTGATGCCTGAGGTTGATTAAAGCCTGCACCTGATTCTCGCGCTCCTGCGCCGTTTCCTCGCGTATCTGCTCTACTCGACGCGGGTTTAACTTTTGCGCTTCCGCAATGAGGCGGCGACTCTGAAATTCTTCCTGTTCCAGCCACCGCTCGACCTGACGGATTGCGCCCTGAAGTTCTTCGGTCAACTGGGTCTTAAAATCAGATGTGACAATGTTTTTCAAAATGACAGGTCGCTTTACAATAACAGCCATCGTCAATTCTCGCTGGATAGTGGGCATTTATCGGGGATGGTCGGTTGCTATGCCATCATCCGTTATTTGTGTTCAATCAATTCTAGCAGGTTCTTTTTATTTGCTTTGAGCCCTGCGGCGAAGAGAAGGCTTTGCATCGCTTTAAGCGTACGTCCGTGTTTGCCAATGACTTTGCCCAAATCTTCCTCTGCAACGCTTAATTCGAGAATCGTGACTCTCTCGCCTTCAAGTTCTTGAATTTTGACCTGATCCGGATGGTCAACGAGAGATTTCGCAATAAATTCAATTAAATCTGTGAACATAAGCAGACCTCAAGAATAAACTTTACATTTTAGACAAGAATTGGAAGGATGGAAGAAGAAACAGTCCCCCAATCTTCCATCCTTCCAGTCCCCTTCTTCTATTCTTCCGATTCGGCATCGTCAACGGCGGCAGACGGTTCAGTGTCTTCGGCAGTCGCCGGTTCGGCCTCAGATGGCGCGGCTTCGGTTTCTGGTGAGGCAGGTTCAGCTTCTTCCGTTGGCATCGGAATGCCCAATTTTTCGTTGGTGAATTTTTCCCAGATACCGGCCTTTGACAATAGGTCTTTCGCGGTATCCGACGGTTGCGCCCCTCTCCTCAACCATTTTAACGCTATCTCTTCATTGATAACGACTTCGGCAGGGTCTGTTAAGGGGTTATAATGGCCGATGCGTTCAAGAAAACGCCCATCTCTTTGGCTCCGTGAATCGGCAGCCACGAGTCTAAAGAACGCATGTTTTTTCCTTCCGTGTCGTTGAAGTCTTATTCTAACTGGCAAAGATTATCTCCTCATAAACAAGTTTTAGTATTCGGTATCGTTAGAGAGCGGAGCGGAGAAACTTTATCTGCGCTTTCGCTTCTTCCGCCTTCGTGGCTTCTTCAGTTTCTTCACGATTTGCTTCGGGGCCGGTGCAATGTCCGAAAGCTCCATCGTTTGCTGTTTAACCATGCGGTTCATAAAGCCGAGTTGCTGAACCAATTGGTTGATGTCGCGAACTGTCGTCCCACTCCCGTTAGCGATTCGTATCTTACGGCTTCGGTCAAGGAGGCTAGGGATTCTGCGCTCCTCCGGTGTCATTGATTGGATAATCGCTTTGGCGATTTTCAGTTGCCCTTCGTCAACCTGCATATCCTTGATCGGCAATTTATTGATACCGGGAATCATATCAATGAGCTGATCTAACGGGCCCATGTTTTTAATCTGCTCAAGTTGCATAAGCAGATCGTCGAAGTCTAAGCCCTGTTTCTCGGTTAATTTGCGTTCAAATTCTTTCGCCTGCTCTTCAGTGAAAAGCGTTTCAGCCCGTTCCAGCAAGGTCTTGAAATCGCCTTCCCCAAGGATACGCGATGCCATCCGATCCGGATGAAATTCCTCCAGCGTTGTTGCGTCAATTTTTTCGCCGATGCCAACGAACTTGATTGGTTTGTCTGTTACCGCACGAATCGAGAGTGCCGCTCCCCCGCGAGCATCGCCATCCAGTTTTGTCAGCACGACACCGTCAACCTCCAGCTTGGTATTGAAATGCTCAGCGACGTTCACGGCATCCTGCCCGGTCATTGAATCCACAACGAGCAGGATTTCGGTTGGTTTGACGGCACCCTTAATGTCACGCAGTTCTTCCATCAAGTTCTCATCAATGTGAAGCCGTCCTGCGGTGTCGATAATGACGAAATTATGCCCGCGATTGAGGGCGTGCTTTACTGATGCCTGTGCGATTGAGTCAGGCGAGGTTTCTGTCCCCATCGAAAACACCGGCACATCAACCTGTTCGCCAAGCACCTGAAGTTGCTTAATTGCGGCGGGACGATAGATATCGGCGGCAACCATCAACGGATTTTGACCTTCCGATCGGAATTTCAAAGCCAACTTCGCGGCAACTGTTGTCTTTCCGCAACCTTGCAAGCCAACAAGCATAATGACCGTGGGACCGCTTGGGGCGATGTTAATTTTCGCGGACTCAGTGCCCATCAGTTTTGTGAGTTCATCACCGATAATTTTCGCAATCTGCAACTCTGGCGAGAGACTGCCTAGCACTTCTTGGCCGAGCGATCGCTCTCTGACATCGTTGATAAAATTGCGAACAATCTTGAAATTTACGTCTGCCTCTAAGAGAGCGAACCGTACATCACGGAGTGCGTCGGCGATGTTGTTCTCAGTCAGCTTCCCCTGACCGCTCAGTTTCTTGAAGGTGCCTTGTAATTTTTCGGTCAGACTTTCAAACATGATGTTTCCCTTATTCTTCGTGCTTATTGAATTTCAGCTTATTTCAAGGTGCCTGATTTCGACAGTATCTTTTAAGATACACCATTTACCTTAGTGTTGTCAACGGAAAAATATGTGAAAGATCTTGACAGTCATACAAAAAGATCGCTATAATCTGTACGAAACTATCCACACTTTAAGGTATTACCTCTTAGAACTATCAATGCTAAATAGAATTGCCTTTGCAACGTCGTTAATTTTTAGTCCATTTCTCTTACCGATTGGTACAATTTTAATCCTCGCTCGCGAATTTGCTAATCCAGGACAGCAGGCGTTTTTGTGTAACGCAATTATCATCCTGTTTATCACCGTAATTCCGGTTCTTTTTATCTTTATACTGTTCCGGTTGGGAAAACTGAGCGATCTTCGCATGACCGTACAGGAACAGCGTCTCAAGCCGCTATGCTTTTCGATGGCAAGTGGGCTTGTCGGCACCTACCTGTTGCACTTGGTGGATGCCCCAAAAGAAATCGTTTGGACGGGAATCGCTTATGTCGTCAATGGCATTGTATTCACCGCGATTACACCGTTTTGGAAAATCAGCTTTCATAGTGGCGTTGCCGCTGGATGTGTCACCGTGCTCGTGTTCCTTGTCGGCCCGATGTTCGGGTGGCTATTCCTGCTGATACCGTTGATTGGGTGGGCGCGGGTCTATCGCGGAAGGCATACACCGCTTCAAACTGCCATCGCGGTAGTGGTCTCGATTGCCAGTGTAGTGTTGGTACGCCAATTCTTTCCTATCCTCTAGCGGTACTTGTGGCTAAACCTCTATCGCTGTCAGGCGACGGAGCCGAGGCGGTTTACCGGATTGACAGACAACAATTAGCGGAGGTGTCCAATCAATCTTTGCGTTGAGGAGAACTTGCAGGTCAGCAATCACCTTCTCGCGCGGAAGATTTCCCGATCCCGGGCGCAAATGGATGATTCCGGTAATGGATTGATTTTCAAGGACTGCTAGAGTCGAAAAATCGGAATCGTGCGTCAACACAAATCGGTTCATCTCATGCGCCTTACGCAGGATGTCTCGGTCTTCATATCGGTGCCAGTTTTCTTCACGCGCCGTCATTACATCAATACCTTGCTCCCGCAAAAACTCAATGATGAAGTCTGAGATGTTCATGTCAACGACAAGCGGAGGTAGCATTGTTCAGCTCTATCCCGGGTTATTGGGAGATCGATTATCACTCCATTTCGGAGTGCCTGCGAAGCATCCGTACGCCTTGAAGCCTCCGTGCGCTCCGAAACAAACGTACGTACCACTTGGAGGTTTTCTTCGTTCAACACTGGGTAGTTTGCGATAATCTCTGCGGTTGACATACCGCTGTTGAGCAACCCCCACATATGCTCTACGCTGAGGCGGGTGTCTTCGATAATCGGTTTCCCTCCAAGAATTTCTGGATTAACGACAATTCGACTCATCATTGCACCTCTCTTGAGAAATTTTTAGGTTTCACTTTCTACTGTTGTTGTCAGTTTGTCAGGATTCACCTCTGTGGTGGCTTCAGCATGGCGGCGATGTCTGCCGGTATCTGAACACCAGTTCCCCTCTCAAAGTCCGGGACACTTTCGTAGTCGTTACGAAACTCAGTAATGATATCTATCCCCTTCTCCTTGGCGGCGATCAGGTCTGATTCGGCTCTTTCCCATTCTCTAAAGCGTAACCACGCCACGCCTCGATTATAATAGGCGATGGCAAGCGCAGGGTTCAGTCCTATTGCCGAGTTATAGTCTTTGATGGCACGGATAACGGTGTGCTTATCTCTCGGACCGTTCGGCATTGAACTGTCAACTTCGCTTTTGAACTCGTAAGTCAAACCGCGATTGTTATAGGGATTGGCATAATGAGGTTTGAGTGCTATTGCTGTGTTAAAGTCTGCGATGGCCCGGTTAAAATCGCCTTTTTCGTGGTAGGCCAAACCGCGATTGTTATAGGGATTGGCATAATGAGGTTTGAGTGCTATCGCTGTGTTACAGTCTGCGATGGCCCTGTCATAATCGCCTTTGTTATGGTAAACCCCCCCGCGACCGAAATAGGCCTCAGCATAATTGGGGTTCAAGTCTAGCGTCCTGTTATAATCTTCAATGGCCCGGTCAACATCGCCTTTATGGTGGTAAGCAACCCCACGATTGAAACAGGCATCGGCATAATTGGGGTTCAAGTCTAGCGTTCTGTTATAATCTCCAATGGCCCGGTCATAATCGCTTTTACCACTGTAAGCATTACCCCGATCGAAATAGACATCGGCATCATCAGGGTTTAGTTCTATCGCTTTGGTATAGTCTACAATGGCCCGGTCATAATCGCCTTTGATGTAGTAAGTGTAGCCTCGATTGTAATAGGCCTCGGCATAATCACGATTAAGTTCAATTGCCGTGTTAAAATCTTTGATGGCAAGGTCGGATTTGCCTTTTTGCCCGTACACATTGCCGCGATTGTAATAGGCTTTCGCATTACCAGATTTGAGTTTAATTGCCGTGTTAAAGTCTGCGATGGCACGGTCAAAATCGCTCTTACGACTGTAAACTGCACCGCGATTGGTATACGGTTCAGCATAATCAGGATTCAGGTCTATCGCTCTGTTCAAGTCTACAATGGCACGGTCAAAATCGCCTTTGTTGATGTAAGCAGCACCGCGATTATTATATGGATTGGCATAATCAGGATTCAGGTCTATCGCTTTGTCCAAGTCTACAATGGCACGGTCAAAATCACCTTTGGCCCCATAAGTAAAGCCTCGATTGTTATAGGCGTGGGCATCATGGGGATTCAGGTCTAGCATTTTGTTAAAGTCTTCGATCGCACGGTCATAATTACCTATATCATGGTAAGTATTGCCGCGATTGTTATAGGCTTTGGTAAGGTTTGGTTTGAACTGTATCGCTGTGTTAAAGTCTTTGATAGCGCGGTCATAATTACTCATATCACGGTAAGCATTACCGCGATTATAATAGGCTATGACATAATTTGGTTTCAGTTCTATCGCCTTGTCAAGGTTTTCGATGGCACAGTTATACTCGCCTTTTTCCCAGTAAGCTATACTACGATTGTTATATGCTTCGGCATTATTCGGGTTGAGTTCAATTGCATGTGAGTAAGCCTCTATCGCTCTGTCTATTTGCCCGAGCATCATCAGAAAGTTGCCCTGTTGAAACACCCACTCAGGTAATGTTCCTTTTTGGCCCCCAGCTTGCATTTCTTCAACGGCTTTTCGGATGCCCTCCACCACATTTTGCCAACCATCACTCTCAGGTTGCCACTTGTTAATAGGCTTGCCTTTGTGCGGTAGAACCTCAAAACGGCTCAGTTCATGATTCTGCCAATCACAACTCTCAAGGATGATGGGGATGACCTTTATCTTGAGGTTTAACGCCTCGGCCAATTCCTTATTGCAGTTTTCAGAATTAAGACTTGAAGTGGAGACAAGGTAAAGTAACAGATCCGAATTGGGAAGGTTGGTAGAAAAGATTTCTTCGCGCCACTCGTCGCCAGCGGTAATTTCATTATCATGCCAGATACTTATCAGACCTTCGCGTTGCATTCCCCTAAGACATTCTATCAGTTTGTCCTTTGCTTGTCGATTCTTATGTGCATAGGTAATGAATACTTTTAATGGTGCGCTCATGATTGTCCCTCCACAATCGCAATTTCATCGGCGGTAAGATTATACAACAAGTATACTATCTGATCAATCTCATTTTCAAGGTTGGATACGTCTGCGTTTGGTTGGGTGCGTTTGGCGGTGAGGATTTGATCGACGAGGTTGATGATGGCATCTCGAGTTGAGTCTTCTGAATCTGGAAATGGCAATGAATTTAACTCCCCTGCGGATACATGGGTGTTGCTGTTGATATTCGGTCGCTCGTCATGATTTAGTCCCCCTTTGTTATCATTTGGATTGTTACTGTTTGCCCGTGTCCTATGTCACTACATCAACGACTGATAATGGTCATCGTCAATTTCGTCTGTTTCCTCAGAAGGGGCGGTCTCAGAGGTAGGAATGACAATCTGGCTTTCAAAAAATTCCTTCGTTGTTTGATAGATGCCATCAATCTCTGAACGTGAGGGGCGATGGCGTGAGAACTGAATCATATCACAGGTGCGAAGGATTTCGCCGACGTGGTCTACGATGGTATCTGTCAAATCGTGGGGTAGTGATTGGAGAATCTGCCCTGTTGTCACATCAAGTATCTTGATCTGGTATTTCTCGCTAACATACCGCTTAACAATCATCGCGATGGCATCGTAATATTCGCAAATACGTCTCTCCGCACGTAATTGTCGTATCTGCTCAAGGTCGTTTAGCGAAATGGACTCAAGCGTCTTCGGTTGGCGATTGGAAGGTGTGACCTGTTCGCGGATCGCTTCAGATCGGTTTGGTACACGGATGGGTGGGCCCGTGGTGTGCAGAGTGGGTGGATAAGGTGAAGGGTTTGGATTTGGATTTCGGGGTTGGAATTTTCGGCGGAAGAGGTGGGAAAAAGAACTTCTGTTTCGGCGGAACCATGCGTAAATGGCTAAACATATTCCGCTAATCACAATCGTCGGTATAACCACCCACGCGATCAGGTTGATGAAATCGTGAAAAAAGTTGGATTGATTCCCATTTGAATCTGTATTTGCGGCAAACAGGGTGGTGCTCCGTGAAACAAAGAAAAAGAGTATGAGCGCACAAACACGCTCAATCTGCGTAAAGTTCCTCCTTCCATCCGACGGGCAACGGGCGCATTGCAACGGAGTTTGGGTTGATAATCGCGTACGGTTTGCCCACCGATCAGAAAAAGCCCCCTGACGTGGTATCTGATCTTGATATTGCCGCTGAAAACAGTAGTAAATCAATCGTTGCACAAGTGATATTCCTTAATTTTTCTAAAAATCGTTCGCTTTGAGACATCCAAGATTCTCGCCGCTTCCGCTCGATTATTACCGGCATGTTGAAGCGTTGTTTGAATGACTTCCTTCTCAATCTCTTGCAAGGACATCCCAACTTCAACGTTCATGCGTGGCACCTGGGACTCTGACAATTCTGAATTTGGGGCAGGCGCCTCCGGGAAGATAACGGGAGCGTCAATACCCACATATCTGAGAACACGCTCGGGCAGATCGGCAAAGTCTAACTCAGAACGGTTGGACATGACCACCATGCCTTCGATGCAGTTCTTCAACTCACGTACATTTCCAGGCCAATCGTACTTCATTAACGCCCGCATCCCCCGAGCAGTTAAGGTTTTGAGTGCCTTTCCGTTCTCTTGACAGAATTCTTCAATGAAGGCCTTAACGAGCAACGGAATGTCGTCTTTCCGTTCTCGCAGGGGCGGAAGGTGAATCGGAATCACGTTCAAGCGGTCATAAAGGTCCACCATGAACTTTTCCGCTTTGACCGCATCCTCTAGGTCGCGATTGGTCGCACAGACGATACGGACATCGACTTGGATGGTTTCATTTCCACCAACCCGTTGGAACTCCTTTTCTGCAAGGACTCGCAGGAGTCTCCCCTGATTTGAGAGACTCAACTCGCCAACCTCGTCCAGGAATAACGTGCCGCCGTGTGCGGCTTCAAATTTGCCTTTCCGTTGGTGATCCGCCCCTGTAAATGCACCCCGTTCATGCCCGAACAGCTCAGATTCGGCAAGGCTCTCAGCGAGTGCGGCACAGTTGAAAACGATGAGCGGGCCATACCTCAAACTTCGGTTATGAATCGCCCGAGCGACCAATTCTTTCCCGGTGCCGCGCTCGCCACGAATCATCACAGTCGCCTTCGTCGGTGCAACTTGCGCGATTGTCCGGCGAATCTCTTCAATCTGGACTGAATGTCCTGTTAATCGGAGCGAGCCCTTCTCCTCATTAATCCGAGACTGTAATTGACGATTTTCTAGGATGAGACGCTGTTTTTCGAGAATCTTACGAAGCAATGCCTGAAGATGTGCAGGGTTGGGCGGTTTGGGGACAAAGTAGGTCGCCTCGTGATGCAGCATCGCTTTGATACCGATGTCCGTTTCAAGCACGTTTGGCGCAGTGATGAAGATAACACCAACATCAGCACTCTGCTGTTGCACCGCCTCAAGAAGTTTTAAGCCATCAATGCGCTCCTCCAGTAATGGGGCAATCAGGATATCAATCCGGAGCCGCTCAATCCGGTCAAACGCTTCATAGATACTGCGCGTGATGATGAGGTGTAGACCCCACCCTTCGAGCGCACGACAAATTATCTCACGACGCCGCTCATCCGAATCAACGACAAGAGCAGTGGTTCGATCTTTCATAGTCTAACCCAATTTATTCCGGACAATTTGACTGACCAAAGCGTTATCTGCTTGTCCCCTCACTTGAGGAATCAGTTTACCCATGACTTTCCCCATGTCCCGCATTGATGTCGCGCCAATTTCTTCAATCACCTGCACAGCGAACACTTCGATTTCGGATTCGGTAAGTTGTGCGGGGCGAAACGCTTCTAGCACTTCAACCTGCGCCATCTCGGATTCAACGAGTTCATCACGTCCCGCTTGCCGTGCGAGCTCAATCGCGTCTTTCCTTTTCTTAATCTGGTTAGCGATGACCTCTAAAACCCCGCCATCATCCAGCTCAGTCCGCTTTTCAATCTCTTTGTCTCGAATTGCCGCACGTACCATACGGATGGCGGAAAGTCGCCCTTTCTCTTTCGCCTTCATGGCTTGCTTCATTTCTTCGGTTAAGCGTTCTTTAAGTGTCATGAAAATCCCTCTTTTCTATACGTTGTGATTTAGAACAATGATACATCATTCTAGAATCGTCGTCAAGTGGAAAAGAAGTGTGATTCTGACAAGCCGCGATATCAACGGCCCCTCTGGGAAGCTGGCAAGAAAAAACCCATCATCGCAAGGGATTCGATGATGGGCTACAAACAAATTGCTAAAACCGGATACGCATAAATCGCTGATGCCGATTCGTTTGATGCCCTATTCATAGAGGGTTTGTGTGAACGCCTCTACGCTTTGTGCATTTTATGCCGCGAGTTGCAAGTCCTTGAGACGTTGCAAATCGTCAATGGTCTCAAGGGTAGGTTTTAGGGGTTGCACAGCGTCAGAATCGAATCGGGCGATTCGGTGAGAAGCGATCCAAAAAGTGGTTAACTAACAGTGGATAAACTCTGTTTTACGCCTTCTCGACATTGCCCCTCTATTTATCCTGTTCACTTCATATTTGCTGATTTCCTCTTTCAGTTCATCATGCCATGTTTTAAAGGTTCTTTCTTCGTCGTTGTATTCTACTTCACCGATTGCAAGAATCACTCCGTAGTAACCGTAATCGCTTATCGTGTTTGCTATCGCTTCCGCATCATTTGTAATAACTGTATGGTTTGTCGTATTAGCCGTATGTGTCTTAAAGTCCCACGAAATTTCACGGAATGCGTCAAACTCTGTATTGCCATATTTTCTGCCAGGCATATCAATTATGCTGTCAAAATGTTTTTGACACAAAAACTCAAAATAAAACCCCATCCATTCCATCTGTCGCCACTGTCTAGAGCCAGCTACCTTCATTTCAAGAATAGAGTTTCTGCCATCCCAAACTTTAGGTGTGCTTCGCGAGGCGTTTTGTAGTTTTTCAACTGTGTCAACTATCTTTTGGTTTATCATGATAAAATTACGCTTCTTTACTGAATAAGTCCCATACAGGTTCTTCTTCCGTTTTCTGAATTAAGTATTTCCCAGACTCAAGTCGGTCAAGTGCGAATTCATAATACGCCGGCACAATCTCGAAGCCTATGTAATGCCGTCCCTTCATTTTGCTAACGACAGCAACCTGTCCGGAACCTAAAAAGGGATCCAAAACGACATCACTTTTTTGGCTGGAATAATCAAGAATTTTCTCAATGAGTTCAGCTGGCAATTTAGTTGGCGTTTTGATTGCGCCTTGCCAATATTCTCTGTTGATTTCCCAGACATCCTCTTTGTCTCTGTAGTGTGCGGATCCGCCGGTTTCGGTCTTTGCATCCTTATCAAACCGGCGATACGGATAAAACTTGCGTTTCCTATCGTTTTTGCACAAGAAAAGACAGTGATAGTGAGAGGTTACATACTTACGCTTGGTAACAACACCAAACTGATATTTCCAAATGAGATGATTGACTGTAGTAAGTTGGCACTGATCGATTGCTATCAGAAGGTCTTTTAGATAGTTCCAACCCGAAAAGATGTACATACTACCAGAATCCTTCAGGACTCTCGTTGCCGCTGAAAGCCAGTCAAGCGTAAAAGCAAGATAGTCGCTTCCTTCGATTTCGTTGTAACCTTGAAGGACTCGATCCCCTTTTCGATTGTAATTGTGGCGAGTTGCTTTGAAGTCGATGGCAAAAGGCGGATCCGTTATGACGAGGTCGATACATTCCGCTGGCATTTCGGACATCAGCTCAATGCAGTCACCCTGTTTGATGGTGTCAACCCATTCAGATGGTTTCACTTCCTCCGCTTTTTCTTCTGAAGTGTGTGCGTCGCCGCTGTTTTTCCCAGTCTTCAATTTCTATTCCTCAATCATGTACCGAAAATGCTTCGGTGACGGGCATTTTCCTTTACCGCCTTTTCTCAAATCCATTATTTAAGTGTGCCACATTTCAAGACAAGCGTTCAACGTTTCTGACTGAGTTTGTTTGGCTGTACTTGTGGTGAAGAGCCCCGTCAAATCCAGGTCTACGTCGCTGTTAAGATTTCAAGGAATGCGGTCATGTATCCGATAGCGTACGAGGGGCCCCGGTGTCCCCAGTCCGTGTCATCTGACGACGTGTGGGACATATCCAGCTCAGTCCGCTTTTCAATCTCTTTGTCTCGAATTGCCGCACGTACCATGCGGATGGCGGAAAGTCGCCCTTTCTCTTTCGCCTTCATGGCTTGCTTCATTTCTTCGGTTAAGCGTTCTTTAAGTGTCATGAAAATCCGTCTTTATCTATACGTTGTCATTTGAAAAATGATACATCATTCCAGAATCGTCGTCAAGTGGAAAAGAAGTGTGATTCTGGCAAGCCGCGATATCAAGGGTAGGTTTTAGGGTTTGCACAGCGTCAGGATCGAATCGGGCTCCGAGAAACGTGAGAATGGATTCAATGATGCTCTTTCTTTCACCTTCTTCACGTTCTTCGTCAAGAAGGCGATCTGCCATTGAATAGACCATGTCTGTTACATCCTTAACGGATGCCCCGTGCGCGTTAGCAGCTCGGGCTCTTATTCTTGCGAGTTGCTTACTGACCATCCGTTTCAATCTGATCGATATGCTTGGCGAGTGCGTCACGGAAGGTTGAGGGCCGCATCTTGAGTAGTTTTGCGGCTTGGGTTTTATTCCCTTTCGTTTTCTGCATTGCCCAGGCGATTAGTTCACGCTCCGTTTCCCGAATGATTTCGTGAAATGAGCTTTCCCCCAACGTATCGCTCAGATGAACGGGAGCGGGCAATTTCAATTCAATCGGAATATCTTCAACGGTAATATCTCGCCCGCCACAAACGGTGACAAGTCGCTCAATCACATTTTCCAATTCGCGAACATTGCCGGGCCACGGATACACCATCAGTAGATTCACGGCTTCAGAGGCAATGCGAATCGGGCGATTCGGTGAGAAGCGATCCAAAAAGTGGTTAACTAACAGTGGAATATCTTCCGTGCGTTCACGCAGAGCAGGTAGGAACAACGGGATGACGTTCAACCGATAGAAGAGTTCTTCTCGAAACTCGCCTTTTTGGACTTTCGCTTGCAGGTTCGTCGTTGTCGCCGCAATCACGCGAACATCAACCTTGATTGTCTTTTTACTTCCGAACGGCTCAAACTCACCCTCCTCAATGACTCGCAACAGTTTTGCCTGCGTTTCAAGAGGGAGGTCGTTGACTTCGGCGATGAAAAGTGTACCATCGGCAGCCAATTTGAGTCGTCCAATCTGACCTTCATCGCCATCGGCGAATGCACGTTGCCCGTATCCGAAGAGTTCATGTTCCAGAGCGTCTTGTGATACTCCAGCACAGTTGATATTGACATAAGGTTGATGCGCTCGTGAACTATTGAGATGAATTGACTTTGCAAGCAACGCTTTGCCGACACCTTTTTCACCATAGACCAACACATTACTGCTTGAATCGGCGACTGTTTCGAGTAGTTCAAAAACCGCTTGCATCCGCTGACTCGTCCCTATCATCTGGAGTGCCGAAGCACTATTATCAACGGGTCGCTGAATTTCAACGGCTGTCTGCCCCTTGCTTTTTCCCCGTAATACTTTCAGTTTATCGAGTATGGCAATCAACTCATCACTCGAAAAAGGCTTTTGGATATAGTTATGGGCACCAAACTTTATCGCTTCTATGGCAGTCTCAACACTCGCGTAGGCAGTCATAATGAGCACGGTGATATGTGGATACTCTTTCTTGACACGCTTGAGAAACTCCAGACCGTGCATCTTAGGCATTCGCAAATCGGTCACTAAGACATCAAAATGCTCATGTTGCAATAGTTGTAACGCGATGGTCGGTGATTCGACCGCAATGGCATCATAATTCGCCTCGCGCAGGTCATCGCGGAGCGTGACCAACTTGATCTTCTCATCGTCAACGACCAGCACCTTCATAAAATTATCTCCTCCTGCCCGTTCCGTATGGGTAATTTAACGGTAAAACTTGACCCTCGCCCCACTTCGCTCTCAAACTCAATGACTCCTTCATGTTGTCGAACGATTCGATCTGAGACGGAAAGCCCAAGCCCTGTGCCTTTCTCGCTGATTTTTGTGGTATAAAATGGGTCGAAAATTCGATCTTGAACTGACTTGGGAATACCGATGCCGGTGTCCGAAACGCGCACGTAGACAGCGGTTTGACCGAACAGCGAATCCAATTCGATTTCCCCTGTTTCAAGTGTCAGCACCCCGCCATTGGGCATGGCGGCGATGGCGTTCAGTCCGAGATTGAGGATAACCTGTTCCAGAAGATGTTTATCGCCGTAGATACGCTCAAGGTTGGATTCAAGCCGTTTTTCAATGCGGACTCCTTTCTCTTCAGCACCGTACTCAATCAACCCCACTGCCTCATCAACGACCTCATTGAGGAAAATTGAGGTGAGGGCGAGTTCGTGTTTACGCGAGAAGTTGAGCAGTTGTCCAACCGTTGACTCAATCCGCAAAAGTGCCTCCTCCATCAACTCTAGGTATTCTCGCGTCTGCTGTTCATTTGCTGGGTCACGCTTAATCCTAAGAATGCAGTTCAGCAATCCATCAAGCGGGTTGTTGATTTCATGAGCAACGCCTGCCGCCAACTCACCGATTGCCGACATCTTCTCAGAGAAAATCATCTGCTGTTCCATCCGTTTCCGGTCAGTCACATCACGGCAAACCAGCACGGTGCCCAAGTAGTTTTCCTCGTCATCACGCACGGCAGAATAGGTGTTTTCAAGGTATGTGTCCTTAATCTGGATGCTCTGGGGCCCAATTGTGGCGTGTCCCTCTGATAAGTCTTGGACAACTTGTGGAAGAATGCCGTAGGTTTCAGGGGATAAATTCTCTTCGCCATCAATCCCAGATTGCGCTTTGCGGATGCGTTGGGCGGCTTTATTGAAAAGCGTCACATAATATTTCGCATCAACGAAAACGACCCCTTCCTGCATACACTCAATGATCGATTTGAGCTTGTTTCGCTCGAACAGCACTTCTCCCCGTGCTTCTTCAAGTTCAACAACCTTTTCCTCCAAACTCTCCTTCAGTTCTCGCGTTTCTGCCTCACGGGCTCTGGCTGTATCCATAATCGTCGTCGCGAGATATACAGAGAAAAACAGCGTACTGGTGAACACAAACAGGATGCTTGAAATGTAGAGCGGATTGCGCCACAGCGTTGGGGGCAGGAAATGGTTCAGATGGTAGTGGGGAAGAATACGATGATACTCAAGGAAAATAAGGGAACCGAGGAGCACTGTGTTTATGCCAGCGAGGATGTAACTGACGTTCTTGGAGAGGATAATACTCGCGATGACTAGGTGGAAGATAAAATAGAAGATAAATGGATTCTCCACCCCACCGCTGAAATGAATGAGCACCGTTAGGGAGACAAGGTCGAGAATAACATGCACCCCGGCGTGCCGTTTGATTGATGCGAGCGGTTTTTCTGTGAGATGTTTCGGAAAGATCTGCGGTTCAAAATTGTAGAGCACCATCAGCACAGCGATGACGTAAAGCGGCAACGGCTGTTCAATGATATTCAGCCACCAACTCGCAAACACAGTGATTAATACTCCGCCAATAGCAATCCAACGGAGCCGGACAAGCCACCCGATCTGTTTGATAAGTTCAATCTTGAGCGGGAGTTGCCGGTCTGTGGTTTCTTGCGGGGTAGATTTGTTCTGTTTCATAGGGACACCGCCTTAGCAGGTTCCAATATATAAAGTTGGAATAAGAGAAATAGAACGCAAAGAAGAAAAGAAGAAAAGAAAGAAACGGTATACGGGTTTATTATTTAAACTTTCTTACTTCTGAAACCTGAGCTCCCCGTGCATCTCAACAGTATCGACAATTGCCATAATGACAGCATCAACAGGCTTGTCCTTCGTCGCCTTTGTTTGCCGTGCGGAACTCCCTGTTGCGATGAGTACCGTTTCGCCAATGCCCGCGCCGACCGCATCAACAGCGACAGTGTACTTGCTGAGCAGTTCCCAATCCTCCAGATTCACATCCTGAACAATCAGCAACTTACTACCGATTAATTTTTCGTCTTTCCGTGTGGCGACAACCGTCCCGACAACTTTACCAAGCGTCATTGCAAACCTCTATATCTCTAATCTTAAAAACAGTTGACAAGATAATATGTTTATAGTAAACTGGAGTTCTTAAAAAGTCAAGTTTTTATTCTATGCCAATTTTCGGTACTGCTGGGGGCAACAACATTTCAAAGAGGCGCGGTTTTTGAATGGTTCATTTTGGAGGATAAAATTGTGTCAGAAAAACAGGTTCGTTTGGCTTTAATCGGTTGTGGAGGAATTGCCAATGCACATTTGAACGGGTATCAAACGTTAATCGAAAAGGGTGTTGATACCTTCTCGATTGATGCGACGTTCGATGTGCGTAAAGATGCCGCTGAAAACTATGCAGAAAGAATTGCCGAATTTCAGGGAACAGCACCTCGTGTTTATGACGATATCAATGAAATGCTGAGGGCGGAAGACCTAAACGGTGCGGACATTTGTACGCCACATTCGCATCATCACATCTCGGCAATTCCGTGTCTTGAATCCGGTGTGAATATTATGACGGAAAAGCCTTTCGGTGTTACGGTCAAGGCAAGCAAGAAGATGATTGAGGTGGCAGCGGAAAATGAGACTTTCACTGCAACAGCAGAGAACTGTCGTCGGACACCGGGGCAGCGCACTGTCCGGTGGGCACTCAACGAAGGGCGTATCATCGGAGTGCCACGGATGTTCTTCGCACAATCGGCAGGTTGGCAAAACCCGGCAGAGATTGGCGGTTGGCACTGGCGGTTGGGCAAGGTGTTCAGTGGCGGCGGTATGGTGATGGACAGCGGCGCACACATGATGGACACGATTCGCTACTTCTTCGGGGATGTCGAGCGGGTTTACGCCGAAGTTCGCCAAATTGACGAACGGTTTGCGAACCACCCCGAGGACGGGAAGGTTCCCTCTTGCCATGAGGATACTTGGGTGGCAGTAATCACCTTTAAGAGCGGTGTGGTCGGGACGTGGAGTTGGACAGTCGCAGCACCCGCGCACCGTTTCCTAAATGTCACGCTCTACGGCAGCGAGGGCGTGATTCGGGACTATGGCGATGTCTTTCACCCGTTCACTGCTGGCGACCGTGGCGATGCGGAAAAGCTGGATGGGACAAAATACACAATCGGCGAACTGCGCGAAATGTATCTCGAAACGTTGAGCGATGACGAACAGGAGCGGCTGTTCCCGTTTGGAATTGAGGATGGATTTGCGCTGGAGGTGTACGATTTTATTAACGCAATCAAGGACAACCGTCATCCGGAAGTTGACGGATGGACAGGGTTACAAGCGAAAGCGATTGCGATTGCTATCTATGAATCCGGGGCATGCGGTGAGGCAGTCAGCATTGCCGATGTACTTGATGGAACGGTCAACGCATACCAGAAAGAGATCGATGAGCATTGGGGGCTTTAAGGACCTATTTGAGTCGTCATGACGGGTCGTGGCGGGGCAAGATGCCCCGCCTACTGGGTTTAAGGGGGCTGGAAAGGGATTTCCCACCCACGGTAATGGGAAGGATGGCCTCCGTCAGGGCCAGAATTGATACGTGCGGATACCCAACCCGATTCCTATCGCGCTCCACAAACTGCCGAGCATGAAGTCGCCGAATGCCAATCCGAGGAAAAACGGCACCGCTTTGCGGTAGGTGCCGAGGCCGCTAAACCGTAAGATAATCCATTTGGCAACAAAGGCGACAAAGAGACATGACCAGAAGTTGTGCATCGCCCAACTGTTCGCCATAGCATACCCGAGCGGGTGCAATGGCCACCAAAAAAAACGCATCCGTAGCCAGAAAATTAAGGTGCCGAAGAGCAAACCACCGCCCATGTAACTCATTCCGACATAGTCAGGTGGGACTGGATGTAGGAGCCAGTGTTGCAACCGTCGGTAGAGGTAGGCGACCATTCCTTGTGGGAAATGCCCGAAATACCCAGATGTTGAGCCGATGGCGTAGTATTGATGCATCATTAGCCAGAACGTCGTCAAAGTGCCCACCGCTGTTATAAGTAATACCGCTATTGGAACACGCTTTGTGGATATGGATGTCCGCTCTGCAATTTTCAATCCTTCAAGCAGATGCGGCATCGGGTGACTCATATAGGCTTGATTGAAGAACCCGTAGATTGTGAATCCTACCAAGTTCCCTGCTCCGAGTTGCCTTGTACCCAGTACTGCTGTCAGAAAATGGTCTGGGTCAATTGCCGCGAAATCGTGAACAAGTGACCCCATCTCTGCTCGGAGACGCGCGATTACGACAGCGAGGATGAGATAGATGAGAAAGTAGGCAACGGCAACCCACATTGACATGCCTAACATATATGAGAAGAACGCGAAGCCGACCACGCCCAAAAGTAGTCCCCAAAATGCGCGGCGATAGCCCATCATTTCGTTGGATTCATCGAGGTAGCGTTTATCGCCACGAAACCCGATTCCATGTCTGAATATTGCCAAGAAATGCTTGCGTCCCAACCAGAGTGTAAAAAACGCAATCGCAAAATACGCTCCAAAGGATTGCTGGGTATAATGAGGGAAGTCATGCCAGCCCGCCACTGCCTTGATGATGAGTTGCGCTTTGTATCCAAAATAGAATACCCACGCGGAGAACAGGATGTCCAACGGCATCAGAAACGTCAACCCAATCAGAAATGGGTAAAACGATAAGCGGACATCTCCCATCGCATTCCACGGGCGACCGGTGATTAGGTAGCCAAAGCTGCGACGCTTAACGGGAATGTATGGGACCTGCGGAAAGAAAAAATGCAAGCCATTGACAAGGCTGATGAACGCAGCGACTCCGAACCCCAGCCACATAAATTTATTTTGAAAAAATGACGACTTGGGTGCAGTCATCTGCAACGGCAATTGAATCGCTGGGTAGGTTAACTTCTCTTCCTCGGTCCACTGCCGCCGCAGAAACGTGTTCAAGCAGAGTAGCACAAACATCAAGACCACAAGAAAACCGCTCCAAAGGAGTGCCGGGGCGACCCATGAACGAAGAATACTCCACTGATAGACTGTTGTACCGCCTTCGTAATAGAGCCGAATCGCCTCCCGGTCATTTACCAGTGCCCAGCGTGGAAGGTGGTTTCCGAACAGTTGCATCCACTCGTTTTCTTGCGTGGCAAACCATTGGGCGTGTACCATAAACTCGACGAGGTGGTGGCCAATTTTGTCGGAACAGATGCAGGCGGTGATGGAAAGTAAAAAATAGACCGTCAGAAATTCGGCTTGTTTCAAAAACTTGCGCCGAAACACTCGCTCCAAAACCGTGTTTCCGAACATCAACAGTGCAACGATGAAGATGACATTCGATATGGGGGCGGCCCATGTCGGGAAGGTATAGCGAACCGTTTCCTGCTGAAGTAGCCACAGGTTGCTGGGCGGAATGAGCAGTAAGGTGATAAGAATGGAGCGGAATGTCAATCGAAAAGTGATGCTTGGTTGGGAATTTGGTTCCATGTGGGGTGTCGTTCACGTCGGGCAGTATCCAGCGAATTCTCCTCTGTTGATGGAAATCGGTGTGATGGCCCCCTATTTTGCACGAAAACCGTTTCTAAGTCAAATTAAAAATGTTTTAAGAAATGTTTAGGTCGCAACTCGGGTTAAAACTTTAATACTGAAAATTACTTGGGAATGGTATATAATTGTTGTCTGAATTGCGTTGCATTTATTTATGAACCACTTTCAATTGCTTAACCCCTTCACAACTCGATTTTTGTTACTCTTGCCAATGTGTGGAGGTTCGTAAAAAGGAGACTTTTATGCGTGTCAATGATCAGTCATCCAGCACTTTGGGCGATAGCTACCCCGAAGAGAACACTTGCTGTTTACCCCCTAAGGCCGTTGCCCGGTTGGGGCGAGGCGGTGTTTCTGATGTCGCAACATCTCCGGATGGGACTCTTGTTGCTGTGGCATCTCGCATCGGTGTGTGGCTCTACGATGCCCACACCGATGACTTTGTGGCGTTGATTGCTGTGGAAGGGACAGGTGTCCTTGAGAAAATTGCCTTTTCACCCGATGGCACCCGAATTGCTGTGGCTGATTGGGATGGCAAGACGACAGTGTGGGACGTTGAAACAGGGACAATGCTTAATGCTGTTACCCTTCAAGCGGGTGCGCCTGTGGAAGTTGGTGAGGAGCAGTGGGTTCGCACAAGCAAAACGCATCCACCTGCTCGACACCCGCAGGATAAATTGAGTTGGATGGTCACTTTCTCACCTGATGGGAAACACCTAGTGGGCCTTGACGGGGACGACGCTCTAACGCTGTGGGATGTTGGCACCGGGGCAAAGACGCGGACGCTCGAAAAGCTTATCGGGTATGATGCGTGGATTACTATGTTCGTAGGGGGTATTGTAATCCACGCATCCGCAGAGTCCTGTATGGTGTTTGATGTTTCGGTAAGGGGGCCAGACGGAATCCGGTTGTGTAAGGGGACTGAAGACCTCGCTCCGGTACCACCTGTTACGGCGACTACGATATCACCGGATGGTATTGAAACTGACGAAGGCCGCTTCCCCATGTGGAAGCTAGCAATCCGGACTTATTGTACACTGAACGGTCATACTGGGGCAATTCATACCATAGAGTTTTCTGACGATGGAGAATTTGTGGGAAGCAGAATAACAGACCGCCTTGATCCGGAAGATGAAGAGCGAAAAGCACTCCTCTCCGACCATATTAGTTATAACATGATGTGGTCAAGTGACATTGATATATCTGATTATTTTTTCACTGATAATAACAAGATTGTCAAAGGTTGGAAAGCCGTGTTGGGCGAAACTGTTGACCCGATTGAGGATTCACCAGCTAGAGAGGTTGCGTTTTCATACGATGGGACCCGCTTTGCTACTGCTACGGAAGGACACGTTAACGTGTGGGGCGTAAAGGGGTGGCAAAATATCGCCACACTTGATGTCAGAAAGGTTGAGTCCCTTGCGTTTTCGCGTGATGGAACCCGCCTCGCCACCGGTGGAACGTGGCCGGAGCAAACGATTAGACTGTGGGATGTGGAAACGGAATCCCTCATCGCTGAATTTTCAGGACATAAGAGTAATGTCTCATCTCTCGCCTTTTCCCCTGATGGTCGTCTGCTTGCGAGCGGGAGTTTTGATAGCACCATCCTGCTGTGGGATATGACACCGTACTTGTCGAATGAAACTCAAGAAGTAACTGAGAGGTATGTCGTATGAGCTCCAGATTTGAAGCGACTAATGTCGAAGAATGTGATGAAGCGGTGGCGCGTTTTTGTCGCTTTCATGATGATTACGTCGCAAGGATTGAAATTAAGTTTGAAAATTACAAAGGTTTAAATGAGGAGGGAGCGTCTACAGGAATCGGGGACGCGGATAAGACCGTTATGCTCACAATCAACACCCTCCCTTACGGAACAGAGCATGAACGGCTCGTTAGTGTTGAATTTAAGGAGGTTCAATCACTTGAAATCTCATCACTGCCGGAGGGAGGTCCAATGTGGGGAATTACGTCCACAAGGCTTGCACCAGCGGATGATGGACCTTATATCGAATGGGAATTTTATTTTATATGTAGTGGTTCCCGATTTTCGGTCATTTGCGCTGAAATCGTGATTATTGGGCAACCATTTCGTGAAGTGTGACGAAAACCGCGAATTCTCTTGACAATTATATTGAATTTCGTGATAATTTCTCAAAGATACGACAGTCAGGTTTGGCTTGGGCTATTGATAACTTATAATGATTAACACGAGGAGATCGGAATATGGAAAAGATAAAGGTTTGTCTTGCGGGGATAGGTTGGACAGGGTGTAACCACTATTTTGGATATAGCCAGATTCCTGAGAAGGTGGATGTCTCTATTGTCGCCCGATCGGAGGAATCGAAGACGTACCTCAAGACGCTGCTCGGATTAGAATGGGATGTGTCAAAAGAATACGCCTCCTTTGAAGAGGCTTTGGCAGATGATGAGATTGACCTCATTGATGCCACTGTCCCAACCCATCTTCACGCCGATTTCGCGTTGAAGGCACTTAGGGCAGGCAAACACGTTCTGGTGGAGACACCGGCATGTACAACGCTTGATGAATGCAGACAGATTCGGGTGGAGTTGGGCAAGCATCCAGAGCTCAAGGCGGCAACAGGTCACATTTGCAGGCACTGGCCAACCTTTCAAGCGGCCAAGGCGTTGGTAGACTCTGGAGAGCTGGGAAGGGTCTTCCACACCGAATCGGATTATGCCCACTCGCCGGACCCTGCCCTATATCCACCGCGCCCCCGTGAACGCGAGGCGCATGTCATTGGGAGACTCAGCATCAGTTACCATTCCGTTGACCTCCTACGACACGTCGTTGGAGATGTTGAAGATGTCGCGGGGTATGTTTCGGATGATGCCAATTTAGCGATGTTACGCTTTAAGAATGGTGCTTTAGGTAAGGTGTTCTCCAGCGGAAAGGTGAAACAGCCGTACATCATGTCGCTTCACCTCTACGGGTTGAATGGGACGATAAACTGTGTCCAAGAGGAGGATGAGCTGAGAGGTTACTGGCACAGATCTGGAGAGTGGGAACCGGAGATGCTTCCGACAAGTGTTAATCATGGCAAGGGCACATCAGAGTGGAAGATGGAAATGGAAGACCTCGTTGATAGCATACTGCACGATAGGCAACCCTTATGTCCCTTAGCAGAAGGGGTGGCAACGGTTGAGACGTGCATTGCGATTGACACGGCGATGACAACAGGAACAAGGGTACAGGTTCGTAGCTAAAGTTTCTGCGTCAAGGAGGAGTAATGAGCATCAGAACAGGTATTGTTGGGCTTCAGAGTGTGTTTTGGCCCAACGCATTCGCGAGTTGCCTACGGTCAATTTCAGAGGCGGAGTTGGTCGCATGTGCCGATATGGGGTATGACCCGAATTTGATAGAAATTTCTCTGGGCAGTGTGCCAGAAGCGTATGCGGCACAGCACGGTGTCAAGTTGTACAGTGACCCTGTTGAGATGATTCAGCGGGAAAATTTAGACGCGGTCTGTATTTGTGCCAAGCATACTGAAATTGTCGATTTTGTTGAGCAGGTCGCGCCTACGGGGGTCGATATCTACATCGCCAAGCCGATGGCGACAACGGTGGAAGCCGCAGACCGAATCGTAAAGGCAGTGCGGGCTAACGGCGTAATCGCAACCTCTGGTACGACAGAGCGTTTCGATGGCGGGATTCGTGCTGCCTATCAGCAGTTCAAAAATGGTGCAATCGGAGAACTCATTTCGATTCGAGCGTTGCACCAACACGGTAACATCAGCGGCTTTCCCGCAGGGGATTGGTATTGGGATGAAGCACAGGGCGGGCCGGAGTTATCCCTGGGCTGGTATGTTGGAGATGTGGTGAGGTGGTTTGCCGGGTCAGAGGTGGTGCGCGTATACGCCGAGTATGATAACTATCTCTCGGACAACTCGCCCTTTATGGACAACGGCAAAATCCTCCTGCGGTTTGAGAACAGCGTCATGGGGTCAATAGACATCTATTTCTCGGTCAAAGGATGGCAGTTTCCCTCATACGAAGTCGAATTGGTCGGTACAGAGGGGTGCATTCGCACCCAACAGAGCTCTTACGAAGGCACCCTTTTTACAAGGGATGGGGTCACGAATTTCTATCGTACCGGAAATAATAACCTGCTCGATGAGATGAGGCATTGGATACAGTGCTGCATAGCCAAAACTGACCCCGAATTGACGATCGAGGATGCCTATCGCGTGATTGAGTTGTGTTTAGCCTGTCGCCAATCTGCGCGGACGCATCGTTCGGTTACTCTGCCGTGAAGATGGTTAAGCAACTTTCAAGAATAAACTTGTAGGAACGGCTTCACAGCCGCGACCCTGTTTATAACCGTGAACCCTGTAGGAACGGCTTCACAGCCGTGACCCTTTGTGCTGAAATTTGTAGTATTGCAAGCTACGGTTGCTCTAGTTATTCTCGAGAAACCGAGTTTTGAAGAAAAAACTCGGTTTCTAAAATACAAATTCTTTGGAGGTGCACCATGGCGAACACCCACAGAACTCAGAACACCGTTGCTCCCGACCCGAACGCGCTTGGGCGGTGTTTTAAGGAACGCCTTAGAGCGGGTGAGTTTCTTTTGGGGGGCATGGTCAGTGAATACCTTCGCCCATCGCTCGTCAAAATCTATCGCCACGCGGGGTTTGACTTCATCTTCATTGAAAAGGAACACACCTTTTTTGATGGTAGCGAGATGACCGACTTTGTGCTTTGTGCCCGCGACAATCAGATGCCCGTGATCTCCAAGATTGGCGAGTTGAACCGATCTGAAGTTGCGCGATTGTTGGAAGCCGGTGTTACGGGGATACAACTCCCGCGGACAGAATCACGCGCAGAGCTGATGACCCTGATTGATTATATGAAATTTCCCCCGGTCGGGACGCGAGCGGGCGCGCCTTGTTATGGCAATGTAGACTATCTCTGGCCCGCGGATGACAAGGCTTGGTTAAAGGAAGCGAATGATTCGACACTGGTTGTCGCGCATATCGAAACCGCTAGAGGCTACGAGTATGCCGAGGAACTTATCACTACCGAACATCTGGATATGGTATATGTCGGTCCCTACGATTTCTCGATAGCGATGGGCCACCCCGGTGAATACGACCACCCACAGGTCAAAAAAGCGATGGGTGATATTCTTGACCTATGCTTGAAACACAAAGTGCCTTTCGGTACGACAGCCTCAGGGCCAGAATCGGGCGAGGAGTGGCGAGCGAGAGGATGTCAATTCTTTGAGGTCGTTGATGAATTGTCGCTGATTAGTGCAGGTGCGGTGCAAGCGGTCAAGACATACCGATAAAAAAATGTAGGAGCGGGTGATGGATGTTTACCTTCAGCACTCCTCCTGTTTTCGGTGAATTGTAGGAATTTTTGTATTCATATAGTATCTTCTACAAAGGGGAAGCAAAAACCACTGCTTGACCCCGGAATACCTTGAGTCATTGCACCATGACGAGGAATGGACAAATCAACGTAGCTGATAAAATTAGATAAACTCAGAATGGAGAGAGCTTCATGAAACTCGGAACACGTATTGCCAATCGTATGAAGGAACTAGGACTCACTCAGGTGGAACTTGCTCGGAAGTCGGGCCTGACACAACAAGTGATTAGCCAATACATTCGGAGCAAGTCTTTACCCGGCTACAAAGCAATTTCTGCCCTCTTGATGACACTAGAAGTTACTCCCGAGTGGTTTTTTGACACAGATGAGTGTGTAGCGCAAGCTAACACAAGTAACGGCTTAGCGAAAAAAGTCGATGACTTGGCGCAAAAGGGTGATGGCTTAAAGCAAAGGGTTGATGGCTTAGAGGAACGGGTTGATGAGTTAGAGGAAAAGGTGAACGACTAACGTAGGAATCACCGAACTCGCGTTATGATGGATAAAACTTCCGTGACACCGTTTTTAGAAGCGCGGGGAATCTATAAGCGATTTCCGGGCGTACTCGCACTGAACAACGTTAATGCCACATTTTTCTCCGGCGAAGTGGTTGCCGTAGTGGGAGAAAACGGTGCAGGAAAGAGTACGCTGATGAAGATTCTCGCCGGAATCTATCACCCCGATGAAGGGGAGGTCTTGCTTGAAGGCAAAGGAGTAAAGATTCCGACGGTTTCCAGAGCGACCGAATTGGGCATTGCTTTTATCCATCAAGAGCTGAATCTTTCTGACAATCTGAGCATTGCTGCCAATATCTTCCTTGGCCGTGAACCGCGTATGCTCAAGCCGCTGAACTTCATTAATCGTAAGGCAATCAATCAGAAAACATGCGAGATGCTTGAGCAGTTGCAGATGGACTGTGCGCCCGAAATGATGGTTCGGGAACTTTCTATCGGGCATCAGCAGATGGTTGAAATCGCCAAAGCCCTGTCCCAGAACGCCCGCATGATTATCATGGATGAGCCTACCAGTAGCCTGACATCGCATGAAACCGACCGCCTGTTTGAACTCATCCGAAGCCTGAAAGCGCGCGGCGTTTGTATTGTCTACATCTCTCACCGCTTGGTAGAAGTAGACCAGATTGCAGACCGCGTCATCGTTCTTAGGGACGGTCAAAACAGCGGCGAATTGGAACGGTCAGCCATCGACCACGACCGCATGGTATCGCTGATGGTCGGCAGAGAACTCACCGAATTTTATCAACACAGGGCGCACAAAATGGGCGAGCCGCGGTTGGAAGTCTCTGGGTTGGTAATACCGGGGCGTTCCCCTGAACCGATCAGCTTTACCCTTCATGCAGGCGAAGTTGTCGGTATGGCAGGGCTCGTCGGCGCGGGGCGCACCGAGTTGGCACAGGCGATTTTTGGCATCCAACCCCCGCTATCCGGGACGATTAAGGTTGATGGCGAACTCGTCCGTATAAAACGCCCAAGCGATGCCATTGACGTGGGCATTATACTCGTTCCAGAAGACCGCAGGACGCATGGATTGATTCTTGAATTTGCAGTTCGGCACAACATCGCTTTATCCAGCCTCAAACGATATCAACGTGCGAAATTCATACAGGATAAAGAGGTAACACGCCTTGCTCGGACGATGGTTGATGAACTCAACGTAAAGACCACCTCGATTGAGAGCGAAACCGCGATGCTTTCCGGTGGCAATCAGCAGAAGGTCGTGCTCGCCAAATGGATTTCATTGCGTCCCAAAGTCCTGCTACTTGATGAACCCACTCGCGGCGTTGATGTCATGTCGAAAAGCGAAATTTACCAGTTGATCAAAAAAATGGCATCTCAAGGCATCGCGGTTTTGGTGGTATCCAGCGACCTTGAGGAGATTTTGCGGATATCGGACCGGGTCTTGGTGATGCACGAAGGCAAACTCGCCGGTGAACTCCAGCGGAGACAACTCAGCGAAGAGGCAGTCATGAACTTGGCGACGGGCAGAGAATGAAAAAAACAGTGGGAATTTTTGCATTATTGGCGGCGATTTTTTTGCTGACCGGCGCAGTTGAACCGAGTTTCATGCGCGTTGGGAATATTATGAACATGGCTCGCTGGACCGGTTTGTACGGTATCCTCGCCATTGGGGCGTGTTTCGTCATCATCACCGGCGGCATTGACCTTTCTATCGGTTCCCTGATTGGCCTCGCCGGGTCGCTGTTCCCGCTACTGGTTGCCAGCAAAGAGGTACACGTTGTCTTAGGGTTTGCGGTGGTCTTAATACTTTCGTTGGCAATCGGGTTAATTCACGGCCTACTGGTCACCAGGCTCAAGTTACAGCCGTTCATCGTAACGCTGTGCGGGCTCTTCATCTATCGAGGGGTGGCAAGGGCTATTACGGGCGAGATCAATCAGGGGTTCGGTAACGACTTTGGAGGATTACGACTACTGGTCAAATATCGCGTGTTTGGCGTGATACCCATGCCGTTTATTATACTCATTCTGCTCGGAATCATCGCCGCGCTGTTTCTGAACAGGACGATATACGGTCGGTACTTGCTGGCATTAGGCCGCAATGAAAACGCAGCACGATTCAGCGGCATCAATACGGACAGGATGGTGGTCTCCGCCTATATTATCTGTGCACTCTTGGCAGGATTTGGGGGTATACTCTTCGCGCTCGACCAAAACTCTGTCCAGCCGTCGACGTTCGGAAATTTCTACGAACTCTACGCCATTGCCGGTGCCGTATTGGGTGGGTGTAGCCTGCGTGGGGGCGAGGGCACGATTGCCGGTGTCATCTGTGGGACAGCGATGGTTGAGGTCATAAGAAATGCAGTATTTTTCCTTGGTGTCCCAACCGAGTCCGAATTTACGGTGATTGGTATTGTCATCTTAATCGGCGTTACCGTCGATGAACTAATCAAACGCTTTACTACCAAGCGAATCATGAGCAGAGAGTAAAACGTTCAACAAGGAAGTGATAAATTATGAGCAGAATTCCTCCCGAGCAATACAGTTCGACAGTTACTCGTCCCGAAGATTTTGATGCCTTCTGGGATGACCTGCTGGCGAGATCCGCGGAGATTCCACTGAACGCAACGATGGAATTAGTACCGCTATGGTGTACGCCAGAGGTTGAAGTTTATGATGTACATTACGATAGCATTGACGGTGTACGAATCGCTGGCTGGTACTGCCTGCCACACATACGGCCCGAGAAACTGCCCGTTATGGTACACATGCCCGGCTACAAAAGCGACCCGTCCATCCCGACCAGCTCAGCACGGGAAGGCTATGCCTCGTTCGGTGCCGCGCCACGCGGGAAGGTTCGCAGCAATCAGCAATTCAATCCCGGCTACCCCGGGCTACTTACGCACAACATCGTTGACCGCAACACATACTCCTATCGTGGGTTCTACATTGATGCGATACGGATAATTGATTTCCTGCTGGCACGCGACGAGGTTGATGCTGAACGCATCGGTGTCAGGGGGGGCAGTCAGGGCGGGGGATTAACGATTGTCACAGCAGCGTTGCGCCCGGAGATTAGGGCAGCGGCGGCGGGTGCGCCGTACCTCTGCGGTTTTATGGATGCAATTGCGTTAACCCACACCTACCCGTATCAGGAGATTCGCGACTACCTGCGGCTCTATCCTGACCGGGAACAAGCGGTGCGTGAAACGGTGGCTTATTTCGATGGGGTTAATTTTGGGCCGCGCATCACCTGCCCCATCATGGTCTACATCGGTTTGCAGGACAACGTTTGTCCGCCAGAGACAGGCTACGCGGCTTATAATACCATATCTTCTGAAGACAAGCACTTCTACGCTTATGACGGCCATGGACACGACGCGGGCGCGGTTCATCATAGCGCGTTGATAGACGATTTCTTTAAAACGCATCTTTCCTTAGCGTAGGGATATAGTCCGCCCACTCCCATCACATTCCATCATCCGAAAGAGTGACAGAAAAACACTGCTTTCAGTAAAGGAGCAACTGATGTCTCACACATCTCGACCAACAGATTTTGATGCCTATTGGGCGCAAGTTTGCCACGAATTGACGACCGTACCGCTCGCTGCCGAAACGGAACACTTGCCAATCCGCTCTACGGAATTTTGCGACTGCTATACGGTCAGATTCACAAGCATTGGCCCCTATCGGCTGTTCGGCTACTTGAGCATTCCACACGGTGACGGCCCCTTTCCGACGCTACTGCTCGGACCGGGCAATCATAGCGTTGTGGAACCGTTGCCACAGGGCGATGCCAATGAAAAACGCGGCAGGTTTCTCATCTTTGCTGTCGCCGGACGAGGGCAGCGCAACGCTGACGAACCATTTGCCGCACCCTTCCCGGGTCTGATGACCGAAGGAATTGACAGCCCGGAAACCTATATTTTTCGCGGCATCGTCGCCGACTGGTTGCGAGGGGTTGATTACCTGCTGACGCGCCCGGAGGTTGACCGTTCTCGATTGGCGGCAGTCAAGCAGGATGACCTATCGTTGCTAACAGCGGCCCTCCGACCTGAAATCACGCATCTGATCTCGTCTCCCGGCAGTTTTTACACCGCTCGCGCTCGAACACCGGCTGAAGTTGCAGATTATCTCCGTCTTTACCCTGAAAAGCGGGAGCTTGTTGAGCGAACGCTCTCCTATTACGACCCTGTTTTCTTCGCGCCCGCTGTAAAGGCACAGACGTTACTGTGGGCGAATGCGGAGGCAGTCGAGCTGCTCACTCAGGCATTGGGTGGCGAGTGCGAAGTGCGGATGAGCGAGCGTTCCTCTTACAAGGACGGGCTCTATCAAGAACAGTGGATATCGCAACAATTCGGTTTTTCAGATGTGATTGTGCCAGCACATTGGCAGTAATGACCGCTAACCCAAGTTGTGCCCTAATTCTAGACAAACCCACCTTAGCGTCTTTGCGTTAAAATTCTCCGTCTCTGCGTCTGTCCTTCTTCCCTTCTTCGCGCCTTTTGCACCTTTGCGTCTTTGCGTTCCATTTAAGATGACCACTGGCGCAAGGACATTAAAACCTGATCAAAAGCAACTTTTTATAAACCTATCTCGTATTTTTCCGTCACATTAAATTATGAAGGCAACTAACCCAAGTTTCCACACTCGGGCTATGTTATGGTAAAGCCTATAATTATTTATATACCCTGAGAGGCGCGGTTGGTTTCCTGATCAGTTTTTGACCTAAACACATAAGGCGGAACATCCGTTCTGCAACTGATGAATTTCGGGAGGTAAAATGCGAAATCTGATTTGTTACACCTTAACAATTCTTCTGTTGACGGGTTTCTATGCCAATGCTGCTACGCAGAATATGGCATTGGAGCTGAAAAGCGATCCGGAGAGCTACTTTGATGTACCGAATAACGCCGCTTTTCACACGGATTTGGGCAATATGTTTACCGCTGAAGCGTGGATTTTCACAACCGACCAAGCGGGTGAACGCATGGTGCTAAATAAAGAAGATTCTTATGAATTTGCCGTTAGAGAGAACGGGATATTTCAAACAGCACTGAGACCAGCAGGTGCCAGTTGGAATTGGCATTCTAGCGAGGTCAAGGTTGAGAATGAGAAGTGGACACATGTTGCTATCACTTGGGATGGCAAGGTTGTGCGTATGTTTGTGAACGGCAAAAAGGCGCCCGGCGAGGAGGCGATTGAGGCCCCTGGACTGTACATAACCGATGCGAGTTTCAAGGTCGGTAGGCGTGAACGTGGAGGCGAGACACATAGTATCTTTGATGGCTTGGTTGATGAGGTCCGCATCTCGAAGGGCCTACGTTACACGGGAGATTACGCCATCCCCTCGGCTGCGCTTGAAGCGGATGCCGAAACGATGGCACTTTACCATTTTGATGAAGCCGCGGGTAGCACGATTAAGGACTTTTCAAAAAATGGTCTTGATGGTGAGTTGAAAGGGAGTGCTAAGCTGGTCCCCTCTGATTCTCCCGCAAACCCAACAGCCGTTCAACCGCGCGACAAACTGACAACACTTTGGGGAAAGCTCAAATCCCATTAGCTGGTGTCGGGGAGTGGTCAGCTCTGACTGACACATTCGGGTTGGTCGTGAGGCACTTTATCACCGATCAGCTCTTGATAAATTGTCTTACGATTGACCATTTTGTGCTGGAATTGGACGTTTAGCTAAGTGTCAATAAACCTCGAACAATACATACAGTCAATTTGATTTAAGGAGGATAAAGATGAAAAAGATGCTTTTTTGCACCTTTGCAATTGCTCTGCTCGTGAGTGCTTACGCCAGTGCCGCACCGAAAAACATGGCATTGGAAATCAAAAGCGACCCGAATAGTTTTTTTGCCGCACCAGATAACCCCGCATTTCACCAAAAACTGGGAAATACGTTCACCGCCGAAGCGTGGATTTTCCCGACCGATTTTGCCGGGGAGCGAATGGTTGTGAATAAAGAGGACTCCTACGAATTTGCTGTCAGGAATAACGGTAATTTTGAGACAGCCTTAGCTACAGCCGCTCAAGGGTGGGATTGGCACGCCAGCGGTCTAAAAGTGGAAAAGGATAAGTGGAGTCATGTCGCTATTACGTGGGATGGCAAGGTTGTTCTGATGTTTGTGAACGGCAAAAAGGCGGGCGGGAAGAAAGACATCGCCGGCAAGGGGCTAAAAATAACCGGTTCTACTTTCAAAGTCGGCAGACGTGAACGTGGCGGTGATACACACAGTATCTTTGATGGCTTGATTGATGAGGTCCGCATCTCGAAGGGACTTAGGTATACCAAAGATTTCACCGTTCAAAACGGCGCATTTGAACCGGATGCGAATACAATGGCCCTCTACCATTTTGATGAGGCGGCAGGGAAGACGATCGAAGACTTTTCGAATAATAGGATTAACGGTACATTGGAGGGGAAAGCACGACTTGTTGCGTCTGAAGCACCCACTGTGCAGGCGGTTGAAGCCCGCGATAAACTGGCGACACTTTGGGGCAAGCTCAAGACGACCCGATGAGCTAATTGGAAGAATTGAATGGAAAAATGGAAGATTGGAAGGAGAAACTTTCGCCTATCCTTCCACCCTTCCATTCTTCCAGTCTGCATTACAAGTCAATAGAAGAACAGAAGAGTGTGCAATGAAACTTCAATGGCTGTTTATCCTTTTCCTATTCATAAGACCTCCCATCGGGTTTGCTCAAGCTGAGAAATCCCCGCCGAAAATCGCTTCTGAATATTACGCGCAAGGCTTAGCATCTATCAAACAGCACCAATATGCTGAGGCGATTAAAGCATTTCAGAACGCGATTACGCATCAACCTGTATTCCCCTCTGCATACCATCACCTTGGGACAATCTACCTCAAGCTAGGGCAACCCGGTAAAGCGATTCCACATTACAAGAAAACCCTTGAAGATGCGCCGGATTTTGTTGAAGCGCACTTTGGGTTGGCTACGGCACACCGGGAACTGGAGCAACTTGATGAAGCTGTCGCGCACTATAAAAAAGCGATTGAACTGGCCCCAAAGTCCCCCGCCGCTTATCAAGAACTCGGTATCGTTTATTCAAAACAGCAACGGTTCAACGCGGCGATTGATGCGTATCGTCAAGCCATCGCCCTCTCGCCCGACGGTGCTGTGCCGCATTATAATCTGGCTCTAGTCTACTCAAACCTGGGACAATTTGATAAAACCATCGCATCTTTGAAGCAAGCGGTCAGTTTAGCACCCGATTTTGTTGATGCCTATAATCGGCTTGGGGAGGTATATCTCAAACTCGGTGCGCTCGATGAAGCGATGCGAGTTTATAAGAAAGCGAATCGGTTGGACGCTGAGCTGTCCGAACCGCACTACGGGCTCGGACAGGTCTACGCAAAACAGCACAAATACGACGAAGCTGTCGCCGCATATAAACGTGCCATTGAAATTCGTGTGGATTACCCGGGTGCCCATTACAATCTCGCGCAGGTTTACATTAAACTCGCTGCGAAGGAGATGGAGTTATTCAAAAAGCTACGGGAAACGGCCAACCTGTTGATTCAGGCGCGCCAGTGGGTTAAAGCCCATCCCGACGATCCGAGGGGATATCACAATCTTGGAATTATCTACGCGCAACGGGAACAGTATGACCGCGGAATCGAAAGCTACAAAAAGGCCATTGCGCTTGCCCCCTCTTTGGCGCAGACCCATTATAATCTTGGACTGCTCTACACCAATCTCAGTCAATTTGACCTTGCTATTGCCTCCTACAAACAAGCAATTCACCACGTCCCAAACCTTGCAGAGGCTTATAACAATTTAGCCAGCCTCTATGCCGAGCAGGGGATTCACCTCGACGAAGCCTTAAAACTTGCCCAAACAAACGTTCAACTGACACCCAAAGCCCCCAATGCACTGGATACATTGGCTTTTGTTTATCTCAAAAAACAGATGTACATGGAGGCTGAGCAGACGATTCGGAAAGCGATCGAATTTGCGCCGGGGGAGGAATCGTATCTTAAACGCTTGAATGAAATTCGGGCAGCGAAGCGTTGATTTCCGATGCGTTTGAATTAGTGAAACCCAATAGTCGCCTCGTCAAGTTATCCCATCAGGTATTCAGTCATGTCGAGAATATTAACACCATTTCTTGCCCTATGCAGTTTCCACTGTCCCTTATTTCTAGTCCTCAGTTTTCTTTTGCCAAACGCAACGGTGGCACAACATCAAATCCAATTCGTTGATGCCACATCCGAAGCGGGGATTGACTTTAAGCATACCGATGGCAGAAGCGGCCAGAAATACCTTTTGGAGACATTGGGCTCAGGTGCTGTGTTTTTCGACTACGATAACGATGGGGATATCGACCTTTATGTTGTCAACGGTGCTGACCTGCCCGGCCGCACCTCTCCTGCCCCACCGACGAACGTTTTGTATCGCAACAATGGCGATGCGACGTTTACAGACGTGACGGCGCAAGCGGCTGTCGGGGATATGGGATACGGCGTGGGGTGTGCCGTTGCCGATTACGATAATGATGGGCATCAAGACCTCTATATCACAAACTACGGCCCGAATGTGCTTTACCGTAATAATGGCGATACGACATTTGCAGATGTGACCCAAAAGGCGGGTGTCGGGGATAGCCGATGGAGCACGAGTTGTGCCTTCCTCGATTACAACTTAGATGGATATCTAGACCTATACGTCGTGAATTACATTAAATTCTCGCTGGCAGAAAGCCGGTGGTGGGAGGTGAGGGGGCTTCGCACCTACTGTAGCCCCACTGAACGGCTTGCGGGAGATGTCTTTGTGAGCGAATCGGACACCCTCTATCGAAACAACGGGGACAGGACTTTTACAGACGTAACCGAAGCAGCCGGGGTTTTCTTTCGCGGGCTAGGACTCGCTGTCGCTGTCGGGGATTACGACAACGATGGTGACCCAGACATTCATATCGCCAACGATATGGAAGGGGATTATCTTTTTCGCAACAATGGGGACAGCACCTTCACCAACGTGACCCTTTTCTCTGGCACGGGATACGACGAAAATGGCGGTGCTGGCAGCGGGATGGGCTCTGCTTTTGGTGATTACGACAATGATGGATATCTAGACCTAGTCATCAGCAACACCTCTTCAATGCCGGTGAATCTTTTCCATAATGAGAAAGTCGGTTTTTTTTCGGACGTGTCTTTTGTTTCCGGCGTTGGACAGGTGACGCTTCCCGATTTCAAGTGGGCGGTTGAATTCATTGATTACGATAACGACGGTTTCAATGACATCTTTGTCGCCAACGGCCATCTGCAAGACAATGTTGAGCAGTTCGCAGATGCAACCTATGCCCAGCAGGACGTGCTGTTCCAGAATCAACGCGGCGGGAAGTTTGTCGATGTATCTGTGGAAACGGGCTTCAATCGGTTGCCCAAGAAAGTCGGTCGCGGCGCGGCTTTCGGCGATTATGACAACGATGGCGATATCGATATTTTTCTCAACAATTCCAACCAGACCGCAAATTTGCTTCGCAACGATGGTGGGAACAGAAATCATTGGTTGATGATTAAAACCGTCGGAACGAAAAGCAACCGCGATGGAATTGGTACACGGATAGGTGTCCTTTCGGGCGGGTTGTTGCAAGTTAAAGAAGTTCGGAGCGGTTCAAGCTACCTATCTCAGAATGATTTGAGGGTGCTTTTCGGTTTGGGGCATCAAACGACGGTTGACCAGATTCAGGTCAGATGGCCCAGCGGCATTGTTGAGACATTTTCTGATGTGAAGGTCGGTCAACGGCTCGTCATAAAAGAGAAAGAAGGGGTTGTTTACGAATAATACCATTTCTAATATATTATATTTCATTAGCGGTTTTCAGAAAATATGAGAATCCTGTGAGTTTAGCAATCGCCTTATCAGAATAGTTGCACAGAACCTCGGTGAGTCTGTCTTGCATCTCCGCCAAAGTTCCATACGGCCTCGCAAACAACTTCGCTTTGAGGGCCTGCCTGAGACGCTCAATCGGATTCAACTCGGGACAATAAGGCGGAAGAAAACTTTCCTAAGAATTTTAAGTTTGAAGGAACGAAAACAAATTTGGAACAGATGATTGGGAATGCGGTGTCTGTTGAAATGGCAAGATATGTGGCGGAAACCCTAAGTATTTATCGCAAGCATGGCACAAGAACTGAGCCAACCTTGTTTGACCTTGCAGAAATGTTTCAAATGCCCAAGAGAGTATTACATCGGGTGTAGGAAAACCGTATCGCTGAACAATGCGATTTTTACGATTCAAGGATTTGACAATCTAGCGGGCGCGATCGGGACCAATTGCTTAGGGGTTATATTTTTAACCAGCAAATTGTAGGTGAGAATACGTTGTGCCTCTGCCGCTCTCATTGTCGGGGATCCACAGAAAATCTTTTCGCCTTCTGGTGTGCGTTCTGGTCGCTACGATTAGGTGTAGCCTTTTGTCAACACAATGTCCTTCCGCCCCTGCGCTGGACAGAAGTGACTGGCGCAGGAGGAACAGGTCGTAACTGAAGCTTGCGCGGCCATAGCCTTGATAATTCTCCTGTCGTGGGTCTTGAAGGAATCGGGTGCTTTGGAGCAGATAGGCGAGTTCGGTCAGCACGTCGATAATCGGTGCAGCTTCGCCGCTTTGGCGGTCTGCCACACGGGAATAAGCGTGCTGTAGTCGCTGGAGAAATTCGGCTTTGTCCAAACGAGTACCGAGTTGTCTGCTGACTCTTTCGACACTGTTTGCCACTTCTCTTGCGTCGGGCTGGCAGTGAAGCAAGCGTTCCTGCTTTGGGCCGTACCAAATCACCACTTGTCCCCGGTCAAAATCAAGCTCAAGCGTAAACAATCCCGCCTTGAGGTCTGGATACTGCCCTGAGAGTAAAAATCCTTTCTGCTTCAATTCCTCCTCAAGTCCACCCCCGAACCGCTGTCTAAATTCCTGCTCGGCATTTGAAAGCACGTCTTGGTATTCAATGCCCCAATCCTGTAGGGCTTCAAGGAGTTCTGGATGCCCGCCGAGTTGTTCTCGGATTTGGTCAAATTCCGCTAGGTGTTTTCGGAGTTGCGGCAGATTCTGGAGCCGATTCTGTTCCAAACGGGATATCGCCTTCAAGACCCTAATGGCAGATTCGGTATGCTTGTGTAACCGTGTCAATTCGCCCAAGATTTGAGTGACATCCATGTTATCATCTGGCATGTTCTCTCCTCGTGATAGAAGTCAAGCACCCTACGTGTTCAGCTTTCTACCGCCCTCGATCGAAATCAGAAATGACTCCCCCTCCTCACTCGGTTCGACCGGTTTCTGTTCCTGTTGCTCCGCTTTCTGTTTCATGACCGGATACGCATCAACGGCGGAGAGTTCTTTGGGGGTTATGATAGGCGGGACAAGCGCTTCTGCGGCTTCAATTGCCGGAGCTAGACGTTCTCGCTTCTGTTGCTCGTATACTTGGTCGCGTACCTTAAATTCAGGCATCACGTCGGTGGCAAAACGTTGGAGCGATTCGCAGATGTGCTCGTGGCGGTTGCGTCCTGCCTGCTGGATAAAGACCACTTGGTCAACGCCCATTTCCTCAAATTTTCGGAGGTGCTCGCGGACGGACTCGGGCGTACCGATACCGCCGCGAGCTTCCGGCTCATGCGTTTCCTGACGATACAACTCCCAGAGGTCGGTCTGCCCGGGGACATGGGAACCGGTGATGTAGTAGTGTTGAAGCCCGTATCTGAAGAATCGGAATCCGTCAAGCCCGCGCTCGATTGCGGTCTGTTCGTCTTCATGGCATGAAAATCCTGAAACCATCGCGATGTTCGGATTCACCGCTTGACCAATGGGCTCACACGCTGTCTCGAAGATTTCATAATACTCCTCGACCCAAAACTTTGCGTCGTCGGGGTCAACGAAGGCGAAGGTCAATGCGCCCATGCCGTTCTTCGCGGCATATCGAATTGAATCGCGACTTGAACAAGCAACCCATATCGGGGGATGCGGTTTCTGAAGGGGTTTCGGTATGACGTTACGGGGTGGCATTGAAAAGTATTTGCCCTCGAAACCGGGGTAAGGTTCACGCTCCATCATCTTCGCTGTTTCGCGGGTACATTCCTCCCACATGTCGCGTTTGAGTTTGGGGTCAACGTTGAAGCCGCCGAGCTCAATATGGGAAGCGGATTCACCAGTGCCCCACTCAACGCGCCCGTTGGAGACGAGGTCTAGGGTTGCGATGCGTTCTGCGACCCGTGCAGGATGGTTGTAACCGGGGGGCATCAGGACGATGCCGTGACCGAGCCGTATGTTCTTTGTGCGCTGGCTACATGCGGCGAGGAACACCTCTGGGGCGGAGGAGTGGGAATACTCTTCGAGGAAGTGATGCTCAACTTCCCAAACGTAGTCGAAACCGAGTTGGTCTGCAAGCTCAACTTGGTCGAGTGCCTCCTGAAACAGTTTGTGTTCATCGCCCTCCTTCCAGGGACGTGGTATTTGGTGTTCGTAAAATAAGCCAAATTTCATAAGCAACTTTCAAAAAATAAACGGCAGAAACCGAGTTTTTTGCGTCGCGTTCGTCGCGCCACCCGTAGGGGCGGCAAAACTCGGTTTCTCTTGAATTAGCAGAACCTGCATACCGATTTTGATTGTCAAATGTCATCAGGTCCGTGAAATTATTGCATCGGTGAAAACGGAGCGGGAAAGAGGAGTTGGGTTTCCTGTGTGAGCGGTCTGACCGACCCGCGTGGCGGCCACACGCCTTTATCTCGTGCTTCCTCCCGTATCCGCATCCGCTCCTCAAAACTTGAATATGCCCACAGGTGGATAAAATTGTTAAGCCCGCCGTATTCTGAGTACCAGCACCCTGCGAGCGGAGAGAGTTTCTCACGCTCAACGATGCTATTTCCCCACGCTTCAAGAACTTGCGGCATCCCTTCTGCGGGGTAGGTGTACACGCGCATCTCATACAGCGGCCCAATCTTCTTTTCGCCGAGCGGTGTCATAAAGGGAGCGGGCAGGTAGATTTGGGATACCATTGAGTCAATGAGTTCGCCTGTATTGGGCGGCCATTTGGGGGCTGGACCGGCTTCCGCTTCACGTCGGATGCGAGCCCGTTGTTCGAGGTCGTCATAGGGCCAGATGGCGACCATTTGGTTAAGGCGACCTGTTTCGGTGTACCAATGCCCACCGAGTTTTGAAAACGTCTGTCGTCCTGGCAGTTTTTCGCCGAACCGTTTCCAATATTCGGCGAGTTGGCCCACGTTAAGGTTGTAGGTTCGGATTTCGTAAATCACAGTTAGTCTCCTTTGGAGCATAGCTTATTGAAGGATTGTTGGAACGAGTCCGGGTATCCGCTCATCAAGTGGGAAATATGGGCGTTTGAGTTTTGTGTACGGTAGATGCCGGCATGTTGCCGGTGTCGGGCCAGGGGTGTCGAGGATAAAGGTGGCTTTGGCAATTTCGCCGTAAGCGAGCCGATAGTTCATTGGGTTTTTGACGACGATGAACTTGGCTGTGGACGGGTCTAATCCGATCGAACGAAACTGTTCATCCATCCAATCGTAGGTGCTGTATGTAGCGACAAGCACCTGAATCGCGCCGATTGTCAAAACAGCAGAGGGCCCCATCTCGCCCTCAACGCCATCCCAGATGCCTCCGACGTAACGGAATTTGCCATCGCTCAACGTGGTCACAGAACCGGTCACGGTTATCGGCCGTCCCCAACGTGGGTCAAGTTGATGCCCGATCTCAACGGTTACTTCTTTGCCGATATTCGCTCGGTGACATGCGGCGGCTGTAGCTGGGTCAACGACAGGCACGAGTGACGGCATATCAACCTTTGCGTCAAGTAACGCCTTCAATGTCGCAACGCTATCGCCCGCCGCTCCACCACCAATACAATCCGCCGCCTCGACCAACAACACGGGGCCGCCATCGGTCTGCAATCCGTTTGCTATGGCATCTTGGGGCGTATCAACTGTGGGTTCAAGGTCAAATCGTCGCTCCCAATAATCAATTGCCAGTTCCGATGCGACCTCCACCGCCTTGTCTATGTCGTTGTCGGTGATGACTACGGCACCACTACCCATCTCTGCGCTATCCAGATACGGATAGACTAAGAAAACGCTTGTCAAAAGTACACCATTGTAACCTTCTTGAAACTTGGCGGCACGCATAATCTGGGCAAAGGGGTCGTCGCCTTCGGTTGAACCGTGGATGGCACTGGTCAGCACGGGCACCTTCGCCACCGCCATTGTTGGACGGCACTGATCGGTCAGGATGTCCCAGAGCAGTTGCGCGCCGCGCACACCTGTGTTGAACGCATCGCGGTGCGGATAGGTCTCCCACGCAATCAGGGCATCGGCGTATCGCACCATGTCGGCGGTGACGTGAGCGTGTAGGTCAAGTGTTACGACGATTGGGACCTCTACCCCAACGATTTCACGTACCGCTTTGATTATGTCGCCTTCAAGGTCGCCAAGATTTTCGACCACCGCCGCGCCGTGCAGTGGCAACAGCACACCATCAACAGGGGTTACATCGTGCAATCTGTCGAGCAGTTCGGTTTTGAGTTGCGAATAGCATTCAGAGGTCAAAGGACCGCCGGGACAGGTGCTGGCGTAAATGAGAGGAAGCACTGTTGTCTCGCATTCACGCATCACCTGCAACATCCCGCCTACAACGCCGGTTTCAACTTCCAAAATGGCATTGCCACGCCGCAGTTCGTATCGCTTGAACCAATCGATATCAATGGGCGTACCCCCAAATTCGTTGCATTCCGTGAGGATGGAGCCGAGAGCAATACGAGGTGGATTATTCATTTATGACTCCGTATAAAACAGATTGTACATTACTTGTCCTTAAAGGTCTTGGCACAATGGGGTATTATATACATTTACAGGTTGGTGTCAATAGATTTTTTAAACGCATCGAGGGAGGGCAGAGCGGCGGGCAAAGGATTTATCCCGCCCACGGCATACGGAATCGAGGCAGGGATGCCCCTTCGACGATTACGATTTCGCCCGCTGGATCTCTCCCATTAATCGTTGCGTTGCGACGAGGGGGTCTGGCTGTTTACAGATGGCTGAAATGACTGCAACACCGTGTGCCCCGGCGCGGATAACGTCGTATACGGTATCCGCGGTGATGCCGCCGATTGCAATCACTGGGCATTGAGTGATTTCACACATGCGGCGGAGTCCTGCTAAGCCTTTCGGGGTCTCTGCATCCGATTTGGAAGATGTCCGATAGATTGGGCCGAACCCGATGTAATCTGCGCCCTCAGAAATCGCTTCCAAGATTTTTTCCTCCGTCCGCGCAGAGGCACCGATGAGCGTATCAGGCGGAAGGATTCGCCGCCCAATCGCCACGGGCAGGTCATCTTGACCGAAATGCACACCTGCGGATTCAACGGCGAGCGCAATATCTGCCCGGTCATTAACGATTAGCGGCACCTGACGGGCGGCACAGACAGACTGAACTGCGCGTGCGACTTCAACGAGCTGGCGGGTTGTACCGATTTTTTGACGGAATTGGAGTGTATCCGCTCCGCCATCAATAGCCAGCTCCGAGAGTTGCGTGTGCGTGAATTGAGATTGAATGGTTGTATCCGTAATAACGTGTAGAACGCCGATTGTTTTCACTCATTCTCCCCAGTTTTTCGTGTGTTGAAGATTGTTTTGCTGATAGTCTATCATATAACCTTATCATTTATCAATTGCTTTCATGGTTGACACACTAAATGAGATGTGCTAATCTTGTATGAGTAGCGAATTTGATGAAAGGGAATTGTATGCTTCCCACTGAAGGCTTACGCAGAAATCTCCCCAGCTTGGATTTGCTCTACCGACTTAATGGGTTTGCAGATGAGAGCGCGCTTCAACTCTACCTCGTCGGAGGTTCGGTACGCGACCTGTTGCTGAATCGCCCCCTCACCGACCTTGACTTCACCGTGGCATCCAACCCCATCGCGTTTGCACAAATGGTTGCAGATCGGGTGGATGGCGCGTTTGTTCGGCTTGAGGAGCATCCACCAACAGCGCGAGTAGTGATTCGGGATACAGGGCTCACGCTGGATTTCGCCCAATTTCGGGCTGAAACGTTGGAGGCAGAACTCTGCTTGCGAGACCTGACGATTAACGCCATCGCCGTTGACTTTTCCGCGCTATTGAGCGAACCCTCAATTCATCCAATTGACCCATGCAACGGTCTTGAGGATTTGGCATCGCGTCTGTTGCGGTTTCCAAGCGAGGGGGTGATAACTGATGACCCGATTCGACTGGTTCGTATCTATCGCTTTGCGGCGCAGTTGGGGTTTGATATTCCCGACTCGGAGATTGACCTGATCAAGCGGTATAGAGAGCGGTTGCCAGAGGTGTCGGCGGAACGCATTCGCGATGAATTGATGAAGGTCTTTGATGTTGAGTACGCTGCCGCATATCTACGCGAGATGGATAAGGTAGGCTTGCTTTCACAGATTATTCCGGAGATTGATCAGATGCGCGGTGTTGTCGATGTCTGGGAACAGTCGTTGCTTGCGCTTGAAAGCTTTGAGGCGAAATTGATGCCTGATACTTTGCAACCGTATGCGCAGGAGATTCAGGGATATCTATCGGGAAAGAGATTTCCCTCCCACGGGAAGCGGTCAGTGATCAAGCTCGCACTGTTGCTTCACGATGTGGCAAAGCCTGTCCCGAAAACAATCGGCGTGAATTTAGACATGCAGTTTCAGGTGCACGAGCAGGTCGGGGCGGAGTTGGCGGTCGCAATTGTCAAAAGGTTGCGGCTGGGCGGGAAGGTCGCGAGGTTAGTGGGCTGTCTGGTCCGGAATCAGCTACTGAATGCGGAGGATCGGACTCGTCGTGGGTTAATTCGCTTTCTGAGGCGGACGGGAGAGGATTGGTTGGGTGTTGTCCTATTATCGTACGCGGTCGTGCGCGCATCACAGGGAAAAGCGGAACTTGTGCGGGAAACAGAGGCGTTGATTGGTCGGATTGCAACGCTCTATTATCAGGAGATTTTGCCCGTGATGAGGCGCGGCAGACTGGTCACAGGGCATGAGATTATGCAGGCGTTGGGCTTGAAACCCGGCCCCCAAATTGGACGTATCCTAGAACATATTGAAGACCTCCAGTTTGAGGGAAAAATCGGTACGACCGAAGAAGCGTTCTCGGCGGCACGGGCATTTCTGGAAGTTTCATAAAATAGACAGAGTTTCGGGGCAGGGATGCTCCTCATACATTTATCAAAAGAGATAGAATCATGGACAAGGAATTTTGTTTAGAAGTTGCCACAGAAGGGGCCTTTCAACTTGCGAAAGTACGTGAGGATGTAGTCGGTGTTTTTGTGTGCGGTTCAATAACCAATGACGCTTCCAACTGGCGGCCCGATTATTCGGATGTAGACCTGCGTGTCGTGGTCAATACAACGGAGCAGGAAGCAGGCTATTACGAGATGAAGTACGGCGTTCCGCTTGAATGGATGTTTGTCCCCAAACGACGTTTCGAGCCGCGCGAAGAACTGCTCAGTAGTGCATTTCTGGCACCAGAGCTGGTCAACGGGGTCATCATCTACGACCCAACGGGCTGGCTACAGCAGGTGAAGGAGGAGATTCAATTCACCTATGCTCATCCTTCGTATCGAATTGCACGGGGGGAACGTCTGCTGAACGCGGCGAGACAACTTTACCAACGCATCCGGGAACTGTTTGATGCACAGGAGCATGTGCCGCTGTGGGATGTTCGCTGTGCGATTTTCTGGACAGGCGAAACGCCGTCGTTACTGTTAAATGAGATTCCCAATCATCGTCGGCTGATGGTTGATTTGAGGGAGATGAGTACACGCTTAGACGCGCCCGGACTTTACCCGCTCGGCATGGAAACAATTGGCGCAGACCGTGTCGAAGCACTTGATGTTGAAGTGCTAACCGATGTCGTCCTTGAAACCATCTCCTATATCAATGCGGTGAATGACCGCCCCCACTTCCACCTATCTCTCGACAAACGCGAGTATTGGGAACACGGGGTTCAGCAATTGATTTCGGATGGCGACCATCTTGAAGTGCTTTGGCCCCTTTTAACCCTTATCAGTGCAATTCAGCCGACGCTCGCTCATATTGAGTCTGACGCATCTTCAGAATTTTATGATTCTGAAAGAATCAAGTATTATCGCCTGCGCTGCCGTCGTTTCCTGAATCAGCTAGGATTCCTGACAAGAGATGATTTTCAGCAGCGGCTAATCAAACTTGACAACTGGATGGATGAAGTTGAGCGCGTGATTGAACGGCAACGCTACAAGACACTGGATTGCGAGATTGAAATAGATTGATAGTTTGAACATGAATTACATACGTCGTTTCATATTCCTGATTTTCATCGTAACCCTCTTTTGGTTAACGCCGATGGCTGTTCCTGCGCCTCACCCGCGATTTGGTGGTCAATTGCGGTATGCGGTCTTTCAGCGCGTTGAAACGCTGGATGTGGTCAATTATCTCAATTTCGCCGAACTCCAGATTGCGGCAAACCTGTATGAAGGGCTTGTGAAACGAGATCGATTCGGAAGAATTGTTTCGGCAATCGCCCAGAGTTGGACGCATTCCGAGGATTATCGTGTGTGGACGTTTACAATCGCTCAAAATGCGAAATTCCACGATGAGACCCAGGTGCGGGCAATCGATATCAAGAAGGCGTGGGAGCGCGCTGTGCGGGAAAGCTGGCTGAGTACGCCCGAACTCGCCTCGAGGATGCCGCTATTCGCGATCGGTGGTGCTGGGGTCTATCGTGATAAAAGCGGGGATGGCGCAGTTAAAGAGATTATCGGCATCCGTGTCTTGGATGAAAGACATATTGAAGTGACGCTGGAGAAAGGGGATGCGAAGTTTCTGACAAAACTCACAGCACCAGTGGCGTGGATTACAAAGCCGCGAACCGCCGCAATCGGACGCACAAGCCCCATTGGGACAGGCGGATTCCGTTTGGCATCTGACAATGCTGTTGGAGAGATACGCTTGATAGCAAACAAAACGTATCCTTGGGGGCGCCCGTACCTAGATACAGTGACGTTTCGGTATTATGGAAAGGTTCGTGATGCACTGTTCGATTTTGAATCTGGGAATTTGGACGCGCTACATCTGCCCCTCGCGGAGGTGAGGGCAACCCGACGCAAAAACAGAACCCTCATCCAGACAGCCCAGGCAGTTTCTGTATACCTGCAAGTGAGAGCGGAATCAACGCTCACGTCCCCACGGGGCAGGGGGTATTCGCCGAAAGTTGGAGGCAGTTTGAACCCCAAGACATTCCCAGAATTGGGGGTACGGGCATCTAATCGTACTGAATGGCACGACGTTCTGAAATATTCAATTGATGTTGACGCGCTTTTGCGGTTGCAATACGGGGCAGCGCTTGCCCAACTCACTTCGTCGGATTCGCCACTTCACTTCAATCCAACGAAGGCCCGGCGACTCTTAACATATACCGCTCGGGATGATTCCCGACCCCTTCGGATGAACTACGTGCCCCTGCCGGATAACACTGGTGAGGCAATTGCAACAAGGCTCAGGCGTGATTTCCTGAAAATCGGGTTGCAGGTCGCGGCTCCCAGCGCAATGGGACAAACTTTCCAGAACGCCGAAGCTGACCTTGTGCTGTTTGCCGTGCCACGCTGTGGGGAAATAGATGCATCCCCTCGCAAGCCGAGTAGGTCAAAGCGGTTGATTCCTCTCTATCTTCTACCGGCGAATTTTCTGTGTCACCCTTATGTTCAGGATGTCAACATCGGTTGGAGCGGTGGTCTCATTTGTGATGAGGTCTGGTTGGGCAAGTGAGGATGGAAGAATGGAAGAGGGGAAGGATGGAAGACAGGGACACCGATAGCCTACAATTTTCCGCTCCAGCGGAGCGATATGTATATAGAAACCGATTTTGAGTAAGGAGATCAAATGGCTCTGATAACGCCCGATGGGGGCACACTAATCAACCTCATCGTACCAGATGATGAACAGGGTACGGAAAAACGTCAGGAAGCAACATCTCTGCCGCAACTGACGGTGACTGATTACGATATAGAGTGGATTCATGTGTTAAGCGAGGGATGGGCAAGCCCGTTGCGCGGGTTTATGCGGGAGGAGGAGTTCCTCCAAACCCTTCATTTTAACTGCTTGCGCCAATCGGATGTCACAGTTGTGAATATGTCCATCCCGATTGTGCTGGATTTATCGACTGAGGACCACGCCCGTTTGCAGAACGAGAAGGCAATCGCGCTGGTCAACGAAGATGGGAAAGCAATCGCGATTTTGCGAGAGCCGGAATTTTATGAGCATCCAAAAGAGGAACGCGCCGCCCGCACATTCGGTTTGACGCATACGGGGCATCCGAGCATCGAGCGCATTATGGCGATGGGGGATTATCTGGTCGGCGGAGATATCGAGGTTTTGGAACGGATTACTTATGGCGATGGGCTTGATAGATACCGCTTGAGCCCCGCAGAACTTCGCGCAGAGTTTGAAAAACGCGGTGCAGATGCGGTCTATGCGTTTCAGCTCCGAAATCCCATCCACAATGGCCACGCGATGTTGATGAATTCAACCAAGCAACAACTCAGCGAAGAGGGGTATCAAAATCCGATTCTTATGTTCAACCCGCTTGGTGGCTGGACAAAGGCGGATGACGTTCCATTGGACGTGCGGATGCGCCAACACGACGCTGTGCTAGAAGATGAGACCTTAGACGCGGCAACAACCGTCATCTCAATCTTTCCCAGTCCGATGCTCTACGCCGGTCCGACAGAGGTTCAGTGGCACGCGAAGGCGCGAATCAATGCTGGGGCAGACCACTACATCGTCGGACGTGACCCAGCCGGAATGGACCACCCTGAACGCCTAGATGCCGATGGCAAACCCGCCCCGCTCTACGACCCGTGGCACGGACAGAAGGTCTTGCAAACCGCGATTGGGTTAGAACGGCTAAAGATTATTCCATTCCGCGTTGCGGCTTACGACACAGTTGCAGCCGAGATGCGGTTCTTAGATCCAGAGCGCGCCTCGGATTTCCTCTTCGTCTCCGGCACCCTGATACGCGAAACCGCTCGTAAAGGTGAGTCTCTGCCCGAAGGGTGTATGGGTGAAAGGGCGTGGCAGGTTTTGGTGGATTACTATAGTCGCCTGAAATAGTAGAACGCGAGGACGCAAGGGTGCAAAGACGCAAAGAAGATAAGAGATGGGCTTGGATTTGGCAATCCAAGCCGAGCAGGGAGGATAAATGCAAGCCATCCAATACATCAAAAGTATCCCGCGTTATCTGATTATTCGTCTTTTGGGGAAACGGTGGAATTGGCTCTATACCGCCGGTGCATCGTGTATCCGCTTGGTCGAAATTGACGAACCGCAACTGCCTACGCCGATGTGGGTTAAGATAAAAACGGTGCTCAGCGGTATCTGCGGCTCCGATCTGGCGACAATCACGGCAAAAGGGAGTCCGTATTTTTCGCCCTTAACTTCAATACCCTTCGTGTTTGGTCATGAAGTGGTCGGCGAAATTGCGGAGGTCGGTGAACGGGTTCAGGGATACGCTATCGGCGATAAAGTGATTATTGAGCCAACCCTATCGTGTGTCATAAGGGGCATCCAACCGCCCTGCAACCAATGCGAGAAGGGGCAGTTTGCGAACTGCGAAAATATCACGCACGGCGATATCTCCGCAGGCATCCAGACCGGCTACTGTCGGGATACAGGCGGGGGATGGAGTCCGTACTTTCTCGCGCACCAGAACCAACTTCACCGTGTGCCAGATGCCCTTTCCGACGAGATCGCGGTGCTTGTCGAACCATTCGCCTGCGCGTTACACAGTGTTTTGAAGGCGGAACTAAACGCGGATGACGAGGTCTTGATTATTGGAGCAGGCACAATCGGACTCTTAACGTTGGCAGCCATTCGGGCAATCGGGAAATCGAACAGAATCATAATCATCGCCAAATACCTGCATCAGCAAAAGCTAGCGCGTGAACTCGGCGCGAATGAAATTCTCTCCCCTGACAAAAATCTCTACCCGAATTTCTGTCAACTAACGGAAGCGAAGTGCTATCAACCGGAGCTTGGTAAACCCATCTTAGTCGGTGGCGTTGATGTAACGTTTGACTGTGTTGCGTCATCAACCAGTATTGATGATGCCCTCCGTTTGACGCAAGCGCAAGGGCGAGTCATGGTTGTGGGAATGCCAGCAATTCCTAAGAACGTCGATTGGATGTCAATTTGGTACAAGGAATTGAAAGTCGTGGGAGCGTATACTTACGGCATCGAAACTTACGAAGGAGAACGCATCCGAACCTTCTCGCTTGGGATTCGACTCCTGCAACAGATCGGACATCGTCTGCTCCCGTTAATCGGAGAACGCTTTTCACTCAGAGATTACCGAAAAGCTGTCCAATCTGCCCTGCATTCGGGGCAATCCGGTTCAGTGAAAACAATTTTTGATCTGCGCCTTTGAAAGGAAGTATCATGAAATATTTAACCTACTGTGGAAATCATCTGATTAACGCAAAGTTGCCGGATAATTCCGAAATCTACTATCCACAACCGCCACGTCCCGGCATCAATAGGTCGCAAATCCCACAGCATGTTAGAAGGGCTTTTGAAAACCCGCTCGGTATGCTGCCGCTAAAGGAACTGGTCAACGCAAGTTCTAAGGTTTTGATTCTCTTCGACGACAACTGCCAACCGTTCCCGATAACCAAGAAGCCCGACATACGCCAACCCATGGTCGAAACCCTGCTTTCGCTCCTGTATTCCTACGGCGTTGAAAAGGAGAATATCCAGTTAATCTGTGCGGTCGCGCTCCATCGAAAGATGAAGGAACATGAATTGGCTGACATGCTCGGCAAAAAAATTATGAGCGAATTTTATCCGCATCAACTCAGAAACTTCGATGCGGAAGACGAAGAGCACATCGTTAGGCTCGGCAAAACGGAGCAGGACGAGATTGTTGAGATAGACAAAGCGGCGGTAGAATGCGATCTGGTCATCTATGTTGACATGATTCAGATTCCGCTCAACGGGGGACACAAATCAGTTGCTGTCGGGCTTGGCACCTATGAATCAATCGCAGCGCACCACTCACCTCACGCGACAGCGCATAGCCCCCACGTTATGCAACCGGAAGGTTCGGAGATGCACAATTCCATTGAGCGGATGAGTCGCGTTGTTCAGGAGCATAGCAAAATTATGGTGCTGGAAGCCGCGATGAATGATGCCAGCTATCCTGGGCCGTTTCGTCACTTGGGCAAACCCAACGACCAGTGCAATATCGCAGAGAAAGTTCTAAAGCTACTCACGCCGCCCACGATGTCACTCCTGCCAGAGCCTTTGAAATACAATATCTTCAAAAATATCCGCAGTGATTATGAACCAATCGAGATTAACGCTGGAACAATTGACGATGTTCACCCGAAAACCTTGAAGGCGGTCAATGACCAGTTGCGCGTCAATGTTTCAAGGCAGTTCAGCACTTTGGTTTTTGGGCTTCCAGATCTCAGTCCATACGCGATTGATGCTAGAATCAACCCCGTTCTGGTTGTCAGCGACATATTGGGGTACGTGTTCAACTGGTTCTATAACAAACCGTTGGTCAAAAAGGATGGCGTTATCATTATCCTCAATCCAACCTTTGAGCGGTTCCACGAAGAATACCATGTCGCTTACAAGCTATTTTACGATGAAGTCCTCACCGAAACCACTGACCCGTTTGAGATGCAAAAGAAGTTTCAAACGCGATACGCTCACGACCCATACCTGATCGATTGCTATCGCAACAAGTTCGCACATCACGGATTCCATCCGTTTACCGTTTGGTATTGGGCGACTTATCCATTGAAATACCTATCTAAGGTCATCTTAGTCGGCCCCAAGGATGACCGGGTTGCCAAAAAGATGGGAGTGGAGTGGGCGAAAAATTTAGACCAAGCCCTTGCAATGGCGCGGGAAGTCTCTGGCGAAGATGACGTGGTCGCCTTGACGATGCCGCCATTTCTTTATGTCAATGTTCAATAAATGGAAATTATTCAAGTTGAACAGGGTCTTATGCCGTGATATAATCTACACGCGCAATCTGCTGGATGAGAAAATATCTTCAACGGCGGAGATGTATCCCTGCCGGCAGAAAGCCAGTCATACTGCGTTTTACCTAGGAACTCGCAGCGGATAGGAGGAGAACTGAAAGATGGAATTTGAAAATAGAGTCGCTGTTGTCACCGGTGCCGGTATGGGGATGGGCGAGGCGACAGCTATTGCCTTCGCCCAGGAAGGCGCGTCAATTGCTGTCGTCGATATCAATCCCGAATCTGGTAGGGTAACCGTTGATGAGATTCAAATGGCGGGAGGGCGAGCAACCTTCATTGAAGCCGATGTCGCTATAGCGGTTGACACCCAACGCATCGCTACAGAGACCATTGACGCATTCGGTGGCATCGACATTCTGATCAACAATGCGGGCATTCAACACTACGGTAGCGTCATAGAAACGACGGAAGAGGAGTGGGATCGCGTCCTCGGCGTGAATCTCAAAAGTATCTTTCTCTGCTCCAAATATTGTATCCCGGAAATCCAAAAGCGGGGTGGTGGCGCGGTGGTTAATGTCGCATCGGTGCAAGGGATGGCGAGTCAAGACCGTGTCGCGCCCTATTCAGCGACGAAGGGCGGGGCGATTTCGTTGACGCGAAATATGGCGATTGACTTCGCATCGGATAATATTCGTGTCAACTGCGTTTGCCCCGGAGCGATTGACACACCCCTGCTACGAGATGCCGCTACACTATCACCTGACCCGATACAGATGGTGCAACAATGGGCGGATTCCCATCTCTTCAAGCGTCTCGGCAGGCCAGAGGAGGTTGCAGAGGTCATACTCTTTTTAGCAAGCGAGCGCGCATCTTTGGTCACAGGGGCAGCGTATGTCGTTGATGGTGGGTTGACAGTTCAACTATAATCTAAGGAGAAATGCGGTTTGATTAATTTATCTGTGGGAGAGAAATCCTTTTCCCGATTGGGAGGGAAATCCCTTGTGGGAGGGAAATCTTTTTCCCGATACCGATTGAATTTTTATTATTGGATTCTGATTCTTATATTGGGATTATCCAGTTGCACACTTCCCGGTGGGAATCAGAAAATTCCTCAAGTCAAAATCACCATTAGAAACACCCTGCCAGTCCAGCGAGAAAACGTCCCGATCGTAATAACGCTTGATGAACTGCGAAAAGTCGCCGATGATTTCTCGTTTGATGCGTACCTTGTTGTATCTGGACAACCCCCAGTCGAAATCCATAGCCAAGCAGACGACACCAATTACGATGGGCAGAAGGATGAACTGGTTTTCCTCGTTGACCTTGAGCCGCAGGAGACCAAAACCGTCACAGTCCGCTATTCTCCCAACAACCCGATGTCAGTCACGATTGGATTCACCCGCAGAACACGCGCCGGTATCTTTCCCGAATTGAATGGATTGGCGGCGTTGGAGTCTGAGTTGGGGGCCTATGTCTTAAAACACAACGGCGCGGTTCAAGCCTACGGCAAGAAAGGGGAGTTGCTGTTCGACCTTGAGTTGCATCCCAACAGCTTTTTAGACAATCCCGGTCCCATGCCACCAGATCTGGCGCGAGCGTTTAATACAAATAAAATCCAGCTTTCTCGACAGACCAAAATTGAGACACGGAAGCCAGACCATAGTTGGTTGATAACCGATCTGGAGCGTCAACAGCGGTACATCCTCAGAACCGCTGGCGAGCAGATGAGTGTCTACAAAGGAAAAGAGCTATCAATCGATCGAATGGTGCATCAAACCGTAACCCAGCCGGAGACAGACACTGCCCTCATGACCCCACTTGCCCAAACCGACGGTCTGATTGGGTGCGGCGGGTTTGCGCTGTGGGACAAGACCAATCAACAGTTGATTGCCGCATCTCGTGGCACCAGCTATGTGCGAGTCCTTGCCGATGGACCGATTCGATCGATTGTTCAATGGATTATACCAGATTGGAGACTGAACGGGGATTCGACTCAATTGCGGTCAACATTCTATATCTATGCAGGAAATCGTTGGGTTGAACACCGCATCAGCGTTGATGGTTTATCATCTGAATATCGCATCGCTACTGGCATTCCGAATCTTGGCCCTGAACCGATGGCGGATCGCACAGAGGGTTGGTTATCAACTTGGTGGACGGAAACCGTAACATCGGCATCAGCCGGGATTGGAATGGGTATTATCTATCCGGCGGATGGGTTTGATGCGTTTGAAAATTTGACTTTGGCCGATTCAAAGACGAATATATCAACAGTAATCATGCGACCAAATGCTCAGGGCGAGGTCACTTATCGGTTCTTCTCGGTTTGGGGTGTGGAAGATGACGATGTTCAAACGCAAGCCGATTTTGATCAGTACGTCGAAGCGGTTTTGACAGAGAGCCAGACACCGCCCGTGATTCAATTTGAGCCGCAAACACCGAAAAAAGAGTGAATCAAATGATTAACAAAGAAGAATGTCTAAAAATCATTGCGGAACACCGTTCCGACGAAATCGTGGTCACAACGATGGGCACCGTTATCCCTTGGGGACAAATTTCTGAGCATCCGCTTGACTTTGCATCCGTTGGCAGCGCGATGGGACACGCCGCCGACTTCGGACTCGGGCTTGCGTTAGCGTGCCCGGACCGGAAAGTGCTTGTGCTCAATGGCGATGGAAGTATGTTGATGTGTTTGGGCACGTTAGCGACAATCATGGGATTGAACAATCTGCCTCGCAACTATTATCTCTTCGTCTGTCACAATGGAACCTATGAGGTGACAGGAAATCAGCAGATTCCCAACCATACGGATTTCAGTTTCCCTGCAATTGCCAAAGGCGCGGGGTTTGAAAAGGTTTACGAATTTGATGAATCCGATTCGCTCGCAACATCGCTTCCAGAAATCCTGAACCAAGACGGCCCGATTTTCATCAATTTGAAACTGATGCCATCCAATGAACCCCCACCAAACCGAAGGGCTAACCGCCCTGTGCGTTACCTGCGTCCAACCCTTGCAGAGTCTTCACACAAACTGAAAAATACGCTTGCGAACTTAAAATGACCTCGGTTGTTACCGTCAACTACCCAACCCTAAAGGAATTGGACTGTATGAGCTTAATCCCTTAGCTGGTATCTTGACGAGCTTCTCGCTTCTTTCCTTTATAGGTTTTCCGGGGGTGATTACTTCCACCGCACCTCCGCGAAGGGCAGGTTTTCATACCGGCAAGGAATTATACCAAATTGCTTTAAATATTATTGCGTTATATCGGTTTTCAATGGATTCGCAAAACCGAAAAACAATACCAATCAGGTTAATTTGGTATTAGTAGTCCCGGATGGCATTGAGTTGGTTTATCTTCCGCCCTACACGCCTGAGTTGCAACCTGCGGAGCGTATATGGCCGTTACTGCGTGAGAGTGTAGCGAATCGCGTTTTTAAGACGCTTGATGCGCTAGAGGAGGTTCTGGTGCGGCGGTGTAGGTGGTTGTTACAAAACTGGGAAGTGGTGCAACAGCATGTCGGTTTTGAGTGGATTTGCAAAACCGAAAAACAACACCAATTAGGTTAATTTGGTATTACATGATAATAGGGAGTAACTTGGGTTATTTTATGGGTTATATTGTAACACATCTGCTATTCTGATGTCGTTGTTGGTTTGGGAGCAGGCAGAAAATCAGATCTGCCCTGTCAGATTAAGTCCCTTGTTGAAAAAGGGATTTGCGTTATAATGAGTAATATCACAGCTTTTTGTCCACCGTCCGGGATTATTTTTGAATCCAGAATTTTTTACGAAAGAGGGGTTAATGTCATTATTGATGCGTAAACGGTTAATTGCCGTTTCTATTTTTTTTCTTTTTACCACAACTCAGCTTTTTGCTCAAGAAGAGCGACTTCTCAAGATTCCTGAGAACGCCATTGAGGGACTCCGTATTTTGCAGCAACGTTATGGGGTCAAGTTGCGTTATCGTACTACCGATTTCTCGCTTATTCAAGCGGATGAGAGTGCTATTCCTGAACTTCGCAACGTCCAAATCCTTGATATAGTCGTCCCCGGTTTTGATTACTACATCCTCTTTCTCAATGCGCCGGATGCACGATTGGCAATAGAGAAATATGGCGAGGTTTTAGACCAATTCGATCGGTTTTATCTGATCCGGCTGCCGATAGCGAATGAGGGGTTCCTGCTGTCGTTTCCTGTACATCATCGTGCAAAGTTACCCGTGGAGATTCGTTTAGACCAATTCGACGAGCTACTGCGTACGCCGGCCAGCTCAACGTCAACGCAACAACAGACAATCATTAATGGATTGCTCAAGCAGGTCGATATCAACCGATGGTTTGCCGAAATCAAGGGGCTTGTGGACAACGAAGACCTAGCACGGTCTGGAACGTTCTTTCGGAGTCGCTATTCTCTGCGGGTGCGGGAATCCAAGCAGTTCGATGGGAAGCCGAAGCCTGACCATGCCTGCGACAACGCCGCGGATTATATCGCACAACAGTTTCGCAGTTACGGTTTGGAAGTCGAATTTGATCCCTTTCTGCACCGCCGTCGCGCAGTGGAGGGCGACCTGCTCGGCGAATACGTGATGCGGAATGTCGTAGCGACGCTGCCGGGCAAAGGACCAAACAGGGACCGGATGTTTTTGATGACTGCTCATTACGATAGTATCTCTTCCAAAACAGCGGGTTGGCAGCAGAATTGGCAGACACTGTCGGCACCGGGAGCTTCCGATAACGCTTCGGGTGTCGCCGAAATACTTGAAACGGCGCGTATTCTCAGCCAACACGATTTTGATTTTACCATAAAGTTCATCGCCTTTTCGGGGGAAGAGTTATTCCTCTTTGGTAGCAGACATTATCGGGATTTGGTGGTGCAACGGGGCGATAAGGTCGCTGGCGTACTAAACTTCGATCTCTTGGGACATGACCAAGACGGCATCTTGGACATCCATGTGCTCGGTGACGACCAATCTCAGTGGTTGGTGAATGCGTTTGGGACAGCGGCGGAACGGTACAATATCAACGTTGACCTGCAGCGGAAAAATGACCCTGGGTTCATTTTTAGCGACCATTCGCCGTTCTGGGAGATTGGCATTCCGGCGGTCATGGTTGCAGAGGAGTCTAGCTTTGACGCGCCGGAGTCAACGGCTTATATTCACAGTCAGGCAGATACGCTTGAGAAAATCACGCTACCGTTGGGTGAACTTGCGCTCAAGCTGGCCATTGCAACCCTCTCCGAGCTCGCCCGTCCGATTACGATACCGGAGGCCGCAGATGCTGTTGCCCCGGATATCTTTTGGGAGCCAACGACAATTAGCGTATCAAACCCGACTCCTACGAAGGGGGAATTGGTCGAGCTCAGTGCGACTGTGAAGAATCGGGGGCCTGTGGCGGTCAAGGGAATTTTGGTGCAGTTTGTTGCTGTGCGTCCTGATGGTGGAACCGAACCGCTCGCTGAGCAGCGTGTTAATCTTGATGTTGGGGGTTCACAGACAGTTCAAGCGACCTTTACACCGATAGCTTGGGGGCAATTTACGCTTCGAGCCCTTGTGAACAATGATACCACGGTGTTCGAGTCAGAATTTGGTAACAATCGAATCGAGACACCGTTAATTGTAACTGATAGCGGTGTGGTGATTGAAAATGTTATTGTGTACCCGAATCCGATTAATTTCAGCCAAAGGAATGCCGCGCTGAAACTAACCTACGTTCTCAGTCGAGACGCTGATGTTGCGGTTGCGATTTACACGATGCTCGGAGAAAAGGTTTTCGATAGGTCATTCACCGCGGGGGATAACGGCGGGAAATTGGGGCTCAACGACCGTTTCAACTGGAACGGGCGAAATGTACATCAGGCAAAAGTCGCCAATGGAATCTATCTCTGCCAGATCACCGTAACCGATGCGGAGGAGCAATCGAAGTACGCAAAGACGAAAATCGCAGTAACGTGGTGAAAACTGGCGTGATTTCGTCTCTTCAAAACGGGGTTGCATTGCTCCGTCCTAATACACTCTCCCACAAGGAGTTGATAAGATGGACTGGAAAGCGGAACTGACACAAATTGCACAGAATGCTCAGGGTACTGACACCGCACGAACCCCCTCTCGGTTGCGCTTTGATGAACCGATGCACAAGCACACCCACTTTGGAATCGGTGGAGCCGCGAGGGCGTATTTTGAAGTCAGCACGGCAGAGCAATTATCCGCTTTGGTACGCCTAAAAGCGCGGTGCGGTGTGCCAGTCGCCATCATCGGGCGTGGGTCGAATCTGCTCGTCAGCGATGTGGGCTACAGTGGCGTTGTTGTTCGCCTAATCGGTGAGTTTGACCAACTTGAATTTGATGGTGAGCGTGTTTGGGCGGGGGCGGGTGTGTCTCTACCAAGGCTTTCAAAAACCGCTGCCCGTCAAGGGTTGAGCGGTGTCGAATTTGCGCTTGGGATTCCTGGAGCTGTCGGCGGTGGGCTAATTATGAATGCTGGTGCGTGGGGGAGCAGTTTCGGGGATTCGGTTGAGGGTGTACAGGTCATGACGGAGGAAGGGGAGTTGGTCGAGCTCAGCCACGCTGAAGCAGTATTCGACTACCGACACAGCGGGTTGGGCGCGTATTTCTGTATCACCGGTGCATCCCTTCGCCTGACTTCTGGTGACGTGAAAACCATCACGGATTCGATGAACGAGCTTTACAAAAGAAAAATTGAGAGCCAACCGTTCACAGAGGAAAACGCTGGCTGCATTTTCAAGAACCCGCCCGGTGATTCGGCAGGCAGGTTAATTGACGTTTGCGGACTAAAGGGTGCCCGGGTTCGGGGCGCAGAGGTGTCCAAAATTCACGGCAATTTTATCCTAAATATTGGGAATGCCACCGCTGAAGATGTGCTCGATTTGGTTCGGCATATCCAACAGCATGTGAAGCAGGAGACAGGAATTGGACTGGAGATGGAGGTCAAGACGTTGGGATTTGAATCGCTGTGAGTCAAATTCCATCAATGATACGAGTTTGGCCCTTAGTGGTCTACTCGCCAAGTAAATATGGTATAATTCTTCTGCCCATTGAACAATGAAAAGGAGAATTCAGATGGGAAAACGAATCCATTACCTTCGGGAGGTCAGTGAAACCGAAGGACAACAACTTAGAACTCTAGCGCACTCCCGCACCCAACCCCATCAGCTCGTCCAGAGAGCGAATCTGATTGTCAACATGATTGATCTCACCGCTTCCAAAGCCGCAAAGCAGGCGGGGTTCAAAACGGGCGTTTCTGGAGCGTATTGGGTTAAGCGATTCAACGAAGACGGTATTGAAGGCCTCGCTGATAAACTGCGCAGTGGTAAACCTAAGACCCATTCAATAGAGGTACGAAGTCAGCTCATTGATTTAGCACTGCAAAAACCGCAAAGCCTCGGTTATCCCTTTGAGTTGTGGACTCTAATCCGACTACAAATCGCCTTCAAACAGAGAGGGGGGGCTCATCTCTCCGATTCGACGATACGGCGCCTCTCATATGGCACTGATAGAGAAAATGATAGATAAATTTGCTTCCGATAGATGGTTAATAATTGAGGACAATCTTTCGGCTCACCCCAGTCGTGATGTGAAGACAGCTCTGTTGGCGTGGTCGGCGATTCAGATACAGTTTACTCCCCAATATGCGTGTTGGCTGAATTTAATAGGGCCGTGGTGGAGGCAGTTGAAGTCTTTGTCCCTAAAAGGTAGACGTTTTGAGACCGTTGATGCGCTGACGGCTGCGCTCACCGGTGCGGTTTGTTGGTGGAATGAGGATAAGCCCCCTTACCAGTGGGAGAAAATGCCTCAACAACAACCTAGCTACAGTTTAGGTGGCTATGGTTCTGTGATGGAATATACCCTAAACACTTAGCGAGTAGACCACTAAAGAAACACCCCCACATTCGGTATGACTTGAACATCATATTTCCCAATCACGGTAAGGATGCTCGCAAATTAAAAGGGTTCTCCCAGCGGCTTACAGTCACCTGCACTAACGAGGTCACACAGAATCTAATGGCATTACCCAATCAGGACACCAAGCGAGACATTGACAGAGCAGTGGCAAAAATGGCGTTTCACTGCTTTTTATACCACTGTTGTTCTCAATTTAGCGGTCACGAGCCGATATTCAACGATATTAAAGCGTTTATCGAAGGTAAAGATGATAGCCATGAAGAAACGGGCAAGGAATTCGTCACCGAAACCAGAGTGGAGAGAAATTACATTTGGGACTCTAATGAGCACTTTCACATTATTCGTTTTTATGTCAATGGAGACAATATTTTTTGCCAGATATTTTTATTTACAGGGCTGTCGATTGGAGAGCATGTCAGTGGGATAATCTTAGCAGGAGAGGCTGACAAGGCAATACGAGGGCCTGGTCAAGAAGTATCCGTTCCCTTCTATGTAGCCCAAAAATCAGTGGAAGCCAGAAAAGTTAGTTTTCAAAAAGAAGGAACCCCGTCCGGAGAAAACTGTACCCAAAGCAGAGCTAAAACAACAGGCGACGACGTTAATTGAGCAACTCTCGGAAGAAGAACTGAGAACCGCCGTTGATTATCTAACCACTCTTCAAGAGATGCAACAGGCGGGAGAGCCTCAACCGGCGATCGATTCGGAAACCGACAAGAGTTCAGAGTCAAAAACGTCGGGCAAAAATCCGAGTGCTCAACGCCTGATTAAGGCAATGGAAGAACCGCCTCAATTGTCAGCCGAATATATGGACGCTTTCCTTCGGGGGATTAAGGAAAATCAAGGTCGTACGTCATCACCATTCGGGGAAGACGAAGAAGATCAGTGATAAAGTATCTCTTGGACACATCAACGTGTAGTCACCTTATAGCGAATCACGAGGAAGTCAAGGCTCAGTTCGCATCTGCCCAAGTCGCCGATTATCCCTTCATCTGCCCAATTGTGCGTTCTGTTCTTCCTTGCGCCTTTGCATCTTTGCGCCTTTGCGTTCCCTTGCGGGTGGTCCGAAGACGGATGGTCCGAGGACGGATGGTCGCATGAGCGAGCGCACAAGATGACTTGACGCAAAAATTCCGCGTCTTTGCGTTCCATTTTTCTTACAAGGTGACAACTTATACCAATTCGTAATCTATAAGCTACAACAAGAGCACGGTGTGATTAGGGTTCACCGATCGGTATTCTTGTAGGGAACATAGACATAAGTTCCCTACGCAATTCGTCGTGTGTTTTTGCGTCAAGTCATCTTGCCACCCGCCAGGGGAAGGTGTAACATTTAGATTTTGAAATCGTATTAGATCTCTATATCGAAACACGCTTACAGGAGCACTTCCTCAAATGAAAACCGCACATTGGCTACTCGGCGCATTGGCTGTTCCGTGTCTATTTAGCGGGTGGTTTCTATGCAGTTATCGGGTTGAAAATGACATCCGTGTGGGAACAGTGGATTCAACACCTGTTGTCACTGCGTTCAGTCATGAACGATTTAATCGCGTTTTGCAGGGTTACGTTGATGCCAAAGGGCAGGTGAACTATAGGGCGTTAAAGAAAAGCCCGAAAGATTTGGAGGCGTACTTAGACCAACTTGCGGCGACCTCCCCAGAAGACCTGCCGCGTCAAGCACAACTCTCGTTTTGGATTAACGCTTACAATGCCTTAACAATCAAAGGGGTGATTGACCACTATCCGACAAAGAGTGTCCGCAAAGTCAAGCCGTTTGGGGGGTTCTTTTCTCGCATCAAATTTCAGGTTGGGGGCAAAAGCTATACGCTGAACGATATTGAGCACGACATCATTCGCGGCGAGTTCATTGAGCCCCGCATTCATTTTGCGCTGGTTTGCGCTTCGGGCGGCTGTCCGATACTAGCAAGCCGAGCCTTCGCTCCAGATACACTTGATGAACAACTCGACGACGCAACGTTCAACTTCATCAACACCCCTGAGAAGGTGCGTTTAGACCGCCAGAATCGGGTGTTGTATCTATCGAAAATCTTTGAGTGGTATGAGGAAGATTTCAAGGACACACACGACAGTATGCGCGCTTTCATTGCAGATTATCTGTCCGAAACGGATGCGACGTTCATTGAGCAGGATGATGTGACCATTCGATATCTTGATTACGATTGGACACTTAATGACCAAGCGTTGAAGAAGCCGCAATAAATGCCACTCCCGTAGGTAGGGTGATTTCTGTTTTTGCTTGACAATCTCTATCTCCAAAGGTATTATAAACTTGTCTATTATTGATATCCAATACGGTCATTGGTAGCGCGGAGTACGCTGATGGGGATTTCAGAAGAATCAATTTCCTGCCTAAACTGTAATGCTCAGATCTTGCAGCAAGAGTTTATAGAAGCGCGTAAAGTGTGTCCGAAATGCAATCATCATCATTATATGAACGCTTATGAGCGACTTGAACTCTTGGCTGATGAGAACAGTTTTGAGGAATACGATAGCGGTCTCTATACTGTAAATCCGTTGGACTTCCCGGGTTATGAGGCAAGTCTGGAGCGGAGTTATGCCAAAACGTCACTGCGGTCTGAGATTCTTATAGGTATCGGAAAAATTGGGGGCTATCCAACAGCAATTGCCATCGCGGATATGGGGATTATCGGAGGCAGTGTTGGTTCCGTCATTGGTGAGAAGCTGACCCGTTGCATTGAGCGGGCGACCGAGCGGAAACTGCCGTTGGTCACCGTGTCCGTGAGTGGAGGTATGAGAATGCAGGAGGGCACACTGTCGCTGATGCAAATGGCGAAAACAGCCTCCGCCTGTGTTAGACATGCCGAAGCTGGGCTCTTTTACATATCTGTGATGACGGACCCGACTTTCGGCGGCACAACCGCCAGCTATGCCTCGCTTGCTCAGGTGATTCTCGCTGAACCGGAAGCACGTATCGGATTCGCCGGCCCCCGGGCGATTGCGAGCCTACGAGAGAAGTTACCCGATAATTTCCAAAAATCCGAATTTCTGCTTGAACACGGGCTAATTGATCGGATTGTACAACGGGCCGAAATGCGGTCGCTACTCATTGACCTTCTCGATTTCGCTTCACCCTCGTGAGGCAGCGTGGAAGAAGGGGAATGGAAGATTGGAAGCGGGGAAGGATGGAAGAATGAAAGAATGGGAGCTATGCTAGTTCTGCCTATTCCAAAGAAACCGAGTTTTGAAGAAAAAACTCGGTTTCTACTATAATAAATAAGAGTGGAGAGCTGATTATGCCAAAGTCATTAATCGTTGTTGAATCCCCGGCGAAGGCGAAGACAATCAACAAATTTCTCGGCAGAAATTATGTTGTGAAAGCCTCTATGGGGCACATTCGTGATTTGCCTCCCAAGAAATTGGGTGTCGATATCGACAACGGATTCACCCCGGAATATACGCTTATTCGGGGCAAAGGGAAAATTATCAAAGAGCTTCAAGCTGAAGCAAGGAAGGTTGACTCAATTTATCTCGCCGCTGACCGGGACCGGGAAGGGGAAGCAATCTGTTGGCATCTCGCACAAGAGTTGGAAAAAACAAAGAAGCCAATCTATCGAATCACCTATAACGAAATCACCAAACGTGCCATTGAAGAGGCGATTAGTAATCCTGAGCAGATCAATGACTCGCTCGTTGACGCACAGCAGGCACGAAGGGTGCTAGACCGATTGGTCGGGTATCAAATCAGCCCTATCCTGTGGCGAAGTGTCAAACCGGGATTAAGTGCTGGGCGTGTGCAATCGGTCACCGTGCGCCTGGTCTGTGAGCGCGAGGCGGAGATTGAAGCCTTCGAGCCGCAGGAGTATTGGACAATCATCGCGACCCTCCAAGGGGATGGCACACACCCATTTGACGCAAAACTGTTGCAGGTCGGCGATGAAAAGGGGTCAATCAGTACCTACGGGTTTCCGATTGATGAGGAGCGCGCCAATGAAATCGTCGCGGATGCAGAGACGAAATCGTATACCGTAAAAAGCATCCAGAAGCGTGAACGGAAGCGGCGGCCTGTGCCCCCGTTTATTACGAGTAGCCTACAACAGGAGGCATCACGCAAGCTGGGATTCACAGCCAAACGCACGATGTCAGTTGCCCAAAGCCTATATGAGGGCTTGGAAATCGACAGTGAGGGGCCTATCGGTCTCATTACATATATGCGTACCGATTCGACCCGCATCGCTGACGAAGCACTCGCAGAAGCACGGGCGTACATCGAAAGAACTTACGGTGCGGATTACCTGCCATCAAACGCTGTTCACTACAGAAGCCCCAAAAGCGCGCAGGATGCACACGAGGCAATTCGCCCAACCTCTGTTGAACGCACTCCCGATTCACTGAAAGAGTCTTTGGCCCTTGAACAGTATAGATTATATAACCTGATTTGGAAGCGATTTGTCGCCTGCCAAATGAACCCCGTTGTCTTGGACGTTACCACAATTGATATTGCCGCTGCGGAGCACTACCTATTCCGTGTGACCGGCTCAGTCATCAAATTCAAGGGGTTTATGACCGTCTATATGGAAGGGAACGATGAGTTGCCAACGGGCAACGGCACAAATGACGAAGCGGATGTCATCCTGCCATCCCTTGAGGTCGGTCAATTGCTCGAACTGCTCAAACTCGCCCCGAAACAGCATTTTACTCAGCCACCACCCCGATATTCTGAAGCAACACTGGTTAAGGCACTTGAGGAGAAAGGGATTGGTCGTCCGAGCACCTATGCGGAGATTATCTCAAGAATTCAGGAGAGGGAATACGTCGTCAAAGAGCAGAGTCGCTTTGAGCCCACAGATATTGGCAGGCTCGTCAATCAACTCCTAATCAAAGGTTTTCCCGATATTCTCGACATCCAGTTTACGGCAAAGATGGAAGAGCAACTCGACACGATTGCAGAGGGGAAAGTAGACTGGGAGAATGTCCTGAAAAACTTTTATCAACCGTTCTCAAGTTCTTTGGAAGCTGCCCCGGATAAGATGTATGAAGCCCGCAAGGAAATGGAAGTAGAATCGGACGAAAAATGCGAAGAATGTGGGAGTCCGATGATTATCAAATGGGGCAAGTACGGTCGCTTCCTCGGTTGCTCCAATTATCCCGAATGCCGCGGCATAAGGCGTTTGACAGATGACGCGACCACACCGCCGGAGGACGAACCCACTGACGAAGTGTGTGAGAATTGCGGGAGTCCGATGGTTATCAAGAGCAGCCGGTCGGGTAGCAAGTTCATTGCATGTACAGCATATCCCAAGTGCAAAACCACAAAGCCAATCAACAGCGGATTTGATTGTCCCAAACCAGACTGCAACGGATACCTCGGTGAACGTCGAAGCCGTCGGGGGCAAGTTTTTTACGGATGTAGCAATTACCCCACTTGCCGTTTTATTGTTTCGGACAAGCCGTACCCAAAACCGTGTCCAGAATGTGGCGTACCTTTCACCATTATTAAGACCCCAAAAACGCAGGCGCAGGGCAGATACCTCGCTTGCTATGATAAAGAGTGCGAGTACACTGAACCGTTAGCTGATGCAGATGCAGATGCATAAGCAACCTTCGCCCCAGGCCGCTCCTGAAGACCGCTCCTGCTGGATTGACAAATCCAGCAGAGCCTACGCCGCTGTGATTGTGCGTTCTGTTCTTCCTTGCGTCTTTGCGTTCCATTTTTCTTGCGAAAGTAACAATTTAGATTTTTATACGACAACTTGCTCATGACAAACGACGAAATTAGCACCATATTGAGAAACATCGGCTATCTCATCCAAATCCAAGGAGACGAATCATTCCGTGCGCGTGTTTATGACCGGGCGGCGAATACGATTGAGGAACTGACCGTAGATTTGGCAGAATTGGCTCAGGAATCCAAGCTACAATCCATCCCCGGCATCGGCGCAACAATCGAAGAGAAGATTCTTGAGATGCTAGAGACTGGAAGTTGCCGCGCCTACAATAAGTTAATCGGAGAGATGGGGGAAGGTGTCCTTGACCTATTGCGGATTCGAGGTGTCGGGGTAAAAACGGTCGGGCGATTCTACCAAGAACTCGGCGTGAAAAGCCTCGACGAACTCCGGATGGCAATTGAGGACGGTAAACTCAACGAGATGAAACGGATGGGGGCAAAGACAATCGCTTCAATTGATGCGGGATTGCGTTTCCTCGAAGCGCAGCGGCAGGTTCGTCCACTCCAGCAGGTCTTACCGATTGCCCAAACCGTTTTTGATGCGTTAGAGGAGTGCCAAGGCATCCGCCGGGTAGACTTCACCGGCGACCTACGCAGCCGCGAGGAGATGTTGCAGAGCCTTGAATTGGCTGCCGAATGCACGGATGCGATGGCAATTGTTGAAGCCCTGACAGCGGTGGATGCGGTTGACTCACCGAGTCTCATTGAGGAGAACCCTGATACGCGCCAGCAAACGCACATCGCGGCAACCGTGGATGGTGGATTTCCACTGCGAGTGTACCCATTCAACGAGGAGACGTATGAGGTGGGTTTACTCATGGCAACCGGCAGTGATGAGCATGTGACGACAATCAATCAAATTGTGGTCGCACACGATTTGGAAGACGATTGGGCAACCGGCATGAGTGAAGCGGATATCTACGGTAAAATTGGACTTCCATTTATCGTCCCTGAACTCCGGGGCAATGTGGACTCGATTAATGCGGCACTCAAGGGAAATTTGCCAACGCTCATTGAGTTAAGCGATCTCTGCGGCGACCTACATATGCACACAGGTTGGAGCGACGGCCGCGGGTCAATTCATGAAATGATAGAAACCGCGAAGGGGTTTGGATATGAGTACATGGCAATCACCGACCACTCCCAATCCTCAACGGTCGCCAATGGGTTGACACCTGAAAGATTGCTGAACCAGATTGAACAAGTTCGCGATGCCAACGCGGAGATTGACGGAATCGAGGTCTTCACCGGGTCGGAGGTCGATATTCGCTCCGACGGAACCCTTGATTTCCCCGACGAAATCCTCGCACAACTCGATATCGTCATTGCCAGCGTCCACGCTGGTTTTTCGATGAGTGAGACGGAGATGACCGAGCGGATGATTAAAGCGATTGAAAATCCGTTCGTTAAAATTATTGGACACCTAACCGGGCGATTGCTCGGCCGCCGCCCGGGGTACGCAATCAACGTTGATACGGTCATCAGTGCGGCGGCGGAACACCGCGTCGCCTTAGAGATTAACGCTTCTCCAAGTCGGTTAGATATTGAACCGAGCACCGCTCGAAAAGCGCGGGACGCTGGTGTTTTGTTATGCATCAACACCGATTCCCACGGAACAGGACAGCTTGGACGGATGGGGTTTGGGATTAATGTCGCCCGACGGGGTTGGGTAGAGAAGGAGAATGTGATTAATACCTATCCGCTTGAAGCATTGCGTGAAATTTTGGACATCCGCCCATGAAAATCCGAATTGACAACCAAATTTTTGAAACCGATGAAAATACACTATGTGACTGGATTCGACTCGGGCGTATTCCTGAGGACGCGGAACTCTCTTGCGAAACATTGACCAATGGGAAGTGGATAAAGCTCCACGAACTGGACTTAGGAGTTGACGAAGACCCTAAGTTGTTGGAGGAAAAATTAGAGGAGGCGGAAGAGAAGCGGGGCTATCCGCGAAAGTTTCCAAAGGTTACACTTGCTCTGATTGCTGTAAATACGATTGTCTTTATCCTGCTAGACCAAGGGAGCGGACACTCAAAAAACGCACAAATATTAACGCAATTCGGGGCATATTCCTATCCTCTGATTGTCGAAGTCGGTGAGTACTGGCGTCTCATCACCAATACCTTTCTCCATGTCGGTCTGCTCCACTTCTGCCTCAATATGGGGGCAATCTTGGGGCTTGGATACCGAGTGGAGGGGCTATTTGGTCGTTGGCGATTCCTCATCATCTATTTGGTTGCCGCAATTGGCGGGAGTCTGGCTAGTTTGCTTTTTGTCCACATTCCAATCGGTGCAGGGGCTTCGGGCGCGGTTTTTGGGCTTTCTGGTGCGTTTGTTGCGTTTGGACTCCGTTATAGAAAGCAACTCTCCCAATACCAGCGGCGTGAGTGCCGTTTGCTTCTGATCTGTATCGGTGTTGATATTTTTGTGGCACCTTTTGTTATGTCAGATATCAATACCGTCGCCCACGTTAGCGGGTTGATTTCCGGAGGTGTTGTTGGACTGCTTCTACCACCTGCACACTACAGAGGTGATGACCGTGAGCGCAAAACGGTCATCGCTTTTGCATCCGCATTGGTCGGTTTGACGGTGCTCAGCGGTGGGATTGCTGTATCTAACTTTTTCTTGAATAGTGCAGAAGCGGTTGAAGAACGCATCGCAACCGCGTCGCCTCCGCGCGATGCCGCAGACCTGCCGTCTTATATAGAACGTTACGAAAAATTGCTACGCCAAAGGGGCTACGTCCCTGAATACTACTATAATCTCGCGCTACTATACATGCGGATGATGGAAAATGAGCCGATGCATCCGTTTTGGGGGCGTAAACTCAAAAAACTGTATGGACGCGCACTTCTTGTAGTCCCGCAACAGCCCGAGTGGCATAAGGGGCTTTTTTCGCTTTATCGCAAAACCGCTTTCAAACATCCTGACGAACAGGAGCAGATTAAAAGTTATATAGACCTATACGACAAAGTGATTCGGCGACGAGGATATCATCGTATCCTCTACCAAAATCAGGAATATTTCTATTCACGCGCAAAAGAGTTAGAACCGAAACATAAATCGCCTTGGGAGCGCAGACTTGAACAACTGTACAAAAAAGCCGTTTCCGCTGCACCGAACCATGCAACATGGCAGAATAATCTCGCATGGCTCTATGTTGAACAGAAAAGGAATACTCAAAAAGCGGTTAAACTCGCACAGCAAGCGGTGAAGCTTGAGCCGCAGAATCTTGTGTTCCTCGATACGCTCGGATGGGCATACGTACGTCACGGGCAGTACCGCAAAGCACTTCGCGTTTTTGAACTGGTGCTCGGAACCCCTGAAGAACGCCTGTTTGGCATTCCGCTAAAATTCCAAACGGATTTGGATAATCATCAGTTCTCAGAAGATTTGCGAACGGCGTTTGAAAATTATGGATTGATACTTCCTCCGAATGCGAAGATCGAAATTGATACGGAAGATGAAAAATGGATGATAACGATAATCAACGGGGAAAACGAAGTAACGCTCGTGGTCAAGAGGGAGAAAAATAGACTGAACGTTTACACCCTCGAAAGCGAAACGATACTCAAAGCCCAAGAAAGTAGCTGGGACGGAATGACCGAGCTTCTGCAATCAGATATTAACGCTGATATTGACTCTGGAGCATCAGAAGAATTTTCGCGGGCGTTCTTCCGTTTCTATAATCGTATGTCCCGTCAATTGGTGGCTGGGTCAGCCGCTCAAGCCCAACTCAAAGGGCTCTTTAACCTATTCCAATCGAATCATGCTAGACCACTAAAGGAGTGATGCCAAATGTCTCGAAAAATGACTCGCTTAATCCTCAGCATCGGTTTAATCATGGCCTGCGTGCTCTGGTGTCTGCCCGATGCCATTGCACAAGAGAACAAGGAAGCCGCCGAGGATTCAACTACGGTCTGGGGCAAATTCGGAAAATACATTATCCCCGCCATCGCCATCTTCCTATTTGCCAGTGCGAATTACGCCATTAGACTATTCAGCAAAGACAAGATTCTAAAGAAATTGCTGAAAAAGTATGTTGTCTTTGAGATAAATGATGATGCAAAGACGCGGTATCGGGGCACGATGCGCCTTGAGGAAAAAGGCGTGGAAATCATCTCCGAAGAATCCCGACAACGCGGACACGCGCCGAGCTATATCTTTAGAGCAGAAGAAGCGAAAAATATCGTTGCCTTTATCCGCTACCTTGATTCAATGAACGAGCGGGAAAGAATCGAACGCGATTGGGATTTTGAGCGTGTGCATCACCCCCGCTTTCCAACTCGAATGCGGCGAAAGATTCGGAACTTTGGAATCGCGCTCACAAACTCTGTGAACAACACAATTGAGACGATTTGGGGTAGCATCAAAAACACGCTTGCCATCAAAACCATCACCGCACAAGGGGTGTCTGCGGCAGATGTTGAGGAAGCGAAGAAGCAGTTGCAACAGGCGACAGAGGAGAGATACGAGCGGCTGATCGAAAGGCTTGTCGGAACTCGTGTCAAGGTCAAAACGCATACGGGGGAATACATCGGGGTTCTGAAAGAGTATACCAAAGAATATATGTATCTCATGGATGTCAAACAGCCTGATGGCAAGGGATATAAGGACAGTTGGGCTTATACGAGGGATGTCGCGAACTTGAACTATCGAGACGAGCGCGGGTTGCGGTGCAAGCTGGAGAATGATTACTTGATTTTTGAAAATAACGCCGCTTACGACATACTACTCGGTGACGTTGTACTTAAAGAAGAAAGCGAACCGTATAAACAGGAATTTAAATATCAGTATCGCATTCCGGCGTTCACGGTTCAACGTCTCCCACTGCGGCCGGGGCCGATAGCACAAAAGGTCGCGCCGTTTGAGAATGTGGTAACTCGCAAAAACCGAACGTGGAGAAACTTCAAGAAAATTGAACTCAATTTCGCATCCTACCGCGAAGCAGACATCGCCTTTCTACGCGGTGCAGCAACGTGCAGAATCATCGAAGGTGCCGAGAAGTATCAACCTGAACAGTTTGACATCGGTGGATTGGCAGACACCCTTAGCGATACAAAGGAAGCAACAGATGTCGAATTCAAGGACAAAGATGGGAACCCGATAAGAGGGATAAACATCGTCGCAGGCTATATTACTAACGTGAATGAAGACCGTATCGACATCAAGGCAGTCGATCACAACTACGGACAGCGATGGTCGGTTGAACATGCGTTTGAGGCCTTCGACTCGAAATTGCGGACGATTGGTTCCCCAGCTTTCAAGATTTCACCACTCCACCGCTCACGCATGGCCGCGCAAACGGTGTTAGTCAGTCAAGTGGAAGAAAAGAAAGCAGAACAGAGTGCAATGGCACCGATGCTCTACACACCCATTGCACCGCACATCAAGCCGTATAAGAAACCGGAACTCCCCATCAAAGTGTTAGCCCTGACGGGCAACATAACAGAGAGTGAATTTCCGGTACTTCAGCAATTTGAATCCATCCGCCAGCATCGCATCATCTACGAACCGACAGAAAACCTAAAGACGGATGGAATTGCCAAGACCCATATATTGTGGATGGGGCACGGGGAAATCTACAAAGAAGGGTATCGCCTCAGTATCGACGACGAACATCGGATTAAGGATTTCGTCAGACGGGGAGGAGTCGTGATTGTCTCAGGCCAGGATGTGCGAGATATCCAAAAGCGACGTAGAGGTCTCGGTTGGACACCCGAGCCGCTCATGGGGGTCGAATACGACGAAACCCTCGAATTTACACCGACACGGCACGGCAAAAAATCCCGGATTTTCCAAACGCCCCACAAAATTCTGTCAGGTCAAATCAAGCTCGACGACATGTGGCACGACGAGCTGAACCGATATATCCCACTCGCAACAGCAAACGGTGGAGACGAAGCCGCGATGCTTCAACTACCGTTTCAAGAAGGGTTATACATCGTAACCAGCTTAAAAAATGAAACCGACACGGACGTTCAAGTCAATCAACCCATGATGGAGAATCTGCTGTATTTCTCCGTCAAATGGCTAGACCAACACAAACACACGCGGCTTTATTACACGAGTAGTTGAAGCGGGGGAACCTCCAGATTGCTCCTGTTCTCTTCTTTGCGTCTTTGTATCCCATTTTTCTTATATCGTGAGTTGCAAATTATCAATCAACCGGGTCTCACCGATAAAAACCGCCAGGGCAATCAGAACTTCTCCCTCAATTCCATCCACAGGTTCAAAATCATTGAGGCTAACGATTTCGATGTAGTCAATTCGCGCCAGTTTTTCCCTGCCTATAACCTCCCGTATCCCCTCCAGAACCCGCTCGGCGTTGCGTTGCCCAGCTTCAATACGCGCCTTGGCGCGTTGCAACGCATAGTAGAGGCATGTCGCTGAACGGCGTTCTTCGGGATTGAGATTGCGATTTCGCGAACTCATTGCAAGCCCATCTGATTCGCGGATGATGGGCATTCCCACAATCTCAATACCCCAATTGAGGTCTGAGGCCATCCGTTTAATGACAGCGAGTTGTTGGGCATCCTTCTGTCCAAAGTAGGCACGATGGGGTTGGACGATGTTAAATAGCTTGCTCACAACGGTTGTCACCCCGCGAAAATGACCGGGGCGTGAGGCACCGCAGAGCCCCTTTGTAAGGTTGCCCGTTACTTCGACGGAGGTTGCGTTCCCTTTCGGATACATCTCTTCAACCGATGGCACGAAGAGCAGGTCAACGCCCTCTGCTTCCAACAAACGGCAATCCTGGTCAAAATCGCGGGGATAGGTGTCGAAATCCTCGGTGGGGCCAAACTGGGTGGGATTAACAAAGATGCTAACAACAACGAAGTTGCTGTCAGCACGGGCTTGCCGCACGAGGCTCAGGTGGCCTTCGTGGAGAAACCCCATTGTCGGCACCAAACCGATCTGCCCCTCTTGGCGGCGGCAGTGAATATGTGTTTCTAATGCAGAACTCAAGATAAGCATCTCAAGCAACTTTCAGCAATGGAAGATTGGAAAAAAGGGATTGGAAGGTTGGAAGACTGGAAGATTGGAAGAAAACGATGCACTTTTTCCTTCCATCCTTCCCCTCTTCCATCCTTCCGTTCTTTTTCCTTCCATTCTTTTTTTTAGGCATCGGTAGTGTTGGGACGACTCCTGCCCAATAAGCTCAAAAGCGGGTCGCTGGCGGTTTGTAGTTCATCTTCAGGCACTGGGACACGATTGCACAGGCTAAACCGCCAGTATGCCCATTGCGCAGCGTACTGCGATTGTAAAATATAGCGGATGCGGTCAGACCGATTCGGCGCACCACGATGCCAACACTGCGGGTCTTGGAAGTAGATGTCCCCCGCCTTGCAGAACACCGATGTGGGCCCTTTGCCTTCAAATTCTGGGGCATCTTGGTCGTTGGGATTGCGGCCGGAGTAGTGGCTACCGGGAACGTACTGTGTTGGCCCGTATTCGACTGACTCAATGTCGGTGAGTGCCATCTGGACGGTGAGCCACATCACTGGCATCCGAATCCGCGGGTCGTGGCGCGGTACTCCTTCGGGAAGCGGGAAATGCACTGAGCCATCAACGTGCCACCGCTCAATCGCCACGCCTGGGAGGTTTCGCAACACGTTTTGACCGCAGAACTTACTGTTTGGCCCTACGATTGCTTCTGCCAAGCTGAAGATTGGCTCTCGCAGGAGCATATCCCGAAAAATCGGATGCAACTCGATCGTGTTTCTTAAAATGAACGGGACAGTTTCCCCCGATTCCTGATGCGCTCCCAATTGGATGTATCTTACGTCGGCGAGTTCTGGGTTCGTTCTTTCCGCAAGTTCTGGGTCGGCAAATAGCTTGTCGGTTCTCTCAAGCAGGGCGGTAACTTCTTCGGATGTCAACACACCCGGAATTTTTACGAAACCGTCACGATGAAACTGCTCAACAATCTGCTCCGTTTTTTCCTTGCTGAATGGTTTCCCGGGGCTAATCAAGCCAGTAGTCATGATGTTTTTTCAACCTCCCTTGAATCTGATCGGATGCCGTGATTTGTCGAGGCAGGGATGCCCCGCCCACGGTTGTATTCTTCTCCTCTTTGCGCCTTTGCATCTTTGTGCCTTTGCATTAAAATTCCGCGCCCTTAAAGCTGCTTGACGGGATTCGAGAGGGTGCCGATGCCCTCAACCTCGATCTGGACAACGTCACCGGGGGCAAGGGGCAAGTCGTTGGGCACAATGATGCCTGTTCCAGTGGATACAACAGTGCCAAGGGGCACTGGATTATCTCGACGCAGGAACTCGGTGAGTTCTTCAAACTTCCAATTAATATTTTCGGTGTTGACTTCTCCTTCGTAGATTGGCGTGTCGTCTCGCAGGACAACACACTTAATATTGAGATTGTACGGGTCATCAATTTCCGAAGGGGTAACAAACATGGGCCCGAGAGCACAGCAACCGTAAAACATCTTCGATTGCGGCAGATAAAGCGGATTATCACGCTCAATGTCCCAGGCCGAAACATCGTTGCAAATGGTATATCCCGCAATTTCACCATCTTCACCGAGGATGTAGGCGAGCTCGGGCTCTGTCGCTGTTAGTGTAGAATCGCTGCGAATACAGATGAAATCATTGGCACCAACGCAACGGGGCGGGGTCGCCTTGAAGAAAATTTCGGGACGGTCAGCATTGTAGACACGACTATAGATATCTTGCTCACTATCTTCATCGCGCATGTCCGCACTCCGTTTGTAGGTAACGCCACACCCCCACACCTCCGGCGGGTCAATGGGCAAGAGTAGGTGCGGTTTGTTCGGGTCAGGCGGGTTATCAAGGTCTTTGAACCTGAGTTTGCCTTCATCCCGGCGGTTGGGCGCAAATGGCATAACGGAGCCGGTTGAAACACGCTCCTGAATATCAGCGAGAAGAACGCCAAGGCTAACGTTTTCTTGATAGGCGAGTGTGAGCACCTCTAAAACGCCTGGGGATTCTTCACTTGTAACATCGATCACTTCAGCTTCCCGTGTCACAATGCCGACCCGTTTGCCTTGACCGGGGAGATTAAATTGTATAAGTTTCATCTGCTTTCCTGTTTGCTATTGTAGTCTGAATCCAGAGCGTTTGGGAATGGCGATTTAATAACCGCGCCCTTGTTGAATTGCCAAATCCAACCGATAAGGCTTGGATTTGGCAATCCACGCTGAGCGACCCACTACCGATGCGAGGATTTTATCCGTCCCCATTGGGTGGTTAATTTGCCTTTGGCATTAACAGCTAGAAAAACGTTAATACCATCATTCATGATTGACTTCACTTCATCTTGCGTCAATCCCCGTTTCCAAACATTGAGGTCATCCATTAACCCAGTGAAGGGACGATTGTTGTCAATGTTATAGCCAACGCGGGCACCCATATCCCAATCCGGGGCGATTTTTGTGCCAATCCGGGCCTTTTCTTCGCCGACCTGCTCACCGTTGATATACAGAATTCCCTTTCCCTCGGCGTGGCTGAAGACACCGGCGTAGTGTCTCCATTCATTGGCTTTGTTTGTTCCTGCGCGTACATCGAAGATTATTTGCCCCCCAGGCGACCGGAGTAACCAGCGATATTTTCCACTGCCGCGCGCTTCTGGATGAACAAGCCATGTTGCATCACCGGCACGCGCATTAAAAACCGCCATATCGCTAACGGCTTCGACGTTAATCCAGGCAACCACGCTCATCCCCTCCGTTGGGATATCTGCTGGTGGGATATTCGGGCCGTCAAGGTCTAGAAAACTGCCTTGTACAAAATGGGCGGCTTGCCCGAATTTACCATCTTTCGATTGGGTCACTTTACCGTTAATTTCCCCATCGTGCCCACGCCCGGATTGTTCAACGACAGTATTGCCTTTGAACTCCTCGTAGTCGAAATAGAGAACCAAGTCTTCATGAATCGGTGCGGCAAAGGTATAAGTTGCACACGTCAAAATTAGTAGTAAGCCGAGCGTGGCAACAGATTGTATCTTCATTTTACTCTCTCCTTATGAATTTAGAGCATTTGAGCGTACCAAGATTATCTCTCGGCGCTCATGTGATTTGACTTAAAGTCGTTTGAGATTTCCCACATTGGGCGAAATCACGTAGTGCCAAGCGGGATTTTCTGCGTTCATGGCATAAAACCGTAGTTGGGGCACTCGCCCCTACGCATACTTAAGATTATTATAACATATCACAATCAAGTGCTGTCAAGATCGAATCTGCCCTGACTTACCTCCAGTTTTTTGTGAGAGCGTATCATCATTGATTTTGTAAGCAATTGGCGTGAGAAAGTCTTTGAAAATGTGGTAAAATACCTCCTGGTACAAAACAACTGCTGTTTTAACAGGAGGTATTTATGAAAGAAAAACACCCAAAACAGGTGAATCCCAATAGAATGATAACCACTGTCACCGAGATTTTCAACCCTGCCCTAACGGGTGGCAAGATGACTTGACGCATTTTGAACAAACCCGCATTGAAGAATCTGGCACTCACAACCATAGCCGTTACATTAGCTAAGACCTTTCGTATCAACGAAATGGGGGGCTCCCGGGGGTAAGTCAGCTTTGTAAGAAATTAGTTGAGAGATGCTTTGTGAACATGATACAATGGAATGTCTTACATGATTTAGAAGCGTAGACTTGAAAATCGTCAATTCTTAGAAAGGAAGAACTATGTCTCAATTTGTAAAAGCTACCACGACCGCTGAAGTCGCAACGGGCAATTGTATCGGTGTGAAAGTTGATGGCGTTTTTATCGGCATTTATAACGTCGATGGAGAATATTACGCGATGAACAATATCTGCCCACATCTCGGCGGAGTTTTGAGCTACGGCTGGATGGATGGGAATCTCGTGACGTGTCCGCTCCACATGTGGGAGTTTGACATAACGACGGGAAAATGCACATGGCCAGAGAGTGAGAAAATCGCAACCTATCCCGTGAAAGTTGATGGCGAGGATGTTCTCGTTGATGTCACCTCTCCAAAACTGGCGGATTAATCGGAAAGGAAGGATATGGCATATTTAATCACTGGCGGATTCGGGTGCATCGGCACTTACGTCATCCGAGATTTGCTCAACGCCGGCGAACAGATTGTTGTTTACGATTCAGTACACGACCTGACAATCCCCAAGTTAGTTCTGACCGAAGAGCAACTTGAACAGTTTACCTTTGTGCAAGGGGATATTACCGATCTCCCGCACGTACTGCGAACTACCAAAGCACACGACATTGACCGAATCATCCACCTCGCATCATGGCAAGTGCCTGCCTGCCAAGCCAACCCACCGCAGGCGTTGAAGATTGTCTGCGAAGGCACGATTAATATGTTCGAGACCGCACGACTTCTGAATCTCAAGCGGGTCGTGTGGGCGAGTAGTGTAGCGGTCTTCGGCGCACCGGAAGACTACAATTTTCAACCCATCGACAATGAGGCTCCGCATTTTCCGAAGTTCATCTACGGTGCTTGCAAATCGCTCAATGAAAGGTATGCGACGCACTATTTCAACGAATACGGCGTGGACACAATCGGGTTGCGGTTTACGGCGGTATACGGTGTCGGGCGAACACGAGGGATGAGCTCTTTTTCGACGAAGATGATTGAAAATGTCGCGTTAGGTCATCCCGCTGTCGTTCCCTTCGGCGACGACACTATTGATTGGCAATACGTCGAAGATGTCTCTCGGTCGATTGTGATGTCGTGTACCTGCCCGCTGACAAAAACGCACACTTTCAGTGTCAAAGGCGGGCTTCGTTCGGTAAAAGAGGGCGTGGCATATCTGAAGCAGATTGTTCCAGACGCGCAGATTACGCTTGAACCGGGCGTTTTCGGCATCTCGTGGGATTATGATGCAACTCCGATCTCAAAAGAGATTGGATTCACGCCAGCGTATACGATGGAGCAGGGGATTTTAAAGACGCTAAATCGCTTCCGGGAGTTGGCAGGATTGGAACCGATTCGTGAACCTTAAAATCCAATCCACAGAAACACGACTGCCATCGGATCTCGCCGATGAAGGGCAGGAGTCAGGAGTACGTCCCACTGTGAAACAGACATCGCAACCTCAAGCCAAGCCGAACCGTACCGCACAGATTTTCAAGCTACTCTTCATCGGATTGGTCATCCTACCGCTTAACAGCTTCTGGGTCATTGACACGGGCATCGTTGGGCATGGCGTGAACTTTACGCGAGTGTCGCTCTTTATGAACGCCATTTTCGCCATCTTCGTGCTCAGCCTAATCAACCCGCTACTCAAAAAACACACGCCCAAGTTCGCGCTGGACAACGGCGACATCGTGTTAATCTATGTGATGCTGTGCGTCTCTTCCGCCATCGCCGGACACGACATGATTCAGCGGTTGTTTCCACTGCTCGGACATGCATTCTACTACGCCACACCGGAGAACGACTGGCAGGAACTGTTTCACGCCTACGTCCCCCGCTGGCTTGTTGTAACGGATGAATCCGTATTGGCAGGATACTACAAAGACAGGGGCACATTCTATTACGAAACCCTGTACATTGCGGAGTATATTCAAGCGTGGCTCGTGCCGTGTCTCGCGTGGTCGAGTGTAATCATCGCTCTGCTGGTGTGTATGCTCTGCATCAACCTACTGGTTCTCAAGCAGTGGTCGGAGCGTGAACGGCTCACCTATCCGCTCGCCCAGATGCCGTTGGAAATCATCAACAACGGTCCGCGTCTCCTCAAAACCCGCTTGATCTGGATGGGCTTTGCCGCTTCGGCCGCGTTGAACATTATCAACGGTATCCACTATCTTTTCCCCGTCTCGCCCAGTCTTTTTTACGGTCGCTACGTGCTTAGCCGATACTTCACCACCCGCCCGTGGAACTATCTCGGTTGGATACCGATCGAATTTCACCCCTTCGCAGTTGGGCTGGCGTTCTTTATGCCGCTAGACCTCTCATTCTCGTGCTGGTTTTTCTATCTCTTCTGGCGGATTGAGCGCGTCATCGGTGTGACAGCCTTCGGGGGGAGTGTGCTCGCCGGATTCCCCTTTACGTGGGCGCAATCAATCGGTGCCTGCGCGGCCATTCTGTTCATGACGCTCCTGGGGCTCCGGTACGAGGCGTGGAAAATCCTTAGAAGTTTCTTCAAGCCATCGCCATCCGATGAGCGGGCAGAGATACGCGGCTATCGGTGGGCAATTTTGGGTCTCCTGCTCAGCGTTGCCTACCTAATCGGTTTCTGCTATGTCGCAGGAATGCCCATCTGGGTTTCCGTTGTCTTCTTCCTAATCTTTTTCGGGCTTTCAACTGTCGTGACACGCATCCGCGCCGAAGCGGGCTACCCGATGCACGATTTCGCCTTCCGTCCAGAAGACATCGTGGTGAGGGCATTCGGTACACGACCAGTTGGCCCAACGGGGCTGACCCTATTTTCATACCTTCACTTTTTCACTTACGCCCATCGCAGCAACCCACAACCGCACCAACTAGAAGCCTTCCGCCTTGCAGATCGGATGAACCTTTCAATCAACAAGAAGCTAATCGCAGGTATTCTTATCGCTACGGTGGTTGGGTCGTTGGCGGCCTGCTGGGCATATCTACACACAGCGTACCACTATCGGGGAAGCACATGGCCGGGTTGGCCAATTTTCAACCGTTTGCAGAATTGGCTCAACTACTCGCGAGGCACAGACTTCAAATCCCTAATTTTTATGGGCGTGGGGTTTGGCATCGGGTTAGGATTCCTGATTGCCCGTCGGCTTTTCATTTGGTGGCCCTTCCACCCGGCGGGATACGTCATCGGCGCGACATGGTCGCTCAACCTGCTCTGGTTCTCAATATTCGTCAGTTGGGTTGCGAAACTGATCATTCTCCGATTCGGCGGGCTCAAGCTACACCGGCAGGCGGCGGCATTTTTCATCGGGCTTGTGCTCGGAGAGTTTGTGACAGCAAGCTTCTGGGGGTTTATCGGCGCGATTTTGGGAGAACCGACGTACCGGTTTATCTAAATTCAGAGATTTGTAACCAATTGTAGGGGACGCGAAAGCCGCGCCCCTACGCAGAGTTACAAAAATCAATTGTTAAGGTCAAGCTCTTGGTGCAAGCATTTGCGACAGTAGTAAATCGGGAGCATTTTGCGAAAAATAAACCCCTTCGCTTGGCCTCCGCATTTTGTACAATGGTGCTCTCTGATAACACGTATTGCGTTAGTGGCCTTTAACCGGGATGAAGCTTTCATCTGAATTTCCTCCATGTAAGGGTATGCGTAATTTTTGAACTGTTAAATAATACTATACTTATGTTAAGGTGTCAAGTAAAAAATGGAGAAAATCTGCCCGCTACTCAGAGACCGAATTGACACGCGTTAGATACCCGTATCTAGGGTATTTTGTGCGGTTCTGTGTGCCGGAGGGCCCGGTTACATTGCAACGGGAAAAACAAAAACTAAATGCTCCTAGGTTAAGCCCCAATCAGTCTGTCATATTCGTCATGACTGCCAATCCAAACCCAGATGAAGTCTCCGCCATCTTCAACAGCGAGTGCTCTATGAGCAAGGCCCGCACGGACAGACCAAAACTTGCCGACCTTCTTGAAATGGAGAGAGGGATGTCTTGGGCTTGTTATGAGTAAGCGAAAATTCCGTCTCGCAATCCTTTGAACAGGTTTTGGCAGTTGCTCAAAGTTTCCAGGAGCGCGGTGTTGTTCGATGCATCTAAAGTTCCTTGAGCGTCCCCTTTTCTTTTGCTTCAATGGCTTCGGCAATCAAGAAATCCAATTTTCCGTTTTCTGAATCCGCCTCAATCTGCTCATCCCACTTTTCCCAGTCCAACTCGCTAAACCAGTGTCTCAATTGAAGGTAATCAGCTTTGGAAAGAGCCAGAATCGCTTGCTGGATTTCCGTAATATTTGACATCTCTCTTTCTCCTTTTTAGAAAAAATAAAGCCCTTGCAATACATCTGAGTTCTCGAAACATGGGCATATTAATCAGTTCACACATAGGCGTTGGCAAATAAGAGCACAAGGACAGCTCTGCTGAAGCGGAAGATTGGAATAATCTTACCATGTGTTTGTTTGGCTGTCAATACCACATCTCGCAATCTCGCAATTCTTGACAATACCCAGAACTATATGCTATGCTTATGTCACGATTCATAACGTTTTCATAAATAGATTAGGTGATTCCATTGAAAAAAGTTATTGCGGCGATGAGCGGCGGGGTTGACAGCTCCGTTACGGCGGCCTTGTTGGTTCATGAAGGTTACGACGTAATCGGTATTACGATGCGGCTCGGAGCCCCCGATACAATTGAAGTTGAGACAGAGCGGCCGAATTGCTGCACGGTTGACAGCATTGAGGATGCACGGCGCGTGGCGACGCAGTTGGGGATTCCGTTTTACGGTGTCAATTATGAAGACCTGTTCAGCGAAAAGATTGTCGATTACTTCGCCGACGAATACCTCGCGGGACGAACTCCTTCTCCATGCGTAATCTGTAATCGAGACCTGAAGTTTGGGAAGCTTTTAAATCTCGCGGATCAGTTGGGGTGTGATTACATCGCAACGGGACATTACACCAGAGTCGAGCAAGACCCAGAAACCGGGCGTTATCTGCTGCGGACAGCGCGCTATCCCCAAAAAGACCAGTCTTACTTCCTGTTCTCATTAACGCAGGCACAGCTCAGCCGCGCCATGATGCCACTCGGCGAGTACACCAAAGCACAGGTACGGGAATTGGCGAAAAAGTATCAATTGTATACAGCGGAAAAGCAGGAGAGTCAGGAGTTATGCTTCATCGCAGACAGTGACTACAGACGCTTTCTGAAGGACAGGATTCCTGAGAAAATTAAGGAAGGCGAGATTGTAGACGCAACGGGTACTGTGCTCGGCAAGCATCAGGGGATTCCATTTTACACCGTTGGCCAGCGGCGCGGACTCGGCATCGCGGTAGGTGTTCCGTTGTATGTAACTGGGATAAATGCCGAGGATAACACGGTCACTGTTGGACGGTCTGAGGAACTCCTCACGGACACGATGGAGGTTGAACGGATTAACCTCATTGCGATGGATGAGCTGAATGAGCCAATTCGTGCAAATGTCAAAATCCGTTCCCGCGATGAAGGCGCGCCAGCAACGCTCTACCCGCTCAGTGATACAGAAGTTCAGGTGAAATTTGATGAACCCCGCCGCGCAGTGACCCCTGGACAGGCGACCGTCTTTTACGATGGCAGTCTGGTGGTTGGGGGGGGATGGATTAGGGCGTGAATCCATAAGTAGAAAGACTGGAAGATTGGAAGAAGGGGATTAAAAGGTTAGTTACCTAATTTTTGTCCAATAAAACGCGTATGTTATACATAACTCTCAAATATTAAGCACATCACGACTGGGGTGAGCCGAAAGATTGTCCTCAATTATTAACCATCTATTAATACCTTCGCCAAATTCAAGACGGGTGCATACACATACTGTATATTGTATGCTGAAGAATATCTGATCTCAATATACGCTACACCAATCTGATGCAAAGTCGCCAAAGCGAAAATTGGCGAAGGTGTTGATCTATCGGAAGCAAATTTATCTATCATTTTCTCTATCAGTGCCATATGAGAGGCACCGTATCGTCGAATCGGAGAGATGAGTCCCCTCTCTCTGTTTGAAGGCGATTTGTAGTCGGATTAGAGTCCACAACTCAAAGGGATAACCGAGGCTTTGCGATTTTTGCAGTGCTAAATCAATGAGCTGACTTCGTACCTCTATTGAATGGGTCTTAGGTTTGCCACTGCGCAGTTTATCAGCGAGGCCTTCAATACCGTCTTCGTTGAATCGCTTAACCCAATACGCTCCAGAAACGCCCGTTTTGAACCCCGCCTGCTTTGCGGCTTTGGAAGCGGTGAGATCAATCATGTTGACAATCAGATTCGCTCTCTGGACGAGCTGATGGGGTTGGGTGCAGGAGTGCGCTAGAGTTCTAAGTTGTTGTTCTTCGGTTTCACTGACCTCCCGAAGGTAATGGATTCGTTTTCGGTACCTCTTCAGGTTCACGCTCTGACTCCCATTCATCCTTAATTCTTTTCCATATAAAGGCTATGGAGCTTCTGGTTGCTAGAAGACCATCAAGTTCCCCTAGTGCTTTGTCAAGTTTGAAATTGAGGGTATAGTCTTTTCAATCGAATACGGGCATCTTCGGTCGTAAACTGCCAGTCTACACCCTTTGACACCGCATTACGATGCGATGCCCAGGCCCGCGCTTCACTACCGAGCGTTTCCACATCCGATATCCTACGATTACTCACACACTGACGACTGAAAACACTTAACTCTATCTCCGCTATATTCAACCAACTCCCGTGCTTCGGCGTATGACACAGTTGCAACCGATTACTCATCCGAGATGCCTCACCCGCATCAAACCCTTTATACAGCGACGATAACTTGTGCGTATTCAGATTATCACAAATCAAAATCACTTGATCCGCTTCCGGATAATCTTCATCTAACAGGTTCTTTACCTCTTCTGCCCAATCCACCGCAGTTCTACGCTCACGCACCGAAACTTTACGCCAACCCCTTAGCGCCTCGGTAAACAGGAAAACTGATGCACTCCCCTTACGGATATATTCATGAGAAACACGCATAACACGCCCCGGAGCCACACCCTTATCCGGATATTTATTCGCCAATAACTGCACCGATTGCTCATCCATATTCACAACAGGATACCGCACATCCAAAGGCTGCTGATAAACATCTAATACTAATTGGGAATCCATAAGTTACAAGATTCGGGGGTTCGTAGTCGCGCAATTCATTGCGCGTTTTGGATTGACTGTAACATTTAGATGGCGAAATGGTATAACACGCGTTCCATACCCGAAACAAACTCCGCATCACCCGAAGGCGGAATCACCCATTGCTGCCTCAGATGCGGTTTTAGCGCGTTTTTTTTTAATGTGCGCCGCACCGTCTCATGAGAAATACTCTCAACGATTTCAAGTTCAACCAATTTATCGGAAAGCAATCGCAACGTCCAGCGTCCAAACCCCTCCGGGGGCTCACTACAACACAACGCTATCAACCGCGCCTCGCTTGCCCCGTCTAACCTCGGTTTACGCGGCGGGTTAGAAAATTTGCGCCGTTGCACCGCACCGCAAAGCCCGGATTCGCAAAACCGCTTACGCAGATTCCGCACCGTCTGCGGATGACATTCAAACGCTTTCGCTATTTGCACATCAGCCCAAGCGGGACCATTAACATTCGCCTTCAGCAAAATATGGGCATGCTTTATCTTATAGGCGGGATGTTGCCCTTTAGTCACAATTTCTTGTAACCTTTTCCGCTCCGTATCACTCAGTTTGACCACATATTTTTTTCTCATGTCGTTCCTCGCCGAATAAGAGATATACATATTCTAGCAAACAATGACCTATTTTGTCAAATTATAACCCATAAAAACTAAATTGACAAAGCACTAGGTTCTGATTGCAGTCCTCACACAAGTGTTCAATTATCCACTCGGGCGCACATTTATCCAGTGGTGCACATTTGTGTAATAGGGACCGGGGAAAAGCGTATTCTTTACTCTTTCCTTCTTTTTTGCAGTAAATACATTGATTTTTCATTGTGGCCCTCCCTAAAACAGTGGTAAATTGATGGGGTGTTCACCTCGCAGTGCTTGGGTTGACTTTGGGGCAGTACCCCTGCTTATACAGGATTGGCCTAGATCCGGGGGGATAACGGGAAAGTTGATTTCAGTCCGAAAGGTGAACAAAGGTGAACGGTAAAAAAAAGATCGTAAGCAAGTTTTGTGTATCGTTGCCGATGATTCGATAACGTTAAGGGATTTCTTCTCCTGCTCCGGTATCTGTTCTGCTCCTAATGTCCGCGTATTCACAAAGATGTTGAAGATAATCGCCTAATTTCTGTAGATTTATACGGGACTCAAGATAGTCTTTTCGCCAAATCACAATCGTCAATTTTTCACAGAATTTCTTTTCTGCACATGCGGCAATAAACGAGCTGATAATTTCCCTTATCATCACCTCTCTCGAAACGTTTATCCTTGTATGACCTGTGCCTAAAACAGGGATTACAAGAGGGCCTAGCTCACCTAGCTCACTGATATAATACCAAAGATCCCTCAAAACCTCGTTCATTTCTTCAAGTGCCCCTGTGTCTACGCCATATTCATTCATATTGGCGATTGCAACCAAATAGGCCGCTCGCTGTGATGCCTGTAGTTTAACGACGGTGCCAATCTTGTAGGACCCAATACTGTCCGCAGTTTCTCAAGTGGCTCTTGGAAAGAAAAAGAGGTAATTTCATAATCCCAATTCGGCATAAACACTTTGTGCGTAATAATACGCCCCCGACTTGCCTTGTCGCTTAAAGGAATAGTGAGTCTCTGGCCAATTCTCTAAAGCATGTTGTAAAATATGCCGGTTAAAGCTCACATAAACAGCCAGTTCCTTGCGTATTATTGGCGGACACTTGTCTGGATCTTGTTGTCTAAGCGCATTCAAATTAACACCGATTATCGGCAAACCTAAATCTAGGGCTTGTTCCATCTCCCAGTGTACAAACCTACGAAGGTATTGTGTCCACGGTCCAATTAAAACGACCAAAATTTTGCTCTTATTCAATCTCTCTTGGAGCTGATACCTGAGTGATTCTGTGAAACTTGTATCCGGCCCAGTATTCAAATCGTGAGCATCGAAAAAGTTGAAAGACTGACCGTTATTTCGCTTCCAAGCCTTCATGAACGAATAGTAGTGAATATCCGCAGAATCGAAGCAAACGTATATCCCATTGCTGTGCTGGTCAATCGCGGTTCCCAGTTGTTCTGGGGAGAATGGTGGTTTAATTAACGTTACCGCTTGCTGTGGTCGCTCTGCTTTTTGCGGGGCAATTACTTGGGGGCTCAGCATTGTGGCGATGCCTTCGGGCAACCGAACGCCAGCTCTCTCCTCAAAGTCTGAGACGCTTTTGTAGTCGTTCCGAAACGCCGTGACGACATCCACTCCCATCTCCTTGGCGGTAGTCAGGTCTGATTGGGCTTTTTCCCACGCTTGCAGGTATAACCGCGCTATGCCCCGATTGTAATAGGCACCGGCAAAATCGGGGTTGAGTTTTATGGATTTGTTATAGTCCCCGATGGCGCGGTCATAATCGCCTGTTACGCCGTGAGTATAGCCGCGATTGTAATAGGCATCGGCAAAATCGGGACTGAGTTCTATCACTTGGTTGTAGTCTTCAATGGCGCGGTCATAATCACCTTTTACGTCGTAAGTATAGCCGCGATTGTAATAGACATCGGCAAAATCGGGGTTGAGTTTTATGGATTTGTTATAGTCCTCGATGGCGCGATCATAATCGCCTTTGTTGCCATAAGCTAGACCACGATTGTTATAGGCTTCGGCATCATTGGGGTTCAGGTCTATTGCCTTGTTAAAGTTTACAATGGCATACTCATAATCGCCCATTATCCCATAAGCTAGACCGCGATTGTTATAGGCTTCAGCATCATTGGGGTTCAGGTCTATTGCCTTGTTGAAGTTTACGATGGCATTCTCATAATCGCCCTTACCCCCGTAAGCAATGCCGAGATTGGTATAGGCTTCGGGATAATCAGGGCTCAGTTGTATTGCCATGTTACAGTCTTCAATGGCGCGGTCATAATCGCCTTTATTGTTGTAAGCCTCACCGCGATAGATATAGACTTCGGGCAGATTCGGATTCAGGTCTATCACTGTGTTGTAGTCTGCGATGGCCCGGTCAAAATTGTCCCTATCATTGTAAGCAATCCCCCGGTTGGTATAGGCCTGAACAAAATCGGGGTTGAGTTCTATCGCTTTGTTATAGCTTGTAATCGCACGCTCATACTCGCCCTTTACTCCGTAAGCAACGCCGCAATTGTAATAGGCCTCAACATCATCGGGTCTGAGTTCTATCGCCGTGTTAAAATCTGCGATGGCTCGGTCATACTCGCCTTTTACCCCGTAAACAATGCCGCGATTGTTATAGGCTTGGGCAAAATTGGGACTGAGTTTTATCGCTGTATTATAGTCTGCAATGGCACAGTCAATATCACCCTTTACCCCGTAAGTATTACCGCGATTTATATAGGCACTGGCATCATTGGGATTGAGTTTTATCGCTATGTTGAAGTCTACCATGGCGCGGTCAAAATCACCTGTATTCCTGTAAACCAGACCGCGATTGTTATAGGCTTCGGCATAATCGGGTTTCAGGTATATCGCCATGTCCAAGTCTACAACGGCACGGTCATACTCACCCTTTACCCCGTAGGCAACGCCGCGATCGTTATAAGCTTCGGCATAATCGGGTTTCCGTTCTATCGCTTTGTTATAGTCCTCAATGGCCAAGCCAACCTCGCCTCTACTGTCGTAAGGAATGTTAGGTCTACTTTGGTAGGGCGCAGCGAAATCAACGGAGGCTGAGTTCAGTGCAAGCATCACTTTTTCTCCTTCGCAATGCAGATTTCCTTTGGTGTCATGATAATATGTTTGATGAACATAAGTCAACCGAATTTTGACAGCGCGAATTTGCCGTGAAATAGATGAGAGTTGTTCAATTAACGTAATCGCTTACTGTTGCAAGTTTACTTTATACGTATTCGGGTGTGTAGCCGAAGAACCACGGAAAGGCTTGATACACGGAGCGGGCGAGTTTTGCCTTGTACGTCTTCTTGTCTTTGGTTTCGGGATGGGAGATGTTTTCCTGTCGGACATACGGCGGATTGCCAATTACGATATCGAACCCACCCTTTTCTCCGCTGATTTCGCCTGTGAAGATTTCGACAAAGGCGATGTCCCACACAAAAGGCAGGTTTTGCGCCTTCACAAGCGCGTCACGCGCCACCACGACGCGGTCGTAGTCTTGGGTTAACGCCTCAATCTGATTCTGCCACTCCTTTGTCTGTAGCTCAAGTTGACGGGCGACGCGCTCTTCAATTGTGCCATCAAGCAACATCTGTTGTTCTTTGGGACCGTCGATGAGCTGTTGCAGGTCATCAATTTCCTGCTTGATGTCTTCGGTATGTGTATCAATCAGCGTGAGGAACAGTTGCAATTCTTCGTGTTCCAGCTCCTGTTTAGACCGAAAGCGACAGGTGTCGTCGTTGTTGAAAAATTTTAGATTCTCGGTTTTCAAGCGGGTGACGCGGGCTTTTAGGGCGCGGGGCACACCGCTAAATTCGGCGCGAATTTGGGCGAGGTTCATTCCTCCGATCTCTTGGACGAGGCTATCGCCGCATCGGATATTGAACGAGAAGCGGGGAAGCAGAGGTTCATCGCGCAGGTGCAGTTCGGCACGGGGTTGAGGTGGCAACTCGGATTAAAGTTTGTTACTGCAACACGCCTAAATTTCGCCCTTATACTCGCGTTCCAGTTTTGTTGTGAAGTCGATAACGTGGTCAAGTGCCTCTTGGGCATGGTCCCGTTCGGCTTGGGTGGATTCTGCCTCGGCAATCCACTTTTGCCGTTCGGGAATCCAGTGATTCTTGAGGTGGTTGAGTTGGTCGAGAAATTCCGGGTCTTCGGTCATACTCACAAAATACTCAATCACGCCGAGCATACCGTATTTTCGATTCGTCGGGATATCCTCTAACTCCGACACGATTTGTGCAAAGAGCTCTCGTTTCCGATCTTGGCGCTCGTAGGCAACTTCCCGTGCGGATTCGGTCAGTAGATTCTCAGCGAAAGACTGTTTGGATTCGACAAAGCGGGGGAGGCCTTGAGCGTAAGCTTCAAGGTCGAATTGCCCGTTGCGCCTGATTGTAGAATAGGCGTGGATATGGATGTTGCGGAAGAACGCAGTATAACCAAGATTTGGGTCCATCGTGTCCGCATCGTAGAGAATCTGATTTTCGATGTTCTTGTAGAGAATCTTAAACCGTTCGTCTGTCAGATTCATCGGCTTCAGGTGTGCTAACACAATGGCTGTTACGGCATCAATAAAGTCCTCATCAAAATCGTACATCTGCAACACCTTTTCGGTGATTACAGCACCGGATTCATGATGCACTTTGCCGTGGAGCTTATCCTCATCATACCATTGGGTGACAATGTTCTGCCGGGTCGGTGGAATCGGTGCGTTCAGCCAGAGCCCGTCTTCATTAACGAGCCGCTTGCCATCATCATCGCTTAGAATCTCACCGTCGTACCGTTTTGTGATATCGTGTAGCGTACCAGCGACTTCCAGCTTGGTCACGTCGCCCCCTTCGCGTTTGCCGAGTTCCATGCTCATCGCTCGGACGCGCCGCGTGTGGTTCCATGTGTAGTGCCTCCATTGGAACCCAACGCGGTTGTGATCCCACAGCCTGTAGGTATCGGTAACAAGGTTTTCGAGTTCATTCAAAACTTCGCGGTAATTCATATTATCTCCTTGCAATTGCGTTAAGTGTGAAACATTCTTAGAATTGTTGCCTACTAAGCAAGAATAAGACTAGAAGGTTGGAAGGGCATCCCCACTCTTCCATCCTTCCAATCCTATTCTTCCAAGCTGCTCAATATCCCAACTGCTTTGAAACCGCTTCAATCGTTTCCTTGAGGACATCAACGGTTTGAAGCACTTCCGACTCGGTTATCGTAAAAGGTGGACTGATAGCGATATGGTCGCCTGCTACGCCCTCAACCAACCCGGGCGCACCGGGCATCACCAAAACGCCTTTTTCAAAAGCGAGATTGACCACCATTGAGGTAACACCCTGTTCGGGGTCAAATGGGGTTCGCTTCTCTTTATCGGCGACGAATTCGATGCCGGTCAGCAATCCCTTCCCGCGGATATCTCCGACAATCGGAATATCGTGAAGCGGCCTCAGTTTCTCTAGCATGAGGTCGCCCATCCGAGCGCATTGCGAAACGAGGTTGTGTCTTTCGATATAGTTTTGCACAGCGAGCGCGACAGCACAGGAAAGGGGATTCCCCCCATAAGTGTGCCCATGCACAAAGGAGGTTGACTTCTCATAGATTGCGTCATAAATCTTCTCATGAGCAATCGTCGCTGCGATGGGCGTATACCCGCTGCTCAATCCCTTTCCGGTCGCCATGATGTCGGGAACAACGCCCCAATGGTCAATGCCGAAGTTGACACCTGTCCGCCCGAATCCGGTGACGACTTCATCAATAATCATCAGGACATTGTGTCGGTCACAGATCTCCCGAATGATTGGATAATACTCAGGCGGGGGGGTCATACCAGCGGCAGAGGTACCGAGGATGGGTTCGGCGATAAACGCGGAAATATACTCACTCCCTTCCTGCCGAATCACGCGCTCAAGCTCGTTGGCGCAGGTCAGATGACAACCGGGGGAGGTTTCGCCATAGGGGCACCGATAGCAGTACGGCGGCGGGATATGCGGGAAATCAAGCAGGTATGGCACATAATCATCTCGCCAAGCAGTCCGCCCGGACATCGAGAGGGCCCCGACCGTATTGCCGTGCCAACTCTGCCATCGCGAGACTACTTTGTACTTTTTGGGATTCCCAGTTTCGAGATGATACTTCCGTGCCATTTTCATCGCGGACTCTGTCGCCTCAGAACCGCCGGAGACGAAGAACACCTTGTTCAACCCTTCCGGTGTGAGGTCACCAATTTTCTGGGCGAGGTCAACCTGCGGTTGTGTGAGAAAACGGCTATAGGTAAAACAGACTTTGCTCGCTTGCTCATGCATCGCATCCGCAATCTCTTTGACACCGTGACCGATGCTCACAACATGCACTCCCGCACACGCATCAAGATATCGATTGCCGTCGGTATCGTACAGATAGATACCTTCTCCGCGCTCAATCTGTTGCCATTTTTGCTTTAGAGTCCTGTGAAAAATACCGTCTTCGATCTGGGGTTCACTCATTATGTTTCTCCTCACTGCGCCTGCAACCGTCGGATACGGGCGGGCATTTCATCGTTTTGAATCTCTGAAGAGAGGATACGCAGGCTTCGGTCTGCTATCGGGAAGCTGACTTTGACCCCACCTTGGCGATGCGACTCCCGCAACGCGACCGCAACCTCTAACGCTTCTCGCCCATCGTCGCCCGAACACTTTGGCGGTTGCCCGGTTTCAATTGCGTTAATCAGGTCTGCCACGATTGTAAGTCCCATGCCCTGCATTCTCACCGGCCACGGGAACGGACAGTTTGCCGGTACGCCGCGCCCCCGACGACCGCCGGGTATCATGCGGATGAGTTCAAACTGTTCTGCATTGTTCAGGGAGCGGATGCGTCCCGTTGTGCCGATGACATCAACTTCCCACGGGGCGGCACCGCACGACATGCTTCTAAGATAAGCACGGACACCGTTATCAAAAGCGAGATACCCGTTGCCCATCAGATCGGTTTCACCAGCGGCGGCTTCATCGGATTGCATCTCTCCAAAAACCCACTCGACATGTCCGCCCGCCATGTAGCGCAGAATGTCGATAGCGTGACTGCCGTTGTGGGACAATCCGCACTGGGCATACACGGTCACCTGCAAAACGTCTCCGATTTCGCCCTCATCGATTAGGCGGCGGGCTTCGCTAAAGAACGGATTCCAGCGTCGGGCACAGTTGACAGCCAACGCTGTCCCCATCTCCCGGCAGACGTTCACCATCGCGTCCGCCTCCTCAAGACTTAGGGCGATCGGTTTTTCTGCCCAGATTGCCTTGACTCCAGCGCGAGCGGCATCTTGCACAATCTGTGAGCGAACCCTCGCGGTGGTACATACGCTTACGATGTCGAGTTGCTCGTTCTCGAACATCTCTGTGTGGCTCCTATATAGATGGTCGGTACTTAGTCCCCACCGCTCACCGAAAATAGCCGCTTGTTCCTCATGTGGGTCTGTCCCGGCGACCAGTTCGACATTCGGCGCGGCATGATAGCTCGGCCCGTGACAGTAGGGCAGAAAGAGTGACCCGCCCTGTGTGATTTCGTCGTCGAAGGTACTGCCCATGCGACCTAGACCTATGACTCCAGCACGATAGGTTGTCATCGTTTTTCTCCTCCAAGCATCTTGAAGTTAATCGGGATTCAACAATGCTATCATCTTACCATGAACTGAAAAATCGTTCAATACAATTTCTACTCTTGACTTATTTTGGATGTGATGCTAAACTGAATCTACGAAAAGATAAAATTCGCGTCGAGAGTATCAGGAGCGCAAGAGGGCGGGGCAAGATGCCCCGCCTACGGGATATGCTAACGATTTCTATTTTCGCAACAACGAAGTGAGGTCTTTCGAGGAGGACAGTATGAGCAAACTCGCCATCAAGGGCGGCGACAAAGCCGTTACTTTAAGCCAAAGTGAAGCGTCATTATGGCCGATTATTGACGATGAAATGACTGAAGCGGTCATCAACCAACTCCAGAGCCGAGAAATCTCCTTTTCGGATACCATCTACAAATTCGAGGAAGAGTTCGCCGCCTATCACGGTGTCAAGTACGCGCTGGCACACAACAACGGCACATCTTCGATTCATGGGGCATTGTTCGCAATTGATATTGGACCGGGAGATGAGGTTATTACGACCTCTGCAACGTTCTGGGGAACGTACATGCCGATTCTCACCTGCCAAGCGATTCCCGTCTTTTGCGACATCGACCCATTCACAGGTTGCCCTGACCCGGAGGACATTGAGCGGTGCATCTCGAAGCAGACGAAAGCGATAATCGTGGTCCACCTCGGTGGAATGCCGGCGGATATGGACGCAATCATGGATATCGCAAAACGTCATAATCTCTTCGTGATTGAGGATTGTTCTCACGCTCACGGTGCCAGTTATAAGGGCAAAAAAATCGGGTCAATTGGTGACATCGGCTGTTTTAGTATGCAGGCAGGAAAGCTTCTGCCTTCTGGTGAGGGCGGCGTGATGATTACGGACAATCTCGAGTGGTATGAGCGCGCGGTTTGTCTGGGACACTATGAGCGCATTTCAAAACTGTCTGACGAAAGCTATCATAAGTATGCGAGCACCTGTTTCGGATACAAATATCGCATTGCCCCGATTAGTGCCGCCATCGCCCGTGTCTCCCTCAAACATCTCGACGAGCGCAACAAGCAGCGCGATGATAATGTGCAGTATCTGATGGACGGCATCGCTGAGTGTGAGGGGGTCTATCCGCTCAAACCATCCGACGGTGTATTTCGGGGATATTACAGTCGCCCATTCGTCCGCTATGATGCGGAAGAACTCGGAGGTTTGCCTAAGGCGAAGTTTATCGAAGCGTTGCAAGCAGAAGGTGTCAGCGTCAGCAGTAGTGCGCCGGGAGGTAGCAATCACCTGTCAGCGATTTTCCAAGAGCGAGACCACACCGCGTTTACCCGTCCTGAAGTCCAGCGCGATGTCACATATCAGAAAGGGGATTTGCCAAACTCTGAAAACCCGCGCAAAGACCTGATGACAATCCCCGCTTTTCTCGGGGAGAACAAAGCACTGTTAGATCAGTACATTGAAGCCTTCAGGAAGGTAGTGATAAATGCGGGTGAACTGCTTGAAGATGTCAACACCTCCCGCTGATTGTGCGTAGCAACTTGGTAAGAATCGGCGAGAATTTCTCGCCAGCGTTTCACACTTCACTTTTAACCCTTGACTCGGAGGATTCGGAATATGACCCCTCAGCGCAAAGTTTACCTCAACGGCGAATATGTGTCCGAAGCCGATGCGAAGGTCTCAATCTTCGATTCGGCGTTGATGTTCGGCGATATGGTGTTTGAAATGACGCGCACTTTCAACGGTGAACCGTTCCGGTTGCGCGAACATCTCGAAAGACTTTATGCCGGACTTAAAATTCTCGAAATTGATTGTGGACTGACGATTGACGAAATGGAGGAAGCAACGCATCAGACGATAGAGGTCAATCGCCCGTGCTTTTCGGAAGGCGAAGATTTTCAAATTATGCACGACGTTTCTCGGGGGCCGTTGGGATTCTATCAATCCATTTTCCCAGAAGGCGGCCGGCCAACGATCAGTATCAACTGCTGGCCGTTGACGTGGCATATCGCGTCCGTCGCCGACGCTTACGGCACAGGCGTACATGCTGTCATTCCGTCGCAACGCTCTGTGCCCGCCCGCCTAATTGACCCGAAAATCAAGAACCGCAGTCGCGTCTATTATCAGGTCGCCAATCAGCAGGCAAAGAAAGTCGACCCGGATGCGTGGGCGTTGTTGACGGATGAGGACGGGTTCATCACTGAAGGAACGGGTGCGAATTTCTTTATCGTCAAAGCAGGTGAGCTGTTCACACCGGAAGGGCGCAATATCCTACGCGGTGTGTCTCGACAGGCACTGATTGACATCGCGGGGGGAATAGGGCTTGTCTGCCATGAACGCAACTTGGAGGCTTACGATGTGGCGACAGCGGACGAAGCCTTCTTCACCACCACACCGTTTGTGATGTTGCCTGCAACGCAGTTTAATGGGATGCCAATCGGTACAGGTATGGTGGGTCCAGTAACCCATCGACTGTTGGATGCTTGGCGGGATGCGGTTGGCGTAGACATCGTTAAGCAGGCGAAACAGTGTGCCGCGAAAGTGAGGAGTGACGAATGAATCGACGTGAACAGGAACGGATTGTCAGCGCATCCGACCTGAAAACCGTATGTAGCCAACTCTATCAGAGGGTGGGCGTTACCCAACAGGACGCAGACATTGTTGCCGAGATGCAGGTGCTGATGGACCTGCGCGGTGTGCATTCTCACGCCACACGTCCAGTGCCGGGGTATGTCCGCTGTGTGATGAACGGCAGCGCAAATCCAAATCCCAAGGTTGAGGTGATTGAGGACAATCCTGCGTCGGTCGTATTGGATGGCGACAGCGGTTTGGGACACCTCGTGAGTTTCCAAGCGATGAACGCCGCAATGGAAAAGGCAAAGACTGGGTCAATCGGGATAGCGGTTGTCCGGAACAGCAATCATTTCGGGGCGGCTTCCAGTCATGCGATACGGGCTATCGAACACGATATGGTCGGTTTTGCAACGACGAACGGGGGCGGTGTCAACATGGCGGTCTTTGGGGCGATGAGCCCGTCAATCGGCAACAATGCCTTCTCCTACGCCATCCCCGCTGGCGAGGAGCCGCCGATTGTGCTGGATATGGCTTGCGGTGCGGCGGCTTCAGGGCGGATAGGGACAGCGCGGATGTATCAGGAACAGATTCCAATCGGTTGGGGATTAGATGAAAACGGGGATGAGACGGAGGACCCAGCAAAGGTGAGCGTTGTCTTACCCGCTGCGGGAACGAAGGGGTCTGCACTGGCAATTGTGATGGATGTACTGTGCGGGCCTTTAAGTGGCGGCCTCACGGGGGTCGCCAAACGGTATGACCCTGGGGATGCTTCGCCCGAACAACGCGCCACTGCTCACTTCTTTATGGCAATCAACATCGCAAGTTTCACTCAGGTTGAGGCATTCAAGGCGGAAGTTGACCACCAGATCCGCTTGACCCGCCAAGCCCAGCCGCGCAAGGGGTTTGACCGCGTTACCCTGCCCGGTGAGATTGAGTGGGAATTGACACAGGAACGTCGCGCCAATGGAATTCCCCTACACAAATCTCAACTGGACAGTCTTGAAGAATTGGCAGATGAGTTGGGCGTGTCCGTACCCTGGTAGGGGTTGGGTTCCCCAACCCGTGTCCCCCAACCCGTCGGGCTCGAATTACGAACCATTCTCAGTTATCTTCGCGCATCCGCTGTGTCGCCGCTTCGTCCACTTGCAACGTCTCTGGGTCAATGACCACACCGTAGGCATCACGCGCACTCTGGAGTGTCACCTTCTCTTCGAGCACGTCTTCGCGCACCATTTGAGGGTCGCGCTCGAAGGGATTTCCCCATCCACCTGCGCCGGCGGCGATATGGCGAAAGAGGTCCCCACGTTGGATGGTCAGCGTCGGTTTAGGCGGGAGTTCACGCGCCTCGCCATCGGGGTTCAAGATGTTCTGCGAGGGCATCCCCGCTGTGCCACCGTGCAAACCGTAAGGCAGATATTTCGTGCGGTCTGCGCGAATTTGTAGTGTCGCTTCTTCAGCGAGTAAGCGAAAGTCGCGTACCAAACTTAATCCGCCGCGATGTGTTCCTGCTCCGCCCGTATCTGGCAGGTAGTTGTACGTCTCAATCCGTAATGGTAACTCTGCTTCAAGCACCTCAACGGGATTGTTGGAGAAGTTGACCACTGAACTCGCTACGCCATCAATCCCGTCCTGATTTGGACGGCCACCCCACGAACCGTAGAGAAATTCGAGAAACACGAACCCACGCATTTCCGTCTTTCCATCTCTCTCAACACGCTCATAGCCGCCAATGCTCACCCCTGTATCCCCCCCGATTTCGCAAGCAGGTACGCTGTCAGGTGCCGCTTGAGCAAGGGCACCAAAGACAGTGTTGGCAATCCGAAAGCCTGTCAATCCCCGGGCAGCCACCGGTCCAGGGGGAAGCGGATTGACAATCGTGCCTTCCGGCGCAATGACGGTAATGGGACGGAAATAGCCCCCGTTATTCGGCACATCACGGTTCATCAGGCAACGGACACAGGCATAAGTCGCCGATTGGGTGAATGAGAGCGGGCAGTTGATGCCACCTTTGACCTGTGGCGCAGTTCCTGTGAAGTCGGCAATCAATTGGTCATTATCAACCGTGACGGTGACCGTAATCGGTATTGAATCCGGGTCAATGCCATCGTCATCAAGGTAATCGGTGAAGGCATAAACGCCATCGGGCAACCCAGAAATCTCCGCTCGCGCCAATCGCTCGGCGTAGTCGAGCAGTTCAGCAAAGTAATTTCCCGATTCATCAGGCGAGTTTTTACGATGTTCAGCGACAAAGTTATCCACCCCGTATTTCTCAAACAACGCCCGCACTCCCTGTTCGCCTACGTGCAGGCACGCCAATTCTGCCCGTAAATCGCCCAGCACCTGTCGCGGGATACGCACATTCCGGGCGATAAAGTCGAAAATGGTCTGATTCGCTACCCCTTCATCGTACAGTTTGAGCAGTGGGACGCACAACCCCTCCTGATAAAGTTCTGTCGCATCACAGCCGTTGCCGCCGGGGGTTTTGCCACCAATATCGGTATGATGCGCGATACAAACGACGAAGGCAATCGGCTCTGTTGAGGGTGCGTTCACATCGTCCTCAAAAAAGATGGGCTTGCACAAATAGATATCGGGCAGGTGCGAGCCTCCCTCATAAGGGTCATTGGTGATGTAGATGTCGCCATCTCGCATTTGTCCACCAAACTTCGCGAGCACGGCACGAGTAAATTCCGGCACTGAGCCGAGATGCAGCGGCAACGTCAACCCCTGTGCGATGAGCTGTCCCTCCGCATCACACACCGCCGCCGACAAATCCATGGCGTTCTTCAGATTCGACGAATACGCAGTGCGTACAAGCGTCAGGGCCATCTCGTCCACCAACGCATCAAGCGCATTTCTAAGCAGTTCCAATGTAATCGGGTCAGAGTGATTTGCCATAATACCTTACTAGCAAGCATAAGTCCTATACTCCGCAGTTGTGGATGCGGATTGAGAGAATTGATGGTATCCGTTTCGTAATCCCATTCTTTAGGGGAAGATTTAATGACACAACTCGTTTTCGCCATAAAATGACGGGGTGGGTTTGCCAATATCTCCTCCAATTTGAGTTTTACAACTTATTTTTTAATAACCGGGTTGACAGCGGTTAAAAATGCGATAAATTGATGTCGGTGTCAACCTCTGGTGCTTCACTTAACTTTTGAGATATTATCCCCTGAAAATAAGAAGTGGCCTAGCTTCAAGGGGATATCTAATTGATTTGGGTTCATGGCGAAAGGTTGACAAAGGTTGACAGAAAAAAAAAGTAATCCGTAGCGCGTTTTACTGTTAAAGTTTAGCTACTGAAGTTTGAAATTTATCGGGTGTATCGGGAGTCGGAACTCCCTCCCACAAGTGAAACGCCATCCACAGGTGAAACGCCATCCACAGGTGAACCCCCTTCACATAGATGGAAATTTGTTTTTATTTCTTCTTAGCTGGCGTAAACAGTCCTGAAATTATGCCCCCTTTTTACATTCTGCTCGCAAACGTGAGTCATGTTAACATACGGTCTAATTGTTTAGCAAGCACATAAAACTCGAGAAAACGGGAGTTTCACACACACGTAATTCATTTTTGTTAGAAGGACACCGTGGGACAGCAGGCCCACAAGGGCGTGGAATTTTTTCGTCAAGTCAGATTATCGGATATTCAGGAATTCAATAAATGCTGGAACCGCTCAAAATAGATGCGGAATATCGGATAAGTATATCAGTTCTTATGTTTCGCTGTTGTCTAATTCCCGCCTAAAGTCACGCGGCTGGAATTTCGCATCGTTTTGAATCCGAACCAAGCCCTCCGCTCCCAGACCGAGAACAAACAGACCAGATTTATACGCAAATCGATCCGATTGTTCTGCGATATGCACACCCGCTACCGCACCATAGATGGTGTATCCTTTATATTTCGGAAGGAAGTCCAAAAAGATATCAAGGTCATCGAGAAACTCGCGCACATCCTCCACTATCAAAGTCGTTCTCACCACGAAAACAATGATTTGGGTCTCAGCTTCCAAGAGGAGGTCAACTTGAAAGTAACCACCGTTCCGTTTGGACTTAATCCCCGGGAAGATCGTTTTCACATCCACTCCTCTTGCCCGGAATAGCTCTAAGCTCCTCGATTCAACAAGTGCCTCCATCAATATTTCCCACCGGGTGGTATACAGATCGCTAAGATCTAGTGCTGAATTTGCCACTGTTTTACGCTCCTGTTATGTTTTGTACACATACAGCCAACGGATGCCGTTCTGATACGACGAGACCATTCTATCATATTCTGGCCTAAGCTTTCAATCCGAATTGGCAAACTTTGGCCAAATCGGGTTCATGTCCTATTTCAGAAAGAGGAACCCTAACGTCACAGCCTGGGGAACCAATAAACCAATTATCCCCAATCTCTTGGGCAACCGGTTTGAAATGTGAACTATTGCGAAAAGCTTTGAATGATTCGATATGCCGTGCGACAAATCTCCATTGCGTTCTCGAATAGGTGTTAATAAATTCTGAAAGGACGAGGACATCAATATAAATTTTGCTTTTTGCACTCAAGCAGGTTTAAGAATAAAAGTTTCGATTCCGATTCCAAAGAAATCAAGTTTTTGCAAGGGACGGGCGGGGGGACCCCGCCCCTACGGGTTCAAGAATGTGAAAATTACTATTAAAACTTGCTCAAAATACGGTTAAAAACAGTGGAGTAGATCTGTACCCAATGACTTTTCGATCCCTCCGGACCATACAGATAGAACCAGATATTGGTATCCAGAAACAGTCGGTCTTGGGAAGTAAAGTCGTAGTCCCTTACATTTACCACTTTATTCATCGTCTTCGTCATCCCCTAGTATCTCTCGAACTACCGGGTCAAGTTTTCCGCGAACCACTTGGTCAAATCTTCGCGGTTCTTTGAAGTACAACTTGGCTGTTTTAACGACACTCTCTAACATCGTGCGATCATTTGGTTCCATGTCCTCTACCTTCAACAGAGATTGAATTTGTTCTTCACTGAATGTCTCATACAACTGACCAATCGCGGCATCCAGGAACGCTGGGATCAGCGTCGTAACATTGTGAAATGAGAGGACAACCGCCCGATCCGCTTTAAGTGCCTCGGCGAGGCGGTCATAAACCTTCTGTCCATCGCTGGTAGCGACACAAAAGGGACTGCCCACGACTTCAAACATGGATATCCGAACATTTTCTGCCATGGTTATCTCCTTAAAAATTTTATTCTGGGTTTCGGCCAAAAGCAGTTTCGTAAACGTGTGTACCTACTGTATTGATTTTCAAGCCGTCACCTCTACAATCGTCATTGTGTCGTTTCCGAAAATGTCTACTACTTTGACAGCCAGTTTGCGCCGACCAGGTTCGCATTCGTGAGCGACGCTGGTTAACTCTAACGAGCGGTCTTTTTTGGTGCGGAAGCTTTGCCACTCGTTTTCAAAGATGTAATCGCCGGTCCACTGTTCTTCCCACTCGCCGGTTTCTGGGTGTTGGACGCGGATAATTTCGCGCTGGCTCTCGAAGTCGAAATCGACTGACCAGTAATCGATCCAGTCTGTCCAGTGTTGGGTCAACACTTCGCGGCTGTAAACGCCGTTTGCATCCCTATTCACCTTCACGATTTGGCCTTTGGCCACCGCGATGCGACTGCCTCGTTTTTTGAGCTTCTGTTCTGCGTCGGCAATAGAGTCTTGTGAGTAAAACACGGAGAAATCGGTCAATTCCACCGCTACGGTAAGGGGTGTATCCTTTTTGCCGTTTTTTACCAACGGCTTGACCTCAATAAACGCCACGTCGTGGAACACCACCTCATCGCGCTCCACTGCCCGTTTGTCGAACACCTCGGCGGGGATGTATTTGGGCGCGAGGTCGATGCCTTTGCTCCGCGCTTCGTCTAGGGCGTTGGGGAATAGCCCCATCTCAAACTCAAAGCCGAGGATGTCCACACGCGAGATGCGATGCTTTCGGCATTCCAGGATGATCTCCTCAATAAACAGGCGTGTTACGGGCAGATTGATGGGACCCACCGCCACAAGTCGCCCTGCTTTCACACCTTGAAATATGGTGAAACCGTCCGTTTTTTCGGCGGAGTAGGCGCGTAGGATGAGGTCGATAAACGCCTGCTCCTTTTCCTCCAATTGGTGTTGCTGTTCGGCTTCGCGCAGGTTTGGATTGAGCCCGACGTAGTGTTGACGCTCGTATTTGCCGAGATTGAGGATTTCAAAGGCGCGGTAGTCTTCGCCATCCGCCTTGAGTTGACGCTGTACGCCAATCATCCGTTTTCGGGTGGTATGGATGGCGAACTTGCCGAGGTCTGTGGCAATCCATTTGCGCCCCAGTTTTTCAGCAACAGCGGCGGTGGTGCCGGAGCCGCAGAAGAAGTCGGCGACGAGGTCACCTTCGTTGGAGGATGCTTTGATGATACGTTCAAGAAGAGCCTCAGGTTTTTGAGTAGGGTAATTGATTCTTTCCTTAGCTGTTGGAATTTGCTGAAACGACATAATATCGCTCCAAACATCACCAACAGGCTTTCCTTTTCCAATAACCTCGTGTAAATATCTTCTTTTACCTCTTCCATCAAAATATCGTTTTCCATCCGAATCAACTTTATTAAACCGAGAAAGGTATTTCTCATCGTGTTCCGTGTATTGCTTGTTAAAGATAAAATTGACAGAATCTTTAGCATAATACAAGATAGATTCATGTCCCCGAATCCAGTTCTGAGCAAGACTTTTATAACCACTGAGAACAGTTATGTCCCAAATAATTTCCCTTTGAAAATTTTCCTTCCTGAACACCTCATCAAGTGCTAGTCGCATATAAGCGGTCACGCGCCAATCACAATGCACATAGATACCGCCATCCTTCGCTAGCAGATCATGCATTAAATTAAGCCTCTCATAAATCATGGAAACAAAAGAATCTGCGCCTTTGCCCCACGTGTCTCGGTAAGCAATTTCTTCAAGGATATTCGGCTCTTTGGTAAAGGTCTCCTCACCAATTTCAATATCCATGGAAAAGTCCGCACCCACATCAAAAGGTGGATCGATATAGATGAGTTTGAGTCCACCCTGTGCTTCAATTTCCTCGCGCAGGGGCCCGTTCTTGAGCGATGACAGAATCAGCTTGTTGTCGCCCCAGATTAGCTTGTTGGTCCAGCCTTTGCGTTGGCGGCCGCGCTCGTCAAACAGCTCCAGTTGCAGTCCCGTTTCGTCCGGTTTTTCGGCGCGGGGTTCGTCCACTAGCTCAATCGCCTGAAAGGGGAGGACGATGTTGCAGACCTCGTTGGTCTTGCCGTTCCAGACTAATTCCACCTCGCGTTTGTCTTCAAACAGCAGAAAGCGGTATTGGTCGGGGAGTGGCTTGTCCGCCTCAATAAAGCGGAGGATTTCTTGTTGTTCTTGTTCGGTGAGTCGTGGCATGGGTTCCTCTCATTTCTCTGGGAAAGGTATCTTCAGTTGATGGTCGCTTGGAATTTGATCAGCAAGGTAGCTGGCTAATTCTGCGTCAAGTTCGCTGATGGGAAGTAACCACGGACGATCCGGTAAGATTGGGTCCAACATCTTGTTAAAGATGCCCTTGTCAACAAGTTGAACAATCATGGGATACTCTCCTGCTTTAGCCTTAGCTGTAGCCTGTATTGCATTTCGTGAAAATCGGTTAGCTGTTGAAACGACAATGCCTCTGCGTACTCCATTCAGGTGCATAGCACCTAGTACATTCCGAATAGTATCAATTCCTTCAGAATGGTTTTTCGATTCACGGCGTTTGACCTGTATGAGCCATTGCTCTTTTGAGTCATCTATGAGCAGTACATCAACCCCGCCATCGTAGGGTTTTCCAACATGTAATACTTCAGCATTTGTGTAATTGGCTCGGAAAACGTCTGCGACGAATTTCTCAAAACGCTTAGGGGTGAAGGAATGCAACAAATCTGGGTTGGACCGTATGTGCAAAGCCGACTCTTTTTTACAACCTTCAGGCAATTTTGGATTAAACTCTCGTAGTTTTGAAATATACGCCCAATAATCTGGTGGTGGCATACAACGCATGAACGGATCAGAATAAAGGCGTGCCTGCCAAAAGCGGCAATTTTGACAATACCATAGGCAATATTGGCGATGACTACTTTTTTGAAGGACCTCGTCTTCAACCTTTAGTAATTCAGTCAAGCAGTAAGTGCAATTTTTGAGATCTTGAAGTGGATCCCCATTAATTACCGCTTCCTCATCAAAGTCGCCATCGTCATCATGCGGAATATACCCACTCCCAGTGAGCGCAAATCTATCGTATGCAGCCATTTGTGTCGGTTTGCTTGTAGTGTCTACCATAATGAATGACCTCTTATACCAAATTAATTTCATGAGTTACATATCATTCCGCTAGAGCGGAGAACTGGAAACCTTGGATGTTCTGTCAGCATCTTCCTGTTCTTCCTCGCTATCTTCAATGACTTGAACGACGGGGTCTCCGACATTGACATAATTATCTTCCACTTTGATCGTATCCTTAATTCTCCTTGGATCGCTCAATGTTTCATACCTCGTTATCGAATCATCTTGCATAAGAGCGCGCGTGAATGGACCAGGGGCCAGTGCGTTATCAGTAGTTACCTGCTCTTTTCGGTATGTTGTTGCCAACGACAATTTTTCTTGCACCTGAGTAATTTTTACTCTGACTTTCAGTCGCTCAAGAGATCCTAACACTTCGCGAGTGTCAGGATCTTCTATTTCATTGTAGGTCCCCATGACATCAAAGTACATGCCAACAGTTACGCCCTTTGCAGTGCCTACATTTATTGCGATTTCTCGTGCGTTAAGTACGCGTGCGACTTTTCCACGAATCGGTTTGGTCATTGTCTATCCTCCGCTATGTTGTCAGATTCCAGTTTTTGTTTTAACTCTGCTACCTCTTCTGGAACAATGTCGTTCCAATCCTCTAGTGCATCATCCGCTGTAGCGAGTTGCTCGGTAACGATTACTTCAAGCTTGGCGAGTACTACTTGGTAGTCCTCATGAGACTCGGAGCTCCGTGATGATTTGATCACCTTCGCTGATCGCAGGAGACTCAGGGAGAGAGAGATAAGTCGCCGGAACGCAGACCGGGCGTGTGGCTTGATAATTTCTCTCGCTGCCTCACGCGCCGACTGGCGACCCGCAAAGAACGAAAGACCACCTCCTATCGATAAGGAAATGATTTGCAAAAGGACACTCTCCAAGTCGGTTACAGGTCGTGTTGCGGCGATGTACATAAGACCTAATAACGTCAAGATGCCTAAGACGATTAGAACTGGTACGATGTATTTGAGGTTTTTCATAATAAGGTTTTTCATAATTTATTTCAGTGTATAAGAAAATATGGTGTGTGTCAAACAATGATCATGATTATCGGGATTACGAGTCCGGCAGCAAGCGAGACAAAAAAGGCAATTATCACACACCACTGAACTCGCTCCTTATCCTTGAATCGCGATTCTCCCTGACCAATCGTGAAAACTCCCCCTGGAAAGACGGAATCTCGCAACTTGTCGAAGCCGAAGATAATCGCGATAGATAGGCCCCTGGGGATGTACATTGCATTTTTGAGCGATACAAGAATATCAAAGTTTTTTTCTTTGGCCTCTGATAAAGATAACCATTTGAATGTTACTGCCATCTCCAAGAAATTTTGAATAACCGTCCGAGCGGGCCTTTAGATCAATGTGAAAAAACAGGTTCACTTACTTCCTCAAGTTCGTCTTCAAAATCGGTTAAGTCGTGTGTCCCAGAACTAAGCATGTGCTTCAATTAGAGTTTAAAATTAATAGACCTGCGCGGGAAGTTGGGTTTCACTTGAGCTACGAGAACCGAACATTGAATCGCAGAACCGATAGCGATGCACCGTTGAGCGATCTGCGTGTTACCGTTCAACCCAACCTACAGGAAATTCACTTCCTCAAGTTCATCTTCAAAATCGGTTAAATCGTGTGTGTCTGAGAACTGAGCGAGTCCTTCAATTGAATCGGGTTGTGGAATTTTTGTATGATTCATCGGTTTCTCCATATTTTTCAATTGCTTCGCAAGGCGGGCGCGGAATAGCGGCTTCAGATTTCCGTTCTCCCATTTTGTGCAAGCCTTTGAATTGCGCTCACGATTGTTGGAGCATCCCAGCCAACGATTTCATCTGCGGCATCTTGAACCGATTTCGGGTTTTTCACTGTTCTCCACGGTCTAACTCCTAGGATGGGTTTATTCAAGTGTTTTGCAAAGTCGAGCTCGAATTGGATCCAATCACTGGCTGCGACATACATACCACCAAGAATAATAACAACCTCTACAGGGCGTATCTGTTCGCGTAACTCCTCCTTTAATTTGTTGTTACTATTTACATCAACGGGGTTATCCTTAGACACACTATAGTCTACAAACAAAAAGTTCGGTGTCTCGTTCAAGTAGTTAATTAACCGATAATAATCGGCATTGTCTCTCCAAGCATGGCTGATAAAAATTTTATAACGATGCTGTGGCATTTTCGTTTCTCCTTATATTGGGTTAACGACAGATAGTGACACCGAGAGGTTATCAGAGGCCCCCTGGACTGCCTAAACCCACCCTCTGTTGATTGATATTATTTGCTACGCTATTGTAAACGTTTTTCGATCCCCTTCCCTGGCTCTACCATCAGTGAAAAGTACGACATATCTGTTCCGCGAAGAATGTTCTCAATTTTTTCAATGAATAAGTGTTCCTTTTCATCTGTATCGCCAGAGGAATACATCCCTACCTTATTTTGAAACAAATATTTTTCAGACTTTAGGTATTCGGCAACCAAACGGAACTTCTCCCACTTGGTACCGAAATTGTAGAACTCTTCAAATTGGTATGTGGCGAGAACAAGTGTAGAGAGGACCAATGCAACAATGCCCGTGTGCCCCCTGAAATTCGGTGGTACTATGAATGTCAACGCGATGGCCAATGTGGTGAGAATATTGCAAGCAATTGCAATGACCTTCAATACCCTATATGCTTTTTGGTTCCGAATCGCCTTCGAGTCAAAGTATTTCATTTGGTCGTCAACTCTTTCGGTCAAATATGATTCTATATCCATAATATGCCTCCATTGGAAAAGTTCAGTTGTGGTGGAATTTTACAAGACAATCCCCCGACCACTTAACCTATTTGTGTTAATTGATATTATAAAACGGAATCAATCACGATGGCAAGTTTTGTATTCACTGAATCCATCAAGCAGTTGCTGAAATGTGTTCGGCTGATACGTCTGAAAGCCATCTTCGTCAACATAGACAAAGTCGTAGGCGACATCGGATTGGGCGTTGTTGATGTCCTCGCACCATTGGGATAGGCGACCCATTTTGAGCGGTACATCCAGATCGACTTGTCCTTTGGTTTCGGCGACAATGATACGTCCATCCGTCAGTTTCACGAGAAAATCGGGGTAGTAGTTGGCGATGTCGCCATCGGCGTTGACGTAATCGAGTTTGAAACCCACACCCAAGTAATTTTTGGCGTAGGAGACGACATCGGGACACCGTTCCAGAACTGCTGCAAATTCCAGTTCTAAGTGACTGTCGCCGGTGATTTTATTGAACACAGACTTTTTTGGGGTCAAATATTCTTGGTCTTTTACCGCGAAGGGGCGTGTGTTCTGTACCTTGATGGTCTCGCTAAGCTGTGCCTCCCCTTTGTTCTGTATTGTGAGGTCGTTGATGGCTCGCTTGAAGGTTTCAATCACGGTTTTTGTGGCGATGAGTTCGGACAGATTGCGTAAGGTATTGCCTGATTCCAACGCCACTGTCTGCCCGAACAGTTCGTTTTCCACAAACGCTTTGAGTTTCCCGTACAGCACATCGTAACCGCTGACCAGTTTTAGCTCTTTCATGATGGTCCGTGCGAAATAGTTGAGTACACTGCGATAATCTGGCGGGGCAGTGCTGTCTAGCACTGTAGTGTGTGTCACTTCGTCCGTTGTGAGGTCTCGAAAAACGATCTCCCGTTGCTCGGCTTCGGTAAACTCTTGATAGGTCACAGGCTTGAAATCGTGGGGGGTAATGGTCAGATCGGCGAGCCCTTTGTATTCCCGATAAACGCGCCGCGTCAGTATCGGAATCTCGATATCCAGTGCGTCAATGTCTTTGCTGGGGTTTGCCTTGTCCACCTCAATCACGAGGGGTGCTTTCGCATGACTGTCCTCGCCCATGGTTTGGCGTTCTAATTCCACCCCTTCCGCTTGGATGGACTCCACAAATTCCATAAAGGCATCGGTGCCGATGACGCTCACAGACTCTTTGATACTGTCGGTGTACATTCGGCGGATGCCGCGCCCCAAGGTCTGTTCGGGTAAAATGTTCGCCTTGGAGGAATAGGCGCGTAGCCCCACAATGGTGGTGACGTTCTTGACATCCCACCCTTCTTTGAGCATCAACACGGAGACAATCGCCTTATATGGGCTCTCTGTTGAATCGATCTCATTTGCCTGTTTACGCAGTTTTTCGAGTTCCTCCTTCTTCTTGCCAGAGGTCGCTTCGGAGATTTCGCCATTTTGCTTGGTGTGAATCACCAGCACGGCGTTCTTCAGCTCTGGGTAACGGTTTTCGAGATACTCCGCCACGTCATCGCAGTTCCGGGTGTCATCGGTCATCACAAACAGAATGGCTTTCTTGCCCAATTTCTCATGTTCTGTGTATGCTTTGTGCCACTCGACCACGCCGAGTTGGAGGTAGTCCGCATATTTCTCGGTGTATTTCGCGCTTTGTCGCTCGACCAGCTTCGCTCTGCTCGGTTCATCGGGGAGTACGGGGTGCTTGACGACATTTTGCGAAATCGCTTCTACGAGCGGGTAATCCGTCACCGTCTGCACAAAGATTGACCCGTTGTTGTGCTTGGGCGTGGCGGTTACGTCCACTTGTAACGCCAGCTCGCCCCCCTTCTGCAACAGGCGGTTGTGAATATCCTCAATGGATTTGAACCACGCCAGCTTCTTGTCGTGGATATGGTGCGCCTCATCGTTTAAGACCATCAGTTCATCAATGTCGCGGACGATGACTCCGAGGTCTACCTTGGAATCTGTGGTAGCGCCCGTTGGTCGTTTGCCCAAGAAGTAGTCCATACTGTTTTCGTCATCGAGTGCTGGCGGTTGCTCGTCCCCGGAGTAGACGCGGTGGATATTGGTGAGAAAGATGTTACCGGTGGGACGGGTGACCCGCACTTCGTCCTGGAGGTGGAGGGTGAGTTGAAAATCGTCGCGCCAGTTGCGGCCCTCAAAGCCGTTATCGGGCAACACGGGGTCTGAAAAGAACACGCGCAACCCCTGAAAATCGTGATAGATACGGTCTAGCACAATGATATTGGGGGTGATGACCAGAAAGTTGCGCGAGAGTTCGGAGTCGGGTTCATACAGTTTATGAAAGAAACTCCAAGCGATGGCAAGGCTCATCACCTTTGTTTTGCCCGTACCTGTTGCCATCTTCACCACAAACCGTCGCCAGCTTTCGTCAAACATGCCCGTCGAAACGGCACCGGAACTGTCGTAGCGCATCAGATCGAATTTGTCTTTCACGCCGATCACCTCATACAGGTAGATGATGGTTTCCAGTGCCTCGCGTTGGGCGAAATAGTATTGGAACTCGCTCATCGGAGCGGTTGCGCCTTCGATCAGGTGGCGGGTATTGAACCACCAATTGAGCAGTGCTCTGCTCGTTTCGGAGGCACCGCTGTAGTTGTCGTCACGCCATACTTTGACTGCCTCGCGGATTTTGTGGACAAGTGGGGGGAGTAGTTCTCCGTGGACAGCTTTTGATAACTCAGTACTGTCCTCCTTTAGTAACGGCTTGTCAGATTTGCTGGCCTGTACTGCTCCGCCCGTTGGAACCCAGCGCACTGAGGGGTCAATAATTTCGTGCGGCGATTCGGGGAAGTTGGGGTGTAATGGCATTGGGATACCTCGTGAAATTAAGTTAGTGAGAAAAAAGGAAGGCAAAGACGCAAAGGTGCAAAGACGCAGGGAAGAATAGAACGTGAAATCACACCAATATTGGGCTCTGCTGGATTTGCCAATCCAGCAGGAGCAGCCGGGGATTCAGTGCTCCGTGGGCTGTGTCAAAATGTGAAGTTTATTTTTTAAAGTTGCTGAATCCACAATTTATAGTAATTCACTTGAGATGCCTCAATATTTGAAAGTCATGATGTCTCAAAAACCAACTCGTTAATTTAATGAAGATACCACACCAGAACCGCGATGTCAATCTTTACTCATTTGGAATAATTCCGATTAAGGAAACAGAGTGAGACCATTTCAAACGCAGATTAATCCATTAATGGTATAATTATTGACTTAGCTATAAATAGCACACAAATTGTCCAAACTATAGTAGCTTTGAACAAACATTTGCTAGAGAATGTTTTGAAATCGTCAACCTCATTTTAATGCCAATGTGAGGGATTAGCAGCGCGACGACCTCTGCTCATCCCCGCGGGACAGCAAGCGATTCCAACTTGGCAAGTGCGTCCTGCCCCTCAGTCTGCCACGGGCGATGGGCAGGGACATCGCGTTTTTTCGGAGGCCCACTCAGAACGAGGATGTAAGCGCGACGTGGTTGGTCGGTCGTATTTGGTCCCGAATAGTGCAGCGTCCGACAGTGGTGGAAAGTCGCCCCACCCACCGGAACCGGGCACGCAACCGCTTGCGATGCGTCAACGTCCTCCGTCACCAAGCCGTGAGTTAAGGGGTTATCACCAATGTGACGATGCCAACGCACAACACCCGTATGTGATTTCGGGATGAACTGCATACACCCACTTTCTACCGTCGCGGGGTCTAGCGGTAGCCACACGCTGAGGCTATGTGGGAGGATTTCTGGATTCCAATAAGCTTCGTCCTGATGCCACGGTGTCTCGCTACCGTAACGTGCAGGCTTGAGAATCATGTGCCCCCCACCGTTGACCTGTTTCGCTTCAATCCCAAGCAGTTTGGCTGTAAGCCGCCGCCCGTTGCGAAAATAGACCGTTTCCTGAAGTTCCGGGAACGCCGCATGTGGCCCAAGTACCTGCGGTAGCACCTCACGCCCGGTGTGTGTACGTGGCCCGCCGAGGTCAAAATATCGGCCCTCATCCTCTCCGACTCGCTCCGTGAAAAGGTGGTCGTAAATCCCCCTAAGCCATTCAACCTCCTCATCTGTGGTGATGCGGTCAATGCTCAGGAAACCATTTTCACGAAAAAACGCGACATCTTCATCTGTGAGGTCAACTTGAAAATCGGTGTTTGGTTTCATATTCGTCTCCTATTACGGTGCTGTCTTGCTTGCCTCAGCCATTGTAATCCATTCATTCTCTGGTGTCGTTGGTTGCAAAAGATAGTACAGTTTCGCCTCGATGATCTCCTTTGAACCGAGCGTGTAAGCGAATTGCTCCGTTGCGTCAGGAGGGAGACGGTTGTCGCTGTTCCCCTCACCCGAAGTTGCGGAGCGAAAAACCTGCTGATGCTGGATGACCTTTCCGTTAACGTCGGCGATTTTCACATCAAGGATGATGACGCGCAACGCCTCCCCGGGCAGAACGTGCCCAGCCTTGTTGGTGATGGCAATCGTCGCCTTGCCCGCATCAAACGCAATCTCAAGCCCAGCCGCTCTTCTGAGCATCGCCACGCTTCGACTGCCAATCCATGTGTGCCGCCTGCCCGAAATTGCCTCGTAGCTTGCCGTACTTTGTAACCGCTTCACACGCGGCATGTGACAATTCGCACAACTCTTACCCGATTTTGCCGCCGCACTCTCCTTGAAACTGGCAAGTTGATTGTGGGCAGGAACGCTCGGTTGCCCATGACAAGTGCCGCAGAGTTTAGTCGGCTTCGTATGAATTTCACTCGTTACATTCGCGTGGAACAGCGCATCAACGCTCGCAGGCGGGCCGTGCATTGCACCATCTGCATCAAGATGGCACACGAGACAAGAGACACCGAAATCCCGATCCGCCTTTCGCAACTTAGGCATCTTACCGACCCCAGTGACCAAGATAGGTTCGGGCGCATGGCACGGGTCACAACTTTTCTCTCGGTCTGGTATTTTGCCCGCGGCTTCCTGATAAATGGGGTCTTTCCACGCCTGCCCGTGCATTGACCGCTCCCACTCCCGCCAGATGGCTGGGTGGCAACTTCTACACCTACCCCTTTTGAACTCCCGGTAAATATCATCATATCCGAGATGGGGAGTCTCAGCGGCTTCCTCTTGAGCAAAGGGCTGGATAAGCGCGAAGAGCCCAATGATTAAACCGACAACCGTGAAAAATAGAACATAAAATCTCCACCGCAAGCTAAATCCCATCCTTCCCTCCATCCATCCTTAAACCCCTCGCTCGGCTTGGACTAACACACTCCAGCCAGAGAGTCCATCAAACTTCGTGCCGCCCGCTCTCCACTGCTGATACAATCCGGTATACCAATACCGCGATACGCATTACCCGCAAGCGCGAATCCCCTAAGTTTCTTTGCCTGCCCCTCAATCTGTGACACCAGCCCAAGATGCCCAACATGATACTGCGCCATCGCTTGAGTGTGTTGACTGAAAACCGAGAAAATAGGTTCACCTGTAACCCCAAGCAACTCACGCACCTCTTTAAGAGCCAACTTGATAAGCTCAGATTCAGACCGTTGCAACAGTTCTGCCTGCAACGCCCCACCGATAGAAACCCGCAACAGCACCTGGTCCACAGGTGCGCGCTCCTCGAATTTAACACTGCTGAAAGTACAGCCGAGAATTGATCGCTCTTCAATGGCGGGAACGATAAATCCCATCCCATTCAGCGGATGCCCGACATCCTCACGGCGAAAGGCAAAATTGACCCGTGCAGAAGAAGCATAAGGGATGGCCGCGAGGTGTTTTGCGAGTTCGGGCGCACTCCGCTCCACCAGTCTCGAAGTTTGGTGTGCGGGGAGCGCGATACAGACGAGGTCGGCGTTGAGCTCCTGCTGGTTGTCGATGTGAATACGCCACCTCCCATCCTCAACACAGTTCTCCACACGACTCACTTTCGCATCAAGCCGTATACAGTCGGCCGATAGGCGTTCGGCAAGCGTATCGGTCAGCGTTTGCATACCCGATTGAAATGAAAGGAACAGGCTATAGCGTGGCCCACTCGTACCGCTTGCGGTCTGCTTCGATTGCTTCCTTCGAGCGATTAATGCTCTGATAATGCTTCGGTGCGCTTGTTCCATCTCAAGGAATTGGGGAACTGTGGCCTTGAGACTCAAATCTTCCGCATTCGCGGTGTAGATGCCACCAATCATCGGTTGCGCGATGCGTTGGTACGCTTCCTTCCCCAATCGACGCTTGACGAAATGCGCCACCGATTCATCTGTGTCCGCTTGCGTTCTCGGAATGAAGAGCTCCAACGCCATTCGCAATTTTCCACCCCAACTGAAAATTGGCGTTTTCAAAAACGGTGACCATGCGGCAGGTGCCATCATGTAAAATGCCTCCGGCACAGCGCATAATTTCCCTTTTCGGAGGACGAAACTGCGTCGTTCCTTAGGGTTTGTGCCGAGCCATTGGCTGTCAATTCCCAATTCCTCGCACAATTCCTTAATCCCCGGCTTAGCAGAGAGAAAGGCATCAGGCCCGTGTTCAACGATGAATCCATCCTGATGGGACGTGCGGATAACACCCCCAACACGGTCACTGGCTTCGAGCAGTTTGACGTTGAGCGGAATACCGCGCTTTTGAGCCTCAGCGGTCAGGCGATAGCACACTGTCAGTCCAGCAATCCCTCCACCGATAACGACAGCTTGTTTCTGCTCTGAAGTGTTTGGCATCCCGTCTCCCTCTTTTCCATGCCGCACTTTCGATTCTGGTTCAGCCATTTTCTCGAACCCCCTGAAATCTTTCACAAATGCACTCTGTCAACATGCCGATAAATTCAGGATGGTCACCGACTGTTTCTGTGCAGACAAAGTCGATGCCACATGCTTCCGCAGTCGCTTTGGCTTCCACGCCGAGGTCGTAAAGCACTTCGACATGGCAACACAGGAAGCCGATCGGGGACACGATGACATCTCGGAAGCCAGCCTCCTTTTTAGTGCGGATGAGGTCATTGATATCGGGGGTTGTCCACGGCACAGTAGGATTATCAGGCGCACTCTGATAGGCGATATCGAAATTTTTTCCGAGTTGCTCTGCAACTGTCGATGCGGTTTGACGAAACTGTTTTGTATACGGGGAACGCTTCGCCGCAGGTTGGGGGAGACCATGCGCTGTAAAAATTAAGGATGCCCGATCAAAACGACGCGCTTCCATGTCTGCACACGCCTCACGAACCCTGCTTGCGATGGCGTTCACAAAGCCGGGGCGTGTATGCCATGCGTCCAAATAACGGATAGCTGGCGACCACCCGTCCACCGCATCAATAGCGGCTTTGACATCGTTCTGATACCGTTCCCAACTTGAGCTCGATTGATAGGCAGACAGAATAACCCCAAGTACACGTTGATGCCCAATTTCGCACATCTCCGCAATAACTTCTCGGAGATACGGCCTCCAATTTCGCATCCCGACATAGATTGGCACATCAACGCCCCTCGCTTTTAGCGCGACCTCAAGGGCATCAGCCTGTTTGAACGTCAATTCATTAAACGGAGAAAATCCACCGAGCGCAACGTAGTGGCTTGCGACCCCCTGTACCCGTTCAGCGTTCACCTCTGCGGTGCCGATAATCCCTTCCACAAAGCAGTACGCCTCACCGGGACATGTGGCGTACTTTTTACAGCACCCCGGTGTCGGCCCACCAAACCCAATAAGCAATATGCTGTCGTATCCGTTTTGATCAATCATAATATACCGTAGGCGGGGCATCCTGCCTCGCCCTCTTCCTCCCCCTCCAATCTTCCATCCTTCCACCCTTCCAGTCTTTATTTATCCCAGACGTACGCTTTCGCCGCCTTCACAAAATGTTTCACATTCTCAAACGGTGTATCGGGGAAAATCCCGTGGCTGAGGTTCAAAATATACCCAATTTTACCACCTGCTTCCAAGCAACCGTTGACAGCGGCGGTAATATCATCAAAACTGCCATCCCGTAGGATTTCATTATCCATATTGCCCTGAAAGGCAACCGTGCCTTTTGCCTCCGCCCGCGCTGCTGCGAGTTCAACACACTTTCCTACGCTTAGAACGTCAGCACCGCTTTTCAACATAAGGTCGAGGTAAGGACATTCCCTCGCAAACAGAATGGAGGGGGCATCAGGATTTAACGCCTCGAAAATCTGTTCGTGATACGGTTGGACGAAGGTTTCATAGAGCCGTCGATTAATCTGATCAGCGACGGACTCAAACAGTTGCACCACCTGAGCACCTTGTGAAATCTGATAGTTGAGATAGCCAATTGTCATCTGTGTTAACCGTTCCAAAAGCGTGTGCATCAGAGCTGGTTCTTCGTCCATCATCTGAAAAGCGACCTTGGCTTCGTCTGAAATGCCACCGCCCTTTACCATCGGACTCCTCCCCGCAATCATAAAAAGTGCCAGTGTCATCGGGGCACCGGCAAAACCGATCAGCGGCAATTCTCCCGCAAGTGCCCGACGCAACCCTCCTATGACTTCACCATTAAACGCGCACTGCGAAATCGGGTCATCAAGGGGGACTAAACCCGCTATTTGCGCCTTCGTGCGGATAGGGGATTCCAACACGGGCCCCGGGGCAAATCGGAAGTGTACCCCCATCGGCGCAAGCGGCGTGAGAATATCCTGATACACAATGATTGCATCAACCCCGATGCGTTTCGGTAAAAGGGAAATCTCAATTGCCCATTCGACCTCCGTTTCGCTAAAAGGACTCGGCACAGTGCGAAACAATCGCTCTAAGGGCAGATTAATCTGTTCCCTAAGTGACCGATAGGCAGGGTCTGAACGTCCCGCTTGGCGCATCAGCCATACGGGCACCCGCTCCACCGGTTGCAGACGTGCCGCCCGGAGTAAGAGATCATTTTTGAGTGGCGGGTTTATTGATACTGACATTGATACTGAATTTGGCATCACCGTTCCTTTTGCACATCGATAACCATTAATGTATTCATCGTCTTCTTTAGAGGCTACGCTCAACTTGACTTTTTACGGTTTCCGTTTTAGAGCTCCCCATAAGGTGTGGAGTTGTTTTTGTTCGGAAACCGGAAAGCGCGGATCGAACCACGAAGCAGAGGCATCCCTTGCTTGATTGTGAGTCAATCTGACAACGTTTCCCCCGTTTCGATTCATCACATAGAGCTCATCATGCAGAGCATCGCGATCTGAAGCGAAAAGAATCTTCCTTCCATCCGGCGACCAGATTGCGTCGCCATCTCTGGCACGATTTTGGGTGACGTTCTGAGGATTTCCCCCGTCGGCATCCATGACGTAAATGTCATCACCTGAGATGAAAAGAATCTGCCTGCCATCCGGCGACCAGCGGACACCGTAGCCATTTCGGGTGAGGTTCTGAGGATTTCCCCCGTCGGCATCCATGACGTAAATTTCACCACCTGAGATGAAAAGAATCTGCCTGCCATCCGGCGACCAGCGGATGCCGAAGCCATTTCGGATGAAGTGCCGCGGTTTTCCACCATTGGTGTCCACGACGTAAATTCCACGATTGCCATCACGAGACGATTTAAAAAGAATCTGCCTTCCATCGGGCGACCAACTGTTCAGACTATCGGATGCCAAGTGCAGAGTTAGGTTTATCAAGTTTTTACCGTCATCGTCCATGACATAGACATCCCAGTTTCCCTCACGGTTTGAGGTAAAGGCAATCTGTGTCCCGTCTGGGGACCAGAGACAACCCTTAAAACCCTCATGAGATACAGGCGGCGGGGTATGGGTGAGTTGTATTGGTCTTCCACCGTTGGCATCCATGACAAAAATCTCGCTATTCCCATCACGGTTAGATATAAAGGCAATTCTTTTACCATCTGGAGACCAAACGGGATACATATCGATGCCAGGATGGCGAGAGAGATTCACGGGATTGGAGCCGTCCGGGTTCATGGTGTAAACTTCGACGTTGCCGTCGCGGACTGACATAAATAGAATTCGCGATCCAACAGATTGGGCGTGAGAGACAAATACGAAGATAAACATGACCACAAACGCCCAAAGACTTTTTGGTAAATTGAAGCTTGCGGTTTTGGATTTTTGAAAAATAGATTTCATTTCTCCTACCTCCCTTATCCGTGAAAATGCGTGCTGGGCTTCGCTTTGGTCAGACTACTTCTGCTGTTGCCGCTCAAGAAATGTTCTGAACCTCACAAAACTCTTGACGTTTTTCATGATGCGCCCACTCTCCCGTTCTTCAAGATAGAGGAAGAATCCCATTAGGTACATACTGCCGAGAAAAAGTAGAACGCCAACGACACATTTAACGATTGAAAAATGGAGATGCGGCAGAGATCCTTTATAAATCGTCAGACCATCTGCTTCGCGTTGGATGGTATACGTCCGTATCTTATCCGTTATGAGCCACCTTTGCCCTTCAATTTTGATCGAAGCGGTCACATTTTCAGAGAACAGAATGCTGTTATTTTCAAATTCCTGCTTTAAGCCGATCGGAATTATCTGATTATCCAAATCGCTGTCAAACGGCTTATCCGTGCTGAACACAAATGAGCTATTTGATGTCACGGAGATAATATCTATACCCCCTGTTACGCCCATTGATAAGAAAGCAATTGATAGCGCGAAAACGATAAAGAATTGTATACCCATAGTTGTGTGGTTTGTGATGCGTGATGCGTAAGCGCAGTGCCGTGACACTCTACGCATCACGTTTCACATCCTACTCCGAAACCTTGATCAGCCCTTTCGTGCAGTTATCTTCACGATTCCGCACCTTCGTGATACCCTCAGCGAGGTCTTCAAGTGGAAATTCGTGGCTGATGATTTTATCCATGTTCACCGCACCATCAGCGATTAGTTGAACGGCCTCTTCCCATGTATTCGGTGCGAGCCACGAGAAGCGGATAGTTTTATCCATCAAGATGGTGTCAAGAATCGGGACCTGCATCACATCCGTGTCCCCAGGCAAGCCGAAGACCACAACCGTCGCATGGCGTCCGGTAACCTCGAGCGCAGTGTGGATGGCATCGAGTGAACTGGTGGCAGTGATTGCCCTGTCAGCCAATTCGCCATTGTTCATTGACGCGATTTTCTCACCAAGGTCTTCAATATAGAACGGTGAATTAGTGTCTGCGGCGTTCACAACGAGGTCTGCCCCCAGTTCCTTACCCCTTTCGAGACGATAATCGCGTGTGCCGACGAGGATGACATTCGCCATACCGCGACTCTTGAGCACCTGCACCATCATCAATCCGATTGGCCCAGGTCCAAACACAACGACAGTTTGTCCCGGTTCCGCCTTGAGGTTATTGACAGCGTACAATCCACAAGCCAACGGTTCCGTTAACGCCCCCTGGTCGTAGGTGACATTCTCAGGCAATTTAACCGTCCAGCGGTAGTCGGAAGCCGCATATTCTGCAAACCCTCCATCGTTGCCAACACCGAGTATACGTTTCTCCGTACAAAGGTTAGAAAGCCCCTTCTGACTCCAGAACGAATTGGGATTTGACTGAACAGGGTTCACAACAACACGGTCACCGACCATGAACGCACCCTCTGCGTTGCTCCCAACCTCGATAACTTCGCCGGTGAACTCATGTCCAAGAATCAACGGCCCCTTGCCATCCGATGTCTCAAGAGAACTCATACCGAAATAGTAAGCGACATCAGAGCCGCAGATTCCGACCGACCTGACCTTGACCAGCAAATCATCGTCCCCCGGTGTTGGAATCGCCCTCCTTTCAAGTGCCATCTTTTCTGGTTCATAGAAAACTTGTGCTTTCACAACTTAATCTCCTTTGGAAAAGTCAATAATTATAGTGTACTGTTGCTCAATTTACCGAGTTGGCAACTTATCAGAAACTTTAGATACTGTATTATAGCATATCACTAAACTTTGGACAATTTTTAAGAATAAACTTGTAGGAACGGCTTCCCAGCCGCGACTCTGTTTATAACCACAACTCCCGTAGGAACGGCTTCCCAGCCGTGACTCTGTATTATAACCACAACCCCCGTAGGAACGGCTTCCCAGCCGTGACTCTGTATTATAACCACAACCCCCGTAGGAACGGCTTCCCAGCCGTGACCCGGCTTCCCAGCCGTGACCCGTTTTATAACCGCGGGTCTTGTAGGAACGGCTTCCCAGCCGTGACTCTGTTTATAACCACAACCCCCGTAGGAACGGCTTCCCAGCCGTGACCTGGCTTCCCAACCATGACTCTTTATGCTGAAATTTGCTTCACTTTTATATTAAACCTGCTTACCACTGACGCACGGAAACCGACAGAGAGCGTATCCGCCGCGCCATCCTAACGCAACGCCTTTTTCCGCGGGGGGAACTGAGAAAACAAAATCGCAGAATATAAAACCGGTTTCGTCCTACAGCAGGCAGCACCTATTGATAAGAATATCTAAATAGCACACAAATTGTCCAAACTCATAGTAGCATATTACACCGTTTAGGTAAAGTAGTTGATCGAGTTCGGAAATAACAAAAGGGGAGCCCACAGGCGGAGCATCTGCTCCACCCCTGCCTCGATTTAACCGACGCACAACGGGCAAAATAACCGTTCAAACAGCCCGAAAATCACCATTGCCGAGAAGATCTTACAAATCCCTTGACAAATTCACCGCCCACCTTTTATAATAATAGCGTATTTGACGATGGGCTCATAGCTCAGTTGGTTAGAGCAGCCGGCTCATAACCGGCCGGTCCTAGGTTCGAGTCCTAGTGAGCCCATTTCCTGCATTCCCTCCGTTGATTCCAATGGGGTGTTAGCTCAGTGGTACGAGCGCTACCTTCACACGGTAGAAGTCACTGGTTCAAATCCAGTACACCCCACCATTTCTATTCTCCTTGTGTCAAACAAAAAATCCAATTGAAGTAACTGCATCAACATTCTCTTGTTGGTAAGAGCTAATGATGAGACGAAATGGAGACGAACATGCCAAAAAACTTCCACGAAAACTAATCCTTATGAGTGTTGACGTTCAATTTTCAATTCCCTTCAAACGTATTGGTATACCCAAAGTTATTATCCAAACTATAGTAATACCATTTCTGAAAATTTATATCGCGTTAGCGGTTTTGATGAAATATGAAACGCCTGTAATCCCGGCTACGGGGGTGCGGTTGATGACGCTTTCTTTGAAAGTGGTAACATGAGTTGACGCATATCGTTATCCGATGGGGCAAGATGCCCTGGCTACGGGGGTCTGATGCGTTTTTGCTTATGACTTTCTTTGAAAGTGGCAACATGAGTTGACGCAAATCGGACTTCCATTAACGAGTGATTTATTATCGGAATTGGTATAATTTCTACTAAGCTTTGGACAATTTTTAAGAATAAGCAACCTTAAAGAATAAACTTGTAGGAACGGCTTCCCAGTCGTGACCCGTTTTATAACCGCGTGTCTTGTAGGAGCGGCTTCCCAGCAGCGACTCGGTTTATAACCGCGGGTCTTGTAGGAACGGCTTCCCAGCCGCGACCCGTTTTATAACCGCGTGTCTTGTAGGAGCGGCTTCCCAGCCGCGACTCGTTTTATAACCGCGTGTCTTGTAGGAGCGGCTTCCCAGCCGCGACTCGTTTTATAACCGCGTGTCTTGTAGGAGCAGCTTCCCAGCCGTGACCCGGTTTATAACTGCGTGTCTTGTAGGAACGGCTTCCCAGCCGCGACTGTAGGAGCGGCTTCCCAGCCGCGACTCGTTTTATAACCGCGTGTCTTGTAGGAGCGGCTTCCCAGCCGCGACTCGGTTTATAACCGCGTGTTTTGTAGGAGCGGCTTCCCAGCAACGACTCGGTTTATAACCGCGGGTCTTGTAGGAACGGCTTCCCAGCCGTGACCCGTTTTATAACCGCGTGTCTTGTAGGAACGGCTTCCCAGCCGCGACCCGTTTTATAACCGCGGGTTTTGTAGGAGCGGCTTCCCAGCCGCGACTCGTTTTATAACCGCGTGTCTTGTAGGAGCGGCTTCCCAGCCGTGACCCGTTTTATAACCGCGTGTCTTGTAGGAGCGGCTTCCCAGCCGCGACTCGTTTTATAACCGCGTGTCTTGTAGGAGCGGCTTCCCAGCCGCGACTCGTTTTATAACCCTGTGTCTTGTAGGAGCGGCTTCCCAGCCGCGACTGTAGGAACGGCTTCCCAGCCGTGACTGTAGGAACGGCTTCCCAGCCGTGACTCTTTATGCTGAAATTGGCTTAACTTTTATATTGAAACGGACTTTATAGCACTGACGCACGGAAACCGACAGAGGGCGTATCCCCGCGCCATCCTAACGCAACGCCTTTTTCTGCGGGGGGAACTGACCAAACAAAATCGCAGAATATGAAACCGGTTTCGCCCTACAGTAGGCAGCACCTATTGATAAGAATATCTAATTATGAGGAAATAATTCAATGCCAAAGAAAAACGAAAAATCGAAAGAGAAAGGTGTCGAAGACTACCGACACGAGGACGCTACCCGAAAGAACAACCCACCCGCGGGCATCGCCGCACACGGGTTAGTCCAAGAACAGCCTAAGCACGACTACGATTACAACCCCCACCTACCGCCCATCCTGCGATTTGACGGAAACGGAGAGCCGGACGAACTGCCCGAATTGCTCGAAAAGGCACAGCAAGGCGCACTCTCTGCCGATGAGGTGAAAATCATCGCGGAGGGACTGAGACACCAAGCCCCGTGGCTCGAATGGGCAGGCAAGAAGGAGGCAAGCTCTTTCACAGTCGATCCGGTGGCGTTGCACATCCACGAGCGCGTGAGTACGCAAGCCATTGTGAAGGTGGCGGCACGGGAAAATGTACAGCGCGAGCTCTTTGCCGACCCGCAGCAGGAATATCGGGAGGCGGTGCAGTTTTACCAGCACGACGTGGATTGGACAAACCGCCTAATCTTGGGCGATAGCCTGAGCGTGATGAGTTCCCTAGCAAAACGCGAAGACCTCGCTGGCAAAGTGCAGATGATTTACATTGACCCCCCTTACGGTATCAAGTTTGCATCAAACTTCCAACCCACCGTCTTTCAGCGCGATGTGAAGGAAAAGGCACAAGATCTCACCCGCGAACCCGAGCAGATTAAAGCGTACCGCGATACGTGGACCCTCGGCATCCACTCCTACCTCGCCTATCTGCGAGACCGGTTGATTGTCGCCAAGGACCTGTTGACGGACAGCGGCAGCATCTTTGTGCAGATTGGTGATGAGAATCTTCATCGGGTGCGGTGTTTGATGGATGAGGTGTTCGGGAGTGAGAATTCTTTTGCTACCATTGTATTTAAGAAGAAAAACTTCACGATGCCCGGACATGCAATCAACGATTACATATTGCACTACGCCAAAAATAGAACAGATGCCAAGTTACATACTCTTTACGGAACTATAACAGACCAGATCCAGCATCCTGATGATAAAACATTCAATCGAGTTCTAACGATACACGGAGATCTGGTGAATCCTACAAGTGAGGCTGAAGAAATTGAATTGTTAGAACAGGGTGGAAAGTGGTGTAAGGTCGCCGATCGTGTGATAAGTCAGCATCCGAGTGATACCCGAAGTGGGGAAATAATTCTACGAAATCGCAAAATATTGCCAGGATCAAACGCGCAGTGGGCGTTTGATCCTGGCAATATTTTGCGACTGGAGAAGGCCCAACGACTACATTTGTCAGACAGTGGACGGTTAAGTGCTTTTGTTTTTTGGGCAGATGTTCCAAGGCGGCGAATAAACAACTTCTGGAACGACACAACAGGTGAACCTCATCCTAGTTACGCTGTCCAGACTTCTACAAAAATCATCGAACGCTGTCTCCTCATGACCACAGACCCCGGCGACCTCGTCCTCGACCCCACTTGTGGAAGTGGCACCACCGCTTACGTCGCCGAACGGTGGGGCAGACGGTGGATAATGATTGATACCAGCCGCGTGGCGACCTCCTTGACACTTCAACGCATCTTGACAGCAACCTACGACTACTACAAACTCAAGGACAAGTCGGAAGGGGTTGCGGGCGGCTTCGTCAACAAAACGGTCCCGCACATCACCCTTAGAAGCATCGCCCACAACACTGGGCTTGATCCCATTTTCGCAAAACATGAGCCGATTTTGGAAGAGAAGTTGGAGATACTCAACCGAGCTTTAGCGGAAGTGACCCCAGAGGTTCGGACAGAGCTACTCGCCAAACTTGCGGCGAAGGAGAAACGCGAAGGGAAAAGGGCGGTTACGGCTGCCGATCGGCGACGCTGGGAGCTCCCAAAGACAGAATGGCAGGAGTGGGAAGTGCCGTTTGACACCGACCCAGATTGGCCGGAGGTGTTGCAGGAGGCGTTAACCGATTATCGTGAGGCGTGGCGGGGCAAGAGGGATGAGGTGGATGCCTGCATCGCCGCCTCTTCCCAAGGCGAGGAATTGGTTGACCAGCCAGAGGTGGACAGAAAGAAGCTTCGGGTGAGCGGGCCCTTCACAGTGGAGGCAGTGCAACCTCCCGAAAAATCGCTTGATGTGGATTCACCCATCGGCGGCGAACCTGAAGAAGTGCCGGACACATTTGAGTCTGAGGGTGAAGAACCCGATGAGTCTGAGAGTGGGGAACCCGAATCCGTCAATGCCGAATCGTATCTCAATGGGATGATTCGGCTACTGCAAAATGACGGTGTGCATTTCCCCAATAACCAGACGCTAAAATTCGCGGCACTTGATCCGCTTGAGGGGGAAGTTCTTCACGCCGAAGGGAGTTGGGCCGAAGGGAGTTCGGAAAATAACGATGCAGAACGAAGCGTAGCAGTGGCTTTTGGACCGCAACACGGCTCCGTGACAGCGATGCAGGTCGAACAGTCCCTGCGTACGGCTTATCAACGTGGGTATAATACATTGGTCTTTGCAGGCTTCAGTTTCGATGGCGCGGCTCAAGCCGCCATCCAAGCCGACCCGGATCCGGAAGTTCGTATCCACATGGCGCACGTCAATCCCGATGTAGCAATGGGCGACCTGCTCAAGGAGACACACTCCAGTCGATTGTTCACCGTGTTTGGGCTACCGCGCACGGTACTCGAAACCACGGACGACGGCGAGTATATTGTCAAGATGGAAGGGGTGGACATCTACGACCCCGTAGAGAACAAGACCTATCCAGCAAACGCGGACAGAGTTGCGGCGTGGTTTCTCGATGCCGACTACGACGGTCGGACGTTCTGCATCACCCAAGCCTTCTTTCCCGACCAGAAAGCGTGGGATAAAATCGCTCGTGCGCTCAAAGGCGTAATTGACACAGAGCGTTTTGAGAAGTTCAGTGGGACAGAGTCGTTGCCATTCCCCGCAGGCGAACATGCTCGCGCCGCCATCAAAGTAATCGACCCGCGCGGAAATGAAGTAATGCGGATCCATGATTTGAAGGGCAAAAACAGATAGGAAGGGGATGGAAGAGTGGAAGATTGGAAGGATGGAAGGAAAGGGGGAAGGGTGGAAGGATGGAAGGGTGGAAGGATGGAAGCGTGGAAGGAGGGAAGGTTGGGGGATGCCTATCCATTCCTCCTAGTCATTCAGAAGTTAAACTTTAATATTAAAACTTGCTTGAGATGGCAACCTTAAAGAATAAACTTGTAGGAACGGCTTCCCAGCCGCGCCCCGTTTTATAACCGCGGGTCTTGTAGGAGCGGCTTCCCAGCCGCGCCCCGTTTTATAACCGCGTGTCTTGTAGGAACGGCTTCCCAGCCGTGACTCTGTTTATAACCGCGTGTCTTGTAGGAACGGCTTCCCAGCCGTGACTCTGTTTATAACCGCGTGTCTTGTAGGAACGGCTTCCCAGCCGTGACTCTGTTTATAACCGCGTGTCTTGTAGGAACGGCTTCCCAGCCGTGACCCGTTTTATAACCGCGTGTCTTGTAGGAACGGCTTCCCAGCCGTGACTCTGTTTATAACCGCGTGTCTTGTAGGAACGGCTTCCCAGCCGTGACTCTGTTTATAACCGCGTGTCTTGTAGGAACGGCTTCCCAGCCGTGACTCTGTTTATAACCGCGTGTCTTGTAGGAACGGCTTCCCAGCCGTGACCCGTTTTATAACCGCGTGTCTTGTAGGAACGGCTTCCCAGCCGTGACCCGTTTTATAACCGCGTGTCTTGTAGGAACGGCTTCCCAGCCGTGACTGTAGGAGCGGCTTCCCAGCCGCGACGCTTTATGCTAAAACTTGTTCAACTTTTATATTAAACTTGCTATGACAACCTGGGGTTCCGAGTAATTTTCCGAGGAGCCTTCCTGGGCAAACCGCCCAGAATTGAGTCATAGCATGAGTTTACACCCTTTTTTGTCTCTATCAAATTCTCGCGTTTCCTCGGAAAACTCGGAAAAATATGAAACCTCCGAGCATCTCTCGGCGGTGTTTTTCAATAATCAACTTAGGTTCTTAAAACAGGTTCTTAGCCCATTTTGTTGAGATGCCCAATGTCTCGGCTTTCGGACCGACATCCACCGAGGCATTAGTCGAATTGAAAGAAGCATGGGAGTTGATGAAAGAATGTTACCAAGAGGATGGGGAACCCATCCCGCAAGCTCCTTCGCAGGACTTTAATATAAAGCGTGAATTTTCACGTCTCACATGATAAAATTACTTTAGAGGAGGATACCAACTTGAGTACACTGCCGCCAACTCTCTGCACATGCAACCCAAACGCTCGCGATTTCCCAGTGGCGTGGAAAAACTCATATTTCCGCAGAAACTTCGATGATAGCCGTGGTGGATATGTGTGTCCAGACTGCGAGCAGGTTTTCTCTGGGCCAGCGGGATTTCGGCAACTTGAGGCAGATCACATCACTCCGCACTCACGGGCCGGATTAACTGTATGGGAAAATATGATTCTGCGGTGCAAACCGTGTAACGTGGCGAAGGGTAGCAAGATGTAGGGAATTTCGCAATCCACAGCAAATCTAAAAATATGGTGACATTTACCGGTAGGCGTGCTTTGTAAGCGCGCTGGTCGCGGTGTATCAGTAATTATGGGCTTTACTATAATCAGCGATTCAGACAATAGAGTTAAGAATTAGGCATTGGTAAAATTGGTAAATTTTCGCAAGTGAGAACCCGCACCGTTACTGCTTTCTTCGATCTAAAAATTTACCAATGCGGAGGTTTTTTCCCCGAATTGGCACCCAAAAACAGCTAACAAAGAAACATAAGGAGACCTTCATGAATAATAACGACCAACTGGAAATTCCAATCCAACCTGTTGAACAACCCATCCTGTGCAACCCCTACGAGGAGCCGGACGCGCATTGGTTGTACGACACCGAAACCGGCGAAGCCGTCAGGCAACCGGGGCGGCGTGAGGCAGGGTACTGGTACAAAACGCAACGCACGGGCAGTGAACAACTTCGACTTCGATTCTTTCAAGAGGAGGAACGGGATGACCTGCCGTTGGTGAATGCGCTGCGTAGTGATGTGAAACGGTGGCGTGAATCGAATTACCGAAACGCGACCGTTGTAACCCGAGAACTGCTGAATCATTGGGCGCGTGAAGATCTCGAGCGACGACTGTTTTTCTGCCAGCGCGAAGCGGTTGAAACGCTCATATACATCGCCGAGATTCGTCGGGGGGAAAGGCGCATCGCCTTTAATCCGCAATTCACAGATGAAGCGTTCGGTGAACTGATCGATCAACCCAACGACCTTGACTTCCCTGGCCTAATCCGTTACGGTTGCAAAATGGCGACAGGTAGCGGCAAGACGGTGGTGATGGCGATGCTTATCGCGTGGGCGTTCTGCAACCGCGGGAAAGTGCCTTCCGATATCCGTTTCCCCGCGGCAGCCCTGGTCGTCTGCCCGAACCTGACAATCAAGGAACGACTTCAGGTCCTGCGGCCCGAAGTTTTGGAAAACTACTACGATGCCTTTGAGCTCATCCCGACCAAACTCCGCCCGTTGCTCAACAGCGGGAAAGTGCTTGTCACCAACTGGCATCAATTCGCGCCGGAGTCCGAGCATACCGAAGACGGTCAAAGCTACGATGTCGTTAATAAGGGCGCAGAGACACCTGACGCTTTTGCGAAGCGGGTGTTGGGTGAACTGTATGAACGCGCCCCAGTCATGGTGCTGAACGATGAAGCGCATCACGCCTATCGCCCCGCGCCGACCGATGAACTGCTGTCCGCCGACGCAAAAAGGGAACGCGAAGAAGCCACCGTTTGGATTAGAGGCTTGGACACGATTAACCAAGCGTGTAGTGTGCGCTTTTGCGTTGATCTCTCCGCCACACCGTTTTACATTCAAGGCAGTGGTCACCCGGAAGGCATACCTTTTCCGTGGATTGTCAGCGATTTCGGCTTGGTGGACGCAATCGAGAGCGGCATCACGAAGATTCCGCGATTGCCAGTCAGCGATACGACCGGACGACCCGAACCGAAATTCTTCCGGCTCTGGGCGGCCATCAACGACGAGATCGAGCCATTAGACCGCTTGCCGGGCAGAGCGCGTAAACCGAAACCGGACGCTGTCTATCGTGAGGCGGAGGACGCACTTGAGACCCTCGCCAGCCAGTGGAAAGAACGCTTTGAGTACATTCAGGAGGCATCTGATGCACAAGAGAAAACGCCCCCTGTGATGATCATCGTCTGTGACAACACCGATATTGCGGAACACTTCTTTGAAAAAATTTCTGGTGAGGTGGTCCGTGAGGTGGTCCAAGAAGATAACGGGCGACAGAAAAAATCGACCAAGACAGTCTACGGGCAAGGGGCCCTGTTTCCCGAAATGCTATCGAACAGCGAAGGCGTTTCACGTACCCTGCGAATTGATAGTAAAAAGCTCGCTGAGGCGGAAAGTGATGACCCGCAAAAGAACAGGACGCAGGCAGCGGAAGATTTGCGGCAGGTCGTCGCTACAATTGGGAAACCGGGTCAGCCTGGGGGACAGATCCGATGCGTAGTATCTGTGGCGATGCTGAACGAGGGATGGGACGCGAATAACGTCACGCATATTCTGGGGCTACGCGCCTTCACGAGCCAGTTGCTCTGTGAACAGGTAGTGGGGCGTGGATTGCGGCGCATGAATTACACGCCCGACCCGGAAACTGGGTTGCTGACCGAGGAATATGTTGATGTGTACGGTATCCCATTTTCTGTGATTCCGTTCAAAGGACGCCCTAAGGACACACCCGCGCCTGAGGACAAGCCGAAAAACCACGTCCGGGCGGTACCAGAGCGGAAAGATTTTGAGATAAGATTTCCCGTCGTTGAAGGATACGTCTTCGCCCTGCGACAGAACGAGATCAAGGCAAACATTGGGGCGATGGAACCGCTCAGTCTTGAACCGGAACACACGCCAACTGCCGCTTTTGTCAAACCCGCGGTCGGATACGAAACCGGCGCACCGACCGCTTTAGGCCCCGGTCAAACCACACTACATGACCGAGAGGAATATTACAAGACAACACACGTTCAAGCCATCAAGTTCGAGATTACCCATCGGATCGTTACGGCATTGGAAGAGGTGCAAAAGACCGAACCCCGCAGGCTCGGACTGCAATCGCGACACAGACTGTTTCCCCAAGTGTTCTGGATGGTTGATAGCTATGTGGAAACAAAGGTGGACTTTCGCGGATGTCATCCGTGCGAGCTCGGACAAGAGAAATATGTAGTACGTATCGTTGAGCGGATTATCGCGGCAATTGAGCCGAATGAGACGCAAGGTGAAGTCCCGCTACTGCCCATCCTCAACCGATACAAGAAGACCGGTACATCAGCAGAGGTGAACTTTCTCACCACGCGCCCTTGTTATGGGACGCAACGGAGTCATATCAATCAGGTTGTGCTGGATACCCAGACGTGGGAGCGTTCCGCCTCCTTTTGGCTGGAGCAATCCGAGGTTGTGGAATGCTATGTTCGGAACGACCATCTTGGATTCAGCATTTCGTATGAGTATACCGGCATTTTGCACCACTACGAACCCGATTTCATTGTCCGACTCAAGAACGGAGTCCACCTGATTTTGGAAATCAAAGGCCATGAAACCGATCAAGACCGCGCCAAACATGCCGGTGCCAGACGATGGGTATCCGCAGTCAATAACTGGCGGGGGCATGGAAAATGGGATTTTCATGTTTGTAAAGACCCGCAACAGTTGCGGGGCGAATTGGCGTTTTTACAACGCGATAAGGAGTTTTAGATTTTGAACAGTGACCCGATTAGAAGGCTGAAGAGGAATAAATTATGATTACTGAACTTAGAGCGCAAAATTTCAAGTCGTGGAAAGATACTGGTGCGCTACATCTCGCCCCATTGACTGGACTTTTCGGAGCGAATAGCTCCGGCAAAACCAGTATCTTGCAGGTCTTGCTTATGCTCAAGCAGACCGTGGAACGTCCACCAGATTGGAATGAGCCACTTTACTTCGGCGATGAGGGGTCGTTGGTCAACTTGGGTAGCTTCGATGATGTCATTTACCAACACAGAACGGATTTAAGTCTCTACGTTTCTGTGTCGTGGAAATTGCCTAAAAAGATGAATATTGGAGGGAACTTAGCCGATTCCCTTTCCTTCTTAACGTCTATTGTTAAAAAATATGAACGTCCGGATTTGGTTGACTTTTGTTATATGGTTGATAAACAGAACCTTAAAATAGAATGGACTCCGCAGGGGTACAGATTCAAAACCGCCTATGAAGAAATTAAGGCAGATTTGTTTCGATGCTATGGGGTTCATGTTAGCGGGAGTGGTCCTCTGGATTCTTTTTCGCACCTTATGAATGCTTTTGAAGACCTATTCTCCCGAATTCGATACCTCGGTCCGCTCCGCGAATATCCCCGCCCCCATTACGCATGGGAAGGCAAACATCCGAAAGGTGTCGGGCAGTATGGAGAAGAGATGGTTTCCGCCCTGCTTTCTGGGCGGATTAACCGTCTTCCGGTTGATGAACAGATACTAAAATGGTTACAGCGACTGGAGCTGATCGACTCCTACCGTCTTCACCCTATCTCTGATACAGAAAAGGATTACGAACTCCGCGTCAAGAAGTACAAAGACGGACCCGAAGTCCGACTCACGGACGTGGGGTTCGGTGTTTCTCAGGTACTGCCCGTGCTAATCCTCTGCTATTACGCTCCTGAAGGTAGCCTCCTCATTCTTGAACAGCCTGAAGCCCACCTGCATCCGAAAGTGCAAGCAGATCTGGCAGATGTGCTCATCGAGGTCGTGAAAAATCGGAACGTACAGATTATCCTTGAGAGCCACAGCGAGCATCTGTTGCTCCGCTTGATGCGCCGAATCGCCGAGGACCAGATTTCTGTGGATAAGACGGCACTCTATTCCTGCCAGATCGACAATGGCACCTCCGCAATTGAACGGCTCAAGATTGATGAATACGGCAATATCCGCAATTGGCCGCAAAACTTCTTTGGCGATGAGATGGGCGACTTGGCGGCAAAGGCCAAAGCCGAAATGAAGCGTCGGAAAAGGGACAAATGATGACAGTGATTGTAGATACAAATGTCGCGGTGGTCGCCAGCGGCCGGGTTGAGTTTATCTGTGAAGATGACATTCAACGATTGCAAAGGATGTGATCTAATGGTAAACTATCAAGAACTTGCAGATCTGGTTTTCAAAGGGTAACCGTTATCCAGACTGAATTGCAATTTTGAATCACCTTTAGATAGTTATTGAGTTCGGTATGTGGAGAAATTCTTATGATTAAGGCGATTGATTTCTTCTGTGGCGCAGGTGGTTTAACAAGAGGTCTGTTAAATGCCGGAATCGAGGTGTTAGCAGGAGTGGATAACGATGAACGCTTGCAAAAAACCTATGCTAATAATAATGAGTCCAGCCGTTTCATCAATAGCGATATCAATGGCATTGAAATCCACGAACTCCGCGAAACGCTCGGCATTCAAACCGAGGATGCAACGCTTTATGCGGCTTGTACGCCGTGTCAACCATTTTCTACACTGAATAGGTTGCAAGGCAAAGATGAACGAAAAATACTCCTATTAGCCTTTGCACAAATCGTAGAAGAGTGGCCACCTGATTTTATCCTCGTTGAAAATGTACCCGGGCTGAGTAACGCTTACGGGAAGGAAATTTATGAAAAATTCCTGAAGGTTCTGAAAAAATGCGGGTTTTCAGAAACGGCGGATTTGCTTGACGCGAAACATTTCGGGATTCCGCAGACACGAAAACGGTTCATCCTTGTGGCATCCAGACATGGGAACCCAATCTCTCTTCCTTCCCCACAGACAGATGCAAACAGGTTTACAACAGTGAGGGAGTGTATTGAAAAGTATCCTGCTATTGCTGATGGCGAAGCATCACAGGATTATCTGAACCATGTTGCAAGGAAATTGCAACCTCACCATAAACGCATTGTCGAAGTGGTGCCGAAAGATGGGGGGAGCCGACGAGATGTGGCTGACACCTCTATTCTGCTAAAGTGTCATCAAAAGAATCCTCATGTTCATAAGGATGTGTTTGGGCGGATGACATGGGATGTGCCGAGTCCAACGTTGACGTGTCGTTGCGCGGATGTTTACTGTGGTCGTTTTATACATCCAGAGCAAGACAGGGGAATTTCACTGCGTGAGGCGGCCTCCCTGCAAACTTTTGAAGATGATTACGAATTTTTCGGTACATCCGTTGCCGGAATATCGCGCCAGATTGGTAACGCTGTCCCTGTAAAACTCGCAGAACAATTGGGAAAATCAATTATTGATTCGTATGAACACAGAGGGGAGGGACACGATGAGTCATAACGGTGCGCCTTCTAAAGATCCGTATCGAATGGAGTTTGATGTTGGCACCATTAAGCACCTCGGTTTGCAGATGTACTCGACATTGCCGCCAGTAATCGGGGAATTGGTAGCCAACAGTTGGGATGCAAACGCAAGCAGGGTTGAAATTACGATACCAGCAACGCCAATTGACGAACAGACATCAGAAATCGTCATTAGCGACGATGGAATTGGGATGTCCGATGAGGAGGTGCGAAACAAATATCTCATTATTGGTCGCGATCGGCGCGACGATGAAAAATCTGATAAGACACCACCCCCTCGCAAACGTAAAATCATGGGCAGAAAGGGTATCGGTAAACTCTCTGCCTTCGGAATCGCTCAGGAAATCGTTGTAGAAAGTATGAAAGAGGGCGAAGTCAGCCATTTCCGAATGAATTATGACGAACTATTAGCAAAAGCAGCTGACCGGGTTATTGAATTTCCGCAGTTGCCTTCTACTGGAACTGTCTCTAAAGGCACAAGGATTACACTCAGGTATATCACAAAATTCAAAAATCGCCGTATTTCGATTGACATAATTCGTAGAGGACTCGCCAGACGATTTGCTGTTATTGGTGCCGAACAAGACTTTGAAGTCGTGATTAACAGTAGTCCAATCTCCCCGGAAGACCGAGACTTGAAACGCTTACTCCAAAAAGATATGAACAGTGAGCCATATTTGTGGGAATATAACAATGTAGAAATAGAGCGGGGTACTGGATGGACAGTGTCGGGTTGGATTGGTGCACTAGAGCGTACACGGCAGGACATTGACGGGATAGACCGTGGAATCGTTCTCATGGCGAGAGGGAAGTTGGTACAGGAACCGTTTGTTTTCAACGCAGTTGTTGGTCAACAATACGCACTTTCCTATCTTATTGGAGAACTTCATACCGAATTTGTTGATGAAACGGAAGATACAATTGGAACAACTCGAAACTCATTGGTATGGGATACTGAAGCAAATATCGCTCTCAAGGAGTGGGGGCAAAAAGAGATCAATAAAATTGCTCGTGCGTGGGGTAAAAAACGTCGTAAAGATAAGGAAAATCAACTGCAAGAAAGCGAGCTATATCGTAAGTTTCGAGAGCGGGCAGAGGAGATTGGCAATAAGCGGGCGTTAAAACTTGCGGATCAATTGGTGCGCCAATCTATTGAAAAAAATCCTACTGCCGACATTCAGGAACTTGAACCACTCATCCAAATGTGCCTGGATTTTCTGGAGTTTGATGCCTTTTGGGAAATCGCTCAGGATTTAACGGAAGCGGAGTTTCAGGACTCTGAAAAACTTCTCGATCTATTTAGAGAATGGCAAATTGTGGAAGCGAAAGAGATGGCAAGAGTTACCAAAGGGCGAATAACGACAATCGAAAAACTTCAGCATCTTATCGAAAACAATGCGTTGGAAGTGCCAACGCTCCACAATTTCCTAAAAGAATTCCCTTGGGTGATTGACCCACGTTGGACCTTGGTAGATGACGAGGTGACCTATAGTCAATTGCTACGTGACGAATATCCAGAAGCCAGTGATGTATTGGAGAGCGACAGGCGAATTGATTTTCTATGTGTGCGCGAAGGCACAAATTTAGCCGTAGTTGAGATAAAACGTCCAGAGTCAAAGTCCTCAGTGAACGCACTGAACCAAATTGAAGAGTATGTTAACTTTATGCGGGATTACATTCAACGGACAACCGATCCCGATTATAAATATGAAGAAGTCACGGGGTATCTCCTTTGCGGAGATTTGGTTGATACTTATCAAGTGAGAGGAAAAAGGGAAAATTTAGCAAGGGCACGAATCTACGTCAGGCGATATATAGATTTACTCGACATGGTCAAACGGGCACATGCTGAATTCCTAGAGCGATACAATCAACTTCGAGAAGCAAAGCAGAGGGCCGCAAATCATTCTGATTCTTGAAGGGCTCTGACTGTTCGCAAATGACGAAATCCGACTGGTAACGGATCTATTGTCAAAGGTGTTTGAAATCCAAAACCGTAGTTTGTTCAAATACAGGAGGGGGAAAATGCAATTCAAGATGAAAACCTTTTATGTCATTAGTTTTACGCTGCTTTTTCCGCTTTTAGGTTGTCAGACGGCTCTTGATGGAGCAATGAAAGGTTTTTCTGCGGGGCTAGAGGGTTACGCAGAGGGGAAACGGTTACGATACGGAGGCACTCCCACAAAACTTATGCTTTTTGGTGGGAAAAACAATAAGCAGTATTTGGGGTGTCTGAGTTGCTCGGAATATGACACAGATGCGATAACGAATGAGTATGGCCAATATGGTAGTCGTTACGCAACCAATAGCATTTGGAATGTTTATGGGACCTATGGTTCACAATATTCGCAATACAGTTGGCGGAATCCCTACGCAACGAGTCCTCCAGTGGTTGTGGATGAATCCGGTAACTTCTACGGTTATTTCACGGAGAATAAGTATCTCCCCAACCGCACTCGGATTAATTGTCTGGTGGAGATTTTAGACATGGCGAATGAATAACTTTTTGGGTGAGAAGCCCGAAATTTACCAAGAGGACGGTGTCCCTATCTCAAAGACACCTTTGTAAGCAACAGAGAACAATCACCTTTAACACATTAAAATCAGGAGGTCACCTATGATTATACGAAACTGGCGTGATGCCATTCCTTACGTCGGGCACGAAAGCAAAATTATCTGGCCGATATTCACCGGCTCCGATCGAGAGGATGCTCAGCCACCGGAAAGCGCGTGTTTGTTAGGTCTGAGCCAACTTACACGGCATGTGATTCAAGGGCGTATTACGTCCGATTATCATGACCACGAAAACGTGGAGCAGGTCTACTACTTCGTCCGGGGAAGTGGGAAGATGTGCATTGATGATCAGGAATACCCCGTCACGGCGGGGGATGCTGTGCATCTGCCACCGAAAACGAAGCATCAAGTTATCAATGATGGCGAGGAAGAAATCGAGTATCTCAATATCAGTGCGATTGTTGAATCATAAGCGACCTAAGTTGCCACCGATTCAACTGCTCGGAATTGAGAAGCTGATTTTGTGAAAACCACAAGGAGATTAAAGCAATGAAAATCCTGATTACGGGTTCGGCTGGAGCGATTGGTACTACGCTCGTGAAGGGGATGAAGGATAGGTATTCCCTTCGTGGCTTTGACTGCGTTCCAACGCCTGACCTTGACGACACCATCGTTGGGGATATTGGGGACTTCGATGCTGTCGTCAACGCCGCCGATGGGGTGGATGCGGTCATTCACTTGGCGAATGCTGAAAGTCTGCCCGTCGGAGAGCGAGCGCACACAGCGGGAGGAGAGGATAGTCTACCGTCTAAGAATTTCGTGGGGATGTTCAACGTGCTGGAGGCTGTGCGTCGGAATGGTGTCCGTCGTATCGCTTACGCCAGCCGTGCTGGGTTGCTTTCGCCGTACCCGAAGAACATCACGCGGACAATTGAGATGATGCCGCAACCGCAAAGTTACTATTCGGTCAGCAAGGCGTTTGGAGAAAGTTTGGGGTATATGTATTCCAGCCAGTTCGACATAGAATTTGTGGCGGTGCGGATCGGAAATTTCAACCGAGAGCGTCCTCAGTCCGAACATCCACACCAACTGAGCCACGCTGACGCGGTTCGGGTCTTTGAGCGCGCTGTTATCCACCCCGATGTGAAATTCGAGATTGTGTTTGGTGTCTCAGACAGTACGTGGAATCTCTACGACCTAGAACATGGACGGCGAGTGCTCGGTTACTATCCCCAAGACAAATCGGAAATTGAACCGGAGGTATGATAATCAATGGAGGGTTTTGTGCGTTCTTTTCACATGCCCCGTTTGGGCACAAAAAAGGGGAGAGTTAATTTCTCCCCTTTTGGGACAAGCTAACCATCTCATCCAAGAGGTTAGATTTCAGCGTATGATGCGAGTTTGGCTACTGCTAATCCCGCGACATTGACAGGAAGAACTGCAAAACGTACCAGAACATCAGGGCGACTGAGGCGAAGAGTTCAAGTGCTGCGCCGACATACCTGTCTTCTGGATAGTGATGTAGCACATTGGATGTGTCATAAAGAATGGCAGCACCGGCGAGCGCAATCATCGCCACCGAAAAGAATGTCCCGAGCTGAAAACCGAAAATAACGCCAGCGACAATCAAGACCAACGCAACGATGAACCCCCACCTCAGCAAACCGCCGAGAAAAGAGAAATCCTTGCGTGTGACAAAGGCGACAGCGGTGAGCCCACCGAAGCCGAGGAGTGTTACCAGTGCCGCACTTGCAATGACACCTTCAGCATACTTATCAGCGATATATAACAGCGGAACGAAGATAATCGCTTCGGCGAAAACAAAGCCGATTAGCGCGAAGTACTGAACCCCCAAAGACCTTGCATTGTGGGCCGCATGGCTTGCAATCCAACTCACAACGATAAATCCCCCCAATACCAGGAGCCAAGAAGTTCCGAGCATTGCCACGGCAATCTTCTCCGCCACACCCGTGCTGAAAAATATGCACTCGATGGTCGCAAAACCGAGAATCGCGACAAAAAGATGCAGGTAGGTGCGGGTGATAAAAGTGGACCTGGCATCGGTGCCGAGGCTCCATACGGATGTTTCCTGCTGTCGATTGTATGTGTTATTCATTATTCAATCCTCCTATGGTGAAGATAAGTGGTCTATTTTCTTAACAAGCAAATCGAAAGATACTGAATTATATCCATTCAATACCTTTATGTCAACCCGATTTCCAAAAAAGTTGCTGGTTCGTAGTCGCGTAATTGGTTGTGCCTTCTGCTGTGCATTATTTCTGCTGTGCAACATCGCAGTCGCGCAAAGCGACCAGCCGCAAACAATTGTCAGCCAAGATGGCGCGGAGATGGTGCTCATCCCGGCAACCCAATTTCTGATGGGGACAAATGCTTCGGAATTGGATGGCATCGTCACAGAACTCCGCCGATACAGCGTGAGTCGCCCAATTCAGCGGTACTGGTTTGATGACGAAACACCGCAACATGAGGTTTTGTTGGATGCCTACTACATTGACAAATACGAAGTGACCAACGCCCAATATCGGAAATTTATGGAAGCAACGGGTTATCCGGAGCCGGCATATTGGCGGGATACTCACTTTAACCAACCGTCTCACCCGGTGGTGGGCGTTTCGTGGGATGATGCAATGGTGTATGCACAATGGGCGGCTAAGCGGTTGCCGACTGAGGCAGAATGGGAGAATGCGGCGCGAGGAGGGTTGGTAGAGCAGCGGTATCCGTGGGGCGACAGATGGCCGCCGACGCCGAATGCGGGCAACTTCCGCGATGCGTCCATTGAGGGATACACCGATGGCTACAGTTATACTTCGCCGGTGGGTCACTTCAATCCGAATGGATACGGGATTTACGACATGGTGGGAAATGTCGCGGAATGGTGCGTTGACATGTATGCCGAGACATATTACGACGCAAGTCCCCCGCAGAATCCGCTTAACATCCCCAAGCAGGATGTTCGTGTGCTTCGGGTCGTGCGCGGTGGTGGCTGGAGTGGTACGGCGATTCAACTGCGATGCGCCTATCGTGCACGGGATATCCCCTCCAACACGTATAATTTGGTCGGTTTTCGCTGTGTCTTACCCGCGAACCGAAAGGTAAAGCCTGCAACTCAGTCGTTTGAAAAGGATACAAGCAAAGAGACGCAGGAGGGAAAAAAAGGAGAGCAGACTACCCACCTACCTGAAGGAACCACCATTAACAAAAAGAACGGCGAAAAAAAAGATAAACATCAATCCAAAATCGGATTCACAGACGTTACTGAAATGGCTGGCATCCAATTTCGTCATATCGCTGGGTTAAGCGAGCGTAAACACCTAATCGAAACAATGGGGTCAGGAGCCGTTTTCTTCGATTACGATAACGATGGAAACGTGGATTTGTACGTGGTAAACAGTGGGTATGTCCCCGGCACTGGTCGTGATAACGCCGCGGGCCGGAACAGATTATATCGAAACAACGGGGATGGCACATTCACCGATGTAACGGAGGCTTCAGGAACGGGGGACACCAGCTACGGCATGGGAGCAAACGCCGCAGATTACGATAACGATGGCGACCAAGACCTGTACGTGACGAATTTCGGCCCGAATCTGCTCTATCGAAATAATGGTGATGGCACATTTAGCGACGTGGCAAAGCAGGCGAGGGTGGGAGATGCTGCTTGGAGCGTCAGTTGCGCCTTTGTGGACATCAATCGGGATTCACAGCTTGACCTATACGTCGTCAATTACGTCGAGTACGACCTTTCCATGAAACCTTGTCTCAACAACGATAAAGGCATTCTTGAATATTGTCACCCCCGCTATTTCAACGGCAAAGCTGACGTTTTATATCGCAACAATGGCGATGGCACATTCAGTAATATCACGGAGAAAGCCGGTGTGTATAATCCGACCGAAGGACAGGGGTTGGGGGTTGCCGTAGGCGATTATAATAACGACGGTTGGCCCGATATTTATGTTGCCAATGACACAACGCGAAACTTTCTGTACCGCAATCGTGGGGATGGCACGTTCACCGATGTCGGCTTAATTTCAGGGACGGGGTACAATCAGAGCGGGTTGCCAGAGGGAGGGATGGGCGTTGATTTCGGAGACTACAATAACGACGGCTGGCTTGACCTTTTCGTGACAAACTCGTCATCGGAGACGAACACCCTCTATAAAAACAACGGCGATGGCACGTTCACCGATGTTACGGCGAGCGTGGGGCTTGCCGAATCGAGTTATCTGATGCTCGCCTTCGGCACGAAGTTCTTCGACTACGACAACGATAGCGATTTGGATATCTTTGTGGCTAACGGTCATCTCCAACCCGACATCGAACGCCTTTCGGGGCACACCACGTATGCACAAAGCGACCAACTTTATCAGAATCGCGGAGATGGTACCTACACTGAACTCTCTGCTTCGCTTGGCGGATACTTTTCGGAACAGTACGTTGGACGTGGGGCGGCCTTCGGCGATTACGATAACGACGGGGATATGGATGTCTTTATCGTCAACTCAGACCAGCGGGCGGTGTTGTTACGCAACGATATTGGAAACCGGAACAATTGGATTCGCCTCCAGCTTGTTGGGACAAGGAGCAATCGGGATGGAATCGGTGCCCGTGTCGGGGTGCGGTGCGGGGAGCAAAGACAAATACCGGAAGTACATAGCGGTTCAAGCTATGCGTCCGGTAGTGATCGACGCTTGCTGTTTGGGCTTGGCGAGGCAGAAAAAATTGATCAGATTGTGGTCAGGTGGCCCGCCGGAACCGTTCAGAGATTGGCGGATGTTGATGTCAATCAATCAATAAAGATCACTGAACCAGATTAGCAGAAAGGGCAGAAAAAGCTGAATTTGTCTTCATGTTTTACGTTTCATACGCGTTAAATTTTTTGCTTGTATGAAAATTCGTTCTGTGATACAATGGGTATGTTTCAAGATTTAATCCTAATTAACCTTAAGGAGGTTTTACTGTGAAAGTTTTGGTTCTACTCATCTGTGCTATGGCTATTGTGTTCTGTGTCAATCACAATGCGCTGGCGCAAAATTTCGCTGTTGAGTTCTTCGCGAATCCTGCGGATAGTGTGATAGCACCCGATAGCGACAGCCTCGATATCCCAGGCAAGACATTTACAATGGAAGCGTGGGTGTTCCCAACAGGTTCCCAGGTGGCAGCTGATGGTACCAGTCCTGCTGATGGTATCATTATCAACAAAGAAAACTCCTATGAAATGGCACTACGTACTGGAGATCTGTTCATGTTCGCCATCCATGCAGGAGCTTGGGACTGGTTTGGCGGTGGAAAGCCGACCCTAAACGAATGGCACCATCTCGCCGTTACCTACGATGGTACAACCAGCCAAGGGTGGATTGATGGTAAGGCAGCACCTGGTGCTACGGACAAAAACACTACAGACGTCACAAAGCAGGATGGTGACGAAAGCCCCTTCCAGATTGGACGACGGGTTTGCTGTGGTGGTACGCCAATCAGAGGCATTATTGACGAAGTTCGGATTTCGGATGTCGTCCGCTATACGTCGGACTTTGCGGTGCCCACAAGGGAGTTTGCGCCCGATGCAAACACCCGCTTGCTGTGGCATCTCAACGAAGGCACAGGAACCGAGGTTAAAGATGCTTCGGGGAATGAAAACACAGGTGCCTTTGAAGGCGCGCCCGAGTGGCGTGAAGGTGCACCGATCCAACTACTCACGGCTGTCGAGCCGGGAGGTAAACTCACAACAATGTGGGGACGTGTCAAGACCAATCGCTAAGTCGAAAACACGTCATCTATTAACGAGTAATAGATTGCAAAATTACCAGATAATCGATGTCAGAGCAATTCGTTGGACTCGCCTTGAGCGAGTCGCTAACGTGCTCTGACAATCGATTACTTACCAGAAAGGAGATTTTACCATGAGGCTACTGTTTCTTATTACCTGTGTCATCGCTCTTACGTTCTGGGTTAGCCATACAGCGGTGGCAGAATACGCTATGGAGTTCTTCGCAGATGCTGCTGACAGCGCGCAGGCTCCCGATAGCGATAGCCTTGATGTCGATGGAAAGGCATTCACGATGGAAGCATGGGCGAAGGCAACGGGGCCCCAAAATGGGGATGGCATCATCATCAACAAAGAAAACGCCTATGAATGTGCCCTTCGGAATGGCGATCAGTTCATGTTCGCCATCCATGCAGGAGCTTGGGACTGGTTTGGCGGTGGCAAACCTAAGATGAATGAATGGCACCACTTCGCCGTTACCTACGATGGTAAAACCACGCAAGGATGGATTGATGGTAAGGCAGCACCCGGGGCCACGGACAAAAACAATCAGAACATCACAAAGCAGGATGGTGCCGGAAGTCCGTTCCAGGTTGGGCGCCGTGTGTGTTGCGGTACCACACCGTTTTTAGGAATTATCGATGAAGTGCGGATTTCAGATGTCGTGCGTTATACCAAAAACTTTACGCCCCCCGATCAGGAGTTTGAGCCGGATAAGAACACACGTCTGCTATGGCATTTCAACGAAGGCAAAGGGAAAAAGATCAACGATGCCAGCGGTAACAAGAACGTAGGCGAAGTTATCGGAAAGGCAACATGGTCAAAGGATGCTGCACCAATCAGACCTGCAGCAGTCGACCCTGGCGGTAAAGTTTCCACCATGTGGGGCCGGTTGAAGGTTGATTACTAACCGAATGTAGATAACAGGAAATGGGCTTATTCAAAGATCAGAGCCCATTTCCTAACTCGTAAATTCAAGGAGATTTCCTCATGAGACACCTATCTGTTCTGCTTATTTGCATCATCGCCCTGACCCTTTGGGTCAATTACGAGATAATGGCAGCGGACAACTTCGCTGTTGAATTTAAGGGCGACCAGAAAACAAGAGTCATTGCACCAGACAGTCCGAGCCTTGATATAACCGATCAACTTACAATGGAAGCGTGGGTTTACCCGACGGCAACATCGGGGTCAGCGATTATCATTAACAAGGAAAATAGCTGGGAATGCGCGCTCCAAAACAATATTTTGAAAGCCGCTATAAAGGCTGCCGAATGGGCATGGCATGGCGGTGGTGAAGTGCCGCTGAATAAGTGGACCTTTGTCGCTGTCAGTTTTGACGGAAAGGAGCACCATACATACGTCAACGGCAAGTATGAGGCTTCAAGACCCAACGCGGGCAAAATTCAGGCCACAAATGAAACCTTCCATGTCGGCTGGCGCATCTGCTGTAACAATGAGCCGTTTACCGGAATCATTGACGAGGTGAGAATCTCCAACGTCGCCCGCTATAAGAAAAATAAGGACTTTGATGTCCCCGACAGAGAGTTCGAGCCCGATGATGACACGGCTGTTCTTTATCATTTCAATGAAGGAAAGGGCACCGTAGCGTCAGATTCCTCAAAGAATAAAAATGATGGCGACGTGGATGGGGGCGCGAAGTATGTGAAAAACGCTGCCCCAATCAAACCTGCCGCCGTTGAAGCAGGTGGCAAGCTCTCCATCACATGGGGTTCCATTAAAACCTCCTATTAAGCACCTATTTGAAAAGTCATCTTCTGCCACTGTGCATTGGTTCAATCAGCCAGGAAGAATGGAAGACTGGAAGGGTGGAAGAATGGAAGAAAAGAGGGAAGGTTGGAAAAGTGATGAATCCAGTTACTTCCAACCTTCCAGTCTTTATCCTTCTACACCACCCTCAAAAATGTAAAGTTTTTCTTCAAACTTGCTTATGCGGGAGAGGCATCCCTGCCTTGATTGTTAATTCTGGTTAGACCATCAATCGAAGCCATTTATCTGCCGAGCGGATAGGTGGCTTTTTTTAAAAACCAAGTGGAGGGATATCATGAAATCAAAACAGATGTTGATTTGGATCGGAACGCTCAGTATCTTTCTGTGTATCTTCATCAAGGAGAGTGACTCGATAACAACAGATGAGCTCGTCGGTTACTGGAAATTTGATGAGAAAAATAACCTTGGAAAAGATAGCTCTGGCTATAAGAATAATGGAAAGTCAGAGGGTAAAGTTGAATGGGAATCAAATGGAAAGTACGGCGGTGCCCTGAAAATTGATGGAAAGGGTTCAATTGTGGTAGAATCGAGTCCTAGCTTAGAGGTAAGCGATGCGGTCACAATCGCCGTGTGGTGCCGCTTTGATAAAATTTTGAATCTGTATCAGCGTCCCATATTCAAAAATGGGCCGAATCCGGACAATTTTGCGTCTTATTCGATTGCCTTAATGAGAAGTGGTTTGCTCACCGGTAGTTTCTTCTTTGATGCAATTACGGATAAAGGACGGGCGAATAATGCGGGCCCAACACCGCCGAAAGAGGGTGTATGGCTTCACGTTGCCGGCGTTTATACTGGGAGTGAACTGCGGTTGTATGTGGGTGGGAAACTCGATAAAGGGATCGTAGGCGGTTTTGCCAATCCCCAAAAGCAGTCTGGCAAGATTGTCAAATCCAAAGCCCCATTATCGCTTGGAAGCGAGAAGATTTGGAATACAGCCGTATATCACGGCTTAATGGATGAAGCCGCCGTTTTCTCAACAGCACTAACGGACAAAGAAATCGCAGAACTCTTTGGCGGAACGGTTGAGGACTTCCTGAACGTTCAACCGAAGGGAAAATTGACGACTTTATGGGGACGGATTAAGCGGACTCAATAGGCAAGTTTCAAAAAATAAATGGCAGAAACCGAGCTTTTTCTTCAAAACTCGGTTTCTTTGGAATAGGCAGAACCAGGATAGTCCTATTCTTCCGAGTCGCTTTAGAAGATAATTTAATATTGGAAGTTGCTTAGCAATATTCCATATATGAGTTTTCAAAATGAGATTAAAAGCCAAATCAGCCAAAGCGTTTATAGTTTCTCTCGTGTTGCATTTAATCGCCGGTACGATTGGATTCTTCTATTGGTACAATCCAAAATCGGGGGTGGAGCGGGAGGCGATTGAGACAATTCTGATGGTGGCTAAAAAGCCGGAAACCAAGCGCATCACTCGTCCCAAGCGGGCGCAAGTACAACGGAGGCAAACAACATCCACCAGCCAAGCTCAATTGAAAATCCTCACCAGCGAGGCACCGGCGACGAGTCGGGGGATTGTCTCGGCAGCTGAACCGACGAAATTTGACCCCTTAGCGACCGTAGATTTGGGGGGTGGGAGTGATTTATCCACTAAAGTCAAACTCAGTCACGGGATGCCGAAAATCGAGAGGGTGATTAAGAATCCGGGCAAGAAGAAAAATCCGGTCGAAGCACCACCTAAGAGTCGGCTGGTCAAATTCATCGAGAGACAGCAAGGGCCTCAGCGGTTGATTTACTGCGTTGATGTCTCGTCAAGCATGGTCGGGCTAAATCCGCGAAAACTCCAGAAAATCATCGCGATTCTACAGGATTCGCTGACGTTTCTTGAACCACACGACCGTTTCAATCTGATGACATTCAGCGACACGATCACGTTTTATCAGCGCGATTTTTTCGCACAAAGCGATGCCAGTATCTCACAGGCGAATGCCTACCTCGATACGGTCAAGCCGACGAAAAGTCGCAGTTACACCGATAAGGATATGCTCGAAGCCCTGAGCGAAGCCCAAAAAGCAGACCCAACGATTGTTGTGCTGTTCAGTGATGGCATCCTAACATCGGGACTTCCAAACCCGGAGCAACTGAAGCAGCACGTTGATAAAAATACCCGAATCTTCACCATGGCAATTGAGATGGCTGAAGGTTTCCCCGGTGCCGTGATGCTAGGTATACTCGCAAAGAGTAGCGATGGTGAGTTCTGGCTCGTTGATGGAAATCGATGATAAGCAGCTAACGCTAATAGCGAACTTTCACGTTGCCCCAAGTTGTGGCGAGTTTATCGCGAGGACTAGCAACGGCTCTGCCTTCAAAATTCTGGAGAATCTGGTCGGCGGTCAATGCCTTGTCGTAGACCCGCACGAGGCTGATTGATCCGTTGAGGCTCCGGCCATGTTCAGGGACATGCGAGACGAACAGTGAGTGGAAGTTCATATCCTGGCCGTGGTCATAGTCGAGTCCCTTCGTGGTCAACTTCTTGATACGCTTGCCATCCAAGTAGCCCTCCAGTGTTTTGGCAGTCTCGTTATAGACGAACGCTATTCGATGCCATTCATTGACTTCAATATCAAGGACTTCCTTGAAAGTATTCCGATCGCTTTTAAGTCCTTTCATGTCAACATTGATTGCTCCCGTCTTGGTCCCGTTGAAGTGCATATCAATGCGTTGCTCGTGCCTGGGATTAAAGCTCCGAAAGCCTCCGATGTGGTGTTCACCGCCAAACCCGTCGCCGTTGCGCTTGATGTGGAGCTCGACTGTCCAATTCTCTAGGTGTATGATGGGGGTTTGTTTGGTGGGCGGGTCCATGCCGAAGACCTTCCCCGCAACACCGGTGTACCTCGCCGGGTCTTTCCCTGCGGCGGCCTCAAGGTTCGGGGCACCGTTCGGCCCAGCAGGAAATTCCCCGCCAGCCGTGCCGAAGTTTTTCCACGCATTCTTGCTCGCCCCTTTGGTAGCATCAAGGTCGATCTGGGCACCTGGGATCTGGGCGAATACTAAGAAACAGGACATTGCAAAGGGCAACACTATACTAAACATCCGAATGACCTGTAACCGTATCATGGTTTTTCCTCCTAATAAAATTGACTTTTCAAACGGGTTCTAAGGGTGAGTTTGCCAAACGGTGTCGGCAAGATAGAGGATTTACATCAAATCAATTTCACGAGTCACAGACCGTGATATTCTTTTATGTTTCGCCGTTATCCAATGCCCTCCTAAAATCAAGCGGCTTAAATTTCTCGTCGTTTTCGATTCGGGTCAAACCCTCCGTTCCCAGACCGAGAACAAACAGTCCAGATTTATAGGCAAACCGATCCGCTTGTTCTGCGACATGCACCCCCGCCACGGCACCATAGATGGTATATCCTTCATATCTTGGGAAGAAGTCTAAAAAGCTATCAAGCGCATTGAGAAACTCGCGCACATCGTCCACGGTCAAGGTCGTTTTCACTTCGACAACAATGATTTGGGTCTCATCTTCCAAGAGGAGGTCAACTTCAAAGTTGCGACCATTCCGTTGTGACTTAACACGCGGAGCGACTGTTTTAACATCCACTCCTCTTGCCCGGAATAGTTCTACGCTCCCCGGTTCAATGAGTGCCTCCATTAGCCTGCCCCACTGGGTTGTATAGAGATTGCTCAGCCTCTCAATTTCTTGACTGATTTTATCAAACCGTTCACTGAACTCCTGAGATTGCTTGTCAAACCGTTCATTAAACTCCTGAGATTGCTTATCAAACCGTTCATTGAACTCCTGAGATTGCTTGTCAAACCGTTCATTGATCTCTTGAGATCTCCGGTCAAACTCCCGAGCACTCTCCCGCAACCACTCCCGAAGCTCTTCAAGATCTAGTGCTGAATTTGCCATTTTTTACTCTCCAGTTGTGTTTTATATACGTATAGACAATGGTGCCTTCCTGATACGACGGAACCATCCTGTCACATTCTGGTCTAGCTTTCAATCCCAATTGTCAAACTTTGGCCAAATCGGGTTCATGTCTTATTCGCCCGCGGTTCGATACAGTTCCAGCATCACTTCGCGGATGTCAGGAGAACCGGCAAGGTAGCGATTTTCGGCACGTTCTTTGAGCTCGTCGGGAATACCGTGCAGTGCTTCGGCGATGGGGCCGGCGATGGCACCGAGGGTATCGGAATCGCCTCCTAGAGAGATGGCGTTACGCACCGCATCTTCAAAGCTGTCTGATTCCAGCGCGCATGTGACTGCCTGCGGCACCGTGCCTTGGCAGGTCTCATTAAAAAAGTAATCGGGCCGAATCTCGTCTACCGTCTGAGTCAAGTCGTAGTCGTATTCGGCGGCGATAACCTCGCGGATGGTCGCTGCATTCTCGCCTTGGTACGCAAGCCAGATGGCGTGTGTTGTTGCCCGTGCGCCTCTTATGCCTTCGGGGTGATTGTGGGTGATGGCGGTCACTTTGTCGGAGGCAACGAGTGCGGCATCCAGATCGCTACGGTGTAGGAACGCCGCCGGTGAGACGCGCATTGCCGCACCGTTACCGTAACTTCCGTAGGGTGTTGGTGCGTCGAAATGAATCCACTGTCCAAACATTCCGCCGTAACCTCGCCCCGGATAACGGTGGCACCATCCCTGCAACGTCTCCGCAGGCGGGAGGTCATGTAGCAGAATATCAGCGACGGCCGCAGTGCAAATTGAATCATCTGTGAAATCGCAGTACTGGCCGAAGAGAGTAAAATCCTTGGTTTTGATCCGGTTCCACTCGTAGATGGAACCGACAATGTCACCGATAATCGCACCTAGCATGTTTCCTCCATATTTAACTGTTCTGTTAAAATTGACCTGTGAATTTTGCAACAGTATAGCACAATTTGACTTTGCAGGCAAACATCAAATCGGCGATAAGTGGATTTTTTGTTTTTCCCTTGTGGGCGTTGTGGTATAATGGGGTACCTGTTTCAATTTTAACGATTATCTAAGAAAGGTGAAACCGCAATGCCGCTTGATATGATACATCCCAAGAAATATCGCCAACTTTTCCTCGATGATGGCGCGGTGGAGAGCATGAAAAGCATCACACACACGATACATTCCCCAAAGAAATGGGGACCGGTGATCACCGGTGGCATTCAGAGCCGGTCCTGCCCGCAGTGGAATTCGGATAAGAATCTATGGGAATGGTGGTACTTTGGGCAACATGCGTATTACGCCACTTCCGAGGATGGAGAGCATTGGGAGAAACCAGCGTTAGGGCTATACCAATTCAACGGTTCCAAGGACAACAACATCGCTTTTGACCCGCAGGACAAGGGACCGGGACGACCGTATCACATTGTACGCGATGAAATTGACGCAGACCCGAACCGCCGTTACAAGGGACTGCTCAGTGCCCGCAACCGTCATCCTGCTGTGTCTCCCGACGGATTTGACTGGACGTTGGTCAATACGCCTCCCATCCCTAGCCAAGACGAGTCCCAGTTTACCCATGACCACCAGTCGGGGCAGTTTCTCGCTATGGTCAAGCAGGGGACCGAATGGGGGCGTTCCGTGTGGCTCTCGACCAGCACTGACTTTGAAGCGTTCTCCGAACCCAAACTAATCTTTCACACCGACGAGTTTGACAGGGAGAATCGCCGCCGCCGTGTCCGCGAAGTGATTGAAAACCCGGCATATATAACGCCTCCCATCATTGATGACGAGGACTACATCGCCGAGTGTTACAATATGGCGGTGTTGCCGTATCAGGGGTTTTACATCGGTTTCCCGACCATATTTAATCCGTTCGGGGCCGTTCCACCTCCGGCGACAAACTATACCCGCATCAACCAGATCGAGTTGACAGTCTCCCGCGACCTCTACCACTGGAAGCGTGTTGCTGACCGTGCGCTATTCATCGGGCTTGAGCCGTTTGATGGCGAGAATTACGGGTGTAGCCAACTCCTGATGGCAGGTCATCCTATTGTGCGCGAGGACGGGGAGATCTGGTGCTACTATAACGCCCTGCGTATGCCCTCGACTGTTGAGCGGTACAAAGAATTCAACCGTGCCAAGGAGTTGTTCCGATTGAATGTCAAACCGGAACACTTTGAAGATACAGGCGCGTTGAGCCTTGCCAAACTGCGGCCTGATGGCTTTGTGTCCGTTGATGGCGGCGAGTGCGGCACCATTGTAACAAAGCCGTTTGAGCTGAAAGGCGAAGATGTCTGGATTAATGCCGACGCAACTTGGGGCGAGATTTACACTGAGATTGTTGATGGAGAGACGATGAGCCCACACGAGGGATTTTGGGTGCCCGGTGAGGAACCGCCGCCGTTTACCGGTGACAGCACCAAAGGGAAGATTGAGTGGAAATACGCGCACGACCTCGTCTTTGAAAAGCCGGTGCGCCTGAAATTCTATCTACGCCAAGCGCGTCTCTTTTCGTTCTGGATTGAATAATCAGTTGGGCTGGATTGAATAATCAGTTGGATTATTATCCCATTAATCTGAATAACCATGAGGGGAGGTTATTATGACAAGCGAACTCAAAGTCGGATTGGTTGGTGTACCCCGCGGTTCAGGTTTTATCCGTGCATTTCAAACGATTCAAGAGACAACCGTTGTTGCAATTTGTGACATAAACCGTGATGTGCTCAAGCGCGTTGGCGATGAAAACGGTATCGAAGCGCGATACTCAGACTTTGAAAAGATGGTGCAATCAGACCTTGATATTATTGTCGTTACGACACCGATGCCGCTACACGCCCCGCAGTCGGTTATCGCGCTTACGGAAGGGAAGCATGTCATCTCCGAAGTTTCGGCGGCAACTGACCTTGAGCAGTGCTGGCAACTTGTCAACGCCGTGAGGAACAGCGAGGCGAAGTACATGATGGCGGAAAATTACACTTACATGAAGCCGAATGTTCTGATTCACGCATTGGTTCAGCACGGGTTGTTTGGCGAGGTTTATTTTGGCGAAGGCGAGTATATCCATGAACTGAAAGCGCACAACGAAGTCACAAAATGGCGGCGCAAATGGCAGACGGGGCGCAATGGATGTACTTACCCAACGCACAGCCTTGGTCCGGTGTTACAATGGTTCGATGACCGTGTAGCGACTGTCGCGTGTTTTGGGACAGGGCATCATTACCAAGACCCACGCGGTGATAGTTACGAAAACGAGGATAGCACGACCACCATCTGTAAGACCACTAAGGGGGGCCAGATCAACATTCGGCTGGATATGTTATCCGACCGCCCGCACAATTTGGCATACTACAGTTTACAGGGGACAAAGGGGTGTTATGAGGCACCCCGCGGTTTTGGGGACAACCACAAAATCTGGTTGGCTGACTATTCAGATGGAACAGAATGGCGTTCACTGTGGGATTTTGAAGAGGAGTTCATGCCCGATATATGGCGAAATCCGCCTGAAGAGGCCTTACGAGCGGGGCATGGAGGCGGTGACTATTTTGAGGTTCGTGGCTTTGTTGATTCGATAATCAATGACACGAAGCCACCGATTGATGTTTACGAGGCACTTGATATGACGGTGCCGGGGCTGGTGTCAGAAGTCTCAATCAACCAGGGCGGAATGCCACTGCCTGTACCTGATTTCCGGGAAATTGAGAAATTCCCTGATGGGCTACCGATGTCGTTACAAAACAGCGAAATTGTTAGGGTTGAATTGTAGGGAGATAAACGTCTTGATCGCTAAATTCAGTGACTTAACAGGGCAACAACATCCATTGACAGTGCAACAAACCAATGAATCGCTGCCCCATAGATGAAAGAACGGGTTTCAAGGGCAAGGACACCGAGTAGGAGACCCGCAGGTATTGACCCCATCGCTTCGGGGAACGGTTTTCCGTAGTGCATCACCGCAAACGGGATGGTCTGGATGAGGATGCTGTCCTTGCCGAATCGCTTTTCAAGCCCGAAGAGCATAAAACCGCGAAAGAAATACTCCCATGAAAACATGTAGATGCCGTATGAAATCTCATACAGAATAAACACCTGCCAACTGGTGCCAGCGACTTTGCTCAGCGGATATTTCTGTTGAAAGGATGGAAAGAGTTGTACGGCAAGGATAATAACGGGGAGCATAAATAACCAACCGACCAGGACAAATCCCCAACCGAGTTTGCCATTGCTCAACCGAAAGCCGTAGTCGCGGTTCCGGTCCTTTACGCCAAATGTTACGATTAGCATCGGGAACAGTAACAGCGTGATTGCAGTCGTCAAAAACCAGTAATGGTAGGGAAAAATATCCGCCAACGGGTGGTCGCTGAAATATTCCGCGAAATTAGCACTGTAGAACCTTCGACGACTTATGTATCGGTAAACCGTCAATAGAACCGCCGAACCAATCAAGACGCACGTCTGCCGCCGCTCCCAGCCATGCAGGTATTTCCTTTTTTTATCCGCTAGCCAGCTTTTCAAAATCTACTCCTGTTGGTGTTTGGGTTAGTATAGCACACTGAGCAATGCCCTGCAACTTGGGAGATGTTTTTTAGTCATTTCAAATCCGTCTTTAAGAGTGACCATTTTGGGGGAAATCAAGAGACATTTTCAATGAAGCAGGAGAAAGTCAAGATGAAATCTGTCTTTCAAAAATCCAAAACAGCAATTTCCAATTTTCCAAACAACCTTTGGGTGGTTCTGGTTTTGTCATGGATGCCGACGGAGGAAACCTAACACCACTCGCCCATACTCCTTCCTGATATCATACTCGCTGTGTTTGGTCTCCAGCCGGGACGCAGATTGCCTTTGCCTCAGACCATGAGGGGAACATGGAGGTCTACGTCATAGACGCTAATGGTAAAAACCTGATGAACCTGACACGGCACCCGGTATTCGATATTCCGAATAGTTGGTCGCCCGATGGAAGAAAGATAGCTTTTGTCACCACTCGTGATGGCAATCGTGAAATTTACATCATGGATGCCGACGGTGGAAATCCTCAGAACCTCACTCGAAATCATGCTAGAGACTTCGGCGCACACTGGTCGCCTGATGGAAGGCAGATTCTTTTCACCTCACATCGCCATGGCAATCCGGAAATCTATGTGACGGATAGAAACGGGCGAGACGTTGTCAGACTGACTCATAATCGGGCATCAGATGACTACGCTTCATGGTTCGATCCGCGCTTCCCGGTTCCCGAGCAAAAACAACTCCGAACCTTGTGGGGCACTCTAAAACGGAAGCCGTGAAAAGGAAGAAAACGATGAATGCATCGCAACAATTGACGGATTTTCAGTCGCTCGATATGTCGGTAGAGGGCGAGGCAAGATGCCCCGTCTACGGTATATGGGTTTATTCTTTAAACTTGCTTAGATTTTCCTATGTTTGCCAAAAAACACTTTGACCTTGATCAGATTCAGCGCATCCTGATTATCCGAACCGGGCCGCTCGGCGAGACCATCCTAACAACGCCGGTGATTCGTGCCTTGCGACAGCGTTTGCCAGAAGCACATATTTCCTACATGGTTGCTCCCACGCGGGAAGAACTCGTTTCTGCCAACCCGCATCTGAATGAAGTCATCACTTATCAACGGTCAGTGCCGAAACAGGTCTACGGTATGATGAAACGGTCTTTTCAAATGGCGGTGGTGCTTCAGCCGACGTTTCGGCTTGTGCTACACACCGTTCTCGCCAGAATCCCTTTCCGCGTCGGCTTCAAGACCAATTCAGGCGGACGAAAATTCTTGCACGTTTCCGTTCCCAATAACACCAACCAACATGAGGCTTCAAGATACCTTGATGTCGTCCGTGGGCTTGGCATTGAGCCGGATAGTGATGAACCCGAAATGTTTGTTGATGAAGCAACGCAAAGGTGGGCTGACGAATACTTAGTAAACGCTAAAATTGACAAAACCCGTCCGCTGATTGGACTCAACCCTGGTGCGGGTGCGGTCTATCGCCGCTGGTCAAAGGAGCGATTTGCACAGGTTGCGGATTTGCTGCACAATACCTACGACGCGCAGCTCTGTATCACAGGAGGTTATCGGGAGGGCGCGTTGCCACAAGAATTGGCAGGTCTGATGTCCTGCTCACCTCTGATTCTCACTGAAACAACACCGATGCAACTCGCCGCAATTATTCAGAACTGTAACCTCTTCATCAGTAATGACACGGGGCCTATGCACTTGAGCACGGCAGTCAAAACGCCGACGATTGCCCTTTTCGGCGCGTCGAATCCGTCACAGTGGGGCCCTATTTGGCCGCCGCATACAGTGATTGCGCGGAACAGTCTTGAGGCCATCACTGTTGAAGAAGTTTTCGAGGCGGCGGCGCAACACTTTAGAGATGATGAACCCGCTCGCTGAAACGGCGCGGCGACTCTAGGGAGGGATTGAAAAATGATAGGAAATAGGCAACATCAAGGGGATGACCCCATACTGATTATCCAAAATAGACTTTCAGCAATTCAGGGGCGTATGCGGAGCAGAAATCTCTTTGGGAGTCTCGCATCCTGTGGCTTCTGGGGGCTTCTTCTCGTTGGAATAGTGCTCATTGGTAATCGACTTATCCGCTTGCCCTTACCGGTTGCGCCGACCGTTGTGCTACTGCTTGTGGGTTCGATTATCGTGGCGGTGTCTCTGACCCTGTGGCGAAAGATAGACCGCTTCGCTGTAGCGCGTTTTGTGGATGAACGGTTAAACTTGAAAGCACGCTTCAGTACAGCCCTCGAATCCATTCAACATGGCAGAACGGGCAATTCTACCCGTTTGCAGCTCTACGATACCGCGAATTTTGCCCAAGAGATTGTTCCGGCAGATGCTGTTCCGTATCAGCTTCCACCGATGTTCAAATGGTTGGCTATTCCTGTCTTGCTTGTTGTACTCTCTTTTGCTGTGCCGTATATGTACGCCGTGCCGCCTCCACTGACAGCATCGGAAAAGGAAGCGATTCAGAACACCGCAACAGAGCTTGAGCAGGCGATAAAGGGAATTGACGACCCTGAACTTACCACAAAGATGCAGGCTATTACCAAGAAACTCAAGAAAGCCGATGTTCAAAAGGCGCAAGTACACCTTCGCAAACTGCGTGACACGGTTGATGCGCGTAAAGATCAGTTATCCGATACAGGGCTAACGGAAGCGGTCAAGGCAATCGAAGAGGCGGGTGAAGCGACGCAACGCTTCAAGGGTATGAGCCCGGGAGATATTGCCGCAGAATTGGAGAAACTTGATCAGAACGCACCACTTTCCCCAGAACTGCAAGCGGAATTGCATGAACTGTTCAAGCAATTGGCAGAACGGTTGAAAGACAATCCAACGACCAGAGCCCTGACGAATCAATTGGCGGCACTCGAAACACAGGCGGTCAGTCCGGAAATGCTGGAGAAAATCAAACAATCTTTGTTAGAAATTGATCAGAAATCCAAGCAACTTGAGCAATTGGAACAGCTTGCGAACCAGATTAAAGCGAGCCAGAAAAATATTGCATTGGCTGGAATCGAGGTTGACCGCCAATCATCAGGAGGCGCAGCGAACAGTGGTAGTGGCCCCGGCGAGGAGATGGGAGATAGGGAGGTACAAGGAACAGTTGCGGCTGGCGGCGACGATTTTGAGCCGAGGCCAACGCCTCGTGTGAAAGACGCTCCATCGGTGGAACAGTTGGACGGAAGCGCGAAACGTCGCATCCCCGGCACAAATCCCCCATCGGGCGATGCAACGAGCCCGAGTCTGACATTGAAAGGTACGCCCTCTGAATCGGAAAGTGCCTCTACGGTTTTCGTCGGCGAAGGCGAGACCACGGGTGAAGACGAGCCTGCTTATCTGCCTTACGGCAAAGTCATCCTGAATACGAAGCAAGCCTACGCCAATGCGATTGAAAACAATCAAATCCCCGTGCGATATCGGAAGCAGATTGAAGATTATCTAAACGCGATTTCAAAACCGTAGGAGGGGAATGCCTTTCCTGTGGGAGGGAGATCCTTCTCCCAATATGATATGACACTGCTCACCTATCTCGAACTTGATGCCATTGCGAATGTTGCCAAACAGGGACAGAGGGAAGTTGAAATTTCGACGAGTCTCGGCAGATGGGCTCCGAAACTGGCGCGAATTGACGGGCGTTTTGTGCAGATTGATGGTGAAGCCTTTGAGTTCTCACGGGTGAAGTACGACCAGAAGTCGGTTTATTGTCTCAAAGAGGGCACTCTGAAAAAGGTGCAGTTCTTCTCAGAGGAGACGAATAAGCTCTATAAGCTTCTACCCACCGCTCCGCTCGCCACGTTGTCGATTTCGGGGGTCAATATGCACCGAATCGTTGAAGGGGGGCCAACCGCTGACAATCAACGTCGGATGCGGCACCTTCACCCGCTGGCGGATTGTCGTGTGCTGGATACCTGCATGGGGCTTGGTTATACGACGATTGAAGCGGCAAAACGGTGCAGATTGGTCGTTGTTTTTGAAATTGACCCTAATGTGATTCGGCTTGCCCGTATCAATCCCCACTCTTGGGAAGCCTTTCATCAGGACAACATCCACCTCACAATTGGGGATGTCTACCAAGGCATCGAGGATTTAGAAAACGCCTCTTTTGACCGGGTGATTCATGACCCACCGCGATTCAGCTTGGCTGGCGACCTCTACTCAGGACACTTTTACGAGCAACTTTATCGCGTTTTACGCCCACGGGGAATTCTTTTTCACTACACCGGCGCACCGGGCAGTAAAAAGCGCGGGCGAGATTTCTGTGGTGAAGTGATAAAGAGACTCAAGGCGGTTGGCTTCCGTAGCGTTGCGCGAGCACCGGAAGTGCTCGGTGTTGTCGCTCGCCGTTAGGTTTCACTTTTGAGGAGATAGATGAGCAAAAACCTTATCAAACTGATCATCGTTGTCGCCTTAATTGGTATTGTTGCCGTGATACTCAGACACTACGGCGTAACCGAATTGATACAAGATGTCCCTAAGATTAAAGAGAAGGTCGATGGTTTTGGGGTCATCGCACCGTGGGTTTATATCGCGCTTTACATCATGGCAACGGTGTTCTTGATACCGGCTTTGGCGATGACTCTGCTCGCCGGAGTCGCTTTCGGACCGTTCTTAGGCGTTGTCTACGTCTCGATTGGGTCTGTCATCGGTGCTTCGGTGGCTTTTCTAATTGCGCGTTACGCGGCGCGTGACATGGTCGAACATTGGGTTGCTCGCAATGAACAGTTGCAGAAAATTGACGCGGGGGTTGAGCGGCACGGTTGGCGGATGGTGATGATAACGCGGCTTGTCCCGTTATTTCCGTTTAACCTCCAAAACTATGCTTACGGACTCACACGCATCCGGTTTTTCACCTATTTCTTTGTCTCTTGGCTCTGCATGTTGCCGGGCACAATCGCCTATGTTCAGGTCGGCGGGGCGTTGATTAGCGGGAAGGGAGACCCGAAGAAAACAGTGTTCTATCTTGCAATCGCGGCTATTCTTATCGTTGTTGTGTCGTTGATTCCGGGTTTTATACGTAAGTATAGGAGTGTGTAAGGGCGGAAGAATCTATGCCTATCTGAGCTGTATGATGGCGTGGCCGAACTCGAATGCGCCGGGTGAGGAGCCTGTGAAGATCTCTGCATTAATTGCCCAAGCCAGCTTGTAGGCGGAGGTGACTTGAATGAGCGCGTTGGAAATATCGCCGTGACATAGCACTGCGACTGTGCCACCGCCTCCGCCTCCTGTAATTTTTGCACCGTAAAATCCGTTTTGCATCCCAATTTTTCGAGAGGAGCGGACAATCTGTTGGACTTGCGGTGAACCGAGGCCCGCGCGGCAATGATAGCTCCAATTTGAGGCGTACATCAGTTTGCCCGCTTTCATCAGGTGTTTACGGAGGTTTTTGGGGTCGGTATTGGCATCTTTGATGTGTTGGATAAATTGTTGCACACGGGCGTGCTCGTAGATCGGATGTTCAACACGACTGCGGATGGGGTAGGTTTTGTACAGTTCAATTTGGGTTACGGTATCAACGGTTTCGCCGTATCGGTCAAGGAAATCTACGCCTTTCATTCGCTTGGGCAGCAGCTTCCAGCAGTTCTGCCGAAAATCTGAGACACTCAGTCTGCACAGGTAGTTATCCCGCAACTCGGCTAGTCCCAGCTCCTTTTTAAGGATGGTCAATCCCATAAACGCCGCGGTGCGAGCGTCAATGTACGCTGAGCTTGCGGTGCTTCGCCGGACTTTGCTGTTAATGCCGATGAATTGTGTGTTTGGGGGGAGTGACACGGTTTCAAGCACTTCGCCGGGCTGGCATAGAATCGAAAGCACTTTGCCATCTTCCCCTGCCGCAACGGTAATCTGGTCCATGATGCCGCACGGCACACCGACGACTTGGTTTTCGACAATCTGGGCGAGCCGAGCAATTTCGAGCGCGTCGAGATTTAGCCCGTATAGATGGTTGATTCCTGTCAATGCGGCGACTTCAAGCGCGGCGGAGGAGGAGATGCCCGCGCCCATTGGAACCTCGCTCTTGATGATGACAGCCGCGCCGTGTGGTAGCTGATCGATTTTCTTCTCTTTGAGCAGAACGTAAAATCCCCCAAGTACATAAGCACCCCAAGCCGTGTGCGGATTCTGTGCGAAGAATTGGCGAATCGTGGCATAAGATTTGAGATTCCCATCGGTGTAGAAGTCATCAAGAGAGATTCGCACCCCCGGCAAAAGGCTACCTCTACTGCCAATGCTCAACGCCCTGAGTTGCCGGTCACTTCTCGCCTGACAGCCTGCAACTGTCCCTTGTTCAAGTGTCAACTCAAAGACATTCGCGCCACAGTAATCTGCAATACCGCCCATCACATCAAGACGTGCAGGTGCCCATGTGAGGATAACCTGCCCGCGTCTTTCAAACCCGTATGGGTTAAACAACTGCACATCCGTATACCCGAGCATTGTCTCAAATTCGGTGATTTCATGCGGCATGGCAGCGGGCCCAAAAATCCGTTCCGTTCTCGTGGGTTGATTTCCCTTTAAGAAATATGCCGCCATGGGGTTTGTTTCACCTTTCTCGCTTTAGGGGTTGACTACTGTTACTTTTTCTCCATCTTTGAGAGAATAGTGTCCCGCCGTAACAACCATCTCGCCATCAGAGAGACCGTTTCGGATTTCGACATCGCTACCTTGCATCAAACCCAACTCGACTTGTCGCCGTTTACTCACCCCGTCTACAACAACGAAAACGCTCTGGATATTTTGTGTGCGGTCTTCAATCGCCGCCGAGCGCGGAATCAGAATGGCGTTTTTGTAAATTTCAAGGGGAATGCTGACCTTTGCAAACATGCCCGGCTTCAAGTGCATATCTGCGTTGTCAATTGTGATTTCGACAGTCGCCGCGCGGCTCATCGGCTCAAGGGTCGGGCTGATTAAAGTTACCTCGCCATCAATTGGTTCAGATAGCGCGTCGACTTGAATCCGTGCGCGGCTTTTCAGCTTCAACTTGCCCAGGTCTGATTCGATTACGCTGACGGTGGCCTTCACAGTATCCATATCAACAAGCTCAAAAAGTGGCCCTGTCGGCGATGCCATCGCGCCGAGGTCAAGATATCTTTTGGAGACGATGCCCATTATTGGCGCGGTGATTGTCGCATCTTTTAACCGCTTTTGGGCAAGGTCAAGTGCGGCTTTTGCTTGTGATTCGGTGGTTTCGGCGGCGACAATCTCGGCTTCCCAGCTTTTGGCAGATTCTAAGGCTTTCGCGGCATCTAAAGCGGCTTGTGCGACATCAACTTGGGATTGCGCCAACTCCGTGTCTTTCTGCCACGTCTCCGTTTTCACTTGGGCGCGTACCAACATGAGGCTTGCTACTGCCTGCTGAACCTGCGCCTCCATCGCCCGGATGTCCTCTGCCCGCGCACCGTTCTGAATGAGTCGCATCTGTTCAACAGCCAACTTGTACTGCGCTTGGGCGACATCCAATTGTGTTTGTGCCCCCTCGAAAGATTGTGTGCTAATCGCCTCGCTTTCAAACAAGCTCTGCATACGTTTGTAATTGCTCGTTGCATTCGCGAGATTTGCCTGCGCCTGATCTACGGTGGCTTCAGCCTGTTTGCGGTCTTCCTCTCTAGCACCCCGTTTTAGCTTCTCCAAATTTGCTTGGAGTGCGACAAGCCCGGCAGTAGATTGCTCAATCTGCGAGGTGGTGCGAATTTTCGCAAGGTCTTCAACCTGTTGGAGCGATACCTCTGCCGCGTTGAGTCGCGCCTCTGCTTGAGCGATTTGTGACCTGACACGGACTTCGGCGAGTTTTTTTGCCTGTGTATGTGCTGTCTTCGCAGCGCGATAAGCGGCTTCTACCTGACGCACTTGGAGTGCCAATTCTTGATGTTCAATAACCGAAAGTGTTTCCCCTTTCTTGACCCGAACCCCTTCATCAACACGCATTTCGGTAATCTCCCCGGCGACTTTGGGAAAGACGCTAACCCGTGAATTTGACTCAATTGTTCCCGATAACTGCAATTCGGATTGGATGTCTCTACGCTCAACTTTTCTCGCTTCAACAGGTTTGAGAGTATCCACGATTGCTTGGTCGGGCTCCTTTCCTTGTTTTGTGACGAATTTGAAGGCAATGAACCCGATAACTAGGAGAATAATGATTGCGATGATGATTAGTCTTTTCAATTTTTGACCTCTTTCAAGTTTCAGTATCAGTAGAGTTCGGGGCAAGATGCCCCGCCTACGGTATATGGTATCGGTAGAGTTCGGGGCAAGATGCCCCGCCTACGGTATATGGTATCGGTAGAGTTCGGGGCAAGATGCCCCGCCTACGGTATATGGTATCAGTAGAGTTCGGGGCAAGATGCCCCGCCTACGGTATATGGTATCGGTAGAGTTCGGGGCAAGATGCCCCGCCTACGGTATATGGTATCGGTAGAGTGCGTGGTAATATACCCCGCCTACGGTATATGGTATCGGTAGAGTGCGTGGTAATATGCCCTGCCTACGGTATTCAGCGTAACTTCTGCCCAACGGCTTTCTCTAATCGCGCGAGCCCGACAACGTAGTCGTGCAGGGATTGAAGTCGATTGGCTTGGGCTTGAGAGAGGGCGAGTTGAGCGTCGGTGAGTTCAACGCTGGTAATCATCCCGTTTTCGTAGCGCACATTTGCGAGGCGTACGCTCTCTTGGGCTTGCTCGACCGTTTCTTTCTGAACGTCAATCAACGCTATCGTCTCAATCAGGTCCCGATAAGCCTTTCTGACCTCAAACTCAATAGCATTCGTTAGCTGGTCTTTGCCAAGTTGTGTCTGCTTTAACGCTGACCTCGCCTGTTTCACCGCTGTCCGGGTCGCCAAGCCATCAAAGATTGGAAAGTTAATCTGAAGGCCGAGATTCCAAACGCGGTTCATTTCCGAAAGTCTTTCGCTGTCGTCAACCTGATAGTTTACAAAAAAGGAGAGATCTGGTCGGTTGCCCGTTTTGGCGACATCGACACGCTTCTGATTTGCACGTTCGCTCAGTTCAAACTGTTGGCGTTCAGGACGGGTATCCATCGCCGTTTGGATGAGCGATTCAATGTTAAATTCGGCAATCGGTATTTCAAGACTCCCGCTGACTTCTATATCTTCAGTGAGATTGATGTTCAGGAGATTCTTAAAGGCATCTTTCGCGGTTCGCACCTGATTTTGTGAGCGTATCAATTGAGACTTTACGTTTGCCAACTGCACCTCTGCGCGGAGCACATCGAACTTGGTGGACGCGCCTGCCTCGAATAGGCTACGGGCCAGCTCCAATTGCTTTTCAACGCGCTTGACAGTCTGCTGGGCAACCTTAACAAATTCTTGGGCAACAAGGATGCGATAGAACGCTTCGGAAACATCAAGCACCAGTTGGTTGGTTGCCGCCTCCAATTCTTTTTGAGTCGCTTCTAAGCTTAAGACCGCGCTCTGATAGTTATAGTAGTAGCGTCCCCATGCGAAAATCGGTTGCTGTAGCGTTAATGTTCCTCGAAAGTTGTGGTGTGCTCCAAATTCCAGTTCAATAACATCCGATGAGCCGTTTTCGCCGCTCGCATCCGGGCGTGTCGCGAGATCGGGGAGCGGTGGACCAAATCCGCCGCTTGCCTCAATCACAGATTTTGCAATGTCTTTGAAGTAGGTATAATTTCCGGTCAACGAAACGTTCGGTAGCATCGGTGCGCGTGCTGTTCCCACTTGTGCCTTTGCAATTTCGATATTTTCCTGTACGGATTGGATGGATAGGTTGGTTTGTTGAGCGAGTGCGATGCTTTCTTCGAGCATTAAGGTTCTTGGCTCTTGAGCAGATGCAGTGCAGTGCCATAAGACTAGGGCGAGTGCAACAAATTGTCGGAGTCTTGACAGAGACATTCACTTCTTCCTTGATTTATTCGCGCGTTAGCGGACGGGTTACCCGTCCCGTACAATTGGATTTTGAGAGGGAAATTCGGGGTCAATAATTCTGATAGCCGACCGTCGCCAAACGCGCCGCTTTCTCACCGACACCTTCATCCAGCTTCGTTTTGTAGTCTTCAAGTTTCGATTGGAGTTCGGGGTGTTTAAGTGCAAGAATTTGTGCGGCGAGAATTCCGGCGTTTCGTGCGCCGCCAGAACCGATCGCCATCGTTGCAACGGGGATGCCCGGCGGCATCTGCACTGTGGCGTGGAGGGCATCAACGCCGTTGAGTGGACCGCCATCCATCGGTACGCCAATCACGGGAAGTGTTGTATGTGCCGCTACCACACCGGCAAGGTGAGCGGCGCGTCCCGCCCCGGCAATAATGACATGAATCCCACGGGAGGCGGCGTTCTTTGCGTATTCAAGTGTGCGCTCAGGGGAGCGGTGCGCTGACGAAATGGTGAGCTCGAATGGAATCTCAAATTCCTCTAGAATTTTGGCGGATTCAGCCATCTGCTCGAGGTCTGAATCGCTGCCCATTACAATGCTGACTAAGGGCGTTTCTCGCGTCATACGCAAGTATTCCTCCTACCTAATTTTCAAATTTCTATCAAATGTGTTCCTGAAACAATAATCCAATGCTGATTGGATGCCCTTCTATATTCAGGTGCCATTCTCCTGGTCATCCAACAACTCACGAAGGGCTTGACGGTCTTCATCGCCCAAGGCATTAAGTATATCGTCAAGTGGCAAGCCACGAACCTGATCCGCGCTACTTATGAACGGGAGCAGGTCTTGACCCATACTTCGAGCGATGTATTCCAAATTTTGGGCATATTTGTCGGCCATTTTTAATGCCTACGCGGTTAACTTGGGGTGAATTCGATACGCATACGGGATATATTCCACTAGACTACTTTTCACAATCTCCTCAATCATCTCTTGACTTTTCCGCTTTGAGGACGCGAATAGCAGAAGCGAATAGTACATCGGTTCAATTGGGAGTTCGTTTATCGCAATCAGGTAGATTTTCAGTCCAAGGGCATTACAAAGATAGTACCCCTTAGCTATCTTTTGGAATCCAAAATCCGGCTGAGAGAGCACCTTTCGAGGGGTTTGGGCGCAGATGATGGTCACCGTCATCTCGGAGATAGCTTCTAGCCTTCCCTTTTGGCTTGTGATTCATGATAAAGTTTCTCAATACATGCATCGCAGAAACAGTAGGCTCTGCCGTATTCGCCTACCTCTTTCTCGATCAACTTCTCCATTGGAAGTTCCGCATGACAGAGCGCGCAGACATCAATAAGTGCTTCTGGCACCTCATCTCCTTGCGACTTGGTACTCCGTTGCAAAGTGAGCCATATAGCCAGAGGGACTAAAACCACGAGAATGATAATAAAAAGAAACCACATCTCTTATAATCTCGCTGAGGATGAAAATCGTTCCGGTTGCTGAATGGTGACCTATTTCATTTCACGCCTTATAAAACTCAACACGGTTTCCAGCCATATCTGCAACTTTGCCTACCAATGCCTGTCGCTTTTCTTCTTCCATTCCGTTAAATGACTTTGCCAAGTCAATTTTCTCGTTCATCTGTGCAACGTCATCCGGTCCGGTGACCAACACACTAACGGGCAACGACCAGACGAAGTTGATGGCATCGGGAATGCTGACACGGTCTGGCACGACTTTGGGGAGTTTTCCGTGTTCGCCGTGTTGCGAGCCGCCGAAGAAGCCGCCATTCGCGAGTGCCTTCATTGCCAAAACGCCAATGTTCCGTTCGACAAGTGTTAGGAGTGTACCTTTGATAAAGCTTTGATAACTCATGTCTGTTAGGTTAACCGGCATTTGGCAGGTATCGAAGATGTCAGACTTCTCAAGGACACGTTGATGTGCTGAAGGCAGTTTGTGCCCCGTAAAGCCGATATAGCGGGTCTTTCCTGATTCCTTCGCCTCCATCATAACATCAAAGACACCGCCTTCAATGCGCTCATCCACATCAACGGGATCCGCAACGGCGTGGACCTGCCACAGGTCTAGATGGTCTGTATTCAATCGGCGGAGCGAATCTTCGAGGTGTCGTCTGGCACCGTCTGCGTTGCGGGCAGTGGTTTTCGTCATGACGAATGCAACGTCGCGATATTTCGGAATCAGCAGTTTTCCCAATCGGCTTTCGCTACCGCCCGATTGGTAACTTTCGGCGGAATCGAAAAACCGCACCCCGCCTTCAATGGCGGCTTCAATGGTTGCCTGTGCCTCAACTTCGTCCATCCGTCCGATATGCCAACCGCCGACACCGAGTATCGTGACCGCTTCGCCGGTGCGTCCCAATGTACGTGTTGGCAGTAGGTCGCCCAGACGGTCGCTTGCATTGACATTGGTTTGGGAAGATAACACCACTCCTGCTGTTAAACCCGCCATTGATTTGAGAAATTCACGTCGATCTATCACGGTTCAGTCCCTCCATTTCCATGTTAGTTCATCTCAGTATTTTCGCTTCCAGTGCCAGCTATCGCTTCCAGAAATCAACGGTCTGATTTCTTCTGGTAGTGTTTCAACAAACGCTGGACTGACCTCATTTCCAGGCCATTCGCGCACCATGGGCGGAGTGTATCCAGCGATGAGGATAACCCGCTCCTTGTCGCTTCGGATGGCGGTTGTGCTGTGGATGAGTGCTTCAGCGAAGAGTAGCACAGAACCCGCTGTCGCTTCGACTTGGTGAATCAGTTTATCGTCCGATAATGCGGCATCAATCATCTCATTTGAGGGCCAAGTGAGTCGGTGGCTACCGGGGATAACGCTTGTGCCACCGTCATCTGGGCCGACATCGGTGAGATATGCCAACGTTTTCACGAAGATGCAGTGGAATTTATGCTGCTCGATATAGGTGCCCCAGCCGTGCTGTGTCCCACGATGGAATCCGGTCGGATTATAACGCCGCTTGTGAAGTACTTCAAGATCTGCCTCCGGGTCTCGGCGGTTAATAATCGCCTCGGTTTCCTCAAGACGTACGCTCCCTCCCACGATGTCTTCAACGAGTGGAACCAGTTTGGGATGGGCGGCATACTCCAGTAGAGCCGGATCGTATTCAACTAGGTTGCCGAGAAGCACATGATGTTCACCACGCCAACTCGCATAAACTCGCTTTGCTTTCAACTCTGTGTCTGCTTTCATGCGATGCAGGGCATCCTTCATCCGGGATACTTCATCGGATGTCAGGGCGTTTTCGAGCATCACATAGCCGTAGATGTCAAAGTGTAGACGTTGTGCTGGTGTGAGGCTGACTGTTTCGGTGTTTTCCATATCGCTGTCTCCGCTGTATGGTCGGGGCTGGAAGCCCCTCCTACGGGTTGTGATTGGGCCATGGTCGGTCTATATGGTCGGGGCTGGAAGCCCCTCCTACGGGTTGTAATTGGGCCATGGTCGGTCTATGGTCGGGGCTGGAAGCCCCTCCTACGGGTTGTAATTGGGCCATGGTCGGTCTATATGGTCGGGGCTGGAAGCCCCTCCTACGGGTTGTAATTGGGCCATGGTTGGTCTATATGGTCGGGGCTGGAAGCCCCTCCTACGGGTTGTGATTGATCCATGGTCGGTCTATATGGTCGGGGCTGGAAGCCCCTCCTACGGATTGTAATTGGGCCATGGTCGGTCTATGGTCGGGGCTGGAAGCCCCTCCTACGGGTTTTGAAACGTTGACTTGAGGGATTACTTTGCCAACGATTCGTAATAACGCTCGACCAGTGAGCGATATTCTGGGGGTACATCTTCCTTGAGTACCTGCGCCAGTCGTTTTTCTTCTTGGAGCTCGGTCAGGCGTTCTTCAAGGGCATCCTGAAGTTTGCCAAGCTCACGCAAGGTGCGGTCGTAGTTTGGGAACGGTGCTTTCCCTCGTTGACGACGGGGATGCATTGTGTCAAGGGCACCGAGCCACAGTTCTTTAATTTTCCGGTTTCGGTCTACCCCGACTCGCGCTTGTCGGTCTGCTTGGTCGCCTTGCTGTCCCTGACCGGCTTGTTGCCCTGGTTGTTGGCCTTGCCCCGGTTGCTGTCCGGGTTGCTGTCCTTGTCCGGGTTGTTGTCCCTCCATAGCCTGTTGCGCCTGCTGCATCCGCTGGCGAATCTGCTCCTGCTGTTGCGATAATTGCTGTTGCTGCTGCTGTTGCTCGGGCGTTAAGGGCGTATCCTGATTCTCCATCGCTTGGAGTTGGCGTTGGATGTCTCTCATCTGCTCTTCCCACCCTTCAAGTTGCTCCAATGCTGTCTCAAGCTGTTCTTCCTCAGTTTCCGCCATATTTGCTCGCGCCTGACGCAGGTCATCTCGCGCTTGTTGGAGCGCGTTGATGGCCTCCTGTTGGTCTTGCTGAGCAGTTCTGAAACTACGCCACTGCAATCCGCGTTGGGCACTCGACATATTTTCAGGGACACGTTCCTCGGTCATCCGACGTGATGCATCCCTAACGTTCTCAGCGGCTTGCGGATTGTTCTCGTTGAGTTGTGCTTGTAGCTCGTCGAGGTCTTGTTGCAACTCCTCAGCGTCACGTCGCAATTGCCGTTGCTGATTTGCCAGTCGTGAGGCCTCCCGTAGGTCTTCTGCTCGGATGCCGTTCTCTTGCGTCCGATTTTGAAGAGTTTCCGTCTGCTCCTGCACCTCGGATTGCTCCGCGATTAGTTGATCTAACTGCTCTGTTTTCTGGTCGAGGGCTTCGTCAGAGAACTGTGCGGCGGCCTTTTCAAGTTCATCGATGGCCTGTTCAAGATTTTCTTCCGCCTGTTGCCCTTTAGCGGAGCTCATCTGCGGGTTCTGCTGCTGCATACTTTGTGAGGCCTGTTGCATCTGCTCAGACGCTTGTTGCACCGCTTCGCCTGCCTGTGCCATGCGTTGTCCCTGACCACTTTGACCCGCTTGTTGGCCCATCTGCCCGAGTTGTTGGGACATCTGTTGCGCCTGTTGCCCCAACTGCCCCTGTTGCTGACTGTTCTGCTGCATTTCTTGCTGGGATGGCTGGGATTCACGCCCCATCTGTTGCCCCTGCTCCGTGAGCTGTTGCTGTTCGGCTAACATCTCCTGGGCACGGTCTAACATCTCTTGGGTCTGCTCGCGCATCTGCTCATCCAATTCATTCTCATCGGCTTCAACCGAGCTCTCAAGGTCTTCGAGTTCCATCTCAATATTATCAGCTGTCTGCTGTTGGCCGCTTTGACGCATCCTCGTGAGTGCCTTTGGCAGTTCTTGACACACCTTGACGACCAACTGAAGTGCCTCCTGTTCATGCGGTAGCGCCTCACGCGGCTTGATGGCGTAGAGTTTATCGCTGGCATCGCGCATCTCCGCAAGAGCATCTTCCATGTTCAACAGGATTTCCGGGTCAACAGCTTCGGAGCGCATGACTCCGCTCACTTGGTCAACAAACTCCTGCGCGGAATCTCTCAGCTTCGATTGCTTTTCGGCGGTTTTCTTGACGGCCATTTTGTAGTCATCCGTCACCGGTGCGGGCCGCGAATTGGTGTGTGCCCACGTTTCCCTGATAATCTGTTTCTCCGTGCCGATAACTTTACCGCACATTGGGGGCACCGGCGGTCCCGGCTGCCCTTCCGCTTCCATTTCCCCATACCTTTCATTGAACGGGCGCACTTCAATGAAGTAGATTTGGCTGGTCGCAATTCCAGGGCCGGTTCGGGTATTGTTATCTCTTGCCTCGGCGTAGTAGGAGATTACTTCGCCCGGTTCAACGTCCATCTCTTCAAGGTAGAAGGCATAGGAACCGGTGACGAGTTGTCGCTCTTTCACCCCGGGCGTTTCCATCGGCAACTCGTGGATTTCACCGGAGCCGACACTGTACTTGAGAGTTAGTTTCTCGATTCCGTAGTCGTCTACCGCCTCGGCAATAATTGCAATCTCTTCAAGTGTTGTGGCTTTAACATCCCGTCCCGGTTCTTTGATGACCACTTGCGGCGGGTCGTCAGGAAGGGCTGTAATCAGATATTCAATCGGAGTTTGATTTTTGAACCCATCAACGCAGAGCAGGTCGATATTGTATTTCTCGTCCGCCAAGACATCAAGGGTCCAGGTGAGCGTAGTGCCTTCAGAAATGACCATCGGGACGGGTTGTTCCCCCTCGATAGTTAAAGTCGCTGACTGGATGGCTTTGTTCATCGTCACTCTGACTTCCGCCTGCGAACCGACGAGGGCGCGAATATCGCCATCCCCCTGCTGCACGATTGGCTTCAGTTGTGTGTATTCAGGATAGGTGTAGGCGACCTCAATCCCGGTGAGCTTCGGCATGTCGAACACTTCGACAGTAAACCGCTCCGATTCCGTGTCATTTGCGACAACGTGGTATTCTAAATTTTCGCTGATATTGAAAATCTCATATCCGAACTTCCGTTTTTCCCCTTCGATTTGGAGCATGTTTATCTCTTGTATGCGGGCGTTCGGGGTTTCGTTGTCACCTTCAACTGGCAATTCAGGCTCTGATTGCGTGTAAACGAGCGTGACCTTGTCGGCAGCGTTACCTGTCACCTCGACATTAATAGGGAGACTCTGTCCACGCAGGATACGCGCATTGCCCGGTTGGACGTTCAGTTTCGTGGTGAGGATGTGTTCTGTCGGCTCCCACGGAAAGAGAACGCGGCTCAAAGTAGTGTAAATCGCTGAAGGGAACATGAGGACAAGCAAGCCGCATAAGGCAGCGACGGCGACAGCGATACCGACGTGTTTCCGTTTCCTGCTTTTGTCAACGGTTGCTTTGAAGTTGATGTCCGTTGTGCGTTGCTCGGCATCGTCAACAAGCCTTTGGAGCATGTGTGCCTCAATTGGGTCACTCGAATCCTGCCCACCGAACTGCAACGCGCTAACCAGCCGGTCCTCAAGGTCGGGATGCTGCGCTTCAACGTTGAGTGCGACATTCTGTAGCGTTAGGTCAGCGCGGAGTGGTCGAATAAGATATCTGTAGAGCAGATACCCTAGCCCACCAATCACGCCAATTAACAACACCGCCCGAACGGTGCTTGGAAGCGGCATCAATAGATCGATAATCGCTTCGCCTGCGATAATGCCAATCAACCCGACGAGGACAATCGCCAAGCCTGTCCAAAACAGGGTGCGTTTCCAGACCCGGCGCGCTTCAAGGACTCTATCTCGTAAGTTCGTATAACCTTCTCTCGTTGCCATTGGGGTACCTCCAGAGGAAAATTCTTTCGTTGCGGTAAAGTGACTCTCTATATTATAAACGGTTTGGATTGGTTAGTCAATGTAGTTCTTGAATATTTTGTAATTGTCTTACCAAGGAATGGGATTAAGGGAATTTTGCTACTTACAGAATTCATCATAATCTGGAAGACCCTTCATATGCTCGTGTTGGGAAACTTCAGCGTGACACCCAATACACAAGGCCTGAAGATTTTCGTCACTGCTATCATTTTTTAACCCGTTAATATGGTGGACATGCAGAAATCTCTTTTCCTCTGCAAGATTGATATCGCATTCCTCACACTTCCACCCTACCTTTTCTCTATAACATCGGGAGCTCAGTGTCCAGTCAAGTGGATATTCATTCACAGGAGCTGTAACATCAGTATGCGTCGGCTCTATCATTATTGAGGGACCAAACGTTTCAAAGAATTCCTTCAAGTCAAACGATTCCTTGATTTTATTCTGTTCAAGGGATCTGCGACTATTGTAATCTTTGTAATTCAGTCGTTTTAAGCAATTCTGACAGACATATAGGTTCCGCTCAACGCACGCTTCAATAAGCTTGCCACCTTCGATAAAATTGACATCAAACATTCCATCTGTTCGGGTTGTACGCACGTATTTTTCAAACTTATCTTTCTCCCTCATATCCTTTAGAGTTTTACAGTCGGCAACATGGAATTTGCGTAACTCACTAGGGGGTGAGTGTATTGGATCCGTTTGGTCTCGAATATAAACGACGAGCTTTTGCCCTTCGTATTCAAGCGTTCCGTCCTCAGCATATTTAATTTCATTCGGTGAAATGGTCAGTCCTGTTGGAACCAAAATTTTGTTGATATTTATGGGATTCCAATTCCCGCTGTACTTCCATGAAATCAATTTAGCACCCATCTGTTCTAGCAGTCCATTTAATCCAGCATCTTTTGAAAAGTCTGGTAGATTCATTCTTTTTCTCCTCTCTTTATGATTTCGACAATCCGTTTTTCTGCGTTTGTCCGTAAGCGAAACTCCACCCGTCTTGATTCTTCTTTATCTTCTATTCCAGCCTTAGAAATCAACTTGCTTGAAGATAAGCCGTTGGCAGTCAAATGCTGTTTTATCCAGTACCTATTTTCGCTTATACCGGGTATCTGAAGTACGTATTCAAGAACGCTCCTTGTTCTGTCCTGTGATAACTCCATGTTGAGAATATAGGCTTCCTCAACGCTAACTTGCTTAGACCATTCGCTTGAGGTGTGTCCTTCAATCCGAATCTCTGCAATGTCATCCATGTATTTGGGCCGTCTTAAAATTTGAATATAGCGTGGGAAAAAGTCGTCCAGTATATCCTTAAAGCGTTGACGAACTTCTGCTTTCCCTTGTATAAAAAGCACCCTAGGTCCTTTGAACCGAACAGAGAGGGTTTCCTGATCCAAGACAGCATTCCATTCATTGAGATCGTTTTTGAACTCTTCCTCAAGGTCAGTGTATAGCTCTGCCCGTAATTTCTCGTAAGTAACAGCGATTTTTTCAATCGTTGCCATAATTTTCTCAATCTTTTCCTTCTCTGCCCGGACATGTATCATGTAACTAATCGCAATAAAAAGGAAGATCACCATCAGCCCCGCCATCATGTCAGAGATCGAGATCCAGTGTTCTTCAGTATCTTGTTCTTTGGGTGTTAAGGTATATTCGTTCATCATATTTTCCTATTGGGTTCGTTAGGGAGATGGTTCCGGTAAACCGTCTACCATGTTAAGGACTTCATGGAGTTTTGCCGTTAATGGAGTGTAATCCTCAACAAACTTTTTTGATAGACTGGTTAACTGACTTCCTAATGATTCCAGTGCTTTTGTGAGATCCTTTTGAAGTGCCGTATCCAAGGCGGTAATTTGCATGGCCATAAGGTTTGTGCTTTCCGTCCCTGTTGTCTTGAGTTGTTCAGATTGATCCGCTAAGGCTTTTCGCTGGGCTTCTATGGACTTGTCTGAATTGGTAATCGTTTCCTTGACCGCAGTTGAAAAGCCATCGGTTAGTTTGTCTAAGTTTGCCTTAATGGTTGGAAATACGTTTGATGCCTTATCAGATAACGCTTCAAACACTTCTAGGTGTTTACCCAACTCCTTTATTTGATCTTGTATTGCTTGAAGTATGGGCCCAAGTTCTTCTGCGCTTGAAACAATGGCACCACTTTTGCACGCAATAACTTCCAGGGATTCCTTTGATTTATCAATATGCGAAACGATGATACCATTCTGTTTAGCAATGTCCTCTAGCGATTCACGCGATTTTTCGATGCTTGCTGCGGCAACTTTGAATTGCTCCGCCAATTCGTTCATCTGTTGGCGGTATTGTTCCTGCCATTCGTTAATTCTTCCCACCGCTTCATTCAGTTGCTTAAAGTTATCTCCAAACTGTTCATTGATTTTCGCGTTGAAATCCCTCATGACGTTCTCAAGTGCCTCGATCAATGCCTCTGTATTGTTCTCTGCCATTTGCGTCGCAAATTCGTTGAAGGCACGAATCAGATCTTCTTGCTTATCTGAAAACGTGGTTCTCAATTTCTGCAATTGAGTCACCACGGGATTGCCACCCTCTTCCGTCAATGCTTTTTGAATAGCGATGAGAGTTGCCCTCGTTTCGCTCCTTTCTTCCTGTTCAACAGCTAGAATTTTCCCCAACAATTCCGCAAGGTCATCAACCGTTGCACCGGTATAAGTTTCCTCTGATGCGGCTTGTTTTTTTCGCTTGTTTAGAGATGACCATTTAAGCCAAATTGAAAGTCCGATTCCAACAATGGAAGTTATAAAGGCAAACTCTAACCCGTCTAGTAACTTTGGAACACTTGCTTCAATGTTATCTTTGTCGAATTTATAAAGTCCCCAAGCAATACCCCCAAATGTTCCAAGCACACCAAAAACTGTCACAATTGAGGCGACAGTGTTAACCTGTTGATGCCGAACTTTCCGAAAGTAAATAATTGTGCCGACCATGATAGCACAGAAAGCCATTATGTATTTATCTGTAACAATTTGTAGAAGTATGTCCATGTAGATAGTTCCTCCGTTTTAATCTACTCAAGTTTCGAGCTATGGAAAACCAGGCAAAAACCGAATTAATCGGTTTTGCACTGTTAGACGGTAATCCTTTCAAGCAGGTTATTCACAACTTCGTCGGGCGATGGGAACTGTGAGCGGTCTACCCATTCGATTCGTGAATCTTGGCGGAACCATGTTAGCTGTCGCTTGGCAAATCGGCGGGTGTTCTGTTTGAGTAACCCGATTGCATCGTCGCGGCTGTGTTTTCCATCTAAATAATCGACTATCTCCTTGTATCCGAAGCTCTGCATCGCGGTACAGTCGCGTGAGTAGCCTGCATCAATTATTTTTTTCACCTCTTCAATTAACCCCTCCGCTATCATCTGGTCAGCACGACTTTCGATTCTCCGATAGAGTGTCTCCCGTGGCATGTTGAGGCCGAAGGCGCGAAAGGGGTAACGCGGCTCGGAGGTTGCCCACTGCCGTTGGAGGGTTGAGATCGGTTCGCCAATCAGTTCATACACCTCTAACGCTCGAATCACCCGCACGAGGTTGTTTGGATGTATCCGGTCAGCAGATATCGGGTCGCAGTTCCGTAGGCGTTCATGGAGTACGGTTGCGCCGTGTTCTTTTGCTTCTTGTTGGAGTCTCGTGCGAATCGCGGCATCGGCACTCGGGCCTTCAAATAGTCCATCGAGCAGTGCACGAAAATATAGCCCTGCGCCACCGACGATTAAGCCTCGCTTCCTTTGCCGGTCAATTTCCGCAAGTGCGAGGTCTGCTAAGCGTTGATAGTCTGCGGCGGTGAACGGTTCATCAATGTTGACGCAATCAATCAGATGATGGCGTACCGCTTGCTGTTGTGCGATGGTCGGCTTCGCTGTGCCGATGTCCATCTGCCGATAGATTTGGCGCGAATCTAGGGAAACGATTTCGGCATTGAGGCGTTGCGCGAGTTGAATGGAGATAGCTGTTTTCCCGACAGCGGTCGGCCCAACGATGCAGATTAATGGGGATTCCATCTTATTAAGATTGCTCCGTGCTCGCGGAGGAGTTCGGGTTCCCGGATTCTGAATGGGTCACAACATGACAGGCAACACGATGCCCGGGTTCGATTTCGACAAGTTGCTGTAAGCGGTTGCTACATTCTGGTTGAGCGACTGGACAACGGGTATGGAACCGACATCCGGATGGCGGTTCTGCCGGGTTCGGCACGTCACCTGTTAGGATAATCCGTTCCTGCGACGCTTTTGGATTCGGAATCGGCACGGCGGACAGCAAGGCTTGGGTGTAGGGGTGTTGCGGCTTTTCGTACAACTGCCTTTTGTCGGCGAGTTCGACAATCTGCCCCAGATACATCACAGCGATGCGGTGGCTGATGTGCCGAACAACGCTCAAACCGTGGGAGATGAAGATGTAGCTCAGGTCGAAGCGTTCTTGCAGGTCTTGCAGGAGGTTAATCACTTGTGATTGAACAGACACATCAAGTGCGGAAACGGGTTCGTCCGCGATGATTAAATCGGGCTCAACCGCTAACGCTCGTGCAATACCGACGCGTTGCCGTTGGCCGCCGCTAAACTCGTGCGGGTAGCGATGGGCATACGTCGGATCTAGCCCTACCACCTCAAGCAGTTCAGAGATGCGGTCTTTCCGCTCCGCTTTCGGTACAAGCTGATGAATCTTCAACGGCTCGCCGATGATGCGCTCAACGGTCATGCGCGGGTTTAACGAGGCGAAAGGGTCCTGAAAAATTAACTGGATGTGCTGTCTGAACGCTCGTAGGTCAACTTTGTTGAGTTCAAAGATGCGGTATGCTTTCGGTGGCGAATCGCCGTTTCGCCGAATGTACATTTCTGCTTCGCCTGCGGTCGGTGGCACCAAACGTGTAAGGAGTCGTCCGACGGTCGTTTTGCCGCATCCGCTTTCGCCGACGAGACCAAGCGTTTCGCCACGATTCACGCTAAAACTTGCCCCATCAACTGCTCTGACCAGTTCCCGGTGGCGTTGAAGCAGTCCAGTTTTGATTGGGAAGTATTTCTTGAGGTTTTTCGCTGTGAGGATACGGTCTGGGGTTGTCCTTTCCATACGGTTAAGCAATTTTAGTGTTAAGGTTTGTCTAAGGATCTGCTGGATTTGTCAATCTAGCAGGAGCGGCCGGGGGTAATGGCTACGGTTCACTGAAATGCGAGCATTGCTGAACCCACGATACCTGCTTCGTTTCCCAGTTTTGCTTTGACAATCTGCATCGTTTGCGCGGGGATATCCATTGCGCGTTTGTTGACTTCGGCGCGAATTGGCTCAAAGAGTAGTTTTTCCCCTGCGTCGGCGATACCGCCACCGATAATCGCCATTTGGGGATTGAGGATATGAGCAATCGAGGCCAGGGCAATGCCGATGTAACGTCCGGTATCTGCGAGAATTTCGATTGCCAGTTCGTCTCCAGTATGGGCGGCTTCGGATATGTCCTTAACGGTTAGGTCTTCGCCTCTGGTTAAGCTTGATTTTCTGCCTGCTTCAATTTTCTCAAGGGTGCGCTCAATAATGTGCCTCGCGCCCGCATACGCTTCTAGACAGCCCTGATTCCCACACCCGCAAAATCGACCATCTGGCATCACGATTGTATGCCCCAGTTCACCCGCTGTGTTCGCACTCCCGTGATAGACGCTCCCTTCAATGACCACGCCTCCACCGACTCCTGTGCCGAGCGTTAGGCAGACGATACTTTGCATTTCGACCCCCGCACCGTGATGAAGTTCGCCCAAAGTCATCGCATTCACATCGTTGTCGATGAAGATTGGGAACTCTGACCCTGTGAGTTCGGCTTTGACGTAGGCTGTCAACGGTATATCTGTCCATCCCTCGAAGTTCGGCGAAAAGTGGACGACACCCGTTTGGGCGATGATAAGGCCCGGTGACCCAATGCCGATTCCGACGATATCGGTATGAGCGGCATCCCCAATGTTCGACGCACCCTGAAGCACCAGACGGATGCAATCGGCAATCCGGGAGGCGACTACTTTCGGACCCGAATTTGCATGGGTCGGCATCACCACGCGGCCTATGATTTCACCCGATTCCGAGAGCAGTCCCGCTTTAATAGTTGTGCCACCGAGGTCTATTCCAACGCTGTATCTCATAGTGCGTGAAACTTTCGCTCCGCAATTTCCTAGAAATTGTCCCTCAACACAACCGCCGGTTCACTCTGCGTTTTTGGCAAAGAAGCCGAGCAATTGACCAATCATATCGGGCAAATCCTGACGTTGGATGTAACGGTCAACGAACACGTCGTCAGATTGTGGTGTTTCTGATGGTTCAGGGGGTTGTGTTTGGTTACTAGAGGGGCGCGGTTGGTCTTTCAATTCTTCCAGTTCGGCTAATACAAAGTCTCCGAGTGGGAATTGGGTTGATAATTTGCCATCAACGTTCATATCTGTAAGTACGGTGATATGCGGGAGCTGGACTTCTGATAAACGCTCCATCTCAATCGTCAAATAGGTCGCTTCGGCAAACGATAGTTCGGATTGAGAGGGTCGGTCTGTTTCGCCCAATTTCGGTAGGGCGTTATTGGGATAAACGGTGGTCAATGGCAATTCCTCTTTCAATGCAGTGTAAAGCGCAACGAGCAACGTGGCAAAATGTACACGTTGAGAGATGGCATAGGGATGCACAACGGCAAGAATGGTTGGATACCCCGATATTGCGCCTTGCCCTGCAACGATGGACTGGTCATCTGGCAATACCATGCCCGAAATCATGTCTGTGAGCTCGAGGGATTTCAGGATGGATTTCGGCATCGATCCGGGATATAGGTCTAGCGATGGCTCGAAATCAAGCAGGTGGTTAAGGCGCGTCTCTGCTGGCATCGGGAAATAGTAGTTGCAGGATGGGCAGATGTATAAATTCCGCTCTAACACCTGCCGGAAGATAATTTCATTGCAGGCGTTACACCTGTCCCATAGCCCATCGCGTCGCTCTTGAGGATGTGGGTCAACAGCCAAATTGATGCTCCTTGAGTTCTTATCCAAGGCCAGGTTAAGTCTTTGGGTGACAACCTGAGTTCCATTACTGGAAACTGGCTACCGCCTCGTCTTCGTCTTCGTAACGGTCGAAGATGGTGAACAGCTTCGCCATAACGATTAAGCTTTTCATGTTTCCGCCAATTTTAAGCAGTGCAACACGTCCACCTGTGCGTTGCACTGATGCAAACGTGGCGACAACGACACCGAGCCCCAAACTGTCCATTACTCGCACCTTTTCCATGTTTAGCAGGAGGTTGACTTCGCCGTCTCCCCCGGCACTGCTAATCTGATCATCAATGATCTGTTTGAGTGTTAGACTGTCGGATCCAATAATTCTACCGTCAATCTCTAGAATGGTGACACCTTCTCTTTCGCGAATGTCTACTTTCATTTTTGAACTCCTTCCTTTTAGATGTTGGTATTTTTCTCTAAAATTTCAATTAAGCAAATTTCAGCATAAAGAGTCACGGCTGGGAAGCCGTTCCTACAGGGTTCGCAGTTATAAACAGAGTCACGGCTGGGAAGCCGTTCCTACAGGGTCGCGGCTGGGAAGCCGTTCCTACAGGGTCGCGGCTGGGAAGCCGTTCCTACAAGGTCGCGGCTGGGAAGCCGTTCCTACAGGGTCGCGGCTGGGAAGCCGTTCCTACAGGGTCGCGGCTGGGAAGCCGTTCCTACAAGGTCGCGGCTGGGAAGCCGTTCCTACAGGGTCGCGGCTGGGAAGCCGTTCCTACAGGGTCGCGGCTGGGAAGCCGTTCCTACAGGGTCGCGGCTGGGAAGCCGTTCCTACAGGGTCGCGGCTGGGAAGCCGTTCCTACAGGGTCGCGGCTGGGAAGCCGTTCCTACAGGGTCGCGGCTGGGAAGCCGTTCCTACAGGGTCGCGGCTGGGAAGCCGCTCCTACAGGGTCGCGGCTGGGAAGCCGTTCCTACAGGGTCGCGGCTGGGAAGCCGCTCCTACAGGGTCACGGCTGGGAAGCCGTTCCTACAAGGTTATTCTTTAAAGCTGCTTAAGATGGCTTGTGCTTAACCATCCGGACGATTGTACCTGATGCCTCATAATCCACGCTATCCATGCAGGCTTCCATAAGGAAGATACCTCTGCCGCTGCTTTTCATCAGATTGGCTGGATCTAGCGGATCTGCGACATCTTGTCGATTAAAACCAACTCCTTGGTCTTGAACGACAATTGTAACCTTATCTGCACTAAGGATGAACTCAAAGTGGGCTTGCTTATCTGGGTCTTCTTTGTTGCCGTGTTTAATTGCATTCGTACCGGCTTCAATAACAGCTAAATTGACCTGCTCACACGTTTCTTCATTGAACCCCATCTCTCGAAGAATCTCCGAGATGACAGCATCTAGGACATAGATAAACTGCGTTGAACTTGGAAGCTCAAGACGAATGAGGGTTTCGGTTGTCTCGCCCACGTTGCTACTCCTTAATTACACATTATTTTTTTCATTATTGGTCGTACTGATTATTAAAACTCAGAAACTGCTTCATTGGATTACTTTAGACCGACGAAAAGTGCGTTGGGTTCGTCTTTCGGTTGGTCGCATATAAATTGTGGTTGTTGGGTTTCACTGTATATGACCGTGTTGTGGCAAAGCCTAATCTGTATGGGTATTGATAAGCATTTGCGTTTAACCGTTCAACCCAACCTACGGACTTTTATGACAACAATCGTTAGATCATCGTGGCGTTGATTTGTTCCGCTAAAATTTAACAGATCGGTTTCGATGGCTTGACAGGTCAGTTCTGCGGATAGATGTCTGTTCGATCGAAAAAGTTCGGTAAGTCTTTCTTCGCCGTAAAACGTTTCATCGGTTTTATGAGTTGCCTCGGTCGCGCCGTCGGTGTAGAGCAGAATCGTATCATCTGGTTTCAGTTGGGTTGTTTCGTATTCAAAATCAACGAAGTCAAAGCTACCTAATATCATTCCTCCGACCTTTAGCTGGTTGATTTCTGATTCAGGGTCAGCGTTTGTCTCTTTCAGGTGTAAAGGATAGCAGTGGCCAGCATTGGAATAGGTAAATGTCAACGATTCGGCATCTAGCACACCGTAAATCATTGTTGCAAACAGGTCGGGGTCTGTGTCAACAACGAGGAGATCGTTGATTCGTTTGAGCACCGATGCTGGCGAGGATTCTTCGCGGCAGACAAGGCGTAACGCGGTCCGAATCATTACCATTAACAACGCGGCGGGGATGCCTTTGCCCCGAACATCGGCAATCGTTATTCCGAGTTGCCCATCCCCTAAAGGGATGAAGTCGTAGAAATCTCCTGAAACTGATGTAGAACTTCTCAACATCCCGGCGATATCAAATCCGGGGAGGTCAGGGGAGGCTTGAGGTAACAACTTCTGTTGGATTATAGCGGCTGTTTGTAGGTGAGCGGCTAATTGTTCAACTCCCGCTTCACTGAACCAATCTCCCATCGCCCCGATTAGCGGATTGATATATTTTATCGGGCGTACCCGACCAAGTACTGCTTCGATTCTCGCGGTCAATTCCTTGAGATCGAAAGGTTTGGTGATATAATCATCGGCCCCTTCGTCGAGTCCTTGAATTTTTTCGCTGATCTGTGTCCGGGCTGTGAGCATAATGACAGGGATTGTACAGGTTGCTGAATCAGCTTTGAGTTTATTGATTACCTCAATGCCGTCCATATCGGGCATCATCAGGTCTAGGAGAATCAGATCCGGTGAATTTGCTTTCGCTTCTGAAAGTGCATTTGGTCCGTTGGCGGCGGTAATCACATTAAACCCGTCTGAGGTGATGCTCATCTCAAGTAGGTCAAGAATATCGGCATCATCATCCACAACTAATATTGTTTCAGCCATCTATTACCTCGTTAGAATCTGCGTTCATTTTCAAGGGGAGCACGAACTGAAAATTGCTGCCTATGCCATCTTCCCCATCGTCAACCCATAATTTTCCAGCGTGTGCTTCAACGATATGCTTTACGATTGATAACCCGAGGCCTGACCCCCCCTGCTGACGGGTACGAAAGTCGCCCAACTGGTAAAATTTATCAAAAATCGTGTGCCGTTCTTCAACGGGTATTCCCGGTCCGGTGTCAATGATTTCAACATGCAGCAGATGCCCATCAACTTGAAGTCTTATGGTGACCTTACCGTTGTCTGGCGTAAATTTGATGGCATTTCCGATTAGGTTGGTAAAGACCTGACCGAGCCGCGCTTGATCGCCGATGATTGTCGGCAGGGATTCTGGAGCACTCAGTTGCAACCAAATTGACTTTGCGTCGGCTTGGGGCAGAATCTCTTCAATCCGCTGTATCGCGATTTCCAGCACTGAAACCGGTTCCTGTTTCATTTCGATGCGCCCGGCTTCAATTCGCGAAACGTCAAGCATGTCATTAATCAGAGCGGTCAGTTGCTTCGACTGACGCTCAACCCGAGCGAGGATATCCTTCTGCTTTTCGTTAACCATCCCCGCCTTACCGTCTAACATAAATGAGACGAAACCGATGATGGACGTTAACGGTGTCCGCAACTCGTGATTGACAAGCGAGATGAGGTCTGACTTCATCTGATCGATTTCTTTTTCTCGGGTGATATCGTCAAAAACATAAACCGTGCCGAGCATCGCGCCGCTTTCGTCGAGGAACGGGCTGGCAACCACTCGCAACACCAATTTTCCATCGTCGCGGTCTAAAGTGACCTCTGAGATGTCCGCTTTGTTCAGGGAAATTTGCCGCTGGCTCGCTTTAAGAGAGGTTGTTAATTCGTCATCTCGGATGATTTGTGTGAAATCGACCCCAATCTGACCGACGCTGAGGTTCAGGAGCGATTCGGCAGTGGGGTTGATGTGCAAGACCTGATTGTCGCCATCTACCAGAATCAACCCTTCCGCGAGACTGTTCACGATGGCGGTCATCTTCTTTTCTTCTTCTGTTATTTTTTCGATGGCATCTTTAAGGTTTCCCCGCATGGCGTTGAATTCTTCGGCAAGGATTCCGACTTCATTACTACTCTCAACGCGAATTACCTGATCAAATTCTCCGCGTCCGATTGCTCTCGCGCCTTGTGTGACCTGCATAATCGGTTTCACAATGCGTTGAGAGACCATCCACGCAATCGGAATGATAACGATACAGGAAATCAGGGTAAATGTCAAGACGTTCTTTGTGAGTGCGCTGATTTCTTGGAACGCGACCAGTTCCGGTTGCAACACCAAAACGGTCCAGTTGACGAAATTCTGTGTGCCTTTCCACTGCTGTTCTGTCCATCGGTGTGTGCGTGCCCAACCGTAGACCTTCTTTTCGCCCTCTGTATCTGATTCGCCCTCCATTTCATACCCGTAATACGCATCGTCGGCGTTGATAACACCTTCCATTACAGCGATGCTCATCTCAATGCGTTCCCCAAAACCGTACCCGCTCTCTGGGTCAGAAGCAATCACCCCTCCATGCTCACTGATGATAAAGCTTTCGATTTTCCGGCCAACCCTATCTGCGCCGACGGGTTGTTTGACAAGTTCCGAGAGTTCTGGTAAGGTCATTTCGGCTCTCAGGACACCCGCCACTTCTGTTTTATGGCGAATCGGGATTGCAATCGGTAGGTAGTGAAGTTGTCTGTTCGCATCATATTGAACGTCTTCGATAAGATAAAATCCAAATCCGTTGTTGTAGGCTTTGTACCACCAATCCTCATCAATCTGTGGAAAATACGGGATGAGATCTCGCCCCGTTACCCGAATGACCTGCCGATGGGAGTTGGTAATGGTAATTCGGCTTCCTTGGCCTGCGTACACTTCCAACTGCCTGAGATTGTCTTCCAACTTTGCGCCAGCTTGAATCAACTTGACTTTTTTGTCACTGTGTTTATTCGTGAATGCAACAGCCTCACTAATACTTTCTAGCCCGCTCTGAAGTGCCTCTAGCCTTGTCGAAATACTTCGATCCGCTTGGTCTAGCTTCTCTTTGGCTAACTGAGAAAGACTCTCGCCGATTGTATTTTTAAGAGCATTAACCCCTAATGCTCTTGTCATAAGAGAAACGACAAGCAGCGGAATCAGCGAGACCACTATAAAAAGCAGAACCAGTTGACCGCGCAAGCCCATTTTAAGATGAGAGCGTTCCATCGTAATCTGAGTGAGATAAGAGGGGGTGAAAGGTCAAAGCATTTTTGAGATGTTGATTCAGCAGGAGCTGCTTACTTGAAAGCGTTTAATGCCTCCGCCTCGTCATCATAGATGTCAATAATTGAATCCAATCGTGTAACCTTCAGTACGTTTACGACTGCCTGTTGGGGGTTGAGTAAAACTAAGTTTCCATCGTCTTTTTTGAGAAACTGTAAAGTTGCGATGATTATTCCAAGAGCTGAACTATCTAACAGGGGAACACACGCCAAATCGAGGACTAAACGTCCTCCACTTTGTGCGACCAGTTTCTCCATTTCACGTCGAAGCACATCGACGGTGTTCCCAATAATTTTACCTTCAAGTCGAAGAATTGGAATATTATTCTCACTGAGAGTTGTCTCAAACATCCTTGCAAAACTCCTTCGTCAAGAAACTGACAATCGGTCATCCGCGGATCTATTTTCGATTCCGCGGATAACGCTGTTCCTCTGTCTTGCGTTCACCAGCGCGTCAGCCTTGACCTAACTTTGCGGATCGCTAATTGTCAATTGTAAAGTATGGCGAGGTAAGTCCGATTGAGTTCGGCAATCTGACTCTGAAAAATTGATTCGACCTTACCACCGGCTGATTGCAATTGAGGCATCGCTGCCTGAATTTCAGCCTGTACATCATACGACTTATAAGCAATCCATGTCCCATCAGTTTTAAGTAGTGGTAAACAGTAACTGACCGAATTTGCTAAAGAAGCGAGGTAGCGGGTCAGCACCCAATCGTAGGCTTTGATATGTTGAGGGTGTTTTGCACATTCTTCCGCCCGCTGTATAATAACACGAACTCCGGTCCCATCGTGGGCGTGGTCTGCTGACCACGATACCCGGGCACCTGAGTGTTCTTCCACACTATTCAACCTTGAAATCAGAAATCGTAAAAAACTCCCTTTCTTTGATGAGGACTCAACCAGTGTTAGCTGAATATCAGGGATATAAATTTTCAGCGGAATGCCGGGAAAACCCGCGCCGGAGCCTATATCAATAACACTGTCTCCCGCTTTGATTGAAAAGTGGTGAAGCACACCCAATGCGTCGAGAAAATGTTTGATAATAATCTCTTGGTCATCTCGGATGGCTGTCAAGTTTATCTGTGAGTTCCATCTTTTGAGCTCAGACCAATACGTGGCAAATTGCTGTTGCTGTAACGGGTTCAGCGAAAAACCGTGTTTGCGAAATATTCGGTCTAAAAGGTTACAAAATGCGTCTTTAGTCAAATTAAGCATTTACGTGTGCTCACCCCAAAGGATAAGAAACCGAGTTTTGCCGACCCTACGGGGGGCGCGACGAACGCGACGCAGAACGCGACGCAAAAAACTCGGTTTCTACGTTTTCTGATGAATCAATACCATCAGAATCGAAATATCAGCAGGGGAGACACCGGGAACGCGGGATGCTTGGCCGATGGAGGTCGGCCGGATCTTCGCGAGTTTCTCACGCGCTTCTGTCTTGAACCCGTTAACGGATTCGTAATCGAAATCGCCCGGAATCTGTAGCGTTTCCAACTTCTTAAACTGCTCAATCTGCGTCACCTGACGCTGGATATAGCCCTCGTACTTAATCTGGATGCCGACCTGTTCCTCAACCGCTTCGGGCAGCGAGTGTGGCGGTGGTGCAATCTGATGAATCTGTTCGTAGTCAATTTTAGGTCGCCTAAGCAGGTCTGCCAACGAGGTCGGTTTCTTGAGTTGGGAAATCCCAAGCTCCTTCAGACGGTCTGACAAATCGGGAGTAGGTTTGATAGTGGTCTGATTCATCCGTTCGAGTTCCGCTTCTATCTGCTGCCGTCTGGTTTGGAAGCGGTCATACGCTTGGTCATCAACAATTCCGAGGCGACGGCCAATGTCAGTCAATCGGAGGTCTGCGTTATCTTCGCGCAGCTCTAGGCGATATTCTGCCCGCGATGTGAACATGCGATACGGTTCGCGGATATCCATCGTGACAAGGTCGTCAATCAGAACGCCGATATACGCCTGAGACCTATCGAGCACCAGCGGTCCCTCTCCTCGCGCTTTCAACACAGCGTTGATTCCAGCCATCAGTCCCTGTGCGGCGGCTTCCTCATACCCAGTCGTACCGTTGAGTTGTCCTGCGAAGTAGAGGTTCTCAACCTGTTTGGTTTCGAGTGTTGGTAGCAGTTGAGTGGCGGGAGCAAAGTCGTATTCAACCGCATAGGCGAAGCGCATGATCTCCGCATTTTCGAGCCCTTCGATGCTATGTACCATGTCAACTTGAACATCTTCCGGCAGGCTTGCGGAGATGCCGTTCAGATAGATCTCGTCGGTGTCTCTACCTTCCGGTTCAACGAAGATTTGATGCCGTTCCTTGTCAGCGAACCGCACAACTTTGTCTTCGATTGATGGGCAGTATCGGGGGCCAATGCCCACGATTCGGCCGCTATACATCGCAGAGCGGTGGAGATTATCGCGAATGATTTGGTGTGTTTTTTCGTTTGTGTAGGTCAAGTGGCACGGCATCTGTGGGTGGGTAATCTTCTCGGTTGAAAACGAGAATGGACGTGGGTTCTCGTCACCGGGCTGGATTTCCATGACATCGAAATCAACCGTGTGTGCATTGACGCGGGGCGGTGTTCCTGTTTTGAGGCGACCGATCTCAAACCCAAGTTCTAAGAAACTCTCGGACAATTTTTCCGCTGACGACTCGCCTGCCCGCCCGGCACTGTACGATATGTCGCCGATATGCACCAAGCCCTTGAGAAACGTGCCAGTGGTCAGAATTACCGTTTTAGCGAGATAAGCGGTGCGCGTTTGACTTAATATGCCGATACATTTTCCGTTCTCCGTCAGTAATTCCTCGACCAACACCTGTTTGATATCGAGATTTTTCTGGCCTTCAAGAACGCTTTTCATCTCGTATTGATACGCCTTTTTATCCGCTTGTGCCCGACTTGAACGCACAGCGGGGCCCTTCTTTGTGTTCAGGCGACGGAATTGGATTCCGGTTTTATCGATATTTTTTCCCATCTCGCCACCGAGCGCGTCAATCTCCTTGACGAGATGTCCTTTGGCGAGTCCGCCGATGGCGGGGTTACAGGACATTTTTGCGATGGTGTCCAAATTGATTGTGACGATTAACGTCTCACAACCCATTCGTGCGGCGGCGAGCGCGGCTTCGCAGCCTGCATGTCCTGCGCCAACGACAAGGACATCGTATTGTTTTGGGTATATGTTGGTCATTGTTCACTCTCTGATTTTGTGCGTTCTTTGTGAGCAACTTTGAGCATTAAAGTTTATCTTCTAAAGTTCCCAATCGATCGGGCGTATTGGGAGTAGGTACTCCCGCCCACAGGTTTATTATTTAGCCTGGCTTAAAGCCTTGCTTATCGGAAAACGATCAGGTTGGGTTTGCGGTATTGGCAAAATCGGCTTTTCACTGCTTAGGAGCCTGAGATAACACTCCTTATCCTGCAATATCTGTTCATTGAGCAACTCGTTTTGGGACAACGAAACAAATAGCGCGGCGGCACGCGCTTGACAATTGAGAGAACGTTTCGGATTAAAGACAATGTCTGAAAACCCTTCGAACTTTACGAGCTCCTGTGTCAGATTTAATTTTTTTTGCTGCCACAGTGCAGTTATGTATAGCCAGTCGTAGAACGCCGTTTGGGGCTCAGTCGGAAAATCTTCGTCGCAGAAATTAAAACCGATTAACTCCCCCGAATCCTGCAATCGCTTGTCTGTTTTCGCCTCTCGACTTGACGCCGAATATAGCTCGTGATATGGTCCGCCTTTCTCAAACACCTTGCTCCCTTGATAGGCACATTCCACGCTCATCAACCAGCTTGGTGTCTCTAATTCCAGATTAAACGCACTCAATGAAACTCCAAGTGTCGATGTCGATTTTCCCGAAATTTCCAAAATCGGAGAGATGCCTTGCTGTTCGGAGGCTTCGTGTAAGGAAGCGATAGATTTTTGCAACTGCGATTTCGCAAAACCGGGATACCATTTGAATTCTACCTCTACCACCTTAACATAAGGAGGGCCGTTTGGATCCGGTATGAAGATTGGCCGTTTTGCCATTGTTCTCAACTCCTAAAAAAGGATATCATCGTCGTCGTCATCCACATCGTCAGCGAAGTAAGAAAAAGGTATACCATCTTCGTTAAAATTAGCAGGTTTCCATTCTTTCCAATCGTCTCTCGGTCGAAAATATTGGGGGTCACTGGAAAACGTTTGAGAATAAGCAGTCCGGTTGCCTGACATCCATTGTGCCAAAGCAGTTGAATTCTTGATATACCTCACCGGGATTGGATTAAATACGAGAATTTCCGCTTGAGGATGCGTTGTATAATTGTCAGGTATTTGCAAGTCTTGATGCTTGATGTTGTAAAAATCTTCAAACATACGTTTTAACGCCTCAGGTCTTTTCCTGTCCGCCAACGGAATGTGTCTAACATTATTGGAAGACGCGTTTTCTTGACAAAACGCGCAGTCCAATTTCCATAACACGTTTGCATAAAGCAACAAAACAACCCATTGGGAATCGGTCACCCCATTAGTCTTCCGTTTCTCTTCTCTAATTGGATAGAACATTTTGTAGTTTGGAAAACTAATGCTCAGGCAAATTGCTTCTTTATGGCCGTCAATTCGATCAGGATCGTTAAACAAAAACTGTTGCCCACTGGTTTCCAGTGCCTTACGACTCAGCAAGCCGTTCTGTAAAATGCTGCTTAGGTTTTCAACCCGGGTAAAATGCACCAGTGTTTCGATATCGCGTTCATCGCAAATCTGTTGTATTTGAGCCTCACGATTACTTTCTATTCTCACAATCAGACCCTCCTAATTTTTGGGCATTCGGTGCGAGAATTGAACATATCGCCGTTCTATAAACATTGCACTCCGCTGGAGTGCGGGTATTCGGGCATTGCGCTAGCTATATACATTGCGCTCCTCTTGAGCGGAAGAGCTGTGCCGGTTCTGGATATTCTAACCCAGTTGCCACCTTTATAAAAATAAGGGGCAGAAACCGAGTTTTTCCGAAAAAACTCGGTTTCTACGCCAAAATGTAAAGTTTATTGTTGAAAGTTGCTTATAGTCCTGAATAGATAATATTCAACATCAATTGTCCGACAACTCCCAAACTTTCCGCGCTACATTTATCGGGTGTGTCCGCAAGTGTATGCCAATGCGGGTAATCAAAATCAATAATATTAACGGCCGGTACGCCAGCTTGGATGAGCGGCAGGTGGTCGTCCAGAACCGCAACGCCGAGTCGGGGTTGAAAGGCGAATAAGCCGAGCTCCTGGGCCCGCCGCCAGATGGATTCTGTCAATTCACGGTCGGCGTTCCATGAATACAGTTCCATCGGTAATTCCAGATTTCGGTCGCCGATCATATCCAACAGGATACCGAAATCGGGTTGCCAACGCCCCATATTTCTCGCAAAATGCTTAGAACCGAGGAACATATTCTCCACGGTCTTGCCGTAATCTTCACCGTCGAACAGAACAATGAACACCTGACGTGGAGGTGATTTTGACTTTAACACACGCGCAATTTCAAGGAGTACAGCGACTCCCGAAGCCCCATCGTTTGCACCGATAATCGGTTGATTGCGATTCGCAGGCTTGGGGTCTTTATCGGCAAACGGGCGAGTGTCCCAATGTGCCGCAAGCAGTAGCTTTTCGCCGCGTTCCTCACCAAATCGTGCGAGGATGTTGTTCATCCGAATGGTCTGGTTGCCGTGATGAAAGTCAAACGGCTGAAGTTTGACCTCATCAGCGAATTTTTGGAGTTCTGAAAACAGGTAGACCTGGGTTTCTTGATGAGCCTTTGAGCCCGGGAAACGGGGCCCAAATTCGCACTGCTTCTCCAAGTATGTGAAGGCACGATTCTGATCGAAAGCACTCGGCTTCACATCTGCTTCCGTTGAAATAGATGAATCATCGGCGGCACTTTCTAACGATGTGTAGACCAAAAGTTGACCGGCTCCGACGAGAATTAAGCATAATTCCCACCACAACAGTGTCCATTGGAAACGTTGCATACACTTTAAGAGATTCGTATATTCTGTCACATTAAATGATTCGGTTATGGTTGACCGTATTATTTCAGAAATTGACTTTTCGCCGTCCCTGCAACGCCTTGCCGAGTGTAACTTCGTCGATGTACTCAAGGTCACCGCCGACAGGGATGCCCGTTGGAATTCGCGTGATGGCGATGTCAAGGTCTGCCATGCGTTTGGCTAAATATAGTACTGTGGCTTGCCCTTCTGTCGTGTGATTCGTAGCAAGAATAACCTCTTTGATATTCTCGTTGTTAATTCGTTCAAAGAGCGAGTCGATTCTCAGGTCTTCAGGAAAGACACCGTTTAGTGGTGAAAGAACCCCCATCAGCACATGGTATACGCCATTGTATTCCCTTGTGCGTTCGATTGCGAAAAGGTCATCAGGTTCCTCAATGACACAGATTAACTGATGGTCGCGTTCAGGGTTCGTGCAGATGGCGCACGGATGCGTATCGGTGATATTGCCACAGATTGTACAGTAAGAGAGTAGCGTTTTTGTATCGGAAATCGCTTCTGCAATCTGGGTAGTTTCCTCAACGGGCATTTTTAGCATGTAAAATGCCAAACGTTGCGCGGTTTTAGGGCCAACTGTCGGCAGTCTTTGAAGTTCGCTGATTAATCTTTTAAGCGGTTCGGGATACTCGACCATTTGGGATTCTGTGCAGGTTCTGTGTATGCGAGAGAAACCGAGTTTTGCCGCCCCTACGGGTAGCGCGACGAACGCGACGCAAAAAACTCAGTTTCTGCCATTCATTTTATAAAAACCTAAGTTATGACCTTGTAAGAAAAAAGGAACGCAAAGGCAGTACTCACAACTCTAGTACCCGGGCACGATGGGTAATCGATAATGGGAGTTGTGAGTACTAAGACGCAAGGAAGAACAGAAAGCGCAATCTTCCAGTCTTCCACCCTTCCAGTCCTCCGGTCCTTTTCCTTTACTTGGATTACACAAGGCCCGGGATTTTGATGCCGCCGGTGAGCTTGCTCATTTCCTGCGTCATTAGCTCTTGGGCTTGGTGCCGGGCCTCATTAACTGCGGCGACAACCAGGTCCTCAAGCATTTCGACATCATCCGGATCGACAGCCTCGGGGGAGATTTTGAGTGACACCAGTTCTTGCTGTCCATTAACGACAGCAGTTACAATTCCGCCGCCTACGGTAGCTTCGACGGTACGATTCGCGAGTTCTTCCTGAATCTCAAGCATACGTTTTTGCATCTGTTGTGCTTGTTTCATCAGATTATTAATTTTCATAGTTAAAAACCTCTCAATAGAAATTCCGAATTATCTCTAATCGGATTCGGGTGAGCATTTTAAGGACCGTTTTAAGAGTCATTTGCCTTAGCCATCGGGGTTTTCCAAATCAATTTCATCAAGTGTCTGGGCGGTCAAAGCGTTCTCAAAGAGCGAATCGAGGCGGGAGAGACTCCGTATTGAGGTAATCCTGTTAATAATAGATTCAGGAACGGAATCAAATCGGAGCAACAGCACTTTGAGGACTGCATCCTGTTTCGCTTGTCTTTCACCTTGTTCACGTCCTTGTTCACGTCCTTCTCCACGACCTGCTTCACGTCCTCGTTCAAATCCTTGTTCAATCCCTCTTTCGAGTGATTCTTCTTCGACTGTCTTGTAGATGGCATAGCTATCGCGGGCACTTTTGAGACTCTGCTCATAGGCATATCTCTCCAAAGGACTCAAACCCGCATATCTTGCGATTTCGCACGCCTCGATTAGATAATCCTCCGTGAACTCCTCGGGTATCTCATCGAACTCCGCTAGATGCTTGAAGAAATACATCCATTTGTCACGCGGCGTTGACAGTTCCGAGAGGAACAGATTAAATTTGGGTAGCTCAAGAAAAATGAAGCTTAGCTTATCATAAAACACTTCGTGGGTCGTCTCGTTTTGGAGTTTAATCCTACTGAAATAATGATCACTCTCCGAAAACGAGAAATCCACAATACCTATGCAATAAACCGGCTCTAAACGAAATTGCCACTCATTACCTATCTGGGCCTGCTCGGTAATCGGAAAAGTGCTGTAGAAAACCGTCCGATCCTTGAAATATCTCTGGCGGTTGCGTTGCATTTCGACAATGAACCGTTCACCGGCTCCTGTGACACATCGAACATCTACGATTGCCAATCGTTCGCCGGGACTTCCGGGCAGTAGTTCTTGTGGCAGGAAGTTTATCTCCTCAATGCGGTCATCCAATTCTAAAACATCGGAGAGAAAGTTACCCGTCACATTTTTGCTTTGCTCACTACCGAAGATCTTCTTAAATGCATAATCGGTGGTTGGAGAAATATAATTGCTGGTTGGAGCCATAAAAAATCGACGCATTTGCTCCTCCGCCTACAACAGATTTATAACTCGCGGGCAGTTGTCCTTCTGACCGTTGCGAGTTTATGGCAAACAGATTCTTAAAGAATCAACAAGTTTACTGCGGGTCATTTCGGTTCAATTTTAATAATTTCTGCATCGAAGAGATCGAGTGTCGGTGCAAGTTGTTTGTCCTCCGCCGCTTGCCGCTTCTGCATGAGTGGTGTCATCTCTGGTGCTTTTTTGACCGGAGCCTGTGTTTCCAGACCGGGTACTGTACTTGACGAGACGAACTCAATTTGAATCGGGCAACCGAGTACATTTGACAGTTGTTTGGATACAATGTTCTTTTCGTCATCTGTTGTGAACTCAATGAAGGTTGGTGACAGGGCGATTTTTAACTGATCGCCTTCCCCCGGTAGCAATATCGCACTTCTGAAGTGTGTATAGACTCCCTGCCCCTCGGCGCGTAGTTGTTCCAGTGCTTTTTCCCAGATTTTGGTGCGTTCGGCCTCATCACGAATTCGGTTTTGGACATCCGCTGGGGCAGATTTGAACTCGGTTTGCTCCTGACGCTCTGGTTGAACAGCCGGGGGCGGTTGCACATTGGCCTTGGCTTCTGGGGCATCAGCTTTTGAACGGGACCGTGGCGCGGATTTTTGGGGCGGCGGAGATGTAACGGATTGAGCCGTTGATGGCTCTGTTGTCGATTCAGCAACAATTTGTGTAGGGGACGTTGTCGGTTGATTGCGTCGGCCTCCGTCTCGATCAATTTTATCTTCAATCTCCGAAAGTCTCTTTAAGAGCTCGCTTAATTGTAGCACGTCTTGAGCCGAACAGATGTCGATGATGGCAGATTCAAGATGCACTTGAGCATAACCGTGTTGCTTGATTTCGCTGTTTGCGTGAATGAGAATCTTGATAATCCGATTCACACGCTCTGTGGAAGCGAGATTTGCATCTGCTTGTATACGTTGCGCGTCTGAACGGGAGCCTTGGATTAAATGCGCTAAATTTTCCGGGTGAATGGTCATCCTACGCAAATCTGTAAAATAATCAATCAGTTGGTGCAGACATTGTGTCAAATCGGTGCCCTGTTTGGCTAAACTGGCAAGAGCTAAGAGCGCGTTGGACAAATCCCGTTTCAAGACAGCGTCCGTCAATTCGCCAAGTAGGTGGCTTGCCCCAAGTCCCAAGATTTCATGAACCGTTTCAGTCGTCAGCTCTTTGTCCGTTGATGCAATCAATCGCTCAAGGATGTTCTCCGCATCCCGCAAACACCCTTCCGATTGGCGAGCAATCAGAGATAGGACAGCATCATCAACAGGAATCTCTTCGTCGGTGCGGATTTCTTGCAAACGGTCAATAATATCCGTCTGCTCCAGATATCGAAAATCAAAATCTTGGCATCGGGAGGTGATTGTTTTGAGAACTTTATGACGGTCAGTGGTTGCAAGAATAAAGATGACGTGGGGCGGGGGTTCTTCAAGCGTCTTGAGTAGCGCATTGAAGCCATCTAGCGTGAGCATGTGGACTTCGTCAATGATATAGATTTTATAAGGGCATAGGACAGGAGAGAGCCGCGTATTTTCACGCAACTCCCGAATCGCGTCAATGCCTCGGGTAGATGCGGCATCCATTTCGATCACATCGAGACAGGTGCCTTGGGAAATCTCCACGCAGGATTGGCACTCATTGCACGGTTCAGCCGTTTTTTCTTGGCTAAATCCGGTCTCCCGATTACGATTTGGACAGTTCACCGCTTTGGCGAAGAGACGGGCAACTGTTGTTTTGCCGGTCCCTCTGGGCCCCCAAAATAGGTAAGCGTGCCCGATGCGGTCGGCGCAAATCTGATTTTGTAAGGTTGTGATGACATGCTTTTGCCCAACCACTTCATTGAATAATTTTGGACGCCATTTCTGGGCAAGCACCTCATAAGACATAATTCTATCCTTTAGGCGAAGCGGGTAGGCGGTTTGGGAAAAATCGTGATAAAACTTGAGACAGCACAGTAAACAGTGGCGGGAACGCACCGGAGGAAATCTTGGCTATGCACCTAAAGTTTGACGAGCTCCCCTGAGCGTTTCCCAAGCAGTTAACTCCAACCAGGCTACCCTGCGTCACACTCACCACTCATCTACCGCTGCTTCTTTCCAGACCTGACGGGGTTTGACAAGCGTAAGTTGCTCAGGACCGAGTCTTCAACGCCACTTACTTGGGCCTGTCCTCAAAAAAGACTCACCGCACAATAGGGATTCAGCTCTGCTATAGCGGATTGCAGATTCAGGGTGCCGCTAATTCCCCACTTAGCATAGCCAAGTCCTTTGGGCATACACCCCGACCTAAAGGTTCGGAGATTCTGGGTCAAAGGCAGGTGGCCGCAAGTTCAGGTTATTAACTCCACCGATTACCAAATCGCTCTCGGCACAAGTTGTCGTTAGACCTTCTAACCCAAGAATTGATACCGCAACTCTATGAAAAACATACTGGCGGAGAGAGTGGGATTCGAACCCACGGTACGGTTGCCCGCACACATGATCTCCAATCATGCCGGATAGACCAGACTCTCGCATCTCTCCGATAAGTTTATGCCAAATTAATTTAACGAGTCAAATTACGCTTGCTTCAGCGGAAGAGTGGAGATGCAAGACGGTAAAACAATCCGAATCTGGTTAATTTGGTATTACTTCATTTCGTCTGTTGGAGCACTCTCCCACAAATAGGACAAAGTGATATTATGCAAAGTGCAGACTTACGACACATCAAAGAAATAATGGAGCAGACGGGATTTGAACCCGTGACTTCCTCCGTGCGAGGGAGGCACTCTCCCGCTGAGCTACTGCCCCACAAGGCGGAGAGGGTGGGATTCGAACCCACGGTACAGTTTCCTGCACAACAGTTTTCGAGACTGCCCGCTTCGACCACTCACGCACCTCTCCGCAGATTTAGGAGCGACGTTCACGAAAGAACGATTGGAGCAGTTTACGGCTCTCTTCCGCTAAAACGCCTTCAACAATGTCAACTTGATGATTGAGTCGTTCATCTTGCAATAAATTAAACAACGTTCCCGCTGCCCCAGACTTCGGGTCTGAGGCGGCATAAACCACTCGTGGGATGCGAGCAAGGAGAATCGCTCCAGCACACATCGGACACGGCTCCAAGGTGACGTAAAGCGTTGTATCTGTTAAACGCCAATCACCTGTCGCCAATGCCGCTGTACGAATGGCAATCAGTTCCGCGTGGGCAGTTGGATCTTTGGTCTGTTCCCGCTGATTGTGAGCGACCGCAAGAACTGTTTCATTCTTAATAATAACCGCTCCAACGGGAACTTCACCCATCTGTGCACTTTGATGCGCCGCCTCAAGCGCTTTACGCATCCAGAACTGATCTGCCATAAGTTCAGCAAAAACACGATACAAAAAAGCGCCCGAGAGGATTCGAACCCCTGACCTTCTGATCCGTAGTCAGATGCTCTATTCCACTGAGCTACGGGCGCATAAAAATGGCGGAGAGGATGGGATTCGAACCCATGATGGCTTACGCCATAACTGCTTAGCAGGCAGCCCGGATCGACCACTCTCGCACCTCTCCACACAACATTGTTCAATAAAATAAATGGCGGTGGGAGCAGGATTCGAACCCGCGATGCCTTTCGACATAACGGTTTTCAAGACCGCCGCTTTCGACCACTCAGCCATCCCACCAAATTTACGTCTTTTATTCTACCAAATGGATATAGATATTGTCAAGGAAATCAACCATCATTTTTGCTGATTAATAATCAAAGTTGAGAGAATCATAAATAGAACGTAAAGACGCAAGGGTGTAAGGACGCAAAGAAGATAAGTTGAGCTGTTGGGTTTCACTCTATCTCTTGTGGAAAAGCAGAAACACTATTGGCATTGATAGCAATTCGCTTTTTGCCGTTCAATTTCGGCAATTTCTAAGTTCACGTCATCCGATACCTGTGGGCGGGAGTTCCCACTCCCGATACGGCAGAATATCTACATGATAGAATTACTGATTTTGATTGTCAAGTTTCATTAGAGAAACCAAGTTTTGCCGAAAAAACTCGGTTTCTTTCCTTTTTTGCGAAGATGTGTTGTGCTGTTGTAGGGGATGTGCTATAATCAGAAACCGTTAAATTTATTCTGGTTTCCTCATATTCCGCTCTGAAAAGGTTGATAGGAGAAATAAAATGACTCGTATTGGCGTTGTTGGCGTTGGAGGCATGGGCAGGGGACACTGCAATGCGCTTCCACAAGTTGAAAATTGTGAGTTTGTTGGAATTGCAGACCTGCGGCTTGAGGCGGCACAAGAGGTCGCAGAACAGCATCAGATTCGTGCGTTTCAAGATTACAATGAATTGCTAGAAATTGTGGATGGCGTAGTTGTTGCGACACCGCCGGTGGCGCATCGAGAGGTGGTCGTTGCTGCCGCAGAGGCGGGCATCCACGCTTTTTGTGAGAAACCGCTTTCCGTTGACCTTGCCGATTCGGATGCGATGGTCGAGGCGGCGGACAAAGCGGGTACGCACTTGATGGTTGGACAGGTGCTACGCTTTTACCCTGTCCACGCGCTCGGCAAGAAACTGGTTGACGAAGGCGAAATCGGAAATGTTACCTATATTGAAACGGATTACAGCGGTGCTTATAATGCCCCACGCCAACGTCCGGAAAGCTGGTACGGCACCGTTGGCGGGTTGCTGGAGAATGGCATTCACAAATCCGACCTAATCAATTGGTTCGGTGGAAACGCGCTCACTGTTGCGGCTGAAGTTGGGAGTTATTCGGGGAATGAGGATTGGGAGGATTACACTGTGTCACTTATCCGATACGATTCTGAAGCCGTTGGCATCTTGCGCTGGGGCGGATTTATGGGGGCAAGAGGGACAAATGATACGATTATCGACGGATCGAAAGGCTCACTCCGGTTGGATATGGGAGCTGATATCGCATATCTCAAGAAGATTGGCGATTCGGAATGGCAGGAACTGACCCCTGACCGTTCGGGGCCGCACGGTGTGGTGGGAGAACTCACCCATTTTGTTGATTGCATCCGCGAGGATAAAACCCCCCTGGTCGATGGCAGAGCTGGGCGACACGCCGTTGAGGTCGTACTTGCGACTTATCAGTCAGCGAAACAGAAAACCAAAGTTTCCTTGCCGATGGGGGATGCGTAAAACTAATGCGTCGTGAATGATTCGAGAAATCATCCGAAGGATTTTAGAAAAAATCTGGGATGGTTCATGTCTACCCTGCAAATGGTCGTGTCATAAAGCCCGAGCACACTTCGCGCTTCAATCTATGTTTTTCCTCCTTGCACACATTATCCTGATTTCAGGATTTGGGTTATTCTTGAAAGATGCCAGAAATCGCGGGCATCGGTTGAATCCAATCGGTTTCATAAACTATCTGACAGCGTTTCTGATTAGTGTCGGGTTTGTTGCTCTAAAGGGCAGTTTGGCGTTCACCGAGTGGACGTTTGCTTTTGGCTTTGCAAACGGCGTTACTTACGCAACCGGGTTCGCATTGGTCACACTCGGCATACGGTTAAGCGGGGTCGTTGTGACGATCGCCATTGTGCGACTGTCAGTCGTGGTACCGATTCTGTTCGCCATCCTGTTATGGAATGAAATGCCCAACGCCTGGCAGATTATCGGTATTGTATTGGCTTGCTGTGCCCTGCCGCTACTTAGCACGAAAACGCGGTCGGAAATCTCGTCCCTCTCCCCTATCCTGCAATCAGAGGGGCGGAAGCCAACAACACGTCGCCGGTCAGATGATGGCGAATCCGGCTCAAATCTACCACCCTTTTTCCGCGTAGGGAAGGGGACCGGGGAGCTAGGTATTCTGGTTATCGCGATTCTTCTTATCAATTCCGGGATTTCACGGCTCGCCGTGAAAGCATTTAACGAAATGTGCCCAAGTGAGGAGAAGCCGATGTACCTACTTTTTCTATTCGGGATAACAGCAATCGCTTACGCGGGTGTCTGCGCCTATCAAAAGGCCGTGCCGACACGCTGGGAAAACACCTATGGCGTGGTCATCGGGCTATGCAACGTTGGCGGCAGTTGGGCATTCCTGAACGCATTAGACCGTGTTGATGCACTAATTGCCTTTCCGGTATCAGGTTCCGGGGGCGTATTGTTTACAATGTTGGTCGGGATTTCGATACTCGGTGAGCGGCTTAATCGAAAGTCGATGGTTGGTGTCATTGCATCAATCTTCGCGCTGATTTTCGTCAATCTGAAAAGCGAATAAGGTTTGTGGGGTGTGATATTTTGTGTATCCGTTGGGGCAAGATGCCCCAGCTACGGGCGGGTAATGTCAAAAACTTTACATACCCAGGTTTGTGCATAAGCACCCTGCAGTTTTCCATAAGAATCAAACGGTGAAACTTCCCAAATTATCAAGAAGGAGAGACCAATGAACAAAATTCTGGTAACAGGCGCGACCGGACGGCTCGGCGCAAATCTCATACGACAGTTGCTTGCGCTCGGATACGCAGTCAAAGCCCTTGCTATTCCCGATGACCCCAAACGCTCTAAACTGGATGGTCTCGATATCGAAGTTGTCGTTGGAGACCTGCGCCAGCAACAGAGATCTTCAGAACTGGTTGCCGATGTTGATGCTGTCATTCATACTGCTAATATCCTGGGCCCACCGAGCGGTATGGATATAGATACGTTTTTTGACATTAATGTGAAAGGCACATTCTACCTCCTTGATGCCGCCGCGCAACGCAGCGACACACTCACACGTTTTGTTCACGTCAGTTCGGATGCGGTCTATCCGATGGGAAATCATGGGATGGACACATGCTACGAACCCGTTGATGAACTACACCCGAAACGTCCCAGTGGTCTGTATGCCCTAACCAAAATGATCAACGAGCAGACGGTTGAGAGCTACCGGATTTCTCATGGATTGCAAACCACCATGATACGGCCCGCTGGGATGTTTGCAGGGAATGAAATTTTATCACGGTGGACGGTGGGTTTTGTAACAGGTTTGTTGCGCTCAGCGGTCAACAACCGTGAAAGCGGGCTTCATCACCCCGACCTTGAGGATGCCCTAACCCGTCTCGAATCTGCCGAGCCAAGTCAACCGTGCGCGCCGCGTGACCCACAGGGACGGCCATGGCTCTACTCCCCTGCCGATGCGCGTGATGTCGCCCATGCCTGCATTTGTGCCTTGGAGCATCCTGCCGCCGTTGGTGAGGCGTTTAACGCCGCCATCCCATATCCCTTCAGTTTCGATGAAGTCGCGGCCTATCTTGCAGAACGGCAGGGCAATTCAATCTTTGAAATTGACGTTCCTGTGCGATGGGTTTACTGGTCGGATATCCGTAAAGCGAAGTCCCTAATCGGATATCGACCTCAAGGCGACCTCAGGCGCGTCTTTGATACCGCCTTTGCGCATGAGGCAGGGGAAGCGATTGATGTGGTGCCGGCTTGATCAGCGGCGTTGCCTTGTAAGAAAAAAGGAACGTAAAGGCGCAAAGAGGCTAAGACGCAAGGAAGAATGGCTACACCGCTATTTACTGTTTGGGTGTGCCGCTATTTTTGCTCAGGGTTTTGAGGATTTCCTCAATCTCCTGAGGGGTCTGATTCGTTTCCCGCTTGCTCGCCAGAGGCTTGGGAGTGACCGTTGCCGGCTACCGATGATTGCGAGGATGCGCCATTTGACTTCCTTGCTTCTCGTGCAGCCTTTACCCTGTTTCTCAGTTCTGACAGCGTGAAGATTTTTTCTTTAACTGGGTCGATACCTAGTTGTTCTGCTTGCATCAACAACGTCTGGCACCGTTGCTCTTCTTCCCGTTCTATCTGCCGTTCTTTCCCAAATGGGGTGTAACTGCGCCATTCACTGGAAAGATATTTCCGCCCATAATCCAATCTGTCCTCAAGAGACGCGGTTTCTTCCCACCAATAGTATTCTTCGTCCCAGGGTATTTTTCCATCAGGTGCTGTCATTATTGGAACAGCTTAGGAATCCATTTACAAAGTGGGTCTTTAGCAAAATTCACGAGCATATAAATGTAGTATTTGATAAATTGTTCGCATTGATTGGAGAGGTCGCTGTTGGTTCGGTCAACAGCTTTAAGGGACAGTTCATCCATCGCCGTAGCCACAGCATGATCGAGGTCTATCACACGATTGTAGCCTTTGACAACTCCCGATAGAAAGCATTGGTGAATTGTACATCAAACGTCACGTCTAACTTCATCCCAAGACTTTAACCTCCCCGCTTTCACATCAGCTTCGGCGCGTTCTAAACTCTTGGCGATTTCCGGGTCGCCCTCCAATTCTCGAGTCGCTTCCCACTCTTCCTGTTCTAGCTCTGCTTTTCGCATGGCAATGACCTCAGGTGAAAACAGGGTCGCAATATCTTCCGGTACTTTTACACCATTGGTCTGTTCAAAGTCTTGGACACTCTCGTAGAGGTAGTCAAATGCAGTAAGGAGATTTATCCCCATGCTTTTGGCAGTCGTCAGGTCTGATTTGGCGTTTTCCCATTCCCCTAGGTGTAACCACGCCTCGCCACGATTGTAATAGGCTTCGGCAAGTTCTGGTTCCAATTCTATTGTTTTGCTATAGTCTTCAATGGCACGGTCATAATCACCTTTATTGTAATAAAGCCCCGCACGATTGTTATAAGCGGCGGCAAAATCGGATTTGAGTTCTATTGCTTTGGTAAAGTCACCGATGGCACACTCAAACTCCTGTTTTAAGTAGTACGCACCACCTCGATTGTAATAGGCTATGGCAAAATCGGGTTTTAGGTCTATCGCCTTGCTAAAGGTTGCGATTGCTTTGTCCTGATTGCCGTTTTCGCTGTAAGTAATGCCGCGGATGTTATGCGTCTCTGCATCGTCACATTTGGGGTCTATCACTTTGGCCGTATCCGTATTCGGTTCACTTTTGCCAACGTACGGAAAGCGAACGGATACTGGGTTCAGTGCTAGCATGACTTCTTCTCCTTCACGGTGCGAATTTGGTTTGGTGTTATGATAAGCTGTCTACGATAGGTTGTCAACGAAACTTTACAGTGTACGTAGATGAGACATGCATCCTGTTTAACGCTAGGAACGGTTTGGAAATGATGGATTTAGGGATTGGAACTATTGGGGTGTCAGCATTGCGGCGATGTCTGCGGGTAGTTGAATACCGTGTTTGTCCTCGAAGTCGGAGACGCTTTCGTAGAAGTAATGAAACGTGGCAATAATATCCACCCCCATGTCTCTGGCAGTTGTTAGGTCTGCTCTCGCTTTTTTCCATTCGCTCAGGTGTAACCGCGCTATCCCGCTCCCAGCATACGGCTCGGCGAGGTCAGGCTCCAGTTCTATCGCTCTGTCATAATCGGCAATGGCACGGTCAATTTCGTCTTTTTGAATGTAGGCACTGCCCCGATTGTTATAGGCGGGTGCAAGGTCAGGTTTGAGTTCTATCGCCTTGGTATTGCCTACGATGGCACGGTCAAAATTGCCTTTCTTGATATAAGCAATCGCACGATTGTAATGCGCCTCAATAAAATCGGGTTTGAGTTGTATTGCTTTGGTATACTCTACGATGGCACGGTCAATCTCACCCTTTTCGCCATAAGCCCCACCGCAATTATTATACGCTTCGGCATAATCGGATTTGAGTTGTATTGCTTTGGTATACTCTACGATGGCACGGTCATAATCGCCTTTTTTGTGGTAAGCCACCCCGCGATTGTTATAGGCATCGGCATTATCGGGATTCAAGTCTATCGCTTTGTTACAGTCTTTGATGGCACGGTCATAATCGCCTTTTTTGTGGTAAGCCACCCCGCGATTGTTATAGGCATCGGCATTATCGGGATTCAGGTCTATCGCTTTGTTACAGTCTGCGATGGCACGGTCATAATCGCCCTGTTTGCCGTAAGCCATCCCGCGATTGTTATAGGCATCGGCATTATCGGGATTCAGGTCTATCGCTTTGTTACAGTCTGCGATGGCACGGTCATAATCGCCCTGTTTGCCGTAAGCCATCCCGCGGTTGCTATAGGCATCGGCATAATCGGGTTTGAGTTCTATCGTTTTGGTAAAGTTTCCAATGGCACGGTCAAAATCGCCCTGTTTTTCATAAAGCTTGCCGCGATCGTAATAGGCTGTAGCATAATTGGGATTGAGTTCTATCGCTTTGGTATAGTCTTCAATGGCACGGTCAACCTCACCTTTCTTGCTGTAAGCATTGCCGCGATTACTATAAGCTTGGACAAAATCGGGGTTCCGGTCTATTGCTTTGGTATAGTCTTTGATGGCACGGTCATAATCGCCTTTTGTGACGTAAGCCACCCCGCGATTGTTATAGGCATCGGCATTATCGGGATTCAGGTCTATCGCTTTGTTACAGTCTTTGATGGCACGCTCATAATCGCCTTTGCTCTCGTAAGCAGCACCGCGATTGCTATAGGCCCCCGTATCATCGGATTTGAGTTGTATTGCTTTGGTATACTCTACGATGGCACGGTCATAATCGCCTTTTTTGTGGTAAGCCACCCCGCGGTTGCTATAGGCATCGGCATAATTGGGATTGAGTGTTATCGCTTTGGTAAAGTCTTCAATGGCACGGTCAAAATCGCCCTGTTTGCCGTAAGCCATCCCGCGGTTGCTATAGGCATCGGCATAATCGGGTTTGAGTTCTATCGTTTTGGTAAAGTTTCCAATGGCACGGTCAAAATCGCCCTGTTTTTCATAAAGCTCGCCGCGATCGTAATAGGCTGTAGCATAATTGGGATTGAGTGTTATCGCTTTGGTAAAGTCTTCAATGGCACGGTCAAAATCGCCCTGTTTGCCGTAAGCCATCCCGCGATTGTTATAGGCATCGGCAAAATCCGGATCGAGTTCAATTGTATGTGAGTAACGTTCTATTGCTACGTCTACTTGCCTGAGCATCATTAAAACATTACCTTGTTGGAACGCCACTTCAGCGCGTAGTTCTTTTTCAGATACCTTGGACGACGGATCCACCTGAGCTTGCATTTTGTCAACGACTTTTCGGATACAGGCCACCACATTTTGCCAGCCTTTGCTCTCAGGTTGCCATTCGTTAATGGGCACCCCTTTGTGCGGCAGAACCTCAAAACGGCCGAGTTTATGATCTTCCCAATCACAAGCCTCAAGGATTATCGGGATGACCCTTATGTTGAAGTTTAATGCCTTGGCCAATTCTTTATTGCAGTTTTTAGACTTAAGACTCTCAGCAGAAACGAGGTAAAGCAAAATGTCCGATTCGGCGAGGTTATTGGAGATGTCTTTCTCCCACTCGTCGCCTGGAAGAATTTTGTTATCGTCCCAAATCTCTATCTTGCCTGCCTCCTCCATTACAGCAAGACGAGTTTTCAATTCTTTGTTTTGTTCTGGGTCGTTATGCGAATAGGTGATGAATCCTTTTAGTGGTTTGCTCATTCTTTTTTCTCCACAATCTCATTCTCGTTGGGCGTAAGATTATACAACAAGTATACTATTTGATCAATCTCGTTTTCAAGGTCGGATACGTCTGCGTTTGGGTTGGTGCGTTTGATGGCGAGGATTTGATCGACGAGTTTGCTGATGGATGTTTTCTGCGCGGGTTTAGCATTGGGGATGGGGATTTGCTTCATATAGTCGCTGAATGCTCGAAGTGCGCCTCCGCCCAATCTGTTTGACACCAGTGAATAAAACCACTCTACAGATCTCGAATTGAGTAAGCCGCATAGCCAAGTTTCCTCTGTGGGTATAAAGTAGCAGGTATTAGCACAGTAAAAGCTAGTCGTATCAACTGCAAAGCTTTGGTGTTGGAACAGGTCAGGATAAATAATCTTTGGTTGCTCGAACTCTTGCCAATAATCCGAAGCATAGCGACTGAGAGCATACCACGGAACACGTCCTTGTTTAACTTCCGGACGCTTCTTTAATTGCCCCTCAAACCTTTTCAGATGGGCATGAATTGCAGGATACTCTTCAATTGGTAAGCCCCATCCAATATAGCAGAGATAGAGGCCCCTATCTTCGAGCTGCCATCGTTTCACATCACGCCCACGCAAAAACGGCTTTAACACTTCAGCTGACGATGGATGTTCTGCAATGAGTTCATCCCGCGTTTCCCTGTCCACGACAAAGGCTTCGTTCAAACCTGTTACGACACCCCGATAAAACCGTCCTTTGACGTATTCCCCCAACGGTGTACCTGCACTGCGGAGTTTCTCTAGCAAATTCAACACCCCTGGAGATGCAAGTCGCCACCCCTCAGCGGTCAGAGCATTTTGTGGCATGGTGAAACCGTGTGTCCGGAAAATGGTTCCGAGTTCGTCAATGGACGGGCCCGGCTCCCAATTCAGAGCGCGCAGATGGTTCCCTTCGGTGTGGGTCTTGGACGCTGTGATAATGCTTGTATCCACACTTGCTGCAAAAACTCGCCCCGCCCCAAAGTCAATAAGTTGGGACACGGTGGACTGACGGGCGAGGAAATCACGAAGTTTCTTGCCGTAGGCGGCGCGGAAATACTTGTTTGAAGAGATGTAGGTGAGGATTCCAGCTTCCCTGAGCAACTGAAAACCGCGCTCGTAGAAATAAACGTAGAGGTCTGCCGTGCCGGTGTAACAGTCGTACTGGTCTTTTAGCATTGGCTTGAGTGCTTTGATTTTCTCTTGGCGCACATACGGGGGATTCCCAATCACCACATCAAAGCCGTCGGTAACGCCGAACATCCATTCGGGGTCGAACCAATCGGCACTGGCGTTTTGGTCGTAGGGATCCCAGAGGGCGATTTTTTCGGCATCGTCGGGGGGCATACCGACAGCCTTTAATTCTTTTGCCAATTCTCGCCGTAAGGTTCTGTCGGCACTTTTACAGGCGCGTTTCTGGGAGCGGGTCGTGGCGTGGAAATGTCGCTCGCGGTTTTCGCCGAGTTCAGTCTCTAAAGCCTTCGCTTTTGGGCTTGTCAGGGTTCGCTCGCTTTCGAGGCCGATGAGGGTGTTTCCCGCGATAAAGCGGGTCTCCAGATTGGGCAGTGGCTTGATTCCTAAGTTGTCTGTGGTCTCATCGGGCTCTTGCTCAATGGCGAGGGAGATGAAGAAGCGGAGTTTGGCGATTTGGCAGGCGATGGATTGGATGTCCAATCCGAAGATGCTGTTTTGGATAAGGTATAGCTTTCGCCCGAAGTTGCCGGAATAGTTTTCAAAGATTCGGCTGATTTCTTTGAGTTCTTCGTCGCGCCTCTGTCTATCCTTTGTATCAAAGGCATCTGCGGCTCGCTGTAGCGCACGTTCTTTCTGTAGCTGTTCCCACCGTTTGTTATTTGGGTCAAGGCGACTCAGTGCGAGGGTGAGTTTGTGTAGTACGCCCATGGGAAAGGCACCGGAACCGACGGCTGGGTCTAAGATTTTCAACTCTGAAATCGCTCGCACAATGTCGTCAGATTCACGGCTATCAAAGTGCGGGTTGGGGGACCCAACCCCTACGGTAGTGTCGAACGCTTGTGCATAATCGAATAGATAGCGCAATTGCTCCTCCCACAGTTCCGCATCGCCTTCCGTTGGTGATACTTGTTGTGCGAGTGTTGCCACTAACGCCTCCTCCACCATGTAGTCTACGATGGGGCGCGGGGTGTAGTAGGAGCCGGTCTGTTTGCGGGCGGTTGCGCCTGTTTCTGGATTGAATGCGGCGAGTAGGTTTTCAAACACTTTGCCGAGCAGTTCGGGGTCTAATGCGACCTCCTGTTCTATCGGGGTGTTTTCTTGGACGGTGAACTTGTAGTGTTTCAGCAGGGGAATTAGACCGTGCTCGGCGTCAAAGAAGAGACGGTTGGGGACGCTTAACTTGTTGTAGTGCTCATCGGAAAAGCAGTCGATACGGTAGCCGCCATCCGATGTCGCCTCTTCGCTGTCGAGGCAATCGAACAAGCCTCCGTTGATGAATGGGGTTTGGGCGAACAACTCCAGTAGTTTGTCGGGGTCGCTGAGTTGCGCTTTGTAGCGATACCGTGAGAAATTGCGATGTACGGTGTTTCCCCCTTTGCTAAACTGACGCTTTTTTATTTCGGTGTTCAGGGTGGCGAAAAACAGGTTTTGGAGTACGGTGCGGTAGTAGGAATCGCCACTGTCGGGGTCATAGGCTTTTAGCAATGGGGAAACTTGTTCCTCGTTGAACAATTCATCGGCGACCAACCCTTTCTCCTTGATAAACCAGACGAACAGCAGGCGCGTGATTAATCGGATGACGTGTTCCTCCGGTTTCAGGACGCGATTTTCGTTTGTTGGGAATTTTGCCTCCGCGACCGCCCATTCAAACCAGTTGAACAGCTTCTGGTAGAATTGTTTGTTGAGTGCTTCGGTGTCGAGTCGGGCAAGCCACGCGGCAAGCAAGCCGTCGAAGTTTTCTGGTTGGTTGTGGTTGTCCATCCACTTCGCGCATTCTTCTAACGACAGTTCAAACAGGATGTCAAGATGCGCCCGGTGTGGGGTATCAAGCTGAATGTCCTTGATCAGCGTAACCTGTTCGAGCACGTCTCGGTGTGGGTCACCCTTGTGTGGGCGGCGACCGACGAAACATAAGGTCAAACGGTTTCCAACGCAGAAGATGACCACAACGGGCATTATAATCCGCTTGTTGATTTCCCGTGTGAATTGGGCGTATTTGCCGCGTGGGTAGTCTTTATTTTTCAATTCGACGGTAAAGAACATGAAGCTCTTTGCATTTCCCTCATCAAAGGCAGGTGCCTCAAACAGCGTTCCCTGGTCACTGGCGTTGACTTCGTCGTCTGTGACCTGAAACACCAGCTCTACCGCTTCTACTTCACGCCGAAATTCACCTTCTGTCTCGGTGTTTCGGTTTCGGGCGGGTAGTGCCTCGATAAATTCATCGACTGTTTCCCAAAGTTTTGCAGTGCGTTCGCTTCGGTAGCCCAAAACCGCCAGTAGGTCTTTTGTGGTTTCCAAAAAATCGCTGTCGGGTATTTTCGCTAAAGCGGATTCGATTTCTTTCTTTTTGATTTGTTCGTCGGTCATTATTGTTTGTTCCTTTTGGTTGGGCAACTTTCGGTATTGTGGTGTGGGCTTAGTTTTGCGCCACATGTTGCTCCTCTGGGGTATATTTTATCAATTTTTGGAATTGCTTTCAAGAAAATACCAAAGTGTAGCGGTTTTGAGCATCAACGTTCGATTTTTCACACGCTTCGTGTCTAAAGTTGTCTCACCGCTTAACTCTTGAAAAATCGGGTAAACAGGTTGCAATATAAAGATTCGGGTTGTTACTTTGTCAGAAAAAAGGAACGCAAAGACGCAAAGACGCAAAGACGCAAGGAAGAACAGAACGCGCAATCACAGTAGGGAATAACGATCGTGATTCCCTACTGTTTGGCAATCCGGGGGGAGCGGTCGGGGACCGGGCGCGGCATGGTCTTTGTCAAAATGTAATGTTTGTTATTGAACGTTGCTTAAGTGAAAACTGTTTTTTATTGACACGGGCTTACGTTTTTTGTTATGTTTATACCGTTGTTAGTCCAATAGAACTGACTTGGAAAATATGCCTTCTCAATGGCTGAAAGAGCACAGAGACCATGAAACAACTGACGACACCGATAAAAATTACGCTCCTCGCGCTGCTGGCGGGGTTAGGTTTGTTTAGCATTCTCTATGTTAGGCAGGTTGTACATAAATCTCCAACAGAGGTTGCAGTCGAGGAGCCAACCGAAAATGAAGACCTCGTGCGTCGTTTGTATGATGACATCTTAAATACAGGTGATTTAGACCAAGCGGACGCGCTTATTGCAGCGAACTACATTGACCACAATCCCCTCGGCGTTGCATGGACACCGGGTCTCGTCGGATTCAAACAAGCGTTCCGAATCTTTCGTGTGGCGTTCCCAGATCAGCACTACACCGTCGAAGAGATAATCGTCAAAGCGGATAAGGTGGTGTGCCGCTTCACCATGCGTGGTACCCATAGGGGGACGTTTATGGGCATCACTTCGACTGAAAAGAAAGTCCAAGCAACTGGAATTGACATCTTCCGTATCGCTGAAGGGAAGATTGTCGAGCATTGGGGAGGGTTTGACCGCTTGGGTCTAATGCAACAACTCGGCGTTATCCACCGGAGGGCGCGGCAGGATAAGCCTTCCTCGTCGTTGACAGACCTTAATGATTTTGCTCAGCTAAAGAATCTGTTTAAGCGTGACTCTGGTACTGTGCGTTTGGTTGCTCTGCTCTCCCCCAACTGACCGAGCTGTAGTCGGGGGGTCTCCGAAATTCAAAAAATGCTTCAAAGGCTACGCTCAACCCATTTTCGCGCCTATATTATTTGGCAACCTGTCCTTCGTAGCGATGACCGCAAATCAGCCCGAAGACGCTCTCTTGAATTTGCGAATGAAAGGTTTGTACATTTCTGGGATAAGACACGTTTGACCGGCGAACTTTGGCAACGCGTTCTTGACAGAAAGAGCGAGCCTTGGGATGTCTACCTCTTGTACGAAGCAGACGCGCAATGGGAACGCACACCGACAAAGCCCGATTACTGGGTGTGGCAACTTAATAACACAACGAAGAAGGGGTTCGAGTTGAAAGCCAGAAGGATGTTGGCTCAAATCCAGTAGCGAACCATGAAAATTCAACGTGACCTTACAACTATTCTCTATATCCTCGCATCGGGAGCGTACCTGATTGTTGGAGCGCGAAGCTTTGCAAAGGCACCTGATACGCCGGAAACCAGCTATTTCTATCTACTTGGGTTAATTACGTGGGTGCTTGCTACGCTCGTGTGGATGCAACAATCGAATAGCCGGGTTGTGCGGCTCTCTTACCTGATGAGTATCGGCTTCATGAGTGTGTGTGCTGTGGATGCGACCTTCTCAAGCAGTGATGGCACATGGAGTAGCCGAATTGTTCCGATTGCTCAGTTTTTCGCGGCGGTTTTCCTGCCTTGTCTCTCGCTTCACTGTTTTCTGATTTTCCCTGTGGAGAAAAAAATCGTCCAGCGGTATCGGTGGATATTGAAAGCGCTGTATGTGCCGGGGTGCGTACTATTCTTCGCCATCTCCTTTTTTTATTTTCGCGGGAACGACTACTCCCGTGAACTGTTCCTCGTGAAGTTGCCGCCCGTAGAAGAAATCACACTCGCCTTCCTCTTTGCGTATTCGATTGCGGCACAGTTACTTCTTTTACATACCTGTTTTGCAACCCCTTCTGCATCTCAACGCCGTCAAGCGCGATGGTTGCTACTCGGTATCGTCGCAGGGACATTGCCGCAAGCCCTCTTCACAAATCTTGCGGGTACTTTTCTCTCTATACCGTATGTACGAATCTCTGCGTATTCCCTATGCCTAATCCCGATCTGCTATGTCGTCGCGATTATCCGGCATCGGTTGATGAAAATCGAATTGATCGTTAATCGGAGTGTCGTGTACACGCTGGTGAGCGGATTTGCATTGGTTATATATCTGCTGAGTATTCAAGGGCTGACGCGGTTTTTCCATACGGATGCTGCAAATCGCTCGTGGGCGGTGACAGCGGTATCCGTTCTAATTGCCGCTGTGCTCTTTGCCCCTGCCAAAACACGCATCCAAAATCTGATTGATCGGGCTTTTGACCGCGAGGCGTATAACTATCGCCAGACGCTTTTGGCGTTGAGCCAAACGCTTCACTCGATTCTCGACTTAGAAATTCTCGTTGATACCTTACTCCGACAGGTAACAGATTCAATGCACATCCGTCAAGGGGCTGTGATGTATCGCGTGTCAACAGATGTACCGATGTTCGTTCCTGAGGCGACCGTTGGAATTGATGTCCTCCCTTCTGGGGTGCAGGTGAAGCTCTCTGCATCGCTCCTTGAACTGTTGAAACAAGCTGAGAAACCGGTCGATCTTTCAGACCAGCCCTTGGATGCGGACAGCATCCAATTGTCGGTATACGAAGGGAAACCGATGCGTGCAAACACGACCTTTCTCGAAAATTCAGAAGAGGTGGAGGACTTCAGTGCCTTCCTGCAATCGGCGGTGTGGATGCCTTTTGTCACACAAACAAAAGAGCAGGAGAATCTCGTGGGTCTGCTGGTGCTTGGACAAAAACTGTCAGATCAGCCGTACACACAAGCCGACCTTGCGCTACTTGGCACACTCGCGCATCAGGGTGCTACGGCAATCGAAAATGCAACGCTTTACGCCCAGCTCAGTGCCCGAACGAAGATGATGGAAACTGCCCGCGAACAACTGATGGAGACCTATCTCGACACATACGGCGGTACAGTGCCCCCGTTGGAACGAGGCGGTCCGGTGTCCGATTTCAATCAGATTGCGGCATCTCTCAAAGAAAGCCATGACCGGCTCAAGCAACTTGACCTGCTCAAATCTCAATTCTTGGATAACGTGTCCCACGAACTGAGGACACCGTTGACGCATATCAAAGGGTTTGTGGATAATTTGCACGATGGCGTTGGCGGCGGGCTTTCAGAAAAACAGAGAGACTATCTGTTGCGCGTAACGGATAATTGTGACCGGCTCATCCGGCTGATTAACGACCTGCTGGATCTTTCACGAATTGAGTCTGACAAAGTTTCATTACATCTTGAGCCAACGCCGCTGTATCCGATTCTTGAAACGGCAATTTCCGGGATGCAACCGATGGCTGATAAAAAACAGATTCAGATTAACCTAAACTGTGCTCAGGACATCATCGCAAACGTGGATACCGATAGGATGAAACAGATTATGACGAATCTACTCGATAATGCTGTTAAATATACCGAGACGGGTGGGCACGTTCAGGTTGATGTTACCCCTGAATCAGACTCGGAGGTGCAAATCTGTGTTGCGGATACGGGCATCGGAATTGAGGATGCAGACCTTCAGCTCATCTTTGACCGCTTCCACCGCGTTACCGGTTCAAAAAGCAACCGCATCGGCGGGATTGGCTTGGGCTTACCGATTGTCAAGAAACTGGTCGAGCGACACGAGGGTGATATTTGGGTGGAGAGCGAGGTCGGTGAGGGGAGTCGATTTTATGTGACGCTTAGGCGTGGAGGATAGGGAAAGAGGGAAGAGGGACAGGGTGGAAGAGGGGAAGGATGGGGGATTCCGTTCCAACCTTCTGTTTTTTACACAATTAGCAATTTTGGTTGATCGTCTAAGTAAAAACTGATATTATAGAACTCAATAGAGAATCCCAACACACGAAAGGGATTCATGTAGTGCTAATGATCTATAGCAGATCGTTGGTGGTCGTTGTTATACTCAACTCTCGAAACGACAAAGGAGGATTCAGGGATGAGTGGAAGTTCCTTCAGATGTATTATTGTTTGCGTTCTCACCATCCAACTCTGTATAGGTTGGATAGCTATGCCCCGAAAAGCCCATTCTGATGATGCAGAATGGTACTACACAAGAGGAAGGATGCTATTGATTCAAGGTGACTATTCGGGTGCCATCAAAGACTTAGGTAGAGCTGAGCTGGGATATGGTGATTATTCTTACAAGGCCCGTTTCTTTCTAGGCATCGCACAGGCGAGATTAGGGTACTACGGCCGCGCTCTTGATGAATTTGATAAATCATTATTGTTAGAGAGTGGTAATGACGACTATTCTGCAAAAGCGGCAGTATATCACCACTTCCAGGGGTTAGCACAGATGGGGAGTGGGCAGTACTATCGCGCTGCCGAGTCCTTTGATGAAGCGATACTCGAATACGATTCGTATGTACTGTTTGGCAAAGGATTGTTTGAAACAGTAAAAACATCCCCAATTTTCGATGTCTTCGACAAATGGGAGCGAAAACTTATCCCAGATTTTATTACAACCTACATTGGTTGGCACACTGCCACAGCGATATTAGAGGAATATCTCGCTGAGCAAGACTTCGATCTTACTATCGCTCTACTTTACTGCAAAACAGGCATTGTAGCGGGGGTACTTGAGCAGCAATACCCCACTGCCATCAGAGCTTATAATAGCGCAATAAAAGAAAAGCCCGACCTCGTCCTCGGCTACATTGGTCGAGGGTATGTGAAGTCTAAATTGGAGCTACACTCCGATGCCTTACTTGACTTTGACAAGGCAATAGCACTCGCGCCTAATGATGCCTTAGCCTACTACCTGCGTGGAAGTGCGAAGTACAAGCTGGATCTGCCAAAAGAGGCAACGCAAGACATGCAAGATGCCCTGAGACTCATAGAAAAACATCGGCAAAAGTCATATGGAGCAGGGATTAGAGCTATTACTAGGGCATCCCATCTTGCTTCCTTTATCAAGATGACAATGGATGAACCTAAGAACGCTCTTAAACGGAAAGCCCGCAGAGACGAACTCAGAGAAATTTTTCAAGACTAATACCAAATTACCTTCATGAGTCACATTGCGCGCCTCTGGAGCGCGGGCATTTTGGCATATCGTGTGCTAATGAAATTTGACAATCAAAATGGGTAATGCGGGGGGCCCCCGCCCCTACGGTTGGTTTTCCGTTTGAAGTGAATTGAAACGGAAAGAAACCGAGTTTTGCCGTCCTAACGGGTGGCGAGATGACTCGACGCAAAAAAACTCGGTTTCTACCGAAATTGAACGTCAAAACTCATTAGACATTGCGCTCCTCTGGAGCGGAAGAAGTGGGATCTAGGACAGAAAAACAGTACGAATCTGAGTCATCCGGTATCAGACGATTTCATCAATACACATTTTTATTCAGCGGTTGATTTGTCGGATAGCTCCTGTTCCAGTCGATCAAGATAGCGATTCGTCGTCGAAAACACCATATCCAAAGTAGCGATGTCGCGCTCCTCAAGGCGTGTCCGAGAGAACACTCGCCGAATTGATTTTAGAAATGTCTGCCAGTCCTGATTGTATGGCGTAACCCTTATCCGCTCTAGCAAGTTGGTCATCCGCTCATAAAACGCTTCAATGCTGTTGACCTCCGCATATTCAAGTTCGGCCTCTGGAATATCGCCGACACTGGCGAGAAAGAGTTCGTAAGCGAAAACCTGCACTGCTTGTGCAAGGTTGAGGGAGGGATTCTTCGTCGCCATCGGGATGCTTGCCATTAACTGACATTGGCTCATCTGGTTTGTGGATAAGCCGAAATCTTCTCGTCCAAAAAGCAGAGCGACCTGTTGCTCCTGTGAAACGGAAGCAATCTCCTGCGCGGCTTCCCTTGCAGAAACAGGCGGCGGTAGCTTTGCCTCACGTTTCCGATGGCTGGTGCCGACAAGCAGATGAACCCCTTCAAGTGCCTCCTCAAGCGTGTCAAACACTTGGCAATTCTCGATAATCTCCTGCGCCCCGTGCGCCATGTACCACGTCGGCTTGGCTTCCCGGAATTCTACGGGGTTGACCAGATAAAGCTGTGACAGCCCCATCCCCTTGATTGCGCGAGCCGCCGACCCGATGTTACCCGGCACCCGTGGCTCGAACAGGATGACCCGAACATTGTCGAGATTCTTAGGCACATCAACACCTATCGCCCGATATTGAGCGGCGGAGTCATCGTCCTGTGCTGTGCCCTCATTTTTGCAGTTCTCTGTGCTCATCTGACACCCTTCTCCTGATATGCGGCCAAATCCGATAAGATATGCTCATTTTAATTGGTCTCTCAACGCCAAATATTTCTCGATAATCGAGAGAGTTGTTCGGGAGAGCTTTGGATTGGTTTCGGCACCTTCTTTATAGTAAGCGATAGCGGCTATCTCATGTCTCGGTTTCGCCTCGCCATTGGCTTCAATCAGGAATACTTTGTGCACGGCCCAATTCTCGTAATTAAAGAGGTACTTAGCAGAATATGCGATTAAGCCTGTTTCCTCTCTTAATTCTCTAATTGCCGCCTCAATTCTGGATTCATTTCTCTTCGTACTACCACCGGGGAGTAAAAAAGTTGTGCTTCCTTTGTTGACAGCCACAAGGATTCCTTGGTCTGTCTCAACAATCGCGGTTCCTCTTCTGCGTTTTTTAATCGGTTTATCTTCCACGTTTCTACTTCTTCATCTGCCGAATCAATGCTTGACTCATCTGGTCGCGTATCTCCTCGGTCTTTTCAGGGTTCCATTCGTAAAATCCCTTTCCGGACTTAACGCCCAACTCGTTGTTCTCCACCATCTCCCTGAGCAACGGGTTGATCTCTTTTGAGTCGTTGAGGTCTTTGTAAAGTTCCTCAAACGCGGCGAGGACGAGGTCCCATCCCGCCAGCTCAAACACCTGAAACGGGCCAGCAACGCTCAAACGACGACCAAAACTGTTTCGGACGACGAGGTCTACATCTTCGGCGGTGGCGATGCCGCGCTCGACGATTGAGAAGGCTTCGCGGATGAGTGCCGCTTGTAGGCGGGGGCCCACGAAGCCAGGAACTTCCTTCTGGATAATCGCGGGTGTTTTCCCGATTTTCACCATCAGGTCATGCGTCACCTGCACGGTTTCATCTGAGGTGTTTGGACTGCGAATCAGTTCAACGAGCGGGATAAGATAGGGAGGGTTAAAATAGTGGGTGTTCAGAATTTTATCCTGACGGTGGGTAAACGCCCCAATTTGCGAAGGCATCTGTGCGGTGGTATTGCTTGCCAGAATTGTGTGCGGTGGGCAGACCTCATCGAGTTGGCGAAAGACCTCCTGCTTGAGCGGCAGATTTTCGCTGACAGCTTCAATGACGAAATCCGCTTCTCCCGCAACGGGTTCTAGCTTGTCAGCCCCGTGAATCCGATTGAGCGTTTCATCGACCTGCGTTGGTTGGGCGAGGTCGTTTTCCACAAACATCTGGAGGTTGTCGCGTATCCGATCGATTCCCGCCTCAACCTGTGCTGTGCTCACATCGTGCAGGTGAACTTGATAGCCAGCAAACGCAAATTCCTGAGCGATTCCATGCCCCATCAACCCCGCCCCGATAATGGCGATGCGTTGAATATCGTCAAGTGTCATACTACTCCTTTCTCTGCGGAGTTCCGTCTACTCGCCATCTCGTGCCTTAAATTGTGTCGCTCGGTTGACGAGATGCATCAATTCATCAACCCGCTCGGTGCGGATTTGAGGCAAGACACCTTCGAGAGTCTGGCGTACAGCGTCCAAACTGCCTTCCTGCGCCCAAAAACTCTCCCGCAGGATTTCAGCAAATTCCGCGATGGTGGCGCCTAACTGAAACTCAGGGGACGCATCTTCAAACCTGCCTTCCAGTTCTGCGGCGAAGATGTCCTCGCTGATTTCCGCGACCTGACGGGTGTCCGGGGCTTCGTGCCGTATAAAAACGGTTGCCAATTTCCCCGCCACGCCCTCATGGAGCTTAATCTCGTAGAGAGCCGTCACGCTGTGTCCTGAACCGATTTCGCCGCCATCCGCATCGTCATTACGGAAATCTTCATGTGCAAGACGACGGTTTTCGTAGCCAATCAGGCGAAAACGACTGACGACACGGGGGTTGAAATCGACCTGCACCTTGGCATCTCTGGCGATAACTTGTAGTGTGCCTGTCAGGTTCTCCACAAAGATACGCCTCGCCTCGTTAAGGGTATCGACATAAGCGTAGCTGCCATTTCCCTTGTTGGCCAGTTGTTCCATGAGGACATCGTTGAAATTGCCCATGCCGAACCCGACTGTCGTTAATGTAATCCCTTCCTCAACGTGGGCGCGAATCTCTCTGAGAATAGCATCGGGGCCTGTTTGCCCGACATTGGCAACGCCATCCGAACAAAGAATCACGCGGTTGATGCTACCGACCCTTGCATTCCGTTGGGCGAGATTGTATCCCACGCGAAGCCCTTCTTCGGCATTGGTTGTGCCCTCTGGTGTAAGGGAATTGATTACCGTCAAGATTTTCTCACGCTCCTCAACCCCTGTGTGCAGAAGTAGTACCTTGGCGCGAGAGCCGTAAACAACGATGGCTACCTTGTCACCGGGTCGGAGTTGCTCAACAAGGAGCGTCAACGCCCGTTTTACCAATCCCAACCGATTTTCACGCGCCATTGAGCCAGAGACATCAATCACGAAAGTCAATATTGCGTTCTTCCGGTGCTCGGTTGGGACGACGCGCCCTTGGATGCCGATTCGCAACAATTGAAGCCGTTTGCCTTCGCCAAATTTGGATGGCGCGCCCTCAATATGGAGGGCAAATGCCCCATGCGATGGGGGATGGTAATTGTAATCGAAGGCGTTGACAAATTCCTCAACGCGCACGGCTTCCCGCGGCGGTAGGTGCCCATCGCGGATGTATCGTCGCGTGACAGAATAGGAGGCGGTATCCACATCTATTCCAAACGTCGAAAGATGGTCGTCTTCCGTATCAATAAAAGGATTGGTGCCGTAATTTTCAAAGAATACGTTGTCGAAGGCGGCACCGTTTGGAGGGTTCAACGCTGAGGGCCAGGACTCAAATCCTCCCTCATTAACGGAATATTCCTCTTCATCATAATCATCGCCGCCGCAGCCCGTATGGAGAAAAATTGTAAGCCCGCACATTATAAAGACAGTTATCAGTTTGCAGAACGGTCTGAATTTCGTTTTCATTTGAATTGAGCTCCTTGGCTTTGTTGGAATGAAACATCTAAGCGGAACAGCGAACCTGCAACATTACTAACGATTGGCTCTATAATTTTAGTTGGCATTTTCGTCGGAATTGTTCAGTCTCTTTCTAAAAGGGATTTTGTTCGGTGGATGTGTGCTTCAGGCAGTGCGTCTATTCCTTGCTTAAAAGAGATCCGGCAATCACGAGGGTAAACTCCCCTCGCGGCGGTGTTACTTGGAGCTTCTCTATCGCTTCACTCACCGTGCCACGGAACACCTCCTCAAACTTTTTCGTCAACTCACGCGCAATCGAGACCCGCCGCTCGCCAAAGACTTCCAGAACATCTTCTAGGAACGCAATCAACCGATGCGGAGATTCGTAAAAGATAAGGGTTCGCCGTTCCTCACGCAGTTCTGTAAGTCGGCGTTTCCGTCTCCCCGACTTAGGTGAAAGGAAGCCTTCAAAGGCGAAATTGTGTAGTGGCAAGCCAGCGACAGAAGCCGCCGCAATGCAAGCGGAGGGTCCGGGAATCGGAATGATCGGGATATCCGCTTCAATGCACTGGATGAGGAGACGGTACCCGGGGTCTGAGATTGTCGGTGTACCGGCATCAGACACGAGCGCGATTGCCTCGCCCGCTTTCAACCGCGCAATCAGCTTTTCGGTCTTCCGAATCTCGTTCCCCTCAAAGTAGCTGGTGCGCGGTGTATGAATATCGTAATGGGCGAGCAGTCGGTGCGTGTGGCGGGTATCCTCAGCCGCGATGAGGTCGACTTCCCGCAGTACCCGCAACGCCCGCAGTGTGATATCCTCTAGGTTGCCGATTGGCGTACTGACAATATAAAGTATACCTGTTGATCGGTCAATGTCCGTGCGGCTTCGCATACGAATCGCTAAAATCCCATCAATCCACAACATCGGCGACATACAGGCATGGGGCCCTCTGTGCTAATCGAACTTCTGAACTTCTGAGCGGCCTCGTTATTCCACATATCGGTGATTGAATCCGTTTTGATGTTGCCGATGATATAATCGTGGTAATCGCGGCAGAGGCTGACATCGCCGTTGCTATCGATCTCCAAGGTCATATAGATACTGACGCACTGGTTATAACCGAAAGTCGAGCTGTGGTCGTTGTAGTATTGGTTAATCTCCTCTGCCGTATTGAGTTTCGGCATCATCATGGGTGGACATCGCTGTTGCGTTTCGCAAATCTTATCCATTTCCTCAAATTTATCGAGGATAATACTGTGGTCGAAATCCTTCCACGTACCGATCCAACCGTAGTGGGTCTGCGGTTTGAAGCCGAATCGACGCTCAAAATCCTCTGTGTGTGCTTGCGCCGATTGCGAATCGATCCACCATGTCAGATAGAAAATCTGTGCATCCGCGTATTGGCTTGTGAATTTGTAGAGATCAACGACCTCGTCAATGTTATACATGGTGACGCAACTGAGCGGTACGAGGTACGGAAATGCGAGATTTCGCTCCTTCTTTCTCGCGCTAATCGTCTCCAATGCCGCTTGTACATCCTTGAAGTTGTCATAGTTCTCTGTGACACCGGGGCGCTGTGTGTTGTGAATCTCTGTATCTGGGCCGTCAACGCTTATGTGGAGAATCTTGCACGTTTCAAGGATATCGTCGGCGCGTCTGGCGATATTTGTGGCATTGCTCACGAGGGAAATCACCATACCGTTATCTTTGATGTAGTGCATGAGTTCAATTAAACCGGGATAGAGCATTGGTTCACCGCCCCAAATATACCACACTGGCGACCAACCGGCATCAACAATCTGATCGACGAGCTTCTTGTAGTATTCAACGGGAACTTCTCGCTGTTTTAAGTCCTTGAGAGACTCCCCCAACAGATAGCCGTTATCTCCCCACTGACCGCAGGAGTGACAACGGAGGTTGCACATATCCGTAATTCGTAGACTGACCAATTGAACACCGTCACCTTGACCGTGTTTTGCGCCGAGTGGGTGTCTCAAGTTAAAGCTTTCTTTCGCTATCTGATATTTCATGAGCGCGTATGAAGTTGCCCAATCGTCTGATAGCGCGGTTGAGAGTTGATTAACAAAAAAACGAGGTGAAATTCGACTTCGAATTGGCATAAATTTTCCTTTCTAATTAGAATTTGCACATATTGCAATGATACAGAACCATATCGGGTAAGGGATTTTTCCCTCCCATATAATTTCGCTTATTGCCTCGCTTCAGGGGTAGCCTTTAGCGTGGTTTGTTTGCCATCTCTCAAGATGACAACTTCAACAGGTTCCCCAATTTTTACTGCTTCAAGAGCATAAGTGTAGTCGTAAATGTTGGTGATTTTCTGACCGCCAAATTTTATGATAATATCTCCGCCCTTTAGTCCTGCCTTGTCAGCCGGGCTACCCCCTCGGACACCGGATATTTTAACACCTTCAATCTCTGTTGTGTAGTCCGGTATCGTCCCTAAGTACGCCCGTAAGGTTTCCCGTGAGCCGCCCTCCGGTGTCGCCCGTTGGACTTCAACATAGTCGGGGCGTTCTGGGCTTTGTGCGACATCCGTGATGAGATGGTGTGCAAACGTCGCAATTCGCTGCATTCCATCGTAGTTGAGCGTCTCTGGGTCATCGGTGGGGCGATTGTAGTTCTCGTGACTTCCCGTGAAGAAACTGAGGACAGGCACCTTTTTGGGATAGAACGCTGTTGTGTCGGTCGGCAGGTAGGGGTCATCTTGAAGGATTAGGTCAAATCCGGCGGCGACATTTCGTTTCTCGATTAACTTGCGCCAGAGCGTTGATGAACCAACGCCTTGGAGGTTAAATCTGTTCTCACGGAGTCGCCCGACCATATCGAAGTTGATATAGGCAACGACTTGTTCTAACGGCACCGTCGGGTGTTCAACGAAATGTGAGGAGCCGATCAACCCCAGCTCCTCGCCTGACCAGAGCGCGAAAATGATACCTTTGTGAAGGTCTTTCTGCTCGGCGAGTACCGCTGCCAATTGCAGGACAACCGCTGTCCCTGAGGCATTGTCATCGGCACCGTTATGAATCTGTCCTTCCTCATCTTTCCCCGCCAGTGAGCCAATTTCGCCGTAGCCGATGTGGTCGTAGTGCGCGCCGATGATTAGATATTCCATTTCACTTGAAGGTTCAGCGGGAGGCAGGAGTGCGAGCACATTCCGATCGGTTTTTTTCACACGCTCAACCGCTGTTGAAATTTTAACTGTGACATTCTTTAGCGGAAATTGCCCTTCAAAATGGGGATTTTCGATGTCGAGTTGGTCCTGTACCTCTTTCAGCACTTTTTCAGAGCCTGCAAACAGCACCTTCGCCACCTCACCGTGGATTGAGGCAGCAACAATGCCAGACCCTGCCAAACTACTATCGAAGGAGAGGGGGGCAAGTTCTCCAGCGTTGGGGGAGTTTGGGCCCGTAACGACCAGAATGGCTTTTGCGCCGTGTTCCCGGGCAACCATTGCCTTGTAGCGTAGCCCAGCGTAACGATTCAGCTCCTGACGACGCTCTGTTTCAACCTCTTCCGGGACGTAGCGAAGTACTAGAGCGATTTTATCTTTTACGTCTAGCCCCGCGTAAGAATCATAGCCTTCACCCAGTTTGCCGGGTACTGAAAGCCCATATCCAGCGAAAACAACTTCATCCTCAACTTCGCCGTTGGCACTGAAAGAGAGCGGGCGGAAATCGCTTTCGACCTTAAATTCGAGTATCTGTACTGCTCCGTGCTCCTTTTTAATCACCTTAAAGGCGTTCTCCTCTTCAATGACCTTCATGCCAGAGGTAAATTCAAACTCCTGAAAATAGCTTTCGTTCTCGCCAACCGGTTCGAGGCCAATCGCTTGGAAATAGCCCGCGATGTAATCTGCCGCTGACTCTGCGCCTTTGGAACCTGTCATCCGCCCTTCAAGTTCATCTGAAGCGAGATATTCGACGAAATCTTTGAGATGCGCTTTCGATATCTTTTCTTCTTCTACAACCGGACCGGGCTCTGTTGCTTGTACGCCCTCACGTTTGGGAGTTGCCGCAATCGCTGTCAACGCTGCTTCGTGATTCCAATCGGCGATGAATAGCTGAGATTGGTTCGTCCTCGTGCGATTTGATGTCCAACACAATCGCTCCCCATCTGGCGAGAATACAGGCAACCCGTCGAATCCATCTGTATGCGTCACACGGACAGGCTCATGCTCGCCTAAAGCGTCAACGAGAAATAGCTCAAAGTTTGAGAATCCGAACTTGTTTGAAGCGAAGATAGCGTATTGGTTGGACGAATGAAGGTAAGGGGCCCAGGACATCGAATCGAAATCGGTTAGCTGGCGCACATCCGAGCCGTCGGTACGCATCGTGTAGATATCAGCGTTCATACCACTTTCGTCGAAACGCCGCCAGATAATCCGCTCGCCATCGGGCGAGAAAAAGGGACCGCCATCGTAGCCGGGCACATGGGTCAGTCGCTTCTGGTCAGAGCCGTCGGCGTTCATGATGTAAATTTCCCCGAAATAGGCGGGGTCAACTTCCATAAGTTTCCGCTCTTCCTGCGACAGGTTCTCCGATGGGTAGGCATCTCGTAAGGAACAGAAAACAATCTTGCTCCCGTCGGGGGAATACGAACCTTCGGCATCATATCCCATTGCATCGGTTAATCGCTTCAAGTCGTTGCCATCGCGTTGGGCGGAGAAGATGTCCATATTTTCATCGTAATCCCAACTGTATCGCCGCTCCTTTCCCGATGCCCGGAAATCGAGTTCCGCCTTCTGTTTGGCGACCGCCTCTGGGTCAAGATGTGTTGAGGCAAACAAGACCTCGTCTGTACCCGGGCGAAAGAATGCACACGTCGTCTTACCAACACCGGGGGATACTCGGTGGCTATCACCTGTTTTAAGGTCTAGGGTGTAGATCTGGTAAAAGGGATTGCCTGATTCCCTCTCGCTCTGAAAAATCAGTGTCCTTCCATCTTCGGAGAAATAGCCTTCGCCTGCCCGCTTACCCTCATAAGTGAGTTGCCGAATATTTTTCAAGAATTGCGACTCATTCAACTGTGTCTCATTCGCTGTGTCCTCGCCGAAAGCGGACATTGTGTTGATTAACAGCAAAATCGCGACTGCGAGATATGCCCATTTTTTTAACCGCATGATAACTCCTCCACAAATTGTGATTGCAAGCTGATGCGTCCACATCATTTATTAGCCGAGATACTGTGCGGACATCTTTTTCAGAAACGCCAATCCCTCTGTCGCAAGAATTTCAGCACTTGGGGCAATATCGCGCCAGATTGCTGTTGCCGCCGCGATTTCTTTCACTGCCGGGGTGAAAGACTCAATCACAAGCCAGCGGTCATAGTTCAATTTTCCGAGCGATTCAAAAGTCCCAGGCCAGTCAACGTTGCCGGTACCCGGTGTGCCGCGGTCATTTTCGCAGCAATGAACGTGGTGCAGAAAATCGCCGGTGTTTAGGATGGCTTGGGCAAGATTTTTTTCTTCAATGTTCATGTGAAATGTATCGAGGTGGACTTTGAAATAGGGATTGTTGATGGCTTGTGCGAATTTAACGGCATCCTCGGCGATGTTGATGAAATAGGTTTCAAAGCGGTTTAGGGGTTCAATGGCAAGCGTCACACCGTGTTGTTGCGCGAATTGGGCAACAGGTGCGAGCACCTCAACACACCAATCCCATTCCTGCTGGTTTCTGCCTCGCCCGACAAGTTTGCCGACAGCACTATACATTGGCCCAATGCAGGTATCTGCTCCAAGCTCCGCACTGATTTCAATACACTGCATCAGATAGTTTTTTCCATTTTCTCGAATAGCGGAGTCCTCGTTAATTGGGTCTCGGTCAGGGCCCATAATTGTGCAGGTAATCGGGTGCAATCCTGTATCTCGCAGGGCAGTTTGGGTGTGCGGTATATCGACGGTTGACGGATCGAAAATCGGAATCTCAACGCCATCGAATCCCATATCAGCGACTTTCGGAATGAGTTCAACCGTTTCGCGGTCAAACTTGGATGCCCACAACAGCAAATTAACACCAAACTTTGGCATGAGTGTTTTCCTCCTAAGCTATCGGCCGGTCGGTGCCGATGCAGATTTGAAAGAATCGAAGTGCTTGGTGTGAGCCGTTCAATTTCACACCAAACACCGGTTTCTATCTATTTTACCATTTATTACCGTTTCTAACAACAAAAATGCACCATCTCATTAGGGTCATTTAGTTTTCAGTTTTTTGGCAGATTTCCTATGTCATTGTAGATGTGGAAGTCGTAGATATCCAACCCGAGGTTGTGAGACATTTCCCGTTGCAGATTTTCAGAGGTATGCCATCCAGACCCGGCCGAAACACGCATGTTCGGCGCAACAGTGTGGATGGCATCGGCACATTCCCTAAGAAAAGTGCGGATGGTCGCTTCGTCCGTTCCCTTTGGTATCTAGTTCTCGTAACTGGGTCGCGTTTTCGCGCCAATCGTGGATATTCATCGTAAAAAACTCGGTTTCTGCGCCTTTTCTTATCAGCAACTTGAGTTATCTATTGGCAAAAATCGCGACTAATGTGAATCCCTTACCACACGTAGAAACTCTTGGCGGAAGCGACTAAAGGTAAAGTTGCGTGCTGTGACCAGCTTACCATTCTGATCGCGACCTTCTATCTTTCGCCCATTAATAGACCAACAAAATAGATCGCCTGTAACCGATTCGGCTTCAGCCGCGATTTGATTGAACGCTTCGCGCAAAGACACATTTCTCAACTGAACTGAGATACGAATCTTATGGAACTCAGGATCAACACCAAGCACTATCACTGAAAATCCCAACCCGTGCTGGTAAGAAAGTTCTCGGCCAAAGGGATGAGCATGTGAGAGTAGAACACTTAACGGCACGTTTGTTGCCTCAACTGACACGAGGGTGTCAAGAACCGATTTTTCAGTGCCACCCAATTTTTTCGTACGGGGTTCAAAAGAAACAAACTTCTCGTCATAAACGTTCCACTGGTAACCGGGGTCAAGCCTCGTTAACTCCGTCAAAAGTTTCCGAACCGTCATGTTGGAAAAGGAACGACTGACCCGAGGGCGGTTCTTGACGATCCAATTATTGCCTTGTGGTATACAATCTTGTTTTGTATACTCAATACGCTCAATTGAAATTGGGCAACCGTACCGCCAGCGTAACTTTGAAATGGCCTCGGCCGCATTCTCGTTTTTCAGATGGATGGGGTTATCTTCAGTAATCATCAGATCTAAAAAAGCGATTGGGTCGGCTCTGTCTTCGCTACCGCTCTCTTGTTGTGGGAAAACCTTCCCAGAGTAGCCCATTATGAGCATAAAACTCCCTACCAGCAGAGCGAAGAGTTTGAATTGTCGAAATACCATCGTTTTCCTCCTCTCAAAATCGCAAAATCTATGAGTAAATTATACCATTTTCAAAGACTTTCTCACACCGGTTGCTTACAAAACCACTAATAATCGTTGCTTCAAAAAAAACTGAGGCCAAATCAGAAATACACCATGCCCCTCTTCACATTGTTGCCTTCAACAGCCAGCCAAGGATTGCACCCCCGAAAACCAGCCACGCCGAGTTGAGTTTGCCGTACCTAAACAGGATAATCGCTGCTCCCACAGCAATCACCCACGCGCCCCAATCGGTCAGTGTATTGTAGGCAAGTTGAATTGCCACCGCCGCCATAACGCCGATCGCGCTTGCATTAACCGCATCAAGGAACGCCCCGGCGATGGCTGACTGGCGGAGGCGCGGGATGAGCGGGTTGGTGGCCAGTACGAACAGGAATGATGGCGCAAATATGCAGACACTCGAAATCGCTGCCCCGGGCAGACCCGCAAGCAGGTAGCCAATGAAGGTCGCAGTGCTCAGAACGGGACCGGGCGTAAATTGCCCTATCGCGATTGCGTCAAGGAGTTCCTGTTGGTCAAGCCATTGATATCCATCTACCAATTCGCCCTGCAAAAAGGCGATGAGGACATAACCGCTGCCAAATAGGACGCAACCCACTTTGAGGAAGAAGATACCAAGTGACAGTAGAGCAATGGGCTTTGTCGCGAGCGTTGCCGCAATGTTCACACCGTGAATCGGAAAAAGGGTTAAACCGAATAACAGCGTCGGACTTGAACCGTTTCTGCGGTGAGTAAGTATATGGTACAGTATACCTATGATGCCGCCACCGAGCAGGGCAAAAATTTCGTTGACTCCGAGCAGGACAGCAAGCAGAACCAAGCCGCCAAGGCAGATAAGCCCGTAATTTTTCGCTGCCGGTTTGCCCAGCCGATGTGCCGCTCCGAAGATGATAATGACGACGACCGGTTTGATGCCGTAGAGTAGCGCATCGACCTGCGGTACGGTTTGAAACTCACGGTAAATCCATGCAAAAATACCCGTAATCAGCACAGCGGGGAGAATGAAGCAGATGCCGACGACCACAAGCCCAACAATACCGCCGCGCACAAATCCAATATGAATCGCCATCTCGGTGGAATTGGGGCCAGGGATGAGGTTCGTTGCCCCGAATAGATCAAGAAACTGCTCCCGCTTTAGCCAACGCCGACGTTCTACAATCTCCGCCTCCATCATAGCGATATGTGCGGCAGGGCCACCGAATGCGGTTAGACCTAGCTTCAGAAATAGCAGTGCCAGTTGTCCGATTTCACCTATCAACGCTTAATCCCCCGATCAGGCATCGTGATGCTTAAAGTATACCATTTCCTTTCTCAATCATGTGAAAAAAGTTAACGTTGAGCGTTCTTCCGTTCTTCTTTGCGCCTTTGCGTTACATTTATAGCTAAGCCTATAATTATTTATACATCGCGGTAGTGCGGTTGCATGAAGTTTAAATAAATATTTCGGTAATTCTATCGCCAAAAATCACTGTAGGGGCAGGTCTTGTGCCTGCCCACACATTACCGAATTAAATTCTGAATCTTCATCAAACCGCACCTACCGGCCGGTGTCTACATATCTTTCGGTTCCACCATAAGTGAAAATTGGATTTTCACTTGACTTTCTGATGCGTTCCGAATACAATCAACGAAACCACTTCAAACAAAGGAGTCGATTATGGCGATACCGACAATTCACGTAGGATGTACACATTTTGCTCACGGACGGCTACAGGCATTGGTGAACTGCAAGGGCCTCACCCCAGTCGCTTGTGTGGATATCAACCTCGAAGCCGCTCGTGAGGGCGTAAAATCAATCCAGGGAGATGTGCCCGCTGGACTTGCTGGCCGCATTTATACCACAATTACTGAAGCCCGCGAGAGACACAATGCTGATGTGTGCCTTGTTTACGCTTCAACCACCGCCCATGCCAAACTGATCATCGAAAGCTTAAATCTTGGTATGCACACGCTTTGTGTCAAGCCAATCGCAACAACTCAGGAAGAGTTTCGCAGTATTATTGATGCCCACAAGTCGAATCCTGACCAAATGCTGGTACAGGGGCAGAATAAACGCTGGAATCCGGCGGCGGCGAAGATGCGCGAGTGGATACGCGAAGAGCACGGCATCGGTGAAATGCTCGGTGGTGAGTGCCGATTCTGGATTCGGCAAAACCTCCACACCGGACCGGATTCGCGTCAGCCTGATGCCTTCGTCGAAGGGCTCTTTTTTCACGCTGGAACCAGTCACCAACTCGATCAGCTGGTCGGCGCAAAAGGGCTTCCGAAATATGTGACAGCGCGTGTTCACAACCGGCAGGAAGAATCGCTGGGTCAGACAGGTGTGTGGGGAACGGCAGGCGGTCAGGCACTGCTTGAGTACGAAAATGGGGCGTGTGTCAGTTACACAGGAACCCGTGCGGGACACACCAATCCATTCGGTTGGAGCGGATCTTGGACGTTCCACGGGGTGAACGGTGACATTCGGCGGGATGCGGGACATCTGCAACTTTTTCGTGATGGTGAGTGCCTCGAAGACCTCACGTTGCAAGACCTTCACGCGGGACTCATCGAAGATGATCGGCTCCAATTTGACGCTTTTGCAGAAGCGATTGCGACTGGAACAGACAGGGATTGGATACAGAAAACAACACTTGGAACGTGGATTACCATGGAAGCGTGTAATGAGTCTGCACGGACTCATGAGCGGGTTGATGTCGAAGCCATTCATGCACGAATGATGGGCGAGTAATCAGAGTTCGCCTCTTGAATCGTGCGAAAGGAAAATTTGCCATGTCCAAAACCTACCGTGTTGGGCTCGTTGGATGCGGCGGCATGGGCCGCCATCACCTCAATGTGCTCAACAATCTACCAGAGTTTGAAATTGCCGCGGTGTGTGACCTGCTCCCCGATGCCCTCAACAAGTGGGGCGATGAATACGGCGTCGCAGCGCGATACACCGACTGTAATCAGATGTATGACGAGGCAAACCTTGAACTCGTCACCGTTGCCACGCAGACCCGCGGGCATCACATACCGACAGTTGCGGCGTTACAGCGAGGCATCCCCGTTATGTGTGAAAAACCGATCGCCATCGACCTCGTTGAAGCGGATGAGATGGTCGGTGCGGCAGAACAGTCAGGGGCGAAGTTCGCCATCCATCAACAGAACCACGTCAATCCCGGCATTCGTAAGGCACAGGCGATGGTCGCAGATGGTGCCATCGGCGAAGTGGTCCTTGTGCGAGGCAGAAACAAAGCCGGCCGTAAGAGCGGAAATGAGTTCATGGAGATGGGGACGCATGTGACGGACATGATGCTCTGCTTCGGCGGGATTCCGCAGTGGTGTTCGGGCACAATCTATGTCGGAAACCGACCCGCTGAGCGCGAGGACATCATGGAGGCGAAGGAAATGTCCCCGGGTGACCGGGACTCCGGGCTGGTGGCGGGAACGCGCGCAGTGGCACAGTACGGTTTTCGCGATGGTGCCTTTGGCGAGGTTCACTTTATCGACTATCGCTCCGGTATGAGTGATAACTACGGGGTGGATATCCTCGGCAGCGAAGGGCAATTGGCAGTTCGGTCATCAGCACAAGTGGCGGGAGGCAACCTCTGGCATCTGCCGCGCCCGATGGAAGGAACGCCGGCACAGTTATCGGATTGGCAACAGGTTGACTTGTCAGACATCGGCGTTGAGGAACCGGTTATCACGATGTATCGGGGATTGATACGCGCGGTTGAGACGGATACACAACCACCGAGCAGTGGCGAAGAGGGACGTTGGGCATTTGAAATGATTATGGGGATTTACCAATCGCACCGGGAAGGACGGCGCGTTGAACTGCCACTCGCTGACCGGCGGCACCCGTTAGAACAGTGGCGTGATTTGGGGCATTGACGTTAGCATGATGCCAGAGCAGGCTCCCGTAGATGGGAAATCCCTTTCCCACCCCATCCGCAAACATTACGGATTTTGATTGTCAAAGTTCATTAGGTAAGTTTCTTGCTTTTTTGCATTTTTAAATTTGAAACCTTCTGACGAGCAAGGTGTATTACATAGTAATGTTAAGCAAGTTTAAGTACCTCTCTGATAAAGTTTAGATCCCGATAGGCAGTCAAAAAGGAGGAAACCAATTATGAAATCCGTAATGAAAATGAAACCGATGCATATTTTCGGCATCCTCGTGATAGGGCTCGTCCTCGGTGTTGTGGGATGGGTGCTTCTCCAGCCGAAAGAGATGGCGCCGATAAATATATACAAAGCCACCTCCCCAAAACCGCGCCCCGCTGAACGGATGCCGGAACAAGAACGGTTGCCGGAACAAAAGAATGCCACAGCACACAAACATGATACCGACTATATACAGGAGATGAGAGACAGGACGCTCTCTCGGCTGGATGAGCATCCGGGGAGCGACGCGCACAAAGAAGCATTTAAGAGAGCAATAGAATCACCCGCATTTGCAGAATACACAAGAAAGTCAGATGCGATTCTCCCGAGAATAAATCTCTCACATTGGTGGGACTTCCTCGAATCTCAAGGAGTCGGCTCCGGTAGACTTGCCCAGGAAGAAAACTTCCGCGAATACTTCCCAACCGGAGAATACGCCGATTATGAACCCATGATGCGAAAACGAATCGCCCAAATCTTTCTTGAGATGGGACCGCCAGATTCGACCACGGAAAAAGATGTACTCCGTCATACGCTCGCAGGAATATACGAGTTTAGCAAAGATGACGCAAGACGTATCTGGAAGCGCGGACACTTCAACGGATACGACGGTGACTTTGAATGGGCTGACGAAATCCGTCAGAATGCCGCAAGCATTGTCGCCGGGGAACTGCCTGAGCAGCTAGCACCTGAAGCCGTATTGACACAGCCCGAACCCACCGAGATGCTCTCGTCTCCAACCGAACCACCGCCCGCGCCCAACACGGAAGAGGTGACATCGTTCAAGGAGTTAGAGACGATACCGCAAACCGTCGAAAAGACGCAAACCATCGAAGAGATGAACGTCCCCACTGACGCGGATTTTGAAACCGCACTGCGCCAGCGTTTTTCACCCGAACGCTTCAACACCGCCATGCAAACCCTCAACCGCTACGGCCCCAAAGAAGGGTTGCGCCGTCTAAAGGAATCAGATCCGGAGGCTGCCGCACAGGTAGAACGTCTTATGGAGAGAAAACAGTCCAGAGAAAACAGGAGGCAGATTAAATGAAAAACACGCGCTTCTTCTACGGAATCCTCGTCATATTCGCAGTGGTTGGCATCCTCGCCTGCTTTATCGGTTATACGACCGGTACGCTACCAACAATAACGCCAAAGCAACAGGCAACCGCGGTGACACCCGCAGTCGCCAAGAAAAAGAAAATTTTAATGAGTGCGGGCTTGTATGCTGCCGACACCGCCACGAAATACAAGCACGAAGACCGAGCATTAACCGCACTGGATAAAGAGACGGTCGCCCTGCTTAAAAAGAAATTCCCCGGCGAACTGCTGGATAAGAAGCTAAAAACGCTACGCGAACTCTCCGAGAGTTCAGAATATCTTAACTTTCTTAGGAGTTACGCAGTTGAGTGAAAATATGTTATAATTTAAGCATGAATCCACCAAAATGTAATGAAACAGACTATATTAATTTCTTGATTGCCACTCAGAAAAGCTACAGTTGCCTTGAGGCAGAAAAAGTACAACCTCAAGAGAATAACTCACCCGCTCATGATTCGTTAACACGACTTTTGCAACGAAACAATCCAGATACCCAAAAACTGTTTGACGAAGCCAAAAATCAAGTGGATTATAACTCCGGAATCCTAGTTATAGATGATTCGACACTCGACAAGCCTTATGCCAAGCAGATTGAACTGGTAACAAGGCATTGGTCTGGCAAACACCGTCGCGTCGTTTCTGGAATCAACCGAGGCACTTTACTCTGGACGGATGGGTGTCGCTGTATTCCGTGCGATTATCGAATCTATAACAAGGATGAGGATGCCTTGACCAAAAACGACCATTTCCGGGCGATGTTAAAGGCAGCTTACGCACGAAGTTTTGCGCCGGAATATGTTTGCTTTGACAGTTGGTATTCGAGTCTAAAGAATCTAAAAGCCATTCGCGATTACGGTTGGCGGTGGCTAACGCGCCTGGCAAAAAACCGTCATGTGAGTAAAGACCGCTCCTCCAACCGTGCGGTATGTGAGGTTGAGATTGAATTGACCGGTAGTATTGTTCATCTGAAAGGTTATGGGTTGATAAAAGTATTCAGGATAGACACAGAAGAAGGTGACGCTGAATATTGGGCAACCAATGATCTTGATATGGATGAATGTGCTCGGAGTCAGTATGCGCGTTGGTCGTGGAAAATCGAGGAGTATCATAGAGGCATCAAACAGTATGTAGGTGTCGAACGGGCTCAAGTGCGTTCGGGTCGAGGTCAAAGCAATCACATCGGTTTTGCACTGAGAGCGTTTCTGAGACTGGAGCACTATTGTTATCACGCGAGCATGAGTTGGTTTGAGGCAAAAGTCTCAATTGTCAGAGGTGCGGTACGTGATTATTTGGCTCAACCGCTTTATACACTTCAGCCAAGTGCGTAACTCCTATTTCTATCCGAACGGTATCCCAACTTCGCCCCCTTCGCCTCTTTCGAGGATTTCGACAAAAAGGTAGTTCCTCCCAAAGAACGATACTTAAAATTCTGTCAAGAGTATCTCGGCATCGCAAAAGCAGAGGAGATAACCGATGATGAACAGTTCGTCCTACATCACCTCGCAACCGATGCCTGGGTGCAGAGCGCGTTTCGACGTGGCGACGATAGACCTCCCTATCTACAGGGAGGCAAACCGTACCGTCCGGGTCAGTTGATCGTTACCAAACCGATAGCGAGAAAAATGCTGAAACGCCGATTGGGTATTGAAACACCTGATTTTCGCATCATCGGAAGGGTTTTCCCGTTTATTATTCTGACAGCAAACGCACACCTCGATGAGGATGTCCGCTGGATAAAAACCCTCTTTGAAAAACATGGCCAATCCGACGGCAGTTTATGGATTGCTGTCCAAGACCCCATTCTCTTTTATCGAATTCTGTATGCCTTTTCGACCAACGACACCTTCCTCAAATGCCTTTACGACCCGATTGATCGATTGACACCAAAGCGCTAACTCGCGAGCGATTTGACAAAAGATATAGGAAACGAGGTTCCCATGAGAAAGCGAACCAATAATCTCATGGGGGCACGAAAACTCGGCGCGGTAGCTTGTAGGTCAGTAGGAGATTTCCATGTATTGTGTAACAATGAGCATTCTGTTGTTGACTATGGTTGCGGCACAAGATACGACCAAGCGGTTCGAGGATTTCGATACTGACCCAAACTGGGAGGGCAAAGGGAACCGCATTGCTGAGGAGCACGCCCGAGTCATCGTTCAAGACTTTGGTTACAGTCGCACGAATTACGCGGGCGGCGACAGTCCGGGGGAAATCGGCGGGCGCATCTCGCGCTCACTGACCCCAGCGACCTACGCCACGGTTGTGCCTACGAAAACGCTCAATGACCCGCTCACAGCCTCCGGCAAGTTCGCTGTCACCCAAGCCGATGGCAGTAGTGGGATGCTGGTCGGTTGGTTTAATAGTCTTTCAGAAGGTTGGCGAACGCCCAACTCGCTTGTGTTCCGATTGGATGGCAATGGAGGAAAATACTGGGTATTCTTTGAATACGGGACTCAGAATTATCGGACAGGGGGAGGCGCGACCTTTGAAGGGGAACGGTATCAAACGACGAAAACTCCACCAGAACAGGCGGATGGCACGGTACACACATGGTCGCTGACCTACGCCCCTAAGGGAGCGGCGGGGGATGGTGAAATAACCTTTGTCATGGATGGAAAAACCTATACGGCACCGCTAATGCCGGGCCATAAAGCCGACGGAGCTATCTTCAATCGCTTTGGCATGGTTAACGTACAGGTTGCTGGGAAGGGGATGAACGTCTATCTCGACGACCTAGAAATTGATGGCGAATCTTACGATTTCACCGATGAACCGGATTGGGAAGAGAAGGGCAACCGTATCACGTTCAATGACCGCGAAATCCGACCGTACCATAACTTTGGATGGAGTCCGACAAACCACGCGGGCGGAGAGCCGGGGGAAGTCGGCGGTTTGATTTGGCGAGCAGATGAGAGAAAACCCGAGCAGGCTGGATATTATGCAGCTCGGGTTGGCCATCTGACCATGAATCATAAGCTTGAGGCATCTGGGAACGTTTCAATGGTTCGGGCGGGTGTTGACAGTGCTGTTCTCATCGGTTGGTTCAATTCCGAAACGCACATCGGTGCCCCGCCGAGAAACTTTGTTGGAATCATGGTTGAAGGCCCCAGTCGTGTTGGGCATTACTTCCGCCCGGTTTATGCGAACTCGCACGGTCAGTACGAAATCATGGGGGAAGGGCCAGTGATTAAGCCTACCGGTACGTCCCATCCGTGGAGGCTTGCTTACACGCCGGATGCAAACGACGGAGGCGGGCAGATTACGGTTACGTTCAATGGCGAAACGATTTCGCTTAACCTCAAACCCGGTGTTCGCACGGAGGGGGCGGTTTTTGATCGGTTCGGCCTGCTTTCATATCAGCGGGGTGGGCATTTCGTGGATATTTACTTTGATGATATCTCTTATAGTGTCCAGTCAAAGTAATGCGCTGTCAATCTCCCCTTTTCGCCAACGCTTCTGCCAAGCTGGCAATCATCTCCACGAGCGAAGGGAATGCGTCCCGGTCCTCGGGGCTAAGGTCTGCTAGGGCGGTCTCGCCGATAAACCGGTACGTGTCCGCCGCCCCTTCGTGAATTTTAGGTGTCAAACCGACATGGGCAAACGTTGCCGCAATCTCCTCCATTTCACCGATCCAACGGCGGGATTTCGGCGGCATCGTCGGTAGCCCCCGCTCCATACGTTCATACAGGGCGGATTGGCTTAATTGAAATTCTGCCCTGAGTGCGTCTGAAACGCCCATCACCTCTGCGGCAGTCAAAAGAACTGTGCTGAGTGCCGTCAATCCTTTCGTTAGCGAGGCGTAGCACATCTTAATTGCGGAAGCCTGCCCAATCTCTGCCCCAAGCGGGCGGACATCAAGCCCAAATTGGCTCAATTCTTCAAAAGCACCCATACACGGCCCTGATGCGTAGAATCGTGTCGCACCGGGAGTTCGGGGTGGTGGCCCGATAATTGAAGCATCAACGAATCGCCCACCGGCATCGGTAATAATTGCATCGAGCTGACGAGCGGTTTGCGGTGCGACCGCGTTGCAATCCGCGTAGACAAGGTCGGTGCTCGTTTCATCCAACGCATCCGCGACCATTTGGGCGACGTTTTTCGCTTGTGCCGGGACAAGGATGGACAGGATGACATCCGCCTCATTCACAAGTGCCTGATATGTTGGTACATCAGCGATGTTTGCCTGTTCTGCTAATGCACGGGTTCTTTCGCTTCTTCCCGCCAGACAAGTAATCACGCGCAAGCCGTGTGCCCCAAGCACATCCCCAACGGTGTGTCCCATATCACCGGGGCTCAAAATTCCAACCGTTTTCAACGGCATTATATTTGGTTTCCTTTTTGGTCTTATATCTTGTTTACGTTATGATATCGTATATTGCCTCTGCAATTTGTTCAATAAAATTGACTGCCTCATCAACTAACGTTTCATCAATAGGCCAAGGGCTATCGGGCAAAACTGGGTTCATGTCCGCCTCATGAGCAATCTGATTCCTGCGAATAATGATATTGTTAAGTTGCCCTCTCACCTCTTGCGGAGGCATTCCCAGATGATTCCCGGTTTCTTCCCACAATTTTACGTCCGAGATTAATCGAATTGCATTCGCTATCTTGTTGGGATGTTGAAAACTTTGCCAACTGTGCCGTGTCCGAATCTCATCGTCTAACCAATCGGTGCTCGTTGGTATATTGATGACGTGGCGAACACTCTCTAGCGAAACCTGAAACCGCAGGAATGCGGGTGTTTCTGGGCGATTCCCATGGAAAATATCCAACATATTCAGTCTAACAATTTCGTGGATGTAGTAGTCAAGTGCGCTCACAGCCATCACCAGTTCGGACCGCAATAGATCAGAAAAGTCTAGCCCCGGAATCGTTTGACCGCTGGAATTACTGTAGATAGCACCAAGAGTGCGTACACGTTCGATGTTTGCACGAAATTGATCAATCGTGACTTGCATAGGTTGTTAGTCCAATGATTTTGTCCGCAAGTTCAGAAAAGAGCGCGGTGAATTTATCTCTTAATCTGAGGGTAGTTTCCAAAACTACACCACCTTGGCCAATCTGAGCAGGAGTCAGCGCAAAAATAGGCGTTTGATGTTCCTGCGACAGTGCAATAAGCGTGTTAAAATCTGGGAGAGTTGCCAAGCAGAATTCTGCCCCTACACCGTGACTCTTGTAGACACCATCGGGGAGCATCATTCCAATTTTTTGGAACTCGGGGGCTAATTTTGATGAAACAATCTGGTTAATTTCGTCTATCCGCTTTTGAAAACGAACAACCGGGGCAGTACTGCGTGGTCGATAATTCTGAATAACGGTGCCGAGGAATTTGGGAGTGATTTTTGGAAACGGATAAGTCGCGTTCTTGAGCATGAGCGAGGATTGGGCTTTCTCTGCCCAGAAGCACCACTGGCGCAGGATTGTCCCAAGGGAATCTATCGCCATCACGGATAAATAATCTGGGCCGGTTGGGAACATGAAGAAATCGCTTGTCATCAGCAAGTTCTTGTTGATTGAATTGATATTTGAACTCATGTCAATCAGCACATAGTCGGCGTGAACCTGCTTCGCTGTTTTATTCAAAAGATACGAAATTGAACCAGGTAGATTCTGTAGCGTTTCAACTGAACCAGAAAGTCCCTGTGCAAGCCCTAATAGTACCTCGTACTCAGGCAACCGGATGTGGCCTGGAAGCAGAAATAGACCGGCTTGTCCCTCAACGGGAACACATTCAACAGCCGGCATAAGCTTTGGCATACATTCAAAAACAGGAGCAAGTCCATCTTTCAAGTTGCCTTTCATCTCCTTTTCGTAAAACTGCTCGAACTCAGTTCCACCAGTATATCCGAGAACCATTTCTGTTAGGTTGCATTGAGGGTCGGTATCTACTAAGACAACCGTTTTCCCTTTTGATGCCAGCATCCACCCTAAGTTAAATGTCGTCGTTGTCTTACTGACACCGCCCTTGTGATTAAAGAGTGCAATTGTCTTAATCATTGTGTTTTCCTCATTTCGTGTCAGCTATTCGTTGGGATTGATAACAACCGCTTTCCGATGTATTTTATAGGATGACGAAGTAAAATGCAAAGCGAAAAATGAATAGCGGCGACTTTTGTGTCCATCTCTCTTGAATTTTAACCGAAAAACATTGAGTCAACTACACAGTTTTGATAAACTATTGCGAAAATTGGAGGGAAAAGCGTATGAACAAGATTCGATTAGGGGTTATTGGCGCAGGTGGCATTGTTTGTCGGATGCACCTGCCGGATATTATCAACGGTGACGATTTCGAGGTTGGTGTAATTGGTGGGCGGAAAGAACATCGACTCAAGCAACAGTGCGAAACGTTCAACATTCCGCACTGGACGCAGGATTATGACGCAATTATCGCCGATGATTCGCTTGACGCAATTTTAGTCGGGACACCGCATCCGTTGCACGTATCGTGGGGCATCAAGGCACTTGAGGCGGGCAAGCATGTGCTGATGCAAAAGCCACTCTGCGGCGATATGGAGGAGGCAAATCAATTCGCGGAAGTTACGGAGCAATGCGGTTTAACCGTCATGTGCCTGCCGCATTTTGGGGCGCAGATCTATAAGGTTAGGCAGTTAATTGCTGAAGGCGCGATTGGTCGAGTGTCGGGTGCAAGATACCGCACCAGTCACGGTGGACCGGAGATCTACTACGCAGAAATCCGAGATATTTTTGGCGAGAAAGATGATGAGCTCTGGTTCTTTGATGCCAAGCGAGCGAGTGTCGGTGCGCTGTTCGATATGGGAATCTATGCCGTTTCTGCACTCGTGGCGATGCTCGGCACCTTCAAGCGTGTGACGGGATTTGTCTCCACCTTCGATAAGCCGACGGAGTTAGAAGACGTAGCTACGCTTGTGCTTGAAATGGAGTCGGGGGGCATTGTTACGGCGGAGACCAGCTGGTGCGATCCGGCCCGCACGGGTGAGGCGAGTGTGCATGGCACAGCGGGCAAGTTCACGATTCCGGGCAAAGACGGTGCGGCTTTGAGCCAATGGACACCGACCTCCTATACCCGTGAACACGCACCCGTAGATGTGAAGGCGGTTGACTGTTCGGATGCCAGCCTCGGTGGAATGCACGAGCACTTCGCGACCTGCATTCGTAGTAACACACAGCCAGCCCTCTCAAACGTATATACGGCTCGACACGCGACGGAGATTCTGCTTGCAGGTATCGAATCGTCTCGAATCGGTAAGGCCGTTGCGTTGAAAACGAAGTCGGATGGGTAAATTGCTAATTGGGTAGCGGATGTCTCCCGACCTGTTACGAGTCAGGAGACATCTGTTTCGTTTAGCCTAAGTTGGCGTGAAATTCATGCCAATCATCAAGGTTGTTGAGATTTACGGCATCCAGAATGGAACCATCATCATCAATTCCGCTTGCGCCGAGAATTCCGCCTCGCGTGTCATCGTCATGATTGTAGCCCTTGATGGCGGCATTCAGTTCGTCAACTGCATCTTGATCGAGACTCCCGCCACTCCTATCCAGGACCCACTTCTCAAAATCTATATAGCTCGGCTTCTCACTAGAGAGGTAATTTAATGTCTCATCTTGGTCAAGACCTAGCGCGTTAAGAACCATCGCATCAAAGCCCGCACCACATGCGGGATAATCTTCATGAAGCTGGCCATGTGCGTCGAGAAGGCACTTCGACCAAAACCGAGGCAGATGGAGCACACCAAGAGGTCCTGCGACCCCTGAACTGATTGTCGGAATTGTTCCTGCCATTTTTATTCTCCTTAACTTTGTTGTAGTGAAAGTCGAATCCAAAATCCTTTGAAGCTTTGTGATAACCATTATATCATAGATTCAAAAACTTGCAAACAGAAAATTTATCACTCATGAGTACCTTGCTCAGAAATAGACCCCAAAGACGCAAAGCTGCAAAGGCGCAAAATTAGTTTCCATTAAGACTGCATTGGAATTCCGCTAATGATTCACAGCGAATGACCTGAAGGATTAAAAGTCGCAACTGTGCGGTGTCTTGAATTTGATGAATCGCATCGGAAACGGTTTCGGGAGGGTGCCCAAATTTCTCCGCCAATGCGTCTAAGAGTGCCTGTTGCAATCCCTGTTGCAATCCCTCTTCCCTGCCAATCCGTTCAACACTTGTCACATAAGGCATTTTATTTACCTCCTCCAAAGCTTTAACCGCGTCCCGAAGACGTATCTCCTCGTCAGTGCTCAATCGTATCACCCAATCAATAAATCGGAACAGCGCAATGATTTCCTCCCTATTATATCCCCTTTCGTACAATCGGCGTATCAAATACCATTTCGTGTTGAAGCGATCGCCCTCCTGCCTAAGTCGTTCTCTTTCCTGAGCCGCCAGAACCACCAGTGCCATCGGATTCGCATCCGCTTCTAACTCTTCTCGCTCGTAATCCATCAGATTGAACGGAAGGTAATGAAACTCTACACCACTGCCAAACGCTCTTTGCTCATACCTTTTGGTTCCACCATAGCGATACGCCCGAAGGATTCGGTCTAAGCAATACACTTCTGTTTAATGCCCACCGACCTCGCCGACCTCAATTTCTATCTCGTCACGATTTCTGATCCGCTCGACCAATCCATCACGAATATCAACGATGCGGTCAGACACATCAAGCATCTTTAGGTCGTGGGTTGCGGAGATTACGGTGACTTTATCCTCGGTGTTAAGTTGTTTGATGAGGTCAATAATTTCACGCCCAGTGATTGTATCCAGGTTCGCCGTGGGTTCGTCTGCCAAAATGATGCTTGGGTCATTTGCCAACGCCCGCGCAATGGCGACGCGTTGCCGTTGCCCACCTGAGAGCTCATCCGGTCGATGGTCAATCCGATCGCCTAACCCGACTTTTTCTAAAAGTTCAACCCCTTTTTCGTCTCTCTGGCTGGCTGATAGTCCCGCAAAAATCATCGGCAAGGTCACATTCTCCAGGGCGGTCATGACGTGTAATAGGTTGTAGCTTTGGAAAATGTAACCCACCCTGTGGCAACGGAACCACGCGATTTGAGATTGTGAGAGCTGAGACATATCTTGTCCATCAATGAAAACATGCCCCTCCGTGGGACGGTCTAAGGCACCAATCATATTAAAAAGGGTTGATTTGCCGGAACCGGAAGGTCCCATCAATGAGATGTACTCCCCGCGCTCAATCTCAATATTAATGCCATCAAGTGCTCTAAGCACGTTGTCGCCCATCTGATACTCTTTGACAACATCCTCAGTTTTCACAACAATATCTGCCATCGAATCCCTCCATTTGCGGCTCGTGTGCGCCGTTTACACCTCGGTTCGCATTGCTTCGGCGGGGGGTAGCTTTGCCGCACGCCATGCGGGAAACGCCGCGCCAATGACCGCCAAAATCATGCCGAGTACTGCGCCAAAAAGAATAATTACAATCACACCGTATATGACAATTTCATTCCCGGGGCCCGCCTCAAGTTTCTTTGGGAACAGGGGGAAGTAAAAAAATAGGTCGAGCCCATAATTTTTGAGGTTTAAGAGGATAGAGCCGAGAGTACCGATCAGCGCACCGATTAGCGCACCAGCTAACCCTTGGAAGCCCGATTCCAATAGGAATAGACGTATGATAAAGCGGTCTAAGGCACCGAGACATTTCATCGTACCAATCTCCCGGAAACGCTCTGTGACGGCCATGAGCATTGCGTTTGCAATCCCCACGACGCAGACGATCAGAGACATGATAATCAGCCATATCTCTTTGGTAGAAACCCGTCCCTCTTCATCTTCTTCCTCAAAGGTTGTTATCCCTTGTTCCGTCCCAATCTCCTTCATCGCATTGCTGAAGTCGCTGTTTGTCAAGACGGATACCATAAATGCAATTCCCAATGTAATTCCTGCGGTTGTGATAATAGACCGTCCAAAACGAATTTTTAGACTTTGGAAACTAATCCGCAGTGACTCCATAAATGGAAGTTCGATCTGTTGTCCAATTTGTCCATGCTGTTGTTTCAAATTGAGTTCCTCCTAGTTCATCCGATTGTTGGTGTCATTTTATCATGTTCAGGAAAGAAAGTCAAGACTCACGTTGAGTCAATCTCGCATTTATAGTAAAGCCCATAATTACTGATACACCGCGACCAGCGCGCTTACATGAAGTTTAAATAAATATTTCGGTAATTCTATCGCCAAAAATCACTGTAGGGGCAGGTCTTGTGCCTGCCCACACATTACCGAATTAAATTCTGAATCTTCATCAAAGCGCGCCTACCGGTAAATGTCACCATATTTTTAGATTTCACTATAATTGAGGGTGACAAACTGGTTCAACGATGCGAATGAGCCGACAGTAATCTCACTTTTACCTTGTCATCGTTTCCTTGGTGTGATAACATGAAAAATAACGATGTGAAAATTAGGCTTAGGGTCATAACCCAAGGTTTCGGGGGCAAACGCATCTCGAAATCCAACACCGATAATTACGCGAGGAATCCACCATGTTAACCAGTAATGGATTTTCGGAATTGGCAAAGTTACTGCTCCGCTACGGGCACGAACAGACAGAGACATTGCAACAAATCCTGCGAGAAAAGAACTATACGCAACAAACCCTCATAGACTACCTCACTCATGAAGGTGCATTAACGCGAAAAGCGGCTGTCCATGCACTTGGCTTGATTGGCGATGTGGATGCTGTGCCTCCGTTGATTGAATCCCTTAGAGGTGATGATCCAACAACATGTTTAGATGCTGAACAAGCGTTATGGGCAATTTGGTTCCGATCCGGCGGCGATGAATCGGTCGATACCATGCTTAAAGAGGGGGCGAACCATATTAAGGAGAAGCGGTACCAAGAAAGTATTGAGGTTCTAACGGAAGCGATTCGGATTGCCCCCGATTTTGCTGAAGCGTATAATCAGAGAGCGATTGCGTATTTTCTATTGGACGAATGGCTTAAATCCATTGACGATTGTAAGAAAACGGTTGAACTCAATCCCTATCACTTCGGTGCTTTTGCCGGAATCGGGCAATGTTACCTCAGACTCGGCAAACTTAGAGAGGCAATTGATGCTTTTCAGAAGGCACTGGAGTTAAATCCGAATCTTTACAGCATCGCTCATACTGTCTTGCAGATCCAAAGGGCCTTGCGCGAGCACTTTGGAGAGGAAGAGTAGCTATCTTGCGAATCAGGTATGTTTTAGCACATCTACAAAGCGAATTTTGAACATCAGGAGGACACCTACATGAATGTCATTGCAGATCTGTGTGTTGTGCCGATAGGTGTCGGCGTGTCGGTCTCGAAATATGTCGCCGCATGTGAGCGTGTACTTAAAGAAGCCGGGTTAAAAACGAAGATGCACGCCTACGGGACTAACATTGAAGGGGATTGGGATACCGTTTTTGCCGCTATCAAACGCTGCCATGAGGTGATACACGAAATCGGTGCCCCGCGCATTACGACAACACTGAAGTTCGGTACACGAACCGACCGCGCCCAGACAATGGATGACAAGGTGGCCAGCGTCGAGCAGAAGTTGAGGTTGGAGTGACTGGATACCAAATAAAGAATGGAAGGGTGGAAGCAAACCGTGAAGATCGGCTGGATTTGACATTCTTGAAACCGAGTTTTTTCTTGAAAACTCGGTTTCTCACGGAATAACTACAACAGACATCGATTTCAAAACTGCAACTTTTATTCTTAAACCTGCTTATGACCAGAAGACAAGAAATAATGGAAATTCTAAGAAAAGAACCGCTGACGGTTGAAGACCTTTCAATCATGCTCGGGGTGCATGTCAAGAGGATTTTTGACGATATGCCCCACATTGAGAAATCAATTCGACCAAAGGAAAAACTGGTCATAACGCCCGCTCAGTGCCGGAACTGTAACTTTATCTTCAAAGACAGACGCAAAATCAGAACGCCTTCGAGATGCCCGAAATGTAAAGAAGGACACATCGAAGCGGCTCTGTTCCAAATTCAAGGCTCGTAAGCATGGGAAAGTCATACCTCAACTCCAGTTGGTAGGAGACAGCTATGAAAATCATTGATATCGAAATCATCCCGATTACCCCGCGCCTAGCACTTCGCAATGCCGATTACCAAGTCCGCTTTCAACAGATCGATCGGCGCACAATTTTTAAGGTGACGACCGACAATGGGTTGGTCGGGTATGGCGACTATCGCTCGGCGGCACCCGCCGAGTCAAGCGTCGCGCATCTTATTGACCGCAGTCCGTTTGACTTTATCAACGCCGATGTGCATTTGGGATTGGCTGGGGCACTCTACGACGTGATGGGCAAGTACCTCGAAGTGCCCGCCTACAAACTGATGGGCCCCAAACTCCGTGACCGCATTTCGGTTGCCGCTTGGACGCGGCCGGCAGATCCGGAGGAATTGAGTCGAGAAATTCAGCGGGCGGTGGCGCAGGGATACACCCTCTTCAAGATGCACACCTGCCAGCATTATGATGTCTTCGAGCAGAACAGGGCAGTTGAAGATGTCGCCCCAGAGGGATTTTTGATGCAGTATGACTTCAATCACAACCGGACGATGGCGACAGTTTTGCCGTTGGTCAAGGCGTTGGAGAAATCGAGGGTAGTCGGTTTCATCGAAGACCCGCTCGTCTTGAGCGATATTGATGGATGGCGGCACTTACGCGCAAAGACGCACGTTCCGCTGATTATGCACGTACCACCGCTTGGTGGTATGCAGGAACTGATACATGGTCTGGCAGATGGTTACATCATTGGGGAGTATTGTGGCGGTTTTCAGGACGCACTGGTTAGAGGCTTCGCTTACGGCAAGGCGAATATCCAAAGCTACGTCCAACTCACCGGCGGAACGCTCACCAAAGCACTCGCCATGCACCTATCCGCAGTCCTACCGAACGCTGGGCACTCGATTAATCTCGACGACCAATACGAAGATGACATCACCACATCGCGCATTGAGATTGTTGAGGGATGTTCACCGGTGCCGGAAACGCCCGGTCTCGGTTTCGATGTGGATGAAGCCGCACTGGCTCAATTGGCAGCGAATCCGCCCGTCGAGATGCCCAAACATGTCGGCGTACTGACACTGCCCGGTGGGCACAAACTCTATTCCCCCTCTATTCCTGCTGTGGATGGGTTGACCGGCTTTGCGGAAGGCACCATTCGTGGACTCCAGTTCGAGCTATGGCACGACGATGGTTCACCGGAATTTGAGCAGGTATACCAGCGAGTGCAGCAGGAGGGGAATTTCATCGCATGATCCAAATTGCGACCTTCTCAAGTCCATTGGCCCTTCCCTTAGCTAATTGGTTGACATTCCACTGGAGGATGGCAGTTGTCAGAGCAAAGCTTGACACCGTGAGCATAATAACGAGAAAGATCATCATCGTCACTTTCCACTTCTTTCCAACTTTCATTTCTTATTTCTCCTTAAGCAAGTTTTAGTAGTAAATTTGACATTCTTGAAACCGAGTTTTTTCTTGAAAACTCGGTTTCTCATGGATAACTACAACGGACATTGATTTCAAAACTGCAACTTTTATATTTAAACTTGCTTAATTGAACCGTATAAGAGGCATCATCTACAACACCTGTTTTGAAACTAGAAGCTGGATTTAACCCGCCCCCAGATCGTAGATAATTTTCCATTCGGATTGACAGTAAGACCGGAAGGTTGCCAAGCGGGTCTATGGCCCTGAGCCAGAAACTTCAATCGGCTCCCGTCAGCATTCATCACACCCATGCGAACTGTATCACCCACAAATGCGGAACAGGCGAGTTTTCGGCCATCAGGAGACCATGACGGAAACTCCTCGCCGCCGTTGGTGAGTTCTTTGAGGTTTGTACCATCGGCATCCATCAGGTAGATGCCTCCGGCTATCTTACCGTTACGCCGAGCGTTCCGACCAGAAAAAAAGGCGAGTTTTCTGCCATCAGGCGACCAAGCTGGCGCACGGTCATGCGCTGGATGCTTGGTTAACCGCTGCAACTGAGTGCCATCAGCGTTAATTACATAGATTTCCCATTGCCACCCATCTGCGACATCCCGCCCGGCAAACGCAATTTGGCGGCCATCGGGAGACCAAGCGGCATCAAGAGAATCCTGTTTCGGGACCCACAACTTACGCTCTTCCCGTGTGTTGATATCCAAAATAGTAATTGAAAAAAAGCCCCCGAACGCGATTTTTTGGCCATCAGGGGAGTAGGTCGGGCGCGATTGAAAATCCACTCTGTCCGCTTTGAGCAGGATGACGTTTCTACCATCGGCATCCATCTGATACAGACGGGAAGGTGGTAAGGCTGCAGACTCCGTATAGGCGATTTTTTTCCCATCTGGGGACCAATTTGGAAAAAGACTTGAGGCTTTATTATTGGTTAAATTCTGTAAAGCGGATCCATCCGGGTTGATGAGACAAATATCCGTAAACGCTTCTTCAAAAAAGCACGCAAACGCAATTCGTGAGCCATACGCTTGATGTTGTGTTGAAATATCGCCTAAAACGAATATCATTGTAATGACTATAATGAATGGCATTTTTCCCATTTTCATCTGCCCCTTTCTTTCAGATAAGAAACGGATTCCAATCGGCTGCGAAGGAACGCTGGAAAACAGGAAGGACAGTTCAGAGACACGAAGACTAACCCTGCTTCCCGTGTCTCCGAATTCTTGAGTCGCAAATCTGTCACTCCGGCTGTGGACATATCGTAAACTCATTAGTTATACATTGTGCATCGGCGTTACCACCGCCATCGATGAAGAGTGATGTCACCGCCTGTCCTTGATATTTGCACTGAGTAGCAACAAGAGCCAAGCGATATTCCTGCGACTGAGCAAACGTGTGCGAGTATTCGTCATTAGCAGGCACGTCTTCGATGATCTCGTTCCACGGGGGGTCAGCTCGTAAACACCCCGCTCTGTGGTTTTCTTGCCGAAAAGGTCGTTCTTCAGGTTCCACAACGCCGAAATCGTAGACCCGTTCGTCAAAGAGAATAGCAGATTTTAAGGGCTTGGATATGGCTATCCAAGTGGAGCAGTCTCAATGGCCGCTTTACGCCCATATTGTACTTTCACGCCCTTCGATCCGATGCTCGTACAGCATCTGCACGTCTTCCGGGAATGCGTCAAAAACCTCCGCTTGCAAGGTGGCTTGGTTCACACCGAATAATTCCAGACTGAGCCACCACGGGGCATAGCGCACCACAACAGCAGTTCTCGGCTTATCATCGGGATTTTCGGCATTCGAGTGCCAGATTCGTGCGTCCATCACCAACACACTGCCAGCAGGGCCCTCCACTTGCAATTCGTTGGGAATCGGGGCAAATTCGTCAATGCCATCGTTTTCCCCTCTCGGGTTTCTTGGGTCTACATGCGTTTTGGGCACAATCCATGTACCGCCATTTTCGGTTGAGAACGGCGAAAGCATCCAGAGGGTTGTGAGGCCTATTACCGCTTTGGGAAACGGTTGCTTGATATGCCATTTCTGCTTGAGGTCATACGGAAAGTCGGAATGGTAGGCACGGGCGAGTTCGTAGTGTGGCGGGCGGATTTTATACTCGGTTTGGGAGATGCGTACTTGTGGGCCGAGCAGTTCTTTAACAACATCGAGCAAACGGGATTGAGCGAGATGTTTTGCAAAAGAGGGCATGAAGGCGATAACGTTCCGGGCCCATCTGCCGTGTTCCTGACTGAATTTCTGATATTCCGCCTCGGATGTCTCAACGGCTTCGCGGATGGCATCCACTTCGGCTTCAGGAATAACGCCTTCGATCACGCACCATCCCTCTGTTTTCAGTTGGGATACATGCTTTTCCGTTTCGTTGGCGAATTTTTCTTCCATTGTGATAAATCCTCCTTGCGTATGATAACCTAATACCAATTCCGATAATAAATCACTCGTTAATGGAAGTCCGATTTCATAAGCAAAAACGCATCAGCCCCCCGTAGCCGGGGCATCTTGCCCATCGGATAACGATATGCGTCAACTCATGTTGCCACTTTCAAAGAAAGCGTCATCAACCGCACCCCCGTAGCCGGGATTACAGGCGTTTCATATTTCATCAAAACCGCTAACGCGATATAAATTTTCAGAAATGGTATAAGTTGCTAACTATGGTAAAGCCAATAATTATTTCGACACTCGCACGACCGGCGCGGTTGCCCCTAACGGGTGGTCCGAAGACGGATGGCGATCCTAAGAAGGATGGCAAGATGACTTGACGCACATGAGCCGACGCACAAGATGCGCGCAGTCATCTGCCCATCCGTCCTCGGATGACTTGACGCAAAACACGCGCCTACCGGGGAGGACCGTGCCTACCGGCTGTCTACATATTTTCAGATTTCACCATATTCCAGAGAAACCGAGTTTTTCCGACCCTACGGGTGGCGCGCCGAACGCGCCGTAAAAAACTCGGGTTCTGCCCCTTTATCTTATCAAAGTGGCAACTCGGGTTATGATAGTGCGACTGTTGGGTTTCACTCTATATCTGCATAAGACCGTGTTGTGGCAAAGCAGAATGTTTATGGGTATTGATAACCCTTTGCTTTTAACCGTTCAACCCAACCTATGTTTTGGAATAGGGCGCGGATTTCCCGCCTACGGGTTTTGTAAGATTCTAATCGAGCTCGCGAAAGTTAGGCACTTCAACAGGGGCACCGCCGTTTGCAATTGACTGCTCCGAAAGTAAGCCAGGCACCGTAAAATCCATCGTGGCATATACATCCAGAGGCGGTTGGGTGTCCTGAAGAATGCTATCTACAAAATCCCTTAGCTCAAAGTACTCGCCGCTGACGTTATTCGCTTTTACCGCTTCTTCGGGTGGGTTCTTCCATCTTTCCGGCAGAAACTCATCCTCGAAGTCCGAAAGCGGTTGCCACGCGCCATCATCAAACGAAACCTTTGGTGCGTCTCCAAATCCTCGCGTACCTTCGTAGCACCCTTTCGTTCCTTGCAGACTGTAGTATGTGTTCGGTGGGCGATTGGAAAGCATATCAATGCGGATTTTAATGAGGGCACCCTTCTCTGTCTTGCACAACATCAGAATGGTATCTTCCATCGCGTGTTCCGGGTCGGTATTTACGCCTGTGCCCAAACAGGACACAGTCGCAACCCGCTCATCGAACCATTGTAACACCGGTCCAAGACTATGGGTTGCATAGTTGCATCGGTTAATGCCGACTTGCCAATAGTAACGCCACGTCGGACTCCCCTGGCTATCGTGATGCAGGGATTTGACGTTGTGGACGTATTCCCCTTCGCCGAAGTAGATTTCACCAAACAATCCTTGGCGTACCATATTTCCGATCAGCGCATTCGACTGATGATAGCAACTATTTTCGGCCATCATATACTTTGTTTGGCTTTTTCTGACCGCCCGGACAAGGTCATAGCACTGCTCAAGGTCGGTTGCCGCTGTCACTTCGCTGACCACATGCTTATCGGCCTCCAATGCCGCAATGGATTGTGGCACATGCAGATTTTCCGGGGTCGCAAGTACAACGATATCGATATTTTCATCCGCAAGCATGTGCTCATAATCCGTAAAACGCTTTTCGATGCCGTGTTGTTCAGCGACACGGTTGAGCGTATCTTCGTTGAGGTCGCAGATTGCGGCCACCTCAGTTTCGGTAATCGTTGTGAAGGGCTGAATAAAGCCAGAACCTCTGTGCATTCCGACGATGCCAACTTTTAATTGATTCTTCATTGTTTCCTCCATGCCTCAAGGTTAATCAATCGTAATTGCTTGGTCGATGGTCACCGAGCAAACGACGCTGTCGCGGTGTGGCTTGAACCAAGATTTCTTCATCGAATTGAAATTTGTTGAGGTAGGGCGGGAATTTTTGGGTAATCATCCGCTTTGCGTAATGCACCTGCAACAGATAACGGTTTTCGTCGCTGGTGTTTGCTGTCCCACGATGCCAAACCTCACTTCTGAAGATGATAACATCGCCGGCATTACAGAGAATACTCTGTTCGCCCTTGCCCTTCCACTCCGTATCACCGTTCGGAGACCGCCCGGAGAAGTGGCTACCCGGGACAAAGTTCGTTGGCCCCAGTTCTTGGTACATATCGTTGAGATAGAAATGAGCAGTCGTGATGAAAATCGGAATCTTCACTCGCGGGTCGGTGCGAATATCTTCCGGCAAACTAATCGGCAACCAATCTATGTGTAATCCTTGGTCTGGACGGCCGGGCCCCGTGGTCCACGCCGTACTGCCAATGACGTGGCAATCGTCGCCGTGTATTTCCTCAACCAACTCAATAATACCGGGTTTGTCAACACACCGCAGAAAACACATCTCCCGATTGAAAGCGTTGTTGATATGCCAGTTAATGAAGCCTCCGTTATCGGGCATACCGTATCTGTCGAAACTTTCCGGTACCGCTGTCAGTCTATCCATGGTGGCTTTCATTTCGGAAATTTCTTCAGCGTTAAGGACATTGGGAAAATAGACGTAGCCATCTTCCTCTATCACATTAACCCGACTTTCGTGGTCGGGATATGCAGTGAGTGGTAATGCTTCTGCCATCTACTATTTACTCCTTGGGTTGTTACCCATTTGAATTATTCAGAAAAGCTGTATCATTATTTTACCAAATCGCCAAGCAATTCCCAAACAAATTCTAGACACCCCACCTTTGACGCATCTCTTCCATCGGTACCGTTTCGCCTTTTGTCCAAGCATAGTGCGCCTTGGGATTCTCACCGATCCAACGCTCATCCACAGGTTCGTCGGCGCGTTGATAGCGCGTGTCCGTACTGAGTCTGAAACGATTTGATATATTGTCTAATGAGGCGTGCATCGTGTACATCCCCAAAATCACCACATCGCCCATCTTAAATTCGCTCGTCTGCCACTGCCCGCCGTAGCGGTCAACCAACTCAATTGGGTCGTAGGAAAACGAGCCTGTCACATGGTCTCGGTCAACGTCCATCTTTCCGTAAGTCTCTTTGAGCACCTCAAAACGGTGTGACCCGACGAGAACGAGCAGTGGTGCCATATCAAACGAAATATCACTGAGCGGTGTCCAAACGGTCAGCAGATTTTTCGTACCGCGGCCCATGTAAACGATGTCGTAGTGTGCACCACTGAAGTTGCCCGGCCCAACGACACGAAGCCATTTGTAGTCGTAGGTCATAATGGGTGCGTCGTAGTAGTGCTCGCAGAAGTTCATAATCTCCGGCGACTCGACGAGGTTTAGGAATGCGGGTTGATGCGTAACCGTCTTATTTCCGCCCCAAAACATCCCACGTTTACCCTCCGCTGGTATTGCATCGTCAAGCGGATAGGAACGATTAATCTGCTCATTTTCATCCAGTTTCTCCAGTAGAAACCTCCGAGTCGCTTTGACCTTTTCCCGGTCATGCAAACCGCGGATGAGCAGGTAACCGTCCTCTTCGATGCGGGCTTTCAGGGCACTCGGTTGCTCAAGCAACTCATTAGCGTCGCGCAACAAGCCGAGATATTTTCCGTCGAGCTCCATTTCGATTTTGTTCATTGTTAAAATCATGGCAATCCCCCTTTCGCATTAGAACCTATTTTGAAAACAACCCAACCCGTGGGTGGGAAATCCCTTTCCAACCCGTGGGTGGGAAATCCCTTTCCCCCGTGGGTGGGAAATCCCTTTCCCACCCTTCGGAGCTCAACCCTCAAACAGGCCCTTAACTTTCCTCTGCAACGCGCTCAATAATCTGACCGCTCTCTTTATTCCTAAGAATCAACTTCGTTCTGCCATCCGGCAAGACCTCACCCAACCCGTGGGTGGGAAATCCCTTTCCCACCCTTCGGAGCTCAACCCTCAAACAGGCCCTTAGCTTTCCTCTGCAACGCGCTCAATAATCTGACCGCTCTCTTTATTCCTAAGAATCAACTTCGTTCTGCCATCCGGCAAGACCTCGCGCTTGATGAGTTGATGTCCGTCGATCTCCTCTGCCTCCGTGCCGAGGGTTTCAGTTGTTTCGCCCCCACGCCAATCATCCAATTCAACAGGCTCCCACTGCTTCGTCTTCGCCGACTTGTAGCAGGCATCGAGAATTGTGTTAACCACATACCCATCGTAGAAGGTCTCTAGCGGTGCTCTGCCTTCGTCCAATGCGTTAAACATATCAACGAACATCGGCGTATAACCCAGTTCACCCTCTTCGTCGCCGACGGGGAACAGCCAGCCAGTATCGCTCTCCGCTTTCTCAGCGACGTATCCGCCTTGGCCGACCGCCGTGAACATTTCAAAGCCGGTTCGGAGCCAGTGGTTGAGCCAAATAGTGCCTTCGCTACCGGCGACTTCGTCGCGCAGATCCATGCCGCCGCGAAATGCCCAACTCACCTCAAACTGCCCCATCGCGCCACTTTCAAATCGAATCAGAGCGATGCCGTGGTCTTCCGCCTCAATCGGGTGAACGAGCGTGTCCGCCCAACACATCACTTCAATAGGCTTATTCCCTTTTCCGACGAAATTCCGAATAATCTCAATACAGTGGCACCCCATATCAACGATGGCACCACCGCCCGCAATCTCAAGATCCCAGAACCAGTCACTGTGTGGACCGGGATGCGTCTCGCGGGAGCGAACCCAGAGGATTTTTCCCAACGCGCCGTTTTTGACCGACTCAAGTGCCTTCAGCGTTTTCGGTGGGTAAACCAAATCCTCAAGATAGCCGTGAAATACGCCCGCTTCCTCGACAGCATTGAGCATTACCTTTGCCTCAGCCGCGGTTCTTCCCAACGGTTTTGTGGACAGCACCGCTTTGCCCGCTGCCGCCACCAGTTCAGCCGCCTGTTGGTGCAGATTATTCGACAAGCCAATGACCACGACATCGGTTTCCGGGTCGTTAATGGCTTCCTCCATATCCGTGGTCCACTTCGGAATATCCCAATCTTCGGCAAGCGTTTTTGCGGTCTCTTCCCGACGTGAATAGACGTGATCCACCCGGTCTAGCCCACGTTGGTTGTGCAGGGTCGCCGTGTAAAATCTACCGATGAACCCACCGCCTAACATTGTAATTTTATGCGCTTTTGCCACTGTTGTGCCTCCTATAAACTTAATGGTTAGTCGTATCGAAATTCATTGCACGTTCTTCTTTGCATCTTTGTGTCCTTCCGCCTTTGCATTAGCTTTTGGCTCTGCGAGGAGTGTTTTTATTTTCGCTTTTAACTCCAGGTAATCTCGTTTTGCCTGTCCATCCTTTTTGTGATACTCTCCACCCGGATGGATATAGCGAATTTTCCCCGCTTTGTCAATGAGAAAACTGACTGATGTCCATCTCCGCTTGCCCGGAACGAGCCAATAGTTTATCAACGTTTTCCACTCTATGTCGAGCGCAATCGGGAACTTAAACTCAAGTTGTTTCATCGCTTGAGTGATTTCCTTCATCGGCGCGTGTCGTCCGTATGGTTTGGGGTGATACATGCCGATGACAACCAATCCATCATCGCTAAGGTCTTTGTGGAACTCATTGAGTGCGTCAGCACTTCGTTCACAAAATGGGCATGTGTTTGTCCACCAACGGATTAGAACCACCCTGCCTTTGGCTTTCAGGTCTTTGAGTTTGAGCGGCTCCGAATTTAGCCATTTCAGTTTCCCCCACTCATGCGCCGGTTTCCCGATGAGGTCGTCCCCCTCTTTTGCGATAAGTGGTTGATGGGCACTGAGTAGAATGAGCAGTGCAATACATGCGATTCTTGACATTTGTTTTACTCCTCACTGTGGTCTGGGTTGCTCCTGCTGGATTGCCAAAGATTTCTCACGCACCTTCATCTTGGCGGTTAGCGAGTTGGGCCCGGAGCCGTTCTAACTCGGCTTCTGCTTCCTGCCGGCGTTGGGCTTCTACTCTGGTCTGTGTTTCGGCTTCCTGCCGGCGTTGGGCTTCGGCTCTGGTCTGTGTTTCGGCTTCCTGCCGCCGTTGGGCTTCGGCTCTGGTCTGTGTTTCGGCTTCCCGCCGCCGTTCTGCCTCTTCTGCGGCCATCGCTTGCGCTTCCAACCTCAGGTGATGTTCTTCCATAGAAGTCGTTATCGGGGTACCATCAGGTAGATACGGGCGTAACAGCCTCACACCGTTTCGTTGGGACTCCCATTGAAACCAGAGATTTAACGAGCTGCTCAACAAACCGCCATGGTCGTCGGGAGCCATTTCGACGATACCATCCGAAGGACTTCGCCGCCACCCACGAAATTCCGGGGGGTGCTCGGGGTCAGGTTGATGGATGAAGTATTCTTTAACGCCTATATCAATTAGATACAGTCGCACTTTTTCATTCCGATCCTGATTCGCTGTTGAGTCGGACAGAAATTCAAAAACAACGGCAGGAACCGCACCTTCTCTCCACGTATAAAAACTTTTCCGCAGGGTCATTCCATCGACCCCAAAGACAACGTAAACATCTGGAGCGACGGATTTTTTTGGTTCCCCTTCCCGATAGTAGATGAACGTGTCAAGCCCAACGTAGATAAGCTCATTGATTTCAAAATACCGTGCGAGTTGCTCGTAAAACGTGTGAATCTGCACACCGTGAATTGCTGAAGCTGGCATAGGTTGTTCATCCTCGTAGGGGTATCCTGGTATGTAAACGGTCGGTTTACCCCTCGCTTTTGGAAAGACGGGCATATACTTTCTACGCTTGAATTCAAATTCGTTTATGGTATCCATAATGTTCTCCCTTCGCGTCTCAGTAGAGTGCGGGTCAAGATGCCTTGTCTACTACAGTATACGGTCTCAGTAGAGTGCGGGTCAAGATGCCATGTCCACTACAGTGTACGGTATACAATATTGGGCGTGGGCGGGCAAGGGATTTTCTGCCTATGGTATATGGGTTTATTGGTTAAATTGCTTTGTCGCTTAAAAATCATTAAACACCTTCACACTCCGCCCCGTCTCGATCGATTCCCAAGCAGCGACCCCGACAGCAATCGACTTCGCGCCATCAATGACATTCGGCGACGGTTCGAGGTCATCTTCGATGCACTGCTGGAAATGCTGCATGTAACGGATGACCGTCTGACCGTGCCCGTAAACGCTGGTGTCAATTTCGGGTGGGCACGTCATCTCCAGAGGCTCCTTTGCTGCCATTTTATCAAGAATCACCTTGACGTTTCCACCCTTATTGTCCGTGAAGTCGCCAATCATCGTACCTTTCGAGCCGTAAAGTGAGACCTGCATCATCGGCATCGGAGGATGTACGATATCATAAAGCCCCATTGCGCGAGCGATTGTCCCGTCGCAGAATTTCAGGTTGAGAAAGAAATTGTTCCGTTTTGGGTATTCGGGTGTCAATTTCCCCTTTGCACCGTAGGCGTGTACCTCTTCGACATCGCCCAAAAAACAGCGTAGGATGTCAACAGGATGCACAACTCCGCCAAACATCAGATCTTGGGGAACGTGCAGACGCCACGGCGTGAAGTCGTAGACATCACGGAGGTCGTGTGCGTAATAGGCTTCCGCTGCCATGAGCTCGCCCAGATCGCCATCATCAAAGAAGCGCCTCATTGTCTGAAATTGCAGGTCGAACCGCATCGTCTGACCGACGAGGAATTTAACCCCTTTTTCTCTGACCAATGCGACGAGTCGTTTGGCATCGTCTAGCTGTGTCACCATCGGTTTCGTGCAGACAACATGTTTTCCCGCCTCAATTGCCGCCGCGCAGTGTTCGGCGTGTAAATGGTCTGGTGAATACACGGCAATCACATCAATGTCCTCACGGACAACCAGTTCACGATAATCGGTCGTCCAGAACTCCACGCCGATCTGCTTGGCGTAGTTTTCTAAAACGTCCGCTCGTTTGGCGCACATTCCCCTGAGCTCATATTTTAAGTTTGGTACATCCTTGAGCAGTGCCGTTGTTGACCCCATATTGGTGGGGTTCATTCCGATGACTCCCAATCCGATTGACATTTTGTGTGTCTCCTTTCTAAAGCTATCCCTCACCCAATCCTTCACCCACAGATAGTTAAAGACTCCCTCACCCGCTCCTGCTGGATTGACAAATCCAGCCAATCCTTCACCCGCAGATAGTAGGTCGCCACTTGATTTAACAAGAATACCATAAATCGGAGATAATTTCATACCTAAAATTCAACCCCAGAGACCAAATAGTTGAAAAATTTTCAACTCATCGTGCCAATCTGCCCCTCCCAATCATCCCTTCTTCCAATCTGCCATTCTTCCATTCCCAATTTTTCAGTGAGAAAACGATTGAGCGAAATCGGATTTTATGCTAGACTTTACTATAGACCAAATTCGTGGACAGAGGAGAAAAAATGAAACTGGCAATCTGCAACGAAATGTTTGAGGATTGGAAAATTGAAGACGTTTTTGAATACACAGCGGGGCTCGGCTACGACGCTGTCGAGATTGCACCATTTACGCTCGCTGAGTCTGTTGTGGACATCAGCCAAACGGAGCGGGATGCAATCAAAAAATCCGCCGAGGATAACAACATAGAAATCGCGGGACTGCATTGGCTACTTGTTTCACCGAAAGGGCTACACGTCAATCACCCAGACTCCGACATCCGCGACAAGACGCGGGCCTATTTTCTCGCGCTCATCCAGTGTTGCGCCGATCTGGAGGGGAAGATTATGGTCATCGGCTCCCCCAATGAGCGAAATGTGCTTGAGCCGCTGACACCCGAGCAGGCGTGGGAATATACGCGAGAGACCTTTTCCGAGTGCGCCGAGTTCGCTCAAGAGCGGGACGTGGTCTTGTGCATGGAGCCGTTGGCGAGTCTGCATACCAACTTCATTACCAACCCAACGGAAGCAGTGCGAATGGTCGAAGCGGTAGACAATCCAAACTTCCAGCTCATCCTTGATGTCACGAGTACAGCCGCAGAGAATCTGGATATGCCTACGCAGATTCGTGAATGCGCGCCACATGTCGCACACTTCCACACCAACGACGACAACGGCTATCTGCCCGGCTCCGGGAATGTGGAATACCCCCCGATTATTGAGGCCCTAAAAGAGATTAACTATACCGGCTATCTCTCAACGGAGGTCTTTAACTTTGAGCCTGACCCGCAGACGATTGCGCGTCAAAGCATTGATTTTCTGAAGACGTTGATCTAAGCTGTAAGAAGGAAAACACTGGAAGGGTGGAAGGCTGGTAGGAAAACGCCCATCGTTTTCTTCCATTCTTCCAATCCCAATCTTCCATTCTTCCGTTCTTCCATCCTTCCAATCCTATAATTCAGACAGGAGGATTTATTTCATGAAATACATCATGTTCACAAAGCATCTGCAAGAATTGGACATCCCAAGCATCATCAACGCGCTGAAATCTGTCGGTGTGGCTGGTGCAGATCTCTGCGTCCGTCCCGGATACCCGGTTAACCCCGAAAACGCTGAGGTCCAATTGCCCGTTGCTGCCAAACGATTTGCCGATGAAGGGTTGTCAATTCCGTTGATAACAACGCCCGGCGATTTTCTCGACCCCGCACAGGATGAGACAGTACGCGTTTACGCCGCCGCTGGGGAAGCGGGGGTCGAAAACATCAAGCTCGGCTACTGGCACTGGTCTAAAGAGAATGGCGGTTATTGGGCGCAAGTTGACTCTATTCGCAAAAATCTGGAGGGGTTCTCCGCGCTCTCAGAGCAATACGGTCCTCGAACATGCATCCACAACCACTCCGGCACCTCAATGGGGTTAAATTCATGTGCTGTGATGAACCTCGTCAAAGGATTTGACCCGCGTTATGTTGGCGTTTTCGCAGATACAGGGCACCTCTCAATTGTGGGTGAACCGATCAATATGGCACTTGACATCGTTAAAGACCATCTCGCGGTAATGGCGTTCAAAGACCTAATGCGTCAGCCGGGAATGCGTGGTGGTGGTGTCGTGCGGATGGGTAGCGGATTCGTGGATTGGGAAACAGCTATCCGAACCCTGACAGAGATGGACTTCACCGGGCCGATCAGTTTCCACAGTGAATACAGCGGCGAGCCTGCTGATTCCGTCATCGATCTGGCGCGTATTGATGTCCGGTTCATCAACAGGTTGCGGGAGAAAATCAACGCAGAAAATTAGCCACCTAAACACAAAGGAGTAGACCAATGAGCCAATTTAAGTACGCCCTAAACACAAGCACCATCCGCCCTGCGAGCCTGATGGACAAAATCAAAATTGCGGGCGAGACGGGCTACGAAGCAATCGAACTTTGGAACGACGATTTAACCGCTTACGAGAAAGAGGGCGGTTCGCTGGCCGATGTCAAGGGGGCACTTGATGACCATGGGTTGTTCGTCCCAACAGTCATTGCGCTACATGGATGGCTGGATACAACGGGGCAAGCACATCAGGAGGCCATTGAAGAGGCGAAGCGACGAATGGCACAAGCTGTCGCTGTTGGAGCGCAGTACATCATCGCCAGCCCACCGCGTGAGGTCGCCAATTTGCAATTGGGCGGGCAGAACTATCGTGAACTCCTTGAGCTTGGGCGAAAACTTGGCATCAAGCCAGCTATGGAGTTCCTTGGATTCGTCGCCGGTGTCAATCAGGTCAAAGATGCCTGGGAGGTGATTACTGTCGCCGACCATCCGGACAGTACCATTGTCCTGGACCCGTTCCACATTTACCGCGGCGGCGGCGAAATTGACGACATGCGCGGAATTCCTGGGGACAAAATCGCTGTCTTCCATTTCAACGATGCCCCCGCATCTCCACCCCGAGCACAACAGACCGATGCTGACCGCGTCTATCCCGGCGATGGCATCCTAGACCTACAGCAAATGATTGGCATTCTGAAAGAAGCAGAGTACCACGGCGTGATCTCTCTGGAGTTGTTCAACCCCAGTTATTGGGAACAGGATGCGAGAGAGGTAGCGCGAATTGGGTTGGATAAGACAAGAAGTGTGGTTGAGGGGTAAGGGATTGGAAGATTGGAAGGATGGGTGCAGTAGGGAACAGCGATTGATGTTCCCTACTGCGAAACGGCGTAACTCCTAATGAAATAGATATATCAAACCAGAATGGAGTTGAGGAACAATGAAATATGTCGTCTTCGTAATTACCATCGGTGTTATTTGTATTCCGATTGTTTTAATGGGACTAATGACAGGTACAATAAAATACCTCTTCATTGTTACTATCGGTTTTATCGCATGGGCAGTGCTCGCCGAAATGAGGCGTAAGAACAGATTGCGTCAGCAACAAATCAATCGGCTTCAGGAGCAGGTCGCCGAGCAAGATAGGAAAATTGAGATGCTACAGGAGCAACAGGGACAGAATACAGAGGAGATAAGGTAGCTTAAAGACAGGAGAAAAACCGTGAAGCCGAGACCTAATTATAGCAGGTGTAATTGCCCTATTAGCCGTATCAACAGCGTACAATCCGCAGGAGAAAGAAAATGCTAAAAAACGGGCTGTTATTTAAGTTTTGCCTGTTGTCGATTTCTGTGCTGTTTCTAACGGACAGCTTTGCCCAAAATTATACACAATGGGGATTACCGGAAGGAGCCAAAGCGCGTTTGGGCAAGGGCAAGATCAATGATTTGCAGTATTCTCCGGATGGCAAGGTGCTGGCAGTTGCCAGTTCCATCGGTATTTGGCTCTACGATACAGAGACCTATAAAGAACGTGCCCTGCTCAGGGGACATCGCGATATCAGGAGCCTATCCTTCAGTCCGGACGGACATACGCTCGCTAGTGAGAGTGAATGGCTTAATGGTATCATACTGTGGGATGTTGCAACAGGTACGCGCAAGAACACACTCAGAAAGTTGGGGAGAGGTGGCGCGATTTTATCGTTCAGTCCTGATGGGCGTACGCTTGCGAGTGCTAGTCACAAAGAAATCGAGTTGTGGGATACAGTTGCAGGACAGCATACAAAAACCCTTTCAGGTCATACGGATTCTGTCAAGAGCTTCATGTTCAGTCCTGATGGATTGATGCTTGCAAGCGGGAGTGCTGACAAAACCATCCGCCTTTGGGATCACGCCACAGGTGTGCCCAAACAAACGCTCACAGGGCATACGAAGGAGGTCACAAGCGTCTCTTTCAGTCCTGATGGACGTACGCTTGCAAGTGGGAGCTTGGACAATACCATTCGCTTGTGGGATGTCCCTACAGGAAACCAACACCAAAAAACTCTCACGGTAGATAAGGGGAGTGTTTCTAGAGTGTTGTTCAGTCCGGATGGGCGTATTCTTATAAGTTGGGGCAAAGGGGAAGGACCAATCCGTCTGTGGGATGTAGACACAGGGGCACACAAGCTCTTTGTGGAACATACAGGTTCTGTTACTGGCTTATGTTTGAGTGCTGATGGGAGTATGCTTGCAACGGGGAGTGAGAACCATACCATCCGTTTGTGGGATGCAGTCACGGGGCAACAGAAAAAAAACATCATCGGATATGCGTATGATGGCATCGTAAGGTATGCGTACGGTGACAGTGTACGGCATACGCATTATGCTAGAGGTATATTGTTTAGCCCTAATGGAGATATGCTTGTAAGTGTGCATCGGGGCGGGCCCATCTACTTGTGGGATACAATCACAGGTACACTCAAACAGACCTTCACAGCAGATACACATGGTGTTAAAAGCGTGTTGTACAGTCGCGTTTTGTTCAGTCCGGATGGGGGGATGCTTGCGAGTGTACATTGGAGTGGGACCATCTGCTTGTGGGATACAATCACAAGTACGCTCAAGCGAATCCTCACAACACATACGCACGATGCCAGAAGTGCGTACCACAACAATATTTTGTTCAGTCCGGATGGGAGGACGCTCGCAAGTTGGAATGTTGACAAAACCATCCACATGTGGGATGTGGTCACCGGCAAACACACGCGAACTCTCAAAGGGCATACGGGGGAGGTTAACAGTGTAGCGTTCAGTCCGGATGGACGTACCCTCGCGAGCGGGAGTGTTGACAAAACTATCCGTCTGTGGGATACGGTCACCGGAGAACACAAGCAAACTTTCAAGGGACATACAACGACTGTATATGGCGTGTCATTTAGTCCCGATGGCCGAATGCTTGCAAGTGGGAGTAGGGAAGGAACCATCCACTTGTGGGATACGGTCACCGGAGAACACAAGCAAACTTTCAAGGGACATACAGCGGTTGTATATGGCGTGTCATTTAGTCCCGATGGCCGAATGCTTGCAAGTATGAGCTGGGACGGTACCCTCCGTTTATGGGATGTTGCCACGGGCGAGCAGAACCAAGCACTCACGGGGTATAGGGGCACTGTCTGGAGTGTCTCGTTCAACCCTGATGGGACGATACTGGCAAGTAAGGTTGACAGTGAATCTGGGATTGGCGAAATCATCCACGTCTGGGATTTAGTCACGGGCGAGCGCAAAAAAACATTCAGGGGGCATATAGAGGGAGTCACTAACGTTATATTCAGTGCGGATGGGCGTACGCTTGCAAGCGCAGGTAGAGACGGTACCGTGCTTCTGTGGGACCTCAACATAATTCGGTAGGTGGGGAACCCTTTTCCTACCATTAAAAGGAGATTCCTTGCATGAAAAAAACACCGTTTTCCACTGTTTTGATTTTCAGTATCGTTTTGATTGTTTTGATTCTCAGCATCGTTTTAATGCGAGGTCAACCGAATACGGTCATCCACGATTCCCCACAATGGCACCTGCCCGAGGGTGTGAAAACGCGTATCGGTAAAGGTAGCATCAATGATATAGAGTATTCTCCGGATGGCACAGTGCTGGCGGTCGCTAGTTCTACCGGTATTTGGCTCTATGATGCGTCCAGTGGTGAAGCACGTACGTTGCTTATAGGGAAGTACGGTATATGGAGTATATCGTTCAGTGCGGATGGTCGTACGCTTGCGAGCGGGAGTGGGGACATGGTCGTGCTATGGGATGTCACCACTGGCAAGCGTAAGCAGACCTTTGAAGGGCATCGGGGAGGTGTTTGGGATGTATTGTTCAGCCGAGATAAAGGGATGCTCGTAAGCGCGAGTGGCCATGAGATTAATCTGTGGGACACCGCCACAGGCACACACAAGAAAACCCTCGAAGGGCATACGCCTTATGCTGCTAATCAGATATCGTTCAGTGCGGATGGGATGACGCTTGCAATTGCGGATAGCGATACCATTCACCTATTGGATACCTCCACCGGAGAAGAAAGGAAAATTCTCGCAGAACGTATGGTCAACAGCATATTATTTAGTCCTCACGGCCAGACGCTTGCAAGCAGGAGTTGGGAGAGAACCATCCGTCTATGGGATACCGCTACGGGCACACTCAAAAAAACGCTCACGGGGCACAAGGATAGTGTCAATAGCCTATCGTTCAGTGCGGATGGGCATACACTCGCAAGTGGAAGTCGCGACAAAACCGTTCGCTTGTGGGATGTGGCCACGGGTACGTACAAGAAAACACTTAAAGGGCATACAGCTGATGTCAAGCAAGTGGCGTTGAGCCCGGATGGCCAGACGGTTGCAAGTTGGGGTAATGACCATACGCTCCGTTTGTGGGATGTTGCCACAGGGGAACACAAGCAAACAATCACAGGGCATATCGCTCCGCTCTTCAGCGTCTCGTTTAGTCCTGATGGAAGTACGCTCGCAATTGGGGCTTCCAAAGAGATTCAACTGTGGGATGCCGAATCGGGTGTTCACAAGCATACCCTCATAGGGCATAAAAGGACGGTTAATATCATCTCGTTTAATCCGGACGGACGCACCCTCGCAAGTGGAGGTGGAGACGAAGCCATCTTATGGAATACGGTTACACACCAGCGCAAGAGAACCATCAAAGAACATGTGTCTGAATCGGAGATTTACGCTAATATCATATACTACGTAGCGTTCAGCCCGGATGGACGAACCCTCGCAAGTGGGAGTAACGACAGAACTGTCCGGCTGTGGGATGCGGTCACAGGCGCGCACAAGAAAACCTTGACAGGACATACATCTGCTGTCACGAGCCTATCATTCAGTCCCGATGGACACACCCTTGCTAGTGGAGGTAGCTCGGAGGACAATACTATCCGCTTGTGGGAGCTAGCTACAGGTACGCATAAGCAAATCTTCACAGGGACTACGTCTGGAGTGTCTAGCGTGATGTTCAGTCCGGATGGACAGACCCTTGCAAGTGGCAATTCCGTTAATATTCAATTGTGGAATGTTGACACAGGTGAGCCCCAAAAAACGCTCAGTGGTCATACGAATCTTGTTTTTCGCGTGGCGTTCAGTCCGGATGGGCGTATGCTGGCAAGTGCAGGTTGGGACGGGATTATCCTATGGGATGTTGGCACAGGAACGGCAAAAAAAATACTCAAGGGACATACGTTTGCCGTTAATAGCGTCTCGTTCAGTCCAGATGGCCGGACACTGGCAAGTAGCAGTTGGGATGGCACGGTGTTACTCTGGGATCTTGCGTTTATCGTTGACGCTACAGCAGAACCAAAATAGTCTGGATATTTGCGGCAATCTGTCCTACGGTCTGAACATATCAAGAGGAGATTCTTCAGATGAAAAAAACGTTATTGCCCCTTTTTTTGACGGTACTGATCGGTTCAATGCTGTATATACCAATCAGCTTCGCCCAAAATTACACCCAATGGGGTTTACCCGAAGGTGCCAAAGCGCGTCTCGGTAAGGGCAATATCAATGATATGCAGTATTCCCCAGATGGTACGGTGCTGGCAGTTGCGAGTTCCATCGGTATTTGGCTCTACGATGCGGAAACCTATAAAGAGCGTACCCTGCTCACGGAACATCGTAGTATTAGGCACCTTTCTTTCAGTCCGGACGGGCGTACGCTCGCCAGTACGAGTTGGGGACTTGATGGCATCACACTGTGGGATGTGGAAACAGGCACACACAGGAAAGGGCTCATACAGTTTGAGTCTAGTGGCAGTAGCCTGTCTTTCAGTCCGGACGGACGTACGCTCGCCAGTGGGGGTAGGTTTGAGGATATCATACTCTGGGATACAGTTACGGGCAAACCCAGGCACACTTTTAAAGAGCTTATAGATTTTGTTAAGAATTTCTCATTCAGTCCAGATGGACGCACATTCGCTATTGCGAGGGCGACTGAGGGCATCATACTGTTGGATGTGGAAACAGGTACCCACAAGAAAACCCTCAAAGGACATACGGGGAGTGTCTTTAGCGTGTCGTTCAGTCCGGATGGAGGGACGCTCGTCGGTGGAAGTTCGGACGAAACCATACACCTATGGGACGTTGCTACAGGAGAACACAAAAAAACACTCAAGATTCAACGCTTGATTAGCGAATCGACGGGGCATGGAGATGCGGGCGAAAATGTGTCGTTCAGTCCGGATGGGCGCACTCTCGTAAGTTGGAGGAGGGGAAGCCCAATCCGCTTGTGGGATCTTAACACAGGCGAACACAAGCTCCTTGGAGAACCTACGCATCTTGTTACCAACGTCTCTTTTAGCCCTGATGGAGGGACACTCGCAACCAGTATTTGGGATCATACCATCCGCTTATGGGATACATCTACCGGGAAGCAGAAAAAAAACATCATAGGCGGTTTTAACTGGGATATACATTATGCCAGACACCTGTTGCTTAGCCCTGATGGGCGTAAGCTTGTAAGTAGACATTGGGACGGGATCACCTACTTGTGGGATACAATCACGGGGCGGCAGTTAGCTGTCATAGAGCGCGCTCTTGCTGGTTCTCACTTATCGTTTAGTCTGGATGGGGGTACGCTCGCAGGTAGAAGTTTGGACAAAACCATCCACTTGTGGGATGCAGACACAGGGGCACACAAGCGGACGCTCAAGGGGCATACAGAGGAGATTAATAGTGTGACGTTCAGTCTGGATGGGAGGACACTCGCAAGTGGGAGTTCGGACAAAACCATCCGTCTTTGGGACGTTACGACAGGAAAACATAAGCAAACCCTTGTGGGACATACGGGAGAGGTCAATAGTGTGGCGTTCAGTCTGGATGGGAGGACACTCGCAAGTGGGAGTTCGGACAAAACCATCCGTCTTTGGGACGTTACGACAGGAAAACATAAGCAAACCCTTGTGGGACATACGGGAGAGGTTAATAGTCTGACGTTCAGTTCCAATGGGGGGACCTTGGTAAGTGGGAGTTTGGAAGGGACCATCCGCTTGTGGGATGTTGCCACAGGAGAACACAAGCAAACTTTTGTCGGACATACATCGGTTGTTTCTAGCGTATTTTTCAGTCCTGATAATCGTATGCTAGTGAGTGTGAGCCGGGATGGGACCAGTCGCTTGTGGGATCTTGCCACGGGCGATCAGAAGCAAACACTCACGACGTATAAGGATATTGTCTGGAATGTATCGTTCACCCCCGGTGGACTAGTGCTGGCAAGTAGAAGTGGAAGTGGAATCTCGCCTTGGATTGGAGGCGAAGGTGTCCCGCTATGGGATTTGGTCACAGGAGAGCGTAAAAAAACGTTCAGAGGGCATACGAGAGAGGTCGTTCGTATTTTGTTCAGTGCGGATGGGCGTACGCTTGCCAGTGCGAGTCAAGACGGTACAGTGCTGCTGTGGGACCTCACTTCCATAGATAACGCTACAGACGTGAGAAAATAGTTAGATGGTCACGGAGATGGCATTTTCGATTTGTCGATTGGGCAGGCACAGAGATCCGTCCCTACGATATCAAACCGTTAAAAGGAGATTCTTCAGATGAAAAGCAGGCGATTCCCCATTTTTTTAATCGTCGGTATCGTCTTGATTGTTTTGATTTTCGGTACCGTCTTAATGCTAGGGCGACAGCATACCCTCATCCACGATTCTCCGCAGTGGCATTTACCCGAAGGTGTGAAAGCGCGGCTAGGTAAAGGTCGTGTCAATGATATAGCGTATTCACCAGATGGCACGGTGCTGGCGGTCGCTAGTGATATCGGAATTTGGCTGTACGATGCGTCTGGCGGTCAAGCGCGTACGTTGCTGAAAGGGGATAGGTACGGTATTTCAAGCATTTCGTTCAGCCCTGATGGCCGTACCCTCGCGAGTGGGAATAGGCACGAGGTTATTCGCTTGTGGGATCTCGCTACTGACAAGTGCAAGCAGACCTTCATAGGACGAGGCGGTGTTGCTGATATTGTGTTCAGTCAGGACGGGCGGACGCTTGCAAGTTTGAGTAACAGAATTGAACTATGGGATCCCACCACAGGTACGCACAAGCAAACCTTTGAAAAAGGGAACAGGTATTATACCGATAGGATATCATTCAACGCTGACGGAGTGACGCTCGCAAATAAAGGGGATAACAGCATCCGGGTCTGGAATTCGACCACTGAAGAGGAGAAAACGTTCACAGGACATACGGATTTGGTCAAGAGCATCGCGTTCAGTCCTGACGGCCGGACGCTTGCCAGTGGGAGTCGGGACAAAACCATCCACCTATGGGATGTTGCGACAGGTACACACAAGAAAACGCTTACCGGGCACAAGGATAGTATCAATAGCCTTTCATTCAGTGCGGATGGGCGAATGCTCGCTAGTGCGAGTAGGGACCATACCGTTCGCCTGTGGGATGTTTCCACGGGGGTGCACCAGAAAACACTTAGAGGCCATACGGCTGATGTCAAACAAGTAGCGTTGAGCCCGGATGGACAGACGGTTGCAAGTTGGGGTGACGACCACACACTCCGTTTGTGGGATCTTGCCACAGGGGCGCACAAGCAAACGATCACAGGGCATATCAGTTATTATTTCGATAGCGTCACGTTCAGTCTAGATGGGAGTATGCTCGCAAGAGGGGCTTCCAAAGGGATCCAACTGTGGGATGTTGCGACAGGCACACACAAGCAAACGCTTACCGGGCACAAGTATAGTATCAATAGCCTAGCGTTCAGTCCGGATGGACGTATCCTTGCCAGTGGGAGTTGGGATAAAACTATCCGCTTGTGGGATGCCACCACAGGCAGGCGTAAGAAAGCTCTCAAGGGACATACAGAGGGTGTTCATAGTGTGGCGTTCAGTCTCGATGGTCGCATCCTCGCCAGTGGGAGTTGGGATAAAACTATCCGTTTGTGGGATGCCACCACAGGCAAGCTACAGAAAACCCTCATAGGCCACACGTCTGCTGTTGAAAGTCTAGCGTTCAGCCCGGATGGACGGGCACTTGCCAGCGGAGGTGGGTTGAAGGACGGAACCATCCGCTTATGGGATGTGCTCACAGGTACGTCCAAGCAAATTCTCATAGGGCATACGAACGGTGTCAATAGCGTGGCGTTCAGCCTGGATGGACGAGTACTCGCCAGTGGGGATAGGGCTGGTGTTCAATTGTGGAATGCAGTTACGGGCAGACACTTGAAAACGTTGAGCGGGTCTACGAATTTTTCCAATAGCGTAGCGTTCAGTCCGGATGGTCGGATGCTGGCAAGTGCTGGTTGGGATGGGATTAGTCTATGGAACGTTGCCACAGGGACACCCCAAAAAACGCTCAGAGGGCATATAGATGGTGTCTTTAGCGTGGCGTTCAGTCCTGATGGCCGGACGCTGGCAAGTAGTGGTTGGGAGGGCACGGTACTCTTATGGGATCTCACGTCCATGGTTAATGCTACAGCAGAACCAAAATAGGGTGGATGTTCGCAGAGGTGGAATTTTAACGCAAAGACGTAAAGATGCAAGGGCACACAGAAGAATATCAAGGCGCGCAATGAATTACGGTGCTATGGACCAATAGGTAGCAACTTGGGTTATTGTTTGGGTTATTGGAAGAGCAACACCCGTGCAACGATAAAGTAGGAGAGGATGCCCAGTACATCAATTGAGGTGGTGACGAATGGACCGGTCGCTATGGCGGGGTCGACGCGGATGCGCTTGAAACATATAGGGATAATGGTGCCAACGGTGGCGGCGATGGTCATGTTGACACAGATTGATATCCCAACGACGATGGGGAATTGCCACACCAATTGTATACCGCCGACTTCGACCGACGGAAAACGAAACTTTGCGAACGCGCCGAGCAGCAGTCCGTAGATGCCCCCAAGCAAGGCCCCTGTTGCAAACTCCTGCCACAACACTTTCCACGTTGCCTTGAGGTCAACCTCACCGGTTGCCAACCCACGCACGATGATTGTCGATGATTGTGTGCCGTGGGAGCGGTTTCCAACCGCGATACGCTTTTGCGACAAATTAATTGTTAAAACCACTTCTTTCGCCGGAAATAAACTAGCATTGAAATGACTAGCATCGCCATTATTGTGAGGATAATCGGATACCCCCACTGTGATTTAAGTTCCGGCATCCTGTCGAAATTCATACCGTAGATGCCCGCAATGAAGGTAATCGGGATAAAGATGGTCGCGATAATCGTTAAGACTTTCATGACTTCGTTCATTTTATGACTTATACTCGACAGGTACATATCAAGCATGCTAGAAACCATCTCTCGAAGCAACTCAACCGCTTCAATTACCTCAAGGGTGTGGTCATAAAGGTCACGAAGGTATATTTGGGTATCCTGTGTGAAAAGATCTGATTCTCCGCGTTCCATTTTGCTGACGACTTCCCTCAAGGGCCAAACTGACTTTCGCATCCGTATCATCATCCGTTTCATGTGATAAATCTTCTGTAGGGTATGGGGTGTTGGGTTGGTTACCAGTTCTTCTTCGATTAACTCAATCTGATCAGCGAGTTTTTCTAAAATGATGAAATAATTGTCAACGGTGATATCCATCAAAGCATATACAAGATAATCCGCTCTCATCTTTCTAACGCGGCCCTGCCCACTACGAATCCTCTCCCGAATCTCTTTGAATGTATCACCCCCTGTTTCCAGCACTGAGACTACAAAATCGGAACCGACTATCAATCCGACCTGCTTGTCCTCAACGTCAGCGTTCTCATCATCGTAGCAGAGCATTCGTAAAACGATAAAGATGTAGTTTTCATATACTTCCATTTTCGGACGTTGCCCCATATTTATTAGGTCTTCTAATACGAGTGGATGTACGCCAAAGTGTTTGCCAATGGCATCTATGACGTTTTCTTGATGAATCCCTTCAATGTGTATCCATGTTACGCTGGGCTGGTCCTTAAAAGGGAAGCATTCCTCAATCGTCTCAATTTCCTGTTCTAGGAGATTGGTTTCATCATAATCCATGACGGTCATCCGAACAGGCTCTGTCTGCTGTTTACCTGTATACGCAAGGGTGCCTGGTGGAAGGCCCGCCTTTTGGGAAAGTCTTCGGGTCGGCTTGAGCATGAAAACTCCTTTGTATTTGTTGCTAACAACAGAACTTCTTCAACGTCTGATCCAATCGTGTAGACCCTGGCACGTATGCCAGGATTAACCCATCAATGGCCTTATCTGGGTCTGGCGCGACCCCTGTTGTGCGTTCTGCTGTCATTCCTTTGGAGAGGAGGAGGTAAAATGTATCTCGGATTAACCCTTGGGTTGTGTAGAAGTTACCCTGCCCCTTGGATATGACAAGGTCGGCATCAAGCAACACATTTGCAAATTCTCCAGTCGCTTGATGGAGGTTGGTGCCGGCCGTCTTTGACCCCGACGAAATCAGAGAGACCGCTCCGAATGCAATCTGCTCCTGAAGCTTGTGAAAGCGGGCATGTGCCGCTGTTTCCAATAGGTCGGTGAGCGTCGCATCATTGCTGGCAGGACTTTCCTTGCCGACGATGGTAATCTGATGTCCGAGCTCCGCCAGCATCTCAATGCACCATAGGTCGAAGACCGTCTCACCATCGTTGTCTGCCAACCAGACCAACCGCTTAGGTTCACCCTCAATCACCATTGACCGAAACGCCTCAAAACAATCAATCGCAAACGGGGCATGGATAGCCGCTCGCAGGACGTGGACGAAGTGATCGGGATTCGCTTCAAGTGCCTTGACGACCCTCGCGCTACTGTAATCAATGATGTTGGCGGCGACAACCAACTTGATTCGTTGTATCCAATTGCAGTCGGAAAATTCCCGGAGCAAATTCATCGCGGTGTGCCTCGCTCTGCATTTATCGTTGCGGTAGGCATCCGGGTTGCCTGTGCAAAGCGCGACCAGCTCGAAGATACTTCCCCAAAGTTCTTCTGCGGTGAGGGCATCGGTGGCGTATGTTCCATCCGCTTTTTTCGTGTCAAGGAGGTCATTAACAGCGTCAACGGCAACCTGTCGTAACATCGGCTGACGAGTTGCCCGCGAAATCAATTCACGTTCCGAGTGGGTTTTGACGTGTGTTCGGAGGTTTTCCCAATCGGGTAACCCGCGCTTGTCGCCAAAGGTAAACACGCCAGGCTTATAGCCCGGCAACATAAGTTGAATCAGTAGCCCGTAATCCCGTTCCTGCGAGGAGCGGGGGTGGTTCGGAACTCCCAACCGCACATCGCTCACTGAAACTCCCGATGGGATTATGGTCGTGTGTCCGTTGACCCGACTCAGGTACACTGCCTGACCAACCTTCACACAGTCGAGGCGACAATTTTCAATCTGGCTCTGAACAGCCAAACCAGTAATTGGTGTCGCAACACTGGTGAGTTCGGTCAAAAGTGGATTCGATTCAAAGGCCGTATCTGTTGCCCTCACGTCTTTTAGGCCAACGTGGTCGCCGACGACCGTATTTCCCAGTAACACTGCGTTCTCTAAACGGCAGTAACTTCCAATTCGCACCGCTTTACCGAGATGAATTCGTCCTAAAAGATAGCAACCGTAGCCGAACTCGATATCTGGATTTTCCAACGTGACCTGTGCAGTAGGGTCAACGCGAACTCCTTTTTGAGCAAGTTGTAGGCGCGTTTTCTCGAACAGCGATGCTTCACCGACCAAGACGTTTGACCAGCGGTTGATCCCAGAGACAATCTCACCCTGATGAATATAGGCGTGTGTTTTCAGTCCATCTTCGTAGCAGTATCGAATGAGGTCGACGTGGTGAAGTTCCGATTTGCTGCCGTGCGGTTGCAGCCGCCCCATCCGTTTGATCGCCGCGTCGCGCAGGATGAGGGTGATACCTGTGTTTGTATACGCCTCACCCCGTTCAAACCGCCGCCACATCTCCTCTTTCTCCGCGGCGGTCATATCATACCACTCCTTGGTGCCGATTAATTTGCCATCGTCGTCGAAGAACAACCCTCCCTTGTCAACTACAGTTTCCGGGCGTTTTCCGCAGAGCGTCACATCTGCTCCTGCGATAAAATGCGCCATCACTGTTTGCAGGAAAATCGCTTGATTCAGAAACGGTTCATCGCCGAACGCCACGCCGATAAATTCTGCATCGGATTCGGCAACCGCAGGTAATGCCGCCTGCAACGCCGCGCCTGTACCGGCAGATTGTTCGGGCTGGAGGCACAGGATGGCGTTCGGCCCGAACAAGGCATCCGTAGCGACTCGGTCAAGCGCAGAATCTGGAATCATGCCCTCGGTGGGAATATCGCCCCTCACAACGTGCGCTGCGGTCTGATGGTTAATCACGATGATATGCGGACGGGTTCCGGGCAGGTAGCTCCGCGCCAATTGCAAGGCGTTCTGTTCACCGAACCATATATCTAGCAGTTTATTCAAACGCCCTGATGGGTCAATGCGCGTCCCCTTACCTGCTGCCAAAATCACCCATTGCGGGTCAATTTCGCGTTCAAGGCGATTCTCTGCCGCTTGATTCGAGATGGCGTGAAGAAATTCCTCGATCAGATTTTCCGCTTCCGCGCTGTCTTCGATACCGATGGCCTCTGCAAGGTCGCAACGGAGAATTGTTTCAACGGCTTCACGCCAATGTGTTAGAGCTCTGTTCATTTTTGCCCTTTCTTCCTTGCGTCTTCTCTTCTTTGCCCTTTGCATCTTTGCGCCTTTGCGTTAAAATTCCGCTTTCACAAGCCCCCTTCGATATCTGCAATAATATCCGCGACATCCTCTAAGCCGACGGAGAGCCGAACCAACCCATCCGTGATACCTGCGCGCTTGCGAACTTCCGATGGCACTTGCGAGTGGGTCGTTGATGCGGGGTGACAAATCAGTGTCCTCACATCCCCCAAACTCACCGCTAATGCACAAATCTCGGTTCGGTTCATGAGCCGTTCGCCCGCTTCTATCCCACCTTTCAACTCGAAAGCAATCATGCCCCCGAACTCCTGCATCTGGCGTTTGGCGAGGTCGTGTTGTGGATGACTCGGCAACCCGGGATAGCGAACCCATTCAATCGCGGGATGTGCGTCCAAAAATTCCGCAATGTGGTGTGCATTGGCACAGTGTCGCTCAAAACGGAGCGGCAACGTTGCAACACCGTGAAGGGTCAGCCATGCGTTGAATGGGCTAATCACACCCCCAAAATTTCGCAATGCCCCTTTCTTTGCCCGGTTGATAAATTCCGACGCTCCAACGATGACACCGGCAATCACTGTCCCGTTTCCACTCAGATACTTGGTCATACTGTGGACGACAACATCAATGCCAAGGCTAATCGGCTGTTGCCCGCAGGGGGTCGCGAATGTGTTATCAATGACTGATGTGACCTTGTGCCGTTTCGCGATTTCCGCACACGCGGCGATGTCAACTAGCTTGAGCGTTGGGTTGGCGGGGCTTTCGATGTAGAGCACCTTTGTATTCGGTTGGATGGCTCGCTCGATTTCATTCACGTCAATTGCGTTGACAAACGTGGTCTCGATTCCCACACTCCGGAGCGCGTCGTTCAGCAGGTTATGTGATGCGGAATACAGCGAATCCATCGCCACGACACCATCTCCACCCTCAAGGAGCGTCAGCAGGCTAATACTCACCGCCGCCATTCCTGATGCCGTTGCGAGTGCTGCTTCCCCGCCTTCCAACGCCGCAATTTTTCGCTCCAAAACCGATTGGGTCGGGTTGCCCCAGCGTGTGTAAACATAGCCTGCGTCTTCATCTGCAAACGCTGCCGCAGATTCATCGGCTGTTGCGAATCGAAATGTGCTGTTTTGATAGATTGGCGGCGCGAGCGCACCTGTTTTGGGAAGCAATTCTTCGCCCGCATGGATTGCCCGGGTTGCCGCCCCGTTCTGTTTTGATTTCACGCCTATTTTAGCCTCCCTCGGTAGCAATTTGGGTTAGATAAAAACAGTGTACCATGAATAAGGCGATGAATCCAACTAAAATAGGCGAATCGGTGAAGGAGAGTTGAATCGCGTTTTCTCATCTAATTCTTCGCAGTAGAGACCCCATCCCTTTAGGGTGGGGAGTTGAAATGGTGCGCTAAGCAATGCGCTCCATTTCAAACTGCGCTCCTTTTTTTGTTGTAATTGAACGTGAAATATGCTATAATAATGCTAATCTTTCGTGAGGGGATCCGACATTGGCATCCCGTCAATGCCCCTCACACCCTATCGGAAGGATATCAAAGATTGAAAGATTGCCATGCTCTCAACATACCAATATCGCATCTATCTAACAACCAAACAACGGTTGACTTTGGAATCGTGGCTTGATGCTTGCCAAAACCTTTACAACCAAGCCCTTGCCATGCGTATCAAGGCATTCAAGGAAACAGGCAAGTCGTTAAGTTACAATACGCAAGCCAAGATGTTGACTGAACTTCGCGGTCAATCCACTTTTTGGCATCGTCTACACATTGACATTCAACAAGACACCCTACGCCGTTTGGATAAAGCCTACGATGCGTTCTTTCGACGGTTGAAATCCGGTGAAAATCCAGGATTCCCCCGATTCAAGGGGAAAGGACGTTACCGGTCAATCACCTTTAACCATCTCTCTGTAAATCTAATTCGGAATGTCGACAACAAGTTTGCCCGTGTTATTGTGCCGAAGCTCGGACAGGTCAAGATGCGGTATCACCGTTGCTTGCCCGCACGTCTGGATGGTTCAGACGTGCACGGGAAAATCAAGACATTGACTATTCAGCGTAAGGCTTGTAGTTGGTATGCCAACATCACCGTTGAAGTGCCCAACGTGCCCAAAGTTGAAATCGAATCTGCTGTGGGCATTGACGTAGGGCTTGAATCGTTTTTGACCACTTCAGATGGCGTGAAAGTTGAGAACCCACGGCACCTACGCATCGCAGAAAAACAGCTAAAGAAAAAACAACGTCACCTCTCACGTCGTAAAAAAGGTAGTCACCGGCGCAGAAAACAAGTGGCTATCCTCGCCAAACATCACGAACACGTTGCGAATCAACGGAGAGATTTCCACTACAAAACCGCTCACGCCCTCGTTAATCAGTTTGATGCAGTTGTGGTTGAAAACCTACAAATCCGCAACATGCTAAAGAACCATTACCTCGCCAAAAGCATTTCCGATGCCTCGTGGGGAAACTTTGTTAAAACACTTGAAAGCAAAGCTGCCCTAACGGGTGGTCGCGTGAGCGAGCGCAAAAACGCTGGCACTCACTTGTTAAAAGTCCCGCCCCATGGCACATCTCAAAAATGCTCTGCTTGTGATTCCATTGTTGAGAAATCGTTGGCAACACGAACACATCAATGCGATTGTGGCTTAACTGTTGACCGTGACCACAACGCAGCTATTAACATTCTCAGGGCAGCTACTGCCCTTCGCGGAGGTGCGGCAGACCAATTGCCCCCGAAAAACTCTACTTGTAGAGAAAGAAGCGAGAAGCCCATAATTCCCTCAGCGATGGGACACAGGTCTCCCCATCCCTTCAGGGTGGGGTAGTTGACTGCAGAATCAATCCAACTCTGCTATGATAGAAGGAAGCAAAGACTGGAAGGAGATCAGACTGGAAGGGTGGAAGGATGGAAGGGTGAGGATGGAAGGGTGGAAATGAAGATTAAAAAAACGGTGAAATTGACCAATCCACCAATCACAGGTGTTATACTTGCCGGTGGGCATAGCCGCAGGATGGGACAGAATAAGGCGTTGATGCCTCTGGGAACTGACACGGTTATTGGGCATGTCATCCGCCAAGTATTGGCTGTCACAAGCGATTTGCTGTTGATTACAAACACACCAGAAACATATACCCACCTAAATTTACCGATGCATCCAGACCTTGTCCCAAACAGAGGCGCGTTGGGCGGAATATATACAGGGTTAACCTATGCCACAAACAGCATTGTTCTCTGCGTCGCCTGCGATATGCCACTGTTACGCCCGATACTCCTGAGCCACCTCAGCTCGTGCTTGGGGAAACACGATGCGGTCGTACCGTATGTGCAAGCGTTGAATTGCCCCACACGGACGTTCCAAACGCTATGCGCTGCGTATTCTAAACGCTGTCTGCCGATTATCGACCAGATGTTCGCTGAAGGGGAATTGCGCGTTCATGCGTTGTATGAGCGTATCTCTGTTCGCGTTGTGGCACCCGATGAATGGCGGCAGTTTGACCCGGGGGGATTATCGTTTTTTAATATCAACACGCCAACCGATTTTGAAAAAGCGCAGCAGATGCTAAAGACATCTGATTTTGGAGACAATTTTGGAGGCGATTTTGAAAGCGAAATTGGAGGGAAATCATCATGTTAAGCGTTGAAGAAGCGCGGGAGCGCATGTTGGAGACCATTCCTGTTCTGACCTCAGTACAACGGGGCATTTTAGACTGCCTCGGGCACGTCCTCGCCGAAGATGTCTATGCCACAGAGGACATCCCGCCGTTCCACAATTCGGCGATGGACGGTTTCGCCGTAATTGCTGAGGATGTGAGCGGTGCCTCCGACGAGAACCCGGTCCAACTTCCAGTCATTGAGATCATCGCCGCGGGATACGCGCCCTCGAAGCCCGTTGAACGTGGACAGGCCGCACGTATCATGACAGGCGCGATGATGCCGATGGGTGCGGATGCCGTTGTGATGCAGGAAGTGACGAAATTGGAAGGAGATACGGTCAAGTTCTTTGAAGGTGCAGAAAAGGCGCAGAATGTTCGGTTCACGGGCGAAAGCGTGAAGTCTGGCAGCCTGGTGATGTCTAAAGGGAAACGGATTCGACCACAGGAGGTCTCAATGCTCGCTTCATTGAACCGATCAGAAGTATCCGTTCACAAACGCCCCAAAGTGGCTGTCGTCTCCACGGGCGATGAACTGACACCGCTCGGCGAAGCATTAAAGCCCGGAAAGATTCGGGATAGCAACCGCTACGGTATCTATGCACAACTTCAAGAAGCGGGGTGCGACCCTGTTGATATGGGGATTGCGAGCGATGATGAGACGGAGACCGAACAGAAATTCCGCGAAGGCTTAGACCGTGCAGACGCGCTCATCACCAGCGGCGGGGTCTCTGTCGGGGAATACGACGTGGTCAAAGTGGTGCTGTCACGGTTGGGGGAAATCAATTTTTGGCGTGTGGCGATGAAACCGGGAAAACCGCAGGCTTATGGGCTGGCGGATGGGAAACCGATTTTCGGCTTGCCGGGGAACCCGGTATCATCGCTCGTTGTGTTTGAACTCTTCGTGCGTCCGGCACTGCTCAAGATGGCAGGTCACACCCATTTACTCCGTCCAACCTTCAAAGCGATTTTGGAAGAAGATGTCGTGAACAGAGACGGACGGGTGAACTACATGCGCTCAATTATCACCCGACGTGACGGGAAGTATTATGCGAAAACCACAGGCCCACAAGGTTCGGGCATTCTCTATTCCCTCGTCTTGGCAAACGGATTTATCGTCATCCCAGCAGGGAAAACAGTGAAAGCGGGCGAAGTAGTTGAGGCACAATTTTTGGGAGATGAAGAGTAGAACAGACGGGAAGCGAAGGAAGGATGGAAGGGTGGAAGGGTGGAAGGATGGAAGGGAAAAGCGTATCGTTTTCTTCCAACCTTCCAATGTCCTTCTTCAGATAAGTTTTAATACTGCAACTTGTTGATTTTGGCGCGGATGTTATGCGCCTGGCATCTCGACCGGCAACTCCAGCCGGTCACCCCACTCTTTCCACGACCCGATGTAATTGCTGACTGTTGGATATCCCAAAAGCCGCAACGCCAAATAGGTGTGAGAAGAGCGGTATCCGCCCTGTCAGTAGCACATCACACGCTTCTCCGGCGTGATACCTTTCGATTCGTAGAGTGCTCTGAGTTCGGAGGCGGGCTTAAATGCACCTTGCTGGTCGAGATTGTTGAGCCATTCGATATGAACTGAACCGGGAATCGCACCTGCCCTCGCGGCTCTGGCAACCCGTCCATAGTGCTCATCGTCGGTACGTGTATCGAGCACGGCGAAATCGTTTTCAGCGAGTTGCCCATGGATTGTGTCCGCGTTCATGTGGAGTTCCGGTTGCTCGGCAGTCGGAAATGGCGGCACTTCGGGCGGTTCGTGCGCTTCAGTGCTTAGGGCACCACCCGCCGCAATCCAAGCGTTCAGTCCACCATCAACCACCCGCACCGCCTGATGTCCAAGGTACTCACAGAACCAAAGCCCGCGTGCGGCGCGTGTGCCTGTAATGTCTTCATACCACACAATCGTTTTCGTTGGGTCCAAACCCCGTTGCTGGAATAGATACGCCATGGTCCACATAAACGCTTTGAACGGCTTTTCGCTGGTATCATTGATGCTAATTGCGTACAGGTCGAGATGAATCGCGCCGGGGATATGCCCTTTAACATACGCGTATGTTGGGCGTGTGTCCACAATACAGATTGATTCATCGTCGAGGCGACCAATCAATTCTTCAGCGGAAATCAACAGTTGCGGATTAACATAGCCTTTGTCATTCATGGTTCTAATCCCTTCGTTGTAGATTTGTATTAAGTACCCAGTAATTCATACCGCACCAAAGCCACACTTACAATGGCGGCAGTTTCGGTTCGCAAAATGAGGTCTCCAAGCGTAGTTGGAATGCAGGAGTGTTCAATTGCTGTCGCTACCTCTTCACCCGAAAAGCCCCCTTCGGGCCCAATGAACAACCCAACGGACGTAACTTGTTGGTGATGGGATAGAATCTCCTTGATTCCACGCGCCGCTTCCTGTTCCCAAAACAGGATTGATAAATCGAGGTCAAGTGCCATCTCAAGGCAGTTCGACATTTTTCGAGCGGCCCGTATCTTGGGGAATTGATGACGTTTACACTGTTTAGCGCCTTCATTCGCGATGCGCTGCCAGCGTTCACGATGCTTTTCATGCGCTGCCGCTGTTCGTTTTGGAATCGAACGCTGACACAGCATTGGCACAATCTGGTCAATGCCCAGCTCCGTTGTCTTCTGGACGATTAAATCCATTTTGTCAGACTTTGGCAGTCCTTGAAACAGCGTAATGTGTGGCGGCGTTGGTGGATGAAATTGATGTTGGCGAATGGAAGCGTTTATAAAAGACCCACGGGTATCACCCAGAACGACGATATAGCTGTTTCCCGCGCCATCCAGAATTTGTACCTCATTGCCAGATTTAAGGCGCAATACATTGAGGATATGATGTCGTTCAGGGTCACCAATCTCAATCGTGTTATCAGAGATTTGTGGGGGTGGAATGTAGAAACGGTACATGACAGAAACACCAATCACAAATGAGAGATTAGCAACTGCGATTACTGGTGAAGCCATTCGGCATTCTCCAATTCCTGCTGTATTTCCTCATCGTCGTATTCTGCAATAGAGATTTCCTGCTCATTAAAACTCATAAGAGGGAACGCTTACTTTCGATAAATTGACACCTCCATCGCATCCCGTTTGACCCATGGGAGATTAATGTCAAACCAATGGGTCTGGCTTTCATAGCGGGTACGAACGTGGTCGAGGTAATCTGCCATCGTTTCAGCACCAATGCCCACATTATCCGCTACAACAATTGCACGGTCTACCAGTTGAGATTCAATCGCCTGAAAGCACGGGAAATAGTTGCTGTAGCTGTTATCAAGTAGCACGAAATCGACTTGCCCCCGGATGGTTTTTAGCACTTCTCTCGCGTCACCCACTCGGGAATCAATCAAGTCACTGACACCGGCGTGTGCAAAGTTCTCCTGTGCTTCGCGGGCACGGTCGGGGTCAATCTCAACCGTGATTATCCGGCCGCTACCCGCTGCTTTCAACTTGGAAACCATCCATAGCCCCGAATAGCCGATGGCTGTACCACATTCAACAATCAATGCGGGTTGTGCCTTTTCGACCTGTTCTGCGAGAAATTCCGCTTTCTCATGTCCCAACATCGGGATGCGTTGTTCGCGGCAACGCCGCTCAACATCCTGCAAAACTTCATCAAATGTGCTCATATCTGTCAGCCTCCTTAAAGGATTTCTACTGTTCCAACCTAAGAAAGGGCGGTTATCCATTTTACGCCCATGTCATCTTTTCCGTTTTTTCACCGTTTCAATGGTCGTAACGTTTAAGACGGATTCACTCTCTTTCCATGTCGCGATAGATAAAGGATGGTAATTATGCTTTTTTTCAACCGATTCAATCTGTGTCTCCTGTTCATCGTTATCTTCCCTCTGCTGATTTTCGGATGCGGTGAAAGCGGCCATAGAGACGACAATTTTGCACCCCGAATTTTTACCTTTGAAGCCGAATCAGACATCGTTGAGCCCGGTGCACAGGTTGTGATTACGCTCAAAGCGGGCGACCTTGAGGGCGATACGCTGACTTTCGAGTGGTCTGCAACTGGCGGCACTATTAACGGTGATGACTCCGGTGCCGTTTGGAACGCACCGAAAGAGGAGCGAAAATATCAGATTGGTGTCACGGTGAGTGATGGCGCGAAATCCATAACAAGCACCATCGACATCCAAGTATGGCGGACACGACCAGGTGATTACTACCCGCTCGCAGTCGGCAATATCTGGCGTTATCGTGACGATGAGGGAAACCTTATTGAATTTGAAATCGTTGATAAAATTCAGATTAACCTGCGAAGTGGCAAACTTGTCAAGAGTTTTGTCCTTCAGAAGTCCAGCAAGGACAACGAAGAACTAAAAGACCTCCGAAACTTCTCTTACATCGGACAAGAATTTGACGAAAATGGTAAAGTGAAAACGGTTGTCCAACACGCCCAGAATATCACAACTGGGACCAATGACACAATGCTTTTCACGCCATTCCTACCTCTATACAATTTCCCGCTCATCCCTAAGAACAAGTGGATGGTTCACTTTAAGGCAGAAGTGGTGCCTGAGCTTTTTCCGCTCGGCAACGGTGTTGATGAATTTGAGGTACTTTCAGAGGAAACAGTTAGTGTTCCCGCTGGAGTGTTTGAAAACGTTTTCCAAGTGCAAGAATCGTTTCGATGGGAATTTTTTGATCGGGAATTGGATGAGACCATTGTACAGAAATGGCTCGCACCGGATGTCGGAATCATTAAATTTACTCAAGCACAAACCCGAGCGGATGTTACTGTCAATGTCGAATTCAAACTCGAATCCTATGAACTGGTAACGGAATAGTGCAACCATGCAGTGCGGAACGGTGAACACTAACGCGCAACAACGTGCACTCTAATCTCCTCCAGCGTTTTCTGACCAATTCCCTTGACCGCGATGAGGTCGTCCACCGTGGAAAATCTACCGTGCGTTCTACGGTAATCAATTATCCTTTGGGCGGTCACGGGCCCAATGCCCGGCACGGTTTGAAGTTGTTTAGATGTTGCGGTATTCAGATTAATAGGTTGTCTGGCCGTCGGGAAAGACCGACCTGTAGGAGATTGCGGTGTCGGTACAGAGGAACGGACAGGAGACGAGGGGGGAGAAACCGTTTCCGATAATTTCGATGGCACGAAGATCTGCTCCTCATCGCGAACCTTGGCGGCGAGATTTAGCTGGTTGAGGTCAGCCTCATCCGTCGCACCACCCGCCAGCTCGACCGCGTCATTGATACGGGCACCCATCTCAATTTGATAAACGCCCGGCGATTGCACAGCCCCCACCACATGTACAACAACTTTCGGCGGCTGAACTTCCAGCGGTTGTCGCTCCTTAGGTTCATTTGAGGACGCTTTCTCTATTTCTACGCCAACGTTGAGGTGTGGCTCCCCCAAAAAGAGTTCCGGCTTAAAGTGCCGCACTATCCAGTAAGCGTTTCCCGCTAATATCACGAGAATCAGAAAAATGAGTATTTTTCGATAGTGTTGGTCTAGAGGGTTCATCAAATTCTTCGCAGTGGAGACCCCATCCTTTATAAGGTGGGGTAGTTGACCTTGTTAGAGCCTGTTTGAAAAGTCATTCGGGGAAACTAAGCTGTTGCGGAGCATAAACCAAACTGTGGCGGCACTATCAAACATATTGTTTTACCATGGGGATATTATACGTGGGATTGTGGGATTATATCAACCTTTTTTTTAGTTTAAGAAATAGAACGCAAAGACGCGAAGGCGCAAAGACGCAAAGCAGAACAGAAAGCCGTGCAATGAATTGCACTGCTATGAAATTTTTTTAAAAGAGACTTGACAAATGGGAATCGCATAGATTATAATATAGAAAATCCAGGGAATCCCGCACGGGCGGGCGAGTGGTGGAATTTGGTAGACACACTGGACTTAAAATCCAGAGCCCGTATAACGAGCGTGAGGGTTCGAGTCCCTCCTCGCCCATCGGATTCTTGTCTTGACGCAGGGTAGAGCAGTCTGGTAGCTCGTCGGGCTCATAACCCGGAGGACGTGGGTTCAAATCCCACCCCTGCAATCTCGTGGGAAGTTGTGGGAAACGCATACGAAAGTGCGTTTCCCTTTTCCCTAGTGCCGGTGTAGCTCAGTGGTAGAGCACACGACTCATAATCGTGTTGTCCGGAGTTCAACTCTCCGCACCGGCATCTTTTTTCCTACCGCCGCTTTTGCGGCTTTTTTTTTATTCCATTTTCGCGATATTTCATTCGCCTCCCCAGTTCGGTTTATTGAAATGCAGTCAATTCTAATCACCAACTCCCAAATTCATGAACGCATCGCTGAATTGGGCAAGCAAATCTCACAGGATTACGTGGGCAAGGATTTGCTACTGCTCTGCGTACTAAAAGGTGCGGTTGTATTCCTCGCAGACCTGATGCGGACTATATCAATCCCGGTACGATGTGAATTTATCCAACTTGCGAGTTATAACGATGGCACATCTCCCTCGGCTGTCAAGGTGGTACAGGGGTTGACGGGGGTTCTCAACGGAGCGGATGTGCTGATTGTCGAAGATATTGTTGATTCAGGACACTCCTTAAACTTCCTCATTGACCACATCGAAACGTTGAAGCCTCAAAGCGTAAAGGTGTGCAGTTTGCTCGATAAACCGGATAGACGGCAAGTTCCCATAACTGTTGACTACCTTGGGTTTGAAATACCCGATGTCTTTGTGGTCGGATACGGCATGGATTACGCGCAACAGTATCGAAATCTGCCGTATATTAAGCAAGTTTGAATATAAAAGTTAAGCCAATTTCAGCATAAAGCGTCACGGCTGGGTAGCCGTTCATACGGGAGTCGCGGCTGGGTAGCCGTTCATACGGGAGTCAGGCTGGGTAGCCGTTCATACGGGAGTCGCGGCTGGGAAGCCGCTCCTACGGGAGTCGCGGCTGGGAAGCCGTTCATACGGGAGTCGCGGCTGGGAAGCCGTTCATACGGGAGTCGCGGCTGGGAAGCCGCTCCTACGAGAGTCGCGGCTGGGAAGCCGCTCCTACAGAAGACATAGCACTGTATCAACGCTTTGTTATCGTCTCATCAAAGTTGAGTAGGGCACTGGCGAGGATGGTCGCGGCGGCGGCTTGTGTTGTGGGCAAAGATTCGTCTCTCTTCCACTCACCGATAGCCAACAGTTTCTCGGCTTCCTCAGGCTGGTCTCCGAAGATCGCCTCTTGTTCGCGATATAACCGCTTGAGGATTTCAAACTCCTGTTCCGTCGGATGACGACTGGTCGCCACACGAAACGCGAATCGGATTTTCTCCTCCAGCGTTTCGCCTCCCGCTTTGAGTATGCGTTCACCAAACGCTCGAGCCGCTTCGACAAACTGGATATCGTTGAGTAGCACGAGGGCTTGCATCGGCGTATTGGTCGTCTGCCGTTTTGCGACGCAAACATCCCGCTTGGCGGCATCGAAGAGCATCATTGATGGCGGTGGAGAGGTTCTTTTCCAGTAGGTGTAAAGGCTTCTTCTGTATAGCCCTTCCCCTTTATCCGGCTCATATTTTCTGCCCGACTTTTCTCGCCACAATCCCAATGGCTGGTACGGCTTCACGCTTGGGCCGCCAATCTTTGGCACAAGCAGTCCACCGATGAACAGCGCATTGTCACGAACCATCTCGGCGGGCAGGCGATATTTGGGACCACGCCCCAGCGAGCGATTCTCTGGGTCTTCCTTCAGAAGTGCGGAGGAAGGAACAGACGATTGCCGATAGGTCGTGGACATGACGATGCGCTTGAGCATCGCTTTCCCATTCCACCCAGTTTCAATAAATGTCTTCGCCAACCAATCCAGAAGTTCGGGATGCGTCGGTCTTGCGCCCTGGCTGCCGAAGTCTTCTGGTGTGGAGACAAGCCCAACGCCGAAGAGCATCTGCCAGTAACGGTTGACAGCGACTCTTGCTGTCAGTGGATTCTGCGGATGGGTCAACCACCGGGCAAGGCCAAGGCGGTTTCGCGGTAGGTCGTCCGGGAAAAACAGGATGTTCGGCGGGGTGTTGGGGAAGACCTGCTCACCGCGGGTATGGTAGCTACCGCGCTTTAGCACAAAGGTCGGACGCTGCTCGGGTAACTCGGACATCGTCATGAGCTCAGGGATAGCATCAACGGCTTTATTGTACTCCTCCCTGACTTTTGCGAGTTCGGCGAGTTGTTGCTGGTAGGCTTCGTCGATGTTGGCGAGATAGTACTCGTAAAGCCAATCGTCTGCGTCAGCGGCGGCCAGAAGCCCTTTTAATGCGGCTTCAAGTGCAAGCCCATGGTGAAGTTGAAACACCTCAAGCAGTGTCAGACAACGCTCAAAGACTTTGAACTCATCAACGAGGCCGTTCTTAAAACCCCGGTCCCGGAAACGCTGGCCAATGGTCAAATGGACTTCGCCGCCACCCGTGATGTTTTTATACAGGTTGTCTCGCACCGTGTCCGTCTCCGCCAATCTCCCATCGAGATAGAGCTTCAGCCCATCGGCGTGGCTTGAGCCATCGTAAGTCACTACGACATGAATCCATTGACGTTCAGGTGCTTTCTCTTTCGTACGAATCCGGATGGCGTTACCCGGCCAGAAGTGGATGAGCGACATGCTCAGTTTACCATCCTCAATCAGCAACTGGTAGCCCCGGCTCCCGGAATCTGTCCACGCCCGCGACCGATGAAAGACAACCGAGCGGTCTTTGTAGTCGGGTATCTGCATCCAGAGGGCGATTGAAAACGGGGTTGCCCGTGTAAATGCACCGATATCTTTGAAGACTACGCTATTTTCACCGCTCAGCTTCAGGTAGTTCCCGCGCCGGCCGGGAATAATTTCCGGGCTGTCGTTAAGTGTGCCGGGCTTTTCCGGGTCTGCCGCGTTGATGACGGTTTTATCCTTAATTTCGTCAAATGAGAAATCACCAATCCGGCCACCGATTTCGAGTGTCGCGGGGGGGTGTCGCACCCATTCCTTGAATGCGTCTCTGCGTCCAATGACCAGTTGTGCGAGTCTGCCTTCCGCCTCGCTTACCTTCTGTTTCAAGTCTGCAATGCTCGCTTCGGTCGGTGTATCAGAAAGCAGAAGGGTCGGTGTTGGAACGGCGTTTGTGAAATGCGAGTAGAGACCGCTCTCGTCAATGCTGTTAAAGAAGGCAAAAAGACTGTAATAGTCCTTCTGAGAGATCGGGTCATATTTATGGTCGTGGCAACGGGCGCACTCAACCGTCAGACCGAGGAACGCTGTGCCGGCAGTATGGGTGCGGTCGGCGACGTATTCAACACGATATTCTTCTTCAACGCTTCCGCCCTCGTTGGTCTGGCGGTGGTGGCGGTTAAAGGCAGTTGCGAGACGCTGTTCGCGAGTCGGGTTCGGGAGCAGGTCACCGGCAAGTTGCCACGTAATAAACTGGTCATAAGACAAATTGTCATTGAACGCCTTGATAACCCAATCCCGCCACGGCCACATGTCACGGTGAACATCGCTCTGATAGCCGTAGGTGTCGGCAAATCGGGCGAGGTCAAGCCAGTCGGCGGCCATCCGTTCTCCAAATCGGGGAGATGCAAGCAACCGATCGACGAGGTTCTCGTAAGCCTCCGGTGTCTCATCGGCGAGAAACGTGTCGATTTCCGCGATTGTCGGAGGCAGACCGGTAAGGTCAAAGCTGAGTCTCCTAATCAGTTTTTCTCTGCTCGCTTCCGATGCAAACGCAAGCCCTTCGTTTTCAAGACGTGCCAGCACAAAGTGGTCGAGCGGGTCTTTTGGCCAAGAACTATTCTTGACTTCAGGGATCGGGACATCTTTCAGCGGGTTAAAAGCCCAGTGGGTTTTGTACTCAGCTCCCTCTTCAATCCACCGCTTGATTAGTGCGATTTCCGCCGCGTTCAGACTCCGCTTGAAGTCGGGGCGTGGCATCCGTTCCGCTGGGTCGGTCGCCGTGATACGGCGGTAGAGTTCACTCCGCTCTGGGGCCCCTGGGACGACGATGTGGATGTCACCGCGCCTTTTGAACAATTCCTCTCGCATGTCGAGCCGAAGCTTTGCCTTGCGTACCTTCGCGTCCGGGCCGTGGCACGCAAAACAACGGTCTGACAGCAAGGGGCGGATGTCGCGGTTGAAATCAACTTGGGCTGTCCCCAAACTTGCCGTGAATGTGAGTAGTATCAACAGATTGAACCGTAAACTCTTAACGATTTGGAACATTAAACCCTCCGTGCGCTTGAACATAATATCTGGATTCGCGATTCAGCTATGGCCGTTTTGTCTCGCTCGATGGCCTGAAGCGAGTGGAAGCCGCACCGATTAACTTCCAAGTTTCCCCATCCTTTTTCAGGGTATCGACGCTTCGCCCCTCTTCGATTTTCACTTCGCCTGTGTCCCTATTTACGGAGGAGCGGTAATAGGTCGAATGAATGACCGCCACATTATCAACCACTTTGAGTGCTACAGGCGTGATTCTCCAGAGTAGAACGTCACCATCCTTGAGCTGTGTCTCAAGGTGTTCACGCCATTGGCTCTGGTTAACGGGCAACTCAAAATCATCAAACCATCCAACCCAGTTTTCGTGGAAATGCGGTGCAACCTTTTCCCAATTTTTGTGGTCGTACAATCCCCACACTGTCATCAGGGTATTCCACGCGCCACGCTGTTCCGTTGACCATCCGATGACCGTAGCATCTTGCCGACCAGCGTTAATGTCCAATTCAGGCAAGTGTTGCCGCAGGCGTTGGATACCATTCAGACTGACCTTTGTATTCCACAAAAAGATTTTCTTTAATTTTGTCAAGTTCGTCAGTTCTTCCAACCCGGCATCTCCAACAGTCGTGCCATACAGGTTGAGATACTCCAGATTCGTAAGGGTTCGGAGATGTTTGAGTCCTGCGTCGCCGATGGGGGTATTTTCGAGGTGTAGGCGGGTGAGGTTATGAAATCGTGCCAGTATCCCGAGGCCTGCATCGCTCACATCGGTGCGCGCTAAATTCAGCCAACGCAGTTGCTCGGAAATCGGCGCGAGCAGGTGGAGATGCTCATCTGTGGTTTTATCTGCCACCGGTCTGAAGTCAACGCGCATTAGCGGTGTGTTCTGGGCAATCGAACTGATGAGTACACCCGACGCTTCAAGAGCGGCGACCGCTTCGGGCGGAGGAGGAGGAATCTGTGCCAAGGCATCAGATATCGCCGGTTCCCCAGCCAGATCTGTTTCCGGCACCCGATTCCCCACATCCACACCGTCAGCAATCCACTGGCGGATGAGGTCAACTTGCGACTTTGCCAAAGGCTCACCCTCGTCAGCGGGAGGCATGACATCATAATCGTCCGGCGGCAGGGAGATGCGACGGTATAATTCGCTCTCCTGCGACTTTCCGGGGACGATGACTTCTCCGCCTTTAACCGCTTGCTGAATCCCCTCGGGGCCATCAAGCCGCAGTCCTTTCTCCTGCTTATCCGGGCCGTGGCATTTAACGCAGTTTTGAGAAAGAATCGGTTGGATATCCCGCGCAAAGACCACAATTTTCCCAACAGTTTCGTCGGCGGCATTAGCGACTCCGTTGTGAGGGAGGCTAAAAAGCAGGATGCCGAAAACGAGAGAGAAAAAATTGGATCGGTTGTGCCAGTTCAGGGTGTAAATCATAAGCAATTTTCAATATAAAAGTTAGCAAATTTCAGCATAAAGAGTCGCGGCTGGGAAGCCGTTCCTACAGGAGTCGCGGCTGGGAAGCCGTTCCTACGGAAGTCGCGGCTAGGAGGCCGTGTAAGCTTGTTAAGCCAGTATCTTGTGTATCACCTTGCCGTGGACGTCGGTGAGGCGAAAATCGCGACCTTGGAAACGGTAAGTCAGCTTTTCGTGGTCAATACCAAATAGGTGGAGCATGGTCGCGTGGAAGTCGTGTACATGCACAATGTTTTCCACCGCGTAATAGCCCAACTCATCGGTTTTGCCGTAGCTGACACCGCCTTTAATCCCGCCGCCGGCCATCCACATCGAAAAACCGCGGATGTGATGGTCGCGACCACTTCCTTGCGCCATCGGGGTTCGACCAAACTCTCCTCCCCAAATGACGAGGGTATCGTCCAACATGCCGCGTTGCTTCAGATCCATCACAAGTGCTGCCGAGGCTTTGTCCACGAACCCGGCTGTCGTTTTCACCGCATTTTTGATATTGCCGTGATGGTCCCAACCACGATGGTAAAGTTGGATAAAGCGTACCCCGCGCTCTGCCAAGCGTCGGGCAAGCAGACAGTTGGATGCAAATGAGCCATCCCCGGGCTTCGCACCGTAAAACTCTAGCATGTCCGGCGGTTCGTCGGAAATATCTACCAGTCCAGGGACACTCGTCTGCATACGGAACGCCATCTCATATTGGCTAATTCGTGTGGAGATTTCCGGGTCATCAACCGTTTCGTCAAAGATGCCGTTGAGCGTATTGACCGCGTTGACCACATCCCGCTGTTGCCCTGTGCTAACCCCGTCTGGGGATGCAACGTAGTGGACGGGGGCACCTGTTGCGTGAAGCTGAACGCCTTGGAATTGACCGGGCAGAAAGCCGCTGTGCCATTGTCGCGCCGCAATCGGTTGGTCTTGGCCGCCGCCTGTGGAGATGAGCACAACGTAGCCGGGCAGGTCATCACTCTCGCTGCCAAGTCCGTAGAGCAACCATGAGCCCATGCTCGGCCGACCGGAGATTGCTGTTCCCGTGTTCATGAAGGTATGCGCCGGGTCGTGATTAATCTGTTCCGTTTGGAGAGAGCGTACAATGCAGATATCATCGGCAATTTTGCCGATATTCGGAAATACTTCACAAATCTCCTGACCGGATTCTCCGTATTTCTGGAAGGGCTGTGTCGGCCCCAGACATTTGAGTTGTCGATTACCTTGGAGTTGTGCGATGGGCTGACCTTTGGTGAACGACTCCGGCATTGGCTGTCCATCCATCTCTGCGAGTTTCGGCTTGTAATCAAGCGTTTCCAAGTGAGATGGACCGCCCGCCATGCAGAGATGAATCACCCGTTTCGCTTTAGGTATCATGTGCGGGTCAGTGATAACACCGCGCCACTTTTCAATTTGCGCCCCAGTGCCGAGTTCCGCTGTCAATAGGGATGGATTGAGTAGCGAGGCTAAGGCAAGAGACCCAATGCCGCGCACAGTTTTTCCAAGAAACGTGCGCCGGGTCTCAAGTCGCTGTTGCTTTTGATGAATATCCATTCTTAAAACCTCTCATTTCGAGTGAATTGCTCTGAGTTGTAGGAAAGGTGCCCTTATTTTATCAGAAAATTCTCTAGCGGTCAATCTCAAAATGTTGTTTTATTTTTCCTTATCGTGCAGAAAATTGTTGACGGTTTTGGTGAATTCTGTTATTTTAGACCGGACTATGCTGAGGCAACGTTAAATATTCAGTGTTGCTGATACGGCAGGGTCAAACACACAAGCAGTCATCCGCAGTTTGCTCGATGGGTCGGGCGCATTGCGGAGGACTGAACACTTCATAAAGAGAGTACATTATGAGCACACCATCTTTTACGCGAGCCACTCCATACGACCTTGTCCGCGTTGGTATCCTATCCGGTAGCGGCGGGCATATCCACTCCATCTGGGGCAATAATATGAATCCACCAGCGGGCCAGATGCGCACGACAGGTATGGTGATGACACACGCCTGGGCCATTCGGAAGAGTATGGCGGAGCGGTTGGGTTCAATGTTCCCAGGCATTAATATTGTGCAACACCCCGCTGACATGATTGGACATATTGATGGCGTATACATTGACGATGTCAGCGCGATTTCGTTGTATCCACTGATGGCAAAACCGTTCCTAGAGGCGGGCATTCCGACATTTGTCAATCGGCCGTTTGCCACGTCTCTCGCGAAAGGGCAGACGATGGTGGATTTGGCTGAAAAACATGGCACCGCGCTGTTGGCTGCATCAACTTGGGAGTATACCGAAAGTATCGGTGACCTGCGCGCAAAAGCCGCCGACTTGGCCGACATCAAAGGCTATGTTGCACACAACTCAATGAGCGATTACTATTCGCACGGTCTACACGGCGTTTGGTACGTCCACGCGGCGTTGCGGGACGAAATCCAAAAAGGTCGAGGGAAAATGACGGGAGCGGCCTATCACACCCCGAATTGGCGTAAGCCGGGTGGGCTCGTCATCTATGAGCATGACCATCCGAACTGTCCGTACTACGGTTCATTGCAATTGGTCAGCGGTGCAGATGGACAAGCGTATATGCGTATCTTCGGCGGGCCTCAGGGCGATGCGGAAGGTAAGATACCGGGACGGCCGGGGTATTTTCGCTACAATACGTGGAACGCCTTGCAACTCGTTATTCAGGAAATGTTTGAAACGGGCACATCACCAGAGACCGGCGATGACCTGATGGAGAAATTGGCAATGTTCCTCCTGCCGTTCTATTCGATTCTGGAGCGGGATGGTGCCTTCGTCCGCCGCGAGGAACTGGACGACTGGGAAGTTGCGAATCCATCGCCAATGTTAATGCAAGACGGCGAACCGACCGATAGCGCGTTCCAACAACCGTATACTGAATCTGAGTTAGCGGAGGTCGAGGCGATGCTGTCATAAGATTGGAAGAGGGAAGATTGGAAGGTGGGGAGATTGAGAAACGGTGTATTGGTATCATCCAATCTGCTCCCATACCTTATCAACAGGGAGTGTTTTGATACATTCCCAGCCGATCTTGCACCTGTGTGGACTACACGGCCAGCACGGTACATTCTGCCTCACAACTGTTGAGTGCTTGCCGAGCGGCTTCCAAACGACATGGTCGGTTGGGCCAAAAAGTGCCACTGTCGGCACATCAAGGGCGGCGGCGACGTGCATTGGCCCAGAGTCGTTGCACACGACGAGATTGCACTGTTTGAGCAGTGCCGCCAGCGCGCGAACTGACTGAGGGGCGTAGGCAATTGATTCGGATTGCATCGCTTTTTGAATATTGCGCTCCAACTCCGCCTCTTCAGGGCCTCGCAAAATCAGAATCTTCGCCCCGCGTTCGCGCACAAGTCGGTCGGCGATTTGAGCATAATTTGCTTCGGGCCAACGTTTATTAAACGAACTCCCGCCGGGGTGGATACCGACTAAGAAATCGTCGGAAGCCATATCCCAATCCAGAAGCAACCTTTTCGCGTCAGATATCTCGGTTTCCTGTAGGTTGAGGGTCAATCGCCGAGTTCCTTCGCCCTCACAGACCATCCGAACAAGGTCGAGACTTCGGTCAACTTCATGAACGTTTCCTTTTCGGTACTTGTCTCGCCATGCGAGCGTCAGCGTCTGCTTCAACGGCTTGTGATACCGCCCCAACCGATGCCGTGCGCCTGAAAGAAACGTGGCGAAATGAGACCATGTGGAGGTTCGCATCGCAACGACAAGGTCATACTGCGCTCGCCGCAAGTCGCTGTAGAATTTCAACCGCTGGCGCAACGGTCGATGTTCCCGTTCCCGATCGAAGACCAGCACACGGTGCACACTCGGATTGCCGAGCAGAACTGGGGCGTTCAACGGGCGAGCGAGTACCGTCATCTCCGCGTCAGGATAGTTCTGAGCGAGCAGTGCGATGGCTGGCGTTGAATTGAGCATGTCTCCAATCCCGTCGTTACGAACCACCAGTATTTTGTGAATGTCTGAAAGCCGTCGGTCAGTCACGGTATGCGGGTCTCCTCTCAAGATGTTACCGTATCATATCACAACGCATTCGATTAAACCACCCAAAAGATTCGCTGAAATGAATAGGAGATAAAATGCCAAAACAGCAGGTCTTATTTTTATGTGAGAGGTGTTCAATTAACGTGACCGGACTCAAAGCGGTTTTTGGATGCCAATTCTGAAAAAATCCTCCGCATTGGTAAATTTTTAAATCGAAGAAAGCAGTAACCGTGGGGGTTCTCATGTGCGAAAATTTACCAATTTTACCAATGCCTAATTCTTACCATCTTCGTCTGCATCGGGGCGACTATCCGCATCTGCAAGATGGAAAGTTTATTTTTGAAAGTTGATTAGGTTCAAATATATAACACATATGATGCGAAATTTGTAGACGACAATGGGTATTTCAAGGTATACTTAATGATATGGTTTATTATGCTAATCAGGAGGTAAAACCATGGCAACACAGGAAAAGATTCGGGTAGCATTCACATTTGATGTGCATAGTCTAGCGGATTTGGAAGAAATGAAAGAAGAGGGGCCTTACTCTTGTCTAGCCGAAACTGTGCATGACTCACTACAAATCACCCGGGCCCTACAAACACAAGCGAAAAACGGATACAACGAAATCATTGTGCGAGACCCGGTGCCTGAAGAGGAACGACTGCTTATGATTCCTACAATACGGGCGGTTGCTCGAAAGGTAAGTAATCGTGGAAAGAGAGAAAATTATGGATACCGTAACAGATCTTAAATTAAAGGGTAGAAAATATAAGCCCGTTTTCCCAAGAGCAACCGGGAAGCCAACAGATTACATTGAGGGCTACCCGTATGAGGATGGTCAACCTATGTCTACAACAATACCTCATAGTATGCAGCTTCTAACGTTTTTTGGGCAACTCGTGCGATATTTTACAAGCGACGAGTATGTCCTCGTTGGGGCTGATAATTTCATCTACTATCGTGAAGGGGACCCCACAAAATGTGTCGCACCCGATGTTTACGTCATCCTTGGCGTTGAGAAAGCTGTCTCGCGTAGAAGTTTCTATACGTGGGCAGAGGGTGCTGTTCCTGCCGCCGTTTTTGAATTTCTCTCCGACTCAACAGCCGATTATGATCGGAATGAAAAAGTGCGCTTGTATCTGATGGATATGGGGGTTTCGGAGTGCTTCATCCATCAACCGCACCTGAGTGAACCCCCGGAATTTCACGGTTGGCGGCGTAGCCCTTCAGGTAGTATCGTCGAAATCGAGCCCGATGAACAGGGTGCGTTGTTCAGCGAACCGTTAAATCTTAGGTTTCAATGGGAGATAGACCTCCCTCAAAACGTCAGGTTGTTACGCCCGTATCTGCCTGATGGTACACCGATTCCGACTAATATAGAAGAACACCATCTTAGGGTAGAAGAACAACACCTTCGGATGGAAGAACAACACCTTCGGATGGAAGAACAACACCTTCGGATGGAAGAACAACACCTTCGGGAGGCAGCACAAGCGCAGGCTGAAGAAGAGGCACAACGCCGGCAGGAAGCCGAAACGAACGCTAGAGAAGAAGCACAACGCCGGCAGGAAGCCGAAACACGCGCCAGAGAAGCAGAAGCCGAGTTAGAGCGGCTCCGTGCCCAACTCGCGAACCGACAAAACGAAAGCTCGTGATAATCCTTTGTGTCACTGTCCAATTTAGCGCGCTTCGGTGCTACAGGAGAATAACCATTGCCAAAAGACCACCCCACACCAGACGCACCCCAAACAACAATCCCATTTTCTGCATCGGATGGGGAGCAGTTGGACATAGCCACCCTTGAAACATGGCTTTGGGATGCCGCGTGTGTGATTCGAGGGACGACTGATGCCCCGAAATTTAAGGATTTTATCCTACCCCTAATTTTCTACAAGCGGCTCTCCGATGTGTTTGATGATGAATTTGCGAAACTGGTCGAGGAATACGGTGGTGATGAAACAGGGGCACGAGAAATCATTGACGACGACCATGAGGACGCACTAAAGAGCGGACGCGGTGATCTGATGGTTCGTTTCTATATCCCCCAGCAGTACTGTTGGGAGGCACTTCGCAACCATCCCGCAGATGGTCACTTGGGCGAGTTTCTCACCGAGGCGATGCGCGAAGTTGCCCGTCGGAACCCGCAGTTGCAGGGCGTTCTGGATGTGGAGGACTTCAACGAGCGACAGAGCGGACAGCGGAGCCTTGACGACGATCGGTTGGAGTCATTGATTGAGGTAATGAGTCGGCATCGGCTTGGGCTTCAAAACACGGAGCCGGACATCCTGGGACGCGCTTACGAGTATCTGTTGCGGAAGTTTGCCGAAGGACAGGGACAGAGCGCGGGCGAGTTCTACACGCCGAAAGAGGTCGGTTGGTTAATGGCCCAACTCATTAACCCCGAACCGTACGCCACCATCTACGACCCCGCGTGCGGTTCGGGCGGTCTGCTTATCAAACCCCGCCTCCTATTTGAGCAGACGCACCCGACTGAAAAGAGCAAAGCACCACAAATCTATGGACAGGAACTGACCCACACCACCTACGCCATGGCGAAGATGAACGCCTTTCTGCACGATTTTACCGGTGCCGATTTGCGTATCGGCGACACCTTCCGCAACCCGCGTTTTGGTGCTGATGATTCGAGGCTAAAACGCTTTGACTATGTGCTCGCCAATCCGATGTGGAATCAGAAAGAGTATGACGATACCTTTTACGCGAATGACCGTTGGGGTCGGTTTCCGTATGGAGTTGCGCCGAGTTCATCCGCAGATTGGGCGTGGGTGCAACATATACTCGCGTCCCTGGAAAAGACCGGACGCGCCGCGATTGTGCTCGACACCGGCGCAGTGTCTCGCGGCTCCGGGGTCAGATCATCCAATCGGGAGCGAGATATTCGGAAACAGTTTGTGGAGAACGACCTGATCGAAGGCGTGATACTCCTACCCGAAAACCTGTTTTACAACACAAGCGCGCCGGGGATTATTTTACTGCTGAACTGTCGCAAGCCGACGGAACGCAAGGCACAGATCCTGCTGATCAATCTCTCCAACTATTTAGTAAAGCAGAAACCGAAAAACGTCTTGACCGATGAAGGGATTGACGCCGCTGCGGAGGTGTATCAAGCGTGGGAATCGCGTGAACGGTTAAGCACGGTTATCACGCTGGAAGATGCCCAGAAAACGGATTATAACCTGAGCCCTGCTCAGTTTGTGGATGTGGGAGATAAGGTAGAACACCGTCCCGCCCATGAGATTTTGGCAGATCTAACAGAAGCGCGTATCGCCCGCGAGAAGGCGGATAAGGCATTGGAAGATGTATTGACCCGGCTTGGACTGAACGAGGAGGGATTGCGATAATGATTGATTGGTCTAAACTCAAAACATATCAAAACGATAAGCGCCGTAGTTTTGAAGAATTGTGCTATCAGATTGCCAAGGAACTCCATGGAGAGCAGGGGCGTTTTACTTCCGTAGATGATAGTGGGGGCGGTGATGGCGTTGAATTCTACATGACTTTGTCAAACGGTGACCAATGGGGATGGCAAGCCAAGTTTTTCGATTTTCCCCCTCCCCCTCGCCTGAGCGTAAGCAATCGAAAGAAACACATCAAAGAGTCTCTTGAGAAAGCCTGCGAAATACATCCGCATTTGAAAAAATGGATTTTATGTACTCCAACTGATTTTACGCCAGATGAACAGATTTGGTTTGAAAATACGCTCCCTCAGTCCATTCCCGAAGATATGAACGTTGAACTTGAACACTGGGGAAATAGCGATTTTAACGATTGGTTGAGTAAGTCGCGTTTTATTGGAAAGCGAAACTATTTCTTCGGTGAACTTGAACTCGATATGGACTGGTTTAAGACACAGTTTAACGAACAGAGCGATTCTGTGGGTAAAAAATTCAGTCCGTCCTTGCATACCGAAACGCGAGTGGACGCTCAGCTTCACGCGCTTCTAGGCGATAAAGAATTCGTGTGCCAAACCACTGAATGGATTGAAAAACTCAACATAGAACTTTCCGATTTAAACAAAGCAATTGACGATCTCAATCGTTGGATTCCAAATGAAATTGAGTGGGGTGAAGCCGACAAGTCGAAAGTCATCGGAGCCGCTGAATCACTTCAACACACCTTAGTGAACACAAAAGACCAGTTGGAACAAGCCAGAGAGTTTCTGAATGAAGAAAAACTCTCTGACGCGCAAGCCATAGATTGGGAATCCGTGCTCACTCAATTTAAAAAAGCACTTGATACCTATAGAACAGTTGGAGATGAGTCTGGCATATCAAAGATAAGGTACACTGGTAAAAAGGAATATGAAGAGCAAGCTTTACGCAAGGCAACAGAGATTGTTCGCCATCCGGGTTATTTGATTGCCGACTTATTGGACGATTTTCTCCATTCTGCAATAGAGCGGTGCAAACTTATCAACCAGGCAGAGCTAAATATCCTGGGAGATGCTGGAATTGGCAAAACCCACATCGCCTGCAATATCTGCGACGACCGATTGAAGACCGAATTGCCAGCACTGTTTATTCACGGCATTCGCTTTACGAGCGATCGACCGATTAAAGAGCAGTTGCTACGTATTCTTGATATACAATCGCCCTATAATTGGAATGAATTTTTGCAAGCACTAGCAGCGGCTGCCGTAGCATACCGTACTCGTATTCCACTGATTATTGACGGGCTTAATGAATCCACTCATAATGGTGCGTTTTCAAATGTATGGCGGTTGGGTCTGAACGGACTCGCTCAGGAAATCGCACAAACAAAGAACCTCGCGTTAATTACAACCTGTCGGACCAGTTATAAAGAAGTCATTTGGGGAGATAAAGATCCGGACAATACGGTATATGCTTACGGTTTCGAGCCGGACGAGGTAGAGCAAGCGGTCACCAAGTATTTCGACGCTTACAAAATTAAGGCTGACCTCACGGCGGCATCGTTAACGCAGTTTGAACATCCCATCTACCTTAAAATTTTCTGTGAAAGCAAAAAGCGCGACCGCAACGCAGAACAACTCGTTTATGGTGGTGAGCAAACGCTATTTGAAGTCTTTGAGGAGTATTTGGACCAGTGTAACGAAGCAGTGTGCGATCGCCTTGGGATCCGCCCAGGAACGCCAATAGTAGAACCAGCATTGAATAAGATGACCGAGTATTTATGGGAACATCGCCGTCGCAATATCCCTCTCGAAGAATTGGTACGCATCGTAGATGGTCAATCCCTTGAAGAACTGAAATGGCAGTCATCAAAAACGTATGCTATACAAACTGAAGGGTTGTTGGTTTATCGAGATTGGACCGTAGTTGGGGAAGCGATGTATTTTACCTATGACCTGCTCGGCGGTTATTTGATTGCAAAATACCTGATTCAACAAGCCGCTAACGAAAAAGGGTTCTTACGACGCGAGGAGACGGTGAGAGCACTATTTAGCCAACAACATCAAACCTTAGATCTCCAACAATGTCAAGCCTTAATTTCGTCTCAAATCTTACATCCGCTATACAGTGACATCGGCAGATGTCTAGCGGCACTTCTTCCGGCCGAGAGCGGTCAGTTTCTACACAATTTTTTTAATAATGATATCGCATTCGGCTTATCAATTCGTGCATTGTTTGAAATTTCGCCCCAATATATAAGTAAAGAGTGCATCAACCTAGTCGCTGACCTCTTTGAGGAGGAACAGAATCGTGAGAAGCTCTTTAAGTTAGCAGAAACTACCGTTGGGCATATCGATCACCCGTTCAATGCCTCATTCTGGTTGGAGCGACTTTTGGCATTGTCTATGCGAGAGCGAGACCAAAGTTGGACAGAGTATGTCCGATTAAATGTTGACGATCTTGAAAAGATGCTGATACGTTTTGAAGCAGCTTGCCGGAGTGAGCAGGAGTTATCTGATATCAGCGAGAAGCGTCTACATCTTTTGGCAGAGTACATTATGTGGCTGCTTACCTCAACCGTGCGCCCGTTGCGCGATAAAGCGACACGGGCACTTTACTGGTATGGACGACGCTTCCCTCAAGAATTTTTTGATTTGGTCATGGAGTCTCTTTCAATTAACGATCCCTACATTCCTGAGCGGATGCTGGCGGCAACTTACGGTGTTGCCATGGCACGGCAACACGATTTTCAGGATGCCAGTTTTGTAAGAGAGATGTTACCCGTGTATGGACGAAAATTGTATGAAACCGTGTTCAAGCCGAATGCACCACATTCAACAACGCACATCTTAGCACGAGATTATGCTAGACGGACGATTGACATCGCTTTGATACATCATCCTGACTTGCTCGCAGATGATGAGCAAAGATATATCACCCCGCCGTTTACAGAGGGTGGCATTCGGAAGTGGGGTAAAAGTAAAGATAAGAATGCTGGTGAATATCGAGACGGGAATGCTCCATTACAGATGGATTTCGCGAATTACACCCTTGGCGGGTTGGTAAAAGACAGAGGCAACTACGATTTTGAACACAATGAATACAAGCGTGTTCGAGCAAATATCTTCTGGCGGATATACGATTTAGGGTATTCATTGGACAGTTTTGGAGAAGTTGACAAGAGGATTGCCCAAGGAAATTGGCACTATGGTCGATCTGCAAACGGAGATAAAACAGATCGGTACGGAAAAAAATATTCGTGGATTGCGTTCTATGAACTTGCCGGACTTCGACAAGATAAAGCTCTGCTTTCGGATTATTATGACGACCTACGCATTGCGGACGCTGATATTGATCCGAGTTTCGCTGTTGAACCACAAGAATATCATCTGGTCAAGAAAGATTTTTTAGGAGATCGGGAAATATCTGCCAAAGAATGGATTTCCAACAATGTTCCTCCGGATTTGACACCGTATTTGAAAGTCGATCGGCTCTGTGGAGAGCAAGGACCTTGGATACTTTTGGCGGGAATCCTGAGTCAGGAAGACGAGCAAGTCAGTCGTAATATGAATACCTTTTTGCGCGGGTTGATTGTCAAATCTGAAGAATCTGAGGAAATTGTCGAGAGGTTGAAGCAACAGAAAATAGATGGACGGAGTACACCATCAAGCCCAAGGGATTATTACACATATGCCGGAGAAATACCGTGGTCTGATACCTATCCCCAAAACAGTTGGGAAGCGTGGTCGTTTAGACCCCGACTGGAAACAGTTGAAGCTGAACAAAAAAAAGATAAAAAATTTAAGATATTAGTTCCAGTAAGGAAGAACTGTTGGGAGGATTATCATAGTGCAATCGTTGCAGGTCGAAATGTTGTAACTCCGTCTAGGCAGATTGCGAAAACCTTTCGCTTACATGGACAGCCCCAGAGTTTTGATCTGTTTGAAAAAAACGGTAGGCGTGCCTCAATAACCTTGAGCTATGGCAAAAAGCGGGGAGAAATGCAGAGATTTACATATCTACGGGAAGACTTATTGGAACATTATTTAGAAGAAATAAATGGCGAACTAATTTGGGCAATATGGGGGAGACGCTATTTAGTACCCCAGAATATATGGGAGAAACAACCGCCAGGATCCCAAAATGAAGATCCTTGGTTTCAGGATGTAAAGGTATATCGCTACATCCAAAAAGCATCAGGAGGCTCGTAATGTGTGAAATGAATTTGCGGGCCCATTGGAAGGTCGTTCGGTTAGAGGAAATTGCCGATGTACGTGGCGGAACATCGTTTCCAAAAGCGTATCAAGGAAATACAGAGGGCAAGTATCCTTTTTACAAAGTTTCGGACATGAACCTAACAGGCAATGAAACTTTAATGCAAGCATCAAATAACTGGGTAGAGGAAGATACTGTTGAAATACTCCGAGCAAAATTATTTCCAAAAGGTACTGTAATTTTCCCAAAAGTAGGTGCTGCTGTTCATACCAATAAGAAACGTTTGCTATCTTGTGATGGTTTGGTGGATAACAACGTGATGGGACTAACAATTCGGAATTATGACCTGTGTGTTCCTTATTATTTGTTGTATTGGTTTGAATTTGTTGATTTAGTTGACTTTTCAAATCCGGGCCCGCTTCCTTCAATTACTGCGACCAAAATAAAAAACACAGAAATACCTCTGCCTCCACTCCCTGAACAACGCGCCATTGCCCACATTTTACAAACAATCCAAGAGGCAAAGTCCACTCGGCAGCGCGAAATTGAATTAGAGCGCGAGCGCAAAGCGGCGTTGCTGGATCGCCTCTTTTCACACGGCACAAAGGGTGAACCCCGCAAGGAGACGGAGATTGGTGAGATTCCTGAGAGTTGGGAAGTAGTGGAGTTGAATGAAGTTTGTTCTAAGATTGTTGATTGTCCACATTCAACCCCAAAGTTTCTTGAATCTGGAGTACTTTGTGCCCGAAATTTCAATATTCGTTCAGGGATTTATGTCAGAGAACCAGCTTCTTATACGTCTGAAGCAGAATACTTAGAGCGGGTTAAGAGGCTTATTCCACAAGAGGGCGATGTTCTATTTAGTCGTGAAGCTCCAATTGGTGAAGCGTGTCTTATTCCACCGGATACACAACTGAGTTTGGGGCAAAGAATGATGTTATTGAGAGTGAACCCTTTGAGGTTAAATGGCTATTTTTTAGTTCAGAGTTTTTACGTGACTCCACTGCGTTCTAAAATGCTATCACTTGGACGAGGTGTAACGGCAAAACATTTGAATGTTATAGATGTTAAGCGTTTAGAAATACCAATTCCTTCCCTCAATGAACAGCAGGAAATCGCCGAAATCCTACAAGCCTGTGATACAAAAATCGCCGCCCTCGAAAAGGAAACCGCCCTATTGAACGAACTATTTCACGCTATGCTCGACGAACTGATGACAGGGAACAGGTCTGCTGTGCCGCTGATTGATAGGGAGGAATAAATTTAACGCAAAGGCGCAAGGGCACAAGAATGAATTGGGCTACTCCGAACTGTTAAAAACTCTTGGGTCGAATTTATCGTCGTTTAGCATTCGGACTAAACCTTCTCTGCCTAGACCGAGAACGAATAGGCCATTTCGGTAGGCGTATTTGTCAACTCCTTCGTCGATTTGCACACCAGCGACAGCACCGTGGAGGGTGTATCCTTTGTATTTGGGGAAGAAGTCTAGAAAGGTGTCGAATTTTTTGAGGAAATCGTTGACATCGCTTATTTGTAGGGTGGTCTTTACTTCGATGACGACGGCAATTTTTTCGACTTTGTTTTTCAGGAGTATGTCGATTTCCATGTGGCGGCCGCCGTTTAGTCTTTCCGCCATGCGGGTTTTACGCTTTTTGACGTTTATGCCTCTGTCTTGGAATAGTTTTAGGCTTCCGGGTTTGATGAGTGCTTCGATGAGTTTTCCCCATTGGCCGGTGAAGAGATTGGTGAGTTCTTTGATTTTCCAATCGGTTTCGCGCATTTGTTCGGCGTTTGCCTTGATTTGTTCGGCGTTTGCCTTGATTTGCTCGGCGTTTCCTTCAATTAACTTCCGAGTCCCCTGAAGTTCTTGTGCGTTGTTCTCAAGTATCTGCTCGATTCTCTGATACCGTTGCTCTGCTTCTTGAGCGTTTTTCTCACGTTGTTGCTCGATTCTCTGATACCGCTGCTCTGCTTCTTGAGCGTTTTTCTCACGTTGTTGCTCGATTCTCTGAGCGCGCTGATCTGCTTCTTGAGCGTTTTTCTCAAGTATCTGGTCGATTCTCTGATACCGCTGATCTGCTTCTTGAGCGTTTTTCTCAAGCTGTTGCTCGATTCTCTGGAACCGCTGTTCTGCTTCTTGAGCGCGTTGTTCTGCTTCTTGAGCGCGTTGCTTGGCTTCTAAGGCGTTTTCTCGTAGTAATTGCCGGATTTCGTCAAATCCTTTTGTGATTTCTTTGCTTCTCACGGTTTCTCCTATGGTTTATGACCGTGGTAGTCGGGGCTGGAAGCCCCGCCTACGGTGTGGGGGCGTTTTGCAAATGATTCTGGGTATGTGATGGATTGGGCTATTGTGGCGTGTTAAAAACTCTTGGGTCGAATTTATCGTCGTTTAGCATTCGGACTAAACCTTCTCTGCCTAGACCGAGAACGAATAGGCCATTTCGGTAGGCGTATTTGTCAACTCCTTCGTCGATTTGCACACCAGCGACAGCACCGTGGAGGGTGTATCCTTTGTATTTGGGGAAGAAGTCTAGGAAGGTGTCAAATTTTTTGATGAAATCGTTGACATCGCTTATTTGTAGGGTGGTCTTTACTTCAATGACGACGGCAATTTTTTCGACTTTGTTTTTCAGGAGTATGTCGATTTCCATGTGGCGGCCGCCGTTTAGTCTTTCTGCCATGCGGGTTTTACGCTTTTGGACGTTTATGCCTCTGTCTTGGAACAGTTTTAGGCTTCCGGGTTTGATGAGTGCTTCGATGAGTTTTCCCCATTGGCCGGTGAAGAGATTGGTGAGTTCTTTGATTTTCCGATCGGTTTCGCGCATTTGTTCGGCGTTTGCCTTGATTTGCTCGGCGTTTCCTTCAATTAACTTCCGAGTCCCCTGAAGTTCTTGTGCGTTGTTCTCAAGTATCTGCTCGATTCTCTGATACCGCTGCTCTGCTTCTTGAGCGTTTTTCTCACGTTGTTGCTCGATTCTCTGATACCGCTGCTCTGCTTCTTGAGCGTTTTTCTCACGTTGTTGCTCGATTCTCTGGAACCGCTGTTCTGCTTCTTGAGCGTTTTTCTCACGTTGTTGCTCGATTCTCTGGAACCGCTGTTCTGCTTCTTGAGCCCGCTGTTCTGCTTCTTGAGCGTTTTTCTCACGTTGTTGCTCGATTCTCTGGAACCGCTGTTCTGCTTCTTGAGCGCGTTGCTTGGCTTCTAAGGCGTTTTCTCGTAGTAATTGCCGGATTTCGTCAAATCCTTTTGTGATTTCTTTGCTTCTCACGGTTTCTCCTATGGTTTATGGCCGTGGTAGTCGGGGCTGGAAGCCCCGCCTACGGTGTGGGGTCGTTATGTCGGTTTTTGCAACGGGTTTTGATTATAATGGATTGGGGCGTTTTGCAAATGATTCTGGGTGTGTGATGGATTGGGCTATTGTGGCGTGTTAAAAACTCTTGGGTCGAATTTATCGTCGTTTAGCATTCGGACTAAACCTTCTCTGCCTAGACCGAGAACGAATAGGCCATTTCGGTAGGCGTATTTGTCAACTCCTTCGTCGATTTGCACACCAGCGACAGCACCGTGGAGGGTGTATCCTTTGTATTTGGGGAAGAAGTCTAGAAAGGTGTCAAATTTTTTGATGAAATCGTTGACATCGCTTATTTGTAGGGTAGTCTTTACTTCAATGACGACGGCAATTTTTTCGACTTTGTTTTTCAGGAGTATGTCGATTTCCATGTGGCGGCCGCCGTTTAGTCTTTCTGCCATGCGGGTTTTACGCTTTTGGACGTTTATGCCTCTGTCTTGGAACAGTTTTAGGCTTCCGGGTTTGATGAGTGCTTCGATGAGTTTTCCCCATTGGCCGGTGAAGAGATTGGTGAGTTCTTTGATTTTCCGATCGGTTTCGCGCATTTGTTCGGCGTTTGCCTTGATTTGCTCGGCGTTTCCTTCAATTAACTTCCGAGTCCCCTGAAGTTCTTGTGCGTTGTTCTCAAGTATCTGCTCGATTCTCTGATACCGTTGCTCTGCTTCTTGAGCGTTTTTCTCACGTTGTTGCTCGATTCTCTGATACCGCTGCTCTGCTTCTTGAGCGTTTTTCTCACGTTGTTGCTCGATTCTCTGGAACCGCTGTTCTGCTTCTTGAGCGTTTTTCTCACGTTGTTGCTCGATTCTCTGGAACCGCTGTTCTGCTTCTTGAGCCCGTTGCTTGGCTTCTAAGGCGTTTTCTCGTAGTAATTGCCGGATTTCGTCAAATCCTTTTGTGATTTCTTTGCTTCTCACGATTTATCCTATGGTTTATGGTCGTGGTAGTCGGGGCTGGAAGCCCCGCCTACGGTGTGGGGTCGTTATGTCGGTTTTGGGAACGGATCTGATTATAACATGGATTGCGGTGTTTTGCAAATGATTGTGGGTTCTATTTACGTCTTTACATTTTGGTGCCTTTGCGTTAAATTTAAGTGTCTGTGCGTTCCATTTTTCTTATCAACGTGACATTGGCAAGTTTTAATCCGATATTCCGCATCTATTTTGAGCGGTTCCTGCATTTATTCAATTCCTGAATATCCGATAATCTGACTTGACGCAAAAAGGCCGCTCCCTGGCAGGCCTGCTGTCCTACCGTGTGCTTCTAACCAGAAATAATTACGTGTGTGTGAAACTCCCGTTTTCTCGAGTTTTATGTGCTTGCTAAACAATTAGACCGTATGTTAACATGACTCACGTTTGCGAGCAGAATGTAAAAAGGGGGAATAATTTCAGCAACGTTTACGCCAGCTAAGAAGAAATAATACCAATTCCGATAATAAATCACTCGTTAATGGAAGTCCGATTTGCGTCAACTCACTTTCAAAGCATAAGCAAAAACGCATCAGACCCCCGTAGCCGGGGCATCTTGCCCCATCGGATAACGATATGCGTCAACTCATGTTGCCACTTTCAAAGAAAGCGTCATCAACCGCACCCCCGTAGCCGGGATTACAGGCGTTTGATATTTCATCAAAACCGCTAACGCGATATAAATTTTCAGAAATAGTATAAAAACAAATTTCCATCTATGTGAAGGGGTTTCACCTGTGGATGGAGTTTCACTTGTGGGAAGGAGTTCCGACTCCCGATACACCCGATAATTTTCAAACTTCAGTAGCTAAACTTTAACAGTAAAACGCGCGACTGATTACTTTTTTTTTCTGTCAACCTTTGTCAACCTTTCGCCATGAACCCAAATCAATTAGATATCCCCTTGAAGATAGGCCACTTCTTATTGTCAGGGGATAATATCTCAAAAGTCAAGTGAAGCACCAGAGGTTGACGCCGACATCAATTTATCGCATTTTTAACCGCTGTCAACCCGGTTATTAAAAAATAAGTTGTAAAACTCAAATCGGAGGGGATATTGGCAAACCCACCCCGTCATTTTATGGCGAAAACGAGTTGTGTCATTAAATCTTCCCCTAAAGAATGGGATTACGAAAAGGATACCATCAATTCTCTCAATTCGCATCCACAACTGCGGAGTATAGGTTTAATATAAAAGTTAAGCCAATTTCAGCATAAAGGGTCGCGGCTGGGAAGCCGGGTCACGGTTGGGAAGCCGTTCTTAATGAAATTTGACAATCAAAATCGGTAGGGAATAACGATCGTTATTCCCTACTTAAATCTCATTACACATTGCACTCCGCTGGAGCGGGCTGGTTTCGCCTTACGTCAAGAAGGGTGGGTCCGGGGACGGATGGTCCGGGGACGGATGGTCGCGTGAGCGAGCGCATCGCGTGAGCGAACACAAAAGGGATTTCCCACCCACGGGTCGGTTTTTAGACATTACCGAAATTGAACGTCAAAACTCATCAGGGGGCGCGGTTGGGGAGCCGTTCCTACAAGTTTATTTTTGAAAATTGCTTAGGTATAGTTCCACTTGCCAACCATTCGGAGATGACGATAATGGCTGAACGTGCCGCAGTACAGAATCCGATGCTCAAATACGCTACTGAAATTGGCTGGGAGTTTATTTCGGCATCAGAGGCTATGGAGAAGCGCAGTGATGATACTGGGCTTTACTTTGCGGATGTGCTGGAAGCCCAACTGATCAAACTCAACAGGGGCATATTGAACACCGCCGGTTGCGAGGAGATTATCCGACAGTTGGGTTTGCTCAGATCTACGCTAGAGGGAAACAGGGACGCGCTCTCTTGGTTGCGCGGGGAGCGGTCAATCTTTGTCCAGAGTGAGAACCGCCAGCGGAATGGGACGCTAATTGATTTTGAGACCCCTGACAATAACCTGTTTCATGTAACCGATGAGTGGTGGCAAAAAGGCGTAGTCCACCGAACTCGTGCGGATGTGGTGTTTCTGATTAACGGGATTCCGGTGGCAGTGGTGGAGACCAAAGCCGCGGATAAGCAGGACGGATTGGCGGAGGGAGTGGAGCAGATTCGCCGCTACCATGACGAAACGCCGGAGCTATTTACCACCGCGCAACTGTTCGGTGTTACGCAACTGCTAGACCTGTTCTACGGCGTAACATGGAACGTCAGCCGCAAAAATCTGTTTAACTGGCGGATCGACGAACCGACGGACTACGAGGGGAAAGTCAAGACCTTCTTTGACCGCGCCCGCGTTCTGAAAGTGTTGCAGGAGTCGATTGTTTTCCAGAGCAGGGATGACGCGCTGACCAAAATTGTGTTGCGCCAACATCAGACCCGTGCGGTGGCGAAAGTGATTGAGCGGGTTCAGGACCCGAACAAGCGGCGCGGGCTTATCTGGCACACGCAGGGTAGCGGTAAGACCCTGACCATGATAACGATTGCCTCCCAGTTACTCCGCGGTGGCGGGGAGACGGAAAAGCCCACGGTGCTAATGCTGGTTGACCGCAATGAATTGGAGAGCCAACTTTTTAGAAATATCAGAGGCTACGGCATCACCACGCTCAAAGTCGCAGAGAGCAAGCGAGATCTACAGGAGATTTTAGCGTCCGATTATCGCGGTTTGATTGTGTCAACGATTCATAAGTTTGACGGTATACCTGCGAATATTAACACCCGCGAGGGCATAACGGTACTGGTTGACGAAGCGCACCGGACGACCGGCGGCGATTTGGGGAATTACCTGCTCGCCGCCTTGCCGAATGCGACCTATATCGGCTTTACGGGCACACCGATTGACAACCTTGCTTATGGTAAGGGGACCTTTAAGGTGTTCGGCGCGGACGACGAGCAGGGGTATCTGGATAAATACGCAATCGCCGAGTCCATTGAAGACGGCACCACTGTTTCGTTGAATTACGCGCTTGCCCGGTCCGGTTTGCGGGTGGACAGCGAAATATTGGACCAAGAATTTTTAAGCCTTGCAGAGGCGGAGGGCGTGAGCGACGTTGAGGAGCTGAACGCGATTCTAGACCGTGCGGTTCGGTTGAAAGACATCCTGAAAGTCCCCACTCGGGTGGATAACGTTGCCGTGTCTGTTGCAGGACATTTTCAGACCAACGTAGAACCGATGGGATTCAAGGCGTTTCTGGTAGCGGTAGACCGCGAGGCGTGTGCGTTGTATAAGACAGCACTCGATAAACTGTTACCGCCAGAGTATTCAGAGGTGGTATATTCCGGGGACAATCGGGACTCCGAGGCAATGAAAGCGCATCATCGCACCAATGACGCAGAGAAGGAGATTCGTAAGAAATTCGCCGACAAAAACGAGAATCCGAAGATTCTGATTGTGACCGAAAAGCTGTTGACCGGCTACGATGCACCGATTCTGTACTGCATCTACCTCGATAAACCGATGCGTGACCATGTGCTACTACAGGCAATTGCGCGTGTCAACCGCCCTTATGAGGACGACGATGGGCTGATAAAGGCGTATGGGTTTGTCTTAGATTTTGTCGGTATCTTTGAGAATCTCGAAAAAGCCCTCGCCTTTGATTCAGACGTGGTGGAGAGCGTGATTCAGAATCTTGATGTACTCAAGGATCATTTTGCCAAGCTGATTCGGGAGAACGCGGCGCAGTATTTGCCCTTTGCCATCGGTTCGGACGATAAGGCGAAAGAGGGTGCAATTGAGCATTTTGAGGACAAGGAGACGCGAGAAGCCTTTTTCAAATTCTTCAAACAGCTACAGGATATCTACAACATCCTTTCGCCCGATGCGTTTTTGCACCCGTTTATGGCGGATTATCAGTTACTTGCATCGCTCTATGGGTTGATTCGTGCCGCTTATGCTGACCCTACTTACGTTGATAAGGAGTTGACCGCCAAGACGCGGGAACTGTTGCAAGAACATACAGAAAGCGATCCGTTTGAGTTACCGGGTTCTATTCAGGAATTGAACGCAAACACATTGAGAGAACTCGGGGATAGCGATGTATCTGATACGGTGAAGGTGTTGAATTTGCGGAAGATATTGAAGAAGACGGTAATAGACGAAAGCCGGTCAAAGCCGTTTCTGATTTCGATTGGAGAACGAGCGGAGGCACTGGAAGAAGCTTATGAGAATCGTCAGATTACGACGCAACAGGCATTGGTTGCGTATTGGGAGTTAATCGAGGAACTTGAACAGGCCGCAAGCGAACGCGCCCGAATGAACTTGGACGAAAACGCCTATGCAGTTTATAAGGTTCTCAAGAACGTTACAGAAGACATTACCCCAGAACAGGCGCGAGCCCTCAATAGCGTGTTTGACCAATTTCCTGATTATCAGTGGAACGAACACCAAAAGAGCCTGTTGCGGAGGAGATTCTACCTAATATTAAGACCTATTGTTGGAACAGACAATCTGATCGAAATAACAAACGCCTTGTTGGATTTGCAACGAATATGAACACCGAAAGTGTTTGGAATGATTCAAGGGAGTTGAAAGGTGCAGTGTGGCAGTGGGCAGACCGCATCGGGGTCTCAGTGCGCGAAGTGCATCTGCGCGACATGCGGCGGAAGTGGGCATCGATATCCACGAATGGCCGATTGACTCTCAACACCGACCTGCTCGACCTGCCGGAAGCGTTGGGGGAATTTGTGATTGTCCACGAATTAGTCCATCTCCTCGCCCCGAATCACGGCAGGGTGTTCAAAAGTTTCATGTCCGCCTACCTTCCCGATTGGGAAGAGAGACAGCACTGTTTGGAATCGCACTGTCAAACCCCGTAGATTGACTTTATATTTCTTCTTGGCAGGCACGGTCTGTCACCCTTATGGGTTTTGACGTTCAATTTTCAATTCTCTTCAAACGTAATACCAATTCCGATAATAAATCACTCGTTAATGGAAGTCCGATTTGCGTCAACTCACTTTCAAAGCATAAGCAAAAACGCATCAGACCCCCGTAGCCGGGGCATCTTGCCCCATCGGATAACGATATGCGTCAACTCATGTTGCCACTTTCAAAGAAAGCGTCATCAACCGCACCCCCGTAGCCGGGATTACAGGCGTTTCATATTTCATCAAAACCGCTAACGCGATATAAATTTTCAGAAATGGTATAAGTTCTCAACGTCCATCGCTCAACTTGTCGTTGTATGCGCGGGGGTGAATGGATTCGACGGAGGACGGAGGCGTGGTTGCCTTCAAATCCCTTCGGAAGTGGGTTCGATTCCCACCACCTCCATTAAGACACACTCAAAAATCTCATTGATCTGGATAGCAAAGAGTGATATAATAATCAATGGTTATTTTGCGAAGTAGGCAACGGAAACAGGTAGGTTCAAATTTTATCTTTCAAAAACAGAAGGAGAAAGGAAAAATGAAAGCCAAAGCTTGTGTGTTTGTGATGGCGATTCTGGTTGTTTGGGGGCTATCGGTAAGCTCAAATCATGCCAAAATCGACCTGAAAGAAAATGCTGTTGCGGTTTGGAGTTTTGATGAAGGTAGCGGGAATAAAGTTAAAGATGGTTCTGGGAACGGAAACGATGGCGAACTTCAAGGAGGCCCCAAATGGATTAAAGGAAAGTACGGTCAGGCGTTGGACTTCAATGGTGTCGGGGCTTATGTGAATATCAAGAGCAATCCGCGTTTCGTACCCAAGTCCAATCAAGTGACGGCTGTTGCATGGGTTTTTATGAAAGGCGTAGGCAAAGTCAGCATCGTCGAAAACAATGCGGATAATTGGGGGCTTCGATTTTCTTCAATACCTAAGCTGGATGCGTATGTGACCATCGAGAAAGCACAGAACTGGAAACACGTACAGGCGGATGCTGTCCCGCAAAAAGAGTGGGTTCATGTCGCTTTCGTTTGGGATGGAAAGATTGGCAAGCTTTATGTCAATGGGAAGGAAAAAGCGAATGCCCCCATGGCTGGTGACTTGAGGCAACCGATTGGTCAAGGATATGCCATTGCGCGCCGAGGGGCGGACACCGCAAGCCAATACTTCCCCGGTTATCTGGATGAAATTGCCATTTTGGATGTCGCCGCGACGGAGGCGGACATTGGAATACTCATGAAAACAGGACTGGACGAATTGCTGGCTGTTTCGCCTCGGGGCAAAGTCACCACAACTTGGGCCCAAATGAAAGCCCAAGATTGAACGGCCTCAAGATATTAACGATCAAAAAGCGACCATCCATGAGGGCGAAACATCCGAACAGATTCAGCCCCCGGAGTGGTTGATTGGCAGAATACCCTCTGGTGTTCAGGAACTGGTCTGCGTACTCGATGGCGGCGGGGACCAGTTTTGGGCACCGGGGCACAAGCAAAGTGAGGTATCAGTGATAACCATGCAACATATCCAACTCACGCTCGATCAGATTGAAGAACGTTGCACAGAACAGAGTTTCACACGCGGCTTAGATTACTTTGATGCCGAGGCAATTGGCAATCCGGCACTTCAAGGTTCTACCCTGTCTGCGACCTGCGAGGGGTCAATGGAGGAACTGTATCGAGTCTCTGTAGAATTGATGCCGACGGGGATTGCCGATGCCGACTGTTCGTGCCCCTACAGCTACGAAGGTGATTGTAAACATATCGTTGCACTCCTGTTGACCTACCTTCACGATCCGGAGGCGATTTGCTCCCTTGAGCCGTTACTCGCTACCCTCGAGTCAAAACCTAAGTCAACCCTTCTCCAGGTCATTTCGGAACTGCTCAAACGGGCCCCGGAGCTGGCATTCATCGTAGAGGTATACTCCGACCCCCCCGTTGAATAATGGAAGAGGGGAAGATTGGAAGGATGGTGTGGTTACATGAAGTTTAAATAAATATTTCGGTAATTCTATCGCCAAAAATCACTGTAGGGGCAGGTCTTGTGCCTGCCCACACATTACCGAATTAAATTCTGAATCTTCATCAAACCGCACCTACCGGGGGTGAGGGAAACCGTTTAAGTACTTAAACTTCATCAAACCGTACCTACCGGGGTGTTTGGAAACCGAGTTTTGCCGACCCTTGCGGGTGGAGACCCGATGACGAGACGCAAAAAACTCGGTTTCTGCTATTTATTTTTTGAAACCTGCTCAAGTTACTTTTTGCCTAGCTTCCAGGACCTTTGCGACGACGGTTTTGACATCGGCTTCATCGACAAATGGAGATAGGATAAATGACATTAGCGCGACGATTGGTTCGCCATACGTCGTTTGCCGATAGCAGTCCGTTATCGAAATGAAAACGCCGCGGCCCTCCATCGCCTCTGAATACACATATTGAGAGATTTCTCTGTTGTATTCATTATGTTTGAGCAGGCTATCGCGATAGGTAGCATCCTCAAATTCATCCTGCTTGATTGAGAAGGTATCCACACTATCTGGATAGGCGCGGAAGAGCGTGACGGGCCCGAAATTGCCTCGGTTTAGGATGGTTGTGCCTTCGCGGCCTTCGAGATATTCCCGCAGGAGTTGCGTCATTTCAACGATGTGCCCGAGGATGGCGCGCAACCCCTGTTCTCCGAACAACCGAAAATTGGCGAGGGCGGCAAGAACCCCTGTCCCAGCCCTGGAGGTTTCAAGGGTGTACATGCCAGGGCGATATTGGCCAAAGTGATAGAGAAACGGCACCTGTTCCTGCTGACGTTTCACCAGTTCCAGATCCGCCTGATTTTTGATGAGGACGAGACTGGAGATATAGGGCGTAAAACCTGTTTTGTGAAAGTCAATTCCGACGGAATCGGCGAGGGCTAAATGACGTATTCGTCGGCACGCTCCTGCCAATGCGCGGATGGTGCGCGGCCGAAACCCTAAAGGATTATCCTCAAAATCGTAGTCGTTGAACACAGACCACGCCCATCCAATAACTGCGTCGGCGTGAATGTGTGGGCGGTAGTCAAGTTGAAATTCATCAACCAGCGTGTCTCGGAACGCAACAATGGCTTCTAAATCGTCTAACCCGAACGCGTCGGTGGTGCCCAATGTTGCAATGATGGCGGCAATCTTTTTTCCGTTTGCCAGTGCTGTCCGCGCCTCCTGCTCAAGTTGCTTGAGGTCCATTTCGTTTTCAAATGTTGTCGGAATCGTAATCAGATTCTTCGTTCCTATTCCGAGCCAACCGACAATGTTAGTGGCACAGTAGTGGCCAGCATCTGACACAATTACGACAGCATCTTCAGATACACCGTTGTGTATTGTCTCCGGGTACGCCTTTTCAAGGCCCAGCTTCACGCCGTAGAGGGTTGTTCCGGTGCCGCCAAAGGTAAACACACCGATCGACTCTTCCGGGTCATATCCAATCAATTGTGAGGCCATGGCGGTTACTTCAACTTCAGCCAACGCGACCAGGCGACTGTATTCATCCCAAGCGAGATTCGGATTATACAGAGTAGCGAGGAGTCCCCCAATCAGACTTGGAATCGTCGGAGGCGGGACAACGTTCTGTTGCGTCCGAGGATGCCCAAAGATGGTCATCCCCCGGAGGTAACTCACGAGGTCAGCAGTGACCTCTTCAACCGAGGCCATAGCCTCCGGTAAGGTTGTTCCTCTTGCTTTCTCAAAATCACCGGGGACAACGGCACCGAGTATCGGCAGATCTGTTTTGAGCGCGTCAACCTGATCCAAGGCGCGCATAATGGAATGCACGAAATACGAATTATGTATGGGGTCAGATATCGGTTGCGGAAAGGCAAGTCGGATGTTTTCTAAAATATCTCGGTAATTCACGTTTTTTGGTCCTCCATCGCTGATAAGGGAAACATAGGTTCAGTCTGCTATTTTGAGGAGATTCTCAAACCAATTGAGCAGGTTAGATTGTTTCGCAATACCGAGACAGATGAGAATCACCAAAATAACGGAGATCCAGATTAAGAGGCGTACCGCACGCTTGATAATACCAATTACGAGCAATATGGCGAGTATCGCTACAATTATCAAAAATGGTGGGGAAGTGATTAATTCAGGCATAACGAAAGTATACTAAATGTGCTAAAAAAAGCCAAGAAAAAAGTGCTTTGTGGCGTTGACGATCTCGTTGTTTGCACACTTTGGTGTCAAGCAAGTTTGATATAAAAGTTAAGCAAATTTCAGCATAAAGTGTCACGGCTGGGAGGTTTCCGTTCCTACGGGAGTAGCGGTTATAAACCGTGTCGCGGCTGGGAAGCCGCTCCTACAAGTTTATTCTTTAAGGTTGCTTATTCTTAAAAATTGTCCAAAGCTTAGTAATTATAGTAAAGCCCAGAATTACTGATACACCGGTAGGCGCGCTTCCAAAGCGCGCCTACCGGTAAATGTCACCATATTTTTAGATTTCACAATAATGGTGGATTGCCCCTCCGGCGCTACGGGGCGCACGACTACGTGTATAGAAATCCGTAGAATTGGCTCGCACGGCAGAAATTTGGACACGCTCGGCTATTTGGCATTTCGTAAGGCATCAATTGCCTCACGCACGTCGTTACTGCCGAAAATTGCGGTTCCCGCAACCAAGATGGTCGCGCCACGGCTCCGCACCAACCCTGCGTTCTCGCGATTGATTCCGCCATCCACCTCAATCTCCACCGTCACATCTTGCGTTTGAATCATTGCTCGCAGATGGTCAAGTTTTTCGAGTGTACTCATCATAAATTGCTGTCCACCGAAACCGGGCTCAACGCTCATCAGCAGAACAAGGTCTAGTGTGGGGAGATACGGCGCGACCACTGAAATCGGCGTTTTGGGCCGCAGTGCCACCCCAACCTTTATCCCGCGGGCTTTTATCTGGTCTATCACAGCTTCGACCTGCCCACCCAACTCGCTGTGGAACGTAATTAAATCCGCCCCAGCATCGGCAAATGCGTCAATGTAGTTTTGCGGGTGCGTAATCATCAGATGCACATCGAAAGGAATTGCTGTGTATTGCCTCAGTGCCCCGATAAGTCGCGGCCCCATTGTCAAATTCGGGACGAAGTGCCCATCCATCACGTCAAGGTGAATGAGGTCTGCTCCCGCATCGGCGACCCGCTGAACTTCTTCACCTAGCTGACTGAAATCCGCTGCCAGCATTGATGGTGCAATTTTAGTCTGTTCTGTCATTGCGAGTTCCTTGCTCCATTTGTCGTTGACCACTTCAGTCGCTTTTCAAGACTTGATAGTTCGCTAGAGTGGCTCCCGTTTTATGACCGTCCCATCCTCATAAACAACCATTGTTGCCTTGCCAACAACCCGTACCAGCGATAGCTCAATCAGTTCACCCGCTTGATACACGTCATTAATAATTGTGTGACGTTCCTGCTCATCATCAATGAAAATTCTGACCCGTTTGGGCGAGCCCTCTTTGGTTGATACGGTGTACCGAATCTGTACAAAACGCCCTCTATCCGCTCTACCGAGCGCAGAACCGCTGACTTCAAGCGTAACGCTCTGCCCAACCTGAATCAGTTCACCCGCCGCTGGTTGGTGGCTGATAATCAAGCCGCTTGGGATTTCCGGATGAGACTTATATTCCTCGTTACTTTCAAGCCCATGTGCCTTGAGTCGGTTGCGAACCTCATCAATCGGCATGTTGTGCAGGTCTGGCATCAGAAGCACTGTGAGGGGGGTCCCAAGACTCAACAGCAGGTTGACCCCCTCACCTCGCTGATGTATCACACCCGGGGCAGGCGTTTGTGCAATGACCATATTAACAGGATACCGGTCCGAATGCACTTCTGCAACGCGATTTTTCTGAAAGCCCGCTTTCTTGAGGATAGCTTCAGCGTCCTTTAACGTTTCACCCGTCGTATCCGGCACAGGGAGTTTTTGGTTGCCAACGCTCAACGTAATTCGCACTGGTTTATTTAATTTGACTTTGGAATTCGCTAACGGCGATTGGGCAATAACATGCCCTTTTGGAACACTTGCGCTCGGCTTCTGGTCAATCCCGTCTTGGTGGAACTGCAAGCCTGCATCGTGGAGCAGGTGAAATGCGTGTTCGTAGTTTTGACCGACTAGGTCGGGAACAACAACATTTTTAGTGCGAACCATTTTGGGAAGAATGACTAAACCGCCAATCAGTCCAATTCCGATAACGACGACGAGGCAAATTAGGGCGATCTTGACGGTAGTGAATAGATAGGCATTGATGGACATCTTTGATTGAGCCATTTTGCTAAGCAGGTTTAATATAAAATATAGACACGTTCAGCAGATTAGCTCTGCTGGATTTGGCAATCCAGCAGGAGCGGCCTGGGCCTTAGAAGTTTGCCTGAACCTCTTCAGTAAGGAATCGATCTCCGGTCTTCAAGCGATATCCATTGAGAAAGTCGTGGGCAGTCATTGGCTGTTTGTTTGCCGGTTGTATCCGGTTCAATCGCAACGCGCCTTCTGCGGTAAAAACAATCAACGTTTTATCGGCTGTAATTTCGATGGTGCCGGGGGACATATTCTCCAGATCTGGAGCATCAACGACGCTACATTCGATAATTTTGAGGCGAAGGTTATCCCCAAAGAAGGTATAAGCCCCGGGCCAACCCGCTGTCCCGCGCACCAGGTCGTGAATCTTTATCGCCGATTTTCTCCAGTCAATCTGTCCGGTCTCCTTGGTCAAACGCGGGGCATGAGTGGCTTCGGCGTGATTTTGTGGGGTATGTGGCGGCAGGGTATCTGTAGGCATGGCCTCTAAGACCTGAACCAGCAGTGGTGCGGCTAAAGATGCCATTCGATCGGTCAGCGTGGTGGCTGTATCTTCGGGGGCGATTTTAGCTTGTGCTTGTCGAATAATATCTCCTGTGTCTTCCCCGGCATCAAGTAACATGAGCGTTATTCCGGTTTCTGTCTCCCCGTTAATCAGTGCCCATTGGATGGGGGCAGCACCGCGATATTTGGGTAGCAACGAAGGATGCACGTTAATACATCCACACGGCGGTAGATTGAGTATCGGCTTGGGGAGTATCTGACCAAAGGCGACGACGACAATGGCGTGCGGGTTCAGCCCCTTGAGGGTACGGATAAAGTCTTGATGCCGTACCTGTTCGGGCTGATAAATCGGCAGATTAGCCTCCTGCGCGACAACTTTTACCGGGGGCGGTGTAAGCCGCTTCCTTCGGCCGCTCGGTCGGTCTGGTTGCGTCACAACCCCAATCAGGTCAAAATTCCGATCAATCAGTTTTTTAAGACTCGGTACGGCAAATTCGCTCGTACCCATGAAGAGAATTTTCATAAGCAGATTTCAGAAAGTTTCTTCCCCCTGGCCTACGACTGCTCCTCGGGCGATTCATCTTCGAGCTCTTCGAGCAACACCTGGTCTTCGGGGATGAGCCTGTCAATAAAAAGGATGCCGTCGAGATGATCAATTTCATGCTGTAACACCCGCGCCATTACTCCGCTTGCATTGAGCGCGATTCCCGTTCCATTTGGTAAGTACCCCTGGACAGTGATTCCATTCGCCCGTCTCACGATGCCCCGGTGTTCGGGCAGACTCAAGCATCCTTCTTCGCCGAGTTCTTCGCCAGTAGCGTTTGTAATGACCGGATTTATCAGCGTCATCGGCGGGCATTCGGGAACGCGCGCTTCGATATCAACAATGATAACCCTTTGAGCGACTCCAACCTGTGGCGCAGCCAAACCAATTCCCTTGGCATCGTGCATTGTTTCAAACATATCATCAATGAGTTTAAGCAGAGCATGATCGATGCGTTCAACAGGGGATGCCTTCTGACGCAGAATCGGAGCATCGTCAGTGTGTATTTCTAAAATTGCCATGACTAAAATCGGATTTGCACAAGTGGAAGGACGAAATCGGGTGAATCTTCGATTTGCCAACTTGTTGTCGGCACTTTCCGCGTTGCCGGTGTGGGAGACCGTGGTGAAGTTGGAATCAGTTGTTCTGACGGGTTTTTACCGTGCGTATGCAACCAGTCCCAAAAACCGATAAAAAGTGCGTAGGAAACAGCGGTAACGCCAACAATCTTAAAATCTGTACTTGAGAGCTCAGGGGCGATATTTCCGTTCTGAATCATTTTAACGCCCCGAACAGCAAGGAAACTGTGAATCGCAGTAAATGGAAGCGAAATGAGCGTCACAACTTCAAAACGGCGTAAGGCACTCTCCTTATATTCTTCCGTCCGCTCGCCTCTCTGTGCGGCTGGCGTACCTTCGGAAGGCGGTTGATATTGGGCAAAAGCATTCCCGGATATTATCACTGTACTCAGCAGAAAGACAGCGAGCAACTTCACGAACCCTGCCTTGCAGATCGACGACTGTAGAATGAACCATCTAGTTTTGAATTGATTTCGCGACATTAGAATATCCTCAATTTCGGACTAGGTGAACGATAAGCATACCCGCCCCAATACAAATAGCAGTGTCGGCAACGTTGAACGTGGGCCACCAAAGCCCACCTTCGCCAATTGACGCAATTCCGACCTGGAGAAAATCGACCACTTTGCCGAGGCGAATCCTATCGACGAAATTGCCAACCGCACCCCCAAGCATAAATCCGAGCGCGATTTTCATCCATAGGCTATCTCGAAAGTGCCGATAGTACACAAAAATCAGTACCATAGCGAAAATTGATATGATAATGAGCGGTATATTTTGTCCGCGCATTAACCCGAAGGCGGCACCATCATTCGTATCATGACGGAGGTTGAATATCCCATCAATGATGGGGATAAAATCATAACCAGGTTTAATGTTTGCTTGAATGACCCATTTCGTCAACTGGTCGGTTACAAGCACTGAAAAAAAAACAATAGCCAGTGGAAAAATAGCTCTGAGGGAATGCCCTCGTTTCATCGAAATCTCCTTATGAGTTTTGACAATCAAAATCAGTAATTTTACCATCAGGTATCGGGCGTATCGGGAGTGGGATTTCCCACCCACGGGTCGGGTTGCTCAACTGCCGCCCACCGATTTTGACAATTCCGCCCACTGCGCATCCACATCCGCAATGTGTGGCATATCAACCTGAGCGATCCAATCCTCAAGAAAGATGCTTGAAAAATCGACATCTTCAGAAGGCTGGGACGAATCACTGGCATATTGTCCGTCAGATTCCGTAAGATGTTCGGGGGGTAACTCCGCGCCCCAATCGTGACGCATCCGCTCGTGAATCTGTTCGCAAAGAAATGGAATAATCGGTGCGAACCGTTGAACGAATAGACGAAGGATTTCCCATAAGACCGTTTGGCCAGATCTCTTTTCATAACCCTCTGCTGCGGTTTTGAACCGCTCTTTGAGGAGGGGTAGGTAAAGCGACTCGAAATGGGATTTACAAAAATCTATCAGAACGCGCCATGCCTCATAGAAGCGAGCACCTTGATAGGCGAGGTCTACCGATTGCAAAATCTGGTTTGTGGCAGATAACGCCAGCGCATCAAGTGGAAGTAGCACATCTAAGGGAATCCGATGTTCGCTCGGCTCGAAGTCTGCCAATTCATCCAAGATTGTGCATAGTCGCGCCCGAATTTCGTTATACTCTTGCTCACACGCTTCGATGAGGTCGTTCATTGATGGGGAATCAAAGTCGGGATGAATCCCTAGTATTCGGAGCACATCCGCTGGATATCCAGCCATCCAATCCACGTCGGTTTCGACAGGGTGCGCTGGTGAATTGACCTGAATCAGTTCCAAATACTTAAATGGGGGCGTGTCGTGTAGCGCGAGCGCAGTCAAGGCCAGTTGGGCAAACCATCTGGGAAATTGCTCATCTGAAAAAAACGCAACATTGATATGCTTTATGTGTGTCCGTTTGACATCAGACCTATTGATTGCGTAAAGCAACGTAGCAAAACGCCCGTCCAGAAGCGCGGATTCCTTCTGAAATTCCTTTGATTCACAGTTGGGACATACGGTCTCTGAAGGCAACAGCTCATCCACACTCAGTTTGAACCAAACATCAATGCCCCGCCGAGAAGTGATATCCCGAACGGTCTTGAGAGCACGCTTATCAGAAAGGCGATCTCCGCATTTTTCGCACTGAAAAATGGGAAGTGGACTGCTCCACCCCCTGTAGCACGAAACGGACAGGTTTGGTAAATTCTGGATAGTTTGTTTCATCCACTCCGTATTTTTTTCATTATAATTTGCCCAAAACCGATCTGAATGAAGCAACCGATGTCTCAATTGATTGTTATCCAGCGCGAAAATCCACTGTTGAACCGGCCGAAATAAGACCTGGTTATCGCATGCCCAGCAGTGCGGGTGCTGAAGTTTACCGACACCGCCACAGATTAAGTAACCGCGCTTTTCCAATTCTAACGCGATAAATTGACCGGCTTCCGTCGTGTTCAGGCCACAAAATAGGTCTGCATCCTCGGTTAAACGCCCGGCATCGTCAACGACGGAACGAATGGGTAAGTTCAAAGCCTGTGCGATTCGATAATCTCTCGGTTGATGGCCGGGGGCAAGCTGAAGTAAATCTGCTCTTCTGCCATCGGTCACATCTAATAAATCGTCGCTATCTTCGGAGAGGTCTGGTACCTCAATAATCGAAAGCTCTGTTCCCAAAAACGGATGTAAGCAGGTGTAATTGATTAATTCATCTGCCTTTATCTTTCTGATAATTGGACTATGCTCACGGTGCGTTTCGGACACATAATTTTTGAAGTCTTCCTCTGCACAAATGATTACGTCTCCTTCAAACTCAACGATGAGACATTGGCTGTCTTTCTTTATACCGAGGGCAATACTCCCCGCCAGATGCCAAAGATCCTCAACCCACACACCGATGTGAATATTCGCTCCCAGCTCTTCAAAGCCATCGCTAACCGGAAATTTCACATAGGCCGAATAGACTTGGGCAGAACGAATTTCAATCCCATCGGTGCCGAGCGAGGTATTACATTCTTGACACCAATACCCGAGTTTTGCATCGTTGTTTAAGTAACCTAAGTTTCGAAGTTTGTTGAAGGCATTAATCAGGCGCCATTCATGTCGGGTGTCTAAGTTTTTGCCTGTCGCCGCCCAATCTCCGAATATTCCGAGCGCGTGAAACTGTCGCTGTCGCGACTCCAGTTGCTGCTGAAAGTGCCGACGGCACTGCTTGCGAAACTCCAACGCATCTTTTGGCACCTCTTTGGCAACCTCATTGAGGACATATCGTTCAACCGCAGCGGTGTAATAATTCCAAGAGGGCGCATACGTCACGCCTTCGCCCTGCATTATATGAAATTTGAGAAAGACATCTTGGTGAATTTTGCACTTAAACGTGTCCAGATTGAAGCCATCAATGGCTGAAGGCATTTCTTGAATGACATACTGCTCGGCTCCTGCACGTTCAAGGAGCTGGAGGTAGACATCTGCCTCTTCCCATTCCTTGAGAATGACCTGCTCTGTCAAGAGTTCGGAATTTGATGTATCGGATACAGACAACACGGTTGTTTCGTCCATCATTTTAAGTTTAGAAACCATCATCTTTGAGGCAATGTGCTTCCTATAATCTTCTCAAGAAGCACGAGCTATAATCTTCTCAAGAAGCATGAGGAAAATCAATAAGATGATTGGTGATATGTCAATCCTGCTAAACAGCCCTCGACCGCGCATTAGGGGGTTAAGCAGTTGACGGATTGGGGCTAAAGCGGGGTCAACAAGCTGGCCCGCTGTCCAATAGATCCGACGAACTATCATATTTTGAGTGCCATAAACAAACCAAGATAATATCACATAAACGAAGACGATAATCTGATAGAACCTAATGCTATAATACAAGATGAACATCAATATATCCACAGATTCGCCCCTTCTTAAGCTTTCGCAAGTGCCTCTGCACGCTCGGTTGCGGCAGCGACAGCGTCGGTGATAATCGCTCGTAGACCGCCGCATTCCAGTTCATATAGCCCAGCGGTTGTAGTGCCCGCAGGTGTTGTCACACGGTTTTTTAGCACTGCCGGGTGTTCCTGGGACTGTGCAACCATCTGACTCGCGCCCAAAACTGTTTGAACAGCCAGTTCGTATGCATCTGGACGGGATAATCCAACATGGACACCAGCATCAGCGAGTGCTTCGATGAATAGAAAAACAAACGCGGGGCCACTGCCGCTCAACCCGGTGACCGCGTTGAGATGCTTCTCATCAACGCACACCGACTTGCCAACGGCGTTAAAAACGGTCTGCGTCATCGAAAGGTGGTCGCTTGTGGCGGTAGTGCCGGGGGCGATTGCGGCGATTCCTGCTTTGACAGATACCGCGATGTTCGGCATCACCCGCACGATGGGCGGTGGTGGGTCTGAAAAATAGGATTCCAATTCTCCCGTCGGTACGCCTGCCGCAATTGAGATTAACCATTGAGTAGGCTGAAGGGTTTTCGCGATTTCCCCAAACGCATCGGGAACATTATTCGGCTTCGCCGCGTACAGCAGGAAATCAACCTCATCAACAAGCTGAGAGATACTACTGGCGGCATTCACCCCAAGTTCTTCACGGAGGCTGTCCACTTTGGGGCGGTAGATGTCCGTAATCCATACACGTTCGCAAGGGAACAGAGCTCCCACAACGCCCCGGACGATTGCCTCTCCCATATTTCCAACGCCGATAACTCCAAACCGAATTTCTGATTCCATCAAGGTGATGCTCCTATTGTTGGCGGCTATTTAAGAAGTTAAAGCAAACGGGAAACACAGCAACAGTCACCGTAAAGAGAACTGAGCATATCTGCTTTTCAATCGCGTTCTCCAAAAATCGCCGTACCGATTCTCACCAGATTCGCGCCCTCTTCAATCGCAACCTCAAAATCGTTGGTCATTCCCATCGAAAGGTATTCCATCTCAACGCCTTCAAACCGTTGTTCTCCAATTTTTTCCTGAAGTGTCCGCAACAAAACAAACGATGGGCGAACCGCTTCCGGGTCAGGTAAGAACGCTCCAATCGTCATAAGCCCTTTTATGCGAACGTGGGCATAATCGAGAGCGTTCTCTATAAAATCAAACACCGCATCTGGCACCAATCCGTATTTGCTCGGTTCACCGGAGGTGTTGACCTGCACCAACACTTCTGTTTGGCAATCCAATTGAGCAGACCGCCGGTCAATCTCCGCAAGCAACCGCAAGCTGTCCACAGAATGAACCAGATCGAAAATCGGCAACGCTTGTCTGACCTTATTCCGTTGCAGATGCCCAACAAGATGCCATTTGGCAGGACGGTCAATTTGGTCGTATTTGCCCACTGCTTCCTGTACGCGATTTTCACCGATATCTGTGACCCCCGCATCAATGGCTTCCAAAATCTGGATGACGGGCTTGGTTTTGGAGACAGCAACAATCTGTACCGCCCGCCCATCTCGCCCTACACGTTCAGCGGCGGCGGTGATTCGCTCTTGCATTCGTAAGAAATTCTCTCGAATTGAAGCCAATCGGAATCGCCCCCTAGAAGTTTGTCATTTATAAAATGCCGCTTATGTGAAAGCCGACCACGTAATTTTAATAATAGCACATCTTGAGAAATGATTGCAAGTGCAAACCTGATAGCATCTAGCGGTGGCAACATGCGATAATCCACTAATCCTCAATGCAACGTAACCTGATAAGGGAAAGCATCCTCCCGGTTTTCCCCTCTTCAGCACGATGGGAATAGAACAGATCTGTTCGGCAAGCCGTACAGAATGGCGACACAGAGATGTTGCGTGGTGACACCCCGACCTGAGCGAGTTGTCGCACGTTGGCTTCTTGCAGACTCAACGCACGAACACCAGACCGTACTGATACCCCGAATGCGCCCTCAAATCGGTCTGCGAGCTCTTCGCTGACGATATAACAGCACCGCTGAATCGAGGGGCCAAGGTGAACAATACAGACCGCAGGAGACGTGCCGAAGTTATGTCTCATCGCGTTGATGGTCTTGTCGGCGATTCTAGCCAAGGTCCCTCGCCAACCTGCGTGGGCAATACCGATGGCCGGTGTTGCGGGGTCAAGGATAAAAACAGGTACGCAATCTGCTGTGAATATCCCAAGCGCACGGTTAGAGTGTGTGGTAATCATCGCGTCTGCCTCCGCGATATGCGTTTGCGAGGCAGAGGCGAATTGCTCAACACGGATAACATCAGCACTGTGAATCTGTCGGCAATACACGAAATTACACGGTTCCAACCCGACCTGCTCAAAGAGTGCACGTCGATTCGCGAACACATTTGTACGCTCATCCCCAACGCCATATCCAAGGTTCAGCGAATGGTAAGGTTCAAGACTAATGCCCCCGTGACGTATGCTTATTGCCGCTTGGACGAGGCCAGTTTCTTCAAGCTCAGAAATTGAGTGGTATAGTTTCATCGGTAGCCATCTGGCGAATCTGAACAGTTACCATTTTTCAAAGCAGTTCAGCGGTATGCTAATAAAACGGAAGATTATCAAGGTGGGTTTCATACAGTAGCGGATAACTTGCGCGAAAGGCATTGATTAATCCACCCAGAGAATGGTGAGATTTTCGAGACCATCATTGAAGCGGAGATTAAGATGGAATCAAGAGGCATCCTCTGCTTCATCAGTGGGGGGTTCATCGGCAGAAGCAGGAGGCTGGGCATAGAGAATTCGCTTGCAACTTGCACAGAGGACAATCTGTTCATATTTTCGCGCTTCCTTTAACATCTGGGGCGGAATGGCCATCCGACAACTACTGCAAGCGTTATCGGTCACTACGGCGACAAGTCCTGTCCTGTTCCGTTTGAACCACGCTCGATAACGGTTCATTAAATCGTGGTCGGTGGTCGGCAAAAGACGTTTACGCCCTTCCTGCTGTTCCAAAATCTGTGCTTTAAGGTCTGCGGCTTCCTGCTCGTACTGATCTTTCTGTGCCCTGTTTTTCGCCTGTTCCGCATTGAACGCGGTTTCCTGCTCTCGAAGTGCGTCGTTTAGCTGGTCGATTTGCAACATCCCTTCCAAAATCGCATCTTCTATCTCTGCCTCTTTCTGTTGGAGGAAGCTAATCTCTTTATCCAACGCCTGATATTCCTTATTGGTCTTCACTTCCCGTAACTGCGCCTCATATTTTCCGCGTTGCTCCTGCTCCATTTGAAGCTCTGCCGATTTGGAACGTTGCTCCTTTTCCGCCTCCGAGAGGGTTTCCTCCTTCTCCTTCAATTGCTGTTCATGAACCAGAAGGTGGTCATCCAATTCTTTAATCTTGACAGGAACAGATTGGAGTTGCTGATACAACCGCAAAATGTTCAGGTCGACCTGTTGAAGCTGATGCAACGAGGCGAGTTGTTCTTTCAAATTTGAATTAGGCATAATTGTCAGGCTCCTGTTCAACAAGGTACGCGAAGAAAATTCCCAACTGATACAAACCAATAAGCGGCACAGCCATCAAGAACATTGACGCGGGATCTGCTGGGGTCAACAAGGCAGATAGTATAAAGATGACCACGATGGCGTGCCGCTGCTTTTCTCGGAAACCGTGTGAATTGATAACGTCAATCCACGCCAAAAATGCCATCACTATCGGCAGTTCAAACGCAATACCGAATCCCAAGAGCAACCGGGTGATAAAACCTACATACCGCTCGAGGTCCCACATCTGATCCGTTTCTGACCAGAGACCAGCTGCGAATTGCAGGACAACCGGTACAACGATGAAGTAAGCGAAAACCGTACCGGCAAGAAAAAAGAGAACGATAATAAGAAAAAGCGGAAGGGCCATCTTTTTCTCTCGCTGCGTCAGGGCCGGAAAAATATACGCCCAAAGCTGATAAAGCAGAATCGGGGAAGCAAGCAAGAACCCGGCGGTCAGGCCAATCTTAAAAAAAGCCATGATGGCTGCAAGCGGCCCTATATTAATCAGTGTAACATCTATCCCCGCTCCTTGTGCTTTCATCGCAATTGACACAAACGCCATCGTTGAACCTTCCGATCCAAGGGCGCGATCTATCGAGGCTGCCAATAGACTATTGATAGATGTCTTTATTGGAAACAGGAGAACCTTCTCAATGGGATGAATAAAAATTAGGCTTGCAAATACGCAGATACAGATTGCAATCGTTGACCTAATGATTCGTTGCCGGAGTTCTTCGAGATGCTCCCAGAAGGTCATTGATTCGTTATCAGATGCCATAATTTTAGATTAATTAAACTTTTTTATCCGTCTTTTCCGTTGAATCATTTTCATCATCCACTGCGTCTGCGAGGTCTTCTTGTACGCGCTTGCCAACACCTTTGAATTCTTGGATTGCCTCTCCAAGTGAACGGGCCATTGTCGGCAGTCTTTTTGCCCCGAACAGCACGAGGATAATCGCGAGAATAATGATTAATTCCATCGGACCTGGTGAAAACATCATTGGCATTGCGGTTAGTATACCTATCATTACAGTTGCTCCTCCTCAATTAAGTGTGAATCAGATAGACCATCTTACACTGCTAAAATGATATTGTACTGTATAATTTCAGGAATTGCAATCATTTTATGTCACAATTCTGTTCATTTTGTGTTACAATTCAGTTTAGTCGGCTAGTTTTTCTGCTTATCAAACCGTCTTCGTTATTATACTCGATCGCTTCTCATTTAGAAATATTTAATATCAATTATTGAAGCCTAAAATCCACTTGACAACCTCGCTGGTTAATTAGTATAATTAAGCAACCTTATCGTACAATCAAATAATTTTACGGCCTACAATGCGGGTGTAGCTCAGCGGTAGAGCGTCAGCTTCCCAAGCTGAGGGTCGTGGGTTCAATTCCCATCACCCGCTTTATCGATATCATATAGCGTTATCTGAAATTCAAGAGGAGAACAATGGCTCAAAGTAATCGCCTCACGAAGGAAGAAATAAAGCAAGACCAATTCATCGAATTGGTTCTCAAATCCTACGATTTTCTGCTAAAGCATCTTAAAATCATTATCTTAGCCCTCGTCGTCGGGGCCATCGCTTTCTTTGGATATACGACCTATCATCAGCAACAAAAGAAGCAACTGACAGAGGCTTCCTTTGCACTGGTCAAAGCATTTGAGAAATATCAAGAAGCTGAACGGAGCAGTTTTGACCCGGCACAGGCTGATGAGAGCAAAGCGCAACTACAGGAGGTTGCGACTCAATTCGAGTCAATTTTCCAGAAGTATTCAGGCACATCTTTTGCGGACACGTCACGATACAATTATGCAAAAGTCCTCTATTATCAGGGCGATTACGCGGATGCCAGAACCCACTTCAAATCTGTTATTGAAGACCATCAGCAGGAAAATAAAATCCTTGCATTGTCTGCTCAAAAGGCAATCGGTGACTGTTACACCCAAGAGGGCAAATATCAAGACGCAATCAATGCCTATCAGAAAAGTGAGAACCACCAGTTACCGCCCAATGTTCCGGCGACATTTCGAGATTTAGTGCTTGCGAATGCGAAGTTTAGTCAAGCCCTTTGTCACGAGAAATTGGGACATCCGAATGAGGCATTGCCGCTTTATAAAGATCTAATTGACCTCTTCGACGCAAACTTGGAAAAGGCAATTCAGGAAAAAAGCCGTAAGTTGATTCCCGAACTCAAAACGTTAAGCTCAGAAACGCTACAATCTACCGATGTGCTAGAAGCACAAAAGCTGGAAAATGAAGGTCAATATTACGATGCCCTTGTCGCATACGCAGAAGCAGTGCATCGTTATAAAGTTGATAAAGACATTCATGGCGGACTAAACAAAAAATTACGCCAGCAGATTCGTAACGTTGAAACAAAGGTCAACGATTTTCTCAAAAATCTTCGAGATGCCCGTCGTTACGATGCCGAAGACGACCGTAGCAAAGCGATATACTTTTATGACCAAGCTGTTGGGCTAAACTTTGCACCGAGCCTTAATCTTTACGGTAAAGCTCTTATTTACCGGGATAAGATTGAAACTGCCCAAAAATAAAAATGGGCGTTCGTTAGGGCTTTCCCATGATTTTTGAGGTGCACCGACAGCAATCCATAACGTGAGAAAAACCATGTTCGCCCACACAGAAAAAGTCCTAGAATATGATAAACTCAAAACATTACTAAAGAAACACACCTGTTCTGAATTGGGGGCAACGCGAGTTGACAAACTCGCTCCCCAACGGCAAATTGATGAGGTCAGGCGACAACAGGTCCTGTGTAGTGAGGCGAAAATTGTCTATCAGGCCAGTGGCGGTTTTCCGTTAAATGGGCTCAGAAATATCGCCCCACTCCTACTGAAAGCGGCTAAGCCCGGTGCGCTCTTAGAACCCGATGAACTGCTCCACATTAGCAGTGTCGTCTCGGTTGCGAAAAATGTCAAACGGGTGATGGCGAAGCAGAATAGGGCAGATATTCCCAACCTTTTCGGAATCGTTAGCAACCTGCCGACATCTGCTGAGTTGGCGGCATCTATTGACAGGTGCGTTAGCCCAGAAGGCGAACTTCACAATAACGCCAGCCCTGCCTTGCGAAGTATTCGCCACCAATTGGTGAGTACCCGTGAAAATCTCCTATCGAAATTAGAATCCCTACTCCGTTCCCCTCACCATCAGAAATCCATTCAGGAAACCGTCATCACCTCCCGAAATGACCGTTATGTGATACCGATTAAACAAGATGCGAGACAGCATTTCCCGGGTGCGGTGGTCCAGGGCCAATCCGGCAGTGGTGCGAGTGTTTTTATTGAACCTGCCGAGGCGGTTGAACTCAACAACGCTTTACACCAACTCGCCAATAAGGAGCGGGAAGAAATTCGTCGGATTCTCCTCGCCCTAACAGATGAAGTGCGCGAATACATCCCACCCCTTGAGCTCGCGTTGGAGATTCTGGGAAAGTTAGACCTTCTCGGTGCGAAAGCACAATTGAGCCTGGAGCTGAACTGTGTCGCGCCTCGTCTAAATTCGCACGGATTTGTCAAACTGATTCAAGCGAGGCATCCGTTACTTGAGCACACTGTTCACGGAAAAAAGAGAGAAGAAGATCAACCCGCCTCACCAGATACTCCGTCGCATGTTGTGCCAACCGATATACATATCGGCGATTCATTTAGTGCTTTGGTCATCACAGGGCCAAACACTGGCGGTAAAACGGTCGTGCTTAAAACGGTCGGTCTGCTGACACTTATGGCGCAGTCAGGACTGCATATCCCGACGCAGAGTGGAAGCGAAATTGCGGTCTTTGATCAGGTCTTTGCAGATATCGGCGACGAACAGAGCATCGAGCAGAATCTCAGCACTTTTTCCTCCCACGTCACCAAGATTGTTGATATTCTGGAGCGTATTGGGGATTCTCCCGTCGAAGATAATTCGCTCGTCCTACTCGACGAAATCGGTGCTGGCACAGAGCCGACTGAAGGTGCCGCACTCGGCATGTCAATTTTGGATTGGTTGGTCGAGCAGAAAGCGCGGACAATCGTAACAACACATTACGGTGCGCTCAAAGTATATGCCCATACACGCGAAGAGGTGGAAAACGCTTCGATGGAGTTCGACGGGGAGACTTTGAGCCCGACCTATCGTCTGCTGATTGGCGTACCCGGGAGTAGCAATGCGATGAAGATTGCCCAAAGGTTGGGGGTGCCGGATAAAATTCTTGCGGCGGCAAAGGCGCAGATAGGCAATCAGAACATTGCGGTCGAAGATTTGATTCTGAGTATGCAACACGCCCAGCGGGAACTGGAAGTGGAACGTCGCATTGTTCAAGAGAAAATCCAAGAGGCTGAGGCGGCTTCTAAGAAACACCAAGAGATGATTCGTCAACTGAAATCAGAACGTGACCAACTCAAGCGACAGGCGGAAAAGGATGCCTTTGAAGTTGTCAACGATGCCCGCAGGTTGGTTGACCGGACAGTTGCCGATCTACGCCATCAACAAGCCTCAAAAACAAGTATCAAAACCGCCTTTGCCAACGTTGATAATGCAAAAGAGGAACTAAAGAAACGTTCGGAACGCTCAAGTGTGCCATCAAAGCCTCCTAAACCACTTCCCGAAATTAAAGTCGGGGACAAAGTGCGCGTGAAAAACCTGAACCGATTTGCTGAGGTTATTTCAATAACGGAAAAAAATAGTAAGAAACCGCTCAAGATTCAGGTCGGCAGTATGCAGATGCAGGTCGCTTTTCGGGATATTGAGGACGTTCAACCGCAAGCTAACAACCCGAACCTTTCAACTTCTGTCTTGGACATTCAATACAGCAAAGCCACCAGCGTAAAAAACGAGTTGCATCTGCGCGGGAAAACGGTCAGCGAGACATTGGAAGAAGCGGATAAGTATCTTGATGACGCTCTCCTCGCAGGGTTGCCAGTTGTGCGAATTATTCACGGTAAAGGTACGGGGACATTACGCAAGGCCATCCACGATTTTTTGGGCGAACACCCTTTGGTTACAGACTTTCGGCTCGCGGCAAGAAACGAAGGTGCTGAGGGTGCCACGGTTGTTACACTAAAGGAGTAGTGTTAAGACAGAAATATGACATTGCCGAAGAGCGTGAATAAATCAGTATGAGTGATTACCCACGAACACCAACAACGCTTTGGGGTTGATTAACGGTTGACTTACGAAGGGAATATTGTGATGAATTCATCTTCTTACCGCATTCCAGGCGAAGTCATTGACGATATCCGAGGGCAAAATGATATTGTTGAGGTCATATCGGAGCTTGGCCTTCCACTCAAGTCTGCCGGTAAGGACTACAAAGCACTCTGCCCCTTCCACAATGAGAAAACCCCTTCGTTCACGGTCTCCCCAGAAAAACAGCTTTTTAAGTGCTTTGGGTGTGATACAGGTGGCAACGTAATTACCTTCGTCCAAAAACATGAGGGAAAGTCCTTCATGGAGTCGGTAGAATGGTTGGCGGGCCGGGTTGGCGTTGCGCTGCCAAGCAAAGATGGTAAATCGAGGCAGGTTAGTCAACAACGACTTGAACTTCAAGACCTCAACCGTTTTGCGATGAAGTATTTTCACCAACAACTCTTAACTCCCGCGATTGGTCAACATGCACTGGCATATCTGAGAAATCGCGGTTTCAAAGATCAAACCATCCGACATTTTCAACTTGGATATACCAAGCCCGAGCGTCGTGACCTTGTGAAAGCTGCGACGCAACAGGGATTCTCGATTCAACAGTTGGTCGATGTAGGACTCATCAAAAACGAAGACCAAGGTCCCATTGACCGTTTCCGGGGGCGCGTCATCTTTCCAATCCTCGATGAACGGGGGACTCCCGTCGGGTTCGGAGGACGCACTTTATCAGATGAATACCACCCCAAATATCTAAATTCTCCTACCACGCCGCTCTATGATAAGAGCAAAATCCTTTATAACCTAAATAACGCCCGTTCAGCCATTCAGAAAACGGGCACGGCACTGCTGGTTGAAGGCTACATTGATGCGTTGATGCTATATCAAGCACAAGTGCAGAACGTCGTCGCCTCACTCGGCACATCGTTGAGTGAATCCCATGCCAAGTTATTAAGACGGTTTGCTGAAGAGGCGATTATTATCTACGATGGCGATTCTGCCGGTTTTCAGGCAACCTTGCGAGGGTTGCACCAACTGCTCAAGGAAGGGCTCCGGGTGCGTATTGTTCTGTTGCCGGAGGCCGAAGACCCGGATGTTTTTATTCGCAACCAAGGCACTGAAGCATTTAGGGATTTACTCAACAAAGCGATGAATCTGATTGAGTTTCAGATTCAACGGGCTGTCCAGCAAGATGCCCTTCGCCATGTCAGTGTCAAAACTCAAGCAGTAAAAGAGATCTGCCTGACGCTATCAAATCTGACAAGTCAGGTTGAACTCACTGAGTATGTTAAGTATGCGGCTCAAGAGCTCGATATTAATCCAACCGCGCTCTGGAGCGAATTACGACTTCAAGGTGTTAAAACAAATCGTTCAGTTCACTCTCCTCGACATTCTGTTTCCCTTGACAAGAAAAAAAGTTTGACCCCGCGTGAGTCAATCGAGTGGCAATTAATCGAAGCCCTTATCCAGTGTCCAGATTTTATCCCTGATACCAAAGCAAAATTCGATCACCGAGACTTTACCCATCCCGAACTCGCGAAAGTTGCACAAATGCTATGGGAACTGAGTGAGTCAGATGACCGGATTGATATACAGCACCTGATTGATAGATGTGTTGATGAAAAGGTGCGGGGAATTATCTCTACGGCAGTTCTGCGAAAAACGGTTCCGCCGAATCTGAAGGCACGGGTGGATGGCTGTTTGAAAAAGCTAAAACACCTCCTACTGTGGGATTTGGAACGGTCGGTCCGTTCGACTGCGCTCACACAGGGTAACAACAGCATCGAAACACTTGCGGAACTTGTTGAACTTTCAAATCGAAGGAGGCAATTTGTACCGTAAACCCTTGATGGTTCGGTTGGTATCACGGTCAATCTATCCATCAGGGACGGGCAAATTCAATTAAGATGGACAACGACTTGATAAATCTAAACAAAGAACACGGCTTGTTTAAGTACGATGACCAGCCGATAACTCCACCAGATGATATCGAAAACCTGCTCCAAATGGACTTGGAAGCACTTAATCGACCCAATGAGGCAGGGGACTTTGATGAGGGAGATTTAACTACAATGGATCTTAGAGATACCGATCAAACCGATGAACATTTTGATGCCAGAACTGGCGATGAAGACCCTGGTGCAGATGCGTATGGGGACGAATTACTCGATCTGAGCGCAAGCAAAATGGATAAGAGCGACGACCCCGTTAAGGTATACTTGCGAGAAATGGGGAGTATCCCCCTGCTGTCTAAACAGCAGGAGATTACCTTATCCCAGCAGATTGAACGTGGACATCAACTCGTCCAACAAGCCATATTTGAAACGCCACTCGGCATTACAGCGGTTCGGAAACTGCTCAATAACATCTTAACCGGAAAAAAACGGGCGACCGATGTTATTGATATGATGACATCAAGCAACTCGTCAAACGATAAGGAAACCAAGTTTCTCAATACTGCCCAGTCGCTGATGGAGCATCTACAGCAGATGGATTTGAAAATTCGCACCTTAGAGCGAAAGCTACAATGCGAAACGCTTTCCCCCGAGGAATCAGATGCGGTCAAACAGTCGCTTGAAGCCAGTCGTAAGAAGCTGATTAGTGCCCTCATGCAACTGAAAATTGACAGGGAGGAGATCAGCAGAATTGCCTCGGAAGTCGAGGAGATTGCCAGCAGCATCGAGTCCTGGGAGGCAACCATCGCGGAAGTCGAGAAAGCCAGCAATATGTCTGTCGAGCAGATTTGTCAGCTCGTCGAAAAACAGGTTCAGGAGAATGGCACGGCAACCAAGACCGATTCGGTGCCCGAATCACTTTTGGGCTACAACCGGCAAATCGTCCAGGCGCAACGAAAGATTAGCCAGTTAGAGCATGAGGTCGGCGTTCCACGGGAACGGCTCAAAGAAATCGCGCAACAGATTTCTACGGGCAGGATTGATGCCGAAGCGTCAAAAATGACGATTGTTGAGTCCAACTTGCGGTTGGTTGTCAGTATCGCGAAAAAGTACAGGAATCGCACACCGGGCTTGATGTTCCTTGACCTGATTCAAGAAGGGAACATCGGCTTGATGAAAGCGGTAGATAAATTCGATTATCATCGCGGCTATAAATTCAGCACATACGCCACATGGTGGATTCGACAAGGCATCACCCGTGCTATTGCTGACCAGGGCCGTACCATCCGCATCCCTGTTCACATGATTGAGACGATTAACAAACTCATCCGCGTCTCACGCTACCTTGTTCAAGAAAAGGGCTGTGAACCGAGTCCACAAGACATCGCCGAAGAGATGAGTATGCCTGTAGAGAAGGTGAGGCAGGTCTTGCGGATTGCTCAAGAACCGATTTCTCTTGAAACCCCCGTTGGTGAAGAAGAGGATACCTTACTTGGGGACTTCATCGAGGATAAAAACTCAAAATCGCCCCTGAGTGAAGCGGCGTTGACCATGCGCAAGGAGCGGGTCGAAGAAGCTCTAACGACGTTGACCGAACGCGAGGAGAAGGTGCTTCGCTTGAGATTCGGCATCGGGGATGGGTGTCCAAGAACGCTTGAAGAAGTAGGAGCAGAATTCAAGGTCACACGCGAACGGGTTCGTCAAATTGAAGCCAAAGCCTTACGGAAACTGCGACACCCCGTGCGTAGCCATAAATTACGCGGATTGCTCGACTGAAACAGGTTCTTATGACAGAGATGTGAGCAATCCGAGTGCCGCTTCGACCATCTGTTCCCCGGCATCAGGGGCGAGATAGCTACTTCGTGCCAACCACGTTTCGTAGCCTCCGTGTTCATGTCCAATTCGGGTTGGTACATACCCGGTATAATCGTTGGCGAGCTCTATGATAAACGTAGGGGTTAGGGGCGAGGTCGCCTTCAGATCGATTCCGAATTGACAGAAAATCTCTCCCGTCAATGCAACAAGCCCGCAATCCCCAATACGGAAGGCTTGAATCGGCGTTGTGCATGTATCTTCCCATCCGTTGACCAGAATTCGCTCACGCGCATACAGTTCATCAACGGTCGGGTCATCGCTTGCATTTGCCCACTTCGCCTCATATTCAGCAAGTTCCTCGGCAGTCGGCTTCCGTATACCGCATGTAATTTCCGTCTGTGCGGCAGACAATTGCACATTATCATTCATCGGGATGGTCTGCCAAGTCCGCCACACTTCGGCGGCTACCATCCGGGCAACTTTACGTGTTTGCGCGAATGGGCGGCGGTCTGTGGGGGGATGGTGAACGTCAATATTGTTGATGTCGCCTGAACAGCCGTTGGACAACAGCGCGACGAAATTTTCTCCCGCCATCTTTTGGAGCTCCTCACCAAACATGCCGAAATAATCTGCCGAAACCATGTGCCCCGGCGCGCCGACATAGTGCAGCGCATAGTTGGCGAGTACGGCAATCGGTTGACCATCAACCGTTTCGACAACTACCGTAGCGATGTCCGGATCAGTTGGCCCAACAGTTTCAACGATATCGGGATTGTTACTGCCTGGGTTCATCCTCACCGTTCCGTCTTTCATGCGAAACCGTCGATTGAATACGCAACGCGGTTCTGTGCCAACACCATACCCAAGTCTGGCAGGTTGGATTCGTCCCGCCGCCAACTGCACGGCATCGGCAACACGCCCCGAGAAAAAATTGAGGTAGTCATCGGAAGGTTTTGTCTCGAACCCTTCCTTCATCCCAGGAGCAGTGTGTGTATGGGTTGCCGCAATCAGAACATGCTCCGCTGGAATCCCAACGCGCTCGGCAACCAAGGCTTTTGCCGCATCACACGTTTGCCGCTGAATACAGATGACATCGCAGACCACAATGGCAAGTTGTGTCGTACCATCATCGAGAACCATTGCTTTGGCGTGCAGTTCATCGTGGACATCAGTTGCCCGTCGCTCCTTCAATGAACCGGCAAGATATATACCAAGCGGTGGCGTGATGTTTGTTTGTGCAGCACCGGCTTTTAATGTGGACATAAGCTCTCTCCTTATACACAAGAGTGATAAACTTCACATTTTGGTGCAGAAACCGAGTTTTTTCGGAAAAACTCGGTTTCTCTAGAATAGGGATAAGACTGGCAGTTTGGAAGGGTGGGGGGAAGGATGAAAGTTTCGCCTCCAATCTTCCATCCTTCCATTCCCTTCTTCCAGTCAGAGTAAGAGAACGGTTCTATTCAGCGGGCCAGGTCCGCTTCAACGGGTCACGAATCCCGACGGTCAGCGCAGGCCCAAAACCCTCTATCTCCAAACGGAGTTTATACCCGTCTTGAATAGGCGAAAGGGCTTCATGATGCGTTCCCGTAGCGACCACGTCTCCTGGCTCCAGTCTCACCACCTTCGTGACTTCTTCAAGCATCTCAGGGATGAACCTGTCCATGGAATTGGTCGAAAAGTCGTGCCGCAGGTCATCGTTGACCCAGAGGCGAACCTGAAGTTCATTCGGATCCGCAATCTCATCAGCGGTGACCAGTGCGGGTCCCAGTGGTGCGAACGTATGCCAGCTTTTTCCCAAGAAGAAACCGCCATGAAGGCCACGCGCAGAACCGTCAATGAATTGCGTGTAGCCAAAGATACAGTCCATCGCCTCCGCTTGTGAAACGTGGGAGGCGGTTTTGCCGATGACCACAGCCAGTTCCGGTTCAAAGTGGAAAACGCTTGCGTCCGTCTCGGGTAGCACAGAGATATCGTCCTTGCCAATGATAGAATTTGGAGACTTGAGGAAGCCGTTAAATTCACCCCGGTCCGGACGGCTCTCCTCTATGTAATTGCCCGCAAGACAGACCAATTGACCCGGTCCCGGCAGCGGAGGTCTGAGCCGCACACTGTCAAGTGCCACCCCCTCTTTCCCCGCAACGGCGGCTTCAATTCCAGCCTGTCGCTCGTCCCAACCCGTGATGACCATCTCGATCAGTTCTTGAGGGCTATGGTAGGAAATGTCCGTCACCGCGGATGTGACATCAACAATCTGATTATCTACGATGACACCCAGTTGGAAGTCGTTGAAGAATGCTAGTTTCATATTATAATCTCCCTTTCAATGATAGTGCTTTCAGGTCTATTATAGCACACTTTACAGAAAGATCAATCGGTTTTTCAGAGCGAGTGCCCGCTCTTTAACCGCCTAGGTCGTGAAATTCCTGCCCGAAGCGAGACACTCCTCGTTGACAAAATAGGGACATCGCGGGCAGTGCTCTGTATTCTTTTCAAACATTCCCCCCTGTATCCGCTCAATTCGCGCAATCCACTCCGCTTCGATCGCTTTCAATGTTTCCACGCGATACGGCATCGGGTAGGCCTCGGCAAGATGACTGAAAAAGATTGTGACGGGGACAGTTGATTGTTCGGGGTAGAGTCGGTAGACCAGCAGGGCATATAACTCAAGCTGCGAGCGATGATGATGCGCTCGGGCTTCAATTTCCGATTGGTCAATCGCCTCCGTTTTGTAATCAATCACCTGCCATAATCCATCGTGCCCTTTGACGAGTCGATCTGTAATTCCGTTAACCGTATGTTCGCCAATCAGGGCGTAGAGGTGCTGTTCACAATAGCTCATCGGTGCGTCCAAAGCGGTTTGGCCCAGCTCTGATTCGAGGAAACGGTAGACGTGCTCACGCACCATCTGTGCCGAGACGGTGCCTCCGGGCCGTCTGACAGCGGACTCAATTAGCGCATCAACTCGCTCGTAATCTGCCTTTGTTCGCAACTTTGCGAGCACTTCATGCACCGCTCTTCCCAGCGCAGTGCCATCGGTCTCTGGGTGAGCGGGTTGTGGCAAAACCGCTTCCTGCTCAACGATGTCGGGTAGATAAAGCTGATATTTCAGATGGTACTTCGTCGGACAGTGTAGATAGGTCACAAGTTGCGTCACGGAAAACGTTTCACCGACCAAAGCAGGTTCCAATGGGGTGATGTGGTACTTAGGAAAGACGGGGGTATCTGCGGTAGCGGCTTCTTCTTCAACGAAGTCGAGTTCGTCGAGTGTGCGAATGATTCGGATGGGGAGCTCAAATGCGATCTTTGTTGTTTGTTCGCGCTCCAACTTTTCAATCGTCACGGGGCGCGTAATGGTAGGGTCAGACGGTATATCGGACAGGTCCAACGCATCGCAAAGCCAGCTAAACCAACCTGTAGGTTTCTCTTTCTTCAGGGTCGCTGTTATGATGAGGCGATCGCGAGCGCGGGTTGCGGCGACGTAGAAAAGTCGCTTATGTTCGGCGTACGTTTTGTCGCGCGATCGATTTTTCATCAGTTGTGTTATCGTTGGGTCACTCTGCTGGTAGTTATTGTCGGGATCGTCGGGGCAGAAACCGAGCCCAAGTCTGTCATCAATGAAAGGTTCCCAGTTGTATTGAAATTTCCGATTCATCTGGGGAAGGATAACGACCGGAAATTCAAGCCCTTTCGCGGCGTGAACGGTCATTATCTGTACGGCATCGTTTTTTAAGTCAACAGTTGCTTGCCCTTCGCTGTCTTCCTCCGTGATGAGCAGATTCAGATATTCGAGGAAATCGGGAAGGGTAGTGAATCCATCTTCTTCAAATTCTCTGGCGATGTCCAGCAACTTTTCATAGTTTGCCCATCGTTGCTCACCTTCTGTTCCGATGGGCAGGACACCGATCATCCCCGTGTCGTTGACGATTTGGCGAATGAGTACGCTTATCGGCATCCGGTGGCAGATTTCGAGATGGGCTTTCAAAATCTGGACAACATGCTGAATTGGGGGGTGTTGCTCGAGTGGGCTTTTTGCCTCCGCGTCTTCCGATGCTTTTGTGTTGTGCTGTGCTTGCCCGGCATACGCCTGAACGCTATCCCAAAATGAGGGGGGCTGTCCATCCTCAGTAGTGGACATCGATCGATGTTCACTACCCGTACGCTCACGCGGGAATTGTTGCGAGATTTCGTACAGTTCAGGGTCAGAGATTCCGAAAAATGGTGCCCGTAGGATGCCGACGAGTGCGGTATCGTCCTCTGGGTTGACGAGAAATTGCAGGTAATTGTAGATATCGTAAATCTCTTGTCGCTGATAGAATCCAATGCCACCTGTGGTATGGTACGGGATATTTGCCTTACGCAGTGCCGACTCCACTTCGATTAGGTGTGTACGACTCCTGAGCAGGATGGCGATGTCACTGTAGCGCGCTGGGCGCGATTTTTCACCTGCGTCATCGCGCTCCCAAATCTCCGCCTCTGTCCCAACGAGGGAGCGGATACGGGCAGCGATTAGGTCGGCTTCACTATCAGAGGTTATGTCATCGCTGTCGCCTATCACCGCTTCACTGTCAGCTTCAAGGTACGGGATAATGAGTTCCACATCGCCAGGGGCATCGTTATCCCGCCCTTGTATGAGCGACTCGTAAGCGACTTCAAACTCCTTGGCATCCCCCGTGCTCATCGTGGAGTCGAAAACCAGATTGACAAAACCGATGAGATTTCGGAGCAGGCGAAAGTTCTCCGGTAGGTGTAGGTCTCCCTGCTGTTCCGACGCATCCGCTTCAAGTGTCTCCTCGTCCCACACAAAATCGTCAGTTCTCTCTGCTTGATCTTCCTTAATCTCCTTGAGCGTTTCATTAAACACACGCACATCTGCGCCCCGAAACCCGTAGATGCTCTGTTTGCTATCCCCCACAATGAATAGGTTTCCCGATTGGAAATTCGAGACCAGCGGTTTGAGAATCTCGTACTGCAAGCGGTTGGTGTCCTGATATTCATCAACCATGATGTAGCGATACCGTTCGGCGAGTCGTTCCCGAATGGACTCCTGTTCCAGCAGATTCTTCGCCTGAATTAGTAAATCTTCAAAATCGAGTTGTCCCTGTTCGGCTTTACGGATTTCGTAGTTGTGCTCAATCTGTTGATAGAGTTCCAGCAGGGGCCGTGTCACGCGAACCAGTAGTTTATCATCGTCGGTAAGCGGTGGAATAGATTGGAAGTAACCCGCGGCATCTTTGAGGAAATTGATTTCGGTTGTAACCGTATCTTCTTTGCCCCGATTGTTGATGAAATCGCGTTTGGCGATTGTGCCGCTCTGTGTCGTGATGAGGAGCGAGATTTCAGAGCAGATAGCGGTTAGCTTGCGGGAATCCGAGGCATTTGCCTCAATTTCGGCAGTCAATTCTGCAACTCTAGGGGCATTTTTGCCTTTGGCAATGGACAATGCGGCATTCAGACATCGCATCCAGTTCTCAATAGGGAATCGTTCAAGCCCTCCTGCCAATTCACCCTGTAGGAACTCGTACCAATAGTCTAGCACCTCCTGATCTGACCGATTGTATACGTTACGGGTAAGTCGCTCAAGTGTATCACGGTGAGCTACTAGTTGATGCAGAATGGCTTCCAGCTTCTTTTTCCCGAAGATTCGCAGTAGGTCTGCGAGCTTCTGGCGCGTCGAGGAGTCTTCCGGTTCAGCCGCGATCGATTTGAGTGTTGTGCTGACGGCTTCTTGAAGGAGAAGTTGTTGTTTAATCCCGGAAATCACACCGAATCCGGCATCCACTCCTGCCTCAACGGAATATTCGCGTAATATCCTTGTACAGAAGGAGTGAATGGTTGAGATTGGGGCCATCGTCATCTCCTCCTTAATCGCTTCCAGTATCGGGTCGCGATTCCGCTCTGCCAATCGCTCATCGACTTCACGGATGATGCGATGTTTGAGTTCGGCGGCGGCTTTATCAGTAAACGTAATGGCGACGGCTTGACTTGGGCGAATGTTCTTGTCAAGTAGTATTTTGAGATAGCGGCTCGCTAATACTGCTGTTTTCCCTGACCCCGCCCCAGCAGTCACGCTGATGTGGCGATTGAGGTCATGTGCCTTTTTTTGATTGGGTGTGAATTGCATGATACAGACCTACCTTTTTAAGCAAGTTTCAGCTTGAAAGACATCCTTCCATCCTTCCACTCTTCCACTCCTTTACCGTCTGCGCTTTCTACGCCTGCGCTGTGGAGGAGCGGGCGGTGGAGCAGTCTCTACTTCAACAGGGGGCGGTTGCCGATGCGTGGCCCAATAGATTACTATCCCCCCGATGATGACCAGAAAGATACTTATGATTTGAGCGGTTGTCAACCATCCAAGGACACCAGAATTATTGCGCCAGAACTCGGCAATAAAACGCTCAATCCCTCCCAAAATGAGCGCAACGCCCGCCAGGCATCCCGGTGTCCCTTCTGTTCGTGTACGGAGCCCCCAGAGCAAACCGAAGGCGATTAGAGCCATCCCGGTTTCATAAAGCGGTGTCGGGTGAACGGGAATATCAACGGGGACAGGTATATCGGGGAATTTATCTTGCCACGACTCTACCAGTTGCGCGTTCTTGGCGGCGAGAGTTGACACGGTCCCGTTGGGAAATTTCATCGCCCAGGGCAGGTCTGAAGCCGGGCCGTAGTCGCCATCCCCGGAAAGAAAACAACCGATCCGGCCGATGCCATATCCGAGCACCCCTATAGGCAGAATCACATCAAATGAGGGCCAGAAGGGATTTGAAGAACGACGGATTGCAATCACTGCTCCAAGAACCCCACCCATTAAGCCGCCATACCAGACAAGCCCACTAGTTGCGAAGATTGAGGATAGGTTGCCTGTCCACACTACAGAGTAGAGTTTCGCACCGATAATTCCACTGAAAGCTATCCAAAGGACAACCGATGCGGCAAATTCCGGGTCAAGTTTCCTGCGCTCCAATTCTCGCTGGATGATCAACATACTGCTGAGGAATGCCAACGCCATCATCAGTCCGTAACTATGAACCGCTATCGGGAGGGGGATTGGACCAGGGAGGGTGCCAAGGTCAAAAATAGTTGGATACATCGGTTTTCCTTTGAGTCAAATATTGACACGCCACAATATTGATGCTATTATCATATCATATTTTCTACTCAGAAGTGAACCTAATTTTCACGAATGGAGGATGCTAATGAAAGAACACATTCTCAGAGTTGGGGTTGTTGGATGCGGTGGATTGGGAAAGACCGAGGCTAAAATTGTCCATCAGATGGAGAGCGTTGAGCTCGTTGGCATCAGCGATGTAGAGCTGGCGCGTGCGAAGCAGGCGGCAGAAGAGATTGGGATTGAAAAAGCGTATGATGACCATCTCAAGCTGATTGACGGGAATCAGCTTGATTGTCTACTCGTCGTCACACCAACGTACACACATAAGCAGATTACGGTTGACGCGGCAAATGCGGGCTTGCACGTTTTCTGTGAAAAACCGATGGCGATTACGCTTGATGAATGCGATCAGATGCTGGCAGCAACATCGGAAAACGGCGTTCAACTGATGATCGGTTTTGTACGTCGATTTCAGCCGAACTATCGGGAACTGAAACGCCGCGTTAATGCCGGTGAAATTGGCGAGCTGCGATTGGTGCAGAGTGTTCGGATGGGCGGCCGTCCCCCGGTTGGGCTCGGGGAGTGGCGGCGAACCCGTGACAAAGTGGGCGGATTGCACTCGGCGTATATCCACGAAATGGATCAGATGCTGTGGCTCGGCGGCGATGTCAAAACGGTTCGAGGCGTTGCAAATTTCGGAACGCTTGACAACACAGATGTTGAGGATAGCATCTGGATGTGCCTTGAATTTGCAAACGGTGCAATCGGAGCACTTGGGTCTAGCCAGATTCTCCCGGTCGGTTGGTATACGCTTGATGTCGGCGGTACGACAGGCGCGATGCGGATTTCTGGTAGCACCACGCAGATTCAACTGAAACGTCATACCGGCGAGTCCGAAACGATTGAACTTGAGCCCAACAGTGCCTTTGAGGAGGAACTGAACTACTTTTTTAATGCCGTTCGCATTGGTGAATTGACGGAAGCCACAGGGCTGGATGGGCGGCGAAGTCTTGAGGTTGTGATGGCCGCTTTCGCATCTGCGGAACACGGAACAGTTATTGAACTTGAGCCGTAACCCAGCGTGTCAACTGTAGGAGGGAGTTCCTACTCCCGATGCCTGTGGGAGGGAGTTCCTACTCCCGATGCTTTAACGCTGAAACTTGCTTATCACACCAAATTCAAGGAAAGTTGACATCTCCCCACCCTAAAGTGTGGGGATTGATAGGAAGTTTGCCGAAGCCTTTTTCCTAAAGGGCTTGCCAAGTGGCCCGTATACAGTCACCCTAACGAATTAGGACTTCTGCTTACTTTTATCTTAACTTTTAGAGTTGGCACATCGCTTGCGTGAGTTTGATTTCTGCCCCTGACGATAGAACTGAATCTAGTTATGCGTCAAGTCATCTTGCCACCCGTAAGGGCGCGGGTGTGCATCGGTATTTCAACCGCACAATGCAAGGTCGTCGTGGTCTCTAAGTTGTATTAGACCATATAGATTTTCATATCAACTAAAAAAAGAGGCGGGCTTTCCTCCCCACTCTAAAGAGATGGGGTCTCTAGCCCGAAGATTGAGATGAAACCAGTTAACGTAACGATCTACTCCGACTATGTCTGCCCATACTGCTATATCGGTGCTGAACGGGTCCGCGAACTCCAAGCGGAATACAATGTGCCCGTCGTTTGGAAAAGCTTTGAGTTGCATCCAGAAGCACCAGCGGGCGGTATCCCATCGAGCATGTTTTATGAACGGGACCCGAACCTCAAGCGAATCTCCGAAAACGCACGAGGCCTGGCAGCAGAGGCGGGCTTACAGTTTCAGACACACGTCATCTACTCAAACTCCCGTTTGGCGTTAGAATTGGGCGAATACGCTGAAAAAGAGGGACTGGGCCACGCCTACCGAAAGGCAATCTTCGACACCTATTTTCAGGCTATCCGCGATATTGGAGAAGAGACGGTGCTTTTAGAAATCGCTGAGAACATCGGCATTGCTAAAGAGGTTGCGGAAAAATGTCTCACCGAGCGGACAATGGAATCCGTTGTTGATGCCCAAATTCAGGAGGCGAGGGGATACGGCATCACAGGCGTTCCGACCTTTATCATCGGGCAGTATATGGTTGTCGGTGCTCAACGGTATGCGGTGATTAAACAGGCATTTGAGACAGCCGCAAAAGAGGCTGAGACCGCCAGCGAATGAGACTGATGCCCAGAACAGCGTAAGCAAGTTTCAGAGAAACCGAGTTTTGCCGAAAAAACTCGGTTTCTGCGTCCCCTACTCTCCCAAATAGGCTTGACGAACCCGCTCATCGTTGAGGAGTTCATCGGACGTACCCTCAATTGTGATTTCGCCAGTCTCCATCACATAGCCGCGGTGGGTCAATTGCAGGGCGAGGTGGGCGTTCTGCTCGACGAGGAGAATGGTTGTGCCCTGCGCGTTGATCTGTTGGATAATCTTGAAGATCTGCTCAACAATAAGCGGCGCGAGTCCAAGCGAGGGTTCGTCGAGAAGTAGCAGACGGGGATGCGACATTAAGGCGCGCCCGATTGCCAACATCTGTTGCTCCCCCCCGCTCAACGTGCCGCCTTGTTGCCTGCGTCGCTCACCAAGGACGGGAAACAGATCAAAAACCTGATCGATGTCTTCCCTGAGCCCGGCCGTTCCTCTCCTAAGATAAGCGCCCAATTCAAGATTTTCTAGGACACTCATATCAGGAAAGATAAGTCTGCCCTCAGGGACTTGGGATATGCCGAGGGCTACGCGCTTTGCGGGCAGGGTCTCGGTGATTTCTTCCCCTTCAAAGGTAATCGTACCTTCTACAGGACGCTCAATACCAGAAATCGTCATTAGTGTTGTAGATTTTCCCGCGCCGTTGGCCCCGATGAGGCAAACCATCTCTCCCAATTCCACACGGAGCGAAATTCCTCTAACAGCGCGAATGCTACCGTAATGGGTATGAATGTTACTTAGTTCAAGCATCATATGATGTTCCAAGGTAGGCTTTGATAACTTTCTCATCATTCTGAACGGCTTCCGGTTCACCGTCGCTGATTTTTTGGCCGTGGTCGAGTACGGTCACCCATTCAGAAATCTGCATAACCACTTTCATGTCGTGTTCAATGAGCAAAATCGTGATTCCCTGCTCGCGGATGGCGTAAGTCAGATCCATAAGTTGCCTTGTTTCGAGCGGGTTCATCCCCGCGGCGGGTTCATCCAACAGTAGGAGCGTCGGTTCGGTTGTCAATGCCCGCGCAATCTCAAGCCGCCGTTGGTCACCGTAAGAAAGGTTCCCAGCGGTCTGCTCGACATGCTGTTCTAAGCCAACAAATTTGAGCATTTCAGATGCCCGTTCCGTAATCTCGGATTCCTCTTTACGCTGCTTTCTATTTCGGCTCACCGCCCCCCAAAGATGGCTCTTTGAACGACAGTGTCTGCCAATTCTCACATTATCCAAAACGCTGAGTTCAGAAAAGAGGCGGATATTCTGGAATGTTCGCGCAAGCCCTAACTTTGTAATCTGATCCGGCCGTCTTCCGGCAAGACTCTTCCCAAGAAATTTGACCTCGCCCATCGTCGGCCGATCGAGTCCGGTGACGCAGTTAAACAGGGTCGTTTTTCCCGCGCCATTTGGACCAATGAGGCTAGAAATTCGGCCCTGATGCACCTGCATATCAACCTCTGACAGGGCAATCACACCACCAAAATGTTTACTGAGAGTTACGATTTCGAGAAGAATTGTGTCCATAGCAATTTGCCTTTGCACCTTTGCGTTAAAACTCTGTTTCTTTGCGTTAAGTTTCTCTGGAATAGGTGGCAACTTGGGTTATTTTATCAAAAATAGATGGTTTCTGTCAAGAAAGCTTTCTTGCTTTCTTGCTTTCAGGGTCATTTAGTTCTCGAAAATTGGGAATCTATAAAACCATAAGTACCTTGTAAGAAAAAAGAGACGCAAAGGTGCAAAGACGCAAGCATAGGGGTTCTGCGGTTCAACCCCTGTCTCTTGTAGATTATAGTGAAACCCAACTCCCAGCGCGTGTCTACATATTTTTAGATTCTAAGCAGGTTTCAATATAAAAGTTGCAGTTTTGCAAGCTACGGTTGCTCTAGTTATCCGTGAGAAACTGAGTTTTGAAGACCCTTGCGGGTGGAGACTTGATGACGAGACGCAAAAAACTCGGTTTCTAAAATGTGAAGTTTATTCTTTAACCTTGCTAACACGATTTCGACGTTATGGGGAGATTTCCGTTCCAATTCGCAGCGTTCGCCCATTCGCAAATTCGCATCTCCAGATAAATTTTATCTTGTGATACTGTTAGAATATAGTATATAATCTTGTGGACGTTATCCTTTATCCAATTCACGCCTAAACATGACTTGAATACAATCATTGAACAGCTAACATTATGACACAAAACGACGATATTTACAGAATAAATAAATCGCTCAGCGAATCCGACCCCCAGATTGTTGAAGCCCTGCTTCAAGATTTAGACCGGCAACAGCATTGTCTGACGCTTATCCCGTCGGAGAATTACGCCAGCAAAGCCGTCATGCAGACGCAGGGCAGCATTTTGTCGAACAAATATGCCGAGGGGTATTCTGGAGACCGCTATTATAATGGCTGCGAGTTTATGGACAAGGTCGAAAACCTTGCCATCGAACGCGCACAACAGCTTTTTGGCGCAGAACATGTCAATGTTCAACCACATGCTGGCTCTCAGGCGAATATGGCGGCTTACTACGGCCTGCTTGAGCCGGGTGATACCATTTTATCAATGCCTCTTGACCAAGGCGGGCATTTAAGTCACGGCGCGTCTGTTAATTTCTCGAACCAATATTACAATATTGTTGGCTACGGTGTAGACCCGAAGACAGAACGGATTGACATAGACAGAGTCGCCGAACTTGCTCAGGAAAACGGTCCCAAATTAATCGTTGTCGGCGCGACAGCTTATCCCCGTTGGTTCGACTTCGCGAAATGGCGCGAAATCGCGGATTCTGTCGGTGCGTATCTAATGGCAGACATCGCCCACATCGCTGGCCTGATCTCGGCAGATGTACATCCAGACCCGGTGCCGTACTGTGATGTCATTACAACAACGACCCACAAAACTTTACGCGGCCCGCGGGGCGCAATGATTATGTGCCGAAACCAAGTGGCGGAAAAAATTGACCGTGCTGTTTTCCCCGGACTGCAAGGGGGCCCCTTTATGCACGCCATTGCGGCGAAAGCGGTCGCATTCAGAGAGGCATTAGAACCAGCTTTTAAGGAATATCAGGGACAGATTGTGAAAAACGCCAAAGCACTCGCGCAACGGCTCATGGAGAATGGATTGCGTTTGGTCAGCGGTGGGACTGACAACCATTTGATGGTCGCAGACCTGACAACATCATACGAAAAGTTGAGCGGCCGCCAAGCGGCAGACCACCTTGAGGACGCTGGAATTATTGTCAATAAGAATCGGATTCCGTACGATAAGCGCACTGCTGTCACGACAAGTGGTATCCGCCTTGGCACACCGATGATAACGTTGCGCGGTATGAAAGAACAGGAGATGGCGTTAGTCGCCGACTTCATCACCGAAACACTTGAAGGCAGACGAAGCCGCGAAGTGAAAAAGCGTGTACGGGAAAAAGTTCGGGAACTCTGTCAGCAATTTCCAATGTACACGAATTTAGATTTGTGGTCTTAGAACCTACTTTCTAAAGGTAACGCCTTAATTCCTTTTTAATGTCAAATTACAAATCTGCCCTCGCTTACATCAATACATTCATCAATTCCGAGAGAAGCCCCGATTTTTCACGACACGCACGGCACTATAACCTTGAACGTATCTCTCGCCTGCTAAATCTACTTGGAAATCCGCACCGACATTTGAAGGTCATCCATGTCGCTGGGAGCAAGGGGAAAGGGTCTACGGCAGCAATCATCGCTTCAATACTCACCCACGCGGGTTATAAAACGGGTCTGTTTTCGCAACCCCATTTGATAACTCCCCGTGAACGCTGTCGGATTGATGCCAAGCTGATTTCAGAGGTTGATTTTGCTCATTATGTTGGTCAAATCAAGCCCGCCATTGAAGCGATTACAGAAATGAAATCCATTGGTCGGGCCTCTTTTTTTGAACTCTATACAGGACTTGCCTTCTGCTATTTCGCCGCCTGCGCTGTCGATTTTGCCGTGATTGAGGTTGGGATTGGCGGGCGGTTGGACGCTACAAATGTTGTGCATCCGCTGGTCAGTGTCATCACGCCGGTAAGCCTAGAACATACTGCGATTCTGGGAAATACGCGTCAAGCCATTGCGAAGGAGAAGGCAGATATTATTAAACTGAAACGTCCCATTGTGTTAGCCCCACAACACCCTGAAGCACGATCTGTGTTTGAAACCGTTGCCGCAGACCGTCACGCGCCAGTTGCTCAGATCGAAGAAGGGATGATTCTGAGGCGGGAAAATTTGGACATCAACGGTCAAAGGTTTGACCTTGAGGCGACCAATCAATGTTATCCAAATCTCTTTCTGCCGCTGTTGGGCAAACATCAAACAGTTAACGCAGCAACCGCCATCGTTTGCATTGAACGCATCAAACAGTTGGGATATTGGATTCCAAAAACGAGTGTTTACGATGGCCTAAAACAATTGCGATGGCCGGGCCGAATACAGGTCGTTCATCAGGCACCGTTTATTGTGCTAGATGGAGCCCATTCTCCAGCTTCCGCCGAAGCGTTATCGAATACGATTCGAGAAGTCTTTCGTTATGAACGGCTCATCCTTGTGGTTGGCTTGATGAGAGATAAAGATGTGCAAGGCATCGGTTACGCCCTAGGCCCGCTTGCAGACACGATTATCACCACGCAGGCACCTGAGAACCCGCGTGCGATGCCTGCTGATGAGATAGCCAAATCGTGGAGCGACCTGGGTACACCACCTGATGTCTGTCCAAACGTCCGTGAAGCGATTCAACTGGCACAGTCAATTGCCGAGGCTTCGGATCTGATATGTGTGACGGGTTCCATGATTCTTGTTGGTGAAGCGATGAAAGCACTTGGGATTGAGATATAGGGGATTGGAAGAGTGGAAGGATGCGGGAAAAAACTGCATCCAACCTTCCATCCTTCCTTCCACCTTTCCGTCTTATCCCTTCCAGTCTTTATCTCTTCCATACCACCCCTAAAATGTGAAGTTCATTCAAGTTTTAATTTTGCGAAGAAATTAAGGAGATGTTTGATGTCAGAAACAATTTGTAGATGGCTCCCATGGCGGAGCCGGAAAGTCGGAATGATATTTTTCTTTTTATTGCTGAGTCTCACTGCGACGACTTCAGTTTTTGCACAAGGGGAGCCTCCTTCCTCTGCACCTGCACAAGCGGGGTCGCTCCCCGATGTGCCAGCCGCGTGGTGGATTGTCCCGATCGGCGCGTTGTTTGCGCTGGGATTTGCACTCATCTTTTACAAATCGGTGATGAAGCAGGATGAGGGCACTGAAAAGATGCAAACCATTGCTCAATCCGTCCGTGAAGGTGCAATGGCGTATTTGAAACAGCAGTACCGAGTTGTCGGAATCGTTTTCGTTATCCTATGCCTCATTTTTGTGTTTATGGCGTTTGTGTTAGGGGCGCAAAACAAAATCATACCATTTGCTTTTCTGACCGGTGGCTTCTTTTCAGGGCTTTGCGGATTTTTGGGAATGAAAACGGCGGTAAACGCATCCGCTCGCACGGCAAGTGCGGCAATGCAAGGCCTCAATTCAGGGTTGCGAGTTGCCTTCCGGGCAGGGGCGGTAATGGGATTAGTGGTCGTAGGATTCGCGTTGCTTGATATATCCGCGTGGTTTCTCGTCCTCTACTACCCGCTCCGAAGTTTCTTTGGCGAAAACCCGTTGCCTGAAATCACCGTGATTATGTTGAGTTTCGGCATGGGGGCTTCAACACAGGCACTATTCGCCCGCGTCGGCGGTGGCATCTACACGAAAGCTGCGGATGTCGGCGCAGACCTGGTCGGCAAAGTGGAAGCGGGCATCCCCGAAGATGACCCGCGCAACCCAGCGGCGATCGCCGACAACGTTGGAGACAATGTCGGTGACGTTGCGGGAATGGGGGCAGACCTGTATGAATCCTACGCTGGTTCGATTCTGGCAACGGCGGCACTCGGTGTGGCCGCTATCGCTGCCAAAGAGCACAATAATATCGCACTTCAATTGAAATATCTTTCCGCCCCGATGCTCATTGCAGGTATCGGTATCTTCCTCTCGATTATCGGCATCTACGCGGTTCGCACCAAAGAGGGTGCCACGATGCGGCAGTTGATGGGGTCACTCAACTTCGGCATTAACGGAAGTGCCATCGGTATCGCCGTGCTTGCGATTCCTGTGTTGATGTATCTAGACCTACCGAACAAGTGGCAGATTTGGGGGGCAATCGTAACCGGTTTATTGGCGGGTATCATCATCGGCAAAGTGACAGAAGTTTTTACATCGCACGATTATAAGCCGACAAAAGGTATCGCAAAACAAGCAGAAACTGGTCCGGCGACGGTGATTATTGAGGGCATCGCCGTGGGGATGGAATCTACCGCAATCCCTGTGATAACAATCATCGCCGCCGTTGCAGTAAGTTTCTACCTGCCGGGAGGTACTAAGGATACTTTAATGGGGCTTTACGGTGTCGGAATCGCTGCCGTGGGTATGCTCGCAACGCTCGGTATCACTTTGGCAACAGATGCCTACGGCCCAATCGCAGACAACGCCGGTGGGAATGCGGAGATGGCGGAGCTTGACCCGGAAGTCCGTGAACGCACAGATCAGTTAGATTCGTTAGGAAATACAACCGCGGCGACTGGCAAAGGGTTCGCCATCGGTTCCGCCGCGCTGACTGCCCTCGCCCTCCTCGCGGCGTATCTTGAAGAGGTACGATACGGGTTGATTTCTTTCGCCGGTAAGGAACAACTTGAGATTCCCAGCGTGGGTCCTGAAAATATCCCGGTAATGGTTCCGACATTGGAAGCGAGTATTGCAGATTTCATGAGTTATTACAATGTCACCCTAATGAACCCTCAAGTTTTAATCGGTCTATTCATTGGCGCGGTCATGGCATTCTACTTTTGCGCCCTGACGATGAAAGCGGTGGGTCGGGCAGCTGGCGAGATGGTTCAAGAGGTCCGTCGTCAATTTCGCGAGAGACCGGGCATCATGGAATTCAAAGAGACACCTGACTATGCACGGTGCGTTTCGATCGCAACAGTGGGTGCCCAAAGAGAGATGATTCTTCCGTCAATGATAGCCATCGTCGTACCCGTCGCTGTTGGACTCGTCTTTAACGTTGCAGGTGTGTTGGGGCTACTCACCGGTGGTTTGGCAACTGGGTTCGTGCTGGCTATTATGATGGCAAATGCTGGCGGCGCGTGGGATAACGCGAAGAAATACGTCGAAATGGGCGCACACGGCGGCAAGGGTTCGGAATCCCACAAGGCAACCGTCGTTGGGGATACAGTCGGTGACCCGTTCAAAGATACTTCTGGGCCATCGCTTAATATCCTAATCAAGCTGATGTCAATGGTTTCGGTGGTGTTCGCAGGGCTAATTGCAAAATATGGCCATGTGATCAGCGAATGGTTGGGAATGCAGTAATGCGCGAAATGTGCCGAAGGTTCAAAGCGTAAGATGCTTTGTATCCTTCGGCTCCGGGATAGCGAATACTGGAGCGGATAAGATAGAAAGTCAAAGCACGGAGGAAAACCGAAATGGCATACAGTCGGTTTACGCTCAGTGAAGCGAGAACGCAGTTCCAGTTGCAATTCAATACAACGCAAGATCTCTTTCCCTCCGTCGAAAAAGTGGAAATCAGCGACTTTCTTGCTCGAACACTTGAGAGAAGCGTCCCTTTGGCACTTGCGATAAATACCGAAAAAGCCAGATCGGAGTTGATTATCGCTCCGATTTTAGTCGAATTTCGAGAACTCGCAGAACCACCGATTAGTCTGTTCTCTGGTGTGACGTTCAATGTAGACCGGAAACAAGGACTCACCGGACCTTGCGATTTTATAATATGCCGTTCACCAGAGCAATTGTTTATCACTGCGCCGGTGATTGCAATCGCTCAGGCAAAAAACGAAAACATCAATCGGGGCATGGGGCAGTGTGTCGCTGGGATGTACGCGGTGAAACTGTTCAACGAACGCGAGGGAAATCGTATTTCCACAATCTACGGCATCGTCACAACGGGAGACCACTGGAAATTTCTGAAACTGGCAGTCCAAGCCCTTTATATTGATATTAAAGAATATTATCTGAGTGACACTGACAAGATTTTAGGGATTTTGTTACATATATCCGATATTCCGCATCTATTTTGAGCGGTTCCAGCATTTATTCAATTCCTGAATATCCGATAATCTGACTTGACGCAAAAAGGCCGCGCCCTGGCAGGCCTGCTGTCCTACCGTGCGCTTCTAACCAGAAATAATTACGTGTGTGTGAAACTCCCGTTTTCTCGAGTTTTATGTGCTTGCTAAACAATTAGACCGTATGTTAACATCACTCACGTTTGCGAGCAGAATGTAAAAAGGGGGCATAATTTCAGGACTGTTTACGCCAGCTAAGAAGAAATAAAAACAAATTTCCATCTATGTGAAGGGAGTTCACCTGTGGATGGCGTTTCACTTGTGGATGGCGTTTCACTTGTGGGAGGGAGTTCCGACTCCCGATACACCCGATAAATTTCAAACTTCAGTAGCTAAACTTTAACAGTAAAACGCGCTACTGATCGCTTTTTTTTTCTGTCAACCTTTGTCAACCTTTCGCCATGAACCCAAATCAATTAGATATCCCCTTGAAGATAGACCACTTCTTATTGTCAGGGGATAATATGTCAAAAGTTAAGTGAAGCACCAGAGGTTGACACCGACATCAATTTATCGCATTTTTAACCGCTGTCAACCCGGTTATTAAAAAATAAGTTGTAAAACTCAAATCGGAGGGGATATTGGCAAACCCACCCCGTCATTTTATGGCGAAAACGAGTTGTGTCATTAAATCTTCCCCTAAAGAATGGGATTACGAAACGGATACCATCAATTCTCTCAATTCGCATCCACAACTGCGGAGTATAGGATATATAGCTAAGCCAATAATTATTTATACATCGCGGTGCGGTTGCATGAAGTTTAAATAAATAATTCGGTAATTCTATCGCCAAAAATCACTGTAGGGCAGGTCTTGTGCCTGCCCACACATTACCGAATTAAATTCTGAATCTTCATCAAACCGCACCTACCGGCCGGTGTCTACATATCTTTCGGTTCCACCATAATTCAAACGAGTGATACCTAACGTCACTTCACCTCCTAAGCGAAGGAATATAGATTATGTCAAACAAACTCAAACCCCGAAGTTACGTAATCACTGATGGACCAGACCGTGCAGCGGCACGGGCAATGCTGATGTTTGGGGAAGATGGATTAACGCCCGCAGACCTAGACAAACCGATTATCGGTATTGCCAATACATGGATCGAGATCGGGCCCTGTAATTTTCACTTACGCCGCCTTGCCGCGAAGGTAAAGGAGGGCATCCGTGCCGCCGGGGGAACACCGCTCGAATTTAACACGGTCAGTATTTCAGATGGCATCACAATGGGCACTGAGGGGATGAAGACCTCGCTAATCAGCCGTGAGGTCATTGCGGATTCTATTGAACTGGTGACTCGCGGGAATATGTTCGACGGGCTTGTTGCGCTCAACGGTTGCGATAAAACTGTACCGGGCACAGTCATGGCACTTGCCCGGCTCGATATTCCATCACTCGCACTCTACGGCGGGTCGATTATGCCGGGACGCTTTCAGGAAAATGATGTTACCATCCAAGAGGTATTCGAGGCAGTTGGGCAACATGCCAAAGGCACAATCACGGTCGAAGCACTTGACGACCTGATTAGTAAGGGGTGCCCGGGACCGGGGGCATGTGGCGGTCAGTTTACTGCGAACACGATGGCAACCGCTATTGAAATCCTCGGCATCGCACCGATGGGAAGCGGGAGTGTTCCTGCCGTTGACACGGACAAGGATGAAGTGGCTGTCGAAGTTGGGAAGCTTGTGATGGAGATGTTAGCCGCGGATCGCCGCCCTAGCCAAATCATCACGCGAGGCTCGATTGAAAACGCGATTGCTTCAATTGCGGCGACCGGTGGCTCGACCAACGGTGTACTACACATTCTGGGAATCGCAAACGAATTAGAGATACCGTTAACGCTTGATGATTTCCAAGAGATTAGTTCACGCACCCCGCTTCTGGCAGACCTCAAGCCGAGCGGACAGTTCGTCGCCGCAGACCTGTATCGTGCAGGGGGCATCCCGCTCGTTGCGAAACGGCTTATTGACGCGGGCATCCTGAATAGCGAAGAGCTCACGGTGACAGGCAAAACAATCGGTGAGGAAGCGGCTAAAACGGTCGAAACTGAAGGGCAGGAGGTTGTGCGGTCAGCGTCGCATCCGCTCAAGCCGACAGGTGGGCTCGTAATTCTCAGAGGCAATCTCGCACCGGAAGGGGCTGTGATTAAGGTCGCTGGCAGTAAAAGAACCGTTCATAGTGGACCTGTACGGGTTTTTGAACGTGAAGAAGATACCTTCGCCGCGATTAAGGGCGGCACGATTCAGCCAGGTAATGTGGTTGCCATCCGCTACGAAGGCCCAGCGGGTGGACCGGGAATGCGCGAAATGCTTGGGGTTACCGCCGCAATCGTTGGCGCGGGACTTGGTGAAGATGTGGCACTGCTCACCGATGGGAGATTTTCCGGTGCCACACACGGACTGATGGTCGGGCACGTTGCCCCTGAAGCGGTACGCGGTGGCGCAATTGCCATCCTTCAGGACGGGGACATCGTAACCATTGATATCGAAAATCGCCGGATTGATGTCGAACTCTCCGATGAGGACATCCAAGCGCGGCTCAGCCACTGGACTCCACCTGAACCTCCTTATGCCCGCGGCGTGATGGCAAAATACGCCCGTGGGGTTTCTTCTGCATCTGAAGGAGCCGTCACAACCTAATGCATCGCCAACCATAAAGAAGGGCGATTTTGTGAGGATATCGCAAATCGGTTTTCTGCGGAAAAAGCGGGGCAATTTGCGAAAATAGAAAAGGGGGAGAAACCGAGTTTTTTGCGTCCCGTTCTGTATCGCGCTCGGCATTGCATTCGGCGCATCGCCCGTAGCGGCGGGGTTCCCCGCCCCGACTTAGGAAACCAGACCCGGGCCCTCTGGAATCCGGTGCACCACAGATGAAGCACAATTCTGGCTGACACCCCAGAACACCATAACGATTTGCGACCGATGCACCGTAACCCGCAACCCCCAAAACACCGATCAAGCTCCAGAACGGCGATTTGCGAAAACAGACAAAATCACCCCACAAATACAGGTAAACACAAGCCACTATGAAGACACACACTTTTTTATTGACTATTGCCGCGCTTTATACGATAATAACGAGAACAGTTCCAAAAACCCAGATATTTCAAACATCTGGGAGAGATCCATGAGTGCCGCCCACGGTCGGTTTCACTCATTGACCCGATTAAAAGGGGACTGAAAGTTTTTCTGTGCTATCATTCTACCTGTGTTTACTGTTGGTTTCACTCATTGACCCGATTAAAAGGGGACTGAAAGTTTACCATTTGCTGATACTTCTCATCTGAAAATGTGGTTTCACTCATTGACCCGATTAAAAGGGGACTGAAAGTCATCGATAACCACATCCTTTATCGACTTGCTCGACGTTTCACTCATTGACCCGATTAAAAGGGGACTGAAAGTCTCTGTCAACGATCACCTGGTGTTGTTTTTGGCCGTGTTTCACTCATTGACCCGATTAAAAGGGGACTGAAAGATCCGCCTGTGACGGTTGCGTATACCGCGCGGTTGTGTTGTTTCACTCATTGACCCGATTAAAAGGGGACTGAAAGATCCACAGCATCGACATCTATTGCCGTGACCTATCCGTTTCACTCATTGACCCGATTAAAAGGGGACTGAAAGCCGGCATCACAGACCTAGCCCTGCTCGCCATCCTAAGTTTCACTCATTGACCCGATTAAAAGGGGACTGAAAGGCACCGAGCGTGACCTCCTCTCAAAAGAGGGTTTGATATACAAAACAGATTATGAAATGGATTACAGATAGGAGAAATATGATGATTTTAACTAATGTTAGTCAAAAGGAAGCTTTGGTGATTTGTCAAGAGCGACTTAAAGTTGAGAAAGATAAGTATAGAATTTGGTGTTTAAGACAATCAATAGCATCTCTGAATTTACAGATTAAGTACGCTCTTCTAAATTCAGATCTGATTTTTGATTCAGAATATAGATTTTTATCTAACGGTTAGGAGGTGTTTTCAGATGATTATTAAGTATGTTAATAGAAGTAATGAGCCAGCTTTGGCTAATTTGAATGAAGCTCAAAGGTTGCGAGCTAGACCAGGTGCTGGAGATTGGGAGGTTGCTATTTTTTATACAGACACACGGGTTTTAGATCCATCGAATGCGTTTCAACCATTGCCCCGATGAAAAGGGGACTGAAAGGCAACCAGTTTGATTTATGTATGAGTGCCATTCCTTGTTTCAACCATTGCCCCGATGAAAAGGGGACTGAAAGACTGCTCGAAAGCGGTTTCTGGTGCCGAGGTGAGGGTGTTTCAACCATTGACCCGATGAAAATTTAGGTAGAAACCGAGTTTTTTCGGAGACCAAACTCGGTTTCTTTCCGTTTCAATGCCCTTCAAACGTATTGCCCTTTAAACGTTGGAAGAGTAGAGAATAACGATCGTTATTCCTTACTATGATGACATTACTGATTTTGATTGTCAAATTTCACCAGAGGTAAAAAATGATAACCTCTGGGTCACAGTTTTTCGATAACCTCTGTCGTCTTTCCAACAATCAGGTCCTCGATTTCCTTTGAGAACGGTGCGGGTTTCAGGAAATAGAAGTGTGAACCGTTGACTTCATATCCACCCAGGTCGTAAGTCTCCTTACTCGGAACATAAGCGATTAATCCGTTGCTGTATGCGACAGTGATTGTCGTTGAAGGCTGGAGTGCTGTTTTGATGTGCATACCGATCTCCGTCAAGACCTCGCCGCCGAGGAACACCGCCCGGAGACTGGGATTAAACTGCACGACCTGAATCTCTTGTGGACAGGAATTTGGCACCCCCCCGGCCTCAACGAGCTTGAGCATTTCCGATGCCCAACGCCGGATGAGGCGATTGGAATGGTTCGCCGCATTATCGGAGAACGTGGAGGCATCAGGCATCTCGGCGTATGGCAATTGATGAAATTGACTAGCGACCTGTAGCGCGTCGGTTGGAACAGGCGTTATATTCTGCTGAGATGCCATCACCTCCTCCGACATTTTTCGTGAGGCAACCTCAAGGACTTCAAGCGTTGGTGTGTTAAAGCCCTCATTTTCACCCTTAAACCACGGCCGGATATTTCCCGCACATCCGGTCGCGAAAAACGCCGGTACGCCCGTCTGCTCGCTCAGCGCACGGCAGAGAAAACCGGGATAATCCCCACCGATGAAATACCCACCCCGGCTCGTTGGATGGCACCCGAAGATTGTCAGGCTACCGATCAGTTCACCCGCCTTATTCCTGAACCAAAGCGTGTCTAGGTCTCGGTCTATTGGGGCATCAGAGTTCGGGCCAAATCTGACCCCGCCCTTCCCATCGGGTAGGCGACGGTTGACACCAAATTCAGAGCTACCGCGCGAAAACGCAATTTCCCCTTCGACCTGTTGATGCTTTGCTGAGATGCCTAGCTTCACAAGCTCGTCTTCGAGAAACGCCGCGTACTCTTTCTCAATTTCGCCGGGCATCGCCCATGGAGAGAAGAATGGAGCACAGTGTGTGTGTGTCGCAGTTAAAACCACCTGATGCGGTAGCAATCCCGTTGCCTCCGCAATCCGCGCCTTTGCAGCGGCGGCATAAGCCGAACCGTAGCCGATTAGGTCAGCAGTAAAAATCAACACCTCGTCCGTGTCCCCACTAATGGCGACCGCTCCAGCTATCAGCGACTGATAAACGCCCTCCGACTTGTGGTCGCGACTGCCGTACCCGGTCAACCAAACAGATTCTTTGGGGGTAATGTCTGCGCTTGCAATACCGATTTTTGCCATAATAACCTCCCTTTAACTTGGGTTCGTAGTAGTGCAATTCATTGCACGTTCTCCCGTCCTTCTTTGCGCTTTTGCATCTTTCTTTGCGTTAAATTTAATGCCTTTGCGTTAAATTTAAGCGTCTTTGCACCATCACAGAAAACCATTCTAGCAGGTAGGCGCGTTTGAATCAACATCAAAATAACAAAACCGACCGTCCCCGGTTTTTAAGCCAAATTTGCTGAATCCATAAGTTAAAAGAAAACGTCTTATAAGGGATGAGGGAATTGACAAGCAACTAAGAGAAATTTTTTCAACTCACTCAAGGCGAGCAGACACACGAATGGAGCTATCACATGAAATCAAGAATTTTCATCATTACCAAGATACTAGCATTAATGACTTTATCAATTGCAATGGCAGAGCCGGGCATTGAAAATCAACCCATCCTCGTCGGGACAAGCGAGCGGACACTCGGCATGGAGACCGCATTCACCGCAGGACCCGCCGCAAGCAGTCGTTTTTTGGGGAATCCTTCATCGCTCGGATTGCTGAATGGCGCAGAACTTTCCGTTGTCGAATTGCCATTTACAGGGGAACCCGGAAACCGAGTGGGCGCGTTTTCACTGGCGATAAACCCACACAAGCTTGGAATAGCGATGAACGATGTGGGTAACTTCTCGGTCGCCTCATGGTTTGATGGATGGGGCGATGATAGCAAGCGGAGCCGGATGATGCTGTTGGGATACGCTCGTTCGTTAGGTAGCGGAATCAGTGCGGGCGGGAACCTACGCCATTATCGCCGCGACCAAGACCTCAATACACAGTTGGGTTGGAGTTTTGACGTGGGGGTTCTATTTTCACACAAATTGGAGAGGCTCGGTGACCGGATCGCTTTCGGTTTGAGTTTTGAAGACCTCGCTGGGCGGTTTTGGGAGGCGGGATACGTCGTTGAGCAGATGCCGTTTGTGGCGCGGTTCGACACCAGATATGACCTTGACAGTGATACCATACTATCGGGGGCTATCTTCATGCACAACGATAGCCAATTCAATTGGAATGAGTCCGTCCGGGCACAGATTGGTGCTGAAAGATGGTTTTTCAATAAACGGTTCGGAGTTCGCGTCGGATACACGGGCATCGCGAATTATAGTCGGTTTGCCGGGGGGGAATGGACAAGGGGATTTAGCGTAGGTAGTGAGACCGCCCAGATCGACTACACTTACGTAAGCGGCGGCGATTTAGACCAGGGCGTTCACTGGATTTCTGCAACTCTACGCTGGGGCAAGGGCACCGTGAACTCACCAATCACGCAACCGCTACGTCCGTCGACTACCGACACAAAGGCGAAAAATCCTCCCCCGATTGTCATGCCCAAACAGCAGGTTCAGCCCGCCCCGGAATTAATACAACGCGAACTTAAAATCTCTGAAGAGATTATTTCACCGAATGGCGATGGCATCAAAGACCAGACCGCTTTTGAGTTCAAGGTGCGCGAAAATGAAACGTGGCAGATACACATCCGCGATGATTACAGCGAAATCGTGCGAACGTACAGCGGCACAGGTTCGCCAATGGAAGTGACAGCGTGGGATGGACAGAACGCAGATGGGAATCTAGTCAGTGATGGAGCGTATCTCGCTCAACTTACTGTTTCCGATCGGCGCAGTAATTATGACCCGCAATCTGAAGTAAAAATCGTTGTGGACACCATTCCTGCCGACCTACAGATTTCCGCTGAACCGTTGATTCTCGATCCCAAGCGTCAAAATTCGGGCGATACCGCTTCAGGTGACACGGGTGCGGTCAACGTTCCAACCGTGCATACACAAGTTTCAGACCAGAATCAACTCGCTACGTGGGAACTCCGCTTTTTAGACAGCACGAGCAATGTTTTGGATAAAATACGTGGAGTCGGTACACCACCGAATACGCTCGTTTGGAGCAACTGGCATAAGCATCAACCAACGGATTTGTCGAATGCCAATTATCGCTGTTTGATGACGGTTCACGATGTCGCAGGTAATCGTACAACCCAAGAAACGCCGTTGTCATTGATAGACCCTAGCCCAGCAGAAGATTCGTCAGACCCGCATGAAGCCGTTGACATACGACGAGAAAAACGTGGAATTGTCTTGACGTTGCCAGGGGTCGCTTTCGATTCAAATTCCTACGAGGTTAAGCTCGAATATCACCACGAACTTGAAGAAACCGCCCGAGCCATCAACGCATTTCCAGATGCGCGGGTGCGAATCGAAGGGTATACCGACAGCATGGGAGAAGCAAGTTACAATCTTGAATTGTCCCGCAAGCGGGCAAACGCCGTGATGGCCTACTTGGTCGAGATGTTTGACATTTCTCCCGAAAGGTTATCCGCTGTCGGTTACGGCGAGGAGCGACCCATTGCTGATGACACGGAAAACGAGCAGTCTAAAAATCGTCGCGTGGAGATTGTGCTGTTGACACCTGCGGACACGACGGGAGCCGGTCAGAATCCGAAAGATTCGACTGCTCAAGGGCAAACGGAAGAAGACGGTGTAGATGACACGGTTAATCTGTCAGGATGGACAGTGATGGTAAGTTCGTTTAAGAGCCGTGAGAACGCAATACTCCTTGTCAAATCCTTAGAGGCATTAGAGCTCGACGAAGATATCTATCTTTCCGAAATCACGGTTAAATCTGAACCGTGGTATCGGGTGAGCGTCGGAAATTTCGAGGAGCGAGAGGGTGGCATCGAACTCATTGAGAAACTCAAGGTATCTGAAGACATTCAACCGATTGTCATCTACATAGACGATGAAACAGACGAGGAATAGGCTCAATGGGGATTGCCAAATCCCCATTGCAACTGTTAAGTTCGTTTCGCTTATCCGCCAATCCGATAAAATGCCTTGGCGTTATCGTGGAACAGCTTCCGTTTTCCGGCATCAGAAGCGTCTTGAACCGCCCACATTAAAGCGTCCAACCAATCCCCATATTTAGCGGCGAGTGTGCAGACAGGCCAATCACTACCGAACATGAGTCGGTCGTAACCAAACGCTGACACGAGGTGAGCGATGTACGGCTGTAACTCCGCCTTCGTCCAATTCTCGCTCGCAGTCGTTACGATGCCTGAAACCTTGCAGTGCACATTGTCAAACGCGGCAAGTTGGCTCGTATGGTCTGCCCACGGTTGAAATCCTCCGCCTTTGATATCCGGTCCCCCGCAATGATTCACGGCGTGGCGGATGTTTGGTGTGGCTTTCACCAATTCGATAGCCGCAGGAAGTTGGTCGTGTTTGGCGCATAGGTCAAACGAGAGATCGAACCGTTCAAGTAGCTGCACACCCTGAATCACCTCCGGACGGGTGTAAAATCGGTTATCCGGTTCATGCCACGCCATCCGCCGAATCCCAACCACATATTTCGACGCCGCCGTGAGCTGTTCAAGAACTTCTGCGACATTTGGCTGTTCAAGCGGTGCAGCCGCAACAATTGCCCCAATCATCCCATCTGATTCGGCAATCTGTGTGAGCCATGTCACCTCATCAACGACATGCTCGGGTGCAGGGTCACCCTCAACATGCACGGAACGCACGACGTTGTGCCCTTCAGTGGCACGGCGGTAATCTTGGATTAAGTATCGCTGTTCCAACGCATCAAAGCCTTCCAGCCACGGATAATTTAGATTCGACGTGTCCCACAGATGTTGATGGGTGTCAATAATTTCAAGCATTGATTTCTCTCCTTGTAATAAGCACAATTATTTTTTCTAATACACTACAGCAATTAACGACAAACCGTGTGCAGGCGCGGAAGGCCCTGCCATAGACCGGTCTCGAGCATCAAGAATCTTGTGCAACTGGTCAATACAATCTTCACTCTCCCGCAGTTTCAGCACCGTGCCGACGATTGCGCGAACCATTCCCCGCAGAAACGAATCCGCCTCAATCTCGAAATAGACGCAATCGTCCGCTCTCCAACAGTGGATGGCAAAAATTTCACAGACAGGGTTCATGCGCTCACTGCCGATGCGTTGGAAAGAGGAAAAATCCCGTACACCGACCAGCGCATCACAAAGTGCCTCCACCGTTGGGATATTGATGGGGCGTGGAAAAAAGTAGGCAGTGTTTCGCAAAAATGCGGAGGGATACTCTCGATTGAGAATCGTATATCTATAAATCCGCCGGATCGCGCTGAAGCGAGCGTGAAAATCGGGAGCGACCGCCTCAACATTGACGATGGCGATGTCCCGTGGCAGAATCGCATTGAGTGCTTTCTGAAACGCTATCGGCGGCATCTGAGAATCGGTGTGGAAGTTTGCCACCTGACCCGCGGCATGTACACCGCTATCCGTCCGGCCCGCCCCCACGATTTGCACGGGCGTTTTTGTGATTTTCGTTAGTGCGTCTTGGATGGTCTCCTGAATTGTTACCGCATTCGGTTGGATCTGCCAGCCGTGATAATTCGTACCTTCGTATTCGATGGTCAGTTTGATGTTTGGCATCTTTTATATATTGAATCCCTAACATCTGCCGGTGAAAGATCTGCTGGATTTGGCAATCCAGCAGGAGCGGGGGAGAGGTTTTGTACTTTAAGCAACTTTTGTAGGAACGGCTTCCCAGCCGTGACCCTGTTTATAACCGCGCCCCTTGTAGGAACGGCTTCCCAGCCGTGACTCGGCTTCCCATCTGCGCCCCTATTTATAACCGCGTCCCTGTAGGAACGGCTTCCCAGCCGTGACTCGGCTTCCCATCTGCACCCCTGTTTATAACCGCGCCCCTGTAGGAACGGCTTCCCAGCCGTGACTCGGCTTCCCATCTGCGCCCCTGTTTATAACCGCGCCCCCTGTAGGAACGGCTTCCCAGCCGTGACTCGGCTTCCCATCTGCACCCCTGTTTATAACCGCGCCCCCTGTAGGAACGGCTTCCCAGCCGTGACCCGGCTTCCCAGCCGTGACTCTTTGTGCTGAAATTTGCTTAACTTTTATATTGCAACTTGCTTACACGTATTTTCGTTGAATGTCAAAATTTGTGTGATACAATTAATGAAACCCATTTGAATCGAAAGGAGGGCAAAATGGAAAAACGGACGTATGGCAAATCCGGCATCAAGGTCTCCGTGTTCGGAATTGGTTGCTGGTCGTATGGTGGTGGCGATTACTGGGGCCCGCAATCCCAAAAAGACATTAATGAAGTCGCTCAAGCGGCGTTAGACAACGGTATCAATTTTTTCGACACGGCAGAGGGATACAACTCTGGGCGAAGTGAAGAAGCCCTCGCGGTGGCATTAAAAGGACGGCGACATGAGGCCGTCATCGGCACAAAATTTGGCATGGGAGTCGCCGACGCTGCCGAAGTACGTGAAAAGTGCGAGGCAAGCCTACAGCGATTGCAAACCGATTACATTGACATTTACATGGTTCACTGGCCAATCCCAGAAGGGCCTGTTGACGAAGTGTTCGCAACCCTGATGGCACTGAAAGCCGAAGGTAAAATCCGCTCCATAGGGGTTAGCAACTTCGGCGTACAGCAACTGTCCGAAGCAATCGCGACGGGGGCTCAGATTGATGTGAACGAACTCTGCTACAATCTCTTATCGCGAGGGATTGAGTTGGAGATTTTGCCACTCTGCCTCAAGCACCAGATCGGGATTTTGGGATATATGCCGTTGCTACAAGGTGTTTTGACCGATAGATACAAGTCGGTTGACGAAATTCCGCCCATGCATTCCCGGTTCCGACAGTTTGGCCCAGGCCCAGACCGCCCGCAGGTCATACACGGCGAAGAAGGTGCGGAAACGGAGATGTTTGAGGCCATTGCTGGCATTGTGGCATTGGCCGAAGCAGAAAATATTCCGATGAGCCGTCTCGCGCTGGCATGGACAATTGCGAAGCCCGGCATCACCTGCACACTCGTCGGTATGCGGAATATATCCGAACTCCGGGAGAACATCAAAGCCGCTGCTCTCCCCCTTTCACCCGAACGCATTGCACAATTGGATGAGTTGACAACACCGCTGTTGGATAAACTCGGTGCCAATGTGGATTACTTCCTGGGCAAACGCACTTTTTGAAATAGCCTAATCTGAGGTTTATGACGAATCGGCGCGTTGGGCCATTGGAACATATTCAAGATCGTGTCCGCCGTTATAGATTTGCGTCGGGCGGAAAATCCTGTTGTCAACCAGTTGTTCGCGCCAATGTGCGAGCCACCCTCCAACTCGCGCCATTGCGAAGATGGGTGTGAACGCATCTTGTGGGATGCCCAATTGGTGGTAGACAATGCCGGAGTAGAAATCAACGTTGGCGTAGATGCCTTTGGCACCAAGATGTTCGGTGACAACTTCATCGGTTTTTTGGGCAATTCGGTACAAATCCGATGAACCGTGCACTTCACTTAGCTCGGATGCCATGCGTTGCAAGATTTTCGCCCGCGGATCCCACGTTTTATAGACACGGTGTCCGAACCCCATGATTCGGTCTCTGTTTGCCAATTTGGCTTCAATGTAAGGTGTCACATTTTCGACAGTCCCGATCTCGTTGAGCATATCGAGCACCCGCTCATTTGCCCCGCCGTGCAGTGGTCCGGTAAGCGTCCCAATTGCTGAACTGATTACCGTATAAGGGTCGGCAAGTGTTGAGCCGGTGACACGCCCACTGAACGTCGAAGCGTTCATCGTGTGGTCGGCGTGCAAAACGAGACATACATCAAGCGCGTTTGTACTCACGGGGTCGGGCTCTTCGCCGGTGAGCATGTACAAGAAATTAGCGGCCTGCCCGAGGTCATCACGAGGTTGGATGTCCTCATCATCTGTTCTGATTCGCTCGAATGCCGCAACGATGGTGGGTATCTTGGCAATCAGACGAATGCACGATAGATAATTCTCCTGCTCGTCCGACACATCCTTCGCGGGGTAGAACATCCCCAAAGCAGCAACAGCGGCCTGTAGCGCATCCATCGGATGCCCAGATTCCGGTAAACACTTAATGAGCTCGATAATTTTGTCTTGGAGGCGGCGATGGTGTGTCAGGTCATAGTTAAAGGTATCAAGGGCCTCCTGATTGGGTAATTTTCCGTTAAGAAGTAGATAAGCCGTTTCTTCAAAAGTACCATGCTCTGCAAGTGCTTCAATGCGAATCCCTCGATATTCCAAGATGCCGTTTTGACCATCGACAAAGCTAATTTCCGATTCCGCAATCGGAATGCCCTCAAGCCCTGGTACAAGTTGGTGAGCCATGAAAATATCTCCTTTGTTGTAATTCGCGCAATTGATTGCGCGTTTGAATCAGTTCGTAGTAGTACAATTGATTGCACGTTCTTCGGTTCGTAGTTGCGCCTTCGCGCCTTTGCGTTCTATTTTTCTTATAACTGAACACATAATATAAAATGGTACGTCACACGACTGCAAATTATCAATAAATAATTTCAGTTCACAAATGAGTCGTGCCTGAAAGCGACCTCTAAACCCAAAAACCGTACGTTGGAATTCCCCCGATGATTCCGATGATTGTCCAGATGCTGCCAACCGTAAATTCTCCGAGGATGAGCCCTAAGAAAAATGGTGCGATTCGGCGGTGCATTCCAATGCCGCCGTGTCGTAGAATAATCCACTTGATCAGCCAACTCACAAACAGACAACTCCACGTCACATTCATCCCCCAACTTGTTGAGATTGCGAAACCTGCTGGGTGAAAGGGCCACCATACGAATCGCATTCGGAACATCATCAACATCGTCGTGAGCAGAAATCCGAAAGTCATAAACGCCGTCTCCGGGACGAGCGTATCGGTCGGGGCACTTAACCAGCGGTCAAGTCGTCGATACGGTTCAATCCCGAAGGCACTCAGCGAGGGCCAATAGGCACGTACCTCCATGCCGAGTCGATAACCCCGGTCAATTAACGCCCAGAATCCAGACAACGACCCCAACAGCGCGGCGAACATCAGCGCGAATACCATCCGTCTCAAGTTCATATTCGTCCGCTCTGCCATCTTGAAGCCTTCCAATTGATGCGGCATTGGATGACTACGATATGCCCGGTTGATGAACCAGAACATCGAAAACATGACTAAGTTGCCTCTGCTCAGCCTGCGAGTGCCAAGCGTTCGAGTGAGAATCTCGTCAGGACCTGAGTAGTGTAAATCGTGAACCGGTGTTCCCAATTCGGCACGCATACGGGTGATAGCAATTGATATGACGTAGTAGAGCGCGAAAAACGTCAACGCTATTTTTGCCGACGCTCCGCCGCGATAGCAGAAAAATGCCAAAAACACCATCACGCCGACAAGACCAAACACCGCTGTCCGATACCTAATCGGTTCATGCGTATCGTCGAGGTCAGATTCCGCGCCAAACGCCTTTTTGACCACCCGCATCAGGTGACGACGGCTCGCCCAGAGGGCCAGCACACAAAGCGCGATATATCCGCCCGAAGCCTGTTCATTCATGTAAGGAAACCGGGGCAAACTCCTTAACCCCATCGCCGCCCCCGCCACGCGCATCAGCCGCCAATACCAGAAGAAAAACCAACACGAAAATGAGAGGTCTAGCGGGATAAAAAATCCTAGTCCGATGGCAAACGGATAGAGCGGCAGCGGTATACGACCCATCGCGCTCCACGGCGTTTCCGTGAAGATGCGAAAAGATCGGATGCGCGTCCGTAATTCTGGCACGACAGGAAAGATAAAATTCAACCCGTTCAGTAACGCGAGACCACCCGCAACTCCGAACCCAAGCCACATCATCCTGTTCCGAAAAAGTGCGCCGCGCTCCGTTGCTGTCATTTGAAGCGGAAGTTGAATAATCGGGTAACTCAGTTTTTCATGTTCAATCCATCGCCTGCGAACAATCACGTTGATGCAGAACATACCGAAAACGAGGATGAAGATGAACCCTGTCCACCACAAAACCGGCGATGCCCAACCGATTAGCTGCTCGCTGGTATATAAGCTCAATTCGCCTTCATAATATCCTTGGGCAACCCTGCTATCACTGACGGTCAGCCAACGCGGTAGAAAGGGCAAAAACAGTTCACGCCATTCGTTTTCTGGTGTCGCAAAACGGAAGGCGTGTCCCAACATCGGAACAAGAATCTCAAGCATGTCATGCCCGGTGATGCCTGAAGCGATCGACACCATCAGGTAAATGATTATCAGTTCGCCTTGATTCAGAACTAGCCCAGGCGCGAAACGCTTGAGCAGTTGGTTGATACCGATAATTACGAACAGGCTAAAAATGACATTGAAGAAGAGGGAAATTGTAACCGGATGCCCAGAATAACGGATAACCTCCATCTCAATCACCCAATAGCAGTTGATTGGGATGAGGATTGAGGCAATGCCTATAGACTTGAAGGTCACGCCTTCAATCAGTTGGTGCCGCAGCTTTTGGGAAACAGGTTCTGAAGTTGCCATAGGAATTACGGATTATATCACGACATAACGAATTCGTCAATTCCTGAATTTGATCGATTTTCGCTTTTCCTATGAGTGTATTCTCTGTTATAATGAAGGGCCTAACGAAATAATCATTTGAATGAAGCACGTTTTCCAATTCCGAATCAGAAATTATAATGTGAGGTACTTGATGCTATTATGGCGGTCTATTAAAAATCGACTCAAGAAATTATCCTATGCAGTTTACGAAAAACGCCTTGAGCGGCAAACCAATCAATGGCAAATTCCTTACCACATTGGAATTATCCTTGACGGAAATCGCCGCTACGCAAGACAAAGCGGACTCAAAGATGTTATCCAGGGACACCACGACGGTGCCGATAAGCTTGAAGACGTACTCCACTGGTGCGATGAATTGGGCGTGAAAATTGTCTCAATCTGGATCTTCTCCCTTGATAACTTCAAGCGTGAAGAGACTGAGGTTACGGGCATTTTAGATGTCATTGAAAAAAAGATGCGTAACCTTGTTACTATTGAAGGACTTCACGCGAATCAGATTAAGGTTCGGGCTATGGGCGAAATTGAATTGTTGCCGTCAAGCCTTCAGGAAGCGATTCGGGCCGCCGAGAACGCCACAAAAGACTATGACAAATTTATCCTGAACGTTGCGGTTGCGTATGGTGGGCGTGAAGAGATTGTAGAGGCATTCCGAAAACATCTAAGAGCAGAGGAAACCAGCGGCAAAACGCTCGACGATATTACGGACGCACTCAGCGTGGATAAAATTACACCGCACCTCTACACGTCAGATCTGCCAGACCCCGACCTGATTATCCGCACCAGCGGCGAGGTACGGCTCGGAGGATTTCTACTGTGGCAGAGCGCGTATTCCGAATTTTACTTCTGTGATACCTATTGGCCATCGTTTAGAAAAATTGACTTCCTTCGTGCAATTCGAGATTATAATTTTCGGCAACGGAGGTTGGGGAGGTAAATAATGATTAAATGGATTTTGGATTTGCTGATTCTCAGCACATCTGTCTTTCTCGTCACACATATACTACCGTCTGTGACCATTAAAAATTTCACCACGGCTGTGCTCGTTGCCCTTGTCTACGGTATACTCAAGACGCTGCTTACCGGTATTTTAGTATTTCTTACATTGCCAGCCATGATTTTGTCGCTCGGTCTGTTTTTATTCGTTATCAATGCCTTTCTGCTCTCGATAACGAACTTGTTGATTAAAAACTTCGAGGTTAAGGGCTGTTTCAGCACAGTCGTTGCCGCCTTTTTAATTACCGTTATTGATGTCCTTTTGCATTGGTTAATTCCCGGTGTTTAAGGGCAAGAATTTCAAAGGAGACTAACAGTGAAATTTGGCGTTTGTGCCGCTTTAGAAAACGCAGACCGGCTTGCGGAAGTCGGTTACAACTACATTGAATTGGGTGTACGGAGTGCACTGATTCCAGAAGCAACTGACGCAGAATTCCAGAAAATTCGAGATAAAGTTGCCGCATCCCCCTTAAAGCCAGAAGCCTACGCGGGGTTTCTCCCGGGCGATTTGCGTGTTGTTGGGGATGACGTTCATTTACCGCGTCTGTCGCGCTACGTCGAAACCGCTTGCCGCCGTGCGAAGGAGATCGGTGGGGAGATTATCGTTTACGGCAGTAGTGGGTCACGGAATGTCGAAGCAGGCTATTCACACGAACGCGCATTAGATCAGATTGGCGAATTTCTAGACATGGCAGCCGACCATGCAGAGGCACACGACATCACAATCGTCATTGAGCCGATTTGCCATCGAGAGGGGAACATCATCCGAACCGTCGCCGACGGTTTAGCGATGGCACAGACCGTAAATCGTGAAGGAATTAAACTGTTGGCTGATCTGTATCATGTCTGGCAGGAAAACGAACCGATGCAGAACATCATCGACGGGGCGGAGTGGCTGGCGCACGTTCACATTGCTGAGCCTGTCAAACGCTCCTACCCGGGAAACGACGATTTCGATTTTACCGATTTCTTCACCGCACTCAAGTATGCCGGTTACGATGGCCGGGTCTCCTGCGAGTGCCGATTCGATGATTTTGACCGGGATGTTGAAACAGCATTGCAGACGATGAAAGCCTGCGTCTGACCCTGTAATAGAAAACGAGGTGACACATGTATATCAGGAGACTGGATTGGGACGAAGAGAGCATTGAACATATTGCTCGGCATGATGTCAATTCGAATGAGGTCTGGGAAGTCTGCGGAGACCCGATACATTTAGCCCATTGTCTAGGGCGAAATCGCTATCTTGTTTACGGACAGACAGTGAACCGACGGTACTTGTTTGTTGTTTTGGAGCATATCCGAGGCACTGTGTATAAACCGATTACCGCACGATATATGACTAACCGCGAAAAACGAAACTTTAGGAGGCTACGAAAATGAAAACGTTGCACGTCCCCGAATTTTCGACTTATGAAGAGGAAGCGGATTTTTGGGATAACCTTGACACCGCCGATTACATGGAAGACGTTGTACAATGGTTTCACTTTGGTACACCGCAGAAGCGAGCGATTCGTATCGCCATTCTCCCCGAAATCGCTGAAGAACTCCTCCAAAAAGCGCAGACACAAGGTGTATCAATTGAAACTTTAGTGAATGTCCTTTTGGTTGAACACATACGGGAATCGGATGCGCCAAGCTAAACGACTCCAATAATCAAGGTTTAGCGACTGCGGAGAAAAATAGTGAGTGTACTCAGAGCTATTTTCCGCCCCTCAAAGGACGAAATCTGGTCAAAGATTGCGATAGATATAGGCGGAGAGTTTATCGAGTTTGACCGATAAATGTATCAATGGTTTCAATTAAGCGGAATTGATGCAAATCTCCGCTACTTCATCGCTTCACCGCTGGAAAGCGATTAACATTAGGTACTGATATTAAAGAGGTGACAATATGCAATCCCCACACGGTATAAAATCTTCAGCATTCCGACCCCCTGTGATGGGCAGAAATGGGGTGGTCACATCGGGACATCCGCTCGCATCGCAGGCAGGAATTCAGGCAATGATGGCGGGCGGCAATGCCGTTGATGCCGCAATCGCAACGGCGACGGCGTTAGGCATTGTCGAACCGGCAGGCTCTGGCGTTGGCGGCGATGGGTTTCTCCTAATCTATTGGGCTGAAACAGGCACAGTAACCGCGGTAAATGGAACCGGTCCGGCACCAGCTACGGCGACCCGCGAGGTATATCTTCAAGATGGTGGCATTCCGATGAAGGGCATTCGTAGCGTCTCAGTGCCGGGGATAGCCGATGGCTGGCTTATCGCGCACGAGCGTTACGGAGCACTCAAACTTGAGCAGGTTTTCGACCCGGCAATTTCGCTGTGCGAGAACGGGTTCCCTGTCAGTCCCAATCTTGAGGGCGGACTCAGAGGCGAAAATCCTCGGTTTGCCGCCGACCCGTACACGCGGGAGGTCTTTACGAATGACGGCGAGCCAATTAAGGCGGGGGAACTCCTGTATAACAAAAACCTCGCTTCAACCCTGCGAAAAATCGCTACCGAAGGGCGAGGAACGCTCTATGAAGGAGAAATCGCCAGAGCCATTGCCCAATTTAGTCAATCACGCGACGGACTGTTGACAGAGCAAGACCTCGCAGACTATCACGCCCACTGGGCGGAACCCATCCACGTCAACTATCGGGGCTATGAGGTCTACGAGATGCCCCCAAATTCAAGTGGGCACATCCTGTTGCAGGAGTTGAATATCGTTGAGCTGTTCGATCTGGTTTCGATGGGATGTAACACCGCAGAGAGCGTTCATCTAATGGTCGAAGCGAAAAAACTTGCCTTCGCTGACCGCGAGAAATACGTCGCAGACCCGAATTGGGTCGATATTCCGATAGAAGGGATGTTGTCCAAAGCGTATGCCGCGGAGCAAGCCAAGCGCATTGACCCGAATCGTGCTGCAATAGCTCTGCCGGCAGGTCTACCGGAGCAGTTTGAAGACACAACCTGTTTCTGTACTGCCGACGGGGCGGGCAATGCCGTATGCGTACTACAAAGTATCCAGTCAGGATTCGGCTCAAGCCTGATTGCTGGAGAGACTGGGATTCTGCTCAACAATCGGATGACTTACTGGCACCTTGAAGAAGACCATCCGAATTGTCTGATGCCCGGCAAGCGGGTTCGGCACACCATGAATCCCGTAATCGTCACCAAAGACGATAAGGCGTTCCTTATATGCGGCACACCGGGTGCTGATACGCAGGTGCAAACCAACCTGCAACTGGTCACACACGTTATTGACTTCGGTATGAACCCGCAGGAAGCCGTCGCCGCCCCGCGCTGGCGTAGTCTACAGAACCCGATGGAATCCACAGTCCCCCACACCTGTCCCGATGCCCTCCAGTTGGAAGGCAGATTCCCTGAAGATGTGCGCGATGCGCTTGCCCAGAAAGGACATGAACTCCAGCTCTTGGGGGATTGGGGCGGCCCCGGTAGTGCCCAAGCGATTCGCATCCACCCCGAATCCAACGCCCTGAGTGGCGGCTCCGACCCGCGGAGAGATGGATACGCGGTGGGTTGGTAGCCAGCTCCCACCCCCGGTAGGTGCGGTTTCCCAACCGCACCGGGCGCCCGTCCCCCCCGGTAGGTGCGGTCTCATGAAGTTTCAGAATTGAATTCGCAAGGGAAACCGACCATAAGAAAAAGGAGAACCTTATGACTCAACAATCTACATCAGAATGGAACATCGTTGTGGTTGTTTCAGATACCCTTAGAACTGCCTTCCTTGGCCCGTATGGAAACGACTGGATTCAGACCCCCAATCTCGATCGGTTCGCTGCAGCGGGTGTGAAATTCACCAATGCCCACCCCGAATGTCTGCCGACGATTCCAACGCGCCGCACGTTGCACAGCGGCCGGCGCGCGTTTCCATTTCGAGATTATCGTCCCGTGCCGTGGGACAACGTCTACATCCCAGGGTGGCAACCGATGTCGCCCGATGAGCCGACAATCGCTGAAACGCTTGTTCGGCAAGGCTATCACACCGGATTCTTTGGCGATGTGCCGCACTACTTCGTGCCCGGTATGAATTTCACACGCGGTTTCCAGCAGTGGCAGTACGTGCGGGGTCAGGCGGAAGACCGTTACCGTGCAACCGCCCATGCAGATGACGCGTTGATTTCGCGCTACCACGGTGGCAGAGAGCGGATTAAGGCACATCTGGTCAACGTTCAGCCGGAACAGCCAGAGGAAACGTGGCCAACGGCACGGACATTCCAAGCCGCGATTGAATTCGTCGAGCAGAATTACAACAACACGCCATTCTATCTCTACGTTGACAGCTTCACTCCGCACGAGACGTGGGAAGCCCCCATCCATTACTACGACCTCTACGGAACCCCCGAGGAGCGCGAACCCATCTGGATTACTGTGCCCTACGGCCCAATCGATCGGAATCCAGAAATCGAGTCCAGCCTCCCGAGTATTCGGGCGAATTACGCCGGTTTGGTGACGTTGGTCGATACATGGTTTGGCAAGCTAATTGACACGATTGACAGGTTAGGGTTGAAGCAGAACACACTTGTTATGTTCCTCAGCGACCACGGCACCAACTTCGGCGAAAATCCCGACCGCGTGACCGGCAAGCCTGCAAACTATATGTATCCTGGGACGATGGACATTCCCATGTTGTTGCGTCACCCAGACGGAAAGGGTGCTGGGAATGACTGCGATGAATTTGTTTACACCCTTGATATTCCAGCAACAGTTATTGCGGCGAGCGGTGTCCAACCAATCGGCGAGATTGAGGGACAAAGCCTGCTCCCCCTCGTCGAAGGCACGGATGGATTTCAAGCCCGCGAATATCTGACCTGCCGATACGGAAACTCTGCATGGTACAAAGACCATCAGAATTGGTATTTCAGCAACGTTGATTTCCGAGAGCCGCGCCTCTTCGATCTGGGGGCGGACCCGACGTGTCAACACGACATAGCTGACCGTGCCACCGAGCGGATTGAGATAGCACAAGCGCGGATTCTGGAAGATGCCGGCGGCGAGCTGACCTTCTACACGCGAAGTGCAACCGACGCGTTGGGAAGACCTGAATTTGCAGAAGGAAAGTAGAATTGGGGTGCTCGCTTTAAGCAACTTTCAAGAATAAACTTGTAGGAACGGCTTCCCAGCCGTGACCTGGCTTCCCAGCCGCGCCCCTGTTTATAACCGCAAACCCCGTAGGAACGGCTTCCCAGCCGTGACTCTTTATGCTGAAATTTGCTTAACTTTTATATTAAAACTTGCTCAAGGCTCTCTGAAAAAGTCATCAACCTCCGATTCCTCCTGCTCAAGCTGCGCGAGTTGCCGTCGGAGACGATGCCGATACCGCAGATAAGCCAGAAAGAACAGAAGCGCGAGACTCCCCCAAAAGAGAACGGAACTCGAAAAAAAACGCACCCAATGATACCGTTTCGGTAGCGATTCACGCCACTGCGCGTCAAATGTGGCGATATCCCAGCCAATGGCACCCTTGAAAGCAGTGTCCAGATTATCACCGTCTCCGAGCCGATCGATAATCTCCCACAGTTTTTCTTTCCCCGCTATCTCGACCAACCACGCGACAGCGTCCAAACTCTCCGCGTATGCCAACTGTGCTTGGAGCTCGGATTTGGGAAAATTTCCGGCGAGCTCCGTTAGCGGGATGACCGACCTTGAGAAGATGTGTTTGACCAACGATTCGTGACGGGCGGGCAACCATTCGCCGGAGAGGTAAATCGCAATCCCTTCGACAAACCAGCGCGGGATTGTTCCGATTGTCCTTTTCGTGCGTTGTCCAAAAGCGATGTGAACAATTTCATGGCGTAGGACTTGGGCGAGTCGAAATTCTCTTTGTAAGATGACGGTGGGATTTTGAATGACGATTCGCCGACTGAGCGGGAACGCACAGCCAATTGCCCAGTCCTGAATCGGCGCATGAACTGCCGCTTGAAACTGCTTCTGCGTGTCACAGACCCAGATTTCGATTTTGCCGATAGGAATGCCGTTGATTAACCGGTCAAGGGTGCCCCAAAAATCTTCGGCGATATCAACAATTGTCTGCGGTGACGTGACATGCGGGTGGTAGTACACCTCAAAATTTGGGCTTTCCACCATCGCCCAAGCTGAATCCTTCTGACCATACACTAAAGGTGAGTTGAGCAGGGTCAAAATTAGAAAACAGAGAGGGAAAAGTGGGAAGCTGGGAAGGTTTATTTTTACCACGGGTGAGTTATTCCTAGTGCTTTGTCAAGTTTGAAATTGTAGTGACTTTGTAAGGGGCCATCGGCGCGGTTGAAAACAAGCGACTACAAAATGAAGGTAGACAAAGCACTAGTCTCTAGGTTGGGTTGCAATGCAGTGAAACCCAACTCCAAGCGCGTGTCTACTTATGTTTAGATTTTACCATTATGGGGTTCCGGCAACACGCCGCCCACCTCCCTTTCAATCCTTTGTAGCATGATGCTCTGATATGTGATTATTGAATTTCTGAGCATTCTCAGCGATGCGACTCTCATGTGAATCTAATCGCTGAATAATACCATCAAGCTTAGCATTTATAGTGTTAAACCCCGCTTGCATTTCGTTTCTAGTAGGCATTTGGTTAAGCCGTGCTTCCATTTGATTAAACAGGGTTTCCATAGAATTGAAACGGGTATTTACATCGCCCTTTAAGGGAATGTTAAGCCAAACAGTTGTAAAAATGGTTATTAACGTGCCAATCAATGCACCAATTATTGTAAGTATAACCACTAGCACATGTTTTGCAGTTAATGTTATAACAATTTGTGTTCCCGTTGGTTCTTTTTCAGCATTAGTTGCCATTGCATAATCCCTTCCATTGTAGTTAGTTGCAGGAATAACAAGCACAAGATTCCTGTACTGAACACATGTATTTTCACATGATTTCCTGCTTTTGTCAACCCTTTTTCCAATAACCATGCGGGTTTGAGAAATAAATTCCCAAATTCATAATCAGAAGTGCGAAGTGTAAGGTTTATTTTTACCACGGGTGAGTTGTTCCTAATTCGGTAACACAAGCGCGGATTCTTGTACGCTCTGGCAACCATCATAGAATGCAAACTCCTCATTGATGTCATAATCTTTTAACCTGTCAACTGCCGCTCTGAAATATTCGCCGTTTATTTCGGCAGCGTAACACTTTCGTTTGAGCTGATGCGCGGCTATAGCAACCGAACACAACCCGCCAAAAGGTTCCCACACCACATCGCCCACATCGCTACTTGACCGTATACACAGGTTGATGAGCTTGAGGGGTTTCTGATTGCTGTGAATACACTTATATTGATTCTTTAGTCGCTCACTTCCCCGAACAGCAGGCTCTCGCCAAACATTGGTGACACCATTCTCAAAGTAAAATTTAGCTCTCAAGTTTGCCCACGCTCTGCCTGTGATGGGCTTTATTCCATCTACTGAAAAAAAGGGCTTCCCGTCAGCGGTTCCGTATCTCTTCGCGTATTCAGCAATCTTTTCAAACGCTTCAGTTGGTGGATAGTACCACAGATGGTCTTTTGTAAAATACTTTCTCGTGGCGGCATTTTTCACGCCACACGCCTCATTCGTCTTGTAAAGCGGAATCCCTGTTCGCTCCCATTCATAACGAAGCCACTGCTGCATGTCCATTTGTACCCCATCCACCTCGAAAAACGCCTTCTTGGTGTATTGCACACACACTTCAGTGGTCACGGGAAATTTTCTCAACGTTTTGCCGTTTGAGTTGCCGGCGATGTGTGCTATCCCTTTATCCCAAACGTGGCAGTTTCGATATTCCCAACCGTGTTTTACCAAAATGGGGTGAACATTCGCCCAACCGACCTCCGTATTCCAGAACCAAAGCGTAGTAACAGGAGTTGAACACTCCGTCCATTTTTGTATATGGGGTTCATACCACTCTGCCAAACGCTCTGGAATAGGTGGGTCACCGGGATAGCCCCCGACTCCATAGGGACCATCGGAGATAATTACAACGGGTGTCTCCCACTGTGAGCACAAATCAAGAGAATCGCCCGCATATATAATGACTCCGTCCTTTTCATAACTTGCCATAATCAATCTCCTAACTTTACCCACCATTTCAGCGGCACGAACACTCTTCATCCTTACAACGTCTTGAGTTTGCCCCACACAACCGGCAGTTTATCCCCGGGCGCAACCGCCGCTGCATCCCCCTTTTCCATCAGCGATTTGATTTCAGCGGGCAAAAGCGCGCGATTGAACAGCCTGACCTCGTCAACGACACCAGCAAACCGTTGCGTTGGACTATCGCCCCTGCCACCAATGTAAAACGGTTGATTGTTGGTGTCCAGCTTACCTTTCGCATCGGCGGTTGCAACCTCTTTCGCGTCCATGTAGAGTTTCAGTTTTTGGCCGTCGAAAACCATCGCCAGATGCCGCCATCCGGTAAATCCCGGAATCGAAGGTACACTGTGAATATTAGCACCCTTCACACTGATACCGGCGACAAAAGTCGCCCCTCCATCTGTTTGATACGCAATCTGATACGGATATTGCGGGTCTTTCCGTTTGGCGAGGATCTTGGCAAATTCATTCTGCTTCTCCTCGATCGGATTCACCCACGCCATCGCTGTCAACTCGTCGGTGATGTCCAGCAACGCATGGTCTGCGACTTCAACCCAATTGCTCTTGTTAAATTCGAGCGCGCTACCAATCTGCCCCTTCACCCACTTGGGGTCACCTTTTAGTGTGCCATCCAGTTTGCTAATCGGGTCTTTCGCTGTATCGCCTTTGTTTTCGTCAAACAGCCATTTCCCGACCAGCCCTTCAACTTCACTCTGGCTCGGCTGTACACCGAGAATCAGAAGGTAAATCATCGCAATGGATAGTAGCGAAAAAGTCGTTCTTGAAGTCATAACGCTCTCCTTTGAAGTTGTTGCGGTTGTGAGGTGGGAGGCTGTGTCGTGTGAAGGCGATCAATCCACTTACAGAAGTGTATTGATATGCGCTTCAATGACCAACGAATGGTGAACTAGCCTTGTAGCCTCTTGAGGGTCGTAAGTATATGCCTGATAGCGTGCTATTATGCTCGCCTCGTATAGTGCACGATACCTTTCGTGTATACTCTCAAGATGGTTTCGGACGAATTGTTCTCTCTGACCGTGTCCTTTGGGGTGAATCCCCAATTTTGCGAAATAAGAATCAACAGCGTGTAAGGCTCTGTAGAAAGCAAGAGTTACGACCCAGTCAGTGTGTTGAAGACTATTTTGAGATTGTTGAAGAGCAGAGAGCGCGAGCTCTGTTCTACTTTGCTTATTTTGGTGTTCTTGCGTTGTTGGCATGTATGCAATCTTTGTTTAAGCAGGTTTCAATCGAAAATATCACAAGCTTTGATCTGCTGGATTTGCCAATCCAGCAGGAGCGGCCTGGGACAGATCACTCTGTGGGGTTTGTCAAAATGTGAAGATTATCCTTAAAAGTTGATTAAGGGGTTGGGGGCCCCAGCCCGTCGTCCTCAAATTATGAACCACCCTCAGTATAAAAACGTTCAAAATCGCCGAGTTCAAGATACTCTTCTGAGAGCTCATAGTGTGCAACAAAATAAAGCGGGCGAAATTTCATATTTAGCTCATGATCGATTCCAACTAATTCTTCAATTCGATCCAAAGAATATTCTGAAATTATGATGAAAACGTCTGCGTTGTTGCCATCAATTTTCATGTAACCCCTCCGAACATAAGGGATTTCTTTCAACTTTTCTTGATAAAGTTGTTTCACCTCTTCCCAAGCCGGGGATTGAATTTCCTCAATCATCTGTTTGAGGAAGGTATAGTCCTGAGTCCACTGCGCTCCGAATCGATCAGAACTTGCCTTCAACTCCTCATAATACGCCACAATTTTCGCACACAGGTCCAAAATTGCCGCTTTTACACTCTCGCCTGTGCCCCAGAGTTCGACATCATCGTAGTTGGCAGTCACAACATCGTCCTTTTTCTTGACTAAGACGGGAATTGGCTGGCGCAGTTGGTAGCAGGGATGTCGAAGATTTTGAACCCAACGGGTTTCAGTGAGTTGTTTTCTTTCCAAAGGCTTCAATTCTTCAAGTGTCACTGTTTTCCTCCAAACCATCATCAACAGACTTATACCATTTCTTAAAATTTATAGCCTACACTCCGCACTTCTGATTTCCGATTTGGGTATTTATTTCTCAAACCCGCGTGGTACCTACATTGAGCAGGCAATCCTAGGTGAGCCGGTGAAACAGGCAAGTGGAAAATGGGACTTTAATCTACAGTTCCGAATCTCCATGATCCTGCGCGGCCCCTTTTGTGACGCGGGGTTGTCCTAAAAATACCAAAACGTGTCAAAACAGGTGCGGAATATGGGTTATAGCTAAGCCAATAATTATTTAGACATTCGCACGACCGGCGCGGTTGCCCCTTACGGGTGGCGAGATGACTCGACGCAAAACACGCGCCTACCAAGGTGGACCTCGTCTATCTAGGTATTTTAACAAGTTTTTCGCTGGCGGTCAATATCAATCGCTTCATTTTTAGAACCTGTTTTAAAATACGTTGCAACCATTACAACAAAGTTCTTTCACCGAAAGGCAATCTCGGTAAAATATCCGTGAAATAGTCTTGTATCTCATAAATTTGTAGGCGTGGTGCTTCCATATCCCAAAACGGGTGTCGGTATGTGCCAGCACGGCTTGCTTCTGTCCGCATCCCACTTGACGGCGGTGATGTCACGACGAAAACGCCTAAATCCGCCTCCGCGTTCTGCATGGCGGTGCGGAAGTCGCGGATATGCCCAAGCGTATAGGTTCCGCCCTTTACCTGTGCGACTGCTCTGCCAAACGCCTGCCTGCCTCTTTCCCGTCCGATCGGAAATCTGAAAGTGCCATCTATCCCGCCGTCTGCCACCTTCTTCGCGTTGGATTTGAATTGCAGCATGTGGGTAATGCACCACTCCTCGAACCCTTGGGGGTTTGTGCGTGCCAGTGCTAACGCTTGTGTCTCGTCTTCCGGTGTGCCGACGATGTTGACGTTGTTCCGCAGTTGTGGAAAATACCGCTCAATCTGGTCTTTGACTGCCCCAATTGCGAGATAGGTTAGGTCTATCCCTATCCACTGTCTGTTTAGTTCTTCTGCGGACATGAGCGTTGTGCCGCATCCGCAGAACGGGTCAAGGACGAGGTCTCCTTCGTTTGATGAGGCGGCGACGATGCGTTTGTAGAGTTCTATCGGTTTTTGAGTGGGGTAGCCGGTGCGTTCTTTAGACCGTCCCGCAAGCGGATTTATATCTGTGATAACATCGTGAACCTTTCGCCCTTTTGACGTAGACAAATACCGCTTGAATCCTGGAACGCTACCATTCGGGGGCCAGTAAATCAATCCATTCGCATCTAACACATCTAACTTTTCGTGAACCGAGAGGGATTCATAGTCTTCAGGAGACTGGATACCTTCGGGCCACGCTTTTTTACCGGGGACTGCCCAATGCCTGCCCACGGCAGTCGGATCCACACCTCGCCAAGGTTGACCTGATTCACCTTGACGCACACCAGCTGCAGTTAGATCTCCAACTCGATAGCACCCTCTTTCATCCTCGTGGCGATAAAATCTTTCTATGTATTCTGGGTCGTGTGCTGTATAGACAGGATTCCATAACGGTTGCTCATTCCTGCTATAGAACAGGATTATGTCGTGAACCCTGCCGAAGCGATTGCCGTCATTATGCGCGGAGGTACGTTGCCACACAATCTCATTCCTAAAATTCCCCGCATCAAACACTGCATCCAAAATAATTTTGAGGTAGTGGCTGGCAGAAGGATCGCAGTGCAGATACAGGCTGCCAGTCGGTTTGAGTATCCGGTGCATCTCCACAATTCTGATGCCCATCATCACGAGGTATGCCATCATCGGCGTTTCGTTTAGGAACTGTCGTAGTCCTTGAATGGTATCGCCGACCTGCCCGCCGACATCAACGATCAGCTCGCTGTATGCATCCTCCGCTGCGGCACCCCACGTCCAGGTATCGGTAAAGGCTTTCACAAGGGTATCGGGTTCCTGTCCGCGTTCGTCGCAGTATGGCACAAAATAGTCGCGCTTGGAGTTGAAAGGGGGATCTGTGGCGATTAGGTCAAGGCATTCATCGGGGAATTCTCGCATCGCCTCAAGGTTATCGCCTCGGATGAGAGTGCGATTTTCGTGCATTTGGCCCTCCTTGCTGCAGTTTTTTGGAAAAGCATAATTTTAACAGGTTTTTCGCTGGCGGTCAATATCAATCGCTTCATTTTCAGATCGACGCTATTTGGCAGATCGTTTAGACTGTTCACATGAAAGACGTACCACACAATGGCTCTGCCGGTGTAACCCGGAGGGCTTTGGTCATCGGATTCCTCCTCATTCCGCCGAACTGCTATTGGGTTGTCCAGAGCGAGGTGGTTTGGGGTACGACCTATTTGACGATTGTATCCCTGTTTTTTAATGTCACTTTCGTGCTGTTGGTTCTCGTTGGTCTCAATGCGCTCCTGAAGAAATCATCGCCGCAAGTCGCGCTTTCTCAGCAAGAGTTGTTGACGGTCTATCTGATGCTGTGCCTCGGCTCCAGTGTCGCCGGAAATAACTTCCTCGAAAACCTTGTGCTCACATTAGGGCATCCGTTTTGGTACGCGACCCCGGAAAACGAATGGTCACAACTGTTTTTCCGATTTGTACCGGATTGGTTGGCGGTGAAAGACAGAACTGTACTGAGTGGATTCTATGAAGGAGAGTCTAGCATTTATGTCTCTGAGCATTTCACGGTGTGGCTGAAACCCCTCCTATTTTGGGGAGGGTTTGCATGGGTGCTGATTTTCACGCTGTTATGCGTCAACGTACTGGTTCGCAAAGCGTGGACAGAACATGAGAAACTCGCTTATCCGATCATTCAACTTCCGATGGCGTTGACCCGAAATGGCACCGGAGGACAGCTATTTTCCAACCGACTCTTTCTCGTAGGGTTTGGAATAACGGCAGCAATTACACTGCTCAACGGTCTCCATTTTCATTACCCGACGTTGCCAAATTTTCGCCTTCGGACGAACATTGGCCCACTGTTCACTGGCAAACCGTGGAACGCCATCGGTTGGTTGCCTATAGTAATTTACCCGTGGATTGTTGGGCTCACTTTTTTTATTCCCCTAGACCTATCCTTCTCCGTTTGGTTTTTCTATCTCTTCACCAAGGCGCAACGCATCGTCGCCAGCAGCGTCGGTTGGCACCATCTTCCCGGTTTCCCCTACTTCCATCAGCAGACAACAGGCGGATGGCTGGCTCTCTTTGTCATTGCCATCTGGGTGACCCGACGGCATCTGTTTCATGTTTTGAAGGTTGGCACTGCATCAGTTCCGACGCACTTTGGGGGGGCAACACAGGGCACCACTGACGACGTGCCTTCGACGACAGAACCGATGCGCTACACAACCGCTATCATCGGATTCATCGTTGGGGTTATGGCGTTAGCCCTCTTTTGCACGGTAGGTGGGATGTCCTTCTGGATTGCACTGCTGTTTTTCGGATTGCTCATCGGCATGGAGACCACAATCACGCGGATGCGCGCCGAGCTCGGTCCGCCCATCCACGAATTCGGTTGGGTCGGGCCCGACACCATCATCGAAACGGCGATCGGCTCGCGGCATTTGGGCGGTGGCAATCTGACAATGTTGACCTACCTCTATTTTACCGACCGAGTCTTCTCAAGTCACCCGATGCCGCACCAGTTGGAAGGGTTTAAAATGGCAGAACGCGTCGGGATAAATGCCAAACGACTCGCAATTGCAATGATGGTCGCCATCACCATCGGGATTGTTGCGTCGCTGTGGGCCCTACTTCATTCCGCCTATAGCAAAGGCGTTGCGGCGGGATTTATGGGGTATACAGGGTTGCCCCGGGAATCGTTTGGCAGACTGGCATGGTGGCTAAATTACCCAACCCCGACCAATCTACCCGAACTTGGGTTTATCGGAATCGCCTTTCTATTTTCCATAGGCATGATGGTTTTACGGTTCCGATTTTTATGGTGGCCACTCCATCCGGTTGGATACGCCCTATCAACGAGCGGGTGGGTCATCAATTATATCTGGTTTTCGTTTCTCGTCAGTTGGTTGATTAAATGGGTTCTGCTCAAACACGGACACCTTAGCGCATATCGAAAGGCGGCTCCATTCTTTTTTGGTCTCATCTTGGGGGAATACGCCATCGGTTGCTTCTGGAATCTTTTGGGCATCTGTCTCGGCTTTCAGACTTACGGTTTCTTTGAATCTTGATAGTTCATGATTGGTGCGCGTGGGACGAAAAACCTTGGAATCTGTACATCGTTGAACATCATGTAGCCCTCCTCAGCGATATCTTTTCTATTTTTGTTTGGCTTTATCGTTGCGTTTTATGGTATAATGCTTTTACACTGATTTGCCTTATTAAATAAGGGCAACATCGTCACCAAATTCGCCAAGAATTAGTATGAAGTCTGATGGCTTAGGTGACTTTGTGAAAAGTCGGTTAGTGTAAACCCAATGTCCAATCAATAGCTTGAATGGACGCGAAGTTGAAAAACAGGAGAAGAAAATGTTGCAAAGAAAATGGTTGATTATCCTTATTGCGGCTTGTTTCATCGCCTTGCAAACCACGTCTTTCGTTTTAGCCAAACCGAGCAAAGGACTTGTCGCTCATTTGCACCTCGATGAGGGAAACGGAAAGGTCGCCAAAGATGAAACGCCTGAGAAAAACGATGGGGAACTCTGGGGAGGCGCGAAGTGGGCACCGAAAGAAGGACTCTCAAAGGGTGGTGGATTCACAGGTATTTCTCTGAATCTCCCGAGTAGTTCCGGGCTGAATATCAAAGCCCAAGGCGTGGAAAGCCTAGAACAAATTACAGAGGGCATAACCCTCGCAGCTTGGATTAAAGTCCAAGGGGCAGCCACCGATGACCAAGGTAACATTATTGTCAAACCCGGTTCCTACTACCTCGTCTATCGGGATAAAAAACTCGGAATGTATCTTTATGGGCCTTCGGGGCCAGGCGGTTTAGGGTATCAAACCGGTAAAACGATACTGCCTGAGAAAAAGTGGATGCATGTTGCCCTCAGTTTCACTAAGGGAAAAGAGGTCGTCCTTTACATCGATGGCGAGGTTGACTGGAAACACGATGGCGGAGGCGCGAAGCATGCGATTGAAACCCGAAATAACGAGGGATTCGTCGGCATCGGGGTCGAAAGGCAAAAGAGTCGGTTCTTTGACGGCCTTGTTGACGATGTGGTCATATACGCCAATGTGGGATTAACTCAAAAGGAAATTCAAACCGATCTTATTGACACCCCCCAAAGCGTATCGCCCCTGGATAAACTTGCTGTAACATGGGGCACAATCAAGCGTGACCGTTAATCCCATGCCAAAACTTGAAGTTTGGAAGGTTGGGAATACCAACCTTCCACTTCCCATCCGCCCACCGTTTTGTTTTATCGTTGCGAACTATGGTATAATATTTTTTGTGTTAATCTGCCTGAAAAAAAAAGGCAACATCGTCGCCAAATTCGCCAAGAGTGCGCTCTATCGTCTGACGACTTAGGTGACTTTGTGAAAAGTTGGTTAGTGTAAACCCAATGTCCAATCAATAGCTTGAATGGACGCAAAGTTGAAAAACAGGAGGAGAAAAATGTTGCAAAGAAAAGGGTTGATAATTCTTGTTGTGGCTTGTTTCATCGTCTTGCAAACCACGTCTTTCGTTTTAGCTGCACCGAGCAAAGGGCTTGTCGGTCATTGGAACCTTGATGAGGGGACCGGAACGGTAGCCGCAGATTCCTCGCCTGAGAAAAACGATGGTGAACTCTGGGGCGACGCGAAGTGGGAAACGGAGGGGCTCTCACAAGGTGGCGGATTCACGGGTACCTCTCTGAGTCTCCCGAGTAATTCCGGGCTGAGTATCCCCGCCCAAGGCGTGGAAAGTCTCGAACAAATCACAGAGGGCATAACCCTCGCCGCTTGGATTAAAATACAAGGGGCAGCCACCGATGACCAAGGCAACCTTATTGTCAAACCCGGTTCCTATTACCTGGTCTATCGGGATAAAAAAGTCGGCATGTATCTTTATGGGCCTTCGAGCGACGGGAAGTTAGGGTATCAAACCGGCAAAACGGTACTGCCTGAGAACAAGTGGATACACGTTGCCCTCAGCTTCACTAAGGGCAAGGAGATTGCCCTTTACCTTGATGGTGAGGTTGAATGGCAAGAATCTGGAGACGGAACAGGCTTAGATATTCTAACTCGAGACAACGAAGCATTCGTCGGCATCGGTAACGAAAGGCAAAAGAGTCGGTTCTTTAACGGCCTTGTTGACGACCCGGTTATATACGCCAATGTGGGATTAACCCAAGCGGAAATTCAAACCGAGCTCATTGAGAACCCCCAAAGCGCAGCTACCTCGGTATCTCCCTTGGATAAGCTTGCCGTAACATGGGGCACAATCAAGCGTGACCGTTAACGACATGCCAAAACTTGAAGTTTGGAAGGTTGGTATTCCCAACCTTCCACTTCCCATCCGCCCACCGTAAACGCAGTTACGCTCCTCTGCAAACGGCACCCTAGAGAAACATTGTGATGCCCATGTCGATATATTTCTCTCGATTGTCCGGTGCCACCCCCCGCAGGCAAACGGCAACGCCCGTCCCTTTAAGCTGCTCCGCTACGTGACGCGCACAGTCATCGACGGTCTTGAGCACAGAGTGTGAATAGCTCTCTATGCTAAAACTTAGGTCTGCGGGCCCAAAGGAGAGGCAATCCACCCCCGGCTTCGCCAACTTTCTCGCGTTGATGACAGCACTAATCGACTCAATCTGCATCCAGAGGACACCGTTCTCGCTCCACCACTGGGCATAAGCTAACCGCTCGGTGTGTTCCGGTGCAACTTTCCGCGAGGCTCCTCCCCAACTCCGCTTCCCGATCTGTGGATAGTAAAAGTTATTAATCGCTTCATCAACCGTTGATTCGAGTTCCACCTGTGGCACCTCAATGCCTGTTGGCCCCAAGTCTAGGTAGTTGCCGATCAGATAGGCGTTGCGGGTGTGCTTAATCCGAAACTGAACGGGCATATCGAATTCGTCCGCAACCTCGCAGAATGTGACCAACCGCTCCTCGTTAAACGCAGAGTGCTGGCTGTCTGTTGAAATGAAATCAAAGTCTGCCCCATCTAGGATGGCTCTGAGTTCATCCGGTGCCGTCGCAACCGACGCACCTCTACCCACAATAATCGCTCCTTCGCGAATACGTTGTTTCAAATTTTTTTCTGCCATTTGACACTTCCTTTTTGTGATTATGGGTTGTGCTAGTTAGAAACCAAAGATCCAGTGATAGCAACAATCTATTCTTTGCGATGGCGAATCTATAAACTCTGCCCCCTTTATGGCAACTAGATTTTCACTAACTAGCACCAGGCGTTATAGTAACATTTAGTACCAAAAAGGGGGATCTGTAATGAAAACGACTCAAGATGATTAGTCTACTTTGCCTTCCATTTTATCTAGTAATTGGTCGAGAAGATTGCCAAAGCTCGTAAAAGAAAAGGCATTGCTAAATTCCAAGGACATAACGACTTGACGGGTTTTTATATCCATTAGATAACCATCGCCATACGCACTCAAATACAAAACATAGTCGGCATTAATATAACGCGCTGAATATGCTGTGATTCCAATTCTGTTTTCATCATGGCTAGCATCAATATGTTGTGACTGTCCAATCGTGCTCCCAGAAATAACCTTATATCCCCGTGCAATCAACCGATGTAACATCATGTTCTCCACCGAGTTCCGATTAGATACCAACACAATCACGGCATTACTATCTAGTGCTTTGTCAATCAAAATTTTGAGGGTGATATAATTTTGCTAACCCTGATTTATCCCCGATACACTCTAGGTTATCTGAAGTTCAATGTCAAGTCTTTACCCTTAATTTATAAGTAGACAAAGCACTAGCACCGGGCGTTATGATTGTATTATAGCATTTTACGTCTACGGGTCTAGCTCTGCTGGATTTGGCAATCCAGCAGGCGCAAAGTTAGGTGCATTTACTCACTAACCCACCAAACCTTGTTGGAAAGAATATCATCGCATCCCTCACCCGCCGGACCTGCGGTATAAATGACATCGGGCACCTCAACGCGATTGTGGCCAGTGGGGCGTTCTAGGTTTGGGAGCCAGTGCGCCTCTGCCATATCCGGTTTAGAGAGCAGTTCAGCCGTGAACCGTCCACCGATATCCGGGGCGTGTAACCGGATGACTTCACTGCTTGCGTGCGCCCAATTCTGCTCCCCAGCGGTTTCCGGCTTCATCAAGGTGAGTACGATGAAAACCTGACCGTCATCAGCGATATGGAGTGCCCCTGCCATGCAAGGACTCCACCCGTTCCACGCCTGCTCAATTTCAGGTGCAAGCGAGCGGCGGTGCCACTTGCCCGACGGTTCTAATCGCGCAATCCACGCCTCAGATGGCGCATGGGAGAAGGTGCAGGTACTGTACAGCACATAAGGCGTGTTGCTTTGTGGGTCTACCGCGATGGAACCGTAACGCAGATTCGTATGTTCGCTGTCGACCAGTGTTACCGTTTCGCGGGTCGCGGGCAGTGAAACAGCTGTGCCATCGGCTCGCTCCCAAGTTGCCCCACTGTCGGGACTACGCAGATAACCGATGGTATACGCCCGGTTCGCATCAAAAATCCAGAAGGTTAGATGCAGAGTCCGATGATCGGGGCCCCATGCCATCGCCTCTTGGAAGCGCACATAACCGCCCTCATCGTCGCGGAATAACGGAATCGGCTCCTGCCACTGTTCGCCATTCGGCGGTTTGATGTAAAGATTGGTCAGCCACGGCTGGTCGCCTCGGCTTTCCCTGCCAGTCAGGTAGAGGGTATCATCCGCGCCACAAACCATGGTGGGGTAACTACACCTCTCACCAAATTGGATTTCATCGCCCCATTCGGATGCATCGTTGGGACGTACCGAACGCCGATAGCGGAACGGATGATGGTGCGGGTAGTAGACAATGTGAAGGTATCCGTCGCTGTCAAGCGTCAACGCCGGACCGCCGTGGTTGTCATAACCCTCGCCAACGGTATATGTCGGCGACCAGTCACCTGTTTTTCGGTCCAGTGTACGGATGCGTACCCGAAAGCCCTCTGCGATAGAGTCGAGCCACGAAACGTGGGTTGTGTCTTGGTGTGTGACAATTTTGTTGGCATCCGAGTACGCCGTCGCCCGACCACACCCGTACTGGCTCAGTTGGACAGCGGTTTGGTGCGCGGACGCATCGCTCAGAATTGAAGTGACCATTTTTTGTCTCCATTTATTCAAAAAACAGGAATCGGCAAAATAGGCACCGTGCTCGTCAATCAACGGTGATTCCCAAGTGAAAAATTCGCTGCCCCTCATCATATCACAGCCACGAAAAAATAACGAGTAAATATTGAACTTTGATAGCCAAAACCAGCAAAATTTTCAATCTTCCACCCTTCCAATCTTCCACCCTTCCACCTTTCCAATCTTCCAATCTTCCATCCTTCCATTCCCTGCTCGCACAGTTATTGGTTGAATTCGGAATCAATTCCTGATAAAATTGACTTGAAAAAATAATTCATCGCCAAACGTCCGAAAGTGGATGAGAGGTATATCGGCGTTTTAGGTGGTTCACAGGGGGAACTGACAATGAATGAAAACAGGGAGAACATCATACAACCGTGGTCAATCGAATCGTCAGCGGATTGGAGGAAGGTAGAAGCCGCAACAGAACAGGTCGTCATCCAAGGTGACGGGCTCGCCTTGGAGGGTACTGGCAAAGGCGAGTGGACGAGCGCATGGCACGATTGGGGCGATAGTGTTAATTCGGCAGAGCTCTGTGTTGACGCAGCCATTGATCTGTTCGACAACAAGCAGATTGAGACCGTTGTCCAAGGCACGACGATGCCCTACACAGACGCTGATGGCGTTCAGCATACTTGGTACGGTAGGTGTATGATCGCAGTCGTTGATGAGAACCGCTGGATTATGGCGATACGCTCCGGCATCTCTCACATCAGTTGGGGGAAGCGGGATACGATTCACATCATCACATCAATGGACGAGGGCAGAACCTGGGGCGCGTTGAATCAATGGTTCGATGGCACACCGATAGCGGGTATGCCCTACGAAGATGGCCATACACACAGCGAGCCTGGGCTCTACAAAATGCCGAATGGCGACCTGATTCTACAGTTCTGGCGAACCGATTTCTCGTCCGGCACCAAGCAACTGCGCTCCACCGATAACGGAAAAACATGGGAACTGGATATTGACCGGATCAGGGTCGCTGGGGTGGATGGCGCGGACGACGACAGAGCGATCGGCACTGAGGATGTTTTCATAGACCCGGAAAACCCGACAGACCTGTACATGGCATTCCAATATTTCCACTACAATGGCAAGACAGGCACCCTGCTCGCACGGTCACAAGACAACGGCAAAAGCTATTCGTTTTTGAGCTGGATGGGGCCGCTGTCCGACGAGAAAGCCCCTGACGGCGGTGCTACTTTTGAACCGGCGATCGAGTATGTGGGGGACCGAACGATTGTCGCTGTCATGCGAGATGCCGCGGGCAACAGGCGGACGTGGCAAACGCGCAGCACCGACATGGGGGCTTCATTCGAGCCGCCGATTGACATCTCCGATAAAATCAACGGCGGAGTTCCCAACGGGCTCTGGCAACGTGCGCGCCTCTATAAGGAGAGTAACCCATACTTCCAGCACAACAATCCGCTCAACTACGCTGAAGGTCAAGGTCGACTGTGGGGCTTTGGACTACACAGCATTGGCGGCGGTTACACGCGCAAGCCGGTCGTCTACTGGTCAGATGACAACGGGGATTCATGGCACGGACCAGAGTTGCTCCACGGGCCAATGTACCCCGGAACAGATACCGGATACGGCGACCTGAAGCGCAGGGTCAACAACACATTCGTGGGTGCCACCTATTATGCCAACCAAGATTCGACCGTTGCGGATGTGGAACAGTACACATTCGGCGGCGAGCGCGCTCAGGTGACGCTTGAGGTTGACCGTAACGGTGATGGCGTACCGGATGACAGTTCAGGATGGTACGAACTCTATAATGGACGAAACGTCTTCCGTTCTGCCGCGCTCTCTGCCAGCCGTTGGCGGTTTCGGTTGACCCTCAGTTCAACCCACACATCTGGCTCGCCCAAAATTGATCGGGTTACGATACGGAGGGTATGATATGATAAATGAATTTACTTATGACAATCTGGAGGGAATCAGAACCGCCTACGACCGCGACGGCGTTGTTGTCGTCCGTGACGTACTACAGGCAGACCTCGTCGAAGAATTGGACAAGCACATTGACTGGCTGATTGAACGGCACCCCGAACTGCGCCCCGAACGGCTCGGACACTGGCTGATCGCTCAAGACCCGTTCTGGGTACGCTTTGTCAGTGACAAACACTTGCTGGATGTCGCTGAGGCATTTGTCGGGCCCAACATCGCTTTCTTTGCCGCAGACTACATTGCCAAGCCACCTCATGACGGGCAGGCGGTCTGTTGGCATCAGGACGCGAACTACTGGCCTCTCGAACCGATGGAAGTAATCACGATATGGTTTGCTGTCTCGAAATCAACTTGCGAAAACGGTTGTGTGCAGGTCATCCCGGGCTCGCACCAATTGGGACCGATACCCCACCGATCACATCAGGAGAACGCCAGCCTGCTCGGCTCGGAAGTGCCCCCAAACTTCGTTGATGAAAGCAAGGCGGTGGCTGTGGAGCTCAACCCCGGCGATGTCTCGGTGCATCATCCGTTGACACTACACGGGTCTGAGGCCAACACAAGCCCTCATTGGCGGCGCGGTGGCTCTATCCAATACATGCCGCCAACAACCCGAATTGCGACCAACAACTGGCCGAGTGCATTCCTATTTCGCGGCGAGGGGGTTGCGGGTATCAATGATTACCTACCCATTCCGCAATATAACCCAAACGAGCACATGCCGTTCCTCGGTTGCGAGGCGTTGGCGTGAATCAACATGATATACCGTAAGCGGAGCATCTTGCCCCGCCCATGATATACCGTAGCCGGGGCACCTTGCCCCGCCCATGATAGCCCGTATCCGGTGCATCTTGCCCCGTCCATGATATACCGTAGTCGGTGCATCTTGCCCCGCCCATGATAGCCCGTATCCGGTGCATCTTGCCCCGTCCATGATATACCGTAGTCGGTGCATCTTGCCCCGCCCATGATAGCCCGTAGCCGGTGCATCTTGCCCCGTCCATGATATACCGTAGTCGGGGCACCGTGCCCCGTCCATGATATACCGTAGTCGGGGGCATCTTGCCCCGCCCATGATATACCGTAGTCGGGGGCATCTTGCCCCGCCCATGATATACCGTAGTCGGGGCATCTTGCCCCGCCGTACTCCAGTACATTGTGATGGCTTTTCAAACGGACTTTAAGGATCGAGTTGTCGGGTTGAACGGTTAAAAGCGAATCTCCATCAAGCGAACCGTAGAGCGGCAGGTCTTGTACCCGCCCACTCACATTAAATAGCAGGGAGCAAACCACATGACCAACGAACAAATCAAAAAGAAAGAAATTGAATCCGCTTTAGCGAAAATACCCGCCGGCGATTTTTTAGAAACCTCAAAAGACCTGCTGGCCGTTTTAGGCTACCGCAGCCAACGCACAGCGAAACTTTGGGAAACAGTCGATGAATTTATCGAGGCATTACCCGCCCGCAACACAAACACCGAGACAGAAGGTGAATTTCGGCGTGAAGTAGAATCCGTAGAGTTGGTGTTTCAGGTCACAGACGACGAAATCAACGCCAGCAGTCAGGGAACCCTGTTTGAGGCACCTGCCTTTGATGAGGGCAATGCAAAGAGCTTCATGTTCTTCACCGTCCAATTGAAAGGTCAAGACTACCCACGCGGCAAATACGCCCAATTCACACGAGAAATCAACAAGCGGATTATAATGCCCGTTGTGGTCATCTTCTGCGTTGGAAACCGTTTGACCTTATGTTTCGTCGGTCGCCGCCTACATAAGGGTGACCCAAACCGTGACGTGCTCGAACAAGTCACCCTAATCAAAGACATTCAGCTCGATAGCCCACACCGGGCGCACCTCGATATTCTGTTTGAACTGTCCCTGGAGGAATGCGCGAAGTGGATGGGCGACCACAACCAACCGGAAAACTTTGATGGCTTGCTCGCGGCGTGGGGTGCCACACTGGATACCGAAGAGCTCAACAAGCAATTCTACCGAAAACTGTTCAACTGGTTTGAATGGGCAGTTGCGGAGGCAAAGTTCCCCACAAACGAAAAGCGCGTCTTGAAACCAGAGGAACACGTCATTCGATTAATCACGCGCCTGCTGTTTGTCTGGTTTATCAAAGAGAAAGGGTTGGTTGCAGATGAACTGTTCACCGAGGCGCAGATTTCCCCTCTGCTGAAAGACTACGACCGCGCAAGTGGCGATTCCTACTACCGCGTTGTACTCCAAAACCTGTTTTTCGCGACCCTGAACACCGAGATTAAAAAGCGTGAGTTTAGTCCACGAACAAATGTTAAACATCGCAATTTCTCTGTATATCGCTACAAGGCGCAGCTCAGTGACCCCGAAAAACTACTGACGCTGTTCGCCCAAACGCCGTTTATCAACGGCGGCTTATTCGACTGCCTCGACAGCGAGGAGGCGACGCGGGATGGCGGCTACCGTATCGACTGCTTTTCCGATGAGCATTACAACAAGTTAAGCGTTCCCAACCGTCTCTTCTTTGACGACGAGCACGGGCTAATTCCCCTGCTGAAACACTACAAGTTTACCGTCCAAGAGAACACACCAATAGAGCAAGAAGTCGCGTTAGACCCCGAACTACTCGGCAAAGTGTTTGAAAACCTGCTCGCTGCATTCAACCCGGAAACCGGCGCAACCGCCCGAAAACAGACCGGCTCCTACTACACCCCGCGCCCCATCGTAGACTACATGGTAGAAGAAGCACTAACCGCAACGCTGGCGGCACAGGTCCAACCCACGGATGGCGATACAAATTCTTGGGAGCAACGCCTACGCGCCCTGTTCGATTATGCAATGGCATTCGACAATGCCGTAGGGGTTGGGTCCCCCAACCCGCACTTCGATAACCGTGAATCAGACGCAGTTGTGCGAGCAATTTCAGAGTTCAAAATCTTAGACCCGGCGGTCGGTTCCGGTGCCTTTCCAATGGGCGTACTCCACAAACTAACCCTCGCCCTACGTCGACTTGACCCAGATAACATCCTGTGGGAAGAGGTACAGAAAGAACGAGCGAAACAGCGGACAGATAAGGCATTTGATGACACACAAGACGACGAAGTACGCCGGACAGAACTCATCGAAATCAACGAAACGTTCAAGCGGTATCGCGACTCCGATTTCGGGCGAAAGTTATACCTCATCCAAAACAGCATCTTCGGCTTAGACATCCAATCCATCGCCTGCCAAATCGCCAAACTGCGATTCTTCATCTCCCTCGCCATTGAACAAGAACCCGATGAGACCGCAGACAACTTCGGAATCAAGCCACTGCCCAATCTGGAGACCCGCTTTATCGCGGGAAACACCCTAATCGGTCTCGAAAGCGAGCGAACCCTGACAAGCCCAAAAGCCAAAGCCCTAGAGACCGAACTCGGCGAAAACCGCGAGCGACACTTCCACGCCACCACCCGCTCCCAGAAACGCGCATGTAAAAGAACCGACAGAACGTTGCGGCGAGAATTGGCAAAGGAATTAAAATCCATCGGTATGCCCCCCGACGATGCCGAAAAAATCGCCGATTGGGACCCTTACGACCAAAATGCCAGTGCCAATTGGTTCGACTCTAAATGGATGTTCGGGGTTGCCGATGGCTTTGATGTGGTGATCGGCAATCCGCCATACATTCAATTGCAAAAAGAGGGTGGGAAATTGGGGCGTTTGTACGCGCCGTGCAATTTTGACAGCTTTATCAGGACAGGGGATATTTACTGTTTGTTCTACGAGAAAGCGAATCAACTGTTGAAAAACGGTGGGCATATCTGTTTTATCACTTCCAACAAATGGATGCGCGCCGCTTACGGCAAAAAGTTGAGAGACTATCTGATAGGACACACCCAACCTGTTCAACTGCTGGACATGGGCCCGGGAGTATTTGATGCCACCGTGGACACCAACATCCTGCTACTACAAAACACCACCACCGATGCTCACTTGACCTTCACAGCCACAACCATCGAATCTGATTTTGACACACACACCGATAACATCGCCCGATACCTGAGTGATAACGGCGTGGCTATGGAACTGCCCCCCAAAGGCGAACCGTGGGCAATCCTTTCATCCGCCGAACTTGCCCTAAAACGTAAAATAGAGGATACCGGCAAACCCCTCAAGGACTGGGACGTAAACATCTATTTCGGAATTAAAACAGGTTGCAACGAAGCATTCATCATAGACGAAGCCAAGCGCGACGAACTGATAGCACAAGATCCAAAATCAACCGAAATCATCAAACCACTTCTTCGCGGGCGAGACATTGAACGCTACCATGTCCAATGGGCGGGATTATATCTGTTATTTATACCGTGGCACTTTCCATTACACGAAGATTCCACGATCGCAGGTGCATCTCAAAAAGCGGAAGAGCAATTCAAAGAAAGGTATCCTGGCATCTACAATCATTTGTTGCAACATCAAGATATACTGTCAAAAAGAAACAAATCAGAAACAGGTATTCGGTACGAATGGTACGCGCTACAACGCTGTGCAAACACTTACTACCCCGAATTTGAGAAGGAAAAGATTGTTTGGAAGCGGGTCGGTTCAATTTTGCGGTTTGCATATTCTGAACAAGCTATGCTTTGCCTTGATAGCACTTGTATTGCTACGGGCAAAAGAGTGCCATTTCTGACTGCCGTGTTAAACTCACGTTTATCTCATTATCAACTATTTGAACTCGCCCCCAAAACGGGCACCGGTGATTTGATCGTAAGCGTTCAGGCTTTAGAACCGCTCCTTGTGCCCCCTATCACAGAATCAAACCAGCATCTTGCCACACAAATAGAAAATCTAGCTGACCAAATCCTCACTGCCAAACGCACCAACCCAAACGCAGACGTATCCGACCTTGAAAGTGAGATTGATCAGATGGTATACTTATTGTACAATCTTACCGCTGATGAAATTAAGATTGTAGGGGACAAATCGTAAGCACGGAAAACGATCTAAGCAACGAGCACCGAATTAAGGAGGCTAGGGAAATGGAAAGAACTTTTATCTCCGATAGCGAAGATCAAAATGTCCAGATGGAGTATTTTAAAGGTTCCGCATGTCAAGGTAGGAAGGAGTATGATAAAGCCATTGAGCATTATACCAAAGTGATAGAATTGAAACCGGATTTATTTGAAGTCTATAACGATCGCGGTAATGTATACTGCGAAATAGGCGACTATGACCGTGCCATCGAAGACTTTAACACGGCGATGCAACTGGAACCTGATTTTTCCGAACCCTATCAAAATCGCGGTAAGGCTTACGGAAAAAAAGGCGAATTCCATCGTGCCATTGAGGATTTTACCAATGCCATACAATTGAAGCCGGATTCCTTTGGGGCCTATAACAATCGCGGCAATGTATACTGCAAAATAGGCGCGCATGACCTTGCTATCAGAGACTATACCAAAGCGATCCAACTCAAACCCAAATTTTTCTACGCTTATAACAACCGTGGTGTCTCTTATGCTGAAAAAGGTGATTTTGACTATGCAATTGCAGACTATGGCCAGGCGATAGAACTCAAACCCGATTTTGCCGCCGCCTATGCCAATCGCGGCAATGTCTACTACAACAAAGGCGTACATGACCGTGCCATCGAAGACTATAACAAAGCGATAGACCTGAATCGCAATTATGCCGAGGTTTATTACAATCGCGGCAATGCTTACAACATCAAAGGCAATTATGAGTGTGCCATTGTAGATTATACCAAAGCAATAGAACTAAATCCTGATAATGCCGAATCCTATACCAATCGCGGCAAGGCTTACAGCAAAGTAGACAATTATGACCATGCTATTGTAGACTATACCAAAGCGATAGAACTCAAACCCGATGATCCCAGCGTCTATTATATAGTGACATTTTGAATTATTGATACATTTTTTTCTATTTTATGTTTTTCTATTTTATGTTAGAATATGTCTATTATGGCATATTCCCCCGATTTACGCAAACGCATCTTAGATTTTATTCAAGCAGGCGGGAAAAAATCCGAACCCGCCCGCCGATTTACCGTCGCGCGCTCAACCATTGATAGATGGTTAGCCGCTGAAGACCCACTGGCTATCAAAAAACCGGGCCCAAAAAAAATGAGAGTGATTGACGAGGAGGCACTCCGAACACATGTCGCTGATTTCCCGGACTTCACGCAAAAAGAGCGAGCTGCCCATTTCGGTGTTTCAGAGTTTTGTATCGGCTATGGACTGCGAAAACTCGGCATCACGCGAAAAAAAAACACTCGGGTATAAACAACGCTGTGATGAGAAACGGGCAACCTATTGCCAAGACCTCGCTGTGAAAGAAGCGGTTGGCAAGTCTGTTGTTTATGTCGATGAATGCGGTTTTTGTGCGGAGAGTTTTAGACCTTATGCGTATGCTCCACAAGGTGACCCTGTTTTGGGGCTCATATCAAGTCAAAGAACTCGGAAAACCACAATGGTAGCTGCGCGTATAACTATTAACTCTGGCGAGGTACACGATGAGGCTAACAACAGGAGAGTTAATAGTTATGAAGATACTTTTACAGCGTTCTGTTTGTTTGAGGGCAGCTGCAATGCGGAGCGTTTCAACAAGTGGCTTCAAGAAGCACTGTGTCCCCTGCTCTCTTCGGAGCATTTAGTGATAATGGACAACACCCGGATCCATAAAACGGAACGCACTCGTGAGCAGATAGAAGCCGTTGGCGCAGAGATATTGTTTTTGCCGCCTTATTCACCCGACTACAATCCGATTGAACACGATTTTGCAACCATCAAACGACTGCGTGAATACAATGCCGATATACCACTAAATGAAGTGATAAACATGTATCATTAACTCTAAAGTTTACTATAGTCGTGGTATGGTTTACGGAAGCAAAGGCGAGATTGATCGTGCCCTCGCCGACTTTAACACAGCGATAGAGCTGAAATCCGATTATGCCGATGCCTATCACGGTCTTGGTCTTGCTTACAGTATCAAAGGCGATTTTGACCGTGCCATTGCAGACTTTACGACAGCAATAGTCCTGAATCCCGATGATACCAATGCCTATATCTATCGCGGCATGGCGTACAGCATCAAAGGCGAGATTAATCGTGCCATTGCCGACTTTAGCAAAGCGATAGCTCTGAACCCCGATTATGCCAACGTCTATTATAGTCGTGGTATGGCTTACGGAGACAAAGGCGATTTTGACCGTGCCATTGCCGACTTTACCACGGCGATAGACCTGAATCCTGAGCTTGCCCTCGCGTATTACAATCGTGGCGAGGCGTGGTTACACCTAGGGAAATGGGCTGATGTCAAATCAGATCTAACGACTGCAAGGAACATGGGGGTAGATATCATTGCTTTATTTCATAACTTATATTCAAGTGTTGCAGACTTCGAGAGTAGACATGGCGTAAAGCTGCCGGAAGATATGGCAGGAATGCTGACCCCACGGGCATGAATGTTGAATACTGACGTGCTTGATTGACGATGAGAAAGAGAAGTGGTCGTGATGACAATGCGACTTGCCCCAAATGGAACGTTGAAGTGGAAACCACTACACTGAGCCGGGTGGTTCCCTGAGTGCCATCCGTATCAATGAATTTTAATTTACTTCAACCATTAAGCGACGAAGTCGCTTGACACTATGTAATAAGGGTAGTACAATTTCGGCATGATGGAAGTAAGACCCCGAGATGTGCGAAATTACGTGACACCAGATGGACGTGAGCCTTATGCCTACAACAACGGATTCGCCGATTAGAACTAGGTAATTTTGGAGATTGTCGATGGTTGGCCGGAGATCTTTGCGAACTGAAAATTGATTATGGACCGGGCTATCGGGTGTATCTTGGGATTGCGAATCGTGTAATAGTAATCCTGCTTTGTGGTGGGACTAAGAAAACACAACAGCGGGATATCCAAAAAGCAGAAGAATATTGGGAAGAATTTAGGAGTCGAAAAGATGGATAGAGAGACAATACTGAAACGCACAACGAGCTTCAAAGAGAATCTGTTAAAGGCACTTGCCGACCCGGAAGAGGCACAAGCCTATTTGGAGGTAGCGTTTTCTACTTACGAGACGGACAATGACAGAGATGCCTTGCTACTGGCAATAAGCGATGTTGTCCAAGCGCAAAGTGCTGTTGGACAACTGGACAACCTGCCTAATATCCTTTCGGCGTTAGATTTCGATATGCGGTTTGAACCGAAAGGACGGGATGTGGAAGCCCAGCAAAAACAGCGTGAAGCAAGAGTGAAAATGCAGGGATTAGGCCTTCACGAGTCCCCAAACAACATATTTGCGCTTCGTAACTTCAATAACACCTTGTCTGATACCAATTCGCCTCTACCTATTTTAATCTAATACTACTAAGCTTTGGACAATTTTTAAAATAAGAGCACTGACGGACGCAAACCGACACAGGGCGTATCTCCGCTTGATGCGAACACAACGCTTTTTTCTGCGAGTTAACCTGAGCAAACAAAATCGCAGAATTTAAGCAGGTTTTGCCCGACAGTAGGCAGTACCTTTGATAGGAATGTCTGAATAGCCCACAAATTGTCCAAACTATAGTAATACTAATTGGCAATCCATAAGTTACAAGATTCGGGGGTTCGTAGTAGCGCAATTCATTGCGCGGTTTGGATTGACTGTAACATTTAGATGTCGAAATAGTATGACAACGCTCTGGAGCAAAATAAAAACGGATACAGCAAAGCGGAAGCATTGATAATCGCTTCTATTGGATTCGCAAGCGGAATTCATTGCATGTCTTGCTTTTCTTCCCTGCGCCTTTTCGTCTGCTCTTCTTTGCGCCTTTGCATCTTTGCGCCCTTCCGTTAAGTTTCTGCTCGGCAACTTCCTCCCTTGAAGGCGTACCTCCCCAAAACAGAAACAGCCTCAAAATGGTCGATTTTCAGAAAAAACTTGACCATACACACGTAAATATGATATAAAATATCTTTTCCACAACCATGAGCATCTTTCAAGACGATGTTGGCATCCAACTTTTGCCGCTGTTTGCCAACATTGATCTTTTTGAGAAAGAATTTCCTTGGAGAAATAGAATGCATCTTATCTCTATTAAAGACTGGTCTCAGTCGGAGCTCGTCAATGTTGTCGAAGAGAGCATTGACATCAAAAACCATCCGAAAAAATATACGAGCGCGATGAGTGGACTCAGCCTTGCACTGCTCTTCCAGAAAACCTCAACGCGAACCCGCTGTGCCGGTGAAGTGGGGATGACCCAGCTAGGGGGCCACGCCCTTTTTATGGACTGGCGGGCGACCAATTTCGCGCTTGCCGATTTAGGCGACGAAATTCGTGTGCTCGCGTCCTACGTTGACCTGATTATGGTGCGTTTCTTAAAACACGATGATGTCCGTTGTGCGGCCGAAGCGTCGTCAGTGCCCGTTATCAACGGTTGTTGTGACAGGTATCACCCGACGCAGGCGTTAGCGGATTTAATGACCATACAGGAGCAGTTCGGACGGACAGAGGGCATAAAACTCACTTACGTCGGGGTGCATAATAACGTCGCTAACTCGCTAATTGCCATCGGTATGAAAGTCGGTATGGAAGTCACTGTCGTTGCGCCGGAGATGAATCCGTCGGCGATTGATAACGAGTTGTTCGAGGAAGCGCGTCAGAGGGGATGCTATAAAGTGACCGATCAGTTGAAGGAGACCGTGGCAACCAGCGATGTCGTTTACACGGACACATGGGTGGATATGGAGTATTTCCTCGATCCCGCATTTGAAGCGCAGAAGCAGAAACGGATGGAGCAGATGCGGCCGTATCAATTGAACGAAAGCCTTCTGGAAGGTACAAAGGCCCGAATCATGCACTGTCTCCCCGCTCACCGTGGTGCCGAGATATCGGGTGAACTGGTTGACGATGAACGGTCTATTATTTTTCAACAATCGGAAAATCGGCTCCACTGCATGAAGGGCCTGATGTTGAAACTGATCAGTCAACAGTGACCTATGCGAAATTACCTGATTAATCTCGAATGCAGTCGATGCGGTGAGACTTACGACCACAACGCCCCACAGGGTCTGTGTACAACCTGCGGTAAACCGCTGTTTGCTCGCTACGACCTGGACAGCATCGCGCAAACGTGGGACAGGTCATCACTCGCAGCGCGTGAGCCTTCAATGTGGCGTTACGCTGAACTGCTGCCGATAATTGACACGGCAAATATCGTGTCTTTGGGGGAATCAACGACCCCACTGATTAGCGCAAAGCGACTCGGTGATCAGTTTGGGCTTCAGGCGTTATGGGTCAAGGATGAATCGCGACTGCCGACGGGGAGTTTCAAAGCGCGAGGATTGGCGATGGCGACCTCCAAAGCGAAAGAACTTGGACTCACAAAACTTGCTATCCCTTCGGCGGGCAACGCCGCAACTGCACTCTCAATTTATGCCGCTCACGCTGGACTAGAGGCAAATATCTTTATGCCTCAAGATGCTCCCGCCTTTAACAGAGAGACCTGCCAACTCGCGGGGGCAAACGTCACACTCGTTGACGGGTTGATAACAGACGCGGGAAAAATCGTTGCCCAACGCAAGGAGGCGAAAGGCTGGTTCGATGTATCAACCCTCAAAGAGCCGTATCGTGTTGAGGGGAAAAAGACAATGGGGCTCGAACTCGCGGAACAATTTGGCTGGCAACTTCCCGATGTCATTGTTTATCCAACAGGTGGCGGCACAGGAATTGTCGGGATGTGGAAAGGTTTTCAGGAGTTGGAGCAAATCGGATGGATTGGTGCGAAACGCCCCCGAATGATCTCGGTGCAAGCAACTGGGTGTGCTCCGATTGTCAAAGCGTGGTCGGAAGGCAAAGCGGAAGCGGAGCCGTGGCCGAATGCTGAGACAATCGCCGCAGGACTGCGGGTGCCTCAAGCGGTCGGCGATTTCCTTATTCTGGATGCCATCCGGGCGAGTGATGGGGCGGCGGTCTCTGTCACCGATGCTGAGATTCAGGAGGCTATGAAGACTTTAGCCGCAACCGAAGGCATCCTTGCTTGCCTAGAAGGCGCAGCGACCATTGCAGGACTCAAAAAACTGCTCGATGCCAAATGGGTTGATAAATCGGAACAGATTGTGTTATTTAATACGGGTGGATACCAGTCACAATCGGAAAAACAGTGTTAGGGGGATGGGTTTGAACGAAAATCAACACACACACCAAGACTTTGTGCTTATCGCCAATCCCATTGCAGGGAAGGGGAAGGCGGTTGCCGTTGCAGAGACCGCTTACCAACGACTTGCGGCGGCAGGACGCAAGGGAGAGCTCAAATTTACGCATAAGCCCGGCGATGCAAACCAGCTTGCACAAGAAGCCGTTGAGGCCGGTAGGCACCTAGTGATTGCGTGTGGAGGTGATGGTACAATTCATGAGATTGTCAACGGCATTGCTGAAAAACCGGACATGGTGTTGGGAGTCATTCCGTGCGGCAAGGGGAATGACCTACCGAGGGCACTGAATATTCCGATGGCCCCGGAGAAAGCCGTCGAAGTTCTGTTGAATGGCACTACGCGCCAAGTTGACCTCGGCAAAATTGGGGAGCGTTATTTTGGCACCATCGTAACCTGCGGGTACGATGCAGAAGTCAGCCATCGGGTTGCAGAGGAGGGCACCCCTTTTTCGGGAACCGCCGCTTACGTCTATAAAGCGATCACGACGCTCTTTAGCTATAAATCGCCCGTCGCTCGCATTGAAGGCGACTTCGGTGCTTATGAGGGCGAGATTCTGCTCACCGCAACGGGTATCACACCGCAATACGGTGGTGGAATGAAGATTCTCCCGGATGCAATTTCAGACGATGGACTGTTCGACGTATGTATTATCAAGCCCGTCTCGCATTTCACAATTCTACGGATGCTAATCGCGCTCTTCTGGGGCGGGCACACCTCCCATCCCGCTGTCAGCATTCACCGCACAAAATCACTCACCATCCACACAGACCCACCCACACTGCTCTATGCCGATGGAGAACGCATTGGCCACACACCCGCCATAATCGAGATGCTTGAACGCGGTTTGACCGTTGTCGCACCGCCCAAGTAGGAATCCGTTCTCGCCACCCGTAAGGGCCAACCGCACCGGTCATGCGTACGGAATTACTCAATTTATTTTTTAATCTTCATCTTGCACGGCCCGATCACGATTGGGTCAGATAAGCTTGAATAATTCTGTTCTTCGTGATATCATACAACCCAAAGCAAGTTTCAAGAATAAACCTAAAAATAAATAAAGGAGAACAAACTTATGCTGAATGTATATCACTTTTTGGGGATACTGGTACCCGTCCTCGGCATCTTTGTAACCCTAATAATTGCACTACTGAAATTCAGTAGGAATAGTGCTACTAAAGGAGATCTGCGGTCTTTCAAAGAAGATCTGAACAACAACATCGAAGAACTCCGTTCATACATAGATAGGCGGTTTGACGAAGTAGATAGGCGGTTTGGCGAAGTAGGTAGGCGGTTTGACGAAGCCGCCGCCGACCGTGAATCCATTAGAGCGGAAGCCGCCGCTGACCGCGAAAAGGTTAGAAATGAGGCACGCGATCAATGGAAAGATATTAAGACAGAAATGAGTGAAAAGTTTAATCTCGCACCCGTTGAACGGCAAAAGATTAATGGAGAAATCATTCGTCAAAATCAGAACTACATCGAGCACCTAGCACACCACAACACACAAAGACCTAAGCCCGCTTCAGAAGACACCGACAGCACCTGATTGTGCCCGCCAGCTTGCAAAAAGCCCACATCCAATCAAGGATGCGGGCTTTTTTTAACAAATCAAGCAAGTTTCAATAAAATATAGACATTGCGCGCCGATGGACTTGCTTAGAGCAACCTTTCCAATTCATCCAAATTGGTGGTGGGGGCTTGACACGTATAGTTTTCGCACACGTAGATTGTTGCCTTGTCGTCAATCTGCGTCTTGCCTTCAAGCAGCGGAGACAATTGAGCGTTCTCATCTCCCGGCTGCAACAACGCGATGATCTTGTTGGGAACAAAACGGTTGTGGATGGCGCACAAAATCGCTTTTGTGTCCTCACGCTCAGCTTGACCGACGATTGCAATCTCCTTGGGCGTTGAGAGAGCGAAGTCAACCTCACAGAGCAGTTGCGCCGAACCGGAGGGCGTATGCTCCATTTGGTGATAATAGAGCTGGATTGCACGCACCGCTTTCTCGTGGTGTTCTGGCAGACCGAGATGTTTGGCCACCCGCAACAGACTGTGGACAGCCATTGACGTGCCGGAAGGGGTTGCCCCATCGTACGCAGACTTCGATTGGACGATAAGTTCCTCATGTGCTTTACCCGTAAAGAAGAAACCGCCGTTTGCATCGTCCCAGAATTGCTCAAGCATCACCCGTGTGAGCCGTTCCGCTTCCTGTAGCCACCGGCGGTTAAAACTCGCCTCGTAGAGCCCGACCAAGCCAGCGATGAAATAGGAATAGTCCTCAAGGTAAGCATTCAAGTGGCTCTTGCCTGCCCGGTGTGTCCGTAGGAGCAGACCATTCTCCTGTACAAGTTCAGCTAGTATGAAATTCGCTGACTGTTCAGCTGCCTCAAGGTATCGCGGCTCCCCGATGCCCTGATAGCCCATCGCTGCCGCCCGAATCATTAATCCGTTCCAACTGGTCAGAATTTTATCGTCCAAACCTGGTTTGATCCGTTCCTCGCGCGCCTCAAACAGCTTCTGCCTCCCTTCGGCGAGGATTGCCTCCAAGGCAGGCAACTCCATTCTCAGTTTCTTCGCAAAGAGATCTGGCGGTGTTTGGACGTGAAGGATATTTTTCTCCTCAAAATTCCCCGATTCGGTGATGTCATAATACTCGCAGAAGATTTCGGCATTCTCCTTACCGAGCAGAGCTTCCACTTCATTGGGTGTCCAAACAAAAAACTTTCCCTCTTCACCTTCGCTGTCTGCATCCTGCGTGGCATAAAATCCGCCCCGTGTTGCGTCATACATCTCACGTATCACATAGTCTAGCGTCTCTGTGGCGATCTGGCGATAGAACGGCTTACCCGTCATCTGGTAGGCTTCGAGATAGGCGACGACAAGTTGCGAATTGTCATAGAGCATTTTCTCGAAGTGTGGCACAAGCCAGACCGCATCAACCGAATAGCGATGGAACCCACCACCGAGTTGGTCATACATGCCGCCCCGAGCCATCTTCTCCAGCGTCAATTCAACCATCTCCAGTGCTTGAAGATTGCCGGTGCGATGCGAGTAGCGGAGCAGGAAGGGGAACCCCATACTCGGCGGAAATTTAGGGGCTTGACTGAATCCACCGTGCTGTGGGTCAAATTGGGCGCGATAGTGTTGATACGCGCCATCCAACAGCTCGGTTGTCAGTGGATGCTCATGGTCGGCGACCATACCCAGTCGGTTGAGACGCTCAATGATCTGGTCTGCTTGATTGGCGACAGTGACGCGTTGCTCACGATACGCCTCTGCAACCGAACTCAGGACCCGCGGGAACCCTGGGCGGCCATACCCATCCGTCGGTGGGAAATAGGTGCCGCCATAAAATGGTTTGAGTTCGGGTGTCAGAAACATCGTCATCGGCCAGCCTCCAGAACCGGTCATGATCTGAACGGCATTCATATAGATTTCATCGAGATCAGGGCGTTCTTCGCGGTCAACTTTGATGTTGACAAAATGCGCGTTCATGACAGCGGCGATATCTTCGTTCTCGAAGGATTCGTGCTCCATGACATGACACCAGTGACATGCAGAATAGCCGATGCTCAGAAGGATCGGTTTATCCTCGCGTTTCGCCCGTTCCAACGCTTCATCGCCCCACGGATACCAATCAACGGGATTGTAGGCGTGTTGCAGCAGGTAAGGACTCGTTTCGTCAACGAGTCGGTTTGTGTGTTTGGGATTGTCAGACATTGTTTCGTCCTTTCCGATAACCGGATATCAATGAGTTGTTCAGATTCATTCTGCGCTACTTTCTTCGCGAAGCGCGATATAACTCTGATGTCTAAACTCAGCAATTTCGCCACTGTTGACCGCTTCGCGCACAGCACAACCAGGTTCGTGCAGATGGATACAGTTTTTGTATTTGCACTTATCAATGTAATTCGCCATTTCAGGGAAATAGTGCTCAAGCTCTTCCGTATCAACGCCCCACAACCCCACTTCCCGAATACCCGGCGTATCCACAACATCGCCACCGATGTCCAATTGGAACAGTTCAACGAGTGTTGTTGTATGCCTGCCTTTGCGGGTCTTGCGTCCAACATCGCCAACACGCAAGCCCAATCCCGGTTGTATGGCGTTGAGCAGGCTTGATTTCCCGACACCCGATGCCCCAACGATGGCATTGCAGCGCGCCTTCAGAAGCCCTTTGAGCGTTTCAATACTTTGCGGGTCGTTAATACTGGTGTAGATGACTTGATAGCCGAGTTTTTCATAGGTCTGGAGCGTCGAAACCAGTTCCTGCGTTGTGGAAGCATCAATCAGATCCATTTTATTTAAGCATATTGTGGCAGCTAATCCACCCGCCTCCGCCAAGATTAAAAATCGGTCCAAAAAACGGAGATTGAAATCCGGCAAACGGGTCGAGAGCACAATGAAGATGCCGTGAGCATTTGCCACAACGACCTGCTCAATCTTCTGGTCCCCGGGGTATCGACGCGAAAGCTTCGTGCGACGGGGAAGGATGTCTTCAATGACACCCTCCTCATCATCAAGTTGCGTAAAAATCACTTCATCGCCTACAGCGACTGGATCGGCATAAATCCGTCTGCCGGTCTCAGAACGTTGCTGACGCTTAAGCCTCCCACGCAAGGTACAGCGGAGCATCAGACTGTCCCGCTGAACATCGTAAAGGCCCCCTTGGGCTCGAATGACGCGACCTTGAATTTTGTCCATAGGTGATGAACTTTCCGGTTAAAAAGTGATAAAGTGTGTGTTATTGTACCAAAATACGATTCCTTCGTCACATGAAATAACCCAAGTTGCCACCGCCCCCCCCAAAAATCATGGGCATCGCTTTTCTCGATGGGGAAACCTGCAAATAGACCGACAGCATTGGGGAGGGTGGGAACGGTTTCATACGCCCTAAAATTTCGTTCTGAGTGTTATCTCCTTTTTTAGCCATGCTGTCCTCCGTATGAGATGCGATGTTATTCATTTTATCATATCAGACGTATGGGATGCTATCAAATTGTGAAGGAGCGAATAAATTAAGAAATTTGAGAGAATTTGATGTTTGGGTTGGAATAATTTTTGTTCTGTGATAAAATATCTTCGCGTTTCTCAAATCGTAAGGTCGAGATTCATAATCTCGACGATTTCCACTACGTCGGCTTTGGAAAATTGACCGACATCTTAATAAGGAGAAATTTAATGAAAATGAAAACAGGAGCGAGTCTTTTGTTGGTAAGTTTAATCATCCTCGGACTCGTATTCACAGGCAGAGGATTTGCCGCAATTGATGCCGAACAACTCGCTGGATTGTGGCTTTTTGATACAGGTAGTGGAACGGTTGCCAAGGACAGCTCCGGCAACGGTCACGATGGGGCAATCCCCGCTGGCCCGAAATGGATTGATGGTAAGTACGGAAAAGCCCTAGAGTTTGATGGCTCAGCGAATTTTGTCACCGTGCCACACCACGCGGATTTTGATTTTGGCGATGGCAATTTTACAATGGGCTGTTGGATGGAAGCACGGCGAGCCGACGCTTATGTCATAATTAAGCGAAACGGCGGTGGGTTCTGGGCACTGAGTGCAAGTATAGACAGAGATTCCGGTTATTTCATCTTCGAGGGCGGCGGACAGCACATTGATGATGGAAAAACGAAGATAGTCGAGGAAGGGTGGCACCATACGGTAGTTGTCAGAAAAGGCGGTGACATATCTCTCTATGTTAATGGAGAGCTTGAGACGACGCGCAATGTTCCAGCAATTCTGGACAACCCTGCAGAGATAAAGATGGGCGGTTGGGGTTCCGAAAATCACAATGGCGGTCTTGACGAAGTGTTCATCTTTAAGGCCGGTGTCGCGCTTGAAGCGGCAGATATTAAGATGATTATGGACACCGGCTGGAATGCGCTCCTTAACCCAACTTCTGTTTCGCCCGGCGGTAAGTTAACGACCACCTGGGGCGGAATCAAGGCCAGATAATCGACTACATTCTATCAACTTTGGCCATCTTAAACTTTGGCATTTGGGGTTGAGTCTCGGCGAGAAGTCGGACGAACCAGGTGTACGTTAGCTGGTAAATCTAAAATCCGCCAACGACTCAACCGCTAGTATGCAATTTTCGTTTATTACAAATAGAACTGGTATAACATCGGCGGGCAGTCAATTGTAAAGCGAATTGCTCGCTCGATGAATCCTTCCCGCAAAGCACGATTCCACAAGGAGATTAAGAAAATGAACGTAACAAGCTTAAAATTAACTCGCATCTGCATCAGCGTGATTCTAGTGAGCCTGATAGTTCCCTGCCTCTGTTTTGCCAAAATTGACATCAAAGATATGGCCGGACTGTGGCTCTTTGAAGAAGGTAGCGGGAAAGTTGTCAAAGACAGCTCCGGGAACAAGAATGATGGCGAATTCGACAAAGGCCCGAAATGGGAAAAAGGAAAGTTCGGTGGCGGTCTGGAATTTGACGGTACGCCGAATTTTGTCACCGTGCCTCACGATGATATATTTAATTTTGAGACCGGTGATTTTACAATGGGGTGTTGGATGGATGCCAAGAAAGACGATGCCTATGTCGTAATCAAGCGAAACGGCGGTGGGTTCTGGGCGATGAGTGCAACCATCGACAGACCAACCGGTGTTTTCATCTTTGAGGGCGGTGGGCAACACATTGATGATGGCAAAACAAAGATTCTCAAAACGGGTTGGCACCATTGTGTAGTCGTCAGAAAAAAAGGCGAGATTTCGCTCTATGTGGATGGCAATCTTGAGACGAAGCGCAATGTTCAGGCGAGCATGGACAACCCGGCGTTTATCCGATTTGGTGGCTGGGGTTCGGAAAATCACGTTGGCGGTCTTGACGAAGTTTTCATCTCTAAGAAAGACGTTGTGCTGACAGAGGATGATATTAAGAGTCTCGCCAAAGATGGCTGGGAGAAGACCCTTTCCGTTTCGCCCGGTGGCAAAGCGAGCATGACGTGGGGTGCCATCAAAACCGAGATAAAATAACCGCACAGACCTCAATAGGGGCAACCGCAAGGAATGCCCCTATTTTATCTTAGTTGTCTGGTATTCGATCAGGTCAAAACGCTGAGTCAATCACGAAAACCGACAAAGATAAGGAGATATAATATGGTTGATAAAGAGTATCTTCTCGATGACGACGCGATGAGAAACTTTATCATCAACGGATATGTCAAAGTACAGACCGATTTCCCCGTGGCGTTCCACGAAAAGGTCTACCAGCAGATTGAAGAGATGTTTGAGACGCACGGAAATCTGGGAAATAATATCTTACCGCTTATTCCCGAAATCCAAGAGGTTCTGTCTCACCCGATTGTCCACGGTGCCATGACCAGTGTCCTGGGCCAGAATTACGTGCTACATCCGCACCGCTACTGCCATTTCAATCAGCCACAGAGCAACGGACAGGGGTTCCATAAAGACAGTTACGAAGGTGATGAACAGATACGACGTCACCGTTGCCGATGGACCATGGCGTTCTACTACCCGCAAGATACGACCGAAGACATGGGCCCGACGGCTGTGCTCCCCGCATCGCAATATTACGATACGCACGAAAGTGCCCATGCTCAACCCGAATTGCCACTTTGCGGAACGGCTGGCACGGTGACGATTGTGCATTATGACCTCTGGCACCGGGCAATGGCAAATCTCAGCGATAAGAAGCGGCACATGGTGAAATTCCTCTTTCTTCGCCTCGACGAGCCTACGCAACCCGCTTGGAACAATGAAGACCCGAATTGGAAGCAACCCGCCAGTGGCGCGTTTTCCGACAAACACGAGCTTATGTGGAAGCAGATTTGGAATTGGTATCGTGGCGAGCCAAACGGTACGGGAAACGGTGCGGAACCGTCCGGTGATAGTGATGTGTCAGCGTTAATCGAAGCGTTGCAGGCAGACGATGAAAATGTTCGCCTCAATGCCGCCTATGCGTTCGGTGATAGCGGTGCGTCAGCAGTATCACCGTTGATAGACGCATTACACGATGACTCAGACGATGTCCGTCGCCACGCGACCTTCGCATTGGGAACGATGGGTGCATCAGCAGTCCCCGCGTTGATTGACGCGTTGGCAGAAGATAATGAATCCATACGTTCAAGCTCGGCATACGCCTTATCGGATATTGGTCAATCTGCTCAAGACGCTGTGCCATCGCTCACTCAGTCCTTGCGCGATGAATCCGAGTGGGTGCGACGTCATGCCGCTGAAGCACTCGGTGTGATTGGAGAATCGATGGTGGAGCAGGGCGACGACTCCTTTCTTTCAACAAACAGTGTGCCTGCATTAGTCGACCTACTAGACGACGACCACTATTGGGTGCGTGACAATGCCCTTCGTTCCTTGGCGAAGATTGGGCCAATCGCTCAATCCGCTATGCCAGCACTGCTCAGAACATTGGAGGATGAGAATCGGTATGTTCGTTTTCATGCGGCACTAGCACTGAAGCAACTCGGCACTCCCGAAGCGAGAGAGCTCCTATTTGACCATCTGTTTACGTCCCGATGGTGTTCTTTAACATCACAGGGTAGTGCATATTAGCGTAGGCGGGGCATCCTGCCCCGCTCCTCAACCCTTGACCCTGATGAGTTTGGACGTTCAACTTAGGTAGAAACCGAGTTTTTTGCGTCTCGTCATCGAGTCTCCATCCGCAAGGATCGGCAAAACTCGGTTTCTTGCCGCTTCATCACATCTTTGATGAAACGGGGTGAGGGAATGGATGCCAACCGGTGGTTGAATGAATGTATTGACGCGATAGAGTCGGTAGACGTAGAACCGCGGGAGCGGACATATTTATTGGGGGCTTTGGGCATCCTGAGCAGTTTGATTTATGACCCCAAACAGATTAGACAACGCATACCGGAGGACATTATGCACGAATTTCCTATAATCCAACAATTTATTGAGCAGGGTGAAAGAAAGGGCACCATTGACTCCATTCTCACGTTGCTAGGTGCCCGATTCCATCCTGATGCTGTGCAAGTCCTAAAACCGAACCTTGAGCGCATTGACGATTTGCCGCGTCTCAGGGAATTGCTAATCGCGGCCTCCGACGCACAAAGCTTCGAGGCGTTTACACAAACCCTCCACGAATAGATTAACCATAGCGCAATTGATTGCGCTTTCTTTAAGGTAAAAATGCGTCCAATTATCGGTATTACATGTAGCCTGACGGTCAGTTCTCCAAGGGATTCACTGCGAACTTCGGAGCGAAATCAGGTCGGGCTTGATTATATCCGCGCCATCGAATACGCTGGTGGTACACCGGTGGTGCTTCCTTACGTTCAGAACTCCGAGTGTATTGATCACTACCTGAGATTGCTTGATGGGGTGCTACTTATCGGTGGGGTAGACGTTGACCCGTTGCTCTACGGTCAAGAACCGCACGAGAAATTGGGGGTCGTTGACCGCGTCCGTGATGATATGGAATTGGCACTCACACGCCAAGCACTCGATGAGGACCGGCCGATTTTCGCGATATGTCGTGGGATTCAGTTGCTCAATGTTGCGGCGGGCGGGACGCTGTACCAAGATATCGCATCCGAGATTTCGGGGTCAACGTTGTGTCATTCGCAGAACGGCGCGGGTTGGTACGCGTCCCATACAATTGATATTCAGTCCGATAGCCGCCTACACCGAATTGTCGGGGACATAACGACGCGCACCAATTCATTCCATCACCAAGCAGTGCGGGATGTTGCCGAGGGATTCACCGCCACAGCCCACGCCAAAGATGGTGTCATCGAAGCCATCGAAAGCGATACGCACCGATTCGCTCTCGGTGTCCAGTATCACCCTGAGTTGATGTGGGCACGCCATCCCGATGCGCTGAGTCTGTTTACGGCATTCGTAAAAGCAAGCCAGTAACGATTGAGGATGTGGCTAATAGTAGCGCAATTCATAGCGTGTCTTTCTGTTCTTCTTTGCGCCTTTGCGTCCTATTTTTCTTATAATTCCCCACCTGAATAGCGTTTCGTCATATTAGAGAGCGGAATCGGAGCATAATCAGCCGCATGACCCGCTTGACCGAAGCTGACCATTCGGTTGGCGACAACTTCCTGCATGGCTTCGCGGGCGGGTTTGAGATAGCTACGCGGGTCAAACTCTTCAGGCTCTTCAACGAACTGTTTGCGGATGGCACCCGTCATTGCCAACCGATTGTCGGTATCAACGTTGACCTTTCGGACACCGTGGCTGATGCCGCGCTGGATCTCCTCAACCGGCACACCCCATGTTGGCTTAATTTTACCCCCGTTGGCGTTGATGATGTCCTGCAACGCTTTCGGCACACTTGATGAACCGTGCATAACGAGGTGGGTGTTGGGGAGGCGTTTGTGGATTTCGATGATTCGGTTCATAGCGAGGATGTCGCTGTCAGGCTTCCGGGTAAACTTGTACGCGCCGTGACTTGTACCAATCGCGACAGCAAGCGCGTCAACCCCTGTTCGCTCGACAAACTCAACGGCCTCATCGGGGTCAGTGAGCAACTGGTCATGCGATAACTGCCCTTCCGCACCATGTCCATCCTCTTTGTCCCCCGTTCCCGTTTCTAGCGAGCCGAGACAACCGAGTTCACCTTCAACCGTCACACCCCGCGCATGTGCCATCTCGACGACCTCGCGAGTGACTTTGACATTGTATTCAAAATCGCCCGGCGTTTTCCCATCTTCCTGCAATGAGCCATCCATCATAACGCTTGTAAACCCCATCTCAATCGCCGATTTGCACGTTTCCTGGCTATTGCCGTGGTCTTGGTGAAGCGCGACCGGAATTTCGGGGTAAAGTTCGGTCGCTGCCATCATCAGGTGATACAGAAACCGATCATTGGTATAACTTCGAGCACCGCGGCTCGCCTGAACGATGACAGGGGAATTGGTCTCCCGCGCCGCTTCCATAATGGCTTGAATCTGCTCCATATTATTAACATTAAACGCGCCAACCCCATAACCGCCCGCGGCGGCTTCGTCAAGCAGTTGGCGCATTGATACTAATGGCATTGGTTGCTCCTTATTATCCTTCTTCAGTTTTTCGGATTTATTGCGGATTGGCGAAACTGGTATAGTACCCGCTCAATACTCCCGTTCAATAACGAAATCGATCAGGTGCGGAAAAGTCTCCTTTGCCCTGCTGTCCGGTAGGTAGGCAAACTCCTGATTAAACGCATCACACGCTTTTTGTACCAACTGCTGTGAGCGTTGCTGTGCATATCGAATTGATTGATACTTCTCCATTAAACCCAAAACCTCTCTGACCTCATCCTCTGTTTTTTCTTCACGTTGCTTATCCATAATAGTCGTGAGACGTTGGGCATCCGCTTTCGTGCACGCACTGAAGAGGTGAATGAGCACAAGCGTCCGTTTGCCTTCGCTAATATCACCTCCGATTTCCTTCCCATAGGTCCCCTCTTCTCCAATGAGATTCAGCACATCGTCCCGAATCTGGAAAGCGACACCAAGGTTTTGACCGATATCAATGAATTTATCCACTTCCTCATTCGTAGCCTTTGCAATGAGTGCTCCCAATCGGCAGGGGGTAATACAGGTATACGAAGCCGCTTTCAGCACGGACATTCTCCAGTAGTCCGCTTCAGTCAAATCCCAACGATTATCCTGAACCCAACTTAACTCGATATGTTGCCCTTTAACGACCTGATTGCCGAGGTGTACAAACTCTGATAAAATCTGAAATGCCAGCTCATAGCCGAGGATCTCTACGTTCCGATGTAGCATTTCCCACATTTTGCAGTGGAGTCCATCGCCGACATTGATGGCCAACGGAATACCGTATTTCTGATGGAGACACGGTTGACCGCGACGTAGGTCTGACCCATCTTCAATATCGTCGTGGATGAGAAGCCAGTTTTGCAATAACTCAAGCGCAGCGGCGGTATTAAATGCGTCTTTTGGATTCCCACCGAATGCCTCGCACATCAGTAGACAGAACGCCGGACGCAACATCTTGCCCGAGCGTTGTGGGTAATCGAGCATCATTTTGTACAGTCGACGCACTTCGGGCCGTTTGTGGTCTGTCGGAAGAAAATCGAAAATGTAGGCATCAATTGTCGCTTTTGTTTCTTTAAGAAATTCAAGGGGCTCAATTTTTGACATTCAGCACAGTGTTACCTTTCTTGAAGGAAGATGAATTTGGGGGTACGATAACTGCTTTTTTCTTGACGTGTTCTTCTGCTTCAGCGATAATAATTTGGCAACCGTCATTTTGACGGAAATTTTACCATCTTTTACCAAATTTATGCAATTGTTTTCTGAAGGTTCGTAAGCAACTTTCAAAATAGGAACCGAGTTTTTTCGGCAAAACTCGGTTCCTATAGAATCTGCCCTATAGGTCTATTCTTGAAATGTACCCCTATATCAACGCATGGCTTGAACCGCTGATTACATTTATATATCCCGCAAAATGCCGACGGTGTGAACAGCCGATGCGAGTCAGTCGCTTTCACTACATCTGCGACGAATGTTGGGAACAGATCGAGTATCTCACGCCCCCGTGGTGTGAGACCTGCGGGATGCCCCACCAGTTACCGGACGATTCCGTAGCAACATCCGTAAGCGACACTCTGAGCTGTGCCGATTGCCAAGCCCGACCACCACTTTACGACAGACTCCGTGCGATTGCGTTTTATGAGCCGACCCTGCGCGAGGTTATCCGTCTGTTCAAATACCATAAAAAGCTGGGATTTGCCAAACAGCTCGGTCAACTCATTGAGGCACGTTTTCCCACCGATCTCTCTGCCGATGCCTACGATTTCTTACTGCCGGTCCCGCTCCACCGCAAAAGACAGCGGGATCGCGGTTTTAATCAAGCAGAACAGATTGCGAAAGGAATTGCGAAGTTCTTGAAGGTTCCGGTGCGTACTGATATTCTGCGCCGCGTTCGGAACACTATACCCCAGAGTCGTTTGAATTCTCCTCGGGAACGCATAGATAATATCAAAGATGCGTTTGACCTCCGTTCGCCAGAGGCAGTTCGCGATTGCGCGTTCCTACTTGTTGACGACATTTTCACAACTGGCACAACGGTGAATGAAATCGTGAAAGTGCTAAAAATCGCTGGAGCCACTAGAGTTGATGTTTTGGTGCTTGCACGGGTGAGACTGCCAGCGCACAGTGCGAGGGCATCTCTATAGCTGAGTCTCTGCCAGAGTTAAAAGATCTTTGGGAAAAACGACTCGAATTGTGGCGGGAAAGCCATCCGGATCGCAGGCTTGACCTATCCGCACATCGCCGATAGCGGTTATCAAAAAATACGCATCTTCAAATGAAATGGAAAGTATCTGTTGAAGCCGTTTCGCCATCTCTTCGCAAGCAGTAATGATTGCATCGGCAAGTTTCGGCGCATCGCCGGTAGACATCCACGCGTCTTCGGTTTCAATCCACGGACGGGTTATTGATTCCCCACTGATCAGATTCACGCGCACGGTAACTTCAGCGCATATTTCAATCCCGGTCATGGAGACTTCCGCATCCCCCATGGCGGCGTGAACATCTCCGAGACCGAACAGCGCACCCTCGACAAATATGGGAAGATAGACCCGCGAGCCAATCTTCACATCGTTGTGATCCATGTTGCCGCCGTGAGGGCCGGGATAAAGGGTCGGCACCTCCGCTCCGTCAGGTGCTGTACCGATTACGCCAACCATCGGCCGGGCGGGAAAGTGGAAGCGTTCATCAAAATGGACGATATCCCCCTCGATTCTGACCAGTTTCGTAACATAACGGTCTGCAAGGTGTCCCAAATTCCCAACCCCAGCTTTAATGGCGATAAACCCTTGCGATGCCAGTTGGATATCTAGGATTTCGATGCAGAGCGTATCCCCAGGCTGAGCACCCCGCACGAGAACCGGCCCCGTTGCCGGATTCGCACCCCGCGGGTGGGGATGGTCGAGGAGGTCATCCTCGCTCCGAATTGTCCCTGTTCGTGCGTCGTAAGTTTCAAAGCGAATTGTGTCTCCAGAGTCAATCTCCAACACCGGCTGGTGGTCACGACTGAAACTGTAAACGATATGGTCACGAGTAATAATGTGCATAAAACCTGCCTTCCTCATCAGTTCAAGCAACTTTCAAAAGAGAAAGAAACCGAGTTTTTTGCGTCTCGTCATCGGGTCTCCATCCGCAAGGATCGGCAAAACTCGGTTTCTCGCGGATAACTAGAGCGGCCGTAGCTTGCAATACTGCAAATTTTATATTAAACCTGCTGAAGCAACTTTCAAGAATAACCCTGTAGGAACGGCTTCCCAGCCGCGACGCTTTATACTGAAATTGGCCTAACTTTTATATTGAAATATGCTTAAAACCTGTTTAGTAACACTCTAGGCGTGTTATCTCCGTAAAATCGCACGAAGCAATCCATCAAACTCTTGAACCCTAAGTAACCTGCACCCCCCAACCAATACACCGAGCCCAATCCCGACAGGGACAAATACCCCAAGCAACCGCGCAATCACGCCCGCCACACCGAGCCACCCCTCAATCTGTAGGTTAACCCACCAACATACCGCACCCATTCCAGCAGAAACCACAACTATTTTGACCAGCAACACGGCTATCTTATCCAGCCCAAACCCGCCAACCCTCCGCCACAAAAGGACCAGAAGCGTCAGGAAATTCAGTGTAATCGTACACGAAGTGGAGAGCGCGAGAGACCGGTGGTCAAAATTAAGACCGAAAATAAAAAGCGCGTTCAGGATGATGTTGAGCGCGATGGTGCACAGGCTGACCTTGACGGGAGTGCGGGTGTCATTGAAGGCGTAAAATCCGTCGGTTGCAATCTTGACCGCCGAGAACCCACACAGTCCAAAGGCATAGTAAAACAGTGCCCGCGCCGTTTGCTGTGTGTCGATAGCGGTAGTCTTGCCCCATTCAAAGATAAGTCGGCAGATTGGCTCGTTGAGTACCATCAGTCCGATCGACGCAGGTATCGTCAGGAGCATCACCAAACGCAACGCATACGAAAAAGATTGGCGATAGCCATCCAAATCGTCCGCCACCACCAACTTGGCGAGGTTGGGCAGTGCGGCAATCGAAATCGCCACTCCGAAGATACCGATTGGCAAGTGCATCAGCCGAAATGCCCAGGTAATCCATGCCATCCACCCCTCTCCGCGTGAGGCAAACCACGAATTAACGAACACATTTATCTGTAGTGCCGCCGCTCCGAGAATTGCGGGGCCCAGCAAGCGCATCACTTGCCGGACCCGAGCATCACGAAAACTGATGGACGGGCGATACCGGAATCCGAGGTGCCACATTGACGGCACTTGGATGAGGAACTGCAACGCCCCACCGACCAGCACACCGACCGCCATCCCTGTCACCGGATGCAAGCCAAGACGTTGCGACGCATAGTAGCCCCAAACACCGACGACCACCGAACCGAGATTGAAGAATGACGACGCGCTAGAAGGGATGCCGAATTTGCCCTTGCTGTTCAGCAATCCCATTGCAATCGCGGCAAACGAGACCAACGGTAGGAACGGAAACATGATGCGCGTCAGGTAAACCGTCAAATCACGCTTGCTGGTAAAGCCGAAATGTTCACCCTCTGGTTCTAACTCGACATCAAACCCTCTGCCCATAAACATGACATTCACAATAAGCGGGGCGGCGAAAATCCCAACCACGGTAATAACCGCCAGTGCCAATGCTATCAGATGAAAGACACGATTTGCCAAACGCCATGCCGCTTCTTCGCCATCTTCCATTTCCGTTGCTGTAAACGTTGTGACAAAGGCTTTGCTCAGTACCCCCTCGCCGAACAGATCGCGCATCAAGTTTGGGATGCGGAACGCCGCGTAAAAAGCGTCTGCACCGACCCCCGATACAAAGAAGTAAGCAATTACCTGTTCGCGGATTAGGCCAAGCAGGCGTGAACCCATCACCGCAAAACCGACAATCCCCGCGGATCGGGTCACACGTTGCTGGTCTTCACCTGTTGTGGATGTGTCTTTTTCGGTTTGTTCTGTCATCTCAGAACGTGAAACGTGAAGGATTAGTCTGTCACTTCTTTTGACATTTTGCTAAATGTAAGGTAAACTTAGGGCAAGATGTAATAACCCGAGTTGCCACCTTGATAAGATAACGGAGGAATATATGCAACTTAGGATATAATATCATCTGTTGGTCGTATGTGGCAAACGTTCTTTGTATATCTAATGGTTCAACTTTTGAGCCCCGCTGGTCTTGAAAGCAAATTATACAACATAAGAGGGAAACAAAAAAATGAAAGTTGAGGAACGCTCAGACCGTCTGCTTATCACAGATGGTGAACGGCTTGTTGTTGGATATATTTATCGTGGTACTTGGAGACCGTATCTTTACCCACTCAATGGGCCTTACGGAAACGTCGTGCGTGGCATTGACGGATCGGAACATCACAATCAGTACGGCTTATCGCTCGCCTACGGTGGACACGGTGAGGGAGGCTCAACCAACATTTGGTCGGACTACGATGAACCCCCTTACGGCCCATGCGGGAAAATTTTGCACGTTCAGTTTCAGCAGATTGAAACCGCAGCAGAGACTGTCCACATCGTGGAAGACTTGAACTACATTAAAGCCGACGGATCGGTTATGTGTACTGAAACACGTAAAATCGGGGTTGAAAGTTTACCAAATTCAGAACTTACAGTCGATTTTACCCAACAGCTCTCCTATCCCGACGACCCGGGGGAGCGTCCGTTCATCTTTTATGCCCGCGTTGCAGATTCGATGCGTCTAACCCATCGTGGAAAACCGTGCGACTCGCCTGGCCAAATCGAGGATTCAGAGGGACGGATAGGCGAAGAGGCGACACGCGGTCAGGCGGTGCCGTGGTGCGATTATTCCGGACATGTCGGGGACGGGTGGAGTGGTATCGCCCTCCTGAACCATCCCGACAACCCCAAACACCCGGGGATTTTTTTCACACGCGGATACGGCATTTTCAATGTCACCCAACACTGGCCGGAAGATAGAACCGATAAGCTAATACTCAAATGGCGTGCCTATGTCCACGCGGGCAACGCAACGGAAGGCAACGTTGCGGCACATTATCAAGCATATATTAAGCAAGTTTAAAAAAATAAAAGGCAGAAACCGAGTTTTTTCGGCAAAACTCGGTTTCTCAAGGATAACTGAACTTTAACATTCAAACCTGCTTAAAAATTCAACCGTTTTTCACTGCGCTCAGTCTTGATTTCCAAATCTGCGTACAACAGGAGGAAGGTCTAAAAATGCGTGAAAGAGACAAATACTTTACCGTCGCAGAAGCGAACCAACTCATCCCTGAATTGGAAGAATACATCTCCCAGTTAAAAGCACTTAGGGAGAAACTCGAAGCACTCGGAACAGAATTATCACCGCTCTTTGAAGTGATACGTCACAACGGCGGTCATCGCAAGACCCCCGATTTTCTGCAACAGGTACAACAATTCCAGCAGGTTGTTGAGCGCATCAAGTCAACTGGGGGACTGCTGAAAGACATTGAGCACGGATTGGTAGACTTCCCCCATATCCGAGATGGAAGGGAAGTCTACCTCTGCTGGCGGTCTGGCGAAACAGAAATCCGCTATTGGCATGAAGTCGATACAGGTGCCGCTGGCAGGCAATTGCTTTAGAGCTAAACCCCGTGGGGTTGGGCATCCTGCCTCGCCCCTTTAATCGAACTATTGTGGAATTGAAACCCCATTTCGCCGATGGATATCTCGGTTTGTTGGTGACCTTTAATTGAACCATTGTGGAATTGAAGCAGGAAAGCGAGTATATTATGATAACGAGAAGGGTAATGTTTACGTTTGGGAGTCGGGCACCTTTGGTGATGTGCCGACGCGTGTCAGCTTTTATGCAAGCGGGGATGGCATGGTCACCGGTTGGTCAGTGGCAGGAGAGATTCCATTTGATAAGTTTTCAGATTTGTTTAAGTTTTTGAAACCGCAGGATGATACAAATCAAGAAGAATAGTTTGACTTTTGTGTTAATCATCTATTTTCCTTTCTGGCTGGCGATGCGTGGGCAGTTTGTTTAAGGTGCTCAAAGAACTCAAAAAGCAAAAGACACGTACAAATATTTGGTCTTATGCGGTAGGTTACGGCGGCACAACCACCGATAAAATTGCTTTCAAACACCCTGCTGTTTTTCCTGAAAAGTTGGCAGAAGATCACATTTTGTCCTGGGCAAATCCTGGAGATATTGTGTTTGATCCCATGTGCGGAAGTGGCACAACAGGTAAAATGGCGCTCATGCACCATCGCAGATTTATAGGAGTCGATATTTCCGAAGAGTACATTGCCATCGCGAAAGAACGCATAAAAACACTAGAATTGTACCTACTAGAATCTGAGAGTGTTATGGAACAGTAGACAACGCTATCTGCTGATATCGTATCAGCATAAGGATTTATCCATCGTTAGTGCACACTCTCCAAATTAGTTCCCATTAAGACTTGATTGGAATTCCTCTAATGATGTACTGCGAATTGCCTGACGGAGCAAAAGTCGCAACTGTTCTTGGTCTTGAATCTGCCGAATCGCATCGGAAACGGTTTCAGGCAGTTCCCCAAATCGCTCCTCCAATGCGTCTAAGACCATCTGTTGACCTTCCTGTCGCGCGCCCTGTTGCAAACCCTGTTCTATTCCCTCTTCCCTTCCCTTTTCCATTCCCTTTGCAATTCCAATCCGTTCAATACTTGTTACATAAGGCATTTTATGCTCCTCCTCCAAAGTTTTAATCTCGTCCCAAAGACGTATCTCCTCGTCATCACTCAATCGTATCACCCAATCAATAAATTTGAACAGGGATGTGATTTCCGCCCTGCTATATCCCTTTTCGTACAACCGGCGTATCAAATACCATTGGGCGTTGAAGCGATTACCACGCCGCCTAAACCGCTCTCTTTCCTGAGCCGCTAAAACCACCACCGCCATCGGATTCTCATCCGCTAACAACTGGTCTCGCTCGTAATCCATCAGATTGAACGGAAGGTAATGAAATTCAACACCGCTACCAAATGCTTTCCGCTCATACCTGCCATCTGCTGGACCGCTTGCTCTCTCTGTCAGAACCGCTATGCTGACTATCTCCTTGCCGTATCGGTCAAAGATTCGATAGAAATAGCGGAACATCCGCAGGGAGAAGTCGCTGTCTTCGTCGCCTTGGACTTCAATGTGAACGAGAATCCATTGCTCGCCGCCCTCTTTGAGGAAGACTTGGGCAAGTTTATCGACCACCTTTGCACCTGTGAGGACTTGTTGCGCGAGTTGTTCCATCTCTTTATCGAGAAAGGTGATAGGCTGTTGAAAATCAATTGCCTCATGAAGTTCCGGTACAAAGAACCACATAAATTGAGGGAAAAACCGCTCAATAATCTGCTTCCATGCTTCATCGAAGTACTGCCAATACTCACTACTTGATTCCGACATAGCAATTCCCACCCGTAGCGTGACGCAAATTGATTTTATTTGGAAGATATTTTAGCAGATTCCAGTCCAAGTTTCAATGAAAACATCGAAGAACAGGGGCATTTATGGTTAAATTAATTTAATCCCAAACGCTGTATTTTCGCCAAAATGCGGGCTTCAAAATCCTTATCTTTCGCTTGCCTCACAAGACGCAATGCCGTTTGGAAATCCCGCTTCGCCTCCAAAGTGCGTACGATCGAGAGCGTAGTTCGCAATTCCCCGATTGTAGTAGGCTTCGACAAAATCAGGGTTGATTTCTGTTGCTTTACTATAATCCTTGATTGCGTCGGCGTATTGTTTGAGACGACGTTTCGCAAGTCCCCGATTATAGTAGGCTATCGCATAATCAGGTTTGAGTTCTATTGCTTTGGAGAAGTCGGCTATGGCGACAAAATGTTGTCCTAATTGCCCCTTCACAACTCCTCGATATTGCAGATGCGATATATCGCTCCCATTTCCAAAGCTATCCCTTCGTGTGTTGAGAGTGTACCCTATGTATAGATTTATGGTCTAATTTTGCGAACAGAAAGAAGGATAGCAAATTGGATTCAGTTGTGGTCTGCTTTGACAGGCCTCTGGAAAAATGTTCACACTATCAGCATAAGGATTTATCCATCGTTAGTGCACACTCTCCAAATTAGTTCCCATTAAGACTTGATTGGAATTCCTCTAATGATGTACTGCGAATTGCCTGACGGAGCAAAAGTCGCAACTGTTCTTGGTCTTGAATCTGCCGAATCGCATCGGAAACGGTTTCAGGCAGTTCCCCAAATCGCTCCTCTAATGCGTCTAAGACCATCTGTTGACCTTCCTGTCGCGCGCCCTGTTGCAAACCCTGTTCCCTTCCCTCTTCCATTCCCTTTGCAATTCCAATCCGTTCAATACTTGTTACATAAGGCATTTTATGCTCCTCCTCCAAAGTTTTAATCTCGTCCCAGAGACGTATCTCCTCGTCATCACTCAATCGTATCACCCAATCAATAAATTTGAACAGGGATGTGATTTCCGCCCTGCTATATCCCTTTTCGTACAACCGGCGTATCAAATACCATTTGGCGTTGAAGCGATCACCACGCCGCCTAAACCGCTCTCTTTCCTGAGCCGCTAAAACCACCACCGCCATCGGATTCTCATCCGCTAACAATTGGTCTCGCTCGTAATCCATCAGATTGAACGGAAGGTAATGAAACTCAACACCGCTACCAAATACTTTCCGCTCATACCTGCCATCTGCTGGACCGCTTGCTCTCTCTGTCAGAACCGCTATGCTGACTATCTCCTTGCCGTATCGGTCAAAGATTCGATAGAAATATGCGTCAAGTCATCTTGCCACCCGTCAGGGGCGGAACATCCGCAGGGAGAAGTCTCTGTCCTCGTCGCCTTGGACTTCAATGTGAACGAGAATCCATTGCTCGCCGCCCTCTTTGAGGAAGACTTGGGCAAGTTTATCGACCACCTTTGCACCTGTGAGGGCTTGTTGCGCGAGTTGTTCCATCTCTTTATCGAGAAAGGTGATAGGCTGTTGAAAATCAATTGCCTCATGAATTTCAGGTACAAAGAACCGCACAAATTGAGGGAAAAACCGCTCAATAATCTGCTTCCATGCTTCATCGAAGTACTGCCAATACTCACTACTTGATTCCGACATAGCAATTCCCACCCGTAGCGTGACGCAAATTGATTTTATTTGGAAGATATTTTAGCAGATTCCAGTCCAAGTTTCAATGACGCAAGGAGGACCAGAAGGCACAATCACACCGGCGGACGGATCTGCTGGATTTGGCAATCCAGCAGGAGCGGGCCGGATGGATTTGGCACTCCAACAGAAGCAAACTGGACCTAGATCGAATACAAGGGGAACCTAAATGACCTATGCTTATTGCAAAAAATAGAAATGGTTCGTAGGCCCATGCCCACCTCCGATGTCTAGCGAATAACGGATGGCATTCGTGACATAATCCTTCGCCGCCCGAACCGCTGAGACGAGGTCTTCGCCCAAAGCGAGACGAGTCGCGATTGCCGCAGAATAGGTACACCCTGTGCCGTGCGTGTTTTTTGTCTCAATCCGCTCCTCCTCAAACAGCGTAAAGGTGCCATCGCAATACAGAACATCCGTCGCTTGAGGCCCCGGCAGATGCCCCCCCTTGACCAACACCGCCTGAGCCCCGTAGCTCTGAATCTCCGCCGCGGCGTTCTTCGCATCGTCAATCGTGTTGATTTCGCGCCCAGCCAATATCTCTGCTTCATGGATGTTTGGCGTGATGAGTGTTGCCAGAGGCATCAGCTCCGCTTTTAGGCTGTTCACCGCCTCTGGCTTGAGCAGGGCGTGTTTGCTCTTTGAGAGCATCACCGGGTCTATGACAAGGTTATCGGGTGCAAATTCACGCAACTTCCTTGCGACGGTCTGTACAATCGCCGATGACGATAACATCCCTGTTTTGAGTGCGGCCACATCGAAGTCCGAAAAGACCGCGTCCAACTGCGCCACAATCAGGTCGGTCGGCAGATCGAAGGCACGGGTGACCTCTCGCGTGTTCTGCGCGGTAATTGAGGTGATCACAGACATCGCAAAGCCACCGTTGGCTTGAATGGTTTTGATGTCCGCTTGGATGCCTGCCCCGCCCCCGGAATCTGAACCTGCAATCGTTAACACCTGTTTCATTCCGTACTCCTCAACTCCCGTAAATACGCCTCTGCCCGAGCGGCACTCCCCTTTGGTGACAGTATCCCCGACATCACCGCGACACCGTGAGCCCCCGCACCAATACATGCCGATACACGCATCGGCGTAACCCCACCGAGCGCGAACACAGGACAGTTGACCGCTCGCGCAACCACCCCTAGATTCTCCACGCCGACAGCGGGCCCGTACCCCGGTTTGCTTGCGGTCAGAAAGATTGGGCTATACGTGATAAAATCGGCACCCTCTCCCGCCCGTTTTTTCGCCGCATCAAGCGTGTGTACGGAACAGCCAATCAGGAGGCGTTTCTCACTCGCCCTTCTGAGTGCGTCAACTGACCCCGAATTTTCTGGGAGATGTACACCCGCCGCACCGAGGTCTACAGCGAGCTTGAGGCGGGAGTTGATGAACAATTGCGCCGAATACGCACGACACAGTTTGGCAATCGGTTGGGCGAGCCTAATGAATTCCGAATCGCTTAGGTTTTTCTCCCGCAGTTGGAGCGCGTGTACGCCGTGGTCGAGGAGTTCATGGAGGACATCGTATAATGGCCGCGGCGCACAGAGGGTTCGGTCTGTGATAACGTAGAGTTTGAAATGGATTGGATGGTCAGTTCCCTCAGTCATTTCAATATCATCAGGAGGTCTTGGCACGACTCGTGAATTTACAACCAACCCGCGAGTGTCCAGATGACGCTTGACCGATCAAAGGCGGTCGCCTGAAGCGACTCGATTCCTGAAATCGGATGCGCGCCGTATTTGCGCGTGTATGCTTCGTGGATCTGGCGTTCAAAGCCTGTCGTTTCTTGGATGGGCAGATCGATCCAAACATTCCCTCGGCGGGCACTTTCACGGATGGCCACCCACAGCTCGAGGTCACGTCGAGCGTTTGCCGCGCCGTATACCGGCTCAATATCCTCGGTGACCGCACGATACATACTTTGTAGGATACTCGCTTTGGCGACATCATCAGTCGACGATATCTTGTACTTTGCAAATGGGTTTGACCAGACAATCGGCGGCGAAGTCTCTACCCGCACTGCGGATAACACCTGCTCGCCATCAATCTCCTCGTAGATATCCTGAATCTGATAATCCCCTTTTCCGTAAAGCGTTAGCTCGTCGCCGGAAAGATGCCCCTCCAGACCTTCGATTTCCCAATGGCTACCCCGTGCGCCGGGGGGAGGCATCTCATAAAGACACGTTATCCCGTCTGGAAACTCAATGATCGCAGACTCCCACCACCTGGTCGTCATTGATTCGCCACCATAAGCGGTATAAGGTTGCGTCGGGACCTCCTGGGCATAGCCCAACACCCGTGTCGGCTCGCAACCGAGAATCATACGAATCCCATTAAAGCCGTGATAGCTCCCTGATGCGTACCACAGCCGGGCGTGCCGAATCCTTCCCAACACCCCCGCTTTGATAATCTCCTGTTTCAACCGCTCATGCGGCCATAACCAGACATTCTCCGCGATTTCGTACTTTACGCCATGCGCTGTGCAACTTTTGGTGATGGCATCTGCTATCGGCAGTGTGATGGCAATCGGGATTTCGGTGATGACATTAATTTTATGCTTTGCCGCCGTCAATGCCATGACATTATGCCCGTCAGTCGGTGTTAAACACAACACGACATCCGGTTTTTCAGCCTGAAGCATCTCTTCAATGTGGGCGTATTGGGCAGGGATGCCGTAGGCCTCCGCCGCGGCACTACGCGCCCCCTCATTTCCGTCACAGACTGCACAGTACGTGTAAAGGTCCGTCAATTTCGTGATGGTCGCTTGATAGCCCCGTGACCGGGAACCCTCGTGTGCTCCCGCGCCGACGACAGCCAACCGTAAAGGCTTCATTTGGATTTCCTCTCTTTTTCGTTGTAGCGGTTCGTAAGCAGGTTTAAATATAAAATTTGGGTTATTGTAACCGGTACCCATTTTAGTTATCCGCGAGAAACCGAGTTTTACCGAAAAAACTCGGTTTCTGTTGCTCTGAGTCGGGCGGCAAAGGCACCATCAATGCGATGCTTATGCGGAAACGTTTGTAGAAAACCTTCCGGTGTAATGGCACTCGCAGAGGCAAACGGTAGAAAATCGTATGCACTTTCGAGGCTGAACTGGGGATGACTCTTGAGGAATTGACGAATAACCTCCTCGTTTTCTTCAGGTTCAGTGCTACAGGTACTGTAAACCAGAACACCGTCTGGCTTAACATACTGCGCCGCCTCTTTCAAGAGCTGCAACTGCAACTGTGCGAGTTGCGGAATCTGTTCAGGGTACTTTTTCCAGCGAATATCTGGGTGTCGGCGGAACGTACCGAATCCTGAACACGGCACGTCAACAAGGACACTGTCCGCGCTTGCCGGGGGGGCGATGCGCTTGCCCTCCGTCAAGACCTGCGTTTGGACATTGGTGAAACCGAGCCGTTGGCAGTTTTCCGTGATGCGTTGAATCTTCTCCTCCGAGAGGTCAACCGCACAAATTTTGCCATTTTTATCCATCAACTGTGCAATATGAGTGGTCTTGCCCCCGGGTGCCGCGCAGAAATCAATTACCGTGTCAGAGGGTCCCGGTTGAAGTAGATGTGTTACCAACATTGCGCTCTCATCCTGTACATAGAACCAGCCATCCTTGTAAGCCTGCAACGATTGAAGTGGTGGCACATTGCTCAGGGACACTCCTTCAGGGGCGGTATACTCTTCGTTGACTATTATACCACTTGCCGTAAGCGATTCGATCAGATCCGCACGGTTTGTCTTTGAAGTGTTCACGCGGAGAGACAGTGGCGCAACCCGATTGCTCGCCCGACAGAACGCCAGGGTCCACTCAACCCCATGTCGCTCCACCCACCGTTCCACGAGCCACAACGGATAAGATTGCGTTACGGCTATATGCTGCACCGGATGCTGTTCCATTGATGGATACTCAAGTGTTCCCGCATCCCGTTGCACAGAACGCAGAACGGCGTTGATAAATCGTACTGTTTTGCTTTTCGGCTTGGCAAGTTCGACTGTCTCGTAGATGGCGGCGTGTGGCGGTATTCTATCCAGATGCAACAGTTGATAGGTCCCCAAACGCAAAATATCGCGTGTGCGGGGATTCAACCGAAAACCCTCATTCACGAAGTGATTCAATACCCAATCCAATTGCTTCCGCCATCGAATCGTGCCGTAGACCAGTTCGTTGAGCAAGCGACGGTCAGCGGCAATCGGGTTTTTATCTCGAATCATCCTGTCAACAACCGATGTTATCGTGACGTTATCCTCCTCTAATTCGAGCAGGCAATCCAAGGCGAGTTGGCGTACTGAAACTGTGTGCTTCATCCCGTGTGCTTCCCCCTATTTGATATCTTCAAATTCGGTCTGCTTAGATTCAGGACCGTAAAGTGCAACCTCTTTTATATATCCTTGTGACGACTGCACGATGCGGATGGCATCCGTCGAAACGGCTGTACGAATTATGTGTGGAGAGGTTTTCGGTGGCGTTTTCACCTCTTTGACCACACGCCAGTTGTCCCTTCCGTGTTGTGAATAAACAGTGAATCTTTTCAGCGGTTCAATCGGATCGAATGAAATTTCAATCCGGCTAATCGTCCGCCGTTCTGGCAAGACCCATTTGTATATTGTACTGCTAATTGTTCCCGAGCTAACGTACTCCATATCCGCATTAATGCGAACCACATTCGAGGTGCCAGCGGCAAGACAACCAACCAAGGTGAGACTGCTAATCAGAAAAAGGCTTGCAAATGCGACACGACGTACCATAATTTATTCCTCCAATCGTAATAAAGAAGCCCAGTGGGTGCTCCCATCGGGCTAGCTTGTATATGGATTGTGAATCATAGCAGAGGGTCACATTTTTGTCAAGGGAAAGATTTTTGAGCGGGTTGGTCAAAGTTGGCGAGAAATCCGATTTTGATTGCCCTTCACGGTGCTTCAAATTGAAGTGTTCCTGATGGTTGATCGACACTACCTGCCCGTTCGGGATGGGTTTAGGAAGTGGAATGTGCCCAGTCTGAGGGTTATCCACTGCCTCTCTTTTTTAAGCGTGACCTTTTGGGGTTGGATGTCGTAGACAAAAGTGTCTGCGCCAAGTTTTGTGCCGATGGTGACAATATGGATGCTTGCCGATTCCGTTTTCTCTTGTAAGATCGCCCGAGCTTCTATGCCGCCCGTAGGGTTCCGGCTCCTCGGAATATAGGTGCCGATCAGAAGATAGGCGGGCGCGCTTTTTTCGCCTTTCCGAGGGGCGCGAAAATGTTGTTATCAAGGATGATGCGTCTCGTGGCAACTTCCGGGTCAACGGGCTTAGGTATCAGATGTGCATACACGTTCTGGTTTCTTTTTATCGCTTTTTTGCGCTCAATTTTGGGAGATGGCTTACCCCCTTTTTGCGGCGAATTAACCGTTTTGAGTGTGCGGCGATGAAACCGGCGCAACGTGGTGTGTGCCAGTGCGAGACAGCAAAGGAGTGCGATGCCGAGGATGCATCCACTTTTCAAAGCATTCTTCATAATCTAATACCCGCCAATAGGAACGGGCAGGCACAAGACCTGCCCCTACGGAAAGGAGGTGTTATTTTCTGCGGGGCGGTTGTGCCCCCCGGCGGTCCGGTTGTTGCCTGAGGGCGCGTTCTAGCTGCTCGGCGAATGCTGGATTATCCTGTTTTATCCGACCCAATCCCTCCTCAAACCCGTGTTTATGCAGGGTGCCTAGTGCGTTTTTGAGACGTTCTGAAGTGAGTTGTTCCGAGGGCAGTTCTGGCAGAAACTGGTGCCGAAATTGTCTTTCCATCTCCGCCTCAATTTCCGCATCCGACATCGTTGCGAATTGTTCCAGTTGCCTCATGCCTTGCTGAAACTTCTCAAATTCGGCTTTTGCGGCATCCCGGGCAGCGCGGACACCCTCTCCATCATCAACCGCCAGGGATTCCGCGACATAACGCTCATAACGTTGCTTCAAATCGTCATCCATGGGTCTGCGGAATACTTCCTCGTACCGCTCCGGACTGAGTATAGTCCCATCAGGGGCGCGGAGCCCGTGTGGGGTAACGTCGTAGGTATGCCTCTTTCTCCACTCCTCGTGGTTATACGGTTTCGGCTTTTCGATGACGACGTTGTAATCGCTATCAATGTAGACAATGTTTATGTCCTCTGGCTCAATGCCTTTGTAGAGGAGGTTGTCCCGCTGTTCCTGCGTCAGCGTGGTGCCCATCGTGTACATTCCACTGCTATCCGGTCCTCGCCTAACATAGGTCATTCGACCTACCACCGGCAGGTACTTCTCGGGGTGGCTGCTGGGGAAGAACGTCGTAATCTGGGTTTCGTTCGGGTGTTCTGCGCGTACCTGGTTAACGATGTCGTTCTCCCATATCTTTCTGTCAATGTAACCGTCTTCGTAGGCTTCAAAGTGGGTGGTTGGCGGGATGCCCCAGCCTCCGGCGCGCCACTCGTCAGGCTCCGCTTTGAGTCGGATGAGTTCGCGTCGCAATTCGAGGTAGTAGCTGTAGTCGACTTCCCTTTCAAAATGGGCACCCTTGCCGAGGAGTCTCTTTAGCCACGCTTCTTTGGGATAGTGTGTGTCCCAGTCACTCGATTCGGGATTGGTTTCCATAAACGCCTCGTCAAATTCTGCCATGAGGGCTTCGGGCGTTTGGGGACCGTGGTAGTTTCTTTGATACTCGAACAATTTCGCCCATGCTTCTGGCGGCGGGTGAATGGGATATTTCGGGGGTGGGACATGCGCGGCTTTGAAGCTTTCGGCTCTCCCGATTTGACCCGAAAACGGATTCTCTAGCGACCCCTGCCGGATTCTCTCACGACACGCCGCAACTTCCTCAGGCGTATCCACATCCGCCCAACCTGTTATAATAAGCTGCGCAACCATAATCTCGGTGTGTGCATCACGCCATTCCTCCCACGTTGAGACGGGCGTTTGCTTTGCTAGGGCCAACTTCTCTTTGGAGGCGAGTGGGTGTAGGCGTAACTTCTCTTCGGCGGAGAGTTGGTGCTGGCGTACGCCGCTGTGATCTTCGGGTGTACTTGCCGTAAGGTCTGACGGTGTTACATCACTTGATTGGAAACGGTCACCAAACCGGATAATCGCAAAGAGCAGAATAAGAAAACACAGACACAATGCCGTGAATATGCGCTTCATTTTTAACCTCCATTGATTCTTTGAGTTGGAGTTTGATTTCTTTCGCAGCGGAGTGTGGGATACTACAATCGGGCATCGAAATACAATCAAAAAACGATTGTTGAATTGCTTTTGCGTTTCCATCTCAACCGTGCATGGTTATTCGTCGGCGTTGGCGGGTGGCTTCTTTAAATTTAGAAATTCATACGGATCAATTCCGCCATCAGGCATGGTAAACACTTTGATGTCCTCGGGGATATCTTCCGCTGTGAATGATGACAAAGGAGAGCCAATGGGGAGCTTGATACGCCCGATATCCCGGACAGTCTCAGGGTGGCCCATGATACTGGACATGTACCATCTTTTTCCATTCCAGTCCCATTCCACATAGATTGTGTCGCGAAAGTTAACGTAAACTAATCCATTTCTCATCGACCCGCCTTCTGCATTGAGTTTTAGCCGAACACGGGCAATCAATTCATGTTCCTTACTCATGCCATCCCAGAAGTTTTTTGGGTAGCTAAGGGGAAGTTCGGGATAGGGGCCGAACCCGTAAGGGGAAACCGGTACGTCTGCTACTTCAGTTTCGGACGAGGTAGCAGGTGGTGCTTCAATATGTCCCTGCTTTACCATGTTTTGGCAACCAAGGTTGAGGGTCATGAGGGTGACAATTACACAACAGGTAGCGTTTGTTGGTTTGGGACACATGGTGATATCCTCTCTTGTGTGGTGTTTTACTTCAGATTTAGAAATTCATACGGATCAATTCCGCCATCAGGCAGGGTAAATACTTTGATATCCTCAGGGATATCTTCCGCTGTGAGTCGTGATGGTGGAAAGGTTCGTAGGGAACGTATTGTATCGGGGTGGCCAATCATATGGGATACGTACCGTTTTTCTCCATTCCAGCTCCATTCCACGTAGATTGTATCGCGAAAGTTAACGTAAACCTTTCATACGTTGCCTCCTTGTGTCTGACGTAAGCATCATTCATAAGAATTTTACCGTCATTGAACAAGCAGGCAAAAAAGTAATCAGCTCAACGATTCGGTTCAATCAAAACCTTCGTTGCCACTTGAGCATTTTCTATCGCTTGTGTGACCTTATCCAGTGGAAATACCTCCGAGATGAGCGAGTTGAACGGCAGACTCGTCCGACTCAGCAATCCGATTGCTTTTGGGAACTGCCCGCAACGCGAGGTATGAATCTGCACCTCATCGACAACCAGCTTGGTGACATCAATTCCCGTTGCAGGCAGGCCGCAGGTGGTTTTGAGGGCTATCGTTCCGCGCGGGCGAACAATCTCTGAAGCGAGACGGAGACCATCGGGGCTCCCTGTCGCCTCCACGACAACATCCGCTCCAAGCCCGCCAGACCATTGACGCACGGCTTGAGTCCAATCGGACCGGTTGGCACAGATTGTTTCGTCAGCTCCCCATGCGATAGCAAGGTCTAATTTGGCTTGCGACCTCGAAACGGCACAGACCCGCGCGGCTCTCAGGGCGGCGACCGCGCAAATCAGTAATCCCAACCTTCCGACCCCCAACACCACAACTGTATCAGAAGGGAAAAGCGGTGTCAACTCGAAAGTCTGAAGCGCGGCGGCCAGCGGTTCAATGAAAACTCCGGTTTCCCACGAAATGCCTGTCGGGATGGCGTGTAAATTCGCAATCGGGACACGGACATATTCGGCATACGCCCCGTCATAGTTGATGATGCCGACCACCGTTCGCTCGGTGCAGTGATTCGTCAGTCCTCTGCTACAAGCTGGGCAGAACACTTCCCGTTGGTAGGCGCGACAGGTGTTGTTAATCTCCGCAGTAACGCGCTTCCCGAGCCAACTCTCGCCCGCCTCAGAACCGACTTCGACGACCTCTCCAACAAATTCGTGTCCCAAAACGAGCGGCAGTGGCACAGGATAATCGCCGGAGAACAACGCAACATCTGTGCCGCATACGCCAGCGAATCGCACGCGCACAATCGCCTCGCTCGGTTGTAAGGCTGGGAATTGGTGTCTATCAATTTGAACTTGCTTGATTGCCGAAAGAACGGTAGCACGATGTTTCTGTTTCATGGTAGTATAGAATCCGAACCGTGGTCCAAGTTGCTCCTGCTGGATTGCCCAATTCAGCAGATCTCTTAAAATCAGCAAATCACCTTACCGCAACACAATCCGTCGATTTTCCTCCATTGATTGCTCCGCGTACAGACTCACCTTAATCGCTTCCAGTGCCGTGCGGGTATCTGCCTGCGCTGTGCTTAAATCGCCACCTTCGATCTCACTGAGCCATAACTCCTGAAGCGAGAGCTCCCGCCCATCAATCGGTGGCACACTCTCAATGCCAGATGGTGTCGAACAACACCACCCATCGCCGCTATTCATCAGTGTGCCTTCGGTCAGCACATACCGCTGGTGCTGTTCGGGGGCGTTGATTTCGATACCACCCGACCACGTCCACTGCCCGACACCGCCCCCTTTGAAGCCGACATTAACCGTATTAACGAATTGATCGTATTGCCCTTCGTCGGTCAACCCTTCATAAGCGGCTCCAGCTTCAACCCACGCCACGCCTCCGAAGATATCGACGATTGGATAGATGTGGTAAACGAAGAAATGTGCAGGTGGACCTGAAACGGGGATGTTGAACAGAATCTCCGGACGTGCGCCACGTCCCGGTGTCAAACGGAAGAAAGATGCCAGCATGAACCGACCTAGCTCACCCGTCTTTCCCTTAACTGCCTTATGGAGATTTGACACCACTTCAGGGTGCGAAACCCGCAGGACACGCTGATTCGCTTCTGCCAGTTGGACCGCTTCTTCGCCCTCTTCAATTGCCCTTGCCAACGGGTATTCGGTGAAAACATGCTTATCGGCACGTAATGCCGCAATCATAATTTCGCCGTGGCTATCGTTGTGGGTACAGATCAGGATGCCATCCACATCTTTTCGTTGAAGCAGGTCGCGCCAGCCCGGCACAAATTCAGCGTTATATTCGCCAGCGAGTTGTGCACCCGTTTGGATATTGCGAGACGCAATCGCTGTGAGCGCAACCGTATCAAATTTCGAGAACCGATCCGCGTGGCCCCGTGCCATGCCACCGGATCCAACAATACCAATTCGCGTTTGTGACATCCTATACTCCGCAGTTGTGGATGCGAATTGAGAGAATTGATGGTATCCTTTTCGCAATCCCATTCTTTAGGGGAAGATTTAATGACACAACTCGTTTTCGCCATAAAATGACGGGGTGGGTTTGCCAATATCCCCTCCGATTTGAGTTTTACAACTTATTTTTTAATAACCGGGTTGACAGCGGTTAAAAATGCGATAAATTGATGTCGGTGTCAACCTCTGGTGCTTCACTTGACTTTTGACATATTATCCCCTGAAAATAAGAAGTGGCCTATCTTCAAGGGGATATCTAATTGATTTGGGTTCATGGCGAAAGGTTGACAAAGGTTGACAGAAAAAAAAAGTAATCCGTAGCGCGTTTTACTGTTAAAGTTTAGCTACTGAAGTTTGAAATTTATCGGGTGTATCGGGAGTCGGAACTCCTTCCCACAAGTGAAACGCCATCCACAGGTGAAACGCCATCCACAGGTGAAACACTTTCACATAGATGCAAATTTGTTTTTATTTCTTCTTAGCTGGCGTAAACAGTCCTGAAATTATGCTCCCTTTTTACATTCTGCTCGCAAACGTGAGTCATGTTAACATACGGTCTAATTGTTTAGCAAGCACATAAAACTCGAGAAAACGGGAGTTTCACACACACGTAATTATTTCTGGTTAGAAGCGCACGGTAGGACAGCAGGCCTGCCGGGGAGCGGCCTTTTTGCGTCAAGTCAGATTATCGGATATTCAGGAATTGAATAAATGCTGGAACCGCTCAAAATAGATGCGGAATATCGGTGACATAATTAACTTTCAGTGTTAAAGTTTATCTAATACCATTTCTGAAAATTTATATCGCGTTAGCGGTTTTGATGAAATATGAAACGCCTGTAATCCCGGCTACGGGGGGGCGGTTGATGACGCTTTCTTTGAAAGTGGCAACATGAGTTGACGCATATCGTTATCCGATGGGGCAAGATGCCCCGGCTACGGGGGTCTGATGCGTTTTTGCTTATGACTTTCTTTGAAAGTGGCAACATGAGTTGACGCAAATCGGACTTCCATTAACGAGTGATTTATTATCGGAATTGGTATAAGCAACGTTCAAGAATAAACTTGTAGGAACGGCTTCCCAGCCGCGACCCCTGTAGGAACGGCTTCCCAGCCGCGCCCCTTGTAGGAACGGCTTCCCAGCCGTGCCCCTTGTAGGAACGGCTTCCCAGCCGCGCCCCCTGTTTATAACCACGACCCTTGTAGGAACGGCTTCCAGTACTATTAACTCTCCTAGTACTATCAACTCTCCTGTTGTTCGCCTCATCACGTACCTCGCCAGAGTTGATAGTACTGTTATCCTCAGCGTACACTACGTCAGAGTTAATAGTACTCCGTGACGCTTTATGCTGAAATTTGCTTAACTTTGATATTTAAACCTGCTTCGCTTCCGAGGCATTGTCCCGCCCAACGGGAGATACCCAGCATCGTCACCCGGCTGGTCATCGCAATTAGGGCGAATCCGACGCGGGCGAATTGAGCGCTTGTTGTTGCGGATAAGAGTGGACGAAAACAAGTGAAAAGTGATATAATTTCAAGCATGGGCGTTTATCCTTTCTCAGTTATGGTTTTGGTATTCATAACTTTAGGATATTCGCCCTATTAATTCAACCCTTATTTTGGCGAAGGTATTGGTTTACTGCGTTGGTATTTTGAATTTCATATTGCAAGACGACGACCGATTCAATCTCGAATTCCAAAACGACGACCAATTCATTCACCGTTTACCGGAGTGACTAAGGAAGATATTCAACCGTTTTTAAGTGAGAACCAGACATAAGTTAGAAGGAACCGTATCACAAGCAATGACCGCCGACACATTAAAAGAGGAAAAAGCTATCCGATGGACTGCCATCCTCATTGGCATCCTGCTGATTCCACTGAACTCGTGGTGGATTATGCAGATGGAGGCGGTTTACTATTCGGCACATTCAACGCTATTCTCGCTCTTTTTCAATACCATCTTCAATCTGTTTCTTTTAACGCTCATCAGCCAACTGTTCCGCAAGCTGTCTCCCAACCTCGGATTCCGCCAGAGTGAATTACTGACCATATACATCATGCTGAATCTGTCCGCCGCTCTGGTTGGGCACAGTATGCTACAGATCCTCCCACCAACGATGGCAGCACCGCTCGGGCTTGCAACACTAGAAAACGAGTGGAGCCAACTTTTTGGTCAATACATCCCCACATGGCTTGCTATCAGTGATCCGCCGACTTTAGAAGCGTATATTCAAGGCACAAAAAGCGAATCAACGTTGTATGTCGCTCGGCATCTCAGGGCGTGGCTTGTGCCCGTGCTGGTCTGGTCTCTGTTTGTCTGCGCCTTGATGTTCGTCAAACTCTGCATCAACGTCATCCTTCGGAAACAGTGGATGGAACGGGAACGACTCGCATTCCCAATCGCCCAGTTGCCGTTTGAGATGAGCGTCTCTGGCTCAGGGCTATTTCAGAACAGACTGTTCTGGATAAGCTTTACTGTTGTGGGCGGTATCGGTATTATCAACGGATTGCACTTCTTTTTTCCCTACGTCCCATATTTGAGAGTCAGACCGTATAACATAGGTCAATTTTTTACGACACCGCCTTGGGACGCATTCGGATACGCTCCAGTGACATTTCGCCCGTTCATGGCAGGGTTAATTTTTCTGATTCCGCTCGACATGAGCTTCTCATGCTGGTTCTTCTTCTTTTTCTGGAAAACGCAGTTACTCGTTGGGCGGATGCTAGGATTTCGTCAGCAGGCAGAATTTCCCGAACAGAGTGCCGGCGCGTACATCGCTCTCTGCCTCATCGCGCTGTGGATGGCAAGACGGCATATCGTGCATATCTTTAATGCCATATTCCGTCTCGGTGAGAGCGATGACCGTGACTCCGGTAACACCGAACCGTTAAGCTACAACGCCGCCGTTTGGGGACTTATCGGTGGATTCGCTTTCATACTGCTGTTCTGCTGGCAGGCGGGAATGACATTCTTGGCAGCGGGGGTGTTTTTTGCCCTCTACCTCATGACACAGATTGGCATTACGCGAGTCCGCGCAGAGGTCGGCTCCCCTATCCACGACCTCCACTTTGCCGGCCCCGAGTATCTCATGGTTGATGCTGTGGGTACGCGCAAACTCGGCGCAAGCAATCTGTCCATCCTCTCCTTCTTCTGGTTCCTGACCCGCGCCCACTACAGCGATGTGATGCCGCACCAGTTGGAGGGGTTTAAGCTATCTGACCGTGCCGGTTTCAACAGTCGGAAGCTGGTCATCGCAATGCTCGCCGCCACCGTCTTTGGCACGGTCGTCGCCTTCTGGGCGATTTTGGATTCGGCATTCCGGCACAGCGGTGTGATTATGTCATGGGCAGGACGGGAGCCGTTCAGACGCTTGGGCGGCTGGCTCAGTCATCCCAAACCCCCAAATTTTGCCGGGATGGGATTTTTTGCATCAGGACTACTCTTTGGGCTCTTCCTGATGGTCATGCGCGTCCGCTTTATCTGGTGGCCCTTCCACCCAGCGGGGTATGCGGTCTCCAGTACTTATGGTATGCGCGATTACTGGTCAATGTTCCTGCTGGTGTGGTTGGTGAAGTGGCTGATTTTAAGGCACGGCGGACTAAAGGTCCACCGTCAAGTGCTCCCCCTCTTCTTCGGCATGATCCTCGGCGAATTTGCAATCGGCGGATTCTGGGCACTCGTCGGCGTTGTGTTCAGAACGCAGACGTACAATTTTACGGCTTGGTGGTAGGGATATAGTGAAACTCACGGTTTATGGTACGGCTAATTAAAATGGGAATAAGTAGATAAAGGCTTGAAGTTCAGGTGAAACGATGATACAATACCTACCGCAATGAGCTTCTTCTAAACAGCGGGAGGTTACCACAATGAAGTGGATTGTAATTTTTCTTGGTCTGTTGGTAGTAGTTTCAAATAATGCTGTTGCGGAATTGACACTTCAAGATTTGGAGAGTATACGGCAGATTGTTGAGCAAGTTGTTGATGAAAAGGTAATAGAATCAGAAAAGCGTACAGATGCAAAATTAGACAGGTTGCAATCTGAAACCAACTTGAAGTTTGATAAGTTACAAGCCGAAATAAACGGAATAAAGTGGTGGCTTGGTGGTTTAACTGCTATCATTACCAGTTCCATAGCTGGAATAATAGCCATCGTTATCTATGTACTCAACTATACTTCAAAGGAAGTTGAAAAAGTAAAGGAACATAGAGACGCAATCAACAAATACGGTGAGAGAATCTTTAACCTTTTTGAAAACTTTGATAATTTGTTTGGGGAGTTTAATCAAACTTTCACTTTATACAAGGAACACCTAAGAGATCATCGTATAATCAATCACAGCGAAGATAATTAACCTAAATCTATAAGCAAAAAACTCCTCAAACCCTTGTAAACACTAGCTTTTCGCTTGTTTTTCTCTCTTGGAATATGACACAAAAGCCCTGTGTAGTTTTCTAAGACAATCGGGATATACCGCCTGAAGAAAGAGAAAACTACAAAGCACATCAGAAGCAGCTAAATCTCATCAGGCATCACCTACCTCTTTTTTTTTACATGCCCCCAGGTTGTCGAAAGGGTTCCGCCCGGCTTGACTGGATACCCGCTTCCATCGGGAATCGAAGGACCAGAAATAACAAAATTAGCAATTTGTACGCGAGATTCTACCCCTCTTGAAGTCCTTGCAAAGACCCCGACAGCGTCAATCGTCTGAAAGTCGTCATCGCTAAAGTCTGCCATTAGCTTGTCCTCGGCAAACATCTGAAACCGCCCGGTCTTAAAGACAATCCGGATCCGCCCAATGGTACCACCACGCTTGTCGCGTGGTGCTTTTCCGCCTCGCTCACCGATGCCCGCAGCAAAGGCAGGTATTAGCGCGATACCGACGACGCGATTTGAGCGCAAAAAAGCGTAGCATTCGATGAGTGGTCCAAAAACCTTATGAGAAGTACGCCGCCCAAGGGCAAGGCCAAAATTCGTCCGAACCTGATCGGGAAATTTTGTCTCCACCGTCAAAGAAGCAGCTTCAAAGCGCACCGCTGTCCATTCGAGCAAATGATCTGCGAGTGCATGTGCATTGGGAAGCACCCGGAATTCTAAGACACGATTGTGGACTTCAACCGTCGCAGGCAATGGTGTAAAGATGTGCCACCCGTTCGTGTCTCCATCATTAAAATTGTCTCTCCAAACTCCCGCTTTGCAAGGAACAGAACAATAGGAAAGCAACACAAACGTCAGGCAAAAAACAGAAAAAGATCCGATATGTTGGGAAATTGAAGTTTTCATCGAAAACGCTCCTCAATATCAACCGGAGGAGTAACCTACTGTTTTCATTTTTGCAGTTTATCACTGAAATATTAACATATTGATAAGCGGAGGTCAACTATTTTCGTTCCGACGGTGTAATTATTGTATCCCTCTGCTGAACCAACCGCTCCCCTTTAATCATCCCGTCCACGACCTTATTGACCTGTCGTTGCATATTCTCCGTAGCGGATTTGAAGCCGAACAGCTTGCAGACCTCACGGGCTAAATCGTCTCGCTCTATTCCGAAAGCGTCCGATACGACCTGCTTGATCGCCGCTTCCATCTCCTCGGGTGCGATGAGTTCTAACTTGCGGGAGGCGTTTGGGAGGTCGCTTCGGTCTCGCACGGTGACGTGCTCCTGCGCCTTCCAGTAGAGAAAGTCTCCCTTAATTTTAATACCGTTGGAACGCGTTGCTTGCTTTGCCGCAGTTTTAACGGCGGTTCGGATGCGGGTGCCGATACGACCAACCCCCACAGCGGTTACGATGCGTTTCGCTACTTCGTCGAGATGCACCGGGCTCTCAATTTCAACAACACGCTGAATCCAGTTTGCCATTGTGGGTGACGGCACCGCGTGTAAGTCGCGCCCATCAGTGGAAATGACCAGTTCGGCGACTCGGTACTTTTCGGTGGAGGCGTTCTTCTGCGGTTGAGGTTTTGGAGGGTCAGGGTCAGGTTTGGTCTTACGTTTTTCTTCTTTCGTATTTTCATCGCGGATGTCGGTTTTGGGCGGGGCAACGGGTGGCGGAGCGGGGACATGTACCTTGGCCGCCTCGATGGCTTCCGCCGCCTTTCGGAGTTCGTGGTCTGGGGCTCTAAACCAATCGGTGCTCCATATACGATGGATGCGCCAACCGAGCCCTTCAAGCACCTGCTGCCTAAGTCGGTCACGGTCCCGGGCGGATTGCGCGCTGTGGTAGGTCGCGCCATCGCACTCAATGCCCAACAGATAGCGGCCTGGACGTTCTGGGTCTTTGACCCCGAGGTCGATGAAATAACCGGCGGAACCGATCTGGTGGTCAACTTGGAAGCCGAGTTCACGCAAGGCATCTGCGACCTCTTCCTCAAACGGCGAATCTGCCCCTCTGCCCGTCGGCATCACGATGTCGGATTCGCCTGTCTGTGCGTATTTCAGATACCGTTTGAGTGCCACAACGCCGCGGGCGTTGGTACGATTCAGATCGATGTCATCAGCGGTCAGGTTGGTGAACACTTCGCACCGCCGCCGCGCCCGCGTAATCAGTACGTTCAGCCGTCGCTCTCCGCCATCTTGGTTGAGGGGGCCGAAGTTCATCGTCAGGTTGCCATCGGCAGAGCGTCCGTAGCCGATGCTGATGAAAATGACATCACGCTCATCTCCCTGGACGTTTTCCAGATTTTTGACGAAAAACGGTTCTTCCGGATGCGCGTTGAAAAACGTTTGTTCGCACGAGGGGTCTTCCCGCCGTAGAAGTTCAAGTTCATTCTGAACCGCTTCCATCTGGGACATACCAAACGTTGATACCCCGAGCGTCAAATCGGGACGTACGCGGGCGTGTTCCATCACCTTTTCGGCGACGATTCGGGCTTCTGCCTTGTTTCTCCCACTTCGCCCACGGTCATAAGCGGTATCCGGCAGGTAATGATAAACCAACCCGACCTCCTCCTTCGCGGCATCGGGGCTCGGGAAGAGTTGCAGCTTATTGTCGTAGAATTCAATGTTGGACACAGTAATCAGCGATTCGTGTCGGCTGCGATAGTGCCAACGTAACATCCGCTCCGGAGCGTTCTGAGCACTAAACAACCCCAAAATGCTCTCCATATCGCCCGCTAGGTTTTCTTCCGCATCCTCGTCATCATCTTCTATGTGCTTATCGAAGAAACGGGTCGGTGGTAGCTGACGATTATCCCCAACGACGACCGTTTGTTCCCCTCGAATAATTGCCCCGAAAGCGTCAACGGGTTTGACCTGACTCGCCTCGTCAAACACCACCCAATCGAAGTCAACGCTGTTCGGCGGCAGAAACGTCGCTACGGAGAGCGGACTCATCATGAATACCGGCTTAATCGCTTGTATCGCGTTTCCCGCCTTCTTCATAAGCTGGCGAATTGGCAGATGGCGCCGCTTTTTCTCAAATTCACGCCTGAGCAACCCCAACTGCCCGCTGGAAGCCTCATGTTTGGGCAGGTCCGCCCAGTGTTGGTACGCCACTTTCGCCTTATTGCACTCAAGCGAAAGATTATCTAATTTACGGAAGCGTTCAACAATGTGCTGATGGGCATCGCTGCTAAAACTCGCGAGGATTGGGCGTTCCCGCATTGAGGTCTCAACCCGTGCGCTGTACCAAGCGCGTTTGAGTACGTCCGATAAAAATTCACTCGCCTCCGGCCAGACATCCGCGACCTTCACAATTTCAGCGAAGCCGTTATCCTTCAACGCATCAACCAAGTGGTTGTAGGCGACGATATCCTGAAGTCTCTCCGATTCACGTTCCCAACGCTCAAGAATTTCTGACTGCTCTGTGAATGGACGCGCTTTCAATCCAGTATCGTCTCCATAATATGCCGTTTCGTCAAATTGAATCTTTTCGACGACAGCCTGAAGGAGAGCGGGATGGCTGTTCTGGTGCTCCTCAACGGTTGCCACCAGTGCCCCAAGTGTGTCCAAATCCGGGGTTGATGCGAGGTACTCAACCAACGCCTCCGGCAATTCACTGTTCGCTACCGATTCGTGCAGTCCTGAAAGATACTGTACGATTTCTTGAAGTTGAGGCCAATTCGAGGACTCCCCCTGCCAGCCTGTGCCGAATAGCTCTTGTCCACGCTCCTGTATCTTTTCAAAATGCGGCAGTTCCCGTTGTGCTTCAAGAATCGCATCAATCATACGGAGTAGTGCATCTGGGTCTTTGGGTAGTTGTTGCGAGCATAGCCCCGCGAGTGCATTGCGGGCGCGCCGGTATTTGCCCGAAAGGGCGCGCCACCACTTGTCTCCATAAGCCGCCACCATCTGCCGAATCTCTAGAACATTTTGCCCCCACGCTTCAGGGATAAGGATGTGGTCATGTTCACTATGAAGCTGACTCAACCGTTCTCCCGCGCTTAGCCCCGCCTCCAAATCGCTGCTTCGCGTGATCCATTCGGTTGACTGCACGGCGGCACCCCCCAAGTTCGGGGCATCTAATGCACGACGGGCCGCACGAATGAGGCTTTCGACAGCCTCACGAGTCTCCGAGACCGGAAGTTTGAGGTGGTGCGCGAGTTGTTCAGACGAATCCTTGAGCCCCAGAACCGCTGCTCTCGCCTCTGCCGCCGCCCGTTCCAGTGGCTCTCTATCCGTTGGCAGAAAGAGTTTGCAAAGACTGCCCCAAAACGGGTGATCTATCGGTATCCCCATCCGCTTGAGATGTGACTGTAACTCTGTGGCGTACTCCAGTCCTGCCCTAAATTCGGATGCCGAATGTTGAAATTGATGCAAATCCAAAGTCGGAAGTTGCACGTCCGCAAGGCGACGTTCTACCGCCAAAAGCTCTCCAAAGGCATTGTAAGGTGTGATGCCACTCTCGCCAATGGGGGTGTTGACCGCCTCACAGTAATCGTTTAAGCGGTCTCGGTTATTGAGTAGCAACGCCACTTCCTCTTCAAGTGCTGTCGCCTGCGGCTCGCCGAGTTCAAGGATGTGCTTCAGCTCATCGACCACCGCTTTTTTGTTCATCTTATGGCTATGCAGTTCCAGACACGCATCGCCAAGCCCCACCTTGTCCAGATTGCGCTTGACCACCTCCAAAGCCGCCATCTTTTCTGCGACAAACAGCACCCGCTTCCCCTCTGCGATGGCTGCTGCAATCAGGTTGGTAATGGTTTGGGATTTCCCGGTGCCCGGTGGCCCTTGGATAACGAGGTTTCGCCCCTGACTCACATCGTGGATAGCCAATGCCTGCGAGCTGTCCGCGTCAACGACGTGATGCGTCTCGGTGGGCTTGAGGTGTTCGTCAATGTTCGGCGTACTATCGTCAATGGATGACCTGGGTTCTTCAAACCCGCTGTTCAGTACGGACTGCAACACCGAATGTTCGGATAGCGAATCACCGGGCCAATTTGTGGTGTCTAGGTCACGATACATCAGAAACTTCGCAAACGAGAAAAATCCGAGCGCAATCGCAGACGCATCAACCGACCACCGCTTTCCCCCGTCAATTGCGTCACCCACCGCTTGATAATAGCTCTGAATGTTAGATTGCTCAGGGTCATCCGCGTCGGGAAGGTCTGGGAATTGGATGCCAAGCTCAGCTTTTAATTTCTCCTGAAGGGATAGATTCGTCCCGATATCCTCTCCTGTGTATTGAACGCGGAAACTGGCGCGCACACTGGTACGGTCAATTTCCACAGGAATCAGAATGAGCGGGGCACGACGCGCCGTATCACTCGATTCGGATTCATACCATTCGAGCATACCGAGCGCGAGGTAGAGTGTATTCACCCCCTGTTCTTCGATAGCCGTCCGCGCCGTATAGTAAGTGGTCAACAAACGCCTTTGGAGCTCTGCTGATGAATAGTCCGTTTGAAGCTTGCTATCGGTATACCGAGCAGGGTCGTCCTCCTCTTCATCATCTTCAAACAGCAAGTTGTCATCATCTTCAGATTCAGCCTTTGGCAGGAAAGACATAGCCTTCCCATCTTCCACAAGGATGCGGTAAACGTATGGCGGAGATTCATCGACAACCTCAACCCCTCGCGCCTTGAGCAGTTTGTAATTAATCAGCGGATTGCGTAAGCCGAGATCAAGCAACTCCGCCCGTGCCGCGTCTAATTTCGCTTGTATGGAATCCATTACATTCATCTAACACCTCAAAAAAACTGGGAGTGAAACAGGTTCTCTCGTATCATCGAAAACAGCAGTATCATCATGCCTAGATCATAGCACAAAACCGATACACTGTCAACCTGAAATCGCTTGACACGATCGTGGTCTCGTGCTACAGTATACGACTGTAGGGTTGTTACTCAATATGAAGTAGGGAAATCATTAGACAGGAGTAACTTATGCTAAGAACCTCGCCTGCCCAGGCTAATAAGGCCCTATTAATGTAGGACTTACGCAAAATACATAGACAATCACAATGGATGTTGGGTTGGGTGTCGAGGCGGCGAGCAGACTGCCCATCGTCTGGGGCGTGTTAAAAATCAAACGTCATTATGTGGGCCCTTCAAGCAACTGATTAAACAACGCCCGTGTGCGCTCTGTGCACTGTTGGTATTCCTTGAGAAAAACCTCCGCTGCCATCCCCTCACCGTTTACATATCCGAGTCGCTTGGCGAGTTTTTCCAATTCCGCTGTGTGGTCTGGTAGGTCATCCAGTGGACGGTCGTGGACGATACGGAGGCTGTTTTCCACGCGCCTGAGAAATTCATACGCGGAAGTAAGCTGGTCGCGCTGGTTGGTCGTCAACGTGTCAATCCCGTGAAGCTGATCGATTGCTTCAAATGTATTTTGTGCGCGCACATTCGGATGCGCTGTCCCGTGGATAAGCTGAAGCGTCTGCACAGCAAATTCAATGTCCACAAGCCCACCGTATCCCGATTTTACATTCTTCAAGTGGGAGGGAAATCCTTTTCCCGATGTGTGGGAGGAAAATCCCTTTCCCGCCCTTGACCTTCTCCCGCGCCGTCGTCGAGCAGAGGTCGTTGAGCGCGTGGCTTGCGCTTCTTTTCGCTGTCGATTATGTACGATGCCCGCGACCTGCTCATCCGTCAACGGCTGGCGATAGGCAAACCCGTGTGCGAGTTCGAGGAATCGGTCGCCAAGTGCCATAGCCCCAGCGACGGGACGCGCTCGGATTAATGCCTGACGCTCCCACGTTTCGGCGTAATTCCCTTCGTAGTAGTTCTGATAGCCAGAAAGCGGCAAAGCAATTGCCCCACCTGTACCGAATGGGCGAAGCCGGAGATCGAGCTCATAAATCGCTGCCGGACCATTCCCTTTCATGCAGTTGACCAACTCCAAGCCGAGTTTGCCGAAGTAATCCGCGTTGGACATCCCCTTTGTCGTTGTGCCATCCGCTGTGTAAACCATCATCACATCCAAGTCGGAACTGAAATTAAGCTCTCGCCCGCCGAATTTTCCCATGCCGATTATTGCCAACGTTGCCTCCGTGCCATCCGGAATCATTGGAATACCGTGTTCGGTACGCAATTGATCGCTGACATGCGTATACATCGCTTGTAGGGTCGCCTCGGCGAGGTCTGAGAGTTCACCAATCGTTAACCATAGGTCTGCAAGCCCTAGAATGTTCCGCATCCCAAGCCGTAAAATTTCACTGTTTTTGTACTGTCGGAGGGAATCAAAATCGCCAATTTCCCCCTTACTTGTGCACCCCTTGCCATCGGTAATTGCCAGTGCAGCTTCATCAGATTTTTCCTCCAGAGTTTTGGGACGTTCCATCACCGCCGGTATCGTCAATATATCGAACGATTCAGGGTGTGCAATTAACAGGTCTGCTAGGAACAGGCTTGTCCCACACAGGCGTGTGAGCATTTGAAGGATGGCGGGATTCGATTGGAACATCGTGTAGTACGAGGATGGCGCGCCGACCACGCTCGCAAAGCTCTCAATGTAGTGGAGTGCCATATCCGGGTCGGGCGATTCACGCAAAGCTTCTAACAGCATTGGTGAGAGTTCAACAAACGCTCTGCGGACATTGGGGGAGAAACGGATACCTTCCGGCCCCTCTGCCATCAGTTTTAAGCGATGACGCGCCTCTCGTGGGTTCTTAAACCCGAATGGCGTTAGTACATCATTAATCATCTCTTCGTCTTGGGTCGTGAGTAGTGAGCTGATAGCGATTTCACCCTCGGCTACCGGCGTTTCCAAGATTTTCTCAAAAACCTCCCGCACAGCCGTTGTGTGTCGGGTATAATCCGTTTCAAAGTGCTCTAATTGGGGATAACCCGAAGACTTGGCGAGTTTAATCAAATCTGGGGTCTTTGAAGGTAACACATATCGTTGCTGGTCACCCTCAATCTGTATCCGATGCTCGACCGCCCGCAGAAATCGATATGCAACCGAGAGAATGTCCCGGTCCTCTGGGCTCAGCAGTTCGTATTGATAGAGCAGTTCTATCGTCTCCAACGAATTTCGATTACGCAACGCCGGTATTGGACCACCGTGAATCAGTTGCAGAGATTGGATGGTAAATTCCACATCACGGATGCCACCGATTCCCAACTTGACATGGGTATTTGGGTCTCCTTTTTCGGTGATGATGGTGCGTTCAATCCGCGCTTTGGTCTGGAGGATGTCCGCCTTAATCTCAGAAATTGAGAATTCGTCAAGGTATCGTTGATAGACAAACGGTTGAATCATGCGGATAAACTCCTTGCCGAGTTCCATATCCCCAGCGACAGGTCGGGCTTTGATTAACGCCTGCCGTTCCCAAATCTCCCCCCAGCCCTCGTAGTAGGCTTCGTAGCTACTGATGGAGCGGGCAATGGCACCTGTGCTGCTTTCTGGACGCAAGCGGATATCCACGCGAAAGACGTAGCCATCAGCTGTCATTTCGCTCATCGCTTTGATGATAAACTCGCACAGTTTGGCAAAGTATTGGCTATTTTCGCCCCCCTTGTCCGTTTGACCATCATGCGAATAGACAAACATCAAATCAATGTCTGAACTAAAATTCAGCTCGTAGCCCCCAAACTTCCCCATAGCGAGCACTGTGAATTGGGCCCGTGTTTTTTCGTCCTCTGCCAGCGGTGTTCCCAATACCGGCGTGAGTTCCGCTACACCGATTTCATAACACAGTTGTAGAGTTGCCTCCGCAAGATTGCTCAACTCAAGCGTTATCCGCTCTACGTCGGCATCACCGAGCAGGTCAAGTAGCCCAATTCGTAAGCTTTCCTTCCGCTTGTATCGACGGATAATGTTGAGTTTCTGTTCAACCGATTGAACCAGACGCACCGCTCGCGAGAGCTCGGTGTACATTATCTCACGGGTCTTGGACGTACTCATCACATCGGCATCAATGATTTCATTGAAATACTCAGGGTTGCGAACCAAAACGTCCGAAAGGTATGTGCTCGAACCGAAGCAGGTTGCCAATATCTCAACGAGGAACGGCGCGTCACGGAGGAGATGGAACAGCCACATTCGGCTAAATGTTACCACTGTAAACCGCTCGAAGTTGTTCAAAGCCGCATCCACATCCGGCGAGTCCGCTAACGCTTCAAGCAGTATTTCAGAAAGGTCAGCAAATTCATGGCGCAACACTGGGGAGTCGGCGATGGCTTGGAGATTTCGATTGGCACGGTCGAGGTCAGTAAAGCCGTATTTTTCAAGGATTTGATGCGCTTCACCTTCTGTAACTTCTGGAAACCCGATAAACAGATCTTTCGCGGTTAAATTGTGTTCCATGGCTGCACCTTATCTCAATTGAATTTATAGTAAAGCGTATAACTAACTGATACACCGTCGACCAGCGCGCTTACAAAGCGTGCCCACCGGTAAATGGCACCATATTTTTAGATTTCACTATATAAACCAAACTGCTAAAGATGCTCAAAACTCCCAATAAATTTGGCAATACCTCCGGGGCTACGTCTGCCGACTTGGTCGCTTCAACACAGGCACCCAACCAGTCATCCATCCTCATAGACCTTTGCATCAAAGGCGTGAGCGTCAGTAAACCGGGGTTCTTTGCCTTCAAAATCGCTTGCCCATCTATCTCAATCATCCGTATTACCTTGTACCGCATCAGATACTGGCCACCGTCCAATTCATAAGTATAGTAGCCGGGGTCGGTTTTGCCTGCATTGGGGTGCAAGTAGATAACGCAACCGTAGACGGGGAGCTCGTGTTTGCCGATCAGGGAGCCGTTATTGCCATGCGGATTTCCATCGATTGCTGGTTGTCGTGTGTTTGCACCTCAATGTGGAGGATGGCTCTGCTTCCATCAGGGTGCCTCACCTTGAAGATGATATCGCCGTGGCGTATATTGATCTGCTCAGTAGGCAGGGTCTCCTCCACCTCAACGTTTTGATTTCTGAAGATCAGTTTTGCGATGGCATCACGGTACTCAAGGATTATAAATTTTGAGACGTTATCGTATCGCTGTGCCAAAGTGATATTTATTATACGTGGAATTGTGGATTATATCAATCTTTTTTGCGCTTCACCTAACGCATGTACTGACATATTGTGAACTTGATTCCGTAACAGTCCGTACAATTGCGTCTGCAACAACTTCTGCCGCAATAATCCCAACAGTGTTCACAGGTGAAGATGGAGGCGGGGTGACTCCACCCGTACCGACGGAAAGTGCGAAAAGCGTGTCTCCATCGTACATAGTATGCGCTGGTCGAATCGCTCTTGCTAAGCCATCATGTGAGTGCTCCACGACCTTCGTTATCTCGCTTGGGGAGAGCGCGGCATTTGTCGCTACAACACCGATGGTGGTGTTCGTTCCCACGAGCCCGATTTGCGAAGCCGACATGCGCTCAACAATATCAACGAATGCGCCGGTTTCGGGATCCCGTGCGCCCGCAATGATTTCCCCCGTCTCTGGCGAGACGATGTTCCCAACCGCATTGACGACGACGATCGCTCCGACAATTAACCCATTTGCGAGTTGCCTACATGCTGAGCCAACGCCCCCGTGCGCCGCGATGTACCCGGGTAACTTGCCAATCGTCGCGCCAGTACCAGCACCCACTTGTCCCATCTCAACAGCCGAGGTCGTGGCGTTTATACACGCTTGATAGCCCATTGCTGGGTCAGGACGGATGGTAGCATCACCAACGCCTAAGTCAAAGATTACAGCAGTTGGGACAATCGGCACACGAACTGGTCCTGCAGGAAAGCCGATACCTCGCTCTTCGAGATACCGCATGACTCCGCCCGCTGCATCTAGTCCGAATGCACTGCCACCTGTGAGCAGAACGGCGTGCGCTTTTTGGACTAATCGCCCGGGTCGAATCGCGTCCGTTTCTCGTGTACCTGGCGCAGACCCGCGGACATCAACGCCTGCAACGGCTCCTGACTCACAGAGGACGACGGTGCACCCTGTGCGGGCGGAACTGTTGGTCGCATGTCCAACACGGATACCTTCAATCGCAGTGATTGTATGATTGCCTTCGTTGTCGTTGTCGCGTTTGGTCATTTCGTCAACTCAATGCCTCAATCAATTCCTGCTCGCTGTAAAGTAGTGCACGGGCAAAAGCACCCTCCCCGCGATATTCTGGTGGACTTCCGTGTGGTGAACAGTAGTACGCTGTCGCGAGTTGGTTGCCCAACTTGACGGTGGACGGGTAGCCTAGGTCATTTGCACCGAGGTCGTCACAGAGAATCAGGCGAGTATCCCACGTATACCCGTTATCTCTGCTGACAAGGGCATTCACGCCGTACGGTTCGTGCCGCACACCGAAATACATGACAACCCAATCGTTGGAAAGTAGTGTCAGATCAGCAGGGTGTTCGTGAGGATTTGTGACTGGGATGGGTTTGCTCCAAGTTTGGCCTCCATCGGAGGAACGACACACGGCTAGAAGTTGCCCCCGGTCCTCGGAACGCATCGCCGCGATCAAATCGCCGTCTGGGAGCAGTAGAAGTGCGGTTTCGTTGTAGCCTTGGCCAATTAGAGACGGTTCATCCCATGTCTGCCCATTATCGCGTGAGCGTAGGATGTAAGCGTAGTCGCGTGTGCGCTCCGCTTCCCCGATGCGCCCCCCATAAATCGGCAGTAACATCGTGCCATCTGGCAAATTGACGATGCGACCGTAGGCGGAGTGTTTTTCCATCGGCGTGTAATTGAGAAGTTGGGGTGGCTGCCATGTCACCCCACCGTCGTGTGACCTCGTGATTCTCATCTGTACCCGACGCAAGTCCTTCGCCCAAGTTCCGTCTTCATTGTAAGAGCCTTGGGCGTGGTAGGCGAGCACAACCGTCCCATCCGGTGCGTTCCCAACTGCCGGGTTCCGATCGTCAGCGTCGCTGTCTGCGATAACGATGGGTTCGGCCCATGTCTTTCCACCGTCCGGTGAACGCACCGCATCCAGTCGTCCAGTGATTCCAACATGTCCCGCACCGCTACGAAGGACAGCAAGGATCTCTTCGCCCTTTGGATTGATGAGGACCGGAAAGTAACCTGCATCGTGACAGAGGTAAACTTCGGTAGTAGAAGGGAGTTGACGTAGCGCGTGTGTGGTCATTGATGACACGTCCTTTCAAGTAAGTTTAAATATAAAATATACACATTGCGCTCCGCTGGAGCGCGGGAATTGGAGCCTATCATGTTCTAGTGAAATTTGACAATCAAAATCAGTAATGTCATCATAACTTGGGGTGTACCAATACGTTTGAAGGGAATTGAAACGGACAGAAACCGAGTTTTGTCGATCCTTGCGGATGGAGACTCGATGACGAGACGCAAAAAACTCGGTTTCTACCTCTACATTTTTTATCAACCTAAAGGGGATAAATTCAGTCAAATAGATCTAATGTTTATTGGGGGACCTGGTCCTCCTTAATCTGGAGGTTTAGAACTACTCAAATCGCTATGCAAACGGCTTCGACAGATCCGCTCGAACACAAGTCTCAAAAAGAGAAGGACAAAAACCATGAACAGAAGTACAATTTTCGAATCGCTTTGCTTCAGGGCATATTGATACGAATCTCTTTCGCCTTTGCAAATGGCTCAACCGTCCTTTCTACATTTATTTATAAGCTTACTGAAAATAACGTGCTCGTTGGACTGACAGGTTCGATTATGACAGCCGGTTGGATGTGGCCCCAACTGCTGATGTCAAACGTGCTTGAACATCGTCCTCGTAAGCTTCCCTTCTATATCCTTGGCATGAGCGGCCGCACGATCGGGTGGCTCGGCATCGTCCTCTCGACGATTTTGATTGGTGCCCGGAATCATAACCTACTCGCGTTCAATTTTCTACTCTTTTATTTTTTCGCCGCCTCGTCGATGGGTGTTTCGACGATTCCGTATATGGATATCATTTCCAAAACGATTGAACCGCGACGTCGGGCGTGGTTTTTCAGCTTGCGCCAGTTTATCGGGCTATTTTTTCAATTTTTCATCGGTTTCTTTTTTATAGAGTATATCCTGAGTGATAAATCGGGGCATTTATTTCCGTACAATTACGCTATCCTATTTGGTTGTACATGGGTTGCGGTCATCGGTGCATTCCTTGCCTTTGTACGCATCCGTGAACCGATTCGCCCCGTTCAAAGCGAACGGCGACCTATATGGCAACATCTGAAAGTGGGACCATATTTTTTAAGGACAGATGCACATTATCGACGGTTTATGCTGTTTCGCATCTTCGGTCATTTCGCGGGCATGGCATTGCCGTTCTATGCCCCTTATGCGATACAGAAATTCAGCGTTCCGGAATCAACAGTTGGGTTATTTGATGCAACCCTTGCAATAGCAGGTTTAGTTTCAAATCTCGCGTGGGGGTTCGTCGGTAAGAGACACGGGACAATATGGATTTTAAGAATAACAACCGCACTGTTCTGTATGCCATCGCTTATTGCAATTGCCGCTGGATTCCTGCCTCAAGCCGTGCAAGTCCCGTGTTATTTTCTGGTCTTCGTGTTCTCTGGGGTTACAATGAGCGGATCAATGGTCGGTTTTATGACGTATCTCCTCAACATTGCACCAAGCATGAGCCGCGCCACTTATATCGGTTTTATGAACACAATGCTCCTACCCGTCAGTTTTGTCCCCGTTCTCGGTGGGGCTTTGGTCCCATTGATTTACCACGAAGGTGTTTTTGCAATTTCAGTCGGAGTGGGGGTTCTCACGTTCTTCATCACCATGCGGCTCGAGGAAGTCATTCGCTCAGATGATGATGTTGGCCGGGGAGTTTAATGCTAGGGTTGGGTTACCCAACCCCTACCTATTCTTGGGTGGCTTGCTGACCAACAAGGGTTGCAACTGTTTCAGTCAGCTTATCCAGCTTTGCCTCAATGCGGTTAAAATCGTCACGATTCTCCTCTCGGTGTTGATTGAAATCATCGCGCGGAGAATCTAATTTACCAAGATGATGTGAAAATTTTAGCGATGAGGGTCACAACCGTAATCAGGAAAGACGCAGTAGCAATTATTATTGTGATTGCAAACCTAAAGGCATAATAGCTCGCCCTTCAATTAAATTTCTGTGCGTGTTTCATAGGCGGCGACCTCGGATTCAAACTGCAATGTCCACCCGATTTCGTCCAGGCCGTTTAGGAGGCACTGTTTTTGGAACTCACCGATTGCGAATGCGTGTGATTCTCCGTCTGGTTGGATGACCTGCTGTGTCTCAAGCTCGAGCATGAGCTTGTATCCTTCTTGTGCCTCGATCTGTTTTATCAGTTCTGCGACGACATCTGCGGGTAGGACAACGGGAAGGATGCCGTTCTTGTAGCAGTTGTTGAGGAAAATGTCCGCGAATGAAGGGGCGATAATCGCTTTGAAGCCGTACTGTTGTAGTGCCCAAGGCGCGTGTTCGCGGGAGCTGCCACACCCGAAATTAGCTCCTGCGACGAGAATGCTTGCATCCTTGTAACGTGGTAGATTGAGGACAAAGTTGGGATTGGGCTCACCATTATCCAAATAGCACCAGTCGTAAAATAGGAAATCCTCGAACCCGGTGCGCTCAATTCGTTTCAAAAATTGCTTGGGGATAATCTGGTCTGTATCGACGTTAATTCGATCAAGTGGTACAGCGAGCCCTAGGTGTTCTTTGAATGCTTCCATGTTGTTCTGCCTCCTTATGGCATGAAGTCGGTTTGGGTTTTAACCCCATTCTCGAATATCGACGAAATGTCCGGCGATTGCGGCGGCGGCGGCCATTTGTGGGCTGACGAGGTGAGTGCGTCCGCCTTTGCCTTGTCTGCCCTCAAAGTTGCGGTTTGATGTACTGGCACATCTTTGTCCCGGCATGAGGATATCAGGATTCATGCCGAGGCACATGCTACATCCCGCCTCGCGCCACTCAAAGCCTGCGTCGCGAAAAATCTCGTCTAAGCCCTCTGCTTCTGCCTGCCGTTTGACCGCTTGTGAGCCGGGGACGACGAGCGCGTGAACGGACGGTGAGACCTTACTGCCTTTGGCAGTTTCGGCGGCAGCCCGTAGGTCGCTGATGCGGGAGTTTGTGCAACTGCCGATAAATACTTTGTCAACCTGAATGTCCACAATCGGTGTGCCCGGGCTGAGCCCCATGTATTCAAGGGCGTGTTGCGTCGCTTTTTTTTCACCGTCTGTGGGCATGTTGTCTGGATTCGGAACGGCTCCGGTCACATCGGTTCCCATACCGGGGTTGGTGCCCCATGTGACTTGTGGAACGAGCGTTGTGGCGGGGATGTCGAGTGAGTTGTCATACGTTGCGCCATCGTCGGTTGGCAGTTGTTTCCACCGCTCAACGGTACGCTCAAAATCTTTCCCTTGTGGACTGAACCGTCGCTCTGCCAAGTATTCGTAGGTTTTATCATCAGGGGCTATCATGCCTGCGCGTGCACCCGCTTCAATTGTCATATTGCAAACGGTCATTCGCTCTTCAATGCTCAACGCCCGAATGGCGGAACCGGTGTATTCAATGACCGTTCCGGTGCCGCCATCCGTACCGATGCGGTTGATAATCGAAAGAATGATGTCTTTCGCTGTCACACCGTGGGGCAACTCGCCCTCAACCCGAATCTCGAAAGTCTTAGGCTTCTGTTGCAGGAGACACTGTGTTGCGAGGACGTGCTCGATCTCGCTGGTTCCGATACCGAATGCCAACGCGCCCAAAGCACCGTGTGTTGAGGTATGGCTATCACCACAAACGATGGTTTTTCCCGGTTGCGTGATGCCGAGCTCAGGGCCAATCACATGAACAATGCCTTGCTCTGGGCTGTCGAGCCCGTAGAGGGTAATGCCAAATTCCTCACAGTTTTTCGCCAGCGTTTCAATCTGCTTGGCGGCGATCTGGTCGGTAATTGGAAGGCTTCGGTCTGTTGTGGGCACGTTGTGGTCCATTGTTGCAAACGACAGGTCGGGACGACGTACTTTTCTCCCCGAGAGTCGTAACCCCTCGAATGCCTGCGGGGAGGTCACTTCGTGGATGAGTTGCGTATCAATGTAGAGAACCGTTGCTTCGCCTTCTGCCTCCCGGACAACGTGCGCGTCCCAGATTTTTTCAAACATCGTTTGGGCGGTCATCTATGAATTTTTCTCCTTTTACGGTTGGGCTAGCGAGAGAAAGTCTCCAATCGCCTTCTTGAGGTTCTGATTGACCCGCTTAATACTGGGAGACGCATCAATCACAGTAAAATCAAATTCGGCGACCATCCTATCAAACTCGTCAAGCAACCGCGTTTGATACTGCACAAAGCTCTCGTACAGGTCACCGCTCAGTCCAATATCCATCCCCGATTCCCAGTAGTTCATGCTACGTCCCGATTCAAATGTGCGTCGAATCAGGTCTTCAAGCCCAATTTTGAGGTAGATGACGAGGTCGGGTACGAGCGCGAATCCGTAGACCCGCCGAATCCAATCCCTATCAATGCCGCGCACAACGTGTCGTGCGAAGGCGGTGTACATGTAGCGGTCTGCGAGAACGATGAACCCACCTTTTAGGGCAGGAATAATCTGATTTTCAAGCCGGTCCGCAAAATCAGCGGCGTATAATACGCTGAAGGTAATCTGGTTTAAGGTATTGCCTCTTTTGATTGTAGAAATCGTCGGTCCCAACAGCGGTGAACGGGTCCATCCGGTATTGACAACACCGTAACCTTGGATCTCGAGCCACTTGGTTAATGCCTCGATCTGTGTTGACCTGCCGACACCATCAGGGCCCTCAATGACAATCAACTTACCGGATAAGTCGCTCATCTCGGTGTAGGGCAGACCATCGCCGTAAAAAATTGTGTCTCTCATAAGCCTTCCTTTTAAGAATTGGCTCGACAAAAATGTGACAGAGCCAATAGGGAAAAGACTGGAAGGAGGGAAGGGTGGAAGGGTGGGTGAAGTGTCTTGTTCACCATTCTTCCAGTCTTCCAAGCCCCTGCTTCCGAGTCGCCTCAAAAGATAAATTTTATAGTAGAATCTAAAAAGATGTAGACACGCGCTTGGAGTTGGGTTTCACTCTGTCTACAAGAGAGGGGCATTGAACCGCAGAACCTCTATGATTGGTTACTTTGATAGAGATTCGCTCTTCACCGTTCAACCCAACCTACAGGAAACTTAAATTATGACACCCCCATCGGACGGTGGTGTTTGTCGTAATCCATCAGTTGCTTCTGGACAATCTCTCGGACAAGTTCTTGTTGTGCGTCGATTGGGCCTCTTCCGTCGATGACGGTCAAGTCAAACTCCTCCGTCAACCGATCATATTCTTCAAGCACACGACTCTGGAACAGTTTGAAACTGGTCACTGGGTCATCGCTTAACCCGAGGTCCATGCCTGCCTCATAAAATTTGAGTTGGGCACGTCCGAGCATAATCCGTTTGATGGATACGTCAAGGGGGATGTTAAAATAGAATGCGATATCTGGCCTCACCGCGAAGGAATACAGATTTCGCACCCAATCGGGATGAACCCCGCGGGCGACATCTCGTGAGAATGCAGTGTAGGCGTAACGGTCGGCGAGAACAATCATGCCCGCTTGGAGCGGCGGTATAATCATATTTGCCAACCGATCTGCAAAATCAGTCGCGTGCAGGATGCTGAATGTCGTTGGGGTGAGTAGGTTTTTCTTTTTGCCTTTTTTGGTCGTCCGTTTGACCAGGGGCGATGAGTTCCACTCTGTGAAGAAAACACTGTACCCTTCAGCATCTAACCACCTATGCAAAAGGTCTAATTGGGTGCTCTTACCGGAACCGTCAATTCCTTCGACAACAAAAAGTTTACCCGGGTATGGATGAGGTTGGGTTATCTTATTCATATTGTTCCTCCTATGTTTGGCGCATTCGATTAAGGGTGAATGGGGTGTGGCGTTGGTTTATAGTAAAGCCCATAATTACTGATACACCGTCGACCAGCGCGCTTACATGACGTTTAAGTATTTAAATCGGTAATCCCGATTTCCCCCATGCCCAGTAGGGGCGGTTTCCGAACCGCACCGGGCATGGTTATGGAATTACCGAATTATTTTTTGAAACTTCATCAAAGCGCGCCTACCGGTAAATGTCACCATATTTTTAGATTTCACTATAACCGCTGAACTCGGAACCCCGACTATCAATCATCAATATTTTGGCGAGCTAAGACCGACGCACCTATGATGCCGGCATTATCGCCAAGTTCTGCTTGTACGATTTGGACACCTTTCATCGTGTTAGGTAAGGCATACTTCATTGCAACGCGGCGGATGTCGTCCACAAAATCATCTCCTATCGCTTCGACGACCCCGCCACCGAGGACGACCATCTCAGGGTTGAGCAGATGGACAATCGAAGCAACGCTAATGCCCAGATATTTTGTGGCGCGGCGCATCACCTTTATCACCAATTTGTCGCCTCGACGGACGGCTTTGGCTAAAGCACCACTCCGTATCTGCTTCAGGCTACCCCCGTTCAATTTTAGCAAAATGCTCTTTTTGTTTTTTTTAAGGATGGCTTTCCTAAGTTGTCTGGCGATTGCTGTGCGGCTTGCAACGGCTTCTAGACAACCGAGATTTCCACAGCCGCATCGTGGGCCGTCCGCTTTGACAATCATGTGCCCGACCTCCCCGGCAGTTTTGCTGACACCGTGAAACAGCTTGCCATCTAAAATCACACCTCCGCCAATCCCAGTGCCAACGAAAATCCCGACAAGATTTTTGACACCCTTCCCCGCCCCGAGCACGGATTCGCCGAGGGTGCCTACGTTGACATCGTTATCAACGAAGGTAGGAACTCCAACAAGGGCTTCCAGTTTTGCTTTGAGCGGTACATTTGACCATCCAAGATTCGGGGCGAAGATGACGACACCGGTTTTGGGGTCTAGTGGCCCCGGTGCCCCGATGCCGATTGCGCGAATCTGTTCCGTATTGAGCTCGGCTTGATGCGTAGCTTCTCGAATACATCCCGCAATCCGATCAATGACCTGATCCGAGGTTTTCTCGGCTTTTGTCGCTGTTTTCGATTGGGATATAATTTCTCCTTCCGCGTTGACAACTGCGGCGAGAATCTTTGTTCCGCCCATATCAACACCGATAACGTAGTCATTATTGTGGGTCATTGTTGATTCGCTATTCCTTTCAACCTGAGACTATCTGAATCCATCCAAATAGCTTGGTTTGCACGTTTGGTAATTTTCAATGTGAGATAAGGTTATTTTTTCACTTGCTTAGATCACATGCTTTTCGCAATTCGCTGATGAGGTAAACGATGTCTCTATAGCACTTGTCGAACGAAGCGGCGTTCCGCGCTTGGTTGAGGTCAAACTGTGCTGTGAGTCCGGGCTGGTCAACCGTTTCACGATACCTACGGTCATCCTCTCTCCGCTGTCTCAACCACCCCTTTGCGTCCCCAATCTCCTCCGGATTGTCCGGTGGTTCGATCTCGTTTTTTAACCCTCTTTTTCCGCGGAGTGACTCGGCGGCGGCAAGGAACCACGCCTCAAACTCGCATTTGGCAAGCACGGCGGCAATTGGCAAATCGCTACGGGCTTTTAGTGCTCGACGACGTAGCTCTGGCCCCAGTTGTGCGGGACAATCATCGTCACTATCGAGGATGATAAATATAGCACCTTCCCCACCAATATTCCGCGCTGCGAGTTCAACCACTCGCTCAAGTTCTCCTTCCTTAACAACTTTACTCCTGGAAACGCGAATGGGATGCGGTATGACAAGCGACAATTCTGGATAAAGGCTTGCTGCGACGCGTCTAATCAGGATTGGCACCGCTTCCACCTCGCCATGCCCTTCGACAATGCAACCGATTTGGACTGTCATCTGTCCTTTCCCTTATTCTTCTTTCGGCTAGAATTTCTCTTCTTGAAATCGAACAGAGGAAGTTGGTTCATCTTTGCTGCGTCAACAGCTTCAGGATCTGGTTGCAATTGATCGAGGCGTAGAAGCTCTCCGGTTGTATACAACCGGTCGTGTAACGCAAACCTGCCTGCCTCGTCTACACCTGCGATTGCCGTGGTGCCGTCACACGCTTCAACAGCGAGAATTGACTCTACCTCTAGGTCTTTGTTATCAAGGAGGTCTGGACTGTGGCTGGTTATGATAACCTGCGTCTTGTCGGCAGCGTCCCTAAGTCCATCGAGCAACACGCCTGCCGCTGCTGGATGAAGCGCGACCTCTGGCTCTTCAATGCCGACGAGCAGGACACGCTTTTGCGCGTCGCCATTTTCCTGAAACAGCGCGACCAGAATTCCCAACACGCGGAGGGTCCCATCAGACATATTGTTTGCGAGAAATCGCCATGGATGCTTTGCACCTGCAACTCCCTGCCGGAACTCTAACGTTTCCATGTGTCCAATCTCTTTGAAATCTACCTTATGTACGCCAGGGACAACCGCCGCTAGATATTCCTCAATGCGTTCCTTTACAGGATCTGAAAGTTGGGTGAGGACACTTGCTAGGTTGCTCCCATCCCGAATAAGCAGGTCGCCCGGGTCCGGTCGTTGGAGAGCCCGGATTTTGTCGGGGTTGAGGTTATAAAATCCCATCCGAGAGAAGGCTTCGTATACAGGGCGGAATTCGGGGAGCCCGGAGGCGTTTACCAAATAGAGTCGGTCCGTCGTCGCAGCTGGTACCACCTTGACACTTGAGGTAACAGTCCCATTATCAACACGGAAATATTGCTCTTCAGTGAAAAGCGGTGGACTCCAAAGTCTGCACTCTTCCGTCTCAACCTCGTACCCGCCACGCTTACGGGCACCGATGCTGAAGGCGTAGTGGCCAGTAGAGCTGTCGGGCAGCGTGAAATCGAGACGAATGCTGAAATGGTTCGGATGACCGCCAGAGCGGCGGCGGACATCGTTAATACCGCCGCGGTCCCGAATGGCGTGGTCTAGCGATGAATTTAACGCATCGGCAACGAATCGCAGCGCATCCAGAAAATTGCTCTTGCCTGCGCCGTTGGGCCCTACGAGAAACATCAATGGGTGCAGTTGTACATCACAGGCAGCGATGCTCTTATAGTTTTTTAGGATAACTCTATTAATAAACGTCGAATTTTTCATCTGAATGTTCCAATCCTAACCGCGTAGAGATCTGCTGGATTTGTCAATCCAGCAGGAGCGTTCGGGCCCTGCAGGCACCGTCTGGGGGTTCAATCGCCTATTCGATCTCTGGAAGTTGTGGAAATACCAAAGCTGCCGCGAGAAAACAGTATAGCACCCGTCCCATTTTTGTTTCTTCATCGACGGGTGGGCCGTGACTGAATAGGTTGCGTTGTTTTCTTATGCTATGAGCGAATCCAGCATCGTCTGGACTCAGTATTTTGGCACGTATACACTGCTCAATGTTTTGGTACAAGGTGTCGGAGGAATCCAGAACTTTTTTCAGATGTCATTTTCTGTCTCTTTTTTGTGGCTTTCGGCTTTGAGCGATTTAATTTCGTCATCTAGCGATTGAATTTTTTCATCTTTCTCGGCAATCTCTTTCTGAAGTTCCGACGGTTCTTGTGCGAGATTGATTACTTGGTTTGGCACCCCTTCTTTTTGCCAGATTTTGTTAATAATCTCTTCCAAAATGGCGCGATAGGTCTGCTCGCCACTCGGTTCTGGTGAAAGGAGGGTAACATCATTTTCCAAGCTATGTTTTGCCAGTCCCTTTAGCCTGCTTCCATCACCTTTACTATATTCAGCCTGCATCTCCTTGGTGAAACCCTCGCGAAATTCCTCCCAACCGATCTTCCCGGATTGCCACTGTGCGAGCAGTGCCTTTGATGGTACTAATTCCGTGATATTCGACATTGGAGAGATGACGTATCTTTTCTCCGTTTTACTGGCGGCGGCATTTTCAAAGGAATTGAGATATAACACGATGTATCCCCTTTGCTGTTAAAAATTAGGCGTTTTTGTCGGCCCGATTAATAGAGCATTCTAAACGATATACGTGTTGACTGTCAAGTGCTTTTTTCAATCTGAAGGTGGAACGCCGAGGGCAGGCATGAGGTGAATAACTTGAATAAAAAAAAGCCCCGATTGAGCATCGGGGCTGAAAAGAGAAATGTCGGTTGTATCTGTTACCGGGCCGCTTTGAGCTTTCCCCATGTGGCGGGGAGCTTGTCTTGCGGTTCAACGGCTACGCCGCTCTCCAAGATTTCTGCGCCCATTCCTTTGAATTTATTGATTTCGTCCGTGCTCAAGGCGCGATTCCAAAGCCGAACATCATCAATCATACCACTGAAGATGTAATTTTCCCGTTCGCAATCTTGACCGAGTCGCCACGGATCGTCATTCACCGTTAGCTTGCCGGAAACATCCCCGCTCATCACTGCTTCACCGTTGATAAGGATTGACGCTTTCGCTCCATCATTCGTGACAGCGAGATGCACCCATTCGTTTGCTACCGGAAGATCGGTGACAACGTCTACATTGCCTCCTTCCGCTGAAAATCTGGCTTTGAAGACACCCCCTTCGCTAAACACGCCGTATTGGACCCGTCCACTGCATCCGCCGTGAACCGATTTCCCAACAATCTGGCGTGTCCCGTCCCAGGTCTCGGCGTTGAGCCACGCCATGAATGTCATTTCATTCACATTGAGCGCGTCGGTGCTTGCAACAGTGACAAATGTTCCCTTACCGCTACCGCGATCCTGGCCACCGGTGAATTTGAGTGCCTTTTTATACTTCCCATCTACCCAAACTGACTCGTTGATCTCGCCATCGTGACCATTGCCGCTCAAGTCCCCGGCTTTGTTTCCGCTCCCTTCGTCTAGCGCGAGATATAGTACCAATCCGTCCTTGAAAGCCGCAGATGCTACAAATGGAATTAATACCAGAGCGGATATAACAAGCCCAAATACTACAAAATTTCGCATTTAAGTTTTCCTCCTGTGGAAAAATGTTAAGCATAACCTTATGAAGGTTGTTTGCTCATGTTAAGAATCCGTGCACGGAGCTGTGCATCTTGCCTTTAACATGAGTGTGATTGTTCAATATTGGCGTTTGATTTCGCCCCACGCCATTGGCAGTTTGCCTTTCGGGTTGACGGCGAGAACTTCTACACCTTCCTCTTTGTAGGTGTTGATCTCTTTTTCGCTCAATGCTCGATCCCAAAGGCGGACATCATCAATTATTCCGGCGAAAATGTAACCTGCCCGGTCGCAATCCTGACCGACTCGCCACGGATCTTCATTCGCCGTTAGCTTACCGGAGACCTTTCCTTGGACCGCCTCTTTGCCATCAAAGAAGATCTTTCCGACCTTTCCATCATTCGTGACTGCAATATGTAACCAATCTTTCGTCTTGGGATGGGCAGTCGAAATGTCTGCACTAGCTGGATCCGTTGCAAATCTAACTTTGAAAACCCCTCCTTCGCTGAACACACCGTATTGGACTCGTCCACCACATCCACCGTGGACCGATTTCCCAACAATTTGGCGGGTCCCGTCCCAAGTCTCAGCATTCACCCACGCCATAAAAGTCATTGTATTCACGTTGAGCTTTGGGGTGCTTTCAACGGTTACAAAGGTCCCGCTATTGGCACCCTTAAACTGGAGTGCCTTTTCAAATTTCCCTTTTACCCACTCGGGTTTGTCAATTTCGCCATCGTGTTTGTTACCGCTGAGATCTTTGGCAACGTCTCCGTTCCCTTCATCGAAGGGTAGATACACAACCAACCCTTCGGCAAAGCTTGCGGCAAACGCTGACAAAGGCATCAGCAGTGCTATTAATGCAATGAGCATTGGCAGTGCTACTTGCACCGATCTAATAACACTTCGCATTAAAAAATTCTCCTTATTCAAACTTTGTCTATCATGGGCGCGCCTCGCCAATTCGCCCGCTAAGGAAATGCGAGGACGTACTTTAAAACCTGCTTAACTTATTTATTTTGAGACGGAAACATATAAGATAAGTTTATATAAAATCGCTTTTGATCAGGTTTATTTTTTTAAGATAGAATAATTTAGTTTTGATGAGATACTTACACAAGATTGGTAAAATAGACCTAATGAATAAATTATACCATTTCTGAAAATTTATATCGCGTTAGCGGTTTTGATGAAATATCAAACGCCTGTAATCCCGGCTACGGGGGTGCGGTTGATGACGCTTTCTTTGAAAGTGGCAACATGAGTTGACGCATATCGTTATCCGATGGGGCAAGATGCCCCGGCTACGGGGGTCTGATGCGTTTTTGCTTATGCTTTGAAAGTGAGTTGACGCAAATCGGACTTCCATTAACGAGTGATTTATTATCGGAATTGGTATTAGAAGTTATCCAGGAAAGAAAATTATTTTGAGAGCGTTCCCGTTCCCACCATTCTTGACGTGGATAGGGAATCTGCCCGTGGCGGGGTGTGAAACAAAAAACGGCTTGAACCCAGATTTGTACTGGGTTCAAGCCGTTTTTACAGATTATGGGGCATTACTGCTTTTCGTAGACGGTTATTGTTGTCTGGCCACTTGTTTCATCGCGGCTGGTGATAGTTAGGGTGTCTCCATCGCGCTTGATGGTCGCCTCGCCCGGCATCCCAGCGTGGATTGGGAGGGGGATGCCGAGGTCGGGTTCGCTGCGGGTTGCTGTGGTTTCACCGATAATTCTGTTCTCGGAGAGCTGGTAGTTCCCTTCTGCGGTCACGGTGAATTTGCCCAGCCCTGGGGTCTCAACCACCGTCGTTGAACCCCATGTTCCATCTGGTTTAACCGTTAAGATCTGGTTGGGCAGAGCACCGACCCCGGGGATATGGGGTTCAATCGCAACAAGTTGCCATGTACCGACGATAGTGACGTGAAGATCACTTCCGTTGTCCGTTGTGATTGCATCGTCGCTCTCAATTCGCGTGTCGGTGTCAGTGTCTCCCCCGCAACCGAGCCAGACGAGACTGAACAGCAAACTCCCGATGAGTAGTAGTGGCGTACATTTCATTGTCAGAGACAGACGCGGGACGGAAATTCGGGGAGTCCCTGGATGCCGAGATTCACGTGGAACAGGGCACCTGCGCCTTCTCCATCGTCCGCTTTGTTGTCTCCACCAGCGGTGGTTACATAGATGTCGGTGTAGTCTTCACCGCCGAATATGACGCTTGACACTTTTTTGGCAGGGAAGTGGATTCGCTGGTCTTCAGTGCCGTCGGGGGCGTATCTGACCAGGCAACTTCCATCCCAGCGGGCAGACCAGATATACCCTTCGGCATCTACCGTCATTCCGTCTGGTACGCCCTCATCTTCGGGAGTTTCCACAAATAGGCGTTGGTTGGTGATTGCACCCGTCTCCGCATCATAGTCGAACAGGTAGATGTGGCATTTCATCGAATCGGTGTAGTACATCTGCTTCCTATCGAGGGTAAAACCGATGCCGTTTGAACAGGTAATCCCGTCCAATAGTTGAGTCAATTTGCCGTCTGTGTCAAGCTGATAAAGGCGGCCGAGTCGGTCGTCGGTCGGCATTGTGCCGCAAAAGACACGTCCCCCTACATCGGCAATGACATCGTTAAAGCGACTTTCGCGTTCGTCGGGAATTTCGTTGATAATTGTGGTAAGTGTGCCATTTCGCCAGGTCTTGATGGCACCTCTCGCCATAAAGAGTAACAGAGCCCCATTCGCCTGAATGGTGAATCCCCCCACAACTTCCCCTTCGTAACACTGCTCGTGTTCGCCAGTAGCGGGGTCGTATCGGAACAGTCGCCCTGTCGCTATATCTGTCCAGTAGACGCGCTTTTCGTCAGGGTGCCATAATGGTCCTTCGCCGATTTCACAATTATAGTCCGCAATCAATTGAGGTTCCATATCCGTCTCCTTTTTCTTTCGACTGGATTTAACAAACATCTTACCCAATTTCCCGGAAAATGTCAAGTGGATACACGCTTAAATTTTAACGCAAAGGCGCAAGAAAGATAAGAACAACAGAAGGAGAAAAGGGCTTGGATTTGGCAATCCAAGCCGAGCAGGGCCTTGCTTGCGTTTTATGCTTTACGTTTCGTGTCTGTTGAACGGTAGTACATCCGTATCGGTGTACCGTGAAATCCGAAGGCTTCGCGGATGCCGTTGATTAGGTAGGATTCGTAGGAGGAGCGGATTTTGTTTGCGTGGCGGGCGAAGATGAGGAAGGTCGGGGGTTGGGTTTTAATTTGCGTGATGTATTTCAGGGAGGGACGGACATTTCCAGAGCGCGGGGGTTGATGGGCATTTTTGAGTTGCATGAAGAGGTTGTTTAGCTCGTGGGTTGGAACGCGGGTGCTGTATTCTCGGTGAATATTCAGGCTCAAGTCGAAGAGTTGCTGCACTCGCTGACCGGTAAGCGCGGAGATGAAAATTAAGGGGACATACGTGAGTTGAGGGAGTTGATGCTGGATATCTTTAACGAACTGGTTGTGGGTTGAGTTGTCCTTCTCTATCAGATCCCATTTATTGATGGCTAGAATACATGCTTTGCCTTGCCGCGCGATGTAATCCGCGATTGCCTTATCCTGTCGGGCAACTTCTCGTGAGGCATCGAGCAGTAGCCACGCGATATCGCTCCGGCGAATGGTGCGGATGGCCTGTTGAACGGTCACTTCTTCGAGTTCACTGTTTATGGCGGACTTGCGTCGCATACCCGCTGTGTCAATGAGTTCATACGGTACGTTATCGTAGGTGAAACGGATATTGACCGCATCGCGTGTTGTCCCTGGACGGTCATCAACCACCATGCGCTCCTCACCGAGGATGGTGTTGACTAGTGACGACTTTCCCGCGTTCGGGCGGCCGACGATGGCGATTTTCATACCGCTTGGCGATTCGGGGGGCTCTGCCTCCGCTTCCGGCATGGCGAAAACGACCTCATCAAGGAGTTCGCCGATGCCTTGATTGTGGGCACATGAAATGAAGAATGGCTCACCGAGTCCGAGTTCATAAAATTCGGGGGCATCGTTAATGAATCGTTCGCTATCAACCTTGTTTACGGCTACGAAGACTGGCTTGTTCGTCTTTCTCAGTTTTTTCGCAATGACTAGGTCTTGGGGCAGGATTCCGGTTCTTACGTCAACGACAAACACGATAACCTTCGCTTCGTCAAGTGCCGCCTCGACTTGGAGCTGGACCATGTCAATGAGGCTATCCTCCGGATTGAGGTCTAACCCACCTGTATCGACAATCGTAAAGTGGCAATTTTCCCAATCTACATCGGCATAAAGGCGGTCTCGCGTCACGCCCGGTTGGTCGTGTACGACAGCAATCTGTCCCTTACGGGTGGCAAGATGACTTGACGCATTTTTGGTAATGCGGTTGAACAAGGACGATTTCCCAACATTCGGTCGTCCGACGATAGCAACGATAGGGCGTGTCATGATGTGTTTTCTCCTTCTTGAGCGTGTATCTCTCTTGAGACCGTAATGACCGATTTAACGATCACGATAATCGGAATAGCGAGCAAGACCCCCCAAAATCCGAGCACCGTTGCCCCAGCGATCACGCCGAACATGATGAGCAGCGGGTCTACGTCAACGGCACTGCTCATCACTCTGGGTGAAATCAGCGCGTTATCGATGGCCTGAATGGCTATGATGGCACCGATTACGGCAGCAATGCGAACAAAAAAACTCAGCATGTTAAAATCACCAAAATCCCCCGCTGCAAACCCCATGAGGAGTGATGCCATAGCGAACATGCCGCCAATGAACGGTCCAAAGGTCGGAATCGCATTGCACAGGCCCGCGAGTAGCCCAATGATGATGGGAAAAGGTACACCGATTATCGCGTACACAATAATTGAGATGATGCTGATGATGACAATAACTGTCACTTGTCCTTTAAGGAACGCTTGTAGATTCTGATCGATCTCTTTTAAGTAATGTCTGACATTCTCACGGTTGCTTTGCGGGAATAGGTCAATGAAATACAGGATATAAGTTCTAAGGGACTGACTGGCGTAGCTGAAAACCATTACGGTGAGAAATGTTGCCAACAGAAAGTCGCCGAATCCGAGCGCGATTGACGAAAAACTGCTGACAAGTGCGCCGACGAGTGTGCCGACAATTTGGCTACCCTCTTCCGCCAAGCTCGGTAGTTTTTCTCTGAGATATGTTTCTATAGATGTCGTAATCTCTGTATCGCCGACTATGGGGAGTGTCTTGAGCTTTGAAAATGCCGGTTCTCTGGCGGTGCTGGCTATACGCCATGACTCATTACGACCTGTAAGCTCTGTCGTATAATAAAGTACATCGGAACTTCCTGCGAAGAGGAGCTGGCCTGAGATTGGGGCTAACAGTGAAAGCGGTGCGCTAGATTGAGGAGGCGCATTTTTTTGATATATCCACTCTTGTGCTTGCAATTGATAGATGCCTTTTGAGGTGTTTGCATAAAGGCTTGCTTTTTCATCTAACGGAGCCACGACCATAGCTTGAATTGACAAATCCTTTAGTGGTGATGATAAGGAAAACGCTTTCCAAGTTTCTTCTTCATCATTATATGCATACACGTTTCGTTTGGATGCAATGTAGGTCATCTTTGACCTGCTTGATGAGGGTGCGATGTGATGGATGGGGAATTCCATCGGTAGGGTGGAATCAATCTCGCTGGACTGGATTTCGACCCATTTTAAGCCAGAGTCGTCGGAGCGTCGGTGATATAATTTCGTGTCTGTCGCAACGTAAATCTGATCAGTATCCCATGGGGGTATTGCAATCGCCTGAACGGGCTTTATGGTGAAGGGTTCGGTATCGACTTCATGCCAAATTGGAATGGTCTCCTCTTCCGATTCGGGCTCAGTCGTGAGGGTGTATAGCCCATCTGATGTCCCGATATAAATCTGGTGTGTTTCACCGCCTGTTGGGGTGGTTGCTGTTGCAATGGCGTTAATCGCTCGACGACTGGGCTTTGCCCCTGTTATGTTCGTCCAATTCGCTGTCATATTCGTTATCTCGTCCAAATTCAGCGCGCGACGGTAGATGCCGTGTTCGGTGCCGAGATATACAATGGCTTCCTTGTCGGACACTGGATTGTCTGGAGCAACTGCGATGGCAGTAAGCTTCTCACCGGCAGCGAACGGCACAATCTGTCGGTCAAAAAATACGACCAGTTTGTTGCTCATTTCTACGGTCTGCCTTCGTATCTGGGGGATGATATAAAAAAATAGCAACGCAAATGCACCGAGGATAATGACCGAGAGCAATCCTTGAGCGTATCCTCTTGACAGTTGCAGTCGTCTGCCTTTTGGGAGCGGGATGTTCTGTAGTGTGATAAGGAGGAAGCGGAAGAAATAAGCCAGTCCAAATCCGAGGATGAATGGCATTAATAGAGGTAACCGGCGTTTGAATACCCAGATGGCTATCATCAGGATGAGTAAATCCACAGCACGTTTAATCTCAATATGTGGACGAATACAGACCAAAATGATGATGAGCAGGATGGAGACAATTTCATGGAGTAGTAAAGCGGCAGAAGCTACGGCTTTGTCGCTTGTGCCCTTATAATAGGCAAACGCTATCCACGCGAATCCAAAAACGATCGCAATAATCGCGACGATTGTGCCTCCGGTGACTTGTGTATTGGGAGATTGGCGTTTTTGATTTGTGTTCATCAGCTAACCTAAGTTGTTACCTTGATAAGAGAAATAGAACGCAAAGACGTTTAAGTTTAACGTAAAGGCGCAAAGACGCGAAGGTGCCACTTACTCCCTGCGAAGAGCTGCTGGATTTGTCAATCCAGCAGGAGCGGGATGGGAGGCTTAGAAACCGAGTTTTGCCGAAAAAACTTGGTTTCAGGGATTTGCTGGATTTGGCAATCCAGCAGGAGCGAACTGGGCCATATCCAAGCATTATTCCTAAGTCGCGTTCTGCTCTAGGAATTTGAGGACTTGCCCGCTAAAGCGGGCGAAATCCTCTAATTCTGTCTGTAAAGTGTTGTAAACAATCTTGAGATCGACTTTGATATAATCGTGAACGAGGATATTGCGGAAACGGAACATCTTGACAAGCGTTGTGCCTAAATTGTCCGATAGAATACCGTTTTTGACCAACAATTCGACTGTATCATCGTGTGTTGCTGGTGTTCCGAGATTCAATCCGGCGACGAGGTGGTTGCAGACATCAATCACACACTGAATGCACAGTTGCAAGCCGTGTTTGATAGCCCAAATCGTTCCGATATCCGCAGCCATCTCGTCAAACGCCATCGCCTGATAGCGACGTAAAACGGCAGTATAATCATCAAGGGCTTCAATTCTTTCATGAATGATTTCCCAACTTACTGTCATGTTGGAGTCTCCCTGTGTTGGGCTTGATATCGTCTGCTCAATTTTTGGGAATTGTGGGATAAATGTGCTCCGTTTGCCAAATTTGCCACGTCTGATGCGGTCAGAAAGCGATTCTCTGAATAGGCGACGCATTGGCTCGTATTCTTGATAGAGCTGTAATGTCTGTACCTGAAATTGTACCCGCAACCTATCATCCCTATTGTACAGGATTTTGCCGTAACACAGCACAGCACACGCCAAGAGGTTCGGTGCGTCGTTCAAAACGACCAGATCGACATCGTCCCGATGGAAAATGTCCATCATTGCTAGATGTAACTTGACGTGAGTAGGTGGTTTGGGGTTTGATAATCGAGGCAGGGATGCCTCTCCCACGGGTTGCTCAAGGGTTTGGGGTGGATTGGCCTGAATATCGGGAAAAGGATTTCCCTCCCACCTATCGGGAAAGGGATTTCCCTCCCACCTATCGGGAAAAGGATTTCCCTCCCACCTATCGGGAAAGGGATTTCCCTCCCACCTATCGGGAAAAGGATTTCCCTCCCACCTATCGGGAAAAGAATTTCCCTCCCACCTATCGGGAAAGGGATTTCCCTCCCACAAGGAATTTGCCTCCCACGGATTATTAAAAAGCACGGCTATGTCCAAATCGCTGTCTGGTCGGACGTTGCCTTTTGCTTGTGAACCGAACAGGTATGCCAGAGATACGTCGTGCTGTTCAAATGCACTTTGAAGTTGTGGAAGATACGGTTCGATATTAACCGTGTTCATGCGGATTCCTTGTCTCCTGAAGTGCCTGCGGATTCAAGCGTTTCAACAACGCCTGCACCGACGCTGTCGCCCCAGACATTGACCGTTGTGCGGAATCGGTCGAGGAGCCAATCGACTGTTAGAATGAGCCCGATGCCTTCAATCGGTAACCCCACCGCTCGGAGGACAATCACCATCGTAATGAGTCCGGCTTCCGGGATTCCGGCGGCACCGATCGCGGCCAGCGTTGCTGTCACAAAGATTACAACTTGTTGGACAGGGTCGAGTGAAATACCGTAAACTTGTGCGATGAAAATCGCGGCGACGGCTTCGTAAAGGGCTGTCCCATCCATGTTGATCGTTGCGCCAAGTGGCAGGACAAAGCTCGCTGTTCGGTTCGAGATGCCGTTGTTATTTTCGACACCATCCATCGTCAAGGGGAGGGTCGCCGAAGAGGATGCTGTCGAAAAGGCGTTCATTAATGCGGCACTCATGCCACCTGCGTATTGGCGAGGGTTTCTGCGTCCGAGGAGCATAAGGATGAGCGGTAATACAACGAAGCCGTGAATCGCAAGCCCAAATACAACGGTAAAGCTGTATTTCCCTATCGCCATCAGTTCGGGCAGGAAGGCTGTGAACCCACCGGCATCGCCAATTCGCCCAGCGATTAATCCGAAAATGCCAATTGGGGCAACAACCATAATCCAGTGAACAAGCCGCATCACGGCATCATTCAGTCCGGTAATCACCTCAATAGCGACCCGACCGCGTTCACCGAGCACCGAGAGCGTTGCGCCGATTAAAAGCGAGAAGAAAATCAGGGGCAGAATATCCGTCCGTACCATTGCGTTGAAGACGTTGCGCGGAATCATACCCTCTTTGCCCGTTGACTTATCTCCAAGCAGCACCTCTTTGAGCGTATTTCCGATATCCCGTTCCTCTTTGCCGCGCACTGCCTTGGCAATGGGCAGTTTGATTTCAATTCCGCTACCGGACGGTGTCAGCTGTGGAAAAGCAGGGACCACTCCTCCATTCTCGCGACGGAATGGCAAGCGGTCACCCTCATCGGTCATTATATGGAATACGTCTTCCGCTGTATTTTCCCACGACGTGACCGTTGCTGAATTCCCCGTAAAGGATTCAATCGTGCCCTCAACCTGCTGGTCTGTGAGCGCGAGTCGATACTTGTCGTCGTAGTGTATTCTTTCCCACGTACCGTCAGTCAACGTGACGGTACGATTGTCCACACCACTGAGTGTATATGCAGAGTCTTCGTGTGTTTCGCCGGGGGAGATGCCCACCCCTGGCCGGACGATAGAGACTAAAATGATGCCAATCATCACTGAGATTCCAGTGGTCGCCATGTAGTAGAGAACGGTGCGTCCGCCGATTGGGCCGAGGTTGCGAATGTCTCCAAGTCCGGTAATTCCGACAATCATTGAAAGCATGATGAGGGGAACGACAATCATTTTCAACGAATATAGGAAAATTTCGCCAAGAATGGCGGTCTTCTCGCCGATGGCTGGCAACCACCCCCCGACGATGATTCCGACGAGGATGGCGATTACAATACCGTAGATTAGATTGCGTTGCCCCCCGTTGCCTGCTGTTTCATTCATCTGTTGATACCTCCTAGTTGGTAAATTGGATATGTGGTTTGAACTTTACTCCATTGTGTCCACTTTTATCGAAAGCTCTTCAAGTTGCTTATCCGGGACTTCATTCGGGGCACCGGTGAGCAGACAGACCCCTCTTTGCGTCTTTGGAAACGCGATGACTTCGCGGATGTTCTCCTCGCCGGTCATCAGCATCACAATCCGGTCAAGTCCGGCGGCGATGCCCGCGTGGGGCGGTGTGCCATACTGCAATGCCTCAACGAAATAGCCGAACCGCTTCTCAATGTCTTCCTGACTGATTTTCATGATGTTCATAATCTTCTGCTGAATATCCCAGTTGTGGACTCTCACGCTACCACCGGCACTCTCGTATCCATTGATGATTAGGTCATATTGCAACCCACGCGCTGCGCCCGGATTGGTGTCGAGAAGCGGCAGGTCTTCTTCAGGAATCATCGTGAAGAGGTGCTGAGAGGGTTCGTATTGATTCTCGTCTTCGTTCCACACGAACATCGGGAAATCAATGACCCAGAGAAAATCGAAACGGTTCGGATCGATCAGTCCTAGTTTATCGCCGAGATGGAGACGCAGGTTTGCCAGCGCATCGGAGACGACCTTCGGCTTGTCCGCTACGAACATCATAATATCGCCCGGTTTCGCTCCCATCCGCTCGCTGACGCTCGCAAGCGTATCTTCACTGAAAAACTTGACAATCCCTGATTCAAACCCGTTCTCGGTCACTTTTATCCATGCCAAGCCTTTCGCTTTATAGATCTCCACCAACTCGGTTAGCTCATCAATCTCTCTACGAGAAAATGCCCCGCCACCGGGAGCGGCAAGCCCTTTGACCTGACCGCCGCTGGCTAGGGTATCCGTAAACACTTTGAAATCACAGTCAGCGACCAAATCTGAGAGATCGTGGAGTTCTATTCCGAAGCGAGTGTCCGGCTTGTCCGAGCCGTATCGTGCCATCGCCTCAGCGTGTGTCATCCGCCGAATTGGAAGCTCAACGGGGATGCCCGCCGCCGCCTCGAAGATGCGTTTAATCATCCCCTCCGTGACCGCCATGACATCCTCCCGCGTCGCAAAGGACATCTCAACATCAAGTTGTGTAAATTCAAGTTGACGGGCGGCACGGGTGTCCTCATCACGGAAGCACCGGGCAATCTGGAAATAGCGGTCAGTCCCACTCATCATCAGGATCTGCTTGAATTGCTGTGGCGACTGTGGCATTGCATAGAAGTTGCCGGGGTTGAGGCGACTTGGAACCAGTACATCGCGTGCCCCTTCCGGTGTGCTGTTCATCAGGATGGGTGTCTCGATTTCGAGGAAGCCCTGCTCGTTCATATAATTCCGCGCCGCCAGCATCGCCTTGTGCCGAACTACCAAGATGTTCTGCATCTTAGGGCGACGGAGGTCGATGTAGCGGTAGGTCATCCGTCGTTCTTCATCAATGTCAATACTGTCCTCAACCGGGAACGGGGGTGTTTTGGCAACATTTAAAATCTCCAAAGTATCCGATGCCAGTTCAACCGCGCCCGTTGGCAGGTTGGGGTTGACAGCACCTTCGCCGCGCCCACGCACTGTTCCGCTGACGGATAAAACAAACTCGTTGCGAATCTGGTGCGCGAGTTCGTGTGCCTCACTGTTAATTTGGGGGTCGAAAACCACCTGTGTGATTCCCGTTCTATCGCGAAGGTCAACAAAAATAACGCCTCCGTGGTCACGGCGGCGAAGCACCCAACCTGTTAATCGCGACGCTTTCCCCGTATCGGAAAGCCGTAATTCTCCACAGTAGTGTGTTCGTTTCATTTCAGACATTGGTGTTGGTTCTTCCCTCCTATTGGTGATTGAGTCAAGTTGGTGTATCGGGAAAAGGATTTCCCTCCCACAAGGGATTTCCCTCCCACAAGGGATTTCGCTCCCACAAGGGATTTCCCTTCTACGTGTTACTGCATAGCATCTTGAATTTGGCGACGTTGGTTTTGGAGCGTCGGTTCATTCGGGGCTAAGCGAATGGCACTCTCGATCGCTTTTAACGCGTCGTCGTACCGTTTCTGATCGAGGTGCAATTTCGCCAAACTGCTGTACGGCGCAGGCTCATTCGGTGCAAGCTTGATGGCAGTTTGATATGAATTTAGTGCCTTCTGAATCTCATTCTGAGAAGCGTAGATAACGCCCAAAACGTAGTGACCACGCCATAAATTGGCATCCACTTCCAGTGATTTTTGGGCATATTCGAGGGCCTTAGATGGCATATCCTGATGGTGGTAGAGCGAAGCCATAATCGCAAAAATAAACGGGGGGATATCTGGGTCTAGGGCCTCAAGCCGTTGGTATGTTCGTAAGGCTTCGGCGTAGCGTTCCTGACGCTCGTAAATTGCGCCGAGTTGTGGGTAGATATCGGGACGATTCGGATTATACTTGAGTGCCTGCTCAAAAGCGTCCGCCGCTTCTGCCAATCTATTTTGGCGTTCGTAAATAATCGCTAGATGAACGTGTCCTTGGGGGTCTTCCGGATCTTTCGCCAATGCCTGTTTAACGGCCTGTTCAAGTCGCCTGAGTTCCTGTTGGTCGTCTTCATCAATCACCCCCAAGGCGACTCTAAGGTTGTATCGAATCGTGTTATCGTTTGGATTGATGCGAACCCCTTGATCAAACAGTCCAATGGCGCGCTCGTGTTCTCCTCTGGCATACGCAATCTGTCCCTGAATCAGCTTTTGGGTCGCGTCGAAGTAACGTTTGAGATGTTTACGGACTTCGTTTTTCGCATCCAGCGTCCGACCATAATTGATTAAATAAGGGGTGACCCGCTCGCGATGGGCCGCCATCCCCGCAATATTGCGAGCGGTTGTTCCGATGAGGTCTAAGGGACGGAAGAATTCGAGGCGTGGACGGTTATCCGTGTGAAGCGGAACATCTCCGACATAACGCCGGATGTTCTCCGGCCCCATCATAAATGAATCGAGTAACGACATGCCATCGAGGTCATCATGAGCGAGCCCCGCGGCGATTCTCGATGTCTTTGCTCTTGTCAAGAAATCTTTATAGTTAATTTTCAGGGGCTCCGGTGTGCCGATCAGGATGACGAAATCGGGCGTGTATTTATACCATAGCGTCGTGTGCGGAAATACATGAATGAAGGTTTTGACAATCATTTTGTAGTGTTCTTCAGGGAGCCGATGGAGCGGCACCCATTGGCACATAATACCATCTTCGGTCAGGATACGCCTGCATAGCCTATAGAAATCCTCCGTATAGATATTAGAACTCCCCGCACTGACGAGGGGGTGGATAATCCCCGTAGAAATCATGTCATATCGTTTCTGCGTCATCAAGATATGGTTGCGCCCATCGTTGATGGTATAATTAAACAACGGGTTATCGAGAATATTGTTGTTTACATGGCTAAAGTGTTGACGCGCGGCATCAATGACCCCTTTGGAAATCTCAACAGCATCCACGCGCACACGGTGTTGGGTAACCGAATAGGACGTAACGCCCATACCGAATCCCACGACCAGGGCATCCTTTGGTGCTGGGTGGAGTAGCAGTGGAAGATGGGCAATCACGCGGTGCGACGGGGAATCCCAACGGGATGCGTCAGCGGCTTGATTCGTATCGACATACAATCGCCGGACCTCCTCATCGTCTTGCAATGTCGTGACTGTCGCATCCACCTCTTCGTTGTAGTCGATAATCGTATCGCCCGGGCGTTGGGTTTGGAAAATCGCGCTCTTGAGGAAAAGGGGCTTGTTGGATGTGTATAACACAATCGCGCCAAGCCCTACGGTCAGAATAACCCCACCAATTGCTGTCCCGTTGAACAGGTTTCGTAGGGCGACGTTTCGGGAAAGGATCCCGCCCACACTTTGACTTCGCCCCTTTCGGGTGGCAAGATGACTTGACGCAAAAATTAGCGCACAACCCATGACGGTATTCAGCGTTGCCATCAGGACGATGCTTGGACGGATACCAATCAACGGGATTAAAATAAACCCTGCGCTAAACGCACCAAAGAGCGAGCCAACTGTGTTGACCGAGTAGACATCTCCTATGCCACGCCCCAATCGCTCTGCGCTGGTTGTGTAAATCCGAGTGACGAGCGGGAAGCTGGCACCCATCAAGAGGGTTGGAATCACCATGACAATCACACAAGCGACAAACGTCCAAACCCGGCTTGGGCCAAAGGTCTTTTGGAATGCGCTACTGATGCTGTAGAGTTCCCCAAAAACGGGTATTAGTACAACTGCGGATAGCCCAATACCGAGCTGCACCAATCCGAATAGGCTCCCGAGTGACTTGACACGGTCTGCAATCCATGCGAAGATGAAACTGCCAAATGCGATGCCAAAGAGAAACGCGGCGAGCATGGTCGAAAAGGCGTAAGTCGTGCTACCGAGGAAAAATACGAGTATGCGTGTCCAAAGCACTTCGTATGCGAGCGCGCAGAATCCGGAGAGGGCAAATGCACACAGTGCCAAACGCGCCAATAAACTTGTTACTGGGGGATTCGTCTCAATTGGTGAACTTGCCTCAGTCGGGGAGTCAACTGTCACGGTTGGACTGGGTTCGCTTGTGAGCGGGTCTTCGCCCAAACCCCACGGCCGGTCTAACCAATACGCGATAATTGCCACGACCAAGTTAATCGCCGCACCCAAGTAGAGGGATTGTTGAATACCGAGCCACTGAATCAGAAAGAATCCCGTTGCAACGCAGCCAACCACTGCGCCGAACGTATTGAGTGCGTAGAGCAATCCTGCGTTGAACCCGAGCCGTTCTAACCGGTCTATGAAGAATTTGCTCAGTATCGGAAGTGTGCCGCCCATTAGGGTTGATGGAATTAGCAACACCAGAAATGATAGGACGAACCGAATCAACGAGAGCGAATAGAACTCGGCGTTCAGTCCGCGATAGGTGAGGATATAGATTGCGTTGAGGAAGCTCAACAGAAGCGGAAAAATAATCGCAAAAACGCCGATGCCTGCTTCGAGGAAGGCATATATGCGTAAGGGATGCGTTTCCCGGTCTGCGATGCGTCCTAAGTAAAAACTGCCGAGTGCCAAACCCGCCATAAATGCTGTCAACACGGTACTGACCGCAAAGATGGTGCTACCAAAAATGAGCGTCAGTTGGCGAGTCCAGATAACTTGATAGAGCAAGCCACTTGCACCAGAAAATAGGAAAATGAACCAGACGATAAGTTTTGTCTTTCGCACAGTTGTTACCTCTACTTTAATGAGCGATAAATTTTAGAAATTCATTATAACATATAACGCGTTCATTTTGCCAACTAGGGTTATTTAGTTTTTGTTTTTTTTATTGAGTAGGTCTAACGCTTGTTGTGGATGTGCGGCGAAATACGGGTGCGAAGACGTGGGCGATTATTCAAAATCTTCGCACCCTTGCGTCCCATTGCAAAAAAAAATAATCATCCATGGGAGATTTCACCTCTAAAATGCGTCTTATTAATAGATACAGGCAAAGTTAATCGTCATTGCCACCGATCTATCTGAATTGGGAGATGAAAAATGGCACTTAGTGATATCGAATTGATTCAACGTACATTGGACGGTGACCAAGCCGCGTTCGGTTTTTTGGTTGACAAGTACAAAGGTCTCGTTCACGGCCTAGCTTACCACAAACTGAAGGATTTCCACCATGCTGAGGATATCACCCAGGAGACCTTCCTCAAAGCGTATCAGAAACTATCAACACTCCAAGACCACCAGTCTTTTGCTGGTTGGATCCATGTGATTGCTCTCCGGTGCTGTTGGACATGGTTACGAAAAAACCGGGTACCGATACAATCTATTGACGATAGCTGCGCCGCGGTGGATTCACTTGCCTTGACCAAGTATGCTGACGCTGACCAAAAGACTCGTGAGACGGTCCACGATGCGCTTGAAGATCTACCCGAAAGTCAGCGAACGATCTTAACGCTATACTATATGACAGGCGAATCCGTTCAGGAGATCGCACGTTTCATGGGGATATCTCAAAATGCTGTCCATAGTCGAATGGCCCGGGCCCGCAATAATCTGAAAGCGGAGATAATACAGATTATAAAAGATACATCAGGTGCTATTCAACTGCCACCCTCCCTCACACAACAGATTATGGGGAGGATTCGCGAACTTCAACCCGCACCATCCCCACAAGTTAAACCGCCTATTCCGTGGATTGTCGTAGCGACACTCGGCTTAATTGCACTGTTCGCAGGGCTCGCACCACAGCAGCTGATGCGATTTCAACGTCCATACAACCTCAACGCACCTGAACCGGCGGTGCTGGTGGAAGTTATTGATGCACCGGTAATTGACCTACTTGTGACAAAACCGTCGCTGATGAACCGAGCCGGCGCATCCAATACGGAAAACGCGGGCGATGGCGATTCGGCGACTAACACTCTTGTGGCAGCGAGTGATGCCCAGAAGGGCGCATTGAACCGGAGCAACTGGACGCAAACCAATGGCCCTTACGGTGGAAATATCCTCACACTCTATGCGTCCCCCGAAGGCACACTTTTCGCTGGCACGGGAGGGGCAGGTCTGTTCCGGTCAACCGACGCAGGCAACTCTTGGACACCCGCCAATACGGGGTTGCAACATAAGGATAAATACGATTCTATCGCTGTCTCTGCCTTGGCGCAAAAGGGTGATATACTCTACGCGGGCACGAATGCCGGTGTATACGTTTCACCCAACGGCGGTGACACATGGCACTATATAACAAGTTTGCAAAAGTATGTCCGTGCCGTGGTCAATATTGGGGAGCGCATCTACGTCGGTACAGCACGAGACGGTGTGTGGTACTCGGATGATAGCGGCGAATCGTGGATGCCGATTAACGATGGATTGGAAAACTTGGAGATTCGTACACTTGCGGCGATGGGGTCAACCCTCTTCGCAGGCACTGGGAACAGTGCTTTTCGCAGAAGGGCAGGCGAAAACTCGTGGACACCAATCCGCGCAGGCTTTGCTATGCAAGCCACTGACTCTAACCCCATCCGCGGCGGGTCTACTCAGTCAGAACGCTATTCGCTACAGACGCGCCAAGCCCGCCAATCGGTGCGGATTGGTACATTTGCTGTGCTGGACGATGTGCTTTACATGAGTATGCACACGGGAACGTATGGCGGACTCTTCCGTTCCGACGACGAAGGGGATTCATGGATACCAATTACCCCGGAATTGATGAAGCAACGTTCCATCGGAACATTGGCGGTGTCGCCAACGAGCCTGTACGCGGGGGCTTTGGGGAGTGGCGTTTTCGGTTCAAGCGATGGTGGCAATTCTTGGAAGGTGGTCAACAGCGGCTTGAAAAACAGACTGGTTTCCGCGTTGGTGGCGGTGAACGCAGAAACCGTTTTCGTCGGAACGCAGGGCGGTGGCGTGTTCCGCTCAACGGATGGCGGTCATTCTTGGATGGAATCCAACGCTGGGTTGACGAATACACGGGTAGAGCATCTTGCGGTTGTTGGCGAGACCATTTATGCCGAAATAGGTAAGAAGCTGGTTCGTTCGATTGACGGTGGTACGTCATGGAGGCCCGTAAAGTTGGGCGCAACATCGGCAAAATACCGTATTGTTGCGTTATCGGTTTCGGATGAAAAACTTTATGTCGCCGCAACCAGATCTGTCATCCATGTCGAAGGAGGCGATCCTGAAGTCAAATGGGGCGTTTTTCAATTAGATGCGGAGCACAACGCGTGGATAGAACACGCCCCGAATAGGAAATTGAACAGAATCACATCTTTGGAAATTGTCGGCACAACGTTCTACGCCGGCACTATGGGCGATGGGGTGTTCCGCTGGGAGGAATACTCGAATTCGTGGATAAACCTCGGATTGGCGGGACACTCCGTCACGACACTGTCGGCCAATGGCAAGCACCTCTATGCTGGCACAACCCGGGGCGAGCTCTTCCGTTTGAACGATGCCGAAGATTCATGGGGGCGTATCGGCACGATGAGTGGTGGCATATCAGCACTAAGGTGGGTTGGCTCAACGCTCTATGCGACCTCCTCGAGTACGGGAGTCTTCCGCTCCGTTAACGGTGGTGATTCGTGGAGGCCCATTAACGATGGACTAACCGACCTGTCGGTTCTGACAATGCACGTTGAGGGCACGACCCTCTATATCGGGACAGCCCGTCACGGCGTGTTCCGGTTGGGGCGTGACGCAAATGAATGGCAATCGTTCGGAGGGATGTATCGCCGTGTCAATTCTTTGTCAGCGGGTGATGGTGTCCTCTACGCAGGCACAGCGCGAAGAGGCGTGTTTCGCCTCCCGCTTAGCAAGTTTCAACAATAAAATTTTGACACCCTCACGCCGCGCCCGCCCCGGTTGCTCCTGCTGGATTGCCAAATCTAGCAGAGCCAACATTGGTGCAATCTCGTGTTCCGTTCTGCCTTGTGTCCTTGCATCTTTGCGCCTTTGCGTTAAAATCTGCGTCTTTTGTTCTGTTCTGCCCTGCGTCTTTGCACCTTTGCGCCTTTGCGTTCCCTTTTTCTGACAAGGTGAAACATGCGTCATTAATGCTAACAGCCCGTTTATCGCCTATTCGTCATGTATCTCGGACGCGGCTTACTGAAAAAAAAAAATAATTGCCTGCGACAGATTTCGCCTCTAAAATGCGTCACTAATGGTAACAGCGCGTTTATCGCCTATTCGTTATGTATGTACTCAGAGGGTTTTGAGACTGCTAGACAGTACAAACAAGACGACTTTCAATTCAAAACCTTGTTGTATTACAGCATGGATGGAGCTTAGGAGCAATCTCACTGCAAAAAAAATAATCATCCATGGGATATTTCACCTCTAAAATGCGTCATTAATGATAGAAGCCAAGTTGTTGTCTCTCGACAAAGACATTTTGATATTCACAGATTAGCCCCATGGGCGAAAGGAGGTCATTGAAGTGAAGGTCTTTTTTGATGTACTTTTATCTCGATTGGTTGTCGCTGGCACTGTGTTTTCAATACTTTTTGTAGGCGGGTTATATGTGATTGGTCGACATATCTTTGCAACAGATGTGGATGATAAAAATACCGTGAGTGAAAAAAGCGTGACAGTAAAGCACGATAAGCAACCTGAAGATTCGCCGCTTGTCAGTCACCCACAACCCAATTATAAGGAAAGCCCAGTGGAAGAAGTCTCATCGGATGATTCCGAGCCGAAAACGGTGGTTGAATCATCATCGGATTCGCTAACAACCGAGGAGGTGGGTGTTGATTCCGACAGTGATGAGACCGATACAACCAATGAACGGGTCTCACCATTTGGGTTCGGTCCGTATCCCGAAGTCCCAGATGGATATCCAATTCCAGTAAAATGGCACTGGCAGTGGAGCGAAGAACAGCTCACACAGATGGAAGAAGCATCCTCAGAAGTGCTTAAGATGCGAGGTATAAGCTTTACTGAACGCCTGAAACAGCATGAGTTAATGACTCGTGTGGGAATCAAACTTTGGAATGAAGGACACCGTTTTACTGGGTTATCTAGCAGCGATCAAACCGGACTGATTTACCCGAATTACGAAGACGTTATCTATGTGAAGTGGCGTGAGATAGCGGACCGAGACGGAACAGTAAGACGGTATCCGTCGGACATTATAGGTTCAGCCGGTGGTGCTTTATCGCCCGCCCAACGGTCCGGACGAGAGCCTTTGCCCGACTGGCTAGAGGTCAAATCAATGGAAGATGGTATTGAACCCTACGAGTTTTTGGGGATTAACCGTTAGACCATAACTTTTAACTTATACCATTTCTGAAAATTTATATCGCGTTAGCGGTTTTGATGAAATATCAAACGCCTGTAATCCCGGCTACGGGGGTGCGGTTGATGACGCTTTCTTTGAAAGTGGCAACATGAGTTGACGCATATCGTTATCCGATGGGGCAAGATGCCCCGGCTACGGGGGTCTGATGCGTTTTTGCTTATGACTTTCTTTGAAAGTGGCAACATGAGTTGACGCAAATCGGACTTCCATTAACGAGTGATTTATTATCGGAATTGGTATTAGAAGGAGTAAGCACAAAATGAGAAGAATAACCCCCATTCTTTTGTTCGCCGTGATGATGCAACTGACCGCTGCTGTTGAAATAGCAATTTCCCAGTTGTTTCCAAAATCACCCATAAAAGCGTTTAGCTACGGGGCAATCGGTCAGATTGCTTATTCCCCAGACGGAGAGCTCCTTGCAATCACCGAGAGGCGAGGCTTCTTGTTATATGACCCAGAAACACTCACTCAAGTCGCACATCTCGCTGGAGAGTTCGGTGCCATCTGGGCAATTGTTTTTAGTCCCGATGGTACACTGCTTGCCTCAGCGGGGAGAGATTCCAATATTCGATTATGGAACATCGCCACCCAAGAACAGATACATGCTTTTACCGCACACAATTCAGCAGTAAGATCTATTGATTTTAGCTCTGACGGGACTTTTTTGACTTCAGCATCATACGATGGTACGGTTCGGGTCTGGAACCTTGAAAAGAAGCGACAGGTCGCTGCGCTCGATATAAAAAAGCTCACTGAGCACAACCCAACACAGGTTATCTTCAGTCCAAACGGAAGTTTGGTCGCAATCGCTGTCTATAATGGACAACTCATTTTGTGGGATTTTCAAACCCAAAAGATTCTCCGCCAGATAGACCATCAGTTGAGTTTTCCGGAAATTGCGCTCAGTCTCGATGGCAAAACGCTCCTCTCTATCGCCCCCGCAGATAACAGAGGTGACCTAAAATTTTGGGACATCGAAACCGGAAAGCAAATTGCCCTTCAAAAAAACACCCAGAACCAAGCCCTAATAACACACCCCCATCGGAATATCGTTGCCTCTTTTAGCTGGTGGCACCCCACTCCGGTTCGACTATGGGATGTGAATCAGAAAACGGAACTCGCCCAATTTCCTGTTGAGGGCAATGTCTATTCCGTGGCATTTGACCCTGTCACCGATCAATTCGCTCTCATCACCGGGGGCACCACCATCCAAATCTGGGACATCACAACCCAGAAGTTGGTGCGAGAAAAGGAGACGCATACCGGCGGGATTTCCTCACTTACCCTCAGTCCGAATGGAGACACCTTTGCCACCAGTCATGGTGATTACTCCGTTAGACTTTGGGACATTGAGCGAGGCGTTGCGCGTATCCGTTTAATTGGACATAACACCGTCGCATACGTGCTGGCTTTCAGTCCCGATGGGGCGATGCTCGCTTCTGGAAAGAGCAGGACGGTCCATATCTGGGATGTGGTACACGGAACAGAGCGCGCCCGTTTTGACCTCATAGGCCCCCTCAATTTTGTCTTCAGTCCCGACAGTCGAAAACTTATCGTTGCCAATGATTTTCACACGGTTCAGGTCTGGGATATCGCAGAAAAAAAACTACTCGCCACTTTACAAGGAGAGGACGGAGATGGGAGAGGCATTGCCGCAACATTAGCCATCAGTCCAGATGGCACACACCTCGCATCGACAGAAGCAAGCACTGCGATTCATCTATGGAACTTCGAGACACTCCGACGGAGACGCCTACTCCGCGGTCATCTATTTGAGATAGTGTCACTTGCCTTTAGCCCCGATGGACAGATCTTGGCTTCCGGTGACAGCAAAGGCAATGTGATTGTATGGGACATCGAAACGAAAAAACAGATTGCCACCCTCAAAGGCAGTCGTCCAGAATCAATGACCTTTAGCCCGGATGGTCAATATCTACTCGTCGAAACGAGGCGATACGGTAAAATCCGTTACGGTGAACTTATCGCCGTTCGGTGGCGAGATGGGAAAGAGGTAGATCGCCTAACCTTTAAGGACCCTGGCTTACTTTCAAGTGTTTCCTTAAGTAAGGATGGTAAACGCCTGATTACGAGAGGTGAGCAGATTCTGCTCTGGGATGTCAATCTCCCATCCTTGGCGATTGAACCGATGGGCAAACAGCTCACACTTTGGGGGGATGTCAAACAGACCGCACTGCTTCAAAACTATCCCAACCCGTTCAACCCCGAAACGTGGATTCCATATCAATTGGCATCCGATTCGGTTGTCACGCTCACGATTTACAATCTCAACGGCGAGCGCATCCGGCAGCTTGACTTAGGCGAAAAACCAGCGGGCATCTATCAGACCAAAGTGGATGCCATTCACTGGGATGGCAGAACGGACAAGGGCGAAGCCGCGCCCTCAGGTATCTACTTCTACACCTTAGATGCCGCAGAATACAGACACAGTGGGAAAATGATACTACTCAAATAGTCAACACTTCCCCTTAGCCACAAGCTCTGGGAAGACTTAGTTTCTTTCTTGCGTACATCAACGATTCAAGATATCTTTTATTTTTTTTAAGGAGTGAACCCAAAATGAGAAGAATAACTTCCGTCCTTTTGCTCTTCGTGATGATTCAACTGACGGCCTCTGTTGAAATCTCGGTTGCCAAGTTGTTTCCAAAAGAACCCACAAAAGCGTTTGGTAATGGTACCATCCTTGAAATTGCTTACTCCCCGGATGGCGACCTGCTTGCAGTTGCTGGGACTCAAGGGGTCTTCTTATATGACCCCAAAACACTAGACCAAGTCGTCCATCTCGCCCGGGGGGCCGGTCCCATCCATGCCATTGCTTTCAGTCCCAATGGCACACTACTTGCGTCCGGGGGAAGAGATACCGAAATTCGATTGTGGAACATCGAGACCCATGAGCAGATACACGCTTTTACGACACACAATTCGACTGTAAGCTCTGTCAATTTCAGTGCTGATGGGACTGTTTTGACTTCAGCTTCCTCAGACGGTACGGTTCGGGTCTGGGACATTGAAAAGAAGCGACAGGTCGCTGCGCTGGATATACAAAAGCTCACCGCGTACCCCCCAACACAGGTTATCTTCAGTCCAAACGGAAGTTTGGTCGTGATCGCTGCCCTTAATGGGAAACTCGTTCTGTGGGATTTTCAAACTGAACAGATTATTCGCCAGATAGATCACCAGTTCGGTGTTACATCAATTGCCCTCAGTCTGGATGGCAAAACGCTCATCTCTATCGCCTCCAGAGATGGCAGAGGGGATCTGAAATTTTGGGATGTCGGAACCGGCAAGCAAATCGCCATTCAACAAAACACCCAGAACCAGCGGCTCATTGCACATCCCAATCGAAATATCGTTGCCTCTTTCAAAGGGGGGCGTGCCCCTCCGGTTCGTATCTGGGATGTCGATCAGAAAACGGAACTCGTCCAATTTCCGGTTGATAGCATAGTCTTTTCCGTAGCATTTGACCCCGTCAACGACCAATTCGCCCTCATCGCCGGTAGCACAACCATCCAAATCTGGGACATAGCAACCCAGAAGTTGGTGCGCGAAAAGGAGACGCATATTGGCGGGATTTTCGCGCAGACCATCAGTCCGAATGGGGACACCTTTGCCACCAGTCACAGTGATTATTCGGTCCGACTTTGGGATATCGAGAGCGGGGGTGAGCGCGTCCGCTTCATTGGACATACCACCGTCCCTGATGTGCTGGCTTTCAGTTCCGATGGGGCAATGCTTGCTTCTGGGCGGAGCAAGACGGTCCATATCTGGGATGTGGCACACGGGACAGAGCGCGCCCGTTTTGACCTCACCGGCCCCCTCAATTTTGTGTTCAGTCCCGACAATCGAAAACTCATCGGTGCCAATGATTTTCACACGATTAAGGTCTGGGATATCGCGGAAAAAAAACTGCTCGCCATTTTACAAGGTGAGGATGGAGATGGGACAGGCATCGAGGCAGAACTAACCATCAGTCCAGATGGCAAACACCTCGCTTCCACAGAATCAAGCACTGCGATTCATCTATGGAACTTCGAGACACTCCGGCGGAGAAGCTTACTGCGCGGACATCTGTTTAATATTCGGTCTCTTGCCTTTAGCCCGGATGGGCAGATTTTGGCTTCCGGTGACAGCAAAGGCAATGTGATTGTATGGGACATCGAAACGAAAAAACAGATAACCGCATTCAAAGGTGGTAATCCAAAGTCATTAACCTTTAGCCCTGATGGTCAATATGTACTCCTGGAAACGAGGCGGCGATTGGCTAAAATCACTCAAGGGGAAGTTATCGCCGTTCGGTGGCAAGACGGGAGAGAGGTGGATCGCTTAACCTTTAAGAATCCCGGTTTTGCAAGGCTCTCCTTAAGTAAAGATGGTAAACGCCTCATTACGAGCGGTGAGCAGATTCTGCTCTGGGATGTGAACCTCCCGTCCCTAGCGATTGAACCGATGGACAAACATCTCACATTTTGGGGGGATGTCAAACAGACCGCGCTGTTTCAGAACTATCCGAACCCCTTCAACCCCGAAACGTGGATACCGTATCAATTGGCATCCGATTCGGTTGTCACGCTCACGATTTACAACCTCAACGGCGAACGCATTCGGCAGATTGACTTAGGCGAAAAACCAGCGGGTATCTATCAGACCCAAGCGGATGCCATTCACTGGGATGGCAGAACGGACAAGGGCGAAGCCGCATCTTCCGGTATCTACTTCTACACCTTAGATGCCGCAGCACACACACACAGTCGAAAAATGATACTACTCAAATAATCAACACTTCCTCTTAGCCACACGCTCAGGGAAGACTGAGTTTCTGTCGGGCGTACACCAACGATTGCCAACGAATCTTTTTCCCAAAGGAGTGAACCCAAAATGAGAAGAATGGCACTCGTCCTGTTGTTTTTCGTGATGATTCAACTGACAACCTCTGTTGAAATCTCGGTTGCCAAACTGTTTCCGAAAGCCCCCACAAAAGCGTTTGGCAACGGCACAATCCTCGAGATTGCTTACTCCCCCGATGGTGCCCTGCTTGCAATTGCTGGCACTCAAGGTGTCTTCTTATATGACCCCAAAACACTGGACCAAGTCGCACATCTCGCCAAAGAGTTCAGTCCCATCGCGACAATTGCTTTTAGTCCCGATGGGACACTGCTTGCGTCAGGGGGTAGAGATGCTACTATTCGATTGTGGAACATCGCCACCCAAAAGCAGATACACGCTTTTACCGGGCATAATTCGCGTGTAAGTGCTGCCAATTTCAGTCCTGATGGGACTTTTTTGGCTTCAGCCTCCTCAGACGGTACTGTTCGAGTCTGGAACATTGAAAAGCAACGGCAGGTCGCTGTTCTCAACACACAAAACGTCGCTGGAGAAACCCCATGGCATGTCCTTTTCAGTCCAAATGGCAGTTTGGTCATGATCGCTGTCCTTAATGGGCAACTCATTTTGTGGGATTTTCAAACCAAACAGATTCTCCGACAGATAGATCATCAGTTCAGTTTCCCATCAATTGCGCTCAGTCTGGATGGCAAAACGCTCCTATCTATCGCGTCCACAGATGGCAGAGGCGATCTTAAATTTTGGGAGGTTGAAACCGGCAAGCAAATCGCCCTGCAAGAGAACACCCAGAACCAACGGCTCATTGCACATCCCAATCGAAATATCGTTGCCTCTTTCAAATGGTGGAGTCCCGCCCCAGTTCGGCTATGGGATATCGATCAGAAAACGGAACTCGTCCAATTTCCGGTTGATGGCAATGTCTTTTCCGTGGCATTTGCCCCTGTCATCGATCAATTTGCCCTCATCGCCGGTGGCACCACCATCCAAATCTGGGACATTGCAACCCGGAAGTTGGTGCGGAAAAAGGAGACGCATACCGGCTCGATTGTCTCGCAGACCATCAGTCCGAACGGGGAAATCCTTGCCACCAGTCATGGTGATTACTCCGTCCGCCTTTGGGATATCAAGAGCGGGGTAGAGCTCGTCCGCTTCATTGGACATAACACCGTCCCACGGGTGCTGACTTTCAGTCCCGATGGGGCGATGCTCGCTTCTGGAAAAAGCAGGACGGTCCATATCTGGGATGTGGCACACGGAACAGAACGCGCGCGTTTTGACCTTACGGGCCCCCTCAATTTTGTCTTCAGTCCCGACAGTCAAAAACTTATCGTTGCCAATGATTTTCACACGGTTCAGGTCTGGGATATCTCGGAAAAAAAACTGCTCGCCACTTTACAGGGGGAGGACGGAGATGCGAGAGGCATTGCCGCAACATTAGCCATCAGTCCAGATGGCACACACCTCGCATCGACAGAAGCAAGCACTGCGATTCATCTATGGAACTTGGAGACACTCCGACGGAGACGCCTACTCCGCGGTCATCTATTTGAGATAGTGTCACTTGCCTTTAGCCCCGATGGACAGATCTTGACTTCAGGTGACAGCAAAGGCAATGTGATTGTATGGGACATCGAAACGAAAAAACAGATTGCCGCATTCAAGAGCGATAATATAAGGTCACTGACCTTTAGCCCGGATGGTCAATATCTCCTTTTGGAAACGAGGCGATACGGTAAAATCCGTTACGGTGAACTTATCGCCGTTCGGTGGCGAGATGGAAAAGAGGTGGATCGCCTAACCTTTAAGCACCCTGGCTTACTTTCAAGTGTTTCCCTAAGCCAAGATGGTAAACGCCTTATTACCAGAGGTTCGCAGGTTCTGCTCTGGGATGTGAACCTCCCGTCCCTAGCGATTGAACCGATGGAAAAACAGCTCACATTTTGGGGGGATGTCAAACAGACCGCACTGTTTCAGAACTATCCAAACCCGTTCAACCCCGAAACGTGGATACCGTATCAATTGGCATCCGATTCGGTTGTCACGCTCACAATTTACAACCTCAACGGCGAGCGCATTCGTCAAATTGGCTTAGGCGAAAAACCGGCGGGCATCTATCAGACCAAAGTGGATGCCATTCACTGGGATGGCAGAACGGACAAGGGCGAAGCCGCATCTTCAGGTCTCTATTTCTACACCTTAGATGCGGCAGAACATACACACAGTCGAAAAATGATACTACTCAAATAATCAACACTTCCTCTTAGCCACACGCTCAGGGAAGACTGAATTTCTGTCGGGCGTACACTCATCATTGATAACCAGATAGAAGTGAAAATTCTGGGGGAAGACTGAGTTTCTGTCGGGCGTACACCAACGATTGCCAACGAATCTTTTTCCCAAAGGAATGAACCCAAAATGAGAAGAATAACTCCCGTTCTATTGCTCGTCGTGATGATTCAACTGACCACCGGTGTTGAAATCGCTGTTGCCAAGTTGTTTCCAAAAGAACCCACAAAAGCGTTTGGCAACGGCGCAATCACCCAGATTGCTTACTCCCCCGACGGAGACTCGCTTGCCATCGCTGGGAGTCAAGGGGTCTTCTTATATGAGCCGGAAACACTTGCTCAAGTTGCCCATCTCGCTAAGGAGGTCGGCATCATCTTGTCAATTGCTTTTAGTCCCGATGGTACACTGCTTGTCTCAGGGGGCATGGATGCCAATATTCGATTGTGGAACATCGAGACCCACGAGCAGATACACGCTTTTACCGCACATAATTCGGGTGTAAATTCTGTCGATTTTGGTCCTGACGGGATTTTTTTGGCTTCATCATCCTCAGATGATACGGTTCATGTCTGGGACATTGAAAAGAAGCGGCAGGTCGTTTCTATTGATACACAAAACGTCGCCGCCGGACAAATCCCAAGACAGGTTATCTTCAGTCCAAACGGCAGTTTGGTCGCAATCGCTCTAAGTCGTGGGAAAGTCATTTTGTGGGATTTTCAAACCCAAAAGATTTGCCGCCAGATAGACGATCAAAGAATTTTCCCGTTAATTGCGTTCAGTCTTGATGGCAAAACGCTCCTTTCTATCGCGTCCACAGATAACAGAGGCGATTTGAAATTTTGGGATGTCGAAACCGGCAAGCAATTCGCACTTCAAAAGAACACCCAAAACCAACTGCTCACAACACACCCCAATCGGAATCTCGTTGCCTCTTTCAACTGGTGGCACCCCACTCCGGTTCGTATCTGGGATGTCGGTCAGAAAACGGAACGCGCCCAATTTCCGGTTGATGGGAGTGTCCATTCCTTGGCATTTGACCCCGTCACCGATCAACTCGCCCTCATCACCGGTGGCACCACCATCCAAATCTGGGACATCGCCACCCAGAAGTTGGTCCGAAAAAAGGAGACGCATACCGGCGGGATTTCCTCGCTTACCATCAGTCCGAATGGAGAAACCCTTGCCACCAGTCATAATGATTACTCCGTTCGACTTTGGGACATCGAGCGAGGAGTTGAGCGCGTCCGATTACTTGGACATACCACAATCCCAGATGTGCTGGCTTTCAGTCCCGATGAGAAGATGCTCGCTTCTGAAGGTTTCGGGATGGTCCATATCTGGGATGTGGCACACGGAACAGAGCGCGTCCGTTTTCAACTCACTGTGCCCCTCAATTTTGTTTTCAGTCCGGACAGTCGCAAACTTATCGTTGCCAACGATTTGCACACGGTTCAGGTCTGGGATATCGACGAAAGAAAAGTGTTGGTCACTTTACAAGGGGAGGACGGAGATGGGAGAGGCATCGCGGCAAAATTAGCCATCAGTCCCGATGGCAAACACCTCGTATCAACAGAAGCAAGCACTGCAATTCATCTATGGAACTTTGAGACCCTTCGGCGGCGAAGCTTACTACGCGGCCATCTGTTTCGGATAGGGGCGCTTGCCTTTAGCCCCGATGGACAGCTTTTGGCTTCCGGTGACAGGGAAAATGTGATTATATGGGACATCGCAAAGAAAAAACAGATAGCCACCTTCAAGGGCAGTCATCCAAAGTCAATGACCTTTAGCCCTGATGGTCAATATCTGCTCTTGGAAACGAGGCGGCGATTGGGTAAAATCACTCACGGTGAAGTTATCGCCTTTCGGTGGCGAGATGGAACAGAGGTGGATCGCTTAACCTTTAAGTCTCCCGGCGTACTGTCAAGTGTTGCCGTAAGCCAAAATGGTAAACAGCTCATTACGAGTGGTACGCAGATTCTGCTCTGGGATGTCAATCTCCCGTCCCTAGCGATTGAACCGATGGGCAAACAGCTCACACTTTGGGGAGATGTCAAACAGACCGCACTGTTTCAAAACTATCCCAACCCGTTCAACCCCGAAACGTGGATTCCGTATCAATTGGCATCCGATTCGGTTGTCACCCTCACGATTTACAACCTCAACGGCGAGCGCATTCGTCAAATTGACTTAGGCGAAAAACCAGCCGGCATCTATCAGACCAAAGCGGATGCCATTCACTGGAATGGCAAAACTGACAAGGGCGAAGCCGCACCTTCCGGCATCTATTTCTACACCTTAGATGCCGCTGCACACACACATAGTCGAAAAATGATACTACTCAAATAGTCAACACTTCCCCTTAGCCACACGCTCAGGGAAGACCTGGTTTTTACAGGGCGTATTCGGTTATTGCTAACGAATCTTTTTTCTCAAAGGAGGGATGCAAAATGAGAAGAATGGGTCCCATTCTGTTGTTTTTCGTGATAATTCAACTGACGACTTTTGTTGACATCGCGTTTTCTAAGTTTTTTCCAAAAGAACCCACAAAAGCGTTTGACATCAGGTCAATCGGTCGGATTGCTTATTCCCCAGACGGAGAGCTCCTTGCAATCACCGAGAGGCGAGGCTTCTTGTTATATGACCCAGAAACACTCACTCAAGTCGCCCATCTTGGTGGAGAGTTCGGTGCACTCTGGACAATTACTTTTAGTCCCGATGGTACACTGCTTGCCTCAGCGGGTGGCGATTCCAATATTCGATTGTGGAACATCGCTACCCAAGAACAGATACACGCTTTTACCGCACATAATTCGGCGGTAAGATCTATTGATTTTGGTCCTGACGGGACTTTTTTGGCTTCAGCATCATACGATGGTACTGTTCGGGTCTGGAACCTTGAAAAGAAGCGACAGGTCGCTGCGCTTGATATACAAAAGCTCACTGAGCACAACCCAACACAGGTTATCTTCAGTCCAAACGGAAGTTTGGTCGCGATATCCGTCCATAATGGGCAACTCATTTTGTGGGATTTTCAAACCCAAAAGATTCTCCGCCAGATAGACCATCAGTTGAGTTTCCCTGAAATTGCGCTCAGCCTCGATGGCAAAACGCTCCTTTCTATCGCCTCCACAGATAACAGAGGAGATCTAAAATTTTGGGATGTCGAAACCGGAAAGCAAATTGCCCTTCAAAACAACACCCAGAACCGAGTCCTAACAACACACCCCAATCGGAATATCGTTGCCTCTTTCAACTGGTGGCACCCCACTCCGGTTCGGCTATGGGATGTGAGTCTGAAAACGGAACTCGCCCAATTGCCGGTTGAGGGCAATGTCTATTCCGTGGCATTTGACCCTGTCACCGATCAATTCGCTCTCATCACCGGTGGCACCACCATCCAAATCTGGGACATCGCCACCCAGAAGTTGGTGCGAAAAAAGGAGACACATACCGGCGGGATTTCCTCACTTACCCTCAGTCCGAATGGGGACACCTTTGCCACCAGTCATGGTGATTATTCCGTTAGACTTTGGGACATTGAGCGAGGCGTTGAGCGTATCCGTTTAATTGGACATACCACCGTCCCACGGGTTCTGGTTTTCAGTCCCGATGGGGCGATGCTCGCTTCTGGAAAAAGCAGGACGGTCCATATCTGGGATGTGGCACACGGAACAGAGCGCGCCCGTTTTGACCTTACTGGCCCCCTCAATTTTGTCTTCAGCCCCGACAGTCGCAAACTTATCGCTGCCAATGATTTTCACACGGTTCAGGTCTGGGATATCGCAGAGAAAAAAGTGCTTGCGACTTTACAAGGAGAGGACGGAGATGGGAGAGGCATCGCCGCAAAATTAGCCATCAGTCCAGATGGCACACACCTCGCATCGACAGAAGCAAGCACTGCGATTCATCTATGGAACTTCGAGACACTCCGACGGAGAAGCCTACTCCGCGGTCATCTGTTTCAGATAGTGTCACTTGCCTTTAGCCCCGATGGACAGATCTTGGCTTCAGGTGACTGGAAAGGCAATGTGATTGTATGGGACATCGAAACGAAAAAACAGATTGCCACCCTCAAAGGCAGTCGTCCAGAATCAATGACCTTTGGCCCTGATGGTCAATATTTACTCTTGGAAGCGAGGCGATACGGTAAAATCCGTTACGGTGAACTTATCGCCGTTCGGTGGCGAGATGGGAAAGAGGTAGATCGCCTAACCTTTAAGAACCCTAGCTCACTTTCAAGTGTGTCCCTAAGCCAAGATGGTAAACGCCTTATTACCAGAGGTAAGCAGATTCTGATTTGGGATGTGAACCTCCCATCCCTAGCGATTGAACCGATGGAAACACAGCTCACACTTTGGGGAGATGTCAAGCAGACCGCACTGTTTCAGAACTATCCCAACCCGTTTAACCCCGAAACGTGGATACCGTATCAATTGGCATCCGATTCGGTTGTCACGCTCACGATTTACAACGTCAACGGTGAACGTATTCGTCAGATTGACTTAGGCGAAAAACCGGCGGGTATCTATCAGACCCAAGCGGATGCCATTCACTGGGATGGTAGAACCGAAAAGGGCGAAGCCGCACCTTCCGGTATCTATTTCTACACCTTAGATGTGGCAGAATACAGACACAGTGGGAAAATGATACTACTCAAATAGTCAACACTTCCTCTTAGCCACACGCTCAGGGAAGACTGAATTTCTGTCGGGCGTACACTCATCATTGATAACCAGATAGAAGTGAAAATTCTGGGGGAAGACTGAGTTTCTGTCGGGCGTACACCAACGATTGCCAACGAATCTTTTTCCCAAAGGAATGAACCCAAAATGAGAAGAATAACTCCCGTTCTATTGCTCGTCGTGATGATTCAACTGACCACCGGTGTTGAAATCGCTGTTGCCAAGTTGTTTCCAAAAGCACCCACAAAAGCGTTTGACATCAGGTCAATCGGTCGGATTGCTTATTCCCCAGACGGAGAGCTCCTTGCAATCACCGAGAGTCAAGGGGTCTTGTTATATGACCCAGAAACACTCACCCAAGTCGCACATCTTGTCAAAGAGTTCGGTGCCCCCTGGACAATTACTTTTAGTCCCGATGGCACCCTGCTTGCGTCAGGGGGAAGAGATACTGACATTCGATTGTGGAACATCGCCACCCACAAGCAGATACACGCTTTTACCGGACACAATGCGGGTGTATATTCCGTTGATTTCAGTCCTGACGGGACTTTTTTGACTTCAGCCTCCTCAGACGATACTGTTCGGGTCTGGAGCCTTGAAAAGAAACAGCAGGTCGCTGCGCTTGATGTACGAAAGGTCGCCGATCAGATACCAACACAGGTTATCTTCAGTCCAAACGGAAGTGTGATCGTGATAGCCGCCTATAATGGACAACTCATCTTGTGGGATTTTCAAACCAAACAGATTCTCCACCAGATAGACCGTCAGTCCGGTAGTCCATCAATTGCGCTCAGTCGGGATGGCAAAACGCTCCTTTCTATCGGCTCCGATGGCAGAGGGGATCTGAAATTTTGGGATGTCGAAACCGGCAAACAGATCGCCCTTCAAAAGAACACCCAGAACCAACGGCTCATTGCACACCCCAATCGGAATCTCGTTGCCTCTTTCAAATGGTGGAGTCCCGCCCCGGTTCGGCTCTGGGATATCGATCAGAAAACGGAACTTGCCCAATTGCCGGTTGAGGGCAATGTGCTTTCGGTGGCATTTGACCCTGTCACCGATCAATTCGCCCTCACCGCTGGTGGCACTACCATACAAATTTGGGACATCGCCACCCAGAAGTTGGTGCGAAAAAAGGAGACGCATACCGGTGGGATCCGAACGCATACCATCAGTCCGAATGGGGAGACCTTTGCCACTAGTCATTATGATTACTCGGTCCGGCTTTGGGACATTGAGCGCGGGGTTAAGCGTGTCCGGTTAATTGGACATACCACGATCCCAGATGTGCTGGCTTTCAGTCCCGATGGGGCAATACTCGCTTCTGGCAGCAGAGAGACAGTCCATATCTGGGATGTGGCACACGGGACAGAGCGCGCCCGTTTTGACCTTACGGGCCCCCTCAATTTTGTCTTCAGTCCCGACAGTCAAAAACTTATCGTTGCCAATGATTTCCACACGGTTCAGGTCTGGGATATCGCGGGAAAAAAACTGCTCGCCACTTTACAAGGGGAAGACGGAGATGGAAGAGGTATTAAGCCAGCGTTGACTATCAGTCCCGACGGAAAACACCTCGCATCGACAGAAGCAAGCGATGCAATTCATCTATGGAACTTGCAGACACTCCGACGGAGAAGCTTACTGCGCGGCCATCTGTCTCGGATAGTGTCGCTTGCCTTTGGTTCCGATGGGCAGATTTTGGCTTCGGGTGACAGGGAAGGCAATGTGATTGTATGGGACATTGTAAAGAAAAAACAGATAACCGCATTCAAGAGTAGCCATCCATGGTCACTAACCTTTAGCCCGGATGGTCAATACATCCTTTTGGAAACGATACGGTTCGGTGAAAAAATCCGTCAAGGGGCAGTTATCGCCGTTCGGTGGCGCGATGGGAAAGAGGTGGATCGCTTAACCTTTAAGAATCCCGGCCTTTCCAGTGTTGCCTTAAGCAGAGATGGTAAACGCCTCATTACGAGAGGTGAACAGATTCTGCTCTGGGATGTCAACCTCCCGTCCTTGGCGATTGAACCGATGGGCAAACAGCTCACACTTTGGGGGGATGTCAAACAGACCGCACTGCTTCAAAACTATCCCAACCCCTTCAACCCCGAAACGTGGATTCCGTATCAATTGGCATCCGATTCGGTTGTCACGCTCACGATTTACAACCTCAACGGCGAGCGCATCCGCCAGATTGACTTAGGCGAAAAACCAGCCGGCATCTATCAGACCCAAGCGGATGCCATTCACTGGAATGGCAGAACGGAACAGGGCGAAGCCGCACCTTCAGGCATCTACTTCTACACCTTAGATGCGGCAGCACACACACACAGTCGAAAAATGATACTACTCAAATAATCAACACTTCCTCTTAGCCACAAGCTAAGAGAAGATTTTCTACCACGAAAGGAGGTGAAACCCATGAAGATCCGATCAATAGCCAAAAAGAAGGTCTCCGATTTTCTGCTCGGAGAAGCAGGACAGGTTGGTAGAAGAGGCACCTTTACAGTTGCCGCCTTGGCGAGTGCTTCGGGACTCGCTGCCTTCTTAGTCGCTACACCGCCAGCAGAGGCAGGAGGAATTCCGTGCGGGGACGACGGATGGTGCTGCGGCTGGGATAAATATTGCTGTCATGGCGTATGTGGTGACGAGGGACTAGATTGCAGGTATGCAGGAGGTCCTTGTTAATTTCTGCGCCGAAGGGCAGACACTGTCTAAAATGGGTTACGCCCAGCTTTTGCTGGGCGTACGCCCTCTATTGCTAACGAATCTTTTTTATTTTCCCGAAGGAGTGAACCCAAAATGAGAAGAATGGCTCCCGTTCTTTTGTTCGCTGTGATGATGCAACTGACAACCTCTGTCGAAATCGCCGATGCCAAGTTGTTTCCAAAAGCACCCACAAAAGCCTTCGGCAACGGCGCAATCACCCAGATTGCTTACTCCCCCGACGGAGACGCGCTTGCCATCGCTGGGAGTCAAGGGGTCTTCTTATATGAGCCGGAAACACTTGCTCAAGTTGCCCATCTCGCTAAGGAGGTCGGCATCATCTTGTCAATTGCTTTTAGTCCCGATGGTACACTGCTTGTCTCAGGGGGCATGGATGCCAATATTCGATTGTGGAACATCGAGACCCAAGAGCAGATACACGCTTTTACCACACATAATTTGGGTGTAAATTCTGTCGATTTTAGTCCTGATGGCACTTTTTTGGCTTCAGCATCCTACGATGGTACGGTTCGTGTATGGAACATTAAAAAGAAGCGGCAGGTCGCTTCTCTCGATACACAAAACCTCTTCGCCAGCGACCCACGACATGTCCTTTTCAGTCCAAACGACAGTTTGGTTGCGATATCTGTCATTGAGGGGCAACTCATTTTGTGGGATTTTCAAACCCAAAAGATTCGCCGCCAGATAGACCATCAAATGATTTTCCCGTCAATTGCGCTCAGTGCAGATGGCAAAACGCTCCTTTCTATCGCCCCCGGAGATGGAGGGGACCTGAAATTTTGGGATGTCGAAACCGGCAAGCAACTCGCCATTCAACAAAACACCCAGAACAAACGGCTCATTGCACACCCGAGTCGGAATCTCGTTGCCTCTTTCAGCTGGTGGAGCCCCGCTCCCGTTCGGCTCTGGGATGTGGGTCAGAGAACGGAACTCGCCCAATTTCCGGTTGATGGCAATGTCATTTCCGTGGCATTTAACCCTGTCAAAAACCAGCTCGCCCTCATCGCCGGTGAAACAACTATCCAAATCTGGGACATCGCAACCCAGAAGTTGGTGCGAAAAAAGGAGACGCATACCGGTGGAATCCTAACACATACCCTCAGTTCAAATGGGAAAACCCTTGCCACCAGTCATTATGATTACTCCGTTAGACTTTGGGACATCCAGCGCGGGATTGAGCGCGCCCGCTTCATTGGACATACTAGAGTCCCATGGGTGATGGCTTTCAGTCCCGATGGGGCGATGCTCGCTTCTGGACGGAGAGAGGCGGTCCATATCTGGGATGTGGCACACGGGACAGAGCGTGTCCGTTTTGAGCTCACAGGCCCCCTCAATTTTGTCTTCAGTCCCGACAGTCGAAAACTTATCGTTGCCAATGATTTCCACACGGTTCAGGTCTGGGATATCGCGGCGAAAAAAGTGCTTGCCATTTTACAAGGAGAGGACGGAGATGCCAGAGGGGTCGCAGCAGAACTCGCCATCAGTCCCGATGGAAAATACCTCGCTTCCACAGAAGCAAGCAAGATTGTTCATCTATGGAACCTTGAGACACTCCGGCGGCACAGCTTGCTACGCGCACATCTGTTTGTGTCTGGGATTAAGTCTCTTGCCTTTAGCCCGGATGGGCAGATTTTGGCTGCGAGTGAATGGAGAGGCAATGTGATTGTATGGAACATCGAAACGAAAAAACAGATTGCCGCATTCAAGAGCGGTAATATTAATATAATGTCACTGACCTTTAGCCCGGATGGTCAATATCTCCTTTTGGAAACGAGGCGATTCGGTAAAATCTCTCAAGGGGCAGTTATCGCGTTTCGGTGGCGAGATGGGAGCGAGGTGGATCGCTTAACCTTTAAGAATTCCGAAGTACTTCCAGGTGTCGTCTTAAGCCAAGATGGTAAACACATCATTACTGGCGGTGATCAGATTCTGCTCTGGGATGTGAACCTCCCCTCCCTATCAATTGAACCGATGGAAAACCAGCTCACACTTTGGGGGGATGTCAAACAGACCGCACTGTTTCAGAACTATCCCAACCCCTTCAACCCCGAAACGTGGATACCGTATCAATTGGCATCCGATTCGGTTGTCACGCTCACGGTTTACAATACTAAAGGTGAACGCATCCGGCAGATTGACTTAGGCGAAAAACCAGCGGGTATCTATCAGACCCAAGCGGATGCCATTCACTGGGATGGCAGAACGGACAAGGGCGAAGCCGCATCTTCAGGTATCTACTTCTACACCTTAGATGCGGCAGCACACACCCACAGTCGGAAAATGATACTACTCAAATGATCAACACTTCCTCTTAGCCACCGGTTAAGGGAAGATTTTCTATCACGAAAGGAGGTGAAAACCATGAAAATCCGATCAATCGCTAAACAGAAGGTCTCCGATTTTCTGCTCGGCGAAGCGGGACAGGTCGCTAGAAGAGGCACCTTTACAGTTGCCGCGTTGGCCAGTGCTTCGGGACTTGCTGCCTTCTTGGTTGCTACACCACCAGCAGCGGCAGGAGACTTCTGTATAGGCGGTGGATGGTGTTGCGGCTGGGATGCGTACTGCTGCGATATCGTACCGGACGCAGAGTTGGTTGAGGTGTGTCTCCACGACGATGATGTGGGAGATTGTAGATATGTAGGTCCTTGTTAAATTTCCGCGTCAAAGCACGGATACTGTCTCTGAGATGGCGTATGCCCAGTTTTTACCGGGTGTGCGCCCTCAATCTTTTTTCTTTAAGGAGTGACCCCAAAATGAGAAGAATAACTCCCGTTCTATTGCTCGTCGTGATGATTCAACTGACCACCGCTGTTGAAATCGCCGTTGCCAAGTTGTTTCCAAAAGAACCCACAAAAGCGTTTGACATCAGGTCAATCGGTCGGATTGCTTATTCCCCAGACGGAGAGCTCCTTGCAATCACTGAGAGTCGAGGGATCTTGTTATATGACCCAGAAACACTTACCCAAGTCGCCCATCTTGCCAAAGAGTTCGATGCCCCCTGGACCATTACTTTTAGTCCCGATGGCACCCTGCTTGCGTCAGGGGGTAGAGATACTAACATTCGATTGTGGAACATCACCACCCACAAGCAGATACACGCTTTTACCGGACACAATGCGGGTGTACGTTCCGTTGATTTCAGTCCTGATGGGACTTTTTTGACTTCAGCCTCCTCAGACGATACTGTTCGAGTCTGGAGCCTTGAAAAGAAACAGCAGGTTGCTGCGCTTGATGTGCGAAAGGTCGCCGAGCAGATACCAACACAGGTTATCTTCAGTCCAAACGGAAGTGTGATCGTGATAGCCGCTTATAATGGACAACTCATCTTGTGGGATTTTCAAACCAAACAGATTCTCTACCAGATAGACCGTCAGTCCGGTAGTCCATCAATTGCGCTCAGTCGGGATGGCAAAACGCTCCTTTCTATCGGCTCCGATGGCAGAGGGGATCTGAAATTTTGGGATGTTGAAACCGGCAAACAGATCGCCCTTCAAAAGAACACGCAGAACCAACGGCTCATTGCACACCCCAATCGGAATCTCGTTGCCTCTTTCAAATGGTGGAGTCCCGCCCCGGTTCGGCTCTGGGATATCGATCAGAAAACGGAACTTGCCCAATTGCCGGTTGAGGGCAATGTCCTTTCCGTGGCATTTAACCCTGTCAGTGATCAACTCGCCCTCACCGCCGGGGGCACCACCATCCAAATCTGGGACATCGCCACCCAGAAGTTGGTGCGAGAAAAGGAGACGCATGCCGGTGGAATTCGAACGCATACCATCAGTCCGAATGGAGAAACCTTTGCCACGAGTCATGGTGATTACTCCGTGCGACTTTGGGACGTTGAACGAGGCGTTGAGCGTGTCCGCTTAATTGGACATACTACAGTTCCATTCGTGGTAGCTTTCAGTCCCGATGGGGCAATACTCGCTTCTGGACATAGAGAGACGGTCCATATCTGGGATGTCGTCCACGGGACAGAGTGTGCCCGTTTTCAACTCACGGGCCCCCTCAATTTTGTGTTCAGTCCCGACAGTCGAAAAATCATCGTTGCCAATGATTTTCACACCGTTAAGATTTGGGATATCGCCGAAAAAAAACTGCTCGCCACTTTACAAGGAGAGGACGCAGATTGGAGAGGCATCGCGGCAGAATTAGCCATTAGTCCAGATGGAAAATACCTCGCTTCCACAGAAGCAAGCAATGCGATTCATCTATGGAACTTGGAGACACTCCGACGGCGCAGCTTACTTCGTGGACATTTGTTTACTATTGTATCTCTTGCCTTTAGCCCTGAAGGGCAGCTTTTGGCTTCCGGTGACTTGAAGGGCAATGTGATTGTCTGGGATATTGTAAAGAAAAAAGAGATTGCCACCCTCAAAGGCAGTCGTCCATGGTCCCTGACCTTTAGCCCCGATGGTCAATATTTACTCTTGAAAACGATACGATACGGTAAAAAAAGCTTTTACGGTGAAGTTATCGCCGTTCGGTGGCGAGATGGGAGAGAGGTGGATCGCTTAACCTTTAAGAATCCCAGCGTACTTTCAAGTATCGCCGTAAGCAGAGATGGTAAACGACTCATTACGAGCGGCGCGCAGATTCTGCTCTGGGATGTCAACCTCCCGTCCCTAGCGATTGAACGGATGGGAAAACAGCTCACACTTTGGGGAGATGTCAAACAGACGGTACTGTTTCAAAACTATCCCAACCCCTTCAACCCCGAAACGTGGATTCCGTATCAATTGGCATCCGATTCCGTTGTCACGCTCACGGTTTACAGTGTCAACGGTGAACGCATTCGACAGCTTGACTTAGGCGAAAAACCAGCGGGCATCTATCAGACCAAAGCGGATGCCATCCACTGGGATGGCAGAACGGACAAGGGCGAATCCGCACCTTCAGGTATCTACTTCTACACGTTAGATGCGGCAGAACACATACACAGTCGAAAAATGATACTACTCAAATAATCAGCACTTCCCCTTAGCCACATGTTCAGGGAAGATTTTCTATCATGAAAGGAGGTGAAACCCATGAAAATCCGATCAATAGCCAAAAAGAAGGTCTCCGATTTTCTGCTCGGAGAAGCGGGACAGGTCGCTAGAAGATCCACTTTTACGGTTGCTGCCTTGGCCAGTGCTTCGGGCCTCGCTGCCTTCTTGGTCGCTACACCACCGGCATCGGCAGGAATGATGTGTAACGATGCATGGTGTTGCGGTTGGGATCGCTACTGCTGTCATATTGACGCGCTTGACCGGTGCGTCGACAACGATGAAAAGGGCGATTGTACATACGCAGGTGCTTGCTAATTCCCGCGTTAACGCATAGCCACTGTCTCCAAAATAACGTATGCCCAGTTTTTTGCTGGGCGTACGCCAACTATTGCTAACGAATCTTTTTCCCGAGAGGATGAACCCAAAATGAGAAGAATGGCTCCCGTCCTGTTGTTTTTCGTGATGATTCAACTGACGGCCTCTATTGAAATCGTCGGCGCCAAGTTGTTTCCAAAAGCCCCCACAAAAGCGTTTGGCAACGGCACAATCCTTGAGATTGCTTATTCCCCCAATGGCGACCTGCTTGCAATTGCTGGCACTCAAGGTGTCTTCTTATATGACCCCAAAACACTGGACCAAGTCGTACATCTCGCCAAAGAGTTCAGTCCCATCGCGACAATTGCTTTTAGTCCCGATGGGACACTGCTTGCTTCAGGGGGTAGAGATGCTACTATTCGATTGTGGCACATCGCCACCCAAAAGCAGATACACGCTTTTACCGGGCATAACTCGCGTGTCGGATCTGCCAATTTTAGTCGTGATGGGACTTTTTTGGCTTCAGCCTCCTCAGACGGTACTGTTCGAGTCTGGAACATTGAAAAGCAGCGGCAGGTCGCCGCGCTTGATACACAAAACCGCGTAGGAGAAACCCCAAGACATGTCCTTTTCAGTCCCGACGGCAGTTTGGTCGCAATCGCTGTCCTTAATGGGAAACTCCTGTTGTGGGATTTTCAAACCCAAAAGATTCTCCGCTCAATAGACCATCAGTTCAGTTTCCCGGCAATTGCGCTCAGTCTCGATGGCAAAACGCTCCTTTCTATCGCGTCCGCAGATGGCAGAGGCGATCTTAAATTTTGGGAGGTTGAAACCGGCAAGCAGATCGCCATTCAAAAGAACACCCAGAATCGACGGCTCATTGCACATCCCAATCGGAATCTCGTTGCCTCTTTCAACTGGTGGAGCCCCGCTCCCGTTCGACTCTGGGATGTCGGTCAGAAAACGGTACTCGCCCAATTTCCGGTCAAGGGCAATGTCCTTTCCGTGGCATTTAATCCCGCCAACGACCAATTCGCCCTCATCGCCGGTGGCACCACCATCCAAATCTGGGACATTGCAACCCGGAAGTTGGTGCGGAAAAAGGAGACGCATACCGGCTCGATTGTCTCGCAGACCATCAGTCCGAATGGCGAAACCTTTGCCACCAGTCATGGTGATTACTCCGTCCGACTTTGGGATGTCGAGCGAGGCGTTGAGCGCGTCCGGTTAATTGGACATACCACCGTCCCGGATGTGCTGGCTTTCAGTCCCGATGGGGAGATGCTCGCTTCTGAAGGCTATCGGAAGGTCCATATCTGGGATGTGGCACACGGGACAGAGCGCACCCGTTTCGAGCTCACAGGCCCCCTCAATTTTGTCTTCAGTCCCGACAGTCGAAAAATCATCGTTGCCAATGATTTTCACACCGTTAAGATCTGGGATATTGCCGAAAAAAACCTAATCGCCACTTTACAAGGAGAGGACGGAGATGGGAGAGGCATCGCCGCAGAACTAACCATCAGTCCAGATGGCAAACACCTCGCTTCGACAGAATCAAGCACTGCGATTCATCTATGGAACTTCGAGACACTCCGGCGGAGAAGCTTACTGCGCGGACATCTGTTTAATATTCGGTCTCTTGCCTTTAGCCCGGATGGGCAGCTTTTGGCTTCCGGTGACAGCAAAGGCAATGTGATTGTCTGGGACATCGAAACGAAAAAACAGATAACCGCATTCAAAGGTGGTAATCCAAAGTCATTAACCTTTAGCCCGGATGGTCAATACGTACTCCTGGAAACGAGGCGGCGATTGGCTAAAATCACTCAAGGGGAAGTTATCGCCGTTCGGTGGCGAGATGGGACAGAGGTGGATCGCCTAACCTTTAAGAATCCCGGTTTTGCAAGGCTCGCCTTAAGTAAAGATGGTAAACGCCTCATTACGAGCGGTGATCAGATTCTGCTCTGGGATGTCAACCTCCCATCCCTAGCAATTGAACCGATGGACAAACAGCTCACATTTTGGGGAGATATCAAACAGACCGCACTGTTTCAGAACTATCCCAACCCGTTCAACCCCGAAACGTGGATTCCGTATCAATTGGCATCCGATTCCGTTGTCACGCTCACGGTTTACAACCTCAACGGCGAGCGCATTCGGCAGCTTGACTTAGGCGAAAAACCAGCGGGCATCTATCAGACCAAAGTGGATGCCATTCACTGGGATGGCAGAACAGAACAGGGCGAAGCCGCACCTTCAGGTATCTACTTCTACACGTTAGATGCCGCGGAATATACGCACAGTGGGAAAATGATACTACTCAAATAATCAACACTTCCTCTGAGCTACACGCTCAGTAAAGAATTTCTATAATGAAAGGAGGTGAAACCCATGAGGATCCAATCAATAGCCAAAAAGAAGGTCTCTGATTTTCTGCTCGGCGAATCGGGACAGGTTGGTAGAAGGAGCACCTTTACGGTTGCCGCGTTGGCGAGTGCTTCGGGGCTTGCTGCCTTCTTAGTCGCTACACCGCCAGCAGAGGCAGGAGACTTCTGTATGGATGGCGGATGGTGTTGCGGCTGGGATGAGTACTGCTGTAAGATCGAAGTGAATCAGAAGATCCTTGAGATATGTTTCGACGGCGATGATGTGGGAGAAGACTGTAGATATGTAGGTCCTTGTTAAATTTCCGCATCAAAGCACGGGTACTGTCTCTGAAATGGCGTATGCCCAGTTTTTACTGGGCATACGCCCTCAATTTTTATTTTCCCTGAGGAGTGAATCCAAAATGAGAAGAATGACTCCCGTCCTGTTGTTTTTCGTGATGATTCAACTGATCGCCTCTGTTGAAATCGCGGTTGCCAAGTTGTTTCCAAAAGCACCCACAAAAGCGTTTAGCTACAGGTCAATCGGTCAGATTGCTTATTCCCCCGACGGAGAGCTCCTTGCAATCACCGAAAGTCAAGGTTTCTTGTTATTTGACCCAGAAACACTCACCCAAGTCGCACATCTTGCTGAAGAGTTTGGGCCCCTCAGGACAATTGCTTTTAGTCCTGATGGCACGTTGCTTGCGTCAGCGGGGAGAGATTCCACTATTCGATTGTGGCACATCGCCACCCAAGCGCAGATACACGCTTTTACGGCACATAATTCGGGTGTAAATTCTGTCGATTTCAGTCCTGATGGTATTTTTTTGGCCTCAGCATCATCAGATGGTACAGTTGGGGTCTGGAACATTGAAAAGAAGCGACAGGTCGCTGCACTTGATATACAAAAGCTGACCGAACACAACCCAACACAGATTGTCTTCAGTCCAAACGGAAGTGTTATCGTGATAGCTGTCTATAATGGGAAACTCATTTTGTGGGATTTTCAAACCAAACAGATTCTCCGCCAGATAGACCATCAGTTCGGTGCGCCATCAATTGCGCTCAGTCTGGATGGTAAAACGCTCCTTTCTATCGGCTCCGATGGCAGAGGGGATCTGAAATTTTGGGATGTCGAAACCGGCAAACAGATCGCCCTGCAAGAGAACACCCAGAACCAACGACTCATTGCACACTCCAATCGGAATCTCGTTGCCTCTTTCAAATGGTGGCACCCCGTTCTGGTTCGTATTTGGGATATGAATCAGAAAACGGAACTCGTCCAATTACCTGCTGAGAGCAATGTGCTTTCGGTGGCATTTGACCCTGTCACCGATCAATTCGCCCTCACCGCTGGTGGCACTACCATACAAATTTGGGACATCGCCACCCAGAAGTTGGTGCGAAAAAAGGAGACGCATACCGGTGGGATCCGAACGCATACCATCAGTCCGAATGGGGAGACCTTTGCCACTAGTCATTATGATTACTCGGTCCGGCTTTGGGACATTGAGCGCGGGGTAGAGCTCGTCCGGTTAATTGGACATACCACGATCCCAGATGTGCTGGCTTTCAGTCCCGATGGGGCAATACTCGCTTCTGGCAGCAGAGAGACAGTCCATATCTGGGATGTGGCACACGGGACAGAGCGCGCCCGTTTCGAGCTCGCAAGCTCCCTCAATTTTGTGTTCAGTCCCGACAGTCAAAAACTTATCGTTGCCAATGATTTCCACACGGTTCAGGTCTGGGATATCGCGGAAAAAAAACTGCTCGCCACTTTACAAGGGGAAGACGGAGATGGAAGAGGTATTAAGCCAGCGTTGACTATCAGTCCCGACGGAAAACACCTCGCATCGACAGAGGCAAGCGATGCAATTCATCTATGGAACTTGCAGACACTCCGACGGAGAAGCTTACTGCGCGGCCATCTGTCTCGGATAGTGTCGCTTGCCTTTGGTTCCGATGGGCAGATTTTGGCTTCGGGTGACAGGGAAGGCAATGTGATTGTATGGGACATTGTAAAGAAAAAACAGATAACCGCATTCAAGAGTAGCCATCCATGGTCACTAACCTTTAGCCCGGATGGTCAATACATCCTTTTGGAAACGATACGGTTCGGTGAAAAAATCCGTCAAGGGGCAGTTATCGCCGTTCGGTGGCGAGATGGGAAAGAGGTGGATCGCTTAACCTTTAAGAATCCCGGCCTTCCCAGTGTTGCCCTAAGCAGAAATGGTAAACGCCTCATTACTGGCGTTGAGAGGATTCTGCTCTGGGATGTGAACCTCCCTTCCCTAGCGATTGAACCGATGGAAAAACAGCTCACATTTTGGGGGGATGTCAAACAGACCGCACTGTTTCAGAACTATCCCAACCCGTTCAACCCCGAAACGTGGATACCGTATCAATTGGCATCCGATTCGGTTGTCACGCTCACAATTTATAACCTCAACGGCGAGCGCATCCGTCAGATTGGATTAGGCAAAAAAACGGCCGGTATCTATCAAACCAAAGCGGATGCCATTCACTGGAATGGCAGAACGGAGAATGGTGAGGTTGCATCTTCAGGTATCTATTTCTACACGTTAGATGCGGCAGAACACACACACAGTCGAAAAATGATACTACTCAAATAATCAACACGTCCTCTGAGCTACACGCTCAGTAAAGATTTCCTATAATGAAAGGAGGTCTCCGATTTTCTGCTCGGAGAAGCGGGACAGGTTGGTAGAAGGAGCACCTTTACGGTTGCCGCGTTGGCAAGTGCTTCGGGACTCGCTGCCTTCTTAGTCGCCACATCTCCAGCATTGGCAGAAATGTGCGGGCAGGGCGAAAATGCCGTGGAGTGTTGCGGTTGGGATCGGTACTGCTGTACAGAGAGGATAGGAAATCACGTGGTGGTAACAGTATGTATAGATGCGGATCTCAGTGATCCTCCAAGGATTTCCTGTCGGTATATGGGCGGATGTTAGTGGTGCTCTCTCTCAGTTTGTATTGGGTAGAGTGGGGAACTGACTGACGGGATTTTGTGTCTCGTTATATCGTCCTTCACAGGGCAGTGGTCAGTTTCCCTACTACCCGATACGAATCAAAGCGGGAAAATGTTGTTCGTCAAATAATTGGAGATCTTGTGAACTGACAAAACCCGCAATCAAGAAAAGGAGTCGAAAAATGCTTCAATTTCCTCAAAAGCTTCGGCCCAACCATTCGTTTGAACAGAACGGTCAACGATATGTCGTTGACCTTGAGGAAGGGGTCGTCGTCGAAGTGGATGCCGTGCTCTGGGAAATTCTCAAGGTTGTTGAAAGCAAAACCACGGACGAGTTATTGGCGCACTTACAGCCACTTTCAACGGATTCCCAGATGCGAGAAGCATTAAAGAGGCTTGATCAACTCAGTCGAATCGGCCTGCTTGTCGAAGGGGCTCTCCCATCCAAGGTGGGAGCAGATCAGAAAACTCTCCAAAGTCTGTTCATCGCGCCCGGATTCCTTAGTGAAATGCAGTACCTTAGTCTTACCGCCAAACTGGAGGTTTATTATTTACTTTCCGGCTTGGGGAAAGAAATGAAGGTGTCAATGGCTTGGCCAATTTCAGAAATTCCATTAAACGAAACAGAAAATCTGTTTTCATTAGAGGATATCGAAAGAATTGACTATCCGACGAACCGGACGTTTGCGTCGACTAAGTTTATCCCCCAAGGCTGTGATGGGATTTTGGCCTTGTCAATGCTTTCAAAAGAAGACATGTCTTTTTTCACACAAGTGACCCGCCCGCCCCTGGTGAATCGAATTATTAGCGATGAGTTCGTCCGTGATAGCCTCATTCAGATGACTCTAGACAAATCGTTTGTGTTTCGCCCTTATGATGCACTTTGTGTTGATGCGTCCTGGACCCGAGAGTTCCTAATAAAGGAAAAAAACCTTCAGCACCTTTTTACCGCTTCAGAGAACAGGCAGTCGCCTCAATTGGTTGTCATCCCAGGCGGTGTGAATCATCAACTTTTTCAACCGTGTCCCAAAGTGCCAGCAAAAGAGCAACTCGCCGCCGCGTTTGAAAATCCGCTCTTTATGCAACACCCCGCTGTTCTGATTATTTCTGGATTCCGTCCGGAGGAAGGGATTCCTTTTTTGAGAAAGGTTTGCGATGCCAATCCGGAGGTTATTTTTTTGGTTATTGATTCGATGCTGGAACGGTATATGCGGGGCAAACCGGAGAATGTAGAGTTCTTCAAGATCGAGAGTCCTCAGGACTACGATGCCCTACCCATTCTACTCAATGCGGTGGACGTAGGCTTCTTTCCTGCCGTGTTAGGCATCCCGACAACTTGCGTCTTTGCCGCCCTCGCCTGCGGTATACCGATGATTGTCGCTGGGGAAGACCAAATGCCGCCTGAAGTAGGAGAAGCCGGTCTGTTTATCAAAATACATAGCGATGGCTTTGGGAACATCAATGTCCCAATTGAGTTGCTAACGGAGTGTATCCATCTGTTGATTGGGGATGGGGAACAGAGAGCACATTTGAGCGAAAATGCCCGCCGCCAGGGACTGTCTTTGACCTGGGAATCCACCGTTGCAAACTTAATCGCCCTCTTTGAGCAATTATCGCGAGCACACAGTCCTACACCACAAGAACGTCGATTTGGGTTCAAATTTTCATATACTTATGACCGAATTGATGGGACAATTCAACCCAGAGCGGTTCAATTACCGAGTTATCGTCAAGTGCCTATGGAATGGGCACTAGCCTCAACCTTGTTGTTGGATCATACACCCGCTGAAGTTGAGAGTGTGCTGACTCATATTTGTCAGGATGAAAAGAAAGCCCTTGCTATTCTTGATGATGTCTTAAATCCCGGTTTGTCGTCAGGTTGAGCGACACTATATCCGGCATCTATCGGAGTAATCTATGTTATAGGAGTTTTTTTATGCCACAGCAAGTATACATCTCAATCACCCTCGCCCTTCTTTTTGGGCTTTATGCCACTTACATCGATCAAAAAACGCGGAAAATTCCAAATCTCTGTACCCTTGGTCTACTATGGGCGGGCCTTGCTTCACAAGCCATCTTTCTCATTTCAGGACTGACAACGCTTGAATCCTTTGCTTTGATTTTCACTGTAAGCACAGCTTTGAGTTTTGGTGCCTATTGGTTAGGGGTATTTGCACCGGGGGATGCCAAACTGTATTGGGGCATGACCCTGATATTACCCGCCTCCTTTTTTGAAGCACAGGTTGGCCGCTTTACTTTTCCGCCCGTTGTGCTGTTGCTAAACATCCTGTTTCCCTATTTCTGTTGGGCAATATTTCAGACGTTGCTATTCACTTCGTTTTCCGAAAAGAAGCAGGCACTTTTTTCGATTTTCAGTTCAAAAGACATAGCTCAGCAACTACTTGAACGGGGTCAAAGTCTCTTGCAATTTTTCGCAATTGCCTTTTATGTCTCCTTTCTGCTCTCTCAGCTTCAGATTCAACTGAACATATTTTTGACGTTTGTCTTGATTATCGCCCTCCATATAAGTATTCGTTTTTTTGCCAAAAGACAAGGCATTCATCCATCATGGCAAACGTTGCTGGTTGTCCTCCCCAGTGTACTGATTTTCTCGATGTTTCCAGGTTCATTGTTCTTGTTAGGCGCGCGTTTAATCGTGCCGTTCATCGTTTTTCTTTGTGTGCTTCCGTTGATTTTAGGCATCTTCTTAAACCTCGATAACCTTCGGTTTAGCAAACCGGTTGATGTTTCCCAACTCCAGCCGGGCATGATTCCTGCTGAACGGATCGTCCAAACTCAGGTAGAAGATAGCGTCTCATACACCAAAGAGCCTGCACTTTATGCCAATTGGCATAGTGACCATGTCATTGTCACTCCAGCTTCAGAGGGGCTCTCCCAAGAAAAGATTGACCAACTGCAAACCCTTGCAAAACAGGGGCATTTCGAGCATTTTGAAAATCAGATTGTGGTACAACAGTCATCACATTTTGCGCTCTTTGTCCTGCTCGGTTTTCTTTTGACCATTCTGTTAAAGGGACCGTTTTATCAGATTCTGTTCTAAGGTGTGCTGACATTTCAACGAAGCTAGATAGACAGGTTCTAACAACTCCACCTCCTCATTACACTGTACTACCGGGGGGTTTTGTGAACATTCTCGTCACAGGCGGTGCTGGATATATTGGGAGTATCACCATTGAACAACTCGTCAATCACGGCCATCACCCGATTGTCATTGATAACTTACAAGCTGGCAACCGGGCTGCCATCCATTCAGAAGCCGTATTTTATCAAGGCAGTTTTGGAGATATTCCCACACTTACGGCTATCTTTCAAAACCATCAAATAGACGCTGTGATACATCTCGCCGCTGAGGGATCTGTTGGAGACTCAATGACCAACCCCAGCATATTTTTTACGAACAATGTCGCCTACAGCATTAATCTGCTTAATGAAATGTGCAAACACGGTTGTTCTCGATTTATTTTCTCCTCATCAGCCGCAATTTTTGGTGAACCTCAGTACACCCCGGTTGACGAGGCCCACCCCAAAAAACCGGTGAATGCTTATGGTGAATCGAAACTGATGTTTGAGAAGATATTGGATTGGTATCATCGCGCTTACGGACTCAAGTTCAACGCCTTCCGATATTTTAACGCCGCAGGCGCGTCGGCAGCATTGGGAGCGCATCGTCATCAAGAAACCCGTCTGATTCCGATCGCGATTGAAGTTGCCCTCGGAAAACGTGAATATATCAACATTTACGGAACAGACTATCCAACCAAAGATGGCACCTGCATCCGTGACTACATCCATGTGTTGGATTTAGCTGATGCACATATCCTTGCTCTGGATAATTTAGATAAGCATCCAAATGGCAAATATAACCTTGGTAATGGTCACGGCTTTTCAGTGCGGGAGGTCATTGAAACCGTAGCGAAAGTCTCCGAAAGGAAAATCGCCTGCGTCGCCGCACCTCGCCGTATGGGCGATCCAGCAGTATCGGTCGCGTCCTCAAAACTCGCTCAAAAAGAGCTCTGTTGGCATCCGAGGTTTGATTCACTGGAGCAGATCATCCGCTCTTCTTATGAGTGGCGTTGTAAACATCCAGACGGATTTGACATGCGCTCCACCGTGGGTGGCAGTCCTACTCCCGATAACTGAATATTAAAACCTGCCTATAGCTCTACTATAGTTTGGACAATTTAGTATAAAGTCATGCCGCCTTGTCAAAGGGCAAGGCAGAGTCCGGCTCAAAAGGCGGTGTTATATTCTGCGAGTTGGGTTCAGATTCGGAACTCGCAGAAAATAAATTCGCCATCAGTTGCAACCGCAGATAAGCCACCCGCAACCCCTGCGTCAATTGACCCGGACGATACCAATGAATCCCTAGACGCGCGCAAGCGGTCTCTACGCTCAGCCCGTTCCCCTTCGATTCGGCGGTTGAGAATATCAACTTCGTTACTGACGCAGCAACGAAACTTAACTGCACAAACCGATTGATGCGTTTCCGAGATTTGACTTGATAGCTGTCGAATCCAAAGTGTTGCTTCGCGTCCCGGAACGCCGTTTCAATCTGCCATCTCTGACGATAGTATCGAACTATCTGCGGAATCCCCAGCGTGAGGTCTGTTGTGAACACGCAGAAATACCGATAGTGCTTTCTGGATCGGAAGAGGGGAGATGCAAGATGGAAAAACAATACGAATCTGGTTAATTTGGTATTACTTCTATTGCGGAGGCTCACCACTGCTCCCTGTCCCGGTGAGACTGCCCCAATTGGGATGCATGGTGGGGGTGCGTCCACACGACTCCTGCGTTAGGAAAATCAGTGGAATGATGAAACGGATGCCGGGGCCCTCCTCATGCAAACGGGGTTCGTCCTCTTCACCCTCCCACCTAAGAAATTCCCATTCGAGTAACGGTTGAAGCGCACTGTCAAGTTCGTCATCCGTTAGATTGCAGACCGCTTTGAGCTCGGAACGGCTCCGGTAGCCTTGGAATGTACGCCGACACACATCAATTCGATGTGGGTCAGCCAGTTGGCTCAGAAACGTTGCCACTTTTTCAGGCGTGGTGTTCGGATTGTCAAAGATGTTATCCACACGGGTCGTGAGAATCGTATACGCGCTTCGGCTATATTCCTCGCCCCCGATCAGCGCGATGATTGCACATCGAATGAAGTCCTCCCCATCTGGCGAGTGCTGGTGCATCTCCTTCATAATCACTTCAGGGTCGGGTTTGAGTTCCTTTTTCACATTCAATGCCTCCAGAATCAGGTCAACCTTTTCACGAAGAGAACCGATCTCTTCACGGACTTGGCGGCGAAATTCGTGGGTGTTAATAGATGTCGAATCCTCTTGGGACTCAACCTTCTGTTCAGTGACTCGTTCGCTCATCGTTGTTGTAAACTCCTTTCAACTTTTCTCTGGCTCGATGGAGCCTGCTTTTAATCGCACTTTCGGAGAGATTCAACTTCTCCGAAATCTCTCGGTATGTCAACCCCTTGAAGTAGTAAAGCCGGATAATCTCCTGATGGACTTCGCTGAGACAGCAAAGATGGTTTTCTAGGTCAGCGAAGACTTCGTGTTGCAGCAAGTGTTCTTCGGGTGTCAACACCGTTTGCGAACCTTGAACTTCAATCCATTCTCGCGTATGACTGTCTGAAATTAACTGTTCATAAGATACGGTAGGTTTCTGTCGACGAAGCCAAGAGATACAGATGTTCCGTGTAATCTGTTTCAGCCAACCTTTGAACTTGCACGGTTCGCGTAGCGTATCCAGATTGAAATACACCTCGATGAAGACTTCCTGGGCGAGGTCTTCGTCCTGCTCTGTGTATGGTAACGTCCGCCGTATCCAGCCAAACACCGCCGATTGATAGCGTCCGACAAGGAGCTCAAATGCCCGGTCATCACCAGAAAGCGTTTGCTGAATCAGCGTAGTATCGTCCACTTAGGTTTCCTTTCACATTCAAAGGATCAGTACAATAGTCGCAAAACAGTCATGCGAGGTTTCGCTGAAGTGAAAAAACTTCATAAAGACTTGACATCTCAAAATGACCGCAATATAATACCTTATACCATTTTGAAAATTTATATCGCGTTAGCGGTTTTGATGAAATATCAAACGCCTGTAATCCCGGCTACGGGGGTGCGGTTGATGACGCTTTCTTTGAAAGTGGCAACATGAGTTGACGCATATCGTTATCCGATGGGGCAAGATGCCCCGGCTACGGGGGTCTGATGCGTTTTTGCTTATGACTTTCTTTGAAAGTGGCAACATGAGTTGACGCAAATCGGACTTCCATTAACGAGTGATTTATTATCGGAATTGGTATTACAATACCCTTCGGAAACGAATTGTTCAATATCCGGATCCTGTATATTTTTCAGGGAAGTCGAAAATGAAATCTACTTACATCTCCATCGTTTTTACATCGGTTGTCCTAGGTTTTTCGCTTTTAGCCCTAACGTGTACACCAGTCGCATTATTTAGTTCAGCACCATCTGCTCCACCAACGTCCGATGTCCAACTGGTGGAAGCGATCGAGAATGTCTTTGTTGATATCGCGCACCGAAGTAAACCCGCCATCGTCACTATCACGGCGAAGAATGTGACGCGCGGATCGGAAAAGAAACCTGACCAGCACGGTTCAGGGTTCATTTTTCGTAAAGAGGGCCACATTGTAACGAATAATCATGTGATAAATGGGGCAGGGCGGATTTTCGTTCGTATATTCGATAAGAGGGAGTTCATCGCTGAGGTGGTCGGAGGAGATGCGGGCACGGACATTGCGGTGCTGAAAATTGAGACCGGTAAGGAATTGCCGACGCTACCTTTCGCCGACTCAGACCGTGTCAAAGTCGGACAATTTGCCATTGCCATCGGGAATCCGTTCCAACTGGATTACACCGTTACAACGGGAATCGTCAGTGCGAAGGGGCGTTCTTTGCTCCCGGATGACAAATTGATTCGCTATCAAGATTTCATCCAGACGAACGCATGGATAAACAAAGGGAATAGCGGCGGTCCCCTGCTCAATATCCACGGCGAAGTAATGGGGATGAACGCAATGATTCGCAATCCAGATGGTGTTCCAGTGACAGCGCCCGTTCGAGCAGGCGCAGGTTTTGCGATTCCAATTAATCAGGTGAAGAAGATTAGCGAGCAGTTGGTCACACACGGACGCGTCACACGCGGTTGGCTGGGTATTGGGTTAGATAGGGCACCTAAGGGCGTTCGCGTGACCAGGGTTTTCCCGTCCTCGCCAGCAAAACTTGGCGGCATCGAGAGGCGGGACGTTATCGTTGAATATAATGGGCAGAAGATTCAAGACGGGCAACAGCTTAAATTCCTCATTGCTGACTCGGCTGGTGAGAAAATAGAAATCACAGTGATTCGCCGGGGCAAGCCGAAAACGCTGAATGTGATGATTGGCCAAATGGCACCCGAGCGCATGGGTATACAGACCAAACCCCAACCCTCGAAACCCTCGCAAGAACAGCCTCGCGAAGAAAAAAAATGACAGAAAGGCACCGATTAAACCACAAGCAAATTTTTAGCCCAGGCGGTCTCATTGCTCAACATCTCCCCGGATATGAATTTCGGTTGCAACAGCTTCAGATGGCTGATGCCGTTGCCAACGCACTTGAGGCGAATACGCATATCGTTGTTGAAGCGGGTACAGGGATTGGTAAGAGTTTCGCTTACCTTCTGCCAGCAATTGACATGGCACTTGAGACGGAACAGGTTGTGGTCATATCAACAAACACAATCAGTCTACAGGAACAACTAATCACGAAGGATATCCCTTTTCTCCAAAAAGTCTTGCCCACCCCTTTCAAAGCGGTGCTTGCCAAAGGACGTGGCAACTATCTATCGCGTCGGCGGCTCAAAAACCTGCGCTCTTATGAACGTGCGCTCTTTGATACCCGGGAAGAAGTGAACGAATTAGAGCGGATTGAGGAATGGGTCAAGACCACGAGCGATGGAAGCAGAGCTGACCTTGAGATACAACCGATGCCCGAAATTTGGAGTCAGGTGGTTTCTGACCGGGATAATTGCATGGGACAACAGTGTCCAACGTATGACACCTGTTTCTATTTCAAAGCACGGAATCGGATGTGGAACGCCGACCTGCTTATCGTGAACCATCATCTGCTTTTCAGCGATTTGGCACTTAGGAAAGCCAGTCCGCTCGCCGCAGTTTTACCGGACTATAATTACCTGATTATTGATGAGGCACAGCATCTTGAAACAGTAGCAACGCATCATGCCAGCGTTGAAATCAGCAACGCCCGCGTCAAACGGTTTTTGGACTCGCTTTATAGGCCCAGGGGTAATACCGGGTTGCTTATTCGCTTTGAAAGGACTCACATGCTTGGGCTCGTTGAAAATGCGCGTGAGCAGATGGATAAACTGTTTGATAACATCCTTGAATGGAACAACAAACAGGGCGCGAGAGGTTGGGGCGGGAGCACGACGCAACGTGTCGACCAGAGCAACTTTGTCGAAAACAGATTGGATATCCCGCTGAAGCGACTCCAAGACGGATTAAAAGAGATGCAAGAAGGGACACATGACGAGAATGACCAGCAAGAAATCACCGCACACCTGCGTCGATGTTCCCAAATTCGCGAAGATCTAGATCTGATGATTCGTCATACCGACCCTGAATGTGTCTACTGGATTTCGACATCAAGGCAACGTTATGCGACACAAATTACTTTGAACGCGACTCCCGTGAACGTGAGCGAAGAACTCCAAGAAAACCTGTTTGACCAAGTGGATAGCGTTGTCATGACGAGCGCGACATTGGCGACGAATCGGAATCTCAATTACTTTAAGCAGCGTGTCGGTCTGTCTGATTGCACCGACCTACTGGTCGGCTCGCCGTTTGATTATATGAATCAGGTTGAAATCCATATCCCTGACCGTATGCCTGACCCAAGAAATGATGCGGCATTTACGCAAGCCCTAATCACCCAAATTAAGCACTACCTCAAGCAGACACACGGCAAAGCGTTTGTGCTCTTTACAAGTTACCGGACGATGGATGAAGTTTATGACGAAGTTCAACCGTATCTCGAAGCACTCGGAATTGACTCGTTCAAACAGGGCGGGGAGCTTTCACGGAGCGCGATGTTAGATGCCTTCAAGTACGACACAGACTCCGTTCTGTTCGGGACAGCGAGTTTCTGGGAAGGCGTTGATGTGCAAGGCGATGCACTCAGCAACGTGATTATCACCAAGTTGCCGTTTGAAGTACCAACGCATCCCGTCGTAGAGGCGCGGGTCAAGGAGATTGAAAAGCGGGGCGGCAATCCGTTCATGGAATTGAGTCTCCCGGAGGCTATCATTCGATTCAAACAGGGATTCGGTCGCCTCATTCGCACCAAGACGGATAAAGGAATTGTTGTCATCCTTGACCCGCGGATAACGACTAAATTTTATGGAAAACAGTTTCTAAATTCATTGCCCCAATGTAAAATTGTGAAGAACGCGAGGGCAGCGCGAAGGTGAAAGGAGAAAGTCAATATGTCGTATACTAATTATACTCCCGAAGAGGTCGCATCACGGGGCAAGGCGATTTATGGGGGTCAGATCCGGGACAAAGTTGAATCCAAGCACAAAGGCGAGTTCTTGGTCATTGATATCGAAACGAGTGAATACGAGATGTACGCTGAGGATTTGGTCGCCACGAAACGCCTTCTTGCCAAGCATCCCGATGCAGTCATTTACGGTTTACGAATCGGATTTCCAAGTGCCTATCGAATTGGTGGACACTTTTTGGCAAAAACACAATGATAACCGGAAAAGTTACAGCCAATCAAGTAGCTGTCATCGAATTAGAAGTTGTTGGCTCAAATCGGAGAAAAGAGAAAGTTTAGCGCGTAGGTTGGGTTGAAGAAAAATGAAACCCAACTTCATAAGTGCGGAAACTGTTGGGTTTCACTCTATATCTATATATGACCGTTTTATGGCAAAGCAGAATCGAAATCCGAAAGCCGTTTGAAAAGTCATCATGACGTATGGTAAGCGGGCAGGAAAGATTTTTCAAACTACGGAGGTAGGTGTTTGATTTGAAAGGTGGGAAAGGGATTGCCCACCTACGGATTTCCGTCACGGTGCTTATCCGCTCAGATGCTAGGCGAGAAAATCCAATGTGCGTTGCCAAGATGCTGTGGAGGCATCCTCCCGTTACCACCGATAAGGTAAAGGCAATTGAATTGCAGGAAGAATTAGCCGCCCTTGCCACCAAGGTAATCCACGCGGAGTCACTAGCAGATTTGGGTCTAAATGGAACCGCATAACAAATCACGGAAGGCTGGAAGAATCGGTGAAGTTCTTCCCCCATCCTTCCAGTCTGTTCTCTTTATCGTGTTCCACAGAATGCGTCCCATAGGGCACGATAATAGTTCATCACACGGATGGGGTCACTGCTCCCCGCAATTTCTGCGAGGCAATACCCCGAATACCCTACCCCTTTTAGTAGCGTAAATAGCTCACGCCACGGGTATTCCTTCCGATGAAGTTCGTTGATATGGACTAACTGTATCCAATCTTTGACGAGATTGAAATTGTTCGCAATTGACCCATTTTCGACCTCACCCTGATTGGAATTCCAGCAGACGAACACATTCTCGTGATCAGCGGCTTCCATAATCGTTCGTATATGCGGAAGCTCCGATGTCCCCCCACCGTGCACTTCGACACGAATCTGTACACCGAGGTCTGCCGCAAACGCGCCACATTCACGCACTGACCGACCAATCTGTTCCAACGTTTTTTCTACCGGGACCCCTTCCGGAAGCCCATTCGGCCGGACCTTGACACCCGGCGCACCGACATCCGCCGCAAGTTGTGCGTATGCCTTTGTTCCTTCAATATTGCTTCGGACTTCATTGGCATCCGTTGAGTGGTAATCAAAGGCAGAGCCTAAACCGGCGAGTTCAATTGGCGAGTCCTCAAATTGATTCCGAACTTCCTGCCGCTCACCCGCTGAGAGCTCGACTTCAACGTTATGGGCATGAGTCGTCCGCAATTCAACGCCTTCAAAGCCTGTTTCGACACAGTTTTCGATAATCGTGGGAACATCCCAATCTTTTGCCATATTATATGTAACTAAACCTAATTTCATAACAATCTCCTTAAATCAAAAATTCAAGATTCGGAATGAGGTGGTAAGCAAGTTCTGGTATTAAAGTTTATGTTCTGAAGCAACTTGGCAGAATGGGTGGAGTTTCTGCCCCCATCCTTTCCCTCTTCCATCCTTCCAATCCAATCTTCCTAATTCCTACTGCCTGAGAGCCCCCTCTTTTTTTTCATTGTGCTAAGGTTGATTTCGTGTTAAACTACTTACAAATTGACAGAAGGAGCGTACTGATTATGGCTTACGCGCTTGAAGATGAATTTGGAGATATTATTGGAAAAGCGAAACGTGGACAAGGGATAAGCCCCAGCCAACTTGCTACTCAAGCCGAAATCACAGAAGCGCAATTGGCTCAGATGGAAAACTATACACGAAAACCGACGGAAACGCAAGTCTATAAGATCGCTGCCGCGTTAAATCTTGATGGCCCCAAACTGCTTGACATCGCCATGGAACGCTGGGCACCCGCACCTATTGAATCGGGATACGACGACGCTCTCGACACCGTGACGGTGACCGCGTTGGTCGGTGGCTGGCCGGTGAATGCTTATCTTTTGGTTTGTAAAGAGACCAATGAAGCCGCTATCATTGATACCGCCGCTCATCCACAGATGATACTCGACAAGGTTAAGGAAATTGGTGTCACACCGACCATAATTCTTTTGACGCACGCCCACGGTGACCACGCCAATGGATTACTGGAGCTGGAGAAGGCAACGGGGTGTCCAACATACATTCACGCGGATGAACCGAAACCGCGAAGTAGCCAACAGTTTAACCTGCTCAAACACGGCGATGAGGTGTCTGTCGGAAAGCTGACAGTAAAGGCACTCAACACACCGGGGCATACGCCGGGCGGTTGCAGTTTCTTTACCCGTTCGACTGCATTCGTCGGGGACGCTATTTTTGCTGGCTCCGTAGGCGGTCCGAATATTTCGTATGAGGCAGAGCTCACAAGTGTTCAGGATAACCTACTCTCGCTCCCTGACGATGTGAAACTCTTCCCCGGACATGGCCCCGCCACGACGGTTGGTGAGGAAAAGGCGCACAATCCATTTTTTGGAGTTTAATTTGGGCGGTTTGGAGTGAGGAAAATTCTTGGTCGCATATATTTTCCAACGATTGTTCTCAATGCTCTTATCCCTCTGTGGCGTATCGTTGCTGGTTTTCTTCATGGTGCATCTTATCCCCGGCGACGCGGCACTCGCAATTTTGGGCGAGCGAGCAACAGAAGAGGCGTTGACCGAACTCCGAAAAGAGATGGGACTTGACAAACCGCTTTACGAGCAGTACGGCGTGTTCTTGTGGGATTTGGCGCATCTCGATTTCGGCAGGTCGTTCAAGACAAAGCAGACTGTCGTTGATGAGATTAAGCGGTATTTCCCAGCGACGGTTGAGTTGACACTCGCTGCGATGGGGTTTTCGATTGTTTTCGGCGTTGGCACCGGGATTATCGCCGCTGTCAATCGCGGGAAGTTTTGGGACTACACCACAATGTTTGGGTCGTTAGCGGGTATTTCAATGCCGATTTTCTGGCTAGGATTGATGCTGATTTTGCTGTTGGCTTACACCTTCCCAATCTTCCCAAGCTCGCAGAGACTTGATACTGTATTAGACCTTGACATTGAGCACATAACGCATTTTTACCTCATTGACACGCTACTCGCTGGAAACTTCGCGGCATTTCGGAACGCCGTTTGGCATCTCATTCTGCCTGCGATAACACTTGGCACTGTGCCGTTAGCTATTATCGCCCGGATGACGCGCTCAAGTCTGTTGGAGGTGCTCAATCAACCATACATCACGACCGCACACGCAAAAGGGCTTCCGAACCGAGTTGTTATCCTCAAACATGCACTAAAAAATAGCATGATTCCCGTGCTAACGGTCATCGGTTTGGAGTTTGGATATCTGATGGGAGGGGCAATTTTAACGGAACACATTTTTTCATGGCCCGGGCTAGGTTCATGGCTACGTGCCGCCGTTGAAGCGCGTGACATTCGTCCGATTCAAGGCGGAGTGCTTTTCGTCGCCGCCCTTTTTATGACCGTGAATCTCATTGTTGACCTGCTGTACCTCTACTTCGACCCGCGCATCCAAGTGGCTGGGGAGAAATGAGAGTATCCGCGTAGTTTGGTGGAAGGAAAAATCTAATGATAGGCCGTGGGACTGTGTATCGTCAACTTTTGCGTCAAAAGTCAGCGGTAATTGGCGCGTCGCTCATCCTCTTGTTCGTCATCGTTGCGATATTCGCTCCATTTCTCGCAACACATGACCCGCGTGAAGCAGACGTGATAATGCGTCTGAAGGGTTGGTCGTCAGCGCATTACTTTGGCACGGATAAAGTGGGGCGGGACGTATTCAGTCGGATTGTTTACGGCTCACGCATCTCGATCAAAGTCGGCTTGGTGGCGATGACGATTTCAGTTTCCATCGGAACGATATTCGGGACCATCGCCGGCTATTATGGTGGTTGGCTAGATAACCTCATCATGCGTATCATGGACATGATGCTTGCGATGCCGAGCATTCTTCTTGCGATGGTCATTGTCACAATCCTAGGGCAGAATCTGACCAACGCCATTATCGCAGTTTCGATTGTCTACATCCCGCAATATGCGCGAATTCTGCGGGCTTCCGTCCTCAAGATTCGCGAACAAGAGTACGTCATGGCGGCGCGGGTGATTGGTGCGAGTGACCTCCGAATTTTGATGACAGCGATTCTGCCCAACTGTCTCGCGCCCTTGACCGTCCAAGCGACGCTCGGCATGGGGGCCGCTATTCTTGATGCCGCCGGGCTCAGTTTTCTCGGACTCGGTGCCGAAGTCGGTGAGCCAGAATGGGGCGCAATGCTCAACGAAAATCGGGCCCTGATTCGACGTGCGCCGTGGACAGTCATGACACCGGGGATTGCGATATTCTTGATCGTTTTGGGATTCAATTTGCTCGGAGATGCGTTGCGGGATGTGTTTGACCCGCAGGTAAAGACGTAGGAAAATTTAACGCAAAGACGCAAAGAAGATAAAGAAAGGGGATGCCTTAAAAAGCTAATGAGACTTAAAACTATAGTTCAGCGGGGAGTATTCTTAAGCCTTACTTTCGGATTCGGATGTGGCATTGCTTTAGGGCAGGATGCCACGGTAACACCCGACCATCGGTGGTTCGACACCGACAAAAAATGGATCTTCCTCTCGGTCATCATCTATTCGGTTACAGTGCTCTACTGTATTTACAACGCTCGAAGCGGAAAGGAGATCTTCATCCGTCGTATCCCCGGCCTTGAAGCGGTTGATGAGGCGATCGGTAGAGCGACCGAGATGGGGAGTTCAATCCTGTACATCTTAGGGTTGGGTCGAGTCAGCGAGGTGGCCACAATTGCGAGCATGAACATCCTCGCCCAAGTTGCCCGCAAAACCGCCGACTACGAAACAGCACTGCGGGTTCCATGCCGTGACCCGATTGTAATGAATGTTGTGCGCGAGGTCGTCAAAGCCGCTTATTTGGATGAGGGGCGACCTGATGCCTACAATGCGGAAGATGTGTTCTTTCTCACGCCCGGGCAGTTCGCGTATGCCGCCGCACTTGATGGACTCATGGTTCGTGAAAAGCCTGCGGCGATCTTTCTACAGGGCGTTTTCTTCGCCGAGTCACTCATCCTCGCCGAGACCGGGAATTCGATTGGTGCCATTCAAATCGCAGGGACTGACAAAGAACATCAGCTCCCGTTCCTCATTACTGCCTGCGATTACACGCTGATTGGTGAGGAAATGTACGCAGCGAGTGCGTATCTCTCTCGTGAACCGATGTTGCTCGGTAGCCTCAAAGGGCAGGATTACGGGAAGTTAATGATTCTCGGCGCAATAATTCTCGGCGTGGTTCTCGAACTATTCGGGATAAATTGGATAACAACCTTTTTTCAGAAACCTTGATTGGTGGGAACGGCAGACAGGAGTTGAGCATATCCAGAATCCAAGTGTGCTACCCATCAGGAGATTTTTATGAGACAACAAGTTCCATTGGTACTCTGTTTTCTGTTTGGTGCCGTCATCATGGTTGTTGAGTTTAGTCCGCATCCGATTGCACAAAAGATGACACAAGAAGTCCAGCAGTGGGGATTGATTATTAGTCCCTTTGCACTTGTGCTGGCCGTTGCTACGCTTGTTCGTATCCATTGGGTTCGCATCCGGCGTCGCTCTGAATATTGGCAATACAGTTTTCTTGTCTTTTTCGGGTTGATTATAATGGTCGCGATTGGCATTCCCTTTCGCCAGCAGCATCCGGCGTTTGTGTGGCTCTTCAATTATGTATACACTCCGATGGATGCGACGATGTTTTCACTGCTTGCGTTTTTCATCGCATCAGCCGCCTATCGTGCGTTCCGTGCTCGTACACTTGAGGCAACGTTGCTACTTGTCGCCGCGCTGATTGTCATGATTGGGAATGTGCCGATTGGCGATTTTCTGTGGGATAAAATCATGCCATGGGACGGTTTCCCTTCCAAAGCGCGACAGTGGATTATGGAAATCCCTAACAGTGCCGCACGACGAGGGATTATTCTGGGGGTCAGTCTCGGTGTCATATCTCAGTCCCTTCGGATTATATTGGGGATTGAGCGTTCCTATCTTGGCAGTGGAGGAGATTAAATTATGTTGGATAAACTGATGAACCTCGATAGGCGCATTGTTTTTATTCTCATCGCCTTGGGTGTGATTATCCCGACGTTCCTTGATGTCAAATTCCCGATTATGGTTTCACAACCGACCCGTGATATTCATGAACGAATTGAATCGCTCCCGCCCGGTACGACGATTATTCTTGCATTCGATTACGGTCCCGGTTCTATGCCAGAGCTTCACCCGATGGCCAAAGCCGTTCTGACGCACTGTTTTCGGAAAAAAGTTCGGGTGATTGGTATGACGCTTATACCGGAGGGCGCAACATTAGGAGACGAGATGATACGCGAAGTCGCTACGACAACAGGTGCCGTCTATGGCGAAGATTATGTTTATCTCGGCTATCGCTCCGGCTCGGAGCTGGTATTGCGTGAGATGGGAAGTTCGATTAGTGCCGTATACGAAAGTGATTACGCAGAAACCCCGCTCACCGAACTCCCGATGATGCGGGAGATCACAAATTATGAGCAGATAAATCTGGTTATTGACCTTGCGTCGGGTGAGTCGGTCGAGTCGTGGATTCTTTATGCGAATACGCGATTCAATCAAGAGATTGCCGCGGGGGTAACCGGCGTGATGGTTTCGCAGATGTATCCGTATCTTCAAACAGACCAGTTAATCGGTTTGATGTCTGGGCTTATGGGTGCCGCAGAATATGAACGACTCGTTGAGATGCCCGGAAAAGGTACCAAAGGGATGAGCGTCCAATCCTTCGTTCACCTGCTCGTGGCCGCTTTGGTTATTTGGGGAAATATTGTATTCTTTATCCAGAGGCGACGCGCATCAGATTAAGTAGCTGGCGGTCTTGCAGATAGATTCTGTCTCAAGTGTATTGTCCTCTGTTTCTCATATTTTGTCAGCGTTTACGCTTCCAACAAGAGGTTATATATGGAAATTTTCGGTATTTTGGTTGCCGCGTTTCTGACATTCTGCATCTACAGTTTTCTCTACCGCGATAATCCGTTCTATCGCTTCGCCGAGCACCTATTTCTCGGCGTTTCGGTCGGCTATTTTATCGTTATCATGATTTACAATGGACTGATTCCGTTCGCGTGGGATCCGTTTTGGGAGGCAATCCAAAAGCGAGAGGCGGGCGGCTTAATCAAGCTGATTCCAATCACCATCGGGCTCTTATTTTTTGCGCGTCTGGTTCCGCAGTACGCATGGCTTATCCGCTACCCAATCGCCATTCTCATCGGCATCGGCTCAGGGCTTGCGATTCCGAATATGATGCAGGCAAACATCTTTGAACAGATTCGCGGTACACTCGCTCCCTTCGCACAGATTCACGCGGGAGAACTCAGTCCTTTTGAGATTTTCAACACCGTTTTGATGTTCATCGGCATCGTAGCGACGCTGACCTACTTCTTCTTCTCGGTTGAGCATCGCGGTGTTGTCGGCGGGATTTCAAAGGTGGGGATTATCTTCCTGATGATTGGATTCGGCTCGGCATTTGGATTCACAGTCATGGGACGTGTCTCGTTACTGATTCAACGGGTTGACTTTCTGTTGAACGACTTCTATCAGGCACTCACCTCGCTAATCTGAGACGACACATCCGTTTTTGGGCTATTCCACTTACCAAGCCTTTTGATTTTGTGATATAATAACCCAAGTTGCCACCTTTATAAAAAAAGGCGCAGAAACCGAGTTTTTTGCGTCGCGTTCGTCGCGCCACCTGTAGGGTCGGCAAAACTCGGTTTCTCTGGAATAGGTGGTAACTTTTATAATAACCGTTGTTTTGTTTTCGTTAAAACACTAAAATTTTATGAGGTGACCTATGCAAATTGTTGATCTTGGAAAAACAGGAATACGTGTTTCACGGCTTTCGATTGGGACAGGGAGCAGTGGCTGGGGCGGCAGATCAGATCAGACCGCGTTAGGGCTGAAAGGATTAGCGAATCTGTTGCACTTTGCTTACGACCAAGGAGTCACATTTTGGGATTCCGCTGACCAGTACGGAAGTCATCCACACATTAAAGAAGCCCTCAAAGGGTTAGACCGTTCTTCAGTCGTCATCACGTCGAAGACGACCTCGCGCACCCGAACAGAGGTTGAAGAAGATGTCAAACGCTTCCTCAAGGAGATCGGTTCCGATTACGTTGATATTGTGTTGCTCCACTGTCTCACACAACACGATTGGCCGACGCGCTATCCGGAGGCGATGGAAGCGTTGACGCGGTGCAAAGAGCAGGGGCTAATCAGAGCGCATGGCGTTTCATGCCACGACTACGGTGCATTTCAGACCTCCGCCATGACGAAATGGGTTGAGGTCGTCCTCGCTCGGATTAACTATACGGGGGTTCACATGGACGCATCCCCTGCCGATGTCATCCGAACGATGGAGCAGATGGCGGCATTCGGTAAAGGCATCTACGGCATGAAAGTCCTCGGACAGGGCAAATTGGCCAAAGAGGATGACCCTAAGACAGGCATCGAATTTGTGCTCGGATTACCGTGTGTACACGCCATGACAATCGGTATGACCAGTCGAGCTGAAGTCACAGAGAACGTTTCCATTATCAATGAATTGACCGGTGAATAACACCCAGTCTACTCAGAACCGGGGGACGGACTCATGTTGAGACTTCGCACATCTCATCCGTGGAGAGAAATATGCCAGAGAAAAGATATGAAACGGTAATCGGTCTGGAGGTTCATGCCGAACTGTGTACCGAAAGCAAGCTCTTCTGTCATTGCAAAGTGGCATTCGGCACCGACGCAAACACCCAAACATGCCCCATCTGTCTCGGTATGCCGGGTGTATTACCCGTGTTGAATGAACGAGCGTTGGAATTTTCCGTCCGGGCGGCGTTGGCACTGAACTGCAAAATCACACCGTTCAGTAAATTTGACCGCAAGAACTACTTCTATCCAGACCTCCCCAAGGGATACCAAATCTCACAGAAACACCTGCCCTTGGGCACCGATGGCTATGTTGATTACGAATTTGAGGGCGAAACCAAGCGTGTCCGTATCCACCAAGTGCATCTTGAAGAGGATGCGGGCAAGCTGGTCCACGCCGACGTGACAGGCAACCCAAATCGAAGCTACGTCGATTTCAATCGTGCGTGTGTACCACTCCTCGAAATTGTGAGCCAACCAGACCTACGCTCGCCGCCCGAAGCAATCGCCTATTGGCGGACTGTCAAAGAGATTTTGGAATACCTTGAAGTCAGCGATTGTAACATGGAGGAGGGAAGTTTCCGGTGTGATGCGAACATCTCCCTCCGTCCAATCGGGAGCGAGGAGTTTGGAACGCGCACGGAGTTGAAAAACAAAAACTCGTTTCAGCATGTGCAGACAGCGTTAGAGTACGAGGAAAAGCGTCAAGCCCGCGTCCTTGATGAAGGCGGCGAAATTGAACAAACCACTCTACTCTACGACCTTGACACGGGACGGACATCGCCGATGCGGGGCAAGGAGGAGGCACACGAGTACCGTTACTTCCCCGAACCCGACCTCGTCCCCGTCGAAGTTGATGCCGAATGGGTTGAAGGCATCCGAGCACGGTTGCCAGAACTCCCTTCCGCCCGCCGCGAACGCTTCATGTCGGCATACGATATCCCCGCGTATGATGCCCAGTTTTTGACAGCGACTCCTCAGATGGCAGGCTTCTTCGACGAAACCGCCCGCCTGAGCAACGACCCCAAGACCAGCAGCAACTGGATTATGGGCGACCTGTCAGGGTTGTTGAACAATGCAGAAATCGAGCTCCAAGACGCTAAGGTGACACCCGCACATCTCAGTGAACTCATCGCGCTGATTAAAAATTCGACAATCAGCGGAAAGATTGCGAAGTCCGTGCTCGTTGATGTCTTTAATAGTGGCAAAAAACCGAGCGAGATTGTTCAAGAAAAAGGGCTTGTGCAGATTTCCGATACGTCGGAGATTGAGTCCATTGTTGAGCGGGTCATCGCCGAGAACCCGGGACCGGTGGACAACTATCGCAGCGGCCAAAAGAAGGCAATCGGCTTCCTCGTTGGGCAGGTGATGAAAGCGACCAAAGGGCAAGCCAATCCGCGGTTGGTCAATCAGACATTGCAACAGAAATTGGAGTCATGAAATTGACATGTCCCAACCCACCCCGCAAACTCAGAAAATCAACCTCAAAGGGCTAACCCACCCCAAACTCGAAGACCTCATCATGCAGTGGAACGAGCCCAAGTATCGCGCCAAACAGGTGATGTCGTGGCTATATGACAAGCGCGTGACACGGTTTGATGCGATGACGAACCTTTCTAAAGCGTTCAGGAGTAAACTCGCGGCGGAGGCGTACATCAGTGATGCGAATACGGTTGCTCAGACGGTCGCCGACGATGGTGCTACGGTCAAATACCTCTTTGAACTCACCGACCAGAATCGCGTCGAAAGCGTCCTGATGTACGAGGGGGCGCGTGTGACCGTGTGTGTCTCATCGCAAGTTGGATGCGCGATGGCGTGTGAGTTCTGTGCAACCGGTAAGATGGGATTCTTCCGCAATCTCACAGCGGCGGAGATTTTAGACCAGTTGATGGCAATTGAGTCAGACCAAAAGCAGACCGTGACAAACATCGTGTTCATGGGAATGGGCGAGCCGCTGGCAAACTACGACGAAACCGTAGATGCCATCCGCGTGATGTGTAGCCCGGACGGTTTGGGATTGTCCGAGAAGCGAATTACGGTATCAAGCGTCGGGTTAGTGCCGCGAATTAGGCAATTTACCAAAGAGGGCTTGAAATGCAATCTCGCCCTCTCGCTCAACGCCACAACAGACACCGTGCGGACTCGCTTGATGCCAATCAACGCGAAATACCCCATTGATGAGGCTCTTGATGCCGCACGAGAGTGGGCAATCATGGCGCGGCGGAAAGTGACGCTTGAATATGTGCTTATCCGGGATATAAACGATAGCGTTGCAGATGCCAACCGTCTGCGCCGCCTGATGAGCGGTCTCCCGTGCAAACTGAACCTCATCCCCTTCAACGAGATCCAAGGTTCCGAATTTCGTCGGCCAAACCTTGAGCGCATTGAACAGTTTCGCCAAACTGTCGCGGCCGGTCACTACGTCGCGCCCATCCGATTCAGCAAAGGCCGAAACATCGCCGCCGCTTGTGGCCAGCTCAGAACAATCTACGACAGGCAAGGTGCAGTGATGCCGAGCAGGGATTAGCCCAAAAACAGAAATGGAGGCAAACCATTGATTCGGATAAAAATTTGTGGAATCACCAACCCAGACGATGCACTGATGGCAGTCGAAGCGGGTGCGGACGCGCTCGGTTTCGCGTTTGTGCCCAATACCCCGCGCTATATCACCAGCAGACCCGCAGCGAGAATTATTGAACAGCTCCCCCCTTTCATCACAACCGTTGGGTTGTTCGTCAACGAGGACGCTGCAAAGATACAGCGGATTGCCGACCAGTGCCACCTAGACGTGCTTCAACTCCACGGCAACGAATCCCCCGAATTTTGTAAGGCACTAAATCGCAAGACGATTAAAGCATTCCGTGTCAAAGACGAATCGAGTTTATCCCAAGTGCCTGATTACCGCGTCAGTGCCTATCTGTTGGATACATACGTAAAAGGGCGAATGGGGGGCACTGGAGTGGTATTCAATTGGGCACTCGCCGCAAAAACAAAAAAGTATGGTCGAGTCATCCTCGCAGGGGGGCTCAATCCAAGGAACATTGCAAATGCGGTTCGACAGGTGCACCCGTATGGGGTTGATGTCAGCAGCGGGGTCGAGGCAAGTCCAGGCAGAAAAGCACCAGCCAAAGTAGAAGCGTTCATTGATGCCGTGAGAAAGGCAGACCGTGAATGAAAACAATCGAACTCATCTACAAACGTCCACCGAACCGTGTGAACCATTTCCAACAAAGGCTCCTCTACGAAGACAAAGATGTCATTATCACAACCCAGCGAGTCAAGCCTTCCAACCCAATCGTTATTGATGGCGTGACCGTGCTTGGAGATGATTTTCCGGTGGTCTGGTTCGTGTTCGCAGACAAGTGGTACGATGTCGGCAAAGTCTACAATCTCCAAGAGCAGTTCACCGGCTACTACTGCGACATCATCATGCCGATGACACGGACAGAAACCCACTTTGAAATCACCGATCTGTTCTTAGATGTGTGGATTTCACCAGATGGAGACCATCACATCCTTGATGAGGATGAATTTGAATCCGCCATCAAAAATAACGCAATCGGGCCCGATTTAGCAAATCAAGCGAGGAACGCGCTCCAAGAGCTCATCGCCGAAGTACAATCAGGCAATTTCCCGCCAGAGGTCCTGTCTCACTGGGAATTGGTGAATGAATGATCGGAGATAGAAGATTAGAATACTCTTGCTGTATTGCCAAATCCATGACGTGGCCTAGGCCGCTCCTGCTGGATTGCCAAATCCAGCAGATCTTGAGAAACCGATTTTTTCTACTTGAAAGCCGGTCCCTGATATGATACGATGCCCACGTTGCAAAAGACATCCAACTATTCTGTCAAACCTAGACATCCCAGCGAAGGAGTAAACCATGCTTAATTGGCCTGAAGTTATTGCCATCATTGGTACTGTTCTAACCTGTACGGTAGGTGTAATTGCTCTAATTCTTAAACTTCTACCTATACTTACAGAAATCTCACGTAGTCTTGGCAGATTAGATTCTCTAATTGAGGACTTCAATCGACACCGTGATGAAAATCGTGGGGATTTCAGGAAGTTTGAAGCCCGATTTGATAAGCTTGAATCAAAAATTGACCAGATAATCACAGGTAGGGATTAGGTTGTGTTGACGAATTAAGAGACATCGGCGTAGGTTGGGTTGAACGGTTAAAAGTGAAACCCAACAGTTGTCTGGTTCGTCTTCGCAGGTCGGTGGTACGATGTCGGCAAAGTCTACAATCTCAAAGAGCAAATTACTGCGACATCATCATGCCGATGACACGGGCGGATATCATCACTTCATTTCACAACGACTACCAAAGCGTCTCAGACTTTGAGGATAAACACGGTATTCAGCTACCGGCAGACATCGTCGCAATGCTGACACCACAGTAGGCATGGATGTTGAAAACCGATTAACCCCTGAAGAAATTGCCATTGGGGAGGATTGAGTGGATAAATTGCCCGAATCGGCTAAAATCTGTGACAATTTGTGACATCAGAAGAAAAAATGCCTCCCACAATCCTGAGAATCCTAAAATCCAGTAAATCCTAATTCAGACAAAGGAATGACTATGAGTAAAAGAGCCCTAATCGTAACCTCAGCAATTATCCTGACAATCGCCGTGACAGCGTTCTTTGTGGGGCGGCACACCAACCGGACAAAGCTTCAAAGCGACGAACCAACACCCGATGCAACCCCGCAAATACCTATTGCAATACCCGCAGTCGCAATAAGCGACAAAGATGGCGATGAGTACGGTTATCACGACATCAAGTGGGAAGGCGAAAAAATAGTAGAAGACATAAAGTATAGTAGTGGCCCACATCGGGGCAAGGTCTTTCGGCTACATACCGAACCAGACGCAATCACAGACTCCGACGAAAATATATACATAATCATTGACGGGCGAAAGTTCTACCCGCACCGCCTAATTGACAAAGACGGCCATTCATACGAAATTTATGACCGAGCCCCAAAGTCGAACTAAAATATATTACCGGTCCACATCAAGGCAAAGTCTTTAAGCTTCACTTCGACCAAGACCCGAACCGCGGAAATCGGTACATAATCACCAACGATCAAAGGTACTACCTACACCACTGACAAAAAGGTATCAGGGTCTGCATGATTAAAGGATTAACAGGATTAAAAGACAGAACAGAGTCAGAAATCCTATACAACCTCCATTAGGCACACTTCTCCCGATCAAAGAGGCATACAATTAAGGAGTAAACCCACATGGAATTTTTTATATTTTTGGGCTGTCTGCTCGGTATCTTCTTGGGGGTGACATTTGCTAAAATACGTAAGAGCCAGGACGGAAAAGCAAAACAATTTGCGATAGCCCTTGCCGCACATTTTGAGGTCAACGGTAAAGATGAAAAATATCACGAAGATCTGAATAAACTCAGAAAGGCTTTAAGGGGGTTGCCTACTGAAAAACTTTCCACCTTATCAGATATCCAGTCTTTCTATGACGAGAAATCGAAAACAGAGATTACGGGGAGTGCTATCACGCTTTTGAGCGAAGCTGCGACGTATGTTCTATTAGACCGCAAGCTCAATAAATCTGATGATAGTAATATACCCCCCTTCATTATTCCGCCTCTCTAATTGCCGATTCGGGGATTTGTTTCTCGAGCCCACGTACTACCGACATTAAGCAGGTGAGCCTGGGAAATCAGGATCTCCTTTAACCGAACCATCGCGGAATCGAAACAGAACAAGAGCCCTGATGTAACTCATCAACATTAAACTTTGAAGGAGACACAATGAAAGGAATGATCACCGCGCCCCAACCCCTTGCGGTAGATGCAGGCGCGAAAGTATTAGCGGACGGTGGAAATGCGGTTGATGCCGCGATAACGGCGGCATTTATTCAAATGGTTGTAGACCCACGAAACTGCGGTGTTGGAGGCTTCGGCATGATGAATATCCACACCGCCGCAACGAAGAAAGAGGTTATTCTCGACTTTCACGGGAAAGCAGGTGCGAAAGCCAAACCGGATATGTGGGAGAGTGAACTCATCCGGGAAAATGCGTCAGGCTACGGCTATGCTTTGAATGGTCAAGTCAACGAGCGTGGCTATACGTCAGTTACAACGCCGGGCACAGTCGCTGGCTTATACAAAGCCGCCACAGAATACGGCACGATGACGTGGCAAGAGACCATCCAGCCCGCTATTGAACTTGCCACTCACGGATATGAAGTTGATGGGGGAACAGCGAGTGGTCGAAAAAGCAAGCCCATCGGTTCAGAGACATCCCCGTGGCGTAGTGTCGGAAGATCCGCTTACGAAGGAGGCGGAGAAATCATCGCAAACCCTGACATGGCAAAGACCTTCTCGATTATCGCCGAAGGTGGCGCGGAAGTGTTCTATCACGGCGAACTTGCGAAACGGATTGCCGAAGATATGGAGTGTGGTGGCGGATTTGTGACCCTTGAAGATCTCGAGCACTATGATGTAACCGTGACCGTGCCAATCTATATGGACTACCGCAACACCACAATCGCCTCCAATCACCCACCCGGTGGCGGTGTCACGATTCTTCAAACCCTTAAAACGCTTGAGGGATACGATTTAGCGGAGATGGGGCACCTCACCCCAGAGTACATCTATACTGTTGCGATGGCGATGAAAGCGGCGTGGACAGACCGTGCAAACCTTGTTGGAGATGTCGCGTTCGTTGATGTCCCAATTGACGACCTCCTATCCGAGTCACGCGCTGCGGCATGGCGAAAACGAATTGATGCCCGTGAAAAGATCACGATTCCCCGTTCGCACCCACAGGAATCCCCCGATACGACGCACCTTTCCGTCGCGGATGTGTCAGGCAATGTTGTCGGGCTTACCCATTCACTCGGTTCAGGTGCCGATGTCATCACAGAAGGGCTCGGATTCATGTACAACAACTGCATGAACTGTTTCAATCCTGTACCGGGAGAGGTCAATTCTATCGTTCCTGGGAAATCCAGAGTCACCGGCATGGCACCGACACTCGTGAAGCTGGGCGAAAAGCCGTATTTCACCGTCGGAGCCCCAGGCGGAACACGGATTGTGACCGGAATCATACACGCCCTGCTCAACGTCATCGACCACCGTATGACAGCGACAGAAGCAATTGCCGCCCCGCGTTTCGATTGTCAAGGCGACGTGATCGTTGCACAAAGTCGCATCTCACCTCATGCCTGTGAGCAAGTCAAAACAATGGGGCATGACATCAATCGCGCCCTTTCGGGTTATGGAGGTATCGGGTTGGTACACGGTATCGTTATACATCCAGAGACCGGAGGTCTAGATGGTGGAGCAGACCCGGGCGGTGGAGGAATGGCATTGGGAGTCTAATCCGATCCCAGGACAAGACATCAGAAACCGAGTTTTTTGCGTCGCGTTCGTCGCGCCACCCGTAGGGTCGGCAAAACTCGGTTTCTAAGGAACCTCATCCCGCTCCTGCTGTATTGCCAAATCCATCAGATTAGAGGACAAACCTTAAATTAAAACTTGCTCACGAACAAAAAATCGTCAAATTGGCCTGAAATTGGTAAACAACTTTTGACCTACATCTCGTTTTGATGCACAATGCCGAATTTTTCCGACAACCTCAGTAAACAAAAAACCACAACCAACCGTTTCTATCTTATTAACCGATGTCAGGATGAACTCCACGATTGACACCAAAACACACAGAATTGAGACAAAAAAGTCGAAAATGTGTGACATAGTGTGACATTTTGTGATATTATGTGACATCTAATTGAGACCTTGCAATAATAAATTTAATACTGATACTTACACAAATCAACTACATGAGGTTCCTATGGATACGCTTATAGACGATGAAATGTTAGTTGCCAAATTTCAGGCAGGTCAGCAGGATGCATTTGACGAACTGATGAAGCGATACAAACACAAGATCTACGCCTACCTGCTTAGGTCTGTCAAAAATAATGAAGATGCCCAAGAGTTGACCAGTGAAGTCTTTTTTAAGGTCTATCGCGCTCTCGGTAAATGGAGACCAGAGGCGTGTTTCTCAACATGGCTCTATAAAATTGCCCACAACCAATCGATTGACCATCACCGGGCAAAATCACGACGGATGACCTATTCGCTAGATGACGAAGAGCTATCAATCGACGAGCCCGCCGCCTCAGACCTTGCAAGTAATCCGCAATGGCAACTTGAGGAACAAGACCGGCATCGCATTATCCGTGCCGCAATCGATCAACTTTCGCCAAAACAAAGAGAGGTCTTCGTGTTGAACCGATACGAAGGCTTGCAGATTAAGGAAATTGCAGAAGTGCTCGGTATGGCGGAAGGTACGGTGAAAATTCATCTCCACCGGGCGATGAAGAAGTTGCGAAGTTTATTACATCCCCTCTGGGAACAGAATGAAATCTAAAAAGGAGTCTATTGGATGACGACTTGTAAAAAGTTTGAGAAATCTTATACCAATTATGTCTGTGAGCTTCTTGAGGATGAAAAGATGCATTCAATTGCGGCGCATTTGCGAGAATGTCCAAACTGTGCGCGGGAGGTCGATTCCTTAAAAGCGGTGTTGCAACTGACGGACGAGGCAGAGCGGACCAGAAAAATACCCGGGTGGGCACTAGAGGATATTGAAATGAAAGTCTACAAACGCCTCGCCTCAGAATCACCGACAGCCGATCGGACACCCCTGCTCTCACGTCTCTTTCACCTTTTTTCATTCCGCTCTCCTTTGTTGCGCGACAACGATTTATTTTCCTTGACAGCTAGGCCAGCGCGTTGGAGCTCACCTTGGATTTGGCGGGGGGCGATAGTGAGTTGCATATTCGGCGCAGTACTGATAGTGAATTCAATCTTCTTTAACGAGGATGGACAGACAAACACGCCCGTGAGTCCAACTGCGATACAATCCTCAAGAGAACGGGTCAACCAGTATTTCCAGAAAGAACTCGAACGCGACCTTGAGGAAACATTTGTCACCCGATATCTCAGCGACGACGATTGGGCAACTACCGGCAATCTTCGACGGTTGAAGGAACAGGGACAAGGCACACATCTGGAAACCTACGCTGACCGACAACTACAAATCGCTTACTTTGGAAAATGAGGACAAATGAAACATTACGCTCTATGTCTTATATGTAGTCTTATATGTATGCTTCTCGTCGGCATAGCGATTGATGCACCTGCCGACTCACCGAGCGACAGTATCAAATCGCTCATTGAAGAAAGGTCGTATCAGCAAGCAGCACAGGAATTAGAGCAACGCGCAAAATTGACGAAAAACGTTGATACGCTGAGCGATATCTTTTTTCGATTGGGCGAAATTCATTACAATTATACCCACACATATCCGCTTGCGTTAAAAGCGTATAACCGGGTGATTGAGCTGGGTACAAAGGGACTCACGCCTGATGACCTGTTTCTCGCGTACATCAAAAAAGGGGATGTCTACTGTCGAATCGGCAAGCATGATGACGCTGTTAAAACCTACCAAACGCTCATCGATCAATTTCCATCAACCCACATTGCTCACCAAACCTGCCAACAAAAGATTCGCAATATCCAAACAGCACTTGAAGATTTACGCGACCAACAGCAAGTGATAAAGGCGTATAAGGGAACGCCCCTGGCGGTTGAAGCGCGCTTTCAGATTGGTGAATTGTACCGTAGCCACTACCAACTCAATCAGCCCAAACGGGCAATCACCGAATACGAGTTACTGATCAAGCAACACGAGAGCGCGCAAATGGCACCGGAAGCACAGTGGCGTATTGGAAATCTGAGGCATAAAGTGCTGAATCAATCCGAAGGTGCAGTTAGTGCCTACCGGAAGGTAGTCGATAATTATCCTACGAGCAACTTTGCCGCCGATGCCCTCTTTCAGATTGCGCGTGTCCATGGAGAACAGGGGCAGTATGCGCGCGCGGTAGCAATCTTTGAGAAACTGCCGCAACGGTATCCCGACTTTTGGAATATGCACGCCGTTTTTTATTGGTCGGGTGTCTGTTACGAGAAATTGCGAGACTACCGCCGTGCGCTACGCGGATTTAAAACCTTCCTTTACGTCTACCTGCCAGCACTTGACCCTGCCTATTTGGGCACTATCGGCAAGCATAACGAGAGCCTGTTCCAAATCGAGAATGAGTTACGCGCAAAAATCAAAGAGCTTGAATCCGAGTTCCCAAAGGTCGAATGGGAGCGGATAGAGCAACTTATCAATGAAGGCAACCATGTTGCGGCATTACCGTTAGCACAGCAGTTAATTGCGGACGTACCTGACAGTGAATACGCCCAAACAGCACGGAACCAACTTCAATCGCTTGAGCAGTACGCGGCCGTTCAGAATCTGCAAGCACAAATCCAAAAGCATCCAGGGACACCGACAGCGGCACATGCTCAATTTCAGATTGGAAAAATTTACGAAAGTGGCTTACACGATTATCCACAAGCCATCAAAGTTTACCGCGAATTAATCGAGACATCTCCCAAATCCCCATGGGCGGCAGAAGCGATGTACCGTACAGGTTTCATATACGTGGAACGACTCGATAACGCGAAGGAGGCGATTAAACTTTACCGAACCGTAGTTAAGCAATACCCCTCCTCCGCCCAAGCAATGATGGCAAATTTCCAACTCGGCGAAATTTATCGATTCCTACACCGATCTGATGAGGCGTTAGAAGCCTATCAGACAACGATTGCCTTTCCTGAACGCGATGTATACCTCGCCGAGGGGTACAAGGACAGCTACGCGGACCGGGCGCAATTCCGCATCGGGCGCGTTCATTATGAAGATGGACGATACGATGATGCCGCTACCGCCTTCAAAGCGTTCATCAAAAGCCGCCCCCGTTCCCCACGTTCTGCGGCGGCTTATGTCTACCTTGCACTTATCGACCAAGAGCGAAGCGAACAGGAAAGTGCCGCCAAAGCATTCGCAAAATCGAAAAGCCTAACCACTCAGAGTCAAATCCAAGCCGAAATGGTCATTGACGAAATTCCCCATCTCGGCTTCCAAAGCACCGATTCAAAGGGCGTGATTCAACGCCTTGACGAACTCCATGACCGGCTGAATCGCAACTAAAATGTGGAAAGATGAAAAGGAACTGATTATATGGCAGATACCAACAGAGAGAAATACGAAGTCACCACGAATCAGCGGCGTTTCTTCGGTCAGAACGGTTTTTTGAAGGTTGAAGGGTTACTGACTGACGAGGAACTTCGTGAACTGGACACACATTCGATGAATCTGGCAATGGATCAAGTGGACTTCAGCCAACTTGACGAGGTCACTTCTAGAAGCGAGGGGTCAACACCTGCTGACATGGAAGACAAATTTTTCCGTTTCATCCAATTCCATCGCCATCTGGAAATCCATGAGCGTTTTATGCTACATCTCCGCATCCTCGACGTGCTTGAAATCCTCATCGGGCCCGATGTGATAGGGATGCAGTCAATGCTTTTCCTTAAACCGCCCCAAAAGTCCGGTCAAGCGTATCATCAAGATTCATACTACATCAAAACCGCGCCCGACACGCTCTGCGGGGCTTGGATAGCAATTGACGATTGTGATGAAGAAAACGGATGCATGTATTTTATCCCGGGCTCCAACTTCGACCCGATCTACGAGGAAGTCGCGCTCCCCGATAATACTACAGATTTTATGGCGAGACTCACAGAAATTGTCGGAGTAGATGCGAGCATTGAGATTCCCGCAATCGCCAAAGCTGGGGATGTGGTCTTTTTCCACGGACATCTCATCCACCGATCTAAAATTAACCGATCCGCAGACAGATATCGTCGTGCGTACGTCTGCCACTACGCCAACGCCCGCTCCTACACCGAGTGGGGTGGCGGTAACCAGAACCATATTCTCGCCCGCGGCTCAACTCACCTATCATTTGCAGAACCACGTTTTATCACCCACGACCCGTTGGCGTAACCATATCTGAACTGCTCCTGCTGGATTGTCAAAACCAGCAGATCAACTCCCCGCCCGCGTACGCCATATTGCCAAGCCCATATCCGAACCGCTCCTACTGGATTGCCAAATCCAGCAGATCTTCACCCGTAGCGTTTTAAACGCAATACGAGCCCAAGTTACCTCCTCAATAATAAGAAAAAAAATACTTAAAATCACGCTTGATCTGTTTAGGAAGATATGCTAGAATAATTGAAGCAATCGTGATAATATCTTAAATGCCTCCAGGGCCAAACATCCTAACTCATAATGGATTTGAGCAAATATGCGGACTTACGGTCTATTTTAGATCGGATTAAAGAAAAGCGTATCATCATTATCGGCGATATTATTTTGGATGAATACATCTGGGGTGATGTCAATCGCATTTCGCCGGAAGCACCTGTACCTGTGCTTGAATTGGCTTCTGAGACAACCCGTTTCGGCGGTGCAGCAAATCTTGCACATAACGTTGTCATCCTCGGAGGCCAGGTCGACCTCATCGGTGTCATTGGCGATGATAGCAACGGCACAACCTTAATTGAGATGCTTCAGGCAGCAGGAATGGATACTGAAGGCATCTGTATCGATCCGAGTCGACCAACAAGCACCAAAACCCGTGTGATTGCTCGAACCTCTGACACCGATTTATCAACGCATCAGCAGATTGTGCGTATTGACCGTGAGTCAAGGATACCTGTAAATAAAGGCATACGAGAACAGATATTAAAGGGTGCACTTGACCGCATCCCAAAAGGTGATGCCGTTGTTTTTGGGGATTACGACAAAGGGGTGGTAAGTGCAGAATTTATCCAAGCAGTTCGTGAGATGGTGCACCGATACCAAAAGCCTGTCATCGCTGATCCGAAGATAGAGAATTTCTGGAACTACACCTGTGTAACGCTGATTACCCCAAATCATAAAGAGGCAGGCACCGCAGTTAACCGTCAGATTACCGATGAAGAGAGCTTGATTGCTGTCGGTGAGGAGATTTTTGACAAACTCAATACTAAGGGGGTGCTGATTACACGCGGGGAACAGGGGATGTCCCTATTCCGGCGGAATCCTGACGGTCAGTTACGAGTTGACCACATTCCCCCGCAGTCAGGTGAGGTTTTTGATGTAACCGGGGCGGGAGATACAGTCGTAGCGGTATTAACGTTGGCACTTGCCGCTCAAGCAGACATGCTTGATGCCGCTCAACTTTCAAACCTCGCCGGGGGGATTGTGGTCGGTGAGATTGGCTGTGTTGCCATCACACAAGAGGCACTCTTAAACGCCATCCGATTGGAGACGCTGAATGAAGGCAATTTTTCTTGACCGAGACGGGGTAATCAATCGGAATATGGATAATGACTACGTTAAAAATTGGGAGGAGTTTGAATTTCTACCAAATTCGCTTGAAGCAATTAAACGGCTCACGGAGGCGAATTATCCGCTCATTGTCATTACGAACCAAGCGTGTGTTAGTAAGAAGATCGTATCGCCTCAAACACTCAATGACATCCATCAGAAAATGGTATCTGAGGTTGAAAATGCCGGGGGACGTATCCACGCAATCTACCACTGTCCCCACCGTGATGAGGACAAATGCGACTGTCGGAAACCGAAACCCGGTATGCTCATTCAGGCCGCATACGAGCATAACATCAACTTGCTCGATTCCTACCTGATTGGTGATTCAATGACAGATATTGAGGCTGGACAACAGGTTGGTTGTCATACTGTACTCCTGCTCACCGGGCACGGTGCGAAAACAGACCAACAGATCAGAGACCACAAGTCTCATCAAAACGCGCTACCTGAGAAAGTTTTTGCTGATTTGCATTCAGCCATGTTATGGATTTTATCTAAAAAGAACGAAAATTAAGCAACTTCCAGTATTAAAGCCTAAGTTGCTACCTAATACCCGATATTCCGCATCTATTTTGAGCGGTTCCAGCATTTATTCAATTCCTGAATATCCGATAATCTGACTTGACGCAAAAAGGCCGCGCCCCGGCAGGTCTGCTGTCCTACCGTGCGCTTATAACCAGAAATAATTACGTGTGTGTGAAACTCCCGTTTTCTCGAGTTTTATGTGCTTGCTAAACAATTAGACCGTATGTTAACATGACTCACGTTTGCGAGCAGAATGTAAAAAGGGGGAATAATTTCAGCAACGTTTACGCCAGCTAAGAAGAAATAAAAACAAATTTCCATCTATGTGAAGGGGGTTCACCTGTGGATGGCGTTTCACCTGTGGATGGCGTTTCACTTGTGGGAGGAAGTTCCGACTCCCGATACACCCGATAATTTTAAACTTCAGTAGCTAAACTTTAACAGTAAAACGCGCGACTGATTACTTTTTTTTTCTGTCAACCTTTGTCAACCTTTCGTCATGAACCCAAATCAATTAGATATCCCCTTGAAGATAGACCACTTCTTATTTTCAGGGGATAATATGTCAAAAGTCAAGTGAAGCACCAGAGGTTGACACCGACATCAATTTATCGCATTTTTAACCGCTGTCAACCCGGTTATTAAAAAATAAGTTGTAAAACTCAAATTGGAGGGGATATTGGCAAACCCACCCCGTCATTTTATGGCGCAAACGAGTTGTGTCATTAAATCTTCCCCTAAAGAATGGGATTACGAAAAGGATACCATCAATTCTCTCAATTCGCATCCACAACTGCGGAGTCTAGGTAATACCATTTCTAATTGGCAAATTATCATAAAGTATGTTATTATGTGTAGCAAGATACCAGAGGCATTCCGTTTTCGGTTTTCTGTGTGTTGTATCGTAGCGGTCGTAATTCAGAAATCGCGCCTACCGCACGTATTGCTGGAACCAAACTTTGTTCCGACAGGAGAACTGAATCACTCTGAGCAATATACCAAATGAAGTGAGGTCTCAATGAACAGAACCGTTCCAGAGATTACAGAGAGTGTAGCTGAGCTCAAATCGCTATTGCACAACGCCTCAGCAGGATATAAAACGCAAAGGCTCTCTATGCTGTATCTGCTCCGAAGTGGACAAGCGAAGAACCGAACGCAAGTCGCTGAGTTGCTAGGTGTCCATCGCATCACCATCGGGCAGTGGTTAGCCGCGTATGAAGCCGGAGGTCTTGAGGCGTTGTTAGTGAGACGGTATCCGCCCGGTCGCGTCCCATTGCTCAGTGAAGAAGACCGCAACACCTTACGTGCGGAACTCGAAAAGCCGAATGGGTTTAGTAGTTATGGGCAGATAACGCAGTATATTGCACAAACCTTTGGGGTTGAGATGAGCTATAAGGCGGTTTATGCGCTCGTTCACGATAAATGGGGCGCAAAATTGAAGGTGGCGCGCAAAAGTCATCAAAAAAAAATGAGTTGGCATCTGAGGCGTTTGTTTCCGATTTTGAAGCCCAAGTTGAAGCGACGATTTCAGAGAACCGGTCGGATTTCAAAAGCGTACGTCTGTTTTGTCAAGATGAGTCGAGATTCGGTCTTTTGCCGGTGGTACAGAGACGTATCACTTTGCCGGGTGTCAAACCGGTGGCCAAGGTGAACCCGATTGAGCGTCTCTGGCAGGCCCTCAAAGCGAAGTTGTTTACGCGGCCGTATAGGACTTTGGCGGAGATGCAAGCCCGACTCACCGAGGTTCTGTGCAACTATTCTGATAAGGCGATTGCTAAACTCACAGGGTTCTCATATTTTCTGAAAACCACTAATGAAATATAATATATTAGAAATGGTATTACTATATGCGGGTGAAGGCTCTGCTAGATTTGGCAATTGAGCATGAGCGGTTCAGGGATGCTTTAACCATCTTAAGGGGGATGACGGGCATCCCTGCCCCGATTGTGGGAGGGGCATCCCTGCCCCGATTGTGGGAGGGGCATCCTTGCCCCGATACGCGAAGGGAAAACATTATGGATACCATAAAAGACTTTGAATTCAAGCGTCGAAAGTATATGCCCGTCTTTCCAAAAGCGAGGGGTAAACCGACCGTTTACATACCAGGATACCCCTACGAGGATGAAGAACCTATGCCAGCCTCGGAATATCACGGTGTACAGATTAACGCGTTTTACGAGCAACTCGCACGGTATTTTGAAATCAATGAGCTTATCCACGTTGGGCTTGACACGTTCATCTACTATCGGGAAGGGGAACCAGACAAATCCGTCGCCCCTGATGTTTACGTTGTCTTTGGTGTGGATAGAATGACCCTGCGGAAAAGTTTTTATACATGGGAAGAGGGTGCGGTTCCTTCCGTTGTTTTTGAGTTTCTTTCCGACTCAACAGCGAATCAGGATCGGCATGAAAAAGTGCGACTGTATCTGATTGATATGGGCGTTGAAGAATACTTCATCCATCAACCTACAATGACGGAGCCACCGGAATTTCGCGGGTGGCGGCGCGATCCTTCGGGTGACATCGTCGAAATGGCTTCCGACGAGCAGGGCGGTTTGTTGAGCAGATCGTTAAATCTCTGGTTTCGATGGGAGGAGCAACGGAACGGTGTGAGGCTGTTACGCCCGTATCTGCCTGATGGTACTCCGATAACGACTTCTATGGAAGAACATCACCTGAGGTTGGAGGCGCAAGAGATAGCCGCAGAAGCGGAAGCGAGAGCCGTGGAAGCACAAGAGATAGCCGCGGAAGAAGCAGAACAGCGGAGGGAAGAAGCCCAACGTCGGCGGGAAGCCGAAACACTTGCCACAGAAGAAGCAGAACGGCGGGGGGAAGAAGCCCAACGTCGGCAAGAAGCCGAAACACTTGCCACAGAAGAAGCAGAGCGTCGGCGGGAAGAAGCCCAACGTCGGCAAGAAGCCGAAACACTTGCCACAGAAGAAGCAGAGCGTCGGCGGGAGGCAGAAGCCGAGTTAGAACGGCTTCGTGCTCAACTTGCTAACCGCGAAGACGAAGGCGCGTGAAAATTCCAATACTACAAATCCAATAGGTAGCAACTTGGGTTATTAAAGTTTATGTTCTGAAGCAACTTGGAAGAATAGAAGAAGGGAATTGGAAGATTGGGGGGAGAAACTTTCACCCACCCTTCCAGTCTGTTCCCTTCCACACCATCCTCAAAATAATTCAGTGATTTCCACTTGATACTATGGAGATTGACGTATGCTACAACCAAATACAAAAAGACGAATCATTAAACATCAATTGGTTTGGATTCTTGATGATTGCTTCGATGATAGAGAGATTTTCACGCTCGCAATTGAGTGTGGTCTCTGTCACAGTTCGGCACAGCAACACTCAGTTTCAAAAGATTGGCTTGTCAGACACTTGGCAGATGCCTTCTTTGAGCAAGCTTTAACAGAGCAGGCTGTGAATCATTACCTTGTACAAAAGGCACAGCAAGCTATCCGCCGGGTGGAGTTCATGAAAGTCGAAGAGGTCCAGACTTATCTTGAAAACCCAACTTATCTTCTCAAGGAAGGAGTATTTGGTGAAACCGTGTGGGCGCTCTTAATCGACTCGCGTGAAGCCATTCAGAGACATGGCGAGAAACTACTTAAAGACCATGGTCGATCGCCTCCAACGACACACGATGTTGCACCTTCGGAGGAATCTGCCGCGCAAGTGCAGATACCTGAAGCGGAAACACCTAATCCCTTTGAGCACCAAGGGGCAGATAATTCGAGTTCAGTAGTCCTGATGCCTGACCAACCTACAGAGGCCCCGCTTCAGGAGGTTGAGCCAAATCCACATGCCATCCTAGGGGAGATGAAACAGCGTTTTGTTGAGCAGGAGGAGCGGTTTCATCAACTTGAAGGCGCACTTGATGAATTAAAACACGAATGTGTCGTTGCCAAAAACGCAAATAACACACTCAATGCGCGAATTGAGCAACTGGAACGAGAAAACTATATTTTAAGGGAGCAAAGTCATCAGTACAGAACAGACAGGGCGCGCTTACAGCAACTAGAACCGCAAAATCAAGTGCTCAATCAAGAGGTTGCAAGGCTGTCGAATGAACTCGAGCAACTTCACGATCTCAAGGTCGAAAAAGCCGAACTGTCCGTTGCGTTGCAATCGCTTGAGGAATCCGTTTATCGAGGAGAGCGTACTCTCGAACAGATGGAATCCGATTTTCAGGCGCATATCGCTGCGCTGAGCGCATCCAGTGAAACATCGAAGGTCGCTCTCGCCCATGCACAGCAGAAAATTGTAAATCTTGCTTGCCAACGGGAGGCACCCGGGGAGGAGCAAGATTATCTTATTGCAGGCCAACCTTGTGTCGGTGTCTTTGTTGATGTTCAGAATATGTTCTACGCCGCCAAAGACCGCTACGCTCGGCGCGTTGATTATATCAAGTTGCTCGATCTTACCGTTGGGCCGCGGCAACTCATTGTGGCGTATGCCTACGTTGTCCAGATTCCAGAAATTAAACAATCGGCATTTCTATCTCTCTTAGAACATAACGGGTATACCATCAAGAGCAAAGACCTCCGTCTGCGTGGCGATGGAACAGCGAAGGGCGATTGGGATGTCGGTATCGCAATTGATATCGTTTCAATGTTAGAGGCGTTAGATGTCGTTATTTTGGCCAGTGGGGATGGTGACTTCTGTCCCCTTGCGGAACTCATCAAAAGGCAAGGCAAGCGTGTAGAAGTTGTCGCCTTTGAGCACAATACATCAATGGATCTCCAACGAATAGCAGATCAGTTTTTTCCCATCGGCGATGATCTGTTAATTTAGTAGTGGGAGTGCGTTCCCATCTGTGCGAGGGAGTTCCCACTCCCGATAAGACCAATACCTTATATCTACATGATAAAATGACTGATTTTGATTGTCAAATTTCATTAGAGGAAACCAGTGAATACCAATCAACTCTACTACGGTGACAATCTTAGCATTTTACGAATCCACATCCCGGATGAAAGCGTAGATCTGATTTACATCGATCCGCCGTTCAACTCAAATCAAGCATACAACGTGATTTTCAGCGAGGCGGATGGTGCGTCATCGCAGGCACAGATCCAAGCCTTTGAGGATACATGGCGTTGGGGCGAACCCACCGAGAGTGCATATCATGAGCTGGTCGAAACCGCACCACACCTTCTGGTTGAGACAATCAAAAGCTTTCGCGGATTCCTCGGTGAAAAAAATCTGATGGCATACCTCGTGATGATGGCATTGCGATTGGTAGAGCTCCACCGTGTTCTAAAGCCGACAGGGAGTTTTTATCTCCATTGCGATCCAACAGCATCCCATTATCTAAAAATTATCTTAGACCAGATTTTTGAAGTTGAGAATTTCAGGAATGAGGTCATCTGGAAACGTTTTAATTTTCACGCAGATGCAAAGCGTTACGGACGTATAACAGACAGATTGTTGTTTTATACACGGAGTGGTGATTTTTGCTGGAATCAGCCTCGTATGCCCTTTTCAGAGGACTATGTGCGCTCGAAATTTACTCATAAAGATGAGCAAGGAGTTTTCCGATTAGATAATTTGAACCCCCCTGGTGGTCGCGGCCCAGTCTATGAGTTTTACGGTATTACTCGCGCATGGCGTTATACTGAAGAAAAAATGAGGGAACTGGATGGGCAGGGACGCATATACTGTGCGAAGCGTGGCAGTATTCCGCAACTTAAAAGATATTTAGATGAACTCGATGGGCAAGCCGTTCCAGAATTATGGCAAGACATACCACCAATAAACCCAATGGCTAAAGAGCGTTTAGGCTATCCGACTCAAAAACCTGAAGCCTTGCTGGAGCGAATTATCCAAGCCAGTAGCAATGAAGGCGATGTTATATTGGATGCCTTCTGCGGTTGCGGAACGGCGGTCGCTGTTGCCCAGCGGCTGAACCGCCGATGGATCGGGGTTGACATCACACACCTTGCGATCTCTTTACTGAAATACCGCCTCGCTGATGCCTTCGGTGACGATGTGGAATACGAAATCATCGGCGAGCCAAAAGATGAGGCGAGCGCGAGGGCTTTAGCGGTTCAAGACCGGTATCAATTCCAGTGGTGGGCACTGAGTCTGATTCGGGCAAGACCGTATCAGGGCAAAAAGAAGGGCGCAGACGAGGGCGTGGACGGCTTAATCTATTATCAGGACGTTGACCCCGACACCCCGAAAAAGACACTGACCCGGAAGATGGTCGTTCAAGTCAAAAGTGGGAAGGTCTCTGTCAAAGACATACGGGAACTGAAAGCGGTTGTCAAGAACCAAGATGCTGTGATTGGTGTCTTTATCACGCTGAATCCGCCAACCGGGCCGATGCTCAAAGAAGCGGCGACAGCAGGACGATTCCAATGGCTTCACGTCGAGCACCCGACCTATCCACGGATTCAGATTCGCACGATTCAGGGATTGCTCGAAGGGCACGGCATCGAATATCCACAGATACCCGATGATATCACATTTCGCAGGGCAGGGCAGGCAACACCTCAAAACCAGCAACTTTCCCTGGCGGGAATCCCACCGCAAATTTAACGCAAAACAGAGCACCAATTATGTCCGACTCTAAATCTACCATTCAGCCCGACTTTCTTGAACACAATCTGCATGATACCGCACGAGAGCAGGAATCCCGTGTTTCCGGTCCCGAGTTGCTACCCTCTCGGTCTAAAGCGGCGAATGACCAATATCTGCTTGGGAATTACCATCTACAGCAGCGCGGATACCGTTACGCGATTGATGCGTATCGGCGGGCACTTGAATTGGATCCGGAGTGTGCCGCAATTCACCACAGCCTTGGCCTTGCCTACTATAAGGAAGGGGAGTTTGAAGATGCCAGAGATTCCTTCCAGAAAGCGATTTCGCTGAACCCACTGAACGCAAACTATCATTATGTCTTAGGACAGTTACAGCAAGATGATGGGGTGTGGGAGCTCGCAATTGATGAATTTACGAAAGCAATTAATCTTGAGCCGTCATTTGCCGAAGCGTGGTATGACCGTGGTTTGCTGTACGACAAGTTGAACGAATTTGAGAAGGCGTGTGACGATTTCGGGCATATCATTGAACTGGAACCCAATTCATACACCGCCCGCCGTAATCTTGGTGTTCTGTATATTAAGCGAAAGATGTGGGCAGAAGCGAAGCAGGTCTTTGAGGATACGCTCGCAATTAAATCCAGGGATGCGGATGCCCATTATTACCTCGCTGAAGTCCACTTGAACTTATCGAAGGATATTAATCTAGCCATTGACAGCCTGGAGTACGCCATTGCCAGCGATCCGGATCACTTGGATGCTCGGTTTACGCTCGGCATACTCTATACCCAAAACCGTTATGACCGCCTAGATTTTCGTCAGAAAGCGATTGATCAATTTACCGCGCTCATCAAACATAGCGAAGTCTTGAAAGACTTTTATCCAGTTGATAGGGTGTTCTTTCTGCTTGGCAGTCTCTATGACGACGACCCGAAGGACGCAGAGCTCGCCATCGCTGCCTACAAAGCGGGTTTGGAGCATTCCCCCTCTTCTTCAAACACTCGGACGGAAGAAGCAGCGCGAGTACGGAATAATTTGGGGCTCTTATATCTCCAGAAAAATCAGCCAGAGCAAGCGGCAGAAGAATTCCGGCAGGCGATTCAACTGAAACCTAATTATGAAGCCGCCTATTACAATCTCGCAAAACTCTATTTTTATGACCGTGATGAGGAACTTTCAAAAGACCTAGACCAGTGGCTGACCCACCAACCGCAAACTGCTGTGGCTATGATCAAGCGGTTGGTGGTTTCACTCACGGATGTCGCTGGCACCAAAGTCTACCAAAGCCTTTACTCCCGCCTGCATCGTGTCAAGAACCTAATCAGTGTCAGTGGAGGACAACTCCAGTCTGTACTTGGTCAGACAGATCCTTCATCCGAGTTGCATAACCGCATCGCCCGTGCCCTCACCCAACAGGAAGAATCCTACAACGAGATGGTATCGCTCTTGCGAACACTTCCGGTAGAGCCCCCAGTTTTTGGCTTGACAGATGTGAACAGAATTATTGAAGCGTTGTTGAGAGAATTGGAACCTGTTTTTGAATCAAAAGGGATTGAATGGGAACCCCTTTTGGATACGCGCCTGCCATCTGTCAAAGGAGATTTAAGCCGACTCAAGGAAGCGTTTAACAACCTGATTATTAATGCGATTGATGCAATGGAAGACGGTGGTTTCCTCAAGATTCAAACCGTTTACGAGCAACAGCACTCGCAAATTCAGGTCTCGTTTACTGATACAGGTGTTGGAATTTCCGATGAGGAGCGGCATAAAATCTTTCAGGCAGGTTACACGCTGAAACGACACGGAAGCGGATTTGGCTTGAATATCGTTCAACAGACTGTTCGCGACCACAGTGGTGTCATTGAATGCGATAGCGAAGAAGGGTGTGGGACCACATTCACAATTTTCCTGCCCGTAGACTCAGAGGCGGCTCCCATCAAAACCAATCTGCAAATACGTCCAAATTTCTACGAAGTACATCATAACTTGGCTTTTGAGGAGTTAGTGTGAAAGTGTGAAAACAAACACTTGCTTTAATTTTGCTTTTGTGCTATACTATTTTGGGACATAGCAAAAGCGGGTAATTCTCTGATAGAGATTGAATTTTCGTATGATATAAAGAGAGGCAAATCCGTTGAGAAAGAGGTATACAATTGTTGTGATGCCCTCAACAGAAGGGGCAGTCCGACAATACTCAATTAGCCGTCGGACGTTGAGGTTTCTGTATTTGCTATTTTTTTTATTCATCACTGTTGCACTCGGGGGTAATTTAATTTTTGGGTGGCTCGCCTATGAGAAGTTCAACAAAACCCAAGAACTTAATGATCGAATCGCAACGCTTGAAAATGAAAACGCATCTAAGGAGGCACAGTTCAAATCTCTTAAAGAAGAGATGCAGGCCATTCAAAAGATGGCGGATACGGTCAGCGAAGTTTTGGGCATCAATCAAGAACATGGTGTGCTTGGTCAAGGGGGCGATGGATTTGGCACGGAGACATTTGAGAACCATAAACCAGACGACCCTGTTTCTGAAACAGGGCCTATCAATGAGCAGGGGCATCCCGTTGAAACCTCAGATATCCGCCTCGCCGCCCAAATCGCTATGCTCAAAAATTTCGTTGAACCTATTTATGAATACGCAATGGTGCATGTTGAAGTAATCGATCAAACGCCATCTATTCTACCGATTCTTGTACCAGCGGATAAGAAAACGAAGACGTTCTGGTTCTCCTCTGGTTTTGGCAAGCGTATTCATCCCAAAACCAACGAGCCCGAATTTCATCGTGGATTGGATATTGCCACTCGTGAGGACACCCCAGTCATTGCGACAGCGGATGGCATTATTACTCGATTCACAAAAGATAGGTTTTTGGGGAACGTGATTGATGTTGAACACAAGGCGGCAAAGATGAAAACCGTGTATGGACACATGAGCAGATTTGCTGAAGACATGGGGCGTGGCAAAGAAGTCAAACGGGGCGATATTATTGGCTTTGTGGGTGAGAGTGGTCGAAGCACCGGGGCACACCTGCACTACGGTGTCTATCTTACAGACAAAGAACGTTGGATAAACCCTAAAACATTTATCCTCGCCGAATGGTCAAATTAGGCTTCGTGTGAAGTGGCCTGTATTCTGAAGTGTTCACGCTCATTTTGTAGACCATGGATGGGTTAGTCACCGATGGTCGGGCATTCCTTGCAGTCCTGCTGAATGCCCGATTTTCTGTTTAAAGCGCGAATCTGACCTTCAGACAGTTTTCATTCTTCCGAGTCGCTTCAGTAGATAAACTTCTATACTAAAACTTGCTTATCACAACTTACGCATTTTGGAACAACAAGAGAGACCCGCATTGATTGGCAAGGCTCGAAACCTCTTTGGAGAAGAAGCAGGAATCAAAATTTAGAAATGTATCACTTTTGAACAACGGAGGTGAAACGATGAATCAATCATTTGGTCAATTCTGCTGTTTGCTTATTATTGCATTGGCCCTCGGGACGACAGGATTACCGCTTCTCTCAGCCGATTGGATTAAAGACCCAGCACAAAATATGCCAGTTTGCAGCGCGAAAAATGAGCAACATTTTCCTAGTTTGGCATCTGATGGTCACGGTGGTTTAATTGTCGCGTGGCGTGATGCCAGAAACGAGAATCGAGATGTGTTTGCCCAACGGGTCAGTGCAACGGGCGAAATGATGTGGGGGAATGATGGCATTCCGATTTGTGAGCTGCGAATCGCACAAAGTTGGCCCTTTGTCGTTACGGATAAAAGTGGGGGGGCAATCGTTGTGTTTGGAGATTTTCGGAACGGTACTCAGGACATATTTGCCCAGCGGATTGACGCAAACGGACAACTGCTTTGGGATAAGGATGGTGTACCAGTCTGCATACATCCCACGTTGCAGGACGATGTCAAGGCTATCTCTGATGGCGAAGGCGGAGCGATTGTCGTGTGGGAAGATTGGCGAGACGGAAATCAGGATATTTACGCTCAACGCATTGATGGGAACGGGGAGCCGGTGTGGAAAGTAAATGGTGTTCCCGTATATGCCGGAGCTGGTGACCAGTATGACCCGATTTTAGCCCAGGATGGCACTGGTGGCGCAATCTTCGTATGGTTCGACATCAGTACCCCCGACTTTGATATTTTCGCACAACGGATTGATGCCGCAGGAAAACCGGTTTGGGGAGATAACGGGCTACCTGTGTGTACAGGCAACGGAAATCAGGGTGGGCCTGTTGTCTGCTCTGATGATTCAGGGGGTGCGTATATCGTTTGGCCAGACCATCGTGATGACCCGAATCTCTTTGCAAGTGCAGATATCTATGGTCAAAGAATCAACGCAACAGGAAAGCTGTTATGGGAAGAGAACGGCCTTAGCATCTGTAAGGGGCCGACAAATCAGCAAAAACCACAGATCAGAAGCGATGGTGCGGGCGGCTTGATTGTTATCTGGCAGGATGACCGCGATGTGTTCTTCGACATTTACGCACAGCGATTCAGTGGAGATGGCAAACCGATGTGGGAGGTTGATGGAATTGCGGTCTGCGCCGCTGCGGGCGAACAACGCGAACCCCGCCTCGTGCCTGTTGATTCGCAGGGGGTTATTATTTATTGGCGGGATTTCCGCGAGGATTACGGCAATACGACAGCGGACGCAATTTACGCCCAGCGAATTGACGCAGACGGAAAAGCACTCTGGTCACTTAATGGTATCCCTGTCTGCACTGCCGACGGCGACCAGATCTCGCCGCAGGCGATTGCCGATGGCAAAGGGGGGGCATTTATTGTTTGGAGTGATACCCGGCAGGGCGAACACGATATATACATTCACCGGGTGCCTTGAAGAGCCACAGCGATTTTGGGGCCTCTGGCTGTGTAACGCCTACCTGAACCAAAAGAATATTTCGTCTGCCCCGATGTGTCAAATTGATTCCCACGTTGGGGTATTTTTATGTCAGAAAGCAATGCACAGGACTGATAGATAAAACTATCCCCAACTTGGTTGAGTGCACCCTCTTCGAGCAAGTTGGGGCTTCGATTTTTGGGAGAACTACCGATGAATTATCGGCAAATCTTGGCTGCCATTTTCTTAATCTGCTGTTCTGGATGTAGTATCCACAGTGAGGAGGCAAACATGAAGGATTCACGTTATCGTACCGAGCAGATTGAAGTTGAAGGAGATACGGTTTACGTTCTGAAAGATTCTGCGACACAGGCGACCGCCAAAATCATCCCCAGTCTTGGAAATAACTGCTACAGTTTTGGGCACGTTGTTGATGGTCAATGGATAGACCTCATTGACCCACCGCCAGATTTGGAAACGCTGAAGAACCGCCCCACCGCCTATGGAAACCCTATCCTGTTTCCGTTCCCGAATCGAATTCGGGGTGGGGTGTTCACATTTGAAGGAAAGACCTATCAGTTTGACAAGCCGCCCGAATCCCCGACTGCAATCCATGGGCTGTTGTTGAGGGTGCCGTATCGGGTTGAGCGTGCTCATGCGGATGACGAATCGGGAGCGACGCTGAGTTCCAGCTTCGATTCACGCGAATTTCCAGAGGTTATGCGTCAATATCCATTTCCGTTTGAGATTAAAATCACCTATACGCTCCAATCGGGAGGCTTGAAGATGGACATCCGAATCGAAAATCTTGGCGATGCGAATATGCCGATGGGATTCGGTATCCATCCATATTTCCGTGCCCCGCTATCGCCGAAATCCTCGCCAGCTAAGACACAAATCACTGTACCAGTCACACACTATTGGGAACTGGACGAAATTCTGGTGCCCACCGGTAAGATTCTCGATGCGGAAAGCGACTTAGAGCTCCGAAAGGGAAAACCATTTGGAGGAATGAAACTAGACCACGTTTTTACAGGCGTTCAGACCGTAAACGGCGTGAGTCAATGTACCATTGATGATCAGGAGGCGAACATACGGTTGACGGTAGAAGCCGACGCACAGTTCCGGGAATGGGTTGTTTATACCCCGCCAAATCGCCCATCAATCTGTTTTGAACCGTACACCTGTCCAACAGATGCCATCAATTTGGAAGCCAAAGGAATTGATGCCGGGGTGACCGTTCTTAAACCGGGTGAGGTATTTACAGCGGAGATTCGTATCTACGCTGAAATGGGAAGCGGCAAATAGCGAAGCGTGTTGTAAGTATCTGGGGCAATGAAAAAATCAAAAATGGATTGACACATCCAGTGCTGTGTGATAAACTGTCAAACCAATTCAAGTCAAATATGGTATTTTGAAGTATGCAAATAAAATTAATAGGTAAAGGGTGATGATTAAAAATATCCTCGTTGCGATTGGCGATATGCCACACGAAAGAAATGCGTTTGAATATGCCGGTCACTTAGCTGTTCTGTTAGATGCCCATCTTTCTTGTGTTTTCTTTCAGGACAGCGAAGGACAGATTCAACAAGACCTTGCAGACAAGGTTGTGGAGCATACCAAAACGGAGTGTGATGAGTATGATTTTATTGATACCCATGTCGAGGTCGTCGCGGGAAGACGGACGGAAATGATCTGTCAGAAAGCACGTTCTGCAGACCTCGTGGTAATTGGTATCGCGGAATCAATTAAAACGGATGGGCTCAAGCTGACATTTAATCAAATTGATGATGTGCTCCTGCGAATCACAAAGCCAACTATCGTTGTGCATGAGCAATGCACATTTCTGAGCAAAATTCTCACGGTTAATCGGAATGATAGCTCTTCTGACCGGGTCTTAGAATTGGCAACCGAGTTGGGTGAACGAGCGAAGGCGAGTCTGCTCGGTCTCGCTCTTGAAGAGACTGAAATCAAAGCCGCCCAGATTACCCAACAGATGAAAGACTATCTACAATTTCACAATGTGGATGCCGAATTTATTACAATGCTTGGATTTACCGTAGGAAACATCTTGAATACCGCTACAACTCACGATTGTGACTTAATCGCTGTCAGTGCAAGCCATCACGGCAGGTTATATGAACGCATCTTCCAAAGCACGACCGAGACCGTTGTGAAACTCGCAACCCGTGCTGTTATGGTTGCGCGGTAGCTGTAGAAAGTGCCCTCATTTCCATTGTGCGTTCAAACATTTCAGTGCCAAATATTTTGATGATAGAATACCAACCGAGGCTAAACCTTCCCAACATTTGCGTCATATTGACAGTTGATTGAGGAAGTGCCTTGCCAATATGACATCTTCCGATTGTCAATGACTCAATATTTCCCGACCACCACGGAGAAAGTCAGGCCCGCAATTTGGCATAAATATTGCTTATCATAAGCACAATGGAATCGGCGAAAAACCGCAGTATAAATGCGTGCAAAGTAGGAACAATAGGTAAAGGGGATACTCGCGATGGTCGAGCACACATATCGTATTCTTCTTGTTGATGATGACGCGGCATCCTTGAATGTACTCGGAGAAGTCTTAAACCGTGATGGTTATGAAATATTTCCAGCAGTAAACGGGTACGAAGCATTCAAGATTATTCAAGAAGACTTGATTGATCTCTCCATCTTTGACTATGACCTGCCAGATACAACCGGATTAGAACTGCTTCGGCAGATTAAGCCGACGCATCCCGGTATGCCCGTAATCATCATGAGCGGGAATCCATCACAGAATATCAGGTCTGATGTCTTTGAAGCTGGCGCGTATACTTTTATCCCCAAACCGATCGATTTACGTCGGTTCCGACAATACGTTGCCCACGCACTGGATTTTAAGCAACAGTGGCCGTCAAGGTCACAAACCAGTACTCACACGATTCAGGTCAGGAAATCAATCTTCTTTCGATGGATTCGTCGAGTGAAATGAGGGATCGTGATAATAATAGATCGGCGAAACCGATTTCGTTAAAAAATCTGCTTTATTTCCCATAAGGGATACATTGATACGGAAGGAATATCAAAATGAGTAAAGTCATCGGTATTGATTTAGGTACAACCAATTCATGCATTGCGATTTTGGAGGGGGGTGACCCCAAAGTAATTGAAAACGCCGAAGGCGCGAGGACAACCCCTTCGGTTGTTGGCTTCGCCAAGGAGGAGGAACGGCCTGTCGGTCAAGTTGCAAAGCGGCAAGCAATTACCAACCCAAAGAATACCGTTTTCTCAATTAAGCGATTCATGGGCAGAAAGCATAGTGAAGTCAGTGAAGAGATTAACCTTGTCCCCTATGAAGTTGTCAGTGGAAAAAATGGCGATGCGTCAGTAAGAATTGAAAGTAAAGATTACTCGCCGCCTGAAATCTCCGCGATGATTCTACAGAAGATGAAAGAGACAGCAGAATCATACCTTGGCGAGGAGGTAACGCAAGCGGTTGTTACCGTACCCGCCTATTTTAACGATTCGCAACGGCAAGCAACAAAGGACGCTGGCCGCATTGCGGGGCTAGAAGTATTGAGAATCATTAACGAACCGACAGCCGCATCATTGGCTTACGGGCTACAAAACGAGGCGGATAAGAAGATTGCCGTTTACGATTTGGGTGGAGGAACGTTCGACATCTCCATCCTAGAAATCGGCGACGGTGTCTTTGAAGTGAAAAGCACCAATGGCGATACCCATCTCGGTGGCGATGACTTCGATCAGAAGATTATTGACTGGATGGCTGACGAGTTTATGCGAGAGCAGGGCATTGACTTACGAAAAGACACGATGGCATTGCAACGGTTAAAAGAAGCCGCAGAAAAAGCCAAATGTGAACTCTCGACGACGTTGCAAACGGAGATTAATCTGCCGTTTATCACCGCAGATACCGGTGGCCCAAAACATTTAACCTTAACGCTCAGCCGTGCGAAGTTAGAACAGTTGACAGAGGAGCTTGTCGAGCGGTCGCTTGGGCCGTGCCGAAAAGCCCTTGAAGATGCCGGGTTATCGCCCGAGGAAATTGGTGAGGTTATCCTCGTTGGTGGACAGACGCGAATGCCAAAAGTCCAAGAAGCGGTACAAAGTCTCTTTGGAAGAGAACCCCACAAAGGTGTCAACCCGGACGAAGTGGTCGCAACCGGAGCGGCAATTCAGGGTGGCATCCTCTCCGGTGATGAAGGGGTTAAAGATGTCTTGTTGCTTGACGTGACACCACTATCACTCGGAGTCGAAACGTTGGGAAATATGTTCACCAAACTGATCGAGCGGAATACGACAATCCCAACGCAGAAATCACAGGTCTTCACAACCCCAGAAGACAATCAAACCTCTGTGGAGGTGCATGTCCTACAAGGCGAGCGGGAACAAGCTGTCTACAACAAAACGATTGGACAGTTCCGCCTAGATGGTATCCCACCGGCCCCACGCGGACTACCGCAGATTGAAGTCTCATTTGATATTGATGCGAACGGTATTCTAAAAGTTTCTGCAAAAGACACAGCAACCGGCAAAGAGCAACAAATTACCATTACGGCATCATCAGGCCTCTCAGAGGCAGAGATTGACCAGATGGTCAAAGATGCCGAAGCCCATGCCGAAGAAGACCAGAAAAAGCGTGAAGAATTTGAAATGCGCCATCATGCAGATTCTCTCGTCTATGAGACCGAGAAAAATCTCAATGAGCTGGGTGATAAGATTGATGCCGAGGCGAAGGGCAAAGTTGAAAGTGCTGTCGAACGGGTCAAGGAAGCTCTGAACAGCGATAATCAGGAAGATATTAAATCTGCCACTGAGGCACTCACCCAGGTCTGGCATCAGGTATCTACTGAACTCTACCAACAGGCGACACCTCCGGGCGGAGATACTGAGCAACCCCCTCGCAGTGCCCCAACAGATGAAGTGGACCCTTCGACCGAGGAGGGTGAGGTCATCGACGCGGATTATGAAGTCGTTGATGAAGATAAGAAGAAGTAAAGCCTGACAAAATTAACGGACTAAACATGTGCGGTATCGTCGGTTTTTTAGATAAAACTTCAGACAATAACACCACAGTGGGGCAGACTCTCCTTAATATGCTAACACCGTTGGGGGTCAGAGGACCAGATTCAGCGGGTGTGGCACTTTACGGTCAGCCAAGAGCCGATGCGTACGTGGTACGAGTCAAGCTCGGGGAGTATGGGGATTTTGCCGAGAAGGGCGCGTCCATTGCTGAGCGTGTACGGGAATTTGGGAACGTGAGTGAGGCGAAAACAACCGCTGAGTATCTCCGGTTGGTCACGGATTACCAAGGGGATGCGAAGCCGTTGACGCAATTCATTGAGTCTCTTGATGACGACGTTGAAGTGGTCAGTATGGGGCGCAGACTTGAAGTCATTAAGCAGGTCGGTACACCGCAAAACCTCGAATCAACGTACGGCATCTCTACATTTGCGGGTACACACGGCTTAGGGCACACACGCCTTTCGACAGAGAGTCGCGTTGATTTAAGCCATTCACAACCCTTTTGGGCACACGGTTATCCCGACCTCGCGGTCGTCCACAACGGACACATCACCAACTATCACAAACTCCGTTGTTGTTATGAACAGCGCGGTGTCCGATTCTACACCGAGAACGACTCCGAAATCATCGGTGTCTATCTCGCGGAGCAATTGACGCACGGGCGAACTCTGAAAGAGGCGTTGGATGCCTCCCTCACTGACCTCGATGGCTCGTTCAGCTACCTTGTAGCGACACCGGACACCATCGGCTTTGCCAAAGACCAGTTCGCTTTCAAACCACTGCTCTTTACCGAAACCGATGATTTCGTCGCAGTGGTAACCGAGGAGATTGCGATACGCTCTGCATTCAAGGGGGCCTACGAGGTGCGCGAAGCGCAGGCAAAGGATGTGCAATTATGGCAGAGATGATTCATGGAAATTGGCGGGCAGGATACGCTTTGGGTTTTCATACGATATCAAGTCGTCCTTTGCCCTACGGAGGGTTTGACACAGAATATACCGAACTTGGCGAAATGGTTAATCAGGTAAAATATCAAAAAGATCGAAGCAAGATTCAACCTCTCGCAGAAATTGCGGCTAAATTCCTCAAAGAAGAATTTGTAATTGATGCCCGCCCTCTCCACCGTAAACTTAATGCGGTTATTCCTATTCCGCCTTCAGATACAAATAGACCTTTTCAGCCTGTCCCTGAAATCGCAGAGAAAATAGGGAGTCTCCTGAATCGGCCAGTTCGCACCGATTATTTGATTAAGGAAAAACAGACGAGATTGCTCAAAAGTATTCCGGACGTAGAGAGCAAACAGGCAGAAATCCAAGGGGCGTTTGTTCTACCATGTCAAGATTTGAAGCGACGCTCTCTGGATTTGGAGGGACGCTGGGTGTTGCTATTTGATGATATCTATGACTCAGGGGTAACTTTGACGGAATCAACCGATGTTCTTTATAACCAGGGGCATGTACGTCATGTGTTTGTCTTAACACTTACCCAAACAAGGACGAAAAAATGAGCATCGAAAGAGATTACTTGTGGTTTCGGTTCTTTAAGACTCGCGGAATTGGTCCCAAGTCTCTAATCTCAATTGCCAAAATACTCGAAAAAGAAAACCTCCACCCTGAAATGTTGCCGCGTAGTCAAAGCGACCTCGCCTCCCAAATTCCAGAATTAGCGAAAATCCTTAATGGAAAAATTCGCGCAGAGGATAGGGATAAGGCACATACGGAGTACGAGCAACTCAAAACGCAAGGCATTGAGATTGTCTACCCGAGACACCTCGATTTTCCATCGCATCTGCTTGAAATTGCGCCGATGCTGTTTATCAAGGGGCAACGTAAATTGCTTACTTCGGATGGCGTTGCAATTGTAGGAGCGCGGAATGTGTCAGATACAGGGATTTGCGTTGCGAGGAAGCTTGCCGCCGAGCTCGCAAATACTGGGTTAAATATTGTCTCTGGATACGCAAAAGGGGTAGACTCAGAAGCCCACTTCAGCGCGTTAGCCGCAGAGGGTACGACGACAATAGTGCTTCCTTACGGTATCACGGAACTACGTCCGAAAAGTGCTCTCAGGGAATTCAACTGGAAGCGGGATGTGTTGGCGATTTCACAATTTGCCCCAGATGTCAAGTGGTTGGCTCGCAACGCGATGGCTCGGAATAAGCTGGTGTGTGCGCTATCTAAGGCAGTTGTAGTGATTGAATCAGGGATTGAGCGCGATGCACGGGGTAAAATGTCTGGCACCTTCAACACCGCACAAACGGCTCTCAGTATGAATGTGCCCTTGTTTGTGCTAGACCCAAAATGCTTTGACAATCTCCCAAAAGGGAATGCGGAGCTCATTGCTTTGGGAGGTGAAAGTTTCTGCCCGGATGATGGCGCAACGGAAATTGTCAAACGCATTTCTGCCACGAAGATGGAACCACTCCCCGTTGAAAAGCAGGATTTTGGTGAACAATTAGAACTTCCTCTCTTAAGGAGACTATGAGCCGTAAGGCAATGCAAGTATGATAGAACTAACCTGTGATGGCAAAACCGTTCGCTACATCAACATGGAAATCAAACGTCTCATCGCGGAGGGGGAAACCGACATTTGCATGAAAAACCCTGTCGCTCGGCACAATCTGGGCGTAGCGGTTTTACAGCCGGTCAAACTGACCTTCGACGGAAGCGTTGGCTACTACTGCGCGGGGATGGTTGACGGGCCCACCGTCGAAATCAGAGGGAGCGCAGGATGGGGTTTGGCAGAGTCGATGATGGGGGGCACCGTTATCGTTGAAGGAAGCGCGGGCAACGGGGCGGCGGCTTCAATCCGTGGCGGAACCGTTGTCATTCACGGCGATGCGGCGGCACGGTTAGGCGTGTCAATGAAAGGTGGACTGATTATCGTCGGGGGTAACTGTGGATATATGACGGGTTTCATGGCACAACGCGGGACAATCGTCGTCTGCGGAAACGCGGGCGAAGCTTTCGCGGATTCGATGTATGAAGGGGTTTGCTTTGTCGGTGGTGACATCGCTGAACTCGGCAACGACGCGGTTATAGAAGAACCGACAGCAGAAGACCTTGCCGTTCTCGAATCAACCTTGTCCCATTATCTGCCCGAATCCGAACATCACCGCCACAATTTCAAAAAGGTTGTCTCCGGGCGCAAGCTGTGGAACTTCGACAAGAATGAGCGAGCAGTATGGCGAGAGGTGTTGTGATACGCAATATCTCGCCACTGATAAAGTGCGACACGCCCATCAGAAAAATTCTATTGACGACGCAATAAAAACTTGCTAAGATAAGACCAAGCGTGGTGATTGTATCCTTGTGATTATCACTGTCAACGGTCTTGATGAGACACAAAGACATGAGTGGGAACGGGCGATTTGCTATCTGCACGCGCTAATCCAGACCGTCATCCTGCTGAAGAACATGAGGACTGGACAACATTCTTTGTTGAGTACACTTCACAAGAAAAGGAGGCAGATATCATGAGGACAATAGCTGATTTGCACTATGAAGAAGGTATTGAACAAGGTATTGAACGCGGTGAAAGAAAGGGAACCATTGAATCCGTTCTCGCGATGCTAGAATCCCGATTCCATCCTGATGCGGTGCAAGCCTTAAAGCCTGCTATTGAGACCATTGACGATTTACCACGTCTCAAGAAATTGTTAATCGCGGCATCCAATGCACAAAGCGTAAGGGCATTCACACAAACCCTCTACCAATAGGTACTGAGGGAATTGGCAACCATGCTTTTGGGCGCAGACCGTTCTCCGAATGATTTTTCAAACAGGTTCTTAGGTTTGGACGAAATCATCAATAGCGGACGGAGCAGGTTGCCGTAAGCGTTGCTTGAACCCCCCTCCGAATTTATTTGTGGGAAATCGTCACGAATTTTGAGATCGAAAACGAAAGGATACAGCAGTTTTATGATTGAATACGATGTGCTCGTTATTGGCGGTGGTTTAGCAGGAATGAGTGCCGCCCTATACGCGGGAGAGGCGGGCGCGAACGTCGCAATGATGTCGAAAGTCTACCCCACCCGCTCCCACTCCGCCGCCGCACAAGGCGGCATCAACGCCGCGATAGGCATTGAAGACTCATGGGAGGTTCACGCCTACGAGACCGTCAAAGGTAGCGACTTCCTCGGAGACCAAGATGCCATTGAAGTGCTGTGCCACGAAGGAATTCAAGATGTCTTTGAGCTGGAGCACTGGGGTGTCATCTTTGACCGCAACGAGGAAGGAAACATCCACATGCGCGGCTTCGGCGGCACCGATAAGAGCCGGACATGCCACGTCGGTGATATGACTGGACAAACCATCCTACACGTCATGTACGAGCGACTGCTCAAAGCGAATGTCAAATCCCACGACGAATGGTTTGTGACAACGCTGCTTATCGAAGACGGCGTGTGCTGTGGTGCTGTCGCAATAGACCTGCTTAGCGGTAAATTAGAAGTGTTTCAAGCAAAAGCGGTCATTCTCTGTACCGGCGGCTGTGGACGGGTCTACGAACCTTCAACCAACGGGCTTATCGTGACAGGCGATGGGTTATCCCTTGCGTATCGCGTGGGGGCGTTGCTTATGGATATGGAGATGGTGCAATACCACCCCACAACGCTACCCGCCAACGGTTTTCTCATCACAGAAGGCGCACGCGGCGAAGGTGCATATCTGCTGAACGCCAACGGCGAGCGGTTCATGCAGGACGAACGATACGCCGCGACATCACTGATGGAAAAAGCTTCACGCGATGTCGTCTCCCGTGCTGAGACGATTGAAATTCAAGAAGGGCGTGGCGTAGATGGCTGTGTTTTAATTGATTGCCGTCATATCAAAGACCGCATCTTAGAGGCGTTCCATCAGATTTATGAACTTGCCATAGATTACGGTAACGTCGATATTACCCAAGAGCCGCTGCCAATTCGTCCGGGAATGCACTACATCATGGGGGGTATTAAGACTGACATTGACGGGCGGTGCTATCGGTATAACGGTAATGAGGCAGAAGTGCTACCCGGGCTCTATTCCGCAGGCGAGACCGCCTGTGTCTCAGCGCACGGTGCAAACAGGCTCGGTGGAAACAGCCTGCTCGACTGTGTGGCATTTGGACGCAGAGCAGGGGCACACTCCGCCCAATATGCCAAGGATACCAAGGATACCAAGGTAGCCAACCTCTCCGAACAGGTCATCGAAGCGGAAGAACAAAAATTTGCTACAGTCTTTGACCGGTCGTCAGACGTGCGGACTGCCGCACTACGCTTGGAAATGGGGAATATCATGCACCAGTTTACAGGCGTGTTTCGCGATGAAGAGGGGCTACTTGAGGCACAACGCCAAATCCAAGGTGTCCGCGAACGTTATCCCAGCGTCTCCCTTGACGACAAAGGGCGCGTATTCAATACCGATTTGGTCGCGTTTTTAGAGTTGGAGTATATGTTCGACTGCGCCGAAACGATTATCGCCAGTGCGCTCGCTCGCAAAGAGAGCCGTGGCGCACATACCCGCACCGACTACCCCGAACGCGATGATGAAAACTGGCTCAAGCATGTTGCGGTCTACCATACCCCTGACGGTCCGGCGATTACATACCTGCCCGTAACGATTACAAAATGGGAACCAGAAGCACGGAAGTATTGAAAGGAATTTATTATGATAAAAGCCAACTTAAAAGTTTACCGATACGACCCGGAGAAAGACGCTGTAGGAGAGGCTTCCCAGCCTCGACACACTATGGGAGAGGATTCCCAGCCTCGATACGACACCTATCATGTAGAAGACCTCCCCGACTTTGCGACAGTGCTAGATGCCCTAATTAAAGTCCGCGAAGATATTGATGGCACACTGACGATGCGTTGCTCATGTCGAAGCGCGATCTGCGGTTCATGCGCCTTTCGGGTCAATGGACATGCGAAGTTGGGATGCAAGACCAAACTCTCAACACTCGCTCCCAATGGCGAGGAAATTTGCGTAGAACCGATGGCAAACATGAAGGTCATCAAAGACCTCGTGACCGATATGGAGATGTTCTGGGACAAAATAAAGCAGGTTAAGCCGTGGATTGAGACTGAAGGCGAGCCACCGGAACGCGAGCATCAGGTGCCGCACAGCGATATGGTCGAGTTGCAACAGTCGATGAACTGCATTATGTGTGGCGCGTGTGTGAGCGATTGCACGGTGTTAGAGGTCGATGAGAAGTATATCGCCCCCGCAGCGTTGGCGAAAGCATATCGCGTCGTCGGTGACCCACGACATGACAAGCGCACAGAATGGCTGACGGAGTTAAGCGAGGAAGGCGGTATATGGGACTGTACGCGCTGTTTGGAATGCGTAGAGGTTTGCCCCAAGGACGTTGCACCGATGGACCAAATCATCAAGTTACGCCAACTGGCAATTGAGGAAGGCCTCACCGATAACATCGGGGCGAAACATGTGCTTCACTTCACCGAGAGCGTCGCACATACCGGTGTGATTGATGAGCGTACGTTGCCCGTTAAAGCCGCAGGTATTGGGTGGGCTTTTAAGAACATGGGCATCGCCATTAAGGCAGTGCTGAAAGGTAAAATCAAACCACCGTTGCCCGGTACACATCCGACAGTCACAGATTTGGATGACATTCAGCGCATCCACGACGAACTAGAAGGGTAGAAAAAGACTGGAAGGATGGAAGGGTGGAAGTATGGGTGAAGGCTTCTTCTTCCAAGCTTCCAATCCCCTTCTTCCATTCCCAGGAGGAGCTATGAGAGTTGCCTACTTTCCCGGCTGTGTTGCCAAGGGAAATTGTCCAGAACTAAACCAATCTACACTAAAAATTGCACCGCTACTCGGCATTGACCTAGTTGAACTTGACGGTGCACCGTGCTCCGGTGCGGGCGTACTTCAAGCGCAAAATCCGGTTCTCGCCGATACCTACAATGCAAAAACGCTGGCACTCGCCGAGGCGTTAGACCTACCGCTGATGACAATCTGTTCAACCTGCATCGGCTGTCTGCGTAAGAGTAACAAAAAACTATCTGAAGATGAGGGGTACCGCGCCGAAGTCAACGCGGTACTCAAATCCGGCGGGCATGAGTATCACGGCGGTGTTGATGTTACGCACCTCCTTTATGTCCTTATTAAAGACCTCGGCCTAGACAATCTACGCGATAAAGTCAAAAAGCCATTGACCGATTTGCGGGTGGCACCGTTTTACGGTTGCTACATTCTGCGCCCCGCCGAAATCATGGGTATTGACAACCCCGACAATCCAACGTCAATGGAGCGGGTCATTGAAGCTCTAGGAGCAACACCAGTTGACTACGACGGCAAAACGCGCTGTTGCGGTTTCCCAATCGGTTTAGAAAACGAAGAAGCCTCATTCAAAATGGCAGGAATGCATATCGGCGAGGCGAAGGACAAGGGGAGTGACTGTATGGTAACGCCCTGCCCGCTCTGTCACATGAATCTTGACCTCCAACAACCCTCCGTCAGTCGCGTGGTCGGACGCCAACTTGACATGCCAGTGCTACATCTGCCGCAGTTGATTGGCCTTGCACTTGGCTTTTCGCCAAAAGAGTTGGGCTTCAGCAAACACATGGTCTCAACCCAAGGGGTGCTAGGGAAGTTAGGAGTTTGAATGGAAGAAGGGGGATGGAATAGTGGAAGATTGGAGGAGTGTAGCACCCAGGCCCGCGCCTGATGGCCCAGGCCCGCTCACGATGGCCTAGACCGCGCCTGACGGCCCCAGGTTGCTCCCGCTAGATTGACAAATCCAGCGCATCCATGGAACAACACGTAAGGAGACATTTTTATCATGGCAGACAAAAACAGTGTTATCAGAGTCGGTGTGATTGGACCCGGTGGAGCGGGTCGTGGAAACACACTTGCATTCGCTACGCGAGACGACGTTGAAGTGGTTGCCGCCGCTGACAACAACGACCGAAGCCTAGACGCATTAGAAAACGCTTTACAGGAGCGCGTTGAGAACTATAAGCCGAATGGTTTCACCCGCTACGTCGGCGAATATGAGTTTATCGAGATGTTGAACAACGAAGACCTCGACATCGTCGGTGTGTTCTCGCCACACTCCCTGCACGATATTCATGTCAAATACGCCCTGCGGAACGGGTGTCATGTCCTCGTCGAAAAGCCGATGGCTAACGCTGTTGGAGATGCCATTACCATCACGAAAATTGCAATGGGAAGCGGTCTGCATCTGGTCGGCGGCTATCAACGCCATTACGAAAACCTGTATATCACAGCGAAAAGTGCAATCGCTGATGGCGTCATCGGCAATCTCCAGAAGTTTGAAGCCCATCTCGCACAACGGTGGAGTGCCGGCGGTTGGCGAGGTGACCGGCGCTTCTCCGGTGGCGGTCAACCGAATGACTCCGGGAGCCACCTACAGGACATTTTCCTGTGGATGACCGGATCGCTACCAACCCAAGTCTACGGGAACACGGATATGAAATTTGAGGATGAAGCCGGAAATCTCGTGCCCAAGTCCGTCGAGATTAACTCCTACTCCGACGTGACGCTCGATAACGGTGCTAAAGGAAATATCACGATTCTCGGCAATACCCGCGTCGGATTTGAAGAGTGGGTAATTTTGGAAGGCGATGCAGGCACAATCGAGATTAAAGGAAATATCCGTTTTATCCCTAAGAACGGTGGAGTTGAACCCCTAGAATACGAGCGTCCCGAAGGGTATCCGAACAGCAAGGTAGACCAGCTCGTTGGCTTGGTCAAGGGAGATTATGACGTAAACTATACCTCCGGGATAAACGGTGTTCGGACAAGTTGGCTGACCAATTCGATTCTTGAAGCGGGTAAAGGCCCCGACGAACGGAATTTAGTCAATTGCGATCAGATACTGGAACGGGAGGGGTATAACCGCCAGTTTGTGTTAGCACTCATTGATGAATGTGCATCAATGGGGATGTTCTAATTATTATTCTCAATCATGTAGGGGCAGGTCTTGTGCTTGCCCGCTATGCGGAGGAAAAATCATGAAAGTCGTCAAGTTCGGTAGTTTTATACTAATAGCATTGATAATCGTCGCGCAATACGCCTGTATGTCGAGTGGAGGCATGGGGGAAGCGGCGAAACTTGAGGGGGAAAAGGACTATCAGGGTGCGATTGAAATCTATCAATCAATTGCCTCCGAGAAACCGGGGACAGCGGAAGCCCGAAAAGCGCAACTCGCAATCGGCAAGCTATATATTAGCAAGATGAATCAACCCGAGATGGGAGTAAAGGCGTATCAAGACGCTATCGCGTCCGATGCGGCAAGCGAAGAAGCGGCAGAGGCACACTATCAACTCGGTCTGCACTACTTCCGATCAAAGGAGTACCAATCCGCCCAAGAACAGTTTGACACGCTCGTGAACAACTACCCGAATCTCGATCGGAGCCACGACGCGCAACTGATGTTGGCAAAGAGCTACGAGGAAGACAAAAAATACGAACAAGCGGCTGAGATCTACGACAATGCCGCCAACCGCAATCCGCAAAGCAAACGTGCCGCTCAAGCACTGGCCAACAAGGCAAAAATCGAGAAAACGTACATCGACGAAGATGAGTCCAGAAAGACGTATCAACGCCTTGTCAAAAGGTATGGTAAGGATGAGGCTGTTCAAGAGCAGATTAACAAGGCGAAACAGGAACTCAAATTAATGGGAGCGAGTATCCCTAAGCCGGATGATCCCTTGGCATCGAAAGTAGGGCGCAGAGAAGCGAGGGAGCAAGCACGTCGCGAACGTGACCGACCGCGAGGGGGTGCTGAGCTCAGTCCTGCTATGGGCGGAAACGTACCGGAAGAGGACTCCGGTTTTGGCGTAACAGCACAAGAAGTTATGCGGCAGTTTTCAGGAATGCAGGGCGGCGCAATTCAGAGCGACGAGCAGGGAACATACTACGATGCGATGCTTATGATTGCCAATTTCCAGTTCGGCGCTGAAAACTACCCTGACGCTGGCGCACTGTATCACCGTGCTATCCATCTTGCGAAGGTGGATAATGCCAAAATCAATCCGTACAGTTACCTAAACCTCTCGGTCTGCTATCGAAAAGTCGGGATGCACAAACGCGCCAAGGAAGTGCTTAAAAAAGCAATTAAGAGAGATAAAGATGTCATTGACGCGGTCATTGACTCAGCGAAAAATCAGTATCACTACGGCTCGTATGAAAAAGCGATCGAGATTTATAACTCCGTTCTCGGTATTAGCCGACCCAAAGACCCCGAGCTGTATTGGCTAATTTCGCTCTGCTACAAAAAGATGGGCGACCCTCAGAGCGAAATAATTTCGCTTGAACACGCTGTGGCTGCCAAAGTTAATTACGCCGATGCGTTGCAGAGTCTCGCTGAAGTGCTTGCCTATCGGCTCAAAGATCGGAAGCGAGCGGCAATCTACCAAGAGCTTGTTGATGGTAAAGTGAAGAGCTACATCGGTGAGAGGGAACTTGCTGACCTTTGCTACAAATACGGCAACTACACACGCGCAAAGTCGAAATATAAAGCCGTCGCACGAATCGCAAAACGGACACAAAGCGAGTCAGAGAGTAAGACGGAAAAGCGAGTACTCGATGCCCAAATCGTTTATGCAAACGTCCGCGCCGCCATAGCCGCCTACAGACTCAATCAGGAAGACGAGATGAAGGAATTGATGGACACGGTAACCGCTGAATACCCCGACCACCCCCTAGTTCCTTACGGGCAAGGGGCACTTGCTCTACTCAGAGGGGATACCGAAGCGGCCATCGCCGCCTTCAACGAATCCATTGAGAAAGGACCACACTCCGATACTGCCCCAATCGCGCTCGGTGAATACTACCTCTCTGTGGGTAATATGGAGGATGCCGTTGCAGTCTGGGAAAAATTTCTGGAAAAAAACAGACATAACCAGAATGTCCTTCGCCGACTCAATAAGTTGAAAAAGGAGAGTGGAGCGAGTTCAGAGCAGGCACCAGAGTGAAAGACTGGAAGAGATAAAACTGTAAGAATGGAAGGGTGGAAGAATGGGGGAAAGAAACTGCCTACCCAACCTCCAACTTTCCATTCTTACATCCCAGACCTTTCCAATCTTCCTCTTCTCTTTTCTTCCAACCTTCCAATCCCTTTATGCGTCGTCCTGCCCTCAATACGCTCATACCCTACATGCTCGGCATTCTAGCCGCCGGACTTGTGCGGATGCCCCCCTTCTGGCTTTGGCTGATTGGGTTAATCTGCCTCACCGGCGGCTTTTTCCTACGTGGGAGGGAAATCCCTTTTCCGATTGTGGGCGGGCAATCCTTTTCCCGATACGGGATCCTGTTAGCGGCAATCTTCGTCTGCGGTATGCTAAACCTCAATAGGTTGATGACCTCTCCGATTCCCGCTGAGTTCTACGGTCAGTCTGTGCAATTCTCAGGACGCGCCCTCTACCAGCCGCAACAGGGTCAATTCTGGGAAGAGTGCTACGCGGTCGGGACGATTCGACCGACGAAAACACCAAATCGGTCCGCACAAGCGAAAATCCTGATTCGATTTCGGGGGTATCCAGTGGCTTTACGCTACGGCGACCATCTTGAGATTGAAGGGATACTCCGTAAACCGACCGGACAACGCAATCCCGGTGGATTCAACTATCGCGCCCATCTCGCACACCGACAGATTTTTGGAATCCTCCAGCTCAGTCGCGATACTGAGATTCACCCAACACACCAATCGGGGCTACTGCTCCTACGATGGACAGAAAAATTGCGTCGGCGCGTGGAGTCTGTCATTGAGCAGGTGTACGGCGAAATCCCCCTCCATGTGCAACTGGTCAAGGGCATGTTTCTCGGAAAACGAAGTAGACTCCCGGATGAGATCATCTCTGTTTTCCGTAACAGCGGCGTTTTCCACATTCTCGCGGTATCTGGGATGCACGTCGGCCTGATTGCCTTCGTCTGTTTTCTCAGTTTCTCGCTACTCGGGCTCCCACATAAAACGACCTGCCTCCTAACAATCGCGACTGCCATCCTCTACGCCTGCCTCGTCGGATTCCGCCCATCGGTTCTGCGCGCCTCACTGATGGTGATTTTATTCCTGCTCGCGCAGATTATCGACCGAGACGCTGACCTATTCAATCTGCTCGCATTCGCCGCCCTGCTCCTTCTACTCATCAACCCTGCCCAACTGTACGATGTTGGCTTCCAACTCTCCTTTGTCGCGACCTTCTCAATTGTTTACATCCTCCCCAAATGGGAACAGCTCACTGACCGCATCCTACGGGATGAGCGCACGGACGAAGATGACGACCGCCCTCAACTTCCCGTATGGAAACGCTCTCTGAAATGGGTGATAATCGCCTTTGGGGTATCCTTCGCCGCACAAATCGGGACCACATGTCTCATCGCCTATCATTTCTACCGTATCTACCCGATTTCCTTGATTGCCAACCTGTTCGTCATCGGTTTCGTTGCCCCCATCGTGAGTCTCACGTTGGTCTCGGTCATTTTCGGGATAGTCTGGATACCGCTGGCAACCCCATTGGCCTATGCAAACCATTTCCTAATATTCCTCTTTTTGGAAATTGTCGAATTCTTTGGCAATCAACTGTGGACCATTATCAAAACCGGTCCACCGAGTTTCGGGTGGATAGTCGTTTACATCGGTGTCTGTTTGGGTATTGTGCATTGGAGATGGGTGTGGGAGCAGGGCAAATACGCCGTGTTAATCGTTCTGCTCATCGCCTCAATTTGGGTTTGGGATACGGCAAACAGAGCAGGGGCAGACCTGTTGGAGGTCACCTTTCTCGACGTTGGGCAAGGCGATGCCGCATTCGTCCGATTTCCAGATCGTAAAACGATGCTCATTGATGGAGGCATGACCTCAATAAGAATTCCCGGGCAGTTACTGCTGCGTGTGAACGATACGTTTGCCAAAGATTTAGACAACCGTACGCTTTCAACCCAGTTCCGACAGGAGTTTGCACGTCGTAACGTACCCCTTTCGCAAAATGTCGCTATTACCCTTAAAAAGACCGATACCACATGGCTGATAACAGATTACGAACGGAAATATACTGTTCGGAGAGAAGAAAATCACCTCAACGTTTACAGCGAGGCGAAATCATTCGGTTACGACTGCGGGAAGCACATCCTAGACCCGTTTCTATCTCACGAAGGTGCCGCCAAACTCGATCTCCTGCTCCTAAGCCATCCCGACAACGACCACGGCGGCGGATTTGGTCATGTGTTGCAGGAGTTTGGTGTCAAGCGTGTCCTCGGCGTACCCCACCGGGGGCTTCCTCCGAAAACCCATAAAGCTCTGCATAGAATCATTGATTTGAAAGGCATCCCCCACGAACTCGGTACCGCTGGCGAAATTAATCTGACTGGCACCACACAGCTTACGTTGCTCCATCCATTTGACGAAGCATCAACCAATCTCACCGACGATGATGTCAACGACGATTCCTTGGTACTTAAGTTAACCTATCGGGATGTGGATATTCTGTTCACGGGAGACATTGAACGAAAAGCCGAACTCCGACTCATTTCATCAGACCAAGACCTCCGTTCCGAGATACTCAAGGTGCCGCATCACGGAAGCAAAAGCTCAAGCACCGCTTTCTTCCTAGACGCTGTTCGTCCGCAGTATGCAATCTGCTCCGTCGGTGAACGGAACAGATACGGGTTTCCTTCCGAGATGGTTATTAAACGTTACCAAGAGCGGGGTTGCCCTGTCCTCCGAACAGATCGACTCGGCGCAATTCGACTCTTGACCGATGGGCATCGGTGTTGGATTCGATCTTACAATGAGCCCTAATTCGGAATAGCACTTGACAATTTTCCAATTTGGGTGTAAAATCGCCTCATTAAACAAGTTTGAAGAATAGACTGTGAGAGGGAGTTCCTACTCCCGATACGACCAATATATAAACTATAAAACTTATGGAAAAAATAGACGCACACGTTCACGTATTCGACCAGTTAAGCGATGGGTTTCCGCGCAAGGTAAACCGTTTAGCCCCCCCGGAAAGAGAAGCCAAGGTAGAGCAACTCCTACGAGAAATGGATGCCGCCGATGTCAGTCGGACAGTGTTAATCGGCTACGGAGGAACCAACATTGAACACCACCGTTACGCCACACAATGTGTTCAGAGATGGCCCGACCGCTTCACCGCCACAGGGTTGGTAGACGTGGATGACCCCAACCCAGGAGCTCGGCTCAAGGAACTGGTCGAAGCAACGGGAATCGAAGGGGCACGACTCAGAGAGGTCCTGGGCAATCCCTCCGCCGCGCACCCCGAAGAGCTAAAAGCCTACGGTTTGTTCCAGTGCGCCGACGAATTGGGCATCAATATCAACATTTACACCAAAGCCTCACAAGTTGTTTGCATAGAGATGCTGGTTCGCGCCTTCCCGAATGTCAACGTCTCTTTAGACCACTACGGTATTTCTCCAGCCACGCCCCTTGTCGCAGACCGTTTTCGACGGCCCCGTTTCGATGAGGAACCGATTCCCCCTTCAACCTTTCCGCAGATTATTGACATGGCAAAGTATCCCAACGTATACGTCAAAATCTCCGGCGAATACGCCTTCTCCAAAGTTCCCTGGCCCTATGAAGATATGAAGCCGATGGTCGAGGAGGTCTATGCCGCATACGGCGCGGAGCGGATAATGTGGGGCACCGATTTCCCTTGGATCGCTGAGGAACCGGGGTATCAAAGACTTGTAGAACTCATCGACCATCACCTACCAGCCATATCCAAAGACGAAAAAGCGATGATTATGGGTGGGACCGCCAAAAAGATATGGTTCAAAAAATAGTGCCAGCCCCAGTCTATGATACGCAGATTGTACGAAAGGGGATATGGCAGGGAAGAGATCATTGTCCTGTTCAAATTTATTGATTGGGTGATACGACTGAGTGATGAGTGCGCTGTTGGGTAACTCAATATATTGCGGTTAGATTCCGCATCAGAAACTCACTTATGATAACCTAACCTTAATTGCATCATTGGAAACGATGGCGTGAGAAGCAAACGGAAAAGGCGAATGCCCTAAGGGAATGTGGACTCTGAAACAGGCACGTCAGGTTAGGATAGCAAGGCTAGACAACGAACTCGTGGCTGAAGCATCGTGACAATCGAGCAGGCAAATCTACGAGTCAACAACCTGTAACTAAAAAAGTATGATGCTTTTGCACTCTCGCGGGCTTTTGATGACAGGCTTCAAAAACTCCTCCTCAACTTTCCATTCCCGAATCTTTTCAGGGTCAAAGTAAAAAAAACTCATTTGCTCCCGTTGTAAAACCGCGCTGCGCCTCAGCCACATCCCCCAAACGCACGAGTTTACCCCTCCCTTTCGCCAGAATTGTCCAGTAGATGTCCGGTGCACGGAGATACTTCGCTCCCCACTTTTCGCCTATATATTTCGCCTTGGGAACGGCATTCACCCCTTGAGCATCGCCGCCTGCCTCCAAAAGCACCCCTTGCGAGATAGGAAAAATGCGGTGCTCCTTCGTACTGTGTCGTTCGAGACATTGACAAGACTTTCATAAACCCTGCCAATCATCTCGGGGTCTACAGCGACCTCCTAATCGAGGGACTATCTTCCGCGATGGTGAAGTTGTAGCCTTCAAGAAAGTCAAAAATCCGCTCGAAACGCGCATCATAAATTAGGAAATCGTGTTTCGCGTCAAGGTTATTCTCTCTGAATAGACCGCTGTTGAGATAGGGAGCTAACGCCAATGCTTTTCGGATTTCGTCGGGGAACTGGCGATGTCCACCGTGGAGATTCTTATTAAATGCCTCAAAGAATAGGACGTTAAGCCACCTATCCACAAACGAATTGGTGGGTTGGTTTGTCGTCTGATAGCTCTCCCAAAATGACCGCAGAAACTCGGCATCGTCGTCAAGCCAGCCTCTGCGCTGGATGAAGTAGAGGAACATGCACCGATTGAGGAACTGCAACGCATAGTCGTGTGGCCACCGCTGGTCATTAGTCTGAGATGTCAAGTCATCCTGAAGGCTTTGGAAAACGGCTTTGTAGTGGTCAAAGAATCGCGCGGTGACCGCTTCAACATTGAAGGCTTCATCGTGGCGAGCTTGAATTGGGAGCGACGATAACGCTTCAAAATTAGGGTCAATGGATGCTAGGTCAAGCATCGCAATCTGCTCGGAGGCGGTGCGAAGTTTCGCATCAGAGCGAATCGTGATGCGGCGGTATAAACGGCGGTGGGGTCATCTGCATCGTGTCTGACGTTGACAATGTGCCACTCGGTTTGGTCTCGGTTGCTGAAGATGAACAAGGCGTAGATGTGATTTTTGAGGAGCTGCGAGATGACACGGCGTTCTGCTGTCAGCAACAGCCGATCCGAGTTGAGCTGGGTGTAGATGACATGAAAAGCGTTGTCCCCTCCGCCCGTCGCCCAAAGCACCGGCTCGCTGGCGAGGTCGTTGTTTTTGTCTTGACAGGGGAGTGGGGTGTTTTCGTGGTCGTAGTTTAACTCTGTCCAGAATAGTTTTCGGAGAGGTTCGATGCTGTGAAAGTTTTCGAGAATGTTGAGGATGTCTGTTTGATGCTCAGGGTCGTGTGGCATAACGAATCTCCATACTTAATAGAATGTGGGGATGCTTGAATGGAACGCAAAGGCGCAAAGGGGATGCGATCCGCTGGATTTGCCAATCCAGCGGGAGCGGCCTGGGGGCCCGTGGTCTTTGCCAAAATGTAAAGTTTATTCTTGTCCCACTCCATCATCTACTTCTGCAAGTTTACTGTTCACATAGCATTCCGCTATGGCTTGACATATCGTCCTCATGAACACGCGAAATTGGAGCAGAGAAATCTCCTGATCGTCTCTTGACCAGTTTTGGGGGATGGGCTTAGGATGTCCCGATTCGTTGTGGTTCTGATGATATATGTTCGTCAGGGCATTGAGCAGATCGGTTAGCTCTTTATCGTTATCAAAGATGTTGGGGATGACTGTGTCGGAGAGGTATTGCGTCAGGGCGTTGATGCCCGCGTACTTTCTGTTTTCTATTTCTGCTTGATACGCTTCGGAATTGGATTCTACCGCCTCTGCGAACCAGTGGATGGCTCTCTCCGAAGCGGCACTGAGACAAATCACGGAAGAGATGTACAGTCCCTCTTGGTAGGTGCGTAAGCTTTCGAGATAGTATTGTCGAACAGCATTATCAAGTGTGCCAATTTTCTGTTCCAGTTCTTCGACAATTTCTTCCGGCTTGTCCACCAAAAGTAGGATTTTATCAAATTCGGACTGCATACCGAGGGAGGTTAGATGAACGTAAATGATGAACCTGTCTGCTTGGCGAGCAGCGCGGTCTTCTAATTGGCGCAGACGTGGCTCTGAATATGAGAAGTCTCTTACCACCAATCCCCTTCTTTCAAGCAGGACAATTGCTTCCAATAGCTTAATATGCTCATCACTGGAGCGGTTCTCTTGTGCATCGGGAAATAACGCTCTCTTTAAGTCGGTCACAGAAAAAAAGGCGCGCCGGTTCGGTTCAGAGGAACTTTTTCCTTTCAGAAAACGGAATACAAATCTTGCTAGGGATTCAACCTCCATCTGCTGACGTTGTCCTTCACTGGATATGATTTGCATTGACTTTTACCTCCTCAAAATAACCTCAGTTGCCACGTTGAGTAAGAAAAATTGAACGAAAAAACGCTTAAATTCAACACAAAGAAGAACGTTTGAATTATACGATACCGCCTATTCAAGTCAAGAAAAAAATTGAGAGCGAGCCCGTTTTTAATTGTATTTGCTTATCTGTGGGTTCGTTGTGATATACTGTAGATATGATGAGAGCCTACCTTTGGCGTTATTTACTGTTTGTCCTATTTATGCCTACCCTTGCATACGCCCAACCTCCCGTTGTGGCGGATGGGGAAATTCGGGGTACGGTTAAGCTTCGCGGGGGCGAAGTGGGGATTCCGAATGTCACTGTCCGATTGATCGGTACGGAGCGGCAGACTTTGACAGATACAAATGGGAAATTTCGATTTGATAAGCTACAGCCTGGGACATACACATTGACCGCAACAGCGGCGGGTGCGCGTCCGGTTAGCGGAGTTGTCACGGTGAAGTCGGAGGAACTGGCTGAAGTCAAGCTTGAGATTAAGCGTGAGGTGTTCACGTTAGAGGAGATTGAAGTTCTAGGACAGCAAATGCAACCGAGGGTCGGTAAACAGACTTTGCGAGCGAAAGAGATTAAGCGGGTACCCGGTACAGTCGGGGATGTGCTTCGTGCGCTTCAGGTCTTGCCGGGGATTGGCGTTGGAAACGATTGGGATAGCATCCTATACATTCGCGGCGGGCCGCCGGGAGATAATCGGTTCTACTTCGACCGCCTTTCACTGTTTTATCCGTATCATTGGGGTGGAGTGACCTCAACTATCCATTCTGATGTGCCAAGCCAGATTGATGTCTACGCAGGCGGATTCGGTGCGGAGTTTGGGACCGACGCGCAAGCGGTAATCGATATCGTTTCTCGACGGGGTCGGACTGACCGGGTGGGTGCGAAATTTGACGTGAATATGCTCTACACAGAAGGGTTGCTTGAGGGCCCGCTGGGCAAGCGTGGTTCATGGTACTTGGCGGGACGACGGAGTTATATTGACCTGTTTTTTCGCGAAAGTGACATTGATGGTCTTGAAGTGTTTCCTCGCTTTTGGGACTATCAGACAAAGGTCAGCTACACTCTGAGCGAAAAACATCAACTCTATTTCAACGCCTTTGCCTCGAACGATTTGATGGCCTTTGACTTTGACCTTACAGTAGACTCACGCAACGCTACAATAGGGGACGATCCGACGCTTGGCGGGATATTTCGGTTTAAGGATACCTTTAATGCACAGGGTGTCCATCTCCGCTCGACCTTCACCGATCAGCTGGTCTCGGATCTTTCGCTCTCGCGTACGAATTATCTCCGCGACTTTCGCGTCGGTGACCTGTCTTTGAGGCGGAGGCCCGTGCAATATGAACTTCGTGAAGACCTTACCTACCGTTTGAATCCAAAACATCAACTCGAATCGGGGGTACTGTTTTCGACAACCGAGTGGGCGTTATCCAATTTCTTTCCGCGTCCACCTGACGAAGGCGATCCGAACGCGCAACTGAGCTTTGACAATCCATTTCTATTCTGGACGAACCTTCAATTTTACATCTTTGAACCGAGAATCAAGCAGGCGGTCAACAAAAGGTTCAACTTTATCGAGGGGTACGTGCAACACCAATATACGCCGTGGACGTTCCTATCCGCCACACTCGGTCTGCGGTTGGACTACTTTAACCTCACCGAGACAGTCTCCGTCCAACCGAGAGGTCGGCTTCAATTCAAGATTCGGAACGGTTCTGAGATTCGGTTCGCCTTGGGCAGATACCAGATTAGCCCATACCCCTGGCAAATCGCACCTGGGCTCGGAAATCCGGATGTGAAGGAGAGTAACGCGGTTCACTATATCGCCGAAGCGGAACATCAACTCACGCCCCGAATCAGCCTCAAGCTCACAGCCTATCATAAGGATTTTAGCGAACTTATCACACGCGACGTGCCAATGGTTTATCTCAATCAGGGGAGCGGATTTGCGCGTGGGGTTGAATTTTCGGTGGAACATCGCCTCAGTGAACGGTTCTTTGGATATGCAAACTACGCCTACTCGGTCTCAAAACGGCGAGACCGTCCCAGTGAACCGATACGGCACTATTCGTTTGATCAGACGCATGTCGCCACGCTGATCGCTAGCTACAAACCGGCACGAGCGTGGGAGCTCGGTGTGCAGTGGCAATATCACAGCGGGAATCCGTACACACCTGTGGTCGGTGTCGAGCGTGTCCTTCATCCCGTGCTCAGACACACTCGCTTCGCGCCGGTCTATGCATCGACCAACTCAGGACGGTTGCCACCATTTCACCGCCTTGATATCCGCCTGAGCAAGTCGATCGCTTTTCGACATTGGCAACTGAGTGTTTTCTTTGCGGTCTTCAATGTGTACAGCCACAAAAATGTACTCGGTTACTTTTATGAATTCGGGAGATATCACGGTTTTGGTCGACGATCTGTTAATAATCCTGAACTCAAAATACTCAATGAACCTGAAACGCTCCTCCAGATGCCGCGCATCCCTTATCTGGGAATAACGGCGGAGTTTTAACAAATAGAACGCTAAGACGCTTAAATCGAACCCAAAGGCGCAAAGGTGCAAGGATGCTAAGAGAATAAGAAATAGAAAATCAATACCTTCGCCAAAAAAGGGTTGGATTAATAGGGCGAATATCCTAAAGTTATGAATACCGAATCCATAACTGAGAAAGGATAAACGCCCATGCTTGAAATTATCCGACACTCCGCACTTCTGATTTCCGATTTGGGAATTTATTTCTCAAACCCGCGTGGCACCTACATTAAGCAGGTGAGCCGGAGAAAAAGACGAGTGGAAATTGGGACCTTATCTGCAGCTCCGGATTTCCGTTATCCTGTGCGGATGCTTTTGTGACGCAGGTTTGTCCCCAAAATACCGGAATGTGTCAAAACAAGTGCGGAACATGGGAATTATATCACTTTTCACTTGTTTTCGTCCACTCTTATCCTCAACAACAATAGCTCAGTTCGCCCGCGTCGGATTCGCACTGCTTGCGATGACCGGCCGAGTGACGATGCTTGGTATCTCGCGTTGGACATCGAAAGGGGGAAGTTATCGCACCATACAACGCTTTTTCAACACCTTTATCCCGTGGGGGCGGGTTTGCTGGCTCTTTTTTAAGACCCATTTGCTTGACCGTGGCGGTGAGTATCTGATTGCAGCCGACCAGACGTGAGTAAATCAGGGAAACAAACCCATGGCTTAAATCGGTTCTTCTCCTCTGTCTTTGGGAAAACGATTCCTGGTGTGGCGTTCTTGACGATCTCATTACTGAGTGTCAAACAGCAGCGGTCATACCCAAATGAAGTTTAAGAATTTAATCGGGTAACCCCGGTTTCCCCCACCCCCGGTGCGGTTTGATGAAGATTAAGTATTTAAATCGGTAATACTATGTTTTCCCCAGGCCCGGTAGGTGCGGTTTTGCGTCAAGTTGCGTCGAGTCATCCGAAGACGGATGGGCAGACGAGCTGCGCGCATCTCGCCACCCGTAAGGGCATCTTGTGCGCTCGCTCACGCGATGCGCTCGCTCACGCGACCATCCGTCCTCGGACGACCATCCGTCTTCGGACCACCCGTTACTGGGAAGGGGCACCGAGCATCGTTAGGAAATTACCAAATTATTTTTTTAACTTCATGTAACCGCACCTGCCCGTGGATGCGAAATCCCTTTCCCACCCAAGCCACAAAGCATTACCGATTTTGATTGTCAAATTTCACAAGGGGGTACAATTTCACTATAATTTTGATATGGTAGGTCTCGCTCGCTGTGGATTGAGACCTAACCAAATCAAATCCTGGGCGGATGTATAACATAAAGCAGATTCAGCGTCGCTGAGAGGCCGTTCAAGCCTGCATTTTCGACTCCTGAAAATTTGTCAACACCCCGCACGAAACGGTAACTGACCCCAAGACCAATGTAAAAAAAGTCGGTCGCACGGAGCACAACCGTGAGTTGTGGTTCGCTAATGAAAAAGAGGTCGCTTGAGATATGAAATCTTGTGTATCCGAGTTGATGCGTTAACCGACCCGCGCCGAGCAACGTTTGAACCGAAAAATAGCCCGGCTTACCGGAAATGACCGCATATTCGAGCTCCAATCCACCGTAATCCAGTTCTAAGCTACGAGGCGGTTTTTCGTCGGTAATGATGTCCTCCACCAAGCCGTATCCAGAGATTCCAAAGGCAAGCCGCGAGTTCTGAACCCGATTTGCACGCAGACCAAACACAAGATTAAACCTATCATTCACCGCTGTCATCTTCAGCACAGGGCCCACAAAACCGTCGCTCTGAAATGGACCACGGTTCAACTCTTCCTCTTGAGCGGATACAGATGCTACTATCAACAAAAAAGAGAGCAGAAGGGTAAATTTTTTCATCATATTGATTCTCCAAGTGAAATATTTCCAAATTCCGATTCTATCATACCATTTATCACAAATTTCGGCAAGGATTGAATGTGTCTTCACTGATGAAGCCAACCCAGAATATGGTATAATTACCCGAATTACCGTCTACCTTGTATAACGGTTAATAGTAGCGCGTTGATTGCGCGTCTTGCTTTTCTTCTTTGCGTCTTCGCGTTTTTGCGTTCTATTTTTCTTATCAAGGTAGCAACTTAGGTTATAATAAGGAGGTCATGAGATGCAATTCAAACAGAAATTAGCATACATTGCGTTAGGTGGGGTGCTCGTATTCATAGGCCAGTTATTGCCAACGATTCTTGGAGGTCGTGCAACAGCGCAGAACGAAAAAATGCCAATCGAATTCGAGACGGTGACGTGCCGTAGCTTAAAAATCGTGGACGATTCGGGGCAAACAGTTCTACGCCTCGAAAAGATGCCTCACACCAACGGCGGCTATAATGTCATACAGTTGTTTAATGACGCGGGAAAAGCCGTGTGCCAGATTATTGCCACGCCTAATGGCGGTTCCTTCGCCGTAAATGCCAACAACGGTGATGGATATGCTTATCTTGGAATACATCGGATGAGCGAGAGTGGTGTTGTGAAGGTCAGCGACGAAACGGGGTTAGGTAGTGCCTCTATGTTTGTTGATGACTCGGGTGGAACGGTGAATGTGAGCGATAAAGTGGGCAATCGCTTGGCGCAGATGGTTGTGACTGAAACCGGCGGCCTGATGGCTGTGAAAAGTCGGGAGAACGAGAGCTTCGCGCTCATGGGAACGGATGCCACAGGTGGAGCAGTGAGTGTAGGCGGTCAAGCGGGTAATCGCTTAGCTGAGATGATTGCGACTGAAACCGGCGGTCTGGTAGGCGTGATGAGTGCAGACAACAAGGGCTTCGCGCTTATGACAGCGGGCGCGACAGGTGGAGCGGTGAATGTAACCGGTAAAGACCGTCAAGGAAACGCGCTCATGCTGGTTGATGAGGCGGGGGGACTGATCAGCGTAAAGAGTAAAACGGGCAAAGGTATTGCTCAAATGGGCATAAGCGAAACCGGGGATGGTAGCATCAGCACTACAGATGGAAACGGTGCTGTGATATCTACCATGCCTTAGATCGATTCGTTATTCGTATATGAACCCGTGAACACTGAACAGGATTCGTTTTTGATGTTTACGGGGTATTTCGCTGCTTTAACGTTCCCCACTGTATGGCTTTTTGCGTCAAGTCATCTTGCCACCCGCCAGGGTTTTTCAATGGGGTGACAGAGAAAACTGTATCGCTGATCCAGTGGAGGGCTAAGTCGTCCCCTGGATGGTTGGTGAGGTTTGTCAGTTTTCCGGTGATGAGGTGATACCGGTAGATGTCAAACTGCTTCTCTGGGTCGGTAATATTCTCTGCGGCGAGGAGCACCTGTTGCCCGTTGTCTATCCAACAAGCGGAACGTATCCTCCACTTTTTGGGCGTTTTTAAGAACTGCCGAGCTATTGCCTGGGTTGTGGGTGTATTCTCTCCACTGTCACGTAGCGATTTGAAAACGATTTTCGCAGGGGCGCCGGGGGCATACACAACAGCAGGGTGCCGGTTACTAATACGGAAGTCAATGTCATTGACACCGTACGGTTCAGCAGTATCATGGTTTGACTCCTTAGCCCAACGGGCTTCTATTTGGGTCGGTGATAAAAATCAACTGTGACATTAACTTGACAGGGATCTGTCTGAAAGGTGAGCGTTTTAACCAAATAATGATGCTATAGCAGGCGGAAAATCGTTCTAATCGCTCACCATAACAATTTTATTGGTGATATGATATCATATTGTGTGAAAACTTTCAAGAAAAATCGCATCCACTAATTTTTGCCTTGATGGATTGGGATAAAATGGTTATCCTTTCGGTAAATCATTTTACATTTGATCCATTCGTTTGAATTTGATATAATGGACAAAATCGGAAGCACATCCCGCTTCAGGAACTCAGGGCAGGCTTCCGGACGCTTGAACAATGGACGCAATTCAGACTGAAAACGGGTAAAATCGTACCAATGCGTTACTTTGAGTCCTATAAGAGCTTCTACAGATAGAGACGACATTGTAGAACAAATCTTCAAGGAGAAATTGCACTTATGTCAGAAAAAATATATCGGGTTGGAATTGTCGGTTGTGGTGGCATGGGAAGGTCGCACGCTGGCGCATGGCCGCAGACAGGTCGCGCAGAAATCGTAACCGCGGCAGACATCAGTGGTGATGCAGCGGCGAGATTCGCAGCAGAACTCTCATTGCCGACATACTACACGGATTTCGGGGAAATGTGTGAAAAAGAGGAGTTGGACATCGTCAGCATCACGACGTGGCAGAGTGTCCGACTTGAACCGACGCTCGCCGCCGCAGAAGCCGGGGTCTTAGGGATTATCACAGAGAAGCCGATGGCGGATTCCCTCGGTGCTGCCAAAGACATGGTCGCCGCATGTGAACAGAGTGGCACGAAACTGGTTGTGGGGCACCAACGGCGATTCACCCCACAGAATTGCGAAGCGCGACGGCTCATCCAAGAAGGCGCGATTGGCGAACCGCAGGCAATGCTGCGCCGTGACGGACTCGGCTTGCTCAATCGCGGCACCCACGAGATCGACGAAATGCGCTATATCGTCGGAGATCCGGAACCGTTATGGTTGATTGGACAGGTCTCCCGCAGAACGGATAAGTGGGAACGCCGGGTCCGATGCGAAGATCTGTGCATGGCGGAAATCTGCTTTGAAGGGGGTTTTAGAGGCATCTATGAAAGCGACCTGCCCGAGCCCGGGTTGAGAGGCGATGCGGTTTATGGAAGCGATGGGCAACTGAGACGGGGGTCGGATGGAACCATTGAGTTGCTCAATAGCAAAGCCGCCGGTTGGCAGACCATCACCTCGCGTCAAAGCGAGCCGAACCAGTTCCAAGAGATGCTGGCTTGGATTGAGGGCGATATCGAAGAACACCGCAATGCCGGCAGGCACGGTTGCACCACAATTGAGATTTTGATGGCAATCTATGAATCCCTCCGAATCAAAGATGTGGTCAACTTCCCACTGGAAACCCGCCCGAATCCACTCGATTTGATGGTCGAAGGCGGAGCGTTGCCGGTATTTGTCGAAGGTCGCTACGACATTCGCGCCCCGTTCCCGGAACAGAAAAAGTAAGCCGTAAAACGGAATCTGGAATGGATGGCATACCGATTCCATTTTGAAACGGTGCCTCAGTGAGATGCATCAGTTTGGTCACAGCACCTTTCGGTGGCATCAACCGCCAAGCGAAAGCCGAGGTACCCAGGATCTTTGATGCAATCAGCAGTTGATATCAGGCGGCATCGCCATGCCCTGATAGGAGAGAAAACTATGAAACCCTTTAGTTCACACGTAAACGGTTACTACGACGTTTCAGACCAAATGGTCGATGACCTGCGCCGACAGGCAGAATCCCATTTTCGTCGGCAGGAGGTGGAGAAGGCCGGGTTGACATCCATTGAAGGCTTTGAGGCACATAGACAACGGGTCGGTGCTGCCTTCATGGATGCCATCGGCGGCCTGCCAGAAGAGCGCACACCGATGAACGTACAGTGTACCGGCACACTAGACCGGGGCAAGTTCACTGTCGAGAAGTTAATCTACGAGAGTCTTCCCGAATTTTATGTCACAGCCGCGCTTTACGTTCCCAAGGGCATCGAATCGCCACAACCCGCTGTCGTGTTTGTACATGGGCACAGCGATTTGGGAAAATCTTATCCCGTCTATCAATCCGTCTGTGTAGACCTCGCTAATAACGGCTTTGTTGTCCTTGCCGTTGACCCACCCGGTCAGGGCGAACGGTTTCAGTATTTCGACCCTGAAACAGGAGAGCGAATCATCGGCGGATGTACGACAGAGCATACACACGCGGGCTTACAGTTCACCCTCGGTGGGGCAAGTATTGGACGGCACTTCATCTGGGATGTGATGCGGGGAATCGACTATCTCGAGACCCGCCCGGAAGTGGATGCGGCTCGCATCGGCTTGACCGGAAATTCCGGCGGCGGGACCCAATCGTGCTTGCTGATGATGAGTGAACGCCGCTTCGCGGCGGCAGTACCGTGTACATTTGTGATGACACTAGAAGCATACATGAAAACAGGACAATCGCAGGATAGCGAACAGATTGTACGCGGTTGCTTTGCCAATGGCCCCGACCACGACGACTATCTGACCGCAATGGCCCCGAAACCCGTTCTCGTCGGTGCGGCGGGTTATGATTACTTCCCGATCGAAGGCGCGATTGAAGCTGTCCACCGTGCCAAGAAAATCTACGCGCTCTACGATGCCGAAGACAAGGTTGATATCGCAATCGCACCAACACGTCACGCCTACTCGCCGTACCTCCGTGAAGCATGTGTCAACTGGTATAAGGGGCATTTCCGCGGCGAGCAACCTGACTTCAAAACAGGTACACCGGAGACAGTGTCCGAAGACGCACTCTGGGCAACGCCAAACGGTCAAGTGTTAGACCTGTATCCGAATAGCAGAACGGTGTTTGACCTCAACCGGCAGCAATTACAAGGTGCTCCCCGTTCTAGCACAAGTCAAAACGGATATGCCCCTGAACAGATACGCGCAGCAATCACCGAGGTGCTTGGCATCCCTGATGGACGCGACCAACAGATCTATCCACGCATCATCGCCGAAGATGTCGTTGATGGATACTCGACGGAGCAAATCTTCTTCTTCAGCGCACCGAACATCGTTGTCACCGGGGTTATGATTCACCCGCTTGATGGTACACCGATTGAACAGACAGACCTTGTCCTCTTTGAAAATGGCACCAACGACATCCCGGACAAGCGTGAATGGCTTGAAGCGCGACTTGCGCTCGGTCGTCGACTCTTTGTCTTTGATGTCCGCGGTATCGGTGGTGTAGAGGTTCGAGGAGTCAATCGAGGTTCTGACCCGCATCGGTCTTCCTACAAGCTCGGCTCAGATACCATGATGCTCGGCATCTCAACGCTCGGTTTGCGAGTGTTCGACCTCCTGCGCGGCTACGATTATCTTCGCACACGGGATGATGTGGATGAAATTGGGCTATACGGAGTAGGCAAAGGCGCGTTTTACGCCTACTTTGCCGGTGCGTTGGAAGAAGGCTTCAAAGCACTCGAATTTGAAAACCTGCTTTACTCGTATCAGCATCTGACGGACACCCGATACTACAACCAGTCGCTTTACAACCTCGACGTGATGGCGTGGGGTCTCCTGCGGCATTTTGACCTTGTTGATCTGATTCCGTGCTTCGGGGAGCGGTCCTTCCAGTGGATTTCACCGCAGAACGCGAAGGGCGAAGTTTTGACAGACGATGAATTTGACCAGCAATTTCTTCGTGTGGCAAGGCAGCGCGAATACTTGCGGGATGATGTCGCCGCGTAGTGAATCAGAAAATTCCGAGACCCCACAAAACGAAAGGAAAACCGATGGCAAAAATTCCTATTGGGCTTCAGATGTACACCGTGCGCGATGTCTGTGAAACCGACTTCATCGGTGCCCTACGGCAAGTTGCCGACATTGGATATAGCAATATCGAATTGGCGGGCACTTACGGCTTGAACGCGTCAGAGTTGAGAGACGTACTCGATGAACTTGGGTTGAAATGCGTTGGACACCACATGGGCGAGCGCGACTTAGATAAACTGGTCGAGTTCAACAAAACAATCGGATGCGCCCACGTCGGCGGCCCTTCGCTACCGCCAGGAGATTTCCCAAACGATGAAGCGAGCTGCCTTGCCGCCGCAAAGCACATGAACGAAGTCGGAGCGGCATACAAGGAGCGAGGACTTCACCTCTACTATCACAACCACGCCCACGAGTTCAAGCAAGTCAACGGCAAATACATCCTAGACATCTTCTACGAAAACACCCATCCGGAGCTGGTTTATGCACAGATTGATGTCTACTGGGTTCAGTATGCCGGCGTGGATCCGGCATCTTATCTGCGAAAATATCCAGGGCGGTGCCCTCTCGTTCACATTAAAGATATGGACGAAGACCGTGGATTCGCTGAAATTGGAGAAGGAATTCTCGACTGGGATGACATCTTTGCCGCCTGCGAAGAGGTCAACGCCGGCTGGTGCATCGTTGAACAAGACCGATGCAATCGCCCCTCAATGGAAAGCGCACGGTTAAGTTTTGAAAACCTAAAAGCGCGTGGAATGGTTTAAGCAAGTTTCGAGAATAAACCCGTATCCCGTAGGCGGGGCATCTTTCCCCGCCCGTGCACAATTGATTGCGCGTTCTTTCCATCTTTGCGCCTTTGCGTTAAATTTAAACGTCTTTGCATTCCATTTTTCTTATCAGGGTGACGTGCGCTCGGGTCGTTTTTGACAGACATAGATGATTCCTGGGTAAGGTGCAAGCGATTTCATAAAAATTTGACCCCGAATCTCCAACCCCGCTCCCGTGATGAGACCGTGCCACGCCTCAGGTGAGCGATAATTGGGCTGTTTGAGCGTTCTTGTGCCGTAAGCGTTGAGGAGCAGTTTGATGCGTTCCTCAAAATGTGTGTAACGGTATTTCCATTTCGGTATGGTCGTGTTGTCCTTGAGCAGAAGGATGCCACTGTCTGCAAGCGCGGACGCACACTTGATAAGAATCCGTTGTTGGATGTCATCCGGGAACAAGCATAAGACATCAATCAGCAGAACCCCGTCGCTCAACGGTATTGCCGCGTCTACGATGTTCCCATGTTGGATGGTCACATGCTCAATTCCTTCCGTCGCCTGTTGAGCAATCGAGAATCGCGAGGGAGAAGCCTCGATTCCTACGATTTCCTGTTTTCGACGGTTGCCCAAAAGCAGGCTAACAAGCCCGTATCCGCAACCGAGGTCTAACAACCGATTTGATGTCGTCGGAATATACTCATCTACTGCTTTCAAGATGGGCGGCAGGCAGAGCAGACGCGCCCAAATCTGAATCCGATTCCGTAACGGAAGTGCGCTGTAACAGGCCATCGTTTGCCGAAAGTCCTGAGCGGTCATCGCACCTGCTCCGAAGACGTGTGAGAATTGATGTAAAATTCTATCAACCACAGCGAACTCCCCTATACGCATCCGTCGTTAATGCAGAAATTATCGGATATCGACACTTCACTTGTCAACCCGTATCGCACTGACTGCGAGCCTTAACTTGTGGAGGAAATCGTGAGTAACCGACCAAATATTCTGTTCTTCTTTCCCGACCAGCTTCGTTTTGACTGGGTCGGCCGCACCCCTGATATTCCTGTGCGAACCCCAAATCTTGACCAGCTCGAACGCGAGGGGACGACGTTCACCAATGCGATATGCCCATCCCCCCTCTGTGCGCCGTGCAGAGCAAGCCTTGCATCAGGCAAAGAATACGCACGGTGCCAGGTGCCCAGCAATCGAGTCAATTATCCGTGTGACCAATCCACCTTTTACCAGTTGCTACAACGCGCCGACTATTATATGATGGGTTGTGGCAAGTTCGACCTGCACAAACCGACCCACGACTGGGGTTTAGATGGCAAGCGGCTTTTGCATGAATGGGGCTTCTCCGACGGTATTGACAATGAGGGGAAGCTGGACGGAGTCAATAGCGGACGAGAATCGCCAAAAGGGCCATACCTACAATACTTGGAAGAACAGGGACTGCGGGAAGTGCATATTGCGGATTTCGCCAAGCGTAGCAGAGATTCAACCTTTCCAACACCGCTTCCAGACGAAGCATATTGCGACAACTGGCTGGCGATGAACGGGCTTGAACTCATTCGCCACTCGCCATCCGACAAACCGTGGTTCTTGCAGGTGAACTTCACAGGGCCACACTTGCCTTGGGACATTACCCAAAGCATGGCTGAACTGTACCGCGGCGTACCGTTTCCGCAACCGAACCGAAACGACCAACTCTCACCAGCGACCCACAACGCCATCCGAGAGAACTATTCCGCGATGGTCGAAAACATCGATAGCTGGTTAGGGATTTTCCTTGAGGAATTGGAAAAACGGGGCGAACTGAACTGTACCCTAATTGTTTTCAGTAGCGACCACGGAGAGATGCTTGGCGACCATAATCGGTGGGGGAAAAGCCTCCCGTATCAACCCTCCGTTGGTGTCCCATTGGTAGTTTGGGGTGCCGATGTGCGGCCCGGCGCGGTTTGCGAGCTACCAACGACCATTCTCGATTTGACAGCAACGTTTTTGGAATATGCCGGAATCCCGTCCCCAGACGAGATGGACAGTCGGTCACTCAAAGCCTTGCTAGAGGGGAAAGCGGAAACCCATCGCGATTATGTCATCTCAGGGCTTGGCGATTGGTGTATGGTTTTCGACGGACAGTACAAGGCCATTAACGGCTTCGGCGATGTCCCCTTGCTCTTTGACCTCAACGCCGACCCTTTAGAAAACCACAATCTCGCCAATGCCGTTCCAGACGAAGCCATTGGTCTAATGCAGCTCCTATCAGACTGAGATAAGTTACACAAAGAGAAAAAAAGGCCATCACAGCAAATTTAAAGAATAAGCAACTTTGAAAAATAATCTTTACATTTTGAGGACGAGCAATTTCGAGTGCTACGGAAAAAGCAGATGATAAAGAAATCCCTGTTTTTCACCTTTAATCTGTTGTTGGCCTCCTTGCTGTTTCTACAGTACAGTTGTACCCAAGAGAACAACCGTGTCCAAGCAAACAACTGTGTCCAAGATGCGCCACAATGGCATCTACCCAAGGAGGGCAAAGTTCGCCTCGGTAAAGGTTCGATATCTGGTAATATCGCGTATTCGCCTGATGGCACTCGACTCGCGGTCACAAGTAGTATCGGCATTTGGCTCTACGATACGTCAACCCATCAAGAGACTGCCCTGCTTACTGGGCATACAGAGGAGGTCAAGGGGATCGCGTTCAGCCCGGATGGACGGATGCTCGCCAGTCATAGTGGAAATGAGATTCGTCTCTGGGATGCCGTCGCAGGAACACACAAGCGTACACTCACCAGGCATACGCATTGGATCAGTAGTGTCGCGTTCAGTCCGGATGGGGGGACGCTTGCCAGTGGTGGGGGATGGGGAGGAGCCATCCGCCTGTGGGATACAGTGACTGCAGTACGCAAACAGTCACTCATAGGGCATCCAGATCCAGTTCGTAGCGTCGCCTTCAGTCCGGATGGAAAGCTGCTTGCCAGTGGAAGTAATGACAAGACCATCCGTCTGTGGGATGCGATCACAGGAACACACAAACACACTCTCACCGGACACACGGAGATGGTCTCTAGTGTTGCCTTCAGTCCGGATGGACGGACACTCGCTAGTGGAAGTTGGGACGATACCATCCGTCTTTGGGATGCGGTCACAGGAACACACAAGCGCACACTCACCGGGCATACGAATGGGGTCTCTAGCGTCGCGTTCAGTCCCAATGGGCGAACGCTCGCCAGTGCAAGTGGGAAAATTTTTCGTAGTGGTGACGGCACCATCCGTCTGTGGGATGCGATCACAGGGGTACACAAGCGTACACTTACCGGGCATACAAATAGGATTTGGAGTGTCTCGTTCAGCCCCAATGGCGGAACAATAGCAAGTAGTGGTGTTGACAATACCATCCGTTTGTGGAATGCTGTTACGGGAAACCCTAAGAGTATATTTACACGGCACATGTCTACCATCCGAAGCATCTCGTTCAGCCCGGATGGACGGACACTCGCTAGTGGAAGTGATGACGCTGCCATCCGTCTGTGGGATACTGTTACGGGAGCACACAAGCAGACACTCACTGGACACACAGATTATGCTTGGGATGTTTTTAGTGTTGCCTTCAGTCCGGATGGGCAGACGCTCGCAAGTGGGAGTTGGAAAAAGGTCCGTCTGTGGGAGCCCGTCACGGGAACGCACAAGGGAGAGCTCACCGGGCATACGAAAATAGTTTCTAGCGTTGTCTTCAGTCCTGATGGTGGCACCCTCGTAAGTGGTGGGAGTGGGGATGGAGCGGTGCGTTTGTGGGATGCGGTCACGGGGGCACACAAGTGGACCCTCACCGGGCATACGGGAATGGTTTCTAGCATCGCGTTTAGCCCAGATGGTAGTATACTCGCCAGCGGGAGCGATACTACTATCTATCTGTGGGATGCTGTCGCAAGAATACCCAAGTATATATTTACCAAACATACAGGAACGGTTTCTAGCGTTGCATTCAGCCCGGATGGAAGGACCTTAGCCAGGGCGGGTGGAGACAAGACCATTCGTCTGTGGGATGTTGTCACCGGTATACCTCGGTATATCCTCACTGGACATACGGATTGGGTAAATAGCGTCGCGTTCAGCTCGGATGGCAGAACGCTCGCAAGTGGAAGTTCCGACGTTACCATCCGTCTATGGGATGTCCTCACGGGCGAACACAAGCGCACCCTCACCGGTCATACTGCCGCGGTCAATACCGTCGCGTTTAGCCCAGATGGAAAGACACTCGCGAGTGGGAGTAGTGACGGAACCGTGCTCCTGTGGAGCCTACCCCTTCAGTAAAAATCGAAGGCTATTTCCATCAACGTTATACAGAGGCTTATCCACAACGCAGAAGATAAGCAAGTTTTAATATAAAAGTTACATTAGATCTGCTGGATTTGGCAATCCAGCAGGAGAGGCCTGGGGCCGGGCACGTCATGGGGTTTTCAGAATGTGAAGTTTATTGTTAAAAGTTGCTTAATTGCTTGGAACTAATTCTGTTTCCAGTTGGATGCTACGATGTTCGGGATCGGGAGAACCTGCTGGCGGAAACCTCCGAACCAGCGTACCACCCTCCCTTACACATTGGATGTTAAGATGTTCGGCAATCTGGTCAAGATACTCTTTCTTAGTAGCGGTGTCGTTGCCAACGTTTATATAATACTGACACACCCTATAAAAGCTGAGAGGAGGCTCCGAGTCGGAAATGTCGGAAATAAGTGGGCGAATGTCGTCGTGCTCATCCTGTATTCTTTTCACCAACTTTATTCCTATTTTTTTAATGACATCAACAAAGGTCTTTGATGATTCAGGACACTCGATTCTTATGGTAACAGCAAGGCGGGTTCGTCTGTTCGGGGGCAGATATTCCTGATCACTGGGTAACTTTGCATCCAGTTGACTGCGGTAGCCTGTGTTCTCAATGGAAAGTGGCGGATCCGGAGGGGTGTTGATGTTCTGTGAATTGTATGGTGGTGAGTGCGAGTAGATTTGAAGTGCCTCAACTCTGGAAAGTACGTCATCCCAATCTTGCCAATCTGACGGGTTATCTGATCCGTCTATATTCACAATTCGACCAATTCTGATTTCTAGATCTTTTTCATCATCAGAACGAAACCAGTTGCGACGGTGTTCAGAAATTCGTTTTTTGAACGTTTGTGTGTTGTTAGTTGCTCCCGTCTTTCCAATGTAAACTAGGGTACCGGGTCCAAACAGGATGTGGCGACCATAGATCTGGTATAGACCTTTGTCGTCTTCCTCATCCAGATTGAGGACCTCGCCAACGGTGCGGGGTGCCTCCCATTTAATCTTTACATGGGTCATAGTTGTTTCTCCTTTGATTCATTGCTGTTGTAATCAAAAACTCACTTCCTCGGATTTGCGTCTTGTTTTAGCAATCTTCGTAGTTTTTCCCATTCACGCTTTATCAGGCGAAGACAGTTCGTTATCAACACACTCTCTGATAATGTCTGACAACTTCATTTTTATTGGTGATGAAAAAAGGAAGTTAAAAAGTCCTCCAGTCTGTCATTGCTCCTGTGGAGATTCCCCCTTCAGTGAAATAGAGTTTAGCTACCAGCATTCGGCCCAACAGGCCCAAATCGCAACGTTCCATAATGGGCGTTGTACATATTGTGGTCACCCGTCTCGTGGACGCGCTTCCACATGCGCGCCGCCAATTCGTCCCGAATCTCACGATACGCCGGGTCATTTGCCAGATTCCGCAACTCGTGCGGGTCATGTTCGAGGTCGTACAGTTCATCGTAGTCGAAACCGTTGAAGATATACTTGTATCGCTCACCCCATACAATTCGCTGGGTGAAAAAGAATCGCTGTCCGTGAAACTCGGCAAACGCTTCGGATTCCCAATCCTCTGGACGTTCCCCTTTTAGGAGCGGGAGTAGCGACCTGCCTTCGCAATTCTCAATCGGTTCAGCACCGACCATATCCAACAGCGTCGGCGCGACATCCACGACGCTCACCGGCTCATCGCAAACGGCACCCTCCAGTCCATCCCCCGGCCAACGGACGATAAACGGGATTTTATACCCCTCCTCAAACGCAGGTACACCCTTCATCATCAACCGATGGCCCCCCATAAAATCGCCGTGGTCGCTCATGTAGACAATGATTGTGTTATCAATCTGTCCAAGCCGTTCAAGCGCCTTGAGAATTCTTCCGACTTGGGCATCAATCAGGGTGCAGATGGCATAGTAACACGCCGTGGCTTCTGCAAAATGCTCCCAACGCATCTCGCGCCAAACGTCCTGCATTCGGCGATAAATGTTCGGCTTATCCTTCAGGTCGTCGTCGAAGTTGGGGGGCTGTTCAATTTCACTCGTCGGATACAGGTCGTAATACCTTTTTAACGCAAAATACGGGTCATGTGGTGCGGTTGTGCTGATGGTGAGACACCATGGTTTTGATTGGTCTTGGGCGGTCTTTTGCAAAAACTCAATGCCTTGTGAGTAGAGGTAGTATTCGCTGGTCTCTTCTGGTTCTCCATCAATAACACCGTAGAGCTGACAATCCCGATAACCGGGTTGCTTGACCAGATGCCTCTTCACAAATCGCTCTGCCTGTGGCGGTAGCCCCAACGAGTTCTGATACGCCTTGAACTGCTTGGATGAGTGGAGTTCATACTCGGCAAAACCGAATTCATCAAGCTGGTTGCTCCGCTCGACATGCCACTTCCCAAAGTACCCAGTACGATAGCCCATCTGTTCAAGCCGTTGGCTCCAGAGCGTTAGCCCTTTCCGAAATCTCGCCCGATAATCTTCGACGGTATGGGTACAATCTACCATTCCGTGTGTATGAGGTAGCATCCCCGTAAAGAGGCTCGCCCGCGTTGGTGAACAGATAGCGTTCACGGTATAAGCGCGTGAAAACTGCACGGCCCCTGTACTCAACCGATCAAGATTGGGGGTATGGCACGGTGATGTCGGATTGACCGTCGCCGCTTGTTGCTGATCTGTAATGAGGAATAATATGTTAGGTTGACTCATAGTTGCTGATTTCCTTTTTTCGGGAACAACGCTTCAAAATTCCGCGTCGTTATCTCTCCAATTTCTGCCAACGAAACGCCACGCAATTCCGCGATTTTTTCCGCTGTCGCACGCACATAAGCGGGCTCATTGCGTTTCCCACGCCGAAATTGCGGTGCCAGCCACGGACAATCTGTCTCAACGAGCAGGCGTTCGGCAGGAACTTCCCGCACGACCTCCTGTAGTGCCTGCGATTTGCGATAGGTTATGGGCCCTCCGACCCCGATGTAGAACCCAATATCCAGACTCTTCCGCATCATCTCGACATTCCCTGAGAAGCAGTGCATCACACCACAGACACTCCCACGTCGTGCCTGCAAGATGGGGAGAATGTCGTGATACGCCTCGCGATTGTGGATGACGATGGGCAGATTCAAGGTGGCCGCCAAATCCAACTGCCGCTCAAACGCTGTTTTCTGGATGGCGGGGGGCGACAGATTGCGATAGTAATCGAGCCCCATCTCTCCAAGTGCAAGCACCTTCGGGTGACTGCCGAGTTGGCGGAAGAGCTGTAGCGTCTGCTCATCGAGGTCTTTGGCATCGTGCGGGTGCATACCGACGGTGGCGTAGACCTGTTGATACCGTTCTGCGAGTGCAATCGCGCTTCGGCTGGTTTCCAAATCAATGCCGATTGTTAAAATGGCGTGGACATCAGCATTTCGGGCGCGTTCTAGCACTGCCTCACGGTCAGCGTCGAATCTGTCAATTTGAATATGTGCATGTGAATCAATGAGCATGTGAAATATCCAATGTCTTTGCGTCTTCTCTTCTTCTCTTCTTTGCGCCTTTGCCTCTTTGCGCCTTTGCGTTAAAATTCTGCGTCTTTGCGTTATTATAACCCAAGCCCAAGCTTGTCTGCCCAAACAAGCAAGCAGAACGCGATTCCGCCAATAGCAACGAGATTTCGAGTGACAGGCGAGCACCCCCCCCAAGCGTTTTGCAAACTCGTAGGGAAACATGTCAGTCCCAAGGCAAGCCCGACAACGAAAAAAGAGAACGGGTGATAGCTCCAAGCGTCGGTAAACTTCCCCTGCGATAGGGCGATGCACCCACGGGTCATCCCGCAACCGGGGCATGGCACGGTTGTTATGGTCTGAAATACGCAGGGAATCAACGAAATATCTTCGGGCGATTTCTCAGACCATGTAGTGTATAACCCCACCACGCCTAAGCCGAGCAGAAATAGCCGGGCCATGATTGTTGGGTTAAGTGTTGGAAAAGTTGCGGTAAAATTTGTTAATTTCATTTTGCTGAATCGCGAGTGAAACGATGCTGAGACTGAAAATCGCAAGCAGGACACAGATAATTGCCAGATCACTGCTGACAAAGAATTCATTATTCGCCTGGACCTCGTTGATACCCTTTGCCATCTTGTATTCATAATAGATGGCGAAGATGCCACAGGTGATGATTGACAGGAAGAACCAAAGCCAAAAAGCGTACTCCTCCCTCCTCAGCCAGGCATTGAGCGTTGCCATCTGTTTGTATTGCCAATATAATCCATAGAGGCCACACGTAATCAACGTCAGCAAAAGACTGGCGACGATACTTCTCACACCATCCGATTCGGGATACGGATATCCGTTTCGCATAAAATCCTCCTCTCGGTTTTTTGAATTGCGGGGATGATAGCACGATTGTTGGGAACGTAAACGAAATCTGGTCAGTTGTATTCATGAAGCGTGAAGACCATTTGCCTACATCAATGGCGTTCGGATTACCGTCTCAAGAACGTGTGCCCGCGACGATTGTGTGACAAGGAACAGAATAAGGTCTGCCACCTCTTCGGGCAGCGTCAGGTGTTCGAGGGTATCGTCCGGATGGTTATCGCGGCGCATTTTGGTATCAACGGGACCGGGACACACAACATAGGCCTTGACACCGTGCGGGCGGCCCTCATTGTTCGTGGTTTCGGTGAAGCCCACCACGCCAAACTTTGACGCACAGTACGCCCCGCCGTTCCGATGGCCATGCTTTCCAGAGACCGACGAGACGTTGACGATATGTCCATAGTTCCGCTCGCACATGTGGCTGAACACCGCCTGTGTGCAGAGAAAAACGCCCTTGAGGTTAACGGCGATGTTGGCATCCCAGTCTTCCTCACGAATTTTAGGAATCGGGTTGTGAATCGCGACACCTGCGTTGCTGACGAGAATATCGACCTGACCAAATTGGTTGAGGGTTTGCTGAACCATTGCATCAACTTGGTCTTTGTATCGCACATCAGTCGGGATGGCAAGGGCGTTGCGGCCCATCGCCCGAATTTCGTCCGCCACAGCTTCAATCTCCGAGACGGTCCGTGCTGATAGCACAACATCTGCGCCTTCTCCCGCAAACGCAAGCGCGGTTGACCGCCCGATGCCGCGCCCCCCACCGGTAACAATTGCAACATGATTTTCAAGTTTCATTGATGCCTCCTTTCGCAAAGCGTAAGTAGCCCTACCGAATCTCTGCACCGCGCAGAAACCGAGTTTTTTCTTCAAAACTCGGTTTCTCTAGAAGAATAGCCAGAACCAGCAGAGCTTCCACTCTTCCATCCTTCCATCCTTCCACTCTTCCATTTTTAATACTAAAACTTGCTTATTCACCGCTGTAACTTATCAATCATCCCGAACAGGTTTTGGAGACAGATTCTCGATGCCTCCTCACCCGCCTCAGAAAACGCATCCCCACCCGGCTTGTGGAGCAGGTCGCCTTCAATCTTTGAGGCAGGTCGCCAGTGGGTTTCTAGGCAGAGATGCCCTTCATATCCATCATCAACAAACGCCTGAAGTTGCCCCTGCCAATCGACCACGCCGTCACCTACAGGTACAGATTCCATCTCCCCACTCTCACGATTTTCGTCAGCATCTTTCAGATGGGCGTGTGCCATCAGCGGCTTGAGTCGATTGTACGCGTTGGGATACGGGGTTTCACCTTCCCCATCGTGGAGCGCGTAAGCCTCATTCGCGGGGTCCCAAATCGCACGGACATTTGGAGAGTCAACCTCGTGGATGAACCGTTCCGTCAGTGCCGCTGTCGCCAGCGAAGTGGAGTACTCATTCTCCATCCCCAGCACAACACCTTCCCCTTCCGCAATTCGCACCGGCTCATCGTAAGAACGGATAATCTCGTCCCAATTCCCCTCTATGTCATCCGGCTTCCAAAAGACGAAGGTGCGAATCAACTTCGCATCAAACGTCTTTGCGAGTTTGACACATTTTCTTAGGATATCTATATGTTCATTCCGCTCTTTGCTATTGTCAATGTCACATTTGAAGAACGGCGAAGCGACACCGATAATCTCAATACCTGTGCCATCGAGAATGCGCTTCATTTCATCGACATCCTGGTCGGTTAGCTCCTGTGGCGGTTTGTCCCACACCGAGCGAATCTCAATTGACGCGAGGTTAAATTCCTTTACGACATTAACGACAGTTTGAAAGTCTTGTGAAACTTCATCTCCAATAACACCAACTTTGAACATCTGTTTCTCCTTTTTTTCAAGGTTGCTCCTGCTGGATTTCCAAATCCAGCAGATCCTTTATTCCACTTGCCAATCTTCCCGCCCAGCGTACCTTTCATTGTAAACCTGCTGATCCAATTCTAAGCCGAGCCCGGGCGTATCCGGCACACTGAACGCACCGTCCTTAAAAGTGAACCCTGACGTATCAACAACATCACTGGTCAGCGTCGCTACTTCACCATAGAGAAAGTTCGGGATGGTTTTGCCAAACTGAAGGCTGAGGAAGAATCCAAACAGTGAACCCCAATTGTGCGGCGCGCATTTTACCCCATCATACTGTTGTGTCATGTTGGCAAGCCGCCTCCAGCCGGTGATGCCGAGCCCTTTCATGTCGTGCTGGATGGCATCTAAGACACCTGCGGCAAAAAACAGCTCAAAGAATTCAATCGGTTGGCGGGTTCGGGTTTCGCCATCGACGATTAAGGTTTTCAGACCGCTGTTTTGAATAACTCCTTTCAGAGCGCGGTATTTTTCGACCTCCTCCTCAAACATCTCCTCAATCCAGAAGATGCCAACACCGCTTGTCTCGTTCAGGAACTCGACGGTTTCATCGTAAGTGTAACCGTTGTTGGCATCAACCAGAATGTTGAAATCATCGCCTGCGATTTGGCGGGCCAATTTAACGACTTCAATATCGCGTTGCAAACCTTCGTCATGTTCCATCAGATAACAGCCGCGCCCAATCTTCATCTTACAGGCACGGAATCCGTTATTGAGTCCGTTTTCAACTTCGTCACCGATTCGCTTCAATCCCGCTCCCTTCGTGTCGCAGACGAGGTCATCGAAGTAGAGCGTACTGTCGTAAGCCGGTAACCGGTCTGTCGTTGAGCCGGGATTCGACGATGCCTCAATCGGAAGACCAATGAGTTGATACACCGGCTTGCCGAGAATTTTGCCTTCCAAATCCCAGAGAGCCGTTTCAATTGATCGGAAGGCTTCGGATACACCCGTCGTAGGGTTGAGCAGGTCAAACGGATTCTGATTTAACGCCTTTTGTCCAACTTCCGATTCCGCCCGCCCAACGCCCCAACCGAGTGTGCCCTCGCTGGTATAAATGCGAATAAGCGATTCATTCCACTTCCAATTCGGTTCAGGATAGACCATCTCCTTTGCCCGCGAATTGACTGTGGACGGTGGTCGGTCTACTTCAACGGTCACCTGCTCAACTTTAGTGATTTTGATGTCTTGCGGATAGTTTTGAGTGTGCTGTACCATTTGAGACTCCTTTCATACGAGAGCGTAAACAAGTTTTAGTATTAAAATCCGAGTTGCTACCTTGATAAGATAAGGGGAAAGAAACCGAGTTTTGCCCATCCTTGCGGATGGCTCGATGACGAGACGCAAAAAACTCGGTTTCTGCGCCACTCTCAAAATCTTCATTTACGCTTTACCCCATCTAACGCCAGTCGGGATAATTCCCATATCCTCACCGCGAGCCATGGCTTCTGCGGTATCCAAAACACTTTTGAGGTCGTGCTGTGGCTGATACCCGAGCAACGTCTTGATTTTCCCGAGATCAAATTCAAAGTAGTTTGAATGGTCGCGTTTTGCCGTGACGTAATCCAAGCCGTACCGTTCCGAAAGGTATGGCACAGCCTCTTCCCACTTGAACAGTGCCGCACCGCCAAGCGTAAATTCCTCTCCAACTGCCTCACTCTTTTCGATGCCCAAAACCAATCCCTGGACAATGTCGCGGACATCGGTAAACTCCTGCTTGTACGGTGTGCCGTTGGGGTTAAGACTGATTAGGAATTGCTCCTCACCTGTCCATAGCGATTTGATGTGGTCAATTCGCTCCTGCTCCTCTGGGTCATCGCTCGCTCGGTCTTTGACACCGTTGTAGACAGGACCAAAAAGAAAAAGCCCCGGCAGACCATCCGCGTTCAAAAATTCACCCGGTTCGATCACTGTTGCAAAGCGAAAAACGGTTGTTGGCACACCGTATTGATGGTGATAAGTCATACACAACTCCTCACCAATCCATTTGGTCAAGAAATACGGCATGTGCTTGTATCGACTCACCATCTCCTCACTGATCGGCTCCGGGAAGTAACGTCCCCTTTCACCGAGCCGCCAATAGATTGCCTCTGTGCAGGCGTAAACCAAACGGTGCAGATTGGGACGGTCATTTCGGATGCACTCCAAAATATTGAGCGTTCCGATGCCGTTAATCTCCAAGTATTGCACGTTATCGAAGGGACCCCCAAAGGCCGCCGCGAGGTGATAGATTGCGTCCACTCCCTCAACAGCACGTTTAACATCGTCAAAATTTCGCAGGTCACCCTCGACGGTTTCAACACGCTCATAGTCGTCAAGTTTTTTCGCACGACTCGCATCAGCGGGATACACGAAACTGCGGATATCGTGCCCTTTTTCAAGCAGGCGTTTCACGAGGTTCGCCCCGATGCGGCCTGTTCCACCAGTAACTAGAATTTTCATAGATTTAATCTCCATTCTAATTAGGTTTCGTAGTAGCGCGTTCATTGCGCGTCTTGCTGTTCTTCCTTGCGTCTTTGCATCTTTGCGTTAAAATTCTGTGTCTTTGTGTTTTTGAGTTCTATTTCTCTTATCTCTGTGAAACTACCCCAATCGAATCCGCGGATCGACGAGGGTATAGCTGATGTCCGTCAGCAGTAGCCCCACGATATACAGAACTGACCCAAGATAGACCATACTGCGGACAACGGCGAAATCTTGCCGATGAATCGCCTCAATGGTAAAGCTACCGAGCCCCGGAATCGCGAAGAAGTTTTCCATGAGCAAGCTCCCCATGAATAGGAACGGGATGATAATCACGACATTTGTGAGAATAGGAATCATCGCGTTCTTCAGCGCATGCTTAAAGAGGACAATGCCTTCACTTAGCCCCTTTGCGCGGGCAGTTCGGATATAATCCTGATTGACCTCTTCGAGGAAAATTGTGCGGTAGAAGCGGATGCCTGTTCCAACGCCCCCAATGATTCCGATGATAACGGGCAGGACAACGAATTTTAACATATTTGTTCCCGAATCGTAACCGGAGATCGGGAAGAGGCGGAGTGCCCTGCCGAATAGCCACTGTCCACCGATGATATAGAAGAGCGTTGAAATTGACATCATAATCACTGCTATAATTGTCCCCCAGAAGTCAACATAGGTTGCGCGATAGTAGGCGATAATCATCGAACATGTTACATTGACAAGTAGCCCAACGATGAACGTCGGCAACGCAATCGCTACACTGGCCCACATCCGGGAGGAGAAAAAGATCTCGCGGCGGATTTCAGTGTTATCCCGATCCGATTTCCCAAAATCGAAGATGAAAAGCGGCAGGGACTTTTGAAAAAAAATCGTCTGTGTCATCCACGCCAATCCAGATTCTTTCGTGTTGAGGAACAACGGCAGATTATAACCGTGTTCGCGTTTCCAGTTGTCAACATCTTCCTGTGTGATGTTCTTCTCCCCGAGAATCAGCCGTGCCATCTGATCCGGCGAGTTGACGACGAAAAATAACGCGAAAATGATGAGATTGACACCGATGAGAATGGGAATGGCGTAAAGCGTACGACGTATGATGTAAGCGAGCATCTGATTCCTCCATCCCTCCTTTTATGTTATTCCCCGCTCCCGCCGCCAGATTGCGATTGCCGCAGGGATTGTTCCCGCAACGAGTAGTCCAACAAACGCCACGATAGGCCAAATCACCGGACGATTCCACTGTGCGCGACGTTGGTCACGCAATCTGCCATCAAGTCGCCAATACTTGAGTTCGTTATTTGCCATATTGTTCGGCTTCCCGTTTTTTAACCATTCGTGGTATAGCCCAAAACTGACAGGATGGTAGGTGAATACCCACGGCGCATCACGATGAAGGATTGCCCTCATTTCGCGGATAATTTTAAGCCGTTCAGGAGTGTTTTCCATATTTTGCATCTGCTCGAACAGATGGTTGTATTCAGGGCTGTTATAATTCGCGGCGTTCTCTCCGTCGAATTCGGCTTTGCTGTTTGGCCCGTAAAGCAGAAACAGGAAATTCTCCGGGTCTGGATAATCGGCATTCCAGCCCCAGTTAAGGATTTGAAAATTTCCCTTCCGCACCTTGTCCCGGAAGCGGTTATAGTCTGTCGTTCTAACCTTCATCGTGATGCCGATTGCATCCAGTTTTTTCCGCTTCCAATTCAACTCTGAACCTGCATCCGGCCCCGTGCGATAGTTGTCAAAATAGAGTATCAGCGGATTTCCATCTTTATCCTGCCCCCCGGCGTACCCCGCTTCAGCGAGTAGCCGACGCGCTTCAGCCAGCGATTTTCTAACAGCACCTTGCGTGTCATCCCAGTCAAATACATACGGATTTATGCCAACCTCGCCCTCCTCATACCCGAAGATGCCCGGCGGTATCGGACTATATGAAGGCACTCCCCGTCCATTCGCGAAGATCTCGACGTATTCCTCATAATCCAACGCAATCGAAATCGCCTGACGGAGTTTCTGTCGCGCTTCGGTATATCCCCCAATCACATCGTCAAGCATGTTGAAAGCGATATACCACGTACTCGTTCTCACATTTGTACGGAGAACGATGTTTTTGGCTTGGAGGAAATCACTCGTCCGTGGGTCGCCCGACTCCGCAAAGCGAATCGCCTGATCAAACGTATCTTCGAGAATTGCAGAAGAGTCGTAATAACCTTGCAAAAACTTATTCCACCGGGGAATGGGCTCTTTTTCCAGTTTGTAGACCGCTTTCGGAATAAGTGGCAGTGCTGTTCCCGCATCAGCAAGCAACCCAGCTTCCGTGTCGCCCGGCTCGCCTTCTGAAGGATACCGCTCAAGGCGAAAGTTTTCGTTTCTGACCAGGACAATCTCTTTGTGAAACGCGAGGGTATCAATACGGTAAGGGCCTGTGCCAATCGGAAATCGATCCAAGGTGATATTCAGCTCTTTTAGGGGGCCCTGTTCATAGAAATCAAGGGCTTCTTGGGGTATCGGTGCGAAGAAGGGCATAGCTAGCCAGTAAACGATTTGTGGATATTTGGTCTTGAGGGTAATGCGATAAGTGTATTGGTCAATCACTTCTACGCCAGGGAACGGCAACGCATCCAGTGCAAGTTTAATCGGGTTATCGCGCTCATCGTCCGCTTGATTATAAGTTGCCCCGGCTACTGCTTTCCGCTGTTCTCGCTCCGCTTTGAGGGCATTCCTAAGTTCGGTCGCGTACTCTTCCATGCCAAGGATGTAATTTTCCAGCGTCGTCAGAATGGGACAGGTTGTACGAGGGTCTGCCATTCGCTTGATTTCAAGGACATAATCTGCGGCGATGAGTTCACGGGTGCCCGTTTGAGGAAAGGCTCGAATTTCGCGGATACCTTTGACATCACCGCGGGTCAAGGCGTGATATAGCAAATTTCCTTGAGCATCCCGAGCAAAACACGGGTGAGGCTGATACATAATGCCGGGGCGAATACGGATATCATAGACCGCTCTCGCAACCTGCTCAGGCGTAGCATCGTCCGATAGCGCAGTTCCATCAGCGTCGAAGTAGCGCGGCTTTGGCACCGATTCTGCTGTCAGTGGGATGAGTTCGTAGGGACGTTTGAGGTAGTGATACTGAAGCGGCGGCTCATAGATCTGACCGATGAAGCGATACTCACCTGAACTATATGAAATTCCCGGATCGAGATGCTTTGGTTCGATGCTAAACGTGCTATATAGGATATCCTGATTCTGCTCTGAAGCAGGATACGGGTTATTCGGAATACACCCTGCCATCGAACCGACAAGGGCCAACAAGAATGAAACGTAAAAGTAGTATATTTTATCGGCCATATAAATTCATCCACTTTGTAGCTAGAGCCGTGGGCTGGTTTGCTCCTGCTGGACTGCCAAATCCAGCAGATCCTTACACACCTAAGTTAAATGCTATGATAACCCAAGTTGCCACCTCTTGAGTTCGTGGGTGGGAAATCAACCCGTGGGTGGGAAATCCCTTTCCCACCCTTCTTGTAACCGTGAGTGGGAAATCAACCCGTGGGTGGGAAATCCCTTTCCCACCCTTCTTGTAACCGTGGGTGGGAAATCAACCCGTGGGTGGGAAATCCCTTTCCCACCCTTCTTGTAACCGTGGGTGGGAAATCAACCCGTGGGTGGGAAATCCCTTTCCCACCCTTCTTGTAACCGTGGGTGGGAAATCAACCCGTGGGTGGGAAATCCCTTTCCCGCCCTTCTTGTAACCGTGAGTGGGAAATCAACCCGTGGGTGGGAAATCCCTTTCCCGCCCAATCCACGCTAAACGACAAATACTCACGCAGTAATGGTATTTCTCAAGATGCCAATGCCCTCGATTTCAACCTCGGTGACATCGCCAGCCTTCAGGGCCGTTGTCGTACCGGGAGTTCCGGTGTAAATCACATCCCCAGGCTCAAGCGTCATCGCCTGCGAGGCAAAACTCACGATAACGGGCACAGAAAAAATGAGGTCTGATGTCGTCTGCGATTGGACGACCTCACCGTTGATGCGCGTCTGCAACTGCACGTCGTTGTAGTCGAGTTCCGTGTCGATGATAGGACCAAGTGGACCAAAAGTATCAGAGCCTTTGGCGCGCCACCACTGCAAGTCGTTGCTCTGCCACGTCCGGGCACTGATATCGTTTCCACACGTAACGCCTAAGATATTGTCCGCCGCTTCCTCAGGTGTTGCTTTGCGCGTCTGGTTCTTAATGACGACCACCAGCTCACCTTCTGCATGGACATTATCATCGCCATCGGGTAAAACAACCTCGCCCTCCGGATCGAGGAGGCACGATGGGGTTTTAATGAAGATTTCGGGATTTTCCGGTTCCGGTGCGCCCCCCAAATGGCTTCGATAATTCAGCCCCACCGCCAACACCTTCGACGGTGTCGTTGGTACGAGCAGTTTGGCATCAGTCAACGCAACTCGATTTCCGGTTGTCTCATACGCAAGGAAGGGGTCACCGTTGATTTCATGAATCATATCATCTAACAGGATTCCGTAAGAGACCTTTTCGTTTGATTCATATCGAACAAATTTCATCTTGCACTCCATAAATTTAAATTGGATTTTGAGATTCCAACCGTAGACAATTTATCGCAATTCGATGGTGTTGTCAACAGAATTATCTCAATTCTGCAAATGCGAATACCGTTTTTTCTTTGTGATTTTCCCAAATGTATGGCATAATTGGTAGCAACTGAGGTTATCAAAGCCCGAACATACCTCTTACATCAAAACCGATGAAACCACACATTTTTCTCAATATGGCGATGAGCCTCGATGGCAAGATTACCACGCGGGACAATCAAGGGCCTCGCTTTACCAGTAACGCTGACAAGATTCGGATGGGCGAGATTCGAAGTCAAGCCGATGCAATCCTTGTCGGTGCGGCGACAATTATAGCCGACGACCCAACATTTACGTCCAGTCCATCGAATATGGAACGGCGTATCCAACGCGGCGCAGTTGCGAACCCCATTAAAGTTGTCATTAGTGGGAGCGGGAGTGTGTCAGGAACGGCACGGATGTTTCATTCAAACGGTGCGCCTGCACTGGTTTTTACGACAGAATGTATCCCACCATACCGTCTAAAACGCCTGCAAGATGTTGCGGATGAAGTGTATGTTGTCGGCGAAACTGAGGTTGATTTCCAGCGTGTCATTGATATTCTAGCGACAGAGTATGCCGTTCAGCAACTGCTCGTCGAAGGTGGAGGTGCGGTTAATTTCGCGCTCCTTGAGGCAGGGCTCATTGACGAAGTGTATCTCACCCTGTGCCCCAAAATCATCGGTGGTCGAGATGTACCAACAATTGTCGAGGGTTCAGGCTTCAATTTCTTTGATATTCTTGACCTTGAGTTACAAGACCATCAGATTGTTGACGGAGAGATTTTTCTGCATTACCACATCCGTCGAAACCCGTAGCCAGGGCATCTTGCCCCGACCCATCTTCTTTCCTCTTCTTTGCGCCTTTGCGTTAAAATTCTGCGTCTTTTCTTCGCGCTTGAAGAAAACCTTGTAAATTTTTGAGAACCATATTATAAGCATCCGTCGAAACCCGTAGCCAGGGCATCTTGCCCGACCCATCTTCTTTCCTCTTCTTTGCGCCTTTGCGTTAAAATTCTGCGTCTTTTCTTCGCGCTTGAAGAAAACCTTGTAAATTTTTGAGAACCATATTATAATATAGTGATGGGATTTCTAAGGTCACCGAAAACGCCCTTGCCAATTCCGGTTCAAGACCATTCCGAATATTAGCAATAAGGAGATCAAAATGCCAGTCGTTTATCTTGAAGATGTCATTAAGGTTGTTAATAACAAATTCGTCGCGATTAATATTGCAGGTCAGCGTGCGCGGCAACTCAATGAACAGGAGATTCCGTTCTTTGCCGGTACGACAGAACGGAAACCAGCATCACTCGCCATCGAAGAGCTAGTCAATGGAGATATCGACTACAATGAGCTTTCGGAGCAAGCGGGTGCGACAGACGATTTGTCGCTCTTCCATTCTTCGGCTAGCGAATCTGAGAGTGCAGAGGATCTTGAAGAGCTTCTGCCCGACCCGGTTTACGTCAATAATAGAAACATTGTTGACCCAGAGGAAGGTGAGGAGGGACTGTAGACGAGGAACACCGGGGGCAGAGTAGATCACGAACAGTCGGTCGGAGCGGGGATGTAACTTCGCTTCGACTGCCGCAACCATGCCACATTAGAATAAAGGAGGGAAGATATTGGGCAATGGAGTTTTGTATAAAACACATCTTGAGGAGGTTGATTGGCAAGATATGAAATTAACGCTGGAAATAGATGAGTCTGACAACGGACGCAGTCCACAGCAACTTGAATCATCTTTCCGCAATAGTTATGCAACGATCATTGCCTATATTGATAGTCAGATTGTTGGCACTGCACGAGCCCTTTCCGACGGTGTATCCAATGCCTACATTGTTGATGTCTGGACACTCACGGCATACCGAAGGCATGGCATCGCCAGCAAAATGATGGGAATCCTCCTGAATCAATTGCAAGGACAGCACGTTTATCTGTTTACTGACGATGCTTCTGACTTTTACGAGACACTCGGATTTGAAGACCAGCCAGTGGGAATGGGAAAAGTGGTCGGGGAATGGCTGAAGTCGAAAAGATGAGACGCACTGTGGCGGGGAGCCAACATCATAAATATACCGGCATCCTGATGAGCTTTGACGTTCAATTTTTAATTCCCTTCAAACGTATTGATACACCCAAAGTTATGATCACATTACTGATTTTGATTGTCAAATTTCACTAGAAATATCCAGCCACCTCTTTAGCACTGCCTCCGGTTTTCTTACCGAATAACGGTGCCGACGCGAAACACTGAAAAGAACCTCAATTGTGAGATCGAAACACACCATCCAGCTTAGTCAAGCCTGCCACTGCCGACCTTTAATCGAACCAGTGTGGAATTGTAAAGTAGATATCATTGCCCATCCCACAAAATTCATAGCGCGTTTTGACACGTTGGAATAAACCTCTTCCTACAAGAAGGAGCGAATATGGCCGCAGATGGTGCATACGGTGAGTTGTGGTTACATCGAAAAATGTTGCGCGATGGGGTGCGAAATGAGGCTTACCGCCAAGCGATTTCTAAAACCGTGAAGCCCGGTGATGTCGTGCTCGATGTGGGGGCCGGTACAGGCATCCTGAGTCTCTTTGCCGCTCAGGCGGGTGCGCGAAAAGTTTACGCTGTTGAACGCACAGGTATAGCAAGAGTAATCAGGCAACTCACAGAGCGAAATGATGCTTCAGACATTATCGAGGTCTTTGAACGCGACATAGAAACCTTTTCGGCTCCTGAACCCGTTGATGTCATCGTCTCCGAGTGGATGGGCGGGTACGGCGTTGACGAAAATATGTTGTGGTTGGTGTTAAACGCTCGCGACCTTTGGCTAAAACCGGACGGGAAAATGTTGCCTGAACGAGTAACCGCGTGGATGGCACCCGCATGGGATGACCTGCTTGATGAAGAGATTGCCCTCTGGCGTAGCTGTCCTCATGGCGTGGATTTGAGTCCAGTAGCGGAAGAAATGACCCAAGAACTGCTGTATGAACGGCATCAGATCTCTAATTTAGACCTTAGGGCACCACCGCAAAAGCTATGGACTCACGACACCTTGACCTGCCCAGTTGAAGAAGCCCGGCTCCCGTTTGAAGCGTCGTTACTGTTTTCAGCCTCAACGGCGGGCTCATTCTCAACACTCGCGGCTTGGTTTTTCGCCGAATTTGGAAATGGTCTGACCTTGACCAATGCACCCGATGCACCGCCGACGCACTGGGGACGAACCAGTTTCCCGTTGCAACGTACCATAACTGTGGAACAGGGAGAATCCATTTTTGTTAAGTTTGTCTGTAACCCCGCTGGACCGGGGTATTGTCGTGAAGATTGGTCGATTCGCATTGGGGAAGGTCCCTGGGAACATTGACAAAGGCAGTCTTAAAACGGTTCAACAAGGCCTTGCGTCCTTTTCTCTTCCTTGCGTCTTTTCTTCTCTTCTTTGCGCCTTTGCACCTTTGCGCCTTTGCGTTCCTTTTTTCTTATACGCCTAACAGATGCTTCTGAATTTTCCCCACAGAAGTCCTTGGAAATTCATCCCGAAAAGTGACTGAAACAGGCACCCTGAACAGCGTGAGCTTACTTCGACAATGCTCAAGAATCTGTTCTTCGTGAAGTGTTGCGCCCGGTTTAAGAATGACGAATGCCGCGGGCACCTCGTCGTACAGTGGGTCTGGCACACCAATGACCGCGACATCAGCGACACCATCAAGCTGTTTGATTACCACCTCGACCTCACCGGGTGCGATATTTTCCCCTCCCCGCTTGATCATCTGCTTAGCCCGGTCCACAAAATAGTAAAATCCCGCCTCATCGTAGTACGCATTATCGCCAGTGTACAACCAACCATCACGCAGTGTCTCTGCGGTCACCTGCTCGTTTTTGAAGTAACCTTTCATCACGGTATGCCCTGGGCTCGCTGAGACAGTAATCTGCCCAATTTCTCCAGGGGGCAGTTTGTGCCCGTTGTCATCAACAATCTGTAGGTCGTAACCCAGCACAGGCCGTCCCATCGCCAGCAGATTTCGGGGGCCATAGAGCGGGCTCATGATGGGCAAGCCGACCGTCTCCGTCATCCCCCAGAGATGCTGAAGCGGAGCACCGAAGCGAGCGTCCCATTCGGCAAACTGAGGTTCAGTCAAAGCGATGGCGAAAGTGACATTTCGCAACCGATTCATCCGCCAGCTTTCGTTGTGCGGTTGCGCGAGGAGCAACCTAAGTGGTGAAGAGAACAGTGCCGCCATGGTGCATTGGTGCCGGATGGCCAGCCCGAAGAAACGGGTAGGGCTAAACCGGGGCGAGACAACGATGCCTGCACCGCAAACCAGCGACGGCCAAAAAGCATGACATTGCGCGGCGGCGTGAAAGAGGGGCAATGAAATCAGATGCCGGTCATCGTTTCGTAGCCCGCTCGCACGAACAAAGACTTCCGCCCCGTAGATTAACGCCCTGTTGGTCAGCAATACCCCCTTGGGATGGCTAGTCGTACCCGATGTGTAGAGCATGTGCACCACATCATCAGCACTGATAGAGACATCGGGGGGGGCGATATCCTGCTGTTCAATTTCATGCTCAAGGACATAATGCCCGTTGTGGACACGCGAATTTAACCGCTCCTGCCCCTGCACATCGGATAGTACGACATCTTGCACACACGATTTCGCCGATGCCACAGTACCTGCAACATCAAGCTGGCCGGGCTCGGTAACAATCAGTCGTGATTCGGAGTGTTCAACAATATAGGCAAGCTCATCAACGGTGGAGCGGTAATCAGTGGGCACCATAATTGCCCCGATGCGACTCGCGGCAAGGGCGAGGGCAACAAAAGCGGGCGAATTTGGCGCGTGGAAGGTGAACGTTTCACCCCGCTTGACTCCGATTCGCAACAACCAACGGGCGGTCTGGTTGACCCGCGCATCAAATTGTGCGAAACTCCACTGTTGGCAATGGCCATCAAGGTCTTCAAAAATGAGGTACGTCTTATCCGGGTGATACGCAGCAAATTCGCTGAAAATGCCTGATATAGTTCGATTACCGACAATATTCATGGGTGTCCTTTGAGAAATCAGCAACTTTAATAATAAACCTGTAGGAGAGAGTTCCTACCCGTGGGAGGGAGTTCCTACCTGTAGAAGAGAGTTCCTACTCCCGATATGCCCGATATGCTTCACATTATCTGTTCATGTTCGACAATTTTCATCACCGCTTGCTGGGCAACAGTCGCCGCACCAACGATGTTCCACCGAGCGCGAGCGCGGTCTTCGACCAAGTTGCTGATGCCACGGACTTCCAAGAAAGGAACGTTATATAACGCACAGATATGAGCGGCAGCCGCCCCTTCCATGCTCTCACACAGCGCGCCGAACCGGTGATGAAGTGTATCGCCCAACGCTTGCACACCAGTACACTGCGAAACGGTCACAAACGGACCATAGCTCGCACCACAGAGCTGGGCCGCTCGCCCAACCAGTTCGGGGTCAAGCGGAAAACGATTGAAAAGCGGGTCATCGCCGGGCACTAATGGGATGCCGATCTCATCAGCCGGTTTCCAACCATCAGGCGTTATGACACCGACATCTCCGTAGTTCTCCTCTGTCGCCAGCGCGACGGAAGCAATCGGCAAACGAGCGGGCACATACGCGCCTGCGATGCCAAACTGGATAACCAAAGCAGGAAGTTCCGCCTCAAACTGGCATGTCAGCGCGTGAGCTGTGTTTACAACGCCAATGCCTGTATACACAAGGCGACACGGCTTCCCGGCCAACGTGCCTTGGATACTGGTTTTGCCGAGGTGCTCTGTATACTGTTGGCCAACAAATTCGCTGAGCAGACCGCGGGCTTCATTTTGTGTCGCGCTGAGCAGTAGCAGCTGAGGTTGAGTTGTATGAGTGGTGGTTGCCATGCCTTCACATTTCGGTTTGTCAACATTCACGCCTACTGGGGTGTTAGCATTGCGGCGATGTCTGCGGGTAGCTGAATACCGTGTTGATCTTTGAAGTCTGAGATACTTCCGTAGTCTTTACGAAATAAAGCGGTGATATCCTCTCCCTTTTCGTTGGCAGTTGTTAGGTCTGCGCTTGCCTTTTCGCATTCACTCTGTTGCAACCACACCATCCCACGGTTGTAATACGCACCGGACAAATCGGGATTCAGGGCTATTGCCTTGTTATGGTCTTTGATGGCCCTGTCATACTCACCTTTGCTGGCGTAGGCAACGCCTCGGTTGTTATACACCTCGGCAGATTTTGGGTCTAGTCTTATCGCCGCTGTGTAATCTTTTATCGCGAGATCCATATCGCCTTTGATTCGATAGACTTCTCCACGGCGGGTATAAATCGCGGCATCATTTGAATTCAGTTTTATTGCCGTACTATAGTCGTTGAGGGCACGGTGAACGTCACCCTTTCTTGCGTAAGCAGTGCCGCGGTTTCTATAGGCTTGGGCAAAATTGGGTCTCAGCTCTATCGCTTTGTTAAAATGCTTGATTGCCTTATCATAGTGTTTCTGTTTCGTCAGTGCCTTCTTCATTCTCTGAATCTCCTTTTTAGAGTGTCTGCCCTTGCGGGTGCCGAGATGACTCGACGCAACTTGACGCATTACGCGGATTAAGAGGATTAAGAGTGTCTGAATCAGGATTCTCAGGATTAAAGGATTTTCAGGATTAAGCTGTCTGAATCGCGGATGACACGGATGACACGGAGAAAGCGGAATTATTGGGGTGTTAGCATTGCGGCGATGTCGGGCGGGAGCTGAATGCCGTGTTTGGTCTCAAAGTCCGAGACGCTTTCGTAGGCCTCATTAAATAAATCAATGATATCCGCCTCCTTCTCCTTGGCAGTTGTTAGGTCTGCTCTTGATTTTTCCCACTCTCTTAGGTGTAACCATGTCACTCCGCGATTGTAATAGACATCGGCATCGTTGGGATTGAGTTGTATTGCTTTGGTATAGTCGTCAATGGTGCTGTCATAATCGCCTTTGTCCCCGTAAGCAATACCGCGATTGTAGTAGGCATCATCAAAATTGGGTTTGATGTCTATCGCTTTGGTATAGTCTTCAATGGCAAGGTCATAATCGCCTTTGTCTCCGTAAGCATTACCGCGATTGTTATAAGCTTCCGCATAATTGGGATTGAGTTGTATCGCTTTGGTATAGTCTTCAATGGCAAGGTCATAATCACCTTTGTCACCGTAAGCATTACCGCGATTGTTATAGGCATCAGCATCATTGGGATTGAGTTCTATGGCTTTGGTATAGTCCTCAATGGCAAGGTCATTATCGCCTTTGGCCTTGTAAGCAGTACCGCGATTGTTATAGGCATTAGCATCATTGGGATTGAGTTGTATGGCTTGGGTATAGTCCTCAATGGCAAGGTCATTATCGCCTTTGGCCCCGTAAGCAATACCGCGATTGTTATAGGCAACAACATCATTGGGATTGAGTTGTATGGCTTGGGTATAGTCCTCAATGGCAAGGTCATTATCGCCTTTGTTCTTGTAAGCAATACCGCGATTGTTATAGGCATCAGCAAAATTGGGATTGAGTTCTATGGCTTTGGTATAGTCCTCAATGGCACTGTCATTATCGCCTTTGGCCCCGTAAACATTACCGCGATTGTTATAGACTCTGGCAACAATATCGATATCCGCTGGATCTAACCGTATGACTTCAGTGTAGTAGTCAATAGCATCATCCAGATCATCATTTTGGCGCGCCTCAATACCACGTTGTAGATAGTCTCGAGCATCGGGCCCAATGTATGGTTTATCGTGGGCATATAGGCGAGCGAATCCGTCAAAATCAGGAAATATACTTGCTTCAGTGATACTTGATACTTTATTCAGAGATTCCAGAATTTCTTGCTTGCTACTTTTTATGATGACACATTCAACCTCTGCTTCAATTTGGGCACCGCTAAATAAGAAAACGGATTGCTGAGCGATAATCCGATTATTCTGAAGTTTCGGTTCCCATTGATATAAGCGGTATCTATTGTTTTCATCCGGCTTGAGAAAGTAGTCAATCTTTTTTTTTATTAATTCGGGATTAACCGTTTTCAAGTGTACTGTATCATTGCTACGGACAGCGAATACTTTACCGTTTGCTTCTTCCCCTATGGTGTTTGGTTGGCAGGCAAACCAGAGCGCGACCAATGCACTGCGTGTAAAGTCTATCAGGCAGGTGCCCGCACCGAAGTGTTGAAGCTCTGCAAGTAGTTCCAGATCAGATAGCTGCTGACTGTTTTTCTGATCGTGTCCCCTCCCCCTTGCTTTTTCTATCAAATCCTCATTGATTTTGAGTAGCTTACTTGAATTATTTCTCTCTGCTTCTGGCAAGCGGCGGTAAGCGGATGCTTGTATTTCAAAGGCATCGTTTGGAACACCACGAAACAGATATTGCCCGTCGTTGAATTGTGCTACCCATTCTATGAACTCGCTTAAGGTTTTGACATACATCACTTCTTGTCCTCCACAATCTCAATGTCTTCAAGGGTTAAATTATCTTTCGGGGCAATATAGAAAAGGCGGCAGTAACCTCACTTAGCCCTGCCGCCAAAATCAAACGCTATGGTTCCCAAGGTTTCAGCAACAATAGGAACGCCAAATTAAAATGAAGTTGGAAACTAAGGCGTACCTTTCCTTTCCTCCTTTTCCCATGCTCGAGTAGCGTTTCTTGTTGTAACTCTCCCAACCTTAGTAATATGGACATCTGGTCCATATTCTCGCTGGTGCTCCTTTTCACGCAGGTCTAGGTCATTGGTAGTCCCACTGCGAATAATTGTATTGCCCCGTTTGAGATGATACCTATAGGTCTCACGTTTTGCCATGGTTTTAACTCCTTTCTATGATAACGTAAATTTTAACACTCGCCTGATCGATTATAACGTAGGCTTAGAGGATTGTCAAGACGAAATCAATCTCATAAGGTTAATCACCTTTTGCACCTGCTCTTTCACAATCTCGGGGGTTAATCGGTTTGTAAATATTCACGCTTGCTGGGGTGTTAGCATTGTGGCGATGTCGGGTGGTAGTTGAATACCGTGTTTGCCCTCGAAGTCAGAGACGCTTTCGTAATTGTTACGAAACGTTGCGATGATATCCATCCCCATGTTCCTCGCGGTCGTCAGATCTGATTTGGCTTCTTCCCATGCTTGCAGGTGTAACTTCGTTATTCCGCGATTGTTATAGGCAACAGCAAAGTCTGGATTGATTTCTATGGTCTTAGTAAGGTCACCAATAGCACGATCATAATCGCCTTTGTCCCTGTAAGCATTACCGCGATTGTAATAGGCATCAGCATCATTGGGATTGAGTTGTATTGCTTTGGTATAGTCGTCAATGGCAAGGTCATATTCGTCTTTTTTCATGTAGGCATTGCCGCGATTGTAATAGGCATCAACATAATCAGTCTTGAGTTCTATTGCTTTGTTAAAGTCTGCAATAGCGTGGTCATAATCGCCTTTTTTGATGTAAACAACCCCGCGACCAGTGTAGGCTTCAGCAAGGTCAGATCTTAGTGCTATTGCCTTGGTATAATCACCGATAGCACGATCATACTCGCCTTTTTCGTAGTAGGCAATACCGCGATTGTAATAGGCCTCAGTAAAATTGGGGTTGAATTGTATCGCCGTGTTATAGTCTGCAATGGCGAGGTCAACTTCCCCTTTGTTGCGGTAAGCAATACCTCGATTATTATACGGCTCGGCATAACGGGGACTGAGGCGTATCGCCATGTTACAGTCTTCGATAGCCCGGTCATATTCGCCTTTGAGCCGGTAAATTGCCCCGCGATTGCTGTAGGAGACAGCATAATTGAATTGCAGTCGTATTGCCGTGTTAAAGTCTTCAATCGCCAGGTCGTACTTGTCGATCTCACCGTAAGCAAGCCCGCGCTTGTTATAGGCACTGACAAAATCGGGTTTCATCTCTATTGCCCTGCTAAAGTGGTGGATTGCCTTTTCATTACGCGCCTTTATTGTTTGTGCGTCCATTTTCTCTGAATCTCCTCAACCGTGACTCTATTCAGGCAACGGGCTACTTTCCCCCAATAAATTTTCAACCACAGATTCATCCGTCTGTTTCTGAATCCATGATTGTATATGGTCAGCGATTTCCTCACGGTCAGTCATTGTCCCATCCGCAATCTTAAAGCCAAGCTCAATAATAGAGTCATCAATCTTGAGATCAGGGGGATAACCATTCAAAACCAAAAACAGAAGTGCACAATTCATGCCGACCCGTTTATTCCCGTCCAAAAATATATGACCAGTAATAATGTGATGGGCATATACAGCGGCTTTTTGGGGCAACGTCGGAAACAGTTCTGTATCACCAATTGTTGCTTTAACTATTTCAACCAAATAGTGCAACTGATTTTCCTTCAACAACTGATAGCGACCTACATGATTCTCAGCAACCCTAAGAATTTCTTCAATTGTCAAATATCTCACAGTTTGACCAGAATTTTCCATTTTCCTTCAACACCTGATAGGAACCCACATGTTGCTCGGTAGGTAATCCTCAGAATATCGACAGTTGTCAAACATATTAACGTGTGGCTAAAGCTTTCCATGCTCGCTCGTAGTTTTTTAGTAGCTCATCTAAAGCAATTTCGGTATCTTGCACCACTTTGTGAGTCGGTTCCTGCCCTTCTTTTTTATCCACGGCAATCATCCGGGGTGTCAACATTGTCGCGATGTCTGTCGGTAACTTAACGCCGTGTCTACCCTCAAAGTGCTCAACACTTTCGTATTCCTTACGAAATACAAGAATGATATTCAGCCTTCGTTCTTGAGCAATTGTCAGGTCCGATTTAGCTCTCTCCCATTCTCTCAGGCGTAACCACGCTACACCGCGTTTGTAATAGGTTTCGACAGAATCGGAATCGAGTTCTATCGCTTTGGTGTAGTTTTCGATGGCACGGTCAATCTCGCCTTTATTGTGGTAAGCATTACCGCGATTGGTGTAAGCTTCGGCATAATCGGACTTCAGTGCGATTGCTTTGGTATAGTCTTCAATGGCCTGACCATAGTCGCCCTTGCTGTTGTAAGCGAGACCACGATTGTTATAGGCTTCGACAAAATCCGGTTTGAGTTGTATCGCCGTGTTATGATCTTCAATAGCCCTGTCATAATCACCTTTGTTCCGATAAGCGGCACCACGATTGCTATAAGGTTCGGCATAATCGGATTTCAGTTCTATTGCCCGGTTGCAGTCTTCAATAGCCCGGTCAAAATCACCTTTGTCGCGATAGACAGCACCGCGATTATTATAGGTGATGGCATAATCGGGTTTGAGTTGTATTGCCTCGCTAAGGTCTACGATGGCACGTGCATACTCGCCTTTATCACGGTAAGCAAGACCACGATTGTTATAGGCCTTGTCAAAATCCGGTTTGAGTTGTATCGCCGTGTTATAGTCTCCGATAGCACGATCAATCTCACCTTTTTCCCTATAAGCAACTCCGCGATTACTATAGGCTTCGGAATAATTGGGATTGAGCTCTATCGCTTTGGTAAACTCTTCGATGGCTCGGTCAATCTCGCCTTTTTCGCCGCAAGCAACTCCGCGATTGTGATAGGCTTCAAAATAATTGGGATTGAGCTCTATTGCCTTGTCACAGTCTTCAATTGCCCGGTCATACTTCTTCTGACTAATGTAAACTGCTCCGCGATTGTTATAGGCTTTGGCGTACTTAGGATTGAGTTTTATCGCCATGTTAAAGTCCTTGATGGCATAGTCAGGCTCACCCTTTACCGCGTAAGCAACGCCGCGATCGTAATAGGCGTAGACATAATCAGGATTGAGTGCTATCGCCGTGTTAAAGTCCTTGATAGCATGGTCAATCTCGCCTTTTATTCCGTAAGCTAGTCCACGATTGTAGTAGGCCTCGGCATCATCAGGTTTTAGTTCAATTGCTTTAGTAAAGTCTCCGACGGCAGACTCATACGCCCTCTTGTTTTTGTAAGCAAACGCACGATTGGTATATGCCTCAGCATAATCGGGATTGAGTTTTATCGCTTCAATAATATCTTCAATGGCACGGTCATAATTCTCTTTATCACCGTAAACCACCCCGCGATGGTTATATGCCTCTGCATAATCAGGATTGAGTTCTATGGCTTTGGTAAAGTCTGCGATGGCAGGGTCATTCTCCTTCTTATTTTTGTAAGCAACTCCACGATTGTAATAGGCTACGGTCAGATCAGGTTTGAGTTGTATCGCCATGTCAAAGTCTTTGATGGCATAGTCATACTTGCATTTTACTCCGTAAGCCATCCCGCGATTATAATAGGCTACGGCATCATCAGGTTTGAGTTGTATCACTATGTTATAGTCTTCAATGGCACGCTCAAATTCACTTATATCACTGTAAGCATTCCCGCGATTGTTATAGACCGTGGGTAGGTGCAGATTACGTTCTAAGACATTGGTATAATGCTTAATGGCTTCTTCACACGCCTTTCGCTTTTCTTCTAAGGTATTTGCTTGATTCGCTCTATTTTGTGAATCGATCCCGTTATCAAAATCTCTGTAAGCCATCCAATTGTCGTTATGACTTCTAATAAATCCATGGATGTCGTTGTAGATAGTTTTAGGAGATATTTCGCAGGGAAGATTCTCTCGCAGGTACTGTAACATTAGCAGTTTGAGGTCTTTTGGTATGCGGATTACCTCGTACTTCTGTTCAATATAGCCTTTGGGAGGTTCAACGAATACGCTCTTTTGGGCATGGACGCGATTCTCTGGTTCCCGCGGACACCTGAGCATTTCTTTTACTTCCTCGGTTTTCTGCAAGAGAATAACCCGGCCGTCTTCACCGGGGGAACCGTAGCAGGCGAAGAAGAGAGCAACATCATAGTGAGTTGCAAAGTCTATCAGGTTGGTTTTACCTCCGTAGTGTTGGATGTTAGTGAGGATTTCAAAATCTTCTGTTTCATCCGTATAATACGCTCTAGCGTCCGCTACAATTTCGGCCTGAATCTCCTTTATATCAGAGTATTTTGCGTTCACAGCGTCAAGCTCACGCCAGAGGTTTGAGGATACTCTCCCACAGTATGGAGGATCTTCATAGTGTTCAGGTTCGCCGCGATAGATATAGTCACCGTCGGCTGATTTCTCCTCGATCTCGCTAATTTTTTCCTTAACCTTGCTTAGGTCGTTTTGGAATTTGGGGGCGTTCTGCATGTTCATTTTTATTCTCCACAATTTCAATTTCTGGGGTTAATCGGTTTGTCAACATTCACGCCGGGGGTGTTAGCATTGCGGCGATGTCTGCGGGTAGCTGAATGCCGTGTTTACTCTCGAAATCCGGGACGCTTGTGTATTCCTTATAAAACTCAGTGACGATATTTGCTCCCTTCGCCTTGGCAGTCATCAGGTCTGATTTGGCTCTTTCCCATTCTCTCAGGAGTAACCGTGCCAGACCGCGATTGTAATAGGCGGAACCAAAATTGGAATCACACTCTATTGCTTTGTTATGGTCCACAATCGCACGGTCAATTTTTCCTTGCTTGCGGTAAGTTATCCCAAGATTGTTATAGACTTCGGCATCGGGTTTGAATTCTATTGCTTTGTTAAAGTCTGTGATAGCCCTGTCATAATCACCTTTAGCGCGGTAAGCAACACCGCGATGGTTATAGGCTCCGACAAAATTGGGATTGATTTCTATCGCTTGTGTAAAGTCTGCGATGGAAAGGTCATAATCGCCTTGATTTTGGCAATCATCGCCTTTGCTCTTATAAGCACCTCCCCGATTGAAATAGGCATTGGCATAATCAGGTTTCAGTTCTATCGCTTTGTTATGGTCTTCAATGCCACGGTCGTAATTGCGTTTCTTGACGTAAGCATTGCCACGGTTGGTATAGGCTCCAGCAAAATCCGGTTTAAATTGTATTGCTCTGGTGAAGTCTTCAATGGCATTGTCATAATCGCTGTCATTGCCGTTAGCATCGCCTTTGCTATAGTAAACATTGCCGCGATCGTAGTAGACCTCAACCATTAGCGGATTTAGTTTTAAGGTTTCAGTATAATGCTCAATAGCTTGATTATACTGCTCTCTATTTTGACACGTCAAACCTTTATAAAACTCCGTGTAGGCACTTTTATGGAGGTGTTGCACTCTGATAAATCCATGGAGGTCGTTGTAGATGGTTTCCGTAGATATGCCGTGGTATTTTCGTAGGTGCTGTAGTAGCGGCTGTTTGAGGTTTGCCGGAATAGGGACGATATCGGCCTCAGGTGGTTCAATGAAGCCTTTGGGGGCGCGAACAAACACGCTTTTTTGGGCGATAACGCGATGCCGTGGATCCCGAGGGGGCTCAATGATGTTTTTTATCTCCTCGGTTCTTTGCAGGATAACCCGGCCGTCTTCGTCATGATGTCCATCGCAGGCGAAGAATAGGGCAATAAAGTAGTCGGTCGTAAAGTCGATCAGATTAGTATCACCTCCGTAGTGTTGGATTCCGGTGAGGAGCTTAAAATTTATGGGGTCATCAGCATCCTCTTCGCCCACGTTTGGAGATGGTGTAGGATCCGTACGAAAATCTTGGGACAGGTCCCCTGTATGCTTTTTAGCGTCCTTCAGCATCTCTTTTTGGGCAATCTCTATATCAAAGTTCTCCGCCTCAATATCTTCCTCGTATTCACGGTAGAGGGTTGAGGACACTTTATCATGGTGTTCAGCTTCACCGCGATAGATATGTTCGCCGCTAGCAGATTTTTCGACTATCTCGCGGATTATCTCTAAAATCCTGTCTAGGTCGTCTTGGGGAGGGGATTGGTTTGGTTCGCTTATGTCTCTGGCTTTCGCTAGATTTTGTTCTCCCAGATCCGCTAACTTATACAGTACCGGTGCCAGTTTAGGGATCGCTTGTATCTCTGTTGGTGTGAAGTCGCGGCTTTGTTTTTCTTGTTCCCGTGCATATTCGATCGAGTATTTTCTGTCTGGCGGCACCATGTGCTCGTCAAGATATTTCAGCAGATCATCACCTTCGTTCCATCCTGCCTCTTTAATCCAGTCTTCTATTGTCCTTTGTGTTTCTGCCTTCAACATTTTGTGTAATTTCTCGATGCGTTGTGTTTTTTTCGGCCGTTTCAACTCTGCTACTAACAGCGATTTGTACGCTAGTTCAAACGCCATCCCTGTACACATAAGTGATATGTTCAGTTTATGATGGTTGGTGAGGGTGTCGTCCTGCCCACGTCCACTTTCGAGATCCAGACGTTCTGCGACATCCATCCATTCTTTCGCGTCTCCGCTCCATATTGTTGCAGTGTTGATGTCATCCAGTCGTTTGTCCGTATCTTCTGTATTTTTGTCCATCTCTTTTTAGCTCCTATAATACCCAATTAGCGCAATTATTCTTGGACCTATCGCCCCGCTGGGGAGACTTTGGGGGACAAAAGAATGGCGATGCAAGGAAAACAATACGAATTGGGTTAATTTGGTATAAATTGTATTCGGGGGGCAATATAGAAAAGGCGGCAGTAACCTCACTTAGCCCTGCCGCCAAAATTAAACGCTATGGTCCTCAAGGTTTCACCAACAACAGAAACCCCAAATGAAAATGAAGTTGGAAACTAAGGCGTACCTTTCTTTTCCTCCTTTTCCCATGCTCGAGCAGCGTTTCTTGTTGTAACTCTGCCAACCTTAGTAATATGGACATCTGGTCCATATTCTTGCTGGTGTTCCTTTGCGCGGGGTTCGTCCCCCCATCCGTCTTCGGATTCACGCCGGTCTAGGTCATTGGTAATCCCACTGCGAATAATTGTATGGCCCCGTTTGAGATGATACCTATGGGTCTCACGTTTTGCCATGGTTTTAACTCCTTTCTATGATAACGCAAATTTTAACACTCGCTTAATTTGATTATAAAGTATGCTTTGAGGATTGTCAAGACGAAATCAATCTCATAAGGTTAATCACCTTTCGCACCTGCTCTTTCACAATCTCGGGGGTTAGTCGGTTTGTAAACATTCACGCTTGCGGGGGTGTCAGCATTGTGGCGATGTCTGGTGGTAGTTGAATATCGTGTTTGCCCTCAAAGTCCGAAACGCTTTCGTATGCTTTACGAAATAAAGCGGGAATATCCTCTCCCTTTTCCTTGGCAGTTGTCAGGTCTGCACTTGCTTTTTCGCATTCACTCTGTTGCAACCACACCATCCCACGGTTGTAATACGCACCGGACAAATCGGGATTCAGGGCTATTGCCTTGTTATGGTCTTCGATGGCCCGGGCATACTCACCTTTATCACCGTAAACTTCACCGCGATTGTTATAGGCTTTGAAATCATCTGGATCTAGTCTTAATGCCGTGTTATAGTCCGCAATGGCACGGTCATGCTCGCCTTTGTCGTTGTAGGTGGCACCGCGATTGACATAGAGTTTGGCGAGGTTTGGCCTGAGTTCTATCGCTTTGTTAAAGTCATCGATGGCAAGGTCATAATCGCCTTTAGCACTGTAAGCATTACCACGGCCATTATACGCTTTGGCAAAATCCGCTTTGAATGCGATTGCTAGGGTGAAGTCTTTAATGGCACGATCATAATTGTCTTTATTGTGGTCAACATTACCTTTTATGAGGTAAGTATTGCCACGGTGATAGTAGGCTATGGCAAAATTCGGTTTCAGGTTAATTGCTCTGCTATAGTGCTCGATCGCCTTATCGCAATGTTCAAGTCTCGTCTGTGTCTTCATTCTCTGGATCTCCTTTCTGTTCATGGGGTAAGCCCATATAAACCTCTATACATGCAGTCTGGTAAATGTCCTGATTTCTGATAAATCCGTGTAGGTCGTTGTAGATGGTTTCTGTAGATATACCGTTATGTTTTTCCAAGTATCTTAATATGGCGGGTTTGAGGTGTGCTGGGATAGTGATTACATCGTCTGGTTCAACCAACCCCGTGGGGGGATGAATAGTTAGCATAGGTAGATTCCTCACGGAATTTTCCCTGCCTCCAAACCGTACGTGCGACTTTCACCGCATACGGCTTTCCACGTTATTTACTGATTATTCCATACCATACTTTGTTATATCCTTTAGGTTGTCTTGGAAAACCAAAATACTAAGGAATAATCTCAACCCTTCTGGTTTCTTCTTCATCTGCTCGCAAGGCGACACATCATTAAGTTCAATGACGGATTTTCTAACCTTTATCACGAGTTCAGTTCAGAAGTTCATCATCACGATAACGCTGGACAGGCTTTTAACTGTCCTCCTCTCCCTTATCTTCTGGTTAACAGATGACTTAGGGACTATCCTAGTCTCATTTTATACATATACTGATGGGTTAGGCACTTCACTTTACCCCGAAGCCATAAGACTTACTAAATAATACAATCTTTAACTGTATTATCTTATAATGTCATGTTTTACAACATTATCTCGGCTCGTACTTTTTAGTTACAGGCTGGTTTCTTGTAGGTTCACCTGTTCAGAAGTCACGAGGCTTCTAACATGAAGTTCAACTTTCGCTTTGCCATGCCATCATAACCTGACCCAACCTTCGGACATCTACATTTGTCTTTGGTCGTTAGCCTTTTCCCCTTGCTTTCCACCTTACCATTTCTAGTAACGCAGTTAGGGTTAGGTTTAAGGGCGTAAGTTACCCTAGTCGGTCTTACCCGACAATGAAATAAAATTACCTAGAATCGCACAATACACTCTTCTGTGCTATGATGCGGTGCCGTGGATTCTCAAGGTTTTTCTCAACTCGATTTTCGTTCTGCGCTACTTCTCCCAAGAGAATAACCCTGCCTGGCTTGTCAAGGAAGCGATCGCAGGCGAAGAAGAGGGCTATGTGGCTATCCGTTGTAAAGTCTATCAGATTGGTGTGGCCTCCATAGTGTTGGAGTTCAGCCCAGATTTCAATCGCCTCTTTTTCTGAGGTAAATTTTCTAGCCTCTTCCAGTATTTGCGCTTCGATATCCCGTATATCAAAGTCCTCTGTCCGCATTTTTTCCTACATACGCGCCAAAGGCTTGACGACACTCTTCTATGGCGTTGGGGCTCGTCACGGTAGAGATAGTTGCCATCGGCTGATTTTTCTGCTATCTGACGGATGATTGCCAAAACCGCGCTTAGGTCGTCTTACGGTTCGGGTTGGGTTGGTGTATTCATGATTTGTTCTCTACAATGGCATTTCTGCGAGGGGTAATCGGTTGGTAAACATTCACGCCGGTGGTCGTCTCAGCATTCCGGTGATCTCTCTGGATAACTGAATACCGGTTATTCGCTCAAAGCCCATAATGCTTCCGTAGATATTACAAAAACTTGTGGTGATATCTACTCCCATGTTTCTGGCAAGCGTCAAATCCGCTTTGGCTCCTTCCCAGTCTCCCAGGCGTAACTGTGTCACCCCACGATTGGTATAGGCCTGGGCATTATTGGGATCTAGTTCTATCGCTTTGTTATAGTCTTCAATGGCGAGGCAATATTCGCCTTTGCTGTTGTAAGCAAAGGCGCGATTGTTATAGAGTATATCAGAATCCTGTTTACGTTGTATTGCTTTGGTAAAATTTGTGATGGCACCATCATAATCACCTTTGTTGATATAAGCATGGCCAAGATTGTTATATGCTGCGTGAGAATCTTGATTGAGTTGTATCGCTTTGATAAAGCATACGGCGGCACGATCATAATCGCCTTTATTATTGTAAGCAATGCCAAGACTGTTATATGCCTTGGTATTATTGGGATTAAGTTGTATTGCTTTGGTACAGTCTTCTATGGCAGAGTCATGTTCGCCTTTACCACTGTAAGCAACCGCACGACTGATATAAGCTTGGGCAAAGTTTGGATTGAGTTGTATTGCTTTGGTACAGTCTTCTATGGCAGAGTCATGTTCGCCTTTACCACTGTAAGCAACCGCACGATTGTTATAAGCTTGGGCAAGATTTGGATTGAGTTGTATCGCTTTGGTACAGTCTTCTATGGCAGAATCGTAATTGCCAATATCACCGTAAGTAGCTCCGCGGTTGATATAGGCTTGGGCAAGATTTGGATTGAGTTGTATTGCTTTGGTACAGTCTTCTATGGCAGAGTCATGTTCGCCTTTACCACTGTGAGCAATCCCGCGGTTGATATAGGCTTGGGCAAGGTTTGGATTAAGTTGTATCGCTTTGGTACAGTCTTCTATGGTACGCTCATAATTGCCTTTTTGCCCGTAAGCAATCCCGCGGTTATTATAAACTGCGGCATCATCCTGTTTGAGTTCAATTGCATGTGAGTAGGCTTCTATCGCCTTGTCTGTTTGCCCTAGCATCATCAGAAAGTTACCCTGTTGAAACACCCACTCAGGTAATGTTCCTTTTTGGGCACTATCAGATATCAGAGATTGCATTTCTTCAACGGCTTTTCGAATACCTGTCACGACATCTTGCCAACCTTTGCTCGCAGGTTCCCATTCGTTAATAGGCTTGCCTTTGTGTGGCAGAACTTCAAAGCAACTGAGTTCATGATGATCCCAATCACAAGCCTCAAGGATAATAGAGATGACTCTTGTGTTTGTGCTTAATGCCTCGGCAAATTCCTTGTTGCAGTTTTTAGACGCAAGACTCGTAGCAGAGACAAGGTAGAGCAGAATGTCCGATTCGGCGAGGTTATCGGAAATGTCTTTCTCCCATTCGTCACCTGGGAGAATTTTGTTATCGTCCCAAATGTCTATCTTCCCTTCCTGCTCCATTACAGCAAGGCGCGTTTTTAATTCTTTGTTTTGCTCTTGGTCATTATGCGAATAGGTGATGAATACTTTTAGTGGTTTGCTCATTCTTTTCCTTCCACAATCGTAATTTCATCAGGGGTAAGATCGTATAACAAGTATACTATTTCATCAATCTCATTTTCACGGTCGGATACGTCTGCGTTTGGGTCGGTGCGTTTGGTGGTGAGGATTCGATCTACGAGTTCAATAATTGGTGCTTGTTGCTCAGGTGCCACATCAGGAATAGGCAACTCTTTGGCATCGTTGGGATAACAATGCAAACCCTCACTTAAAAAGTTGCGGAAATAATAACTTGTGAAGCCAGAATTCAGAACCCCTAGAAGAAATTTGTAATCATACTGCTTGGAGAATTTGTTATCAGAACCTCGTATTGCACGAACTGCCGTGATATGAGATGCCTCTGAAAGTAAATCCAATCGGACGCAGTTTACAACCGTATTACAGTTGTAGAAACCTTCATCATCATAAGCGAACCGCAAGCGATCTTTTACAACGTTGATAAACATCAACTTCTTGTTTTCAAATAGCTCTGGAAACATCGGATTATAGTGTTCCTCCGGCGTATAGTTCAACCATCCTCCTTGAGAGAACGAGTAACGCTCAATGTTTTTCCCCTCACAAAATCGTTTACCATCTGAAATCGGGGATTGACTGATATAATCCTTCTTTTTTAGGTTTCCCGAGTGGTCATTGAGCCTAGCACCGTAAGCGACAAGACAAATCTGATCGAGACGAACCGCGCTCTGCCATATCTTTTCTTTTACTTTGAGACTTTCAAATACGAGTGGATTGGTTTCAAAGCGCGAGTCCTTAAGCTCCGCAAAGGCATGTTGGTTAATGAAAAATTCCTTGCCGCCTCGAGTATCAAAATCCGCATTGCTGGAATGTAATCGGACTTTCGTTTGGTCTTGCCCTTTGAGATTACCAACCGTCAAAACGATGTTATACACAACCGCGTTCTCGAAAATCCTGTAGCGACTCGCATCTACGACTTCCCGAATGGCATGATTTTCTATGAGAATCTGGCGCATTTTCTCTCCATATTTTTGTTTAGCAAAAGCGGAAGGAAGAATGAAACCCATAATTCCCTTCGTATTCAGAATCGCAATAGATTTTTCAAGGAAAGCGATATAGATATCTGTTCTTCTTTTACAGGCTTGATAGTTCTTGAACAGATAATCCCTCATTGTAACAGGAAGATTCGTGACACTAATATACGGCGGATTCCCAATCACGACATCAAAGCCATCCGTGATGCCGAACATCCATTCAGGGTCAAACCAATCCGCCGTTGCGTTCTGGTCGTAGAGGTCCCAAAGGACGATTTTTTCGGTTGTCTCGTGGGGAAAGCCTTCGGCTTTGAGCAGTTCGCCGATTTGGGTGCGAATTTGGGTGTCCTCGTTGCGGTATTTGGCTTTGGTTCTTGGAGTGCGGGCGGTGAAGTGCTTTCGGCGTACATCTGCAAGTTCCTTTTCCTTGCGATCGATCTCCGGGTTGCGGAATGTCAATTGCTCCGGTTTCTCCACGTCGAGGAGTGTATTCGCGGCGACAAACTTGGTTTCTAAGTTCGGCAGTGGACGCACCCCGCGATTTTCGCGTGAGTCGTCAAGCTGCTGGTCTACGATCAGAGAGATAAAGAAGCGGAGTTTGGCAATCTGCACAGCGATGGGTTGAATGTCTACGCCGTAGATGCAGTTTTCAATCAGGTAGAGTTTTCGTCCGTAGTCCAGTTCATTCCGCTCAAACGCCTCGTTGATGCTGACAATTTCACCCTCAAGGTCGCGGATGGTGTTGTCACGAACGGTGCTGTCGTCAATTTTCTCCGCCATCTCAACCGTGCTTTCAACTCTGTCAATTTGGCGTTGTCGCCAGCGATCGTTGCGCGGATCCAGTTTTCCGAGGATGAATACCAGTTTATGTAGTACGCCCATTGGGAAGGCACCTGAACCGCAGGCGGGATCAAGAATTTTGAGGATGTCGATGGCTTTTATCAAGGTCTCGGTGTCCGCCTCATTGAATGGGTTTGGTTCGTCGTTATAGGCGAGCAGGTGGCGGAGGTTCGTCTCAGATTTTGGATTTATGTTTTCAGGGTCAAGTTCGTTTTTCAGATATGCGACCAGGGATTCGTCGGTCATGTAGTTGACAATCTCGCGAGGGGTGTAGAAGGAGCCGGTTTGCTTGCGGGCGTTTTTTTGGGTTTGGGGGTTGTAGGCGGCGAGCAGGTTTTCAAAGACTTTGCCGAGTAGTTCTGGGTCAAGGGCGACTTCTTCCTCAATGGGCGTGTTCTCAGTCACTGTGAATTTGTAGCGGTCAAGCGTATCGATCAGTCCTTGTACCTTATATTTCTTTCCTTTTGTGCCGTAAGCCTTGTTGAGGTCAACGGTTCGTTCGTCGGAAAAGAACAGTTCATTGGGGACATGCAGCGGGATGTCCTTCCGGTCGGAAAAGCCATCAATCCGTATATCTTTCTTGGAATCGTCCTCGCCGGGCTTGTCTAGGCATTCAAACAGGCCGCCATTGAGAAAGGGTATCGTCTCAAACAGGTTGAGTGCGGTTTTGGGATGCTTGAAATACCGTTCATATCGGTAGAGCGAATGCACCATGTAATTTTGGTCTCGCCCCTTTGGTTGCTTAGCCTTGCCCCTGAACTTGCGGTTATAGGGATGCTTTTCGGTGTTCATTTCTTGATTCAGGGTGGCGAAGAACAGGTTCTGGAGAATCGCCTTGTAGTAGGTGCTTTCTTGCGGGTCAATGTTTTTGAGAATGTCACCGAGTTCGGGTTGGTTAAAGAATGCGTCCGGCACTAGCCCTTTTTCTTTGACGAACCAGACGAAAATCAGACGTGTGAGCAGGCGGATGACGCTGGTGGCGTTGCGTATCTCGACATCTTCCTCCGCGTCGTCTGGGAACCTCACCTGCTCGACAGCCCAGAAATACCAGTTGGCAATCTCACTGAAGAAGCGTTTATTGAGCTCTTCGGTATCCAGTCGGGCAATCCACGCCGCGAGCAAGCCATCAAAGTTTTCAGGTTGGTTGTTGGTGACCATCCACTTCGCGCATTCCGCCAGGGACAGTTCAAATAGAATATCCAGATGTGCCCGGTGTGGGTTATCCAGATCTATGTCCTTGATCAGCGTGACCTGTTCCAGCACGTTGCGTTTTGGATTAAGTTTGTGTGAACGACGACGGACAAAACCGATAGTCAAACGGTTCTCAACGCAAAAGAGCACCACAACTGGCATCACTATTCGCTTGTTGATCTCTCGTGTAAACTGGGCGTATTTGCCTCGGGCGTAGTCTTTGCCTTTCAATTTGACCGTAAAGAACATAAAGCTCTTTGCCTTCCCCTCATCAAAGGCGGGTGACTCAAACAGCGTTCCTTGATCGCTGGCGTTGATTTCGTCGCCTGTAACCTGAAACACCGGCTTTACTGATTCCACTGCAACCCGGAATTCACCTTCTGTTTCGGTGTCTTGCGTCCGGGCGGGAAGCATCTGAATAAAGTCATCTACGTTTCCCGATAGGTTGAGTGTACGTTGGCTACGATAGCCTAGAACCGCCAGCAGGTCTTTTGTGGTTTTCAAAAAATCGCTGGCGGGTATTTTCGCCAGAGCGGATTCGATCTCTTTCTTTTTGATTTGTTCGTCGGTCATTTGGTTTGCTCCCTTTTTGTTGGGGAGGGTTCGTTGATCTGCTGGATTTGTCAATCCAGCAGGAGCAGCCGGGGGCTGGATTTGTTGATTCAGCAGGGGCGGTTTGGCTTCGGATTTTGCAATCTAGCAGAAGTTTACATCAGATTTGATGGATTTGTCAATACATCAATTCACATGATCTGCTGGATTTGGCAATCCAGCAGGAGCGGCCGGGGAAGGGATTTGGCAATCTAGTAGGAGCGGTTGGGGAAGGGATTTGGCAATCTAGTAGGAGCGGTTGGGGAAGGGATTTGGCAATCTAGTAGGAGCGGTTGGGGGAGGGAGTTGGCAATCCAGCAGGAGCGGATGGGGGAGGGAGTTGGCGATTCAGTAGGAGCGGATGGGGGAGGGAGTTGCTGGATTTGGCAATCCAGCAGGAGTAGCCGGGGGATGGACTTGTCAATTCGGCAGGAAGCAGGCGGAGGAGAGAGTTGCCTGGGGGTACTGTGTTACCTTAACGCCTGGTGCTAGTTAGTGCGGATCTAGTGGACACATGGGTCGCAGAATTTACATATTCGCCCTCCCAAAGAATAGATCTCGACTATGACTTATCTTTGGTTTCCAACTAGCACAACCCGTTACCTTAGTAGTGTGCGTACATCATCAATCGGGATGATACATGGTGAATTGGTTAGATAAAAGAGGGAACTTGACCAGATATAGTTTTCGGGGTTTTCACTTAGCTTCCAATGGGATTGGCATGGGTTGTTGTGAATATACTCTATTTTTTGGATTAAGAAGGTTTCGGATACGATGTCTTTGGCATTGTAGCTGTCTTCCCAAACTTTGTAGGTTTGCGATTCGCGTCTTTTCACTTTTGCTTGCAGTGCGTCAAGAGTTGTTTGTTTCTTTTCGGCCTTCAAATGTCGAATTAGTCGATCAGCAGTGTGCCGTTTGAAGTCTCTAATAACACTCGCTAATGGGTCACTGGCGGGAAATTGTGCAATGAAGTGGATATGATTGGGCATGATGACAAAACAGAATAGCTTCATCCGTTTGCGAATGCGGAACTGATCCAAGGTATCCACTAGCAGACGTTTGATAAGGTCAGATTGGAATATGTGAGTGTAGTCAACTGCTTTCGTTGTGACAAAGTAGAGATGTTCAGGGCGAAAGTTGGGTCTCCAATTGGACATTTATTTCTCCAAGGGGAGTGATGGATTTTGCAATCTAAGCAGGTTTTAGAATAAATGTTGCACTAGATCTGCTGGATTTGTCAATCCAGCAGGAGCAGCCGGGGGACGGGCGCGCCGTGGGCCTTGTCAAAATGTGAAGATTATCCCTAAAATTTGATTAGCAGAAGTTTACATCAGGTTTGATGGATTTGTCAATACATTCGGCACACATTGCGGGCGATCTGCTGGATTTGGCAATCCAGCAGGAGCAGCCGGAGGGCAAGCTTGGCTTTTTACGGGGTTGTGATAATTAGCCACGTTACCAACTCGAAATCGCTAGAGTCTGTAGGGGATTCGGATTCGAGAGACAGTTTCAAGTCATCTGGCCCGTCAATCCCTAGATTGTTGGCCTGTGTGGTTGTATGCGCATCGCTGATGTCGGTGATGACGGTCTGCAACAGTTTGTTGTAGGCATCCATGTTTGCGCCGTTTTGGGTTTCCCTATCAAACTGGATGCACAGTTTTCGTAGCGGCTCGGTCTTTCCGACTGCCGCCGCTTCAAACAGATCTAGCACCTGTTTGGTGCTTGTGCAACCGTGGCGGATGTCGCCGTTGTTGCGGATATACACCGCATAAAGTGGGTAAATCGGGCTTGCTTTTTTTTCCTTTTTGTCGGTGCTGGGATTCTGTTGGCGGAGGAAAAAGATGACACCGGTTTCGTCGGGGCGTTTTTCGTTGTGGGTGACAGCATACGCCCCGTCGGGAGTGGCATCCAACGCGGCTTTGTTCTTTTCGAGGTACCGCAACAACTGGTCGAAGAAGTAATCGAGCGTAAAATCGCTCAGCACCACCCCGTCGTCGAGTTCATCAAGGTCTAGCATATTGTCGCGCAGTTGCATCAATTGCCGGTCACGGAATTTTAGCTCTCTCTCTGCCCGTTCACCGGTAAACTCGTTCAACGGGTCATCGTCACCGCTTGCCGCCATGTCCGCAAGTGCCATGCGTGACTCTACGCGACTTCGCAAGCGCAAATAGACCTCCATGTCGTCGGTGGGCCAGTAGTTTATCATTCCTACTGACTTGTTATTGCTACCGATGCGGTCAATGCGTCCGAAGCGTTGGATGATACGCACCGGATTCCAGTGGATGTCGTAGTTCAACACCGTGTCGCAATCTTGTAGGTTCTGCCCTTCCGATATGCAGTCGGTGGCGATGAGCAGGTCAATGTCGTCAGTGCCATCGGCCTCGCGCCCCCGCGCCCGTGGCGCGAAGTTGGTCAGGATGGCGTTGAAGTTGTTTGGGAGAACTGTGGTTTGCGTTGCGTCCCCGGAGACCATTGCCATTTTCAGGCCCAATTCCGTCGCGAGCTCGGACAGGTTTTCATAGAGGTACAGTGCCGTGTCCTTAAAGGTGGTGAACACCAGCAACTTGCGGTTGGCTTTGCCGTCCCTGTCGGTGGCCGGGTTTTGTGCCTTGTCCCGAATATCCTCCCGGATTGCTTTGAGCTTGCCATCTCGCTCTGGCGTAATTGCTTTGACGCTGTCATACGCCTTGGTCAAGGCCTCTTTGTCCTTTACGAGGTCTGCTTTCCATCGGGCGAGATTCAACTCCCGCAGGTGATACGGGTGGCGTGCCCGATTCACCAGAAAATCGTCATCTTCATCTTCTGCGTCTTCGTCCGGCAGAATGTCATCCTCCCGTAGGCGGTCGGCTTCCGCTTCTGGCAACTGCGTCTGTTCATAGCGGTCAATCTTTTCCAGCAAGGCATCAATTTTACCGATTGTGCGCTCGAGTGTTTTTGTGAGGGAGTGCGCCGAACTCTCCAAACGCTTCAGGAAGTTTGTGCGTATCATCCCGATTAGGAACCGCTCACGGTCTGCCTGATTGAACCGCTTCTCTTCTTTCTCTTTTTCCAACCGTCGCTTTGCATCCGCGCCGATAACGTAGCTGGACGGTCTGTAGATGGACAGGGCGAATTGCTCTATCTGATCGGACAGCACTTTATAGGAGAGTATCTTGTTCAGGTCGGTCAGCGGGTAATAGTTTATCGGTTTCAGTTGTTTGGGGAACTCACCGATTCGACTGATCTCCTCAGCGTAGAATTGCTTAATCTGACGACGGGAACGGGCGATAGAAACGCCGCCCAACAACTTGAAAAAGTCTGCCCCCAATTCCGCCAGCAGCTTTGATTTGTCTCTACCGCCGCTCTCGTCCAGGCTTTCTTCCCATGCCTTAAACGCCTTTTGCGCCTGCCCCAGCACAGCGCGGATATCGCTAATTCCCAAACTGTCCCTGAAGACATCCTCACGCTTTTCGGTCATCAGGTAAATCTGATTGCGGAGGTCAAGGAGGGAGGTGTTCACCGGTGTCGCCGAAAGCATCAGCACCTTCGTTTTGGCACCATCCTTGATAACCTCCTCCAACAGCCGGGTGTAGCGACTGTGGCGGATGACTTCGCCGGCCTCGTCACGTTGGGGTGGGGTGTCGTTGCGGAAGTTGTGCGATTCATCAATTACCACCAGATCAAAATTGCGCCAATTGAAATTCGCCAAATTGATGTCGCCGACATGGCCATCATAGCGAGACAGGTCGGTATGCGATAGGAGCGCGTAACCGAATTGGTCTTTGAGAAAAGGGTTGTTTTCTTGGTAATTATGCGCTGGATACAGGGCCCAGTTTTCGCGCAGTTTTTTAGGACACAACACCAGCACACGGTCATTTCGCAATTCAAAGAACTTGATAACCGCCAGTGCTGTGTAGGTTTTGCCCAATCCCACGCTGTCAGCGAGGATGCAACCGTTGTGAGCCAACAGCCGGGCGATGACGCTTTTAACGCCCTCTTTCTGAAAGTCGAACAACGTATTCCAGATTTCGGTGTCGTACAGATGCGTATCTTCCAGCTTCTGGTCGTTGTTCCTTCTCGCCTCTAGCTCGTCACGGAACATCTGATAAAGGGTCTTGTAATAAATAAACTCGGGTGGATGGTCTTTCCCCAGCTTGTCGAGCGCGGCGCGCACTTCCGCTTTAACATCTTCGACATGGTCTGTGTCCGCCCAGATTTCATCAAACCACCCTTTCAGTTCATCACAGTCCTCTTTGTCCTCTATCCGCATATTGAGTTCAATGTTATTGCCCGTTGGATTCAGCCCGAGTCCGCGCACAGTAAAATTGGAACTGCCCATAATGGCTTTCGGTTCACCATTATTGAGGATGTGATACATTTTCCCGTGGAGTAGATTGGATTGCCGCGTTGAGCGGATCTGTACCTTCTCCTCTATCCACGCGGCGCATTCTTTGGCAATCTGCTTCTGTTGAAGTTGGGTGCTCAGTTCCAACTCCGTGTCCACAATTTTGAAAGTTTTCTCGTCGGTGTTTTTGGGGTCGAGGCTTTTGATAAAGCTGGGTTCACCAAACAGAAACTTAAGTTCGTCAATTCCCGTGAGCGTTGATTTCAGCGCGTTGAAGGCATGAATCGTAAAGTACGCGGATACAATTGAGAGCGACGAACCGTTTTCGATTTCGGACTCAAGGAAATCCCCAACGGCACCTCGGCGGCGATTGTCCCGGATTTTGAATTTGGATGTGTTACGATTTGGCATAGTTGACTCCTATTAAGCAACTTTCAAAAAATAAACGGTTTCCCTCACCCCCGGTAGGTGCGGTTTTGCGTCAAGTCATCTTGTGCGCTCGCTCACGCGACCATCCGTCCTCGGACCACCCGTTAGGGGCAACCGCACGGATTCCCCCGTATGAAATTACCCAATTTATTTTTTAATCTTCATGCGGAGTGCAATGTGTATATTTTATATTAAACTTGCCAATCAATCCTGATTGAGATTTTCCTCTTCCAATGGCAAGGGAATCACATCTTCAGGTTTAATCCAGAAATCAAGCGTATTGCCAACCGCTCTGCCCTGCGTCCCAGGGTTGAAAAAAGTGGCCTTAACGGTTGCTGAATTCTCCGCAATTGAGAGTTGATATTCCTCAATACGTCCCAAGTAGGCGGCATGACTCACCGTTGCGCTGAGGCGGTTTGGGGCATCTGTTGGGATGGAGTCGTTGATGTTAATTGCTTCGGGGCGAATTGAACAGACCACTTCGTCGCCATTCACGAAATTGTGGTACACCGTGTTGGAATAAAGTGTGCCTATCGGGGTCGTGAGTTCTGCTGAACCGTTGGAGAGAGATCGGATATGGCCGGTGATGAAATTGGTTTCGCCAATGAAACTCGCCACGAAACGATTGGCAGGAAGCCGATACACCTCGCGTGGTGTGCCGACCTGAACAATCACGCCATCGTTCATCACTGCCATCCGATCCGCCATTGACAGGGCTTCTGCTTGGTCATGGGTGACGTAAATCGCTGTGATATTTGCCCGCGAGTGAATCTGTTTAATCTCATTTCGCAACTCAAGGCGTAATTTGGCATCGAGATTGCTCAGCGGTTCGTCAAGGAGCAACACGTCAGGCTCAATCACCAATGCTCGCGCTAAGGCTATCCGTTGCTGCTCGCCGCCCGACAGCTTATTGACCGGACGGTCTGCATACTCCTGCATGTGCACAACTTCAAGCACTTCAGCCACTTTGCGCTGGCGTGTCTGCTTGTCAACCTTGCGAAGCACCAAGCCGTATTCGACATTTTCAGAGACAGTCATGTGCGGCCAAAGGGCGTAGTTTTGAAACACCATGCCCGCATTTCGTCTATGCGGTGGGACCGTGTTCATCACCCGCTCGCCAAACATCAGTTGTCCCGTGTCCGGTTCGTAGAATCCGGCGACGATGCGAAGGAACGTCGATTTGCCACACCCCGATGGACCGAGCAGAAAAAAGAATTCGCCTTCCTGAATCTCAATGCTGATGTCGTTCACAGCAATGGTCGTATCAAACGCTTTGACGATGTGGTCTAAACTAATTTCGACAGCCAATGAAGAGCCCCTCCTATGAAGTTTAAGAATTCAAACGGGTAACCCCGCTTTTCCCACCCCCCGGTAGGTGCGGTTTTGCGTCAAGTTGCGTCGAGTCATCCGAAGACGGATGGGCAGACGAATCCGAAGACGGATGGGAAGATGAACTTCGCGCCCTGCGCGCATCTCGCCACCCGTTAGGGCATCTTGTGTGCTCGCTCACGCGACCATCCGTCCTCGGACCACCCGTTAGGGGTAACCGCACCGGTCGTCCGTATGAAATTACCCAATTTATTTTTTAATCTTCATCTCTTGAGCAACTTTCAAGAATAAACTTTACATTTTGACAAGGGCAATTGCGCGTTTCCACTCTTCCGATCCAGCGGATCGCAATGTCTATAGAACACGATAGACCCAAATCCCCGCACTCCAGCGGAGTGCAATGTGTATATTTATTGTGAAATCTAAAAATATGGTGACATTTACCGGTAGGCGCGCTTTGATGAAGATTCAGAATTTAATTCGGTAATGTGTGGGCAGGCACAAGACCTGCCCCTACAGTGATTTTTGGCGATAGAATTACCGAATTATTTATTTAAACTTCATGTAAGCGCGCTGGTCGACGGTGTATCAGTAATTATGGGCTTTACTATAATATTACTAACCTATACTCCGCAGTTGTGGATGCGAATTGAGAGAATTGATGGTATCCTTTTCGTAATCCCATTCTTTAGGGGAAGATTTAATGACACAACTCGTTCTCGCCATAAAATGACGGGGTGGGTTTGCCAATATCCCCTCCAATTTGAGTTTTACAACTTATTTTTTAATAACCGGGTTGACAGCGGTTAAAAATGCGATAAATTGATGTCGGCGTCAACCTCTGGTGCTTCACTTGACTTTTGAGATATTATCCCCTGACAATAAGAAGTGGCCTATCTTCAAGGGGATATCTAATTGATTTGGGTTCAGGGCGAAAGGTTGACAAAGGTTGACAGAAAAAAAAAGTAATCAGTCGCGCGTTTTACTGTTAAAGTTTAGCTACTGAAGTTTGAAAATTATCGGGTGTATCGGGAGTCGGAACTCCTTCCCACAAGTGAAACGCCATCCACAGGTGAAACGCCATCCACAGGTGAACCCCCTTCACATAGATGGAAATTTCTTTTTATTTCTTCTTAGCTGGCGTAAACAGCCCTGAAATTATTCCCCCTTTTTACATTCTGCTCGCAAACGTGAGTCATGTTAACATACGGTCTAATTGTTTAGCAAGCACATAAAACTCGAGAAAACGGGAGTTTCACACACACGTAATTATTTCTGGTTAGAAGCGCACGGTAGGACAGCAGGCCTGCCGGGGCGCGGTCTTTTTGCGTCAAGTCAGATTATCGGATATTCAGGAATTGAATAAATGCTGGAACCGCTCAAAATAGATGCGGAATATCGGGATTACATGAATCAGCCCTAATTTAGGTTCAATTACTTTTCATCAAACTCCGAGCGGATTAATCGCCCGATTCGACTGAAGCGGATATTTCCGAAAAACTTCCAGAATTCCCACAGCTTGGTTCGCCCCCTACTATCATACGACCAATAGACCATGAACGCTTGCCCCTTGATTTCATCAACCGGTGCGGGCCCCCAGATACGGCTATCGCTACTCTGATTCCGATTATCGCCCATCGCAAAGACGTAACCTTTCGGCACGGTAAACGGTTTGCCGTCTGGGAATCTTTGCTTGAATTGATTGGGTGACAGCGTATAATCGGCATACGTCTCATTATCCTGCAAATGGCGGGAGCGAGCACCAAATGGGGGAAAATCGCGTTTGGGGGCAGGAACGTGTTTGGTATAGTTTTTGTCGTCAATGGATTTGCCATTGACATAGAGTGTGTCCCTCTTTGTTTCAACGGTGTCTCCCTCAACAGCGACGATGCGTTTGATGAAGTTTTTCGTTTTCTCGTGGGGTGGAATGAAAACGAACACATCGCCAGGGCTCGGTTTATGAAAATCAAGAATCTTAATTTTCGTCCCCGGTATTGTGATGCCGTAGATAAACTTACACACAAGGATGCGGTCACCGACAAGCAAGGTGTTTTCCATTGACCCGGACGGAATCTTAAAGGCTTCAACAACAAATGGGCGAATAAACCCAAAAACCAGTACAAAAGCCACCGCGATAACCTGAAAGTATTCCCATACAACTGTTCGTTGGAATTTCTGCCAACGGGATAAGTCTTCGCTGGTGTCTGTTGGCGTTTCGTTCATCAATATATAACCTCCATAAAAAATATAACTGTTGCGCGTTCTATTTTTCCTTGCGCCTTTGCGTTCCTTTTTTTTTACAAAGTGACAACTTAAGCAGGTTTTAATAGAAAATTTGCACATTGCGCTCCGCTGGAGCGCGGGCATGTGGGCTTATCGTGTGCTATAGACATTGCGATCCTCTGGATCGGAAGAGCGGATACGCAAAATTGTTCACCCTGAAAATGTAAATTTATTTTTTGAAAGTTGCTTAATTAAGTTTCAATATTAAAGTTAAGCAAATTTCAGCATAAAGCGTCCCGGAGTACTATCAACTCTGGCGAAGTACGTGATGAGGCGAACAACAGGAGAGTTAATAGTACTGGAAGCCGTTCCTACGGGGTTCTCGGTTATAAACAGCGTCGCTGCTAGGAAGCCGTTCCTACAAGTTTATTCTTGAAAGTTGCTATCAATCAGCCCTGCTTTTGGTTCGATTCCTTTTCATCAAACTCCGAGCGGATTAATCGCCCAATTCGACTGAAGCGGATATTTCCGACCAACTTCCAGACTTCCCACGGCTTGGTTCGCTCCTTAATATCATACGACCAAAAGACCATGAACGCTTGTCCTTTGATGGTATCAACCGGTGTGGGGCCCCATGTACGGCTATCGCTACTCTGATTTCGATTATCGCCCATCGCAAAGACGTAACCTTTCGGCACTGTAAACGGTTTGCCGTTTGGGAATTTTTGATCGAATTGATTGGGTGACAGCGTATAATGGGCATACGTCTCATCACTCGGCAGATAGCGGGGCGCACCAAAGGGCGGAAAGTCACGTTGGGGAGCGAAAACGTGTTTGGTATAGGTGCTGTCATCAACCGGTTTGCCGTTGACATAGAGTGTATCCCCCTTTGTTTCAACGGTATCCCCTTCAACCGCAACGATACGTTTGATGTAGTGTCGCGTTTTCTCGTGGGGTGGAATGAAAACGAACACATCGCCCGAGCTCGGTTTATGAAAATCAAGAATTTTAATGTTCGTCCCCGGTATTTTGATGCCGTAGATAAACTTGCACACAAAGATGCGGTCACCGACAAGCAAGGTATCTTCCATTGACCCCGACGGAATCCGATAGCCTTCAACAACATACGGGCGAATAAACCCAAAAAACAGTACAGCCATGACCGCGATAGACTGAAGATGCTCCCGTACAACGGATCGCTGGAATTTCTGCCAACGGGATAAGGCTTCGCTGGTGTCTGTTGACGTTTCGTTCATCAATGTATAACCTCCATAAAAAATATAACTGTTACGTGTGGAAAATTACTCATCAATTGACAGGATCGCCATGAACGCCTCTTGAGGCACTTCGACGTTGCCAATCTGTTTCATCCGCTTCTTACCTTCCTTCTGTATCTCTAGTAACTTGCGCTTTCGTGTGATGTCACCGCCATAGCACTTTGCCGTGACGTTTTTCCGAAAAGGACGCACCGTTGCGCGGGCGATGACTTTATTGCCGATTGCCGCTTGGATGGGTACGGCAAACATCTGCCGCGGAATCACCTCGCATAATTTATCAACCAACGCCATACCACGGGAATGTGCCATGTCCCGATGCAGAATCGTCGAAAGCGCATCAACAGGGTTGCCGTTCAGGAGAATGTCCAATTTCACCAGATCGCTCGTTTTATATTCACCGACCTCGTATTCGAGAGAGCCGTAACCGCGAGTCGAAGATTTGAGCTTATCATAAAAGTCAACGAGAATCTCACTCAAAGGCAGATCATAGAGAATCTGCACCCGCTTCTGATCAAGTTGATTCATGCGGATAAATTTGCCGCGCCGTTTCTGACAAAGGTCCATCACATTCCCGATGTAATCTCGCGGCACAATGATATCAGCGGTGATGTGTGGTTCCTCGACGTGGTCGATTTGGTCAGACGAAGGCATATACGCTGGGTTATCAACCGTTGTATAACTTCCGTCTTTTTTGAATACGCGGTATCTAACACTCGGTGTCGTGCGAAGTAGCGAAAGATTGAATTCCCGTTCCAGCCGCTCCTGAATAATCTCCATGTGCAACAGTCCCAAGAAACCGCATCGGAAGCCAAACCCGAGTGCAACCGATGTTTCCGGTTCAAAACTAAACGAGGCATCGTTGAGCTTCAGCTTTTCCATCGCCTCACGCAATGCGACAAACTCGCTGGTATCGGCGGTATAGAGTCCACTGAAGACAAGCGGGTTCAGCTCGCGGTATCCGGGAAACGGTTGCTGCGTGGGGTTGGTATGAGAGGTGATTGTATCTCCGATTTTAGCGTCGGCGATGTTCCGGATTCCAGCAATCAGGTATCCGACCGCGCCTGTTTCAAGTTCGCCAATCTGTTTCATGCTTGGTGTGAAAACACCGACCTCTTCGACTTCATACGATTTCCCCGTCGCCATCAACTGGACATGGTCGCCCGGTTTCAGAGTTCCATCAAAGACGCGGACGTACATAATCACGCCCCGATAGTTGTCATACATCGAGTCGATGACCAGTGCTTTGACCGGCGCGTCCTGTGCGCCACGCGGTTGCGGGATTCGTGTGACAATTGCCTCTAGCACCTCTGGGATGCCAATCCCTTCCTTCGCGCTGACGAGCAGTGCATCATCCGCGGGGATGCCGATGACTTCTTCGATTTGTCGCTTCACCTCATCCGGGCGCGCCGTTGGGAGGTCAATCTTGTTGATAACCGGGATAATCTCAAGGTCGTGGTCGATGGCGAGATACGCATTTGCCAGCGTCTGCGCTTCGACCCCTTGCGCGGCATCTACGACCATAAGCACGCCTTCACATGCCGCAAGGCTCCTCGATACCTCGTATGTAAAATCAACATGCCCAGGCGTATCAATTAGATTCAACTCATAGAGTTGACCGTCCGCTGTGTGGTACCGCAACTTGACAACAGTTGCCTTAATGGTAATCCCGCGCTCGCGCTCAAGGTCCATCTGATCGAGCACCTGAGCTCGCATTTCGCGCTCTGTCAGTGTGCCCGTATACTCCAAAAGCCGATCGCTCAGTGTACTCTTGCCGTGGTCAATGTGTCCTAAAATGCAGTAGTTTCTTATGCTCTGTTGGGTGTTCGTTAAATGTGTAATAGTTATAATCCTCCAACCTCTTCGGTAGAAACCGAGTTTTTTCTTCAAAACTCGGTTTCTTTCCGTTTCAATTTCCTTCAAACGTATCGGTATGCCCAAAGTTATGATGATATTACCGATTTTGATTGTCAAATTTCCTGTAGGAGGGAGTTCCGACTCCCGAGACGCCCGATCAATTTTCGACTTCAGAAGATAAACTTTTCTATTCAAACCTGCTTAAATATCCACCTCTGCAATTTTCTGCCCCGCGAGCACCTCCGCAACAATCTGAAGCGTCCGTTGATGTGCGCGCTGGATTCCATCCTCACGGCGTTCAATTTTTGCGTTGATTTCGTCCAACTTCCCCTCAAATTCATCTGTCATCCGCTTCACTTCGGAGGGCGATGTACCACCGAGACTTTGAGTATTGTGGATAGCCAGTTTCGGCTCGAGGATTGATTGAAGTGTGGACATTGGTAGCTCGACTCCCCTAAGTTGTAGTAGCCTTTGCGTTTCCTGTCGGTCTTGAAAGGTCCGATTCAGCTTCACCAGCTCGCCGACCACACCACCAACAATTTCGTGGCACTCCCGAAAGGCGAGTTCATGCTCTTGAACCAGATAATTCGCCAACTCGGTTGCTGTCGCAAAATTCGCGTTGGCAAGTTCCGTCATACGCTCCGTTTTGAATTCAATCGTCTCAAGAAGTCCGGGCAGAACGCCCAAGCACCCCAGAACAACATCAAACGCTTCCCACAACGGTGGCTTATCTTCCTGCAAGTCTCGGTTATACCCCATCGGTAATCCCTTGAGGTTCGTCAACAGGTCAACTAAAGCAGCGTAGACACGCCCAGCACGTCCACGAGTCAGTTCGGGGATGTCAGGATTCTTTTTCTGAGGCATCACCGAACTCCCAAACGCATAAGCGTCGTCCAGCACCGCCATCCCGAATTCATACGTCGTCCAATAAACGAGCTCCTCACTGAGTCGGGAAAGATTCGACATCAGCAGTGACAGCGCAAAAAGCGGTTCGGCGATGAAGTCACGCGCACTGATGACATCTAACGCATGGTCGTGAACCGCATCAAAGCCGAGCAGTGCCGTTGTCATACGACGGTCGATCGGGAAGGACGTACCCGCAAGCGCACAGGCACCGAGCGGGTTCATATTGACGAGCTCATAAGCGGTGTCTAGGCGGTTCAGGTCCCGAGCGAACAGACTGACGTAGCCTGTCGCCCAGAAGCCGAGGCTAATCGGTTGGGCGTGTTGTGTGTGGGTATAGCCCGGCATTACCGTTTCAGTGTGCAACCGAGCGATTGCGAGAAATACACGACACAGATGCGACAAGCCGCGTTGCGTCCCAAGAATCTGCTCGCGGATGTAAAGCCGCGCATCAGTGATAACTTGGTCATTTCGCGAGCGAGCGGTATGGAGTTTCCCGCCATATTCGGGGCCCGCACCGTCAATCAGGTAGGATTCCACGTTCATGTGAACATCCTCTTTCTCAGGCTTGAGAATGAACGCGCCGTTGTGAAAATCCTCTTCTGCCTTGCCGAGCCAGTGTAAGATGTGCCGAAGGTCTTCGTCTGAAATAATCGCTTGTCGGGCGAGCATGATTGCATGTGCCTGGCTACCCCAGATGTCATGGACGACCATGCGGGAATCAACTCCAACCGATTGGGTGAAGTCTTCCGTTTCAGCGGTTACCTCTGAGTTAAAGCGGCCGCCCCAAAGTTTTGTAGAAGGTTTCATCATTCTGATTTTCGTATGCGTCTGTAAGGTCTTGGTATAAGAAATGTGAGAAGTATTATAACACGAAGACGGTGCGATTGGCAAGTTTGCTAGAACCCAAGGGTATGTAAAGTTTTTGACATTAACCACCCCCGTAGCCGGGGCATCTGGTTTCTCCACCCCCCGTAGCTGGGGCATCTTGCCCCACTCCCCGTAGCCGGGGCATCTGGTTTCCCCAATCACACTAGTTTCCCAAACTTTTGACAAAATATTTACACACCCAGAACCCAAAACCAATTTGCTATTGACAGAACTGTAGACCTATTATAAAATCAGTTTGCACAGAAGGAATCCCAGCCAGCATTGCCGTAGGTGGTTCAACCTAACGACGATGGGCGATGCTCGGCGATGTGCTGAAATCAGATAGAGGGCACCAAGGAGTTACGTTATGTCAAATTTCCCAATTGTTGATACGCATGTGCATCTATGGAATCCGGAATACCTAAGCTATCCATGGCTTGAAGAGGTTCCAGCTCTCAACAGGTCTTTTCTTTTACCGGATTATCGCACTGCCTACGGGACGCTTGATATTGAGGCAATGGTTTTTCTCGAATGCGATGTGCATCCGGATGACGGTCTGAAGGAGACAGAGTGGGTGACAGTGCTCGCCGCAGATGAGCCACGGATTAAAGGAATTGTCGCAGGGGCACCACTTGAGAACGGGGAAAGTGCGAGGCCTGTTATTGAGGTGCTTGCCGACAATCCATTGGTCAAAGGGGTGCGTCGCCTCATTCAGTCGGAGAGTATCGAGTTTTGTGTGCAACCAGATTTCGTGAAAGGTGTCCAAATACTGGAGGAATTTGGATTGAGCTTTGACCTTTGCATCTATCACCCCCAGCTTGCGAACACAATTGAACTTGTCAAACAGTGTCCGAATGTCCAGTTTATATTAGACCACATCGGCAAACCGGACATCGAAAATCAGCTCTTTGACCCGTGGAAGCGCGAGATTCAGACGTTGGCGGAATTACCGAATACCTTCTGCAAAATCTCTGGGATGGTGACAGAGGCCTCTCATGAAAACTGGGGGCCCACCGATCTGAAACCGTACATTGAGCATGTCATTGGGTGTTTCGGATTTGACCGTGTGATATACGGCAGCGATTGGCCCGTTTCAACGCTGGCAGCGGAATATCAGCGGTGGTTCGCGACTTTGAATTGGGCAGTTGAAGGGTGCTCTGATACCGAGCGGAGCAGGTTGTTTCATGACAACGCCGTTGGTTTTTATCGGCTTGCGTAGCAACCAACAGCAGAAGAGGACAAATAACGACGAAAGGACAGAGAAATGCAGGTTTCACAAGAAGAACGTGAACAGGGCTGGTTGACCGATGAAAATCTAGCCGTTGCATTGCGGACGTTACGAGAGGCAGGCTACGTTGTGCTCGAAGGCGTACTACCCAAAGAGTGGGTTGAGACGTTGCGCGTTGCGTTTGATGAGGAGTTGCTCCGCGAAGTCAAAGGTAAGGATGGGCTCAAGAATTCAAAGGGACACTGCGGGGTCGGTGCGCCGATGAAAATGCCGTTCATGCACCCGCTCGCCATCGAAAATTCCTTCGCCTGCCAAATCATGGAGGCAGCGATGGGAGCGGATATCTTTTCCTATCTGTCCTACGGTTGTAATACTTCCTGGCCCGGTTCGAGTGTACAAAATCTCCATCGTGACACAAGGCAACTATTCCCGGGACTTCCATTTGTGCTCCCGGTGTCTATTGCTGTCGTCAACATCCCGTTGGTGGACTTTACCGTTGAAAACGGTTGCACAGAAGTTTGGCCGGGTTCACATTTAATCGTTGATCAGGATGCGAGCGATACCGAAAAACAGATGGAACGTGCGGCGCAACTCCCCTCTGTTCGTCTGACAATGCCAGCAGGTTCGGTTGTTGTACGCGACCTGCGTTGCTGGCACCGCGGTATGCCGAACCGTACACAAACAATCAGGACGATGACTGCGATGGTCTATTTTCGCCAATTTCACCATTTACCCGACACGATGGGGGTATTTCATCCAAAGGTTCCACAGGAGATATGGGATGGCATGTCAGAGCGAGCGAGGCGTCTGTATCGCTACAATGCGCCAGACAAAACGTGAACGCCTGAACCCATCACCCTGACTCCCTGAACTCCCTTCTTTATGACTCACTTTCGCACCCTTGCCCAAACTTTAGATACATTATCATAAGGAGAGTATAATTATGGCAACACCGCACTGCTTTCAAGCTGGTCATATTCATTCTATCACACGGCGGCTGTTTACAATCGCAGGCACACCCCGTCATATCGCCGATGACGTTGCAGAAATCTTGGTGAACGCAAACCTCGCGGGGCACGACTCACACGGTGTGCTGCGTATTCCCGCATATCTGAACGCCATCGAAAGCGGTGGGATAAACCCAGCCGCTGAACCAAAAGTGCGTGAGGAGTCTGCCAATACGCTACTTCTTGATGGCAACAACGGCTTCGGTCACTATGTGGCGCGTCGGGCAATGGAGCGGGCCATTCAGATGGCAAAAGACTCAAACGTCTGCTGTGCGAATCTCGTCCACACCGGGCACATCGGGCGATTGGGAGAATACGCGGAGATGGCGGCTCATGCCGGGTGTATTGGGATTATCACCGTCGGGAGCGGAGACAAGCGTCGCGGGGGCATTGTCCCCTTTGGGGGTGCCGAGGGGAGACTGGGTACAAATCCAATCGCTGTCGGTGTGCCGACTGGCGACGATGCGCCGTTTGTCATTGATTTCGCCACCAGTATGGTCGCTGAAGGAAAACTTCAGGTTGCTCGCAGTGAGGGCAAAGACCTGCCCGAAGGCTATATCGTCGATAAGCACGGCAACCCTAGTGTTAAGACAGCGGACTTTTATGATGGCGGAGCACTGCTGCCATTTGGGAACCACAAGGGCTACGCGCTCTCGCTGATGGTCTGCTTACTCGGTGGACTGTCTGGGAATTTCGACCTTGAGAGTGGCGCGATAGGGGGCTTGTTTATTCAGGTGCTCAACGTTGAAGCGTTCACCTCACTAGACGCGTATCAGCGGGGCGTACGCGCTTTTCTGGACGGTATCAAATCAACACCGCCCGCGCCCGGCTTCGAGGAAGTCCTGGTCCCCGGTGACTTTGAGCATCGTCACCGCGTTCACCGTTTGGCGCACGGCATTGAATTGCCGGACACCATTTATGAGCAGATTCGCGAGTGTGCAGAGCAACGAAGTGTGTCTATGGACGCTGATGCCACCGAAGCCAGCGACATCGAACGGTATAGGTGAACCCTATTGCCGAGTACACAATTTCGAGGCAATCCTTTTGCCGTGATTATCGTAACCGTTTTCAGTTTAGCAAGTTTCAAGAATAAACTTCACATTTTAGAAACTGAACGTCAAAACTCATTAGAATGGGCACAGTTTCCATTCTTCCTAGCCGCTTCAGAAGGTAAGCTTTAAAACTGAAACTTTCTTATGGGTTGTTCAATAAAACGGTGGTATAATTTAACTGACTGATATTTATCAGGATGCTTCAGGTGTCAATAACTATCAGTATTCTGTCGTATCGAGTTCATGAAAATACTCAATAATTGCCTAAAACACCTCTCTTTGACCCGAAAGGGCTACTTGAATTTGATGGAATGTCCGACGCGTTGAGCGACTCACATCACCCAGCAACAAGTACCCATCACTTTCACCCCTAGAGTCGCATAAGGACCATTCCGCAACTGTACCCATGAGTATGACACAGCTAGCCCATTTGGAGATGCAAGCAATAAGCCCAAAAAGGGATTTGAATGCCTGAGATTTGTCGATTTTTCGGTATTATAATACGAATGTATGCGGAGCCTCAAGCTCCTCATCATCGGCCCCATTTTCACGCTTATTACCAAGAAGACGTTGGTGTATATGCCATTGACACGATTGAATTGATCGCCGGTCAACTTCGCAGACGACAGCACCGTTTGGTAGAGGCTTGGGCAGAGTTGCATCAGAGAGAATTGCTGGAAGATTGGGAACGATTACAATCGGGTCAAATGCCATTCAAAATTGATCCGCTTCAATAAAGGAGGTCAGCATGAGTCATCCAATATATCGCGTGGTTTTTTTTGAAATACAGGCACCTTACACACTTCGAGTCTGTTTTGATGACGATACGGAACAGGTTATAGACTTCCAAGCCACATTAGAAGGCGAATTATTCGGTCCACTCCGCGATAGTTCCTTATTCAACCAAGTTCAGATCGATCCAGAAGTTCATACGTTGGTATGGCCGAATGGGGCTGATTTTGATCCAGCGACCTTACATGATTGGCCTGAGCATTTGCCTGAACTTAAGAGAATGGCCAAGCACTGGTCTCTTGCAGAAATAGCAGAGTAACATATTCTTGAGAGTGCTGTAGCCGATAACAGCGGTTTACGCTGTGGATGACAAGCGCATTTGACCGGATGGTTGCGCGAAAATGAACGCTCTCACTCGCTATCCCAATTAGACGTTCGAGGCTACATCGCATACAGGAGCAGTATTTTCCACTTCATATATCATCGAGTGCCCGCCTCCGATTCGCTCCGGACAAACCTGTTAATGAAGATTAAGAATTTAATCGGGTAATTTCCGGACGTGCTATAAATGTTTTCCTATAACCGTCGTCCAATTCAGATTATCCCATTTATTTTTTAAACCTCGTCAACTGAAAAATCAATTGACACTTTGGGCTGCTTTGGCTACAATGGTAATGATGGAAATACTCAAGTTGAAAGGGACAGTTCCACAAATCTCTGTAAATAGGAGGACAGTAAAAATGATACGCTTGACTCTAATCTGTTTGGGTTTTATCACGCTCAGTTTGGTTTTGGTGAGCACAGGTGACTCTGAAATTGATGAGAAATCCATTGTCGGAGCGTGGTTGTTTAATGAAAACGGGGGCAAGAAGGCCGCAGATTCGTCTGGCAATGGTTATGATGGGGAACTTGTAGGGGGTGCCAAATTCGTAAAGGGCAAATTTGGCAACGCAATAGAGCTAAATGGCAAAGACGCTTGGGTAACCGTTCCAGCGATTGACCCGCTTGATGAATTCTCATTGCTCAAATGGTTCAATTCAACTGGAAGAGTTGGGGCGTGGCGATGTTTCTTTAACCGCGATGGGTGGACAACAGGGTATGTTCACTATCAATTTCGCCCGGACAACAAAATGGAGGTCGCCATCCATTCTAATAATCCAGTCCGACATCCGGGATGGCAGGCTTCACCATTCACTGCCGATAACAAGATATTAAACAAGTGGCACCATTTGGCTGTTGTGTATTCAAGTAAAAAAGAGACGGTTCGCATCTATTTTGATGGGAAACTGGATGCCGAAGGAAAATGGGGGCCACATCCGGGTGCTTTTGGACCCGGGCGAATCGGTTCATGGAACGGTCAACCAAGAGAATGGCAGGGTTTGTTTGACGAAATGTTGCTGTTCAATACCGTCTTAGAAGAGGCTGATGTTCAGAACCTGATGAAAAACGGTTTAGAAGATACACTGGGGGTCGAAGCAAGGGATAAGCTTGCCACAATCTGGGGAGCGATTAAGCAGTAAAATAATCCCGCCACCTTAATCTATATCTTCGTTGCTCAACGCACCCGCTGGCTTCAGGCGGCATATAAAATATTCAGGTGCGTAAGTCCTAACGCAAGTTGCTACCTACTCCAGAGAAACCGAGTTTTTTTGCGTCAAGTTGCGTTGACTCATGTGCGTTGACTCATGTCGCCATCCGCAAGGATCGCCACCCGTTAGGGCATCTTGTGCGCTCGCTCACGTGCGTCAACTCATGTTGTGCGCTCGCTCACGCGATGCGCTCGCTCACGCGATGCGCTCGCTCACGCGACCATCCGTCCCCGGACCATCCGTCCTCGGACCATCCGTCTTCGGACCACCCGTTAGGGCGGCAAAACTCGGTTTCTAAGCACACCGAAAGAAACCGTTTACTCGTGCCCCATGCTGTCCAATGAAAAAAAGCCCCATCCGAATAAAATGGATGGGGCTTTTCTGATAATATTGCTCGCAGTGGATTGGCAAATCCACTGATATGGGTGAAAGCTAGCTTGAATTTGGGGTTCCAAGCCAAGCGGATGAACCGTGTTACTTGAGAATAACCATCTTTCGCGTGGCAGAAAAATCGCCTGCGGAGAGGTGGTAGAAGTAAATCCCACTTGCTACTCGCTCACCGAGGTTGTTTCTGCCATCCCAGTAGATTGCTTTTGATCGGCTTTCGTAGATGGCGGCGATCTGGTGTCCAATGTGGATGTTGCGGACAATGCCACCGGTTGTGTCGTAGATTTCCAATGTAACGGTTGCATCTTTTGCTAAACGATACGGAATCCACGTTTCAGGGTTGAACGGATTCGGGTAGTTGCGTAACAGTTCGGTCTTCGCAGGTATCTCGTAGGTGACTAGCGTATCCAACTGAATATGGCCCCGCTTCACATCTTCAGGGGTTACCACATACCGCAACGGTTGCACACCAACAAACGGATCTAAGGATTGCGCTGAGATTTCAAGGGTGTCTCCAATCTGCGCCGCCCGTCCTGTCTCGATATCAACGAAGGTCAACTGATAGCCAACTCCGTCATCACTGGTTGCAACTGTACCCACTTTACCGGTTGAGAGGTTCTTGACAGTTACGCGGAGCCCCTCTGTGTTCAGGCCTTTCACCGCGTCATCTATCGAACCTGTCACCGCCAAAACGGCAGTCGTACCATCCTTTTGGACGCCAATCAGACTTATCGAGGGGGCAGCCGTCATCGCAGAGCTTGCCCACCCATCGCCGGTGATCGTGACCGTCGCAGCCTCGGTTGCCTGTAGAATCAAGGACTGTCCACCTGTGACCGCTACATCACCCGGATCTCCTGCTCGTGTAACTGTCCTGTACTCACCGCCATCCGAGACGATAATGTAACTGACGTTGTCTTTAATCCCTTCAAGTTCCAATAGGTCGCTGACGTTGGTTATCCGTGAGTCTTTCAACGGTACACCCACAAGGTTTGTGCCAGCCTGTAACATGATTGAGCTAACCCCATCTGTACCAAGTGGGTCGCCGGAAAGCTGAACGGTGACTTCTTCCTTCATAACCGCAAGGATACCGAGGTCATCGGTCAAATCCCTGTCACCGACCCTAGCTTGGAACTCAGGCCCGAGATAGCTGTACCATATGCCCTTTGCCGCGTCACGAGTGATAAGGTTGGAGACTTTTGACTTACCACCGAGTTTCTCGTGGAGATCGCTTATCTTTGCGAGGCCCGCCATTTTCAGCGGTATGTGAATCAAACTCTGTCCCGCTGGCACTGTCAACATAAATTCCGGTACGTCCGTAACCATGATCGTGACCATCATTGAGGACATATCCGTACCATCGGAGGCGGTGACCATCACCATATAGGAGGCTTTGGTTTCATGGTCAAGTGCTACCTTAGTCATCAACTGGCCGGTATCTGCACCAATGTCAAACGACCCCATATCATCACCACCGAGGGTGTACATTACTTCGTCACCGTCATCGTCCATAGCAGTCAACGGGTCACCGATCATCATACCTGCCGCTGTGTTCTCCGCCACCATGCGTTCGGCGGTTGCACTAGCGAACATCGGTGCATCGTTTACGTCTGTGACGCTGATGGTAACCATGATTGAGCCAGTGAGACCGGCTTTATCGGTAGCAGTGACCATCACCATATAGGAATCTTTGGTTTCATGGTCAAGCATTGCCTGAGTCATCAACTGTCCCGTAGCGGCATCAATGGCAAACGACTCCATGTCGTCACCACCGAGGCTGTACATCAGTTCGTCGTCTGCGTCTGGATCTGTAGCCATCAACGCATCACCGATCATCATATCTGCCGCCGTATTCTCATCTACTGAACGCTGGGCAGTTTCATCAGCGAACATCGGTGCTTCGTTTACGTTAGTGACGGTGATAGTGACTGTGATTGAGTCCGTGAGACCGGCTTTATCGGTAGCAGTAACCCTTACCGTATAGGAAGCCTTGGTTTCATGGTCAAGCATTGCCTGAGTCATCAACTGCCCGCTCGCGGCATTAATGTCAAACGATGCCATATCAGTCCCGCCGAGCGTGTAGGTCAATACATCACCGGTATCAGAGTCTGTCGCTGCTTCCGTTGCACCGATGTTTCCACCTGCCGCTGTGTTTTCTGCTACTGAGAGGGTAGCGGTAGCACTGGCAAACGCCGGGGCGGTGTTCGTCGGCGCTGGGTCGCCATCGGCGACTGATACGTCCGTGACGCTGATAGTGACAGTAATTGAGGCTGTGCCGCCTTGACCATCGTTAGCAGTAACCGTTACCGTATAGGAGCTCTTGGTTTCAAAGTCAAGTGCCGCGCTGGTCTTCAACTGCCCGTTTGTGCTATCAATGTCAAACGACGCGGCATCCGTGCCACCGAGGGCGTATGTCAATGTGTCCCCGTTCGGATCCGTAGCTGAGACCGGACTGCCGATGTTCTGGCCTGCTGGAGTATTCTCCGCTACTTCGCGGGTGGTGCTGGCTCCATCGGCGAACGTCGGTGCGTTGTTCGTTGTCCCTGGTGTTGCTGGCGGTGGCGTTACGATTACTGTGCCACCGGGTTGTTGTACACCAGTTGGCCTAGCGCTGACAGTGATACTGACCGTGATTGTGTTGTCAACTTCGGTGTCGGCGGTGCCATCATCAGCTTTGCTATCGGAGACAGTGACCGTCAACGAATGGGAACCGGGTGTCACTGCCCGCGCGGTTGTCAACCGTCCGTTGTTATCAATGGCAAACAACCCAGCTGTATTGCCGCTGCTGATATCGTAAGTCAACGAGTCGCCATCAAGATCCGTCGCTGTCGGCGAACCGACAGTTCTACCCGATGCGCCTTCTACTATTGAGTAGCTAACACTGCTACCAGCGTTGAACGTCGGTGGGTTGTTCGCTGTAGTATCATCAGTGACAGTGATAGTAACCGTGATTGTGTTGTCACCTTCGGTGTCGGCGGTGCCATCATCAGCTTTGCTATCGGTGACGGTGACCGTCAACGAATGGGAACCGGGTGTCACTGCCTGCGCGGTTGCCAACTCTCCAGTGCTACTATCAATGGCAAACAACCCATCTGTATTGCCGCTTGTGATAGCGTAAGTCAACGTATCGCCTGTATCAGGATCCGTCGCTGTCGGCGAACCGACGGGTCTATCCGATGCGCCTTCTACTATTGAGTAGTCAACACTCCTGCCATCCTCGAACGTCGGTGCTTCATTTACGTCATTGACAGTGATAGTGACATCAATTGTGTCGGTGCCACCATTCCCATCGTCGGCGGTGACCATCACCATATAGGTATCCTTGGTTTCATGGTCAAGCATTGACATGGTCATCAACTGCCCAGTCATCGCATCAATGGCAAACGATGCCATATCGGTGCCACCGAGGCTGTACATCACTGCGTCACCTTCGTCTGAATCTGTAGCCGCCACCGGAGAACCGATGGCTTCACCTGCCGCTGTGTTCTCAGCTACTGAACGCTCGGCAGGTTCATCGGCAAACATCGGTGCTTCATTTACGTCATTGACAGTGATAGTGACATCAATTGTGTCGGTGCCACCGTTCCCATCGTCGGCGGTGACCATCACCATATAGGTATCCTTGGTTTCATGGTCAAGCATTACCATGGTCTTTAACTGCCCGGTCGCGCTGTCAATGGCAAACGATGCCATATCGGTGCCACCAAGGGTGTACATCACTGTGTCACCGGCATCTGGATCTGGAGCCATCAACGCTTCACCGATAATCATGTCTGCCGCTGTGTTCTCATCTACTGAACGTTCGGCAGTTTCACCGTCGAACATCGGTGCTTCGTTGATGTCCATGACACTGATAGTGACCGTAATGGAGTCGGTGAGACTGCTTGTATCGGTAGCAATGACCATTACCGTATAGGTATCCTTGGTTTCATGGTCAAGCATTACCATGGTCTTCAACTGCGCAGTCATCGCATCAATGGCAAACGATGCCATATCGGTGCCATCGAGGGTGTATGTCACTTCGTCACCGGCATTAGCATCCGGAGCCTCCACCGGGTTACCGATGTTTTCACCTGCCGCTGTGTTTTCTGCTATTTCGCGGGTGGTGCTGGGGCCATCGTCAAACGCTGGTGCACTGTTCGCTACTGCTGTGTCGCCATCGGTTACTGAGACATCCGCAACGTTGATAGTGACCGTGATTTCGTCCATGAGACCGGCTGTATCGGTAGCAATGACCGTCACCTCATAGTCGGTCTGGGTTTCATAGTCGAGTTCTGCCATGGTTTGCAACTGCCCAGAATCCGCAACAATGTCAAACGAAGCTGCATCCGTGCCACCGAGCGTGTAAGTCCATGTGTCGCCGCTGTCAACATCCATCGCTGCCACCGGGGCACCGATGTCTTCGCCTGCCGCTGTGTTCTCAGCCACTTCAATTGGGTCAATGGTAGCAGGGAACACCGGTGGTTCATTTACGTTATTGACAGTGATAGTGACATCAATTGTGTCGGTGCCACCATTCCCATCGTCGGCGGTGACCATCACCATATAGGTATCCTTGGTTTCATGGTCAAGCATTGACATGGTCATCAACTGCCCAGTCATCGCATCAATGGCAAACGATGCCATATCGGTGCCACCAAGGCTGTACATCACTGCGTCACCTTCGTCCGGATCTGTAGCCATCAACGCTTCACCGATAATCATGTCTGCCGCTGTGTTCTCAGCTACTGAACGCCCGGCAGGTTCATCGGCAAACATCGGTGCTTCATTTACGTCATTGACAGTGATAGTGACATCAATTGTGTCGGTGCCACCGTTCCCATCGTCGGCGGTGACCATCACCATATAGGTATCCTTGGTTTCATGGTCAAGCATTACCATGGTCTTTAACTGCCCGGTCGCGCTGTCAATGGCAAACGATGCCATATCGGTGCCACCAAGGGTGTACATCACTGCGTCACCGGCATCTGGATCTGGAGCCATCAACGCTTCACCGATAATCATGTCTGCCGCTGTGTTCTCATCTACTGAACGCTCGGCAGTTTCACCGTCGAACATCGGTGCTTCGTTGATGTCCATGACACTGATAGTGACCGTAATGGAGTCGGTGAGACTGCTTGTATCGGTAGCAATGACCATTACCGTATAGGTATCCTTGGTTTCATGGTCCAGTGATGCCATGGTCTTTAACTGCCCGGTCGTGTCATCAATGGCAAACGATGCCATATCGGTGCCATCGAGGGTGTATGTCACTTCGTCACCGGCATTAGCATCCGGAGCCTCCACCGGGTTACCGATGTTTTCACCTGCCGCTGTGTTTTCTGCTATTTCGCGGGTGGTGCTGGGGCCGTCGTCAAACGCTGGTGCACTGTTCGCTACTGCTGTGTCGCCATCGGTTACTGAGACATCCGCAACGTTGATAGTGACCGTGATTTCGTCCATGAGATCGTCTGTATCGGTAGCAATGACCGTCACCTCATAGTCGGTCTTGGTTTCATAGTCGAGTGGTGCCAGGGTCTTTAACTGCCCGGTCGCGCTGTCAATGGCAAACGATGCCATATCGGTGCCACCAAGGCTGTAAGTCACTGCGTCACCGTCGTCTTGATCTGTAGCCATCAACGCATCACCAATCACCATGTCTGCCGCTGTGTTCTCTGCTACTGAACGCTCGGCAGGTTCATCGGCAAACATCGGTGCTTCATTTACGTCATCAACGGTGATAGTGACCGTGATGGAGTCGGTGAGACCACCTGTATCGGTAGCAGTGACCATTACCGTATACTCATCCTTGGTTTCATGGTCAAGCATTGACATGGTCATCAACTGCCCAGTCATCTCATCAATGGCAAACGATGCCATATCGGTGCCACCGAGGCTGTACATCACTTCGGCACCGTCGTCCGGATCTGTAGCCATCAACGCTTCACCGATAATCATGTCTGCCGCTGTGTTCTCATCTACTGAACGCCCGGCAGTTTCATCGGCAAACATCGGTGCTTCGTTTACGTCCGTGACAGTGATGGTGACATCAATTGTGTCATCGACATCCTCCTCAGGGAAATTAAGAATTCTGCCCTCGGCATCTATGCGATCAGAGACCTCAACTGTTACCACATAGGAGGGTGTCGCTTCATGGTCAAGAACTGCCGTGGTAAACAACTGTCCCGTCTCGGAATCAATGAAAAACAGCCCTGCGTCGTCGTCAACAAGCCTGTAACGCAAAGGATGATGCCCGAAGCGCCAACTCACAATATAACCCCCCTGAGGGTGAATAAAACTGTCAGGATCCTCTGCTGTCACCGGGGCACCGATAAATGTCACCGGGGCACCGATGAAGACCACGATGTATGGGATATTGTCTGGGATATTGTTTTCTGCGATTTCGCGGCTATCGGTTGGACCGGCGAACATCGGCTGTTCGTTTACGTCCTCGACTCCGATCGTGACCCGGATTGTGTCGGTGAGCAAACCCTCACCATCATCGGTGACGGTGACATTAAATTGATAAAAGTTACGAGCTTCGTAGTCAAGTGGTGCCAGGGTTTTCAACTGTCCACTGGCACTATCAATTTCAAATAGCGAAGCGGCTTCTGATGTTGCTGGCCGTGGCGTTGGTGCTGGCGGTGGCGTTACGATTACTGTGCCACCGGTTATCACCTGCCCTGGATCTTTAGGACCGAATCTGTAAGTCAAGGTGTTTCCGTCAGTATCCTCAGCGGATAACGGGTCACCGATTTCTACGCCTGGACCTGTATTCTCTGCTATTACGCGATAGATGCTGCGGCCATCTCGAAAGATAGGTGCACTATTCGTTACTGCTGTATCGCCTTCGGCGACTGTTACGTCACTGACTTTGATAGTGAGGTGCCAACTGGGATAACCATCACTACCATCGGAGACCCCGATTGCCACCTCATAGTCGGTCTGGGTTTCATAGTCCAAGGGTGCCTTGGTTTTCAACTGCCCGGTCCCCTCATCAATATCAAACAACTCGGCATCCTCCAGATCGGCTAATAAGATATAGCTCAAGGTGTCCGCAATGGGAGTCTCAGGATTGGTGTCGGTATTGGTGTCGGTGACATCAGGATCTGTCACAGTCACCGGGGCACCGATGTTTGTACCTGCTGCGCTATTCTCCGCCACGGTGCGAACGAGAAAACCGACATAACCAGGGAGATACGGCCTATCATTTCGGTTCGTGACGCTGATAGTGACTATGATGGAGTCCGTGAGACCCGCTGTGTCCATAGCAATGACCTCCACTGTATGGGAAGCCTTGTCTTCAAAGTCCAGTGCATCCTTGGTTTGCAACTGCCCAGTTATGGGATCAATGTCAAAGGTTTCTGCACTGGCTGCATCAAGACTGTAGGCCAAAGTGTCACCTTCGTCTTGATCTGTAGCCCTAAACGCACCATCGATGGCAACTCTCCAGAAGTTCTCATCTACTGAACGCTCAGCAGTTTCATCGGCAAACATCGGTGCATCATTTACGTCCTCGACGGTGATGGTGACATCAATTGTGTCGATGCCACCATTCCCATCGGAGGCGGTGACCATCACCATATACTCATCCTTGGTTTCATGGTCAAGCATTGCCTTAGTCATCAACTGCCCGCTCGCGCCATCAATGGCAAACGAATCGGCATCCGTGCCACCTAGACTGTAGGCCAAAGTGTCGCCGTCGTCATCTGTAGCCATCAACGCTTCACTGATAATCATGTCTGCCGCTGTGTTCTCATCCACTGAACGCTCAGCAGTTTCACTGGCGAACATCGGTGCTTCATTTACGTTATTGACGGTGATGGTGACATTAATTGTGTCGGTGCCACCGTTCCCATCGTCGGCGGTGACCATCACCATATAGGAAGCCTTGGTTTCATGGTCAAGCATTGCCATGGTCATCAACTGCCCGGTATTCTCATCAATGCCAAACGAAGAGATATCGTCACCACCGAGCGTGTAAGTCAATTTGTCACTGTCAGCATCCGTAGCCTCCACCGCGTCATCGATGGCTTCACCTGCCTCTGTGTTCTCATCTACTGAACGCTCGGCAGTTTCATCGGCAAACATCGGTGCTTCATTTACGTCATTGACGGGGATGGTGACATCTGTTCGGACTCCTTCGGCATTAAAGGTCACCGTCTGCTGAATCCCTGCGGCAGACACAGAGACGGTGTTCGTTCCTGCATCCGGCCCCAGCGTAAGCGTACTCTCTGCCCTGCCGCTTTTATTGGTCGTTGTGCGTGTGGCACGGAGTGTTCCACCGCCCTTGGTGATGGCAAACGTCACAGGAACTCCCGCAAGCACTGAACCGTTTTCATCCTGCACTTCAACGACAAACGGTTGTGCGAGGGACGCACCGGGATTCCCCTGCTGGTTATCACCTGAGATTTTCAAAAGGGCGGGATGCGCTTGGTCGTCAAACCCTACCGTAACCCCTCTGCTTTGGAGGGTTGGGATGTGGGTGTTGATGGATTGGTAGCTTAGGGGGTTTCCCTGTACAGAAACCGTGTCTCCACTCCCCAATCCTGTATTTGCCACCAGGGACGAGATGTCCGATATCGAGTTGTACTCAAGATTCAGCAATGTCAGGTTGGTCAACCCCTCTAAAGCAGATATATCCGATATCGAGTTCTGCCAAAGAGTCAGCGATGTCAGGTTGGTCAACCCCTCTAAAGCAGATATATCCGATATCGAGTTGCTCCCAAGACCCAGCGATGTCAGGTTGGTCAACCCCTCTAAAGCAGATATATCCGATATCGAGTTGAAATCAAGACTCAGCGATGTCAGGTTGGTCAACCCCTCTAAAGCAGATATATCCGATATCGAGTTGCTCCCAAGACCCAGCGATGTCAGGTTGGTCAACCCCTCTAAAGCAGATATATCCGATATCGAGTTGAAATCAAGACTCAGCGATGTCAGATTTGTTAATCCCGCCACCGGAGAGATATCCGATATCGAGTTGATCCCAAGATCCAGCGATGTCAGATTCGTTAATCCCGCCACTGGCGAGATATCCGATATCGAGTTACTGTTTCGCCAAACCCCCTCCACAAACTGATCACCAAGAATCAGCTCTGTCAGATTGGTTGCATGTTCAAGCCCGGTCAAATTGCTAATGTTAGCGTTAGGTGCCTCAAGACGGGTCAAATTTGCCATATCCGTTGCGGTGATTGGGTCACCCGCCTGCTTGTTGAGAGCGGACTCGATCTCCGCACGGAGGCTGGGGTCGGGGATGTCCACCGTTGGCTCCGGTACGTCGCTAAAGGTGACCGTCTCTGAAATGCCTTCGACACTCGCACTCACCGTGTTTTCCCCATCGGCACCGAGGGTGAGCGTACTCTCTGCCCTGCCATCGGTATCGGTTGTTGTGCTTGTGGTACTGAGCGTTCCACCGCCCGAGGTAACGGTAAACGTTACTGGAACTCCCGCAAACAGTTGCCCCTCATTATCTCTTACTTCAACGACCAGCATGTTATTTGATTCCGTAATTGTGCTTGAGATTTTCAGAAGTGTGGTAGGGGTTCGGTTGTCAAACTCAATCGTAACTCCTCTGCTTTGGAGGGTTGGAATGTGTGTGTGGATGGATGGGTAACTCAGTGGGTTTCCCGCCATATAAACATCATCGCCACCCCCCAATCCCGTATTTGCCACCAGGGGCGCGATATCCGATATCGAGTTGCTCGAAAGATACAGCGATGTCAGATTCGTTAAGCCCGACAAAGCAGAGATATCCGATATCGAGTTGTCCACAAGAGACAGCCCTGACAGATTGGTCAATCCCGACAACACCGAGATATCCGATATCGAGTTGTGCACAAGAGACAGCTGTGTCAGATTGGTCAATCCCGACAACACCGAGATATCCGATATCGAGTTGCTGAAAAGGATCAGGTCTGTCAGATTGGTTGCATGTTCAAGCCCGGTCAAATCGCTAATGTTAGCGTTAGGTGCCTCAAGGTAGGTCAAATTCGTCATATCCGCCGCTGTGATCGGGGCACCCGCCTGTTTGTTGAGAGCGGTCTCAATCGCAGTGCGGAGGTTGGGGTCGGGGAGGTCCACCGTTGGCTCCGGTACGTCGCTAAAGGTGATCGTCTCTGAAATGCCTTCGACACTCGCGCTAACCGTGTTTTCTCCATCGGAACCGAGGGTGAGCGTACTCTCTGCCCTGCCATCGGTATTGGTCGTTGTGCTTGTGGTACTGAGCGTTCCACCGCCCGAGGTAACGGTAAACGTTACTGGAACTCCCGCAAACAGTTGCCCCTCACTATCTCTTACTTCAACGACCAGCATGTTATTTGATTCCGTAATTGTGCTTGAGATTTTCAGAAGTGTGGTAGGGGTTCGGTTGTCAAACTCAATCGTAACTCCTCTGCTTTGGAGGGTTGGAATGTGTGTGTGGATGGATGGGTAACTCAGTGGGTTTCCCGCCATATAAACATCATCGCCACCCCCCAATCCCGTATTTGCCACCAGGGGCGCGATATCCGATATCGAGTTGCTCGAAAGATACAGCGATGTCAGATTCGTTAAGCCCGACAAAGCAGAGATATCCGATATCGAGTTGTCCACAAGAGACAGCCCTGACAGATTGGTCAATCCCGACAACACCGAGATATCCGATATCGAGTTGTGCACAAGAGACAGCTGTGTCAGATTGGTCAATCCCGACAACACCGAGATATCCGATATCGAGTTGCTGAAAAGGATCAGGTCTGTCAGATTGGTTGCATGTTCAAGCCCGGTCAAATCGCTAATGTTAGCGTTAGGTGCCTCAAGATGGGTCAAATTCGTCATATCCGCCGCTGTGATCGGGGCACCCGCCTGTTTGTTGAGAGCGGTCTCAATCGCAGTGCGGAGGTTGGGGTCGGGGAGGTCCACCGTTGGCTCCGGTACGTCGCTAAAGGTGATCGTCTCTGAAATGCCTTCGACACTCGCGCTAACCGTGTTTTCTCCATCGGCACCGAGGGTGAGCGTACTCTCTGCCCTGCCACCGGTATTGGTCGTTGGGCTTGTGGCACTGAGCGTTCCACCGCCCGAAGTGACAGCAAACGTCACCGGAACCCCCGCAAACGGCTGCCCCTCACTATCCCGTACTTCAACGACCAGCACGTTATCGGACTCTGTAATCGTGCTTGAGATTTTCAGAAGTGTGGTAGGGGTTCGGTTGTCAAACTCAATCGTAACCCCTCTGCTAGTTAGGGTTGGGATGTGCGTGTAGAATGATGAGTAGTTCAGGGGGTTAGCTTGCACGTTAATCGTGTCTCCATCCCCCAATCCCGTATTTGTTACCAGGGGCGAAATATCCGATATCGAGTTGTTGTAAAGATACAGCGATGTCAGATTCGTTAATCCGGTCACGGCAGAAATATCCGATATCGAGTTGTACCCAAGATTCAGCCCTATCAGCTTCGTTAATCCGGTCACGGCAGAAATATCCGATATCGAGTTGCCCCCAAGACCCAGTCGTGTCAAATTTGTTAATCCCGCCAAAGACGAGATATCTCTAACTTCGTTGCCATCGTAAAGAGCCCCATCCACTATATTACTAAGAAACAGGTGTGTCAGATTTGTTAAGCCCGACAAAGGCGAGATATCCGATATCGAGTTGTTGTTAAGATACAGTTGTGTCAAATTTGTTAATCCCGCCACTGGCGAGATATCCGATATCGAGTTGCCCCAAAGATTCAGCTCTGTCAGATTGGTTGCATGTTCTAGCCCGATCAGTACGCTAATGTTAGCGTCACGTGCCTCAAGATGGGTCAAAGTCGCCATCTCCGCCACAGTGATTGGGTCACCCGCCTGTTTGTTGAGAGCGGACTCAATCGCAGCGCGGAGATTAGGGTCGGGGATGTCCACCGTTGGCTCCGGTACGTCGCTAAAGGTGACCGTCTCTGAAATGCCTTCGACACTCGCGCTGACCGTGTTTTCCCCATCGGCACCGAGGGTGAGCGTACTCTCTGCCCTGCCATCGGTATCGGTTGTTGTGCTTGTGACACTGAGCGTTCCACCGCCTGAGGTAACGGTAAACATTACTGGAACTCCTGCAAACAGTTGCCCCTCACTATCCCGTACTTCAACGACCAGCATGTTATCTGATTCCGTAATTGTGCTTGAGATTCTCAGAAGTGTGGTAGGGGTTCGGTTGTCAAACCCTACCGTAACCCCTCTGCTTTGGAGGGTTGGGATGTGGGTGTAGATTGATGAGTAGCTTAGGGGGTTTCCCCGCACATCAACGCTGTCTCCACTCCCCAAACCCGTATTGGCGACCAAGGGCGAGATGTCCGATATCGAGTTGATCCTAAGATCCAGCGATGTCAGGTTGGTCAACCCCTCTAAAGCAGATATATCCGATATCGAGTTGCCATAAAGAGCCAGCCATGTCAGGTTGGTCAACCCCTCTAAAGCAGATATATCCGATATCGAGTTGTTATGAAGACTCAGCGATGTCAGGTTGGTCAACCCCTCTAAAGCAGATATATCCGATATCGAGTTGAAATCAAGACCCAGCGATGTCAGGTTGGTCAACCCCTCTAAAGCAGATATATCCGATATCGAGTTGCTCCCAGGATGCAGCCATGTCAGGTTGGTCAACCCCTCTAAAGCAGATATATCCGATATCGAGTTGCTAAAAAGATTCAGCGATGTGAGGTTGGTCAACCCCTCTAAAGCAGATATATCCGATATCGAGTTGAAATCAAGATACAGCAATGTCAGGTTGGTCAACCCCTCTAAAGCAGATATATCCGATATCGAGTTGCTCCCAAGATTCAGCCATGTCAGGTTGGTCAACCCCTCTAAAGCAGATATATCCGATATCGAGTTCCGCCCAAGATCCAGCGATGTCAGGTTGGTTGCATGTTCAAGCCCGGTCAAATCGCTAATGTTGGCACTGCTCATGCTAAGGCGGGTCAAAGTCGCCATTTCATCCGCTGTGATTGGGTCACCCGCCTGTTTGTTGAGAGCGGACTCGATCGCCGTGCGGAGGTTGGGGTCGGGGAAGAATGCCTCCGGCTCGTCGCTAAAGGTGACCGTCTCTGAAATGCCTTCGACACTCGCGCTAACCGTGTTTTCCCCATCGGCACCGAGGGTGAGCGCACTCTCGGCCCTGCCATCAGTATCGGTTGTTGTGCTTGTGGCACTCAGCGTTCCACCGCCTGAAGTAACGGTAAACATTACTGGAACTCCTGCAAACAGTTGCCCCTCACTATCCCGTACTTCAACGACCAGCATGTTATCTGATTCCGTAATTGTGCTTGAGATTCTCAGAAGTGTGGTAGGGGTTCGGTTGTCAAACTCAACCGTAACCCCTCTGCTTTGGAGGGTTGGGATGTGCGTGTAGATTGATGAGTAGCTCAGGGGGTTTCCCTGTACAGAAACCGTGTCTCCACTCCCCAATCCTGTATTTGCCACCAGGGACGAGATGTCCGATATCGAGTTGCTCCCAAGATACAGCGATGTCAGGTTGGTCAACCCCTCTAAAGCAGATATATCCGATATCGAGTTGTAACTAAGATCCAGCGATGTCAGGTTGGTCAACCCCTCTAAAGCAGATATATCCGATATCAAGTTGTTAAAAAGAGTCAGCGATGTCAGGTTGGTCAACCCCTCTAAAGCAGATATATCCGATATCGAGTTGGTATAAAGAACCAGCGATGTCAGGTTGGTGAATCCTGAAAGTGCCGACACGTCCGCAATGCCGTTGCCCCCAAGAATCAGCGATGTCAGGTTGGTCAACCCCTCTAAAGCAGATATATCCGATATCGAGTTGAAATCAAGATTCAGCGATGTCAGGTTGGTCAACCCCTCTAAAGCAGATATATCCGATATCGAGTTGCTATAAATATTCAGCGATCTCAGGTTGGTCAACCCCTCTAAAGCAGATATATCCGATATCGAGTTCCGCCCAAGATCCAGCGATGTCAGGTTGGTTGCATGTTCAAGCCCGGTCAAAACGCTAATGTTAGCGTTAGGTGCCTCAAGACGGGTCAAAGTCGCCATCTCCGCCTCGGTGATTGGGTCACCTGCCTGCTTGTTGAGAGCGGACTCGATCTCCGCACGGAGGTTGAGGTCAGGGAAGTGCACACCTTCCTCCGGCTCGTCGCTAAAGGTGACCGTCTCTGAAATGCCTTCGACACTCGCGCTAACCGTGTTTTCCCCATCGGCACCGAGGGTGAGCGCACTCTCGGCCCTGCCATCAGTATCGGTTGTTGTGCTTGTGGCACTCAGCGTTCCACCGCCTGAAGTAACGGTAAACATTACTGGAACTCCTGCAAACAGTTGCCCCTCACTATCCCGTACTTCAACGACCAGCATGTTATCTGATTCCGTAATTGTGCTTGAGATTCTCAGAAGTGTGGTAGGGGTTCGGTTGTCAAACCCTACCGTAACCCCTCTGCTTTGGAGGGTTGGGATGTGGGTGTTGATGGATTGGTAGCTTAGGGGGTTTCCCCGCACATCAACGCTGTCTCCACTCCCCAATCCTGTATTTGCCACCAGGGACGAGATGTCCGATATCGAGTTGCTCCCAAGATACAGCGATGTCAGGTTGGTCAACCCCTCTAAAGCAGATATATCCGATATCGAGTTCCGCCAAAGATCCAGCACTGTCAGGTTGGTCAACCCCTCTAAAGCAGATATATCCGATATCGAGTTGCTCCCAAGATACAGCACTGTCAGGTTGGTCAACCCCTCTAAAGCAGATATATCCGATATCGAGTTGGTATGAAGATGCAGCGATGTCAGGTTGGTCAACCCCTCTAAAGCAGATATATCCGATATCGAGTTGAAACTAAGAGTCAGCACTGTCAGGTTGGTCAACCCCTCTAAAGCAGATATATCCGATATCGAGTTGCTCTCAAGAACCAGCGATGTCAGGTTGGTCAACCCCTCTAAAGCAGATATATCCGATATCGGGTTGGTATGAAGATACAGCCATGTCAGGTTGGTTGCATGTTCAAGCCCGGTCAAATCGCTAATGTTGGCACTGCCCGGGCTAAGGCGGGTCAAAGTCGCCATTTCATCCGCTGTGATTGGGTCACCCGCCTGTTTGTTGAGAGCGGACTCGATCTCCGCACGGAGGTTGAGGTCAGGGAAGTGCACACCTTCCTCCGGCTCGTCGCTAAAGGTGACCGTCTCTGAAATGCCTTCGACACTCGCGCTAACCGTGTTTTCCCCATCGGCACCGAGGGTGAGCGCACTCTCGGCCCTGCCATCAGTATCGGTTGTTGTGTTTGTGGCACTCAGCGTTCCACCGCCTGAAGTAACGGTAAACATTACTGGAACTCCTGCAAACAGTTGCCCCTCACTATCCCGTACTTCAACGACCAGCATGTTATCTGATTCCGTAATTGTGCTTGAGATTCTCAGAAGTGTGGTAGGGGTTCGGTTGTCAAACTCAACCGTAACCCCTCTGCTTTGGAGGGTTGGGATGTGGGTGTTGATGGATTGGTAGCTTAGGGGGTTTCCCCGCACATCAACGCTGTCTCCACTCCCCAATCCTGTATTTGCCACCAGGGACGAGATGTCCGATATCGAGTTGCTCCCAAGATACAGCGATGTCAGGTTGGTCAACCCCTCTAAAGCAGATATATCCGATATCGAGTTGACCGCAAGATTCAGCCATGTCAGGTTGGTGAATCCTGAAAGTGCCGACACGTCCGCAATGCCGTTGCCCCCAAGAGACAGCGATGTCAGGTTGGTTAATCGGGAAAGCACTGGTACGAGTGCCGACACGTCCGCAACGCCGCTGCTCCCAAGATACAGCGATGTCAGGTTGGTTAATCGGGAAAGCACTGGTACGAGTGCCGACACGTCCGCAATGCCGTTGGCCGCAAGAGACAGCGATGTCAGGTTGGTCAACCCCTCTAAAGCAGATATATCCGATATCGAGTTGTGATTAAGATACAGCGATGTCAGGTTGGTCAACCCCTCTAAAGCAGATATATCCGATATCGAGTTGTTATGAAGACTCAGCAATGTCAGGTTGGTCAACCCCTCTAAAGCAGATATATCCGATATCGAGTTGTTATAAAGCTCCAGCGATGTCAGGTTGGTCAACCCCTCTAAAGCAGATATATCCGATATCGAGTTGAAATTAAGATTCAGCGATGTCAGGTTGGTCAACCCCTCTAAAGCAGATATATCCGATATCGAGTTCTGCCAAAGCTCCAGCGATGTCAGGTTGGTCAACCCCTCTAAAGCAGATATATCCGATATCGAGTTCTGCCAAAGAATCAGCGATGTCAGGTTGGTTGCATGTTCAAGCCCGGTCAAATTGCTAATGTTGGCACTGCTCATGCTAAGGTGGGTCAAAGTCGCCATTTCATCCGCTGTGATTGGGTCACCCGCCTGTTTGTTGAGAGCGGACTCGATCGCCGTGCGGAGGTTGGGGTCGGGGAAGTGCACCGGTTCCGCTGCTGCTATCAACGGAATTAACAGGCAGATCAACAGAAAAAAAGTGACATAAAAAAGTTGAGGTTTCATACATTTATCTCCTTTGTCGTTGGAAGTGTGTGTGAGAGACACTGGTGCCTCGATTGTCGGGATACCCTCCTGCCTTAACATTTTCTGCCCTCCTTTGAGTGGAACCCTGATAGGGTCATTTTGGGTCGAGAAATAGCACAGTATGCAAATTGGAAAGAGAACGCGCTCAAAATAATTTTCTTTGCCGCATAACCTTAAACCCATTCAGTAGGCTTTTATTCTTGGTTGTCTTGTCCAAATGTTTCTATTTTCAAGCAACAAATATGATACTAACAATCCAATCAGAAGTCAAGCTTTTTATTTCGTCAAGGGCTATTTTAGTTTTCAGTTTTTTGCCCGTTTATGCGTTTTGACGTTCAATTTGCGTCAAGTCATCTTGCCACCCGTAAAGGCATCTGGTTTCCACCCTTATGAGTTTTGATGTTCAACTTCGATAACTCCACCCTGGTAGGTGCGTGTTTTGCGTCGAGTCATCTCGCCACCCGTCAGGGGGAACCGCACCGATACCACAAAACATTACCGGTTTTGATTGTCAAATTTCATTAAGTGGGAAATCGCGAGCGGGTGCTCGCTCCTACAGCGAAGAGCATCGATCGAGAGATCGAGGCTCCGGGAGAACTAAAATGCACCTAAAAAAAACAGAAGTTGATTGACAAGGGGAGCCTATTTTGCTATACTAACCCGAATTACCACCTTGATAGGAAAAGGCGAATAGGTAGCAACTTATACTAATTGGCAATCCATAAGTTACAAGATCCAGGTTCGTAGTCGCGCAATTCATTGCGCGGTTTTGATTAGATGTAACATTTATGGTAAAGTTTAAACATAAGTAGACACACACGGCAAGTTGGGTTTCACTCTATCTACAAGAGACGAACATTGAATCGCAGAACCGATATCGATGCACCGTTGATAGCGATTCACTCTTTACCGTTCAACCCAACCTACAGGGGACCGATAGCACTTTCCGGGGTGTATCAATAATTATCGGCTTTACCATAGATGTCGAAATAGTATTAGGCTAAGTCCTACTTAAATCAACTAGAGGCGAATAGCTAGAACAGAAAGGATAAATTATGATTAAATGTGGTCTGATCAGTGGCAGAGGTATGGGGCTAATGCACGGCGGGAATTTCCACAACCATCCAGACGCTGAAGTGGTTGCGGTCTGTGATATGGACCCCGAACTGCTCGCCGGGGCGACAGAACGATTTGGTGTGCCTGGGTACGCGACTATAGAGGAACTCCTCGAAAACTGCGATGCCGAATTAATGCTACTCATCGTGAACGAGACCCGACGTATCCCACCGTTGCGTCAGTTGCTTGCGGCTGGCCGGAATGTATTCACCGAAAAACCTCTCTGTGGGCTCGAGGGTCAATTCCGTCTGCGAGAGGAAGATGCCTCGATTGCCGCACCGGCTATCCAAGAATGGCGCGATTCCGGACTGAAGTTTGGCATGGACTTCAACTACCGTTTTTTCCACCATTTCCGGTTGCTCCACAACGACGCTGTCGAAGGGCGACTGGGTGAGATTAAACTGGTACGGGCGCGGGCACACTTCAATTGCTGGTCGCATGTGATTGACCAGATCCTCTGGACAATGGGACAGCCTGAATGGGTGAGCGTGATGGGCGACCCGAGTGCGTCAGGTGGATGGCAACGCATGATTCACATGCAGTGGGCAAACGGCGCGATTGGTGCGTTAGACGGTACAAACATGTGGGGCTACGACGAACATCCGCTACGCATCATGATTGTTGGAGATGAACGCTACGCCGAAGCGCGAGGGCTAGGCGGTTGGTACAGGCGATGCACCTCGAATTCTGACGTGGAAGAACTTTGGGAAACCGCGGAAGGCGAAGAAGAGATGAACAAGTCGTTCCCGCGCATGGCAGATGGCGTAATCAAAGCGATGCAGGCAGATGAGGCGTTCCCAGCAGATGGCGAAGCCGCATGGAATGAAATGATCTTTGAGGCGGCAGTCCATCGCTCGGCGGTGAATGATTGTGCGCGGGTGTTCCTGAGCGATGTCGAAGCGGACGCTATGGCAAATATTTAGTATCAAGGACGAAAAACCACGAACTTACCGGCGCGGCGGACCGGATGGAAATCCGTAGGATTTATCAACTTGGTTCGTCCGAGAGCCGTCGGTGTGATTTGATTTATTTCCTTTGTCCAGGGCTATTTATCACGATGGATACGCCGTTTTGTCAAGCCGAGGTTGTCATGGCACACGGCTATTTAGTTTTCCGTTTTTTGACCGAAATGCCCCCGCTCCGTAGGTGGGGCATCTTGCCCCACGCCGGAGAAAACTCTGCGTTTCTCTGCGTTCTCTGCGTCCCCGCGTTAAGAAAAGCGAGCCGAAACAGAAAGGATAAATTATGATTAAATGTGGTCTAATCAGTGGTAGAGGCATGGGGCTAATGCACGGCGGAAATTTCCACAACCATCCAGACGCTGAAGTGGTTGCGGTCTGTGATATGGACCCCGAACTGCTCGCAGGAGCGAAAGAACGATTTGGTGTGCCTGGGTATGCAAGTATAGAGGAACTCCTTGAAAACTGCGATGCCGAATTAATGTTGCTCATCGTGAACGAGACCCGACGTATCCCACCGTTGCGTCAGTTGCTTGCGGCTGGCAGGAACGTGTTCACCGAGAAACCGCTCTGTGGGTTGGAAGGTCAATATCGCCTACGAGAGGAAGATGCCTCGATTGCGGCACCAGCGATTCAAGAATGGCGCGATTCCGGGTTGAAGTTTGGGATAGACTTCAACTGCCGTTTTTTCCACCATTTCCGGCTGCTCCACAACGACGCTGTCGAAGGGCGACTGGGTAAAATTAAACTGGTGCGGGCGCGGGCACACTTCAATTCCTGGTCTCACGTCATTGACCAAATCCTCTGGACGATGGGGCGACCAGAATGGGTGAGCGTGATGGGTGCCCCGAGTGCGTCGGGCGGCTGGCAACGCATGATTCACATGCAGTGGGCAAACGGCGCGATTGGCGCGTTAGATGGCACAAACATGTGGGGCTACGACGAACATCCGCTACGCATCATGATTGTTGGAGATGAACGCTACGCCGAAGCGCGAGGGCTAGGCGGTTGGTACAGGCGATGCACCTCGAATTCGGACGTGGAAGAACTTTGGGAGACCGCGGAAGGCGAACAGGAAATGAACAAGTCGTTCCCGCGCATGGCAGATGGCGTGATCAAAGCGATGCAGGCAGATGAGGCGTTCCCGGCAGATGGCGAAGCCGCATGGGATGAAATGATCTTTGAGGCGGCGGTCCATCGCTCCGCAGTCAATGATTGCGCGCGGGTGTTCCTGAGTGATGTCGAAGCGGATGCTATGGCAAATATTTAGTGTGAGACTACGGTTGGGCGGTGCTCTCCGACAAAAATTCACGAACTTACCGGTGCGGCGGACCGGATGGAAATCCGTAGGATTTATCAACTTGGTTCGCCCGAGAGCCGGAATAAGGCCACCCCTGTCCGCCTATCGTCCGAAATTCGTGCGCCTTCCCGGAGAGCCAGAACAACATTTGCGCGACATGTTTCGCGTGTCCATGTCCGCCGTAATCGGCTGTGTGGAAGTCAAAGTCGGGTTCAATAATCCAATCCCGCTGTGGGGCAACCATGCGCCAGTAATTGTACTTCAATAGATTCCGCATCCCTTCGGCGGTAGACTCGCTTCGGCGATGCAAAATCGAGTAGGCGGTGATGAAAATTGAGCCTGCCCGCGCTGTGGTAGGATATCCACCCTGCCATTCTGGCTCTTGATGGGTCTCGGTAAAATGCGAACCTGGCAAAATCTCGGTCGGTCCGAACTTCACAGGCACATCTTGAGGATAATAGAACACTTGCAAGAAGTTGACTTCATGACCGAATGGTGAGTCGCCATCATGATGCCAACCCTGCGGTGGTGCAGGACACTGAACGCGATGATTACTGATTAGGATGGGTAATCCAAAGTTCTGTCCAAGCAATGACCGCACGGCACCCACCACCATCGGTTGAAGGATGACGTTATCAACAAACCAATCCTCAAAAAAGATTTGGGTCGGTTCGCCGGACGGGTGTTCGTCAAGAAACGCGAACGTGCGCTGATTTATCTCGTCTGGCACAACCTCTTCAAAGGCCAGAAATCCACTTTTGCAAAATTCCAGCACCTGAGTATCTGTCAGGGTGGGTTCGCAGTCATACGTTTTCTTTGAATCAATTTTCATATAATTCGCTCCCTTGCTTCAATTCAGCGGCTTAGGTGCCGGATTCTTCCACCGGCCACACACCTTCGGGCGCGAACGCCAAAGCCTGCTCGAGGTGTACCATACGCCGCGGGCCAGCGGTTGCCAACATTTTTTCGCCATAGACTTTCCCCTTTCCGAAGCGCGACACGAGGTCAAGTTCAGCGCGGAGAAAGTGCATATCATCTTCCTTGTACCGATAGCCACAGTTCAGCGTGAACATGCGACGTTGGGTGCCCCCGCCCCAAGCACTGTGTTTCAACGCCTGGTTGAACACAACCACATCACCCGGTTGCGATTCGACCGCCAGAGCGGGCACCCTAGGGCCATCAACTCCGTAGTGGTCTTGCGAGTCCCTGACCGCCCCTTGTAGCGTCTCAGCATACTCCTCGCCATATCTATGGCTACCGGGAATAAAGCGCACTGCCCCTGAGTCAGCGGTGAGTGGGTCGAGATAAAGGGCCATTTTGTAGAAACGGATGGGGCGTGGCCAGCCGCCATCGGAATGCCAGCCGGTGTCGCCACTGTAGAAGTTGCCATCGCTACCGAGATAGGTATAATCTTCGCCCAACAGACTGGAAAAAATCCCATCAATCCGGTCATCGTCGAGCAGGGAACTGAGGTATTCGCTCTGCCCGATAAACGGCACGATGTAGGTACGTTGCGTTTCGGGGTGTGCTATGTTTAAGTCAACCCAGACCTGTTCAAAGGCTTCAATAATCTGGTCAATCCGGTCATTGAGCATACCGGGGAAGTGCAAGTAACCGAAGGTGTCGATAAAGCTCAACTGTTGTTCGGTGAGTCGAAATTCGGGCATGATACTGCCTCCTTTGGGCGGAACTGGTATCGCTGAAATGAACGCTCGCGATTAGGTGTTATCCCAACTGGCGATAAAATCTTCGAGTTCAAAATTTTCTGGCATATCGTTGGGATTGTATGTCGATGTCCTCTGGAAGCCGGGGTGATGTTTGTCAGATGGTAGCTTGAGCCTGTCATCGAGCGTATGGAGTCGCTGATACAGTTCATCCACTTGCTCGTCGGTGAAGTGGCCTCCAAGATACACGATGTCTCGACCATTGCCCCAAAGCGTAGCGGGGTTAGCCTCCGTGTGCTTCAATTGATACAACTTGCGCGCCAACTTTGAAAGCATAACAACGCCGACCATCCTATCCTGCGGTGACGGATGCAGGCGAGCAAATGCCTCAAGGAACCCGTCAGTGTCTTTGTTGATAACCGTGTGCAAGATTTCAGCGATTAGGTCGAACTCGTCGAATACAAGTTTATCGTACGCCTCAAACTGCTGGCGGGCAGAATTGGATAAGTAGTGATAAAATCCGGGTTCCCAGTGGCGCCAGTGGACGTTGGGAACCGTGGCGAAACCGAATGGACGGTAGCCGGGATGTAGGGTACGTCGCATTTTGCTACTGTAGTAACTGCCCCAGTGGAACAGCAGGTGCGTGTACACCACCCCATCGCCTGCGTTCAACTCGACCCGCATACTGCCCGGCAACGGCACGGACGGGTTTTCTGCCAGTTGACGCATCTCCTCGTCGGTAGCGACGCGACGATGACTGCGCGGCACAATCCAGAAAACGCTGTCGTCGTAGAGGGCGATGTTCCACTGAAGGTAACTGGGACCGTGATTCTCCATGTTTGAAATCATGCCGCGTAATGGTGCCGGTTCTCCTGGACCGACATCGCGATGCCAACGCGCCGGGCCGACATCACGGTTCCCGCTGCATATACAGGAAAATTGGTGCGGCATGACGTGTTCCGCATCCATCAACTGTTGACAGACCCCCAGCGTATTTTCGTGAAGGAAAAATTCGATTGTGAACGCTGATTGGACATCACAATCTGTGTGGAACTGCAATCGCGGTTGACCGCTCGCTTCCCACGCACCCCCCGGTGGCTCGTTGGGGGTACGTTTCTGGGCGGAAATCTCTTTTCTTCGGTTGACTGTATGTTCAATGCCGTCGCGCATCCTTTGAAGCTGTTCGGGCGGCACGACGTTCCGCAGAATGTTGTAACCTTCTTCCTTGAAATATTTCCGATCGACTTGCATAATACTCTCCTTCGCTGACCAGAGATTCAAACTTCGGAGTCTTTCTTTCAACCAGATGGCTGTTATTATTGTCAAACTATACTACTATTGCCCTATCGGGTCAAGCAAAATTATTCATTGGCGAAAAGAGATACGGTGAAACCACATTTAGAGACAAGACAATCCCCGCTAAGGGCGTGGGTTATCGGTGCGCTACTCATTCCGGTGAATTGCTATTGGCTCATACAGATGGAAGAGGTACGACGTGCCGCGGGGGCGACTGTATTTTCGCTCTTCTTTAACGCGCTCTTTACGCTTTGGGCCCTGTTCTTATTGAATGAGGGATTGCGCCGGTTTGCATCGCGGATTGCGCTGGATAACCGGGAGTTGCTGACCGTTTATATTATGGTCAATATGGTGACAGCCCTCTGTTCTTACGGCATGTTGCCGATTCTCCTCCCGGTGATAACTTATGCCTTCTGGGGGGCAACGCCCGAAAACGAGTGGCGGTCACTGTTTCACAGAGATGTGGCAAGTTGGCTGACCATTGACGAACCGAAAGTGCTCATAGAATATTACCGAGGGGGTGGAAGTCTGTATTCTGCGTGGAATCTCGAAGCGTGGCTGTCACCATTGCTGTGGTGGTCGCTCTTTACGCTTGTTCTGATTTTCGTGATGGTGTGCATCAACGTCATTGTAAGCAAACAGTGGATTGAGAGGGAGAAACTCTCCTACCCAATCGCCGAAATTCCCCTGAATCTCGTACACACTCATTTCTACAATCGGCTGATGTGGGTGGGTTTTGCGATTGCAGTCGGAATCAACCTGATTAATGGGGTGCACATGCTGTATCCCCAAGTCCCCGAATTGATACTTTTTAAGCGACAGTACATCGGTTACATCTTCACCGACAAACCTTGGAACGCACTGCGGGCGATGCGAATCGCGTTTATTCCTTCGATTATCGGACTGAGTTTTTTCATGCCGCTCGACCTGCTATTTTCCTGCTGGTTTTTCTATTTCTACTGGCAAGGTATGCGAATTTTGGGCGTGGCACTGGGGTGGCAGACGTACCCGGCGTATGGCCGCCATGCTTACATTGTGCAGGAATCCGTCGGAGCATATCTCGCAATCTTGGCATTCGCCATCTGGCGGGGCAGACGACATTTTTTGCAAACGCTCAAACCTCGAACTGAAGGGGCGCAGGCGGATACCCCGATGCCGTACACCGTTGCATGGGGCGGAATTATCTGTGGAACTGGTCTGCTGATTATCTTCGGCTATCAGGCAGGCATGTCGCTGAGAGTGGCATCCGCTTTCTTTATCTTCTTCTTCACGCTATCAACGGCAATCACGCGATTACGTGCCGAAATCGGTTTTCCTGACCACGACGCGCATTTTTGCGGCCCAATCCAAATGATAACGTCGGCACTCGGTAGCGCGAATCTTTCACAGCGCACAAAGGTCGCAATGCCGCTGTTCTGGTTTATCAGTCGCCGTTTCGACAACCATATTATGCCGCATCAACTTGAGGGATTTAAAATCGCTTCACGGAGCAGGATGAACCAAAGAAACATGTTGTGGTCAATCCTATTCGGGTCGGCCATCGGCATTATTGCCACCTTTTGGCTACTGCTGGATACAAACTACAGATATGGACTCGACAATATGCCGTATCCGTCCCTGTATTGGGCCCGCGAACCGTGGTCGTACCTCCAAGAGTGGTTGCGTAGTCCGACGGAAGTTGACTATTACCACATCGCGCTGATTGGTTTAGGGGTCATTATCGCCACAGCTCTGGCATGTATGAGGACGCTGTTTGTCTGGTGGCCGTTGCATCCTGTCGGCTACGCAGTTGCCGGTAGCTACGGCATGAGTTTCCTGTGGTCATGTATGCTGGCGAGTTGGGTGTTCAAGTGGCTCATCCTTCGTCACGGTGGGTTGAGGGCGTATCGACGGGCAATGCCGCTCTTTCTGGGACTCGTCTTCGGCGAATTTGCGATGACAAGTGTTTGGACAATCATCGGGATTGCCTTCAATCTACCGAGGGTCTATCAGTTTTGGATCTGAGTTGTTATCCCACACTTTACGTCAGTGGCTCTATTTTTCGTTGACCGAATCCTTCGGTTATGCTACTATAGCGCAATGTTATCAGACAATTTGTGGAGTGCGAGTTTTCATTATTCAAACCAATGGGAGTATATATGACACCTGAACAGCGGTATTTATTTGACGTTACCGGGTATCTTCACGTCGAAGGCGCTGTCACTGGCGACGCGTTAGAGCAGGCACAAGAAGCCGCGGACCGGTATATTTTCTGTCCGCCTGACGAGCGCCCCCCCGGTTTTCAAACCCGGCCAAGAGAGATGAAGGTTGAAGACCTGGGGAATTTACCGCTCATCCGCTATGAACACGGGTTCGCGTTTGATAGGGCTTTGGAGGCAGTCACGATGCACCCCGCCCTCTGGCCGCTGGTGAAGGAGTGTACCGCCGATAAGCCAAGGTTGGTCAGTGGCACCCTCTCATTTCAGAGCCACGATGCCAACCGCGAACCTGTTGAGCAAAATCCCGGTGGTCTCCACTGTGCGCGGGATGGTCGGTATTGGCTGACTCGCTATCAGGTCAAAGATGGTCGTATTTTTTGCAATGACTTGGTCTGTTTTTTCTATTTGACAGACGTTGAACCCGGCGACGGTGGCTTAATTGTGGTTCCGGGTTCGCACAAGAGCGAATTTGACCGCCCTGATGGCCTACTGACACCCGGCCCAGATCGAGTTGACCCTGCGCCAGACCCGGTTTTTACCAACCTGACACCGAAGGCGGGGGATTACCTCTTCTGCTCGGAGTTGTTGACACACGGTGTTTTGCAGTGGAAGCCGAAAGACCGCGACAGACGCTTTTTAATTTTGCGGTACAGGCCACAATTTGAAGGCCGCGCGTCGTTGCCGCAAGAGATTATGGAGCGGCTCGCACCGGAGACGCAAGAGTTAGTCGAGTCAGCGGGTTACGGGCATACCAAGGAGATTGCCAAGACAGATGAGGTGATACTCGCTGCATAGTTCGGAGCATTTGCATGAGTCATCCGACTGGGCTTCAGGTATTGTCGCGAGACGGTTTCTTTTCAATCCCTCGGATCACTTTTTGAAATATCGGTGAATGATAAGCGGTTTCATCAATCTGGCAATCAAGCGAATCTTGGATGAGCTGCAGCCACGTTTTCACTTTCGGTGGGGTTTGATCGTTGAGCAGGCGAGGCGTTAGAACCACCAATCTGTGCGGAAACAACTCAACTGTCCGATTAAATTCGTCAATTGGATTCATATCAAGAACGCTAAAACTTGAGTTGATATTATGGTCTTGTAGGGTACCAGTAAGGATGATAATTGTGTAGACTGTCCGATCGAACCGATAGACCCCCAAACCTTTGACCTGTTCAATTAGATTCATCATGTGGGAGTACACAAAACGATTAAACAGATCTGTTTCCCCAATCTGTTGAATCGCAACGATGATTTCCCGTTCCTTATCATCGGCGAACAGGTCATACTCTGTCTTGAGATCTCCGATTGTCTTGGGATACACAAACGCTGTTTCGACATGGTCAACGGCAACCGTGACCTCCAAAAGGTCGCTGGCAAACTGACAGAACACATCGGGTTGACTAAAAACTCGCCGAAAAGTATCCATGTGTATCAGAGGAGTCACTTCAATCATTGTTTTCTTCCTTTTGGATTTGTTCAATTTCTGGTTGTGTGAGTCCTGTGACTTCCGCAATGAGGTTAATGTCTATCCCTCGCTCCAACATAGCGAGTGCGATTTCTCTTTCACGAGTCGCTCGTCCTTTTGCTCGTCTCTCTGCCCGGGCTTCTGCTAGTCCGTCTTCCCATCCTTCTCTCCTGAAACGCTGTTTGGCAAGCCTCCAAGCGTCCTCGTCTTTCATCTCGCTCAATTCTTCGGGCGACATGGAACTCCACTCAATATCTCTAATAATTCGTTGAAAGATTGGCAAATCGTAGCGCGTCTCATCAATCTGATTGTCCAGCGAATCGGCTATCAATTCCAGCCACATTCGGACGTTGCGAGGCGTTTTCTCGTTAATAAGACGCGGTGTGAGAAACACCAACCGATGCGGATAGACATGCACTCGCTCCTCAAACTCGGTGATTGGGTTCATATCGCAGAAGGCGTAACTGAAATTCACGCTCCCATCTTGAGGGACGCTCGTGAGGACGATAATCGTGTAGACTGTCTGATCAAAACCGTATGCGGTGTGGTTTTTCACCTGTTCTATGATACTGGTGAGGTGATAGTAAAAGAAGCGAGCGAAAAAATCTTCCTCTTTGACGTGTTGGATTTCAATGATGATTCTTTGTTCCTTATCTTCTGCAAACAAGTCATACTTGGTCTTGACGTATCCGACTGCCTCCGGATACTCATATTCGGTATGAACTTGGTCTATGTTGACCGGGATGCCCAAGATATCTTGAGTAAACTGACGGAACACAGCGGGTTGACCGAAAACCCTTTTGAACGTTGTCTCATATTTAAGAGAAATAACCTTAACCATCGTTAGCCTCCTTTCGGATTTGTTCAATCTCAGCTGGTGTGAGGCCTGTGACTTCCGCAATGAGGTTAATGTCTGTCCCTCGTGTCAACATGGCGAGCACGATTTCCGTGCGTCCTTCTGCGCGTCCTTCTGCGCGTCCTTCTGCGCGTCCTTCTGCGCGTCCTTCTGCGTGGCCTTCTGCGTGGCCTTCTGCGTGGCCTTCTGCGTGGCCCTCCCTCATGAACCGCTGTTGCGCCAGCTCCCAAGCGTCCTCGTCTTTCATCTCGCTCAACTCCTCAGGCGATATGGAACTCCGCTCAATATCTCTGATAATTTGTTGAAAGATTGGCAAATCGTAGCGCGTCTCATCAATCTGATTGTCCAGCGAATCGGCTATCAATTCCAGCCACATTCGGACGTTGCGAGGCGTTTTCTCGTTAATCAGACGCGGTGTGAGAAAGACCAACCGATGCGGATAGACATGCACTCGCTCCTCAAACTCGGTGATTGGGTTCATGTCGCAGAAGGCGTAACTGAAATTTACGCTCCCATCTCGAGGGACGCTCGTGAGGACAATAATGGTGTAGACGGTCTGATCAAAACCGTATGCGGTGTGGCTTTTCACCTGTTCTATGATACTGGTGAGGTGATAGTAAAAGAATCGAGCGAAAAAATCTTCCTCCTTAACGTGTTGGATTTCAATGATGATTCTTTGTTCCTTATCTTCTGCAAACAAGTCATACTTGGTCTTGACATATCCGACTGCCTCTGGGTACTCATATTCGGTATGAACTTGGTTTATGTTGACCGGGATGCCAAGGATATCTTGAGTAAACTGACAGAACACAGGGGGTTGACCGAAAACCCTTTTGAAAGTTGTACCATATTTAAGGGAAATGACTTCAACCATCTTGTTTACCCCTTCTTTAGAACTGAAGATAGAATGTTGCGCTACAAGCGTTAAAAATCCGCTGTCTTCAAATTCAGATCCGACTCGGTGAGCTTTTCGGGGTGAGCAAACTGCACTAGTTGTGTGCTATCAATAAATTTGAGTTTGCCACCGTGTTGTTCGGCGAGATATACAAGCAGATCGCTTTTTATCTCAAGCCCAACGACGAATATCCTTGCCTGATTCACATTTTTCTCCCTGACGATTTCGAGAATCTTTCCCGGGCGTGTTTCGACGTTTTCGCCGCTTGGAATGCCATCTGTGACTAATACAATGATTGACGGGTTAAGCTTCAGGGATTTTTCGATTGCTGCAAGCAGATTTGTTTCCCAATTGTCCTGAATTGATTGAGGCGTATATCGGTTTAGATACTTTGATGCCCGTTCAACGTTAGGCATTGTCGCTTGCAACATGGATTTATTCATCACTTGGGCACGCGATGAGAATGTGATGATGTTGAAATGATCGTCGTCTCTGAGCATCAGCATTGAATCCTTAATTGATTTAAGAGCGAGTTCTAGCTTCTTCAACCCGGCGGCTTGCATACTCGCTGAGATATCAAGACAATAAACAACCTGTTGAGCCCCTTCAAATTCATTGAGGAAGTTGATAATGCCCAATCTGTCGGCAATTCCCGGATTCCCTCCTCCGCCGAGCAGTCCACCTGCCCCATCACCATCAGAATCAACGAGGAAACGTCCGTTGCCCGAGCCACGTACACGCACACGTCCCGTAACCACGCCTTGACCATCTGTGCGTCCAATCTGCGTAACCACTCGTGCGAGATTAGAGGTTTTAGCGTCTGGAAGGTCGGCATCAGTCATCAACTCAGGAATTTCCTCACTCGGTGGTGCTTTGTTGACATCGAGGTTTTCATACACAATACGCTCGCTCAGGCGGACAACTTCGGTTATCTTATTTGGCGATGATTCAGAGCGTTTATTTTTCGCGTCACGGGCAAGAGTCTTATCCGGTTTGTAAATCCTTCTCTCTAGCGGTGGTTTGAGTTTAGGCCTTCGTTTCATAGGAGGGACATCCGTGACCCAATCAACTGCGAGACTATCCGTTTCTTTCCTCACTTCATTCTGTGGAAGGAAGAGGTAAACGATTATAATTATCGTATGTACGATTAACGATATAAGTAAAGCAGACCGTCCGCGAACTTTGCCGAGCTCCAACTTTTCTCGTCGGAGTGATACTTCTTGCTGGTCTGTCATGTTGTTTTCCATTGTTGAATCCCTCCGTTTATTGATGGCACTTTAGAACCGTAGATTATGTCGGTCACTATTCTTCAAATTGTTTGATGTGGTGTATTAAGGATAACGCAAATTTTCCGCTTGCGAATCCCGAATTTCATTGTACTCCCCTTATTTAAACGAAGTTGGTCGTCTCATTGTTTACAAGCCCTCTTCGGCTTTGATGAGCTTATCCATCTTCTTTCGCTACTGGAAGTGAGTCATTTTCGGTGACATCGGTGGTAGTCCTTCTAAAAAGACCTACTTCGCAGTTATTCGCGCTAAGGCCCGGTGCCCGATGTCTTTTCGATAGTGAGCGTGTTCAAAATCAATCGCCGCAACCCCGCGGTAGGCCAGGTCAATTGCGGATTTGAGCTCATCGGCGACCGCGGTAACCGCCAATGTGCGTCCACCGCCGGTGACGATGTTTCCGTTTTGCGACTTTGTGCCTGCATGAAAAACGGTCACATCCTCCAACGCATTCGCACGGTCAAGACCTGTGATAACTTTTCCCGTCTCGTAATTGTCAGGATAGCCGCCCGGTGCCATCACTACACAAGCCGCCGCCTTTGACTTCCATTCTAATTCAACATCTGCGAGTGTGCCCGCAATACACGCCTCAAGCGCAGGGACTAGGTCGCTTTCCATTCGGGGTAGCAAAACTTGCACCTCAGGGTCACCGAATCGGCAGTTATATTCCACAACCTTTGGTCCCGCTTCGGTTATCATCAATCCAACGTAGAGCACACCTGTGAAAGTACGTCCTTCGGTACGCATTGCGTTGACCGTCGGATAAACGATTTCCCGCATCACCTGTTCATGCAGTTCAGGAGTCATCACGGAGGCGGGTGAATACGCGCCCATTCCGCCCGTGTTTTTTCCTTTATCGCCATCCAACGACATTTTATGGTCTTGCGAACTGACGAGCGGCAGACAGTGGTTGCCATCCGTCAAAACGGTGAACGAGGTTTCTTCGCCGATTAACTCTTCCTCAATTACGACTATATCCCCGGCATCGCCAAATGCACGGTCTACCATAACCCGCTGGACTGCCTGAATTGCATCGTCAACTGTCCGCCCGGGAATCGCGCCCTGCCCTCTTGCAAGCCCATCCGCTTTAACAAAGACGGGGATATTAATCTCTTTGATATAATCGATCGCCGCATCTGGATTATCGAATGTCCGGTACGTCGCCGTTGGGATGCAGTTTTCCGTCATCAACTGCTTGGCGAAATTTTTGCTTCCCTCAAGAATTGCCGCCTTCGCATCCGGACCAAATGCCCGTAACCCATGCTCTTGGAAAATATCAACGATGCCAGCCACCAAAGGTGCCTCGGGCCCAATGACCGTGAGCTCGATTTTTTCGGCTTCCGCAAAATCAGCGAGTTCGGCAAGGTTGTTTTCCAATGAAATCGTCGGGCACTCGGCGATTTCCGCGATGCCGGGATTTCCGGGAATACAGTATATTTTTTCAACACGCGGGCTTTGGGCAATCTTCCATACAAGCGTGTGTTCCCTTGCGCCTTGACCGACAACTAAGACTTTCATTCTAATCCTTTTTTTCAACCTTCGTTGGCAACCTCTACTGCTACAGTTTTCGGCTTGACTCACTTTGGTGACCGTGTTATGATTGTTAAACCGATTTGGGATGTAATTTTATCAGATTCTGGCAATGGATTCAACGTAAAAAATGCTTAGGAGGGATAATAACAATGAGTTCATCAACGAAGGTTGCAATTGTTACGGGCGGCGGCTCTGGAATTGGTCGACACACCGCACTCGCGCTTCTGAAGGAAGGGTATTCTGTCGCGCTCGCCGGACGGCGTGTCGAGGCCTTAGAGGAAACGGCGAATCTAGGAGGACCGGATAGCTCAAGAGCACTGGTTGTGCCAACGGACGTGACAGATCCGGCATCAGTTCAAGCCCTGTTCGCCAAGACGCAGGAAACTTTTGGCCGGCTTGACTTACTATTCAACAATGCGGGCATCGGTGCCCCGCGTGTTCCTCTCGAAGATTTGACCTACGAGGAGTGGAAAGCGGTTGTGGACACAAACCTGACCGGCTCGTTCCTCTGCACACAGGAAGCATTCAAGTTGATGAAGGCGCAAGATCCGATGGGAGGGCGCATTATCAACAACGGCTCCGTATCTGCCCACGTACCGCGGCCCAACTCAGCACCTTATACAGCCACCAAGCACGCCCTGACGGGGCTCACAAGATCAACCTCGCTTGATGGACGCAAGTACGATATCGCCTGCGGCCAGATCGACATCGGCAACGCAACGACTGATATGACACAGAGAATGACCGGGGGTGCTCCACAGGCCAACGGGTCGGTTCTGGTTGAAGCAAGGATGGATGTCAATAATGTCGCCTGTGCGGTTGTATACATGGATTCGCTTCCATTAGATGCGAACGTGCAGTTCATGACTGTCATGGCGACTAAGATGCCGTACATCGGACGCGGATGACTTCAATGCGTTCTCATCGCCTTTGCAGGGGCGATTCTCGCCGCTTTTAGAGCTGGAAACAGACTGACGAGCGTAGCGGCCAGGAGGACGGTTATTGCGGGTATAATCAGACTGCGGGCGTTGACTTCTGCGTACATCGTCTGAAATTTGAGGCCGCCGTAAGTAAATTCCTGTGGGAATGTGATGCCGTAGATGGAGAGCAGGTGGTTGATTAAAGTGCCGAGCAGTGCCCCAACAGCGATACTGCAAAATGCGATGATAACCACTTCACAGGTCACCAGCCAGAAGATTTGCACAGGCTTTGTCCCGACCGCTTTCAGCACACCGTATTCTCGTGTCCGTTCTAGCACCGACATCAGCACGGTATTTAACACCCCGATTGCGACGATTAGCATAATGACCACTCGTCCGATTGCATCGCCGGTTTTATCCGCCTGCATTGCCCGGTAAAAGGATTTGGCGACCTCTTGCCACGGGACAACTTCCAGGGGCGAACCATCGAAATTAGCCACAATCGCCCCCGTGATTTTATGAACGCGATTGATGTTTGACACAATCACGACAATTTCGTGGGCGCGCCCCTCAAGGACAAGCAACTCCTGAGCGTCTTTGATGTTCAGATAACACGCCATCCCGTCCGTGGTTTCGTCGCCGCTTTCTGCGATGCCGACAATCGTGTATAGGTCGTTGGCGACCGAGCCATCGGCACCTTGCGAAACAATCACGATTTCACCGCCGACCGTCGCAGAAATGCGCCTGGCGAGACCTGTGCCCAAAATTGCTTCACGCGCTGGTTGCCCCGAGAATCCCTGCCCATCGACGATTTTTTTGTCAAACCGGGTCGCCGCTGTTTCACGCGCCACGTCAATACCGATGAGTTGTACGGCAGTGCTTCTTTCGCCGACCGAGCCAAGTCCCGCCGAGTAGACCCGCGGTGTCCACGCCTCCACGCCGTTGACGCTCCCGATGGTTTCTCCAATTGACTCGTAATCATCTATCGTTTTGTAGAGCGACGGTTTATCGAGATAGCCGTGCTGATGCACCTGAATGTGCCCGATGCGGTTTCGCGTAAACATAGCGATAATGTCGGAGTACGCACCGTCAGACCATCCGATGAATACCGACGAGAGCGTAAACCCGACAATCATTGCGAGTGCAGTCAGTATGGTGCGCCGTTTTTGGCGAAAGATGTTGCGGAACGCGATTTTGAGAGTTGTGGAACCCTGAAACGTAATAGGTGATGCGTAAGGCATAGGCTCACTTGCTCTTCTGAAGATTTCGTCGTGTGAAGGTTTTTTCGTCAATTGGCGAATCAAACGCCGCCTTCAGAAACTGAATAACGGTCTTGTGCCCCTCCTTGTTCTGGGGCATTATCTCAATTACGGACGGGACGGTTTTGCCATCAAACGATTTGACATCTCTGAAATTCATCACCCGCATCAACCGCCCATTCTCATCGTAAAAGTGTTGCCAAACCGGAACTAGCCCCTCCTCCCGGACAGCAACGATAAGTTTCCCCCAAACGATCGGAGTGTCCTCCTTTGGCAACAGTTGAATATAGAGATGGGTGCCGCTGGCATCCGTAGGAGCGTTCGCTGGCGCGTCATTCAGCAGTTCGTAGGTATAATCTTCAAGCATTGACGACTGTCGAACCAGGTCGTCATTTGTGAAGTCTGAGCCCATCCATGACCCCATCATCATTGATGGCGGAACCTTCATCACCTTGTGCGTCTTGGGCAGATAGTTCCACATTTCATTCCCGATTCGTAACGTCGCAACGCCCTTCTCTTTTTTCGGAGATTTGATTCGGATAAAGGTCTTGTCCATCCCCTTTGTCCAGACTTCGAGCGACAAGGTTCTTTCCCAGTGGGGCGTAACGATCTGCATCTTCAGTTCCGCATGGCTAGTTTGGCTTCGATAGAGTTCGTCAACCTTTTTAACGAGTGCTTTGACATCAACATCGACGGATTGACTTTCTGGGAAGGTCGGAGATAGCAGTGTGAGTACAAGAAGATACAGCATTTCAATACTTTCTGGAGCGAGCTCCATTATACTAAGCAACTTTTAGTAGTAAATTTGACATTCTTGAAACCGAGTTTTTTCTTGAAAACTCGGTTTCTCATGGATAACTACAACGGACATCGATTTCAAAACTGCAACTTTTATATTTAAACTTGATTAAGCTTTGGACAATTTTTAAGAATAAACTTGTAGGAACGGCTTCCCTGCCGTGACACGGGCTCTAACCCCAAACCCCACAGCAGGCAACACCTAAAGAGAGCGACGCTAAACCTTATGTCCCTTCCCTTTTGCGGTCATTCCCTCCGTAGCTCCGTTCACCCCGAACCAGAACGCGCTTCGGATTCTCAGGCCCGGAAAGCTCATCAACGCTATGATAGCCGAGCGTCATGCTCATCCGTGTGCCATCTGTGTGATTCGGCCCCGCGGAGTGGAGCATCATGCTGTCAATGGCGAGCAGACCTCCTACGGGCATCGGTATCGGAATTAACTGGTCTAGCGAGATCTGGTTAAGGTGATTGTCCCCGGACAGTTGCAAAAAGTCCGGCAAAAAGTGCGACCCCGGTAAGATGCGAGTACACCCGTTCTCCAGATTGGTCTCCTCAAGGTAGACTAAAACTGTGACGATTGTACGCGACCAGTGTTTCACATCGCGGTGAATTTCCAGCGAGGCGGTCGAACCGCGGTCTCGAAGATAGATATGGTTGTGTCGATTGAGACAGAACTCAATGTTGGGGCCTACGATTGATTCCAGCGGAGCTAGGATTTCGTCACAGGTAATCGTTTGCTGGAAAATACCGCCACGCCCCCAAAGGTCGGAGATGCGGATAATGCGCTCACCTTGGCGGGCAACAGGTTCAACGCCATCGCGTATGTCGGCAAGTGCCGCCGCTTTCAACGCGGCAACCCGGTCTTCGGGTAGCCGCGTCGGGAATTTGACGAAGCCGTTGTGGCGGAAGAGTTGGATTTCTTGTGGAGTGAGTGACATTGTTCCTCCCAATTTGCCTTTGCTGTGGGGAGCGATGCTTTATCTTGTTTTGATGCTCCCCCAGGTCAATGCCAGCTTGCCAACGGAATCAACGGCAAACTGCCCTTGCACACCTTCTGTCAGAATCTGATTAATCGTTTTCTCATTCAGAACCTCGGCGTAGAGCGCGAGTTCATCGACTAGCCCGAGGTAGTATTCGTTACTGCCGAGCGCGTGACGGGAGCCAACGTACAGGGGACCGACGAACGTTTTTTTCGCGGCGTGCTTGTGCTCCTTTGCCACTTTGCCATCCAGATACATCTTAAACGCCTTACCATCGTAAGTCAATGCGATATGATGCCATTCTTTGTGTTTAACGGGCATCCCGCCTGTCCAACCGATAACATCTCTAAAATAGATGGCAAAGTTTCCGCGTGTGATATGTCCACTGTCCATCGCGAGTTCGTGGGCATCGTTTGGACCCCGGGAAATAATCCGAGGGAGTGTACCGACTCCACCGGCTTCGTCACCCTTATTGACCCACAGCACGAAGGAAATATTCGTATCAATTTTCATACTGTCACTATCTGGAACGGTAATGCGCGACTTGGCATCGAAATCCATCGCCATGCCAAAACGTTTGTCTTTGCTTTCAACACGGTTGTCAGCCCCTGCATCGAATTTGCCATCGTTACCTTTTCCAGACTTGTCGGTTACCGTCTTGCCGGTGCCCTCGAATGGATAGTAGAGTACCGGTTTTTGTGCCATCGCTTGGAGTGGCAGTACGGATGCCGACACAAAAAAAAGCAGAAAAATAAAGCGTTTCATTGTTGTGAAATACCTCCACAGATAAGAATTGCGTCTTGTGGCCCTCTGTCCAAAGACACGATATTAATTATTCAGACGCAAGGGAAATTTCTCATTCGCCAACAAAATCGGATTCCTTTAGCCGCATCGCCACTTGGTCTCTGAACTGTGTGACCACCCACAACTCGCCGGGTTCAGGTTCAAAAAGGTGGGGATACGACGGCCCTCCCCCTTCAATACGCAGGATAACCGTTGGCTCAGACCAAGTTACGCCATCGTCTGACGAAAACGCCAGCGAGACCTCCTCACGATGCCAACTGGTTGCGACCGATGCCAGATTGCAATCGCCACCCCGAAGCGGATAATCGGTTACGCCTTCGGGATAAAAGCGATTCCATACAAACGCCAAGTAGCCACTGGCAAGGCGAATGACCGCGCCCGGTGCGCTACTGGCATCAATGTCAGATGGCTGAATAACGCGCCACGACAGCCCGTTATCCGATGAATACGCTGACCAGAACGTGCCGAGATTTGTCCGTATCAACATCCACAATCGCCCATCATTTAATTCAACCACCGTCGGCTCCATCGCACCGTCATGGTGTCCGTGCCCGCCGAGGTCAATGATATTGCTATGCCACCAATTGGCTCCGTTATCGCTGGAACCGTAGACACAAATCGCGTGCCGACACGGGTCACGCAACATTCGCTGGATAGGCACAACGATTTCACCGGTGCGGGTCTGAATCATATTAATCAGTGCGCCGCAGTACCCGTCAAAGAGCTGTTGCCGCATACCCCAACTTTCGCCTTCGTTTTGACTTTGGATTGCCCACACATTGAGGCGAACATCTTCGGCGGCTTCTTGACGCTCGTCGTCCCACGACCACTTGAAATTCCCCATATCCATATAAACGTAAACAAGCACACCTTCGTGCGTCCGGATGAGCACACCGCTGTTACCGGGGATTCCTGGTCCCGGTCCGTCATATATTAGACGGGGCTGAGACCACGTTACTCCTTTGTCAGCACTGACAATCGTTCCACCCTCTTCGATTGTCAAGATGTCCCCGTTCCCGAGTTTCACAAATGGGCCAAACTTCTGATTTTCCAGAAGGGTACAACGCGGGTCTGTCTGTATCTGCTTATCTGTTTGATTCATCGGGTTTATCTCCTCGTGCGTAGTGACAAGAATTCGTCGTGACAAAAATCAAAGCGTATCCGTCTGATTGCGATTAGTATAGCATGTAACCGGTGTTGCGTCAAGCGTATCAGATCTCCGTTAGGGTCATTTAATTCTCCGATAAGCGCGAACCGAAAGCCCCAACCCGCCACCGTAGGCTTACTATTACCCACAAGTCTGCAAAGGCTTTCAGGGCGTGGGTTCTACGCCCCTCTGGGATAACTTAATTATTGCCTTCAAATCAAAGACGATAGAATTTCCGAATCGAAAATCAATTTTGGATTGATTTGCAAAAGCAAATCGGGTAAATTTAAGCACTTGAGTCACAAAATAATGAATCCCATTACCCACTTGGAGGCGATTATGGCATCAAACCGTGATGAGTTGGCAGCGTCTTGGAGTCGAGAAGAATTTGGAACCATTGATTTGGGAGATAAACGACTCACCGAACGGTTGATTCGCGTCGCCGACGAATTGGAATCCCAGCCGCAATCTAGTATCAATACGGCGTGTGGCGATTGGACATCAACCAAAGCCGCTTATCGACTGTTTAATAATGAAAAGGTGACCGCACAGAAAATACTCGCAGCTCACTTTCAACAAACTGTCGCACGAATGGAAAACCATTCCCGTGTGTTTGCCATCCAGGATACCACCTTTCTTGATTATACGCATCACCCCTTGACTGAAGGCTTGGGCCCAATCGGAACAAAGAAGCAGAACATCTATGGGTTTGTCAAACACACCACCGTAGTGTTCACCGAGTCCGGGGTGCCATTAGGGTGTCTAACCGACAAAGTTTGGGCGCGTGAGAACCCCAAACGCACCCCCTCGAAATCGAATCTACCGATTTCGGAGAAAGAGAGCTACAAATGGATTGAGGCGTTAGCCGAAACCAAAGCACGAACACCCGAAGGGGTTGAGGTAATTTGCATCTGTGACCGTGAGGCAGATATTTATGAATTTTTCGTTGAAGCCATAGACACCCCTTTCGTGATTCGCGCCGCTCAGAATCGAAGCGTTGATAATGAGATTGGCAAACTCAACGACTTGGTAAAAACTCAACCGGTTGCAGGTGAGATAGTCATCAAGATTCCGGCGCGGGGCACTGAAGCGGCCCGAGAAGCCACCCTCAGCGTTCACTTTGTGAAAACAACGCTTCTGCCGCCTCATCGGACTCAAGCGGCTGCCCCGCACCCGTTACCGCCGATTGATGTGATGGTCGTGTGCGTGGCCGAGATAAATCCGCCCACGGGTGCATCTGCACTCCAATGGCTGTTAATCACCAATGTGGAAGTGACCGATTTTTCGGGTGCGGTCCAAGCAATACGCTGGATAACTATTAACTCTGACATAGTACACCTTCTAAGCGTACAACAGGAGAGTTAAGAGTTATAGTTTGCGGTGGCATATTGAAGTCTATTTCAAAGTGCTTAAATCCGGCACCAAAATTGAGGGGTGCCGTTTGGCAACTCAGGCTCGGCTTTTCCCCTATTGCGCGCTAATGAGTGTGATTGCGTGGCGGTTGTATTGGTTGACGATGTACAATCGCTACGCTCCGAGTGCGGCTTGTACGTGTGTATTGACCGATGATGAGTGGAAAGCACTTTACTGTGTGACTCATAAGACAACGACTTTACCGCAGAAATTACCAACAGTTTCTGAAGTGGTGATTTGGATTGCCAAACTCGGTGGTTTTTTAGCGCGGCAGTCCGATGGTCAACCGGGAGTGACCGTCATTTGGCGCGGGTGGCAGAGATTGAATGATATTGCTGCCACCTTTTCCTTAGTTCACAATGCCGAACCGAACGATAGTTCGTAGCCCTTATATGGATCCGGCTTGCCTACCGGGACTTATGGGTAATAGTAAGCCACAGTAGGAGGGGCATCCCTGCCCCGACTTGGCGCCCAAAATGGACAAAAAACCGAAGACTAAAATAGCCCTATGATTTAACAACATGACTTGCCCTATTGATGTGATTCTGCTATAATAACGTAAGTTGGTCCGATGGGGGTGGATGAGCAACTTGACTTGGGTGTGGCTTCGACGACTTGACGGAGTTTGTTGATGCTCCGAACAGGGAAGCACTTCGTTGTCAGAAGGAGTAAATTCGATAGAGTTTCTTCGCCAGTATTACAACAATCACTCTGCTTCTTTTCGCTAATTTTTGAAAGGACAACATTATGCAATATCAGAGAAAATTGTTACTGTCTTTCATGGCGTTGGGGCTTCTCCTGCTCTGCGGAATACCTATGGCAAATGCACAAACTGCCCAGCAAATTGCCCAAAACGCCTTCGGCTCTACGGTGCTCTTGGTTATGGAGGATGCCAACGGCCAGCCACTCGGATTGGGGAGCGGATTTTTCGTCAAACCGAACCAGATTGCGACCAACCTTCACGTCGTTGCGGGTGCCTCAAGGGGCTACGCGAAACGAGTTGGTCAAAAGACAAAGTACGACATTGAAGGTATCACCGCGATTGATGCGAAGTGGGATCTCGTCATCTTAAAGGTTAGAGCTTTGGGGACGCGGGCCCTTTCCTTGGGTGACAGCGATACCGTTCTGGTGGGTGAGACGGTTTACGCCGTGGGCAACCCGCACGGTTTGGAAGGTACGTTTTCACAGGGCATCATCAGTAGCGTCCGAAGGGTTGGAGCGGACAAACTGCTCCAGCTTACCGCCCCTGTTTCTCCGGGGAGCAGTGGCGGCCCCGTGCTAAACGGCAGGGGAAAAGTGATTGGTGTTTCCGTGGCAACCTACCGCGGCGGGCAGAATCTCAATTTTGCCATTCCCTCAAACTATCTCACGGAACTGATTGCACAGGTGGGTCCCGCGAAACCGTTGTCGCAGAAGAAACCAACCAGATCGAGACGCTCCATATTGGATGGACTCGGTGAGCGAAGTGTGGAAGGGGTAACCGGTGGTAAGATGACTTGGGACAACCCCTCCTACTCTCTCTACTCGGGAGCTTACAGTTTCTCCCTGCGAAATCGACTGCGCGAAAACGTAAGAAATATCTACTATTATGTGATTTTCTACGACGCTCAAGATGACCCGATTGATGTGACTACAGCGCAGTATAAAGAGCTAATACCTGCTGGGTTGGCGAAGCGGGTAACGTCCTTCCCTGGTGTTCATAGCAGTGTCCGAGAACTGACAAAACGCGTGGAGTGCAGAGTCCTTGACTTTGAGATAATGCAATGATGTTCCTTAACAAGCCGTTGCAGTAGTAGGTTGGCTGATGCCTGCCAGCCGTGGTTTATTCTTATGAACAGAGAACCTAACCTCAGGGTTGTCTTTTTTCGTACTGATGCCGGAAATGAACCCGTGCGGCAATGGCTCAGAAGCCTTGATAGAGCGGATAGAAAAACGATTGGTGAGGATATAAGACTGGTGCAACTTGGCTGGCCTTTAGGGATGCCCCTCGTTAGGAAAATGGAAACAGATTTATGGGAAGTTCGCAGTCATCTCAGCGGGAGGCGTATTGCGCGGGTTTTGTTCACCGTAGAAGGGAACCAGATGGTACTTCTGCACAGTTTTATAAAGAAGTCTCAAAGGACACAACAGCAGGATTTGGATTTGGCACGAAATCGCAGAAATCTATGGAAAAGTAGGAGGTTATCGCATGAATAAGTATAGCGGTAGTAGCTTTGATGATTTTCTCCGTGAAGAGGGCATATTTGAGGAAGTATCAGAACGCGCCCGAAAACGGTTGCTGGCTTTGCAAATTGAAGATATGATGGCTGATTCTCTCAACGAGAACGTAGAGGACATGCTTGAGGAAATATCAGTCTTCCCAGAAGACACGAACGCATCAAATCATCATCTGTTCCATCCGAATAACGGTTTTATTACTTTGGAATCGTTAGATCGTCTCGCCCAGATGATGCGTCAACCGAATCATCATCTGTTTCATCCAGATAATAGGGCGATTACTTTGGAATCGTTGGATTACCTCGCCAGTGAGGTGAATTAACAACTCCGAATCGAAGTTGCCTAACCGATTGTTATCCGTTCAGGCGAGAGGTTACCTTGTAACCGCAAACTGATTTTTTTGCTAAGAAGCGGGAGGCTTGTAAAAATGAGATTTTTTGTTCCTGTAACAAAGAATGAGACAGAGGCGGAGGCTATCTGGGTAGCGATCAAGAAGTTTGCTGAAGATAATCTGGGATGGGAAATTTCAAAACGACGCATTTTCAGCATCGCCTATCAGCACGAGGGACAAGACTATTATGTGGAGGTTGGAAAACCAGATCCACGGGTCAAAGAACCTGTGCTTGCCATTCTGGAGTCAAATACCTATCTTGTCTGTACACCGAATCGGGGTGTGGTGCGAGGTATACCAATTTTGGTAGGCCAGGACAAGGTAGAGAACATTGCCGATTTTCACAACTAGAATATTCATATTATAAAGGTTGGCGCACTCAATTTTTAACCTAAGAGGAACCACTTAATGGCCGAACAAGAAAATGCCCCAGATAGAATCAATACCTCCTTTTCAGGGCATGAAACCTTCCCTTTTCGCTATACGTGGCTGAAGAAAGGAGTTGATGCCGTATTGGATAACCCTAGTGCCTTCGCAGATGAGAGCGCGACGGTGACGCTCGGTGTTGGAAAGAACATGGTCAGGTCCATCCGTCATTGGTGTATGGCAACGGGACTCATCAAAAAAAACAAAGGCAACCCTGATCAGGACGGAACGGGAGGTGAAGGACTTGCACCAACGAAACTTGGCAAATCGCTTCTGGCCGATGATGGATTTGATCCGTATCTTGAGGATGTGGCGACGCTGTGGCTCATCCATTGGCAGCTTGCCACAAATCGCGATCAGGCAACGACGTGGTTTTGGGCATTTAGTATCTTCGGTCAGAATGAGTTTAGGAAGGATAGATTTATCTCTGAATTGATTGATTGGACTGAAAAAACGGGTAGGAATCGAATCTCAGAAAATTCGATAAGTCGTGATGTGGATTGCTTGCTCCGGACGTACGTCCCCTCTCGCCTGACAAAGACAACCATTATAGAGGATACCTTCGATTGCCCGCTCGTTGAATTGAACCTAATCTCCGACTCATCCGACGGAGACACCTACAGATTTCATCGGGGCCCGAAAGACGCTCTGCCAACTGAGATTTTCGTTGCTACCCTGTCTAAGTTCTGGGATGACCACTTTTCAGGGAACAACGAACTTGCATTCGTACACATCGCTTATTCGCCAAACAGCCCCGGCCAAGTCTTTAAGTTGGACGAGGACACTCTTGTTGAACATCTCGACAGGGTTGAGGGGCTCACCGATGGTGTTTTGCGTTATGATGAAACGGCGGGAGTGAAACAGGTTTACCGAGACGGAGAGATTAACTGGCTGGAGCACCTTCGTAGGTACTACAAACCCGTAGAGGCGATGGCTCCACAGTCAAACCGTGTCTTCAGTGGAGGACGGGAATTGGTCAATACTACAGAACCGTTATAAATACGATGTTTGCTTTGTCGTGAAGCTACGGGATAGCAATGAAAGATGTACGTCTGAGAGTGGAGAAGTAGATAATACCATCGTGCTACTACTCTGCGGTGGGGACAAATCTTCGCAAGGCAGAGACATTGAACGGGCAAAAGCCTATTGGCGGGAATACAAGGAGGCTCAAAAGTGAGAAAAATGAGAAAATTCCGCGATTATTTGATGGAAACACTGGCCGACCGCGAGGAGGCAATCGTCCATCTTGAAGTCGCACTGGAAGAATACCAGAAGGACGGTGATACTTTCTTACTTCGGATGGCATTCCAAAGCGTTGTGGAGGCACAGGGTGGGTTAGATGAATTCGCTCAACGAATCAACACAGACCCACAAGACCTGTTGAAAGTGCTATCCGGCAACGATAAACCGGACCTGGACACAATTGAAGCGATTCTCAACGGTTTGGGGTGTCGACTTTCGGTCATTGAAATCGGAACTGAACCGCTCAACTGGGAATACACGGAAATTTTGAATCGCCTCGCGCCTATGATCGATTGCCTGAATCCTCATTTGAATCTAGTGAATACTTCTGTGACAGTGGAATCATTAAATCACCTCGTGCCTGCGGTGGATTAGAATGAGAAAGATGAGAAATTATCACGATTACCGGATGGAAGAACTTGCTGACCTCGAGGAGGCAATCGGCTATCTTGAAGTTGTACTGGAAGAATACCAGAAGGATGGTGACACTTTCGGATTTCTGATAGGACTCCGAAACGTCGTCGAAGCACAGGGTGGAATAAACGAACTCATTCGGCGAACTGACATAGACTCACAAGACCTGTTGAAAGTGCTATCCAGCAACGATAAGCAGGACCTTGACACACTCGAAGTGATTCTCAATGATTTGGGAGCACTGTTTTTGTTCGCTAAACTCGAAAATGAACCCCTCAATTGGAAATACACGGAGATGTTGAATTACCTCGTCCCAATGATAGATTGTCAGAATCCTCATCTTAATAATGAGGTGAATACTTCTGTGACAGTGGAATCGTTGAATCACCTCGCGCCTGCGGTGGATTGGAATGAGAAAAATGATAAATTATCGCGATTACCCGAATCCTCATCTGAATTGTAGAGAGGGAAGGTGGGCGGCTATCGCACTAAATAGACGGGAGGCGTGTTAGCATGAGATTTTTCGTTCCAGTGACAAAGGACGAGAAGGAAGCAGAAGCGATCTGGGAGGCGACTAAGCAGTTTGCTGAGGATATGTTAGGATGGGAGAGCTCGGAACGACGCATTTTCAGCATTGCCTATCGGCATGAGGGGCAGGACTATTATGTGGAGGTCGGGAAACCAGATCCGCGGGTCAAGGAGGTTGTGATTGCCATCCTTGAGTCAAAGACGTATCTTGTGTGTACGCCGAATCGGGGTGTGGTGCGGAGTATACCGCTCTTGGTCGGCCAAGGCAAGGTAGTGGAAATTATTGATTTCCAAGATGAGGAAACTCCTGATTCGTAGAAACCGAGTTTTTTGCGTCGCGTTCTGCGTCGCGTTCGTCGCGCCACCCGTAGGGTCGGCAAAACCCGGTTTCTCTTGAATACTAAAACTTGTAGAGGTATTATGAATAAAGCACTCTCAGAGTTATTTCAGGTTACGGGGCGGTTTCGTCGGTCTGTTCATCTGGAACGGGATTTTTATACGGAGAACGCCCTTGATGGGTATGTCGTAACGGTTACGGCGCGGGAGATTTTGCGGCGGCTGAGCGATGCACTCACAACAAATGAAAAAACATCAAGGGCGTGGTCTCTTACGGGGCCTTACGGTTCGGGGAAATCGGCGTTTGCGCTTTTTACTGCGAAGTTGCTGGGGGACTCTGAATCGCCAACGACGCGGGATGCCCAGGAGCTTCTCAAACGTGGAGATGAATCTTTATGGAATCAATTCAGAAAGGGAAAATGGCTCTCGACTGAGCAGGGGGGCCGGGGATTTTGTCCGGTGCTAATCTCTGGAGAACGTGCGCCGATTACGCTCGCCTTATTGCGTGGATTGACGCGTTCTCTCACTGCTTTTAGCGATATAGCGCCGTTGGGGCAACTGCTTGAGGAGCTCGAAAAACAGTTAAAGGGTGCCGAGAACGGTGGGCTTCCTCGTGCCTCTGAAATCACGCACCTTTTTGAATCTGCGACACACGAAATCGGTTCAAACGGCGGCGCAGGTCTATTGCTCGTGGTTGATGAACTCGGGAAGTTCCTCGAATACGCCGCGCAAAATCCGGCACACGGTGACCTGTTTGTGCTACAGAGCCTCGCCGAATTTGCAACAAGAAGTGAACAAACACCGTTTCTGATGTTGACAATTCTCCATCAAGCTTTTGAGCAGTACGCGCAACGGTTGGCAAACTCCCAACGTGAGGAGTGGGCGAAGGTGCAGGGGCGTTTTGAGGATGTTGCCTTTGTGGAACCGACGGAGCAGGTGCTCCGCTTGATCGGGAACGCGATTGAAAGGGTGCCCACAACGGATACCTCTACCGATAGGCAATCACAAGGGAAGGAAGGTGACTCCTACTCTTCTACTCTTCCAATTCTCTCCGTTGCGGTTGACTTAAAACTGCAACTGCGTCAGCTTGAGCCTAGCGAATTTGTGTCACTTCTTGAAAACTGTTTGCCACTCCATCCGACGGTCGCCCTGATTGTCTGTTCACTGTTCCGCCGCTTTGCTCAAAATGAACGCTCCCTGTTCGCCTTGCTCAACTCCAGCGAACCGCATGGACTCCAAGATTTTCTTGCCAACCGTACCTACGATGGGCGTGTTTTGCCAACGTTCACGCTGTCCGACCTGTACGATTACATCAACACCGCTTTTGGGAATCGACTCTATGCGTCGGGGGACGGGAAGCGGTGGGCGGAAATTGAGTCCGCAATTGAGCGGTTACCGAACCCGTCTCCGATGACGGTTAAACTGATTAAAACCATCGGTCTGCTCGGTGTTGTTGGAGAGGTGAGCGTAAATCTGAAAGCCTCGATGCCTTTACTTCGTTACGCACTTGATGATGGTACAGAAACGTTCCACGACGAATTTGAGCGTGCGTTGGGGATGTTGGCGGGCCGTTCGATTGCCATCTACCGCCGTTACAACGATGCCTACGCCCTATGGGAAGGGAGTGACATTGATATCGAAGCACGGCTCCGCGAGGCGGGGGCACACCTTGACCCGAATCTGCGATTGACGGAGGCCCTCTCGGAGCTGGTGCAACCTCGCCCTCTTATTGCCCGTCGGCACCTGTTTCGGACAGGCACGATGCGGTGCTTCACCCTCCGATACACTGACGCTGAGAGGTTTGATGCCGATCTGGAACTGCCGTTTGATCTTACCGATGGGCTTGTGCTGTACGCGCTCCCTGCAACCGAACTTGAAGTGGAACAGCTCATTGAAAAGGCGACCCAAGCGTCAGTCGCGATGCGAAACGAGGTACTCATTGCGATTCCTCAATCCATCGGTTTTTTACGGGACGCTGTGCTTGAGCTCGCCCGTTTACAATGGGTTGAGAAAAACACCCCCGAACTTGCTGGCGATGCAACGGCACGTCGTGAACTGTCGACGCGGCTTGCTGAAGTGGAACGAGAGGTGTCCGAACAATTAACTCTCCTTTTTTCGGGTCAGTCCTTCCAATCGGGAAAGCTGGCATCCCCCCAATCTTCCAATCTGCCATCCGATTGGCAAGCGGCTTGCACTTGGTATCACAACGGAGAACCGACGAAGATTGCCTCAAGGCGGGCACTTAATGAATATCTTTCGGAAATCTGCGATGCAGTTTACAACAAAACGCCAATCCTTCGCAATGAACTTATCAATCGACAACAGATCTCCGGGCAAGCGTCGTCCGCGAGACGGAAACTCATTTCAGGGATGCTTGGTTCTCAACGGCAGGAAAAACTGGGTATCGACGGCTATCCACCCGAAATGAGCATTTACCTCTCCTTACTGGTCGATACGGGGATACACCGTCCCGTTTCGGAAGTTTGGGGATTTCATCCGCCGATAGCCGATGATAAAAACGGAATGTCTGCCACTTGGTCAGCGATTGAGGGATTTCTGAGCGAATGCGAAGTTGAACGCCAGTCGGTTGCAAAACTGTATGAACGCTTGGAAAAGCCGCCTTTCGGTTTGAGAAGTGGCCCGTTGCCCATCCTTTTGTGCGCGGTTTTGCTCCATTATGAGGCAGAACTCGCGTTGTACGAAGAGGGTTCCTTTGTCGCGGATATCTCAATGGCGGTTTTTGAGCGGTTGATTAAGTCGCCTGAGAAATTTGAACTCAAACGGTTCCGAATTGAGGGCATTCGAGCGGATGTGTTTGAGCAATTTACAGGACTGCTTTCCCAACCGCAAGGAGCGACAGACCATCCGAATCTGCTGGCTGTGGTTAAGCCGCTCATCCGTTTTGTCGCGAAACTCCCGCGTTATACGATTCTTACGCAGGAGTTAAGCGATGCCGCAATCTCCCTTCGTAAAGCCATCGCCGATGCACGGGAACCAGACGCACTCCTCTTTGAACAGTTGCCCCAAGCCCTCGGCTTTCCCGCTTTTGGGCCATCAATGGAAGCAGATATAACCGTAGTTAATGAATTTTTCAAAACGTTGCGCGGCGCGTTGTCCGAATTGGCGCGGGCTTATGATGGCCTACTGGACTTTATCGAACAACTGCTCGTTTCGGCATTTTCCTTGAAGGGAACTGGTGAGGAGAATCGGGTTGAGCTGTTTGGGAGAGCGCAATCGCTGTTTGATATAACGGTTGAAACGAGACTCAAAGGCTTTTTTATCCGAGTCTGTGACGAAGGGCTGGATTTCAAGGGATGGCTTGAGGCAATCGGGACGTACATTGTCACCAAACCGCCGGCAGCGTGGACGGATTTGGATAAAGCCCATTTTGAAGCGAACCTGTCTGAACTTGCGAAACGGTTTCACCGTTTTGAGGCGGTGTCATTTGAACGCCAGAAGCGCGTTGAACAATCTGCTGATGATACAAGTGAGGTGATTCGGGTGGGTATTACCACCCTGAAGCCCCCAGAGCGAGAACACGCCCCCGAAGACGGGAACTCAGATGGTGGGATGCAGACCCACGATAACATCAGAGTTGTCGCTGTCCCCCCAACCACCGATGGGCAAGCAGAAGAAATCGAACGCGAAATTGAGGCAGTTTTTAAATCTTTCGGCATAGATGGCAACCTTGAACTTCGCCTCGCCGTGCTCGCACGAATCTCACAGAAACTAATGGAACAACTTGAGGAATACCCCGTAGGAACGGCTTCCTAGCCGCGACTTGGCTTCCCAACCGCGCCCCTGTTTATAACCCCAACTCCCGTAGGAACGGCTTCCTAGCCGCGACTTGGCTTCCCAACCGCGCCCCTGTTTATAACCCCAACTCCCGTAGGAACGGCTTCCTAGCCGTGACTTGGCTTCCCAACCGTGACTCTTTATGCTCAAATTTGCTTAACTTTTATATTGAAACTTGCTTAGGTGCATAATTTAACAAATTGTAGTGCATAATTTAACCGATTGTGCTATAATGTGGAAGATTGGAAGGGGAGGTATGAAGAAAGGGAATACCACAATACACGATGAACTTCGACCAGAGTACGATTTGGAAAAACTGCGGGTGAGGCGATTAGGACCTGGGCGAAAGCGTTTTGGTAGATTCGTCGCACCGGATCTTGACAGGGCATTTCCAGCTCTTGAATCTCTTTACAAGTATGTAGAAGCTCTGGCTTTAACTGACCGCCGCTTCGATCAGGCGCAAGCTCTGCTTAAAAAGTTCAGAGAGGCGAATCAGAAGACCTATCCAGAAGAAGCCGAAAAAGCGCAATGGGAAATTTACTTTCTCTGGTTTGTTTTGAAGGAGGGCGAACTTGGCCCCCAGTGGAGAGAGACTGACGAGAACGGTCAGGTCTGTGCATATCCGGATTTAGATCTATTCACTGAAAAAACATACGAATATTTAACCACGAGATTAGATGCCACTGACCATCCAAAACTTAAAGCGCGGTATGCTCATATCCTCTGGTGCAGTCCGAAAACGCATCACAGATTTGCCGAGATAGCGATTGATTCGTATCTCACGCTCATTCAGATGTACGAGCAGAGGCATGACGAGGGCGAGGATTTTTCCCAAGATATTTCAGAGAGTACCATCAACGCTTACTCCATTGCGCATCAAATCAAGGGTAACGTAGCAGAAATTAAGTCGGAGCTCAGGAGACTCGTGCGAAAGTTGAGTTCAGGCACACCATTTGCCGCATTCCATTTTATTCAATTCATGTTGAAGCCAAGGAAGGGATTTACTAAAAAAGACTTTGATGGTTTAGAAGACCTATGTTGGCAGATGGCGGAATCCTTTGCAGATGACGGGCACAGAGCCATTAAGTTTCTCGAACTCGGGAAAACAGTCGCTCAGAGACTTAACCAGCAACCGGATAATTGGGGGCATAATTGGACTCGGCAAGTTGCCCTACGTTATGAAATCCTGATGCAACGTTCTGAAAATGATCCGTATGGCGCGTTGTTTTTTTGTATGAATGCGATTGAAAACTACAAAGCAACTCGCGATGAACAGAAAGGGAAGGAGTTAGCACAACGGTATTCTGAACTCAAAGCTGCTATGAAATCTGGGCGTTCCCGAATAGACGTTGACTTAACAGAAATTGAAAAGACGTGTCAGGCGCAGGCGAAAGCGGTTGTTAAAAACGGGACTTCCGAGGAGGTTGTTCGATACTTAATTTGGGGTAAAGAGATGCTTCCGACGTATCATGAAGTCGAGAAAGCAGTGAAGGAAAAGACTAAGGAATTTCCAACACGCCGTCTACTCTCAAAGGTTGTACTAGATCGAAACGGCAATACAGTTCAACGTTTTGAGAGCGAGGAGGAGAAGGAACATTACGATATACTTGAGAGGTATAAATACCAACTTGAGTTCAGGAGTATCTACCTGATACGAGAGGTTTTCTTTGAGGCAATTTTGGAAAATAAGTTGACCTTTGAGGGCTTAATAGACTTTATCGAGCGGCATTGCTGGTATGGAAAAGATCTGCCCAAACGATTGCCCGATGGTCAAATTGCGATGTATGATTGGCTGGATTTAATCAGGCCCGCGCTCAATGCGTATTTTCGTCAAATGGATTTCTATCTCGCAGATCGAACCGCCAATATGCCTGACTTCGTCTTGTGCCTGGATTCTTTGACCCTGAAAATAGAGGGGATTTTTAAAGACCTATGCCGACGGTCTGATATTGGAACTTCCGTCCGGAAAAAAGATAAACCACGGAGAAATAGCGTCTACGAGAAAGATCTTAATGCCCTCCTGCACGAAGATGCAATCGAGCACCTTTTCGACGAAGACGATCTGCTATTTTTCAAGTTCCTGTTGGTCGAAAGATGTGGGCACAATTTAAGGAACAAAATTGCTCATGCCCTGATGTCAACTCAGGAGTACAGCTTTGATTATATGCACCTGGTTATATTGGCTTTGCTTCGTTTGGGAAAGTGTGATTTACCGGGAAATAACGATTATTTGCGGAGGTAGAAATTCTAATGATCCTATACAACATGGTCAAAGAACAAATTGAAGCCCGTCAGAGTAGGCGAATCGAAAAGATACGCGCCGAAGGCATCGCCGAAGGCAAAGCCCTTGTACAGCAAGAGTGGCGAGAGTGGCTTGAACGCAAAGCAGCCGCCGAAGCCGCTGGGAACCCCTTCGACGAACCCCCGCCCAGTTAAAAACAAACTCATGCGAATTTCGCTGGTCGGGGTAGGCACAAGACTTCCGCGAAGCAATTCGGTTGGTCAACAAGTTTACTTATCACCCATGTTCCACACTTGTTTTGACAACCGGTAGGCGCGCTTTGTAAGCGCGCTGGTCGACGGTGTGTCAGTAATTACCTAATTTTTGTCCAATAAAACGCGTATGTTATAGGGTTTGAAAAGTGCCTCTAATGCGGTTGTGACGTGGTGTATCAAGGGGTATAAAGGGTTGAGTCGGATACCCACGACCCGTTTCCCATCAAAGCAGACTTGCCCCGGTATTGATAACAGGTCTCGCCTCAATCGTTTCAGACCCCGCATCAAACCGCAGTTGAACCCGACCTCGTTTCTCCCGCGTATCGAGGTGGAGCGTTGTTTCCAGTTTCCCAACCATCGTTTTGAAAACCGCATCACTCCGAGTCGTGCCCGAATACAGCGCGTGACTGACAATCTCCTGCGTCTCCGAGACCACTACCCGCGCCAGTTGCCGAGTGTATTGATTTTTCTGTTTGGCAACATAACCACGCTCTGCTCCCTCGGCACGCTTAGAGACCGGCAGGGCCGATAGGTCCATATCCACACATAACACATCGCCTGCTCCCACGCCATCAGAATTCGTCTGAGTGTGCGGTTCCCGGATGCGGTTTAAGGCCGCTTCGAGTTCAGACACCGTCGTTTCCGTTGCGGCATCTAAGGTCTGTTGAATCACCGATATATCTGCACAGCGACTATAACTATTAACTCTGTCGTAGTACACGCTGAGGCTAACAACAGTAGAGTTAATAGTTATTCCAAACGCATTTAGCAACACCGTATCCGGACGAACCGTCGTGTTGATTTCGGAGACCGTCTGTGCACCGGATAGCATTCCGATCACCGCAAACACCAACTTGTCCGTTGGCCGATACACCACGGTTTTCTGGTCGATTGACACGCCTTGATGTATCGGCTCAAAGACCTTTTTGGCTTGCAAAACTTGCCCCATGGCACAAAGGGGGCCCTGGGCAGTCTGCCGCCATTTTTGGGGGGGCGCTTTTTTTTGGGGTTGCGTTTCTTCCGTTTTCTTGGTATCCTATTCTACGTCCTTTCTCGGTTCAGACGTTCCTAAACGTCAATAACATCCCGCTTCATTGGACAAAAATTAGGTAATTACTGATACACCGCGACCAGCGCGCTTACAAAGCGCGTCTACCGGTAAATGTCACCATATTTTTTGATTTCACTATAAAAAATATTGGGCAATTTCATACGGGTGCCCGGTGCGGTTGCCCCTAACGGGTGGTCCGAAGACGGATGGTCCGAGGACGGATGGTCGCGTGAGCGAGCGCACAAGATGACTCGACGCAACTTGACGCAAAACCGCACTTACCGGGGTTGGGGTTACCCGGTTAAGTTCTTAAACGACATCAAATATCGTATGGGATTAGGAAATGACCAAAGGAGACTAAAATGAAGTTAATCCTGATTTTGAGTGCAGGGCTTTTGCTCTTTACCGTCCCCGCGTTCAGCGAACTCACCGTAGAAGACCTTGAGAAGATTCGCTCAATTGTCAAAGAGGAAATTGACCCTGTTAAAGAAGAAATCGCCAAATCCGAGACGAGAATGAAAGCAGAAATCGTTGCTGTTAAAGAAGAAGGTGCCAAATCCGAGACGCGACTGAAGGAAGAAATCGTCGTATCCGAGAAGAGAATGAAAGAATACATCAACGTCAAAATCTCGGAAATGGACAAACGTTTGAACAATATCTTTACGGTGGCACTTGGTTTGGGAACTTTCATTGCCGCTGTCGTCGGGATACCGCAGCTCGTCGTCGCAATGCAACGAAAAGACCAGCGCGCACAAGACGAAAAAATTGAAGCGCAACAAAAACAGATTGAAGCCTTGCAACAGGCAATCGAAACACGCAACCAAGAACGCATCGTTAGGCCTTAGACTTCATCATCAACTACGATATTAATGAAGATTATAGTAAAGCCCGTAATTACTGATACACCGCGATCAGCGCGCTTACATGAAGTTCAAAAAAATAATTCGGTAATTTCCTAACGATGCTCGGTGCCCCTTCCCAGTAACGGGTGGGGACTTCGGTTGCCCCTAACGGGTGGCGAGATGACTCGACGCAACTTGACGCAAAACCGCACCTACCGGGCCTGGGGAAAACATAGTATTACCGATTTAAATACTTAATCTTCATCAAAGCGCGCCTACCGGGGTTGGGGTTACCCGGTTAAGTTCTTAAACGACATCAAATATCGTATGGGATTAGGAAATGACTCAACCATAGGAGACTAAAATGAAGTTAATCCTGATTTTGAGTGCAGTGCTTTTGCTCTTTACCGTCCCCGCGTTCAGCGAATTGACTGTAGAAGACCTTGAGAAGATTCGCTCAATTATCAAAGAGGAAATTGACCCTGTTAAAGAAGAAATCGCCAAATCCGAGACGAGAATGAAAGAATACGTCTCACAAGAAATTGCAACCGTCAACGTCAAAATTGAAGAGATGGACAAACGCCAGACAGGGGCAATCGAAATGTTAGGCAAACGGTTAGACCACATTTTTCTGCTGGTCTTGGCTTTGGTCGTTTTCATTGCCGTGGTCATCGGAATACCACAGATCATCGTCGCAATGCAGCGAAAAGACATACGCGCACAAGACGAAAAAATTGAAGCACAGCAAAAACAGATCGAGGCGTTGCTACAGGATATGGAAACCCGCAAGCAAGAACGCATTGTCAAACCTTAGGTCTTAGACTTCATCGTCATGGGATTAGGAAATGACTCAACCAAAGGAGACTAAAATGAAATTAATCCTGATTTTGAGTGTAGGGCTTTTGCTCTTTACCGTCCCCGCGTTCAGCGAATTGACTGTAGAAGACCTTGAGAAGATTCGCTCAATTATCAAAGAGGAAATTGACCCTGTTAAAGAAGAAATCGCCAAATCCGAGACGAGAATGAAAGCAGAAATCGTTGCTGTTAAAGAAGAAGTCACCAAATCCGAGGCGAGAATGAAAGAATACGTCAACGTCAGAATCTCGGAAATGGACAAACGTTTGAACAACATCTTTACGGTGGTGCTTGGTTTGGGAACTTTCATTGCCGCTGTCGTCGGGATACCGCAGCTCGTCGTCGCAATGCAGCGAAAAGACATACGCGCACAAGACGAAAAAATTGAAGCGCAGCAAAAACAGATCGAGGCGTTGCTACAGGATATGGAAACCCGCAAGCAAGAACGCATTGTCAAACCTTAGGTCTTAGACTTCATCATCATGGGATTAGGAAATGACTCAACCAAAGGAGACTAAAATGAAGTTAATCCTGATTTTGAGTGCAGGGCTTTTGCTCTTTACCGTCCCCGCGTTCAGCGAACTCACCGTAGAAGACCTTGAGAAGATTCGCTCAATTGTCAAGGAGGAAGTCACCGAATCCGAAAAGGGACTGAAAGCAGAAATCGTTGCTATTAAAGAAGAAGTCACCAAATCCGAGGCGAGAATGAAAGAATACGTCAACGTCAGAATCTCGGAAATGGATAAACGCTTGAACAACATTTTCACGGTGGTGATCGCTTTGGTCGCTTTCATTGCCGTGGTCATCGGGGTACGGCAGCTCGTCGTCGCAATGCAGCGAAAAGACATACGCGCACAAGACGAAAAAATTGAAGCGCAGCAAAAACAAATCGAGGCGTTGCTACAGGATATGGAAACCCGCAAGCAAGAACGCATTGTCAAACCTTAGGTTGCTGGATTTGGCAATCTCCAGCAGGAGCAATGAAAACGAGTGTGCCCTAGAACTATATAGGGGTAACTTGGATTCAGTTACAAGGAATTCATAATGAGATTTCAAGGAAAATCGGTTATTGTCACCGGGGCGGCATCGGGCATTGGGGCAGCAACCGTGAGATTGTTTGCCGCCGAGGGTGCAAATGTTGTTATCGCCGATATATCACCTGCTGGCGAAGTTGTCGCCCAGGAGCTGCGGCAGAAAGGTCATCGGGCAATTTTTGTCAAAACGGATGTATCGAAGGCGGACGAGGTCGCGCATCTGATTCAAGAGACGTTGCGCGAATATGGTCAGTTAAACATTTTGCACAACAACGCCGGGGTTCTGGTCGTCGGCGATGTCACAACAATTTCGGAAGCGGATTGGGAGCGATGTATTGAGATTAACCTCAAGAGTGTCTACCTCGTCTCCAAGTACGCTATCCCTGTGATGGTTCAAACGGGCGGTGGGGTGATTATCAACACCGCATCAACCGCGGGCATCTCTGGTGGAGGTGGTTATTCCGTGTACAGCGCGTCAAAGGCGGGAATCCTGCTCTTGACACAATGTATGGCACTCGATTTTGCCGCGCAGAATATCCGTGTTAATGCTGTTTGCCCTGGCCCAACAGCAACCCCGATGATACTTTTATCATCCGCAGACCAGAGGACATCCTCCGCAGACCAGCAGGCATCCTCCGCAGACCAGCAGGCATCCTCCACAGACCAGCAGGCATCAACCGCAGAGCAGCAGGCTGCCCTTGAGCGGTGGTCGAAGGAATTGCCCATTGGCCGTGCCGGGACTCCGGACGACATCGCCAAAGCTGTCGCTTACCTTGCCTCTGACGATGCGGCGTTTGTGACAGGAACAGCCTTCGTCATTGATGGCGGCCGCTTGCTCACGGGCATTGGGCAACGCATCGCGGTTAACCATTAATGTCCTTCACCCATAGCTTTCATGAAGTTCGAGACCATCCAAATCCTTAATCAATAGGTAAAGGAAATACAGAATGCCAAATTTTACAGAGCAACAGTTAAACAATATTGCCGCAGATATTTTTGAAGCCGCAGGTGTGCCGCGTGACGAAGCAGAGATTATCAGTGAGCTTCTTGTCGCGGCAAATCTCGCAGGGCACGATTCGCATGGGGTTCTACGCATCCCGCAGTATATTGGTTTAATGAAGTCGGGACAGATTCACCCCGGCGCCCCGATGGAGGTTGAGCGGGAATCCGCATCCCATGCCCTAATCAACGGCAATTGGGGATTTGGACATGTCATTGCTCAAAAAGCGATGTCGCTTGCCATTCAGAAAGCAAAATCGAGTACCATCAGCGCAATCAGCATTTATAACTGCAATCATATCGGAAGACTCGGTAGCTATCCGGTGATGGCGGCGGATGAAGGGTTGCTCGGTATGGTGATGGCAAACGCCGGTGGGACTGCGCTGTATGTCGCCCCATTCGGTGGGACGGACGGGCGCCTCGCCACCAACCCGCTCTCGATAGCGGCACCGACACGCGATGATTATCCGATTCTCCTAGACATCACAAGTAGCGTTGTTGCCCAGGGGAAAATCCGTGTCGCCCTCAATCGCGGGGATTCGGTGCCGCTGGGCTGGCTGATTAATAGCAAAGGTGAACCCACGACAGACCCGCATGACCTCAATGGGCCACCGCCCGGTGCGTTGCTTGCGCTTGGAGGCATTGCCGGACACAAGGGCTTCGCACTTGCGCTGATGATTGATGTGTTGGGAGGCGCGCTATCCGGTGCGGGATGTAGCGGGTCGGGCAATACGCGACTTCAAAACGGTGTCCTGATGGTCGCTATTGACATCGCGAAATTTACGCCGCTTGAAGACTTCTATACTCGTGTTGATGAACTTGTGGCGCATGTGAAGTCTTCGCCACTCGCCCCCGGTTTTGATGAAATTTTGGTGCCGGGTGAAATCGAAGCCCGCAGGGAACAGCAAGGTTCACAGGAGGGGATTACGCTTGATGATGAAACATGGCGACAGATTCAAGAGACAGCCGCCGCGTTGGGGATTTCGGTGGAGCTGTAGTCCGCTAGGGGAGACAGATGGCACCTGACTTTCAGGCGATTATTTTCGATTTTGACTATACTTTGGCAGATTCTTCACGAGGCATTATTGCGTCTGTGAATTATGCCCTCAACGAATTGGGCTTACCGCTGGCTGACGATGAGGCGATTCGTCAAACGATAGGCCTTTCGCTCCCAGAAACACTTGTCAAATTAGCAGGGGAAGAGCACAGTGCTCGGTGTGATGAATTTGTGGGTCTCTTTATCGAACGAGCCGATCAGGTTATGGTGGGGTTGACCATTCTACTTGACGCAGTGCCGATGACAATTGAGCGACTCAAGCGGGGCAACGCTCCTTTGGGCATTGTTTCGACGAAGTTTCGCTACCGAATTGAGGCGGTTCTCAGGCGGGAGAATCTGCTGGAGGAATTTGCGGTCATCGTTGGGGGAGAGGATGTCCCAGAACATAAACCGAGTCCGCAAGGTTTGTACACAGCGATTGAACGGTTGGGATGTGCATCAACTCACTGCCTCTACGTGGGAGATAGTGTTACGGATGCGGAAACCGCAAAACGCGCCGGTGTTCCATTTGTGGCTGTGCTTTCAGGGGTGACATCAAGGGAAGATTTCGCCGATTATGAGGTCTACAAGATTCTTGAAGATGTGTCCCAGTTATCCAATTTGATTGAGGGGTGCTCATAAATAGGGGTTGAATCGGTAGAGGTTCATGCTACTCATTCAGTCGGTAGACAGCATATTTACCATTGTCGTAAGCTTTGGGCAGGCCTGGCGATATGTTTGATGGCAACACAAGATAGGTCGCGCCGTACTTCTCGGCTAACGCGGTATATCCCTCTTTTCCGAGTTTGTTAAATTTCGCACCGCCTCCGCTCTCCGATTTCAAATCTTGCATCCGTCTCCACCACTCGTAAGAATATTCCGCATCAAAATACTGTTGTGTGCCATCCTTCCACTCACCGACAATGGGGCGTTGCGAAAAGATGCGAAACCCTGTCATGTTTGGCGGTGTCAGGAAGAGATCGGTTGGCTTCGTGTTTTCCTTTGCCCAAATCTGCACCCCTCGCCAGCCTCCTGTGTAACGGTTTTCCGGGTGAAGTTTTCCATAGGCAGATGGTATGACGTAAGTGATAATCAGGAGTGCTATCAGGAGTGTGCCCGAGTGTAGAATGGGCTTCCAGACTGTTTTTTCCCCTTCTATGACGACCTTCTGCTTCAGTGTCACAATTGACATTAGCGCGAGCGCGAGACAGACCACAAACATCAACAGCGACTCCTCAAAGAAGGTTCTGAATAGACCGACAATGCGGTTCATATCGAGGGTGTTTGGGAAACTGCTATGTGGTGCAAAGTTTCGGACGAGAAGTGCGGTCAACACAAAGAGCGAAATATAGAAGCGGTGCCTGAAACGCAGTTCCCCGCGGTGCTCTGACCATTGCTCGGCAGGCCCGATGGCATTGTCAGCGATGAGCGCGAGGATTAACCCTAAAATCAGCCAGTTGAAATGCGATGGGAGGAGCAGGGCGATAAAGATGACACCCACCGCTACCTTGTGCAAGGTGCTATTTGCCCATGAATGTCGAATGTAATTGGCAACGTACATCACACAGAAAATCGTCAGAAAATTGGTGCTTCGGAAAAATTGGCCGCGTAGCACAGACTTCACCGGGTAGTATTCAGCGAAAATAAGCCCCATGGCGCATAAGACTGTGACCGCAAGGGCGAACGCCAGCATCTTTCGATGAAATTTCGCTGCGGGGGCGTATAAAAACGACAAGCCTCCCGCTGCCAGCAGTAGGAGAAAGTTGACGTAGTATGATGCATCCCAAGAGAACGGAAAGCTGTGATGCGACGAGCGGACTTTTAACAATCGTATCCATTCGTCGGTCATTTCACCCCGGGTTGACACAATCCATATAAGGGCGGGCGATGCACAAATAGCGAATACCCCAATGTTGAGAGCAAATGCCTTCAGCGTGGTCTTTTTTGAGATAACACACAGCCCTGAATAACAGAGTAGCATACAAACTGTGTAACCCGCGACCAGCGTGTGCAGGTTTAAGATGATGCCCACAATCGCATAAGCGATGGTATATCTCTCGCGCAAAAAGAGATAAACAGCGAGCAGGGCGAGTGGGAGCGTGAAGAACGAGGGATATAAACCTGTAAAATGGATTGAACTGCCACCCAACACGGCTTTGCTTGTCGTCATCAAGAGAACGCAGAGGAGCGCGGTGGTTTTGTCAAACAGCAATAGGGAGATATGGTAGAGCAGAGTGAAATAAAGGAAATGGGACAGAATATGTAGGACGAAGTAAAGTGCCTCCATATTTCCCACCAATTTGATCAGAACGACCATAAATCTAGGGTAGAAACTGACGTAGCCCTTTGCGGTCTCCAGCATCGCATCGTTTGGGTAAAGCGTCCCATCCATGATGCGATTCATAATGGAAAACTGAATGGAGTGGTCAGAGACACCGAACCGATAGCCGTGCCAGAGGGGTTGGGCAATCGCAAGCAGGAGCAGAAAAAGCAGGGTTGTCAATGGGATAGTTTTCGCCTGCGTCAAACATCTTGTCGTGAAACGCGAAACGTGATGCGCGAGTTGCGATATGTCCGTTGTTGATTTTCTCATATCCGCTTTTCCTTGTCATCCGTATTTTCAATGGGTCGGTTGGAATCGTTAATTGGACGTGTCAGACGAGAATGCGTTTAGACAGGATTTGTTATCCAGTATTTTTAGATTTGTGTTGACAAATTACACAATTTATCATAAAATCAAGAGAATCAAGAAAAGAATTGGTCATGGCAAATCATATTATCTTTTCAGTTGAAAGTCACCTCCAACTTTCCAATGGGAGTATACCATGAAAATTACCAACGTTGAGGTTATCCCAATCTATCCACGCCTTGCGGAACGCTACGAGAGCCGCAAAGTTGACCTGTATGGCATTGACCATCGGACGATTTTCAAAGTCCATACAGATAACGGGCTCGTTGGCTACGGCGATATCCGCGGCCGGCCCGGCGGGCAAGCATCAGAGTCGATTGGGAAGCCGCTTATCGGACGTAGTCCATTCGACTTCATCAATGCCAATCTGGACATGGGACTGATGGGCGCACTTTACGATGTGATGGGGAAGTACCTTGAAGTGCCTGCCTACAAGCTGATGGGGCAAAAAGTGCGGAACGCCGTTTCGGTTGCCGCTTGGACACGCCCTGCTTCTCCGGAACAGTTTCGTGATGAGATTCAACGGGCGGCAAATGAGGGTTACACCATCTTCAAGATGCACACCTGCACGTACCACGACGTTATGGAGCAGACCCGCCTCGCTGAGGAAGTTGCGCCGGAGGGTTTTGAAATTCATTACGACTTTAATCACAATCGTAGCCTCGCCGCGGTTCTGCCCATCATCAGCGACTTGGAAAGAAATCACCCGGTCGTCGGCTATATTGAAGACCCGCTCGTGAAGAATGATATTGACGGTTGGCGGCGATTGCGCGAGCAGACTGCTCTGCCGATTATTATGCACGGCACACCGCTCGGCGGTATCCAAGAAATCATCTATGGGCTTGCCGACATCTACATGCTCGGTGGCGGGGTTGGCGATACTTTGGCGACTGGGTTCGCTCTAGGAAAGGGGAACATCCAATCGCTCATACAACTGACAGGCGGAACGCTGACTAAGGCACTCGCGCTACACATGGCCGCTGTGCTGCCCACACATACGGCACACTCGGTGAACCTTGACGACCAGTACGCCGAGGATATCACGACAGAGCGGAGTCCGGTGATAGAGGGTTTCTCGCCTGTTCCTGAAGCACCCGGTCTCGGATTCGACGTAGATGAAGATGCCCTAGCACAAGTCGCGGCGAATAAACCTGTTGAGATACCCAAACATATCGGTATCCTGCACATGCCGGGCGGTCATACGTTCTACGGTCGTTCCTATATTTCGCCGAGTAGCTTAACAGGACGCGAGGAGGGCACGATTCGCGGTGTCAGATCGGAACTGCGGGAAGACGATGGTTCTGAGGAATTTGCCCGTATTTACGAGAGAGTACAGCGGGAGGGCATCTTCCGCTCGTAGAAGCAGTCCGCAGAATCGCGTCTGTAAAGTGATAACATGATGCGTATTTTAGCTATAGTGCTTACAAGTGGGATGCTATCTATGTTTTGTTCTAAAGCAGCACAACCCGCTGAGATCACCATTGTTGGCAGTAGCGTCTTTGTGAACACCGATGCTTATGAAGTTCAGTTTGTGGAGGGCGTTATCACCCGGCTCTATAACAGACTAACAGCGGAAACCTATACCTTGCCCCTTGGTGTTGATGGTGTGTCTACAGGTATTGGAGGCCGCAGTGGATTATTAAGGAGAAACAGCGAATCTATTTGGACAAGACAAGCAGTGCTAACAGAGGCGCGGAAACTCGCACCGCTGAAAGCAGAAATCGTGTTTAAGCAGGGACAGAACGAGATTCGCCTATTCATAGCGGTTGACAAAAACACCGGCGATCTGCTTCTTGAACAGGAAGGTGTTTCCGATACAGAAGGTGTTTATGGAATCCAGTGGGGGTGTGGAAATCTGGATGTCAAGAATTTGGAGCTCATTCTTCCGGTGTTAGGAGGACAAATCATTGACGTAACAACCCCAATCACTTCTAAAGGTATCAATTATCCCGGTGGTTGGGAAGCACAACTCGCAATTATTCAAGGAGAACAAGGCGGATTTTCCGTTCGTAGCACAGATGAAACCTTTCAGTTTAAAACACTCCGCTACGAAAAGGATGCAGAGAGCTTGGCACTCGGTTTTGAAACACATAATCAGGCACCTTTTGACTCTCTCATCTCTGCGAAATCCGTCATGTGGCGATTGAATACATACATGGGTGACTGGCGTGTTCCTGTACGTCAGTATAGAGACTGGATGGAACAAACATTCGACCCTTGGCGACTGTCGGATATGCTCGCATGGGTTCAAGAAATAGGCTTGGTAGTTATCGTAAATTTGAACATAGAAGTTTTGAATAGATTAGCAGAACAAATCGATCCGACAAAAACCTTACTGTATGTGGTAGGTTGGCGAAAAGATGGTTACGATCAGAATTACCCCAACTATACTGCAAAACCCGAGTTTGGTAGTTATGTTGAAGCTGCTCACCAACATGGATTCCGGGTTATGCCACATACAGACCTGGTTGGTGTTTCACCGTATCATCCACTTTACGCTCAATTCCAGAAATATCAATTCCGTGAGCCTTGGAACGGAAATCTCATAGGATGGCGATGGGAAGAAACAGAAAACCCCAGACGTTTCGCCTATATCAACCTCGCGAGTTCTGCATTTAGAGCTCACTTCGTTCAGCAACTGAAGGATGTATGGAAGAGGTACAGGGTTGATGCCTTTCATTTGGATGTCAGCCACGTTGTAGTAAATGATGCAAACGGACTGATTGAAGGGTTAAATGCAGGGCAAGGAAACGTGTTAATGCACAAGGAATTAGCAGAAGCGATGCCAGGCGTAGTTTTCAGTGGGGAGCATCTTCATGAAGTGACCTTCTTCCGTGAGAGTTTCGCACAACGCTGGAAACTCCCGCGAGACACAAAACCTCATCCGATAAGTGCTTTCCTTTTTTCTAGCTATACATTACCCTACGGCTATTTAGGATTACCGAATACTGATTCAGATCCTTTGCTTTATCAAGAATATCTGGATTCGTATGAAAGTTGGGGAGTTTTGCCCACGCTCCGACTCGGGTCTCCTGAAGAATTGACCCTTGACCGTGTTGAAACGCAAAAGTTTCTCGTAATCGCTAAAGCTTGGCAACAACTTGGTTTGAAACCCGATTTTGACGAGGAATGGGGAACTGACACGCTGTTCCAATACATGAGCAGAGATGGTGAAGTCGTAACGCATCAGAGAACAGAAGGCGGATCTACGCTTATTCTGCCACAAGAAGGAACAGGATATGAAAGAGTTTTTGGTGTGACACAAGTGACAACGGACATGAGTCTTCCACGCTGGTACGCTTTCAACGAAACGAAAATTCTCGGTTTGAATCCAGAGAGATCCTACCTCTTGACCAATACGCCTCGCGATTTCTCTCAAGTGCGTATTAATTCTTTGTCTGAAGATATTTCTGTGACAGAGTCGCGTGTGACAAAAAACGCCGCTCTGTTTCGACTTGAAAGGACCGCTATCTCTCAGGAGATTGATTTGCTGTCACAGTTTTATCTTGTGAGAACAGGTATCGTTGTGAATGGGGAAGAATTGCCCCTGCAAAAAGGATCCACCTTCCGGCAAATTGAGACTTCCATTTCCGGAGTTCACAAGACTGCGATTCATGCACATCCCCCTTACCAAGGGATCAGCGGCGATGCATTCGGAGAATGGACGCTTTCGTTGCCGGATAGCCCTCAGATTCGTTTAGAATTCGATATCGGGATGTGGAATGGTTCCGAAAAATCCGATGGCGTAACCTTTATTGTCTCCATCCGAGGTAATGAGATTTTTCGTGAACATTACAATCAACAGAAGTGGAGGCATATCAGCCTCGATTTGGCACCTTACCGCGGACAAAGTATTCCACTACGTTTTACCACCAATCCGGGACCCAGTGGAAATACAGGATGGGATTGGGCAAACTGGGGAGAACCTAAAATCGTCTTCAAACCATTGGACTCACTTACGAAAGTAGGATTTTTTCTCCCCAGTGAACCGATAAGGAGTTACCCTGATACGGTGAAGTATCAAGGACAGGGACAATATTCACTGGAAGTTGAGTTACCGGCACAGATTCTCTTTTTATTCCCGCCTGCCCAACAAGCCGTACTCCCCTATAATCTGAGAGATGCTCAATTCGTCGCTGGCCTCCAGTTTGACAATATCTTTCGGCTTGGGAGCGTTTGGGGCTCAGGTAAGCGAACAAATGGAATTATCGGAGGGATACGTAAGGAGAGCATTTTCGCCCATCCGCCTCCGCGTGGCCAAACTGTTCTACAGTTCTTGCTTTCCTTGCCCCAAGTCCAAGAGATTACGTTTTCTTTTTCAATGGGATTACAGGATAGGAGTTGCAGTGATGGATTGTCTTTTAAAGTGCTGCTCAACGGACAAGATCAATTTGAGCACTTCACAAAGACCCCAGGTTGGGTGGATGCCGACATATCTCTTTCTGAGTTTGCGGGTGAAACCGTGTTGTTGGAATTGGTGACAGACTCCGGTGAAAACGCATCTTGCGATTGGGCACATTGGGCAGATCTGCTGATTGCCGCTGAAGGGCTAGAGAACCAATCCAACGGAGATGTCAATCAGGATGGAACTGTCAACATCCTTGATATTGTTCTTGTAGCACAGAATTTTGGACAAAAGCCACCGAGCGACCCAAGGGCAGATGTCAACAAAGATGGACAAGTAAATGTACTTGATCTTGTGCTTGTCGCAGAACGTCTCGGTCAAAAGGTAGCCGGTGCACCTTCTCAGAGAGACATCATCAAATCCACTACGTCCTCCCCTGAAGAAATTATTGCGATACAGCGTGCGCTGAGCGTATTAGAAACAATGCCAGAGAAATCATGTAGTGTTGAGATGGCGATTCAATTTCTACGTCTCTGGCTGGCAAACGCCAATCAAAGCGTCACGGAAACGAAACTCCTCCCGAATTACCCCAATCCCTTCAATCCGGAGACGTGGATTCCCTATCAGCTAGCGGCAGACGCAGATGTGAGTGTAAAAATCTATGACATCGGTGGACACCTTGTAAGAACAATTTCCGTTGGGTTCAAACCGGTTGGATACTACCTCACACGAGAACGGGCAACCTATTGGGATGGACGGAATGAGACTGGCGAACCTGTTTCAAGCGGTGTGTACTTTTTACAGTTCTTAGCGGGAGACTTCGCTGCAACGCAACAAGTAGTAATAGTGAAATAGCCTCCATCAATCAGTTTACGTAATTACGAGAGCGTAAAGTGGGAAGAAACCTTCCGCTCGTAGAAGCAATCAACAAATTCGGAGAGAGAAATGGATACTAACATCAAAACACCACTCAACGCTAGAGAAGCACGAGTCTGCGCCACCGGGTGGAATGTGAATCGCCCCAAAACGTTCCCCGGATTGGGGGACTTTATTGGATGGGCGGGTGGATTGGAACGTATGCCGAATGGCGACCTCCTCCTTGCGCATTCCGCAGGCTATTGGCACGCCTCCTTTGCCTCGCCACGATTGTTTTCGGAGGAGACGCGTGAAAAGTACGCCGCCGCCGGTTGGCCGGTGGACTTTGTCGCCCCAACAGGTGGGCAGTCAATGACGACGCGCTCTACAGATAATGGGGTAACGTGGAGCCGCCCCGTTCCGATTACCAATCTGCCTTTGGATGACACACCTGTTACCCTGTTCGTTTGTCAAGATAAGACGGTTCTGTGTTTTATCAATGTCCAAGCGTCTTGGTACGGGTTTAAGTCGGCCCCCTCAATCTTCCGTGGCGACATCAATGGGTTAAATACCCAACAGTGCGTTATCCGCTCGGCCGACAGCGGGCAAACTTGGAGTCAACCTATCTGGTTCAACGGTCCCGGTTCCTTCTATGAACGGAGCCACGGACAGGCGATTCAACTCTCCGATGGTGGCATCCTCTGGCCGACTTACTGTTCAAACCAAGGTGAGCCCAGGCTTTTTGGTGCCATTCATCGTTCGGATGATTCTGGCGAGCATTGGCAACTGGTCTCCACCATCCCCCGAAAAGACAATGATGTTGATGAACCCGCCATCGCCCGCTTTACCGATGGTCAATTGGTCATGGTCGCTCGTCCTGATGGCGCAGTATTCTTCTCTGATGATGATGGGGTGGGTTGGCGGCAAGCGGGGCGGATTAGCGAGAGGGGCGTACTCAAAGCACCTCGCCTATTTGTGCTTGAAGATGGTACGCTGGTCTGCGTGGCAACTCATGAGAGCGGACTTTACGTTTTCTTGAGCCAAAATAGGGGGTTGAATTGGACACCGGAGATTCCGCTGGATACGTCGTGTTACGGTTACCCCGGTGGGCTTCAGCTTGAGGATGGGAGTCTGCTCATCTCATACTGCCAAAGCGGCAAAGCCCCAAATCGTGTGTATGTGATTCGCTTTCGAGTCAATGATGCACGGGATGGTATTGTGCTTTTGCATGTTGGCTAGTGCAGTTGTTGGGTTTCACTCTATATCTATAGCTAAGCCAATAATTATTTATACATCGCGGTAGTGCGGTTGCCCCTAACGGGTGGTCCGAAGACGGATGGTCATCCGGGGACGGATGGTCGCGTGAGCGAGCGCACAAGATGACTTGACGCAACTCGACGCAACTTGACGCAAAACCGCACCTACCGGCCGGTGTCTACATATCTTTCGGTTCCACCATATATATGACTGTTTTGTGGGAAAGCAGAATCGCTATGGGCATTGATAACCCTTTGCTTTTTACCGTTCAACCCAACCTACGTCCTTCCACAGGTATTGGTCGTATCGGGAGTGGGAACTCTCTCCCACAGATATTAGGAGCGGGTGGAACATTTTGTCAACGCCCAACGCCCATCCGTTCAAACGTTCCGATTTCGGTCATCCATTCGTCTCGCATTTCGGGGGAATATCCGGATGGGAGTAGTGATTTCCGGGTGCAGTTTACTAGAGCTTGGAGTGTTTGATACCTTCTAATCGCGCCGATATCTGGGAGAATGCGGTCATCAGCGATTTCTATAATCTCCTCGATTGACAGCTCATCTTCTTTGGTGGATGCACGTAGGTCGGAGCGGAGTGACGCAAAACTTGCGGCAGAATACCCTTCTGTGATGTGCGACAATTTTTCCATTACTGCATCGCTGATATCGCCTTTGAAAACGTCACGAACTGCCCATCGGATAAACGCCTCCCGGTCTTCGTCCTCTGGGTCAAGCACTGGGATAATCAGGTCGCCGACCCGCCCCTCTCGGCGTAGGTCTGGCGACAGATTGTAAATTCGGGCGGTCATCAGCAGCCACGTAATATTCCCTCTGAGTTGCGGGTCTGACATCATCGCTTGTATCTTTCCGGTTAATCGGCGTTCGGTGGCGTGGGCATCTCTTCCGACTTCGCCGAATTGGGTATCCGCTTCGTCAACAAAGACCAACACTTTAACGATTGCTGTCAATAAACGCCTGAGTCGCTCAAAGATGATGTCCGTCTCGCCGAACCACATGCTTCTGATGTTTTTGAGCACCAAAACGGGCATATCGAGGTCTCCAGCGAGCCCCTCAAAGATGAAGGTTTTTCCGCTTCCGATTGGGCCACAGACTGCTGCGCCGGAGATTGCATCAGGGCCGGTTGCGGTGAGGCGGGGGAGGAACTTGGTTTGAATAAAGGAAACCAACCGCTGATTTCCAACCACATCTTTCAGTCCGTGAGCTGGTTTCTTAAATTCAACAACATCCTCGCCCAATTGGCTCTGGATGAAATCAGAAACCTTTTCAATGACATCTTGCGGCTCAAGTTTTTTCCCAGCATAACATGCGGCGACCAGGAGCTGTCGTAAGGCGTGGAGGGAAAGCCCCGCTGTCATCATGGCGAGTTGTTCCTGCGTTCCCCAGAGGCGCAAATCCTCTCCCTTGGGCATCTGGGTTCGATTAAACCAAGAAATGAAATGTTTCCTTTCGTCAAGCCCGGGGGACGGAATTTCAACGCTCACCATCTGAGGCAGTCGGGTGAGGCGTGAGTTCATCAAACTCTTAGATTCTGTTGTGAATACGACAGCATCCTTCCCATTCATGAAATCCGGGTCAAGGATCCAATCCTGTGCAATACTAACCCGATGTCTGTCCGCTAGAGAGAGCCTCGGAATTTCCCCTTCTGGCAACAACATATCCGCCGCTTCGGTGATAATCAGCAGATTTTCTTCTAGAATTTGCTGTCCAGCCTCATCTGATGTGCGTGAGAGTAGGCAGAACTGCCTGAGCAATTCGAGCGCGACGGTTGGGCTACCAATCGCATCCCTGAGATATGTATCGAACCGCTCTTCAGCCGATTCTGTCGTTATGTCGGGCGTGAGCTGGCTGATTCCGTCTTTGGATAAGAGGTTTTGATTGGTGTCCTGCTTCCATAAACCGAACGCACTCCTCAATTTATCCCGATGTGTGGCGTTCAGAAACCTGATGGGACCGTTCAGCTCATACACGATGAGGATAAAGCCCGGCACATCCCATTTTTGGGTCAGCAGTGAGATAAGCGGCACAAAGTCCCCTTCTCCTGCACTATTTTCAAAAAAGAAGAGGTCGTGAATGTTCCCGGCGAGGATGATGCTTTTGGATGTTCCAGCGTTGAGCTCGGTCCCGGCTTCGGTTAGGAAATCGTACTTGGGCGTTTTAATAGCGATTGTTTGAACACCCCCCTTTTCGTCGTCTAGTCAAGTTGGTATCACCTTTGTATCCACCGTTCCCAGCGAGGTAGAAACCCTTCCGTGAGAAATTCGTCCATCAGCCATAGATGTCTCTGCGGATCTCTTTCAAAAAACACGCCCATCGCCAGCACAAGCAGGTCTTTAAAACTCTGCATCCCCGGCACGTTTGCCGGAGTTTCGGACAAGGTTTGATAGGTCTTTAGGAGGGCTGCATGGATTGAGAGCAAATTCAAAGCCATCAGACTAAATGCGTTGAGCCTGAGTCCATTCCCGCGCTCGCTCTCCCAGAACCATTGGGGTTGATAAAAATCCGCAAGGCGTTCCTCACAGATTCGTGCGGCGGCTTGTACAACCTTGTGGACGTGCTCGGCTTTCGTGTGGGGTACCTTCAAGGCATCCAGAATTTGCGCCTGCATCTGGTCTTGAAGTGCTTTTGAGGTTGCCCATTCTCGAAATACTTTAGAGGCTTGCTCAAAACAGAAATGCAGGTCTTGGAGGGTCAGATCGAATTTGGTGGGATAATTCTTAAAGAGAGAAGAGCTTGGCAAGAGTTTCTCTTTATCAGGGTGAAGTGTCAGGAATTTATATTCGACAATATCGGCTAAAATTTCAGCGACCGCGGGGGTCAGTGCAACGACCGACCGTTCGTAAATCTCATCGTCAATGAATCGCCGGAGTTCTGCTTCGTCGAGCGTAATTTCACAGGTGTCCGTTGTGGCGAAAACGTCGGCCAAAGTACGCTGTTGCCCCAGAACGGACGCTTGTTCTTGTAGGGATAACGGCAGGTCAAATCGTGCGAGTTGCGTGTACGGTTCTTCAAAATCGAGCAAACTCTCCTGCCACTGATGTCCCCATGTGTCGTGGATGAGAAACTTGTCAATTTCGTCCATCGGGAGAATGGACACCATCCGGGTCAGCGTCGTGGTGACCCGTTCATAAGAGAGCTGTGCGCTGTCGATAATCCCATTGAGGATGTCTGAAGCGGTGTCTCCCCCTTCAAACGGGCCAAACGCCGGGAAGTGTGCAAAGGGTTCACCCTGTTGGATTCTGTGGATAAACTGCTTGTATCGCACTTTATCTGCCTCGGGGACATCCTCCCAGCCGGGAGTCGTTTGTGCATTGAAGGGGAGGCAGAAAAAAAGTGCTGAAGCGGTTTTGATTAGTTTGACCTGCCCGGGGTGAAACGGGGAATCTGGATAAAAGCCCTGAAACAGCCGGAAAACGTCCTCATCAAGTTGGGGATTCTGTGACACGAGATTGAAAAGCCCCTCTAGTGCCTTCACAATTTTCTGACGGTCACGGAGGGGCTCGGTCTGTTCCGCTAATCGCGCCTGCATTTTATCGAGCGTCGCACTATCAATTTGAAACACGGACTGAATCCGCGCGCTCAGTGCGTAGCTATCTTCGGCATCCCCTGAACAGTCGGGGGTAAAGAGGCTGAGCGTCTTCGACCCCGCTGTATCAAGGGTTTCGAGTTCAGGGTGGTCAACCAGTTCTCTATAGTAATTTTGCGTCAGAAGTACGCCCTCAATAAAAACCTCGTCCAGTAATGTGTCGTCCACATCGAACGCTGTCCCGGTTGCCAATCGATCAGATGCCAGCGCAATTAATTGGTCGTGACATGCGTCGAGCGAGTTGCGTTTTGCGTCGCTCTTTTTCCCTTTGGCGAGGTTCTGTGCCAACGAGTCAAACAGCTTAAGTTGAGCAAGGACTTCAGTCCAACTTTCTGGTGCTCTGTTCTGATGCCATGTACGTACTTTCATCGGCTACTCTCTTCAATTTTTCAGACACGTTTGCAGAACGCCGATGTCATCCGGCGGGGAGTCTGAGGTTTGAGCCTGTGTATCTAAAAACTTCAAATCGGAAGTTCAGAATCGGTTGTTGATGTTTTCTGAGTTTCGGTCTGGCTTTCGGCCTGGTCTGTCTGTTCCGCACCGAAGATCAGAGAGTCAAACTCATCCGATGCAGCGGTACTTCTGGCAGCTACGAGGAACTCTTCCTCTTCCGCACGCGAATCGGTACCCGCCAACTCTTGAGCGACCTGGGCTCTGCCCTTCGCCGTTTGGCGGATTTCTCGCATTCTAGCGAGTTCCGCCGATGTACCATCCGTGCTGATACCGGAGAGCATATCGGCAATTTCTTCCTGTTCTCGCGCCGTGATTAGGTCGGCTACCGCTTCCGATTGTTCCTGCTTGATTTTACCCAGATCTCTGGATAACGATGTCAACTGAAGCTTGTGGCTTTCAATGTCGCTCTGAGCGCGTTCGATATCTACCTCAAGTTCGTGGATTCGATCGGTCTTTTCGTTCAAAGTTGAACTGAAATCGTTATATGCAGCGACACACTTCGTGTACTCCGGGTCCTGTTTTACCGCTTCCTGAGCATGTCCCTGTTCCTGGAGTTGGGCGGCTACGTTCTTTGCCTTGACTAAGGCACCAGATTTAAGTTGTTCAAGTCGTTCGATATCCTTGGTTAAAGTATCAACCGTGCCTTCCTTCTGCTTGACCAAACCGATTAGCTGACCGATTGCAGACTTATAACGCTGGATATTCCGTTTCTTATCTTCAATAATCTCTTCATAAGCTCCCCGTGCGGCTTCAGGGTTCTCCATCAACCGATCCGCGCTCTCATGAGCCCTTCCCGTTAGTGTATACAAAACTGCTTTGAAAAATCGTGAAACACCACCTGCCATTTCATCTATCTCCTTTTGTCTTTATATTTTCGGTTCAATGACTTATAGGCCATTCGGATGATACTAAGGATGGCCGACCAAGTAACAATCGTTGATGATTGGGCCTCGTGCCTGTGTTCAAACACCTCCTTTTCCTTTCGAGAGTGTTGCGTGTAAGCGTCGCAACAAATTGTGCAGATGCTTTTCTCGCTTACCGATTGCAGCAAGTGTATCAGTTTTCCCTTTCTGCACACTTTCAGCATCCAGCTCTCTGGTTGCTAGTCTGTACCAAATTGGTTTGAAGAATCGTGAAATTCTACCTGCCATTTTATCCATCTCCTTTCAAAAGAGCGGAATTCAATCCGTTCATTTTTCAAGATATTGGTCATACTCGCTCTGTTCATGGATATCGTGTGATTCAAATTCGCGCACGGATTGATCAACTTTTCGGGCGAACTCGATCTTTTCGTCAAGCTCGTTTCTCAGTTTTGAGAGCGTTGTATCATCACTGTTTGTGCCAAGTGTAAGCATCTCGCCGTAGGTTTGCGAGAGGTGAACGATGGTTTTTTGGATCTCGGTGATAATGCGTTCTCGCTGTTGTAAGATGGATTTCCGGACTGTTTCGGTTTTGGCGTTTCTCGTCTTTTCTATAAATTTGAGCGTTTCTTTTAAGCAATTTACCGATTCATGAAACAGTTGCTCGACCTTGTAAGCGAGCTCAAAGGCGACGTTTGCGGGCACAGATGATGGCCAGGCGTTCTCGATGACCTCCGCCCTAAAGGATTCATGTAAAGCGCGCAGGTCTGATAACATTTTTTGTGTCCTGTCATCGCCATCTGTTCGGAGTTGCTTGTCTAACACATCAAGCTGGTGTTCCTGTCCTCTCTGTACATCCTGTTGCAATTCCCGTAATGCCTGTTTTGAAAGTTTATCAAACCCTGTTGCCCATTTGGTAATCAATCCGCCTATTGGGCCAAGAATGCCCACGATACCACTGGCGAACAGAAAAAGGAGGCCCGGCTCAGGATTTAACAACCACGTTGCAAAAGCTAAAGTGGCTCCGATGCCAAAAGGAAGAATCACGAAGGCGTTCCCGATGAGATTGAGAAGGATTTTCTTCCTTAGCTTCTTCCGATCGATCAATTTTGGTATCTCCGTCTAATTTTTTCATGGATTTGAGAGTGACGTTTCAGGCAATTATGCTTGTGCCATTCGACGTTCTTCCAACAAGCGGCCTCAATACTCTCAAATTAAAATGGTTTCTCCAAGAGCACGAAGACAACACTCTGTGCCTTCCCTCCAGTTGTATTTGGAGGGGGCCGGTTGATTGCAATTGCCCTGACACGATGTTTGAGGACTCCTTTGCTAATCAGAAACTGAACGGCGGCCTCCGCTCTTTGTTTAGCCAGTTTCTGATTTGCCCCCGGGTCGCCTTCACGTCTTGTATGCCCAACGACCATGAGGTACCACTGGGGAAATGAGTTCAAGTCTTGGGCAATCTTGTCCAACGCCCGCTGGCTATTGCGATGGATGTTTGCATTTCCGCGTCCAAATTGGATGGGTTCAATCTTCATGTCACCGACAGGAACGAGTTGATTCCACACTTCCTCAGAAATCGGACTGAGGGCTTTGGTTTCTCTGGCTTCCGGTAGCGTTGCGTTCATCGCATTCCCTAGGTCAATTCCATCCAATCCACTTGATCCAGCTACGCTAGGGTGAAACTTATCCCGGTGGAGCGTCCGCAATGTGCCTGCATAGAAAATCTGCCCATAGTTACCGGATAGCGGGTCGGATGAAATGGCATCGGTTTTAACGAGCACGTCGATAATTTTGGCGGTCATCTGCTCAAGACGCTCTACAGTTCTTGCCTCCTCCGGCGCGATGATGTCGAAGTGGGCGTAATTCTCCATCGTATTTCGCCATTCAATTCCATTGACCAGCTTCTCGGCTTCGTGCCGCTTGAGTGAATCTCCATACTTTTTCGCATCTTCTAGGACAAGATTTACCATTCCGTTAGGCTGATTGGCGTAATCGTGGCGCGCTGTCAGATATGCCTGCACGACAGCTTCCACAAGTTCAGGGTGGTCCCGGAGAAACTGTCGTTGTGCGATAACCACATCAACGATGTATCCTTTGAGCTTTGAACTGTCTAGCAGCACATGGATACCATTGATTGCCCGCGCCTTCGTCACAAATGGCTCCCACAATACATAAGCCGTCGGATCGTTTGGATGACCTGATTTGAGTTTCTTATAAACGTCTTCAGCCCCGTTGGCACCACTTTGCCAATCTTGTGGTAGCGATGGAAGGCTAAATTTGTTAATCATGACTCTCGCCAGGGTTTCGCTTGGTGAATCTGGCGTTAATACAATTTTCGCTTGAGAATTGCTTAGGCTGGAGATTTTCGGAACGCCCTGCTTGTAGGCAACGACTGCATCAGCTCCCTTTGTTTCATCAATAACAAGGACAATCGAACCCGGAAACTCGCCAATGGCACTACAGGCTTTTATATAAGCATCAATGGTAAAGACCGCGATATGTAGCTTCCCGCTTCTCAGGTTTTTCGCTCGCTGAACGTAATCCGCCTTATCATCTGCGAAAGTGAGCTTGATTTCCCGCTTATAGAGGAGTTTTTCGACAGCAGGAGAACGCAGAATGGCGTAACCCGAGAAGGAATCGTGGGCAACCTTGATTTCGTGGCGATAGAGTGCTGTGCTAGTGTCTTTTACCAGCTCGCCCCTCATTCTCGGTTCAATGACGAACTTATAGACTGTGGCTGCTATTCCAAAGATAACCAACCAGCTCACAACCATGATGATTAGGCCTCGCGCTTTTCTTGAACCGCCGTTGCTTGAAGATTCGTTCATTTCTCTTTCACCTCTTCGCAAATTTGTCGATTAAGTAGCTTAGTTTCCACGATTACGCTTGCTGGTTCTGAGAACTAACAACACAACACCTGCTAATATTGCAATCCCGATGAGGAGAACTTTCCACATCTGCCCACTGGCTTGAGGGGTATTTTGTTGGCTGGGTTGAGGCGGTTGTTTGGGAGGCGGAGTCGTTGCCTCTGGTTCCGGGGTCATCGGTTGTTTACCGATTGGCGTATTGCCGGGCACCTTTGTAATGGCGGTGATTAACGATAAAGCGACATTTTCTGTAAGGGGTGCAATAAATTCAAAGACATCCTCGCCGCTCGTATTCGTGCCCGTGTTGGAAGTCTCGGCAAGGATTTCCGACACCACTTTGACTAATTGCCCCGGATTATCGGCCCGACGGTAACTGTCGACAACGGTTGCCAACATATGGTCTTGCCGCATATCAACACCGATTACGTCAATCCGGATCTGTCTGTCCATCACCTCCGGTGTATACGTTTTAACCGCTTCGGGGTCAGTCGCTTGGCCGTCTGTAACGACCAGGAGCCGGTAACTCCCATAATTGTACTGTTTTTCACGCTGTTCTAAGAGTCGATCCGCACCGATTTTGATGTAATTTCCAAGTGGGGTTCCTCCACCCGGCCGGGGGAGACTTATCGCCTTCATCAACTCGTCATCATCCTTGGGACTGAGTGGATAAACCCAGTTCTTCTGAGTATTGGTGCCGCTAAACACAAGCACCCCGATGTTTGTGCCATCGGGAATTTTTCGCACCACCTGTCGGAGGGCTTCTTTTGCCGCCGCCATCTTTGTCTTTGTCTGGTCGCTACTGAACTTGTCCTTCATTGACCCCGAAGCGTCTAGAATGATGACGATATTCTCTGTGTGTACCCCCTCCTCAGATAACGCGCCTGGGGTCAGTTGTAGGAGCAGTATAATGAATAAAACGGTTGGTCGGGTTACGTTTTTCACGATTTGCCTTCCTTAGCTGATTTTCCGGCACTTTTCAGAAATGGTCGCCCGATTGGGTAATTTCATATTGGCGAACGGTGCGGTTGCATGACGTTTAAGTATTTAAATCGGTAATCCCGATTTCCCCCATGCCCAGTAGGGGCGGTTTCCGAACCGCACCGGGCATGGTTATGGAATTACCGAATTATTTTATTAATCTTCATCAAACCGCACCTACCAGGGTGGACGGGCACCCGGGGCGGTTGCAAACCGCACCTACCGTGGGGAATGGTCGCCCCCCACCCATCCAAAAGAGCTTGCCAACTAGAAATCAAAATCTGAATCAACAACTGCTTCGGATGATACTTTTACAAGCGCGAACTCTACTCTTCGGTTTTTCGCGGCTTGTGTTGGATTGGTGGGCTTGGCAATTACTGGCTCTTTGATGCCGAGGCCAACGGGGACAATCTGCTCGGCTTCAATTCGGATATTTCTTTGGCGGGCGTAGGCAATGATTGACTGTTTGACCACTTCCGCCCGTTGTTCGGAAAGCTGTAGCCCCGCTCTCATAATTCGATATGGACTCTCAAGGTCTGTTCCTTCATCGAACTTCCGCTGTTGGATGAGTTTGATTAACGTATCTGTATCTTCCAAGCTAAAGGACTTGCCGTTCATAAAATATTCATAATTTCCGCTCGTTCCGGTGCGCTTGAGGATTCCTCGTTTCAGTCCGGTTTTGACGGTAGCCATGAGCGTTTTCGATGGGTCGGTATGACCTTTGATAGCAATCGCGGCATTTCCATATTTTGAGGCTAACTCAACGACCCGGTCAAATTCCTCACGATATCGGGTTTCGCTAAATGTGTCTTGATTCGGCTCGAACTGAATTGTGAACGAAATGAGTGTTTTCTCGTCAAGCACATTATCTTCATTGAACGACTCAACTTCTGCCCTGACGGTTTTCGGCTTGAAGCGTTTTCGCTGAACAGGAATTGTGACCGTTGTCGCTAGCAGGTTTTTGAATGCCGGCGAACTGAAATCCAGATCGGAGGGAATCAGATTATATCGCTTGCTCACAAATCCCCAATTTACGGCCATATCCAACCCAGCTTTATTAAAGCCTTCAAACCCGGCGACGATGTTCGTCGGATCGTTAAAGAATGCGACGTTGCCGGGCTGTGCTACGTAGGTGCAGTCAGCAATCAGACCGTGTGCGTCTTCCTCAAGGGTCGGCAATACTTCAGTACCGTAGATATTCTGCATCATCTGAAGCAGTGCCATATACTGCGTTGAACCGCGGGTCTCGTAAGCATTTTTAAGTTTGATCACCTCTTCAGCACCTTTTAGGTATCCGGCGAAGAACTTCTCAATCTTTCCTTTATTCGCATCATAGAAATCCTTGCGGCAGGCGTAAACGTCTGCAATGGAACGCGAGAGGGTTGCCGTGCTGACAACGACGTAAGCACCCTGAACTGTCCCTTCCGCACCGGTGCCTTTATTTTCATGCCCGCCTGTCAAACCGACCATGTCTGGCGTAATCACGAAACAGCCCGCAATGCTCGAATCATTCCTGAATCGTTCAGCGGGGCCGTTTGGGCCGGTCAAATCATCAACCCAAATGATGGTTACATCGGATTTTGAAAGTCGCGCTGTCCGCAACAGGTCGTAGAGCATTCCAACATGGGGGCCACCAGTTTGGATGACGATTTTCTTACCCCTTAAATCTGTAATTTTTTTGATATGAGACCGTCCGACAAAATGGTCACCGGCAGACCACGTCAACTGACCAAAGACAACCCCTTTTGTCCTGCTATCACGACCAACCACCTCACTGGCTTGGGAAATCATTCTGAAGGTCCCGCGAAGGATGGGGGATTTCCCTGCCAAATAGTTCTTCACTTGTTGCGGAAAATCGTCCCCTGAGACCAGTTTCAGATTTAATCCTAGATTTGACATGATTGAGCCTGGTTGGGTCTGTAGGCCGCCGTTGGCATAGAACAGTGCCGCTTCACCCCCCCATATAATGTACGGAACAACCAGCGGCGTTGTAGAGTTCACCGCTTGAATTGTGACGGGCCCGACGGTTTCAGAAAATCGGTTCTGGGCGTTGGATTGGGGGAGGAGGAACACTGCAATAAAGGCAAATAAGAGCGTGGATATTGGATATTTCTTTTTCAAAAACATGACGTTTCTCCTATACGATTGCGGGTTGATTTTCCAAATTCGACCATCTATTTCGGTCTCCCAAAAAATGGCACCTAAAAGTTTATCAAAAACCGGTGGAAATTTCCATATTTTTCTGATATTTCCTCAGATTTATCGTTCGTGCGGCATTTGGGCAACGACTTGAAGGTTTAAGCGGGAACGTTTTCTGAGGAGGGAGCTATGCTAGATAGCACAACGAGAGGGGTAAGAGGGTGGGAGGAGGAGTTACGCAAATGGTGCAGGATGCGTAACTCCTTTTTACAATTCAACCGGCACGAAACGATTCCAACCGAAATTTTAGTTCGCGACCTTAGTTGCAGTGAAGTCTGGGGGCCCAGCCCCTGAAACTGCAGTTGTCAGGTCAGTTGTTTTAACTTTGGCTGTATCGACTTTCATAACAGCATTGTTATCTTCCAGAGAGACCTTTACATCGCTAACCCCGTCGATGTTCATGAGCGCATCCTGCACTTTCGTTACACACGCGCCTCACGTCATCCCCGTGACCGCTAATGTCACTGCTTCCATTGCCGGCATCGGCGCGGGAGCATCGGCTGTCGTCTCGGCAGGCTTCTCCGATGATTTACTACACCCCATCATGACGATGAGTGCCATCAGACAAACCAGTAGCAATTTGTACATCCGCATTTGGGTTCACCTCCTTTCTTGAATGAGTCTATTAATCAGTCTAACCGATTTCTGTTTTATTGTCAAGTCTTAATTGTCAATTGATGCAAAAAATTTGGAGCCTAGGCTATCGTGGAACGATTAGAAAGGCATCCGCGATAGGTCTGCCGAAGTTTCGGGGAACGGCACGGATACGGCGATTTCCGCGCGCTGTTTTGGGCTTAGGGGGGGGTGGTAGGCGTGTACTGACAATTTCTCCGTTGATAATCATCATTGTAGAGCCACCCCCATCGAGATTCAGCGCGTCTCTTGCACCCAACTCTAGGAGCAGGTCTGCCAGTCGAGATAACTTTACACCACGCCTCACCTTTGGATTGGCAGCGGTGATTGTAACAAAGACCAGTGTACCATCTGCTTTGACACACACAGCCGTCCGCGGGTGCCACCATCCGTAGAAGCGCCGGTCAAATCCTTCCGCATCCTGCTCCTGTGCTGTGGTTGACACCCCATCTCGAACTAATAGGGGCCCCCCACTGATGATGTGTTCAGCATTCTCCCACCACGATTGGTACTCGATGTTTTGAGGGTAAACAATCTCCCGGATAGTGAGCGCGTCTCGAATCGAGATGCGAGCGCGCAACCAATCTCGCTTTGAATCATTCGCAGAGAGCACATAGCCATCGTTGGGGATACGACTGCTCCCCTGCCCATCGCGAATTTCAGTGACGCTCTGATTTCTTACCACGACTTCCACACCATCAGCATCGGTCAATGTTACACGATGGAAAACCGGGCGATACAGGATTAACTCATCGCCGATTCGCCCGCGATTGATGCCATCGACTGCAAGAGTTTCGCCACTGGCCACCATCAACTCCACTCTCAACTCAATCTGATCAATAATTGCCTCAATTCGTCCATTGACAGTTGATAGACCGAGGGCTGTACGCACTTGTTCTGGCTCGCTGACCCATTCGCCATCAATCTTCAACGCCCCGACAGATTCGCCTTGAAAGGTGCCTGCCATCTCAAAATAGCCTCCGTTGACTGCGGCAATGGCTTTGTGCCGCCGTGCGAGTGAGACGAGCGATTCGGTCCCAATTCCCGCATCCAACGCCCGGTAAGGCCGGATAGACACAGGCGCGTCAGGCAGGATTTCAAGAATGTTGATGCACAACCCGCCTTGTTTAATCTGCCGATGTGTTATCCCTTTCGCCACCGGATGGATTACATCGCGCCGGGATAGACTGAGATACGAACCGAGATATGTCGTAATTCGCTTGACACGGACAGACCGACCATACCATGTGCCAGCGAAAAAAATGAGCAGACATCCGAAAAAAATGAAGATGCGGCGATGACGTTTGATAAAGCGTGAAATGTAGGAGATAATCTTCATCGCTTAATTGCGCTGATTCTCTTTATAGCTAAGCCAATAATTATTTATACATCGCGGTAGTGCGGTTGCCCCTAACGGGTGGTCCGAAGACGGATGGTCCGGGGACGGATGGTCGCGTGAGCGAGCGCACAAGATGACTTGACGCAAAACCGCACCTACCGGCCGGTGTCTACATATCTTTCGGTTCCACCATAAATACACGTTTCACCCGTTCTTCCCACTCGTCGCAGGTCGCATAGGTGCGTTCAACAGAGGCACCGATGTACTTCGCTGGGTCACTCAGTGCCGCTCTCTGTTTATCCGTTAGCTTTTCGAGAAAGGGGTGTATCGTCTGGTCTTTCCATAACAGTTCAACGAGAGACTCGCCGGTTTGATGGACTTGAGCAATGAGTTTGCGGGTGTAGTCATAGGCATCGGGAAATCCGTAGTACGCCATTAAGAGATAGATGGGTTCGGCAACTGTATCGCCCGCAGTCATTTCAAGGTTACGACGCATCCGATCGGTTTTGACATCCATCTCTCCAAGCGCACGGTTGAGACGATACACCGAGTAGTCGAATGCGGTGAACAACTCTGTTAGAAAGCGACTGGATGCCGAGTTCGTGAGGTCGCGCTGGTGTTCGAGAATACTATCCATGAACACGGTGGTCATTCGCGGTACAAAGGCTTTCCACATACTCTTGACGTTTTCAAATTCCTCCGGGTTGACCTTATGCGGCATCGTTGAGGAACCGACCACCTGTGGGTTGTACTTCCGACCCACCTCGGCTATTTCGGTGCGATAGAGATGTCGCATGTCGTCCGCAAAGTTGGCGAGGACGGTGTACGCCGATGTGATTGCATAAGCCAAGTCGGAGACAGATTCAGGCTCGACGCATTGCGTTGAGGTATGTGTATCGGATGCTTTCATGCCGAGCTCAGCGAGGAGGTCTGCTTCAATGCGCTCTGGATTGTCGCTAATCAACGCCAGCCCGTTAAATGCGCCAACCGCACCGGAAAATTGCCCCCGAAGATTTTGGCTTGCACGATTAATCAGCTCAATGCGATTTCCAATTCGGCTGACGTAGAGGGCAAGCGCGTAACCGAACGTAATCGGCTCCGCGTGTTGTCCATGTGTGCGCCCAATCTGAACGGTTTCTGCATGGTCACGGGCGAGCTGAATCAAGCGCGTCTCCAGTTCAATGAGGTCGGGGAGAATGACTTTTTGCGTTAAATCCTTAAAGCGTAGTGCTGTTGCTGTATCAAGAATGTCCGCTGAAGTCGCAAAGAGGTGAATGTACGGTTGTGCTTCAGGACTGATTTTTGACCTGATGACGTTGACGAGTGACCGGATATTGTGCCGAATCCGGGATTGCACTTCGTAGACCTCTTCGGCAGTGACCTGCTCGACTGCCTGTTCGACTTCATCGGCAATTTCGTGGGAGCAAATGCCGTGTTTGGCAAGCGTCCGTACCAATGCCGCCTCGACTTTGGCTTGATATTTGACATAACCGGCTTCAGAGACGTATGGCAGTAGACGTTTCATCAGAGTTTCGTTGCCACCGTAGTATCTGAAATCGAGAGGACTAACCGCTTCGTAAAGTTCCATAATCTGAGTTCGCGCTCCTATTCTTTCTCATCCTGCTGAGACGGTTCACCAACTTCAAGCATCATCGTTGTGAACATGACAAGGTCTTTCTGAAACGCTTCGGTAAAGTCTTCCGATGCCTTCGTTTCAGCAAACCGCTTAAACACCTGTTCTAATGCGAGTAGCCATTCTTCCGACCGGCCTTCCGCTGTTGCCTGTTCCTTCATCTGCTCAAAGACCTGCACCTTAGCCGCGGCTTCCCGTTCCGCCTGGACTTCCCGGATTGATTTGTCGAAGGTTAACCGAAGTGTTTCTACTATATGATATGCCATCGAACGGTTATATTTCTGTGAATCCCGTCTTGCACCCTCATAAATGTCGATAGGTAGCAATAGGCTTATCTGCTTTTTTAGCGAGTTCTTGGACTGTCGATATTCTTTCATTGCGATTTTGTGAGTTTATACATGATAATATGTCGAAATTGAGACATCTGTATTTTCAGGCATATAACACTTGGAATATTTCAATATAATCATATCGCTAAATCCAGGAAATAGACATATTGCAATTCCAGGAAATATTCCAATTCAGTGTGAACGTGGTTTATTATATCATATATACGGTGGATTTCAAGCTAAATGGAATTTTAACGCAAAGGCGCAAAGCAGAAAAGACGCAAGGAAGAACAGGAGTCGCGATCAATTGTGGACTATGGCCAGCCTATGGTAGAGAAACCGAGTTTTGCCGAAAAAAATCGGTTTCTTGGCATGATGATGAAACTTTAATCATAATCGTAGCGTATAATAGATCATAAGAAAGATTATGATCTCATACACTCTTTTTTACGGAAAGGGGTTATTTTGTATGGACGCGATGATTGTTAAGAATGAAACGACTGTTATTGCCAATAATGAAACAAGAGAGTTAATCCGCTCTTCGCTTTCAGAGAATACTTTGAAAGCATATCGTCAAGCATTATTGCCATTGACAGAATGGTTGAATGGGCAATCACTGACGGAGGAATTGTTGATTCAATATCTCACTGAACAACATGAAAAAGGGTTATCGCCATCTACTATTTCAATGACGGTCTCGGCTGTGAAGTGGCGAACGGGCGATAACAATGTTGTCGGTGCATTAACGAAATCATTGTTAAAGGGAATCAGAAAGAAAGGCAAGGATAGGGGACGCGGGCAGGTAGACCCGCTCCGCCGCCCGGACGTTGATAAGATTTGCACTATTGCCTCGCTGGATGATAATCAATCATTAGCACTGCGAGATATTGCGATTATTCGGTTGATGAGCGATGCGCTGTTACGCATTGGTGAACTTGTTAATCTTGAGGTTGATAATTTGAAAGATAACGCAATCTTTATTAAAGAGAGTAAGACCGACCAGACAGCGCAGGGCACTCACCTTTTCGTTACCAATGAAACAATGAAAGCCATCGAGTCTTATCTTAATCATACGGGCATTGAAGAGGGCGCATTGTTTCGAGGGAGCAAGTATAAAGACCCAAAGCAGAATCGAAGAATAAACCGAAACACGGTAAGAGCATTATTAAAGCAACGTGCTAAAGATGCGGGGATTGATGGTTTCATCAGCGGGCATTCACCACGAGTGGGTATGGCGGTATCGTTGGCAAGGGCAGGGGCAGGAGAGGTTGAGATGCAACGGGCCGGTAGGTGGAAATCTTCATTGATGCCAAATCATTATGCTTCGGCAGAACTTAGCACTAGGGGGGCAGTTGCTCAATATTTTGAGCGATAAGTTGGCTGGGTATACATTGCGCTCCGCTGGAGAGCGGGAATTGGGGCATATCGGGTTCTATAAACATTGCACTCCGCTGGAGCGGAAGAGTGGAAAGATAGCCAATGTGAAGTTGACACATTCACTTGACTGTAGTATCATAACAGCAATCTATCAAAGAAAGTAAGTTGACACGGTAGGCAACTATTTCCACGGAGGAACAGAATATGAAGATTAGAGGTGTGCAGACTTTAGACTATGAAACACCGCCACCACCACCGAGCAACTGGGTTAAAGCCCATATATGGTATTACGGGATATGCGATGTAACAGGTGAGGGGTATTATGGCATTCAGTCCACTGAATCACTGGAACTTAAAAGAGACTTTAAAATAGAAGACCACAGTCGAGAGCGAGACCCTGAATATGTGCTCGGGTTGATTATTCAAGATTTTGAGGCGTATTCGGGTTGTACGGTTAAGGATTGTAAGCGTGAAATTCCTTTTGGGTTTCAAGAGACCCGCATGTGGAGATGCACTCTTCACAAACCTAAGAGAAGAATAATCGAATGGCATGGCGATTATGAATCCGCCAGGAGTGCTTATGAATTGGGAGATTATGATTCAGCTCAAGCAGAGGATATTGCGACTCAAATGTTGGATTCATACTTAAATCAAGAAGACGATTTCCGTTTGGGTCTAAGTTTATCATCATCTGATACTTTTGAATATCTGCTTAATTCTGATGCAGATATTAAAGCACTTTCTGATTTTGAAGCGAAGGTTTTATTTATTGCGTCAAGTGAGATATTCTTTGCGAAATTCCTACAAGCAGAAGTGCAATAATGCGAATCTACTACTTTGAATGCGCGGGTGACACCGGCAACCGTAGCGAAACCTTCGTTCCTGTCCCAACGGTGCTCTCGATAGATATCTCTCCGCCGTGCTGTTCAAGCACACGCTTAGCGTTGGCTAACCCGAGCCCGGTTCCCTGCGATTTCGTTGTGACGAAGGGTTCAAATAATCGTTCCAGCTCGTCCGCAGGGATACCCACCCCTGTATCAATAACGCCAATGCAAACGGTGCCTGACTCCTTGGATTCCGTCTTCTTTGAGTCCTTGAAGTCATGCGTGGTTTGGATTTCGAGTGTGCCTCCCTCCGGCATCGCCTCTATTGCATTTAAGACGATATTCATAAACGCCTGTTTCAGTTTATCCCTGTCAAACAGACAGTGCGGTAAATCGGGGTGGAACTTTTTTATCAATGAGATTTGGTGATGATTCAGGTTGGCTTCCATCAGGTCTAATACTTCTTGGAGGACGGCGTTGGGGGGATGGCGTTCCAGTTCTAGCATTGCGGGACGGGCGAAATCCATCAATCCTTTGACAATTACATCAATACGTTCAATCTCTTCAAGAATGCACTGCATTGACTGTTCGCGCCTCGACTCCGAGAGGTCTCTCTTTTGTCTGAGCATCTGGGCGAACATTCGCATTGACGACAACGGATTCCGAATCTCGTGGGCGAATGATGCGGCCATCTTGCCCGCGGTTGCCAGCCGCTCTGACTGAATCACTTCATTTCGCAAATCCCGCAGGTCTTGGGTCATCTGATTAAACGCAATGGCGAGGTCACCAATTTCGTCGTGCGTTTTCACCGCGCACTGTTGCTCAAGGTCGCCTCCGGCAACTTGACGTGTAAATTGCACCAAGTCTTTAATCGGATTTGCAAGATTTCTACCGATTAGGTGACTGATGAGCGCGACCAACAATATCACAACGGCGGCGATGCCCAACATCCAGAAGACCGCCTGCCGTTTCGCCGCCGCAATCTTGTCCATCGGGCGCATGAGGCAATACAAGTGACCGTGCGTTTCTTGATAGTAGCTGACCTTATACGGCTTCCCTGCAACGGTAACGTTTCGCAACACAGAATTACGCCCCGATTCCGCAATCTCTTTTCGCACCTCAATAAGCTTGAGGTGTTTGTCCAAGCCCGCCCAATCAGCGGCGAGTGTTGTATGGGTAATTATGTTGTGTGCGTTCACGAGGGCTACGTCGGCACCATACGCAATTTTAACCTTCTCGGAGTCGGCAGGGGAATCGGTAATGTAACTGGTTTCTAGAATCGCCTGTAACCAATTCTGTGTCTCAAGGCTGAATTGCTCATCGTACTCCCGATCAAAAAGCGCAATCGGGATGAGCGGCACGACAAAAATGACAATCGTAAAAAGCAGAATGAATGGCAGAACAATTTTGTTCTGAATGTTGTATCGACGCATAAGCAAGCCTCAAGAATAAACCAATCTTCCCGCTCTTCCATCCTTCCAATCTTCCACTCTTCCAATCTGCGAAGCACTACGGTTCGTTGTCTGTGTTAACCGGTGGTTCGTCGTTGTTGAGGAAACGCTCGATTGTATTGTGCGTAGCTGGACTGGTGCGGAAATCGGCAATCCACGGCTCACGGAAATAGGCCTGTTTCTCGCGAGGAAGGCTTGCCATTACTTCAGGCGGAACCCTCAGACGGTGCCAATGTGTGGCGAGATGGGCGTAGGCGTTGAGTACAGCGACACGCGGCGTATCTCGTTTCCAAACAGGGCCGGCATGACAGAGGTTCTCCGTGAAAAAAATCGCGCTCCCGGCTGGACATGCGTAACGCATTAGAAATGGACTACGTTTCCCGTCATCTAACGACATGTGCTCGGCGTGCATGGGAAAATTTGATTTGTGACTTCCAGCGATAAAGCAGGTCGCGCCATCTTCTTCGGTCACATCGGTGAGTTCAAAAACCACACGCACCATCCCTGCGTGGATGCGCCCATTGTTCACCCGATAGCCAAAAATGGGGTCGCCCTGCTGTGGCCCACCGCCGTGAAGTCCACCCGCATCCTGTCCCTTTGTTCTCCAGACACAGAACGTATTTTCCAATCGGATGTCTTGCCCAATAATGTCGTGAAGCACATCAATCACCTGCGGGTGGTCAATGAGCACACTTGATGGGCCACCGGGCACCGCTCGATGTTCCGGTGGGAGGGACTCGGGGTTGTGTTTGATGCGGTCAATCTGGTCGACGATATCAGCAACTTCGCTGGATGTTAGAATCGCCGGGCGTACCAAAAACCCTGCGAGGTCAAAGCGAAACTGTTCTTCTTCAGTCATTGCCATGGCAAATTTCCTCCTCAATTCACAAACAGAAATTCATTTGTATTCAGCATCGTCCGACAGAAGGCCACCAAGCCGTGCGATTCGATCAATTCCACGGACTTATGTAATTCTTGGGCATCCGGCTCTCGTCCAAAAGTGAGTTTGAAACCGTGCCGCACTTGGTCAGCAGTATTGCTTCCATCCGTTTTGCTGAGGCGTTCAGCGAAGAACTCCGCTTGCTGTACCATAAAATGGCTGTTGAGCAGATTCAGTGCCTGAAGTGCAGTGGTAGAGCGTGTGCGTTTTGGGCACGTTTGTCCTGCGTCAGGGCAATCGAAGGCACCGAAGGTAGCGTCCCGTTCAATGCGTATTTTGCGCTGATAGACCATTCGCCGCCATTCGGTCGGTCCGTATTCTTTCTTCGGATGATAGACACGGACATAATTGGTGTTTGGCTCGAAGACCTCATAGCCTACCCCGCCCATCGCCAGGTCGAGCGTACCGCTGACCGACAGGATGGAATCGCGGATGGCTTCGGCTTCAAGACGACGCGGTGGGTAACGCCAAAGCAGACGGGCATCTGCATCAACGGCTAACCCCCTTTCGTTGGGGTGGCTTGACTGGCGATATGTATTAGACAGGACAATGAGCCGTTGAATCGCCTTGACACTCCAGCCAGAGTCAATGAACGCCGAAGCGAGCCAGTCGAGCAACTCCGGATGTGATGGCATCGTTCCGTTGACTCCGAAATCGCTCGGTGTGCTGACAATGCCTTCGCCAAAATGGTAGTACCAGATTCGGTTGACCATGACTCGTGCTGTGAGGGGGTTTTGCGGGTCTGCAATCCATTCGGCCAATGCCTTTCGCCGTCCCTGTTCAGGCGTACCGGCTTCCAGACGCAAAGCCACCTCTCCAATAGCATTGATAGCCCCCGGTGTTACGAGTTCGCGCTTCTGAAACGGGTCACCGCGGTAGAGCCGATAGGTTGGCTCCGGTTCGCTGAAGGTACCAGCGTAGGCTTTCGGAAGTTCCTCGTTAAGTTTGTCCAACTTCGCGTCTAACTCCTTGAGTTGACCAATCAACTCTCCCAACACCTCAACTTCATCCGTAGCGAGGCCCTCCGTCGGATAGAATGCGCTACGGCCTGTGGACAATTTGACATACGGAATCCGGTCATCGGAGTCGGTGACGGATGACCACAGCTCCGCATCAGTCGAAACTTCAATTCGGTATTTGGTCGAGAGTCGGTCTGTAACTTTTCCTTCTAGGTCGCGCCCCCAAACAATCCTGTCAACCGTGACGATTTCGGGGAGTTCAATCTGCACCCAGCCTGCGCCCGGCTCATTTGAAATCCAACTGTGAGGGTTGCCGTGGAGCCCGTCATTGATATGTTCGAGCTTGTGGATGTCGAATCCCTCTAAAGTCCCTGATGCGGTTGCCTTCGCGCCGCCGCTTGCCAACGCGACATTGCGGGAGGTTTCACCAGCGGTGTAGATTTCTAACTCGTCAATACACGGCTCACCACTGCTGGTCTCAAGCACCGTAAACCGAACGAATTTCGCAACAGTCGATTTGAAGCGTTCAACGTTCTGGCGTGAGTGGACAGCAGGGCGCAATTGGGGGATGGACGGAGCATCGCTGTCCGTCGCGTTGATTTCTTGGAGGACGATAACATCGGCAGTAATAGGTGCGTCCGTCTCGCCACCCCGCAGGACGATTCGGCTGTTTTCGTTCAGCTCGTAGATGCCCGCGTAATACAAACCGCTCCACAGCGACGCGCTTCCCGATGCGCCGACCAACTTCTTAGGGGCTTCTCGACCATCTGCGAGGTGCTGGTGGTTGAGTGTGGCGATGTGTTGCCGGTCATCCTGCGTTTCGAGTTTGCCATCAAGGTCTAGGAAATATCGCGCATCTGTCGCGTGAGGCACTTTCGTCGTTTGGGAACGACCACTGAGCCCACACCCCCACGATAACCAGAGATGAAAGCGTCCCGCCGTGTGTGCATCCCAAGTGAAAACGTCGGTATTTGCCGCCTTCCACCATGTGTACCCTTTCCCGATATTCGGCAGTCGTCCAAGACCGCCAGGGTCATCTTTTTCGTTAGGGCCTTTTCCGCTGGAGTTGCCGTTTCTGCCGCCAATCTCCTGAAGTAGCGTCACACTCGGTTGGTCTGCGGGTTGTTCCGTTTCATCGGAGTCATCCATATACCCCCGGTCATCAATGATAATCGTGCGTCCGGCGTAGCGTAACGGTTCAAACCGTGCTAGTTTCGTCTTGACCGTTGCCAACTGCTGTTCGGCTTCAACTGCTTGCTTTCGATTCGCTTCGTATTCAGGCGTTTTCAGTTCCCGCTCACCATGTTGTACGCCAGCGAAGACCGCTTGCATCGCGTAGTAGTCGCGTTGAGAGATTGGGTCAAACTTATGGTCGTGACAGCGGGCGCAGCCGGTCGTCAAGCCGAGGAATGTCATGCCGGTCACGTTAATCATGTCGTGGAGTTCGTCCATGCGCTGTGCGAGGGTCAGTCTGATGTCAGGACTACCGACCAGATCCTTGGGCCCGGCGACGAGAAATCCGGTTGCTACATCCACGCCGAGGGCATTGCCAGCGAGTTGTTCACGGATAAACTGCGTGTACGGTTTGTCTTCATTGAACGCTTGAATCACGTAATCTCGATAGGGCCAGGCCGCCGGCCGTGGAGTGTTGACCTCGAACCCGTTGGTCTCGGCGAAGCGCACGATATCCAGCCAATGTTGCCCCCACCGCTCGCCGTAACGCGGTGAGGCAAGCATCCGCTCAACCAATTTTTCGTAAGCATCTGGACTCTTGTCGGCGACGAACTGATCAACTTCTTCAACGGAAGGGGGGAGTCCCAAAAGCGTCAAACTCAAACGCCGAATAAGGGTCACACGCGCCGCTTCGCTTGACGGGGAAAGTTCAGCGTCTTCCAGCCGGTTGAGAACAAAATTGTCGATGGGGTTACGAGCCCAGTCACTGTTTTTTACCGATGGCGGTTCTGGATGTTGCATCGGTTGGAATGACCAATAATCGCTTTTGGGAAGTTCAGGTTCTATAAGGGGGGGTTCGATGTCCGGCCATTCTGCCCCTTGGTCAATCCACCGCTGCAACAACCCGATCTGTTCAGGGCTGAGGGGATTGCTTTGGGCGGGCATACGCTCATACTCATCTTCCGCCGTGACCAATTCGATGAGTCGGCTTTCAGCACTATTCCCAGGCACAATGGCGGCGACCCCGGAATCCCCACCCTCCAGGGCATAAGCCTTGCTATCCAAGCGCAAGCCGCTCTCCTGTTGCGTGAGACCGTGACATTGCAAACAGTGGTTCGCAAAGATCGGTTGGATGTCACGTGCAAAATCAACCGGTGTCTCTGTAGACTCAGCCACAGCGACACCGCATACAATTAACCCTAAGACGACTGTTAAAGCACAGATACGATTCTGTTTCATAGTATCCTCCTTGTTAACCGGTTTTCTGATACGCCGCTGTCTGTCGAAGCCACGGCTGGAATAGTTGGCGTTGCCCTTCATCATAGCGCGCCCAAGTTTCAGGTGTGATGTTCGGTGTTTCATCCATGGTCGCGATATTCTGCGACATCATCCAATCGGGGCCGTAGCCCACATGCAAGGTCTTTCGGGTTCTGTCCGAGCGGTTGGTCAACCCACCGTGACGTAGATTTTCCGTAAATAGAATGGCATCGCCCGCTTTGACCTCGAGCCCAATCATACCCGTTTCCTCGTCTACTGAGCCCTGATAGGGTGCCGAATAGGCGGATTTATGCGTATGTGGCACGACGCAGAAGGCCCCTTCTTCGTTGCTTACGTCGTGGACGAAATATATGATACGCACCATCATACAATCAATACTTTCTCCCTTAACCGCATATCGATATTTCTGACTTGTTGGGCCGCCGCCATGCGCTCCGGTGAAGTTGCCAGGGTAACGCACACGGAGTTCGGAGTTATTGATACCGATTGCGCCTTGAACGATTCCGCGGATGTACTCCATCGTTTTGGGGTGATTGACGAGGATATCGAAAGTCGGGTTGAAGTTAAAGAAATCCTCGATTAGGAAAGTCTCACCGTATTGATGCCCGCCGCTGACGTAGTATCCTCGCTGGCGACTGAAATGATACTCTGGGCCCCATCTGCTTTTCTTACGGGGCGGTAATTGGTAGTGTTCGGTGGCGTGTTGCTCAAGTTGGTTAACCACTGGCCTCAATTGGTTGACTTCGTCTTCCGTCAGAAAACTACGTAAAACGAGAAAGCCTTGCCGGTCAAACTCGTACTTTTCAATTTCTGTCATGATTCGTTTTCCTAATTAAGATTTTGAATGTGGTGCTCTGCTAGGCCGACTAAACGTTTGACTTCCAAGAGGGTTCCCTCAGCTATAGCACTGGCACGTTCGGCACCATCGCTAAGAATCCGCTCAAGTGCCATCGGATTCGCCATAATTTCTTGGTATCGGCTCTGAATTGGATGTAGTGTCTGAATTACAAGTTCGGCCAATTCCTTCTTGAGGTTTCCATATCCCATGTTAATAAATCGTTCTTCTATAGTTGTCCGTGGCTCGTCCGACAGCACTTCAAATAAGACCAGTATGCAGAATAGGTTGTTGAAATGTTCCTGATTTGCCACCCATACGCTTAGGGCTCCCACGTAATTGCCGATATGAAGGGTGCCATTAGCCTGAATCCCCGACAGTACCGTTTTTTTGCTTTTGCGAATGTCACTCATGTCCTTTGTGTCTTCCTTTCTACAGCGACAATTTTATGGAGAGACTTTGACGAGATCTTATCGAAATTGTGTAAATGGAATCCAACAGTGTCCATCAAATCCGAATGTGGTGTGCATCACAGGTGAGCCCCATCCGGTGACTTCAGCGTAATTATGTCGGCCGATTCGCTAAAACTATTGATATTCTGATCCCTGCCGCAACCAGGGTTGGAACAGCTCACGTTGTCCCTGGTCGTATCGTGCCCATGTTTCGGGTTTGATGTACTGCGGTTCGTCCATCGTGGCGATATTCTGTGACATCATCCAGAATGGGCCATAGCCAACATGGAGCGTTTTTCGGGTCTGGTTTGAGTGATTTGTGAACCCACCATGCCGTAGGTTTTCTGTAAATAGAATGGCATCACCGGCTTTGACTTCGAGCCCAACCATCCCGGGCTCTTCGTCAATTGGGCAACTATACGGTGGTCGAAAAGCGGACTTGTGAGACCCCGGCACGGCACAAAACGCCCCTTCCGCGTTACTCACATCTTGGACGAAATAAACGAACCGCACCATCATACAGTCAATACCTTTGGTGTTTATCGTATAGCGGTGTTTTTGGCTCCCTAACCCGCCCATGTGAGCGCCCGTATGATTGTTCGGGTAACGCACCCGCAATTCGGAGTTGTTAATTCCGATTTTCTCCTTTACAATCCTCTGAATATAGCCCATCGTTTTGGGGTGGTTGACGAGAAAATCAAAGGCGGGATGGAAATTGAAAAAATCCTCAATGATTAGCGTCTTGCTATGTTCATGGCTACCTGCGGCGTAGTAGCCACGCTCTGGGTTGAAATGATAGTGGGGTTTTCTACTGTTGCGCGGTTCTAATTGGTAGTGGTCAATCGCATGTTGCTCCAGCTCGTCAATGACGGGTCTGAGCTGGCTCACTTCATCCTCAGTCAGAAAATCTTGCAGAATTAAAAAGCCCTGCCGGTCAAATTCGTACTGTTCAATATCGGTCATGGTTTATTCTCTCCCAGAGGATTAGCCTAACTCAAATCCTGTCGCCGTTCGGTGCCAATTGTTCCCGTGGTCGGGGTCACGAAACGGAATGTTGCGGCCTAGCAGTTGCTTTAACAGGCCGCTCTCGGTTGCCAACTCATTGTCTGTCAATTGCCGGGGCATGTCCTCCTGTGGATAGACCACACAACGATTGTACATACCGAGCAGACCGACACGTTGTTCGTCGGTGCTGTTCGGAAGGCATTGGTGCCAAATTGCTCCGTTTGTGAATAGCACAGACCCTTTTGGAGCGGTTGCGACAGCCATCTCTTTTGTCTCTGCCTCGCCCGGTTCGGGGCGCCGCAATGTCTTGTGTGACCCGGAAATGCAGGCTGTCGGCCCGTTGTCAGGTGTGAAATCGTCTAGCATCCAAACGGTCTGCCCTGTCAACGCGCCTTCGGGAAAGGGCGGTTCCATTGCCCAATACGGATAGTCAATATGCCATCCACCCGCTGGGGCACCGGGGCCGACAATGTTCGCCGTAAAGGTTGAAGCGATGACATCCTGCCCCAGTGTACGCTGCCAAACAGCGATAACAGTCGGGTGCTGAATTAGGCGGCGGAAAATAGACCCCTTGCCGACGATTGCCCAGACGCGACGGATTTTTCCTTCGCCGTAAGAGTAATCTCGACCATCGGCGATATCGGTTTCGGCAAGTGCGAGGGTTGCCTCACGCGCTTCCTCTGCCTCCTCACGACTAATCACATTTTCAATGATGTGGAAGCCGACTTCACGCAGGTCGTGTACAACGGCATCCAGGCGTTCAGGGGATAAGGGTGATTCTGATGTCATAAGGCTCCTAAAAGTTGGGTCAAGAACCCCACCGTAAACGGAGAGGTTCTTGACCGTAAGAGGTGATAGAATCAATAGAATTAACGCGAACCGCCTTTAAGCTGTCCCCAGGTCGTCGTTAGTTTTCCGCGAGGTTCCACGGAGGTCGCTGTACCGAATGGATCAGGGCCGCCATAAATCTCTATCTCGTCAATACGGGCACCACCCTCTGTTCTGATTTGAATCCGAACCCACCTGGCCTCAACGGTGTCGAACTTGAACTCCGTCGTCTCACTGGCAGGGGTTGGGGGGTCGTTAGTAAAGACTTTCGTCCAAGTAGCAGCAGCGGAATCTGCATCTGCGGCTTCCGTTGCCACAAGGATATCGAAGTCCGCTGCGCGTCGGTCAGAAAAGCCTTGTGAATGGTCACTCCCAAAGAAAATGCGATTTACCATACCCACTCGGCCGATATCAATTTGCGCCCAGCCCGGTATTGACCCGATAATCCAACTCCGGCAGTTGTTGTAAAAGCCGTCGTTGAGGTACTCGGTACAGTGGCGTTTGGGACACCATCCCGCAATTACCGAGGATGCCTCTGGCACCGCCCCCTCAAGCAATGCAAGATTTGGTTCGCCATCCCGCACGGTCAGAACAAATTCTGGTAACGGCTTACCGCCATGGTCGCATTCGGCATCTGCTTTTGCTTTGTCTTGGGTGATAAACTTGAGTCCATTAAATTCTGAAGGCCCTTGGTCTGGGTTATGTTCCGCGCTTCCGATAGAAACACTCAATACAAGCATCAATATGATGCAACCGAAATTTTTTAACATTGAAACGCCTCCTTTGACGTATGTTTTGATTTAATAACCTGAGTCAGAGACACCGAGTGCTCTGTATCTATCAGGGCAAGATGCCCTGACTACGGGGTTGAAGTTGCTATCAGGGCAGGATGCCCTGACTACGGGGTTGAAGTTTCAGACTACTTCACCAACACCATATTTTTTATAGCGGTCCATTTCTCGCCTCCCAACGTAGGGGTTGCTGTCAGTTTATAGAAATAGACTCCGCTTGCGACTGCCTCACCTCCTTCGCTTTTGCCATCCCAGTAGGCGGCTTGAGATTTCTTCAGGTAAGCACCGGCCCGCCTGTTCCCTAGTGCTAAAGTGCGGATGCGGTTCCCTCTCACATCATAGATGTCAATTTTTACTGCTGCATCCTCGCCAAGCTGAAAGGGCATCCAAGTTTCTGGGTTAAATGGGTTCGGATAGTTTGGATGTAACGCAAACCGTCGAATCTGACCCCATGTTGTCAACTGGAGTCCGGCAGGTTCAACCGATACAAGGCCGGCCCCCGGCGGTGTAAGGACAAGCACTTGGTCAGCGGCGATATCGGTCAGCGTTTGAACTGTGCCATCTGCCCACCGAATCTCAACGACATCCGCTCGGGTTCTATGTCCGAGTCCGAACGCGGCGACCATGCTCTCTTGCGATAGATAGCTCGAACCGGCGTAAACCTCCCGTATCTGTTGGAGGTCACCGGCAATCACCTTAATCCGGGCATTGACCCACGCACTGAGATAAGGGTATTCGGGCTTGAGGTGCAACCAATGATTTGCATTCCCCTCGTTACGATAGAGAACGTCATGTTTATCAATATTGACAACATAAATGTCCAAGTCACCATCATTGTCATAGTCTCCGATAGCACCGCCTCTCCCTTTGGCACTATTGTCGATGCCCTCTGATCCGCTCACATCGGTAAAAGTGCCGTCTCCATTATTTCGATACAGCACGTCTGGACCGGAGACAAGCCCTTTAGGCCAACTGGGATTACATGGAATCTCACCGACATTGTCTAGCTGCCCATTGACAACATATAGGTCTAAATCGCCATCGTTGTCGTAGTCAAAGAACATGGTGCCCCAACCGATGCCGAAATTGTCCTCGACACCTGCGGCTTTGGCGACATCTGTGAAGGTGCCATTGCCGTTATTGCGGTAAAGGCAATTCATGCCGCCGTTTGTGACGTAAATATCCAGATCTAGATCATTGTCATAATCGCCAGCCGCAACGCCCATCGCGTTGTACGGTTTGGTGATACCTGCCTCCGCGGAAACGTCCCGAAAAGTGCCATCCCCCTGATTTTGGTAAAGCACGTCGTCTCCAAAGTCGTTGGCGACGTAAATATCAATGTCCAGATCATTGTCATAATCAAACGAGCAGACAGCCAACCCCTCCTCTTCAATATATTTGAAGCCGACATCCTCGGAACGGTTGGTGAACGTGCCGTTCCCGTTATTTTGATAGTATTGGTCAGGATAAAACAGATTGCTTATCACGTACAGGTCGAGGTCACCATCTTGGTCATAGTCAGCAAAGGTCATCGAGAACGTATCCCCACGATGATCGCCGATACCGCTTGACGGGGTTACGTCAATAAATTGCCCCGAACCGTTATTCTCATAGAGCATGTTCGGTTCGGCGAAATTGGTGATAAAAGCATCAAGGTCGGCATCGTTATCGTAATCAACAAAGCACGCTCCTTTATATCCGAACAACCCCATCTGCGTTGTCACATTGGAAAACGTCCCATCCCCGTTGTTTTTGAAAAATCGACTGTGCTCAGACTTGTCGGGGATGTAGATGTCTAAGTCGCCATCGTTGTCGTAGTCTACTAGCGCGACACCGTTCCCAGTACTATCAACATGCGCGACCTCGTATCGGTCTAAACCAGCCTCATGCGTCGCATTTGTAAAAGCGGCAGACGCACTACCGGCATTCGCTAAGATGATGAAAACCAGACTGAATCTGAAAATAACATTTTTTTTCATGAGAGCCTCCTAAGACAAGGGTGCCGCAGAGACCGAGTTTTTTGCGTCTCGTCACCGAACCACCCGCAAGGGTCAGTAAAATTCGGTCTCTCTGTAATACACAGAACCGGCATCAATTCAATCTTCTGCTCCAGGGGAGCCTGCTTAGAATATCAAAACCTGATCAAAAACGACTTTTTATAAACCTATCTCGCCTCTTCCCGTCTCATTTATTAGGAAGATGTGAGCAAGTATTTGACTGGAAACTTGCTTAGAATATCAACGACAAAATAGGAGGTTATGTACAGTGAAAGTAAGTCTAACAATTCTCGCCCTAGCGTGTATGGGCGTAATGTTTGCCAACCCAAGTGTTGCCGAAATTGACCCCAAAACCATTGAAGGGTTATGGTTGTTTGATGATGGCACAGGAAAAACTGCGAGAGATACTTCCGGCAACAAACTAGATGGCAAACTCGAAAACAACCCCAAATGGGTTAATGGTAAGTTTGGCAAGGCAATCGAGTTTGATGGTTCAGGTGCCCACGTCGTCATTCCAGACCATGAAAGTCCTAGGGATGCATTAACCGTCTCTGCCTGGGTCAAAAGCAACACGCCTACATGGAATCAGCATGGATGGATTGTTGAAAAAAGGAACGCCTATATTATCCATCCGAATCAGGGAACGGTCAATGTCGCTTTCCCGATTTGCAATGGCGGTTGTTGGAATAAACCGGGCGGCTGGGCAGATGGGTCAATAGGCCCCAAGGATATCACCGAGTGGCACATGTACACCGGCACTTACGACAGCAAAACAGGTGACTGGAAGATTTATATTGACGGCAAGGTCGAGAGCGAACTAGACCTGACTAAGAATCAGATTGATGCTGATAATGGCCCCGTCTACATAGGAAACGACACGTGTTGTGGCGGCAGATTTGCAGATGCCATTGTTGATGAAGTGATTATTCTCAGCGTCGCCCTCGCTGAAGATGATGTCAAATCGCTCGCCGAACTTGGCATTGAGGGCGCACTTGCTGTCCATCCAAAGAACAAACTCCCTACGACATGGGGAAGCCTGAAAAAGAGATATTAATCAACCTATTCAGTGAATTGATGCCTTTAGTGCATTTTAACGACTGAACAAACAACTTCAAAACCGCCCTTAGCCACAGAAGAGGGCGGTTTTTTTGTCCGCCTGATTGCAGAAAATTTCAAGGGCGAAAAAGCAGTTTTGCAACGTTTTACTGCTTCTCCATTTTTATTTGTCCCCATTTCGTCGCCAATTTGCCGTTCGGTTCCACCGCAAGTGGGTCAGTTCCACCGTAAATCTCAAGCTCATCAACACGGGCTCCACCCGCCTGACGGATGTGTAACCGAACCCATCGTGCCTCAACGTCTTTGAACTTAAACTCGGTTGTCTCACGGATGGGGTCTCCTTTATGCGTGTGGACTTTTTTCCAAGTGTTCGCCCCTGAATCGTCGTCAGCTTTTGCTGTTGCGACCAAGATGTCGAAGTCAGTAACAGTACGGTCAGCAAAGCCTTGCGAGTGGTCGCTACCGAAGAAAATTCGGTTCACATTACCGACAGCACCGATATCGACTTGTGCCCAGCCAGGTATAGCTCCGATAATCCAGCTCCGGCAGTTGTTGTAAAAGCCATCGTTAAGGTACTCGAAACAGTGCCGTCGGGGACACCAGCCTGCAATGGTTGAGGATACCTTTGGCTGTGCGTCTTTAAGGAGTGCTAGGTTCGGTTCCTTATCTCTGACAGTCGGAACGTATTCTGGTCCCGGCTTACCGCCATCCTCACATTCATCATCTGCCTTTTTAATATCTTGCTCTTTAAATTCATATCTGCCCAATTTCGCCGGGCCTTTTTTAGGATCGTGATTTGCCCAAATGGAAGGCACACTCATCAATCCGACCAGCACAACTGCGACAGCAATGTAAAAAACAGGTTTTACGCTTTTCATTAAATTTCTCCTTGCATAAGATATGCGTCAATTTTCAAACATCAACAATCCTCTAGCACGGGTTATGCCGAGTGCCGAACCCGTCCTTTATATTATATCAAAATCCGCACAGGATATTCAAGCAGAAAACTGTGTGACTCAGACTTCAGGCACAAAGTTTTTCTGAATCTCAATAATCTCGAAAATCCAACCACCCGGTGCTTGCATAAACGCCACGCGGCGTTCACCGAATCCCGCGGAAACCGTTGCTACATCTCTTAGGACGATAGCACCGCTGTCAATCGCTTTGGCAACATCAGCTTCAAAGCTATCGCTGATGTAGACCAAATGCGTCATACCGAACGGTAAATCCTCGCTGAGCAACCCTTCGTAAACCATTTTCTCCGCCAGATGGAGGTATTTATCGCCCATTTTGACCAATGGCAGACGGAATGGTTCGCCATCAAATTCTATCGTTTCGTCGAGGACGATTTCGTTGCCCATCTGCCGATGAAATGCTAACTCTTGTTCAAGGTTGGGCACTTTGATACCAATCGTCCAGAGCCCGGTTAACATTGTTTCATCTCCTTGAGTCGCGTCGGATTTGGAACCCCAACCCCTACGAACGCATGACGCATTGCATAACAAAATGCACAATCAGGTCACCAACACGTTGCAAACTGCCTGGGTCAATGAGCTCCATCCCATCGTTCTTTGAGTGAATTTTTAGGGATGCCCCACCGAATCCACCCGCTGATAGCGTCACAGTTTCAAAGCCACGACTGGCAATCGGAATGCCATCATACCCAACACCCACCGGAAAATAAATTTCCGAAGCATCAATACCGATCTCCGCGCCACATTCACGGATTGCCCGCCCCAGCCGTCTGCTCGTTACGACAGGCGGAATACCGTAGCGCGTGATGAGGACAATCTCTCCGATTGCGCCGACACCGTCAATATTAACAACGAAAGTTCGTTTGGGATTGTGTTGGTCAGCATGTTGTTGGATGTAGCGTAGCGCGCCACACATCCCATACTCTTCCGCTCCCGTTGATAGGAAGGTCAACCGTATCCCGCCAGTTGGTGTCTGCACTGTGAGGCAACGTGCCAACTCCAAAAGAACCCCAACCCCAGAAGCGTTGTCAAACGCGCCGGGTGAACGGTTTTGCGTAAAATTGAACTGTAGAAGCATAAGGCAGAAACATATACCTCCTCCGACAGTCCAAATCAACACCCCTAGCAATTCTGCTCGCAGATAGTACTGCAACATTGTCAACATCGCCAATCCGAGCAACAACATAAGGGCGATGGAGTAACACAACGCCCTTACGGCAATCGGCAACAGTTGCGATTTGGAATCGTAGTGAGCAACAAAGACAATCTCAAAACTGACATCATCGGACGCATCACAGCTCGCGATGATGTTCTTTGACGTATGCGTTTTGCCGGTATTATACAACCGCTCCAGTCTAGTCTGCCAGCGGGTGAACACGAATACACCGACTAGCACACTGTCGCATAACAAGCTCATGAGTATCGGGTGACTTGTGGCACCCGAGCAGGCGATGAGCACGGCAACAGTGACTCCCGCAAAAATCAGTCTGGGCAAGACCTCTGCAGGAAATTGCGTAAAGTTGAATGATTCCTCCTCCACACGCAATCCAACCGCTGACAATTGCTCTACAATATAAGCTCTGGCCTTCGCTTCGCCTTCGCTGCCAACGGCCCTAGGGAAAGCGAGTTGGGCGATATGCTGGTAAGCCCGTTGGGCATCAAATTTCACTTGGCTTGCCCTTTTGTCTGTGATAGAGTCGTTTAATCATATCACTTTAGGTGGGGAACCGTCAAGAAAAAATACGGTAGAGCGGGTTGCCAGCCCGTTTATTCCGCTAATGGTCTATTTCTTATGAAAATTTTCTGTGAGGATCGCCACTCTTTTAGCGTTTTATACAATAGAGAACACGAATTAACGAGGAGAATTGCCCGTGAATCGAGATGAAATACTTGTACGCGAATGCCTTGCAGGAGACGACGCCGCTTTCGGTTTTCTCATTGACGACCATAAAGCGGTCGTATACGGACTCGCCCGCCACAAACTCGGCAATCACGAAGATGCTGAAGACGTGACACAAGAGGTCTTTTTCAAAGCGTATCAGAACTTGAGTGCGTTTCAGCCACCTTATAATTTTGCTGGCTGGCTTTACAGGATTACCGTGAACTGTTGCCGAGATTGGTTGCGGCGTACGTCCAGAATCACGAAACATGAGGTGCCAATTGAGGAGGCAGAGTCCCAAGTGCTTGACGAGAAGGCGTTGAAATCATATCAGGACGATGAACTGAAACAGATGGTTCGGAATGCGATTGCAACACTGTCAGAACGTGACGGGCAGGTCATAACGCTACATTACATGCACGGAATGACCTGTAAGGAGATTGGGCGGTATCTCGGCACATCTGCACGGGCGATCGAAATGCGTCTTTATCGTGCGAGGCAACAACTCAAAAAAGAGATGCTTATGACAATGCAAGCAGAAGAGAGCGAAAATGCTGTTTTCGCACTCCAAAAGCCGGAACACCAGCTTAGGGGGAATTTCACACTCGAGTTGCTGAGAACCATCCGGCAGAAGGGGATGACACCTCGCCAACCTTCGATAAAGCCGAGTTGGATCGCCCCTCTCTCGATTTCACTTGCCGGGTTGGCGATACTCTGTCTGGTCGGCTTGGGTATCGGCACAAGTGTCAGTCAATTCCCGCAGTCACCTGATTCTTCTCAGATTGTCAACTTGATTCGCGGCGCGCTCGCACAGAGTGATAAGACGCTACCCCAAGTTGATTCTGACGAACTTCCAACGCTTGGTGAGCTAGTTACAGAGATCCGGAAAAACGACGCGAAGATCAGAAATGGAATGGGTTACTTGGTTATCAAGAATCAGTTGCGTGCCCCAGACCGATATTTTTTAGCGTTCGATAGAAATCGTTTCCGGCAAGATGACATCCTACAGTGGGAAGGGAAGCCGCATGTCAGCGAACAACGGATTTTTGATGGTGAAAAGGGCATTCTGTTTACACCTCGTGAAGGTGTGAGCATTAATTTGGGGCTCCATGAGTCTGAGTATTCCTTATCGCTTGCAAGCCGGATTCACTTTACGTGGGGTATGCACTTGCACAGCGACGACAGGCGCGTTCGCGTTGGCGAATATATTAATCGACACGGCACCGACGTAATCGGGCGTGAAAAGATTGGAGAGAGCTGGTGTTACGTTGTCCAAACGATTGACTATATCAAACGCCGATTTTGGATTGACCCGCAACAGGGCTATCGACCACGCCGGCTAGAAACTTGTCTGCGGGACCATCTCGTTACTTTAGATATAACCTATCGCCAGTTTTCCGACAGAAGTTGGTTTCCTCGCGCCGCCGTTGAGACACGTCGACTCTCCGAACAACCCGAAGAGATCGTTGAGGAAAACCAGATTACGTTTGAGGATTTTCAGATTAATGTCAATTTGCCAACAGATCTGTTTGACATCCGCGGACTGAATCTGGCATCGAATACGTGGATTCATGATGGGCGAAATGACCGCCGTTATTCAATCGCAGACTACGAGCGTGGAATACGGATTCCATTTGATGACCACGCCCTCAAACCGCATAAAATCAGGGAGACGCTGCACAACGGGCTTGAATTGGTCTATGTCCCTGCTGGCGAATTTCTGTACGGAGAATTGAACGAAAAACAGACTACCGAAGCATTTTACGTCTTCAAATACGAGGTGACAAACGCCCAATATAAGCGGTTTACCGACGCTACGGGGTATCCCACGCCAGCCTTTTGGGATAATGAACTGTACAACGCGCCAAATCGGCCGGTCGTCGGTGTCAACTATGCTGACGCTGAGGCATTCTGTCAATGGGCAGGTTTTCGGCTCCCGACGGAGTTGGAGTGGGAAAAAGCGGCGCGAGGAACTGATGGAAGGACATATCCCTGGGGCAATTATCTGCCGAAGAGGACTATATGGAATAACCGGAAAACTGAAGCAGAACTGGAAGCAGAATTGGGAAAATACGGTGTATTTCGCGGCTACACGACCGAGCCGAAACTAGGAGGCGGTCTATTGGTACAAATACAAAGGCACGGCACCGGCACAAGAGATGTTGGCAGTGCGCCAGCCGGGGTGAGTCCCTATGGTGCGCTCGATATGGCTGGAAATGTCCGGGAATGGGTTGATAGTTGGGGAATCGGTGTCAACGGTTTGCGGGGTAGAGTGGCGCGAGGCAGCTCATGGCAGGATTATACAAATAATGTGCGCTGTATGGATACGCATGTCTACAGCATAGTCAGAAATGGATTGAATCCGTCCGACGTGCGTCAGCCCTTTACCGGCTTCCGTGTGGCGATTGACGCAAACGCATTGCCACGACCCAATGGATTGGAAAGGTATAGGAGGAAACAATGAAACAGCAAAAGGGTTTTAACTGGTTTAAGTTTGTAACGACCACAATGATGGGTATTGGCGTTATTGGCGTTGGGGTTTTTCTTTTTTCCCTCATTTTTTCGAGGACGGTTTTCAACAAAAAACTACCCACAAGCGAGTTCGTCCCCGATTCAGAGACATCAACACCATCACAAATGTCCCCCCGGTCTCGCTCCGGTCCCTCTTCTCATCACAGTGGTCATCACAGTGGAAAATCTGAAGACCAGCAAGCGGAGATATTTTCTGAAGCGGATGCAACTGTCTCTGAAGATGTAGAGATGATAGAAGGGGAGGCTTCCCCGGCAGAAACGAATAACGAGGAAATTGCGGAGCCATCTGAGTCAGAAGCCGTTTCAGAGTCTCAGGAAGAGCGTTTTTTCGGGTTGACTCGCTCAGAGATTGAAGCCCAAATTCTTGTGCTTGAAGAGGAGATACGCACCAATCTGACGCGGGCAGTGACGCTCTACGAAGACCTGATAAGTACAGATGGGATGGCAGGGCGTTCACCGGAGATTGCCGAATGGCGTGACGAGACGTGGGCAGAGATTAAGCAACTATTCCAAGCGGCTCGTCAAAAAATTCCGCGTTATATTTCATATTTGGGCGTGACGGGCGGGGAGAATCCATTGCGTGAAGGTGGGTGGCTCTCTGAACTGATGGAACCCCTGCCGATGCGGGTTACCTACGGCACTGGTGTCGGTTCGGATTAGGGAAAGAGCAAAATGGCTCTAGTGAAATTTGACAGTCAAAATCGGTAATGTTATCATAACTTTGGGTGTACAATACGATGGAGGGTTGGAAGATTGGAATAGAAGAATGGAGGATTGGGATTGGTTCTGTAACCAAACCCATCCTTCCATCCTTCTGGCTACAAGTTGGCGGGGTATTGTTGGCATGGCACAACGTTTTAGAAGAAACCAACAACACTCCACAAGTTGGCAGGTTACTGTCGGAAATCTGTACTATTGGCCGAAATTTCCGCGCCCGTTTGTTGTATTTCCAGCGGCATCTGTCGCTTGAATGGTTATCGTATGTGAGCCGGCGGGAAGCGATTCTGTTTCAAGCAACAGCTCTTCGCGTTTAGAATCGAAGATGCCATCGGAAGGGAAGATGACTTTCCAATGTTCATCGCTGTCAATTTTATACATTGCCTTCTGCACACGACTCATTCCATCTTCAACAGCGCATGTAATTTTATATGTGCCGTTGCCGTTGGGAGTTGCAACGATTTCTGCAACCATTGGTTGGGTGTTATCAATGTCGAAGGGGTCGCTGATTTTTTCGGCAGACCGCGCCCAACCGACCGGATTACTAAGTTTGTCTGTCGCTACGACTTTGACAACGTAACGCCCATCGGGTATCGACGTGGTGTCCCAAGCGTAGCTCGGATCCTTCAGTTCTTTGGGATAGAGTTGTTTCCAATTCGTTTCATCTACTCCTTTGTAGTAAACGGTGAATTGCAACGTGTCCTTATTCGCATCGGAGGCTTTCCACTGGATGGTCCACTGCTTAGGGGAAGCCGCCGCACTTTTCGGAGCTCTACTCGGTGCAGAACGCCCAGAAGGACCGCCTCCCGGCTTAGCTGCCCCTTTCGCAACTTGAACTGAAGTAAATCGGGGTTCAATGTTCGCTTGCGCGGAGGCAAGGACGACCTTTTTAAGCATCGGTGTACCCGCCCCTTCGCTCGTTGTGAGTTTTACACGCCACTGGATGTGCTGCGCGGCACTGTTGCTAATTTGGGAGCCCTCCGAGGTTGTCAACTCATCTGACCAATCGCTCCATGTGCTATCCGGCTTCCTGGTATTGCCGGAACGGGTTGAGAACGCAATTGATGCTCCCTCTGCCGCGACACCTTCCCACGACAATTTCCCCCATTGGGAAACACTGCCCGCGTTATACGGTTTGGATTCAAGGGTCCCTTCCATAACGTATTCGCTTTTCAGTTCAAAAATCTGTGCCGCATTTCCCGTTGCCAAAAGCAGCTTGCCAGAACCTGCGGTGCGGTGCATGGCAAGAATCTGGCTGGCATCACATTTGCCTAACGAAACAGAATCCCCGTCTTTATTAACGCGATAGATTTTGCCCTTATCCCCTGTGCCAACGAGGAGCTGATTATCCGATTCGACAGTCATTGACAAAATCAGCGGTTCGGGAGATTGCCAAATTCTAGAGGCAACCCCATCGGGTTTGATCTGGTAGATATAAGATTTTTTCTCTTCCTGCGGGCCACTACCGGCTGTGGGAGGTCTGCTTGGACGACTGCCCGGTTTTGGCGGTGCCGACGTGAGTGCTGCCGCGTAGACGTTGCCCTCAGTATCCGCAACGAGCACATGCACCTCTTTTTCCGATGTCTGCCGGACGACAGAAGTCGTGCCATCACTGGCAATTTTATAGATAATTCCTTTGCCATCGCTACCGGCATATAGCATATCTTGGTGGTAAAGCAAACACATGATATTGCTTTCTTCAGAATCGAAAAGGGTACTCGTCTCTCCTTCTGACGTGATTTTGTAGATTTTCCCCTTCGCGCCTGTTCCGGCGTAGAGATTGCCCGTGGTGTCAAAGGTCAAAGCCCAAACGTATTTGTCTTCGGCACTTAGGATTGTTGTTGGGGGGGTCGCTTTATCAGTAATTTTGTAAATTAGGCCATCCGGGCCTGTGCCAGCGTAAACATTGTCACTCGCGTCCACGGCAAGACTCAAAATCGAGACTTCTGGCGAATCGTAAAAGAGCGAGGATTGACCATCTGGCGTAATCTGGTAAATTTTCCCTTGATTTCCCGTACCAGCATAGATGTTTCCTTTGGAATCTTCGGCGAGGCACCAGATGAACATCTCCTTGGTATCCTCGAACAAGCTATCCATTTTAGGCGATAACATGATTTCGCCTCGATTCGTTATTGAAACATCTTTCGGGGTACCGGCTTCAAAATCGCTTTGGCTCGATTGCGTCCAGATGGACGTTGTCACTGCTAACGCTAAGCCGGTATGCAGAAGCAGTGAAATGGCAATAATGGCTGAAATCCGACGAAACATAAAAGACTACTCCTTTTTGCTAAATAAGTCGGTAGGCATTAATCTCCGTAGAGTGGATATCGCCCACCAAAGAAGAAACTCCACTTCTAAGGTTCTATCATTCACGGTGCTACGGTGCGTTGCGGTCAACGAAAAATCGTATAAATCCGCTACCGGAAATAACATACTTCGTTGGAAGTGTCTTAACCCGCAACACGGTAGCGAGCGTAGACCCGCTTTCGCCGATTTGGGTCGGCGTATTCATCACTGACATCGCTGACAGCGGGAGGCTTGAGAATTCTTCACCCTGAACCGTCATACCGCGTTCAGACACAAAGAGTTCCATAACGATATCGTTGTTACTTTCCCCCTGTTGCAGGATACTAATGAGTTGATTGATATTCTTTGGACGGTAGTTCAGGGGTGCCCGCTGGCGGCGAAAAGTCTGATAAGAGCGCGCACTCGTGACCAGCACGGTGGTCAAGCGTTCCGGGGCATCCTGTGGAATCTTGATACGCCCCACTTGGAGGATGGGTTCTTCAAGGTATGGCCGGAGCGTAATCAATACCTCAACCTCCGCACCCGGGCGGTATCGGTCTTTATTAATCCGAAGGCCTTCGATAACAGCAGTTTTACGCTTATCCTCTAACTTGACATTGAGCGTAACGCCTTCGACATCAACCTTCGTGTACGGGTTGCCAATCAATTGCCTCAACGGGGATAATACCTGAAATACCGCAGAACCAGGGGAGAAACTTGAGGAATACGTGTTTTTACGAACAATTTCCCGCGATATTAAATTGGGATGGTCTTGCAGAACAATCCGAGAATCAATATCTACGGTATGGTCTCCAAACGCTAGCTCAAGTCCACGGATGATGTTGGCAGCAGCAGACATGGTAAAACTGGCAGAAATATCTTTGTGTCGCACGACTTCGTAAGCCTTTGAGTGGGTCTTCCCATCAACCGTTTCGACTTCAAGTTTCACCGGAATGAAACTCGGATGCCCGCCAATCAGACCTGCAATAGCTGGCTGGCGGTCTTGTACCAACGTCCCCACTGGCTTTGTTGAAGAAGCGACTTTGAAGGAACGACTCCGACTCGGTAAAATAAAATGGACATAGCCACCCGATATCGGGAGATTGACGTGACCTTCATCGAACATCGAATGCCCGAAACCGAGCAACTGATTGCCATCAATGTAGGTCATTGTACCGTAACCAAAAGCCGAGTAATCGCCACGAACGAATTCGAGACCGACAATTTGTCCTGCCTCAATGGGGGCATCAGTAACCGGTGCTCCGCCGCCCGCTCCCTGTATCGGCATCAAGTTATGCTTATCAAAGAGGGGTTTGAGCAACCCCATGACTTGCGGGTCCACTGACGGCAGCGCGACAGGAATCGGTAGTGTTAGTGATTTTATACCCGTGGGGGGCATCGTCGGTGTACGGACAACAGGGTTCTCCACAGTGATGGGCTTATCCGACAGTTGCGGTAAGATATTTAGCCCCTGCCACGCTGTATCAGAACCTAAGTTGAATAGACCACCGCCGCGATAACTCAAATTGGGGCGCATCCCTCGCTGGGCGACATCAATCATCAGCTCAATTGGTGTTGCTCCAAAGATATTTGAGTGCTCACGCTGAGAAAAGTAGCCCAAAGAAATGGCACCGATGAGCCGTCCGTCGATCATGAGTGGGCTCCCACTCATTCCACCAGCGACCCCTGTTTTTTCAAAATTATCTCCAATCCCTCTCGCCCAAATCACATGCCACCCTGGCGCAAGATTGTATTCAATGCTCACAATTTCAAACTCAAATTCTTCAACGGTTGTACCAGAAAATACGGTATAACCTGTGCCTCTGTCACCCGGCTTCATTTCTGACAAGGCCATAAATTTCTTTGAATCCCACTTAATTTCCGCGGATGCTTGAAGCACGACGAGACAGAATAGACCGATTAGTAAAAAACAAACCTTTTTCAAGATGTTCACCTCATTTTATCTAATGAATTCAAAACTCACCATTGTCCTCAGCGCGGTGATGCCAACAGATGGACATGGATACGGGCATAATGATAACAGTTTGATGCACCAATGTCAACCTCAAATTGGTCTCTATCAATAATTATCCGAATAACAAACAACTCGCTCATCTCAAACATTGGGTATAAACACACCTCAAGACTTGACTTAGTTCCCGGAACTTTGCCAGAATTTTAGAACATTTAGCCACTTACTTTTTAACATGGTAGAAAACTATTGACAAAGCCCTGATTAATCTGTATACTAAAAGAGATTGAATTGGCCCTTAAAAGCATCAAGTCATTTGGATTATCAACTGTTGAGGAGAGAAAATATATGCGTAAAGTTAGACACATCACAGTGATTGTTTCGCTGGCGTTTGTCCTTGCTTGGATATCCGGTTGCGGTGGCTGTAGTGCGCCGCCAGAACCTGCAAGCCTTAGCCCCATGGAGGGCCCCGAAACGGGCGGAACATCTGTGCGAATTACGGGTGAAAAATTTGACATGAAAAAGAGTGTTATCGTCACATTCGGCGGGAAAAACGCGACAAGCATTAGCGTACCGAGCAAGACCGAGATTACGGCTCAAACGCCTGCGGGAACCGCCGGTGAGTCGGTCTCTATTGTTGTGACAAATAACAGCAAGCCGGAGAATCCGGTTACGATGACCCAGAAATTCACCTATACGGATGCAACTCCGCCAACTGTTACGGCGGTAGAACCGGCAGATAATACCGTCATATCAACTTATGACGATTCACTCAATGTCAGAAATTCTGTATCAATAACTTACAGCGAGAACGTCAGTGGCGCGTCCATAAACGTTCAGGTCGAGTCAACCCCAGACTCACTGAGCAAAGAATCTGGAATGCCTTCTGGCAACACCAGCAGCGATGGAAATTCGCTCACGTTTACATCGGATAAGCCGATGCGGGCAGGACGGAAGTACACCGTGAGCGTATCGGGTGCCAAAGATGCCGCGGGCAATGCCGCCGAAAGTCACACTTTCAGTTTCACGATTGCTTCTCCGAAACTGGTTACGGCATACATCGTTCGCAAAGGGGAGAAGACCCTTGAACAGGTTGCCTCCCGCCCAGAGGTGTACGACAACAGCAGCAGGGCACATCAGATTCGGTTAGCCACTGCCAACCAAGATGACTACGATTTCAGCGCAAGCAACCTTCGCGCTGGCCAACGGTTGTGGGTGCCGCGACAGGCTGACTCGGTGTGGAAATAAAATCACCGCTTGTAACACACCAGCTATCATGCACAAGCAACACAAACCAACAAAAGCCGTGTAGCGCAACCTACACGGCTTTTGTCTTTTTTACCTTATGGCATCATATCAGAGTGTTCAAACCTATTCCGTTGAACAGGGGCAAGCGGGCACTCGATTAGATCGGTTTTTGGAAACGCAACAGGCCCCGCAATGGTCTAGAACTTACCTACAAAAACTCATCCGTATCGGCGCAGCGACTGTCAATGGAAAACCCCGAAAACCGGGTTATTGCCTCAGAGCAGGGGACCAGGTCACGCTGAATCTTCCCGATTCTCGCCCGTTAGAAACGGTCAAACCTGAATTTATCCCACTCGATATTCTCTACGAAGATTCTAGCCTGATTGTGATAAACAAGCCCGCGGGCATGATTGTCCATCCCGCCGTTGGTGTCAACTCGGGTACGCTGGTCAACGCACTCTTGGCGCACTGCAATGAGTGTCTGTCCGGTATCGGAGGCATTGAGCGTCCCGGTATCGTTCATCGGCTTGATAAAGATACGTCCGGCCTGCTCGTCGTCGCTAAAACCGATTATGTACACCGATATCTTTCTGCCCAATTTGAGGCACACACAATCACACGGCATTATCTCGCGGTAATCTGCGGGGTGCCAAAACCGAGAACGGGTACAATCAACGCCCCCATTGCCCGGAGCCACAGGGATGCGCGGAAGATGACCGTTGTGCAAACACATGGTCGTCATGCGGTGACCCACTACCGTGTCTTGGAAGATTACGGTCAATTTTCGCAACTTCAGTTGACTTTAGAGACGGGAAGGCATCACCAGATTCGCGTCCATCTGAGCCATATCGGGTATCCGGTCGCAGGCGATGCGGTTTATGGAGGGACGCGGCATCACGCGGTGCTTAACCCACCATCAACGGCGGTGAAAGTTGCCCAGGCGCAACTCAATCGTCAGGCGTTGCACGCTCACACACTGGGATTTGACCATCCCGATAAAAAAGATGAGAGGCTCTCATTTTCAGCACCGATGCCGATGGATATGCAGCGGCTTGTTGATGCGCTAACTCAACTCAGAACCAGAAGTGCGACATCAAGATGAGCTGGTCTATGCCTCTGAGTTGACGGTTCGCGTCCTCCTTGGAACGGTCTTTATTCTCCAGATTTCCCCAATAGTATAATTCCAGCGAACCGTTTTCCATGATGTTATATCTTGCACTTAGTGTAACACGCTGTTCAGCATCTCCTTTTATATTCCGGTCCGGATCGAACAGTCCGTAACGTCCCAGTACAACCAGTTTCGGGGTTGCGCGATATCTTGCACCGACGAAGTAACCTTTGGAGGTGATATCTTCATTGCTCAAACCGATGCTTTCGCCTTCATCAAACCTGCCACCGAAATCGAACTCCCCTTCAAGGGTAACATCTTGGTAGACAGCAGTAAGAAAGGCCCCAACGGTTATCTCGCGCATGTCCTGCGGCTTATTAAGCAGTCCAGAAACACCTGCACGTACAGGGCCCACCGTACTCCCGACGGTTGCAACGATACCCTTGTCTTGGTTGGCATCTACCCCTATCGCTCCGCCCCCATTGAAGATGGTTGTGTTCGCACCGTTGAACAGCGCCGCGTTATAAAAGAGCTTGTTGTATGACCCCCCCGCTTCAATCCCAACGTCCCGTTTGTTAGATGCGAGGTTAAATCCCTGACGCACCAGTATGTTGTGGTCTTTCTGCTTGATACCAAACGGGAGGCGGAACTGCCCAACCTTGACGTAGAGGTGTTGCGGCACCGCGTCAATCGTGGCGAACATATTGAGCGTTGACCCCATATTGTTAGAAAGGGTCAACCTGAGTTTGTCCGATGCCTGCGCGTTGACAGTCAACTCGCCCTGCATCATGTAGAAACTATCAACCGATGAGTGGCAAGAATTACAATCGGCTCTGGTCCCTTCCTCCTCGTCAACCTCGAGCGTTTTGATGAACGCGGTACGGATATCTATAGCGGTTGTGAGCTTTTGAATGGTCTCTTCTGCCGCTTCCATAATCGCGTCCGGATCAAAATCTTCAGGAAATTCAAAGTAATTATCTTCAAAAACCTGCCCGACTGCATTGCGTGGGCCACCACCCGATGGGTCTATGTGGCAGAAATTACAATCCCTATCCTCCTGCGCCGCAAATTCAGGGCGGGCAACCGTATCAACGACGAGGGAAACGGTTAACAATATGGTCAATAGAACTGTGAACGGAACCTTCAATGAATTCCTCCTTTAAGTTTAGTCGCAGTGCCATTTATATTTCTGCTGATATTACGTGCCTGAAGCGATAATCCAGTGCCGGTCAGATGCCCTTCTATATTCAGGTGCCATTCTCCTGGTTTTCTGACAACTGACGAAGGGCTCGGCGTTTTTCATCGCTCAATCCATCACGTATATTTTCAGGTGTCAAGTCACGAACCCGGTCCTCGCTGCTTATGAACGGGAGCAGGTCTTGCCCCATATTTTGGGCGATGTATTCCAAATTTTGGGTATATTTATTATACCAAGCCGCCGCAATTTTAGCCATCCCTAAATTGATTCTACTGATTTCGCGCGCAATGGATTGCCAAATCCACTGCACGCTAGGTGGCAAAACGTACAACGACTAATCCTTTGCGACACATCACTGCCCAAGGCGCACGAAGACATAATCCCTGTCTTTCACTTGTGAATGACATCCCGAACACAACACGCCCTCCGCAATTTTTTTGAACACTGCATCGTTCGCATTGCGCGTGTATTCAGTGAATATCCAGTCGTTATGCGGGGCATTTGCGCCCTTCTTTTTCTCCATAATCGCTATGAGACCGATAAAATCTTTGCCTGGACGGGTTGATTCCTTAACAACGATGCTTCCATCGGGATACGGAAACTTTTGCACACCACCGGGGGCAATCGTATCCTTTTTCTGATTGACGAATACATTTTTGTTTCCGTTATGTGGGTCACCGCCGGCTACGGGTGGAATCGGTTTCGCGTTTAATTTCAACCAATTCTGATATCCAGCAGTTATCGCAGGTAGCCCGGGAAGCGGAACCGGAGGCGGAACTGGCTCTGGTTCCACCTTATCGTCTTTGTCCTGATCTTCGCCATCAGCGGGCGGCAACTGCCCATTCGGGTCGGGAGGGTCTGGTTGCTCGACCACATCTGGCGGCTCGACTACCTCTCCCTCATCTCCGCAGGAAACGAAAATCATACAACCGATTACAATCCATATCATGAGAGTACGACTGAGAATTTGAAGGGGTTGCCTCTGCTTTCCCTCCTGAGAAAAGTTTTGAATCATGGTTTCTCCTTGTGCTCGTTTTTGGACAGGTTTATAATAGAAACTGATACTATAAATTATACTCAACATCTATCCACAAGGGCAATAAAAAACGTCGTAAAAAGGAGTTTTCGGATGAAAGCAATTATCAGAACAGGAGATGGGGGCCCCGAAGTCTTGAAACTTGGAGAGATTCCTGCCCCAACTCCTAGGCCGACACAGCTATTAATTAAGGTCAAGGCAACCGCCCTCAATCGGGCGGACACTATTCAGAGGCGAGGAGGATATCCGCCTCCACCCGGTGAACCGGAAACACTCGGATTAGAACTCGCAGGGGTTGTTGAGGCGATGGGGGATGAAGTAACAGGCTTCACGCAGGGTGACCGTGTGTTTGGGCTAGTTGGTGGCGGGGGGTACGCTGAACAGGCTGTGATTGATTATCGGATGGCAATGCGGATTCCCGAAGGTTGGAGTTTTGAACATGCAGCGGCAGTGACAGAGGTTTTCTTCACCGCAAACGAAACCCTCTTTACGCTAGGCGGACTGTGTGCTAGGGAAACGGTACTCATCCACGCGGGCGGGAGCGGGGTCGGCACAGCGGGCATACAGATGGCACATCACGCGGGGGCTCGTGTGTTCATCACCGCCGGGTCTGCGGAAAAGATTGAAGGGTGCAAAGCACTCGGTTGCACAGAGGGGATTAACTATAAGGAGTGCGACTTCGCCGAGGAAATCATGCGAATGACAGACGGTGAGGGCGTTGATGTCGTCCAAGATTTCATCGGCGCGCCGTACTGGGAGCGGAATCTCTCAATCCTCAAACCGCGCGGTCGTCTGGTTATCGTTGGGTTGATGGGGGGCAGCACCGGTCAACTTGAACTGGGTCTTATCTTGCGGAAACGGCTACAAATCTTTGGCTCGGTCATGCGCCCACTCCCGCTTGAGGAGAAGATTCGCATTACCCAACGATTCGTGAATCGGTGGCTACCGTTACTTGAGGATGGCAAAATTAAGCCTGTTATTGACACGGTATTTCCGCTGTCTGAGGCCCGCGAAGCGCATGAATACATGGAAGCCAATCAGAACTTTGGGAAGATTATTCTGAAGGTGGGATGAAGCCTTTATCATAGCACATTTTACGATATACAGGTTCGTAGATAAGACCGAATCAATTTACCATAATCCGGGTCGTTGAGAGCGAAATCAATGAAAGCGCGATAATAGTCTTCGTGATTGCCGAGGTCATACCGCTGCTCCGAAGGCGCGAGTTGAACGGCGCGAACCGAATCTCCCTGATGGATGAGATTTTGAATGGCTGTCGTGACCGGAATTTCGCCATCATCGGTTAGCGGCACGTTTTGAATGGCATCAAATATTTCGGAGCCAAAGATGTAGCGGGCATTCACTGCGGATGTGCTCGGTGCGTGGGACAGTGCTGGTTTTTCAACAATATCGGAGATTGCAAAATCAGCGGCATCCGATGCCTCCGAATCAGCGGGTTTGACAATACCGTATCGACTGACCCATTCCTGCGGGATGGTTCGCACACCGATTGTACATACGGATTGATGCGAAATATGGGAATTGACGATACGAGAGATGTAATTCGGGACACACGATGAATTGATAATCGTATCGCCGTAGGCAACGATAAAAGATTCACCGTTCACGAATGACTCCGCGGCGGCGATGGCTGCACCCGTGCCTTGGGGTTTCAGTACGCCCGGTGCCGCTTGCTGGCGGGTGTAACAGAAGAAAATCCCCCGCGCTTTATAGTCAAACCTTTCGAGGAGCTCTAACTTTCCAACTTCGGCGAGGTGGGCTATCAGTTCCGTCTGATTATCAAACTGATTCTCAATAATCGTCTTGCTGCGAGAGGTAATGAAAAGAATCTCACGCACACCTGCGGAAATCATCTCTTCGACGACATAATGGATTGTCGGATAACGCCCCACAGGGAGCATCTCCTTTGGGAGGGAGCGTGTTGTCGGCAAAAGGCGCGTACCGAAACCTGATACCGGAATGACTGCTTTACGAATTGTCATTAATTTTTCCTTAGCTGCCAAAATGAAAAATGGAGTACCGGAAAACGGTACTCCATTTCTGTTCTATCCTTAGCAATCTGTCTTACTAGTCGGAGTTAGAACAACCCCATAACCGGTTCACCTTTGACCAACTCTCTCGGCTGTTCGAGGTGATTCAATACCTCTGTCGCCGGATTGATACCCAAGGTGTGATAAACCGTTGCGAGGATTTCCCTTGGATCGACCGGGTTTTCGAGTGGAGTTGCGCCTGTATTGTCCGACTTTCCATAGACTCTCCCGCCCTGAATACCGGCACCAGCAATCAGTCCTGTATAGCAATAGGGCCAATGGTCACGACCATCAGGAGCATTTCCATTTCCTGATGTACTGACACCTAAGCGCGGCGACCTACCAAATTCGCCAATGGCGAGCACAAGGGTTTCATCCAACCTGCCCGTATTATGGAGGTCTTCTAAGAGTGAAGAGAGCGCGCTGTCCAATTTCGGGCAGTGGAGATTTTTCAACGGTCCGAAATTGGCGGCATGTGTATCCCAAGCTGTCGTGTTCGGGTCACCGTTTGCGACCGAGGGCCAATTCACTTGGACGAAACGGGTGCCTGCCTCGATGAGCCGACGGGCGAGCAGGACACTCTGACCAAAGGTATGCCGACCATACTTGTCACGCACCTTGTCGGACTCCTGCTCGAGATCGAACGCGTTACGTGCCCGCTGAGAAAGGATGAGGTCATACGCTTTTTCATAGTGTTCGCCCAAAGCATAAGACTCTGCAACCTTGTCAATTTCCGGCATGCCTTCATTGATGGTCTGAAGCAGGGTTTTGCGTCGTTGCAGACGGATTTCCGGGATTTCCTCACGGAGTGTCAGGTCATCGAGATTGATTTCCTTGTTCGGGTCTTGGAACAGAAAATATGGGTCATACGCCCGCCCCAGGAACCCGGCGTTGCCGCCTTTGCCAATGGTGCTACTCTCCTGCATCGGACGCGGGAGTTGAACAGCGGCGAGCATTGGGACATCGGGTGGCCTCATTTTGGAGACGTGTGCGGCGACATTTGGGTGGTCATACGGTGCCGGCGGGTCAAGTTGCCCAGAAGGCTTGACCTTGTCCGGTGTCTCACCGGTAACCATCTGATACATCGCGGCGGTATGGTTGAAGAGTCCAGCGGGTGTGTAACTCACAGAGCGGATGAGCGTGGCTTTGTCCATCTGTTTTGCGAGTTTCGGCATTGTTTCGGAGAGCCAAATGCCGGGCACGTTAGTCTTAATCGGTCTGAACTCACCTCTAACGTTAGAAGGCGCGTCCGGCTTGGGATCCCAGATGTCAATATGGCTAGGGCCGCCTTGAAGGAACAACAAAATAACTGACTTCGCTTGACCCCACCCACTTTGTGGAAGTGATGGAGCCACAGCGGTGTTGGCACTGGCCTGGAGTCCGAAAATTTGCGGTAGGCTTAAACCAAGCATCGCTGCACCGCCGACGCGGATGAATTCTCGCCGAGTAACACCATCACATAATCGACCTTGTTGACCAGGTATTGATAACATTCTTACCTCCTTACCTAAAGGGGTTGTGAAACATGACAAAAGTTGAAAATAAGCCTCAACTGATTAAGGTAGTAGTGGTCTATTTTTACCTACCGATTAAATAGAAACGCAGGGCTATTGATTAACGCCCAAAGCAGGTCTTGAGTGCCCTCCGCCTTCGACTCGGCATTAGCGAGATAATCAACCGCTTTCGTATATTCATCACTACTCGGTATGCGCGAGAGGGTTGCCAAGTAAATTTCTTCCACGATTGTACCATCATCCAGGTTTTTCTCAATCAATTTTGCGACTCGACCCTTTGGGTCAATGAGTGCCTCAGCGATGGTCGGACCGTTGATAAGATTTAGCGCGTGCGCCAGGCTCACTTCGCTGGCACGTTCGCACTCACAAGAGGACTCGCGTTCGGGACGACCAAAGAGTTTCAAAAATCCATCATCTTGGACTTTGCTATCAGGCAACTGAACCGCGCGGAATCCTGTCGGTATCCCCGCGAATTTGGGAGGGCTCCCTGTTGCAATACTGATTGAGTCTAAGAGTTGCTCCGCAGTCAGGCGCCTTGCTGTAGCATGGGAGAAATTGATTGTATCATCCGCATTCCACCGATTGGTTGTGATACTCTGCTGGTACACTCTAGACTGTGTAATTGTTCGCATCAGGTGCTTGATGTCAAACCCACTCTTGATAAAATCGTCGGCGAGTGCATCAAGCAACTCAGGATTACTCGGCGGGTTGCTCCCTCGAATATCGTCCACTGGATCGATGATGCCGCGTCCCGTGAAGTAGCTCCAGATTCGATTCACTGCGGATTTGGCGAACAGCGGATTCTCCGATGAAGTTACCCACTTCGCGAGAACCTCGCGTGGGTCAGCAGGTTGGGTAGGGCTTAACGCCGCTCCAATCTTCTCGGCTTCGCCATACGGTACAGATGCCAGCACGACGTTTGCGGTCTTCGGATGTGTGACTTCGCCACCGTTATATTTCGTATAGACAATCTCCTCACCGGGAAGTTGTCCGCTCTTGATGCCCACCTTGCCGAAATACGCCCCAAACTCATAGAACTGATTCTGAGTCCACTTCTCAAACGGGTGGTCATGGCAGACATTACATTGGAACCGGACCCCCAAAAAGAGTTGGGTTGTGTTCGACACCGCATCCTTATACTCACGCGAAACGCGGTAATAGTTCGCTGCGGGGTTCTTGTAGGTGCTTCCTGAAGCTGTCAACAACTCTCGAACAAACTGATCGTACGGTTTGTTCTTCGCGACAGCCTCTCGAATCCATTTGCGGAATAACCAAGCCCCTTTCTCACCGAGGAACTTGCGGTTGCACTGCAAGAGATCCGCCCACTTGTGAGTCCACTGGTCGACAAATTCGTCACTCTCCAACAGGACATCAATCAGTTTTTCGCGTTTCTCTTTTGAAGCTGTCTTATCGTTGAGGAACGCCCGGGTCTGGTCTGGAGTAGGCGGAAGCCCAGTGAGGTCTAAATGCACTCGGCGCACAAATTCTTCATCAGTGCAAAGTGCCGATGGCAGAATTTTGAGTTTTTTGAGCTTTTGATGAACAAATTTGTCAATGTAGTTGTACTCAGGGGTTTCGACCCATTCAAATCCAGAGCGGTCGCCCATGACAACTATCTCATTGGTTGCGTAAGCCCCTTCGTAACGGATGAGAATGGCAGTCTCCCCACGTCGCACTGCCGTTATCACCCCGTCGTCCGTCACAGTCGCCACTTCAGGGACACTACTGGTATACTTGACCTCCCGCGTCACATCGCGTGTTGTGCCATCGGGATAGTGAGCAATCACAAGGATTTGCTGTTTTACGCTGGGCGTAGCAAGTTCAGCCGTTGTCGGTGAAGCCTCCAACCGTTCGACGCGCTGAACCATCTCAACGTCCGAGACAACCCCTTCAACAACCCATTGATGTAGCAACTGATAATAATCCGAATCGGGCTTAATGACCTGACCGCCTCGATGTGGGACGGATGCTGTTGTCTTGAGCAGGAACAGGCTTTGCTCAGGAAACGCACGATTGAAACGCCGCCCTGAAATATCCTCAATCAGGTTTTCGTAGTCAAACTCTGGGTCGTAGCCGCGTAGGGAAAGCTTGAACCCGTTTTTGCCTTTAGCCGCGCCGTGACAGATCCCTGCGTTACAACCAACCCTGCTAATCAGCGGCATCACATCGCGCACGAAGCTAATCGGTGGGGCATCACCGCTATCAATGGTAACGGGCAAGTCTATGCTTTGCCCACCTGCGGAAACGGTGACCTTTGTCGTTCCGGGGCTAATTGGATGGAAGTATCCCCCGTCATCAACCTGTACGGCTGAAGAGGCGGGTTTATAACTCGCCTGTGTGGTAACATCAATCCAATCTCCTGCTACTGTTTGACCAGACACCAGAATCCGACGGACATCGCGTACGTGTTCCAGCACGAGCGACTCTGGATGAAGCTTTAACGCTGTTATTTTGGGAATCGTTGTGTTTTGCGACATATCCGCCGCCTGAGTCATCTCTAAGCCCCAAGAGAAACAGGCGAGGGATGCAACAAGGAGAATCATCGCAAAACGACAACATCGAAGTGGCATCATACTTTAACCTCCTTCAAAAGATTGGCTCATGAGCAACTTTTAGTATTATAGTAAAGCCTATAATTACTGATACACCGTCGACCAGCGCGCTTACATGAAGTTTAAGTATTTAAATCGGTAATCCCGATTTCCCCCATGCCCAGTAGGGGCGGTTTCCGAACCGCACCGGGCATGGTTATGGAATTACCGAATTATTTTATTAATCTTCATCAAAGCGCGCCTACCGGTAAATGTCACCATATTTTTAGATTTCACTATAAAACCCAAGTTGCCACCTATTGGATTCGTGTTATTGGTTAATCGTGCAATTGATTGCACGTTCTGTTCTTGTTTGCACCTTTGCGTTAAATTGTCACGCACCTTCGTCTTGGCGGTTAGCGAGTTGAGCACGAAGCCGTTCTAACTCGGCTTCTGCCTCCCGCCGATGTTGGGCTTCTGCTCTAGCAAGTGTTTCGGCTACCCGCCGCCGTTCTGATTCTTCCACGGCTATCGCTTCCGCTTCCAACCTCAGGTGTTTCTCTTCCACAGAGGTTGTTATCGCTGTCCCATCTGGAAGATACGGGCGTAACAACCTAACGTGCCCCAGAGGGTCTTCCCATCGAAGCCACAGATTTAACGATTCGCTGAACAAACCACCTCCGCCGTCCTGAGCAATTTCGACGATGCCACCCGAAGCACTGCGCCGCCAACCCCGAAACTCCGAGGGGCGATTCGGGTCTGGTTGATGGAGGAAGTACTCTTCAACACCTATCTCAATCAGATACAGGCACACTTTGCCATTCCGATCCTGATGCGCGGTTGAGTCGGAGAGAAATTCAAAAACAGCCGTAGGAACCACACCTTCTTCCCACGTATAAAAACTGCGCCGAGGGGGCACTTTCTGGACACCAAGGACGACATAAACATCTGGGGCGACGGATTTGTCTGGTTTCCCTTCTTCATAGTAGATGAAGTTATCATACCCAACATAGATGTCCGTATGGATTTCAAAATACCGTGCGAGTTGATCGTAAAACGTGTTAATCTGTATACCGTGAAAGTCTGTTCCTGGCATAGATTTGTCGTCCTCACATGGGTATCCTGGTATGTGGATTGTTGGTTTTCCGCTTGCTTTTGGAAAGACGGGTATATACTTTCTTTCCTTTAATTCAAAGTCTTTTATGGTATCCATAGTTTTCTCTCTTCAGCGTATCGGGGCAAGGATGCCCCTCCCACAATCAGACGATGCCCCTCACACAATCAGGCGATGCCCCTTCCACAATCGGGGCAGGGATGCCCCTCATCTCCCCTAAGATGTTTAACTGGTTCTGCCTATTTCAGTTCTTTAGCTGTGCCGTGAAGCCTGCCTCTTTAACGGTAGCGGTCAGCTCGGAGGGTGTAACCTTACCTTTCACAACCTTAACGACCGCGCTATTACTTTCAAGCGAAACATTGACATGAACAACACCGGGAATCTTTGTGAGTGCGACCTGCACTTTTTTCACACAAGCCCCTCACGTCATACCGGTGACGCTCAACGCTATCTCTTCCTCAGCGGATAGTTTGGGGGAATCGGTTTTGAAACCTGCAGCTTCAACGGCGGCAGTGAGTTGGTCTACGGTCACTTGCCCTTTCGCAACCTTAATGACCGCACTACTGTCTTCAAGCGAAACATTGGCATCAATAACACCGGGAATCTTTGTGAGTGCGACCTGCACTTTGTTGACACAAGCCCCTCACGTCATGCCCGACACAGCCAACGCGAACTGTTCAGAGGTTAGGGGTACAGGCACAAACACCTTGACCAACTCGCCAGAATCGACATCAAAGATTCTGACCTTCCCATCAAATCCGCCAGTCGCAACCTGCTTCCCATCGGGATGAAATGCGAGGGCGAAAACAGCAACGCCATCTCCCTTAAACGTGGCTAAATGCTTTCCATCTGCGACATTGTAGACGCGCGCACTGCCACCGGTGCTACCAACGGCCATCTGGGTTCCATCGGCACTAAAATCGGCGGCTTGCACCATCCCTGATTGCCTCTCAAATGCACGAATCAAGTTGAAATCGGTATTCCCTACGTCCCTTCGGGTTTGACGAAAGATTCGGTACAGACGCGGCACATGGTCGTCCCCAGCACTTAGAACCTCGTCTTTTTGGGGATGACGCACGATAACGTTGATGCCCCCATACCCTTTGTTACTCGCGTTGATGTCATCAATGAACGAACCACTCTTAATCTCCACCAATTTTAACGCACTATCTCGCCCAGCGGTAACGCAGTGCGTTCCATCTGTGGAGAACACTGTACCGAAAACCCAGTCGCTGTGATTCTCAAATTTAAGAATCTCTTTTGCATCAGCAATTGAAATGATGCGCGCTGTTTTATCCGCACAACCGAAAGCAATCTGTTTTCCATCGGGCGAGAACGAGGCACCGTATACGGTATCGTAAGAAGTCTTGATCGATTTAATCAATGTATTGGTGCTGGTGTCCCACAATTGTACTTCGCCGAATTTACCGGGGCTACCACCAACAGCACCGAGCATCTTCCCGTCAACGGTGTACACGATGGATTGGATTCGATGCGATTTTCCCACTAACCGACTGACCAATTCTGAGCCGTCAGATTTGTGCAAAAGCACTTCCCGAAATCCAGAAACCGCCAACGTTTTGCCATCGGGCGAATACGCCACCGCTGAAATGACCGGCGGCACTGTGTAAACCGGTGGTCGGTCTGGACCAATTGAATCATCATCCATTGTGGGTGTGTCATCTTTCGCGCCCTCGGTAATCCAACGGAGGAACAATTCAACCTCTTCATCGGTCAAGAGGTCGCCTTCCTTGGGCATAGAGGGTTCGTCACCGGATATGAGCTCCATAACCAAGCTTTCATCAGGTTTGCCCGGTATGAAAGGTGTACCATCCAATCCACCCCTTTTGAAATCTTCAAAGGTGACCATAATCAGGTCACCATTCGCTTCAGCAGGTTGATGGCACCCTTGACAACTCCTCTGAATAATCGGCCAGATCTGCTTATGGTAGCTTACAGGTTCAAGGGTCTGCCCCTGTGCAGGAATGAATCCCGCGGCAATAACCATCAGAACACAGGCTGACAGCATTACCGCACCATATACCCGACGAAGCGGAGTAAAAGAGAATCTCTCTGCCACTGTTATTGTCTCCTTGGGTTAATTCGTTGTTTTAAGGATAATTGGTTTCAACCGTGATGTCAAGAAAAATACACATTTGAAGCGAAGAATCAGTCGATCCCTTCCCAATACTCCCACATATCGTCAGGTGTCTCCCACCGGATGTCGTCAAGGTCTTTCCGGCGCATCCGACCAATTAGCGCAATCCGAATATTACGACTGACGTTTGTACTGGATGAATGGGTTAGTTTATTGTGCCAGAAACAGACATCGCCCGCGTCCCCGGTGATATCGATACCTTCCCTAATGTCGAAAGGCGATACACCACCCCGCAGACTGTCGAAGTCGTGGTATTTGAAATATTCTTCCCAGATTTTATGGGTGCCCGGCCAGACAGCGAACCCACCCCCGCGTGGTTCAACTTTGCCGAGATAAACGGTCGCCCCTATTGTAAAAGCACCGACGGTCCCTTTGGGGACACCATTCGTTGGGGTGTAATAGCCGTCTAGATGCCCACCGCCCGGTTTGCGCCATTCCGCATCCGGGTTTGGAAAACTGAGGTGTGGCCCTGCCCCCCCATCCGTTTGCAAAGTGCCTTTACCGACCATCTCTTCTGCCATCGCAAACACAGGGTCATCATAGACAGTGCGCTTGATTGCGGCTTCGCCACCGACTCTGACCACGCTATACCCCTTGCCAATCCACGAATCGGGGTCGTTTCTGTCCTCCTCCATGTTTTCCCAAAGGAGGTCAAGCGCGTCATCAATCACTTTTTGTTCGAGAACACCTCGCACCACGACATAGCCGTGCGATTTGAAGTGTTCTTTATCCGCAGCGGTTAAATAAGCCATTATGTCTTCTTGCCTTCCCAATCCTTTCCAGAAGTGGATGATAGATAGAATTAGGCAGTATTATACCACACATTAAAGGGTATGCCCACTTTTAATCACGAATTATTGACAATAAATCCATTTTCTTCAACCTCCTTAGCATAAATTTCATCGTCGATTCCGATACCGAAGCCGGGCAGAGCGGGAACATTGACGTAACCATCCGAGATAGAATACGCGGAAGTATCCAAACCGGGGGTCGAAGCTTCGTCCCATTCGACGAATTCAAACCGCTGGATTCCTGCCGCCAAGTGCGACGAGGCGTAATTGCCGTAATGCCCGCCGTAGTGGTGCGGTGCGGTGCCGACATCCCACTCGTCAAGTTGCGGGCTCAGTTCTCGCCATCGGGTGAAGCCGGGGTGGAAAATATCATACTGTACAATGTTGACCAATCCCTCTCGCGCCCAATCGAGCAGATGTGGGGATGCACTTCCCTCTCCGTCCGCGATGCGGGTTTCGAGACCTGCTGAATCTAGCCATTCCCTGAGATTGGCGTACAATCGCACATCCTCATGAAATGCCTCTTCCATCCAGTACACCTTCGCACCGGCGGTTTCGCCCAACACCCGTTTTGTGAGGTTCAAGTTGTACCCATTGTTGGCATCAATCAGAATCGTTGCGTCAGGGCCGACAGCTTCCCGAACAGCGCGAATAACGAGGATATCCCGATGCGTTCCTTTTTCGAGGGGCATGTGCATTGCGCCACGCCCGACTTTGATTTTGAACGCCGTATGCCCCCGTGCCACACCTTCAAGTGCTTCGGACGCAATCAGGGCCGCCCCCTCAGCGTCATCTTCAATATGCAGGTCGTCAATGTACAGCGATGTGTCATAGCACGGCGCACGAAAAACGCCATTATCATCGGGTTCACCACCGAGTAACGCATACACTGGCTGTTCAGCGCGTTTCCCCGCCAGATCCCAGATGGGGTATTCGAGGGCAAGGAATTGTTCGCTGACGTTTCCTTCATTAAAGGCTTCACTGAATTGGAAACCAACAAGGGACTCGGCACTATCTGCTGTGATACGCGACCAACCAAACCCTGTCGCGCCATCGTCGGTGGTAATCCGGGCAATGCCGGGACTGACCTGTTGCCCATGCTCGCCGAGGCGTGAGTTACAGCCTGCTTTTCGCGGTCTCTGGCCGGTCAGTCGTGCCCATTCAATACGGTTGATTCTTGGATTGTTCACGGTTTTCCTCCTTGTGATGTTTCTGGGAGGGCTCATTCTTCACAAAAAAATTATGCCCCCGCCAAAAAAATCTTGACATCTAGCGTATCTTTTTGGTATTATTTCTAGTCAGTTTAAGTTGCGCCGAGGTAGCTCAGTTGGTAGAGCAGTGGACTGAAAATCCATGTGTCGGCAGTTCAATTCTGCCCTTCGGCATTTTTACTTTGGCAGCCTCACACTCTTGGGTGAGGCTGTCTCCTTAATAATATGCCGATGTAGCTCAGGGGCTAGAGCGGCTGATTCGTAATCAGCAGGTCGGAGGTTCAAATCCTCTCATCGGCTTCCCGCCTTAATTTCATTCAAGTGTTTGAATTCTTGCCTTAAATTTCTTCTAAACCTTTCAAGCCTCAATTACGTCTACAACAAACAATCCACAAGGATGGTTCATGAAATGAAAGATGACCTTGACCGTTTCCTCGTCGAAAGAGTTCAAGAGGGGGATACTTCTGCTTTTGGAGAATTGGTTGAAAAGTACCAGAAGCGGATTTACGAACTCGCTTACGGCTTTACCCATCACCCGGAGGATGCTCACGACCTCTCGCAGGAGATCTTCTTCAAGGCTTTTAAGGCATTAAAGCGATTCAAGGGTGACTCCTCTTTCTACACATGGCTATACAGGATTGCAAGGAACGCGGGTATTGACCATACGCGACGTAAAGCAGGACGAATCAATATCTCTTTTGAGGAGGCGTTTCCGCTCGATGATTCCCAATATTATCCGCGGTGCGATAGCAATTCGGTGCCTTATCGTTTGGAACAGGACGAGCTCGGAATCGAGATCGAGAAGGCCATCCAACAATTGTCCCCTCGGCAGAAGCAGGTCTTTGTTTTGAGACACTACGAAGACTTGTCCCTGCGCGAAATCGCAGATTTGCTAAATTTACGAATTGGAAGCATTAAAGCACATCTGTTCAGTGCAACGCGAAAGTTACGAAAGCTACTTACCCCTTATTTAGAAGAATAAATCATCATGAGATGCAAATCAGTTGAGCGATTGTTACCTGCATACATTGAAGGGGTTCTCTCTCCGAAGCGGGTTAATTCATTGGAGTCCCATCTTGAGAGTTGCCTTCACTGCCAGAAAGCGTTGAAAGGGTTTGAGAAGACCGTACGCTTCGCCAGCAGTGTACCGATACAGTACCCGGCTCCAGAACTGTGGGCGGCGTTTTGGCCTCAACTTCGCATGAAAATCGAACGCGACTCCGCCGACGGAACCAATCGCTTCTCACTCTGGATACATCGGTACGCTTGGCAATTGGCAGGTGGCGTATGCTTCTTAGCGTTTTGCGCGAGTTTATGGACACTCTTAGGTTTGGGCTCACCCAAAACGTGGATAACCAATGGTCCCGAACCTTTAGACAGCTTAATCATCCAGAATTTTACGGGTGAAATCCCGATGAAGCAGCTACAAGAGGAGTTGAACCGCGAGCTCCAACGGGACGAAGGGACAATTATTGATGAAATTCATTCGCCAACAATCTTGACCCCTGATTCTGTTGAGCGTTTTTCTACCCGTCGTGAAGTGCTCAATCAGTGCCTTCAGGTTATTGCCAACGAGATTGACGTTGAATACTTTGAGAGCGAGGAACTCACTCAGCCCATCCCTTCGACAGATGGCAAACTAATAATGACTTCTCTCGATTAACGAACTTATTTGTTACGGTTGCATCCCAACCGGGAAACCGGAACGCTCAATCACTTCGGAAACCATTAAAAGGAGGAATATTACCGATGAAACATCGTTACCTGTTGCTATTCTCGCTACTTCCTGTGGCAGTTGTCCTTGTCATTCTCATACCGCGACTCAAGGCCGAAACGTCGTCGCCAAAGACCAGTCCAGAGGCGATGGCAGAGTTGTTTGAAACCCTTAAAGCTTTGAAACTCATTAATGCCGTTTCTCCCACAACCGAGCAAGCAGGCCCCTTGTTGGCCAAATTCAACGAGTTAGAGAAAGCAAAAATGCAATATCGGCACAAACACAGGCAGGCAATGAGTCGCCTAGAGCAACTAAAACATGCCAGGATTGACTCTGAAGCGAAAAGAACCGAGTTTCAAGGTGCCTTAAATCACCCCCAGAATCTCGAAACAGGCTTTATTGAACAGCGGCAAAAAATCATTGAAGAGATTAACCAGATTTTGACCCTTGAACAACAGGTAAAATTTAAGGTCTTTATCCACAGCTACCGTCGTGACCTAAAGAAAACGTTGCAAGCGGTTATTGCACTACAAGACCTCGAATCCAAAGGTTCACTGAAAGACCTCTCTATTTTGAGTGGTACGGAACGGTAGTACACCACCAGCTCAATTCAGAAATGCAAACCACAACCTTTTGGTGCAACGGATTGCATCAGGTTATTCCTCTGTGTCATTTTCCTGCTTTTGGGTTTCCAGCATTTCCTCAATGTTCTTAATTTCTGCAAGGAGACCCGGATCCGGGACAAGTTGATACGCCTTCCGATAGGCTTCAAGGGCCGCTTCCGGGTCTTGAAGGAACCGCAAATAACGCTCTCCCATCATACTCCACGCATCAGCCTCCTCCGCATCGAGTTCAACGATAAACTTGTAAACTTCAATCGCCTTGTCGTAAGAACGGGTTTCGCCTTCACGCTCAAACATCCTAGCCCGCGTGTAAAGTCGACTAATCAGTGCATCTTTCGCTTCTGCAAAGTTCGGGTTCGCGGCAACGGCTTCTTTGAGGACATCAACCACCTGCTCTTCCATTTGACCAATTTCTTCCATCTCCTCGGCAGTCAGTTCTCGGTCAACAAACCGATGGGTCTGAAGTATGCTTAGGTAGGTTCGGGAGAGTTGAAGACGGGCTTGCAATCCAATCGGTGTGGACTCGAACGGCAATTTGACCAACTCAGAATCGTGTTCAATCGCCTTCTTGAAGTGTCTAACGGCATCCTCAAACTGTCTTGCTCCCTGATATAGGACACCGAGCAGGTAGTGGGCCTCCGCATTGCTCGGGTCCTTTTCAACCACGGCGATTAGCTCCCTGCCTGCGGCGACTTTGTCCTCATCACGCAACAACTTCCCGCGTAAAAGTCGGACATTGACGTGGTCAGGTTGAATCTGTGAGGCACTTTCAAGCCGCTTTTTCGCATCTTCAGTCCAATGGCTCTGAAAGTAGATCTCCGCAACCCGCAGGTGGGCGTGAAGCAAAATCTCATCAAGACTATCGGCTGAGGGTTGCTGTTTTGCCGCTTCAATCTCCCGGATAATTTGCCAGTACATGATAGCCGCCCTTGCCAGATCTTTTTGGGTAAAGGCATCATCCGCGGCCTTGACAAGCGTCTCCACTTTGGACAACGACAACTGCTCAGCCCCGCTCTCTCCTTTACGGGCATACAGAAAAATCAACGCAATAAAGACGACAACGACGGTCGCTTCAATGTAGGGTAAAAGTTGGAATTTGTCTCTAATCGGCATGGGATTATCTCCTTTTATTCAACGGCGGATTTCCATTCTCTATTCGCATCTTTACCGAAGAACTTCTTTTCAACGGCATCTTCAATGTCAATATCAAATTGATTGGCTAAAGCCGCGAGTGTAACAAAGGTGTCAGCAATCTCCTCTGTGAGGCGTTCTGCGCTAAAGTCATCGTAGTTTTTAGACCAAAGCCGCTTGAGCTCCGAGGCAATCTCTCCAACCTCCTCGGATAGAAGAATTGCTATCTTGAGCGGGTCTTTTACAAAACCGCGTCTTTCGCGTTCATCAGAAATTCGCTTCTGGATGTCAATTAAGTTCCCCATTGATAGCCCCTTTTACCTCCTAATTCTTCTCAAGCGTGTCCAAAATCTCTAAAAATTCTTCCGGCTCCACGAACTTATCAAATCGTTTTACTGGTCTCCCTTCCGAATCAAGGAAGATGACCACGGGGAGTCCGGGAATCTTGTACTTCTCCGTCAACCGTTTAACCTCATCTGAATTTCTGCTAAAATCCAACTTGACGTTGACGTACTCCGATAACCGTGATGCCACTACCGGGTCAGTATAGGTGAATTTGTCAAGTTCGATGCAAGCCGCGCACCATGTGGCGTAAAAATCGAGCATGACTGGTTTACCTTCCCTCTTGGCGAGTTCCAACGCTTCTGCTTCATCAGAGAGCCAATTGACGTGGTACCGATAAACATTGAACGCTCCTTCCTCCTTCTCAAGCAGGAAGGTCTGTTCACTGTCTTTATCCGCCACGAGCCATCTGCTGTTTTGCTCTTCAACTGCGATGGTGGCATTCTGAGAGAGTGTAATTTCGTGCCCCTCAAACGCGGTCAACAGAGCCGCTGGGATGGTGTTGCTATCCAAATCCGTTTCTGCCGCCAGCTCGACATCAAACAGCAACTGACGCTCTTCAACCGGCTTGACTGTCGTGATGCCTCCAACAATCATGTACAATCCCAAAACTGCCAGCAGGAGCCCGAAAGCTTTGCGGAATTGCACCGGAGTGGGCAGGTCTTTGAACCGTTTTGTCAATTTTCCAAGCAGGATACCGAGGGCCAATAACAGACCGGCAATGGCGAAAAATTCGAGGGAATTGCTGAGAAATGCGTTTAGCGGTTCAATGACCTCTTTGAGGAAATACAACGCCACCGTAATGACCAAGATACCGAAGACATTCTCCAGAATATACATCCATCCACCAGATCTCGGCAGAATAATGCTCGAAAACGTACCGATCAAGATGAACAGCAATCCTATGCCGAGCGCATAGGTGAGCATGAGCGAGAAGCCGAGAACCACATCGCCCGTTGTCGCGACATAAGTGAGCATAAACGCCAACGCTGGTCCGGTGCACGGTGCAGCGATGATTCCGGCAACGGTTCCCATTGCAAACGCGCCGATAAACCCCGTACCCCCGACACGATTCAGCTTGTTCTGCATTGCATAAGGGAGCCGGAGTTCAAACACGCCGAACATCGAAAGCGCGAGCGCGATGAGAATTGCACAAATGGGGACGATGACGTATGGGTTGGTCATTACCTGCCCAAATACAGACCCTGTTTGCGCGGCGACAACACCTAAGATCGAGAACATCACCGCAATACCGAGCACATACGTCACAGATAGGAGAAAAGACCTCAAACGCCCCGCGGATTCATTCGCACCGAAGATTGACACAGTAATCGGAATAAGCGGGTAAACGCACGGTGTAAGGCTTGTAAGGATGCCAAGCCCATAGGTGGCGAGAAACGCTAACCACAGTTGGCCCTGAGATAACGCCCGGGCAATCCATCCACCTTCGCCCACGGATGGTGTCGTATCGGATGGATTGCCGAATTGAATACCGGCGAAAATCTCGTCGTTGATTCGTCGAATTGACTCATCCGTACCAACAATTTCGATCGGAATATCAACGTTAATCGTTTTGGGCAAGAGGCACTGTTCATCAGTACATGCCTGATAGGTTAATTGCAGTGGGAGGGTAATGGAAACAAGTTTGGCGGTCTGATTCAATGTTGCTTGAACTCCGATGATGGCTTCGTCGTGATAGACGGGCAACGGGTCTTCACCGAGCGACTTAATTTCCAGTAAGTCGCCCTTAGGATACACAATCTCGCCAAACGTCACATCTGGCACATCTGGCAAGATGACCTGAGTCGGTATAAGATGTTCTGCGCCCGCGGGATTTGCATTGGCGTGCCACGGTTCGGCAAACTCCATCACAACCGCAATTTGGAACGTACTCCCGGGTTGCACTTTGTCTATTGACAACACCCCATGGGCGGTAACCTCCTCGGTGGGCGCGGTCTGTTTCTCCGGCAGACCGAAATTTGATAACTGCCCCAATGTGTCAAATGAGGTTCCAAGAGATAGCATAGCAACAAGACACGATAAATAAACAGCGTAGGCCGGTTTTCTGGCCATGGTTCTGGCTCCTGTAATTCGTAGTTGGATAATATGTCGGTCAGTGCGTTGATATATAGACCTCAACCGACTGCTCTGAAATCAGCGTCAAATCACAAACGTCGCATTTTTGGAGCGTGGCTCATATCGGGATTAATCGACTATCGCCTGATAAGTGAGGGTCTTAAACTGTTGCTGGAACGGATAAGGATTCGCCAATAACTGTGTCATCAACAGACCGATTAGCTCTTCGTCCGAGTCAACCCAGAAAGTTGTACTCGCCGCGCCTCCCCAGCTAAATGTCCCCTCCGACCCTACTGTCTCCGTTTCAGCGACATCGGTTACGACCCGAAAACCGAGTCCGAAGCCCGCCCCTTTTTGATAAAACGGGTGCAAATCGGGGGGTAGATGGTTCAGCGTCATCAACTCAACCGTTTTACGTCCGAGCAAGCGGACACCTTCCAATTCGCCTCCATTGAGCAACATCTGAGAAAAGCGAATGTAATCTGAAGCGGTTGAAACCAGCCCACCGCCACCTGAGAAGAAGAAGGTCTGTTTGCCCGTCGCCAGCGGGGGAGCATACACAATCTCAAGACCGCTCTTGTCGTCCGGCCTGTACAGTGCCGCATATCGCTCTACTTTTTCGTCCGGCACACTGAATCCGGTATCCACCATCCCTAGCGGCTTAAAAATCCGCTCCTCAAGAAACACATCAAAAGAGAGTCCGGAAATGACTTCGACCAAATAGCCGAGTACATCTGTGGATACGCTGTACTCCCACGCGGTGCCGGGCTGATGTACCAATGGAATTCGGGAAAGTTTAGAGACCGCCTCTTTAAGGGTGCCTTTCGGGTCAAACAGCTTCGCCCGTTGGTACATTTTATCAACAGGGCCATCGCCCCAACCGTAAGTCAGCCCAGAGGTATGGGTCAATAGGTCGCGTATGGTCATCTCACGTTTTGTGTGAGCAAGTTCAATGCCCTCTTCGGTCTCATTCTTAAACACTTTCAGGTCTTTGAACTCCGGGATAAATTTTGAAACCGGGTCGTTCAATTGAAAACGTCCCTCTTCATAGAGCATCATTATAGCGACGCTGGTGATGGGCTTCGTCATTGAGTAGATTCGGAAAATTGTGTCAAATTCCATGGGTTTATCTGCGGCGATATCCATCTTTCCAAATTTTTCAAAGTGGACGACCTTGCCTCGTCGCGCAACCATCGTCATGACCCCCGCGACCTTGCCCTCGTCAACATAACCTTGCATGACCGGGCTTATCCGCTGCAATCGTTCAGATGAGAGACCACTTTCCTCCGGTGCGGCTATCGGAAGCCCCTGACCAGCCGCGTAAGGAGCGAGGCACAGTAGAAGTGATACCGTTCCAATTGAGTTTATCAAGCAACACCTCCTGAGCAAGTTTTAGTATTCTTACCACCGCCCCAAATACAGTGATCGATTTTCCATCGGCATATAAACCCGCTCGCCTTTTTTGCGCTGTGAGTCAACGATGCCGAGCGTGATTTCGGTACTCATACGGGCAAGGCGGATGTTCCCTGTGGTCTCCCGGTCAGCTTCAATTGCCTCGACGATGTCCTCAATACAACCGACAGTACCGCTCTTCCGCTCAAACGCTGGATATTCAGCGTCCAATATTTCATTGTGCGGTTCTTGGCGTTTCCTAAGTTGGAAGCCCGAACCGTTATTCAGTGAACGGACGATGCCATCGCTACAATCAACTTCAAACTCATACGCACTCCCAGGGATACTGATACCGTGTGTGCCGTTTTTGAATCGGATGTATCCCATAACGATACTCGGGTCACCGTCTGTGCGGTTGTCCTCGAAGTCAGCGTCATCAACGGTAACGTTGCCCTGAACATATTCGACCTCTGAATCGCTTGCCAAAAACAGGAGCATATCTGCGGCATGAGTATATCCCCAAAGCGCGGCCCCGCCAGAATAGGCGAGCACCGCCCGCCGTTCACCGATCTCGCCGCTCTCAACAATCTCCCGCATCTTTAAGTAGCCCGGCGTATATCGGCGTTGCGTTCCAAGGTTGAACTTTATATTGTACTGCTCGCAGATGTCGTACATTGCATCTGCCTCCTCCATTGACGCACACAACGGCTTATCGCAGTACACCCCTTTTACCCCATGTTCCGCCGCAAAAATAGTAATTTCTGCGTGATTGCCCGGGCGGGTTGCAATGCTGACGATATCCGGTTCTTCTTTCTCTATCATCTCCCGATAGTCGGCATAAAGTTTGGGGATATTCCACTTTGAGCAGACGTATTTTCCCTTCTCTTCCACGACATCCGCCGCCGCAACGATGGTTGTTCGTTCATAAGCGGTATATCCTGCGGCGTGAGAATACGGTAGAGCAGGTCGTCGGCCGCCGCCCACCTCTTCATCAATGGTTCCACCCATTCTACCACATCCGACGATACAAACGCGATATTGATTTGCCATGGTTACTCCTCCTTGAACATTCGCTGTGATGATGTAAGTCTGCTTGATTATAACAGAGGTTAATTCTCATGTCAATGATGATTGACCAAAATCGTATTGAAGTGTTATAATGAAATGTGCAGACGAGAATGAGAGAATAGGAATGGTTCATTTCCCTATTCGATTACGGAATGCGTAAGTACTGACATAAACAAACAGTGCGAGCCTCGTTTACACACAGACCACAGACAGCAATCCACTTCTAGCAAAGGGGACCGATTCAATGAAAACAACTTTTTTGACATTCATTATCGTTTCAACCCTATTTTTACCAAACACCTTCGCCCAAGATTACACCCAAGTTACCTTCGCGTTGTCAATGAAGCAAGTTTTAGTATAAAAACCTAAGTTGTCACCTTGTAAGAAAAAAGGAACGCAAAGACGCAAGGAAGAACAGAACGCGCAATCACAGCGGTGTAGCGATCTGCTGGATTTGCCAATCCAGCAGGAGCGGCCTGGACCAGGAGCGCCATGGGCCTTGCTCAAAATGTTATCAGAAAAATAAACTATCCCGTACAGAGAGGACCTAACACATGAATCACAAATCTATTCTACTACTATTCTGCTGCCTGATTACGCCTTTGTCAACCGCTTTTGGCGTACCGAATGACCGACACATTTCTAACAACCAAATTCCGGAAATTACGCCCGGCGAACTTCTGATTCGTGTGACACCCGACGCACTGGCGGAATTAAAACTGCTGAACGCTAGAGCGTCGCTATCAAAACTTCATAACCAGATGGGTGTCCAATCCGTTGACCGCGTTTTTCCCTACATCGCTTATCCCAAACTCAATCCGAACCTCGAGAGGACTTACCGCTTGCGTTTTCCGCCCACCCTTGACCTGAACGCCTTGAAAGCGATTTACACCGCTGACCCATTAATCGAGGAGGTCGAGTTCAACTATCTGCGTCCAACACTCGCTTCGGAGGTTGTGCCCAACGACCCGCGATATGGGGAACAGTGGAATCTGCCGCTCATCAACATGCCCCAAGCGTGGGCAATTGAAAAAGGGGACCCGAACGTGGTCATCGGAATCATAGATGTGGGTTTCGATTATAAACACGAAGACCTCGCCTCGAAAACGTGGGTCAATCCCGGCGAAATCCCTGACAATGGCATTGACGACGATGGCAACGGATATATCGACGATGTCCACGGTTGGGATTTCACGGACGCGCCAAACGTCGCCGGTGAAGGCGATTTCCTTGAGGGCGATAATGAGCCAATTGACGAAACAGGGCACGGCACACATGTCGCCGGAATTGCGGGTGCCGCTGTGGATAACGGCGTTGGGGTCGCGGGGGTTGCGTGGAATTGCACGTTGATGCCGGTTCGCTCTGGTTTATCGCTCGGCGGGGGCACAAACTTACAGGACGACGATTCGTCAGCCGCAGTCATTTATGCGGTGGACAACGGCGCACGGGTCATTAACATGAGTTGGGGGAGCAAACATCGGTCATTTGTCATCAGTGATATGATTGATTACGCTCATGCGCGAGGGGCTCTGCTGGTCGGTGCCGCCGGTAATTCGCGTGAGCCAGAGTCCATTTTCCCGGCAGGCTATCGCAAAGTGGTGTCCGTCGCTTCAACCGAACAGAACAAAGAGCAATTCTACCAATCGAACTTCGGGGCATCCGTTGACATCGGCGCGCCGGGGAATGTGATTTTGAGTACGCAGATTAACAATCGGTATCGCGAGCTGACAGGCACATCAATGGCAGCACCCCATGTCGTGGGCGTTGCGGCACTCGTTTGGTCAAAGCGACCCAATTTAACGAATGAAGAGGTTCGGCAGATTCTCGTTTCCACTACAGACCCAATTGCAGAGAGTCCCGGTCTCGTCGGTGCCGGAAATCTTAACGCGGAACGCGCTTTAATGGTAAGCGGTTCTCTGAAAGCGCGTATCTTTTCGCCCGAAACCAACGGCGGAGGCTCAAATACCATCGAGATTATCGGCACTGCCGGTGGATTCAAGTTTGACCGATGGCAGTTGATGTTCGGAGAATCAACCACCCCGGAGACGTTCAAACCGATTAATCCTCCCGCTTTACATCAGAAGGTAAACGAAACGCTTCTCGTTTGGGATGTCACTGCTGTTCCAGAGGCGACGTATACGATTCGTCTTGAAGTTGTCGGAAAGGACAACAAGACCATTCACGACCAAGTTGTTGTGTTCGTGGACCGGAGCCCGCCGAAGGTGCAAAATGTGAGGGTGAGAAACTGGATTTCTACCAACAATTTCCTTTCGGTCGGTATGTGGGCAACGGACGATTTCTCAATCAACTCGGTAAGCCAACGGGTGCTCGAAAGGGTGACGGCACCGTTCGCCCAACTTGAGGAAACGTCAGCGAGTCGGGAACACATCTTTTTCCTCTCCCCGACCCCTGGACAATACGGCTTTTCCATTACCGCCCTCAATGCCGCGGGGCTAGAAGCCGTCGATGACAACAACGGGAAATTCTACCGCGCCGATGTGGTCGGTGGTTCAATTTCGCAGAACGGATACGTTGAGATTCCGATTGGGCTTTCTGCAATGCACCTCGGCAGCGTTACCGCTGACTTTGACCGGGATGGCCAACTTGAAATTGTCGGATTGCCGTTGGCTGGAGACCTCGTTGCAGGGGTTGAAATCTACGAGAAATCGACATCAGGAAAGTATCAACTTCAGCATACCGGCAACATCATTTTTAAGCCGTGGGCAGTTGACGATACGGATGGGGATGGTTTGCTAGAGATTCTGGGCAGTACCAAGGAAAGTACACTGTTGGTCGAAAGCTTGACAAGAACAGGCTATCCAGAAAAGGTCATTTGGACAACTTCACAAACTTCGGCGGGACAGATTGCTGACCTCGATGGGGATGGGCGAAAAGAGATTATCGGGCCGAACAACAACACCGACGAACTCATCATCTTCGAGAATCGCGGGGACAACAACTACGATGAGATAATAACGATTAAGAATGAGACAGAGGGGGCGAACATCTTAGGCGAGCAGTTTGCGATTGCGGATTTCGATGGGGATGGCAGAATGGAGTTAATGGTTGGAGATAGCGAAGGTGAACTATTTATCTACGAATCAGTCGGCGACAACCAGTTGCGGAAAACGTGGCAGGCTCAGATTAAGGGGGGCGATGTCCAAGGCTCAAACACTCCGCCACCTGCCGATGGGAGCCCCCTCTCTAAGGTTGAGGATGCCCATCAACTCGCTGCCGGTGACTTCACGGGCGATGGGATTCCGGAATTTGTCGTCGGCAGTATTGTATCCGAGACAGACCTGCCTTCCATAAGACCGCGGCGCACCTACACAGTTTTCACGACAATCGGAGACAACCGCTATGCGCCCCTGTGGTCGCAGGAGATTGTCCCGTACCGACTTAGGGAGAATAGTGTTGCGGTCGGCGACGTTGATGGAGACCAAGAGAATGAACTCGTCATTGTGGCGAATCCGAGCATTTACGTGTTCAAACCTAAGAGTCATTTGGAGGTCGGTGAATCTCGCCTTAACTTCGCCCCGGTTTGGCATCATTTCGGGCAGACCCCCCACCTGCTCCTCGCCGATACAGACCAAGATGGCTTTGAGGAATTTTATTTCAACAGCCGGAAAAGTTTTATCGCATTCGAGAACGCCCGCGCCAAAAATCCGAACACCGCCATCAGCATTCAGCCGGAGAGGGTATCTGCGACCCCGCTCTCTGAACGTGTGGTGCGCGTTGCGTGGAACGCGCCCGAAGGATCCGTCAGTTTCACCGTGTATCGAGCCGTCGGCGATTCGGATGACGAGCCCTCCGCGTCCGCGTTTGAAACCCGGCTTGAGGATTGGGATGCCCCTGGGTTCATAGACCGACAGGTCAAGAAAGATACAACGTACTGGTACGCTGTCACCGCAAAGGATGAAACTGGTCGCGAAACCGATCGGACGGCCCCGGTTTCCGTCACACCGCGCGCGCCACCAAAACTTACCGCGGCTGAGCATCTGCAAGAGAACCAGATTGCTGTGACTTTTGACAGGCGGATGGCACTGTCAATTGGGGATGCGCGAAGATATGTGCTACGTGAGCCGCAACACCTTACCGGTAGGAAACCTGTGACCGCTATTCGCGACCGGATGGGGGTTAGGGCTGTTCTGACGTTCCGAACCGGCGACCTCGTGTTCGGAAAGACCTACGAGCTGACCGCTGAAGGCGTGACTGACATCGATCGGAATCCCATCGATCTCCGGGCTTCGACGCAGATGCTTGAGTTGCCGCCCGAACCGGATGCCGTGGACATCAAGGATTTTTCGCAAGCGGTCGTCTATCCGAATCCTGTCCGCCCCAACGAATTTCATAAGAGCACTGTCACGTTTGACCGACTCCCGACGGATACCACCATTGAAATCTATGATGTCACGGGGAAAATAATTGATACGTTGACCGTGAAACCGACAGACCGCGGGCGAGCGGAATGGCTAATTCTGAGCAACGGTACGGCGGAAGTAACGAGCGGAATCTATGTTTACGTGATGGCGTTTAAGTCCACGAAGAAGACCGGAAAAATTGCGGTGATTAAGTGATAAGATGTCTGAATCCGGATTTAGCGGATTATTGGATTTAGCGGATTAAGGAATTTCCCACCCACGGGGCGGTTTCCACTCGCGTCAAGAAGGGTGGGAAAGGGATTTCCCACCCACGGGGCGATTTCCACTCGCGTCAAGAAGGGTGGGAAAGGGATTTCCCACCCACGGGGCGATTTCCACTCGCGTCAAGAAGGGTGGGAAAGGGATTTCCCACCCACGGGGCGATTTCCACTCGCGTCAAGAAGGGTGGGAAAGGAATTTCCCACCCACGGGGCGATTTCCACTCGCGTCAAGAAGGGTGGGAAAGGGATTTCCCACCCACGGGGCGGTTTCCACTCGCGTCAAGAAGGGTGGGAAAGGAATTTCCCACCCACGGGGCGATTTCCACTCGCGTCAAGAAGGGTGGGAAAGGGATTTCCCACCCACGGGGCTTTTAAGCTAAAACGGCTTTGCCAGTGGTTGGATGGAAGAAATGAAGCCGTTCGGGCACAAACGTTGTCTGAAGCGTTTGCCCAATCCGAACTTCGAGTGTTGGTTCAGCGCGGGCTTTCAGAATCACATCTTTGCCCGCATAGTCTTTGCCGAGTGTCAATTCCACAATTGTTTCTGCGCCGAGCGGCTCGAAACTGTAGACTTGGAGCTCGCTGGCTCCCTGTGTCGGTTCTGGACTCACAAGGACATCTTCAGGATGCACACCGAAAACAAAATTTCCGTCCCCACCGGCATCAATTAGGGAACGCGCAATCTGTGGGTCGGTGATGGCAACTTGATGTTGACCGTCGAGCCTAATAGCAACTCCCTCCCCGGAAATTGCGACTTGGCACGGGAGCAAGTTCATGCTCGGACTGCCGATGAAGCCTGCGACAAAGCGGTTTGCTGGGCGGTTGTAAATCTCCATCGGCGTACCCACCTGTTGAATGCGTCCTTCATCCAACACGGCGACCCGGTCCGCCATTGACATCGCCTCGATCTGGTCATGTGTGACGTACAACGTGGTTACGCCCAATTGACGCTGTCGCCATTTGATTTCTACACGCATTTCTGTGCGGAGTTTCGCATCAAGATTCGAGATGGGTTCGTCCATGAGGAAAAGGCGCGGACGGCGTACCATCGCTCTACCCAATCCGACCCGCTGGGTTTCCCCGCCACTGAGTTGACTCGGCTTGCGTTCCAAGAGGTGTTCGATATGGAGCATCGCCGCAATATCCTTCACCCGACTGTCAATCTCGTCTACCGGCAGACGACGCGGATGCAGTGGAAATGCCATATTTTCGTAGACGGTTAGATGGGGATAAAGAATGTGTGATTGAAACACGAAAGCGACATCCCGCTCGGGTGGCGTGAGTTCGTTTACACGCTGGTCATCAAAATAGATGGCACCCTCTTCAGGGTGCTCAAGCCCTGCAATACAGCGCAATGTCGTTGTTTTCCCTGCCCCGGTCTGACCGAGCAGGATAAAAAATTCTTGGTCGTGAATCTCAAGATTGATGCCGTCAAGTGCGGCGACTCCATCAAAGCGTTTTGTCAGATTTTCAAGTTTAATCGTTGCCATAAGCAAGTTTTAGTATTAAACGTGAGTTCAGCTTAGCACTACTAGAGAAACCGAGTTTTGCCGAAAAAACTCGGTTTTTGCCATTTCAGCTCGGTTTAATCGCTTTGACACTATACATCGGCCAGGCGAAATATAACTCTTCACCATCTCTGCGAACCCTGTAGATTGCTTCCTCTTCTGGAGAGAGTTCATCAAAAGCGACCCGGAGTTGTTCAATCAATTCAGGCGAATTTTCCACCCGTTGCGACCACCACGAGAACCGCATTTCAGCATTTGGCGTGTTCGCTTCCCTTTCGATTGTAAAGCCTGCCTGTGAAATCAGCTCACGCCATTGTGACGGTGGATAGCTCCACACATGAGAGGCATCCCGCAGTTTCTCCACGCGATTTTGCCACTCGATTAGCCGTTCCGACTCGGGACAAACGGAATCCACCATGCAGAACACGCCATCAGGACGCAATACCCGATAGGTCTCCGCCAAGAATTTATGCACATCCTGAAAGTGATGGGGTGCAATCCGACACGTCACCAGCTCGAATGATTCCGAATCAAACGGCAACGATTCCGCCGCCGCAACCCGAAAATCAATATTGTGTAACTTGCGCTCTGCCGCGAGTTTTTTCGCTTCCTCTAACATCACCGGTGTCAAATCAGTTGCGGTGACGTGTGCAACCAGAGGTGCAATGGCAAACGCTGTGAATCCTGTCCCTGTCGCAATATCCAACGCCCGCTCAGTGCCATTTGGGTCTGCGAAATCAACGAGTACGTTGAGCGTATCCCCTTTGGCGTGGACGGTGCTCTTCGCATAAAATTCAGCGTTCTGACTAAATTGTTCACGCACAGCACGGTAAATTTGGCTCATTCTGCTTCCTTCCAGAATCGTAGGTTACAGAAAGTATATCAGGTTTTCTCACAATTGTCATCCGTTTTTGATAGCTAGGAGACTTGACATTTTGTGCATGATGCGCTATGCTTATGTCTGTCCCAACAAGCCGAACTGTCTGAACTTATCGAAAATAAACCATCCCGTTGAGGAGAAACCCATGCCCAAATTTTATGAAGGTTCACACCAGCAAGGAAGCCCTTGCCGATTATCGAGCGATAGGAGGGTTGAGGAACAGAATGGAAGGGGGGAAGGGTAGACGGATGGAAGCGAATAGTCTTCCATCCGTCCATTTTCAGCGCATGAACTTTAAGGTTTCTCTTGCCAACTGTGGTGTTACTTGAGGATGACCATCCGCCGCAATGCGGAATAATCCCCCGCTCGGAGTTGATAGAAATAGACCCCACTTGCGACCGATTCACCGTTTGCGTTGCGGCCGTTCCAATACGCCGCCTTTGCCCGAGCAGTGTAATACCCCGCAAGTTGATGCCCTAGCTCGAACCGCCGTACCACCACGCCTTTGGTGTTGTAGATCGTGAGCGTTACATCGGCAGCGTGTGCGAGGTGGTATGGTATCCACGTCTCGGGGTTGAACGGATTTGGGTAGTTGGGCAGAAGTGCGGTCTCTTTCGGGGTCAACGCCGACAGCAGTTGCTCTAAAACGCTAATCCCCCGTTGCACCGTCGCATCCGTGAGGTCTAACCCCCGCGCTTGGGTGAGCCACCGCTTAACATCGGCGGGGGTGAGCATGGCAAGTGCCTCGCGCTGTAAGGCAGGTGCCGTCGCTGTTTGCCCAAGCGCACCCGCCACCTTGACCAAGTCCACAATATCGACCACACCATCGCCGTTGACATCCGCCCTGTTCGCTCCCGTCTTTCCAAAGTTTGACCCCACAAGCACCAGATCTTGGATGGTCACCACGCCATCCCTGTTGACATCCCCAACGAGTTGCGGCGGTTCTGTCACTGCGCCATTTTCAATCTGCGGTATATAACGCTCCCCCTCCGGATTAACAAAACTAACTTCAGATAGTGTGAGCGCGGAGGCTTTGACTTCGACGACTTCAAAGGTTATCGTCCCCAATGTGCCATCCCCGTTGCTGACCCCACCGAGTGCGGATGATGCGAGCGTCACCCGATTCCCCTCAACCACCGGTGGCACAAAAAACGCGCCCGCAGGAAGGAAGTCGCCGTTGGCACTCTGCACGTATCGGAGGGCAGTGGTATCAAACGCCACAGTTGCCTGATAGCCCGCGACGTTTTCTCCGCCCACGATTTTGAGAGAGTGGGTGAGTTGTCTTCCGATAGCGGGCGATGGGACCGAGGCGGGCGCGATACTCACAACGGCGTTGGTGGTGAGAGGTGGTGTGAGGTCCCACAGGAGCACTGTGCCATCGCTACTCCCACTAGCGAGTGTCGTGCCATCGGGACTGAACGCTACGCTTTCGACATCAGAAGTATGCCCGTGGAGAGTGCGTATGTGCGCGCCCGTTTTCGCGTCCCACACACGGATGGTATCCTCCACACCCCCATGGATGATATCATCCAGATTCCCACTAGCGAGTGTGGTGCCATCGGGACTGAACGCGACGCTATAAACAGCCCAACTATCCCAGCGGATTGTGCGTATGGGCGCGCCTGTTTTCGCGTCCCACAACCGAATCCCTGACCAACTCCCACTAGCGAGTGTCGTGCCATCGGGACTGAACGCTACGTTTTCGACATCAGAAGTATGCCAGATTGTGCGTATGTGTGCGCCCGTTTTCGTGCCCCACACCCGGATGGTCTTATCCTTCCACCCACCTCCACTAGCGATAGTGGTGCCATCAGGACTGAACGCTACGCTTTCGACATCATCCGTATGCCCGTGGAGTGTGTGTATGTGCACACCCGTTTTCGCGTCCCATAGGCGGATGGTGTTGTCATCACTCCCAGTAGCGAGTGTGGTGCCATCCGGACTGAACACGACGCTATTAACAGTTCGACTATGCCCGCGGAGTGTGCGTATGTGCGCGCCCGTTTTCGCGTCCCACAGGCAGATGGTGTTGTCATAACTCTCACTAGCGATTGTGGTGCCATCTGGGCTGAACGCTATGCTATTAACAGTCCCCTGCCCGGCGATTGTGCGTATGTGTGCACCCGTTTTTGCGTCCCACAACCGAATCCCTGACCAACTCCCACTAGCGAGTGTGGTGCCATCGGGACTGAACGCTACGCTATAAACGGCCCAACTATCCCCGTCGATTGTGCGTATGTGTGCACCCGTTTTCGCGTCCCACAACCGAATCTCTCGCCTACTCGCACTAGCGAGTGTGGTGCCATCGGGGCTGAACGCTACGCTATAAACGGCCCAACTATCCCCGTCGATTGTGCGTATGTGTGCACCCGTTTTCGCGTCCCACAGGCGGATGGTATCATCCCAACTCCCAGTAGCGAGTGTGGTGCCATCCGGACTGAACGCGACGCTTTCGACCTCATTCGTATGCCCGTGGAGTGTGCGTATGTGCACGCCCATTTTCGCGTCCCACAAGCGGATGGTGCCATCAAGACCCCCACTAGCGAATGTGGTGCCATCCGGACTGAACACTACGCTATTAATAACAGCCCAACTATCCTCCCCGGCGATTGTGCGTATGGTCGCGCCCGTTTTCGCGTCCCACAGGCGGATGGATGTGTCATGACTCCCACTAGCGAGTGTGGTGCCATCCGGACTGAACGCTACGCTATAAACAGTCTGACTATGCCCGTGGAGTGTGCGTATGTGTGCGCCCGTTCTCGCGTCCCACAGGCGGATGGTATCATCCGCACTCCCACTAGCAATGGTGGTGCCATCGAGACTGAACGCGACGCTTTCGACATCATTCGTATGTCCGTGGAGTGTGCGTATGTGTGCGCCCGTTTTCGCGTCCCACACACCGATGGTGTTGTCATGATTCCCAGTAGCGAGGGTGCTGCCATCCGGACTGAACGCGACGCTATTGACCCAAGCAATATGCCCAGCGAACAGGTCGACCTCTTGACCAGTGCGCGTATCGTAGAGCCAAATACCGATGCTACTCGCCACCGCCAGCCGAGTGCCATCGGGCGAATACTGTATCTCACTTATCCGCCCTTTACCGAGGCGGGCTTTGACACCATTAGGCAAGTGCCACTGTGGAGAATCTTGGGCGAAGGTGTTGAGTGAAAGTAGGGTTAGAAGAATCAGTAGGGTAACGGTTGTTGTTTTCATGGTAAAGTACTCCTTTTTGAAAGTGAATGGCGATCTTGACCGTGAAGGTGTTCAAAAAATGGACGCAGACGAATATAAAAATGCAAATTGGAACCCGAACGCGCACAAAATAATTTGCTTTGTGGCGTAATCTCTAATCCATTTCTAAAGTTTGGACAATTTATGTCTCAAGGCGTGTTGATGCACGATTTCGTGCTTTTTAATCCTTAAATTTATTCGTTGATTACAACCGTAAGATGTGTGCTTTCAAACGTTTTCGGGTTGGTCTCTTGCACCATCTTTTACCATCTACCGTGCAAAATGTATGCCAATCCTTCACCACACTGTTTTTCACATGATGAAAGTTGCCTGGGTCACTGAAAGTATATCAGATTTTGATAGCTAGGAGACTTGACATTTCGTGTGTGATGCGCTATGCTTACGTACCCAACAAGTTGGATTGTCTGAACTTATGAAACAAACCATCCCATCCCGTTGAGGAGAAACCCATGCCCGAATTTTATGAAGGTTCACACCAGCAATATGACGTTATCTGCCGGCCTAATGTAATGATTCCAATGCGCGACGGTGTGCGTTTGGCAACGGACATCTACGTTCCGGCGGTACGCGAAACAACCGTTTCAGGGAAGTTTCCGACGATTCTGGAGCGCACCCCTTACGACAAGGCGGGGGCGGGGAATGTGACAAATGGCACATACTTTGCTCGGCGCGGCTACGTCTGTGCGATTCAGGATGTACGCGGACGATTTGCCAGCGAAGGGGAGTGGTATCCGTTTGCCAAAGAAGCACCTGATGGCTACGACACCGTAGAATGGCTTGCCGCACAGGAGTGGAGTGATGGGCAGGTGGGCACAATGGGGGCTTCATACTGTGGCAGTGACCAGTCTGCATTGGCAACGCTGAATCCGCCTCACCTTTCGACAATGATTGTCGCTGTCGGTGCGTCGAACTACTATCACTGTTCAATGCGGCAAAACGGTGCGCTCGAACAGCGTTTTATGATTTACGCCTTTCGTATGGCGACCACCAGCAAGGAAGCACTTGCCGATGCCAGTATCAAATCTGCTGTGGACAAGGCATTTGCAAACGTCGGCGAGTGGGTAATGCGTGCGCCACTCAAGGAAGGAACATCACCGTTACGGATGTTGCCAAATTACGAACGCTGGGTGCTCGACCTATTCACGCATGGCGAGTATGATGCGTATTGGAAGCAACGCGGCTACGCAATCTCGCAATATTACGAAGAACACGCGGACGTGCCGACGCTCTATCTCGGTGGCTGGTACGACTCTTATGCCCGAGCGACGTGTGAAAATTTTATCGCGCTGAGCCAGCTAAAAGGGTCAAGGCAGGTGTTGCTAATGGGCCCTTGGACGCACGGCGGTTGGGGCGTATCACACGCTGGGAACATTGATTTCGGAAATCACTCGTTTATCAATTACAACGACCTTCGGTTGGCGTGGTTCGACCAGTTCCTGAAAGGCTTACACACCCAAGTTGCTGCCTGGGCGCCTGTCAAGATTTTTGTGATGGGAACGGGGGATGGCAACGCGAATTATGCAGGCAAACGCCATCACGGTGGCTATTGGCGCGACGAACAGGATTTTCCGTTGCCCGATACCCAGTTCACGCCTTACTATCTCCACGCTGATGGAGCTTTGTCGCCTGAACGCCCGACTGACGCGGTGCCGACTCGCTTTAGTTTCGACCCACGCGACCCGGTCCCGACGATGGGCGGAGGCATCTCTGCCGCCGGGCCGATTATGGATGCCGGCGCATTTGACCAGCGTGGCCATCGCAACTTCTTTGGTTGCACGGACACCTTACCCCTCAATGCTCGCAGTGATGTGCTGACGTTCCAAACCCCACCGCTTGAGGGCGATGTCGAAGTGACGGGCCCGATTACCGTCAAACTCCACGCGGCATCATCCGCACGAGACACCGACTTCACCGCGAAGTTGATTGATGTCTGCCCATTAAGCGAGGATTACCCCGATGGGATGGCGGTCAACCTGACTGACTCTATCATCCGTGCCCGCTATCGCAACGGCTGGGATAAGCCGGTGTTTCTCGAACCGGGAGAAATTTATGAGTTCACTTTTGAACTCTATCCAACTTCGAACGTTTTCAAGCAGGGACACCGGATTCGCATCGACATATCTAGCAGCAATTTCCCTCGGTTTGACGTAAACCCGAACACAGGTGGTGATTTGGGTTTGGAGCGACGGTTTGAAATCGCAGAACAAGCGATATATCACAACCCAGAACACCCATCGCATGTGGTCTTACCGATTATTGAGCGATAGGAGTGCTTGATATATTTACGGACAATACTACGCTATCAGGAGAAAATTATGAGGGTTGGCGTTATTGGATTGGCAGGGGTGGGCAGAGCCCATGTAGCTCGGTGGGAGGCTATCCCAGATGCAGAGTTGGTGGGTGTTTGTGACATTGTCCCCGAGATTGCTGAGGAACTGGCATTGAAGTACGCTGTCGAAGGGTATACCAATACCGAAGAGATGCTGGATAAAGAAAACCTTACGGCAATCAGCATCTGCACACCACCGAAAGTTCACCTTGCATTGACACGCATGGCGGCAGAACGGGGCATCCATGTGTTGTGTGAAAAACCGATGGCGAGCACCGTTGCAGATTGTCACGAAATGATTGATGTGTGTTGTGCAAACGGGGTTGTTTTGCAAATCGGACATAAAAAGCGATATATCCCGCCGCTCCTCCGGTTGAAAGCACTTACGGAAGGCGAGCTTGGTCAGATTCAATACATGGTACACCGATACCCGCACCCCGGGATGTCGCAAAAGGACTGGTTTTGGCGAGAAGATGACGGTGGTGGCCCCATCCTCGAAAACGCTGTCCATGCCACAGATATCCTCGGTTTCCTGATGGGCGATGTCGAACGGGTTTACGCGGAAGGGGGGACATTCTTTGCACCGCACAGGAAACCGCAGATTGATTGCGCGGTGTTTACCCTACGATTCAAGAGCGGTGCCATCGGGGTCGTCAACGCAGGCATGGTTTCAATGGGTTCTTTCGGTTTTGAGGATTTCTACGTCGCCAATGAAAACGGTGTCGCCGAAGTCACCGGGGGGTTTGACTCCGTTGAAACTCTGCGTTACGCATTTCGGGCCAATCCAGGGGACGTGAAATCGGAAAGTTATCCCAATTTTGATTCTTTCCGCGCAGAGATTGAGGCCTTTATCACATGCATCCGGACCGGAACCGAGCCCCGCGCGAGCGGTGAAGCGGGAATGAAAGCGGTGGCGATTTGTCGGGCGGTGAAACAGGCGGCGGCAACCGGTGTACCCATTGAACTATAGATAACTGAGGGGAGCATAATTCGAGCCGCGTCATCACTCTCACAGGTATCGGTCATATCGGGAGTGGGAACTCCCTCCTCCTGGTATCGGTCATATCGGGAGAGGGAACTCCCTCCCACAGGTTGAAATTCCCTCTCACAGGTTTATTCTTTAAGGTTGCTGAAGCCCTAATACCTATTTTTTAACTTTCCCCACGTCGTTCCGAGCTTGTCTTGCGGTTCAACAGCCAATGTCTCTCCAAAATGCATGTCACCCCACGTATCCGTTGCGACATCCACGTTGCCTTGCCAGAAGAGACGATTCCAGCCACCGGCAGCGTGGGCGGCATCCGCATCGACAATCGTGATATTGAATCCCATCCCCTCTTTCAGGTCTAACCCATCAATTGCTTTTAGCAGAATCTGAACTTCTAAGGTGTAGCTTGTGCCCTGACGTGTGGCGGCGTTATCGATCTGGGCGACCAACTTGTTGACATTGGCGTTGCGATAACCGTGTATCGCACCGTTACGGTCAACAACGACCTGGTAATTATCTGCTTCACCCGGGAATGGACCGGCGTTGTTCGCCCCATCAAACCAGATTTCCATACAGTCGTTTTGCCAGATTGCGTGGCCTTTCTGCTCCGCATAGGTTTTATCATCTGTGACTTGAGCACCTAGATAGAGGTTTTGGGAATCATACGCGGCATAGATGATGGCACTCCCATCTTTGTCATCTTTAATTGTCCCGTTGATATGACTCGTCGTTTTCGGTGTCAGCACGATTTTGTTCTCATCCGCAAAGAATTTGAGTTGCCAGTCGTCAAGTACCGCATCAATTTTAATTGATTTGTCGCGTATCTTAGGGGCGACAACTGTCGCCGCTGCGGTCGCATCGACAATCTGTATCCCAAGCATGGACAGGCTGAGCATCACGATTAATAGGTGTTTGATTGTTTTGCGACAGACCATTTTGTTGGCTCTGAATTTCATAAATTTACTCCTTAAGCAGGTTTAAATATCAAAGTTAAGCAAATTTCAGCATAAAGCGTCACGGAGTACTATTAACTCTGACGTAGTGTACGCTGAGGATAACAGTACTATCAACTCTGGCGAAGTACGTGATGAGGCGAACAACAGGAGAGTTGATAGTACTAGGAGAGTTAATAGTACTGGAAGCCGTTCCTACAGGGTTTGGGGTTATAGACAGAGTAGCGGCTCGGAAGCCGTTCCTACTGGGTTTGCGGTTATAAACAGAGTAGCGGCTCGGAAGCCGTTCCTACTGGGTTTGCGGTTATAGACAGAGTCACGGCTGGGAAGCCGTTCCTACAAGTTTATTCTTTAAAGTTGCTTAGTGTCTGAATCACGGATTAAGCGGATTAAGGGGTTACACGGATGGAGTAATTATAACACGGAGGCAATAGAAGTCAACAAAAAAAGCCCGCGTCATCGCAGAGGAGCCTATGTTGCAACACAGCGGCGATGTAGAGATGACCCATTCACTGCCCACCGGGCTCCTCAATCTCAATGAGCTGATTGACTGGCACACGCTCCATTTCGGTAACCCGCCCGCTTGGAAAGGTCACACTTATTTTGTCGATAACTGTATCTGTGCCTAGCCCAAAGTGAACGACTAAATCGTTTTGGCAGAGGTAGCCCGAACCGCTTTTCACCTCCGCGAGCTGGAAAGTATCCCCAGTGACAATTTTGACCCGCGCTCCAATCCCCGCACGGTTGCTCGCCGTTCCGACCACACGAACTTTAACCCAATTGTTGCGATTCCCGCCATCATTTCTGAGGAGTTGCGGTCTTCGATTGCTGTTGGTGACCAATATATCAATATCACCATCATTATCATAATCTGCGAAAGCCGCACCTCTGCTTGACGCTTTTTGGGCGAACTCCGCCGCTACCTCTCGAAAGCGACCATCACCCAGATTCCTGAAGAGATGATTGGGTTGTGCGTAAGTCGTCTCATTGTTGAATAATTCCACATTGTTATAGACATGCCCATTGGCAATGAAGATATCTTTGGCACCGTCGTTGTCGTAGTCGAAAAAATATGCCCCCCACCCCAACGATGACACGGTTTTCTCGCCTGTGCCGGATAGATATGAAACGTCTGTGAAAAACCCGTTTCCGTCATTGTGATAGAGCGTTGCAACCTCGTCCTGAAAGTTTGTCACAATCAGGTCGAGAAAACCATCGTTGTCATAATCCGCAAAATCAACGCCCATCCCACTCTCCATCTCGCCATTTTCGCTCAACGCCACCCCGGCGTAAAATGCCATATCCGAAAAAGAACCGTCGCCGTTATTGCGGAACAGGTGGTTTTCATTCGTATCGTTCGCCACGTACAGGTCAAGATAACCGTCATTGTCATAATCGCCCCATACCACACCGAGCCCTCTGCTACGCGGTTGATACACACCCACCGCACGGGTGACATCCGTGAATGTGCCATCTCCATTGTTCCGATACAAGACATCCGCTGCGCCTGCGAAATCTTGGGGCTGACAATAGGTGAGCACCCCTTTGATTTTGCAGGTCTTATTTTTCTCCAGTTGGAATTGAACGTAATTGGTCACGTAAATATCCAAGTCGCCATCACTATCGTAATCGGCGAAGGCGCAACTCGCGCTCCAACGGTCATCCGCAACATTCGCTTGGTCGGCGATATCCGTGAATGTGCCATCCCCGTTATTCCGATAGAGGCGGTTCTTCCCAAAGTTCGTCACGTACAGGTCAAGGTCACCGTCATTGTCGATATCGCCGATACAACATCCAACGCCATACCCGGTATCGCCAACGCCTGCCGATTCGGTTACATCCGTAAAAGTGCCATCTCCGTTATTCCGATAGAGGACGTTTGTCGGGGGGTGCTCCGATTGAAAACCGGGCAGGTCTGCGCCATTGACAAAATAGATATCAACGCCCCCATCGTTATCGTAATCGAAAAACGCCGCGCCCGAACCGAGTTCCTCAAGAAAATAGAATCTGCCGCTTCTGCCATCTGTATGCTTGAAATCAATCCCGGCTTCGGCTGTCACACCGGTAAAGGTGGGCATCTGCGCTGTGAGGTGGGAACTGGGGCAAAATAGAAGCAGGTAAAAAATGAGAGGGGGAGCGATACGTCTGGGCATGAGGCAATTCTTTACAGATTTCACGAATTTGAGTGATAGTAGGTGTATGGGTTATCATAACAGCGTCCCACTGATTCCGCAACGAAAAAACAGGATTGACTTTGAAGCGTACCCGTGTCAAAATAGGAACTTGATGATAGAATCGTGACATCAGGCTTCATATTTGAAAAATCAACCGATCGAGGAGGAGATACAATGGCGCAACCGGAAGGGAAACTCAGTAATCAAGTGGCTATTGTGACCGGAGCGGCGCAAGGTATGGGGGCTATGACTGCCAATTGTCTCGCCCAAGCGGGAGCGAAGGTTGTTGTGAGCGACATCAATGGTGAAAACGCCGAGCGCGTTGCAAGAGAAATAAATGCGAACGGAAATAGCGCGTTCGGGATAAAGGCGGATGTGACGAAAGTAGATGCGATTGATGAAATGGTCAAAGCGACGCTTGAGCGTTACGAGACCGTAAGTATTCTCGTCAACAATGCGGGCATCCTTTTTCCGACGCGAGTTGATGACGTAACCAAGGAGGAGTGGGACCTTGTTCTAGATGTGAACTTAAACGGTACATTCCTCTGCTCAAAAGCGGTGCTTCCAATAATGAAGCAGAATCAATTCGGCCGCATCGTTAATATGTCTTCTTCGGCGGGGAGAAGTGTCAGTACGCTTGGCGGGATTCACTATACCACTGCCAAAGCTGGTGTGCTCGGCTTTACGCGGGCGTTGGCGAAGGAGGTTGCCCCTTTCGGTATCACCGTAAATGCGGTCTGCCCCGGATTAATTGACACCGAGATGGTGAGGTTGGAATGTTCGCCGGAGCGGTTGAGTGCATATCAAGCGAGTTTTCCGATTTCCCGGTTGGGAACACCCGATGAAGTCGCTCAGTTGATACTCTTTTTAGCAACAGATGCGGCGTATATCACAGGTGCATCGCTCGATATCAACGGCGGTGATTTGATGATGTAAGCCCGCAAAAAGGAGCAAGTGAATGAAAGAAGGAAAGGTCATAAAAACAATCCAGAACAACGGGTTCATTTTTCGCTATCCACGCTGGCAGGATGTTCCCGCCTATGTTGATATGTGTAACATCCTACACCGTGAGCGCGTGATGGCATACCACGCGGACACCGATTTCGCCAAAGGGTGCGAGCGGTTGAGTGGCATCTTGGTCGGTTTGGAAACGGAACAGCGTTCCCACTTGCTTATTGAGACGGATGGGCAGATTATCGGAGAAGGCAGTATGCAGGTCGGAACAGCGCACCAGACAGGGACGCTAGGGATAAAAATCATCGGCAAATATCGCAGACGCGGATTGGGAACAGAGATGATGTTACTTTTGGAATCGGAAGCGCAGAAACTCGGTTTGCAACGGATCTATCTGCACGTCTGGGGGTTGAATAAACCCGCGTTCCAGTTGTATCTGAAGGTGGGGTATCGGGAGATAGGCCGTCTGCCCAATTGGTATCATACGCAAGATGGGGCAGGAAACAACATCTATTCTGACCTCATTGAGATGATTAAAGACCTTGAACCGTGAACATCACGCAAAGATGCAGAATTTTTGCGTCAAGTCATCTGAAGACAGATGGGCAGATGACTGCGCGCATCTTGTGCGCTCGCTCACGCGATGCGCTCGCTCACGCGACCATCCGTCCTCGGACCATCCGTCTTCGGACCACCCGCAAGGGAACGCAAAGACGCAAAGGTCCAAAGGCGCAAAGTCATGCAAATTCATGGCTAATTCTCAAGATATGTGATACTATATTTGTTCAAGTTGATAAAGCCCTAAGACGGGTCCGGATGCCCCGGCTACGGGGTTGAGGTGATATCCTTGCCTTAACCTTGCCTTGATACACGACTAGAAAAAAACAGAATGCCAACACTGAATCTAAAACCCACACATAAACCGATTAAAGCCTACTACGCTGAACTTGAGCAGTTGGATCGGCATGGCATTACGAATGAAACCACGGTCAGAGAGCCGTTCCAAACCCTGCTCAAACACTGTGTGCGACAACTCAAGTGGACCCTCTTTACTGAGTACCCAATGAAAGGACCTGAGGGCAATCAGATTTTCGTTGATGCAATGTTGCTTAACGGTGCCAACATGCCGCACGGCCATTGGGAGGCGAAGGATATCCACGACGACCTCGCCGCCGAGGTGAAACGCAAGTTAGAACAGGGTTATCCGAATGATAACATCATCTTCCAAACTCCACAACGCGCTATCCTTTGGCAGAACAATCGGCAGGTGGCGGATGTTGACCTGACGAACCCGACGAAACTGGTCGAGATCCTCCAAACCTTCTTTGCCCACCGTCGACCGGAATATGTCCAATGGGAGGAGGCGGTCGCGCAGTTCAAAGACGAAGTGCCCGTGCTTGGGGAGGACTTGAAGGAACGCATCCAAGACGCACGGAAGACGAACCGTCGGTTTATCACCGCCTTTGCCAGTTTCCACGCGAAATGCTGTCAATCCATCAATCCGAATCTCTCCGAAGCGGAAGTTGAGGAGATGCTGGTTCAACATCTCTTGACCGAGCGCATCTTCCGCACGGTTTTCAATAATCCCGACTTCACTCGCCGAAATGTCATCGCCAATGAAATCGAGAAGGTGATAGACGCGCTCACATCGCAGTCGTTCAGCCGCTACGATTGTCTTGAAACGCTTAACCACTTCTATGTCGCCATCGAAAGTGCCGCCGCGATAATGAGCGACTACTCCCAAAAACAGAGTTTCCTCAACACGGTTTATGAGCAGTTTTTTCAAGGCTTTTCCGTCAAGGTTGCCGATACGCACGGGATTGTTTACACGCCCCAACCGATTGTTGATTTTATCGTGAAAAGTGTGGCGCACATTCTGGAGACCCAATTTTATCGGTCACTCTCCGATAGAGGTGTTCACATTGTTGACCCGTTTGTTGGGACCGGCAATTTTATCGTGCGGGTGATGCAGGAAATTCCCAAAACCGAGTTGGCGGATAAGTACGCGAATGAACTTCACTGCAACGAGATACTCCTACTCGCGTACTATATCGCGTCAATGAACATTGAACATGCGTTTTTCGAGGCGATGGGCATATATGATTCATTTGGAGGAAACTGCTTCGCTAATACGTTTGAACTGGTCGAGGCAGATACCCCGTACTTCCCCAACTTTACCGAAGAAAACGCAGAACGGGTTCAAAAACAGAAGGAAACGCCGATGTTTGTTGTTATCGGCAATCCACCCTATAACGTCGGTCAGGTCAACGAGAATGACAATAACAAAAATAGGAAGTACGAGGCGATGGATGCACGGGTTGCAGAGACGTATACAAAAGACTCCGTAGCGACGAACAAAAATAAACTCTCCGATCCGTATGTGAAGGCAATTCGGTGGGGGTCAGATCGAATTGGGGATGAAGGGATTGTGGCTTTTGTGACGAACAACAGTTTTCTCGATGGCGTGGCGTTTGATGGGATGCGAAAACACCTCGCCGACGATTTCGATGCGATTTACCTCCTCGACTTGGGCGGGAATGCGCGGAAGGGCTTGAAGGTCTCCGATGCCAATGTGTTCGATATCCGGGTCGGCGTGAGCATCAACCTGTTTGTCAAGACAAAGGGGAATCCATCAGAGCAGGCTCACATTTTTTACCATCGAATAGACGAGCGATGGAACAAAGAACAGAAATTCAATTTTCTGAAGGAACGCGAACACATCGGCAATATAGCGTGGCAAACGATTCAACAGGATGCACGATACACATGGCTCACCGAAGAGCTCCGGGCCGAATTTGAGACGTTCACGCCGATGGGAAGTAAAGAAGCGAAGGCAACGAAGGGTGAGGTGGTGGATGTGATTTTCAAAACCTACAGCCTAGGTGTGAACACGAGCCGTGGTGCGTGGGCGTACAACTTCAACCGAAACGCCCTCACTGAAAACATGAACGGGATGATTGATACCTACAATGAGCAGGTGTTCAAGTGGGAACGGCAAGCCAATCGGGATGCAAACGTTGATGATTTTGTGGTTTATGATGACCAAAAAATCAAGTGGAGCCGTGGCTTAAAATTAGACTTAAAGCGAGGCAAAATCGCCGAATACGCTGAACACAAGGCGAGGAATTCACTTTATCGTCCCTTTACAAAGTCGAACCTGTTCTTTGATCGCATTATGAACGATCAGGTTTACAGCCTCCCGTCTATCTTTCCCACACCTGAGACAGAAACGGAAAATCGGGTGATTATTGTTCCGAGTGTTGGGGGACGCGCTGATTATTGGTGTTGTTGCACAAACATAATTCCTTGTCTATCGGTAATATCCACTGATGTGAACCAATGCTTCCCCTTCTACATTTACGATGAGGATGGGACAAACCGCCGCGAAAACATCACCGATTGGGCGTTGGCACAATTCCGGACGCATTATCGAGACGACACAATTGGAAAATGGGACATATTTCATTACGTCTACGCCCTCCTGCATCACCCCGACTATCGGGAACGGTATCAGGTGAACCTCAAGCGCGACCTCCCACACCTGCCATACACACCGGACTTTTGGGGGTTTGCCAAAGCGGGTCAACGGTTGGGGGAAATTCACGTTGGTTATGAAGATGTCGCGGAATATCCGCTGGGTTTCGTTGAAACACCGGGTGTGCAACTGGATTGGCGGGTGGAGAAGATGAAACTGTCGAAAGACAAAACGCAGATTGTGTATAACGATTTTTTGACGCTTGACAGGATACCAGCGAAGGCGTTTAAATATCGGCTTGGGAATCGGTCAGCGTTGGAGTGGGTGATTGATCAGTATTGCGTCAAGACCGACAAACGGAGTGGCATCGTCAATGATCCGAATCGTGCGGATGACCCGCAGTATATCCTCAAGCTCATCAGGAAGGTGGTCACAGTTAGTTTGGAGACGGTGGAGATTGTGGAGGGTTTACCGGGGTTGGGGGGCTGAGTCCCATTCTCTTGTCAGACAGAAAATAGTACGTGGCATGGATAACCAAGAAATTCTTACACCTGAAGAACGAGACGAAAACACCGAGCGAACGCGTGAACTGATTGAACTTGTCGCTTCAGAAGAGGCTGTACTCATCGTTGGGGCTGGAAGTAGCAGGCGTGTAAGCTACCCAGATTGGCAGGGGCTTCTAAAGGAATTGGAGGCCTTGGCCCACAAATGTGGTGATGATTTTGATCCAAACGATGGAAAGCACGTAAATGACCCATTAGCATACGCCGAAGACATCAAGTCATATATCTGCGAACAGAGGGGAAACTTAGACAGATACTACGCTTTTCTTCAGAATCTTTTTAGTCCTAAAACGCCACCGTGTGAGGTTTTTCACAAGTGGCTTGTCTCATTACCGTTCAGAGGCATCCTGACCACAAATTACGATAATGTGCTTGAAGCGGCATTGGGCGAGATAGAACCTTCGTCAGCCTATGACAACTCATTGGTTATTGATGACGGTTCGGCCGGGCGCGTTCATGAATTTCTGATGGCGATGAGCGATAGAAGCAGAACTCAACGCATTGCACACTTGCATGGAAAATTTGATTCCGCAAATAGTATAATTTTGAGTGTTGAAGATTATAAAGACGCTTACGGTTTGAATATTACTGATGAAGCGGACGAACCACAACAAATTACGTGGACGCTTCATCGAAAATTGTTGTGGGCAGTTTTAGCTACCCGGCGCGTCGTTTTTGTCGGTTTCAGCATGGAAGATCCTTATTTCAACAAGATGTTAGAAACCGTCAGTGCCGACTTGTGGGGTTGGGATAAATCCATTCACTTCGCAATTATGAGTATTTCACATGGAAGTGCTGAGAGTTCAAAAGACAAAGCGGAATGGCTCAAAAGCGAGTGTGGCATTGACACTGTATTCTACGAAGATTCTGATGACTCGCATCGTGGTTTGGCCGATATCATTGTTCAAACCGCCCAGTCGTGCGGTGTCGCGATTGAGAACGGAGCATTGACATGAAAATTAATCGGGAAAAACTACTCAATAACTTGCAGGACTTTGCCTCGCGAGGAAACGGGGTCATTATCGGTAGTCCGGGCGTTGGGAAAACATACCTGCTGAACGAACTCTGCCAAAGTTTAAAATCTGTCGACACACCGCATCTGCTCTTACCCATTGACCAACTGGGAAATGGGATGCCCAAAACTTTACGGCAAGAGTTGTCTTACGAAGGCGACCTAATCAAAAAGCTGAAATCTGTTCCTGCTTCAGAGGAAAAAGCAATTTTACTGTTTGATGCCTTCGATGCCGCTCGAAATGAAAAGACGCGCAAACGTTTTCTAAATCTGATTCGACGTGCCATTCAAGAACTCCGGAATTGGAATGTCATTGTTACAGTCCGCGCTTATGACGCAGGGAAATCACAAGAGCTCCTAGACCTATTTGGCGCGCCCGATGACACCGATCTAACCCAACACCATACCAAAGGAATTTTATGCCGCCATTTCACAATCCCACCCTTGAACGAGGACGAGCTCCAACAAGCCTTTGACCAGATTCCGTATCTGGAATCTGTATACAAATCTGGTTCTAAGGAATTTAAGCGTCTTCTAGCAAACCCATTTAATCTCTGGCTACTAGAAAAAATTCTAAGGATCTCACAGGATATTCCTGATTTTAGTCATATTTATTCTGAAGTCCAGTTACTCGATCTGTTTTGGCAACGACGAATTGAGGGTGAAAACGATGAAACTGACCGTCAGTTTGTTCTCACACAGGTCGCACATCAGATGGTTAAGGAACGTTCATTGACCGTCAGGCTGGACAACATTTACGACAATCTTGACCTTGACAAACCCGGGATGAAAATGGCTTGGGATAGCCTGCTGAGTGATGAAATTTTGGCAAAGGTCTCTTCAACCGGACAACGGATCTCGTTTTCTCACAACATTCTCTTTGACTACGCGGTTAGCGTTCTGCTCATTGAAGACACTCCAGAGCAACTCGAAGCGTTTATACGTACAGATCCGTCTCGTCCACTCTTTCTCCGACCCAGCTTGACCTACTTTTTCACCCGTCTCTGGTATGATACTCTTCCCCGCTTTTGGTCCGAGAATGATCGTGAAAATTTCTGGCACGTTTTCTGGCATATTTTACCAAGCAAGCAATCCGTACATTTACGGCTATTTGCACGCTTGATTCCGACGAGCGTTATTGCCAATGAAGCTCGCGAAATTGACCAACTGAGACCGCTTTTAGAGAAACTACAGAACGGAGAAACGATTGCAAATGAGGCGGTGATGCGACTTCTGCAATCGCTTCGGGCACTACAAATTAAGCGTGACGCACTCTGGAGCAAGTTTTTCGACCAAGTTTCAGCACACTTGCACACCGACTTTGCTTGGGATTTGACACCCCTCACTTCCGAGATTCTTGAGCGAGCGACAGAGACCGAAAACACAACTGTCATAGACGCTTGCGGAAGGGTTGGCCGGAGACTACTCGAATGGGTATGGCAAAAAGAAGAAAATGATGAGTACAATCGGCTTGGGAGCTATTCGGCTATACCACTGGTCGCCAAAACGTATGGCACAAATGTAGAAAAATCTCGGGCACTGCTCAAAAAGGTGCTCGAATTGACGCGGGAACACAATCGTCCGATAAGCTTTATGACATGTTTGACCAAACATGTTGACCAGATTTGGGGTGATGACCCTGAGTTTGTTACATTAATCTATAGGGCCGTATTTACCCACGACGAGGCGAGCGATGAGCAGACAAATCAAAAAAGCCCCGTGCACACTTTAATAACCACTCGGCGTCAGGACTACAAGATGTGCCGATATTGGTTGGTCAGGCATTCCTCCAATTTCCTTCGAGCCACCCCATTAGTCGCAACACGGACAATAATCCAAAGCCTGAATTTTTTGATTGTTAGAAGACATATCACCGACTACCGTCAAGAAGGTGTAGTGCCTGAAGATTTGACAGAGACGTTTAAGTTCCGTGGCAAACCCGTGTACTTTGTACAAGACCAGAACTATCTCTGGGATGTACAAGGAATTCGCGATGAATCCATTAAAATGGCGGATGCGTTGTTTGAATTCATCGCTGAATTGGCTAGGTCGGAAAAATCACTTCCACTGCTCGATTCGCTACTTGACGTGTTCCGCGACAATGTATGGGTCGCGTTCTTCTGGAAACGCCTCTTGAAGACAGCGGCTCAGTTTCCCAAAGTGTTCGCACCACGACTGTTTGAACTTTGCATCGCGAAACCAATACAGACGCGTAACGAAGCCCTTTACGAACTTCGTCTCTTTTTAGAAGCCGCTGTGTCCGAGTTTACACCCGAGCAGCGGCTTCAGATTGAACAGAGCATCTTGGAGCTTCCGAGAGAAGCGACAGATGAAGGTCTCCACAACTTCTTACTTGAACGACGAAATCGGCTCCTCGTACAAATCCCCCCCAATTTGCTACGTACAAGTGAGGCAAAGAAAATTCGAGAAGAAATAGGGCGTGAAAACCGTGTTCTGAAGAATCGACCACTGGTTAGCTTTAGCTATTCAGAAACCGATTCTGAAGAACAATGGCTTCAAGAACAAGGCGTTGACACGACCAAGCCAGAAAATCAAGAAATACAACGCTTTTTTGAACCTCTCGATAAATTCCGTTCAAATTGGCAAAATGGCGAACCAACGGAAAAGGTCACCGAGTCGCTTTTACCGCCGTTAAAAGCGGCATACAAGACCATAAAGCGCACTATGGAAGCCGATAGAGAGGTCATTGATTCACTCTGGTATAAGCTGACCGCTTGCGCCGCAATCCTCGCTCGAGTTGCGGATAATCCTGAAAGTCATCTATTTGATTTTTGCCGCGCAGTGCTCCTAGACGGTGCAACGCATGAACTACCCAAGCCAGACCCCCAACGCGATGCTCAATTCAACGATCCGGCGTACTCTCCGTGTCCACGCCATGAAGCTGCCCGTGGGCTACTGAGACTCACAGCTCGCCATCCTGATCCGGAAATATTGGACGCGATTGAGTTACTTGCCAATGATCTTGTGCCATCTGTTCGGATGGGAACAGCAATGGAGTTGTCCGCGGTTTACGCCAAAACCCCGGAAAGATTCTGGAACATCGTAGACAAGAGGGCAGAGTGTGAAACGAGTCACGTCGTGCAAAAATACCTCTACCATACGTTGACTCGGGTCGTCGTAGCAGAAAAAGAGAATGAAGCCAAGACAACCCGCGTCATGGATAAGCTACTCAAGTGCCTGCTAATCACTACAGACAAGTTAGAGCCAGAAGATCCGTTTATCCCTTTGTTGATGTGGTTGGCAATTAACCGTGAGAATCGGTGGGCGTTGGAAACAATCGAAACTATCTTTTTTAAAGACCCAATCCGGTTCGCTAACTCCCTGGCTCGTGCTGCCTCTCAGGTCATGAAAAATGTCGTTCCTAAGAACCTCGAAACACCTGAACGGCACGAAATGATGAAACGAGCCATTGCGTGGGTAAGCGAAGCAATTACAGTCGCTTCCGGTGCGATTGAGGAATTCCGCGCCACCGTCAAGGAACATAGTACCGAGGAAACAAAGAAAAAGCTATACGACATCTACAGAGTTATTGATGAGGTTATCACGCGGCTTTACTTCGCGGTTGCATACGAAAGAGATCTGTCCGATAAACCAGTTGAGGCAATCCCCCACAAGTTGCGCTGTCGCTTCTACAGTGAAGTCAAGCCGTTGATGACACAGGTGGTTGATTTCGCACTAGACCGAGAAAACGGCCTCATGTTTGCGGGGACAGCACACTATTTCATGCAACTTCTCACCAGTTTTCTAAGTTGCAATCCCAAAGAGGTTTTGCATTTAGCCGAGGGAGTTGCGAGGTCAAGTGAACCGGCCGGTTATAATCTCGATTCCCTTGCGGTTCGGGATGTCGTTAAACTCGTCGAAATTGTCCTCGCTGACCACCGGGACGAAGTGCAGGATGGTGAAAGTTTGGAAGACCTACTGAATCTATTGGATATTTTCGCCAAAACAGGTTGGTCGGACGCGCTTAGACTGGTTTGGCGGCTTGATGAGGTTTTTCGGTAATCTATTATTAAGAGCCTATTGGCTCAGGAGAGAAATGCTACAACAGACCTTAAAAGAACTGCTCAAATTTCTAGCATCGCCGACGGGAGCGTGGGTACTACTTGGGGCCGGGTGTATCATCATTCTTGCAATCGTCTACCATCGAAAGCGGCAGATCCCCGGCATCACGGTTGAACCGATTCCAGATGATACATGGTTTATTAACCGCGACGATAATCACCGATTGATGATTGTCGTTTCCCTTCACTTTATCAACAAATCAGGGGCGCCGATTCGCGTACAAAAATGCAAGTTGAGCGGTTATACGCCGAAGGCAGACCCGCCGAAATTGTTCTTGGAGGGACACGATAAAACGGTCGACCTTGAATATCCCGAATACGACCTGTTTTCGGGGCATGAGTATATCATCAATCCCTATACCGAGCAACGGATGTGGGTCTGCTATGAGTCTCGGATGGTGACAATGACCAATCGGCTCCGGGCCCCCGTTGTCATCAAAGACGCGAATCGGAAGCGAAAATCGGTTCATCTAAACATCCCGCGCAATATGGAGCAGATTCTGATTTATCGGGAATCGGCAATGCGCTGGTAAAACGTAAAAGGAGTGTGTGAAATGAGCGATTTCTTAAAAACGACAGAATCAATAAAACGCAGAACGGGTTTTGGGATACTGATAATCGTAATAGGGCTCATTTGGAGTGCCGCGTGCCAAAAAGTTGTCCAAGCACCGATAATCTGGCAACCCAGCGTAGCACAGGAACGCCCTGCCCTAAACCAGTGGCTCTCCGAACGGCAGATGAACAGCGGCGAGACGATAGACGAGCTGAGCTTGTGGCTCACCGCAATACATGGACAAACGGCGAATACTGCGTTTCTGATCGGTTCATACCAATTGGGGCAAGCCACTTATCGGAGTGCGCTTTTGCGAACAACGGATGGCGGAGGGACATGGCAGGAGGTTCATCACGGCATTTCTGAGGCGACCCTCTTTGGAATGGATTTCGTTGATTCAAAGCGCGGGTTTATCTACGGTCAGTTGACAACCGGCGACCCTCAGCCCCCTTTCTTTCTGCGTTCTGATGATGGCGGGGTGTCGTGGGCACGAGTGGGGCAGATTGAAGCCGAAGGGGCCCCGGCAATTCACGCCTTCGGTTTCACGGATGCACAGCACGGGCACATCAAATTGCTGTTCCACGCAGTCGGTTCGACACCGGAAAAACCGCATCGAAACGCTGTGCATGAGACCAGCGATGCCGGGGAAACGTGGGTACAAACAGAATCAAAATTCATCTCTGACGATGATGTAGTCCAGCTCGGTGCCATGATGACAGATGACACGTTTCATCGTCATAACGGCGTTGTTTGGCGACTTGAGCAAGTGGGTAGAGACGCTTGGACGTACGGTTACTGGGTTGCCCGGAGCCTTGATGATGGAGTAAGTTGGGAGCGGGTCTCACGTTTTGCACGGCACCCGTTTTCACCCAAACCGGGCGAATTGGATGTAGATTAGCTTTCATGTAAGTTACCACCTTAATAAGAACAGGGCTGGAATAGGAGGATTTTTATGCCGAAAAGTAGTGACGTTCGGATTTTAGATGTACAGTTCGATTTTGAAGAACATCAATATCGTACCCCGCTCAAATTCGGCGGTGTGTCGACAGAACACTGTGCGGTGCTAAATGTGGAAGTACGGGTGCAGAGGCGCGACGGTAAGGAAGCAGTGGGCTTCGGTTCCATGCCGCTCGCTAACGTGTGGGCGTTTCCACCGCGCTACGTCCCATTCGACCAGAGCCTCGAAGCGATGAAACGGTTGTCGGGGTTGTTTGTCGAAGCCACGGGTGAGTTCAGCGATTTATGTGCCCACCCCGTAGACCTATCCGAAACACTTGAGCCGATATTTCTGCGAATCGCCGACGCGCTTTCTAAGGAGATGCAACTCGCAAGCCCTATCCCGAAACTCTGCATGGTCGTCACCGCAAGCCCCATTGATGCGGCTATCCACGACGGCTTTGGCAAAGCAAACGGCATCAATAGCTACGACGGTCTCGGCGAGGAATTCATGAATCACGACCTCTCGCACTACCTTAACGAGCAGTTCGTCGGCAAGTACCTCGACCAATATACATTGCGAACCCCCAAGCCAAAGATGCCGCTCTACCATCTCATCGGGGCACTTGACCCGCTGACAGATGCAGATATTGCGACCCGTATCAATGACGGTCTGCCAGAAACCTTGCCGGAATGGATTAACGCCGACGGGTTAACGCATCTGAAAATCAAACTCAACGGTGATGACTTGGATTGGGACGTTCAACGGGTGCTTTCAATTGAGCAAGTCACCGCGGAGACACAGGCAAAGCGAGGCGTTAGCGAATGGTACTACTCGGCGGATTTCAATGAGACTTGTAAGGATGTGGCGTATCTGTTGGAATTCCTGGGACGCATTCAGGAAGGCGAAGGAAGTGCCTTTGACCGTTTGGCATACATTGAGCAACCCACTGACCGCAACCTCAAAGCGCACCCAGAGAACCGAATGCACCGAGCTGCCGAGATTAAACCAGTCGTGATTGATGAGGCGTTGGTTGACTTTGAGACATTTACCCTCGCCCGTGAGCAGGGGTACTCCGGTGTCGCGCTGAAGGCGTGTAAAGGGCAATCTCAGGCACTGCTGATGGGCGCGGCGGCGATTGAGTACGATATGTTTCTCGCTGTTCAAGACCTGACCTGCCCGGGCGCATCGTTCCTGCATTCCGCGGGGCTTGCCGCCCGTGTGCCGCGTGTCACGGCGATTGAGGGAAACTCACGCCAATTCTGTCCCGCCGCGAACGAAGCGTGGAAAGATAAATATCCATCAATTTTTAACATCACCGATGGGACAGTTGGCACACATGTTTTGACGGGAGTTGGGCTGGGACACTAAGAACCTGTTTTATAATATCAAAAAGTAAACGACGGGTTTGGGGTTGTTTCAGTGTTTGAGCAAACTTTCGCCGTGCTCGTCCGAGAATAAGACAAGTCAACTTAAGTCCTTAGCGTGTAAATGGAGGCTATATGTTTTTGATATTACTGTTAGTCACATTCGTCTTAGCGGCTGTTGTCTCATTTTGCGTTGTGAAGGTCTTTGATAAGTCAATATCAACCATCTTTCGGCGCATCATTCAAGACGAAATCAGCAGTACGTGGCATAAGTACGTGAAATTTGCTACTTATGTGGTTGGTATTTCAGGTGGCGTGAGAATACATCAGCTAGAACGATATATAAGTGCACCTACCAAAGATTCTCAGGTTTTAGAGTTGAATAATGAGCGATGGGTACTAGAGATATACCGAACCATCATTGAAACCCTTCAAGCAATAGCTTGGATGTACTTAGTGGTATTTATATTTGCCTTAATTGCATACGTCATAGTTAAGGCTTTTGAGTTAAGGGGAGCTAAACAAAAGTAAATGCACCCTAAGAGCCTTGGATTATTCAAACAGGCTCTAAAGGTACTTAAATTTAACGCAAAGGCGCAAAGATGCAAAGGCGCAAAGGAGACAAGAACGCGCAATGAATTGCGTTAATAATCTGAAAGGAGAATTGACAGATGAATTTAACGAAACAACCACCACGTCGTCCATCCAACCTTGGTATCGCGGGGCTTGTCGGTGTTGCACGAATGACCGACAAGGCGAGGGCGCACAACGACGAAACACTCGGCGAATACCTCTACGGAGATGAATCCGGTTTAGACAGCAAAATTCTGGAATTTACCGGTATCTCTGCGGACGAATTCGCAATGGCGGCAGACGAACATGACGACCAAACCCTGAGCGAATGGTTTCTCGAAAAATCGGGAAAAATGGAGGCGGAAATCGAGGTCTTTAACCAGCAGGAATTGAGTTTACTGCCCCAGACGGAAGAGTACCGTCAACGCCTGAAAGACCGCATCGCTAAATACGCCCCTGGTCGGACAGACATCAAGACAGTGCTTCAATCGGTTGAACTTGACGATTGGGGTAGCTTTTGGCCGGTAGACCTGACGAAGCAACCGCCGCGCAGTCCACACTGCAAAGACGGAGCAGGCATTTTCGGGGTCGCTCGTATGGCGGATAAGGCAAGAGCCGCCCGTACAGGGCAACTCGGGGAGTATCGATATGGCGAAGACTCTGGACAAGACCGACGCATCTTAGAATTTCTCGGTCTCTCAGGCGAAGACTTCCAAGAAGGCGCGGTCAACAACCCAAACGATATAGAATTAAGCGAATGGGTTCTCGCGGCAACCGGTAAGTCGCCCGAAGACATCGCAGACTTTAATCGCAAGATGGCAGACTTTGGTCCCGATAACGCAGATTCACACGCCTATTTCAATAAGCGTGTCCAAGAAATTGACCCAAGCCGCACGGACATCAAGACGTGGCCCGACCTTCAAGACCTTGATGACCAACTCAGTTTCGGTATCGTAGACCTCGCCCGCCGTGCGCCGCGGAGCCCTTACTGCACCGATGTCGGGGGAATCGTGGAGCTGGCTCGAACAGTTGACAAGGCGCGAGCACATAACAGCGACTCGCTCGGTAGCTATTGGTACGGCAACGATTCCGGGGTAGACCGAAAATTGCTGGCGTTTCTCGGCATATCCACCGATGAATTTGCCGATGCGTTGAAGACGTTGCCCACGGATGCGGATGTCGAGAATTGGCTCAAAACGAAGGGGCAAAAAACGGACGCGGAAATCGCCACATTCAATGAAGAAATGGTGAGCATGGGGCCTACAAATGATGTCCAGAGGGCCATGCTTGCAAAGACCATCAACAGACTCGACCCGAGTCGGACGGATATCGAGACCTTCTTTGATTTGATGGTACTTGACGATGAGAGGAGTTTTGCATGACAGACACGAATCATTTCACATGGCACAGTAATTCTGCACGGCCCGATGGGTATCAAGGCGCAGTTTCGATGAGTTTCGACGATGGAAGCCAGTCTCAACTGGATATCGCCATACCGATACTCAAAGAATACGACCTGCTCGGTACATTTTACATCAACCCGCGTGGGGATGACTGGAAGGAGCAGTTTCAACCGTGGCGTGACGTCGCTCTCGCGGGGCATGAAGTAGGAAACCACACCATCCAACATATTTGCACCCGCAATTTTGGTTGGGGAAGTGCGAAAAGCCTTGAAACCTGCACACTGGATGACATTGAAGCCGATGTGGTGGAGGCGGAGCAACGACTTCAGGAATTGATTCCCGAACAGCCTGTCCGCACGTTCTGCTATCCGTGTTATCTGAGCTACGTGGGCGAAGGACCAACGCGACAGAGCTACGTCCCGATTATAGCGAAACACTTCCCCGCCGCCCGTGGCATCGGTGAATCGGCAAACCACCCTGAATTGACGGATCTGCACTATCTGAGTTCCTCGCCGGTTGCGGGGTGGATGTCAGGTGAAGACCTGTGTCGAATGGCAGGAGTCGCGTCCGAACAGAATCGCTGGATGATTATGACATTTCACGGCTTTCAGGAGGGTCCCAGTTCAGGTTGGGGGCCGGGCAGTTATCACGGTTCAGCGCTCCCTGCCGACAGTTTCCGTGAGGTATGCCACTACCTTGCAGAACATCGAAATCAGATTTGGATAGCACCCGTTGTGACAGTGGCGCAAGAGATTGCAACATGGCGTGAAAATCGCCAATAGGTTTGAGCGGAGGAATACAACATGAAAAACGACTCAAGACCGACCTTTCGCAAACCCCCATCGGAAGGGGTAACTGAGGTGGTTGGAATCATCGGGCGAGGGTGGAGCATGGCATCGCTTAAGAGCGGTGCATTGATGGCGACGGGCGGAGCGAATTATCGGATTTCAACCGACGACGGACTGACTTGGAGCAAAGCCCAGCGTTTCCCGCATGGGATTCAAGGCGATGGGATTATGCGTCTCAAATCAGGCGCACTAGCACTCTATAACACCAAACAGATGTGGCTATCGCACGACGAGGGAGAGACGTGGGACGCGGGTTCACCAATCAACATGCTCGGCTCCCCGTACTATGCCACGATGATACAACTCAGCAGTGGCCGTCTGCTGTATCCAAGCCGGGCGTGCTATAGCAATTCGAGTCACCCCGACCTACCGCGCGAAAACCTGGATACCTACGGACTATGGAAGGGGCTTCGACGGCAACTCGCGGGGCATTATCACCATCCCGAAATTGACATCGCCTCCGTCAGCTACTCCGACGATGAAGGCAAAACTTGGCACCTCTGCGACGGAGCCCTGATGGGGTGGTTTGACGCGCACGGCATCCCAAACGGCTACGGGGGCATCACCGCCTGTGATGAACCATCGGTGGCAGAGACAAAGGATGGCAGGCAACTCTTTTTTGCCCGTTCAACGGTCGGGCGGATTGTGCAGAGTTCCAGCCGTGATGGAGGTGTCACTTGGGGCGCGATACGTCCTAATGAACTGGCGTGTTCGTATTCACCGCCCCGATTGGTGAGTATCCCTGAGACCGGCGATTTGATGTGTGTATGGAATCAGGTTTCTCGCGAGGAGATTCGGCGCGGCTATCGTCGTGGGCGTTTGTCTGTCGCAATTTCTGAAGATTCGGGGGCAAGCTGGAAGAATTTCAAGACGGTTGAGGTCAGTGCCGGATTGGAAGACATTGACCGCATCCTCCCGGAGTCCCCGATTATCCCGGTGATTGGGCTACCGGATGTCGGTCAAATCCCTGACGACTTCGCAGTATTTCGCTATCCGAATGTCGGCTTTGCTGAAGACAAAGTCTACCTCATGTATGCAAGAGAATGGTTTTATACGGATGCCGAAAGCCCAAACGAAGTCAAGATGAACGCCGAGTTGGTTTTGCGTATTCATCCACTGGATGATTTTTATTGTTAATTTTGCTTACCGGATCTGCTGGATTTGGCAATCCAGCAGGAGCAGGCCGGATTAGCAGGAGCAAATTAGATCTTGTTTGAGTTGAGGGAATTATGGGAATTTATGAAGAGTTCGGAGTGACACCAATTATCAATGCATCCGGTGCAGTGACCCGGCTCGGCGGTGCCCCGATGCCTGTGGAGGTCTTGAACGCTTTTAAGGAGGCGGCGAGTGCGTGTGTCCCGTTGGAACAACTCCAAGCCGCCGCATCCAAGGCCATCGCAGAAGCGACTGGAGCGGAAGCAGGGCTAGTTACTGCGGGTGCGGCATCTGCCCTAACCTTGGGGGCCGCCGCAATTTTGACAGGCCCTGACTTGGGCAAGATGGAACAGCTCCCCCACTGCGAGGGATTTCCCAACGAATTCATCATCGCACGGGAACAACGAAACGGTTACGACCATGCTGTTCGAGCGGTTGGAGCGCGACTGGTTGAGGTCGGTTTTAACGAAATTGTCGCCAATGCGGGCGTGAGGCGAACTGAAGCGTGGGAATATCAAGCCGCTTTCGGGGAAAATACGGCGGGTGTGCTTTATGTCTATAGCCCCACTTCCAGACCGCCGCTTGAGGAGGTTGTGGATATCGCACATCAGCACAGATTGCCGGTGCTGGTAGACGCGGCAGGCGAGCTTCCCCCACGAAGCAACTTGCAGTCAATTGTGGCTACCGGCGCGGATATGGTGGCTTTCAGTGGTGGGAAAGCGATTCGTGGCCCTCAGTCAACGGGCATCCTTTGTGGTCGATGGGACCTTATCAGCGTAGCGGCCGTGCAATTGCTGGACATGGACGAGCATTTTGAACTGTGGCATCCTCCACCGGAATTTATTGACAAGGCAATACTAGGCGGCATTCCGCGACACGGCATCGGACGCGGTTTTAAGGTATCGAAGGAAGAAATCATCGCACTACTCGTCGCCCTACGGCTTTTCACTTCCGGTGCTTACGACGACCACTCCGCTCGGGCAAGAACGCTCCTTGAAGGAATTGCGGACGCACTCAAGAGTTCACCTGCACAATGCAAAATTCTCGACAAAGATGACGGTGAAAGCCTACCCCTCCTAGAAGTCGCCGTTGATGAGGCAAGCGTTGGGCGTACAGCGATGGAAATCTGCGGCAATCTTCGCCGAGGCAATCCCCCGATTTATGTGAGCCACGGTGCCCTCGCAGCAGGGATACTCCGCATCAATCCGCTTCATTTAGACGAAAACACGGCGGGGATACTTGCCGAAAGGATTCGTCAAGAACTCGGTAGATAAGGGAAAAGATTGGAAGGGTGGAAGGGATGGAAGATTGGAAGGGAAGACCAAATCTTCCATTCTTCCTAATCGCTTCAGAAGATAAACTTTAATCCTGAAAGTTGCTTAGTTGGTCTTTAAAGGCTTTTCTAAATTTCTTCACCTTTGGATTGATTACGAACAAGCAATACGGTTGATGCGGATTCTGTCGATAGTAATCTTGGTGATAGCCCTCTGCCTCGTAAAAATTAGAGAAGGCGGTAATCTCCGTAACGATGGGTTGCGGCCACAAGCTTGATGCGTCTGTCTCTTGCTTAGATTTTTCGGCGATGGCTTTTTGCACCTCATTGTGATAAAAAATCACGGAACGGTACTGAGGGCCGACATCGCCGCCCTGCTGGTTCAAGGTCGTTGGGTTGTGAGTATGCCAAAAAACATAAAGCAGGTCTTCAAAGGAGATGACTTCCGGTTGGAAGCCAATCTGTACCACCTCCGCGTGACCCGTCGTTTTCGTGCAAACCTGTTCGTAAGTCGGATTCTCGACCATACCACCCGCGTACCCTGAAACTACGCGGTCTACGCCTCTCAAATCTTGGAAAACAGCTTCAACGCACCAGAAACATCCGGCACCAAGTGTTGCGGTTTCTAATTGACTCATAATATCTTCCACTTTCTAGGTAATCGTCACTTTTCTGCGAAGCAAAAATACAAATATTGATTTGGCACTACTTTATATCGCGAATCAAGGTGGCTAAGCGAACGCGTTCCTCAAGTTGTTCGACCTCGGCATCTACCAGATTACTCAACGTTGCGAGCCCAAGCTCGATTTTTTCTTGAATAACCCGTAACTGCTGCTCGTGTATCGCAAGGACTATGCGGTATTCTTTGAGTGCCACATCCCGTTTACCTTCAACCATCGCCAGTCGAATCCGCGCCGCTGAGAGTTTGAGTTGCGCCTGTAGGATCTCTCGCAGGTCAGTTATACCCTGCTCGTGGTTGGCTTGCGCGAACAAGACCGTACGCTCACGTAACTCGACAATCTTGTGAAGTGTAGAGACTATCTCTTGGCCCATTTCAGCGTCATTCTCAGCGTCATTCCCATTGTCTGAGGCGGCAATGAGAATAACACCATAGGTGATAATGAACGCAATACCGAAAAGGATAAAAACATGTCGGATACGCATAACAGAACCTCCAGTGTATCAAGTTAGATTTCTCCATACGCCCACACGATTTTGCAAGTTGACATTCCGTTGTGCATACTTATTATCAGTCATTTCCTAAGCGGTGTCAATAAAAAAGGTTAAATCCCTTACGAAATGTGATACACTATAGTCAACCATTTGTGTGGGAAGGAATCAACATGAAGCATCCGATGAAACCGATCGATTTACGAGAACATGTACAACTTGGCATCGCACACATCTGCAACAGCGTAGACCGTGAGCGAGACTGCCGCCCGTATTTTCGTTTCAATCTTGTGACCCCTCCGGTCTGGTCACAGCATGAAGGGGGTGATACACCCCATACCGTAGGCCGCTTCCTTCATGCGCTGAACGTGTGTGCTGAGATAGACGGTCTGCCGGACGATACCGAACTGCTGGATGGGCTACGGAAACAACTGTTTGAAAGTTGTCAGCAGGATAACGGTTTCGCTTGGGACGATATGGGCTATGAACCGGAACCGCCCCAAGCGTATATGCACCACCAGCGAGAAGCGTTGCTCGGGCTGATTGCGGTCTCGGAGATTTTGCAAGACCCACAAGCCCAACATCACGCGAAGGCGTTGGTCACGGCAATCGAGGAAGCGACTAGAGAGACCGGAACCTACCCAGCGGGGTGTCTAAGTCCAAAGGGATGGCAGACCGAAAGAAGCGCGATAACAACCTCCGGACGTGCCATCAGTGCATTGCTCGCCTATAGTCGTACATTCGGCGACCCGCTCGGTGTCAATTTAGCTCTCCGATTCGGGCACCAAGTTCAAGAAACGTGTTTTGGAGAGAGTGGCGGACTCATCCAGGCATCCGGAACGCATATCCACTCCATCACTGGCACAGTCGCTTCACTGGTAGAACTCGGGCTTGTGACCGACCAACAGGAGTTCATCGAATTCGCACGGCGCATCTACGCTGTTGGGCTTTCGCCGTACTGTACACAGGCCGGGTGGGTGAAGGAGAGTGCCACCGCAGAACGCGGACGGGGCGAGGCAAACTGTACCTCCGATCTGATTGAGGCGGCATGTCTGCTCGGCATGGCGGGCTATACCTCATACTTTGAAGATGCCGAGAGGATGCTTCGTAACCATCTGCTTGCCTCGCAAATGGATGACCTTTCATGGGTTACCGAAAATCAGGGCATGGCCAATACCGAAACGCGGGCATACGAGGGCTTACAACGCCGTGCTTATGGTGCGTTCTGCTTCGGCGACCCCAACGGCTTCCATTCCTACAATTCTGATCTGACAGGCGCGGCGTTGCAAGGCATTGCCGCCGCTTGGAAACATACTATTACGGACGAAGAAGAGGGAAGTGCTCGCATCAATCTCCTGCTGTCCCGCGAGCACGATGTCATGGATATCACCAGCCTGCTTCCAGAATCTGGCACAGTCGTTGTGGAGCCCAAACGCTCCATTGATTTGTCCATTCGCATTCCACCTTGGTGTGAGCGGGATACAGTCAAAGCATCCATTAACGGTACAACCGGGCCCATAACGATAGTAAATGATTACCTGCAAATCAGGGAGCTCCCCAAAGGGGCTCGCGTTGAGGTGACCTTCGTCCAACCGTCCTTTTTGACTCAAGAACGCGCCCTCGGACACGATACACCGTACCGAATACGATGGCTCGGTAACACAGTGATTGCGATGTCTGGAGCGGGCAGTAATATGGCATTATACCCAGAGGAGATATCATGAAAATCACCGAGATTGAAGTCCACCAAATCACCCTCGCATACGAGGACTGGATTGCCTATCAACTAAACCACTACTACGGCCCAACGCGGCGGAACGTCTACGTTGTGCATACGGACAACGGGCTAGTTGGATTGGGGGAAGGGGGTGGCCCGGAGCCGCAGGAAGTTATCGACCAGTACATCGGGACCAATCCGTTCGAGTGGATGGGCGACGAGACCTCGCTTGCACTGGGAACAGCGATGTACGACCTAATGGGAAAAGCCGCTGGCGTACCTGTCTACAAGCTGTTTGGGCAGAAATACCGTTCATGGGTGCCGGTAGGGAGTTGGACGGTTTCAACCCATCCCAAGCGCATGGCAGAAGCTGTGGAGCAGTACGCCGCGCACGGGTACACATGGTTGAAATACCACCTTTCGCCGTTTGAGAACGTCATTGACCAAACCGAGGCGATGCAGGCGGTAGCACCGGAGGGGTTCAAGATTCACTACGACCTCACGATGGGGGGCACCGACGACCATACATTCGCGCTATGCGAAAAACTGGCGCAGTACCCTATCGCGGGCTGTTTTGAAGACCCGCTTCCTTCGGCGGATATACAGGGACACATCGAACTCCGACGGCGTTCTCGGCTTCCCATCGTGCTCCATCATTCCGCGTTGGGAATGTCCTACGACGTGCTCATGGGAGCGGCAGACGCTTACATGCTGGGGCACGCTCGGATTGGAGATGCGATTCGCCGTGCGGGTCTCTTTGCAGCGGGCGATATCCCGTTCATGCTACAGAACGTCGGGGGGAATATCACCCGTGCGATGACAACACACATGATGGCCGCTTTCCCGACAGCGAGTTTCCATTTCTTCGGTGATGCCGAAACGTGGAAAGATGATGTCGTACAGGAACGTTTGGAGCCGGTCAACGGCTTTCTGCGCGTACCCGAAAAACCGGGCTTGGGAGTCACACTTGACCGTGACGAGTTGGCGCGTCTGGAAAACCTGAAATTGCCCGAACAACAGCGATGGATTATCAAATCTCAGTTCAAGAACGGGGCAAAGATGTACAATATCGCAGACCCCAAAAACTCAATCTTTATGGTCAGACCAGACCGTAGCCGCCAGATTCCGATGAGCTACGATGCTCCTATCTCCACAACGTATTGGGATGATGACAACACGCCAGAATATAGGGAGATGTTCACGCGAATTGAGCAGGAAGGGATGGTCTTGGAGCAGTAAGCTTATGAAAACGAAATCAGGGGTCTTAATAACGTTAGCACTTGTGTTGATGTATAGCTTGGCCAGTGGCAATCATGTCGTGGCGGACGAGGTGCCCGACCTACGCACCCGCAAAACCGGCAGTGACTGGCCCGGTTTTCTGGGCCCAACTGGAGACAGCAAATCTCCTGAAAAACTGAAAAAGATAGATTGGGGTCAATCAGGGTTGCCGGTTGTCTGGGAAAAGCGGATTGGCATGAGTTACGGCGCACCGACGATTTCCAAAGGTCGGCTATTTATATTCGACCGTTACGGTGATAAAGTCCGGCTGACCTGTATGAAAAGCGAAACGGGGGATGAACTCTGGCGGTTTGAGTATCCAACCGATTACGAAGATATGTACGGCTATAACAACGGGCCCCGCTCCTGTCCCGTTGTCGATGAAGACCGGGTATACATTTTCGGCGCGGCAGGTATGTTGCACTGTGTCAACGTTTTGGATGGGAAACTGCTGTGGGCAGTGGACACAACCGCCCGATTTAACGTCGCGCAAAACTTTTTCGGTATCGCATCTGCACCTGTGGTCGAGGATAACCTTCTGATTGTTCACATTGGCGGGTCACCGCCGGGCAGTGCCAGGGATGTCCTCTCCGCCCGAGGCCGCCTCAAAGGAAACGGCAGTGGTATCGTTGCATTTGACAAACTGACTGGCGAAGTGGTCTACCAGACAACCGACGAACTTGCGAGCTATGCCACCCCTGTGTTCGCGACAATTGACAGCAGGCGGTGGGGGTTCATGTTTGCGCGGGGTGGGTTAGTCGGCTTTGAACCTCAGACCGGTAAAGTGGATTTTCACTATCCGTGGCGTGCTCGAAAACTTGAATCGGTGAACGCCTCCAACCCCGTTGTGGTGGGCGACCTCGTGTTTATCAGTGAAACATACGGCCCGGGCAGTTCGCTGCTGAAGGTGCGCCCGGGTGGATACGATGTGCTCTGGACAGATGCGTCACGCGGTTTTTTCCAAAAAGCGATGATGTTGCACTGGAACACGGCCATCCATCATGAAGGCTATCTCTACGGTTGCAGTGGACAACACGCCAACCGATCAGAATTGCGTTGTGTCGAATTACAAACGGGCGAAGTTGTTTGGTCGCATCGCGTCAATGAACGGACATCGCTGCTTTACGTGGACGGGCACTTTATAACCTTGGGCGAATACGGCTCTTTAATGCTGGTTCGTGCAACGCCTGAAAAGTTCGATGTTGTGGCGCACGTCGAGCTCGGACGGAAACTGATCAAACATCCCGCCTGGGCTGCCCCGGTGCTCTCACACGGGTTGCTCTACATTCGCGGCGGTGACCGATTGGTCTGCTTAGATCTGAGTCCGTCGGCACAGTCCGCAGACTAATCCTCACAGAAGACGGTCTGCCGGTCACCTGTGGAATAGCAAATTATCATTGTCACAGGTTGCCAGCCGGTGTTGACAGCGTTGTGTTTCACGCCTTGCGGAATGCGTAACATCATCCCCGCCTCCAATCGGTGAACCTCGTCGCCGAGTTGATGGTCACACTCTCCCGAAAGAACGTAAATGAGTTCTTCGCAGTTCGGATGATAGTGGAGAGGATTCCCCTCACCGGCGTTGACGTAAACGACCCCGAAGGTCAGTTCCGCGTCAGGGTCAATCTGATCATTGCAGAGCCATTTAATCGCGCCCCACGGAAACTCAAGGGCTTCGCCTTCATTGGCATTTGTGATGGTTGCTTCGCTCATACAGTCTCCTTTGCTTGTCGAAAAGTTATAAGACTTACCAGAATCCCAAGTGCGTAAGTCCTATCTCGGATAAAACGCCACCCTTCCTTCCAATCTTCCACCTCTATTGCGATCGAATCTGCGGCCTTAGGTCATTGATGTCTTTCATCACAGTGTGGCGATTGTCAATGTTCAGCAGGTCTTCGTCGCCTGCTTCCTGTTTTAGGAGTTCCTCCAAAGCCTTGTCTGCTTTAACCGTGAATCCGGCATCTTTGATCATTTGCAGTGTTTGGCTTCTTGCAGCACCTTTTGCATTCAGGTAGCCATCAATAAAAAGGGAGTTGGCGGGATAAAGTGCCATAACCTGCATACTCCGTAAGTGCGCCTCTCGGCCAGCGGCGATTCGGATTTCTGCATCTGGATTCAAGAATCGGTATAAACACAGGACGCGGAGGCAGTAGTCTGGGCTCAGGCCAGGGTCATCGGAGAGCACATTTCCCGGTATAGGGAGCAGGAAATTGACGGGAATAGATTGCACGTTCAGTGTGCGTAACGTTTTGGCGACCTCAATGATATCATCGACCTGTTCCCCCATACCGACGATAATTCCTGAGCACAACTCAATCCCGGCGGCTTGCGCGGCGTTGAGCGTATTGACTCGGTCTGCGTAGGTGTGGGTGGTGCAGATATTCGGATAATGGGATTCTGAGGTGTTGAGATTGTGATTCAGCCGGTCAAGGCCCGCCTCCTTGAGGATGTGCGCGCTCTCTTTGTCAATCAGACCTGCACAGAGGCAGACTTCGATGGGATATCGGGATTTAATTTCTCTGATTAGTTTCCCTAAGTGCTCGACGCGCTTTTTCGACGGGCCACGACCCGCAAAAACCATACAGTACCGATAAGCCCCCGACTCGTAAGCGGATTGGGCCTCCGCCACGATTTCTTCATCGGGCTTTATCCCGTAGGCATTGATATCGGCATCTGACGACTTGGCTTGGGCGCAATAGTGACAGTCTTCGGGGCAATAGCCGTTTTGGGCATTGTTGATGATGTGGAGTTGTACTTCTACCCCGGTGTATCTCTTTCGCACCTGAAAAGCGGCATCAAGTAGTGGTAGGAGTTCAACGGCTGATGACGTTAATATTTGTAAGCACGATTTATCAGAGAAGGTTTCTCCCTGTAGACTTTTTTGGACGAGTCCATCGTAAAATGTGCGTTCCATTTAATTTTCCCTCTACACGTTGCTTCGCGGTTGAAAACCGCTCCTATAGGATTAAAGTTTATTATTGCAACTTGCTTACTCTGCTTTGGTTGTCTACACAGGTATGGTTTCATGAACATCATTCTATCGATTGTGGCTCGAAGCAAACGCACTCAAGAAGGTGCGTGTTCGTTCATCTTTTGGGTTTTCAAAGAGTTGTACTGGCGGCCCGATTTCGGCAAAGCGGCCTTCGTCAATGAACATGATACGGTCAGAGAACTGGCGCGTAAACCCCATGTCGTGAGTGGCGATGAGCATTGTCATCCCCTCTTCGACCAGCTTTTGCATCGCGTCAAGCACTTCGCCAATTAACTCTGGGTCGAGGGATGAGGTTGGCTCATCAAATAACATGACTTGTGGTTGCATACTTATTGCCCGTGCAATCGCGACCCGCTGCTGTTGCCCACCGGACAAGCGTGAGGGGTATTCGTCCCGCTTATCAATGAGCCCCACTTTCTCAAGGTTGTGTAGCCCGATTTGAAGGGCTTCGGCTTTCTTAATGCGCTTGACTCGAATGGGGCCCTCAACCACATTTTCGAGGGAGGTCATGTGGGGAAAGAGGTTGAATTGTTGAAAGACCATCCCTGTTTTGAGACGAAGCGCGTGGATATGGCGACGATATGCTTTGCCTGCGCCCGGTGTCTCGACCATAACGCCATCCACCTCAATTTCTCCGTGGTCTGGCTCCTCCAAGAAATTGATGCACCGCAACAACGTGCTTTTGCCGGAACCGCTAGGGCCAATAATACAGATGACTTCGGTGGGCTTAACTTCAAAAGATAGATCTTTGAGTATATGGTCGCGCCCGAAGTATTTATCTAAGTTTGACACGCGAACAATGGGGTTCATCGGCGTTTTCCTTTTGATAAGCGAACCTCAACGCGGGACTGGATCACCTCAAAGATAATGGTGATAACCCAGTAAAACAGAGCCGCTACAAGTAATGCTTCCAGATTTTTAAAGGCCGGACGGCCCACATTCTGAGCACGCCAGAGAATTTCATGAACTGCACCGGTTACTACAACGAGAGCTGTGTCTTTCAGCATGGCGATAAACTGGTTGCCAATGGGCGGGATGACGACCTGAAAGGCTTGTGGCAAGACAACACGGCGCATGATTTGCGCCCGCGTCATCCCGATGGCGAGGGCGGCTTCACGCTGTCCAATGGGCACCGATTCGATGCCCGCCCGCATGATTTCTGTCATATACGCCCCGTAGTTGAGACCAAGCGCGGCGACACCCGCCTGAAAACCGGATAAGTCAATCCCCATTTGGGGCAAGGCCAGAAAGAAGAAGATGATTTGCAGATACAGTGGTGTGCCACGGATAAGCGACACGTAAAAAGTTGACAACGCATACGCAGGTGGGAACTTGGACATACGTCCCAACGCCCCCAAGAGCGCGAAGATCGAGGCAAGTATAATAGAAGATATGGATAGCAGAATCGTCCAGCGAACACCAATAAAAATATACGGTGTCCACTGAAGCATAAAGCCAAAGTCCAATTCAATGGTCTTAACTTTCAAGCCCAATATACTGAAGTTCACACCGCTAAAGGCGAATAGGAGCAAGGCAAGTAGAACCGCCCAGGAAATTATGACACCGCGCTTAAAACGAACGTTCTGGCGTTGTTGTCGCTGGTAAATGCGTTCAGCCTGACTCTCGCTAGAGGTTGTCGGCGGTGTATCATCCATAATTTTCCTCTGCTATCGCCTGAAAAATTGAATTACTTGGTGGGGTCTTTGGTCATATCCTGTCCATCAAACCATTTCATTGAGAGATTCCGCAAAGTACCATCTTCGTGCATCTTGGCGATAAGCTCACTCACACGCGCAACGAGGCTTGTGTTGTCTCTCGAACTTCTCTTATCAAAGGCAACCCCTAGCTTTTCCACAAAGACGGGCGAACCCACTTTGTGGACCGGCATTCCTTTTTTAATAGCGGCATTAACAACTGTATTGGAAGCCAAGAACGCACCATTAAATTTGCCTGCCTTAATTAACTGTACACACTCGTTGTCTGTTGGGAACGGATGAGGAATGACACCTGTGGGCGGTGGTGCCAAAAGACTGGCTTCGTCAGGTAGAGAGAGCCTGTCAAGGTCGCCTGCGAGCCAGTACTCATAAGTGGTCGCTGTACCGACGCAAACCTTCTGACCAGCGATATCATCCAAAGCGTCAATCCCGGAGCCGTTGGCGGCGGCGAGCTGCGCGAATGTGTAGTAGTACGGCGGCATCGCAAAATTAAGGACCTCCTGGCGTTTTTGGGTGACCATCATTGAACCCACACTCATGTCCCACCGACCAACCCAACTGCCCGCGGTAATAATGTCCCAGCTTGGTGTAACAAACTTCACTTTCACACCTAAGCGCTTGGCAATCTCTTTAGCCACATCAATGTCGAAACCATCAAGCATTCCTTTTTCATTGATGAATGACTGGGGTTCATAGTTGGGGTCTGTTGAGACAACGATTTCCCCCTTTTTCTGAATCGCAGTGAGCAGGTCACCGGTGGGCTTATCTCTACAAGCAACCAGTAGTAGGCAGGCCAGGGTCAATAGGCTAAGTTTATCGGTGAATTTTATCATCATTTTCCTCCTAAACCGTCATCAGATCGGATGCCCATCACATCGAATCAATTATGCACTGAATGATTGACATAATTTTGTATCTGTGCTAGGATAGGTGTTAAATCGTGGCGGGAAACGGATTTCGCGCCCACGGGGTTAATCGCCGAAGGGTAGGAAACCGATTTCCCGCCCACGGGTTTTGAATCAACGAGCGACTACGAATCGTCGCCTTCTGTTGGGAGTCCGTCCGCTTTCCAGCCGCGATAGCCACCGACTAGGACGTGGGCATTTTCGTAGCCCATAATTTTTAGCGTATGAGCGGAGAGGGCACCGCGTGTGTTTCCGCCACAATAGGTGACGACTTTCGCATCCTGGTCTGGCACGATTTCATCAATGTCCAACTCTATAGCGGCACGAGGGAGTGAAATCGCGTTCGGAAGGTGGTCAGATTCATACAACTCTTTGTCCCGTACATCAAGGACAATGACCGCATCGCCGTTATCGACCGCGGTTTTGAGTTCTTCCGCCGAGATATGATTGATATTCTCTTTGGCTTCCGCAACAAGCTGTTCTAAAGTTTTTCCACGCATAGATATTGCCTCCATGTTTGATTTGTCTGGAATTTTAACACAATTACCAAATTGCGTCAAGAGAGTTACTATGAGGAGGTGAGAAACCTGAAAACGTTTGGACTGACAATTAACCTCAGAGACGACCCAGAGTTAATCGAAAAATATAAGGAATACCACCGTAACGTCTGGCCAGAGACTGAACAGGCACTAAAAACTGTCGGAATCACCGCGATGAAGATATTCCTATTGGGGAGAAGCATGTTCATGTATATTGAGACTGTCGATGATTTCGTCGTTGAGCGGGATTTCCTAAAATATCTTGAACAAGACCCTAAGTGCCGGGAGTGGGACGACCTGATGCGTACCTTTCAGGAGAAGGTCTCAGAGGCGAAAGCGGATGAGTGGTGGGCGATGATGGAACAGGTTTATGAACTGAAGTGATCTCTTTTTCCGTAAGCAACCTTAAAGAATAAACTTGTGAGAGGGAGTTCCCACTCCCGATACGCCGGATCAATTTGGGACTTCAGGACACAAACTTTAATACTAAAACTTGCTTTTGCGAACCGCATGGGGAAAATTCATGTCCTCTTCAAACAATCGCATCCGGTGGTGGCCTGCGGCTATTATCGACGCACTCGCTATTTTGACACTTGTGTTTATTTGGACGCGGGATGCACCGTCACGACAATATCTGGTGTTACTGACAACAATTATCTTGATTATATATGCTGGGCTAATGCTGATCTGGTTGCTGTTTTTCTCGCGCCTGCGATGGAGAACTCGACTGGTTGCTTTTGCACTTATTGTTTTGATGTTCGCTTCTTCGGCAACCCTTTTTCGGTTGCGTGGATTCGACGGTGACTTGATTCCGATATTTGAATGGCGTTGGACGAAGCAGGTCCATCCCTCTGTGGATGGCGATGCGCTCGGAACTTCAGAACCAGCTACGGAGGAGTGGAGCCCTTCACCAAACGACTATCCGCAGTTTCTTGGGCCCAATCGTAACCCGGTTCTCCACGGGATAAAATTAGCGCGAGATTGGTCGGCACATCCGCCCCGGCTCTTGTGGCGGCACCCCATCGGGGCAGGATGGTCAGCTTTCGCTGTCGTTGGGAACTTTGCAATCACGCAGGAGCAACGTGGTGAGCAGGAGATGGTTGTCTGCTACGGTCTGAAATCTGGCGACATCAAGTGGATGCATAGCGATGCGGCGCGGTTTGAAGAGATACCGACGGGTGTCGGTCCTCGTGCGACCCCGACAATCGTACAAAACCGTGTTTACACTTTGGGGGCCACCGGAATACTCAACTGTCTCGATCTGGCGACGGGCGAACGGGTGTGGTCGGTAAATATCGTCGCTGACAACAACGCGCGGGTACACGATTGGGGAATGAGCGGTTCGCCTTTGGTTATCAATGACAGCGTTGTGGTCAGTGCGGGCGGGCAAAACGGCCAATCCTTGGTCGCCTATCATACCGAGACTGGAGAGCGTATATGGGGCGGTGGTAATGCTGAAGCGGGTAATAGTTCACCCCTTATCACAACGCTGGCAGGGGTTCGTCAAATTCTCATTTTTAATTACGGCAACGTCGCGGCGCACCATCCACTCACTGGTCAAATACTTTGGGAGTACCCTTGGTCGACCAATACCGAACATGTGGCTCAACCCGTTCCGCTATCGGGCGACCGTGTTTTCGTTTCGAGTGGCTACGGCATTGGGTGCAAGCTGTTGCAAATTCAGCGCGACGCACATGACAATTGGCACGTCTCTCTTATATGGGAAACCCCTCGGCTGAAAGCCAAGTTCACAAACGTTGTTTACCGGGATGGCTATATGTACGGGCTCGACGATGGTGTTTTGGTATGCCTTGATATCGAGGACAGTCAGCGCAAGTGGAAGCGGGGGCGTTATGGGCATGGGCAAATAATACTGGTTGACGACCTGATTCTTGTGCAAGCGGAGTCGGGCGATGTGGTCTTGGTCGAAGCGCATCCGAACAGTGCAGGGGAGGAAGTCGCTCGCTTTCCCGCGCTGGAGGGCAGAACTTGGAATAATCCCGCACTCGCTGGGGCTTATCTGCTTGTGCGAAATGACCGAGAGGCGGCGTGTTATGAGCTCCCGCTTGAATCGTCACGATAACCAATCTTCCGCCCTTCCAATCTTCCATCCTTCCCCGCTTCTATCCTTCCCCGCTTCCATCCTTCCCCGCTTCCATCCTTCCAATCTTCAAGTCTTTTCCTTTCAACGCAACGTCTTGAGATTATCCCAATCGCAATTAAGGCAGAAATAGCTATCCTCACCTATCTCTTGCACCTGCCCCTCACACGCTGGGCACTTCGTCAGCTTCGTGGGAGGCTCTTCCTTCTCTTGAGCCGTGGGAAACATTAAGAGTTGTTGCCAATGCGGTTCATCCTCGGTTGTCGCTTCGGTGCCATTCTGGATGGTATTAATCAGGTCTTGGGCGCGGAGGTCAAGGGGGGGCGGTGTGCTCGCGGCGAGGTCAACAAAATCGCTGCGATACACTTTGATGGCGTTGTCTTCGTTGACCTGACGCATAAAAAGCGTATACTTGCCTGGGGCGATGAGATAGGCTTCCGTATCAATAATCTGCGGGCTTGCATCTACGATAAAATCGTAGTCAACATACGTCACAAGGCGTTGGCCATACCTGAGCTCTGTATTGCAAATCTCAAACAGCTCATGGGAACGGTTTGGAGATAGGAGCAGGTAATATTGACGGTGGGGATATCGGTTGAGCAGGTCTGTTGGTAGGAACACTTCGGGTTCAGCAACGCGCCGCAGAAATGTGAGAAACTCCTCATAAGCGCGCGCTTTTGCTTCATTGAAAATTTCAGCACTCAGATGGCGACGCTCCGCTCCGCTCAGGGCATGGACCTGGCGAATCTCTCGCGTGTGCAGAAGCAATTCCACATGAACATCGAGGTCTTGGTGCTGGTTCTGCGCGGTAATTCGGCGAAGTCTTTCGACAGACTGATGGGTATCTTTTATCACGAATGGTAACATGGTCGTCCCAAAAAATCAATTCGAGGCAAGGACGCCTCTCTTACTTCTGGAAGTCGAGGCAAGGATGCCTCTCCTACTGCTGGAAGGTCGAGGCAAGGATGCCTCTCCTACTGCTGGAAGGTCGAGGCAAGGATGCCTCTCCTACTTCTGTTGCGGGATTCCCGTCAGGGGAAGTTGATGGTTTTGAGAGGTTGCCCGCGCCGCCTTGCGAAATGTGATATCGTCGGGTATCTGTGGATATTCGATGCCGTGCCCTTCGAGCAATCCCTGAATCGTACGAATCTGAATTTTGGGATAGGTTGTGTGCTCGACGTGTAGCCAATGGAATTGCCCTGCTTTCGCCGCTTCCGTAATCATCGGCCGGGTTGGCGGGTTCAGCGTGATAAAGACACCGATTACAGCGTCTTGGTTCTTGACAACCGCTTTCAATTCCCGTATGTCCGAGACGGAAACCTTCCCACTTTTGACCTGAACCACAATCTTTCGGGTCAGCGTCTTTTTCGGGGTGTCGGGGTCAACGTCCTTATAATAGAGCACCCCATCCACACCCTCATCCGCGCCCTTCTTTTTGCCCTGATACGGTCTCGCCCGAATCAGACTTAGTGCCCACCACTGGAATTGATACCGGTCTTGAACTGCTAAAGCCCTCGCGCTCGCCTCATCTTTCGGCTCGCCGATGATTTCGTATTCCACATCGTCACCGAAGGCATCGGAAAGGCGATATTTCAGTAAGGTAATGGCGAGATGGGTAATGTCAATCCCAATCCAACGACGATTGAGTTTTTGAGCGACAGCGATGGTAGTGCCACAACCGCAGAAGGCATCCAATACAACATCGCCTTCATTGCTACTGGCTTGGATAATCCGCTCTAACAGGGCTTCCGGTTTTTGAGTTGGATAGCCAAGCCGTTCCTTGCTGGTGTTCCCAATTCGTCGAATGTCGTTCCAAATGTTCTGTGCTGGTGCTCCCTTTGCTTCGTCTAGGTAAACTTTCAGTCCATCTTTACGGGGGCAACCATCTTCCCGTAACAGAATATATCCTTTCGCATATAAACGCTCCAATTCTTCGGTTGAAAAACGCCAAGATCGATTACTTCCTGAATGCGTTCCTCGCCACTCTACCGTTCGAGTTGGCGAGTAGCCCGGGGCAGTTAAGTTTTCAGCACGATAGCGACCTCGCTCATCTTCATATTTATATCGTGAAAGCTGTTCTGGCGAATATTCACTGTATATGACATTGAAAGTCTTAACCTTCGACTTGGCGTAAAATAAAATACGGTCACCTATCCTACCAAATCGTTTGGGGTTATTGTGAGAACTTGTCCGTTTCCAAACAATTTCGTTCTGAAAATTCCTAACTCCAAAAATCTGGTCTAAGATAATTTTCAGATAATGCGATGCTGTCGTGTCACAATGGAGATAAAAACTCCCCGTCGGTTTTAGCACCCGATGAAGCTCCACCAATCGCAACGCCATCATCACAAGGTACGCCATCAGGTTCGTCTCTTTGAGGAACCCGCGAAAACTCCTGACCGTCTCAACCAGAAGGGGGGGCGCGGTTCCGACCAATTCATCATAAGCCGCCTCGGTCGTTTTACCCCAACGCCATGTGTCCTCAAAGGCGTGAATCTGTGCCTCCGATGACGAGCCATCCGTTTCGCTGAAAATCACGTTGTATGCTTGATTTGAGTTGAACGGCGGGTCGATGTAAATCAGATCTACACTTTCATCGGGGATGTGGGTTCGTAAAATGTCGAGGTTGTCACCGTAGTAGAGTTGATTGGTATTCACTAGCCACCTCTAATGAAAATCGGGAGTAGGAACTCCCTCCCACAGTGGGAACTATTATTCTTGGGCATCCAACAACTGGTGAAGGGCTCGGCGTTTTTCATCGCTCAAGCGAGTTAGTGTACCATAGGAGCCAAAATGTGTCTAGCAAAAATCGGCTTGAATGAGCCCACATGTCCCATGACAAAGAAAAAGGCATCCTCCGAACAGGATGCCTTTCGCGTTTGAACATTAGAATTTAATCCCACGCGCTGGCTATTCTTCGTCTTCGCTTTCCGTTTTTGTGGCAACGATAATTTTTTGGGCAATCTCATCAGGGACCTCTTCGTAGCTGGCCTCCTCCATTGTGAAACTGCCCCGCGCACTCGTGATCGATTTGAGATCGATTGAATAGCGGAGCATCTCGGAGAGTGGCACATTTGCCTGAATCACTTGCCGTTTGCCTGCCTGCTCAACCCCCATGACCCGACCCCGTTTGCTGTTGAGGTCTCCAATCACATCGCCCATGAACTGTTCAGGGACCGAGATTGAAACATTCATAATCGGTTCAAGGAGTGTGGGATTGGCTTGATTTGCGGCTTCTTGGAACGCAAAAGAGCCGGCCATCTGGAAGGCTAAATCGGAAGAATCAACCGGGTGGTGCTTTCCGTCATAGAGGTCAACCTGGAGGTCAACGACGGGATACGCCGCAATTAATCCGCGCGCCATCGCTTCACGAATCCCTTTTTCGACCGCCGGAATATAGTTCCGTGGAATCGAGCCTCCGACGATGTTATTGACAAATTCAAAACCCTCTCCGCGTTCAAGCGGCACGAGATTAATCCAAACATCGCCGAATTGCCCGCGTCCCCCGGATTGTTTTTTGTACCTGCCCTGTACTTCTCGCACACCGCGACGAACCGTTTCGCGATAAGGCACCTTCGGCGGGGCAATCTCGGTTTCAATGCTGAACTTATCCTTCATTCGTTCGCGTATAACGGTGATGTGGAGTTCACCCAAACCGGAGACAAGCAGCTGTTTGATCGTATCATCTCGTCTTACCTTGAAGGCGGGGTCTTCTTCTGCCATTCGATGCAGGGTAGTCGTTAGTTTTTCGTCGTCGCCTTCGTTCACCGGTCTGATCGCGAACGCAATCACTGGCTTCGGAAAATCAATACCGGGTAGTTGAATCGGTGCGTCTGAAGCACAGAGAGTATCCCCTGTCTCCGCGGAATTGAGTCTGATCATAACGCCGATGTCACCGGCAACGACTTTCGGTGTACTGATTAGTTCCCTCCCATTCATGAACGAAGTCTTCCCAAGCCGCTCGTTTTCTCCTTTGGTCGAATTGAGAACCTGAGAATCCCCATTTAGCGTTCCTGAAAAAACGCGAAATAGGGTCTGCCGTCCTGTAAACGGGTCCGTCATCGTTTTGAAGACAAGGGCCGACATCGGTGCGTCAGCAGAGTGGTCGCGAGTTTTCTCGCCATCAGCACTCTCGATGGGTTTGGCATCCACCGGTGATGGGTAACAGTCGATGAGCAGGTCTATCAACTGTTGAACGCCGATATTTTTGAGCGCGGAACCACAAATTACCGGCACAAATTGGTTGTCAAAAATCCCGCCGCGCAATCCGGTATGAATCTCATCATTAGTGAGCTCGCCTTCAAAGAATTTCTCAATGAGTTCGTCATCGCTCTCCGCCGCGACTTCAACAAGTTGCTCACGGGCTTCTTCCGCCTCTCCCTCTGATTCCGACGGGATGTCCGATTTCGGTGCGGGTTTGTTCCCGGCCGGTGCAGTGAACGCTTCCATCTGAACGAGGTCAATAACGCCTGAGAAGGTTTCCTCTTTCCCGATTGGGAGTTGCAGCACTGCCGTTCGCGCTTCCAAAATTTCTTCGATACTCGCCAGCGCGTTGTCAAAACTGGCATTTTCTTTGTCCATCTTATTGATGAAAATCAGCCGTGGGAGTTCATATTTATTGGCACATTCCCACACTTTTTCCGTACCGCCTTCAACCCCGGTTGTCGCATCAACAACGACAACAACAGCATCAACGGCACGAAGGGTGCTTTCAAGGTCTCCATAAAAATCCTCTGCCCCTGGGGTATCAATGATATTTAACTTGTGCTCGTTCCACTCCCCAATACACACAGAACAGCTGATTGTCGTTTTGCGTGCAATTTCGTCATCAGCATAATCGGCAACTGAGTTTCCATCATCCACTTGCCCCATCCGCTCAATGGTACCCCCGTTATAAAGCATCGCTTCTACCAACGAGGTCTTGCCCGCGCCAGAATGGGCAATAATCCCGATATTTCTAATCTGTTCTGTTCTATACTCTCTCATAGAATTGTTCGCCACACCTTTTCTCTTGATATTATGGGGTTAATCATCCCAATGGTCAAGTGATTGTAGCACACGTCTATAGGAAATGCAAGGAAAAACAGAGGCATTCAGTTTTCGGTTTTCTGTGTGTTGTATCGTAGCTGTCGTGATTCGGAAATCGCTCCTACCGCACGTATCGCTGGAACCAAACTTTGCTCCTACAAGAGAACTGAATGACTCTGGTGCCGTAAAAAAAAAGCTTGACAAAACTGTGTACATCGTTTAAAATTTAACGAAATTGGCAAAGTTGCTTTTGATTAGGATTCCAATCGGTTCTAATAGAAGCCTTTGTCCTCAAGAAGCGTGACTGTCAACCTCTGTGCTAACAAAAACAGGGGGGTCTGACAGTATCGGCGCAGAGCTTGTTATAATAAGGGTTTGGACGATGTTCGTTCTTGAAAATCATATTTTTCAACCGCCTTCACACCCCCAAAATCCGAGGCTGATAGAAAGTAGTGTTCTGAACGCTTGCTATTGTTGGCTTCCAAAGGGGGGCTGTATCAACTATAAGAATCTCGATCGCGAGATTGAAACGAGACTGTCAAAGACGTAATCGTTCCTATCCTTGTGTATCAACTATAAGAATCTCGATCGCGAGATTGAAACTCATAAAAACAACAGTAATCGAATGAATAGCCTCTGTAGTATCAACTATAAGAATCTCGATCACGAGATTGAAATCCTCCATTCTAATGGGGGAGAGCTGGGTTCGAGTCCTTGATTATTGAAATCGCACGATTTTTTATCGTGCGATTTTTTTTGCACATGGTCGAAAATCGATCGCGCTTTTTTCCTATCCCTACTACGGGTGGCGCGGTGGCATAAGACACATTCTAAAAACATCAATTTTTATCGGAGGTTAATGATGCAACAACTGTTCTTCGCATTGGGTTCGGGTTTTGCGGCACTTGGGGTGATTGCGGGTGCGTTCGGTGCCCACGCGCTTAAAGCACACATCTCACAAGAGATGTTAGCGACGTTTGAAGTCGGTGTACGATACCAGCTCTATCATGCACTGGGGCTTATCGTCGTGTCGTGGGCGGCATCTCAATGGAATAGCCAACTCGTATCTGTTGCGGGCTGGCTATTCGTGGCAGGCATCGTGATTTTTTCAGGGAGTCTGTATATCCTCAGCTTGACGGGTATACGCTGGTTGGGCGCGATTACACCGATTGGTGGGGGTGCCTTCATCGTTGGTTGGTTATGTCTCGCGTGGATGGCGATACGTCGCTGATCGGATGGAATTGCACTATTAAAATTAATTTCGATTGCAGATTCCCTAGAATTTTGGTAAGATAACCTAAGTTGCTACAGAGTTCATCCCCTTTTTAGACGCAGGTTAGGCAAGCTATGGACCGTTCCGACAAATCGCGCTCTGAACCTCAAACACGTATCGCCGCAATCGTGCTCGGGTTGTTTCTTATCCCGATAAACAACTACTGGATAATGGCGGCGGCGACATGGGGTTCGGGGTATCCGACGACGTTCTCGCTCTTCTTCAACGCTGTATTCTTCCTGTTTTTCCTCACACTAATCAGTTTAGCGGTTCAGCGGCTTGCACCTGCGCTTGCCCTAAACGCATCTGAACTGCTGCTAATCTATGCGATGCTCTCCGTCGCTTCAGGGATATGCGGATTGGACATGATGCAGGTGTTGATTACCTTCGTCGGCGGGGTCAAATGGATGGCGACACCTGAGAATGAGTGGAAGGAACTTTTCTTCCGTCATATTCCAGATTGGCTTGTCGTCAGCGACCCGCTCACCTTGCAGGGGTATCATGAGGGCGAAACGACGTTCTATATCAAACGCCACATCACACACTGGCTAACGCCTGTGCTGGTTTGGTCAGGATTTGTCAGCGTGTTGGCGTTTGTGATGCTCTGTCTGACGGTCATTGTGCGGAAGCAGTGGATCGAGACTGAAAAACTGAGCTATCCGATTATCCAACTCCCCTTACATCTAACCCTTGATGCCTCTTCGTTTTTCCGCAACAAAGCGATGTGGCTTGGATTCGCCATCGCAGGGGGAATGGATTTCATCAACGGACTCCACTTCCTGTATCCAGTGGTGCCTGGGTTCGGCGGCAAGCTGTACAACCTCGCACCGTTCTTTACTGACCCGCCCTGGAGCGCAATCGGTTGGACACCCATCCCGATCTTCCCCTATGCGGTGGGATTGGCGTTTTTCATGCCGTTAGATCTCTCTTTTTCGTGCTGGTTCTTCTACCTATTCTGGAAAGCGGAACGCATCATCGGCAGTATGCTCGGATTGCACAACCTGCCTAAGTTTCCTTATATCGACGAGCAGACCTCTGGCGCGTACATCGGTTTGTGTATCTTGGCGATTTGGGTGACCCGTCGCCATATCCGTCGTGTGTTTGTCGCAATCTTGCAGGGCAATCCATCTTCCAACGGTCAAACTTCTGCACACGAGAATGATGAACCGATTAGCTATCGTACAGCGAGCCTCGGTCTGTTGGTTGGCTTCACGCTCCTGATTGGATTTTCCCTCAAATCTGGGATGACGTTTTGGGTGGCGGTTATTTTCTTCGCCCTCTACTTTATCCTCGCGACCGGTATCACGCGGATGCGCGCAGAGTTAGGCTCACCTGTACACGACCTTCACCGCGCTGGGGCACATCTGATGATGGTCAATACGGTCGGAACACGCCACTTCTCTGTCGGCGACCTCACGATGTTTTCGTTCTACCAGTTCTTTAATCGCGCCTATCGGGGCCATATCATGCCGCATCAATTGGAGGGATTCAAGCTGGCTGAACGGAGTCGTATGAATACCCGCCGATTTTTCTGGGCGATTACACTTGCCGCGTGTGTGAGCAGTGTGACCTCGTTCTGGGCAGTTCTGGATACGTCCTACCAATTTAGTGTTCCGAACATTGGGAAGGTAAACGAATCCTTTGGTCGCCTACAAAGATGGCTGATTGCTCCGACTTCTGTAGACTATGGTGCGTTCCTTGGGATGGGTGTCGGTTTCTTTTTTACACTGTTTCTCGCGTTGTTGCGGATGAGTCTGTTCTGGTGGCCATTACATCCAGCGGGTTACGCTGTTGCGAGCAATTGGTCGATTAACCTGTTCTGGTTTTCGATCTTCATCAGTTGGGCCCTTAAATGGCATATCTTGCGGCATGGCGGGCTTACCCTCCATCGCCGGAGCATTCCGTTTTTTATGGGGCTTATCTTGGGCGAGTTCATTGTCGGTGGGTTGTGGATGATGCGCGGTGCGTTTTGGGGTGTGCCAACCTATAAGTTTCTGTTTTAGGGTTGAAAGTCGACTTCTCACGGCAGAAAGCAAAAGGAAAAGCGGGAAAGATCTTTCCCGCTTTTCCTTTTGCGATTCAATTGGCTACGAACCGCGTAGACAGGGTTAAACGATGTTCGCGAACCGGGCTAACTGCGATGTTGATTCGAGTGATCGGAGTCGTGGTCATCGTCATGGCTATCGTCGTGGTCATCACCGTGATGGTCTCCATCCGTGTGTTCTCCAATCAGGCCCAATTCACGGATGCCTTTGAGCCACTCAATTTCAACACCATTATCAGCGAGACGGACGATTTCATCAACAGTGAAGTGGGTAAATCCCAATTCGCGCAGGCCTTTGAGCCATTCAATTTCAACACCATTATCAGCGAGACGGGCGATTTCATCAACAGTGAAGTGGGTAAATCCCGAGTCGCGCAGGTCTTTGAGCCATTCAATTTCAACATCATTATCAGCGAGACGGGCGATTTCATCAACAGTGAAGTGGGTAAATCCCAACTTGCGCAGGTCTTTGAGCCACTCAATTTCAACGCCATCATCAGCGAGACGGACGATTTCATCAGGGGTAAGGTTGGTAAATCCCGAGTCGCGCAGGGCCTTGAGCCATTCAATTTCAACACCATTATCAGAAAGAAGCATGATTCCATCAATGGTGAGGTTGGTAAATTCCGATCTCTCTTCCAAGCCTGAAGCGATATCGTCTTGGGAAATGCTTCCAAACACCTTGATGATTTCGACCCGCTCTGCTTCACTTCTGTTTTCCAATAGTTGGTCTAATAGCTCAGGTGAAATGGTTGCTTTTAGGCCACAATGCTGAAGCAAGTTCTCCAACGCCTTGATGATTTCGATCCGCTCCGCTTCACTCCTGTTTTCCAATAGCTGGTCTAGTGAAATTGCTACTTTTGACCCACTATTCTGAAGCGATTCCATAATTTCATCCAACGCCTTGATGATTTCGATCCGTTCTGCTTCACTCTTGTTTTCCATTATCTGTCCAAACGTAGATGAAATTGATTCTTTGAATTCTTTGACAAATTGCCGAATATTCTGAGCGACGTTCATAGCGTCCATGATAACCTCCTCTGGGTAGTTGGCTCCATCGAGTTGGGTTGATTCTTTGAAGAGCAGAAAATCGCTCGCATCTTTCCCTAAGTAGAGCGCGATGCGATTCAATTCATCCAAAGTCAGCTTGTGATGTTCTTGCAACTTTCTCGAAAGGCTTTGCGGCGCAATTCCCAACACCTGAGCAACTTCGGTTGATTTGCCCCAAAGTTCTCGACGGAGTTTGTGAAAATTAATCTCAATTAACCTTGGCAATTTTCTCACCGCCTTAATTATAGGCTATCATCATTCATAGAGTCAAGATAAATTTAGCGAAAAACGTTAATAATTATGAATTATTTAACATAAATCGTTAAATTATCTTGTTTGTCTTATACAGAACCTCCCTCACGATTTTGCACCATCAGTTCAGCAATTCGCTCGGCAAACTTCACCTGACTGTTATCCTCCGGTGCGTATCCAATTACTTTTCTCGCGTTTGTGAGACTCCAGAAATTGTGCGAATTGCCACTGATACCGTAGAAAATCTGGAAGGGTACTCCATTTTCGTCCTCAATGTTTTCGGTCTCAATGCTCTTGATGAACAGTTGCACTTGGTCACGGACGCTCAGGTAAGCACCGAGCGCGCGATGGATGGGCTTCAGATTTTTGGGGTCAATGCGCTCCAGGTCTGTTTCACGGGGACCGCCGATACGGAGTTGCACATTCTGTAGCTTTTTCCCATCAACGTGTCCCGTCGCAAATACGAATCCGAGATGTTCATACGTCTCTTTCGCCCACCCGTAAAAGTTGTCGGATAGCGGGCGTGTGTCAGGTGTTACGACATCCCACTTATCCGCCCAGATGAGCCGTTCGTAATAGTCTGCGGCATGATTGGAACTACAGACGACGGTCCGTCGCACATCTTCTTCGACGCAGGTATGATAGATATTGTAAGCCATCTGGACGTTTGTCAGTTCGTTCTCAAAACTCCCGCCTTTGAATCCGCAATGGACAACGGCATCCACTCCCTCAAAATGCGCCCGATAGGAGTCCCTGTCAGGATTGGTCAAATCCGCAATCTGAACGCCTTCGACTACCGCGCCCTCTCGATTGGTCGTTTTGACATCGAGCAAAACAAGTTCATACCGCTCCCGAAATGCGGGCAACATCCGCCCTGCAATATACCCGGAAGCCCCTGTTATCAAGACTTTTCGTTTACTTGCCATTATTTTTTTACCTCCAAAAAAATTTAACGCAAAGACACTTAAATTTAACGCAAAGACGCAAAGATGCAAAGAAGAACGCGCAATGAATTCCGCTACTACGAACCTATTGCCAAAGGAGATGATACCACACCCCCATAGTTTTATTCAATAGGTTGTTTCGTTTTCACTGGCCCCCAGTATCTTCTGCATTCGCAAGGGCCTTCTGCAAAAACCTACCTGTATGGGACCGTTCCTCCTGTGCGACCTGCTCTGGCGTTCCCATTGCGACAAGTTCGCCACCTGCTTCGCCGCCTTCGGGGCCGAGGTCAATTACCCAATCGGCGGATTTGATCACGTCCATGTTGTGTTCAATGACTACGATGGTGTTGCCCTTGTCTACCAATCGGTTGAGCACCACCAGTAGCTTCTGTATGTCGTCAAAATGCAAGCCTGTTGTTGGTTCGTCCATCATGTAGATGGTTCGGCCAGTGCTCCGTTTTGCGAGTTCACTGGCCAGCTTGACCCGTTGTGCTTCGCCGCCGGAGAGCGTCGGCGCTGATTGTCCGAGCTGAATATAATCCAACCCAACATCATACAACATCTGTAACGACTTGCGAATACTCGATACGAACTTGAAGTGCTCTAACGCCTCTTTGACCGTCATCGCTAGCACATCGGCGATATTTTTTCCTTTGAATTCGATCTGAAGGGTTTCGCGGTTGTAGCCGGTGCCTCCGCACGATTCGCACTTGACCCACACATCAGCGAGGAAGTGCATCTCAATGCGGTTGTAGCCGTGCCCTGCACACGTTTCGCACTGCCCAACCTTCAGGTTGAAACTGAAGCGGCGCGAATCGAAACCGCGCGTTCGAGCTTCGGGGAGTTCGGCATATAGTTGGCGAATCTTGGTAAAGACATCGGTGTAGGTCGCCGGATTGGAACGTGGCGTATCCCCAATTGGCTGCTGGTCTATATTAATGACCTTGTCAATGTATTCAATGCCGTGTATCCATTTACACTGGCCGCCCCGCATCGTCATCAGATTCAGGTGGCTGGAAAGCATGGGTACGAGCGTTTCCTCAATGAGTGAACTTTTTCCTGAGCCGGAAACCCCTGTCACACATGTGAGTGTGCTGAGCGGGATACTTACATCGATATCTTTGAGGTTATTGGTCTGTGCACCGACAATTTCAAGTGATGAGCCTTTGCCGGGGCGTCGTTGTTTGGGCACATCAATTTTCAGTGTTCCGTTCAGATAGCGTCCGGTCAGCGATGTTTGGTGTTGCTGAACCTCGTCCGGTGAACCGACCGCGACAATCTCGCCGCCCAGCTTGCCAGCGTTGGGACCGAAATCAATGATATGGTCTGATGTCAACATCGTGTCCATATCGTGTTCTACGACTAGCACACTATTTCCAAGGTCCCGAAGATTTTTCAGTGCGTTCAGAAGCCGCTTTTGGTCGCGTTGGTGCAGGCCGATACTCGGTTCATCAAGGATATACGTCACGCCTGTCAGACCGCTCCCCAGTTGGCTAGCGAGGCGGATGCGCTGCATTTCACCGCCGGAAAGCGTCGGTGCGGGCCGGTCTAGCGTGAGGTAATGCAACCCAACATCAACGAGAAACTGAAGTCGATTCCGAACTTCCTCAAGAAGGGTGCGTGCGATCTCCATTTCGTGGGGTGGTAAATCAAGGTCGGCGAAGAATTGGATGGCTTCTCCGATCGACATTGCTGTGGCCCTTGCGATGGTTTTCTCGCCGAGCGATACGCCGCTTGGGAAGGGCTGGAGGCGTGTGCCCTTGCACTCTGCACACGCCCGATCGATAATGTGACTGGTGCCAAATCCTTCACACGCTGGACACTGTCCCAATTGGCTGTTGAATGAGAAGTGGCGCGGTGTCAACACCGGAAAGCTCAAGCTGCACGACAGGCAGGAGGAGTGCTCGCTGAAGAAGAACGTGGCTGTGTTTTCTGCTTCAACGACGTTGACCACAACAACGCCATTGCTCTGCTCAAGTGCGGTCTCAATCGCTTCGGACAAACGACCACGCGTTTCTGGGTCAAGTGCCAATCGATCGATGACAATTTTGACATCGTGCCGGATGCTCTTGCCGATCCGCGGGGCCTTGTCAATGGTGTAGACCTCCCCGTTGACTTCGACCCGTGCGTACCCCTCGCGTTGCAGGCGGCGGAAGGCATCGGGATAGTTTTCGGTGCCTTTCAGATTCAGCGGTGAAAGCACATAAATCCGCGTACGCTCGGGAAATTCCATGATTTGGTCAACGATCTGTTGTAAGGTCTGCGGACTGACTGCGGTGCCACATTCGGTGCAGTGTGGTATGCCGATTCGGGCATAGAGGACGCGCAAGTAGTCGTAAATCTCTGTGACTGTCCCGACCGTGGAACGCGGATTTTTGCTCGGTGCCTTCTGCTCGATTGCGATGGCGGGAGACAACCCCTCGATCTTCTCGACCTTCGGCTTCTCAAGTTGCCCCAAAAACTGTCTCGCATACGCAGACAGCGATTCAACATAACGTCGTTGCCCTTCGGCGTAGATGGTGTCTAACGCCAACGACGACTTGCCGGAACCGCTCACGCCGGTAAATGTGGTCATCTGCCGATGCGGGATGTCCACGTCGATATCCTTCAGATTATGCTCGCTAGCCCCTCGCACAAAGATGTACTTATCCCCCCCGGATCGGTCAAGTTGGTAAATATCTTCGGTTTCTCGAAGCGTCAAATCCTCGTTTGGGGCATCTGTTGCTTCTCCGGTTCTTCCTTCCAACACCTGGATTAATGCAATGCCTGTGTGCGAATCTTCTATTGCGGCCATCTCTTCCGGTGTGCCAAGCCCCACGACATATCCCCCCTCCTCGCCCCCTTCTGGGCCGAGGTCAATGAGGTAGTCCGCAGTTTTGATAACTTCGGGATTGTGTTCGATAACGACAACGGTATTTCCAGAATCAACCAACCGATGAAGCACGTTCAATAACTTTTTCACATCGTCGAAGTGTAGCCCTGTCGTAGGTTCATCGAGGATGTAGAGCGTTTTTCCGGTGCTCCGTTTGGCGAGTTCACGCGAAAGCTTAATCCGTTGTGCCTCACCACCGGAGAGGGTTGGTGCTGGTTGGCCAAGCTTGATGTAGTCCAAACCAACATCGTGCAGTGTCTGCAATATCGCCGCAATTTTGGGAACGTTTGAGAAATGTTCTAGTGCCTCCTGCACATCCATTTCAAGCACGTCGGTGATACTTTTTTCTTTGTATTTGACCTGTAGCGTTTCGTCGTTATACCTTCGCCCTTGGCAAACGTTGCACGTAACCCATACATCGGCGAGAAAGTGCATCTCGACCTGCTTGGAACCGTTGCCACCACAGGATTCACATCGTCCCCCTTTGACGTTGAAACTAAAGCGTCCGGGCTTGTAGCCGCGCAACTTTGACTCTGGAAGTTCGGTATAAAGAGCACGAATTTGATCAAAAACTTTTGTGTATGTGGCAGGGTTCGAGCGGGGTGTGCGCCCAATGGGAGATTGGTCAATGTCGATAACTTTGTCGATGGATTCTTCGATTTTGGATTCTTTAAGTGAATCGGCATCGTCTTTTACTGTGATGACCCGAATGGTGTCATGGTCGCCCGGGTGGGCATCTGCTTTCATCAACTCTCGGCCAAGCTTTTTGTGTAGGATGTCGTTGATTAGTGAACTCTTTCCTGACCCGCTCACTCCCGTCACGCCGGTAAATAGGCCGACCGGAATCCGCACATTGATGTTTTTGAGATTGTTGTGTCGTGCGCCACAGATTTCGAGCCAGCGGTTCCCCACGGGTCGACGCTCCGTAGGGATTTCGATCTTCTGTTCGCCGCGTAGATATTGAGCGGTGAGCGCGTCGGATTCCTTTGCCACTTCTTGAGGTGTCCCGATGGCGGAGATCTCGCCACCTTTGACACCCGGTCCCGGCCCGAAATCAACAATCATGTCGCCTGCCCACATCGTCTCTTCGTCGTGTTCGACGACAATCACGGTATTGCCTTGGTCCCGAAGATGTTTAAGGGTTGCCAGCAGATGAGCATTGTCGCGGGGATGTAGGCCGATGCTCGGTTCATCGAGAACATAAACTACGCCGCGCAGGCCCGCCCCGACTTGGCTCGCCAACCGAATCCGCTGTGATTCGCCTCCGGAGAGGGTGGGTGCAGTACGATCTAAGGTGAGGTAGTGTAGTCCGACACTGATTAGGAATCCGAGTCGCCCTTTGATCTCTTTTAACAACTCCTCTGCGATGAACGCTTCCCGCTCAAGGAGGTGCAGTTTCTGAAAGAATCCGAGGCAATCGCTGACCGGCATCCTAACCACGTCGAGAATGGATTTCTCCGCGATTGTGACCGCTTCGATCTCTTTCCTCAGTCGTGTTCCGCCGCAATCAGGGCAGATACCGGTGACCATGTATTTTGAGAGCTGTCGCTTGTGGATATTTGATGTGCTTTGGAAGTATTTCTGTTCTGCGGGTGGAATAACGCCTTCGTAAGGGGCATCATACAGATATTGGCGTATCCGCCGGAATTGATAGACAAATGGGATTTTTTTCTTGCCAGTGCCGTAGAGAATAGTGTGTTGTTGCTTGTCGGTCAACTGCTCCCAAGGCGTATCAAGACTGATATCCAGATAACTCGCGATGCTGTTGGCAAGATGTAAAACAGGTGGTGTATCAAGCTTACCCCAAAGGGGAATCGCTCCCGCTTTGATGGATTTGGTCGGGTCAGGGACGACCAATTCCTGGGCGATCTCCGTTTTTGTGCCAAGTCCTTTGCAGGTCGGGCACATCCCCGCCGGGCTGTTGAAGGAGAAATTACGGGGTGCGAGCGGCTCGTAACTGATGTTACAGTGAACACAAGTGTAATCCTTGCTGAATAGGAGGTCACCGGCGTTGGGTTGGCCTTCAACGATGTTGACGATTAAGCGACCGCCCCCCATGGACAGTGCGGTCTCAACAGCTTCGGCGGCACGACTTAGAACGCCTTCCTTGATAATGAGCCGATCAACGACAATCTCAATGTCGTGCCGCTGATTCCGATCGAGTTGGATCTCCTCCATTAGATCGTAGACCTGCCCATCAATTCGGGCCCGTATGAACCCTGCTTTCCGGGCCTCTTCAAGGTCATCACGGTACTCGCCGCGCCGCCCACTCACGATTGGTGCGAGAATCAGGATACGTGCCCGCTCCGGGAGCCCCACAATCTGATTAACAATCGCTTCCGCGGTCTGCACACCAACAGGGCGACCACATTCGGTGCAGTACTGCGTTCCGACACGCGCAAACAGCACCCGCAAATAGTCGTAAATCTCCGTGATGGTTGCCACTGTTGACCGTGGATTATGACCTGCTGATTTCTGATCGATTGAGATGGAGGGCGAGAGACCACCGATGAAATCAACATCCGGCTTCTCAAGCTGACCGAGAAACTGCCGGGCATACGCGGAGAGCGACTCGATATAACGGCGTTGTCCCTCTGTGTAAATCGTGTCGAATGCCAGCGAAGACTTGCCTGACCCGCTAACACCGGTAAAAACAATCAGTTTATCTTTCGGAAGTTTGAGATTGATGTTTTTTAGATTGTGCTCGCGGGCACCGCGAATGTCAATGTACTCGTCAACCATGAATCCTCCTTGGTATCTGGTTTCTGTTCTGTTTTAAGAATACTCAATAATTGTCTTGATTGACTCCCGCTGGCGCGGGGCATACGCATCGTGAAAATCGTCAAATGGGACGCGCAAGGTTATCAGGTCGGTAAGTGCTGTCGGATGGTGCTTCTGAATCCAACGCATATGGTAGGCGGCGGCTTCAAAGTCGCGTGGCGCGGCGGAATTGACGATACCAATCAGCACCTGATTATACATCAACAGACGACGCATCAGATAGCTGAAATCAATTGTCATCGGTTGCCACCCGTGACGCTCCGATCCAGTGATGACCATAGCACCTCGGTCCCCGAGGGCATCTGTGGCGGCGTATGTCAGTTGGTCGTTTCCTGTGCATTCGATGACGAGATCGAAGTTTTTGTCCCGACTGTGGTAGTCTTTGAAGTCCACCGTTCTAGAGTCAAGATAATCAATATTGAGCGAGCGCGCCAATTGAACTTGATACTCCTTTTCATCCCTGCGTCCGACAATCGTTGTCTCGAAGCCGTGCGCCAACGATATCAACGCGGCGGTGAATCCGATTGGACCAAGCCCGGTAACTAAAACACGCGGGTTTCGGTGCCGAAACCCATCCTCGCCGATTCGAGCAATCTGAATCTGGATGGCTTCATTCAACGCTTTCTCGGAGACAGAGAATGGCTCGGTAAGCATCCCGTATGCTTCCAACCCTTCTGGCACACGATAGAGATGTGCAGGCGATTCTAGCCAATACTCGGCACTAAAGCCGTGCTGATAGTAGATGCCTCGTTCCGTGAATTCGTCCCATGCCGCCAAGTCAAGGCGATACGGCAGGGGGGCATCGTATTTTGGCCGCCGCACGGAGGGTGCGACAAAATCGCCAGACTGAAATTCCGTCACCCCTTCGCCAACGGCTTCTACTGTTCCAACCGCTTCGTGACCGAGAATCAGGTATGATTCCCCCGGTGGCGTTTTGGGCTCGCCCGATACGAGAATATCCCGGTCTGTACCACAAATACCGAGGGCAACTGTTCGCACCAGCACTCGATTTGGCGCGATTTCCGGTGCCTGCGTTTCGATTATTTCAGGTTCGTTGCTCCCATTTCGGATGGCAACGGCTTTCATCTGCATAGGTTGCCCTCATGGTCTCACAATTAACTCGCATACTCCAAGCTGATTGAAATCTTTATTACGTTCCTGAAACGATGCCAGTGCCGATCGGATTCCCTTTTATATTAGGTGTCAGTGTCTTGTTCTTCCAACAACTGACGAAGGGTTTGACGGTCTTCATCGCTCAAGTCACCAATTCTATCTTCAAGTGACAAGCCTTCAAGACGCTGGGCAACATCCAAGCCTTCAAGACGCTCGGCAGCATCCAAGCCTTCAAGACGCTCGGCAACATCCAAGCCTTCAAGACGCTCGGCAACATCCAAGCCTTCAAGACGCTCGGCAACATCCAAGCCTTCAAGACGCTCGGCAGGTGTCAAGTCACGAACCCGGTCCTCACTGCTTATGAATGGGAGCAGGTCTTGACCCATATTTTTTGCGATGTATTCCAAATTTCGGGTATATCTGTCGGCCATCATTAAAACCACGCATACTCCAGATTCTTGAAATCACGTTGCTTGATTTCTGCTGATATTACGTTCCTGAAACGATAAGCCAGTGCCGATATTCCAAATTTCGGGTATATCTGTCGGCCATCATTAAAACCACGCATACTCCAGATTCTTGAAATCACGTTGCTTGATTTCTGCTGATATTACGTTCCTGAAACGATAAGCCAGTGCCGATCGGCGGCCCTTCTATATCAGATGTCAGTATCTTGTTCTTCCAACAACTGACGAAGGGCTTGACGGTCTCCATCGCTCAAGTCACCAATTCTATCTTCAAGTGACAAGCCTTCAAGACGCTCGGTAGCATCCAAGCCTTCAAGACGCTCGGCAACATCCAAGCCTTCAAGACGCTCGGCAACATCCAAGCCTTCAAGACGCTCGGCAACATCCAAGCCTTCAAGACGCTCGGCAGCATCCAAGCCTTCAAGACGCTCGGCAACATCCAAGCCTTCAAGACGCTCGGCAACATCCAAGCCTTCAAGACGCTCGGCAGCATCCAAGCCTTCAAGACGCTCGGCAACATCCAAGCCTTCAAGACGCTCGGCAGGTGTCAAGTCACGAACCCGGTCTTCACTGCTTATGAATGGGAGCAGGTCTTGACCCATATTTTCAGCGATGTATTCCAAATTTCGGGTATATCTGTCGGACATTTTTAATGCTTCCTCCGTTAACTTGGGGTGAATTCGATACGCATACGGGATATATGCCACTAGACCGCTTTTCACAATCTCTTCAATCATCTCTTGACTTTTCCGCTTTGAAGACGCGAATAGCATAAGCGAATAGTACATCGGTTCAATTGGAAGCTCGTTTATCGCAATCAGGTAGATTTTCAGTCCAATGACATTACAAAAATAGTACCCCTTAGCTCTCTTTTGGAATCTAAAATCCGGCTGAGAGAGCACCTTTCGAGGGGTTTGGGCACAGATGATGGTCACCGTCATCTCGGAGATGGACACTTCATGCTCTAAGAAATAGCGAAAACTGCGCGTCACAATTCGATAAAATCCGTCAATCGTCAACCGATCTCCTGGGCCTTTGAACTCGATGACATTGTCAGTAAGGAAATGCTCATACGGTGTTTGGTCTCGGATAGCACGAAGTGCCTCTGGGGTCTGAATGCCAATGACGACATCAATTCTTAGTGGCAAAAACCCGACTTCCACTTCGGTTTGAATATTAATTCCCGGTCCTTGGAACAACACAGTTATCATATGTTTGAAAATCGGGTCTATTGCGGAGCCCGTCTCAGAGTCGCGCTCGTTGTTCATCGCATCCTCCAAACTTTATTATACCAAGCCGCCGAAATTTTAGCCATCCCTAAATTGATTCCACGTAAAGATAATCTAAGTTACATTTCGTCATTCCCCATCAGACATCACACGCAGGTCTTCGACTATTTTTTTCAGTTTGTCTGGGAGGTCGCTTTTGAGTAGAAAAACCGTATCGGGTGCGTTCCGCAATCGAGCGTAGTGACCGTTGGATTCATGCGGCTTGCCAATTTGCAGGGCATACTCCTGCTGGCTGTTCAGCACAACGGAGAGCTGGATATCTGGAGCATCGAACCTGGTCGTTGCGGGGGGAGGTGGTGTCGCGAAGAACTTTACAACCTTCAGTTCGTTGACCTCATAGATAATGCTATTGACGGCACCATTTTTCGCATTCTCTTTTACGGGATGCGTTAGTCTCCAATTTGTTCCCTGCCTTTGGCAAGTGAGATTGACTTCGCCGTGCATCAGAGTCAACCGAACAGCGTCATCAATACTGAAGTTGATGACCTGCTTATGTCTCAACCCTGCCACGCCCATTCCAACAAGGTCAAGAATTCCCTTTTTCACGAGAAAGACCGATTCTGCGTTCTGTGCCTTGACGTATACATTATCGCCCTTCTGATTTCCAACGAGGAGAATGGTCGGTTCGGCATCGGGTATCATGAACGAAACTTGAATCCGAGGTCGGTCTAACCCGTAGGGCTGAAGACTTTTGGGGTGGTCGGAGACAAACGCCACCGCTTTTAACGCATCAACGCCGAAAAGGAGATTGTCAACGGCCGCTGGGTCAGCTTCTAACGCGACAGGTTCTTTGATTTTCCAATCATCATCGGTATCTGTCTCACACACGATTTTTTGCCCGCTCTGTTGAATCTCAAATCGGTTGGTCGCTGTGCGTTGGAAATCGAGCACTCGCTTGTCACGAAGGTCGAAAACGGTTTTATGTAGCGTGGTGTAGATGTCCTTGTTAAGGGCATAAATCAAGCGGGTTTGCGAGGGGACCTGGTCAGACCAACTGGACGCGTAAACCCGTCCTGCTGTATCTGTATCTCGCCCGATGAGCAGTGTTTGGGTCCTGTTCTGCGCTAACTTCAGATTGACACGTAGCCGAGGGGCATCAAGCCCATATTTTGCGCGATTAGCTTCGCCATCTGCTTCAAAAACGGCGACCTTCAGCGTATTGAGCGCGGACAGGATAGATTCGATTTCTTTGGTATCTGCCTTTGCCTGCACAGGTTGAATCATTCTCCACTGCCGCTCATCTCGTTTTTGACACCGAATTTCTGCTTGACCCGTAACTGCCAATGTCAGCTCTGAAATCCCATCTGGTGCGAATTTTAAGACGGTGCGGTCGCGGAGGTCTGAGGTTGATTTCGTGAAATCGTCGAGGGCACTGGATTCGATAAGGATAACCTGGGGCTCGGATATCTCTTTTGTGTATACGGAGTAGTTAATCGTTTTATCGCCAATGAGAAAAGTTTTGGCGGGTTTTTCCCCTTCGGTCCAGAGTTCGACGCGGATAGTGGGCGGGTCAAGCCCGTACTGCGATAGAGCGGTGACTTCTATCGTTTTTTTAACCCGTTTGTTCAACAGGTCATCGAGCATCTCGGTAACTTTTGCGGTATCTGCATCGGCGGTTATCGGGTTCGTCAACTGCCATACGTCGTCTAAGCTTTTTGTCAATGTCAGTGGTTGATACGATTCATCTTTGAATGACAGGCGCATCTGCCGAATGCTGTCTTTATTGAGTTGGTAGGTTTCACTAATCTTCTTTCCTAGCCCGTCAGACTTTTCTGCATCCGGATCTGGCTGTAGGAACAGGAGATACACGCCCCCAAATAACGCAAATACGGCAAAAATGATAAGTGTTGTTCGGAAGTTCATTGAAGCGGCAACCTCCAGTATTGAGTGTCTTTGTAATTAGCGTCTGCGCCACCAGACGAATACGCCGATGATAAACACAATCAGCGGCACCAGAAAGAGTGATGTAATCTGCACGAAATACGCTTCACTGGCTGTTGTTCGACGTAAATTGCGCTCGCTTGGGTCAATTGGGCGGATGGAAATGAGGTCTTCTTCCAGTGTTAGCCAGTTTATCATATTCAAGAAGAGATCGCCGCCACCTGTATTGACGAAGAAGAGGTTTGCGGCAAAATCCGAATCTCCGACGACGACAATTCGGGTTTTTGTCTCCTTTGGCGTGTCCGGCTGTACTTGATTATCAGCGGTTGTGTTATTGTCCAGTCTCTCCACCGCTACGGCGAGAGAAACGGGTGGTGGGGTATCTTCCCCTTCCGTGTAGCCGAGTTCAGCAAAGTTACCGTTCGTTTCTCCCCAACTTTTGCCAATCCCGTCGGTGGTCTTGGCGAGGGAATTAACACGGAGTCGGTTTCCGACCTCAGTTTTGGGCGTGACAGATCTGACGAGTTGAAAGTGGACTGTCGGAATCCTATATTGTGAAATCTGATGAACCTCGAATTTTGAAACGCTTGGTACTTCGGGATGAACTACATTCTGGTCAACGACAAGGTCATTGCCTACTGTGACTCCCCAACTATCCATCAGTTCAATCAACGCTTGGTGTGGATCGTTGGTTGGCAGCGACGGGTCAAGCATTAGGAGCATTTTTCCATGCCGGTTTAAGTATTTTGAAATCGCCTTCACTTCGTGGGGTGCGAGCGGCGTTTTCGGACCGGGGATCACGAGAGCAGCACAATCCGCTGGCACTTGAGGTTGCGTTGTTAAAGCCAGTGTACCAATCAAGTAGTTCTGTTTTTCCAACGCCGCTTTGGCTTCACTATAGCCTACCCGATTAAACTCCTCAATCGAGTGTTCGTTATGCCCCGTTAGGAAGTAGATTTTCTTTAATTTATCGCTAACGACCTTCATGATTGCGCTGGTAAACTTCTGCTCAGAATCAATTGTTGTCACCTGCTCGCGCCTATTTCCGCTTTCAAAAACCACCGTTGCATCACTCACATATTTGATGTCGTATTCCTGCGCTTTCAACGGGTCTGCAATTGGGTCAACAAGTTTGACCTGGAGTTTATCCGTTTCGCGTTGATACTTTTCGAGCATCTCTTTGACACGCTCATACCGCTGTTGCGCTCGGACATCGTCGACGCTGAGACCGGAAAAGACGAACGCTGTGACCTCCCTGTCTAATTTTTGTAAAATTGTCTTGGTCTGATCTGAGAGGGTATGGAGTTTGTCCGCTGTCCAGTCTGACGCGTTGTCGAACCGCTGGGCGACAACGATGTTGATGATGACAACGATACCAACGACCCCCAGAATACTGAACGAGACATTTGCACCGTATCTTGCCTGTCGGCTCGTCAAAAAGCCGATAACATCTTGAAATCTCAGTGCTACAAAGACGGAAAGGAGTCCAAGACCGAGGACAAAAAAGAGCCAAAAGAAAACGGTAAATTGACGGGTATAGAGAAGGTTTGCCGATGCGAGGGACAAAAAGATGAGTGCAACGAAACCGAATAGTGTGCCCACTTTATGGCTGGTTCGTGATTTCGAGGTTCCCCCGTTGTCCGATGTTTCACTTTGCTCGACTGTCATCAGATTTACCTCCATTTTGAAGATTCGACAGATTTCACGGTGACAAACAGACAGACCGTTGTAAAACTTAGGTAATAGATAGCGTGTTTGAGAGATACAACACCACGGGCAAAGTCTTGGAAGTGTTCGATAAGCGGGAGGTAGGCGAGCAGATTTCTGATCAAATCTCCGAGCCAATCTCCGAGCCAATCTCCGAACCAATCTCCTAGTTTTATCCAAGGCTCACCCACCCACAAGAGAAGCAGAATGCCAAAGCTGGTTAGCGCGGAAACGATCTGATTTTTGCTCATTGAAGAAATCATCACACCGAGCGAAATAAAGGCAGAACCGAGGAGAAGCAGTCCCAAGTAACCGCTAATGATTGGGCCGATATCCGGATCCCCAAAGGGTGTAATGAGTACCGGGAACAGGAGGGTCAACAGCAACATAATCACCAGAAGCGTCCAACCCGCCAGAAATTTGCCGAGCACAACCTCCACGTCTGTGATTGGCGAAGTCAACAGGAGCTCAATTGTTCCTGATTTTCGTTCTTCCGCAAAGAGCTTCATGGTCATCGCGGGCACGAAAAAGAGAAGCAGGAAACTCATAATGCTAAACATCGATTCCATGACCAGAGCACTTGGGTGCGAATTAACGCTCGCATTTAAAAGAATCCAGCTAAAGAAAAGTCCTGAGACCGCCATAAAGATAAAGAGCACAAAGTAGGCAACGGGAGAGACAAAGTAGATATATAGTTCTTTCACGGCGATTGCAGTGATGTTTTTCATTTTCACCTCTCTGGACTTGCGTGTGGTATGGAATCCCTCTGATTACTGCTTTTAGACGATTCTGATTGGGGGCACGTTTAATCTCCACTAAAAATGAGCAGGTCATCCGTTCAACGGGCTTTGCCAACAGACCTTACCGACAAAGAAAGGGCCGAGAGATTCAAGATATTCGCCTGTCTGCTCCGTTTTTCTCATCTCTTGAACCAGCCGTGACAATGGATAGAGTTCTTCGCCAATCAATCCGATTACGAAGTCATTGTCGTTCTGATCGAGTCCGAAGCAGGCGAGACGGATATCGTGGGCATAGCCAGCTTCCACGTATGCGCGTCCGTGCATCGCATGTTCGCCCAAGATCTTCCCCTGTTCCGGTTTCGAAAGTCGATAAAACGCTGGTTTCCGACGAAGTGGATACCAAACTGCCCAAACAAAGTCGGAGTTCAGGACATAGCGACGGGGTTTGAGGAGTAGCCAATCCTCAAGGTCTGGCTCGCGTCCGGTGGCATACGTTCTACCAACCATTGTAAGTTCTGGTTTCGGGCGCAGGTTTGCAAACGACTGGGTCGCTAGAAGTCGGCGGACTTCAGTCACCAGAGCCTCCGGCTCTTCCGTGAGAAAAAGTATCCCGATGCCGTGTGGGTTGTTCAGGTCTTGATACAAGACGACCTCCAGATGACTCGTGCTCAGTGATTCAATTAACGTCTCTGGTTGGAGACAACCAGTGAATACCTGAAGCTGCATAAACAGCCGCCGTGTGCTAAACTGGGGCTCACCGTCTGGGGTTGGCGCGCCTTTTTCACGAATATCTAGGGGAGTATTGGGTTGAATAGACCTTTTGGGGTCTTCAGGATTTCGGGTGTGCATTTGTTCTGTTACCTCTATTTGCATTGATGGATGTGATTTGAAGTCAGTCTGTCGACAGTCCGCCACCGGTCAGGAGACAATGCCAAACGGATATTTTAACGGTATTTGGCAATTGTTGGAGGGTTAATGCTAGGATGAGAACCAGAAGCGCGGTAGCGTGTTAATATAACATCAAGTAAATCATGACACCAGTTACTGAGACGTATAGCCAAATCGGAAAGGTTATCTTAGCGATTTTTCGGTGTTTTGCCACCTGATTATTCCAACCGCGATACAGGGTTACTAACGCAAGCGGGATAATAATGGCCGCAAGTATGATGTGTGTTATCAATATTGTGTAGTACAATCCCGTCCAATCGCCGGCATACCGTTTCGGACCACTTTTGAACCAGTGATAGATGATATACGAGACCAGAAACATGCTAGACGTACCAAACGCTGTCAGCATGACCGTTTTGTGTTGCCTGACCTTCTTCTGTCTTATAAGCGCGTAGCCAATGACCAACAGAAGGGTTGTTATGCTGTTCAGGGTTGCATTTACGAGCGGCAATCGCGAGACATCTAGTTTGCCCTCTAATCCTGCCGGGCGGGGCCCGAAAATCAGAAATGTGACCGCAACCGTAACGATGGCTGAAATGATATAGATGATTCGGAACCAGAATTTGTCTTTTCGAGCATTTACACTTTGCATCAGGCTTCGAGGTTTTCGATGGCGGTCATTGCACCGATACGAACCAATTCGGAAGTGTCGGTTTGTGCGACCCGTCTGAGTTTTTCGAGTGCGTTTGTCTCTCCCAGCTTACTCAACGCAACCGTCGCAAAATAGCGCACGTCATCATCTTCATCGTCGAGGGCTTCAAGCAACGGCGCGATATCATCTGATGACGCGATGTCGCTGTCGGTATCTCCAATATTAATCAGCACCTGCACAGCTTCTCTCCGTGCGACAGCATCTCCGAATCGCAGGGCAGAGATGAGCGGGTCTGCCCCTTTGGTGACATCGGGGAGGTTGTCCCAGTTGCAATCGAGACAGAACTGTGAATCTGTGCCAAGCGGTTGTATGTTTACCCCCTGACAACTAGGGCATTCTGTAAATTTCTGCGCTGACTTCACGATGTTTGTGATTCCTCCAGCTCCGGCAGATTGCGCCAGAGTTCGGGACCTTCCGGCTTAAAGTTTATCGTCGCGATGAATTGCATGCCTTGATAGAAATTGATCTTGAACTTCCCGCCTCCGAAATGTTGCTTAATGTAGTTGAGCGGGTCTTCGATCAGCGGGCCCATTTCGTCGGCATGGTAGAAAGCGAGCGGTTTAAATCTGACCGTGTTTCCGGTGGGTTCCTGCACCAGAAGCCGTGCGGAGGTCGCAGGAAAAAGCAGTTTGAACGCTTCCCAGAGTTGGTCAACGGTCGGTTCGGGGGTTGAAAGCCGCTTTTTGAAGTCGTTTTCGAGATATTCGGAGAAGAGATTAAAGACCCATTCCATATTGTTAAATCCAAGTTTTCGGATGCTGGTAACGGTTGCGGCTGTAAGCGCAACGGCAACTGTGGTGCTTCATCTGCCTAAAAAGGCACCGTTAAGAAATCGTCCAAATGGAAGTGTGGCAGAGGAAACTCCTCCGTTGCTTTGCATTGTCAAAAAGTTGCCGCTTTCTCAAAGAACGCTACATCAACGAGGTCAACATCTGCTTGACGCGCATTTGCGGCGACCCGTTGGACAACCATCTCTCGAACAAACGGGATGGGGATGCGCTTAATCCGATGAACAACCTCCGTTGTGCATCGGATTGACGTGTTGTCCAAGAAAGGCCCTTCCTGCGTTTCCTCTGTTTCGGGGTGTTCACACGTCTCGGGAACAAGCTGTTGGAGACGCATTGAAACGTAATCCGTTACCCAACTTTTGAGCCCTTCTGCCTGTTCCGCGTCACGCTCGGAAGTGGTGTTGCTCGACTCCAGAGCGGTCGGCACCCCATCCAGTTTCTGACTGATGCCGATTAAGAGCGTTTCTAGACGGTCTAATCGGTCTTCAACAGCGGCAAGGCGGTCATCAACCTTATTCTGTGTACTCATGACTTTCCTCCTCAACGTGAAAGTTTTGATTCAACGCCGGGGTCTGAAGGAAGGAATACCCGTTTCATCAAATCTTGTCTTGACAGCTTTCATGATTTCCGGCGTAATTTCGCGGTGGCCGTGCTCTCGTGCATACTTTTCAACGCTTTTAATCACCATCCCTCGTGCAAAAGAGGGAACTCGCTTGAGTCTTTGCTGGGCCGCGTCTGTCCACTGTAGCTCATAATCGGGTTCAGCGGCAAAAGGAGTTGTTTTCTCAAATTGGACGGTCTGAACCCCGTGTTGCCCGGGTTGATATTCACAAGAAGGATCTTCGGCGAGATAACTACCATTGAGCGCGTAGGCGCGGGCACGACAACCACCGCACACATCACGAAATTCGCAGGCACCGCATTTCCCTTCTAACAGGTTTCGATTTCGCAGTTCACCAAAGACTTTGGAATCATTCCAGAGCTTAACAAAACTATCTTCTTTCAGGTTGCCGATACTGACTGGCATGTAGGGGCACGGGGTTAACTCGCCTTCGGGGGTGATACGACAGTAGTAAATGCCGCACGGACAGGTTCCACTTGGATAGGTCTGAAGGAACGGTGAATCGGATTGTTTCTCATAAATCACTCGTTTGTAGTGAGGGGCACACTTTGCGGCGATGAGCATCTTGTTTTGATACTTGGCTTGCAATTCAAAAAGTGTCGAAAGCATCTGCTCATACTGGGCGGGAGTGATGTCCATGACCGTTTTCCCTCTGCCTGTCCGAACGAGGAAATAGAGGTTAAAAACCTTGGCACCCAACTGATAGGCAAATTCGACAATTTCTGGGATTTCATCGTAGTTCCACTGTGTCACAGCCGTTTGAACGAGAAAATCAACCTCGGCACGTTTGAGGGTTTCGACCCCGTTCATGGTTCCTGCCCACGCCCCTTCCAACCCTCTGAATTTGTCGTGGTTCGCTGGGCTGACTGAATCCAAACTAATCCCCACACCGCTGACACCGTGGTTGAGCATTTTCCCAACGGTTTTATCGTTCAGCAAGACCCCGTTTGTTCCCATAACGACCAGAAAACCGGTTTGAGCCGCATATTTGGAGATTTCCAAAATATCTGGGCGCAACAGCGGCTCTCCACCCGTGAGAATCAGCAGGATGTTGGGATTGATTTCGGCGATTTCATCAATCACCCGAAAGCATTGCGCCTTTGTCAATTCTGTCCCTGTATGATATCCCGTCGGAAACTCGTTTGTATCAACAAAGCCTGCGGGCAGATAACAGTGTGTGCATTTAAGGTTGCACAACCGCGTAATGTTCCATGAGACCGCTTGGACTTTTGGCTCCATTTACTGTTCCTTTTCCTTATTACTTTAGTGTGCCCCACACGACAGAACGTCTGCCGGATGGATAAACAGGACGTGCAACGGAAGGGTTCAACCATTCCGCACAGTAGTCGTGCGCGGGGTGGTCTGTCAGTCGCCGAAGGTTTTGCCCATCGGAGCCTATCATGTAGATGTCAGTCGCTTTACCGCGCTGGGCATGAAAGAGTATTTGCTGACTGTCGGCAGACCACGCCGGCGCGTAATCATCAGCGGGGTGGTTCGTCAATCGCCGAGGGGTGTTGCCGTTGACATCTATCACATAGACCTCAAAGTTCCCATCTCGTTTGGAGATGAAAGCGATCTCCTGACCATCCGGAGACCATGATGGCATATCATCAATCGCAGGGTGGTTTGTCAGGTTGCGAGGGTTTTCCCCGTTTGCATCCATCACGTAGATGTCAGAAGTGCCATCGCGTTCTGAATAAAAAGCAATCTGCTGGCTATCCGGTGACCACACTGCATCCCAGTCAGTCGACGGATGGTCGGTCAGTTTGCGAAGATTTCTCCCGTCTGCGTCCATCACGTAGATATTGAAGTTTCCGTCCCGTTTGGAATAGAAAACAATTTTCCGACCATCTGGAGACCACGTCGGGCGGCCATCGGCAGCGCGATGCCTCGTCAAGTTGCGGAGATTCGTCCCGTCTGCGTTCATCACGTAAATCTCGAAGTTCCTATCTCGCTTGGAGGTAAAGGCGAGCCGCTGACCGTCTGGAGACCACGTTGAACAGGCATCGTCTGCGGCATGGTGTGTCAATCTCTGCGGGTTGTTCCCGTCCGTGTCCATCACGTAGATTTCAGCGTTTCCGTCGCGAGTAGACGTGAACGTAATTTTCGCCCGAGTACGCACTGGAAACAGGATACAGTACACCAAGAGTATAGCCAGATAACCGCGTTTCGACGTGAGTTTCATCTTCATTGAGCTCCTATAATTCGGTGCAGGTGTAGGGCGCATCCAAACGCCGCCAATCCGGAACAGAGCGTTAGAATTGCAAACAGCCGGGTTTGCCTTTGCATCTTGTCAATTGAAGGATGTTCGCCGGAGCCATTGGGATTCAACTCAGCAATCGCTACTTCCAGCCGGTGGGCGAATACCCAAAAGTGCAGAGCGTGAAACACCGCCATCAATCCAACAAAACCCATCTTGAGACCGAAAACCACGACGTAATTCGGTGAAAAGGTCATCCTTGTATCCCACCCAATGATAAAAAAAATCATCGCACCGGTTATGAGCAACACATGAATCGCGACCCGGATAATGGAACGGAGCCTGCCTCGAATTGCGGCGGTGTGCTTGAGGCTTTCCACTAGCGACGAATGCCGACGCAGAATTGGCGGTGCGATGATGGCAGAAAATAGGACTCCGCTAAACCAAACCATCGCGGCGATGAGGTGTATCCAACGGATGAAAAGTTCGACGATTGGTCGCATACGCTATCTGCACAAAGTCTAGAGACATTGACACAAACCCTTTATGAATAGGGCACCTAGAGAATAGGCATCCATGCTTTTTAAAGCGGCCGTTTTACAAATGACTTCTAGCAGGTTCTAAAGTCTTTCAAACTCATTGGGAGTTAATCCCGCTTGACGTAAGATGCCCCGCAATATTCTAATCGGAATCTCGTGGTAATGTGGAACAATCGCTGTACGAACCTCATCACTGCCGTGTCGGACAAACTTTACATGACTGCCCCGTTGGCTGACTATTGCAAATCCTGCCCTCTCCAATTTACGTCTGACCTGACGATAGAAGAGAGGTTTAAGCGGCATTGACTTTGGCCTCAAATTGCCGGAGCACTGGTTTCAAGTTCGGTTGAGGTGGCTCAAAGTACAGTCCCAGTGCTTCCGCTAGATTGGCCAATGCCTCTTCTTCGCTTTTACCTTGACTCGCAACATCAACCTCTAAACATTGGGCAATAAACCAGTCATCTTCTCGCGATATACTCGCTGTAAAAGTTTGAGTTCCTATGTTCGATTTCTCCCCTTTCCAAATTTGTAAAATTTACAACGAACTTTCGCCGTAAGCAACCTCTTCCCTAGAGCCTGTTTAAAAAGTTATCATGATGTAGTATCTTAAAAAGTTATCATGATGTAGTATCGTGGCGGGGAAACCAGATGCCCCGCCTACGGATTTTGGGGGGTAATCGCCGAAGGGTGGGCAAGGGATTTTCCACCCACGGCCCTAGATTACATCATCGTTACATCCCAAAATTTCCTCGCGCCGCGTCCATCACCTCACCCGTAATCTCCGCGAGTCCTTTTTCACGAGCGAACTCTTCAATCCCCACCTTCGCCATTGGTTGCACAAAACTCGGAATCCGACTCAAACGTTCAAGGGCTTCTTCGCTCCACACGAACTCTGTTGGTTCCGGTTTGGGAGTCTCAAACGCCTCTGCAACGACCGATGTAAACGGGCATTTCCCAGGTTCCGCGGCAGAAGGTGTTGCAGTGGTTTGAGCGGTATTATCGGTTGGCGGTTCGCTCGCTTTGTTATGGCTCAGGTACGAGCGTACCATCTGCATCGGCTGTGCTTCTTCGCTTCGACCACCAAGTTGAACGTCAAGAGATTTTAGCAACTGGGTTTCCCACGGGTTCATATAGATTGCGATTTCCCCGAAGCACTCTGCACATTCAAAGATGGCGGTCAATGAACCACCTTCGGGGGCTTTCGATTCTTTAAATTTCATGGCTGTGTTACATTCAAGGCATAGGAATTTCATCGTTTTACTCCATTTCAAAAAACGTTTGGATGCTCTCACCGATTTCCGTGAATGCTCTGCCAGCGGGAGTATCGCCGAATTCTGCGACAAATACCGTTCCCTCGTCCGCGCAAATCGAGACCTGCGGATGAAACGGTATCTTACCGAGTAGTGGGACATCAAATTGACGGGCCATCTCCTCAGTATACCCGGTGGGGAACAGGGATTTGGTTTCTCCACACTCCGCGCATACATACGCCGCCATGTTTTCGACAATCCCGATAACTCGTGTGTTAAGGAGGTACTTTGCCACCGTCAGAGACTTTTTAACGACGAGTTGTGAGACACTTGAGGGGATGGTGACAACAACGGTGCCTCCGAGATTCGGCAAGAGATCGACGAGATTTGGCAGTCGGTCTGCGCCGGGCGGAAGATCGATGAGCAGATAATCGAGCGTTCCCCATTCGGTGTCGGATAGAAATTCACGCAGGGCTGTCGTCTCCATTGCACCGCGCCACGTAAAAGCGTCCTTCTGGGTATAGGCATCCCAAAGCACGGGTGTTTCGTCCCCTTCAAGGAACAGATCCATGGATATAATTTTTACACCGAGTGTGTTCTGGACAGGTTTTACACCGTCTGCGCCGTAATCAATTTGTGCGTCCCGAACCCCCATCATCTTAGCGATTGATGGGCCATTGATGTCAGCATCAACGACACCGACAGCGCATCCACGCAGTGCAAAGACAGCGGCAAGATTTGCGGTGATTGAACTCTTGCCAACACCACCTTTTCCACTCATGACAGCAATCGTATGGCGAATTGACCCCATCCGCCGCTGTAGGCGGCTAATCTGTTCGGTTACTTGTCCAGCGATGTCAGAACCGCCATCGGAGGGGAGGTCTGTGTAGGTTTTCACAAATTTTAACCTCAGTATCAAATCAGTTCATTTATAAAAAAAGTAAAAGTTGCTCTGGAGTCTCTTCTAAATTTCCGTTTGATTTGTGATGTTTTCTTAGGTCTTTAAGGAAATTGGTATAAACTTGACGGTGGCGTTCCGATGTTTCCAATCCGGTTTCGCAACGAAATGCCCAACGCTTACTATCACTCCCGTAAATATCGTATTTCTCGAATATCGCAATACGTCTTGGATGGTATGTCCCCAGTGAAAATAGCCAACCTTCCCACACTTTCCGAACTTCATCAAAAATTTCCCTCATGTGGTCTTCAGACTTCACACGAACATATCTTGCCGTGTTTTCTACCTTCTGTAAGAGTCCACCGATGGCAATATGATCAAAGCCAAGATTGACTAATTGTTTAACGCAATCAACATATTCGGCGGTGGTTTTTCCTTGTGCAACGCCAACAAGTTGAAACGCATAATCACCGTGCTTATAGACCGTCATCCCTTGCTCTGCGGATTGAATCGTTGCATCTTTATCTCCCAAAACATCAAGCATGATGCCGTAGTCACAATTCATCACTTCATACCTCGTCATAAGTTCGGAGTAACTTAGGTTACGCTGGTAGTTAGACTTTAAGAAAACTCCCGAATCGCATATTTTATCGCAATCCAGTTGCTGCCAATCCCTTGCGAAATTGTCCGAGGCATAGGCATGGCTCATAAAACCGATTGGAACTTCGCTGTGAATCCAACTGGCAGGAATCAAGAGGTTCGGTCTGTCAATCACAACAAAGGGCTTAAACTTCACTTCCACTCCTTTGGCTTAAATTATCATTGAAATTTACCATAGGTACTGTTGCTTTTCTTGATCTTCAATGTCGCATCTTAAAACATCCTCAATAATCAAATAAGGATTCTGTTTAACCGCCTCAAACACGGACAACCCTTCACGATGAACAGTTTCACACAAGCTACGAAACAAGACTCCCTTCAGTGCAATGTTGGTCGTCTGAAGTTGTGCTGCCAAATCTTGGCCGGCGGGGACAAAGAAGGTATTTGGCAGATTAGGTATTAACGTTCTGTAAGTCTGACCCATCAGGAAAATCTGGGTTACAGTATCCGATACACGAAAGGGAAGTCTCAGAGCAATTATATACTCACGCCCCAGTAAAAAGAAAACAAGGTCGTAATGACCAATCAGTGACTCTACCTGCTTGTGTATATCAAGCATCTTGCTTCGTTCCAAAATCTGTTTCGCTGTCATTCCACCAAATGTCACTTCATACGGAACGATAATATCGTTTCTACTTAATAGACCGTATCCGGCAGAAATGATATACAAATCCACAACAGAAACACCATACTTTGACCAAACCTTCTTTAATCCTTCCATTAAAGAGATATGTTGGATACCCGTATACATTTGAGATGCTTCTGTTTTGTGATTTTTAAGTTCTTCTGTGCGGCGAGCAAGTCTGTCAGAAGAATCAAAGTCTTCAATCCCGAGCAAGTTCGTTGGACTATATTTCTTAGCACTCGTGCAGGAAGTTATGACCAATATCTTCACAGTAAAATCCTTCATTACTCGTCCTGTTCATAATAACTCCCAAGCACCTCATTTGCCAAGCTGCGTCCGTCCTCAATCACGCGAGCGGTAAACTCAAGGTCGATTGTCTCAAGGTTCGTTTCTTGAGCGCGTTGTTCAATGCGGGATTGGGTAATGTTCCGCATAAATCCAGCGGGCACTTGGTGCAGTCGTTCAATCGCATCCGATGTCCACGCCAAGGGGCTGTCAATTCCCTCACCTTGTGGGGTATCGGTTACTTGCCGCGATTGGGCGATGGCTTTCAGTTCGGGCGCATCCTCACGCACAGCGGCGGCCTCATCCATATTCGCCTCAATAATGTTCAAGGCAAATTCATTGGTGATGGTATCAATTTTCTGCGTCCGGGCTGATTTCTCGATTCGCGCTTTCACATTGCGCCGCATGTAACCGCGTGGCACTTGCCGTAACGCCTTCTTCGCTTGGTCTGACCACTTGAGACGCACACCATCGAACGTTTCTTCCTCATTAAGGCCGCCCTCTTGGAGAGCCACCTTCTCCAGAGCATCTTTGTCAATCATATTGAAGTGGGTGCTGTCTACACCACAAACCGGACACTTCACAGGCTGTTGGTCCCGGGCGGCGTAGCCACAATCGCCACAGATGTAGGTTTTAACTGCCTTGGATTCGAGGACTTTTTGTGTCGCAATCTCTTTGGCAACCTTAGTGAGCCGTTCCGCAGACCGGCCTGGCATAACGGTCTCCATCGCTTGATTGATTACGCTTTCGGTAATCACCGAATGGCCGCGCTCAATCGCAAAGCGATGAACCGCTGTTCGAGCAATTCCTTGTACCTGTGGTGGTGCTTTTGCCATGCGGTCAATGGCTTCTTGCGTCCATGTCACTGTTTCTTCGGCAGTCACATCCACTTTGGGGACATAGCGTTGACTGGATAATAACACATTACACGACACAAGTCGCAATAAATTTTCTGTGTTGCTACCGATGTCCATGTCGGGCTCGCTATGTACGCCAATCCGACCCAGCACCAATAGCCACGGTTGCGTTTCCCTCACATATTGCAGGATTTTTTCAAACGCTTTGCCATCAAGTAGGGTAATTTTGAGTTCGTAATTGTGGTCTTCTCTCGCCACGGTCCGGGCGACTTCTAGATGGGACTGGTAGATTTTCGCAAGCCCAGTATCTATCACTTCCTCGTGTAACTGTTCCTGCTCTTTGAATCGGAAGGTTTTAGAAGCGCGCTCGGTCAGGACGTTGACCACCGAGTTAAATACCACGTAGTGCAGGTATGGGTCATAGACCCCAACCGCTTCAACCTGTCTATCAAATGCCTTGCCGAGCTGGATGGCTGTTTTCAGCCCGGCGAACGATTCGGGGCTTCCATCAATGCCGACAAGGATGTTCCCGGGCTGTTCCTCAATTGGGCCTACAGTTCTGACAACGAGGGTATCGGTTTGGATACGCCGCACAACCCGTTCAACGACACCGCCGAGCAGGCTATCCTTAACCGCGCCCATACCGAGGGCACCCATAATCACCAGTTCATAGTCGCTACCCTGAATATCCTCTACCAGCTTTATGAAGTGTTTGCCTTCGGGCATTTTCGCTTCAAAGGCGAGGTCATTTTCGAGGCACTTTTCCTTCATCACCTCAAGATACGAATCCGAAATCAACTGAAGCCCCATTGTAATCAGAGTATCATGAATGCGACGCTGTTTTTCAAGTTCAACTTCATCCTGATATTCTTCAGGTAGTGTGTACTCCATCTGTTTGAAGCGAACATCGTGCATTTTCGCGGCGTAAACATGGCTACCAACAAGTTCTGAGCCAAACTTTTTACCGAATGCAACGGCGAGGTTGACGCTGGCATCCGAATGGTCTGAATTGTCAACGGGGACGTAGATTTTTTTGAACATCGTTTTTCCTCCCAGATTTTCTTCAGTCTCCAGTTTTTGATTCTGCACTCACGCGGGGCCTGTTTTGATGGTGTGTTCCCCAGAGGCCTCCCAAAATATGTCCTAAAATCGTTGCGGTAGAAAGATAGGGAATTGCTGTCCAATCCCAATCTAAAATGACGTGCCGGATGAAAATATTAATGAGAATAGGTATGTAGATACATCGCCCCCAGGGACGGGTAAATCTCCTAAAACGGACACGGAAAAATCCGAAGGGAAGATTGATGATGAAAATTGCAAATGAAACGCAAAGGTATTTCGCAATATGCGGCATTCGGACAGTTCAATCCTCTTTCAGTCCGTTATCGCTTACGACTAAAATTTCAGATTTTGACGGTACAATACGAAACTCAATCTGTTTGCCGGCGGCTTTAGCAATACGCTGAAGCATTAATACCGCGTCACCGATTGAGCTGTCCTCGTAGGCGGTCATTTCAAGGTCATCAATAACTTTTGCCGTTGTCCCGACTTTTTCAGCCAACTGCTCCTGCGTCAGCGACGCGGTTTCACGAAGGTCATAGACCCGTTGGGCGATATCTCCCTTGATTCGCTCGGCTTCAAGCATTTGCATCATCTCGGGGGCGTTCTTAAAGTAGAGGTGGTGGAGAATCTCCACTGCGGATGTTGTGGTTCGTTTGCCTGTCATGGTTTAATTGCAATGAGTAGATGTGGCTCAATGTCCACTGAGATTGTATTGATGCGATGCTTCTTGGATTCGGCGAATCATGTACTGCCTTGCCCATTCTCTCGTTTCAATAATTGGGATAGGGTGCTCCCTATTTACCAGATAGCCCTCCTTTACATTCTCTCTGCGGAGTTCCACCAGGGTGATACGGCTCGCCTTCTTTCGGTTACAGGGACTACAGAGCAACGCTCGGTTGTCTAAATAGTTACTTCCACCATTTGATTTTGGGTCTACATGGTCGAGATCGAGGTATCGTTCATCGGGTGCTTCAAAGTCGCATCCCCAGCAGCGAAGTCCGAACTTATCAATAAGAATATCGTGCATTTCCTTATGGGTTAGCCGATATTCCTCTGTGACTGAAAATACGGGATCCAATGTGGGTACGGCAGTATCCCCTGTATCTGTGCGTTCGGGTGGCTCTGTCCGATAATATGACTCGTATTTGTCCATCTGCCTGTGAAGCCAGTCTGCGAGGTCGGGCCGTTTTTCAAGTTCCTCACGCTCCTCGGGCGATATACCCGCCATGCGACAGACAACGTGGTAACGGGCATCTTTTCTTCGATCAATGCCGACCCACCGTCGATTGAGGTTGTGGGCGGCGATGATGGTGGTGGCACAACCGCAGAATGGGTCTAATACGAGGTCGCCTTCGTTGCTACTTGCCTTGATGATGCGTTCATAGAGAGCAAGTGGCTTTTGGTCAGGAGAACCGGTGCGCTCGCGCTGGTTCGTCAGAACTGCTATGTCCGACCACCAATCTTCAGGGATTTTCCCTTTTCCAAATAGAACATTAACCTGCTCACTGTCGCGCCGCCCTGTCGTTTCTACGGATGCGGAGATGTAACTTTGGTTGCCTTCGACTCGTCCGCGTCTTGCAAGTGTCTCTGCGTTATACGGAATGCGAACGTTATCCGCATTGAACTTCGTAGATTTCGATTTGGCATAAAAGAAAATGGTATCGTGCTTGCGAGGGAACCAGCGTTTGGTATTACTCGGACCGGTGTAACACCACACAATCTCATTCCGAAAGTTGTTCTTCCCAAAGATCGCATCCATCGCCATTCGGATGTAGCTATTGGCGGCATGGTCGCAGTGGAGGTAAATGCTCCCCGTTGGCTTTAAGATTCTGTGGCATTCGAGGAGCCTCACGCTCAGAAAGCATAGGAACGCGGCGATGTCTTCGTCGTGACACACACGGGCGGCTTCGATGACTTGAAACAGTGCAGGATTGTCATCTTTGATTTCTTCTAGCCATTTGGGATGGACTTCGTTCCACATCCATTGGTCAGGGAGTATTCCCGTATCGCCCCATTTCCATTTGTCTACATAGTGTCCTGCCGTTCCGCTCCGATTCCGTTTGGTATTGAATGGTGGGTCGGTGGCGATGAGGTCAACGGTTTCACTGTTCATACCACGAAGTACGTCTAAGTTGTCCAGTTCATAAAGCGTGTTGTCTGGAAAATTTTGTGTCATGCTTGGCCTCCTTGTGGTATGGTCGCACAATTCGTAAAACGTGTTAAGCCCCTATCTACTCGTTGCGTAGTTCAATTAACGATGCGAAGAAGTGTCTTTATATCTTGGCGTAGCTTTTTAAGCGCCTCACTTTCGTTGCTATCGTAGTAGCCGCGAATCTGGCCCTGATGGTCAACAAGGACAAAACGGGAACTATGCAGAATCTCACTCTTTTGCTCCCCAACAGCTAAATTAAACCCCTTGTGACTGAGTTGATAAATTGTGTCCTGTTCCCCGGTGAGCAGATGCCACTTGTTATGGTCTACGCCGAAGCGGTCTGCGTACCGGAAAAGCACCTCTGGCGTATCATACTCCGGGTCAACGGAGACCGATACGAAGTAGACATTTTCCTCGGCAAATTCCTCTTGAAGCTTCGCCATCTTATCCATCATCAATGGGCACGCCGCTACGCATCTCGTAAAGATGAAATCTGCAACCCAGATTTTACCTTGCAGGTCTGCCGAAGTCATCGTCGTGCCCCGTTGGTCGGTCAGCGCAAAGTGGGGTACACTGTCGCGCGTCCCTGTGAGATTAGACGCTGGATTGTCTCTCGCCACCGAGCGACCCGCAAGGGTTTGATAGATGTACGCACCAACGATTCCTACGATTACAGCAATCAATACACCCCAAAGTAGCCTGCGTAGGATACGCTCAGCCGATTTGCTGGTTTTTTCTGAAGGATTGGTTCTTGATTCCATAGCAGTCAAACGGTGTCGGCGCGATCTCCTGACCGCGATAATTTATGGTAACAGTATCCGTCACATGATGTCAGTGAGCTGTGTCAATAGTCTCCGTAGCGGCTTCGGTCGCTCCTGCGTCACGGTTCTCTGCCAGCAGATCCGGGAGTAGCATAATCACGAGAAAAACACAGATGATTAGGGGGGTTAACACGATGATTGCCAAGGTTTTCTTCTCCAATTTCAGGTGCATAAAATACAACGCCACAAGTGCCGCCTTCACACAGGCGAGGCCAATCAGAATAATTGCTTTTAAGACCTGTGCATATTCTGGAATAGCGACAGCAACTTCAATGATTGTGAGCACGGCAAGCCACACAAATATCTGAAAATACTTGGGATGTTCTTTGTGCTCATGGGCAGTTTCCATTTTCCGTATCCTTTCTTTGCAAAATTGTTGTAACGAGCAAATGCTCGCTGTCCGTTCAGGTGGTTACAGAAGATAGACAAAGGTGAAGACCATAATCCAGACCAGATCAACGAAATGCCAGTATAAACCGACGATTTCGACTTTGTGGTTATACTCTGCTGTGTATTGACCACGTAGCCCTTGAATTAGTATACAAGTGAGATAAATCACGCCCCCTGTTACGTGGGCACCGTGGAAGCCGGTGATTGCGTAGAACGTTGGGCCGAACAGCTTCGAGCCAGTTGCTCCGTGAGTGAGTCCGGTCAGGGTCAGACCTTCATGGATTAAATGGTACCATTCATAAGCCTGGAGCCCCAAGAAGATTACGCCTCCCGCGATTGTAAGCCCAAGGTATGTGCACATCCTCTGAACCCTACCGTTCTGGATAGCTTCTAGGGCTTTGACCATTGTGACACTGCTACAAATTAGCAGGAATGTCATAAATGCTGTGAGTGTAATGCCGAGTATTTCGGACGGGGGAGGCCACGACGCGGCACCGGCACGTATTGCGCCATAGGCGGCGAGCAACGCGCCAAACGACATCGCATCGCTCACGAGAAAAAGCCACATCCCTAGCTTCCCCAGACTATCGGGGGTAAGTGACGGTTCATACTGATCAACAGAATGATTCGATTGCAATTTCACACTCCTTCAGATAAAGTTGTTTTTAATTCGATTCGGGTTTGCGGGCTGTTCCAATGGTTTGAGACAGCACGGCCTTTAACCCGTACGAAAACTTGGGAAAACTTTCGCTTGAGGTTAGCCTGCGTTTGAACGCGGTTTCTGATTGTTGGACTGATTCGTGTAGCGGCATACATACAACACACCGCCTCCAATCAGACCGAAGACTGTAAAGGGCATTGCCATGAGGAATAGGATGCTCCAATTGAAGCCCTTGACGATTGGATCGTCGATTAACTTACATGAGGGACACGCATCGACAACCGTCGGGATAAGCAGAGCAATTACCAAAATCCCTACGACAACGGGTAGATAGCGACAGACCATAAAAAAATCTCCTAAAGGTAACATCGTTTAGATGATATACACAAGCAGATAAAGAATCGGCCACAGTGCAACAACGAATGTCCAATAGATTGTACAGAGTTCGACCCCAATATGATGACTTGCTGAAAACCGTCCGGCTATGGCTAGAGCAAGCACCGTTAATAACCACAGTATCGCACTGAACACATGAAGGGCGTGACAGCCAATCAGTACGTAAAAGATTGAACCGTACACCCCAGACGACAATGTCAATCCATAATGCACGAGACGCGCCCATTCAGCGCCTTGGACGATAAGGAAAATCGAGCCGAGTATGCCTGTAGAGAGTAGCCAGATCTTTAATCCGCTCCGGTTGTCTCTCCGAATCTCTCTGAAGGCTTGAAACATCGTATAGCCACTCAGGAGCAGAATTATCGTATTGATGCCCGTTACTGCAACAGGCAAGCGAACCATAACCTGTGAGGGCGGGGGCCAGGTGATACTGCCGATGCGAAACACGAGGAACGCACCGATTAACCCTGCGAACAGCATCAGTTCGGCACCCAATAGCATCAATATCGCCAATCGCGCATTACTTACTGCGCGGGATGGTCTTTGGTCTTGCGGGTCTAATCTGTTTTCCGATTCAGTCATTGAGAGCATTTGAGATACCATTTAGTTCCGCACGAGAACGATAACGACAGAGATTATCAGTAAGACAATGAACAACCCGAATAGGGAAAGTCCCAGAATAAGGTTTCGATGACCGCTATCTTGATTACGCATTGCTTTCCTTTCTCAGTATTGATTGCGCGTTCTTTTCTTCTTTGCGTCTTTGCGTTCTATTTTTCTTATCAAGGGAGCAACTTAGGTTACATGACCTTGTCAAATGCCATCATCAAAAAAGTCAGCGGTAGATATACCAGTGAAGCGTGTAATAAGTGTTTCGCGGCGGCAGTTGAACGGGAGACCGCAAAGTGGATACCGAATGCGAGAAACACACTGCTCAAGAGCAGGGACGCAAAGAAATAAACCACACCGGCTAATCCAATGAGCGTCGGAATCAGCGCGACGACGAGGAGACCGAGGCTGTTACTGACAATCTGCTGTCTCGTACTCTCACCATCTGGGTGGATGACCGGAAGTAAGCGAAATCCGGCTTGTGCGTATTCGTCCCGATAGAGACAGGCAATTGACAGCGAATGCGGCAGTTGCCAGAGAAATAAAATTGCAAAGAGGACCCCTGCCTCAAGGTTAAAAGTCCCTCGTGCGGCGACCCAACCGGCGACGGGCGGTAATGCGCCGGGAATCGCCCCTGCCACCGTGCAAAGCGAACTCTTCTGCTTCAGTGGCGTGTAGATAAAGAGATAGCTGACGACAATGGCGGAAACGACCAATCCACTTAGTATATTTACAACAGATGTCAGATAGAGCAGACCAACAATTGTTAGGGCAACGCCGAAAATCAGTGCTTCGGCCGGTTGAAGTCGCTTGTCCGGTAATGGACGATGCTGGGTCCGCGCCATCTGAGCATCCTGCTCGCGTTCGAGGTACTGATTCAACGCTAAAACGCCTCCCGCAGCAAGCCCAATACTAATCGTCGTATGAATCAATTTCGCCCAATCAAAGGTATCGGGGGACGCGAGGTAGAAGCCCACGAATGTTGTAATCAACACCATAAGAACGAGGCGCAGTTTTGCGAGTTCAATAAACGCCACCACTCGTCCATATATCCGTGATAACTCACTGTCTAACGTTTCTGTTTTCTGTATCATCTAATTACCCTCGAAGCCCTTTATGACAAGACAGGTTGCTGTTGCCAAATTCTCAAGGTCAGTACAACCGATGTGGCTAACATCAAGGCACCAACGGAAACGTGGCTTGTTGCAACGGCCACAACGGCGATAGCATCCATCGCTTCTCCAAAGATGGCTAAATACGCCCCTAGCCCTAGTATCAGTTGCAGTATGAGCAGACCGCTGAGTATCAAAGCGGAACTGACAAGCCTTTTATTATCCCTTTTATTATCTCTTTTATTATAAAAGTGCGCGGTGAGGATTCGCCTTGTGAGTAAGAAGATGTGAATCGTCACCAAGGCCGCGAAGAGCAGATGTGCGTCAAGCCTGCTCCCCGTATGCCTCAATATCGCGCCGAATATGAGTTGTATATAGATAAACCCAGTTGTAAGCAGGGTTAAACGCCGTAATTTTGCTTCGTCTGATGTTTGACGCGCTGGCACTGTTGTTGTTTCCAACCACCCGCGGGAGGTAAACAACACGAGGCACCCAGTGAGTGCGAAAAACGCCTGCGCGAGACAAGCGTGGACGATGGCGAGCGTCCTACTGAGCTGTTCTACACGAAGCCCGCCCATTACCCCTTGCACGATGACTGCTACGAGGGCGATAGCACCAACCCACTTCAGCCATTTTCGAGGGTCTCTGATAAAAATCAGCAGTGTCAACGCAACTGTGAGAATCCCTACCGCAGAACCGATCAGCCGATGGCTATGTTCGTATAAAATACCGTGTACATAAATATCGAGCCGGCCGCCTGTTCTGATTGCCGTGTAGGTGCGTTGATTATCCGCATCCACAATGCGCCACTTTTGGCCTGGCTCTAAGGTTGAAATCGTGATATTTTCGGAGACTAAATTCTTATCTCTGTCGAGTGCCTTGCGTAATTTTTCTGAAGAAACGGCGTTCTCTAAATCCGCCTGCAAGATCGGGTCGATGCTGAACAGAAAACCGCTAACGGTTTTCGAGAGCGGATAGAGAAACATGTTGGTGCCAAAGGTGGTTGGCCAATCCGGTACAGCGAGACCGGAATCTGTACTGGTGACCAACCCACCGATGCAGATTAATACGAAAGTGGCTACAGCAGTCACGATTGCAACCCGATGTAGCCACGGACTATAGGGGTAACGATTGTTTGCCATTGTGACTTCGCATTTCAATCTGCACCCGCTGTTGCGTGGACGGGTTCACCCGGCTCAGTTTGTGGCAACCAGTCTTTATCCATCCCTGGAACGCTATATTCATAAGGGCCGTGATATACCTGCGGAATCGCCCCAAAATTGCCGTGCGGAACCGGCGTTGGCGCGTACCATTCCAGCGTATTTGCTTCCCATGGATTCTGCTCTGCAACTTTCCCGCGTTTCATACTCCAGAACACATTGACCAGAAGTAGAATCTGAGCGACTCCCAACGTGAACGCGCCCATGGTGATGAAGATGTTCATCCCTTGCAGGGGTTGTAGGAATTCGTACTGTGTCGGATTCGCAATGCGCCGCATGTGTCCACCGATGCCGAGGATGTGCATCGGGAAAAAAACGCAGTTAAAGGCAACAAAAGAGATCCAAAAATGTATCTTGCCGAGCGTCTCGTTCATGTGTCGTCCGAACATCTTGGGGAACCAGAAGAAGATGGCACCGAATATCGCAAACACACTTCCACCGAAGACGACGTAATGGATGTGCGCGACGATGTAGTATGTATCGTGAATCTGGATGTCCACCGGCGTGTTCGCCATATAGATACCGCTGAGACCACCGATGACAAACATTGAGACGAATGCAATCGAATTTAACATCGGTACCGTAAACCGGATTGACCCGCGAAATAGCGTGGCAAGCCAGTTAAACGTCTTAATCGCCGAAGGTACAGCGATTAACATCGTCGAGGTCATAAACGCCGCTCCCAACGCAGGATTCATACCGCTCTGGAACATGTGGTGTCCCCACACAATCCAACCGAGGAACGCAATAGCGATCATCGCATATACCATTGACTTGTACCCGAAGATTGGTTTCCTTGAAAACACGGAAAGCATATCCGAGACAAGCCCCATCCCCGGCAGAATCAGGATATATACCTCTGGGTGCCCGAAGAACCAGAAGAGATGTTGCCAGAGGAGCGGTTCACCACCGCCTTCTGATGAGAAGAAGGTCGTACCCGCCATTCGGTCAAAGAGCATCATGGCAAGCGCGGAGGCGACGACAGGAAACGCAAGCAACAGTAAGATTGCCACGATGAACAGCGCCCAAATCGAGAGTGGCAGACGAAAGAACGTCATCCCGGGTGCCCGCATGTTTATCACTGTGGTGATATAGTTGATAGACCCCATCAGCGAGGAGATGCCCATTACGATGAGACTAATACACCAGATGTTTTGTCCCCACTCAACCCCACTAAGCTCAGGGATTGTGGAAAGCGGGGCGTATCCGGTCCACCCTGCGGCGGCATGTCCACCGGGAACGAAAAACCCGACCATCATGATGAGTGCGCCAAGCACAGACGACCAGAAGGAAAGCATGTTCAGGACCGGGAAGGCCATATCTCTCGTGCCAATCATCAGCGGTATGAGGAAATTACCAAACGCGCCAACGAGTAGCGGCACAACCACGAAGAAAACCATAATGGTCGCGTGCATGGTGAAGAGCGCGTTATAAAACGCTGGGTCTATAACACCGTTGGGTATGCTGGTCGTCAACCAGTCCTCCGCACCGGCATTTTCATCAATTTTTTGAAGTCCAGCCAGTTCTTTGTCTTCCGCAGCGGTTCGGTTCTCCTTATCCTCCAATTCACTCATCCGATCTTCTTCGGCCTCTGTGAGCCCGACAAGTTTCTTGTACCACCACTTGTCCTTTCCAGTGACCGGCTCACCGCTTTCTTGGTAAGCTTCCGATACGCCGATTATGGGAAGCGGCTTTTCCGGGTACGCCTGTTGCCATCGGAGGAGAAGTGCCAACCCACCCCCGACCATCAGCATAACCAGGCCGAAGATGAGAAACTGCTTGCCAATCATCTTGTGGTCTAGCGAAAAGATGTATTTGCTAATAAAACCCTCTTCATGGTGGTGGTCGTGAGACTCATGTTCATGATGGTGGTCGTGAGACTCGTGTGCATTATCGTTCATTACTATGCTAACTCCTTTCTTTTTACTGTTGGGGTCTTTTTACTGTTGAGGCCATCGCTGTTTTACCCAGTCCGCATACGATACCTCACTGTGTACAGTCAGGTATCCAAGCATTCCGGAATGCCCAAACCCACACAGTTCTGCACAAGGAATTTCGTAAACGTTGGAGTAAATGTTCAACCTACCATCTTCTTTCCGAACAATATGTTTTCGTTGAAGAACATCATCGGTTATCAGCCATCTATTTCCTGTCTCTTCAATAGAAACGGTAACGTTATCAGAAAGCTTCCCCAAACCTTTCGAGTTAAACGCCATCCGAAAATCATCCGAGATAGTATCATTATCTAAATCGCTTTGGAACCTCGAATCAATGTCGAACCGTGACGTGTAGTCCTTTGTTGCCTCGAACCAGACGGTGATGAACCTGTTCGGGAGTACGTCTTGCTTGAGTCGTAGTTGCGGCACAAAAAAGCTATGAATGGCATCCTCAGAGGTCATCCGAATATGCACCACCTTATTGACAGGTACATGCAACATGTTCTCAAGTTCTAGGTCATCCTCGCCCCCGAACTCCCCATCTGGGCCGGGATAAAGCATATCCCAGTTAAATTGTTTGGCTGTCACCTGAACAGTAACATCGGGGTCGGGAAATTCGGAGAAGAATTTGATTTTGCTCCATTGCGGAAGGCTTAACATCGCAAGCCCGAAGACAATTACGGTTGTTACAGCGGTCCATGTGATTTCAAGCGTGTTGCTCCCTTCAATGTATTCTGCCCGCCGCCCCTCCTGAAAACGATATTTGATCAGGAAGACGATTAGGGTCCCAATTACAGCCACAAATGCAACAACAGTAATCCAGTAAATAAGGCTAAAGAGGCTATCAACGCCTTGTCCATAAGTTGATATATTCTCTGGCAGCCATCTTAGCATTAAGATTTCCTTTCTGGATTGACAAATCCATTACTTCTACAATGTCATGCTGAGTCACCCAATGTTCGGATGACGATAAGCTGTTCGTACGGCACCAACAAACATCAAAACACAGAACAGCATGGTAATTAAGAGTGATAATCCGAGTTGTGGAATTTCCGCTACGGCATCACCGTTGCCCAAATATAGACACCTACGCAAAGCGGCCACACCATACGTTAGGGGATTTAACTTCATTGCCCATTTAAGCCATATCGGTACGCCGGACACAGGGAAGAACGCCCCCGATAGCATCCAAATCGGAAGGAGAAGGAGGTTCATAATTGCATGGAAGCCCTGGGTTGAATCCATTCGCCACGCAATGATTAACCCCAGATTTGTTAGCCCAAAGGCGAGCAGAAACATCACACCGACTATCGCAAATACAGGGCCCGCATGTAACGATACACCGATAATTGGGGCAATTAAAAGAAAAAGCACTCCCTCCAAAAGTGCCAACGTTGTGCTACCTAGTGCCTGTCCGAGAACAACACACCATCTCGGAACAGGTGCGACGAGGACACCCTGTAAAAATCCCTCCCGGCGGTCTTGGACAATCGAAATCGTTGCAAAAATTGACGTGAACAGGATAACGAGAACAACGATGCCCGGATAGAAATATGCGAGATAGCTGGTCCCTTCAGGAGCACTAGGGGGCCGAAATGATGCCCGCAATCCGCTTCCCAATACCAACCAGAAAACCAGCGGTTGGGCAATTGCACTCACAACCCGACTGCGTTGGCGAAGAAACCGGATAATTTCACGCCACCAAATCGTTACCACAGGAAGCACAAATCTTCTTATCAACACAGTTCAATCCTTCAGCGTCTTGTTTTGACCGTGTGCTTCGCTAAAGCATCCTTTCTCGCTTTTTAGGTTCGCTCTACGCTGACGTCCTCTTCCTCAAAGCGGTGTCCCGTAAGCTTGATGAAGACATCTTCCAACGTTGGCTTTCCAAAGCGCACAGATGCAATCTCTGTTGGGAATGTGGCGACAACATCTCGAACAAATTCATGCCCTCGCGGACACTCAACACGTAGAGCCCCGTCAACTACGCTGGCATCGTATCCGAAATGTTGCTGAATCTGGGGGTGCAACGCTTCAGGGGATGGGCAGTCAATCGTGACAACATCGCCCCCCACCTGTTCTTTTAATTCATCTGGTGTCCCAGTTGCGACCAATTTGCCCGCGTCAAGAATCCCGACCCGGTCACACCGTTCCGCCTCGTCGAGAATGTGGCTTGTTAGCACGATGGTCACGCCGTTTCTCTCTCTCAACTGTGCCAAATATGCGCTGAACCGCCGCCGAACACCGGGGTCAAGACCGGTGCTCGGCTCATCAAGAAGCAACAGCGTGGGCTGATGCAGTATCGCCTGAGCAAGTGCCACACGTTGCTGTAGGCCACCGGAGAGCGTCTCAACCCTATCGCCCGCACGGTCTCTTAACTCCACTTCGTCAAGGGCCGATTGGATTCGGCGTTTCAACTCTGCACCCCACAACCCGTAAAGATGCCCGTGATGCCGGAGGTTTTCAGTGACGGTCAATTTCCCATCCAAACTCGGTTGCTGGAAAACCACGCCGAGCTGTTCTCTGACTCCGTGTGAGCTGTGAGCAAGGCTGTGGCCACGCAACTGCACCGTGCCGTGGGTTACCGGAATGGCGGTCGTAAGAATCTTGAAGAGCGTTGTCTTACCCCCGCCATTCGGACCCAGAAACCCGAAAATTTCGCCCGGTTCAATTTGAAAAGTTACGTTGTTAAGCGCCTGTCGCGTTCCGTAAGTGTGACTGAGGTTTTCGACTTTAATCATCGGTGCGAGTTTCTACGCAGTCGGTTCAAACGCCCCTACTTCTTCTTTCTGAGTGTAACCGTAAAATCCTGCTTGACTGTACCACCAGCCGCAACGGTGACCGAAGCGGGCATTTCTTTATTTGTCCCGCAGGCTTCCTGCCACCAAGCGAGCTTGTACGTGCCGGGCGGGACGTTTTCGATTTTGTACTCGCCCTTTTCGTTCGTGACCGCATAGTAGGGATGGTTGATATAGATCAGCCATCCATTCATCCAGCCGTGAATATCACATCGGATGGGTATAGGGCCTTCGGCCTTCTTTGCGGCGGCGATACGCAGCTTTCTTCGTGTTTTGGGTTGGGCTTGGTTGTAGCCTTTTTTACTGAAAAGATGGATGTTGTGCAGGATTCCATCACTGTTTTTCATCGTTAGCTTTTTCCCAACGGGTACAACGTTCACATGGGGGATAAACTGACACCCATTCTGATCAATTTCGTAAGTCATTCTTTTCCCCGCAGCATTTTTCTTAGGGAAGTCAACGCCTTGTGAAATATCTACCAGATAAACGAAGGCATTCTTCAGCACATTGCCCTCGCCGACCATTAAGTGTTCTTCAAACTTATCCGTTTTGGCACAGACCTCCGGGTTTTTTGAAATCTCAAGCTGTTTCATGGCTGGGACATCACCTGAAAATTTCACAACACCGGTGATAGTACCACCGTTGGAGACCGTCATCACTTTGTAAGAAGCAGGAAAGCTAACCGGCTCCTGTGGGGTCTCCGATGTCGAGTCGGCCGCCTGTGCGACAGAACAGCATAGGATAAGCAGGGCTAGGGTTAAAACAGGTCGTACTTTCATGGTTTTACTCCATTTGAATTATTTATAGTTAGTCATCCGCATCGTTGCGAAGTGCGGATGGTAGAAGTCGCATACATCCACGTATGCGATACGCTTAATTTACCGTTATTGAGGACACCCTCACCGATTCGTTAGCACAATCTAGCTGTTCGTTTCCTCTTCTTCCCTGCGCTGTACGACACCTCTGAGGGCAAAGAGGAGCCCAGCAGTGATGAGCGCAACGATTGGCGGATAAATGAAACGCCTCGTTGACGGGACTGGTTCAAGGATAAAGGTGTACCACGTTGAAATTGCCCGCTTTGTGTTAATGTCTCCGTTTGACCCGTCCCACGCGGAGAACGCAATCGGTATGAATATACTGGGCTCAAATTGAAGGTCTTTTTTACCATCGGTCTTCAAGGCCCTTTTAACCCAGAGTTGGTATTGTCCGTTGTCATACGCCCACGCTGACTGTACCGATTGACTTTCGGGAGGTTGAGGCGTTGCATTTGATATCCCTTTTGCGGTCATCTCTGTAACCTTATCGGGTTCAGAAACCTTCCAATGCCAGAGATTGACTGCACGACGACCACCCCATATAAAATACGGTTTGGGGTCTATGGGACCTTGCGGCACTTTGACTGGAAACTGGATTGCCAGAGCATCTTCGGGCATCTCACCCGCGTCATTCTCTTTAGGAAGGCTTTTCGTCCGGTCATCCCATGTAAAGTGGAACGCAACTTCAGTGTCGTTATAGAATGACTTCGCCATTACCGAATCAATCGTCGGATTGAACTGACGCTCGTCAATAATCACCTGACCGACCAGGGGGTAATAACTCGCAACTTCTATTTCATTCCACGCTTCGTCATTGATACCCGGCAATTCGCCTTCACGATACTTTGAACGCATCACCCGGTCACCGACCGCAGGTTTCGGGGTTTCTTCAGGAGCGACAGATTTTACATAATTTGCCAGATGCCAGAAATCCACAAAAATCGGCTTTAACGCCGCATCAAGTTTTTGCTGTTCCGCTGGTTCAAGTTCCTCCCCGTCGTCGAGCTTGAGCATTAGGTCTTCATACTCAACAACTTTTTCATCGAGAGTTTCGTATTCTGCCTCCTCATCCTCTGTCATTTCGTCTTTCTCCTCTAACTCCGTCATGCGCGCCTCTTCCGCCTCAGTGAGACCGGCCCGAAAACTACTGACAAACGAAGGCATCGGCGAGCCAGCAATCCCACCGATGAATCGCTTGAAGATGTCTTCCGTCGTTGTGCCGCCTCTGAACGTCCACGGTTGCGTCATATTTGCGGGCCACGTTTTGAAACCCCACTCATCTTTAAGGTCTGGTGCGGAAGCCCCATCGCCTCTTCCAACTTCACCGTGACAGGCGTTGCACTCTATCTTTTTGTAGATTTCCCTGCCTTTAGCGGCACTCTCTGCGGTGTAAGCGATTTTGTCTGACAAATTGATCTCCCGCGGTGAAGCGTCCTTAAAACCGTCGTGGAATGCTTTCACGTAGGCGACAAGTGCTTTCGTCTCAGCCGCATTGAGGATATCTTTCCAAGCGGGCATTGACGAGCCCGGCATACCGTTGGCGATGATGTCATAGATATCCCGATCCGTGGGAAGTTGTCCACTTTCGGTGGAACGAATCTTATATAGCCCTCTTGTAAAATCTCTCGGTCTTGGCAACAGATTGACTGCGGCATCCCCTTCGCCATCCCCCTTGATGCCGTGGCAGTGGGCGCACTTGTCTTCATAAAGTGCTTTCCCATCCTGCGCGACAGCGGGAACCGCTATCACACATGAAATGACAAGCAGATGTGCCAGCCAAATTAAAGGAGATTTTTGCTTTGTATTCATTGTCTTTTCCCTAATGCGCCGCCTCGCCAAATGTTCTTGGTTCATAGCCGGTAAACTCAGACAGAAAGAGGATGACATCCCAAATTTCGCCTACTGTTAGGAAGTTCTCCCAAACCGGCATTGCTGAATCCCAAGGCGTACTCGCAGGCGGTAAATCGGGACCACCCTTACTGATACGCCAAAACAGGAAAGATTCTCGAAAGTTCGGGATAATCCCCGGATCCTGGAAGTTCGCAGGTACCGGATTAAACCCGTGAGCGAAATGCCCTTTTCCATCGAGATTATCACCGTGACAAAAGAAGCAGTTTTGATAGTAGACCCGTCGTCCATTCTCAACATGTCCTTGGAATTCTTCCGGGTTATCCTTTTTAAGATGACGGAAGGGATTCTCAACCTCTTGTGTAGGGCCGATGACCTGCTCGCGATAGGTCAACTTAGCGGGTGGACCAGGATGAGCAGTACGTATGGATGCAGGAGGATTTGTCTGTGTCGAAACTTTGGAAAACGTAAAGCCGAGCATCACGAGCGGAATCAGTATGAATAGGAGCGTACGTCTCAGCTTCTTACTGTCCTCCATCAAGGTCTCTTTAATCGGGCGCAGGAATTCTTGAAATTTCTCATCCTCAACGGATACGTGGACTAAGATTGCCAGTAAAATTAGCCCGAGATACATCGCAATCACGCTTGACGGCAGTGGCACCGAGACAATCCCACCGATGAAGAAGCGGAGGAAGAGCCAGAGTAAAACAAAAATAATCAAGCATTTTGTAAATAGAGACAACCGTTTCATGGTCGTACCATCCTTATTCTTTAGCGTTTGGCGCGAATTTCATAAATTCAAGAATGTCCTATTCCTCAGATGTTTCTTCCGACCCGCCAGAAGCGGTTTCACCCTCAGTAGCGGCTGTTTTGTCGACCTGACTTCCATCGAGCGTCGATAAAAATGCGAGCAGGTCATTAAACTGAGCCACTGTTAATAACAGTGGAAAGTTATCCGGCATCAGAGAGCGAACCGGGGGGATGCGTTTCCCAAACGCACGACTGTACGTTGGATCTTCGTCAATATCGAATTTGTCAATCGTTCGCTGTTCGCCATTGACGTTGATGATAATTTCCTCGTCATTTTCCTCGATTAATTCACCAACGATAGGTTCATCATCGTCGAAGGTGACAATCGTTACCTGAACCTTAACGGTCGCTTTCTCGATTTTTTGTGTGCCATCCGCAGTCTTGAGTGTGAAACTCGTCTCGTCCTCTTCAACGAGTTCTCCGCTTACCGGGGCAGTTGCCCCGACGGGTGTGGTTTGTATCCAAAAATATCCCGGTTCGGTTAAATTGGCTAACTCGGCAATCGGTTCCGGATCGAGTTCGGTTAATGGAATGGTTCGCTCTTCTTCGTTCCCCCCTTCGTCTTTAACCCGTAAGACGATTTTTTCAGTATCTTGGGCGACAAGTATGCCCTCCATCGAAACTCCGCCTGCTTTGACGGTTGCTGAACCGTATCCCTGCACAATTTTCGCATTCGGTTTTAGGATAGATTCTTCGATATATCGGAGTTCATTTAATGCGGCAATCTCTGTTAAATCGGGGGCAGTAACGACCTCAACGCCTTCCGCAACGGCGGGTTCTTCCGGTTTCTCAATCCCATCAACATTGTGGCACGCGAGGCATTTGGCAACCTCAACGAATACCTTTTCACCCCGTTTCGAGTCACCGGTAAGGATTGGGGGAAGTGCTTCTGCTGCTAGTGCATTAATGTCCGCCAGGTCGACAGGTGGGTCAAATCGTGTCAAATCCACCTCGCCGCCTTGACTTTGAAGGAAGGCGATAACCGCCTCAATTTCTAGAGGCTTTAGACTGATTGGGGGTTTCCATACCGGTGGCATAATTTTGTCATACCCGGGCACGAGGAACGCATACGGGTCATAAACCGACTCAATCAGATATTCTTTGGCTGTCATGCCCGGCTTCTGTGTACCGGCTCTTGTACCAATCCCCTCCATATTCGGGCATCGTCCCTTCGTCGCACCGACACCGATATTGTGGCAGGTGCTACATTTGCCCTTACCGTTAAAAATCGCCTCGCCTGCTTCGACGAAGTCATCCGGGGTCCGCTCGATGCTACCAACATCGGGAGCTGCGGCTGTAGAGGTTTCGGGCACAATGTTGGCGGCGAATGCGTAAAACCAGATTATCAGAAAACAGAAAGAGAGCAGTCTCACCACACGCTGCCAGAGTAGGACACTCGCCAACGCGAAAATAAAAAACCAAGCCGACCACGGAAGCAGATTTTCCGACGCGACGGGGAACGCTGAAGCCCGCGCAATATAGGCGATGAAACTCACGACCATTAAGACGACGCAAGCAATTTTAATGAACGTTCTCTTCATGATGTTTTATCCTCATGAGATTTGTCTGATATCGTAACTAATCCTCATTCCCTGAGAGTACCGGTGCCTCGGCATGAACCGCTTCGGCCTTTTTCTTATCCCCCATCAAGCCGAGCCAAAAGATGAAACCGACTAAGGCAAAGAAAATGATGATAATAACGGCGGTGACCATGCCGTGCGTTGCCCAACGGTGTATATTCCGCAACTGCATTCCGAATGGAATATCAAACTCAAGATACTGTACATCGGTGTAGGCGTATTCAGCCGTGGGGCGGTAGTAAAACCTGAGTAACAAAGCTGTCACGGCAGTTACAAGGAACATCCAGAAGGTGATTCCCCCTAAGACGACGCAAGCAATTTTAATGAACGTTCTTTTCATGATGTTTTATCCCTCACAAAATTTATCTGATACCGTGACTAATCCTCATTCCCTGAGAGTACCGGTGCCTCGGCGTGAACCGCTTCGCTCTTTTTCTTATCCCCCATCAAGCCGAGCCAAAAAATGAAACCGACTAAGGCAAAGAAAGTGATGATAATGACGGAAATTACATTCACAGCGTTGCCAAGAGTCGGCGTAAAAGCATCGGGCGAGGTATCTGGCATCACACCGAAGATGTGCCACGCCTCACGAAGCCCTGACCGTGCGTAGCCCATCAAACCCATTAGCGAGGTGAACGTAATCGCAAGCAAGATCAGCACGTACTGGGACCGGCTCGTCATCTGCCCCCAATTGATTGTGCCCGATACCATTGCCTTGCGATACATAACCAAATCAATAATTACCACCAAGATCATAACAGCTAAGGCAATAAGCACTTGCACTGGCGTTAGCACATTGACGCGAAAATCGGTTGCCACTTTGAATCCTACGATGCCGATGACGACAATCGCTGCAACAGCGAGCCCGAAAATCGCGGAGATAACAATATTCCCAACTTTTGCCCAACCGACTGTCGGCGTTTTACCGGAGCGGCGATAGAACAGAAAGCTGAGGAAAGTCGTCAGAATGATAATGTTGACACCTGTGTTTTTCGCTGTCATCAAACCGAAGAATCCAACGAGGGGATGATATTCCGATCCCATCGCAGCTATCTCTTGGGAGTTAGCAATCGGTTTGCGCGGTGTCATCCAGATCGCGACACATACAACAATCACGCCTATCATAATCGAGCGGTATCGGGCGTACTTCTCCGCTCCTGGGATACGACTCATGCCAGACCAGAGATAGTAATTCGCGCCGATGAACAACACACCGATCATCACTGCCTGAATGATGAATAACCATGAAAAGAGGCTCCCCATCATGTTGATGCCCATCGTCTGGTTAAACATGTAGATCTCTCTACCCAACCAGTAGCCGGCGAACGGCAACGGGATAAGCCCACACAGCGCAATAAAATTGCCGGTATATCCCATCCAGTCGTAATGCGCTTTGTCCTCTTCCGTTTTCGCCACAAGAAAGCGAAACGCGGCATAGGCACCGACGATTGCACCGCCGAAAGCGATATTCCCAATGAGGCGATGGATGTTAACCGGCATCCATGTAAAGTTATTGACAGCCTGCCACAGCGTACCGATGAATGCGCCAGTGTCGTCATGAAGCGGGATAGCCTCGTGTTTGGGGGGCGGCCCCATAATCGCCGGGCTGGTCTGGTATGTGAGCCAAGCGTTAGAGACAAACATAATCGCCGTGCCGAATACGTTCAGGAGCACTCCTAGGAACAAGTGCCACATTTTCGATACCCTGCCCTGCATCCGATCCCAACCGTAGGAGTAGAGGTAGAGCGTAAACGTTTCTCCAAAGAACAGGAAGACGTAAAAAATCATCGTCGGCCCGAAGATTCCTGTCATCTTGTTCATCACTTTGGGATAGCACCAGATAAGCACAAAAACGAGCACCCCGCCGAGCAATGCTGTCGTCGAGAACGCGCCCATGCAGAGCTTGATGAACTCCTGCGCCATTTTGTCGTAACGCTTATCCTTCGTCCTCATGCCGACAAATTCAATGACGACAGCGAACATCGGCACACCCAAGATGAAAGAACCGAACAGCAGGTGTAACTGGGCGGCAATCCAAGCGGCGTTCCGACTGCCAATCTTAGGAAATGGACGATATTCCGCCTCAGTCACATCCTGAGCAAAGGCTGGAGCCACAATCAGAAGTAGATAGGCGAGGAACAGCCCCGCGAAAATATAGGTGCGTGTCTTAGGGTCGGCAGATATTACGTTTCTGATAAGGCGCATATATTATGTCTCGAAACTAGAACCGGTTTGTCCTATGGCTACGGTGAACGCGATTTCTAAAAAGGCGATTGATTGCTCCCGTTTAACGGACCGGAATCCATCGAGGAATTCGTTAAGACTGTCACCGGCTTTCAGGTGGTCGATGAGCGACTGCACGGGAACACGAGTTCCTAAAAATACCGGCGTTCCGCCGAGAATCTCTGAGTCTCGGTTGACGATTTGCTTTTGCGGCACGGTTTGACTCCTCGACCATATACCGTAGGCGGAGCATCTTGCCCCGCCCTCTTCCGACAATCCACCCCGTGGGTGGGAAATCCCTTTCCCACCCTTCGGCGATTAACCCCAAAAACTTGTAGGTGGGCATCTGGTTTCCCCGCCACGATACGTCATGATAACTTTTCAAACAGGCTCTAATCGTGCCATCAAAATCCGTAGCGATTACTTCTTCTTCTTTTTGAAGTCACTACTGGCAAAATTAACCTCGACATCTCCGCTGACATCGACTGTGACTTTGGCAGTTGCTGTCCCTAGTTCTGAGTGCCATGCTTGAAGGCGATATCTTCCCTCTGGAACGTCGGGGATGGTAAAAGTACCTGCATCATTTGACGCTTCATAGGCATCGGAGCTGAGCCATTTGCCCGCTTTGTCTTTATAACCGGTCACGGTGAAATGGTTATTCTCCACCACGACGACATAGCCGCTCATCCACTTGTGAATATCACAGGTAAACTTAATCGGTTCTGCCTTATTCAATGTCAAGGGGAAGGCTTTGCCCTTCTGAGCGATCTGCCAGTTGATAGAGGCTGCGGGGTCTTTCTTGGCGTAGGAGTGGACATTATGAGCGACGGGGTCGCTAGAGGTCACATCAATCGTTGAACCTGCGACTACCGCAAGGACATACGGCACATACGCACAATTGACCTGGTCTAGAACGGGATTTTTGGTAGGAGGTTTGGCTTTGAGTTTACGGGAGCGTACAGAGATGACTACATTCTTAATCCCTTTGCCTTTGGAAACGACAAGGGCTTCCGATTTTGTTCCTGCTACATTGTCCATGCAGTGCTGGTCTTTGGTCGCTGTTAGTGCTGGACGTGCAGGTGGCGTTCCTTCATAAGTAATCTTGCCTTTAATTGTTCCTGCATGAGCGAAACCGGCTATCAGTAGCACAGCGCTTAGGATGGTGAGGGGTTTCATTCCAGTCATTGTTCATTATCCTTTCACTTTAGTATCGTTGGTGACGAAAGTTTTGGGGCGATATATAGGACTAACACAGTTGAATCAACGATCCTATTTATGATAGCGTCACACAAGTAGAGAGGGCAACCCTAACGTTGGACGTATCACGGATATCCGTGACATCAGCACGTCCCCCCGTAAATTGGGCTACTGTTCACTGCCTTTGTCAAGTTCCTCCGCGCTTTCATTCGCTGAAGTCGGGCGGAACTGCGTCTTAATAAATGTGAGGAGCTCTCGCTGTTCCTCATGCGTCAGATAGAAGGAAAAGGATGGCATGTCATCTTTACCCACGGCGATGCTATGCACGAGCTGTTCGTCCCTCTGTTCATTACTGTGTGCCGACCAAAACACTGTCGTTGTAAAATCTGCGGGTTCTAGTTTTTTGAACCGCCCAATCCGACCGTTGCCTTCGCCGTGAGGCCCGTGGCACCCAGCGCAAAACCTCGCATAGTTAAACTCAACCTCGGAACTGTATTTCCTGCTTGGGTCAACCGCACGACAGAGCAGATTCAGTCCGATGATACTCACTGCCAGCATGGTAATGATGACGAGAAGATGACGCACCATTTTTGACCCTCATAGGTTCATTATGTTATTCACCGAGTGAGAGCAGATAGTCTCTGACCAATTGGATCTGTTTCTCTGCATCCCCCCCGGCAAACTCCCCGACAGGTTCATGTTTCCCTTGGATTTTTGGCCAAGCCTGCGGCATCGCAGTTCCCGGTTGGAAGGATTGCGGGTCTTTGAGCCAGTCGATGATCCAATCCGCTTTGAGACGCTGTTTCGCTAAAGCGAGGTCTGGCCGCCCCGTCTTATCACTGCCATCGGGGATGGTTTCGCCCTGTTCTGGATGGCACGAGATACATTGAAGCGAGTCAAAGATCTGCTTGCCTGTTCGGATTTCTGCGCGGGAGGTTGCCACTGGAGCGATGGTTTCATAAGGGAAGGGTTCGTCAGAAAGTTCGGAGAAATATGTCACTAGTGCTGTGGCATCTTCATCCGAAAGACCGAAAGTTGGCATCCGAACTTCGAGCCCATAACGGATCGACGTTGGCTCTTTTAGAAATGCAAATAGCCACTCTGGGTAAACCTTTGCACCTTCGGCTTGTAGCGTTGGTGGTGCAAACTGTTTGGCCTGAAGGTTGTCTAGTCCCTTGTGGGCGGCGACAACATTAACAAAATCCCCACCCTTGCCTTCGAGCTCGTGACACCCTTGGCAATTGTATTTCTTCACCAGTCGTCGTCCGGCATCAATATGCTGCGCCTTATTGCTGAGGTTGTGAATATAACTCAGTGGATATTTTTCGGGTTGGAAGCTCTTGAGTAACACGGCAAGGGCGAGGGCGTTTTCTTTGCTCATCGTCTGCTCGCTAAATACGGGCATTCGAGAGATAATGCGGCGCGTTTGGTAACGTCTCGGATTCGTAACCTTGCCAACTGTCCAACCGTGCCAAGTGTGTTCAATCTCTGTCGTGTCCCCGAAATCGAGTTCCTCAACCGTCTTCGCCCCAAATTCACCGAGGTCAGCACCGACCTTCGGCTCGTTTTCAAAACCCGGAATATCGTGGCAACCGAAGCACCCATAAGTCTGAACGTAGGTTTTTCCCAATTCAGGGTCAATTTTGACCTGAAGATCCCCGTAGGATTCTTCGCTCTGCGGTGGGGGTGGAAGCGTTCCTTTCAGGCTCATCAGATAGGCGACAACATTATTGACCTCTCTTTCACTCAGTCTCAAGTCTGGCATCACCGTTTTCGGGTCAAAAGACTTAGGGTCGCGAATCCACTGGCGCAGGAAATTGGGCCTTAATTTGTTGCCAACGCCTTCAAGGGCTGGCGCAAAATCACTTCCCAGTCCCCCTACAGTGTGGCATGAAAGGCAGCCAACCGTTTTCACAAGCGTCTCGCCAGCGGCAATCGCTCTGGGAGCTGTCGAGAATGTCGCATCGTCCTGGTCTAGTTCAGGGTCTTTCATCTGCTCAAGGTATACCGCTATGGATTTAACGATGTCAACAATCTCCACTACTTCGTTTGCCGAGTAAATGTGTTCAGTGTCATCGTCGGCTCGCACAAAAATGATTTCACTCCCCGGCTCCCGACGAACAATACCTTCACGCTTCCGCCCATTTGTCAGATAGACCATTTGGGGCATATCGTCCGTTGGGAACAGTCTCGGCATCTTGGTTTCTGGCAGATAGGCGGACGGGTTTTTAATCCAACCCGTGAGCCAATCCACACTGTTGACTTTGCTACTGACTTTGGCAAGCGAGGGGCCGACTTTGTCCAATTCTTTCAAAATGGGATAGCCTTCAACGGCGTGGCAACCGTGGCACCCTAAATCCTCAAAAACCGCCATGCCTTTTGAAAGATTCGGTGCATAGTCTTGCAGAGCCCCGGTTTCTGGGGAGGGATGGTCTAACATCATCACTTCGCTGTGGCAGCGACGGCAGTTTGTCTCCATATACCCGCGGTGTTCATCCGACGATTTGCCAGTGTGTTCATCGAGTCCTAGGACAGGGGTTAGCCAATATTCTTTTTTATGGTCTAGCGCGTGTGCCGATGCAACGGTCAGTGCCTGCCCCTGGCCACCGTGACACGGAACACAGCCAAATCTTTTGACCGGGTGCTTGCCAAGCAACACCTCCCGGTCGGGATGTGTGCGAAGGACAGTATCGTAGTCGGTTTCATAGGAAACTTCGATTTCCGCGCCAAACTCGACAACGTCCTCGTTCTTAAAGGTCATCAACCCTTTTTCGTCTAGCTCATAATCTTCCGGTTCCGCCTCATCGCCATCAATTAAAACCGTTTCGCTCCCTGTCTTTACGCGGGGGTGCATCAATGGATAAGATACCGGCTTCGGCGCGTCGTCCCCTTCCGTCTCCTCGTCGCTTTCTCCGATTTCAAAGGTCTCTTTTGCAAACCGTTCATAGCCGCTTTTGTCAGCGGCGAAATGGCATGTTTCACACCGATCCGCTGTATAATCGAAATCCTCAAGATACTGTTGCTTAATCTCGCGGGTTTTCGTAAATGGATTCTCCAATAAGCTACCCACGAAAGTCCGCTTGATTCCACTTAAAGAGTCAAATTTTTCTTCGACTTCGGCCACTGTATCGTGTTTGGCTTTATCCGCCTTAGAGGCATTGATTGCTTCGACCACCACAGCCATTTTGGTGTTAATCTCTTCGGTTAAGACCTCATCAACTGAACCGTACTTTTTGGCACGCGAGAGTTCACTCAACGCTTCCTCATGGTGTCCGTGCTCTGTATAGAATTCGGCTAATGCGTTATAAGCTGTTGCGAGGTTTTTCTGTTCTTTAATCACAGCCTCGGTGAGTTCACCGCCGATGCGTTGATCAAATTCATCTAATTTCTGCTTCCATTTTTCTGCGACTTGGTTTGCCCCATGCTCGGCCCCTTCGTGAAGGGCGAGTTGATATTTGTAGTTAATCGCATCAGATTGGCTCTGCTCGAATTTACGCTCCTGTAAGGCATCATCAAGCTGAATCTTCGCGTTTGACACCGTCTTCTGCAATACGCTGAGTCGTTTGTCGTCCAACTGTTCAGGCTCAGGAATCTGCGGCAGGTCTTGTTTGGCTCTGTCCAACGCAATTTTCGTTTGCTCGTACTCGTATTGATAGAAGTCTTTCTGTATCTTTTTCCACGGGCGTCTGGTGACAGTTTCATCCCAGAACCCCCAGATGGTTACAAGCCCTAATAAGCCGCATAAGATAAAAAAGAGGGCGGCGTACGATTTTTCCTCGATGGGGATATCTTTTTTCTTCCTCACGAACCTGTTGACCTCCTCAAAATGACAGTTAATTGTTCAATTTGTATTCTAAATATTAAACCATGGTGTAACCCAGACGTACTTGATATTTAATGTCCATCGGAGAAGCATCTTAATAGGCAACGCCATCATCGTCAAGAATAAGAATGACACGATGACATATCGTGTCAGGCCAAGCTCTTGCAGGAATTTACTTGTTCCCCGCATAAGGAAGTAATAGATGGGCCCTAAGGCGTAATATCCGCTGACAACGACAAAACCGAAAACGAGCGCGGGGAGTTCGTTACGGATGCCGAATTTATAGGACAAGTTGACGTTGGTCAGCGCGACGACCTTGTGCGGATCCCACTCTTGCCAAGGCGCGAAGAAGTTCCAGCCGGGGCCTCTTAGGAACGTGCCGACGATCATCAGACTGATCCATAGTACAATAAACCCGAACCCGAAAACGGCAAACGCAAAGGGACGTTCTTTAACCGTATAATACCCCTTGCCTTTGGGGTTAATATCGACATACGGAATCGCAATCAACCCGGCAATAATCATACTCGGTAACACCACACCGGCGACCCACGGATCGAAATAGACCAGCATTTCTTGCAATGCGAGAAAGTACCAGGGGGCTTTGGAGGGGTTGGGGGTCTTTGTTGGATCGCTCTGTTCTTCGAGCGGAGCATCAATCATAATTGACCAGATGCCGAGGATTAACATCACGATAATTGCACAAAGAAATTCACTGCGACATAGATAGGGCCAAGCATACACTTTATCTTTCAACCCGGCTTCGGCTGGTATCCCGGCCCGGTCATTGCTTATGGCCTGGCGAAGTGCGACCCAGGTTAAAAACGGGATGAGAAACACCATCGCAACAATCGGGACATTATCTGGCTTTGTGACAAGCGCAATAAAATGTTCCATGTTTACCTAATCGGATTCTCCTTTTTGCCCGGTTGGGGCGGCGTATTTTTGTTGAATTGGGAAATGTGGGACCTGGTTTTGTCGGTTCACCTACAGTGGACCGGAGATACCACCATCCTTGCGAACACGCCAGAAGTGCAACGCCATTAGCACACTTGCCAGAAGCGGTACAGCAACACAGTGTAAGATGTAGAAGCGTAATAAAGTCGGAGCCCCTACAATAGTTCCACCGAGGAGGGCAAAGCGCACATCATTCGCCTGGTTGATAATTTCCGGGCGGAATGGTCCCTCGTGTCCCAAGACAGGTGTGGCGCGCGCCATATTCGTCCCCACAGTGACCGCCCAGAATGCGAGCTGATCCCAGGGGAGTAGGTAACCGGTAAAACTGAGGAAGAAAGTCACAAGAAGGAGGATAACGCCAACCCCCCAATTGAACTCACGCGGTTTTTTATATGAACCGGTTAGGAAAACGCGAAACATGTGAAGCATAACGGCGATGACCATCCCGTGCGCGGCCCAACGGTGCATATTCCGCAACTGCATTCCGAATGGAATATCAAACTCAAGATACTGTATATCGGCGTAGGCGTATTCAGCCGTGGGGCGGTAGTAAAACATGAGTAATACACCTGTCACAGCAGTTACAAGGAACATCAGGAAGGTGATTCCGCCCATACACCATGTAAAGCGAAAGTTGAGTGCGTGCCGGGCGACACGAGGAGGGTGTAAATGCAACCAAACGTTCTGAAGGATTTGGAGGGTATACCGTCGTCCTGTACGCTCATAACCGTGACGAAACATAGACCGCCACACGTCCGAGTTGGTAATTTTTTCTTTAAGCTTATTACGTTTTTCGTCCATCGGAAATTAGCTGTCTTCCCAAATCAGTTTTCTTTGGGCAGAGACTAGATAACTCCTTTCTGTGGGTCTGATACCGAATTGATATCATTGCTTTAGCCAAGGTGGCGAGTTTGGAATAAACCTAATCCACCCGGTCTGTTTTTACCGTAAGACAAACAGCGGAATGTCGTCCTTCCAGTGGGGCAATACCGGCACTCGTGGGTGGGAAATCCCTTCCCCACCCGAGCACTATACGTCATGATTACTTTTCAAACAGGTTCTAAACCTTCAAAGAGGCACCCGGTTGATCCCATTGCCCTTTTTCATGGAGGAACTTAGTGGCCTTATCAATTTCAAGTTGACCATCTGCCGCTAAGGTTATCTTTATACGCTCAAGCGGACGGGGTGCGGGGCCTTCAAAGTGGATGCCCTCCCGATCAAAACCGCTCCCGTGGCAAGGACACTTAAACTTATTTTCAGAAGAGAACCATCGAGGGGTACATCCCAAGTGTGTACAGATTGCCAATAGCGCGTAAAACTCGCCATCTTCCTTGCGCGCAATCCAAACACGGTAGGGATTCTTTTTCCACTTTTCGCTAACGGTTCCGGGTGGATATTCTTCAGGATATCCTGCCTTAAAGGTCGAGGGGGGCTCGAACAGCACACGCGGGTATAGGTATCGCACCAAGCCAGGCCCAAAAGCGAGTCCAATCGCCGCCGTAAACAGAGCCCACCCCGATGATTGAAAGAATTTCCGTCGAGATAACACCTTCGTCACCTCAAATTTTAGAAGTATTCGCTGGATTTGCCATGCAAAAGTTAAAATAAAAATCGCTCTCTAAATCAAGCGTGGCATATTGTAGCATCACTCTGCAAAAGAGATCAAGCACTAAATCAACATAATCACGGATATCCGTGACTTGCTAAATTCAAATCAGAGATTGCCCACTCATTTCCGATGGCTGGTCTAGACTGAGCAGTCTCAACCCCGTTGGAGCGATATCCGCAAGCCGGCCTCCACTCTTCAGTTGATGATTTTTCAGGCCCTCATCAACAACGATGAGGTCAACGTCATACGTTGTATGCGCTGTATGGGGCCCTTGCGTCTCAGGGTTAATCATCTGCTCGCAGTTGCCGTGGTCAGCCGTCACAATTAACGCCCCGCCCTTCGCCATAACTGCATTGACGACTTTCCCGACACACGCATCTACCGTTTCGACCGCTTTGATTGCGGCAGGTAACGACCCGGTGTGTCCGACCATATCGCCATTCGCATAATTCAGGATAGCTAGGTCATACTTGTCGGACGCAATACGGCGGAGCATCTCTTCGGTGACTTCCAGTGCCGACATCTCAGGTTTCTGGTCATAAGTGGATACGTCGCGGGGGGATGGGATAATCTGCCGGTCTTCTCGGTCAAATGGCGCGTCACGGTAATCGTTGAAGAAGAAGGTGACGTGCGGAAACTTCTCCGTCTCGGCACAACGAAATTGTGCCAACCCAAGCTCGTTGGCATACGCGCCAAGGATATTGAGCATCTTAGGGGGTTTGGGCACAGCAACTTCGACGGGAAGCCCCTGCTCGTACTCGGTCATCGTGACGAACTTGACCTCCAGTTTTTCCCCGCGTTCAAAGCCCATTTGTCGGGGTACTCCATCTTTTCCGGTCCCTTCAAATGGAAATTCCGTCAGACAGAAGGCCTTACAGAGTTCGCGAGGTCTATCGCCGCGGAAGTTGTAAAAGAAAACTGCATCGCCATCGGCGATTCTCGGCCGTTGATTCCCACTCTCATCTGTGATAACGGTTGGCTCAATAAACTCATCGCCGACCTGGTTTTCCTCAGTTGGATTGTCGTAGTAGCGTTGATACGCCTCAGTCGCCGACTTGACACGATAACCGTGCCCTTCGGTTAAAAGCCGATACGCCTGCTCCACACGTTCCCAACGGTCATCACGGTCCATCGCATAGTATCGCCCAACTACCGAAGCAATCCGTCCGGTGCCGATTTCCTGCATCTTTGCCTCAAGCTGGCGGCAGAAGTCAATTCCACTGTGCGGTGGACTGTCTCGACCATCACCAAAGTTGTGGGCGAGGACGTGGTCGGATGGAATCCCGGCTGCCTTTGCGAGTGCAAGCAGTCCGTAAAGGTGTTCTAAGGAGCTGTGAACGCCAGCATCACTCGTCAGTCCCATTAAGTGAAGATTGCTATTACGCGCCTTGACATGGTGCATTGCCGCAAGTACGGTTTTGTTGCGTACAAATTCACCCGAGCGAACCATTTTGGTGATTCGCAGGAGTTCCTGATCAACAATTCGACCTGCGCCGATATTCTGGTGTCCGACTTCGCTATTCCCCATCGTCCCCGCAGGTAGGCCGACATCATCGCCCGAAGTGCGAATCAGCACATTCGGATACGCCTTCATGAGCGAATCGTTGACAGGCGTTTTGCCGAGGTAAACGGCGTTCGCTTTGTTCCACTCTGGATGTGGATTATGTCCCCAACCATCGCGGATGATAATGACCACCGGACGTTTTCTCAATTTCGCCACGATAACCTAGCACAAGCTCCTTTTTATTAACGCGGCCCCGTAGGCGGGGCATCTTGCCTTTATTAACGCGGCCCCGTAGGCGGGGCATCTTGCCTTTATTAACGCGGCCCCGTAGGCGGGGCATCTTGCCTTTATTAACGCGGCCCGTAGGCGGGGCATCTTGCCCCGCACTCTACCGAGCCTCTAATTCCTTCCGGACCCTTTCAATTTACCCCAAGTCGTTGTGAGTTTACCGGTTGGCTCAATCGCCGCCGCCTCCGCGCTAAACTTCAGCTTGCCGAGTTGGTTGGCTTGGTCTGGATTTACGCCGTTCCAATCCATGAACACAAGACCGGCCCGCTTTTCCGGGTTATCCGTTCCCTCTTCATAGCCCGGGGTGAAGCCAATTTCCAGCCCTGGGCTAATTTTCACGTTGGTAAGGCTTTTAAAAGTCATTGCAACTTCGTAAATCATGCCGCCTTTGCCCAAATCCTTGTTGGCAACGACAGCAATCTCCGATTTGGTAACATCTGGATTTTTCCCATCAGTAAAGTCAGCAACTTGTGCCTTCCCCTTAATTTTTGCAAAGCTCGGTTTGCTTGATACCACTGCCCCGGCATTGTCCCAGTCAATGTACAGGAAAATTGTATCCCCTGTCCAGGGCTTTCCAGGGTCTGCCGAAGGTGCGAAGAGGTCATCGCGCACGGCTGCTGCGAAATAGAAGTTCTCATCGTCATACATCGTTGACCAGACGACGCTGAGGTCATCAACCCCTTTCCATGACCCTTTGCCGCGCAAGAGTTCTTTCTCTGAGTCAAACGCAATCCATACTGCCCACTTCCAGTCAACCAAATTTCCGTCAATGTTAGGTGCTGTGTTCGCAGTCAAAGCGATTGATTCCCCGTACTCAAGCCCAAAATTATCGCCATTTGCCTTTGGCAGAAAATCCGCGGCCCAGGCCGAAAAAGACAGCAGGGTCACGGTAATTACAAAAACACTTAAAACGACCAATTTCATTTGTTACTCCTCACTTATTGGGTGAAAACAGTTTTCTGTAGTTATTCAGGGTCAACGAAAATCGTACCCCGAATGCTCGATCGAATGGCTCTGAATGTGGCAATCCAGAGCGAAAATTTATCCTTCGTGAAGCCTCAACATTTCTATTGTATCACAAAAGAGAGGTATTGCAAACGAAAAATATGACATTCATTTGAGCAAGGAAATATTTGACTTGGCAGGGAGGGGTTAAAATTGCTGAGCGTCAAACCATCTATTCAGTTGTGTTCCATCAATTTTGCCACCGTTTTCGCGTTTTCACGAATCTGGTTGGGATGGTCTTTGGTGTACATGCCAACCGCTATTGCATCGATGGGCTTGATGTTTTCGAGCGCGAATTTGAACGCTGAGGTGGGTTCATTGCGGCCGGCGGCAAGGACTTTGATTGCAATCGTCGGCAGTGGTATAGCCTGAATCGCGGCAATCGCGGCATCCCGATCGGCGGGAAGGTAGACCTCACGGCGGCGGGTGTGGTTATAGAACGCACAGACGTAGAAATCAACTTCGTAGCCTTCGTGATAGCAGTATTTGAGAACTTGTGTGTCGTGCGTTCCGATGCCGACCGCGAATCCCAAATCCCGGATCAGTTTCAGCGCATCGCGTATTGAATCAAGTTTTCCCGCGTCGTAAAGCTGGTCGGTTGTGCCTCCGTGGTGGTAAATCGCAATCGGTTGGTAACGGGCAATCCGCTTGATGTAATCTTCGAGATTTCCGTATTCATCTCTTTTCGGAGTTTGCGCTATCCACTGAATCTGCCCATCGGCGTTCCGATATTCATTGAGCACACGTATGATGTGCCGATCGGCACGCGCAAGCAACGTATTGATGCCACACCGCTCGGCTTCGCGGAGATCTGCCATAATTTGACCGACGGTATAGTAATCCTCCATCTCTTTCGATTTTTCAGGCGAGTCGTGCGAGATGCTACTATACGGATTACCACCAATGATTAGGCGACTGATACGGTATCCACCGATGGAAATTTGCTGCAATTTCATGATAACCACAAACCTTTCTTCTTCCCGTGGACGAGAAAGGGATTTCCCGCCCACGATACGTCATACTGAGTTTGACCATGAATTGCACTTTACATGCCAGCCAGCTAATACTGGTATTTCATCAAAAGGATGCCCAGAAATGGGCAAAATCAGGATGGATGGGTGACAATTTGGTGCAGATTGCCGAAAAGAGCTTAAACGGGAGGGCTGTCACTCCTCAAGCCAAATCTGCCGGAAATACTTCCACATCGTCGGATGGAGTCGCAAGTTCTTGATTTTTTTATTGATAATGACGACCTTTTTCGCGTGGGCGAGTGGCACCCAAGGCAGGTCACGGTGAAAAATCGCTTGGGCTTTTTTGTAAAGTTCAACCCGTGCCGCTTGATTGGTAGCACTTCGCGCTTGGTCGAGAATCTCCTGCATCTCGTCACTGCGATAAAACGCAATATTCCCCGCAGGCTTTTCGGCAGCCGATTTGCTAAGAAGATAATAGAAGAAGTTGTCCGGGTCGCCGAGGTCTGCTGACCAACCGAGCATCGCCATATCATGCTCACCGTTTTTTGTCTTTTCCAGATAAGTGCCCCAATCGAACGTCACGATTTTGATCTTGATGCCCACCCGGCGGAGGTCTGACTGAATGACTGCCGCGAGGGCTTGTCCATCGGGAATGTAGGGCCGCGGCACCGGCAACGCCCAAAGCGTGGCCTCAAAACCATCGGAGTAACCTGCCTCTTTGAGCAACTGTTTCGCTTTTTTTGAATCGTAGGCGTAGGGCTCAATTGTGTCATCATAACTCCACATCGTTGGGGGGATGGGGTTCTTTGCAGGCATACCCATGCCCTGATAGAGCTGTTCGATGATTGCACGTTTGTTGATTGCATGGTTGATAGCCAAGCGCACCTTCAGGTTATCGAAAGGCTTTTTTTCCATATTCATCGCTAGGTAGCCCACATTCATGCCCGGTTGCTCGACAACGGTGAGGTTCGGGTCTTCACGGATTTCTGGGAGGTCGTCTGGGTTCGGAAATTCCATTGCGTGGAGGCTACCGTTCTGTAATTCGATAAGCCGCACCGAATTGTCCGGAATTGAGCGGAAGATAATCCGATCGAGAGGGGGCCGACCGCCCCAATACGCTTTATTCGCTTTTAAGACGACCTTATCCCCCCGATCCCAACGCTCAAATATGAATGGCCCCGTGCCCACCGGATGGTTGGTAAAATCATCTCCCCACTTCCGAACCGCTGTGGGACTGACAATCGCAAACGGAGTCATCGCGATGGTGTAAATAAAAGGCGCGTAAGGACGCTTCAGCGTAATCTGAACGGTATATGGGTCTAACGCGACAATTTTATCCACAGTCTTACCCAACCCCGTATCCGACCAGTAGATGTACGGCCCGCCAACATTGTGGAACGGGTGGTCTATTTCATGTTGCCGATTCAGCGAGAACAGCACGGCATCTGCGTTGAACGGTGTACCGTCATGAAACTTCACACCCCGACGCAGGTGAAATGTCCACCTCAACCCATCCCCCGATGATTCCCACGATTCGGCTAACGCCGGTTCGACTTCTGTGCTCTCGTCCTTATACTGTATCAGCGTGTCGTAGATATTTTCACACACCTTAAGCGATTCGCCATCTTCCTCGTGGGCTGCATCCAGTCCAACAGAATCGCCACCGCGCCCAAAGATTAGCGTTCCACCGACAATAGGGTCTACATGCTCGGCGGCATACCCCGAGTATATCAGACACCACAGAATCGCAATTGCAAGTATGAGTTGGTATTGTTTTATAAAATTCACGCAAATTTCTCCTTGTTTGATTGTTTGTGTTACGGATGATTTGGGTTAATAATAGTATGAATAAAAAAAAGCCGACCCGCGAGCAGCCGGCTTTCGCACCTAACACTGTCGGTTTGGGGGAATGCTGTTTCGTTGCCCCGTGTTCCCGCACAATTTTGTAACTACCTGTTCCGATTGTAATTACCTGAGTCAAACGAGCGAGGTCTTGTGCGACGTTGCCGTTTCAGTTCTACCCGGCGGCGTTTCTCACTCGGCTTTTCATAAAAACTCCGCCTCTTCATTTCTGTAACGATTCCTTCTTTGCCGCACATTTTCTTAAAGCGGGCAAGTGCCCTATCAAACGTTTCGCCGGATGCCACGTTCACTTCTACTTGAACCATTATGTAGAATCCCTCCCTTCGGCGGTACTTGGTCGAAAAGGCTTATTTTCGATTCGCGATTTTCATTATACCAAATGTGTCAAGCGATTCCAACAGAAAAATGACAAAAGTTGACGGTCAAATGAAACTACGGTATAATGAATCAATTTGAGACTCAGACCAGACCACTGGAGGTTGAATTATGACATTAAAATGGGGGGTATTGGGTGCCGGGAGCGTTGCTCAACGGCGTGCTATGCCAGCGATTAATAAAGCGGAAGGGGCCGAACTTCACGCACTTCTGTCCAGAGAAACCGAACGCGCAAAACGGCTTGCCACGGAGCACAGTGCGAAAAGATATTACACGAATGTTGATGACCTGCTCTCAGACACAGATTTGGATGCTGTCTACGTTTCAACACCTGTGTATCTACACTGTGAGCAGACGGTCACAGCGGCTGAACGCGGATTGCACGTACTATGCGATAAGCCGATGGCGATGAATCCGCAAGAGTGTCAGCAGATGATTGATGCGTGTGAAGCGAACGATGTACACTTGCAAATCTGTTATCTGTTCCGATTCCATTCCTGTTTCCAAGCGATTAAGAATTGGATTGCGGAGGGACGACTTGGGAAAATTGTCCACGCTCGTATGCCACTCCTCAAATCTGCTCCAATACCGGAGGGGGCATGGCGGGGCGAACCTGAGAAGTCGGGGGGCGGTTGTATTATGGATCTCGGGGCGCACAGTATTGACCTGCTGTGGCATATCATCGGTGACATTTGTGAAGTCAGCGCGTTCTGTAATAGTGTGGTTAACAATTACGATGTCGAGGAAACCGCCGCGATCATGATGCGTTTTGAGAACGGGGCGCAAGCTGTCACCGATATCAGTCTTTCAACTCCCGTCTGCGACCTTGTCTTTGAAGTGTACGGAACAGATGGATGGGTTTGGGTTTATAACGATAGTGGTTGGAAAATCAAGACCTGTTTCGACGGAGAGCACGACCTCAGCCCTTCCCAGTACGAAGACTTGTACCAGTTTCAATTTGAACACTTCGCACGTTGTGTTGCTCAGGGCGAACATCCGATTGCCTCCGGAGCGGATGGTCTGAGAACGAATCAGATTCTGGCGACGGCTTATGAATCAAACCGGACCGGGCGGGCTGTGCAATGCTAACGATATTCGGTATGGTCAGGGGATGCAAACATTCCGTTGACATCATTCGATACCGTAATAATTCGCGTAGAATTGCTCACTCTCTCGTTTAAGCCATTCTGTGTCTAACGCACGGTCTCCGAAACGTTCCGGCGAGAACATCGCCAAGTCCTCGCCCGGTGCTCCTTCAATAACCCACTTTGCCAACCAGTGACCAACCGCCGCCGAGCCTGCGATTCCCAATGCGGCACACCCTGTGGCTAAAAATAGGTTGGCAATATTTGGCACGGGCCCGATCAAGTAACACCCATCAGGCGCGAAGGTGGTTATCCCCTGGCGACGTTCAGCGATTTCTAGGGCGTTGAGAATCGGGAAAATTGGTGCAAGCCGTTTTTGTGCTTCAAGCATCACTTCCATCGGTGGTTTGAGGTCTTTTGTCGTGAAATCATCCGGCAACTTTTCGAGCGCGATGCTCACCGGGTGCGGCTCAAAGAAACCGTAGAGATATCCACCTTGTTCAGGGCGGATGTAACAACTCACATCGGTAACGCGCACCGCAGGATGGTGTTCGGGAATTCCTGCCACTTGCACCGTCCGAGCACGTTGATGCCGAATCGGTTGCATCGCTGCGAGAAATCCAACCTGTTTCGATAGGATGCCACCCCAAGGCCCCGCGGTAATCACAACCTGACCGGCTTCAACAAAGCCATTGTCTGTTTCCACACCGAGGACTTGGTCGTTGCGTACCCGAATCCCGGTAACACGAACACCCAACTCAATCTGAACCCCGAGTTCTTCCCCCATCGCCGCATAGATATTCGCACAGTTTAGCGGTTGTACATACCCATCTTGGGGGACGAAATATGCGCCTTCCACGTTATCGGTATCCATTGCAGGGGCGAGCCGTTGCATCTCGGCGTGAGAAACAAAATGGGCTTCAACCGCATTCTGATGGGCAAACGCAACCTGCTTTTGATATGCCGCCATGCGTTCAGGTGTCAGTGCAACCATGAGGCTACCTGTCTGGTGAAACCCTGGGTCATACGGTGTCTCATTTGCGAAGTGGGAAAACAGTTCCAGCGCGTATCTAATCGCGCCCATCATGACGGGAGTTGTTCTGACCTGTCCCACCAACCCGGCGGCTTGCGGTGTCGTTTCGGCGGCAATCTCCGGATTGCGCTCCAAGATGCACACACCCTTTTGGCCGTATTGCGCTAGGTGATACGCCGTGCTTAGCCCCCAAATTCCACCACCCACAATTACGACTTCTGCATTCTGAGTCATTTCGACCCTTTCTGCCTGTTATTCAGGACACTGATAGCTTGCACTAACGACAGTCTTTATTCCACCCCGGATATTGAAATCGCCGACAACTTCGGCTTTTCGCGGGTGACATGCGGCGACAAAATCTTCCAGGATTTTGTTGACGACGTGTTCGTGAAAGATGCCAACCCCTCGGTAAAAGAGAAAATACTCCTTCAACGACTTGAGTTCAATGCACAGTTTATCTGGAACGTAAGTAATAGTCAGCGTCGCAAAATCCGGCAATCCAGTTTTGGGACAGATGGCTGTGAACTCAAGGTTCGTAATTTCGACCGTGTAATCTCGGTCGCTGTATTCATTTTCCCACGTCTCGATTTCCGGTGTCGTCATCTGACGGATATGATGCTGTAATTCATCGTAGTCTGATTGGTTACTCATCGGTTTTTCGCGGCGGAAGCCACGCCTTTTTTAACGCTCCACATCCTTGAGTTCCGCCCACGTTGCGGTCAGTTTTCCGTGCGGTTCAACGGCTAATGTCAACTCAATCCCCTTTTTGGCAAAAGAGGCGATCTCATCCTTCGGCATTGCGTGGTTTGCCATAACGAATTCATCAATGATGCCCTCCATGAAGCGGCCACCGCAGCAACTATTGGAAATATGTAAGACAGCACCGGTTTGACTCATCTCACCGCTGACCTTCTGCCCTCCTGCATCTTTGCCATCAAGGTAGAGCCTGACCTCCTTGCCATCATACGTCACAGCATAGTGGTGCCATTCGCCGAACTTATGCGCCGGATACTGCCCAGCAGCAGGAATCTGTCCAATCCATCCACCGATATTAATCCAGAAGGTCATCTCCATCTTATCTCCAAGTTTATGAGCCGCCATCACATATTCCCCCTCTTTACGCGGCAAACCGACCCACGCTTGGGGCACAATGGCATCAATGCGAGCATAAATCATGATGGTGAGCGCTTCCTTGAAATTGAAATCTGCGTGATGTTTCCACTCGATGAAGCCTGACTTATCCAACTCTATACCATCCTTGAATTTACCTTTGGCCCATTTCGCGCCTCCCATCAAAGTGCCAGTGTGTTTCTTCCCGGGGATATCTACAACCTCCTTCCCTTTCGCTTCATTAAAAAGCCACATCCCGATAATCTCTGCATGGATGTTAGCGATATGAACCGTACAGAAAATAGAGATCATCCCGACCCAACAAATCAGATTTTCTCTCATTTTGCTACCCTCCATGAATGGGGTTGTTTTTGACATGGTTTACTGTGTGAGGGAGTTCCCACTTCCGACAGCTATAGGAGGCGATACGATACCTACTCAAAGCCGTAGCACCCCGCTACTGCAATCCCATTTCCTTGAGGTTTCTTAGGCTGATTCCCAAACTCTCAAACGGGTCGCGTTCATAGGTGCTATCCTGCTCGACGATATACCATTCGACACCAGCATATTCGCAGGCATCCATGATGCTGGGCCAGTTCAGATTCCCCTCCCCAACTTCCGCGAATAACTGTGTGCTACCGCTCATCGCCATATCCTTGAGATGGACAATGCCAGCGCGACCTTTCAACTTCCGAATCCACGCGGCCGGATCTCCGCCACCGTGTTGAATCCAGTATGTATCAATTTCCGAGTGAAAATATTGCGGGTCGCTTTCCTCATACAGAATCTCCAACCCGGTACGTCCGTTGAACTTCTCCAATTCAAAACTGTGATTGTGATACGAAAAAGTCAACCCACCTTCAGCGAGTCTCTTGGCGACTGCTGAGGCCTCCTTGGCAAATTGCGCGAAACCTTCCGCGTTGCGATACTCCCCGGGCAACCCACCGATTGCTGCATGTCTGCATCCCCAAAGCTGATGTTCATCAATAACCGCTTGCGGTTCATCGCACATACGCTCATAGCTCGAATGCGTTGCACAAATGGTTAAGCCTTCACCATCAGCGATGTTTTTCAATTCCTGCGGTTCAATGGTGCCGAGTGCTGAGCATTGAACCGCATCGTAACCAAGTTCCTTAACCTTCTTCATTGTTTGAGCGATGTCAGCCGGTGTCTTTGTAAATTCGCGCACCGTATACAGTTGCGCTGCTAATTGTGTGGACATAGTGTAATTTCCCCTTTGAAATATCGGGCATCAGACCGACTTAAAATGGTGCTGAAATACCGAGTTGATTTGCAAGATTTGTCAATGACTCCTGATGTGCATCGCCAATCGGGATACCAATTTCCGACCACTCGCGCTCACGTTCCCATTCTAGTCCGCCGGGGAGGTCAGCACGGTCATAGCCGGGGGCAGGTTTCATCTGTCGCGCTTCGCTGATGTGCCGGTCCATGCCCTGTTTGAAGTCCTCAATTGGCATGAATCTAGCAATGTCAATTGCCATGATAAAAGCCCCTTGATTCGCCCCTTCCCAAATTCCTGGACCCGGGGGCTTATCAAATAGCCAAATGCCAGCCATAAATCCGCCAAGCGCGTGGCTGACTATTCCGAGCCCAAGTGTTTTGAAAAAGGTGGCTGGAAGGCGCGAAAACCCTTCTTCCAACGCGCCGTGGTAGTCAACACCGCTTGCCATATCGACAACCATCGGTGGCTCCGCTCCGGCGGGGACAGCGAAACTCATCGGTGAGGCCCCTGTTGCCGTTAGTACCGAGCTCTCCGGGTTTAAGTGGAAGCGGTGGGCGGAAACAGCGAACCCGATGCAATCCTCCGCAACTGCGAGGCGCGTATACTTACCAGCACCGCCGAAGTGGAAATGATTTCGACTTGTTGCCGCGCCCAATCCGATTGTTTTGGCCTTCTGCACGGCCGCCGTGGCAGCACGATAAGCGGGAAAATGCCCCATGCCACCATCTCCATCGTAAATTGCCGTTGTCGGGGATTCTTCAACCAATTGAACGTTTGGACGCGGATTTACTTTGCCATCGAGCATCATCTGGACATACCCCGGCGTTTGACGGGTGCCGTGGCTAAAAACACCGCGTAAATCGGTGAGAACCAAAAGGTTTGCGAGAAATGCCGCATCTTCCGTTGATGTTCCAGCTTTCTCGAACGCCTCGGTGACAAAGGTGGTCAGCACATTTGGCATAACGCGGATAAATTCTTCTGGAGGTACATTCATAGTAATTTCCCTTATATGATTTATGTCAATTTCCCAAAATTAACAATTCGGATTGTTGAGATATGAATCGCGACCGGGAGGTCGCTCCCACGTTTCTCTAGAATAGGTCGTAACTCGAATTAATATCATACCATAGGTCGGTACTTTTGCCAATTATAAATCCACACCGTCGGTCGGTTTATCGCCCCCAATTGGACGCTTGCTTGGCAAAATGTCCAGTGTTCCGCCACGCTTGACGGGCGAATCTGTGAATTTCCGGTAATTAAAGCCCGTATGATGTCTTAATTTTTGCTTGCATTTCAACAGCTAGATGTGCTAAGATGAACACACCTTAAAATTGGCCAAACGACAGGAGGAGATGAATGGCAGGCCCCTATCAGCCGAAACCTGAACATAAGTTTACATTTGGATTGTGGACTGTTGGCAATGTCGGACGAGACCCCTTCGGCGATGTGGTACGTCCATCACTCAAGCCGACGTACTCTGTGCGAAAACTCAGCGAATTGGGGGCTTACGGCGTGAACTTACACGACAATGATCTGGTGCCATTCGACGCTTCGGCAAATGAGCGAGATAACCACATTGACCTCAACGACCAGAAGATGAGCCGTTTTGATCAAGACCTCCGGTTTGGCTCAGAAAACATCAAACTCGCCTTCTTTGTTGTAAAATTCTTAGAGGATGCCCAGTGGGATGGCTCCCGACACTTCGACGCACACGCTTACCGCACAGAAGATGAGCAGGGAGTTTGGGATTTCGCAGCGGGGTGTATGCGTAGCTATCTCATCCTGAAAGAAAAAGCGCACCGATTCAATGCAGACCCGGAGATTCAAGGGTTGCTGGCGGAAATTCGCCTACAAGACCGTGAGCTGGAGGGGTTGATGTCGACCTACAGCGCAGAAAATGCTAAGCAACTCCGGGCGATAGATTTTAAGCCGGATGAACTCGGAAAGAAGGGATTGCAATACGAAAAACTAGATCAACTGACGTTTGATATTTTAATGGGTGTCCGATAAGGCGACAGTTGGTCTAATCTGTTATTGTCATATTGCCAAACAAGGAGCGTATCGTGAAGAAATACCGAACAGGAATCGTTGGCACCGCGCACCTCAATTCTCATTTATATTCCTTAACGGCAACACCGGCTATCGAGCTCGTCGCCGCTGTTGCCCAGACAGAGGACGAGAAGAGACCATTCCAAGAATCTGGCGTTTCCGAGTTTTATTCGGATTACCAAGAAATGTTAGCCCGTGCAGACCTCGACATCATTGAGATTGATACTGAGGCAAACCGACGGTGCGAAGTAACCCTCGCGGCAGCTGAGCGGGGTGTCCATGTACTCGGAGAAAAGCCGATTGCCGTTTCGCTGAGGGAAGCGGATGCAATGGTCGAAGCATGTGATAAGGCTGGTGTCCAATTTGCGATTCACAATATGCGGCGGTGTGACCCTTATCATATCCGAGCAAAAACTCTTTTGGATGAGGGGTTCATCGGCGAATTGCTCACCATTCGGGCAATCTGCCGAGACCGACGCCCGGCCGGACATTGCTTAATCAACCTCGGCACACATCTTTTCGACATCACTCGCCTCTTTGGAGGCGATGTGGATTGGCTCTTTGGGCATGTGACCGCTGACGGCCGAGAGGTTACCGCTGATGATATTGAGGACACGCCCGGCGGTTTGGGGCTCATTGCCGGCGATAAGGCAAGCGTCTATTTGGCTTTCAAGAACGGTGCAACAGCAACAGTGGAATACTGGGCATCGGAACCACAGTATTTCGGGCTTGAACTTATCGGGACCAACGGTTGTCTCGCGCTGAGGCAACCAGAACAACCGCATCCGCTGGTGTATCGCAAGGATGCACTCTGGTCGGCTGATGCTGAGGCGAATGTGTGGCAACCCATTGAACTGCCCCCCGAAACGCTTGCCAAATTGGCATCGAACCGTTGGGATGATGTGTATCAGTTGGTGGTAGAAGAATTTGTCCAGTCTATCGAAACAGGGTGCGAGCATCCGACGAGTGGCCGCCAAGCACGGGAGGCACTTGAGTTAATTTTGGGCACATACACATCTCATCGTCGCAAGGAGCGGGTTAGCATTCCTTTGGAACAGAGAGAACATCCGCTGGCACTCTGGCTGTAGGAGGGGCATCCCTGCCCCGACCGTAGGAGGGGCATCCCTGCCCCGACCGTATGACGGGCATCCCTGCCCCGACCGTATGACGGGCATCCCTGCCCCGACCGTATGACGGGCATCCCTGCCCCGACCATATGACGGGCATCCCTGCCCCGACTGTAGGAGGGGCATCCCTGCCCCGACCGTATGACGGGCATCCCTGCCCCGACTGTAGGAGGGGCATCCCTGCCCCGACTGTAGGAGGGGCATCCCTGCCCCGACTGTAGGAGGGGCATCCCTGCCCCGACCGTATGAGGGGCATCCTTGCCCCGACCGTAGGAGGGGCATCCCTGCCCCGACCGTAGGAGGGGCATCCCTGCCCCGACCGTAGAAGGGGCATCCCTGCCCCGACCGTAGGAGGGGCATCCCTGTCCCGACCGTATGAGGGGCATCCCTGCCCCGACTGTATGAGGGGCATCCCTGCCCCGACTGTATGAGGGGCATCCCTGCCCCGACCGTATGAGGGGCATCCCTGCCCCGACCGTATGAGGGGCATCCCTGCCCCGACCCCATTTTAAGGAGCATTATATGAACACACTGATCATTGCCGTTCTAAGTTTTGTTGGATTCATCGTCGCCTACCATACCTATGGCAAATGGTTAGCCAGAAAGATTTTTGGCTTAGACTCAGAAGCAGTTGTACCGAGCCAAGAACTTCGCGATGATGTGGATTATGTTCCGACCAAAAAAGAGGTTATTTTTGGACATCATTTTACCAGCATCGCTGGCACAGGCCCTATCGTTGGCCCAGCAATTGCGGTCTTTTGGGGATGGTTGCCCGCTCTGCTCTGGGTCGTTTTGGGTTCCATTTTCATCGGTGCTGTACACGATTTCGGATCCCTGGTCGTTTCGCTCCGCAATCGCGGGCAGACAGTCGGTGACATCGCTGGGCGAATGATTACGCCTCAAGCGAAACTGCTGTTTCTGTTTATCCTATTTATGGCACTGACCGTTGTTTTAGCCATCTTTGGATTGGTCATTGCGATTATCTTTGCACTTTATCCAGAGTCCGTGCTTTCGGTTTGGATAGAGATTCCCCTCGCTGTTGCCATCGGTGTTTGGATATATCGACGGGGCGGGTCTATCCTGATTCCTTCCATCATTGCCCTCGCGGTGATGTACCTCGCAATGGCAGTCGGTGCTTACTGGTTTCCGATTAATATCTCGGAGTGGTTTGGTATTCCCTTGCTAGGAGGGACGTTAGTAAATGCGGTAGTTATTTGGACGCTGGTGCTGTTTGTTTACTGCTTTATCGCTTCCGTGCTTCCCGTCTGGACATTGCTCCAACCGCGAGATTTTATCAACAGTCACGAATTGATTGTCGCCTTGGTACTACTGGTTTTAGGCCTCGGTGTGGCAGGTCTGACAGGTGGGGCAGACCTGTTCAAATCCGCACCTGCCATCGCCGCCGATATTCCACCAGACGCGCCGCCGATTTGGCCCTTCCTTTTCATTACCATCGCTTGTGGCGCGATTAGCGGTTTTCACTGTATGGTGAGTTCCGGCACCTCCAGCAAACAGGTTGCGTCAGAGAGAGACGCTCAATATGTCGGCTACGGTGCAATGTTACTTGAAGGTGGGCTTGCGGTCATCGTAATCATCGCATGTTGTGCGGGAATCGGGATGGGGCTCTTCGAGCGAAGTGGTTCAGGTGCCAATTACAGTTTTCAACCTGTTATCAATGCCGAAACAGGACAGCAGGTCAAATATGAAGAGGCTTGGAAGAAGCGGTATGCGACAACACGAACGGTGCAAAACCCCGATGGCACAACCAAAATGGTCGGCGGATGGGCAAGCCATAGTCTGGCACAAAAAGTAGGTGCTTTCGTCGATGGCGGGGCAAATTTCCTATCACGCCTTGGTATTCCGCTGAAAATGAGCATCGCCATTATGGCCGTTCTGGTGGCAAGCTTCGCGGCGACGACTTTGGATACTGCCACACGTCTCCAGCGATACGTCATCCAAGAACTTGGCCAAACGGTCAAGATAAAACCACTCACCAACCGTTATGTGGCGACTGGTGTCGCGCTGTTCTTAGGTGGCGTTGTTGCGTTAATACCAGGGTCTAAGGGGCCTGGGAGCGGTGGGCTCATCCTGTGGCCCCTTTTCGGTGCGACGAACCAACTCTTAGCAGGACTTGCTTTCATGGTGATTGTATTCTATCTCCTCAGACGAAACAAACCGATATGGTTTGCACTCCTGCCGATGATTGTGATGTTAATTATGCCTGCATGGGCGATGCTTTGGCAGATGTTTAATCCTGACACCGGTTGGTGGGTGGAAAAGAATTACCTGCTATTTACATTTGGCCTTATGGTCGAAGCGTTGCAAATCTGGATGGTCGTTGAGGGAGTGCGGACGTGGAGAAGGGCCCGCGGACACTACCCAGAACTACCCCCTCTGCAAGCTGTACAGCGACAGCAGGTGTAGCAACTTCAATTTAACCTCAGAGCTAAGGAGGATTTACTCTCATGAAGAATGCGATATTGACCCTTTTCGGAATAACGATGTTTATCTGCACATCACAGATTTTTGCAGGCGTTTGGACAGACCCTTTCGACGGCAATAAGTTGGTTGACGAATGGGAATTTAGAGATCGCCGTGAGAAGGTGTCAACCGCTACCGTTAAAGACGGTTTTCTACGACTCACCAATCCGACCGGAAATTGGGGGCACATGACTGCAGACAAAACCATGCTTGAGCGCGATGTACCGAAAACTGCCCAAGACCTCGTCGTCAGTGGGCTATTCTCGTCGGAGCCAGACAAGCCTACCAATGCGTGGATTGGTATGTTCATTTTCGGAGACGACCAGATGGACTTTGCCTGTCTGCTGTTCGGCGGCGAATCGAACCAACCGCAAAAATGCTTAATCGGCAGTATGGTTAAAGGCGCGTGGCAAGACAAAGGCCACTTTCCAACCGGTGAAGATGTCCCCTTGTACTTGAAACTGGAGAAAGATGGCGATCAATTTACCGGCTATTTTCGGGCAGACGAAAAGAAGGACTGGAATAAGATCGGCAACACATGGGCACATCAGATTAAAGAGGTGAAGAAAGTGGGGCTTGGATTCATCAATAACTGGGGTGGAAAAACAGTCACACTGCTCGTAGATTCATTCTCCGTTGACGGAGAAGGAATCCAACCGTTGTCAGTTCACCCAAAAGGAAAGCTGACGACGAAATGGGGAGAGCTCAAGACATCGGAGCACTAAATCCGTCCTCCATTCCTTCACTCTCCCACGCTCCTGCTGGATTGCCAAATCCAGCAGATCTTCACCCGCAGATGGTAGGTAACCCCTTAGGTCAATTTAGAACACTTCAGACACTTTAGAATAAGGAGGACTAAAAATGTCCAATCAGAGCTTGAACAGTGTAATGGTCACAACCGCCATTATGATGGTGGTATTGTTAGTTTCTATTCCACAAGTTGACGCGAAACAGACATTCTACAATTCGTTGGATAGTGAAAAGGCAGTCAAAGCAGGTGGAGGAACAGTGCACGGAGGTTCCTTTGAAGAAGCCTCTCTTGACAACGGATTCCTAGCAGACGAAGTAGGCGAAGCCGTTTCATTCCCGACTGACAAACATATCCAACTAGAAGCCGGTACAATCGCCCTTTGGGTAAAAGTGCTATTTCCCATCTTAGATCAGCCGACAGAATCATTCATGTTTCTATCCTATTTACGCGGAAATGATGCTTGGTTTATCAACCACAGCCACGCTTGGCAATCCAAGGGAATCTGTTGGATGATAAAAAATACGGGGGCATGGCACGAGCAAGGTGCCTCATGTAGCAAAGATTTGGATTGGGATAAGGGCGAAACCCATTTCATCGTCTGTACATGGGGACCAAAAGGGATGCACCTTTTTTTGGATGGAAAGTTGGCGGCTAAGGCTGATTTCAAACAAGGACCTGCGAAACTGGATAATGACTTCTGGGTCGGAAATATTGACATAGATGTAGTCCCCGGCAGAACGCTATTTTCAAAGTGGGTCCAAGACGAACTCTACATCTTCGACACCCAACTTGAACTAGGAGAGGTCGAACAACTCATGAAGTCAAGCCTAGCCGTTGAAGCCTCCGACAAACTCGCCGCAACTTGGGGAACAATCAAAACAGGCAAACTCAAATAGCCTAAGAGCCTGTCTTAAAAACGACCCCGTGGGCAGGAAAATCCCCGTGGGAAGGAAATAAAAACGTGGGTGGGAAATCACTTTCCCACCCTTCTTGAACCCGTGGGACGGTGACAATCTCGACATTTTACGAACCCACATCCCCGATGAAAGCGTCGATCTGATTTACATCGACCCGCCGTTCAACTCGAATCAGGCATACAACGTGATTTTCAGCGAAACGGATGGCTCCTCATTGAGAAACGTTTTCCTTATGATGTTGTATTGGATGCCTTCTGCGGTTGTGGCACTGCCATCGCTGTCGCTCAAAAACTCAACCGTCGTTGGATCGGGGTTGACATCACACACCTCGCCATTACCTTACTGAAATACCGCCTCGCTGATGCCTTCGGGGACGATGTGGAATACGAAATCATCGGTGAGCCGAAAGATGAGGCGAGCGCGAGGACTTTAGCGGTCCAAGACCGCTATCAATTCCAGTGGTGGGCACTGAGTCTGATTCGGGCAAGACCGTATCAGGGCAAAAAGAAGGGCGCGGATGAAGGGGTGGACGGAGTGATCTACTATCAGGACGTTGACCCAGACAATCCGAAAAAGGCACTCACCCGGAAGATTGTCATTCAGGTTAAAAGTGGGAAGGTCTCTGTCAAAGACATACAGGCACTGAAAGCGGTTGTCAAGAACCAAGACGCTGTGATTGATGTCTTTATCATACTGAATCCGCCAACCGGGCCGATGCTCAAAGAAGCGACGACCGCAGGACGATTTCACTGGCTTCACGTCGAGCACCCGACCTATCCCAATCTATCCCATTTCGTGGAAATTTTTCAAGGTATTGATGCGCCTTCGGTTACTGCTTTCCGCTTTATATCTCCCCACCGGGTGCTCAACTTCCTCACCGGGGAGACAGAAAAGTTCTGCCCTAACCAATCTGGAGCAACGTCTCCCCTCGGATGGTTGGTGAGATTAGTTATCTGGCGATTGACCCGATTATACCGGTAGATTTCAAAAGTACCACCCGGTTTAACCAAACCATTTTCGACCGCGTCAAAAAAAATGTCAGTCCCGTCCGCCGCCCAACACGCTGTGGTGATTTCCCACCCTTTAGGGATGGGCAGTTTCCGCAGCTTGGAACCGTCACTGTGACAAACAAACAGTTTATCGGAAATCACTCTAACCTTGCCCTGATCTTTAGCGAACGTTGATTCAATATACAAAATCTGTTGACCGTCTGGCGACCAGCGCGGAGCAAACCGCATAATGGCCTGCCCTGGTATGAGTAGCTGAGCCGCTTTTGTGAGCGGCTTCGCGTTCTTGCCATCGGCATCCATAATATAGATGTGTCGCCCCTGCCCTCGCAGTGCGAGCTCGTAGGCGATCTGTTTCCCATTCGGAGACCAATCCGGGCTCGTCGCGTATCCGTCACGCTTTGCGCTATCGGTCAGTTGCTTGACACTGCCACTCAAGATATCCATAATATGGATTTCCCATGTACCACTTCGATTGCTTGTAAACGCAAGGTGCCGCCCATCGGGAGACCAAGATGGTAGGATATCCAGGGCAGGATGGGCGGTTAGATTTTGCTGATTGCTCCCATCAGCATTCATAATAAACAGATCATACTGTTGTCCCTTACCCACTCCCGCCGAATATAGGTCTCTCATAAAAGCTATGGTTCTCCCGTCCGGCGACCACATAGGGATTGTGTCATAAAGTGGGTCATTCGTCAGTCGTTGTACCTGAGTGCCATCATCGTTCATCACGTAGATATCATTGTTACCGTCGCGGTTTGACTGGAAGACGATTTTCGCCGATGCGACGGTTGAAACGAACAACATGAAACAGCACACGATTAAAAGTTTATGAGGTTGCATTGTCAATTCACTCCTTTTAAGGGAGGGACAGGGCACCCATTGTCATGAGACGTTTGGTGCCCTGTTCTGGAAAATGAAAGGGAGGATACACTCATAGCTATTGTAGAGGATGAAAAAAATCAATCTCTTCGTGCACTTCCCAGCTATGATTTTGCCCCCCTTGGTTCTCTCTGTGCACATTTAGACGGGTATACGCGTGTAATCTGTACTCCCTGCCTCTAGAATAATTGCTAACATCTAGCCCCTGCACGGCACCATTAAAAGCCGATTGCTCCCCAACCTCACGTCTACCCTGACCGAGTTGCTTATCTTCGTCCATTTTCTGATTCGTCACTAAGTCAAATACCTCATGCTGGAATTCATAGTCATAACCAACAGTGAAGTCATGATAGTTGCAGAGTTGGAACCAATGGCAACTTGTGGTCACCGGTATGCCTTGCGGGCTGTGGTATTGGAGACACCGCACTTCAACTTCTGCCCATACACTTGGAAGGTCGTCTCCCCACCCACTAACAACTCTTGCTGTAGCAATTTGTGTTAGAGCCAGTAAACACACGAGTGTCATAATCCCAAATACCCGTAGTTTAGTCCAGTCTTCTCGTTTGCAAAACATTTTAAGCTCCTTTCAAAATCTTGCCAAGGTAAAATTGACTACGCAGGCAACAGCAGCCAACAAGTCCCCATTGCCCGCTTCTCAAGATTTTTCCCTACTCCTTTTCATGCGGATTATTGTAGCTCTGCATCCTTGGCGGTTAGTTCCTTCAGCTTTTTTTTCGCACGATAGGGAATGAAAATTTTATTTTGTCGCTGGAAGGTAAGAAAAGGTAAGAATGTGAGTTTAATAAAAAAGTCTCAGAAAAAACGCGGCTTTTATAAAATTGATCCTGACAAGTTTGCAACCATGAACCACCCACTGCCAAACAACCCACCCGATTTCCATAGGGTTTCCATAGAATCCGATTGACTACAAAACCAACCTATGCTAGAATTCCACCGTAGACTAGAATCACAGCCACAAACCAGAACCATACCGGGAGGACGAATCATGAAGACATATCGGGCGGCGGTCATCGGTTGTAGCCGGATGGGCGCATTCATTGACCATGAAGTGCCGGACTACCAAGCGATCAAACTTCCGTATTCACACGCTGCGGGATTTTATGCCGAAGAACGGACAGACCTCATCGCCTGCTCCGACCTTCGCACAGACGTGATGGAACAATTTGGAACCCAATACGATGTCCCGAAATCAAGGCAGTACACCGATTATCACCAGTTAATCGAGCAGGAACAACCGGACATTGTCAGCGTAGCAACGCAGCCAGAGCATCGCGCAGAAGTCGTCATCCATGCCGCTGAGCATGGGGTCAAAGCGATCTATGCCGAAAAAGCGATGGCAGCGTCAATGGACGAAGCGGACGCGATGGTTGAAGCGGTTGAGCGCAACGGTGCCTTTCTGAATCTCGGTACAAATCGACGGTGGCACACAGGCTTTGACAAAATGAAAGAGATTATCGACAGCGGCGAGTTAGGGCGACTCAAGACATTGATTATCTACGGGAATGGCACACTGTTTAACACCGCAAGCCATAACTTCGATCTCGTCCTTCGGCTCAACAGCGACCACAAGGCGGAATGGGTTTCGGCGCATCTCCCAAACGCCGAAGCGATTATTGAAGGGCAGATTTTCCGCGAAGACCCGACTGGACAAGGGATGATTCAGTTTGAGAACGGTGTGATGGTACACGCGTTGCTCTCGCCACGCTCAAGTGAATGGGAAGCGATCTGTGACGGTGGCAGTCTGACCTGTTGGAACAACGGTTGGCAGTGGAAACTCCGTCGCAACGTCAATATCCCCGGCTGGCGGTCATGCGCCGAAGCAGGCACATTCCCCGAATTTGAGCGAACCAGTTCCACAGCAAACCTCATCAAAGACCTCGTCCATTCGCTTGACACCGGTGAGCCACCCCGCGGCGGCGTACGTTGCGCCCATGCAAGCACGGAGTTAATCTTCGGGTTTATGGAATCGCATCTGCGAAATGGCGCACGGGTGGATTTGCCGTTAAAAGGCTCAAAGTTACGGTTGGAGAGAGACCGTACGCCGAGGCAACCGCGATTTGCGGTCTGAAGTTATGCAAGCATATACCGATCAGATTCTTCAGGGCGATTGCCTCGAACTGTTTCGTCAAATTCCCGATAACAGTGTCGATATGACCTTCGCCGACCCGCCCTTCAACCTAAAGAAGAAATACCACAGCACGAAAGATAGCCTCGAATTGGAGGAATATCTGGGATGGTGCGAGAAATGGATTTCTGAGATGGTGCGGGTCACCAAGGAGACCGGATGCATCTTTGTGCATAACATCCCCAAGTGGCTGACCGAGTACGCAGGCGTTCTGAATCGGTTGGCTGAATTTAGGCACTGGATTTCGTGGGATGCACCCACCGCTCCAATGGGAAAGACGCTTCAACCCTCTCACTACGGCATCCTGTTTTATGCGAGAGATGCGAAACAGCATAAGTTTTATGAGGTCCGCTATCCGCACAAGCGGTGCCGGAAGTGCGGGGTACTCCACAAAGACTACGGTGGTAAAAAGGCGATTTTACATCCCTTTGGCCCGCTGGTTTCTGATACGTGGACCGATATTCACAGAATCAGGCACAACAAATACCGCGATGAACACCCTTGCCAACTGCCAATCCATCTGTTGGAGCGCGTTATCCTAATGTCCACCGATGCCGCCGATATTGTGCTAGATCCGTTTCTCGGCACGGGGACGACGGCAATCGCGGCAAAAAGACTTGGGCGACACTACATCGGTTTTGAGCTTGATGAAACCTACGCAACGATTGCCCGCGAAAAGGTCGGCAGCGAGTCAGCGAACTCGAAAATTGGAGATGTATGGGTGAGTTTCCATCTCAAAGAGGTCGTAACGATACGCGATCGAGACTGGGGCGTGTTGTCCGAAAATTTCTATACCCCCGAATCACCATCGGCAATTGACCGCACGAAGATTGCGCTTAAGAGCCAAAGGTCAGTCCCGCCATTCGCAAAGCAGAAGCAGAGTGAAGGTCAAGACGTACAATTACAACTCCTAGAACATGATGGAAATACCAATGAGGAGGAATTTTATGCCAGTTGTTCAACATGAAGTGCTCAGGAAATTTGTTTACGATATGTACATCGGCGCAGGCGGTGTCGAGGAAGATGCTCGAATCGTCAGCAACCACGTTGTCGATGCGAACCTAATGGGGCACGACTCACACGGTATCATCAACGCGCCCGGTTACGCTGGCGGAATGAAAGGTGGTCCCGCCGCCGATAAAATGGAAATCGTCCGCGAAACACCCGCGAGTGCAGTGATTAACGCCAACGGCGCGCTCGGTATGGTCGCCGCACGTAAGGCGATGGAGTTGGCAGTCGAAAAAGCCAAAACAAATACAATCGGCGCAGTCGGGATGCACCGGAACGGACACGCTGGCCGAATGGGCGAATACCCCGTCATCGCCGCAAACGAAGGGATGGTCGGGATTGTCCTGCTCAACGGTGGAGGGCGGTTTATGGCACCGTTTGGCGGTTCAGGGCGGATACTGCCTCCGAATCCAATCGCCATCTCGGTCCCCCGCAAAGATGGAGACCCACTGGTGCTCGATATGACATTGAGCGTCGTCGCGGGTGGAAAACTACTGGTCAAAATCGCACGCGACGAAGATATACCCGAAGGGTGGATGATCGATTCCGAAGGCAATCCCGTCACCGATCCCAACGCCTTCCGAGACCGAGGTGACGACACGGCAGTCCTCCCGCTCGGTGGCTTTCAATTTGGACACAAAGGTTTTGGGTTAGGCTTTATGATTGACACCATCGCCGGTGGACTCTCATGGGCAGGATGCAGTCGTGCCCAACCCACACGCGGTGCCAGCGGCATCGTAATGATGGCAATCAAGATTCAGGATTTCATTGACCTAGAAGACTATCAACAGGAAATTGAACATCTCATCGAGTGGGCAAAATCATCCCCAACGCTCCCCGGTGTCGAAGAAATCTACGTCCCCGGCGAGTTTGAAGCCAGAAACCGCGAAAAGCGAATCAGAGAAGGCATCCCAATCGAAGAAACGACCTGGGGCCGCCTAGTCGAAGCCGCCGCTTCGTATGGTGTCGAAGCACCACAGTAATCCCTCCCTCGCTCCAGTGATCGAGTAAGTCCCCCATCCCGCTCCTGCTGGATTGACAAATTGCGTTGACTCATGTGCGTTGACTCATGTGCGTTGACTCATGTGCGTTGACTCATGTCGCCATCCGCAAGGATCGCCACCCGTTAGGGCTAGCAGAGCCCAACACTGGTATTATTTCGTGTTCTGTTCTTCTCTGCGTCTTTGCACCTTTGCGTCCTTGCGTTCCTTGAAGCAAGCGAATATGCAATCAGGATTCTCCGTAAAAAACCTGACATTCGTGCAAATTTTGTAGTATAATTTGAAGTAGGATTGGAAACTGGAAAAAAGGGTGGGAATTGCCGGAACCTGCTATCTAACCTGAATTATAAGGATATAGACTCAAGCGTGAAATAGGGAAACCGATCGCGCCGTTGAACTGCCGACACGAAATCGGAGCGGAAAGTTGCAGATTGATGATATTCTATGGCTATGGCAATTTGTCGAAAAATTAGAGGTAAAACATAACGTAAAGACAACGGAAGTGGAAGAAGTCTTTGCCAATCGTCCCCGTTTTCGGTTCGTTGCAAGGGGCGAACGACGCGGCGAAGATGTTTACTCGGCGATGGGACAAACAGACGCAGGCCGTTATCTCACTGTTTTTTTCATCCTAAAGCCACATCACCTTGCGTTGGTTATTAGCGCAAGAGATATGGATAAAAAGGAGCGCAGAGAATATGGGAAAAAAAACTAAAAAACGAGACCCTATGCCCCCTCCCGACGCAACCCCAGAGGAAATCGGCGAATTTTGGGATACCCATAGTATCACCGATTATTGGGACGAAACCTACGAAGTGGAATTTCAGGTCAATATCAAACCAAAGCAAAAGCCAATTCCAGCTAAACGCGAGAAAGCGGAGGAGATTTCAGTTGAAGAAATACCTTCCATTATTAGGGGTCCAAACATGAATCAACAAAGCCAAATGCAGATTGGGAATTTCGTCCCGTTTGGTAGAATTAAAGCATCTGAGATCGGTTATCCAGATTCAGAGGCGCATTTAACGGAAATTCTACGCACATTCAATTACACGGATATTTTGATAACCCTAGCAAGAATCAATCTTCTACTCCAGCGCAGTGACAACCTTTTAGAGTGTGAGAGTATCCTTCGGCAGAATTTCTGTTCTCGCATTTTGCGTAATGAAATTGATATCAGAGGGCTTACTGAACATCTCATCTTCACTAGAGAGTCAACGCTTCTCTTGTTGAGCAAAAGTATGCGCTTTGCTGACCCAGGTTCCACACGCACTCCAGATCTCACAGTTGATGCGAGAAACGAGTTAGGGAGATGCTATCTGATTGCCAACGGGTTGCTTGACACAGAATTTCCTAATCTTGAAACAGATTCAATAGAGGATGAAAGAAAAGAGGTGCCGGTTGGATTGATTCCGTCTTTGGAATACGCTATAACTCCTTTACGCTCGCCTCGCCTGAAGAATGCGATGGTTCGGTCTAAGGAATTTTTGGAGCGTTTTCAGAAGGCATTCTCATCGTCAGATGATATTGATATGAATGAAACCTTCTTTCGAGCGACGGGATTGACACCAAAGGATTACCAACATCTCATTTTTAGCATATTGACGGTGGCTTTGAGCTTTTCGCCAGAGGAAATTTTGGACGGTAGAGTGTCGTACGTTGATACAAAGCGATATCCAGCCCTTACGCCATTGTACGAGAAATTGCTCCAACGCACCTGTATTTCAATTGACGAACTGGCGCGTAAAGCGGCAACACCTCCTTCCTTGCACAACGAATTCCTTTTATGGCGGGAGTACCCGCTTGTAAAAATAAGCGAAGACCAGATTATGTGCGTCGACATCGGTTTCCTCGCGGAAAAACTTGAAACTGGCGTGTTTTGGATTATCCGTAATAAACTGGAAAAGGATCAAAAAGGCAAAGGTAAAAGAATTATTGATCGACGAGGTGACGTTGTCGCGGATTATGTCGAGTCAATAATTAAACGGGTGTTACCTCCCATTGAAGCACAAACGGCAGATGATGTAGAACGATACATTATTAAGCCAGAATACATCCAGAAACAACAAGCAGAATGCACCGATATTGCAATCTGTGGTAGTGAGACGCTCATCCTATTAGAATGCAAAGCAACCCTCTTATCTGCCCAAACCAAGTTTAGCGGTGATGCTCACAAATTTTACAACAATCTCAAGGATAAAATCATTGAGCCAACCGGTATTGAGCAACTATGGAATGCAATTCAATTCTTGGGGCACACAGACAAAAAGGAAAGACGTGAGGTTGCAGGGATAGACATTTCCAAAGTGAAAAAAATCTACCCTGTTCTGGTTCTGTCCGAGCGCATCTTTTCTCTTCCACAACTGAATGGGGTTTTGAACTGGGAATTCCAACGTTTTGTGAAACGCGATGATCTGGAAGATCACTTGAAAATTATACCCCTGACCCTGACTGTATTAACGATAGAAGATCTTGAATTTCTAGAACCGTACCTTAGCGATACACCGTTCCATGTTCACTTGGACAGATGGATAACACAGATTTTTAACCGCAACGATTTTTTCCCGTTCAGTGAGTATTTACGTTCTTTGAGGGAGAAGGAAGTGCGTCAAAACACGTACATAGATCAGGAATTCAGTCGGATTCGTGCCGATATAAAGAAATACTTTGCCTCATGGGGTATTGATTGATAACCATAAACCTGACCAACTCACAATCCCACAAAAAAAAAGGGCAGGCGGGAAAACCCCGGGCGGTGAACGCAACCACAATTCAGAGATTTAATCCGTTTAATCCGTTGGATTGCCAAATCCAGCGGATCTGCTCTGCCTTGCCTCTTTGCATCTTCGCGCCTTTGCGTTCCCTGCCCCGGACCGCTCCTGCTGGATTGACAAATCCAGCAGGACAAACAGGAACAAAGCATAATGACCAACGCAGAAATCCAAAAAAAGCAAGAAATCCAATCCGCTTTGGCGAAAATACCCGACGGCGATTTTTTGGAGACCACAACAGACCTACTGTCCGTTTTAGGCTACCGCAGCCAACGCACCGCGAAACTTTGGGAAACCGTTGATGAATTTATCGACGCACTACCCGCCCGAAACACAAACACCCAGACAGAAGGTGAATTCCGGGATGAAGTGGAATCGGTAGAATTGGTGTTTCAAGTCACAGACGACGAGGTCAACACCAGCAGTCAAGAAACCCTGTTTGAGTCACCCGCCTTCGATCAGGGCAATGCAAAGAGTTTTATCTTCTTTGCTGTCAAATTGAAGGCAAAAGACTACCCTCGAAGCAAATACGCCCAATTCACACGAGAGATTAACAAGCGGCTTATCATACCGGTTGTGGTATTCTTTCGCGTTGGAGACCGTTTGACTATCGGTTTTGTTGGTCGTCGTCCATACAAGGATGACCCACACCGAGACGTGCTCGAACAGGTTACGCTAATCAAAGACATTCAGCTCGATAACCCACACCGAGCGCACCTCGATATTCTGTTTGAACTGTCCCTCGAAGAATGCGCGAAGTGGATGGACAACCACAATCAACCAGAAAACTTCGACGGCTTGCTTGCCGCGTGGCTTGCCCGACTCGACACCGAAGCACTCAACAAACAGTTCTACCAGAAGTTGTTCAACTGGTTTGAATGGGCGGTCGCGGAGGCAAAGTTTCCAACAAACGAAACGCGCGTCTTGAAACCGGAGGAACACATCATCCGCTTAATCACGCGCCTGCTGTTCGTCTGGTTTATCAAGGAGAAAGGGTTGGTCGAAGAAGAACTGTTCAACGAGGAACAGGTTTCCCCCTTGCTGAAAGATTATGACCGCGAACATGGCGATTCCTACTACCGGGCTGTACTCCAAAACCTATTTTTCGCAACCCTAAACACCGAAATAAAAAAGCGTGAGTTTAGCACACGAACAAATGTTAAACATCGCAATTTCTCTGTATATCGCTACAAGGCGCAACTCAGCGACCCCGACAAACTACTGGAGTTGTTCGCCCAAACCCCATTCATCAACGGGGGCTTGTTCGATTGCCTTGACAGCGAGGATGCGACGCGGGATGGCGGCTACCGTATCGACTGCTTTTCCGATGAGCACTACACCAAGTTAAGCGTTCCCAACCGCCTCTTCTTTGACGATGAGCACGGTCTAATTCCCCTGCTGAAACACTACAAATTCACCGTCCAAGAGAACACCCCAATAGAACAGGAGGTCGCGTTAGACCCCGAACTGCTCGGCAAAGTGTTTGAAAACCTACTCGCCGCATTCAACCCCGAAACCGGCGCAACCGCCCGCAAACAGACCGGCTCCTACTACACCCCCCGCCCCATCGTCGACTACATGGTAGAAGAAGCACTCACCGCAACGCTGGCGGGACAGGTCCAACCCACGGATGGAAATACCAATTCTTGGGAGCAACGCCTACGCGCCCTGTTCGATTATGCCATGGCATTCAACGGCCCCGTAGGGGTTGGGTCCCCCAACCCGTCCCCCAACCCGCACGATGACGAACGGACCAAATCCCCCAACCCGCACTTCGACAACCGTGAATCCGACGAGATTGTACGCGCAATTTCACAGCTAAAAATCCTAGACCCAGCCGTCGGCTCCGGTGCCTTTCCTATGGGCGTACTACACAAACTCACCCTCGCACTCAGTCGCCTTGACCCAAATAACAAACGATGGGAACAGCTACAAAAAGAACGTGCCGGACAGCGCGCAACAGCCGCGTTCGATACCCTAAACCAACGAGAGCGCGATGCCGAACTGACCGCAATCAGTGATATTTTCGAGCGATACCGCGATTCGGATTTCGGGCGAAAGTTATACCTCATCCAAAACAGCATCTTCGGCTTAGACATTCAATCCATCGCCTGCCAAATCGCCAAACTCCGATTTTTCATCTCCCTCGCCATTGAACAAGAACCCGATGAGACCGCAGACAACTTCGGAATCAAGCCACTGCCCAATCTGGAGACCCGCTTTATCGCATCAAACACCCTCATCGGCCTCGAAAGCGAACGAACCCTGACCAGCTCCAAAGCGAAAGCCCTAGAGACCGAACTCGGCGCAAACCGCGAGCGACACTTCCACGCCACGACCCGCTCCCAAAAACGCGCATGTAAAAGTGCCGACAGAACGTTGCGACGAGAATTGGCAAAAGAATTAAAGTCCATCGGTATGCCCCCCGACGATGCCGAAAAAATCGCCCTATGGGATCCCTACGACCAAAACGCCAGCGCAGACTGGTTCGACCCCGAATGGATGTTTGGGGTTGCCGATGGCTTTGATGTCGTAATTGGCAATCCGCCATATATTCAATTACAAAAAGAGGGCGGGAAATTGGGGCGTTTGTATGCCCCGTGCAATTTTGACAGTTTTATCAGGACGGGCGATATTTACTGCTTGTTCTATGAGAAAGCGAATCAACTGTCGAAAAACGGTGGACATGTCTGTTTTATTACCTCCAACAAATGGATGCGCGCCGCGTATGGCAAAAAGTTGAGAGACTATCTTATAGGACACACCCAACCCATTCAACTGCTGGACATGGGACAGGGTGTATTTGATGCCACCGTAGACACCAACATCCTGCTACTACAAAACACCGTACCCGATGCTCACTTGACCTTCACCGCCACAACCATCAAATCTAATTTTGACCCACACACCGGGAACATAGCCCAGTACCTGAGCGATAACGGGATGGCTATGGAAGTTCCGTCCGAAGGCGAACCGTGGGCAATCCTTTCGCCCGCCGAACTTGCCCTAAAACACAAAATAGAGGATGTCGGCAAACCGCTCAAAGATTGGGATATAAACATCTATCGCGGAATTATAACAGGTTGTAACGAAGCATTCATCATAGACAAAGCCAAGCGCGACGAACTGATAGCGCAGGACCCAAAGTCAACCGAAATTATTAAACCACTTCTGCGTGGACGAGACATCAAACGCTATAACGTTCAATGGGCAGGATTGTACATGCTTGCAACTGGTTATGATTTGGATATTCCAAACCAATATCCCGCTATCTACAATCACCTCAAAACTACAGGAGAACAGATAGAAAAAACTAAAAAAAGAGGTAAAGGATTATTCAATAGGGACGATCAAGGTGAGAATTGGTGGAATCTCAGGGCTTGTGCTTACTACTCCGAATTTGAGAAAGAGAAGATTGTTTATCCCAATATGACAAAGTTTCTCCCATTCGTTTACGACATGGATGGGTTTTACATAAATCAGAAAATCTTTATCATTACGGGCGGGAATTATTTGAAATATCTTACCGGATATTTCAACTCTAAAGTCTCCGCAAAGTGGATTCGTGAAAACTGTCCAGAATTACAAGGTGGTACCAGAGAATTGAGTAAAGTATTCTTTGAGAATATTTCGATTCCCCCGGTCACAGAAGCGAACCATCACCTTGTCACACAGATAGAAAATCTGGTTGACCAAATCCTCTCCGCCAAACGCACCGACCCAAACGCAAACGTATCCGACCTTGAAAACGAGATTGATCAAATAGTATACTTGTTATACAATCTTACCCCCGACGAAATTGCGATTGTGGAGGGAAAAGAATAGTTCAAGGTAGAGTTTTGATGTTCAATTTCGGTAATAAAGTTCACGTCGTTTGGGGATTTCGCATTCCTTCCCCGCTCCAGCGGAGCGCAATGTCTATAGCACACAATACGCCCAAATTCCCGCGCTCCAGCGGAGCGCAATGTGACGCGTCCCAAAATCCTGAAAATCCTGATTCAGACAAAGGAAAGACAATGAACAATCCACTAAAAGGATTTATTACCTATTCGCATAAGGACGATCGGAAAAGGAAGAGACTGAGAACGTGTCTTGCTGTAATGGAGGAGGCAGGTGAGATAGATCTTAAGGACGATACTGACATCACCGCAGGGGGCGAAGCATGTCAGGAAGACATTCTCAAAGAGGTTACCGGTGCGGATATTCTGCTCTATCTCGTCTCCGTTAATAGTCTGGCCTCTGAAAACTGCAATAAGGAGTTGATCGAGGCTGTAAGGGCAGGAAGAACAATCATCTCCATCATCCTTGAGAGTTGCGATTGGCTAAAACATCAACTAAGTGATTTTGCAGTTTTGCCGCACAAAGGTAAGCCTATTAACAAATGGAAACCTCAGAGTGATGGTTGGCAAAATGTGGTGGACGGTATCCGAAACACCGTTAAAGAAATGCAAGCTCAGGTGGATGCGCCATCCAGGACACCTGAAGAAGAATTACGTGCTGAATTGGCGTTCCAACACGGTAACGTTTTGATGATGATCAAGCAAATGGACATGGCGATAGAACGCTACTCATACGCAATTGAACTTAACCCGGATCTTGCCGATGCCTATAACAATCGCGGAGTGGTTTACGATATAAAAGGTGAATATAATCGTGCCATTACAGACTATAACAAAGCGATAGCACTCAAACCCGACTTTACGGTGGCCTATAGCAATCGTGGAGGAGCTTACAACAATAAAAGCGAGTATGACCGTGCTATCGCAGACTGTAACAAAGCGATGGAACTCAACCCCCACTATGCCTACGCATATAACAATCGCGGGCTTGCTTACGTTGGTAAAGACGATTATAGTCGTGCGATTGAAGATTTTAACACGACGATACAATTGGAACGAAATGATGTCGTCGCCTATAACAATCGCGGCAATGTTTACAGTAATATAGGTGATTATGACCGTGCGATTGAAGATTTTAACACGGCGATACAACTGAAACGAAATGATGCCGATTCCTATAACAATCGCGGTGCCGCTTACCGCAAAAAAGGCGATAATCATCGTGCCATCGGTGACTATACCAAAGCAATAGCCCTTGACCCTGATCATGCCATAGCCTATACCAATCGTGGGATGATTTACAGGGAAAAAGGCGAGGTTGACCGTGCCATTGAAGACTTTACCAAAGTGATAGAACTCAAACCCGATCTTGTCGAGGCCTATTGCTATCGCGGAATGGCTTACGCAGTAAAACGTGATTTTGACCGTGCCATCGCAGACTTTACTAAAGTGATACAATTCAAACCTGATTTTGCCGAGGCCTATTGCTATCGCGGAATGGTGTGGTTCCACCTGGGAGAATGGGAAAAAGCGAAAACAGACCTGATGACCGCCAGAGACATGGGGATAGATATTATCGCCGCGTTTCATTATTTCCACGAAAGCGTCGCTGACTTCGAGGCTAAACACGGTGTTCGGCTACCAGCAGACATCGCCGAAATGCTAACACCTCCGCAGGCGTGAACGTTGACAAACCGATTAACTTCCAAAGAAATTGCACTGTAGAAACAAACCATGAGTACGCAAAACGAGCTAAGCAAGATAAAAGAAAAAATCAGCGAGATAGAAGAACAATCATCTGATGGCACCTATATCTACCGAGGCGAACCTGAACACCATGAAAAACAGCCATACGATGGGAAAGTATCCTCAGGCCTTTGGCGACAATTCAAGAAAAAAACTAAGGATGAGGAATTTGATATAGATTTTGTTAACATAGAGTTTGTCCAAATGCAAATTCTGGACGTGGTTGAAAATTATGTCCACGGGCTCAGCGCGGGATTTGAAATGATGGCCCAACTCCAACACTACGGAGGTAACACCAACTTCATAGATTTTACGACTGACTACCTGAAAGCTCTCTTCTTCGCCTGCGATGGCTCACATGACAAAGATGGCAGGATTATCTTGTTGCAAAACACCGATGAGATAAACAGAAAATATCGAATCAAGGAACCTCAGAATCCAATAAATCGCGTCATAGCTCAGAAGAGCATATTCATGCGTCCACCGAAAGGCTTTATTGAACAAGAAGAATATAAGGTAATTAATATCCCCAAATACCTCAAAGAGCCCATGCTAAATCATTTGCGAAAATACCACGGCATATCTACCGAAACTATCTACAACGATCTTCACGGATTTATTACAAATCAGGACATCCACGAGAGTGCATACATAGAGTTTTATAAAGGTTTAGCGTGTAAAAAGAGAGCAGATGAAACCGAGGCGGAAGACAGACAGAAGTGGTATACAAAATCTATCAGGTATTATACTGAAGCTTTGAAATTCAATCCGCAAATGGGTGAGGCCTACCACAATCTCGGCGTTGCTTACTACTATACACGCAATCCTAAGGGTGCCATTGAAAACCTTAACAAAGCGATAGAACTGAATCCCAATGACGCCGAGGCGTATAACTATCGTGGTTTGGCTTATCGCGAAGAAAACCAGTTTGACGAGGCCATCACGAACTATAACAAGGCAATAGAACTAAGACCCAATCATGGCGAGACATATAAAGATCGAGGGATTGCTTACTGTTACAAAGGCGATAACGAGACCGAAACGCATCGTAAGCAAGATTTTTATAATAATGCGATCAAGGACTTTACCGAAGCAATACGTCTGAAGCCTGCTTCTACTGATTCCTATTACCATAGAGGTCTAACTTACGTCAAAAAGGACGATTATAACCGTGCCATTGAAGACTTTACCAAAGCGATACAACTCAATCCCAATTTTGCCAATGCCTATTACAATCGCGGTGTGGTTTACTCTAGTAAAGGCGATAATGAACGTGCTATTGAAGACTTTACCAAAGTAACACAATTGAAACCTAATGATGCCGATGCCTATTTCGATCTCGGTATTGTTCACTCGGCAGAAGAGGAGTTTGACCTTGTAATCAAAGCCTTTACCAAAGTGATAGAGCTGAGGCCCGATTTCGCCATTGCCTATAACAATCGTGGTGATGCTTACTACAACAAAGGCGATTATGAGAATGCAATCAAAGACTTGGACACGGCCATACAACTCAATCCCGATTCCGCGAGTATCTATAAAGATCGCGGCGATGCTTACCAAAAGAAAGGCGATTATGAAAATGCCGTCAAAGACTACAGCAAGGCGATAAAACTGAACTCCGATTATGGGGTTCCCTATATCAATCGAGCAGTGGCGTGGTTACACCAGAAAAAGTGGGAAAAAGCGAGAGCAGATCTGATGGTTGCCAAGGGCATGAAAATGAAGATCATCGTTTTATTTCAGTTCTTTTACGCAAGCGTCGCAAACTTCGAGGAGAAAAATGGGTTTAAGCTACCGCCAGACATCGCCGAAATGCTAACCCCACAATAATTCCGAGTAATCCGTTAAATCCGCTTAATCCGCGATTCAGCCAACAGCTTAATCCTGAAAATCCTGTAATCCTGTGAATCCTGATTCAGACAAATAATCTGCTTAATCCGTTAAATCCGCGTCAAGTCATCTTGCCACCCGTTAGGGCGCGATTCAGACACTAACGACTGCCAGAAACATGGGGGCGGATATCATCACTTCATTTCAGAACGCCTACGAAAGCGTCTCGGACTTCGAGGCTAAACACGGTATTCAGCTACCCCCCGACATCGCCGAAATGCTAACCCCACAATAATTCCGAGTAATCCGCTTAATCCGCGATTTGCGTCGAGTCATCTCGCCATCCACAAGGGCAGACAATACGCTCTTGCGTTCTATTTCTTCTTACTTGACATTCGCCCAGATTTTCGGTATCATTGAATCACTATGACACATATCGGAACTCATCTGATTATCGATGCTTGGCAATCTCCCGCTGACCTACTGAATGACCCGGAACACATCCGTCAAGCCCTAATTGATGCGGCATCCGCCAGTGGAGCGACCCTAATTGATGTCTGCGTCCACCCGTTTAGTCCACGCGGCGTTACGGCAACAGCAACTTTATCGGAGTCCCATATCGCGATTCACACATGGCCAGAGTTAGCGTATTTTGCGGCAGACCTCTTTTTTTGTGGCGACCTACACCCGTACCCAGCGATGAAATCTCTCCAGACGACTCTTCAAGCAAAGCAGGCCCGGGTAATCGAAGTCAAACGAGGCACCGACCCTAGATTGAGTCCAGAACTCAAAACACGATTCGACGAGAATATTTAGCTTCCAATCACTTTTATAAAAAGGAAACGCATATCTATGACAAGACCTAGCACAAACCCTGAAATCATCGAACATCAACTGCTGAACGGATTGAAAGTTTTAACAAAAGAGGTACGCTCCGCACCTGTCGTCAGCACCTACATCTGGTATAAGGTCGGGGCCCGCAATGAACGGCTCGGAATCACCGGTGTTTCCCATTGGGTAGAGCACATGCTCTTTAAGGGCACACCGAAATTCCCGAAAGACGCACTCAAGCGAGTTATTGAAGGCAACGGCGGCCGATGGAATGGATTTACCGGAACGGACTATACCGCCTATTACGAAACCCTTCCTGCCGACAAAGTTTCAGTCGCGCTGGCACTGGAAGCTGACCGAATGCAGAACAGTATTTTCGACCCGAACGAAGTTGAATCCGAGCGCACTGTCATCCTCTCGGAACGTGAAGGGTCCGAAAATTCGCCCCAATTCGTCCTGTGGGAAGAGGTGCAGGCGACAGCATATAAAGCGCATCCTTACCAATGGGGGATAATCGGATGGGTGGCTGACCTCCAATCAATGACCCGCGCGGATCTCTACAATCATTATCGGCAGAACTACGTGCCAAACAACGCAACGCTCGTCGTCGTCGGAGATTTTGATACAGCAAATCTGATGAAACAGGTCGAAGAGCATTTCGATCTCCTCGTGCCCGGCGAGTCGATTGATGAGCCGAGAACCACAGAGCCCGAACAGCGTGGCGAGCGGCGTGTCACCGTCCGGAAAGAGGGCAATATCGCTTACGTTGCAATCGCATATCATATTCCCGCTGCCGGACATCCAGACCTATATCCGATGGAGGTGCTCAGTACCATCATGAGTTCGGGCAAAACCTCACGGCTCTATCGGGCAGTCGTAGACAAGCAACTGGCAACTTCAGCCTATTTTGATGACGGGTTTTCTAAAGACGCGGGGCTCGCATGGGCGTTTGCAGAAGCTTGCGCTGATGTTCCAGCAGGTGTACTCGAGGAGGCACTGCTGGAACAGTTTCATCAGGTCCAAAATGACTTGGTTACGGAAGCCGAACTTGAGAAGGCAATCAATCAAACCGCGGCACGGTTCATCTTTTCGCTCGATAGCGTCTCCGATCAAGCCTCTCAAATCGGTTATTATGAAACACTGCTATCCTACAAGTATCTCGATACCCGCCTTGAAACGATTCAATCCGTGACTCGTGAGCAGATTCGCGATGTCGCCCAAAAATACCTCACTCAAGACAATCGCACCGTTGGACATTTCCAACCAATTGCACCCGGCAACGGGGGTGCGTACCACAGTGGTGTGCAAGCCATGATTTCGCCGCCCCGCTTTTTTTTTAAATCGGAAATAACTGAAAATCGCCCCGCAATCCGCGTATCAAGTGGGGGAGTGGCCCCAAACAATGCACAATCCACAGAACACCCGCCTGTCTCACGGCACGTCTACGACAACGGATTGACACTGCTGATTCAGGAGAATCATTTCAACGAAACAATCGCTATTGGGGGACGTTTGAAGGCGGGTAGCATATACGACCTGCCAGAGAGCTACGGTTGCTCAGATTTCGTCGCCCATACGCTCACAAAAGGGACAACGTCGCGGACCTGGGAGGAGATTGCCGATGCGACCGAATCGGTCGGTGCCGGTTTGAGCGTATGGGGAAACAGTGAGACGGTTAGTGTTCAAGGTCGTCTGCTCAGCAAGGATTTTGACCGTGTGCTTGATGTGCTCAACGACATCTTACGCCAACCCACCTTTCCGAAAGAGGAGATTGAGAAACATCGGTTTCAGGTCTATAGCTGGTTTAAGTCGTGGGAAGATGATACAGGGCGAGTCGCTGATGAGCTACTTCGAGAGATGATCTATTCGCCGGAGCATCCGTATCACCGCCGCCCGCAAGGCACCGAGGCATCGGTCGCGGGCATCCAGAGACAGACCTTGGTTGAGTTCCACGCCCGCTACTATCGTCCAGATGCCTGCATCCTATCAGTCGTTGGGGATGTCCAGACACAGGAAGTTATCGAAAAAGTTGGGGCTATGATGGAAGATTGGCGAGGAAGTGCAGAAGATATTCCTTTCACCGTTCCCGCTGTCGAGTACGGCGAGAAGCAGGTGGCCATTAAGTCAATGATGGACAAATCACAGGTAGATATTGAGTTAGGCCACAAAGGCATCGCCCGCTCATCTCCCGATTTCTACAGCTTCAATCTAATGAACTCGATCTTAGGAGGCAGTGCTGGCATTGCGCGGCTGTTTGGCCGTGTCCGCGACGAACAGGGGTTGGCGTATAGCGTCTGGAGTTCATTCTCGCCCGCAATAGGCGAAGGCCCATTTCACGCAAGCGCAGGGGTCAATCCTGAAAATGTGGACAGGGCAATCAACAGTATTCTGCACGAGATTGAACTTATCAAATCTGAAGGGGTTACGGAACAGGAGCTTGCAGACGCGCAAAACTTGGTGGTGGGCAATTTCGCATTGACTCTTGAAACGAACAAAGGGATTGCCACAATGCTCGTGTTTGCAGAACTGCACAGCTTGGGACTCGATTACCCTCAAAGAGTCGAATCAATCTACCGCGAGCTCACCCGCGAACAGGTCAACGCCGTCGCACAGAAATATTTACATCCAGACAAATGTTGCATCGCCATCGCCGGCCCATATCAACAAGAAAGAAAACGGTAACCCCAGACCCGTATGCCCATCCACCCCGGTAGGTGCAGTTTCCATCCACCCCGGTAGGTGCGGTTTGTAACCGCATCGGTCGCCCATATACCGACCCCGGTAGGTGCAGTTTCCATCCACCCCGGTCGCCCATATGCCGACCCCGGTAGGTGCGGTTTGATGAAGTTTCAAAAAATAATTCGGTAATTCCATAACCATGCCCGGTGCGGTTCGGAAACCGCCCCTACTGGGCATGGGGGAAATCGGGATTACCGATTTAAATACTTAAACGTCATGTAACCGCACCGCTGGTGCTTTCGCGAGGGCAGACAATAAATTTCAGTACAGGAGATAACAGTGTTCAAAATCGGAGTCGTAACAGACGAAATCAGCCAAGACCTTGACGAAGCGATCGAAATCGCAAAATCGTGGGACTTAGACGAAATCGAATTACACAAGGTGTGGGGAAAAAATATATGTGATGTCGATGACGCAACCCTCAGCAAAGCCATCCAATGTGTCAAGCAGAGCGGCTTCCCAGTCACCAGCATTGATTCGCTCACCCTACGGTGCTCTCTTGATAACGATGAGGAGTACGCCGTGCATATTCAACACCTACTCCGGTCTATTGAAATCGCCCCGTTATTTGATACGAATGTCGTCCGCCTCTTTTCATTCTGGAAAGAGGAACACCTTGACGAGGAAAAGTGGGAACGTATCTTCGAGAAACTCGAATTGCCCATCCGAATCGCTGAGCGCGAAGGGGTCATTTTGGGATTTGAGAACGTCAGCTCCGGCAACATCGGCACAAGCGAAGACCTCGTGCGTCTCTTTGATCGGTTCGATTCGCCAAACCTCAAGCTAATCTGGGACCCCGGCAACGCCTACGCCGCCGGTGAACCCGACCCCTATCCCACAGGCTACGAGCGGGTTCATCAGCGGATTAATCATATTCACGTCAAGGATGTCGGATTTCAGGATGGCAAACGGGTTTGGTTGCCCGTCGGCGCGGGGAACGTCGATTACAAAGGACAGATTCGTCGGCTCATACAGGACGGTTACGAAGGCGTGGTTGCACTCGAAACCCATTTCCGCCTTCCCAACGATACCGGGATTCAGAGCACCAAGCAATCGCTCGACGGGTTGAGACAAATTATCGGAGAAATTCGCAATGAAAACTGAAGTTGTCCATTGGGGAATTCTGAGCACCGCAAATATCGCAACAAAAGTCGGGGACGCAATACACTTGGCAGATGGCGCAGAACTGGTCGCCATCGCCAGCCGAACCCAGAACCGTGCCGAGGATTGGGCTTATGAACACAATGTCCCCCGCGCTTACGGAAACTACGAGGGCCTGCTCAATGACCCCGACGTTGACGCAATCTACATCCCGACCCCGCCATCAATGCACGCCGAATGGACAATCAAGGCGGCCGAACACGGCAAACACGTACTGTGCGAAAAACCGCTCTCCGTAACCGCAGAGGAGGCAGTCGCAATGGCGGATGCCTGCCGAAGGAACGGTGTGCAGTTGATGGATGGTGTCATGTGGGTGCATCACAAACGCACCGCTGAAATGAGGCGGATAATAGACGATGGGACATTGGGGAGGCTACGTCGGGTGACGGCGGCGTTTACTTTTAACTGGGACACCATCCCCGAAAACAACATCCGCGCTCAAAAGGAGGTCGGCGGCGGGTGTCTCGGCGATTTGGGATATTACTGCGTCCGTGCGATTCTCTGGGCGTTTGGTGACCTGCCCACACAGGTGTTCGGCACCACACGCGATAAGGTTGGGGTGGAATTTAATCTATCCGGGCTACTCTGGTTTGCCGACGAACGGATGGCTTCATTCGATTGTGGTTTCGATACCGGAAGTCGAAAATGGTTCGAGGTCGCCGGAACTAAAGGCTCACTAATATGCGACGATTTCACAGTGCCTTGGAAAACGGATGTCGCCCGGTTCTGGATACACGGTACAGCGGGAAAGGACGCAGAGCATCGAATCGAAGCGTGTATTCAGGAAGTGGAGATGATTGAGCGGTTTTCAAATATTGTGCGGACAGGAGAGCTTGATGCCCACTGGCCGACAGTCGCTATCGACACCATGCGTGTTTGCGATACGTTGCTCGAATCCGCGCGGCGGGGAGAGGTGAGGAAATTATGAAAGTTGTGCTTGCTGAAAAACCATCCGTGGCGCGGGACATTGCCTCATTTCTCGGTGCAAACTCGCGTCGTGAGGGATATTACGAGGGGCGGGGCTATCAAGTGACATGGGCATTCGGACACTTGGTCACCTTAAAAGAGCCCGCTGAATACGACCCTGCACTGAAGAGATGGTCTCTGGATACATTGCCTTTTGTGCCAGAACGCTTTGAGTTAAAATTGATGGATGACAACAGAGGGGGACGCAAACAGTTTGGAGTAATCAAACGCCTCTTTCAAGGTGCGGACGAACTTATATGCGCGACAGATGCCGGCCGCGAAGGCGAGTTGATTTTCCGATACATCCTTCTGATGACAGGCTGTGGCAAAAAACCGTTTCGGCGACTCTGGCTCAGCTCACTGACCGAGGAGGCGATTCGAGACGCTTTTGATAATCTCCGATTGGGGCGCGATTACGACACGCTGTACGCCGCCGCGAAATGCCGGCAGGAATCGGATTGGATCGTCGGGTTGAACGCCACACGCAACTTTACGGTACGATACGGGGCGCGTGGCCTTTTGTGGAGCGTAGGGCGCGTACAGACCCCCGTCCTAGCGTTGATTGTTCGGCGCGATGATGAAATCCGGAATTTCAAGCCCGAGCCGTTTTGGGAGTTGAGTACCCGATACCGCGAGGTCATTTTTAAGTTCAGAGGCGAGCGGTTCAAGAAGGAGGAGGATGCCAAGGCGTTATTGGCGAAGGTGGAGGGCCAGCCGTTTGTCATCGAGAAGGTTGAATCGAAAAAGCAGAAGGTCCAGCCGCCACTCCTTTACGATTTGACCGAACTCCAGCGAGACATGAACAGGCGATACGGCATGTCCGCAGATGATACCCTGAAGCTCGCACAATCGCTCTATGAAAATAAAACCATAACCTACCCGCGCACCGATTCACGCTATCTCGGCAGCGATATGAAAGAGAAAATTCCGGACATCCTTGAGAACCTTAAAGATATCAAAGAGACAGAGATTAGCCCACTAAAGCTCGACGCGCTGCCCTTCACGGCTCGCATCACCAACGACAAAAAGGTGACCGACCATCACGCCATCATCCCGACAGGAAAAATTTCCCGCTCACTTTCCCTTGACGAACAGAAGGTCTACGACGCTGTTGTCACGCGGTTAATCGCTGTATTCTACCCGCCCTGCCTCAAGGAGATCACGACAGTAGACGGCGTATCCAACACCGTGCCGTTCCGGGCAAGAGGGGTGCGGATACTTGACCCCGGTTGGACTGTACTATATCCCACGAAATCGAAAGCGGATGACCAGCAGGAGGATGACCGTGAAGAGGAGCAGGAACTGCCCTCCTTTAAGCCCGGTGAGCGCGGTCCCCATCAACCGTTTATCAAAAAAGGGATGACCAAACCGCCCAAGCACTTCACCGAAAACTCCCTGCTCGGCGCGATGGAAACAGCAGGGAGATTGGTGGATGATGAAAGTCTGAAAGAGGCACTAAAGGAGAAAGGGCTTGGCACTCCAGCAACGCGGGCGGCAATCATTGAGACCCTGCTGAAACGCCGTTATATTGTCCGAAAGAAAAAAACGCTCACTGCGACAGACCTCGGACGCTATCTCGTTGCGTTGGTACAAGATGCCAACCTCAAGTCCGCAGAATTGACGGGGGAATGGGAGGCAAAGCTCAAACAGATCGAGTCAGGGCAGTTAGCCCCAGAGCAATTCATGCGCGAAATCGTCCAGTTCACCGACGCTGTGATTCGAGAAAGCGGTATGTCAGCCGTTGATGGAAGCCGATTCGGGGATTGCCCACGTTGTGGTGCCCCCGTCATCGAAGGGCGACAAGGTTACGGTTGTTCCGGCTGGAAAAAAGGGTGTCAATTTGTGCTTTGGAAAGAATATAAAGGCATCCACTTGAACGTCGGGGCAATCCGGCAACTCATCCAGCAGCGTATCCTGATGGAACCGGTCACGCTCCCTGATATAGGCCCCGTCGTATTATGTCTCTCGGACGCTGGGCACGTCATGGATATCCCTGTACCAACCCCCGAACATCAACAAAGAACCCCTCCCCGTCAGGGACGCGGCAACCAAAGCGCGGCGAGCAGGCCCAAGGCAAAGACAGGGAAGGGACGTAGGCCCTCAGCAGACGGGGCAGCGATTGGGACTTGCCCTCTATGCAGTAAACCCATTGTAGAGCAAGAGAAATCATTCAATTGTGTCGGGTGGAAGGCGGGGTGCAAGTTTACGGTTTGGAAAACAATCGCTGGCAAACGCATTCAGAGCCGTACTGTCAAAAAGCTATTAAGCGACGGCAAAACATCGGTCCTAAAAGGGTTCAAGTCGAAATCGGGTAAGTCGTTTGAAGCCGCGTTAAAACTGGAAAATGGCGAGGTCCGGCTTGATTTCAAAGATGAATAACTCCTCACCTGCTCCTGCTGGATTGGCAAATCCAGCAGAGCCCAACACCGCGATGATTGCGGGTTATGTTCTTCTTTGCGCCTTTGCGTCTTTGCGTTAAATTTCTCTGGAATAGATGGCAACTCGGGTTAGTATACCGAACTGAGCAAAGAGAACACACCGTTGAATTACGACAAACGACCAGAATAAAAAACGGAGAGGTTAAAAATGGAAGGACTCAAAATTGGCGATACTGTTTATCGCTCGAGATTATTAATCGGGACAGCCAGTTACCCAAACTTTGATGTGATGGCCCGTTCCATTGAAGCAAGCGGCGCAGAAATCGCTACTGTGTCGCTCCGGCGTGTAAAGGTCGGAGATACGTCAGAGGAGAATCTGTTCAATCTGCTTCGCGAAAAGGGGTTGACAATTTTACCGAACACCGCAGGCTGTTATACTGCCAAGGATGCCGTATTAACCGCGCAATTGGCGCGAGAAGCCCTTGGAACCGACTTGGTCAAGTTGGAGGTCATCGGCGATGAGCAGACCCTGTTTCCGGATGTCGAACAGTTGCTGTCCGCCGCCGCAACACTAATCAAAGACGGATTCACCGTTATGCCCTACTGCAACGATGACCCGATTACCTGCAAAAAGCTAGAAGACCTCGGGTGCGCGGTAGTTATGCCGTTGGGGGCTCCGATCGGCTCCGGCATGGGCATCCGCAATCCGTATAACATCCAGATCATTCGTGAGATGGTCGGGGTGCCGCTGATTGTTGATGCGGGTGTTGGGACAGCCTCTGATGCCGCCATTGCAATGGAGCTCGGATGCGATGGCGTTCTGCTCAATACAGCGGTCGCCAAAGCCCGACAGCCTGTGTTAATGGCAGAAGCGATGAGAAAAGCGGTAGAAGCCGGGCGATTGGCATTTTTAGCCGGGCGCATCCCGAGAAAACGCTATGCGACCGCATCAAGCCCGGGGGAAGGGTTGATTAATTGATTCGCTATCAGCAGAGATAACAATCTATCAGCGGAGATAACAATGCAAGTCAACTGTGAAGCCAAATTGCCAGATTACACGGCTGAAGCTCAAGCCCGTGTCTCTGATTGGAAACAGCGAGCAAAAACCGCTCACAAGGTCGTAGGGATTCGGACGTGGCACATCAATCTGAATCCCGCCGCCATGTCATCAATGGCATTCTCTGAACGCGGCGGTGCGCCAAGTCAAGTCAGATCGGGGCCACGGACAGCCCATGTTGATTGGCGCGGTCCTTTTGCCACACAAGCCGGTGCTCTTATGGTCGAAATCACGACGGATAAGGGGTTAAAAGGTTATGGGCTTGGCGGCGGCGGGCTTGCCGGGGCACTCGTTATCGACCAACATCTGAAGCATTTCGTGCTAGACCGTGACCCGCTCGATGTGGATGAGATTTGGGACACCCTCTATCACATCACATCAATTTACGGACGACGCGGATTGGTTATTTACGCTTTGAGCGGGGTTGACCTTGCATTGTGGGATCTTTGCGGAAAGATTCTGCGCGCCCCTGTCTACAGCTTGGTAACAGACGAACCACGGATTTCGATACCGGCGTACGCCACCGGCTCCGACGTGGGATACTATGCCACACAAGGGTTCGCCGCTTGTAAGCTCCCGCTCCGAAACGGCCCTGACCAGGGCACCGATGGGTTTGCCGAAAACCTCACCCGCGTAGAGGGTGCGCGGGACGAGGTCGGGACAGATGTTGATTTAATGACGGACATCTATCTGCGGTGGGATGTGGATTACACGCTCCGCTTTGCAGAAGCCGCCGCCGCACTCGATATCAAATGGATTGAGGAACCCATTGCCTTGGATGACTACGAAGGCATGGGGAGATTGGTGCGTATGCTTGACACCACATGGATTGTCTCAGGCGAACATGAATTTACGCGCTACGGATTTCGAGAACTCCTGCGCTGGAACGCCGCAGATATGATTCAACCCGATGTGAGCTGGGCAGGCGGTTTCGGCGAGTGCATCAAAATTGCCAACGAAGCGGCGAGTCAAGGTATCCCGACCTGGCCCCATCAGGGTGGAACGCCCTGGGGGTTACACCTAATCGCTTGCCTACCTATGCCGTGCATGGCAGAAACCTTCGGTCCCTCACGTCGTGCACCCGAAAATCAACTCTACCAGCTCCTACGCCCAACCCCACGCGATGGCTTTTTCACCCTGGATGACAAGCCCGGGTTCGGCGTAAACATTGATGACAAACTGTTGGATGCCTATACCGTTGACCAACTCTAATACTCCAAACCGCTCCCGCTGGATTGCCAAATTGCGTCGACTCTATGCGTCGACTCATGTGCGTCGACTCATGTCGCCATCCGCAAGGATCGCCATCCGCAAGGATCGCCATCCGCAAGGATCGCCACCCGTTAGGGCCGGCAGATCTGTTCTTCCCTGCGCCTCTGCATCCTCGCTGCCATCATCGTCCATCACATAGATACTGCCTACACCGTCACGTGTCGAATAAAAAACGATTTTCGCGGGTGCGAGGGTGGGAATGCACAACAGCAGGGCGCACAAGGCTATAGCCCCCTTACATTTCAACAGTGTCATGGTCAGACTCCTTTGATACGCCTTGATGTATCGGAAATAACACCTTTTTGGCTTGCAAAAATTCTTCCCCCATCGCACAAAGTGGTCCATGGGCAGTCTGCTACCATTCAAACAGGTTCTAAATTCAAAGGGCAAGTTTATACTCACGAATCTTATTTTGTAGGGTTTTGCGGGTAATTCCAAGGAGCTTGGCGGTACGGGTCCGATTCCCAGCGACAGAGGCCAGCGTCTGGGCGATAAATTCCTTCTCCATTTCTTTAAGCGTGTTTCCAACAGTCACTTCGGAATCGTAGCCAGTTGTCGATTCGGCTATTTGACGGATATTGGGCGGGAGTTCATCCGGAGTGAGGTATTCTGAACGGGCGATGATAACGCCGCGTTCGATGGTGTTTTCCAATTCGCGCACGTTTCCGGGCCAGTCGTAACGCATCATCAAATCTAGGGCTTCGGGCAGGAGCTGCTCAATTTCACGGTGATTTTTCTCTCGGTAGAATTTGAGAAAATACTCAGCTAACGGTGGGATGTCCTCTTTTCGGTCTCTTAACGGGGGGAGTTGAATCGGCACAACGTTGAGGCGATAGTACAGGTCTTCGCGGAATCGATTTGCCTCAACCTCTTTGTCGAGTTCTTTATTGGTAGCGGCAATGATTCGGGTGTCAACCGTTATTGACTCTGTTCCGCCGACGCGTTCAAATTGTTGCTCTTGGAGGACTCGCAGTAGCTTGACTTGGGTGGTTGGGCTCATTTCGCCCACTTCGTCGAGAAAGAATGAGCCTCCGTTTGCCAATTCAAAGCGTCCTGGCTTCTGCTCCGTTGCACCGGTAAAGGATCCTTTTTCATGACCAAATAGCTCGCTCTCTAACAGTGCTTCTGTAAGTGCAGCACAGTGGAGCTTGATAAACGGCTTTTTTGCGCGTGTACTGCGCTCGTGGATAAGATTGGCGACCAGCTCCTTGCCCGTGCCGCTTGCGCCGAGAATGAGAACGGTCGCATCGGAAGGGGCAATCAGCGCGATATTCTCAAGCACCTCCTGCATCTTGGGACTTCGGGCAATAATGTTGGATTCGGCGAACTGCTCACCGAGCCGCTCTTTTAGCAGGGTGTTTTCGCGTTGTAGGGCACTGTATGCGAACTCGCGCTCAATATTTGCCAAAAGTTCCTCTGCATCAACAGGTTTGACGATGTAATCACTGGCACCTTGTCGGAGTGCTTCGCGTGCCGTTTCCACAGACTCGAACGCGGTCATGATGAACACAACAATGCCCGGGCTAATCGCTTTAATCTGTCTGAGTGCTTCTAAACCATCCATACCGGGCATACGGATGTCCATCAACACCAAATTGAAGAACTGCTTTTTTACAGCTTCCATCGCCTGCAAACCGTCAGAGGCTTCAGAGATATCGTAACCCGATTTGAGGTGGGCAGATAGCATCAACCGATGAGATGGCTCGTCGTCAACGATAAGAATTTTTACCCGCACGATGGATTTCCTCCTATCTTCCAATTCGGATGAAGTTTAAGCATTGCATTATTGGTAATATAGGGTTCTACTGTCTGAATCGCGGATTACACGGATTACATGGATTAAACTTCGCTTCGGATATCTATCTTCCCTGTCACAACTTCAGAGATGAGGGTTTGACGGTATTCTTTGAGGAGTTCGACGCTCCGCTGTTCATTGGATCTGAGTTCGTCGATCTGTGCAGTTTTGTGGTCAAGGAAGTTGGCGATTTGGGTTTGTTCTATTAGACTGGGAAACGGTATTCTCTCTTGAAAATAGGAATCAATGTCGAGGTTCTGAATCCCTGTAGTCTGTTTAATGTGTTTTCTGGTTAAACCTATCTGATATAAAAAATCAAAGCAATACAACAAGTATCTAGGAAAACACGAATCTGAGTTCACGGTGAACTTAGAGATAAAATTTGAAGTAACACTTGGTCTTGGTATCTCAACATCAAACATCACTGTTTTTCCAACAGGTGTTTTTTCGCCACCCCCCGATTTTTCTATTAATAAATCACCGGTTTTTAGTATTCTTTTTCCTCTCTCTTTGAACGATATATTTCTCAAAGTAAGATTGTGTGTCGCAATTGCCAACTGCACATAGTTAAAATCGGCTACTCGTATACAGTAAATATCATTTTCGTTTCCTGCTGGCTCACTTCCCCAAACACCACCTATTAAATTAGATTGCGTATATTTTATTTTTTTTACTTCCCAATCCTTCGGTATATCCCCAATCCACTCCACTCCCGATGGTTTCATTGCCACATTCGGATCAAGTCCCTTCGTCACTGTCTGATTTATTAGGACGGTTCGTTGTTCTTGCAGTAGTTCCACCCGTCGTGCTTTGATGCGGATGAGTTCGTCGATCTGTTTCGTCCTGCGGTCAAGGAAGTTGACGATTTGGATTTGTTCCTGATATGAAGCCAAGGGGATTTGTGCATTCAGAATGTCATCAACGGCTGTTCGTGGCATTTTCACGCCGTAGGACATAGAATCGCAGTATTCAATGAACCGGGGGGATAGCATCAGATAGAAGACATATTTAGCCGTGTCTTGTAAAGAGGGCCTTACAACTATCATTTCACCGAGAGAGTAGCCACTATATTCTGCAAAGATCACTTTACTGAGGTAGACGCGGAGTTTGTTGAATAACACATCTCCAGCTTGGAATTTTACGCCAACTGAATCATGGGGACTGTAAAAATCAAGGACTTTGCCTGTTTTCGGTTCAACATTTTCAGGCGAAATTTTTATAGCGTCTGTCTCAGGAGTTGATTTCTGACTTATAAGAGTTGCGATGTGTTTTATTTGCCCGATTTCCCAATGCGCCGGTATCTCTCCAATCCACTCCACCCCACTTTCTTTATATTCAGGATAACGCTTCATCACTTGAACACCTCACTCATACCAAATTGATTTCAAGAGTCACATTGCACTCCTCTTGAGCAGAAGCGTAGAAACGCTCCCGCTCCCAATCTTCCACTCTTCCATCCTTCCAACCTTCCCCCCTCCCAATCTCCCAATCCTCCATCCTTCCATTCTTCCTACCTTCCACTCTGCTCTGCTTTGCGTCTTTGCGTTAAAATTTCTTCCTTCTATGTCTTACTTTGCGGGGTGGTCAAAATCACTTGTGTGCCAGTGCCCTCTTCACTCTTAACTTCCACCTCTCCGTCGTGTGCATCAACGATTTTTCGCACGACAGCGAGCCCGAGTCCCGCGCCTCGTGTTTTCGTTGTGAAGAAAGGCTCAAATAATCTAGGCAGGTCGGATTTCGGAATCCCTTTTCCTGTATCCCGCACTCCAATCTGGACGCTGTTCCGTTCTGCGAGCCATACGGCAGAAAGAATCAGTTTCCCGCCATTGGGCATCGCGTCAATGCTGTTTTGCGTGAGATTGAGCAATACTTGAAGGATTCGGTCGTGGTCAAGTTGCACGGTCGGCATATCGGGTTGAACCTCTTGAATAATCTCAATGTCGGAAGCGGTCTGTTCCAACTCAAGTCGCCGAACGATATCCAGAAATAGCGTCTCAATCGAGGTGGGTTCAATCTTCAATTCCAACGGTCGGGCGTAATCTAAAAGTTCGGAAACCACCCGATTCAGACGGTTCGATTCTTCCATCATCGCGAGTGCATAGGTTCGCTCTTCCGTTTTTTCCACAAAGCGGTTCGCAAAAAATTGGGCAAACCCTCGAACAGAAGAGAGTGGATTACGAATCTCATGGGCAACCGTTGCGGCCATTCGGCCAATGGACGCGAGATGTTCAGCGCGTTTGGCACGCTCTTGTAACTCGACCATTTCACGCATGTCATTCAGCAGAATGACAACGCCGAGTTTGACTCCCCGCTCATCTTTTACCTGTGTTGCGCTCAAATTCACAGGAATGGCGGAACCGTTAGAGTGCTGATACACAATCTCTTTGTTGAGAATGGTGTGATTGTTTTCAAGCACATCTCGAATCTCAACCGCGTGTTCCTGCAAGAGTCCATCAATCTCAAGCGATTTCGCTTCCGCTTCTGAGATACCTATAAGTTCTTGAGCCGCTTGATTGATTGTGGTTACAGCACCTGCAGAATCCAGCGAAATCAAGCCGTTCGCCATGCTCTCCACAACGTAGTGGATGTAACTTTTCATCTGATTGAGTGTGCGTTGGACAAGGTAAAAATTCTGCACGACAATAATAAAGAACAGCGAACCCGACCCCAATAGGATGAGCATCGCCGCCATCATCATTGTGTGCCGACGGTCTTCGTGATGCGTCTGCTTAAGGGTACTCATCTTGAGACCGATTCCTAGATAGTGATTAGATGGAACGGGATGGAAATCACTGCGAATTTCAAAGATATGTCCTTTGATGAATGAAAGAATCTCGGAGCCTTTCGGAATTCCCCCGTCGATAAGTTTCCCAACCATTGACTGGTTGCTATGCGCTAAAATCCGTCCCTGCTGATCGAACATAAAAATATAGGCAATATCCGCATTGGGTGCCACGGCAACAGCCAATTGTTGGACTTGGGCGGCTTCTTCTTCAAGCTCATAGTCGTGGCTATGCGCGACCGTTTCAAACAGACGTAACAGCGCAAGCCCCTCACGGGTGAGTGATTCTTCCATCTGTTCCTGTTCTCGATGTAGGTTTCGGTACGTGGAAATCGCCAGAATCACGGTCAGCGTGATGGTCAACACGGTCAACGTCACAGCGGGAAAATAGAGGCTACGTCGATTTAGGCGCATATTATTTTATCTTCAAAGATTCTTAAAACAGTTGAGTTAGGTCTGAAATAGTATCACAAACCCATGTCGGTTTCGCAATCGGGTTTTCTAATTGACTAGGTGTAAACTTTCCGGTCCTGACTAATAGACTGCTCATCTTCATTTTTTCTGCACCAACTATGTCAGATGTGATATCATCCCCAACCACAATAACGTCACTCGGAGGAAGTTGAAGCGCATCAAGTGCAATTTGAAAAAAAAGTTCACTCGGCTTGCCCATTATTTTGGCCGTTTTACCTGAAGCATATTCCAGCAACGTGACAAATGCCCCACAATCTAGGTGCATCCCTTCAGGCGAGAACCAATAGGGCGATTTTTGTAGTCCAATCAGTTCAGCACCATTTATTAACAATCGAAAAGCATGATTTAAGGAGCGAAAGTCAAACTTGGGGCCATAGTCTCCGACAACAACAAAATCGGGCGATTCGTCATCCGTCGGTATTTCTTCAAAAAACGCTCTGACGGAATCATCAACCATAAAGTGGCACCGCGCTTGAGATTGTGACCGTAAGTATAGCAGACAAGCGTAGGTTGCATTAAAAATTTCACTCTCATATACGTCAAAGCCGAGCTCGCGCATCTGTTGATGCAGCATCTTTGGGGTTTTGGCGGTTGTATTTGTTAAAAATCGGATATGATACTTCTTTTGACGCAAATATTTAACAGTTTGTATTGCACCGGGGCAAGGTTTATCCTTAAAATAGAGTGTCCCATCCAAGTCGATTAAAAAACCTTTGGGTTTGGTTGTTGTCATCTGCTCCTCGCAATCTGATACACGGGAGGTGTATTGAAGATGTTCAGGGATTAGACGACTTTCTCTCAAATACGTTCAATCGAACATCCGATTTAGCAAGGTTGTTTTATGTAAACCGATTCAGAACGGTTCACGTTTTGTAGTCCGTATTTTGTTATATTCAAGGAGAGCTCAATAATGCAAAAATTCAATAGTTTGATGCTACTAATTGCCACGATAATCGTGGTGCCCTCATCGGCGTTGGCCGGGCCGGGACGTACCGGGGCGCAGATTCTCAATCTCGGTGGTGGAACACGCGCCGCCGCATTGGGCGATGCGTTCTCTGCGACGACTGGTGATGTCACGACCGCTTTATGGAATCCGAGCGGGCTCGCAATAATGCGGGATAAAGGAAACGGGCAGAGAGAAAAACAGGCCGCAATTTCATTCCTTGACTTCGGACAACAGCTTTTTGGTGAAGCAGGCGAGGGGTTGTACTACGCATTCTTTGCCGGTGCGCTGCCACTTCAAGCGGGCGGTACACTCGGCACAACGCTTCAAATTGAGGGACAAGGAACAATTTCTGTGACAACCGATTCGCCGGAGCCTATCCGCGAAGAAAATCTTGGGACCAATTGGGCGTGGACAATCGCTTACGCCGACCGACTTTCAGAAAGACTATCGGCGGGGATTAGCGGGAAGATTATACAGATGAGATTGGGCCAAGTGAGTGGACGGGCTTTTGCTGTAGACCTCGGTCTACAGTATGACCTACCGGGTATGCTGATTCCGGTTAAAATCGGTGCCGCTGTGCAGCATTGGGGCACACGAATCAAATTTAAGGATGAGAACCAGAGCGACCCACTGCCGCGTATGCTCCGATTGGGCGCGGCGACGATACTTTATGAAGACCTGAATCATCGTCTCCGACTTGTTGCCGACGTGACAGCGTTTATTGATAAATTAAAAGAGGACGACGAAGAAGGTGTTGTGGCGTACTTGGATGGACATCCGGACGTGACGCGGGGTCAACTGCTTGCCGACCGCGGGGTGGGTATACACGCGCTTCAATGGCGGCATCTGCAAAAAGGTGCCGGCATTGAATACTGGCTTGGGAACATCCTCGCCCTACGTGTCGGTTACAAGAGTGAGCCTGGGATTAACTTGCCTCAATTCGCGGATCACTTTACCTACGGCTTAGGAGTTCGCTTGCTCAACTATCAATTTGACTACGCCCTAATTCCCGGCGGCGGTCCAGAGAACAAACGCTTAAATGTCTTTGCGCTGATACTCAAATTCTAAGGAAAGGGCAAAAATGAATCAGATTGGACGGGGCATTTCAATGCTGTTGGCTGTTGCACTGTCTTTCTCGCTCATCCCTTTGAGTCGTGCATCGGCCACCGAAAACCCTCACCTCACCACTTTTTTACTGACTTCTGCACTGGGCACACAAACGCTGAAGAAAAACACTGAAATCCTGAATCAGGCACAACCAATCAAATCCCCGAATAGAGCGTTTCTGTCATCGTTAGTCGTTCCGGGTTCAGGGCAACTTTACATTGGCGCGAAACGTGGTTATCTACAGATTGCGGCGGAGGTGGGATTGCTTACTTTCTATCTCATCACGCACAACAGTGCGAACGGTTTGCGGGATGATTACCATCAACAGGTTAGAGACCATGTTATATTTGATGGTCCCGGCACCTTTGACACATGGGATGAAATCGAAGATTTTGAACATGCAACACTCTTCGATAACTGGCACAACGTCTATACAGACAACAACGGTCAACCCCTTCAGCGAGTGGGAAAATGGTACTGGGATGACCGAAAGGCATTCAAGGATGAAGCCCGGGGCGACAAACACGATTCGCCGCACCGGGAGGTCGCTTTGCAGTTGAGAAATGATGCGAACGACAAGTTTGAACGGGCGCGAACCTTTTTGGGACTGATTATTTTGAACCATGTTGTCAGTGCGATTGACGCACGTATTGCCGCGAAAAGCCATAACAAGAAAAACATGCCACAAGCAATCTCTGCTAGACCCCTCGAACTGAAAATGCAAACGACGCTTCTCTCTGATTCGGTCGAAAGTCAGATTCTCCTGCGAAAACGGTTTTGAGCTACGCTTGCAAAGGATACTTTCTCTGAAAAAAGCCTTGTGCATTTATTGCATGGGGCTTTTTTATTTTTTGCGACAAGGAAAAGTATCACACATCGTATTGACACAGTGCGAAGATTCTGCTAAACTGACGCATGATTGTAATGATAACACCCATTTTTCAACACCGTCAACAAAGAAGTCGGAGTCGCGCATGATGAAATTCTTGACTCTTATGATTTGGGGAGCTGTTTCCCTGCTCTTAATATGTGGCTGTGCAGACGAGCGAACATCGCCCGCTCAGAGAACCGCTGAACGCAAAACCGTAACGACCAAACCGCAACTGTCTGCCCGCAAAACCGATCCGGTCCCCACGGCTGAAACGTACTACAACCGTGGCATTATCTACCAGCAGCAGAACGACTTCGACAAAGCGATAGAGGTATTCAAAGCGGCGATTCGTCTCAAACCGAATCATGCTCAAGCGTACAATAACATGGGCACCTGCTACCAGTCTCAGAGACAAATAGACCAAGCACTTGATGCCTACATCCGCGCTGTCGAAATAGAACCAACACTCATACAGGCGCATCACAACTTGGGGAACCTCTTTTTCCTAACGGGCAAGCTCGACGAAGCAATCAGTGCCTATACAGCAGTCATACACCTCAGACCACGCTTGGCAGCAGCTTATGTAGACCTTGGTCGGGCTTACAGTGCAGGTGGGAGGCTTGATGATGCAATTGTCGAGCTAAAAAAGGCGCTTGAGCTTGATGCGAACCTTGTACACGCCCATTACATACTCGGCGTGGTGTACCGCCATAAAGGTTTGCTTGATGCGTCAATTGACTCACTCAAAATAGCGATTGCACTGCACCCCCGCATGACCCTAGCCCATCTGAATCTCGGTTACGCCTACCGGGAGAAAGACTTGCTCAATGAAGCCATCGAAGCGTTCCAAACCGCCGGTCGACTCCAACCGGAAAATGGTGAGGTCTATCATGAACTTGGTGTGACCTACATGAAACAGAACGCATATCCAGAAGCGATTGCCGCTTTTGAGACGGCGTTGCAGATTAACCCAGATGCCACGGAAACCCAAAACAGTCTCCGTGTCGCCCAAGCGCGTCTCGCTAGGGAACAGGGCAGGTGATTATGAAACCTGAAAATGCGTCGAGTCATCTCGCCACCCGCAAGGGTCGGATGGGCATGAAAAAAGGGCTGACAAACTACGGCGACCCCGAATTCAGTGCCTATATCCGAAAAGCATTTGCCAAAGCGATGGGCTATTCCGATGATGAGCTCGAACGCCCGATTGTCGGCATTATCAACACATTTAGCGGGTTTAACAGTTGCCACCACAATTTCAGCGATCTGATTGAGGCAGTTAAAAGAGGTGTGCTGTCTCAGGGCGGACTTCCCGTTGAGTTCCCGACAATCTCGCTTGGTGAGATGTTTACTGCGCCGACGACCATGATGTTTCGCAATCTGATGGCGATGGACACGGAGGAGATGATTCACGCCCAACCGATGGATGGCGTTATTCTGTTAGGCGGGTGCGATAAGACCGTTCCCGCGCAATTGATGGGCGCGATAAGTGCGGACGTGCCTGCGATTTCTCTCGTTTCGGGCCCTATGATAACCGGAGATTATCAGGGCGAACGGCTGGGTGCATGTACCGACTGCCGCCGATTCTGGGGCGAGTATCGCGCAGGACGTTTGGATGCGGTTGAGGTTAACGCACTCAGCGATCGGCTCTGTTCCAGCACAGGCACCTGCATGGTCATGGGCACAGCGAGCACGATGGCGGCGTTGGCGGAGGCACTCGGTATGATGCTACCCAGTGGTGCGGCAATTCCGGCGGTGATGGCGGAGCGGCGGCGGCACGCAGAAGTAACCGGGCGGACGATTATTGATGCCATCCGAAACGACCGTCGCCCATCGAAAATTTTAACGCGCAAATCGTTGGAGAATGCGATGCGCGTCCTGATGGCTATCGGCGGTTCAACCAACGCCATCATCCATCTGACCGCGATCGCTCGGCGACTCGGCATCCCCCTCCACCTGACCGATTTTGACCGGATGGGTGACCAAACGCCCGTACTGGTCAGCGTCAAACCGAATGGGGAATATTATATGGAAGATTTGTGGAAAGCGGGCGGTATTCCAACCGTTATGAAGGAATTGGAAGATTCACTTCACACGGATGCGCTGACCATCTCAGGAATGACCGTCGGTGAGAATTTGGCTCAGGTGCCGCGCCCTGCTGAATGGCAGAATGTGATCAAAACCAGAGGGTACCCACTGTTAGAAAATAGCGGGCTTGCCTGTCTGTTCGGGAATTTGGCTCCAGAAGGTGCGGTAATTAAACGTTCTGCGGCTTCGCCCCACCTGCTCAATCATCGCGGTCAGGCCGTCGTCTTTCGCTCACTTGATGAACTCCACAATCGGATTGATGCCCCAGATTTACCTGTCACGGAGGATAGTGTCATCGTCTTACAGAACGCGGGCCCCATTGGAGGCCCGGGAATGCCTGAAGCGGGCTATCTGCCCATCCCGAAAAAACTCCTGCGGGCGGGTGTCAAAGACATGGTTCGGATTTCGGATGCCCGCATGAGTGGGACAGCGTTCGGTACTGTCGTGCTCCACATCTCGCCTGAAGCGGCGGTCGGCGGGCCGCTTGCTCTGGTGCAGGATGGGGATGAAATTGAACTTGATGTCGAAAATAAACGATTACAACTCAGGGTTGATGAGCGGACGCTCGCTAAACGCAGAGAAAATCTCGTGTTGCCTGCACCGCATTTTCAGAGGGGGTATGGTAAACTCTACATTGACCATGTGGAGCAGGCACATTTGGGATGCGACTTCGATTTTCTTTAATTTTAACGCAAAGACGCAAAGAAGCAAGGACGCAAAGCAGAGAGGTTGGCAGAAGGCGGGAAAGGGATTTCCCGCCCACGGGACTCTTTAATTTTAGCTGGTTATGTTTTACATCAGGAGGCAATGGTATGGATAAAATTCGAGTTGGTATCATCGGTACAGGTGGTATCTCACGCGCACATTACAACACCTACATGAAAGTTGGAGGCTTTGAAATTGTCGCTGTCTGTGACATTTTCAAAGAGAAAGCACTCCGTGCCGCTGAAGAGTGGGATGTCCCTAAGAAGCATGTGTTCACCAGCGTTAAAAAGATGCTGACCCTCGATGAGATTGACACCATCAGCGTCTGCACATATAATCAGGGGCATCGCCGTCCAACAGTGGCAGCACTGAACGCCGGAAAGCATGTTTTCTGCGAAAAACCGATGGCGGCGACGCTCAAAGATGCAACGGCGATGGTGAGTGCCGCGAAAGCGTCGGGGAAGATTCTCCAAATTGGTCTTCACAGTAGCTTTAGCCCGGGCACTCAATTTGCCAAAAAGGTCGTTGATGCGGGTATTCTCGGGGATATTTACTATTCCGAGACATCGGGATGTCGGCGACGGGGGATTCCCGGGCATACGTTCATTTACAAGAAAACCGCCGGTGCTGGTGCAATTGTGGACATAGGTGTGTACAATATGCACAGTGCGCTGTACGTGATGGGGTATCCGAAACCCGTTCGGGTTTCAGCCACCACAGCAGACCATCTCGCACGACAAGACCCACGTTGGAAGGATATGGACGTTGAGGAGTTTGGAGCGGCTTGGGTGAGATTTGAGGATGGCGGTGTGATGCTCTTTAAGATTTCGTGGGCAGTCCATCAAGACTCGCTCGGTAGTACATACTTCCTCGGAAAGCAAGCAGGACTGTCACTGGGCGGCCCCATCGTTTACGCTGATGACTACACAGCAGAAATCAAGAAACTCGCCAAGTCGGAGGGGCTCACCGCTGAACCCGACCCGCCCGAAGGGATGACGAGTATCCGCTTCTCTGGATTCCCGAGTGTCGATGTTTGGGAAGCGCAGATGACCGCATTCCGGGAAGCCGTTCGCGCCGACGCACCTTCGCCGTTGCCACCGGATGGCGTTTTCCTGACGAATGTCATCATGGATGGCATGTTCCGGTCACACGAACTTGGGCGAGAGGTCAGCGTCAAAGTGCCTGAGATTTAGCGACACCCCCATCAATCTGTAGGGGTTGGTCTTGTGCCAACCCCCGTTTTCAGGAGAATCACATGAGAATCACAAATATAGACGTTTTGACCGTTGTTGTGCCAGTATTCCCCGAAGCCGTGCATAGCGAAGAATACGGAGGCTATCCAGCGTGGGCGAAAGTGCCGAAACAGATTATTCAGATTCACACCGACGAAGGCATCATCGGAATCGGCGAAACCGGGCGTGGGCAATCCACAGAGGCAGTAGCACAATCCGCCGAACAACTCAAGGGCAGGGACGTGACGAAAATGTGCTTGCAGAACGTCTTTCGCACGGCACCTTTAGAATCAACAAAACCAGACCCCGAATCTCCAAGCGAGTGGGAGTTGGACTCCGGTCCCTATCCTGCGGGGTATGAAGCGTTTGAGATGGCAATCTTCGACCTCCTCGGCAAACGAGCAGGAGTGCCTGCCCACGCGCTACTCGGCGGAGCGTGTCGGGACAAGGTCAGCGCAGATTTTTGGATTGGGCACCAAACGCCGGAACACACGCGATGGAGCACGGAGATTGCTGTTGAACGCGGATTCACAGGGCTCAAGACCAAATGCCAGATCCAAGAGCCGATGGTTGAGCGATTGCGAGCGATTTGGGAGGTGGCGGGTTCAGATTTCAAAGTGACAGTTGACCCCAACGAACGCTTCCATACTGTTGAGCAGACACTTGAACTCGCAGAACAGTTAAAAGAATTGAATAACGTCGAGGTCTTTGAAGACCCGATTCCGAAAAAAGGCTTGCGCGACGACGTCCTCGCACAGTATCGGTACATGAGGGGGCAACTGCCATTTCCGCTCGCCTTGCACCTCGGCGGCCCGGAAGCCGTTCTCACCGCAATAAAAGCAGATTGTGTCGATTATCTCAATCTCGGTGGTTCAATGGTCAACTTCGCCAAGGCCGCTGCCATTGCGAATGCCGCACGGATTCCGGTCTGGCACGGTTCAGGCAATGACCTAGGGATTATGGAGATGTCCTATCTCCACGCGGCGAGCGTTGCGCCCAACTGCGTCCTCGCCAGCGATTTCGTCGGTAGTTGGACTCGCGTTGATGACCTGATTGTTCACGGATTCAGTTTTGAAGATGGGTATACACCCGTCCCCGACGCGCCCGGGCTGGGATGCGAATTGGATTTAGACGCATTGGAGCAGTATCGCGTGGAAGCGTAATGATAGGAGGTGAGACACAATGGCCAAAGGACAACCCGAAGAAATCGCCACGCTGAAGGAGCTCCTCGCGGAACGCACGAGCGAAGGGTGGCTCTGCAACAAACTCGACAACGACTGGGTTCACTGCTACGCTTGCGGACACAACTGCAAAATCCCACCCGGCAGATTCGGTGTCTGTCGGGTGCGGTTCAACGAAGAGGGACAGCTCCGCGTACCGTGGGGTTATGTAGGTGGACTGCAACTCGACCCTGTCGAAAAGAAGCCTTTCTTCCACGCCTTTCCCGGTGCCCAAGCGATGAGTTTCGGGATGTTAGGTTGCGATTACCACTGCAACTATTGTCAGAACTGGATTACTTCTCAGGCGTTGCGCGATAAAAATTCAGGGAGGCCGCCCAAGGATATCTCATCAAAAGAGTTGGTGTCCCTTGCCCGACAATACCGTGCCGAAATCGTCACAAGCACCTACAACGAACCTCTCATCACCAGTGAATGGGCGATTGACATTTTCAAAGAAGCGAGAAAACACGGTCTTGTTACATCGTATGTATCCAATGGAAACGCGACCCCCGAAGTGCTGGACGCGCTTCAGCCGTGGGTAGACCTATACAAGGTTGACCTGAAAGGTTTCAACGATAAAAACTACCGCAAACTCGGCGGGACGTTAAACCATGTGCTGAATACCATCAACATGCTGTATGAACGCAATTTCTGGCTCGAAATTGTCACGCTGATTGTTCCCGGGTTTAACGACTCCGCCGAAGAACTCAGAGCTATCGCCGATTTCCTCCTTTCCATTTCGCCCGACATACCGTGGCATGTAACTGCTTTCCATAAAGACTACAAAATGACCGAGCCAGAGGATACATCCGTTTCCACCCTCATTCGTGCGGCAGAGACCGGCTATAATGCAGGTCTCCGCTACGTCTACGCTGGCAACATCCCCGGTCACGTCGGCGGATACGAAAATACCTACTGCCCAAATTGCAACGCAACTATCATTGAGCGATGGGGTTTTCGTGTGTTGAAGAACCGCTTGAAGGATGGCGGTTGTCCCAAGTGCAAGACCAAAATCGCCGGTGTCTGGAGTCATAAAGACTTGGAAGTGTTGCGGGCGATGAAATCGGCGAATTAGCACAAGACCAACCAATACAGGATTGATATGGTTTTCTCAAAACGAACACTTTTGGCCGCGGTCACAATTGCGGCGGCGGGCAGTTTCCTGTTATGCGGCTACGAATTTATCCGTGCTGTTTCCACGTCGTTGTTTATTGATGCATACGGTAAGGAAAATCTCCCCTGGGTTATGGCAGCCATATTCCCCGGGGTGTATCTGATGATTTACATTTATGGCCGTTTGCTCTCTTGGTTTGGACCGAGAGGTGCGTTGGTTGTGACATCGTTACTGTCGGCGGCGGTCATTGTCGTCGCCTCCGGGATGATTGTAAGGGGCAACAGCGGTGCCACAGTCGCCATTTATGTCCTGCGAGAGGCGTACATCGTTGTGATTATCGAGCAGTATTGGTCGTTTGTCAACAGTACGTTGAATCCCAAACAAGCCCGCTGGATTAATGGCCCTTTTTGCGCCATTGCCTCAATGGGTTCAGTTGCTGGCGGTATGCTCGTCGAGCGTTGGGCTGTGCCGCTCGGTTCCGAAAGGTTACTCCTGTTCGCCGCGGGCTCCCTCATCCCTGCAGCGATTTTTGCGGTCATCGCATACACAGTGGCGGGCGAGCCGCAACCGACGGAGGCGGAACAGCACGGGAAACAGGGCCACACGGGCCTCAAGGTCTTCTTTCGCTCTCGATACCTTATCTTCATTTTTCTCCTGATTTTGACGACGCAGGTGGTTTCAACCGTATTAGACCTGCGTTTCAACGGCTTAGTTGCGGATTCAATCACTGACAAAGACATCAGAACCGCCTATTACGGCGCATTCTACAAATGGCTGGGCATATCCGCCGCGCTGCTACAACTCATCGCAGTTCCCCTGTTTCTGCGATGGGTTCCCTTCCAGCTCATTCATATCGGCATCCCGCTAATCCATTTTGTCACTGCCGGTCGGCTCAGTGTTTCACCCACGTTGCCAAACGGTGCCGCCGCCTATCTCATTTTTAAGGCACTTGATTACTCCTTTTTCCGTTCAGGGAAAGAGCTGTTCTACATTCCGCTCTCCTACGATGAACGATATCGGGCAAAACAGATAATTGATTCCTTCGGCTATCGGTCAGCGAAAAGCGGGAGCGGATTCCTCATCGGCCTGCTTAGCATACCTAGCACGATGTTCTCCGTCATTGCAATGGTTATGGCGGTCATTTGGACGGGGATTGTTGCGAACCTAACGGTGCAGTATCAAAAGTTGGAAGAGCGCATAACGTCTTAGGCGCGCACTTTACCTATTGAGGGTGGTATGGAAGGGCAGGGTCATTTAATTCTCCGATAAAAGCGAACCGACATCCCCAACACACCACCGTAGGAGGGGCATCCCTGCCCCGACTTTTCGCCAAAAATGCACAAAAAGCCGAAAACTAAATAGCCCTATATGGAAGGGTGGAAGGGTGGACGGATGGAATGCTATTGTAACGTGAGTTCAACTTGTACGAGTAGGTTGGGTTTTATGGTGAAATCTGAAAATATGTAGACAGCCGGTAGGCGTGGTCTACCCCGGTAGGCGCGTGTTTTGCGTCAAGTTGCGTCGAGTCATCTTGTGCGCTCGCTCACGCGATGCGCTCGCTCACGTGCGTCAACTTGCGCTCGCTCACGCGATGCGCTCGCTCACGCGACCATCCGTCTTCGGACCACCCGTTAGGGCATGTTGCCATCCGTCTTCGGACGACCATCCGTCTTCGGACCACCCGTAAGGGTCAACCGCGCCGGTCGTACGAGCGTCTAAATAATTATTGGCTTTACCATAATGTTGGGTTTCACTGTGTCTATCAACACGAGAGTGTGATTGAAAAGCAGCTTCTCTATTTGTCTTGATAGCGATTCGCTTTTAACCGTTCAACCCAACCTACACCGTTGGATGCTTATATCGAACTCACGTTATTTATGAACACCCCTCATTTAAAATTAAGAATTCGAGCGGGGGATCGCGTTTGGGGAGCCCTTCAACCGCTCATTCTCCGCTCGGAGCCTTGCAATTTCTGCTTCCGCCTGATGTCGCGCAGCGGCTTCTTGTTGCGCGGTTGCCTCAGCGTGCTGTCGTGCAATAGATTCCTGTTCGGCTCGTGTTGCTTCGTGTTCGGCTCGTGCTGCTTCGTGTTCAGCTCGTGCTGCTTCGTGTTCAGCTCGTGTCTCCGCCTGTTCGGCTCGGGCTTGGGCAGCCTCAGCAGGAGTCTCTAACCACTTTTCCGAGACCGGATTGTAAAATCCAAGACCATCTTCCAAAGCATGAAGGGCCAGTTTCAACACCGCAGAGGAAACACTTCCATCAGCACCCACCGGAATTGGAACATACTCACCCCCCACAAGACGAAACCCCATCAAGGGTGATGGTAAATACGCCCTATTGGCATCATACAGGAAATACTCGCCAACACCTATCGAGGCATACAGCTCCTTCTTGCCCGCTAAGTCATGCTGATACGTACTTTCGCTCGAAAACTCCAACACAAAGTCCGGCGGTTTGCCCTCTTCCCAAATACGGTAGATGCGCCGCTCCTTGCGTTCCACGCCGAACGTGACAAATATATCCGGCGCAACGGATTTTCGAGGCTCGCCCTTTACGTAATACATCATCATATTGCCCGAAACACACACCTCCGGCACATCCGCAAAATGGCCAGGGAGTGTCTGAAGGGTGCGCATAATTTCGTCGCGATGCCGTTCCGTCTCTGCCATAGGTTTCCCATCCGTTTCCGGATAGAAGACATCTGTCTTCTTGGTCGGAGCATAGCGGATTTGGGCGGCGGCATCTTCGATAGGAAGTGAAGAGGAATCCGCGCTATTATCAGACCGAAGTCCATTTTTATCTGCCACAATCGCGTCTCCTTAGGTTTTCTGTTCTGAATGCTTGAAATCACTTTGTCAAGTGAATGTCACTATATACTGTATTAATTTTCAGCAGAAGTCAAGGAACAAGTATAGGGCAGGGAAAACATACTCAGCGAAATGTCCTTATCGCACAAATAGGGAGCACTTAAAATTAAGAATTCGAGCGGGGGATCGCGTTTGGGGAGCCCTTCAACCGCTCATTCTCCGCTCGGAGTCTTGCAACTTCTGCTTCCGCCTGATGTCGTGCAATAGATTCCTGTTCGGCTCGTGCTGCTTCGTGTTCAGCTCGCGCCGCTTCGTGTTCAGCTCGTGCCTCGGCCTGTTCGGCTCTGGCTTGGGCAGCCTCAGCAGGAGTCTCTAACCACTTTTCCGAGACCGGATTGTAAAATCCAAGACCATCTTCCAAAGCATGAAGGGCCAGTTTCAACACCGCAGAGGAAACACTTCCATCAGCACCCACCGGAATTGGAACATACTCACCCCCCACAAGACGAAACCCCATCAAGGGCGAGGGTAAATACTCCCGATAGGCATCATACAGGAAATACTCGCCAACACCTATCGTCGCATACAGCTCCTTCTTACCCGCTAAGTCATGCCGATACGTATTTTCGCTCGAAAACTCCAACACAAAGTCCGGCGGTTTGCCCTCTTCCCAAATACGGTAGATGCGCCGCTCCTTCCGTTCCACACCGAAAGTGACAAATATATCGGGCGCAACGGATTTTCGAGGCTCGCCCTCTACGTAATACATCATCATATTGCCCGAAACACACACCTCCGGCACATCCGCAAAATGGCTAGGGAGTACCTGAAGGGTGTACATAATTTCGTCGCGATGCCGTTCCGTCTCTGCCATAGGTTTCCCATCCGTTTCCGGATAGAAGACATCTGTCTTCTTGGTCGGAGCATAGCGGATTTGGGCGGCGGCATCTTCGATAGGAAGTGAAGAGGAATCCGCGCTATTATCAGACCGAAGTCCATTTTTATCTGCCACAATCGCGTCTCCTTAGGTTTTCTATTCTGAACGCTTGAAATCACTTTGTCAAGTGAATGTCACTATATACTGTATTAATTTTCAGCAGAAGTCAAGGAACAAGTATAGGGCAGGGAAAACATACTCAGCGAAATGTCCTTATCGCACAAATAGGGAGCACTTAAAATTAAGAATTCGAGCGGGCGATCGCGTTTGGGGAGCCCTTCAACCGCTCATTCTCCGCTCGGAGCCTTGCAATTTCTGCTTCCGCCTGATGTCGCGCAGCGGCTTCTTGTTGCGCGGCTGCCTCAGCGTGCTGTCGTGCAATAGATTCCTGTTCGGCTCGTGCCGCTTCGTGTTCAGCTCGTGCCTCGGCCTGTTCGGCTCTGGCTTGGGCAGCCTCAGCAGGAGTCTCTAACCACTTTTCCGAGACCGGATTGTAAAATCCAAGACCATCTTCCAAAGCATGAAGGGCCAGTTTCAACACCCGAGAGGGAACACTTCCATCAGCACCCACCGGAATTGGAACATACTCACCCCCCACAAGACGAAACCCCATCAAGGGCGAGGGTAAATACTCCCGATAGGCATCATACAGGAAATACTCGCCAACACCTATCGTCGCATACAGCTCCTTCTTACCCGCTAAGTCATGCCGATACGTATTTTCGCTCGAAAACTCCAACACAAAGTCCGGCGGTTTGCCCTCTTCCCAAATACGGTAGATGCGCCGCTCCTTCCGTTCCACACCGAAAGTGACAAATATATCGGGCGCAACGGATTTTCGAGGATCGCCCTCTACGTAATACATCATCATATTGCCCGAAACACACACATCCGGCACATCCGCAAAATGGCCAGGGAGTACCTGAAGGGTGTGCATAATTTCGTCGCGATGCCGTTCCGTCTCTGCCATAGGTTTCCCATCCGTTTCCGGATAGAAGACATCTGTCTTCTTTGTCGGAGCATAGCGGATTTGGGCGGCGGCATCTTCGATAGGAAGTGAAGAGGAATCCGCGCTATTATCAGACCTAAGTCCATTTTTATCTGCCACAATCGCGTCTCCTTAGGTTTTCTGTTCTGAACGCTTGAAATCACTTTGTCAAGTGAATGTCACTATATATTATATTAATTTACCGCAGAAGTCAAGGAACAAAAGGTATAGGGCGGGAAAACATACTCAGAAGAGGAAAGAGGACGCGTTTCTATAAACCTTTCGTCTCCGACACGCTCGCGAATCGCTGTGTGGATTCACCTGCTAAAGAAGGGAAAACGAAATACCCCTATCGCAAAAATAGAGACTATTTAGTTACTTTTCATCTTCTGGCAGCGGCAGGACGATAGGGGGAACAGACTGGAAGGGATAAGATTGGAAGGTTGGAAGTAAACAAAGAGCCACGACCAATCGTTTTTACTATGTTAGAGACAAGTGTATTGAAATCTGTCACAACACATAAGGAGGCATCGCCATGAGAACCCTAACCCTACTTTTACTTGCGTTACTCATTTTCACATACCCACTCTACGCCCAAGATTCTACCAACGGCACGACCACAGAGACGGAAACACTCAGTCAGATTAGTGCTGCGCTACAGGCGAAGCAGTTTGAAGCCGCCATCAAACAGATTGATGTTGCTCTCGACACGGCAGAGAACCAGCGGGATTTCTTGCTCTATCTCAAAGGACTGTCACTTTTTTACAACAATCAGCTCACCGATGCGATTCAGGTCTGCGACCAGATTTTGATGGCGCACCCAAACTCCGCGTGGGGCAGGAAAACCACTTTTCTCAAAGCCCAGTCCTATTTCAAAAACAGAGCGTTTGAACAAGCCGAGGCAATCTACAGCACCGAAGTTGACCGCCTCCTCTCGTCCACTCGAAAATCGGAGATTGCTCAAGTCTATATCGAACTCGCCGAGGCTGTCACACAGAAGCCTGAGAAAGGAAATCTCGACGCACCACCGCCCAACTATCAGAAGGCTTACCACCTCTATAGAAAGGTATTGGCGTTGGAGATTGATTCTGACCTGCGAGAGGAGATGATGTTTCGTTTGGGGCGGATGATGCACCTAGCGAAAAACATGAGAGAGGCAATTCGTGACTATCAAGCCTACCTCGCCGCATTCGATAAAGCCAACCCCACACCGTTTAATCCAGCTACCCCGCCAACCCCGCGCCCACAAGACCAAAAGGCGCAATACCGCAACGCCTACCGCGTCCGATACCACCTTGCCGAGTGCCAAATCGCCGTAGGACAGCACCAAGCCGCACGGTTGACCCTTGAAGACCTGTTAAAGCGACTCAACTCACCTGACGAGAAAGATAATGTGGGAGCTATTGAGAAAGATAATGTGGGAGCGGTTTCCAACCGCGATACAAACCTCATCAAGGATGCCCGGTTTCTGTTGACGCGCACCTATCACTTCCCCTCCCCACGCACGGATGAAGAACTAGAGCTTGCCGTACAAGCCGTAAAGGGTTTTCTCTCGGACTTCCCCACTGACCTGCGAGCGATGACCCTCGCCTATGAGAAAGCCCAGGCGTATCAGGGGCGCGGACGAAGTGAAGAAGCCCTCGGCGCATATCAGGATTTTCTTGAGGGCAAGGGGTTCAATATTACTGCTGAAACCCTTGAGGCAGAGATGCCTCTCCTACAGTCCGAAGGGTATGCAACGCAATCCTTTGCCGAACACCACCGCCAATTACAGATGTCCGCGACCTTTCAAATCGGGGACATCCGGTTTAACCAGCGGAATTACACTGACGCAATTGGGGCATGGACAAAGTACATTCGTGAGTTTCCCAACGGAACACAGTGGACAGAGGCTCAGCAAGGGATTATCCACACGGAATTCCAAATCGGTATAACGCACCTCACCGAGGAGCAATACGATGAAGCAGTACGTGCGTTTGACGCGTTTCAGGCGAAACACCCGTTGGACAACCGTGTGCGGCAGATCATGCTAATCTATGGACAGATTCACGTCCACAATGCCGAAACCGCCGAAAAGGAAGGTCGGGAGAATGAACGGACATCCGCGTATCAACAAGCGATTTCCGAGTGGGACAAACTTGTCAGCAAGTACCCCAAGACGGAAGAATCCTCGACTGCGCTTTTTTGGATTGGGAACATCTATGAGGAAAAACTTGGGATGCTGGACAAGGCACTTGAATCGTATCGGAAACTGACGTGGGGTTCATGGCACAGTCAGGCACTGAAACGAATTCGCCAGATGACCGAAAAACACCTCAAACTGGTCACGAAACGCACATTCCGCACAAACGAAACCGCCAAGGTTGACCTTTCGTTGCGGAATATTGAAGCCCTCACGGTCAACCTCTACAAGCTGAACCTCGAATCCTACTGGCGCGAGCAACACGACATCAAGGAAATCGAAAACCTAGACCTCGCCCTCATCGCGCCGGACAAAACATGGATGTACCATATATCCGATTATCAGAAGTATAAACCGTTTGAGGTCGCTATTGACGTGCCAATTGAGGGCACTGGTGTTTACGCCGTGCAGGTTGGAGATGATGCTCTCGAATCAACCACGCTCGTCATCCGTAGCGACATCGAAGCCATCACCAAAACCTCGCGGCGCGAAGTGCTTGTGTTCGCTCAAGATGTGTTGAAAGGCGTTGGGCTCGCCGGTGCCAAAGTGCTTGTGAGCGATGGCAAAAAAGTCATCGTAGAGGGCATCACAGGGGAAGATGGCGTGTTTCGTCAAAAGCACGATGCCCTTAAAGATGCCGGGGCCGTCACCGCTTTCGTCGTGAAAGATGGACATGTCGCCGCGGATTGGTTGTCACTCGAAAAACTTGGCTTGACTCAAGGGCTCACGGCACGAGGCTATATCTACACCGACCGACCGGCATACCGACCCGGGCATACTGTCCAGATTCGCGGGGTCATCCGCAATGTCGTTGATGGGTCTTATGCCGTTCCGGATGGCGAGAAATACAAAATCGCGGTGATTGATGCACAGGGACGGATGATTCGTGAGGAAGAGGTAGAAACCCAGACGTTTGGCACATTTAACACCCAAGTGCAACTTGATGAGAACGCCCCGGTTGGCGAATACCGCATCCAAGCCACGCATATTAAACAAAATGATCCAAAACGGAAGACCGATGGGCTCACGTTCACCGGAAACTTTCAGGTGCAACGTTTCCAACTGGAAAAGCTACAGTTGTCCCTCGATTTCGCGCGTGAAGTCTATTTTCGCGGCGAAACGGTTGAAGCGACTTTTACGGCACGGTATTACTATGGGCAACCTGCAAAGGGTGCCAAAATTAAATACCACACCCCAGACGGTCAAAGCTACACGAAGGAAACGGACGACAACGGGAAGCTAGAGGTGACTTTCGATACCGCTTTGATGCGGCCCGGTTCCGCGATGTATTTCCGGGGCGATATCGAAGGCGAAAATGTCAAAGTTGAAAGATACGTCATCCTTGCACATCTCGGCTATCGAATCTCTGTTCAGCCCCCTGATGATGTCGTCCTTTCCGGTGAACCGTTCGATGTCTCAATCACCACCATAGCCGCCAACGGTAAACCTGTCGAAAAGACGTTAACGGTCAAAGTGATACAGCAACAAGTGTCCCAATCTCCCCCGCATCCAATCCTGTCGCACATCCCCGGACTTTCCAATTATCGCACACCGCGCCCCGGGGAAGTGGTCGTCAATGAACAGCAGATTGAGACAGATGCCGAGACAGGACGCGCCACGATGCAGTTGAACCTGACGAAAGGGAGTAAATACACGATCCGGGCAAACGGCGTTGATCGGTTCGGGCAGGCGGTTATCGGGTTCGGGGATGTCACGGTTTCTGACGACAGCGACGCAATCAAACTCCGCATCTTCGCCACGCGGGGGACAACGGAAGTGGGTAAATCGGAGACGATTCGTATCCATTCCCGCTTGGGGCCAGGGCTTGCTTTGGTCACGTTTGTCGGCGAAGGGATTATTGATTACCAAGTCTCGCGTCTTCAGACCGGAATGAATCCATTGGCGTACACCGTCGAACATCAACACTTCCCCAATTTCTATCTTGCCGTCGCAACGATTGATGGACAGGAACTCCACACAACGCGCAAACATTTTACCGTTAAAAGGGAGCTGAAGGTTTATGTCGATTGGCAACCCTCTTCCGCTTCCAAGATAGGAACAGGTGAAGTGGGGCATAACGTTGAACCGTTTCCGATTTATTTGCCCGGGGAACAGGCAGAAGTTCGCATCCGTGCAACCGACCAACTTGGAAACCCTGTCAAAGCGGAGCTATCGCTGGCGTTGGTGGATGAAGCCGTGTTCGCGGTTTACGCCGACACCCTCACACCGATCACGGACTTCTTCCAGAAGGATCTCCAACGCAAAGACGAGATGCGAACCGCCTCAAGTTGTACCTTCCGCTATGACCCCCCGACGCGACCTGTGATTAAGGAAATATTGGCAGAAGCGGAACGACTTGAAGCAGCAGACAAGAAAGACGCAGACGAATTGGCAAGCGAGCTTAAAGTGGCAGGTCAAAGAGGTCAAAGGCGTGAGCAGCGGGGGCGTAGGACGATGCTGCGCCGCTCTTCTGCTTTGAGTGCCGGACACACCAAGCCTCAAGTGCGCAAGCCTGTCGTTAAACCTGTCATTAGGCCAACCATACCTACGGGGAGTCTAATTTTCAACGACACAGCATCTGACACGATGAGTGGCGGAAAAATCGTAATCTCAATGCCAGAAGGATTCAAACCGGCAATACGAAAAGAATTAACAGACGCAGGCCACTGGATTGGTGCGGTGGTCACGGACGATGCGGGTATGGCAACCGTGAATATCCCGATGCCGACGAAAACGACGAAGTGGCGACTCACCGCACGAGGGTGCACGGTCGATACCCTCGTCGGACAGATTCTCGTCAATACCATCACCCGAAAGGATTTCTTCCTTGACCTCAAAATCCCGCCAATCGTCACCGAAGGCGACAAAATTCGGGTACACGGCCGTCTCCACAATCTGACCGAGTTTGAGGGAGAGGCGGAAGTGAAGCTCAAAATTGACGTTGATGGTCAGCAAACAATCCTCCCGAAAACGGTCACGGTGAGGAAAAAGGATACCACCGATTTCATCTTTGACCCAATAAAGATTAATCAACCTACAGGCACCTTCAATCAACAGCTCACGTTATCTGCCACCGCTCACGCAGGCACGATGACCGACGGGGTACAACGTGACATTCCCATCCGCCCGTGGGGGATAGAGTATGCAGACACGCAAAGCGGAGCGACAAACGAGAACACGACAGTTTTCCTCGAACTCCCGTCAAATCGGCATTACACGCGAAAGCAGTTGACGATTGACATTGGGGGCGGTGTTTCAGAGCTGATCTATAAACTTGCAATCGGTCACTATCGCCGACAACAAGACCGTAGACCGCCCATTATGCGGAGCATCCCGATGCCCGGTGACACCGGAAGTGACCTCCTCGCCCTCGCTTACGCACTCGGTTACGTGAAAGCAGTCGGCGGGCCCACAACGCATAATCGCGAACTGTTTGAGGCCGCACGAACTGGCATTGGAAGGCTTGTCACAACCCAGAATAAAGATGGTGGGTGGGATTGGATTGGTATCACAAAACATGGGGATGCCGTAAGCAGTGCTCGAGTGACCTCCCGGAACCTCTGGGCACTCGCGGAGGCTCGCAAGCAGGGTGTTCATGTCGATGATGGTGTCCTAGCAAAGGCAACCGCCTATCTCAAAAACAGGTTCGCCAAAACCGATCAGAAAGACAACGAAACGAAGGCGATTATCCTTCACGCCCTATCAACCGTAAGCTCCGCAGATTTTGCGTACGCGAATCGGCTCTACCGCAACCGGAATCAGATAACAGCCCCCGCGCTTGCGTATACCGCACTGGTTTTTGTGAACTTAGACCGGCTGGAAATTGCGGGGGAGATACTTGATGTATTCACTGCCACAAAAGGGAAAAGGGATGGAGCGGAAAGTGAAGTCGAGACAACCGCCCTCGCACTGCTGGCGATGGAAGCCGTGCGTCCAAATTCGCCGTGGGTCAAAACCGCAGTCGAATACCTGCTCACACAGCGGAGGTACTACGGCTATTCGCCATACAAAGCCAAAGGCCCCGCCGTTGCCGCGCTGGCGACCTACTATCAGCAGACCCAATTCACCTCAGACGACTATAAACTGAATATATCCGTCAACGATAAAGAGATTGATACTGTCGACGTGCAACAGGGCACCCCGAATTATGTGATTAACGTCCCCGTGGAAAGTCTGAAGGATGGACAAAACAAGGTGAAAATCGAAATTGACGGACGTGGGCGTTATACCTATCTCGTAAAACTCAGCGGCTTTTCAGCGGAGATACCGAGTTCGGTCATGACTAAACCTAACAAGGATGAGAACTGGGACAAAAACCGCATCCAGCGTCACTACTCTCACGCAACACTCGAATACCGGGGCCGACCGATTTTTGCACTAAGTACGACGCGAATCACGCAACTGCCCGCCGATGCGCGAACCCGTGTATCTGCCAACGTTGATATGAAGGGCATCCCTCAAACAGGCCCAAGCGAGTATCTTGTGATTGACGAATACATTCCCGCTGGGACAACTATAGTCGCAGACACCATTACGGGCGATTTTCGGCATTATGAACTCGGTGACGGCGTTATCCGGTTTTATTACATCCGAAAAACCCGATGGCTTAACTATAACTATCAGTTGGTGAGTTATGCCCCCGGCGATTATCGCGTACTCCCCACCGTCATCCGTAACGCAATGCATCCCCACGACATGTGGCTCGGCCACATATCATCGCTGACGGTATTGGCACCGGGCGAAACATCTACCGACCGCTACAAAATGAACCAGCCGGAACGCTTCGCACTCGGAACAGCGTACTTTAACGATGGCATATATAGCGAGGCACTACCACTGCTGGCAAAACTCCACGCACTCCAGCCGGAGCTCTATGAAAAGGACACCGCGCGAATGTTGCTGTGGATGTACACCACCAAAGCACTCTACGACGCACGAAAGGTCATTGAAGTCTTTGAAATCCTGCGGGAACGATATCCCGAACTGTATATCCCATTCGACAAAATTCGCGTCGTCGGGGTGGCGTATCGGGACATTGAAGAATTTGAACGCGCAACGCTTGTCTACCAATCCACGATTGTCTCTAGCTTCGCCAATGATTCCAATATCAGTGCGGTGCTACAAGACGAAGGGCAATTCATACGGTCAATTGCGTTTATGGAAAACCTGTGGCGTGAGTATCCCGATACGGCATCAGCGGTCTCGGCTCATTTCGCACTCTCTCAAGCCCTCTATGCCAAGGCATCCGAGCCGATTACTAAGCAACCCGAATCGGATATGAAACCCGCAGATACCAAGAATCAGCGGCTGAAACGCACAGTCACGTTGCTCTCCCAATTCCTGACGCTCTACCCGACGAGTCCGCTTGCCGATGATGCGGCGTTTTCACTCGCAAACGCACTGCTTGACCTTGAAGATTTTGAGACTGTCGTGCGGTTGTGTCAATTGAATCAAGAGCGGTATCCGGATAGCGATTTCCTGACCAGTTTCCAGTACGTTGAGGCACTTGGCCTGTTCTCAATGCTACAGTACGACAAAGCCATCCGCGCTGCGACCTTTGTTGCCTCCAGTCAGAGCGAAGACCGTGATTTTGCCCGGTATATTCTGGGGCAGATCTATCACGCTCAAGGCAAACCAGCGGAAGCGATTTCGTGGTATAACCGCGTTAAAGAGAACTATCCCGACGCGAAAGAATCAATCGCCTATTTCGAGGAGAAGCGAATTGCACTGCCCGAAGTAACCGTCAAACGCCCTAAGACCGATGTAGTGCTCACGCTTAAATATCGAAATATCAAAGAAGCCGCGATTCAGGTGTACAGCGTTGACCTAATGAAGCTCTACCTCCGCGAAAAAGACCTCCGGAGCATCACCCAAGTGCGTCTCGCAGGAATCGAACCTGCGGTCAGCCAAACCGTCTCGCTCGGCGATGGAACAGACTACATTGACAAAACCCGTGAGATTCCGTTGCCGTTGACCAAAGAAGGGGCATATCTGGTGATATGTCGAGGGGATAACCTGTTCACAAGTGGCTTGATTCTGGTCACCCCACTGGAAATTGAGGTACAGGAGGACACAGTCAGCGGCCGTGTGCGTGTCAATGTACGAGATGCTGTCATGGGGAATTACCTGCCCAAAGTCCATGTCAAAGCGGTCGCATCCGCGGAGGGGCGTTTCATCTCCGGCGAAACTGATCTTCGCGGGATTTTCGTCGCAGACGGTATGCGCGGAAAATCGACAATCATCGCCCGGGACCAGATAAACCGTTACGCTTTCTATCGTGGGACCCAATGGCTCGGCGCACCAGACACAGAGACCGCCGAGGAAAGCCTCAAGGAGCAAGCGCAAGTCCAACCCCGACAACAACTCAACTATCGCCAGCATCTTGAGCGGCGAAATCAGGCCATCCAGTCGTCGAATATCCAAGAACTCGACAGGATGCGCCGTGATGTTCGTAAGGGCGTTCAGGTTCAAAGTGCGTATTAAGCAACTTTCAGTATTCAAGTTTATCTGCTGAAGCGACCAAGAAGATTAAACATTCATACCTACTGTTCAGGTCAGATTACCTTGACAGTAGTAACGATTTCCCGTCGGTTGGGTTCAACAGTGTTGTCCTAAAGCGATTGACTCTCCCGTTGGGTTTCGGTCCTAAAATAACGGCAATCGCTCATTGGCAGTGAAACCAGCAAGTGAGTCGCATGACGAATGCGCTAGTCTTCCTCTTCACAAATGTTGGTGCAGTCAATTGGCCGCACTCAACCCAACCTACAAGCTGTGAGTATGCAAAAAAAAATCGCACGACGAAAAATCGTGCGATTTTGGCAAAGAATCACGATTATACCGATAGATTTAAAGCGGGCTACCCTAAAAAGGGGAGTGTCCAGAGACACCCCCCTCTCCCAATCAGATCGGGATTGCCTGTTACGGTGCATCCGGCGCATCACGGGCAGGCAAATACCTGAAACATTGCGCTATAGTCCTGGCTCAATTCACCAGACATTATCGCGCAACACGTCGGGTATTTCGATGCCTCCGCTCAAATTGCGCCGCAGCCTCGGGATGCATCTCCCTGAAACGGCGAAGCCCTTCCTCTGAACCGTACCGGCCAATCAACTGTTGCGCTTTATCAAATAACTGTTGCGCTTTATCAAAACGCGATAACTGCTCCCGAAGTTGCGTTTCAACGTTTTCAGCGGTCGGTGGAGTGGCCGCTTTGTTGGATGTCTCAATCCCTGGCTTACTTCGGTGGGTAAACGTAGACTCGACAACGCCAGACAGATCTGATGGAGAAAGCGGGTTGTCGGAGCGAACCGAGGCACCACTTGCATCCCCATTGAGACTCCCCTCATCAAAAATCGCTCCACTCGCTTCTCCCCCATCTGCCAAAATAGACCGCCCAACATTCAACGCTTGCAACTCTTGTTTTCGCATCCATCCCGGTAGTGCGAATTCTCCTTCATCCGGTAGAAAACTCACTTTTACCGGGGGCTTATCGGACAGCGGTGGTGGTGCTCCAGGTGCTAACATTTTAGACCTTTCCACTATTGCCAACCTTTGATCGACGTGCTTTTTAGCGTCCTCAGATAATGAAAAGTCCAGTTCCCCTTGGGCGACTTTTTTCTCAACCTCAGCCATTGAGATACCGTGTTCTATAGACCACGTGAATTTATTAAAATACTCTTCTCTCTCATACGGATCTGCCATAGAATAGTATTCTTCGGGCGGATAATAATCAACGCCCTCTATTATGAGTTTATTTCTCGCCCACCAGGACTTTTGATATCGAGCTGCTTCCCCAAGTATCGGCGGGTCAAGTTCTGAACGTGATATTGCATCGCCTTCCGCATACTGTGCATCACGAGGAACAATCACTTGATGCAGTTTTCCATCAGGGGTAACAACCCGTTGTATCACGTTTAGTCTATCCTGTTCACGCATCATTTCAGTAAATCTGAACTGTTCCTCCACAGCGGGAGTCATTTTTCCCGTCTCAACCCATTCCATTACTGCGATTTCTTCTTGAGACATAGGCGTATCAGAATAGAGAGGAATACCGTTTATCTCGTAAACATACTCACCAGATGGCGTCAGATGGTGTCCATGCTCATGTCCAGACCCAGCCTGTCCCGCCTCCCCAGTCTGATTGGAATTCAAAGGAACTGGCAAGCCTTCGCCGCCGTGTGTGTGGTCGTTGGAAGAATGCACATGGCCCCCCTCAATCGAACGATTAAACGCATGAGCATTTGACATAAACGCCTTAAACTCAACATGGTTTTGGTAAGTCCTATAGCCGACATAAGAGACAGAGAGAAATGCAACAATACAACCCCCAACAATATAGGGGATGAAACGAGACTTTAACATCAGATGAACCTCCTTCTTGGGGCAGTCGGGAACGGTCCGAAGACGGATGGTCGTATGAACGAGCGCATTTGAAAAACCGCCCCGACTGCTTATACCAGTTCCAAATCTAAATGCTAATAGGGGGTTATGCTAGTTCTTTTCAGCAACCCCGATAAAGACTGAAGCTGAGGCTAAGGTTGAGGGAGATCCGCATAAATACTAGCTAGTCGTCATCGGGCTTAGAGTGAAACTAGCATAAAGCTAATACCAATTTCTTATTCACTTTCCCCCTTGATTTTTGCCCATGTGGTTGCGAGTTTGCCGCTGGGGGAAACAGCACTTGCTTTCTCAAATCCCTTGGTCATGAGGAGCTCAATATCATCCTGACTCAGGGCGACGTTGAAAATCGCAACTTCGTCGATGCTGCCGCTGAAAAAATCGCCTGTTCCACCGCGCGATCCGATAGCATCAACGGTACCCAAAGGCACAACATCCGCGTTCGTGAGGTTCTGCTCCGCATAAGGGGCATTGTTCGCAACAGCGTCTACATAATTATCTATCGTGCCTTTTTTAACGCTTCCCTTCCAGACAGTAGCTACATGGTGCCATTTTCCGTCCCCGAATGTCGTGGCAGAATCTCTATACGTGCGACCCCCTCCATCATCATTTATCAACAGCCTTATCTTCCCATCCTGAATCCTGAATTCGACCCTATCAACCCCGCTCTCATAATTGCTGTAGACATACTGATTGCCCGCAGCCTTTGTTTTCACCCAAGCACACCAACTCATATCTCCTTTCCCCGGGTCAAGACTTGGATGAGAGGTTATTCGCACATACTGCTTCACCCCAGAAAACTCCAGTGCCTTGTCGAATTTGCCTGCGGCCCATTTGGGACCATTTGTGAGCGTTCCATCATTGCCCTTCTCAGAGGAGTCCTTGGCTTGGTCTCCTTTACCCTCGCTCAAGAGCCACAGCCCAACAAGGGTTTTTGGGTCAATTTTTGCCAAGCTTTGGCCTGTGAACCAAAGACTCATGACGATTAAGCTTGCGCATACTAGACTTAATCTTGCTAACAACTTCATTTTTTCCCTCCTATTTTTGTTTGCCGGTATTCATTCCCAGCAGGCCAACCATTGATAGGTTCCGATTTTGTTGAAAAATCTTCCAACGCATCGGTTTGTGATTGACTGACGGATCAGACCTCCAACGGGAGAACTACGCACCCTCTACTCCGTCACTTATTTCTATGAATAAGGAGCAACTTTATCACTGATAGGACTTACGCAGTTGAACGCTCAAAGCCTCGTAGTTCGGTGATGAATCACCGAACTACACAACTGCTGGTGCCCGATGAATCGGGCAACTACAGTCAATCCGTAGGTTTGTAGTAGGGCGATTTATCGCCCGTCGTGACGCGCAATGAATTACGCTACTACAAGCTGAAGTGCGTAAGTTCTATGAAGAGAAAAATCAACTTTGCGACATCAGCAACTTGACTGACACTGAAACGCATGGGCGGATGCACTGCTCGCCCTCCGGGGTGTCGGTCAAATTGCGTTCAAAAAATTATACGTTAAAAAATTAAAAAAGTCAAGTGAAATAATTAAATCTGTTGACATCAAACTCAAAATTTGATAAAATCAAATAAACCGTGACAATTCGCCCGAAATTCTATCCATGTCACGACGAAGTCGACCAAGAAAGCTGGGCAACCGTGGTCGGAATTTAATTCCTACTGCACGAATAAGGAGGTTTAACAATGAGAAAATCTATTGTAATACCAATTCCGATAATAAATCACTCGTTAATGGAAGTCCGATTTGCGTCAACTCACTTTCAAAGCATAAGCAAAAACGCATCAGACCCCCGTAGCCGGGGCATCTTGCCCCATCGGATAACGATATGCGTCAACTCATGTTGCCACTTTCAAAGAAAGCGTCATCAACCGCACCCCCGTAGCCGGGATTACAGGCGTTTCATATTTCATCAAAACCGCTAACGCGATATAAATTTTCAGAAATGGTATAAGTATGGCGGCTATCTTTTGCCTGCTGTTTGCAATGGCCGCCGGGGCAGAACTGCCCATTGATAAGATAGCCATATATATGTCCTTCGATGACGTAGCCGGTGACACGGTCAAGGATGGCTCTGGAAACAGTAATTCCCGCAGGCAATTTTCAGATGGGCAGCGAAGCGGGATAGAGGGAGCGAAATATACGTGGGGCAACTCAGACCCCAATAATCGCACCGCCAATTTTGCAGACAGCAATACCCGTTTCGAGTGGCGGAGTCAAGAGATCAACGACGGCTTCCTCTTCGTTGCCCCCGTTGGTTCATTCCAACCCAACGGTTACGGCTTATTCGACATGGCAGGCAATCTTTGGGAATGGTGTTCAGATTGGTACGGCGCGTCCTACTACGCCGAAAGCCCACGCGAAAATCCGAAGGGACCACCGACAGGCGAGAGGCGCGTTCTACGCAGCGGTGCATGGTATCGCGCCCTGCATACGATACGTTCTGCCGAACGGGTTAGCGATTATCCCGACAGCAATCTTAACGTCATCGGCTTCCGTTGTGCTATGGATGCCCCGTGACATCTGCCATTGAATATAGTGTCTGTTACATCCCTTCGACGTGAGGGGAGAATCTACTGACACCGGACCCGTATACCGTGGGGTATCTTGCCCCTAGCCCCTCCCGATTCCCTATACCGTAGGCGGGGCATCATGAAGTTTAAGATTAAACGGGTAACCCCAACCCCGGTAGGTGCGGTTTGATGACGTTTAAAAAATAAATGGGGTAATCTGGATTGGACAACGGGCGATAAACCGCCAGACCCGTGGGTGGGAAATCCCTTTCCCACCCTTCGCAGATTAACGCCTAGACCCGTGAGATGGGAAATCCCTTTCCCACCCTTCGCAGATTAACGCCTAGACCCGTGGATGGGAAATCCCTTTCCCACCCTTCGCAGATACATCATGGGAACTTTTCAAACAGGCTCCAACATATTTCATTTTTTTTACCTCAGCGAGACCACTTCTAATCCGCGTTCTCCATACCACCCGTATGCAATTACCCAATTTATTTTTTAATCTTCATCTTGCCCCGCACTGTAACACATCATACAAATTCATGGCTAACCCCCCAAATATGTGATACTATAAATTTACTCGAGATGATAAAATTCCAATCCACCAATCGCATTTATCAATACAAGGAGCACAATATGCCACAAAAACACCCAGACCGTCCCAATGTCATCGTTTTCTTCACAGACCAGCAGCGGTGGGATACATCGGGATTGCACGGCAACCCGCTTGACCTGACCCCCAACTTTGATCGGATGGCACAACGCGGAACGCATGTCCACAAATCGTTTACATGCCAACCCGTGTGCGGGCCCGCCCGTTCCTGCCTCCAGACCGGGTTGTATGCGACCACCACAGGTTGCTTTCGGAATGGCATCCAACTGCCAACGACCGCAAAAACACTCGCACACCACTTCCGCGATGTGGACTACGCGACAGGATATATCGGCAAGTGGCATCTTTACGCGGGCGGCGATGGCCCAGGTCCGGTACCTGAAGCCAATCGCGGCGGCTACGAATATTGGCTTGCTTCAAACGTCCTTGAGTTCACCTCCGATGCCTATCAGACGACCCTCTACAACAACGACAACCAGCCCGTCAAACTCCCCGGCTATCGCGTTGATGCCGTAACAGACGCGATGATTCGTTATATTGACACTCATCAAGACGACCCGTTCTATCTCTTCACATCATACATTGAACCACACCATCAAAACCATCTTGACGACTATCCACCGCCCGATGGCTACCGAGAACGTTATACAGGCAAATGGGTTCCGCCCGACCTCGCCGCACTCGGCGGTTCTACGCATCAACATCTCGGCGGTTACTACGGCATGGTCAAACGGCTTGACGAAGCGTTGGGGCGGGTATTGGACGCCCTCAAGAGCCTCGAATTGCTTGATAACACAATCATCCTTTTCACCTCCGACCACGGTTGCCACTTCAAGACGCGCAATTCAGAATACAAACGTTCCTGCCACGAGAGTTCCATCCGCGTCCCAACCGCGTTGCACGGCCCCGGTTTCACCGCAGGCGGCCAGATTCAGCAACTTGTCAGCCTCATCGACCTGCCGCCGACGCTCTTGGATGCCGCAGGTGTACCAGTGCCAGCAGAGATGCAGGGGCGTTCTATCTGCCCCCTCGTTAGAGGCGAAACGGCAGGATGGCCCGAAGAGGTCTTCGTCCAAGTCAGCGAGGCGCAAGTCGGCCGAGCGGTGCGAACGCAACGCTGGAAATACGGCGTTGATGCACCCGATAAAAATCGTGGAAGCGATGCGGGTTCCGACCACTACGTTGAGCAATACCTTTATGACCTACAGGCAGACCCTTACGAGTTGGCAAACCTCACTGGTGCTGAATCGCATCGGGAGGTCGCCGATGTGTTGAAGGAGCGATTGATTCGTCGAATGGTTGATGCAGGAGAAGAAGCACCGACGATTGAAAATGCCGCGTCAACCCGTGGCGGACAACGACGGGCTTCGGCAACAGCCGCGCGGGCATAAAAGCGCAACGCTTGACAACCATCAGGCATAATGCTATACTCAATTTGCGATAAATAACTGCTCAAAAGGAGAAAGATTGGAGATGCTCACTGAAGAAGAAAAATGGGCGTTTGACCTGCAAGGCTATCTTGTGCTTACGGATGCCATCCCGCAGGCAGATGTCAAACGAATGGTCGAATTATGCGATGAGTGGCACGCTGTCAATGACAGTGAACTGCCCCCACCATTGCGAAGCTATCGCGACCCAAGCACCCAACCGACAACCCCTCGCTCGATTAACAACGTCCATTATGCAGACCCGGTTTTTCAGCGGCTCGTGCTCAACCCAGAGATTATGCGCGTTGTGCTCGCGCTGACCGATAATTCCCCGCAGTTGCTTGCGGTTTCGCTCACGCGGAACACGACGGAGTCTGACGATATAGGGTTTCACGGCGGCACCAGTGGTGGGATTCGCAACCCGGCAAACGACTATCAAGCCGCCAACGGTCAGGTCTTCGCGACCTTCTTGAACGCTGGCGTATCCTTGGTCGATGTGCCACCCGGGGCCGGGTTTGTGTGCATCCCAGGTAGCCACAAATCAAACTTCCCAAGGCCCGCAGAGCTCGGCATCTACGACGACTCGCCGATGGTCGTCAATGTTAACGCCAACGCTGGAGATGTTGTCTTGTTCACCGAGGCGTTGTGTCACGGCGCACGACGGTGGACCCTGAACGACCCGCGCCGCAGCGTCTTTGTGCGATACAGCACCTCGTATGCCTCTTGGTCACCGGGCATCGGTCCGATGGCGGAGCATCGAGATAAACTATCCGACGATGTTTGCGAATTGATGCAGATGGCGGGTTTTCAGCATCAGAAAGGGGTTGTTCAACGGTTACTTGAGGAGATGGGGGAGGCATAGCGGCAAGATTGGAAGGATGGAAGGACGGAAAATTGGGATTGGAAGATTGGAAGGGTGGAAGGATGGAAGATTGGAGAGTGTCTCCCTTCCATCAAACAACCTTCAGTATTTTCGTATGGCTTGTAGGGGTCGGTCTTGTGCCTACCCCGACCTGCGAATATGTGCCGTAGGGGGAGGGCTTGCGCCTACCTAGATGCTAAATTCGTATGGCTTGTAGGGGTCGGTCTTGTGCCTACCCCGACCTGCGAATATGTGCCGTAGGGGGAGGGCTTGCGCCTACCTAGACGCTAAATTCGTATGGCTTGTAGGGGTCGGTCTTGTGCCTACCCCGACCTGCGAATATGTGCCGTAGGGGGAGGGCTTGCGCCTACCTAGACGCTAAATTCGTATGGCTTGTAGGGGTCGGTCTTGTGCCTACCCCGACCTGCGAATATGTGTCGTAGGGGGAGGGCTTGCGCCTACCTAGACGCTAAATTCGTATGGCTTGTAGGGGTCGGTCTTGTGCCTACCCCGACCTGCGAATATGTGCCGTAGGGGGAGGGCTTGCGCCTACCTAGACGCTAAATTCGTATGGCTTGTAGGGGTCGGTCTTGTGCCTACCCCGACCTGCGAATATGTGCCGTAGGGGGAGGGCTTGCGCCTACCTAGACGCTAAATTCGTATGGCTTGTAGGGGTCGGTCTTGTGCCTACCCCGACCTGCGAATATGTGTCGTAGGGGGAGGGCTTGCGCCTACCTAGACGCTAAATTCGTATGGCTTGTAGGGGTCGGTCTTGTGCCTACCCCGACCTGCTAAGCAACTTTCAAAAAATAAACTTTACATTAGCTTGCAAAACTACAACTTTTATATCTAAACCTGCTTACAAAATTTCAGGAGGATATCTATGACATCAGAAAATTCAGAAGAAATCTTGTCAAACGTGAACACGCACTCACGCCCATCTCAACTGCAAATCACCGATATGCGGATTGTGAGAACGACCACGGGTGGGCCGATTCTCAAGCTCGATACCAATCAAGGCATCTATGGGCTTGGCGAGGTCAGGGACGGGGCGAGTAAAACCTACGCACTCCTGCTCAAGAGCCGCATTTTGGGAGAGAACCCCTGCAATGTCGATAAAATTTTTCGCCAGATCAAGCAGTTTGGGTTTCATGCGCGGCAAGGTGGCGGGGTATGCGGTATCGAAATGGCACTGATGGATCTGGCGGGCAAAGCCTACGGTGTGCCGTGCTATCAACTGGCAGGAGGCAAATTTCGGGACAAAATCCGCTGCTATTCTGACACGCCATCGCTCAAAGACCCCGAAGAGATGGGACAGAAACTTCAGGAACGGATAGACCGAGGCTTTACCTTTCTGAAGATGGATGTCGGCATCGGGCTTATCCGCGATATTGCGGGTACACTGTGTGCGCCGATGGGCAATCTCGACACATCGAATTTGATGCACCCCTTCACCGGCATCCGCCTGACAGACAAAGGCATCCAACTCTTATCCGAATATGTGCAGACCGTCCGCGAAATTATCGGATACGAGATTCCACTTGCCGCCGACCATTTTGGTCACATCGGGATTGAGGACTGTATCCGACTCGCCAGAGCGTTGGATAGATATAACCTCGCGTGGCTGGAGGATATGGTGCCGTGGGAGTTCACCGACCAGTATGTACGACTCTCCAACTCATGCGCCACACCAATCTGCACGGGGGAGGATATCTACTGCAAAGAGGAATTTGTGAAACTGTTTGACGCGAAAGCAATCGCAGTCTGCCACCCCGATATTGCGACCTCCGGAGGGATTCTGGAGACCAAAAAAATCGGCGACCTCGCCCAAGAACACGGGGTCAGCATGGCGATGCACATGGCAGGGACACCGGTTTGCGCGATGGCGAGCGTCCATTGTGCCGCTGCAACTGAGAATTTCCTCGCCCTCGAAAATCATTCTGTTGATAATCCGTGGTGGGATGAGCTGGTCACCGGACTCCCCAACCCGATTATTCAAAATGGTTACATTGACGTGCCGGAAACCCCAGGGCTGGGCATTGACCTCAACCCAGACGTGATTCAGGCACATCTTCACCCTGACGACCCCGAATACTTCGCCCCAACCACCGAATGGGATAAGGAACGCTCGCACGATAGGCTGTGGAGCTAAAATCTTAAACCCCGTGGGTGGGAAATCACTTTCCCACCCTTCCGCAATCAACCCGTGGGCGGGAAATCCCTTTCTCACCCTTCCGCAATCAACCCGTGGGCGGGAAATCACTTTCCCACCCTTCCGCAATCAACCCGTGGGTGGGAAATCCCTTTCTTACCCTTCGGCAATCAACCCGTGGGCGGGAAATCCCTTTCTTACCCTTCGGCAATCAACCCGTGGGTGGGAAATCACTTTCCCACCCTTCCGCAATCAACCCGTGGGTGGGAAATCACTTTCCCACCCTTCCGCAATCAACCCGTGGGCGGGAACTCCATTTCCCACCCTTCGGCAATCAACCCGTGGGCGGGAAATCCATTTCCCACCCTTCGGCAATCAACCCGTGGGTGGGAAATCCCTTTCTTACCCTTCGGCAATCAACCCGTGGGCGGGAAATCCCTTTCTTACCCTTCGGCAATCAACCCGTGGGTGGGAAATCCCTTTCCCACCCTTCGGCAATCAACCCGTGGGTGGGAAATCACTTTCCCACCCTTCCGCAATCAACCCGTGGGCGGGAAATCCCTTTCCCACCCTTCGGCAATCAACCCGTGGGTGGGAAATCACTTTCCCACCCTTCCGCAATCAACCCGTGGGCGGGAAATCACTTTCCCAACCTTCCGCAATCAACCCGTGGGCGGGAAATCACTTTCCCACCCTTCCGCAATCAACCCGTGGGCGGGAAATCCCTTTCTCACCCTTCCGCAATCAACCCGTGGGTGGGAAATCACTTTCCCACCCTTCGGCAATCAACCCGTGGGTGGGAAATCACTTTCCCACCCTTCCGCAATCAACCCGTGGGCGGGAAATCACTTTCCCACCCTTCGGCAATCAACCCGTGGGCGGGAAATCCCTTTCTCACCCTTCGGCAATCAACCCGTGGGCGGGAAATCCCTTTCTCACCCTTCGGCAATCAACCCGTGGGCGGGAAATCACTTTCCCACCCTTCCGCAATCAACCCGTGGGTGGGAAATCACTTTCCCACCCTTCCGCAATCAACCCGTGGGCGGGAAATCACTTTCCCACCCTTCCGCAATCAACCCGTGGGCGGGAAATCACTTTCCCACCCTTCCGCAATCAACCCGTGGGCGGGAAATCCCTTTCCCGCCACGATACGGGATGAATCAAAGCGCGACAAAAAAAGGATTTTACCAATGCCGGTTTTTGAAAACGCAGACCAACTCTACGCCTGTATCGGCGGGTTATTCGAGAAACTGAAATCTCACCCAGAAACGGAAGAGACCTTTAAGACGCTCGAACTAACAACCCAATTTAGATACACTGAGCCGACTGCATTGATTACGCTCGCCTCACGGAACGGTGAGCAATCCATTCACTACGGCGATTGTAACATAGAGCCGAATGTTACACTCGCAATGACAGGCGATGTCGCCCATCAATTCTGGATGGGAGAGCTTAATCCCACGAGTGCAATCATGAAACGCCAGATTGTTATCGAGACAGGGTCACTGATCCAGCTTATGAAATTGACCGATTTAACGAAGGTAGGGATACGGAGTTATCCAGAGCACTTTAAGCAATTCATTGCTGAGCAACTACCACGGAGGCCTGCCTCCCAATGATGACAATGAATTGTAGCACCTGCTACGAGGCCTCAATGCATAAATCTCCAGCCGCATCTCTGTGGCATACAAAATCCTACTTTTGTCTTTGGTACAACCGAAGTTGGGCAAACGTCGGAAATCTAACCCTAAAATCGACGATGAGGAAGAATTGATGAACGCAGTCCAGCAAACAATGCAACAACAGGCTCGGGTGATTTTTTCAACAGGGTCGTTGTACCTCCTCGATCTTGCCCACTGCTTTGAATTGGCCGCCGAAGCAGGTTTTGATGGTATCGAAGTGATGTGCGACACCGTTTACAGTTCCCGCGACCCAATCTACCTGCAAACGTTGAGCGAGCGATATGATTTGCCGGTATTTGTGGTGCACACGCCGTTTGTCTCGCGGTTGCCCGGGTGGGAACGTCCCGATGACGAGGTGGCACGGATTCAACACACATTACAACTCGCTGAAACACTGGGTGCTGAAACCATTGTCGTTCATCTCCCACGAAAATACGCGATTTCCCGGATTGGTCTGGGCAAGCGAAGACTAGCCATCCCACGACCGAGTAGTCGGTATAAGCCGGTCAAGAACTGGATTCAACGCGAGCTTTCGGACGTTCAACAGAAAACTCCCGTCAAGATTGCTTTGGAAAACTTGCCGGCCATACGGATAGCGGGGCGAGCGGTTGACCCAACTTGGTGGAATGAGGTGGATACTTGGAGCCGTGTGCATGACTGGCTAACGCTCGACACAACCCACTGGGCAACAAAGGGAGTTGATGCGTTGGAAGCGTATGCGGTAGCGGATTCGCGCGTTTGCCATATCCACTTGAGCAATTACGATGGTCGAGAACACCGATTGCCGCATCGTGGGCATCTTGACCTGGGCGCGTTTCTGCGGCGGCTGGGATTGGACGGGTTCACCGGGACGGTTTGTAATGAGTTACACCCGGACGCGCTGGAGTATCAGAACGATGTCGCGCTCCGGCATCACTTGAAAGATAGCGTCGCTTTCTGCCGTGAACATCTCGAACACGCTACACAAATCAAATTATCAACCCAACCCCTATCAATTTTGGAGCAACAATGACTTACTACATTGCCGCTTACGACACAGAATCGCCCGCATGTCTACAGGCCTGCGAAAAAATCGTTGATGTCCATCACCGATACGAAATGCCAGCCACCTTTTTCATCACCGGCAAAACGCTTGAGGCGAACCCGACAGAATACCGGGTGTTGCTCGATGACCCACTCTTTGAGGTTAGCTCTCATACCTACTCCCATAAGATGTTGCGCGACCATCCCTTCTGTGGGCAAGCGGCATCGGAGGAACAGCGGCGGATAGAGATTTTTGAAGGGAAAGCGACAATCGAGAGCGTCTTTAACCGTCCGTGTACCGGTCTCCGCCCTGGGTGCGGTTTCGATAATGCACTGAACGGCGCATCAGACGTGCTGAACCTCATCGCCGAATCGGGGTTTGATTATGTGAGCAGTCTACTTTGGGGGCACGATTATTCGCTACCTGCACCACTAATCAAACCTTTCTCTTACGATTCAGACGGTTTTCCCGATTTGTGGGAACTCCCGGGCCACGGGTGGCACGAAAACTTGTTGAAAGACAACAACCGTTGGGGCGCACGGCGGATAACGCTTTGGCCCCCGACGATGCCTGAAGCCATTCCATCCGGCTTCATCTCTACACCAACTGAGGAATTTGCCATCAATCGCGTTTTCTTGGAACACGCCGCAGCGGAAGACATAAATTTCGTCTCTCTTATATGGCATCCATGGTCGCTCGATGCCTTCGACCCCGATATGGAAATGCTCGAATTAACATTCACCCACGCTCGCGAGATCGGGCTCGAACCCTGCACGTATGCAGATCTATTCCAGCACGTTTCAAGCGAGTAGCGCGCTGATTGCGCGTTCTTTTCTTCTTTGCGTCTTTGCACCTTTGCGTCTTTGCGTTCTATTTTTCTTATCAAGCCCAAAACTGCTTACGAAAGGAAACGAAAATGGACAAAGTCAGACTCGCACTCATCGGTTGTGGTGGCATGGCAGGCGCGCATCTAAACGCCTACATTAACCTCAAACAGCGCGGTATTGACATCTTCGACTTCGTGGCGATGTGTGATGTTGATGAAAATCGGGCAAATGCGTTTGCCGTCAGAGCCGCTGAAGTTCAAAGCGGCCCCCCACCCAAAGTCTACGCCGCCATTGAAGAGATGTTGGATACCGAAACACTCAACGCCGCAGATATTTGCGGGCCCCATTTTCTTCATCATAGCCTCGCGATTGCGTGCTTTGAGGCGGGGGTCGATGTCATCGTCGAGAAGCCGCTTGCCGTGACGGTTCGCGCAGGCCACAAAATGATCGAAAGCGCGAAATCCCATCACCGCATCCTCGCTACCGCCGAGCAGGTTCGGAGATGGGTGAGTTCGCGTACCGTCGAATGGATGATTAACAAAGAAAAGATGATCGGTACGCCCCGCATGTTCTTTCGACAGGGCATTGGGGGGTCAAACAGCGACCCGGAAAATCGCTTGCGCGACGAGCCTTTTGTTTGGAGGAAAGACAAATTCACTGGTGGAGGGAACGGCATCATTGATGGCGGCGTTCACTATACCGACCTGCTGATCTATTTCTTCGGCGAACCAGATCAGATTTACGCCCGCTCAGAAAATATCAATCAATACCAATTCAAAGATGCCGATGACAATTACATCCCACAGACCGTTGAGGACACAACCCTTGCAACGCTCACATTCAAAAACGGTGTAATCGGCCAATGGGTCAGTACAAATGCCGCCCCCGGACACGGCATGAGCTATAACAGCTATCACGGCAGCCTGGGCTCGATTCATAGCGGCAGTGGTTATCCAGAATCACACGAACTGCAACTGTGGGATGGGACAAAGCAGGACAGAGACACGTTACAAAACGCCTACATGAACAGCCTCAACGAAGCCGAAAAGGAGACGTTATTCCCACACGGCATCACCGAAGGTGTCGCCCTTGAAGTGTATGATTTCCTCGATGCTGTCCGCAAACGCCGTCGGCCAGAGCTTGATGGTGTTGACGGCTTAAAAGCCCAGGCAATCTGCGATGCAATCTACGAGTCCGGATGGTGCGGGGAGGCTGTCACATTTGAGGATGTCTACAACGAAAAGGTATCGGGCTATCAGGACGAGATTAATGAGCGGTGGCAGATCTAAGTGCGGAGGGTTAAAGATAAACAGATAGATTTGAAGAAGGGAGTAGAAACCGAGTTTTTTCCCCAAAACTCGGTTTCTGGTTCAAGCATTTGACCTAGCCCCTGCCCAATTATCGTTCCCCGCGCCGCTCTGCGTCCTTTGGGCGAGGTGGGACTTTGGTATCGCGTTGGACCGGGACACGCCGTTGCCGTAGCAACTCCTGCAACACGGATTGATTATAGTGAAATCTAAAAAATATGGTGACATTTACCGGTAGGCGCGCTTTGATGACGTTTAAGAATTTAAGCAGGTAACCCCAACCCCGGTAGGTGCGGTTTGATGACGTTTAAAAAATAAATGGGGTAATCTGGATTGGACAACGGGAGATTAACCTCCAGACCCGTGGGTGGGAAATCCCTTTCCCACCCTTCGGATCCCCCTTGCCCACGCACTCAGACCCATGGGTAGGAAATCCCTTTCCCACCCTTCGGATCCCCCTTGCCCACGCACTCAGACCCGTGGGTAGGAAATCCCTTTCCTACCATTCAGATCCCCCTTGCCCACGCACTCAGACCCGTGGGTAGGAAATCCTTTTCCTACCATTCAGATCCCCCTTGCCCACGCACTCAGACCCATGGGTAGCAAATCCCTTTCCTACCATTCAGATCCCCCTTGCCCACGCACTCAGACCCGTGGGTAGGAAATCCCTTTCCTACCATTCAGATCCCCCTTGCCCACGCACTCAGACCCATGGGTAGCAAATCCCTTTCCTACCATTCAGATCCCCCTTGCCCACGCACTCAGACCCGTGGGTAGGAAATCCCTTTCCTACCATTCAGATCCCCCTTGCCCACGCACTCAGACCCATAGGTAGGAAATCCCTTTCCTACCATTCAGATCCCCCTTACCCACGCACTCAGACCCGTGGGTAGGAAATCCCTTTCCTACCATTCAGATCCCCCTTGCCCACGCACTCAGACCCGTGGGTAGGAAATCCCTTTCCTACCATTCGGATCTCCTTGCCAGCGTACAGGAACCCCCAAGACTGTTTTATTTTTTTAAGCGTCATCCAACTACACCGAACCGAGTGTTTTGTTCAAAACTCGGTTTCTAAGCAACTTTTAGTAGTAAATTTGACATTCTTGAAACCGAGTTTTTTCTTGAAAACTCGGTTTCTCATGGATAACTACAACGGACATCGATTTCAAAACTGCAACTTTTATATTTAAACTTGCTTAAGCAAGTTTAAGGAATAAACTTGTAGGAGGGCGTTCACACTCCCGATACACCCAATGGGAACTTCAGAAGATAAATTTTAATCAATGTGAATCCGAATCATGTACTTCCATCTTACCAGTCACTCGCTCCTTCCTAAAATCATCAGCACTTCCTCTCTCGTCATCCCTAATAGATCCAGTACTTGTTGATCCAATTCAGCGCGTTGGCTCCTATTTTCCCGATAGAGTGCAGCACGTTGCTCCCTTTCGTTTATCGCGTCCTGTTCCAACCTTTTGCCCTCCTGCGCCATAAACTCATGTTGCTCATCCGATAACCCTATCTCATCGGCTTCGGTTTCTGTCAGACCAAAAACTGAATAGCGATTTTTACAGAATTTCACCCAGGCATCTTCCGCCGGGGTTTCTAAGTTTTCCCACGCTTCGAGCTCAAGTGCCACCTCGACGAGTTTGTCATAAAGTGCTTTGTATTCAGGAGTTTTTCTAATGCGCCGATACCGTTGTTTAAGCTCTTCCTCATAACTCAGCGGGATTTCATCACTACTATCTGTGACTTGTGTCTCAGGAGAAACCTCACCGCCGGCACTTTCAACACTTTCATCACGATTTTCCGTCGCGTCTAGGTTTTCAAGCGCGGCAATCGCTGCCTCAATATCTGCCTGACTCGGCGGTTTGGGACTTTTAACGGTCGATGGATCCCTTGTAACCGCTTCTGGTTCTGACTCCCCCTGCGCGTTGACCGTAGCAGACTGAGATTCAGAAACAGGACTTGATTCAAATGTGTAGTGATACACCACACCGCCCCCGCCAATTCCGAGCACTGCCACAACCCCGACCACTGCAAGTTTTGCTTTCATTGATAATTTCACGGTTTCTATACCTCCAAAAATAAGGGTTCGACCCGGCAATATCGCCATACCGCCCAACAGTTTTTCGATTCGGCGACGCATCTGCTGTTTCGCACGCTTCAGCCGGTTCGCGATCGCCGCATAAGACAAACCGGACTCCACCTGCAACTGCTCATAGCTCGCCCCTTCGATGTAGCGGCCCTCCACCAGCTTGCGGTCTGTCTCCTGTAGCGCACCGATTGCCTCTCGGACAACAGTTTCGACTTCACGCTTCAGCGCAATCTCTTCAGGCGATGGAGCGGTTTTCACGAAATCCGCGTGGTTTACCATCTCGAAGGTGGTCGCCGAATCGCTCCGACGACTGAGCCAATCCTTGCAGGCGTTATGTGCAATCTGTTGAAGCCACAGGTAGAAACCGATCCAACTCGCGCAAAGTTGCCAACCGCTCATAAGCCCGAATAAATATCCGTTGGGTGACGTCTTCGGCATCTGCCGGGTTCTTGGTGTACGAAAGGACCAACACATAGACTACCGTGCGATGGGTCTTGACCAACTGATCAAACGCCGACGTATCGCCAGCTAACGTCTGTTGGATAAGGTCAACTTCATTGGAATGCTCAATCTGCATGATGATCACCTCCTATTTTCTGAATAACGTGAAACGTAAGACGCACCGGCTACACTTTTTTAGCACAAAATTTGGGGGCAGAAACCGAGTTTTGGGGAAAAAACTCGGTTTCTACAATGGAATCGCGTCGTACAACTTCGCATTGAAGCCGACGAAAACCGTATCACCTAGTTGTTCCTCTGTCTACACCAAATGTTACCCCATTTTGTTCCATTATTCAACAAACAAAGATGGAAGGGATAAGAGTGGAAGGGAGGGAAATTTGGCAGGTCCTTGGATCGAAGGATGGAAGGAATGACTCCGGACCGTGGGTAGAAAATCCCAGACCCGTGAGTAGAAAATCCCAGACCCGTGGGTAGGAAATCCCTTTCCTACCATTCGGATCCCCCTGGCCCACAGACTCAGACCCGTGGGCAGGAAATCCCAGACCCGTGGGAACGATTTCAATAAATGCGAGAAACCCTAAAAACAGGTGCGGAATGTAAGATTTAAACCGGCTTAACCTTCATTTTTGAGAACCTGTCATTATGTCACCGAAGAACTCTTTAATCTCCTCAAGCTCAGTAGCATCTACACTCTTAAGAGCATTCTGAACTTCAGGCGTGTTCCACAGGGCCCGCTTAAATGCGGTAGCTTTCTCTGGATTGAGCTCACTGAACCGGCGGACCGCTTCTCTAAATCCATCAGGTCCATATTGGTTGACAATCTGTCCGAGCTCAGGGTATTGCGTTTTGAGATTAAGCATCTCCGGGCTCGACGGTTCTGTATATGTAACAACTTCTCCTGATTCCTGTTTTGCTTTCTCTTTTTTCAGCACTTCTAGCTGTTCAGCAGCATCCGACGGGCCTGGGTAAAGATGAACTAGTGCTTCATGGAACTCTATCGATCGATCAAGGCCATGGGGTATCTCAAGCCAGCTTTCTAGAGTAATGTCGACAATGGTGTGAACCTGCGGGATATCCCCAAATTGGCTGATTAAATATGCGCGATGAGCTTCGGCACGCTCATACGGATCTTCAATACTTCCTAAATCTGGTGGTATTTGTGTTGTGCCCGCTTCGTCGTTTTCAGTGTGCTGTTCTTTGGCATCGCTGTGGTGATGTCCATGTTCACCATCGGTTGGCCTGCTGTAATCGTCTGGTTCATCCAACGCTTTCAACGATGCGATAAACGCGTCTAGCTGCTCCCAATCCTCAGGGGTTGTGCTTTCAGCAGTGGATGTCTTCTGTATTTCGGTCAATCTATCCTCTGTGACCGCTTCTGGTTCTGAAACCCTCTGCTCATTAACGATAACTGGATTCGATTCAAATGTCTGGTGATACCACACGCCTCCTCCGCCAATTCCGAGCACTGCCACAATCCCGACCATTGCCAGTTTTGCTTTCATTGATAATTTCACGGTTTCTATACCTCCCCAAATAAAGGTTCGACCCGGCAATACCGCCATACCGCCCAACAGTTTTTCGATTCGGCGACGCATCTGCTGTTTTGCCCGCTTCAGCCGGCTGGCAATCGCCGAATACGACAAACCGGATTCCACCTGCAACTGGTCATAGCTCGCCCCTTCTATGTAGCGACCCTCCACCAGCTTGCGGTCTGTCTCCTGTAGCGCACCGATTGCCTCCCGGACAATCGCTTCGATTTCACGCTTTAGCGCAATATCTTCAGGCGTTGGAACGGTTTTCACAAACGCCGCACAGTTCATCAACTCAAAGTCGAGCACCGAATTGTGCCGACGACGCAACCAATCCTTGCAGGCGTTATGTGCAATCTGTTGAAGCCACAGTGGAAACCGATCCAACTCGCGCAAAGTTACCAACCGCTCATAAGCCCGAATAAATATCCGTTGGGTTACGTCGTCGGCATCTGCCGGGTTCTTGGTGTACGAAAGAACCAACACATAGACTGTCCCGCGATGGATCTTGACCAACCGATCAAACGCCGACGTATCGCCAGCTAACGTCTGGCGGATAAGGTCAACTTCATTGGAATGCTCAATCTGCATGATGATCCCTCCTATTTTCTGAATGACGTGAGACGTAAGACGCACCGGCTACACTTTTTTAGCACAAAATTTGGGGGCAGAAACCGAGTTTTTGAAAAAAACTCGGTTTCGCGCAGATAACGAGAGCCACCGTAGCTCGAAAAACTGCAACTTTTATATTGAAATATGCTTAGGTTTGGGTCAAACAACGTTCTTTTTTCTAGTAATTGAGCAATAGACGTGCCATAATATTATTAACTTCTCGTAGCAAGATTCCACGCCAGCATCTCGCTACTGCTTGCCACATCCTTTGGAATAGGACATCAAAGGGTTCCCCATCTATATTCACGCATTCTACGAGATAATCCCACGCGCCCCTGAAGGCGTGGAAGGAAAGCCAAATGACAGTTAAGGAACAAATCCAAGACGTGATACAAGACCTGGTCCGGCACGGTTACAAGGACATCGCCCTTGACGAACTGCTGAAAAAACCGCATTCCGATCGCATGAAAGCAATAGACAAAGCGATAGAAACGGTTAAATTTAACGAAAGCCAACCGACACGCTACCGCAACCCAAACAACCCAGCTATCCTTGACTGCTTCACTAAACTGCGACACCTGCTCACACAACAAAATTTTGACGAGAAAAAAGCAGAAAGCAGAGAGGTCAAGCCCCCACCAACGCAACAACTTTCATTTTTTTAGCATGCCAAAATGTCAGACCAAATCTGTTTTCGTCCGCCATTGGGTTGAGGGAACGGAGCCGATCCGTAAAGCCGCCGAGCGCGAATTGACAAAGCCCAGTGCACATGTCATACCAATTCCTAATCCATAAGTTACAACAAGAGCAGGGCGTTAGTAGGGAACATAGATCTATCCCATATTCCGCACCTGTTTTGACACGTTCCGGTATTTTGCGACCCGATTAAATTCTGAAACGTCATAATCTATCACTCCTCAGTAGCTCAGACCCGTGAGTAGAAAATCCCAGACCCGTGAGTAGAAAATCCCAGACCCGTGGGTGGGAAATCCCTTTCCCACCCTTCGGATCCCCCTTGCCCACGCACTCAGACCCGTGGGTAGCAAATCCCTTTCCTACCATTCAGATCCCCCTTGCCCACGCACTCAGACCCGTGGGTAGCAAATCCCTTTCCTACCATTCAGATCCCCCTTGCCCACGCACTCAGACCCGTGGGTAGCAAATCCCTTTCCTACCATTCAGATCCCCCTTGCCCACGCACTCAGACCCGTGGGTAGCAAATCCCTTTCCTACCATTCAGATCCCCCTTGCCCACGCACTCAGACCCATGGGTAGCAAATCCCTTTCCTACCATTCAGATCCCCCTTGCCCACGCACTCAGACCCGTGGGTAGCAAATCCCTTTCCTACCATTCAGATCCCCCTTGCCCACGCACTCAGACCCATGGGTAGCAAATCCCTTTCCTACCATTCAGATCCCCCTTGCCCACGCACTCAGACCCGTGGGTAGCAAATCCCTTTCCTACCATTCAGATCCCCCTTGCCCACGCACTCAGACCCATGGGTAGGAAATCCCTTTCCCACCCTTCGGATCCCCCTTGCCCACGCACTCAGACCCATGGGTAGCAAATCCCTTTCCTACCATTCAGATCCCCCTTGCCCACGCACTCAGACCCATGGGTAGCAAATCCCTTTCCTACCATTCAGATCCCCCTTGCCCACGCACTCAGACCCATGGGTAGCAAATCCCTTTCCTACCATTCAGATCCCCCTTGCCCACGCACTCAGACCCGTGAGTAGCAAATCCCTTTCCTACCATTCAGATCCCCCTTGCCCACGCACTCAGACCCGTGGGTAGCAAATCCCTTTCCTACCATTCAGATCCCCCTGGCCCACGCACTCAGACCCGTGAGTAGCAAATCCCTTTCCTACCATTCAGATCCCCCTTGCCCACGTACAGGAACCCCCAAGACTGTTTTATTTTTTAAGCCTCATCCAACCACACCGAACCGAGTGTTTTGTTCAAAACTCGGTTTCTTAGCAAGTTTAAGGAATAAACTTGTAGGAGGGCGTTCACACTCCCGATACACCCAATGGGAACTTCAGAAGATAAATTTTAATCAATGTGAATCCGAATCATGTACTTCCATCTTACCAGTCACTCGCTCCTTCCTAAAATCATCAGCACTTCCTCTCTCGTCATCCCTAATAGCTCATATACTTGTTGACCCAATTCATCGCGTTGGCGCTCATTTTCCCGATAGAGTGCAGCACGTTGCTCCCTTCCGTTTATCGCTTCCTGTTCCAACCTTTTGCCCTCCTGCGTCATAAACTCATGTTGCTCATCCGACAACCCTATCTCATCGGCTTCAGCCTCTGTCAGACCGAAAATTGAATAGCGATTTTTACAGAATTTCACCCAGGCATCTTCCGCCGGGGTTTCTACGTTTCCCAACGCCTCGAGCTCAAGTGCCAAGTCGATGCTTTTGTCATAAAGTGCTTTGTATTCAGGAGTTTTTCTAATGCGCCGATACCGTTGTTTAAGCTCTTCCTCATAACTCAGCGGGATTTCATCACTACTATCTGTGACTTGTGTCTCAGGAGAAACCTCACCGCCTGCACTTTCAACACTTTCATCACGATTTTCCGTCGCGTCTAGGTTTTCAAGCGCGGCAATCGCTGCCTCAATATCTGCCTGACTCGGCGGTTTGGAACTTTTAACAGTTGATTCCTCCGCTGTAACCGCTTCTGGTTCTGACTCCCCCTGCGCGTTGACCGTAGCAGACTGAGATTTAGAAACATGACTCGATTCCGATGTGTGGTGATACCACACGCCTCCGCCGCCAATTCCGAGCACTGCCACAACCCCGACCGCTGCAAGTTTTGCTTTCATTGATAATTTCACGGTTTCTATACCTCCTAAAATAAAGGTTCGACCCGGCAATACCGCCATACCGCCCAACAGCTTTTCGATTCGGCGACGTATCTGCTGTTTCGCACGCTTCAGCCGGTTCGCGATCGCCGCATAAGACAAACCGGACTCCACCTGCAACTCGTCATAGCTCGCCCCTTCGATGTAGCGGCCCTCCACCAGTTTTCGGTCAGTCTCCTGTAACGCACCGATTGCCTCTCGGACAACCGCTTCAACTTCACGCTTCAGCGCAATATCTTCAGGCGATGGGGCGGCATCCGCGAAATCTGCGTGGTTCATCGCATCGAAGCTGGTCGTCGAATCGTTTCGCTGTCGGAGCCAGTCCTTACAGATGTTATGTGCGATCTGTTGAATCCACGGTAGAAAGCGATCCAACTGGCGCAAAGTTGCCAGCCGCTCGTATGCCCGAATAAATATCCGTTGGGTCAGGTCTTCGGCATCTGCCGGGTTCTTGATGTATGAAATGACCACCACATAGACTGTACTGCGATGGGTCTTAACCAACCGATCAAACGCCGAGGTATCGCCAGCAAGCGTCTGTCGGATGAGATCAATTTCATTGGAATGTTCAATCTGCATGATGGTCACCTCCGTTTTTTCAATGGCGTAAGACGAAATCGCCGCGGTTTTTTATCAAGAAATTTGGGTACAGAAACCGAGTTTTGGGGAAATTTAGGGACAGAAACCGAGTTTTGGGGAAAAAACTCGGTTTCTACAACGGAATCGCGTCATACAACTTCGCATTGAAACCCACGAAAAACGTATCGCCCAGTTGCAACGTAGGTGCACGTAAGTTGCCACTCCGCCCCATAATCGCTTTGAGGATGGCATCCTGCGAATCCACATTTGGGTCAAACACATCAACCTTCTGCCCTTTGGCGACATGGATGGATTGAGCCGTTTTGACTCGCATCCACACCTCGCTCCCATCCAATGGCTCCTTGCGAGCATCTGTTTGGCTGTCTACCTCAATATTGTTTGCGTCGAGAAACTCTCGCGCTTTTCGGCAAGAGGTTCAGCTATTCCTAAAAAACATCCAATTGACCGTCATCAATTTCCTCCATTTTATTAAAGTTGGATAATTTGAAAAGAGGCAACCTTATGCCCCTCCTCCTCTGCCTACACCAAATGTTACCCTATTTTGCTCTATTATTCAACAAAGATGGAAGGGTGGAAGGGTGGAAGTCCAAATTGCTCCTGCTGGATTGACAAATCCAGCAGATCCTTACTCCTTCTTTGCGCCCTTACGCCCTTGCGTTAAGCAACTTTTAGTAGTAAATTTGACATTCTTGAAACCGAGTTTTTTTGCGTCAAGTCATCTTGCCACCCGTTAGGGCGGCAAAACTCGGTTTCTCATGGATAACTACAACGGACATCGATTTCAAAACTGCAACTTTTATTTTTAAACTTGCTTAAAGAATAAACTTGTAGGAACGGCTTCCCAGCCGTGACTCTTTATGCTGAAATTGGCTTAACTTTTATATTTAACTGACACTCCGCACTTCTGATTCCCGTTTTTTGGATTTATTTCTCAAACCCGCGTGGGCCCTACATTGAGCAGGATATCCAAGGTGAGCAGGAGAAAAAGACAAGTGGAAAATGGAATCTTAATCAACAACGCCGAATCTCCGTCATCCTGTGCGAATCCTTTTGTGACGCGGGTTTGTCTTAAAAATACTAAAACGTGGCAAAACAAGTGCGGAGTATGGGATTTAAACTTGCTACTATTTAAAGAATAAACTTGTAGGAACGGCTTCCCAGCCGTGACTCTTTATGCTGAAACTGACGGGTTATAATTTTTAGGCAGAACCGGCCCTCCTTCCCCTCTTCCATCCTTCCATTGCCATAAAAGCATAAGGTTCCGAGTACCCTCCCGTACAAACCGCCCAGAACACAGTCACTGCTTGAGTTCTAGCCCTTTTCTGTCTCTATCCAATTCTCCCGTCTCCTCGGAAAACTCGGAAACTTCCGAGGAAACCTGTGGGAGGGAGTTCCTACTCCCGATACACCCGATCAATTAGTGTGGATTTTATCCGTTGATTGTGCTATCATTGCAAACTGTATTAAACTAACGCCAGATCTGAACGCCCACAATCAATGACACCACTACAAACGAGGTACACACAGCGATGCAGACGCCAAACCGACCGAATAGAGACGCACTGCGTCAAGCGATTGACATCTACCGCGATGCGATGCGGCCGTTCATTGTCCGCCGATTAAAGCAGGTTCAAGGCGCAACCGTTGAGGAATTAATCGGGCATGGACTGGGGGACAGGCAAGCCGACGAATTTTACCGCCAACTCGAACGCCACGATGACATCGAATCCGCGATTGACCTCAACTATTTCCCGCAAGTATTCCGCGAAAACTGGTCTAAAGCCTTCGCACAGCAATTCAACGACGACCTGAGCGTTCAGAACATGCTCTGGCTCATAAAGACAGCCCGAGATCAGACCGAGCACCCGGGTACACAGGATATAGACACCGAATACACCAGAACATATCTATATCACATCGCCGATCTGCTCGGACGGATTAATGCGCCGGACCAGAAGAACGCAGTAGAAGCCCTTCGAGACACCCTCTCCGCAGATACCGAGGAGGCAGAGCCGACCGCTCCCCCAGCCACAGAACAGGCATCCACAGCACAGGATGACCGAAAACCGACGACAACGGAGGGAGACCAGAAGCCGGCCCCACAACCGCGTCCATCCAGCAAGCTGCCCCCGTGGCGCGAGGTCATCCGCCCCAACAACGATGTCGCCCTCGGTACTTTTCAAGAAGCGGAGTTTGCCGCAGACCTTCAGCAGGTACACGACGGCCGCGCCGAAGCAACAGGCTACGGCAACCCCGTCAGCTTCTTCAACCAAACCTACATCACCCCAGGCATCCGCACACTATTGGTCAACACCCTCAGACGGCTCGGAGCCAACGGCGGTGCCCCGATCATACAGACCAAGACCGGGTTCGGCGGCGGAAAGACCCACAGCCTCATCGCACTCTACCACCTCGTCAAGAATGCTGACGCGCTCATAAACCCGCCACCGGACAGTGAGGAACATCAACGCACCAGCGAAGAGATAAAGGACATCATCCAGGAAGCCGAGTGGAACCCAACCGCTGACGTGCCCCGCATCGCGGTGCTCGATGGCACCTTTCTCTCCCAAACGGACCCGACGGTAACAAAAGAGACCGGAGACCCCTTAAACACACTGTGGGGTATGATGGCGTACCAACTCGGTGGGATGGACGCCTATGAACTCGTCGGGCAGGCGGCCCGGAAGGGCACCGCACCGGGCGGAGGACAACTCGACCGACTCCTCGAATACGTTGGACCGTGCGTTATCCTGATGGACGAACTCGTGGCTTATGTGCGGAACGCAGGCGATGCCAAAGACAGCATCTACACCTTTATGCAGGCACTGACCCAATCCGTGCGGCGGAGTCGCACCGCCGCCCTGGTCGTTACGCTACCAGAGAGTGTGGTTGAAGCAGGCGCAGAAGGAGGCGCAGAGGCCCTCAGCAGGCTGGACAGCATCCTCGGCCGCATTGAAACCGTCTGGGAACCGCTTGAGATAAACGAGGCATTTGAGGTCGTGCGACGACGGCTCCTCGGGCGCGTCACGGACGAAGCCGCACGAGACCGAGTCTGTCAAACCTTCGTGCGAATGTACACCAATTCACGCAAAGATTATCCTGAAGAAGTCACTGAGCCCCAGTATCTCGACCGTATGAAGGCGTGTTACCCCATCCACCCTGAGATATTTGAACGCCTCTATTCCGACTGGTCCTCTATTCCCCGGTTCCAACGCACCCGCGCCGTGCTCCGGATGATGGCAACCTGTATCAGTCGCCTATACCTCAGAGAGGATGCCTCCCCACTCATAATGCCAGCCAACCTCACCCTCGACGACTCCGTACTCGCAAACGAATTTATTCCACTGCTCGACGGCGAGTGGCGACCCGTTCTCACAGAGGTCGACAGCGACGGTTCCAGAACCGATAACATTGACAGAAACGCCCGAAGATTCATGGAGATTGGAGGGGCCGCACGCCGCATCGCCCGCACCGTGTTCCTCGGCAGTGCATCCAGCGGTGCCATCCGGGGCATTGACGCGCGCCGGATTAACCTCGGCGTAGTCCAACCCGGACAGGGCGTTCCGGTGTATAAAGAAGCACTCGAACGGATGGACGGTGACCTGTATTACTTCTACTGTAACAACGAGAGATACTACTTCCACGCAGAGGAGAACCTAAACAAGGTCGCCACCGACCGCGCCGATGCACTCAGCAACCGGGACGTGGAGGAGTGCATTGTCGCCAATCTACAGGAGGCGGTTGGGGTTGGCATCCGGCGACACCGCGATGTTATCGTCTGCCCGCAGGACTCCGGTGAGGTCGAAGATACGGATACCGTGCGACTGGTTATTCTGCCACCCAGTAAGCCGCTGCCGACCCGCTCCAGTGAAACCGACGAAGCCACGGCAACGGCGAAGGACATCATCCTAACCCGTGGCGACGCTTCCCGAATCCACAGGAACACACTCCTCTTCCTCGGAGCGAAAAGCGACGAAATTCGCGGGCTCAAAAACTTTGTCAGGACCTACCTCGCTTGGCATTCCATTATCAACGGCGACAACCGCATCCAAAACCTCACGGGCGACCGCCTCAGCCAAGCGGTCAACAGCCTGCGTGTTGCAGAGACACAACGGGCCAAAGCCCTTGTCAGTGCTTACCGTTGGGCACTCTCCCCGGCGCAGAGCGACCCGCAACACGGCGATTACCGACTCACCCACCTCCCAACAAACGCGAAGGACACAGGCGACATCGTGAAAACCGCGTTCCAAACGTTCATCGACGAAGAAGCACTCGTCGAAGGAATCGCCCCCACCGCCCTCACAATGCTATTGCAGCAATACGTCTGGAATAACGAAAATTACAAAGACCACATCGGCATAGATGCCCTGTGGAACATCCTGACAAGCACCGTCTATTTCCATCGCATGAGAAACCGGGAAGTGCTCATAAAGTGCATCAAAGCAGGCGTACAAGAAGGCGAATTCGGATACGCCGAAGCCTACAACGACGAGGAGTACGCGGAGCTGTGCTTTGGCGAACCGATGCCCCAGCCACCACCCCCAGACGCAGATCGAGGCTCAGGACTGTTAGTCAATCCCGAAATGGCGAGACTCGTAAAGGATATAACGCCACCCCCCATTGACCCCAAGCCAGATCCGTCGCCGGACCCCACACCGCCACCACCCGGCCCCCAACGCATCGTCATAACGAAAACAAACCAAAACGAAATCTCCCTAGACGAGATCGACCAATTGCGCGACGAAGTCATCCGCAACCTCAATAACGAAGATAACGCCGAAGTCACCATCGAAATCATCGTCACAGCACACAAGCCGGAAGGCTTTTCAGAAAAGACCGTCCGCACCGTCCGTGAGAACAGCGCACAGCTCGGCATTGAATTCAAAGATGAATAGTACGGAAAAGTTTTCTTCCTTGCGTCTTTGTGCTCTGTTTTGATATAATTCGTATAGTGATGAGGGCAATCTCCTGTAGGTTGGGTTGAACGGTAACACGCGAATCGCTATCAACGTTGCATCGATATCGGTTCTGCGATTCAATATTCGGTTCTTGTAGCTCAAGTGAAACCCAACTTTCCACGCGTGTCTACATATTTTTACACAGTACAGTGATGTATAATAAGAAAGGAGTAACACCATGGCCAAACGCGAAGTAAAGCATCAATCTTCCAAACGTGAAGTCAAACATCAATCTTCCAAACGTGAGCAGAAACACGCTGAAATGTTGAAGGAGGCCCTGGCCCGCCCAGGCATACGCGAAGTTATGAAGGTTTACCAGCACTATCAACAAGTAGACAGAGGTCTTGATGCCTACCGTCTGGCAACTAGACGGCGCGGCAAAGTGATAAGTGCCACGCGAATGCACGATAAAACTAAATAAAGGAGAATCTGTCTATGCCAATATGGAGTGAAATCCTGTCCGAACTTCATTCCTCCAGCGAACAGGATGGGATACCCGATTTTGATGGCGTTCGCAGAAAATATCTCCTGGAGCTCCACCATTATACAGGGCGCGATGTTATCCTATACGCTACCGGTTGGATTCAGAAGAGAGAAGCACCAGCCGCTTCTGTGTCAATTGGTGATGAGGACATTACCGCCCTCATGGAAGTGATCTCGGGGCTAAAGGGCCCCAACCTCGACCTAATTCTACATAGCCCTGGCGGTTCTCCCGAAGCGGCTGAAGGCATCGTCTCTTATCTAAGAACCCGATTCTCTCACATCCGAGTTATTGTTCCCCAATTCGCAATGTCGGCGGCAACCATGATTTCATGTGCCGCTAATGAAATCGTATTGGGCAATCATTCCTTCCTTGGCCCGACCGACCCGCAAATTTTCCTAGATACGCCTTTAGGATTACGCCTTGCTCCTGCTCAGGCAGTCTTAGATCAGTTCCACAGAGCACAACAAGAATGTTCGGATCCGGCAAAACTATCGGCTTGGTTGCCAATGCTGAATCAATATGGGCCCGACCTCTTGGTACGGTGTGAGACAGCACTAAACTTGTCCAAGGAACTCGTAAGGACATGGTTGGAAACCTACATGTTCAAAGACAATTTTGATGGCTGGTCGAAAGCCGAGTGTATCTCCGATTGGCTTGCCGACCACAAAAATTTCAAGAGCCATAGCAGGCACATTTCACGAGTAGATCTCTTAGCTCACGAACTGAACGTGACTGCCCTTGAAGCAGACGATGTGCTACAAGATCTCAGTTTGTCGGTGTTCCATGCAACCACCCATGGGTTTACCGGTACGTCTACGATAAAAATCGTTGAAAACCATACCGGACGGGCATTTATTAATCGGCATATTCCTTTATTACCACCGCAGTCTGCTCAGGCAGATCTTGGCATTGGTTCTGACCAACAGACCCAATTCAGTTAGATGCACCAAGATGCGCTGATATTAGAGAGTGCTCGAAAACAGTGCCTAGCTCGGTCTGAACTTAGTGCTTCATCCACTTTAATTTTGTGAGGAGAAACCGAGTTTTTTGCGTCAAGTCATCTTGCCACCCGTTAGGGTCTTCAAAACTCGGTTTCTGTTGTTCCATCTTACCCTCAATTTAATGATAGATAAAGCACTAGACAGATCCGACCATTAGAACCACACCCGAAAGGACGATCAATATGACTACCCCAACGCAAACAGAACCGCTACAACTCACAGTCTCCAACTTCGGCCCCATCGCCAAAGCAGACATTGACCTCCGCCCCCTGACTGTGTTTGTCGGCCCCAGCAACACTGGGAAGTCCTACTTGGCAATCCTGATATACGCACTGCACAGGTTTTTCGGCGATTACACTGGTAGCCGGCATTTCGGATTTAGGCCCATGTCCTCCATGTTACGCAGAGGTGTCAGGGTATCCCTTGATGATGATAGTGTCACGAGGTTAGCTGATTGGATAAGAGATATATTTCCACAGGGGGAAGTCAAGAGCCCATCAAATGGTTCTCCTATTCAATTGCCCGATTTTATTGTGTCAATGGTTCATCCCTTATTCAGCCATTTGAGTGAACTCAGCGAATACATCGCCGGGGAGATAGAACGGAGCTTTGGTATTAAATACGCCGAGCTAATTCGCCACGGCAATAGGGATGGTGCGAAGATTACCTTGCGCTTCAAACCTTTTGAGTATGAACTGGCACTGAAAAAGACTAAGTCTGAAGGCACGGTGATTCCGGTTTCCGAAGAAACTCCACTCTATATGGATGCACCTACTGAGAGAATGCAACATGTTCTGCTTGGAGTTCTCGATGCGCTAAATACTCTGGGATCAGGAGATGACGACAGAGGAAGCCGAGATCATGTAGAATCTTTCATAAGAAACATTTCCAGTTCAGTTCTTTCCGATGTTGTCAACCCGCTGAACAATGCCGCCCACTATCTTCCCTCCGACCGCACCGGCGTGATGCACGCACACCGCGTGGTCGTCGCTTCCTTGATTAAACAGGCATCGCATGCGGGTCTCCAGCACGACACGCCGTTGCCAGACCTTTCGGGTGTCCTCGCCGACTTTCTCGAACGGCTTGTTCGGCTCGGTGATTTGCCCAAGAGGCGGCGCAACACCGACGGGAAGCTCGCCGCAAGCCTTGAGCAACAGCTCCTCAAAGGGGAAATCCATAGCAAAGACTCAGAAACAGGTTATCCGATGTTTTCTTACCGGCCGCACGGATGGCAAGCAGATCTGCCGTTGATGAATGCGTCGTCCATGGTATCGGAACTCGCCCCGGTGGTCCTCTATCTGCGCCACTTTGTCCAACCCGACGATGTGCTAATTATCGAAGAGCCGGAGTCGCACCTCCATCCGGCTATGCAGGTAGAATTCATCCGCCAACTAGCGGGAGTTGTACACGCCGGCATCCGCGTTATGCTCACCACCCACAGCGAATGGGTGCTGGATGAACTTGCCAACTTGGTGCGCGTGTCGGAGCTCCCGAAAGCGCAAAGAAAAGGCCTTGCGGGCGCAAACGTCGCACTCACCCCCGACCAATTGGGCGTGTGGCTGTTCGAGCCCAAGCAGCGGCCCAAGGGCTCGGTGGTGAAAGAAATCCCCTTCGACGAGGATTTCGGTGGCTTCCGCTCAGGCTTCGATGACGTTGCCATCGGCACATATAACGATTATGCGAAAATATCCAATCGGATAGAACAGAACAGCGAACATGGCAAATCTCGTTAAACGAATAAAGAAAAAACTCCCCGCTGGATGCATCGCAAAAGGGAAGTACCGCAAAGAGGGGTGCTCTGTGTCCCTGAAAGGTGCGCCCACACCACCCATCATGATAGATCTGGATAAGCCGCAAGCACCAGTCGGGCAGAACGCCCCAAAATGCGACTATATTTTCATCGGAGGCTGCGGTGACGTTTGGCTCGCGCCACTGGAGTTAAAGAAAGGCGAACTTGATGCCAGCAAGGTTGTGAAGCAACTTCAAGCAGGGGCGGACATTGCTACTCGTATTATTCCGGCGGGTGAGCCAGTTCAATTCCGGCCGGTTGCGGTTTTCGGTGGCAAATTGCACCGGATTCAGAGAGCACAATTATTGAAGGCATCAAATAAAATTCGCTTCAAGGGTGAGCCGTTCAACATCCACTTATTGAAGTGTGGCCAACCCTTAATTGAAGCACGTCCCTAGAAGGTTAAAAATGAGTATCATCATGTGTAAAGGGTCTTTACACTCTTTCTATTCTGCTTTGCGTCTTTGCCCCTTTGCGTCTTTGCGTTCCTTTCTTCCTTGCGTCTTTGCCCCTCTGCGTCTCTGCGTTCTTTTTCTTCTCTGCGTCTTTGCGTTCCTTTTTCTTCTCTGCGTCTTTGCGTTCCTTTTCTTCTTTGCGCCTTTGCGTTCCTGTTTTTCCTTGCGTCTTTGCACTGTTTCTGTTCTGCTTTGCGTCTTTGCCCCTTTGCGTCTTTGCGTTCCTTTCTTCATTGCGTCTTTGCCCCTCTGCGTCTCTGCGTTCCTTTTTCTTCTCTGCGTCCTTGCGTTCCTTTCTTCTTTGCGTCTTTGCGTTCCTTTTCTTCTTTGCGCCTTTGCGTTAAATTTAACTAAAAATGACCACTTACCGCCGTAAACTTATCGAAGTTGACCTCCCCCTAGACACAATCAACCGCGAATCCGCCCGAGAAAAATCCATTCGACACGGGCATCCGTCCACGTTGCATCTATGGTGGTCGCGTAAACCACTCGCCGCTTGCCGTGCTGTCATTTTTGCTTCTTTGGTGGATGACCCATCTTCCTGTCCAAACGAGTTCCCTACTGAGGCAGAACAACGGGCGGAGCGAGATCGACTCCACAAAATGATAGAGGGTCTCGTCGAATGGGAGAGCACCGACGAGAGGGTACCCGCTGTGCAGGCACTCCTAGCGGATGCCCGTTACGAAATCGCCCGCTCGCTGGCGCGCGCCCGAGGCGAAACCGCCCCCACCAATCCGTCAGAAGTATTGAACTACCTCCACGACAAGGCGTTACCGATATACGACCCCTTCGCCGGCGGCGGTTCCATACCCCTTGAAGCCCAACGACTCGGACTCAACGCTATCGCCTCAGACCTCAACCCGGTGGCAGTGCTCATCAACAAGGCACTGATCGAGCTACCGCCCAAGTTTAAGAACCGACCTCCCGTCAATCCCAAGGCAGACGACATGGGAATGATGGTAGGCAAAGGCAAAAAGAAACAGCGTCTCCCCTGGCGCGGCACATCCGGGCTCGCAGACGACATCCGCTACTACGGGAGGTGGATGCGAGATCAGGCGTTTCAGCGCATCGGCCATCTCTACCCAAAGGTGAAACTGCCCGACGGTAGTGAGGCCACAGTGATTGCATGGCTCTGGGCGCGTACCAGCCCATGCCCAAACCCCGCCTGCGGAGTCCAGATGCCTCTCAAAACCACTTTTCAGGCATCAAAGAAACGCAACAATGAGCATTGGATGAGGCCCGTCGTTGACTACGAGAGCAAGCACATATCCTTTGTGGTTCAGGACTACAATGGCGATGTCCCCGATAGTGGCACGGTGAACCGCCACGGCGCAGTCTGTATTGCTTGCAACACTGCGGTTCGGTTGGCTGATGTCCGTGAACAGGCGAGAGCTGGCAACATGGGCGAGCAGATGACCGCCATCGTCGCTGAGGGGGACCGCAGACGACTCTACGTGTCACCGACCGACGCGCATATCCAAGCCGCAACAGCCGCCGAACCCGATTGGCGACCAACACAAACAATTACAAGAACACCAAAAGTTAGTGCGTTGGCTTATGGGACTACCCATTGGCACCAACTGTTCACCCAACGGCAACTACTTGCAATAACCACTTTCAGCGACTTGATTGCAGATGTGCGCGAAATGGTAAGGCAAGAGGGGGGAAACGACGAATACGCAGATACCGTTTGTACATACCTCTCGCTTGTCATTGGCAGAATGGTCGACAGCAGCTCCAGTTATGCAACTTGGCAAAACGATGGCGAAAAAGTTGCCCATGTTTTCGCACGTCAAGCAATTCCGATGGTCTGGGATTTCTCGGAAGTGAATATTTTCTCTACTTCCACACAGAACTGGATGGGCCAAATTGAGTGGGTCGCAAAGGTTGTCGAGCGGCTACCCGCAGATGGGAACGGTGGCGAAGTGCATCAGGCGGATGCATCCACAACGATTTGCGTCAAGTCATCTTGCCACCCGCAAGGGCACGCCCAAGCTGGGCCGGTCATCGTCACCGACCCGCCCTACTACGACAACATCGACTATGCCGACCTCTCCGATTTCTTCTACGTGTGGCTACGTCGCCCACTCCGCGAGGTTTACCCCGACCTGTTCGCTGGCATCCTGACCCCCAAAGGCGAGGAGATAACAGCCATTAAATCTCGATTTGAAGACTCTCGACAGCGATTTGAGGACCTGCTGAACCAGACGCTCAAGCGGATACGAGAGCAATGTAGCCCGGAGTTCCCGTCGTCCATCTTCTACGCATACAAGCAACAGGAGGAGGAGCGGGGTGGCCGGGCCTCCACCGGCTGGGAGACAATGCTGAATTCTATCGTGTCGGCGGGTTTTGAGATAGTCGGCACCTGGCCAATGCGTACTGAGCGTTCCGCCCGGTCAAACGCTATGGGCACGAACGCGCTCGCATCTTCCGTCGTCCTCGTCTGCCGGCCGCGCCCCGATGATGCTATCCCTGCAACACGCCGTGAATTTTTCGACGCACTTGAGAGTGAACTGCCCGCAGAACTCGACCAACTCACACGCGAAGGCCACATTGCCCCAACAGATCTGGCCCAAGCCGCCATCGGACCAGGGATGCGAATCTACTCCCGCTACAGCCGCGTAGCGACCATCGGCGGGGAACTTGTACCCATACGCGAGGCACTCGCACAAATTAACCGCGTCATCGCCCACTACCACGACCGTCAAGAGGGAGAGCTCGATTCCGAGAGTCGGTTCTGCTTCGACTGGCTCAAACAACACGGCTATGCCACAGGGCAGTACGGTGAGGCGGAGACACTCGCACGCGCCAAGGACATCGTCATCAGCAACTTACAGGGTTCTGTGCTCACCGCCGAAGGAGGGCGAGTGAGGCTCCTGCCAATCGAGGCATTTGAAGAAGCCGAACAGCTACCCAACGAGATGACCGCATGGGAAGCGTGTTTCCGCATGGCATTCCACATGAACTTCGAGTACGGCAGAGGGGTCGAAGGCGCCGCGAATGTCGGCGAAGCGATACGCGACAAGCTCGATTCCGTCGAGCGGATGGCGCGTCTCCTCTACAACCACTACGACCACAACGGCGATACCGAGAACGCTGTCATTTTCAACAACCTCGTCGTGGCATGGAGAGACATTGAAATGAAGATGGCAGACCCTAGACAACACACCCTCTTCAATCAACCCTAAGCACCTGATTTTGCCAAATCCCACAGCCCCCCACCGCTCCCGCTGGATTGCCAAATTCCGTTGACTTGCGTCGAGTCATCTCGCCACCCGCAAGAGCATGTCCCCACCCGTTAGGGCCAGCGGATCAGATGCCCTTTGCGCCTAAACGTTCCATTTTTCAGACCACCATATCCCCCCCTCAATTTTTATTCTTAAACCGGCTTGAAATCCTGAAAATCCTATAATCCTGTGAATCCTGATTCAGACAAATTCTGCCTGCCGCCCTTCCGGGCTTGCGTTCTTACGGTACAATTCTAACGAGAATTAGTTTTATGTGTGTAAAACTCCCGAAAAATGGAGTTTTGTGTGCTTGCTAAACGAATAATCTAATATTAACATTACTCGCGTTTACTGGCGGAATGTAAAAAGAGTGAATAATTTCAGCAACATTCCACCTCAGGTTTTAATATAAAAGTTACACATTAGATCTGCTAGATTTGTCAATTGAGCAGGAGTAGCCGGGGCCAGCTCGCGTGTGCTGTGTAAAAATGTGAATTTTATTTTTTTAAACATGATTAAGCAACTTTTAGGGATAATATTCACATTTTGACAAGGCCCACGGAGTGCCCGGCCCCCCGCCGCTCCTGCTGGATTGGCAAATCCAGCAGATCGACGGATGTGCAACTTTTATTCTTAAACTTGCTTAAGCAAGTTTCAAAAATAATGTTTCGATTTTCATCAGGCGCAAAGACCGTAGGGGCGGGGTCTCCCCGCCCGCCGTCGACGTACAATGTGCATATTTTATATTGAAAGTTGCTTAACAGAATTAGTTTTATGTGTGTAAAACTCCCGAAAAATGGAGTTTTGTGTGCTTGCTAAACGAATAATTTAATATTAACATTACTCACGTTTACTGGCGGAATGTAAAAAGGGTGAATAATTTCAGCAACATTCCACCTCTTATACCACATTAACCAGATTCGTATTGTTTTTCCTTGCATCTCCACTCTTTTGTACGCCAAAGCCCGAGAGGGGCGATAGGTGGCAGAATAAATTCGCTAATTTGGTATAACAATTTTCAAAAATAATGTTTCGATTTTCATCAGGCGCAAAGACTGTAGGGGCGGGGTTCCCCCGCCCTCCATCGACGTACAATGTGCATATTTTATATTGAAAGTTGCTTAACAGAATTAGTTTTGTGTGTGTAAAACTCCCGAAAAATGGAGTTTTGTGTGCTTGCTAAACGAATAATTTAATATTAACATTACTCACGTTTACTGGCGGAATGTAAAAATCAATAACATATTCGCCATTTTTGAAAGTTAATCCGCGCCCTAAGATGAAGCAAATCACATCACTCGGCGCATTTTTCAGATATTTGGAGGAAGAACAGTGAAGGAAGAAAACGGCAAGGTAAAAGATGAATCCACGTTGGCATTCACCTACTACGAGTTATATCGCGATCTACCACCAACCGAGCGTTCACTACGGACGTTAGCTGAACAAGAGGTGGACGGGAAAAAAAGATCCCACGCGATGTTGGGCAAATGGTCAACCCGACACAACTGGCAAGCGCGAGTTGCCATTCATGATACTAAAATGGCACAGGAAGCTCATCGAGAACGAGTCCAGCGTCAGCAGACGGAAATTGCATCGTTCATTGACACAGATATGGAAATCGCGCTCAAACTGCAACAGTTTTGCAAATCAAGGCTTGAAAAGTCAGTGCAATCCAGCGAGAATCTAGATTGTAGAGAGGCACGGCAGATAGCGTTGACCTACAAAGAATCGCGCGAGTGGTTAAAAGACCTCATCAACATTTTACCAGATGAAGAAGAGGAGGACGACGACGATGGCGAATAATCCCAAGAAACGGAAGAAGGTTAGTTTCGGTCAAAGACGCTATCCCACCAAGATCTCAGAGACCGAAGAGGCGAAAATGATGTTGCCAGATGAAGTCTTTTGGCCAGCGTATTACGGTAGGTATCGCGGTGGGATTTATGCTCAAGTAATACAGCGCTTACGTTGGCATGTTATAGAATGTCTTGAAGACGGATTCAAGGATGACGATATAGGCTTGCTTCACACTAGGAAAGGACTGGTAGGGTTGGGGCACATGTCTGATGCTTTTTTGGAAAAGCATCAGGTCGTTCTTGACAGTCCTACTTTTCAACAGAAGATAGAATGGATGGATGAGAAAAGGAAAGCAAGGAGGTCAGAACCCCGCCCACCAACAAGTGAGTGGAAAGAACGGGCGGGACTTGCCGATAGAGAGTTCAAGGAGTATCTGTCTGATCGCATGGAGGGGTTTCGTAAGGCGATGGAGCTCTCATCGCCTCTTGACGCAGAGAAGAAGGCGTGGAATGCCTTGCTGCGGGGATACTTATACAACTCGGAAATATGGTTGTCCCGGAATCAAGGTCAACTACAGAAATTGGATTTTAACGACGCCCTCGCACTCGTTGATGAGCGTACAGAATCGGAAATATCAGAGCTGATCCCGTTGGAGCGTCATGTCAATAAGCCAGAGGGGGCGAAGATGCTACACGAATGTAAGGAAATATTCCTGGAGCGTCTGGCAAGAGAGCGGGCCGCTTATGTTAAGCAGCTTACGGATGATGACATGAAACACCAGGAGAAAGAGCACACCAACTTTGGACTCGATATTGATGTCCCCAGTTTACCAGACCGGCTGAAGAAATACACCTTCGCTTAAGCCAGCTTGTGGAAAGGAGTTATAACCCCCGGTAGGCGCGGTTTTCCAACCGCGCCGGTCGTCCCTGGTAGGCGCGTGGTTCCAACCGCGCCGGTCATACGTCTGCATACAACCTAATACCAATTCCGATAATAAATCACTCGTTAATGGAAGTCCGATTTGCGTCAACTCACTTTCAAAGCATAAGCAAAAACGCATCAGACCCCCGTAGCCAGGGCATCTTGCCCCATCGGATAACGATATGCGTCAACTCATGTTGCCACTTTCAAAGAAAGCGTCATCAACCGCACCCCCGTAGCCGGGATTACAGGCGTTTCATATTTCATCAAAACCGCTAACGCGATATAAATTTTCAGAAATGGTATAATTTATTTTTTAAACCTCATTGGTGGAAAGGCGTTTTACCTGTGGGAGAGAGTTCCTACTCCCGATTAACTTAAAATTTCAGAATCTAAACTTTAATAGTAAAATACGTTAATGAGCACTTTTTTTTTCTGTCAACCTTTGTCAACCTTTCGCCATGAACTCAAATCAATGAGATATCCCCTTGGATATAGGCCACTCCTGTAAATCAGGGGGATAATGCCCGAAAGTCAAGTGAAGCAATAGAGGTTGACACCGAGAGCAATTATCGGATTTTTTAAACACTGTCAACCCGTATATTAAAAAATAAATTGTTAAAATCAAATCGGAGGGGATACTGGCAAACCAACCCCATCATTTTATCGCAAAGATGGGTTGTGTCATTAAATCGCCTCCTAAGGAATGGAATGACGAAAAGGATACCATAAATTCTCTCAATTCATATCCACAACTGCCAAGTACAACATCCAAGGAGCAATACCACCTCATGAAACCGCTTTCGATTTACTTCCTACTTCTATTATCCATCTACCCCTGTACTGCATTCGGACAGCACCCCCCAAACCGCACTGGGGAAATTCACGGTACAGTCTATCAACGAAGGGATGACGAGCGAGTAGCCGCCGCAGAGGTTCGTATCGTTGAAACAGACGAGCGCATCACCACCGATCCGAATGGTGAATTTCGATTTCGGAACATCCCCGCTGGAAAATACACACTCACCGTACTCGCCACCGGTTATCGTCGGACAACGGATGTCGTCGTCACCATAGCACCAGAGAAAACAACGGAGCTCAAAATTTACCTTGAACCGATTGACTTCGTACTGGATGAGATCCGTGTGAGGGCAGAACGTTCCCAATCAACCGTCGGCCGACAAAGCCTAGGCGGCAGAGAGATTAAGCGACTCCCTGGTGCCACAGGCGATGCCCTGCGCGCCCTACAGACCTTGCCCAGTGTCGGGGTCGCAAACGACTTTAGCGGCGCACTCTACATTCGCGGCGGCTCCGACGAAGACAACCTATACTACTTTGACCGAGTCCCGATCGGTTACCCCTATCATTTTGGGGGCATCGTCTCCTCCCTCAGTTCCGAAATCATCGAGCGCATCGATGTCTACGCCGGCGGATACGGCGCCGAATTTGGCGTTGATTCTCAGGCGGTCATTGACATCTATTCGCGGGACGACAATCCGAACGGATTCGGTGCAAAATTTAATCTCAACCTGCTCTATTCCGAAGGGTTACTTGAGGGACAAATCGGAGATCGCGGGTTCTGGTATGCTGCGGGACGGCGGAGTTACATTGACCTGTTCCTTGGCTCCCTGGCGTTTGATAGTGGCGAAATCACCGCATTCCCTCGATTCTGGGATTATCAGCTAAAGGGGGCGTATGACCTGAATGAGAAACATCAACTCTCTGTGAACCTGTTTGCTTCCGGGGACCGATTTGCACTTAAACTAGATGGTGAAGATATCGACGAGGATGTTAGAGGGGACATAAGTTTTGAGAGTGGCTTTGAAGGGGCAGGGATTCACCTCCGGTCCCTGCTCACAGACCGGTTGACCTCCTTTTTATCCTTGACCCGCTCCTACTTCCAATTCGATGTCAATGTCGGGCCTGGACTGTCTCTCAAGGTTGATGCACCGGATTACGTGTTGCGCGAGGACATCATCTATATCTTAACACCGAAACATCAACTTGAATCCGGCGTGATACTTGGCATCGAGCCGGGCACCGCTTCCGGGCGGTTTATCCGGCCGCCGGATGAGGGTGAAGTTGATTACGATCCGCGCTTTATTGAAAAGCAAACATTCGATGAATCCGTACTCGGCCAACGAATTGAAATGTATCTGCAAGACCAGTATCAGCTGTTGCCATTCTTGTCAGTTGTGCTCGGATTGCGCGCGGATTACTTTAACCGGGTTGACGAGTTTTCTATACAACCACGCGGAAGTCTCCGCTTTGAAATCCTAGGAGGCTCTCAACTCCAATTCTCTTATGGCAACTATCATCAAGTACCGGGACCACCGAGACTCACCCAGAGTGTTGGAAACCCCAACTTGACCACAAGCCAGGCAAGCCACTACATATTGGAATTTACACGCCAAATTTCCCCGGACACAGAGTTCAAATTCGCAGGCTATTACAAAAATCTTGCCAACCTTGTCACCAACGATGAGGATGTCGCATATCTGAATCAAGGCGCAGGATTCGCGCAAGGCACTGAGGTGTTCCTACGCCATCGCGTCGGAGAGCGATTTTTGGGGTGGGGCTCCTATGCGTATGGACTCTCCAAACGGCGTGACCGCCCAGAGGAACCATATCGCTACTATTCGTTTGACCAGACGCACGTTGCGACCTTGGCAGCGACTTACAGGTTGACGCCGACGTGGGAGATTGGTGTAAAATGGCAGTACCGAACCGGCAACCCCTATACCCCAGTGGAAGGTGCAACCCTAGAAACCGATCCGCGCAACGGCGAATCTATCTACATCCCAAATTACGCGGAAACAAATTCAGGGCGACTTCCACCCTATCACCGGTTGGACTTAAAAATTAGCAAAGCGTTTCGGTTTGAAAATTGGCAGATGAGTGTCTTTTTAGAACTCTTGAACGCCTATAACCGGCGAAACCTACTCAGTTTCAGCTATAGCGATGACTATAAAGAACAGGACGAAATCTACCAATTTCCAATCATTCCGTACTTAGGGATTACCACCGAATTTTAATTGATTTTGGGCAATGTTATTGATACAATAAACCCGATTAGCCAAAAGACGCTAGACCACGAGGGGGATTACGATGAAAATAGCGAGTATACCAACAAACAGCGAGGAAGTCACTCATTCCCGAAGCCCTGAGCTCGTAGACCCATTGCCAGCGGATGCCAGCAACGCGCCCAAGGAAAATGACCCATACCGCTATGGATGGCGAGAGATACCCCGCACCTTGCCCAATGGGCAGCAGATATACGAGCGGATACCGCTCACGCTTGAAGATATCATTCACCCACAATTCGGAGATTTCAGAAGGCATAGCGCAAAACATGAGCAAATTTGTACCTACCTTCGCATCTTGTTCAGAGAGCGATTTGCCAACGACCCCACTACTATCGTCCTCGGCGACGTACTTGTGGATTGGGCAACCGATGACATGAGAGGTCATGGCCCGGATGTCGCGATTATTTTTAACGTTCAGCAAGAGCAGAATTGGAGCACCTTCCACGAGGCAGAGGAGGGGACGAAACCGAGCTTAATCATTGAGGTGACATCGCCATCCGCCTATTCGGTTGACCTTGAGACGAAAGTGGAGCATTATGCGAAGGTAGGGGTAGAGTGGTACGTGATTGTGGACATCGTTATCCGGCGCGATATGCCATCAAAACGTTTACTGGGGTATCAACTGACCGAGGATGGGTACAAACGGTTTGAACCGAATGAAAAAGGATGGTTGTGGTTAGCCCCGGTGAACCTATGGCTCGGGTGGCGCGGTGAAGATATCGCGTGTTATGATGCGAGGGGTAACTTGGTGGAAGTCGGGAATAGTCGTGTGGCAGAAGCCCAATCTCGTGCAACGGTAGAGGCACAACGCGCCGATGACGAAGCCCAAGCCCGTACTCAGGCAGAACAACGCGCCGATGATGCGGAACAACGCGCCGATGACGAAGCCCAAGCCCGTACTCAGGCAGAACAACGCGCCGATGATGCGGAACAACGCGCCGATGACGAAGCCCGAGCGAGACAACAACTTGAGGCACAATTACGTCGTTTACGCGGTGAAGCCAACGACCAATAAAGATTCTCACAGCATCTGGTTCACTCGCTAAGTTGGTATGATATTGTAGGGGTAGGTCTTGTACCTACCCTGACGGACGAAATTGCGATAATCAGGCACCCAGATCTCATATAAATTTAGAAAGTATTGTAGGGGTAGGTCTTGTACCTACCCTGACGGACGAAATTGCGATAATCAGGCACCCAGATCTCATATAAATTTAGAAAGTATTGTAGGGGTAGGTCTTGTACCTACTCTGACGGACGAAATTGCGATAATCAGGCACCCAGATCTCATATAAATTTAGAAAGTATTGTAGGGGTAGGTCTTGTACCTACTCTGACGGACGAAATTGCGATAATCAGGCACCCAGATCTCATATAAATTTAGAAAGTATTGTAGGGGTAGGTCTTGTACCTACCCTGACTTAGCTATACTATAGTTTGGACAATTTTTAAAAGTCATGCGGCTTTGTCAATGGGCAGGGGCGTGTCCTGCTCAAATACGGGCGTAATTTTCTGCGAGTTGGGTTCTGCTTTCAAACTCGCAGAAAATAAATTCGTCATCAGTTGCACCCGTAAATACGCCACCCCCAACCCCTGCGTCAACCGAACCGGATTATACCAATGAATCCCTAGACGCTCGCAAACCGTCTCAACGCTGACCCCCTTCGCATCTGATGCTGCGGTCAAGAATATCAACTGTGTCACCGAAGCCGCAACAAAACTCAATTGTACAAATCGGTTGATGCTTTGCTTCGATTTGACTTGATAGCTATCGAAGCCAAAGTGTTGCTTCGCATCCCGAAACGCCGTTTCTATCTGCCACCTTTGACGATAGTATTCAACAATCTGCGGTATCTCAAGCGTGAGGGCGGTTGTGAACACACAGAAATACCGATACGGTTTTGAGACCTTGGGGCGCGTCCGTATCACTACCAGTCGAATGGGCGCATCGCACATTTTCGTGCGCGCCACCTTTGAAGTGACCGAGTGCATTTTCCCATTGAGTTGAATCGCTTTATACCGCAATCGGCGAATATCTAGGCAGTCTCCGTATTGCTTAGGGCGACCGCGCCCCTTACGCTTCGACACCGTCGGTAAACGGTAGAACACCGCATTCGATTTCGCACGGCAGAGAATCTGATGCCCGCACCGCATCACCGTTGTAAACACTTTACGGCGGGAGAAGCCTCTATCAAAGATAATCAACCCTTTCGGTATCTTTGAACAGATACGGCCCAACACCGCATCGCTTTTATCACGCATCGTCTGAGCCCATATCAATTTCACCCACACGGGGAAAAACAGCATTTCTTTGGTTGTGTGACACAGCCAACCGAGGGCACCGAACTGATGACCTAAGTGATATTTTGATTGATTGACATTACGTTTTTGATACCTGAAGTTCCGGAAAAAGTGTAGTCCCCATTGGCTTTTGCCGGTCTTGATTGCCTTCGTGTCATCATAAACATACACCCCGTCTGGAAAGTGGGTCTGAATGCGTTTTAGGAGTTGAATGGCCACCGCATCAGCATCCCACTTTCCGCGGGAGAGAAACTTGACAAACGACCAATACCGCTTCGATGACGGGCTCGCTTGATAAATACTTGTCAGCGTCCCTCTACCGCTATTAGCGATGAGTCCAATAATAACTGCGTGGAACAGCGCGAAGTTTTGGGTGTTGAATAAATGACGAAAATCGGTTAGAATACGGTCTAAGCAGAAAAGGAGGTCCATTTGTTACTTTCCTTTCAAAAGATGAGTTATTTTCTGAAAGGATACCTACTTTTCTGCTTTTTGTCATCTAATTTCTCAAAAATTGTCCAAAGCTTAGTTAGCTATAGAAGAATCAAAAATGACCACTTACCGCCGTAAACTCATTGAAGTCGATCTCCCGTTAGACGACATCAACCGCGAATCCGCTCGCGAGAAGTTCATTCGGAACGGGCATCCGTCCACGTTGCACCTGTGGTGGTCTCGCAAGCCTTTGGCGGCGTGTCGCGCGGTCATCTTCGCATCCCTAGTCGATGACCCGTCATCCTGCCCTGAGCGATTCCCCACGGAGGCAGAACAGACTGCGGAACGGCAACGCCTCCACGCCATTATAAAGCAACTGGTGAAGTGGGAAAATAGCGACGACGAAAAGCTATTGGCAGAAGCGCGTTACGAAATCGCGCGTTCCATAGCACACGCCCACGGTGCGGTTCCGCCGAGCGGCGCGGATGCGGTGTCCCGCTATCTGCGCGAAAATGTCCCCCAAATCTATGACCCGTTCTGTGGCGGTGGCTCAATACCACTCGAAGCCCAACGGCTCGGCTTGAACGCAGTTGGCAGTGACCTCAACCCGGTTCCGGTGCTCATCACCAAGGCACTGGTTGAATTGCCACACCCCTTCCGAAATCGGCCCCCCGTTAATCCGAATGCTGACCCGCTCGGCCTGTTCACCGAGGCGAGTAAAAGGAAGGCGCGAGTGCCGTGGCACGGTGCCGCTGGCTTGGCTTCCGATATCCGCTACTATGGGCGTTGGCTACACACCAAAGCACACAAGCAGATCGGCCATCTCTATCCACCCGCCCAACTTCCAGATGGGACATCCGCCACGGTGACAGCGTGGCTCTGGGCGCGCACGGTGCCATGTCCCAATCCCGCATGTCGCATACACGCCCCACTGATCAAGACCTTTCAAATCTCCCCAAAGAGAGGAAACGAACACTGGACGCGGCCGGTGGTTGACCGGGAATCGAAGGCCATCTCGTTCATCGTACAAGACACGAGCGACGGTGTACCTTCAACGGAAACGGTGAACCGCACCGGGGTCACATGCCTCGCGTGTGGTGCCAGCGCGTCCCTGACTTATGTCCGCGCGCAGGCTTCTTCAGGCAATATGTCGGAGACGATGAAGGCGATGGTTGCTGATGGGGAGCGGGGGCGTATGTTTCTATCGCCCACCGATGAACATATCCAAGCCGCCCTGGAAGCGACACCGGCTTGGCGGCCAACAGCGGTTCTGCCGGACAAAGCATTGGGATTTCGGGTTCAGAGATACGGAGTCACCCATTGGCATCAACTGTTTAGCGAACGCCAACTCACCGTATTGACTACATTCAGTGATCTATTGCAGGCTATGCGCGATAAGATGATACAGGACGGTGCAGAAGCGGACTACGCCGATGTCGTTTGCACCTACCTATCCCTTGTGCTCGGAAAAATGGCGGACAACGGTTGCCGATTTGCGACATGGGTGAGCGTGACCGGCTCCGTCGCCCACGCTTTTTGCCGCCAAGCCCTTCCGATGGTATGGGACTTTGCAGAAGTCAATCCGTTTTCCAATTCAACGCAGAACTGGATGTCCCAAATTGAGTCAGTTGCCAAAGTTGTTGAGTGTCTACACCCCTCAGCGGATAGGGGTACGGTTCATCAGGCGAACGCCGCCACAACCGTCCACGCCAACGATAGCCCCATCATTGTCACCGACCCGCCGTATTACGACAACATCGGCTACGCAGATCTTGCTGACTTTTTTTATGTGTGGTTGCGGCCCCTGCTCCGTGACGTTTACCCCGAGCTATTCGCGAGTATCCTAACCCCCAAAGCCGAGGAAATCGTCGCCGCCCCACGATTTGAACAGCCACGAGAACGCTTTGAGGCACTACTCGGGGATACACTAATACGGCTACGTGAACGGTGTACTCCTGCGTTTCCGTCATCCATCTTCTACGCCTACAAACAGCAGGAATCCGAACATGCGGGCAGAACCTCCACAGGTTGGGAGACGATGCTGACCGCATTGGTTGAAGCAGGCTTTCAACTAGTGCACACCTGGCCGATGCGTACCGAAAGCCCGGCCCGCCTGAGGGCACTCCGCTCCAATGCTCTGGCATCATCTGTGGTGCTGGTCTGCCGTCCCCGTGCCGAAAATGCACCGGCAGCAACACGCCGAGAGTTTTTCACGGCACTGGGGCAACGACTGCCCGCCTCACTTGACCTACTCACACGCGAGGGACACATCGCCCCAGTAGACCTAGCACAAGCGGCGATTGGACTCGGCATGGAGGTCTATTCCAGCTACCGAAGTGTTGAGACAATCGCAGGCAAGCCAGTGTCGATCCGCGAGGCACTCATCTCCATCAACAACGCAATCGCCGACTACGACGAACAACAGGCGGGCAACCTCGACCCAGAGAGCCGATTCTGCTTGGACTGGCTAAAGCTGTACGGCCACACAGAAGGCAAATACGGCGAAGCAGAAACCTTAGCCCGCGCTAAGAACGTGGTCATCGCCAACATGAATAACCGTCTCCTCACTGCCGTTGGGGGCGTTGTAAAACTCCTCCCACTCAATGCGTACAGGGAAAGCGAATCTATGCCCCACGACAATATGACCGCATGGGAGGGGTGTTTCCGCATGGCATATCACCTAAACTACGAGGCCGGCGAAGATGTCACAGGCGCAGCGCGGGTCGCCCAGAAAATGCGCGGCACCCTCGATTCCGTTGAGCGACTCGCACGTATCCTCTACAACCACTACGACCACAAAGGCGACTCCCAAAACGCAGTAATCTTCAACACCGTCGTCACCGAGTGGCGAAACATCCGCCACAGGATTGTCTGAATCGCGGATTATATTATAATAATTTGCGAAAACTATACACGTCAGTCGTGTAAAGAAACCGAGTTTTTTCGGCAAAACTCGGTTTCTCTAGTCAACTCTATACAAGTATCAATATGTATAATAATCGCCGAAAACTATACACGTTCATCTCAACATGTATAAACAGTATACATATCACACATAATATGTATAATAATCGCCGAAAACTATACACGTTCATCCCAACATGTATAAACAGTATACATATCACGCATAATATGTATAATAATTAGCGAAAACTATACACGTTCAGTTGCTAAAGGCGGTGCAATATGCTAACAAGCGCACGATTCGATCCAAATACTCCATGGAACAACCTGCCTGAACTTCCCCCGAAAGCCGATATCGAATCGCCCGAAATACTCAGAGCGTGTGTCTCGGCGAGTTCAGAGCTCGCTAAGGCAAACGCCTTGGTGAAGATGCTACCCAGCCAAGAGGTATTGGTCCATACATTACCGGTTCAGGAGGCACGAAGGAGTTCGGAAATCGAAAACATCGTTACCACGAACGATGAACTGTATCGAGCCATGACCTCAAAAAAAAACCAAATGACCCCTGCTACCAAAGAAGTGCTGCGCTACCGCGAAGCATTGTGGGAAGGCGTTAGTAGTATGCGCGACCGCCCCATTCTGAACGCGCCGCTCTTTGAACGAATTTGCTCGCGTATCCGTCACATAGAGATGAGGGTGCGTAGGTCACCGGTGACGATTATGGATCCAAGGGCACAAGAGGTCATCTACACACCACCCGCCGGATACGAGAATCTCATTAGATTGTTAACCAATCTTGAACACTTCATCAATGACAACGGTGCCGAACTCCAACCGCTTGTCAAAATGGCCGTGATACACTACCAGTTTGAAGCGATACACCCCTTTACAGATGGCAACGGACGAACAGGACGCATACTCAACATCCTCTATCTAATGCATCAAGGGTTGCTCGATGTACCAATCCTTTACCTCAGCCGTTTCTTTATTCAGAATCGGTCTGAGTATTACCGTTATCTGCGCGAAGTCACGGAAAACGGAAAATGGCAACAGTGGATACTCTACATGTTGGAAGCAGTGACACAGACATCGAAAGACACTGCACGCAGGATAGAGGGAATTAATACCCTTATCAACAACGTAATTACAAAGGCGAAGGGCAAAACGAAAGCCATTGAGCGCGAAGGGTTTGTTGATCTACTGTTCAAGTGGCCTTATTGCAAGATTAGTATTGTCGAGAACGAGCTGAAGTGCAGTCGCATTACGGCCACAAAATACCTGAACGAAATAGCGGCACTCGGGTTGCTTGAACGCTTGAAGGTCGGCCGAGAGTACTACTACATCAACACGAGTCTTATGGAATTGCTGTCAGAGTGAGATTGAATCGAAAAATCGAGTTGGGATGTTCTTGTTGCTTGAGTGTCGGGAGAAATTATGTCCAATACACCTTACCGCTACACCAACCTATTTTCTGTGAAGTACCAACTGGAGCACGAGCGGCAGCCATTTACGCGAGAGGCGGTGCGGCAGTTACCGAAAGATCGGTGCGGTCTATACGCATTGTGGATTCCGACTGGCACTGAGGATGCGCAGGAAACCCTCTATGTCGGTCAATCCTCGACCTGTGTGCGCCGACGTTTGCTCCAGCACCTCTCGGACGAAGTGAATCCAGAACTTCGACATCAACTCCGCCTGTTCCGTGACCTCGTCCAGTTTTCAGTGGCATTCACGGAGGGACAACAGGAGACGTTGGAATTGGAGACGTTGGTGATTCGAGAATGGGAACCTGAAACGAACGTGTATAAGTTGAATCCGCCCAAAAATCAACGTAACCAGGAATCGGAATAAGGAGGGAATATGGCATACAAAATCTATCCAACCGCCGCCGATGACGCATCAACGGCTTTCCAAATTGAGTTAGACCTTCGCATAATCGAAGCGATGGAAGAGATCGAAGCGGGTGGCGCACAGGGAACAGAACGTGAGGCAATCCTGCAAAAACACCTCAGCCAAGCAGATTATGACACAGGCTATCGGGGTACGGCATGGGGGCTTCACGGGATTTCAGAAGGCTTAACACCTGCGAAATTGGCCGAACTGCTGGCGGAACACGGGGAATCTTTCGACCCGTGTGCTGAACGCGAAACTTTTGATCACAGCATGATGGTCAATGTAGAATTGGAGTTGGATTCGCAGTTAGAATTTATCCCTGAAACCATTTTGGATGCGGTCGTGGAGGCGTATAAGCGGGACCTCATCGGCGAATAACGAAAATCACATATCCGCTTGTGATGCGAGGGTCATTTAATTCCCTGTAGGAGGGGCATCCCTGCCCCGACTTTTGCCGAAAATGGCCAAAAAGCCGAAAAATTGAATCGCCCTATTGTCAGGCAAATTCGCTTGCCAGCCAGTGGATCGGATGGTATTATTGTTGAGCAGATATTTTCCAAAAGTAGGGATATCCCCTGCTTCAAAACATTTACACGACACACAAGAAAGGAGTTCAACATGGCTGTTTTTTTACACACTCGCGTCCGAGTTAGCGACTTGGATCGGTCAATCCAATGGTATTGCGACCACTTAGGCTTTGTTGTGAAAAGTCGGAGCGATAAATCACCGGCGGGCAATCAGATTGTGCATCTGGAGTTACCCGGCAATGCACATACTTTAGAATTGACCTATTCGCCCGACTATGACCTCAACGTTCAAGAAGATCTGATGCACTTCGCGATTGGCGTTCCAGACATTGTGGAATTTTGCGACAAACTGGAGAAATCGGGCATTGAAATTTGGCCCGACGGTTGGCGAAAGCAATTCACATCAGGCGGGATGAAGATGGCATTCATCACGGATGCCGACAATTACGAAGTCGAAATTTTAGAAAGGAGCTGATTGATGAAAGTTGGAAGTGCCGCCTATTCTTTCCGCCAGTATCTGACGAGCGGTGAAATGAGCCTTGAGGATTTTCTACGGAAGGCTGTCGAGATGGAGCTGGACGGTGTAGAATTGACAGCTTACTATTTTCCGTCAACAGACGATGATTATTTGTACGCGCTCAAGCGTAAGTGCTATCTGCTTGGATTGCAGATTTCAGGGACAGCGGTTGGCAACCGCTTCACCAACGCCGATGCCGACGAACGCGCCAGCCAGATTCAGCATGTCAAAGACTGGCTCGACATTTCCGTTAAGCTAGGGGCACCGTGTCTCCGCGTCTTCGCGGGCGGGCCCCCTGAAGGACATAGCGAGGCAGAAGCGTTTCAGTGGACAATTGATGGGTTGAAGGAATGCGGCGAATATGCGGCATCACGCGGTGTCTTTGTCGCACTTGAGAATCACGGTGGGATTACGTCAACAGCAGACCAAGTCATCACCCTGATAGAATCCGTTGATTCCGAGTGGGTTCGTGTGAATTTGGATACAGGAAACTTCCGCGACGACCCTTACGGCTCACTGGCTCGCGTCGCGCCTTATGCGGTCACAGCGCACGCAAAGACAGAGATTCCGAAGGAGGAGGGCGGCAAGGAGGAAGCGGATTTCTCGAAGATTGTCAACATGCTAAACTCGCAAGGCTACAAAGGCTACCTCTCAATCGAGTATGAAGCGGCTGAAGACCCGATGACAGGGGTGCCCCGCTTCGTGCGGACATTGAAATCTTTAGTTTAGCATCCGTAACACACATCGCCGGACGCGATTCCCCTCTCCCTAATCCGCTACCATCTACAAGGAGAGGGCAATCAGTCCGCTCTCTCAAACATCTAAACATCACCCAGACTCGGCACATTATCCTGACAATAGACAGGGCGAAACAGCGTTTGACGCTTGAACGGCATCTCAGCGAGCTGTTCTGGATGCGGTTCCCACTTGTGCCACTTGTTGCCAATCGTGTTGTAGCAGTTAAAAATAGCGATCCGGTCAAATTTGTCATCCGTCCACCGTGCGCCGGTGTGGGTGATCGCTTCCGTAAAGAATAGCACCGACCCCGCGGGACACTCGTAATCCTCCCAAAGCGGGCAGTCCCGATGCTGTGTCGATTTCGGCGGCGGAAACGCGCCTTTGTGGCTGCCTGTCAGAAACAAGGTCCCACCACCCCGCTTTTTTACCGGATTCAACTCCCACACAACTCGCGTCAATCCGCTATGCGCCTTGTCATGGCGGAGGTGGTAGGTATGGGAATTGCCGGGAAAATTTAGCATCCCGCGCCCACCGTGTGGTTGGAAATTATCATGCCCCTTTTTCCGAATCGTCAGGAAGGTCCCTTCAAAACGGAAGCCGTAGCAATCCTCGTTTGTATAGCCGGACGTGAGAAACTCGTTCATGAAGCCAAGTACAATCGGGTGATCGGTCAACTGCTCAAGCGGTCCCCCGATTGATGAACGGTGATGCGGTAGAATTGACTCCCTCTCATTTTGCAGACGATAACAGAACTCACGCGCCTCATTGACCTCGTCCTCCGTCAATACGCCCGGGATAGCCAGCCAACCGCGTGTGTCAAACAGGAATCGTTGGTCTTCAGTAAATTCAATTGCGGATTCGTTGTCCGCATTCGTTGTGGGAAATGCCATAAAGATATCTCCTAAATCTATTGATGCCTAAATCTATTGCTGACTGAAAATCTGCCGCTTTTTCAGTGTCAGAATTATCACGCCCTTCGGATGGGCGGGAAAACCATGCTGAAGTTAAGATATATTTTACCATAACTTCCAATCCATTCTCACGCCTATTGCCTACTCCTACGCGGTGGTCTGATGACGTAGCACACAAAACCGCTTAGAATCAATTTTGGGATGGCTAAAATTTCATAGGCATGGTACAATATAAATCAACCCCATTCAAGAAATTTGGAGTGTGTGATGAACAATGAGCGCGGCTCTGAAACAGGCAAATCAGCAATAGATCCGGTCTTCAAACAGGTGATAACTACTCTGTTCCAAGGATGGGAAATCAATATTCAAACGGAGTTTGAAGTCAGCAAATTGCCTCTAAGAATTGATGCCATCATTCGTGTTCCGACACTAGCACTTCACGCTATCCGGTACCTAACACCGTTTTGGTATTTTCTCCTACACAATGTCCTTGAGTTCAAAGGACCAGGGGATCGGTTGACGATTAAAGGATATAATCGAATTTTGGGGAGGAGTCGTCTGTATCTTTCAGACCATAATGTGACCACATCCGAGCTGACGGTGACCATCATCTGCGCCGGAACGCCCCGAACCGTTCTCTCTCAGCCGGAGATTGGATTCCAACAGATCGCTGAGGGGTACTATTTTAGTGACCACCGTGGTCTGAAAGTCTACCTAATTGCGATAAACGAACTCCCAATCGTGCCCGTGAACTATTCGCTTCTCCTATTCGCTTCCTCAAAGGTGAAAAGTCGAGAAATTATTGAGGAGTTTGTGGAAAAGGATCTAGAGGAATATATCGACTATGCGTATCTAACTCACCCTCAGATAACAAGGGAGATTATCAAGATGGCCAAAAAAAGATATAGCCTGCCCCGGAAAAATTTGGAATTCATCGCCCAAGACATCGGTCCAGAACTGGCTCCGTTCATAAATCCCGAAGACCGGGTTCGTGACTTGACACCTGCCCAGCGGATTCAAGGATTGGATGCCAAACAGCGGATTCAAGGATTGTCACTTGAAGATAGAATTGATGACTTGAGCGATGAAGAACGTCAAGTCCTTCGCCAGTTGTTGGATGACCAAAATACTGACACCTGAGTATAGCAGGGAATCTGATCGGCAAGCGGATGTTCAGAGGAAATTATACCTAAGTATAATTTGAGCGGTGCAAATTATACTTTTCGGGCTAAAAGTATAATTTCAGATTCCGCATTGCCATTCACCCATCCAGTAAAATGTTTAACGCCGCCTCAACACAAATCAGCGAAGAACCGCTTGAAACCCGTCCCGACTACTCCAAATGCAGACATCAAAATCAACAAAATGAGTGAAGGCACAGTTGTTCAAAAAACAGAATCCCCTAGCACCATTGAATCGCTCCAGACAGAGTTCGGTACGCTCGGTGTTAGACCTGGGATGGTATTATTGGTTCATTCCTCCTTGAGCTCGATGGGATGGGTGAGCGGTGGACCCGTGGCGGTCATTATTGCGCTTCAGAAAGTCTTAGGCCCTACTGGAACGCTTGTGATGCCAACCCACTCAACCGACCTGTCCGAACCGAGCCGGTGGGAAAGTCCACCTGTACCCGAGTCATGGTGGCCGATAATCCGTGACACCATGCCACCCTACCAGCCGGATCTGACCCCCACGCGCGTAATGGGCATTATTAGCGAAACATTCCGAAAACAAAAAGGTGTTCTACGCAGCTCACATCCGCACCACTCGTGCTGTGCTTATGGGCCTCAAGCCCCGCACATCACAAATAACCATTCACTGGCATTCGGCATGGGCGAGCATTCGCCGCTTGCGAGAATCTACGATTTGCACGGTTTCGTCCTGCTCCTCGGTGTCGGTCATGCCAACAATAGCTCCATGCACCTCGCGGAATATCGGGCAACCTTGCCAACCAAACGCACCATACAGGAGGGCGCACCCATCTCATCGTCAGGTTCAAGGCGATGGACCACCTTTGAAGAGATCAATCTAGACAGTTCAGATTTTGAGCGCATCGGTGAAGACCTTCTGCGCTCTGAGACGGGAAACGTGGTGCGTCGTGGCACGGTTGGTCTTGCAGATTGCCAGCTTATGCCGCAACGCCCCATCGTGGATTTCGCAGTTGATTGGCTTGAGCAGAATAGAGCAGAGTGAACCATTAAAGGGCTCTTGGAAAGATAATTCTAGTCTCATGCCTACTTTACCTAGCCAAAACGAGAAAAGAATCACATTTTTTCTGCAGAACTCGGTTTCGCTGGAATAGGCAGAACAGGCATAGCTTCACTCTTTTGCTCCAGCGTAGCAGCATGTTTATAGAACGGGCACAGCTTCCATTCCTCCGAGTCGCTTCAGAAATTGAATGGGGAGGGGCTGTAATGAACGAGGAGAATTTGCCGGAACATTGGGAGATTTTGTCCTTATGAGGAGGGAAGAATAAATTTAACGCAAAGACGCAAGGGCACAAGAATGAATTGGGCTACTCCGAACTGTTAAAAACTCTTGGGTCAAATTTATCGTCGTTTAGCATTCGGACTAAACCTTCTCTGCCTAGACCGAGAACGAATAGACCGCTTCGGTAGGCGTATTTGTCAACTCCTTCGTCGATTTGCACACCAGCGACGGTACCGTGGAGGGTGTATCCTTTGTATTTTGGGAAGAAGTCTAGAAAGGTGTCGAATTTTTTGAGGAAATCGTTGACATCGCTGACTTGTAGGGTGGTCTTTACTTCGATGACGACGGCAATTTTTTCGACTTTGTTTTTCAGGAGTATGTCGATTTCCATGTGGCGGTTGTCCTCTAGTAATTTGCTGAGGCGCGTTCTACTTTTTGTGACGTTTATGCCTCTGTCTTGGAACAGTTTCACGCATCCGGGTTTGATGAGTGCTTCAATGAGTTTTCCCCATTGGCCGGTGAAGAGATCGGTGAGTGCGTTGATTTTTCGATCGGTTTCGCGCATTCGCTCGGCGTTTTCTTCAAGGATCTGTTCGATTCTCTGGAGTCGCCGATCTGCTGCTTGCGCGCGCTGATCTGCTGCTTGAGCGTTTTTCTCGCGTTGTTGCTCGATTCTCTGGAACCGCTGTTCTGCTTCTTGAGCGCGCTGTTCTGCTTCTTGAGCCCGTTGCTTGGCTTCTAGGGCGTTTTCTCGTAGTAATTGCCGGATTTCGTCAAATCCTTTTGTGATTTCTTTGCTTCTCACGGTTTCTCCTATGGTTTATGGCCGTGGTAGTCGGGGGCTGGAAGCCCTACCTACAGTGTAGAGTCGTTATGTCGGTTTTTGCAACGAGTTCCTAATTATAACATGGATTGGGGCGTTTTGCAAATGAGTGTGCGTTCTATTAGGGGCATTTAATTCTCGAAAATTGGGAGGACGTAGGTTGGGTTGAACGGTCCCTAAAGGGTGGCAAGATGACTTGACGCAAAAAAGCATAAGGGTATCAATCCCCATAAACATTCTGCTTTTCCACAAAAGATATAGAGTGAAACCCAACAGTCACACTAAATTCCTAAGATTCAATTGACGTGCTTTTGCTATTGGTGTTATTATTTATTCTAATCGTAAAAATCGGTATTCTCAAAGGAGGGATACACATGAAAAAACGACTCGTAACAACGTTAATAATCGGTTTCGTTATTCTTGCAAGCTACAACACTTTCGCCGCAGAGGGTGGTGAGGTCAACAACGCCCACGGCATCGCCATGCACGGTCAGCCTAAGTATGGCCCGGACTTTAAGCACTTCGACTATGTGAATCCAAACGCCCCGAAAGGCGGCATGGTCGTCTACAGTGATTACGGAACTTTCGATAATCTTCACCCTTTTATCCTGAAAGGTGAGTCAGCGGCCGGGCTCGGGGATATGTTTGAAACGCTCACAAAGCGGTCATTGGACGAAGCCTTCACACAGTACGGTCTGCTGGCGGAGACCATTGAGTGGCCAGCGGATAGGTCTTGGATTGCGTTCACCCTACGGCCCGAAGCACGTTGGCACGATGGGCAACCTGTCACAGTTGAGGACGTAATCTGGTCCCTAGAGGCGATTAAGACGAAGGGGCACCCGTTTTATCGCGCCTACTATGCCAATTTAGAAAAGGCGGAAAAGGTTGGGGCGCGTAAAGTCAAGTTCAGCTTTAGTGGCCCGCCAAATCCCGAACTTCCACTGATTACAGGCGAATTACCAATTCTACCCAAACACTATTGGGAGGGACGTGATTTTGAGGCAACGACGCTTGAGCCCCCGATTGGGAGCGGTCCCTACAAGATACAGCGTTTAGACCCTGGTCGCTCCATTACCTATGAAAGCGACCCGAATTATTGGGGAAGAAACCTCCCTGTGAACGTTGGGCAGTATAACTTCGATACCATTCGTTACGATTACTACAAAGATGAAGGGGTTCGACGGGAAGCGTTCAGAGCAGGGAAAATTGACTTTTTTCAAGAGAATATCTCTAAGGAGTGGGCGACGGGTTATAACCTCTCTGTAGTTGAGGAGGGGCTACTGGTCAAGCGGGAAATCCCGCACGAAAATCCGCAAGGTATGCAGGCGTTCATGTTCAACACACGGCGTGAGATTTTTATGGACAGAAGAGTGCGCGAGGCTATCGGTTACGCATTCGATTTTGAGTGGACCAACAAAAATCTCTTCTACGACTCATACACCCGGACGACCAGCTATTTCTCAAACTCCGAATTGGCTTCGAGCGGCTTACCGAGCGAGTCCGAGTTAGAGATTCTAAACAAATACCACGGTCAGGTGCCCGATGAGGTATTTACAGAGGTGTTTTCGCCTCCTCAAGCAGATGGGTCGGGCAATATTCGCCCAAACATTCGCGCTGCACTCAGGTTGCTGAAGACAGCAGGTTGGGAAATCCGCGATGGCCAGCTCACGAATGTTGACACTGGGATGGCGATGCGTTTCGAGATTCTACTCCGTTCTCCGTCATGGGAACGGATCGTTTTACCCCTTAAAAAGAACCTTGAGAAACTCGGCATCGAAATGAAGGTCCGCACGGTCGATACCGCACAGTATCAGAACCGATTGGACAGCCACGATTTCGATATGTATGTTTACAGAGTCGGCCAATCCTTATCCCCGGGCAACGAACAGAGAGACTATTGGCACTCGGAAGCGGCCGATATCAACGGTTCCAGAAATTCCGCTGGCATCAAAGACCCTGTCGTTGATGAGCTCATCGATCTAATCATTTCCGCGCCAGACCGTGAAAGTCTCATCAATCGAACCAAGGCACTTGACAGGGTGCTTTTGTGGGGCCACTATATCATTCCACAGTGGCATATTTCAGCCTACCGCGTGTTGTATTGGAACAAGCTAGGTATGCCGGAAATCAGACCGAAATACGCCCTCGGCGTGGACACTTGGTGGGTTGATTCAGAGTTAGAAGCCAGCCTAGTTGCACGGAAACGTTCGCTGAAGTAGCTCAAAGAGGATAATACCGAAACTTGCTTAGGAGGCCCCCGAATTATGTCTAATTCATCTTCCGAACATCATGGCGACGAAGGTCTGATAGATGGGGCGTCTACTGCTGAACCCTCTCATGCTGAACGGGCGCGCACTCTCCTGCATATCGGGAGAATCGGAAGCCTTTCCACGCTGTCCCAAAAACGCCCGGGGTTCCCGTTTGGCTCAGTGATGCCCTACGGATTAGACCCAGAAGGCAGACCGACCTTCCTCATCAGCACGATGGCGATGCACACCCAAAACATTCTGCATGACCCACGGGCAAGCCTATTAGTGACCGAGTCTGAGGCGGATGAAGACCCGTTGGGGACTGCTCGCGTTACATTGATGGGAGCGGTCGCACCAGTGCCAGAGCTGGAGTTGGAAGTTGTAAAAGAACGCTACCTGAGCCGATACGAAAATGCCAGGTATTGGGTTGATTTCAAAGATTTCGCATTCTACCGATTGGAAGTCGAAGAGGTATATTTCGTCGGCGGATTCGGTGTTATGGGCTGGGTGACAGCGGTACAGTACCAACAAGCAGAGGTTGACCCGCTCGCCGAGCTCGCTCCCGGGATAATTGAGCACATGAACGAAGATCACGCCGATGCGCTACTGCTCCTCGTACACCATTTTGATGGTTCGGTGCCCGACGAAGTGAAGATGACAGCGGTTGATCGGTTGGGCTTTGACCTCCAGTTAAAAATAGCGGATGAAGTCCACGGCACACGGATTCAGTTCACCCGCGAAGCCCGAAACGCGAAAGCGGTCAGAGAAGTCTTGGTAGAGATGGTCAAAAACGTACGCGAGCAGGCGTGAATTGGTTTTGCGGTCTTCCGTTAGTCCTAGTGCTTTGTCAAGTTTGAAATTGTAGTGACTTTGTAAGGGGCCATCGGCGCGGTTGAAAACAAGCGACTACAAAATGAAGGTGGACAAAGCACTAGTGTAATTCATTGTACGTCCAGATAGATTGCCAAATAGCCTCGACTTAGGTTATAATTAACCCACGTAGGAGAGGCATCCTTGCCTCGACTTAGGTTATAATTAACCCACGTAGGAGAGGCATCCTTGCCTCGACTTAGGTTATAATTAACCTACGTAGGAGAGGCATCCTTGCCTCGACTTAGGTTATAATTAACCCACGTAGGAGAGGCATCCTTGCCTCGACTTAGGTTATAATTAACCCATGTAGGAGAGGCATCCTTGCCTCGACTTAGGTTATAATTAACCCATGTAGGAGAGGCATCCTTGCCTCGACTTAGGTTATAATTAACCCATGTAGGAGAGGCATCCTTGCCTCGACTTAGGTTATAATTAACCCATGTAGGAGAGGCATCCTTGCCTCGACTTAGGTTATAATTAACCCACGTAGGAGAGGCATCCTTGCCTCGACTTAGGTTATAATTAACCCATGTAGGAGAGGCATCCTTGCCTCGACTTAGGTTATAATTAACCCATGTAGGAGAGGCATCCTTGCCTCGACTTAGGTTATAATTTACAACAAAACTGTTGCTTTCCAAGTGGATGCCATCTTAAAAGTGGAGAATGTGCTCGTATTTCTCAACAGACTTGATACCCTTTTGGGCGACTCTCAAGATTATCAAGGATGCACTGTCTATGGTGCCGTAGCGGGTGTGCAGATCGACGAAAGTGCTGCCCAATTTGCCGAGCAACGTGGCCTGTTTGTTCTTGGTCGGGGAACAGACGGTTTGATTGAGATACAAAACGACCTGAAATTTAAGCCAAGAAATTTTAGTCGTTAGTAGTCGCCCAATTCATTGCGCGTGATGTGCAAAAATCAAGAGCGAACTACATCAAAACACCCCCAACTTAGATAGGAGGAATGATGACACCAGAAGATATAGCAAAAGGATTTGATGAGCTTCGACAATTGTTGCATGAGATGGCTCAGGAGGCAGATCGGCGATCTCAGGAAACCGAGCGGTTAATTCGGGAGAATGCTCAGGAGACAGCTCAGCAACTTCAGGAGACAGCTCAGCAACTTCAGGAGACAGCTCAGCAACTTCAGGAGACAGCTCAGCAACTTCAGAAGACCGATCAGCAACTTCAGAAAAATGCTGAGCAGATGCGCGAAACCGATCGGATGTTTCAGAAGACTCAGCGGTTAATTCGGAAGAGTTCTCTGAAGACCGATCGAAAAATCAGAGAACTTACCGATCTCTTCACAAACCAGTGGGGAAAACTGGGAGCAGAATGTCTATAGAGAGGATATTCGATGAGTCGCACCTTTGCCTTTTTTTTACTTGCCTGTTGTCTACTATGGGGATGCCAATCCAAAGACACCCAAGACCAGGCCGAGCAATCCGCCCCGCCAACGCAAGCAGACCAATCGCCACCCGTGATTGCCGCACAGCCGCTAGATTGGCCGATGTTCATGTATGACCTGTATTTCTCTGGTCGGAGCCCCGAACAGAACCTCAAGCCGCCTCTCGAACTGCTTTGGAAGTTTAAGACAAGTGGCAAAATCAAAGCGAGCCCCGTCGTCGCCGGGGGCGTTGTCTACGTTGGGTCAACAGATCGGACGCTATATGCACTTGATGCAAAACAGTGGGGAGTCAAATGGACTTTCAAAGCGGGGGATGCCATCCGATACCCGGCAGCAGTCTGGAACAATCGGGTATATTTTAGCGCGAGAGACAATCGGGTGTACGCACTCAACGCCGAAACTGGCGAACCGATCTGGCAGTTCCAGTCGGAAACATGGATGGACTCCCCACCAATTGTTATTAACGGGAAAGTTTACATCGGTGCATTCACCAAGAAAATTCACGTACTCAATGCGGAAACAGGCGCGTTAGAGTCGCAACCCGAAAGCCGAATCCACATCAACGGCATTGAGTACGGGTGCGTCCAAGGGCAGTTACGGCCTGTGATACCCCGACATCAAGCCGATGTCTGGAAGCGTCATATCCCTTACTCACGAAGCTATCCGGCAATCGCCAACGGCATCGTCTACATCGGCGCACGGGATAACCGCGTCTATGCTTTAGATGTTAAGTCGAAAGCTGGGGTGTGGACATATCAAACCAAGGGGTTTGTCGATGCAGCCCCGGCAATCGCCGATGGGGTCCTTTACGTCGCATCGCACGACGGTTATGTGTACGCCTTCGGAGATCAGGCAAGCGAAGCCGCCGAAACTCAGCCTGATAAACGCCCAATTGGAACGATAGCGCATGACCAAGCTCCCGTTTATGGCGAAAAAGATAGTGCGTCTGATATTACGCTACGCCTCAATGATGATGTCGAATTACCAATTGTCAATCAGGTGCAAGGGTGGTATCAGGTTGAACTTCCGAACGGAGCAACGGGGTGGATGGATGGGCTTGACATCGGCACATTTACGGGAACAGATGGCGTTGCATTTAACACCGCTATCTGTTCAAACCCCAGAACGGTGGAACTGGTCGAGGGTGCAGAATATCCCCACTGGTCGAGGGATGGTCGGTTCATCGCATTCTTAAAACGCACAGATCTCTCCGGTCGGTATTGGGTGGCAAGTGAACTCTGGATTATGGACTGGTGGACAAAGCGGTCTCGGCGGTTATGCAAGGGACAATTTTACAATCCGCATCTCTCGTGGTCACTTGACGGGAATTTCATCGCCTTTGAGGCTTACGATAAAAATGATAGCTATGTATGGATTTTTGATCGGAAAGCCGCACAACTCACCAAGCTGGTCCAAGGCGATGCGCCGGAATGGTCGCCGACAGCCAACCAGATTGCGTTCAGGCGATGGGAAGAAGGAGTTGACATCATTTATCGCATCAACGGCGACAAATCTGGCTTGACCCCAATTGTACGCATCCCTGTCAAAGGGCGCATCGGTTCTTTCAGCCATCTGGACGCGCCGACGTGGTCGCCCGATGGAAAAAAAATCGCGGTCGGTTTAGACCACCAGCACTATAAATCGGAACGATCCCATATTCGCATACACGGCCTCGACGGCTCGAAACTGGAGGACATCCCGATAGCATCGCGGCAGGTGAAGCAGATTACGTGGTCAGCAGACAGCTCAAGCCTCGCTTACGTGCTTTTGGGACATAAGCAACCTGACCCTGTTCTCGATAAACGGCTTCATATCGTGGATTTGGATTCTCCGACTCGTCCGAAAATCCTAAAACACACCGCGCCATCGTGGTCGCCGCAGGGAAACAGGCTAGTCTATGTGGAGCGGGCAAATACGATGGGGGTGCAATGGAAGGTATGGATTCTTGATTTGCAGTCTAATAAGCGATATCCCGTTGCGCGCACGACAATCAATTTGGCATCTGTGAAGTGGCTCCCCGACGGAAAGCATCTCTGTTTATGGCACACCTCTTCCTACCTCCGCGACGGTGCCTACAAACCCGCGAAGACAAAGGGCTGGATTGTTGAGCTTGCTGAGCTTGAAGGTTAAATTTTTGTGGAGCGTACAGAAACCGAGTTTTTTGCGTTTCGTCATCGGGTCTCCACCCGCAAGGGTCGGCAAAACTCGGTTTCTCTGCAATATTTCATTGGTTTCCGTTCAACCCAACCTACGACTCCATAATAGCTAGAACCGGAACAACTTCCAATCTTCCACCCTTCCAGCCTTCCAATCTTCCACCTAGCTTACCACATTTCGAGCCATTGCGCGAGGGGCGTTATCGGTTGCGTTTGGCTACGGATGACCCACTTAAAATCGGGGTCTTTCCAATAAATTGCGCCAGGGTGGTCGCCATCACGAAGATAGCGAATATCAATCGCCCAACGGACCATCTCACTTGTGGTGTGCGGTATTGAGCGGTGGAGTGTGAGATTGTGGAACAGCAAAGCATCTCCTAACTCCATTGGACAAGTCACAATACGCGAAGTCTCCACAAGGGCATCCATCACCTCAAGAAATCGCCCCTCCCGCTTTTCGGTATGATGGTCAACTACCCCCAACCGATGTGACCCTGCGACCACCTGTAGACAACCGTTACCTGCATCCACCGGCACCAGCGGTATCCATGCCGTCGGGATGAGTGAATTTTCGCTCACGGTACCGAAATAACCACTATCCTGATGCCACGGTACCACAGTCAACTGCTGCCCGGGCAGTTTGGGACGCGCATTGAAGACAGGATGGCCAATGACATCTGTACCTGTGAGTTGGCCAATTACGTCCACGAGCGGACCAGCGTGGTGAAGATCGAAAATTTCAGAGGTCGCAATCTCACCACGCCAAGAACGACCAAAGCGGTTGGCATGTTCTCCCGCAACTTGTGCGAGCCGTGTTTCAAAAGGGAGTTCTAACCCTTCATCTTCGACAATCCCTTGCTCTTTCAGCTTCAGAATTATGCCATCCACAACGCGAGCAAACCTGTCGCGCACGTCATTGATGACAGACTCCGGGATAACCCCTTGCAGAAGCAAATATCCATCGTTTTCCCACTGATGCACCTGTTCAGGCGATAGCGGGGATGCCTGTGTTTGAGAAGTTTTCATTTGTTTTAAGTCAATTTATCAATCGTTGCTTCGAGTTGACGATAATCATCAATCGTCGCATCGGATAGGTTGTCCTCCTGCTCTTTTCGGTTTACGCCCGAAAAACGGATAGCCTTCATGCCCGCATTTTTCGCCCCAACGATATCTGTCCGTACAATATCCCCTATATGCACCGCTTCAGCAGGTTTCACACTGAGCGATGCCAAAGTGGAATGAAATTGTACCACTACCGGCTTGGTGTGAGGCGTTTCGTCCGAAAATGTCTGCACGGCGAAATGGTCCAAAATGCCATCACCCTCCATCAACCGGCGGAGCAAACGCCCCGGCGTGAGCCCCGCATCCGAAATCACTGCGAGCTGGTATTTAGAGGCGAGCCGCGCAAGCACCGCTTTGGCATGAGGCACAAGGGTTGGTCGTGCTTCAAAGAAAGCCATACCAACCGATTCGATGAGGGATTCCATTTCAGAGGCATCGAGATGGATCTGGAGCGTGTCAGTCAACCGCACCATGCACTCCGAGACAGGTACGCCCCGATGTTCGTACCAGAGTTCGTGGACATGAGCGTAGGCGGCTTCAAAACCGATCGCTATATCCTCAGTCGAACAGGAGTAGCCACGTTCCGTAAGGAATTTGTCGCAGAGCGATATTCGCAGTGCACTCCGCTTCTCATTCAGTTCCGGCGAATCGGCATAAAGGGTCTGCCAGAAATCGAAAGTGATTGCTTTGATCATTACTGAAATCCTCTTCAGCGAAGCGAGTTCCACGGTGCTTCGCTACTGACATCAACCAACTGATACCCTTCGGCACCAACGGACGGCCCAAGAACGACAAACAACTTCGCAGAACTGGTAGATGTGTTAAACGATGCGTGCACCACATCTGCGGGAATGAACACCGAGTCACCAGGGTTTAGCGTTTGGCTGTCTTGCTCAAGCCACTGTTCAATGCTTCCTTCAAGGACATAGATCACCTCTTCCTGGTCGGGGTGCTTATGGAAGTCGTGACCGTACCCAGGTTCAATGTTCACCTCAATAACGACCAAATCCTTTGCTCCGGTCGTTTCGGGGCGGCTAAACCATTTTAGTGTGCCCCACTCCAGTTGTTCATGTTCCGCTTCTGTTGCGGTAATAAATCTTCCACTCATAACACGTTCCCTTTCGTTCAATCGGTAAATTCAGAAATTTTCGTGGTAGCGCCAAATCAATTCTACCGAGAATAGATCAACGGATTCTGCTGCTCATCATTCAGCAGGTCGCCTACATTTAATCGGCTTACCATATCATCGGGAAGCACATTCTGCCTGCCGTTAAAGGTGCACCCATCAGGCATAAACGCACAGGTCATCGCACGTCGCCTGTACGGTGTCATGTTCGCGTTGGCACTATGGAGTATTAACCCATTGTGAAACGAACAACTGCCCGCCGACATCGGCGCAAACGCTGGTTCCATCTCTATCAGTTCGGGATTCGCTTCAAAGAGTGTGCCCATGCTACCGCCCGTCGAGAAATCATCGTTTAACCGTTTCCGATGTGTGCCCGGCAGGAAAAACAGACAGCCATTCTGAAGCGTGACATCATCCAGCGCAACCCAGATCGAGATGGCATGTTCGGAAGTAAAAGATCACTTGGGATTGTCCTGATGCCATGCAGTCGCATCCGCCCACGGCATCTTTGCCAAAATCTGGTCGTGCCAGACTCGTATCCCGCCCACACCCTCCAAGTCTGCCGCAAGTTTCCCGATTCGCCAATCGAGTATCAACTTACGCACTTTTGGGTTGTCCATCCAGAGGTTAATTCGTTGCAAAAAGACAGCCTCTCTGGCACCAACCCGTCCTTTATCGCTCCACGGTAACCGCGCCTGCCCGCGCCGCGCAACTGCTTCATCAATCGCAGTCCTCCATATCTCAAGTTCCTCCGGGCTCAGGAAATCCTCGAGCACAACAAAACCATTTTTGCGATAGAACGCAATCTGTTCATCTGTAAGTGCTGCTTTCATTGTTATTCTCCTTTGCGGATATAGAGATTAGAATCTTAGCAAACTCTGGTGTTCCTGTCAAGTGGAAACCATTTGTAGTAGGGCAATTGATTGCGCGTACTGGCTTTGCGCCGTTGCGTTCTATTTTAACCGTCTTTTTTTCGCGCAACTGATAGAAATAAATTTGACCCATAGGGTCGTATGCACTATAATAATACCCGATTACATTGGCCATCAATTTCTTAGGCGAGGAGGTTACTGATGATGAGTGTAAAAATTTTAGGCTCGGCGTTGATAGCGGTGTTGATTGTTTGTGGTTTATACTTTGGTGTCCGTACCGTGCATCAAGGTGATGCCGTTCCCGTTCCAGAGGTAGAAGTTCCCGTTCCGATGGTAGAGGAGCCCGTTTCAGAGGTAGAGGCTCCTGTTTCGACAGTAGAAGTACCCGTTCTAACCGTAGAGGATCCCGTTCCAGTGGTAGAGGATCCCGTTCCAACGGTAGATCCCCCCGCTCTGATGCCTGCGGACGACAGCGATTTCGTTACGGAAGACGTTACAGATGACTCGGTTTCTACCACAGTGGATAACGTTGCTCCCTTAGTGAGACCGCCCGAACCGCCATCGGGAGGATTGGAATACGCACTCAAAGATGTACCTGACGAAGAGCTGGAAGAAGCGATGATGGCTTATATTGCCAAGTATTATCCCTTACTGCTTCATGAGGATGAGGAGGTAAGTCAATTTGATGAACGCACAAAGGAAGAATACGACAGGCAAGTGGCACTATTCGAGAAGGATATGTACCACATTGAGAGGGATATCAAGGAGACTCTGCGTGATGATTTCTCATCAATCCCTCCTGAATTACTAGAAATGTTCTTAAAAGATGTTCCAAAAGAGCTATTGGACTTTCTAAGAGAGGAAGGGATTATAGAATAGAAGAAAAACAGGTTGCTCATGATGAAACTCGCTAAAAATATCATAGACCTTATTGGCAATACACCACTCGTTCGCCTCAATCACCTGCTCTGCGAGAACGACGCAACGGTTTTTGCGAAGTTGGAATCGTACAATCCCGGCGGTAGCATCAAGGACCGGATCGGGCACGCCATGATCTCGGACGCTGAGCAGCGAGGTTTGCTCAAGCCCGGATACACAATCGTTGAGCCGACGGCTGGCAACACAGGAATTGGTCTCTCAATCGCCGGTCTTGCAAGCGGATATCGTATCATCTTGGTCATGCCGGAGAACGTAAGCCGTGAAAAGTATGTGTTGCTCTCCGCTTTTGGAGCGGAAATTGTTCTGACCCCTGAAAACGAAAGTATGAACGGTGCCATCTGGGAAGCGGAGGAGATTGTCAGGCGGCACCGCAATCATTTCATGCCGAACCAATTTACCAACCCCGCAAATCCTGAAGTCCATCGTCAAACGACAGCGCGTGAAATTCTGGAAGCATTAGATGCCCCGATTGATTTTTTCGTCGTCGGCGTTGGGACGGGTGGCACGTTGACGGGGGTTGGAGAGGTGCTTAAAGACCGCTATCCTGACGTACATATTGTTGCTGTCGAACCGAGTGTTTCACCTGTGCTGTCCGGTGGACAGCCGGGTCCAACGCACATTGACGGCATCGGAGCAGGTCGGATTCCTGAAGTGCTAAATGTAGACATCATTGACAGGGTGATTACCGTCTCCGACGAAGCCGCTTACCGGACGATGAAGAAAATCTCCCAAACTGAGGGGTTAATTGTCGGCATGTCGTCGGGGGCTAATGTCTGCGCGACATTGAAAGTCGCTAAAGATCTCGGCGAAGACAAAACGGTCGTGACAATCTTGCCTGATACCGGCGAACGCTATTTCAGCAAGAGTCAATATTTTGAAAATACATCTGATATTCTGGATGCGTCACCCTGAATATCAATAAACCCGAATCCTCATCAAGGAGGGCAAGATACCCAGTGATTGAACCCACCTATCAACAAAACCCGATAAGTGATGACCTGTGCTATCAGGTTCACTTAATCGAAAAACCGGAGGAAATCCTCTTTCACCTCTTTAAGCGATTTAAGGAACGTGTTGCGATTGTCACAAGCGGGCAATTGTCCGGGATGGTTCTGATTCACATGGCGCATGAAAACGGATTGCCATTCCGAGTTTGCACAGTTGATACGCTCCGTTTATTCCCGCAAACTTACGATTTCTTTGAGCGGGTACAGGCGCGTTATAATATTCATATCGAACGGATTCAGCCGGATAAGGAAGAAGTAGAGCGAATGGTAGCGCAACACGGTGAATATCTGTTTTTCGATAGCAAAGAGAAGCAGGAATACTGTTGCAAGATCAGGAAGATCAGGCCGATGAAATCGCTCTTGGATACTTTAGATATCTGGTTTGCAGGGCTACGGAGAGACCAGTCCGAAGATCGACAGCATGTGCCAAAGGCAGAGATAATAGACCATGACGGACACCCCGTTTTGAAGGTTAACCCATTGGCAGATTGGAACACGGATAGGGTCTGGGAGTTCATCCGCGAATACGATATCCCGGTGAATCCGTTGCTCAAAAGTGATAAGAACGGACACTTTTATGAATCGCTCGGTTGTCGTATCTGCACGACACCGATCAGACCGGGAGAGGAAAGAAGGTCTGGACGATGGCGATGGCAAAATGCCGATGCGTCTGAGAATAAGAAGGAGTGTGGTTTACATTTTGCAATATAACGATTTTTGTTTCGTTTTCTAAAATCTGTATACCATTAGATTCTGGTGTGCAAACTGTGTTTTGCCAAAGCGAAGAACGGCGGCAAAGGCTTGCACCCCAAGATTAAGCAATTCGTATTATATCAACATCACAATTGAAACTCAAACAGGAGGAAATCTGTACAATGGCTGTTACAGTACGTATTCCAACGCCGCTGAGAAGACTCACCCAAGACCAGGCCGAAGTTGAGGCGGCAGGGTCTGACGTTGCAAGCATTATTGATAACCTTGAGGAAAACTACCCAGGAATGAAAGAACGCATCTGCGATGAATCTGGCGAGATTCGCCGTTTCGTTAACGTCTATCTTGATGACGAAGATATTCGCTTTCTGGACGGAAAGGCAACTGCCGTCAAGGATGGCGCAGAAATATCAATTATTCCAGCAATTGCAGGTGGTCATTGAGGATGACGGTTAGGCATCAAACTGTGTATGAGCAACCGTATGGAGATTGAAAATCCATCGTCCGTTCGGAAGCGATTGGAGGGAGTGCAATGTTAGAATTACAAGTTGAAACTTTGGATAGGATTTATGCCCACGCCAAAGAGACATTTCCCGACGAATGTTGCGGTGTTATCCTCAGTGGTGGGAATGTGGAATTTGTCCGGCGATGTAAGAATATCCAAAATGAGCAACATGCCAAAGACCCAGAGACGTATCCACGCGACGCACGCACAGCATATCTGATGGCCCCAGACGACCTAATCAAGATTCATAAAGAGGCTGAAACTGAGAATCAACCAATTAAGGCGTTCTATCATTCACACCCCAATCACGATGCCTATTTTTCTGAAAAAGATAAAGCGGATGCGACCGCTTGGGATGAGCCGATGTATCCGAATGCCACTTATGTCATAGTCTCTATCTACGATAAGGAGATCAGAATGACGCGGGCTTACGCATGGAACGATGTCGTTGCTGACTTCATAGAAGTGCCGATAAACGCTAAGAAATCGTGATGCTGTTCTGTAGGTTCGTCGATTCAAATAAAGCCTCAACCTCCAGAACGCGTTCTAATTATGGTGGAACCGAAAGATATGTAGACACCGGCCGGTAGGCGCGGTTTTGCGTCAAGTCATCTGAAGATGCGTCAACTCATGTTGCCATCCGTCCTCGGACAGATGGGCAGATGACTGCGCGCATCTTGTGCGCTCGCTCACGCGATGCGCTCGCTCACGCGATGCGCTCGCTCACGCGACCATCCGTCCCCGGACCATCCGTCCCCGGACCATCCGTCCTCGGACCACCCGTTAGGGGCAACCGCACTACCGCGATGTATAAATAATTATTGGCTTAGCTATAAAAGGGAATTGGATATGGCATTTTTAAGAGTACGCTTAACTTTTCCCCCAGAGCTCATTACGGAACCGATCATCTATAATATTGGACATCGGTACAATGTGGTCACAAACATTCGGCGCGCCAACGTCACAGCCGAGGCGGGTTGGGTTATCTTGGAAATCACGGGTAGTGCTGATGAACTTGAAGGTGCCGTTGGCTACCTGAGAGGTATTAACGTACAGGTTGAACCGGTGGAAGGAGATTTGGTTCAGTAGGGAACGAACTCGCTCGCAGTGGATTGGCAAATCCACTGCACACGGCGGCGATTGAACTGCCGAATGATAAACCGCTAAAGGAAAACCTCATGAAAATTACCCGGATTGAACAGATTGCTGTTGACATCCCTTATCTGGAACGAGTTCGGGAACATCTCCAGAAAGGTTGGAATCTCGGCAATCGTGCGACGGATGATGAGTTCTTTGCAAACGAATCGGACTTTCAAAAGGAGTGGCGAAACTCGTCGCCCCCTTCCGTAGAGACATCCATCTATCATGTGCATACCGATGAAGGGTTGGTTGGAGTCGGGGAGGGCAGCAGTTTTTCTGAAGACCAACTTCAAAGCTACTTAGGCCGGAGTCCGTTTGAGTTCGTAATGGACGACAGTGCAGGTCCCCTTCAGATTGCGTTTTATGACCTTATGGGGCAAGCGGTTGGGTTGCCAATGGCGAAGCTATTCGGACCGTCTCAACAGGAGGCACCTATTGCGTATTGGTCGCACTCGTTCCCGCCCGAGGTCTTGCAACAGGAGACGAAAATTGCGCTGGCAAACGGTTTTAAGACCCATAAGTTCAAACGACGAGCGCATACGAATGTCGTCGAACAGGTTGCAAGCATGGCAGAAATGATGCCGGAAGATTACGAGCTTACGATTGATGCCAACTGCACGTTTGGCACGGTGGAACGCGCTATTGAGTTCGGGCGACAGTTAAAACAATACCCGCAGGTTAAATGCCTAGAATCTCCGATCGAACAGGAAAACGTCGAAGGATATCAGACCCTGAAGGCTGAATTGGGGTATCCCCTCGCTATCCACTTCGGCTCACCGCATCCGACGATTTCGCTTCCCTCAAACGCCTACGACTACTATGTGCTGAGCGGTGGCGCGGCGGGTGTCACGCGTTGCGCCAATATTGCGTCTGCGGCGAACAAGCCGTTCTGGATGCAGATGGGATTTACGGGCATCTCTGCTGTCTTTATGGTACATCTGGCATCCGCCATCCCGAATGCGACCCTTGGACACGTCTCCCTGTATATGTTGCTGGAGCATTCGCTTTTAGCGGAACCGTTGACCGTTGCTGATGGGTATGCAAAAGTGCCAGAAAAACCTGGCTTGGGCGTAGCGATTGATATGGACGCGGTTGAACGGTATCGCGTGGGTTAGCATCAATGGCATCCCACACCGAAAACTCCACATAATTTCGCCTTACCACCCCTTCCAACTCCCATCCGCGTGGCGATACTGCCGATACGGTAACGGTTCGTAGGAAAACTTGGCGATATCCTGCTCTTTGACTTCGATGCCTAGCCCGGGGCGTTGAGATATGTTGATGTATCCATCTTGAACCACCCAATCGTGCTCAACGCAGCGGTCAAAGTGTTCAAGCCCGTGTGTTTCTTGGATAAGGAAGTTGTTCATTGCGGCATCGGCGGTAAGGGTTGCGGCGTACAGGATGGGACCGCCCGCCATGTGCGGTGCCATTAGCATCTGCGAGGCTTCCGCGCTTTTGGCAATGTCCAGTAAGGTTGTGATGCCGAAGCAGTGCCCGAGGTCAGGTTGTAGAACCGCACAGGCGCGTTGATCAATCAGCGGTTTGAAATCACGGTGCGTAAAGAGTTTTTCCCCTGTGGCAATCGGGACAGGGCTTTTGCGAGACACCTCCATTAACGCCTCCACGGAACCGACTTTCACAGGCTCTTCGAGAAACAGCGGCTGATAGGCAGCAGTACGACGGGCAAATTCAACGCTCAACTCTGGTATCGGGCTTCCGTGAGCGTCCATCAGGATATCAATTTCCTGTCCGACGGCATCGCGGATAGCCGCCACACACTGAGTGCAGTGTTCGACCGTTGACATATCCATCGGCCACGTCCGGTCCTCGAGCGGATTGCTCTTGATACCTGCGTACCCCATGCTCACTACCCGCTGAGCCTCCGTGACCGCCTCCTCCGGCGAGCGAAAAATTGCCCCACCGCAGTAGACTCTAGCGCGAGTCCGTCGTTGCCCACCGAGAATCAGATGCACAGGCACCCCCCACGCCTTACCCGCGATGTCATACAACGCCATATTAATCGCCGCGATCGCTGTCCCGAAAACCGCCCCACCTTTCCAGGGCAGCCGATTGGTGATATCTTCTGTCAATGCAACGACCTTGAGCGGGTCTTGGTCGATGAGTAAACTTGACCACTCATGTAGCGTTGCTTCAACCGATGGGACGAGCCATTCCCCTGACCCCTCTCCCCAACCGACGATATCCGTGTCGGTCTCCACCTTTAGGAATAACCACGGCTTCGACGTGCTGGAAATTAACTCGCCGGTGTGCGGGTCACGTATTTTCTGGCCTGTTGGAACCGAGAATTTGTAGGTCTTGATGCCTGATATTTTCATCCTAACCCCTAACTGAATTTTGAAGGATGCTACTCATCTAGCCAACTCATCATACTCCGCAGATTGCTGCCGACCTCCTCAATCTGCAATTCTTCTTCTTGGCGGCGAAGGGCTTGCAGGACCGGTTGATTCGCCCGGTTTTCCAACACCCACTCTCTGGCGAATTCGCCGCTTTGCACCTCTTTTAGGATTTGCCGCATCCGTGCCCTGACGCTTTCATCAATCACACGGGGACCACGGGTGAGGTCGCCGAACTCGGCGGTATTGCTGACAACGCGGCGCATTTTACTCAGTCCACCGGTGTAGATGAGGTCGACGATGAGTTTCAATTCGTGCATACACTCGAAGTAAGCCATTTCCGGCTGGTAGCCTGCTTCAACGAGCGTGTCGTAGGAGGCTTTGATCAGTGCCGCCGTGCCGCCACACAAGACCGCCTGCTCGCCGAAGAGGTCTGTTTCGGTCTCCTCGCGGAAGGTTGTTTCGATAACGCCTGCACGGGTGCCGCCGATGCCATTGGCGTAGGCGAGCGCGATGTCTCTGGCGTTGCCCGTTGTATCCTGCTGAATCGCAATGAGGCACGGCACACCACCGCCCTCTGTGAATACGTCGCGGACGAGGTCACCGGGTGCCTTGGGCGCAATCATCGTCACGTCAATGTCGGCTGATGGGATAATCTGCCCGAAGTGGATGCTGAACCCGTGCGAAACCATCACCATATTGCCCGGTTCCAGATTCGGCTCGATCTGGTTCTGATAAACGATGCCGTGCTGTTCATCTGGAATAAGAATTTGAACGATATCGGCCATGGCAGCGGCTTCGTCAACGCTTTTGACTATGTGCCCATCCACCTCCGCCTTCGGCCAAGATGCACCTGTTGGACGCAGACCGATAACAACGTTTGCACCGCTGTCTTTGAGGTTTAACGACTGGGCGCGTCCTTGAGCCCCGTAACCGATTACTGCAACCGTTCTCTCCTTGAGTAGATCGAAATTCACATCACTCTCATAATAAATTGTTGCCATTTAGTTCTCCTTAAAACGCGATGGGTGTCGAGGTTGATAGAGGGCAACCACAAGTAGGGGCAACCACAAGTAGGGGCAACCACAAGTAGGGGCAACCACAAGGGTTGCCCCTACTTATCTTCCCGCCCCGCGCATTGTGGCGATTTTGCCCGTGCGAACCAATTCGCGGATGCCGTAGGGGCGTAGCATATCAATTGCCGCTTTGATCTTCCCCTCATCGCCTGTTACCTCTATTGTCAACACTGTTGGGCTAACATCAACGGTGCGCGCCCGGAAGATTTCCACAATCTGAAGAATCTCTCCGCGCTTCTGCGGCTCTGCGTGCACCTGAATCAACACCAGTTCTCGCTCGACGTGGTTTTCGGTCGTGAGGTCGCTCACCCGGATGACATCGATCAGCTTGTTCAATTGCTTGTAGATTTGCTCAATAATCTGAGCATCGCCGCGAGAAACGATTGTCATGTGCGAAACCCCCGGGTCGTCTGTTTCGGCGACATTCAGGCTATCAATGTTAAAGCCGCGTCCGCTGAACAACCCAGCGATTCTCGCTAGGACACCGAATTGATTTTCGACAAGTACGGAAAAAATGTGTCTTTCTTCATCCATCATGCTAACCCTCGTATAACGTCACCGAGTCCTGCGCCCGCAGGAACCATCGGGAACACGTTTTCATTTTCATCTACGATAAAGTCGATAACAACTGGACCATCATTGATATGCCTTGCCTTTTCTAAGGCGGGACGGACATCCTCAATACGGTCTACACGAATACCTTCCGCGCCGAATGCCTGGGCGAGCAGGGCGAAATCGGGGTTATCGTGGTAATCGACAGCCGCATAACGCTTTTGATGGAAAAGTTCCTGCCACTGTCGCACCATGCCGAGATACATGTTGTTAATGATAAAAACCTTAATGGGTAGTTTGAGGGTGATGGCGGGGACAAGTTCCTGAATCGTCATGATGTACGAACCGTCGCCGTTGATGTTGACAATCGTTTGGTCGGGACAACCGATCTGCGCGCCAATCGCCGCAGGCAGGCTGAACCCCATCGTACCGAGTCCGCCGGAGTTGATGAACTGGCGCGGTTGGGTGTACTTGAAATACTGCGCCGCCCACATCTGGTGCTGACCGACATCGGCGATAACTATCGCATCATCAAACACATCGTAAATCTGCTCAATCACGTACTGCGGCATGACCTTATCGCCATTCTGCGTGTACTCGAAAGGATACTTCTGCTTCCACTCATTAATCTGGCGTATCCACGGTTCAATCTCCACGCGATGCACTAGCTTATTCATCTCCGCTAAAACCCGCTTAGCATCACCGACAATCGGTACATCAACAGGTACATTTTTGCCGATACAGGACGCATCAATGTCGATATGAATCTTCTTCGCTTTCGGCGCGAATTTCTCCAAGTCCCCCGTGACGCGGTCATCAAACCGTGCGCCGACAGCGATAACGAGGTCTGAATCGGTGAACGCATAGTTTGCACAGCAGGAGCCGTGCATACCGGGCATCTCCATTGACAACGGATGCGTTTCGGGGAACGCCCCAAGCCCCATAAGCGTTACGGTGATTGGGATGCCAGCTTTGGTTGCGAACTCACGCAATTCTTCCGTGGCATTGGCTAACGTCACGCCACCGCCCGCGTAGATTATCGGACGCTCGGCGTTGTGAATCAGCTCGACTGCTTTGGCAATCTGGAGCGGGTGGCCATCCACTTTCGGCTTGTAGCTACGGATATTGACCTCCTCCGGATAGCGGAAGCGCGATTCTTTAATCTGTGCATCTTTTGCGAAATCAATCACAACAGGCCCCGGCCGCCCCGTGCTAGCGATGTGGAATGATTCTGCAACGACATCAGCGACTTCATCGGTGCTTTTGATTAGATAACTATGCTTACAGACGGGGCGAGTGACCCCCATAACATCGCATTCCTGAAAAGCATCGTTGCCCATCAGGTAGGTATAAACTTGACCGGTAATTGCCACCATTGGAATCGAATCCATATGGGCTGTGGCGATTCCGGTGACGAGGTTTGTTGCGCCGGGGCCCGACGTAGCAAGCGTGACACCGACCTTCCCAGTGGCACGCGCATATCCATCTGCAGCATGTGAGGCCCCCTGTTCATGTCGCATCGGAAGGAGTTTGATATCGGGGTCATCGTAGAGCGCGTCAAAAATCGGCATCGCCGCCCCACCGTTGACCCCGAAGATGTACTCAACCTCTGCACATTTGAGACTTTCAATGAGGATTTTCGCTCCGGGCATTTCCATAGTTTTCTCCTAAATTAATCAAGTTGCTAAGCAAGTTTCAAGGTAGAAACCGAGTTTTTTGCGTCTCGTCATCGGGTTTCCACCCGTAGGGGCGGCAAAACTCGGTTTCTCTGGAATCGGTAGAACCGGCACAACTTCCATTCTGTCTCGCTTCAGAAGATAAACTTTAATACTGAAACCTGCTTACCTATTTTCCCTTTTCACATCTGTGAGGTTCAAACATACCAATGCAAAAAGCCCTTCTCGTTCCAAAGCTTGGAGACGAGAAGGGCTTCTCTCAAAGACCTTACCGTGGTACCACTCCAATTCCCTTTTGCCAAAAGGGCACTCGTTGAGACGCTGTAACGGGCATCAAACCGGCTAACCCTACTTCTGTCAGTTTTCAGGTTAGCAGCTCCGGGGCGACGTTCGGTCGTGGTTACTTTAGGAGATCTCTCAGCCGGTGAATCTCCCGCTCTGTCAAGTCCGCGCGACTTACTCCTCCCCTTCATCGCTTTTTTGTGTGGTGTATTTCTATCAAATGATGGCGATTAAGTATAGTTTAAGACGGTTCAAAATGTCAAGTCTTTTTTCACAGGGCGGCTTGCGGTGCGATAAAATGACCTGCTAGAGTGCTTCTTAACAACCCAGCAGGTCATTTTATTTTCCACGCTTAGCCCGTCGCAGCGGCGTAAAGTTCATTAACCTTGTTCCAGTTAATGATCTCGCCAAATGCTGCGACATAATCTGGACGCCGATTCTGATAGTTCAGATAGTAGGCGTGTTCCCAAACATCAAGACCGAGTATTGGTGTGTGGCCCTGCATGATTGGGCTATCTTGGTTGGCGGTTGAGTAGATCTGCAAACCGCCATCCTCATCAACAACCAGCCAAGCCCAACCGGAGCCGAACCGAGTTGCGGCAGCGGTGCCAAAGGCCTCTTGCGCCTCATCGGCAGAGCCGAATGCCGCATCAATTGCTGAAGCCAACGCCGCTGAAGGTTCGCCGCCACTGCCAGCGGGTGCGAGAATCTGCCAGAACAGAGAATGGTTGGCATGTCCGCCCCCGTTATTGATAACCGCTTGACGCTTGTCTTCCGGCACCTGGTCGATATTGCGAAGCAGGTCTTCAACGGACAAGCCAGCGAGATTGTCAAGCCCTTCCAGTGCGGTGTTGAGGTTGTTGACGTAACCTTGATGATGTTTGCCGTGATGGATGCCCATCGTTGTCGCATCAATATGCGGTTCTAGGGCATTCTCGGCATAAGGAAGTGCGGGCAATTCATGTGCCATGTTATTTGTCTCCTTAAAAGATAGTGTCTAAAAACGCATGAGTGTCCGAACAGTGTTGGCTCGGATGCGTCGGTCATCTGAAAATTCGGGATGACGCATGTATACAAAGTTCTTATTCAAGACCGGACATTATTGTATCACGAAATGAGAATTATGCCAATGATAAAAAATCTCACTTATCTTCAACCCGAATAGTTTGTGTAAATCGTGTTTCTTTTGAGTACGCCAAACAGTAGCTTTTCATAAAATGAAAGCTCGTTTAATGGGAATCGCTCTCCGTGCAACGCTTCATAAGTTTCCTGTTCTAAGGTGCAGACGCTTGTCTTGTTCAGCAAGCATTACCCGATCTTTAGAGAAGCCCCATCTTGTCTTACGAAAATCGTATTGTTGACCGGAATCCGATAAAGTTTCCCCTAGATTGGCACAACCGATAAACAAAACAGGCAGAACGAATAAAATTTGCGTAAGCACTAAAAGTCGTTGACTTCCCTTCAACGCAAAATGGGCTAACAGCTTCTTGAATTTCATCGTCTATTCCTCCTTTTATAAACTTTACATTGTGACAGTGGTGTAGATTGGATAGAACGGTTAAAAGCGAATCGTAAAGACACTTTCGCGCCTTGCTGATTGTACTTCCACAGCACCCATTGAGAAAGTTCTTTTAGATGATGGATATATTCTCAATTATTGGTGGTTTGGCTGCGGGTCTCATCAAAACCATCTTTTTGTAGCGGATCAGGACCGTAAGCGTTGGGACCTTCGGTTCCTTTTAAGATTCCTAAAGGAATCAACAGTACCAATCCTACAAATGGAATGCATCCTAGACCTACGAGACATCCACTACTGTTTAGATCATGCAATCGTTTAACCACCAGAGCGATTAGCGGCAAAACTTGTCCCCCGAATATCCAGATGCCGCCGATTATACGGAGTGCAAGGCTATCTATGATGACATTAAGTATCACTAGGGTGAATGATAGCAAAATTATTGATAAGATCCCAAGCCAGAATCCTTCTCTGCTAATCCTGCCTTCAAATGTAAACAGCAGTTTTGCTAAGTTTTTCAAAAAAGACATTTTGGCAAAACTCCTTTGGACAAATGTCCCTATGGTCAAAGTCAACCACAGTCTAGCTTTATTGCGTTTTTGTGCCTTGCGTTTGCGGTCAATTAAGCGTGGCAAATCGTTATTGACACACTCCCTGATAATCTCGCTTAGACTGCCACTAAACTCATCGGCAACTTTTCTGGGTGTGTCAGGGTCAATTGTGATTGTCAATCGTTCAGTATATCACGCTCTCATGATAATCTCCTGTCTTAGTGTTTATCGGTTTTTGCTCCGTGCAAAAAGTAGTGTTGGTCGTGCTATTATTTTTTTCCCCTTTGCTACTATAAACTCAGGAGAAGGTTCTATCTCGTGTGCACGGCTCAGAGCGTCATCAAGAAGCCCACGCTTATCTGTCGGAACCCTATCTCGAGCGTTTGATAATACATCTGCTCCGATCTGTTTTGCTTGTTCGATGGTAAGAGAACGGTTAATCTGTTGCCCATTGTTTGGAATGAAATGCAGGATATCTTCTTTAATCAGGTTGCCGAACTTATTTTGAAACTTCCTTTCTTGCTGCAAAACCGTTTTGATACCGATAACTTCTTCGGCGAGGCGACGAAGGATGGCTCCGTTGAAAAAGGAGGTTTTATGAACATTGGACTCCCTTCCCACGACGAATATGACTCGCCCTGAGTTTCGACAGACCCTGACTAGCTCTGCTAATGAGAGACTGATATCCATGCAATACTGAACCACAGTTAGAAACCGATTCTGCCGAAACTTACGATTCGCGCCGATTTCTGATCTTGCGGAAACAAGGGGTTTCCATCCCAGCAATTCAATGGAGGTCCTGTAATTATTGTGATAGTTAAAGACATTGATATATGGTGGCGAGGTCAGCACGAAATCAATTACGCTATCGTCCAACGGCAAATATCTCGCATCGCCTAACGCGACTGATACTGTTTTCTCTGACTGTGGTAAAGATTCTACAAGGGTGCGAAGCGCATTCCATTTCGACCATAAACTGTGAATTGGAAGGTGCTCTCCGTCGAGGTCTAGTTTTACGACTAACGATTCGAGCAGTATATTGATGTCAATACGCTTCAGTCCGGACAAATGACGGATTAGCGGGCTAATTGATACGCTATTGTCATCATTTAAAACGCTTGTAGGACTTACGCAAAATACATAGACACGAGGAGTGAAAAGTTGTAGAATACCCCATAACGGAGGTAAATATGGCCAAAATGACTCGACTGGATTACTGTCAATACTTACTCAATGCCCAAATTAACTATACCTTAACCCATTTTGCATCCCACACCGAAAAATTCAGCCATGATAAAATAAATCGGTATCTAGCAGGTGATCGCATCACTCCCCGTTTAGTCTGGGACACCGTCAAATCCCATCTCGTTGAGATCAAAGAAGGATATGTCATCTTTGATGACACGGTTATTGACAAACGCCACGCCCACTGTATTGAGTTGGCACGCCCTCAATACAGTGGGAATGCAAAGCGTGTGATAAACGGCATCAGTATCGTCACTTGTGTTTATGTCAATCCTGAAGTAGACCGTTTTTGGATTATTGACTATCGAATTTATCACCAAGCCACCGATGGCAAAAGCAAGTTAGATCATGTCAAAGAGATGTTATCTGTATTGGTCACCAACCGGCAACTCCTTTTTAAGACGGTGTTGATGGATAGTTGGTATGCCGCCAAAACGGTGATGTTGCATATCGAGCAACTTGACAAAAGGTATTACTGTCCGATGAAAACGAATCGAAAGGTTGACGATTCCAACGGGTGTCAACCGTACCAACGAATTGATAGCTTAACGTGGACGGAAGCGGAACTGAAATCGGGGAAACGGATTAAACTCAACGGGTTTCCAAAAGACCATAAGGTGAACTTATTTCGGGTGGTGTCTTCTAACAGACGCACGGATTATGTGGTAACTAATGACCTATCTCAAACGGATCTGTCAGTGACACAAACAGCGTGTGCCTGGCGATGGAAGATTGAGGTATTTCACCGTGAAGTGAAGCAGTTAACGGGTCTTGAGCAGTGTCAATGTCGTTTGGCGCGTATAGTGCGCAATCACATCGGTTGTGCGTTTTTAGTTTGGATTCGACTAGAGGAGGTAGCGTATCAAACACAGCAAACGCTTTATCAGGTGAAAGAAGGGTTGTTTTCTGATTATTTGCGAAAACAACTCCAATCACCTACTGTTCCCATGAAGCTTGCGTAAGTCCTAGCTTGAATCAAAGAGGGGAAGCCCTAGCGGAATATATTCAGATAAGATTTTTTCCGCACACGAAAGCAACGTACGCCGTTCTTTTGGGCTATAACCGATAAACGTGTATATCTTGGCTAGTATTTCGGCAGCAGGATTGACTTCAAAACCGTAAACGTCGTGCCCTAAATGTGCAGATTCCACAAGCACAGTTCCACTACCGACAAACGGATCAAGAATGACATCATTCTGCTGCGTGTAGCTTTCAAGGATCGCTTGCACAAACTGGGGAGAAAACTGACCACGCCAAGCGAGAAGATTATTCCGTTTCTTGTCGACAATATCGAGCGCAGCGCATTCCAAAGGTTGGTCAAAAGGCCTTGAGCTATGAATTTCAGTTTCGATTCTAGTCAATCGTCATCTCCATGTTTTGTGTCAGTCCCACAGGTGATAAGCAACGTTTAGTAGTATTAAGGTTTATCTTATGAAGCAACTTAAACAGCTACAGGAGCGGGATGGATTTAGATTTGCTGGATTTGTCAATCTAGCAGGAGCAGGCCTGAACTCAATCTGCTGGATTTGTCAATCCAGCAGGAGCAACCTTGACCTTACTCAACTCGGGTAGACATGCCGCTTAGAAATCTGCCAACGCCCCCGCCTCTTCCTCAGCAAATGCTCCGACACGGCAAATCCGTTTAAATGAACAGTAACCGCAAACCGCGCTCTGGTCGTGGTGGGTTAATGGAAACTCGCCACCGGAAATTGAGGCAACGTACCGATTGGCGTGTGCAATGGCGATATCAACGAGCGATTCAAGGTTCTCGACCCGTTTCCTAGCGTTGGGCAACAGTTGGCCGTTCCTTGGGTCTGCGTAAAATGCCTTTTTGTTATATGCTTTGTCACCGGCACCGAGTTCTACTTTGCAATTGTCCCGCAGCGTGTAATAGATGGCACCCACTTTTTGGCGTAAACCCAGATCTGCTGTTCCAAACAATTGCTCAGCGACAGCGAGGTAGAGCGGTAATTGGAGGCTACGTCCCTCAAGAATATCGTCGATTTTGGGGAGATAAGACCCAGACCCAGTTTTGTAATCGCCAATCGTGAAAATGCCATCTCCGAGTTCAATACGGTCAATTTTGCCCCTTAACTGGATGGCACCAACGGTTACGGGCTCCGTACTGCTCAGTTCCGAGTCAAGCCGATCGGGATGCTCTATGCCAAACCCGACCTCAAAATAACGCGGTTGGACCTCGAGATTCCGCTTGCGCTCTCCTTCGAGAAATGTCGGCAAAACCCCAAGCCGGCCGTGGCCACCGATGAGCATCTCCACGTCAATCTCCCAAAACAGTCCGTGTTTTCCGACTGCCTTGAGATGCTTTTCGGCAATCTGTTTGAGTTGTATTACTGCCTCATCAAACTGGGCATCTGTAGCGTCGCAAAGCGGTGGTTCGTCACGGCGACCGTTGTAAAATTCAAATAGAATATCATGTAAAAGGTCGCCTTTTTCAAGTGCTGTCAATCCTTCGTCGTCATCTTCCTCTTTCTGACTCAGGCTTAAAAGATAACGGGAGAAATACTGAAAGGGGCATTTGCCATAGGATTCCAGTTGGCTGACGGAATATATGCGTTGGCGATACCCTTCAAGTTCACAACGGCTTGATGGGGAGAGCAGATTGGGCGTGAGCTCCCCCTCGTACTGCGGCAGCGCGTGTGTGTGTACACGGCTCCTTTCGATGCGGATATTGTGCTCAATAAGGGGGCATACTGTGGAGGATAAAACCTGATTTGCAGTGTCTGTGTTGGGCAGGTCTGGCACCTCTTGTGTTGCCCACACGAATTTGCCGTAATGTTTGAGAAAGCCTTCTGCACTGAGTTGGACCGAGCCCTCATCGGCTAAATTCCCGAATTGCCCCGTGTCCCAATTTTCCAAAACTTCAATTTCCGCAACCCGCTGTAATTCGTTGATAAACGGTGATTGTACCAATTCGACCCCATCGGCCGTTTGTGGCACGGTTAGGTACAGATGGTTACGGAAGCATTTGAAGGCTTGATAGAACAGGAACCGATTTTCGCGGAGCTGTTCTGGCTCAGTCGCACTCCGATTCGGGGGCAGGAGTAGGTCAGGGTGGAACGCGGCGGGAAATTCACCGTCAATCAAGCCACCGAGAATCACAACATCGAAATCCAACATCTTCGTCTGAACCAAGGGGAGGATACGGATCCCACCATTATTCGGGGTTTGGGCATGATAGGATGCTTCTGTTGCCATTAATCGGAGCCAGTTGATGTAGTCCCAAAGCGAATGTTTCGATTCCGTTCCGTACTCCTGTCCGAGATAATCAACGAGTTCATTGATGAGCGATCTAAAATCACGGTACGCCCCGGCCTCTTGGGCGATAATCGTCGGCGGAATTCCAGCCCGATTCAAAATTTGCTGTCGAACCTGCACCGTTTCAATCAACTGGTCTAAAGCCTGCTGGAAGGTTTCGGGAGCCATCCGCCCTTTGAGGGAGACCTCATCAATCAACGCCCCAAAATCATCAACCGCAAAATAGGGGCTCTGCTCCGCTTTGCCCCGATTCTGTTGGTTGGTAGGATTTGAGATTTCCTGAAGCAGAGCGAAAATCGCAGTGACCAGCGGCGAATCGGCGAGCGAGCCTCCCAAGTCTGATGAGTACGGGATGCCGTAAAGGGGGAAAATCTCTCGAATCAGTGGGGCATAAATCTCAAGGTTGTAATATGTTACACAGATACGGTCGAGCGCAACGCTCGGGTTGGATAATACCAGTTGCTTGATCAGGCGGGCTGTCAATTCCACCTCTCGCGTCCGGTCAGACGCTTCTAGTAAAGTGACCTGTTGGGTGAGGTCAAGTTTCTTAACGGTTGACTGCGACCAACGGTCTTGGTGGAATAGATTGGAGGAGAAGTGGGAAATTGGAGGATTGTCCGCTTCTGTTTCCTTGACCTGTTCAAATCCAAGACTGATGAATCTATCAGAATTTTCTTTAACGTGTCCGAAGAGCGACTCATTCTGTTCGTCAAAGTCGAGGACAATCGCCATACCAATCTGCGGGGCCTGAGCGATGTTGGCTAAAGTGTTAAAGTCGAGCGGAGAAAAAACATCGAAATCTTCAACGACAACCAGACTTACGCTTGGAAAAACCGCTTCAATGAGCGTGTGCGGTTCGGCGGAGCTTGCGACCGCCCGGTGGATTCCCCCACGGTCAATCCACTGGTCACCGAGTTTCCCCTGATACGCTTCGTAAATCGCAACAAGTTCGGATAGCTTATCACGCTCGGAGCTTTCGCTGTCGGAAAGGTCTCGTTTCAGGTCGGATGGAAGTACGCCGCTCGTTTTAAGCTGATTAATTGTCCCGACAAGTCGTGTGACCGTTCCGTGTGAAACCGCGATTTCATCATGCGGTTTGAGAGCGGTGAGGGACTGCTGGTCAACAATATCCCGCAACCAGACCATCTGAAGCCCGTGCGAAATCGTTTGCCGTTCACCGATGCGGTTGTACAGACGCTGTATGAGGTCTTCAAGTGTGTGAACGTGTAAACCCGCCACCGCTTGATTCGGGGCATACGCTAGGCATTCACGTTGGCGTTTGAAACGCGCTTGTGCGGTCGGAACGATTTGTAGGACTGTATCGCTTCGCCCGCTTTCGATGCGAGCGCGAATCTCAGATTTGATGGGTAGTGGAGCGTGGCCTTTAGTCAGTACGGTTTTCATGTCTTAAGTGCGAGAGGTTGCTAGGCTTTTATGTGCTTCTTTAAGCAATGAAGCGGTCGTTTCCCAATCAATACAGGCATCGGTCACAGAAACGCCGTATTCAAGGTCAGATTTCTCAAATCCACGTAGGTCTGCGGGAATTTTCTGATTGCCGGCTTTCAGGTTGGATTCTAGCATAATTCCAACAATCCCGTCGTTTCCATCACGAATTTGCCTCAGCACCTCTTCAAAAACAACGGGTTGCTTCTCATACTCTTTTTCTGAGTTGCCGTGACTGCAATCGACCATCACATTTGGTGGTAAACCCGCTTCCGTCAGCATCTGTTGGGCATTCCGAACACTTTGGGTGTCATAATTGGAAACCGTGTTGCTACCTCGCAGTACAATATGGGTATATTGATTGCCCGCTGTTGTTACGACTGATGGTGAGCCGTACTCATCAATACCTAAAAAGGAATGGTCACCTTGTGCGGATAAAATCGCGTTAACAGCGACAGATATATCGCCCTGCGTATTATTCTTGAATCCGACTGGCATTGAGAGCCCCGAGGCAAGCTGCCTATGTTGCGGGGACTCGGTTGTTCGTGCGCCGATTGCCGCCCATGAGACTAAATCCGAATTATATTGGGGCGTAAACGTTTCAAGATATTCAGTAGCGCACGGCAGGCCGAGCTCAAGGGCCTGGATGAGTATTTTCCGAGATAGATGTAATCCATCTTTGATGTCACCTTCTCCATTTAGGGCGGGGTCGTAAATTAATCCCTTCCAGCCTAAACTTGTACGCGGTTTTTCAAAATATGACCGCATTATGATGACCAAACGGTCTTTTACCGCGTCTGCAATCTCTTTCAGTCGTGTTGCGTAGTCGTGAGCGGCATCTACATCGTGAATGGAACAGGGTCCAACAATGACAAATTTCCTTGAATCCGCCCCATCCAAAATGTCCCTGATAAACTGCCTTCCGGATTCGGTGGTTTCTGTTATGGCATCCGTTCTTGGAAGGTCTGTTATCAGTTGTCTTGGGCTCATCAAGGTGTCGTAACCCTTTATGTTCTTGTCAATCGTGCCATTTTTTTGCATATTTATCTCCTGATTAAGATTCTTAGCGTATCGGGAGAGGGATCTCCCTCCCACAGTGGGAATCGGGAGAGGGCATCCCTCCCACAACACCGATTCGTAGGTTCACCGAACTTGCGCGCCAGATGGAAGTTCTTTCTCAAGCGTTACGATAACTAGGTCTTTCGCATCTTCAGCCGCAAGCACCATGCCTTGGGATTCAACCCCGCGTATTGTGGCAGGCTCAAGGTTGGCAACGAGAACCACCTGTTTCCCGACTAGCTCTTCGGGCGCGTAATGTTCCGCGATTCCTGCAACGACTTGCCGTTTTTCGTCCCCAAGCGCGACTTCTAGTTTCAGCAGTCGATCTGCCTTCGGAATCGGTTCGGCAGAAAGGACGTTGGCAACGCGTAGGTCTATCGCTTGGAATTGCTTCATTGATATCAAATTACCGTCTCCCTTTGTCTTATCTGATGCTTCCTGCTTAGGTTTCACTGTTGATTTGACATCTTTCTGCACCTTTTTGACATCTTTTCGGGGAAAGAGCGGACGTGCCCTGCCGATAGGGTGCCCCGATGGCAATCCACCCCACTCGGTGACTGTATCCAACCCCTGGTCGTTCGCGCTCTCGTCACATCCGATCTGTTCCCGGATGCGATTCGCGGTGTCGGGCATGAAGGGCGAAATGAGTACCGCTACCGTCCGTAGGGCTTCGATACAATTATAGAGGATGGTCCCCATGCGTCCCTTCGTTTCGGGGTTTGCCAGAGACCAAACTTGGGTTTGTTGGATGTAACGGTTAATCCGTCTCACAAATTCCCACGTCGTTTCTAACGCCATATCGAGGGAACGTTGGCCCATCAGGGAATTGAACTGATCGATTGTGTCCTGTGCCATCTGCTTCACCTCGTCATCGAATTCTCCTGGGGTTGTCGGTTCAGGCACCACGCCGAAGTGTTTGGATACCAGTCCAAGCGTTCGGCTCAGCAGGTTTCCAAGGTCGTTTGCCAAATCGGCGTTATATCGCAACACAAAGCGTTCATCAGCGTAGTCGCCATCATTGCCGAAACTGAATTCGCGCATGAAGAAGTAGCGGAATGCGTCCAACCCAAATTCGTCAATCAGGGCATCCATGTTAATCACATTGCCTTGCGTTTTGCTGATTTTTTCGCCTTGATTGGTCAAATAGCCGTGGGCAAAAACCTGTTTCGGTAGCGGTAGATTGACAGCCATCAACATCGCGGGCCAGATAATTGCGTGAAAGCGCGTGATGTCTTTTCCCATCATGTGAACACTCGCGGGCCAATAGTTTCGGAACGTTTCCCCATCGTCGCCGTAGCCTAACGCTGTGATATAGTTACACAGTGCCTCAATCCACACATAGATGACATGCTCCGGGTCAAATGGCAAAGAGATGCCCCAGGAGACCGAAGCGCGCGAAATACTAATATCCCTCAAACCGGATTCAACCATGTTTAGAATCTCATTACGCCGACTTTCCGGCTGAATGAACTCTGGGTTTGCGCGGATATGTTCGTTGAGTCGGTCTTGGTATTGCGACAGGGCAAAGAAATAGTTTTCCTCTTCAACCCATTCCACAGGTAAATTGTGGGTCGGACAGTTTTTGTTTCCATCCAGCTCTCGTTCTGCGTAAAAACTCTCACACCGCCGACAGTAGTACCCTTCGTACTTGCCTTTATAAATATCCTCCGATTCGTAGAGGGCGTTGAGGAATTTTCTCACACCGCGCTTGTGCAATTCGCTCGTTGTACGCATGAAAACATCATTTGACAGGTTCAATTGCTCCCAAAGGGCGGTAAACGTCGGTGCCATCTGGTCGCAGAATTCTTGCTCCGATATTCCCCGTTCTGCCGCCAGCGTTTGGATATTCTCGCCATGTTCATCAACGCCTGTTAAAAAGAAAACGTCGTCCCCTTTCAGGCGGTGGTATCGGGCGAGCACATCGGCAGCAACTGTTGAGTAAGCGGTTCCAAGGTGCGGTTCTGCGTTGACGTAGTAAATGGGTGTGGTAATGTAGAATGCTCTCATGGTTTAAAGTGTTGTTCCTTTCGATGTTACCCGATTAGCTTTAGCGTCATCACTTCTAAAGCTAACGTTGCATTGACGTTACGCAGTAGCAAGTTTTTCGTTTCAAGAATCGTCTGAATCGCCGCTTGCAACCGCCGTCGCGAATAGTGCGGTACGAGCGGCCTAAGGGCATCTGCATGGTAAACGTGCGTCAGTAATTCGGTTGGGGCATTTTGGTGTAGCAGCAACAGGTCGCGATACCAAGTAATCAGTCCATCTAAAGCATCCGGGTTTTCGCTGAGCTGTTCTGCAATTTGGAAGACAGATAATCGATTTGTGGCTGTGAGGATATCAGGGACTTTCTCGTCGTTCTCCCCCTCTTTTTGAACCATCCCTAACGCTCTACCAACGGCCCCGTCCGACAGCGTCGCCACCGAGAATGCTTGAGGTGCTTCAAGGTTGAATTGCTCGGTGAGATACGCCGCCAACTCATGCACCTGCATAGGATGAAAGCGGATAATCTGACACCGTGACCGGATTGTCGGGAGCAGTGCTTCAAGGTTCGTTGTGAGCAGAATTAAAACCGAAGCGGCAGGCGGTTCTTCAAGCGTTTTCAATAAACAGTTTGCCGCTTCCTGATTCATACGTTCTGTCTCTGTTAGAATGTAGACCTTTCGCTTCCCCTCCAGTGGCCGATAGACAATCTGCTTCTGTAGGTCGCGAACCTGATCGATTTTCATCCACGCCCCCGATGGACGTATAATCTGCATATCAGGGTGATTTCCGTCCTCTGTTTTGCGACAAGCGAGGCACTTGCCACAAGCGGCTACACCGGATTCCAAGCAGTTGATTGATTTTGCGAAGTGAAATGCGACTGTCTCTTTCCCAACGCTTGCGGGTCCGACAAACAGGTACGCCCCTGCGACGCGGTTTGATTGGATGGCATGGTGTAGTTGCTCAATAATATTTTGATGTCCGATGATGGTGTGTTGCACTGTTTTCACCTTAATACCGTAACCCGAGTTGCTACTTTGATAAGAAAAATAGAACGCAAAGACGCAAAGAACGCGAAATCAATTGTGTAGGGACGGGATAACCCCGCCCCTACGAACCCAATGAGTGGAACTTGGGTTTTATTACGTTCCTGAAACGATAATCCAGTGTCAATTGGATTCCGTTCTATACTCAGGCATCACTCTCTTGACCATCCAACAACTGGCGAAGAGCTTGGCGTTCCTCATCGCTCAAGTCATCAATTCTATCTTCAAGTGTCAATCCTTGAAGCCGCTGTGCAGGTGTCGATTCACGAAACAGGTCCTCGGGGTTAATGAATGGAACCAGGTCCCGACCAAGGTATTGAGCGATTAATTCCATATTTCTTCTTGGCAGTCTAAATCTGTTGGCCATTGCAACCTCCTCGGTTATATCTGGGTGAAGTAGAAACGCATACTGGATCAATTCTCCCCGTTCACTTTTCACAATCTCCTCGATAATCTTTTGATTTTTCTCCTTTGAGGACGCGAATAGGAGTAGCGAATAGTTCTCAGGCTTAATTGGGAGTTCGTTTGTCGCAATTAGGTAGACTTCCAGTGTACCGTTGTCATAAAAATAGTACCCCTCAGCGATCTGTTTGAATCTAATATCCGGATCAGAGAGAACGGTTCGAGGGGTTCGGGCACTGACGAGGGTCAACGTTAGCTCGGAGGTACGCAACTTATGCTCTGCGAGATATTGATAACATCGCGACAGAATTTGCTGATATCCATGAATCGTCAACGCATCCGCGGGGCCTTTGAACTCAACAACATTGTATACCAGAAAATACCAAAACGGTGTGAGGTACCGGATAGCATGAAGTGCTCCTATCGGAACACGAACGACAGCATCAATTTTTCGTGGCAATCGCGCCACTTCCACTTCGGTTTGAATATCAACTTTCCACCCTTGGAAAAAAGTGGTTATTACCTCTTTGAAAATCGGATCTGTTGCTGATTGGCCCGTTTCAGAGCCTCGCTCACCGTTCATGACACCCCCCAAATTTCTTGAAGTTCCTGTTCTAGATGTTACACAGTTCAAATGACGATTTTCTTGGCCTCCTCTACATCTAGGCTCAGAGCCTTCCAACTCAAATCCTTACCATTCCGCACCCGCCACGAAAAAGAGAGTGCCGAATCACCGCCATTATAGAATAACACATTGCCCTGACCATTCACAAGTGGCCTTACAAGTGATAGTAAGTTTTTCGGCAGGTGATTCTCTCCGCTTTCCTGTCTGACTTCGAGCGACGGAACAACCTCACTCTGAATTTCGAGCGTACCGAGCAGAAGTAGACCATAACACCCTGTGACTGCGCCGTGCCCCCAATTTCGCCCGTGTCCCGCGGTGACTGAACAGACCGCGCTCCCCATATCCGCGTGTTCTCGCCCGCCGCGCAAACCCCGACGTGCAATTTTCAGGCGGGTTGAAGCACTTTGAAGTGCCCGACTCGCAAACTCAAGGTTACCGGTAATCTGGTAAGCAAGCGTCAAGGTTGCCGTTGACGGTTCTCGGATCGGCTTCACTAAACCGTCGTCTGACCATTCACCCCAATATACCATGTCAGATCGACGGCCAACACCGACCTCACGGCGTTTGGTCTCTTGTGGACAGATAAGCGCGAGCAACTCTGGCGGAGCGGGTGGAACTTTACCCAATCCATCACGGATGCGCTGATCAAAAGTGGTATCCTGAAACGTCAAACGGTAGTAGCCGAGTGCGGCGGGCCCGGGGTCATTGTAAGGGTCCAGCAGAGAATCAACAAGGGGTTCGACGATTCGCTGCGCCGCGTCTTTGAAGATTGCGTCACCTGAAAGCAGGTACAGGTCTCCTAGCGCGTAGATTGCACCGGAGGCGAGGAGATTTTCAATGCCAGCCAGTGGGTCGCCTGGGATGTGGTGACCGCTTGCGGCAAGCCCTTGCAAGCCCCTGGCGTTGACCTCTGCCTCACTGAGCCCGTTTCCTTCTAAATCCCACAACAGCGGCATCGGCGACGGTGCCACCACGATTCGTTCCGCACGTTTTCGCCCATACCTCAACGCCCAGTCGAGGTAACGCGTTTCATTGGTAACACGATACGTCGCAAGCGCGATGTGAATGAATCGGAAGTGTTCGGCGAGCTCGTATGCGGTCTTTTCCTCCTTGCGAACTGTGCGGCTCCCGATGTGATAACCGTAGAATGTATCACGCTCATAATCGTACCACGGCGGAATCTCCGCAACCCAATTCCCGATATGCTCGGCGGCATCTGTCAGTAGTGATACCGCTTCCGCGTCCTCTGGCACAAGACCGATGTATCGAGGCAGAAAAAGGAGAAACGGTTCTGTGCCGTGATGCGCCTCCGCCACCGGTTCGTATCCGTGCAAACACTCGCGCTCAACCCAGCCAGCGAGTGCTGATTTCAGCGTCTTAAAGTGTTGAATAACCGTTTCGTTGCCCGTGACGAGATAGTGCGGAAACCACGCGAGTGCATAGTTCGCTTCGTCTTCACCCCCACCGTTTGGCCCCGGCGGATCGAGCGAGATACTCTGCTTTAGCCAACTATCCATCTCGGCTCGGAGGGTGCGGTAGTGTGTGTAACATTCTTGAATTGGATTGTTCATAATTTTATTAGCGCGTTCAGCGCGCGTCTTCAGGGCGCGGTATGTTGACCCAGTGACCGCTACGGTCTTCGCCACGACACCAGATCGAGTTTCGGTTCCAATTCGAGAGGGTTCGGACATTGACGGGCGCGTAACGGATGGTCAACCCGCAACGCCGACGGTCAGAATGGTTCGGGTCGGAGCCGTGTATGAGCAGATCAGAATGCAGTGAGATTTGACCCGCTTTCAACGCAATATACTCAACCTCACCGTACCCTTCTGCATCGGTAACTTTCTGGTTAAGCACGACCTGTTCTTCGGGCGTTGCGGTGGTGAAATCGAGATGTCCATAACGGTGTGACCCTGAAATCACTTTCATCGCCGAGTTTGTCGCTGCCGCATCATCAATGGCGAGCCAGACGGTCGCTGTCTGTGATGGCGTTAGCGGCCAATAGGACGCATCTTGATGCCACGGAACTGATTTCTCATCGTGAGGTAGTTTGCAGAAATAGTGTGTGCCCCAGCATACGAAATTCGGGCCGAGTATATCTTCGACGTAATCGAGAATTTTCGGATGAGTGACCACATCCCAAATCGGCGCGCATCGGGTATGGTAGCCGTTGATTGAGTACGCATTTTTCCCCTCCTTCAGCGTGTCTTTGAGCAACGAATCGAAGTAACGGCGGTTTGTGTCAGCTTCTTCCGCCGTAAAGACATCAAGAGGCTTGACATAACCGTTCTCGTTGTAGCCTGCAATCTGTTCGAGGGTCAAAGTGCATGGCGCGTCATTTTCGACTGGGAAAAACTGAATGGTGCGCTCGTCTTTCTGGTTCTGTTGCGTCATAGATTTGTATCTCCTACCACTACCGAATCGCGATTGGGTTTCCTGGGGAGCCGGTCGCGCCCTTGAGTCGAAGCGGTGCGAAGATAAAGGCGAATTCGTAAACCTTGTCTGCGGCTAACTTTTCGGTGATGACGTTCTCAAGGTTGTAGATGCCGTGCTTCGTTAGGAACAACTGATGAACTGGGAAAGTAAGTGTCGGATCTGTCCCCGGCACAACTTCAATACCCCAGTTATCCGAACAGGCCATCACGATTTTCTGCTCGACAAGATAGTGCCCCGCGTCCATCCCGATGCCGGGTTCGGAATCATTATAGCGGTCATTATCTTTCATCCAGAAGGCTTTTCCCCACCCCGTGTGGATGACCACCACATCGCCCGGCTTGATTTCCGTTCCCTGTTTATTGAGGGCCCCTTTGAGGTCTGCGGCACTGATTTCGTAGCCGCCTTGTAGAAATTCGACATCCTTGTATCCGGCGACATCAATGAGCACCCCCCGCGTAACGATTGGGCCAACATGCTCAACACCGATCTTCTCAAGGCCTTCCCCTTTGGCAAAGTCGTTTCGATTAAACCCATTGTAGAACAGGTCGCCGATGCCGACGTGACCGAGCCCATCGAATTGTGTGCCGACCTGTCCGAGCTCAGCACTAACGATTTCATCGTGATACGTTAGCTTGTTTTCCCCTTCCAACGGTCCGAACGTTTGCGGAATCCGCAGGCTATAATGGCGCGTACCGAACAGCGGCATGCCAGCTTCGTATACGCGGCCTAACTGATAGATTTTTCCGGTCTTAATCAGAGCCGTTGCTTCCAACACCTTTTGGGGGGTAATTCGATTGACAGCACCACGTTGGTCATCAACCCCCCACTCAGACGGATACCAGTTGGCTTCTTGTGTCAGTGTCCATGTAGCTGTCATTCCGACCAGCACCATTGCCAAACCACCTATCACCAGAAACCGGATCTGTTTCTTAGACATTGTTATCTCCTTTTGTTTGAGGTTTGTCTACATATCGGGAGAAGGATCTCCCGCCCCCAGGATTTCCCTCCCACATAAATTCACTCGTCCTCTTTATTGACGAAATTTAGTGAGGCTGAGTTCATGCAGTAGCGAAGCCCTGTCGGCGGTGGGCCGTCATCAAATACGTGGCCGAGGTGTGCATCACACTTGCTACATAGTACTTCGCTCCGAATCATGCCGTGGCTTGTATCGGTCTCTGCCTGAACGTCATCCTCTGAAATCGGTTGCCAAAAGCTTGGCCAACCTGTTCCAGAATTAAACTTCGTTTCTGAACTGAATAGGTCAGTCCCACAACAGACACATTGGTAGACCCCTTTTTCCTTAAAGTTGTTATATGTCCCGGTGAAGGCGCGTTCAGTCCCTTTTTGCCGGGTTACGGTATACTGCTCCTGCGTTAGTTGCTGTTGCCATTCTTCATCAGTCTTGACTACTTTCTCAGACATATTAGTTCCTTTCTATTGAGGGTTTGTAAGCCAGTAGGGAATAACAATCGTTATTCCCTACTGGAAGGAATGTGGCGGTAGGTCTTGTGCCTACCCTTCCAACCTTCCAGTCTTCCAGTCTTATCTCTTCCAGCCTTCCAGCATTTTTCTAGTAGTAACGAAGCGCGATTTACAGTGGCTGAAACTCCACCAATCGGTTCTTGGCATCATACCCAGGTGCACCGACATACTGAACGGCATTGGGACTGATTGCGTCGGTATGTGGGAAATGGATATGACCGCAAAACAGTGCGACCAGATTTTCCGCTGCTGCGAGTGTACGGACAAACTCTAAGGTTGATGACGGATTTTCACCCGTGCCCCATCGGTCACGGCTCTCAAACTCCCAATCCGGATCGCCGATTAGAATTGGTGCGTTCCAACGTTCAATGGTCGGGTCGCGCAACGTCGGGAGACTTACAGGAATATGGGTGAGCAGCACCGTCGGAATGGGGCTCGCGAGATGGGTTTTCACAAACGTTAGCTGTTCCTGATCAATCCGGTAAGTGGAATCATCAACGAGCAGAAATTGAATGCCGTTGATTTCATACCGGGCATACGCTGCGCCCCCGTGATGGAGCGGTTCGAGTGCCGGCCACCATGCGTCGCGTAATTCATCCCTGCCATCCACGCCCGGGAAATGCCAGTCGTGATTTCCTGCCGTATACAGTGCTGGTACATCAATTTGGGAAATTGACGCAACAGCATTTTCAACGGATGCTTGAGAAGGGAAGTGAATGATGTCGCCGGTCAACGCGACCACATCTAGGTCAAGTCCATCTGCATCCGCCAACATTTTGCGAAATGTTTCGTCTCTTGATGCCATACGCTCGCAATAGCTTTCACACGCTGCTTGATGCGCCGCGTCACGGTCATCAATTAATGCGACGTGCGAATCGGTGATATGTAGCATCCGAACCGTTTGGCTCAATCCTTCGATACGAATTGTCGCTGCTTCGTCTGTCCATGTGTGTGTCATTCGCATATAATCGTTCTCCCTAAAAATGCGGTACAGCGGGAAACTGCAAGGGGGACCCCACAATCATCAATCCCGATGTTCCTCTGCTACATCCTGCGGTTCAAAGCCGACCACCTCACGCGCGTGTGAGATGTCTCGGTAACTCCACCTGTTATCTGACACCACAAAGAAGGTATCACACCGTACGCTGTCAGGGGCTTCTATGCACTTTTCGACCATTTGCGCGATGTCGCGCTGGCTACACCACACCGAAAAGGTGCGGGGAGCGGTTGGACGGTTTTCGCTGGTCACGGCCCCGATGCGTAAGGAGATGATGGAGATGCCGTGGACATCCGAAAAATGTCTCGCCAATGCCTCGCCCCAAACCTTGCTACACCCGTAGAGCCCGCCTGGTCGTATTGGTGATTCGTGGGTCAGTTTATCCCACGTTTCGGGGACTTCATCGTAGCGGCCTTCAGCGATCGCGTTGTAAGGAAAATGTTTCTCCCACGCGGTAATGGTCGCCCCACTGCTGGCGGAGATGATACGTTTCACACCCGCCCGACGCGATGCCTCGAAAACGTTGTAGGTCCCGATGACATTGTGGTTCAACACCTCTTCCCACGTTGCATTTCCTCGAGCAATCGCGGCGAGATGCACCACCACATCAACGCCATCGAAAGCGGGCCGGATAGCCTCCAAATCGGCAATGTCCGCCTGATGACATTCGACCCCGGGTACATCACGGCGATTGAGAGCACTTAGGGTATACTTCCCCTCAAGTTGCTTGCGAACAACACCTCCAATGAGTCCACTCATGCCGGTGATGAGCACTTTTTTAGCTGTCATAGTTTCTCCTATATTGATGCGTTGATGAATCTCAATTTCCAATCTTCTCGCTCAGGAGGATGTGAGCACCTCTTGACTAATAGGTTAATACAGATAGTTTAGCATTTCAAGGATAAAGAATCAAGTCAAGAATTGACTTTGAATTGCCCTCGTTCCCAATCGAGTCGCTGACTGTAAACAATACTGGATAACGTGCGTCTAAATGGCTTGTATTTGGCAATCCAAGCCGCATTAACAGGTGCGAAAATCCCATTACCCGGCAGCTAGGAAAAACCCAAATCTGAAAAGGATAATTTTAGATTATGAAAACGTTCCCCGAAGCAGAACGCGCAAACAGTCCCAATGTGATAAGCTATGTAGAAAACCTATTTGTTGATGCTGTTAGACAAGGCGCAAGTGAGATTAATCTTACCCCAACCGCGGCAAGGATGGTAGTTCAGTACAACGTAGATGGTGTGTTGCACGAACCAAATGTCCCGCCCGAAGATATGAGTGCCGCAATCGTTGACCGGATTAAAATAAAGGCGCGCATGGATACTGGGGAGAAGTCTCTTCCGCAAAATGGCATAATTTATGTGAGTATACAGTCAATGGATAAGGACATTGAGATGCGTGTCTCCTGTACTCCATCGAACTGGGGTCAGGCGACTACAATCAACCTGTCTTAACTTGCCAGATACGTTTCGTCAAATCAATTCTTGACAGATTCATCCAGCTTTCAGGGGTAGCGATTGGGAAACCTTGGAACAAACCCACCAATCACCACCAACCAAAGGAACAGCAAAATGAATGAGCTGATTGATAAAGTTTTCCACGAAATAAGCGTTGGTGCTGGTCGTGTGGCCATAGAGTCTTCGCTTGGTTTGGTTGATGAGGAGGTTAAGCGTCTGATTCTCCTCCTTAATCGAATGGAGGGCGTAACCCCTGTTGCTGTCTGGAAAAAAGAAGCGGGTAGCGATATTCTGCCGTGTATTATTTTGCACTGTTCAATGGATAGTAGCACTGTCTTGTTAGAAGCCATTATGAGATGTCGGTACGTTGATATACAAATACTGCGAGCCGATGAGGACTCGGATACGACGTGGTGTACGCTGTATTCGTCACTGTACATAGAAGACTAAGGTCCGTAGATACCCATCAGCCTCAGAAATGGCGGCGCAACTATCAAACGAGTTGGAACAGAGCGGATGGCTGACGCAAAACGACAAAACGCCAGCGGATGTAGCGGGCAGAGTCTCTAAGCATCCCAACCTAATCATGGATTCTGAAAAACTTCGTTTCTTAAAGGATTTTGCACACAACGTCTGGAAGGAACGCATCGAATTATTCAAGAAAGCCGGTTGGGAAGACGAAAGGACACAGGGCTTCCCCGAAATCAGTGGCAACGAATATGAAGGTAGCTTCTACTTTGAGAATTACGCGCAGTTTCCAGCCATTGATATTTGGACCATTGCATGGCAGGCGTGGCGTATGAAAATTGCCCTTGATTTGCATGACCATGGGAACATTCACGTCAAATCCCTTGAAGATATTGAGAACAAACGATTTACATTTGACCATGTCATCAGAACGCTTTTATCCAGTGAGGGAGGTGGCTAAAAATGGTAAAGCAAAAATTTATTGATTCCGATATTCAGGCACTGGTGAACGGATTAAACCAAATCCCAGGAGTCGAAACCCAGCAGAGTTGCGATGGACATGGAGGGGATGGTTGGATAACATTTGCTTGTTTACCCTCAATCGGGATGGTGCTGTTCAGACTGGCGATGTGCCATGAAGGGATAAGCATTCGGAAATTCACACCACCTAAAAGAGCAGAACCTGGCATGGTGTATCTCAGTATGAAGTTGAATCCACGGTGGTCGGGGCAATCTGTTTTTGCAATGCAAACGGCGTTTTTGAAAGACTTGGAACAAAATGGCTTACTCACCGAACAGTGTCCATTTGAAATGGTGTCGCCGGCGACCGTTGCAGAGAAAAAGGCAAAATGCCATCCCGATTTTTCGGGGGCATTTGTATCAATGACCGCCGATAAATTCAATCTCATCAAGAATTTCATCTATAACCGATGGCATCAAAGATTAGAGTTTGCTCGCTATCGTCTACCCAGCCGCTCCACATGTATGAATTTATCAGGTGATATTGAATCAGGCGAGCTCGACTTTGTTATCTTTCTATAAGCGAGAGATAGATCCACGAAGCCCGGACAAGTTTCAAACCCTTTGCGACGTGCGATGGCGTGATCGCAAGATGTTAATCTTATTTCATGAACATAATTTTTTTCGTCCTTATGAGGTGAGTGCTGTGCTTGAAATAAGGGGCTTGAAAGATATTGAGGATATACATTATCGTGATGTCGATGTGAAGGGTCTTGTTGAAGCCCTTTTGGAAGTATGAATCCTCAGAGCAATCTTAGGGTAAATCAACTGATTTTAAGAAGATGCCTGGACTTTTCAGCGTTGTGTGACTCAAAATAGGATCGGTACGTAATGTGCAAAATAAAAATCGCACCCGCATCTGATCATTTGGCACTGATGTGCATCATATATAGTAGAGGGCAATGATGCTGATGTGATTGCCACGGATAATCCACACGACATCGGGAGCGATGAAAATGGCACACAGTGATGCTGAACTGATCAAACGGACATTGGACGGTGATGAAACCGCCTTCGGGCTTCTGGTTGATAAATACAAAGGGACTGTCCACGCCCGCGCCTACCGCAAAGTCGGGAATTTCCACACCGCTGAGGAGATCACGCAAGACACCTTCCTCAAGGCATATCAAAAACTATCTACGCTCAGGGATTGGGAACACTTTCCGGGCTGGCTCAACACGATTGTCTCACGACTCTGCTTGATGTGGCATCGAAAACAGCGACTGCCGACGCAACCGCTTGATACCGCTGAGATGGGACTCAATGCCCTGGCGCAGACGAGGTACACCGACGAACAAGCCCGTCAAGCGGTACACGACGCGCTCGAAGAGCTATCGGAAAGTCAACGCACGGTCTTGACGCTCTACTATCTTGATGGAATGACGGGCGAGGAGATTGCGCGGTTCATCGGCACATCACGCGGTGCGGTTTTCGACCGACTCTATCGTGCCCGAGCACAACTAATACTAATTCTTGCTAAAGAAGCTACAAAGTGTTATAATGAAAAGTATCCCAACCTTAACGGTTGGTTTTCTTGAAGTGAACATAAGTCTGCTACGTCAATCCGACTGTTCTCTTACGCAAAGGAGCATAGATGTCTGAACAGAACATAGACCGACTCTTTGAACGCCAGAAACAAGCCCCCACGCTCTCGGAGTACCGCCGTATCCAATGTGTCTATCTCAAAGAAAAGCATGGGTATACCTCAACCCAAATCGCCGATATAACGACTTATCACCCAGCGAGCGTGAGAAGAATTCAAAGTCAATACCGGAAAGAGGGGATTGAGAGTCTATCCCCTAAACCGAAGGGCGGTAGAAACCGTGCTCACCTCTCGCTCGCTGATGAGCAAGCCCTCCTTGATACCCTCCGCACCCAGGCAGAAGCGGGTCAAATTATTGAGATTTCACAAATTCAGAGTGCCTATGAAGCTAAAGTAGGCAGTGCTGTTGGCAAATCAACGGTTTACGCCCTTCTCAAACGGCATCGGTGGCGTAAAGTGGTTCCGAGACCTCGGCACCCGAAGCAGAATGAATCCGATGTGGCTGCGTTTAAAAAAAATTCCCCTCGCGGATTGAACGGGCTCAAATCGAAGCGTCGAAAAGAGGTCTACGGTTGCGAGTGATGCTCCAAGATGAAGCGCGTTTTGGTCGTATCAATGCACCGAAGCGATGTTGGGCGCCCAAAGGGCTTCGTCCTGTGGTTTTGAAACAGACGGTAAGGGAATACACGTATGCTTACGGTGCAGTGAGTCCAGTAGATGGGGTATGTGATTCTCTGATATTGCCGAAGATGGACAGTGATTCAATGAGTCTATTTCTAGCGGAGGTGTCGCGTAGGCATCCGGATGAATTTATTCTAATGATATATGACCAGGCTCCAAGCCATAGTGAATCGGCGTTGGCGATTCCGGAGCGGATGATGGTGGAGTCGTTACCGGCGTACTGCCCGGAACTGAATCCGGTTGAGAATATATGGGAATCGTTGCGGGAGGAATTCTTCCCGAACCAAATGTTTGAGGACATGACGGAGTTAGAGAACCGATTAGTTGAAGGCTTGCTTTATTTTGAGACTCATCCAGACATTGTTCAATCCATCACCGGATTCGATTGGATTGTATGTAACATTTAGATTTGGAATTAGTATAAGAGAGGAACTGATACCGACTATGAGAAAGGTTTTGAAATCTCAAGCACCGAAGCAGGATTTTCCGAATTCAATCATGGAAATCCTTTCAAAGATGGAAGCCGCCGCAAAGGCAATCCATTCTGTCCAATTGACTGTGGAAGACCATTTTGGTGGATGGATGTTTCCCACCCAGGTAGCATATACCGCGCCGAATCAGTGGCGTATTGAAACAGAAAACGTTGCCTTTGTTTGCAACGGTGAAAAGATATGGCAGTACGATAAGCTGGCGAAACTGGTTATCGAAAAAACGGTCAATGAATCTGACAAACCTGTCACCCCAAAGTGGCAGAATCGGATGATTTCTACGAGAGTCGACGAAATTTGGGGGATGCGTCCATCCATCGCAGAGATGCCTTTCCTCTTTACGCCAGACCAGATTGACTCCGATGCTGAATTGAGATTGGAATCCTCACAACAGATGCATCTCCTGCGGATGACAAAACCGAACCGGAATCAACATCATAGAACATACTACCATCCGAGAGAACTGCCTGAGATTGTAGCGCACAAACGGATTTGGAAAGAACCGTTGCGGCCCGAACTCGCCGGAGCAGATATGACGTTCTATTCGTTTTTTACATGGGAAATCCCTTCTGCAAAAGACGAGATGCGACTCGGCATTGATGCCAGAACATATCTGCCGCTCTTGCAACAAGATAATGAGAGGTTTGGAAAGATTGAGGTGAAACAGATTCACACTTTTAAGAACGGCATCCACTTTCCTAAGGAGTTGTCTATCCTCAATCACAAAGGGGAACGGCATATCCTCTACTATGTTGATGTGCACGTCAACAAGGCAATACCGCTGGATAAATTTTCACTTGAGATTCCGTCTGATGTTGTGATTATCGACGAGGCGGATTATAAGGATATTGAGGCATCAATCGCTCGATACGAAACGATGTTGAATACAGGAACCCTAGCTCGAGTGGAGACCGTTCGCTGTCTCTACGCGCTAGCAGATCTGTATGCTCATCGAAAAGTGGGGAGCCCAGAGAAAAATTATGCGAGAGCTATCCAATTCTTAGAGGAGATTTGTCAGATCGAACCGGGTATCCCGATTGTCTATTGGGACATTGCCAATAATCAGCGCAATATTTGGTGTATTAATCGCAGACCTCAAAGTTTTGAGGAAATACAGTCGAAACGGAAGTGCATTAAAGTGCTTGAAATGTCGGCGAAAACGTCACCGCACCCCGCCAATATCCAATATTTGGCGGAGCTGTATCGAGAGTACCGACAACCATTTCAAGCGGAAAAAGCGTTGGCGTACCAAAAACAGCTCATAGAGATATGCGATTCCCGTCGAAAAATTGGCGAAGCCAATCGGATATTGGAGGATGCATTAGATGCAGGGGGACCGCTGGAGTCTACGGTTTCGTTTTATGAAGCCAAACTCTCTGATGAAGCAGGTGAACCGTACCTTTGGAAACTGCTTGGGACATTGTACTGCGAGAGGGGTGAGACTGACAAAGCCATTCCTTATTTCAAACGTTATATTCAATGGTGGAAAACGCATCTGCCAGCTGCAGAACTCAACTTCCTTGACGATATGTGGATTAAAGCGGCTGGCCTCCTCGTTGAGCTGGCGGACCTCTATCAAACCTACTTGCAGCACATACCGGCAGATCGACTTGGTATTGAGTTAATCAAAAGGAGTGGGTCAACACTCACTCATCTGTTGGAGATCTATTTTCGATTTCAGGATTTCCCGAAGCTGGCTTCTATTTTTGAACAAATCTGCGCTTACGGTGCGAGGACGAACTCTGCTTCTGATCGATTGAAGGCAGGCAGTGCCTCCGAAGGATTGCCGAAAGAAGCGACGCTGGCACTCTTGGAAAATATGAAACGATCGTGTAAAGATGCGCGACTGTGGGTATTTATGGGCGATCTCTGTCGGGATGCACATCGAGTTGATTTTGAACAGAATCTATACGTGTATATGGATGATATAGGAGATGCAGAGGAATGCTATAAGCGTGCGATTGAATTAGATGAGCAGTCCCCTCTGGCTTATGCCGCTTTAGGCGATCTGTATTTTTCGCAGAAGAAGTACCAAGATGCGGCCGAAGCGTACGAATGTGCAGCGAAGCTGGCACCCATCCAACCGTATTTTGTCGTACAATTCGCGCATTCGATGAGTGGCGGAGGCGAGCACGAATCTGCCATTGAGATTGCTCAGCAGTTGACCGAACAGTTACCGGCAGATAAAGATGCCCATCGGGTTTTGGGAGTCGTGTACTTGAACGCTTCAAGATACGAAGAAGCCATTGAGCAGTTTGAACTCGGTTTAGACAATGAATTTATAGAGAATGCGAGGCGTACTGGAGGTGGAGCGGAACAGGTCATCGCGCATCTGCTCGCTAGAGCTTATGACCGCGTCGGGAAGGATGAGGCGTTAAAAACCCTGACGGATAGAATGGAAGGAAGGGCGAGGATGTAGACCCCACTACTCCATCCCAAAACTTTCAATTCTAACAAGGAGGTGATATAATCAAACGTACCCACATCGGGAAAAGCATCAGGCGGTGAATCCGTCTGTAACATCTGGCGTACGTGGGAGAAGCATCCTTACCTCAATACGTCATCAAGGAAACGGACTGGCAAAATAGTTGCAGTAGACATGGGTGAAATTCACCATCATTGTTTCCCACGACAGGGCAGGCATCAGCCAACTGTTCAGGGCATCAGGCGACAAACAAAATTCAGTAAAGGAGGTATGGCATGGCGAATACAGCAATCCACATTCCCGATCCGAAACTTGAGATGATAATACGCCGGACATTAAACAAACCCGACGAAGTGATAGCTGATGTTGACCTTGCGGAACTAAAAGGGCTTGCAAGTGGAGGGAAAAGAGGAATAGCTGACCTCAGTGGTATTGAGCATTTGACAAATCTACAGCACTTAAATTTAGGTGATAACCAGGTCCAGGACATAAGTCCGTTGCAGGAATTGATGAACCTACGGGACTTGAAGTTGTATACCAACCAGATCAGCGACCTGAGTCCGTTGGGCGGACTGACAAACCTACAGAGGCTAAGTCTATCTGATAATCAGGTGGGCGACCTAAGCCCGTTGCGAAAATTGACAAATCTACAGCAACTAAGTTTGGGGCGGAATCAGATTAACGACATAAGTCCGTTGCAGGAATTGACAAATCTACAGCAACTGAGTTTGCGAAATAATCAGATTATCGACCTTAGCCCACTGAGCAAACTGACGAACCTAGTTAATCTCTGTCTGGAGGGCAACCAAGTCAGCGACCTGAATCCGTTGAAAGGGCTAACAAACTTAAATGACTTAGAATTGCATCGCAACCAGATCAGCGACCTGAATCCGTTGAGCGGACTGACGAGCCTACAGCGGCTGAAGCTAGGTAATAATCAGGTTAGCGACATAAGTCCGTTGCAGGAATTGACAAATCTACAGTCGCTGAATTTACGGAATAATCAGATTGGCGATCTTAGTCCACTAAGCAAACTGGCGAACCTGTCTGTTCTGTCGCTAGAGAGCAACCAAGTCAACGACCTGAATCCGTTGAGAAGGCTAATAAACCTGAATGACTTAGCATTGCATCACAACTGGATCGATGACCTGAATCCATTGAGCGGACTGACGAACCTACAGCGGCTAAATCTGGTTGATAATCAGGTTAGCGACATAAGTCCGTTGCAGGAATTGACGAATCTACAGTCGCTGACTTTGCATAATAATCAGGTTAGCGATATAAGTCCGTTGCAGGAATTAACGGAGCTTCGGGTGCTAATTTTGCAGAAGAATCAGATTAGGGACCTTCGCCCACTGAGCAAACTGACGAACCTGACTGCTCTGTGGCTGGATGGCAACCGGGTCAGCGACCTGAATCCGTTGAGCGGACTAACGAGCCTGAAGGAGCTAACGTTGCGCGACAACAGAATAAGCGACATAGGTCCATTGAGTGGCCTGACAGACCTACGGGATTTGGATTTACGGCGACAGGTGGAGTGTCCAAATATGATACGCCGTATCATCACGCTGTTTCGTTAAAATGGTTTACGAACCATCCTAATTCTCAACAAACCAAAGGGAGGTAAAAAATGCGTTATCTTTTAGCCGAAACCAAGCACAAACGGGTTTGGAACAGTGTCATTCTCGTTTTAACTTTAACTGTGGTCATTGGTGTGAGTTATTTGGGAAGTGCTGATTATCTCAATCAGTCTACCATGGAGTTGACGGAAGCATCAAGCGAGTACACATGTAGCAATGACGGTTGCACCGGCGGAGGATGTCCTGGGAAGAATGGCACATCTGACTGTGATGGTTGTCATACTGATGACTGTGGTAATGATGGATGCCGGGGCGATGATTGTGATACTTGTGACTGTACCAACACGTTTTGCAGTAATCATACTGGAAGCAAAGACTATGAGTGTGGGAACTGAGGGGTCGTCGTAACCTTTATAGGGAAGGAATGAAACAATGAGTTACTTCATGGTCCCTCAAGGCAGGAGACCGGATTTTAGTGAGATTCCAGGGGTAGAACCGCTATCCATTGACCGAGCAATGGAAATTCAGAAATTCCTCCGCGAAATCATTCAGGACTTGACTGGAGACGGTGACAAGTCAGACCTGTATCTTGTTTGGGATGGGAGCCACACAAGTTCGGAGATTGTTGATGAAATAGAAATACCAATTTGTATGGAAAAGATTAGAGAGCCTAAATCATTCGCATCTACCCGCTTAGGCAGAGTCATTGATGCTTGTACCGCCGCAGGTAATTCTTTTCGCATCTGGCATGAGCCCTATCCTCAAGCTCATTTGAAAGTCAAGTGGTGTAACACCGTACACTTACTCAAGACAACGATTATTGAGCAGGTGCGGAGAGGCGAAAACGTCTCGGTTGGATACGCTCCTGAAATATAACTCCAGCCCTACCTACGTTGCCTGGCTAGAACGAGAAAAGAATCAGATTTTTTTCAAAACGCCCAAAAAGTGCATCCGAGCTTGTGTTATTGTGAAAATGACTCTTAAAACAGGTTCTTAGCTGTCAATCACCCATGCCTGTCATGAGTGATTTAACCGTATGCAAAATGCGATTCAAGCGAGGCGCAAGATGAAAGAAAAACCACGAACCATATATCACCAAAATGGACATTTTACACCCGATCCAACGGGTATTCGGACCAAAGCGGCGATTGCACAACCCTTCCAGCCCGACGACCTCCAACCCGTTTCTGCCGATGGTGCACACCCCCTGATTCTTAAAGATGAACGGATGGGAACCCTCTTGTGTGTGGATGCGGGTGACATCAACGATGACGGTTCACAGGAAATCGTCGTTGGCAGTAGCACAGGGACGGTGGCACTGTTTGATTGCAACGGCGAACTGCTCTGGCGGTATACACATCCGATTCCGGCACACCCGATTACTGTGGAAGACCCGGATAATGGAGTCGAATTCCCGGAGGATGACACCGAGACCATGCCGCTGTATAGACGAGCGGCAATCAAGTCCCTCACGATCTGCTCACTTGCAGGTGTACCTTACATTCTCGGTGTCTCCAATCAAGGTGCGTTTGCATTAGACCCAAAGGGCAGAATCCAATGGAGATACGATGAGGCGCAGACGAGCCCGTATGTAAAGAATCCAATTGGATTCATCCGGGAAGAAACTGAAGCTGAGAAAATTCTGGTTCTCCTTGAAAAACCGATTTTGCTTGATTCAGATGGAAGGGTCAGAGGATGCCTTGATGCCCCCCGACCCATAGTTGCTGTCTATGAAGATATAGATGGGGATGGTGCGCGTGAGTTTGTTATCCTTTCCCACTCTCACCTATATGCGTTTACCCGAACCGGTGAGCGGCTATGGTCCCTTGCCGCAGAAGATTACGGGTATTCCCACTTCCATGCGTCACTGACTGTTGAAGATAGCAACACCGAGGGCGTTAAACAAATTTTAGTCTCCTCCTACGAAGCACTCGTAGCATTCTCCCACACCGGAACACGCCTATGGGAACACAATGACAATTCGTCGAGTCTTGAGATTGCGACGGTGAATGAAGCCAAGAAAATCGTAACCGATGATCTCCAAGTCCTTGACCTAGACGGAAAACTGGAAAGTACCCTGTCATGTCCAAATGATGCCACAGCAGTGATTCGGCTCGCTGATATGGATAATGATGGTAAACAAGAGCTCATCAGCGGTGGACATCACAAACAGGTACTATCCGTTATGAGACTCTCAGGGCAGTTGCTGTGGTGCTATTATGTCGGGGGGGATGTCCGTGGGCTAGAAATTACGGATATTAACAATGATGGTTTTTTAGAGATTATCATCGCCTCCGAGGATATTCACGTCCTGTCTCATACCGGTCAATTGCTGTGGCGATATCGCTCTGGCGGCGTGGTTAAGGTACAAACTGCGGATGTAGATGGGGATGGGAAACAAGAAATTGTCGCTACCTCAAGCGCGCTTTGTGTCTATAACGGGGCGGGTCAAGCGAACTGGGGGTGTCATATTGCTCATGGGTGGCGCTTCGATATAGAAAAGAATCGGTTAGCGGTTGGTTGCCGTGATGAATTGATGTATCTTTTTGACGGTAGCGGTGAGGTCGTTTGGACGCAGGAACTCCATGATCGTGCAACAGCATCTATCATTTTTGACGATATTAATGGGGATGGTGAAGCTGAAATCTTGGCAATCTCGGAGAAGATTTCCTTCTATTCGCAATCGGGTGAGCTGATTTGGCAACAGCCGTATAGCACGGCCGGGCGAACAATAGCAAAGATGAGTGGGCAACGCGAAAAGATTCTTGTTTTGGGTAAATGCCATCACGTTGATTGGGACAGGGGAATGAAAGACATAGATTGGGTGTTCGCCCTAGACGCTAGGGGTGAAATGATATGGACATATCGGTATCGACCTAAAGATCGCACGGAGATATGGGAGGATAAGCGAGCTCCAATGAGTTTTCGTGCGTTTGTAGCAGTCGATCTTAACGACGATGGCAGTGATGAAATCATCTGTGTATCAGTAAATAGGTGGCTCTGTTCATCGGCACGTCAGTGGCGAGAAAAAAGTAACGGGGTTAATACCCTTCATTGTCTGACGGTTGAAGGACAGTTACTGTGGAAGGCAAAACTTCAGGCATATTTTCCGTGTTACGTCATGTGGAATAACAAGTTGCTCCTGGCGACTGACCTAAACGGTGATGGTGAGATTCAAATTGTCTGCGGTGTTCACGGGCTTGCCGTATTGAGCCAGGAAGGCGAAGAGCTCTGGGGACGTGCTTGTCGAGGTCCCATCTGGAACGTGGCGGCTGGCGACGTGAATGGTGATGGCAAGAAAGAGATAGTGGTTGTTTCGGACGCTGTCGAAGTCTTTTCGCCAACGGGCGAGCAATTGATGGAATATGTGGGTCTTGAGGGGCCGAAGACCCTTGCTTTGGCAGATCTCGATTCAGATGGTGTTGAGGAGATTATTGTCGGTGCTGAGGGAGTATTCGTTCTAAAACTCTGAGTTTTAATATCACAAACCTAGTGCTTTGTCAAGTTTGAAATTGTAGTGACTTTGTAAGGGGCCATCGGCGCGGTTGAAAACAAGCGACTACAAAATGAAGGTGGACAAAGCACTAGGGGTTATTGGCGAACTCAAAGAAACACACATCCAAAACCGCTCCCTTTGGATTGACAAATCCATAGGAAGCGAGTAGAATTCGTCAATACGCCGTAAGATGCCAAAAGGAGATGTCATGGGACGACAACCCGATCCACATATTATTGATAAACGCATTCGGAAGTTGGTCTACTTATTAAATGAAATTCCATATCTCCAAACGAGGGCATCTTGTAGTGGGCATCCAGATGACCCGACGCGACTGACTGGAGGGTTCATTACCCTGGAGCCGATTGAGGAGATGTACCCGTTCTGAGAATTCCTCAACGGACTGGATATGAAATTAAACGGCACTGATCCTCAGATGCTTGAGTGCGCTCAACGGATTCGTGCCAAAACCGTATTCGGCACACCCGCTTGTGGATATTTCTCTGAGTTTTTTGCTCGGGGCCAGGGGCAAAACACGCAACCGTATGGAAATTTGGAATGCCCTCATAGCAAGCGTCCAATCTGTTTTGGGCAGTGAGAACCTTCCCCTCATCAAAACGCCAGAGGAAGGCATAGACTTTTTAATCAGCCAGCTCCACTCAACCCCTTATGTGGCGCGAGACAAAAAAACGGGACGTACACGTTTTGATGTGGGTTTTCGAGCCGCATGGGATTATGGATCTTGTCAATGGTGCTTTTCTTTAATCAAAGAAGTCAATGCCGCACTCAAAAGCATTTTTGATTCGACTATGTTTCAGTGCCGCAGTTCTTTCTCAATAAACCCGATTATCGACACTCCTGATGTTCATCGAAGTCGGAAAGACCATATCAAAATTTGGCAATTGATTGAATCGGCAGTTGTTCAACTCTATCCCGACTTAGAACAGGTCGCCCTCTCCAGAGCCTGCACACTTGATGCGGTGATTAGCTCCGATGAAAGAGCAAGCTACCAGAAAAAGCTACAGAAGCATATTGAATTGGAAAATCTCTGTCATCAAGCTCAAGATGGGGATGCACACGCTTATCAACTCTTATCTAACGAGACCAAACAACACATTAAAAGAGGTTTTAGCCGAATCTTATGGTGAAACCGAACAGGTACTTGAAGAAGAGATTCACTCAAGAGTGATGTCAAACCTGCATCATTTTGCAAAACGTGCGCCAAAACGTGTGTTCTTCAAAACATGGGTAAGCCGGATTGTAGCTAATGTCGTGGTTCAAAAGAAATATGAGGCCTTGTGATGATACGTCCCCTGGTTAATTGACTTCAATAACGTAAACCACAAAGTATCATCTCAGAAAGATGACGATGTATGTACCCTCAAAACCCATTCAACGTTTCGTGTTGAAAGCCATCCCTCTTGCCCTCCTTGGAATTATTGCAGGGGCGGCAACGAGTTACCTCTTCTTCGACGAACGATGGCCCCAAGTTGTAGACCAACGTCGCTCGCATTTGAGCGTCGCTGGTCTCAAATGGCCCGCACCAGAACTTGGAGAGTCAGGAAGCAATCCCATTGACGACACCGGCAAACGTCAACTTGATCCAATCCTCGGCGATGCCCCAACCTCGACTTCCCGCGTCCAAGAGGAAGGGCAAACCACATCATCGCCCGCTCTGATGGACGCGCCATTGAAGATTAGTCCACAGCGGATTGTAATGACGGTCATGGCCGGGCAAACCGGACAACAAACCGTCACCATTTCAAATCAAAGCAAGCACCATCAATTCTTTCAGATTCGCATTGAGACCCTCGAACACTGGCTCCGGTTTCAACCCACAGAACTTTCGATTGCGCCCGGTGGGCTTGAAAAGTTGACCGTTTCGTGCGAAACTCGGTGGCTTGATGCGGGAGATTACACCGCAACCGTCAAGCTGGTATCACCGCTGGTATCGGAACTGGAGGAAGTCACACTGCCCGTTGAACTGTCAGTACATCCAAGTAACGCCGAGAAACCGCCGCTTCGTGGACTTGGTGCCCCAAACAGACCGGCAAAAACTGCCCAACCCATTGATGATTTCGCCACGTCAGACGGTGAAGATTCAGCAGACGAAGCTCAAGAAATGGAAGACGACGAACCATCTAATGATGATGAGATTGTCTTTGAAGCGGAAGATGCTTTATTTATGAATCCTACCTTCGTGGTTCTATCAGATACAAGTGCTTCTAATTCAGAATATATCACACCCTTAAACGGTCTAGGTAATGGAATAGGTGAAGTTGGCTATCGGTTTCAAATCCAAAAGACAGGAATTTACAAAGTAATCGGACGCGTCCGGGCATTGGTGGATGGCGATGACAGTTTTTATGTTCGTATGGATTATGGACGACGATATTTTTGGGAGTTGCCAGAAAGTGCTGGCTGGATATGGAGGGACGTGAGTAATGGTTGGGCTCGGGATGAAGTTAACTTTGAATTAGAGGCGGGCGAACATACTTTGCGGATAGAAAATCGAGAAGATGGGGCAATGCTCGATATCGTTGTCATTTCGCGGGTATCTGATTAGATGCTCCTATATCCAAAACGGGCTCTCAAAGGCGAGATGACCACAGTGAGCGGAAAGATATGGTGGTCTGACAAATCGTGGATACTCCCAGGTGACTGGCTTTCCACCACAGGGAATTGGCACCGTCATTTCTGATTGAAACTTCTATGCGGACGTGATAGAATTAAGGAAGTGCCCCATATCCTTGATTCTAATCAGGTGTACTATTATGAAGAACGTATTAGTCATTGACGATGATGAAAAGATCTGTTTGGCGTTTGAGCAATTTCTAGCAGACGAAGGCTATACCCCTAGCGTTGCCAATAATGCAGAGGAGGGGTTGCGGAAGGTTCAGGTTGAGAAACCGGATATCGTGATGCTCGACGTAGTATTGCCCGGCATGAGCGGCTTGGAGGCACTCAAAAAAATTAAGGGGCTTCATCCGGATGTGACTGTTATTATCATGACAGCGCATGATACTGTGGAAACGACAATTGAGGCGATGAAGTTGCAGGCGTTTGATTTTCTCCCCAAGCCGATAGATCTCAATCGGGTCAAAGCGATTCTTGACCGGGCGACCACGATGCAGGCGGTGCGTGATGAATTGCCTGTGGAAGTGAGCGAGGAGTCCGCGCACCCTCAAGTCCACCGTTTGGTGGGGAAGAGCCCACCGATGCGGCAGATTTATATGTCAATCGGTGTGATGGCGGGGAATACGATTACGGTCTTAATTGAAGGGGAAAGCGGCACTGGGAAAGAGTTGGTGGCGCGGGCCATCCACGCCCATAGCCCGCGCAAGGATAAGCCTTATATTCCTGTGAATTGTGGTGCCCTTCCCGACGACCTGCTAGAAAGCGAACTCTTCGGTTATGAGCCGGGGGCCTTTACGGGAGCAAAGAGCAGTGGAAAGCCGGGTAAATTTGAGCTTGCCGATGGCGGAACGCTGTTTCTTGACGAGGTGAGCAGTATGACCCCGGCGTTGCAGGTCAAACTCCAACGTGCATTGCAGGAACAGGAGATCCAAAAGGTTGGTGGAACCAAGACGCTTAAAGTTGATGTGCGAGTCATCGCGGCAACGAACCAAGACCTCGCTGAAGCTGTTAGGTTGGGCACCTTTCGGGCGGATCTCTACTATCGGTTTAAGTTGCTTTCCATCCACATCCCGCCGTTGCGCGAGCGATTGGAGGATATCCCGTTACTCATCGAGCACCTACTCCAGATTATCAGTGGGGAGCTAGGGAAGACCATTAGAGGGGTCTCAAGTCGGGGTACGGAGCTATTGCAGAGATACGATTGGCCCGGAAATGTGCGAGAGTTGGAAAATGCCCTTAGAAGTGCCGCTGTGCGTTCTAGGGCGGATGTGATTCTGCCGGAACATCTTGCGTCCGAGATTGTGAATTATAAGGGACGGTCTCAATCAAGCCGCTCACGGTTAGAACTCACCCTTGAATCCGCGTTGCGTGGCATCGTCAAGGAAGCAATCGCGCAAAATCACGAGACGTTGTACGACGAAGTGATTGATGCCGTTGAATGCTCATTGACGCAACTCATCCTTGAAGCGTTCAATGGGAATCAAACAAAGACAGCGAAGTTGCTCGGTATCAGTCGCACAACGCTTCTGAAACGATTGAAAAACTGGAAATTGAATCCGAACACCGCGGGGGAAGCCAGTGATGAGCCAACGGAGTGATGGACACTGCAATGCCTGCACTTTCGTTGATTGGGATTTTCAGTTGACCAATCAAGCCGTATGATCGTATAATGTCATCATGATGTATGGCGAGCGGGCGAGGCAAAGCAAGCTTAAATCTTCTTTGCGCCTTTGCGTTCCATTTTTCTTACAAGATTCAGACAATAGAAATTGTCCCAAAATGAACATCCGACCTAACGATTTTATTCTCGAAATAGGAAGCGGACATAATCCCAAGACACAGGCACATATCTTATGCGATAAGTTCATTGATGACGACACACAAAGGGGCGGAAGGGTTGTTACAGACCGTCCGATTGTCGAAGCGGACGGACAGTATCTGCCGTTTGCAGACTCGTCGTTTGACTACATCATCTGTTCTCATGTTTTAGAACACGTTGAGAACCCAGAACAGATGATATCTGAACTAACACGTATCGCCTCACGCGGTTATATTGAGACACCTTCCGAGATTGGTGAACGACTCTACGGTTGGCCTTATCATAATTGGGTGGTCAACCTACTTGATGGTCAGTTGATTCTTCAGAAGAAAGTGAACAAAAGTCAGTTTGGACAGCTCTTTCATCTGCTGGCAACGCACGATAGGAATTTCGCCCGGTTTCATCTGCTTCACCATGACCTCTTCCTTGTGCGGTACGAATGGGACCGGCAGATTGATTATAAAATTCTGCCACCAGACATAGAGGTGCTGAATCTTGAGACCGCAGAGACGATAGTGGAGCTGTTAAGCCGAGTTGGGCATATTTCGCTGTGGAAGAAGTGGGGGCCGATGGTCAAAAATGCCGTTCCAACATGGCTTGTTGCCAAGGGAAAATCTTTTATCGCTAGGCAACGTCGGGGTCCCGAGAAAGCGTTGCAAGAGATTATTGTATGCCCTGTTTGTAAAGGCAGTGTCAAATGGGAGGCCGAGCGCATTCGGTGTGAGCCGTGCAACATTGATTACCCAATCGTTGGTAACATTCCTCGCATGATTCCACCAGATGTAAAGTGATTTGTGTAGAGCAGGCTTGCTAGTGGGTAGAGCTGAATCAATCGGAGTGCCTGGTCTCGGTCGGTCAGGCATTTTTTGATAACGTCAATCACTAAATGAGACCTGTGGGAGGGAGTTCCTACTCCCGATACGCTTTAGAAGATAAACTGGAATACCAAAACTTGCTTAACAGAAGGAGAAAAAATATAGATGGCAGTCAGAACAGACAACAGTGGAGACGGTTTAGAAGAACGGAGCATCGTTATCATCGGCGGTGGGACAGCGGGGTTCGCGGCCGGGGTCTATGCCGCCCGTGCCATGCTTGAACCGTTGCTCATCACCGGAGACGCGCTCGGGGGGCAACTTTCGTTGACGCTTGACCTCGAAAACTATCCCGGTTTTTTCGGTACGGAAGCCTCCGTGTTCATCCAAGGATTGCAGGAGCAGGCGGAGCGGTTCGGCACGGAGGTGCGGTTTGACCGGGTCGTGGAGGTCGATTTCAATAGGCATCCGTTCTACATGAAAACCTACGATAAGGAGTACCTCGCCAAAGCGGTTATCATCTGTACGGGGGCTTCGCCGCGTCTGCTCAATATCCCCGGCGAAGAGGGGTACGGTGGGCGTGGGGTGTCCTACTGTGCGACCTGTGATGGGTTCTTCTTTCAAGACCAACGGCTCATCGTCGTCGGCGGGGGCGATGCCGCACTTGAGGAAGGTATATTTCTGACGAAATATGCGTCAGAGGTCTATCTTGTCCACCGACGCGACCAGCTTCGCGCCAGCCAAATTATGCAGGAACGCGCTTTCAAAAACGACAAAATCAAGTTCATCTGGGATACAGTTGTCGAAGAGATCGAAGGCGATAATGAGAAAGTTACGGGTGCGTTACTCAAAAATGTCAAGACAGATGAGAAGCAGGTGTTCCCGATCGATGGTGTCTTTATCTTCATCGGACATATACCAAACACTGAGATGTTCAATGGAACCATTGAAATGGATGAACAGGATTATATCGTCGTAGATAAGATGCAACAGACCAATATTGAAGGTGTCTTTGCCGCTGGTGATGTGCACGACCATGTTTTCCGTCAGGCAATTACTGCTGGCGGTGCCGGTGCTGCGGCGGCAATCGCCGCGGAGAAGTTCATCGCTGAGTTCGAGAATCGGGCGTATCCGGGTTGAGAGGGGGCGTAGTAGGCGGGTGAGCAAGTTGTGGAATTTTAACGCAAAGGTGCAAAGCCGCAAAGAAGAAAGAAGATATGAGTGGAGAACGGGCTAATGTCAAGACTTGCCTTGGGGCTTGATTTGAGTACGCAGAGTTTATCTGCGGTTGTTGTTGATATTGATACCGGGGATAAATCTTTTGAGCACGTCCTGGATTACCGAAAGGACACCCGATTAAACGATTTCGGTATCGGAGCCGACTATATCATCCCGCCGCGAGTGGAGGGCGAGGCGGACCAACCGCCGATGATGTTTTTCGCGGCTTTGGATGCGATGTGTGATGATATCCGAGGGGCGGGCGTACCACTACGGGATATTGTTGTTATCAATGACTCGGGCCAGCAGCACGGTCACGTCTATCTCAACAGCTTGGCGGAAGGCATGTTCTCTCAGTTAAAACTGAAAGGCAACGATGAAAAAGACCTCGTCGGCTTACTCACAGGAAGTTTAGCCTACCTGACCGCCCCAATCTGGATGACTTCAAATACGGTCAGTCAGGCAACGGTTGTGAAGGCGGAAGTGGGTGGAACAGCCGAGATGATTCGCCTTTCGGGTTCGGATGCGCCGCTTCGATTCACAGGCACAACGATGAGAAGGGTTGCCGAACAATTTCCTGAAGCGTACACGGCAACTGAAACCGTCCAGTTGATCAGTAGCCTAATTCCAGCTATACTGACGGGCGACTCGAAAGTCCCGCTTGACTATGGAAACGCCTGTGGCATGTCGCTGATGAATTATCAGACGAGAAATTGGTCTCAAGAACTGCTCGAGGCGACTGCCAAAGGATTGTCCGGCGGTGTAACGGCGTTCAAGAAGAAACTGCCCGACCTCGTCGCACCCGACACAATCGTTGGGACTATTGCGAGCTATTTCGTTGAAAAATACGGCTTCCAATCGGATTGCAAAATTGTGGCAGGTTCAGGAGACAACCCGCAGGCGAAAGTGCTTGTGGCAGGTGACCTGCTCAGCTTAGGCACCAGTTTTGTCAACATGGTTTCAACAGATGGCCAAACCCTCGACATGGAAGGGCTGGCGAATGCGATGTATGACGGAATCGGAAGACCGTTTATGTTTGGATGCAGAACCAATGGTGCGATGGTATGGGATGACGTGAGGGAGCTCTATGGACTCGATAAAGCGGATTATGCCCCAGCCGAACAGGCGTTACGGGAAACCGCCCCGGGCCTGTGCATGGCATTTTGGCAACCGAAAAACGAATCTTTTCCGCCCTCTGGTAGCTTTGACTTAACCAGAATGATGCATCAGACGAATCCTTCGCTCGGGTCAGATTATGCGGGGATTATTGACACCAGTTTGGCGGCGGTCTATGTCCATTCCGAAGCCTTTACGAAAACAACCGATGAACCATTATATATCACAGGCGGTGCTACGGATAGTCCGGAGATTATGAGGAGAGTGGCGGCGATATGGAACAGAGAGATTGTGCCGGTGGAAAAGGGCGGTCCCGCTTTAGGTGCGGCGGTTGCAGGGGCTTATGCCTACTGTAAATCTACAGATAAACAGTTTGACGTGGAGGAATTTAGTGGTATACTCTTAAAAAGAAGTACGCCCATTCAGCCGAATCCCGAAGATGTTACCGCCTACCACGGTGCTGGAAAGTATCTCGAACAGTTCAAGACAAAATCGGCGAAAATAGTCGCAGAACATCCGATTCAGTGATAAGAATGGAAGAATGGCTGAAGGTAACAAGAGAGGGGCAAAAATGTCCACACAAATCTTGACCTACGAAGACTACCGGGCTCTGCCAGAAATGATGCGGCGATATGAGATTATCAATGGAGAATTGATTATGCCTCCCGCACCACTGCTTGGACATCAATGGCGGTCTGACGAAATTTGCTTTCCAATGAAAGCTTATGTAACTAAACGCAAATTGGGGCTTGTTGTGTCTGCCCCTGTTGATGTGATGATTTCCCGTAATCCCTTGAGAACGAGACAACCCGATATCCTTTACATCTGCTTTGAGCAACTTGAAAGATATGGGCTAGATAATCTTGAAGAAATCCCCTACTTTGACATCGGACCAGATCTTGTGGTTGAAATCATTTCGCCGAGTGAATCACGGCGGGCGGTTGAAGATAAGCTGGCTGATTATCAAAGGGTTGGTGTCCAAGAATGCTGGCTCGTCCATTCGGCAACGGGCACGATTGAGATTCGCGGTTTATCCAATTCATCGCAAACGGTTGAGCGATTCAGTCACGGCGAGCGGGTCGAATCTCATGTGCTACCCGGATGGCATCCGCTCGTTGATGACCTCTTAGTTCCCATGACCGTTATGAAACAGGAAGGGTAAACCCCACTTAACATGAAAAAACTCAAAAAACTCACACATTTCGACGAAAAAGGCCACGCCAGGATGGTCGATGTCACGCCGAAAGCGGAAACGCTACGTATCGCGGTAGCACGCGGGCACATCAACGCGAAACCGGAGACGATTCGTCTAATCACCGAGCAAGGGGTTGCAAAGGGGGATGTCCTAGAAGTGGCGCGAATTGCGGGCATCATGGTAGCCAAGCGCACCGGAGATCTCATCCCGCTTTGCCATCCGCTTGCCCTCACTTCTGTCAAGGTGGATGTATCGGTCAATGCCGACGCGAATCGCGTCGAAATTGAGGCGGAGGTGCAGACCGTCGGGCGGACAGGCGTAGAGATGGAGGCGATGACTGCGGTTTCCGTCGCTTGCCTAACGGTCTACGATATGTGCAAGGCGGTAGACCGGGAGATGGAGATTTCTGATATTCGGTTGGTTAAAAAGACGGGCGGGAAAAGTGGAACGTTTGTCAGAGAGGAGAAGTAGAACCATGAGGTTGGAAGAATGGAAGATTGGAAGGATGGAAGCTATGCCGGTTCTGGCTATTCGAGAGAAACCGAGTTTGGTTTCCGAAAAGACATCGGTTTCTGTCAAAATGTGAAGTTTATTCTTAGAACTTGCCTGTTGTTCAAGTCAACCAAAAATTCTATAGCACATTTTATGTTTCACACAAAGGAAGCACATTTTATGTTTCACACAAAGGAGTGAATCGCTATGATACGAACCCTTTTGCTTACCACACTAATAATCGGAATTGCGTTCATTGCCCATGAAGGGTTTGCTGAAGACTACGCCCTGATTCTCGGTGGTGCAGGGGGCGAAAAGTCTTTCTACGATGAATTTTGGAGCGCGACATCGCGGATGCACGACCTGCTCACGGGAGAATACGGCTATTCGCCAGAAAATATCACCTTTCTCTTTGAAGATGAGGGCGAAGTGCCAGGGCTGGTTGATGGGAAATCAACACGGGCAAACGTTGAAAGTGCTTTCGCCGAGCTTGCCCAGAAAGTGCAACCGACAGACCGGTTTCTCCTATTTACGATTGGGCACGCGACCAAACAGCGTCGCGGGCTGAAATTTAATCTGCCCGGGCGCGATTTCAGCGATACAGAATGTACAGACTGGATTAATCAGATGGCCGCAGAACAGATGATTCTGTTCTTGGGAACGCCTTACAGCGGACGAATGGTATCTCAAGTCAGCAAAGCGGGGCGAATCATTATTGTTTCATGCTCGCGGCGAGAGGGATACATGCGGTCAGGATTCGGTAATATCCTCGTTGATGCGTTTTCTGATGGCGGGGCAGATACGGATGCGGATGGCGCAATCTCTCTGTTAGAGGCATTCCTGTATACCCAAGACCGTGTGAAGGCGTGGTACGACGACGATGTGTCTGTTCAATCTGAACATCCGCACCTTGACGATGATGGAAATGGGATTGCCTCCCGTAAAGCACTGCCCAAAGAACAAGAGGGCTTACTCGCTCAACAGACATTTTTAGGAAAAAGACGCTCGCCACTTATGGTCGCTACTCCGCCCGATGCAACTGCTGAAACCAAGACAGACGCTAAAGAGTTAGACCAGTCGTTGGATGACTCTGAAACGGAACTGGACGACCACCTAAGAGACGCGAGAGCAGAGGATGAGGGGACAGCGAATCCGAGCGAATCAGCATCTGACCTGCTTCGTGTTGCAACTATCCCTTCAGCATCTGACCCGCTTCGTGTTGCATCTATCCCTTACGATTTTATTTCGGAGGCAGATGAGGAGCAGATTAAAGCGTTGATCGCAGACGCGGCGGATATGCCTGCGCCTCCAGATGCCGGGGCCGTCGTGCTGTGGGAAGCGGAAGACCTAGACATCAATGAAGATGTCAGCTATATCTACTCAAAGCGGAGGGTAGTGAAGCTCTTTGGTGAAAAGGGGCTTAAATTCGGTGCGGTGAGTGTTCCGTATACTCGCGGGAGCGATAATGTCACCATTCATTACGCCCGGACCATTACACCTGATGGGAGAACGATTGAGCTTGACAGGCGCAGAATCATCAAGAACATTCCGCCTCCGAGTGCTGTCGAAGCGGGCTTGTATGTCGATGCGCGACTAATGCACTTTACCATGCCTGAGATGTCCGATGGTTGCATTATTGACTACGCTTATTCAACCAACAATGTCGGCCACCTCAAGCGCGGTGAATTTTGGCGGCAGGTCTACTTCCAGACATCTGAGCCGGTGCGTTACTACCGTTTTGCAGTTCACGCACCTAAGAAAAAGCAACTCTACTACCACATTCACGGCCCGCAGATTAAACCAACGATTACAGAGGCGAACTATACGCGGAGCTACACGTTTGAGACCCGTGAGATCCCCCCATTGCGCGAGGAGGAGTTCATGCCTGCCCTCGAAGACCTTTCCTACAGCATCAATATCTCTTCGCTCGATTCGTGGGATAGTTTGATGGAATGGTACGCAACGCTGATCCGCGAGCAAGATTATATCACCCCAGATATCGAGAAGAAAACGAAGGAACTGTTGGCGGGGGCTTGGACGCGGAAAGAGAAGATCAAGCGGCTCTATGAATACGTCGCCGCAAACATTGATTACGTTGGGATTGAGCTCGGCATCTGGGCGATTAAACCCCGCCAAGCACCGAAAATCTTCAAGGACGGATACGGCGATTGCAAAGACAAAACAACACTGCTTTCGACCATGCTCTCCGTCGCTGGAATCACATCCTATCCTGTGCTGATTCCCGCTGGGAAATCGAGTAAAGTCGTCCGGGAAATCCCATCGCTCGCCTACTTTAATCACATGATTCTCGCAGCGGAGGAGAATGAAGATGGCGACCTCATCTGGTTAGATCCTACCGCAGAAACCTGCGCGTTTGGCGACCTCCCAGCGGGCGACCAGGACAGGTGGACACTTATCGTCAATCCCGATTTTCTCAAAAAAGAGAAAGCGGATGACCAAGAAGGGATGGCCAACCGTTTATATCAATTCACAAAGAGCCCCGCGATTGCGGCAGAAGAAAACCTAAAGCGTGTGATGACGCAGATTCAGGTCGAAAAAGAGCTCTCGGTGAAGGCAACACAAGAGATTTTCCTGACAGGCGAATTTAACACAAGATTACGAAGTCAGTTGAAATACATCACCCCAGAGCAACGGGCTAAGTTCCTACACGAGTACATGGAGCTGGATAACCGAGCGAAGTTGGATGGGATTGAAATTTCAGATTTGGATAAGATGGAAGATTCGTTGAAAATTACGCTCACATGGCACTGTGCGGATTATCTTTTTGCCATTGGGAGGCAGTTTGTCCTCGAATTGCCTCTTGTGAAACACCCCTACGCCGCCCTGCTCAGTGAGGAGAGTCGCGTCCACCCTGTCCGAATCGGAAAGGCACTGACTTTTGAGCATGAGGTTAAGGTCAATCTGCCATCGTCATTTTCTATAGATGCTGTGCCTGAAGACCGTGAGATTGACAACGGCGTTGGGGCTATCAAACTCAAATACACGAAATCCAACCGAAAAATGGTCATGAAGCAGACCGTCCGATTTGAGATGCCTACAGTTAATATCGACCAAGTCGCTCCGCTTAAAGAACTGGTGAGACTCGCTTCAAACCCAGGGACGAAGCGGATGATGTTGATTCAGAAGTGAAAAATTATATTCACTGATATTTACAAAGGAGAGATTATGCCAGCAACAGACGAAATTCAAGCCATTGATAAGTTAATAGAGGGCCGAGAGGTTATTCTAAAGCAGCTAAAAAAAGTGATCATCGGTCAAGAGGAAGTCCTCGACCAGATGCTCATGGCACTGTTTGGTGGGGGGCACTGCCTGCTTGAAGGGGTGCCCGGGCTTGCCAAGACATTGATGATTAGGACCTTGGCTGCGATTTTGAACCTGAAATTCAAGCGAATCCAGTTTACGCCAGACCTGATGCCCGCAGACATCACCGGCACAGATGTTTTGGAGGAAGACCGTGCGACAGGGCATCGCGAGGTTCGCTTCATTCAAGGGCCGATTTTTGCCAACATCCTGCTCGCTGACGAGATTAACCGAACGCCTCCCAAAACACAGGCAGCCTTGCTCGAAGCGATGCAGGAGTATCAGGTCACCGCTGGTGGCACTGAGTTTGGATTAGAGCCCCCGTTCTTTGTACTCGCAACGCAAAACCCGATCGAGCAGGAGGGCACATATCCACTGCCAGAAGCGCAGTTGGATCGGTTCATGTTCAAAATCGAGATTGACTATCCGAGCGAGGAAGAGGAGGCCACGATTGTCTCATCAACCACAAGCATTGACGAACCAGAGATTGAGACAGCCCTTTCCGGCGAGGAAATCCTCGATTTACAGAAGGTTGTGCGACGTGTCCTGGCGGCGGACAATGTGGTACAGTACGCTGTCAAACTTGCACGCGCAACGCGCCCCAAGGACAAAGATGCACCGGATTTCATTCAGCAATGGGTACGGTGGGGGGCGGGGCCGCGCGCCGGACAATATCTCATTCTCGGCGCGAAAGGTCGGGCCGTTTTACGCGGCCGATTTAACGCTTCGTGCGAAGATGTTCGAGCTGTGGCACCCGCCGTGCTTCGCCATCGCATCCTCACCAACTTCCACGCCGAAGCCGAAGGCGTTGATTCTAACGACGTGATTCATCGACTGTTGGATTCGGTTCAGGAACCAGCGGCTCGAATGTAAAATTAAGCAACTTTGAAGAATAAATCTGTAGGAACGGCTTCCCAGCCGCGACACGGTTTATAACCGCGAACCCTGTAGGAACGGCTTCCCAGCCGCGACACGGTTTATAACCGCGAACCCTGTAGGAACGGCTTCCCAGCCGTGACACGGTTTATAACTGTGAACCCTGTAGGAACGGCTTCCCAGCCGTGACACGGTTTATAACTGTGAACCCTGTAGGAACGGCTTCCCAGCCGTGACACGGTTTATAACTGTGAACCCTGTAGGAACGGATTCCCAGCCGTGACACGGTTTATAACTGTGAACCCTGTAGGAACGGATTCCCAGCCGTGACACGGTTTATAACTGTGAACCCTGTAGGAACGGCTTCCCAGCCGCGACACGGTTTATAACTGTGAACCCTGTAGGAACGGCTTCCCAGCCGTGACACGGTTTATAACTGTGAACCCTGTAGGAACGGCTTCCCAGCCGTGACACGGTTTATAACTGTGAACCCTGTAGGAACGGATTCCCAGCCGTGACGCTTTATGCTGAAATTTGCTTAACTTTAATAATGGGAGCTATGCTGATTCTGGCGATTCAAGAGAAACCGAGTTTTGCCGATCCTTGCGGATGGCTCGATGACGAGACGCAAAAAACTCGGTTTCTACCCCTCTTCCACCCTTCCAATCTTCCCAGTCTTTAGCGGAGTAAGGGGGTTTCCTTCGTCACATCAATGATACGCTGTGCTTCTGCCATCCGTTCACGCGCTTCCGACTCGCTCGGTGCATGTTTCGCATATTTAACCAGATTGCACGCGGTAAGAAGGCCCTGGATGGGGTGGAGATGCGTTTCCTGAATATCCTCGCGCTTGAGAGACTCAAGCAGGTCATCGGTCGTCAACTCAAGGGCGGGGATGTGATACCGGTCATTGAGATATTGACGAATCACCTGAGAAAGTTGAGTGTGGTACGTCTTGAGTTGCCCTTGTGCCACGAGGTTCTTTTCCGCAATTTGCATAAGTCTCTCGAAGGCAACTTCGTGAGGGGGCCGCTGGGGCGGTGTTTCAATAACAGGCGGTGTAACTCTGGCGCGCCTTCTCAGATAAAGAAAAGTTGAAGCCGCAATTATGATGACCAGAAGGGTTGCCAAAAGATGGAGACCGGGGTGTATTGGAACAGGACGCGGCGGCTTGATGTTCTTTAGTGCTTGGGCGTTTAATGGCTTGACAGAGCGAACCTCAAAAGTGTAGGCAGGGGTTTGGATGGTCGCTTGTTCTCCGTCGGTGTGCGTATATCCGATTGTGACGGAAGGAAGCGTGTGTGTGCCCGGGGCAAAAGCTTGCAATGGGTAGCTGAGTTCGTAAAACACCTTGCCTTTGGGGAGGGCATCCTTTAGCCCCAACTTTCGAGCGTTCACCTGCTTTGCTTCCGGGGTCTTTGCCTCAATATATTGAAGTTCACCCGCATCCATAGAATTTAATTCAAGCTGAAGCGTGGCATCCGCTTCAATGAGTAGGCGCAAATGAAAGACATCCCCGACCGTGAGCTCGGCTGGGTCAAAAGTGTGGGAGTAGATACGGATGCGGCCGTAAGCAAATCCGCTCAGGAGGAATAGGCAGAAAATCGTGAAAAATGTAATCGGTAATTGGATGGCGTAAGCTGTTGATTTGCCCATGTTAAGTTGATGGCGTAGGCACTTCAGGAAGCGGTTGGACGACAATTGATTTCGGTGCGGTGGGGCATTGAGATTGGCAGACACCGCACCCCACACATCCTGCCGCTATCACCTCAACCCGTCCCTCGGAATCGAGTCGAATCGCCGTTTCGCCGATTGGACAGCTTGACACACAGTAGATGCAGTCAATATCCTTCGAGCGGAGACACGTTTGGTGGTCAACTACCGCCAAACCGATCTGGATTTCGTTGACGGATAGTTTTTGCAAAGCCCCGCTTGGGCAGACCTGCATACAAGCAAGTGTGTCACAGACAACGCACGGCTGATAATCGGGGTCAATGTAAGGCGTTCCTGCGAGATTTGGATTACTGCCCGGTAAGGGATGGATAGCCTCGGCGGGGCAACTTTCGACACAGTTGCCACAGCGCAAGCAGGTGTCGAGGAACTCGCTCTCAGAGAGTGCGCCCGGCGGACGCAGCAACGGTTTTTCAACAGGTAGGTGACCACTGATCTGACCATCAAGAAATTCTGCCACCGGCTGAACCAGTTTCGCAAACGCTTCACCGAAGAACGCACGTCTGTTGTGAGTGGTTGAGTCGTCAGACTTCGCCATTTGATTCTATCCTTTTTAATCGTCGTCATCAACAGTGCTTTTGGGAATGCGATAGGTACATCTGTGACATCCGTCTATCAGATGTTCTTCGCGCACCAGTTTTTCCCCCAACGATTGGCGAAACAGTGCCAACTCGATATTACAAACGTGGGGATACTGCTCCACAATCGTCGAAATTGGGCAGTTATACTCGATTAAAACGTAATCTTCGCCCTCATCAGTGACTTCTGCCATATATCCTTCTTCTGTCCGAATCTGAGCGAGTTCATTCACTTTCTCATCAAGTGTTTTTCCTTCAAGTCGCTGTTTGTACGCCTCCATCTGTGATTTCATGCGACTACGGAAAACCCTGTTGATGAAGCCCGAACCGTTGAATTTTTCCACCTCAGTCAACAAGTTGATGGCGAAGCTGTCATAAGTCGTAGGGAACAAATTATTTCCCTTCTCGGTCAGATGATAAAGATGTACCGGGCGACCACGCTGTAGCTTTTCCCGATGGTGTTCGACCAAACCGTCTTTTTCTAGGATGGTTAAGTGCTGTCTAACACCCATTGAACTGATGCCGAGGGCCTCTGCTAATTCATTCGCTGTCATCTTGGATTGCATTTTGAGGTGTTGTAAAATTTTGCTTCGCGTTTCCTGCATTTCATAGTCCACGAGTCTCTCCTCCGTCCCGAAAGGACACGATTTGACTGCTTGTGCGAGTGTTTACTAATAAGTTCCGTCATCCTTGACCATTGCCGCGAATTGGAATAAGTTAATTATACCACAAAAAAGACGGGATGGAAAACCTAAGTTGCCATTTTAATAAAAAAAATGAAACGCAAAGCCGGAGCATTTTAACGCAAAGGCACAAAGAAGAGAAGATGCAGAGCAGAACAGGCGTAGAGACGGGGGATTTTAACGCAAAGGCGGAAGGAGGCAAAGGCGCAGAAAATGAAAGAAATCCGTGCCCTGTTATTTGATTTTGGAGGAACGCTTGATGGCAATGGCATCCATTGGCGGGAGCGAACCTACCAATTCATCCAAGACCAGTGCCCAGAAATTGACCGTCAGGCGTTCGATCGAGCAGACCTTGCCTCCGTCGAACAGTTCATCGCCAGCGGACGGGGGCCACAATGCAATCTGAGGGAAACAGCGGATGCAATTGCCGCAGGCATCTTCGTGCGGATCGGTTTGCACCCCAGTCTCATCGCCCGCTATGTCGGTCTGTTCTGCGAAGGCGTAGCGGAATCTCTAGCGCGCAATCGCCAATGGCTGGCAAAACTTCGGAAGCGTTATCAGCTAGGCGTGATTAGCAATAACTTCGGAAACACGCACGGTTGGTGCGATGAATACAATCTCTCGCCGTACCTTGACCTCGTCATTGATTCAACCGTCGTCGGTAGCTCAAAACCGGATGCGGGAATTTTCTCCGCCGCCTTATCGGAATTGGGCGTTTCTCCTGACGAAGCGATTTATGTCGGGGATACCTATTCTCATGATATGGTCGGTGCGAAGGGAGCAGGGTTATGGACTGCATGGTTGGTGGGAGAGCAAGAAAAGGAGTGTCCCGACCCATCAATCGTTGACGTACAACTCACAGAGATTCAGGAGTTAGAACAGTTTCTCGAACGGTTATAGGTGGTCAACCTCAAGTCGTGTGTGTGCCTGAGCGAGCGTAGGGATGTTTGTTGTCCCTTTTCCTTCGACAGCAAAGGACGCGACACAGTGGGCAAAGTTCAGTGACGCTTGCGGTGACGAGGTCTCGTGGTATCTGATGAGAAATGCCGCCGCAAAGACATCGCCCGCGCCCGTCGGATCGATTTCGTCCGCGGAATAGGCGGTGGATTCGTAGGTCTGACCGTTTTCGTAGAGCGTCGCGCCCCCCTTCCCGTGAGTAAGGACAACAATCCGAGTTAATTGAATATACGTTTCGAGGTCATCAGGATAGGCAGCGATATCCTCATCGCTCAGAATCAGCACATCCGCGTGAGGCAAGATATCCGGCGCAGAAGTCCAACGCTTCGGACGAACAAGCTGGCTTTTATCCCACTCCCGCATCCAACCCTGTGGCGTGACACCCACCAAGGCGTGATTAAAACTGTGAACCAGCTCTGGGGCAACTTCATCCGCAATCGGGCAAAGGTAAGCAATTTCTACATCTTTCCACTGCTGCGGGATATCGCACGGGTTGAGTCTCCCACCGACCCCTAAAATCAGTTGTTGGCGATGTCCAGCTTCATCGTAGCGATTATCGAAAATCGTGGTTTCTTCCGATTCATGATAAATCACGTCAATGCCATCCAACAGCGGATCGGAACGATTAAAATCCGCCCCCACAGCAGTCACCGCCCCAGCACGGCAACCGAGATGTCGTGCAGTGATAGTTGAGTACGCCGCTGAACCACCGATGAGGTAGTCATCGGGCGCAACGTCATTACAAAAGTGACCAATTGCCAGAAAGGTTGGTATTGTCATCTGTTTTCCTTACAAGCGATTGACAACGCTATTTCCACTCATTTTATATCCAGATGGCAAAAAAGTCAAGACGATTCATTTGGTGTTGCAAGCTGGGCCAGACTCTGCTATAATAACCTAATACCATCTCTAAATAAAAATGTCGCATTATGGTCAGAAACACAGGAGACAAGATTCAGGATTCATTTGAATCTGGCATCTGGAACCGCACTTACGATTAATGAGTGATTTATTATCAGAATTGGTATAAGTTGCTACCTACCATCTGCGGGAACCCTGCTGGATTTGGCAATCGAGCATGAGCGGTTGAGGGATTCTCTAAACATCTTAGGGGGGGATGAGGGGCATCCCTGACCCAATTGTGGGAAGGGCATCCTTGACCCAATTGTGGGAGGGGCATCCCTGCCCCAATTATGGGAGGGGCATCCTTGACCCAATTATGGGAGGGGCATCCTTGACCCAATTGTGGGAGGGGCATCCTTGACCCAATTGTGGGAGGGGCATCCTTGCCCCGATACGCGAAGGGAGAACATTATGTATCACGATTGGAAACCGCTCCCACAGCTATCGGGAGTGGGAACTCCCTCCCACAGGAATAGGGGTTGGAAACCGCTCCTACAGGATTACTTATGTGGAACCACAAATTCATCCTATTGTGCCTTATCCTATTCGGGGCGGGCGTTGTGACTGCACCCATTGAACTGCTGTTTCCAGTCTATGTCGAAGATGCGTTAGGCGAAAGTGCATGGTTTACGGCGAGGCTAAAGGCAATACCCATACTACTGGGCGGTTTGTTTGCCCTCGTCGGTGGTGTGCTGAGCGATCGATTCGGGCGGCGACGAACATTGATTGTGGGCATGACAGGCGCATTAATCGCTGGAGCGGTATTCATTACCCGGGACCCTTTGATAATTCTAGGGATTCTGTGCTACCAGGGGGTAGCGTCCGGATTTAAAACAGCGGGTGGGCAGTCATACTTAATTGAATCTGTTGATGAAGACCATCTCGGGTTGGCGACCGCTGTCTATTTCCTCACTATGACGTTGAGTGGGGCAATCGGCAATGCGGTCGCTGGCGAGTTAATCGAGAGATTCGGGTACACAGTTGTCGGCATCTGCATCATCCCCCTTGTGGCACTGCTCATCATTGCCGCGATACTGTTTTTACCCAATCTGCAAGGCGGCGCGCCCGAACACCGGCGGGAATCTTTGGCTCAAATGCTGGTCGGTTATATAAAGATGCTTCTGCGTCGGGAGATGTGGCTGCTACTCGGTATCCGTTTTCTACCGACCTACTTTTGGGGCACAGTCAGTCTACTTCTACCGCTTCTGATTTATCGCCTCACCGGGGTCAAGACAGTTGCATACTACGGCACACTCAGCTTGCTGTTCGCCGCTTTGTGCAAAATTCTGACGGGACGTATCTGTGACGCGATTGGCCACCGCCTTCCGGCATTCGTGGCAAACTGCCTAATCTCATTAATCGCCTTCGGTCTCGCTTTTTCCGTCAATTCGGTCGTTCTACTCTACGTGTTTGGGATTCTCGCATCGGGGATCGCTTGGTCACTTTCGACGACGATGCCGCGGTTTATCAATGAGTTGTGTCGGTTGGAGGAAAAAGGGCGAGGCGTGGGAATTACCCATCTGGCGTGGAGTTCCGGGTTTCTCTTAGGTCAACTTATCGGTGGCTACTTAGAGAGCGTAAACGTAGCCTTGCCTTTCGGCGTAGCAGGCGTAGCTGTTGCCAGTTCGGCGGTGTTTGCATTCCTACTATGGCGTAGCAAAAATGAAAACAGTGAATCCCTTTGAGTAAAATGCTGCACCAATTACTCCAAACTGCTCGGATGACACTTGCCTTATTGGAGCTATGGGAATTGAAGAACCAGGCAATCGCTGATGGCTCACGACTGAACATTCCAGAGAATTTCCTGCAACGCCTCCAAGGTGCCTATCTCCTCAAAATCGCACCGATTCGTCAGGGATACGATCTCCTTGAAATTGAGATAGCGATGAAGAATGGAATACGCCATCATGCGGTGATTGAATCGCAGGTCAATGCCGTTTGGGTGCTCGTAAGCGCGCAAAAACGCCTGCATCACCTCCGCGTCACAATCGAAGGCACCGAGGAATAGCGCGACCCATTCGTAATCACGATGCCCGATTTCAACATCCCCAAAGTCGATGATGCCGGTGACTTGCCAACCTGCGTCTGTTTGCCTCAACAGGACGTGGTCTTCCGTCAAATCGGCATTGACAATGCAGGGCGAGAAATCGTCTGGAAACAGTGGCATCGCTCGTTCAAGATAATCGGGAATCTGTCTCAGCAGATGTTCGGGCAATGAGCCATGCTCGCGGTGATGTACAACGCAATTTTCCATTCTCGACTGCACAAACTTTCGCCAATAGGCTGGATCGGTTTCCATCGCCTGAATGCCCACCACCGGCACACAGTGTAACGCCTGCACAATCTCTCCAAGGTGCTCAGCAATTTGAAGCTGATTTTCTCGCTGTACATCTCCCCACACATCGCCAATCGGCTCCCCGGCAAGTCCTTCCATGATGATGTACTTCCAACGCTGTCCCGCCTCAACGCTGCCCCACGCCAACACCTTTGGAATGAGCAGATTCTCAAAAGGGGCGAGATGGTGGTAGGTCGCCAATTCCCTGTCCGCATCGCCCGCCCACCATGGACCAAAGATTTTCACAATAAAGGTTTCATTCACCCAAAAGACCGCGTTGGAGCCGGGGTGCCCGGCGCGAATCTGTTGGGGTTGAGGCAAATCGTGTTTTCTGACGATGTGCTCGACTAACGGATGCCAGTAGTGGGCATCGGTGGAAACTGTTGCCCACTTTTGCATGGATTCGATGACGTAGTGCATCAACTTCCTCCAGTTTTGGCTCAATAATGAGGCGGTCTTGTTGAACAGCTCCACTTTCAGAACCTTCTTTTTCCATTTTTGACATCTCCCCATGTCGTTGCGAGTTTGCCCCTTGGACTCACTGCTAGATTCGGACCGAAAATCAAAAAGTCATCCAGCTTTTTACGGGATACATGTACCTCCAGATGTTGCCGGGCATAAATCCCAACCAGCTCTATCTTTGGGTAGTCTTCATCGACAAACTCTACCAATAGTTGTCCTTGGGAAAAAACCTGAAATCTGCCGGACTCAAAAACGACCTTCACCGGTTGGCCCAGAGGGATAGTTGGTCGCACCGCAATCTCCCCAAATAAAATCTCGCCCTTTATTGGAGGGTTGAAAGGGAGCTCAAACCCCTCTCCATAGAGAGTGAGAATCGCGTGCCAGACAAACGTCCTTGTAAACGTATAGAACGTACCGATTCTGGTGGGAAACGGAGAGGGGTTGCCTAGGGCAATCCCAATATCCCCATCTCGGAAAGGGGTCGTTTCAACCGTCAATTTAGAGGCGGATATGGGAAACGCAGTTAACTCAAGGAAATCGCGAGCTATGTTCCATTTTTTCTCCAACCAGTTTTTAGGCATAGGGCGGCCATTGGGTTGTATAATGACATCAAGAACGCCATCTTTACTTTTCCAGATGGAATCCCAGTGTTTATCCTTCACTCCATCCGATGGAAGAGTCCAGCCATCAAGATTTCTATCATTAAAATTGTCTCTCCAGGTTCCAGCCACTGAAACGGGTGACTGTAACCAAACAAAGAAGACACCAAGGGCCAAAAGGGTTAATGGAATCTGGGGTGTTCGTATCATGTCTGTTTCCTCCGCTGATAGTGATTTGCCTACGGTCTTTTTAACTGTCCCCACGAGACCGCCAGCTTGCCGCTTGGGTGAACGGGAAAGGGTGGACCTTGTGGAATCGTCGGTCCTGAAATCACAAAATTATCCAACACGGCATGAAACCCCCTACCCTCTCCCGTTATAACGGCAAGCGCGATGAGGGTAATCGTCTTAAAGTTGTTATCCTTGAATTCAAGAATCTGCTCACTCATTGATAAGAGCCGAAAGTGTCCTCTATCAAAGACCACCTCTATATTTTGATTTTTATTAATCTCGTATCTGATTTTCGGGCTCCTATCTGGAAGCACGATTGGGGCCCATATCAACCTTGTCATGAATTTATAAGAGCGTCTCCACAGGCTACCGACATCCGGTTGTTTTCCAATGAGTAGCCCAATACTTCCCCCAGTCTCATCAAGGATGGTGAATCTCACCCGGAGCCGTTCTGCCTCGAGCGGGAATGCAGTAAATTCGAGATCGTAAGTCCTCCTAAGGTCACGAAGCTCTGACTTCGCCGTGACATCTAAAATCCCATCTTTCGCCTGCCAGGTTGTATTAGGATCGTGTTCTTCTGTCCACCCGTCGAGATTTCCATCGTTGAAGTCATCACCCCAGGTTCTCGCGTGGGTATCAGTCAGAAGACAGAATATAGCCAAGGAGCAGATTAGAACAGCAATCCGATTTGGGGAGAAAATTATCCGTCGCCACCAAAAATTAACTTGATTTGGTTTCATGATAACCTCCATCATTGTGAAGCGGATTAAAGGATGATTTATTCCGCCGAAAGGATAGAAAAAGTACGAAGTCACTACACCAGAAAATTATACTATATTCAAGCCAGAAGTGGTATAATTTTCCGGATATGTGGACACCTCTACACGCCAGAACAGAGGTAAGTCACAAAAGACACAATCAGACAGGAGAACAACCCTATGCTGACAATCATTCATTCGTTATTCGCTGGTGCAGAGGATATCAAACCACCTGTGGCAGAGATTATTCCCAAACTGGATATCATGCAAGATGAGCAACGAACCGATAACTATTTCTGGTTGAGAGATAAATCAAATCCAAAGGTCATTGAATACCTTGAAGCGGAAAATCGTTACACCGAAGCCGTGATGAAACACACCGAGCCTTTCCAAGAACAACTGTATCAGGAACTCTTGGGCAGAATCAAGGAAACTGATCTTACTGTACCCGAAAAACTGGATGACTATTTCTATTACACGCGCACCGAAACGGGCAAACAGTATCGAATCTACTGCCGAAAGCAGGGGAGTTTGGACGCGGCAGAGGAGATACTCTTAGATGGGAACGCCCTCGCTGAAGGGCATGACTATATGGCGATTGGTGCTTACGAAGTTAGCCCGAATCATCAACTGCTTGCCTATGCTATCAATACGACGGGGGATGAGAAGTTTACCTTGCGCGTCAAAGACCTGAGTACGGGCGAGTTATTGCCGGATGAAGTTCCGAATATCTATTACGGGGTCGAATGGGCTAACGATAACCAGACCCTATTTTACACGACACTTGATGATACGAAGCGGCCTTATAAACTCCATCGGCACAAACTCGGTAGCGACTCGCAGGAAGACGCGCTTGTCTATCACGAAACCGACGAGTCCTTTTACCTGCATCTCGGCAAAACGAGAAGTAACGCTTACCTGCTGATGAATTTAGAAAGCAACAACACTTCCGAAGTGCATTATTTAGAAGCCGATGACCCGACGGGGGATTTTAAGGTCTTTCAGCCACGCCGCCGCGAAGTGGAGTATTCCGTTGAACATCACAGTGACAGATTTCTGATTGTCACCAATGTGGATGCCAAAAATTTCAAGTTAATTGAAGCCCCAGTCGATGCCCCATCTGAAGCGAATTGGAAAGAGGTGATTTCGCATCGGGAGGCGGTGAAAATTGACGGCGTTAGTCCATTTCAGAATCATCTGGTGGTATATGAACGCGAGAATGGACTCAAGCAGATTCGCATCTTCGAGCTCGCCACAAACGAAGTCCATAGTGTGGATTTCCCGGAGCCGGTTTACACATTCTGGGGTGGAGGCAACCGGGAGTTTAACACGAACATCCTCCGCTTTCATTACTCTTCGTTTATCACCCCGAACTCGGTGTTCGATTACAATATGGATGCCAAGACCCGCGAATTAAAGAAACAGGAGGAGGTTCTCGGCGAATACGACCCTTCGCGTTACGAATCCCAACGAATTTTTGCGGAAGCGGCAGATGGTACGGAGGTGCCAGTCTCACTCGTTTACAAAAAGGGGATGACGCAGGATGGGAACAATCCACTACTTTTAATTGGCTACGGTTCTTACGGTATCAGTATCGACCCGAATTTTGCGTCGAACGGATTAAGCTTGTTAGACCGAGGTTTTATCGTTGCGATTGCCCACATCCGAGGTGGTGGGGAGATGGGACGACCCTGGTATGAAAGCGGAAAACTGCTAAACAAGAAGAGCACTTTTACCGACTTTATCACCTGTGCCGAACACCTGATCGCTGAGAACTATACAACGAGCGATAAGTTGGTTATCCAAGGTGGCAGTGCAGGCGGACTGCTCATGGGTGCTGTGATGAATATACGTCCAGAACTCTTTAAGGCAGTGCTCGCACACGTCCCCTTTGTGGACGCGCTCAACACGATGCTTGATGCCTCAATTCCGCTGACGGTCATTGAATACGAAGAGTGGGGCAATCCCAATGAGAAACCCTATTACGATTATATTCGGTCATATTCCCCTTACGATAACATTGAAGCCAAAAATTATCCGAACCTACTGGTCACAGCAGGGTTGAACGACCCGCGAGTCCACTACTGGGAACCAGCGAAGTGGACAGCGAAATTGCGGGCATCAAAAACCGATAGCAACCGGATCCTGCTTAAAACGGAGATGGGTTCGGGACACGGCGGACCTTCGGGTCGATACGATGCCCTCAAGGAGACCGCTTTCGAGTACGCTTTTATTCTTGACGTGCTGGGGATAGAGGCATAAAACCTGTTTAAGGATCTGCTGGATTTGGCAATCCAGCAGGAGCAACCTGAACTATTATACTATTTAATCACCGTTCTCCTTCAATTCACGACTATACCCATACGTCCAATCAACAACGTGAAATCCGCAGTTGCTATAAAAGAGAAAAGCGCGATGGTTCGTCAAACTGGTACTAATCGAGGCGTGGCGATACCCCTGACCGCGCATATCTTGAAGCGCACGTAGGAGCAGATGGCGGCCCAAACCGTGCTTTCGCACCTCCTCTGAAACGCTGAGCCCGATGATGAACAGCCAATCTTGTGCTTCGTCGACACAGGAATATTCGCCTCCGGAGAGTGCAACACAGTCGCCAAGCTCTTTGCCCTCTTGATTTGCCCGCACAACACATCCTGGGCGCGCCCCCTTGCCTTGTTTCCATTCAACGGAGATCTCTGCCGCTACGTCCGTCGGGGTGAGCACCACGTCGTAGTCCGGCCAATCCAGAAAGACCTCGCCACCGGTACGGTCGTAACCGTTAAACGCCAGCAGTGCCTGTACATGGTCAAGATGGTCGGACAAAAAGGCGTTGGCGAAATGGTAGAACGGATAGCGGATACGTTGGGAAAATGCCTCAATCCTAACCTGATTCTGCTCCCGAAAATACGCTTCGGCGGTTTCAAGCAGGGCTTGTCCTGCGACCCGATGCCCGCGTTCATACCAGAAAAAATAGATGACTCCTGTCGGGGTGCTCTCATCGGATTCGTGCCTGATGCCAACATGAATGAATCCGCGTAACGCCTCCCCGTCTTTTGCAACGAATCCGGTTTCTGAATGAAGTTGCTCGTGGCCTTCGCCGTCACCAGTGATTCCAGCAACCGCGTCGGCAAAATCTTTCTCGTCCACTCGGTAACAGTGCGGTACGTTCCGAGTAATGTTGTTGTAGCCTTGGGTGAGTGCTTTCAACATTGTTGGTTCATATTGTATGATTTCCATCAAATCCTCCCTATTTCAATCAACCCTTTAGTAATTATCTCTGATGCACAAGGTGAAACGCCTCTGGCCACAACCCACCGACGTTGATGGGATAACAGCCTTTGAGGCGAAGTTCTGTTTCGCGCTTGAGGATTTTTATCATTAACCGATGCTCCTCTGTCAGTAGTACCGCATGGCCACCCGGTTTTAGCACACGGGCCAATTCCGAGATGAACGCTTGATACAGCTCCTGATTTTGAGCCCGTGACCCCACACGGCGACCAAAGGGCAGGTTGCTCACAACCCGGTCAATAGAATGTTCTTTCAGCGGCATCCGACGCGCATCCCACCGGAATAGGTGCACGGGCACACGCGCAAATTCGAGATTGGCTTTTGCCAACCGATGTGTTTTAGCGTCGAGCTCGCCACACAGGTAGTGTGCATTTTTGAACCCCAGTGCGGCTTCGATGGGGATGGTCGCCGTGCCGCACATCGGGTCAACAAACACCATCCCATCGAAAGGCTGTGCCAAAAACAGGAGTGCGTACGCCACGCTTGCACTCAATGACGTGCGCCCGTATGCAATTCTATTGCGATGATGCAGGCCTTTTTCGGTCAACGGAATGCCGATGATACAGTCTGCATCGCTGACGTGGATATGAACCTCGATATCAGAATGCGTCAGATCGACCTTCCAGCCGTACTGCGTGACCACCTCCGCTCCTACAGCCGCAGCGATTTGATTCGACGTGTAAGCGTGTTCCCCGATTCGCCGCGCTGTAACCCTGAACGTCCGAGGGGTGACGCAATCCGTCACAGTTTCGCGTTGCTTGACTCGTCTCCAGTTCTCCACCGCTTCATCGAAAGCGGCTGGGGTGATACACCCTCGTAGCCAAGCGAGTCCAGATTCATCCGTCGGCACCCCAGTGAAATGTCCAACGCAAGCGTACATACGGTTGACAGAACGCAGGCGCATTACGCTTTCAGTTACGCGATTACCGTCGCAGTTTTCCGATTTCGGTATCTCAAATATCACCTTACCCAGAATAGAGGCAAGGATTTTCGCTTTCGGAAATCGCTCCGCAATTTCGGATTCCGCGACAAATTCTAGCCCTGAACAGATGGTTGCATAATAGCACGGCATCAAATGTCTCCAACGGAGAGGGAAAAGCTGGAAGGTTGGAAGGAGGAAAGGTTGGAAGGAGGAGTGAAAGTTCTCCCCCAATCTTCCAGTCTTCCATCCTTCCAATCCACTATTTTCTCCTCATAACCGTAAAAACAGCAACCGCCAGCATCGCCGCCCAAATCTCCATTAAGATAAAACCAACCCGTCAATAGGTTGTACACCGGCTGCTGCATAGGTAAAAATTCGAGCCAAAGTTACCTGCGGATTGGCAAACATGGTGCTTGATGTCGCTATCAGTTGCCCCCCAACCAGTAGTCCAACAACAAGGGAAATCCGCGAGGATTGATGTTCTACCAAAAGCAGGATGGCAAAGACCAGGATAAACGTGCATAGCAGTTCCAAGACATAATTCCCGCCAAAACGGGTAACATCTGAGATTGTCAACAGCGTAGGGTTTTCATGAAAGAACATCAGATGGGAGCAGAGCGTTCCCGTTAACCCACCCGCAACCTGAACCAGCACCGATCCCAATCCGCCATCTGAGCTGGCCGCTCAGGGCCATCGCTAAACTGACAGCAGGATTGAAATGTGCACCGCTGACCGGACCAAACATCTCAATGAGTGCGAAAAGAATAAATCCAACGGCAAGCGCGTCTCCCAATACCGCCAAACCGATGTCTGTCTTCAAAGATTGTTCGTAGGACTATTTTCTCGCTCATGTTCTTTAATTTGCCCATTTTCAAAAATTTTAAGCTCTGTTTTAGCTCCAATTGATGTGTAACATTATATCATCTTTCTGCTTTTCCATCCCTAAAATCTGTAGTCTCAAGGACTTTGTAAGAAATCTGACTTACCCCCAGTTTTTTGTGAGAGCGTATCATCATTGGTTTTGTAAGCAATTGGCGTGAGAAAGTCTTTGAAAATGTGGTAAAATACCTCCTGGTACAAAACAACTGCTGTTTTAACAGAAGGTATTTATGAAAGAAAAACACCCAAAACAGGTGAATCCCAACAGAATGATAACCACTGTCACCGAGATTTTCAACCCTGCCCTAACGGGTGGCAAGATGACTTGACGCATTTTGAACAAACCCGCATTCCCAGGCCGCTTCTGCTGGATTGACAAATCCAGCAGAACCCTGTCCCTATGATTGCACGTCCTGTTCTTCCTCGCGTCTTGTCTTCTTTGCGCCTTGGCGAGTACTATTAACTCTGACGTAGTACATCTTAGGTTAGTACTATCAACTCTGTCGTAGTGCGTCTGTGGTCGTAGTTCAGGAGAGTTGATAGTACTCTTCAGGAGAGTTAATAGTACTAAATTCCACGTCTTTGCGCCTTTACGTTAAAATTCCGCATTCAGAATTTTTCTGTTGCATCAAGCCCCCAACCTTGATAAAATTCTCAAATGGTTTTGACAATCAATACAAGTCAAGCCCAAAACTGTAGAAGGAAAGAACTATGAACCAGACATTTCGCGTAGGGGTTACCCGCGACTTTCTCAAATCGGATGGCACACTCGGTTTCGGGGACATCGGTTTGAATATGCTTGATGAAGGAGGTGTCGAATGGGAGTTTTTAGCTGAGGACACGCCGACCTTACGCCCAGACCAAGTGCAGGACTATAACGCGTTGCTGGTACTCGCCCCTACCGTTGCGGACACCACACTTGAGGGCGCAGAACGCCTGTCTATTATCGCACGGTTTGGTGTTGGTTACGACACAGTGGATGTCGCCGCTTGTACCCAGAACGGTGTCATGCTGACCATCACCCCTGACGGTGTGCGGCGACCTGTGGCGGCGGCTGTCATGACGTTTGTCCTCGCGCTCAGTCACAAGTTGCTAATCAAAGACCGACTGATTCGCGCCGGAGGTTGGGAAGACAAACTGGATTACATGGGGATGGGAGTCACTGGACGCACACTCGGCGTGGTCGGTCTTGGAAACACAGGGCGCGAGGTTTTTCTGTTAGCCCAACCGTTCGGGATGCGGCACCTCGCTTACGACCCCTACGTGACTTCGGTGGATGCGGCAACAGGAGTGGAATTGGTAGACCTTGAAACGTTGCTCAGCACATCGGATTTTGTCTGTATCTGCTGCGCGTTGACCCCAGAAACCCATCACCTGATTAACGCGGAACGGCTTTCACTGATGAAAGAAACCGCCTATCTGATTAATACCGCCCGCGGGCCGATCGTAGACCAAGTAGCACTCACTGAAGCGTTGCGCGAAGGCACGATTCAGGGTGCAGGACTTGATGTGTTTGAGCAGGAGCCGATAGACCCCAATGACCGGATCTTGACGCTGGACAATGTCATCGTCACGCCACATGCAATCTGTTGGACGGATGAGTGCTTTCTGGGAAACGGACAGAGCGCATGTAAAAGTATTTTGAAGGTCGCTGCCGGAGAAATTCCGGACAATGTTGTGAATCGTGATGTTTTGGCAGACCCGCATCTGCAAGCGCAACTGAGTCGGTACGGCACTTCACAGAAATAACCCCGAAAGGAGCTGAGCATGAGCCTTCAAGAACATATCCAAAAACTCCATCGTATCGCACATCAAATGATTGCCGATCGGATGCAAACTGAAGAACTAATCGGTGCGGCTTTAGATGGGTCATCCGCCACGGGTAGAATATGGGAAACGTCGGATATCGATTTCTCTATTTTTCCGGTGCGTCCTCAACACGAGCAGTCTGTTGAATGGCGCGTTTATGAGGACATGCTCGCTCACGTTCATGTGACAAGCAAGCAGTCAACCGATAGTCTGATTGAAAACTATCCCCACAGTTTTATCGAATCAGCGAAATCGGGAGATTTCACATCCGATCCGACATGGTTCCTTGATGGACTTTCGGTAATGTCAACTGTTTATGATCCAACTGGATATTTAGGCGAGGTTAAAAAGTTCGTTGCGACTCGCCGTTTTGCGCCCGAAGTGCTCAAAGAACGATTGCGGTTAATGATGGAATATGTCGATGAAAAACTTGCGGAAGCGGAAAAGATGCTTACAAACGAAGATTATGATTCGTTTCTGAGACTGCTGTATAATAGGAGCGGTTATGGCGCAACGCCCGGAGTTATTCGGTGCGTGCCTGCCAGCGGTTGGTGTTATGGATATGCTGAGGTTTCATAAGTTTACGGCAGGCCGATTCTGGGTGGATGATTACGGTTCCCCGGACGAACCGGAGGCGTTCAAAACGTTGTTAGCCTATTCCCCTTATCATAATCTAAAGGCCGGTGTCAAATATCCCCCGACGCTGGCAACAACCGCGGATACCGATGACCGTGTCGTGCCGGGACACAGTTTCAAATTCGCCGCCGCTTTGCAACACGCCCAAGGCGGCACTGCTCCCGTGCTCATTCGTATTGAAACGCGGGCGGGCCACGGTGCCGGAACGCCAACAGCAAAAATTATTGACGAGATCACCGACGAGTGGGCATTTCTGGTCAAAAACCTGAAAATGAAGTTACCGTAAAACAACCTACTCAATTGAAAGGAGCATCTGCATGGGCAAAATTGTAGCGATCGGTGGTGGCGACGCACTTGAAATTCATCAAGAAATTGTCAGGCTGTCTGGAAAAACCAATCCCAACGTGCTCTTTATTCCAACAGCAAGTTCCGACAGCACACCCTATTATCATCATATCAGGGCGATTTATGAGGAGACCTTGGGGTGTAAAACAGATGTGCTGTATCTTCTCCAAAAAGCGGTGAACCTACGCGAAGCAGAAGAAAAGATTCTGGGCTCTGACGCGATATATGTCGGGGGCGGGAACACTTTGAAAATGATGCGGCGATGGAGACATTTGGGAATTGACAACATCCTCAAGACCGCTTACCAGAATGATATCGTGTTATCGGGAATCAGTGCGGGTGCAATCTGCTGGTTTAGTTATGGGCACAGCGATTCAATGAGTTTTTACACCCCAGAGGATTGGGATTATGTCAGAGTCAGCGGTTTGGGGCTTGTTAATATGATTCTTTGTCCACATCTTGATGGTGAGAACCGGCTAAAGAGTTTTCAGGAGATGGTAGCCAAACATAAAGAGATTGGAATCGGTCTTGACAACGATGCCGCAATAGAAATCGTAGGAGAGCGTTTCAGAATAATTACGGCAAGGGATGATGCCGCTGGCTATAAGGTCTTCAAATACCGGGGGCAAATCGTAACGGAAACGCTGAGACGGAATTCAGAATTTGAACCGCTGGTCAACCTGCTGACAAAATAGAAAATGAAACCAAACCATCCGAATCGCGGCATTATCGTTGGAATCACAGGTGGGATTGCCTGCGGCAAATCAACCGTCACCGAACTGCTCGCCGGAAAAGGGGCGATATCCATTAACGTTGATCGGGTAGGGCATCAGTTGCTCAAACGGGGAAGCAGTGTGATGGACAAATTAATCGCGGTATTTGGGAAGGGCATCCTCGACGAGTCCGGGGATGTCAGTCGCGAGAAGCTGGGGGCAATCGTCTTCAATGACAAAGCCGCTCGCGAACGCTTGAATGCCATCATGCATCCCCCGATTGTTGAACAGTCGCGTGCCAGAGCGAGACAGCTTGTGGCGGAAGCCCCCACCCGTGTGGTGTTAATTGACGCGCCACTGCTGATTGAGGCAGGCGCGCAAGACACCGTTGACATCATCGTTGTGGTTACGGCTTCAACAGAAATCCAACTGCAACGTATTCTCGATAGGAGTGTCGCCCAGAATCGGCCCCTTGAGCGGTCAGAAGCGCAGGCGCGGATTGATGCCCAAATGCCGTTATCCGAGAAGATAGAATACGCAGATTTCGTCATCGAAAACAACAACACAGTTGATGAACTTCGCCAAAAGGTCGGTCTGCTCTGGCAAGAACTAAAGCGAAAAACGGAAGATGAAGCGTAAGCACAATTCCTTTTAGTTTCCATTGGATTATCTTATTTTGACTTGTCAGAATCTGTTTTATAGTGAAATCTAAAATATGTTGACATATTTTTAATTTATGCGAGAATATAGGTCTTATGAGATATTCATCAGACTTACGCAAACGCGTTCTTGATTTCAGCGACGGGTGCGAGTCTGCTGTTTTTACCGCCGTATTCGCCGGAGCTGAACCCGATTGAAACGGATTTTGCCACCATTAAGCGATACCGCGAGTACAATAGTGAGCTCTCTCTTGATGAAATCATAGAAGCGTATCAGTAATTATAGATTTTACTATAAATCTACCCGACAACCGCATCGCAATGCTAAACCAGCCGGGACATGAACATTGACAGTGCAAAACCGTATCTTCGGAGACAACCATGAGCAAACGAAAGACAATATATCTTGCGAACCCCTACGGATTCTCGGAGCAGCAGCGGGAAACGTTGTTACCCGCTCTCGTTGAGGCATTGGAAGCGGTTGGCTTGGAAGTATGGGAGCCGTTTGAACGCAATAACCAAGACATATCGTCTCCCGGCTGGGCATACCGAGTTGGACAAAAGGACAAGGAGGACGTATTCGAGGCGGACGCGATTTTTGCGGTCGTAAACGGAGTGCCACCGGATGAAGGGGTCATGGTCGAGCTGGGGATAGCGATAGCATTGGGCAAGCCTACCTTCCTATTTCGCGACGACTTCCGACGTGCCACCGATAGTGAGGAATACCCACTTAACCTAATGGTGTTCACCGGCCTACCCGAGCTCGGATGGGAACGCTACTACTTCACATCCATCAACGACATTTCATCGCCCGATAAAGCATTGGTGGATTGGGCTAAAGAACAATAACAACCATGCAACACGACATCATCGACAACCGCAGCGAAAAGTTGGCCGAGCACATCAACCTCATCCTCGACTCCACTGAAAGGGCACGGTTCGCGGTGGGGTACTTTTTTCTGTCGGGATTCCAAAGTATTGCAGAGGAACTCCAGAACGTCAAAGAACTCCGCTTGCTAATCGGTAATACCACCAATCGGGAGACGTTGGAGCAGCTTGCCGAAGGGTATCGAAGGTTAGAGCAGGTTGCCGCAGTTGCAGAGGCGCAAGCTTATCCTAAGCGAGCCGAGGTTGGGCACATCCAGACTGAAACCGCAGAGAATATTAGTGAGTCGGTTGCGTTGATGGAGCAGACTGATGAAAGTGAAGCGTTGATTAAAACGCTGGTCGATATGATAGCAGAACAGCGGCTTCTCGCCCGGGTCTATACCAAAGGACGGTTACACGCCAAAGCGTACATCTTCGATTATAATGGGGATGGGCGTTACGAAAAGGGCATCGCCGTTGTGGGGTCGTCCAACCTCACGCTATCTGGTGTGAGCCACAATACTGAGCTAAACGTCGTTGTGCAGGGGAACGCGAACCACGCCGAACTGTGTCGCTGGTTTGACGAACTCTGGGACGAGGCGGAAGACTTTGATGAATCCCTGATGGAGTTGATGAAATCGTCTTGGGCGATTGCGCCTGTCAGCCCCTACGACATTTATATGAAGACGCTTTATGAGTTGGTTAAAGACCGACTCAAAGGGGGCGATGAGGCGGACATACTCTGGGATGATAAAATTACCAGACAGTTAGCGGATTTTCAGAAAGTTGCTGTCCGACAGGCGGTGCAGACTATCCGCGATTACGGTGGGGTGTTCGTCTCGGATGTCGTTGGTCTCGGCAAAAGCTACATCGGCGCGGCGATTATCAAGCACTTTGAATGGACAGACCATGTGCGTCCACTGATTATCTGCCCCGCGTCGTTGGTCGAAATGTGGGAACGCTACAATGAGGTCTATCAACTCAACGCCCGTGTACTTTCTATGGGGCTTTTGCGAGAAGATGACAGCGGAGCCGTCGAGGGGATGCACAGCACCACAGCTGCAATTCTTGACGATGTGAAATACCGTGACCGGGATTTTGTGTTGATTGATGAGAGCCACAACCTCCGCCACCCCAACACGCAACGCTATAAAGTGGTGCAGGCCTTTTTAGCCACTGGACGACGATGCTGTTTTCTCACAGCCACACCGCGCAACAAGAACCCTTGGGACGTATACCACCAGATTAAGCTGTTCCATCCCGATGACCTTACCGATTTGCCCATCCATCCCGCCAACCTGCGGGATTACTTCCGTCTGACCGCCATCGGAGAGCGAGAGCTCCCCGACCTGTTGCGGCATATCCTCATCCGCCGCACCCGCAACCACATCCTGCGCTGGTACGGTTTCGATGCAGAGACCGACGAGCGCGTTGACCCATCCCAATTTCAGGAATACCGTGATGGCCATCGGCAGGCTTACGTCCTTGTCGGCGGGAAAAAGCAGTTCTTCCCCAAGCGTGTCTTGGAAACCATCTCCTATAGCATTGAAGATGTCTATCGGGGGCTTTACTTTAGGCTTCGGGGATACCTGGGGGGCAAATTGACCACCGGATCGACTGGCAAATTAACCTATGCCCGTTATGGACTTTGGAACTATGTCATTGAGACCAAGCAAGAGGAAGAGCCTTATGCCAGCTTGCAAGGGTCAGGAGCAAACCTCCGCGGGTTGATGCGGGTACTCCTGTTCAAGCGATTTGAATCAAGCGTGTACGCCTTCAAGGAGACGATTCGCAGATTGCTTAGCCTCCACGAGCATTTCGTCTCAGCACTCGAAAACGGAATTGTCCCCGCTGGTGAGGAGGCGCGAGCAATTCTTTATGAACCCTCTGCGGCCGAAGAACAGGATCTGATGGATGCGTTGCGAAAGGTGTCAGGACGATACAGTATTGGCGATTTCGATATCAAGCGACTTAGGGAACACCTCGAGAGCGACATACGATTGTTACGTGAAATTTTGGCTATGGTTGAACCAATCACTGCCGACCAAGATGCGAAACTGCAAGTGCTGAAAGAACGCTTGAGCGAACCGCCACTGAGCGATGGCAAATGCCTCATTTTCACGCAATACGCAGATACAGCGCGTTATCTGTTTGACAATCTGAACCCCAATGGCGAGCGGGATGATATTGAGGTCATCTATAGCGGTGAGAAAAGCAAGGAACGGGTGGTGGGGCGTTTCGCGCCGAAAGCGAATCCAGAGTACCAATTTCAGCGTGGGGAGTCGGAACTGTCCACCCTCATCGCCACCGATGTGCTGGCGGAAGGGCTGAACCTACAGGATGGCGACAAAATTATTAACTACGACCTCCACTGGAATCCCGTGCGGCTCATCCAGCGGTTCGGGCGCATTGACCGTATCGGGAGCGAACACGATGTGATTTACGGCTTCAACTTTCTGCCAGAAACCGGTATCGAACGGCATTTGAGGTTGCGAGCGAGACTCCGCTACCGCATTCAAGAAATCCACGATACCATTGGCGAGGATGCCGCTATCCTCGATCAATCGGAGCAACTCAACGAAGCGGCGATGTATGCCATCTATGAACAGAAGGGCGAGCATTTGGGTGGGCTTGAAGCCGACGAGAAGTTGATAAACCTCAACGAAGCCGAAGAACTGCTGAGGCAGTTGCGGCGGGAAGACCCGGCGGAGTACGAGCGAATCACGAAGCTGAGAGACGGGATTCGCACAGGGATACCGAAAGGGTCAAAAGGGACTTACCTATTTTGTCAAGCGGGGCGTTATCAACAACTGTTCCTTTTGGACGAAAAAGGCGACATTATCTCCAAAGACATCCCGCGCATCCTCACCGCGATTGAGTGCGGCCCAGACCTTTCCAGTGCCTCGTTGCCTACCGATTATAACGCACTCATCATGCGGGTCAAGGGGGTATTCGCTCAAGAGATTAGCGCGCGTCAAGCGGAACGCAAGCACACCCGTTCTCTAACCCAAGCGCAACAGTATGTGCTCAAAGAATTGCCGCTCATTTTTGCAGTAGCGACAGATGAAGATATCGCCGCCCAAATCGCCACATTGGAAGCGGCGTTTCGCAGACCCATTACCTCCGCCTTAAATCGGGAGCTCAATCTACTCCGCCGAAACGGTGTGGCGGGAACCGCATTACTGAAAAATCTGAGCCACCTCTACCGTCAACACAACATGAAAGAATGGGGTACCGAGGGACAAAACGCCCAATTCGAGCATGAAGCCATTCCAAGGATTATCTGTAGCGCGGCATTGGTTTAAGAACCATCCTCGGCCCGTGGGCGGGAAATCCCTTTCCCGTCCTGATACGTCATGATGCCTTTTCAAACCTGCCCCAACGGACACCCACAACTCAATTGCCTCCGAACTTGTCTGTATCCCAGACTCGGATGGTGCCGTCCAAGCTACCCGCAACGACCTTTTTACCGTCAGAACTGAAAACGATCGAATAGATCGGCCATACACCTCCCTCAAGGGTGGTCACCTCTGCCTGCGTTTTCATATCCCACACACGAATCTGTGCTCCGAGGTCGGTTGCGAGAAAACGCCCGTCAGGACTGAAAGCGAGTGTCCAAACCATTGCCGATGTTTTCAATGTCGCGATTAGCTCCTGTTCCGATACACGCCACAAATAAATTTCCTTGTGAGTCCCCGCCGAAGCCAAGGTCTTCCCGTCAGGGCTAAACGCAACAGCATGTATATTACCCCACTGAGCCGGTTCGTGCCTGAAAATCTCCTGTCGGTTCTGCACGTCCCACAAACGCAACGTATTGTCAATTCCGCCGGTGGCGAGCAACGTTCCGTCCGGACTGAACGCCACTGACTGTATGATGCTGTCGAATCCAATTGGCCCTTCGCGTGGTGGTTCCTGCCCCAACACGCCGACCGCTCTGTTCCGCCGCGTGTCCCAAAGCCGAACGCAATTGTCATCAACCGAAGCCAGAATCCTCCCGTCGGGACTAAACGCCACCGACTCCACAATCACTTGGTGCTTAAAGTCCGCAATCTGCTTTCTCTTACGGACATTCCAGAACCGTGCCCTGTTACGGACATTCCAGAGCCGTGCCCTGTCTTTCCCACCGGAAGCAAGGAGTGTTCCATCGGGACTGAATGCAACGGATCTAACTGCTGCTTTGTGGCCTGTTAGCGTTGCAATCTGCTTTTGCGTCTGCATATCCCAGAGTCTAACGACCCCATCGTCATGCCCCGATGCGAGGAGTGCGTCATCCGGACTGAGTGCCACCGATTCAATCGCCGCGGTGTGATTCTGTGACACAGTAATCTGCTTTCGGGTTTTCACATTCCAAAGGCGAACAACCATATCTCCCCCCTTATATCTGCCCCTCTTAAACGCACCATTCAGAGATGCCAATATTTTCCCATTAGGGTGAAAAACGATGGAATTCAGACCACCTGCCTTTGTATTTAACACGCCGATTCGCTTTTGCGTCTGCACATCCCACAGCCGGATTTTAGCGTCATCGCCAGCCGCCGCCAGGATCGTGCCATCCGAGTTGAAAGCGACAGTGTTAATTTCTGCATCTTCATCGCTCACTAACAATTCATCGTTCCCTAGTAACAAGGCAATTTGTGTCCGATTCGCCACATCCCAAAGGCGGACCGTGTTGTCAAAGGCACTCCCTGAAGCCAAGGTCTTGCCATTCGGATTAAAAGCAACCGACGAGACCCCACTAGGCGGTTGCCCCTTACCACGGGTATGTCCTTCAAATGCCCCTACGAGTTTCTGGGTCTGCACGTCCCACAAGCTGATTGTGGTGTCTTCAACCCCGCCCGAAGCCAACAACTGCCCATTAGGACTAAAAGCTAAAGTCCACAAGATACGTGAAGGCGTGTCTAGTCGTGCAATCTGCTGTTGTGTGCTCATATCCCATAAAACAATATCTCCATTTGCGAGACCGACAGCGAGGGTGTTCCCATCAAGCGTGAAGGTAAGGGCTGTTACTCCCTTTTGACCTGGGGACAGCAACCTCCCAACCCGCTTTTGCGTCTGCACATCCCATAAATGAACGGTACTGTCTGTCAGATCACCTGATGCGAGTGTCTGGCCGTCGGGACTGAAAGCGATAGCGTTCGCGCCTTTCGGTATCATGCCAACTTCGTCGGTGAGCGTTTCGGCATCGTAGAGCCAGATACCCAGAGCCCCCATCACAGCGATAAGTTTGCCATCCGGGGAATACGCTATTCTGTGAACTATCCCTCTGCCGAAGCGAGCGGTCGGTTTGATAGTGGTTTCAACTTCTGTCTCTGCATTTGCCGCCAATACTATATCGGTTGGTTGAGGGTTTCGCGCCAGATCTTTTTTGCCATCTCCGCTCGAAACAATTGCCGTTTCAGCCAAAACAACCGCATCCACGGGAATCTCGCCGACTTCCGTTACTTCGATTTCGCTTGGAGCCGGTGCCCCCACCATATTCCCAATCGCAGGAAATTGATCTAACGGGACAGTGAGGCACAGCAGGGTTAGTGCGAGTATACCCAGAGCGGCAAACCCAACGGGAATGGCGGGTGTCTGCGGATTCGGTTGGATTCGGGTTCGCTTAACCGCTTCAATGATGTTAAACGTAAAAGCCGGTTGGAGTTTCTGCTGAGCAAAATGGGTGTTCATGAGTATTAGCATCTCCTTTTTCAGTTTAGCGCGCGCACGGCTAAGTCGCTTGGCTATCGTGTCGGGAGAGGCCCCGAGAAACTGACCAATCTCGAGGCAACTCAGACCGCCCAAATAGTGAAGCGTTAAGACCTGCCGATGTATCTCTGGCAGCATCGCCAATCCATCTTCGGTTCGCATGGATTTCTCCCTTTATTGAAAGGCTTTTGTATATTAGACGAATCTCATCGCCCAAATCTGACGCGCGGCGCAAATTTTTTTTGTTGTAAAAGGAGTTAACCGGCCCCGACTCCGCCGTAGGAGGGGCATCCCTGCCCCGACATCCCCACCCCGACTCCGCTGTAGGAGGGGCATCCCTGCCCCGACATCCCCACCCCGACTCCGCCGTAGGAGGGGCATCCCTGCCCCGACATCCCCGCCCCGACTCCGCCGTAGGAGGGGCATCCTTGCCCCGACATCCCCACCCCGACTCCGCCGTAGGAGGGGCATCCCTGCCCCGACCTTCCCGCCCCGACTCCGCCGTAGGAGGGGCATCCCTGCCCCGACCTTCCCACCCCGACTCCGCCGTAGGAGGGGCATCCCTGCCCCGACATCCCCGCCCCGACTCCGCCGTAGGAGGGGCATCCCTGCCCCGACATCCCCACCCCGACTCCGCCGTAGGAGGGGCATCCCTGCCCCGACCTTCCCGCCCCGACTCCGCCGTAGGAGGGGCATCCCTGCCCCGACCTTCCCGCCCCGACTCCGCCGTAGGAGGGGCATCCCTGCCCCGACATCCCTACCCCGACTCTGCCGTAGGAGGGGCATCCCTGCCCCGACCTTCCCACCCCGACTCCGCTGTAGGAGGGGCATCCCTGCCCCGACTCTGCTATAGAGATAGACATTCTCCATCTTTGCAAACAAATAAATCATCGGCGTTGTTGGCGGCGTTCAAATTCTTCGGCTATCTTGCGGCGTTCTTCTTCTGTTCCGTGACGATACCTGTCAACTATTTTTTCCACATTATCCGGCAAATTCCTCCGCTTTTGATTTCGGTTTATCTGATTTCCACGACTCTGTTGGGGTGCGGTTATAGAAATTGCTGGACCAGATTGTGTGCGCGACTGCGAACTTGATGCTTTTGCGTTGAGGAATTGTGCTGAAAGAATTTTAAGGGTCAAAATCTGTCCCGAAATATTTAGGCGGACCTGCCTCGATTCAATCTTTTCAACTGTTGCTTTCCCAATTTGTTCGCCCGTCGTCACGTAATAAGTTTGCTTGGACGCGTTTTCCATCAGAAGGGCTTTCGCCATCTCACCGTGTGACTCAAGCAAAGTCGCAATCAAAACGTACTTCGGTTCGCGGCGCGGCATCTGCCAACCCAATGGACGGAAGAGGTTGTTCTCTACAATCACACGATAGAAGAGCGCATACCCCCGTGCCCTGCTCTGATTTTCTGGGTTCCTATTATCTGACAAATCGGCACGTTCTGTGTGCACGTCATGTTCATTGCCCTGTGCGTGTGCAACGTTGCCTTTGTGTATTAGGATTAATAGACTCACAACTAAAATCATAATTACGCCTTGCGGGAGGTTTTTTCTGCCCCCATCAGCCATTTTTGTAGATATAAACATAATCATCTCCATTGACCCGGAAAGAGCGACAATCACATCAACGACAACAAACACCCACAACGCGATTATCAAGCGATAGTTTCTTGACGAGTTCGATCCTGGCATTTTAACGGCTACTCATATACAACGAGTTTCGAGTGAAATAGCGGACTACGGTTCTTCACGAGGTTTAGATTGCAACTCAGGGACCGTGTCTTTGGGCCCCCACCATATCTTTGGGGCCCAACAATATCTGCTCTCCAAGGCTCCGTATCCATTCCTTATTTCTTTCCGGACCAATTGAATCGAAATCGGAATCTACCAAAAAACTCTCCAGATCTGAGGCGCGCTCCCACAGAGTCTGGTACTCCTTGAGCATTTCGTTCATGCGCTCATTGTTTTTGACAACTTCTTCATATTTTTCCCTATCGTGACTCCAGTTTTTCTGTTTGCCAATATTATTAATGTAACCCCTAATCTCAAGATATTCTGCCTTGAGTTCTACAATTTGGGGGACGAGCTCCACAAATTCCTCAAGCGATTCGACCACTTTACGCTCAAGTTTCTCCAGTTCCTCATCAGAAAGAATATCTCTAATCGTCAGTCCCTGAAGTTCCTGAATGTCCGCGTCAGAAAGGGAATCCACAAGCGAGCGAGTCGTATCTTCTTTATCTAAAGTAGGCACCTGCTCAGAAGTATCGGGAGTTGTAGGAACATTCTCAGGTTTTTTCGATGGGCTTGGGGTTGGCTTGGCACTCTGTTGCGGAGTCTTTATAGCTGATGGTGGCTTGATCCATCGGCTTTGCGTATCAGGGGACATTTGAACTGTGGACGAGGGCGCGGGGGTGTTGATCGATTGCTTTCCTACCTTATATTGAAGCAACAGTAGAATCCCGAGCACTCCCAAACCACTCCCGCAGATAATGAGCCAAATCTTGAACTTTCTCTTTGTAAACATGGTAAATCTCCTTTATTAGAAATGGAATTGCCTTCCCTATATTCACGACGCCCGTTCAACGACAGCTTGATATGATACAGAAGCAATCCAAACGCGGCGGTATCGCCGGTGAGACATTTTTGGATGATATCGCCATCTTCGGTTCGTATGGATTTCTCCCTTTATTGAAAGGCTTTTGTATATTAGACGAATCTCATCGCCCAAATCTGACGTGCGGCGCAAATTTTTTTTGTTGTAAAAGGAGTTACATCAGGATGCAATAACACTGTAGGCGGGAAATCATGTAGGTAGGAAATTAATCTTGTAGGCGGGGAATCAACTTTGTGGGCGGGAAATCCCTTTCCCGCCCCGATACGTCATGATGCCTTTTCAAATTCGCTCCAACCGACTCCAGCAACTCAATTGTCCCCGAACCCGTCCGTGTCCCAGATTCGGATGGTGCCATCCATGCTGCCTGCAACGAGTTTTTTACTGTCGGGAGTGAAAGCGATTGAAGTGACTGATAACACAAATCCTTCAAGGGTTGCGACCTCTGTTTGTGTCTTCATATCCCACACACGAATATTCGGTCCTTGGTCAGCCGCGAGAAAACGCCCGTCAGGACTGAAAGCAAGTGTTGAGATCCTTCCTGGCGTATTCAATGTCGCGATTAACTCCTGGTCCACTACACGCCATAAATAAATTCCCTTGCCAGTCCCTGCCGAAGCGAAGGTCTTTCCATCAAGGCTAAACGCAACAGTCAATATATCACCCTGCTGAGCTCGTTCGTGCCTGAAAATTTCCTGTCGGTTCTGCACGTTCCACAAGCGAACCGTATTGTCAATCCCGCCTGAGGCAAGCAATGTTCCATCCGGACTGAACGCCACCGACCGTATGATGCTGAGGGTAAACGGTCCTCGGTGTGGCGGATCTGGCCCCAACACCCCGACGGCTCTGTTCCGCCGTACGTCCCAGAGCCGAATGCAATTATAATCAACAGCCGCCAAGGTTCTTCCGTCAGGGCTAAACGCAACCGACTCCACAATCGCCTTGTGTTTAAAGGTCCGAATCTGTTTTCTTTTACGGACATTCCATAGCCGTGCCCTGTCTTTCCCACCAGAAGCGAGGAGTGTTCCGTCGAGACTGAAGGCAACGGATTCGACCACTGCTTTGTGACCCTTGAGGGTTGCGAGCTGCTTCTGAGTCTGTATGTCCCAGAGTCTAACGAGCCCATCGTGATGCCCCGACGCGAGGAGAGTGCCATCCGGACTGAGTGCCACCGATTCAATCCCGGCAGTGTGATCTTCCAACACGGCGGTCTGCTTTCGGGTTTTCACATTCCAAAGTCGAACAGCCATATCGCCACCCTTGAACTCGGAGTCACCAAACTGACCGTTCAGAGATGCCAGTGTTTTCCCATCCGGACGAAAAACGATGGAAGTCACACCATCCGCATTTGTCTTTAATACGCCGATTCGCCTTTTCGTCCGCGCGTCCCACAGCCAGATTTTGCCATCATTTCCAGTTGATGCCAAAATTGTACCATCTGGGCTAAAAGCGACAGAGTTAACGCCTTTGTATTTTTTATTTATATTGTTCGCCAGCAGGGCAATTCGCGAACGAGTCGCCACATCCCAAAGGAAAACTATGTCGTGGCCGTGGATACCCGAAGCCAAGATCTTTCCATCTGGACTAAAAGCGACCGACCTGACCTTATGACCATGTCCTTCAAATGTCCCCACGTGAGTATGTGCTTCAAATGCTCCCACAAGCGTCTGGGTTTGTACGTCCCATAAACTGATTGTGAGATCTTCGCTCCCACCTGAAGCCAACAACTTTCCATCAGGACTGAAAGCTAAAATTGACACGCTGCTTGAAGGCGTGTCTAGTAGTGCGGTCTGCTGTTGTGTGCTCATATCCCACAAACCAATATCGCCGTTTCCGTAACCGACAGCGAGGGTGTTTCCATCAAGTGTGAAGTTAAGGGCTGTTACCCGACTTTGCCCGGGTAAGCGCAACTCGCCAACCCGCTTTTGCGTCGACACCTCCCATAGATGAACAGTACGGTCTGACCAACTCCCTGATGCGAGTGTCCCCCCGTCGGGACTGAAAGCGATAGCCCCCGCGCCTTCTGCTATCATTCCAACTTCTGTGAGCGTTTCGGCATCATAGAGCCAGATACCCAGAGCCCCCATCATAGCGATGAGTTTGCCATCCGGGGAATACGCTATTCTGTGAACTCTGCCTTTGCCGAGGCGAGTGGTCGGTTTGATAGCGGTTTCAACTTCTGTCTCTGCATTTGCCGCCAATACTATATCGGTTGGTTGAGGGTTTCGCGCCAGATCTTTTTTGCCATCTCCACTCGAAACAATTGCCGTTTCAGCCAAAACAACCGCATCCACGGGAATCTCGCCGACTTCCGTTACTTCGGTTTCGCTTGGAACCGGTGCCCCCACCATATTCCCAATCGCAGGAAATTGATCGAAGGGGACAGTGAGGCATAGCAGGGTTAGTGTCAGTAAACTCAGGGCGGCAAACCCAACGGGGATGAGGGGTGCCTGCGGATTGGGTTGAATTCGGGTTCGCTTTACCGTTTCAACGATGTTCAGGGTAAAAGCCGGGTGAAGTTTCTGTTGAGCAAAATGGGTGTCCATGAGTGTTAACATCTCCTTTTTCAGTTTAGAACGCGCACGGTTGAGTCGCATGGCAATCGCATGGGGAGAGACCCCCAGAAACTGCCCAATCTCTCGACAACTCATGCCGCCCAAATAGTGAAGCGTTAAGACCTGCCGATGTATCTCGGGCAGCATCGCCAAGGTTTCGTGGAGCGATTGATAAACCTCATCTTCGTGATAGGAAGCCAGTGAACGCCGTTCCAAGCGCGCGGTGTCTTGGTCGGCAATATATTCCGAATCGGGTCTCTTTGCTTTAGCGCGCAAGAAATCCTTACACATATTGGACGTGATTGCATAAAGCCACGACAGAAACTTGTCCCAATGTTTCAGTGTACGAAGTTTCTGATACGCTTTAAGAAACACCTCCTGAGTGATGTCCTGAGCATCGTGGAAGTTACCGAGCTTCGCGTAAGCCAACGCATAGACACTTGCTTTATATTTGTCCACAAGTAGGCCAAACGCGGCAGTGTCTCCGGTAAGGCATTTGTGGATGATATCACCATCTTCGGTTCGCATGGATTTCTCCCTTTATCGAAAGGCTTGTGTATGTTAGACGAATCTCATCGCCCAAATCTCACTAAGGGTGCGAATTTTTTTTATTGTAATGGGGGGGGAATGTCAGGAAAGTCCAAAAGTATCATGAAGGGAGAAGAGGTATTCAGGGTTCATGGCGGGGTCCAAGTTACTCCTGCTGGATTGCCAAATCCATGGCGGGGTCCAAATTGCTCCTGCTAGATTGCCAAATCCAGCAGATCTTGTATTGCGATCAAAACTGAACACCCGCAAAGAAACCCGGCCAAACACGAGTGATAATATCATCTCTTCGGTATACGCGACCGAATCCGTATCCGAAATCTGAAGTGTCCAGCCTTCGCGTGATGAAGGTGTTGAGCGAAATACCACCAAAGACGCTGAACCACTTGTCCTTCTCCCAGCCGACTGCGAGGCGCAGTTTGTTCAAAGCGTTAGGGTCATCATCCGACAGCATCCCGCTTAGCTCATCGGTATAAACCACCCCGCGCGTAATAAGGTCAACGTTCAGAAAAAGTTGCTTGGTGATCGGAATATGCCCACCCAGGCCAAACCCAAGCGACCATCTGCCCGAATCGCCGTGCGGATAACCGCCAACCATCAACAGACTGTAAGCGTGTCGGCTACCGATGCGAATCCCAAGATTTGTAACCTCCGTATCGCTACCCCAGAATTGCAGGTGTAGTGGGTTATCCTTAACAAAGTTGATTAGCCCAATCGGGATGCCGGACATCCGTCCAGCGACATTGAGAATCCCAATCTGTGACGTTTCTACATGCCCAGCGATATTAAGTGCACCGATCTGTGTTCCAATCCCTCCGTACGCGAAATTGACTATGCCAATCTGTGTGCCGGCCCCCGGGATATTTACGTCTTGGCGCAATCCAAGGGCGATATTGCCGATACTGAGTTGTGTGCCCTCCAAATTTCCGGCAATGTTCCCGCCGACTGCGGTTTGTACACCTCGACTTCGCACAGTGCCGCCGACGAGGTTGAGCAGATAAGCCGCCTGCCATCCCTGAAAGTCGCGGGCGGTGATATTCCCCCCGACCGCCAATTGAGCGCCCCGCACACTTCCCCCGACAACGTTACCGCCTCCTGCAATTTGGAAACCCTCAAGGTGTTCTCCGAGAGCGTTGAGTCCGACTGCGGCTTGGAAACCCTCCACGTTTCTGCCGACAGCGTTGGCTATAGTTGAGATCTGAAACCCCTCTACATTCTCGCCGACGATATTGCCGACCCCGGCAAATTGCGCCCCTCGTGCTTCAACCTCCTTCATGTTCAAAGCACCACCGAATTCAATGCCATCAAGTTTGGTATGATAGCCTGCGATGATGTTGACGGAGAGGTTCGTTGTGATGTTGCGGTTGAGGTCACGAATTCCAACAGTGCTTATCCACGGAATCAGGGAAATCGTCACGGGCAGATACAAATCTTTGTCGGTTGCGGTTGGCGGCACAACACCCCCGAACTCTACCCCCCCGGAAAGGATGTGCTCAGAGGGTTGAATATTGATAATTTGGGGAGGTATCCCCTCATTATTGAGCACCGTTGGATCAATGCCTTGGTTGTTCAGCAGTGAGATGTATTTCCCATTATAAAAGACGCGGGGCGTAATCTGCTGTGGGTAACGGAGTTCTTCAGACAGGTGGGAATGCCAATCTTCGATGCCTCGTGTCACATAGTCCAACAGTCCCAACACCGTGACTGTTCCATCGTTGTCCGTCGCACCCTGGTCCCTCAACCCTTTGAGCAGAAAATAGGTAAATAGCCCGTGTCTCAGTTGTGGAATTTCAGGTGCCCACTGGTTGCTATCACATGCGGTGAAAATGATGTTACTCTCTTCGCTATAGCGTGACAACGCCGAAACGAAGTGCGCCTTAGGTGTCACACGACACGCATCGACGATGACGAAGCGGTGTTTCGCATTTGCACCGTTGAGAATCGTGAACAGATTTTCAAGACTCAGTCCACTCTCAATGGGCGGGTCGGTAACATCCATCGGCAGAAAGTAGCTTGTGCCATTAAGGTCTTCACCATGCCCAGAGAGATAAACCGTTAGCAGGTCTACCGCTTCCAGCTCTGCGTGTCGCTGGAGTTGATTGATGATATTTGCCTTCGTCGGTTGAATTAGACTATCGGGTGTCATCAAGGTCACGGCGACACCCGCGTCTCGGAAGACCTCTGCGACCGCTTTGGCATCATCAGCCGCATACCTGAGCGGTTGAAAGGGAGACGGATAGGCATCCACCCCGATAACGACTGCCCAATGCCGGACGTTTCCTCCACCCGCAGGGCCAAGCTGGAAATTGCCACCACCGGCGAGAGCCAACGCCCGTCGACTAATTTTTACCGCCTGCCCCTTTATCGTTGTAAGGGTTAATGTCCCCTCCCGTTGCACCATCGAATCGGTGGGGAGAAACACCTCATTGAAGCGATTTTCTGGTCCCTCAAGGATAGGGTGCCACGCGAGATTCCACTGTTTATGGTCGTTCTGAACGTGCTGAACGAGTTGCCGATACGTCAGTTTATTATTAGTGTCCCACCGTACCCCAATTGGCTGATTTGCAAGCCTTTGTGTGCGGGAAAACACCCGTCGATAGAGGGAGTAGGTCATCGCACTGACAGGCACATAGGTGTTGCGAATCGGGATGCGTAGTTCGTGGACGACCTGATTGTACGCCGCCGCGGCCATCAGCAACGCAAAGTCGGCGGATTCGTCTAAGATGTCCTCCGTATGGCTCACGGTCTGGGTCTGTTGAGGGACTGCCGTTGGGGTATCCGTCACCGGTGTGCCTTTGGGACGACCCAGGCGAATCTCCCGCAGTATGTCGCCGGAGTAGCATGTGTCAATAATGCAGGCGACCTTCCGCGTCGGAAGGTCTTGGAGTAGGATGTTGAGTTCATCATCCAGCAGGTACGTCTTAGGCGATGCCAGATTCGCGTCCACAGGCAGTAGGGCTTCGTCGTTTCTATCCGGGTATCGCCCTTTCGCTTCATCGCCCGGAAAAGTTCCGAGCTTGTCAATAATCTGCGTCCCGTGTCCACTAAAATAGAACAGCAGGCTATCCGAATCGGTCAGGCGTTTGCTCAGTTCTCGAAATTTACGCTGAATCTGCACCTTATCTGGATTGGTCAGGATGTGCATCTGCGCCTGTGGAACGCCGTGCGCGGAGAGTATCGCCGAGATCAATTTCAGGTCGTTTGGCGGCGCATCAAGTTGCAAGTTTGGATTTTCATAGTCCCAAACACCAACGAGGATGGCGTGTTGCTCAGCGCGGGCAGGTTGTGAAAACATCCATAAAAGACTACAGACCAGAAGAACGGATCGAATCGTTGACCGCAGGCTATTCTGAGACATTATGCACTCCTTTCGTAAAATCTTCCAGCAATTCTAAAAAACGCCCCTGTTCAAGCGATAGCTGCTCTACCAAGACATCACGCTCGGCGTTGGTAAACGCGCCCAGTTTGAGGCGGGCTTGGTAGAGTTCGACCAATTTGACGTGCATTGCGAGGTCTTTGGGGTGCGTCCTCAAAAACGTCTCAACCGCCTCAATTGATGCCGCGAGTTGTCCCGCGTCCGTTGGTTCAGGCACAATCAGAAATTCCAACATCCCCTCCGCCGAGAGCGGCGGGATAATACGCCCCGTACCTTCGCTCCCCTTCTGTGCGCCCCACTCTACCGACGGGGTGAGCGGTAAAAAAATCGCCACAACGAACAACAACCCCACCACACCGATAACAGATGGCACCCACACCGGCACCGGCGTTTTCAGTTTATCGCTTATTTCCAGCCAGAAGGAACGGTGTCGAATGGACGGAAATGGCGGTGCCGTCATCGAAATAGAACCTGATCGAACAGCACCACCAAAATCTTCTAGCGATTTCTCTGTCTCCTGCAAGATTCTATGTCTCCGCTCACATTCTTCGCATCCGAGAAGATGGTCTCGAATTTGTGGAGACAACTCCCTATCAATGGAGTGGCGCAACTTTTCCTGTACTTGATTACATTTCATCTTTGTTCAGCCTCCTTTCAACGATAGGCTGTGGATAGGCAAGTCCACAGCGAGCGAAACTTTCAAAATTCAACCGTTAAACCAATATAGGGAATACGCGGGAATTGCTGTGCCTCAAAGATTTCAGGTTCTTCAATTTCGACTTCTTCGCCTTGGACTTCAAGCGGCGACTCCGGGGTAAAGATGAATTTTACGCTGTTTTTCCGGTTGTAGACGTTCAAAATATCGAGGAACCCGCCTACCCGCAATCCCATAAAGTCGAATTTGTAACTCACCCGGAAATCCAACTTGTGATACGGAGTCAGTTCGGCCGTGACGGATTCATCAACACTTGCCAAAAGAGGGTTCAATCCGCGTGTCACTGGGTCTTGAATGAGAACGATAGAGCTGATTGGCACTTCGGATGTCCCGCTCAAATACTGCCACTTCGCGCCAATCTCAAAACTGGGCGTGAAGTTATAGTTGGCAACAATGCTAACAATATTCGTGTTATCAAAGAAATAAGGGTGGTAGGAACTCCCCGCATCCTCGCGCCGCTCAGCGTGTGTGTAGGCATACGAAATCCAGCCGAAGAATTTATCCGGTACGCGATGCCGCAGGAACGCCTCCACCCCGCCAATATACGCAGTGCCCTGATTCAGATAATTCGCTATCTCATCCGCTGTGACCAATTTCTGCATACCTTTGTAATAGGTGGCAAACTTAAATTCTGTTTGAGATGAGAGTTCGTGTTCTAGTTCCATGATATAGTGCCGTGCGAGGCTCGATTCCAACCCAGGATTCCCGTTCTCCGATAGTATCTGATACGGCTGTGGACTCTGCTCATAATGTCCATACGCGAACCGGAGGTTGGAACCGCTCGGCAGGGCAAAACTTAAGCTCCCCCTCGGCTGAATGGATAGCTGCGCTGTCACATCCAGATAATCCAACCGAACGCCCAGCGCACAAGATAGAAAGGGCAACGGGTCATATCGCCCCTGTAAGTAACCCTCAGCGCGAAAAAAATCGTGCCCGAATTCGGAGTGAGTTTCTTCAATACTGACTAACTCCCATTCCTGTACATACACATCGGATTCTCTTACCACCTCCCCATTTTCAACGATTGGAGGAACCGGTTCTACAGGAGCCCTGCTCTCTTCAAATTGTGGAACCCTGCTGTCCTCGAAACTGTTGGCAGGACTGAAGGAGAGGAGGAAGCCTGTTTCCAATGCGGCAGACGTGTCTTGACGACCAATATCGTCAGGACGGAGATTTAACCTGTAGGATAGATCTTCCCTAATCGTATAGACCGGAACCTTAATGTTTATATCGTAGTGGCCGTAGTCTACTTCAGATACAGGTTCACCGTCCAAATCAAGGTCACCCGGCTCAGTGATGGGTGCCTCAAAGTTGATCGTGAGGAAATTGAAGGAACGAGTGAGCGAGAGTTGGGAGGTGAGATTTTCAGTGAAATTTGAACGGAGATGGATGCCTTGCGCGTTAAACCCATTTTTGAAATAGGCAGAGGTGCGCGCATCTTCAAATGTCTGTGTTTCTGTTTCCACTCTACCCTCATCCACTTCCCGAACTTCCGTAACTTCTACAGGGATAGCTTCCTCAACGCGGAAATGGTCGGTTGCCGCAAAGGTGTTGACTGTCAAGCGATGCTTTTCACCGAGGGGGTAGGCAAATTTGAGTTGATAATCTGAAAAGTAGGGAAACTGGCCTTCAATGAACCGTCCGACGATGAGATCGATGTAGCTCCGTCGTCCGGCAATAGACACGTATCCCTCATCCCCAATTCTGCGCTCAAGCATCCCTTCAGAGTAGAGGATATTCAGGTTAAATTTGCCGCTCGTCTGTTCCTCTAGGCTATCGCGCGAGTGGATATCCAGCACTGCCTGCGAATCTAACCCAAATTCCGCACCGTATCCGCCGGCATAGATGTCAATTTTCTCAATGACTTCCGAACTAACGGTTGAGAGGAGGCCACCCCAATGAAACGGATACCCAAGCGGTGTCCGGTCGAAATAGTAGAGGTTAGAGCCCGGCTCACTGCCACGGATATAGAGAATGCCAAAATAATCATTCGGGACACCGATGCTCGGAAGCGTCGTCAACCCTTTGAGGGCATCGTTAGCGACACCGGGGATGCGTCTCAGTTCGCTTCCACGGATGTCCTTTCGGCTAATTGTTGGCGGGAGGCGTTGCCCTTCAACAATAACCTCTTCTAGCATGAACACCTCGCCGAGGTACAGCTTTACTTGGGTGGTACGACCTGCGCTTACCTTTATATCGGTTTCCGTAGGAGGGGCGTACATTGCGTGGGTTATTGACACGGTGTAAGTGCCTGGGGCGATTTCGATAAACCAGAATTTTCCTTCCGTGTCGGTTGTCTGGCGTTCATCGGTTCCGAGGATATGGACTTCTGCACCGACTACAGGTGCGTTGGTGCTTCCATCATAGACGGCACCTTCAATCGTCCCAGTTTGGGATAGTGCTGCGAGTGGCAGCACGAAGCCGAGCAACAGAGGAATGAAGAACAGATACAAACTCACTGTCCATATCAAGGTGCGGTGTTTCACTATTATGTTTTTCAATCTATCCCTTCTATTCTATTTTGGTATCAATATAATTCTCGACGAAATAGGGTGCCAAGCGGGTCGCGAGCTGTGCTCTCCCGTGATATAAACGGCTTTTAACCGTTCCTTTTCTAATGCCGAGCCTTGCTGCGATTTTATTCACCGAGAGTTCTTCGATGTAGAATAACCAAATCACCTGTTGATGAATAGGGGGGAGTTCCAAGATTGCGTCCCGCACAACCTCCAACTGCTCTTGAAGGAGGACGTGGGTCTCCGGGGTAGGCGAATCCGATGGTATCTGTACATCCCCAAAATTTTCGTCATCAAGACTGCCGAGGGCATGTCTGGCAACAGTGCCTTGGCGACGCGACCAGTTCCGAATCACATTTTTCGCAATCTCGCGTAGCCACGCTAGAAACGCCGTTTCGGATTCGTCCGTCATCTGTTCGAGGTTCTGATGCGCGATCAGAGCGATTTCGCTGTTGATATCGCGCCGGTCTTCCGGCTGGCTATGTTTGTAGTAGACGCGACACAGCTCATCAACAAATTGCGTAATCTGTGTATGATATTGTCCGATATCTCTTGGCATCATACCCTCCGATATCGTATCACTTGAAACTATAACCTCCTACTCCTTTTAGTGTTACAAGAGACGCTAAGGTTCACTCAATCGTCATTTTTTTGGGGATATTTGTCATTAAAACTGGGGAAAGCGGTTGAAATCTTTACGGTGGGGGATTTCACTAGAACGTTTGGGGCAGGCACCAAGATAGAACAGAAATTTAACGCAAAGGTGCCAAGATCAAAGGCGCAGAGAAGAACAGAAGAACGGAAGAACAGAAATATGGTGCCTATCTGCGTGGCAAATAGGCACTTGGGTAATTCTATGCCAACATCGTCAAACTGCGGTCTCCGAGCGGCAATGCTATCTTCTCGCCGCCGCGGCGATGCGATTCCCGCATACCGATTGCGATTTCGAGTGCCTCGCGGCCGTATTCGCCCGGGCAGAACGGTGTCGTGCCTTCGTTAAGATTTTCGACGAGCCCTTCAATTGCCGCTTGTTGCGAGCTACGAGGGCGTTTCGGATTGGGGAATTGTCGGCGGACAGGCTCCCGCGTCTCCGGTAGCCGACTCCACATCTCGAAATCAGCGTGCTCATTCCGAGCACTGATCCAACCGTCGCTCCCGACGAAGTCGATATTCAGCCAGCCCCCGGTGTTGAGAAAGCCCCGAATGCCGTTCTCGTAGAGAATCATTCCTGTGCCAGAAAGGTCGTTATCACCTGCCGCCGCTTCGTCGCTGTTCATGTGCCCGAATACCCATTTGGCGGGGGCACCAGCGAACAGTCGAAACAGTGCCAGTGTGTGGCTATGTCCACGCGAAAGGCTCCAACCGTAGTTGCAGACCAGCGACGAGAAAGTGCCAATCTCTCCATCCCTTATCGCTTGCAGACACGCCTGAAACCACGGACTCCAGTTCTTGTGACAGGCAATCGCCAAAACAACGTTGTTTTTCTTGCACGTATCAATCATCGCGTCGGCTTCTGCCAGCGTCCGGCACATCGGCTTTGTGGCGTAAATCGCCTTTACTCCCATCTCTGCCACGCCAATCACCACTTCTGACCGTTCTTCGGCTCGGGTGGAGATGCTAACAATGTCGGGGGCCTCTTTGGCAATCATCTCCCGATAGTCTGTGTAAAGGGCGGTCACATCCCAACGCCGCCTGAAATCGTCCAACTGGTCTTGCCGAAGGTCTGATGCAGCGACCAGTTCTACGCCTTTCGCTTCGATTATCGCAGGCGCGTGCGCCCACGGATACCGAAACTGTGGCCGGCCAACGTGTTCATCGTCAATGGTGCTACCGATTCTGCCACAACCGATGACTGCACCTCGATAGGTTGTCATATTTGCCTCCTTAAAAGGTATAAGACTGGAAGGATGGAAGCGAAAAGCGCATCGTTTGCTTTCAATCTTCCAATCTTCCAATCCCAATCTTCAAATCTTCACAGTTTATTCATTCCCCCACGGAAACGACTCAACGCGATATGAGCGGTCTTTGACCGGGAGCGTTACTTTGGCACCGCCTTGTGCTGATGACGCATGAATCGCGAAACCGATTTCGGTTGCACGGCGCGCATGGTCTATGTCGCAGGCAGTGCGCCCGCCCGTCTCTATCGCTTGCATGAGGTCACGAACCATCGCCGGCCCCGCCGCCCACGTATCCGTTTCCTCTGGCAGTTCAATCGGGGACATTTTCGATTCACCCTCCGAGTGCCAGATGAAGCTCTCATTGGCATCGTTGAGCAGGAACAAGCGACCATTTTCGCCGACAACATCAAAACTCATCGGCCCCCCGCCTTGAGTGATATAAAGCACAACGCCATTCGCCAGTCCAATTTGGCCTCGTCCGGATGGGTCCATGCGTCCTCGGGAATCCGCAGGCTCATCCGAAACATCGTCCACGAAACCGCTCACCCACGCCGGTTCAATGTCTTGTGCCAATGCCAGTAGCGTGTCGTAGGAGTGACAGCCGTGGTTGATTAGGTTCGGCAGACCGTAGGAAACGACAGTCGTGATTGCTCCGATATCGCCATCGCTGATACGCTGTCGCAAAGCTCGGTAACGTGCGAACCAACGCCGGTCTAGCCCCAAAAGTAGCGGGACGTTCTCGCAAGCCGCGACAATTCTATCCATTTCGGCTAAGGTCGTGACGAGGGGCTTGTCACACATAATCCCGCTCACACCCGATTTGACTGCTAACTCGATCTGGTCGGCGTGCATCGTCTGCCGCGTTGCGACGCACAGGATGTCTGGCTCCACCTCTTGGAGCATCTTAGGGAAATCGTCATAGGTCGGGACATCTCCCCACACATCGCTCCAGCAATCCACGAACTCTGCTCGCGTCTCTGCCCCGAGGTCAAAAACGCCGACGACTTCTGTGTCTGGTACGGCGTGGAAGGCGGCAGCGAAGTTGTGGCTCCCTGGTGTGCGTGTCACCATGCGGTGGCAGCCTGCGATGGCGACGCGCTGTTTTTCCTGTTTTCGGTTCATATATTTTCTCCTATTTGGTTGGTCTATGATGACCGTGTTTCTTGGGTTGTGGTTGAGCAAGTTTCAGCATTAAAGTATCGGGAGTAGGAACTCCCTCTCACAGGTCTTAGGATAAACGCTCGAGCACGTTTCGTGTGATCTGTTCGACGGCAGCATCTCCGCCCCGCAATCCGTGTGACCAGTCGGTTGTTGCGGCGGTGAAGACTGTTCCGCCGCGGGTGTAAATTCCCATCGTTGCGGCACCTGTTCGGCCCCGTTCCCACCGCTCATACCATTCGCAGTCGCCGGGATGCCAACGCACCGGTGCTGTGCAGAGGATGGTGAAATTTTCCGGCGTTCCGTCGCGATGAGTTGGGACGGGTATCCCATCTTCAATAGTAAACTCGCAACCGTCGCATTCGTAGCCGACGATGGTATCGTTACCCCCGAACGTGTCGCCCTGCTTGAGATTTGTTCCCTCGAAGACCCAGCTATCCGGACGATGCACGGTGTATTCGCCGGGCCCGTCCATGAATTGGCCATGACTGAGGTGATAACCACCGTAGAGGAATCCAACGCCCGTCAATTGGTTTTCGGGACGCTCTACAAGGTAGTGACTCCACAAGGTGCTGAGTGTGCTCAGGTCATCGGTTTTGTAAACGGGGTCCATGTTATACCACTGCTTCCAGCAGACCAACGCCCGCCCATCTTCTTCGCTCCGCACCTGCCAGCAGACCGAATTGCCGCTGAAGAACGCCGCGTTGCCACCGGCAGCGATGAACGCCTCAAGGGTATCGCGCATCCCCGCTGACCAGTATTCATCATGACCGACGCTCAATACGAGCCGATACCCTTCCAGAATCTCAGGTCGAAATTCAAGGTCGCTGTTGGCGGCGTAATCCAATTCATAGCCATTTTGCTCTGCCCAAGCCACAAACGGCAACTCCCAATTGCTGAATATTCCCCCCATCGGCCGGTTGAACGAAACGCGATGCCCCTGTAGCCCGCCACCGCCATGATAGGAATAGAGGCTATATTTGCCCCAATTGTTGTAGGCGTTGTAGGTATTGGTCGCGAGTTGGATCAGAATTTTTGTGTCACGCGCTCCTTGTGCCGCTCTGACGATGAAGGAGGTTTTGCCTTCAGCGGTGCGATGATTCCGGTATGTGGTGCTGCCGCCGCTATCTTCCACGTGCAGTGACACTTCGTAATATCCGCTGCGCCACGTATCTGGCACAGGTAACTTGAAGCCGACCGGCCATCGGCAACCGTGTGATGATGCGTCCTCTGGAATCGGGTACGCCGCCCCCGGCAACTCTTCCGCCCCCCAGACAACCTCCCGTGTTGCCCCCAAACGCGCAATCTCAAGAGTATAATTTGACGCGCTAGTTGAAATATGGAATCCGACCTCCTCGCCCGGTTCATAGCTGAGTTGGTCTGTGTAACCCTCAATATAAAGCGGTCGCACAGTTCCCTCTGAGAGGGCTAATTCTCCGTTGTGCATTAGCTATATTACGCCTCCTTGTAGGAAGATTGGAAGATTGGAAGAGTTTATCCCTTCCAGTCTTCCAGTCTTTTTTCCGCATCTTGCTCGCGGTTGGAAACCGTATCGGGAGTAGGAACTCCCTCCTACGGGATTAAGGTTTATTCTTTAAGCGGGCTTGATTATCGCGGCCCAGGGATCGGGATTTTTGCGTTGCCCTGGCTTTGGGATTCCAAAAAGCCGATCATGATCTCCACAACCTGATGCGCCGCTCGGGCTGGGGACCTCGGTTCGCCGCCTTTGTCAACCAGTTGTACCAATTCTTGGACCCCCGCGGGTATCCCTTCAACCGGCCACGACGGTGGCACAATCGGTTCAGATTCCTCGCCCTTTACGAGAGCCGCCTTCGTATTATCGATGAGGACGTATCCCGTTTCGCCGACAATCTCAAGGCGGAACGTTGGGGCGGGCGTGTTTTTAGAGCCGCCTGCATAATAGCCGCGCACACCGTTCTTGAAGTGGATATAACCGCTGGCAGATGGCTCCGTTTCCGGCTTGTGCCCTCCATCCCCACGATATTCCGAATAATCTTCGTACCCCGCTTCCAGTTCTGCGAAAACCCACTCAGGCTCAGAATCCGCGTAGTAACAGATTGCATCGATCAGATGCGTACCGTTCCGGAATAGCATGGCGCGTCTACCGTTCAGTGTGCCGATAATATATTTCACATCCCCTATCGCGCCGCCATCAACAATCGCTTCCTTCGTATGCCGCCAGAGGGGCATCCATCTTCGCGTGTGGTCAATAGATAGAATCGTGTTATTCCGCTCAACCGCCTCAATCATCCGATCAGCATCAGCCAGATTCGTTGCCATCGGTTTCTCGCAGAAAATGCCCTTAACCCCAGCATTTGCGGCGTTGACCACTAAATCAGCGTGTCGATGATCGGATGTTGCCACCGTCACGATATCCAAGTTTTCGTCTGCCAACATTTTTTGATGGTCGGTGTAAAGTGCGATATTCGGCCACTCCTGCTGCCAATGTTCCTTGAAGCGGTCCAATGCGTCTTGGGAGAGGTCGCATCCTACTGCCAATTCGGCGTTGGGCAATCCGACCAGTCCCGACGCATGTCTTGTACCGATGCCTGTACACCCAATAACTCCAACACGATATTTTGCCATGATGTGTTCTCCAATCTCACTGGGGCAAGATGCCCCAGCTACGGGGTTGAGTGATAATATACTATTACGGTCTCAAACTTTTGTCAAGAATCTTCAACGCAATCAGTAGTTTTTAACTTGATATTTTCAGGGTTTTTCTGTATAATGAAGTTGACATACTCCCCACCCTAAAGGGATGGGGATTCTGCTATCACAGAGGGATGCCCGCTGTCGCGCGTCTGATTCAGACGTGCGACAGCGAGTCTAACACCCTCTCCTGTGCGCTCGCTCACGCGACCATCCGTCTTCGGACAAAGGTTGATGTCCCAACCTTTTTGATGTTGATTGCGGCGTTAATATCGCGGTCATGGTTGATGCCACAGGAACAACCCCATTCACGGACTTTGAGGTCAATGAAGGCGTGTTTTTGACCGCAACTATGGCAAACCGTTGTTGTGGCAGTCCACCGGTCAATTGTCTCAACATCCTTGCACCGCTTATGGGCTTGCCATCGCATCTTTAGCATGAAGTCACCGAAGGCGAGGTCGGAGACTTTACGTCCCCACAGGCGCACCATGCCTTTGAGGTTGAGATCCTCGAAAAAGCAGACATCAAACTTGCGGACGAGGTCAAGGGCGAGTTTCCAGTGATGGTCTTCACGCTGGCGTTGAATCTTGCGGTGGGCCCGGGCAAGGGTCATTCGTGCTTTTTCGCGGTTGTTACTGCCCCGTTTCTTTTTAGACAGTGCCCGTGAGGCTTTAACAACATCAGTAGCCGAGCGTTTGTAGAATAGTGGCGATTCGTATTTCGTACCATCAGAACAGGTGAGAAAGGTTTTTAACCCAAAATCATAACTATCAACTCTACTGTTGTGTACCTCATCGTGTACTACGACAGAGTTGATAGTTATCCCTGCTGTTTCACCAGTTAGTGGTTCCGGGGTTAATCCTTCGTCATCTGTTGTAATGGTAATGTAGAAATCGCCAAGCCCGTCACGCTTGACTGTGACTTGCTTGATGGTGCCTTCAATCGGTCTCGAATACCAGAACCGATACCAACGCCCACGGACGCGGATTTTCGCAACGGGGACATGGCGGATGCCATATTCCGCATCGGCGAAGGGTTCTATTTTGACTTGCGAACCGTCAAACGTCATAGACCGGTATTTTTTACGACTTCTGAATTTGGGTGGCCGTTTGGCACGGTTTTCAAAGAAATTGATATATCCGCGTTCAATTCGTTTCAAAGCGTTTTGGACTGCCCACGAAAACGGGATGTGCCAGTGGGCAAACTTATCAAGCCGTTTGAGTTTCGTGAGGTGCTTGGACATTCGGCTGAATGTCAAACGCTTGTAGCCTTCGCACTGTTTGACGGGTCGGCAGTCGATAGCCGACCCGTCAAAATAGATGCGATAGTGGCGGCGACACAATGCCACGAAGTGGTTGTGAACGTGGGCGATGATTTCCAAGTCGCGATGTAAGTGTTTGTTGCGCTTGTGGTTTTGTAGTTTGTATTTAAATGTTCGCATGGGATTCCGTTTCACCGTTTATGCCTTGTTTCAGAAGGTGAGGCAAGCACCCGCTAGGTTGCGAGTGTGAACCCTTGCCTCGAAACGGTAGGAAAAGTATAGCATATCCCATCGAAATTTACAAGTTTTTTTACAATTAACGCGCTGCGGCGTGTTACATCCCCACCCTAAAGGGATGCGGTCTTACACGCAAGATTGATAAATATGGGATGTTGCCTGTCGAAAAAGGTCAAACTCAATAACATTCTAAAGCAGGCTCGTCTCAAGAATTGAGAGGAAAATTTTATGGAATACGTCGTTATTTTTGAAAAAAGCGAGAACGGTTACGGTGCCTATGCCCCAGATCTCCCAGGATGCGGTGTTGTGGGTGAGACATTGGAAGAAGTACGGACATTGATCACCGAAGCGATCGAGTTTCATATCGAAGGTCTCCAAGAAGCTGGGTATGATATTCCACAGTCCTCTTTGACACAGCCTGTTCAAAATCCGCCAGGTGTATCGTCCGAATTAATCGTTGCGCGGATATAATTTAGATGCCTCCTCGTTTCCGTTTCCATTCATGTACACAAGCGTCAGACACCCCCTTTTGTCTCGTGACCGTTCTGCTCCGGCAGTCGTGTAAATTCACACCACTACCTCCGTTCCACTCCCATCGCTACGGCGGATCTCCAGTCGCTTTCGGCGATGGCTAATGCCTTCTGTTCCACAGACTCCACTCCACCGGCTTCCTAAGCTCCGCCTCCGCATGTTCTGGCACCAACACCCCAACCAGAAGTCAAGCCGCGCCGGACACTCATTAGCATCGGAAGTTTATTAAATGACCGTAAAAGAATAGGGACTACCTACGTCACCGCCTCCTCAGGCAAATGATCGATTCTGTTCAGATAACGCAGTCGCACTTGGTCTGTTGTGATGATTATCTTGCTGACTGCTGTATTGTGGTGAGCAAAGCGCGTATAGCTGGTATCTGGAATCGCGAAAAGTGCCTCAAGGAATTTAGAGCCCGAACCGCCATGCGAAACAGCTGCGACTCGCTCGTCTGTGTCTGCATAATTTGTTCTCAAATACTCAATGAAAGCCAGCCCATTGTCATACGCCAATTGTGCGGTATCCGCGAAGGTCTCCCATTCGTGAAACCACCAGCCATTATCTGTAACATCGTCGGGCAGAACAACGTTGGGGCAGACCTCCATCATGCCAGCGCGGTTGAGTCCGGGCAGTTGTGTGCGCCCGTCCTCGCGGTCTTCATAAATACCGCCCATTTCATGAAGTCCAACGAAAACGTGCGGCACTAGCCCAAGATGTTCGTTGATAAGTGCGGCGGTATGCAGGGCTCTAATCATCGGGCTACAGTAGAGTCGACTGATGCCTTCATCTTTGATAGATTGACCTACTAGACGCGCCTGTTCTTCGCCTAACTCGGTCAGAGGTGGGTCGGAGACACGCGAGTCGCCGCGATTATTCGTTGATTGCCCATGACGAATCAGATACAATTCCATAATTTTCCTTCCTATTCAAACAATTTGGTGCTGTCGAATCCGATCCAAGCGGAGGGAGAGGGTATTGGGAGTCGCAAGCACTATGGCCGATTATACTCTAGAGGGGATGCATTTTCAATCTTTTTCTGAGGATCTGCTGGATTTGTCAATCCAGCAGGAGCGGGGGAGAGATTTGGCAATCCAGCGGGAGCAAGCTGGGCCTGGAAAACTTGCTTACCGTCACATTTCACTCGAAATTCTTCGGATTTTGGTTTAAAATAGTGGTTTAGCAATGGCCGAACTTAAAACCAGATTAGGAGAAATCACGAATGCAACGTGTACCTTTTGAAACTTTGTACGATGAATTTTACCGAGTGCTCAAGCAGGTCGGATTTACGGATGAGCGGGCGGCGTTATGTGCGCGGCTCTTTGCGGAGAATCAACGCGACGGGGTCTATTCACACGGGTTGAACCGATTCCCAGGGTTTGTTTCCGGTCTCAAGAACAAACAGATCGATTTTCGTGCCAGCCCGGAGAAAGTCGAGAGCATGGGTGCCCTTGAGCGATGGAATGGCAAAATGGGAGTCGGGCTTATCAACGCACATACCTGTATGGGACGAGCGATTGCGCTTGCCCGTGAATACGGATTGGGTTGCGTCGGGCTTTCAAATACCAACCACTGGATGCGCGCAGGTGCCTACGGCTTGCAAGCGGCGGATGCGGGGTGTATCGGGATATGCTGGACAAATACAACGACGTTGATGCCGCCGTGGGGGTCAGCAGAGAAAAAGATTGGGAATAATCCCATAGCGTTTGCCATACCCCGTGCCGAGGGACCCATTCTGCTCGATATGGCGATGAGCCAGTACTCAAACGGGAAACTGGAGGTCTTACGGCATCAGGGAAAACAGCTACCGCTGGCGGGTGGATACGATAACGAAGGGAATCTGACCCTCGACCCAGGCGCGATTATCGAATCCCGACGGGCGTTACCGATTGGGTACTGGAAGGGGTCAGGGATGGCACTGGTACTCGATGTCATCGCGACGCTGGTATCGGGTGGTCAGTCCACGCACGAGATCGCAAAGCAGGGGACCGAATACGCCGTGTCTCAGGTGTTTATCGCCATTGATGCAACATCGTTGATGGGGGAGGCGGTGGTCAACGAGACAGTGAATGCGATTATTCAGGATTTCCACACCTCCACGCCATTGGATAACAGCGAAGAGGTGAGGTATCCAGGGGAAGGAATGTTAAGAACGCGGAGGGAGAGTCTTGAACAGGGTGTGCTGGTGGACGAAGAACAGTTTCAGGAATTGCTCGCGCTGTAACGTAAATAGGGTCATAACTCCGCCGTAGGAGGGGCATCCCTGCCCCGACTTGTCGCCCAAAATGGACAAAATACCGAAGACTAAATGGGTACTGGAAGGGGTCAGGGATGGCACTGGTACTCGATGTCATCGCGACGCTGGTATCGGGTGGTCAGTCCACGCACGAGATCGCAAAGCAGGGGACCGAATACGCCGTGTCTCAGGTGTTTATCGCCATTGATGCAACATCGTTGATGGGGGAGGCGGTGGTCAACGAGACAGTGAATGCAATTATTCAGGATTTCCACACCTCCACGCCATTGGATAACAGCGAAGAGGTGAGGTATCCAGGGGAAGGAATGTTAAGAACGCGGAGGGAGAGTCTTGAACAGGGTGTGCTGGTGGACGAAGAACAGTTTCAGGAATTGCTCGCGCTGTAACGTAAATAGGGTCATAACTCCGCCGTAGGAGGGGCATCCCTGCCCCGACTTGTCACCCAAAATGGACAAAATACCGAAGACTAAATGGGTACTGGAAGGGGTCAGGGATGGCACTGGTACTCGATGTCATCGCGACGCTGGTATCGGGTGGTCAGTCCACGCACGAGATCGCAAAGCAGGGGACCGAATACGCCGTGTCTCAGGTGTTTATCGCCATTGATGCAACATCGTTGATGGGGGAGGCGGTGGTCAACGAGACAGTGAATGCAATTATTCAGGATTTCCACACCTCCACGCCATTGGATAACAGCGAAGAGGTGAGGTATCCAGGGGAAGGAATGTTAAGAACGCGGAGGGAGAGTCTTGAACAGGGTGTGCTGGTGGACGAAGAACAGTTTCAGGAATTGCTCGCGCTGTAACGTAAATAGGGTCATAACTCCGCCGTAGGAGGGGCATCCCTGCCCCGACTTGTCACCCAAAATGGACAAAATACCGAAGACTAAATAGCCCCATAACGTAAACGTTTCAATTGATTTTCAGGTGATAATATGATATAATTCAACACAATTCGGCAAGCGTTGTACTGTTCAGGGCTGCTCCGGCCCTTCGTGGAGGTGCGCCGGTACCAAACGGCCCCGCAAGGCCCGCCCTAACGGGTGGTGACATGAGTCATCGCAAAAGGGAAAGAAGCGAGAAGCCCGTAATTCCCAAAGGGATAATGCTTAATCCCTTTAGGGTTGGGTAGTTGACGTAAGAGTGTTCCGAAACATTCAACTCAAAACCAATGGTGAATTTCAATGTCCATAGCTCAGAAATACCTTCTCAACGACAAAGCAATGCGGGATTTTATTGTCAACGGATACGTTCAGGTCGAAGCTGAGTCCCCGACGGGGCTTCACCAGAGCATCTATCAGCAGATTGAGGATGTGTTCGCCAAAGAGGGGAACCCGGGAAACAATCTACTCCCCCGAATCCCTGATATCCAGCGGGTTTTCGACCACCCCGCGGTGGTTGGTGCCTTGACGAGTCTGCTCGGACCGGGGTATGTCATGCACCCACATCGCTACTGCCATCTTAATCAACCGGGAGGTGGGGGCCAGGGGTGGCATAAAGACGATTACGTGTTCGATAACAATGTGCGGCATCCTCGCTTCCGTTGGGTGATGGCGTTCTATTATCCGCAGGATGTGACTCAGGACATGGGGCCGACAGGGATTTTGCCTCGAATGCAGTACTATAACACAATCTCCGACACCAATCCTGAGAAAACGGTTGAACAAGAACTGCCGCTCTGCGGTCAGGCAGGAACGGTGTCACTTGTGAACTTTGATGTGTGGCACCGGGCGACCCCGAATCGGAGTGAGAAAAAACGGCACATGCTAAAATTTCAATTCACGCGCATGGAGGAGCCGCAAGTCCCGACGTGGCACAATGAAGATCCGACGTGGCACCCTGTTGATGCCGACCCGAATCCGGCGGTATCAAGACATGTGTGGGATTGGCTTTCTGCCAACGATCCTTCAGATTCCAACGGGAGTGAATCCAGTGCCGAAGCCTCTGCGCTCATGGCGATTCTCAACGACCCGGCAACGACAGAATCCACGCGCTTAGATGCCGCATACAGATTTGGTGAAATCGGCGAGCCTGCGGTGGATCCATTGATGGAACGGTTGCGAGAGGAATCCGAAGCGTTCGCTGAAGCAAACATCGAAAGAACGCCAGCAAATGTGCAGGGTGGCAATCCAGCGGAACTCTTTTCAGCATACGCGTTGTCAGCCGTAGGAGCTCCTGCGGTGTCGGCTTTAAGGGGGGCATTGCATGAAAAGCATTGGTCAACCCGTGCCGCCGCCGCGGATGTGTTGGGAAATATCGGGCCAGCGGCGCGAGACAGCGCACCGGCGATGATTGAAATCTTGGGTGATGAAAATGTGTGGGTGCGCAGGAACGCCGTTGAAGCATTGGGGAACATCGCTCCCGCTACGCCAGACGCTGTCCCCGCGGTGATTACTACGTTATCTGATACCGATGAGCGAGTCCGACGGAACGCGGCGGTTACACTCGCCAAGATGGGGCAACCGGCAAATGAAGCCATCCCCGCATTGATGAACTGCTTAAACGATGAAGGTCGATATGTGCGCTACTATGCGGCGGTTGCATTGCGACGCATCACCACCCCCGAAGCGCAACAAGCTTTATGGGATGCCATGTTGACTTCCCGATGGTGTGCTTTGACAACGGGGGATACACCGTATTAATACCATCTCTAAATAAAAATGTCACATTACCCCTGACCCCGTAGGCGGGGCATCCCTGCCCCGCCCGCCCACCATACGTCATCTAATGTGTGATTTTTTATCAGAATTGGTATTATATTAGTGGACTTTTGCGCTCGGTCATCGACGACCGAGCGCAAAAGCCGTTTTCACGGCACTGCAACGAGCCCTCTTCCCTGCGCCCCTCTTGTCGCCTGTCTGCTTATAAAACGCTAGACTTCTCAGAGCCTCTCCCCTCGGATCTCCTCTTCCCTCTTCTCTGCTCTGCGTCTCTGCTTCTCTGCGTCCCTGCGTTAAATTCTGCGCGTCCGAGGACGCATGGGGTGACGAACACCGCGCATCTTTGCCTCCCCGCATCTCTGCGTGCATTAACGAGTGATTTTTTATCAGAATTGGTATAAGTAGGGGTTGGGTTCCCCAACCCGTCTTAATCAGGTAGGGGCTAGGTTCCCCAACCCGTCTGTAGGGGCTAGGTTCCCCAACCCGTCTTAATCAGGTAGGGGCTAGGTTCCCCAACCCGTCTGTAGGGGTTGGGTTCCCCAACCCGCGTCGGTCTCAAATTATGACCCCTCCTCAGTCAATCGTAACGTAGATTGGACTCGCCCACGCCTTCGCGCCATCTGTTTGTGTCACACGCACCCAGTACGGGTGACAGCCAGATGGCGCGGCCGTCTCCCGAAAGGTGAAAGCAACATCGCGCCCGACACCGAGCGGAAGTCGCTCAAAGACGACCTTTATATCAATGCCCCCTGCCTCCACGACAACAGGGGCATCCGCGATTTCTTGGAGTGAAAGCGAGCGGTTCAAGATGGGCGTTTCAAAATTGAGTATCGTCATCGACTCTGCGTCCAACTTGAGTATTACGCCATCAGTATCCCCTGTTGTGACGGATTTCCAAGCGACCTTCCGCTCGGCCACTTCCACGATTCCCTCTGCTGGTGAATCGAAGGCGTACCCCTGCACCTCCAGAATGCGCCCACGGTCAATTTCGAGACTTCCGTCCCACCGCACCAACCGGTTGCGGGCCCTGATGCGTTGGCCCGACCACGCCACGCGAACACGGTCTTCTGTCCGGTCTATCGTCTCCGGAAAGGTGTAAATCTGCTTCACGCCTCTGAAAATATCGACCCGTTCGATCTTCCCTGTTCCAATAACCTGCACGGCAATTTCTGGTGGCCCGTTCGTCTGATATTCCGCTCCCATTGGATACCCATCAGCGGTTACATTCAGCACGATACGCTGTCCAGTCGTTCCGTAACACCGACGCGCTTTAAGCCCCTCCCACAAGCCCTCGCGGGTTAACTCCTGTGCGTAGATACAGGTTAGCCCGCCATACACACCAAACGAACCGCTGCCCGGATGCGCCGCCCCTGGCCGCCCCTTGTGGTCGTCACTGCCTGCGATGAAACCGACGCGGTAACCCTTCTCCAACGCTTCTCGCAGAAACCACTCAAATTCGCCCCATTCGGAATAGACCTCGATGACTTGCTCAAGTGCAGGATGGTGCCAGTTTAAGTTCGCGTAGCGTCCGCCGACGTGTGGCACCAACAACACCTCTTGCCCTTCTAATGCCGCGTAGAGTTCTGTAACATGCGTACAGTCGGTATCAACATCCGATTTGTCGGAGATAAGCACATGACTTGAACGGTGTAGGGGCCCATCATCTCCGAGGTAGTAAACATTGTGGTCGCCGCCTAGCGGTGTGTTTGCTGACCACTCATACCCCACAAAGGTGACGTATTGCCCCGGTTCATATTGCGTATTCGCTTGTGTGCGGATTTCGTTCCACACATCTTCGGTAATCTGGAAATCGTTCCCTTGATGTCCGGCAAAATCAACGAGTGCCGCCTCACGGGCAAAGCGGAAGTATGAGGAGACAGGATTTGTCCCGACGGTTTCCTCGCTCTGTCCGTGGAGGTCTCCCCAGAAGGGACGGTATGTACTTTGAGGTTCAACGCATCTGAGCGGATTCCCTTCTGCGGTCAAATTGTTCTGCCGGTCTGTCGCGCACACGCGATAGATGCCTGTTCTGGAGGCAGTTACGCCTTCAAACCGCCTTACCCCGAGATCCGCTGGCTGGAAGCGATAGGCTTCTGGTAGCCCGCTCAACCCTGCGGCGTTGAGTTGCACTTCGCCGCTGTAATGGGTGCACGGATTGCCCCACATATCCTCCGCCTTGACCCCTATCCACGTCTCCTCACCGGGAGTGACCTCCGACGGACCCAGCACAACGAGAACGTGTGGTGGGCCACTAATAATCGGTACCTTGGGGGAGGATACAACCGTATAAACCCATGTGCCGCACCAATCAACGGCGACCCGAAACTCGAAAGCGTCTTTGCAGAAAGTCTGCGCTCGACTGCCGGGGCTACCACCAGAAGTGTTTCCCAAAGTCAGTGTAACCGTGTCGCCTTTCGAGAGTGAATCGTCGAATACATCAATGGTGACGCAATACCGCCAGGGGCGGATGTAGCGTTGTCTTTCAAAAGCCGCTCGTAACGATGCCGGACCTGTGGTCGAGACGGTCGCATATTCCGGTGCCTGGGCGTTCTCAAATTGCGGCCTTGCCCAATCGCTGACATCCCGCCATGCGATTTTAATCACTCCGCCATCATCAACACCGTAGCGACCGACATGGTAAGTAATCTGCCAAGTGCCCGTACATCCAGCCACGACAGGCTCATCCGGCTCGATCTTCGCCCAACCGTACAAGTCTCGGATTTCTGATTCTGTCATCTGTTTCTCCTCATCAACAGTGATAAGAAACCGAGTTTTTTCGGTAAAACTCGGTTTCTATATCGTATTTATCGGTGCAGGTCTGCCCGGAAGATCAATCGCGTCACGAATCCGCTCGGCATCTGCAAAAAGGTGTTTGAACCGCCGAACCGTATTTCGCCGACCAACATCATCTCTGACCGCTACGAACAGCGGCCCCCGAGTGATCTGATGGGTTGACCATGCCCAGAGCAAACCTGCATACGAAATCCGTTTGCCGAAAAATCGGGTGATTTCAATATGGTTTTTGAGCGCGCCGGTCCCAGGGTCGTTATCGACTTGATAGATGTGATAACCGAGGATGCGCCGCCCGAGCCGTGCGTACCAATCGCACAGCGGTTGAAGGTTATCCAAGTCCCCGCCGTTATTCCGAGCGTACCCGACATCCAACAGTGCACCGACCATCGCGCCCGGGATATCAGCCATGTTTTCAGCAACCGCATCTATCCAGCGGATGTATTCGTCGATTTTGGTAGCGAATTTCCGGTGTGGCGCATCAACCGGCGTTTTGGGCGCGTTATGGGTGTTTTGGATTGCGATGCGAACCCCAGTGCGAGCGGGCTCTTGAAGAATGCGGGTGTAGGTTTGTAGAAACGCTTGATAGAGCGGGATGCCCGTTACCCCCTCCGCCCCAACCGATTCCAATTCAGAAGCGAAAGCTTGCGGAACAGGAACGGTTAGGCTATTCACGCCAGATTCAAGCGCGCAATCTAGATGTCGGCTCAGTGCCGATTCACCCACGATTTGCCGACTCTCTTGATTCCAACCGAGTCCCGGTAGCTGGTAGGAGAGGAAGAATGGCCCTGTATCCCGCAGGGCGCGAAGCGCGTCAACGAGCGCACGACGGGAGAAGTTAAAATCCCTCGGCCGAAGTTCAAGGCAGGAGAGTCCAAATTCGAGCGTCTCTCTCGCCGCATCCACTGGGTCGCCGTGAATTGACCAACCGACCGGTGAAATTCCATTCGGCAGGTCTGCGGGGAGCAATTCGATAGCAGGCGACCACGGATAGAACTGTTCCGACCACTGCCCCTGCCCGCTGCTTTCAAACAGACTGATTCCGGGAAAATCTCCAATCGCTTTGTCGGGGTCTAGCCCTCGCGTGGCGATTTCTAGGCATCCGTTAATACATCGGGCCCGGTGTTCATGGATATGCCCAACGACGAGCAGTTCAACACGCTGTTGACGAATCCACTCTGAAAACCACGCATCGGTTTCAGCCTCCATTCTATCAACCGGGACATGGGTGATGACGATGCGACGGTTGATTTCGGTGTACTGAAGGGCAATTCGATTGAGCCACTCGCGTTCTTCTATGGACAACGTGCCAAGCGGTATGTTTGGCAGAAGAACCAAAAGATCGTTTTGCACCCGATACCGCTGTTCAGGCGCGAGCCGGTCTTTGAGCAGGCGGACAGCGTCTGGACTGCGAAGTTCGGCGTTGCCCAGTGTGAGGAGGACGGGAACTTCGACCCGCTCTATCGCCGTGAGGAATTGGGCGGTTGATGCCGCTGTGCCGAATGTCGTGACATCGCCGCCAATTGCCAAAAAGTCGGGTTTCTGCTGATTAACTTGTTCAACGGCCCACCGCAACGCATGGGCAGTCGCAGTGTGTGGATCATCCGACAGATGCAGGTCTGTCAATAGCATAAAACGGTGAGTTGCAGGCATTTAATTCTCCGATAACAGCGAACCGACATCCCAACACGCCACCGTAGGAGAGGCATCCCCGCCCCGACTTGGCACCAAAAATGGACTAAAAACCGAAAACTAAATAGTCCTACCACCCGTAAGGTGCCTCTGAATCCGAGATTTGCGTCAAGTTGCGTCGACTCTATGCGTCGACTTGCGTCAAGTCATCTTGCCACCCGTAAGGGCATGTCGCCATCCGCAAGTATCGCCCCCCGTCAGGGCACCTAGTTTCTACCCCCAAGGGCAGATAATATGTGTCTCTCTTAATCCTGTGAATCCTAAAATCCTGTGAATCCTGATTCAGACGACTTAATCCTGCACACCCTTCAAATATAGTAAACTTTAGAGTTAATGATACATGTTTATCACTTCATCTAGTGGTATATCGGCATTGTATTCACGCAGTCGTTTGATGTAATAATTCAAAATGTCACTATAGTTTGTGCACTTCGGCAACCGTAGCATAAACTGTTAGTTTGTGCGGTTCTTGTGGGAGGGGTTTGTAACCCCGAATTACCGAATTATTTATTAAACCCGCATTTAGTTTGTACACTTCGGCAACCGTAGCATAAACTGTTAGTTTGTGCGGTTCTTGTGGGAGGGGTTTGTAACCCCGAATTACCGAATTATTTATTAAACCCGCATTTATAGTAAACTTTAGAGTTAATGATACATGTTTATCACTTCATTTAGTGGTATATCGGCATTGTATTCACGCAGTCGTTTGATGGTTGCAAAATCGTGTTCAATCGGATTGTAGTCGGGTGAATAAGCCGGCAAAAACAATAGCTCTGCGCCAACGGCTTCTATCTGCTCACGAGTGCGTTCCGTTTTATGAATCCGGGCGGTCTCCATTATCACTAAATGCTCCGAAGAGAGCAGGGGACACAGGTCTTCTTCAAGCCACTTGTTGAAACGCTCCGCATTGCAGCTGCCATCAAAAAAACAGAACGCTGTAAAAGTATCTTCATAACTATTAACTCTCCTGTTGTTAGCCTCATCGTGTACTTCGCCAGAGTTAATAGTTATACGCGCAGCTACCATTGTGGTTTTCCGGGTTCTTTGACTTGATATGAGCCCCAAAACAGGGGCACCTTGTGGAGCATACGCATAAGGGATAAAACGCTCCGCACAAAAACCGCATTCATCGACATAAACAACAGACTTGCCCGCCGCTTCTTTCACAGCGAGGTCTTGGCAATAGGTTGCCCGTTTCTCATCACAGCGTTGTTTATACCCGAGTGTTTTTTTTTCGCGTGATGCCGAGTTTTCGCAGTCCATAGCCGATACAAAACTCTGAAACACCGAAATGTGTAGCCCGCTCTTTTTGCGTCAAGTCCGGGCAATCAGCAACCTGTTTTCGGAGTGCCTCCTCGTCAATCACTCTCATTTTTTTTGGGCCCGGTTTTTTGATAGCCAGTGGGTCTTCAGCGGCTAACCATCTATCAATGGTTGAACGTGCGACGGTAAATCGGCGGGCGGCTTCGGATTTTTTCCCGCCTGCTTGAATAAAATCTAAGATGCGTTTGCGTAAATCGGGTGAATATGCCATAATAGAGATATTCTAACAGAAAAACAGAAAACAGAAAAAATGTATCAATAATTCAAAATGTCACTATAATTATGGGCTTTACTATAAACAGATGCGTCAGGATCTGCTGGATTTGTCAATCCAGCAGGAGCGGCATGAGCCTGACTCAAAACTCCTTCATATACGCCATAAACTTCTTTGCACACACATCCAAATTCTCCTCAGCTCCTCCACCTTCAAGCACGGAGCACATCTCGTATGCGACGTATCCATCATAGCCGTTTGCTTTGAGCGCGTTCAAAAAGCGACGATAATCAATGAACCCCTCGCCCATCGGGACCGCCCGAATCACATCGGGTTGTTGGGTGTAATTGACCAGTCTTGGATGATACTCAAAACGTGGGCGACGCACATAGTCTGCAACTGTGGTATGCACAATGTATGGTGCCATCTTGTTGACAGCGGCGACGAGGTCGGTGCCGTGCAGTGCTGGCGACCACGCATCGAACATCGCCTTGCAATTGGGGTGGTCAATCTCCTTGAGCAGGTCGTATAGACTTTCGTAGTGGGCGGCGATGTCGTGATGGTTCTGCACACCGATTGTGACTCCCCAATCCGACGCACGATGCGCACATTCACGTAAGGCTTGTACGCACCAATCCCACTGCTGGTCGTAGGAGACATCAGGACGCTCGAACCCTGTAAAAACGCGCACCAGTTTTCCTCCAAGGTCGTGGGTAAGCTTTGCGAGTTCGGTCACGTACATAATCTGCATTTCCCGATGCGGAACGTCGGGATGGTCTGCTCCAGCGCAGAAATCGGTGTATCCCGCCAGACACGCCAATTGCAGTCCGGATTCGTCAAGGGATTTGCGGATTCGATCGAGTGTGGTGTCATCAGCGTCTAGCGGTGACAGATGCGGGCGTTTTGCCACCAGCATCACGCCATCGTAACCGAAATTGGCAGCTTTCTCCAAAAATTGATCAATCGTTAAACGGATTTGACCCGTCCACACGCCAGCGTAGCTTACAGAATGAAGGGCAGTTTTCATAGCAAGCTCCTTTGTCATTCAGAATAAATCGTAGGGGCGAGGTCTCCTCGCCCGACCAGTTGGGTGAGGTTCAAACCCCTACCCAGTCAGGATAAATGTTGTTGGGCGAGGTCGCCTCGCCCAACAATATTTATGTTCCACCTCAGATTATATACAATTTCTGCTCCAATTGGTAGAAGATTTGTGAGGCCGGTTCATTGTGCGCTCACGAACAGCGAAAGCGACCAATATCATACTGTTTCTAATTGACAAATCATCATAAAGTTTGCTATTATGTGTAGCAAGATACCAAATGAAGTGAGGTCCCAATGAATAGAAAAGTTCCAGAGATTACAGAGAGTGTAGCTGAGCTCAAATCGCTATTGTGCAACGCCTCCGAAGGCTATAAAAAGCAGAGGCTCTCTATGCTGTATCTGCTGCGAAGTGGACAAGCGAAAAACCGAAAGCAAGTCGCCGAGTTGCTAGGTGTCCATCGCATCACCATCGGGCAGTGGTTAGCCGCGTATGAAGCCGGCGGTCTTGAGAAGTTGTTAGTGAGGCGGTATCCGCCCGGTCGCGTCCCATTGCTCTGCGAAGAAGACCGCAACACCTTACGCGCGGAACTCGAAAAGCCGAATGGGTTTAGTAGTTATGAGCAGATTCGGCAGTATATTGTAGACACCTTTGGTGTTGAGATGAGCTATAAGGCGGTTTATGCGCTAGTTCACGATAAATGGGGAGCAAAACTTAAAGTCTCTCGCAAAAGTCATCAAAAAAAACGAGTTGGCATCTGAGGCGTTTGTTTGAAGTTTTTGCTCCCAAGTTGAAGCGGCGATTTCAGAGAAGCGGTCAGATTTCAAAAGCGTCCGTCTGTTCTGTGAAGATGAGTCAAGATTCGGTATTCTGCCTGGGGCGCAGAGACGTATCACTTTGCCCGGTGTCAAACCGGTGGCAAAGGTGGACTATATGTTTGACATACTCCCCACCCTAAAGGGATAGGGATTCTGCTATCACAGAGGGATGCCCGCTGTCGCGCGTCTGATTCAGACGTGCGACAGCGAGTCTAACACCCTCTCCTGTGCGCTCGCTCACGCGACCATCCGTCTTCGGACAAAGGTTGATGTCCCAACCTTGTGGATAATAAGTCCGTATGGGGATTGGTAATCCTTTGCTTCTAACCGTTCAACCCAACGTACTACTCACTTTGAGGTGGTTGCTTTGCGGATGCTGAATGCCGAATCACATCGCCTTCAACAAGGTAGTAAACCTCTTCGCCGATGTTTGAGGCGAGGTCGCCAATCCGTTCTAGGTGTCGGAAGAGTAGTAAAATGCTGATGCCGGGGCGAATGAGTTTGGAGTCGTTGGTCAGGATGGTTAAAAGCTCTTGTAAAGTCGCATCGTAGATGGCATCCACTTCATCGTCTCGTATGCGAACTGCCTTTGCCAAGACCGCATCTCGTCTCACAAAGGCATCAAGTGCGTCCTTGACCATCTCCTGAACGATAGCCACTACGCGGGGCAAATCAATAAACGGCTTCACGGGTGGATAACCGATCAACTCTAGGCTACGTTGTGCGATATCGACGCTTTTATCCGCCATCCGCTCAATGTTGCGATTAATCTTCAGTACCATGACAAGGAACCGCAGATCGGAAGCCGCAGGTTGATGGCGGCCAATAAGTTGAATGCACTGTTCCTCAATTTCATTCTCAAGTGCGTCGGCTTCGTCGTCCTCTTGGATAACAGCGTATGCCAGTTCCTCATCACGATTCAGAATTGATGTGATTGAACGCTGTAACATACTTTCTGCTAACCCACCGAGTCTAAGCAGTTTCCGCTGAAGTTCCTCTAATTCGGATTGGAGATGATGTTGCATCAGCCTGACCTCCCCGTAATGTAATCATCTGTCAGTTTTTCTTTCGGGTTCGTAAAAATCTGTTCTGTTGTGCCGTACTCCGCCAGTTTTCCGTCCCAGAAAAATGCAATACGGTCTGAAATTCGTGCCGCCTGCCGCCGCTTGCGCGTTCCAACGACAATGGTATAGTCCGATCGGAGTTCACGAATGGTCGCTTCGATACGCTCCGTGGAAATAGGGTCTAAACTGGCTGTGGGGTCGTCAATGAGTAAAATGTGTGGCGCGTTTGCCAATGTGCGGGCAATACATAGACGTTGCCGCTCTCCCTCGGATAACTCGAAGGCGGAATGGTGGAGTTTATCTTTGACTTCATCCCATAGATTCGCCTGCTTCAACGCCAATTCGATCGATTCCTCCAGTTTTTCTCGAGCGCGAATGCCCGCCATTCGAGGGCCAAATGCGACGTTCTGATAAATGGACATCGGAAACGGATTGGTGCCTTGGAAGACCATGCCCACTTTCTTGCGTAGCGGTTCCAGGGGATACCCTTCCTGATAGATATCGTCAGCTTCAACGAGCAGGGTCCCTTCAAGGCGGCTTCCCAGGATTATATCGTTCATCCGGTTAAAACAACGCAACAGCGTTGACTTACCCGCACGAGAGGGACCAATAAAAGCTGTCACTTCACGCGCAGGAATATCCAGTGAGATGTCATAAAGTGCCTGATGTTTACCGTAGTAAAAATTGAGGTGTTCGACTGTAATAACACTGTCTGGTTGTTTTTTCTTCATTACGGTTTGGTGCCTCGTTAAAGCTGCTGGTTGTTGGAGCAATTACGCAGGATTATCGCAATCAGATGAAATCCAAGCGCAAGGAGAACCAGCAATAACGCCGCCGTATACGCCACCGCCTTGGCGACCTCGACATTCGCGGTAGCAACCCCTGCATCGAAGATATGGAATCCAAGATGTGCAAATTCACGCTCCAAATGGAGAAACGCGGACGCGCCATCAACCGGTGTTGCCTGAATGGTGCACATGATTATGAGCGGTGCAACAGCGGCAGTGCCTCGACTCATCGCCAGCGTTATACCGGAAAATATACCCATAATCGCATTCGGGCTGACGATATGCCATAGGATTTGCAGTTTTGTTGCCGCTAACGCTAGGGCTTCTTCACGACTCGCGCTCGGCACAGCGGCGAGTGCTTTTTCGGTCGAAATTACCATCGTGGGCAATGTCAATAACGCCAGCGTTAATGAAGCCCATAGAATCCCCCCTTTGCTGAATCTCGGTAATGGGAACTGATGGTTGAAGAAGGTGCGGTCAATCCCTTCACCTAAGAAATTGATGAAGAACGCGAGGCCAAACATCCCCACGACGATGGCAGGAATCCCTGCCAAATTGCTCAGCGCAAGGCGCACCACGCGCACGAGGAATCCATCCGTTGCGTACTCATGCAGATAGATGGCAACAAGGATGCCCAATGGGGCGACAACTACCGTCATCATCACAATAATTGCAATTGTCTCGAAGGCGGCAGAACCAATTTCCCGCCACATCTCTTGAGACCAACTCGCGGCTAAGCCCTCGGATAAAAGCAACCAGAAGGTTCCAGTGCTTATTAGGAGGAGCAGAAGCAGTGCCGCGCCGGAAATCCATATCAGGAAGTTATACCATTTCTGTTTAAAATTTTCCATTTTTTGTTGGATTTTTCCGTAAACGTGGTAAACTGTTTTGCATCTAACCTATTAAAGGAGAACCTATGCGAAAAAAACTTCCCAACATTAGTGAAGACATCCAGACACTTTTGGCAGAGATGCACAAAACTTCTGATGTCCATCGGAACCAAAAACGGATGATGCTCTATCCCCTCAAAAGCGGGTATGCCAAAACGCGGCGGGAGGCAGCCGATTCAGAATTGGTATAAGATAACGGCTCTGTTGGTATGATACTATCAACGCTCCTGAAGTACGCCCGCAGGTAGACGACGACAGCGTTGATAGTATCGCTATAATTATATTAGTTTTCACGGCACTGCAACGAGCCCTCTTCCCTGCGCCCCTCTTGTCCCCTGTCTGCTTATAAAACGCTATACTTCTCAGAGCCTCTCCGCTCGTATCTGATCTTCCCTCTTCTCTGCTCTGCGTCTCTGCTTCTCTGCGTCCCTGCGTTAAATTCTGCGCATCTTTGCCTCCCGGCATCTCTGCGTACATTAACGAGTGATTTTTTATCAGAATTGGTATTACTATGTTTCCAAAAACCGGACATAAGCAAGTTGGGGATTGGAAGGATGGAAGTTTCTCTTCCACCCTTCCATCCTTCCACCCTTCGAGTTTAATTTGCGGGTTCAAACTGTTCAAACTAATGATATCGCTTACGAAGATACGCGCTAATTACATCGGAAAGAACATTAATCACAAACGTAAACAGAAATAACAATCCACCGATTAGGAACAGGACACGGTACAAGGTTTCACCACGAGGAATCGCTGGCATTATACCGGCAATCGCCGCTGACATGGTCTGCATCCCGCTGAAGATATGCCAGTCGAAAATTGGCGTATTGTTCGATGCCAATAACACAATCATCGTTTCTCCGACTGCACGGCTGAAGCCTACCATGATGGCAATGAAAATCCCGGGCCCTGCCGTTGGGAGCACAACGGATAACGCGACCTGTGTGCGGGTTGCCCCCAACGCGAGGGCATCTGAAACGAGCCCTTGGGGCACATTGACGAGCGCGTGGTATGCGCGGGTATAGATTGGCGGGGTCACAGCGAGCCCCAGCGCGAAGCCAACGATGATGGCATTTCGGTTTTCATAATTCATCCCCAAAGTTTGAGACAGCCATTGTATCACATCGCCGCCAAACAGCGCGTCTTCGATGGGGCTCGATAACAACTGGGACACGATGACACTAACGAAAATCAGAGCCCCGACCGGTACAAGTATTAGTTCAGCCGAAACCCGGTCGCGAGTCGGCTTAGGCCCAAACCGCCAGAGTAGCGCGGCACCAAAAATCGCCGTTGGCATAATGATAACCATCAGGAAGATGGTGACTAACACCTGCTCTAAATGGGGTGCAAGCCATACCGCCGCCAGAAATCCGATAACCACCCCGGGTACTGAAGCCACCAGTTCGATAGCAGGTTGAACGATTGATTTCAGGCGTGTGGAGGTAGATTCATACGTATAAAACGCGCTCAACAACGCCACAGGTACTGCAAAGAGCATCGCATAGAACGTTGCTTTGAAGGTCCCGAATATCAGAGGTATCACACTGAACTTTGTCACGCTCCGATTGACCTCCGTTGATTCCCACACGAATTTCGGTGTTGAATCGTTTTCGTACCATACCTTCCCGAACAGCGTCCCGAGTGAAACTTCGGGGTGGGCGGAATCAATGTGCCAGTAACGGAGGGCACCTTGGGCATCAAGGCTCAAGGCGGCATCGGCGTTGATGGCGAATGCGAGTGCCTCAATCGCGGAGCTGTGTTTCTGATACCGCAACAACCGACGATGAGCGGTCGAAAAACAGAGCCGAACCTCGCCCGTATCATCGGCGGTCAGAAACGCACGGTTTTTCGGGGATGCTATGATATGGGTAATCGCACCGTTCTGCCGTTCAAAACGGCGGATATTTTGGAATCGAGGTTGACCCGCGGCTCCAAATGGACTCACACGGAAATAGACATCCACATTCCCCTGCCCATCACCAACCACCAACGATTCGTCTCCAATTAGGAACGTCAACGCTGTTATCGGCACATCAACATGTTGCGAGGCTTGAAAGCGTTGCGAGAGATGAGGGGCTTGCGGGTCGCTTATCTCCCAGTGATAGAGCCAACCGTTCTGTGTTCCGATGAGCAGGTTTTTGCCATTGGTCGTCAACGCAATCGCTGTCGGGGTCGCGCTAATCTGGGCACTCAGGTCGTGGGAATGGCTCTCCTCCGTCTCCCGATTCTGCCGCAAGTACAGCAGGCGATTTTGGTCAGTCAATACTGCTACCGTCAACTGCGCGGCTTCATGTTCCCACATCACCAGCCGGGTAATCCGCTCGTTTTCCCGTCCCAGTTGCCAGCTATGCTCCTGCGAAACATCAAAGGGGGCCTGCTGTTCGTGGAATACAATTCTCGTGAGTAACACCCTGCCGTTGGAGGTGCCGATACCAATTAGACTCGGGTCCGTTGTGCGAGAGACCGCTGTGGGCACCTCGTTTTCTAACGCTTTGAGCGAAACGGTGCCTAGCACACGCCCGTCTATCAGCGAGAGAAAGTCAATTGTGCCTGAATCCGTGACCACATAACCGATTTCCCCGCGCCCATCCAAGCCAATGTCTAGGGCATCTGGTTTTACTGAGGCCGTTAACTTCGTGTCAGATGTCGCGGCTGAAAAGAGCGGAAGTATCTCTAGGCAGATAAAGACCGGTATCGCGAGAACCGCAAGGATGACCACCACTCCGGCGAATTGCACGATGTACCTTGCGAATTGGTCGGCAAAATATGTCCATTTGCGTTGTGCATTCAAAGTGCCGCGCCTTTCTACAACTTATCTCATAAATCGTGGGAGGACTTATCTCATAAATCGTGGGACAGCTTATCTCATAAATCGTGGGAGGGCTTTGTAAGCCCGACTTACAATACCCGCGCCCGGGTAAATTTGGACTATTATCGCATAAATCGTAGGACGGCTTATCTCATAAATCGTGGGACAGCTTATCTCATAAATCGTGGGACAGCTTATCTCATAAATCGTGGGAGGGCTTTGTAAGCCCGACTTACAATACCCACGCTCGGGTAAATTTGGACTATTATCGCATAAATCGTGGGACAGCTTATCTCATAAATCGTGGGACAGCTTATCTCATAAATCGTGGGACAGCTTATCTCATAAATCGTGGGACAGCTTATCTCATAAATCGTGGGACAGCTTATCTCATAAATCGTGGGCGGGCTTTGTAAGCCCGATTTACAATACCCACGCCCGGGTAAATTTGGACTATTATCGCATAAATCGTGGGACAGCTTATCTCATAAATCGTGGGACAGCTTATCTCATAAATCGTGGGACAGCTTATCTCATAAATCGTGGGAGGGCTTTGTAAGCCCGACTTACAATACCCACGCTCGGGTAAATTTGGACTATTATCGCATAAATCGTGGGACGGCTTATCTCATAAATCGTGGGAGGGCTTTGTAAGCCCGATTTACAATACCCGCGCCCGGGTAAATTTGGACAAAATTGTATTTATACCAATTCCGATAATAAATCACTCGTTAATGGAAGTCCGATTTGCGTCAACTCACTTTCAAAGCATAAGCAAAAACGCATCAGACCCCCGTAGCCGGGGCATCTTGCCCCATCGGATAACGATATGCGTCAACTCATGTTGCCACTTTCAAAGAAAGCGTCATCAACCGCACCCCCGTAGCCAGGGCATCTTGCCCCATCGGATAACGATATGCGTCAACTCATGTTGCCACTTTCAAAGAAAGCGTCATCAACCGCACCCCCGTAGCCGGGATTACAGGCGTTTGATATTTCATCAAAACCGCTAACGCGATATAAATTTTCAGAAATGGTATTATGAGACACGCTCTAGTGAAATTTGACAATCAAAATCGGTTTTGAATGTGTGGGCAGGCACAAGACCTGCCCCTACTTGGGGTGTACCCATACGTTTGAAGGGAATTGAAAATTGAACGTCAAAACTCATTAGGGATTTCATGCTAACCGTATCTGCCTTCAATATAATCAGCCGTTTTTGGATGCTTAGGCGTAACAAATAGTTCCATGGTGGAACTATGCTCTATAATTTCGCCGAGTAACATGAAAATACATTCGTCGCTTACACGGCGGGCTTGTGCCATATTGTGCGTGACAATCACAATCGTGTATTGCCCCACCAGATTCAACATCAGCTTTTCAACGGCACGGGTCGCCTCGGCGTCCAGTGCTGAACACGGTTCATCCATCAGGATAACTTGCGGTTTCAGCGGCAGCAGGCGGGCGATGCATAATTTCTGTTGCTGTTCAAGCTGTAGTGTCGTCGCTTTGACCTTCAGTCGGTCTTTCAAATCGTCCCAAAGAGAGACAGTCTTTAACGCACTCTCAACAATCTCATCAGTTTCCGACTTCTTCAACGTACGACTCCCTGAGTGGACACGCAGCCCAAAAACGACATTTTCGTAAACGGAGATAGGCAAGGGGTTCGGACGCTGAAAAACCATACCGACGGTTTTGCGAAGCTCTGACAGTGAGACATCCGGGTCGTGTATATTTTTTCCGAGGATGTTAATCTTGCCAGTTGTGGTGACGTTTTCGTACCTTTCGTTCCCGCGATTGAAACTGCGTAGCAGCGTCGTCTTGCCGCAACCCGATGGACCGATTAGCGAAGTAATTAGACCGTCTACTACCTTTACGCTAACATCAATAAGGGCTTGAAAATCGGCGTACCATAAGTTGAGCTGATTTGTTTGGATGCTGTACTTATTATTGTCGTAGCTCATCCAAAGTCTCCTCTCACATAATCGTAGGTCATCTCGTTTGTGGGTGAATCGGAGAAGATCACTTCGTTGGTGTCAATCTCAATGAGTTCACCATTTAGCATAAACGCCGTTCGATTCGCTAAACGTCGGGCTTGTTGTACCAAATTTGTAACGAGGATGACCGTAATCTCTGCTCGTAATTCTTTGAGCACATCTTCAATTCGCATGGTCGTTACTGGGTCAACAGCAATTGAGAATTCGTCGAGGCAGAGGATTTCGGGTTGGTGAGAGAGGGCGCGGGCGATGGTTAGACGTTGTTGTTGTCCCCCCGATAGTTTCGTACCGAGACTGTTCAAACGGTCTTTGACTTCATCCCAAAGTGCCGCCTGTTGTAGACAGCGTTCCACAAGCTCGTCTAATTCTGCCCGTTTGCGAATCCCTGCCGCCCTAGGTGCGAATGCAACATTATCGTAGATAGACAACGGTAGACCGACGGGTAGCGGGAAAACCATCCCTACGCGCCGCCGGAGTTCGTAAACATTTCTGATATCTTTCACGTCCATACCGTTGATTTTCACGCTCCCTTGCACCTGTGCTTCTGTGTCGAACTCGATGGTGCGGTTGATGGTTTTTAGTAGTGTTGTTTTCCCTGATTGCGCTGGCCCGATGATGCCGAGGATTTCATTTTCGTAAACATCGAAGGAAATCCCTTTGAGTGCTTCTTTGCTTCCGTATCGAACAGCGAGGTTCGAGATTTCAATCTTCTTGGTTTCGTTTGGCATAGGAGTTAATAATATTACTTGTCGTAGCGGGGCAAGATGCCCTGTCTAATGAGTTTTGACGTTCAACTTCGGTAATTTCTAAAAACCGCCGGCCCGTGGGTAGGAAATCCCTTTCCTATCCTTCTTGCAATTTCTAAAAACCGCCGGCCCGTGGGTAGGAAATCCCTTTCCTACCCTTCTTGCAATTTCTAAAAACCGCCGGCCCGTGGGTAGGAAATCCCTTTCCTACCCTTCTTGCAATTTCTAAAAACCGCCGGCCCGTGGGTAGGAAATCCCTTTCCTACCATTCTTGCAATTTCTAAAAACCGCCGGCCCGTGGGTAGGAAATCCCTTTCCTACCATTCTTGCAATTTCTAAAAACCACCGGCCCGTGGGTAGGAAATCCCTTTCCTACCATTCTTGCAATTTCTAAAAACCACCGGCCCGTGGGTAGGAAATCCCTTTCCTACCATTCTTGCAATCCTCGACTTATGGCGGGAATTCCTTTCCCACCCGAGCCACCAAACATTACCGATTTTGATTGTCAAATTTCACCAGGGGTTTTTCATTTGTCGTAGCGGGGCAAGATGCCCCGCCCACGGGTTACCATTTCTTTCGGGAACGGAGATAAATACGCAACGCAATCGCCAGCGTGTTGAACATCAACACGGTGCCCAAAAGGACAACAGCGGTGCCATACAGCGAGGCTTCGGGAGCATCCGGAACCTGTGTGGACATTGTGTACAAGTGCATTGACAACGCCATACACTGGCCAAATATATCGTATGCGAAAATATTACCTTCCGGTATGAATTTAAAAAATACGGCACCGGTAAACATAATGGGTGCGGTTTCGCCTGCGGCTCGCGAGACTTGCAGGATAACGCCGGTCAAAATACCGCTAATCGAATTCGGCAATACGATGCCGCGGATGGTTTGCCATCGCGTGGCACCAATGTTCCAGCAGGCTTCACGAAATGACATTGGGACTGCGGCAAGTGCTTCTTTGGTGCTGGCGATAATTACTGGTAGCGTCATAATTGCCAACGTGAGGGCGGCGGCGAGAATGGACTTACCGATACCGGCGAATAGTACAAAAGCACCCAACCCGAACAGTGCGTGGACGATGCTCGGTACGCCAGCGAGATTGACGACCGCGAGATTGACGATGCGCGTGAACCAATTTTCGCGTGCATATTCATTCAGATAGACCGCTGCCAGCACGCCAATTGGTGCAGAAACGAGTAGCGAAATCGTGACGAGATACATCGTCCCTAAGGCGGGTGCCCAGATTCCACCGGCTGTCATCCCGCGCTTCGGATTCGTAAACAAAAACTCAAGGGATAGTGCTGGTAACGCTTTGTATAACAGGTAGCCGACGATGAGTAGTAGCGGTAAGACCATCATCGCGGTCATTATAAAAAAGATGGTCTTTGCGACATTTTCGGTCAATCTTTTCTGGCGCCCCAACGACGTTTCGATGAACCTCAATTGACCGTCTGGTTCTCCTTGCATGGGGTCGTCAATCTCTTTTTGCTCTGTCTGTTCCATTCTTTTCTCCAAGTGAGCAAGTAGGGAATAACGATCGTTATTCCCTATTCTCTCCCCCAGGATTATTCTTGAAAATTGCTGGTAAGCAGGTTTCAGTAGCAAAGTTTATCTTCTGAAGCGACGTAAAGAGCTGTTGGATTTGGTAATCCAGCAGGAGCAACATGGCCCTGACACTCATTTTGCACGAATCCCTTTAATAACCAAATCTGCGACCAAATTCACCACAAAAGTGATAAAAAAAAGCAGGATGCCGATAATAAACAGTACCTGATAATGGTTTGATCCTCTAGGTGCGTCACCGAGTTCAGCGGCAATTGTCGCCGGTAGCGTTCTGACCGAATCGAGAGGGCTTTTCGGCAGTTGTACGGCGTGCCCTGTTGCCATGAGCACTGCCATCGTTTCACCGATTGCACGGGCGACACCGAGCAGAACCGCTGCCAACAATCCGTTTTTTGCGGCAGGCAGGAGTACTCGGTAGACAATCTGCCATCGGGTCGCGCCAAGGGCTTCGGCGGCTTCGCGGTACGAATCTGGAACGGCTTTGAGAGCGTCCTCTCCGATGGAAACGATGATCGGAACACTCATAAGGGCAAGGATAATTCCGCCGTTCAGGACCGTTAGCCCGACGGGTGCATCAAATAATACGATAATCAGCTGATTCATTATTGTCAAACCGACGAATCCCCACACGACCGACGGGATGGCGGCAAGCAACTCAATGACGACCTTAAATGTCTCTTTCAGCTTGGGACCACAGAATTCTGATATGAAAATCGCTGCACCTAGCCCGAACGGTACGGCAATTGCTATTGATAACACCGTTACACTGAAGGTACCAGCGATTAAGGCGAGCACACCGTAACGCTTGTTGCTCACAGAGGTCGGATACCACTCGGGACTGGTGAGGAATTCCCGCAGATTTAACTCTCCGAAAAGAAAACCGGCACCTTCCCGGAAGACAAAGAAGAAAATTCCAAAGACGAACAGGATGGCACTAATACCACACAATCGAATGACCCACTCAATGATGGATTCGCTAATCTGTTCCAAACGGCGTCGGTTTATCATCATTCTCCTACTTAACCTCAGTTGCTAAGCAAGTTTCAGTACTACAGTTTATCTTCTGAAGCGTATACGGGTTGATTCCTTAAAGTTGCTTACCATCTAATGAGTTTTGACGTTCAATTTCGGTAATTTCTAAAAACCGGCCCGTGGGTGGGAAATCCCTTTCCCACCCTTCTTGACGTCAAGGCGAAACCAGAAAACCAGCCCGTGGGTGGGAAATCCCTTTCCCACCCTTCTTGACATCAAGGCGAAACCAGAAAACCGGCCCGTGGGTGGGAAATCCCTTTTGTGTTCGCTCACGCGATGCGCTCGCTCACGCGACCATCCGTCCCCGGACCCACCCTTCTTGACATCAAGGCGAAACCAGCCCGCTCCAACGGAGTGCAATGTGTCATGAGATTTAAGTAGGGAATAACGATCGTTATTCCCTACCGATTTTGATTGTCAAATTTCATCAGGAGCAAGTGACGGGTTACTTGGGTAGTGGGACGTAGCCGCTTTTTTCGACAATCTTCTGTCCGGCATCGGAAAGAATCCAGTTGATGTATTTCATTTCTTTTCCTTCTGGCGTTCCGATCGAATACATGTACAACGGGCGAGCAATCGGATATATGCCGCTCAGTGCATTTTTGAGAGTTGGGGCGTAAGCCGCATCCCCCGCCTTTTTCGTAATTTTAAGCATTTTAACATGCTTGGTCGCATATCCCATTCCGCTATAGCCAATAGCACAAGGGGTTCGCCCGATGAGTTCCACGACATCCTTAGAACCAAGTAAGTCTCTCGAACCGAGTTTGAAGTCTCCTGTTTTTCCCAGCAGTGCCTCTCGGAAATAGCGATAGGTCCCTGAGTTGGATTGCCTGCTGACGCGGATAATTTCGTCACTTGAGCATTCGGGATGTTCGATACTGAGTTGAGCCCACTCCGTTATGTCCCCGTTTTCGCCGTAGATTTCAGCGAGTTGCGCTATCGTAATCTCTTCTAGCGGACTGTTTTTATGAACGTAGACCGCCAATGCGTCGTATCCGACGATAAATTTCTGCGGTTCCTTGCCGGTATTTTGCTTGACCCGTTCAATCTCTTCAGGGATCATTTCACGACTGCAATTGGCAATATCAACGGTACCATCTATCAATGCCGCTATCCCAGTGCCAGAACCGCCACCGGAAACTTCCACTGGCACGCTAGGGGTAACTTCGGCGTAAGCTTCTGCCCACGCGAGTGCTAAATTGACCATTGTATCGGAACCTGCGTTTTGGATGCTGTTGCCCTTGTTCCTAGAACACGCACTTATGGATAGGCATAATGTGAATACGGCGATACTAGTTAATACGGTGTTGAATTTGAATCGAAAGTTATTGAACATCCGTTTCTGTCTCCTTTGGACGTAGCGGGGCAAGATGCCCCGCCTACGGGGAGTTTTCATTTTTCGGTGCGGGGCAAGATGCCCCGCCCACGGTTATGGGGCTAGGCGAGGGGCAGGATGCCACGCCTACGGTAGAATGTATCATACGCTAGAACGTATCATCGAAATGTTGTGGAGGGGTTATTTAATGGTTGTCAAATCTGCTACGGAATCTAGGGTTTGATCTGTATCGCTGTGAACGGTTAGCCCCACCCGTCTGCCGTCAACAGTGAATAGACAATAATTCTTTGAAATTGAAAAGGCCTCGACTTTTTCGACCCAGGGCACGGATTTATCCTGCACATAGTATGGCGCACCGCACCCGCCACTGATAATCTGCCAGATGGGGATTTGGTAATCGGGGTGGACATCTGAATCAATGCGTGTTCGGCTATAGTTGTGTTCGTCGCCAGAGAGGACAGCGAGTACCTTGCTGGATTTGGCGAGAATTTTCCAGAACCGATCGCGCATGTCAAGCACATCTCCCAACGGGTCATCCGGTTCGTTGTAACCGCCGAGTTCGCCTTTGCCACTTGTCCCCCAATACATGGCATCGCGAACGTGCCCGCCGTTGGGAAACGCGGGTTCGTGGATATAGATGAATACCCAATCAATATTGGGGTCAGCTTGAGCCGACTGGAGGTCGCGTTCGAGCCATTTCAACTGATTTGAGCGGAGATAGCCCTCCCGATTGCCGCCGAGGTGTTCTAGCGCGATTTTGTTGATACCCTTATCGCCGTTGTCTTGGCCAAACTTTTCGATGTGTCTGAATCCAGTCGCCCAATAGTTGCTGTTGAGGGATACGAAATGGACGTTTTGGTAGTTAAAAGAGTAGACATTTTCAACGTAGGTTGGTCCTGTCTCTGGGCCGGCGACCCCCAATGCCCGAACTTCTGGCGGCGGTGCCTCAAACCCGTAAACACTGCCTTGCGGATTGACAAACGCTTTGGCAAAACTCGTCTCGGCACTCTGTTTTCCCTTCCCGTCGCTGAACATTATGAAGTATTGCCCCTTATTTATCGGGTCAAGCACCTTATAGTAGTTCCCAAGCTGTTCATGGTTGCCCATCGCCTCGTAAACGGGAATCCGAGCGGCAACCGGTTGGATGGCGCGTTTCCATGTCTCCAACTGCGATTCAAAATCGCGCTGGTCGGTGGTGTATCCATTCACGAGGTCGCCCCCGAAACAGATAAAATCGACGTTTTTTCGGTACAGTGCCGCCGCGAACTGGCCGAGGTCTTTCACATTGACACCGTTCTGCGCTCTTTCGCCGCCCCCGACCCCGCCTCGACTGTCTGACATAAATCCGAACTTAAAAGCCCGTTGACCACTTGGGGTCGGCCCTGTGCGAAACGAGTACTCGCGGGTTATCCCGCCCGCCGACGCATATTGAACTTGATAGGTATATTGGGTAGAGGGATTTAATCCGGTAAGCAGAACTTCATGATGTGCGGAAATTTCCCCAGACTTAACTTCGGTATTATTCACCCAAACTGCTCCATTGCTGGGCGGTTCTGTTTCCCACGAAATTACGGCGGATTTGGGTGTTACGAGGTCTACAAAAGGGCCCGCAGTTAAGCTTGTGTGGAGGGTGTACTTACCTGTCTTTGGTTTCCCCTCGCGCTGGTAGCGAAATTGGCGGTCGTAGTGTTGTGCGGCATTGATACGCGGGTCATATACTTCGATTCGGTAAGCAATCACGCCACCGCCGTTTGCAATGAGCCCTATGTCATAGTAGACGGACTCTAGCTTTGAGATGTCCAGTCTGAGCTGGTGCGTTGTGGTACGGGTAGTGCCTGCCGGCAGTAATTCTTTGGCACTCTTACGATAGCGAGGATATGCCAATTCTTCTTCAGGGGGAATCACACCGTAGTAAACAACTGCTTCCGGTGTCGGGATTAGGGTTTCAAATTCGACGATAGCCTCGGATTTATCAAGTTCGGTAACAACAGGCTCTTTGGCGAGTATCCCGTCGGGTCTGTATGTTATCGAGCGAAACGTGAGTTCTTGCGCTTGAGAGGGAATTATATAGAGAAAGAGAAACCCTAAAAGGGTCAGGGAGCGTTTCATTTTAGCAAGCCTCCAATAATCGTTCGGACGCGGGGCAAGATGCCCCGCCTAATGAGTTTTGACGTTCAACTTCGGTAATTTCTAAAAACCGCCGGCCCGTGGGTAGGAAATCCCTTTTGTGTTCGCTCACGCGATGCGCTCGCTCACGCGATGCGCTCGCTCACGCGACCATCCGTCCCCGGACCATCCGTCCCCGGACCTACCCTTCTTGACGTGAAGGCGAAACCAGAAAACCGGCCCGTGGGTGGGAAATCCCTTTCCCACCCTTCTTGACATCAAGGCGAAACCAGCCCGCTCCAACGGAGGGCAATCTGTCATGAGAGTTTTGACGTTCAACTTCGGTAATTTCTAAAAATCGCCGGCCCGTGGGTAGGAAATCCCTTTTGTGTTCGCTCACGCGATGCGCTCGCTCACGCGATGCGCTCGCTCACGCGACCATCCGTCCCCGGACCTACCCTTCCTGCAATCCTCATGAGTTTTGACGTTCAACTTCGGTAATTTCTAAAAACCGCCGGCCCGTGGGTAGGAAATCCCTTTCCTACCATTCTTGCAATTTCTAAAAACCACCGGCCCGTGGGTAGGAAATCCCTTTTGTGTTCGCTCACGCGATGCGCTCGCTCACGCGATGCGCTCGCTCACGCGACCATCCGTCCCCGGACCATCCGTCCCCGGACCTACCCTTCTTGCAATCCTCGACTTATGGAGGGAATTCCTTTCCCACCCGAGCCACCAAACATTACCGATTTTGATTGTCAAATTTCACCAGGGGGTTTTCATTTGTCAGCGCGGGGCAAGATGCCCCGCCCACGGTTATGGGTCTAGGTACAGGACAAGATGCCCCGCCTACAGGGTCTGGGGATGGGGCACGATGAAGTTTAAGAATTTAATCGGGTAATATAGGTTCCTATTCAGATTAAGGGATAGTACTGCGGATTAGAAGAGGTCTCGCTGGTGTAAAAAAATCCCCGAAATATGTCAGTGCCTGTTTGAAAAATTGCCATGATTTATCGCTGAAGGGTGGGAAAGGGATTTTCCACCCACGGACCGTATCAAGATGGGGGGGAAACGGATTTCCCACCCGCGGACCGTATCAAGATGGGGGGGAAACGGATTTTCCACCTACGGATCGTATCAAGCCCACCCACGGATCGTATCAAGAAGGGTGGGAAACGGATTTTCCACCCACGGGGATTTCCCACCCACGGACCGTATCAAGAAGGGTGGGAAACGGATTTCCCACCCACGGGGGGAGTTCCCACCCACGGAGGATTTCCTACCTACGGGGGATGAGTTCCGTTCAATCCAAATTACCAACTTATTTTTTTAAGCTTCATGATGCCCCGCATACGGGGTCTTGGCACGGATGCCGTGTCTATGATTGTATAGTATATCTTTAAGATGTTACAGAATTATGGCATTTCCTTGACTTTTTGATTGAAAATCCATATCATCACACATCGGTTCCATGCTGTCGAAAATGACCCCAAGGGCCGGTGATGGCAAGGGTGATGCCGTGATTCTGAATGTTGACAAACAGTGTGGTGCCATCGGGTGAGAAGGTTGACCCTGCAAACTCAGACATATTCATCGCATTTCGGGCGAATCGGTAAAGTTTACCTTCTGGTGTTACGCCAACTAAGTACTGTTCTTTGGGGCCATCTTCACATATAATGAGGTCGCCCCAAGGTGTGACGGTCAGGTTGTCAGCGTTTTCGAGCAGATTGCTCTCGTTGGGTTCGATGAAGAGTTCGAGTTTCCCCGGCTGTTTTTCCTCCCGGCTCGTACCTTCAAACGGGCTGAGAGTGTATCGCCAGATTTGTCCCTTCTTCCGTATCCCCCCGTTTGTGCAGGCGAAATAGATCGCATTCCCGCTGTACCACATCCCTTCGCCACGGGCAAACTTTGCGGCGCGCTTTTCGTCAACGCCCTGCTTGCGGAGATCATCTTTGGGAGATTCTATATTTTCGATATCAACCCATTCCACATCCATCGCTTGCCGCACAGGAATGGTCTCATACGTCCACGGCAAAATCTTTTCCGTTAAACTTTTCCAATTTCTAGTGTCTGCGCCGTTCATGCCCCGAATTTTCATCGCCTGAAGCCGGCCGCCCGCCGCGAGTTTCCCCGGCTCCTTGGGAACAAACCGATAGATTAAGCCATTGCTTCGATCTTCGGTCTGGTAGACCACCCCGCTTCGGGCATCCACAGCGATAGCCTCATGATTGAAACGTCCCATCGCCTTTAGCGGTATCGGGGTCTCCAAACGGGGGGTGGCGGAAACGGGAACCTCAAAATTGTAGCCGTGGTCTCTTTGAAACTCCCTTTCTGCCTTTTGTACAGTTTCCTCGCAGGTAATCCATGTATTCCAAGGCGTTGGGCCACCGGCACAATTCCGCAGCGTACCTGCCAAACTCAAGAAATGGGTATCCAGCGTTCCGGTGCGGGTATCGTAGACTAGCGTCGTTGTCCCGCCGAGGGCAGGCCTGACACCGTGCCCGGGGTCATAAAATTTTTCGGGGTCAACGTAATTAATTCTTTCATTATTCCAGCCAAACGCGCCAATGCCTTTGTGAAACCAATTCAATTCGTGATTTCGGACCAGGATTGTCTTGCCATTCGGGCCTGGAAACGCCGCCATGCCATCATGCTTGCCCGGCACCCAAAATCCATCGTCCATCTTTTCGCCCGTCCGAGAAATGGCACGGCATGTAAATCCTTCCGGAAGATCGACGAGGCGGTTCGGAGTGGAATAAAATCGAGAGGACGGATTACTGAAGCCGGGGACATGTTGTGTTAGTGCTCTGCTACACCCTAAAAAACCAAATGCAACCGCCCCAGATGCACTAGCGATTGCTCCATAATTTAGAAACTGTCGTCGGGATATTCTGTTTTTCATTGTTTTACGCTCCCATTCAAGGATGGTAGTATTGCCCAATCCACGATAAAATCTGTTCGGCTTTTAATTATATCTTTGGATTCGGCGTGTTTCAACCAAATTCAACCGTAAGTATAACTTTTAGATGTTACGGTTGTTTTAAGATATCGTGTCAAATTGATGAAAAAATAAGGGTGAGCCAGAAGCTCACCCTTATTTGTGCTGGTAACAAACGGTTTCCCACGGATCGGGGTATCAAGAAGGGTGGGAAACGGATTTCCCACCCACGGGGGGATGTCACACACACGGGGGGAGTTCTCACACACAGGGTATCAAGAAGGGTGGGAAACGGATTTCCCACCCACGGGGGGAGTTCACACACACGGGGGGAGTTCTCACACACAGGGTATCAAGAAGGGTGGGAAACGGATTTCCCACCCACGGAGGGAGTTCTCACACACACGGGGGGATGTCACACACACGGAGGGATGGCACACACACGGGGGGATGTCACACACACGGGGGGATGGCACTCACGGGTGACGTGGTATAAATCGCCCGTTGTCCAATCCAACCGTGGGTGGGAAATCCCTTTCCCACCCTTCTTGACACAAGCCATGGGTGGGAACCCCCCCCATGGGTGAGAAATCCCCATGGGGGCCCCCCCGTGGGTGGGAAATCCCTTTCCCACCCTTCTTGACACACCCCATGGGCAGGAACTCCCCCCGTGGGTGGGAAATCCCTTTTGTGTTCGCTCACGCGATGCGCTCGCTCACGCGATGCGCTCGCTCACGCGACCATCCGTCCCCGGACCATCCGTCCCCGGACCATCCGTCCCCGGACCCACCCCTCTTGACACACCCCATGAGTGAGAACTCCCCATTACCCAAGTTATTTTTTAAGCTTCATCTTGCGCTGCCTACGGGGCCGGGGGGGGTTGTGGTTTGTTGGGGGGTTTGTTGGGGGTGCCTTGCATGTGGATTTGGGATTTTTGTTCTGCTGTTACACGGTTGGCATCGGTGTCGGTGTAGACTACGTGGGGTGTGATGAATACCATCAACTCTGTCTTCTCAACTCGACTGTCTTTGCGCTGAAATAGTTTTCCGAGTAGTGGGATATCGCCGACAATTGGTGTTTTGTGGATGGTCTCGGTTTTGTCGTCTTTGATCATCCCGCCGATGACCATTGTTTGCTTGTCTCGGACGGTGACAGATGCGGTCGCCTCTCGTGTCGAGATAATTGGGGCATCAAATAGTGTAAATTCAATTAGACTGTTAATTTGCTGATTGACATCGAGAGAAACGGTCCCTGACCGGTTAATCCGGGGCGTGACGGTTAGAATTACACCGACATTCCGAAAGTCTGTACTGGTCAAGATGCCGCCCGTTGCTGTCTCTTGTGTGCTGACCAGAAACGGAATCTCTTGACCGACGTTGATGATCGCTTCTTGATTGTTCTTTGTCATGATGCGGGGTGTGGAGAGGATGTTGACTTTCGTGTCCTTTGTGAGGGCGTGGAGCATTGTGTCAAGCTTGCTGGAGAGAATGCCGTACTTCAAACCGAAAATCTCCTCAGCCAACCCGAAATCGGTCGTTCCCTCCTGACGATGGGGTTGCTCGTTGACGGTTGTGCCCTGCTCCCACATCCACTCGACCCCAAACGCGCTCTGATCATCAAGCGTCACTTCGATAATCTGCGCCTCAATCAGGACTTGGGGGAGCAATACGTCGAGTTGTTTGATCAGTTTTTCAACGGCGGGAAAATTCCGTACAAATGTGGTAATTAGCAGGGCGTTTGTCTCTGCATCGGCGACAATTTTCACGTTGCCTGTGAGCCCTCGTGCGGCATCGGCATTCTGACTGCTAGAGCCTAATGCACCGGCGGATGTCGTTCTCCCGCCGAATCCACCCCGGCCTCCGCCAAATCCACCTCCACCAAATCCACTGCCGGTGAAGTTTGTGCGAGTTGCCGATTGGCGTTCAAAGAGTTCGGTGGACAACAGGTCGTTGAGCACATCCGAGACGTTTGACGCATCTGCGTGTTCAAGGGCAAAAACCCTCGTGTCTTCGGCGAAGTCTGCGATGTCTCGGTCAAGCTGTTCGATGAGTTGACCGATGGCTTCCATCTGCTGTGCGGTTGTCGTAACCATCACGGAGTTGGTTCGTGCATCGGGTACCGCTGTCAACTCCGGCAGACCGAGTACACCTCCGCCACCTTGCTGGTTCTGTTGCCGACTCCGTTCCTGCTGTTGCTCTTGAAAAAACCGTCTACCGCCTCTACCGCCTCTGCCTCCAAAGCCACCGCCGGTAAAGACATTGCGGGCGGCACTAGAAAAGGCTTGGTTCAGTTCATTGGCGACCTGCGTTGCATCGCCGTATCTCAGGGAGAACACGCGCGTTTCTGGTTCTGAAAAGCGTTTTGTGTCCAGTTCTTCAACCAGCCCCCGGATGACCCCAAGGTTCTGTTGGCTGGCAGACACAATCAGCGAGTTGGTGTTTTCATCGGCAACCGCTTTCACCGTACCGAGCAGTTGAAGCGAACCACCTTCTGTGGGGCTACTTGCAGCGGTTGCGGTTTCATCGCCCGCGTCATTTCCACCGGCACCACCACGACCGCCGAATCTGCCACGGCGCCCTCGTTGCTGTCGCTCCTGTTCAGCGGCGGCCTCGGTATCTCTAGGCTTCTCATACAGCTTGGTAATGACATCAGCCAACTGGGTCGCATTGGCGTATTGCAACGAGAACACCTCAACCTTGATCAGGTCTGCCATCGAAATATCGAGTTGCTTAACGATTTGAGCCAACCTTTTGATGTTTGCCGAAGATGCGGTGATGATTAATGTGTTACTTCGACCGTAGGCGGTCATCACGCCGTATTGCGGGACGAAGTCTTTGAGGTCTTTGACCAGTTGTGTCGCATCTGCTGAAGCGAGCGGCATCACCTGCGTGACAATCGTGGCATCGGACTTGATAGCGTCTGGGTCGCTTCCGACCTGTATCGGGGTCGCTTCGAGTTTCGCACCCTCCAGTGGGACGATTTTCGCGCTCTGCCCATTGACGATGCTGGTATATCCCTTGATTGATAGGATAGAGTTCAGCACCGAAAACGCCGCATCCACCGGCATGTTGTCAGGGCTGATGATGGTGACGCGCACATCTAGGTCTGCCGATTTGACGATGGTGTAGCCTGTCGCCTCGGAGAGAAATTCCAGAACGTGGTCGAGCGAAGCGTCTTTGAATCGCATGGAGATACGTTTCAGCTCGGTTTCTCCTTCCGCAATTTCGTTTTCACCGATTGCCAAAACTGATCCTGTAAGGAGAAAAAAGAGTAAATAGCTCAGGTAAAATACCCACGAGGCGTAGGCGGGGCATCTTGCCCCGCACCTCCCCCCGTAGGCAATCGTTAATAATTTTGTCATTGATTCAATTCCCTTCTTCTTCTTTCTCGCATACGTTCAATTAGACTTTGTCCATCGCCCCCTGTGGGCGACGGGCGGGGCAGAGATGCCCCGCCTACAGGCGGCGGCGATGGCTTGCTCGTTTCGTCGGTGGGTTTCGGCATTTTTGCTGTGCCAGTTGTCTCGAATAGCAGTCGCCCATCTATTCCGTATTCGATGCTTTCCCCCAGAGAAAGTTGAATGGTCGTCTCGCCGCGAACCAACCTAATATGTTCAGCCAAAATATCTCGCACAAGCACGTCCTTCAGCATTTCGCCGCGCCGGAGAAATACCCCTTCATTGTGCTGCCGGTCTTCGACGACGGCAATCCAGTCTGAACCGTTTTGAACAATGCCTGTCAGAACCAGCGCGTAAGTCGGCGGTGGGGGTGCGGGTGGTATTTCGACAATCGGCTTGGGCGCGGGCGTTGGGGCTGGTTCGTCGGGTGGCGGAGCTTCTTTTTTCCAGCCGAGTGGTCGGAATAGGTTGTTTTCGGCGATGATTTGATAATTAGGCTGTGTCAGCTTGGGATGTGAGGGGTGTTTTTGTTTGGGGTAAACGGATTTGGATGCGGTTGCGGCGGATGGCATGTTGATGGACCCGGGGGCAGGGTCGTTCTGAACGGATTTTAGGGCAACCAACGCGATGGGTATTGATAAGATGATGAATGCTACTATCACTGTTTTTTTCATTATTCTTCGCTTCTGCTCAGTGAAGAGCGACCAAGGGGAAAGGTCATCCCTGCTTTCCCCTCGGCTGATTGGCTCAAAACTACTACGAATCGCTACTACGAGCTGATCCGAATGTGCAATGAATTGCACTACTACGAACCGTGTTACTGATTACCAGCAGGTCTATTTGGTCTATTACCGCGGCGTCCCTCTCCACCACCGGCGCGACCCCGACGACCGCCAAATCCCCCGAATCCACCATCACTGTTGACAATACCGGCGATGGTTAGTTGGGCTTCTTGGCGCACGGTTAGGAGTTCAACTAGCTCTTTCTCTAGTGTTTCGGAGGTAGTCTTTTGCTCGTTCCGTTTGGCCTTGAGGGCTTCGAGGGTGGACTTAATCTGTGTGTCGTCTTTACCATCGACTGCCGTGCGTAGGGCTTCTGCAAACGGCCGTAATGTTTGGCGTTGCTGCATACGGTGCTGTAGGATGGCCTTAATTTTCAGCACTAGGATCTGGGTTTCTTCATCAGAAAGGTTCAGATTCTCAACAGCGCGTTCGGTTTGGCGTTGGATCATCTGTTCGGGATTGAATTGACGTCTGCCTCCCTCCTGGCGCCCCCCGCGATCGCGCTGTTGGCGGGTGGAACGTTCGGGACGTGTGTCTTCTTGGGCGGAGATGAAGTACGCGCTTGTCAGTATGAGACTGATGGCGCATACGATTATGAGTGGACGGTTCGATTTCAAAGTTAGAAACATGGTATTTCCCTCCGTTTTGGAAATGGGTTTGGGTTTGTGTAAAATGGCTTTCGTTATAGTGAGACAACCTATAAAATAAAAGGTTCGGATTTTAAAACTTAACGCTCCTGGCCTGTGGGTGGGAAAGGGAGTTCCTGCCCATGGGGGGATTTCTCACTCACGGCTTGTGTCAAGAGGGGTGGGAAAGGGAGTTCCTGCCCATGGGGAGAGTTCGCGCCCATGGGGTGTATCAAGAGGGGTGGGTCCGGGGACGGATGGTCCGGGGACGGATGGTCGCGTGAGCGAGCGCATCGCGTGAGCGAACACAAAAGGGATTTCCTGCCCACGGGGGGAGTGCTTGCCCATGGAGTGTGTCAAGAAGGGTGGGAAAGGGATTTACCACCCACGGGGGGAGTTCGCGCCCATGGCAAGAAGGGTGGGAAAGGGATTTCCCACCCACGGGGGGAGTTCTTGCTCATGGATTGTTAAAAAAAAAGCCCCAACCGTTGTGGAACGGTTGGGGCTTTTTTTAGGTTAAGTTTTTCTGCGATAGGTGTTACTTGAGAATGACCATCTTGCGGGCGGCGGAGTAGTCGCCTGCGGAGAGGTGGTAGAAGTAAATACCACTTGCTACTCGCTCACCGAGGTTGTTTCTGCCATCCCAGTAGATTGCTTTTGATCGGCTCTCGTAGATGGCGGCGAGCTGGTGTCCAATGTGGATGTTGCGGACAATGCCACCGGTTGTGTCGTAGATTTCCAATGTAACGGTTGCATCTTTTGCTAAACGATACGGAATCCACGTTTCAGGGTTGAACGGATTCGGGTAGTTGCGTAACAGTTCGGTCTTCGCTGGTATCTCGTAGGTGACTAGCGTATCCAACTGGATGTGGCCTCGCTTCACGTCTTCAACGGTTACCATATACCGTAGCGGTTCTACACCAACTAGCGGGTCTGCGGATCGCGCTGAGATTTCGAGGTGGTCTCCAATCTGCGCCGCTCGTCCTGTCTCGATATCAACGAAAGTCAACTGATAGCCAACTCCGTCATCACTGGTTGCAACTGTATCCACTTTACCGGTTGAGAGGTTCTTGACGGTTATGTGGAAGTCAGTAAGACCTTTCACACCGTCAACTATTGAACCTGTCACCGCTAAGGCGGCAGTCACACCATCTTTTTGGATACCCATCCGACTTATCCAGGAGGGAGCTGCTGTCGCCGCACTGCTTGCCCACCCATCGCCGGTGATCATAACCGTCGCCGCCTCAGTTGCCTGTAGAACAAAGGACTGTCCACCGGTAACCGCTACATCACCCGGATCTCCTGCCCGTGTAACTGTCCTGTACTCACCACCGTCCTCGACGATAATGTAACTGACGTTGTCTTTAATCCCTTCAAGTTCCAATAGGTCACCGACGTTGGTTATTCTTGAATCTTTCAACGGTACACCGACAAGGTTCGTGCCTGCCTGCAACATGATTGAAGCAGTGCCGTCTGTGCCGAGCGGGTCGCCGGAGAGCTGAACGGTGACTTCTTCCTTCATAACCGCAAGGATACCCATGTCATCGGTCAAATCCTTGTCAGGGGTCTGACCTTTGTTCCGGTCACCGATATAACTGAGCCACCGCTTACCCATTGGGTCATAGGTGATGAGGAGGTTGACGTTAGCCGCGCCACCGAGTTTGTCGTAGAGGTCGCTGATCTTTGCGAGACCCGCCATTTTCAGCGGTATGTGAATCAAACTCTGTCCCGCTGGCACTGTCAACATAAATTCCGGTACGTCCGTAACCATGATCGTGACCGTGATTGAGGACATATCCGTACCATCGGAGGCGGTGACCATCACTGTATGGGAAGCCTTGGTTTCATGGTCAAGTTCTGCCATGGTCATCAACTGCCCGGTCGCGGCATCAATGGCAAACGACCCCATGTCGTCACCACCGAGGCTGTAGGTAACATCGTCACCGTCATCGTCCATAGCGGTCAACGGGTCACCGATTGCCATACCTGCCGCTGTGTTTTCCTCCACCATGCGTTCGGCGGTTGCACTAGCGAACATCGGTGCATCGTTTACGTCTGTGACGCTGATAGTTACCATGATTGAGCCAGTGAGACCTGCTTCATCGGTAGCAGTGACCATCACCATATAGGAATCTTTGGTTTCATGGTCAAGCATTGCCATGGTCATCAACTGTCCCGTCGCCGCATCAATGGCAAACGACCCCATGTCGTCACCACCGAGGCTGTACATCACTTCGTCACCATCATCTGGATCAGTAGCCATAAACGCATCACCGATCATCATGTCTGCCGCTGTGTTCTCATCCACCATGCGGGTGGCAGTTTCATCGGCAAACATTGGGGCTTCGTTTACGTTAGTGACAGTGATAGTGACTGTGATTGAGTCCGTGAGACCTGCTCTATCGGTAGCAGTAACCATTACCGTATAGGAAGCCTTGGTTTCATGGTCAAGCATTGCCTGAGTCATCAACTGCCCGGTCGCGGCATTAATGCCAAACGACGCGGCATCGGTACCACCGAGGGTGTATGTCAATACGTCACCGGTATTACTATCCGTCGCTGTCACCGGGGTGCCGATGGCTGCGCCAGCCGCTGTGTTTTCTGCGATTGAGCGAGCGGCGGTTTGACTGGCGAACTCCGGTGCAACGTTGTCTGTAACCGGTGTGTCCTCAACAGCTACGTCCGTGACGTTGATAGTGACCGTAATCGATGTAGTGATGCTGGCATCTTTGGCATCAACCGCTACCGAATAGGATGACTTGGTTTCATAGTCCAATGCCGCCCTGGTCTTCAACTGCCCGTTTGTGCTATCAATGTCAAACGACGCGGCATCCGTGCCACCGAGGGCGTATGTCAATGTGTCCCCGTTCGGATCCGTAGCCGACACCGGACTGCCGATGTTTTGGCCCGCTGGCGTATTCTCCGCTACTTCGCGGCTGGTGCTGGCTCCATCGGCGAACGTCGGTGCGTTGTTCGTTGTCCCTGTCCCTGGTGTTGCTGGCGGTGGCGTTACGATTACTGTGCCACCGGTTTGTTGTCCACCAGTTGGCCTAGCCCTGACAGTGATACTGACCGTGATTGCGTCATCAACTGCGGGGTCGGCGGTACCGGCGGCATTTTTGCTATCGGAGACAGTGACCGTCAACGTATGGGAATCGGGTGTCACTGCCCGCGCGGTTGTCAACCGTCCGTTGTTATCAATGGCAAACAACCCAGCTATATTGCCGCTACTGATAGCGTAAGTCAACGAGTCGCCATCAAGATCCGTCGCTGTCGGCGAACCGACGGTTCTACCCGATCCGCCTTCTACTATTGAGTAGCTAACACTGCTGCCAGCGTCGAACGTCGGGGGGGTGTTCGCTGTAGTATCCTCAGTGACAGTGATAGTAACCGTGATTTCGTCCATGAGACCGTCTGTATCGGTAGCAATGACCATTACCGTATAGGAAGCCTTGGTTTCATGGTCAAGCATTGCCAGGGTCTTCAACTGCCCAGTCATCGCATCAATGTCAAACGAACCGGCATCCGTGCCACCGAGACTATAGGTCAAATCGTCGCCGCTGTCAGCATCCGTAGCCGCCACCGGAGAACCGATGGCTTCACCGGCCGCTGTGTTCCCAGCTACTGAACGCTCGGCAGTTTCATCGGCAAACATCGGTGCTTCATTTACGTCATTGACAGTGATGGTGACATCGATTGTGTCGGTGCCACCATTCCCATCGTCGGCGGTGACCATCACCATATAGGAAGCCTTGGTTTCATGGTCAAGCATTGCCATGGTCATCAACTGCCCAGTTGTGTCATCAATGTCAAACGATGCCGCATCCGTGCCACTGAGCGTGTAAGCCAATGTGTCGTCATCCGTAGCCGCCACCGGGTCACCGATGGATTCATCGGCCTCGGTGTTTTCTGCTATTTCGCGGGTGGTGCTCGGACCATCGTCAAACACCGGCGCACTGTTCGTTACTTCTGTGTCGCCATCTTCTACTGAGACATCGTCGACGTTGATAGTGACCGTGATTTCGTCCATGAGACCGTCTGTATCGGTAGCAATGACCGTCACCTCATAGTCGGTCTTGGTTTCAAAGTCCAGCGGTGCCATGGTCTTTAACTGCCCGGTCGCGCTGTCAATGGCAAACGATGCCATATCGGTGCCACCAAGGCTGTAAGTCACTGCGTCACCTTCGTCTTGATCTGTAGCCATCAACACATCACCAATCACCATGTCTGCCGCTGTGTTCTCATCTACTGAACGCTCGACAGGTTCATCGGCAAACATCGGTGCGTCATTTACGTCATCAACGGTGATAGTGACCGTGATGGAGTCGGTGAGACCACCTGTATCGGTAGCAATGACCATTACCGTATACTCATCCTTGGTTTCATGGTCAAGCATTGACATGGTCATCAACTGCCCAGTCATCGCATCAATGGCAAACGATGCGGCATCCTCACCATCAAGGCTGTACATCACTTCGTCACCTTCGTCTGGATCTGTAGCCATAAACGCTTCACCGATAATCATGTCTGCCGCTGTGTTCTCATCTACTGAACGCTCAGCAGTTTCACTGTCGAACATCGGTGCTTCATTTACGGCGATAGTGACCGTGATGGAGTCGGTGAGACCGCCTGTATCGGTAGCAATGACCATTACCGTATAGGAAGCCTTGGTTTCAGGGTCAAGCATTGCCAGGGTCATCAACTGCCCAGTCGTCTCATCAATGGCAAACGATGCGGCATCCTCACCACCGAGGGTGTAAGTCACTTCGTCACCTTCGTCTGGATCTGTAGCCATCAACGCTTCACCGATAATCATGTCTGCCGCTGTGTTCTCAGCTACTGAACGCTCAGCAGTTTCACTGTCGAACATCGGTGCTTCATTGACAGCGATAGTGACCGTGATGGAGTCGGTGAGACCGCCTGTATCGGTAGCAATGACCATTACCGTATAGGGATCCTTGGTTTCAGGGTCAAGCATTACCAGGGTCTTCAACTGCCCAGTTGTGGGCTCAATGTCAAACGATGCCATATCCTCACCACCGAGGCTGTACATCACTGCGTCCCCGGCATCTTGATCTGTAGCCATCAACGCTTCACCGATAATCACGTCTGCCGCTGTGTTCTCATTTACTGAAAGCGCAGCAGTTTCACTGTCGAACATCGGTGCGTCATTTACGTCATTGACGGTGATAGTGACCGTGATTGTGGCATCGTGGTCAGTGTTGCCATCAGAGACGGTGACCGTTACCTCATAGGAGGCCTTGTCTTCAAAGTCAAGGGCCGCCTTGGTCTGCAATTGCCCAGATGTGCCAATGTCAAAGGATGCGGCATCCGTGCCACCGAGGCTGTAAGTCAAGGACTGGATACCATCGGTTTCAGGATTAGCATCGGTCTCTCCGTCAGGATCCGTCGCTGCCACTGGCAAACCGATGTCCTCGCCTGCGTCTGTGTTCTCCGCCACTTCGCGAGTCGCGGTTTCACCTTCGGTAAACATCGGGGCTTCGTTTACGTCCGTGACTCCAATGATAACTGTAACTACCATTTCGGCAGTGAGGATACCATCAGAGACGGTGACCGTTACCTCATAGGAGCCCTTGTCTTCAAAGTCAAGGGCCTCCTTGGTCTGCAACTGCCCGGTATCAGGATCAATGGCAAAAGAGTCATCATCAGCAGTGTCACCGAGGCTATAAGTCAAGGACTGGATACCATCGGTTTCAGGATCCGCATCGGTCATTCCGTCAGGATCCGTCGCTGCAACTGGCAAACCGATGTCTTCGTCTGCCTCTGTGTTCTCTGCCACTAAGCGGGTCGCGATTGCCGCAGGGAACTCGGGGGCTTCGTTTACGTTTGTGACGGTGATAGTGACCGTGATTGTGGCATCGTGGTCAGTGTTGCCATCGGAGACAGTTATCGTTACCTCATAGGAGGCCTTGGCTTCAAAGTCAAGGTCATCCTTGGTCATCAACTGCCCGGTCTCAGGATCAATGGCAAAAGAGCCATCATCAGCAGTGTCACCGAGGCTGTATATCAAGGACTGGTCACCATCGGTTTCAGGATCCGCATCGGTCATTCCGTCAGGATCCGTCGCTGCAACTGGATCACCAATTGGCATACCTGTCCCTGTATTCTCCACCACTTCGCGGGTCTCGGTTTCCGCAGGGAACTCGGGGGCTTCGTTTACATTTGTGACGGTGATAGTGACCGTGATTGTGGCATCGTGGTCAGTATTGCCATCGGAGACGGTTATCGTTACCTCATAGGAATGATCGGGGTTAGCCGCGTCTTCATAGTCAAGGGCCGCCTTGGTCTGCAATTGCCCAGATGTGTCAATGCCAAAGGATGCAGCATCCGTGCCACCGAGTTCGTAAGTCAAGGACTGGTCACCAACGGTGTCAGGATTAGCATCGGTCATTCCGTCAGGATCCGTCGCTGCAACTAGAGCACCGATGTCTTCGCCTGCGCCTGTGTTCTCCGCCACTTCGCGAGTCGCGGTTTCACCTTCGGTAAACACCGGGGCTTCGTTTACGTCCGTGACCCCAATGGTAACTGTAACTACCATTTCGGCGGTGAGGATACCATCAGAGACGGTGACCGTTACCTCATAGGAGGCCTTGGCTTCAAAGTCAAGGTCATCCTTGGTCATCAACTGCCCGGTATCAGGATCAATGGCAAAAGAGCCATCATCAGCAGTGTCACCGAGGCTGTATATCAAGGACTGGTCACCATCGGTTTCAGGATCCGCATCGGTCATTCCGTCAGGATCCGTCGCTGCAACTGGATCACCAATTGGCATACCTGTCCCTGTATTCTCCACCACTTCGCGGGTCTCGGTTTCCGCAGGGAACTCGGGGGCTTCGTTTACATTTGTGACGGTGATAGTGACCGTGATTGTGGCATCGTGGTCAGTATT